>NZ_JBSWSV010000001.1:0-4634491 GCF_056158205.1 Alteromonas sp. AWQ4_252 | reverse complement strand
AGAGCTAAGCCTTGTGAAGAAGTCACAGTATCCTTTGTTATAGTCTTATCTTAATAACTCTCGTCAATTTGGTTTATACTGCCCTCGGTATAATTTTTCGGGTGTAGTATGTCTAAAAAAGTATTCTTTCTTGATCGAGATGGTGTGATAAACATCGATCACGGTTATATATACAAACCTGAACAGTTCGAATTTATCCCCGGTGTATTTGAAGCGTGTAAAATGATAAATGAGCAGGGGTATGAGATAGTCGTTGTTACAAATCAATCAGGTATTGGCCGTGGCTACTATACCGAGCAAGATTTTAGTGCACTAACCACCTGGATGACGGATAAGTTCTCAGAGCAGGGCGTAGATATACTGGATGTGTATTATTGTCCTCATCATGCCACCCACGGTAATAACAACTACTTGCAGGATTGTGATTGCAGGAAGCCCAAGCCTGGAATGTTGCTCAATGCGTCGCTAGAACACGATATTGACGTAAATGCCAGCGTGATAGTCGGTGACAAAACCTCAGATATGGAAGCCGGTAAGCGCGCAGGCGTCGGTGCATTTTATAAAGTGTCCGAGCTAAATGAGGGAATAAGCTACACAGGCGAGTGGTTTAACTGTTCTCGTTTACTCGACGCTACTACTCATTTTTTCAAACAAGGGAGCGTTTGAGTAAACTAAGTATTGAGATAAAACAGGCGCTTTTTAACTTGCGAGCTTTTAATGTTTTGCCGCTTGTCCTACCATGTCGGGTTAATAAATCCAGAAAACAGAATATACCTTGCCTTCACTAGCTCAACTCCACACTTTTCATCTGTCTTCTCAAGGGCGGACTGTCACTTCCTTTGATTCCGTGGCTTCTTTTTTAGCTTCTTATCAAGTTGACCAAAACACCTATATTCTTGGCGGTGGCAGTAACACAATATTTCTTGAAGACTTCAATGGACATATCCTCATAAATGAAATGAAAGGTATACGTCATGTCGATACAAAGGAATACCATCGTCTTAGTGTGTCGGGTGGTGAGAACTGGCATAATTTAGTGGCAAAGTGCACCGACATGGGCTGGCATGGACTTGAAAACCTGGCACTGATCCCTGGTTCAGTTGGCGCTTCACCCATTCAAAATATTGGTGCCTATGGCGTAGAGGTATGCCAATTTATTACGGAAGTCGATTATCTGGATTTGGCTTCTGGTGCTCAGCACACTTTGCAAAAGCATGAGTGTCAATTTGGGTACAGAGACAGTATCTTTAAACATGCGTTGGCTGATAAGGTGCTAATTACTACTGTGCATTTTGCGCTGCCAAAACAATGGAAGCCAATCTGTTCCTACGGTGAATTAACTGCATTGACAGACCCAACTGCGAGGCAAATCTACGACAAAGTGATTGAGATACGGCAGGCTAAACTACCAGACCCCGCTATCTTGGGTAATGCTGGCAGCTTTTATAAAAACCCGGTCGTTTCAAACGAGCATTTTAAAGGTCTGAAGGAGCACTGGCCGACTATTCCAGGCTTTGAGGTGGACAAAGGCGTGAAAATCCCAGCTGCCTGGCTTATCGATCAGTGTGGCTTTAAAGGAAAAAGCACCGGTGGCGTCAGGTGCCACCCAATCCAACCATTGGTGCTCACAAATACCGGCGAAGCCACGGGCGCTGATGTACTTTCCATGGCAAAAGCCATTATTGGAGAGGTGTACGCCAGGTTTACCATTAGCCTGGAACCTGAAGTTCGTCTCGTGGGTAAACAAGGATTGATTTCAATATGAAACAGGCATCCAAGCTTATTCGACAACACATTCTTTCACTGTTAGCCGACGGGCAGTTTCATTCCGGCGAAGTCATTGCCCAGCAAGTTAACTTATCCCGAACCGCGGTTGCTGGCCACATATCTCAATTATCAGAATGGGGGCTGGACGTGTTCAAAGTGAAGGGTAAAGGCTATCGATTGAATCAGGGCTTTTCCATGCTAAGTGCAGATATTATAAAGCGGCATTTGCGGCACCCAGGACTTTCTACCATTCACGTTGAGCCTGTGCTCGCGTCTACCAACGTTGAAATGAAAAAGCGTATCGCCACGTCAAGGCACGACCTTGCCGACGGCGACGTTATCCTTGCGGAAGTACAAACCGATGGTAAAGGGCGGCACGGGCGTAAATGGACTGCGCCTGTAGGCGGTAGCTTAACTATGTCAATGTATTGGTCGTTTCCCGACGGATACCAAAGTATGGCTGGTTTGTCGTTGCTGGTTGGGGTGGCAATCTGTGAAGGATTGCGCAAATTCAATATTGAAGATGCACAACTTAAATGGCCTAACGATATCTATCTGAATGGTAGAAAATTAGCCGGTGTTCTGATAGAAGTTGAAGGTCAGATTGGCGCAACGGCGCACAGTGTGATTGGTATAGGACTAAACGTTAACGTGCCAGACACACAATACGATGTAGGACAGCCTCACAGCGATCTAACCGGTTATCTTGGAGAGACGCCAGACCGCAACCTACTGGCCGCAGCAATTATTGAGTCGTTGCGGGAAATGTTGCCTGAATTTACTCAACAAGGTTTTGGCAAGTTCGTTCCATATTGGGAAGCCCTCGATTTATATGCAGATAAAAAGATTGTTTTGCAGATGGGAGATAAACGGTTCTCCGGCATCGATCGCGGTGTCGACCAAAGTGGCGCACTGTTGGTTGAAACCGTTGATGGAATTACAAGGTTCCACGGCGGAGAGGTAAGCTTACGTGGTATGTGAAGCCGGTGTTTTACTCGTAGATGCGGGTAATTCACGTATTAAAACTGTCACCCTCGCAGAGGTTAAGCTGGAAAATATTTGCGTACACTCGGATATCACCGCGCTGGGTGACTATATAAAAAGAGAAAGTTTCACTCACCTGGTATTTTCGAACGTAGGCCGACAAGGGATTTCAGATCAGATTTTGGCTATCTGCGAGCAAAAAAGTATTCAGTGCAAACAAATTTTTACTGAAAAGCAAAACTTCGGCTTAAGGAATAGCTATGAGAATGTGTCCAAAATGGGCGTGGACAGATGGCTAGCCATGGTTGCCGCTCAGGAAATGACCAGTCAGGCGTTTTGTGTCATTGATATAGGTACGGCAATGACCTGCGATTTTGTGGTTGATGGTCAACATTTAGGCGGTTGGATAACCCCCGGTTTTCGATTAATGCAGGACGCACTGATTAAAAATACCGCAAATGTGACTACCGATGACTTTTTACCAACCGAAATTGCCTTGGGGCAGGACACCGAAAGATGTGTTACCCAAGGATGCCATGCTGCGGTAAATGGCGTTTATTTGGCCGCAATTGGTTATTTGGCGAGCAAACGATCCGAATTCGCTGTAATTATAGGCGGTGGAGACAAAAATATGCTTGCAATTGGTGACGCCACTGTTACTATCCGTTCCGCGAATTTGGTGGTGCAGGGTCTTGCCCGCTACGCAAAGAGTCAGCTTTTTGCGTAACAATTTTTCGTTATAGTTGAATGAGTAAGCACTCAAACAAAAAAACGAAAAAAATCAAAAAAGACACTTGCACGGAGTAATAACTTACTCTAGAATGCGCACCCACTTGATGCAGTGCCGACTTAGCTCAGTTGGTAGAGCAACTGACTTGTAATCAGTAGGTCGCCAGTTCGACTCCGGCAGTCGGCACCATCAATCTCTGGAGGGGTACCCAAGCGGTCAACGGGAGCAGACTGTAAATCTGCCGGCTCAGCCTTCGCAGGTTCGAATCCTGCCCCCTCCACCACTTTTTCTTATGAGGTGGCCAGAGAATTAGGATTGCGGGCATCGTATAATGGCTATTACCTCAGCCTTCCAAGCTGATGATGCGGGTTCGATTCCCGCTGCCCGCTCCAATTAAAGTGCTGATATAGCTCAGTTGGTAGAGCGCACCCTTGGTAAGGGTGAGGTCGGCAGTTCAAATCTGCCTATCAGCACCATTTCTCCCCAGCTCATGTTTAAGTTTGATAACATTGTTTTTATTTTTAACGTAACTTTGCTGGGATACTAGAAAAATGGCAAAAGAAAAGTTTGAACGTACGAAACCCCATGTAAACGTGGGTACTATCGGCCACGTTGACCACGGTAAAACCACTCTGACTGCAGCAATCACTACCGTCCTTTCAAAGACTTACGGTGGTTCTGCTCAGGCTTTCGATCAAATCGATAACGCACCTGAAGAAAAAGCGCGTGGTATCACCATTTCTACTTCACACGTAGAATATGACACGCCTACTCGCCACTACGCACACGTAGACTGCCCAGGACACGCTGATTACGTTAAAAACATGATCACCGGTGCTGCTCAGATGGACGGTGGTATCCTGGTAGTGGCAGCAACTGATGGCCCTATGCCACAGACTCGTGAGCACATCCTACTTGGTCGTCAGGTTGGTATTCCTTACATCATCGTATTCATGAACAAATGTGACATGGTTGATGATGAAGAGCTGCTTGAGCTGGTAGAAATGGAAGTTCGTGAACTTCTGACTGAATATGAATTCCCAGGTGACGACCTGCCAGTAATTCAGGGTTCTGCTCTGAAAGCACTGGAAGGTGACGCAGAGTGGGAAAAGAAAATCATCGAGTTGGGTGAAGCATTAGACAGCTACATCCCAGAGCCAGAGCGTGCAATCGATAAGCCTTTCATCCTGCCAATCGAAGACGTATTCTCAATCTCAGGCCGTGGTACTGTTGTAACTGGTCGTGTTGAGCAAGGTATCATCAAGGTCGGTGAAGAAGTAGAAATCGTAGGTATCAAAGATACTACCAAGACTACTTGTACTGGTGTTGAAATGTTCCGTAAGCTTCTTGACGAAGGCCGTGCAGGTGAGAACGTTGGTGTTCTTCTGCGTGGTACTAAGCGTGACGAAGTTGAGCGTGGTCAAGTACTGGCTAAGCCTGGTTCAATCACTCCTCACACTAAGTTTGAAGCAGAAGTATACGTACTGAGCAAAGACGAAGGTGGCCGTCACACGCCATTCTTTAAAGGCTATCGTCCTCAGTTCTACTTCCGTACAACTGACGTAACAGGTGCTGTACAGCTCCCTGAAGGCGTAGAAATGGTAATGCCTGGTGACAACCTGAAATTCGAAGTTGACCTGATCGCTCCAATCGCGATGGAAGAAGGTCTGCGCTTCGCAATCCGTGAAGGTGGTCGTACAGTAGGTGCTGGTGTTGTTGCTAAAATCATCGAGTAATCGTTGATAGCATCACGCTAGTCCAAAAAAAGGTCGCGCAAGCGGCCTTTTTTGTTTTCTGGTTTCTATTTCGTCGTCTCATACCGTAAGTCCCCGCATATTTGAATCCAGAAGTAATCCTATTCAGGACGGAAACAGTACAAACCGCACATTCATTAGATGGAGAAAACAAATGAGTAAACGTATTCTCATGGTCATGACTTCTCACGATATACTTGGTGATACCGGAAAACCTACGGGTTTGTGGTTAGAAGAATTTGCTTCACCTTATTATGCATTTCTTGACGCAGGCTACACGATTACACTTGCTTCAACATTAGGTGGGCAAGTACCTGTAGATCCAATTAGTCTTGATGGCGACGCACTTACAGAAGATACCAAGCGTTTCGCTGAAGACGAAGCTGCCCGTTCAGCACTGAGTTCCACCATTCCATTGGAAGATGTGAAGCACGACGAATTTGATGGCGTGTTTTACCCTGGCGGGCATGGGCCACTGTGGGATTTATCAGACAACGCGCATTCCCGGATGCTCATCGAAACCACGTTACAAGCCGGTAAACCAGTAGCAGCAGTTTGTCATGCTCCTATCGTACTAAAAGACGTAAAGGACAGTGAAGGTCAGCCTTATATCAAAGGCCGTGCCGTGACTGGGTTTTCGAACTCTGAAGAAGATGCAGTAGAGCTCACCGACGTTGTACCTTATTTGGTAGAAGACGAATTGGTTAAACAAGGTGGCGAGTTTGCCAAAAAAGGCGACTTTGAGCCGTTTGTTCAGGAATCCGGACATTTGATCACCGGGCAAAATCCCGCTAGTTCACGTCCGGCGGCCGAAGCCCTCATGAAGCGTCTTGAAGGCTAAATTCAAACTATCCGCTAGCGCCCTCCCTTTCCCGCTAGGGGAGTGCGCTATTTTGTCCTCACTGTTATATATAACTGTACTTGGATACGGTTATCTCTGCCCTTTATTTTCCGTAATGTAGTTGCAACACATATTCGTTGCAAAAGGCATTACCATGACATTCTACAATGTACTGCTAGCGCAGTTATCGCCAAGGCAGTTCGCTTTTTTCTATCGCGCATGTTGTGTCAGGGGGGACAAGCTCTCCTCCACAGTTTTTTGCGTAACACATTGATAGTCTCTTATGTCGAATTTATTCAGAGAAGAGGCCATTGAACATCAAAACAAGAAGCTCGATGGCGAAGTGACCATCGCAACGCACTTTTCCTTCAACATTATCCTAATGCTAATTCTGTTTATTGTTGTCGTTACGGTTCTCTTCATTGCGTGGGGAGAATATCACCGTAAAGAAGTGGTATCGGGTTACTTAAGACCAACAGCTGGCTTAACCAAAATATATCCAGTGGCATCGGGTGTTGTTGAGCACGTATATGTTCAAGAGAATGAGAGTATTAAAGCGGGCCAGGCTGTGGCGCGTATTCGGCTCGATCGTCAACTCTCTAGTGGTGTCGCGCTTAATGAAACAATCACGCAGGAGTTGTTGGTACAGAAACACCTTTTAATAGGGAAGATAAACAATCAGCAAGCTCTTTATGAAGTGAGCCAAAAACAGCATTCAGAAAGCATTAGCAGTCTTGAATTGCAAGTAACCCAGCAAACTCAGCAGCTTACTACTTTGAAAGAGCGCATAGCGATTCGCCAGAAAAAACTAGCTAAGTTAACTCAGTTGTCCGAAAAAGGTTACGTTAGCCAACTCGAATTGTCGGACCAAAAAGATAATTTGCTGGCCATTCGTCATCAACATGATGATTTGCTTATGGCAGTTAATAGTACTAAAGCGAAATTGCGCGAGCTACAGCTTCAGCTTAGCCAATTACCCATTGAACAGGATAGTCGAATGGCCCAATTGGATGCCGAGCTCTCTGGAATAAAGCAAAGCTTAGCCCAAAGTGAGGCACAAAGAAGTTTCAACGTGGTTAGCCATCGTAAGGGCGTTATCACTAACGTGTTAACTACCAATGGCGCAATGGCAAGTACTGGTAGACCTTTGCTCACCGTGCTCCCCTTAGATGCCTCTTTAGAGGCTGTGTTATTTGTACCTACGCGAGCATTTGGTTTCGTTAAGCTAGGACAGCAAACGCGTATTCGTTACCAGGCATTTCCGTATCAGCGTTTTGGTATCTATCACGGGGTTATCAGCCGTGTGTCTAAATCAGTGATCCTTCCTAGCGAAACCTCTGCGCCAGTATCGGTTCAGGAACCTGTTTACCAGGTGGTCGTTAAATTGGGAAAGCAAAATGCTGAAGCCTATGGTACTGCAGTGCCCCTGCAAGCCGGTATGTTGCTAGAAGCCGATATCATGGTAGATAAACGCAGTCTATTTGAGTGGTTTTTTGACCCGTTAATTAGTTTAAAAGGCGGCGCATAAATGGAAAACGCCAGACAATTACTTCGTTTTAGTGGCATAAAACGGTTACCGGTTATTTTGCAAACGGAAGCGGCAGAATGCGGGTTAGCTTGCCTTGCCATGGTGGCTAACTACCATGGCTACAAAACCGACCTGGGGCACTTCAGACAAACCTTTGCCATGTCGCTAAAAGGGGCGAGTCTTGATGCATTGATGAACATGTCAGATAAAATGCATCTGCAGGGTCGGGCGCTGAGGCTTGAGCCTAGTCAATTGGGGAAACTTAAAACCCCCTGTATCTTACATTGGGATCTCACCCATTTTGTAGTGCTAAAAAAGGTGAGAAAAGGAAGTGTAGAGGTTCACGACCCAGCCATGGGTGCCCGACGTTACTCATTGGATGTATTTTCCCAACACTTTACAGGCGTGGCACTGGAGTTAATGCCTACAAGCAGGTTTAGAACTAAGAATACCCGGGTAAAGATGGGCTTATCAGATTTCTATTCCTCAATTAGCGGGCTTAAGTCTGCGTTGGGCAAGGTATTTCTTTTGTCGTTACTGCTACAAGCGTTCGCTATCGCCAGCCCATACTACATGCAACTCGTGATAGACGAGGTCATACTAACGCACGATGGCAACCTGCTTCATGTGCTGGCTTTGGGGTTTGGTTTGCTGGCAATGATAGAAATGTTCACTGGTGCATTGCGAAGTACACTGCTCCTGCACTTTGGCAATATGATGAGCATTCAGTTGGGCGCCAACTTATTTCACCACTTAGTACGACTACCCCTTCAATATTTTGAGAAGCGTCATATGGGTGATGTGGTTTCACGGTTTGGCTCTTTGCAACAGGTCAGGCAGTTGCTAACCCAAGGTATCATTGAAGCCATGATTGACGGAGTCATGGCTGTTACTACACTTATCATGATTTTTTTGTACAGCCCGTTGTTAAGCGTAGTCGTACTTGTGGCCATATGCTTATACGCCGTTTTTAGAATTGTTATGTTTCGGCCGTTACGTCAATTGACCGAGGAAATGATTGTCTGCCAGGCGAAAGAGCAGTCGAACTTTATGGAAACTGTTCGAGGCATCCAAACAATAAAGTTATTCGGTCGGGAAGTACAACGGCAAGGGATCTGGCAAAACCGATTTGCAGATAGTCTGAATGCTGCAATTAAAGTCGGACACCTGAACATTGGTTACGACACCTTTAATAAACTAGTGTTCGGCATGGAAAATGTACTTGTTGTGTATTTGGCCGCTCTACTGGTTATTGACGGCGACATTACAGTGGGGATGTTATTTGCGTTTATGTCTTTCAAACGCCAGTTTACTGAGAAAACAGCCGCATTAATTGAAAAAGTTATCGAGTTTAAGATGGTAGGCTTGCACCTGAACCGGTTGGCCGATATTTCACTGGCCAAAAAAGAGGTGAATGTCAGTGGTAGTGCGCCTACTCATTCGATGTCCGGGGCGTTGTCGTTAAACAATTTATGTTACCGCTACAGCGATAATGAACCGTCTGTTTTCGAACAACTCTGCCTTGAGGTTGATGCCGGTGAATCACTGGCTATTGTGGGCCCTTCCGGAGGGGGGAAAACTACGCTGTTAAAGTTAATGCTGGGCTTGTTTACCCCGCAGGAAGGGTCTGTCGAAGTGGACGGTGTGGATATCAGGCATCTTGGTCTGGTTGAATATCGGCAGCAAATAGCAGCGGTAATGCAAAACGATCAACTGTTGTCGGGCTCCGTTGCAGATAACATTTGCTTCTTTGCGCCAGCGCCGAATATGGAAAAAGTTGCATGGGCTGCGTCTGTCGCTGCAATTCACGCAGATATCATGGCCATGCCCATGGGATACAATACACTGGTAGGAGATATGGGTGCAGCTCTTTCAGGGGGGCAGATACAGCGATTACTTTTGGCCAGAGCACTGTATCGCGAGCCAAAAATTCTATTTATGGATGAAGCGACCAGTCATCTTGATACGCAATTAGAAGCATCAGTGAATAGCGCTATTAAAGCGCTAAATATAACAAGGGTTATTATTGCTCACCGACCTGAAACTATTGCCAGTGCTGATAGGGTTGTTGCACTGGTGAATGGAAGTTTAGTGCCACTGTCCAAGCAGAATAAGGCAATGGCAATAAACGGTGTTTGAATGGCGGGTGAGAGTATGTGCTGGCCCCGCAAGTGTTAAACGTTTTCGAATAAATCCTCTACACGTTGTCGTAAGTCTTCAATTTCACTCACGTCTGCCGGTGCAATAAATATGGTATCGTCGCCGGCAATAGTACCGAGAACGCCGTCTTTTTGACTCAGAGAGTCCAGCAAACGCGCGATAAGCTGCGCTGCGCCTGGGCTGGTTCTTATGATCACCATGACATTATTATGTACAATGTCCAGAACGAGTTGCTTAAGCGGGCTTTTGGCGGTGGGCATACCGAGTTCTGGCGGTAAACAGTACACCATATCGCCTCTGGCATTGCGGGTACGAACAGCACCAAATTTGCTTAGCATGCGGGATACTTTGGACTGGCTGATATTGTCAAAATCTTGAGATTTTAACGCGTCTACAATCTCGCCCTGAGATCCATAACTTTCTGCTTTTAGGATCTCTTTAAAGGCTTTGATTAATTTTTCTTGTTTTAAATTGGCCATATTTTCCTGTCGTTATTGGTGTTAACGGGTACTTAACGTTATTATTGTGCCGTAGCCTTCAGCTAATCGCAATCAAAATGCATATTCATGCATTAAAATGCATAATTTTGCGGTGAATGCCCGATATTCATGCATAAGACCATTGTGTGATTGAGTTTTTTTGCGCGTTGCTTTACTGTGACGCTCCGTTTTATGACGAGTATATATCCATAGGAGAAATGGTATGAAAGTAGCCGTGTTAGGTGCTGCCGGTGGTATTGGTCAAGCGCTGTCATTGTTGTTGAAAACACAATTGCCAGCAGGTTCTGAGCTAGCGTTGTACGACGTAGCGCCAGTTGTACCTGGTGTAGCCGTAGATCTGAGCCACATCCCCACAGCGGTGAAAGTTACCGGTCATGGGAAAGATGACTTGGGTGGTGCACTTACTGGTTGTGACGTGGTATTAATTCCAGCGGGTGTTCCTCGCAAGCCGGGAATGGATCGTTCTGACCTGTTCAACATTAACGCCGGTATTGTTAAAGCGCTTATCGAAGGCGTAGCTGAGCATTGTCCTTCAGCTTGTGTGGGCATTATCACTAACCCGGTAAATACCACCGTTGCTATTGCCGCTGAAACGTTGAAAGAAAAAGGCGTTTACGACAAAAACAAACTCTTCGGTGTTACGACTCTTGACGTGATCCGTGCTGAAACTTTTGTTGCCGAGCTTAAAGATCTGGACGTGTCCAGCGTACACGTGCCGGTAATTGGTGGCCACTCAGGTACGACTATCTTGCCTCTGTTAAGCCAGGTTGAAGGTGTTAGCTTCACTGATGAAGAAGTAGCAAGCCTCACTACTCGTATCCAGAATGCAGGAACTGAAGTTGTTGAAGCTAAAGCCGGTGGCGGCTCTGCAACCCTTTCTATGGGTCAGGCTGCTGCGCGCTTCTGCCTGTCTTTAGTTGCAGCAATGCAGGGCGAGAATGTTGTTGAATACACCTACGTGCAAACTGACGACAGCGACGATGCTGCATTTTTTGCTCACCCAGTGCGTTTAGGGCCAAACGGTGTTGAAGAAATCCTGCCTTACGGCGATTTAAGCGATTTCGAGCAAAAAGCGAAAGAAGACATGCTGGAAGGTTTACGGGGTGACATCAAAATTGGTGTTGAATTCGTAAATAGCTAAGTCAGCTAGCAAGAGTACGAGTGATATCGACTCTGTTCTTTTAAATGCCAGTCAGTGAATAACAGACTGGCATTTTTATTTTTAGCTTATCTAAACAGCTGCACTGCGCTTTAGTAGATATCTCTGTGATAACGATGATGATCTGTTAAGCGTTGTAAATTGTCTTCTCCCAATATACTCGTCAGCGCCTCGTGTACGCTTTCTCCCATTCCTTCGTAACTGCCACAGACGTATATTTGCAACCCTTCTTTGATGAGTTTGCGTATTTCCTCACCGCTCTCAAGAAGTTTGTCCTGCACGTATTGTGGGCGGCCAGGACATCGGGAAAACACACTATCGATTCGAATTTCATTGGCGTGGGAGTGTGGCAGAGGAAGTGCCTTGTTAACGATGTCGTCCTGGTGTGGTTCCCGTTCTCCATAAATCACCCAGAGCAGGGAAGGCGTAACTGCCAGGCTGGGATCAGTAAACTTGGCAAACTGTGCCCGCAGGCCGGCCAAACCACTGCCAGCACCTATGAGAAGAAGAGGGGCTTTACCTACCGGAAGATGGCAGATGGGATTAACGCGAATTCTGCCTTTAATTACAGTATTTTCCTGAGCAAACTTTGTAAGCCAACCTGACGCAATACCCAATCTTTCGTTGTCGAACACCTGCCGACGGACGATGAGACGTAAGGTGCCTTCTTCAGGAATAGAGGCAATGGTGTAACTTCGGGTAGTTAAAGCCGGTAGCGCTGTAAGTAAATCCGCTGGGTCTGTATCTGGACCGGGAGCAACAAGCTGCCTTGTTGCTAACCACTGGCGGGCACGCCAACTGTGGTTGTTTGCTTCAAATGAGAAACTACCATCGATTTCATGGGTTTGTAGCCATTTTTCTACTGCATCTGCGCTATTTTGCGGCAGTACATCCAAAATATCCCCAGCCTGCCAATCGCTACCTTCTGCAGAAAGTCGAATATCAAACAATGGATGACCTGGGCCATGGTTTAACTGTTGACGAGAGGTGAGCTTGAATGAACTGAAAGCGCTGTCGTTGTTCTTGATATTAGCAGGGGATCCGGTTTCGCCTTTTGCGTGATCAAGACGCGTAATTGATGATGCCGGCTTTGCGCCGCAAGCCTGTAATTGTTGATGTAATTGCTCACCAAACGCACAGAACTGGGGGTATTGACTGTCGCCTAGGGCTACTACGTCGTAGATGACGGATGACAGACAGTCTGGAGAAATATTTGCTTTTGTCAGTATGCGAAAAAAAGAGCGACCGTTATCTGGCGGCTCACCGTGACCGTATGTACTGACAACAAATAAAGCACGTTTCACCTGTTGTAACCGCGACAACGTCAATGAAGATAATGGAAGCAAAGCAACATCATGATACAGGGCTTTATCTTTAGCATACATTTCTGCCAGCGCCTGCGCATTGCCCGTTTGACTGGCGTAAGCCACAAGAAAATCCGTTTTATCAGTGTCATTTGGTCGTAAGCGATGCTTATTGTGCTTCCACAGTAACTTACCCACCCAAACGACATAAAGGCTAACAAGAGCCAGTGCCAGTAGTTGGCGATCAAATTCAGTCAAAATGTACTGCCCTCAGACTCAATGAATAAAAACCAGCATAATGAACACAGGTATGAGCAGTCCAAGTGCAGTAACCGGCCAGGTTGACGCTTTATGTGGGGCTTGTTTTATTAGCAGCTGTAATCCGGTGATTGTGAATATAATAACGACGACAGAGAAAATATCCAGAAACCATTGCCAGAACACACCTGTGTTACGTCCTTTATGAAGGTCGTTGAAGTATGAAATCCAGCCTCTGTCCACGCCCTCATAAATTAACTCTCCGCTGTCTGCATCAATAGCAAACCAATGATCTTGTCCTGGCCCTGGCCAGGACATGTATAATTCCATGCCGTCCCACTGGGCGTCTTTATTGGATGGAGGACTTATATTTTGGCTTTCTAACCACTGAGACAATGAGGTTGGCAAATCAGTATCGCCTTGGGGCGTTGAATGTAGACTTTCCAGTATGTCAGCAGGAACCATGGCTTCAACATTCCGCGTTTTGGGCTCTACTTCTATGTCGGCAGCGTGGTTCAGTGTAATGCCGGTTACTGCAAACATTAGCATGCCTGCAAGGCAAAGTGCTGCAGATATCCAATGCCATTGGCGGGCGCTGCCTAGTGAAATTCGCATGTTTGTTCTGGTACCACTGATGATGTAAGCGTATTTTCTCTATGATAATAGGAATTATTCTTTTTTAGAAGGGCGAAAGATTGTAAGCGGGCAATAAAAAAGGCCGAATTCGGCCTTTTTTTCATAATGGGGTGGTGTTAACCAGTGTTACGCATACCGATGGCAATACCTGCGATGGTAACCATCATAGCGCGCTCTAAAACTGGGTTCTGTGCATCGTCGCCTGCTTTCCTTATGCGGTCGAGCAACTCTATCTGCAGATAATGCAAAGGTTGCAGGTAGCCGGCGCGGATATTCATCGACTCTTTGCCTTGCGGATCTTTGTCCATGATGCTCTGCTGGCCCGTTAGCGCCAGTAAGGAGTTGATGCTCTCGGTAAGTTCTTCCCGCAGCGCTTCACCAAAGTGCTTTAATTCTTCAGGTACGAGGCGGTCATCATACGCTTCGCTTATGCGTGGGTCTGATTTTTGGAAAACCATGTCCAGCATGGATAATCTCGAGCGATAGAAAGGCCACTCTGTGAACATTTCTTCCACGACTTTCTCATCACTTTTCGCTTTAACTGAATCGATGGCCCGCATCACACCCAGCCATGACGGTAGAACCAGACGGGTTTGTGCCCAGGCGAAAATCCAGGGGATAGCGCGCAGGCTTTCTATTCCTCCAGATGGCTTACGCTTCGCTGGACGACTGCCAAGAGGCAGTTTACCCAGTTCCTGCTCAGGTGTCGCCACTCTGAAGTAAGGAACAAAATCTTTGTCGTGACGAACGGTATTACGATAGTTGTCACGACCCTGTGCCGCCATTTCGGTAATAAGTTCACGCCACTCTGGTTTTGGCTCCGGCGGTGGAAATAGCATGGCTTCGATAATCGCAGAGGCATAAATGCCTAAACTGCGTTTTGCCAGTTTCGGCATACCGAACTTATAACGAATAGTTTCGCCTTGTTCGGTTACGCGGAAACCACCTTCTAATGACCCTGGAGGCTGAGAATGAATCGCGGCATGGGCGGGTAAACCACCACGGCCAATAGTACCACCACGGCCGTGGAACAAGGTCAGCATGGTTTCAAATTCGTCCGCAACTTGCACCAAGGCTTCTTGTGACTCATATTGAGCCCAACCCGCAGCGAGTGCTCCAGCGTCTTTTGCAGAATCAGAGTAACCAATCATGACAAACTGACGGCCTTTGATATAACCGCGGTACCAGTCGATAGACAGCAGTTTGCGCATTACCGACGGCGAGTTATTCAAGTCGTCCAGGGTTTCAAATAATGGTGCCACTGGCATGGGCCAGTCTACACCAGATTCCTGCAGCAAAAGCTGTACGGCAAGTACGTCAGAAGGCTCACTGGCCATGGATATAATGTAGATGCCGAACCCTTCCTTGCGATGCTGAGCAATGACTTTACAGGTAGCCAAAACTTCTTTGACGTCATCAGATGCTTCCCATTGTGCAGGGAAAAGAGGGCGTTTAGAGCTTAGCTCGCGAAGTAAGAATGCCTGTTTATCAGCTTCACTCCATTGTGCGTAATCACCAAGGCCAAGGTAACGCGTAATTTCACTGAATACATCAGCGTGGCGTTCGGAATCCTGACGCACATCGAGACGTAATAAATGCACACCGAAACACTTCACACGTCGAATAGTATCGAGCAGCAGACCATTGGCGGTCACTTCCATTCCACATTGGATCAGTGATTCATAACACAAGAGCAAAGGCTCGAGTAATTCATCGTTACTTTGAATCCATTCTGACTGGTCGACTTTCTTGCCAGACAAATAATCTGCGATTCCGTCCCTGGTTGCGCCACAGCGTCGAACCAAAGGGCGCAACAATGCGCGATAGGGCTCGTTTGCCTCTTCGCCAACCGCGCCGCGAAGCGCGTCACTGCAGTCAAACATAGAGAGTTCTACCTGCAAACGGTCGAGGTCTGAGGCAAAGAGTTTCGCGGCGCGCTTACGAGCGAGTAAAAGTACCTGTTCTGTGACCTTTGCCGTTACAAATGGATTGCCGTCACGGTCTCCGCCCATCCATGAACTGAACTGAACGGGCGCCGCATCCAGAGGTAAACCGACTTCATAATCGGTTTTCAGGCGGGTATCCAGCTCGCGAAGAAAATCCGGAACCGCTTCCCAGAGGGAATTTTCAATGACAGAAAACCCCCAGCGGGCTTCATCAACTGGTGTGGGGCGCACAGAGCGAATTTCTTCGGTGTGCCACGCTTGGCTGATCAGGTCAGCGATACGAGTTTCAATGCGTTCGCGCTCACTGGCATCGAGGTTTTCCTGGTGGATGTTTTGTAAGCACTGCGCCAATTCTTTTTGCTTGTGTATAAGCGTACGACGGGTTACTTCAGTGGGGTGGGCGGTTAGTACGAGATCAATGTTAAGCTTCGACACCGCCTTTTGTACGTTATCCGCCGTTAATTCGGCTTTATCGAGATGCTGGAAAAGCGCATCCATCGATGCGTCCACACTCATTGCACTGTTGTATTCTTGCTCTGCAATATTACCCAATGTCAGAAACTGCGCGAATGCCCGACCAACTGTCAATAGATCAGAATCTTCCAGTTTGCTGAAAATTTCTTTCAGATTTTCACTTTTTGTATTGTCGCCTTTGTACGAGGCTCGCCCGTCTTTTCTGATGGTCTCAATACGCTCAAGCCACTCTTCTCCCAATTGGGCCTCAATGGTTTTGCCCAGGACTTTTCCCAGGTACCGTACTGTGTCTTTCAGTTCGGCGTCATAGTGTGATTGCATAGCATCCTCCTATAATGTATGGCCTTAACCTTACTCCATTATGATTTAAATTGTCTAACCACTTTCAGTTATAAATTAAACCTTAATGAAAAGTTCACTTACCGGAAAGTTAAGTCCCAAGCATGTTTGCAAGGGATATGATACACTGCATCGCAGCTAAATTAGCATATCGTTAATTCGCTTTTTGTAGTTCATTTTTTGAACGTATATTGTAATTTAATTTCAGGAGTCAATGTGTCTGACAAATTTACCAGCGTAGAAACGCAAGCAAGTTATGGTGTTGGTTTCCAAATGGGAGAGCAATTAAAATCTAACCCTTTCGAAGGGCTATCTCTTGATGCTGTGGTTGAAGGGCTGCGCGATGCGTTTAACGGCGAAGCTTCACAAGTTGATACTGACACGCTGCGTAATGCGTTTGGTGAAATTCATCAGCGTATGCAGGCCGCTAAAGAAGAACAAAGTAAAGCGGTAATTGAAGAAGGTAAAGCTTATCTGGCACAAAACGCAGAGCGCGAAGAAGTGTCTGTAACTGAAAGCGGTTTGCAGTATGAGGTAATTGAAGCGGGTGAAGGTAACAAGCCAGCTGCCGATAGCACTGTTCGTGTTCACTACCATGGCACACTTATCGACGGTTCAGTTTTCGACAGTTCATACAAGCGTGGTCAACCCGCTGAGTTCCCTGTTAATGGTGTAATTCGCGGTTGGACAGAAGCGTTGCAGATGATGCCAGTAGGTGCGAAGTGGAAACTGTATATCCCACATGAGTTGGCATACGGTGAACAAGGTGCAGGTGGTGCAATTGCCCCTTACAGCACTTTGGTATTTGATGTTGAGCTACTCGACATATTGGGTTAATTTCTCTTCAGATGGCAGTTCTCGCTGCCATCTGAAGTTTTTTGTCTTACTCTATCTGCTCAGAGTTGTTATCCCGGATGACACAATTACAATACCCGCATTGTTTATGAAGGAAAAAAGATTATGGTTATCAAGCCTAAAGTAAGAGGCTTTATCTGCACGAATGCACACCCAGTTGGCTGTGCTGCATCTGTTGCTGAACAAATCCGTTATATCAAAGAACAAGGCGACCTGGGCGAGGGCCCGAAAAACGTATTGGTGATTGGCGCATCAACAGGATACGGCCTGGCATCCCGCATCACCGCAGCATTCGGCTACGGCGCGAAAACCCTTGGTGTATGTTTTGAAAAAGCCCCTACTGAGCGTAAAACTGGTACGGCTGGCTGGTATAACACGGCTGCTTTTCATCAGGAAGCTGCTGCAAGTGACTTATACGCACAAACGTTAAACGGTGATGCGTTTTCTGATGAAATGAAAGAAGAAACTATTGCGAAGATTAAGGCAGACCTGGGTAAGGTTGATTTGGTTATCTATAGCCTTGCTTCGCCTCGCCGCACAGACCCGGTATCCGGTGAAACGTTCAAGTCTACCCTGAAACCCGTTGGTCAGGCATACACTACGAAAACTTACGATACAGACAAAGACAAAGTGCACGATGTCACTTTAGAGCCTGCTTCGGATGACGAGATTTACAACACCATTAAAGTAATGGGTGGTGAAGATTGGGAGCGTTGGTTAGATGCACTGGCTGATGCTGGAGTGCTTGCAGAGGGATGTAAAACAACGGCTTATACCTATATTGGTAAGGCGTTGACATGGCCAATTTACGGGCAGGCAACTATTGGTAAAGCGAAAGAAGATCTCGATAGGGCTGCTGCTGCAATCATTGGAAAACATACCGACTTGTTAGTTGACGCTCATGTTTCTTCATTAAAAGCGTTAGTAACTCAAGCGAGTTCGGCCATTCCTGTTATGCCACTTTATATCTCTCTCATATACAAAGTAATGAAAGAAGAGGGCACTCATGAAGGTTGTATCGAACAAATATATGGCTTGTTCGATCAATGTTTGTATGGAGATACGCCAACCCTTGATGAAGCAAACCGCTTCCGCATGGATGGCAAAGAGACCAACGACGCCACACAAGCGAAAATTCAGGCGCTATGGGATGAAGTAACCCAGGAAAACTTCCACGCACTAAGTGATTATGCCGGTTATCACCACGAATTTTTAAAGCTATTTGGCTTTGATATCGAAGGCGTTGATTATGAGGCTGACGTAGACCCATTGGTTAATTGGTAAGTACTTACATTTCTACAAGCCGTCGACGAACGACGGCTTTTTTATGCCTACAACATTAAATTGCCCGCTGGATGTGTCCAGAATGGTTGAAAAATGTGATAAAATTTTTGATGTGGATGGTCATTCACTGGTTTCCAGTGTCTGGGCACAGATAAAAGCAAGAGTGGCTTTAAGCATTGCCAGGGTGATTACAACAATGGTAAAGCCACGAAGATGCCGCCAGTGTAAGGTTTTGTTTGCAAAATATGGCTTTCGATCATCTCATTTATTAACAAAAATTGTGAATAATCCATTATTTGCATAGCCTATTTTACGAATTTGGTGCTAAAATCCCGTAGTTAAGTGGGGGAGTCGTTTTCTTCACTTTTGTTTCTCTGCGGGCGAACAGTCTTGAAAGGTCTGTCGGGCAAACAGCAATTCAAAAATAATTATAATCTTGGCACGTTCAGTACAGGCAGGGTTGGAAGCCAAACAGAACGCTGCAACGGAAAATCTAAACAGGCGTGATGTCCTGAACAAGAGCGCTTCTGCATGCAGGCAGCGATGCTGCACTTATGCATAAGGGTTCTTCTATTAGAGTAGTGCGATTACGTATGATAAAAATCAAGAAAGGTCTCGACCTCCCTATCAAGGGAGCGCCGGAACAGCAAATCTCCGATGGAGCTGCTGTCACGCGCGTTGCCATTCTGGGAGAAGAATATGTTGGCATGCGTCCTACCATGCATGTCCAGGTTGGTGACAAAGTGAAGAAAGGCCAGGTTCTTTTTGAAGACAAAAAGAACCCAGGCGTTAAATTCACGGCATCGGCCTCGGGCGAAGTGGTAGAAATTAACCGCGGCGCCAAGCGTGTTCTTCAATCTGTTGTAATTAAGTCTGATGGCAGCGACGCTGTTGCATTCGACAAAATTGCTGCAGACCAGATTGCCAGCGCTTCAATTGAACAATTGCAGACCACACTGGTGGACTCAGGTTTGTGGACAGCGCTCCGCACCCGTCCATTCAGTAAAGTGCCTGCCGTTGGTTCGTCACCTCGTGCCATTTTCGTTAACGCGATGGACACTAATCCGTTGGCTGCAGACCCAACAACCATTATTGCTGAGCGCAGTGATGACTTCGTTGCCGGTCTGAAAGTACTGAAACAGCTGACTGAAGGTAAAGTTTACCTTTGTAAAGCGGCTGGTGCTTCTGTTGCCACCGGTGATGCGCAGGTAGATGTGGCAGAATTTGCGGGTCCACACCCAGCGGGTTTGCCTGGCACACACATCCATCATCTCGACGCCGCTGGTGCTGGTAAAATCGTTTGGACGATTAACTATCAGGATGTGATGGCGTTTGGTGCCACTATTACTTCAGGTGAATTAGATTCCCGTCGCGTAGTGTCCCTTGCCGGACCAGCAGCCAAACAACCCCGTTTGGTTCGTACCTTAGTAGGTGCTGATATCGCTGAGTTAACAGCTGGTGAGGTTGTCGATGGTGAAGTGCGTGTTGTTTCTGGCTCTGTTTTGAATGGCACCACTGCACAAGGCGTTCACGGATTCCTTGGTCGCTATCATTTACAGGTTTCTGCGCTGAAAGAAGGTCGTGAGAAGAAGCTGTTTGGTTGGATCACGCCAGGCTCAGATAAGCACTCGGTAACCCGTGCTTACCTTGGCCATCTGGGCAGTAAAGATTTCGACATGACCACCACAACTAACGGGTCAGAACGTTCCATGGTGCCAATCGGCAACTATGAGCGCGTTATGCCGTTAGACATTCTACCTACGCTGTTACTGCGTGACCTTATTTCGGGTGACACGGATAGTGCTCAGGCAATGGGGTGTTTGGAATTGGACGAGGAAGATTTGGCTTTGTGTACTTACGTATGCCCTGGCAAATACAACTATGGCCCAATTTTACGCAGTTGTTTAACTACCATTGAGAAAGAGGGTTAAGTCATGGGTTTGAAGGCATATTTGGAAAAAATTGAACCAAATTTCGAACCGGGCGGCAAACACGAAAAGTGGTATGCTCTTTACGAAGCTGCAGCAACCATTTTCTATACACCTGGTAAGGTGAATAAAGCCGGTACTCACGTTCGTGACAGTATTGACCTGAAACGTATCATGATCATGGTTTGGATAGCGACATTCCCGGCCATGTTCTTCGGTATGTACAATATTGGTTTGCAAGCACAAGACGCAGTTGCAGCTGGCGCAGGCACTGTTCCTGACGCATGGCAAGCTGCGATTTTCGCAGCTTTGGGCGGCGATTTAGCTAACGCTGGTACCCTGGGGTTATTCTTCTATGGAGCGTGTTTCTGGTTACCCATATACGCAGTGACATTTGCAGTAGGCGGTTTCTGGGAAGTGCTGTTTGCATCAGTGCGTAAGCACGAAGTAAACGAAGGCTTCTTTGTTACTTCTGTTTTGTTTGCACTGACGTTGCCAGCAACCATTCCATTATGGCAGGTAGCGTTAGGCATCACCTTCGGTGTTGTTATCGCAAAAGAAGTATTCGGCGGAACTGGTCGTAACTTCCTTAACCCTGCACTGTCCGGACGTGCATTCCTCTATTTTGCATATCCTGCACAAATCTCTGGCGATCAGGTCTGGGTAGCTGCTGACGGTTTCTCTGGTGCGACATCGTTAAGCCAAGCGGCATCTGGTAACCTTGATTACAGCAACATGGATCAGTGGATGAACAGCTTTATCGGTACTATTTCCGGTTCTGCTGGTGAAGTTTCAGCCCTGGCTATCATGATTGGTGGTCTGTTCATCATGTATATGCGCATTGCCAGCTGGCGTATTGTTGCTGGTGTTGCTATTGGGGTTGCGTTCTTCGCCACCTTATTAAACATGATTGGCAGTGATACAAACCCAATGTTCGCGATGCCTGCACACTGGCACTTTGTTATCGGTGGTCTGGCGTTTGGTATGTTCTTTATGGCAACTGACCCGGTATCAGCATCGTTTACCAATAAGGGTAAATGGTTCTACGGTATCTTTATCGGTTTCATGACAGTACTTATTCGCGTCCTCAACCCAGCCTTCCCTGAAGGTGTAATGCTGGCGATTCTGTTCGCTAACTTGTGGGCGCCACTGTTCGACTATTTTGTCGCGCAAAGCAATATCAAGCGGAGGGTAGCACGTGTCGGCTAAGAAAGAATCATTAGGAAAAACAGTCGGCATCGTTGTCGCCGTCTGTCTGGTTTGTTCTATTGTTGTTTCTGGCGCAGCTGTTGGCTTGCGTGAATTGCAGCAAACCAATGCCAAACTCGACAAACAAACTAATATCCTGACCGCTGCGGGCTTGTATGAAGCAGGCATGAGCAACGACCAGGTTAACGAGAAGTTTAAAGAGTTTGTCGATCAGCGTTACGTCGATTTAGATTCTGGTGAATTCACTGAAATGCCAGAACCTGATTACGACATGTACAAGGCAGCCAAAGTTACTGAAACCAGCACACCTGTAACCAACAGTAATGTTGGCTTTCAGCGTCGTCCTAACGTAGCTAGCGTGTATCTTGTGCGTGATGAATCAGGTACGGTTACCCGTGTCATTTTACCGGTTCACGGCAGTGGACTGTGGGATTTGATGTACGGTTTCCTTGCTGTAGACGCTGACGGTAAAACTGTGAAAGAGCTTATCTATTATCAGCAAAAAGAAACGCCAGGATTGGGCGGAGAAGTGCAAAATCCTGCATGGCAGGAAAAGTGGGACGGCAAAAAGCTGTATGAAGACGGCGAAGTTGCTATCAAGGTTAAGAAAAATGCTAACCCTGATAACCCTCACTCAGTAGATGCACTTTCAGGCGCAACCCTAACCAGTAACGGTGTACAAAATACCATTCAGTACTGGGTAGGAGAGCAGGGCTTCGGTCCTTTCCTTAAGAAACAAGCATGGCGTTCATAAAGGGGTTTTCTCGTGGCTGACACTAAAGAAATGAAAAAGGTCCTCTTTGGACCGATTGTTGACAACAACCCGATCGCTTTGCAAGTACTGGGTATTTGCTCTGCCTTGGCGATCACCACCAAGCTGGAAACAGCATTGGTAATGTCACTGGCGCTTACCAGCGTTGTGGCATTCTCCAACCTGTTCATTTCAGCTATTCGCAACCAGATCCCATCAAGCGTGCGTATCATCATTCAGATGACTATTATCGCATCGTTGGTAATCGTAGTTGACCAAATTCTGAAAGCGTACTCTTACGAGATTTCAAAGCAGCTTTCGGTATTCGTTGGTCTCATCATTACTAACTGTATCGTAATGGGTCGCGCTGAAGCGTATGCGATGAAAAGTCCTCCGCTGATGAGCTTCCTCGACGGTATCGGTAACGGATTGGGTTACTCTTTTATTCTGATTTGTATCGGTACAGTTAAAGAACTGTTCGGTTTTGGTACCATTCTTGGTTTCGAAATTTTACCGCTGGTACAGAACGGTGGCTGGTATCAGGGTAATGGCCTGCTCATCCTGCCATTTAGCTCATTCTTCCTGATTGGCGGTATGGTTTGGATTATCCGTACTTTCCGTCCGGAACAAGTAGAGCCTAAGGAGTAATTCATGGAACATTATCTGTCTTTATTTGTTCGTTCGATTTTTATCGAAAATATGGCGCTCTCTTTGTTCCTGGGTATGTGTACATTCCTGGCTGTATCGAAGAAAGTTAAAACGGCCATGGGTCTGGGTGTTGCTGTTATCGTGGTGCTGGGTATCTCTGTACCGGTAAACCAGGTTATCTATGTAAACATCCTCGCTCCTGGTGCACTGGCGTGGGCCGGTTTTCCTGATACAGACCTAAGTTTCCTGAACTTCCTGACGTTCATTGGTGTAATTGCCGCGTTGGTTCAAATTCTGGAAATGACATTGGATAAGTTCTTCCCAGCTTTGTACAACGCGTTGGGTATATTCCTGCCGTTGATTACTGTTAACTGCGCCATCTTCGGTGGTGTTGCCTTCGCAGTTCAGCGGGAATATAACTTTTCTGAGAGTATTGTATACGGCGTAGGTAGTGGTATTGGCTGGGCGTTGGCAATCGTGTTGCTGGCAGCTGTGCGTGAAAAACTGAAATATGCTGATATGCCTGATGGTGTGCGTGGTCTGGGCTCTGTGTTCATGATTGCTGGACTCATGGCTTTAGGCTTCCAGTCTTTCACCGGTATAGCACTGTAATAACGCAAAGGAGCATAAAATGAATGTAGAAATGTTACTTGGCGTTGGCATGTTCATTGTCATCGTACTGGCGCTGGTGTTTATCATCATGTTCGCCAAATCCAAGCTGGTTCCCAGTGGTGATGTGACCATTATGATCAATGGTGACCCGGATAAAGCTATTACCACTCAGCCTGGCGGTAAGTTACTCGGTGCCTTAGCGGAAGCGGGTATCTTCGTATCGTCTGCTTGTGGTGGCGGTGGTTCTTGTGGTCAGTGTCGCGTAGACATTAAATCAGGCGGTGGTGAAATTCTGCCTACTGAACTAGACCACATTACTAAACGTGAAGCCCGTGAAGGTTGCCGTTTGTCATGTCAGGTTGCGATTAAGCAAGACATGGAAATCGAACTGGAAGAAGAAATTTTCGGTGTTAAGAAGTGGGATTGTGAAGTTATTTCCAACGATAACAAAGCCACCTTCATTAAAGAACTGAAGTTAAAAATTCCAAATGGCGAGAGCGTACCTTTCCGTGCTGGTGGTTATATTCAAATTGAGGCGCCACCTCACCATGTGAAATATAAAGATTACGATATTCCAGAAGAGTATCGTCCGGATTGGGAGCGTTTTGGTTTCTTCGATATCGAATCTAAAGTCGATGACGAAACTATCCGCGCCTACTCCATGGCGAACTATCCGGAAGAAGAAGGGATTATTATGCTGAATGTGCGTATCGCTACGCCGCCGCCTAATAATCTGACTCTGCCTGCCGGTAAGATGTCTTCGTACATCTGGAGCTTGAAAGAAGGCGATAAGGCTACTATTTCTGGCCCATTTGGTGAGTTTTTTGCGAAAGATACGCAAGCGGAAATGGTGTTCGTTGGCGGTGGTGCAGGTATGGCCCCAATGCGCTCACATATTTTCGACCAGCTTCGCAGATTGAAGTCTGATCGCAAAATCTCGTTTTGGTACGGTGCCCGTTCGTTACGTGAAATGTTTTACGTGGAAGATTTTGACGAACTGGCAAAAGAAAACGATAACTTCAATTGGTATGTTGCATTGTCAGATCCACAACCTGAAGACAACTGGGACGGTTATACTGGTTTCATCCACAACGTATTGTTGGAAAACTACCTTAAAGACCACCCAGCGCCAGAAGATTGTGAGTTCTATATGTGTGGACCTCCCATGATGAATGCCGCGGTAATCAACATGTTGAAAGATCTCGGGGTAGAAGACGAGAATATTATGTTGGATGACTTTGGCGGTTAATCGTTAAAAGGTATAATGAAAAAAGGGGGCGCTGCCCCCTTTTTTGATAGTCGAGGAATACTAGTGATTACACATGTTATACGAAGCAGCATTTTTCTGTTGTTGCTTTATGTCATTGTTGGTTGTGCCCAGGAATCTAAGCAAGTAGCGCATTTACATGGCGAAACTATGGGGACTACCTACAATGTAAAATATGTGGTGGACGAGCGCGGACAGATTGAGGGCTTGCAGCAAGCCATCGACGAAAGACTTGTTCACATTAATAAGTTGATGTCTACCTATGACCCAACCTCTGAATTATCCCGGTTTAATCAAAGTCGTTTCACAACGGCGTACGAGCTTTCAAATGAAACTGCCAAGGTAGTAAAAGAAGCTGTTCGGCTGGGAAAGATGAGTAACGGGGTTTTAGATGTGACCGTAGGGCCGTTAGTGAATATGTGGGGCTTTGGCCCTAATAAACGCCCGGAGAAAGTCCCGTCTGCTCAACAAATTACTGAAGTGCGGGAATATGTTGGCCTTGATAAATTAGCGTTAAATGGCAACAACCTAACCAAAGCGCATCCTATGCTGTATGTCGACCTATCCACAATAGCGAAAGGCTATGGGGTCGATGAGGTGGCAGCTATCATGGATGCCAACAATATTACTAATTATCTGGTTGAAATTGGCGGTGAAATGCGGGTCACTGGAGAGCGCGGAAATGGTGAGCCATGGTTAATTGCTATTGAAAAGCCGGTGACTACGGAACGGGCAGTACAAAAAATTGTCTCAATAGGTACCAACGCTATCGCTACGTCAGGCGATTATCGCAACTACTATGAGGTGGATGGTAAGCGATATTCTCATCTGATTAACCCTCGCACCGGTCAACCTATTACGCATAATCTGGTTTCCGTTACCGTAGTCCACCCGTCATCAATGACCGCAGATGGTCTGGCAACAGCTTTTAACGTGATGGGGTGGGATGAAGCAATTACACTGGCAGAACAGGAAGGGTTGGCCGTGTTTCTTATTAAGCGCACTGAAAATGGCTTTGAAGAATATGCGTCGCCGCATTTTGAAGATATTGTAAGTGTTAAAAATTAGGAGATAGCATGTCTACTTTTATTCTCGCGTTTGGTTTTTTCCTGACAATGGTGTTGGCCATGGCCATCGGGTACCTGGTTCAGAAAAAGTCTATATCGGGAAGTTGTGGTGGCTTAGGCGCGCTTGGTATTGATAAAGCTTGCGATTGTCCTGAACCCTGCGATAGAAAAAAAGCGCGTACTGAGCGAGAAGAAGCCCGGCAGAAGCGTATAGCCGAATGGAAAGATAACCAAATTATGTAACAAGAGTAAGCGCGTTTTGGCGCGCTTATTTACTTTGCTCTCGCACCTTCATTTGCGCCCGCAAATTTGTCATGTGACTTTATCCCTTTTTGTCGTAAAATGCTGTTTGAATATACAGTGTTGGATGTGTAGTGAAAAAAATCATTCACGTCGATATGGATTGTTTCTACGCAGCTGTGGAAATGCGTGACAACCCTTCATTAACTCATAAACCCATCGCAATCGGCGGCAGTGCTGACAGGCGAGGGGTGATCTCGACCTGTAATTACCCGGCAAGAAAATACGGTGTTCGTTCTGCCATGGCCACAGCATATGCTAAACGGCTGTGTCCGGACTTAATTCTGGTAAAAGGGCGTATGGACGTGTATGTCAAAGAGAGCCAGAAGATCCGCGATATTTTTTCCGACTACACACATCTTGTTGAGCCTTTATCTTTGGATGAAGCTTACCTTGACGTGACAAATACAAAATTATTCAACGGCAGCGCTACGCTTATAGCCGAGGATATCAGGCGGCGCATAAAGGCTGAATTGAACCTCACCGCTTCTGCCGGTGTTGCGCCTTGTAAATTTGTTGCGAAAGTTGCCAGTGATGAGAATAAGCCGGATGGCATTTGTGTAATTACGCCAGACAAACTGGATAGCTTTGTAAAAACCATGCCTCTGGCGAAAATACCCGGTGTTGGCAAAGTCACGCAGCAAAAACTAGAGCGTCTTGGCTTGAATACCTGTGCCGATGTACGCAAGTACCCGTTTGAGCGACTACAAAAGGAGTTGGGAAAGTTTGGCACTGTGCTGTGGAATCGGGCACATGGTGTGGACGAACGTGAGGTAAATGTTAGCCGGGAGCGGAAATCCATAGGTGTTGAACGCACATTTAGTGAAGATTTACACACATTAGATGCCTGTAAGGAAGTCATGCCTATGTTGTGGGAAAAGCTTCAGGAGAGAATAGAAAGCTACCAGGCAAAGTCTGGTGCCAGCCGTTGTGCTATCCGTTCACAAGGCGTTAAACTCAAGTTCAGCGACTTTCAGCAGACCACCGTAGAGCATCGTCATCATGATATCGATGAGGCTTTCTTTTACACCTTACTTGAAGAAGCCTGGCAAAGGTCACGGGGCCGTGGCGTGAGATTAGTGGGTATTCATCTCGGACTGGCCGATGATGTACCCATACAACAACTTAGACTTCCGTTAGAGGATGAGCAATGACAGATGATGTGAAACCAGGGCTGTACCGACACTACAAGGGTAATTATTACACCGTTGTGGGTGTTGCTACACATTCTGAAGACGAATCAAAATTAGTGGTTTATCGGCCTGAATATGGTGACAAAGCGCTGTGGGTAAGGCCATATGACATGTTTTGCGAAAGCGTCACTGTGGACGGGGTCGTCACGCCCCGTTTCGCTTTTATACAGGAATAGTTCTTAATAAGCTGCTATGTAGGGGCGCCAGACACAAGACGCCCTTATTCACTCAGCGAACGTTTGCATCATATACCTTTTCACCTGCTAACCAGGTTTGTAATACCGTCGTTTTCCAAAGTGCGCTCGCAGGTACGGTAAATATATCCTGATCAACCAATATGAAATCTGCCCACTTGCCTGGGGTCAATGTGCCTAAGGTATCTTCCATGTGCGCCGCATAAGCCGCATCCAGTGTAAAACCCCGAAAGGCTTGTTCAATTGTCATCGCTTCATGGGCATACCAGCCTTGCACCGGTTGATTGTTTCTGTCCTGCCGAGTCACAGCTGCGTGAATACCGAAGAATGGGTTAGCAAGTTCCACGGGGAAATCAGAACCAAGGGGGAGGGCAATGCCGGATTTCAACAGTGTTTGCCAAGCGTAAGCACCTTTCATTCTTTCTTTTCCGAGGCGGTCCTCGGCCATGTTCTTATCACTGGTAGCATGAGTTGGCTGCATTGATGGCAGCACATTGAGCTGTGCAAATCGCTGCAAATCGTTAACGTCAATGATCTGTGCGTGTTCGATACGGTTGCGCAGTGCCTTACCGCCTTCCGTTTTATAAGTTTTTTCGAATTGATTCAGAGCCATATGATTGGCTTTATCGCCAATAGCGTGAAAGTTTAATTGAAACCCTGAGCCAATGACCTTTGTGAACAGGGCATCCATATCTTCAGGCTGTGTGAGTAAAAGACCAGATTGGTGCGGATCGTCGGAATATGGTTGTAGCAGTGCAGCTCCCCGGCTTCCAAGCGCACCATCTCCGTAGGCTTTGACACTGCGGATATAAAGAAAGTCATCAGGACTGCGAACCGGGCCAATATCCAGCATTTGGCCAAGGGTTGGGTCTGTAGCACTTATCATGGCATAAATACGTACAGGCAGATCTTGCTGGGTGGCCTTGGCCAAATAGAAGTCGTAAACGCTGTGGGGCACGCCTGCATCGTGCATGGCTGTAATTCCCTGGGCGAGAAGGTGTTGTCCGGCGGCATCCAGTTGCGCATTGTAAAGCGCGGCCGATTGTGAGGGCATCACACTTTCAATAAGGCCCATAGCGTTGTCAATCAGTACGCCTGTGGGAATGCCTTCTGCGTCTTTAACGATGACGCCACCCACAGGGTCAGGAGTGTCGGCGTTGATATTAGCCAACGCCAACGCTTTGCTATTGGCCCAACCTGCGTGACCATCAACCCGGTAAAGCAAGACGGGCTTGTCTGCAATTTTTTCATCGAGAATTGCAGCGCTGGGGAAAGCCCTGTCAGGCCAAAATTCCTGATTCCATCCGCCACCGATTATCCAGGCTTGATTGGGGTTTGCAAAGGCGTACTCTGCAGTCAGTCGGGCTGCGTCCTTAGCTGACTGACTTTCCCTTACATCTACTTCCAGCAAACTTGCACCGAGACCAAGTAAATGTCCGTGAGCATCAATTAACCCTGGCAGCATGACTTTTCCATGCCCATTGATAACTTCACCTGCAGTCGTCGTCGTTGGGTCGAGCTGTTTTACTTTGCCATCTTCAATGAGTACGGCATTGAAACGCACAAGAGAGCCTGATTCGATTAACGTGTACCCATTGACATTTTTCACTAGTTTGGTGGTTGCCAACACACTAAAAGACAACAAAAGTCCTAGTAACAACACTCCTTTATGCACGAGCTTTTTCATTGTTATTCCTCTTCGTTTTGTTCGGTAATGTTTGGTGGCTGCAACAAGTAATCTGTCTGCCAAACTTTTTGCATTGTCGCCTGGCTAATATTTCCGCCGGTCAGTATTACAATTGCAGTTTGTTCAGGGGGCGAGTTCACTGCCCAGGCGGCAACAGCAGCCATGCTCATGGCGCTGGTTGGCTCCACGTGAAGTTTTAACAGGTGTTGTAACCACTGAGTCCAGTAGGCAATTTGTTCTTCGTTTACTTCGTAGAAATCATCGAGTTGTTGTAGCAATGGGAATGTATGCAACCCCACTGAGGGCGTTGCCGCACCGTCAGCCAAAGTATTGGGTGCGCTGGCAAGTGTTTCAATCACGCCGCTTTGCAAAGAGCGCGCGGCATCGTTTGCTTCCAGTGGTTCTGCGCCTATGACTTTAGCTTCAGGCTGAAGATGGCGAGCAGCGAGTAACGTGCCACTTAATACTCCACCACCACCGCAGGGGGCGAAAATGGCATCCACTTTGCCGGCGTCTTCGAGTGCCTCAAGACAGGCAGTGCCTTGGCCGGCAATGATATCCGGGTGATTGTAGGGAGGGATCCACACCGTCCCAGGGTCCTTCGCCGCTTCTTCTACGGCAGCATCCGCCTCAGGGCGAGAGGAGAATAGTTTCAGTTTTGCGCCATACGCTTGTGTGGCCGCAGCCTTAACCGGTGAAATAGTTTCGGTAGCGAAGATGCACGAGGGAATACCAAACTGGTTGGCAGCGTAGGCAACTGCCTGGGCATGATTGCCTGAGCTATTTGCCACTATGCGTTGGGGTAATTCGCCCTTTTCCTGTAAACATTTCAGAAAATTAGTGGCCCCGCGAAGTTTGAAAGCACCGGTACGTTGTAAGCATTCTGCCTTGAATAAGATGCGCTGTCCGAGCCACCGGTTTAGCAAACTACTTTCCAATAAAGGCGTTCTGGCAACACAGCCTGATAGTCGATTAGCTGCAGCGTAAATGTCGTCCATAGTAGGCTGTGAAGTGGTACTCAAAACGATATCCTTATTGGTTTGTTGATGCGAATCGTTACCCTATCATTGTTTATAACAGCCGGCGAATTAATAAAAATGTCACACCGAGCCTGTATCGTCATTTATATTTATTAAGATCAAACTTTTCCATGCCCCGAGAGAGAAAGAACAGAATTTACCTGTTGCCGTTTTTTCTGTTCATCATGTTAAGCAGTATATTCGTAAGTTCGGGTGTATACCTTATTCAGGACGACCTTGAATCGCGGAAATCTAAAGCCGAGTCATTGGCTCGCCAGGTAGAGAACAGTATGTCGCTCTTCGCTAAAGAGCGAAGACAGGCAATGATTAACCTTATGCAAAGTTGGCCTGCATTTTCTGCCAACGATATAGACTGGTTTAATGCGCAAGCTGTTTCCCTAATGAATATGCAGTATGGTTATACTTCTCTAGCCGTGACTGATGTACAAGGTAACGTTCGGTGGATTACCCTGCCAAACAGCCAGGGGCTATCAAGCACCGGTTTCTCTATGATGAGCACACCGCTGAGGGATTTAGGTCTTACATCATTTACAGTATCTGACGACTTCCACAGTTCGCTCATTCAATCCGGGGAAGGTGGCCATTTCTTCTTAGTTTATTCAAGAGCCATTAGCCCACAGGAAGCTCATCTGGGTTTTCTTATTGCAAGCTTTGATATCAGTGAAATTCTGGATGAGATCATTGGAGATCTAGTCGGTCCGCAATTTAATTTTATGATCCTCGATGGACAGCAGCATTTGCTCGAAGAAGGTGAGTTTGAAGACGACGGTTCAACGGTCATTGCTGAGGGGATCGACTTTCTCGGTCGTCAGTGGACTCTACATATTCAAAGTCAGCCGGGCAGATTCAACGCAGGTTGGCTAATTGCTATTGTCGGCATTGCAATGTCTTTGCTGGTGAGTTGGGTATTGCACAAACAATTGAAAAGTGCATTAAATTTAGCAATGAGTCAGCGTCGCTATCAAACTGCCAGCGATGCGGCGCTCGATGGACTAATGATTTATCAATCAATTGATGATGATTTTCTCTTACTTGAAGCAAATAAAGTAAGTTATCAGCTATTTCCGCAATTAAGCCGTCAAGGGGCAGAGAAATCGCTGAAACGTCACCTTAATAGTCTTGAACATGGCACGCTGATAGAAAAAGCGTTTGATGTTTTTAGATCTGGTGAACATCACGAAGCCTATCTACATACGGAAAGTAAGGCCACGGAGGCCGAGTGGCTCAAAGTCCAAATGGTAAAAGCGGAGTCAACGCTTGCTATAACTGTCCGGGATGTGTCAGAGCGATTTCGGGCCCGTATGGCCCTGCAGAAAAGTGAAGAGCGTTACCGGCGGCTTGTGGATAATATGCACCGACACTTTGTATACACAAAAACCCCGGACAACCAGTTTGTTTATGTGAGTGCAGGTTTACAAACCATTCTTGGCTTTGAAGAGAGAGAGTTCTGCCGTCGGTCTCAACAGCTAATTCAACAGGTTCCTGATAATTACGGATCCATCAGCGATCAAATTAAAAAGGGAGAAAAGCCTGAGCCTTACTTAGTCCATTTTAAGAGCAGTGATGAGAAGGTATGTATTATTGAATTTACCGACACACCAATTTGTTCAAAAAATGGTGATTTGACAGCTGTGGAGGGCATAGCCCGGGATGTCACCAAAGAGCAGGTATTGCAAGACGAAGTCGCGTATCAGGCCAGCCATGATCAACTCACCGGGTTGATGAATCGTTATGCTTTTGATAATGAGCTTCGACAATTTTTAGAAAGTGTGGAGCAGGATGATCAATTCGGCGTAATGTGCTTTATCGATATGGACCGATTTAAACTGGTTAATGATAGTTGTGGGCACCCCGCGGGAGATAAATTGCTTAAAGAAGTGGCTAATTTGTTTCGTCAGCAGGTCACTGAACAAGAACTTTTAGCGCGCATCGGTGGCGATGAGTTCTGTATTATATTTCGAAACCAGAATCTGACTACGGTTACCACAAAGCTCGATAGCATACTGAAAGCAATCTCCTGCTACCGTTTTATTCATGACAACAGGTTATTTTACGTAGGGGCCAGTATTGGTGTGATCCCAATAGAAAAGGGCAGTGGTACCGTCGCTCAACTCATTAAAGCTGCGGACAACGCTTGTTATCAGGCAAAATATGAGGGACGGAATCGTTACTTTATCCACAGAAACCACGAAGATACTGACGGTTTGTCCAGTGAGAGTAACGTTCTAAACGTACTGAACACTGCAGTCCAGAGCGGCAGGTTTGAATTGTACAGCCAAACTATTATGCCCATGAATAAGGGTAATGGTGAGCTGGCGCACTATGAAATTTTACTGCGTCTTCCTGATGGGAATGGAGGGTTGATTAGTCCCGCGCTGTTTATCCCACTGGCGGAGAGACATGGCTTAATGAACAAGATCGACTGGTGGGTTGTAGACAATACGCTTAAAATTCTGGAAGCTCACCCAGCCCATGTTGACCAGTTAGGGAAAGTTGCTATCAACCTGTCAGGGCTCACGTTAGGTGATAACGAACAATTACAGAGAATAGTTGAGCGTGTCGACCGTTCCACTGTGCCCCCGGAAAAAATCTGTTTCGAGATAACCGAAACCACAGCCGTTACTAATATTGGTGCTGCCAAGCATTTTATGCAAACACTGAAAACCAAAGGATGTCGTTTCGCACTGGATGATTTCGGAGCGGGTATGTCTTCGTTCACCTATCTTAAAAATCTCGATGTGGATTATGTGAAAATAGATGGGTCTTTTGTCAGAAACATGGCTCGTGACAGTATTGATCACGAAACAGTCAAAGCCATCAGTGCGATTGCCCATAGTATGGGAAAGCAAACAATTGCGGAATTCGTTGCCGACCAGGAAACCTGTGACGCATTACGGGAGTTGAAGGTTGACTACGGGCAGGGATATGCCTTGGGCAAACCTATACCATTGAAGCATCGCCTGACACCGCCTAATAATGTTACTCTTTTACGGGCATGATGATTACAAGGAACTATTATGGGTTTATTTGATGCATTATTAGGTAACGCGAGTGAAACTGATATCACTGTGGTGGCTGAAGAATTGGCTCCGGTACTCTCGCCGAGTGAAAGTGTTGTAAGTGCTTACAAACTTGTCAGGGACTTAGTGGTATTCACCAGCGGTCGTTTGATATTAATCGACAAGCAAGGCATTACCGGGCGAAAAGTTAATTACCATTCTATACCGTACAAATCGATAACACAGTTTGTGGTGGAAACCGCAGGTCACTTTGATACAGACTCAGAGCTCAAAATATGGGTGTCCGGGCAATCACAAGCTATTGAAATTGAACTAAGTAAAAATGCTGCACAGGGTGTTCAGCAAGCTCTGGCGACACAGTTGTTCGGATAGAAACGTTTTCACGTGAATAATTGAAAAGGGCTGCGAATGCAGCCCTTTTTTCGTAAGTCCGCTATTCTTTTTCCGGGTGCAAATTGCGATTGAAAAAGCGGGTAATGGTGTTGTACAGGTGAATACCTGTTTGTTTTCCACGAATACTGTGTTTCTTGCCTGGGTAGTCCATAGTCTCAAACGGTATCGCTAAGTCCTGAAGGTGCTTATACAACTTGGTGCTATGAGTGAACAGAACGTTGTCGTCTGCCATGCCATGGTAAATAAGCAGTTCACCCTTCAAATCCTTTGCATAGGGAAAGACACTGGATGCCGTATAGGCGTCATCGTCAGTGTTGGGGTTACCCATATAACGTTCGGTGTAGTGAGTATCGTAAAGGCGCCAGTCAGTAACAGGAGCTCCTGATACGCCAGCAGCAAAATAATCACCAGCTTTAAACATGCTCATTAGCGTCATGTAACCGCCATAACTGTGGCCATATACACCAATGCGGGTTTCATCCACATAGGGCAGAGTACGTAAAAATTTAACGCCAGCTACCTGGTCGTCGACTTCCACAGTACCCATTTTTTTGAAAATAGGATCTTCAAACGCTTTACCCCGGTAGTTTGAGCCCCGGTTGTCGATGCTAAATACTACATAACCCTGGTCCACCCAATGCTGCATGAGTAACCCTCGGTTGCCTCCCCAGCTATTAGTTACTACCTGTGCGTGAGGGCCACCATATAAATACACGATCACGGGGTTTTTCTTTTTCATATTTTCGGGCTTGTACAAGCGATAATACAAGGTGGCGTTGTCATCGGTGGTGATGGTGCCAAAATCGGGCTTAACCCAGCTATCCTGATAAGCGTAAAGCGGATGCGTTTCGTCTATGGCATTTTCTTCCAGCCAGGTAATGTGTTCGCCGCTCGCCCGGTGTAAACTCACCTGTGGCGGCTGATTGACGGTGGATACCGTGTCAACGTAAATTGAAGCGTCTTTCGCGAATGCAATACCGTGGAAACCGGCTTGGGTAGATACTTTTTCAATAGCATTCGTAGTGAGATCCACACTGTACAAGTGCCTTTCCAGTGGTGTGTCTTTGCGGCCGGTGAAATAGAGCTTATTAGCACTAAGATCCACTGCTTCCAGTTCATCAACCACCCATTCACCTTTGGTTAATTGCTTAACTAAAGAACCGTCGTTGTTATACAAATAAAGATGTTTGAATCCGTCGCGTTCAGATGCCCAGATAAATTGCTTCCGACTCGTTAGAAAAGTTAAGTCATCGTGCAGGTTAACCCATGTGTCACTGCGTTCAGACAACAACACTGAAGATTGCTTGCCAGCTATATCGAAGCTGCGCAGCTCGAGTAATTGCTGGTCGCGACTTTGCCACTGATAGGTAAATACGGTTGGTGACATCCACTGGCCACGCGCCAGGTAGATATCTTTTTCTTTACCCAGGTCAACCCATTCACGGGCACCGGTCTCAATGGCTTGTATTGCCAGCGTAATGGCTACGTTGGGCGTGCCTGCTGCGGGGTACTTCTGTTCAATTGTTTTAATACTTTCTGCATAAATCTCTGAACGAGTAATGATGTCCACAGGCGCTTCGTCAACTCGCGTAAAAGCGATGTGGCTTTCATCAGGTGACCACCAGTAACCCGTCATCCTACTCATTTCTTCCTGGGCAACAAACTCGGCCATCCCGTACTTGATGTCGCCACCACCGTCTTCTGTTATGGCGACTTCTTTGCCGCTGGCTATGTGTTTGATATACAAGTTTTGGTCGCGGATGAAAGAAATGTAATTCCCTTTTGGAGATAATTTGATATCAGTTTCAAAAGCATCCGTATTTAATAATTGTTTCGCGCCATTTTTTCCCAATTCGTGGTAAAACACATCACCACCCATTGGGAAAAGTAATGCTTTGCCATCTTTCGACCACTGATAGCTCACAATGCCAGAACCGGAAAGGCGCATGCGCTCACGACGGGCTTTTTCTTCGTCAGACAATTCGGCGGCACCCTGTTGTAGTGCGGTGGAGTCGAATAACATACGGGTTTCGCCTGACGGGATGTGGTACTCCCACAAATCGAGTTGATTGTAGTCAGCTTTCTTACCCTTTAAGAAAGTTACCCGTTGTCCGTCTGGTGAGACTTGCAAATTGCGTGGTGCATCACCGTCTAATGATGGAGACGCAAAGATGCGATCAATAGTGAGCTCTTTGGCGTGAAGTACAGAACTGAGCATAAGGGCTCCGATGAGTAGCGTTTTTTTCATTATATTTTAAACGTTTTTTAAGTTGTCAATTAGGTGAATAAACAGGATGACACAAGGTGAGTCGTAATAAAACAGCTTTAGTTTTAGGTGCAACCGGCCTCGTGGGACAAGCGCTTGTCAGGCAATTACTTGTCGACCCAAGATATGATGCCATTACTTTATTGATACGCAAGCCACTGCCGTCCCGTATGTTTGTTGATCCGCTGAAAAAACTATCGCCAATGGTTATCGATTTTACGCAATTTCAGGATTATCAGGGTTATTTCAGTGTGAAGCATGTTTACTGTTGTCTGGGCACAACGCTTAAACAAGCAGGGTCGAAATCAGCCTTTCGAAAAGTGGATTTTGAATATGTTCATGTTGCGGCTCAATTAGCAAGAGCCCAGCGAGCAGACAGTTTCGTTTGGATTTCTTCGGTGGGTGCTGATGCCAAAAGTAATAACTTCTATCTTCGCGTAAAGGGTGAGTTGGAAGATGCCATTATGCGCATGCCTCAGCTTCCTAATGCTTCTGCAGTGCGACCGTCTTTGCTGCTAGATGAACGGCTCGATGCCCGGTTAATGGAGGATATTGCGAAAAAATTGGCACCTCTGTGGGGAACGGTAATGCGCGGCCCTTTGGCGAAATATAAACCCGTTCGAGCCGCTGAAGTGGCCAGAAAAATGATATCACTGCAGGTGTTTTAATGGCGAAAGGTTTCCAGTGTAAGCAGTTTTTTGTCGCCCAGGAGCATTGTGCGATGAAAGTGGGCACCGACAGTCTCATATTGGGCAGCTGGGCGCAGCCAGAGCAAGCATCAAGAATATTGGATGCGGGAACGGGCACTGGAATTCTTGCCCTGATGATGGCACAAAAATATCCGGCTGCTCATATCACGGCAATTGATATTGACCATGCCGCCGTATTGCAGGCTAAAGACAATGTCGCAGCTTCACCCTGGGCGGAGCGCATAGCAGTAGAAGCGAGTGACATAAAAGATCTTCGTGTCTCAAGTGGCTTCGATATTGTGGTTTGTAACCCACCTTACTTCCAACAGGCAACCTCACATACTCAAGCGTATGGAGCTGCAAAAAGAAACCGTTTGTTAGCAAGGCATGATGATGCACTCACCCCCCAACAGCTATTTTTACACTGTTCGCGACTGCTTTGCGCCACAGGCAAGATATATTGCGTTTATCCTGCTGCACGTGATGAAGAGATTGTTGCTGCGGCCTTGTCATTTGGATTGCATTTAAGACAACGCTTGAGTGTTCAGGCTACCCCGCAACACGCAACGTATCTGCACGGCTTTTGTTTTTCATTTCAATTGGGTGAATGTATCGAGCAGGGGCTGACAATACGAAACACGGATCATCGTTACACAGCAGAATACAAAGCCCTGTGTGTTGATTTTTACCTGAATTTTTAACTTTTTTTTAATGTAAGTTATAAGAAAAAATAAGTTTTCGACAAAAGTTGAATTTACCCTTGTCCCTATATTGACGATAATTTAGTCAGAATTAATTGGGGAAGCTCGATGTACGTTGAATCATTACCTTTTACTGAGGCTACAGAAAATGCTCTTGCAGGCTATCATGTAAGAGATGATAGCACCCCGTCGTTTGATGACGCAGTCTCGCATTACAATAATTTGTGGCAGACTCGCTTGGCTATATTTCGCGATGCAGAGCGTGCTGTTCAAAAAGCGAAGCGGTTGATGGCTATTTCAATGATCGTTATAGTAGTAAGCCTAAGTATTCTGTATTTTTCACTCAACGTTGCGCCAGTGCCCTCTGACTGGCTGTTTGTTATTGAATGCGTTGCTCTCGTTACAGGCTTATTAGCAGTACCCGCCAGTTTTTTGTTGTTGAAAGAGCAGCGCCGTCATCGTGATGCTTTGTCGAGGCGCTTTTACGAAAGCAACCACGAAGTTGATGTCACAGACAGTCACCTACGTTTAATTAACAGAGGGAATTACGCAGTCGTTACAAGAGTGCCACTTTTGGGACGCTAATTTGAAGGCTTCACGGCAACACGGCGGGCAATTTTGGTCGCCGACGCTTTTTTTTGTTTTTGGTCTCTTTATACTCAGTCTTCTTCTCGTTGCACCAATGGATGCATTTTCGCAATTATTAGTGTCCTTGGTGTTGTTGTTTTGCATCAGACTGTGCAATTTGGAATCTACGGCCTATCACCGTTGGCGATATGTATTCAGGTTGCTGGCGATATTTTTGGGCCTTGCACTTACTGTCCGGTACATTCTCTGGCGGGGCATGTATACCCTCACTGCCACAGACTGGGTGTCACTGATTGCAGTCTGGTTACTGTTTTTGGCGGAAGTCTATGCTGCCCTCACTCATATCCTTGGTTGTATTGTTAACGCGTTTCCCCTTCAGCGGCCACTTAAGTCTATTAAATCTATACCCGCAGAGGCGCTTCCTACGGTAGACATCCTCATTCCCTCCTATAACGAAGCTGAAGCCATTTTAGAAGTGACAATTCGTGCAGCGAAAATGCTGAATTATCCGCAGGACAAAGTAAATGTACATTTGCTGGACGACGGCAGTACCACGGAGAAGCTGACCCAAAGCGATGAGATTGCAGCTACAGCCGCCAAAGTACGGCGCAAAGCCATGCAGGCCATGTGTAAACGGCTGGGAGCAAAATACCATACCCGTGATAAAAATGAGTTTGCTAAAGCAGGAAACGTTAATGCGGCCCTGGCTAATACCGAAGGTGAGCTAGTTGTTATTTTGGATGCAGACCACGTACCTACCATTGACTTTCTCGATCATACCGTGCCCTGGTTAGTGGAGAATGAAAAAGTGTTTTTGGTTCAAACGCCTCATTTTATGGCAAATCCTGACCCGGTGGAGCGCAACTATTTTTCCGCATTTAGCCGTATGCCCTCAGAAAATGACATGTTCTACGGCACGATTCAAAAAGGTCTTGATTATTGGTCTGCTTCTTTTTTCTGTGGCTCGGCTGCAGTGATCAGACGCGCCCACCTGGAATTGGTTGATGGATTGTCGGGGGAATCCATAACAGAAGATGCTGAAACGGCTTTTGATTTGCATGCAATGGGTTATGAATCTGTTTACGTGGACAGACCTATGGTAAGTGGACTAGCGCCAGAAACCTTCGATGCTTTCATTCAGCAACGCATGCGTTGGGCCCAGGGTATGACGCAAATTTTGCTCCTAAAAAAGCCGTTTTTGGACAGAAAATTGAGCTGGCATCAACGGGTTGGTTACATGAGCTCGATCTTGTTCTGGCTATTTCCCTTCGCCCGAATTATTTTCTTGCTAATGCCACTGGCATATCTCGTATTCGGCATGCAGGTGTATCACGCTTCATTGACCGAGATTGCTGCTTTCACATTGCCCCACGTAATTGCTACTTATATGTTGTCGACCATGCTATTTGGTAAAACGCGATGGCCAATGGTTTCAGAACTATACGAAATTTTGCAATGTGTTTTCACATTACGGGCCTTGCTAAGAGTTTTCCGCAATCCCAAGGCGCCGTCTTTTGTTGTGACACCGAAGGGACAGAGTTTGGCCAGCACATTTATCTCTCCGCTGTCTGGCGTGTTTTATGCTTTGTTAGCGCTACTCACCGTTGCCACTGTGGCAGGGGTAATGAAAATGATATCAGAACCGTTAACTCGTGAGCTAACGGCTGTAGTCCTTGCCTGGAATTCGTTTAATTTACTCTTGTTATTCAGTGTGATGGGTGTGTTGGTAGAGAAAAGGCAAATACGGGAGCAAGCAAGACTTCCTGCCAGTGATCACATCCGGTTGATTGCTGACGACGGGGAGAGTGCCTGGACCGGCCATTTAATAGATTTATCTTTGGGAGGGGCAAAGTCGCGCCTCGACGCGATTAATTGTCCGTTACCTGAAACAGTTACCTTGCTGGTAGACAGAAAAGGTGACGTAGGCAAAATTAGGTTACCCTGTAAAATCGTTACAGTAAGCCCTGAGGAGCACGAGGTGAGGTTTAGCTTCCTGCAAACGTCAGACAATATCGATGATATCATTCGTTTCGTAATGGGTGACAGTCGGCGCTGGCAAAGCTTTCAACGTCGTCGCACCCGTTCTATATCCTACTGGTTTGGGGTTCGACATGTATTAAAAATGAGTGTTCGACCTGCATTTCTCCACTTCTGGTTTCACAGTCGTCAATTTTGGCAAAAACATTCAGGGAAAGGTAATTTATCGTGATAACACGTCTTCTTTTTGTTGTTTTCAGTGCGCTGTTTGTTGCTTATTGTGCGCAAGCAGAGAACTATCGTATGCGGATCTCTGACTTCTATGCCGGCGATAGCGTTGTCCGCCTGCAGGGCAGTGTCGCTGAGTTGAACGTATCAGTGCCGCTTGCTGGTGGTCACACTGTTACCGATGCCTGGCTTGACTTACGTGCGGTCCATTCCATCGCCCTAGTCCAGCAGCGCTCAGTACTTAGTGTGCGCTTCAATAATGCCACTATTGGACAGATTGCCCTTGATCCAGCGAACCCGAATAAAAACCCTATGATTGCATTACCGGCGGAGCTTTGGCGTGAGGGGTACAATACGCTGACATTTGCGGTTAGCCAGCATTATGCTAACCAGTGTGTGGATGGTGCAGCACCAGAATTGTGGACCGAATTGGATTTATACCGTTCTTCACTCGTTGTTGAAACTACCCGTGAAGACAACATCATGACACTGGCAGAACTCAGCGATATGTTTAGCCCGGGTATTGGCCGCCAAACGACTGTCAGCTTGCTTTCAGCAGATAATGCAGCGACCTCTGTTATGCTGAAGGCTTTACCCACCGTCGCTCAAGCACTGGCGCTGCGGGCTGAATATCAACCACTGCAATTTCATTTTCAGCATCTACCTATTCGCCCTCAGGAGCCTGGACTACCTCAGGGCCAAGTACTGAAAAGTGATGACCGCGAAGCGCTTTTACAAAGCAGCTATTATCTCAATCGCGAAGAAGAAGGTGTTCACGTATTGGTGGGCACCAGTGCCGAGTTAAGGGAGTACCTAAGCGAAGAAACATTTAATCGTATTAAAGGGGCTTATCTGGGCGTAGAGAAAACGCCGGAAATTCGGTTTACTGACGGTACATTGTATGTATCGTCCCGGCATCGCCTGATAGTGTCGGGTACCCAGGAACGTGAAGTACTCATGGCCGCAGAGGCCCTTGCGCTAATGGACGATGTGCTGAACCCCAATAGCCATACCATTATTGATGGTTTTGAGTATGCCAGTGATACTTTGCCGCTCTCTGTTGATACCCTGATTCCCGGGGGCAGTTACTCACTGGGAGACATGGGAGATGGGGGCGCAGATTTTCGAGGAGAACGCGCTTTTGAAAAACAGGTTGAGTTTACACTGCCTGCCGATTTCTATGTGCCTGAAAGTGCAACACTTGAAATCTATTTAGATTTTGCTTATGGCGCTGGTTTTGGGCCCGGTTCGGCAATGAATATTGAGGTGAATGGCGAATTGGTTCACGGGTTGCCTTTGGCAAACGTCAATGGGCAATCTTTTCGAAACTATCAGCTCAATATACCAGCTCGGCATCTCAAAGGCGGTCGGAATAACATTGCGGTGGACGTAACTATGCGTCCGCCTGTGGCCGACGTGGCCTGCGATGATATACCCGGCAAGTATTTGCACTTTCAGCTTCTGCCCACAAGCCGTGTAGAGATCCCCAAGGCAGGAAGTGTTGCCAGACAACCTGATTTGCGGTTGCTTGCTGAAACAGCCTATCCTATGGCTCAGGTTAATGGGGCAGGGCATGCTGATGTTTATCTCAGCTCTGACGAACTGATTGATTCGGGCCTGACACTTGTCGGCAAACTAGCGCAATCAGCCGGCACGCTTATACCTTCTCTACAATTACATCGCAAGATACCTGCGGTAACCACCAATTCTGCCTTTGTTCTGGCAACACCCGATGCAATGCCAACAGGTTACGGTAAGGCTTTTCACGCTACAATACAGGACACGAAAAGATGGCCTTACCGGTTGCAAAATTTGCTTCACAATCGCCTGCGTTCAGCTGCGGAGAACAAAGAGCATGACGGTGCGCTGATGCATGGCGTCACTGCTCAGCAAAGTGAGTTGGGGGCGTTGGGGCTGTTACTCGCACAAGAAAATCCCCATAGTGAAAATACCGGTACTGTTTTTATTCTTGCCGCGGACACCGCAGAAACTATGTTAGCGCGTACGACAGATTTGATTTCCCCCGCAATTTGGGGGCAATTAGGCGGAGATTTCATTGTTTGGGAAAATAAAGAAAAACCCTCACTGGTCATGCAAGTTGCAGATGTGTATGTGATTGGCGCGTACGACGATGTCTGGTTAGAAACTCGAATGTGGCTAACAAATCATCCCTGGTACTGGCTGATAGCCTTCATTGCCATTGCTATATTTTGCGCATTATTAGCGTTCTGGCTACTGCGTCGTAGAAACAAAAAGATCCAGACGCAATGGTAAAGTACTGGCAATTTTTTAGCGCCTTATTCGCGTGCTTAACGTTAGTCGCATGTGACTCCCCGCCCACATCGCCATTTGAGGAAGCCTGGGAACGCTACCATTCCCGCTTTTATGACAATGGTCGTATTGTAGACACAGGCAATGACAATGTATCGCACTCTGAAGGGCAGGGATACGGAATGCTCTTTGCCGTTGCTGCAGATGACAAGCCCCGGTTTGAAAGACTGTGGGAATGGACTCAGTCGCGGTTACAGCGAGCCGATAACCTCTTTAGCTGGCGATACAGACCGTGCCCAGCCGCTGACAGAAGTTGTGTTGACGATCTAAACAACGCTTCAGATGGTGAGATTTTAATAGCGTGGGCGCTATTAAAAGCTGCAAAAAAATGGGACGCGCCGCACTACCGCAAACACGCCATGGCAATTATTAATGCATTGCGAAAAACTGTGATCCTTGCCAGACATGGCGAAGTGCTTCTATTGCCTGGAGAAAAGGGATTTGTTTATCCCAATGGCGATGTGCAGGTGAATTTGTCGTACTGGGTATTCCCTGCTTTTCACGCATTTGCAGAAGTTACCGGCGATGCTGTTTGGGACGATGTCGCTATTTCCGGCATCGCGCTTATCGCTAAAAGCGAAGCTCAGTGGCAAATCTCCCCGGATTGGCTGCGGGTTACCGAGAGCGGTATTTCTCTTGATGAAGTCGTGTCACCTGACTTTGGCTTCAATGCCTGTCGTATCCCGCTACATTTGGCCTGGCAGGGAGTTGATATTAGTCTCGCAAAGCCCTTTTTGAGTTACTGGGATGGAGGGCGTGCACCCGCAACATGGAATTTGCAAACCGGTGATAAGGCCTCATATCCCATGACACCTGGTATGGTTGCCGTAAATGCGGCGGTAACTGCGCTTTACCTGGTGCGTAAGCCCGAGCAATTAGAAATGTCCAATTCTCTAAACCTTCACGATGATATGGATTACTTTTCTGCCAGTCTGGTAATGCTTAGTTTGCTGGCGCTCGAAGAAAGGGGGCGATGATGAGATGGTTTCGAGTTGGGCAATTTGCTGCAACCATAGCGTTATACGTGACTATGCCCAGTGTCTCTCACGGAGCCACCGAGCCTGATACTACAGGGGTCTGGTATCATATCAGGCATCAACAGTTATCGCTTGCTAACGCAGAATATGAGCGTTTACAACAACGTCATCCCGAGTGGGCACCGTCGAAGGCATTAAAAGATGCAATGCACCTGATGAATAATCCGTTACCTGCAAAGCCAAAGCTCAAGCCTGCTCAGTCGGACCCTACAGAAAGTCTGTTAGGTGAGCTTGCTAAAATGTCCGATACACAGTGGTTATCGGTACCTGAAACAACTATCGAGCAGGCGAGGAATAATGCTGAGCAGCAAGGGGATGATGAAAGTTTGCTGCTGATGGGCTGGATATATATGGCGCGCAACCAGTTGGATACAGCGAAGCGGCTTTTCTCTAAAGTGAGTAGCGGCAGCGCTAAACCCCGGGCTGATGCACTGGCAGCTGTTACCGACGCCCAGGCCTACGAAGCGTTTAAAAGCAACAACTGGCAAGCGATAGATACCTTGTTAAAACAAGCGCCCAAGCAGATGAGAGGGCAGGTTGTAGCACGAGGTTGGCAGGCGCTGGAGCAAGGTAATTACGACACCGCGTTGAAACTGTTTGATAAAGTCTCTCATGTTTACGGCAAAACGCTGGCACTGAGTGCTGCGGGGGAACAACAAAAGGCGATGGCACTGGCATGTAGTCACGACGAGGCTGAGCTAAATGAATGGTGTATTAACGCGTTGGCCTCTGAGCAAGTGAAGCATTATACAACCGGCGCTTTTGAGAAGAGTGCTGATGCAGCCCGAGCACTGGCTGAGCGTGGTGGCTTAACCGATGAGCGTAAGGCGCTGTTCGGTTGGACACTTCAGGCCATGAACGATAGCGAAGAAGCTCAACAGGTATTTTTACAATTGCTAGCTGCCGCACCCGATAATGAGAGTTATCAGAATGGTATGCTTAGTGCCTTTGGCTACAACGCAGAACGTTTAGCGCCTTTTGCATCAACAATGCCATTTGTCGAGCGCTTCATCGCTCGACAGCACGGTGAAATAGGTTGGTTGCGCAAACAATTCGATTTAGCGATACGTTACAAAGGGTCATTGGTTGAAGAGGCTACAGAACGCTCCATGCAGTTTTATAGTGGCGCAGCGGCAAGAAATCGAAGCGGTGAACGTGGGTTAGGGAATCTTGATGAACACAAGGGCTATATCGGCGCGGCGCTCATGTGGCAGCGTGCTCGTCTGGATGTGAACCTGCAGTATGAAAGTGTTTTCAGTGGTACTCCCAACCAGGGAAGTTGGTTTGGAAGTGAGTTGCGGGATAACAGTCCTTTTTTGGGTGATGCCAAACAGGCAGGAGAGGGCGTTATGGTGCGCTACTCCCGCCAGGAAACTGACTGGACCTGGTATGGGGCTTTAGGATACAGACTTCTTGATCAACCCGTTTCAACACGTCTAACAGGTGCACTAAGCGGCACATGGTATCAACCCGATTCGCTGATATCCGTGATGGCATATAGAGAGCGAAAGGACGATAGCTTATTAAGTCAAACAGGCACCTGGGAAAACGGCCCTGATAGGGGAGATGAGCAAGCCTGGGGCGGAGTTCTGCAAACCGGAATACGCGCGCTGGGTGTTTGGACTATCAAGCCTGATTGGGCTGTGGCTATTTCAACTGACGCCGCCGTGCTTGACGGAGAGCGTGTGGATGACAATGCCATGTATGCAGTTCGGGCAGACCTCAATTACGATATTGCCAGTCATGTGTGGCAGAAAATGGATTATTTTCGCGTTGGCCCTTATATCAGCTGGCAATCATACAAGCATGATTTGAGTGCCTTTACAGTAGGGCATGGTGGCTATTTCAGTCCGCAGCAATTTTTGAGTTTGGGTGGTGCTGCTGAGCTTCTTACTCTTGAAGCTGAAAAATGGCAGGTTCGGGCGCGAAGCGGTGTGGGCTGGAGCCACATTAAACAAGAAGGTAACGTGCGTTTTCCATTGTTATCTACAGGCAGCAATATTCCTGCTTTTACACAACGTGGTTTTAATGCTGAGATGATGATAGAAGGTCAGTATCAACTTTCAAAACACTGGTCAGTTGCTGCTTATTTCAGCCGTGCTCATGCGGTAGCTTATCAAGCCAGCTATGCTGGCATTGAGGTGCGCTGGTATGCAAATAACAGAAGTGGCGTTACCAGTGATATGCTTATTGGTAGTAACCCGGCGCTAAAGGGCTATGCGTTTTGATGAGCGAGAACGCAAGCCCAATAGACCTAATACCGAAGCAAACAGAATTGCTGTAGCAGGCTCATTTACATTAAAAGTAATATCACCAAAGCGATAGTCATTAATTTGCCCGGTTTCAGTGCCCGAGGGAGAAGTAAGGCTTTTTACGATAAAGTTACCGTCAATGTGCCCGTTGTAAAATACTGTATCAGCAAGGGGAGCGAGGATGCTTCCTTTAACCGCAATGCTACTGAGGCTCAGTGATGTAGCGTCGACAAAGTTGAACAGGACGTTGTTTGTGTAAGTGCCATCATGGCGGATAACGCCAGGCTGATTGTCAATGATTTTAGAGCCGTCCGCACCATAGAAACCCGTATTAAATAACGACACATTGTCGCCTGTGACATTAATAATATTGAGGCTGTCTGTGCTGAAATTAAAATGAATACTCTTGTCTGCTGCCGAGAGGGTGGCGGCGTCAATGGAAAATATGTTGAAATCGCTGGTACCGGTAAAATCGATACTCCATACGTCCACACCATTGCCATTGATGGTCGTAGATGCTGTATCTGGCATGGCCCCCCAAAGTGATGAGGTACTCAATAAGTCGGCATTGATTGCGCCGAAGTCAAAAGACGTATCCTGATAAAACTGATGCGTATTGTTAGTGTCGTTAATGTCGTAAAGGCCAACTGAAGCGTCAATATCAATGTTACCCGCGGCAACCGCATCACCGTTGTAAATACGCGCATCACGAACAGTTGCATCTCCACCCACAGTAATAATGTTTTTTCCGCTGTTATCCGGTACTTCCAGTCCAAACCCATAATGTTGGGCAGTTAGATCGCCGCCGACGGCCAACGTGCCTTCCACATCTGAATGGCTGGCAGTCATGTTCTGGAGAATATACGCGTTAAAATCAAATGCCTGATTCAATACTACCGGAGCAGCATTAACGCTTGCGGTGCAAGATACAAGCGTAAGGAACAATACTTTGAGGCTGAATTTACCCATAAAGAAACCCGAATAGGAAAAGCAACACAAACGTGCTACCAGACAGTTTGTAGAATTGTATGATACTTAGGCAAAAATGACCACTCTAACCAGCGTACGATTGACGTTAATACAAAAAAACGCGGCAAAAGCCGCGTTTTTAAGTTTATTTAGTATTAGTCGAACTTAGGAATCTTTTACCAGTACTGAGACTTTCTCAATACCAGCAATTTTCACCTGGTTCATTACTTCAACAACAATACCGTGTTCGGTATCTTGATCAGCCTGAATCGCAGCAGAATCAGTGTTGTTTTCAGCAAGAAAAGTTTGCGCGTTTGCAACAACACGGCGGATGTCTACTTCACGGCCACCCATGCTAATCACACCGTTCGCATCAATACGGATAGAAAGGGATCTTGAAGGCTGATTATTATTCGACTTGTTATCGTCCGGACGATTTACGTCCAGTCCTTTCTCTTTCACAAAAGAGGTGGTAACAATGAAGAAGATCAACATGATGAACACGATGTCCAACATGGGGGTCATGTCAATCTGTGCCTCGTCATCGGCACTGGTATGCTTTTTTCTTTTCATCTCGTAGTCTTTCTTCTCTTTAAGTTCGAGCACCTTAGTATACTGTTTGTTAGCAAAACTAATAGTATTTTGTAAGAAACAGACACCGTTATTAACACTTGTTGCTGGCTTTTTGGCCAATATCACCGATGAGTATAATTATTGCGGTGATTTTTTCGTCAGGGCTACCCCGAGTTGGTAAAAATACAACATTAACGAATCATTAAGCTGTATACGCAAATTACCATGAGGATAAATACCAAGTCTAGCCTCTGTAGACTTTTTTGTTCCCTGTACAAGAAAGGCATTCTTTAGCGGATTATCCTGAATGCAAGCTTCAAAAGCCCGTGCAGCCATTTCCTGTGGCATAGCATAGTAATACATTTTTAACGCGCGATCAGCCTCAATTGATCGCAAAAGATAGGCACCGGGTGCATTTTGATCGTTTAGAAACATCAGCCTGAAACAGTCGCAGAGCTTGTCATTTAAGGGGTGGGAGCGAATTTGAGCGTTGTCTAACCACGCTTTGGAGGCGAAGGATCCCGGCGGTAGACCGTCGAAAACATAGGACGCAATGTAATGATCAAAGGCGTGAAACCACTCGTGAGCCAATGCACCGCCTCCGGCGTTCTTAGCTAAAGCGAGTTGCCGTTTGGCACTGTTATAATGTGCACTACTGTGTTTTTGACCACCACTGCCAAAAGCCAGAGACAGGCTTCCATTGAGAGAAATAACCTGCTCGTTGACCTGAAGAATTTCAACGAGGTCGTACAGCGCATCAAAAAATAAATTTGCTGCCAACTGCTGTTCCTCTGGTGTTACCCATTTTCCAACAGTAATACTGGCAAAATTAAACAGCTTACGAATGTCCTGAAAACTGACATCGGCACCGTCGCGGTGCGATGGACCATTGCGAAAATATTCCCGGTGAAGCCTGCCAGGCTTGTTGTTATCCAAGTTCATCTAACAGTTGGTGACACCAGGTTTGAATGCGATCATCGGTGAGATCATACTGATTCTCGTCATCCAGGCTAAGCCCGACAAAATGAGTTTTATCTTCAGTCAGCCCTTTAGACGCCGCAAAATCGTAGCCTTGATTAGGCCACAGACCAATGAACTCGCAACCTGACCCTGATAATGCGTCGTGCAACATGCCAAGGGCATCCTGGAACCAGTCTGCGTAGCCTAACTGATCGCCGAGTCCAAAGAGCGCGACCGTTTTATCTTTCAGGTCGAGCTGGTAAACATCTTCCCAGCTCGATTCCCAGTCTTCCTGCAGTTCGCCGAAATCCCAGGTGGAAATGCCAAAGATGAGAATATCGAAAGCTTCACACTGTTTTAATTCAGTATCTTTAATATTGAACACGCTGACAACAGGCGCATCAAACAGAGCGTTCATTTGGGCCTGAATTTTTTCTGCCGCCATTTCGGTGTAGCAGGTTGTAGAACCATAAAACAAACCGATAGACAGTCCTGCGTCACTCATTCTTCACCTTTCTTCTCATCTTCCCGGGGCGGAAATTCTACCGTATCCCCATTACTGCACAAAGCTTTGCACGTTACAGTGGTGTCATTTTCCGTTAAAACAAGCTGACCGATGGCTGAAGCATTTAGCAGGGTGGTGTCTTCTTGCCCAGCGGGAGGCCGGGAACGGACTGACATGTTTCGTCTCCGGGTAAATACGTTTAGCGGCGATTTATGACCATAGAACCAACGATTAAGCCTATCAAGCCATTTAAGTAACCCTGGAGGAAAGGTGTTTTTCATGCCGCTGCAGGTAAATTGTGTAATATGCGGGCTATTTCGTCTAAATCGCAAACGAACATCATAAACGAACGAATAGTGCACATCGCCTGACAAAATTATAAATTCAGGCGGTGTTTTGTAATGCCTGAAAATGTTCAGTATGACATTGGCAGTGCCTTTGTGGGCCATCCAGTTTTCCGCGTCAACAGTGAGTGCTTTGCCGAAAAAGGTAAAGACCTTTTGAATGGCTTCGATCATTTTGACCCCGTATATTGGCGCTGCAGATACGACAATCACAGCATTTTTACCAATTAATGCCTGTTGAAATTCGCAAAGGGCTTCCCAGTCCATCAGGCCTGACGGTTTGTTTAAGCTCGACTCAGAGCGCCAGCGGCGGGTTCGCGTGTCCATTACATAAACGGGCGGGGTGGTGTGCAGGCTATAGTGCCAGTCTTCAAAGTCGAACAGGGTATTGATAAATTCGTCTTGCTGTTGCAGACCCTGACTTGTAAACACATTGCTGGCTTGCTCGAGAATCTCTTTGAATTTAGCCGGTTGATTTCCCCATCCCTGACAAAGCCAGTAACCTATCAGGGCGTTGCCCACCATTCTTCGGGAAAGAGGGTGGCCGTATACTTCCTGTTCCCAGCCCCGGGTTAAGTTCCAGTCGTCGGTGACATCATGATCGTCAAAAATCATGTAAACGGGAATGTGGGCAAGGGCTCTGCGGACAGCGGGCAAAGAGGTAACAAAGTCTTCTATTACAGTCTGTTCTTGTTCAAATTGTGCTTTGTGTTCTTCTGGTACCTGGTCTGCTGAAAGTTGAAAGTGTTTCCACAACGACGGAGACCACACCAGCAAGTACATCGCCAGAATTTCAGCCAGGCTAATTAAATGGTTCTTGGCGTTTACCGATGTGAACACAGGCTTCTGTTTAGCGCTGAAAAATAACTTAGACAATGCCGTATTCATGGCAATGCTCGGCAAGATATGGTCGCGCTGGTAGTAATTTAAAGGGTGATTGTATAACGCACCACTGTGCTCAACGATGGCCCCTTCCAGTGGCTCTTCGTACAGCCCAAGTATAGCAATAACGTTGTGAATAGCCTGTAGCGTTGGTCCGGCAACATCATCGGTATAAACCTGATCGCCAGTGAGAAGGAGCATGTCGGGCCGGATATCACCGCCATTTAATTCATCTTCAATGAGGCTATCAACACGGGTAAGGGCGTCTTTTTCCGGGTGGTGAGGTTTGCGACACGAACCGTGAAGCACATTGGTAAGCGTGGGTTGCCAATAGAAGGAAAAGGCCCGTTCACCAGGATAGCAGGCTTCCTTTTTTTCATCATCCCACCGCGATTGCTGGTCGTCATTGCTGAAAGCGAGGTCATAACTATTCCGTAATCCGGCTTTCAAACCACTTGCAGGTGTTGCTGTAAGCAAATGAAAAAAAGCCCTTTCACCAACTCTAACGGTATCTATTGTCGTTGGGACTTGCTCGCCGTTTAAGGCGAGTGAAGGCGTTATTTCATCTGTGCTGACACACCATACCGTGAAACCGTCGCTACAAGTATGTCGCAGCAGGGGGCCAGCTACGATCAGAGGAAGCAATGACATTTTCTTGTAACGCTCCTTTGCGATAACTCGTGAAGCGTTTTGCTTGCCGGGTACTTGCCCAACCATTTGCAATACGCGATGATAGAAATTATTTCTCAATTCCTCAATCAGTTAAAGGAAAACAATGAAACAAAATATTGTTTTAGCCAGCTTGGCCTTGTGTGCACTGGGTGCCTGTAGCGAGGCACCGGAACACATTGATGTTCAGTCTAACGAATCGTCTTTAGCTGTCGAGGGAAAATGGATTAAAAATAGTCAGGGCGAGATCATGGTTGATCCACAAACATCAGGTCTGACTGTATGGGACGGCCATTTAGTTACTTTGTCTGATGGCAGTGCCACAGAAGATATGCAGCGCAAACTTCACTACATCGACCAGGAACAAGCAGTTTTCTCCAGCGACAGTGAAAAAATGCGAATGTCGAATATTGTTCGGCGAAGTTGTTTCAGTGCCTATCTTGCAGATAAACCAGATCTGGAAGCGTTGGTTGCGGATCCGAATCAGCCCGGAGTGTTCTACACGGTCACCGAAGATGCTACTCGCACGGGAGCGTTGTCCGTTCGCTGTCAGCAAAAATATGAGGAAACGGGTTCTACGGATTATCCCACGCTCTTAGTGAGGTTAGAAAAAACAGAGTTTGGTACCACCATGACCGGAGTGCGGCCAATTCAGTATGATAAACAGATGCAGGTGGGGGATTTCCCCAACGACGGTATTGAAGGTATGGCGATGAACGACATCAGAACCTTGTACCTCGGTCTTGAAAAAGATGCCAACGGACAGCCGCGTATTTTTTCTGTGCAACTGGAAGATGGGTTTTGGGACAGCACAGATTTTGTTGCCGTGAGCGAACCAGCCTTAGCTATGCCAACGTTTAGCAGTGGTAATCACCCGATAAATGGTTTGGCTTATTACAAACATAACAATGAAAAAGGGTATTTGTTGGCTGCGGCACGTAACGATAATGAATTGTGGATCATCCCCGAAGATGGTTCGCAGTTGAAGCGCGTTTTAATGCATTTTACCGCGCCGGCAGACAGTGAAGATTCAGCCTGTCAGTCGCCAGAAATCATGGACAACGCGTCTATTGAAGGGCTTGTAGTTGTTGATGATGAACTGTGGATGGTAAACGACCCATGGAAGCAAAATTACCTGAAAAACATTCGGTGTGAGGTTAACAAAGCGCATTATGAGGCTATGGCACCTCTGTTGTTTTCTACGCCGTTACAGTCAGAATGGTTTGAATAATAACGTTCTACTCCGGTGTGCCATTGTACACCGGAGTAGAGCCAACATATTTATCGCAAGCGTTCTGCAAAGGTCTTCTTGAACTTCGCCAGTTTCGGTGCCACCACCATGGCGCAATATTGGTTTTCCGGGTTATTTTTGAAGTAACTTTGGTGATAGTCTTCCGCCGGAAAATAGTTATTTACTTCAGTAATTTCTGTAACGATAGGGTCAGGCCAGACTTCCTCATCTGACATTTCCTGAATGATTTTCTGTGCTTCCCGCTTTTGTTCCTCATTGTGGTAAAACACCGCGCTGCGATATTGCGGGCCCACGTCATTACCCTGCCTGTTAACCTGAGTAGGGTTGTGCAAAGCAAAGAAAATTTCCAATATTTCCCGGTAGCTAATTTTGTCACTGTCGTAGTTTACCCGTACGACTTCAGCGTGGCCTGTGTCGCCTTTGCAAACGGCTTCATAGCTCGGATTATCGACATGACCGCCTGCATAACCAGAAATGGCGCTTTCGACGCCGTCGACGCTGTTAAATGCAGATTCTATGCACCAAAAACAACCGCCAGCAAGGGTTGCAGTATGTGTTGTTGACATAGTTTATCCTTAAAATTAACTATGGCTATAACGTGGTTATGCAGACCGTAAACTTCAAGGGTAGCTTACACATTTTTAATTATACAATGGCACAGAAATCGTAAACTGTACGTATCAATAGCAGATGTAATTAACGTCAATGGTGCGCGGTGAGTGATATGAGAATTTTTTATGATAGCACATGCCCATTATGCTGTGCCGAAATGCGACACTTGAAAAAGCGGGACAGTGACAGTGTTATTCAGTTGGTGGATATCAATGGTGCTGATTTTTCTGAACAGTATCCACAACTTGACTGGCATGCTTTAAATGCTCGCATTCATGTGATGCTGGAAAACGGACGTATGGTTTCAGGGTTAGATGCCACCCATGCTGCATGGAAAGCCGTGGGTAAAGGGTGGTTGTACGCACCTCTGCGCTGGCCAGTGATACGGGTTTTTGCTGATGTTGCCTATAACCTGTTCGCAAAACATCGCTATACCATTTCTTTTTTGCTCACAGGTAAGCGAAGAGATTGTCGCTCAGGACAGTGCACAGCAACCATGAATAAAAATCGTCGGGGCACGAATGAGTAACATAAAACCGGCACATTTAGTCATAGGTGCCAGTGGAGCCATTGGTAGCGCGCTGGTGGGCAAACTCATCGAAGAAAATGCTGATACAGACATCTATGCGGTTTCCAGAAGCCCGGGAGACAGCTACGTCCACAAAGGCGCTATTAGCGTATCTCTGGATACTACAGACGATCATGCTGTAGGCAACTGGGTAAGCGGAATGAAAAAGCAGGGTGTTAGGTTTCATAAGGTGATCTGCACCACAGGTGTGCTACATGGAGAAGTTGCTGGAAACTCACTCTTTCCGGAAAAAAAAATTGAAGATATCAACACCCAAAGTTTGTTGAGTTATTTCTCGGTAAATACAGTGCTGCCTGCTCTTTGGTTAAAAGCGCTGGTGACTGCTATGTCGCCTGGAAATGGTGTCATTTGCTGTCTAAGCGCCAGGGTTGGCAGTATTAGTGATAACCAACTCGGCGGGTGGTATGGATATCGTGCCTCTAAAGCCGCACTGAATATGATAATGAAAACTGCAGCGGTTGAGTATGCACGTCGAAGTAAGAACACCGTATTGGTTAGCTACCATCCTGGCACCGTCGACAGCGCGCTGTCTGAACCCTTCCAAAAAAATGTACCTGAGGGCAAGTTATTTAGCCCGGAATATACCGCGTCACAACTGTTGGCATTTATCAAGGATGCTCACCGTCAACAGGGTAACCTCCATTATGTCGACTGGGCGCATAAACCAATTCCCTGGTAGAGACGGTTTACGCACCAGTGGTCAAACTTCGACTTTCACACGTTCAAGTTCGAGACTTTCCGAGCTGACGCTGATAATATTTGCCATTACCCTTGGTGAAAGCTGCGCAGTGCGTTAGCCGACAGGGTGTTTGGGGAAGGTGTAATGTCGGTATAATTCATAATAAAACCGGCGAAAGCAATTAATCACATTGTGAATGTCACAAACGTCATCGCCACCCAATTATAACAATAAGTTAAGAGGAAGATGATATGAGCGGGACCAGAGAACAGTTCGGATCGCGCATTGGTTTTATTTTGGCTGCCGCTGGTTCTGCGGTGGGTATTGGTAATTTAGTTGGGTTTCCGGTTGGTGCAGCAAAAAACGGTGGTGGGGCATTTCTGCTCATGTATGCCATTTTTGTGGTTGCCATATGTTTGCCGGTAATGCTTGCGGAAATGTCGGTGGGACGCCATGCGAGGAAAGATCCTCTCGGTGCCTATCGCGAAATAAGTAACAACAACGGTGCCTGGAAGGTGGCCGGCTGGTTGTCAATCATTACCCCATTTATGATTGCTGTGTTTTATTTGGTAATTACAGTGTGGATTTTCGGCTACCTGTACGAAGTTCTCACCGGCGATCTTCAGGTGTTGGCTAACCCCGATACCTTTGGCACGTTTATCAACAGTGAAAAAATCTTTATATACATGGCTGCAGTGCTGGTTGTGGTGTATCTGATTTTGCAAGGCGGGGTAAAAGAAGGAATAGAAAAAGCAGCTAAACTTCTCATGCCTACGTTGTTTATCATGTTGTTGTTGCTGGTTGGGTTTGTGCTGATGCAGGACAACGCTATGAAGGGGGTTGAGTTTTATCTGGTCCCGGATTTTAGCAAGATAAATGCTTCTGTGATCAATGGCGCCTTATCACAGGCTTTCTTTTCCCTGTCTTTGGGTATGGGGATCATGATTACCTATGGCAGTTATATCGATAAACGAGCCGATGTACCAGGGTCAGCCAAATTAGTGGCCCTCACCGATACTGCTGTCGCGTTCACTGCTGGCCTGATGATTTTGCCAGCTATCTTTTCTTTCGATCCAAACACAAACCCGGATGAACTCAGCGAGTCTTCCATTGGTATGATCTTCACATTTTTGCCGAAAATCTTCCTCGCCCTGCAGGATTCTATCGGTTATGTGGGAGCGAGTATTGTGGCAGCTGTTTTCTTCCTTCAGGTGTTTTTCGCAGCGATAACGTCGCTGGTATCTATCTTTGAGGTACCGGTAGCAGCCCTGATGGATGAAAAGGATATGGAGAGAAAGCCTGCTCTGTTCATTCTCGGCATTATCATGGTAATCCTTGCCGTATTGTGTGCCTTGTCTTTTGGCTACAATGACTTTTTCACAAGTTTTGTGAGTTACGCAGGCGAAAGTAAGTCATTTTTTGATGTCGTGTACGATGTGTTCTACGACACCATCTTGCCGTTGAATGGTTTCCTGATTTGTATTTTCGTAATTTATCGCTGGAAAAAAGTTAATTTCAACAAAGCATTAGATGAAGGAGCTGAAAGCTATAAGGGCAGCTTCTTCGAAAAGTATGTTGATATCTCAGTGGGTACTTTTATTCCAGTCATACTGCTGGCGGTGTTTATTAACACCGTAGCAGTGAAATATTTCGGTACCAGTTTATTCGGATAAGCGCGTTGGTAACATATCGACGGGGTTAGCGTACTTCAGCGTTAGCCCCAGTTCCTCTAAACTATGTTGACAGGCAACGACTTTGTTATTGATGCCGTCATCGTCACCGAATATGGGGGGAGTCAGGGCAAACTGATTTGCTGCCTGGGTATAATATTCTTTCCGGCTGGGGTGTTCAGTACTGCATAAATGAAATACCTTTCTTCCCCCTTTTTCCACAGTTTTAGTTAACAGTATTTTCAACGCGGAGATAACATCATCAACGTGTACCAAATTAACCGGTTGGCCGCCATTCTCAAGGTGTCTTCCGGCTAAAAATTTTACCGGGTGACGGTCGTCACCAATCAGACCGGATAACCTTAATACAAAAACCCGTGGATCTTGTTTGGCGAGTAAGTGATCTTCTATCTCACAATGGGCTTTGCCTGAATCTGTGTTCGGCATACGTTCGCTGTGTTCCGTTACTATTCCATCCTGCTGGCCAAAAACCGATGTGGTGCTGACGAAAATAAGACGTTGAGTGTCAGATGAAAGGAAAGTGCCTGCAAGCTTGGTCATATTCGACACAAAGTCGGTATTTATAGGCCCTTTTCGCCCCGGTGGAATGTTGAGGACTACATTGTTGTGCGCCAGTGACGTAATTAAGCTGTGAGGATCCTCGCCAAGGGCGTAAATAAGTGGTGAAACCCCAAGTTCATTCAGTCGGTGTGCTTTATCTTCACTTCTGGTGGTGCCCTCAATGGTCCAGTCAGCTGCTTGCGCAGTGAAATGTTGTCCTAACCAGCCACACCCACAAAAGGTGACGGATTTGTCTTTACTGTTTACTGTAGGAGATGACATGAAAAAAGCCGGAAAAAAGTTTCCGGCAGTATAACAAAAACGGTTGAACAAGCGGTTTACATTTTCATTTTGCTTTTGTCATCAATAGTGAACATATCTAAATGATCCAAACCAGCGATATGTTTTTGCATTTTTGACTCTGCGTAGTCGGCCTTTTGCAAGACTTCACATAAAGCGTCAGCGCGGGCTTCAATCGAGGAGGCCTTTGCTTCTACACGTTGTTCGAAATCGTGTTCCCAGTTTTCCATCCGGTCAGCAAAGTTATCCATATCACCATCGCTGGAGAGCATTTGTGTGCCCAGAGCAATGAGCAAGCGACCGGTTGATTGTGCAACAATATCTTCTACCTGTGATTCAAAGCGCTCTTCCCAGCTATCTGCTAGCCAGCCATCTTCTTTGAAATCTCCGGAGCTCACCCTTATCTGTCCGTGCTCATCGTAGAAATGCGTATCCATTTCCTGGCGCAAATCCGTAAATAGCGTATCAATGTCAGCGACTATACCACTGTCTGTGCCAATCAGTTCGCCAAATGCTTCGTTTAAGGCTGAACCCGCTAACTCCAGCGCGTCATATGTGATGTCCAGCGTCATTGGAATGGCTGTATTGATGTTGTCGTAATAGGTGGCAACCCACTGTTGCTCATCTTTGTTCAGATCGATAGTGCGGCCATTTATTGTCAAAACGTGTCCGGGAGTGATGACCATCTCTTTGTCGTCATGCATTTGTACTGCGAGCACACCGGCATTCCACGACATGTCGCCTTCCACGTTAATACCACAATTTTCATTATCTATTTCAATGGCCATTGTTGACGTAGCGAAAACAGCGGCGGCTAGTGCAGTTGAGAAAGCAGACATTTTCATGAAATATTCCTTTGATGGCGGATAGTGTTCGTTATGCCACGGAGTCTGCAATGCGTGGGCCACAATTAAAATTCATTTTAATCAATGGTTTAGGATTTAATTGGTTTGGTGGCGTAAAGCTTAACCCCAATAATTAGTGGCTTTTTCAACTATTTGGTGATTTTGACTAAGATCAAAAAAAATTTAACCCATGGGGATTTTTCATACGCAAAAGTGGATTTTTGTTGCATACTACAACATATTCATTGTGGTTCGGGACAACAGCGAAAAGAGAATTGTACCGACACTTTGGCAAAACGTTTTGAAGATGGTTGCGAGTGCAACTACTGACACAGTGTGAAGGGTTGAATGTATGAATGAGTGGATCAGTGCTATTGGTTTTGGAGCAGGCCTCTTAGCGTTTGTTCTGGGTTTAACCAGTATCATAATGGGCTTTATGACGGCGAAGGCTGGAGCAGAAGGTATGCAAGAGAAAATCGAGTACGGTTTTTTTGGCGTGTCTGGTTTGGTTGTTTGCGTTCTCATGGTGTATGCACTGTCTTAACAGTCAATATTTAACAGAAAAAGGCGCTTTACGAAGCGCCTTTTTCTGTTTGGTTCTCCTCCTCATCGGCAGTCATTTTCTCCACCTTAGATGAAAGCGCTGTCGCCAAACCTGGCATATAGCCGTCTCGTTGGTAGGCCCGAAGATCGAAAACTTGCAACATGGCCATAATGTGGTCAAAAATATCAGCCTGGATTTTTTCGTAAACCACCCAATCTTTCTTTGCGCTGAAACAATATATTTCCAGCGGTAGTCCTAATTCGTTTGGCGGAAGTTGTCTTACCATCAGAGTAAGGGACTGGTTAATGTCAGGATGTTTCTGTAAATAAGCTTCAAGATAAGCCCGAAAAGTGCCCACATTGGTAAGTCGGCGACTATTAAGTAAATCAGACTCATCAATTGAGTAATCTTTGTGGTAGGTCTGTAACTCTTTAACTTTTCTTTCGATGTATTCGGAAATATAGCGGATGCGACTAAAGCGCGTCATCATCTCACTATCGCAAAGTCTGATACTGTGAATATCTATGTATACAGAGCGTTTAATACGTCGGCCACCTGATTCTTGCATTCCGCGCCAGTTTTTAACCGCTTCAGTGGTGAGCGCATAACTTGGTAGGGTGGAAATAGTTTTGTCCCAATTCTGAACTTTTACATTGGTTAAGCCTATTTCCTGAATTTCACCGTCTACTTCAAACTTCGTAATTTGAATCCAGTCACCGGTATTGAACATGCGGTTGGCGGCGATTTGAATACCTGCCACAAAGCCAAGAATGGTGTCGCGAAAAATGAGCAAAAGCACCGCGGCCAGTGCTGTCAGGCCTGACATGATAATAATCGGGCTTTTGTCGACGATGAGTGAAATCGATAAGAGAAGAACGATAACCGCAAAGACTAACTTGGCAACCTGAATGAAACCGGTGATTGACGCTCGTCTCGCCAGGTAGGACTCGTTGTACACGTCCTGAACCGTATTGAGCAGCGCATAAATGGCAAGTAAAGCTGCTGCCATCATGTAGAGCTGAGAAGACTTTGTCAGAAAACCGAGCAAGACATTGTCATCACTAATCAGCACTGGGGTCATTAGAAATATAACAATTGCGGGGACCAGATGGGTGAGGTGACGAAAGAAACCGTGATTAAGCAAGGCGTCATCCCAGCGGTTCTTGCTTCGCTTGACCAGGTGGGCGATTTGGATTTTTAACACCACCCGGCTAATAAAATAGGCAATCAGTGCCACGATGAAGATAGCGCATAATGCCAGGACGTTGTATAGCAGCATGTCCGTGGTTACGTCCGGAAATACGTCTTTAATTAAATGAACAAACGTGTCTCTGATCGATGAAGCAATTTGCATATTTAACGACCTAATAGCTGACTAATACGACTGTCTTTGGTTAACCATAACTCGTTCAGCCATTGCTGAAAACGGGTGCGAAAGTCATTGTCTTCGAAGTAGTCGCCTTTCACATCCTGAGCAACATCCAGCACATTTACATCAACAACAATATGGGTCATTTGGCCGCTTAGCATAGCTACCATTGGCCGTTTTGGGGTGTCAGGGTAGAGTAGGGACACGTCGAGTATGTTGGTGAACAGGTCTCCCATGGTGGCTAATGTGAAAGCAATTCCACCCGCTTTAGGAGGTAGTAAGTGGGTAAACTGGCCACCTTTCGCCTGATGTTTAGTTGGCGTAAACCGGGTACCTTCAACAAAGTTGATAACCGTTGTCGGTTGAGATTTAAACTTCTGACAGAAGCGTTTAGTTGTCTCTATGTCCTGACCTTTCTTCTGGGGATGTTTGGCAAGGTAAGCCCGCGAATAACGTTTCATAAATGGCATATCAAGTGCCCAAGCACCTAAACCAACGAATGGCAACCAGATAAGTTCCTGTTTAAGAAAAAACTTAGGGGGAGGGATACGCCCATGAGTAAATTCTATTAACAATACTATGTCGAGGTAACTCAAGTGATTTGAAATAAGTAAGTACCAACTTTCTGTTGAAAGTTCGCCATCAATCTTATAGTCAATTTTGACGCGGTTAAACCCCTTTATCATCAATACGCTGATACGCCCAAAACAATGCATAAAAACATGCATCATGCTCAACAGTTGCTTTTGTAAGCTGGGTAACGGAAGCAGTAATTTGATCAATCCAAAAGATACGACCAAGGTAGCCCAAAACGCCAGGTTTAGAATCTGAAGCGAGGTATGAATTACAAATATGAACGGGGCAAGATACTTTCTCATAGCGGTGCCTGCGATGAATTCATGGCCTCGAGCTGGGCGTCTTTAGCATGCCAGCGTGCGTTCAACCATTGCTGGAATTTAGCTTTTTGCATTGGATCTGAAAAGTATGTATCGGTGAAGTGACCACCTTCGATGATATCTCTAATAGATGCTACCGATACGTTCACCCTAATTTCTTTTACCTTGCCACAGGTAAAATCCCAAAAACTTGGGACACCGTTGGGGTAGTCGATAGTGACATCAATAAGTTTGTGAAGCTGGTCGCCCATGGCACTTAAAACGAATGCCATTCCGCCGGCCTTAGGTTTGAGCAGGTGTGTGAAAGGCGATGCCTGCCGGGCGTGCTTATTGGAAGTAAACCTCGTACCTTCTACAAAGTTCATAATGCTTACAGGCTTGGACTTAAATTTTTCGCAGGCTTTGCGAGTCGTTTCCATATCTTTACCCTTTAAGTGCGGGTGCTTTGCAAGAAATGACTTGCTGTACCTGCGCATAAATGGGAAATCCAGAGCCCACCAGGCCAAACCTAAAAAGGGCACCCATATAAGCTCTTGCTTGAGAAAAAACTTAAGAAACGGGATACGACGATTAAAAATGCGCTGCAGCACCAAAATATCAACCCAAGACTGATGGTTAGCAATTACGAGGTACCAATCGTCTGGTTTGAGTGATTCCAACCCATTAACAGACACTTCAGTGCGACTAAAAATTTCCTGATTCAAACGGTTAATACTTATCCAGGTTGTTGCACAGGCATCAAGGGGATAAGACACCACACGGCGCCACCACGAAATTGGGATCAGCTTTACGAGGGAAAGAAGAAATATGGGAAAAAACCAAAATACGGTGTTGATAAAATAGCCTGTCACTGACAAAGTGCCACGCAAGTGATAGCCAATTGTTTTGAACATCGTTATTTACCTCTTAAATTTGAGCATTAGTGTAAACGATGTTGATCTAAAAGCCGATACGCCGTTTACTTAGAGACCGCATAAAAGGTAAAAAACTCAACAAGATCTTCGATCTTATGCTTGAAGATAAGCGTTTTCGAAGATGCCAATTTCAAAGGAGCCATAGGACGTATGGACTTAATAAGTGAAAATAAAGCCTTTGGCGGACGCCATTGTCGCTTTAAACATCAGTCTGCAACAACAAACTGCGAAATGACATTTGCGGTTTTTTTGCCACCCTTTGCATCTGCAGAGCATCCGGTCCCGGTTTTATATTGGTTGTCTGGCTTAACCTGCACAGATGAAAACTTCATGCAGAAGGCCGGAGCGATGAAGCGAGCGTCTGAGCTAGGTATGGCTATAGTGGCTCCTGATACCAGCCCCAGGGGAGAAGATGTGCCTGACGACGAGCAACAAGCTTACGACTTTGGCAAAGGGGCTGGGTTTTATGTCAATGCAACTCAGGCTCCTTGGGAAACACATTATCAGATGTACGATTATGTGGTAAATGAACTCCCGGCCCTGGTGGAAGCAAACCTTCCTGTGACCAGGGAAAAAGCCATTAGCGGGCATTCTATGGGTGGCCACGGTGCATTAATAATTGGCCTTAGAAACCCAGAAGCATATGTATCGGTATCTGCATTTAGTCCTATTGCAAACCCTTCTGATTGCCCATGGGGTAAAAAAGCACTGGGGCAATATTTGGGCGATGATAAAGCAACCTGGGCTCAATATGATGCCTCTTTACTTCTGGCCTCAAAGCAGCACTACGTACCATTACTTGTCGAGCAGGGAAAAGCAGATCAATTCCTCGACGAGCAATTAAAGCCCCAGGCATTGCTCAACGCGGCCCAAAAAACCGGCACAGCGCTAACATTAAACATGCATGAGGGGTACGATCACAGCTATTTCTTCATTGCTTCTTTTATTGACGAGCATCTTACTTTTCACGCCAGTCATTTGGGGATAGGGAACACATTATAAATAGAAACACTGCGCTAAGGCGCAGTGTCTTATTTAAACTGGGAAAGGAATGCCTCTACCGGCATGGGTTTGTCGAAAAGATAACCTTGTCCAAACACGCATTGTTCTCTGCGTAAAAAATGTTGTTGCTCGTCACTTTCTACGCCTTCAGCAACCACGGCTAAGTCGAGGTTTTTTGCCAGTGCTAATATGGCCTGAATGATGGCTTTGTCGTCGCTACTAACAATAAGATCCCGCACAAAAGCTCTGTCTATCTTCAGTTCGTCTATAGGTAATCGTTTGAGGTATTCCAGCGAACTGAATCCAGTGCCAAAGTCATCAATAGAGATAGTAACTCCCATCGCGCGCAATTCGGACAGAGTAACCGCGACGGTATTGTTATCCTGGATGAAAATGGTTTCGGTGATCTCAATAGACAGTTGATAAGGTGACACGCCGTGTCTGCTCACTGCAGAGGAGACAAGTTTCAGGAAGTTTGGATCGGTTAGCTGTCTGCCGGAAATATTCATTGCGATGCGAAGCGTCGGTAAAACGTCTTTGAATTGCTTAGCTATACTGCAGACCTCATCTAGCAGCCAGTCGCCAAATTGGAATATAAGATCGCTATTTTCAGCTACCGGTATAAAGGTATCTGGCGGTATCATTTGACCGTCTTTGGTTTTCCAACGGGCCAGTGCCTCGCACTTGATGAGCTCACTTGTATCCAGCTCAACAATTGGTTGCAAATGCAAACTCAGTTCACCCTCTGTAATTGCTGTAGCCAGAGCGGTTTCCAGCTCTGCTATTTCCCGTTGTTTTTGCTTTAACTGCTCGCGATAAAAAACAACTTGGTTCCGGCCATTGTTTTTTGCAAACTGCAAGGCTAACCCTGCGTTGTGGAATAAAGTCTCGGCGCTTTCACTGTGTTTAGGATACAGAGTGACACCCATGTTCACTGCCAGAATAGTTTTGGTATTGCCCAGGCTCACAAAAGCGTGATCGAAATCACCTTTTATTAAATAGGCTGCATCGCGAACGGTAGTGTCGTCATCTCTACTTAATGGCATAAGCAGTGCAAATTCATTACCTGAAATACGAGCCAGAAAGCTGCCTTTACTGGTGTGTTTACTGAGCCTTTTGGCCACATTTTTGAGAATATCATCACCAGTGCGATAGCCTAAGTTCTCATTAATCCTTCTAAATTCGCACACGTCGATGATAAATAAACCAAAGCATCGTTTCTCACTTATCCAGCGCGTCATTTCATTTTTAAATGCTTGTCGAGACGCTATTTGAGTTAGCGAGTCGCGACCAAAAGTTGGTTCGTTCTGCTCACTGGAATGCTGAAGCTTACTGATATCAGAAATTAAGAAAACCCAATGAGTCAATTTATCTTGTGCAAAAACAGAAGCTATCGTCAATTGTAACCACCGGCCGCCACCTGGCGCATTATGCCAATAAACTTCGCCTCGCCAGGAGTCTTTTCTATCTTCAAGGGTACTTAAAAACGAGGCACTGATATGTACATCCTGCAACAACTGAAACAACTGTCGGGTACTGTTCACGCTATCTGCACGTAACATCTGCCTTGCTACGCTATTATCCAGAAACAGGTTTTTCGACGCATCTGTAATAAGTACACCGGTGTGTAAATGCTGAATGGTTTGCTTAATAGCATTTTGCTGCAACTGACAATCTTCTGCTTCCCGTAACACTGTTCGCAATTTATCATTCAGGTAGTCTTGCTGACTAATGACAGCGTGGTGAGTGATGAGCAATTCGCGGGCGGCTTGTAGTGAGCGCTGACGGTACTCGAACTCTTTGCTTACGTTTTTGATTGCGAGATAACGGTCGTGGGGGCCTTTATGTATGGCTATTGCTTCTAAACGCAATTGAGTTGTGGTGGTGGTTTCTGTCCAAAAACCTGAGGATACCTGACGAGTTTCTATGCTTTCCCAGCAGGCTTGTGCATCTATCATGAAATCATCTAAGAACAAGCTGTCTACTGTGTCTACAAAAAGTGAGTTGTCTTTAATTTTTATGATGTCGGTTAGCCAGTGCACCGTTGGCGTTAAACAGCGTAATTCACCTCCGCTGGTGAACTCAAAGAGTGCACAATCGGTAATACCCAGGGAATTAAGCTGAAAAATGTCCATTATAAGAGCGTCGCTTTAGCAATGGCATGGAAGAGGTATTCAACATTATCCCCTGTTTTAGCACTGGTTCGAATAGTTTCTGTAAAGGCATTTTCGTATTCGTTCACCTCTTCTTCACTCCAGTACCATTCACAATTCAAGTCGGTTTTATTGATCACAAAAAACGCCGGCGTATCCGGAAACTCTTTTCGCGCAGATTGCAGAATATCAATGCCTTCGAGCAATGACTGCGAACGCGTGTGATCCACAACAATAACGAAAGCAGATGCGCCGCGAATATAACGAGGGTTGAACCCGCAGTAGCGGTCTACACCCTCTATATCCCAAATAAGCAGTTGTACCGTATTATCTTCCACGGCAACCTGTTTCTTATCAATTTTAACGCCGATGGTGGTGAGATATTTATCCGAAAATATTCCATCAACGTACTGCCTCACCAGGCTTGTTTTCCCAACGCCAGTGGGCCCCAGTAGGCATACTTTTTTCTGTATCACGGCGTTGTTCCTTTATTTTCTTCGTTCTGTATTAACAGGACATGCAGAAAAACCATTCGGCTGGCGTGTTCCTGTGATAATTGCATCTGTCCCAGCCCTCTTGTATGAAGGCCTTGTTCATTCACGCCTGCCTCTACAAGTGCCCGTTTTACGGCTTGGGCTCTTGCTTCACTCAATTGCGCATTTTTTACCGCAGACCCGCTGTTATCACTCACCCCTATGATAAATAAGTCTAAATTTGCATTGAGCTTCAGGCTGATATTTTGCAGTGTAATGTAGCTTTCGGCAATATGTTCAATAGTCGTAAGTGCAGAAGCCGGTAACGAGGCTTGGCCAACGTCAAAATGCACTGATAATGCAGACAGTTCTGCAATAAGTGCGTGGGCAGAATACGTTAATGTTGCCTCTTGATCTGTGCTTGGTGAGACATCAATGATTACACCTGTGGTATCGATGTTGGAATCAGCAGCACCGGGTATCAGAGCCAATGATTGTTTAAAACGCTGCCACTCATCTGCTGCTATAGAACCAGATAACATTAGCTCGGGTGTTCGTTGCAGATTGAGACCAGGATATTCGCCTACTAACTTGTATATTCTTGCCGCTATGATGTCTTTATCTAATGACAAATAGGGTTGCGATAAAACCCGCACTTTTGCGGTATCAATTTTAAGCTCAGTTAGCCAGTCAGATACCTCAACCGCGTCTTTATCTCTTAACACAGTTAAGACTACTTCCCCTTTGTTAACCCGGGAGTCCAGAACCGCAATTCCCGCTGGTGGCGACGCTTGCTGAAGTTCGGACATCAGCAGTGAAAGTTGCATTCTGAAAAAACCTAAATAACCGAGAAAGCCAATGGCGCAAACTAACAGAACCGCACCCACGCCAAACTTTTTCTTTTTTTTCTGGGGCTCCCTACGGGCACTTACCAGACATTCATGCAGGAGTGTTTCCGAAGCAAGGAAGGGCTCAGAGTTGCCATTATATTCAAGCAAAGGAGTTTGGTAGTAGCGATGAAAGTCCTCTAATACCTCTTGTAACTTGCCACGTACATCGGGAGGAATCGTGCCGGTAACTGCGGCGACTAAAATAGCCTGAGGACCTACCTTAATAATCAAGGTGAAATCGTCAGTTCGAATTTCGTCAAGGTCGGTATCTGCATCTGCACTTCCAGAACCAAACGCATCGGCAACGAAATCATTCATGGCAACCAGCATTGACGATATCAGGTCGCCGTCTTTACTTCGGGAAGGGTCTGAGACGGCACTGTTCAACAGTGTGCCGGTTTCCCGGTGAATGACGAAAACCTGGTGTATTTGATACTGATAGATTTTGGTTGCGACATAATCGGCATAGCTAATTCCAGCGCGCCAGGCTTCAAATCGCCATTTTACGCTGCGGGCCGACAAACTGTTTTCAATCAGTGCGTTAGTGCGTTCTACAAATTCTACCAAAAAAGCGGCAACGGCTTTTCGAATTAAAGAGCCTACCAACGGATAGAGTACACCGACGATTTTATCGCTATTCGCTTCAATTGAACGGTGGAGTGACTTTTCCACCAGTGGCACCAGTACCCGATTCACCGAGCCGTCGCGGGTTTCACGCTCGTTCAATGCTTCAGAAACGACTTCGGAGACCAGACCTTTAGCCTTGCGACGAACAACCTTTTCTATTTGCTCGTCATCGCCGCCTATAATAAGCGCACGAACGGCATCCATTTTCTGAGCGTCAGACTCCTTTTGCTGCGCAGATGTCTCCATGACAGTTACGACTGATCAGTGGCGAGGTTTGTAGCCATAGTAGAAAGCAAGCTTGCCAGGGTTTTACGGTCAGTTTTGCTGGTGGACAGCTCATCAGTCACTTGTTGTAAACGAGCTAATAACGCTTCATGGCGCTGATTAAATAGCGTCTCTATTTCGTCTAATTCTTTGGACAGTTTCGATTCCAGCTTACTGGTATCATCCTGGGCTGCTGCTTCGGCAACTTCAAGTTCAGATTTCAGTGTGTCGTGGAGACCTTTTAGCTCTTCTTCGGCGCGCTGGTGCTGATGACTGTCTTCGGCAAGCTGTGCTGACAGCGCTTTAACGTGAGAATCAAGAGAGTTTGTCAAACGATTTACGTTTTCTTCAAGCTGTTGAGATAAGGCGCTAAATTGCTGTTCGAATTTGTCTTCTAACCGACTTAACTGCTGTTGGAAATCGCGGTTAGATTGGCCAAACAATATCTCTCTGAGTTGTCCGATTTCAGAGCTGTCGCTTTGGGTTACGGCTTGCTCAACCTTTTTATTTTCTTTTGCCATGGTTCTCTCCTAGAGGCAAATAAACACTATCCTGACACAATGAGAGCAGGCAAATAGGTTAGGTTTAACAAATTTACCCTTAAACTACCGAGTAATCCAGCGAATAACCAACAAAAGTCACAATTGTTCACTGGGATTCAGGGGGGAAACACTGCTCTGGCGCGGAGATGTGCGCTGCGGTATAGGTCGTAAAGGTTTTCAAAGTTGAACCAGGTGTATAAATGTTGCGAACAGTCCTGCAGCGCTTGCCGCTACCATGCCCAAAAGCCAGTATTTGCGTTAACAAGCCCCCTATATACCATGACATTTGTCATAGTTCCTTTTTCTTCGTGACGATATGGTTTTACTTGCCCTCGAATTCCCATTTTTTAGGGGGGCATTATCACGGTCCGGCAGGTAATTAAAGCTTATGCCGATGAAAGAAGGAACTGAGAATATGAAGTACACTGAATTTGCACGAGTACCGGCAGTAGCGCTATCGATAACGTTGCCTTTAAGTGGCATGGCAATCGCTCAGGAAAGTTCATCCGAGAATGCTCTCGCCATTGAAAACATAACTGTTACTGCGCAGAGAAAAGCCGAAAGTATTCAAAGTACGCCCGTTTCAATAACAGCCTTAACGGACAAAGATATTGAGCGTATGCAAATTGACAATGCTAAGGATATTTCTCAAGTTGCCCCAAATGTAAATATTCGCGGTGTCACTGGCGGTAGCGCTGGGATTGCACCTTATATTCGCGGTGGTGGTGTATCGGATGGCGCCAACATTACTTCTGAGGCAGAGGTGGGAATTTATATTGATAATGTGTATCAGCCCAGGTCTGCTGCATCGTTTATTGAGATGCTTGCACTGCAGAGAGTCGAGGTGCTCAGAGGCCCGCAAGGTACACTTTATGGTAGGAACAGTTCGGCTGGTGCATTAAAAATTATTTCAAAGACACCTGATGAGCTATTCCAGTTAACAAATGAAGCTGGTGTTGGTCGTTGGAACGAAAAGTACAACAAGTTAATAGTTAGCGGAGCCTTGAATGAGGATGGTTCGCTTCGCGGTGGTTTCAGTGGAATGTATCGTGAGCGGGATGGTGGGCGTCAGTACGCTCAAACTTTGAATAAAGATGTTGGTGCAGAAGAATTTAAAGGATTTCAAGGGGATCTTTATTATGTTGGGGTTGATTACAAGGCAAGATTGAAAGCGTTTTATACTGATTTTGACAGTGATGGTATGTATGCATCTGCGTTGGACGTGACAAGTCTGGACAAGCCTTACGATGAATGGCGTTTTACCTCAGGCTCGATTGACAGAGTGTTGTCGCCAAAGGCTTCTTATACTCAAGACAAACAGACTGGCGTCAGCCTACACCTGGACAAGGAAATCAACAATCAGTTGGCAGTCAGTTCAACCACGGCTTGGAATAATCTAAAGGACGACTGGGGAATTGGTTTTTCTGGGGGGGTTGAATTTCCGTTTTTTGGTGAGGGTTATATTGAGTTGTTTGGTCGAGATTCTACCAGTGATCAGGACGCTTTTTCTCAAGAGTTTCAGTTCCAAGGTAGTATCATGGAAGGAAATATAAGTTTCTTAACTGGGCTGTACTACTTCCATGAAAGTGGTAGGCAACGGCTTGACTCTGTGATTTTCCTTGGAGAGTCATACACCACCTTCGATGTTAGCACCAATAGTTATGCCGCGTTTGGACAAGTTAACTTTCACGTATCCAATAACGCAACAGTTATTGTGGGTGGGCGTTATACAAAAGAAGACAAGTCACTGAATGCTCTGTTAACTGGCGAAGTAGTGACATCTGACGATGACTTTAATAAATTCACTCCTAAGCTGGGCGTAGAATATCAAATCAACAATGATTTGTTTATGTTTGCCAGCTATACTGTAGGCTTCAAAGCCGGCGGCTATAACAGCTTAGCTTCTACAGTCGAAGCGTTGGGGACCGCATTTGAAATGCAAGAAGTCAGTGCTTATGAAGCAGGTCTAAAAAGCGATTTTTTTCAGCGTAGATTGCGCTTGAATGTGTCTGCTTTTTTCAACGACTATACGAATTTGCAACAGCAATCTGTCACAGCGCAAGGCGATTTTATCACAGAAAATTACGATGCTGAGCATAAAGGACTTGAAGCGGACATGCGTATAAGAGTCTCGCCAACTGTAAGTTTCTGGGCAAATGGCGTCTATCAAGATAGTGAATATACAGATACTGCCGCAACTGGTGGTGAATCTACCGGCGCGTTGTTGGGCAACCGAATGACAAATGTATTCAAATTTCAATACGCTGCGGGCTTAGATTATTCCGAAGATCTTGGTAACGGGACATTTTTTTTGGGAGCAAATATAAACCGCAAAGACGACTTTTTCTCGACTTCCGACAATGCTGAGATTGGTCATATACCTGCACTGACATTATTGGATGCCTATGCGTCTTATGCTATCGACCGTTGGAAAGTAACGCTGGCGGGGAAAAACCTGACAAATGAAAAATACTGGTATACGGGGTTTGGTTTCGATGTGGTGCAACCTCGCTTTATGGCCGACCCTATGGGGTGGCGTTTATCGGTATCCTACGAAATCTAATTAACGAATTGTTGATGAACAAAGCGAGTGTAGCCGGTTATCTGTAATAGGGTATGCCGGTATGTCACCGATAATTCTATCTGGAAACATTACTAAGCAACCAATTACACTCCCTATCTGTCGGCACTGAGCATATGTACTGGCCTAATGTCAGGAAAATTAAATTTCTTAACTATTGTCAATTCCTGGGCCGTCAACATGCGATAGCATCAGTCATCGGTTACCTTCTTGTTGTCGGTCGTTGAATACGAATTGTCGGATCAAGTATTCATGAAGACTGCTAAATGTTAACAAAACTCTAATTCTCAAAAGTGTTAATTTGTAATATAGTTATATCTATATTTTGTTCGGTGTTCATTCTGTCTGAGGAGATAATATGGAGCTTTCCAATAAAACAGCCCGGGAAATCTACGAAGAAGTCAGGGCTAATCCTGCACGTAAACGTTTCGGATTCGGCAAGAAAGCCATTCTGGTGAACATTGATTTGCAGAAAGCGTATACACGCACAGACTTATTCAAAACTGCTTACGAAACCGATCCTAACCAGCTGGAATATGTGAATACTCTGGCGCAAAAGTTCCGCAAACTGGGCTGGCCGGTTGTCTGGACTAACGTTGCTTACATGGAATCCGGTGAAGATGCCGGTATTTGGGGCACCCGCACAGATACGCCGGACAGCTTACAAAATATCAAGTTCGGCAGTGAGCGCTCGGAGCTGGACGACCGTTTGATCACCGACCCTGAAAAAGATGTGTTTTACTGCAAGAAAATGCCATCTCCGTTTTTTGAAACACAGTTGCAGAGTCTATGTGTGTGGCATCAGGTCGATACCGTAATTCTTACCGGCGGCTCTACGTCAGGTTGTATCCGTGCCGGTGCGGTAGACAGTCTTTCACGCGGATACCGTACCATCGTGCCGGAAGAGTGTGTGGCAGATAAGCACGAGAGTTTCCACTTTGCCAACCTTACCGATTTGTCACTGAAGTACGCCGATGTGCTGGCGGTTCAGGAAGTCTTTGACTGGCTGGATAATCAGGCGGAAGGCTAAGTTGATGAAGAACGATCCCGGATATTACGACTACTGGCCTTATCATGACCGGCCGAAAATTACCTGGCCCGACGGCGCTAAAGTGGCGTTCTGGGTTGCGCCGAATATCGAGTTCTATGAATTAGATCCGCCCGCGAACCCGTATCGCAAAGCCTGGCCCGGTCCGTATCCGTCTATCGGCGGGTATGGGATCCGTGACTATGGCAACCGGGTAGGTCACATGCGGCAAATGAAGCTGCTGGACAAATACGGGATCCGCGGCTCAATTTCTCTGTCGACTGCGCTGTGTGAACACCATCCGGAAATTATTGAATTATGCGCAGAGCGTGAGTGGGAGTTTTTCAGTCACGGTATTTACAACACCCGCTATACCTATGGCATGAGTGAAGAGCAGGAGCGTGAGATGATCACGGACTCTATCGAAACCATTTACCGGCACACTCAGCAAAAGTGTGCAGGGTATCTGGCACCGGCGCTTTCCCACAGTGAGCAGACGATTGATCTATTTGCAGAGGCCGGTTCGGCGCTGTTTGGTGACGACGCCGGTTTCTACACCTGCGATCTGTTCCATGACGATCAGCCAACGCCCATTAAAACCCGCTCAGGTAAACGTTTTGTGTCCATTCCTTATTCATTGGAGATGAACGACACCATCGCTTATGTGGTGAACAAAGTGGAGCCCCGCCAGTACGGCAAGATGCTGAAAGCCAATTTTGACCGTTTGTATCAGGAAGGCGCGGAAAGCGGCACCATCATGTGTATACCCACTCACAATTATCAGGTCAGTTGTCCCCACCGCCTGAAAGCGTTTGAAGAAGCACTGGAATACATCACCGGGCACAGCGATGTATGGGTGACGACCGGGCGCGAAATTGCGTCGCACTTTTTGAACAACCACTATGACACCGTTTCAAACGATATCGCTGCGAAGCGGGGAGGCTTGCGATGAGTCTTGATGCTGAACACCTCAATTACCCTCTGCGTCGCCACGGCATGGACCACGATTTTTATGACTGGTCGATGCTGGAGAACCGTCCCCGTATCTTCTGGCCGGACGGTAAAAAACTGGCGGTATGGGTGAATGTTAACGTGCAGTTCTTCCCGCTTAATGAACAGAAAAAACCGGTGCCGGTACCCGGCGGTATGAAAATGCCTTATCCGGATCTGCGTCACTACAGTTTGCGGGATTACGGAAACCGTGTCGGCATTTTCCGTTTATTCAAAGCGTTGGATTCGGCAGGTGTTAAACCGACGGTGGCAATTAATGGTGCCATGGTTGAGCGTGCACCATACCTGATGGATTTCATTGCCGGGCGTGGTGATGAAGTGATTGCTCATGGCTGGAAAATGGATGATTTGCATCATGGCGGGCTATCAGAGAGCGCCGAAAATGCATTGATATCAGAAACACTCAGCGTACTGCGCAACCGCTTTGAACAGCCGGTTACCGGCTGGCTAAGCCCCGGCCGTTTGCAGTCTGCCAGTACACCGACTTTGCTGGCGAAAAATGGTATCAGCTACATGTGCGACTGGGTGAACGATGATATGCCTTATGCATTTCGCACCAATGCCGGCGGGATCACTGCCATGCCTTTGTCCAGCGAACTGGATGACTTTTTCATCATGGGCAGCAATCTGCACAGCGAAGACAGTTACGAAACACAGTTAAAAGATGCCTGCGACTTACTGCTGAATGAAGCTGAAGAGCAGGGCGGCCGTTTACTGGCTATCAATCTGCATCCCTGGATGACCGGACAACCGCACCGTATTGGCTGTCTTGAAAAGGCGCTGCAATACATTGCAGATAAGCAAGGCGTATGGTTCGCAACGGCATCAGAGATCCAACATACATGGCAGTCTCAACAACCGTAATTGAGTACTACCGGTAAGTTTTACAGCGGGAAAAATATGGCGAAAACGCTTTTCGAAAAAATCTGGGACGATCATCTGGTCGCCTCTCTCCCGGATGGTACATTTCTGATTTATATCGACCGGGTGTTTCTGCATGAAAGAACTGGCTCCATCGCATTGCAAAGTCTGGCCGAAACCGGCAGACCGGTGCGCCATCCTCAGCAAGTGTTCTGCACCATGGATCACATTGTCGATACTTTCCCCGGCCGTGGTGATGACACGCTGATGCCATCGGGTAAGGATTTTATACAGGCCACCAGAAAAGAAGCCGCAGATGCGGGCATTACCTTGTTTGATATCGGCGATGACCGGCAAGGGATTGCTCACGTAATCAGCCCCGAAATGGGTATTGTTCAGCCGGGCATGACGCTGGTATGTCCGGACAGCCATACCTGTACGCAAGGTGCGATGGGGGCAGCAGCGTGGGGGATTGGGTCTTCGGAAGCTGAGCATGCCATGGCCACCCAGACTTTGCGTATCAGCAAACCCAAACTGATGCGGGTGAACTTTGACGGGGCAACCGGGGAAGGCGTGACTGCCAAAGACATGATCCTGCATCTGATTGGTCAGTATGGTGCCAATGGCGGCGCCGGTTATGCCATCGAATTTGCCGGCAGTGCCGTTGAAGCGCTGTCTGTAGAAGGTCGTTTAACCTTGTGTAACATGGCGGTAGAGTTTGCCGCCTTTACCGGGCTGGTGGCAGCCGACGATAAAACATTTACTTATCTGAAAGGCAGACCTTACGCCCCGGAAGGAGAAATGTGGGATGCGGCTCTGGCTTACTGGCAAACGCTGGTGACTGATGACAATGCGGTATTCGACAAAGAAATCACTATTCAGGCACCGGAGATTGAGCCTACGGTGACCTGGGGTACCAGTCCCCAGCATGCCTGCGGTATCTCTGAATTGATACCCGAAATGGACTGCTTTAGCAGTGACGATGCTAAAACCGCCGCTGCGCGGGCACTGGACTATCAGGGCTTATCCAGCGGAATGGCCGTAAAGGGCCTGAAAATTGATAATGCCTTTATCGGCTCCTGCACGAATGCGCGCATAGAAGATTTACGCAGTGCGGCAAGTATCCTGAAAGGAAGAAAAGTCGCGCAGGGCGTGAAGGCGATTTGTGTTCCCGGTTCGCAAAAAGTGAAAGCGGCCGCTGAATCTGAAGGGCTGGATAAAATTTTCATTGAAGCCGGATTCCAGTGGCGGGAAAGCGGCTGCTCTATGTGTTTCTTTGCCGGTGGTGAGCACTTTGGCGCCGGAGAACGGGTCATCTCAACCAGTAACCGGAACTTCGAATCCCGTCAGGGTCCGAAAACCCGTACCCATCTTGCCAGTCCTGCAACGGTTGCTGCCAGCGCCATTACAGGTGCTATTTGCGATCCGCGCCAGTTAAGAGATTTTAGCTAATGGAACCATTTGTTACCCACACGGGCGTTGCCGCTCCGCTACTTCAAATCAATATTGATACCGATGCCATTATTCCCAGCCGCGAAATGCGCAGGGTATCTAAAAAGGGTTTAGGTGAAGGCTTGTTTGCGGCCTGGCGATATCAGATGCCGGACTCCCGAGAGCCGAATCCGGACTTTGTATTGAATAAGCCGGAGTACGGTAATACATCAGTAATACTGGCCGGTAATAACTTCGGTTGCGGCTCGTCCAGAGAGCATGCCGTGTGGGCGCTTGCTGAATATGGCATCAGGGCAATTATTGCCCCCGGGTTCGGCGCTATCTTTTATCAGAATTGTATCCGCAATGGCATTCTTCCGGTTGTACTAAAACAGGAATGTGTTCAGGCACTGGCTGATGAAGTGAGTACTCACCCTCAGGATTCGAAGGTTTCGGTGGATCTTGAGAAGCAAGCTGTGATCAGCAGTGCGGGAAGACTTTATCATTTTGACATTGAACCCGGTCACAAAGAAATGTTACTTAAAGGCCTGGACAGCATTGGTGTTACCTTGCAGCACGTTTCAGACATCGCCGCCTATGAGTCAAAAGATAAACAGCGCAGAGCCTGGCTGTATACGGCAAGCTAAGCAGATTAAGCAATGGCAAAAAAGCCACTGGTTATCTCCACAACCCGCGGTGTGACGTTTAGTCAGCAGGCCGGACAAACCCTGCTGGATGCCAGCATCGCCTTGCAGTTTCCGGTTCCTCACAGTTGTCACTCAGCGAAGTGCAGGCAATGCATTGTGACAGTGGCTGAGGGCACTACACACAAATTCAGGGATGAGAATCTCACACCCGGCGAGCTGGCAAGTGGTTGTATACTTGCCTGCGCCCGCACGGCTACGTCTGATTTACTCATAGAGGCCGGAGAGCTTGTCCATAAGAACATCCCGCCGGTCGTGAATATTCCTGCTATGGTGTCTGTAATCAAACGGCTTTCTTCTGAGCTTATTCTCGTCACTTTACAGCTGCCCATGTCGGCCCGTTTTCATTATCTGGCAGGACAACATGTTGCTGTTACAAATAGTGACGGCATACGGCGGAATTACTCTATGTGTGATGCGTCTCCGCGAAACGGGCATATCCGTATTCTGATCCGTAAGCATGAAACCGGACTCATGAGCCGCTACTGGTTTGAATACGCCGCGCAAGGTGATCTGCTAACCCTTGAAGGTCCATCCGGTACATTCGGCGAAAACATCGCCCGCTATAACAGGCCGCTATTCATTGCAGAAAAAGAAGGGGGTGCCCCGCTTCTTGCGCTTATAGCGTCAGTCCGTACTAATCATTTACCGCTGTTCTGGTTTGGTGTCGATAAAGCCGACGGTCGCAGTATCGCAGGGGAACTTGATGTATTAGATGAAACTAATATGGAATGTATTTCGGATTGTAGCGAAGTAGCTTTGCAAGGACTCGAAAAGTCGCTGTTAAAAGAGGCTGGCGATTCTGTCGTTGATGCTGTGTATGTATGTGGCAGCGCAGGCTTTTTAAAGCAATTAAAGCCGCTGCTTAAGCGGGAGCCCTTAACAGGACTCCCTTTGTATAAAGAGGTCTTCATACCGTCAGGCCCAGGATAGCTGCAGGTATGGCCTGCTTCTATCAGACTGGCTTCATTTACATTCTGGTATGAGGTTATAAAAATATCATTTGCCTATTGGCATGAATTAAATTTACCAGAGAATCCGAGCATGGCGGCATTTCCTAAAAAGCGACTCCATTCACGAATAGGTACGTTCCGGCAACTTGAAATTCTAATTGCGGTGGAACGTTTTGGAGGTATCGCTGCGGCAGCGAAAAACCTGCATTTAACGCAACCGAATATTTCTATGCAGATGAAAAAACTGTCTGAAGGCGTCGGCATACCTATGTACGAAACTGTGGGAAAACGCCTGAAATTTACCTTTGCTGGAAAGATGGTACTTGAGTACGCCAAAGAGATTTTTGCCTGTACAGACAGACTGGAAGTGGCTTTAAACGAACTTGAGAATATCAAAAGCGGAGAATTGAGCATCGGCGTGGTTACTTCAGCGGAGTACTTTATCCCGCATTTGCTGGGCCCGTTTTGTCGCCGGTATCCGAACATCACTGTTGCCATTGAAATCGGTAATCGGGGGCGCATTCTCGACCGCCTTAATCGCAATCTTGATGATCTCTATATTTTTGGACAGCCGCCTGCATTGGAGAACATTGACAGTGTTCAACTCGGGGTTAATCATCTGGTTGTTATTGCGCCATCTTCCCATCCCCTGGCGTCCCGTCCGAGCCTGATCTGGGATGACATTGCAGCAGAGCAATTTATTTTGCGTGAAGAAGAAGCGGGCATCCGACAAATTATTGATACACAGCTAAATGAGCGTGGGCTGACTATAAACCGTCGTATGACAATCGCCAGCAACGAAGGTATCAAACACGCTGTACTGGCCCGAATGGGGCTGGCGATTGTGCCCGCGTTAAGCCTTGACGAGGGGCAAAGTAAGCAGCTGGTAAGGCTGCCTGTTCAGGGATTCCCATTGGTGGATCACTGGCACGTTGTGCACCGGACCGGAAAGGTGTTATCGCAGGTGGCAGAGCTCTGCAAGCAATACATTCTGAATGAAGGACTGGGCATGTACCGGGAGGCAACCCGTTATTGGGAAGCCAATAATCAGCCGAAATTGCCCACCCGTTAACCTGATCACTGCGGCATAAATGCGGCTTTGTAGTCCGTCAGAAAGTCTGCGGCAGAGCGGGGGGGCCGGCCAAGTAACTGCTCAATTGTACCGGTAATGTGAGTGACACAGTTATGTGCCAGTGCATCCAGTTCTTCACATACTGCGTTAACCCGCCATTCATCATCAATAACGTTACTTAATATTGCTCTGTAAGTCTCAAGTGGCATATCTTTGTATGTTATCTGCCTTTCCGTTGTGCGGGACAATAAGGCCGCGATAGTATTAAACGACAGCAGCTCCGGCCCTGTAAGATCATAACTTTTATTTTCGTGACCGCTTTCAGTCAGTACCTTGGCGGCGACTTCAGCCACATCTCTGGCATCAGTGACAGCCACAACGCCATTACGAAGAGGAAACGATAGTGTATCTGCCGTGGTGACGCCTCTGGCACAGGTCAACAGCATCTGAGCAAAGAAAGTTGGTCTTATCATCACCCAGTTCAAACCTGATGACTTGATGTATTTTTCAGACTCAACATGCAGTGCAGGAATTGGCTTGTCAGATGCTTCCAGTGATTCCATCGAAGATTGTTTCACCAGCAACTTGACGCCGCACTCGACAGCCATGTCGGTGATTCGCTTTTCCAATGACAATTGTGTTTCGCTGTTACCTAAGAGTAAATAGACTTTTGAAACCCCTTTAAAGGCTTTGGCTAGTGCAGCCTGATCGACGATCTCACCTTCGACGATTTCTACCTGCTCTCCAAAGAGATCCCGGGCTTTATCAGCCTGTCGAACCATTACTTTTACCGTCGCCTGCTTTTCCAGCAATGCCTGTACCACGGCCTTGCCGGTACGGCCAGTTGCGCCAAAGACCAGAATCATAATGTCACTCCTATCAATGTAATCGCCGATGCAGATGCAGCCGGTTGGATTCTTAAATATCATAAAGAGATAACATTATACTAAATTGCGCCATTTACCAACTTCTTCTCAATCTGACATTTGTCATATCGGGATAAAAAACCGGCCAATAGAATGAAATTATGGGCAAACACCACACATCGCCGGGGCGACAATGACATTAAAAATTGGGGTTACATTCTTATTTGTCATTCTGATGATCACGTCGGTCTGGTATGGAGTTGTTGCGGCAGAAGAGTGGCCCGGCGATGCCCAGCGAGAACTGGTAAAGTCTCGTCAAAAATCCTTTCCTGTGAACAGCTATGTTTATGATACAGACTGGTTTTCGCCTTTGGAAATTGTTGTCGGAAATAATAGCTGGCCGCTTCCTCGTGCATTAAAAGACAACGCGCAGCACCACGAAGCTATCGCGCTAGCCAAACAACACGACAGTTATGCATTGCTTGTCTGGCAGCATGGTGTTGTTACGCTGGAGTATTACGGCAGCGGTTTTTCGCGAAATACGCTGTTTGATACGGCGTCTATGCACAAATCTGTGGTGGCTTTGTTATTTGGTACCTTGCTGGATGACGGCCTGCTGGACTCACTTGATGATCCGGCAGAAAAGTATCTCCCTGAATTGCAGGGCACAAAAGTTGGACGCGCACCAATACGCTCCATGCTTGAAATGACCAGCGGCATCAAAACGCCTTTGTTTGATAATCCGGTGGATAATCCATACACCTATGCTTATTTCGGCAACGACTTGCATACTGCCTTCGCCCGTTGGCCGGTGCCGTCAGCGCCGTATGAGGAATTTCAATACGCCAATGCTAACACTCAGTATCTGGGGTGGATTATTGAGGCTGTCACTGGTAAGCGCTATGCACAGTATCTGTCTGAGAAAATATGGCAACCGGCAGGTGCGTCCACAGCAAAAGTCTGGTTGGACAAACCTGATGGCAGCGCACGTATGGCATGTTGTTTACAGGCAACCGCTGAAGACTGGTTACGCACCGGCATCATTCTGGCGCAGGGTGGCCGCATCAATGGCAAGCAACTGGTTTCTGCAAAGTGGACCACACAAATGATGGCGCCGGGCACTATATTTCCTAATTATGGCTGGCAGGTGTGGCGTGGTAGTCCGCACAATCCTGCCCGTATTTATGGCAAAGACATACCTGCGGTAATACCGGCCGCAGCGCCATTTGCCGCAGACGACACTATTTTTTTTGACGGTTCAGGAGGACAGAGAGTATACGTCAGTCCTTCACAATCCATGGTTATCGTGCGTATTGGTCGTCCGTCAAAAACCTGGGATGACAGCGCGTTACCCAACATTTTAATGAATACAAATAAAAACACTAATGGCTGAGTTATCTTGTTTTTACTTTTTGCTATTCCCGGCTTGCTACCGTCTGTTTTTTCTGAAATCACAATGGAATTCATACCATGTGGGAATAAGTAATACCATTTGGTTAAACAAAAGCTTATGCAAAATATAAAAATAATAGATTTTTCCCTGGTTTCGGGAACTGTTAAATTTTGAAAAGGCATAAAGCTAAAAAAATAAAATTTGGAGGAAAATTATGCGTCCACACGTAGAGATGATCGATGAGAAAGATCTCATCTGGCACCCGGCCGAGCTGGTTGGTGCAACCGGTATTGCACGTCAGCGTAACCTGTCTTACGATGAAGAAGACGGTTCAGTATCTGCCAAAATTCTGTTTGATACAGACTGGTCACGTCCGGCTGGTGTTCATGTAGCCCAGACCGAGTGGTACGTGTTAAGCGGTGAAGTGAAAATTGGTGACGAAGTGCTTATTGAAGGTGGTTACTGGTGTACCCCTCCAGGCGTAGTTTGTCCTGAACTTCACGTTAAACCTGGCACAGAAATTCTATATTTCCGTGAATACGGTACATGGGAATTTGAAGCGACTACTGAGCAGAAAGATTTTGTCCGTGAAGATCAGGAACTGGTTATTAAGCACAGTAACCTGATGGAATGGGTACCTGTTGAAATTGGCAGCCCTATGGATTTCGAAGCAGGTGGCACTCCGGTGCCGGGTCTGTTTATCAAACTGCTGTTTATCGATAAGAAAACACAGTTTTATACCCGTCTTATCAAAGCAAAACCGGGTTGGGTAGAGCATCCTCTTGCGCATCATCCATGCTTTGAAGAAGCCTACACGCTGGAAGGTACATTTGAATTTAACTTTGGTGAACAGTGGCCGGGTGTCTATTTCTTCCGTCCTGCGCTGGTGCGTCACGGCGATTTCGCAGCAGGCCCGAACGGGACTACCTGGTTGCTGCGTTGCGATGGCCGTCTGGTTGACTGGTATACGGACAACGCGAAGATGGAAATGCACGGCGACCCGGTAAACTGGGGCCCTGACTTCCCTGGTACCCAAGATCCGGTACCACTACAACCTGTTCGCTCGCGCTCTGTAGGGCCGATGAAAGACCCTTACTACACATAAGTCGTAGCTCGTGTTAGTCATAAAAAACCACGCCTAGACGGCGTGGTTTTTTTATCTGTGTTTTTTATTTAAAACTCAGACAGCAAACGGCCAAAGCCGGAAATTTTATCTTCAATACCGTTGGCACGCAGAGCATGCCAGTATGTGGCAGTGTTAATGGCGATAACCGGCTTGTTCAGCTCCATCTCAAGACGTTCAGCTTGGCGGGCCATACACAGGTTCGTACCCACCTGTACGATGGCGTCAACGTCATCTCCGTTCAGCGCGTTAACAGTTTCGCGAACCGTTGATGGTGTAACTCGGGCAATATCGTGCCAGCTTGGGCACTGCAGAGGCTTATCGCGAACTATTTCATAGCCGTGGTCGCTGAGGTAGTTTGACACTTCCGCATTGGCCACCGGATAGTATGGTGAAAGAAACGCAATTTTCCTGATATTGCCGTGGGCTTGTAATGCCGCAGCAACGGCTTCAGAACCCAGTGATATCTTAAGGCCGGACTTAGATTGAATATTATCTTTCCATTTATGCGCGCCTTCTGCACCACCGTAAAAGGTAACCGCAGACATACCCATCACCAGATAGTCCGGGTTCATGGTCAGCACGCCTTCCACCGCTTCGTAGGTTTTACGGTCGATTTCCAGAGTTCCCTGCATAAAGGTCTCATTAGAAATGGCACTGGCATTTTTGATTATAATGCGGCTGTAATGATTAGTGACGCCTGTAGGTCGCATTTCTGAAAATTCAGGTTCTACAATTGTGTTCGTTGAAGGGCCTAATACGCCAAAACGTGCGCGGTAACCCAATATATCTCTTTCCATGTCGGCTCCTATAACTGTACAACGCGAATGCCGCAGTCGGCTCCGTTGAATAGACTCTCTAGTGCATCCGGGGCAGACAGTAAGCCGTCATAAACCACTTCCGTGGATTTCATCTGTCCGCTGTGATACCAGTCGATCAGCTCCTGTTCTGCGCCAGGGAATGACTCGTGGTAATCCCATACAAAAAAGCCTTCCATGCGTGCGCGCTTGTAAATCACGTTGTAGTAGTAGCGCGGACCGGGTAACGGGGGATCGGTATATTCAGTGGCAATCTGTCCGCAGATAACTGCGCGGCCGCGCAGAGCAATGTTTTTCATTGCCGCATCCAGCGTATCACCGCCCACATTATCGAAATACACGTCGATACCGTTGGGGCATAAGGTTTCAAAACGCTCATATAAATCTTCAGATTTATAATCAATGGTCTGGTCGACACCCACTACGTCTTTCAGCCACTGACATTTTTCCGGGCCCCCGGCTATGCCAATGACATTACAGCCCTTAATTTTGGCGATTTGCGCCACAATCGAGCCTACGCCACCGGCAGCAGCGGAGACGACGACGGTATCACCGGCAACAGGCTTACCGATATCGAGGAAGCCGAAGTAAGCTGAAAACCCGGAAGAGCCCAGAATGCCAAGATGCAGATATAAAGGAGTTTGTGGACAAGTAACCTTTTGCAGAGTTTTCACCAGCAGGCCTTCAGTGTCGCCACTTTGAACAGAGTAGTCCTGCCAGCCAGTTGAGCAGGCGACCACCTCACCTTCTTTAAAATCTTCATGTCTGGACGCGATAACCGTACCTACGCCACGGCCTCGCATTACATCACCAATATCAATTGGCTCATGGAAACGGCTGTCCTCACCCATGAGATAAGCACGTTGGGCAGGGGAAAAACCAAGGGCATCTGTTTTTACCAGAAACTCACCGTCTTTCAATTCGGGGATCTCAGACTCCGTCACTTCAAATAGATCCATACTGACGGCTTCGCCTTGTTTTATATGTTTTTTCAGGCGTATTTGCCGGTTAATTGTCATGCCAGATACCTCTCTAGTTCGTTTGCTTCGGGTCTTATTTTTTTGTAAATGCCGCAAATCCTGCCTGCATTTCTTCTAACACGGGAGCGATGCAGGAGGATTCCTGACACGCTTGCCACCATTCGTGTAATTCATCATGAAACGCAAGTGGAGATGGGCGGTTAAATTTGTGCGCCAGGGTTTCGATATACCAGGCATTTGTCGCCATTGCGAAGTCGCCAGTGTGCCAGGGCGTAGTATTTACACCACGACTGATACGCCAGCTCTGCCAACGCGAAAGTAAAAGCTCTAGCGGCTCCCAGAGGATTGCGCTGTCCTCGATAGATATGGGCTTGCCGGCTTGTTTGAAAAGCGCAAACAACGCCGGAGCGATATGCGTATTTGCCATGCTGACTGTTGTTCTTACGTTAGCTTTATCTAACGGTGAACTAGGCAAACAAGGCGTACCGTCAAATTGGTCTTCAATAAATTCGGCAATTGCTGCCGATTCTGAAATGGTATGGCCGTTATCAAGCACCAATACCGGAATTTTGGCTAAAGGGTTAAGGCGGGAAAATGCATCGCCCGCGGGGCTGCTTTCCGGTTTCCGGATATCAACATCCAAATCTTTTGCCAGAATTTGCATGCGTAAGCGCGCTGCATAGGGCGAGTGTGGCAGACTGATTAAGTACATGACTTACGCTCCGTAAACTTCCAAATGTATTATAAATATAACAATATATATTAAGGGTGTTAAATTCAAATCTATTGTTACTTTTTTGTCATGTATGCACTGTATTACTTATCAATTGATCGCGAATTGATAATTGTTAAGGCAGCCGGATTCCCCTGTCTCATAAACTTAATGCATATATTTATTGTTCTTGGTTTAGGGGAAATTATGTACGAACTAAGTATATTGCGGTGGATCCATATCGTAGCCATGGTTTATTGGCTGGGTGGTGAATGGGGCGTATTTCAGACTGCTTACAACATTGTAAACCGTAAGCTTTCAATGGAAGAAAGACGTCGTCATTTAGAAACCGCATACCGGATCGATATTCTTGCCCGCACCGGTATAATTTTACTGTTGCCACTGGGCTTACACATGGGTCATATCTGGGGTGTGCAACCCTATGGCGGGACCGCACTTGTGGTAATGTGGATGGCGGTAGCAGTTTGGCTGGGGTTGTGTTGGGCGGCATTCATTTTCCGTGAAACTGACAAGGGTATCCGGCTAACCAAAATGGACGAGAGCGTGCGCTTTGTGCTCATTCCGGTAATGATGATTTGTGCAATCGGTACCTTCCTGGGTTACGGCCCGTTTGCTACCGGTGAAGGACAAATGTGGTATCCCACAAAAATCTTTTTATTTGCCTGGCTGCTGGTTATTGGGTTGAAACTGCGTTTTATCATGCGTGAGTGGACTGTGATTTTCAGGCAACTGGCACAAAAAGAAGATGAGGTACTGGAAGCCCGTCTGGAGCAACAAATCAGAATGTCTCGTTACCTCGCATACTTGTATTGGGTTGGTATACTCACTGTTGCTTTCTTAGGGGCGACAAAACCATTCTAAGTGCATAAGCAGCGTAATTGCGCTGCTTTTTCTTTGCACCCGATTAAGCACTACAACGGAGAATTAATTTATGAGTACAACTATATCGGCCTCTGTCATTGCAACTATAGCTGATATCACCGGTTCGCAGTATGTATTAACTGATCCTGATTCCTGCTCGTTTTTTGCTCAGGATGTATATACAAAGTCTATTCCTGCCGGAGCGGTGGTACAACCTGGTAGTCTTGAAGAGCTCAGTAGTGTTATCGAAACCTTAGTCGCTCACGACATTGTTGTTATTCCCCGGGGGGCGGCATGTCTTATACCTCAGGTTATGTTCCCGTTACTGAAGGCGCTGTCATTATCGATGGCAGCCGAATGGACAAGGTACTTGAAATCAATGAGCAGGATATGTATGTGACGGTTGAAGCTGGATGTACGTGGAAGACGTTGCACGAAGCGCTTGAGGCCCGCAATCTCAGAACCCCATTTTGGGGAACTTTGTCAGGGATCCACGCTACGGCCGGTGGCGGTGCGTCACAAAATGGCATGTTCTGGGGCTCAGGTCAATTTGGTCCTATCGGTGACTCTATTATCAGTATGCAGGTTGTGATTGCTGATGGCACTATCATATCAACCGGCGCGGACGCGCAAAAAAATGGCTCTCCATTTTTCCGCCATTTCGGTCCGGACCTAACCGGTATTTTTATCGGTGACAATGGGGCGTTGGGAATGAAGGGGACGGTAACCTTGCGCCTTATGCCGTTGATAAAAGAAAAAGACTATGTGTCTATGGAATTTAGTTCTGGTAGCGACGCATTGGAAGCGATGAGTGAGATTTCCCGTCAGGGACTTGCTATGGAGTGTTTTGGTTTTGACCCATCCCTACAAGAACAACGCAAGAAGCGGGAAAGTCTGTTAACCGACGCAAAAGCGTTGGCGGGTTTTATGAAGTCGGCTGGTTCTTTTAAAAAGGCACTTGTTGGCGGTGCAAAAATTGCGCTGGCCGGAAGGAGCTATATGGACGATCTGGGCTTTACTATTCAGGTCATCATTGAAGAAAGTAGTGAGCAGTCTGCCAATTTGAAAGCCGATAAAGTCCGGCAGATTATAAAAAAGTTCAATGGTCGTGAAATTGAAAGCACAATTCCAAAAGTCTTGAGAGCAAACCCTTTTGGGCCGCTCAATAATTCTGTTGGACCCAGTGGCGAGCGTTGGGTGCCTGTTCATGGTTTATTTCCACATTCTAAGATTGTTGATGCCTGGAAAGCGTCTGAAGCAGTTTTTGAACGTCACCGCGAAAAATTGACTGAGTATAAGGTGATTACAGGCTATTTGTTTGCAACTATTGCGACCAACGCTTTTGTGCTTGAACCGGTATTTTTTTGGCAGGACGAATTAAAAGAGTTACATGAGAAAACTGTTGTACCATCGCATTTCGCTAAGTTGACAAAATATCCTGAGAATCTCGAAATTCGAGCTTATGTTGATAAGGTAAAAAGTGAGTTAGTAGATTTGTACAGTGATTTGGGTAGCTCACATTTTCAACTCGGAAAGTCCTATCACTATGCGACAGGTATGAAACCCGAGTCTTTTGGACTTATTCAGGCGATCAAGTCTTATCTGGATCCGAAAAACCTGCTAAATCCTGGCGCTCTTGGTTTTGAGTCTGGAAAGTTGTAAAGGAATCAGAAAACAAAATGAAATGTAATTTGTTGGATAATACCAGTATCCCTTTCGTTGGGCTGGGGGTTTGGCAGGCGACTAATTCAGAGGTGGAAAGTGCGGTTCATTGTGCCTTCGAACACGGCTATCGACTGATCGATACAGCGAGCGTCTATGAAAACGAAACAGGGGTCGGCAACGCACTGAAAAATAGTGGTCTTTATCGAGATGACTACGTTGTTACGACCAAGTTGTGGAATACCGATCAACATCAGGTTCAACAAGCGATAGAGCGGAGTTTAACTAAGTTACAGTTAGACTATGTTGACTTGTACCTTATTCACTGGCCAGCACCCTCGCAAGGGCAGTATGTTGATGCGTGGAAAGGCCTGCTAGCGGCAAAAGAGCAAGGGCTGGTGAAGTCCGTTGGCGTGAGTAATTTTCAGCCTGAGCATATCATGGAGTTGGAGCAGGAAACCGGAATTAAGCCGGTGTTAAATCAAATTGAACTGCATCCGCTGCTTTGTCAGGAGACATTGGTAGAATGGTGTTTGAACCGGCAGATCGCAGTGCAAGCATGGAGCCCTCTGGCTCAAGGAGGAGCGGATGTATTTTCGACAGAAGTTATCAACTCCCTTGCCAAAGCTTATAATAAAACGCCCGCGCAAATAGTACTTCGTTGGCACATCCAGCGGGGTGTCTGCGTGATCCCCAAATCTGTAACTCCAGCCCGCATTAAAGAGAATATTAATATCTTCGATTTCTCTTTAAGTCAGCAGGATATGGCGCTCATTACAAGGTTGAATGAGAATAGGCGATTGGGACCGAATCCTGACACTTTTGTGAATGTATAAAGTGAGCTTGGCAATGTCCTAGGGCCTGTTGACCTTTGGTGTACGAATTTTGGTCTAAATGGAAGCCTTTTAATCGCGAAACAGTCCTGCAAGCCTAGCGGGCTAAGTTAAAGGACTGTGACAAAGAGTAAAAGGCTTCCATAACGACCCCTTCGGGCAGCGCCTTTGTGCCATCTATACTGCGTTGAATGTTCTCGATTTAGAACCACTAAACCGTCAAACATTCGCCTTGTCTAGATGGCACACAGACCGCTGCAAAAATGCACAACAAAGGTCAACAGGCCCTAGGAGGGTTGGTAACTTTCCTGCCATACCTCTTCAATTAGTTTTCTCGCCCATCGCTGAGCGGGATCATTATCGCTTCGGCCGTGCCAAATAAGTAGTCCTTCGTGGGGCTCATGCCAGCTAATTGGCGCATTAACAACGTGAAAGTCAGGATGGTTTATATAGGGCAATGCGATGCTTTTTGCCAAAGTACACACCAAATCGCTCTGCGGAACTACCTGTGTCACTGCTGAAGGGTGGGGAGCAACCAGGCCTATGCGTCTTTTCAAACCTTGGGCTGCCAAGAAGTCATCTATCCAGGTTTTCTCTATAGGACCTGTGGCCAGAATCAAATGTGGTGTTGTGACATATTGTTGGAGTGTAAGTGACGTTTTGGCAAAGGCGTGATTTGCAGACATCACACATACGAGATCGTCTTCGAATAGCCTGCGTTTACGAATACGATTTGGCAGGTCAAAAGAAGCTGAGGACTGAATTACACAAAGCATGTCTACGTGTTTTTTATCGAGTGCATCAAGGAAGTGGCTAGGCAAGATAGGATGAACTCGAAGGTTAATGCCCGGAGCTTGCGCTTCTAATTTTCGAAATAAGGGGGCAAGAAAAAGCAGTTGATCCATCTGTGAAACACCAATTGTCACCGTGCTACTGGCACTTTTCGGGTCGAATTCTTTCTCGTTGACCAACACGGTTGAAAGTGATTCGAGGCTCAATTGAAGTGAAGGTGCAACTCGATGGGCGTAATCAGAGGGGACGACACCTTTTGGAACTTTAATAAACAAAGGATCGTCCACAATTTGCCTAAGTCTATTTAGTGCGTGACTAACTGCAGATTGGCTTAAGTGTAAGGTATGTGCGGCTTGCGTAATACTGCCCGTACGGTAGATGGCGTCAAAAATAATTAACAAATTAAGGTCAAATTTTCCGTTATGAATATTATTCATTATTAGTATGCTCATTATGAGTTAGACAAATTAACCATCGCATTAAATAATCAAAATGTATAGAGAATAGCTACGAGGATGCTGAAATGGACAAAAACAATAAAGCGCGTCGACACTTTTTAAGTACTACCGCAATGGGAGCGATGTCTGCCATGGTGATGCCCGCATTCAGCGCTCATGCTGATCCGGTTAACGAGATAACCGCGAACGACAAATGGCCAAATCGCTTTTTTAACTTGTTTACCAATGAAGACGGCTTAGCCGACATGCGGGAAGTGCAGATTAGCTCTGCGTCCAAACGGGTATCACATTACTTGATTCGTCATGAGGCAGCTCGTGTGACCATTGGCGGCATGGAGCCCAATTTACTTATGGACTGGCATGTAGCTAATCAACCCAATTTAATTATTCCCATGTTCGGTACACTGGTAGTTGTACTTCGCGACGGACGTCGATTTGAGCTTGTTCAGGGGGATATTTTATTTGCTGAAGACTGCACTGGAAGTGGCCATCAATCCGGTGCCGGCCCAGAGGGGCAGTTCGGCATTTCGGTGCAACTGGATAAATCTTTCTGCCCCGTCGCGGGTGAGTCTTATTTATCTTCGCTGTTGCGAGACAATTGATATGGAAGCTGCGAAGGAAATTGCCGCAACGAACGTCAAAAAGATCACCAGTGACCATATTAGCTTGTCATGGAGAGTTAAGCTGGGGTGGGGGTTAGGCTCTCTGCCCTTAACCGTGCTCAATATGGCTATTAGTGTACTTTTGCTTAGGTTTATGACTGACTCTCTGGGAGTCGCAGCTTCTTTAGCTGCATTGATTTTCGCAGTGGCTAAGGTGTGGGATGCTTTTAGTGACCCACTTATGGGCATTCTCTCTGATCGCATACACACCCCTTGGGGACAGCGTCTACCATGGCTATTCAGTGGAGGTATATTCAGTGCGCTCGCCGTTGTGTATTTATTTGCAGCCCCTTCCCTGAGTATGACTGCTCTGTTGGTTTACTTACTGGCAGGAAAGCTGTTGTACGCCACAACGTACACCATGTATATGGTCCCCTATATGACCATGCCCGCTAATTTGACGGCAAATTACAACGAAAGAACCGAGTTAATGTCTTATCGGGTGATATTTTCATCAATTGGGACCATGATTGGTTTGTCATTGGCTCCGGCTCTATTAGCCTACTGGGGGGCTGATAAAGTGGGCCATACCAAAATAGCGCTGTTTCTCGCCCTTGTGGCTATCGTAACCGTTTTGGTATCCGTGTGGTGCTTGCGTGCTGCGCCGGAACGCAAATTGACACGTCAAACAAGCTATCCTCCATTATTTTCGCAGCTTAAATCGGCACTGGAAAACAAACCCTTTATGTGGCTGATGAGTGCGAAACTCAGTTACTTCTTTGTGTTAACACTTACCCTTTCAACTTTCGCATTCTTTACTAAGCATGTTCTGCACGTGTCAGATTCCATGATAGGTTTTTACATGGGCATTCAATCTGTGGTGCTAATTTGCTCTCAACCTCTTTGGTTGTTTGTGGCGAAGCGCTGGGGTAAAAAACACGGCTTCATGCTGGCTTGTTTTCTATTTGGGTTAACTCATCTCAGTTGGTTGTTTGCAGGCCCTGGTGAACCCGCTTGGTCAATCGCCGCTCGCGCAGTATTAATTGGCATTGCGGGTGGAGGTACATTTTTACTCAGTCAAGCGATGCTGCCAGACACGCTAGAATATGATGCATTAAAACATCGCATTGACAGAGCCGGTATGTTCACCGGGATGTACATATTAACTGAAAAGCTGTCAGGTGCGTTGGGTGTGGCATTTGTGGGTATGATTCTCGGTTTAATGGGGTACTTAGAATCAACTGACGGAGTTGTAGTTGAACAACCGGATTCAGCAAAAATGGCGCTTTATTTCTGTATAGCAATCCTACCTGCAATTTTGCAGTTGTTAAGTATTTTCTTTATATCCCGCTATCGCTTGACGGCTGAAGACCTCAGTGCTTTGCGGGAAAATTCAACGAATCAAAATTAGGAGTAAATCATGAATTCACTGCCATTGAATCCGATCACAGAGCAGGACAAGGCGATCTATCAAAAAGATGGTGTAGTGTGCTTGCGGCAGATGTTTGATAATGAGTGGATCGAATTACTAAAGTCGCATATAGAAGAGGTGCGTCAATCACCTGGTGACTTCGGCCTGACCGGCCCGTCTCATGGCTCAGGGATGATTTCAGTCTGCTATATGTGGCGTAAGCCTGGCCCTGTGAGAGACTTCGTTATGCAGTCGCCTCTAGGGCAGATTGTTGGCGAAACTATAGGCTCAGACTTCATCCGTCTTTACCACGACCATTTGTTTGTTAAACCTCCTCAGTCACCGAAAATTATGCCTTGGCATAACGATGAATCGGCCTGGCCTGTCAAAGGGGAAATGGCACCAAACATATGGGTGGCGTTGGACCCAGTTAGCAGTGAGAACGGAAGAGTAGAATTTCTTGCTGGCTATCACAAATACTGTGTAGAAAATGATATCCACTATGGTTTTGCGCCGGACCAGGGAGCTGGACTGTGTCCTAATTTTGAAGAGGAGCGGAACAATCCTGATTTTCCTTTCGAGTTTGTCGGCTTTGATATGCAACCTGGTGACGCTGTGATTTTTCACCCTATGACTCCGCACTTCTCCAAAGGTAACTTTTCTGACACCTTGCCCAGAAGTGGTTTAGCTGTACGGGTATTCGGGCATGATGTAACTTGGTGGAATACGCCGTACAAAGCCCCCATCCCTGATGTCGTTGACCTGCCTACAGGACAAGCCCCAGACGGAGAATACTTCCCAGTGTTATGGGAGAAACCGGCCGCTAAGAATAGTGCAGCCTAATGTCTAGCATAGTTACTGTATATTCCGACGATAATGGTGGTTCTGCTGCGGTCAAGTCTCACTTGACCTCAGCGTTTCCGTCTTCACAACTATATCACAGTGAAGCTTTGAGCTGGTGCGTAATAACAGGAGCTCCGGGTAACTATGGTGATTGGCATACTGTTACATCTCCCTTGCTTTCTATTGTGATTAGAGGGGAGTGGGAAGTGGAAGTATCTTCTGGAGACAGCTATGTTATGAAAGCTGGTGATCTTCTATTTGCAACGGATACAATGGGAAAGGGTCATCGCTCTAGAGTCCTGTCGGACTCTCCTTGTACGGTTGTCGGAGTGGGCTTAAATCAACTACCGCCTTCTATTAAGTCACTTTTATCTGAATGTGATCCCGTCGCAAGGTAGCGCTACTTAAAAGCTGAGTGTAGTGAGCAGCATTGCTTCTCACTATATCTGACTATTGATGGAAAAATTTCAACAATTTACTGGCAATGGCCTCAGGTTGTTCAAACGTACTTAGCGCACCGGCATCGTGTATCACTTCGGTCTTCACATTTTTAATCCTGTTTTTTGCTTGCGCTAATTTCTCAAGATCAAAAAATAAGTCGTTCTCAGCACCAAACACTAATGTGGGACACGAAATCTTCGTCATCCAGTTTTGTTCTGCCATCCAGTGCAACACAGACTCGTGAATATCAAACTGGCGTAGCCTGGCTAACTGGCCATGAATAAAAGGTTTATAACGCTTTTCTAATGACGAGGTTGGCGCGAGAGCGGCATAGCGCAACCACGCATCTGAGATAAATTTCCCCTCTGTATCAAATGGGATATCTCGAGACAATGGTTTTGCTTTAATCGCGTTAAGAAAATCAGCAATCTGTGTTTGTGAAATCAACATTTCACAGGAAATGGCTAACTTCTTAACGCGTTTCGGATAATTTACTGCCAGACATGTTGCAAGTGCCGCACCGGAATGGTTACCTGCGATATAAGCGGATTGGATTCCAAGAGTGTCCATAAAAGCAATCGTGTCTTTCGCGAAATCAGATACGGTCATCGCTGAAGTGGGTTCATACGATTGACCATGTCCGGCCATATCCGGTGCATACACAGTGAAATGCTGTGCTAGAACGGGAATAATATTTTCCCACTCAATGCTGCTCATTGGTGCCTGATGCAACAGTAACAAAGGTTCGCCCTGCCCGGCTTTGATATAGTGAATTTGCCCTGCGGGTAAGTCCAGATAGTATTTTTTCATAACCATTCCATGAGGAAACTTTACCCGGTCGTGTCCTGAACCCGGGTAAAGTAACAACGTTAAATCTTTACAATGACTTTCCCGGTGTTTTCACCGCGCATTAAACGACAGAAAGCCTCCGGAGCACTAGCAAGCCCCTGAGAAATATCTTCAAAGGTTTTCAGTTTGCCGTTCAGATAATAGGGCAGGCAATACTCCACAAATTCTGCTCTACGGGACTCGTAATCATACACTACAAGGCCGGTAACCTGTGCTCTGGATTTGATCCACATGGCCGGGTGAGGGCCGCCGGCACGGCTGGTACTGTTGAGTTCAGACATAATGCCGCACAGCACTACTTTGGCACCAACAGCAAGTTGAGAAGAGACCGTGTTTAACAGTTCTCCGCCAACTAAATCAAAATACACGTTAATACCATCAGGGCAGGCCGCTTTAAGTTGCTCAGCAATGTCACCGGCTTTGCGATCAAGGCAGATATCATAGCCTATATCATTGACGGCGCGTTCACACTTTTCTTTTCCACCAGCGATGCCGACAACTTTACAGCCTGCTAATTTGGCCAGTTGGGCGGCTGTCGAGCCCACGCCGCCGGTAGCTGCTGAAATGACTACAACATCGCCAGGAACCGGGTTTGCGATGCATACTATACCAGCCCAAGCCGTGAGGCCAGTAGTTCCAATTGCTGATAAATAGGCCGCGTTGTTTTCCAAGGGTGAAGCGATTTTACTAAGGGCTTTTGCTTCCAACGCTGAATATTGCTGCCAGCCACCAAAGCCCCTGACGATATCTCCGGCCTTAAAAGCTGGATCCTGACTTTCAATCACTTCGCTTATCGTTTCGCCTTTCATGACGTCGCCCGGCATGATAGCACCAGACAAGTGCCGGCCTGCAATTTGGCTACGCATGTAAGGGTCGAGAGATAAGTATTGATTCTTAACTATTACCTGACCAGGTTCAATTGTCGGCAGTGTCGCTAGGTTGACACCAAAATCTTTCGGCTCAGGCATGCCATGCGGTGTGGTTGCCAAAATTATCTGTTTATTTTTTAGTTTGCTCATGGCGTTGGTTTTTATCCATCAATAGAACATGATGAAGAGAGTAAGCCAAAACGCACAATGGGACTATGACAAAAATCATAATCACATTGTGGTGAATTTTTACCGCCTAGGTGTAATTACCTTGCAGTTTTTGTCTGCAAAGGCGTACCTCGTTCTCTAGGAGTTACAATTTGGGGCACTAAAATTAGCGCAAGGGTTACCAGCGCGACGAAAATTATGAACGCGATTTGGTAATTCCCATATGTAGAGTAGAGGACACCTGTCAGCCATATCCCAAGCCCACCGCCTAAACAGTCTAACACCGCGATTGTGCCGAGTATTTTACCTGCGGAAACAAGCCCAAAACAGTTCACTGCAGAGAGTTGAATAGTAGTATAAACTCCTCCCCAGCCTAAACCGAAAAGCACTATAGCTATCCAAATCAAGCTGTCGTTCATCATCGCTAGAAATGTCGAGCCCGCTAACATCACAATAATATTACCGATAAAAACAAGCTTGTAGTTCAAATAATCACACAATAATCCAAAGAAAAATTTGCCGATAACCGCACACAAGAAGAATAAACTTATACCATTGGTAGCGGAAATGGTTGTCAAGCCCAAGTCTCGTAAATATAAAAACAGGTGTGCCTGGACAGCCAGCACTGTGTAGAATGTGGTCATCGCAACAATCGATATTGCCCAGAAGGCTTTAGTCTTCAATGCTTGAAAATAACTTAACCCCTGGGTTAACTCTGAAGCCTGTGGCTCACTGGGTGACGCAGACTCTGGCCCATTTTTAATAAATATACCGACAAGTACAAACATAATAGCTGGGAAGGAAATGGCATACATCATTGACGTACGCCAGCCCACCCACTCGCTCATGTAGGTTCCGTACTGGGGGAACAACATGCCCCCCAGGCTAGTACCAACTAGGGTTATACCAATAGCGACGCCTCGTTTTTCTTTAAACCAGCTCGAAACAAGAATGATAGCGGGGTTTAGTCCACAGAAAATAAGCACAATACCCAGAAGCGCATGTGCGACATAAAGATCGCTAAGCGAGTTTACAGCGCTGTAAAGAAAATACGCGATGGCGAGTAGTACCCAACCTACCAACATGCAGCGTTTGACTCCCAATCTATCAATAATAATACCGCCAAAAGGTGCCAGTAATGCACTGGTGCCAAACGTAATCATATCGCGGAATTTTAATTCGCCTCGACTCCAGCCGAATTCAGTAATCAGAGATTCGTCAAAAACGGATAAACCGGAAACACTCATTCCGTTGCTGATGACTAAAATCACACATGCTTGAACGGCGATAAGCCAGGGGTAGCCTCTATTCATAACTCATCCAATACTTGAAATTGATTTGTTGCAAACAAACTATTCTGAGGAAACCAGACGGAGCAAGTTAATGGACAATTAACTTCCTGTCTTTGTAGATAGTTGATTTGATGCTGTTATTTTAATTTTACTGGCCGTGGTACGCATAAAAATGACGATAGACTTACGGTAAAAAACGACAAAACCGGTAAATTGGTATCACCCCAGTATGTTTGATTTTGCCGTGCCCTGCGATGCTTGAACATGACAAATCGCAAATTTCCCCACAAAAAAGTGGATCACTTGAGAAGAAGAAAAACTTAGAAGAGCAATCTTAGAAAGTTGTATATGAATATCTATCAATACACTAAAATTATTGTTATAACAATAGTTCATAATATGCTTTTTAGGTAAATCGGTTAAGAAGGATGAAAGAAGTTTGGATTTTCTACTAGTTAAATTTGTACACGTGATGGGGCTGGTTTACTGGTTAGGCGGCGACCTAGGTACTTTTATCGCAAGCCGCTATGTGCTGAAAACGGATCTGGGCCACGAAAGCAGAGTGGTGGCCGCGAAAATACTAAATGCTGCCGATCAGGGGCCGCGACTTGCAATGCCACTGATGTTTGCCAGCGGGTTACACTTAAGTACTACGCTGGGGTTAACGCCGTTGTTGTCCGGTAAGTTGGCAATCATTTGGGCTGTAGGTCTTGTCTGGTTGGCATGTGTTGCAGCATTGCATTGGTATTCCGGTGGCGCAAAATCACTCATTATAAAATGTGACTGGGTTATCAGAGTAATGGTTTGTTTGGGAGCAATATTGACTGGCTTCATCAGTGTTTTTACCGCCGGTCCGGTAGTTGTCTACTGGGCGGCCTGGAAGCTGGCTTTGTTCGGTGTGGTTGTACTTCTGGGTATTCTTATCCGCTTTAAGCTAAAGCCTTTTGGTCCCGCTTTCGCAAAGCTGGCGAGCGGTCAGGGGGATGCAAATACAAATAAAATTATTCAAAGCACCATCGGCGGTGCGGCCTGGCATGTAAAAGGGATCTGGATACTGCTTCTGGTGATATCAGCTTTTGGTCTCCACCTCATTTAACACTGTCCGTGGCCACGGCTGGCGGAATATCCGCCAGCACATGAGTCCTGTTTTTACTATATAGTCCAGTACAATCATACCGAAAATCCACTCCACCGGTGCATTCATAAGCATGAGTATAAATGCCCCGCCAAAACGGATGACAAAATTACTTATCAGTACAGTAAGCATGGGCCAACGGGTATCTCCCGTGCCCTGACAGGCACCTGTCAAAACAAAGTCGATGGCCATAACGGGTTGTGCAATTGCAAATAAGTAAATAAATACGCTGGTGTAGTAGGTAACGACATTATCTCCAATTAACCACAAAGAGAGTGGTTCGCAGAATATCCCCAGTAGTAGTCCTATGATTGTCATTACGGTCAGCGAAAAACCAAGGGCAACGTGAAGAATACGTTTTGCCATTGCCAGATCATTTTTGCCCACTGCCTGACCTATCATTACGTTGGCGCTCACAGAGAATCCGTAACCCACAACAAAGGAAACGGAAATAAGCATTATACCTGCGCCATAGGCTGCATACGGTGCTGTGCCGTAACGGGCGACTACCCACAGGAACGACAATACCGCTACCTGTCTGAACAACTGCTCCATGATGGCCGGGTAACTGATACGCCACAACCGGCGTCCGCCAGAGAGAGACCATCTGGCAATAAAATACTCCCGCCAACGGGGATACAGCAAACCAAGCATTAAAATCAGGCCGAGTAGGTTTCCAATTCCTGCTGCTCTCGCCACTGCGGCAGAGCCACTGTCAGTATAGTACTGCCAGTTGCCAACAAGTAGATACGTCAATAACAGAGTTGTCCCGTTTAAGAAGATACCGGAAGCCAGCGGCAACCAGGTGATACTCATTGCTCTCAATGCGCTGGCGATAATGAAATAAATGGCGATCAGCCAGCAATAGAGGCTAAGTTCCCGTATGTAACTGGCGCCTTCAACCAGCGCTTCAGGATCGGTAAGACCGAGACTATACATAATAGGCTCGGCCAGCCACCAGAAACAAAGAGACAGGCATATAGTTATCGTTGTGCCAAGCATAAGCGCAAGGCGAAGCCAATGAAAAGCTTCACTATGCTGCCCCCGTCCTTTGCTCTGGGCTATGAGTGCCATTGCGCCGATGTTCAGGCCGAATAGTATGGACTGAATAAGAAAGAATAGTCGCTGACCGGAAGTAACAGCGGCAATGGCAGAGCTGCCCAGTGTTGCGACGACTTTTATTGAGAGGATCCCCACCACCGCCGTCATTGCCTGAACACCACCGGCAGATCCTGCCAGTGACATCATTTGTCTTAAATCGACTTTTACAGTATGTGCTGCGCGAGACTGTTGATTATTCATGAAATTATGAGAAAGCCTGTCAGGCTATCGCCAGTAATAAGATTAAATGTTATTATGACATATAGATATTACAATAATCTATGGATTAAGAGTATGACTATGCAGTTTGATGTAGAAATTAGTGAAGTGGGCCCCAGAGACGGATTGCAGAGCATTACGCCAATAATGGCCACAGTAGACAAAAAACGTTGGATTTCGGCACTGGCAGCTGCCGGGATCCCCGAAATCGAAGTAGGCTCATTTGTGCCGGCAAAAATACTGCCGCAACTGGCTGACACTGCAGAGTTAGTGGCTCACGCCAGAACTATCGATAATCTTAATGTCGCCGTACTTGTACCTAATTACCGTGGTGCTGAAAATGCCGTCAAAGCTGGCGCGCACAAGATCACGATTCCGTTATCTGTGTCTGAAACGCATAGTCTGAAGAATGTCCGCCGTACTCATGTGCAAATGCTCGAAGAAGTCAGACAAATCCGTGAACTGATTAACACGTTACCTGAAGGGGAGCGGCCTGTTTTTGAGGGCGGTTTGTCAACCGCATTTGGTTGCACCCTTGAAGGTAAGGTGCCAGAAAGTAAAGTTTTCGGTCTGGCAGAACAACTTATAGAAGCAGGATGTGATGAGGTAGGCCTGTCGGATACTACAGGCTACGGTACGCCGCTGCAGGTGAAAAATCTGACGACAGGTGTATGGGCCGCAGTAGGCAAAGATAAGCTTACCGGTATTCACCTTCACAATACCCGTGGTCAGGGATTTGCGAACGTGATGATGGCACTGGAAGTCGGCTTGCGAACGATTGATTCGTCGATGGCCGGAATTGGTGGTTGCCCGTTTGCCCCCGGAGCTTCTGGTAACATAGTAACCGAAGATTTGGTTTTCTTATTGGAAGGGATGGGGCTAAAAACCGGCGTACAGTTCGGGAAACTGCTGCAGGCGCGAAAAATTCTGCGCCAAAGTTTACCGACAGAGGTTGAATTGTACGGCTTCACCCCTGATGCAGGTCTGCCGAAGGGCTTTGATATGAAAACGCCGCAGCAACTGGCCTGAACAAAAAACGCGGCAAAGGAAAAGCCTTCGCCGCGTTCTGTATTTGCTGCTCTGAAAAGTTACGCTGAAAGGGATTTCAGGTAATCAATTACTTCCATTTCTTTAACTACATCGGCGTATTTCGCGTTCATATCGAAAAGATTTGCCTGATGCGGTGCCTCATGACGGTCTCCACAGGCTTCTTCTACAACAATAGGAATGAAACCGTTTGAACAGGCGTCTACACAGCTGGCGCGAACACAGCCACTGGTTGTTAGACCTGTCAACAATACAGAATCAATACCCGCTGCTGTCAGCGTAGAGGCCAGTGATGTTCCGAAAAACGCGCTGGGATACTGCTTTGAAATAACCAGCTCGTTTTCTTTCGGTGCCAGACCTTTCGCCCAGGCGCCCATGGGCGAACCCTCTGTTAAGTAGCGAAGCGGCTTTGCCTTTTTAAAGAATGTGCCACCGTTAAAGCCTGAAGGATGATAAACCACATTGGTATAGATCACAGGAATACCTGCATCACGGGCAGCGTCGAGCACACGGATTGCAGATGCAAGTGCATCTTCAACATCGGCGTACAGGTCGCAGGACTTATCATAATAAGCTTCAACGAAGTCTATCAGTACCAGTGCCGGCTTCTTACCGAAGCCGATGCGGTTGTTATATACGCTTGCGTAGTTCGCGTCTAAATTTTCACTCATTTTTTAATCCTTCCAGCGAGGCCTATTTCGCCCACTTCTTCTCAAACGCCCATACATCTTCGAAACCGATAAGTGAACAGAACTCTTTGAAGTTATTGATTGGCACACCTGTTGGTTCAGGGCTGCCTTGCTCTTTCATGGCAATCAGGGCTTTTTCAACGGCGTTGGCGGCTGCAAGGGCGGGTAAAGACGGAGCAATAGCGACACTGAAGCCAATGTCCTGCATTTTTTCAGCGCTGTACATCGGGGTAAAGCCACCGTTAGACATGTTAGCCATCATTGGGGCATCGACTGCCTCACAGGCTCTACGCATTTCTTCTTCGTTGGTAAGCGCTTCGAGGAAGATGATGTCAGCACCAGCGCGACGGTAAGCGTTACAACGTTTTATCGAGGCTTCAAGCCCTTCGGCATGCAGAGCATCTGTACGGGCAATAATCATCATATCTTCGTCAGTACGTGCATCTACCGCCACTTTAATTTTTTCAACCATGTCATCCACCGGAATAACACGGCGACCCGGAGTATGGCCGCATTTTTTAGGAAACTCCTGGTCTTCCATCTGAATGGCTGCGACACCCGCTTCCTGATAGCCTTTCACTGTATGGTGAACATTCAGCAGGCCGCCAAAGCCGGTGTCGGCATCTGCCATGACAGCAGCGTTACTGGTTTTAACCAGTGTCGCCATGCGATCCAACATCTGGGTGTAACTCACAACACCCGCATCCGGCAAACCATAGCCTGATGCAGTCAGCCAGTAGCCACTGCCATAAACAACATCGAAGCCGACTTTATTAGCAACAACGGCAGTGATCATATCCTGAATACCGGGAGCAAAAACAAACTCTCCCTTACTGATTTTTTCTCGCAAAATTGATTTAGACATATTGAATTCCAGGTGAGTCAATGTGGGTTGGGGGGCCTACCAGGCCGCCTGATAAATGGCCAGTGCATCGGCTTCACTTAAATAACGCGGGTTATTTACCAGAAGACGTTGTTGTTGCATGGCTTCGTTTGCCAGTTTTGGCAGATCGGATTCGGGTATATTCAGCGCCGACAAAGTACGTGGAATGGCCACGTCAATCAGCATTGCTTCTATCAGCTCAATGAAATGTGCACAATCGAGCTGGGTGTCACCACAGGATTTATCGGTGGTTACACAGGTCATTAGTTGCGCGTACTGTTCTATTGCCCAGTCATCGCTTGCATTGAACCGCAGCACGTGGGGTAAGACCAACGCATTACTAAGTCCGTGGGGAATGTGGTAATTGCCTCCTAACGGATAAGCCAGTGCGTGTACTGCAGCAACTGGCGCATTGGCAAATGCCTGTCCCGCCAACATAGCGCCGAGCAGAACTTGCGAACGGGCTTCCACATTATTGCCCTGACGTACGGCGGTAAGCAGATTTGACGAAATGAGTCGTAAAGCTTCTTTTGCCAGCATATCCGAATACGGATTTTTCTTTTTCTTGCTGGTAAAGGCTTCGATGGCATGCACCATGGCATCAATACCTGTAGCTGCTGTAATAGATGGTGGCAGGCCCAGGGTCAGCTCTGCATCCAGTAGCGCAATATCCGGTAACAGTTGATGAGAAACCACACCGGACTTTGTGGTTTCGCCGGTGGTAATGATAGAGATTGGCGTCACTTCTGAGCCGGTACCAGCGGTGGTAGGCACCAGGATTAATGGCAAACGTTTTTGCTTTATCTGATCAATGCCATACATTTCCTGCAGAGGCTGGTCGCCGGGCACCAGTGCTGCTATCAGCTTTGCTACATCCAGGCTGCTTCCACCACCCACCGCGATAATACCGTCAGTGCCGGCGTCTATCGCCGCCTGCTTTGCTGAAAGCACAATGTGCTCAGGAGGATCTGCCTGAATATCACTGTACACAAAGGCGGCCAGTCCCTCAGTCTCCAGTTTGCTGATGACCGGCTTCAGGATGCCGGTTGCCAGCAAACCCTTGTCGGTAACCAGCATGGGACGTGTTATTGCAAGTGCGCGGCAATGTTCAGCCAGTGTGCCGGCTGCGCCGGGGGAACACACGATTTTCGGGACTGACATAAACTCAAAATTAATGCTTGTCATGGGGTATCCTGTTATTCCTAAAACTGCTAATTACATGCTCTGCATCGCGCGTTTGTAACGCGTGAAAATCAACAGGCTGATGGCCATAATCGCTGCAGGTACAACCGAATAAAGCAGTACCATGCCGTGAATGGCTTCCGGCGCCTGTTCAGTGGCTCCGCCGGTTGAAGATTGAAATCCTGTGTAGCTTAAAAATGCACCTGCCAGGACCGGACCGAGGGCGAACGCCAGCTTTTCTGTGGCGGAGAAAAAGCCTGAGAACAGACCTTCATCCACCGTTCCTTTGTTTTGACGTTGTTTGTCGATGACATCGGTAAGCAGTGAGAAGACAAGCAGGGCAAAGCCTGAATTGGTACAGCCGATAAGCACCGCGCGGCAAAGTACAAGGAAATGCTCTGTCGACATCTCACCCCAGCCGGGTAATGTCATCAGCACGTCGTCGCCGGGTTTAACCCAGAGCCAGGTAATGGTAATCAGCATCCAGCCAATGCAGGCTACCCAGAAGGCAGCTTCTTTACCCCATTTGCCGGACAACTTCACCCACATTGGCTGACTCAGTATCGAACCTGTACACATCACGATTACAAAAGGAAACAGAAGCGTAATGTCAGCAACCGCATATAAGAAAATGAAGCCAACAACGGCGTAGCCACATGCCTGAGCAATGGTTTGTACAAGATAAGTGGCAGCCAGTACCATGAAGGGCTTATTTTCTTTCACGGATGCAAATCTGCTGAGTAATTTGCGCGGATCATCCTGTGAACTCTGTCCGAAATTACGGGGTACACCAAAGGCTGTTGCGAGCATAGCAACCACACAAATGCCACCGAACAGAATGGCCATTGTTCGCCATGCGGCGGCATCACCACCGAGTTTATAAACCAGCGGCTGAGCCAGCCCTATGCCCATAATTACGCCAACGATGACGAAAATCATACGCACAGACAGTACCTTGGTCCGTTCATGGGCATCAGATGAAAGCTCGGATGCCATGGCGAGGTAAGGCACTGAAAACGCACTGAATGCTGTGGATGCAACCAGGAACAATATGCCGATAACTATCGCTGCCATCGTTGGCGAGGAAAATTCACTGAAACTGAACAGCGCCATAAAACTCAGGCCGGTAAGCAGGCCACCGGCCGCCAGGAAAGGGCGACGGGAATGATGTGGCTTCAGTTTGTCTGACCACACGCCCATTGCCGGGTCGCAAATAATCACCCACAGTTTAGGGATGAGAACAACTATACCGGCAACCCAGGCAGAAACGCCCAGCATCGTGGTCATGAACAGAGGTAACAGCGCTGCCGGGGCATCACGGAATAGCTGGCCGCCAATCTGACCGCTCCCGTAGAGCAGCTTTGTGATAAGCGGTACTTTTGAAGTGCTGATAACAGCCTGATCAGCTGTACTTTCGACGGCTTGTGTCATTATGTGTTCCTCGCGGCCACGTGTAAAAAGAGTGTCGCGGTCATACTGGCTCGCTTACACAGTCATAGTTAAACAGGCCCAGGGTTTCTTCATTGCGAAGATTACCCAGACCATACATCTCAGCTTCATTTCCTTGTAAGCGATCTGCGTTCTCGTTAGATTCCTGTTGAATGAAACTGGTGCGGTCAAAGCGTGAGGTCTCATACCTTTGAAGGGCTTCTTTCATCGAATCAGCGTCGTTAATGGCACGTGTTAGCATGATGGCATCCTCGATGCCGGTAGCTGCACCCTGCCCAAGAAATGGCGTCATGGCATGGGCCGCATCTCCGATAAGGGTGACGGAATCATTTTTTGACCAGCCGTCTGACAGCGGTTTATGAGCGTTGATAGCCCATTTGAAAACCGTGCCGGGCTTGATTTCATTCAGCAGGGTTTGTACGTCAGTGCACCAGCCGTCAAAGTGTTGCTTTAGTTCGTCAAGATCAGCAGGAATCGACCAGCCATCTTCTTCCCAGCCACTTTGGCGAACGAAAAACACCAGGTTCAGAATGTCGCCTTTGCGAAGGGGATAGCGAACCACCATTTTACCAGGGCCGATATGCATGCCGGGCTGATCGATCAGTTTCTGGATAGCCGGTGAAGCCGGCGCCAGTGCACGGTATGCAATGTGGCCCGTGAAGTGAGGAGGCTGCGGATTAAAAAGCTGGCGGGTTACCGATTTAAGGCCATCAGCACCGATGACCAGATCGGCATCGTATTGTGTATCATCGGCAAAATACAAGGTTGCACCACCTTCATTGCTGTCGATGGTTTTTAAGTGCTTACCAAGATGCAACTGAGCACCTTCTTTCTCTGCCGCAGTGACAAGGATTTTGTGCAAATCCGCACGGTGAATATACACATAGGCTGCGTTGTACTGTTGCTTTGTATCCGAACGGTCTACGGTCAGCAGGTTATTTCCGCCAGACCAGTGATCGATGGTCTGTGTGGACGGCTCCATACCAGTTTCAACAATAGTATCGCCAACACCGATGTAGTCCAGTCCGCGCATTGCATTCGGCGCCAGAGTGATACCTGCACCCACGTCTCCCAGTTGCGGTGCTGATTCAAACAACTGAACAGTATGACCTGCTCTGGCTAGAGCGATGACAGCCGTCAAACCGGCAATACCTGCACCAACCACAGCAATGTTTAACGTTTGCATAATTCTATTCCTTCGTTACCGTAGCGTATTCGCTTTGGGAGCGTATTAACTGTGCTTCTAGTCTCCATATTCACAGGCTGCCAGCCATGACAATTGTCAAAGACGCCGCGCGCCGCAAAGTAGTATGTTTGCTGGCATACACGCAGATGCTCCGGCACTCGCAAACGAGAAATACGAAATCAGCAAACAAGGTTTTTTATGACGATCACTACGCCTGCAGAATCACCTGAGCAAACTCTGAAATCAGACAATTTTGTCGATGAAATACGTCATGCGGCAGGGGCTGAGAATGTGATGGATGCATCCCGGGCGAGGCATTTATATACCGACGTTTATCGTCAGAAAGCGTCTCCGGTTGCGGTGGTCACCATCCTTGATTCAGAGCAGCTACAGGCAGTTATGCGCGTCTGTTACAAAGAGAGTGTGGGTGTATCGGTTCGGGGAGGCGGTGCTTCTTACACCGATGGTTATCTGATTGAACAAGGCCCGCAGATTTTGCTGGATATGAGCAAAATGAACCGGATCCTGGAAATCAATGAACAGGACGCTTACGTTACCGTTGAAGCGGGGGTGACCTGGGCGGTACTGAAAGACACGCTAGCTGAAAAAGGCTGGCGGACACCTTTTTGGGGACCATTTTCAGGAATGCACGCCACCGTAGGCGGCTCGGTGTCACAAAACACAATCAGTCACGGTTCAGGTGCATATGGCATTTCTGCACAAAGCGTGCAGGCGGTTAAAGTGGTACTGGCTAACGGTGATATATTGGATACAGGTTCTGCAGGTGCTGGCAGCACGCCCTTTTGCCGTCATTTCGGCCCGGATCTGACGGGATTGTTTACCGGCGACTGCAGCGCCCTCGGTGTAAAAGCCACCGTTACACTCCCGCTGATAAGGCCACGTCCCGCGCACCAGACTATTTCCTTTGCTTTTGACGATTTTGAAACCATGCATGAGTCCATGCGGCGCATTTCGCTGGAAAGACTGGAAGATACGCATTTCTCCCTTGATGGCGCATTGTCTCAGGGGCAAATTGCACGACAGGATAACGCGGGACAGGTTGTCAAAATGGCATTGTCGATCCTGAAAAGTTCGCCGTCGTTGTGGTCTGGTATAAAGCAACTGTTCACGTCAGCGGTATCTGCCCGTAAAGTCATCAGTCAGTCACCCTATATGACGCACTACATTGTTGAAGGGGTGAATGATGCGGAAGCGAAAAGTCGAATCCACCGTATCCGCGAAATTAACCAGTCATTCGGTCAGGAAATTCCGGCCACCGTGCCTGCGGTAGTAAGAGGGATGCCCTTCGCACCCTTTTACAACACCCTGGGACCGGCCGGCGAGCGCTGGGTTCCCCTTCACGGCATTCTTCCCCATTCCGCCGTAGCGGCTTTTCACAAAGAGCTGGAAGCTTTTTATGCGGCCCGTAAAAATAAGATGGACGAATTGGGGATCTGGTACGGTGGTATGTTTGCTACTGTAGCTTCTTCGGGCTTTCTGTACGAAATAGCGCTGTATTGGCCAGATGAAATTACCGACTACCACCGACAGGTTGTGCCAGCGGATTACCTTAGCAAATTGCCCGTCTATCCGGCTAATCAGGTTGCCCGTGAATATGTGCATGAACTTAAAAGCGCACTGACTGATTTATTTGTGAAACACGGCGCGATTAACTTCCAGTTAGGTAAGGCTTACCCCTATCGTGACCGGTTACAACCGGTCACATTAAACATGGTCGACGCACTGAAAGCCCATGTGGATGATAAAGGTATACTGGCACCGGCTAATCTGGGATTCGGCGATAAAGCATGACGGCAGCTGACAGGGAAGTGATAACCCGTCATTTTGTGCAGGTTGCAGACCGCACTGTGCATTACCGGCATGCAGGCAAAGGTCAGCCTGTGGTGTTAATACATCAGTCGCCAAAGAGTTCTGCTGAACTTGAGCCGTTTATGCGTCAGCTTGCGCCCCACTTCAGTGTTTTTGCGCCCGACACGCCGGGCTACGGCTTATCTGCACCTCTTGCAGACACGAAGGCAAGCATCGATGATTTTGTTGATGCGCTCATTGCCTTATTTGATGCCTTGTCTCTGAATACGCCGGTGGTATTTGGCAGCCATTCCGGGGCGATATTCGGAGTCAGGCTGGCCGTCCGCTACCCTGATCGCGTAAGCGGACTGGTGGCAAATGGTATTTTGATTAATGATCAGGCCACAAGAGACGAACTGGTCGCCCATTATTTTCCGCAATTTCCGCCTTCCAGGACGGGTGAACACCTTGCCGGGGTGTGGTCCAGAATTCGCGATCAGCATTGTTACTATCCCTGGTATAAACAGTCACCGGAGCATCGTATTCACTGGCCCGCCAGTGTGGAAGAAATGCATGAAAGTGCGCTGGAAATTCTTATGGCGGGCGAGCATTATCAAACCGGTTATCGCGCTGTTCTGGATTACGATATATCGCCGGACGTCAGCGCCTTATCTGTACCGACAATGCTGATTGTGGCCAAACCGGACGCACTGGTGCATTACGTGCCCCATTACCCGCCACTTCCGGCAAACGTTTCTGTGACGATAACTGAAGACTACCCGGCGATTCCGCAAAAGACCATTGCGTTCATTTATGGACGTTGTGCGAATGTGAGCCTGCCGGCAGACCCTGTGGCACAAAACTCTCATCCCGAACGTCAGTTTATCCGCGCCGGAAAGACCGGGCTGTATTGTGAATTCAGCGGAGACCCGCAAGCTACCCCCGTGCTGGTGGTGCATGATCTTTTTCAGAGTGTCCGGCAATGCAGAGAGTTAATCAGTGATTTATCTGAAAATCATTACGTCATTGCCCCGGATCTACCCGGGCACGGTTACACGGCCGGCGAACCGCTGTCAGCTGCAGAAACGGCAAAGACACTGGTTACATTGATTGAGACTTTGAAAACACCGGATATCGAACTGGTGTTTGTTGGGCGCAGTGGCTATCTGGCCGGTGAATTTGCCCGCTGTAAGCCACATGGAGTGCAGACAGACGTATTGTTTGTACCTGACCATGCCGGTATTGCACTGGGTAAGCTGCACTTCGATGATGATACGGATGTTGCTCTGGCGAAAGCGCCGGACCTTACGCCTGAATCCTCAGGCGCCCATTTTCAGACCGCCTGGCATTACTTGCGGGACAGCTATTTATTCTCCCCCTGGTATCGCAGGGAAGAAGCATGTATTAGTCAGGGACGTGGCGAGCTCACAGTCCCTGAACTGCAAATTGCACTGTTGGATCTGATGGCTGGCTGGAAGAGTGGTAACCTGCTGCTGGATGCCGTGCGTTAATACCGCGTAAGCCGCAGTTCAATCCAGTGGCGTAAATTCCATTTCAGGGCCGCTTTGCAATTGCCCTGAGGGCGGTCTTTCCACCAGATTAAGCAGAAAACCGTCAGGATCCCGCAAGCATATTTCACGCTGACAAAAGTGCCCCAGTTCGAATGTGACCGCTGTGCCAGTCCAGCTGGCTCCGGCAGCACGGAGCGCCGGCAAAATAACGTCTAAATTGTCCACATAGAAAACCAGCGCACTTTCTCCGTATCGGGCAGGGCCACTTCGCACCGGTTCATCTGTGTCCGAGCGGGCTATTTCAAACAGGCCCACCATGCCGAAATTCGGGCCTTCACTTTTTACAATGCTGACTTCGTAAGGCCGGTGTTCACTTAACCCCAGTACTTCACTGGCTGAAGGATGAGATAACACGCCTTCGAAATACAGGTTTGTTAAACCCAGCGCCTGATAAAACTGTTTTGAGCGCTTCCGGTCGCGAACAAATAAAGCGCTGCGGATTAGTGCCGAAACAGGCGGCGGGGTCATAGTAGTCATCGTTTTCGTCCACACCAGAGCATTTGACCTAGTTTAAGGTGATATGTGTAAAGTCTTTTTCTGGACAACCTGAGGTACAGAAAAACAGCCAGCACGCGATTTCATTGTATTTAGTTAGGTATATAACAATTTGTTCTGCAATGACATAAATCAAAAACAAGTGCCGGGTTTCACGTGGCTGGTGGGGCGCAGACGAGTAAAAAACAGTTCAGACCGGGCGATTGATATTTGTCATAGAGGGGCACAGACATTGGCTATAAGGTGAATCCCACGAGCAAAAGCACTACTCAGACCCGCGCTTTTGCACCGGATTTGGAGACAGCCATGCAAAGCGACATTGTAGATCCTTCCTGGTCAGGTATTGCACATGTATCAGACGCAACGAAGGCATTTTTAGCTCAACCCCATAAACTGCTCATTAATGGCGAACATATAGAAGGCGTGAAGGGTAATACGCTGAACAGTTACGACCCTGCTACCGCTGAGAAGTTGGCTACGGTATGTACCGGCACGGAAGATGATATTGATAATGCAGTAAAGGCGGCAAGAGCGGCGTTTAACGGTCCCTGGTCGTTACTTTCTCATTTCGAGCGTGCAAAGTTACTGAAAAAGTTAGCCGTTGCAATTGCAGCGCATGCAGAAGTGTTTACCGAACTGGAAGTGCTCGACAACGGCATGCCCCGGTTTATTGCTGCACTGACTGTTGAAAATATCAGTGAGATGTTCGACTACTACGCCGGTTGTGCTCAACACATCGAAGGCACCACGACCCAGCCTCCCAGACATGTTGCAATGGAAGCCGAAGCGCTTACCTATACGCTGAAAGAGCCGGTAGGTGTTGCCGGACTCATTGTGCCGTGGAACGTACCCATTTCTACCGCCGTTTTAAAACTGGCGCCTGCCCTTGCAGCAGGGTGCACGGTTGTTGTGAAGCCATCGGAAGAAACGCCTCTGTCCATTTTATTGCTCGGGCAGTTACTCAAAGAAACCGGCTTCCCTGATGGTGTTGTGAATATTGTAAATGGTTATGGCCACGATGCCGGTGCTCGGTTGTCAGCTCATCCTGATGTGGACAAAGTATCATTTACCGGCTCTACCGCCACAGGCCGCAAGGTGATATCTGCCGCTATGGGTAACCTTAAAAAGGTGTCGCTGGAGCTGGGCGGAAAATCCCCGGTGGTGGTGATGCCCGACGCCGATGTGGAGCTTGTCGTCCCTGGCATTGCCCTGGCGACATTCTTCCTGCAGGGACAAAACTGCATGGCCGGCACCCGCATTTTTATCCATGAAAGTCTGCATGATGAGGTGGTAGAGAAGCTTATTGCATTTACCTCATCGCTCAAAATTGGTCATGGTCTGGAGCCGGAAACCTTCCTCGGCCCACTCATCTCTGCCGGCCACAAAGAAAAGGTGCTCGGCTATATCAGCAAAGGTCAGGAAGAAGGCGCGAAGCTGGTTTACGGCGGCCGCCCGCTGGCGGGTAACGGACATTTTGTTGAGCCCGCGATTTTCACCGGATGCCACAGAGACATGGCCATTGTCAGAGAAGAAATCTTTGGCCCGGTCATGGCTATTCAGTCATTCAGTACTACCAATCTTGACGAGATCGCCGCCATAGCAAACGACACCGAGTATGGCCTGTCGGGCAGTGTCTGGACTGAAAGTCTCAGTACTGCTCACGCTCTGGTCGCGCGTATTCGCGCAGGTCAGGTATCGGTGAACTGCCACGGCGCCATCGGAACCAATATTCCGTTCGGAGGTTACGGACAATCCGGCTGGGGCCGGGAATTTGGACGTGAAGGACTTGATGCTTATCTGGAAACAAAAGCAGTAACAGCCCGACTGTCTGCGCGTCAGTGAACCCTGAAAATGCATTGCACGGAAAGTCCCGGCAGTGCAGAAGAAATAAGGTAAAAAAACTATGAAAAAAACTCAGGTAATCGTAGCCGGTGCCGGACCGGTAGGTACAGTAGCAGCGTATCGTCTGGCAACCATGGGATTTGATGTGATGCTGTGTGAAGCAGGTCCGAATTGTGCCATCGACTTGCGGGCTTCCACCTTTCACCCGCCAACGCTGGAGATGCTGGACGAAATTGGTATTGCTGAAACTCTTATCGAGAAAGGCCTGAAAGCGCCCAAATATCATTTCCGTGAGCGTGAAAGCGGCGAAACCGTTGAGTTTGATTTGTCTGAACTGGAAGGGGAAGAAAAATTCCCATATCGGCTGCAATGCGAACAGCATGTGCTGGCCAGCATGATTGCAGAAAAGCTGGATGCCCACCCGAAAGCCGAGGTGAAATTTAACCACCGGCTGGTTCACTTTGAACAGACAGAAGATGGCGTGGAAGTGGCGCTGGAAGGCCCGTTTGCCATTGAGAAAGTGCAGGCCAAATATCTGGTGGCGGCCGATGGTGGTAACTCTATTATTCGCAAATGGCTGGGCGTCGAGTTTGAAGGTTTCACCTACCCGGAGAAATTCCTCACGCTGTCTACCAAAACAGAGCTTAAAGACTACATCCCTGATCTTGAGTACGTGAACTACGTTTCAGATCCTAAAGAGTGGATGGTACTGCTGCGTGTGCCCAGTGTCTGGCGCATTCTGGTGCCCGCACCGGAAGATCAGCCAGACGAATACCTGTTGTCGGATGAAAAGAAAAATCAGGTGTTCCGCGACCTTATTGGCCGTGAAGACATTAAAACAGAACACCGCACCATTTACCGTGTGCATCAGCGGGTGGCGAAGCAGTTTAACTTTGGCCGCGTGTGCCTGGTGGGCGATGCCTGCCACATGAACAACCCTTTAGGCGGCTTCGGTATGAACAGCGGTATTCATGATGCATGGAATCTGTGCGACAAAATTGCTGCCAACCTCACCGAAGGTCACGATGACGAACGCTTTGAACTGTATGATCGCCAGCGCCGCCCGGTAACGCACAGCTTCATCCAGGCGCAGACCATGCAGAACAAAAAGTTGCTGGAACACAGCCCTGAAGAAAACCATGCCATGCGTTTACAGGAAATGAAAGATACCCGCGACGACGATATTAAACGTAAGGCCTTCCTGCGCCGCCAGGCCATGTACCAAAGCCTTGAGCTTGAAAAAAGCATTGTGTAGGAGGCAATAATGACTGACGTATTAGGTTACCGCGCAAAATTTGGTGTTTTAGGACCGTCGACCAACACCACCGTACAGCCGGAAATGGATGAAATGCGTCCTGCTGGTGTAACCAATCACTACAGCCGCATTATCGTTGATAATGCAAACGCACTGTCTGACGAGACCTTTCTTAAAGGGACGGCGCTGATTGATCAAGGCACCGTAGATGCGGTTCGCGGTGTGATGACCTGCGCACCGGATTATCTGGTTATGGGCATGTCTGCCATTACATTTTATGGCGGTGCCAAAGGTGCTGAACAATGGCAGAGCAACATTGAAGAAGTTGCCGGTGTGAAGTCGTCTATTGGTTCGGTTTCTGTTGTGGAAGCCTTTAAAGCCATTGGTGGCATTAAGAAAGTCGCTTTCCTGTCACCTTACTACCCTGTTGCAAACACAGAAGTACGTAACTTCCTCAGTGATTACGGCTTTGAAACCGTTGCCGACCATCCTTTCCGCGCGCCTACCTGGACAGCCATTGCTGAAATTACCCATAAGCAGGTTCGCGAGGTGGTGGAGCAGATGAACGACGATAACGTTGATGCCATTTTGCAGGTAGGAACCAACCTGTGTATGGCCCGTCTGGCAGGTCGCCTTGAACAGGAACTCAATAAGCCGGTTGTCGCAATCAATACGGCAACTTACTGGCATGCTCTGCGTGCAAACGGCATTACCGACAAAGTGTCCGGTTTTGGTCGTCTACTGGAGGAACTTTGATGCAATACGATTATGTACCGATTAGCCAGCGTGGGCAGTTAAAATGGCCTGAGGACAAGCGTGTTGCGCTGATCCTGACTTTTAACCTGGAAACCTGGGATCTGATTAAAGATACCGATGCACCTTACTATGCCGGCGGCCCGGCTGTATTACCGGATACACTGCCCGGTAACATTCCTGATTACCCGAATTTCACCTGGCGTGAATACGGTCAGCGCGTTGGGATCTGGCGCATGTACGACCTGTTTGATGAGCTTGGTGTGAAAGCCAGCTGTACCACCAATGCGGTCACATTTGAGCGTCGTAACCCCATGGTACAAGCCTGTCTTGACCGCGGTTGGGAGCTGATTACCCACAACTATGAACAAGGTGAGTTGCTGACTAACTTTGCTCATGACGAAGCCAAAGAACGGGAAGTGATTTCCCGCTCCATCGACATGTACGAAAAGCATGTTGGCCGCCGTCCGAAAGGCTGGTTGTCGTCGTCACTGCGCGGTACGTTGAATACGCCGAAGATTCTGGCGGAAGAGGGCTATAAGTTCTATTGCGATATCATGAACGATGACCAGCCCTACATGATAAAAACAGACAGTGGCCCTATTGTTTCTGTGCCTTACAGCAATGAAATTAATGACTTCACCATCATTACCCGCCGTGGACACACCACAGATGAATATCGCGACATTCTGATTGAAGAGCTGAATGAGCTCTATAAAGAAGGCGAGAAACAAGCGCGGATCATGAACGTAGGTTTGCATCCTCACGTCACCGGCCGTGCATACCGCATCCGCGCTATCCGCGAATTCATTGAATATGCCAAAACCCTGCCCGGCGTATGGTGGGCAACCCGGGAAGAAATTGCTGACTGGTACACAGAACAGCAGGCGTCACACATTCCCGGTCAACTTTAATCTGTATGAAAACAGAGGAGTCAACCATGTCACAAATCGTCGTGAATGACGGTGCCACGCCGGCACCGCAAACGGAAAATGTTAAAGCGTTGCTGTCTTGTGTCCAGGACAAGCAGCTTTACATCAACGGGGCTTATCAGGCGCCTGCAAAAGCAGGTTATCTGGAAACGACCGATCCGGCCACAGGCAAGTTACTGGCCCGCATTGCTAATGCCACGGCAGAAGACGTTGATGCCGCTGTGGAAGCCGCCCGTGCAGCACTGAAAGGTGCGTGGGCAGCCTATACACCGCTTGAAAGAAGTGCCGTACTTAACCGTATTGCTGATCTAATTGAAGCGAATATGGATGAGTTGTGCGAACTGGAAGTGCTGGACCAGGGTAAGCCATACTATGTTGCCCGCTGGGCTGAAATTCCGGCAACGGCTAATCAGTTCCGCTTTTTTGCCGGTCAGGCATTGTCACTTGATGGCAATACCGTTAACACATCAATCAATTACCAACCCGAGGGTAAGCAGGTGCATGCCTGGACTGATCGACAGCCGGTTGGTGTGGTTGCTGCGGTAACGCCATGGAATTCTCCACTTATCCTCACGGCAATGAAAATTGCACCGGCACTGGCCGCGGGGTGTACTATTGTACATAAGCCTGCTGAGCTGACTTCTTTAAGCGCCCTGCGCCTTGCCGAACTGATTACAGAAGCCGGCGTACCAGCAGGTGTTGTGAACGTGGTTACCGGTGACGGCGCAAATTGCGGTGCTGCACTTACCGGCCATAAAGGCGTTGATAAAATTGCATTCACAGGTTCCACTGCCACTGGCCGTGCCATTGTGGATGCCAGCAAAAAGCACCTGACCAGGGTAACCCTTGAGTTAGGCGGGAAGTCTCCGGCGTTGGTATTGCCGGATGCTGACCTTGAGCTGGCTATCCCCGGCATTGCCAATGGCATCTTCTTCAATGGTGGTCAGGTATGTGTAGCCAATTCACGTGCCTATATCCACCGCTCAATTTTCGACAAAGTGGTTGAAGGCATTGCGCAATACGGCTCAGGCATGCAGCTTGGGCACGGCCTCGATCAGGCAACTCAAATGGGGCCTGTCGTGTCTGTTGAGCAGGCGAAGAAGATAGAGCAGTTCATTGAACAGGCCAAAGCCAGTGGAGCAAAAGTGATCACCGGCGGCGTTCGCACCGGTGAAAATGGCACTTACATCACGCCAACGGTCATCACTAATACCACACCGGATATGCCCATTCATTGTGAAGAAGTATTTGGCCCTGTGCTGGTGGCAGAACCTTACGATGACATTGAGGAAGCACTGGCCTGGTGTAACGACAACGACTACGGTCTGGCTGCCAGTGTGTGGACACAGGATTTATCTGCTGCACACCGCTTATCCCGTCAAATTGACGCAGGCACCGTATGGATAAACTGCCATTCGATGTTTGATGCTGCACTGCCCATTGGCGGTATGAAGATGTCTGGCTACGGCCGCGATAGCGGTAAACAGGCGCTGGATAACTATCTGGAATGGAAGACCGTCTGCGCGGTGTTGTGATTCAGGACTAAGTGCTGAATCTGAAAGCCCTGCTAGAATGCAGGGCTTTTTTGATTCAGAAGCGGTAACTTAATATTACCGCCTCTTATTATCTCAACGCTTTGGCGGAAAATCTGGTTCGGCAGGTGCTTCAGGCGGTGTCCAGCCTTCAGGTACCGGAGCCGGCGTTTGCTCAGTAGCATAGGCTTCGAGGCTTGACTCGTTTGGACCGTAGTCTTCTGTTGGCGCACTTAAGAACTTAGGATCGATAGCACGGGCCGCTTCACGGATATCTTCCGGCAATTCATCAATACCGCCCGGTAACGTAGTAAACGTTGAGAAGTAGCTGATGTGGCCTTCAGCCTGACCCATCAGCATCCACGGAAGCCATGGTGTAATGCGTGACCAGGAGCCGACGGCAGGAATGTGGGTTTTGTTCGGGTCCTGCACGTCAGATTTCTTGAATACATAAATGAACTGTTCTGACACACGGTTAAATTTACCCGCAGACTCACGTACCCACTTTTCAGGTTGCAGGCGGTTCGGGTAATACAGATTGATGCCAGTGTTCAAAATAATAGTGTCATTCGGGCCTTCAGTCCAGTCCAGCAGGAAGGGAGGCTTGGCTTTGTTGCCTATATCCGTGCCCTCGTAGGCATTAGGAATATTTACATAAGAACTAATTGTATAGTTATAGGGGTCGTTAGCGATGGGTACGACCCGTACGTCTTCATCGGTATAGGGGTTATGCCAGGTTTTTAAAATCTCGCCGGTGTCGATATCTTTATAGAACACAACTTCTCTGAGCATGCGACGGATACTACCGTCTTCAAGCTGCTTAGTACGAGTAACACTGAAACCTTCCATTATAAATAGCTCACGAACGGGCTCATTGGGACGTACCCCAAAAACTTTGCCTTTCAGCCAACCTACTTTTTCTTTAGAAGGGTTTAAGTCAGCGTCTAATCTTGCATAGGTATCACGGTTCCAAACAGGGTTTTTAAACTCGACCGTTGTAAGAAAAGTAGGTATTTCTGACGATTTTTCATCGCTTTTTGCTATTGTCGCTTGAGTTGCAAAAAGTGATGCTAATACAGATGCGATAACTGCGGACTTCGTTATTTTTGAAGTTAACATGCTCCGCCGGTTAATAATTTTCATTAACGCTTCCTTAGGTGTGATTGAATAAATAAATAGTCTTACATCACCAGTCTAGCTCTAAGTTTATTGCCGATACATTGAGAATTATCATATAACTTCACTTTCAGAACCTTTCTGACAAAAGTAGCTTAGTAAAACTTTTTGTCGTTCAGCAATATAGTTTGAAGCTGAAAAATCAGGCAAAGCAGAAAATGTTAGTGCAGTTACTTCCTGACAAATTTTTTGAGTACTATCGAAGATAGGATCGCTGGTACTGGCAACAATCAACGGAGTGGTGACCAACGCTGCAAGCCGTTCTTCTGCATCCCATGAAAAAGATGCGCGATAAATGAGGTGATACGACTCGTTTGCTTTAAGTACGTCTTCGACCCACTCTTTCAGCTTAGTAGCCGAGGGTAGACCTGAGTGTCGCATGGCTTCAGCGGATCGTTTATACCACGGAAAAAAGAGAAATTGATCTCTGCAAAACTGAAATATTCGTTGCAGATAGCTCCCATCTAGATCTGCAGGAAATGGGGGGGCATAATGGGTGAGTAATTCTGTTTTAAATGCCTTATTGGGTACAAGAATACCATCTATTGCCAAGCGTTTAATTTGATTTGGTAATAGTAGAGAAAGCTCCGTTGCGATGGCTCCCCCTGAATGAAAGCCATAGATACTGAACTTTTCCAGACCCAGAACATCGACAAATTCCTTTATGCGCTTTGCAAAGCAAACAATAGTAGGTTGGGAAGTGGTTAAAGGGCTACTGTCACCGGCTCCGGGGATATCAGGTGCGATAACACGAAAATACTTGCTCAAGGATTCAATCAGTGTCATATGCTGCCTCGCGCTTCCTGGCGAGCCGTGAAGAACCAACAGTGGAGGGCCGGATCCAGCCTCAAGATAATGTATTTGTCCGAGTGTCAAATCTGCGAACCGTCTTAATACAAGGTCTGTCATTCTAGTGTATAACTCCTATTTTTTCAGATTAGTCCGGCTGCGAAATGTCACCTCTATTCGGAAATGACCTTTCGCAGACTATACAACCCAATTCATTAAATCTGTTCATTTCAGAGGGAAGTCAAAAATTTCGTGTTTTTCAAAATTGATTAATGTCATAACAATGGCTCAACTATTGTGCAATATTGAGACATCGAAAACAAACGCACACTTGAAACTCATACCATTAGGAACTGAAAAATGAAGCAACGCATACTTCTCCCCATAACAGCTTTATCATTGGTTTCTGCACCAATAACAGTGTTTGCAGAGACTGGTATTGAGAAAATCACTGTCACATCTCGACAAGTAGAGGAAACAGTACAAGAGGTTCCTTTGGCTATCACAGCGCTTAGTGGGGACATATTAGAGCGAGGAGGGGTGGACGATCTGAGAGATATCACTCAGATGGTTGCAGGTCTGCAATTTGACGGTAATCCTGGAAAAGTAACTACTTCGCCAACTATACGCGGCTTATCTCAAGTATCTCGCAGTGATGACGAGAATAATACCTCGGTTTTTATTGATGGTGTTTTTGTTTCAGGTCGTGATGGGTTGGATTTTAGTATGTTGGACCTGGAGCGTATCGAAGTAGTTAAAGGTCCTCAAGGTGCGCTTTATGGTCGTAATGCTTATGCAGGCGCGATTAACTTTATTACTAAAAAAGCACAGGATGTTTTTGAAGCAAAAGGCACGGTGACCTGGGGTAATTACGACCGGAAGCGAGCTTCAGTCATGGTCAATACTCCTATTACTGATGGGTTGTCAGGTAGAGTTAATTTAACATATGATCATTTCGGTGGTGGCTACGAAAATAGCTTGAACGGCGATGACATTGGCGGTTATCAATCGAAATTTGCCAGTGCGGCTCTGCGTTACGAGGGCATTGAAAACCTGGACGTTTCGCTAACGAGTTACTATTCTGAAGACTTGATTGATACACCTGCTCAGGTTATCGCTCCGGGTAATTGCTCAGTGCCAACCAGTGCAATTTTTCCCAGCGAATTTTCGGAGTTTCAGAGAATCTGCGGTATAGCCCCTGAAATTGATGCTGATGATCCGGCATATTTCACTTTCAATACCGACCTTCCTGCCGGAGAACGGGAAATCTCCAGAACCAGTTTAAATGCCACTTACGATACTGATTCGTTTAGAGTCACGTCTATTACAGGTTATAATACCCTGGATACAGCTACGATCACTGACCAGGATAGGCAACTGGCAGGCGCTCCGTTCTATGCAGACAACTACGCATCTGTTGTGTCTATTCCTACTTATGTTGGTTTTGGATTGTTAAAGCAAGACGAGTGGAGCCAGGAAATTCGTATTAATTCCACGACCAATTCAGCGCTTCAGTGGCTTGTTGGTATGAGCTACTATGACTTAAACCGTCGTTCTCGTGGCTGGTGGGGGGCAGATGCATCTGGACTGGACGATCCATCAAGTGTTATCACCTTTTTCCCGCCTATATATAACCTAACGGATGGACTGCCGAAAGACTTGTGGAATGGTTTAGCCGCTCTCGAACCTGTTTCGGGAGCTGGTGGACTAACGGGTGATGGTAAATCAAATACCAACACCAAAGCGATTTATGGTTCTGTAAACTATGCGTTCACCGACAAGTTCACAGGAAGAGCTGAGTTGCGTTATACCAAAGAGAAGAAAACTCTTGACGATGATGTAACATCAAGAAATCAAGAGGCTAGTTGGGAATTTCTTTCGCCACGACTATCTGTTGATTATCAATACTCCGATAATATTCTTTTTTACAGTTCAGTCGCTCAAGGTTCAAAAGCAGGTGGATTTAACGCACCGAATCCACAGTTGCCTGCCGATCTTGAAAGCTATGACCAGGAAACAAACTGGACATATGAAGTGGGTATGAAATCAGACTGGATGGACAACACTCTCCGGATAAATACAGCCCTATACAACGTTGAAATGGATGATATTCAAATCACAAACCAAATCCCCGGAACAGGAGCATTTGCAGTATTGAACGGTGGTACGGGGCGCTCCAGAGGTCTTGAACTTGAATTGACAGCGCTACTCACCTCAAACATTGAGTTTAACGCTGGCTATGCGCTTGCCGATTCTTACTTCGTAGATGCCGATGATGCAAGTCAAAGAGCCCTCGTTACCGAAGGCTTGTTGGATTCTATTTCACTTGACGGTCAACAGCTTCCACGGGTATCAAAACATACTCTGAATGCCAGTCTTGTATTCCACAAAGAGTTAACCAGTGATTTAGACGGCTTTGTGCAACTGGATGGACGCTACGAGTCAGATAAGAAAATGGATAATTTTGATGGCCTTGCGAAAGTAGACGCTCGCACTGTTGCAAATTTCAGTATCGGAGTATCGACGGTGGAATGGGAAGCGCAGTTATGGGTGCGTAATTTGTTTGACAACAGAACTCCCAATATTGCGGGTTCGACTCTAAATATCGGAGATTTTAGTCGTTTACCGACTATTGGTCTCCCTGAGCCGAGAACGATAGGAATAACTGCAACTCTGCGTTTTGAGTAATTAAAGCCTTCGTACTAAAGCAACATTCACTATAACGGTGAATGTTGCTTTTTTTTATATATCCAGGAGTGTTTATCATGAAGCAAAGTCGTTACAACGTAGTAGAGCCGATTGCACGTCGATCTTTTATCAAAGGGGCCCTCGCAAGCGGAGTTGCCACCGGTGCACTAGTCTCAGGTATGTCTCATGCCAGTGGGCAGGCAGCAGCGCTGAATGTCAGTGAGCAGGAACTTGAAAACCGCAAGCACGAGATCGTTCGTCGTCTTCGTTACAGAGAAGACGCCGGCTATCTGGTGTGGTGGTTTAAAGGTCAAATCATGGCCCAGACAGGGGCTGATCTCATGCCGCTGTTTAACCTGGTCCATTGCGCTATTGGTCAATTGGAGCCTCGTCAGGACGGCGGGTTTGATCTGCTTACTGTGGAAATTCCGTTTCGAACCGATTTGAAAACGGGGGCTATGCTTACAAAATATATGAACCCGCTCACTCATGAGGAAATAGAAATACCTTATGCAGTGTTAGGACCGACAGAAGTCAGATTTTCAGAAACCAATGCCTTACAATTGCCGGAAAAAATCGGCGGCTCAACCGTCACTTATGAACAAGTTTCGGACAATATTTATGGTGTGGGTGATACTGTTATGTATAGTCATCATGCCCGTTCTAAGGTGGAGACTCCTGGAAAGGACGATCGTATTATTACTGAGTATTCGACTATATCCGGGCCGATGGAACGGGCACTTGATCGAAATGTAAAGATGGCGCCGGCAGTCATCCAATCCTCTGATGTAACGGGTTTTGCAAGGTGGCTAAAAACACCCGCTGAGTTAGGTAATCAATCGTTACGGGCTGTAGGTGGTAAAGTCGACAAAGTAGCAGATATTCCAAACGAATGGATGTCATTGGTTAAACAACAAGACCCTGAAATTTATAAAGACCCATTTGCCGCACTAAAGCGCCCTCAAGCCGTTTATAAAAGCTAAAGAGACCTTAGCAGATGGTTAACTTTCTGTCTGTCATGAAATACGGTTGCAAAAAAAGCGGGCTGTGCCCGCTTTTTTTGTGAAGGATAGAAAACAGAAGCTGTTTCCCGTGTATCTATTTCTACAGAGTATTCAAGAACGCAATAATAGCGGCCCGTTGCTCTGGGTTTTGCAATCCAGCAAAGCTCATCCGGGTGCCTGGGATCATGGTTGCAGGTGATTTCAACCATATATCAAGGTTTTCGTCGGTCCACAAAAAGTCTGCTTCAGCCATTGGTTTCGAGTAGCTGTAATTTTTATCAAAGCCAACCTCTTTGCCGCTCATTCCTGCCAGGTTTGGTCCTATACGCATACCCGCGTTTTCAGTGTAAGCATGGCAGGCCTGACATAACATAAACAGCTGTTTACCTTTCTGGATTTGCGCTTCAGTTGCAGCGGTGGCTGTTTTACCGGTACAAGCCAGTAAACCTAATAGTGTAGTGAGAATTATTTTATTCATTGTTACTTCCTTCGCAATAATTAAACCCGTGAAAGGATTTCAAATGCCACTCGTTCTCCAGATTCAAGAGCAGACTCCATTCCTAAATCCATACGACGGGTGTGTTCGCCCGCAAAATGCATGCGATGGTGTGGCTCGATCATTTCTTTGGCGAACTGATTGATTTGACCTGGCAGGAACATGTGGCGACAGCCTTGAATTAGAGGATTATTTTTCCAACCGTAGATATCAAGGAACTTCAGCTTTCCTTTAGTTGCGGGACGAATTCGATTAATTTCAGACTCGATCAATGCTAGTGCATCCTCTTTAGACATTTGGTCCATTCTGGACGCGGCATTGTCGGTAAATACCACCATGAAACGTGATTTATCTTCGTCTGGGCGCTTTTCTAAAGCCCAAAACATCTGTACGGTTTCGTCGCTAAAGAAAGAGGGCTCGATACCATCTTCTTCCCAAAATGGCTCTTCTATAATACCAAATGCCCGACAGGTATCGACATAGTTCAGTGTAAATATGCCTTGTTCCTGTCTGCCTTGTATTTCGGGGTAGATGCTAACATATTGCAATGTTGAAAACGGAAGTGCAGATACAACGTAGTCACATTCATAGCGGCTACCATCCATACATTTTACCAATGCACCTTTATCATTCATTTCTACCTGACGCACAATTTTGTTTAGTTTTACACTATCGCCAAGTGCCTTAGCCATTGCCTCGGGTAAACGCGATGCGCCCCCTTCGATATTGTTAATTTGTGCAAGTCCGTCATGCGCCCCTTTTTTGTTTTCAAAACCATATGGTCTGTCGATTATCTCAATATCAGCACCGGCGAACGATGCATCGAACAAGGTACGATTTTTCTCTTGCAGCATGCCTAGCGCAGAGGCATTTTGCATATCCATTGTGACAGAAGCCAGTTTTATTGCCTCATCAGAGGCTCCGCGTAGTTTCAACAACTCACCAATTGGTATGTCGTAACCTGCATTTTTAGGCTCTAGCCAATCTGTCAGATTTTCCAATGGGTTATCTTTCATTAATAATTTAGGACCTAGAAGGGCAGGAACGATTTTACGCTCTTCTCCAACTGTCTTGTTAATGGGGGAGCTTTCCCATTCTTTTGATGTTACCCATGTTTGATCAATATAATTTGACATAGGTAAAAGGTGACGGTGCTCAGGAATAAGTTTGAGGTTAAATCGTGAGCAAAGAGCAATCAGACGTGCATAAGAACGTCCTATCTGACTTGCACCATATTCGGGGCGTGTTTCAACGTCGTCTGCTGTAAACACGCGTCCACCTACACGGTCGGCACCTTCAAGTAACGTGACATCCATACCGGCGTCTTGAAGTAGCAAGGCAGCATTCAGGCCTGAGAGCCCGCCGCCAATGACAACAACAGAGGATTTCTCCGTATTCTTAGCCTGAATTTTTCCAGCGACTGAAAGTGCAGATGCTGCTATTGCACCTTTCATTAGATTTCGTCTGTTTATCTTCATCATTTGCCTCTATTAATCGTCAAATAGGTATTACTTATGTGTCTGTTTTATCATTATGGGATACTGGCTGTATTCTTTCAGCCCAATGTTGTACTCACTGGAATCAACAAAATTTGCGTATTCCTGAAGCATCGCAAAACGGCCAGATCCCATGATAATTTTATCGGACATCACAGTTCCGTTAATTTTAAGCCATATTAAAAAGGTGAGTGCGGTACCGATATGACATTTATCAGATATCATAAATCTTATCTTCGTCCGTCTGTAACAGACTACACTTTTGACCATTGGCCTGTCGCTTTTGCGGTAACTTTCACTTCCTGATTTTCACCGTGCATTAGACTTTGTAATGTATTATTGTTATATAAAAATAACTTTGTGTCCTGGAATTAGAATGATTACGAATTTTTTAAATCAATATTTTCTATTCTTTTTTACGCTACTTTCATTCACGGTCAGCGCGGACAACAGCGACGTTTTTAATGCTGAGAATGTCCCAACGCCGCCAGATTACTCACTGCCCAAGAACTGGGCCGCTTTGCCTGGGGTGCCCGGAGCTGCGGCCGCTGTTCCTGAAGGGTTACAATATGACAATGCGTTGAAAAATACCGACGTATTTTATATTCACCCGACGACGTTAAAAGACAAAAGCGTCTGGAATCAAACCCTGTCTGATGAGGCAACAAATCACTGGACAGATGTGAGTGTGATGGCAAGACAGGCATCAGTATTTAACGAGTGTTGTACTGTCATTGCACCACGATACAGGCAGGCAAGTTTTAAATCGGGGGGCGATCCTACGTTGTCCGGTGATGGCGGAAAAGCTTACCGGCTGGCGTACAGCGATGTGCTTGCTGCGTTTGACTATTACATGACCCACATGAACAAGGGGAAGCCTTTTATTATTGCGGGGCACAGCCAGGGCGCGCTGATGACATACTGGCTGCTGAAAGATCGTATCGACGGTAAATCTGCCCAAAAAAAAATGGTTGCAGCATATATTATCGGGATTGATTTAATGCAGGGGGATTTCGGCCGCACTTATAAAACATTGTCGCTGTGCAGTACCCCTGAACAAACCGGATGTGTGCTCGCCTGGAACGCCGGCACAAAAGAACTGGATATTGATAAGATGTCTCAGTTCGCGGGCTCTCGTTACGCGTATACCTATAATACGCAGGAGGGGCGGGAAGCCGTATGCGTGAATCCGCTAACGTTCGACACTAACAAACCTGAGGCATCGGCAAGTGCGTCGAAAGGTGCGGTGCCCGGTGCGCCGGGAGAGGGTAAGGTTAAAGGTCTGGTACAAGGTGCAGTGGCGGCAAAATGCCATCGCGGCTATCTGATTGTTAATTTCGACTCTGCATTGGATTTATCACCATCTTTTGGGGGGAGCATGCATTACCATGAATTCGGCCTTTTTTATGCCGACATTCGCGCTAATATTGCAAAACGGATCGCAGCCTTCAGACAATAATTCTTATATTAAAAGCGCAGTAGAGTTTACTCTACTGCGCTTTTTTCGTCAGTTAATTTCTGCAAACAGCCAGGGTTCGCTGGCTTTCAGCGTGGTTTCAAAATCTGCGATAAGGGAAGATTCCCTAAGTGTCAGTGATATTTCATCATCTCCTGACAACAAGTTTTGCCGGCGTGAGGGTTCAATCTTAAATTCCCATATAGCGCCGGTTCCGGTGCGAATTTCACACTTCTTCAAATCAACTGTCATCGAAAAATTGCTGTCTTTACGCAGTGCAAACAGGCAGTCCACAATGGACTGGGAGAGTGAGATAGGCAAAATGCCGTTCTTAAAACAGTTGTTGTAAAAGATGTCGGCAAACGAGGGTGCAATTACAACACGGAAGCCATAATCCCGTAATGCCCAAACTGCATGTTCACGGCTTGAGCCACAACCAAAGTTGTCCTGCGCAAGCAAGATGCTGCTGCCGCCAAAACCCGGTTTGTTAAGGATAAAGTCCGGATTCTTCCTGCGCGTTGATGTGTCGGTTTCTGCATCACCTTCATCGAGATAACGCAAATCATCAAACAGCCAGTCTCCGTAGCCAAATTTCTTTATCGACTTGAGATATTGTTTAGGCAAAATGGCGTCGGTATCAACATTGGCTCTGTCGAACGGCAACACGGTGCCGGTATGAGTAGTAAACGCCTGCATATTAAAATTCCTCCCGTGTTACATCAACGAAGTGACCGGCAATAGCTGCCGCAGCTGCCATCGCAGGGCTCACCAGGTGTGTGCGGCCACCAATGCCCTGGCGACCTTCAAAGTTGCGGTTTGAGGTGGATGCACAGTGTTCTTTTGGCATTAAGCGATCGGCATTCATAGCCAGACACATTGAACAACCTGGCTCACGCCATTCAAATCCTGCCGCAGTAATAATTGTATCCAGACCTTCGGCTTCTGCCTGTGCTTTCACCAGTCCGGACCCCGGCACAACCAGAGCCTGCTTTATTGTGTCTGCCACTTTGCGGCCCCTTACTACGCGGGCTACCTCACGGATATCTTCAATGCGTGAATTGGTACAAGAACCCACAAATACACGGTCGAGTTTAATATCTGTCATGGGCTGACCAGCTTTCAAGCCCATATAGTTGAGCGCTTTCTGGTAATCTTCGGACTTGTTCGCCGGAAAAGACGCAGGATCTGGTACCAGGTTGTTCACACCGGTCACCATTTCAGGTGACGTGCCCCAACTGATTTGCGGTTGAATATCGGCAGCGTCGAAGTGGCGCTCAATATCAAATACTGCACCTTCGTCGCTGTGCAGAGTTTGCCAGACAGCCACAGCGTGATCCCATTGCTCGCCTTTGGGCGCATAACGCTTATCTTTCACGTAGGCCTCGGTAGTGGCATCAAAGGCCACCAGGCCGGCACGGGCACCGGCTTCAATGGCCATGTTACACAAGGTCATACGGCCTTCCATGGTCAGGTTCTGAACGGCTGTACCGGCAAATTCGATGGTACAACCGGTACCCGCTGCAGTGCCGATTTGCCCGATCACATACAGCACCATGTCTTTGGCAGTCACACCCGCTGACAACGTGCCGTTAATCTTAATCAGGAAGTTCTTCGCTTTGCGCTGAATCAGACACTGCGTAGCCAGAACGTGTTCTACTTCCGAGGTGCCGATACCCACGCCAAGAGCAGCAAAAGCGCCATGAGTCGCAGTATGGGAGTCACCGCACACCACGGTCATTCCGGGTAAAGTTAACCCCTGTTCAGGAGCGATAACGTGCACGATACCCTGACGTTTATCGTTGAGGGCAAATTCGGGAATGTTGAACCGTGAGCAATTGTCATCCAGGGTTTTAACCTGAATTCGTGATGTGGAATCTTCAATGCCGTCTATACCTTTTTCACGGTCTGTGGTCGGTACATTGTGGTCCGGTGTGGCGATAACCGAACTGGTACGCCATGGCTTTCTGTCAGCAACCACAAGGCCTTCGAAGGCTTGTGCAGACGATACTTCGTGTACGATATGACGGTCGATGTAAATTAACGCTGTGCCGTCGTCATTTTGTTTGACGCAGCGTCTTTCCCAAAGTTTATCGTAAAGGGTTTTGGGGGAACTCATGTGGTGTCTCTCCTGAAACTGATGTTTGCCATCAGGCAACATCGCCGACGTAAAGCCGGCGATGAGTTGTTGCATTTCTCCGCGTGTAACTGCGGAATAAAATGGCTTATTTCACGTTTTGGAACGTGGGCGTTACCGGCGCAGGAATATGGGTTTCCTCCAGGCAACGTGCTTTGATTTCTTCAATGGTGCCACCGTGGTTGAACATGCTTACCTCACCACGGGTTGCAGTAAGAGTGGCACGCAAATCAGTGGTTGCTGCTTCATTAACTGCACCATTTTCGATGATTACGCCGTAGGCTTTTGCACCTTCAACGGTTACCAGACCGCGATTGAAATCAGTGAGAACCGTGGCAGGCTCGCGCAGATACGGGTCGCCCCAGCCGCCGCCACCCCAGGTGTTGAAGTACAGCAAGTCTCCGGCTTTCACTTTCAAATCTTCGCATTTAGACGGCAGCCATTCTTCAGTGCCGTCGGCTCGAACCATACGCTTGGTAGAACGCATGCCAGGCTCGCCACCGTTAACACCCCACGGGTGTACCAGCCAGCGATCATCGTGAATCGCGATCTGGCCGTCACACAGGAAGCGGTAAGCAACAGACAGACCGTGACCACCACGATGCAGACCAGCACCGCCTGAATCAGGAATGACTTCATAGGTCTCAATACGCATAGGGAAGTAAGACTCAATGAATTCATTCGGTACGTTAGTGAAGCCCGGCCACAGAGAGTGACCGTCCGGTCCGTCACCTACCGGACGACCCGGGATACCACCGAAGCCGATCTGGAATAGCTGGAACCATTCGCCTTTGTCGTCATAACCTGAGTAGAACAGGTGAGGGGAGTCAGAGAAACCCGCTGCATTCAGCAGTTCCTGCGGTGCGCCCATACCCAGCAGTGCACCCAGAATATCGAAGATACGACCCAGAGCGTGGGTACGGCCTGACAATGCCGCCGGATATTTAGGTTTAAGCAGGGTGCCCTCAGGAATTCGTACGTCTACCAGGTCATAGAAACCGTCATTAAAAATGATTTGTGGATCTACCACGTTAATGGTGAATGAGCCGAAGAACATTTTGAACATTTCTTCGTTCAGGTAGAAGTTGATAGAGCTCTGTGCCTGGGGATCAGTGCCGTCGAAGTCGAAGATAACTTTCTCGCCTTCACGCCACATCTTACAGTTAATTTTGTAAGGACCCATGCCTTTACCGTCATCACAAATATAGTCGGCAAATTCGCGGGGCTCTTCAGGGATGAACATCTTGATGATTTCGCCCATGGCTTTTTTGTTCCGCTCCAGCATGATGTCCAGCGTGGAATCGAATACATCATCACCGAAGCGCACTGCCAGTTCGTTACAACGTTTAGCGGCGGTTTTACAGGCCGCGACCAGGGCGTTGAGGTCGAAACGGTTCCACTGCGGGGTTCGTACGTTGTGCAGAATAAGCTCCAGTACTTCTTCCTGCAGCACGCCTTTCTTGTACAGTTTCACCGGTGGTATACGCACACCTTCCTGGAAGATGGTTGATGCCTGAATCGGCATGGATCCGGGTACCATACCGCCGTTATCTGACATGTGGCCAAACATGGCAGACCAGGCAATATGACGACCGTCTTTGAATACCGGCACCAGTACCAGCCAGTCGTTCAGGTGCGAAATCGCTGCGTTACACATGTACGGGTCGTTGGTAAGAATAATGTCGCCTTCTTCCAGCGTGCCTGAATACGCATTGGTAAAACCTGTGATAAAAGAGCCCATCTGGCCGACAACCATTTTGCCGTGACGGTCTGCGATAAGCGGGAAGCAGTCACCCTGTTCACGGATCCCCGGAGACATGGCGGTACGGAACAGTACAGCGTCCATTTCTTCACGGGCGTTCCGCAGGGCGTTTTCAATAATATCGACAGTCACACCGTCTACATCTACCCGTTTCAGCGGGGTGCTGTTGGTTTCAATAATTTGTGCAGTCATAGTGATACCCCTTAGTTATTTCACGGGATTAATGAGGAGGTTGCCAACGTGATCGATGTTGGCCTGATAACCGGGCAGAACTACGGTGGTCGAATCCATTTCGCTGACAATGGCCGGGCCCGGTACTGCGATAGCGGGGTGCAGCTTGCTGCGGTCATAGATGGCACCGTCATGCCATGCGCCGTCATAGAAGAAACGGGTATCCTGTACTTTACAGTCAGCCAGCGTCAGTGTGTCTTCACCCAGTTTGCGTTCGGCAATAGCGCCGGATTTGGCTTTGACCACGGCACGGATCATCAGAATTTCATGGCCGTCGCCCAGCTTGAAGGTAAACAGTTTTTCGTGCTCCTGATCGAAGTAATCAGTCAGCACTGCAAGGCCGTTGGCTTCAATGTCATCACGGGTAAAGTCGACAGAAATTTCAAATGCTTGACCGGTATAGCGCAAATCAGCCTGATAAGTGACTTCCAGAGACTCAGGAGCAAGACCATCTGCAATCAGTGATTCAGAGGCTTTACTGCGAAGTTCTTCCAAATCTGCCATCAGAGCTTCTTTGGTGGTTTCTTGTGCCAGTGTCAGATAGGTACGGGCAGCTTCGTCCTGTACTTCTGTGGTGGCATCACCATATGCACACAATACGCCTGGACCCGGCGGTACGATAACCGGCCATGCATCAGTAAGAATACCCAGAGCATTAGCATGCAGAGGACCCGCACCACCAAAGCCCACCAGCGCGAAATCACGAGGGTCGTAACCTTGTTCTACTGATACCAGACGCAGCGCACCGAACATGGCTTCGTTGGCAATCTTAATGATACCTTCAGCGGCTTCCATCAGGTCGATACCCATGGCGTCTGCCACTTTTTGTACCGCAGTAACAGCCGCTTCGCGATCGATGGCCATGGCACCACCCAGTTGCACATCAGATGGCAGGTAGCCTAATACCACGTTGGCGTCACATACTGTCGGTTCCGTACCGCCTTTCATGTAGGCGGCAGGGCCGGGAACAGCACCGGCTGATTCGGGGCCGACACGTAGCGCTTTGGTTAATTCCGGTACGAAAGCAATAGAGCCGCCACCCGCACCCACAGTACGTACATCCACTGATGGCGCACGCACGCGCACATCACCCACAATGGTCTCACGGCGAACTTTAGCTTTAGAGCCCTGGATCAGGGCAACGTCTGTTGACGTACCGCCCATATCGAAGGTCAGAATGTCGTCATAACCGGCGCGACTACAGAAGTAGATAGCACCGGTTACACCACCGGCAGGACCTGACATCAACAGGTTTACCGGTGATTCAGCGGAAGCTCGGCCAGAGGCCAAACCGCCGTCAGAACGCAGAATGGAAAGTTGTACGTTTTCTCCCATGCGGTCTTTCAGTGCAGTTTGCAGGTTATTCACATAACGGGCAACTTCAGGGCGTACATAGGAGTTCACAACCGTGGTTTCTGTGCGCTCGTACTCCTGCATTTCTGGAACGACTTCGCTGGACAGCGAAATCGGTAAATCACCGAAGACTTCCTGAGCAATCACTTTTGCACGCTTTTCATGTTCATCATTGACATACGCGTTTATGAAGCAGATGGTGAGTGCTTCAACTTCACCTTTAGCCTTAAGCGCTTCCAGGTCCGCTTTCAACGCTGCTTCATTGAGATCTGATACCACTTTTCCTTTTGCGTCCATCCGCTCAGCTGCGCCGATGGTCAGCTCCAGAGGCGCAAGCAGTGGGTTCTTCACGTAACTGACCCAGCCGCCAAGACCGCCCGGGCAAAATGAGCGCGCAACCTGTAAGGTGTGCTCGTAGCCTTTTGTGGTTACCAGACCGACTTTGGCACCTTTACCGGTTAAGACCGCATTGGTAGCAACCGTTGTACCGTGCATAACACGGTGGATTTGTGTTGGATCAACACCAGACTCTTCACAGATACGGGCAATACCATTGAGCACCCCTTCTGAGGAATCATGGGGGGTGGACGGTACTTTGGCTGTAAAGGTCTGACCGTTTTCTTCGTTAATCAGCAGCAGATCAGTAAATGTTCCGCCGACGTCAACGCCAAGACGATAACTCATATTTCATTCCCCTCAATTCAGGCAAATTCAGCTCGGTTAATTGGGTTTTAAGCCTAAACATTGGGAAGGTTGCTGCCATGATAATTATCAATGCGAATCACAGTGAGGATTCTTATAGTCATGAACATCGGGTCAGTACCGTCAGCAGAGACTGTATTGTCGGATGGGAAAGTTTCTGTATAACAAATAAACGAGGTCAGACATGCTTAATTGTTTCCAGCAGGGCAAGCACGATATGCTGCCAGAGGCAACACACGACGAAGCGTCGCGCCAGGAGTTTGCCAAAAGTTTGCGGGGTTATATACAGCACGCTACGCTGCCGGGGCTCCAGCCAGTATTTGAAAAGAAAGTTGTCCCTAAATTCAAACGGGAAAACGGCCGTGAGCCTGAGAACCGTCAGGACATTCGCCGTGCTATGGTGAAAAACAGTTATTTCCAGCTGTATGCCTCCACAAACCGTATTGCCCAGGAGTTACTTTGGGAATCTACGATAATGAGTGTCGAGCGCCAGTTGCCACAACTGATTGAAAAAGCAAAAGAACTGTCAGCTAAATCTGAAACGAAACTGGTGATTCCAGAAGGATTTGTGCCACCAAAATACGTGAGCGCCATCGATATTCATTGTATGCCGGGAGGGTACTGCACCGAAGTAACAGCCGACGACGTTTCTGCTGGTGTGATTTACGACCGTGGTGTGTATCTTTACACCATGGGTTATACCGGCCCTGATAACGACGATATGGGACGTTCAGTCTGCAACTACCTGAAGCGGAATAATCCTGATTTCAAACCTCGCCGCATCCTGGATATGGGATGTACGGTAGGGCATTCCACATTGCCATACAAAGAAGCCTTTCCGGATGCAGAAATCTGGGGGATCGATGTAGGTGGTGGCTGTGTGCGTTATGCCCATGCGCGTAGCGTTGCAATGGGTAAAGAAGTGAATTTTGCACAGATGAATGCCGAAGAAACAACTTTCGAAGACGGATATTTCGATCTGGTTGTAAGTCATATTCTGCTGCACGAAACCAGCGGCAAGGCGATGCCAAAAATTTTTAAAGAAAGCGAGCGGGTGCTGGCTCCTGGTGGCCTGATGATTCATGCCGATTTACCGCCGTTCGATTTAATGGACCCGTTCACTCAGTTCATTCTTGATAATGAAACCTGGTACAACAACGAACCGTTCTGGGGTGCAATGCGCGACCTTGACCAAATCCAGCTTGCAGAAGATGCTGGCTTCCCCCGCGATGCGGTTCGCTTTGATACTGCGCCAATGGCAATTATGGAAACCACAGATGGGTCAAAAGGCTACAGTGACGAGTCTAAAGAAGCAGTAGCCGATCGTGAGTTTGCTGCCGGCGAATTTGCCCCTGGCGGTGGCTGGGAGGTACTTATTGCAAAGAAACCTCTAGTTAAACAGGAGATAGCGTAATGACTGAGCCAGATATGAAACCGCAAATTCAACACAATGCTAAAGGTAAACGTCCCTCGTTTTACGAAGATGCAGCGTCGGATCAACTGATGTCAATGGTGATGGTGCTGGCCAGCGAACTTAATGTGATGCGCGATCGCATGGACGCACAGGAACGTGTTGCTAAACAACACGGTATTGATTTAGCGGCCGGCATCGAAGTGTTAGAGCTCGACGAGGAAGCGCTGGAAAGCCGTGAGGGATGGCGACAAGAATTCTTCTCACGCCTGTTTTATCTTGCTCAAAAAGAAGCAGCAGAAGCACAGATGGGAGAAACCAAAAAGTCGTACAACGCGACTATTGATGATATAGCCAAAGCATAATGGTGTGAGATTTCGAGCCTATTGGAAAGCCTCTGCCGGCGTCATGCCTTCAGAGGCTTTTTTTAAATTTAACGTGAATAGATGACTTTTAAGGCGGACTTGTCATATACCCACGGAGCGATAAGCGCAGCCCTGGATTATTCCTCAATTACATAGCATTGGTACTTCATTTCCAAATATTCTTCGAGACCAACATGGGCCCCTTCACGACCGATCCCGCTGGCTTTAATCCCACCGAATGGGGCATTGGTGGCTGAAATAACGCCGGTGTTAATACCCACCATGCCAGATTCAATAGCATCTGCAACACGTTGTGCGCGATGCAGATTATCAGTATAGAAATACGCTGCCAAACCAAAAGGAGTGTCGTTTGCGTAGGCCAGTACTTCCTCTTCTGTTGCAAAGCTGATGATGGGCACCAGTGGTCCGAAGGTTTCTTCACAGGCGCATTGTGCATTATGAGGAACCTCGGTCAGAACTGTGGGGGCGTACCAGTTGTCACCGAAGGGTAAGCGTTCTCCACCGGTAAGTACTTTAGCGCCCGCTGCAACGGCCTGCTTCACGTGTTCTTCCACTTTATCCACACCTTTGCTGTCAATAAGCGGGCCAATTTCAGTACCTTCTTCCAGTCCGTTACCAATTTTAAGGACTTCTACTTTTTTGCTGAGTTGTGTTTGGAAGGCTTCTTTTACGCTGTTATGAACGTAGACCCGGTTCGGCGAAATGCAGGTTTGGCCGGCATTTCGGAATTTAGCTTTGAGCAGGCCGTCTACGGCGTTGTCTATATTTGCATCTTCGAATACGATGAAAGGGGCATTACCGCCGAGCTCTAGTGATAGCTTTTTCACATCGCCGGCACATTGTGCCATCAGTTGTGCGCCGATTTCAGTTGAACCGGTAAATGTAAGCTTTCTTACCAGTGGATTCGTGCAGAATGCATCGCCGATAACACTGGCTTTACCGGTTAAAACCTGAAATACGCCATCAGGTACACCGGCTTGTACAGCCAGTTCCGCCAGCGCCAGCGCAGTCAGGGGGGTCTGGCTGGCAGGTTTCACCAGAATAGTACAGCCGGCTGCAAGTGCAGGTGCTACTTTGCGGGTGATCATTGCCGCCGGGAAGTTCCATGGGGTGACTGCTGCGCAAACGCCTACCGGGTCCCTCGAAACTCGGATATGCGTATTGGCGGCCGCTGCTGGCAGGATCTCGCCCTGAATACGCATGGCTTCTTCGGCAAACCATTTAACATAGCTGGCAGCATAGGCAATTTCACCTTTGGCTTCAGCAAGGGGTTTACCCTGCTCTGTGGTCATAATGGCGGCGAGTTCATCAGTATGCTGAACGATGAGCTCATACCATTTACGGACAATATCTCCCCGGGTCGATGCAGGAACCTTTTTCCATGTCTTCCATGCCTCGCTGGCTGACGTGATGGCGTCATTTACCTGAGCAGTATTTAATAAAGGCACGCGTCCGGCTTCATCGCCGGTTGCCGGATTATTTACTGAGAGGGATTCCTTAGTGGTTATCCAGGCTCCGTTTATCAGGCAGGCTTGTTTAAAAATAGCGATATCAGTCAGTTTCATATTGGTGTCCGTTATATTAAAAAGTTGCGACCTCCATGAGGGGGGTACAATAGACTTCGAAAGTGGCTCCGGAAGAAGTTTGTCAACTGTCTCATATTACGTGGTTAGCCCGCAGTGCCTATGACAATTATCAATAAACGCGGGGGCTGGCAGTCCAGACACAATAAGCACAAAACTCTTGCGGGCTCTTTGACATTTGTTAATGCCCGGTGCGAAGGCTTTTGATTAGCTTATGAGCATGTCGCCTTAATCTGGCGACCCGTTCCGGAGACCAAAAATGCTAAATATACTAAAACAGTGGTGGACGCTGGATGCCACAGAAGAAGCTCAAAGTGATGATAATCCTCATCTACCCTTAACTCCGTCACAAAGACGCAACGCTATGCCTTTGCTGGCACTGGCTTTCGGCTGGGGATTTCTGGTTACCGGTTTGCTGACAGGTGGGGCGTTAGGGAAAGGACTGGCGTTTACCCCCGATTTGCTCACAGCTTCATTTCTGGGTAACGGGATGAACTTTGTAATTGGTGCACTGGTAGGCTATATCGGCTACAAAACTGCGTGTAACTCAGGGCTGTTATACCGTTTTACCTACGGTAATATTGGCGCTTATATTCCCGTGCTCTTTGTCGCACTGTTAACCATCGGCTGGCAGGGAATAACCGTGGGCGCGTTTGGGTTTGCCTGGGCGCAGTCATTCGACTCTGTCACCTTTTATGTTGTTGCGATTGGCGCCGGCATTTTATTTACCGGTACAACTTACATGGGGGTTGCGGCGCTTGAAAAGGTCAGTATGCCGTCAGTGTTGATGCTGGTGGCAGTGGGCATTTATGCGACGTGGCTGAACATTGATAGCACCGGTGGCTGGCAGGCATTTTTTGCGCTTTCAGAACAGCAGGCCGTGAAGTCGCCCATGAGTATGTATGATGCTGTGAATCTGGTGGTGGGGTCCTGGATAGTTGGTGCTATCGTGATGGCGGATTACACCCGGTTTGCTCGCAAGGCATGGGTGGCGATTGCTATTCCGTTTGTGGTTTTAATCATTTCACAGTGGTTTCTGCAAATCATCGGTTCCATGGGCGGGATTGTTTCCGGTACTTACGAATTTACCACCTACATGCTCCAGCAGGGCCCCTGGATTGGCTTTTTTGGTCTGATTGCAATGAGTCTTGCACTGTGGACCACAGGGGACACCAATCTATATTTGCCGGCGGTACAAACGGCCAGTGTATTTAAACGCCCTAAACGGGTAACAACTTTATTGTGCGGACTGGCCGGAACCATACTCGGACTGGGTGTTTATCAGTATTTCCTTGAGTGGATAAACTTGCTGGCGGCGCTGGTTCCACCGGTAATTGGCCCCGTCATCGTCGACTATTATCTGGTTAACCGGAAGCGCTTCAACCCTGAAAAACTGACCCACTTGCACAAGTGGAATCCGCTGGCGGTCATCGCTTACCTTATCGGAGCTGCGTGTGCGACGGCCATTACCTATCAGGTGGTACTGCCTTTGTCTGATGTATTGTTTCCTTCTCTATACGGGTTACTCATGTCTATGATCAGCTATCTGTTGCTGAGCGTTCTGGCCAAAATGCTCGCGGTGAAAAAATCTAAGTTTGCCTGATCGCGTAAATATACATATGCCTGCTAAATGATATAAATATATATTTAGCAGGCGTCTTCGTTTATGCTGTTCTGACTAAACATCTTTTTTAAGCCAAATAACTACACTGATTTCTGCATAATCCGTTATTTAGCGCAGGATGCGCTGCAGTTCCGAATTGTCCGTGCGTCCTCTTTAGTTTGAATGTTCTATCATTATGCGTTTACTTGTGTGTCATGGTAGTATTCGGACTGAAACTATCCGTTATAAACGTCAGGTTGCAGCCGGATATAGATAATCCGTCAGCTTACATGTGCTATCGCGATCACAGGTGACACGCAGCCAATATAGAAAAGTGCTGAAACAAGTGGTATATGAACGGCACGGAAAGGAGATTCACTTTGGATAAATCTTCAATTATTGAAATACTGAAACAGTTTGAAGCTCAGCAAGGGATTGAATGGGAAGGGCCTACGCCTCTTTACTATAAGTTGTATAGTTTACTGAAAGAGCAAATTATAGACGGCACGATCAGTTACGGCGCTCAATTGCCCACAGAACACGAACTGGGCGAAGCTTTCGGTTTGTCGAGAATTACCGTAAAACGAGCAATGGACGAATTGGCCTCGGAAAAGCTGGTAGAGCGTCGTCGTGGTCGCGGAACAACGGTCACTTATAAATATAAACCGAAACCGGTAAAGGCGCCGTTAATGGGCATGCTAGAGTCCATCGAGACCATGGGGCGCCACACTATAGCGAAAGTGCTCAATATTGCTGATCGTCTACCGCCAGCTGATGTTCGTGATGATCTTGGTCTAATGGAAGGCGAAACTGCTTGTCGTCTGGTGCGGGTCAGACTAACTGAAGACGAAAAACTCCCTTTTGCTTACTACGTTAGCTGGACGCTGACAAGCAGTGAGACGTTTTCTGAAAAGGCGCTGGGAAAACATACCCGCGTTGAACTGTTGAAAAAGCATGGCACAGTTTTGTCCCGTATCGATCAATTCATTAGCGCAGAAGCCGCTTCCGCTGATGTGGCTAAAGAGTTGAACCTGAAAGAGTTCAGCCCACTGCTTGTTGTTTCGAGACGCTCTTACGATACTAAGGGTAAGCTGGTAGACATTCTGCGGGGGAGCTATAATCCCGCAATTTTCCAGTATCAGATGAGTATGGAAGTTAACGAATAAAGTTAAAAAAACAGGGGCATTAGTAATGCCCCTGAACGGAGAACAACAGAATCTGTTGCTCGAAAAACTTGTAGAAGTAACGTTTTGCAGTTAATTGATGACCACTTCCTGCGTCAGTAGTCTTTCAATCTCCTCTTTACTAAATCCGGCTTCACTTAATACATCTACCGTGTCTTTGCCTTCAGCTGGCAAGTCGTGGTGAAGTGCTGTGCGCTCGCCGTCGAATTCAACAGGCAGTGCAGGGAGTTTGGCCTTACCTTCAGTGGTCGTCACTTCAAGTAAACCGCCACAGTTCAGATGAGGATCGTCAAACAGATCGGATGGTTTATTAATGGGTGAGAAAGGAATACCAGCCCGTTCCAGTTTTGCCATCAAAGTGGTTTTGTCCAGTTTAGCGAACATGGCACTGATCACAGGCAAAATCTCATCGCGGTATTTAACCCGGTCGTTGTTTTTGCTCAGCCTGTCATCGGCAGCAAAATCATGCAGTTCGAATTCTTCGCAGAACTTTTGCCATAAGGTGTCGCTGACGACGCCTATGAATACTCGTTCATCATTTTTGCAATGGAAAATGTCGTATACCGACCAGGCACTTCGTCGCACTGACATAGGAGGCGGCTCTTCACCCAGTACGGTTTGTTGCGCCATGTGCTGGCCTACCATAAAGGCAGTGGTTTCAAACAATGAGCTGGTAATGTGGCGGCCTTTACCGGTTTTTTCCCGTTCATGCAAAGCCGACAGCACACCAATGACGCCAAACATGCCACCGGTAATATCAATCACTGATGAACCGGCTCTCATTGGCCGGTCAGGCAGGCCGGTCATGTAAGCCAGTCCGCCCATCATTTGTGTCACTTCGTCCAGCGCGGTGCGGTTTTCGTAAGGACCTTTCAGAAAGCCTTTCAAAGAGCAATAGATGAGTCGCGGATTAAGTACTTTCATGGCCTCATAACCAAAGCCTAGCTTGTCCATTGCACCGGGCCTGAAGTTCTCAATGAGAATATCTGCTTTGCTGATTAACGTCTGTGCTACAGCTTTACCTTCATCAGATTTAAGGTCAATACACAGACTGCGTTTGTTCCTGTTATACATCGGGAAGTAGCCGGCGCCCGAACCTTTAAGGCGACGGGTTTTATCTCCGCCGGGAGGCTCGATCTTGGTCACTTTTGCGCCAAGGTCTGCTAATACAAGACCTGTTGTTGGCCCCATAACCATGTGCGTAAATTCAACGACGACTAAGTCTTTCAAAGGCATCGATGTTCCGGCAGTTTCACTCACAGTCGTTCCTGCTTTTTGATTAATTATCATAAATGCTATAACAATATGTCTTAATCAACAAGTAAAATTATTAATGTGTTATCAATATAACTTTTGATTTGGCGCAAATCAGCCTGTTAATGGCCGTGGCACAGTACTGATGAAGTATAAAAATAAGGTTATTAAGTGATGGCAAGAGACTACGTGGAATTCATACAGGCTCAGGAATTAGCCTGGGAATACGATGAATGCTTTGAAGGTAAAGAGCGCAAGTTGCTGAGTATCGACACAGACAGCGGTGCCAGAACACAATTACAAAAGTATCCCGCCGGCTATCAGAATCCGGCTCCGCATGCGCTGGCCTGTAACGAAGAGTTTTATGTATTACATGGTTGCTTTTACCTTAATCACTTTGTTTATTCTCCGGGGTGCTATGGCTTCTTTCCTGCCGGATTCGAACGCAATAAGCTATACGTACCTGAAGATGCAGTGATTTTGCGTTTCTTTGATCACGCTCCGGTACCCCTGGCAGAGGATGCCGGCGGGGCAAAAGAACGGGCAGAGGGACGTGAAGCGATACCTTGTCTCGACACTTACCGGATGTCCTGGGACAGCAGCGTGCACGACATCAAACTGACCCACCTCGGGTTTGCCCGAAAGAATTTGCGCATTGACCCGGTTACAGGTCAGCGTACTTTTTTATTTATGACGTCTCCCCAGTCGCACCCTGTTAATTTTCACGGTGCGCAGGAGTCGCATCCCACGCCGGAAGAAGCTTATCAATTACATGGTGACCTTACCGGCCATGTGGGGACCATGTATCCGGGCGCTTACTTCTGGCGGCCGTCACATATTCCTCACGGCCCGTTTGGTACACGGGGCGGTAGTTTGTCTCTTATCCGGTTTGTAGGCGGTGAGCACGTGAATCAGTGGTCTGAAGTCCAGCACGGATTTAATTACAATCAGGCCTACCAGCCGGTCTTGCCTGACTGGATGACGCGGCAGTCGCGTTTTACTCCTCCGCCTAACTACTGAAGGAGGGGTTGCCGGGAGAACTGACAATTATCAAAGCGCTGAAGGACGCGCAGCAATAGCATGATGGGGAAGCCTCGCTTTCTTCCTTTTTCCTTGTGCACATCAGGGAGTGAACATCATGAGCACAACTATCCTTATCACTTTAATTGTTTACAAGTGCGTCCTGCTTGCTGTGGGTCTGTGGGCACAGCACCTGAATCAGGACCAGGAAGACTACTTTCTGGGTGGCCGTCAACTCGGCCCTGTTGTTGCGGCCATCAGCTACGGTTCCAGTTCTGCTTCTGCGTGGACGTTACTTGGCATGAGCGGTCTGGCTTATGCAATAGGACTGACCGCTGTATGGGTTGCTGCAGGTGCCGTCGCCGGTGCAGCCATTGCCTGGTTCTGGATTGCTCCGCGTCTGATGGAGGTCACCGCCAGAAAAGGTCATCTCACGGTCGTTGACTTTATGGCTGACGGTGCCTCAAAAAATGACGCCGGCCGCATAAAGGTCATTGCCACCCTGATCATTCTCTTCTGTTTTATCATTTACATGTCATCGCAATTTCAGGGGGCGGGTAATGTGTTTGAAAGTACGTTTGCCATGTCCTCTTCAGGCAGTATCTTACTGGGCGGCACAATCATACTGATTTACACCCTGCTTGGTGGCTTCTGGGCGGTAAGTCTGACAGATACTATTCAGGGAATTCTCATGTTGTTTGCCGCCATTCTGCTTCCGGTAATGTCGTGGATTGCCATAGGCGGCGCAGAGGGTTTTCAGGCAATCCTTGCTTCCCCGCCTTCTGAAGACTGGCTTTCATTTACAGGAGCCAACGCGGGATGGATGGCACTGGGTACAATTGCAGGTAGCATTGCAGTGGGACTTGGTACGTTTGGTCAACCTCATTTACTCAACCGTTTTATGGCATTAAAAAGTAAAAAGGCTCTTCGTCAGGCTAGCGTATTGAGTGTGTTCTGGTTTGCGCTGGTATTTGGCGGTATGTGTATGCTGGGACTGGCAGGGCGAACACTTCTGCCAGAGCTGGATAACCCTGAAACCCTTTTCTTTGCGCTTACCTCTGATCTTCTTCCCGGTGTCACAGGTGCCATTGTGGTGGCAGCCGTGCTGTCAGCCATTATGTCGACGGTAGACAGCATGTTGTTGGTTGCGGCCGCTTGCGTTGTACATGATCTCGGTGCCGGAAGGTTTATTAAAAACAAACCGCTTCTTATGTCCAGAATTACCATGACTGTGCTGGCAACGGCCGCAGTTATGCTGGCCATCTCGCTGCCAAGCAGTATTTTTGACAGGGTTATTTTTGCCTGGAATATGATTGGTGCAGCCTTTGGTCCGGTTATTATTATCTCTCTCTCGGGCAGACAAATTGCGAAAAACGGTGTAGTAGGCGCAATGCTGGCAGGCTGTCTTTCCACTTTTGTGTTCAGCATGATGCCGCACACGCCCGGGGATTTATTACAACGTGCGGGCCCGTTTCTGTTAGCTACGGTTATATTGCTGATAATGAGCGGAAAATCGCGGGGCGGGTAGGTGAAATAATCAGAAGCGAAGAGCTTTAGAAAGGATGCCGGATCTGTTGAAGACCCGGTACAATTTAGCATTATTTAATTGCAGCAAAGTAGGCGGAAATATTAGCGATATCTTCATCTGACAATGGCTTTGCCATAGGGCTCATCATGGGATCTTTGCGCGTCCCGTCACGAAATGCTTTCAGTTGCTTCTCCAAATACGGGGCTTTTTGACCAGCCAAGTTCGGCCATAAAGGGCTCGGGCTGATCCCTTGAGCACCATGGCAGCTGGCGCAAATGGCAGCTCTTTTTTTCCCTTCTTCGGCATCCGCAGCAATAGCAGGTATACTAACTGTGCATGACATAATGGCTGCAAGCAGGACATGCTTAGCTTGTTTCATAGGTTACTCCAGTCTTCGGGCTCATTTATTGTCAGTCTTCTGTTTTTAAATCACAGGGCCAAGAAAACCTGAATGACAATTCTTAATATATGAGCGGTTGCTTCTGTGTTAGATAGTATGAAGACCGTCCGTCAGACTCTATGACTAATATCAAAAAAGAGGCGGGCAGCAGAGCGGTGCTTTTTACACTGCTCTGCTTAAAGGGAATGAAATATCAGGTTGAGGCCATTTCACTGACTGCTTCCATGTCCAAGATCTGCAATTGGTTTAACGAAGGTACAGCAATCAGCTTGTCTTGCTTCAGCTTTGCCAGTGAACGGCTCACCGTTTCCGTTGTAAGGCCAAGGAAATCGGCAATATCCTGACGGGTCATATATAATTCGATGCGGTCAGGTCTTGCGCCCGGCAGTCTTTCGAGCAAGTGCATAAACAAGAAACATAGTCTTTCATGGGCCTTCTTCTGCCCCAGAATGTACAACTGATCAATGGTACGGTTTAAAATACGGGAATTTATTTCTGACAAATTGGACTTCAGGTGAGGCACTTCTTCGGACAAACTAACCAATTTTTTACGGTTAAACCGGTAAAATTCGGCTTTTGTCAAACAACGCACAGCATAATCATAATAGGGGGAACTAGTCACTCCCACAAAATCACCAGGAAAAAGGAAACCGAGAATTTGTCGTCGTCCACTCTTTGATACGCGCTCAATGGACACTGTACCACTGATGACATTATACATATTTAGGGCATTGTCATGCTGCTGAAACAGATAGTCGCCTGAGCCACACCGTGTTTGCTCTGCACACGTGTCTAGCTTTTCCAGTTCAGTACATGTCATGTCGTGAAACAACACGCTACCGCTATAGGTATGTTGGGGCTGCATAGGTCTAATATGCTTTGGAACAAAAATGGTTGACATGTGTACACCTCGTTCGGGTAATTATTGCAGTACTGCGATCTTCAAATTTTTTATTACTCAGGATAAAGCATTATTTGCGCCAGTCTCTAACAGTCCGCTGCTATCAAGTAAAACCTTAGCCTGCGCCAATGTTGTTATTAATATGTTAAAACATAATGATATGTCAATGCTTTTTTTTTGTGCTGAAGCACCAAGTTGGGGCAAGCGAAAATGCTTTAATTTCCGTTGTGCGCAACGCTGGTTTCAATTAATGTATAAAGTTATATCAATAGAATTAAGGTGTGTAATGAGATTTCTTTCCCGTAGATTGGTAATGCCAAACGATTTAAACTATGCAGATGCTCTATTCGGTGGACGCGTACTCGAATGGATTGACGAGGAAGCTGCGATCTATGCGGCGTGTCAACTAGAGACTAATAGCTTAGTGACAAAACACATTGGTGCTATCAGTTTTGAAAGTCCGGCCATGCAGGGTGACGTAGTAGAATTCGGATTGAAGACAACTTCCGTTGGTCGCAGTTCCATTACCGTTAGCTGCCTGGTAAGAAATAAAGCTACAAAGAAGTCAATTTGCCAGGCTGATGATATCGTGTTTGTGAGAATTGATAATAAGTCACGCCGACCTGTTGCTCATGGTAAAACCTTGGAAATCCTCGAAGCGCAGACGCTGAGGGAGCTATCTACATTAAATCTTGATTGGAAATAACTGTTGCCGGTAAAAAAATGTTTTCACGTTTGCCCAAATATTCTTCTGCCATGATAAATGTCAAAGACAGGTAATTTTTTTTCTGTTTAGTATGAAAAAGCATCAGCTTTGCGGTGTCATTCTTACACCAGCTATACTGCGGGGAAATTCTCATGCTAAAAACACAGGGTAAATCAAAATTTCTAAGTTTTCGTTTATGGGTGGGAGATGTTATAAGAGACCCAAATATGTACAGTTTTATTATCGCGGTGTGTGTTCTATTGTCCGTGGAGTTTGCGCTTTTCGAAATATGATTTACTAAAAAAATGTCATTGGTCTGGCCAATATTGCTAGCAAAATTCACCGTACTTTTCCATCTTGAAGAGGACTTGCCAGCCAGCTAGAACACATTGTTCGCTGATATTTTCCTTTGAAAGATAAAGCCTAATTAGAATTTACTTTTTCTTTACATTCGGCTTGTCCGCCATTGCTGGTTTGGCATTTCAATAAAGTTCCAAAGCTAAGTGGCAAGGCGCTAGCGGATTAGCACCTTGCCTTGCGCTAGCAGATATTTATCGGCCCATTTTATGTCGGCTATTTCTTTTCCATTTTACTTTAAACAGCACATACGATATCAGGCCACCGTTTTTTACTTCGGGTTGGGGCCGAGGCAGCGCTGTTTAACAGTGAACCGGTTTCACGGTGGATAGCGAAAAACTGATAGCTCTGGTACTGTCCTGGTCCATTGCTGCTTGGATTTGTCTGTGTAATCCAAGGGATAACCAACAAAAGTCACAATTGTTCACTGGGCTTCAGGGGGAAAAACTGTCGTCCGACTAAGTGCGATCCATTCTGCCTTATTTCTGGCAATAGTGCGGTTGATGGGGGCTGATACCACCATAAAATGACGCATATTCATTTTTCTCAATGACGATAAAGAATAACCTCCAGGCAAGCCAGCTGCATTCAAAAAACGTGCGAACAAGGAGCTATAGGTATCAGAAAGTAGCGCGGTATCGCAATGGCAAATAAGCATAAATGCAACTAATGCCAGGCGCTCACGAGCACCTTTCAGACGCGCGAACGTGATGCCATTAACCACACATACGATACCGACTACAATCATATTAAAAGGAGAAAACACCGTACTGGCCCGGGGATACGCGCTGCGATAAGGGTCGTACAGACTTTCAAAGTTGAACCAGGTGTAGCTAAAAGTCGCAAGGAGAAGTGCTGCGCTCGCAGCCAGCATCCCCACAAGCCAGTATTGTCTATTGGTTTTTTGGTGGAGGGCATTTTCAAAGTCTGTCATATGAACCCGGATATGTTTTCAACTCTTTGGAAGCGTAAACGCTGGGATTTAAAAAGAATTTCGTTATGAATTTTTATCTGGCGGCCTGGTTATTAGTTAGATATAAAGGTTTACATTGAATACTGCGATAAAAAACCCTCGACCGCCGCTTCTCTGTCTCGCCAATGCTGGAAAGGGTGCACTCTAAGTAAAAAGATGATTAAAACACTGATTTATTAAGGTTTAATCTTTAGTTGCAAATTTCGTTGTTTACCTATTGTCACTCCACTTTAATGAAATAAACAGAAATAGCCAGGAATAGCCAGACATCCATACTAAATTAAGTCGCTCATTGCCGTTATTCGATCCACTTCTGCACTTAGCTCTTCAACTGATTCATCAATGATTTGAATACAGGTATCAACATGCTGTATTTCAGAATTAGTTAACTGCTGTTTAAGTGCATCAGCTTTGGCTAAATCAACAGATGCTTGCACTTGCTTGATCATTTGCTTCATCAACAATTACAGACGAGGGAGTGATAGACCAAATTCATTGGCGAAATCTGCCAACATATAAGCAGTAGACGGGTGATTAAAATTACCAGCACTGCCAGCACCGTATTCACCTATCGACATCGCGAAATGGTTTGCCATTGGCGTATTAGCGTATTCATCAGCTTGCCTTGCCTGGATCTCTCGAATGATGGCCTCAATATTTAATAAATCGTAAAATGGCGTAAGACGTAAACCCTGATTACCCACAAAGAAACTGATGTTCTTACCGTGAGAATCATAGTTACGCACTAAAATATTAAAGGTCATCCAGCGTAGGCTTTGAAATAGACAATGCTTCAGATACATCTACGAGAGACAGCTTAATACCCGTTCGCTTTGCAGTGATCGCCTCAGCGAGCTGAGTCGGGGTAAAGCGTTCTGATAAGTTAGGCATCACAGTTGCTTTAACCGCTCTACCTGTTCTGTGTGGTTTGGCAAGGTTACTCATATAAGTCAGCTATAATTTACTTTTAATGCGCTAAGTAAGAGTCTAGGGAAGCGATTTCATTATGAATCACACACTTTACTGCAAACCTCTGGTGCCCTGTGTACCCTGATATACTGTGTGAGCAATATCGATAAGTTCTACTTCATGAGAAATACCAAATACGTTAGGTGTGCCTCGGTGAGGGATCACAGCAACAATTAACATTAGTGATTCCCCTTAGGAAACTCCATTTTTTCTCGTCCCCTTAGTTATGCTAATATTAGCATCTTATTTGACCCAATGAAGAGGGTGCGCCAAAGCGGAAAATTACTCCACCATTTGGGCACCGCGTTCCCTGAAAAGGGACCATATTTGTTGAAAATGCTCAACTTAGAAGTTTCAGAATTTTTCTAAAGGATGCCGTAAGTGGCTGATGTAAAAAATTTAAATGGAGCTGCGGCTCATTCGGCTATCGACAGAAGGTTCTCTGTCGCTCCAATGCTGGATTGGACAGACAGACACTGTCGATACTTCCTTCGTCAACTGTCTAAAGAGGCGTTGCTGTACACTGAAATGGTGACAACAGGCGCACTTATTTTCGGGAAAGGCGATTATTTAGCCTTTAACGATGAAGAGCATCCCGTTGCCTTGCAACTGGGAGGAAGCGACCCAACTGATATGGCACGCTGTGCGGAAATGGCGCAGCAGCGTGGTTATGATGAAGTCAATATTAACGTTGGTTGTCCGTCAGATCGTGTAAAGAACGGTGCTTTTGGAGCATGCCTGATGGCGCAGCCTGAAGTGGTTGCAAAATGCGTTAGTGAAATGCAAAAAGTGGTTGATATCCCCGTGACGGTTAAGTGTCGTATTGGCATAGATGATATGGACGAATACGAGGGTTTCGCCCGCTTTATCGATATTGTTGCCAATGGGGGTTGTGACACCTTTATCGTGCATGCCAGGAAGGCCTGGTTGCAAGGGTTGAGCCCGAAAGAAAACCGAGAAATACCGCCTCTTAATTATCCGCGGGTGTATCAGTTAAAACAAGCGCACCCGGAACTGTCCATAAGCATTAATGGTGGTATCAAAACCCTCGAAGAGATGCAAAGTCACTTGCAGCACGTTGATGGCGTGATGGTTGGAAGAGAAGCGTATACCAATCCTTATTTGCTGGCCTCTGTGAGTCAAACATTATTCGACTCACCATCGCCTCTTCCCAGCAGGGCCGAGCTGGTAAATACGATGCAAGCTTACATTGAAAGACAAACTGATGAATGGTTTAAACCCTGGCATGTTGCAAGGCATATGCTGGGACTTTTTCAGGGCCAGGCAGGTGGGCGCATCTGGCGACGCTATTTAAGTCAGAATGGCACGGGCAAATCGCCTGATCCACACTTGTTGAGCAATGCGTTAGAGCAAGTTGAACAGGCACAGGCAAATGCAGAAAAATTTGCTGAAACAAAGGTTGGTTAAAATCACGACCCTGGCTGGTCAAATTAACCATAGTTTGGTTTGTTTGTTTTTTGTTCGCTTTCGTCTTTGTTAGTAGCTTTAAAAAAATATCAATAATTTCATTGCTTTAAAAATAATTCTCTGGTTGGCACAGGTTTCGCTATACCTGTATCAAACGCAAACAAGGCGTTCTATCACAACACTTAACAGAGGAATAAAAAATGAAATTTAAAATGTTAGCAGCAAGTTTGGTATTGTCTTCATCATTTATCGTTACCTCAGCTATGGCTCAGGAAAGCCCGTTGGAATCTTTTCTAAGTCACATGGTTGAACGCGCAGTGACCGTGGCTGGAAGTGAAATTAAGGCAAGCGTTCAACAGTCAGTATCGAATGCTACTTATCACTTCGCATTAGATGGTGAAGAACATCATGGGTCTGTTAGCGTCACTGATATTGCAGATAGTGGCAAGGTGACACAAGGTGCATCCCAACAGTCTGAAGACGAGTAATATGTTGTATTTAATCCACACTAGTGGATGTCACTCGCTTAAACGCCATATTCGAAGTTGCAGGCAATCACATTATTGATTGCCTGTTTTCTTTTCTACACGTTTTTTAGTAAAAAAATGTCACGCTAGATGGCTCAAATGTGTATGAAACTGCCGTTGGCTCATTAGTGAAAATTCAATTCATCTACTGCTTTCATCGTTACTCTCTTAATCACCGAATTCCATAATTACGATGTCTTTTAATGGTAGCTTGGTGTCAGCCCTCACTTGCTTGTGAGCAGATAACCCTTTATCACACAGGGAAAACGCGAATTATTTCGCGCTTTCTGTCGCTGGAATTTTGCTCTCCAGGCGTTTAACGTTTTCGACAAAATAATCGTAGTAAGGAAGATCTTCTGTAGCGACAGCCAGTGCTTGTTTGGCATAGATCAGAGCCTTGCTGAGCTTTTTCTGTCTTTCGTAACCATATACAACGCCAGTAATAGCGTCAGGATTGTTCGGGTGATGTGACATATTGTGCATAAACAACTGCATGGCTAAATCGGGTTGCTGCTGCCAGTTAAAGTAATAACCTAGCTCGCGTACCACGTTTTCCGGTGGCGTTGGCTCTACCCCCCACTGTTTCCCTAACCGCTGGTAGTAATCGTCAATTACTTGCATATCGGAGGTGACATTTTCCCGAGGGAACGCTTTGCTCATGAAAAATGACTGATACGCATAAAAGATACCAGCCGTGGAAGTTAATCCATGTGAGACCCCAGGGTGGTGGTCAACAATCAACCTTATGTTACGGCTTTCATGGGTCGAAAAAGCAGATAATAACTCATCATAGTAGGGGCGCATTGGCAGTCCTTCGTTACCCATGTTCATATAAACATAGGTAGATTCAGATGGCTGAGTCGAAAGCCACTTTTTCGTTCGTTCTACCATTGCCCCCGCGTTCCACCATACCGCAGGGCTGTAAGCGATATGCGCATCAAATAGCCCTGGACGTTGCTGCATGGCATACAAACTAAACACGCCGGAAGCTGAGGCTCCAGCGATAATGCGTGTTGAGTGTGTACGGTATCGCTTATCCACATCGGGGATCAGCTCCTGCTCAATGAATGCAAGAAACTTTTCAGCCCCACCGCCCACGCCGACGGGACCATTTCTATCCTGATTAACTGTGGGGTACATATCGCGGAGTCTGTCGGTATTTTCAATAGCTACTATGATAACGTCAGGTGCCGCGTGACTTTCTCGTAATCTGCCAAGTACCTGTTGCATCAGAGGGATGTTGTCAGCACCATCGAGCCGGTAAATAACAGGGTAGCGCTGCGATGTGGCTGAATAATTCTTTGGCAGCAAAACCTGATATTGCCGTTGTTCCTTAAGTACCGCCGAATCAATATTCACCACTTCGTATTCCTTAGCCAGGCCTGGAAACGATAAAACAAGTACTGATACAGCTAACAACCATCTGAAATAATTCATATTTATCCTTGTCGTTTTCTTCTACTGTAGCAACTTTCCAGAGCTCGGTATGCAATTATTTAGAAGCTTTCTTTTACTCCTAGAGACCACCACGCCATTTTAATTTAAATAACAGAGAAGGAACTTGTTTGTGGTGTTGGTCAGAATAACTACTTTGTGTGGTTAATTTAACCATATTGTGGTTTTTAGCCTTTATTGATGTGGCTGCTATTAACAGAAAAGTTGAATAAAGTCATTTAAATCAAATGTTTGAATTTCTGGCACACTCATTGATTATGTATTGAAGTAATTAAAAAAAACTATTGATCAAGTGAAGGAGAGAGAAAATGGGTATGTTTTCACGTATGTCGGACATCGTACAGTCAAACATCAATGCCATGTTGGATAAAGCGGAAGATCCTGAAAAAGTGATTCGTCTTATTATCCAGGAAATGGAAGAGACTATGGTTGAAATGCGTTCGGTGGCCGCAAAATATCTGGCCGAAGAAAAGCATCTTGACCGTCAGGCTGCAAAGTTGCAACAGGAAGTAAGTGCCTGGATGGCAAAAGCAGAATTGGCAATGGACAAAGGTAAAGACGAGCTTGCCAGGGCTGCACTGGTACAAAAAAATAGCTTTGCCGATAAGTTAAGCTGTATCGCTGAGCAGAAAGCGCAAATCAGCGAGATGCTAAGCAAAGTACAGGAAGACACTGGTCGCCTTCAGGAAAAACTATCAGAAGCCCGGGCGAAACAGAAGTCGCTGGTTTCCAGAAAGCACAATGCCAGTGTGCGCCTGAAAGTGCGTTCAGTTACGTATAGTTCAGACGTTGACAACGCCATGGCACGCTTTGATAGCTACGAGCAGCGTATTGACCAGCTTGAAGCACAGGTGGATGCTTACGATGTCGTTGGAAGCCCAACAGAAGCGGCGTCACTGGATGCACAATTTAAAGCTTTGGAAGACAACGACGCTATTGAGCAAGAGCTTGCAGCTCTCAAGAAGAAACGTGCTGCCTAAATAAAATGCTGCGCCATTAAGCGCGCAGCAACAGCTCTACATATATACAGACAGGAGAAGTGACATGAAATTTCCGGAAACTGATAAAAGAATTTACCGCGATACCAATAACGGCATGATCAGTGGGGTTTGCGCAGGGTTAGCCAAATACCTGTCTGTTGATGTGATGTGGGTACGCGTTGCTGCGGTAGCTGCATTGGTGATGGTAAGTGTGCCAGCACTCATTGCTTATGTTGCAGCCACCTTTTTACTGCCGAGGTGGGTGTAATGAAAAATGCACTGATAGCGATATTTATTGGCATATTACTGGCGTATTCGTTTGGTAATCTATTTTCCGAGTGGTGGGGCATTCACCTGATGATGGGCGATAACATGTTATCACCGCTAGAAAATTTGTTTGCTTTCTCTATTGTGGGTGTCGTGTTTGTGCTGGTGGGCGTAATCGTTGCGCTAAGTGTGTTTGGTACCATAGCCCTTGCCATCTTCGCTTGCGTTGCAGCACTTGTCTTTGCTGGCATCAGCGCCATTTGGCCTGTCGCCTTGGTTTGCGCGGGCTTCTGGATTTACCGTAAAGGACAGCACTCTAGAATCACGTCGTAATAGCTATTTAACGAGAAAAAACGTAAATAGGGTGCTAACATGCAGACAACATCGTTATAAATGAGCGTTTATACGCTCATTTGTTTATAAGAGAAGGAAACTGACGTTGAGCATAAAAGCAAATATAAACACCAAGTCTATCTCGGGTATCATTTTATTACTCGTGTTCATCTTCTGGCTGATCGGTGTATTCTGGAGTGTCGAACCAGACACGTTTAACGTGAAGCAGCGGGTTGCCGAAACAGCCGCAGATCAATCCCACGTTGACATCCCGGGATATACAGTAACTTCTACACTTATTCTGGTTTCAGAAACCTTGCTCGATAAAACCGGTGGATATTTGTCGAATGATGTTATGCCTCCCGGCGTTTTCTTAGACAATATGCCAGCTTGGGAATACGGTGCGCTGGAAATGGTGCGCGATTTATCCCTGGCCATGCGCAAGGATTTCAGCCGCTCCCAGTCACAATCGATAGAAAATCCGAACCTGATGAAGGCCCAACCGGAGTTTAACGTAAATAATAGAAACTGGGCGCTGCCGTCAGCAGAATCGTCTTATCGAAAAGGGATTAAAAATTTACTTCTGTATCGCAATGAGTTGGTAGACCCAACGCTAGGAGAAAGTCAGTTTTATACACGTTCTGATAATCTTCGCGACTGGCTTAAACAAGTAGAAAAGAGACTTGGAAGTTATTCTCAACGGTTAAGTGCCAGTGTTGGTTCTGCGACTGTAAATACAGATTTGGCTGGTCAGCGAAACGCCAGGCAATCTACGCCTGTTGTGTCTGAGCGGGTATTAAAAACAAGCTGGTGGAAGCTGGACGACAATTTTTATGAGGCCAGAGGAGCTACTTGGGCCTTGCTGCATTTCTTAAAAGCTGTTGAAATTGAGTTTGCCGATGTTCTGGAAGATAAGAATGCTCTCGTTAGTCTTCGACAAATCATCCGTGAACTGGAAGCTACGCAACAAACTGTGTGGAGTCCAATGATTCTAAACGGTGATGGCTTCGGCATGATGGCCAACCATTCATTGGTAATGGCAAACTATATTTCGCGTGCTAATGCAGCATTAATCGAACTGACCGAACTTCTTAATCAAGGATAATTCATGAAAAAATGCATTATGGCGGTAGTGACCACGGCCGCTTTATCTGCATCACCGGTAATGGCGGACACCCTGGCAGGGCTTTATGTCGGTGCACAAGGTTGGAGAACAAGTACTTCCGGAGGCTTTGCTGACAATGGAACCTTCTCTGATGGCAGTACGATGGCTGATTTTAATTTTGACAGTCAGGCGAATACTGCTTTTTATGCTGCGCTTGAGCATCCGATCCCTTTTCTTCCAAATATTAAGGTAAACCACACGTCACTGGACAGCAACGGCAACACAACGTTGCAAAGCGCGTTTACTTTTGATGGAGAATTGTACACAGCGGGTACAGAACTCTACACAGAGACGGAATTAACGACGACAGATTTCATTCTGTACTATGAGCTTTTTGATAATGACCTGGTTAGTTTTGACCTTGGTATAAACGGAAAGTATGTCGACGGCACCATTTATGCAATCGATGCAAGTAGTAATACCGAAAGTAGTCAGGACTTCTCTGGTATTGTGCCGATGGCATATTCGCGCTTGCAGGTAGGCCTGCCGTTCACTGGTTTAGGTGCTTATGCAGAAGGCAGCTATTTATCTTTTGACGACCACACGCTAAGCGACTATCAAATTGCCCTGACTTACTCCTTTATTGAAAGCCTGGCAATTGATATGACGATTCAAGCGGGTTATCGAAGTGTGGATATTGACATCGAAGACCTCGACGATATCTACGCAGACATGACTTTCGATGGGCCTTTCGCGGGTATTGAAATTCATTTTTAAACCCAGCTTCACAGGTTAAGCATAAAAACCCGGCATTAATTTGACCGGGTTTTTTTATTAGTTTTGTTGTATTTGCTATTAATTTCACTTTTTTAAAAACTTTAGAGAATAAAAAAGTGTGATTAATTCTTTTCGCTTATAGCAGAAAGCCTATAGCCTTGTTGGCAATTAACTAAGGCTTATGGTTTATGTCAGCGAATTCTAATCAAAATCAAGCGCCCGGTGCGGTGCTCAATGAAACCCAATGGAATGCGATAACGCAAGCCATTGCTGGATTAAACAAAGATCAGCTCACCTGGGTGAGTGGGTATGCTGCCGGCATGGCTGCAGCGCAGGGTGCAGCTATTGCCCCTGTGGCAGGCGTCACGCCCAGCGCGAATGAAAGCAGTGCCAGTTTGACTGTGCTGTTCGGTTCTCAAACCGGCAATGCAAAAGGTGTCGCACAACAATTTCACGCCCAGGCGGAAGCTGCTGGTTACAGCAGCAAGTTGGTTAGCATGGCTGACTTCAAGCCTCGTCAACTCAAAAGTGAAACCCATGTTGTCGTTTTCGTGAGTACACATGGAGAGGGTGATGCGCCCGATGATGCCATTGAACTTCACGAGTTCATTGGTGGCAAGAAAGCGCCCAAACTAGCTGGACTTAAATACGCAGTTGTCGGTTTAGGCGACAGCAGCTATGAGTTTTTCTGCCAGACTGGTAAGGACTTCGATGAGCGTCTCAGTAAATTGGGTGCAACCCCGGTCGCACCGCGTCTGGATTGCGACGTTGACTATGAAGATGCTGTGGCAGCGTGGTCTGAAAAGGCAATTGCTGCACTGAAAGCCGATTTCGCCGGAGCGAGTAGCGCTCAAGCCCCATCGCCTGTGGCAGCGGTATCGTCGGCTGCAGAATCTGTGTATACCAAAAAATCGCCGTTTACGGCCACCTTGATCGAGTCACAGAAAATTACAGGCCGGGATTCAGTAAAAGACATTCGTCACATTGAAATAAGTCTGGAAGACTCAGGCATTTCTTATCAAGCTGGGGACGCACTTGGTGTTTGGTTTAATAACAGTGCGGCACTGGTTGAGGAAGTAATTTCTTTAACCGGTACAAATGGTGACGACAAGGTCACTGTTGCGGGCGAATCCTGCACGCTTACCGAGGCGCTTACCAGTAAGCTGGAACTGACACTAAGTTATCCCACGTTCGTTAAGGCTTATCAGGCTGCGACCTCGTCTGAAGCACTCGCTGCTCTGCTAGCTGAGCCTGCCCAGTTGCGCACGTATCTGGCCGAGCGACAGATAGTGGATATTATCCGGGAGCACGCTGCAAGCGTCCCCGCTCAGGCATTGGTAGATGCGTTGCGTCCACTGACGCCTCGTTTGTATTCCATTGCGTCCAGTCAGGCTGAAGTTGACGAAGAAGTACATCTTACTGTTGCCCACGTTGACTATGAAGCATTTGGAAAACGTCATCAGGGCGGCGCCTCAAGCTATTTGTGTGAGCGCTTGGAAGAAGGCGGCGATATTGCGGTATACATCGAGAAAAATGATCATTTCCGCTTACCTGAAAACCCGGATACTCCTGTGATCATGGTAGGTCCGGGCACGGGCATTGCGCCGTTTCGCGCTTTTATGCAGGAACGCGATGCACAAGGAGCGGAAGGTAAAAACTGGCTGTTCTTCGGCAACCCTAATTTTACCCAGGATTTCCTGTATCAGGTTGAATGGCAGGGTTATGTAAAGTCGGGTTTGCTCGACAAAATCACCCTGGCTTTTTCCAGAGATCAAAAAGAAAAAATTTATGTTCAACATCGTTTGCTGGAAAACGGTAAAGCGGTGTTTGAATGGCTGGAGTCCGGTGCACACTTTTACGTGTGTGGTGACGCGACGCATATGGCAAAAGACGTTGAGGAAGCACTGTTGGCGATTATTCGCGAACACGGCGGAAAATCAGAAGAAGACGCAAAAGCGTATCTTGTTGCTATGCGTAAAGCCAAACGTTATCAGAAGGATGTTTATTAATGAGTACTGAAAAATCGCCTTTCATTGTTGAGGGCAAACTTGCCGACAATGAACGTCTGAAACGCGAAAGCGACAATTTACGTGGCACAATCGTCCAGGACTTAAAAGACGATTTGACCGGCGGCTTTACTGCTGACAATTTTCAGTTGATCCGTTTTCACGGCATGTACCAGCAGGATGATCGAGACATTCGCGCAGAGCGGGCTAAACAAAAGCTTGAGCCACTGCACAACGTGATGCTGCGCGCGCGCTTGCCGGGAGGCATTATTACTCCAGAGCAATGGCTGGTGATTGACAAATTCGCTGAAGATCATTCTATCTATGGCAGCATTCGTCTTACTACCCGTCAAACTTTCCAGTTTCACGGTGTGTTAAAGCCGAATATCAAATTAATGCATCAAACCTTAAACAGCACAGGAATTGATTCCATTGCTACTGCTGGTGATGTTAACCGCAACGTACTGTGTACCTCTAATCCCATTGAATCAGAGTTGCACGTTGAAGCGTACGAATGGGCGAAGAAAATCAGTGAGCATTTATTGCCTAAAACCCGGGCGTATGCGGAAATTTGGTTAGACGGCGAGAAAGTGGAAACCACGGAAAAGCCAGTTGAGCCGATTTTGGGCGACACTTACTTACCCCGTAAATTTAAAACTACCGTAGTAATTCCACCACAAAACGATGTTGACGTGCATGCCAATGATCTTAACTTTGTCGCTATTGCAGACAACGGCAAGCTGGTGGGCTTCAACGTGCTGGTTGGTGGCGGCCTGGCGATGACCCATGGTGATAAATCGACGTATCCACGCAAAGCGTCTGATTTTGGTTTTATTTCACTGGCAGACACACTGGCTGTGGCTGAAGCCGTGGTGACAACTCAGCGCGACTGGGGGAACCGTGTTAACCGAAAAAATGCCAAAACCAAATATACGCTAGAGCGAGTCGGGGTTGAGAATTTCAAAGCTGAAGTGGAAAAACGCGCTGGAGTTACCTTTGGAGAAAGCCGTCCGTATACTTTTACGAGTCGTGGCGATCGCTTTGGTTGGGCAGAAGGGATCGACGGAAAGTATCACCTCACATTATTTATCGAAAACGGTCGTATTCTTGATTTTCCGGGCAAGCCTTTGAAAACCGGCTGTAAAGAAATTGCCAAAATTCACCAGGGCGATTTCAGGCTGACTGCAAATCAAAACTTGATCGTGGCAGGCGTGCCGGCAGATCAAAAAGATGCCATCGAGAAGATCGCCCGTGAACACGGTCTTATTGAGGATAATACGTCTAAGCAAATGCTCGATTCTATGGCTTGTGTGGCCTTACCCACATGTCCACTCGCCATGGCTGAAGCCGAGCGTTATTTGCCTGAAGCAGTGGGACGGATGGATCAGATCCTTGCTCAGCAGGGCCTTCAGGACGACAGCATTATCTTCCGCATTACCGGGTGCCCTAATGGTTGTGGGCGCGCAATGTTGGCTGAAGTTGGTCTGGTTGGCAAAGGACCGGGAAAATACAATCTTCATATTGGCGGTAATCGCGAAGGTACTCGCATTCCCAAGATGTATAAAGAAAACATTAGCGAAGATGAAATCTTCGCTGAACTGGAAAGCCTTGTCGCTCGATGGGCGAAGGAAAGAGAGCATAACGAAGCCTTTGGTGACTTTGTAGTGCGCGCTGGCGTTATTGCACCTGTCATCGATTCAGCAAGAGATTTCTATGACTGATACCTTAATAGCGTTGCCCTCGTCTCTTTCGTTAGAGGCGAGTGCTTCAGACATTGCAGCGATAAATGAAACTCTGGAAACCATGGATGCGGTTGCCCGTATTCACTGGGCGTTACATGCCTTACCAGGGAATGCTATCGTGTCGTCCAGTTTTGGGGCGCAGTCTGCGGTTATGCTGCATTTACTCACCCAGGCCAAGCCAGATATTCCCGTGGTGTTAACAGATACGGGTTATCTGTTTGCGGAAACTTATCGTTTTATTGATGAGTTAACGGAAAAGCTGGCCCTTAATTTACACGTGTATCGGAACCCTGTTTCTCCTGCCTGGCAGGAGGCGCGTTTTGGACGGTTGTGGGAGCAGGGTCTTGAAGGGATTGAGAAGTACAACCGGATGAATAAAGTTGAGCCAATGCAAATCGCTCTGAAGGAGCTGCAGGCTAACACCTGGTTTGCCGGATTGCGCCGCAGTCAGTCTGACAGCCGGGAAAAACTGCCCGTATTGCAGAAGGTTGGCAATCAATACAAGATGTATCCCATTATCGATTGGACGAATAAAGACTTACATTACTACCTGAAGGATAACGGGCTTCCATACCATCCATTGTGGGAAGAGGGCTACGTTTCCATCGGTGACTGGCACACAACCCAGTCTCTGCAAGAAGGGATGAGCGAACAGGACACGCGCTTCTTCGGGCTTAAGCGAGAATGCGGCCTGCACGAGTTTGGTGATGGCATTTAATTGCTAATGCCCATCAATGACGGTGAACGGGCCGTTGAGTTTTTGTTTCAATGCCGATAGATAAGCGGCATTGTCTTTTTTGCTAATAAGCTTCGCAAGTTCAGCGCCCACCGCAGTGAACTTAATGTACACTAAAGCCAGGCCATTGCGGGCTGGTTTTAGTGTGAATGATGAAGCTCCAACACGCCACCTTGACGTATGCTCAGTGGGTAACTCTCCGCTTTCTATCTCATTGTTATATATTAGCTTCATATCAGACAACGCGAGTAAATCAGGGTATCCAACACCAAATTCAGCCAAATTGATTGGTTCGGGTTGACGTTGTCCAAACAGTGAAAATATCCCAGGTTTTTGATGGTAACCGATAAGTATTCTTGGCACAGTGTCGCCAGGTCTTGTTCCCGAGATTGATACTACTTTGGAAAACAAGTCCGCATCCCTTTGAGTCAGTATTTTTAAGGTCTCCAAACTTCGCAGTGAAAAAGAGCCAGGACGGCTTATTTCTACAGCCAGAATCTTTCCCCATAAGGTTTGCATCGCTTTGGAATGGATGTTTTCAGCCATATGTGAAAATGCATAGAACCAATCAGGATCTACATTCTCACTGCTGGTGTCAGTAAGTGCAGTGCCAAGTGCTTCCTCCATAATATTTTGCAGGTTTTTAATACGCTGCAATGCCAGCATTTCCCGCCTTCGTTCAATAACGGTGCGCCTTTTAGCTGCATCATGCGTGGTCAGATTGTCGGCGACACCGACGCGGGCAAACCAGTGGCGAATACGATCGGAGTTATGTGCTACCGCATGATTCACCTTTCCTGACATCGACGGTCTGTTAATGTCTGCATCATTGCGTTTTTTCGTGCTTTTGTGCACGTCGGTTATGGGGGATGTGGTGGCAATCTCGTTGTTTTGGTCAATTTTCATTGTGTCATTGGCATTCAAACAAGGTTATATCAATGAAACCACACTTTTATTCACAGTGGTATCAGGTATTAACTTGCAAATACGCAACCACCAGTTACGATTAGATGAGGCAGTTAAATAGGACAAAATGGACATGTCATCCTCTGAATACGAGAACGACGAATTAATATTCCTCGACGAGGATACACACCCAGAGCTGGAACCGGCATTCTCTAAGGTTTGGAATGTCCTTATTGTCGATGACGATGAGGAAATTCACACGGTAACCCGTCTGGCTCTAGCGGACTTAACGTATGCTGAGCGTCGTCTCAATTACATTCACGCCTATTCTGGTGAACAAGCTAAGGCCTTACTCGATGAATATGGCAGAGATATCGCCATCATTCTACTTGATGTGGTTATGGAAACCGACGATGCTGGCCTTACTGTCGTGCAATATTTGCGCGAAGAGCTGAACTTACATGAACCCCGTATCATTCTTCGAACCGGTCAACCGGGTTATGCTCCGGAAGAAGATGTAATTCGAAATTACGATATCAACGATTATAAAACTAAAACAGAACTCACGCGAAGTAAGCTGCTCACTACCGTGTTGTCTTCTATCCGTTCTTACCAGCAAATACTTACTATTAATCAGAGCCGATTGGGGCTTCAAAAGATCATCGCCTCCGCTGCAAACTTGTTAGAAGAGCACTCTATCAAAGGGTTTTGTGAAGGCATAGTGACACAAATCAGCTCCTTACTTGGGTTGGAAGCGGAAGGGGTTGTATGTGCGAGAGCTGGCTCGGTGTTAGATCGCGATGACGATGGTGTCTACGTGCTTGGCGCTGCAGGACATTTCGCTACCTTTATCAATAAACCGATAGAAGAGATCGAAGATGAATCAATCGTTGAAAATATAAATCGCAGTTTACGGTTAAAACGTCACATTGTAGAAGATAGTCTGACGGTACTTTATTTGAATAGCTCAGGCTTTGAGGCTGCAGTTTACATTAACATGGTCAACCCACTTAGCGCTGTTGATCGCCAATTGCTGGAAGTCTTCTTGTCTAGCATATCTGTGGGCTACGAGAATGTTAATTTGTTCCACGAACTACGAAATGCAGCTTTTCGTGATTGGTTAACCCGCCTTCCAAACAGAAATGAATTTATTAATATGCTGGATAGACCTTCAATATTTGGGTCTGGTGATTTGTGTGTTGCAGTAATAGACGTAAATCAATTTTCCGACATAAACGACGGTCTTGGACAGGAAGCCGGAAATGAGTTGCTGCGGGCTATAGCCCGACGCCTTGAAGCAAGTTTGCCTAACGAAGTGAAGAAGAGTCGAATTGCTGCTGATGTTTTTGGTTTGGTAGGACCATCCACACTGGTGAGTGCTGAGAATATAAACACCTTGTTTGCCTCAAGCTTTCGAGCCGGCGATCACACCTTACCTGTCAATATAACTATGGGATTTTATAAAGTAGATGGAGAGAAAAAAGCGGGTATTGAGCTGCTTAAACGGGCAAACATCGCATTAAACAGAGCCAAAAAAAATATCAGTGACAATTTTGAATTTTATAAGCCTGAATTTGAAAAGCGGACTACCTATCAGCTAAATATGATTCGTCGCTTAAGAGCCGATTTTAATGAGCGGAAGTTGCAACTGTGGTTTCAACCTCAAGTCGACCTTGCGAGTGAGAAAGTTATTGGAGTGGAAGGCCTTCTGCGTTGGCCTGATGGCGAGGGTGGTTATATATCCCCTGCCGAGTTTGTGCCCCTGGCAGAATATTCCGGTTTGATTGTTGACATCGGTGAGTGGGTGCTCGAAGAATCTTGCAAACGCATTCAGGAACTTGATGAGCGGGGCTTCGGACATATCAGGGTAGCGGTGAATGTTTCTATTCCGCAGTTTCGCGACCGGTTATTCGTAACAAAAGTCAAAGGTGCACTCGAAAAGCATCTGTGTGAACCGCACAGACTGGAGTTGGAAATTACTGAAAGTGTGGTTATGGATGAGCCTCAGATTGTCATCGATGCACTAACCACGTTAAAACAATTTGGTATTTCTATTGCTATCGATGATTTTGGCACTGGCTTTTCCTCGATGAGTTATCTGCAAAAGCTTCCCTTAGACAGGCTAAAAATCGACCGTTCTTTTGTTAAAGATATTAAACCAGGTGAGAGTGCTGTTATTGCCGAGACGATTGTAACTTTAGGCAATAAACTTGGACTCATAACAATTGCTGAAGGCGTTGAGAAGCGGCAGCAGGCAAGTTACATGATAAAACTCGGCTGCGATGAAGCTCAGGGTTATTTATTTGCGCGTCCGATGCCTTTCGATGAGTTGCTTACTTTCCTGCAAAATAACGACGAAGAATAGCATAAGTTAGTTTGCCAGCAGAGTTTGCACGGCAGCTTTTAGGTTTGGAATAATTGTTTTCTCAAACCAAGGGTGGCGACTCAACCAGCGATTATTTCTACCAGACGGGTGGGGTAGAATGAATATTTCATGGTGTTCTGCTGGCGGCATTTTCTGTTGACCCTCAATAGCTTCGGTGAGGGTTTTAAACTGCGGTAAATAGTATTGCTGCGCGTATCTCCCCACATAAAGCGTTAGCTTCGGATTAATATGTGACAGGAGCTGCTGATGCCAAGCGGGCGCGCATTCTTTTCTCGGCGGTCTGTCACTTCCATTTTTATAACCGGGAAAACAAAAGCCCATCGGTATAATTGAACATATGTTTGTATCATTAAAAGTATTTTTATCTATACCCATCCAAACCCTGAGACGGTCGCCGCTCGCATCGTTCCACGGCGTGTGGCTTTCATGGGCTTTGATCCCCGGAGCTTGGCCGATAATAAGAATGCGACTCTCTGGAGATACCGCCAATACTGGCCTTGGGGAGTAGGGAAGTGCACTTGTACAGAGCTGACATTGTCTAATTTTTGTCAGCAGAGTGGCGAGTGAGGGTAGATTATCAGACATATTTTTCAAAAAAAAATCGTTTATGTCACATTACTGTCATATTCATGTGATCCAAATTTGACCAATGCCCGTTTTTACAGTATGCTAACAAATACAGTATACACTGTAACACAGGAGTAATCACATGCGTAAAACATTAATCGGCTTGGCGCTGGTAACCACGTTTGGCGTTGCGCATGCGGAGTCTGGCGATAACCAGCTTTTCGATTGTATGGATGCGAAATCTTTCGAAATGAATAACCAATGTATGGCTGACAAAATCAGCAGTAACATTCGTTACCGCGATGCAGAAAACCAAATGGCAGAGCTAGCCAGTGAAAATCTGGGCGAGTATGCGATAGCCACAATGACTTTCGATCAGGAAAAAATGCAGATCGATATTGTAGCTCACAGAGAAGCACTTCAAGCAAATAATGCCCTTGTAATGACAAGGAACTAATAAAAAACCGGTCTTTGACCGGTTTTTTTCATGCCAGTTAGAAAATCCTGTTTAATCCATTCAAGGCTGCCACTCGATATGCTTCCGCCATAGTAGGGTAATTGAACGTGGTGTTCACGAAGTAATCGATAGTATTTCCAGGCCCCTTTTGTTGCATAATGGCTTGACCGATATGCACAATCTCTGAAGCCCGTTCGCCAAAACAGTGAATACCCAGAACTTCTTTGGTTTCGCGATGAAATAAAATTTTAAGGCTGCCTACTGTTGTTGATGCAATTTGTGCCCTGGCAAGGTGTTTAAATTGTGCACGTCCAACTTCATAAGGCACTTTCTGGGCTGTGAGTTCTTGTTCTGTTTTACCCACTGAACTAATTTCAGGGATGGTATATATACCGGTAGGAATATCTTCGACTAACTGTGAGTCGGCCTTTCCGGATATCATGGCTTCGGCTGCTGAACGTCCCTGATTATAGGCAGCTGACGCAAGGCTGGGGTAGCCAATCACATCACCGACAGCAAAAATGTTTTCCACACTGGTACGGTAGTTACCATCGACTTTTAATTGTCCTCTGGAATCCGCTTTTAACCCAACCGCTTCCAAATTCAACATGTCTGTATTACCTGTTCGACCGTTGGCAAATAACAAGCAATCAGCGCGCATTCGCTTTCCTGATTCGAGGTTTACAATGACAGAGTCTTCGCGACCTTCTACAGACTTGTAGCTCTCCATATGCCTGATCACTACTCCGTTATTCCATAAGTGGTAGCTAATCGCATCTGATATTTCTGCATCCAAAAAGGAAAGGAGTCTGTCACGCATATTCACCAAATCAACTTTTACGCCCATTCCTCTGAAAATACTGGCGTACTCGGAACCAATGACACCTGCACCATATATAATGATGTTATGCGGTTCATGTTTCAAAGAGAGAATTGTGTCGGAGTTGTAGATTCGTGGGTGGTTAAAATCTATATCTTCTGGGCAGTAGGGACGGGAGCCGGTGGCAATGGCAATTTGTGCAGCTGTTATTTGGTCAGTTGAGCCGTCTGCTTTTACTATCTGAATTGTATTGGCGTCTAAAAAGCGAGCTTCGCCGTGGATCAGAGTTACGCGGTTACGATCATAAAAAGACGCTCTGAGTTTTGATTGGCTGCGAATAACACCACTTGCATGACTCATTACCTCAGCAAATGTCATATGCCGGTTGCGAGAACTTTCTGAAAACAGGGGGTTGTTGTTAAATTCAATTAACCTGCTGACAGAATGCCTTAATGCTTTTGAAGGTATCGTTCCCCAATGGGTACAGCCTCCACCCACTGCATTATAGCGCTCGACCACGGCAACGGTTTTGCCTGCTTTAGCCAATTGCATGGCCACACCTTCTCCCCCAGGCCCGGTGCCAATTACAACAGCATCATATTGGTAAACAGGTTCTGTTTTAGTACTTTTTTTGGTCATAACTAATATACACTCAGAATAATGAGGTTCCCGATTAGAGAGATTAGGACAAAGCGGACACTTCAGCCTGCTGAATCAAAGTCTAGCAATATTTTCATGATCTTAGCAAAAGTAAAATTGGGACAAGGTTTTTGACGAAAGGTAATACCCGGCAATCCAGCCGTTCTGTTAGGGCAGTGAGATATGAATGGAAAAGGTATTTACACTATTTTCGGTTATCACGTACAAGCTATTCGCACTGGATAACAAATACTGGAAAAGGCTCATTGCGCCATCTCAATAATGACGCAACGTAAACTACGCGAACTGCGGGGCCAGGGATTGCAGTTGTAACCATTTTTCCTTTTGCAAGGCCAGTGCGTGTTTTAACTCCTTATAGTGAAAATCTATTTCCAGCCGTTCGACGCTTCTTGCCAAATGCCTTTTGCGAATAGTCATCAGGCGCTTCTTCGCTTCGTAGTAGGCTGTCATTTTTTGCACCAGTAAATCGTATTCCTGTTGAACTTTTACCAGTAACTCGTCTGCGTCGGGGATTGCTGCAAGTTTTGCACTAGTCTTCTGCAGTTGCATGGCAGCCCTGGCTTTCTCAATTCGCTCTTCAGGTACTTTGCGTAAGTTAGACGTTAACCTAATAAACGAGAGCCCTTTAATTAGCCATTTCGTTGGGTCAAATTGCCACCAACGAATACCATTGCGGTAGTCGTACTCAAAGATATGATGATAATTATGATAACCTTCTCCGAAGGTAAAAAAGGCCAGAATACCATTGTCTCTGGCTGTATTTTTATCGGTGTAGGGCTGGCTGCCCCAATAGTGAGCCAGTGAATTTATGAAAAAAGTTACGTGATGCACAAGAAATAAGCGGAAGACACCGGCGAAAAGCATCATGCTCAGTACATCACCATTAATCCATCCCAACAAACCGGTAATCCCAAAGTTCGCGGCAAGTACAATCGGTAAATAGTATTTGTGTTGCCACATAACGACAGGATCTTTTTGTAGATCACGGCAGTTGTTGTAATCGTCATAACGATGGGACTGGTACTCCCTCAGCATCCAGCCAATATGAGCGAACCACAATCCACGTTTGGCGGAGTATGGGTCATGATCGTTATTGTCAACGTGACGATGATGAATTCGATGATCAGACGACCAATGTAAGATACTGTTTTGCAGTGCCATGGCCCCACCAATTGCGAGGATGACCCGAACGCCAATATTCGCATCGTATGTTTTGTGAGACCACAAACGATGATACCCGGCGGTGATTGACATACCGGTAAAGTAAAAAAGGCAGATGGCCACAACAACTTCCGTGGTATCAAAACCAACGGTTAAAGCCCACAAGGGTACTCCGAGCAGGGCTATAGCACCGGTAATAATAAATACCAGTACATTTGTGAGAATAATTCGAGGTTTTTTCATGTTTCAAACTCAGCTTACAACTGTACGCTAATTTAGCCTTTTCCCTGCGATCAAGCAAGTGAAATCACTGTTTTTACCACTAAAACATAGACCAATATTTACACGGGGGACAATCACAAACTTTAACTCTTTGAGTTGGGGAAAGTTTTATTTTGCAGGTAGGGTTTAACAAGGGTCGCATCACCAGCGTTATAAGGTAAACTATGATCCACGATTCGCGCTGACTGGAGTAAAGGATGTCGAGACAAGAACAAAAACTCAAAACACGGCAAAATATAATCAATGCTGCTTTTGGCTTACTTGATGCGCAGCGCAGTTTGTCCGCGATTAGTTTGAGAGAAGTCTCAAGAGAAGCGGGTATTGCTCCCACATCCTTTTATCGGCATTTCAAAGACATCGATGAACTCGGATTAACACTGGTAGACGAAGCGGGTTTAGCGCTTCGCCAACTTATGCGGCAGGCGCGGCGGAGAATTGCGTCTGGAGGTGGTGTCATAGACACGTCGGTAGATACATTTATGGAGTTTATAACGGCTAATACAAACGTGTTCCGCTTGCTCTTAAGAGAACATACTGGTACTTCAACAGCGTATCGCATGGCCGTATTGCGTGAAATTCAGCATTTTATTGAAGAATTGGCTGATTATATTATCGAGAGACAAGGGGTAGAGCATCAGCTTGCCAGCTTACAGGCAGAAGCGATGGTCAGGTTAGTGTTTAGCGCTGGCGCTGAAGCCTTGGAAGTGGATGTCGCCTTGAGACAGGATATCGGTGCGCGGGTTAAAGCCCAATTGCGTTTCGTTCAATTGGGCGCAAGCCATTACCGATCAAAAGAGGTTTTATAATTAACTCTGCGATCTTTTAACCAGTTTTACTCCTGCCTCTATATGATGAGTAAAGGGAAACTGATCGAATAAGGCCGAAGCTTCGATGGTATGTGTCTGAGTTAATGTCTCGAGATTTTCTGCCAGGGTATCTGGGTTACAGGATACATAAATGATTTCGTCGTAATCCTGAATCATCTTTAGCGAAGCAATGTCAAGGCCTGCACGGGGTGGGTCCACTAACACTGTGGTGAAGTTGTAACCACTAAGTTCAATGCCATTTAATCGCGAAAACGTCCTGCCTGTTTTCAATGCCTCGGTAAATTCCTCTGCTGATAGTCGCACGATATCAACGTTTTCGATTCCATTAGCTTGAATGTTAAACTGCGCGGCCTGAACAGATGGCTTGGCGATTTCAGTGCCAATAACGCGTCTGAAACGACTCGCCATTGGCAAAGAGAAATTCCCTGCACCACAGTACATTTCCAGAAGATCTCCGTTATTGTGCTGGCAAACTGAAAGCGCCCATTCAATCATGTTGCAATTAACGGCCGCGTTGGGCTGCGTGAAGCTATTCTCGATATGCTTGAATAAGAAATCGCGGTTATGAACGGGCAATTTTTCGATGATAAAATCATTGCCGATTAATTTTTTCTGCTTTCTGGCTCGCCCAATAATATTCACTGTACCAAATTGTTCTGCCAGTGATTCTTTCAGCAATAAGGCTTCGCCTTCCCACTCATCATCAAGCTGACGGTGATATAGCAGGCTGATCACAAGTTCACCGGACAAGCCTGTTAGATAATCCACCTGAAAGAGCTTTTTACGTAATATGGTATTTGGACGAACTGCGTCTATCAGTGCTTTCATTGCTGCATTAATAGTCTTACTCGCAGGTGGAAATTGGTCAACGCGATATTTTTCTTTGGTCTCGCTATCAAACATAATGTGATACAGATCATTATCATCATGCCAAACGCGAAACTCAGCCCGCATGCGATACCCAACTTCCTGAGAGCTAAAAACAGATAATGGTGGGCTGTCAAAACGACTCAGTAAGCGCGTTAGTCGTTGCGTCTTTTCTTCAAGTTGCGCTGTGTATTCCTGACTGTGTTTTTGCATATTAAACAGGTTCATTTTGCATTCGAGTATGGGCTGCGCATTGTAGAGCGTTTCTCATATTGTGCAATCAACAAGAAAATATTGCATTAAAATTAAACAATTCCTTGGTACGGCCGATATAACTAGAGAGGATAGTGAGGACAAGATTATGAACGTAGGTGATATCAAGGCATTTGTTGGTGAGCAAAAGCCCGTTGTTACTGAGCAAAAGTCAGTGGACGACCCAGTTAAGGCAATGAAGAAACAGTTGCAACAGGAAGGGCTTCGACAAGCAGCTGAGTTTCAACAAAGTCAGAATGCTTCGGTTAGCATGAGTGCTTCGCAGACATCCATCGGTTTAAAAGTATACAGTTCATCGATGGAATCACAAATTACCGTGGATGGACAGAAAGGTAAGTTCGGTAAAAATTCTGATGAGGCCAAAGAGAAAGAAGCTTCTCTGTTTGATTTTGAAGCTGTTGCAACAAACGTTATGCGTTTTGTTGGTGGTGTTATTCAGGGAGCGGCAGACAGCGGCGCCGATACTGAAAAATTAGACGGTCTTTTTTCGCAGGCAAGAGAGGGTGTGTCCCGCGGTATAGCGCTGGCTCAGCGAGATATTGGTGGTCTTATGAATGACGACATTGCAACGGGAATCGACCGCAGCCAAGCGCTTATTGAGAATCGATTGATTGATCTGGAGAATAAACTGCTTAATAAGAATAGCGATATGTCTACACAAGCTGTTGAAGGTGGGGTGAGCGCAAGTGCTTCAAACGCCGCTTCGGCAAGTTTGCTTATTCGTACGCGAGATGGCGATGAAATAACGCTAAGTTTTGAAAGTAGTCAGTCATATCAATATCAGCGCCAGGTGAGTAGCAGTAACCCTATAAACAGTGATGCTGGTTCAACTGATAACCAACAGCTGGGTGCGACAGCTGTCTCTGAGAACTATAGCTACTTTGAAAGTCAGGGTATAAGCTTTTCTTTAAAAGGTGAGTTGGATGATGGCGAGTTAACTGCAATCGCTGATCTAGTGGGCTCGATAAACGATCTTGCTGATACTTTTTATTCTGGAGATATAGATTCCGCTTTTGAGCAGGCATTAGAAATTGGTTACGACGATGAAGAACTGGTTGGCTATGCTCTTCAAATGAACAGAGTTCAGCAGACTGAAGTTGTAAAAACTTATGGTGAAATTCAGCATTATAAAGAAGGCTCTGAAAGTGGTTCTCACGGAGATGAAGCTCGCCCAATTGCCCAGTATCTTGATAAAATGCTGAGCGTATTTGAAAACGCAACTGAAAAGTTGGCGTCAGGAGAAGATTTCAATTCTCTTATCAACGGAATCATCAATGAGATGAAAGATGTGCAGGTGCCTGATTTAGTTTCAGCAATAAATCGTTTTCACTCGTTTAATCAGCGTTTGCTAGAAGCCATTCCGGAACAACAAAAGACGCAACCAATTAGCGAGCCAAGTGCAGAGCAGTAATCAAAGTAAATTTTTGTCAGATAATAAAAACCCCGGCATGACCGGGGTTTTTAGATTTTGTCTATCAATCTTCGGAATCAGATTCACCTTTTTCCCTTGCTGCACGTACTTTGAGTGTTCTTTCTAAAAACACCTTGTCATTTAACTGACCAATTGCAGCATCTATATCGGCGGTCACCACTTCTATAAAACCGTAACCTTTACGTTTCCCGGTTCGACGATCTTTCATTAAACGAACACTTTGCACATTAATAAAGTTATCGAAGTACTCTTTAACCGCATCTTCATTTGCCTTATACGGCAAATTTCCAACATACAAAGTTGCAGTTTCAGCATTCGATACAGTATCTGAACGAGAGGGTTCAGACTTAACTTGCGAAGAAGCATTAAATAAAGAAGCCAACCATGGGGTAACAATACCACTAACAAATAAAGAAATAGCAACCGTGATTGGTAAGGAATCTTCAAAACTGACAGAAGAAAAAATCACATAGCCTGCTACAGCGAAAACCGCGCTAATAATTGCGCATGGAACAAAGCCTACTTTCATATACCTACCTTAATTATTTTTTGTGAACGGTGGAGGCTGTTTATAGTTTACTCATTTGTAACAATTTGAACAACGATCTGATGAAATAGTAGACTAAAGGCTAGTGTCAAAAAGGGAATTGTAGGAAAACTAGGCGTTTAAGGTGTTTATTACAAAAAATCACTAAAAAGGATAAAAAAGGGGTTGACGAAAAATCTCTGATGCGTAGAATGCGCACCACTTCGACGGGGAACGCCTAGCGAGAAACGAAGAAGTCGTTATTAATACTTAACTTAAGCTTTTAATGACGGTTTTCACGGAAAACACTTTAGAAATTAATTTTCAAAAAGTTGTTGACACTGAAAACGAAACGCGTAGAATGCGCGTCCCGCTTCAGGGGAAACCGCTGAAGCCGCTAACGAAAGTTAGCAAAAATGTTCTTTAACAATTTATAACAAGACAATCTGTGTGGGCACTCGTTAAGAGTGTCAACCGACGATTCATAAATAGTTTTTCGATTTTAATTGAAGAGTTTGATCATGGCTCAGATTGAACGCTGGCGGCAGGCCTAACACATGCAAGTCGAACGGTAACAGGAATAGCTTGCTATTTGCTGACGAGTGGCGGACGGGTGAGTAATGCTTGGGAACTTGCCTTTGGGAGGGGGATAACAGTTGGAAACGACTGCTAATACCGCATAACGTCTACGGACCAAAGGGGGCTTAGGCTCCTACCTGAAGAGAGGCCCAAGTGAGATTAGCTAGTTGGTGAGGTAAAGGCTCACCAAGGCGACGATCTCTAGCTGTTCTGAGAGGAAGATCAGCCACACTGGGACTGAGACACGGCCCAGACTCCTACGGGAGGCAGCAGTGGGGAATATTGCACAATGGGGGAAACCCTGATGCAGCCATGCCGCGTGTGTGAAGAAGGCCTTCGGGTTGTAAAGCACTTTCAGTTGTGAGGAAAGGTTGGTAGTTAATACCTGCCAGCTGTGACGTTAACAACAGAAGAAGCACCGGCTAACTCCGTGCCAGCAGCCGCGGTAATACGGAGGGTGCGAGCGTTAATCGGAATTACTGGGCGTAAAGCGGACGCAGGCGGTTTGTTAAGCTAGATGTGAAAGCCCCGGGCTCAACCTGGGATGGTCATTTAGAACTGGCAGACTAGAGTCTTGGAGAGGGGAGTGGAATTCCAGGTGTAGCGGTGAAATGCGTAGATATCTGGAGGAACATCAGTGGCGAAGGCGACTCCCTGGCCAAAGACTGACGCTCATGTCCGAAAGTGTGGGTAGCGAACAGGATTAGATACCCTGGTAGTCCACACCGTAAACGCTGTCTACTAGCTGTGTGTGAATTTAATTCGTGCGTAGCGAAGCTAACGCGCTAAGTAGACCGCCTGGGGAGTACGGCCGCAAGGTTAAAACTCAAATGAATTGACGGGGGCCCGCACAAGCGGTGGAGCATGTGGTTTAATTCGAAGCAACGCGAAGAACCTTACCTACACTTGACATGCAGAGAACTTTCCAGAGATGGATTGGTGCCTTCGGGAACTCTGACACAGGTGCTGCATGGCTGTCGTCAGCTCGTGTCGTGAGATGTTGGGTTAAGTCCCGCAACGAGCGCAACCCTTGTCCTTAGTTGCCAGCATTAAGTTGGGCACTTTAAGGAGACTGCCGGTGACAAACCGGAGGAAGGTGGGGACGACGTCAAGTCATCATGGCCCTTACGTGTAGGGCTACACACGTGCTACAATGGTATTTACAGAGGGAAGCGAGACAGCGATGTGGAGCGGACCCCTTAAAGAATATCGTAGTCCGGATCGGAGTCTGCAACTCGACTCCGTGAAGTCGGAATCGCTAGTAATCGCAGGTCAGCATACTGCGGTGAATACGTTCCCGGGCCTTGTACACACCGCCCGTCACACCATGGGAGTGGGATGCAAAAGAAGTAGTTAGTCTAACCTTCGGGAGGACGATTACCACTTTGTGTTTCATGACTGGGGTGAAGTCGTAACAAGGTAACCCTAGGGGAACCTGGGGTTGGATCACCTCCTTACCTTAAAAATCGTCAACTGCCTTTTAGCGTAGTGTTCACACAGATTGTTTTGTTATTAAAAGAACGACCAATTATGGGGCTATAGCTCAGCTGGGAGAGCGCCTGATTTGCATTCAGGAGGTCAGCAGTTCGATCCTGCTTAGCTCCACCAGATTCTGCTAGGTCAGTGAAAACTAGCAAAATTGCTAATAAGTCACTGATTGCAAGCATGAAAGTTGTAATTGGATACGACTTGAGGAGTGAGGAAGGCGCATACATAAGTATGTAACTGACGAGCGACGAAACAAAGTATTCAAGTACGAGCTTCAGGCGCAGTAAGCAGGAGGCTTGTAGCTCAGCTGGTTAGAGCGCACCCCTGATAAGGGTGAGGTCGGCAGTTCAAGTCTGCCCAAGCCTACCAATTCTACTTGGCTTCGATATTTTGAACGCTGTGATGCTCATGTGCTACTCGCACACTGCGCTTCTCGCATTCAAACTAATCTCACCAAGCGAATTGGCTGATAACTGGAAATGGTCGTGGAGAGGAACTGAAATCCTAATGAATAACCGCTTGTTAAGTGAGTATTGATTAGGGTTTTTTACTCTAAACGTGTTCTTTAACAATTTGGAAAGCTGATATTAGTAATCAATCAAATTGAGTAACTGAGAATATCGAAAAGATGTTCTTTCACGCTACTCTATCTGACAAACGGCGCAGCGAAAGCTGCAATGTAATTGATTAGACAGTCATGCATACAACAGAGATAACATCTCACCTAACCCTGGACAAAAAGGCGGGGTTGGCGCAGCAAAATCCATCCTTTTGAGTTGTCGCAACTCTTGGATTTTCCTGTAATGCTATGAAATCTTATTCCTTAACTCATGTGAATAAGAGGAAATAGCGAGTGATTGGTTTCTCATCGAGCTGAGCTAGGAACGAAGGAGGGAGCATACATATCGTATGTGACTGACTGAGTGACAACGCGAAGCGAAGAGGAGGAAGCAAGCACGAAGCTATTTAGGGTTGTATGGTTAAGTGACTAAGCGTATACGGTGGATGCCTTGGCAGTAAGAGGCGATGAAGGACGTGTAAGTCTGCGAAAAGCGGTGGCGAGTTGACAAAACGCATTTGAGCCATCGATGTCCGAATGGGGAAACCCACCCGCTTGCGGGTATCTGCATGTGAATACATAGCATGTAGAGGCAAACCCGGGGAACTGAAACATCTAAGTACCCGGAGGAAAAGAAATCAACCGAGATTCCCTTAGTAGCGGCGAGCGAAAGGGGACTAGCCGATGTTAGTTGTCATAGTGGAATATTCTGGAAAGTTTAACGGTACAGGGTGATAGTCCCGTACACGAAGTGGCAATTAGCACATATTAAGTAGGTCGGGACACGTGTTATCTTGACTGAAGATGGGGGGACCATCCTCCAAGGCTAAATACTCCTTACTGACCGATAGTGAACCAGTACCGTGAGGGAAAGGCGAAAAGAACCCCTGTGAGGGGAGTGAAATAGAACCTGAAACCGTATACGTACAAGCAGTGGGAGCCCTTCGGGGTGACTGCGTACCTTTTGTATAATGGGTCAGCGACTTATATTTAGTAGCAAGGTTAACCGTTTAGGGGAGCCGTAGCGAAAGCGAGTGTTAACTGCGCGTCTAGTTGCTAGGTATAGACCCGAAACCCGGTGATCTAGCCATGGGCAGGTTGAAGGTTGAGTAACATCAACTGGAGGACCGAACTCACACCTGTTGAAAAAGGTGGAGATGACCTGTGGCTGGGGGTGAAAGGCCAATCAAACCGGGAGATAGCTGGTTCTCCCCGAAATCTATTTAGGTAGAGCCTCGGACGAATTCCTTTGGGGGTAGAGCACTGTTAAGGCTAGGGGGTCATCCCGACTTACCAACCCTTTGCAAACTCCGAATACCAAAGAGAACTATCCGGGAGACACACGGCGGGTGCTAACGTCCGTCGTGAAGAGGGAAACAACCCAGACCGCCAGCTAAGGTCCCAAAATATTGCTAAGTGGGAAACGATGTGGGAAGGCTAAGACAGCTAGGAGGTTGGCTTAGAAGCAGCCACCCTTTAAAGAAAGCGTAATAGCTCACTAGTCGAGTCGGCCTGCGCGGAAGATGTAACGGGGCTAAGCAATATACCGAAGCTGCGGCAGCAAGTTTACTTGCTGGGTAGGGGAGCGTTCTGTAAGCCGTTGAAGGTGAACTGTGAAGTTTGCTGGAGGTATCAGAAGTGCGAATGCTGACATGAGTAACGATAATGGGGGTGAAAAACCCCCACGCCGGAAGACCAAGGTTTCCTGTCCCATGCTAATCAGGGCAGGGTAAGTCGGCCCCTAAGGCGAGGCAGAGATGCGTAGTCGATGGGAAACGGGTTAATATTCCCGTACTTATATAATCAGTGATGGAGGGACGGAGAAGGCTAGGCAAGCTTGGCGTTGGTTGTCCAAGTGAAAGTGAGTAGGCTGGAATTTTAGGTAAATCCGGAATTCTAAGGCCGAGACACGAGACGAGCCACCAAGGTGGTGAAGTTGTTGATGCCCTGCTTCCAGGAAAAGCTTCTAAACTTATGATTATGTGAACCGTACCCCAAACCGACACAGGTGGTCAGGTAGAGAATACTAAGGCGCTTGAGAGAACTCGGGTGAAGGAACTCGGCAAAATTGTACCGTAACTTCGGGAGAAGGTACGCCCTTGTTTGTGATGGAACTTGCTTCCTGAGCAGATGAGGGCCGCAGTGACCAGGTGGCTGGGACTGTTTATTAAAAACACAGCACTGTGCTAAATCGTAAGATGACGTATACGGTGTGACACCTGCCCGGTGCCGGAAGGTTAATTGATGGGGTTAGCTTAGGCGAAGCTCTTGATCGAAGCCCCGGTAAACGGCGGCCGTAACTATAACGGTCCTAAGGTAGCGAAATTCCTTGTCGGGTAAGTTCCGACCTGCACGAATGGTGTAACCATGGCCACGCTGTCTCCACCCGAGACTCAGTGAAATTGAAATCGCAGTGAAGATGCTGTGTACCCGCACCTAGACGGAAAGACCCCGTGAACCTTTACTACAGCTTGGCACTGAACATTGAACCTACTTGTGTAGGATAGGTGGGAGGCTTTGAAATGCAGACGCTAGTTTGCATGGAGCCGTCCTTGAAATACCACCCTGGTATGTTTGATGTTCTAACATAGGTCCCTGATCGGGATTGTGGACAGTGTCTGGTGGGTAGTTTGACTGGGGCGGTCTCCTCCCAAATAGTAACGGAGGAGCACGAAGGTTAGCTAATCACGGTCGGACATCGTGAGGTTAGTGCAATGGCATAAGCTAGCTTAACTGCGAGACAGACACGTCGAGCAGGTACGAAAGTAGGTCATAGTGATCCGGTGGTTCTGTATGGAAGGGCCATCGCTCAACGGATAAAAGGTACTCCGGGGATAACAGGCTGATACCGCCCAAGAGTTCATATCGACGGCGGTGTTTGGCACCTCGATGTCGGCTCATCACATCCTGGGGCTGAAGTCGGTCCCAAGGGTATGGCTGTTCGCCATTTAAAGTGGTACGCGAGCTGGGTTTAGAACGTCGTGAGACAGTTCGGTCCCTATCTGGTGTGGGCGTTGGATGATTGAGGGGAGCTGCTCCTAGTACGAGAGGACCGGAGTGGACGAACCGCTGGTGTTCGGGTTGTTTTGCCAAAGGCATTGCCCGGTAGCTACGTTCGGAATCGATAACCGCTGAAAGCATCTAAGCGGGAAGCGAGCCCCAAGATGAGTCATCCCTGAGGTTTAACCTCTCTGAAGGGTTGTTGTAGACTACAACGTTGATAGGCAGGGTGTGGAAGTGTTGCAAGGCATTAAGCTAACCTGTACTAATTGCCCGTGAGGCTTAACCATACAACGCCTAAATGGCTTCGACATTTAGTGTGTTGTGAGTTAAATGACTGACTAATTAAGTAAGTTAGAGTAGTGAGTTAAATGACTGACTAATTAAGTAAGTTAGAGTAGTGAGTTACTCTGATTGAAGACGATATCACGCTTTCCAGAATTGTTAAGTTACTGACGATGTCGGTAACAACCAGTTTTTGCCTGGCGGCAATAGCGACGTGGTCCCACCTGATCCCATTCCGAACTCAGAAGTGAAACGCGTTAGCGGCGATGGTAGTGTGGGGTTTCCCCATGTGAGAGTAGCACACCGCCAGGCTCCCAATTACACGAAAAAGCCCACTCAAACGAGTGGGCTTTTTTCGTATAAGCGCAAAAGCAGCGCCTATTATCAACGGCAAACCCAACCCATCGGTAGGGATTTACCTATGTAGATCTGCTCAACAGACAAGTAGCATCCCTTCCCTGGTGTAACGTCCACGGCAGCCTCCTTGCTGCCGGTTCTTCACTCTCGGCGTGCCACTGGCACCCCTCGTTCGCTGCGCTCACCGTTCATCACCCCCATGTGAGAGTAGCTCTCGTCACGAAGTGAACCGCCAGGCTCCCAATTAAACGTAAAAGCCCACTCAAACAAGTGGGCTTTTTTCGTATAAGCGCAACAAAGCTACGTCTAGCATCAAACGGAAACCCAACCCATCGGTAGGGATTTACCTATGTAGATCTGCTCAACATACAAGTAGCATCCCTTCCCTGGTGCAACGTCCACGGCAGCCTCCTTGCTGCCGGTTCTTCACTCTCGGCGTGCCACTGGCACCCCTCGTTCGCTGCGCTCACCGTTCATCACCCCCATGTGAGAGGTGTTCTCGTCACGAAGTGAACCGCCAGGCTCCCAATTGCACGAAAAAGCCCACTCAAACGAGTGGGCTTTTTTCGTATAAGCGCAGTAAAGCTGCGCCTATTATCAACGGCAAACCCAACCCATCGATAGGGATTTACCTATGCAGATGTGCTCAACAGACAAGTAGCATCCCTTCCCTGGTGCAACGTCCACGGCAGCTTCCTTGCTGCCGGTTCTTCACTCTCGGCGTGCCACTGCTTCCCTCGTTCGTTAAGCTCGCTGCCCATCATCGCTGACGGGAATAGATATAATTCATGGTGAGTTATTTAGTTTGAAAACCTCTATTCTAGGCGTTTTAGTTACTTTTATATGCCTATTAAATCTTTATTTTTCAATGACTTAATTGAGAAGGTTGAGGGAAGGTAAGTATTCATAAATAGGCTTAGTATTTCATTGTATTTTGAAATCACGAGTTGAAGGCTTATGAAAAACGATCTTACTACTTTTGACATGCCCGTTTACCCTCACGCTTCTGTTGCAAGAATGATCAATTTTATAAACGAAGCTGTGTTGGTCTTTTCGCCATCTGGTCATATTGAAATGATCAATGGTCTTGCCGCATCACTATTGGGAGGAAGTAGAGTAGAGTTGCTGGGAGAGTTTGTCGCTGATTTTTTCTGCCATTCTCAAGACTCACTAAAGAAGGAAATTATAGCTACTGCTGGTGACAATCATAGAGGGGTGATTAATATTCAACCTCGTGAAGTTTCCCTGCGTCGAATAGACGGTGGACAGGTCGTAGTCGATATTTCTATTTCACCGATTGAGGTAAATGAAGGGCCTCAGGATAGACTTTATTTCTGTGTGTTACATGACTTAACCATTCATAAAGCAGAGCATATTGAGTTACATAGAAAGGCAACTACAGACCAGCTTACCGGCTTGGCGAACCGACACTACTTCACTGAAGAACTTCACCGTCTATGGCGATTCTCAGAGCGAGAATCTGTGCCACTAAGCTTAGTTATGATTGACGTTGATCGCTTCAAGCAGGTGAACGATACATTTGGTCATATTGCCGGCGATAAGTGCCTACAACGCATTGGGGAAACGATCCAATTAAGCTTACCCCATCGTGATGCTATTGCCGCACGTTATGGTGGTGAGGAATTTGCACTTATTCTGCCTCACTGCAATACCCATACTGCCCACTTGCTTGCTATGCGGGTACAGCGGCACATCGCACAACTTCGTTTTCAGGAAATGACTTTGCAAATAGAACCTTTCATAACGGTTAGTGCGGGTGTAGTGACGCAATCAGCAAACAAATATAAGTCAGTAAATTGCTTTGTTGAGGCTGCAGATGCGTTACTTTATAAAGCGAAAGAAGCTGGGCGCAATCAAATTTGTCTGTAATTTGAATGCGCCGCAACCTTGTAAACAACGTTATTCGTAGCTTAGTAATATAAGGGCAACGAAATGAGCGTAATTTAACTGTATGTTACAAATACGATATTACTTTAGTCTCTCGGGCGGTCAATAACCTGTGGGTCCTGACTTACCAGAATCGCTGCTTTAGGTGCAGCGACGAGTTTCAAACAAATATTTTGAGGCACGCTGTCCATATCGACAATGGTTAGCAGTTGTCCGTCTTTTGATATTGAGTAAGAAAGATCCCGGGCTCCATCGTTGGTAATAATCGGCGATAATAATGCGTACGCATTACTGTCTTCCCTTAGTTGATAAGTGATGATGGTACCGGGTTCAGTTACAAGTACCGGAGAAGTGGTTACTTCACCGTCACTATTGTAAATAATGAATATTGCTGGTGAAATACTCGCGTTTACCGATACCGTAAAATTAAATTGTGTCGACACTATATATCCTTAAAAAATATGGAAAAATATTCCGGGTGGCGTGTTATTAAGGACTCTATATGGTCTTTGTTCTCAAGTAGATAATCTTCTTGATACATACATATTTGTGAGAATACGTTTGCTATGGTAAGTGCTGGGTGCTTAGATTTTCCAACATGAGCATCTGTTATTTTCCCTAATTTGCCGCACAAGTTTGAATAATCGAGATTGCTAAAATGCATTTGCCTTATTTCGCTTATCAAATAGTCACTATATGAAATAACATCATCGAGATTGTCAGGTGTCTCCAGTGCATTAAGTTTTACAATAGTTTTGTGCTTCCTTAAATCACTCAACAAGGCTTCACTTTTACCCCAATTATTTTGGTTCTGATAGGCAATAATAAAATTTAGTAAAGGGGGAAGTCTTCTGTCTGTGCCTACCGCTTGAGTCAACGCTTCTGACTCAGCGAGGGGAGGTAAGCTAGCAACTAAGTCCGGGTTGCTACTGGTAAGTTTTTTTATTGATGAGATAACGACGATGCGGTCTCTAATCCAAATGCTGTTTTTTGGATCTTGTTGCAACAGCTTATCTGCGTAACTTTTAGCTGCGAAAAGCAGGTCCAGTGATTCCCTTCGATTTCCAAGGTATTGGTGAATACCCGCTTTGCGGATAAGCAAATACATTAAACTTTCATTTATCTGGCTTTTCAGCTTGAGCTGTCTTGAAAACCCTTTAAGTTTAGATTCTGCAACAGATATATTTGCCAGTGCTTCATTCAGCCGACCAAGGTGTAAGTTTGCAAAGGTAATCCATGAATAACTATCAAAGAAATAAAGAATACTCAGCTCATCTTCCGGGTCGCCAAGGCTTTCTTTTATCGTCAGTGAATTCTTAAAATTAACGATAGCAGATTCAAAAGCCATGAGTTTGAGTTGGGAGCTACCTACTGAATTCATTGCATAGGCAACTTCAAGTTGGGCGTTTTTATCGTCTGGAAGTAAGTCTGTCAAACGCTGACTTAACGCCAAATAATGAGTAAATTCTGTCTCGGCTATGCCATAAGCTTTTTGGTCAAAGGCCAGCTGCCCGAGCCAAAAAGCATTTAGTCCTGCAGCCTTAAGCACATCAGCATCATCTGGGGCTTCCTCAAGTAGAGGCGTTAGCCGCCTTTCGGCTTCATCGTAATGCAACTTTGCACCTTGAACATCATCGCGGTAATAACGCACCTCAGCGATGGCTTGCAGAGACATGGCATGTTGCAAGCGCAAGGTGAAACTTGGTGGTGGTAGTACGGGAGAAAGCAGCCCCGTGTCAGTCGACGTAGTGGCGTCTTCCACATAGTTCAGGGCTCGCTGACTGATGCCGTCAAGCAAATCCATTCGCCGAACACTGCGCAGTTTATCGGCGAAATCGCCAATCATGTAGCCCATCAGGTCCTCAGCTTCGACACGCTTTCGCTCGGCCAATTTTTGCGCCTGTAAGCTACTTACCATTGAAAGTGAAGAGAATAGGGTCAGGCAGAACAACGTGACGCCGGTAATACGAAATATCCAGCGTTTTCGACTGCGTTGAACAACAGAAAAAGCGATAAGGTCGGATTCATCCTTACTCAACGGTATCATGCCATCGGTTTGTAGAGAGATCGCATCCGTCAGAGGTTTGCCTTCGGTTAGCTTAAATGCCTTGCTTTTGTTGTCATTGAGCCACAACAAAGTTTGTTGGTTGAGGTGTTTTTTTTGTACCAGGGCAGCGTGATGTTGTGATACCCAGTCAACCACTCGCTGCCAACGCCGGAGTAATGCCTCGTGGGCAACGTTGAAACAAGCCTGGCCCTGGTAGAGGTAAGACGTAAAAAGTCTGTTCTCAACCATGGTTTCAACGAAATGCTTTTCCTCTTCGGTATTCAGTGAAGCCCATCGTACTGAGCGACTGGTTAACGCGTCTTCCTGTTGTTCGACGTTTACCAGTTTGGCCATGACACTGCCAAATGTACGTTGTACATTTTCCGGCAGCGTTAGATATACCTGCTCTGCTTTTTTTCCTATGGCACCTTCCACACCACCGAGTGCATGATAAACACTGTAAAGCAGGCAATTATTTTGTCGCTGTACATAGAGTTCCTGAAGCGTGTATTGCAATAACGGCAATCCATCTGAATGGCTCATGGCTTCGGAGCACAGTACTTCATCTAAAGGGATGCCCGTTTCTAAGGAGGTTTCCCACGTCAATGCAGCAGCAACGGCTGGAAGCCTGATCATTTGACTAAGCTCTATTGCTGTTGGAGGGGGCAAGTCAAAATGGCCGCCTTTATCTTTATACCGCATCAGTACAGGATAATTTGAGAGTGCAGGATAGAAATCGTTTCTGCATAACAGAAAAACGAGCATAGATGAGCCTGTTGCAAGGCAATCAAGTGCGTAAAAGAAGGCCTCTTTTTGACTTTCTGACAACTGCTGAGAAGCTAAAATAGCTTCTGCTCTGTCCACAACCAAAGCGCACATGGGCTTGTTAGTGCTTTCAGCCTTGTTTTTGATATTCTTTGCTATCACTAAACTTAAGGATTCAGGTTCCTGAGTGAGTTGTTCGGCCAAACTAGCAGCGCTATAACCTTCAAAGACGGGAGAGTCGCTCACGTCAAGGTCAATCAGTGCACTGGCTAATTCCAGAAACACCTCGGCGGGCTTTATATCTGCAGCATCGATATAAACACTACAAACTACTTGCGTGCCGTAATAGCCGTCTGCACTTTTAAGTTTGGGTAGAACACCGGCTTGGATGAGCGAGGTTTTTCCGCTCCCACTAGGGCCTAAAATAACGGAGAGCAGATGTCGGTTTTTCTGTAATTGCTCGAACTTTTTCAAAAAGCCATCAATGGCGCTCGCTCGGCCAAAGAAAATTTCCGTCTGATTTTCATCGAATGCGTGCAAACCGGGATAGGGGGAACTTTTCTCCCAAACACTGGCCGCCGCTTTTTGGTTTTCATCCTGAGGAAATGTCACTTTGGCGACAATTCGATAGCCCCGTTTACGAATGGTTTCTATGTACTTTGGGGCACTGGCTTTGTCGTTAAAGACACGGCGAAGCTGAGTAATGGCTTTGTGGACGGGGTTGTCACCAATGTCTTGGTCTGGCCAGCACTGAGAGGTAATATCGTCTGCACTGACAACATCACCTGCGTATTGACAGAGAAACAACAGTACGTCCATTGCTTTTGGCTCAATAGAGCGTTTTGTCTTACCCACCTTGACCGTGTTGTCAGACGGGTCGACTTGATACTCTCCAATAAAAAAGCGTGCTGAACTCATTTATGACTACGCGAAACCACTGGGATCCCGACTTCCTTTCTGGGTCTTTTGCCAAGTATTTAATAATGAATGAATTTGACAATATAAGCTAGTTCTCAATAGCTTACGTCATAAAATGATCAACAAGAAGGGACTAGTGGCCACGGGGGCTTTAAAAAGAGAATATAAGTTGCTGTCAAAACAGACCCATTTGTTGATTATCCATGTCATCGAACGATAAACCAATGACCGGAAGAATACTTTCAGCAATAGGACGGATTTGCTTTTCGACGTAGTGCTCGTAGTCCAGCGTTTTATCTGCATATTCGACAGTTTGTGGGCCACTTAGAGTCATCACATAGCGCACGGTTGTTTTGTGTTGATAGCGAAGTGGTTTTCCCTTGGCGGCATTGCGTTCATCTGCATGTCTCGCCGCTTTTACATGGGGTGGTTGAGTGCGCGTATATGCCGATAGTGGCTTTCTCAAACGGCGGGCATAGACCAGCGATGTATCGCATTGTCCACTGCGCACCTGATTTAGAAGTTGTCGAACGTAATGGTCCACTGGTTGACTGGAGAATACCAGACGGTACAAGGTCTCCTGAAATTGTCTGGCCAGTGCCGTCCAATCAGAGCGAACATTTTCCAGTCCTTTAAAAATTAATGTCGCTTGACCGTTTTCTTCAACGAGACCAGCATATCGTTTTTTACTTCCTTCTTCTGAGCCTCGGATGGTGGGCATAAAAAAGCGAGTGAAATGTGTTTCGAACTCAATTTCCAAATAACTGGTGAGATCAAATTCGTCTTTTAGCTTGTTCCTCCAGCGTTGGTTTACTTCGTTCTGTAATGTCTTACCTATTGTACCTGCATTGGTTTGATGCGCGGAGCCAATGTGAATAAACAAAGAATCTGTGTCGCCATAGATAACCTCGTAACCTTGTTCGGTAATCCACATTGCCGTGGTTTGCATAATGTTATGCCCGCGTAATGTGATAGAGCTCGCCAGTCGCGGGTCGTAGAATGGGCAGCCACCGCTACCCAATACGCCATAAAAAGAATTCATTAAGATTTTTATTGCTTGGGAGCGGGCACTGTCGCCGACTTTCTTTGCTTCATCTCGCTGTTGCCACAAATTCGCAATAATATCTGGTAGAAAGTGATTATGTCGGGAAAATCGTGCGCCCTTGTAACCGTCTATAGCTTGAGATGAATCGCGCAACCCTTCTGCTAATCCGTACGGATCGATAAGAAAAGTGCGAATAATTGAAGGGTAGAGGCTTTTGAAATCAAGTACCAAAACGTTGTCGTATAACCCGGGTTTAGAAGACATGACGTAGCCACCCGGGCTCGCAAGCCCGCCATTTTCAGGTCTGACGCCACTAATGTATCCTGCACGGTGTAATTTAGGTAAATAAACATTAATAAATGCGGCCACGGAGCCGCCTGGTCTTGAGAGATCTAACCCGGTAAGTGCACTGCGAAGAATGAGGAAATCCAACAACTGGGTTTTCTTCGCTATACGGTTAACCAGCACGCAATCATTGTAGTTGTAAGCGCACAGCGCTGCAGGTTCTTCCCGGTACTGTGTTTTTATTTGTTCCAGCTTGTCTTCGCCAACGATAGTTTTGCCTTCGCCAAGCAAGGTGTGAGCTACATCGTCGAGACCAAAGCGTTCAAAAGAGTAGGTCATGGTTTTGAGGGCTTCTATACCGTCAATAATGCAGCGACCTGGGATCTCGGCCATGACCTGATTACTCTCTCCCCAGGATCTGACCGCGAGCGACGCGTTTAGTCTGCCAATTCTCAGTGGCATCTTGTGGCGCTTAGCCATTCTGAAGAGGACAGCAAAGTCGAACGGTTTGACGTTCCAACCCATGATTACATCGGGATCGATCGTCGCGATCAATGACTCAAATGCGATCAACGTGGCTTGTTCGCCATCGTAGCCATTGATGTTGAAATCAGGTGGAGAGTCAGGCAGATGAGTGTGTTCAGTATTGAGCAGCACTTGATGACAGTCTTCCCCAACAATGGCAATTGAGTACAGGTATTCATTTTCGTCGCACTCAATATCGATGGAGACTGATGTTAATGTGGGCGTGTACTTTACTCCTTTTACTTTCGCATCTATGACACCCTCAGAAGTGTGTGTGCCACTATAAGCGACGGCTCCGTAAGCGAAGCGTTCCATTAAAAAACGGTCAATGGTTTTAACGTCTGCTTCGTGCAGAGTAATACCAGCATCTAAAGCTAAACGTCGAAGAGCTGACTGGACTCGTTCATTAGGACTTCTTAGCAGTACGACCTTGTGTTGCTCCAGCGTTTTTAGCGCGGTGTCTTCGGTTTTTACCGGCAGGTTGTGAGCCTGAATAAGCTGCAAAGCACGGTTATAATCTTCGGTCTTAACGAAGCATACATTTGTTTGTGGGGGTGTGAGTACGCGAACTGCGCCCAGTGCTGTGGCTAACCAAAGTTCAATCCGGTCACTACTACCTTTAGAAATCAGCCGACGGGATAGAATCAGACCGACACCGGATGTTTGTGAAGAGGGGGATTGCGCCATCTTATTTGCTATGCCTGTGGTGCTTTTGCGATGATTATTCTGTCTCTTCCTTGGTTTTTCGCCTCGTAAAGTGCAGCATCAGCCGCAGCAATAACCTTTTGCAGATCACTATAGTTTTCACACTCAACTAACCCCATTGACAGGGTTACTGTGAGCTTTTTAACCGCAATGCGTTGAGGAATGGTGCGGACCTCATCCGCGAAATTCTCAAGCATAGTGGTAGCCGTATCAGTGGCTGTGTGAGGAAATACAAATAAAAATTCTTCACCGCCAATACGACTTAGTATATCGGTCTTGCGAAAATGGGTATTGGCTAGTTCGCCAAATGTACGCAATACGTCGTCGCCAATTTGATGTCCATAGGTATCATTTATCTGTTTGAAATGGTCCAGATCAATGATAACGGCAGTTGTGGGCGTTTTATGGCGCAGAGCCAACTGAAACTGCTGTTCAGCGTCTTCCATCCCTTTTCTACGCGTTAATAAGCCGGTCAGGCCGTCGCTATTGGCCAACTTTTGTAAGTGTTTTTGGTGTCGTCTGCTATTTATATACAACCAGGCTAACAAGGCGGAAACAAGACACAAGAGCAGAGCCATGGTAACTGTGTAGCGTCGCACTTCCTGCTCGTTTTCGAGCAAATTTTGCTGGCGTAGATTTTGTTCTTGTAGCAGGGCGTTTTGCACTTTTTGCTGCTGAACCTCAAAGCGGGTTTGTAATTCGAGAATACGACGGTCGTTTACCTCCTCCTGCCAGATTCTTCGAGTTTGCTTGCTGTTTTTTTGAGCGTTATAAGCCGCTTCAAAATTGCCGAGCTTGGCGTGTGCGTGAGCGAGGGTATCGGCAATTGCGATTTTTTGCGAAAGAAAAGAGTCGCCAGTAGCAAGGCTATTGGCTTTAGAAAGAAGTGACATGGCTTTGTCTGCTTGTCCATTTTGGATGAACACGTTGGCTTGCTCTACCAATACTTTTATTTGCATAAACGGGTTTCCGGCCTGGGAGAACAAACTGAGAGCGTCGTCGAGAAAAGGCACTGCCTCGTCAGACATGCCTTTTTCAATAAGGACGGAAGCGATGGACTCGTAGCTGAAGGCTGCCCCCTGAAGGTCACGGATATTCAACGCTATATCAGCTGATTCCAATAAATACCGCAGTCCTTCCTCACTGTTACCCAGCGCAACCGTATTTTTACCGATGCCAAAAAGCGTGTTGGCCAGTTCAAGCTGGATCCCTTGTTGGCGATAGTAAGTTTCGGCCTGTTCATACAACTGAAGAGCGTGGTCAGGTTCCTCTCGATATTCATAAACCAATGCAAGCATACTGGCGAAATCAGCCTGATGCCACGCTTTTGGTTTTATCGAAGGGCGCTGATAGCCTTCCTGAAAGAGTATTTGCGCTTCAGTAAACTGGCTTAAAGTGATATGCAAATACCCATTTACACTTAACGCATAGTTTATCAACGCAAGTTCATTGTTCGCTCGGGCCCATTCTAGTGAATCGCGAGCATCGTTAACGACAGCCTGAGCCATTCCCAGGCCATCTAACGCTTCAGCTCTGGCGAGACGAAGGTAATGAAAGAGCTCACTGTTGTCATCGGAAATTGCCGTTAGGCCATCTTGTGCTGCAAAGCGGGCTTTCTCGTGTAAAGCCAGCGCGCCATATGCCCGACTTCTGAAATAACTTGTGATTGCAACGTGTTCATTGCCGGCAGATTCAAAAGAGGCAAGATCGTCAAGTACTTGCTGAGGGTCGTTACGTAAGTTTTTAAAATATGGGTCGTACTGTGCTGGCCAGCCTGTGCCTAGTACACAAAAACTATATGTGAGAAGCCAGACAGGCATAAGACGAAAAAAAGAACGTTGAAAAACAGCAGCCAGTCGCATGGGTACTTGTGAAACCTTATGGCGTGTGAAGGCCAAACATAATAGCGACTTAAGCCGAGGTTACAACTAATTCATCACTGTCAGGGTCGTGTTTTACAGGCAATACGATGTCAAAAACGGTTCCTTTACCGGGTTTACTGTTTACTGAAATCCTTCCACTGTGTTTTTCAATCGCAGTATACGCGACTGATAGACCTAAGCCTTGCCCCAGACCTTCAGGCTTAGTAGTAAAAAACGGATCAAATATTCTCTTAATATGGGAAGAATCGATACCTGAACCATTGTCGAGAATTTTTATGTGAGTTGCAGAGTCGTCCTGCGTGGCAATCACTTTGACAAAGCCTTTATCTGAAATAGATTGGGCTGCATTAATGACAATATTCATCAAAGCTTGTTTGAGGGCACCTGGCTCACAAAACAGCTTGAGCCCTTTGGGTTTAATGTCGGCTTTGTATATGGGCTGTTTGTATTGAACTGATACTAACTCAAGCATTTGATGAATAGCTTCATCTAAGTTTAGCAACTGCCAGCCGGAGCTTTCTTCAAGGGCAAATCGCTTTAAATTCTCAACAATGTCCTTCACGCGTGTTAATCCTTCACAGGATTCATCAATAAGAGGAGGCATGTCTTCTTTTAATAACTCAAAATGGTGAGTTTCTAACAGCTTCTGAATAAGTTCTCGGGTACCTTCGTCGGCATCACTGCTGTGATTGGCCAGCTTTTCTCCAATGGATATCAATTGTTCGCCATACTGTCTTAAGGTATCAAGGTTGGCTGATACAAAACCGATAGGGTTATTAATCTCGTGAGCAATACCCGCAGCTAGCTGACCAGTTGAAGCCATCTTTTCTGCCTGAATGAGTTGGCTCTGTGCAGAGTCTAACTTTTTAATCAGTTTTAATTGTTCTTCGTGTTCTCTTTTAAGGGCTTTGGAGAGTTCTTGCTGCGCAATAAAGTAACTCGCTTGCGCTGTCACATCTTGTAAAAATATACACGCAAGCTTTCCATGAGAAGTGGAGGATAAGGGCACAATTTCCATATTCTGGAACATTTGTGTTTCCTCCCCAGTAATTGGGCGACTGCTTTTGAAGGGGAAGATATGAGGTCGCTGCTCCCAATAACTGAAGCTGGGGTGCTGCAGCACAAAAACAGATTTGATTCTGCGGCGCAAGAATTTTGCCTGTTCAGGAAAAATATCAGTGATATTTTTTCCTTCATAGTCGTTTCTCAAGTTCGTCTGCATTCTATCGATGAAAAAGTCATTTAAGAATACAACTTCATATTCCTCGTTGACGATGCAAATTCCAACAGGAAGCTTTCCAACCAGTTGTTCAAACATTAGCCAAGGAGTTCGTCGATGGTCGCGGTCAGTTTTTCCAAAGATGCACGGTCGAGACAGAATACGACCCGCATGGAAAATGATGACAGTTCTATATCAAATTGTACCTCCATGACGAGACTGTGTTGCCAGTTTAGCTCAACAAAAGATGCCTTATTGGGAGAAAATAATGTGGGCATATTCAGGTTAGTCGCTAATTCGAGTTGACCTGACAAGCCTGCAAGACATGCGCCGGCCAGGATATTCGACAACTCCAGAATTGTTTCTTCGATGTCTGCCTGACTAAGAGGAGCTTCATACTCCAGCAAGTTTGCGACTTCTGTCAGGCCGTCTCTTGATACCACGGACATGACCTCGCCCTGAATGTCACCAAGAAATGATTGGCGTGTGTAGTACGCATTGTCACTTCGGTTAATAATTCCAAATAATTCAGGTGGCGTTACCGAAGAAATTTTGGGGATAGAGATACCTATTTTTGTTTCAATAAGGTGTGCCAGCGAGTTTGCTGCCTGCCCCATAGAGATATTCATCAATTCTTGTAGTGCGTCGCGCTGATCTTCAGTAAGTGTGGTAAAGCCGTTCATAAATACCCCAACTCAAATAAGGTCATCGCTAATTCTTCGCTATTTAATGGCTTCCGGATAAATTTCTTTGCACCAAGACCCATTACAATACGCTGCTTTTCCGGTTGAAAATCGGCACTAATGACAATGACGTCGATGTTTACAGCATTTTCGGAAATGAATTCCAATACGCCTACACCATCAATTTCGGGCATTGTGAGGTCTAAAAGTAAAAGCCTGAAAGAAGCTGACTGTAAATGCTCTATTGCTTCCTGGCCGTTTGCTGCTTCGGTTATCGTAAACGTCAATTCAGGTGGAAGCGCCTTAATAACGCTCCGTCTGGATAAACGAGAGTCATCAGCTACCAAGAGTGGAACTGTCATCCTTACCTCCGGACAATATGAACCTGTTATATTGATTATTTGCGATTATTCCGTTCCTGCAAGTTTTATTGTCGAGAAATAACGCAAGTATAAAATTTGGGTATAGAACCGATAATCACTAATTTTATTTTAAGACAATAGTGACATTTGTGTATTATCCATTAGGTTAAAAGTATACGTCTATTCTTTTTTCTTATTGCCATGCTTTTTCTACAGTCGGCTACCTGCTTTCATTTTCTCAAGTTGTGTCACCATAGCTTGTGCAATATTTTCAAGTGGCAGCACTTTTACATGGGCGTCAAGAGAGATCGCTACTTTGGGCATACCGAATACCACACAGGAAGCTTCATCCTGACATATTGTATACGCCCCTTTTTGTTTTAATGCCAGCAGGCCATCGGCACCATCTTTACCCATACCTGTTAATAATGCTGCGACCACGTTGGCGCCTGCAGAAGTAACCAGAGAATTGAACATGACGTCCACAGAAGGGCGGTGCCCACTCACGCGTTGTCCATCGTTAAGACGTATGCGGTAATCAGCCCCACTTCTAACGATTTCCATGTGTCTGTCTCCAGGCGCAAGATAGCCATGACCAGGTAACAAGCGCTCGTCGCCTTTCGCTTCGACAATTTTAAGCCTGCTGACACTGTCCAAACGCTTGGCAAAAGTACTAGTGTAGCCTGGTGGCATGTGTTGGGTAATTACTGTTGCTGGAGCATTGGCTGGAAGCGACTCAACAATAGTTTTAATCGCTTCGGTTCCGCCTGTGGACGCCCCGATTGCGATAATCTTCTCTGTACTTGAATACGTCAGCGCTGTTGTAGATTTTACAACCGTTGTGCTTTGTTTGCGTACTTTGGATTTTGCCGCCGTTCTGATTTTCTCGAGAATAAGTTGTCTATATTCCTCAATACCCTGTGCAACCCCCAGTTTCGGCTTAGGGATAAAGTCAATGGCCCCAAGCTCCAGAGAGCGCATGGTGGCATCTGCGCCAGCTTCGGTAAGCGTTGAAATCATCACTACGGGAGTTGGCTTAGCTTTCATTAAAACATCGAGAAACCGCAAGCCATCAACTTTCGGCATTTCAATGTCCAGAGTAATGACATCCGGAGAGAATTGTTGAACCATTTTTTTTGCAACAAAAGCGTCAGGCGCTGCACCAACTAGTGTCAGGTCATCCTCCGCCTTAACAATTTCGCCCAGTAAATTCCTGATTAGAGCTGAGTCGTCTACTACCAGAACCTTAATTGTCATGTATCACCTATTAGAATATTTCAAACTTGCCTTCGTCAGCACGTTCCCGAAGTTTAATCCTGTAAGCACTTTCTCTGTCCATGATGGTTGAGTTGTTGAATTTCTTTATTCGTTTTACCAACACTTCACCTGAGTCAGGAAAAAAATAGATTTTGCGGGCGTAATCTTCCAGTAGATCACTGGCAATAATTGGAATGCATTCTCGCCGCAGGTATGTGGTGACAAACTCAGCATTCATCTGTCCCACGTTGGTTAACGATAGTCCGCTGACTACTGCGCCGCCACCAAAGACTTTCGCCTGGAGGAGACGTTTATCCGCGCCTAATTCCATCATCTGGTTGATAAGAAGTTCCATGGCATACATGCCATAGCGCGATGCCACGCAAAAATCACCCTCAGCGCCTTTGTCTGAAGGCAGTAAAAAGTGGTTGATGCCTGTGACGCCATTGTGCAAATCCATGAGACATGCAGAAACACAAGAACCCAATACCGTTACCATTAACGTGTCGTTATTAGTGGCAAAATACTCACCCGGCCGTATTTTCACAGCTTGGCGAACAAACCTGGGGTCAAAGTAGGCGTTCGCATCATGCGCTCTGCCGTCTTTAAATTTCTCAACCATATCGACGTCTACTCTTTGCAGGTCGATAAATAGTTTTACCTGCAGGTGCTACGATGTCCTGATTTTTGTTGAAATTCTCAGAATGACCCGCAAAGTAAAGTCCGTCGTCAGGCAAGAGATTTATCATCCGTGTTAAAATTGAAACTTGTGTATCTTTATCGAAGTAAATCATTACATTACGACAAAATATTACATCGATGGGCGCCCGAATTGGCCATGTGTTGTCAGTCAAATTTATACGCCGAAATGTGACATTTTTGCGAAGTTCCGGAACTACTCTTACCTTGCCCTTTTGTGAGCCTTTACCTCTATGCAGAAACCGCTGACACTGCTGAGGGCTCAGATTTTTTGTAGTGTCCTTGTTATAAATACCTGCACGGGCTTTCTCCAAAACCTTACTGTCGATATCTGAAGCAATAATTTTCACCGGGTTGTCAAAGCTGTCATACACCTCTGCCACAGTCATTGCGATAGAATAGGGTTCTTCTCCAGAGCTGCTTGCTGCGCACCAAATCGTTTTCTCTCCGGGGTGAGTCTGCAAGTATTGTGCAAGGGCTGTAAAATGGTGGGACTCCCTGAAAAACGATGTTAAGTTGGTCGTGAGCGCATTTATAAAATGCTCTTCTTCTGCAGGAGTACGCTTTAAGTAGGTCAAATAAGCATCGAAGCTCTGCAACGACAATGCCCGCAAACGGCGGGCAAGTCTGCTGTAAACCAAGGAATCTTTACTATCTGAAAGAGAAATCCCCGCCTTTTGATACAATCTTCTGCGAACCCTTTCAAAATCACTATTGCTAAATGGAAACTCCTGACGTGTGTTATCATTCATACAAGCGTGTTCCCACTTTCAGCCCTTCCATTTATCACTGCCTGCGTTCAGCTATTAATCCCGCTGTCAGGCAGGTAATAATACTGCCTGTCATACCGCGTTTTCCTCAATCTGTGATGGTTTACACTGGTCGGCAATAGCATCTGCATCGAGAATCATTGCCACAGTACCATCACCCATTATCGTCGCACCGGATATGCCAGGCACTTTCTTGTAGTGATGTTCAAGGCTTTTAATCACCACCTGCTGCTGGCCCAGCAACGCATCCACCTGAACGGCAAAGCGACGCTTACTACTTTCCATCAGCACTACAATACCTTCCGTTGGATTAGCTATAGCACCGTCCACATGCATAGTTTGATGAAGCGCCACCAACGGCCAGTACTGTTCTCTAATCCAGAGCAGATGCTCATTACCAATCAATTTGAGTTGGGATTTTTTAGGTTGAAGTGATTCAATAATGTTGACCAGAGGAATAACAAAAGTTTGATCGCCGACTGCTGCACAGATCCCATCCACAATGGCAAGAGTGAGTGGAAGGTGAATATGAAAAGCCGACCCTATTCCCTTATGAGAGTCAATTTCAATGCGCCCACCAATAGCCTCAATGTTCCTTCTTACGACGTCCATACCCACGCCACGGCCAGAAACATCAGTGACCTCCGCAGCGGTGGAAAAGCCCGCTTGGAAAATTAGCAACCACACTTCTCTGTCAGGCATTTCAGTCGAAACATTTAAGCCGTTCTCTTCCGCTTTAGCTAAAATTCGCTCCCGGCTCAAGCCTGCCCCGTCGTCGATGATGCTAATAATTATTGAACTGCCTCGCTGCGCGGCCCGCAGGGTAACGGTGCCAGTCTCGTTTTTGCCCGCCGCTATTCTGTCTTCAGTTTTTTCAATGCCATGGTCAATACTGTTGCGCACCAGGTGAGTCAATGGATCCACCAGTTTTTCAATCATGCTTTTATCAATTTCTGTGGCACCACCTTCAATGATCAGATCTACTTTTTTACCCAGCTTAGTAGAAAGATCACGAACGACGCGCGGGAACCGGTTGAAGGTCATATTCACGGGCAGCATACGCATAGACATTGCTGATTCCTGAATTTCCCGGGTGTTACGCTCAAGCTCCGCGATGGCCGTTTGTAATTTCTGACCTACTGCCCCTGAAACAGTTTCACTGATCATAGACAACATTGATTGAGTTATAACCAGTTCGCCAACCAGATTTACCATTGCATCAATTTTATGCGTATCTACCCTGATTGATGACGCTTCTTTATTCGCTGAAGATTTTCCTGGTTGTCGCGCTGAAGATTTCGCCGCCGCTTTCTCGTTTGGTACGGGTAGCTGACTGGCTGCTTTAGCATCAGCCTTTACAGATTCGACGGATTTATAAAAACCGTAGCCGGCTTTTTCTTCCTGAGTTTCTGGAACGGGAGGGGCGTCATCAAAAAGGCCAAAACCGTCAATGTCGTCACTTGGCGATGAAGGCTCATCTGCGTCACTTTCAACAGCCACCGGTGGCTTGTCTTCCATTGGCTCATCGACATCAAAGAAGCCAAACCCGTCAATTTCGTCATCATCACTCGTGCTGATTCCGGCTTGCTGACTTTGGTTTTCATCCGTCGCGCCTGTTTCTTCAAGGGCTTTTTCAAGCGCAGCCGTGCCTTTCTCTATCTCATCGTTAGGCAACTCTGCGTTATTACGATAGGCATCGAGTATCACCTTGAGTAAATCAACCGTTTCGAGAAACAAATCAACGGTAGGTACACTCAAAGAAATAGTTTGATTTCGCGCCTTGTCCAGCAGGTTCTCCATAATGTGCGTTAAACCCATTAACGCATCAAAACCAAAGATTCCACTACCGCCCTTTATAGAATGGGCAGCTCTAAAAATACTGTTTAGCTGTTCTAAGTCTGGATCTTCAACGTCCAACTCCATGAGCAGTTGTTCCATGTCATCCAGGTGTTCCTGACTTTCATCAAAGAAAACAGCATGGAATTGTTCGATATCGATTGACATATTACGGCTTCCTGTAGCAACTATCCGAGGACTTTGCCAACAACGGCGAGAAGTTTTGCGGGGTCGAAGGGTTTAACCATCCAGCCTGTGGCGCCTGCTGCTTTACCCTTTGCCTTCATGTCATCGCCAGCCTCTGTGGTGAGCACTATGATTGGCGTTCTGGCGTAGGCTGACATACCGCGAAGGTTTTTAATGAGGGTAAGCCCGTCCATTCGCGGCATATTTTGATCGGTCAGTACAAAATCAAAACGTTTGTATTTACACTGGTCAAGCGCATCTTGACCGTCAACCGCAGTAGTAACAGCATAGCTGGCCGACTTTAACGTCACCTCAACCATCTGACGGATTGACGGTGAGTCATCAACGATTAGGATATTTTTACTCATATTACTCCCGACTTTTTGAGAAAAGTTTCTGTTAAAATGTAGTTAGTGTTATCCGAGAAAACAGCAGAAGGTGGTTAAAATAACTCAACTTCACCAGCGTCAATGCTATTGGCCGACACGGGGTTATGATCGACTTTCGCCCTTGACCGCATATTGTGTTGGTAGTCCTGCAGGTTACTTTGAGCGACAGCTACATCGCCGTTACCGACGACAGGCAGCTGTTCACTTACAAAAGAAAGCATTTCTTGAGTATAGGTGAGATTTTGTCCATTGATATCGCCGAACTGCATACCTCTGATAGCGTCGCCGATTGCTGTATCCAGCTGTACTGAAATAGTCTCTAATTGAGCAGTTGTTTGTGCATCACTTTCGGCTTTAACTATTATTTGGTCGAGCTCGCCTTGAATATCCTTCTTCGCCTCTATAATGTAACTGGTATCTTGTGCGGCAAGGGTTCTGACATCCTGAGTTAACTCGTCAATTTGCACTCCAATATTTTCCATCTGCTTTTTAATGACGCCGCTAAATTGTGTGGAGCGATTGGACAATGCGCGAACTTCATCAGCAACTACAGCAAAACCTCTGCCGGCTTCTCCCGCCCTTGCTGCTTCTATCGCCGCATTAAGAGCCAACAAATTAGTTTGGGCCGAAATGTCGTCAATATCGCCTAAAGCTTTGAGAACGGTGGGCATGGTGTCGTAGATGCGATTCACTTTTTCTAAAATAGTAGTGGTGCCTGCAGAAATCTGCTCAGTAGACACCAGAAATTTATCTAGGGATTTTTCTGTTTCATCTGCAAATTGGCGCATACGGTTCGAATACATCTCTCCACTGTCAGAATCAGTTTGTATCAGCTGTGTAATACATGAGTTTTGCTCTCCCACTAAGCGTTGTAGATTTAAAAACGCCTCGCTTAACGTATTTACCGCATGGGTTTGAGTATTGAAAATATCCGACAGGTTACCGTCACAATCCTGCATAATCTGAGATAACTGGTCAGTAATATTCGAAAGATTATCAGTTCCAGGTGACGCGACGGGCTCTACACGTGCAGGCTCCCTATTTGTGTTTGTCTGAGATGACAATGCTCCGGTTATCCCTATTGAAAGAAAAACCCCGACACCGGCTAAAATTACGCCGGGATAAGCAAATGATAGTGAGGTAAGCACTAACCCCACTACAACGCTTGTAAGGGCGAAAATGTAAGTAAGAGGAGGTAGAGTTTTCAAGAAATGAACAGTACCTGAATCACTTATCATAATTTAATTCCACATCATGAGGCGGAGCCTGATTTGCGAACAAGATCTAACAGCATTTTAAAGTGCTAGTTTATTGAAACGCATTACAGGCGGCGCGAATAACAAATATAATTTAGTTATAGACAAGAATTTCAGTATTGGAAGTAATCAATAGAAAAAATGTTAACTTCTTCTATTGTCGTAAATGTCACTAGTCAATTAGTAGTGTTTTTAATGTATGAAATAGAGGGAAAACGGAAAAAGGGGCAAAATCGCCCCTTTTTGAAGTGAAGGTGTTGACAAAAAAGTCAGGAGCGTTGCATTACATCCAATGCTTTAGGTATAGCATCTACATACATTTTCACATCTTCAATACGTCCCGTGCTTACTCTGGACCAAGGTTTGTATGTGCGATACTGGCCTCGAATAAGTACATTTTGCTCTGCCATTGCTTTTTGAAATGCGTTCGCGTCACCGTTTTCTCCCAGGTTTACAAAAACGAAGTTAGTGCTGGACGGGAGTGCGGTAAGGCCATTTTCCTTAACTGCGGATAGGATCATATCTTTAGCTTGGGCAACTTTTTCACGAGAGAAATCTTTAAAAGCCTCATCTTTGTAGCTTGCGATAGCCGCTGCAAGACCCGCTTGGTTTAAAGAATAGCCCCCTAAGCCAAAGTTGTTAATGAACGACATGTTTTCTTCCGAGCCTAACATGTAACCAACTCGCATTCCTGCCAGGCCATAGATTTTAGAGAACGTTCTGGCAACAATGATATTGTGCCCTTGCTTGATCAGAGGGATCATGGAGTGAGATGGCCCGTCTTGAATGAGCTCATTATAGGCTTCGTCCACGAGAACAAGTGTTTTCTTGGATGCTTTAATACAAAATGCCTTGAGCTTTTCCGGGTCTAAAATTTTTCCTGTAGGGTTGTTTGGGTTGCAAATGTGAACCATAGCCACATTGTCATCAATAGCGTTATACATGGCGTCTAAATCAATATCCAGATCGGCAGTGTTCGCAACCCGTTTTATTTCCGGTCCACCCTGACGAATCGGTGCCTTTGACGTGGTATCCCAAAATAAGTCAGGCCCAAGAATAACCCCTTTGCTAGTGGCAGCAAGAGCGGCGAAGGCCAGGATAAGACTGGAACCGGCTGTTACAGAGATGTTCTTGGCAGACAGGCCATACTCTTCTGCAATCATATCTGTCAGATACATGCCTGCATTATAAGCGTAGTATGCACCACCGCTCGACGAAGCGTCAGCAATCGCTTTGAGCGCTGCCGGGCTCGGTCCGTAAGGGTTTTCGTTGGCATTGAGTTTTGCAATACCTGTTTTCGGACCGTACATGACTTCAGGTATTCCCATTGATGGGCTAGCAGCAAGTGACGCCGGAGTAATAATACCAGTGGTACCGGCCGCCGTGGCTGCAAGACTGCCACCAAGAAAAATTCGACGTGAAGGATTGTGTGTCATTATTAATTCCTTTTTTTAAAGGGTAAATTAGAACGCTTTGTAAAACATACCAGCCGACACGATGATCAGGTAAATACCAAACAAGCGTTTAAGCATCTTTTCGCTGAAGCTGTGGGCCATGTTCGCCCCAATGGGCGCGGTCAGAATAGCGCCAATACTAATGGCAATCAGTGCAGGAATATTAACGTAACCAATGGTGCCTACTGGCAGAGCAGCAGTTTCTGAGTGTCGCATGAGTAAAAAGCCAATTGCCCCTGGTAAGCCGATGAGGAAGCCAACGCCTGCAGCAGTTGCTACTGCTTGTTGAATGGTGCGGCGACACATCACCATGGTAATGACGGTTGGCGTACCGCCACCAATACCAAGCAAGGCAGAAAAGCCGCCAAGAACAAAAGCTAATGACGCTCTGCCAAAACCTTTAGGCATAGAGAAATGCACTCCGGGTCTGACGACAAAGTCTGGAAACAAAAAGTAAATAGAGTACAAAAGAACACCGGCTGCAAAGACAATCTTGAGTCCGCCAGCACTGGTGTTATCGGCAATGAGTAAGCCGCCTATTACACCGAGTACAATCCACACAGACCAGGACTTTAAAACCTCGAAGTCAACCGCTCCTTTCGCTTTGTGAGCAATAACAGAGCGCAAACTCGATACTACGATGGAAGCAAGTGAGGTGCCAATGGCAACTTTAACAATTTCATCGGAATCTGGAACGAAAAATGGGAAAACAATAGACAGGGCGGGAACAACAACAAAGCCACCACCATTACCAAACAGGCCTGACGTTATTCCAGCAATGGCGCCTGCAGCACATAACGTGAGAACAAACCAGACCAACTCTATTTCCATAACAACATTACCTCACACATGGGTGTTTATTTTTACAATGCGCTGAATTGCGCTTAAATCAGCAAAGCCGACCACAAGGGTCGACTTTGCCAGGTGTTACACTGCAATCAGCACTTAGAATGTAAATGCTAACTTGGTGTAGTAATAGCCGCCCTGCCAGTCGACAATGGAATCTGAACGGTAGATACGTCCACAACAGGTTTCACCCATTTCATCGGAGCCTGCATCAGGGTATTCATCGAACAGGTTCCGCGCCCCTGCGGTTAACGACAAGTTTTCACTAATGTGATAGGTCGCCTCAAGGTCAAATAATACCTGGGGGTCGAAAGTCTGAGTAATGATGAGATCACTATTCGCCGCATTTTCATATTCACCATAGTAGTTCATACGGGCAACAATCATCCAGTCTTCATAACTGTGCTTCACTGACATAACGCCACGGATGTCCGGAGTACCATTTTCCAGGTCAAACTCATCTTCCGCGTTGTAGAAGTTCTGAGGGTCGTCTTCCAGGGTAGTTTTGTTGTAGTTGAATGATGCCGTGATAGTGGTATCACCCATGTCAGACTGCATATTATAAGTACCGACTACGTCTAAACCTTCAGTTTTCGTATCAAATGCATTCTGGAAGTAGAATACCCCACCGATAGACTCAGCGCCTGTTACACCAGCCGCCGCCAGGCTTAGATAGCGCTCATAATCTTCCGGATCTTCAGCGTTCGGGTCGGCGCTTACATCCAGTGTTGAAATCGCGTTCAGACGATCTTCTAAGTCGATGTTGTAGTAATCTACTGTAAGCGTGAAGTCGCCGAAGTTACCGGTCATACCCAAGGTGAAGTTGGTTGATTTCTCAGGCGCCAAATCGCTGGCTCCCAGAGCCTGTGCAACGGCGCTGCTCGCTGGGAACAAGCCGGTAGCAACAGGGAAGCCGTTTGGCAAGCGGGTAGACACGTTAGTGGTACCTTGCTGACCCGGCGTAGGTGCGCGGAAACCAGTACCATATGAAGAGCGCACTGCAATTTCATCAGTGATCTGGTAAATACCGGCAATTTTGTAAACCAACTCAGAGCCAAAGTCAGAGTAGTCTTCGTAACGCAGTGCAGCCTGCATAAACAGTTCGTCAGTGACGTCGCCAGAAATATCGCCGTATACTGCATAAGAATCACGGGTATATTCTCCAGAAAATTCAGGTGAATACCCTGGGAAACCGTTTGAGCCAACACCAACCACGGTGTAAACCGGGTCGCTTGAATCAGCACAGTCTAAACCTGTGACCGTTGAACCTGCAGTAGTCGGAGTACCATCGTCATTACAGAAACCCCAAGGATCAGCAGAAGCATAAGGACCCGCTTCGTAAGATGCTTGCTCACCTCCTGCGATGTCATAAGACTCATCGAGATAGCTAACACCAAACGCCAATATGTATTCTGCTAAATCGTAGGTGAAATCTGCCTGAAACTGGACTTCTTCGTTAGTCAAAGAGCCCGGCTTGAACGATGTAGGGGACATATTACCCATAGACGGGTTAATGGTGTTCGACAGCGTGTAGTCAATTTCGTTTGAACCGTAACGAGCACTGATATCGTAAGTCCAGGCATCGCTCATGCCTTTCAGACCACCAACCAAAGAGTAATCGGTTATATCTCCGAAGAATCTCGGGGTAAAACCGCCAGGAAAAAATTCTGTCGGGCTCCATACAGAACCGTCTTCTAAACGAATATCTTCAATGGTACCGTTGCCTGGATAGCGATAGAAGAAAGAGCCGTCGCCTTCACTTTCAGAGTAGTTACCAAAAGCATAAAGCTCCACGGCATCTGATATTGTGTAGCCTGCGTTGAAGAAAATACGTGTACCACTACTGTTGGGTTGACCCCAGGGTTGTACTTCGTCAGAACCGTGAACAGCATTGGCACTGGCAATTGCCGCGGCAATATACTCATCAGACTGGTCAGTTACACAGAACCAGCTTTCACAGTATTGCTCACCGCGAAACGTGGCTTCTGAATCTGTGTATTCCGCTGAAATGCTTAAAAAGCCGTCATCACCAAGGGCAAAACCTTTGTTACCACTAATAACGATCTGGTCACCGTCGCCTTCGTAGTATTGACCAACTTCTGCTGTTAATGAGCCACCATCAGTGTTGTTTTTCAACTGAAAGTTAATAACACCTGCAATGGCGTCAGAACCGTATTGTGCAGCAGCACCATCACGAAGTACTTCAACAGAGCCAATAGCAGCGGTTGGAATGGTCGCGAGATCGGGCCCCTGAGTACCGGATCCTCCGATTTGCACCAATGCAGCCCGGTGTCTGCGTTTCGAGTTAACCAAAACGAGTGTTTTATCAGTTGGAAGACCCCTTAGTGTGGCAGGTCGGATAAATGTTCCTCCGTCAGAAATAGGCTGACGGGAAAGCGAATAAGAGGGAACTAAGGTCATCATGACATCGTTCATGTCTGAAAACGCAACCCCTTCCATATCTTCGGCGGTTAATACGTCTACTGGTACGGGAGAGCTCGTTACAGAGCGAGGTGCACCGCGGGCACCGACCACTGCGATTCTTTCCAGTGATGGATCGGCGTCAGGTGTATCCGCTTCCTGTGCGTATACGGTTGGAGTGAGTGCCATTGATAAACCGGTAACACCGGCATAAACGCATGCACTTAGTTTTCTTATTTTCATCATGTGTGTTCCCAGAGTTATGCTTGATTGCTCTTATTTTTCATCGCGGACTGAGTAAACTCCTCGCCCAACTTTGGTCCACAGCAGCACCAATGGAATGCATCAAAGTGCATCCAATGCGCGTTTTAGATCTCGCACTGTGTGATTGCCAGACTAAAAAAACTTGGCTGCATGACGGAAGAAAAAAGAATGTTGAGGGGTATAAGAAAAATATTGAGCCGATAGAAAAAATACTAATAATCAATAGCTAAAAGATATTAATACTATAAAAAGTAATTATTGCAGATTGTTGCTTTAACCTTTCATTTACTTTTCATGCTGGTAGAAGTCTCGAAGTGGCACATGGCTTGCTGTCCTCAAAGGAAAAGACCCAGGTTAACAGGATGTGACACCAAAACAGGTAAGGGCAAGTACTGACAGAAATTGGCAAAACCAGTGTCAGGAGAAAAGCCAGGTGAATTCAAAACAATTACAATATTTTCTTATTACCGCGAAAACCGGCAGCATTGCAGCTGCGGCGAGAGAGTTAGATATTGCTCAGCCAGCAATCAGTCAGCAGCTAGCCAACCTTGAGCGGGAAATGGGTGCTCCCCTTTTCCATCGTAGTTTCAAGGGCGTTAAGTTAACCGAAGCCGGTGATATTTTCGCCAAGCATGCGCGCAAACTGGTGGACGATATCAACGAAGCTAAAGCTGAGTTGCGGTATCTAACCACAGAGCAGGAAAGTACGGTTAAAGTGGGTATGTTACCCTCTATCGGAAACGTGTTATCGATGTCGCTGATATCCGAGACCGAATTAACCAAAGGAAAGTTAAAGCTTGATATTAGTACTGGCCCATCTTATTCAGTGCGCGGCTGGTTAGAAAAAAATGAAATCGATATTGCCATCACGTACGAGCAAGATATTGACCCGGCAATCATGGTATGCCAGCCGTTGATTGAAGAGTACATGTATCTTGTCGTTGGGGCTAATGAGGCATCATCAGTTTATCAATCGCTGAAAAATAGAGAGAGCATAGCTTTTTGGGAATTAAGCCAGTTTCAGTTACTCAGTCCAGGTGAACGGGATGCGCTGGGTAAACTCATTCACGATTATGAAAAGAAAACGGGCGTTGCATTGAATTACAGCGGCGGATACTCAGGCCAGTTAATGACTGCATTCCGTCAACTGTTACAAAGCGAATGTGCGATGATTTTGCCATCATCTGCCATTTTCCACTTAGAAGAAAGTGGTTTAGTCAGGGCGCTGAAAATAGAGCAGCCCGAGATGAGACGTCAGGTTTTTCTTGCCACAAGCAGAAGTGCAACACTTACAGACAGCAATCTGAAAATGCAGGACGTTATACGCCGGGTCGCAGCTCAAGAGCAGGCATTAAATCACTGGCGGGGGCGTTTGCACTCGGCTGGTGACTTAAAAGTTGCATGCGCTTAAACTAGATTTTACGGTTTGGCAGGCGAATGTCAGCCTGAATGGGAAGGTGGTCAGAAAAAATTCTCGTCTGGCTATTTTTGAGCTTTTTGATTCCAGACAGGCGTATGCCGTGAGAGGTCCAGAACCTGTCAAGGGAGAACAAAGGAAATACACTGGGGAAGGTCGCCCCTACCTTGTGTTGCTGTAACACCGAATCCAGATGACGAAAAGCTCTAGTGAAAAACTGCCACTCATTGAAATCGCCGCCCAGAATCACCGGACTGGATTTGCAGGCCATGCGCGAAGCTATATATTCGTGCAGCTTCTTAAATTGAGACCGACGTTCACGCTTTTTTAAACCCTTGTGAGTGTTAATAACCGTTAGCGGCCCTTTCGGGGTCATCAGCTCAACGGTCTGAATGTTTCTGGGCTCAACGCCTTGTTGACTTACGTCCAGCGTGTGGTGCTCGAGCACAGGGAAACGGGTGAGAAGGGCATTCCCGTACCACCCAGTGGATTCCTCAAGGGCAGGAGAAGGCACTAATTCAAACACTTTATCTGCACAAATGTCCCGTATGTCAGTCGTAGTATCTCGCTCGGGCGAGCGGGTATCCATTTCCTGAAGCATGACAATATCTGCGCGTTGCTCTGCCAGGTAGCTACCAATGCGGCGGTAGTCTTGACGCTTATCTGTGCCCACACCACTGTGAATGTTGTAACTTATCACGCGACACATTCTTCACCCTTTGGCTTTTCTGCTTGCTGACGAGCCTGATAACGCTTGGCGATCTTTTGTGAGCCCCAAATCATTACACCCCATAACACGATGCCACCTACCAGGTACGATATAGTCTCCGGAGACGGGTTGCGGAAAATTTGTGTGATGGAATCTCCAACTAACCCTTTTGCAATCATCGGAGGAAACATTCCTAAAAAGGTTCCCACTAAAAATTGCAGCAGACCAATTGAAGAAATACCCGCCACAAGGTTGACTAGACTAAACGGTGCAATAGGGAGCATTCTTATGGCAGCAACACCTACGATACCACTGGACTTCAGCTTTTTGTCTACGGCATCTACCTTAGGGCCGCCAATCTTTTTCAACCCTGCATTACCGGCAAGGTGGCCGATGCCAAACATACTGGCTGAGCTTAATAGTGCGCCTAAGATGCCATAGAGCGGACCCCAAACCGGACCGAAAATTGCGGAGACAGCCAGCGACATTACCGTTACCGGGAAGAAAAAGAACCCGCCCACCAGATAAACCAGTAGCACAGTCGGTAACGCGAAGTAAGTGCCTCGACTTTCTTCTAAAAATGCGTTTATATTTTCGGTGGATAACCAGGGAATAAAGTGACTCGCAGTAAGTAATAACCCGGCCAGAAGAGCTACGCAAAGTACGCCAATACTGACCATAATAGTACGTCTGCGAGGATTCTTAACCGGCATTACTGCACCTCCCAATGTTGGCATAGGTGGAATTAGCGGCTCCTCAGGGTCGGACAAACTGGAAAAGAAGTTTTTGCCTGATGCCTGGTCTGTAAAAATTTCATCCCGCACTTGTGTTAAAACGTAGCCGTGAGCGAGTTGTCCCTCCATTAAAGCTCTGGCGGGATTGTCTTGAGTCATTAAAGCTGACATTTCTTCTACGGTTCTACCCGTGTGTTCAGCCAGAAGGTCATCTCTGACCCGACTAATTTGTCGACGGTTGTCTTCATTATTGCCGAATAACACCATGTCTATCTCAGTATCAAGTGACATAGAGCGGTTACTGATGTTTGATGAACCAATAACCAGGTATTTGTCATCGACCGACATCACTTTCGAGTGAATCCTTTTGGTGGCACTTTGACCAAATTCATCGGTTATAGATGAATACGACATAACAATTCGATCCGGAGAAATACCGCTTTCGAGAATTTTCTTAAATTCAATGCGACCGGCCCAGAATGCTTCGCATTCAAATTTTCCTTTAGGCTCGTATGAGCTCACGATGATGACGTTCAATTCAGGCTTTTCTTTCAGACGTCTGTTTAACGCCTCTGCAATTTCCTGGCGGGACGTGAACTGGTTTTCAATATAAATTACCCTTTCGGCTTCAGAAATCAGGTCGAGCAGCATGTGCCTTACTTCCTGAACAGGTTCAACTTCGTCCATAAAAGGAATCGTTCTGGCAAGCGCACAGTGTACATTTTCAAACCAGGGCTCGAAGTTATCCGGCCATGCACCCGGAATGGGACAGCCGGTGTCCGTCTTTGCATCTTCACGAATTGCGATAGGCTCTTCTTGCGCTACCCGCAACCACCGCCACCGTACCAGCTCACAAAAGCTTTTCACTACCGGGCCTGCGGAGACAATTTGGACGTCGTGAAGAGGTCCATATGGTCCGTCAGGACCTTCCCGTTCTTCACTTATTACCGGGTGTTCACGGGTATCCCAACGGTTTGTTGAGATATCCATTCCTCCGGAGAAAACCAATTCGTCATCTATAACAACAATTTTCTGATGCTGGCTGCCTCCCATAGGAATAGTGTCGTCAAGCTCAGTACGCACGTTGTCAGGGGTTTTTTCGTCCCATACTTCTTTGGCCCACATTTCTCGCTGAGCAAAAAAAGCCAGGGAAGAGTCCCAGCGCAACAGGTAAATTTTAATGTCAGGGTTTTGTTCAGCTTTCCACGCAAGTAAATCGCTAATTACAGACGGCGCATCACTGTTGCTTTCATCTTCACCGCGAAGCAGACGGATGCGACTGTCAATATCCCAGCCTACAATAAAAATGCTGTGTTTAGCTTTAACAATGGAAGAATGCAGAGCTTTATAATAGTTTCCGCAATCAATCAGGGGCGTAGCATAACTGGCTTCGCCGGTAGCCCAACAGTTCTCTCCCTGTTTGAAAATTGATTGAGTCGTTGACATCTTTCCCTCCTCACTCCCTATGGACTGAGCATATAACGCGAACAAATATGTGAGAGGTTGCACAAGGCGTACCAATACATCGACAATCCATTCTTTGTAGTAAGTTTCTGATAATTGGTAATTTGTTAGGAAAAATACCGGGTTTTTAGAGAGGGCGGCGGTTTGCTGGTCGGAAAATTTATCTCGCTCTGTGTAACTCTTGCAGACGGTAAAACTGCTACATAGACACAGGCTGAATGAGCACCGGTAAATCTGAAGATAGATTATGTACTAAAGAGAGCGTCATGTTAGGGAATGACTTGGTGCAAAACGACAGATTGTGTTGTTCCAGTAGTTGATGAACAGGCGTTGATAGCATGCTGTGCAAAGGATAGTTCAGGGTTTTGGCCAGAGCTTCTTTAAGTGTCCACGTCCGATAAAAGGCTTGTGCAGAACTGCTATGTTCCTCGGGGTGAAACAATGTACTCAGTTCGCGAAACTTCCGCCTCTGGTCATGTATTTCCAAATCCAGCCCAACTACGTGGTGCAGAGGGTTAAATACAATAAAGGCAATGTTTCCAGGGCTGTGTGTGAGAGAAATAGCGTATTCAGGGTAACCCTCGACGCGCAAATAGCCGTCTGACAGTGGCAGGTGAATAAGAGATGCTTGGTGCTCGGTAAAACCAAGTTCTCGCTTCATCAAATAGCGGCTGAGTGTAAATTCTGCTTGTCGACGCGTACTTTTCATCTTGGCAAGACGCACAACTTCCTCTTCAGATAGCCAGCGTCGATTTATCTCATTTACGTTGCCAGGAGCGTAACTGCAATGATAAATGACCATGCGTTCTCGATTGAGCAGGGAATTGGCTTTCAAGCTTTCATATACCAGTGAACTTTTAGCCTTCTTTTTTACCACGCCATGCGTGGGGAATGCATCTAAAAAAACAGCCCCGCAGGGCTGTTTTTGTTGTTACTGCTTACTTATCAAAACGCGAATGCAAACAACGATGAAGCGCTATCGTGATAATCCACCGCCATGGCGATAGATAACAGGGTGATGTTGAGAATAGAAAACCCAAATACCTGGCGAGCCCAACCGTTAATGTCTATATCGCTGCGGTAACCCTTAAGCGCCATTAATAACCACCAGAAGCTGGTGGTACAAGCAACGGCCATAAATCCAAGACCAGTATAGCCGCTGATTGGCAGTAACAGGGTAACCAGAGCGAATACAGCAATGTACAACACAATGTGATGCTTGGCTTTGCTGATCCCTTGTGCAACCGGCAGTACCGGAATATTTGCCGCTTCGTAATCTTTATAGCGGAAAATTGCAATGGCATAGGAATGTGGCATTTGCCACAAACTAAACATAACCAGCAAAATTGCTGCCGCCATATCAAATTGCGCACTGACGGCACAATATCCCACCACAGGAGGTACAGCGCCAGACAAGCTACCTACTAACGTGCCGTAAACTGAATTGCGCTTCATGTAGAGGCTATATAACCCAACATACACAACATATCCCATTGCAGCAAAGAAGACTGCAGTAGGGTTGGTGTAGACCACGAGTAATGAAAACCCAGCCACTCCCAACACTATACCGTGCCAGAAAGCGGCTTTTGCGGACATTTCCCCCGTCACCGTAACCCGTGTACGAGTGCGCTGCATTTTGGAATCAATGTCCCTGTCAATGCAGTTATTGATCGCACATCCTGATGCAACGACCAGTGATAATCCCAGTAGGGTGGCAATCATGAGCGCAAAGTCAATCTCACCCCGGGAAGCAAGCAGAAAACCGCCAGCCACGGAAATAAGATTACCCATGATGATACCGGGTTTAGTCACTGTTAAATATCGACGAAAAATGGGTTTCATTAGCCCGTTTACCTCATACAACAAACGTTGGGATGTACCAGCCGTAAGGCTAGTACATCATCATCGCGTTTGACTCGTAGATGATCCATACTGACAAGCCAACTATCATAAAGATAATAAGCGCGCTGAACAGAAACGAGATCGTGTTTGCTTTGCCTTCTTCTGTCACAAAGTTAAGGTGCAGGAAGTACTTCAGGTGTACCCAAATCTGAACCAAACCTAATGTCACAATGCTCCAGATGGTGGTGGTTTTGCTAAAATCGCCTTCCATAACCATCCAAAACGGGATGACAGTGAGGATGACTGATAAAACAAATCCAATCACATAGGATTTCACATCACCATGATCTTCTGCATGGTGTCCTGCATTGGTATCGTGCTGACTCATTACAGTGCTCCCATAAGATAGACGACAGTGAATACACAAATCCAAACGATGTCCAGGAAGTGCCAGAACAAGCTCAGGCAACTTAAGCGCGTTACCGTTTGGTCTGGTAATCCACGGCGCATGACTTCGATGATCATAATGGTCATCCAGATAAGTCCGGAGGACACGTGCAGACCGTGCAAGCCAACTAGCGAGAAGAACGCAGTTAAAAACGCGCTTTCCTGTGGACCATGGCCGTTGGCAATCAGGTGATGGAACTCATAGATTTCCATACCGATAAAGACGGCACCAAACATCCAGGTGACAGCAAGCCATAGAAGCGTGCCGCCCTTGTTTTGCTTGTGAGCTGCAATCATGGCAAACCCGAAGGTAATACTACTGAGCAACAGGGCAGCGGTTTCCACTGCCACGAAGTCCAGTTCAAAGATGTCTTTACCAGACACACCACCTGCCGTATTCATAAATAACACGGCGTAAGTTGCAAAGAACGAGGCGAACAACAAGCAGTCGGTCATAAGGTATAACCAGAAACCAAATACGTTGTTATTTTCGTGATGTTCGTGCTCGTGGTCGTGATGCATATCAGTGGCTACTGTACTCATGCGTTCACTCCTTTAGCATTGGCAGATAAATGCTCTGCTTCAATTTTTTCAACTTCATCAGGCTGTACGTAGTAATCAACATCACTGGTGTAGCAGCGTTTGATGAATACCGCGATACCACCAACAAAACCAATAGCCGCTAACCACCAGATATGCCAGATAAGCGCGAAACACATTGCTGTGAAGCTCATGCTCATCAAAAAGCCCGCTGAGGTATTACGAGGCATATGGATTGGCGCGTATTTTTCCGGTTGCTGATACGCTTCGCCACGCTCTTTCATGTCAGTCCAAGCATCAATATCCTTGATGTGGGGAATGTGCGCGAAGTTATAAAACTGAGGTGGTGAGGCCGTAGACCACTCCAACGTGTGACCATTCCAAGGATCACCAGTCGTATCTTTCAGCTTGTCTTTGTTCTTAAAGCTAATGAACAATTGCAACAACTGGAAGAAGATACCCGCAGCGATAATAAAGGCGCCCACTGCAGCGATGTACAACCAAATGTTCCAATCTGGATTATCGGTGTGGTTAAGGCGACGGGTCATACCCAGGAAGCCCAGTACGTAAAGCGGCATGAAGGCAACCATAAAGCCGATTTGCCAGCACCAGAAAGCAGCTTTTCCGGTTTTCTCATCCAGTTTAAAGCCCATTGCTTTGGGGAACCAGAAGGCAAAACCTGCCAGGTAACCAAATACCGCACCACCGATAATGGTGTTGTGGAAGTGAGCGATGAGGAACAGACTGTTGTGAAGTACATAGTCAGCGCCAGGAATGGCAAGCAATACACCGGTCATACCACCGATGGTGAATGTCACCATAAAGCCGAGGGTCCATAGTACTGGTACACTGATGGTCAAACGACCGCGATACATAGTGAATAACCAGTTGAACAGCTTTACCCCGGTAGGTACTGCGATAACCATGGTCATGATCCCGAAGAACGCATTGACGTTTGCACTAGAGCCCATGGTAAAGAAGTGGTGCAGCCAAACGATAAAGCCTAATATGGCGATGGCACCAGATGCGTAAACCATGGACTTATAGCCAAACAGGCGCTTAGCGGTAAAGGTTGAAATTATTTCTGAGAAAATACCAAAAGCAGGCAACACCAGAATGTAAACTTCAGGGTGACCCCAAGCCCAGAACAGGTTGATATACATCATCGAGTTACCACCAGCATCATTAGTGAAGAAGTGGAAATCGAGATAGCGGTCCAGGGTTAACATAGCCAGTACTGCAGTCAAAATAGGGAATGACGCAGCAATAAGGATGTTCGCCCAGGTACATGTCCAGGTGAAAATTGGCATTTGCATCAGTTTCATGCCCGGTGCACGCATCTTGAATACCGTTACTAAGAAGTTAACGGCTGTAAGTAGCGTACCGAGCCCGGATATCTGCAGTGCCCATATGTAGTAATCAACACCCACTCCCGGACTGTATTCAAGCCCCGCTAGCGGTGGATAAGCTACCCAACCGGTTTTAGCGAATTCACCTAAACCGAGGGAGATGTTGATGAGAATTGCGCCACCGGCTGTTAACCAGAAACTCAAGTTATTCAAAAACGGATACGCTACGTCACGGGCACCGATTTGTAGAGGCAATATGATATTCATTAAGCCAACCATGAAAGGCATAGCCATGAAGATGATCATAATGACGCCGTGCGCAGTGAAGATTTGGTCATAGTGCTCGGGCGGCAAGTAACCTTCTGCACCGTTAGTGGCAACGGCCAGTTGGGTACGCATCATGATTGCATCAGCAAAACCACGCAACAGCATGATCATAGCCAGCAGAATGTACATGATACCCAGACGCTTATGGTCTACAGACGTGATCCAATCGCGCCACAAAGGGCCCCATTGCTTGTGCTTAGTAATTAGAATCGCAAGCACTACGCCAACTATTGCTACTACGCACAAGGTACTGATAACGATAGGGTCGTGTGGAATGGATTCCAGTGATAATTTACCTAGAAAAGACATAGTTACTCTTCAACTCCCATATGATGGCCCTGGTGCCCGCTGTGTTGAGGCTTCTCGCCTTGCACAGCGTTGGCCGGCTTGCCATAGAAATCCATGGAGCCATGGTCTTTCATATACTTCATAACGATTTCATGGAACAAGCCGTCGGAAACGGTGCCAAAGTAAGTGACAGGATGATATTCCGTTGGCTCAGCAAGGGTTTTATAGCTTTCTGATGTAAGCAAACCACCTTCCTGTTTTACCTTTTCTACCCAGGCTTCGAAGTCGCCTTCGGTGGGGGTAGCGATGGCATCGAATTTCATGCCTGTGAAACCAGCACCACTGTAGTTAGAAGAGATCCCTTTATAAGTTCCTGCTTCATCAGCAATTAAGTGCAACTTGGTTTCCATGCCCGCCATTGAGTAGATCTGGCTGCCTAATTGCGGAATGAAGAATGAATTCATTGTACCTTCAGACGTTATTTTAAACGCGATAGGCTTGTTCGCCGGGAATACCAATTCATTCACTGTCGCTATGCCTTGCTCAGGATAGATAAACAGCCATTTCCAGTTCAGTGATACCACTTCAACGGTCATGTGCTCACCTTTGCCTTCTAATGGGGCATACGGGTCCAGCGCATGGGTTGATCGCCAGGTAATGACACCCAGAGCAATGATGATAAGAATGGGAATACTCCATACAGTGGCTTCAATCTTGGTAGAGTGTGCCCACTTTGGCGTATAGACTTCAAAATCGCGACTAGCGCGATACTTCCAGGCGAAATACAGTGTAAGTACTATCACCGGAACGACGACAATGAGCATCAGAACCGTACATAAAATAATTAGGTTCTTTTCCTCAATCCCGACCTGTCCTTTTGGATCAAGTACGCCACCGCTACAACCGGCTAAAAACAGCACGATTGATGCAAAAGCAATTTTAGAAAGGTTACGAATAGACAAAAGCATTTTCCTATAACCCAGGTTTATCGTTATTGTCGCGTTAAGCGACATGCGTAAAATCGATAGAATGTATCGACGATGTTTTCAAACAAATGAACGTGAAATACAGCAAATTGCTGGCTTTGCACGCCTTGGTTACAGATATGTCTTGGATACATCTGTAACCAGCGGTTGTCATTTGCTAGAAAGGAGGCGCCCGGCTTCCGAATTGTTGAACAAACGGTTGGCGGTACGTGTCGTTTAAGACAAAAATCGGCTTGTTGGCGTTTGTTACGCGCGAGCGAACAAAAGAGAGGGGATTGAGCTTCAGACCTATTAAGCACAGCAACAAGGTAGTTGACAAAAAAAATACAGACAGAGCTTCACGAGCACCGGCTAGAAAATGAGGTTCGACAACTAAGTTGTCATGCAGGGCACTAACGAATTCAGAAGAGTCAGCCATAATACCACTGATGATAGTGGCTATATTAAAAAGTAACACGAGGGTTGCGATCCATAGCAGCATGCCGACAGCTTTAGTGCTGTCTAACGCGACTCGGTTAAATATCACCGAGTTTAAGCTTTGCTGATGTGGAACGGTCTGCATTAATGTCGCTCTTATCTGGCTGAAAATGACTGTGTCAGGTGCAAAATCTTCGGGCCAGAGAGTAGAGAATATGCGCTTAGTAGACAAGGGGGTGGGCTGGAGCTACAACCTTTTCAATCGAACAATTGATAACGAATTGTAAACGAGGGGAATAATTGTCAGCGCGAGGGCATTTGTTGATCTGTATCAAATTTTCGCCCGTGGTACATAAAATTATCTAAATCGTCTTTGGCTGCTGTTTTTATGAGCAATATTAGTAAGTAATCGACAGGTGTATAGGAAATAAACAATAAAAATGGTGTGGTTATTAACAATATTTATACAAGCGTTAAACTGTATTATTTTTCGGTTCTACTACTGAAACCCAATCAAAACTCTATGATTTTTTGCTCGTTATTTGTCCGCTAGTAAACCTTTTTTGTGGTGTCATAGTAAGCAGCGTCCGACAAGATGATTTCAATACACTGGCAACTGTCGTTCCTCGTTTATTTTTATGCATCCGTGAATTCAACTGGCAAAGCTGCTCTATTCTTTATAGACTGCGGCCTTTACAACAAGTTTCTGATGAAAGTGACAAGCAAATAAAGAACCCGTACAGAGGTTTTGTCACGAGACAGACATTGGAAAAAATCGAATTAAGGGTTAACAAATGTCTCAACAAAAAGTTGGTTTAGTGGGCTGGCGCGGTATGGTCGGTTCGGTATTAATGCAAAGAATGCAGGAAGAAAATGACTTTGCTTCTATTGAACCAACGTTTTTTACCACCTCTCAAAAAGGACTACCAGCACCGGATTTCGCTGGAAAAGAATGCGGTGTTTTGGAAGATGCCAATGATATCGATGCCCTTGCATCACAAGACATCATTATCACCTGTCAGGGTGGTGATTACACCAAAGCAGTCTACCCCGCTCTGAGAGACGCGGGATGGAATGGATATTGGATCGACGCAGCGTCAGCGTTACGCATGAAGGATGACGCAGTTATAATTCTCGACCCGGTGAATCGCAAAGAAATAGACAAAGGCCTGGCAAACGGCATCAAAACGTATGTCGGTGGGAACTGCACGGTATCCTTGATGCTTATGGCCTTGGGTGGACTTTTCGAGCAGGGTTTAGTTGAATGGGCATCACCTATGACCTATCAGGCAGCGTCAGGGTCTGGTGCAAAGCACATGCGCGAATTGCTCAGCCAGATGGGCGCGGTGCACGATCAAGTTAAACCTTTACTGGAAGACCCATCATCCGCGATTTTAGATATTGATCGTCAGGTGGCTGAATTTATTCGTTCTGATGATAACCCTACAGCACAATTTGGTGTTCCTTTAGCGGGTAGTCTTATTCCTTATATCGACAGTCAACTGTCTTCGGGTCAAAGTCGTGAAGAGTGGAAGGCACAGGCTGAAGCCAATAAAATTCTTGGCTCACAATCAGCGCCAGTGCCAGTTGACGGGTTATGTGTGCGTGTAGGCGCTATGCGTTGTCATAGCCAAGCCATTACATTAAAACTCAAACAGGACCTGCCACTTGATGAAATCCACCGAATCATTGGTGAGCATAATGAATGGGTTAGCGTTATCTCTGACGATAGAGAGTTAACGATGAAGGAGTTAACACCCGCAAAAGTGACCGGTACTTTGTCCATCCCGGTTGGGCGGATACGCAAGCTCAACATGGGGCCTGAGTATATCTCCGCGTTCACCGTAGGCGACCAACTTCTTTGGGGAGCTGCGGAACCGTTGCGTCGCATGTTGCGGATATTGCAGGAAAAATAAATCAGCCAATGGAATAGAGCACAGGACTAAAAAAGCGGCTTTAATAGCCGCTTTTTTACATCTCTGGATTTTTATCGATTCTTCAACTCTTCCTTCACATCTTCTTCGTCAAGATCTTTAATTTCAACCTTGCCCTGATTCACCTTTTGCATTTCACGCAGACGTTGTAATACTTCAATTTGCGCTGCAGGGAATCTGGTGTTCAAGCGTGCCATGTCTACTACGCTTTCACCCAGTGGGTTTTCGATCGCAACACTAGACACTCCTGCACCGCCGCCGCCAAGACGTTGAGTTGCACTGACGGCGTCCAGAAGCGCAGCGTTGTTAATCATACCAGACCCACCGAAGTCCCTTGCACCGCCTGTCAAACTGGCAATTTGCCAATCTTCTGTATCAAAATCTAACTTTTTGGCGTTCATGATTTCTGTGTAAAAGTCATCTTCTAAGAAGTCCAGCAAGTGGTCTTTTAATTTTTCCTTGCTGTTGTCGAAAAATGGTAGGTTGCGCTCATAAAACACGGATATTTTGCCGTCGTAGTAGGTACCGCGATTTGAATTTACAAACTCAGTGGCATTTTCTTCTAGCTGTCGCCATACCTTATGACCCTTGAATGCTTGTGTTTGAATACTTGGGCCGCCGATATTCCCTTGGAAAAGACCGTAAATAACCAGCGGGTTATCGTGGTATTTCTCTTTTAAAATCGTAAATTGAATATCATCAAGGCTAAGAGGGACACCTCCAACGTTCAGTATTTTTTTAGCCAATATGGAGTCGTCATCACCATAATCCAATAATTTTTTCATACTGCTTTTGGGCTTTTCTTTTGCCAGTTCATCTAGCAGCGTAAAATTATAAAGATTAAGCCAGTAAGCCAACTGTTCATTACGGTTTAGCAAGCGAAGCGGAACCTGACTTGGCAGAGCTTCTAAGCTGTCTTGTAACGTTGATAAAATACTGGTGACTTCTTCGTCGTCTAAGGCTTCAAAATTAACGCGATTTCCTTCAAGCGCCGTAAGTCTGTTAACTCGCGCTTTCATTCTTGTACCGGTATTTTGCGGACGAGGAGCTTTTTGTCTGGTGGAGCGGCCTACATCAAGGACCAGTGATTTTAGAAATGCATCAAGGTCGCCATAAGTGACTTCGAACTTTGCGTCGGCATCGTCACCGCGAAATGGTTCTGGGATTTTAGTTTCATCAGCAAATACGCTGTGAGAAACAGCAAAAAGTAAGGTGCTAACTAACAGGGTTTTTATTTTCATATTAATTCCTTTTCTGTCGTATCAGTAGCCTGTAATGCTCTTTTATAGGCTTTATTCCAGACAACATCAATACCGTTTTAGCCTTTCGTCTGGTTATGGTTGTCAGAAAAGTGCGCTGTGTCTTATTGGCGCAGTGGTCTAATGGAAAAGGAAAAATTGTTAATATTCGTAACCGAAGCCGAAAAACTGATTCTACGGTCGTTTGTATTGCGTCGGGCAATATGCTCTTAGTACTTCGTCGGGGCGACGATGAACATGTTTTGTTCGCCTACCCGTTACACGCTTGCGCCACATTTTAAACGATGACGCATTCATTTCTTTTCGCATTAAGGCAATAACTGCAGACTCGTTGAGTCCGTAAAGAGCTTCAATTGCCTCGAATGGGGTTCTATCTTCCCAGGCCATCTCTATCACCCGGGACAAATCTGCTTCTTGTATCGTCATAAAACATTCTCCTCAATGGAGACAAGTGTATCTTGGCGTTTTCGGTGACTAAAGCTACTTCACTGATCATGAAATATATTTCATGGTGTCTAGTGTAGTGGCGTAGTAAACCGGCAACCTCCACAATTCATTTCTTCAATTTTATTAATTCCTGGTTATTTTGCTCAGACAAATTGTGGCTGATGTTCGTCATTGTTATTGAATAAGTAAGAGGAGCATGACCAGCAATAAGCTGTAATCTTTATTCAAAGGTCTTGCGTATTTACGTATATCCAGCGGCTACTTAAAAAAGGGGAGGTTACAATGGCTAACGATCACGGTAATCAAGTTAAAAATGATGATACCTACGAGGCTTTGCGTGATGAAGGCTACAGTAAAGAGAAGTCGGCGCGTATTGCCAATGCGCAAGCTAACGAAGATCAGACGCCTTCAAAGGACGGCGGCAAAGGAAAGGCTTACGAAAAGCGCACTAAAGAGCAGCTTTATCAAAAAGCGAAAGAAGTGGGTATCGAAGGAAGATCCTCTATGAATAAGGACGAATTAATTGATGCGCTACGCAACCACTAAGAATGAATTTCGTATATCTACCCCTGACATCCTTCTGAGCGCTAGTTAGGTCGCGTTTCATTTTCTATTACTATAATTATGTTTCTTTCTATTCATATTGTGTGGCGCAAACATTTGTATTAATAGAAAATAATTCTGCAAAAATGAGCTTCAGTGGTTTTGCTTGCTCATTTTTTTGGAGATTAAGCATGGTTAACGCACTCGAATGCTCATAAACGACTATTATACTGGGCGCTCTCGTTTAAGAAGGGGGCATCATGACATCTTGGGTATCGCGCGCTATCGGTAAAATTAATGCAGACTACCAGCGGTCTGCGGACACACATCTTATTAAACTGGATAAAATAAACATTCCCGGTGTAGATATTTATCTAAAGGATGAAAGTACTCATCCCACGGGGAGTCTTAAACACCGTCTCGCCCGCTCTCTTTTTCTATACGCATTGTGTAACGGAAAAATCCGTGAAAATACCACAATCGTAGAGGCGTCTTCGGGGAGCACTGCAGTTTCAGAGGCGTATTTCGCAAGGATGATAGGTGTGCCCTTTGTCGCGGTTATGCCTGCAACAACGGCACAAAGTAAAATCGCGCTTATTGAACAATTTGGTGGCCACTGTCACTTTGTCGATTGTCCGACCCAGATGCATGACGAAGCCGTTCGCGTCGCAAAAGCTAAAAATGGCTACTTTATGGATCAGTTTATGTTTGCTGAACGGGCTACAGATTGGCGCGGCAGTAATAACATTGCAGAAAGTATGTTTGGTCAAATGTCAGCAGAGCCTCATGCTGTGCCCCATACGATAGTAATGAGCGCAGGCACTGGCGGCACTTCTGCAACTATCGGGCGATATATCCGGTACAAGGGGCTATCTACACAGTTGTTGGTTGTCGACCCTGAGCACTCTGTATTCTACGAGAGTTTTCAAACCCGCAATGATACGTTGCGCAATAACCGCGGCAGCAGAATTGAAGGTATTGGCCGACCAAAAGTAGAAGCTTCATTTCAGCCTGATGTTATAGATACCATGATGCAAGTTGAAGATATCGCGTCTATTGCAACCATGCATTGGCTTTCTGAAAAGCTGGGGGTAAAAGCAGGGGCTTCAACTGGCACGAATATGTGGGGCGTTCTTCAGGTTGCCCTTAATATGCAGCAAAGAGGCGAAACAGGCTCAATTATTACTCTGATGTGCGATAGTGGTGGTCGCTATCAGGACACTTACTACAACCCAATGTGGGTCGAGAAAGAGTTTGGTTCAACCGACCAACACCGGGCCTGGTTGGACCAAATACCGTTGAACTAACACATTTGCGCCGGTACATTCACATCGCCCGCCCACAACCAAGGGGCCAGAAGAGGCGCGTCTTTACAGTGCATGGCGTGGGAAATCTGACTGGGGTGAACAATAATATCGCCCGTGCTTTTTGCCACCATAGGCCCTTTATTGATACCCCAAGAACTGTTTTTAGTGAGGTTCAGATAGATTTCAATGGCTGGGTGATGATGCCAATCGTAGAAAAAGTCTGGCGCAATCAATGTGATTCCCGCTGAAAAGTAATCACAGGGTATGATTCCACCATCACCCACTAATGTTGCGTAAGCAAAATATTGCTTAAACTCACTGCCAACAACTTTTTCGTCATAACCCGGCGTCCATGGACAATAAGGCTGAACCGCTTGTGTTGCCTCACAAAGTAAACGCAAAGAGTCGATACTGTTCGCGTTAGCAAAAGCTTCATCAAATGCCTGTTCCAGCCATTGGGTGACGGGGGCTTTAGCCGGTTGAACCTCTGAGCGTACCACTGATTCATCTGTGAGAAAGCGTTGTGCAGCTTCAATAGTGGTGTTGATATCATTATTATCCGGCTGTAGCGCCAAATATGATACAAATGCGCTAACGTAGTTATCTATGGTTGCTATTCGCATACATTACTCTTTTCGTAAAATTGCAGCACGGTGAAGAATAAAATTCACGCCCCAATACCCCAGTGTGACGATGCCTAGTGCCGAAAGTGCGTAGCCTAAATAGGAGAAACGTGAGGGCGGTGGTAGTAAATTTTGTACATCGTAGAACAAAATGAGGTCGATAATAACGCTTATTATGGTAAAGCCGGTAAATGCTGCCAGAATGCGATTGGTTCGCTTGTTAGAGAGCTCACGCATTTTATCTCTCAATGTCAGCAGCGATTGCTCGGAATCACTCTGGATTTGCGTTAAAGAACGAATGAGATCTTCAGACTTGTACGCATCCCAAATGGAAGCATAACGAATTGAATCTTCGCCTTCTACGATCACTTTTTCGGGCTGACTTTCAAACTTAATCATAGAAATGATAGATTGATAATTCTCGATATTGCGTATTTCTTCGTGTATAGCAGCGATAGATTTGTAATCGGCAATACGGCTGGATGCAGCAATAACATAATAGCCTTCAGAAGAGCAAAATAACGCAGACCAGTACAAATGTACCAAGGACCATAGAAACTTGGTGCGCTTAATATTTTCTTTCTCCGCGGTGCACAATTCGCCGAATGTCATGCCCCGTTTAATGTTCTTTTTGTAACGTATACGAGATGATTCACTGCGATTGACCAGGGCCACCGCTCCCTCAAACCCCTCATGACTAATTGGAATTTTTTCCGAACCGGTAAAGCCCATATTGTCGTTGGCGTCGTTGAGAAAGGTATAAGCTGTTTCGTGCAATTGCCTGGCGTGTACCGTGAGTTGTGGACACACGCCACCGGAGTTTACAAACAATAGATTCCTGCTAACCGGCCCACACATAAAGGCTACGCGTTTGGATACAACGCTTTCATCATATTCAGGCCTGAGTTGATTTACTACACCGTTGAGATAGTCGTCGGAAAATGTCACATACTTTTTGTCAATTGCGGTCAGTTCGAGTTCAGCGTTGGGCAACCCCTGATTAAACTCTTGTACAAATTTGAGTTTTAACGCTTCCGCTTTGGTTGCAACGTCTTCTAAAGCGGCTGCCGTAGTGAGTGGGAGGTTCACCGACACTTCAACATTTCCCAGCCCATAGTCAAATATTGTTAACCTTGCGAACACGGCATCAGATAAATCTTCACCAAAAATTGATGATATGGCCTGCATGAACTCGCTATTGAAGGAAAACTCACGCCAGAGTTGACCGTATTTACGTAACTTCAAAGTGCGTGGAGCGAGGAATTTTTCGAGCTTCCATTGCCCGCAATCACCGTCTGCGTTGAGTTCTTCCTGCAGCAGTTCCAGAAGAGTGGGGCGTTCCTGAGGTGACATGCCGACCGAGGTAGATGAAAACCAAACAGGTGCAACCAGAAACAATTGCACTTTGTCATCAATGAGAAATTCTTGTTCTGGGCTTTGCACTGCTATCCCTTCAAAGTGGTTATGATATAGTTTTAGTAGTTTTAAACGAGCTGGAAAATATTGTGAAAATTCAAATTATTCGCTACGTCGTCGGCGCGCAACTGTGTATCTTTTCAGCGCTTAGTAGCGCGGCAACCTTTGTTTGTAACAAAGACATCGACACTTCAGATCACAACACAGAAGCTGTTGATGTGTTATGGAGCCAAACATTAACATACCTTGAAGGTGTGAGGGAAATTCTGACAAAGAATAATGGCTGTAAAGACGGGCCTCTGGCCGTCATTGAATCTAACGATGGCAGTGGCCATATTGCCAGGCAATGTGTTACTAAATATCAGGACGTTCAGAAAGTCATCAAACACATCGACAGCGTATTGAAAGAGCCTGAAGCGGCTAGGGCCTGTTTTGATACTCAAAAGCACTACGACGCTTTCCCCCTTTACTCAGCGAATGACGTTGTGAAGGTTAAGTCAGAAGTTGCTGCGTGGCTTAACCGGCCAACATTAAGTGATTTTTATGAGCAAAAATCCGGTGCGTTAAAAACCGCAGGGCTTGCCCTTGCCAGCGATTTCTGGACTATTTTGCAGCAAAGCACCATGCCTGATTATCTCGAGACAGATATTTCGGCAAAAAATCTTCCTGATTTGTGGGCGGGTGTGGGTTGGCTGCCTTTCTATGCTGATAGCGAAAAAGCACACAATGTCCGTTTTCGTGGCGGATACGCGTACGCAGAAGTAATGGGCCCTTGGGGGTTGTTGCGTATTAAATCTATTAATGGCGAGCCAGTGGGCGCTGAAATCGGAATGACTATTCAGCTAAATGATACATTTTATCCTTACCACTATCATCACCCGCAAGAGTTCTATATGCCCTTAACGTCGGCCTCTTGCGGCGATGAGCACCAATTTTTCGTGGCTCACGAAGACAGTAAGCTATTTGAGCACGGGCCCGACGAGGATGGGTTGTATATCGATGCGGACCCTGCGGTGGATATCCCTGCTTGGTTTATTCCACAGTCAACCAATGGTAATAATTTTACTTATTTCGAACGCAACGCGATCCACGCCTTCCGTGTTGCAGAAGGATGTGGGGCCGCACCGTCTGGCCTTGTTTCAGTATGGGGAAGAACCACAGCGCGGGACAATGAGCAAAGTACCAGGCTTTGTGAAGTGGTTGAAAAGCGCAGTTCAAAACGAAATGCAGAGCCGTTCTCCCGATATCGGTGCCAGCCAACGAAATGGAATTATTAGCGCTAATGTGGGCTTGTCTACTGCTGCCAGATACTGATTTTGCGACTGTTCATAAACAGTACGACTGCGTGCTTAATTATACGTAAGTATTCTGGAATAATTCGTCTCTGTTGCTATGCTTTCAATCAGAAGAGGAAATCTGTAAATACTGGTTTAAGTGACAACAATGGTGAAAATATTAAAGTTAGGGCTATTGTTTATTTGCATGGGAGTCGGGGTCACCGCTACTGCCCAGGAACAAGAGCGCTTTGCTTTGTCGGGGTTTGCCCGCGTAATTGGAGGCGCTCTGGATACTCATGAGGCGAACTTTGAAGGCTATGATAACAGCATTAGCTTTTCCGAAAAGTCGCTTTTTGCTGTTCAGGCAGACTATCAATTAACCGAAACCTTGTCAGCGTCAACACAACTGTTGTTACATAGCGATAGTAACCGAAAGTCCGGTATTGAATGGGCTTATCTCACTTACGAACCTTCCAATAATTTGCAACTTCTTGCGGGAAAGTTGAGAACCCCTTACCTCAAATACTCAGATGTGATTGATGTAGGGTTTTCCTACCCTTGGTTATCTGCACCTCAGCAGCTGTACGGCAGCTACTTGTTTTTTTCAAATTTCGAAGGGGGGAGTGCCCGGTATCAATTTTCTATCGATGAGGTTTACATCAACCTAGAGGGATATTACGGCAGTTATGATGCAGACTTTGAAAGCAGTGGTGAAACTTTTAATCTGTCTGTGGATGGTTTGTACGGTGGCGTTATCGAAATTAACTATGGAGGTTGGCAAATACGAGGCGCTACGTTGAGCACTCAAGAAGTCAATGCAGATGTACAAGGGATTCACGAATTAAGATTTGGCCTTGAGCAAGCTGGTTTTAATGAAATAAGTGACTTTCTTTCTCTAGATGGTGCTGCTGATACGTATGTGGTAGGCGTATTTTACGACAGTTTGGATTGGTTTTTTGCTGCAGAACGGATGGAGGTGACTTCTAACATCGCCGTGCTATCAGGCATTAAAGCGTACTATGCTTCGTTAGGAGCATACTACAAGGATTATCAGTTTGCGGTAACATTTGCCCACTCACGTCAATCGCTAAATGTACTCGATAACTCTATTCCCGTGGGAATAGATCCACAGTTAGACATGTTGGCATATGGTGTTGATGAACTATACAATAGTTTGCCTTCAGATGATCTTGATTCTGTCTCATTTACATCACGTTGGAGCTATTCCTCGAATCTGGCTTTAAAAGCTGAAATAACACTGCTGGATGGCAAAACTGGAAAAACGTCACACTTCGAAATTAAAAACCCAGATTTTAATCGCAAAGCAACACTATATCAGATTGGTTTGGAGTGGGTTTTTTAATGAAAGCAATCATAATCTTACTCCTTACAAGCTGTTTATTATTGGTGTGCGCACCCTCGAGGGCAGCGCAGCAAATTGTAATCGTCGGCAACTTAGCAGAACCTCAGTCCATGGAAAAGCATGAAATTCGCAACATTTTCATGGGAGGTCCTGGCCGTTTACTGGAGCCGGTTGCGCTTAAGCCAGGTGAAGAAGCCAGGCATGTATTTAATACGCTTGTGGTGGGGCTCACCGAGGCGAGAATACAATCTTACTGGGCTCAAATGCGTTTCAGTGGAAGAAATAGGGCGCCTGTTGAAGTAGAAAACACAGACCAAATGCTGCAATATCTGCTTGAAAATCAGGGGGCGGTAGGTTATTTGCCTGCTGATATGCCTATACCCGAGCAACTAACTGTGCTGTTTACTGCCGGGTAATGCTTAAACGCTATCTGTTTTTCTACTGTAACACGGGATAAGTTTTATCTTTGGAGAGGGGTTCAGGTTTACCATAATAAAAACCCTGCAATAAATGGCAGCCATGGTTTCTTAAAAACGCTGCTTGGTCTTCGGTTTCCACGCCTTCTGCGCAGACCTCTAACTTCAAATGCACAGCCATATTAATAATGGTATCGGTGATAAGTTCCGAACGTTCGGAAATTCCAATTTGGCTTACAAATTGGCGGTCTATTTTCAGTGTATCTATATTAAATTCAGTGAGGTAGCTGAGAGAAGAATAGCCGGTGCCAAAATCATCAAGGGCAATTTTGCAGCCCAGCGTTCGGGCTTTTTCGAAAAATATATTGCCAGACTGGAAATTTTTCAGATAGGCAGATTCAGTGATCTCAAATTCGATAAACTGAGCAAGAGCACCTAGTTTAGAAACCCGTTCAAGGGTGAAATCTGTTACCGATTCATCAGAAAGGTCAGAAGCCGACAGGTTAAGCGACACCACAACGTGGGGGCCATATTTTTGGTGGATAAGCGGTAAATCTGTGCAGACCTGGTTGACTACCCATTTGGTTATCAGCGAAATTTTGTCACTCTGTTCGGCAATAGGAATAAATTCACCAGGTGACACGAGTCCCAAATGAGGGTTATACCATCGCAGTAGCGCTTCAAAACCCTGGATGGCTGAATGTTTGTCAACTTTCGGTTGATACACGAGGTAGAATTCATTATTCCGTAAAGCCGTTGCTATACTGGATGCAATACGAAGGATGCGTTTGTTATCGTTCTGCATCATTCGGGTAAACAACGTATACTGCCCACGGCCGTTTCGTTTAGCGTGGTACATAGCGATATCAGCATTACTCATCAATGTGCTTAATTCGTAGTCGCAGTCCTTCGCCATAGCGGCGCCAACGCTCACGCCAGTATCCAGCTTCCATTGCTCTATACTTTGCGGTTCTCCTAAGATATCCACCAGACGCTGACAAATAACCTCCAGTTCCTTCTTATTGGGATTCTCACTGAGAATGACAACGAACTCGTCTCCGCCTAAGCGACCAACAATGTCACCTTCGCGCAAAGTTTCACTGATGAGATCGGCTATGCGAACAAGTAGTTTGTCACCCACATCATGGCCAAAGGAGTCGTTAACAACCTTGAAGCCATCTAAGTCAAGAAAGAGTACGAATACATCACTTTCGTTGCGTTTAGCTCTCGCTAACTCGATAGAAAGTGTTTTCATTAAGAACTGACGGTTAGGCAACCCTGTGAGGGTGTCGAAATTCGCCAATTGCTCCATTTGTTCCTGTTGCTTGGTTAATAGCTTGTTTTTCTGGCGATTTAGATCTGTTTGTTTGTTAATGTCGAACATCATTCTGTTAAACCCTTGGGTGAGGGCCTGGATCTCAGATTTTCCTTTGATCTCAACAGTCACAGCGTAATCTTTTGTTTCTTCAATCTGGCGCATTTGTGAAATAAGATTAAATAATGGGCGAAGAGAGCGCCTTTGCAATTCCAGTGCAATAAACACAGCAAAAATGAGTAAAGCGATAACAAAAGGAAGAACAGCCATTATAAAGTCTCGCATACTAGCAGAAAGCGCGTCTCTTATTTGGTATGAAATTACCAGTTTTCCTTGCGGGAAAGCTGGGTCTCCAATTTGCTGAACGACCTGAATGTGATCATCTTTTACCTCCAGACCAAATGGCAGGGCACTGAATGCATCGTCGAGCATAGTTTCATGATCAAGGACGTCAGCACTATCACTCATCATGGCGTTGCCTGCATAGGAACTGACTAGTTTCGATTGAATGTCATATACCCGGGCGAATTCTACATTGTCATATTCCTCCAGACGCAGGAGTATACTGAGCATGGCAAAATTGCCTGGTCGCTCATTCATAAATGGCAGTAAATCATTCGCTAAATTCGTTGACAGTGACTCCAGTTCATCGGAAACAAAGTTTTCGTAGAGATCTTCATAAACACTAAGAGACACCCACATGATCAGCGAACTGATAAGTGTAATTGACACAAGCGAAATAGCGGCAATTTCGGAACGAAGACTTTTCAACAAATAACCTCAAGTACGACAACTTTAGTTTTTACGAAAAATATCGGCACACAGTAAGGAAAGTTTTTCTCTAGAAAAAATAAATGCACCAATGTATTAGAAGATTGTAATCTATCCTTTGGTTTTTTGTGGATTATTCTTTTGTCTGTATAAAAAATAATCTGGCTATTGTTGCAGTTGGCTGTTAGTATGCGCCGCCTGCTAGGGGGCTGTTCATGATTTGGATCCACTTCCAGGTCGCTAGTGAAATGCTTGTTGCAAAGCTGACAGCCTCTCTAAGCACATCGGGTTTTCCCCAGTATTTTTAAGAGTGAGCGACGACGTCGGTGAAATCGCCGGGCACGTTTTCCTCACTCTCTTATATTTTATCCTTATATTTTGAGGTTCTATGTCATTTTCCCAATTGGGCCTGAGCGCACCCCTTTTAAAAGCTGTGTCAGCGCAAGGCTATACGACGCCGTCTCCTGTTCAGGAACAGGCAATTCCCGTTATTTTGTCAGGCCAAGACGTCATGGCAGCGGCTCAGACCGGTACTGGTAAAACAGCGGGTTTCTCCTTGCCGTTGTTAGAGAGATTAAGTGAAGGCAAGCGAGCCGGTGCAAATCAGGTCAGGGCACTTGTACTGACGCCAACCAGAGAGCTGGCCGCGCAAGTGGAAGAGAATATCCGACAGTTTAATCAATTTCTCAATTTGAAAACCACAGTGGTATTTGGTGGCGTGGGTATTAACCCACAAATGAAGCGTCTTCGCAGTGGCACTGACATTCTGGTCGCGACTCCAGGCAGACTACTGGACTTACACCAGCAAAACGCGGTGAAGTTTGAAGCTCTTGAAACTCTGGTTCTTGACGAAGCCGACCGCATGCTGGATATGGGGTTTATTCACGATATTAAGCGCATATTAAAATTGTTGCCGATTAAACGTCAGACCTTACTTTTCTCTGCGACCTTCTCGGACTCTGTGACCACATTAGCGGAATCGGTAGCGAAAAACCCTGTTAAAATTTCAACGGCGAAACCAAATACTACTGTTGAAGAAATTCAGCAACGCTTAATAAATGTAGATAAGTCGAAAAAAGTCGGCGCTCTCAAAGCGCTCATCAAACAAAATAGCTGGCAGCAAACCCTGGTGTTTAGCCGTACCAAGCACGGTGCAAATCGCATCGCAACTAAGCTAACACAATCAGGTATTCCCAGTGCTGCTATACATGGAAACAAAAGCCAGGGAGCCCGTACTCGCGCTTTAAGCGAGTTTAAATCCGGGAAGATAAACGTGCTGGTTGCTACTGATATAGCTGCCAGAGGCATTGATATTGAGGCACTTCCCATTGTTGTTAATTTGGAATTGCCTAATACCGCGGCAGATTACGTACATAGAATTGGAAGAACAGGTCGTGCTGGCGCCAGTGGTGAGGCGTTGTCTCTAGTCAGTGCAGATGAAATAGATCAGCTTAGAGATATTGAAACGCTGATCCAAAAGTTGCTTCCAAGAGAAACCCTCACAGGCTTTGAGCCAGCGCAAGTATTAGCGGAAACAGTATTGCGGGCACCTAAAAAGCCGAAGAAACCGAAGCAGCCTAAAAAGCCGTTCAGGAGCTCTCAAAGACGGCAACCTGGAGCGGCTCGTCAGCGTTCAGCGCATTAATTATTACGTTAATTTGACCTTTTTTGTCCGTCGGATCACTGGTTAATAGTGTATAATCCGTCGACACAAATTGTTGGTAATATCTACTAAGAGAGAGAAATGACAGCACAAACACAGTCTCTGCTTAACGCATTGGGTGATGTGGTAGGACAATCTTACTTATTGACCGATGCAGCGAAAAAACAACCCTATTGCAAAGGGTTTCGTTTCGGCTCCGGTGAAGCGCTGGCAGTGGTCAGGCCTGGTACTCTTGTAGAGATTTGGCGAGTGTTGTCGTTATGTGTTGAGGCTGACGTAGCTGTTATCATGCAAGCCGCCAATACGGGGTTAACTGGTGGTTCAACTCCGGATGGCAAAGACTACGACCGGCCGCTGGTCATCATCAGTACCATGCGTATTGACGAAATCCAATTACTCGACGAAGGCAAGCAGATTGTTGGGCTGGCAGGCAGTACCTTGTTTGGTCTGGAAGACACGCTTGCTCCCTTCGGCCGTGAACCGCATTCTGTGATTGGTTCCTCTTGCATCGGGGCATCTATTGTTGGCGGCATTTGTAATAACTCTGGCGGGGCGCTCGTAAAGCGGGGGCCGGCGTATACTGAGATGTCCCTGTATGCGCAAATCGATGAGAACGGACAGTTAACCCTGGTGAATAACCTCGGTATAAAGTTAGGCGAGACACCGGAAGACATACTTTCAAACCTTGAAAGTAAAGCCTACACGAATGATGACGTAGAATTCCCGGAATTAAGGGCGTCGGACAACGAATATGATCAGCGGGTTCGCGACGTGGATTCCGACACGCCCTCCCGTTTTAATAACGATGGTCGTCGTTTGCACGAGGCATCAGGCTGTGCCGGTAAACTAGCAGTTTTTGCTGTTCGTCTTGATACTTTTCCTATTCCCGAGAAAAAGCAGGTCTTTTACGTGGGGTCTAATGACGCTTCGATGTTCACGAAGATACGTCGGGATATTTTGTCGACGTTTAAAAACCTGCCTGATTCCGGTGAATATTTGCATCGCGATTGTTACGACGTATCTAAGAAGTACGGCAAAGATATGTTTATTGTGATAAGCAAATTAGGGGCTAAATTTATCCCCAAACTGTTTGCTTTTAAGCGCAAATTTGACGCATTTGCCGACAAACTTGGTTTCTTGCCCAACAAAATGTCTGACCGTGTAATGCAATATTTTAGCTACTTGTTCCCCAATCATTTACCGGCGCGAATGGAAGCCTATCGCGATCGGTATCAGCATCACTGGATTTTGGAAATGAGTAACGATGGTGTGGACGAAGCCAGAGCCTATCTTAGCCAGTTCTTCAAAGAAAATGACGGCGACTTCTTTGAGTGCACCGAAGATGAGGCTGATAAGGCAATTCTTCATCGGTTTGTAGCTGGTGGAGCCATAGGGCGCTACCATGCAATGAATAGCAAAGAGGTGGGGGCAATGATGACCATCGATGTAGCATTACGACGCAACGACCCTGATTGGTTTGAAGTACTGCCAGAAGACATTGACAGCCAAATAGATACCAAACTTTATTACGGTCATCTATTTTGCCACGTTATGCATCAAAACTATGTTCTGAAGAAAGGCACCGATGCCAAAGCCTTAAAGAATAAAATTCTTGAAACCTTTGATGCAAGAAGTGCGGAATATCCGGCAGAGCACAATGTAGGTCATGAATATTTTGCTAAAGATGCGCTAAAAACCTTTTATCGAAAGCTGGATCCGACAAACAGCTTTAACCCGGGGATAGGTAAAACATCTAAGTTGAAAAACTGGGCGGAGCACGGCGATAGCTGTTGTGGCGGTCATAATTAAAAGACAGCTCTGTAAAAAAGGCGGAATGCTTATGCATGTCCGCCTTTTTTATTGAGAGAGGGAGGTTTTGTACCTGTTTCCGCTCGAATTTTATTGACCGGAAAGCAGGCCACTTAAACTTGATTCAAATACCGATTGGGTTTCTTGTTTATCTTCTTTGTCAAGCCAGGTGCTAATCTGGCTGGCAAACTGACTGATCATGTCAGGTGTCAAACCCAAAGCTTCAAACTGCTTTTTTATGTCGTTAACTGATTTTACTGAACTGCTGTACTCAGCGGCTTTGTCCATCAGACCTGACAGCGCGCTCGCGGTAGATTGGCTGCTACTATCTGATGTCGCAGGTACAGCAGACATTAAACCTTCCAATCCAGGAATACTGCTTGCAATACTGCCAAAGTCATCGGCCGATACATTGCTCTTGACATAATTAAATACGGAAGCTAACCCACCTTCCGCCTGCTCTTCACTAACATTAAGGTTAGAGGTTACCTGGCCAAGCAGGCTCGAAATCTCTGACGTGTAATCCATCGTGTCAGCAGCAGCTGGTTGCGCTGAGGTTTGCACCTGTTTTTCAAGTGCGCCGGTTAGATCCTGCAATGATGTAGCTGCGTGGGCAGAACCCGTCAGTGTAAGTGCTAAAAGAGTTCCTTTTACACAGGTATTTAGCGACATAGTATAACTCCTTAAAATAAGTGCCTCAGAAAAAAGGCTACACAAGTGTTTGGCACCATAAAACACGCGCTGAAACAAAATCTTGAATGATATCTTAACATGTTTGACCAGTTGATGCTGTTAGACTTCTTGATGAGAATGGATGGTTGTTATTGCCGGTGATATGTCGTACGTTGTGCCCGCAATAAGCTCTCATTGTTTTGTGCTTTTTTCTTTTCTCATGAAAACAGGTGTTTTTGGAAAAAGTTGCTACAATATATTCTTAGGTATCATTTGTGAAACAGTGGAACGAATTTTGTTGTGGTAACGTTTTTTTCGTTAACTTAACTCTATTTAAGGACGTGTCGTGAAAAAGGTTTTATGTTTCGCTGCTTTCGCTTTCGCAGCCTCAGCTTCTTCTTTCGTTAGTGCTGTTGAGGGCGATTACTATTACCGCGTGGGGCCTACTTGTGATATCGGTGCGCCGAACAGTGTAAGTGACAGTAAATTGCTTACTCTAACAGGTAAACGAAGTCAGTCCCGTGTGAAGTTAAACCTGTCGCTACTTGGCAACTACTCTGATGAAGGTTTGGCCTATTTGCAAGCAGCCCAGAAAGATATGCAGATTGCGATTATTGAACCGGCGTCAAAAAAGTTGAAGCCTTTTAGTCACGACCATATGTACATTATTGGCAAAGAGAAGCTTCGCTTATCTGAATTGGGTGATCTGCCATCTATTCTCGCTGGCTCAGAAGCGCTGTCCAAAGTCTATCAACGCAAAGTGGAAGCATTGTCTGAGAAGTGGGGACTTTCACCGGATGACAAAATAATCGTGCAAACAGGGGCGCGAGTGCTTATCAGAGAAGAAACCAACGAAGTTTTCCTCAAATCGTTCTTTACTTCATTTGATGCCGCGAGAGTTGAGAAGAACCTTCTTACTATCAATCACCACAAACCCATGATGAAATCACTTGAAACTGCTTACCATCAAAGTGCTACACAAGGGGCTTGTGCAGCAAGTTTGTAACCCTGCAATATGGCAGAAAAATGTATAACGCCGATGAAGGAATTCATCGGCGTTTTTTTATTCTTTTCAGTGATAGCTATCGCCGTTACAATTCATTTTTTGCCGTTCTAATAGGGTTCAAGTTTGAAAACGTTATTCAGTAGCCTGGTGTTGATATGCATGTCTGCATCTGTCTGTGCAGAAGCTTTGAACACTGACGCCAATGATTCACCCAATCGAAACCTCACTGGATTTGAATCCCTGGATGAGGCTCAACCGCTGTGGGAAGTAGGTGTAGGCGGCGGCATGATTGAAGTGCCAAATTACCCCGCGTCTAAAGAGAGAAATTTTGTTGCCCTGGCTGCACCTTATGCCATTTATCGGGGCGAAATTTTTCGAATTGGTGGCGATGGCGGCGCTCGGGCAGTATTTGTTGAAAATGATAGACTAGAACTTGATATGAGCTTCAGTGGCGCGTTTTCTGCCGACAGTGACGATGACTCGGTTAGGCAAGGTATGCCCGAGCTGGACTATTTATTTGAAGCTGGTCCTCAGCTAATTTATAAAATGAAGGATCTCTCTTACGTCGGTGGCGGGCAGGGAAGACTGACCGGAAGAGTTCAGGCACGTGCTGTATTTTCTACTGATTTGGGGGACATTCACGCCCGTGGCTACGTTTTTGAGCCCACGTTGCGATATCAACAGCGAGGTGTGCTGTTCCCCGAAACAGGGCTTAGCCTGGCATTCAGAATGACCTGGGCCTCTGAAAAGCTACATGACTACTTTTACGAAGTGGCACCTGAGTATGAAACTGAAATCAGAAGTGCTTACAACGGGAAGGGGGGATACCTGGGTTCGGAAGCCTCGGTGGGCCTTTCATTCCCAGTAATGCGGCGTGTGCGAGGCTTTTTGGGAGCCTCTGTTCAATTTAATCAAGGGGCCGCAAACGAAGACAGCCCTTTATATGAAAAAGATATTACTTACAGCATCGGCGTGGGTTTTGTTTGGCGGGCCTATCAAAGCGACGCCAGATCCAGTTGGTAAAAATACCACTCATTTTTGATGTGGTGCCGTATTCAAACAGGCTCTTGTGCAATGTTATTGTAAGCGGTTAATTATGGAAGAAAAATCAAGCGCACTATTGCCTTCCTCGCAGTGGGCCTGATACCAGGTTAGCGCTTCTTCACCCATAGGAACCACGGCGTTAACAGAGGCCGCGCCGGCCATTGCCAGGCCGAGATCTTTAAGCATTAGAGATGAGGCAAAGCCGCCAGAGAAATCATTGTCTGCGGGGCTTGTCGGGCCAACCCCTTTCACTGGACAATAGCTGGTCATCGACCAGGTTTGACCAGACGCATTGGAGGCGATATCAAAAAACACCTGCGGGTCGAGCCCTAGCTTTTGCGCTAATTGAAAACTCTCGCAGGTGGCAATCATTGATGCAGCTAACAACATGTTATTGCATATTTTTGCCGCTTGACCAGCGCCGTGCCCACCAGCGTGAATGACTTTTTTGCCCATCGCTTCTAAAACAGGCCGGGCGAGTTCGAAGGCTTTGGCGTTACCCCCAACCATAAAAGTCAATGTTCCTCCTTGTGCTGCGGCTGTACCACCAGATACGGGGGCATCTACCATTGCCAACCCCTTTTCCTCTGCAACCTCAGCTACTTTTTGAGCGGTAGCCACATCAATGGTGGAGCAGTCGATGAGCAAAGTATCCTGGGATACCGTGTCGACTACGTGGTTACTATACACATCGTCGACGTGTTTCCCGGCTGGCAGCATGGACACAACAACCTGAGCACCTTTCACGGCGTCTTCTATTGACGAAACAGTATCACAGCCAAACTGGCTGGCCTTTTGAAGCGCTTGTTCGCTTAAGTCGTAAGCTGTCACCTGAAAACCTTTCTGAACCAGGTTTTTTGCCATTCCCGAACCCATATTTCCTAAACCAATAAATGCAATATGTGTCATGTCTTCTGCTCCTGTTTGTCTGGTTATTTCATCAACTCTCTGGCTACTATCATTCGCATGATCTGGTTAGTGCCTTCCAGAATGGAATGCACCCTGAGATCGCGCCAGAACCGTTCGATGGGATAATCCATCAGATAGCCATAACCGCCGAAAAGTTGAAGGGCGCGATCAGCAATACTGCTGCCAGTATCTGTAGCAAACCGCTTTGCCATGGCTGCGAAGTAGGTTTTGTCCGGGGCATCATGAGTGACTTTATCGCAAGCTTGATGCAAAAGTGCTTTGGCGGCGTGAAGCTCTGTTGTCATGTCTGCCAGAGTGAACTGTGTATTCTGAAAGTCGATAATTCTCGACGCAAACTGGGTTCGGTCGGTGGTGTACTGTACAGCTTCATCAAGACAGCGGCGTGCGCCGCCAATGGAGCAGGCAGCGATGTTAAGGCGGCCGCCATCTAACCCTTCCATAGCAATGGAAAAACCTTGTCCTTCACTACCTAAAAGGTGAGAAAGGGGAACTTTTACGCTATCAAAATTCACCTGCGCGGTTGGCTGAGAGTGCCAACCCAACTTTTTCTCCTGAGCACCAAAGCTCACGCCATCAGCGTGCTTGTCGATAAGAAGACAGGATATCCCTTTAGGCCCGTTATCGCCGGTGCGACACATGACAAGATAGACTTCGCTTTCTCCGGCACCGGAGATAAAGGCCTTAGAACCATTAACAATATAGTGGTCGCCATTTCGTCTCGCCGACGTTTTCAACGACGCCGCGTCGGAACCTGAGCCCGGCTCGGTCAGGCAATAGCTGGCCAGTTTTTCCATGGTAATGAGGTCGGGTAAATACGCAGCTTTAATATGTTCATTTCCATAGCTGTCAATCATCTTGCACGCCATATTGTGAATTGACACGAAGGCGGCTGTTGACGGGCAACCGTAAGCCAGTTCTTCCATAATTAACGCTGCTTCCAGGCGGCCAATGCCGATCCCGCCAGCGGCTTCGCTAACATATATTGCACCAAAGCCGAGTTCTGCCGCCTCTTTTAAAACTGACCTTGGTAATGTGTGTGTTTCATCCCATTGCGCAGCAAAAGGGGTTATTTTGTCAGCCGTAAAGCGGGCGGCAGAGTCGACGATAAATTGTTGTTCTTCGGTTAATGAAAACTGCATGATCAAATTATCCCATGGTAGGTATAACAAAGGCGTTATCGTTGTTATCTGCGCCATCAGGCCAACGCTGGGTAATGGTTTTAACTTTGGTCCAGAACTTGACACCTTCCATACCGTGCTGGTTTGTGTCGCCAAATGCTGAACGTTTCCAACCACCAAAGGTATGGTAGGCTACGGGCACCGGGATAGGCACATTAATACCTACCATTCCTACATTAACTCGCTGAGCAAACTCACGGGCTGCGTGGCCGTTGCGGGTATAAATGGCTACGCCGTTGCCATACTGATGATTGCTGGCCAGATCCACAGCATGATTAAAATCGCTAGCCCGCACCATCTGCAACACCGGTCCGAATATTTCTTCCCGGTATGACTTCATATTGTCAGTAACGTGATCAAAAAAGGTAGGTCCGATGAAGTAGCCGCTACTATCCTCGGGAATTTGCTTGTCTCTGCCGTCGTAAACCAATTCAGCTCCTTCTGAAACGGCCATGTCAATGTAGCCTTCAATACGTGCTTTGTGCGTCGCTGTTACGACCGGGCCATAATGTGCGGAAGCGTCATCGGATTGACCAACATTAATTGCTTTAATCGCTGGTATCAGTTTAGCTTTCAGTTTTTCAGCAGTATCATCGCCTACAGGCACGACTACCGGCAATGCCATACAACGCTCGCCGGCAGAACCGAATGCGGCACCCACCAAGTCGGTTACTACCTGATCGAGGTCAGCGTCGGGCATCACTATGCCGTGGTTTTTAGCACCGCCCATGGCCTGAACACGTTTGCCTGCACGAGCGCCACGTTCGTAGACGTAGTTTGCAATATCTGAAGAGCCAACAAAACTCACAGCTTTAATAGCGGGATGCTCTAAAATACCGTCGACGGCGGTTTTATTACCGTGCACCACGTTTAGTACGCCTGGCGGAAGGCCAGCCTCAATCATGAGCTTTGCCAGTTCAACCGGGACTGATGGGTCGCGCTCTGATGGCTTGAGAATAAAGCAATTACCACACGCGATTGCCACACCAAACATCCACATGGGGATCATCGCAGGAAAGTTGAACGGTGTTATACCTGCAACAACCCCAAGGGGCTGCCGCATTGAGTAAACATCTATGCCAGGGCCGGCTCCATCGGTGTATTCACCTTTTTGAGCGTGGGGTATGCCACAGGCGAATTCAATGACTTCAAGGCCCCTTTGGATATCGCCATGGGCGTCATTAAGTACCTTGCCGTGCTCGCTTGAAAGCAGCGCTGCAAGACGAACTTTGTGTTTCTCAACCAGCGCTTTGAACGCAAACATAACCCGGGCACGGCGTTGAGGGTTGGTCGTGCTCCATGCTTTTTGAGCGTTAAGGGCGCTGTCGATGGCAGTTTGTAGTGTGTGGGCACTGGCGGAAGAAACCGTGGCCTGCACATTGCCAGTATTTGGGGAGAAAACCTCCGAGGTGGCTTCTGCGTCGCTAAAATAGGTTTCGCCATTAATAAAATGTGGAATATGTCGCATAACGAATTCTCAATTCATATTTTTAACAATATTGAAACGTTGCGTTATCATTATCAAGGCATATACTTGCAGCTTGGTACTGTATTTTTGCAGGTATTTGTGTGAACTGGGATGATATTAGACTGTTCCTTTCGGTGGCCAGGAATGGCCGTGTATCTGTTGCTGCAAAAGGTGAAGGCGTAGATGCAACTACACTGATAAGGCGTGTAAAAAAGCTGGAGAATGCACTCAATTGTTCTTTGTTCGAATTGACAAGTCGGGGTTACATTCTCACCGATCAGGGAAAGCGACTGGAGCGTTACGCGGAAAAAGCTGAGCACATTATTCTGGAGGCGGAAAATGAGCTTAATGATGAGCGATCACATTTAGCAGGAACCATTCGCGTGAGTGTATCAGAAGGATTTGGCAGTGGTTTTCTCGCCCCTTTGCTGGCCGAATTTAAACGTCGGTATCCGGAAATTTGTGTCGAGTTGGTGGCAACCAGTGGTTTTCTCAATTTGAATAAGCGTGAAGCTGATATCGCCATTTTGCTGGAGCGGCCTACTAAAGGACTTTTAAGTACTGAAAAGCTAACTGACTATCAGCTTAATCTGTATGGCCACAGTTGTCTTTTAGACGAAAAAGGTACGCCAGAGGATGTGGACGATTTAAGCCCGTTTACGCTAATAAGTTATGTGCCTGATTTAATTTACGCCCCTCAGCTTAAGTTCTTTGAGGAAACAGCCCTTGCAAAGCTCCCTGCTTTGAGAAGTACGAGTATTAATGCACAGTATCAAATGCTGTCCCACGGCGCTGGGGTAGGGATCCTCCCCAAATTCTTAGCCATACAGAACGGTGAACTAAAGTGTATTCTCCCCCACGCTATCACCATTAAACGTACATTTTGGCTAGCAACCCATAAAGAAACCCAAAGTCAGGCACGGTTTAAAACCTTTATCCAATGGCTACATGAGCAGGTCGCTCAGCACCGACACAGATTCCTCGACTAGCACTTGGTTTTAAAGTAAACCATTTACAGCGCACTTTTGATTATTGGTCGTATTGAACTGTTTAAAGTACCTAATTTCACTTTTGTTGTGGCACTATGATTCAGTTAACAATACAGAACAATAAATAGCCCATTGACCTATGCTGCAAAAGCGTAACGCAGTGCTCAACGGGCTCTACTATCCAGGGAGCTTGCATACGATGAACAGAAAATACCTGCTAACGGTGACGAAACACGTTGCGTTGGGCTGCGCGCTGTTAAGTCCTCAACCGCTGTTTGCCAAAGTACTTGATTACGGCGATACCTTTGATTTGGAGTTTGTGGCAAACCCGCAATTCATCAATGATGAGGTTGTGGTGTACGAACGCCAGAGTCTGGACATTATGACAGATAGCAGGGCAGTGCGTTTGTGGCAGGTCAATACAGATACCAAAACACATCGTCCGTTTTTGGCTGATGATACGAATATTAGTAATGCTACTTTTTCCCCTGATGGGACAATGCTGGCGTACACCAAAGCCTACAATGGACGAGCACAGCTGCACGTATATTATCTTGATAGCCGGCAAGAAGTGAGATTGACCAATACCACGGAAAGACCGAGAAAAATAACCTGGTCTCACGATAGTCAAACTCTGGCATTTACGTTATTTACAGAACAGAAGCAAAAGCCCTTATTTACAGATATGCCTAAAAAACCTAAAGGCGCGAAGTGGGCTGAAACCGCGAAACTCATTGACACCACCACCTATCGCGGTGACGGCCGAGGCTATCTGCGCCAGGGCCACGATCAGCTTTACGTGTTACCGGTAGAAGGGGGAACGCCAAGGCAGCTTACCCATGGCAATTTCCCCAATGGCGGCACCATTACCTTTAGTCATGACGATGAGTTCATTTATTTTGCCTCTCCGGGAAAAGAGGATTACGCTCTCAACCCCCTTTCCGGCGATATATTTAAAGTGGCTATTGCAACAGGAAAGGTTGAGCCGGTAACTGAAATGGTCGGGTTTGAAGCGAATCCTGTGCTTAGTCCGGACGGTAAGTATCTGGCGTTTAGCCAGTTAAATGACAGGAAGCTCTCATATCAGAACAGCGACATTGTGGTGATGGCGCTTAAATCGGGGAAAATAACGCGCCTGACATCAACACTTGATCGCAGTATTGGCAAATTTGTCTGGGCTGATAACAGCCGCTCTCTCACTTTTTCCTATCTCGATCACGGAGAAACGAAACTCGCTAAAGTCAGCTTAGGCGGCGATATCACCAAGCTTGATATTGTCACCGGAGGGCAAGCTTTAGGTCGTCCTTATACATCGGGCGATTTTGCTGTCAGTGACGACGGCGACATTGTGTATGTTTCGGCGGGACGAAATGCGCCCGGTGACCTCACATTATTTCGAAAAGGTAGAACAGACCTTACGTTAACCCATTTAAATGAAGATCTGCTGGGACACGTGACATTGGCCGAGGTGAAAGAGCTCACTGTAACATCCAGTATTGATGAACGAAAAATTGATGCCTGGATAGCCTTACCTCCCAATTTTGATAGTTCGAAAAAGTATCCACTTATCCTCGAAATTCACGGTGGTCCCCATGCTGCTTATGGACCACATTTCGCTATGGAAATACAATTGATGGCAGCAAAGGGATACGTTGTTGTGTGGTCGAATCCGCGGGGGAGTGCTTCCTATGGTGAAGACTTTGGCAATCTAATCCACCACAACTATCCGTCAGAAGATTACAACGACCTTATGGACGTGGTAGATGCCACCATTGCCCAAGGTTATATCGACGAAAGCAACTTGTTTATCACCGGCGGTTCCGGTGGTGGCGTGCTGACTGCCTGGTCTATTGGTAAAACTGATAGATTCTCGGCTGCGGTCGTAGCAAAGCCGGTAATAAACTGGGTGAGCTTTGCATTGACGGCAGATGCTTATCCGTTTTTCAGCCAGTACTGGATGCCGGATATGCCTTGGAATATTGCCGATGAATTGTGGGATCGCAGCCCGCTGTCGCTGGTGGGTAATGTGACGACACCAACACTACTTTTAACCGGTGAAGCAGACTATCGCACCCCAATCAGCGAGTCAGAGCAGTTCTATCAGGCATTGCGGTTGCAGAATGTTGATGCGGCAATGATTAGACTTCCTGGTGCCTCTCATGGTATTGCAAGTAAACCATCGCGGTTGGTGCAAAAGGTGGGCAATATTTTAGCGTGGTTTGAGCGGTATAAAAAAGAAGAGAACGATCTATAGCTAGTGTGCTTTCTCTTAAATGACCCGCTAATACATGCCGGGTCAGAAAAGACAAAAAGGCCGATTTGCGAAACATGAAAAACCGGCCTTTTTATACGCTAAGTATTAAAACGCGTATTTCATACTTATGGTATAGCTGGTGGGCGAGCCAGGCATGGTCCACAACTGATGATAGGAGTTCTCAAAGTACTCCTCATCAAACAGGTTGTTTATATCAACCATGACCGACAAGTTATCGCTTATATTCATCGAAGCAGACAGATTAACCAACGTGTAATCGGGAAGTATGTAAGTTGGGTCAGTGGTTTGGCCAAGTCGGTCCCCAACGTACCTTACCGTAATCCCCATGTAGGCTTCTTTCGCCATGATATCGGTATAGTGGTTCAGGGAAATATAACCTGAATGCTTCGCTACGTTGATGAGACGTGAACCAGCAGGAATAGGTACTCCCCAGTCGAGGTTATTTACCTCATTTGCAGTTTTCGCGTCTATGTATGCGTAGGATATATCAATGCGAGTGGCGGATGTCACGCTGGAGGAAAGCTGAAATTCAACGCCTTGACTTTCCACTTCGCCCAGTGTAGCTGACAAACCAGTATTAGGCTCAGCGGTAAGCATATTGCTTTTTTCGGCGTTAAATATAGCCACACTACCAGAGAAAATATCTGCAACATTGTCCCATTTAGCACCAACTTCAAAAGATGTTGTTTCTTCAGGGTCAAACGCGTTTCGATCTGAGTCTAGGCCAGGATTAGGGCGGAAGCCCTCAGCATAACTGCTATACAGACTAACGTTATTGGTCAGCTTGTGCACTAAACCAAATCGCGGTGTGACCTCTGTTTGGTCTTGCGTCTGGCCAACTTCACTGATTTGATTAAAGATGTTCTGTTCGAATCTATCCACGCGGAACCCGAGCAAGATTTTGGTACTGTCAGTGAGTTCAACAACGTCCTGCGCATAAAAGCCCAGCCCCTTTTGCTTTTCCGCAGTCATAGTCGTGGGGGATACTTCAGGACGAAATATAGTGTAGTCGGGGTTGTTAACATCGATACTGTAAGTTGTATCGCCAGCCCCCCAGGCAGTGCGCCAGCGGCGGTAGTCAGTGTCGATGTGATAATTGTAGTAATCCAGTCCAATAAGTAGGTTATTGGTGAAATTAGCGATTGAAGTCACGCCGCTGAGTTCAACCCGAAGAGATAAATCCTGTGCCTGGTAATCACGAGTTCTGCGTTGTCTCGACAGTAGAGTTGGGTCGGTGAAGAGTAATTGGCGCCCCGCTGACAGTTCAGTATCTGAAGACGCACCTTTAAACGAGGAATCTCGATAGGCAAAGCCGGTCAAGATATGCCAGTCGTGGTTTAGTTCATGATTTAATACTAATTGGTGGCCAAGAGCCTTTACTTCGTGGGCACCATCTCGAATATCGCCATAGAAGGTTTCGGGTTCAGCCGCCTCAAAATCATTGTTGAGAATGAAGACTCCGCGGTCGAGCGGCTTTTCCTGGTCGAGTATTTCCATCTGGTAGCTAAGGCTGGTGTGATCAGACACATTCCAGATGAACGAAGGATTGATATTGAGGTTCTTAAAAAATACGTAGTCGCGATAGGTATCAGAATCTTCATAAGAACCATTGATTCGATATGCCATATCTGTGTTCAAACCATTTGTGTAATCAAACTCTACATATTTTTTGTCGAAGTTACCCACCGTTCCGAGTATATAGCCTTGCTCATCAGACTGGGGCTTTTTAGTAATGACGTTAATGGTTCCGCCTGGCTCACCCTGACCGTACAGTGCAGACCCCGGGCCTTTCATAACCTCGATGGTCTGCACATTAACAGTGCTTCTATTACCACTGTAACCACGAACATTAAACCCATTAATGAGATAACCGCTGGGGTTGTTCTCGTCGCCGGAAAACCCTCGGATGGCAAAGCTGTCGAACATACCTCCGGAGTTATTCTGTCTCACTACCGTGGGGGCGAAATCCAGAGCGTCGATAAAGCGTGTAATACCCTCATTCTGGAGTGTGTCAACAGTGATGCGGTCTATTGCTTGTGGCGTTTCGATTAGGGGCACGTTGCCACGATACGGCTGAAAATGTCTCTTTACCTCAATATGTTCAACACTATCATGTTCAACGGACGCTGATTGAGGCGATGCTTGCGCGGTTGAAGCAACAGAAAAAGCTAATAAAGAAAGTACAAAGGGGGTCGTCATAAGTAAACAGAGTTAGCATAAATTTTGAGGCTGCAAATGTTATGTTATCTCGTCTCTTGTTTCAAGTTGGAATGATCCCCGAGTAGCTCCAAAAGAGATAGTCTTGGCTATTAAAAGAAAGCGAGCGGTGAACCGCTCGCTTTCTTTTATTCAAACAGATAAGAAAACTGAAGCTTTATCATTCGTTGTTGATTGAGGGTTTCTGCTGTAATGCCCTGGTCACCAGTGGGTGCACCAAGCACCGCTCCGATAGGGGCTGCCGGAGGGCCGCTGAAATCAGCTGAGCGTGCGTTAGTCAAATTTTGAATAGCAACGTTAGCTTCCCATGTGCCATCACCGGCTTCAACGCCAAAGGTAAAGTCTAATGTGGTTAAACTGTCCGACGGGTAGGTTTCGTTAATTTGACTGACCATTTCTCCGCGGTATCTGACTGAGCCTGTTGATACGAAGAGTAGATCACCGAAATCAAGTTCAGTTAGATAAGAGTAGCCAATGTTACCTGTCCATTTAGGGGCTTGAGCAAGGTCGCTACCATCGTCTTTGTGCACACTGTCAGCGTAGGTCGCCGCACCAGTAAGTCGCCAATCGTCATTTAGCTGATAAAGCGCGTCAAATTCGAAGCCGCTGGATTCCACATCAACATTTTGGGTGAGAAAACCTGCGCTGGCATCAGTAACCAGGAAAGACGTCTCCTGAAAATCAATAATCTCAGTGTAGAATAGTGCCATATTGACGTTGAGGCTACGCTCCAGAAGTACCATTTTCGCGCCCGCCTCGTACGTGTGGGCTTCTTCAGATTTCACCCGCGCGCCACCTTCGGATACATCAAGGGATGGGTCTGCACTGGTGACTTCCGCCGATTCTGCGAATCCGCCGGTTTTACTGCCCACACCGTAGGAAGTATAAACGGTGGTGTTTTTGCTGACGTCATAACTCAACGATATATTACCGTTGAGAAAACTATCACTGAAAGTCAGTTCAGACTCGAAAGGCGGATTGATTACGGTATTCCACAAAGTGGCCGTCGGGCCCTGAATGCGGTCAAACTGAACATCTTTTGTTTCATCTGTGTACCGCAACCCTACCGCAAGTGTAAGGTCGTCACTCAGATAGATGTCAGATTGAACAAAGGCTGAAAAGGTTTCAGTTTGTTGTGAGAAATCATTGCCAAAAGAACCGTTAAATATTTGTCCTGTTGGTCCTACTGGCGGGAAGTTAGGCGTATTAAAAAACTGCTCTTCCAGTGAATCCCAGTCACTGTTGAAATAAAAGAAACCAGCCATGTAATCGAAGTTTTCCCGCCCGTCTGAAGCTAATCGAAGTTCTTGAGAAAACTGGTCGTAGGTTTCTTCTCGCTTAAAATAGGTGCTGTAATAATCGACTTCACCTGTGGTGACGTAAGTCAACTCATCAAATGCGTGCCCAAAATCAAAGTCATCGTAAAATAATATGTCATACGTTGCGGTAGAGGTAACCGAGGTCAGCGTCAGGTCGCCGAAATCTTTTTCTACTGTCAGGGTGAATGAATCCACTGTGGTATCGTGATAACTCTCGTCGTATTTGCAATCTTCACATAATGCGTTTTTTGTATCATCGAGGTTCGCTTCACCGATGATATTGATAACGTCTTCTGAAAAATAATTACCGTTGTCCACGTATTGATAGCCATTACCAATTCGTTCGCCGGTGGAATGCTGGTACATACCTGTGATTGTCAGTGTGTCTGATGGCGTGTAAACGGCAGTAACTCGCATACCGAGGTCTTCATCTTCTGGCACATCCCGACCTGTCGCAACGTTGTTGACCCAGCCGTCCTGTTCAACAAAGTGCCCGGCAACCCGTACGTTTAAATCGTCTGTTAACGGAATATTCACTGCTGCATCAAGACTGTAACCACCGTTTTCGACCTCTGCCCCAGCTTTTACTTTGGCTTCAAAATAGTCTGTGGGCTTTTGGGTAACAATACTGATAGCACCCAAACTGGTATTTTTTCCAAGCAGGGTACTTTGAGTTCCCTTGATGACTTCTATTCTTTCAATATCAAAAAACGCAGCAGAATACATACGTCCCTTGCCAACGAACATACCGTCTTGAAACAACGCAACAGATTGGTCAAAGCTCTGTGTTCTGGCGGGCGTACCCAACCCTCGTAAAGTAAGGGCTAAACCGTCGTCAGGTGCGCGGGAAAACACCATGCCGGGAACGAGATTCGCTATTTCGAACAAGTCATCCACACCATATTTTTCCAGTACTCCTTCAGAGAGTGCTGAGATAGTTGCAGGTACTTCCTGAAGTGTTTGCGTGCGCTTTTGAGATGTAACTTCAATGATCTCTAGTGTTGCTCCCTGAGGTTTTTCTTCTGATGCATTCGTGGCGGATTCGTCCTGAGCAGCCACTGTACAAGTTAACGAAAGGGTAAAACTAAAGAGTATCGCTCGCGAAATTGCGTTCCGGTTGAATTGCTTCATTACATCGTCCTCAATTTTATTTTGTAATCTTTTAACCGCTTTGTGGTACACCCGTATCGGCTATTATTCAACCTACATGGTTCTAAAAAATAATTCCATCTAAAAATTACACATATCGTTAACAAAAAATATTTTTTAAACCATTTAGTCGGTAAATCACGAAATAGAATCAAAATAAAAATAAATTAATCAGCTACTTAAGTTTTATTTATGTATTTGTACATGTGTCCGTAATTGTTATTGACATGTTTAAATTTTGTTGTTAGCTTCGTAATACGGTTAATATGTATCACATGGTGGGTAATTAAAGATGAAGATTAACGACATTAAACGCGTGCATAAAATCGCTAAGCACGACATGGATGAAATGATTCAGGAAGAGAACAGAAACAATGATACGGGGATGGAATTCTATGACCTCAGTCATGAATGGGGACTAGGGCAGCCCTGTTGGCCATATTTTGAAGATGTAAAAATTGAACGTCTCCACGGGATGTCAAAATCAGGAGTATTAACCCAGCGCATCACTACGGTTATGCACTCAGGTACGCACATCGATGCGCCTGCTCATGTTGTTGAGGGCACGCCATTTATGGATCAGATGCCGTTACCGCGCTTCTTCGGTACCGCTGTTGTGGTTTCTATTCCGAAGAAAAAATGGGAAGTCATTACTGCTGAGGATTTAGAGAATGCTACGCCTGCGATACGCGAAGGCGATATTGTCATTATTAATACAGGGTGGCATCACACTTATGCTGATTCATCTGAGTATTACCACTATGGTCCAGGTCTTTATAAAGATGCCGGAGAGTGGTTAGCGAAGAAGAAAGTAAAAATGGTGGGTATTGATGTACAAGCATTAGATCACCCATTAGGTACGGCGATTGGTCCCCATGGTCCCGGCCCACTGATCCCACATTTAGAAGGCGAATACCGTGAGTTCAGCGGTGGTCGTTCAATTATTGAGGACTTCCCCCACTGGGAACCTTGCCATCGGGCGCTTTTGAGCAATGGTATTTGCGGTATTGAAAACGTGGGCGGTGAAATCGATAAGGTCACGGGCAAGCGATGCACAATAGCAGCGTTTCCATGGCGCTGGAAAGGCGGTGACGGCTGTATCGTCAGGCTGGTTGCAATGATAGATCGCAGCGGCTCCTACAAAATTGAAACCGGCAGCGAAGACTAGGCGGCAGCGAGTGGCCACTTGCAAAAGTGTGCCACTTCTCAATTAACTTGCGAGATTCCATATGTTTGAGTCAACAAAAGTGACCGTTCTTGGTGCCGGATTAATGGGATGTGGTATTGCCCAGGTTTTCGCAACCCACGGTATAAATGTAACGCTATATGATCCTTATGCATCAGCGCGAGACAGTGCCAAGGACAAAATTGCAGCTAACCTCGACATAATTAAGCGCGATCATACAGCGCTTAATTTTATAACCGTCGTCGGCGATATTCAAAAGGCCGTACAAGATGCTGATGTCATTATAGAAGCAGTGCCCGAGAAGTTGGAGTTGAAGCAGCAGCTTTTTAGCAAAATTCGCCCTTTCACCAAGTCCAGCGCCATTGTGGCAAGCAATACGTCGGTGATTCCTATTCATCAAATCTTTGAAGGACTTCCTTTCGACGGTCAGGTGGTGGGGACCCACTGGTGGAACCCTCCTTTTCTTGTGCCGCTGGTGGAAGTGGTACAAAGCGAGAAAAGTAGTGATGCCGCAATCGTCACCATGATGTCACTACTTGAATATGTAGGAAAGAAACCCGTTCACGTGCAAAAAGACGTGCCTGGTTTTGTGGGTAACAGAATGCAGCATGCTCTGTGGCGGGAAGCGATTGCACTAATCAATGATGGTGTCTGTTCGGCAGAGGGTATAGACACCGTGGTTAAAAATAGTTTTGGACTTCGACTTCCTCAACTCGGCCCCATCGAGAATGCTGATCTGGTGGGGCTGGACCTCACTCTGGATATCCATAACGTCATCCTGGAAAGCTTAAACAGGGATATCGAACCCGCTGATATTTTGAAATATAAGGTGGCCCATCGAGCACTGGGAATGAAATCAGGTAAAGGGTTTCGTACCTGGACAGAGGAAGAAATACGCAATGTTAAAGATGGGCTAAGTGAGTATTTACTTTCTGTCTTAGCGAAAGAAGGAAAATAATATGAAAAAGAATAGCAAAGTCATTATTACGTGCGCCGTAACCGGTGCAATGCATACGCCGACAATGTCTGACGCCTTGCCCATCACACCCCAGCAAATCGCTGATGAATCGGTAAAAGCGGCTGAGGCTGGCGCGTCAATTATTCATCTGCACGCCCGGAACCCTGAAAACGGACAGCCTACCGGTGATCCCGATGTGTTTATGCAATTTCTGCCTGAAATCAAGGCTAAAACAGACGCTGTGATCAACCTCACAACAGGGGGCAGTCCAACCATGTCTGTTGAAGAGCGGTTGGCCTGTGCCATGAAGGTAAGCCCGGAGATGTGTTCGTTGAACATGGGCAGTATCAATTTTGCCATGTTTCCCCTGGCTAATCGTTACAAGAAATGGAAGTACGACTGGGAAGAGGCGTATGTTCGCGACAGTGATGATTTTATCTTTAGAAATACGTTCAAGGATATCGAAAAAATCATGGCCATCATGTCTGAGCACGGCACGAAGTTCGAGCATGAATGCTACGACGTAGGTCATCTTTATAACCTTGCTCACTTTGCCGACAGAGGGCTGGTGAAACCGCCGTTTTTCATTCAAACCATCTTCGGGATCCTAGGTGGCATCGGTGCTGATGAAGAAAACCTCATGTTTATGAAAAGTACTGCTGACAGACTTTTTGGTGAAGATTATCAATGGTCTGTACTGGCTGCCGGTAAACACCAAATGCCTTTTGCTACTCAAACAGCGTTAATGGGCGGCAATGTCAGAGTAGGCATGGAAGACAGCCTCTTTATCGGCAAAGGTAAGTTGGCGGAAAGCAATGCTCAGCAAGTAGAAAAAATAAGACGTTTGTTGAGCGAGTTTTCCCTGGACGTTGCCACGCCGGATGAAACCAGGGAAATGCTTGGCTTGAAGGGCAAAGACAACGTTGGGTTTTAACGGAGAAGTATGATGAGATTTGTAACATTAAACGACTTAAAGCCTTATAACCCGCCCGCGCATTTTGACATGGTAGCACTGAAGATCCAGGGCGAAGCTGAGACCGGTTTAACCAAGTTTTGGCAAGGGCTTAGCTACTTTCTTCCCAATGGTGGTGCCAGTATGCAGTACCAAAAAGATACATTTGGTGCTGCGTATGAAAAAGCATATTACGTCATCAGCGGTGAGTTAACGGTAACGGACGAAAACAATCAATCTACTGTGCTTTATGCCGGTGATTCTGTCGCCATACTTCCCAATGAGGGACGGAAGTTAAAAAATGAATCTAACCAGGTGACTACCGTATTGGTGACGTTTTCCACATCGTAAATAACACCAATTAAATCATTACTAAGGAGATTGAGATGGCTATGACAGAAACCTGGAGCGATTCATTTGCTCAAAATATGTTTAGCATGAAAGATAAGGTGGTTGTTATTACCGGCGGAAATGGCACTCTGGGTGCGGCCTACGCCAGAGCTTTTGCCGTACACGAAGCGAAAGTGGTAGTCACGGCGCGTAATCAAACTACCCTCGATGAAACTGTAGCTTCAGTAGAAGCCATCGGTGGCAGTTGCACTGCCATTCGCAGTGATGTAACCGACAGAGCTTCAATAGCTGAATTAGTCAACGCAGTAGATGAAAAGTTTGGTCGAATAGATGTGCTAATTAACAACGCAGGTATGGCATTTAGAGCGCCTGCTGAAACCATGCCCGAGGATAAATTCGAGCAGGTTTTATCTGTGAACGTTGTAGGAACGCTAATTCCCTGTCAGGAATTTGGTAAGTACTTCATGAGACAGGGGAAAGGTAAAATTGTTAACACCTCTTCTGTGCGGGGTTTCTGTGGCCATCCCGATGGGTATACTGCTTACGCGGCATCAAAATCTGCCATTGATAACCTGACTAAGCAATTGTCGACGGAGTGGTCGATAAAGGGGGTGCAAGAAGGGTTTATCATCAATGTTAACGCCATCGCGCCTACATTGATCAAATCTCCACTGACCAAAGAGATCTGTGAAGATCCCCAGCGCATTGCGCCGTTTTTAGCCAGGCTTCCAATGGGCCGGGTGGCGGAAACCAAAGATATGATAGGTTTGGTATTGTTTCTGTCAGCTCCAGCGTCAGATTTTATCAACGGCCAGATCGTGTATGTCGATGGTGGATGTACGGCTGGATAAGTAAGCCTGAAGATAGTGTGTGGCATGATCGCGTCGAATAAATATAAAAATAAAAAGGAGTTACCATGAATACTGTGCTGTTGTTGGTTCTCGCTTATAACATTATTGTTATCGGAGGGATTGGTAAGTACCTGAGCTGGCAGGCGGCCCGGCAGGACACGGTGACAGACATGGCACTGGGCGGCAGAAATGCCGGTGTTGCAATGTTTTCCGTGACTATAGCCATTACTTATTTAGGCTCAGCACATGTTTATGGCCTAATGGAAATGTCATTTTCACTTGGCGCCGTGGCGCTGTGGTTTTGCTTCGCGCATACCATTTTACTTTGTGTGATCTGTCTGGGTACCGGACGCTGGATTCGTCGAATAGGCACCACCACTATTCCTGAACTCATAGGGCGACTCTACAATCAGCGGTTGCGAACCTATACGGCCTGCGTTGCTGCAATGGTCGTATTTGGCTTGGTCACGCTGGAAACACAAACCCTTGGCATTGGTATTGCCGCCATGTCGGGCTGGCCTCTTGGTTGGTCAGCGGTACTTGGCGCTGCCATTGGAACGGCCTACGTTTGCATGGGGGGAATAAAACAAACCATGTGGGTAAATTTGGTCAATGCTGTCGTCATGTATGCAGCCGTGATTACTGCGGGGATCTATCTTGCGTTTGTTTTGCCAGAAGGGTGGGAAGGTGTCAGTCAGCATTATGTAGACAATGGCGAAGAGTTTAAGTTATCTGTGCTGAGCAAACCGGACTTACTGGTGAGTTTTGCCTTAGCTGCGATCTTCTCTGTGGTATTTTCACAATCTGTCAATCAGCAAGGAATGCAGGCCGCCATGTCAGCAAAAGACGAGAAGACCATAAAGCGTTCATTGTGGATTGCAGCGCCCATTAACGGTTTGTTTGGTGTCTTTCCGGTTTTGGTAGGCATTGCCGCTGCCACAATCCCTGAATTTGCCCAGTTGGGGCCTAAACTCGCTGGCGCAGCTTTGTTAGTTAACTTGTTGCCAACGTGGCTGGTAGTGCTACTTCAGGCTGGATTTCTTGGCGCCTTGCTCTCAACCTTTGCCATGTCTGCCCTGGCACCCGCTACTATCTTTGTCAAAGATATTGTCAGTGTGCATCTGTCCCGTCCCCTTCGTCCTGAATCTGAGAAAAAACTCATTCGCTACGCCATTGTCGCAATAGGCGGTCTGGCAGCTGCTATGACCCTGTTTTTCCAGCCAAATGTTATTCTCGCCATTACCTGGTTGTTTGCGTGGCTGGTTCCGTTCTTTTTTATTATCGTTGCTGGTTTGTTCTGGAAACGTTGTACGGTCGTGGCTGGGGTAGTCTTGGCAACGAGCTGGGCAACGAACTTGCTGTGGTCCTTCACATCAATAAAAGTAACACTGGGGTTAACTATGCTGGAAAACGCCCATGTCGTGGCGCTAATTGCGCTTATCTCTACCGTGGTAGGGAACCTGTTTACTAAGAATGCCAGGCCTGCACATTTCAAATCACATAACTCCCAGTCAATTTCACTGTCAGAGGGCTAGCTAATGAATATTGCTATTAATTTGTTTCTTACTTCCCTGGCAACCATTGCCATTATTACCGTTATATTTTTTTTGATTCACGTGTTACTAAACAAAAAAGGGGAATGCGATGAGCGCTGATATGATTACAAAATTGTGGATGGGCGGTATTATCTTGTTTGGTGCGGTACTTTATATAGCAGCCTATATTGTTGCCAATAAAGTAAAAGACAATAGTATTCCTTAAGGGAATGCTATTGCAGGGTTGCGCCGAGGGCCTTTTCAATAATCGATTTGTATTCTATAAGCTTTGCGGAAATAAATTCCTTATTTCTTTCGAATCGAATAGAGGGAATGGGTATTGAAATAGCGATATTTCTGCCGTACGGGTCCTCTATAGCTATACCGATTGCGCAGACTCCCTCGCAGTGCTCCTCTACGTCGTAAGCAACGCCTGTTTTTCTGACTCTTTCGATATCTCTTTTTAACCCATTCGACTCAGATAATGTATGGGGGGTTAGTTTTGTGAAATTTACTTTGGATAATAAGTCGTTCATTTGCATATCTGTAAGGCTGGCAAGAATGGCCTTACCGTTTGCACATGATTGAATGGGGAAAGCGTCACCAACAGAAGAAACAGCTCTGAGCTTTTGACTATCAGCAACAACCTGGTCGATGAATATCATAGAAGTACCATCTTGGACGGATAAATCTACAGTTTCGCTTATCTCATCTGACAATCTGGTCATGTAAGGCAAAATAACACGATCTATATCAGCTTTTGCTGCAGAGCCCAATGAAACTAACCCCGGGCCTAATCTCACCCGCGAAGTCGGGCTGGCCGAAATTAAGAAACCTTCATCCGACAACGCACCAACTATGCGCTGAACTGTAGAGCGTGGTAACGCAACCTCTTTGGCAATAGCGCTTAAGCTCAATCCTTCCGGCCTTCCTTCCAGCGCACGAAGTATATTCACTGCACGGGTAATTACCTGAATACCTTGCTTACTACTATTGTTTTGAGACATTTATCGCTCCTTGCTGATACGGCATCGAATCTAGAGTGTATCGTAATGCAGTACAATATTACCGCAAATCGCTTGTAAAGCCCAGTTGGTCGATGAAAAAAGTTTGTGTTGAATTGCCTGATGAACCTTTATTCTGTAATGGGAATATATATAGCGTATTAAGAAAATACCAGCGAAATGCATAGGGAAGATATGAATAATCAACTGGCCAGAAATACACATTTATCCGGTGCCCTGCTGATTGGGTTAGGCTCAATTCTAGGTACAGGCGCCTATGTGAGTGTAGGACTCACCGCTGCAATTGCCGGTGATTTGCTCATATGGGCCATTGTTATCGCGGCGTTTACGGCATTGTGTAACGGGTTGTCTTCTGCGCAACTTGCCAGTGCGCACCCCGTGAGTGGAGGCACCTATGAATACGGCTATCAGTATCTAAACCGTGCGAGTGGCGTTATAGCAGGCGTATTATTTATAGTTGCAAAGAGTGCGTCTGCCGCCACCGCTGCCCTGGTCATCGCAGACTATCTGGCGTCTTTTACGGGCTTAGGAAGTATAGCTGAAGGCATAATCTCTATCGCCTTACTGCTCTTTTTTACTATTTTCGTGCTCGCAGGGTTGCGTCGTACCAACTGGCTGAATGGGTTACTCGTTGCTATCAGCTTGCTAGGCTTGTTGGTATTTGTGGTGGTAGCTTTTCAGGCTGAGCCCTCAGCGGAAACCTTACAGCCTGAAGACAGTTTGTCACTTTTTCACGGCGCAGCATTGATGTTTGTCGCATTTACCGGGTATGGACGTATTGCCACCATGGGCGAGGAAATAGCGGAACCTCGTAAGAATATTCCACGCGCTGTCTGGCTGACGCTCACGGTTGTCAGCATTATTTATATGCTCATTGGGGCTGCAATAGTTCATGTGTGGCAGTCTGATCTATTGCTGGTCAGTGACTTTAATATTGCCAAATTAATCAGTTACTCTCCCTGGAAGTGGGCCGTAGTGAGTGGTGGGGTGGTGGCCATGGGAGGCGTTCTACTTAATTTACTCTTAGGTGTGTCACGGGTTTATCTGGCGATGGGGCGCCGTGGAGATTTACCCTCGTCTCTGGCAAAACTGGATAAAGACAACAAAGCCGCACCCATGGCTACCTGGGCGACATTCCTTACCATGTCGTTGATTGCGTTGGCCGGAGGGATAGAAAGTGCCTGGACGCTCAGTGCTTTTACCGTGTTAATTTACTATAGCATCACTAACATTGCGGCCTTAAAAGTGCCAGACGAACAGAGATTTATACCTCGTTGGGTATCAGTTATGGGGCTGGTAAGTTGTGTCGGCCTCGTCGTGTTGGCGGTATTGGCGCAGTAGTGCTGGTCTCTAACCTGATAAACATAGCTTTTTTATCTGCAAATCTGCTATATTTCCACGCCTATTCAGGTAATGGTGTTTCCTTATCCTAAGTTAGGAAACTTAATTGGGAATCTGGTGAATGACCAGAACTGTACCCGCAACTGTGAATCAATAGCAGGCTATTGAAAGTCAGATACCAGCCATACCTGTAGTATTAGTTTTCGTGCGGGAATACACGATAGCAAGTCTTCGTATCTGCCGGGTGACTATCCGGTAACTTGCCTATTCCCGCCTCCCAGTCAGGTGGAACCATTGACAGATAAATGCGTACTTCAGGCCGAAAAGGTGTCTTTGTACATCCATGATAAAGCCATCCTAAAGCAGGTGAGTTTCACTGCCCGAATCGGTGAAGTCATAGGCGTACTCGGTCCGAATGGTGCAGGGAAAACCACCTTATTAAAAGTGCTGTCTGGTCAGTTGAAAAGTCACGGTGAGGTGTGCTGGAAAGGTCGAAATATTTCAGACTATTCGGTTTTGGCCCTTGCACGGCAGGTAGCCGTAGTGAATCAAATTAACGATGTGGTATTTTCTGTCACTTTGCAGCAGGTAGTGCGAATGGGGTTGCTTCCCCATAAAGGGCTTTTAGCGCGACAAACTAAAGACGATGACCGTCGTATTCACCAAGCTATAAAGGCGGTGGGGCTGGAAGGAAAAGGCCAGCAACAGTTCAGCAGTCTATCTGGTGGTGAGCAGCAACGTGCACTGATTGCCAGGGCATTGGTGCAACGGGCACCATTGCTTATTCTCGACGAGCCAGTTAACCATCTTGACGTGTACTATCAGCATCAGATCCTTCAACTGCTTCACGACCTCGCCTCAAAATTAAATGTAACGGTTATCATGAGCCTGCACGATATGACCCTTGCAGCACAATACTGTGACTCACTACTTCTTCTGAACAAGGGTGAGTTGGTCGCCAGTGGAGAGGGCGATAAAGTGTTGCAACCTGACTTACTCTCTACAGTCTTTAACATTGATTGTCATGTAACGCAGCACCACGGCAAGCCCAGCGTTTCTTTTTCGCCAAAGAGACAGCAGGTATTAGATTTAGCCGGGTGGAAATCATGAACCGTCAGTACGTGTGGGTGTTGTTAAGTGTGGTTGCTGTTGTCGCCTGTACGCTGTCGATGTTGTACGGTGCTGCTGAGCTATCTGCGGCTAATGTGTGGGCATGTCTGGTTGGTGAATGCGCCTCACCTACTGACGCTCTGATCTTCTGGGAAATTCGCGTTCCACGGGTAGCCGTGGGTTTTCTCGTTGGCGTAGGGCTGGCGGTGGCAGGGGCAACATTACAAAATGTCACAAGAAACAGTCTTACCGACCCTTACCTCTTTGGTGTCGTCGCCGGAGCCGGCCTTGGAGCAAGTGTGGCAACGTTGCTGTTTTCTGAATCCTTCGCGGAAAAAGTAGGGCTTACATGGTCTGATCCTGAAACCGCATTTTCAATTGCTCTACCGGGTGCGGCATTTTTAGGGGCCTTGTTTTCCGTTGCTCTGGTGCAGCTATTGGTTGCCAGTGCTTTGGGCCGGAGGACAGAACATTTGTTATTGGCAGGTGTGGCCGTGTCGTTCATGTTAGGGGCGTTCTCTCATTTTCTGCTTTTCCTCGCCGAGCCATTTGCCGCGAATAAAGTGGTATTTTGGCTAATGGGCAGTTTGGCCAGGGTAGAGACCTGGTACGCCTGGGTGATGCTACCTGTGGTAACCCTGAGTGTTCTGGTGCTGTTGTTGTTTGGCCGGCAAACTGACGCATTGCTTCTGGGGGACGAAAGCGCTCGCTCTCTGGGAGTGAATGTACGTTTGTTGCGGATGTTATCACTGGCCATTTGCGCGGCGTTAACTGCCTGTATTGTCTCCTATTGCGGTGGAATTGGTTTTGTTGGGTTAATGATACCGCACATTGTGCGCAACTGGCTTGGTGTAACCAGCCGTACACTTATATTAGGCTGTGTGTTACTCGGAGGAATCTTTATGGTCATCGTGGACATTTTTGCCAGGGTTGCCCTCACCGGGCAGGAAATTCCCATAGGTATTATTACTTCCGCCATCGGCAGTATTTTCTTCTTCCTTGCTATTCGACAACGGAGTCACTAATACAATGTTATCAGCATTAACCTGGCCGGTACCTGGTTTAGATGCCAGCAAGCTGTCTCAATACAAAGAGGTTGTCGACAACAAAACTAAGCCTGTTGGTTCTTTGGGTAAGCTTGAAACACTGGCCATTCAAATGGCTCACATTCAATTGGGGCTGCTTGAGCAACCACAGCTGACGGTGACCAAGCCTGTTGTATTGGTATTTGCCGGTGATCACGGCATTGCCAGACATGGTGTGAGTATCGCTGCATCGGCAGTCACACAGCAGATGGTGAGTAATTTTTTAGCCGGTGGCGCGGCCATAAACTGTTTTTGTCGAACTAATGATGTCGCGCTGGGCGTTATTGACGCTGGAATGATTGCGCCACTCGACCAACAACACCCCAGTTATGTTGTTCAGCGTCTGGGTGCAGGTACCAATGATATGAGTATTACAGCTGCGATGTCGGAACATACGCTGGAGCGGGGGCTTTTGTTCGGCAGGAACATCGCCGCTGAATACCTGAAGCAGGGAACTAACATCATCGGTTTTGGGGAAATGGGCATAGGTAACACCAGCTCTGCAGCTGCTTTATTCGCAGCGTTTACCAATCGGCAGGCTGAAGAGGTGGTGGGGCGCGGCACCGGTATTTCCGATGAACAGTTAGCCCTTAAAATCGCACTTATTCGCCGGGCATTGAATCGCTCTACAAGAGAAAACGACGGGCAGCTCCCCAAACCGTACTATCTGCTAGCTTCCTTGGGCGGCTTTGAAATTGTGCAAATGGTTGGTGCTATGCTGGCTGCTGCTGAAAAAGGGGCGCTTATTGTCGTCGATGGTTTTATCGTGTCGGTGGCGGCCTTACTGGCTTGCGATATTGCCCCTGACGCCAGGCAATTTATGGTGTTTGCCCATGCCAGTGAAGAGCGGGCGCATCAAATGGTACTCGATGAACTCAGCGCTACTCCACTGTTGAATATGGGGTTTAGATTGGGCGAGGGAACCGGTGCTGCACTTGCCATCCCTTTGTTGAGAACAGCCGCTTCTGTGTATAACGATATGGCTTCATTCGAGAGTGCGAGTGTTCATGTGTGAACAATACAGGTTTTCATCAATACTATCCCAGGAGCTAAATTATTTTCGTTTAGCATTAGGCTTTTTTACCCGCATCCCCATGGGTAGGAGCGTACACTACCGGCCTGAATTCATGCACAGCTGTACCCGTTATTTTCCTCTTGTCGGGTGGCTCTTAGCGCTATTACTCATTGTGTTATGGCAAGTTACTGAGGCGGTATTGGGCCCCTTGATTGCTGTAGTCATAGTTATGCTCGCCAGTGTGTTACTCACTGGCGCACTCCACGAAGATGGCCTGGCAGATTCGTGTGATGGATTCTGGGGAGGGCTAACCCCTGAGCGTAAAATTGACATTATGAAAGACAGTCGCATTGGCACTTACGGCACGTGTGCACTGGTGTTGTCTCTGGGGCTTAAAGCCGCGTTGTTATACACCCTGGCGGTGCATGACATGCTCGTTTTAGCATTGTGCATTGCCTACCCGTTGTCACGGGCATTGGCGTTGAGTCACGTCCAGGATTTACCCTACGTATCATCTAAGGGGAGTGTGCAAAAAAATAAGAGTGATCCCTTAGCAAAACCGGTATCGCCAACGCACTTGTTATTCGTTTTCGCGACCGGCGCTATAGCTGCGTTATTCTTGTCTGTGGTGAATATGATGCTGCTGTTTGGGGTGTTGTTAATTGTGCGCTATGCATTGCGAAACTGGATGCGCCATCACATTAGTGGGTTTACCGGTGATGTACTGGGAGCTGCGCAGCAAATTCAGGAATTGGTTATCTACCTCTTTCTGGTAGCCGTGACTGGAGGGCTTGTATGATAGAACTAGTCTTAGGTGGCGCGCGCAGTGGTAAATCGCGTTATGCACAAAGCGTGGTGTCCAAACTTGAACGCGACATGGGGAATAGCGCTAACAAGCGTGTTTTTTATGTTGCTACTGCCAGGAATACAGACTCTGAAATGGCAAGTCGGATCGCACAGCATCAAAGTGACAGACCTTCCCACTGGCAACTGGAAGAACATCACGTGAATTTGCCAGAAGCTATTAATCACCTTGCCAGTACCACTGAACACGTGCTCTTAGTCGATTGTTTAACCCTGTGGCTGAATAATGAAATGTACCACTATCCGGAGCGGGATTTTCTACAATTGAAATCATCGTTAATTGAAGCGCTCACCACAGCAAAAGGGCAGGTGGTGTTGGTCAGTAACGAAGTCGGTATGGGCGTTATTCCCATGGGGGCTGTTACTCGTCGTTTTGTCGATTGGCAAGGTTGGTTGAATCAGGCGGTGGCCGACTGTGCTCACAAAGTTACGTTTGTTGCAGCCGGGCTACCGTTGACAATGAAGAGCGAAATTTAGCCGTGGCGGGAACTCACCATATTTTTCTCGTGCGGCACGGGCAAGTAGCAGGAGCCGCTGCGCTATACGGCAAAACTGACGTTGCTTTGAGTTTAGCAGGTCATAGTGCATTAACTCGCCAATTTGAGCGAATTCGACCTGTCACAAGAATAGTCTCATCTCCTTTAAAGCGCTGCTTACAGTTTTCTCAGCAGGTTAGTAGTCAAGACGCGTTGCCATTATCCATAGAAGCAGGGTTTCGCGAATGTGATTTTGGGCGTTGGGATGGTGTGCCATTTGACGACATTCCCGCCGATAGCTGGCATGAATTGGAAGCATTTTGGCAGGCGCCATCGGAATATCACTTCACTGACGCAGAACCATTAGCAGCCATGCAAGCACGTGTTGTGGCAGCCTGGCAGTTGCTGCTGGAAACACTGCGCAATGAAAGTGAGCCTCAACGCATAGTTGTGGTGACCCATGGTGGCGTTATCCGCTTAATTCTCGCAAGTGTTTTGGACTTTCATTGGGGCAACCCGGCCTTGTACAGTCAGTGGCAAATCGGCTATGGCAGTGCAACTTTACTAACGCTAGCGCGAACCCCAGGGGCTAAGCCCACTGTTAACTATGTGGCGTTACCTTACGATGTAATTAGCAGTACAACCTAAGCGAGACCACTTTGATACGAAATACACTCATGGTTCAGGGAACCTCGTCCGATGCCGGGAAAAGTATGCTGGTGGCGGCACTGTGTCGTTGTTTGTACCGACGTGGCGTTAAAGTTGTGCCATTTAAACCCCAGAATATGGCACTTAACAGCGCCGTTACTGCCGAGGGAGGTGAAATTGGCCGGGCTCAGGCAGTGCAGGCTCAGGCCGCTGGCCTTGCACCTCACGTAGATATGAATCCAGTATTATTAAAGCCCAGTACAGATACTGGTGCCCAGGTAATCATTCACGGCAAGGCTATTGCCAATATGCTAGCCGGTGTTTATCACGACTACAAAAAAGTAGCCATGGACGCGGTGCTTACTTCTCATGCACGTTTAACCGGGCAATTTCAATGTGTGGTTGTTGAAGGGGCTGGCAGCCCTGCGGAAATTAATCTTCGGGAGGGAGACATCGCTAATATGGGGTTTGCCGAAGCCGTTGATTGCCCCGTAATACTTGTTGCAGATATTGACCGTGGGGGCGTGTTTGCGCAGTTGGTGGGAACGTTGGCGTTGTTGTCAGATACGGAAAAAAAGCGGGTGGCCGGGTTTGTTATCAACAAGTTTCGGGGCGACATAGCATTACTTCAATCAGGACTGGATTGGCTTGAAGAAAGAACCGGGAAACCTGTTATTGGCGTATTACCTTATTTGCATAACTTACAAATTGCTGCCGAGGATGCAGTTGACGCAACGCAGAATAACGACACTAACGATACCCGGATAACCGTTGCGGTTCCCGTGTTTAGCCGCATCAGCAATCACACCGATTTCGATATGTTGCGGGCACTGTCACACGTTAACCTTGTGTATGTTCCTCCTCATAGTCAGATCCCCCCTTGCGACCTGATTATTTTGCCTGGTAGCAAAAATGTTCGTGGTGATCTGGCTTTCATGCGTGACATGGGGTGGCATCATGATATAGCCCGGCACTTGCGCTATGGCGGAAAAGTACTGGGTATTTGTGGCGGCTATCAAATGCTGGGCAAGCTGGTGTGCGACCCTGATGGCGTGGAGGGCTCGCCGGGAAATACTTCAGGTTTAGGTTATTTGGATGCCCGAACGGTTTTAAAAAATGAGAAACAACTTACCTTAAGCAAAGGGCAGTTATGTTTGCATGAAAATCGCGTATTACCTGCTGTATCAACAGGTGTGGCTGTAGAGGGTTACCAAATACATGTAGGTGTAACCGACGCCAACGAAGCGGCTTGTTTCGCGATACTCAGCGATGATCAGAAGGAAGGTGCCATTAGCCCTGATAATCAGGTTGCCGGTACCTACTTACACGGGGTATTTGATAGTGCAGCGGCGCTTGAAACTATTCTGGTGTGGGCTGGTGCCAGAGTTCAGATTGAACAAAGCTACACAGACATTCAGGAAAAAGAGCTCAATCGATTGGCTGACATGTGCGAGCAGCACCTCGATTGGAAAATCATAGATTCATTAATAGGGTGAAAATGATATGAGTAACGACCGCAGTAACGACAAACACAAGGCGCGGATGCAGGAGCACAAAGCTAAGGTTGATGAACGGGTGGCAAATGCGCAAGAGGAAAAGGGAATTCTGATTGTTATCACTGGCAACGGTAAAGGGAAATCCACCTCTGGATTCGGCACTGTCACCAGAGCCGTTGGTCATGGATTAAAAGCGGTTGTGGTGCAATACGTCAAAGGCACCTGGCCTTGTGGTGAGCGAGATTTACTGCAAGCCCACGGCGTACCTTTTCACGTTATGGGTACCGGCTTTACCTGGGAAACACAGGACAAAGCAACGGACATCGCGGCGGCTAAAAAAGCGTGGGAGCAATCTAAGATTTGGCTACAGGACCCGTCAATTAATCTGGTTTTGTTGGATGAGATCACGTACATGCTCACCTATAAGTATCTCGATGTCGATGAAGTGGTAGAAACGCTGCAAAACCGGCCGCAAGGACAGAACGTGGTTGTAACCGGGCGGGCATGTCATCGGGCGATCATTGATATTGCCGATACCGTAAGTGAGGTGAAATCAGTAAAACACGCCTTTGATGCAGGTATAAAAGCGCAGGTGGGTATTGACTGGTGAAAACGACATTAGTAAGAGGTTTGCTATTTGTCTGGCTATCACACATCGCTGGGATTGGATCTGCAGCCGAAGATAAACCGGTACGAATTGTCGCTTTGGCTCCTCATATTGTGGAATCTTTGTATGATATTGGCGCAGGTGACACCATTATCGCAACAACGGATCATTCCGACTACCCGGACGGGGCGAAGCAGATCCCCAGGGTTGGTAATTATGCCCGTTTGCAAATCGAGCGTATTGTTCAACTTGCACCGGATATAATCATTGCGTGGCGAACGGGGAACCCCCAGGAAGATCTCGCACGGTTAAAGAAATACGGCATGAACATTGTGTATTCTGACCCTACCACCCTTGACAGTGTGGCCGATGAATTGATCATGTTAGGAGAACTCACAGGCCGTACCCAACGTGCTGAAGCGATGGCACTGGCATACCGCCAGCGTTTGGCTGAACTTCGCGGTACGTACGCTACCGCCACGCCAGTGACGGGTTTTTACGAATTGTGGGCGCGGCCACTTCGAACGGTCGCCAACAACGCCTGGCTTCAAAAACAGCTCGATTTGTGCGGCGTATATAACCCGTTTGCTGAATTAAAAGACGATTACCCTATGGTAAGTTTGGAGCGTGTTCTAACCAGTCAGCCACAGGTGGTTATTCAGCCAACTCCCCATAGTGCAGCAAACACAGACGCTTTAAACTGGGCTCAATGGGAGCATATTCCCGCCGCGGCTAACGGGTTTATATTTCATCCTGATGCTGATAAAACCCATCGTATGACTATGCGAATGTTGGATGAAGTAACACGCCTGTGTGAGAAGATTGACGGTGCCAGAAAGCACTACGCTGACAAGTAAATCATTGACATTTAAGGGTAGCATGGCTATCTTGCACGCCACTGTCTCAGGTGCCTGACGGCTGATTAATTTAGTCTGGTCAGGGTAAACGGGAAGTGTGGTGAAAACGCCAGATTAATTGTCTGCGAATAATTCCACGGCTGCCCCCGCAACGGTAATACACATAACGTGTGAGCCCGACACCGGCCTGAAGTTAATCACTATGACAGGTAACGCGAATGAAGCGGAGGGCTTCATTGGAGTATGTAAATTCTACGATTTTGACTGCATCCCGTTATGTTGCAGTCTTGCATTCACATCCTCTTTCCCTCCTTCAATCGTTTTCTAATAAAGATTGAGGAACACACGTGAAACACATTTATCTTACATTGGCTGTATCGTCGGTAATAACTGGCGTGGCTAACGCACAAAGTGATATAGAAACCATTACGGTTACGGCTTCCAGGGCTACTGGTATGGCTGTACCAAGCCTGGCAACACAATTGATAATAGACAGAAGCGATATCGCCCTTGCTCAGGTGGAATCTGTACCGGAATTGCTCTCCCGTTATGCTGGTATTGACGTTGCCAGTAACGGTGGGCGAGGGCAGTCTGTGTCTGTTTTTACCCGTGGTGCCAGTTCAGATCAAACCCTGGTACTTATCAACGGGCTTAGGGTAAATTCAGCCAGCAGCGGAGGTGCCACCTGGACTACCTTGTCACCTGAATTTATTGAGCGAATTGAAATAGTTAAAGGGCCGCGGGCAGCAGTATGGGGCTCGGACGCCATCGGCGGGGTTATCAATATTATTACCCGGGAGCAGGCCCCAGGCAGTGTTTCATTGAACGCAAAGTACGGCACAAATAACACCCAGTCTTATTACCTTGGCACCAGTTTTTCACATGGTGAGGGCGCGACAACACTTGCTATCACCAAAGAGAAAAGTGATGGTTTTGATGTACTTAAAACCAGCGAGCCAGATGACGATGGCTACGATACATTTAGCGTGTTATTAAATGGTAAGCAAGACCTCAGTAAAGCACTTTCATTAAACTGGATGTTAAGAACGGTTGAGCAGGACACGGAGTTTGATTCAACCTATTTGAATGAGTCTGAAAACAAAAGCCGGGAATGGAACTTTGGTGGAGAGTATGACTGGAATATTGCTGGCGTGACAAACGTTACAAGCGTAAATATAGGGTCGACCCGAGACACCGGTGAAAGCTACGGCAATGGCCGTGAGAAAGCGAACAGCGATTTATTCGAAACCCGTCGTGATCAACTCTCGGTGGTAAACACTGCACAGTTTGAAAACGGACTAACCCTTGTATTGGGGTCAGACCAATACAATGAGAAAATGGTGTCCAATACAGCATTTAGTCAAGACCGACGTCGTGTGGAAGGCTATTTTGGCCACGGTCTTTTCACTTCAGGAAAGGTTACTGCAGAACTTGCTCTGCGCTATGATGACGTGGAAAACATCGACAGTGAAACCACCTACAATGCCAGCCTGGGCTATCAGATCACTGAAAGTATTCAACTTTCCTTAGCGAAAGGAACGGGGTTTAAAGCCCCCACATTCAACGATCTTTACTACCCTTATGGCGGTAACCCTGATCTTATTTCAGAAACGTCGGATACCGAGGAGATCAACCTCCAGTACAACAAGAACGCTCTGACCGTTGGGCTTAGCTTTTACAACACCGACATTGACAATCTTATTGAGTGGGCGCCGGACGCCGATAACATCTGGCAACCGCGCAATATCGCTGCTGCTGATATCCAAGGCGTTGACGTGCAAGCAAGCTATGTGGGATGGGGTGGAACTCATACCCTTAACTACGGCTATCTCGATGCCAAGAATGCTGTTACTGACACCCGGTTAGTTCGGCGGGCAAAAAATCAGTTTAGTTATCAGTTTACTGCCTCGTTCCAGAATACTGACGTGTTACTCAATTACGAATACAAGGGTGACAGGGAAGATCAGGGCACTGTGCTCGATAGCTATCAGATAGTTGATGTAAGCGTAGAACATCACCTTTCTGACACGTTTTCAGCCAAGCTCAAATTGCATAACCTGTTCAATGAATCTTACGAAACGGTGTCGAATTACCAGAGTTTAGATCGCGCTGTGTATGTAGGTATTCACTATCAGATTTAAGTCCTAAAAATAAGGGCTTTGTACAGGGGCAATTCTATGCAGTTTAGATGGAAGTCATTGCTGTTTCGGGCGCTTTCATCTGTTGGCATATTGGTTGGGACTTGGAATTGGTTACCTTTTTACTTTGCTTGGCGCTGTTAACCGACCGTCTATTGGGTGAGCCTAAACGCTGGCATCCTCTGGAGGGTTTTGGCTGGTTAGCCCAACAAATAGAAACGAAGTTGAACCACGCAGGGTACACGCCTGTTCAACGACGGCTAAGGGGCACACTTGCCTGGTGCGCCCTGGTGTTGCCTTTACCGATTTTACTTACATGTCTCAATAACAGTAGTATATCGCTATTACTGCATGTAATACTTGTCTACCTCTGTTTGGGTTATCGTAGTTTGTATGAGCATGGAATGCAGGTTTATTGGCCTTCAATTAACGGTAATCTGTCAGAGGCAAGAAAGTATACAGGGTATCTGGTGAGCCGTGATACACAGTCACTGGACGAGCCCGCGATGGTAAGGGCAACAGTTGAGTCGATGCTGGAAAATGGCCACGACGCTGTTATTGCTACTTTATTTTGGTATTGCGTAGGTGGTGCGCCTCTTGCCGTTGCTCATCGGCTGGTCAATACGCTCGATGCCATGTGGGGCTATAAAAATTCGAACTATCAGTATTTTGGATTTTTTAGCGCAAAAATGGACGATTTCATGGGGTGGCCATCGGCGAAGCTGACGGCTTGTCTCTATGGGTTGCAAGGTAATGTCTGGCGAAGCTTGAGCAATGCTTATCGTCAGGGGCGACATTACAAGAGCGTCAATGGCGGCTATGTAATGGCCAGCGGTGCTACTGCGATAAAGATACAATTAGGTGGTATTTCCACTTATTTTAATGAAACTCACAAAAGTCCAGCATTAGGCCTCGGTGAACCACCTAAAGTACAGGACATCCCCCGGAGTCTTTCGTTAGTAAGAAACAGTTGTTTGTTGTGGCTATTTTTTTGTGCGGCAATAGAAGGAGCTTATTATGCTGCATCACGGTGGTGATCTCGCTACAGTTGTCAAGCTATACCATATCCCTAAAGGGTTGTGGCTCGATTTGTCTACAGGAGTTGCGCCCGTGGGTTATACCGTGCCTGTTTTGCCTGCGGAGGTTTGGCGTAGATTACCCATTAGCAATGCGTCTTTATACAAAGCTGCGCAATCATACTATCGAGCAGCAGCTTTGCGACCGGTGGCTGGCAGCCAGCAAGCCATACAGGCTTTACCTCAATACAGGCGGCAGTTGAAAAAAGAGCACGGTATTGTATGGGTTCCACAGCAGGGATACAAAGAGCATGAGAAAGCATGGCTTACCGCTGGTTTTACTATAAAACACTATCTTGAATTACCTGATATGTCCGAGCTGTCACCTCAGGATATAGTTGTGGTAATAAACCCCAATAATCCCTCTGGTGAGGTGCAACCACTCGACATAATAAAAAGACTCCATGAGCGACTCATTGAGTTGGACGGCTGGCTGGTAGTGGATGAAGCCTTTGGCGATGCCGAGCCTTGTTTTGACTCTGCCGTGCCATTAGCCAGCGACAAGCACTGTTTTGTCTTGCGCTCAATGGGTAAGTTTTTTGGTCTGGCGGGGTTACGGATAGGGTTCGTCATTGCCCATGAGGAGCATTTAGCAATACTGGATAACTATATCGGGCCATGGCCGGTAAATGGCCCAGGGTTGTTTATCGCAGAAGAAGCACTGAAGGATACACGCTGGCAGCAAAAGCAGCACACAGCTTTAAAGCAGTCGTCCGATTATTTACATCAACTGTTAAAGCAATATCTTCGGGTAGACACTGCGGGAACCTACCTGTTTAGAACGGCGTACTTAAAAGATGCCAAAGCACTGCATCACCATCTTTGTTCTTATGGTATTTACACACGACTAACCGATGAGAAAGATGCTATTCGGTTTGGACTACCAAGTACTAACGACATGGCGCGCTTTAAGTCAGTCTTGCAAGCATACAAAAATGCAAGTGTTGGTTCTTTGCGCTAGTTATTACAGCCAGCCTTTTTGGCGCGCAATTCGCGCGGCTTCTATACGGTTAGTGGCGTTTAGTTTACTCGATGCACTGGAAAGATAATTTCTTACTGTACCGGGCGATAAGTGCATGTCTTTTGCTATTTGTTCTGTCTGTTTACCATCTGCAGCCAGTTTGAGCGCTTTGCGTTCTTTATCGTTAAGAGGGTCAGCTTCTTCCCATGCATCAACGATGAGTTCCGGCGCGATAATTTTCCTGCCTTGCATCACTCGGCGAATGGCATTTGCCAGATCATCACTGGGGCCGTCTTTGAGTAAATACCCTTTTACGCCACAGTCCATCGCGCGGCGAAGATAACCTGCACGGGCAAACGTCGTCAAAATAATCACCCGGCATGTGTTGTCATTTTTATGAATATGCTGGGCCAGTTCCAAACCCGTCATCACGGGCATCTCAATATCTGTTAGCACGATGTCAGGGGAGAGTGTAGAAACCATCTCCAGCGCTTCTTTGCCGTTACTGGCTTTTGCTACTACCTGCATGTCGGGCTCTAAATCCAATAGTGCCGCCAGTGCGCCGAGCAACATACCCTGATCTTCAGCAATAAGTATTCTTATGGGGGTGTTCATAGCGGTACCGTTACTGTTAATGTTAAGCCGTTTCCTGGCAATATGGTCATACGGCCTCCCAGTTGTTCCGCGCGTTCGCGCATGCCGTGCAGGCCATTCCCCTCGGTAAGGGTTTCGCAGTCGCCGTTATCAGATATTGTTAGTGTTACTTCCGACGCCGATTGCTGCCAGTGAATGTCGCACCGGGTAGCTGTGGAGTGCTTTACTAAGTTTGTGACTGCTTCTCTGACAATAAAGGCCATGGTAGCGTCTATGGTTTGTGGTAAAGCGGGGGCCGGCATTGTATAAGAAAAGACGACATCTACTGACTGCAACAGGGTTTTTGCATTGGCCAGTTCACTAGCGAGATCTTTTTGGCGGTAGCCGGTAACGGCCTCGCGTACTTCAGAAAGTGCCTGGCGACTAATCTGTTCCAGCTCTGCAATTTCATCCCGTGCCCTTTGTGTATCGTGATCAAACAGTTTCTGTGCAAGCTGCGCTTTCATAGTGAGCATGGAAAATGTATGTCCGATAAGATCGTGTAGATCCCGGGCAATACGCTCTCTTTCCGCTGTTGTCGCCAGTCGTTTAACTTCCTCTTGTGAAAGCTTAAGGGCTTTATTTTTAATTGCGATTTCGTGTTGGAAAATGTTCACACCACCAATCATGATAGAAAACAATACCGCCGGAATGTAGAAATAGGATGGAAGACCCTGCCACCAGGTCAATAGCAATACATAGGCTACGACGGCAGCGATGGTGGCGACCGCTTTTTTCGGCGCGCCCAGTTGGGAGGCGAATGCCGCTGCGTAAACAAAGAAAACAGCAGAGCCGGGGTTAATCATCGACATAGCTGAGCCAATAACGCATATTGCCACAATGTAATATAAGGTTTGTGTGCCTGATACCCAGAATGCCCTGAAATAGCAGATAAGAAATGCAATGGTGCCAGCGAGACCTGCTATCCAATGCCATAGTGGTGGCGAAGAAAAAATAAAATAGACAAAAAAGGAAGCCAGGTAGACAAGCCATACATAGGGTAGGATCCCCTGCTCGCTGCCTTGCGGCAGCAAGCGGTGGTGAAGGGCAGTTAGCCAGTGACGTAAACTAGTCTTCATCATTATTCAAACGCAATGTTGTCAAGCTCAAGAGTAAAAGGCGTGGTTGATGCCCCGGCCATCCAGCCAATACCCGCTATATTTGTCCAGTCAACGCCAGAGAAATCTGCCAGCTCAATGGATACCCGCTCGCACTTGGCTGAGACCGCGAAGGTGCGCTCTTGAGGACGAGGGTTTCCTGGCATCATCACCATAAGCCGGAAGGTGCCTTCAGTGCCTCTGGCATCAAACACTATACGCTTGAATTGACTAAGATTATAGCCGTTGTCCATTGATTCGTTGAACATTAGCAGTGCTCCTGCCCAGGGAAATGGGAACTGATTTCCAACTTCACCTTTTACGGATAACGCACCGTTGCCGTTGCAGCCATTCTCAATGTGGTGAAGCGTTGCTGAAGAATTGCCACCCATAATATTGTCTGATGAAGTCACGAATCGCTTACCTGTTACTGGCGTAAGATCGGTATCGAAGTTACTGATCTCGCCGGTATCTGGTGTTGAACTAATATTTTTGGTTCTCTCGAAATAGGCTGGCACCTTTGCACCATTTTTCACAATGTGACGAATAGTTTGTGTGTGCGTGATGTCTTTTCGAGGGTCTTTATTCAGTACGATGAAATCAGCTTTTGCGCCCGGTTTAAGGTGCCCACGTTCGCCGATGTTAAAGCGGGAAAAAGGCCCGTAAGTCGCCGCTTGAAGGGCTTCGGCAGGTGATAGACCGCTTTCTACCAATAGCGCCAACTCATCATGCAGGCTTATCCCATGGGCAGTACCCTGGTTCGGTGCATCTGTACCCGCGAGAATGGTGATGCCAGCTTCATGCATGCGGCGGGTGTTATTTAGCGCCGTGAGAAAGTAGTCATCGGGTAATCCACTGACGTTAATATCATTATCAATCGCACTCTCTATCGCGCCGGGCAGCCGTCCACTGAAAGGTGAGTTTTCAATCATCGCACGCCCTCGGCCTTCACCGGCCACCGAAGCTAAGATTGACAAGGTTGGTACCATGAACACATCCTGCACTTTCATTGCGGCAATAAGGGCATCGCTTGCCTGGCCGTTGGCAAAGGTGTGAACAAGCCCGTCAGCGCCTGCTTTTACTGCATCTTCCGCAGAAGTTGAATCCATTACATGAACCACGGCAAGTACCTGTTGCTGATGTGCAGCCTGAATAACAGCATTTAGCGTAGCGTAATCAATAGAAGTGTACCGTGAAAAACTTCCAGGCTGCCCGGCTGTGGCGTCATAGACAATTTTGATGTAGTCGGCACCTTCTGACAGGCGGTTCGCCACGAATGTTTCTGCTTCGTCAGGACTCGAAATAGTAGGAATAGTGAAGCCGTATTCAGTGCCATGACCGCCAGGGCTGGTTACCAGAATTCCTGACGAGAACAGATCGCCTTCAGAAACAGAAATGTTTAGGGCGCGCTGTGGTTTTTTCGATAGAAAGAAAGATAAGTCTGTAAACATATCCAGCGACGTGGTAACCCCAAAAGAGAGGGCTTGATCCAACGCATTGCCCCAGGAATGAGTGTGAGCATCAATAAGCCCGGGGATCACAAAACCGCCTTGTCCGTCTATTTCCTGCATAGCTTCAGAGGTTATTTGCCCTGCATCCGGAGAAACGATTCGTCCTGCGTCTACTAGCAATGACGCATTCTCATGCCACTGCATACCATCGAACAAGGTTATGTTTGTCAGCCGGTAGCGCCCGTTTTCGGGCAATACAAATGAGGTGTTTCTCTGTGTAGTTTGTTGCTGTGAAGTGTCATCTGGCGTGGGCAGCAAGACGACAAACAACGCAATTGCAGCTAAACAAGACAATACAGTGATAAATGTGCGCATTTCATACTCCTTAATTAGCTGCGATTGTCCATACGTTTAAACTGACTGGCAGACAATGCCAGAAAGACTAACGTATAACCAACAAGCACAGCAGCGTGAAGATACCAAGCCGTGCCGACACTGTTACCCTGAATACCTAATGCAAGTTGTGCGAGGTGGTAAGCTGGGAAAACATTCGCAAGCGTTTCCATTGACGAAGAAAATAAGTGGATGGGCACCCAAAGTCCAGACAGAAATGCCATAGGCAAGTAAATAAGATTAACAATGGCAGGTGCGGCTTTACTCGATACACTCAAGCCAATAAATAGTCCTATTGCACAAAAGGGCAGGGTACCAAAGAGTACCGCAAAAAGTGTGGCGCCCCATTGGACACGAGTCATAGTGACATCACCAAATAGTGCGCCAACGGCAAACAGGCTCATAATAATCATAAGAGCAAATATCATGGCAACGAAAATACGTGCGGCAAAATAGCTACTTAGTGGCATGGGGCTAACCAGTTTCAGACTCAATATACCTTTGTCTTTGTCAGTCGCCACATCCACACCAAATGAAAACAGCGCGGGCCCAATGGCACCAAAAACCGCATAGGTAGCCATTAAATATTTGGCAGCATTGCCAGCCTGATCGCCTGCAGAATTAAACAACAGGCCAAAAAATACGTAAAACATAATTGGGAAAAGCAAGCTTGGGATCACGAACGCAGGAGTACGAAACGTTTTCAATAGCTCGGTTTGTGCTTCCACGACAAAAATAGACCAACGTTGTTGTAGAGACAGTGGTGTAAGGTGTAGTGCGCTCATGCTGTTAAGTCCTTGTTGATTTGTTGAGTATTGAGGTTGGCGTGGGTAAGTTGTAAAAACGCATCTTCCAGGGATACACCAGAAAGGGATAAATCCTGCATCTCAATGCCGCCGGCAAGGAGCGCGTTGAGATGTTCTTCTGGTGTTGCAGAGAATATTTCCGTGTAATCCCCTCGATGTTGAGGCGTGCATCCTGGTACCAGAGCAGCGATGGCGTCCAAAGCGTTCTGGGTGCGGAAACGAATACGCTTCCCTCCAAGTTTGGCTTTGATTTCTGCTGGCACGCCCTCAGCTACTTTCTTACCGTGTGACATCACAACGATGCGATCTGACAATGCATCGGCTTCTTCCAGGTAATGGGTGGTGAGTAATACCGACGTGCCATTATTAGCCAGCGAGCGAATGCACTTCCAAAATTCACGACGGGCGGAGGCATCCAGGCCGACGGTGGGTTCGTCGAGGATCACCAGCTTGGGGTTGCCAATAATCGCCATGGCAAACAACAACCGCTGCTTTTGCCCGCCAGAAAGGGTTTGGATCTTTCTTTTTTCCAGTTGAGTCAGCATAGCGGTCTCAATAGCTTCTTCTACGGAAATACTATTGGGATAATAACTGGCAAATAACCGCAACTGCTCTTTTACCGTTACATTGTCTGGTAACGCGGCAGATTGCAGCATGACACCCAACTGCTGTTTCGCTCCCCAGTGCCCCGGCGTCAGACCAAAAATAGTTATCTCGCCGGAAGTCGGTATTTGCTGGCCTAGTAACATACTGATGGTGGTGGTTTTACCTGCGCCGTTTTCACCCAATAAAGCAACCACTTCATTCGGCTGAATTGTAAGGCTTAGTTCATCTACGGCTAATACATCGCCAAAGCGTTTAGCAACGGCATTTACTTTTACGAGCGGTGATTGTTGTATTTGCATAGCTTTCTCCCTGATTTAGGGCTAAGTATGCGGGTAAAGGTTTGTCGGCATAATTGCCAAGTGTCATGACTTTGATATGACATTTGTCACAAGTTCACATGGCGTTTGCTTTTTAGTCAGAACAACACCGGTAAACAATGTAATACGATGTCTAAGGTGAAATGAGCGAGTATGGCCAGCAACAACCCGTAACGCCAATAGCACCAGCCGTAAAGTAATGAGACAGCAAGGTTCCCTGTAAGCGTGGCAAAAATCGTAGCAGAATCATTTGCCCCTTGCGCTACCAGTGAAGGCACATGGGCCAGTCCAAAACCGATGCCTGTAATGATAACGATTAGAAGCACGTTACGCCCGTTTACAGAAGCCTGGCCAAACACCTTTGAACAAAGCCAAAGTAGCAGCGTCATCACTCCGAAACGAAATATCACTTCTTCCGTAAAGGCTGCGCTTAACGACGCGAGAAAGCCGCCTAAGATACCGCGATAACCATAGGTGGGCAGGTCAGGTGATAGCGCGTCAACCAGTAACCATCGCATGGCGAGCAAAAATAGCCCCAACAGCACAGATGACACTAAAGTAAAGTGCAGCCCGGAATACCGGTGTGCTTCCGTGTATTGAGAGGGATTGATAAGTGACAGTCCAAGACTGCTACCCAACCCGAGCCCGACTAGAATACAAGGTATGATCACAATAGACACGAAAATCAGGCTGGAAAGCACTACGTCGGAAAAGGGGAAATGTTGGTTGATGCTTTGAAAAAACAAGTAGCCCAACTGTGAAGCGGTTGACGCCAGGTACAAGAATGCAAACGCTTTCCATTTGGGGAGTTGGGACCATGTTGTCAATTGAAAGAACGCCATTTTACGTTTTTGATCCCTCGGTTTTCTTTTCAGCGTGTTTTCTTCTTATGCGTTCTTTCAGGCGTATTTTGCATTCGATGTGCACGACCTTTTCTATTTGCGCATACACCTTTTTATTAACATCAACAATGTCTATTTTGCAGTTGTAAAGATAATGACCGTTTTGTTCAAGGGCATCATTCATGACTCGTTTTTCTTCATCGCTAAGTTCTAAAATTGCATACAGCCTGGATTTACCTGGTCGGATGTACTTGATAGTAGAAGACTTGTCGATAGGGACATAGCGTTTCCAGTCGATGTTAAGAAAGGTTAATGCCATGCCCATGGGGTCGGTGCCCGCAAACAAGCTGCCGCCAAACGTGTTTCCGAATACGTTAATCGTGCGATAACTGTAGGGCAAGGTAACAATGCCCTTGGTCATGCAAGGTGACAGATAGATGACTCTGCCCCCAGAAAAATAATGATTGGGAATGATATTGAACAAACGGCGAATGGTTCTGGTTTTGAGTGTTTCGTCACCTTTCTTGTTTTGCTGAACAAACCGTCTCGCTTCAAACAACGATAACCAACTTAACATTTCCTTTCCTGTGATCTCTAAAAGCTTTTCTCGCTAACGGTTAGCTTGTCTGGGTGACTATTTTGCTAAAACTAACGCTATATTGTGACCGCCAAAGGCAAAAGATTGGGTTAGTCCACAGTCAGCGTTGATGTCTTGGGTTTGACTACAGAAGTTTAAATCAGCAATAGGGTCATCCAGATTAAGCATGCCATGGCTTCTACCCTGTTGTAATGACAACAGACTAATCGCAGTTTCTATTGCTCCACTTGCCCCTATAGCGTGCCCGGTCAGTGATTTGGTGGCCGTGACTAGCGGGCCCTGTTTAAAGTACTTTTCTATTAATGCTGCTTCGGTTTCGTCGTTCGCTAAAGTACCTGTGCCGTGGGTGTTAATATAGTCAATATCCTGTGCTTGCAGGCCAGCATCAACCAGCGCATTATTTACTGCTACCGCCGCCATTTCACCACTTGGGTCAGGGCGCATCATGTTATATGCATCAAAGCTTTCGCCGTAGCCTTTAATCTCACCGATAATATTGGCACCTCTTGCTACAGCAGAGTCGTGATCTTCTAACACTAAAGTGGCGGCGCCTCCTTCACTGAATAAAAAGCCGTTTCGATTGGCATCAAAAGGTCGACTTGCCTGATGTGGCGTATCGTTAGATGTAGTTAACGTACCGGCGGCATCAAACCCTTTAAATGAAGCGCCATAATCATCATTCAAATATTCACTACCACCACAAAGTGCGATATCTACGGTACCATTTGCAACGGCTTTATAGGCAGCTCCAATAGCTGCAGTGCCGGCAGCACAAGCTAATGCTGTTGTGGTGTTAGGCCCTTTGATGCCATACTTTATAGCCACAAAAGCGGATATCGCATTTGGCATCAGCATAGGCACGATAAACGCGTTTAATCTTTTGGGATATTGCCAGGAGTCAAAATCGAGGTCGGCCTGTTGCTCATCACTTAGTGCCTCCTTTAACGCAGGCAGATTTTTGTGGAGCAACATATTTGAGTGGTTTTTAAAGGTGGAGTTTACGCCACCCACTGCGGTGCCCATATAAACACCCATGCGAACCGGGTCGATATCCAGGATCTGGTAGTCATGAGAGTCTTCGTACTTTTTTGTTTTCAAGCCCGCTTGTTCTAACGCCTCCGCAACTGTTAACCATTGGTTCAGCGTTACAGGGTCGGTGCGCATAAGTTCAACTTTAGGAACGCCTCGCGCTGTATAGTCGATATTAGGTAAAGGCGACCAAATTTTAGAGCGAAACTTATTATATTTCCCCCACCGCTCTGGCGTTGCGCTAACATGCGACTTTCCTTTGAGCGCGTTCTCCCAGATTTCAGGCAAGGTTTCGCCTAAACCGCATATCGCGCCCATGCCAGTAACTACCACGCGTCTTGTTTTCATCGTTTTACCTAATGCCCGTGGGTAATTCTAGTTACTGGTAAATTTAGTTTTTACCAGCTCAACCACATCGGCAACGGTTTTCAGGCCATCCAGCTCACTGTCGTCAACACTGCCATCAAACTTTTCTTCTATTTCCATAAGCAGGCTTGCGAAATCCACAGAGTCCATACCTAAGTCTTCTGTTAAATGGCTGCTCTCTTTAATATCTAAAGAGTCGTTACCGGTTACTTCGCGTATTGCTGTAATAATACGTTTGGTAATATCTTCGCTCATTCTTTTTATTCCTTTGGGGAGGTTTGTTCGTGCCATTTTATGGTTCAACGATTATCATACAACAGTATTACTGGTCTGGAATCAAGACTGATTGATAAATATTTATCGGTTTCTAAAAGGAGGCAACGTGGCAAGACTTTCTGCAGAAGATAAACAATTAATGGCGTCGACCAGGCCTTTTGCCGAAGAGGACCCAGTAAAAAGTACCTATTATACGTTGTCATCTCATGGGTTGTTTTTGCTGTGTAGTATCAGTAGTGTTTTTGTTCCCTATCTAGCGCTGAAAATTGTATTGTCAATTACTGCAGGTTTGCTGCTTTTACGTTGCTTTGTGATATACCACGACTACTTACACGGGAGTATTTTGCGAAAAGCGAAATGGGCTTCACCGTTCTTTCGGGTGTTTAGCGTTGCCTATTTAACTCCCAAGGCGGTGTGGCGTGAAACTCACAATTACCACCATGCCCACTGTTCCAAAATTCTGACTTCACATATTGGTTCTTATAAAGTTGTGACCGTTGAAAGTTGGAAAAAAATGGGGGCGGGGAAACGAGCCTATTACCGTTTTTTAAGGCACCCCCTGAATATGCTACTGGGCACAGTAACGGTATTTTTACTGGGTATGATGATTGCGCCTATGTTTCGCAATTTTAGAAAAAATATAGATGCGCTGTTTGTACTCGTGGCCTATATCGTTTTGAGTGCTGCCTTGTTATACGTTTCTGTCAGTACATTTCTGCTAGCATTATTTATTCCTCAGTGTATTGCAGGCATGCTCGGTGCGTATTTGTTTTATGCCCAGCATAATTTTCCGAGTGCGGATATAAAGGCAGCAGAAGATTGGAATTACGTTCACGCTGCACTGCACTCTTCCAGTTTTATGAAAATGAGCCCAATTATGCACTGGTTTAGTGCCAATATTGGTTATCACCACATTCACCACTTAAATTCACGAATTCCTTTTTATCGGTTACCAGAGGCGATGGAGGCAATCCCTGAGCTTGCCCCTCAACATGTGACGTCATTGAGTTTTAGCGATATCCGACGCTGTTTGAGTCTGAAAGTGTGGGATAGCAAACAAAAGCGTTTGGTGGCATATCCTCAGCGACCATAGCATCACTAACATCTAGCGATGCATATTTATCAAAGCACATTATAAAGGGCTGATGAAAAATGACGAGCAGTTAGCCAGTTATTCACTCAAGCTGCCCCCTCAACTCCGCTACACGATAGCGACTCACCGGAATAGTTTCGCCATTAGTGAGGAGAACAGCGGTATAGTTGCCCTCTCCTTTGAGTGCAAAGTAATAGCGAATATCCCGTCGACCACCGTCTCGGTATGGGCCAAGCCGAATGTAATAAAATACGGAATCATCAGGTTGAATTAAGCGGTGTGGTGAAATCCAAATGCTCGCCTATCGATTGGCCAGAATGGCCATCGAGCAACCCTAATAATCAGTCAGTTGCATAGTTTACTGTTGCTGTTTACTCTGGACATTCTTATTGGCATATCTTGGTAAACAAGGAATTGTGATGAAACGATTATTTTTAACCGCGCTGTTAACCAGTACATTCAGTATGGCAGGTGCGGCAATAGCTGAAGAGCAAGCGCCTGTTGCTATCGCAATTCACGGTGGTGCAGGCACTATTTTGAAAGCTAACTTAACGCCTGAGCAAGATAAGGCGTATCGCGATAAGTTAAATGAAGCCGTTACAGCGGGCTATGCAGTATTGAAAAACGGCGGTTCGAGTACCGATGCGATTGTTGCCGCCATCGAGATAATGGAAGCGTCACCTTTGTTTAATGCAGGGGTAGGCGCGGTTTATACCTGGGAGGCAGAGCACGAGTTAGACGCCTCTATCATGGAGGGTGATACCTTAAACGCTGGAGCTGTGGCAGGTGTGAAAACTGTTGCAAGCCCTATTGCCGCTGCCCGTGCTGTTATGGATCATTCAGTACATGTGATGCTAAGCGGTGAGGGGGCGCAATCTTTTGCAGTAGAGCAGGGGCTGACAATGGTCGAAAATAGTCATTTTGACACCGAGCGCAGAATGCGTGCACTTGAAAAGGTAAAAGCCCGTTTACTCGAGAACGACCATGCGTCGTTAATTGTTGACCCAGCTACGGTGGATTACAAATTCGGTACAGTGGGTGCGGTCGCGCTAGATGCAAACGGCAATATCGCGGCGGGCACCTCAACGGGTGGTATGACAGCGAAGCGCTGGGGACGTGTGGGTGACTCGCCAATCATTGGTGCAGGAACGTGGGCAGACAATAGCAGTTGTGCGGTATCAGCCACAGGGCATGGTGAGTTTTTTATTCGTAACCACGTGGCCGCAGATATTTGTGCAAGAGTGAAGTATCAAGGTGTGACCATAGCCGAAGCGGGTGAAACCGTGATGCAAGACGTACTCTTACCCATGGGAGGAACGGGCGGCGTGATTATTATCGACGCCGAGGGTAACATTGCTACGCCGTTCAATACCGAGGGCATGTATCGCGCTTCTGTTGATGTAAACGGCAAAGTAACGGTGGCGATTTACAAAGAAAACTAGCGAGCTGTTAGAGCACTGATCATTTAAAAACGTACGCTAGCGCGTGAGGCAAATATCACTCCTAGCTCGTAGGCTGGCTGCGTTTAGTGTCAGTCTTAAGCTAAATAGGCCAACTAAGCTCTACTTTCGCCCCTGAATCGGCCTGGTTCGAAAGCTTAACTTTTCCGCCGTGCTTGCTAATTACCGTCTCCACAAACGTTAGCCCAATACCTGCGCCATTTGCCTTGGTGGTGAACAATGGTGTGAGCTAAATCAAATCCGGCAGTCTCTTGTGTATGTTGTTTTTGACGCTCAGACAGTCAATCATTCTGGATTTCGCCTGCATGCGGCCATTTCGTGTCGAGGGAATATTCGCAGACGCAGATCAACCAAACAAACTAGGGAGGCTTTGTCGCTATATCGCAAGATCAGGGGTGAGTGAAAAACGCTTAAGCCTGACAACCACAGGTAATGTCAGATATGAACTCAAGACACCTTATACTAATGGTACCACTCCCGTCTTCTTTTCCCCACTTGATTTCATCGGCAAACTGCGTCACAACGCGGTAAGAATAGTCCTCGCTTAGCAGAGTATATGAAAGATTTAGATAAACCCTACCACGCACGAAGTATGTTGTGGGCGCAGAGGCTAAAGCATGTATTCAATATCGACATAACCATGTGTGAGGCTTGTGCAAAAACCAACGTCAAAATTATTGCTTGTATTACTGCCGGTGACCGCTCAGCCCTGCGACATCTCAAAATATTAATGTATTTAGACAAACTAGACTCACTGATTACCGCTAACACTTGTCTAGCCCCGCCGGTTTTCGAGCCCTTACAAACCTCTGTGATTGACGACTACACCATCCAACAAGATTTTGACTTTGGTGCATAAGTGTTAAATCAAAAGAGAGCTTGAATATGCAATATGTTGAGGCAAAAGCCTCTATAAATCTGATTTCAAATGTTAGTACTAAAGGGCAGGTAACCTGCTTATCTTAACGACTACCCATTTCGAGCTATTTTCAGAACACCCATTTACCTTATTGTTAACTTTTGTTAGCCTCCCTGCGATTTCCAATAGATTGGAAATGTTGTTTAAATAAGGACTTAAAAAAATGCAAAAAACAATAATAGCTGCCTGCCTGTCTACATTACTTGCCTCTCCTGCGTTCGCAAATACTGAGAACGAATCTCAACAATCCAACGGTAAATTTAGCGCTGGGGTAGGTTCATACGCGCTTGTCATTGAAGGTGATGGCTACTCAGAAGATCAATTTGCAGGTTTTAGTGTATTTGGCGACTACGCGTTTAATGACCATTTTTCATTGCGTGGCCAATACTATTCAGTGGAACATAATGATTTCTCAGAGCTCGAAGCTTCCGGACTAGAAGCTAATGTATACTTTGGTACCGGACTCGCTAGCAATGGCTTTAAAGCTTTCATCGGTGGCGGCTTCTACTCAGAAGAAATGGAAGCAGATGGCTTTGATGGAAACTTCTCCGGTGCTCAGATTAGCGGCGGTGTTGGTTACAACTGGCAGAAAGTGTCACTCGATTTTACGCTGGCAATCCGTACTGCTGGTGATTACGCCGATATGCTTGATGAAGATGAAGACGATGTGGTCGCCGCATCAGGCTCATTAAATATTGCCTACCGCTTTTAATTTCAGTCAAAATTGATAAGCATAAAAATCCCGCAAATTGCGGGATTTTTTGCGCTTATAAGGCTATCCAACTGTACGGGAAGGATTACCTAAGCCGTATCACGAAAACCACAACCGACATAAAGCAAGTCTATCGATTACTCAACAGTAACCGGTTTAGCCAGGTTCCTCGGTTGGTCTACGTCTGTGCCTTTTATCAGTGCCACGTAGTACGAAAGCAACTTCAGCGGGATGGTGTAGATAATTGGTGCGATCGGGCCATCCCAGTGTGGAACATTGATGACCCGCATGGTTTCGTCCCTGGCGAATTGCTTAGCGGGCGTTACCAGGCTTCTAAGCAACCGATAAGTTGTTGCTCCAATTCATCAGGCAACGAGGGTGCGATTATTTCGATACGATTCTCTTCGCAATCATCCAACTCCATTTCATTGAAATTGGTGTCGTCCAGGTTGTAACCGAAAACACCCTCGTCGGTGATCATTACGGCTTTTAGTCGAACCGCTTTCAGCGTAACCAGCCAATTGAGTAACGCTTTGCGCGAGAACACATGGCGCGCGTCTAATCGCCAGCCAATGGCGTGATAGCCTTCTCCGCGATTTTCTTTTTTTATTATTCCATTTTTCGGTAGACGTGCGGCCGTCGCCTCACTACCATTTTGCTCATGCTCATGCTCATGCTCATGCTCATGCTCATGCTCATGCTCATGCTCATGCTCATGCTCATGCTCATGCTCAGCCTTATTGGCAATATCAGATACTGAACTATAAGCAATAGGCGAGATGCCATCTAACAAAGATAAATCAATCTCACCAAAATCGGTGAACGTGACGGAGGGAGTATTGTAGTTATTTTCACCTTCACGGCGGCTGTACTGCAGCAGGGCCTCTTTGTCGGCAGGGCTGTAAAGTGCACTTTTGTTTCCCACTATACAATCGGCAATATGTATTTGCTGATTAAAGGTATCGTGACTCGTATACCGACTATCAGCCAGTTTTCTTGCATCCACTAAAGTCAGAGTTTTGTTTAGGGTGAGTACATCCTGATAGTGCGGTGCTGACAGAATATCCAGCACTTCCCTCGGGTGACCGAGCCCCGTGGGTTCAATAATCAGACGATGGGGATTTGAGCGGGCAAGTAACTGGTTGAGTGCTATTTGCATGGGCAGGTTAGCGGTACAGCACATACAACCACCGGGCACTTCCCGAATATAAACCCCATGTTTTTCGTCGTGCAGACCAGCGACTAGTGCTCCGTCGATACCAATTTCGCCGAATTCATTGATTAAAATGCCCCACCGCTCGTGGGCAGGTTTTTGTTTTAATAAATGCAAGATTGCTGACGTTTTTCCAACACCTAAAAACCCAGTGATGATGTTGGTTGGAACTGAAGAAATGTGCAGTTGTTGCTGTTTTTTCATTGTTTACTAGGGGGAATCAGAATAATTGAATTAATTGTTATAATGTAACATTTTTAAGGTATTCATAGCTATATCTATGTCTATCTATCCATCTATCTATTCTGACACTTAAAACATAGACTAAAGTCTAAATTGGTGAGAGGAGACACTCTCTCGCATCTATGCAAACGCTCTGCTGGATGAAATCATAGCGAAAACAACAATGTGTAAACGCTTTTTGATAAAAGGATAGAAAATGGAAGTGCAGTATTACGCGGGTTTGGTAGTCCTTTCCCTTGTGGTGGCATTTATCGCATCAATTACAGCGCTGAATATGGCGGGACGGTTGCGTGCAACACAAGGCGTTGCGTCGGCGTTATGGCTTATTGGCGGGGCGTTTTGCATGGGCATTGGCATTTGGACCATGCATTTCATTGGTATGCTGGCAATGGATATGGCAACTCATGTGGCATACGATGTTTCTCTGACGTTGTTGTCTTTTCTGGCTGCTATTATTTCTGCTGGTCTGGCGATGTTTGTCGTACAAACGGGGGCTTTGTCTTTATTGCGACTGATAGTGGGAGCCGTATTGATGGGGGCTGGCGTTTGCACCATGCATTACGTGGGAATGGAAGCCATGATAATGCACGGTGAGTTAGCTTATAACCCAGCCATTGTCGCGTTGTCGGTAGTTATTGCTGTTGGTGCCTCTGCAGCAGCATTATGGTTGTTTTTTCGTCTGAACCCTTCGGGTGCTGACCGACCACGGTTTGTATATCGTCTTGCGGCAAGTTTGGCTATGGCTTTGGGTATTTCAGGTATGCACTATACGGGTATGGCTGCAACCATTTTCCCTCCAGCTATGGACATGCCAATGGAAGAAGGCGCATTGCCGTCTACTCTTGCGGTATCGGTGGCTGTCGTTTCAATTTGTATTATGCTCACTGCACTTTTGTTGTCTATCTATGACAGGCACCTATCATCCCGCCATGCAAAACTGGCAGCCTCTTTAAGTGAAGCGAACCGTGAATTAAAAAGTATGGTGCATAGGGATCCCCTCACGCAGCTTCCAAACAGGCTGTATTTTGAAGACAGTATAGCGCAGTTATTGTCAGGAGATACGAAGTCGCTGAGCGTGTTTTTTGTGGATCTTGATCGCTTTAAAAGTGTGAACGACGCCCTTGGCCATCATGTTGGTGACGAATTGATAAAGCAGTGCGCTGCCCGGTTGCAGGCTGTAGTCCGGGATGATGACATTGTAGCAAGGGTAGGTGGCGATGAGTTTATGGTACTTATTCAGGGGAATCCATCAGAGCAAGTAGCGGAAAAACTGGCGTTTCGAATCGTTGATTCCCTACAGCAACCTTTTCAAATTGACGATGCACTGGTGAATATCTCAAGCAGTGTAGGGGTTAGCATGTACCCTGAGCACGCCCAGAGTAAACACGAACTTATGGTGTACGCCGATGCAGCCATGTATGCGGCGAAAAAGTCGGGCAGAAATACGTACAAGTTCTACCACCAGGACATCACGAACGATACTGAGCGCTACAGCAAGCTGGATGAACGGTTGCGGCATGCGCTCGCCAATGATGGGTTGAGTCTGGCCTATCAACCGAAAGTTGACGTAGCCACCGGAGAGGTTACCGGTGTCGAAGCATTGGTGCGCTGGCACGATGAAGTGCTGGGTAATGTGACCCCGGATGAACTTATTCCATTCGCAGAAGATGCCAATTTAATTTTGCCATTAGGTGAATGGGTGTTACGCAATGCTTGCCAGTATGCTTCAGATTGGGAAAAAGAATTCGGCCAACCATTGCCCATAGCGGTGAATATCTCAGCCCTGCAATTAGCTAGCCGTGGTTTTGTTTCTGTTGTCGGTCAAATCCTCATTGATACCGATTTACTGGCTGAAAGACTTGAGCTTGAACTGACAGAAAGTACCTTGATTAAAGATCCCAAACACGCTTTGGATGTGATGTCGGCGTTGCGGGGTATCGGTGTTTCGATCTCTATTGATGACTTTGGTACCGGATATTCCAATCTGGCGCAGCTGCGAAGGTTCCCCATCGACAGATTAAAAATTGATAGAAGCTTCATGTCTGATGCGGTAACGAATGAGCAGGATGCTGCCATTGTAAAATCGGTAATTGCTCTGGCAAATATTCTCAATTTGCAGGTGACAACCGAGGGCATAGAAACTGAAGAGCAACTGGCTTTCATCCGCACTCTTAAAGGCCAGGAATATCAGGGGTATTTATACAGTAAAGCATTGCCCGGTGACGAACTCAAGGCATTGCTGAAGACGCGAAATGCCATTGGAGTTTTGGCAATGGATAAACAAGCTGGCTAGGTGAATGCTAACGACGATGGCTTATGGCACTTCGTTTTTTAAATTTACTTTTCAGTGTGGTGTAAAGCAACACACCACCTGTGCACCATATTACAAGTAAAATTATACCGGCGGGGAGAAATATCCACAGCTTTGCGCTTTCTGCAAACCAGCTACCATCATGAATAGATTCGATAATATTCGAGCGGCGATAGGCAATGTGTAATACCTCTTGCGAGGCCGCGTCTATCTGCGCTTCCCAGAGGTTATTGGCCTGAATTTTTATGATCCCTTTGCCTGGCCGTACGTCCAGCCGATCGATATCAGCCCAGGTTGTTACCTCGAGTTCAGGAACATGCCTGGCAATGGTGAGGATGTCTGAAAATGCCACTTCAGGTTTGTTACTGCTGCCGGATTGGGTGGGGGGTTGCACCCAGTCTGATTGCTTTTTTACCTGTAATAGAATGCCACTTCCAATGACAATAACAGAAGGCACAATGATAAGCAGCGCTAACCACAGATGAATTTTACGGCTCCATTGACGTAGTTTAGGATGCACGGGTTCTCTCGCTTCTGTAAATAGGATACTGATTTTCTTTCAAGGTTTTACATGTTCCCATTGCGATAAATACGTTAAAAATAGAGCTTCATATTTGCCACTAATTCCCGTCCTCTGGCATAAGGCGCGAGATCATCTCTGGACACCACGTAATAAGCATCGGTCACATTGCGTAAATGCACAGACAAGGTGATATCGGCTGAAACATCATGAGAATAACCAGCATCAATGCGATTCACAGACTCAGTGGGTAGTTCGCCGTCAACAATTTCATCAGATGATGCACGGTGCACGAGTGCAACATAACCATTTCCCTGTTCAAAGAAAAGCGCAAGCGCGGCGCGATGCTGCTCAGAAGGAATATCGGCCACCGTTTGTCCGGTATTATCCTCACCACGAATCCATTGACCACCAAGGGTAAATTCACCATTAAAACCGGATACGTTAAACGCTTGTTTAAGCTGATAGTTTATACCCTGAATATCGGCTTCTTCCAATGCCTGGTAGCGACGAACAGTGTCGCTCACCGCAAGCCTCTCAATATAATCGGCTATGTTCTGGTGGAAGAACGACAAGCTAAATTGAATCGTTGATCCTTGATACAATACTGAAAGATCGATGTTTTTCACTGTTTCTGTAGGTAGATCTTCATCACCAAACACTTCGCCTCTAGGGGTGGAACCGGCGTAGTAGCGCTCGGTTAGACTGGGAACCCGATAGGCGTGGCTAAAGTAACCGGTTAGCGCCCAGCGCTGGGTGAGATAGTGCTGATAGCCGATGAATCCGCTGAGATTAGTATCCTGCTTAGAGCGGTCTTCCAGGTGGTTTTTTTGATAAGTTACTGCAGCCCGCGTGCCTGCAGCCCATTGTCCGGACTCTTGTGGAAGCGAGTAATCGACTGCTACGTACACATCTGCCTGCTCAGCATCCATAGTACGCTGATTTGTCACCAATATCTGTTGCGCGCTGATTTCACGTTCATCTGCGGTAACACCAAGTCGGCTGTCCAGGCCAGCGCGCCATTGCACAGTGCCGCCGGCTAGGGGATTGCTATCGCTGATGTAAAACCCTGCACTAACGGCGTTATTTTCAACCTCGTTGGTTCTGACGCCAGGACGCTGGGTAAGTGTTGTTGTATGAGCTTTGTGGGCATAGAGTGTGAGGTTTTGCCAGTCAAACACGGTTTTTACCAGCAAGTGGTCATTATCAGGGTAGCGGGTAAACTGCTCTGCAACCGGCAATGCACTGGCTTTTGCAATGTTATTTGTTGTGGAATAGAGCACCAGCGCGTCCCTGACATTGCCTTGTGGCTTTTGGTGGCGTAACAACATGCTCTGCATTTCGAAGCCATCATAGAGAGAGTCGCCTCGGCCATCACTACTGTTATTGGCGTGGCGATGACTGAGAGCCCAGCTCAGGTCGTTTATATTTGTGGTGCCAGATAGTGCGAATTCCTGGTAATCATTATTACTGCCATAAGATACATCCAGAGTAGTTTGCCGGGGCGTAAGTAAAGAGAAGTCAATACCGCCACCAATAGCACCGGAACCCAGTTGAGTTGACGCGGCGCCGTAAATGAGTTGTGCATTATCTACCAGCGATGGTGCGATAAATTCTGCTGCTGATCCTGCTCGTCGGTCAGTGTGAATGGGAATGCCTTCCACCAGTGTTTGTATGCGCCAGCGAGCAAAGCCCCGAATATTATAGGTTTGAAACAGGCCCCCCTGACCATTCATGGCAACGGCGGGGGAACCCGCTACCAAATTTGTAAGACTGTCCGTGCTTAAGTACGTGTCGTCGGCCATGTCCAACTGAGGCAATATTTTTGATGCGGCGGCAAGAGAGCCCGGTGATTGTTCAGTTATCTCAATACGAAGTGCTTGTTCCCAATTATCCGCGGCAAATAAGCAAAATGGAAAGAGGAATAAGAGAAGCAGGGGCAGTCTAGACATAAATGGAAGGGCGTGAAAACGAAGTAATGTTTCAGAACGATGACACATTCTAAACAGATTCTTGACGAGGTAGCCGGGAGTTTAACGCACAGGACAGTCAGTCAACGTGAGCGAGTTGCAGTATTAACATTTTCGAAATAATTTTTTAAGTGACATTATAACAATTAGTAATAAAACTTACCCAGGGAACCTAATGAACATTTTCAAAAAATCATTACTGGCCACAACTCTGCTTGTCGCCGGTATCAGTGCCGTGGCAGCAAAAGAAGCTGATGAACAGGGCATTTTCAATAGTAGTACTTTCAAAGCGATGTCATTTCGCAATATCGGTCCAGCGTATATGTCTGGGCGTATTGCAGATATCGCCGTGGATCAGAAGAATCCCTCAACCTGGTATACGGCTGTGGGGTCTGGTGGCGTATGGAAAACCGTAAATTCTGGTACCACCTGGACGCCGGTTTTTGATAGTCAATCTGTGTATTCTACCGGCGATGTCACTATTGACCCCAGTAATTCAGATATCATTTGGGTTGGCACGGGTGAGAACAACGGCGGTCGTCACATCAGTTTTGGTGACGGCGTTTATAAATCCATGGATGGTGGTAAAACCTGGAAAAACATGGGCTTGAAAAAGTCAGAGCGCATCTCTGACATCATCATTCATCCGGAAGATTCTGATGTAGTGTGGGTATCTGTTCAGGGCGCGCTATGGTCTAAAGGTGGTGAGCGAGGTTTGTATAAGACCACTGATGGCGGCGACACCTGGAAACAAGTACTTAAGCCTGCCGATGAATGGACGGGGGTAACCTCGCTACTTATCGACCCGAGAAACCCAGACAAACTTTATGCTGCCACCTGGTCTCGCCAGCGTAAAATTGGCACCTATGTGGGCACTGGCCCGGGAGCAGGTATTCACACGTCTGACGATGGCGGTGAAACCTGGACTGAGCTTAAAACCGGTTTGCCTGAAGGCAACATGGGTAAAATCGGCATGGCCATATCTCCCATTAAGCCTGATGTGATATATGCAACTATCGAAACTGACAACCGCAAAGGTGGTTTTTATCGCTCTGAAAATCGTGGTGCAAGCTGGGAGCGTATGTCTGATGAAGTGGGTGCCGGAACCGGGCCGCATTATTATCAGGAAATTTTTGCAGACCAACACCAGTTTGACCGTGTGTATATTGCCAGTAACAATAGTAAAGTGTCTGATGACGGTGGTAAAACCTGGACGAATATCACCACAGAGCGCAAGCATGTAGACGATCATGCTATGGCGTTTCACCCCACCGACCCTGATTTTGTGTTAATTGGTTCTGACGGCGGTATTTATCAATCTCACGATCGCATGGCTACCTGGCGATTCATGGCTAATCTGCCACTAACCCAGTTCTATAAAATAGCGGTAGATGACAGTAAGCCCTTCTATATGATTTACGGCGGCACCCAGGATAACTCTACACAAGGTGGGCCTTCACAAACAAACCGTGTTGATGGGATTAAGAACAAAGATTGGTTCTTAACCTTAGGTGGCGACGGGCATCAACCTGCGATTGAGCCAGGGAATCCGGACATCATGTACTCACAATGGCAACAAGGGAATTTGACCCGTCGGGACATGAAAACAAGCGAGAATGTGTACATCAAACCTCAGCCTCTGCCCGGCGACCCGGCTGAGCGATTTAATTGGGATGCACCTATCAACGTATCTGCCCATGATCCCAAGCGTTTGTATTTTGCTTCTCAGCGGGTATGGCGTTCGGATGATCGCGGGGACAGCTGGACCCCAGTATCTGGTGATTTAACCCGTAACGGTAACCGCATGCATCAATCGTTAATGGGGCGAACCTGGTCTGTGGAAGCAGGGTGGGATCTTTATGCCATGACAGAATTCCACACTATCGCCAACTTTGCTGAAAGTCCGGTAGATGAAAACATCATGTGGGTTGGCACCGATGATGGCCTAATTCAGGTCACCACCGATGGCGGCAAAAACTGGAAAAAAATCGAACTGGATGACATTAGAGGCATTCCCGAAAATGCTTATGTGAACGACATTCGGGCTGATTTATTCGATCCTAACACGGTTTATGTTGCCCTTGATAATCACAAAGAAGGGGATTTTAAACCCTATCTAATTAAATCAACTAACTTAGGTAAGAAATGGACTTCATTGGCTGATACCTTGCCTGAAAAGCACCTGGTTTGGCGCATTGTCCAAGACCACAAAAACAAGAATCTGATGTTCATCGGTACCGAGTTTGGTGTGTTCTTCACCGTCGATGGCGGTAAAAAGTGGGTGGAACTGGATGGCGGCATTCCTACTATTTCAACGCGTGATGTACAACTTCAGCGTCGGGAAGACGATTTGGTTGTAGGTACTTTTGGCCGTGGTATTTATATTCTGGATGACTACAGCCCACTTAGAGAATTGGACGAAAAAGCGCTGGAGGAAGAAGTGTTATTCTTCGCACCAAGTGTGCCAGTTAAGTGGTTTAGCCTGGATAGCAATCACAGTGACGGTGACGGTAATGACGCCTTTACTGCAGATAATCCGGAACATGGTGCGACATTTACCTATTACCTGAAAGACAGCTTGTTGACGGATAAAGAAGTACGACAGCAAGCAGAAAAAGAAATGGTGAAAGAGAAGAAATATCCCAAGTACCCATCGTGGGAACAGGTTGAAGCAGAGAACTTGCAACCCAAGCCATCTGTGTATATCGAGGTAACTGATACTCAGGGTAATGTGATTAAGCGGGTAGAGGGTAAAACAACCAAAGGGTTGCATCGTATTACCTGGGACATGACGTTTGCACCGCAAAGCGCTATTACCAAACTGGAAGAAGGACGCCGAGGTGGCCGCGGTCCTATGGTTCCGGCGGGAAGTTACAAGGCTGCTCTGTTTAAACGGGTAGATGGCGTTGTTACACAACTTGCAGCGCCGGTTGATGTAGAACTGCAGCCAATTTATGAACCTTCCCTTGAAGGGCCGTCTTCAGAGGAAGCACAGGCGTTTTCGAAAAAGCTCATGTCAGTAGACAGACAGTTCTCTTCTTTGGAAGCGGTGTTTGAATCGTTAGAAGAAAACATGAGCCTTGTGCGTAAAGCCATTAATCGCACGCCTGGTGATATCAGTGAGCTGGAAGCTCGGTATGCGGCGTTGACAGCTGAAATAAATGAGATCAACCATCAGTTGTATGGCCTTGAGTCTCGTGAACGCATGGGTATTAAACCACCTAATGTGGCCAGCCGATTGGGTTATGCGATGTCGGCGCTGTGGTCATCTTACGGCCCGACTACGCAGCATAAACAACAGCTGGGTTACGCGTTGGACGGCATTGAAGAGGCGAGTAAACGTGTTAAGGCGCTTCAGGATGATAAAGTGCCAGCGTTGCAAAATGCAATTATCAAAGCCGATGGTCCATGGACCAAAGGTGCAGATATGATTTTATAATCCCTTTCGGGAAATAAAAACGGTGCTGAATATAGCACCGTTTTTTTTTGGTTTTTACTTTGTTATCTGAAGATCAGAGCACTTCGTTCATGTAAAGGTAAATAAACTCCTGTACTATATTCAGCGCTTTATGATAGATATTTGAATAAAACAGACTCCCGCGTCAAATATATGAAGATGTGAGTAACAACAATGCTTAATGGTTTAGTACTGGCGGGTGGCCAATCCCGGCGTATGGGGCAGGACAAAGCGTTAATGCTTTATAACGGGCGCACTATGCTGGACCATGCCACTTCTTTACTTGAAGCTGCGGGCTGTAGCAATGTCTTGATCAGTCGAAATGCTCCAGGTTACATGTCTGATGTTATCGCTGATGCCGGCCCCTTGGCTGGTGTTCTAACTGCATTTAATGCGATAGGTAGCAATAACGAACTCCTTGTATTGCCTGTGGATATGCCACGGATGTCCGCTGATATGTTGCGAAGGCTTTGTAAAAGAGGAAGGCGACAGGGGAAAGCATGTTATGTAAAAAGTAAAATGCTGCCTTTTTATCTGCCAGCCGATGAAGATATTATGCCGCGTCTTATCCAATATCTATGTGTCGAGAATAAAAGAAAGGTCTTGGGCTTTCTTGAAGCAATTGGCGCTGAAGCCATTGCTGATGACAATGATGCACAGTGGTTAAATGTGAATACACCGGGTGACTGGCCCAATGAAAAATGAGTATTCACACTCAACAGCTGAGCGAGGCATCGTTAAACAGTCGGCTCGCTTGCTTAACAATGAAAATTCTCACACCGAATTTATTCTTGCTGAAGAAGTCGCGTTGAGCTTAAGCTATAACGGCATTAGTCATGCTGTTATGATGGTTACACCCTGTAATTTGACCGATTTTGTTATTGGCTTCAGTATGACAAGCGGCATTATCAATCACCCCCGCGAACTCCATAATTTAGTTTTCACTGAGCACGACGAGCATATTAATGCAGAAATCGAAATCACAAACCGCGCTTTTTGGGCGTTAAAATTAAAACGCAGACAACTAGCCGGTACCAGTGGATGTGGGCTGTGTGGTGTGGAAGCCCTGGATATGGCAATGCCCAAATTAGTAGCGCTTGCGCCCGCCACATTGCCAGAAGCATCGCAACTGGCCGGACTGAGAGATAATATTATTGATGCGCAAATTCTGGCTCGTGCAGGCGGAGCTGTTCACGCCGCGATGTATTTGACGTTAAGTGGAGAGGTTGTGGTTTGCCGGGAAGATATCGGGCGTCACAATGCATTCGACAAACTTATCGGTGCGGTGCTAGGTTCAAAATTGCAGCGTACTGATGCAATGGTTGTTCTCACCAGCCGCTGCAGTTTAGAGCTGGTACAAAAAGCAGTGACAGCGCGATTGCCGATTTTGGTTACGTTGTCATCCCCTACATCATTGTCGGTAAAGTGGGCAAAGCGTTATGGGCTCACGCTTATTCATTTGCCCAAACGCGATGCTCCCAGGGTGTATTCATCACAGTAAAATTGTGGTCTACCGGATTTCTACACGTTTTGTACGTCAATTCGTCCGTCTGCAGTGGATTTCGTCAGCGTTATGGCTATGAATTTTGACGTGGGTGTAAAAGTGCCTTCGCCGTAGCTTTCAAGAGGAACCAGTGGGTTTGTTTCGGGGTAATAGGCAGCTGCCTGACCTGGTGGTGTATCGTAGGCTACCAACATAAACTGCTCCACTTTACGGACCTTTCCGTCACTCCACAACGACGTGATATCAACTTTATCACCGTCTTTAAAACCCAATCGTGCAATGTCGTTAGGGTTGACGAAAAGCACATCACGAGCGCCAAATACATGCCTGTAACGGTCGTCCATGCCGTAAATAGTAGTGTTGTACTGATCGTGGGAACGCAAAGTTTGCAAGATCAGATCGGGCTTTTCTCCTCGGGCAAGGACTTCACCGTTTATCAATGAATCAGGCAAATCGTTCGTGGCAAAAGACGCTTTGCTCGACGGCGTTTCCCACTGTCGCAGCGCAGCACTATTACCAAGGTGGAAGCCGCCAGGTTGTTTAAGCTTTTGATTGAAGTCAGTAAAGCCAGGGATGGTATCTGCAATCAGGTCGCGAATGTTATCGTAGTGGGCGACGAGCTCATCCCAGTTCACCGGCGTGTTCCCTAATGTTGCTTTAGCTATGCCTGCAATGATAGCTGGTTCAGAGCGCAGCGTGTCGGCGGTAGGAGGAAGTTGACCGTAAGAGATATGCACCATGGAAAAGGTGTCTTCTACGGTGATACCTTGTTGTCCGCTGGCTTGCATGTCTATTTCTGTGCGGCCTAAACAGGGTAAGATAAGCGCTTCTTTGCCTGTGGTTAGGTGGGACCGGTTCAGCTTAGTGCTAATTTGTACTGTCAGATTACAATTCTGCATGGCTTCGTGAGTACGCGGGGAATCTGGTGTAGCCTGTGCAAAATTGCCACCCAGTCCAATGAAGACTTTCGCTCTACCTTCTTCCATAGCCTGAATGGCTTGAACGGTATTATGGCCATATTCCCTGGGCACAGAAAAAGAGAATCTTGTCTCCAGGGCATCAAGTAGTGTAGCAGGCGGGTTTTCATTGATACCCATGGTGCGGTCGCCTTGAACATTACTGTGTCCTCGCACGGGGGAAAGCCCTGCGCCAGGTTTACCTACATTACCCCTAAGCAACTGTACGTTAACAATTTCCTGTACCGTAGCAACAGAATGCCGGTGCTGAGTAATGCCCATTGCCCAACACATGATTACCTTATCAGCGCGGCGATACATAGCTGCTGCATGCTTTATTTCCGCTCTCGTCATACCAGATTGTTCTTCAATTTTTTCCCAACTAGTGGCATCAACAGCGGCCAGGTACTGGTCAATGCCCTGTGTGTGGGCTTTAAGAAAAGCGTGATCGAATACAGCAGGTTCGTTGTTTTCTCGGGCTTCACGCTCCCAGGCCAATAACCATTTCGCGATGCCACGCATCACCGCCATGTCGCCCCCTAATGTAGGCCTGAAATAAGCGGTATTGGTTGGCTCTGAGCCGTTAGTCAGCATCTCAACCGGGTGTTGAGGATGCTGGAAGCGCTCAAGCCCCCGTTCTTTTAACGGGTTAAAACAAACAACTTGCGCTCCACGACGCACCGCTTCTCGCAATGGTTCAAGCATACGTGGGTGGTTAGTACCGGGGTTTTGGCCGAGAACGAAAATAGCATCTGCTTTGGCAAAATCGTCGAATACTACGGTACCTTTGCCAACGCCTATTGTGGGCTTCATGCCTTGTCCGGAAGCCTCATGACACATGTTGGAGCAATCAGGAAAATTGTTCGTACCGTAAGCGCGTACAAAAAGCTGATAAAGATATGCGGCTTCGTTGCTGGCTCTTCCCGAGGTATAAAACTCTGCCTGATGCGGAGATTCCAGACCATTAAGGTGCGATGCAATAAGGGAAAAGGCATCGTCCCAACTTACAGCTTCATAGTGGTCGGTATTAGCGTTATAACGCATGGGGTGGGTTATTCTGCCTTGTGATTCAAGCCAGTAATCTGAGTGACGTTTTAACGCTGAAACTTTGTGGGCTGAAAAAAACGCAGGGTCAACCACACGCCCGGTGGATTCCCAGTTCACTGCTTTCGCGCCGTTTTCACAAAATTTAACCAACCCGCTTTCCGGTGATTCTCCCCAGGCGCAACCCGGGCAATCAAAGCCTTTATCCTGATTGGTTTTTAACATGGCGCGAAGGTTTTTCAGCGGTTTTTCGCTAGATATCCAGCTTTTCGTCACGCTTTTTAGCGCGCCCCATCCGCCTGCGGGTTTGTCGTATTGCCTGATATTACCTTTGTCGCTCATGTTCAAACACCTACTTGAAAACGGATAATAACTACTTTCACTGTTAACCACTCTATAGATAACGCTTTGTTTTATCCAATTGACATTAGTTACAGCCAGTACATCAAATTAAAAAATTTTTGGTGAATTATTAACGATAAGTTGGGGATGCCCCCTTTTTGAAAAGCAGAAAACTACAATGTAGGGTTTGTGATAGTGCGCTTAGAGAGGTCTGCTATTGCAGATCTCTCGCTCGTTGTAAACCCGCTTCTTTTGGCTGTGCTGGTTACACGACCTCAGGTGTAAGCGCCTGTGTCCACAGTACGTCACCATCACGATTGATATGTGACACTGTCAGTTGTTTGGTTTTCGCGTCAATACTCATCTTACCAAAAAATTGAAACCCTGCTGCAGGTGACTGATTAGGCGGCATGTCCTCTGGAATACCTTTAAACACCAGTTCAGGCCCGAATGTGTTATCAAGTTTATTGGGTCCAAAGGTGCCGGCATGAAGCGGACCACTGACAAATTCCCAAAATGGCTTAAACTGTTTGAACTGCGCTTTCTCCGGTGAATAATAGTGAGAAGCACAATAATGCACGTCGGCAGTAATAAAGTGCACGTTCTGAATGTCGTGCTCTTTAATAAAACTCAACAGTTCGGCCACATCTGCCTCACGGCCTGCTACCGGCCCATCGCCGTTGGCAACGGCTTCAACCTTACCATTTCGATAATCTGCAACGACAACGCCAATGGGCATGTCCAGAGCAATAATTTTCCACAGGCCTTTTGCTTTCCGCAGAGACGCTTTTAACCATGCTAGTTGTTTCGCGCCCAATATGGACTCCGGTACGTCGCCATGGGTTTCAGAAGGGGCTCGGTTTGCAGTGCGATAGCTGCGCATATCGAGGAAAAATAAATCCAGCAACGGGCCTCTTGATACGTGCTGAAACAACTGGCGGTTTGCTGCATCGGGAAGTGGATTACACTCAACCATGGCGGTACGGCCTCGCTTAGCCAGGGTGCTCGCGTCCTGGGTGGAGTATCGCGCGTCTTCAATTTGTTGGCCGGGATACCAGTTGTTACGTACCTCGTGATCATCCCATAAATAGTAACTGGCTACCTGGCGATGAAACGCTGCAAAGTGAGGATCGAAATAGTTGTAGTAAAACCGGTTTCTAAAATCCTGGGTGGTTTGGGCGACATGATCAACATGATCAGCATGGCGATTCTGCCACAGGCTACCGTCTGCAGCTTTTGACTCGGGTAAAATAGGGCCATCGGCGTAAATTTGATCGCCACAGTGAATAAAGAAATCAGGCCGATGTTGCAGCATGGTTTGATAGGTTTTCATGCCGCCATGAGCAGGGTCGATACCATAGCCTTGTCCAGCGGTATCGCCAGACCAACAAAAGCTAAGTCCTGCAGACGTTGTGTTAGCTGTGCGAAATTGACCAGATACACGGTCGCTAATTTGCGCGCCCGTTTCACGATCACGCATGTGGCAGCGGTAATAATAATGGGTGCCTGGTTTTAACGATGTGAGCGTCGCTTTGCAATTAAAGTCGTTAGCAACCTGCCCAAGGCTGCCTGTTACCGTCACAACATCCTGGAAGCGCTTTGTTTCACTTAATTCCACAGCAAGCACACCATCGCGACTGGCTCGGCACCACACAATGGCGCTTTGTTTGGTAGCACTTCCCACTGCTGGCCCGCTGGTAATAGCGCTGCGATAGATAAACGGGTTGTTTGATTGGGCACAGGCAACAACGGGTAAACCCGCCGTTGCCAGACCCAATTTAATGAAGTCTCTTCTTATCACACTGTTTTCCTAAAAAAGTACTGGGCTCTAGGAGATAAACCGATTGCCATACAACTTTTTCTGTTACATATAGTTAATCGATACTATAAAACACAGCGATGACAGATTTACTACTTTTTCATTTATAAAAAAGGAAGAGGACGGACAGGGGATAGGCAAGAGATATGCAAGAATCAGGGAGGAGAGGCAGCGGTAAACGTTTGTCGAGTGTTTACCACCACGTTATACCGTTCTAGTTATTTACTTTGTACGGTGAGCTGGTACGAATAAACACCATGGTTTCACCAGTGTCCGCATTAGTAATGTTATGAGTTGTATTGCCCACAGACTCTATAAAGCTCCCAGCTTTCAATTGCGTTGGCGCTGATGCGCTTTGCTCGTTGTACGCAAGTGAGCCGCTAATTACCACCGCTTTGAACTCATCGGCGTTCGATACGATTGAACCGCTAAAGCCTTCAGGGAGCTTAACCATAGAGCCGTAAAGTGAATTTGTGTCTCCCCATAAATAAGTCGCTGTTACGTCTTTGGCCGAAATCGTTGCAATATCACTGTCGTGTAGCCACACCATGTTGTCTACGTGAATGTTAATCGGCCGCTCCCCATTGTCGAAGTGCCCTTTCGATGGCTGAACGAGGTACGGGCCTTCATCTATTTCCAGATAAATAAGGTTATTTTTGTCGTTCGCTGCTGTTGTGTGATTTTCACCAGCAGGCTGCGTCCAGAACGATCCTGTGGGCATCCACATTTTGGCGGCATCCGGGTCATCGTTATGCATAGCTCCTTCGATAACAATACCGCGATAAGTGATGTTATGAATATGAGGTGGTGATTCAAACCCTTTGTTGAAACGCACCAACATACCGGTTGCGGTGTTTTTAGTTCTGTCGCCCCACAAATCTGCGGCACCCGGGCTTTTATCTCCCCGAGCAGGGTTTAAATAACCCCAATTTACTTCTTCCGCGGTAACGATTTTCGTTTTAGCCTGAGCACTGGCAGTAACCCCCGTGTTGATTAGCAAAACAGATGCGAATGCCAATGTAGTAGTAGCTTTATGTTTCATCATTGCCTCCTAAAAGGTGAAAGAAAGTTGTCTGTAATTAATGTTTTAAAGTGTATTGATTGATAGGGGCGGGATAAACGGGCAAAAACTTAAAAGACTTTCCCGAAATGGTGGATAATGAAAGTGATCCTTTTAAAACACGTTGCGTGGTAGGAAAATGAAAACGGAAGATTTGCAGGTATTTGTACAAGTGGCTGAAGAGAGTTCCATTGCCACTGCAGCAAGCGAGTCGAAAATATTCAATGGAACGCAAGTTACGTTACTGATTTACAGATAAAGGTAAAGCAAAGGAGCAAGCATGGGATACGGGTATTTGGCATTAGCGATAATATCGGAAGTCGTTGCGACGTTGGCATTAAAGAAATCGGATGGCTTTTCTGACTCAACGTATAGCACCGTTTGTGTTGCAGGCTACATCATCGCTTTTTATTTTTTGTCACTTGTTTTAAAAACCGTACCGGTAGGTGTAGCTTACGCAATATGGGCGGGTATGGGGATTTTCTTAATCGCACTATTTGGCGCCGTATTTTTTAAACAAATCCCCGATACCCCAGCAATCATCGGTATGATTTTAATACTGTCTGGTGTTGTTGTTATTAATGTTTTCTCGAAAACTGTGGCGCATTAACAATGAATCAAGATTGCGTAGTTTTTCAAGCTTCGAGGAAATAGATCATCGCCCTCTATGTGTAACCAGTACTTTTCAACCAAACAGGTGAGAGGCTGCGGGGTGTTATATCACCGGAATACTATACTCAGAGGATGGTACAACAATGACAATTCACAAAAAAACTTATCGAGATGGCCCGTTCAAAGATTTTATTGCACAAGGCACACAAGTTGGAAATATGCTTTATTTGGCGGGGCAGGTAGGCATAAGCGAACATGGTGATGTACCAGCAAATATTGTTGAACAAACCGCTATCGCTTACTCCAATATGAAACATGTTTTATCTCAGTTTGGGGCCGACATGGGAAATATTGTCGACGAAACATTTTTCGTTACAGACATGAATGAATTGATGGAAAACGTAGAAGCAGTCTATGGCCAAAGAGAGTCTGCATATGGAAGTATGCCCGAAGTAAGTCAAACCGTTGTTCAGGTCGTTGCTCTTGTGCAACCGGAATTGAAAATAGAAATTAAGTGTATTGCTCAGATTTGAAAATCGATGGCGCTTCTTAAACATTAAACTTGCGCTTTACATCTTTATGGTATTGAATCTACATATGATTTTTACGTTTTCTCATAGAAGATGGCGTTGTGTGTTTAAAAGGATTTGATCAAATGAAGTATGCTGTATTGTTTCTCCTTTCTCTCGGTTTGACGGGCTGTGGCACAATTAATACACCCCATGATGGCGTTGATGCCATCTACAACACTACCTCTGCGGTGATCAAAGGAACGAATACCAAAGAAGCCTGCACAGTTGGGCATGTCGATGATAGAAAGAACTGCAGACGTCGCACGCAAGCAGAAACAAATGCCATTTCTGAATCCATTAGAAAGCATCGTCGAGATATCGACGTACAATAACTTGCTGTAGTTGAAGCCAGTAATTTGTAACGAGTTCGTGAGATAAAACTACCGCACAGCATAAAGAGTATGATGAAGCCAGCTGTTAAGAGCAAAATTCCATTAGTGTTTCTGACTATAGTGTCGATATGGTGGGGATACTATTATGCTTCATCGAATGCGCTTAATGAGTATGGAAGCGCAAATTACGAATGGTTGTTTATGCTCGACGCATTCTTGATGTTGCCGGTCATATGCTTTTGTTGTGAATCAGACAAGCAAAAGGCGCTTTTAAAAGCCATTCTTTTATGTTGCACGGCCGTATTCATAGGCAGCTTGATTATACCAGAGCAAAGTAAACAGGTTTTCCATTTTCTACAAAGCGGTCGCTACATAGTAATGGCCGTTATTTTGCTATTCGAGTTCTCAGCCGTGGCGACAGTATGTATAGCCGTTCGCGCTTCACTAGCAAAAAAGGTCGATCCAGACTTAGCAGTTGCCAACCCCATTGAGAAAATGTGTGGCTGTTCTTTACTCAGTTCAATACTGGCATTCGAAGGGCGCATGTGGTGTTTTGCGCTTTTTTCCTCTCAAATTAATAGCAGCGCTTACCGGGGAGAACAGCATTTTTACTACGATAAAAAAGATGGCGCTCATAGCAATCTTTTAGGGTTTCTTACGCTACTCGTTATTGAAATTCCCCTTGTTCATGTACTTCTTCATTTCTTATGGTCAGGCACGTCAGCGACTGTCATCACAGCTCTTTCATTGTTTGGGCTGGTATTTTTCTTTGCCGAATATAAGGCCGTTGCAAAACGTCCCATATCCATATGTGGTAATAAGTTAATTGTAAGATATGGATTATCTTCTCCCATTGAGATCCCTCTAAACAACATTGCTGAAGTTCGTCCAAACACGTCATTCGTCAAGCGTGCAAGTGGTATCAAACGTTTGAACTATGCTGGCGTGCCAAATGTTGTTGTAAAACTCAATTCACCAATAAATGGAAAAACAGCACTATATTTGGGAGTAAATTCACCAGATGCTTTTATAAAAACGGCACAAGAGGTAAAAAATACCACCTCGTTCACGTAGATTGGTTGTAGATACAAGGAAATACTTTATGAAATGGGCATTTATCGATTACGAAAACGTCGGAAGCCTTGGCAGGGTCGATCTTGCCTGTTATGAACGTGTAATTGTGTTCTTAGGTGCCAGACAGCCGCGACTGGATTTCAACGACCGAAAATATGACAAGCCGATTAACCTTGTGGTGATTCAACTTAAGGCTACTCAACCTAACAATCTGGATTTTCATCTCGCTTATTATCTGGGAAAGTTTAACAGTGAAGCTCCAACCGGCGTTACCTTTGATGTAGTCACTAATGACGCTGGTTTTGTGCCGCTAATTGCCCATATCAAAAAGGGAGGTCGCCCTTGTACACAAGTGAACGTGGTGCTCGAATCTGCACACGGTGATAAGTTTATTGACAGTTTCAAAGCTCTACCAAAAAATTTACTTCCACGAAAAGTGGTGAGCTTACGCAACTATATTGATTGCCATTGTAATTTTAAAGGCAATGAAGTGGCTATTCAAAATAAGTTTAATCAGTTAGTCAATGCGAACTTTGTCAAAGTCTCAGGGGAGGATATCGAGTATCCAGAGTGAAGTTAGCGCCATATGAACCAATCCGTCGAAGGAAAATGGTTGGCGCCGCATACAATAAGATACAACGTCACCAGCGGAATTTTATTCACCGGGTAGCGTTTAAATACCACTGCAGTGTTGTGGCAAGTTAGACAGTCTGCAAAGTAACGTGGTTATCGCTTTTCCAACTGATCAAAAAACCAGAACGACTTTTCAATATTGCGATGCCAATATGACCACTCATGACCGCCGTCCAACCAAGTATGGTCTAATTCTATACCACGATTTTTGAGCTCACTAATAAGCGTTTGGTTGCTGGCAAAGAGTTCATCTTGTTTACCGCAATCTAGCCGTACAGGTGGCATTACCTGGTGATTTTGTTCTAACCAGTATATCAAATTGGCCTCGTTTTTGTCCGCGCATTCGTAGCGGTTGGTGGGGTAACTAACGAAATGGGAAAAGTCATCAAGGCAGGTAATGGAGGAATGAGCCGAGATGCCTTTATAAAGGGCGGGGTGCTTGGCTCCTAACCGTAAAGCGCCATAACCACCCATGGACAACCCGGTAATGTACCAGTTGCTGTTACCGGTTACTGCTGGAACAGTGTCAGTAACTGCGACTTTAACATCATCACTTATCCAGGCGTCGTAGTTGCCGTATTCTCCTAAAGGCAGGTAGCCAGAACCATCCCACAAGCCTCCATCAGAAGGCATGACTAACACGAACTCTGTTAAGCCTTGCTGGCGTAGTGATTCGTACACATGATGAACACCGCCTAAGTGCATCCATACCCAGTTGTTGCCATAAACGCCGTGTAGTAAGAGCACTACCGGCACATCGGAACCCGTTGCGTGTGCATTGTAGATACTGACATCGCGGCGTCCATTCAGGTTGTCTGAATGTACAGTAACCAGCTGTAATTTTTCAGAAGTATAAGCAGGGTTTGACACTTCAAGGCGCAAAATACTCATTAGTTACTCGCCTTGTCGTAGCCGGGCATCATAACCACGCCTTTGGCAACGCGACCATTGATTAAGTCGTCCAAACCCGTGGCAATGTCATCCAGGCTATAAGTTTTTGTTACCAGCTCATCCAGCTTCAGCGCGCCTGTATCGTACAAGCGCAGCAGCTTGGTAAAATCTCGCTCCGGGTTACACATGCCGTAAAGCGGGTTGATGTAAATTTTGTCCCACTCGAATAACTCGCAATTAAAATCAATGCGCTGTTCGATACCACTTACCTGGACTGCGGTACCAGCACTGCGAACAAGTGCCAGTGGCGCCGAGCCAAGTGCGGGAATAGCCGTGCATTCAAATGCGTAATCTGCGCCGCGGCCGCCGCATATTTCACGCACTTTTGCTGCAACCTTGGCAAAATCCACATCACCTTTTTCAGCGATAATGCCGTGGGTTGCACCAAACTGTTTGGCTTGCTCTAAACGTTCGTCATTAATATCAATAGCGATGATAATGGCCGCCCCAGAGTGCTTAGCACCCTGAATACAATTTAGCCCCACGCCTCCACAGCCGATAATGCAGGCGGAAGACCCAGCGTCGACTTTTGCGGCGTTTACAACGGAACCCCAGCCGGTCATTACCCCGCAGCCTACAATGGAGGCTGACGAGTAGGGGATATCTGAATTGATGACCACCACCGCTTCTTTTTTCACTACAGTGTATTCACTCAGCGTGCCTAGGTGAAACGAGCGCTCAATGGGCTGTTCTGCCCGCTTGCTTGATTCGATATGCGCGTGACCATCAAGCCCGCAACCACAGACCGGCGAGTTCACCTCGCAAATATGCAAGTTGCCTTCCCGGCACTGGAAACACTCACCGCAGGGAATGGCCCAATTTAAAATCACCTTGTCGCCTTTGCTGATGCCAGAGACGCCTTCACCTACAGCTTCAACAACACCAGCGCCTTCATGACCGACGATAAATGTTTTGTTCCAGTTTTGAATGGAGTCCCAATCGGTATGACACAAGCCAGCGGCAACAATCTTCACCAACACTTCACCGGCGCTGGGTTTACCTACCATTACAGTTTCTACACTTATATTACCTTTGCCATCGGAGATAACGGATTTTGATGCGATCATGAGGATGCTTCGTGATATTAATAAGATGTTAAATATTGAATCACACTACTAGCAGTGCTTCTGTCAAAATTATGGGATTAAATATCAAATATCTGCCTTCATAAGTACTTATGTTATTTTTTTGTTTTAAAAAAGGCTGATTTTCTGTTTATATGCTGGTTAATGTCATTTAATACTCATTTAACGGTGGTGATGTTGTGGTAATTGAGAGTAGTGAGTGATGAGCAGATCTGTCTATTGTGAGCCTTTCGCTATTGAAAAAGGTTACGAATTTGAAATTCACCATGTGAAGTATGGTGAAAACGATCCGTACCATTGTTTTATGCACTTTCACGAGGTGCATGAGTTTATTATTTTCGAACGCATTGAAGGTCATTATTTTTATAGCCAGGGTGAATCGACGCTACACGATTACGACATTGTATTTACGCCAGCATTGGAAACTCACAACTTTGCTTGTAGTGACAGGGAAAAGTCGTGGTTCATCATTCAGTTTATGCCACATGTTTTTGATTCAGAAACCATGGCGAGCGTGCGCACGTTTTTTCAACATGGCCTTCATTTACGTCTGCCGAAAGAGCGACGCACCGAAATTCAGCAACAAGTTGCCTGGCTGTTTGAGAGCTATCAGCGAGAACCGCTGAGCGCTCGTAGCCAAACGCTCCTACAGTTGCTAGTACTCACTATTGCTGAATATGCAAAACCAGCAACCGACACTTCGACAAAACCGATAACCCATTCTCCGTTATATAACAAAATGCTGCCCGTGATTAATCAATTTAAAAATCAATCAGCGGTAGAGTTGTCGTTAAATGAAGCCGCCGAGATGTGCCATCTATCACCGTCTCATTTTTCCCGGGTGTTCAAGCAAATATTTCGCACCAACTATTCAGAATACGTACTACGGCACAAGCTCTACAGCGCAGCGCGGTTGCTGAGTCAGTCAACTTTGTCGATTACACAAATCAGCTATGAACTGAACTTCTCCAGCCCGTCTCATTTTATCGCGCAATTTAAAAAGTTGTTCTCAGTCACACCAAGGCAGTTTCGCACTGCAATGACAAATTAGAGGCAGTTAAATGTGGAGATGCCTACGGGTTAATACCCTGGTGGTTAGGTTCACTCAACGGTGCAATATAGCCCAAATCAGGATTTGTCTCAGAGGCTACAGCTTGTCTTCAAGGTGAAAAGCTAGCTGATGCAATCATAATAGTGCTAGATTAACTGGACTTTGCTGGTTGTGTTCTTCTCTTGGTTCTTTAATAAAGAGCCTGCTCCAACATCAGCTTTAATAATAAATGACAGGAAACAAGGATGAAAAAGGTTCAGGCAGTAACTTATGCTTTTCTAATGTTCGCCTTATCGGCAAACGTGAATGCAAACGACATACTTAGCATGAAGCAGCGGAGCGAGTTGATTGATAAGATCACCGTTGAACGTTTTGATACGGTGCTGCCGCAAATTATGGAACGAGAAGGCATCGATATGTGGGTGCTAATGTCGCGGGAATACAACGAAGATCCAGTACTAAAAACCATGCTGCCTTCTACCTGGATATCCGCAAGACGTCATACCATGTTGGTGATTTATAACCCGGGTAAGGGTCAGCCACTAGAGCGTTTGGCGGTTGCAAGATACGCTGTCGGCTCTTTATTTAAAAAAGCTTGGGATAAAGAAATACAGCCTGATCAGTGGGAAGCACTGAAGCAAGTCATCGAAGCTCGTAACCCTTCAAAAATTGCCATAAATACGTCTGATGCGTTTGCCCTTGCTGATGGTATGACTTCTACTGAGTACGAACAATTTATGGCCGTTCTTTCTGAAGACTTAAAGCGCCGCGTCGTGAGTGGCGAGAAGCTTTCAATTGGATGGCTGGAGACGAGGAGTGAGCTGGAGATGGAGTATTATCCAGTTCTTACCCAAATTGGACACTCACTGATAGCCACGGCATTTTCAAATGAGGTTATAACGCCTAATACGACGACTACCGATGATGTCGTGTGGTGGCTTCGGGATCAAACCCGTGCACTAGGACTTACCAACTGGTTTCATCCTTCCGTGTCAATTCAGCGGGAAAACAGCGAAGTATTCGATCAAATCTCTGCCTTTAGCAAACGCCCAACAGAAAACATCATTCGCCCGGGTGATTTAATCCATGTCGATTTCGGCATTACTTATTTGCGACTTAATACCGATCAACAGCAACACGCTTACGTGTTGAAGCCTGGCGAAGAAGACGCGCCAGAAGCTCTGAAAGCGGCACTTAAAACCGGTAATCAACTGCAAGATATTCTCACTAGTAAATTTAAAGTGGGCAGAACCGGAAACAGTATATTGCGCATGTCTCGGCAACAAGCTATTGAACAGGGCATCACGCCCGCTATTTATACTCATCCTCTCGGTTTACATGGGCACGCCGCAGGTCCAACTATAGGCATGTGGGATGCACAGGGAGGCGTGCCGGTTCAAGGCGACTATCCCATGTTTGCTCAAACAGCGTATTCCATAGAATTGAACGCGGCGAGTTATATTGAAGAGTGGGGCAAGGAAATTAGAATTATGCTGGAAGAAGATGCGTTTTTTGATGGGAAATCAGTGATGTATCTGGATGGCAGGCAAACTGAGTTTCACCTGATCCACTCCGAGGAAAACTAATTAAGGTGAAATGTTTGTGATATTTGCAGATGAGTTAACTTGTCGCATTGAAGCTGAGTTTCCTGGGGGGATGGAAATGAAAAGGTGCTATTGGAGGTCGATTTCTTAACTAGTCATGCTTTTCTACAATAAGTTGCCAGATTATGGAAAGTCGCTATTGCGATAGATATTATCCATCGCGCCATCTTACTTTTTATCACTCTTACCGCCTTTTTGTGAAGTGGGTTAATCCACTTCGATGCTTTTACGTAACACATATCACTAATCAAACGTGAGGTTAATGTTATGAACGAAGTTTCTGGAAAAGTGGTTATCATTACAGGCGCAAGTAGTGGGCTTGGAGAAGCGACGGCAAAAATGCTTGCAGGGAAAGGCGCCAAATTAGTGTTAGGTGCCCGCCGTGAAGATCGTCTCAAAAAACTTGTCGATGAAATTAAAACTTCAGGTGGCAACGCAACCTATAAAACTGTAGATGTCACGAAAAAAGATGAGGTTAAGGCGCTTGCGAGAGCGGCAATAGATGCCTACGGACGTATTGATGTACTAGTCAACAATGCTGGTCTTATGCCCTTAGCCCCACTTGATGAGATGAAGGTTGACGAGTGGGATCAAATGATAGATGTAAACATCAAGGGCGTTATGTATGGTGTTGCAGCTGTGTTAGGGCAAATGCGCGAGCAAAAAAGCGGGCACATTATCAATCTTTCATCAGTCGCGGGGCATGTGGTTTTCCCTGGAGCAACGGTTTATTGCGCGACTAAATTTGCAGTTAAAGCAATAAGTGAAGGTATTCGCAGGGAGTCAAACGGTGAAATCCGCTCAACGAATATTTCACCAGGAGCTGTGGCGACAGAACTTACGGACCACATTTCTCACGAAGATTCAAAACAGATGGCAGAAGATATGTACGACGATGCTATCGATGCAGATGCCATCGCCCGTGCTGTAACCTTTGCAATAGAGCAGCCTGGCGATGTAGACATCAACGAGATGATCATCAGACCCACAAGTCAGGAGCTCTGATAGCGCTTATTCCCAGCATATTAGTTTCGACTAGCTCCGTGACGGGGCGTGTACAGCAAAGCTGAATACGCCCTGGTAAAGCTTGCTATTTGCAGGCTTTACCAGCGCTTTCAATCACAGCACTTTCTCGATGGAATATAACTCTTCATCGATGACCTGTAGGCGCGATGCAACCACGGTTCTCGCATCGTTTACGCCTTTGTTATAAAACGATGCGCCCATTTCCTTACTAATGAAATCGAGAAGAAATTCTCCGTCAAACTGACCAAGTTCCATACTCAATTCATCATCAAAATATCGTTGCAGTTTAGCGATTAACTCGTCTTTTTCCTCACGCGTAAATTCAATATCACTCATTGCGCCCCCTTGATTCTTAATAACTACATTTTCCATGAAAATTTAGTGTAGCAGGTGTCATGTCTGGATCTATAGTTCTCCCGCCAATCTATCAATACCATGGAAAAAGGGAAGTATGAATTTTCATAGCGCGATCGCATCAGCAAGACAAAAACCACACATGATTAGCATGATTACGGAGAATAACCGCAAAATTTTGATATTTTTGTGCACTAACCTGTCATTAATGTAAATATGATGTTGCTATTATCCTGCCTATATTGAATGTACTGCTTACATAAATGCAGACTGGCTGGATAGGAGACATTGCGATGCAACCAGACACAAGCAATCAGGATAACCCACACATAACAGGTGCAGAAGACTTTGAAGCACCTGCGAAGTGCCCGTTTGCACACGGCGCAGCTGGTGGCATAGGTGAATTTAACGACGCCTTCGCAGTAAAACGCCAGGGCGAGGGTGTGTTGGATATCGACGATCAAAACGACCCGGTGAAAATGGTGTTGGGTTTGAAAGAAGTCCGCAAAGCCGCGCACAATTGGAAAACCTTTCAGTCTGGTGCAAAACCAGGGCGCATAGTGGTGCCGTCGGAAGTGGCCATTCGCGATATCCGGCAAATACCTTTCGAAGTTGATCCACCCGCTCACAAAGTTTTTCGAAGCTTACTTGAGCCCTGGTTCAAGCGCCCGCTGGAAGAGGATTACCAGACAAAATTGACCAACATTGTGAGCGGCATGCTCGATACCTTGCTTAGCGACGGGCAGGATTTTAAAGACGCTGTGAACGATATTGCTTTGGTAGTTCAATCTCAAGCGCTAACAGCATTGTTGAATGTTTCCATGGAAGAGGCGGCAATTTGGATAAGCTGGGGAACGCATGTGTTCAGAAGTGACGATAACCCCCTTGACGCCAGTAAGGCAAATGTCCTCTACGATTATCTGGATAAACAAATTGAGCATGCTAAGCGCTCGCCTGGCAGTGATATCTACAGTCAGCTTCTTGCCGCTGAGGTTGAAGGCAAGATGCTAACTGATGAAGAAATTAAAGGCATTATGATCCTGACTTTCGCAGGTGGGCGAGATACGGTGATTAATGCGCTTACCAACACGCTTGCCTACTTTTCAGAGAATAAAGATGGCTTGACGCTTATAAGGCAGCAACCTGAATTAGTTAACAATGCCGTGGAAGAACTTATTCGCTACTTCTCTCCACTCACCCACATGGGCCGGGTTGCTACACAAGACGGGCAAGTAAATGGTCACGACGTTGCCAACGATACCCGCATTTCACTGTGTTGGGCTTCAGCAAACCGCGATGAAACCGTATTTGAAAGCCCGAATACTGTTGATTTGAAGCGTAAAGCGAATCCGCACGTGGGCTTTGGGTTTGGCATTCACAACTGCCTGGGTGCCACACACGCCCGAGCTCTATTGCGGATCTGGGTGTTGCAACTGGCAAAGCGGGTATCACATATTAATGTGAATGACTACGAAGAGAATATTGAACAATGGGGCGATGTAAACCGAAAAGTCGGCTTTCACAAACTCATGGTGCTACTGCACGGCGTGTAACAGTGTGAAAATTCGTTGCAGTTCCGGCACCGACGTTGCGCAGGCTGCAAAGATTATATGACACAGAATTTGCGTAACTTCGCGATAGCGTGAATGGAGAAAAAAATGATTAAAGTGATTTTTACTACGGCAGATGGACAGCAAATAGAAACTCAGGGTGATTCAGGCTCGTTGATGGAACTAGCAGTAGAAAACAACGTACCAGGCATCGATGGCGATTGTGGTGGCGTGTGTTCCTGTGCAACGTGTCACGTGCATGTGGCGCAAGAAGACTTCGTCCGTGTTGGCGAGCCAAACGAAATTGAAAAGGACATGTTGGAATTGGCTGAAGATGTGAGTGAAACCAGTCGCTTGTGTTGTCAGGTGGCGTTGTCAGAAGAAATCAATGGCATTAACGTGTCCGTGGTTCGAGAGTAAAGCAATTATGGTTACAACAACACCGGAAACAACACAAGCGGTTTGCGTTATCGTCGGTGCGAGTCACGCCGGGGTAAATTGTGCCTTCGAATTGCGCAAACAAGGCTTTACCGGGCGGGTTGTGCTGGTGGATGCCGATGACAATCTGCCTTATCACCGACCGCCGTTGTCAAAGGCTTTTCTTAATGCGCCGCTGGAAGATGCACCTGCGCCATTAAAGGCACAGGCAGCTTACGATAAAGCAAACATTGAGTTGCTTTTAGGGGTTGCAGTTATTTCAATTGATTCTGAAAGTAACACGCTAGCCCTCGCTGCGCGCAACTCTGGCGAATCAGCTAAGGCTTTCCCGCCGTCAATGAATTATACCCATTTGGTTTTGGCAACCGGCGCTTCATCCATTGTACCGCCTATTCCCGGTATTAATGAGGCTGAGCACTGTTTGGTAATGCGCAATGCCAGTGACGCCCGCGCATTAAAATCACTACTCAATGAAAAGCAAGCCGTTTTACCTGATTTTCACGTGGTGGTAGTCGGTGCCGGTTACATCGGCCTGGAAGCGGCTGCATCACTTTGTAAAGCGGGGGTAGCGGTTACTGTGATTGAAAGGGAATCACGTATTCTTGCCCGAGTGGCCAGTGAACCCGTGTCCAGCCACATATCGGCTGTACATAACAGTAACGGGGTGGCGCTTGTATGCAGACAAACGGTAGAGGCGGTAAAGAGAGACTTTGGGCAAGGAGTACAAACTGTGGTGTGTACCGATGGTTCAACGTACCGTGCTGACGCTGTTTTACTGGGTGTGGGAGTGCGAATAAACGGTGAGTTGGCAGCGGCAGCGGGCGCCACTATGGACAAGGGTGCCGTGTGTGTAAACAGCCATATGCAGACCAGTGTGGCAGGTATATGGGCCATTGGCGATTGTACCAGCTTTCCTCATAAGGATTATGGTGAAAATGCGCACATTGAGTCTGTCCAGAATGCTTTGGAACAAGCGAAGGTGGCGGCGAAAAATATCCAGGTCCTATCAGACACCAATTCGTATCAGCTACCGGCAACACTATCAGATTATGAGGCAATTCCGTGGTTTTGGTCTGATCAATTCGATATGAAGCTGCAGATGGCCGGATTGTTTGCACAAGCTGATAATCATGTAGTCCGTCGGGAGTCAGACTCTGCAATGTCTGTGTGGCACTTCAACGGAGATAAACTGGTGAGTGTGGAAGCGGTAAACTCACCAAAATCTTACGTGGTTGGCGGCCGCGCCATTAAGAACCACATCGTTCTGAATAAAATCAAATTAGCCGATCCAGCTGAAAACCTCGCTACACTCTTGTAGTTCTGATTTCATCGCGGTGTATCTCTATGCACCGCGCTTCCCTTAAGGAAGATGCGTTATATGAAATTGCTTCGATGCATCAGTTTGCGCAACTGTCACTGGATAAAGCCATTCCTGACCGTACTACCATTATGAACTTTCGTCACTTGCTGGAAAAGCACAAGCTGACTCGCAAATTATTCAAAACGGTCAACCAATGGCTGTCGGAGTGCAGTGTGATGATGACGCAGGGCACACTGGTGGATGCCTCGATTATTGAAGCCCCAAGTTCCACTAAAAATAAAAAGAATGAACGTGACCCGGATATGCATCAGACCAAGAAGGGCAATGAATGGCACTTCGGTATGAAAGCTCACATTGGCGTGGATGCCAAGAGTGGCCTGACGCATACGCTTGTAACCACCGCCGCCAACGAGCATGACCTGAACCAGTTGAAGAACCTGTTGCACGGCGACGAGGAATTCATCTCTGGCGATGCTGGTTATCAAGGCGCAGAAAAACGCGAAGAGCTGAAAGATACTAATGTGGAATGGCTGATAGCAGAGCGTCCCGGAAAAGTTCGTGCACTGAAAAAGCATCCCCGTAAAAACAAAACTACCATCAACATCGAATATTTAAAAGCCAGCATTCGGGCGAAGGTAGAACACCCGTTCCGGATCATCAAATGTCAGTTCGGCTTTATCAAAGCACGCTATAAAGGGCTGACGAAAAATGATTCACAGTTAGCCATGCTATTCACCTTGGCGAACCTGTTTAAAGTAGACCAGATGTTACGACGACAGCCAAGATCTGTCTGAAATCCGAGAACAGCCCGGATTAGGGGCGAAATTCGGACTAAAACGGCAGTATATTGACCGAAATAGGAAATTTAGTGTTTAAAAAATGATCTGGCAGTACAAAGTCTCAATCCGGACCTAAATTGAAGAACTTGTTCGCAGTTTCCTTAGCTGACGACATTGTTAACCAAACAACGACAACACCTTATCGCGTTCCTATGGAAGAAAGTGATTTTGTTTGGGGGAGTAACAGCGTTTTACTCAATAAAGCTATTGTGTTGCTCGCGGCTTATCGGCTTAACAATAATGATGATTATCTGCGAGTAGTTCATCAAAGCGTGGCTTATATATTTGGCATGAATGCCACAGGATACAGCTTTGTGACGGGTTTTGGCAGTGTGTCACCCATGTCCCCCCATCATCGTATATCCGCAAGTGATAAAATGGAAGCACCAATACCTGGCATGTTGGTTGGAGGGCCTCACTCGGGACATCAGGACGAGTGTGGCTATCCGTACCCGATGCCTGCGGATTCCTACCTCGATCATTGGTGCAGTTACTCTATCAATGAAATCGCCATAAACTGGAATGCGCCACTGGTGTATGTGCTTGGCGCAGTGAATGCAATGACTCAACAAAGATAAACGTGAATTAGCTGGAACAACTGTAGTGCGACACGCCACCTGCGTTTTCGAATTCAGCTGGACGCATTTGGTAAAACTGTGCTTCAGTGTCTGCTGATTGTTCATTATAAGGCTCATTCAGCATGGATTGCAGTGTGTGTATAAGGGCGAAATCGCCCTCCTGCGCCTGCTGATAAGCAGGCACAATCTGCCATTCCCGCCAGGTATACTTAGGGTTTACAGACTTCATTGCTAACGATACTTGCTGTAGGTTTCCTCGCGCTTCAATGGTCCCTCGCCACTGGCTAAACCAATCTTGCCAATCTGCCAATACCTGCTCTGTTGGTGTTAAGTAAAAGCAAGGTAACAGCGCGTCAAAGGATTCTGGCAATGATGACAATGTTCTGAAAAATTGGGTGTAATCTGCGCCAGCGTGGAACATTAATTTCAGCACTTTCATTACTTCTTGTTGCTCTACTTTTTCGAAACCTAACTTGGCCGCCCACATTTGCGACATTTTTTCTTCCATCTCGCTAAGAAAGCCGTCTTGTATCTCATCAAGCAACTGTTGGTACTCGTGGTTGTCTCCAATGAGAGTGGAAAGGGCGCGACAAAACATATCGAAGTTTTTCTGTGCGGCAGCAGGCTGATTAAGAAACGAAAAGTGCTTTCCGCCGCCTGTCCAAGGTTGGTAAAACGGGTCGAATTGCTCGCAGAAGCCAAAGGGACCATAATCTAATGTAAAACCGCCGGCAGCGCAGTTATCACTGTTAAAGTTGCCCTGGCAATACCCCACGCGAATCCAATTGGTTACCAGCGACGTGAGCCGATATCGAAAAGCCTTTGCAAGCGCAATAACTTGTTCTTCCAATGATAAGCCTGTATCGATGTCATGAGCGTATTCCCGATTAATAAGGTGACAGACTATCGTTTCCAGCTCCTTGTGGGCATTGGGATGTTCGTTACAACGGGCGCGACGGGCAAACAATTCCAGCTGTCCTACGCGAATAAATGACGGTGCGACTCGAGTAGTAATGGCCGCTAAATTCGGCACCATGACTTCTGGGTCCTGAGACTCAGACCCTTCGATATACCAAGGGCGCTGAACCACCTCTGTTTCAGATACAAATAAACACAAAGAACGGGAAGTGGGTATACCCAGTGCGTGCATGTGTTCCTGCGCTAAAAATTCACGTACGCTTGAGCGAAGTACCGCTCTACCGTCTGCACCTCGACAATACGGTGTTCTTCCGGCGCCTTTTAGCTGCATTTCCCAGCGCTTCCTTTTGCTGACTAATTCCAGAACAGAAATCGCACGCCCGTCTCCGTAGCCATTACCGGTACGAAAGGGGCATTGCTGGGTATATTCGGTGCCGTAAATAGACAAGGCGTATCCGGTAGCCCAGCCAACTTGCAGCATTGGCTCAGGGGCAGAAGACATATCACCAGAAAAAAAACGCGTAAAGTCGGCTGAATTGGCAAGTGAATCATCAAAGCCAAGTTCTTCGAACAAGACGTGACTATGAGTTACGTACCGAGGTGCAGGCAAAGGCGTTGGTGTTACCGGCACATAATGACCAGAAAATACTTGTCGAGGCTGATGATCATCACCGGCAGTGTTGCTGTCGGGGTCAGCCGTTAATGCGTTAAGTAAGCTGTAGTCAGCCCGTTCGGCGAGTTGGCTAAAGGTGGTTGCGTTTTCAGATTGTGCGTTCGACAAATGTTGGTGCATAAAAACTCAGCGGCATTGGTGGTAAAAACATCGTTAGTGCGATAGTTCACTGGTCACGGTATCGATAAATGAAAGGAGTTTCCAGTGACAATTAAGAAACAGTACAATAATCGCCACAGCCTACGAGTTAGATAACAGATGCCAGTTCGCTGCCCTGACGAATGGCAAATTTTGCATCAAGTTCACCGGCTTTAAAAGCACCGCCAATGACATGAACGGAATGACCTTGTGCTTTAAGTGCATCTGCTAAGCCGTTATTAGGTTCCTGACCCGCGCAGACGATAACATTGTCCACTGCCAGCACTTTTTCTTCGCCGTTGTGAACAATATGAAGCCCTTCGTCACTGACTTCCTGATATTCCACACTATTTATAAACTCTACGTTATTTTTCTTTAGGGTGGTTCTGTGGATCCATCCGGTAGTTTTCCCCAAACCCGCGCCGACTTTAGTTTTCTTTCGTTGCAGCAGGTAGACTTGTCGGGCGGGCGTTGGGGCTGTTGGGGTCATTAAACCTGCCGCCTCAGAATAGGCCTTATCAATGCCCCAGTTTGCTAACCATTTATCAGGTTGCGTGGTTAAACTTTCCTGCTCTACCAGAAATTCTGCAACATCAAAGCCTATACCGCCGGCGCCTATAATGGCGACAGAATTACCAACTTTTTCAGGTGTGGCAAACACGTCCAGGTAACCCATTACTTTAGGGTGATCACTTCCTGGAATGCGAAGTGTACGTGGAGTAATGCCGGTGGCAATAACGATGTCATCAAAGTTAGTTTGCCCAAAGGACGCGGCTGTCAGGTGTTCACCGAGTTTCAAGGTAACGCCGTGTTTCTTTAATTGCACACGGAAGTAACGCAAGGTTTCGTAAAACTCCTCTTTACCTGGTATTTGCTTGGCAATATTAAACTGCCCGCCAATATCGGAACCCTGATCGAATAAGGTAACGTTATGCCCTTTTTCGGCAGCATTAATAGCGAAGGCGCATCCCGCTGGCCCAGCCCCGACTACCGCAATGTGTTTTGGCGTGTCTACCTTGGGGAAATTTAGTTCAGTTTCATAGCAGGCTCTTGGATTAACCAAACAGCTTGCACGTTGCTGCTTGAAAACATGGTCAAGACACGCCTGATTACATGCGATACACGTATTGATTTCGTTAGTTCTGCCTTCAGCAGCTTTAATGACAAGATCCGGGTCGGCCAGGAAAGGCCGGGCCATGGATACCATATCGGCATCTCCGTCCTGTAGAACTTTTTCTGCCACATCAGGCATGTTAATGCGATTGGTGGTGATGAGCGGTAAAGTAACTTCCGCTTTCATCCGTTTAGTTATCCAGGTAAATGCGGCCCGGGGTACCGAGGTCGCAATGGTGGGTACCCGAGCTTCATGCCAGCCGATACCTGTATTAATCATGGTTGCGCCGGCTTCTTCTATGGCTTTTGCCAGATACACTACCTCAGACCAGTTTGCGCCACCTTCTACAAGGTCGAGCATTGACAGGCGGTAGATGATTATAAAGTTCTCTCCAACAGCAGCCCTAACGCTTTTTATTGTTTCTACTGCAAAACGGGCACGATTTTCTAAACTTCCACCCCATTCATCGTTTCGCTTGTTTGTGCGTTCACAGAAGAACTGGTTGATGAGATAGCCTTCAGACCCCATGATTTCCACGCCGTCGTATTCTGCGTCCTGGGCCAGTTTTGCCGCGTTAGCAAATTGTTTTAGGGTTTTCTTTATGCCCCTTTTCGAGAGAGCCCTGGGCTTAAACGGTGAGATGGGTGATTTTAAAGCGGTCGGAGCCACCGCAAAAGGATGATAACCGTAGCGCCCGGCGTGCAACAACTGCATACAGATCTTACCATTTTCGCTGTGCACGGCCTGAGTAATTTTACGGTGTTGTTTTACATGTTTCTTGCTCGACATTCGGCTGCTAAAAGGCGCAACCCAGCCTGCAATATTGGGGCTAATGCCGCCGGTAACAATTAAGCCCACACCACCTTTGGCCCGTTCTCTGTAGAATTCAGCAAGTTTCTCGATGCCATTCTTTTCTTCTTCCAACCCCACGTGCATGGAGCCCATAAGCGTTCGGTTGCGCAGTTGGGTAAACCCAAGATCGAGCGGGGAGAGTAGTCGGGGGTACAATGCGTTGTGTTCCATAGTTACCTCATCAGGGCGACACACCAATTATTATTATTGGAAAACGAGGAATGTAGCCTGTTTTACCAGCGTAAATTGTAATAATAACGTTAATATGAAGCAACTGGTACAACCAATTAGACTAATAGACCGATAATCTTAAGTTTGTGAGGGGTGTTGTATGTTTTTAATAGGACAAAACGTAACGCGTCAACTGGTATTTTTAGACTGGGTTAACCTCATAAAACTGACGAGAGTTGATACTGCTATTGTTTAGCAGGAGATCTCACTTACATTAAAATTTCCCTCTATTTTTGGCATAAATGTATTTCCTGACTTATGCTTTGTGAAAAGGGGAGTATGTCATGAATAGTATTAAATTCGCAGCGCATGGCAATGTTCAAGCTAAGTTTTCTCAACAGAACAATATCCTGTATATCAATCTTATCGGGCCGTTTAATGTGGAGTTTGCGGAAAAATATGAGGCGGTTGTTGGTGCTGAACGGGCTAAAATTGATGTACCCTGTTGGGGAAGTCTGGTGAACGTTCACGGTTTGGCTTTAGCACCATTAGCCGCCACGAATGACGGGCAAAAAATTGTTAGTAGAGCAGTAGTCAAAGGGTTGGTAGCTACGGCCGTCGTGCTCCATGAAAAAGAAGGTCTTGAGATGCAGAAAACTTTCTGGTCTCGTATTTATGCTTCCTCCGACCTACCCTTTCGATTTTTTGTGACCATTGATGACGCTACCGACTGGTTAACGAATGAGATAAATTTATGTTCTCAAAAACAGTCGGCAATGAATTCGTTTAAACAATGCCAATAACCTTTTCGTCTTAGTGCAACGTTTAAGATTCACGGTTATATGGGGCTTTATTTTTAATACGACTTGGTGTCGATAAGCCTTCCTAGGTTTTTTTTCGCAAGTCCTCCGGCGTGTTATCAGCGACCACTGCGTTACGCTCTCCCATAGGTTTGTCTTCGCCAACGGTACTGTCTGAAGTTGTTTGCAATTCAATGGCCGCATTGAGCTCAGCACCAATCAGGATGATATAAGCACTCAGATATAACCACATTAACAAAACAATGATCCCGCCTACTGAACCATAGGTTTTGTTATAGGAAGCGAACTCGGAAATATAGAGCGAAAATCCATAAGAGGCTCCAACCCACAAAATGGTGGCAACTGCAGAACCTGGCGTAACCCACCGCCAGCGGGCCGAACGGCGATAAGGTGCGTAGCGATAAAGCGAGGATAGCGCCACGTTGAACACAACGAGCAGTGCGGGCCAGGTGAACCAGCTAACTCTTATCCCCTCCAGCGTATTTTTGCTCAGCCACTCCACTAGCTTGGGTAGAACAGAAATACATATCAGAGCAACAATAACCGTTGCAATCATCGCTATGGTACAAACCACACGCGCCACTATGCCTTTAAAGAAGCTGCGTCCTTCAGTTTCTCTGTAGGTAATGTTGCACGCGGTGATCAGTGCGTTCGCCCCTTTGCTACTACTCCACAACGACAACAATAGTGTAAGCAGGAAGCTCCAGCCCAGTGCTGTATTCGAGCGTTGAATTAAATGCTGAAGTTGCTCCTCTATGATGTACCTGCTATCTCCTGGCACAATATTAACCAGCATGGCCATGTGATCTTTAAGTTCAGCGGGCGACACCATCAAACCGTATAACGCTATGGTAGCACCCAGAAGTGGGAAGATGGCAAGTAAGCAGTAAAATGCCACGCCCGCGGCAATGAGAGGCACATTGTCTTTTTGTACACTATTAAACGTATGCTTTACGATTCGCCACCAACTTTCCATTGGCAGAGAAAAAACAGATTTGGCATTGCTCGGAGCCGCCTTGCTCATAGTTCAGCGTTAATTGATAAACCTTGTTATTGATACTTCCATTTTATGGACAAGGGTTCACTAGCAAATACAATTTAAAGGTCTTTTGTATTAGCCCTTGGCAACATTTACGGATTTGTTTTCAGCAGGTCGCGCTTTAAGATATTGCTGCGTCATTTTCTCTGCTGAGCGCCCAGCAACATATCCGCCTAGGCCAATTTGCAGTAATGTCCACGCCTCGGGTGCAAGTTCATTGGGTAACCATCCAAAACTATCTGAAACCACCAACACCAGAAACACTAGCATAGTAATTGGCCGCCAGCTACGTTGCAGCCACGACTGACCAGTTGCTTCTGCTGTGATGATGGCCGTTTTACTCTCCAATAGCTGTGTTTCATAATCAATGACTTTAGCAAGCAGTTCGTTTTCCACCGCTTTAATTTTACTTTGCAACTGCAGCTTTTCTTCATCGCTGGTGTGAAGTTCATCGATCAGTTTCACTGCCGGTTCAAAAATACTACTGATAAAAGAAAATACGTTCATATTAACCTCCTTGTTGAGGGTCTATATTGGGCATGAGTTTAGTAAAGGCCTTGTAATGATTTTGTATTTTTTCGCCGTAGACGGCTTTCTGGCCTGCGCCGTTATACATACTGGCAAAATCCACAAAGTCATGGTTGCGAAGGTATTGCAGCATTTGAGGTGAAAAGAACTCAAAGAGGCCTGCTATCTGATATTGAATGTGAGACGAAAAAGCGTCGAACATTTCTGCGACGGTCCGAAAACCAATTCTTTCGTGGTTGAAGCCCATGATCTGCGGCGCCCCCATGCTAATTGATAACATGGCGGCTTCCTCATCAAGCAGCCGGGCGAATTCAAATACTTCCCATTCCGTAACCTGACGCCCATGAAAAGGTTGCCACTCATCATTGATACTTTTTCGCCATTCATGACCCAGCCACACTTTGTCACTGCGATAGCGGAAATGCTGATTAAATTGTGTTGCATTTTGCTTTCCCCAGTAGCGCCAGAATTTATGATTTTCAAAGCGAATTATCATTTTGTCACTGTTGTTCTGTTCAAACCCTTTGCCGGAACTTTCCACGCACAACACCGCAACTGAAGCGCCTGTACCGATTTGCTTTTTTTTGCACAGCTCTGTAAGCAGTGCACCAAAACGGTTCCAGGTGGCGGTAACTCCGCGCTGCTCAGCGCTCCCCGAGACAGGCAGAATAATGGGTGGAGTAAGTGATGACAGGCCATCAGTGTCGCTTCTTTTGGGAATAGGCTGAATAGTGTCATTTTCATGATCTACCATGGCGAGTGGCCCATCGATGTCAGCAGCAGGCGTGTCGTCTGGCGAGACATAAGCAGCAGATACATATCCGCGATTGCCGTTAAATCTTATTTGGCTCCAACCTTGAATAGTGCCTTCAACCCATACGCGATTGTGTTGGCCGAGTTGGCCAAAAATGCTTGCTGTAAGAGAAGGTGCTGAACGCACGTTAAGTAGCGTAGCCGTTACTAAGCCTTGATACCCGGATGACGAATACGTCAAGTCGACATAAGGTGCCGCCACATAGGCTGTTTTGTGATTAAACTCAATCTCCAACCACCCATCAAGGACGGCCAGGGTTTTCACAGAAGCGCCTTCTGTTAGTGTGGCAAGGTAAGGTGCGCTTGCCGAGGGGCCAGCGCGAACGTTTAAGCGCGGCGAGTTGACAGCACCAGACAATCTTGACAAATCATTAACAGGTTTTAGATAGGCGCCATTTACAAAGCCAATAGTATTGCCAGTGCGAATTTGCCACCAACCGTTGATATCAGCTTCACCGCGAACTACTTGGTTTTCAGTAAGCCTTGACAATACCAATGACGTGGTCATCGGCATGCTGCGGACATTCAACAATAGTGGAACCACCGCGCCTAACATGGGGACCCCGCCAATGTGCCTCTGGGGAAATCTCTAATTGCAACTACACAATAGATAGTCAATCTTTGTTCCTTTTCGTTTATCCATAAACAAAAGGCCGACTGCTCTCTGGCGTTGATGTGTACTGCCTGGATCTAATTTTAAATGTACCAGTTAATAATTAATAATGCACCAGTTTCAGTGAGTTTACACGTACTCCTTTTCACCGCCTCTAGCAGCAGAACGATAAATAGCGTTGAGCAACGCGATTGAGCGTCGTCCTTCAAAGCCGTCAACCAGGGGAGTAGTTCTATTTTCAATGGCGTTTAACACATCCTCGAAATTTCGCTGGTGCCAAACAAAATCAATTGCCGATGGGTCAGCCGCTCCCGCGCCAGCTTCTTTCTGGTTGAGGCCATACTGACGTCGAATGTGATCATCATCTGCGTTTTCGCTGGCAAACTCCCAAACGCGGAACTTATCGTCAGTCATGAAAACGGAGCCATGAGAGCCAGCTATCTGGATTTCAGCGGGATGACCATTTTTAGACCAGCATGCCGTTGACCCTTGAATTACACCCATAGCGCCACTTTCGAATTCCAGCATTGCGATTCCAACGTCTTCAACCTCGATGTCCTTATGAGCCACAAGTCTGGTTTCAGCGCGCACCGATTTAACGTCCCCCATGATGTAAAGAAGTAAATCAATGGTGTGAATAGATTGGTTCATTAACGCGCCGCCGCCATCCAGTTCCCATGTGCCCCGCCATGCGCCACTCTCATAGTATTCCTGCGTACGCCACCATTTTATGTAGGCATCAGCCATGGCAATACGACCAAAGCGGCCCTGCTCTAGTGCTGTTTTGAGTAGCTGAGAGGACGCGTTAAAACGTCGCGGGAAAACACCTGCCAGCATCACATTATTTTCTGCACACACTTTAATCATTTGATCTACCCGTTCGGTAGTCACTTCCAGCGGTTTTTCACAAATAATATGTTTCCCTGCTTTTGCCGCGGCACTAATAGGTTCCAGATGAAATCCTGAAGGAGTACATATTGTTATGACATCAATATCCTGAGAGTTAACGAATGAGGTATAGTCGTCATAAGGAGTGCAATGGTGTTTTTCTGCAAACGCTTTTGCTTTATCAATGGATCGCGAATAAATCCCAGTGAGCTCTGCATTGAAAATAGCGCTGATAGCTTGAGCGTGAAAGTCTGCAATCATGCCCGCGCCTACAATCCCAAATCGATACATTTCAAATCCTTTTAGCCTTTTTCAGAAGTATAAAGGATGCTCATTAAATGTACTAGCCAGCTTTTCTATTCAACTAAAAAGCAAAATTCCGCATACCGTTACTGAATTTATTCAGAAAATGACAGGTTGTGTTGAGATTGCTTTAGTATCGCGCTCAATGAGATTACAAGGGCAGTGCAACATTAACACGCAAAAAAGCAACCTTGATTGAGACTTTTCATAAAAATAAACGCCTGTCAGTTATCTTATTATTTACATTAATGATAAATAAGCTTAACGCACAGGTAATTATGAAACTGTTCTTTTCTTGTATTTTTCTGACCATGGCTGCTTCGCTATCAGGTTGTAGTAGTGAAAGTACTTCTACCCAAAAAGATTCATTGCCAGGCAATGAAGTCGTCTCTGGCAAAGATGTGAAGTTCCTTAATTTCACGTATTCCACGCCACAGGGCGTGCCAGACGATAGTGAGGGCCAGTACAGCAATCCTGTTTTGCCTGGTTTTTATCCAGACCCTTCAATTACAAAAAAGGGGGAACATTATTACCTCACCACTTCGTCATTTGGTTACACTCCTGGACTACCAATATTCCGCAGTCAAAATCTTACCGACTGGGAGCTAATTGGATATGGGCTTAACCGGGCTTCACAAATGGAGTTTGCAGAGGCTCGTATGTCCAGGGGAATATTTGCGCCGACTCTGCGTTATCACGACGGACTTTTTTATATTATCACTACCTCAGTAGGGAACGGCGGTAACTTTATAATTACTGCAAGCAATCCTGAGGGGCCTTGGTCTGAACCGATTTGGTTACCTGAGGTGGGGGGCATTGATCCCGATTTATTTTTTGATGATGACGGAAGAGTTTACATTACCCATAATGATGCTCCTCCTGGGGAGCCTCTTTACAACGGGCATCGGGCTATCTGGCTTTGGGAATACGATCCGGAGAGGAAACAAGTGCTGGCGGACAGTCAGAAGCTGGTGGTTAATGGCGGAGTGGATATTTCCAAAAAGCCAATTTGGATTGAAGGCCCCCATATTTATAAAATAAACGACTGGTACTACTTATCTTGTGCAGAAGGAGGTACCGGTCCCCAGCATTCTCAGGTTGTTTTTCGTACCCGCTCTCTGGACGAGCCTTTTGTTCCTTATGCCAAAAACCCCATACTCACCCAGCGCGATCTCAAATACCCCCGGCCAGATGCAGTAGATAATACTGGTCATGCTGATTTCGTCCAGACCGACAACGGGGAATGGTGGGCTGTTTTTCTTGGAACGCGACCCTACGACAAAGATCTATACAACACAGGTAGGGATACATTTTTATTGCCGGTGGAATGGAAGAATGGCTGGCCACACATATTACCGGCAAATACGCCTATACCGTCTAAAGTAGAGCGGCCCTCAGGTACGGCAAAGCAAGACGGTATGCAATTCTATGAGTGGGCAGACAACTTTGATAATTCTACATTGGATTTACGTTGGCAAACACTCCGTACGTTTGACAGAAACTGGTTATCAGTTGAAAGTGGGTCGTTAGTTCTCTCACCTCAAACAGCGCCTTTATACAGTAAAAAGCCTATCAGTTATGTGGGTGTGCATCAGGCGTCAGCTTCTTTTTCAGCCACTACAACCATGCACTTGCCCAAAGATAAGGCTGTAAGCGCCGGCCTGGCGGCCTTCCAGAATGCTAATTTCCATTATTTTTTGGGTATGCGACGTAACGCTGACGGTTTCATCGCGTTCGTTGAGCAAGTTGCTGATGGGAAAGTTAACAAAGTCTTCGAAAAAGCACTGACGATACCTTTCGATGAGCCTGTTCACATTAAAATTGAAGGGAATGGAGCCTCGATTGAATTTAGTTACAAACAAGGAGATGAGTGGAAAATTTTGGGCAAGCCGCAGGATGCTACTTTGCTGAGTAGCCAGCGGGCGGGAGGATTTGTTGGAACGACCATTGGGCCACACGCAAGGATCCTGAATGCAGGGGACGTCCTTCAATAACGCCTTTGAAGCAAATACGCGTAATGGACAACAATTTAAGAGTAATTAATGCTTTTAGTAGGGCTTTTATGAAATATTTCGTCTTTCTATCTCTTTATACATTGTCACTTTGCTGTGCAGCTTCTTCTCTATTCGATGGAGAAGATGGATACAGGTTATGGCTGAAATATGAATCGTTGGACAATTCAGCTATTGCCAAGGAATATGTCAGAGAGCTAAGTCAATATCATGTGTATGGTGATTCTGAAACCATGAAGGTCATAAAAGATGAAGTGTCATATGCATTCAGTCACCTGCTTTCCGGTAGTAATCACGTTGAACCACAAGAAGCAAGTCTGCTGATTGCTGCTGGCTCGATGGCAGACCGTATCGCTGCAGATCACGATATTGATATTAAACAGGTTGCAGAGGAGGGCTATGTTGTCAGGAAAGTGCAACATGATGACGGCAAAGCACAAATTCTGGTGTTGGCGAATACCGATACCGGGGCCTTGTACGGTACCTTTCGACTGCTGAAAGAAGTACAACTGCAGACTCCTACAAAAGCATTCAATATTATATCTGCACCAAAAATTGAATTAAGGGTGCTAAATCACTGGGACAATTTAGATCGGCATGTAGAGAGAGGCTACGCCGGACAATCAATATGGGACTGGCATAAACTACCCGAGTACCGATATCAGCGGTATATTGATTATGCACGGGCAAATGCGTCTATAGGCATCAACGGCACAGTACTTAATAATGTTAATGCAGATCCGCTCATACTCACTCCTCATTACCTCAAAAAAGTAAAAGCATTGGCAGAAATATTCAGACCGTATGGAATGAAGGTGTATTTATCAGTGAAGTTCAGCTCACCTCAACTCATAGGTAATTTGCCTACCTCAGATCCGCTAGACCCCAGCGTACAGCAATGGTGGAAGGATAAAGTCGCTGAGATTTATGCCGACATTCCCGACTTTGGTGGATTTTTAGTTAAAGCAAACTCCGAGGGACAACCCGGGCCCGGAGATTTTGGGCGAACTCATGCACAAGGCGCAAATATGCTTGCCAGGGCGCTTGCCCCCTTCAACGGAAATGTAATGTGGCGGGCATTTGTTTATGCCAATGAGAAAGGGGAGGAACGATCTAAACAGGCGTATTCAGAATTTACCCCTCTGGATGGTAAGTTTGATAAAAATGTTTTGGTTCAGGTAAAAAATGGACCGATTGATTTTCAACCCAGAGAGCCCTTTAGTCCCTTGTTCGGCGCAATGCCAAAAACACCTTTGATGATGGAATTCCAGATCACCATGGAGTATTTGGGTTTTAGTACTCACTTTGTTTACCTTGGCCCTATGTACGAAGAAGTTCTGCAGTCTGACACCTATGCGAAAGGGCAAGGCAGTACGGTGGCAAAGGTTGTTGACGGAGAGTTATTCGACCATGCTATCAGTGGTATGGCTGGTGTGTCGAATATTGGTACCGATAGGAACTGGACAGGCCATATTATTTTGCAATCTAACTGGTACGTGTTTGGACGTATGGCGTGGGACCCTGAAAGCCGAGCGGCAGAGGTAGCAGAGGACTGGGTCCGCATGACGCTGAGCCATGAAGACGACACTGTATCTACCATCAAGGAAATGATGCTGGCCAGCCATCAAACAGTGGTAGACGTAATGACGCCATTGGGTTTACATCACATCATGGGGGCCGGTCATCACTACGGTCCTGGTCCCTGGGTAGATTTTCTTGGACGTGATGACTGGAATTCGACCTATTATCACCGGGCTGCAAAAGACGGTATTGGGTTTGATCGCTCACCTGATGGTGTGAATGCCACAGCACAATACTTCTCTCCCCTCAACGAACAATGGTCAAACCCCGGGACAACACCAGACAACTACTTACTCTGGTTTCATCATCTTCCCTGGGACTACGTCATTGATTCCAGTGGCCGGGAACTCTGGGATGAACTAGTTTACCGGTATTACAAAGGTGCAGAGCGCGTCCGCGAAATGGCCAGGCAGTGGGATGGATTGGAAGGGCAAATTGATCCCTTACAATTTCGCCAGGTACAGATGGCACTGGATATTCAGGAAAAAGAAGCCATATGGTGGCGAGATGCCTGCGTGCAATATTTCCAGCAGTTTTCTAAGCGTCCTATACCAGCGGCGTGGTTTACCCCTGAATATTCTCTCGATGAACTGAAAGCCAGATCATTTCCTTATGCTCCAGGGCAAGGATAAAGTGTGCTTTATAAAGTTTAGCAGTATTTAATTTTCTAAGGAGATGGTCGATGAAAATTATCGACGCTAAGGTCATTGTGTGCTCACCTGGCCGCAATTTTGTAACACTAAAAATTGTTACTAATGAAGGGTTGTATGGCATTGGCGATGCAACACTAAATGGCCGGGAATTGCCTGTTGTCAGCTATCTTGAAGACCATGTTATTCCAACCCTGATAGGAAAAGATCCTCAGCGTATTGAGGATATCTGGCAATTTTTATATCGCGGCGCTTACTGGCGGCGCGGACCCGTCGCTATGACAGCTATTGCCGCAGTTGATATCGCATTGTGGGACATTAAGGCGAAAATGGCTAATTTACCGCTTTATCAATTATTGGGAGGACGGAGTCGTGATAAAATAATGACCTATACCCATGCTGACGGAACGTGTATTGAAGCCACCCTCGATGCAGTCGGCAAAGCTATTGATGCGGGTTATCAGGCTGTGCGAGTGCAATCGGGGATCCCTGGCTTAGCGAGTACATACGGTGTTGCTAAAGACGGTAAAAAATACGAACCTGCTGACGCTGAACTCCCCTCCGAAAGTGTGTGGAGCACGCAGAAGTACCTGAACTTTGCGCCGAAGCTTTTTGATGCAGTGCGCAGTCAGTATGGCAACGATATTCACTTACTGCACGACGTTCATCACCGGTTAACTCCCATTGAGGCAGCGCGGCTCGGAAAAGAGCTGGAACCGTATCATTTGTTTTGGATGGAAGATGCCGTTGTTGCAGAAAATCAGGATAGTTTTCGACTGATCCGCGAGCATACAACCACACCTCTGGCTGTGGGAGAGGTGTTTAACTCCATTCACGATTGTCGCTCGTTGATACAGAATCAGTATATCGATTACATTCGCTCTACGTTGGTACATGCCGGTGGGATTACTCAAATGCGCAGACTGGCTGACTTCGCAGGTCTGTATCACGTTAGAACCGGCTTTCATGGTGCAACGGATTTATCTCCAGTCTGTATGGGCGCGGCGTTGCATTTTGACTATTGGGTACCAAATTTCGGTATTCAGGAGCACATGCCGTATACAGAGGAAATGGAATCTGTATTTTCGTTCGATTATGAGTTCAACAAGGGCTTCTTTACTCCCGGAGAGTCGCCTGGACATGGCGTAGATATTGATGAATCCCTGGCGAAAAAATACCCGTACAAACGTGCCATGTTGCCGGTTAACCGGTTGGAAGATGGTACGCTTTGGAACTGGTAGCCTACATCAATTGGCGACGATTTTATGAGGCGCAGTACTGGCGAATAAACGCTTGGTGTTCGGGTAACTTGGCAACCCTTTGCTGAATTTCCTGGCGGCCTTTCGCCATGGCTGCGGAAAGTTGCTCGTCAGACATCATTTTGGCGACAGGGTGCCATGATAACGGCAGCAGGCCCTGACCAAGCATCACCTGTGACCATGAATCAACGCGGAATAGTTCGCCGTCTTTTTGCATGGCATGACCATGCTCTTTAAACAGCGTGATGCGCTCAGCCAAGGTGTCGGGGATCTCCATTTCTTTACACGTTTGCCAGAAGGGTGTGTCACGTCTCTCCGTCACGTGATAATGCAATACGATAAAATCACGGATTTTTTCAAGCTCTGTTTGAGTTTGTTCATTATATGCATTGCGTAAGTTCGTCGAATCGCTGCAAAAGGGGAACAATTGCATGAGCCGTGTGATACCCATCACAATCAAATGAATACTGGTCGATTCCATTGGCTCTACAAAACCACTGGATAGCCCGATAGCCACGCAATTGTTTTGCCAGGCTCGAAGACGCCTGCCCGTAGTGAATTGTATGCGTCGCAATGGTTGCAATGGTGGGGTACGCAAAGCCTGCTCAAACTGGGCCTCAGCCTGTTCATCACTTAAATACCTACTGCTATAAACAAACCCATTACCCATCCTGTGCTGAAGAGGAATTTCCCACCGCCAGCCAGCACCATGAGCTGAAGCAACTGTGTAGGGTCTAATCGGCGGGGAGAGTTCGGTTTGTACCGCTAATGCGCGGTCGCAGTGCAGCCAGTGAGACCAATCTTCGAAGCCAACATTCAGTGCTTCTTTAATAAGTTTGGCTTTGAAACCGGTACAATCAATAAAGAGATCAGCCTTAATATAACCTTGTTGTTCAAGCGAAAGAGCTTCAATATCGCCGGAGGAGCAAATGGATACGTCCTTAATATTGTCGACGATATGTCTCACCCCAGACCCTACAGCGAGTTTTTTTAAGAAAGTCGCGTATGCACCGGCGTCGAGATGATATGCATAGTTTAATGGCGAATTTTGAGCTGACGTGTAGAACTTGTTTGCTTTTGCGGCTTCCAGCTCCAGGCAGTAACTTCCATATTCTCCTGCAATACCACGTTGATGCGCTTCTCTCCAGAAGTGGAAAAAATCAGCGAGCCAGCTGGACTGACCTGTTTGACCAAAGGAGTGGATGTAGCTTGTTTGTGTATTGCCGAATTTTTCAAACTGAATCCCCAGTTTAAAGGTGGCTGAGGTGGCACGCATAAAATCAGCTTCGTTGATGCCGAGTAGTTGATGAAAAACCCGAAGTGGAGGAATGGTGGCCTCACCCACTCCAATGGTGGGAATATCTGACGATTCTACCAGCGTTATATCGAGTAGCGGCCCCAATTTCTTTGCAAGTGCAGCCGCTGTCATCCAACCTGCTGTGCCGCCGCCGGCAATCACCACGCGAAATTTTTCTGTTGTCTGATGAGTAAACATAACCGGGACCTATTGATTTAACTGGCGTATAAGGAGGGCTCTGAGTTGTCTTGCAGTATTTTCATCAAGGGTTGCAAGTGGTCCTCTTGCCGGAGCGGGAATATGAGTTGTGCTGCAGTCACCGTCAGAGAATATATAATAGTCAAACAGGGCTTTCCATGCAGCTTTTTCGTGGTTTGGTTTATCTCTGATAGCGAGTATGCTGTGAAGCAGAGCGCCCATACCGGCAGCCAGATGTGCCGGAGCCATGTTCCACCAACAGTTGATCATAACGTTAAAAGGATGTAGTCCTTCAACCTGATGCCACCACATCGAAGGAATGTAGATCGCATCACCAGGTGCTAGCGTAACGTCGTAGCCATTCTCACGGGCGGTGGCAAACTGGGGAAATTGATTTAAGTCAGGGTGATGTATATCTACCAGAGTGACAGGCTGACCTCCCGGCGTAATATGCAGCGGCCCTGGGTAGAGATGTTGAACAAGGTCTGGAGGAAACAGATTGAAACGCCTCTCACCAGCGACGCAGCAGGCAATATTTTCCAGCGCATCGAAATGCGCACACGCAATTGAACGGTTTCCCATCCAAATGCTTGTAATAGGGGCAGCAGCGTCAGGATTAGTAATTGGTGGTGGCAAAGTCAATGAATGCTCTCGTTGCAGCCCGGGAAAGTGGCTGTGTAACTGATTTGAGGCGATATACCTTGAAGGCGGGAATTCTTCAGTCAACGTATTGGCGATATCGTCCAGCATAACCGCAACGTCACCGCGTATACTGTCATAGTTTAATTGCGTCATATCAGGACCGTAAGCAAAACGCCCCTTAACACAAGGCGGAGCCTGGTAAATCATCGTGGGTTTACCGTTATAGGCGTTTTTTATCCTTTGCATAAGACGTGGTGTGTCTGATGCGTCTTTCACAGCAGGCCAGGATTTAATTAAACCACGCATAACCAGAGGGGTACGCTGTGCAATCAAGTCAGCAGGGAGGGATGTCGGGGTTGCGTTATTGATTTCCCGAACTGGTTTCCAGGCGGTTTTATTCACGTTTGGCTGAACTCCAAAGCATTTTTCATATCTATGAGCCAGTTAATATTTGCCAATGACGATTGCAGAAAAACAATATAGTTCAACCAGCCCTTTTTATGCAGTTCAAACAGCGTGCTTTCCGGCAAGGCTGCAAATGTTTCAGCACAAATTGTTTCGTAACCTTCGATAGAAACCTTGGTTCCCGACTGTAAAGTGATTGAAAAATTGACGGGTTTAACCAGCTCTAAGTGTTCCAGTTTGCGGAAGAATAGCGCGGCGTCTTCTTGTCCGTTGTGCAACCTTTGCAGTGTGGAAGCTACTTTTTGAAGGTAGCTACTTTCACCACCCTGAGGCAAAAATACCTGAGTACCGGAATCCACGTCTGCACAGATCCTCGGATGGTCCATATCCACGTGTACAACGGGTTCAGATTTGCCATTTTGGTGCTGGTATCCAATCATAAATGGGCCTTTCGCCACTATCGCTGGTACATATCGGGCCATCCAGCTGCCGGCTGCAGGGGGGGATGGATAATGCTCGTTGAGATAGAGATTTTCTTCTGCAGAGAGCCCGAGTAGTGCCACCGACTGCAAACCGTGAGTCGGATGTCGGCGCAGTAATATTGGATATTCTTTGTGTAAATCGTCAAATTCAACAGGAAAAGTTAGCACACTGCCAACGTTATCACCATATTGCGTGCTGTAGCGAGTGAAAACCCGCAGTGCTTTATGGCTAATGTTATTGAGTAATTGTAAATTTGCCATAGGGCGTCCATTCGCGTAGATAAAGCGTCACGGCCGATCAAACACACCGACCGTGACTACCTGCTCGGTGACATCAGAACTTGTATCGAGCTCCAAGGTGGTAACGCGCTCCTAAATCCTCCAAGTACCACAACTGATTTTTCGTACGGCCATGCTCGCGGCGATCTTCTCCGGTAATATTTATGCCTTCAATGAACACTGTCAACTGTTCATTAACGTCGTAACTCACGTTGGCATCAATTTGCGCATAGCTTTCAACATAAGTCGGGTTATTCGAGCCGCGATAGTTAATACGATTCAGGTACTGGTCACGCCAGTTATATGCTACCCGAGCGGTCAAACCATCTTTGTCATAAATAAAAACAAAGTTGGCGGTATCACTCAAACCTGCCAGCGCAAACTGAGAAACATCGGGGCTGCCATTGTTGTCGAAACCTATATCTCCGCGAACCAATGTATAGTTTGCCTGGAATCCAAAACCTGATTCGCCGAAAAAGTGCTGTAAGGCAACTTCCGCACCGTACAACTTCGCTTCCCTGTTGTTTTGCGGCAGACTCGTCCTGAATACCATTTCCGGGTCGCCCTCTTCTGGCACGATGTCCCATCCCGGGGTTTCGCCTAATTGCAATAATTGCTCTGCTGAACCGGTATAGTCATCAGCACCGTTGGGAAAGGCTTCGGGATGTTCTAACAGTACCATCATGGCAAAGAGGGATGTATCGTCGACAGCAAAACCTCTGTCTCTTAGGGCATCTGCTGCAGCTAGTGCACGGGGGCCATTGGTCTGATCAAGAATACCAAAGAAACTTCGGTCTTCTTGTCCTGTACCGATGAAATTAGCTACCCGTTTTTCGAAGAATCCAATAGAGGCGTAACTATTTTCTTCAAAATACCACTCTGCTGACACATCAAAGTTATCTGACTCCAACGGCAAAAGTGCAGGGTTAGACGAGCTCGCAGTAGGGCGGGTGCCATTTAACGTAGACCCTGATGTACCGAAACCGCTGGGAGAAACCCGTAAATCACCGTATCCGGCTCTGGCAATGGTTTTACTGTAAGAAAATCTCGCTTTTACGTCATCTGTTAACATGATATCGAAGTCAAAGCTGGGGAGCAGGTGATCATAGTTTGCTTCGACAGAAAGTGGGATCGTATCTGTGGTAGGATCAGTGTACAAACTGAAGTCGTTGTTGTTTTCCCATATGAGGTAGCTTGGTGGCGTTACCAGAGATGTAGAGGTAACATCGGTGGTTTCATAGCGAACACCGGCCAGCACATTCACCGGCATGTTGCCCAACTCGCCGCTCAGCATGACCTGGAAATAGGCAGCCATGGTGTCTTCTTCCACCACATCGTTAGTTGAGAAAACATTACTAACACCAAAATAGTTTGCGTCTGACGGATACAGAGCAATTCCTTCACGGGCTAATGCGATGGGGTCAGCAATAAAGCCTAAACCCTGACTTTCCCCGGTATCAAAATCTTTGAATAACCCACCTACATCAATGGGTTGAAGGAGGCCTTCTGAAAATTCGCCAGGGTTCGCTATTCCCCAGTTTCCCAACGTCATATTGTCGCCGGCAGTTTGCCGCGCTGTCATTTCCATAGCGCGGGTTTCTACGCCAAAGTCAATCTCCCCACTATCGAACATCCATTTGCCATCCAGCTTTAACTGATTGATTTCGGTTTCCTGTGAAGCATGGCGAAATCGAAGAATCGATGATCCGACGTCGCCGGCATCAATGACGCCATTGCCGTTTCCTCTGTCACTGTCATCGTAGACGTTTCGATAAGTGGGCAATTCGGTATCAAACCACCATTCACGGGAGGTGACAGTAGGTGCACCTATACCAACTGCAATTTCTCCGGAAGCAGCATTATCACTTGGACCGCTGGGTAAACTTTCCATTTTTGAACTGTGTGCATCAAGGGTGAACATAAGGTTGTCAGAGGCAAAATACTCAAGGTTTATGCCTAATGAATTCAACGTGTTGGTTTGTTCTCGCCATTGTTGCTCATAGCCTTCGTCCACAGTGCCTGGGTAAGATTCTGCGATGTATATAGGCGTAGCAACCGGACCATCATCAAACACTACTGCTGTAACATTTGACCCGTTTTGTACCCAGTTGGTGATTTCGCCGCGGTGCTCCTGAATATCATTTTCAGCGTAAAGATAATCAAACGTCGCCACAAGGTTGTCCGATGCGGCGTACTGTAAGGTCAGTTGAGCATTGGTACGTGTCCTTTCTGTATCTGAAAATGCATAGCGTATATCGTTTGGACGGGCATAGAGCTGGCCCACATCAGGCGCATTTTCATAAATATCCCCGCTGTTGTTAAACAGCGTATCCGGATCGTTTGGGTCGCCCCATGTGCCAATATTCCAATCGTTTACAGTTGCACCCACGTAACCTGAATGTCGCTCCTGTAAACTGCCAGTCAAAGACACGCCGAATTTGGCGTCTTCGTCGGTCCAGCTTATCAAACCAGACAATTCTGGCGTGACATCATCACCGACCCTATTAGTGGTGTCGTGGACGGCTTTCACCCCCACAGTTGAACGAAAACCGGGAGTATCGAGGGGGCGGGCGGTTCCGATATTGACTGTTGCTCCGATGCCTCCCGTGGCAATGCTGGCCTTACTCGTTTTGTAAACTTCAACGGAACGTATCCCTTCGGATGCCAAGTTGGCAAAATCGAAAGCACGTGTACTGCCGCCTCGGGTTGTTCCGTCAGCACCACTACCACCACCGTAGGTTTGCGCAGCAGGCATCATACGGCCGTTGAGGGTAATCATATTATTACCACCACCGAACCCTCTTACGGTGATTTCGTTTCCTTCCCCATTTGTGCGGCTAATAGAAACACCGGTTATCCTTTGTAGAGATTCCGCAAGGTTTGTGTCGGGAAATTTGCCTATGTCTTCCGCGGAAATTGCGTCTACAACACCCATTGATTGCCGTTTTATTAACGCGGCTTCTGCGAGGCTAGACCGCAGCCCTGTAACCTCAATAACTTCCACAGGGTCTTCAGTTTGTGCGATTGCCGGTAATGCCACTACAGTCCCGAGTACAACAGAAATTGCTTTGGTCACCATCGATTGCCTGAACGTGTGTGTTTTGTCCATGATCTGAGTCCTAATGAGATGTGCCTGGTACATTTCGTTTACATTTTATTGTTCTTGCTGTCTCCAGAGGCTATTTCTACATGCAAGGCCTACCAGGCATGTCAGCTTACATTAATAACTTGTTAACAACGTGTAAATCTTTTCATTTAGAACAGATAAATAGCTATTATTTTTTTTTACATCTGGCGTGTTTTTTTTGCGCGGCGGCGACCGCGCAAACAGAGAGACAATTTTAGAGTGTCATGGGAATTTCAAAGGGGGCTGCAGGTAATCCTTCCGGGCTGAAAATCGACACCTCAGGATTATTTGCCCACGCGTACCGTACCTTTTTAGGCTCGATTAATGTCGAGTGATTCAGGTACACCTGTTTGTCCTTTATGGTTGCTTTCGCCCAGATAAACTGACCATCTTCGCCGGCAACGGCAAAGCTGTGTGCTAACGTATAAGCTGACGGCGACGGGTCCAGTTTGGTATCGAAAGTGAGCAGCACGCCATCGTCCAGTTGTTTCACTGATACTACTTTCGGGCCTCTGTAACGGACAGGCTTGTTGTAAATCAGGTGTTGCGCCGCAAGTGCAGCTCTGTGTGCGGCTTCGCGTTTGTTCACCGGGTGAATGTCGTTCCATTCACCAATGTCAATTGTAACAACTAAAGCGGTGTTGTCTGTCGACGCTGCCTTGGCTTGTTCCTGACGTAATTCAGCCCAAGTGCTCTCTTCTGGCTGTGTTCGTCGCTCCATAAAGTTCGTGAGTTGAACGATAAAAAACGCTAATTCTGGCTGGCGCCAGCGGCTTCGCCAGTGAGACATCATCTTTGCGAGCTTATCAGCATAACCGTTGGGGCTCGAGGCATTAGATTCTCCCTGATACCAAAGAACTCCGGACAGCGGGTAGTGGGTGGCTGGGGCAATCATAGCGTTAAATAACCCCATGGGTTTCCAACGAATGAAAGTAGTAGACGGTGTTTTTTGGGTTTGGTGTGACACCTTGTACTTCCAGCTACCACTAAGCGATATACCTTCACTTTCGCTTTTACCGAGAAAATATGGTTTGTCAGTAACAAAACCGCTGGAACCACCGTTAGAAGTCACCCTGACTGTAATGACATTATCACCTTTGCTAAGAGCGGAAGCCGGCACGGTGTAACGCCTTGGCGGGTATTGATATGTGGTGTTACCGATTTTAACTCCATTTACCCATACCTCATCGGCGTCCACAATGCGACCTAGCCGTAATATAAACGAAGTATCAGGGGCAGAATTAAGATGAACGTGTTTTCTGAGCCACCATACGCCGGCAAATCCTTCTTCAAAACCGGGTAAGTTGGCTGGCATTTCTATAGTTTGCCATCCGTCATCATTGAAATCTGGTCGATACCATGGGTCGGGGTTGAGCCCTTTGTCATTTTCATTTAGTGCCTGATACCAAGCGTCTATTGCAGCTTTCTCCTTATTTTTGGTCGCTTCAATATTCCCTGGCTTTGCGAAATAATCACCAGCGGCCATAGCTTCAGGGTAAGCAATTAATATTTCTCTGGCCATCCATGCTTCAATAGGAGAACCTCCCAAAGCAGCATTAATAATACCGATAGGGACGTTTTCTGACAGATGCAGTTCCCGTGCGAAATAAAACCCCAAAGCTGAAAGCTTTCTTATATTCTCTGGCGTGGCCGTTGACCACTTGCCGCCTGAATAATCGGTGTTTTCGACATCGAACCGATAAGTGTCAGGTACAGTGAACTCCCTGATGCGAGGAAAATCCGCGTTTTCAACATCCTCGGGGTAGGCCTCTTCTACTCTGGACATAGTCAGCTCCATGTTGGACTGCCCTGATGCTAAGAACACATCGCCAAAATAGATATCAGAAATGATTAACTCTTCATCGCCCATGATTTTCAGTGTATGAGGGCCCCCTGCAGCTTGAGCTGGCAGAGAGACTTGCCACTGATTATCCTTTACGGTGGTTTTACCCACTAAAGTGCTGTTCAGCCACACAACGACCGAAGTGCTTTGAGCTGAACCACTCACGGGAATAGTATGACCGCGTTGCAGTACCGCGCCGTCAGAAATTAGTCGATGAACAGTTACTGCCTGAACGGGCCAACAAACCAATACAAACAGATACAAAATAGCTCGCGCCATGAGGCCTCCTTGTTGTTTAACGATGCAAGTTTTCCACTTATGAATGGTTACTGTCATCAATGTTTATTTCGACTTAAGTGATAACGTGGTAGTCCCTAGTTGGGGATGACTTGCAGACACTAATATTTCGCCTTTTTCACCGAGTTTACTCTGTACTATCGCAAGAAGCTTGCCGCTAAAAGCACGTCGTTTTTTTGACGTGAATGAGGTGAAGTTAGTTGAGTCTCCATTGTCGGTAGCGACAATTCGCCCTGGCCCGGTAACAGAGAACTCGATCTCATGGGTTGCAGTAGGGACAAAAATACCCTTTTCATCCACAATATTGAGGGTGATAAAAAAGAGATCCTTACCGTCAGCTTTGATAGTGTGTCGATCCACAGATAGCTGTATGGCGTCGGCAGAGGAAGCTGTCGTAACTTTATCTTTTGCCCACAGCTTTCCTTTTTTGTAGGCGATAACCTCAACGGTGCCTGGTGTGTACTTAACATCGTCAAAGCGTATGCGATATTCTAATGGTCCCTTCTTTTTTCTTCCCTGAGATTTTCCGTTAATAAAGAGTTCAGCTTCATCACCAGAGGTAAATACATGTACAGGCGTAACTTCTCCTTCTCTGCCAGACCAGTTCCAATGGGGAAGTATATGTGCCATGGGATGATTCGGACGCCATTCACTTTGGTAAAGATAGAATCGATCTTTTTTAAATCCAGCCAGGTCAATCATGCCGGAATACGAACTGCGTGCAGCGTAGTACGGTGTTGGCTCCCCAAGGTAGTCAAAACCATTCCATACAAACTGTCCGGCGACGAAGGGATAGGTATCGAGGTAACGAAATACTTTGTCGGCAGATGCGCCAAAATCAACAGCATGAAGCTCGTAACTACTCACCTGATGAATTTTAGAATTGCCCCCCAGACCATCCCGTACCGGTGCACTTTCCATTGATGTGACAGGAAAGAAGTAGAGACCGCGGGAACTATACGCGGATGCAGTTTCACTGGACAAAATGACCTTGTCAGGGTGCGCTTTACGAAAACTTGGATAAGACGGCGGGGTACGGATGCGCTCAGTTCCTTCAAACTCCGGTGCCTGACGGATGCCTTCACCCTGATAATTCAGACTAATCAAGTCCATGGCAGCACTAAAAGGAAAATCAGCTTTTGCCCAGTTCATGGATGCCGTGACAGGACGTGTTGGATCTTCTTCCTTCACAATTGCTTTCAGTTTCAGAGCGATATCAGCGCCGGATTGGCCGGTGTACTGCTCACCCACTTCATTACCGATGTACCACATTATTACCGACGGGTGGTTTTTGTCTCTGCGAACGAGTGCCCTGAGATCCTGCTCGTGCCAGTCAGGAAAAATCAGATGAAAATCCAGAGGGGTTTTCTTTTTGTACCAGCTATCAAACGACTCATTTAATACCAATATACCCATTTTGTCTGTCAGGGTGAGTAACTCTGGCGCTGGAGGATTGTGCGCCATACGGATGGCATTAACTCCCATCTCCTGAAGAATTTCCAATTGTCGCTGAGCTGCACGAAGATTGAATGCCGCTCCGAGAGACCCTAAATCATGATGTTGGTTGACGCCTTGAAGTGGGATGTGTTGGCCGTTTACTAACACGCCGACATCAGGATCGAACGTTAATTCGCGTATACCAAACGGTGTAATATGACGGTCGATTTCCTCCCCATTGTGGATAATACTCGTCACCAAAGCGTAACGGTGAGGAACCTGATGAGGGACAGGACCCCACAGCCGTGGATTTTTCAACACCGTAGAGATGTTCATTTCCCGCGTCCCATTAGGTGTCATCGTAACAAGTTGATCAGGCAGTCGCTGCACTGCTTGTAGACTTATCTCATCTTGTTCAGACAGTTCGTGAATGCTTTGCTTTAAAGTCACATCGCTCTTGACAGACAAATGATTCACCAGAGAGGTTGCCACCGAAATCTTTGCTTGCTGCGTTGATACCGACGGAGTGATCACCTGCGTGCCCCACTGGCTTACGTGGATTTGTGCTGTTTTTTCCAACCAGACGTTGCGATAAATGCCACCACCAGGGTACCACCGGGAGGACTTTGGAGGATTGTCTAGTCTTATGGCAAGCTGGTTGTTTCCATCTTTTGATAAATACGGGGTTAAATCGAGTTGGTAAGAGCTATAACCATATGGCCACCCCCCTACCAGTTGACCATTGAGCCACACCATGGAGTAAGACATCGCACCGTCAATATGTAAATAGATGCGCTTGCCTTTATCACTCTCGGTGGTAGTAAATTGCTTTCTGTACCAACCTACGCCGTGAGAGGGTAAGCGGCCCATTCCCCCGCCTACTTTCGGGTTACTTCCACTATAAAATGGCCCTGCTATGGCCCAGTCGTGAGGTAAATCAATACTTTTCCACTCGCTGTCATCAAAGCTAGCCTGAACAAAAGGAAATTGACTTCCCGGGTTGCCATCGGGCCGGGTATGTCGTTTCTTCGGGTCGGCAATAAAAGCATTGCCGGAAGGAAGGATCCAGGGTTTTAGTACATTGCCTTTGCTTTCCGTTGCCACTGCGTCTGTTGGGCGCGTATCCGCAGCCTGACTGTCGTTGAACGAACCTATAGACGGCCGCGTATCATAAATTAAGCTATCCGGCGTTTGGTTATCGGCATAGCGAAAAAAGCGCCAATCCCTTGTTAAGTCTACTTTTTCCCGTGGACTGGCTGACGCGCTACTGGCCAGCAACAAGGTTGTCAGTATCACCAGCCATTTTCGAAGCGTAATTGTTGTCATAATAAGTCTCTGTTAAATAATTGTGACTCGACGGTTTATTTCGCCAAATATACATAGGAGAACTGCTTTTGAAAGGTGATAGGAAAATAAGTAAATCAGAAACCAAATTTCTCAACACCTTATTAAAGAAGGGGAAAAAGCAAAATCGGAAAACAAAAAAACATAATGCATACTTGTATACTAGTTTAGGGTGTTGTGTTTAAATTTTGTAAACGAATTATTTAACTGAGTGACTATCCGGTATGAGAGCAATGATCAAATCCGCATCACTGATGTGTGCGTTATTATCCGGCGTAACCTTCGCCTGTGAAAAACCAGCTTCTGTATGTTTTAACGACAACAGTGGTTTACCGCTGATTAAAGACAGCAGGCCCCTACCTATTGTCATATCCCCGAATGCAGACCCTGCTGTTAAACGTGTTGCCAACGCATTTTCCGATGATATTGAAAGAGTCGGAGGTGTTCGCGCGAATATTTCTGAGGCACTCAAAGTTGAGCAGTCTGCGGTGATTATCGGTGTAGTGGGCCAGGATACAATTATCGATAGCCTGATAGAAAGCGGCAAATTGGATGTGTCGGATATTCAGGGCCAGTGGGAGGCTTATAAGATAGCGGTCGTCAACGAGCCAGTGTCTGGTGTTGAGCGCGCTCTTGTAGTGGTAGGCGCAGATCGACGTGGAGCAATATTCGGTACGTTCGAAATATCTGAGCAAATGGGAGTCTCACCTTGGTATTGGTTTGCCGATGTGCCCACAGAACAGCACGCTAATGTGTATATCACGCCCGGCAGTAGTAAAGATAAACCTAAAGTGCGGTATCGCGGCATCTTCATCAACGACGAGGATCCTGCATTAAAAGGATGGGCGCAGAAAAAATTTGGCGGTGTAAATGCTGGCATGTATGAGCACATGTTCGACTTGATTCTGCGACTCAAAGGCAATTATATCTGGCCAGCCATGTGGGGAAAAGCTTTCCACCTGGATGATCCAAAAAATACGGAACTGGCTGACAGTATGGGTATGGTAATGGGCACATCGCATCATGAGCCCATGACGAGGGCTCATGCAGAGTGGCACCGCAAAAGTGAGAACCCTGCAGGTGGTGGTGCATGGAACTATGAAACAAACCAGGAAAATATTCAGAAATTCTGGCGTGGTGGTATAGAGCGCATGATGTCAAAGGGCGATGGTACCCCTTACGAATCGCTTGTCACTGTTGGGATGCGGGGCGACGGCGATGAGCCAATGTCGGAAGGTACTGCCATTGAATTGTTGGAAAAAGTGGTTAAAGATCAGCGCAATATTATTGCTGACGTAACTGGTAAACCTTCCGAAGAGACACCACAGGTATGGGCGCTATATAAAGAAGTGCAGGATTATTACGATAAAGGTATGACTGTGCCGGATGATGTCACTCTGCTTTTTGCAGACGACAACTGGGGTCAAGTACGTCGCTTACCGACAAAAAATGTCGATCGCGAAGGTGGTTTTGGTGTTTATTATCATTTCGATTACGTCGGCGTTCCGCGGAACTACAAATGGACCAACACAGTTCAAATAGGTAAGGTATGGCAGCAGATGAATCTGTCATATGAGCGGGGAGCGAAGGATCTATGGGTAGTCAATGTAGGTGATCTCAAGCCCATTGAGTACCCAATTGATTTCTTCTTAACTATGGCATGGGATCCTGAAGCAATGGGACCTGAAGCATTACAGGCATTTGCGTCTCAGTTCGCAAAGCAATCCTTTGGGGCTGAACTGGCGAACGATATTGCCAGTCTTCTCGAGCGTTATGGCACATTTGCTGCGACACGTAAACCTGAACTTCTGAACCAAAATACATTTTCTGTAGGTGAGGCAACGACGCCAGAATTGCAACCTGGCGACTTTTATGAATATTTCGCCAAATGGCAGCAGCTTGAAGCGGATATGGTAAAAGTGAAAGCCCGTATTGATGAAGCCCATTATCCAGCATTCTTCCAGCTTGTTGAGTGGCCTATTGCATCAATGAGTAACTTATACGAAATGTATTTCGCTGCTGCATGGAACCAAAAACTGGTTGACGCTGGTGACTCCCGTGCAAACTACTTTAAAAATATTGTGGAAACAAATTTTGCCAAAGACAAAGCGCTGACAGAGAAATATCACACCATAAACGACGGAAAGTGGGATGGTATGATTAACCAGGTGCATATGAACTACGTTACATGGAATGATCCTGAACAACAAACCATGCCTGCGGTGTCCACAATTTATGGTGGCAAGAATGATATTGCTGTTGCGTTTAGTGAAGTACCAGTGGCAGACAATAAACAAGTTATCAATGCTGCCGATTATAAGAACGCAAGCACAAACAAGCGGTTACACTGGACCAAAGTGGAGCACCTAGGTCAGGGGAAAGCCGGTGTCATTGCGCTGCCTCAGGGTAAGGGTCCTACATCTGTAGAAGACAATGTGTCTTTGACCTACACATTGGAACAGCCTTTTTACGGTGATGCGCTGGTGAACATTGAACTAAGCCCCACATTGGATACTTACGGCCGCGGGGGTATTCGCCTAGGCGTTAAAATTGACGATAAGCCAGTGGAAGTGCTTAGCTTTGATTTACACGCTACCGGAGGCGCACAGCGCACTGCCGAAGAGAAAGCATGGGCGAATGCTGTCATCAACAACAAGCATACCTTGTCATGGACTGCAGAGGATCTCGATGAAGGTAGTCACAAGCTTACTCTGTATAGAATAGACGATAATATTGTGTTGGAAACGCTGCGTATTGCTTACTCAGAAAAGCAAAAACCAGCTACGCAATCAGCCATCGGTCGCTTTTTTAGTGAGCTTTTTAGTGAAGAATAGCGAATAGAAGGAAACGTGAACCGAGTATAGTAGTTCAGGTTCACGTTTTTAAATTCGGCATATCCGTGATAAACATCGTTGTTAAATCTCAAAAAAACAAAGTGAAGCGTGTATGAACATCAGATACACTGGCACGCTGGTTCACCAGTAGAGCATGAGGTCTGCGGTTGTGAGTAATAAATCAGTCTTGTTTTTGGAGCAAGCTGCTGAATATGCAAAGCAAATAGATTACAGCCGTCCCGCTGGTAGTCAGGTTTATGGCTTTATTCGAGATGCTATCGTCAGTATGCAACTGGAACCGGGTCAGTTGATATCAGAAACCGCACTGGCGACACGGTTTGGGGTCAGTCGCACACCGGTGCGGGAAGCTCTCATCAAACTCGCTAACCTCGGGTTCGTAGAAGTGCGTCCTCAGCGTGGTACCTACGTTTCTCGACTCAGCCGTGAAGCAATTTTGGAGGCCCGATTCATTCGCGAAGCCCTTGAAGTCTCTGTTGTCAGTTTTTTGGCCGAACACGCCGAACCTCACATTTTTGTTGAAGCTGAGGCAATTATAAAGGAGCAGGAAGCCGCGGCAGTCATTGACGATGCACTTCTTTTTCAATCTTTAGATGATGAATTTCATCAACTTTTAGCGAGCACTACGGGCTTTGGGCGTGTCAGCAATATGATTGAACAAGAAAAAGCGCATATGGATCGTTTACGAAACCTCAGCCTCCATATGAAGGGGCAGTATGCAAGAGTAATTGCGCAGCATAGGAATATCATAGGGGCGTTAAAGTCGGGCAACAGAGATGAGGTAGCCGCTGCGATGACAGTCCATTTGCGGGAAGTCTATAACGTGCTGGATCGTTTGCCAGTAGAACATCCTGAGTTTTTTGTTTAGTTCCTGGCTATATTAATGCTTTCGCTGCTTGCCTGTAGCACCGATCTATTGCCCTTAAACTGTAGTTTTTATATTGATTTTTCAACGATAAGACGAGCTGGCGCTTAAATCTGAATTCTCACCCTTAAAGCAACGCCGCAATTTCAAGACCGTTAAGATTTTTCCAAACAAAAGTAACCTCATTGTTAATAAAAATAAACCATTTGTTAATCTTTTGGGGTGATAATGCGGTTGTCCAGTTAAGTTGTATACAAGTATGTTTGTCTAAATCCAGGACATTGAAATATACGTGTCAGGTTGGGGCCTGATATCAACCACATCGGAGGGCTGCTGCAATGCCTAGCTTTAAAAAAATAAAATTTCACCCCGTGAGTACACAAGAAAACACCAAAAGGAAATACCCTGCATTTAAGCTATCACTGTTGTCGTTGGCGGTAATGTCATGTACCTCGACAGTACTGGCACAAAACAACGATGAAAAGAACGACAGTGCAGTACAGAGACCAGCGCAAGTAAATGAACAAAATGAAAGTGAAGTATTGGAAGACGATGTTGAATATATCTCGGTCACCGGTCAACGCCAGTCTTTACAGGATGCGCTGGACTTAAAGCGTGCTGCCGATACCATCGGAGATTCCATTGTATTGGATGAAGCGGGTAAGGTACCCAGTACTTCGCTGCTGGAAATTCTTGAGCGTACCCCCGGTGTAACAATGAATCGAATTCGCGCTGGCGCAGAAGGTTCGCCTGATGGGTATGCGTTTGAAGGTTCTGGAGTACAGGTGAGGGGCCTGAACAAGACTAAAACGCTGATAAATGGTCGTGAAGTATTTTCGGCAAACGGCGGTTCTGGTTTAAGCTGGGCGGATGTCGGGCCGGAGCTGTTAAAAGCTGTAACTGTTTATAAAGCTAGCCGAGCTGATCTGATTGAAGGGGGTGTATCGGGTACTGTCGATCTACAAACGCGAATGCCTTTTGACTTTGAAGGCTTTAAAGCTGATGCATCGGTAACCGCTGACTATGGTGATTTTTCTGAAAAGGTCACACCCGCGGTGTCAGGTATGGTTTCAAATAGAATAGATACTGATTTAGGTGAATTCGGTATCTTAGTAAACCTGGCGTATTCAAAAATCGCCTCTCACGACAGTAACGTTATACTTCCACCGTATCAAGCTACCAGTTATAACGGCGAGCGGGTTTTTGTTCCAGCTGGTGTTCGCTATACGCAAGACCAGTTCGAGCGGGTGAGGAATGGTTACTATGTTGCACTGCAATGGAAGCCGTCTGATGCACTTGAGTTGTATCACACCAGCTTTATATCAGAGCGCGATAGCGATCGGCATAGTCAAATTTTAGCGTTAGAACCAGGTACTTCAGTAGGTGTATTTGATGATGCGGTGTTCAACAGTGATGGTGTTTTTGAAAGAGGAACCATATCCAGCACCAATCTGACATCGGGTTTGAACGTTTCTCCTAATTCCAGTTTTAGCCCCTCCAACAGCAAAACGGCTGATTATAGTTTCGGTTTTAACTACATTGCCGATTACTGGGACTTACGTGGTAGCTATCAGTACGTGAAAGCGAATTCCAGCTCTGGAAAGTACAGTTTAGGAACAACGGTTTTACCGGTAGTGGCTGAAACTTACCTTGATCTATCAGGTAATATTCCCAGTGCGACGTTTGTGGATGGCTTATCCACAAATCCGGCAGATGCCGGCCTGTCCCGGGTAAACTGGCTAAATAGTTCCAACGACGGTGATGCGCATGCTTTTCAACTTGACGGCAGTATTTTTCTTGATCACGACTTCTTCAGAAAAGTAGCTGTAGGTGGGCGAGTAGCCGACAGAAGCGAAAGCGATAATTTCGTGGGTACCTGGTGGTCTGCTACGGGGCGGGGCTGGAATGGTGTTCCAAGACCTTTCGTAGACACTGCACCGGATGGAGACTTTTATCTGGAAGAATTCTCTGACTTCTTCAAAGGTGATACCGCCGCTCCTGGTGCTGTGTGGGTGGGAAGTCCGCAAATTAACGATGCCAGCGCATTTGAGCGCATGTATAACACGTACACGGCATGCGGTCCTGACTTGTACTACCAGTGCTCGGATCCTACTCAAACGACTTATATTTATGGAGAAACTCCGAATCCTAATTTTGACCAAATGCCATCGTTCTATGAAACGAAGCACAAAACCCAGTCGTTGTATGCAATGGTAGGTTTTGAAAACCTGGGAGACAATTGGTGGTCAAACTTTAGCGGTAACTTCGGCCTTCGCTGGGTAAACTACGATATAGAAAGTAAAGGCAACTTTGTATTCCGAGGTGGCTCTCGCTATTACGCTAGCCTGGAAGACGCTCAAGCATCTATAGACGCGATGGGTGGGCTTGAGAATGTGGCAACATGGCAGGATGAGAACGAAGGTACGCAACCTCCGTTAACCCGGGAAAGTGTGGGATATGAAATAGATCGTGTAGGTGAGTTCTCTAAGAGTTACTGGTTACCGTCGTTCAACGTTAAATTTGAATTAACGGAAGAGTTAATTGCGCGTTATGCGTGGACTAAAACCCTTACGCCGCCGCGCTATCCTGATATCCGAGCTCAGGGTACTGCCGGTGTCCAAACCACAGATAATCCAATAAATGAGGATCTAAATGCACTGTATCCAGATCAGGATGTTTCTGTTCCAGGTATTTTCTCTGGTTATAGTAACTCGACAGGTAATCCGTTTTTAGAACCTGAAATATCAAACAACCATGATGTTTCTCTTGAGTGGTATCCGGAAAAAGGGTCATCTATGCATTTGTCCTTATTCCATAAAACTATTGAGAATTATATTACGTTCAACAATTTTTCCGCACCGGCCAGTGGCTTCTTTTCCGAAGAAGATTATCCGCAATCAGCTTTGGTGAGTGATGGAAACAGCGTATTTCTCGATGGGCCGGTTTCCAGCAGAACAAATTTTAATGCTGAGGAAGATACAATAATCAAAGGCTTTGAATTGGGTGGCCGCACATACTTTGACAATCTGCCGGGCTGGCTGAGTGGTTTCGGGGTAGACGGTAACCTAACGTTTATTGACAACGACGCTCCCAATGCCTTTGCACTGGATATCAATGGTGATTCGTTAAACGTGCCTGTTATTGGCTTGTCTGAGTGGTCGTATTCAGCCACTTTGCTTTATGACAAAAACAATATTAGCGCTCGCCTGGCCTATAACTGGCGGGATCGTTATCTGACCACCACCAATGATTCGGGCACCACAAGGGTATATAACGACCCAACCAGTGGTGAGGATATTCAGATAGGGTTACCGGTATACGCTTCTGCTATCGGCCGATTTGATGCCAGTATTTCGTATCGGTTTAGTGATACGCTGAATGTTAAGTTAAACGTGCAAAACCTAACTGACGAAGAGCAGCGAACTGAAATGGAGATTCTGGACGGTGTGTTTGTAGATCGTGCAGTATTCATTGCAGATCGCCGGATCAGTTTGCATGTAGGTTTTGATTTTTAACGCACCCACATAAGTGGTGTAAAAAGGATAACTGATATCAGAGGAAAAAGTATGAGCAAGCGTGTATTGATCGTCGGCGGAGGTACTGCTGGTTGGATTACTGCGGCCTATATGGCCCGCATGTTAGCTGCAGATACGCCTGGCGGTGTGTCAATTACGCTGGTTGAGTCAGACGAGATTGGTATTCTCGGTGTAGGCGAGGGTACCTTTCCCATCATTCGCAAAACCATGAAACGCATTGGTATTGACGAAAGTGACTTAATTAAACATGCTGACGCCACGTTTAAACAAGGGATACGGTTTAACAACTGGAAGTACAATCCTGCAATTAAACCCGATGACAGTTATCTTCACCCTTTTCAGGTAGCCTCGCAGCATACCGATATGGATTTACTTCCGTACTGGTTGTTGGGGGTTGCCGGAAATGTGCCTTGGGCGGAGGCTTGTTCCGTTCAAAGTACGGTGATCAACGAAAAGTTGGCACCAAAGTTAATTACCCACCCCCAGTATGATGCACCGTTAAATTATGCGTATCACTTCGACGCAACCAAACTGGCGGCGTTGGTAAGAGACAAAGCCATAAAAAATGGCGTTAAGCGTCTTATTGATACCATCGATAAAGTTGCACTAGCTGAGGATGGCAGTATTGCATCTGTCACTGGGCGAGAGCATGGTGAACTAACCGCAGATTTATACATCGATTGTACGGGGTTTCGGGCACGACTCATTGGTGAGACCATGGGAGTGCCGTTTATTTCCTATAAGAACGAACTGTTTTGTGACCGCGCTGTTGCGTTGCAAGTTCCTTATGACAAGCCCGCTTCAGGCATTCCTTCTTGTACTTATACCACAGCAAAAGACGCAGGTTGGATTTGGGACATTGGATTGCACCATCGTCGAGGTGTTGGTTATGTATATGCCTCAGATTACTGCGACGAAGAAACAGCAGTAAATACGCTCAAGTCGCATATTGGCCCAGCGGCAAATGATTTATCACATCGGCTGTTGAAGTTCGAACCCGGCTATAGAAAAACGCAATGGAATAAAAACTGTATCGGTATCGGGCTGTCAGTTGGATTTATTGAGCCATTAGAGGCTACGGGGATCAGCTTTGCTGAAGTGGCAGCATTAATGCTGTGTAATTTATTTCCGTGGTCTGGCGATTACGAAGCATCGGCCAGACAATTTAACGACGCCATGGCTAAGCGATTTGAGCACGTAAAAGATTTTATTAAAGTACATTATTATTTAAGTGAAAGAGATGATACGCCGTTCTGGCGTGACAATCGCGACCCGTCTTCAGCTTCTGGGTATTTGAAAGGGAAGCTGGCACAGTGGCGGCACAGACCACCTTCTTTTCTCGATATAGATGCCAGCCACGATATTTTTGACGAGAATAGCTGGCAGTATATTTTATATGGCATGGGGTTTAAAACTGATATATCAGCTCGTTCCAGCGCCTTGCGATTTTATGATGACGCCCGTCGCGAGTTTGAAAGCATTCGTCAGCAAAGCCGTAATGCAATGACAGCGGTACCTACTCACCAACAGCTAATCAATGAGGTTTCGTCTGGCGGTTTTCGTCCAAGAGCCGGAGGACGCCGTTGAACAAGGTTGTTATTGTAGGTGGCGGTACATCGGGATGGATGTGTGCTGCAGCCCTTGCGCGGCTGGCTCCGCCCAATACGCATATTACCTTGGTGGAATCTGACCAAATTGGCACGATTGGCGTGGGCGAGGCTACCATTCCTTTACTGGCAGAATTCAACCAGTTTCTGGGTATAGACGAACACGAGATGCTAAAAGAGTGTGCGGGTACTTTTAAGCTGGGTATTGAGTTTATCGACTGGTATGAAAAAGGGCATGCGTATTTTCATCCTTTTGGTTTTTTTGGTAAGGACACGCCGGAATTTTCGTTTCACCAGTTGTGGTTAAGACTCAATAGTCTGACTGGTAATGGTGAAGTATCCAATGTCATGGCCAATGATATTTGTGACTACAATCTGTGCTCGGTTGCGGCGAAGTTAGGGCGTTTTTCACAGCCTCGCGGTGGGGCAAACACCATTCTTTCAACTATGCGACATGCCTGGCATTTTGACTCTGCGGCCTATGGAAAATTATTACGCCGGTATGCTGAAAAAAGGCAAGTAAAACGCGTGGAAGGCAAAGTTATCAATGCTGCTATCGACAATGACAAGGGCGATATTCATTCTTTAACATTGGATAATGGCCAGAGCATAGCTGGCGACTTGTTTATTGACTGTAGCGGGTTTCGCAGTTTACTTATTCATGACCAAATGAAAAGTGAGTTTAATGACTGGTCACATTATTTGCCTTGTGACCGCGCTATCGCTATCCAAACTTCAGAGAATGACGTTCCGCTTCCTTACACACAAGCGTTTGCGAAAAAAGCAGGCTGGCGTTGGGAAATTCCGCTGCAAAACCGTATGGGTAACGGATACGTTTATTGCAGTGAATACCACAATCAGGATGAAGCGCTTAATTCTCTTATGAACGATTTGCGAGGGCAGCCAATAACGGAACCGTCTTTTTTGAAGTTTCGTACAGGACACCGGCGGATGTTTTGGAAAAATAACTGTGTAGCAGTGGGTTTATCGGGAGGCTTTATTGAGCCTTTGGAATCTACCAGTATTCATCTGGTACAGGCCGGTATTCAAATGCTTATTAATTTGTGGCCTTCTAAGGGAGGCAACGACATACAGCGCAATCAGTACAACAAAATGATGACCGCTGAATATGACGATATCCGGGACTTTATAGTACTTCACTACAAAGCAACGTCACGCCGCGATACTGCTTTTTGGGATGCTGTGCGAGAAATGGTGATACCTGACACGCTAAAACAAAGAATAGATGCTTTTGCTGCGGATGGCAGTATTGTGACCCGTGCTGATGCGCTGTTCACACCGCATAGTTGGCTGGCGGTTATGCTGGGGCAAGGTATTATGCCTGCACAATACGACAGCCGGTTAGATCGCATACCCAGTGACGTTCTTGTTCGCAATATGCACGGATTGCGGGAAAGCGTTAAGAGAACCGCTGCGTCCTTACCTACTCATCAACAGTATATAGATACCCATTGTGCGTTTTCAAATTCCTCTTCACGCTAAATCAGGTCCGCTATGAACACCAGAATATTCTATGCAATTGCTTGTCTGCTAACTATTTTTTCCTGTCACGCCAATGATGCTTTAAGGTTGTGGTATACCAATCCGGCACAAAGTTGGGAAGAAGCGCTTCCTATCGGTAACGGCCGGCTGGGAGCGATGGTTTATGGCAGTGACAGCTCTGAAACGATCCAGCTAAACGAAGATACGGTTTGGGCGGGTGGTCCAGGTAATAATTTGGTTCCGGCCTTTAACGACGCACTGGCTGATATTCAACATCTTATTCTGGAAGGCAAACATGCTGAAGCGCAGGCTTTGGCGGGCAAGTATCTCCCATTTAGCGCAAAGAACAATAACAATGGCATGCCTTACCAAACTGTAGGAAACCTTCACATCGATTATAAGAATAGCGCTGAACCCAAATATGAATATCGAGAACTGGATATTCGCCGTGCCGTAGCTACCTCTTCATTTTCCTCTAATGGCACAACTATTCGCCAAAAAGTGTTTGCGTCTCTAACCGATAACGTCATTATTGCGGATATCCAGGCTTCAAGCCCGGGCTCGCTGTCCTTGTCTGTAGCAATTAGTTCCCCACACAAAAAGCAGGAAATTTCGGTTTCAAAACGGGAGGTCATATTGCGTGGTATTAGTGGCGACCACGAAAATAAAAAAGGTGAGGTTGAATTTTTTACTTCTGTCGTTCCGCAGGTAACGGGTGGGGAAGTGAGTATCGCCGACGGCAAACTGCATATTGCTAAGGCTGACCGGGTTACACTTTTTATTTCTATCGGAACGAACTTTGTCAATTACCAGGATGTATCCGGCGATGCTCAGGCAAAAGCACAAAGGTTTAATAATGAAGCGAAAAAATACTCAGTCGAGACACTTATAGATCGCCATGTGCAGCGCTACCAGCACTTTTTCAACCGGGTCGATTTAGACTTAGGACAGACTGAATCGAGTGAGTTACCAACCAATGAGAGACTGGCAGCTTTTGACGCAGCGAGAGATCCCCAACTTATTGAGCTGGTCTATCAATTCGGACGTTATTTGCTTATTTCAAGTTCTCAGCCTGGCACTCAGGCTGCAAACTTACAAGGCATATGGAACCGGCACCTCAATCCTCCCTGGGATAGTAAATACACGGTTAATATTAATACAGAGATGAATTACTGGCTCGCTGAAACGACAAATTTGAGCGAAATGCACGAACCTTTATTTGACCTTATATACGACGTCTCAAAAACTGGTCGTGAGGCAGCAAAAGAAATGTACGGTGCCCGCGGCTGGACACTTCACCATAATACAGATCTTTGGCGGATATCAGGTCCTGTAGACGGCGCATTTTTTGGTCTCTGGCCAAACGGTGGCGTTTGGCTCAGTCAGCATTTGTGGCAGCATTATCTTTATACCGGTGACACGGAATTTCTGCGAAGTGCTTATCCTGTGCTTGAGGGGGCCGCATTATTTTTAAGTGATATTATGAAAACTGAGCCTGTTAAAAGATATCGCGTGACTGTACCGTCAATGTCACCGGAAAATGGGCATGCTGAGTGGGTGTCACTTGCCGCTGGTACTACGATGGACAACCAACTTGCATTCGATGCGTTTACCGCGGTCATTGCGGCTGACGGCGTGTTAAACACCAATAGTGATCACATAAGCCATTTTAAAATGTTAAGGGAACAATTACCTCCTATGCAGGTAGGACGTTGGGGGCAGTTACAGGAATGGCTGGATGACTGGGATAGAGAGGACGATACTCACCGTCATTTATCACACCTTTACGGGTTGCATCCCTCCAATCAAATTTCTCCAATCAGAACGCCAGCTCTGGCAGAAGCTGCCCGAACTTCGCTAGAAGCACGTGGAGATGCGTCGACAGGTTGGTCGATGGGTTGGAAAATCAATTTCTGGGCACGCTTGCTCAACGGTGACCGCGCTTTGAAACTGATATCAGAACAGTTGTCACCGGCTAGGTTTGAGGGGCAGGCCGATACCGGAGGGACTTACCCAAACTTGTTTGACGCGCACCCGCCGTTTCAAATTGATGGCAACTTTGGGTTTACCGCAGGGATCACCGAAATGTTGTTGCAAAGCCACGATGGTGCCATTCATCTATTACCGGCGCTACCGCAGCAATGGTCAGAAGGCACTGTTAAAGGAATCAAAACCAGAGGTGGTTTCGAAGTTGCAATTAGCTGGCACAACGGTGAAGTTAGCGAATTGAGCATTCGTGCGAGTATTGCCGGGAATGCACGACTGAGGACTACAACAGAGCTTGAGGGCGACAGGTTGAACAGGGCAGTAGGAATCAACCCTAATCCACTTTTTACTGTGCCTAAAACAAAAGCGGCATTGTATTACAATGCCGATATGACCATTGAAGCGGAAGATCCCTCATTATTTGAGTACGATGTCGTTATGAAAAAAGGTGAGGTTCTTCGATTCAAAGCCAAACAGTCTTAAATCCTCGGTGACGATTCAAACCAAAGATACCTGGTCGGAAAACCTTTAGTAAAAGCTTCTCGGATTTAAAAAGCGATTAGACTAGGTATACCAAGCATATACCAATTGTAATCGGCTCTTATACTAAGTGATAGTTCAGCCTACTATACAGTTTGGCAACTTCAATAGGCTTTGCCAGGTGTTCATCAAACCCATTGTCGAGATAGGTTTTGATGTCCTCCAACATCACATTAGCCGTGAGGGCAATAATGGGGATGCTTTTATCGCTCTTGCGAATGATTTTGCAGGCTTCAAGGCCGTCTAATTCCGGCATTTGTATATCCATCAGAATGATATCTGGCTTGAACGTACCGCATTTATCGATAGCGATTAATCCATTTTCCGCCAAGCATATTTCGGCGTTAGTTTTTTCCAGCATCGCCTGTACGATCACCTGGTTAATGTTGTTGTCTTCAGCAACTAAAATTTTCTTGCCGGTGAGATCAGGCGCTGGCGCGGTTTGTTCTTGCATCTGAACAGCGCGTTCACCTTTTTCCAGTGGTAAAGCAACGGTAAACGTGGTGCCTTTTCCTAGTTCACTGTCTACTGACAATGTGCCATTCATCAGTTCTACCAAGCTTTTGGTGATGGTCATGCCGAGACCGGTTCCACCGTATTTACGTGTGGTAGAACTATCGGCCTGGGTAAATCTTTCGAATAAGCCCTCGATGACCTCGGTGTCCATTCCTATGCCTGTGTCGATGACCTTGAGGATAAGTGATGAGCCGGTGTCTTCTTGTTTAGTCGACAAGGCAACTGTCACACTGCCTTTTTCAGTAAATTTAACCGCATTGGATATGAGGTTGGTCATGATTTGTTTAATGCGCACCGGGTCGCCAAGCCACACATCGTGGAGACCTTTTTCTAAGGCATTCTTGAAAATCACACCCTTAGTTTTAGCTTTGGGAACGAAATTTGACGCTACTTCGTTTAACAATTGTCGAACTGAAAACGCAATTGTTTCCAGCGATAGCATTTCCGCTTCGATCTTAGAAAAGTCGAGTATGTCATTTACAATGGTAAGTAAATAATAAGATGACGTGAGTGCGTTATTTAATAATCTTTTTTCAGAAGGGGCCGTTATTTCGTCATCCAGTAACTGTAGGGTACCTAAGATTCCATTCATCGGCGTGCGAATTTCGTGGCTCATGGATGCTAAAAAGCGACTTTTCGCAATATTAGCGACTTCAGCCTTTTGCTTTGCAGCTTCAAGCTCACGGGATTTTTCCTGACGCTCGGTGATATCTTCGATTACGCCAAGATAGCCAGTGACTTCGCCCTTTACATCCCTAATGCAGGTGACGGTTAGGCTGACGGGAAAGCGAGAACCATCTTTGCGGATAAACGTCCACTCATCGGTATCTGTCCCGTAGGTGCGTGCTTTTTTGGTAAACACGTCGAAGCCGTTTGATAGACGTTCGCCGAACTCTTCAAAAAGGGCTTGTGCACGCTTCTGAATTTCCGTCTCGTCGTGCCAGAGCGCGGGGGTTTGCTTGCCAACGACTTCGTCTGCGGTATAGCCCAGCACGGACTCAGAGGCTGCATTGAACTGGGTAACGATACCAACGGTATCGGTGGTGATAAGCAAATGTCGGGAAGCACTCAATATGGCGTTGGCCATTTCATTAGATTTGGCGAGCTCGGTAATTAATGCCTCTCTTTCAAGCTCAGCGTTTTTTCTTTCAGTTATATCCTGAAAAGTCCCGAAAATAGACGTGACAGCACCTAGTTCGTTACGTTGAATCATGGCTTTACTTTGTACATTGCGAACTTCACCGGAGGGGCGAACAATTCTTTGTATGAGTTCCCAACCTGTGCCATTTAACATTGCGTCATCAACGCACTGCTGAACCTTGTCTATATCGTCCGGATGATAGAAGTCAATGGCCGATTCTAGTGTGGGCGTATACTCGCATTTGTTAACACCATGAATACGGTAAATTTCGTCAGACCAAAATACGCTCTGATTAATAACATCTATGCTCCAGTGCCCCAGAGAAGCAAGAGTTTCGGCTTGTTGTAGTAGCGCTTTTTGCTTTTTTGCAGCCTCTTCCAATGCTACTTTTTCAGTGATAATAACAGCAGAAGCAACAATTTCTGTGTCGGAGTTGGCTCTTGCAAACCACTCCAGCCAAATGTATTCACCGTCTTTTTTCTTGTACCGGTTTCGAAACCCCTCCACGTTAGTTTTGTTGTTTACGAGTTCAAGCAATACTGCTTTGGTAGCCTCAACATCACTAGGGTGCACATAAGATATAAATGGCTTTCCACGTAATTGAGTTAACTCCCAGCCTAAACTGACAGCCCAATAGTCATTCAGGTACGTAAAATAGCCTTCTTTATTGGCTTTACAAACGAGAGTGTTTAAAGAATTAAGCAGAGACTGCGCATCAGACATTCATCGGGCCTTTACTTAATTGTTGGCAGCTGGATATCATTATATGTACAAATTCCATTTACTTACTTTGACGCTCTCACAGTATAGAGAAAAGGGAACGTAAGTGGAAAGAAAAAAAGCGTTTCTGTCGCTTTAACCCTCCCTTAACTCCTGCTTTGAAATAATCATTCCCAGTGATGCGATTGTCATGATCGCCCTTAGTGCTAAATAAAGCATGGGAAGAGATAAATGTGCAAAGTAAGACAAACAGCATGTGCAGTAGCGATAAGCCTGGTTTTATCAGCATGTGCAACGGTAGGTGATAAAGTATTAAGTCAATCTGCTACAAAGATAACAGGTAAAGAGGTGGTATGGCAGCCTCTTGCTAGTAGTGTTTCAGAGCAAGAAGGAACGGGAAATGATCAGGTTGTAGCCAGTAAGCTTACTGACCTCATAGATGTGTCTGCAGTAGAACATTTGTCTGAATTTATTGCTGAGGCGCTTGAAAGTAACCCAAGCTTGCAGCAAACCCTTGTCACCCTGCGTCAGGCGCAAGTTGCAATCGATACGGCAGAAGCTCAGGACAACCTCAATGTGGATGCCAGTGTAAGTGGGTCAAAAGCAGAGCAAACAGATAGCATTTTTTCCAGCTCACTGTCTGTTAGCTGGGAGTTTGATTTATGGCAAAAAATAGCCGATGGGGTGACGGCAGCGAATCTGGATGCAGCCAGTGCACAAGCCAGTTACCAGGCAGCCAGAGATAGCTTAGTAGCCAGTGTGATTCGAAGCTACATTGACGTTATAGCACAGCAAAATTTACTGTCTATAGAGCGAGACCGATTGCAGGTTCTGGAGAATCAGGAAGCTGTAATTTTAACCCGTTACCGCACGGGGTTGGGGGATTTGGATGATCTCGATACTGCACGAACCAGCACTGAGAGCACACGGTCAACCATTGCTCAGTACGAATACGCGGTGGCGACAGCAAAGCGGACCTTAGCAGTTCTGCTGGGACGGCAGGAACAGTCGTTGCCAGAAATAGATTCAGATATGAGCTTCCCCAATGTGTTTGTCCCGCTAACGGCGTTACCGGAACAAGATTTGGCTCGTCGTCCAGATTTACAAGCCGCTTACTTCTCTATACAGGCGACAGAGTATGACGTTGATGTGGCATATAAAGCATTACTTCCAAGTATTAACTTATCTGCTGCGCTAACAGATAGCGCGAGCTCTGCTTCTGAAGCCTTATTTACAAATCCGCTTTGGAGTGTGCTTGGGCAAATTACAGCCCCACTATTTAAAGGCGGCGAGTTACAAGCGCAAATTGATAGCGCGGAACTGAGTGCGCTAAACGCGTGGTGGCAATACAAAGAAACGCTGTTGAATGCTGTGCAGGAAACACAGGATGCCATCGACAATGAACGCACGCTAATAGCGCGAATTCACTACACCGATAATGCCCTAAATAACGCCCAGCGAAGCGCAGAGAGTATTGCTGGCGATTATCGACAAGGCCTTGCCGATATTCTGGATTTACTATCGGTTTACAACACCCGTTTCGACTTGCAAGCACAACAGGTGCAGTTACGTGCATCACAGCTACAGAATCGTATGGACTTAGGCCTTGCTTTGGGTCTTGGAGTGTCACAATGAAAAACAAAAAAATGATTGTTACCTTATTAGCAGCAGCTTGCATTGTGCTGGCTTGCGTGTATACCGTGATGAATATTGGTGGAGGGCACCCTGGTGCGCCGTCGGCTGGTGGTGAACAAAACGCGCCGGTAAATAACTCTGAAAATACCCGTCCCGGCGCTAGACCGCCGCTTAATGAGGATGGCGCAGCAAGAGGCTCTTTTTCAGAGCAACCCCGGGTCAAGCGTGAAAACGGTGAACGCAGCCCGGGTTCAAACAGACTGAAAGCATCCGATAGCCCTGCAACAAGCGCTAGTAACGACCTGGCACAGGTCGGTGTTTACGCGGTACAAGTCTCAAATTATAAAGCATCAGTGAAAGGTTATGGCGAAGTTATGCCTATGGACTCACTTACACTCGTGGCGCAGGTAAGTGGCCGGATAACGTCACTTGCGGACATATTTAAAACCGGTGCCACGGTAGGTAAAAATACAGCCCTGGCTATGATAGATGACACTACTTATTTAGCTGCAGTGAGCAGTGCTCAGGCCGACTATGAAGACGCTGTAGTGGCGTTAGAGGAAGAGCGCTTACAAGGTGTGCAGGCGCAGGATGAATGGCGACGTTCAGGCTTAGAAGGCGACCCGGCCTCAGATTTAGTGTTACGGCAGCCACAGCTTAAAGCAGCACAAGCCTCTGTGGAAAAAGCCAAACAAGCCCTGGAAACAGCCAAACGAGATTTACAATTTACACACATTACCGCACCTTTCGATGCTTTGGTTGTAAGTCGTGATATTTCACCAGGCAGTTATGTTCAGGCCGGTGAAACCGTCGCAACCCTGTATTCACTGAATACGGCTGAAATTGCTGTGGCGTTGTCGCCTACCCAGTGGTCTCAGCTTCCAGCAATCCACGCAGGCGAGCAAATCAATTGGCCCGTTACTCTCACAGATGCGGCCACACAAAATCAATGGTCTGCCACAGTTAGTCGTGCTGAGCTTCATCAGGATACTGCAACCCGGCAGCGTAATGCGGTAGTGACTGTTACATCTCCTTTGACACAAGAGGTGCCATTGACCTTCGGTAGTTTTGTCAGTGCTGAAATCGAAGGTCGTACCCTTAAAGATGTATGGAAAATACCCGCTTCTGCGGTATCGCAAAAACAAGAAGTCTGGTTAGTAGAACCAGATACCGGGTTGTTACAAAAATTTACGCCTGACGTGCTGTTTGAACAGGATGGTTTTGCATTTATAACTCCCCATAACAAAGCTAACCGTGCTCTCGTGGTCGCCCGGCCACTGAACAGTTATCTGGTGAATACAGCTGTTGCACCAGTAATTGAAGGGGCAACGGGAGGAGCAAATAATGAATAATCAAAAAGGCATAATTGCATGGTTTGCGCAGAATTCTGTGGCTGCAAACCTGCTAATGGTGAGTTTGATCATTCTCGGGCTGGTATCAATGGGCGATATCCGCAAAGAGGCATTTCCCGGTATGGAGCCCAGATTTGTCACCATTTCCATGACGTACGAAAGTGGTGATGCTGAACAAGCAGAAGAAGGTATTGCCATCAAAATAGAGAATGCGCTGGAAGCTATCCCCGGCATCAAGCGTATAACCTCAACATCCAATGCGAATGGCGCCTCTGTTCAGGTAGAAAAAGAAACTGAGTACGACCTCGACGTTCTGTTTGACGATATAAAAACGGAAGTGGACAGCATTTCAAATTTTCCATCGGACGCCGAAAACCCGGTTATCGATAAAGCGAGAAGGCAGGAGCACGCCATTTGGGTGCAATTGTACGGCGATACAGATCACGCAACCCTTCAATATCTGGGCGAACAGTTAGAGCGGGATTTACTGGCAACAGATGCAATTCGTGAAGTCAGTGCTGGCAGCTTTATCGACCCCATGATGTCGATTGAAATAGATGAGGCTAAACTGCAGGCTTACGGGTTAACGCTGTCTGATGTAGCTGCTGCTGTTAATGAGGAGTCAAATACGGCGTTGACTACCAGTTTGCGCAATAAAGAGAAAGTGATTCGGTTAAAGGCCTCGGAGCAGGCTTATTATGCCAAGGATTTTGCATCAATACCCCTTGTAACCAGCAGTAACGGCGTGATCCTCACTGTGGGAGACGTGGCAACGGTGACCGACATGTTTGCAGACGACAGTTACAGTTTGTCTCGATACAACGGCAAAAACGGTTACGGCATCCAGGTGCTTATGGATGAATATGGCGATGTGACCAAAATGGTGGAACAAGCCCACGAAGTCGTCGATGAATGGCACGAAAAAGGTCTGTTGCCTCAAGGCGTAGACATTGAAACCTGGTATGACAAAAGTACACTCATAACCGAGCGACTGACTTTATTAACCAATAACGCACTTATGGGGATCGCGCTGGTGTTCGTTACCCTTGCGCTGTTTCTGAATCTTCGCGTGGCTTTTTGGGTTGCAGCCGGACTGCCGTTTATATTCTTTGGCACGTTATATTTTATGACTGATCCCTACACTAATATGACGCTGAACGAAATGACCACGTTCGGTTTTATTATGGCGCTGGGGATAGTAGTAGACGACGCTGTGGTAGTGGGAGAAAGCGTTTATTCCACCCGTAAACAGTACGGCGATACGTTGCAAAACACCATTCTCGGCACGAACAAAGTTGCTATCCCAACCTTGTTCGGCGTGTTGACAACAGTGGCGACTTTTTTTGCACTTTCCAATGTTTCTGGTGGTTTGGGTACCTTGTATTCTCAGTTCGGCATGATCGTTACTTTGTGCCTGCTGCTATCGGTTGTGGAATCCAAGCTGATTTTGCCTGCTCACCTGGCGCATCTGCCGACGAAAACTGCGCCTAAAAAAGGCATTGCAGGAGCGTGGAACAAAGTTCAGGAAAAAGCCGATGCGGGATTACAGTGGTTTAACGATAAAATGTATCAACCACTTTTGAAGGTGACGGTGGCCTACCGTTATGCAGCGGTACTTCTGTTTGTTGCACTATTTATTGTTGTGGTGAGCTTGCCATTAACCGGTGCAGTGCGGGTAAGTTTCTTCCCCAGCATGCAGGGAGACACCGTAACTGCAAACTTGTCACTTTACAGTGATGCGAGTTTTGGGCAGAACGAGCGAAATTTATTGTTGTTAGAAAGAAATGCCCTTGAAGCCGACAAGCAGTTAATGGAAGAGAAAGGCAAAGATGGAACGGGTATAGGCAGTTTACAGGTGACTGCAAGTGGTGATCAGAGTGGCACTATTACCATTTCACTCGACGAATCAAAGCCGTACTCCCTTGATGAGTTATCAGCACGCTGGAATGCATTAACCGGTAGCCTGGAAGGGGTGAAAAGTTTAAAAATTCGGTCACGTCGAGAAATGGTGGATGGCTTTAAGGTGGAGCTAAAAAGCATCAACGAAGATACGCTGAATGCTGCAAATACGGCGTTTCAGGACGTATTAGCAACTATTGACGGCGTGTATGCCATTGAAAGCTCATTGACGCCCGGTGAAGCCATGATGCGATTTGAAATTACGCCACAGGGCAGGGCAATGGGGGTGGATACACAAAGCTTGTCTCAGCAACTTCTCAAGGCTTTCGGTGGAGAAATTGTGCAGCGTTATCTACGCGATAAAAATGAGGTGAAAGTGAGGGTGCGATATCCGGCAGAAGACAGAATGAATCCGTCGGATGTAATGAATACACAAGTGCGCTTAGACGACGGAACCGTGGTGCCTCTGAGTGTAGTGGCGACAGTGATCCAGGACGTACAGCAAAAGCAGGTGGTACGCATAGACGGCTTACGCGCGTTAACAGTGAGTGCGTCTGTGGATAGCGATGTAATAACGTCTACCGAACTGGTGAACTATCTCAATGAGAGTTTTGTTCCTCAGTTAGAAAAGCAATATCAGGATCTATCACTTTATTTTGCCGGTGAAGCAGAACAGCAAGCAGAAACCCAAAGTTCTATGCAAAGCGTGTTCATATTGGCGCTGTTGTCTATTTTTGCATTGTTAGCCATACCGCTTAAATCTTATATTCAACCGTTAATAATCATGACTGCCATTCCATTTGGTATTGTAGGGGCGATAATTGGTCACTGGTCTAACGGACTTATGCTGAGTTTATTGTCTCTCAATGGTATCTTGGCGCTAAGTGGCGTTGTGGTGAATGACAGTCTGCTGTTGGTATCGCGTTTTAACGCCTTGCGCAAAGAGGGCATGGCAATAGAGCGAGCGGTAATTGAGGCTTGTACCAGTCGCTTGCGCGCGGTGTTACTTACTTCCGTGACTACCTTCGTGGGCTTATATCCCATTCTCGGGGAGACTTCAGTACAAGCGCAGTTTCTTATTCCCGCAGCGGCGTCACTGGGGTATGGTATTTTGTTTGCAACGGCTATCACATTATTGTTAATTCCAGCACTTTTGCTCATCTATGACGATGTCGCCGGAGTTGGGGCGCGGGCTAGAAAACGGGTTCTGCAAATCGCGGGGTAAGAGAATATATGATTCGGGTATTGTTAGTAGAAGATGACCTGGGCTTAGCCGGGAATATCCTAGATTATCTGGAGCTTGAAGACATGATTTGTGACCATGCCGCTAATGGCATGGCGGCCCTCAGTTTTCAACACGCTCACCAATATCACGTGATCATTCTCGATATAAACTTGCCTAAAATGAATGGTCTGAGCGTATGCGAACACATTAGAAATGAAGGTGACGATACGCCTGTAATCATGCTTACGGCTCGGGATAAGTTAGAAGACAAGCTGTTGGGGTTTGAGAAGGGGGCAGATGATTACCTAATTAAACCCTTTGCGATGGCTGAGCTGGTGGCACGGGTGAGCGCGTTGGCAAATCGTCGCTCCAGTCAGGTTAATCAGTTGACGTTTGGCAACGTCACGCTAACCGTCAGGCAGGAAGAGGCCAGTGCAGATGGCACGGCAATAAAACTTAGCCCTACCACCTACAGGCTATTAAAGCACCTTATTCGGGCACGTGGGGAATGTGTATCTCGGGCCTCATTGGTAGACGCCGTGTGGGGCGAAGACGCGCCCGAAAGCAATGCCCTTAAAGTGCATATTCATCATTTGCGCAAAGCACTGGAACAAGCCAGCGCAAATATTCAGTTACTGTCACGACCAAATAGTGGCTTCTATTTATCACTGGAGTCATCCCATGGTTGAAGGGCTGCGATTTAGCTTACGAAAGTACGTTGTTTTAACCTTGCTGGCCGTGGCGGGTGTTATTTTCACGTTGTTTTCCATTCAGTCAGCAGATAGTTTCCTCGACGGTATGGATGGTATGCTTAGAAATAGTATGATCCGCGCCGCCCGAAGTGTAGATGTTGAGCCTGGAGCACCTACACAAGTACTGGATTTTCACATCGCTTCGACCTACACCGACATACCCGAAGTAATCAAACAGAGCTTCAGCGAGACAGAAATTGCCCCGTACAAATTATACAAGGATATAGATAATCCAGATATTTTCTCCCGCCCCCGCTCGGCAAACTTTCTGGTTATGGTGCCTGGAGAGAACCAAAGCCAAGTGTTTGTAACACAAAGGTTTGAACCGCAACCTGACAACGGCAATAAATCGTTTCGAATAGGCCCTCAGCTTCACAGTATTTTAGTCGGCGTGGCAGCACTGAGTGCGTTTTCCATTGCACTGTTTTTATTACTACGGTCTGTTTCGCGGCCTGTGGAATCGCTACAACAGTGGGCGGCGGGGTTAGATGAGGCTCAATTGGACAAACCCATTCCCAATTTTCGTTACAAAGAGCTCAATGCGCTGGCCAGAATCATTCACCATAGTCTACAACGGGTGCGCAAAACCCTGGAGCGAGAGCGTGAATTTGTGAACCATGCCAGTCATGAACTCAGAACTCCCATTGCCGTGGTAAGAAGCAGCATTGAGTTGCTTTGCAGGGTGGTTGATGTAGAAAATAGCAAGGGACGCAACGCGGTATCTCGTATTGATCACGCATCAAAAACCATGGCTGATTTAACGGAAACCCTGTTGTGGTTGGGGCGAGAAGAAGCCACCGGCCTGGCTGAAAGTCAGGTAGATATAGCAGACATGATAAAAGGGCTTACTGATGATCTCGAATATCTGTTACAAGGTAAGGCGGTCTCACTGACACTTCAATTATCCCCCTGCTTGCTAAAGTTGCCGGAAACTGCTGCGCAGATTGTGATAGGCAATATAATTCGCAATGCGTTTCAGCACACCTACCGCGGCGAGGTGGAGGTCAATCTTAGTGACAATACATTAGTCGTGATTAATCGAGAACACGGCGCCAGCAAAAATGACGGTGCTGTTATTAAATCCGACAACGGGAAAGAAGGGTTTGGCATAGGGCTCAAACTCATCGAGAAGCTGTCACGAAAACTCAACTGGACATACCAACCTGCGTTTACAGGCAACGGATATTCGGTCACCCTTAAAATGTATGAAGTTGGTGAAACGTCTTAACCTTTAAATTTTTATTGCTACCTCTCGTGACGTCGCTAGTATTGTGACAAGTTAATACTAGTTGTAATTAAAAACTACAGCGACGCAATAAAAGGAAAAGTAGTGGAATCAAATAATTCACCCGACAGTTTGTCGCACACTCTGCTGCAAGCGGCACTTCAGGTATTGCTTCCTTTTATACCCTTGCTTATCGCAATCGTACTCGTCACAGGTACACTTATTGCGCTTCACTACGTGTTACTTGCCAGACAAAGTCATCTCACCAGCGAGCAAAAGTTACCTCGACAAGTAGGAATGTTGGTACTTACTATCGTTGGAGCTGTCGTAATATCGATGAGCCTTCCGGTAAGTGAAAGCACACGCAACCAGGTAATAGCACTTATTGGCGTCCTTATTTCCGGCGTGATCGCATTTTCATCAACAACCATGGTCGGTAATCTTATGGCAGGGATCGTACTGCGTGTGAATCGCCCGTTTAGAGTCGGTGACTTTATCAAAGTAGAAGGCTACAGCGGCCGCGTTACTGAAATGGGATTACTGGATACTGAAATTCAAACTGAAAGCAGAGAACTGATTGCCTTTGCCAATACGTTTATGGTGAATGCGCCGGTTTCCGTAACCCGGGCGTCAGGAGCCATCGTAAGTGTAGACATCAGTTTAGGGTACGATATTCACCACAGTGTGATTGAAAAGCATCTGCTTGTTGCCGCAGAAAATGCAGGACTCAAAGAGCCATTTGTACAAGTTGTCGGGCTTGGTGATTTTTCTGTAAGTTATAGAATTGCAGGGTTGCTGACTGAGGTGAAAAGTCTGCTTAGTGCCCGCTCTCGTTTGCATAAAGCCGTGCTTGATTCTCTGCATAATGCGGATATCGAAATTGTTTCCCCTGGATTTATCAATCAGCGCCCGCAACCTGATGGCTTGAAGATAATCGCCAAATCACCCCGTCAAACCCGGCAGGAAGATTCTTCGCCAGAAGATGTAATTTTTGACAAGGCAGAGGAGGCCGAACAAAAAGAAAAGAGCAAGGATAGTTTAGTGCAAGCACTCGCCGATATTGACGGCAAAATTGCAGATAGCGACGGGGATGAAAAGGCGGTATTAAAACATAAAAAAGCAGCGCTGGAGGCGCAGCTTTCTGTTTTAGTGAAACCCGTAGTGCAAGATGATTAAAGCGCTTATCAAAGGGCACGTGCATGTTTGAGCCGTGTAACCCAAAGTCAAACTTCGTCGAACACGCTCGTCTTTAACATCCATTTGCATAGGTTGATACTTCGCAAAATTTCAAATAAAGATAGAGAGACTGGTTAGTGATTGCGCAGCCGGTTGTACAGTGTTATTACTATTGTTCAGCGATAGTGGAAAATTGAATTAACGCACTCACGGGAGAGATGCCGCTTTGGTTTAACGGTATTGTTCTGGTGTTTGAAAATAAGTGTGTTGCCTCAGTTACGTGGACTTGATCATTCGTTGCGCTTTGCTACTGGGCTAAAGAACACCCAGGCAAATACCAGCCCTTACGGTTTGTCGAAGAAGGTCCAGTGAAGATAAAAGGATCGAATTATGAAACGAATTGCATTCCCATTGTTGATAACCAGCTTGTGTTTCTCGCTAAGTTTTAATTCCAGTGCTGATGAAAATAATATTCCGGCACCATTTCGAGGTGAAGACCCTGCTTCTCAGTTGGAAGTTGCGTATAACGACCTTGATGCTTTTTTGGCGGCGCAAGTATATGTCACAGGTTTTTCAGACCGTAAGAAGGCCCCGGTAGAGCATCCGCGCATTGGCACCCGCCTGAAAGTTCGCGTTAATCGATTAACGGTGATGGAAGGTAACCGATTCTTCTTTGAAGCGTTTGAAGACGACAATGTGGTGAAAACCTTGTCTGCCATACGTAAAAGTCTGGAGGGACTGCCTGATGAAATCCCGCTTTCTTATTTGAGCAAAAATGAACAACTCGCCTATTGGTTGAATTTGTACAACTTCACAATGCTAGATGAGTTGCAAAAAGCCTATCCCATCAACAATATCCACGATTTGTTGGATCCTGAAGAAGACGAATACATCCTTGATGACAAGGTGCTGACAGTCGCGGGCGAACGACTAAGTTTGGCAGATATTCAGTTCACGATTCTAAAGGAAAAATACGATAGTAATCCGCTCATCATTTATGGTCTTTTCCAAGGCAATATTGGTGGGCCCAGTATCCAAAATCGGGCATTCACAGGTAACAATGTTTGGCAACGTCTTAAATACAGTGCGCAGGAGTTCATTAATTCAAACAGAGGCACTTATTACGATGGACGTGTGTCAGAATTTTATAAACACAACCTTGCCTTCTTCAACAATGACAAAACCGCTCTGCGTAATCACCTTTTATCTTACATACGTGCGGATTTCTACGATGAGATTGCCCAAGCTGATGAATTAAGAATGACCATGAATGATTGGCAATTGGCCAGTTTACTGGGTAATACACGTCAGTTCGGCGGCTCGGTGAATACCAATGGCGGTGCGTTTCTTGATTCTGCTACCTCGTCACAGCCTGGCGTGGCCGGAAATGTCTCGGGATTCTTTGCCGTCGGAATGGCTGACAAAGCGGAGTATAACTTTCGCTTGTCACCAGAAAAACTGGCTATCCTGCAAGAAATGCGTACGCGCCATGGCTTAACACGTGGCAAAATCACTGTGGAAGATTTAGACAACGCTGCCCAAGGAAATTCCTCTGGCAACAACTAAGTGAGATAGTTGACACGCTTTACTCAGCCCGGTTTTTTCCGTTTCGTTTCAGGACAATAAAAATGAAAAAATTCATCCTGGCACTTTGCCTCTCGTTATCTTTTTCAGCTGTGTCGGCTCCTGGCAGTAAAGCACCAGACAGGCAAGCTGGAGAAGGCATTGAAGTGCAGCGCCTTATTTTACGCGGCGGGAACATTATTTCAGGAGAGGGAGCTCCGCCACGCGGGCCGGTAGATATCGTCATTGAAAAGGGCAAGATCACAGATATTGTTTCAGTTGGCCACCCCGGCGTACCGATTAAGTACAGTCGCCCAGAGCTGAAAACCGGCGATAAGGAAATCGATATCAAGGGCCAGTACGTTTTGCCTGGCTTTATTGATATGCATGGTCATATCGGCGGTTCAGCTAACGACATTCCCGCTGAGTATGTGTTTAAGTTATGGCTGGCCCATGGTATTACCACCATCCGTGAGCCCGGCAGTTTCAATGGACTTGAGTGGGTGTTGGATCATCAGCAGCGCAGTGAAAAAAATACCATCGTCGCGCCACGTATCGTGCCCTATGTGGGGTTTGGTATGGGCAATGAGAAACCTATCTTCAGTGCAAAACAAGCCAGAGCCTGGGTGAAGAATATCGCCAAGAAGGGCGCCGAAGGGATCAAGTTTTTTGGTGCTAGCCCTAAAGTGATGGCGGCAGCGCTAGATGAAGCTAAGAAGCAGGGTTTGGGAACCATGATGCATCATGCTCAACTTAATGTTATGGGCACTAACGCACTTGATTCCGCTCGCTTGGGGCTAACCACAATGGAACACTGGTATGGGTTGCCGGAGGCGCTGTTCGAAGACAAAGTCATTCAGCATTACCCTTCACACTACAACTACAACGATGAGCAGCATCGTTTTTCAGAAGCCGGAAAACTGTGGCTTCAGGCGGCAGCTCCGGGCAGTGAAAAGTGGCAGCAAGTGAGAGACGAGCTTATCGACTTGAACTTTACGATTGACCCAACACTGACGATTTATGAAGCCAGTCGAGACCTTATGCGTGAACGTCAGGCCGTGTGGCATGAAGACTATACCTTACCCGTGCTGTGGGAATTTTTTGAGCCCAGCCGCTATGCCCATGGCAGCTACTGGTTTAACTGGACCACGGAAGACGAAATTAACTGGCGCAATAACTACCGCCGCTGGATGGCATTTCTTAATGACTACAAAAACCACGGTGGTCGGGTAACCACAGGTTCTGACGCAGGTTATATCTATAAAATCTACGGTTTTGCCTACATCCGTGAGCTGGAATTACTGCAGGAAGCCGGCTTTCGCCCTTTGGAAGTGATTCAGGCCGCAACGTTAAACGGCGCCGAAGCTTTAGGCCTGGATGATGAAATTGGCAGTATTGCCGTGGGCAAAAATGCCGACATGGTAATTGTTGACGGTAACCCACTGGAAAACTTCAAGTTACTTTACGGCACCGGCCACTTCCAGCTTGACGATAACAATACACCTGTGCGCAAAAAAGCGGTACGTTACACCATCAAAGACGGCATCGTATACGACGCTCAGCAGTTGCTGGAAGATGTTAGAGCAATGGTAGTAGAAGCGAAAGCGGGTGGTTGATGTTCTCTCATACACTATTTTTATGCTTGCTAAATTAATTATGGCTCAGTGCTTATTATTTTACACATAAAGAGTCTTTTGCCCTGAATAATAAACATTGATTTTAAATATGACTGCGCTATATTTCATGCATTAGTGTATTTATGCTTAAAATATTATGCAAAAAACCGACGTCCTTCTCAGTACCATTGGTAAGTTAGTTGTCTCTATGCGCTCCATTAAAATGGATCAAACTGAACTGGGTCAGCGGGTAGGGGTTGGGCGTAATACCATCTCATCCATAGAAAATGGCAAAGCGGTCAATGCAGAAACACTTTTCAATGTGCTGGAGCATTTAGGGGTAATAGAAGACTTCCAAGCAGTAGCAGAGCAAAGGTTATCAGAGCAAAATAGTACGCTTTCTCGAAAATCGCGAAAAGATGCGCAGGAATTAGATAATGACTTCTAAAGCTTACGTGTTCATTGATGGCTTAGAAAAAAAGCCTATACCTTGTGGTGTGACACTTATAGATGAAGACACTAAAACAGGACGCTTTCGGTACGGAAAAAGTTACTTGAAGAGGCCCGATGCATTTCCTTTAGATCCTATTCACTTGCCTCTTAGCGAAAAAGAATACAGCACGCAATTCAACAAAGGGTTATTTGGTGTTTTATCTGATGCGGGGGCTGACTCATGGGGGGAGAAAGTTATTCTGTCTCTTCACAGCACCACGCCCAAAAATAGACTAGAGTTTTTACTTGCCGGTTCAGGTATGGGAGTTGGGGCGTTAGTATTTAGTTTGTCTAGCGCATCGTCAAAGCCTAAATACAGTAAAAATACTCTGGGCGATATCCCAATGTTGTTAAGGGCTAAAGATGCGATTTTGGCAGACAAAGAAGTACCGGACGAAGCCAAAAAAGCATTTGAATTTGGCGCCTCCATGGGCGGAGCAAGACCAAAAACGATAATACAAGAAGGCGAAGTCTCTTATCTTGCCAAGTTCAATCGGCCAGACGATTTGTATAACGTTGTCAATGTAGAAAATGCCACGATGCGCATGCTAAGTGAGCTGCCTTGCAATGTAGCAAAAACTAAGGTTATTCATACACCTTCTGGTGATGTTCTATTGGTAGAGCGCTTCGATATTTATAACGGGAAACCTCATTGTCATTTTCTAAGTGCTAATTCAATTTTTAGTATGAATAAAGTCAGCATTGCGAGCATGCGTATCGAATATTCCTATGGCTACTTAGCTGAATTTATAATGAAGTACGTATCTGAGCCCGCTGACGCGCACGACTTATATTTTCGAATGATATTCAATGTTTTAATCGGAAATACGGATGATCACTCTCGCAATCATGCAATGCTTTATGACTTTACCCGCGGGCACTGGCGACTAAGCCCTGCCTATGATGTTCTGCCCATAAATTCTTCAAAGCAGCATGGCATTGGCATTGGTGATGATGGAAGGGTTGGCTCTTTAGAAAACTTAATAAGCCAATCGAAAAGATTTGGCATAAAACCGTTCAAAGCAAGAAGGATGGTAGATGAGGTCATGGAATTAGTCTCACAGTGGGCTACTTACTTCCGCGCAAACAATGTAGGAGAGGGCGACATGGAGAGGCTGAAACACGTTATTCCACAGTTTTAGATAAGTCTCAAAAGGCTATATTTTTAGCCTAACAAGCAAGGAGTGGGGCGACCCGAATGGCCTTTGAACAGGTATCATTGAGATTTCGTTAGCTAAGTGAATATCAATTAAAGGTGCGACATGGGTAATTAAGTGCCTGCTAGCTGGCCCTCTCTCGTTGTTAATCTTTCGGGCGAGTGAGGAGACTTTGATGTATTTTAGGGTATCTGGGTAATGCCGCTGGCACTACAACAAATGTTTTAGTATCTGGAGAACTTGCAAATTCTTGGCACGAGCCGAGCTCTACACTTTCCGGGCGGTAAGCGTAGTATCAATCAAGCTTGGTCGTTCTTTCATAGGCAATATTGCAACGACGTAGACAATATTTTCTTCAACAAAATAATAGATAAAAAATGGCAATCTCTTGGCTGGTGATCGATGAAAACTATGATGCTTTTCGTGAACATCACCATAAATAAGTAGAGATTCTATATCTGAAAGCAGGCTGTTCCAAAAATAATCACCGATGTCTTTTTCTTGTTCATCGTAAAACTCAGCGCCTTCGTATAGATCATTTCTGGCTTCCAGTTCAACTATTACATCGTAGATCTTAACTTGTGTCTGCTATTTCTGAGCTCATCAAGCGAAAAAAATGTGCATTGCCACTGGCTATTTTATCAGCTCTTTAGGCAAGCACATCTTTGTGCCAGCCTGAAGATTTTGTACTGTAGTGCTCAAGTAATTTTGGCCACATCGTTGTAGCTATCCCAGTAGCGTTTCTCCGATTCATTCGGTGTTAAACCGCCGTTGTATGAATGCGGTCTCAGTCGGCTGTAATAGCCATGAATGTAATCACCAATCTTCTGCTTTGCTTAAGTAAAGCTCCGGTAGCCAGTTGTTGGAACCCATTCGGTTTTAAGGCTTCTGAAGAAGCGTTCCATTGGGCTATTATCCCAACAATTTCCTCTGCGACTCATGCTTTGTGTTAAGCGATACCGCCAAATTAGCTGACGGAATTTACGGCTTGTGTAGTGACATCCCTGGTCGCTATGGAACATCACGTTCTTTGGCTTTCCCCGATACTCGAATGCCATTGTCAGTGCCTGGCAGGTCAGGTTGCTGTCCGGCGAATGACTCATTGTCCAGCCTATTGGCTTGCGGGCAAACAGGTCGATAGCCACAGCCAGATAAGCCCAACGATTACCCGTCCATATAAAGCTCACATCGCCGCACCAGACCTGATTTGGTGTACTAACGGCAAACTGTCTGTCGAGCAAATTCGGGATGGCAATGTGCTCCTGCGTCGCTTTCTTGTAAGCGTGTTTCGGTAACTGACAACTGAACAAACTGAGCGCTTTCATGAATTTGCCAGCACGGTAACGACTTAGTGTAACGTTGTGAGACTCATCGTTCGTAATGATGTCTGAGATGGTTCTGGCTCCCGCAGAACCACCACGTAGTCGATGCGCTTCACGCACTAAACTGCGTAGCCGGATAACTTCCGGCGATGGCCGCCTATCTCGCTGTTGCCAGTATTTAAATGTGCTGCGGTGGACATCCAGTACCGCACACAGATGATTTACCGAATATCGGTGCTTATTGCTCTGACTCAGTTTCTCGATTAACGAGAGTGTTTCATGGAGTCCGACATCAGCATGAGGCGCTGCGCAGCAGCTGAAGCCTTTTTTAATATTTCCTTTTCTAATTCAAGGCGTTAGACTTGCTTCTTCAGTTCGCGGATTTCTCGTTATTCAGGCGTCATCGGCGTGGCCTGGGGAGATTTACCTTCACGTTCTTCACGAAGCTGCCGTACCCACTTACCCAGCGTGGAGTAACCAACGCCCATCGCATCAGCTGCTTCTTTATTCGTGTATCCCTGCTCGAAAACCAGTTGTGCAGTTTCGAGTCTGAACTCAGGACTGAAATTTGGGCCTTTCTTCTTTGCCATGTTGTCACCTAATTTTATTATGTTGCTATCATAGCAGCTCTAATCAGGTGGCCAAATTCACTATGCCACTACAAAGTTTATCAACGATTCGAACGAAGCACTTTTCACGATTATGAAGTCAAGTTATTGAGACATTGTCATTAAGTCATTGTCATTCAAGTAAACGTTTACTTTTGAGCTTTTTTTGCTCGTGTGGTTGCTTTTAAGTTTTCTTCTATGTAGAAGAATAGCAGTTATACAGCACCGTAGGTATTAAAATACACTTTTTTGTTTACTTGGTATTTACAATTTTTGCTGTATGGTTTAACTTCACGTAAACGATTACTCTTTTGGCTTCGAATTTTAGTTTTCAGACAGTAGAATTAGGACACACGAGGTAACACAATGAACATGCACATAAAAAAAATTAAACCTATTGCTCTTGCGGTCTCATTTGCATTGGCAGGACAAGTAATCGCTCAGACAGATGAGCAACAGGTAGACTCTCCTGAAGCAGAAAAGTCAACGTTTGAGCAGATTATTGTCATAGGGAACATGCAAAAACGACTGATTGAAGCTTCAGTCCCATTCTCCCAAATTACAGAAGAACAAATTGCTCGTCAGGCACCGAGAAACATCTCAGACGCGTTGACTAATATTCCTTCTCTTCAAGTCGAAAATACTTCAGGTAATACAAACAATGAGTATCGCTTTCGTGGAGTTGGAGCAGGTGGTACTCAATTCTTAGAGTTTGAGGAAGATGGAATTCCTATCATGAGGGATGCACCTGATTTTCTATATAGGGTGAGCAACGCAACAGGCGGAATAGACACAATACGTGGTGGTAATGCGCCTATTCTGCGTACAGCAGCAGTAGGTGCGGTTGTCAACTTCCGATATAAAGAAGCTACGGAAGAGCAATCGGGCGATATATTTTTTCAAACCTCTGACTTCGGAATGTTCAGAACTGAGCTATGGTTAGGCGGCCCTATAAACGAACAGCTCGAATATACGCTTGCCGGATATTACACCACTGATGATGGTGTAAGAGAAGTCGATTTCCCCGCAAACGAAGGCTACAACCTTCACGGAAGTCTTAAATACCATTTTGAAGATGGATCTGGGCATTTCAAGATGTCTGGACGTACCTTTGAAGAGAACAACATTGTTTACTTAGCAGTTCCACTGCGCGGTGATCCAGCAAATCCTGAGCAGTTCCCCGGTGGTCCAGACATTACTACAGGTTCTTTATTGAGCCGAGAAATCGCCCTTTCAAATACTTTTTCTGCACCCAATGAACCTAGTGTATTGGATTTGTTGGACGGTAATGCCTCCGACATGACTTATTTAGGCACGGAATTGAAAAAGAACTGGGACTTTAAAGACGGTTCAGCGCTTGAGTTTACCAGCCGAAACAGGTACACCAGCGTCAGTTCTCGTTTTTCCGGTTATTACGCGGCTGGGTTTGCGTTAGGTGGTGATTTTCAAACAGGAGAATCTCTTGTACCAAATATGCTAAATACAAATACGATGGGTGCAGGTCTAGTTAACTATAGTTATGCGCTGCCAGAAGGCTTTGCGCCAACCGGATATACAGTCACAAATCAACAAGGGGCTGTCCTTGACAACGGTACAATTGCCGATACAAATGGCAATGGGATCATCGATGCAGGAGAAGCAAGTTCGACGGCAACATCGCTTGCAAATGGAAATGGGATATTCATGCCTGTTGCCGCATTTGATCAGGACAATCCATTTACCAGCTTCCAGCAAGATTTAGAGTTGGCTTATAGTTTCGATACTGACAATGCTGAACATTACGTTTCTGCTGGTTACTACTACATGAAGATGGACAGGGAACAGGATAACCGTCAGCAATTGTTCTTGATTGACTTAAGACCTCAGGCCGGCAGAGTGGATGTAAATCTGCAAAATGCGAACGGAGATCAAGTAACACTTACGGATGATGGATTCTTGACCCACAACCACTGGTTGAATCGAGAAGCAATTACTGATGAGATTAACGCTTTTTATGTTGATTATGAAATCAAACTTGATCAATTGACTCTCGATGTGGGTGCTCGACACGATGAGTTCTCAAACATTATTCAAAGAGCAAACACAGTTAACTTTTTTGGAGACGGACCAAACCAAGTTGCGCTTCCTGAGCCCGGCACAACAGTTTCCCCGGCTGTATCTGCAATTCAGCGATACGATGGCTCATTTAGAACTGACCAAGACTTTACGACTAGAGAATGGAGTTATACGTTCGGTGCGAACTACTTAGTACAAGACAACTTTGCTCTTTATGGTCGCTATACAGAAGCTCATTTGCCAAATCCAAGAGGTGCTACAGGCACGGATGTGATAGAGCTTGGAGCTAGGTATGATGGTGGTGACTTTACTATTGCCAGCAACATTTTCAGATTGACGCAGGATGGTGATATTCAGGAACGAGGTCTTACGATTGATGGACAAGAAGTCATTGCACAGTTCCAAACAGACCGTGAATCGGTCGGCCTTGAAATTGAGGCTGTTTGGGATATCACTGATGCGTTGAGCCTGAATATTAGTGGTACTTATCAAAAACCAGAGTTTGCTAGTGGCGGCTCAGCGACCCCTCGTCCCGGCTTTGATGTTACACAAGATCAACTTGATGCTGCGATTGGCGATCTGACAGCTATCGACGGTAACCAGATAGCAAACCAACCTGAGTTACTTGGTAATTTGGGCTTAGACTATGAATGGACATTGGGTGACTATGGCTATTTGAACTTCAATGTAGTGCTTCGCTATGTGGATGAGGTGCCTCTCGATGATGCCAACTCAAACTATACTGAATCCTACACACAAGTTAACACAGGCCTTAATTTCGAAAGCCTTGAAGGTGACTGGTACGCTCGAATAAACGTTCAGAATCTGACAGATGAAGAGTCAATTCAACGTGTGTTTGGTGGACCTCAGTCGATTGTTGAACAAAGCGTTGCGGCGGATGGGTTCTATGGGAGACCGCTACTTGGTAGAAACGTTGTATTCGGCGTAGGTTATAGATTCTAAATAAAGCCAAAGGACAGGAGCTTTTGCTCCTGTCCTTATCCTATTCACAATTGATATTTCTAAGTCTACTAAAGTTTGATCAATACTCTTTCGCAGGGACATCAATGATAATTAGAACTCTCGTCTCGTTTATATGTATCGCTTGTTTTAGTCAAAGTGCGTACGCAAAGAAACAAGTCACTATTGCCGGGTATGGTGGAAATGACGTCTTCGCCATGAAGCTGTTGTTAGAAGAGACACTTAAGGATGAGTTTGATAGGCGAAATATCGATGTATCCTATTTGGCGATTGAGAGTGACTATCCTAAATATGTTCTTAACGCATTGTCTTCAGGTAATGCGCCTGATGCTTTTTACGTCAACACAGATGTTGCTCAAAGCTGGATTCAGACTAACCAATTGCTGCCTCTTCCTGAATCTCTGAGGTCAGCAAGAGCGAACATTACCCAAAATGTTTTAGAAAACTTTACTTTCAACAATTCACTATTCGCGATACCTAAAGACATGAATGCTATCGCATTAGTCTTCAATTACGATGTATTTACAGATGCAGGTGTTACACCTCCAGAAAACAATGATGATTGGCGTGACTTAAAGTCGAAACTAGAAAAAGTAGTTGAAGAATTAGGTGATGAGGGTGTCACGGGACTTTGTATAAGTACCGATTTCAATCGATTTGCTCCATTTGCACTAGCGACTGGCTGGAAGCCATTTGACGAGCAAGGTCGAACCATACTTGACGAAAATTTTAAGCGAGCTTTTTCGTTCTATCTCTCTTTACATTCTAGTGGCCTAGCAAAAATGCCCTCAGACCTCGGTCAAAATTGGGGTGGTGGTTGTTTCGCTATCGAAAGAACGGCCATAGCCATTGAGGGAAGTTGGATAGCAGGCTACCTAAGAGACAAATCCCCCAACTTACTTTACGGAAGTACACTGCTTCCAAAAGATCCCGTATCTGGTGAAAGAGGAAATCTGCTATTTTCAGCCGGGTGGGCTGTAAATAAAAATGCTGAAGACGTAGAGGCTACACTAGAAGTCATTGAACTTTTAACCAGCAATGCAGCGCAGTCCACAATATTATCTTCTGGATTAGCGATCCCTAGCTCAACGCTTTTAGACGACCATCCTTATTATGACTCGCAACAGCCAAAAAATCAGCTAGCAAAAACTATACAAGAAGGTACTCAGGTCAACAATACAATGACTTTCAGCTTTGGGAAGTATGGTAATCAATGGTTAGAGCCTATACAGATTGCCCTGTCTTCCGTCATGTTAGGTCAGTTAAGCGAAGAGGAAGCGCTTGAAGAGGCGCAAAGAGCATATGATGAAATGTTCAAAAAAGTCGGAGCCAACAAATGAAATTATCATCATCTTTCAAGCACAACGCGTTTGGTTGGCTACTTATATCTCCGTTTGCTTTATCGCTGGTTCTCTTTTTCTTCTATGCATTACTGAGAACAATCGCTTATAGCTTTACAAGTTACGACCTCTTCAACTCTCCTGAGTGGGTTGGTTTTAAAAACTACGTCAATCTGTTCTCTGACCCTTTGTTTTTTAGAGCGCTGACAAATACGTTTGCATTTTCACTCATCGTAACGCTAATTCAAACGACACTTGCCTTGCTTCTCGCCGTTGCGCTCAACGCTGAAATAAAGGCAAAAGGCTTTTTTAGAACCGTTTATTATGTTCCGAGTATTATGTCTAGTGCGGCAATAACGCTCATTTTTGTATGGGTGTATCAGAAGAACGGTTTTTTAAATCAACTTTTACAAAACATTACTAGCAACCAACAATTCATACTCACATTTATTGTTGGGTTTATTGCTTGTCAGGCTTCACTCGTAGTTTCAGGAAGAAAAAGGAATCAGCGAGTTAGAGTAACGGACCCGTTCTATGCGCTTATTAGTCTACTCGTTGCATTTAGCATTTGTGTATTCGTTAAGAATACAGGGTTAGTAAGTAGCCAAGATTCTTCCGTTGTTGTCTCATGGCTTGGCACCAGAGATATGGTGGGGCCTCTGCCACTGACTCTTTGGGCCATCGTTATACAAAATATATTTACCACTGTCCCAACACTCATGCTTCTGTTCCTTGCAGGGTTACAAGGCATTCCTGATGATCTTTATGAATCTGCGACGGTTGACGGAGCAAACAAATGGCAACAGCTCTGGCACATTACTGTGCCCCAGCTTGCTCCAGTTACTTTTGTTGTCATCACTATGGGTATTATTGGGACATTGCAAATGTTTGATCAAGTAGCTTTGCTAGGGGGAGGCGTTCCACTTGAGTCAAGGATTACGTTGGCATTTTACGTTTATCACTACGCTTTTCCCGATGGCACATCACCACAAATAGGAGTAGCAAGTGCTTCCGCGCTCGTTCTTGGAGGGGTAACACTCGTACTAGTATTTCTCCAGAAGAAATTAGGAATTAAGGAGCAAAGCGATGGATAACATTTTGTACAGCAAAAGCGCCTCTCAGTTTAGACAACGTCGCTTTGTCTCCCATATAGTGTTGGTTTATGGACTTTTTTTGCTATTAGCAACCGTAACGTTAGGTACGTTTTTGATAGCGTTTGTTGCAAGCATCAAAGATGACGCTTTAAATGAACCAAGTAAGATCAGTATTCCTCAGCTACAGCCTTCTAACTGGATTGCTGCTGGTTCATTGGGAAGTCAGGGTGGGAAAAGCATCTTATGGGGTGGCTTTGTTCCTGAATCTGAAGTTACATTTCAAGTTACTTATGCCACTGCAAATCAGAACGAACTCATAGTACCTGCCATTAGTGTTCCTAGAAGAAAACCGGGAAGTGGTATGGCATCCATTGCGTACCCACACTTCGCTGCGGACTATGCCATTGTTTCCCAGCCAAAACTTATCTCTACTTCTGACAATGTAGAATACATCCAGACTTTGGGGATAAGAAAAGAATCTCGAAGCGGGCACAGTGCAACGTGGGAATTCACCATTCAATACAATGGATATGGTCCAAATATAAAACACCTACCACTGGATATCACAACTCCCAGGGAGCAGGTCTTGATTGACTCTACGATCCCCCCCAACCGATTTGAACGACGTGGCAGAGTGGCAAGCTGGGGAAATATTTCACCCGGACTGATAGGTTACGTTTTCAAGAGCTACATCAGAGTATGGAATGAGTCTGTCAGTCTCGACACTGGAGAAAGCTTGTTTTGGAGCTGGACCATCAACTCTTTATTTATTGCTCTGGTAAAAATGGTACTGACAGTATTAATTGCATGTGCTGGAGGCTTCGCCTTGGCTAGAATGAAGTTCGCAGGATCTCGTCTAATATTCTTCGCCTTAGTTATATCAATGGCTGTCCCCATGCAAGTTAGCTTCATCTCAAATTACGAGGTATTCAATACGCTAGGTCTATTAAACACTCCGTGGGCAGTAATTGGGCTGTTGGTGGCCTCTGCGCAAGTGCTCATCATGAAGCAATTTTTTGAATCATTTCCGAAAGAACTTGAAGAAGCAGCAATAGTCGATGGCGCGTCCCCCCCATCTATACTTTTGCACGTATTTATGCCTCTCGCGAAACCAGCGATTGCTTCAGTTGCTATTTTAGGTTTTCAAGGCACATGGAACGATTTTTTCTGGCCTCTCGTTGTGCTTACTACGCCACCTGAGACCTATACGCTTCCAGTAGGATTATTAAGTTTGCGCAACAGCTATGGAGTGGCGGGTGACTGGAATTTAATTTTGGCAGGCTCGTTTCTCTCAACCGTTCCAGTACTCATTATTTTCATTGCATTTCAAAGATATTTTGTAGGAAACAACGTGAGTTCGGCGGTCAAGGGTTAGCCGATAGAAGGTGAATAAATATATGAATAAGCTTCGCTTGAAAAATATAAATAAAGTTTACGATCCCAGTGGTACACCTGCTCATATTGTAAAAAACGCAAACCTTTCGATTGAAGAGGGAGAGTTTGTCGTATTTGTGGGTCCGTCAGGCTGTGGCAAGTCAACCATGCTAAGGATGATAGCTGGGCTTGAAGAAATAACAGGTGGAGAGCTAATCATAGACAACCAAGTTGTCAATGACTTGTCGCCCAGTGAGCGTGGCATAGGAATGGTATTTCAATCCTATGCTTTGTATCCACACATGACTGTAAGAGAAAATATCGCCTTCGGAGTGAAGTACACGAAGCGATGGTCTAAAAAGCAAACAGATGAAGCTGTTGAATCGATAGCTGAAGCACTTGAGCTAACTAGTTTACTCAATAGAAAGCCAAGTGGCCTGTCTGGAGGCCAAAGGCAGCGTGTGGCGATTGGTAGGGCGTTAATTCGAGAGCCAAAGGTGTTTTTATTGGATGAGCCACTTTCTAATCTAGATGCTGCATTAAGAGTTCGCATGCGGCTCCAGATAGCGGCTTTTCATAGACAGTTCAAATCAACGACAGTGTATGTGACTCATGACCAAGTTGAAGCCATGACTTTAGCTGACAAAGTAGTCGTTTTAAACAAGGGAACGATTGAACAGATCGGCTCACCTTTAGAACTTTATCACTTCCCAAAAACTGAGTTTGTCGCCAATTTTATTGGTTCACCAAAGATGAATATGGTTGACGTTAAATTCGTTGAAGTTGTTGATGATTTAGTTGTAGTTGATATGGGCGGCAAACTGGTAAAAGTTGCCGTAGACGGAAGCGAATTACGACCAAATCAGCGATTAAAACTAGGAATCAGGCCAGAAGACATTCAGATAGGTGGTGTAAACGACATCCCCGTCTACGTGACAGGCAAAGAGTTACTAGGTGCAGAATCAATCTTATTTACCAGTACAAAAGCGGTAAATGATGAATTTTTAGTGAGATGTCCGGGTACGCTCAATGTAAGTAAAAAAGATGCTTTGTTTGTGAGGTTTCCTCCCACTGCCTGCCACCTTTTTGCAGACAACGGAATTGCGCTGAATAGAAAAGTTGATAGAAATTCACTTTTTGTAAGCCCTCAGGATTTAGTACCACACTAGTGTGAGGGGAATAGCTTTATTGGAATGTGCGTTCGATATCATTCTGGCCACAGTTTTGCTTTTGCAGTCCTTGAAGCTTGATATCAAACTGCAAGTGTAAACCTCCCCTAAACTAGTGGCATACTTTTTTAGAGCTCTTCGGCGTACACTGAGCCAAGAAGGAGAACTCCTGATAAAAAGTCCCGATACACAGAAACACAGATCGTTAAGATCCTGAAAGAAGTGGAAGCTGGCCGACTGGTTAAAGAAGTCTGCCGTGAGTACAGCATTTCAGACGCCACCTACTACAACTGGAAAGCCAAATATGGTGGTATGGAGGCTTCGGACATCAAGCGCCTGAAAGAGCTTGAGGACGAAAACAGGCGGCTGAAATCGATGTTTGCCGATCTCAGCCTGGAACACCGGATATTGAAAGATATCGTTGAAAAAAAGCTGTAAAGCCAGCGATCAGACGTGAACTTGTGAATTATGCGCCAGAGCAGCATGGCGCTAGTTTACGGATGGCGTGTCGCGTAGTTGGCATCAGTGACTCGGTCTATCGGTATCAGCCGGATAAAGCGCGCGATGACAAGGTCGTCGCCAAGCTACAGGAAGCCGTTGAACGGTATCCCGCCTACGGATTCAGTAAGCTATTTAAGATCCTAAAACGCTGGGGTCACGGCTGGAACCATAAGCGTGTTTATCGCATTTACTGTGAGCTAAAGCTGAATAAACGCCGACGTGGAAACGACGCCTACCAGCAAGAAACCCAGAGCCTCTAGCGGTTCCAGCTCAGGCCAACCATTGCTGGTCGATGGACTTTATGTGTGACAGGCGCTTCAGAGCGTTTAACCTGGTGGATGACTTCAGCCGTGAAGCGTTGGCCATTGAGATTGATTTAAACCTGCCGTCGCAGCGGGTTGTACGCGTACTGGAACGCGTCGTCGCCTAGCGAGGTTACCCAGCCAAACTACGCATGGATAATGGGCCAGAGTTCATCTCCATCACACTGGCCAGTTGGGCGGAAGAACATAACATCGCACTGGAATTTATCAAACCGGGTAAGCCAACACAAAACTCTTTCATAGAGCGTTTTAACCGGACTTACCGCGACGAAATACTCAATATGTACGTCTTCAGAACACTTAACGAAGTGCGTGAACTGACGGATAAATGGGTGACTGAATACAACGAAGAACGCCCCCATGATGCGCTGAATGATCTTACGCCATGGGAATATTTAACGAAACATGAGCTGGCTGAAACCTCTAATTATGGGTGTACCTAATTAAGGGAGGTTTACAGCACTACATGCATGAAAGTGACGTATCCATGACTCAACTATATTTACTGCTTGGATTCGCAGAACCCAGTATTTTTACTAGAAAATTTAAGTCTTGGAGTGGAGTAACCCCAACAGAATACATCAGGGCTTTGGGGACCAGATTAAAGTTAAAAAGTTAATCTTGTAACTCGTCATCAATGGTCCAAAATTTCGCTGTCAATTCGCATTTCCCATTTCCAGGCGCAACCGCCAAATCTACTCTTGTAGATGTCGGAAAACAAAGATTTGAAAACGCAAAAGTATTGTTCACAATGAGCGTACACAGCCCTCTATCCAATAAAACTTGAATATGAAGGCTTTCGTACTTAGGTAGTTCGACCGAGTAATCATGGTTGAATCCACTTTCTATAAGGTCTTGGTGCTCGGAAACAGCTCTAATGGATCTGACGACCGTTTTGTTTTCTTGCTGCGAGACAACGAACTGAAGTTCTTGTTGTTCAAACAAAGAGAATTTAATTTTTTTTGAATCGTTTAACGCAGTATCAAACTCCAAGAGTGCTACATCGGTATTTAGCGACTTTAAAAATGATTGAGTACCTTCTTGTACGATTTCAACTTCTTCACACGATTTGAACTTGTCATACAATCCTTCAACAAAAGTCTGTTGTAACTTAAATGAACCTTTTCTCGAGCGTCGTATGCTGAGTTTTCGGGGAACAATCATAGCCCCTCTGAATCTAGATGTTGGAGTTGATTTGGCATATTGATGGTTACTCATCCAAGCACTGATGACTCTTTCGTCAGCGCTTGTGCCGCTGAAAGACTGCGTAGCGTAATGGTCTCGACCAAAATCTAACCACCGCTTTTTGTCGTGCCTGTCTACACACGTAAAATCAAAACCATCAAACGTTCCGACAAAATATTGAGTGCCCGAACCGCCAGCCCAAACACCTTCTCCAATACCTACTATCAAGACCCAGAACAACTCGCCAGAGTCTTCGCATTTTAATGGAAAAAGGTCAGGGCACTCCCAAGGACCTTTACTATGGAAACCATATCTGTGTCCGAACTCACTAACTTTTACCCAGTTAATAAGATCCGGTGACCGAAAAATCTCAATGAATTGTCCGCTCGCTACAACCATAACCCATGCATTGGTTTCGACATGCCAGAACACTTTAGGATCTCTGAAGTCAGGATTACCCTTAGAATACAAAACTGGTTGTCCATTATTATACTTCTTCCATTTGTATCCGTCTTCACTAAAAGCGAGCGCCTGGTGTTGTTGAGGTCTAATATCAATATCACCGTCTATACATTCGTATTCGCTCTCAATGAAAGTCGTGTAGAGAGCTACTATCCCTCCTTTTTTGGGAAATAGTCCTGAAGTGTTTGTGTCATCGAATACTGCCGAGCCTGAAAAGCACATACCACTTTCGTCAGGGTAGAGGGCGACTTCATGCTCCTCCCAATCTACTAAATTTAATGAGGATTGGTGCCCCCAATGCATTGGCCCCCAAAGTGTAGAGTTTGGGTGATACTGATAGAATTGGTGATATCTCCCCTTAAACTTAATGAGCCCGTTTGGGTCATTAATCCAACCACTACTCGAGGTTAGGTGTAGCGAGGGACGGTACTTTTCAGACTTCGACACTTATTCACTCTCCGTCGTTCATAAGGTAAACGAGAGCAGCCGCAGACCATGCCTGTGGTCTACATGCTTCTACATAGGGCAGAATAGGAGTTAATCCTCTAGGGTAACCAGAGAAGAGCTCTGGAAGTCGTCTATCTTTTTGAGAAGATGCAACATCCACTAGAGCTGACTTTACAACACCAAACTCTTTCTCTTTCCCATATCTTTTGAGTCCAGCAGCAAAAATTGCCGTGTCATGAGGCCAGATTGAACCGTTGTGATATGAAATTGGGTTATAGCGTAATTCTGTAGTGCTCAAAGTTCTTAAACCCCAACCGCTCCACATATCTTCTTCGAATAACCGATTTACAAGAACATCGACTTTTTCGTCCAATACGATACCTGACCAAAGCAAATGGCCGCTATCTGAGCTGTTTACATCTAATTGGCAATTATGTTCGTCCACAGCTATAGCAAAATTATTGTGCTCGGGCATCCAAAATAAGCTATCGAAGGAGTGTTGAAGCTTGTCAGCTTTTTCTTTGTAATACGCAGCTTGCTTAGTGTCGTTCTCATGTTTATAGAAATTCGCGGCAGCTAAGTACGCGGCGTAAGCGTAACCCTGTACTTCGGCTACTGCTAGTGCTCCTTCACCAAGCTTCCCATTTTTATAACTCAATGAATCATGTGAGTCTTTCCAGCTTTGTACCGTCAAACCTTTAGTGTTGCCGCGAAAAACGATTAACCCTCTTTCGTCTTGATACTTTTCCATCCAATGTAATGCGCTTTTCCAGTTGTCTTTAAGCTCATCAACTAGAGAGTAATCTTTTGTTTTCTCGACATAATCGTGCAAAAGAACAATAAACAGCGGCGTGGCATCTGCAGTTCCAAAGTACGTTAAAAACGGAAGTTTCGCTAAGCGGCTTAACTCTGCGTACCGCTGCTCATGTAGAATTTTTCCAGGCTGCTCATCACGATATTCATCAACTTTTGTACCTTGATTTGCTGCAAGAAACTGAAGCGTCCCTCTGGCTAAATCAGGGTATGTATTCAAGAGAAACCACGAAGAAATAATTGAATCGCGACCGAAGGGTGTAACAAACCAAGGTATCCCCGCTGCTATAGTTAGGCCGTGTTTGGTTGATAATAACAGGTCATGCAGATCTCTCTCTGCCTGTCTGTAAACTTTCGTATGATCTGGTATCGATTTAGAACTTAACCAGTCTTCAGAAATACCCTGAATAGTTGATGCAATTGAATATGTTGAAGTAAATTTTGCATTTATTTTAAGAAGGCGCTTCGACCGAGCAGCTATTGCCATTTGCTCGTTAAATTTAAAACCTTCCAGCTCCAATTGAACTTCGGACTTTACATCATCAGGCGCAATATAGTGAGCATCATAGCGGTTGTTAGACTGATGATGATATACGTCTCGGACACCCTCACTCGGTACATGTCCGCGAACTTCAAACATATCGATGAAGTCACTATCTAGTTTGAGCTCCGCTAAAAAAGTATGGTCTTCCAAATCATCGTTAATCAACTCTAACTCATCTGTAAAGCCACCGTCCTTTACAGATAATGTTCTTACGATCATCAAACTTTGTTTGTGTTTCTCGAACTTGCTGAAATACTGTTTTATACATCTACTTCCGATGTATTTAGTGTGTAACAGCTCGAATCCTGCAAAATTCCATTCGTACTGGCTTATTACACGGGTGTCTAATACGTATCCACCAGACTCTGAACATGCTATAGCGGCATCATGTCTACTGTTAATTTGACCTTCATCATTGAGAATAAGATAAGTAAAATTTTTCTTTAGAGGGATCACGTAGGTAAGCCTCCTATCCGTTAAATATTGAAAGTTATTAACGCATAGTAAACGTTTACGTAACGAGTTCAAGTGTTATTTTTTATTGTATGCGAGACGATTCTCTAATAACCAAGTTCACTGGCAATATTCTACTCTCTGGTGCGTCTCCGTTTCGAGCTTTATCTAAAAGCTCAACAGCGTTTTTAGCGATCTCGTTAATATCTTGATGCACAGTTGTTATGGTTTCAAAAATACCGGGAAGGTCATCGAATCCAACGATTTTCAAATCATCTGGGACAGATAAATCAGAGTCCTTACAAGCAAGCATGGCCCCATATGCAATATCGTCGTTTTCACAAAAAATGGCGTCAAACTTGGACGCATTGTTTTTGAAAACTTTCATTAGGGTTCGATAAGTCTGAAGTTCTACAGCCATTGAATCATCTATGTAAAGTTGACCTGCAACAAACCCTTTTTCTTGAATGGATTTCTGAAACCCCATAATTCGAGCCTTAGTCCCTTTGCTTCTTAACGCGCTTTCAACTATGAGAAATTCTTGACACTCTTGATTTAAAAGGTGTGAGGCCGCCAGTTGCCCCCCCTGATAGTCATCTGGGCACACCCAGAATTCCCCTTCAACCTGACCGATAGATACGAAAGGCAAAGACGCTTTTTTGAGGCTAGCTACTCTTGAATCACTTTCCTCGACACCAGTAAGAATTACTCCACTTGTATCTCTTACCATGCTATCAAAACTGTCATAAGGATAAATATTTACGATTAACCCCTCTTTGCTTAGAAGCGTATGAATGCTCTCGAATAGAGAGGATATGTAGTGGCCGTGCGGCTTGTCACTTTTGCCTAGGGAGATTGCAACATGACTATTTTTGCCAAACTTTAGACGTCTTGCTGCATCTGATGGCTGATAACCAAGCTCATTGCAAATATCAATTATTCTCAAACGTGTTGTTTCAGAAATTCCGGGTTTACCATTTAATGCGCGAGAAACAGAGGCTACAGAAACTCCAGCGAGTCTTGCAGCTTCTTTGATTGAGTTTTTATTCATGATTCGGCTTTACAATTGTTCGAAAAGTGAGAATACCAAATCAAAGTTGCAATTAAAATGCTGGAAGTTTAGTAATCGTTTACTCTTGAGATTGGTTCAACGACATGCAAGTCCTCCTTAATGAAAATTTAGAGGTGTTAATGTGTTTCGTTGCAACTGAAGTTGGTGGTGCAGAATTACACTCAATCCAATGTAAGCCGTTGAGTGAATCATTTACTGGAAATCGGTCTCGCTATCGGGCAACGGAGCGCTTTCGCTTGGAAGTCTGAATCAACTCAACCTTACTAGACAGGTTCTCGTTTTGATCTTTTAACCTTTTTACACATCAATACAGGCGCTTCATACTATAATTGATGATATTTAAAAGTTTCTTATAACGTAGCTACTAGATAATAGATAACGTTAATGACGATTAACATTACCTACACACTTACGCTGGCTGGTTTACTATAGCTCGACAGAGTTTGGTGTTCGATGAGCCAAATTAACAACTGAAGCCGATGTGGTTATACATGTTATTAAAATAGGTCCGCAATTTAAGTTAAGCAGAACATTACTTAAATTGCGTACTCACCGGTTCTTCTAAACTAGAGCAGCATTGATTTTTTTAGGAAGAGCTTTCTTTCAAGACACAAAAAAACCGACTCGAAGTCGGTTTTAATATCTTCTTCGTTAGAAGAGATGGCCCCAGTGGGCGGACTTGAACCGCCACGCTATCACTAGCAACGGATTTTGAAAAGCTTGCGTTTGGTTTTTAATTTATTTATCAGTTGTTTAATGGTTACATTTCAAACTTTGCAAATCCTTTGCATGAAAGAGGGTATTAGCAGTTTGCAAATTTGCCTGAGTAAACAACTCTCGGGGTGAAGTTCAACTCTGCGATGGTTAGCAATGCTAACAACGATCACGTATTGTATTCATCAAGCAGGCGAATAAACTCATCTATACCCCCCTTGGTGTATATGGAGAGGTAAACAAGACATTACTTTAGCGGCATTGGCTATCGTAATTTTACGCTCAGCCACTTTCGTGATGACATCAACTGTCAATTGAGCTTTGGAATTCAACACAATCATCCTTAGCGTTCCTCAAATGCACAAACAAAACATTCAAAGAACACTGTTAAAGATAACCGTCAATTTCCCTTGGTAATTAGCGACTATGAAAGAATCGCGTGGTAATTAAAGTACGACAAAATCGCTTGGTGTTCACAGCTGAGAAGAATCTAGCTCAAATCTAATCTGACAGCGGTACCCGAAAAAACGGGTAACTGTCAGATAAAGTCTGAGCTAGTACATGTGGCCACCCCTTGAGCTGTTCATTCACTGGCATCACCTGTTTGCTTTTGAATGGTTCACCTGGCACGGTGGCCTGTTGATGGCTTGGATAGCGGCCACCACTGTCATTATCATCCAGCACATCTGTGCTATCCGCCATCATAAGAGCAGTCTTGTCAGTGCGTTATTGATAGCAGGAAAGCACGGAGTGTACAGAATATGAATTCAATTTCGTACGTGTAGAAACCGCCATTCCACTGGCATTTACCGCCGGACTTCTTAAACCTCAGATTTACTTATCCCGCGGACTCCGCCAGCGTTTTGATGCTCAGCAATTGCACTGTATTTTAGCTCATGAAGCCGCTCATCAGGCTAAGCGTGACCCGCTTCAGAAATGGCTGTTCAGTATGCTGAGTGCTTACTATCCGACGTCTCTGCGCCGTCAGTTACGAGAAGCTTTTGAACTCGCCACAGAAATGAAAGCCGATTCCATCGCGGGGCTTAGAGCTGGTGCATTAAATGTGGCTTCAGCCCTGGTGGCGTTCGGGCGTTCAGAGCGACAGTGGCATCTGCCGATGGCAATGGGATTTGGTCAGGATTTTGTTGCCCAGCGGGTGAAAAATCTGACTGAACCGGTAAAGCTGAATGTTCGGGTGCCTTTCATCATTGCAGCAATTGCTACCTCGGTACTGGCAGAGAACCTGCTGTCGATGGACAGCATCCATCACTACATTGAGTTAATTCTCCAGTTCTGACCGGAACCTGTTTTTTGGGTTGCACTGCAAATAAAAAACCGACTGACAATGGGTTTTTGGTGGGTACAGGAAACGACAAACTTTTAATTAGCGTTTCATAGCAATTGAAAATGAGAATTCGGTAATTTGTGTTGGATAAAGCCTCATAAAGCGCCGTTTATGCTCATCAGTCTGAGCTGCTTTTAAGCAGCTTTTTTTTGTTCTATATTTAAGGCTCCACTTATTCTAGTGGTGCAATTCTTTCGCTCAAATGCTTAAAAGTTCATTGTTAGGCGAATTTTTTCCTAAAAGTTCATAGATAACTGAACATATGCACAATCCTTATTTGAACGACATCGTAGAGCCCGCATGAATAGCGGGGATGAGAGTTGCTCCAAGTCCAACTTCATCGAATATCACAAATATGTCGCGGTTTATTCGGTACCTATTCGGTAAAAAAACGGTGCTTTTTATCGGCAATTGACTCTCTAAGAGTCTTTTATGCTCGTCACTATTGCGTAAGATTTAAATCAGCAGGGAGCGTCTCTGCACGATTTTACCTGGCAATAAAAGATAACCAGCATCAAAAGTAATTTTCTGGCATCGCTCAAAATAGTCTGAGTGGCTTTCCATCCGGTGCGTAAGGTTACGGCAATAAAGCGTGTAATCGCCGCCTGAACTGGCGAAATTACAGTGATACTAAAGGACTGGAGCGGACGGCTAGTTTCGGCATGACAGGTTACATCTTCATGCCAACAGTACCGGCGTTCATATTCGCAAATACACCAAACAATTGATGAAGCACACATGTTTAAAATATTATCCATATTCGCAATGGCAACCTTAGCTGCGGCACAGAGCTATGCTCATGGTATTTATTTTGCCGAACGAGTCCAAAAAACCGCATTAGTTTACGGGGTAGGTGCTGATGACCTGCAAATAGTGAAGCGGTTGCCAAAAATTGAATCATTTACTGCTTACAACGACAATTGGGAACCGGTCGATGCTGAACTGAAAGTCGCAGACCTGATGATTTTTGTGGATGGCAAGCATGCGGCCGTTTCTGCGGTAATGCAAAATGGCATCTGGAGTAATACTGGTGAGGGGCATTGGATAGGTAAGGGCCCCAACGTAGTGGCAGTGACTTACGATGCGCCAACAGACCGCCCTGACATCATAGATAAATATGAACTGCTGGCCACATTATCATTTATCCTTCCGCACATCCCGGAATAAAACTAATAACATCACGGGCTGCGATGTACGGCCCATAGCAGTACAAATACAGGTGACATTATGAGTTCAGATTTTCAGACCCCCGCCGCAGTGGTTAAAAAGCGGGTCGCATCCATTGATATCCTGCGTGGATTAGTGATGCTCTTCATGCTGGTTGATCATGTGCGTGAGCGCTTCTTTTTTCATCAAAATGTTGGCGACCCGATGGATCTGGATACTACCAGTCCACAATTATTTTTTACCCGTGTTTCTGCTCACTTTTGCGCACCGGTATTTGTATTTCTGACCGGACTGTCTGCCTGGTTGTATTCGCATCCACATAATAAAGCGCCACGTTCAGCAACGCCGTTTCTGTTCAAACGCGGCCTGTTTATCGTGTTCGTTGAAATCGCGGTTATTAACTGGCTATGGATGGGAACCTACGACACGTTATGGCTACAGGTAATGTGGGCTATTGGTATAAGCATGATCGCGCTGTCAGTACTTTGTAAGTTACCGTACAAAATGATTCTTGCCCTGGGTGTGCTCATTGTAGCCGGACACAATCTGTTAAGTCCGATCAGCTTTGCGCCCGGTGAAACTGGATACACCTTATGGGCAGTTCTGCATGATCGCGGTTTCATTTTTGACTCTGAAAGTTTCCGCATTAAAGCCTCTTACCCGGTGTTGCCGTGGATAGGTGTGATCCTGCTAGGGTTCTGTATGGGGCCGATTTATTCACGCGCTGTAGATAGCGCAAAGCGTCAGTCAGCGCTGATAAAAATTGGTCTGGCAATGTGGTGTCTGTTAGCCATTATTCGTGGCCTGAATATCTACGGTGAAGTGCTGCCTTGGGAGGTTCAGCAAGACGCTATTCACACAGTAATGTCATTTCTTAACTATACCAAATACCCACCATCACTGGATTATGTGTTGTTCACACTGGGTGCCGCATTATTGGTTCTCGCGGGGCTGGAAAATGTGAATAACCGTGCAAGTAAGGCCGTCGAAACTTTCGGCTCAGCGCCAATGTTTTACTACATCCTTCATCTGTTTATTCTTCTGGTTGGCTACCGAATTGCACTGAACCTGTTAGGTCCGAACTATGGTGATCTATTTGCGTTCGATTATGTCTGGCAGGTCTGGCTGGTTGCAGCTGTGCTGGCACTGGCGTTGTACTGGCCAACTAAAGCATTCGCCAAATTTAAACACAACAGTACTAATCCGCTGGTTAAGTATTTCTGACTAAATAACAAGATAATAAATAGTATGAAAGTGTTAAAGGTAATGTTGATGAGTGTGCTGTTTTTTTCAGCCCTGGTTCAGGCGCATACAGAATTAAACGATTCTTAACCTGCTGCGGGTGAAGAGGTAGGTGTTACTCCTGAGGAACTGTTCCTTTCTTTCTCCAGCGATGTTCGGGTTATTAAACTGAAACTAACCGACGGCAACGGCAAGCAAGTTGATTTCGGGTTTGAACCTGTTGTCGATGCCACCAGCGAGTTGACCTGGGCATCTTCAACTTCATTGGCATCGCTGCTATGCGTGGCGTGTTCAATGCTCGTTTAGTTATTAACCATACAGGTATTTTCGGTCGGCGACTGTGGCAATGCCAATGGCTGTTTCTGGTTTTAGGTGTAATAGGTGCAGTTGCAGTTGTTCCGCTGAATGCTGGATGATGGACTCAAAGGCATTGTGGATCCTCTGATGCTGCAGATTGCCTGGCAGTCTATTTTTGGGTGATGGGCGTGAAGTTACTACTAGTTTGCATGATGTTATGCTTTGCCGCGCATCACAAGTGGAAGCTGGTGGAGAGTATTACTTCGGCTCAGGACTGCGGCAAAGTGCGTAAATCTATTACTGCCGAGGCTGTGGTAGGGGGGCTGGTGTTGGCTATCACGGCGGCGCTAACCAACAGTATTGGCATTGCCCACTGAGAGAACCAGGACTTTTCGTATATCAACAAAAAAGCGCCGACGGCGCTTTTTTGTTTTCCTAAAACTTTTTCAGGTTAAAGATTACCCTCGCATACATAAGTAATCTGCAAAAAGTCATCCAGCCCATAATGAGAACCTTCCCGTCCGTATCCGGAAGCTTTTACACCACCGAAAGGCGCTACTTCGCTGGCCACGGCACCTTCATTCACGCCAATGACGCCAGCTTGCAAGGCCCGTTTAACACGATGAATGCGCTTATGGTTCTCGGTGTAGAAGTATGCCGCAAGCCCATATTCCGTGTTGTTGGCTTCTTCAATAGCTTCCTCTTCTGAAGAAAAACGGAACAGCGGTAAAACAGGCCCGAAGGTTTCTTCACTGAACAATGCCATCTTGTTATTTGCTTCGGCAATGACAACAGGTTCAAAGAACAAACCTTCTCGGGGTGCCGTGTTACCACAGAGAATGATCCCACCGTGCTCTTCCGCATCTTTCACGTGATGACTAATTTTATCGATGGCTTTCTGATTGATCATCGGGCCGATCTGTGTGGCGCTGTCGAAGGGGTTGCCCACTTTCATGGACGCCACTTTGTCCACCAGACGGCTGGCAAATTCATCATAAATGGCATTGGCCACGTAAATACGGTTCGGACATACACAGGTTTGTCCGCCGTTGCGCAGTTTTGCCGCTAACAGGCCGTTAATCGCGGCATCCATGTCACTGTCTTCAAACACGATGAAGGGCGCATTACCGCCGAGTTCAAGCGACAGCTTTTTCAAACTGCTGGCGGCACGTTCAGCCAGGTGGCGACCGACTTGCGTGGAGCCGGTAAAGCTGATTTTCTTAACATGTACGTCTTTCAGCCAGGCATCAACGGCAATAGCGGTTTGCTCACGGGACGCGGCAATGACGTTAATTACACCTGGTGGGAAGCCGGCCATTTCCGCTAGCCTGGCCATAGCCAAAGCGGTAAGTGGCGTATCTTCAGCGGGCTTTACAATAACGGTACAGCCAGCGGCTATCGCCGGAGCAATTTTACGGGCCAGCATAGCAAAGGGGAAATTCCACGGTGTAATCACCGCGACAACGCCAACCGGACGCTTTTCTACAGTTTGCTGGCGGCCTGGCACGGTGTCAGGAAGAATGTCACCGCGCAGCTGCATGGCCATTTGGGCAAACCATTTCACATAGGAGGCACCGTAGGCAATTTCGCCTTTGGATTCCGCCAGTGGCTTACCCTGTTCGGTGCTCATAATTCGAGCCACATCGTCGCTATGCTGCTCAATCAGTGAGTGCCACTTTTCCAGCAGGTTTGCACGCTCACGATGGGTGGTTAACTGCCAGCTGCTGAACGCTTTGTGCGCTGAGCGGGCAGCGTTTGCAGCATCAATGGCATCGCTATTAGCAACACCGGCAATGCTGTCACCGGTAGCCGGGTTTACTACTTCATAGGTTTGCTGAGAAACTGCCTTTTTCCACTTGCCATTAATGAAGTTAAGACTGCAAAACAAAGAGGGCTCTTTTAACGATGTAGCCAGATCGTTTTCAAAACGGCTCATTTCAGATTCGCCACAATTGCGTCGCCCATATCCTGGGTGCTGGCAGAGCCACCGAGATCCGGTGTTAGCACAGAACCTTTCAGCGTTTCTTCAATTGCAGTCACAATGGCATCATGTGCTGCTGCACCGTCGCCGCTGTCTTCCGTCAGGAACCGAAGCATGAGCGCTCCGGACCAAATCATGCCAATCGGGTTGGCAATATTTTTACCGAAAATATCCGGTGCAGAGCCGTGAACAGGTTCAAACAATGACGGGAATTTACGTTCCGGGTTTAAATTTGCCGACGGTGCAAGACCAATGGTGCCGGTACATGCAGGGCCTAAGTCTGACAGAATATCGCCAAACAGATTGGATGCTACGACCACATCGAAACGCTCCGGATTCATTACGAAGCGAGCCGAAAGAATGTCGATATGTTGCTTATCCCAGTTGATGTCAGGGTAATCTGCAGAGACGGCCTCGGCACGGGAATCCCACCACGGCATACTGATTGCCATACCGTTACTTTTGGTGGCTACGGTGAGGTTTTTCGCTTCGCGTCGCTGCGCTGTTTCGAAAGCATATTTCAGTACCCGGTCGGTGCCGTGACGACTGAAAACGGATTGTTGCAATACGACTTCACGTTCTGTTCCTTCGAACATGATGCCACCGATAGAGGAATACTCCCCTTCGGTATTTTCGCGCACAACGAGGAAGTCAATCTCGTTTGCTTTAGGAGTGGACAGCGCACACTTAACCCCTTCAAATGTACGCACCGGCCGCATGTTGATGTACTGATCAAATTCCCGACGGAAGGTCAGAATAGAACCCCACAGAGAAATATGATCCGGAACGGTGTCCGGCCAGCCCACTGCGCCAAAATAAATAGCGTCCATCTGGCTAACCTGTTCTTTCCAGTCTTCCGGCATCATACGGTTATGCTGCTGGTAATAATCACACCCGCCCCAGTCAAAGTGGTGGAAGTTCAGTGTCAGACCAAACTTCTCTGCGGCAGCTTGCACCACTTTCAGGCCTTCTGGCATAACTTCTTTACCAATACCGTCACCGGCGATTACTGCAATATGATAAGTCGTCATCAGTCTGCCATCTCCTGTTTTACTGCATCCAGTGCCAATACTTCATCCAGGGTAAGTTGAAGTCTCTCAAACAGCACATCAAAATCGGCCTCGGTAAAGCACAGCGCCGGGGCGAAACCAAGAATGTTGTCACCGAATGCCCGGAAAATAAGTTTGTGTTTCCAGGCGATGTCAGCAATGGTTTCGTTAAGCTTTAAAGAAGGATTGAAAGGACGCTTTGTCGCTTTATCTGCCACAAGTTCAATAGCCCCAAGTAAACCCAGGTTACGCACATGCCCCACCAATGGGTGGTTCAGGCATGCTTGTAATTTTTCTTTAAAGTAAGGTTCAACGTCCTGTGCGTGAGCCAGCATGCCTTCTTCGTAAATACTGATCACTTCCAGAGCAACCGCTGCGCTTACCGGGTGGGCTGAATAGGTTTGTCCATGGCCAACAACGGCAGCTTTGTTCGGGCCGTCTGCAATACCGCTGAACACTTCGTCAGACATCATCACTGCGCCCATGGCGGCGTATCCTGAAGTGAGCCCCTTGGCAACAGTCATCAAGTCCGGTTGAACATCCTCGTGTTCGCAGGCGAACATTTTACCGGTGCGACCAAAGCCGGTGATGACTTCATCTACTAACAGCAAAATGCCCAGTCGCTTACAGGTTTGCTCAATGGCTTTCAGCCAGCCTTTTGGCGGCACTACCACTCCACCTGAGCCAATAACGGGTTCGCAGAAGAAAGCCGCCACATTATCTGCACCTATTTCTGCCACCTTGTCTTCCAGCTCTTTTACGGATGCGGCGATTAGCGCTTCCGCTGATTCGAAGTCTCCGCGATAAATATCCGGACAGCTAATATGGTGCTGCGATGGCGTAGGCACGTCAAAGTTCGCATGAAAAGCGGGTAGCCCTGTAATTCCTGAGCCCATGGCCGATGAGCCGTGGTACCCACGTTTGAGGGAGATAATATGTTTCTTTGCAGGCTTTCCGATGGCGTTATAGTAATGGGTGATATAACGGATTGCCGCGTCTATAGCATCTGTGCCACCCAGAGAAAAATACACGTGTTGCAACGAGGCCGGGCTGATTGAAATCAGCTTTTCAGCCAGCACAATAGCCGGCTCACTACCAAAGCCGAAATAGCCGGTAGCGTAAGGCAAGGTGTTCATTTGTTTAACGGCAGCGTCGACTACCCGTTGCTGACCATAACCTACGTTTACGCACCATAGGCCGGCAAATGCGTCCAGATACTTTTCGTCATCAGCGCCTGTGAGCCACACGCCGTCGCCGGACTTCAGAATTTTGACTCCCTTATTCTGGTGATCACGGAAGTTAGATACAGGATGAATGAGATAACGACTGTCGAGGTCTGTCAAAGCAGGCGTTTGCATGATTATGTTCCATGTTGAGTATAGTTCAGAGCAGATGCTCGTTACGAGAGAGCGCACACACTTGATATACATAGCCAGAAGAGTTGTACCCGGAAAATAGCGGGCACCGGTTATACGACTATGTTATCGGTGTTTGTTGATTAAAATTTGTCATAACTGGTGGAAGAAGAGTGACGAAACGTTGTTTTTTATCTGTTCTCAGCAAAATCTGCTGTGCGGTTTGAGAGACGATATCAATACACATTATGCAGATAGCGCGCTCGTTCATCACAGACAAAGGTGCCTGCGCAACCGACGCCATGGCGGCATATGCTGTAAGGGATTCAGTCTGTTAAGTGGAACAGAGAAAGGGGGCGCGTTAACGTTTAGTTCGACAGCATAGTCTGCTGATTGACTCCGTAAAACAGGCTCACGTGTGCTTTCAGCGGATTCAATTTGGCATTTAATAAGCGACACTGCATGGTGTAATAAGATTGAAACAACAAATTAGAACTTACAGCAACATAACAACATGTGGAACCGACAATGAGTGTATTTAAGCCCAAGTATATTAGTTTCGACTGCTACGGCACCCTGATTTATTTTGAAATGGCGCCAATGGCCCAAAAACTGTTTGCCGATCGGATTACTGAAGCGCAAATGCCACAGTTTGTGAAAGACTTTTCGGCTTACCGTCTCGATGAAGTTCTTGGCGCATGGAAGCCTTATCAGGAAGTGATACGCAATGCTGTTACCCGTCTTTGTAAACTTTGGAGTATTGAGTACCGGGATGAAGACAGCATTGCCATTTATAATGCCGTACCCACCTGGGGCCCACACCCGGATGTGGTAGAGCCACTGAAGAAAGTTGCAGCAGAAATTCCACTGGTTATTTTGTCCAATGCGATGAACGAACAGATTCACTCGAACGTGGCGAACCTGGAAGCACCTTTCGCCCACGTGTATACCGCTGAACAGGCGCAAGCTTATAAGCCGCGCTTGCAAGCGTTTGAATACATGCTGGATAACCTGGGGTGCAACCCCGAAGACATCCTCCACGTTTCCTCCAGTTTCCGTTACGACCTGATGTCCGCTCACGATATCGGCATTAAAAACAAAGTCTGGGTAAACCGTGGCCACGAGCCAGCAAACCCTTTCTATGGTTACACTGAAATTCAGGATATCCGCGGTTTACCCGGTGTAGTTGGTCTGGAATAAGGATTGATATGAAAAGCGCGTCTTACTGGCTGGATACCGCACCGACTATCGATACAACAAACACGACGTTGTCGTCACAATCTGTCGATGTGGTGGTGATTGGCGGTGGCTTTACCGGGTTGTCTTCTGCATTGGCTCTGGCAAAACGCGGGGCGAGCGTGGCGTTGTGTGAAGCTGGTATAGTTGGCGGCGAAGCCTCCGGGCGTAATGGAGGCCAGTGTAATAACGGTACTGCTCAGGATTATGCTGGGCTGGTGGCCAGTTACGGTGAAGACAAGGCGCGCGCATTTTATCAATTTTACAATCAGGCGGTGGACTCGGTTGAGTCTTTGGTAAAAAACGAAGATATCGACTGTGATTTTCGTCGCGCCGGTAAAATTAAGCTGGCAGCGAAGCCCGAGCATTTTGATAAATTGGCGAGAACCCATGAGGCGCTCACTAAAGAAGTGGATCCTCAGGCCAGGTTACTGGATGCCGCTCAGCTTCAGCAGGAAATTTCTTCCGACCAGTTTTATGGTGGCTTGCTGACTCCCAGTGGCGCCCAGCTTCATGTAGGCAAAATGGTTCATGGTCTGGCTACTCGCTGTATTGCGCAGGGAGTAGCACTGTTCCAGCATCAGCCAGTGATCAGAGTTGATAAAAAAGGGCCGCAACAGTGGATGGTACATACTCCCGGGCAGACCCTTGTCGCGAAGACCGTACTGGTTGCCACCGGCGGCAGTGGACCCGGGCCATTCAGCTGGTTCCGCCGCAGAATCGTGCCGGTGGGTAGCTTTGCAATCACCACAGCGCCGCTGGATAAAAAAATCTGCGAATCCTTATTTCCCGGCAATCGCTCGTATGTGACCAGCAAGAATATTGGCAACTATTTCCGGCTAACACCTGATCGCCGGCTACTGTTTGGCGGTCGGGCAAGGTTTGCAGTTTCCAATCAGCGGTCAGATTTGAAAAGCGGTGAAATATTAAAGCAGTCGCTGCACGAGATGTTTCCCCAGTTGGCCGGTACACCCATTGATTATTGCTGGGGCGGTACGGTAGACATGAGTGCTGACCGTCTGCCTAAAGTTGGTCAACACAACGGCCTGTTTTATGCCATGGGCTACAGTGGCCATGGCGTGCAGATGGCTTTGCATATGGGTGGTGTCATGGCCGATATCATTGATGGCAAATCTACAGACTGTCCATGGGTTACTAATGACTGGCCGGCTGTACCACTTCATTTTGGTAAACCCTGGTTTTTACCTTTCGTCGGCATGTATTACAAAATGCAGGATAAACTACATTAAGCATTGAGCACGCCAGAGCCGCAATGTTCAGGGGACGATCATGAACAATAATAAATTAGACGCCGCCCTCAGAGGGCATCACTCCACTAGTCGGCGAACCTTGTTAAAATCATTGGGCGCAGCGGGACTCGTTACCGCCGCCAGTGGACTGGCTCTGCCGGCACACGTGCTTGCACAGATTGCCGGCGAGCAGCCTGCTGCAACCCCTAAGCGGGGAGGACGTATTCGCGTAGCGACGTACTCGGTGTCAACCCGGGATACATTAGACCCGGCAAAAGCCTCACTCAGCACCGATTACGTGCGTATTTACATGATTTACAGTGGTCTGACGCAGTTTAATCGTGAATTGGGTGCCGATTTGGCGCTGGCCGAAACCATGGAAAGTGAGGATCAGAAAGACTGGCATATCAGACTGCGTAGCGGCGTAACGTTTCATAGCGGGAAAAGCCTGACGCCACAAGATGTGGTGTATTCACTGCTGCGGCATAAAGATCCCGCCATCACATCAAGAGCAGCCCCCATTGCGGCTCAATTTGAGAGTGTAAAAGTAACAGGTCCCGACACCCTGCGTATTTCACTGAAGTCACCGAATGCTGACTTGCCTGTCATGCTGGCATCCTCTAATTTTTGTATTGTGGCAGACGGCACCACCGATTTTTCTGAAACGGCTGATGGCACCGGGCCATATCGCCTGAAAGAGTTTTCTCCCGGTGTGCGGACTATCGGCGTCCGCAATCCCAACTTCTGGAAGCCGGGCAAACCTTATCTCGACGAAATAGAGCTCGTGGGAATTTCCGATGAGTCGTCCCGGGTAAATGCCTTGTTGTCCGGTGATATTCAGATGGCTCTGGCACTCAATCCCCGTTCAACCAAACGGGTTAAACGCTCCGGTACCTGCGATGTGATGCAGACTGAGTCGAGCCTGTATACCAACCTGATCATGCGTCAGGATGCTTATCCAACCAATAACCCGGATTTTGTTCTGGCGGTTAAATACATGCAGGACAGGGAGCTTATTAAACGTGCCTTGTTCCGGGGGTATGCCACCATTGCCAACGATCAGCCTGTGGCACCCACTCATAAATATTACAACCACGAACTGCCACAGCGTCCATACGATATTGACCGCGCCAAGTTCCATTTGAAGAAGGCAGGAATGAGTGGCTTGCGTATGCCGCTGTTCACGTCTCCGGCGGCTGAAGGCTCAGTAGATATGGCCGCTTTACTGCAACTGGCAGGCATAGAAGCTGGTATGCATTTCGGGATAAACCGGGTACCCGCAGATGGGTATTGGTCGAATCACTGGATGAAGCATCCTCTCGGCTACGGCAACATCAACCCGCGGGTTAGCCTGGATGAGTTGTTTAGTCTGTTCTACAAGTCCGATGCGCCATGGAATGAATCAGGCTGGAACAATGCCCAGTTCGATGAACTGCTTCTTGCCGCAAGGGGCGAGGGCGACGAAGCGAAACGAAAGCAAATGTACTGGGACATGCAGGAGCTGGTTCATCATGAATGCAGCGTTGGTATTCCGGTATTTATGAATCTTATCGACGGCTATGACAAGCGTATTAAAGGTACCTTCCCCATCCCCACTGGTGGTTTGATGGGTTACCTTTTCGCTGAACACGTCTGGCTGGACGCATAATGGTCTTAAGGAGTCTGAAATGAAGGTCATTTTCCAGCTGATTGTAAAACGCATTGGTCTGTCTCTTATCACATTACTGATTGTTTCCGCCGTGGTGTTTTTCATCGCAAATCTATTGCCCGGTGACGCTGCCCAGGAAATGCTCGGACAAAGCGCTACCCCTGAGGCAGTGGCTGCATTGCGTGATGCATACGGGCTGAACGATCCTCCTCTTACCCGGTACGCTAACTGGCTAGGGGGGCTTGTCACCGGTGATGCCGGCATGTCTCTGGCAAACTCTCGCCCTGTCAGTGAGTTGATAAGCTCTCGTCTGTCCAAGTCGCTCCTGCTTGCAGGGCTGACAGCGGTGATTGCCGTGCCGTTTGCGATGATTCTGGGTATCGTTGCCGCGATGCATAGCGGCAGAAGACTCGATAAAGTCATGAATATTGCCACGTTGACCATGGTAGCGATCCCTGAGTTTTTACTCGCCACTATCTTTGTATTGATTTTTGCTGTGGAACTGAACTGGCTTCCTTCCTTGTCTTATATTTCAGACGATGCCGGACTGTACGACTATTTTCGCGCCTTTGCGCTGCCTGTCGCCACGCTGTGTATTGTACTGAGCGCACAAATGGCCAGAATGACCCGGGCAGCAGTGCTCGAGCAACTGTCACAGCCTTATGTGGAGATGGCGCTGCTGAAAGGTTCACCATTATCCCGCGCGGTACTTCGTCATGCACTTCCCAACGCCATAGGCCCCATCGTTAACGCAGTGGCACTGAGTCTCTCTTACCTGCTCGGTGGGGTTGTCATTGTTGAGGTAATCTTTAACTATCCGGGCGTTGCCAGCCTGATGGTCGATGCAGTTACCAACCGCGACATGCCGCTTCTGCAGGCGTGCGCCATGCTGTTCTGTACCGGTTATCTGATTCTGGTATTGATTGCTGACATTTCTGCAATTCTCGCTAACCCTAAACTGCGTACCGGAGGCTAATCATTTTGTCTGCCATTAAATCTATGCCCCTGTCGGGGAAGCTTGGTGCGGTCCTGGTAGCCGCCTGGATATTTATTGCGGTCTTTGGTCCCTGGCTGGCGCCGTATTCGGCCAGCGAAATCGTTGCCTATGATGTGTTTGAGCCGCTGGGCGGTGAACATGTGCTCGGCACCGATTATATTGGCCGCGATGTGTTCAGCCGTATTCTGGACGGTGCCCGGTTTACAATTTTCATTCCTCTGCTTGCCGCTGCGCTGGCCTGTTCGTCGGGTACGCTGATTGCGCTCTACTCAGCGGTTAGTCATCCTCGTACCGATGAAGTGATTTCCCGGTTTATGGATGCGTTGATTTCCATTCCCAGCAAGATTTTTTCACTGGTAATGATCGCTGCATTTGGCTCGTCAGTGCCGATTCTTTTGACCATTACTGCGATCAGTTACATGCCTGGCGCATTCCGGATTGCCCGGGCGCTAGCAGTAAATGTGGCGAATATGGATTTTGTTACTGTCGCCCGTACCCGTGGGGAAAGTCGTCTTTATCTGGCAGTGAAAGAAATTCTGCCAAATATTCTGCACCCCATGCTGGCTGATTTTGGTTTGCGGTTTGTGTTTGTAGTACTGCTGTTAAGCAGTCTGAGTTTTCTCGGCCTGGGCGTACAACCGCCAGAGGCGGACCTTGGCTCATTAGTACGGGAAAATATTTCCGGTCTGGCCGAAGGCGCGCCTGCGGTTATTGTACCGGCTCTTGCGATTGCCACGATAACCATAGCCGTGAACCTGGTGATTGACAGTTTACGTGGCGGCGCCACCTATGCGGCAAAGGGGAAGTAGTATGGCAGCGCATATCAAAGTTGAGAATTTACAGGTTCAGGCCGGTGATGCTATGCAGCCTGTTACCATTGTGGATGATGTCAGTTTTTCATTGCAACGTGGCGAAGTGTTGGCGCTGATCGGTGAGTCCGGTTCGGGGAAAACCACTATCGCACTGACTCTGCTGGGCTATACGCGCCCGGGCTGCCGTATTACCGGTGGCGTTGTCAGTGTGGGTAACGACAATATGGCAGACAAAACCGATGCCCAGCTTGCAGCTCTGCGTGGCCGCAAAGTGGCTTATGTTGCGCAAAGTGCAGCGGCGGCGTTTAACCCTTCACGAAGAATAATTGAGCAGGTGGTAGAAAGCGCTTTGCTGCATGGCGTGATGTCACGTAAAGAGGCTGAAGCTAAAGCCGTCATGCTGTTTGGTAAACTGTCTTTACCGTCGCCGGAAACTATCGGCAAGCGTTATCCCCATGAAGTATCTGGCGGACAATTGCAACGACTGATGGCGGCTATGGCGCTGATTTGCGATCCCGAACTGGTGATCTTTGATGAACCCACCACCGCACTGGATGTGACTACTCAGGTCGACGTACTAAAAGCTTTCAAGGCGGCAGTAAAAGCGACCAATACCACAGCGGTTTATGTATCGCACGATCTTGCCGTTGTAGCGCAGATGGCGGACCGTATTCTGGTGCTGCAGAAAGGGAGGGTAATGGAAAATAACCCCACCGATAAAATTCTGCAAAATGCTGAACATGCCTATACCCGTCAGCTACTCAGCGCCGTTCAGGACAATGATTCTGTTCAGCATAAAACCAAAAGTGACGTGGTACTGGAAATCGCTAACATCGAAGCGGGCTACGGCAGAATTACAAAAGAAGGCAAGCCAGAAATTCCCATTCTGTCGGATATTTCCCTTAAGGTTCGTCGCGGGCAGACTGTGGGAATAATCGGTGAATCCGGCTCGGGAAAATCCACCTTCGCCAGAGTGATTGCCGGATTGTTGCCTGCATCTGGCGGTTATATGTTGCTGAATAAACGAGAGTTGTTCTCATCAATTACTGAACGTGAAAAAAATGAATGTCAGCATATTCAGATGGTTTTCCAGAATGCCGATACGGCGCTGAACCCGGCCCATACCGTTGGCGATATATTGGGCCGGCCACTGACTTTCTTCCACGATTTGAAAGGAGACGCACGCAAACGTCGCGTGGCTGAATTACTCGAGCTGGTTAAACTGCCGGCGGAACTCGCTGAACGTAAGTGTGGCGCGCTATCCGGCGGTCAGAAACAACGCATTAATCTGGCCCGCGCACTCGCTGCAGAACCCAGTGTTATTCTCTGTGATGAGGTAACATCAGCGTTGGATACCGTTGTCGCTGCAGCGATCCTCGAACTACTTGAGGAATTACAGGCGAGACTGAATATCGCAATTGTGTTTATCAGCCATGATATTTCAACGGTGAAGAGCCTGTGTGATGAAGTGGTGGTGCTGTACAAAGGCAATAAGGTGGAACATGGCAGCGGTGAATCTTTTGCGTCAGCTCCGTATCATCCGTACACCGATTTGCTGGTGAGTAGTGTACCGACGTTAGATCCTCAATGGCTGGATAGCCGCAACCGTGACCAGGCTGCGCGTAATATTCCAGTTACCAATAGCGACACCCTATGCCGTTTTCGTGACAGATGCACGGTAAAGCTTGATGGTCTGTGTGATCAGGATGCGCCTCCCAAGCGTGAACTCGCCTCCGGGAAGTCTGTTTTGTGTCACCGGGATGAGGCAATGTTGAGCTAATGCTGAACTGAAGTAAATCATAATTAGAAAGCCCGCTGTCATTCACCGCGGGCTTTTTATTTCTCCTTGCACCATTTCTGAATGGAACTTTGCTATTTAACCTGGAGTGAATGTGCTGCTGCCAAACTTCACGGCGAGTCTTATCTGAAGTAAAAAAACCGGGCATGAAAGCCCGGCCAACGGAGTTGCTGTGAAGTGACTCAGATAGCGCCCACGCGAATTTTCGAGCCATCCAGCAGACGAGACAAGTGATAAGAACTGGCATCAATCACCGGCTTATTGCCCAACACCATATCCGCGGCAAGATGGGCAAGGCCAGGTCCAAGACCAAAACCATGGGCAGAGGTGCCTGCGGCAAGGAAAAATCCATCAACCTGTTCTATTGGTGATATCACCGGAATTGCATCTGGTGTTGAATCGACATAACTGCCCCAGCTTTCTGCCATTTCCATGTCAGCAAGTGCAGGAAACAGTGATTTAACGGTTTCCATCGTTTTACGCAAATTGCTTTTCACCGGCGCAGGATCAAGGATACGGATCTTCTCGAACGGTGAGATACCGTCATTGGTCCAGCTATTAAATGCTTCCGGACCGCTGAAGAATGAACGTCCTAAATTCACTTGAATAGCTTTAATGCGTTTCATAAACATTGGCATAAAGGGCTTGGCGTAGCGAATACTCTGCGGAGTAAATTCCAGCAAGGCCGTACCGCTGATGGCGACCGTGTAGCTGCCATCCAGCCGACGGGTGAGTGCTACGTTACTGGTATAAATTGCTTCACCGATATTGGTGATGGGTTTGGTTCTGAATGCCGTCTGGCGCACACTGGCCTGCGGAAAACTGATACCATGATGACGACAGAACGCCGATGCCCAGGCACCGGCTGCACATAAAACGCGGTTGGTTTTGATGGTGCCTTTTTCGGTCACCACACCTTCTACTTTGCCATTTTTGATATCCAGGCCGCGGGCAGCACAGTTTTGATGGATGGTCGCACCGAGTGCTCTGGCTCCTTCAGCAATCATGGGAGCAGCAATGGATGGCTCACCTTTGCCGTCATCGATAGAATGTACTCCGCCTATCCAGTTACGGCCTTTGGCAGGAATCATTTCATTGGCTTCTTTTGCATTCAGCATCACTGTGTTGATGTCGTATTGCTTTGCCAAATCGCGCCAGGAATCCCATTGAGCTAACTGCTTTGGATCGTCAGTGGCATAACGCAATCCGCAACGGCGGAAGCCCAGATCAAACCCTATGTCCCGGGACATCTCATCCCACAGGCGCATGGACAGACCGGATGTGGGCAGCTCACGTTCATCACGATTTTGCTGGCGACACCAGCCCCAGTTCCGGCTGGACTGCTCGCAGCCCACCAGACCTTTTTCAATCAGCGCAACTTTATAGCCTTGTTTCGACATAAAATAAGTGGCTGCTGCGCCAATGATACCGCCGCCGATAACGACTACATCGACTTCGTCAGGAAGCTTTTCATTACTGGCGATTTTTTTTAGTTGAGGAGACATAATTTCGATACCTTGTTCGCAGAGGGTTACGCTTCGGCGTCAAAGCCTACGATGGCTTTTACTTCCAGATATTCTTCCAGTCCTTCAATGCCATATTCGCGGCCGTTGCCTGACTGCTTACAGCCTCCGAAAGGAGCCTGAGGATCCCAGGCCGGATAATTAATCAACACCTGACCACTGCGGATTCTGCGAGCCACATCTCTGGCTGCATTCAGGTCGGCAGACTGCACGTGAGCGGCTAATCCGAATACGGTGCTATTGGCAATTTCAACGGCATGGTCAATATCGTCGTAAGGGATCAGGCAAAGTACCGGCCCGAAGATTTCCTGCTGGGCGATATCCATGTCAGGCGTCACGTCGCTGAAAACAGTAGGGCGGGTGTAAAAGCCACGGTCAAATCCTTCGGGACGGCCCGTGCCGCCGGTAACACAACGCGCACCTTCGTCGATACCTCGCTGGATCATGGTTTGCACGCGTTCGAATTGAGGGCGGTTAGCTACCGGCCCATGGGTGGCCAATTCATTGTCAGCCAGCCCGATAACAATTGACTCAGCAGCTTCTACTGCCAGCTTCTCTACTTCAGCGAGGCGATCTCTGGGCACCAGCATGCGGGTGGGGGCGCTGCACGACTGACCATTATTGCGCATACCTGCCTGTACACCAGGACCGACTGCGCTGGCAAAATCAGCATCAGGAAGGAGAATGTTAGGCGACTTGCCACCCAGTTCCTGGCCCACTCGTTTTACTGTCGTAGCCGCTGCCTGAGCGACCAGTATGCCCGCTCGTGTGGAGCCGGTAAAAGACACCATATCTACATCCGGGTGGCGAGCCAGGGGCTCTCCCACATCGGCACCGTTACCGTTTAGCAGGTTGAAGACACCAGCGGGCACGCCAGCGTCATGAACGATCTGGGCAAAAGCCAGCGCGCTGAGTGGCGACAGTTCACTGGGTTTAAGCACCACTGAGCAACCAACCGCTAACGCCGGGCCTACTTTTGCGGTAACCTGATACAGCGGCCAGTTCCATGGGGTGATAAGCCCTGCAACGCCAATGGGTTCCCGGGTTACAGCAGTCGTGCCACGCATTTCAGTAAATGCGTATTTAGCCAGGTTCTCCCGGGCCACGCGGATATGAGCTGCTGCAAGTGGCACCTGTGTGCTACGGGCATAGGCAAGCGTCGCTCCCATTTCCAGCGACATCAGGTTGGCAAGCAGTTCAGCCCGCTCTTCAATCAGCTCAATAATCCGGTCCAGACAAGCAAGACGGATCTCTACCGACGTGGCAGACCAGGCTGGAAAGGCTGTTTTTGCCGCGGCAACAGCCTTGTTCAGATCGTCGGCATTACCCAGCTGGATGGTGGCTGCGGGGGCTTCAGTGGCAGGATTAATCACATCAAAAGGTTTGCCTTCAGTTAATGCAACCCATTCTCCGTTGATGTAGGCTTGCGATAGACGTCGACTATCAAGATATTGCTCAACGGGTTGTTTATTCATAATGTGCTTCCTGTTTATTTCTTTAAGTGACATGCGGCAGTATCATGATGCAAAGCAGATAGGCGGCAGATCCTGCTGCAATATAGTGACACCCAGTATATTGTCGATAAAGCAGCATGGGGTGCCGCTTTCCCCGTATCAACAGCAAATTATATTGAATAGGGCATCGCAAACACGCCGAATTTATTACTGTCGGCAAGCTACACTGACATCCTGCGATTCAGCTTTTTTCCAGCCTCCCGAGGCTAAACGTCCATGATCAGGAGAACAACCATGCAGCTAAAAAACGGAATTGAGGATCTTCTTGAAGGACTAATTACCTTCCGGCGTGATATTCATGCAAACCCTGAGCTGGCTTATGAAGAAGTCAGAACGGCGGATAAAGTAGCGGCAAGTTTGCGGGAAATTGGGCTGGAAGTCACTACCGGCATTGGTAAAACCGGCGTAGTTGGCACGCTTCGGACAGGCAACTCAGGTAGAACTATTGGGCTTCGTGCAGACATGGATGCACTGCCCATCGTAGAGGAAACGGGGCTACCTTATGCCAGCTGCAGTCACGGTGTTTTTCATGGCTGCGGCCACGATGGACATACTACAATGTTACTTGGAGCTGCCCAGCATCTGGCACGAACTCGCCAGTTTGATGGCACTGTCCACTTTATTTTTCAGCCTGCCGAAGAAGGGCAGGCCGGGGCAAAGGCAATGATTGATGATGGCCTTTTTGAGCGTTTCCCCTGTGACCGCGTTTATGCCTTTCACAACTGGCCTGATTTACCGGCAGGAACCATCTCTACTCGCCCGGGGCCAATCATGGCGGCAGCTGATAAATTTGCCATTGAAGTAAAAGGAAGAGGAGGGCATGCCGCAGTGCCCCATCAAACCCCGGACGCCATTCTGGCCGCCAGCGAGTTGGTGTCTCAGCTAAATACCATTGTTTCACGCCGCGTCGCGCCTACATCCACTGCCGTGTTGTCAGTTACCCAGATAGGTGGAGGCAATTCTCACAACGTGTTACCCGGTACAGTTACACTCACTGGCACCGTCCGCACCTTTGATCCGGCGGTGCAGGATCAGATCGAAACTGCTGTTCGTCAGGTTATCGCTGGCGTAGCAATGGCAACGGGCACGGAAATTAATATCGACTATCAGCGTTACTACCCTGCCACAATTAATGACCCGGAAGCCGCCGAACATGCGCTTCAGGTTGCACAACAGATCGGCAACGCGGTAGCTGCCCCTGAACCGGCATTTACCTCTGAGGATTTCGCTTTTATGCTGCAGGCCTGTGAAGGGGCCTATGTGTGGCTCGGACAGGGGGCCGGTGAGGAACATATTCCGCTCCACCACCCGGCATACGATTTTAATGACGACATCATTGCCACTGGGGTCAGATTACACGTCGCGCTGGTAGAGGATTATCTGCCTTTAGCCAGGTAAAGAAAACACAGATTCAGCTGGTTTGGCAAAATGAAACAGCAAAATCTGCTGAGTCGTTGCCAATACACTGAATGGCAATTGATTAAACACTGCAACGATTAATGAAGAGCAACGATGGACACCAATAATTTTACTCTTCGCGATATGCGCGAAACTGATTTAGCCACCTGCCTGACGTTCACTCAGCAGGTGAAATGGCCTCATCGAATGGGCGACTGGGAACTGCATTTTTCACAGGGTAAAGGTTCCATTATTGAAGATGCTGACGGTGAAATCGCTGGTTGTATTCTGTGGTGGGATTATGGCAGCGACTACGCCACCGTTGGTCTCGTTGTGGTGCCCGCTGAGCGCCAGGGTAACGGACTTGGCAGAACATTAATGGACACAATAATGGCCCAGACGGGCACGCGAAGTCTGCAGTTAGTCGCTACCGTGGCTGGGAAGCGCCTTTATCAGCAGTGCGGCTTTGAAGAATGCGGATTTATTTATCAGGTACAGGGCGAGCTAGCCACGCAGCCAGAACCTACAGAAACCAGCCTGAAAATTGAAACTATTAATGCTGCAAATCTGAGTGATGTACTGCTTCTTGATGCCGACGCTTACGGATGCAATCGCGAATCTTTGCTTACAGCAGTGGCACAAGCCGGTAAAGGGCTGGTTGCGTATGACGACGATAAAGCGGTGGGCTTTGCCATGTTACGGACCAGTGGTCACGGGCAAACTCTCGGTCCGGTACTGGCGGATAATGATGACACCGCCAGAGCGCTAATCAGTCGCTTGCTGGCAGACGAATCTGGATTTATCCGTTTTGACCTTACCGAAAAGGCCCTGTCGATCAAACCCTGGCTGGAATCTTTGGGCCTGGCAGAGGTCGACAAAGTCAGCATCATGGTGAAAGGTCAATTTTTGCCGTCAACGCAAAGCGGTGTTAACATCTACAGCCTTATTTCACAGGCATTCGGATAACAGGTCGCCATCAGTATGCTTAACCGGTCGTTTAAATCACTGATCTTATTCCTGCTGCTCTCTTTGAGCGCGCAGACTATGAGTGTGGTTTTCGATTCGCATGCCGCCCATCAGGATACCGATTTTCATGTGCTGAATGATGTCGTTGATATTCCCGGCTCTCAGTTTCAGGAAGACCTGAAAACCACTGACAAATACGGGCTCGATTGTCAGCACTGCTGTCATTGTCACGGCGCGCAGCATATTTACCTGCCCGTAGCAGTAAAAGCACTGAATACCGATAATCAGTTTTACCCCCGTCATTCCCTTATTCAGCCTCTGACGGAAGGCCACTGGAGCAATCTGCTTCGACCTCCTATCGCTTAGCTAACAGGCTTAATTCATGCTTCGGCGTAAGCCGGAGTGCTTGTCATCGTTAAGAGATAAATTCAATGAAACATCGCTTTTTAAGTGCGGGCTTGTTGCTCGCACTCAGTACACCGCTGTGTGCGACGGAATCGGCTGCCTGGTCGCAGTGGGCAATGCAAACAGTGCGGCAGCATCCCTCCATGCAGGCTTACACACATCAAATGACTGCGTCGGAATATTCCGCCGCAGCAATGGCCCGTCCCCTTTACAACCCGTCTTTCGATAGTTCACTTGAACGGGAAGGCAGTGAAACCAATTTTCAGGTAGGACTGTCGTCCGATATCGACTGGTGGGATGTAAAGCAATCTCGTACCGGACTCGGCGATTTGTTAGCCCAACAAGGGCGACTCGGTGTCACCATTATCACCAATGATTTACTGGCAGAGCTCATGCGAGCGCAAGTGCAGGTCGCACTGGGCGAGCAGGCTTATGCATTAGCCCAGCTTCAGGTGGAGCAGGATCTACAGTTACTTGAGCTGACCCGCGCACAAGTTGAAGCTGGTGAGGTTAACCATACAGAATTAGCGATGGCGAAAGCCGTGGTTGGCCAGGGAATGGTGGTAGAAAATCAGCGCATGCAGGACTGGCTGGATGCCAGGCAGTCACTACAGGCACTGGCTGGGGAGCAGGCTATGAGTCATCCGGTCAGCGAAGCATTCTGGCAGCAGACACTGCCAGGGATCGCCGCTATCGAATTATCCCGGCTACCTGTGATGCAACAAGCGCGGCTTAACTGGCTGAGCGCGCAGGCTAACGCCGACATGCAACTGAAATCAAATAAACCTGTTCCGAATATCGGTGTTGGGGTGGGCCGCCAGGCTGGTGAGTCTTTGGTATCGCTCAATTTGTCTGTGCCGCTTCAGTGGCGCAATGACTACTCAGAAGTTAATGATGCCGCCCGTGAGACCGCGATGGTCAGCGAGCAGGAAATGCATGCACTAATGCGTAGCACCAAAGAAGCCCTCGACAATGCCGCCCTGCGTTTAAAACAAAGCAGAGAGCGCTTTCTGCAGTGGCAGGCATTGCATGAAGACGATCTTGCCAATGAGGTAAAGGTGCTTCAGTCGCGCTATGCACAAGGCGACTTAAGCCTTTCTGATTATCAATGGCAGGTGCAACAGTTGCGAGACGGCATGCAGGCCGCTCTTACACTTAAAGGTAACTTTCAGCTTGCCACAATCGAATATCTGCATATCACTGCCCGTCTGGCAGATCACATATCTTCCTTGAAATCACAGGAGCAGTAACATGAAGGATTTACCAACTTTATTGAAAACAGTGAGTTTGCTCGCTGTACTGAATATTTCTCCGGTTTTCGGGCAAAGCCATCTGTCACATGAACCTGCTCATGGCGAGCATTCTGATGAGGGAGAGCAACATCACAAAGAAGCCGGCGCGCAGGAGCACGGTGCTAACAATAATGCTAATACACCCGCTGAAGCTGCGCATGAAAGCGAACATGACGAACATGGCCATGGCGGCCATGGAGAGCAGATCGAAGTGGCCCTTTCTGAAGCGCAGCGTGACCTGACAGACATTCATCTGGAAGTGCTGTCGCCGATATCACTGAGTCAGCAGGTCTATGCGCCCGGTGAGATAAAGGTGAACGGTTACCGCAGCTACATTATTTCCCCTCGGGTGAGTTCGGTGGTGACTGCTCGTCACGCCGCATTGGGCGAGAAGGTCAGTGCCGGGCAGCCGCTGGTTACCTTGTTCAGTGAGGAAATGATTAACGCGCAAAGCCAGCTTCAGCAAACCTATGTTGAGTGGCAGCGGGTCAGCAAGCTAGGGCAGCGTGCAGTGGGGGAAAAACGTTTCATTGAGGCGCGAACCAATTACAACGCCGCCAGTCGGCGCTTGCAGGCGCTTGGCCTTTCTGCTTCCACCATCGAACTTATTGAAAAGAACGAGCGCTACCCGCTGGGCGAATATACTCTCACCGCGCAGACGAGCGGCCTCATCATGACCGATGATTTTAATCAGGGGCAGCGTATTGAACCCGGACAACCGCTGATGCTGTTGTCTGATGAAGCCCACCTGTGGGTGGAAGCCCGCTTGTCGGCACAAAACGATCTGCACCTCGCGCTCGGCGACGAGGCCAGCGTGATAGTGGGTGACATGTCTGCGAGAGCCATAGTTACTCAGGAATCCCACACCATTGATCCGGTAAGCCGTACCCGCACAGTGCGGCTAGAACTGGATAACACCGCGCACCGGTTTCATTCCGGCATGTTTGCTGACATTTATTTCAACGGCCCGGAAACTCAAGGTGTACTGGCTGTGCCGCAATCTGCACTGATGCGGGACGCCGACGGAGAGTGGCAGATTTTTACCGAAACCGAAGACGGCGACCTGTCACCGGTAACCGTGACGCTGGGGCCTAAGTTCGGCGAATGGCAGGCGGTAAACGGTGTCAGCGCAGGTACAACCTACGTTAGCCGTGGAGCCTTTTTCGTTGCTTCAGAAATCGCCAAAGGCGGTTTTGATCCACACAACCACTAACAGGACTCAGTATGTTTGCAGGTTTAATTAATCGCGCAGTACAACTGCGTCTGATTGTACTTCTGGTGCTGGCGGGCTTGTGTGCCTTTGCCGCGCTGATGATCCCCCGGCTGAACCTGGATGCGTTTCCTGACGTGACCAACATTCAGGTTGCCATTAATACCGAAGCGCCGGGCCTGGCTGCTGAAGAAGTAGAGCAACTTATCACCTATCCCATTGAGGCCGTGATGTATGCGCTGCCCGATGTGGAAGAAGTGCGCTCTATTTCGAAAACCGGTTTATCCGGCATAACGGTGGTGTTTCGCGAGGGCACCGATGTGTACTTTGCTCGTCAGCTGGTGTTTGAGCGATTGCAAATCGCCGCAGACATGATCCCCGAAGGTATTGGCATGCCGGCTATCGGCCCGAACACCTCGGGACTGGGTCAGGTTTACCAGTACCTGCTGATTGCCGATGAGGACTCGGGCTACGACAGTATGGCGCTGCGCAGTCTGAATGACTACCTCATTAAACTGCTGCTGATGCCGGTGGATGGTATTACTGAAGTACTGTCTTTCGGAGGTCATGTTCGCCAGTATCAGGTGAATCTCTGGCCTAACCGCTTATTGTCTTACAACCTTACCCAAAAGGATGTGGTGGAAGCCCTTTCTCGTAATAACAATAATGCTGGTGGCTGGTATATGGAACGAGGGCCGGAACAACTGGTGATTCGGGGAACCGGCTGGCTGTCTTCCGGTGAGGCGGCATTGGATGAAATAAGACAGATCCCACTGAAAACCGAAGGTGCAGCCATTATCACGGTGGGCGATGTAGCCGCAGTGGAAATGGGCAGTGAAATCCGCCAGGGGGCGGTAACCATGTCGCTGAAAGATGAGCAGGGCAAGGTGGAAAGCCGGGGCGAAGTGGTATCCGGCGTGGTGCTTAAACGCATGGGGGCAAATACCAATTCCACCATTCAAGGCATTAACCAGCGCATCGACCTTATCAACGCAGCACTGCCGGATGGTGTACGCTTTGAGCCCTACTACGACCAGGCTGATTTAATTCGTCAGGCGGTGGATACCGTGGTCAACGCACTGCTGCTGGCATTTTTATTTATCGTGGTGGTATTGGCGCTGTTTCTACTGAGTGTGCGGGCTACATTACTGGTGCTGATTTCCATTCCTGTGTCTATTGGTCTGGCGCTGGCCATGCTCAGTATGCTGGGGGGTTCTGCCAACCTGATGTCACTGGGCGGTATGGCGGTGGCTATAGGCATGCTGGTGGATGGCTCTGTGGTGGTGGTGGAAAATATTTATCAGAAGCTGCCGAAAGATAGCACTGCCGGTGGGAATATTATCGAACTGGTAGTCAGTGCCGCTCAGGAAGTGGCACGGCCGGTGTTTTTTGCCACACTGATTATTCTGGTGGTATTTACGCCGCTGTTCAGCTTTGAAGGGGTAGAGGCGAAGCTGTTTCAGCCTATGGCTATCGCCATTATGCTGGCACTTGTCTGCGCGGTTGTTGTTGCCCTTGTTTTCGTTCCGGTGTTGTCGGTATATCTGCTTAAGGCGCGTCCTGTAGTGCAGCGCGCTAATCCTGTGCTGCTGAAGCTGGAGGCAGCCTACACACGACTCCTCTCTCTCTCCATGTATCATCGTAAAGCCGTTGTTGGTATTGCGCTGGCGCAGGTGGCCATAACAGGTTTACTCATTCCACAATTGGGGACAGAGTTTGCGCCTGAACTGGAGGAAGGCACCATTAACTTGCGGGTTACGTTGGCCCCTTCTGCCAGTTTAGATACCGCCTTGGGGGTCGCGCCAAAACTGGAAAAAATGCTGCTGGAATTTCCTGAGGTTACGTATGCGGTTAGCAAAATTGGCCGCGCAGAAATTGGTGGTGATCCTGAGCCGGTCAACAATATTGAAATTTATATTGGCCTTAAGCCGGTGGATGAGTGGCAAACCGCGTCAAGTCGCGTGGGCTTGCAGGAAGCCATGGGCCGCAAACTTGAAATGCATCCGGGCTTACTGTTCAACTTTTCACAGCCCATTTCTACAAGGGTAGACGAGTTGTTATCCGGGGTGAAGGCGGAGCTGGCAATTAAGCTGTTTGGCCCTGATCTGGATATGCTGGCTGATTATGGACAGCAAATCACCGACGCCGTGGCGCGCATTCCTGGCGCCCGGGATGTGGCCATGGAGCAAATCAGCGGTGAGGCCCAATTAGTGGTTCGGCCTGATCGCAGACAGCTGAGTCGCTATGGCCTGGACGTGGCAGATGTGATGGATCTGGTGCAGCAGGGCATTGGTGGCGCATCAGCAGGACAAATCATCAGCGGTAACGAGCGATACGATATTGTGGTGCGCTACAACGAATCGTTCCGCGATAATATTGATGCCATTAACGAGCTGCGCTTGCTCAGTGCACAGGGCGCCTGGATACGGCTGAAAGATGTGGCATCGGTGGCGATAGAGTCTGGTCCGCCGCAAATACGACGGGACGATGTGCAGCGCAGAGTGGTGATCCAGGCCAACGTTGACGGTCGTGACATGGGCAGCGTGGTCAACGATATTCATGACGCCATCGATTCTCAGGTTTCGCTTCCGGGTGGCTATGCGGTGCAGATTGGTGGTCAGTTTGAAAATCAGCAGCGCGCCATGCAGCGCCTGACGCTTGTGGTGCCTGTGTCTTTACTGATGATTGCGCTATTGCTGTATTTCGCATTTACTAACGTACGGCTAGTGGCTCTGATCATGATAAATATTCCGCTGGCTGCGGTGGGCGGGGTACTGTCTTTGTATGTGAGTGGTCACTATCTTTCAGTGCCAAGCTCAGTGGGTTTTATCACCCTGTTCGGGGTTGCGGTGTTAAACGGTGTGGTAATGGTGGAGAGTCTGAATCTCAGGCTTAATAATCAAGTGGATGCGATGGAGGCGATTATTTCCGGAGCATGCTCTCGACTCCGGCCAGTACTGATGACCGCACTGACCTCTGCACTCGGGTTGATCCCCATGCTACTTTCCAACGGGCAGGGGGCTGAAATCCAGAAGCCTCTGGCAGCAGTGATTGTTGGGGGGCTTATCAGCTCAACGCTACTTACATTGGTGGTGTTACCCACGCTCTATCCCTGGTTTGCCAAAGTGAAAACAAACGCGTAATTATTGTCTGAATTTTATCTGACAAGACAATCATTATGCCCCGCAGCCTTGCCGATTTGGCGAAAGCTGCCGGGGCGACCCGCTTATACTGGTTGAATCTACTATCGCAGTCTGTCAGAGAGCGGGCTGTGCTTTCTTTCTATATCCGGAGTGTTTAATCATCATGAGTCGTTTACAAACTGTTGTTCAGCATCCTGCTGAAGCCCCTTCAGAAAGCTATGCTAATCCAGAAATTTTGCTGGAGGGTAATCCGCTGTTAGAAAAGTGGGCGCACGTTGCAGCCGGAAATGACAAAATTAAAGTTGGCGTAATGACCTGTGAGCCCAGCGTAAACCGTTCGGTGAAAAAAGGCTTTTTCGAGTTCTGCTATATGATTGAAGGATTGGTAGAACTAACGGAAGATGGCGGAGATACGGTAACTTATAAAGCCGGCGATACGTTTTTAATGCAGGAAGGCTTTCATGGTACCTGGCGCACTATTGAAAAATACAAAAAAGTGTATGTGTGTGTATATGATTGATCAATATTAATAAAAAAACACCGGCGCTCAGTGTTCTGGCCGCCGGTGTTTTTATATCTGGTTTAGTAACCTCGCGTTTTATCTACTTCTCCAACCATTTTTTCATTGTTAAGCCATAAACGGAGATTCTCAACAAGGCGGGTTGCTGCGGTATCATTACGGGTGACGGTTGCGGTATGCGGTGTCACGTGCACATTAGGGTGGTCCCAGAACGCATGGTTGGGCGGTAATGGCTCTTCGTCAAACACATCGAGCACCGCTTCACTGAGGTGTCCTGCATCCAGCAGATAAAGCAAGTCATCATTAACGAGTTGCTCACCCCGGCCTGCATTAATCACCGCGGCGCCTTTAGGGAGCTGGCTCAGAAGTGTCTGGTTGAGGATACCACGGGTATCTTCGGTCAGCGGTAACAGCGAAATCAGAATATCCGTGCCCGGAAGCAGCGCCTTCAGACCCTCCTCGCCATATTGTGTCGTCACTCCCTCAATGGACTTTTCACTGCGACTCCAGCCCTGAACAGTAAAGCCGATTTGCCTGAGCAGAGTGGCTACGCTGCGCCCAAGGGTGCCTAACCCCATCACGGTGATCGTACATTCGTGGGGTAATTTAACCGGATGAGCCTGCCACAGAGATTGTGCTGCCTGACGCTGATAGCGGAACTGCTCACGGTGCAGCATCATTACGGCTGTCAGCACATAGGTTTGCATCTGGGTGGCTATAGACGGGTCAATCATACGAACCAGCCTGATGTCAGGAGAAAGAGATGCGGGGGCGAACTGATCAACACCGGCACCAACGGAGAAAATAGTCTTCAGGTTAGGCAGAAGTGACTGGTAGTTCTCCGGCAGCGTCCAGGTTATAAAGCCATCGACTGCTTCGGGAGCCGGCACATCTGGCCAGATATGCCAGCGCACGTCAGGAAGCGCTTCGGCAACGGCTTGTTGCCAGCATTCCCCCCGCGCAGCAGGTCCTTTATAAATGAGGGTTAGCGACACAATTATTTTTCCGGCTTAAATAAGGTATTAAGGGGGTAATGAAGCTTTTCTATTGGTGACTTCAGCACGATATAGCTGAAATACTTGGCTATACCGAAATCTTTCTCAAGAATTTCTTCCATCAGTGTTTGGTAATGGGTAATACCGCGGGTGACAAACTTCAGCAGGTAATCATAACCACCACTAATAAGGTGGCATTCAATGACTTCGTCAATAGTGCGGATATTGCGCTCAAATTTTGCAAAATCTTCCATGTGATGATCAGTCAAAGTGACTTCGGTGAATACTGTGGCAGTTTCGCCGAGTTGCTCCAATGCAATTTTAGCATTGTAACTGGTAATATAACCCGCCTTCTCCAGACGTTTGACGCGGGCCAGACAAGGACTGGGTGACAGAGCAACGGCATCGGCCAGGTCGGTGTTTGTGATACGGCCATTTTTCTGAAGCTCGGCCAGGATATTTATATCAATTCGATCTAGTTTCATGTCAGGCACGTTGAATTCCTCTTATACTGCATTTTTCTTCACATTACCGTTATCGGGTAAAACATGCATCTTTTTACCCTCAGCAACAAGGAAATAGGAAGAAGCCGGACCAGATGGCCCGGCTTTACGTATTAAAACGCGTATTTCACACTCAGCTTAGCCTGACGAGGATTACCCGGCATGGTCCACATCGCAGAGTAAGAACTGGCGTAATACTCTTCGTCAAACAGGTTCTCGATATCAGCATTGATGCTGAGATCATTCGTAATATTTACCGAGCCGAAAATCCGTACCGTAGTATAAGACGGCAGCACATAGTCAGGGTCGATCAGTTCACCTGGACGGTCATCCACGTAAGTCAGGCTCGCGCCCAGTTTAGCGTCTTTACCCGCAATGTTAAGGTAATGAACTGCCGTTACATTCAGTTTGTTTTCCGGAATGTTAAGCAATTGCGTCCCCTCCGGGATCTCCACCCCCCAGTCAGCATTCACGATGGCATTCGATGTTTTGGCATCGACAAAAGCGTACGCCACCGTCAGCATGGTGTCTTCACCAAGCATGGCGGTCAAATCAACTTCAACACCCTGGCTCTCAGCTTCACCAATGGTGTCAGAGAAACCTGAGTGCTCTGGATTAGGATCTGCGGCCAGTACGTTAGATTTTTCTGCGCGGAAGAAAGCGACAGTACCGGTAATACCTTCATCAGCGGTGCTGAACTTCACCCCGGCTTCATAAGACTTACTTTCTTCCGGTTCAAACGTCTCACCATCAAAGTTTGAGCCAGAATTCGGGCGGAAGCCTTCAGAGTAGCTTGCATAAAGGGTATACAAGTCATTGGCTTCATAAACCAGACCAACACGCGGGCTGGTGGCGGTTTGTGATTGACTGGTAATCAGGCCGGAGAGATAAGACTCAAAGTCCTGTTCGTAGTCGTCAAAGCGGATGCCGCCCTGAATTTTGAATTTTTCAGTAACGTCGATTTGATCCTGAAAGTAAATACCCACGGATGACTGATCTTCGGTATCAAAACGAACCGGGGACAAAGCGGGCAGTTCCTGACCGTAAACCGGATTATACTTATTTACCGCATAAGTGGTGTCGTTCACACCCCATGCGACCCGCCAGCGGTCCTGTGTGATATCAAGGGTATATTCATAGGCATCAGCACCGATTAACAGGTGGTGAGCCATACCTGCTAAATCCACCGTACCGCTGAATTCCAGTCGACCGGCCAGGTCTTCACTTTCGTAGTTACGGTACAAACGACGGCGATTAACCGTTTCTTCAAAGCCTTCTTCTGTAACCAGCTGACGTCCACCGAGTTCCACCTCTGTAGAATAGCCCTCGAAGCCGGATTCCCGGTAGCTCAGGCCCGCCAGAAAATTCCACTCGTCATTCAGCTTATGCTGAAAGGTAAGCTGGTGGCCGGTAGCATCAATTTCGGTCGGACCATCAGCCGGCTCACCGTAATAAACTTCAATAGGCACATCGCCAAATTCATAATCGGTAACGATGATACCGCGGTCAAACGGGAGTTCCTGGTCCAGATATTCCAGCTCATAAATCAGGCTGGTATCGTTGGAGAAGTTGTAACGGAATGATGGGCTGATAGAAATCTTATTGGTTTCCACCGTATCGCGGAAGCTGCCTGCATCTTCGTAGGCACCGTTCACCCGAAAAGCGAGATCCTGAGTGACAGCGTTAGTATAATCACCTTCTACACGGTAAAGATCATAGCTGCCTATCGTCGCCTGAATGTAACCTTCTTCGTAAAACTGCGGTTTCTTTGTGATTATGTTAATGGTACCACCGGGTTCACTGCGGCCGAACAGCGCAGAACCAGGGCCTTTAATCACTTCGATAGACTGGATGTTGGAAGTTTCGCGGCGACCGCTATAGCCACGACCCGCGCTGAAACCGTTTACCAGGTAGCCACCGGGCAGGTTCTCATCTCCGGCAAAGCCCCGGATGGCAAAACTGTCCCACATGCCGCCGAAGCTATTTTGTCTGGCAATGCCGCTGGTAAAATCCAGCGCATTCTGGAAATCGTTGACGCCTAGATCGTCAAGCAACTCTGCACTCACCACATCAATATTCTGTGGCATGGATTTAAGTGGCACATCACCACGGTAAGCCTGACGCTGTTGTACCACTTCTATTTGCTCGACATCTTCCTGATTCTCTGATGTTTGTGCGTTGACTGTAGATGAAAGGGCGACTGTCACAGCGCTGGCAAGCACTGAACGTGTCAGAATTCTTCTGTTTAACATGGTGCGTTCTCTCCAATTAGTTCACTGGTCAACGGCAAAAGCATTATCCTCTGAGCATATTTTATTTAATGTAATTAAAGCTTCTTATTGTTGGTGGATAATTCTTCCACAATTAGTATAAGGCTATCGTACCCCTGAAATTGCGCTGAAAAAGGTCATCACAGCAGTTAAAAGTTTTAAGCGTAGGTTCAATGCGGCATATTCTGCTAAACACTGTTTTTGGATGAGAATTGAACAAGTTTAAACCTGGACGATAAGACTATCATAGCTGGAGTAATGAGAAGATGACTACTGTGTCGGCTACGAAGTAGTTGAGGATAGCAATAAGAGGGAGGACGTATGTATTGGCAGGCTAAACCCGCGCATCATTTTAAGTGGAAGCATTACACCTAATATCGAGGTGTTCAATGAAAAGACAAAGACGATCAGTCAGTCCGGAATTCAAACGTGATTCAGCCGGCCTGATAGTTAATCAGGGTTACAGTATGGCCGAAGCTAATCGCGCAGTAGATGTACATGAAAATACTCTTCGCAAGTGGGTTGGGCAACTTGAAGCAGAGCGCGGCGGCAGTACACCCAAATCCAAAGCGTTGACCCCAGAGCAGCAGCGTTTACAAGAACTAGAAGCACGCGTAAATCGCCTGGAAAGGGAAAAGACCATATTAAAAAAAGCTACTGTAGATTCAAATGAACAAAGCAACAGTTTGACTAAAATACTGATTTGCGTGGATACATTTGATGAAACGAGCAAAGCGAACATTTTCACAAGAAGAGAAAGACCTAGTCTTTGATTTATGGAAGCAAGGCATTGGTTTTAGCGATATTGGCAAAGTGATAGATGCTGCTCCAGGTACCGACGACTTAAAGCAATGCTTGCAGATTTAAGCCTGGAACATCGAATACTGAAAGATATCGTCGAAAAAAAGCTGTAAAGCCAGCGATAAAGCGTGAGTTGGTCGACTATGCGCGAGAGCAGCATGGTGCCAGTTTACGGCTTGCTTGTCGCGCTGTTGGCATTAGCGATTCGGTCTATCGTTATCAGCCTAACGAGATTAGAATAGTAAATAAAGAGAGTTTGTAGCACATAAAATCATCCTTGAATTGTATTTGATTATACTGCAACCACTTCCTTTCATTAGCACAATAATTATACATAAAGTTAATGTTTGCTCAATTGCTTTGTTTGATATTTATACAGGTCGAGCAGTTAATGTATTTTGAAAGCATCAATTTGGTGCGTTATTTTTTAAATATTTTGCGTAAACCCCTCATGTTAATGACGATTAACATTACCTACACACTTACGCTGGCTGGTTTACTATAGCTCGACAGAGTTTGGTGTTCGATGAGCCAAATTAACAACTGAAGCCGATGTGGTTATACATGTTATTAAAATAGGTCCGCAATTTAAGTTAAGCAGAACATTACTTAAATTGCGTACTCACCGGTTCTTCTAAACTAGAGCAGCATTGATTTTTTTAGGAAGAGCTTTCTTTCAAGACACAAAAAAACCGACTCGAAGTCGGTTTTAATATCTTCTTCGTTAGAAGAGATGGCCCCAGTGGGCGGACTTGAACCGCCACGCTATCACTAGCAACGGATTTTGAAAATATCACGTCTATTTTTAGTGCATTAAATCAATATCCTAAAAGCATAAAAAGACATTTTGCAAATTCTTTGCAAGTAGTAATGTTTTCCTCTACTTCCTCACATCCTTTTTGAAGCGTTCTGCGTTTTCACGCTCTTGCGCTTCCACATCGCCTTTCCCAAAGAAAGCCCAAAACGGCTTTGGAATTTCAAGAGCACGTTGTGTGGCAGGCCTCTCGTCAATTCTGTCGAACCAGGCTTGCAAGTGAGGCAAACCATCAACACTGACATTCGCCCAATAATAGGCGCGTGCCCATGTGTAGGTCGCCATATCTGCGATGGTGTATTCGTTGTTTACCAGAAAGTCTTTACCTTCCAAGTGCGTATTCAGGACTTCCATCAGTCGTCGACTTTCATCAACGTAACGTTTAATAGCGAACGGATCTTCATTGCCGTTTTTAGCCGCTATACGCTGGAAATACATTGCCTGGCCCATCATTGGTCCGACACCGCCCATTTGGAACATCAGCCACTGTAGTGTTCTCGATTTCTCATTAGGGGCGGATGGAAGAAATTTCCCGTACTTCTCAGCCAGGTACCAAAGAATGGCCCCTGATTCGAAAACAACAAAGTCGTTGTTGGAGCGATCTACTATGGTAGGGATGCGGCCATTTGGGTTGAGCTTCACGTAGTCCGGCGCTTTTTGCTCGTTCTTCGAAAAGTCGATGTGCGTTAAATCGTATTCGACCCCCGCTTCTTCAAGAAAAACAACAGGTTTCCAGCCATTCATTGTAGATGCTGTGTACACGTGTATATCTTTTTGTGAACTCATTGTCGTAGTCTCCTTCGCGTATCAGTATGCAATAACGTGCCAAAGCAGTGCCTCAGAATGATCAGTAAATAACATTGAAAAAACTCCGCTATTTTTCTTCTACAATAATGGCGATAGCCGTCTGCTCACCAAGATTTGTCACTCTGTGGGTCCACGCCTCATGCCACATGACATGACCGTCAGGAACATCAGCTGCAATCGGCTCGCCACCAAGCGTTTCAATTTTTAACTTGCTGCCTTTTTCAAAATAAACCGTTTCGGTGTTGTGACGGTGAAACGAATCACTTTCGCCCGGCTTTAACACCATTTTTAAAACCAGGGCTCGTTCATTTTCGAGCAACAATTCATACTGTTCCGGTGAAGCAATGTGTCCGGGGTCATGTTGCTCGTGAGCATGAGTACTGACAGTCGCTGCTATTAATAAAAACAGTGCGGATTTCAATATGGCACGTAAAATAGACATAAAAACTCCTCAGACGTTTTTCAAAGACGCCGCTTTAAAACTTGGTTAAAAGTGTTTGTTGATGTGGGCTTCAAAACGTTTGAAATCATTTTCAACGTCTGCGTTTTTCATCACGTCGAAGCTGGCAAAGGTTTCCAGTGGTTGCATGCCAAAGAACTTAAAGTTCATATGCATTGGGAACATCAAATCGTCGACAGATTTGCCTTCAAAAAACTCATCACTATCGTTGAATGATTCTTCAGGCGCATTAAAGGTGATAGACATCATGTATTTAACATCCGTTAAGGTGCCACCCATGCCATAATTTTCTTTTCGAGCATCCTCGTTTCGACCGTCGCCCTTACACATAGCGCCGCCCATTCCCGCGGTGTACACTTCATCCATGTATTTTTTGAATGACCAGGGTACCCCCATCCAGTTACACGGTGTCTGAAGGATGACTATGTCCGCCCATTGATGATGTGCTAACTGTTCATCCACATCATATTCTTCTGCCATGGTTACTAGTCGGGTGTTATAGCCTTTGCCTTCAAGCAGAGTAATAGCCTTATCAACGAAAGCAGCATTTAACTTACCTTCTGAGAATGGGTAATACTGGTGAGCGTTAATGATTAGTACATTGCGAGAACGTGTGGTGCTCATTGAAAATCTCCTAACTTGGTTTGAGGTCTCTAACGGTAGTAAGAGTGTTTTCTCACTCAACTTCATGTGGTATATTTTAGTAACCTCTAAACCTTAATCAATTAGTATACTTTTGGTAACCTGGTAAAAATGGGAGGTTCTTTTTGGAAAGCTCAGTAAAAACAGACAGTAAAGGAAGAAAAAAAGTTTATAACGCGTGTATGGAACCTTGCGCGATAGAAAAGGGCATGCGTTTAATCGGTGGAAAATGGAAAGGCTCAATTATTTATCATCTTAAGGATGAGCCGGTTAGGTTTAACGATCTCGCGCGAATGCTGGGTGGTGCAAGTAAAAAGATGGTTGATCAAAGGCTCAAAGAGCTTGAAGACGAAGGCATGGTGTTACGGAAGGTCATCAATGATAGGCCGGTTGCTGTCACTTATGAGCTGACCGAATTCGGGCGAACAGCGTTGCACATATTAGATGAACTGAGGGTTTGGTCTGAAACTCATGATGTGCAGATAAACACTAAATAGTTTTCGATTGGCTTTTAACTTCAGATATTTCATGAAGTGTAGTTTTATAAATGCCGAATAATATGAGTCAGTAAGTCGATAATCTTATGGACGAAATTCCTTATTGTTACATTATTGGGTGTCCACGTTTCGTTTGTTCTCCCGATAAATTTGCGGTGTGGAGCCTGAAATCCAGACAAAAAAAAACCGACTTCCGTCGGTTTATTGTTTTCCCCTAAAGGGAAGAATGGTACCAGTGGGCGGACTTGAACCGCCACGCCCGCAAAGGCAACGGATTTTGAAAAGTTAGGGTCTTAAATAGTTTCTTATATTCAATTGGTTAAGATGTTTAAAAGACGCTTTGCAAATTCTTTGCATGAGTTCCGGTTGGCACTCGATGTATCATAGATACCAATGTCTCGAACATCACTCTTATCGTTAATATCTGATTCAACGGTTTTGGTATATTCTACTGGTAAGCTAAATTTTCCCGTAGGGTGCTAATAATGGATTATTACGACATCATTGGTGACGTTCATGGACATGCGTCCAAACTCAGGCAACTTTTGGTTAAGCTGGGTTATGTTGAAAGAAATGGTTGTTATCAACATGAGTCACGCATCGCTATTTTTGTTGGTGATTACATTGATCGGGGCCCGGAACAAGCTGAAGTCATCGCCATTGTGAAAGCCATGACTGATGCAGGAAATGGGCTTGCGATTATGGGGAACCATGAGTTCAATGCAATTTGTTATGCTATTCCGGATCCAGCTAATCCGGGGCAATATCTACGAAAGCACAATGATGGTAACTACAAGCAACATCAAGCTTTTCTGAATGAGTTCCCGCTAGATAGTCAGCAACATACAGATGCTATTGAATGGTTTAAAACATTGCCGGTGTATCTGGACTTAGAACATATCAGAGTCGTCCATGCTTGCTGGCATCAGCCTGCCATTGTTCAGCTAAAAGAAATCTTAAATGAGGATAATACCATTCCGGATGATGTGTTTGTAACTGCCTCCCGGCCTGAACACGCCCATTTTCGCCTCATAGAGGATGTTGTGAAATCACCAGAAGTGAAGTTACCCGATGGCTTTTCTTTTTTAGATTCAGGTAAGAAAAAAAGAACAGCTATTCGGGTAAAGTGGTGGGCAGAAGATATCCCTACTTATAGGAATTTGGCACTTAGCATTCCGCCTGCTAGTTTGGATACATTGCCAGATATGCTGGTAGAAGACGTTTATACCTATGATTCCGATAAACCAGTGTTCTTTGGTCATTATTGGATGCAGGGTGAGTGCGTACCGCAAACCGATAAAGTCGCCTGTACGGACTACAGTGTTGCTAAAGGTGGCGATTTGGTGGCCTATCGCTGGTCTGGTGAATCTGAATTAATGGCCAGGAACTTTGTTAGGTCAAATTAGCTAAAAGGAATTGAACGTGAATCAAACGAATATGGCAGATATACCTGAAGAATTACAAACCAGAATCAGCGACATATTATTTTATAAGTGGGATCCGCTTAACTTGTCCAATTCTAACTGGCCTAAGTCCGAGTATGATTCTTATGTGGCTGAGGTATTCAGGCTAAGTTATCAGCGTGATGATTGTTCAGAGCTTACTGCATATCTCGGTAAATTGGCGACTGAGCATATGGCCTGTGCCAAAAATGAACAGCATGATAAGGCGGTAGCACAACTGTTATTATCAATAGTTAATGATACAAACTATTATGCTGGCCATGCAGTGATTGAGATTGATACCAGTGACACTGGAGAAGTCGCTGATTGGGATGCGCTAGATATGGATAAACTTGACTCAACTGTTTCACTCAAGAAGTCACTGTCCTTATCCCATGATGAAATCGAAAAGTATTTTGCATGGCTAGAGCAATTTTCTTTTGAAGTTCGCGGCGACGGTGTCTCAGTTGAGTTTGAGTTATTGCCAGGGCTGGGTGAGAAGGTCACGGTGAGTCTTGGTGGTAAAGAACTCGTATTGCGCGATTATCTCTAGCGAATCATTTCGCGCCAGCCCTCATAAATCATCACCATGGCAAGCGTATCAAGCTCACAATACTTCAATAGTCCATTGCGCAGCTCGTCACGTTCGTAGTCGCTCATTTGTGTAAACTGCATTTTTGCATAAGCAGTTTGTGCGAGCCCACCGTTGTTGAGTTCATCGGCGTCAGATATCAGTTCCTCAACTTCTTCTGTGACGTCAGAAAAGAGTTTGGGTAAGCTTTTATAGGGATCAATAACGTCACCGTCCGCTGTGAATTGTACCCAGGTATGCTGACTAAAGTTATGGCTGGGAATTTCGCTACTACCGTAAATCGGAGAGCTGTACTTTTGCTTTAGGTATTGCGAGCTGTTTAAGATTGTAGGCAATACCGCTTTAATTGAATTAGAGCCTTTCATAGCGGGATCGTAAAAGTACTTTTTAACCAGTACCCATAAGTCGACCATATCCCGTTCACCGCACCAGCTTTTAGATGAACTAGACGACGAGTGTGTGATGTTCTCGATAAATCCCTGAAGCTCCGCAGCATCTGGTTCACTACTTTGTTCCAGCTGTTCGTGTAGCATGTTGAGGTAACTGTTCTCATGATTGGAATAGCGAAAGATCGTACCGTTATCTGTTTCTAACTGTGCTTTGAGCGCCCGCACGAACTCAAAGTTAGGAAACTCTCCCGGCGTGGCAGACAGAAACTCTCCAGCATGATCAACGCGGCCGTCCTCAAAAACTTTGTGGTGGGAAAACTGAAATGCAACCCCTTCATAAGGGGCCATACCAGCAAAAAAAGGAATGGCCACTGCGCTGGTTTCAAAATCAATAAAATGGAGTGGGTAGGTCCAGGAGGCCATTTCTGCTTTAAGCGAGTCTTCATCAATATAGATAGAAGAATCTTTGTTTTGAATTTTTTCGATCTGTAGCCACTGCCTTTCAGTCGTATTTAACGCTGGTTCAGAAGATTCAGCCAAACCCACCATCTCTTTAGTTAAATCGGCAACTTTAATAACTCCATCATTGATTAAAGAATCCACTTTACGGAAACTCCAGATATCCAGAACCGTTGGCTCATCAAAGTCGGCATCACTCCAATGGAGTTGTTCTTTCCAGCATTCGTGAAATCCGCTGCGCTTTTCTGGCGTGACTTCATTATGATGCAGATAAAACTCACAGTTTTTACATTTCTTGCCAATAACTGGGGCTATTTTTTCATCACGTTCATAATAGTCAGCGAGTGCAGAAATGTTTTGTTCAAAACTATGGGCTGGGAAGCCGTGCTGTAAGTCACTTTCTAAAGCGACCTGAATAGCATTGTTAACGTTAACCCGCGTTAACAATGGCGTTGCTAAATCATCGTCAGTAAGGGCATTGGAAACCTGAATGCCTTTGCGAGAGTGCGCGTCCCGAACAATCTTGAATTTCTGGTTTAAACCATCGGTAGGGCAGGTAGCTGATTTGTCTACCAACATTAAGTAAGTATCAACAGTCGATTGCGGGAATGCACGCTTAACAACATAACGCTGAAACGCGGCATCAAAAATATAAGGCTTCCATTTGCTATCAACCTTGCCAGAAGTATTTAGAAAGTCTTTGTCTTTCATTGCGCTGTAAGACTTAGCTTTTACTTCAATCAACTCAAAGTGATTGCCTTGCTTGACGAGGATGTCGACACGGATAAACAAGTTCTCAAACTTAACCGCCGCTTCAAATATGACTACGGAATCCTGAGCAAGTAATTCGTTGGTTTTGGCTAAAGCCTGCTTGTAATCTAATGATCCAACTTCGTCACCACCAGGGTAAGCAGACTTTGCTAGCTCGCCGACCTGATATCCCCCTTCGGCAAGAGCTTCCATGAAGAGGTCATCAAGTGACTTATTAACGTACTCTTTTTTGTTGGTATAGAAGAGCTTAGTCGGGCATTCTGTTGCTAGCTTGAAGCGAGACTTGGTGAGGTAGCGTCCTGTCATTTATTTTTTCCTTAATTCAACATCTCTATATGTTTGCAGCACAACAGCTCTAACATTCAATATAGTGGTCTAGCGCGCGGAGCTCTTTTAGATATTCCAGAAAAATAGTAATTAATTCACTGTGAAACGCCAAGGGCTTCCCACTATTACTCGCTGTTCTTAAATACCAACTGCCACTTCTTTTTAATTCCAGTGTTTTCACATTGTCGTTGACTACTTCAAGCTTGTCTTTATCACCCTTTGCGTTTGTCAGGCTATTAATGGCAATGTTCGTATGATGGTTTTTACTGTCAATGGAGACGGAGAAGCGTATTTTGAAATGCGCGCTGATAGCTTTGGCAAAAAAATCAAATTGTATAAATCGGGCATCTTGATATGTGTTTAAGTCTAAGAGAAATTCATAAGGAATATTGCCGAGTAGAAGGGAATTCTCAATTTCTGATCTGAGTGCTTCAATCAGTGCCATGACTTTGTTGTCAAGATCGTATTTTTCAATTCTTCTTCGGTAATCATCAAGATTGGCGGGAGGTTTTCTAATTGACCTTGGTTTTTCATTGAAATTATCGTTGTCATCAATGAAGAAACACATCGCTTTGATAGTGTGTCTAATGTAGTCCGTTATAGGAGAAATTTGCCCACAACTTTCTTCGGCCAACAAGTCTCTTAACATCTTCAGTACTGTGCCACACTGTTGTTCTTCAAAGTTTTTCCATTTGAGCCAACAAGTAGAGATAGATGATTTTGCGGCAGGATCGGTTATTACATTGAATTCTTGTCTTAATTTACCTCCGGCTATTTTTTCATCCGGAGTAAGGTAACACAGTGCTTTGTGTTTGGCGTTTTCATTTTCCAAGCACTCAAGATATCTTAACAACTGATTATTACCGGCGCTATCAGGCGATACCTTATTTTCGATATACAATATTAAAGTTTCATCCTTTAGCGCTTCCTTTCCTTGACCGTCAATTTCAGTAATGGCAATTCTAATGTCAACTTTTGAAGAGTTGTCCTGTTTCTCTGATATGTCCTGTTCTACACCGACGATGTAATTATATTTTTTGCTTTTTTCGTGCAGATAATCTGTTAAAAAATCGCTGTTTATCTGGCTATTTAGCTCTCCGACAAAGTAACGGAAAAAGCGGTCTGACAGACCATGATCTTCATTGCTATCGAGTAGGTAAGACAGCCACGCGGTGAGGGTGACTTCTCGGACAGATGAATTGCCACGTTGCAGAACACTGAAGATATTCAATATAAATCCCTTTTTAATTAAATACGTTTACACTCAACGTATAAACATAGTGAGTTTTACTCAACTTTTGTTTTTATACTAAAGTATGGTTTGGGTGTTCGGCGTATTATATGTCTCAGTTTAGGGAGGTGGACAAATTCATTTATGAATGAGCCGTTCCTAGATCTTTCGATTGAGCATTTGATTGACTTATATGAAAACGTAAAAAGTCTGTAGGATAAGACTAATTCCGGAAGGTGGGAGCAATGAATACAAAAAAACGATATTACATCAGTTTATTTTTTCTTCCGCAAAGGAAGAGTGGTACCAGTGGGCGGACTTGAACCGCCACGCCCGCAAAGGCAACGGATTTTGAATCCGTCATGTCTACCAATTCCATCACACTGGCATTCGACGTGGTGTCGATGAGTGGTGCATTATAGCGATACGCGGCACTCTGACAAGTTTTTTTTACGTAAAAATGCACTTTGACGGGTTACTTGAACAAAGAATATTCAACCGTGAGGTCGAAGGCGTATATCCAAACATTTTTAAGTGATAATTTTACCCGGCATGCCGCTTCCATTTAGGGTGTGCTAGTCTATCGATAACAAAAATATGAGATTGCCATGATGAAACATTGGTTTGCAGCTTCATTTCTTGGCACTTTGATGTGATGAGAGAAACATGGCGAAAGTAGCAGTGCGCAGTAAGAAACATAATAAAAAACGGACGGAAGAGCAGCCAGGAGAAACTCAAGGGCCAGCAATGCGCGCGGGGTTTGTTCGCCGCTTGCTCGCCATGGTATACGACACACTGGTTGCCATCGCAGTAGGGATGTGCGCTGCCATGGTTATGATTGTTGTGCTTGTTGTACTTCTCAGCAACGGCATATTGGATTTACAGGGGTATGACGATCCTTCAGCCCTTATTCAGCATTCTTTTTTGTATAAAACCTTAATCCAGATTTGGGTAGGGTTATGGATTGTTGGCTTCTTTTTATGGTTTTGGAAAAATGGCGGGCAAACTATTGGCATGCGGGCGTGGCGACTTCGCATTTACAGTACGGTGGAAGTGCCCATGGGGTGGGGCAGGTTAGTACTGCGCTTAGTGGCGTCCTTGGGCGGGCTTGGCACTTTGCTGGTATTGTTCGACGTTAAACATAAGCAATCACTGCAGGACAGGGTGGCTAACACCGAAGTCCTGCAATTAACAAAAGAAGCAAATGACCACAAAAGTTGGTAGAAGCGTGTGTCCTAAACCTCGGTTACCTTCTCAATAGCAGCGCAGCAACACCCGCGAAGAGCAAACTGGGCAGTAATGCGCCCACAAAAGGCGGTAGTGAATACACCAGGCTTAACGGTCCGAACACTTCATTCGTGATGAAGAAACCAAAGCCTGTTAATACGCCCATTATCACGCGGGCTCCCATGGTTACGCTGCGCAGAGGCCCAAAAATAAAAGACAGGGCCATGAGCAACATTACTGCTATGGAAACGGGCTGCAATAGCTTGCGCCAGAAAGCCAGCTCATAACGGGAGCTGTCCTGGCCATTGCCTTGTCGGTACTGAACATATTCATAGAGGCCCTGGATAGACAGGGCTTCTGGTTTAATGGCCACGATGCCCAGCTTATCCGGGGTCAGGGTTGAGTTCCATTGTTGTCGGGGTTGTTCGAGTACCGAGATCTCGGTATCTGAAAAACGGGTCACCGATACGTCTTCCAGCCACCATGCTTCGCCGTCGAAGTGGCCTTCTCTGGCAAACGTTAAGGTGCTCAGCGTGAGATCATTATTGAAATCAAAAATGCTGATATCCCGGAGGGACTCCCTTGTTACTACTTGACCGATACTTACAAAGTGCTCACCGTCTTTGGCCCAGGTGAGTTCATCCGATGAAAAAAGGCTACCACCGGAAATCGCTTCGGTTCTGATTTCTTTGGCCTTAGATTCGCTGTAAGGCGTTACCCATTCGCCTACCGCCATAACAAATAGAATCATGACCACCGCTGATTTCATGGCGGAATTGATAATGTTCCAGCGACTCAACCCCGCGGCCTGCATGATCACAAGTTCACTGTTACTTGCCAGCAGACCCATACCGATGAGCCCGCCGAGCAGGGTAGCCATGGGGAAAAACTGTTCTAAGTCTCTCGGTAAGCTAAGTAATACGTACAGCCCTGCAACAGTCATGTCGTAGTTACCTTCGCCCAGTTTTCTTAGTTGCTCGACGAACTTAATTAACGCAGACAGGCCAATTAACACCGACAAGGTTACGGTGACAGTACTCAACAGTGTGCGGGCAACGTATAAATCGAGGATGCGAAACATTTATTTTCTCCTCAGTAAACGAGCACGTAACTCTGTGCCGATTCGCCTGTCACGCACAATTAGCGTTATGCCAATTACCAGCATGATGCCATGCACCCACCACAAGCCTAGCTGGATAGGAATTTTACCATCTTCCAGTACACGCCGACTTGCAAGAAGTAAGAGAAAATAACCAAGGTACAAAAGTATAGCTGGGAACATTTTACCGAATCGTCCCTGGCGGGGATCTACCGAGCTAAGGGGTACCGCAATTAACACCAAAAAGGGAATGGAAAGTGGAATGGCAATGCGCCATTGAAGCTCTGCTCTGGCTTCAATGGAATCGTCCAGCCAGAGTTCGTTGGTTGGTAATACACTGACTTTTCTGCGCGGTTCATCCTGCGCTTCGTCGGCTATTTGTATCTGGTATTCGTCAAAGGCAATTTTGCGATATTCCATCTCGGTTTGCGTGCCTTCATATTGTACGCCTTCCCGCAGCACCAGGTTGCGTGTGCCATCAGGATTATTTTGAATGTGACCAGTTTGCGCCTGCACCACCCGAACGCGATCTTCAGTTCCTTCCTGTTGATTTTGCGACAGGAAAACCCGTTTTAGCTCATCATTTTTGCTGTCGACGTCCTGCACAAATATAACGGCTTTTTCATTACCTGTTTGCGTGAACCTTCCGGGCATAATTGCTGAAAAGCCTGCTTCACTTCTGGCTTTTTCGCGTAGTTGGTACTCACTTTCAGCTGCTGAAGGCGCTAAGTAAAGGGTGATAAACCCAGTCAGTAGCATTATTACTACCGATAGCAATAGCATAACTCTAGTAACATACCATTCACTGACACCGCAGGCTTTCATTACTGTCATTTCTGAATCGACGTACAGGCGACCATGGGCCAGTAATATGCCAAGATACGCACTGATGGGCAGTACCAGTGAAGAAAGAATAGGGGCGTACAAGCCCAGGAAACCCAGTACGAGTCCGGCGGGAATATCCCCGTCTGAAGCATCGCCTAATACACGCACGAAACGCAGCGTTACGAAGATGGCCATCAAAATGAAAAAGACGGCCATCTGCGACTTCAGTGTTTCCTTTATCAGATAACGGAATATCAGCATTCCGGCACCTCTGGAAAAATTGGATTTATAGTGAAAATGCGCACAATTTTGAGTAAACTAACTGTTTTTACAAGTTTTGCCTGTATATCAATAACCCGATTGCATGAAAACGGCGCGATTTATCCGGTTTGACTATCATCGTTTACCGATGTTAACCGGTCTAACGACAGAAAGCGTCGAACGCAGACTTATATTGCCTTATGGCTGCGTATTAAAACACAAAGCAGCGCAAAACGTTATGCGAATTTATCGTCATGCAAATCACAAGATAAAAACAGCGAGGTGATATCGTGGAATTTAATGTAAAAAGTGGAAGCCCTGAGAAGCAACGTAGTGCCTGTATTGTTGTGGGCGTTTTTGAGCCACGTCGCCTGACCGCGGTAGCAGAGCAACTGGATGAAATCAGTGAAGGCTATATCAGCAATTTGCTGCGACGGGGTGATCTCGAAGGCAAAGCAGGACAGATGTTACTGCTACACCATGTGCCAAATGTGCTTAGCGAACGAGTTTTATTGGTAGGTTGCGGCAAAGAGCGCGAACTTGATGAACGTCAGTATAAGCAAATCATCGCTAAAACAATCACTACGCTGAATGAAACCGGCTCAATGGAAGCCGTGTGCTTTTTAACCGAGTTACATGTCAAAGGCCGTGATACTTACTGGAAAGTGCGTCAGGCTGTAGAAGCCACTCAGGATTCCCTTTACACCTTCCTGCAGTTGAAAACCAAAAAGGGCGAACCCCGCCGTCCCTTGCGCAAAATAGTATTCAACGTACCAACCAGAAGAGAGCTTACCGTAGGTGAGCGGGCCATTGAACACGGTCTGGCGGTATCGAAGGGCGCAAGTCTCACTAAAGACGTGGCTAACATGCCGCCTAACATTTGTAATCCCGCGTATTTGTGGGAGCAAGCGCAGGCATTAGCAGCAAGCTACGATTCCATCTCTGCGGAAGTGGTGAACGAAGAAAAAATGGCAGAGCTAGGAATGAATTCATACCTGGCTGTTGGCCGTGGCTCAGACAATGAATCGCTCATGAGTATTATTCACCATAATGGTGGGCCTGAAGGCCAGGCACCCATTGTACTGGTGGGGAAAGGCCTTACCTTCGATTCTGGCGGCATTTCCATTAAACCGGGCGAAGGTATGGATGAAATGAAGTACGACATGGGCGGCGCCGCCGGTGTACTTGGCACCATGCAAACTGTGGCTGAATTGAATCTTCCTGTAAACGTTATTGGTGTACTCGCCGGATGTGAAAATATGCCAGACGGTAAAGCTTATCGCCCAGGTGATATTCTCACCACCATGTCCGGGCAGACGGTAGAAGTGTTGAATACAGATGCTGAAGGGCGTTTGGTGCTTTGTGATGCCTTAACATACGTGGAACGTTTCGAACCGGAATTGGTGATTGACGTAGCAACCCTCACCGGGGCCTGTATTGTTGCCCTTGGCAGCCATGCAACCGGATTGATGAGCACCCATAACCCATTAGCACATGAATTATTAAATGCATCAGAGCAAAGTTCTGACAGGGCGTGGAGATTGCCGGTTTGGGATGAGTATCAAGAGCAACTGGACAGCCCATTTGCTGATTTCACCAACTTAGGTGGCCGTGCTGCGGGCTCTATTACAGCTGCGTGTTTCTTGTCTCGGTTTACTAAAAAATACAACTGGGCACATATGGATATCGCCGGTACGGCGTGGCGCAGTGGTAAAAATAAAGGCGCAACAGGACGACCGGTCCCTATGTTGTCCCAATTTTTAATGAACCGCTCTGGTATTAAGCAAGAGGATTGAGCTAAATGCCTCAGGTGACGTTCTGGCAACTGGCTGACGAAGCACATGCCGCGGAAAACCGCACCTGCCACTTGGTGGCCGACGCGTTTTCCAACAAACAAAAGTGCATTGTGTATTGTGCCGACAAAACTTCAGCGGAAATGGTTGACGAGTTGCTCTGGCAGCTACCGGCTGATCGCTTTGTGCCCCATAACCTTGCGGGTGAAGGGCCAGGCATGGGGACGCCGGTAGAAATATGTTGGCAGGAAAATCAGTTGTCACGTCGCAACCTTATCGTCAACCTCAGTGGGAAGATGTTAACGTCTCCCCAAGCGTATCAAACTATCTTCGATTTCGTGCCTGCTGCTGATGAAGCAAAGCAAGCAGCACGAGTTCGTTATAAACAATATCAACAGGCTGGCTGTCACTTGCAGTTTCAGTCTGCTGACACTTGAGAGTAAGTATGGATAAAACCTTTGAACCACAGTCCATTGAAAAGCAGTGTTACGAAAAATGGGAAGCGGCGGGATATTTTAAGCCTTCTGGCAGCGGTGACCCGTATTGCATTTTACTGCCCCCCCCCAATGTAACCGGTAGCCTGCACATGGGGCATGGCTTCCAGCAAACCATAATGGACGCCCTGACCCGCTATCATCGAATGAAGGGTGACAATACCCTTTGGCAGGTTGGGACAGACCACGCCGGTATTGCCACGCAAATGGTAGTAGAGCGCCGGTTGAATGCCGAAGGTAAGAATCGTCACGATTTAGGCCGCGAGGCGTTTATTGACAAAGTCTGGGAATGGAAGGAAGAATCCGGTGGTACCATAACGAAGCAGATGCGTCGTTTGGGCACCTCTACCGACTGGGATCGGGAAGTCTTCACCATGGACGATAACTTGTCCCAGGCCGTTACAGAAGTTTTTGTGCGTTTGCACGAAGAAGGGTTAATTTATCGCGGGAAACGTTTAGTTAACTGGGACCCGGTACTACATACAGCGGTGTCTGACCTCGAAGTACTTAACGAGGAAGAAGCGGGGCACATGTGGCACATGCGTTACCCCCTCGCTGATGGCTCTGGGGATATCGTTGTTGCGACAACCCGACCGGAAACCATGCTTGGAGATACCGCTGTTGCCGTGCATCCTGACGATGAACGTTATCAGTCTCTAATTGGCAAGGATATAAGACTACCGATTACAGGCCGTCTAATTCCCATTATTGCCGACGACTATGTCGACCCGGAATTTGGTACCGGGTGCGTAAAAATAACCCCTGCACACGATTTCAACGATTACGACATGGGTAAGCGTCATAGCTTACCTATGATTAACGTATTAACTGCAGATGCGAAAATTAACGACGAAGCACCAGAGGCTTATCGCGGTCTGGATCGTTTCGACGCGCGCAAACAAATTGTTGCCGATCTGGACGCCCAGGGTTTACTGGTAAAAGTGGCTGACCACAAACTTAAAGTACCACGTGGCGATCGCACCGGGGCAGTTATCGAACCCTATCTTACCGACCAGTGGTATGTAGCCGTAGAGTCTTTAGCCAAACCGGCCATTGACGCTGTGCAAAGCGGAGAAATTCGCTTTATCCCGGAAAACTGGAACAAAACCTATTATCAGTGGATGAATAACATCCAGGATTGGTGTATCTCTCGTCAGCTGTGGTGGGGACATCGTGTCCCTGCGTGGTACGACAATGAGGGCAAAGTGTATGTTGCTCGCGACGAAGCGGAAGTTCGCACTCGCTACAAGCTCGATGAAGCCATTGAGCTTAGGCAGGATGATGACGTATTGGATACCTGGTTCTCGTCGGCATTGTGGCCCTTTGCCACTATGGGATGGCCAGAAGAAACACCGGATTTGGAAACCTTTGTACCGTCTTCTGTATTGGTAACAGGCTTTGATATCATTTTCTTCTGGGTAGCCAGAATGATAATGATGACGAAGAAGTTCACTGGCAAGATCCCTTTTAAAGATATCTACATCACCGGTCTTATTCGCGATGAAAACGGCGATAAGATGTCTAAATCTAAAGGCAACGTACTCGATCCTATCGATCTGATTGACGGAATTGATCTTGAATCTTTGGTTACTAAGCGCACATCAGGCATGATGCAGCCCCAATTAGCCAAGAAAATCGAAAAAAATACTCGCAAGCAGTTCCCGGATGGCATCAACGCTTACGGTACCGATGCCCTGAGATTTACCTTTGCTGCGATGGCGTCCACGAGTCGGGATATCAATTTCGACATGGGCCGGGTTGAAGGTTATCGCAACTTCTGTAACAAAATTTGGAATGCATCTCGCTTCGTGTTGATGAATACAGAAACCGAAGATACCGGCCGGGACGGTGGTGAGATGGTGCTTAGTCTGGCCGACAAATGGGTGTGGGCACAGTTCCAGCAAACACTGAAAGAGTTCGAAACAGCACTGGCTGACTATCGTTTTGATATCGCCGCACAGGCCGTGTATGAATTCACATGGAACCAGTTCTGTGATTGGTACCTCGAGCTGACTAAGCCAGTTTTAAACAGTGATAGCAGTTCTGAGGCTGAAAAGCGCGGTACTCGCCATACGCTTATAAACGTCCTTGAGCACTTGCTGCGGTTGTTGCACCCATTAATGCCATTTATCACTGATACTATCTGGCAGCGTGTTGCGCCGTTAAGTGACGCAGGTGTGGCAGAAGGTGAAACCAGTATCATGATCCAACCATTCCCTTCGGTCCTTGCTGAGCGTGAAAACGACAGCGTGCTTTCCGATATTGAATGGTTGAAGCGCTTCATCATCGGCATACGTAACATTCGTGGTGAAATGGATATTTCCCCGAATAAACCGTTAAATGCTTTGCTGCGCAACGTGAGCACTGACGATCAACGCAGGCTGGATCTCGCAGCCCCGTTTATTGATAAACTTGCCAAGCTTGAGTCTGTTACCCAACTTGCCGATGGCGAAGAAGCGCCAGCCAGTGCTACCGCGCTAGTGGGTGACATGGAAATCCTTATTCCAATGGCCGGGCTTATCGACAAAGACGCAGAATTAGCCCGTATTGCTAAAGCTATGAGCAAAGTAGAGCAAGACGTAAATCGTACAAAGGGTAAGTTGTCGAACGAGAAATTCGTTAGCAACGCGCCAGAAGCGGTTATCGAAAAAGAACGGGGTAAATTGGATGAAGCCGAAAAGGCACTCGCTAAGCTGAAAGAGCAGCATGCCACGATAAGTGCGTTATAAGTTGCTAGTCAGTAACAAATAGGAAGTAAAAAAAAGGAGCGTATCATGCTCCTTTTTTGTGCTATACAGCCTTACTGCCCTTGATTATTGGATCGTTTGCTTGTGCGTATTGGATGAACATTAGCCTCTGCGCTTAAAAAACGTCTCAGCATAGCGGCGAGAGCGCCGCGCTTTAAAGGTTTGGTAAGGTATTCTGTCATACCTAAATTCAGCGCCTGCTGACGATCTTCTTTCATAGCGTTAGCCGACAAGCCAATGATGGGAAGGTCTGAAAAACCATTTTCCCTGATTTTCTTAGTGGCTTCATACCCATCCATGATTGGCATTTGAACGTCCATAAGGATAAGGTCATAGACAGGTGCGTTCGTAAGTTTAGTCACGGCTTGCAGGCCATCTTCGGCAATATCAAAAGTCAGCCCTAATGATGAGAGAATTTCACCCGTCACTACCTGATTAATATTGTTGTCCTCTACCAACAAAATATGACCATCCAGCATAGCTGAATTTTCAGGAACCTCTGCTATTACTTCATTGTCTTCGGTTCCTGTCAGGTGATGCACAAATTGCTTAAATTGCGCAGGAGTAAAAGGGTGTAGCAGAATTGGGCCGCGCCACTGACTTAAGACTTTTTCTTGTAATTGCCCTGTTTGTGTTTCCATCACTATGCCCACCATACTACCCTGACGTTCATACACTGTTAAGGTGGGTAGTAATGACTTAAACATGCTAAATGTGGGTATTTCTACTAAAATGGCTGGCGGTACCCCTACATCATTCTCCAGCGCTTCCAGAGGTTGGCAAACTGTTTTTAATTTCAATAAAGCCATATATTCAGGGGGCAATAACGCTTTGTCTGAAAAGTAGGCGGAACCTAGTGGAAGGGAGGGGGTAGACGCAAGCATGCCTTTCTGGCCAAGGCTTAGCCCCATAGGCAGAGTAATAACGAAGGTGGTCCCCTCATCGGGCTTTGATTTGACTCTGAGTTTGCCTGACATCAACTCCGTCAATTGTTTAACGATAGTTAAACCCAACCCCGAACCGCCAAACTTGCGGTTTGTAGAGCCATCTGCCTGAGTAAACGGCTGGAATATACGATCGATTTGTCCCTGTGTCATGCCAATACCAGTATCTTGCACTTCAATACGAAGTACAACACTGTCACCTGCTTGGTTCACCATACTCTTAATATCAATAACAATGGTGCCTTGCTGGGTAAACTTCACAGCATTAGTACAAATGTTCATTAATATCTGTGACATTCGCAGTGGATCACCAGTCAACCTGGGCGGTAGTGATGGGTCAACCACCAATCTTACACTGAGGTTTTTTTCTTGGGCGCGTAAACTTGTAACGGCTAGCAGGTTGTCCAGAATGGAGTGAATGGAAAAGCTGACTTTTTCCAACTCCAGCTTACCGGCCTCAATTTTTGAAAAGTCGAGTATGTCATTGATGACATTCAATAGGATTTGGCTGGAGTAAGAAGCCTTGTCGAGATAATCTTTTAGTATTGCTGACATGGGTTGCTGATGAGCCAGCTCCATCAAACCAATAATACCGTTTAATGGCGTGCGAATTTCGTGGCTCATATTTGCAAGGAACATACTCTTTGAAGCAGTCGCTCTCTCGGCTTTTATCTTTGATTCTGCCAGCTCACTGTTGAGCTTTTCCTGTTGTTTATTTAATGTTTGTGCTTCATCAAGAAGTTTCTTCGTTTGTGCATTTTTCTCTTTGAATACAGACGCAGCTTTGGCAAGTTTGCCAATTTCATCTTTACGTTTTAATTCTGGTAACACCTCAACATCGTCACCGTGTGCAAGGCGATTAAACACGTTAGTTATCGAGCGTATGGGCCCGAGAATTCGCGTTACAGTGAAAATTGCAAATGTTATGGCAAGTAATATGGCAACGACAGAATAGATTTCGCCGTTCAGCCTGGCTTCTTGTGCTGCTGTCTGAGTATAGCGATTTACCGCACTGGTCTGTGAATTAACTAAATCTGCCATTTCCCGGCTGAGATACAAAAATTCGTTTGCCGAACCTGCCATGACTACATTAACCAGGAAAAGGTTATTCTGCGTGATTTGCGCAAGTTGACGGAAACGGTCATTCAATTCTTCTACTTGCTGATTGATACGTTGCAGTGTTGCGTCATTTTCATTCTGCAATATGCTCTGTACGTCAACAACAGTACTTTGAAATTGGGTTGCCGTCTCCTGACTCGGGGAGTTTAAGTAGCGCAGAGCTAAATTTTCCATCTTAGCCGATTGTAACTTTAGACGGGCGATAGTGTTGTCGGGTAACAGTGCCTCTTGAGCCGCCTGAGTAAGTAAATTGTCGATATTGTCTAATGTAAATTGCCCCTGCGTATTTAACAGTTGATTTCGTTTATGTCGGGCCTTCACTACCTGATGAAAGTTCTCTTTGTAGGCGACTAGGTGATTGCGCATGCGTTCAAGGGTATCTTCATCACCGTAATTATACGCAGAGGAAAGTGTGGAATGCTCCAGTGATTCAATTTTTGCGGTGATGGAGATCATTAATCTTTCGAAACGGGTGACAGCAGACTGACTGGCGGTTTCTTTGAAAATAAGTACATTTCTTTGAAGATCGAGAATATCTCGCTCCAACTCACCCACCAGGCCAACGTCAGTGACAGCCTGTCGGGTATTATTCATGCCTTCAATTAACACTTTATCGTTTGTTCTACCCAAAAAGCCCTGAACTAGAATAAGTGTCACCATAACGATGAGAACAAGAATGAGTTGGAGGCGTATAGAATGGAACATATAAAAACACCTCAGGAAGTAATAAATTCATACCATTTTTGCAAACTGTATTCATAAGTCGGCATAACGGTATTCCATACAGCGACATTGCTGAAGCGACTTTCATAGCTTCCGCCTGAACGCTGTTGCCCGATTGAAACTGATACCTTACCGTCGGGGCCTTTTAATGCTTCTTGTGCTGGTAAACCCTCATACCAGTACTGCCATTCAGCATCGCTGAGGTAAGGTTTTGAACGAAGAGGGTTGGAAATATAATATCCCTGTCTGGCAATAAACGCGCCGGGCCATCCTGACAACCACCAGTTCATATACTCATAGGCTGCGTCTTTGACTCTGCCCTGGGTTGCAGATGATAAGCACATAACCCCATGCCAGCCACGATACCCTTCTTTGGGCGCAGCAAATCGCACGGGAATGTTATCACCGTTTAACTGTGATACTGCGGGTGAAAACATACTTTCTATTTCTACTCGATTGGTTCGCATGAATCGAACGGATTCAGGTACGGATGTCCAAAACCCGCTGAAATGTTGAAGTTGTTTTAGCTCTATGAGTAGCGTGAATAATTCATCGAGTTCCTGGCGGGTAATTGCGCCAATGTCTGCAAAGGTTATATAGCCCTTTGCCTGAGCCGCAAGCGCCAGGTCGAACAAGCCAATGGTTGGGTCGTTGACAATGGCCACCTTTCCGGAAAAGCGGGAGTCGAGTAGCCAGCCCCAACTTTCACTCTGAGACTTTAAATCATGGGGTAATGCACTACTGTCATAACCAAATGAATCAACATTGTGCACATACGGTAAAAAACTAATTTTGCCGCTATATTCACGCCCTAGTTTACCATCGTCCCCTACGTTGATAATTTTGTGTGGTGCATCACCCGCACCGATTTTCGCTGTAGGCGTTATTTTACCCGTTCTGGTTAAGTCGTTCACTTCATCCCAGTAGGAAAGGCGGGATGTGTCGATGGGTTGAATGGCATCTGAGCGCCAAAGCACATTGATGCTATTAGACCATTGCTCATACAAATCAAAGCCCGCTGGATTCATCGTTGCCTTTTGTAAAACCGACGCACTTCCGCCGGGCGTAAAAGCAAGTCTGATACCAATATCTTCCATTGCTCTTTGTTTGAGAGCTTCCTGAAGAGTGACATGAGTTCCCAGCACGCGAACGAGCGGTTTCTCTTTTCCAATAGCAAATGGCACCATGCCAGCAGTAAGCCAGCTGGCAAGTGTCCCTTTCATTAGCTTTCGACGAGTTCTGGAAACTTTTTTTATAGCCATTAGTACTTGATAAACAAAATCCCTTATCTACATTGTGGCAGCTAAATTCCTATCTTGCCAAAGATAAACCGTTTATTTCTTATTAACTTAAAACGAGCGTGCACGAGAACAATTGACAAAAGCTATAGAGTTGTAATATTTTGATATCATAATGATATCACGGAGAGTTTGAGTGAACGAGAATAAAGGTTTTTCTGTTAATGGATTTACGATGGTGGTCGTGCTGCTACTTGCACAAATTGGAACGCTGGTTTATTTCGACAGCACCGCGCACAAAGCACTGTGGCATTTATTACCAGCCCTAATTGTCGGTGTTTGTTGGGCCGGCTTTTTTATGGTTCAACCTAACCAGGGGAAGGTGCTGACATTCTTTGGAAGTTATGTGGGTACGGTGAAGGCAAATGGACTTCGCTGGACAGTGCCTCTGTTTATGAGAAAAACCCTTTCACTGCGCATACGAAATTTTGAAAGTGCACAGATGAAGGTAAACGATAATCAGGGTAACCCCATTGAAATTGCGGCGATAATTGTCTGGTCTGTTACAGACACCGCTGAAGCTGTTTTTGAAGTGGATAATTTCGAAAGCTATGTGGTTATACAAAGTGAATCAGCCATAAGAAATATGGCCAGCAGTTTTCCTTATGATCCCAGAGATGATGAAGAAGCAGAAGTGGCATTGCGAAGTCATCCACAACGGATTTCTGATCATTTGCAGTCAGAAATCCAGGCAAGACTCAATAAAGCGGGTATTACTGTGCATGAAGCACGGCTCAGTCATCTTGCCTACGCACCAGAAATTGCAAGTGCTATGTTACAACGGCAGCAGGCTTCAGCCATTATTGCTGCGAGGCGTAAAATTGTCGATGGCGCAGTTGGCATGGTAGAAATGGCCCTTTCCGGGTTAAGTGAAAAAGAAGTTGTGGAACTGGATGATGAGCGCAAAGCAAATATGGTCAGTAATCTGCTCGTGGTACTATGTGGTGACAAAGCTGCGCAACCTGTTGTAAACAGCGGCAGTCTTTATTAAATCAACGATCGGGATGGTTCATGCCAGACAAAAAAAAGGCGTATCCACTGCGAATCAATGCCAATGTGCTGGCTGCAATGCAGCGTTGGGCTGATGATGAGTTACGCAGTGTGAACGCACAAATTGAATATGTATTGCGGGAAGCCTTAGTCAGACAAAAAAGGGTTAAGCTGGTTGAGAAGGTCGTTACTGACGTAGTTATAGAGCCAGACCGAAACAGCAATCAGGGTAATGACTGATGGGCTAGACTACTGGCAGGTATACGTTTTACTGCCAGTAGTCTGATAATCTGGAGATCGCCAGTAAGGTTATTTTGAATGGCGTTTTCTTAACAGTTTACGCCCAATAACCATGCTCAGTAAACCAGCCAGCAGCGGCCAGTAAACACTTCCTCCATGCTCTCTTACTTCTACAATGACATCGTGATCTGCTCTGTCATAGTTCTCACTCTCAAGGGGCACAAAGTTGAGATCGGCATCGTTGGTATGATCACTAACGGCCAGTAACTCTTCCGTTTGTGCATCGTACAACTCAATTAAAATATCGTAGTCGTAGGGGCGAAAACCCGACACTAACTCTGTTTCAATAACAAATTCATCGTTGGAACTTTCACCGTAAATGAAAAAGTCAGATGACGTATGAACAGGGTAGTAGGTCTCGGCATCCCCTAAATACATGACGACATAAACCGGGACTTCAGCATAGATGGTATCGGCATCCAAAACGACTGAAAAGCGACTGTGATAACCGTCGTGATCAGCATCAAAATTGCGTTCTACCCAGGCGTCATAAATCCAGAAATCTGTATTTACTACAACATTTTGCGTACTTCTTTTTTTGGAAGCAGACGCGCTTGTTCGCTGGTTTTCAGTTGACCTTGTGATGGCGCTGTCTGAGAGTGCCTCGTGTTCAACGCCGAACTGATACTCTTTTACTTCGGTTTGTTTAGTTTCTGTGTCTGCTTGTGCAAGGGGCGCAACCAGCAGCGTGGTAATTACTAAGGCTGATAGAGTCGCATAGTTAGTTTTGTGCATGTGCAGTCCTCGAATGAATAGCTTTCAGTGAGGACAGTGTCGCTTTTTCAACATGAACAAAAACTGAAACAAACCTTAATCGCCGGCTTTTTATGCCCGGCGATTAACAAATTTGTACTTTGTTTGGCGTAAGGAGACTTAGTCATCCAGCGCAGATTCGCCGTCTTGAGGCATGAAATAGGTGCCCCATCCATCGTAGTGAACGTCGTGCTTATCTGCAATTTTCAGTAATGTGTCTGTGTCTTTATCTAATGCTGAACGGTCGAGTTTGCGTTCGACAACGGCGTCAAAACAAAAGATTGTGCCACCATCATCTAACATAAGTTCTTCAGCGTCAGATACTTCAAAGCCCGCTTTAAACGCATCTACCGCAGCTTTTTCCAAAATATCGAAGTCGTCAGAAGCAAGGTGATACTCAATCGTGTAAACGGCATCTGGCAGGCTGCCGTCTTCAAGCAGGGCATCTATCGTTTCCTGGTTAAAATCGTACCACTCTTCTCGTTCGTCAAACTGGTTCATTCGCGTCATCCGTAAATAAGATTGGGCGTAGTGTAATGAACTGCTGCAGCGGAAGCTATCTCTTTTCTACTTCTTCAGCTTCCTTGCTAATACTGATAAAAGCGTCTTGCATTCTTTTGTGAAAAAACTCCGCCCACTGTTTTATTGATTTTGAGTCATCCAGTACCACTGGTGACGAAATATCAATAAGAATGGTGCCATTGTTCCAGCGATTGAGCTTTACCTTTTTGTGAAGATCACTTGCCGTAACCATAACCACCGGCTCCTGCGCGGCTTGGGCCAGCCTGAATGCGCCTGTTTTGAATGGCAGAAGGCCTCTGCCGTAACTCCTGGTGCCTTCAGGGAACACCCAGACAGAGGTTTTCTTTGCCTTAATTTTTTCACCGGCAAGAAGTAGGGTATCTCTGGCTCGACCGGAGTTTTTCCGATCAATCATAATGTTGCCGGAAAGCCAGTAAATTTGACCAAAGATAGGGATCCATTTCAGACTCTTCTTACCAATCGTAACGACGCCGGGAAGTGCAGCTTTACAAATCGTAATGAGGTCAAAACTGTTTTGATGATTAGCAATAAAAACATAAGGTGTGTCGGCCTGAACGGCAGGATCTTTTCGAATAACAACTTTCAGACCGACAATCCGTGACATCAGTGCATAGGCCTGACCGCCAAAATGTACATTATCTTTGTGGAAAGGGCGAACGATACAAACGATTAATACTGCAAGATTGATGACGACAAACGCGATGAAAAGCGCAATGACGCGAAGAATAGCTAACACAAAATATCCCATAAATTTCTTTCGCGGCAGTATACGTGATCTTCGACCATTCAGTTATCCGATCAGTATTTTTTACTCTTACACACATTCCCGGCTTGCTGTCTATTAAACCAAAGTCAAAGCCTTAGCAATTAGCGAAAGTGTGAGCTTGGTGATATAACTTAATATTACCTGGTAGCCATTGAAATGTACTCTATCCTTAAATAGCACGAGTGCTTTTTAACCTCAATCACAATGTGGTATCGAAAAAATGCAGACGTTTACACCTGAAGAGCTTGAAGACGACATTCTTGTCGACCTGATGGAGGAGATCAACGAACTCTATGAGTCAAGCGAGCAAACGCTAATTGAGTTGGAACTTCGACCTAAAGATAATGAGTTGCAACGAAGCTTGTTTCGGTCGATTCATACCATTAAAGGCGATTTAGGGCTGGTTAATTTTGGTCCTATGATTCCATTACTTCAGCACGTTGAAGATCTGTTGGATTTCTTGCGAAAAGGTCAGATTGAATACACAAGCACTATGAGCGACCTCGTGCTACTTACCATGGATAGAGTTAAGAGCTTTGTCGAAGGTGTTATGGACGCAGGACAGGTAAGTTACGACAATGAACTTCACGAACAGTTGGTCTTGGCCATCGGGAGGATCACCCCTGAGAACCACAAAGAGCATGACCGCTTGTTGGCTGAAGCCGTGTTGTTGTTAAATCCGAATTTAGATATAGCCCTGGATAGTGGGGAAACAGCTGCAAGCGCCGAAACTGCCTCTTCCAAACCACCTGCCACCGTGGCTAACACGGGTATATTAAAAACGGTTAGCGGGGATAAGCGTGAGGATATGTTGTTTTTCCGGGATCTCATGCAAACCATTGAGCATCGCTCTAACTATTGGGCTGGGCGGGGCGACAGGATCGCCAAGCTGGCTTTATACATTAACCATGAATCAGGTGGTCTGATTGACGATGATCAGCTTTCTGTGGCGTGTTACGTTCATGATTTTGGTATGGCGTTTATGCCGCTGACATTATTAAACAAAAATGAGCCATATACTGAAGCTGAGTTTAATTTGATGCGTTCCCACGTTTACAAAAGTTCCCGGTTGCTAGAACATCTTAATCAGTGGGATCACGCCCGGAAAATCGTGATGCAACATCACGAGAGAGCCGATGGGAATGGTTATCCTCTTGGGCTCAAAGAAGAAGATATTTGTGATGGAGCAAAATTGTTGGCCATTCTTGATACTTTCGATGCGATGACGCACTCCAGAGCACATAATCGAGAAAATCAGATGTCCAAGAAACAAGCTGTTATCGAACTTAATCGCCATGCAAAAGGGCAATTTAGCACGAAATGGCTCCGCCACTTTAATCAGGCAATGACAAAACTCTTAACGAAAAATGGCTAGACTTATCCTGGCCGCTCTTTTGCCTCAATGAGGCAAAAGAGCGGCTATGCAGGCTTGGTGCTAATCATTCACATCCAGTTCTTTTAATTTTCGGGTTAGCGTATTACGGCCCCATCCCAGTCTTTTTGCTGCATCCTGCTTGTGGCCGTGAGTATACTGCAGCGCTCTTTCCAACATTATCTTTTCAAATGTCACCATGGCGTCATTGAGAATATTATGGTGGCCTTCCCGTAGCTGAATATCTGCCCATTTTGCCAATAATTCTGGCCAGTCACCTTCGGTAGCAGTCGTCCCTTTGTCTATGCTGCTTTCGCCGTGGATTTCTGGTGGGAGATCGCTGGGCAATACTTCCTGTCCGCTGGCCATTACGGTTAGCCAGCGACATACGTTCTCCAGTTGTCTGACATTACCGGGCCAGGGTAACTGAGTCATGACTTTTTCACTTTCCTTACTCAGTAACTTACTTTCAACGGCAAGCTCCTTCGCTGCAGTACGCAAAAAATGACGAGCGAGCAAAGGAATATCTTCCCGACGCTCTGACAATGCTGGAATGTGAATGCGGATAACGTTTAATCGGTGAAACAAATCTTCCCTGAACTTACCCTCGGCTACCCGTTTTTCAAGATTTTGGTGTGTTGCTGCGATGATCCTGACGTCCACGGTAACCGATTGATGTCCACCTACGCGATAGAATTGACCGTCAGCTAACACGCGCAAGAGTCGTGTCTGCACGTCCAGGGGCATATCACCAATCTCATCAAGAAACAGTGTGCCGCCATTGGCTTGTTCAAAGCGCCCTTGTCGAGCCGTTTGTGCGCCGGTGAACGCGCCTTTCTCATGGCCGAACAGTTCAGATTCAACCAAATCAGCTGGGATCGCAGCCATGTTAAGGGCAATGAACGGGTTTGCTGCTCGGGGGCTGTGTCGGTGCAGCGCTTGGGCAACCAGCTCTTTACCGGTTCCAGACTGACCGTTAATTAATACACTAATAGATGAACGTGAAAGCCTGCCGATGGCTCTGAATACTTCCTGCATAGCAGGTGCTTCACCGATGATCTCTGTTGGCGTTTCGTCAGCTGGTACCTGTAACTGTCTGGTTTGTTCCCGTGCGTGGGCCAACGCGCGCTGAACCAGGGTAACCGCTTCGTCAATGTCGAAAGGCTTAGGCAGGTATTCAAACGCACCGCTTTGATAGGCGTTCACCGCACTGTCTAAATCAGAATGTGCAGTCATGATAATGACTGGAATTAAAGGTGAGATGTTATGTACTTCGTTGAGCAGAACCATGCCGTCCATTTGCGGCATTCTTATATCTGAGACAATCACTTCAGGGCTTTGGCCACTTTGAAGTTGAAGTAAAAGATCTTCAGGGTTTTCAAAACTCAAACATCCAATATTCGCTGCTTGTAATGCTTTTTGTAACACCCAGCGTATGGAACTGTCATCGTCTACTATCCAAACGGATTCACTATTCATTGTCCATCTCCTTTCTGGGAATTGGGAGGTAAAGGGTAAATTTTGTTTTGCCAGGGTGGCTGTCTACTTCAATTTTGCCACCGTGGTGATTAATAAGGGTTTGGGCAATAGACAAACCTAATCCGCTGCCGTTTTGTTTACTGCTAACCATAGGATAGAACAAGGTATCCTGAATTTCGGCAGGGATACCAGGCCCGTTGTCGATAACCTGTATTTTGGCAACCAATGAATGACGTTTACCTAAAATTGTCATTTGGCGATCTATGCGGGTTACCAACCGGATTTGCGGTGAAGGGGTTTTGGCTTCTGTTAGTGCCTGTACACTGTTACGCAGGATATTAAGCACGGATTGCTGGACCATATCTTGATCGACCCGCAGATCAGGGATACTAGGGTCATAATCGCGAATAATGGTGATTGGATTGTCGGAATCAAATTGCATAAGGCTTCTGACTTTTTCAAGTGCCTGATGCAAGTTGCTCCATTCCAAACGAGGCAGTGAATTTGGCCCGAGAAGTCTGTCTACCAGATTGCGAAGTCTGTCTGATTGTTCGACAATCATTTGTGTAAATTCAGCGTGCTCCGGATTAGTTAATTCTTTTTCCAGCAACTGAGCTGCGCCCCTGATCCCACCTAACGGGTTTTTGATTTCATGAGCTAACCCACGGATAAGCTCTCTGGCTGCATCATGTTGTGCATTTTGTTGATTCTCCCGGGAAATACGACGCTGTTGGTCTATACGTCGCACCTCGAACATCAGTTTTGGGCCGTCTTCCGTGTTGAGGTTGGTCACAGTGAGATCAGATAATATGTTTCGCCCATCTTTGAAGCACAGTCGAAGGTCGTTCTCAGTGAAATCTTCCCCTCGCCGCAGCGCAGCTTTCAATCGCACATTGTTGATAGAATTTGGGATAAAAAATTCGGCCAGCTGGTGACCATACAATTGTTTAAAGCCCGTTTCGAACAGCGCTTCACCGGCGTGATTCGCATATACAATTTGTAATTTTTCATTCACCATTACCAACGCGCTGTTGAGGCTATTTAGTAAATGATTGGTATCAAACTCGGAGGCAAACATGCCGAGCAACTCCCATATGCACGATTTTGGTGCATTATAAATTATTATTGCTCAATTAACGCAACTTTAGATAATGTTAGTTTTCTGTCTGAACCCCTATGGTGCGCTACATGCGCCACCATAGTACGTTAATTGGTGTTAATTAACGCCGATGCCTGATGAAGGTAAAGCGTTTGTGAGGGGGTTGATGCAAGAGTCTTGCCCTTATTGTCCAGGATGTCGATATGATAGGTATGGGCACCGCGGTTTATACCTGTGAGGGTAAAAGAACCCGCACTATTTATTCTTGTAGACTGACCATCAAATGTAAGGCGGTAGCGTCCGCGAAAAGAGGGCGATGTACTGGCGGAAATAGTGACGTTGCCCTGGTTGTTGCGAATTGTGGCTTCCGGCTCCGGGGACGTGATTGTGACCTTGTAGCGCGGGGCAGGATTCTCAGGAGTTTGTGGTTTAATCTGCGGCGTGGGTAAGCTGTCGGCAACATTACTGGTGTTGCCCAATAATTCTACCTGAGAAGCGCCTTCCTGAGGCGTATCGGTATACAAAATGGTGCCATCAGCTTGCACGACTTTATAAATGGTCTGCGCCGTCACCGAGCTTGCCAGAAATCCAGACAAAAGCAGTAGCCATTTCATAGGTGCATCGCTCCAGAAACCAGTCATAGTTAATACCAATAACGAACAGCATAGCGCTATACGCTGAATATGCAACTAGCGAGCACAAAAAAGCCCGCGAAAACGCGGGCTTAGCATAGTAAAAAGTAGCTTATACGCTGTAGTACATATCGAACTCTACTGGGTGAGTAGACATGTTCAGAGTGGTTACTTCTTCTGCTTTCAGAGCAATGTAAGCATCAATCATGTCGTCAGTCATAACGCCACCGGCTTTCAAGAAGTCACGGTCATTATCCAAAGCTTCAAGTGCTTGCTCAAGAGAGCTTGCTACTGTCGGGATGTCTTTCGCTTCTTCAGGAGGCAGATCGTACAAATCTTTGTCCATAGAATCACCAGGGTGGATCTTGTTCTGGATACCGTCAAGACCTGCCATGAGCATTGCAGTGAACGCTAGGTAAGGGTTGGCCGTTGGGTCAGGGAAGCGAACTTCGATACGGCGAGCCTTATCACTTGTTACGTAAGGAATACGGATTGATGCAGAGCGGTTACGAGCAGAGTATGCCAACATTACCGGTGCTTCGAACCCTGGAACCAAACGCTTGTACGAGTTGGTTGACGCGTTGGCAAACGCGTTGATGGCACGAGCGTGTTTGATGATACCGCCAATGTAGTACAAGGCTTCTTCAGACAGACCTGCATATTTGTCACCCGCGAAGATGTTTTTACCATCTTTAGCAATTGATTGGTGACAGTGCATACCAGAACCGTTATCGCCAACCAGAGGCTTAGGCATAAAGGTTGCTGATTGACCATACGCATGCGCTACGTTGTGAACAACATACTTGTAAATTTGAATTTCGTCAGCTTTAGACACCAAGGTATTGAAAGCAGCCGCAATTTCGTTCTGACCCGCAGTTGCTACTTCGTGGTGATGCGCTTCAATCACAATACCCATTTCTTCCATTACCAAGCACATAGCGCCACGGATGTCGTGAGCAGAATCTACAGGTGGAACCGGGAAGTAACCGCCTTTAACGCCTGGACGGTGAGCGAGGTTTCCGCCTTCAAACTCAGCGCCAGAATTCCACTTGGCTTCAGAAGAATCAATCTTGAAGAAAGAGCCTGCCATGTCAGTGTGGAATTTCACGTCGTCGAACAAGAAAAACTCTGGCTCAGGGCCAAAGTAACAAGTATCACCAATACCTGTAGACTTCAGATACTCTTCTGCGCGACGTGCAACAGAGCGAGGGTCACGCTCATAACCTTCCATCGTTGATGGCTCAACGATATCACAGCGGATGTTTACTTGCGCTTCTTCGGCAAATGGGTCGACAACTGCTGTCGAAGGGTCAGGCATCAAAATCATGTCTGATTCGTTGATTCCTTTCCAACCAGCGATAGAAGAGCCGTCAAACATTTTGCCTTCTTCAAAGAACTCTTCATCGATTAAATTAGCTGGAATTGAGACGTGTTGCTCTTTACCTTTAGTATCGGTAAAACGCAAATCTACAAATTTAGCTTCACTTTCTTTGATTAGCTCCAATGCCTTATCAATTGCCATTGTGTCCTCCGGGATTATTAGAATAAAACGGAATGAAAATACTCATTCCAAAAAATTGTAGAAACCAGAAAGCGATATTCGTGCCATTTATCCTACTATAGTCTCGGCGCGGCTTAGCAGAGAAAGGGCTGATCCACCGTCGATACGATATGATTCATTTTGGTGCAACGCTGCACCTAAATGGTGAATAAACTCGATTGGTTCCTAGCTTAGCGTAGAGCAAAGGAGGCGGTGATACCAGTGCTATAGAGAGAAAGTCAGTGATCAGCACGCATCAAAGTGCCATGGTCACAAAATTGCAATAAATTAAAGTGAAAAAAGATGCGCAATGTAAAGTGATTTTCTGTACAATCCGCGCACATTTTACTATTCCGAAATTGCAATTCGGTTTGCACACTGCTTCACGACAGTGTTGAACGTGCAAATCACCAAGGCTTAGACCCAATGAACACCACTGATATAAATAAATTACGCAACATAGCAATCATTGCTCACGTTGACCATGGTAAAACCACGCTAGTAGACAAACTGCTTCAGCAATCCGGCACGCTGGAAAGCCGCGGTGAAGCACAAGAACGAGTAATGGATTCCAACGATATAGAAAAAGAACGTGGCATTACTATTCTCGCGAAGAATACTGCCATCAACTGGAATGATTACCGTATTAATATTGTTGATACCCCTGGACACGCCGATTTCGGTGGTGAAGTAGAGCGGGTTATGTCAATGGCTGATTCTGTGTTGTTGCTCGTCGACGCGCAGGAAGGTCCAATGCCGCAAACCCGTTTTGTGACACAGAAAGCTTTTGCGCAAGGGTTGAAGCCTATCGTTGTCATCAACAAAATTGACAAGCCTGGTGCCCGCCCCGACTGGGTGATGGACCAGGTATTTGATTTGTTCGACAACCTTGGTGCCACTGACGAACAACTTGATTTTCAGGTTGTCTATGCGTCAGCACTTAACGGCTGGGCATCCATGGATTCAGATACCCAAGGCGAAGATATGACGCCGCTGTTCCAAATGATAGTGGACCAGGTAGAAGCGCCTAATGCGGATGCTACTGGACCTTTCCAAATGCAAATCTCCCAACTTGATTACAACTCTTATGTTGGTGTTATTGGCGTTGGTCGCGTTACTCGCGGTAGTGTTAAAACCAATCAACAGGTAACGGTTGTTGGTGCAGATGGCAAAACCCGCAATGGCAAAGTTGGTCAGGTACTGGGTTACCTCGGTCTTGAACGTCATGAAGTTGAATCTGCTCATGCAGGTGACATCATCGCAATAACTGGTTTGGGAGAGCTTAAGATCTCTGACACAGTTTGTGATGTAAATGGTGTTGAAGCATTACCACCATTGACCGTTGACGAACCAACAGTAACGATGACATTCCAGGTTAATACTTCTCCATTTTCTGGAAAAGAAGGTAAATATGTTACCTCTCGTAATATTCTCGAACGCTTACAGGATGAACTGATCCACAACGTTGCGCTGCGTGTTGAAGAAACTGATGATCCGGATAAATTCCGTGTTTCAGGTCGCGGTGAGTTGCACCTTGGTATTCTTATCGAAAACATGCGTCGTGAAGGTTACGAACTCGCGGTATCTCGCCCGGAAGTTATTCTCAGAGAAGTTGACGGCGAATTACAAGAGCCATTCGAAACGCTAACCATCGACTGTGAAAGTGAAGATCAAGGCTCGATCATGGAACAACTTGGTTTGCGTAAAGCTGAGCTAACCGATATGTCTCCGGACGGTAAAGGTCGTGTTCGCATGGACTTTGTTATTCCGAGTCGAGGTTTGATTGGTTTCCAGACTGAGTTTATGACTCTGACTTCGGGTTCCGGATTGCTTTATCATACATTCGATCATTACGGTGCGCATAAAGGCGGTGTGATTGGCAAACGTAAAAACGGTGTGCTTATTGCCAATGCCAACGGTAAAGCACTGACTAATGCCCTGTTTAACTTGCAGGAACGTGGTCGCTTGTTCATCGGTCATGGTGTGGAAGTGTATGAAGGCATGATTATCGGTATTCACAGCCGTGAGAACGACCTCACCGTTAATGCGCTGAAAGGCAAACAGTTAACCAACGTACGTGCGTCTGGTACTGATGAGGCGCAAACTTTGGTTCCGCCAATCAAAATGTCTCTGGAACAAGCTTTGGAATTCATCGACGATGATGAACTGGTAGAAGTAACGCCAGAGAGCATTCGCATTCGCAAGAAGCTACTTACTGAGAATGAACGCAAACGCGCGTCTCGTGAGAAAAAGTAATATAGTCTTTCGATTGAAAAAGCGCCATTGGGCGCTTTTTTTTCGCCTAATACATGGTTTTAAAACGCTTTTACAGGCAGTATGTGGTCACGAGTTAATTGAGATGTAAACACCGAGGTGCCATTGTATGGCTGCGTATAACATTGCTGTAATTGATGACGATTCATTGACACTTGATATTGTCAGCTACGCACTTGAGGATTCCATGGACGTGGATCTATTTGCCTTCAGTCGCAGCGAAATGGCGCGGGAGTTTCTTCTCAGTCCTTCAGGAAAGCAACTGTCGCTCATAATCAGTGATCAGAATATGCCTCAGTACGACGGTTTGACGCTACTTAAAGAATGTCGTTCTGCCGGGGTAAATTCGCCATTTATTCTTCTTACCGCTGATGCCACCAGAGAGACGGTCATTGCCGCTAAAAAAGGCGGTGCCACACAGTTTTTGGCAAAACCTTTTACCACTGAAGATCTCATTAGCAAAGTGAAAGCTTTGCTCGTTTAATGGTTGCGTCTGGTCAAAGCGGGTCTTAGCCTTTACACTCTTCATTTATTTGTGCGAACAGAGTTTGCACATCTTTTTTATATTTTCATTTTTCATCGTTTTACAGGAAGCTTATCGTGCAATTCAACTTTGATGAGACGCCATCCCGTCAGGATACTTTTTCTTTTAAATGGCAAAAATATGCCGGACAGGACATCATTCCAGCTTGGGTAGCGGACACGGAATTTAAGTGTGCCCCGCCTATCCTCAAGGCGTTAACTGCAAAAGTTGAGCACGGTAATTTAGGCTATGTTTTACCCGCGCAATATCAGCCAGCAATTGGCGCGGTACAGCGTTGGTTAAAAGAAAAACACGCCTGGGAGATTGATCCGGACTGGCTGGTTTGGACGCCCGGCGTTGTGCCTGCATTTAACATTGCATGTAAAGCCTATTGTGAACCAGGTGACAAGGTGATGGTGCAGACGCCAAACTATCCTCCGTTATTAGCCGCCCCCAAAATTAACGGCTTGGAACGGGTTGATATTGGAACTGTTACCGTCGATGGACGGCCAACCATTGACTTTGCAGAGCTTGAAACCCAGGCCGCTGATCCAAAGTGCAAGTTACTGATCCTCTGTAATCCCATGAATCCGGTGGGAAGTGTATTGAGCCAGGCTGAAATTGACAGGATTGCCACACTTTGCAGAGAGAACCAGGTAAAGCTGTGTTCAGATGAAATTCACTGTGACCTAATATTGGATGAGTCGGCTACCCATATACCTGCCGGTCGCGAAGCCGCTCTGAAAGATATTAGTGTAACCCTGATGGCCGCGAGTAAAACTTTTAACGTCGCAGGCCTGGGCGCGTCATTTGCCATTATTCCCGATAGAAAAATGCGCCAAGCATTTGTAAATGCAGCCGCAGGTCACATGCCGTGGGTTAATGTGCTGGGGCTGGTGGCCACTGAAGCCGCTTTCACTCACTGTGATCAGTGGCACGCTGAGCTACTTACTTACCTCAGAGGGAATCAGGAGCGTGTCATTGAAGTAGTGAATAGCGTTCCAGGCTTATCTGTGCATAAGGCCCAGGCAACGTTCTTAGCGTGGGTAGATGGCAGTGGACTAAATGTTCCCAACGTTCAGAAATGGGCGGAGAGTCGGGGTGTTGGTCCATCACCTGGTAGTGATTTTCTCGCTCCCGAGTTCCTGCGTATTAACTTTGGCTGTAGCAGGGATATGCTCGATAAAATACTGAGCCGGTTAGCCGGAAAATAATTGCAATAGCTTGTTACCCGCAAGTGCAATGATGAATATCACCGTCAGGCCACCAAGCAAATTGCTTAGAGTGCTATTTCTAAATGTCGCGGGTACAGCTTTTTGGTTCATTACCGCCAGCAAAAATACAGCTACTACGGGCAACAGCAGGGCGTTGGCTGCCTGCGCAAAAATAATAGCGGTAAGTGGTTTAAAACCAGCACTGGCAACAATGATCCCGATACCAATAATTAGCCCCCATATTGTTTTAAAAAAAGGCGAATGCAAATCAGCGGGTTTCCCCAGCGCACCACAAATGGCATAAGCTGCTGCAAGTGGAGCGGTGATTGCGCTAGTGAGACCCGCAGCTAACATGCCTGCACCGAAAAACCAGGTTGCTTTATCGCCTAAAACCGGAGCAAGCTGCTCACTCATATTTCCCGCATTTAACGTCATTGCGTGGCCAAAAAATGCTGTCATTGCCGTGGCGACTATCACTATTGTTATCACTCCACCGAAACCAATAGCAAATGCAGATTGGCGTCTGCAGGTTTTGATAGCCGCAGTCTTGTCCTGGCCCTTGTAAGCTTGTGCAACGAGACTTGCGTGAAGGAAGAGATTATAAGGCACAATAGTAGTACCAATAAGGGCAAGAACCATTGTGGTGGTAAGGCTATCGAAGCGAGGGGTAACTAATTGGGTTGCCATGGCGGCCAGATCTGGTTTTGCGACAATAAGCGTGATCATGAATACCAACGCCATTAATGTAACCAATCCGACCAACACACTCTCAATTAGTTTGTACTTTCCTGAGTAAAGCAATACTGCTGCAATCAAACCCAGGATACCTGCCCATAAAGAGACGCCAATAGGTGCGATACTGTGCAGGCCAATGGCGGCTCCTGTGAGGTTGCCGGACTCGTATGCCGCATTACCCAAGCCTATTGCTGAAATAATAAGTACAACAGATAGTTTTTGAAGAAAGGGATTGTCAGAAAGTGCTACCAGGCAATGGGCGAGACTTTTCCCAGTACCAATGCCAAGTCGGGCTGCCATGTCTTGTAATACTATGGTGGCGAAAATCGAGAAAAGCAGCGCCCATACTAAGTGAAACCCGAACTGTGCTCCAGCCAGGCTGGCGGTTGTCACAGTTCCGGGCCCAATAAACGCAGCGGCGATGATAAATCCAGATTTGTCTTTGGCCATAAAGGTGTTCCAATTCATTTTTTTACTATTAGACTAAGCAGCATAACGATTAACTGATACAAGGCAAGGTGTAGGACAAAATGGCAGCTTCCGGCACACAATTTATTGATTTATATACCTCTGCTACTTATCGCTCAGTGTTACCAGAGCGTTCTTTTGCGGAGGGTTTCATTTTTGCCGTCGCCGCTTGTCCGGAAATCCCCATGCCAGAGACCTGGATGCCCTGGCTTGTTCAGGGAAACAGAGAGTCACATCCGTCGCTTTCGATGGACACGTTGGCAGAAGGATTGATGCATGCTCTACGAGAAACGCTGGGAAAAATGCGTGGGGAAATAGGTTGTATGCCTCAAGCCTATTTGCGGTTACAGGAAAATGGCGAGGTTGCCTCAGATCTGGAAAAATGGCTAACTGGCTTGCTTGCCGCACATAAGCAACTCGAACCTTGCTGGCAGCGTGCCTGGACCTTGGCTGCAGAGTTAGAAAAAAGCACTTCTACTGATAAGCAAGAAGCGCCGGAGAAACGATTACGTCGCTGTTTATCACTTTTTTCTACCCTGGCGGATGTTGAATTGGCTCTGTCGATGAGAAATGAGGAAAATGCAACTCAATTAAAAGAGCATATGCCGGCGCTTGTTAAACAAATACCCAGCATGTTGAAAGAATATATTGCATTGGCCGGGGAGTTAGCCGCAGTATTACCTAATCAGTTTGAAACTTTCGTTAAAAATCAGTGATTTTCTAACGGTTGCGTTGCGAGAGACGCTGCCTGACTGAACTAATATAGTTATCGAGTTCGGTCTTTGCGTCTTCATAAGCAAGATTAAGTTCCTCAGAGTCAGGTTCTCTAAGTAACGCTTGGAAAGCGAGGTCTGTTTTTTCAAGAAGTGCTTTGAGATGTTCGTTGCTTACATCCATGTATTTTCCGCCAGTTAAATTAGAAAGACCCGATACGAGCGCAATTACTTCCATTAACTACGCAATTGTAGACCAATGCGGTTCAAAATGGTTTTACCACAGCAAGAACAACTATGGCAAGCAGAAGTAAAACCGGTGCTTCATTTAATATGCGGTAGAACTTAGACGAATGGTTATTTTCATCCCGTTCGAACGCTTTCATTAGTTTATATAAATAGATGTGATAGCCATAAATAGCAAGTAAAAGTGTAAGCTTCACGTGCAGCCAGCCAGACGCTTTAAACCAAGCCATACCATACATATAAATAAGTGTTATACCGAACACGGCAGTTAATATGGCAAAAGGGGTGACAAAAAACCACAACCTCCTTTCCATAATGCAGAACTGGCTTTTTACGTTGGCGTCAGAAGTGTTTGCGTGATAGACAAACAGCCGTGGCAGGTAAAAGATACCGGCAAGCCAGGCAACCATGAAAAATACGTGTAGCGCTTTTATCCATAAAATCATGTGAAACCTCTTAATATTGCGCTCGCTGTAAGAAGGTTTGAAGAATATTCCACGTAATTACGCCTTCTATTTCCTGGGGAGATTGACCGTAGATATATACTGCGCCAGTCCTGCCATTTTTTAGCTTTTCGTACACCTCATGTAACGTAGACTGATTACTCAACCCTTCCATACTAGAGTAACTCAAAGGCTGTGCGTTGTGGTCAAGGCTGACGTCGTACTGCACCAACGTATACTGTACGTCGAGTTCTGTTCTGCTTTTCTGAACCACAATATAAGTTGGGTTTGCTGACAGGTATTGTTCCAGTGCTAGCTCCGGTGCGTCAATAAAAAGTTTGTAATCTTTTGTCATCGCAGCGATAACACCGGTTTTTTCAAGGGATTCCCGAATGGAGGAAATCGCGTACGGCAAATTCTGATAATCGAGTTGACGGATAAAGATAGAACGATTGCCTAAAAACTGAGTTGCTGTGACATAAGCGGGCACGATGACCAGCATGGCGGGTAGAATAATTTGCGGGCTGTAGGATAGCTCCATTACCGCAGATAGCGCCGCTAATGGAGCGTGTAATACGGCTGTGAGCATACCCGCCACGCCAAGTAATGCGAAGCTGCTATTGTATTCATCCACATTGACAACAGTTTGAAGCGGCATGAGAAGCAGCGAGCCTGCGAGCATGCCAATTACCATGACCGGCCCAATAATGCCCCCGGGCACGCCCAGGCCGATTGCAAAGACGGCCAGAAGCAGCTTAGACACAAGTATTGCCAACAGTAGCCAGCTACCCGGATGGGAGTCGAACAAATGTTCAACATCAATAAAATTCGCTCCCAGGCTTTCTGGCAGGATCATGCCTACTATGCCGGTAATCAGTGCTGCCAGGACTAAGCGCCACATCATATTGATGTGACGAAAAAGTCGCATAATACGCATCAATTGTGAGTTGAATAAGGTTGCGATGCCACCGAGTACGATCCCTAACAGAATGAAGTACAAATACATCCATTCATCAAAGGCGGCAATGGCGAGAAACGACAACTCATTCACTTCACCAAACACCGACCGCGTGAGTACAGAGCCTACGGCAGCGGCAAGCATAACCGGAACAAAAATGTGGATCTTGTATTCTCTTAACACCACTTCCATAACAAAAATAACAGCGGCAAAGGGCGTGTTGAAGGAGGCAGATATACCCGCTGCAATACCACATCCGGCAAGAATGCGAATGCTGTTATAGGGCAGGCGTAACCACTGCCCTAAAAAACTACTGCCTGATGCACCAATATGAACCGAAGGCCCTTCCCTGCCGACAACAAAACCGCCAGCGAGGGCGAACATACCACCAAAAAATTGATTGATTGTGGTACGAAAGGGCACCACACCATAATGGTGTTTCACACGGTGAATAATAAAAGGTATACCCATACGGTAATGTTTAAAACCTGTGAGGAAGGCGATGAGTAGAATAACAAAGACAGCCCCCAAGGGCATGAGGAACCAGACAAGCCAGGTTTCACTTACTAACTCTGTGAGTGTTGACAGCGCTGTGTTCTGTACCCATTCAACACAAAGTCTGAAAACGATGATAAGCGCAGCAGCAATAAGTCCACCAAGAATACCAAGTATACAAACCTGTACAGAAGTTCTGGGGTGGGCAAGTTCCTCTCTGAGCGATGAAAAACGCATTTAACTGGCTTATCCGTTTATAATAGGGTTATCTTAACATAGGTACAGAGTTATCCTATCAGGATCTAACACGTTCTGTGCCAAATTGTGTACGTTAAATAAGGTTCGTCACTATGAAAGTCCCTCTTAAACGGGCTGAATTTATTGAAAAGTGGGGAAAATACCGCTTTACCGTCGTTTGTATTATATTTCTCTTGGTGATGATGGTTTTCGGCTATCAACTTGCGCTTTTTAATCATAAAGAAATGAAAAAGCAGCAGGCCAGCGAGCAACAAAGCCTGGCTTACGTGCAGGCAGAAAATAGCCAGTTAAGAAAGAAGGTAAGTGCCCTGGAAGTGGCCAGTGTCTTGGCGAGAAAAAAGGCGCAAGCGCTAACGCAAACGACTGAAAAAGACCGGCTGCATATACAGGAACTTGAGCAGCAACTGGCGTTCTATCAACGGGTTGTCGCTCCGGAAGAAACCCAGGATGGTTTTTTAGTGGATGGGATACAAGTTGAAGCCACAGCCAGTGTGCGAAATTATCGTCTGACAGCCGTTTTACTTCAGCGCAACACCAATAAGTCACTAATAAAAGGTGAGTTGACGATATTGCTAGAAGGTAGTTTTAACGGTAAACCACGAACCCTTTCGGGAGAAGATCTTGCCGCTGAACCCCAAATTAAATGGGGGTTTCGTTTTTTTCAGCCCATCGATTATACCTTTACCTTACCTGAAGGGTTTACGCCTGAGCGTATTGTCTTACAAACGCCCGTTTACCAGTGGAAAACTCGCCGTGGCGACTATAATCGTATTGTTAATTGGCAGGATGCCCTTACATCTATCAATAGTGAGGGCGATGTAATGTAATTCTGGCTTTCTTGCTTCTATGCATAGCGAGGTTGTCTCGTATTCAGAAACAAGCCCCAGCAACACTCCCTCGGGAGTTGATCACGATAGTCAGGTGTTAGATAATTAACGCCTATGCAGGCGTACTGCCTGAGCGCGTTAAGTGAGGTAATAAATGTCTGTTGAAATGGCGCTGCCAATTGAGTTTTCCGATTCGGCTGCACAAAAGGTAAAAGAATTGGTGATGGAAGAAGAGAATCCGTCACTGAAACTGCGTGTGTACGTTACCGGTGGCGGGTGCTCGGGCTTTCAATATGGGTTCACGTTTGATGAAAAGGTGAATGATGGCGATATGACCATCGAGAAAGATTCCGTCACCTTGGTTGTTGATCCGATGAGCTTGCAATACCTGGTTGGCGGCACAGTAGATTACGTTGACGGCCTGGAGGGCTCGCGTTTTCTTGTCAATAACCCCAATGCTACGACCACCTGTGGTTGTGGTTCAAGTTTCAGTATTTAATAGCATGTAATTTGTCTGAACGATGCTGTTCACCGGCCTTTCAGACAAATTTATCTTGTTGCAATACTTCAGCTATACCTTTTCTCGTTATTTCCCTTTAGTGTAATGGTGTTTGATCAAACACGGTTTTGCCATTTGTAATGGGAGAGAGTTAACAATGAAACTGTATGGTTCTACTACATCGCCTTTTGTCCGTCGTATTCGCATTGTGTTAGCTAATACTGAGCACGAATTTCACAACCTGAATATATTTGAGGGTGAAGGAAGAGACATACTGGCTGCAAAAAACCCCACACTAAAAGTGCCTTGTCTTGAAGATGAAGGGCAATTGATTTTTGACTCCAGAGTTATATACAGTTATTTACTTGCCAAATTTGATTTGCCACCTTTGAGCTGGGATCAGGAAAATCAACTTACTCTTATCGATGGTGCTAACGACTCATTTGTTGAACTTTTTTTATTAAAGCGTTCTGGTATCGAGACTAACGATAAACAGCTTTTTGTCCGCCTGCAAAAAGAGCGAATTGCGTCAACGTTAACATTGCTTAACGAGATGGTCGACGCTGGAGAGTTCGATGGGTGGGGATATCCCTCCATCGCTTTGTTTACCCTGATTGATTGGGTAGAGTTTCGCGAGTTACATCCGTTAACCGGTTTAAATGCTTTAAAAGCGTTCCGCGAAAAACACATTGATCGCATCGAGGTAACGGCCACTGATCCGAGAGTATAGTCGCTAGTACCCCTGACTGAAATCGAACTGATGAAGCAGCGGGCTATTGGTGAGAAAGCGCTGTAAGTTTTCTGCAAACAGTTCAGCCACATCCTCGGGGCGTGATTCCGCCGCGGTGTGTTGTGTTACCCGAATGTCAGGATGACACCAAAAAGGGTGAGAGTCGGGCAGTGGTTCCTCGTTAAAGACATCGAGTACAGCAGCGTGCAGTTGATTGCTGTCAAGAGCATCAATGAGGTCGGTTTCCACAACGGCTGAACCTCTACCTGCATTGATCAGTACACAATGGGCGGGAAGTGCCTCAAAAAAGGTACTGTCGAGTAAGCCTGAGGTTGAGGGAGTATCTGGCATCAAGTTAAACACGAAATCACATTTCTTTGCGAAATCTAACCGCTGCTCAACATTAAAGTTATACTTGTAGCCGTTTTGAGGCGTACCTCGCCGACTGAGACCGATGACGTGCATGCCAAAGACATCTGCGACAGGTAATAAGTGCTGTGCAATTGAACCTGTACCCATGATCCCGAGCGTTTTCCCCTGCAATCTGGAGTATGACGGCACAGACCATTTTGCGTTTCTTTGCGCCGTGTCGAATGCATCCACATTGCGGCTATAGTGCAATAAATAGGTAAACAGATATTCTCGCATGGGAACGCCGAACATGCCTTTGGCTGCAGTGAGTATATAATCTTGTTTTTCGAGAGTCAGTAAAGGCCGATTCCCTGCCCAAATTGACTGGCACCACTGAAGAGCCGGCATCGCTGGAATTATGTTGGCTGCAAGGTCGGGATCAGCAAGTAACAGGGTTACTTCCTTTGTATTCACGTCCTTTGGCTCTGAAGTAATGCATTGCAACTTCACATTGTTCGGCAGCAATGCCGGTATAAGCGCCTCATAGTGTGTGGCTTCTTTGGTGAGAACGGCAAGGTAATGATGCATTACTACGCTCCTTCTGTTTGCATTGATTGTGAGCCACAAAAAAGCCCGCGTTGCGGGCTTTACGTTCAATAACTCTTTTGTGTTTAAACCACTACTTCATGGCCAACATGATGCGCTTGGTATTGTCGAGCTGCTGCATTCGAACTTCGGCAATTTTCATGAACGCGTCTTTCTGTTTGGCGTCGATAGGTCTGGCTTTAGGCAGCTCTACCGTTCTTGGGTTACGATGCACACCGTCGACTAGGAATTCATAATGCAGGTGTGCTCCTGTGACCATGCCGGTAGACCCCAGATAACCGACGGTTTGACCCTGTTTAACTGTGTCGCCTTTTTTGACGCCACGTTTCTTAAGGTGCAAATACTTGGTTACGTATTTTTCTCCGTGTTGAACAAATACATAATTACCGTTAAAGCGGTTATAAGACGCTTCAATAACTTTGCCATCTCCCGAAGACATTACCGGAGTACCTACAGCGGCAACGTAGTCAGTACCGTTATGTGCTTTCCAGCGTTTTTGAACCGGATGAAATCTGGCTTTGGTAAAGTTAGAACTCACGTACTTAAAGTTGATAGGCGCGCGCAAAAAGCTTTTACGCATACTGCGGCCTTCAGGCGTATAATAATTGCCATCGTCGTGCTGAATAGCCACGAATCGCTCGCCCTGATTCACAAACTCTGCGGCGACGATATCGCCGTAACCAACAAACTCGCCATCGATATAATTTTCTTCATAAACGATATTGAAGGTATCACCTTGACGGATACCCATGGCAAAGTCGATATCCCAGCCAAACATGCCCGCAAGGTGCATAATTTGATTGTCGGTGAGCCCGGCATCTACACCTGCATTCCAAAAGCTGCTGTCAATTTCACCTTGCGCAAAGTTATAGCGGGTTTCACATTCCTTCGATTCCAACTCCGCGGTTAGCTTACCGCTTTCAACATCGCGCTGGATCAGCAAGGTTTCATTAAAAGACACTGCGTATCTCAAGCCGCTGAAGCTTCCGTCTTCTGCGCCGCGAAGTGAAAGTTCATCGCCAGGAATAAGCGTAACCAGTGTTTTCGCTAATTCACCCGCTTGGGTGACGTCGTAAGTATCCCGTGCAGAGAAACCCGCGCGTTTGAAGATTTTAGCCAGGGTATCGCCCCGGCCTACACTAAAGGTTTCCCAGTCGCCTTCGTCTTCTTCGATAAACACGTTAGAAGAATCCACAACGGAAAGCTCAAGTGGATAACGCACACCCGCATCAAGAACGAGAGACTCCTGATGACGACTTGCTTCTACTGGTTCGGATGGGAGCAAGATAAGCCCGCCAAGCAACAGAGAGGCCGCGACCAAGCCGGTACGGTGTGGTTTGGGAAGTTGTTTAAATGTTTTTAGCACCACGGTATATATCAATCTTATAGTTTTGCTCAGTTTGAGAATATCGCGTTACACCGCGACTTTCCACCAAAGCGCCTTAAATTTAAAGAACATTCATCAATCGGCGCGTATTTTTGATGTTCAAGACTTTCAAAGGTTCACCGGGATGCGTAAAATGCCCCGACTTAATTTTTCCAGTAAATAGAACAGGTGTGGAACAAGCATGACCGATTGGCAAACCGCTTTAGCTGAAATAAAACGAGGTACGGATGAAATCCTGCCCGAAGAAGCGTTAATTGAAAAACTCAAATCTGGCAAAACGCTCACAATCAAAGCTGGTTTCGACCCAACCGCGCCCGATTTACACCTGGGTCATACGGTACTGATCAACAAACTGCGCACCTTTCAGCAATTAGGCCACAACGTGGTGTTCCTGATCGGTGACTTCACTGGTCTTATTGGCGATCCTACCGGTAAAAATGTGACACGCAAGCCTTTAAGCAAAGAACAGGTATTGGAAAACGCTAAAACGTATCAGGAACAAGTATTCAAAATTCTTGATAAAGAGAAGACGCAAATAAGATTTAACTCAGAGTGGATGGACGCCCTTGGTGCCGCAGGGATGATTAAACTCGCCGCCAGCCAAACCGTAGCGCGTATGCTGGAACGGGACGACTTTAAAAAGCGGTACAGCAACGGTCAGCCTATTGCGATTCACGAATTCTTGTATCCGCTGGTTCAGGGGTACGACTCCGTCGCATTGAAATCTGATGTTGAATTAGGTGGAACGGATCAGCGGTTCAACCTGCTTATGGGCCGGGAGTTACAAAAGGAAAATGGGCAAAGCCAACAGGCAATCGTGTTGGTGCCCTTGCTTGAAGGCCTCGATGGCGTTCAAAAAATGTCTAAATCGCTGAACAATTACATCGGTATTACTGATGCGCCAAACGATATGTTTGGCAAGATTATGTCAATTTCAGACGACCTCATGTGGCGTTACTATGATCTTTTGAGCTTCCGACCTTTGGCGGATATTGCAGAATTGAAAGCCAGGGTGGACGCTGGTGGGAACCCCCGTGACATTAAAATCGAACTGGCCAAGGAAATTATTGCCCGTTTTCACGATGATGCCGCTGCTGAGGCTGCCCATCAGGACTTTATCCAGCGCTTTCAGAAAAACGCCATTCCTGATGACATGCCAGAGGTAACTATCTCACTTGGGACGGAAGGGCTGGCTATTGGTAACCTGCTCAAAGAAGCGGGGCTGGTGGCATCAACATCTGACGCTATGCGCATGATAAAACAGGGTGCTGTAAAAATAGACGGTGAAAAAGTTGAAGATACCCGATTGACCCTAACTGAATCGGGTGAAGCTGTATATCAGGTAGGTAAACGTAAGTTCGCGAGAATTACGCTTACTGGGTAATTTTTAACTTTCAATTTTAAAACGCCCGTTATTAAAGCGGGCATTTTTTTGGGGGGTTATTGGGAACTCCGTGTAGGCTTGGACGCCATGGTAAGCAAGCCCTTTTCTAGTCACTATTTGATCTTAATAAATTAGAAAGTCAACAGCATCTCAGCGCCTTCACATTCACAATAACCGGGGCAGACTGGACAATCATATCCTTCGTGAAGTGAGGCATGACGCCATTTACCTGGGTGCTTGGCGATGAGTTCTCCGCCGTTTTTACTAAAATATCGAAATGCACTGTTGCCGGGGCTGGCCAGCCAGATGTGCGCCAGTCCGGCCTGAGCCCCTTGTGCTATGGCCTGCTTCTTCGCCAAATCTAGCAGGGTAGTGCCAATACCACAGCCCTGTAATTTGTCGTCCACAGTATTGCACTTAAAGTAGCAAACCCGAGTCGTTTCCACCGGCCATTTTTCAGGAGAACACCATTGGTCAATCTGCCATTGGGAATGGGCAAATGTTAAGCGAAAGCCGACAATCTCATGTTCATATATTGCTACAAAGCTAGCATTGATATCGTTATGCCAGCCTTGCTTATACATAGCCTGAAGCGAGATTTTGGATAGATAGCCTTCTCCCTGAATGCGGTTACCTAAGTCAAGTACACCCTCGAAATGTTCTGGTGACAAAGTAGTGTAGGAAATATCGCTTGCTTTGGGTTTATTTGTCATTGTGTTTAATACCATCGAGATGGAAATCAAGGGCTTCAACAGAGATAAGAATCTCCCGCACTGACATCCAAAGGGAATACATCAGACACACCAGGCTGGAGGCGAAAATCCAGTTACCTGCTACCTGATACGTCAGGTAAATCGCCAGCATTGACAGCACACAAAGAAAAAAGCTTACTACACCGGCAATTTGCATTCGCTTGATGAAAAGGATTCGTTGGCGCAGATTACGGATTTGCGCTTCTGTGTTTTCGTCACGATTTTCCCGTGCGAAATTCCTAATTATGGTCGCCAGTGTCAAAAAGCGATTGGTGTAAGCCAGAAGCAGTAGAGATATGGCCGGGAACAGCATGGCCGGCGTTGCGATATCGATTTGCATAGTAACTTATCAGTTTAGGATCAAAGCGTGAAATAGTAACAGTTTAGTGGTATCAGTGCATTAGGGAGAGCAATCCAAAGGACTACATTTTACTTATTGGCAGGCCCGCTTCAGTCCAGCCCATAATGTCACCTTCTAAATGTGTCACTTTTAGAAACTGTTTTTGCTCAAGCATTTGCATAGCAATAGTCGCGCGTCTGCCTGAACGGCAATAAATAATGATTGGCTTATTTTTGGCGTCGTTAAGCTGCTCTACGAAACCATTGATTTCTTTGTGAGGCATGTTGATTGCGCCCGGTATGTGACCCTGCTCATATTCTTCTGGCGTTCGCACATCAATGAGCAGCCATTCGTCTGCCTTCACTTTTTCTAGTAAGAAGGGGGTAGCTTCTACTGATGGGAAGCTTTCGGCTTCAGCCGGATAGTAAAAGCTCCCTAGCAGTGCTACTGCGGCCAGTATGAATGTGGCAACTAATAATTTTCGCATAGCGCTTTCCGTTTGGTTAATGCACTGGCAGTTATACGGATTGCCAGAGAAATTAGCACAATATATTGGTTAAACTCTGCTCGCCAAGCTCTTGGCGTTAACGTGTGGTTTATAACTACTGATTGAGCATCACTGTAAATGAATATTGTAAATTATTGCTCTGACCAGTCGTACTTTTTTTAAATGGTTAAGTTCGGCATGTTACGAAAAACGTGGATTAGGGTTAAACAGAGAAGACTCAACCCACATAAAAGCAGAATCGCCCGCGTTATCGCTCGACGGCAATAGACGAGGTCGGAAAATCTGACCTCCCGATTACCACCAACTCGGGTGTAGCGAATCATATTATCTGCATACATAGCAGGGCCCCCTAATTTTACGCCAAGTCCTCCACCGGAGAGGGCTAAGAGCCAGGAGGTGGTATCTTTAAGCTCACATCGCTTCCACGCTTTGATGCTGTTAATTGGATGTGTGACCAGAGAAAATAAAATTGCCCCAATAAATGCCGGCAGTAAAGCCATTAATCGGCACGTCCGGCGCACAGGAATAGCAAACCAATAATAACCGGGACGTCGCCAATGCCATTGCCAGGTAAAAACAAGCAACAAACGAAACAGCAGAGCTACAACTGGACCACCGATAAGGAACCAGACAACGACGCCACAGAATTGATAATAAAAACGCAGCAGATAACTTTCCATGGCAGCCTTGGCAACCCCAATGTCTGATAAACGGTTACAATCTCTAGCGACCATATTGCTAACCGCTTCCCGGGCTAATACTTTCTTGCCCTTTTGAAGCGCTGTCACCACCTGATTATACCGCCACCGTACGCCAGCGAAATCCAATGCAGAAATAAGGATAATTGCTTCGAAAAATAGGGGGTACTCGGCCATATTAACCAGTAGCGCCAACAACACAATGAACGGAACAATAAGGACTATTGCCCCGAGCGCGCCAGATAACTTGTGTTGTGATATCGGCTCAGGATCTTTTGGACGAACCTTTTTCGCCATGCCGTCTGCCAGAAGACGAAATAGCGTTAAGGGATGATACTTCTCCGGCCAACGCCAAAGACTACCAGCGGCAATGGCGACGAGTAATGTCGCAAGAAGCTGCATAGCATCACTGTTGACGACGTTTTCCATAAGGGGTTGCCTGAGCTTGAATACGAGTTAAACCAGTCGGGCAATCATCTCCATGACCAACTCAGCAGAATGCTTAGCTGCCGTTTCAAGGTATTCCTGAAATGATACGGTTGATGTTTTTCCGGCTATATCAGACAGCGAACGGATCACCAGAAATGGAGTGGAAAGCATAAAGCATGTTTGTCCTATGGCGGCACCTTCCATTTCAACCGCTTTCATGGCAGGGAAGGTCGCTTTAATTTTTTCAGCTGCGTCATCTGAACCCACGAAAGAGTCACCTGTACAAATCATTCCCTGGGTGTGCTTGGCGTGACCAATGGCACTAGTGGCTGCTGCAGCAGCTTCGATGAGGCGAGCATCGCAATCGTACTGAGCGGGCATGCCTGCGCACTGACCCATTTCATAACCGAAGTGGGTAATATCCACATCGTGATACTTTACGGCAGAACCGATAACAAGATCGCCTATGTCCAGGTCAGGATCAAAACCGCCGGCTGAACCCGTATTGACAACGAAATTCGGAGAAAACTGCTCTATTAGCGCGGTGGTCGCTATCGCTGAGGCGACTTTGCCAATTCCGCACTTTACCAGCACCACATCTGCTCCGTGTAAAGTGCCGGTATAAAACGTCAGGTGTTTCCATTGGTGGGTTTCACTATTGGTTAGAGAAGCCTTGAGTAGTTCGACTTCTTGATCCATAGCGCCCAAAATACCAATTTTCATAATGTCATCCACAATGGGTACGCGCATCCTGTAAGCGTTGATGCGGTAAATTTAACTGTATAGCTAATGGTAATATGAAAGACGGCAAACTGACAGAATTTGCAAGAAAATAGACCAATAACGTTGGGGGACGTTATTGGTCTTAAGCGCCCGGAGGCAAAAAATCTCGATTTAGGCAGCTGCGCGACTTGACCGCAACGGACGCGTTGGACGTTTGGGCGGGGCCGGATTGTGAATGGGTGCTTGTGCTAAACGCTGTTGCTTACGACGGTAAACGACGAGTTTGGACTCGATACACTCGCGGATTTCCTCCAGACTGTAACCCGTCTTCACTTTGATTCTGGCATGTGGCAAACCTGCCGCGTCCAAGGCGCCGGAGACAAAGAAATCCCGTTGAGATTTATACTTGTTTTTACCATCGTTATAAACCAAATCAATGGCCATGATGGGCGTCATGTCCTCTTTATCGCACAGCACGAAATCAAGTTGTTTAGACGATGCACGAGCCATTGCAGAGGTTGCTTGTTTCTTTCCTGCTTTTGCCCGTACAGCCAAAACGTCACTGAGTCGCACACGACAAACAATGCGAAACTCCCGACCCACCGCTTGTTCGATAAGCTTGAGAAAGTTGTGCTCGACAGGTGTGAACAATTGCGGTTTGCTTCTAAACGGAAAGCTAACGCCACTGTCTGACAATTTCATGGCACCTAAAGCCACAACGATAAGTAACATCATCAATATGATTGCTAATTCCATAATTCCCCCTCGCCAATACTCACGAATGCGTCAAAAAACTGACAATGTAAGTGTCAGAAAACTGTTGTGAAAGGAAAATTGCAAAGCAAATGCCAAGTCTACGCAGTACGACGTAAAACTAGCGGCTTATCATAATTAGTGAGTGAAAAGTGAGGCCTACCTTGCCGTGGTAATCATCATGTCTACCTGAGAGCCGCCGTTGTCTGGCGAAATGATCACTCTCACAGTATTATTATCTGCAGTTAGTAATGTTCTTCCCTGTACCGTGCTACGTACTTCCAACCCCGGATACGCATCGCGATAGTGGGCAACAAGATTTTGTTGTGAATCGTTTGAGTAAAAAACCATAGTGGCCGGGTAAGTCGCGTCAAACCGCTGACAAAGAGAGGCGTTAGAGGGCATTGATACAGTATGAAAATTGCTCGGACACGACTGAGTAGTGGCTGACGAGGCAAGCAGGGTGGGAGAGTATGCAGCTAACGTGATGCCCATTACACAAACGAAATTTAACGTTTTCATGTTTTTGCCCTACTTAAGGTGATGACGTGTCTGAAAGTTATACTTCAATATAACTATATCAAGATGGCTGAAGTCAACAACCCTTCTTAGGTATAGATTTTAATATGCGAGTATCCATAAAAAAGCCGTGTAAATTGATTTACACGGCTTTTAGAAAGTTCAGAGTAACGGTTAAACGTTCAGGTAATCCATGATCCCTTCGGCAGCTTTTCTGCCTTCGTCGATAGCGGTTACCACTAAGTCACTACCTCGCACCATATCACCACCGGCAAAAATTTGTGGATTAGATGTCTGGTAAGCAAACTTGCCTTTTGCAGGTGCTCTTACACGGCCTTTTTCATCGAGTATAATGCCATAGTCTGCAAACCAACTGGCTGGACTTGGTTGGAAACCAAAAGCGATGATGACCGCGTCAGCCTCAAGCACGTGTTCTGAACCTTCCACTTCTACAGGACGACGGCGACCATTGACATCAGGTGGTCCCATTTCTGTTTTCACCAGTTTTACGCCTGCGGCATGACCGTTATCATCTAATGCAATATCTAAAGGTTGGAGATTAAACATAAACTCAACCCCTTCTTCTTTTGCATTGACAACTTCCCGGCGAGAACCGGGCATACTTTCTTCATCGCGGCGGTAAGCACAAATCACTCGTTTTGCACCCTGTCGAATAGATGTACGAACACAGTCCATGGTGGTGTCACCACCCCCAAGTACGACAACGGTCTTGCCTTTCATATCAACGAAATCAGCAGGGTCTTTCTCAAGCCCCATAACCCGGTTTGTATTGGCGATAAGGAAAGGTAAGGCATCGAAAACACCTTCGACGTGTTCATTGTCAAATCCGCCTTGCATGGACTTATATGTTCCCATGCCCAGGAATACCGCATCGTAGTCGTCCAGCAGTGTCTGGAAGTCTACGTCTTTGCCTATTTCTGTATTGAGTACAAACTCCACACCCATTTCGGTGAAAATATCACGACGGCGAGTAATTACCTCTTTTTCCAGCTTGAACGATGGAATGCCGAACGTGAGCAAGCCGCCAATTTCCTCGTACTTATCAAATACGACGGGCTTGACGCCGTTGCGAACAAGCACGTCTGCGCAAGCCAATCCGGCAGGGCCCGCACCAACAATAGCGACTTTTTTGTTTGTCCACTCAACGTCAGACATATCCGGACGCCAGCCCATTTTGAAAGCCGTGTCAGTGATGTACTTTTCAATGCTGCCAATAGTGACCGCACCGAACTCGTCATTTAGTGTACAAGCGCCTTCACAGAGACGATCCTGAGGACAAACCCGGCCGCACACTTCTGGCAGACTGTTTGTCTTATGTGACAGTTCAGCGGCTTCCAATATACGGCCTTCATTGGCTAGTGCAAGCCATTGAGGGATGTAGTTATGAACCGGACATTTCCACTCACAGTAAGGGTTACCGCAGTCCAGGCAGCGATCTGCCTGTCCTTCAGTCTGAGATTGCGTTAACGGTTGATAAATTTCAGCGAACTCACCTTTGCGCACCATGATAGGTTTCTTAGGCGGATCAATCCGTTCAACATCAACAAATTGGTATACATTTTTAGCCATTATTTCACCTACCTCTCGTTATTGTGCCTGGATCCGCAGCTCGTCACTTGAGCGGCTGATATGACCCAATAAGTTTTTCACTTCACTGGTTTTCGGTTTAATCAACTTAAAGCGTTTCAGTGATTCGGCGAAATTCGTGAGTAATGACAAAGAATGCTCACTGCCGGTTTCTTCGTAATGTTGATTGATCAGACCTCGCAAGTGTTCTACAAGAATCACTTTATCGCCGATGTCCATTACTTCAACCAGCTCCGGATTTACCCGGTTGTCCAAGTCGTTGTCCTCGTCATATAAGTAAGCAAACCCACCGGTCATTCCTGCACCAAAGTTCACGCCCACGCTACCCAGAACTGCAACAATACCACCCGTCATGTATTCACAACCGTTGTCACCAATTCCTTCAACAACGGCAGTGACGCCAGAGTTACGCACTGCAAAGCGCTCACCTGCACGGCCAGCGGCAAACAGTTTTCCGCCAGTAGCACCGTACAAGCAAGTATTACCCATGATGGCACTATTGTGGGCATCGAAATTGATATTTTTAGGCGGATAGATTACCAATTTACCACCTGTCATACCTTTGCCCACATAGTCGTTAGCGTCGCCTTCTATGCGCATGTGAAGACCACCGGCGTTCCATACGCCGAAGCTTTGACCGGCAGTACCGGTAAACTGCACCTCAACGGGCATGTCTTCCATGTCATGGTTACCGTGATGCTTAGCAATTTCCCCTGACAAGAGTGCGCCAACAGAGCGATCTGTATTGCGAATTGGATAACTCAGTCTGATGCCTCGTCCTTCCCGAACCGCTTTCTGAGCATCTTTCAGTAACTGCGCGTTCAACTCACCTTTATCCATAGGCTGGTTAGTCGTTTCAGAGCAGAATAAGCGCGTGTGTTCGCCTTCTTTTGGTGTGACCAGAAGGGGCGACAAATCCAATTTGTTTTGTTTGGCAGTGATACCATCTATCACTTTGAGCAAATCAGTACGGCCTACCAGCTCGTCGAACCTGCGTACGCCCAGCGCGGCCATTATTTCCCGCACTTCCTGCGCAATGAACTTAAAGTAGTTCATAACCATTTCTGGTAAACCGATGAAATGATCGTCACGCAGTTTTTGATCTTGTGTTGCTACACCAGTAGCACAGTTATTCAAGTGGCAAATTCGCAGATATTTACACCCTAATGCCACCATGGGGCCCGTGCCGAAGCCAAAGCTTTCTGCTCCCAGACAAGCAGCTTTAATCACGTCCAGACCAGTCTTCAGACCACCATCGGTTTGCACCCGGACTTTGTGACGTAAGCCGTTCTCGATCAATGCCTGCTGTGTTTCTGCCAGGCCTAATTCGAAAGGACTTCCCGCGTATTTTACTGAAGTTAACGGGCTTGCACCCGTGCCGCCGTCATAGCCTGATATGGTAATGAGGTCTGCGTAGGCCTTAGCAACACCAGTGGCGATGGTGCCTACACCGGGCTCAGATACCAGCTTCACTGAAATCAGGGCAGACGGATTGACTTGTTTGAGGTCAAAAATAAGCTGCGCCAAGTCTTCAATTGAATATATATCGTGGTGTGGCGGTGGTGAAATTAAGGTTACTCCGGGTACAGAGAACCGCAATTGCGCAATGTATTTATTTACTTTGTCGCCAGGTAACTGACCACCTTCACCGGGTTTCGCTCCTTGGGCTACCTTGATTTGAATGACATTTGCATTCACCAGGTAATGGGGTGTAACGCCGAAGCGTCCCGACGCAACCTGTTTGATTTTAGAATTTTTCTCTGTGCCAAAACGAGAGGGGTGTTCACCACCTTCTCCCGAGTTCGACTGGCCGCCTAAGCGGTTCATAGCAATAGCCAGCGCCTCGTGAGCTTCAGGGCTTAACGCACCGATAGACATGGCGGCTGTGTCGAAACGGGGGAAGAGGTTCTCCGCGCCTTCCACTTCGCTAATATCTATGGCGTCGTTTGACGATTCCAGAGCAAGCAAATCACGGAAGTGAGAGGGAGAGCGCTCATTCACGTGCTTTGCATAAATTTGGTAGTCTGCGTAATCACCAGATACCACTGCGGTTTGAAGCGTTTTCACCACGTCAGGATTGTATGCGTGATATTCGCCATCGTGAACGTATTTCAGTAAACCGCCATGAGACAGAGGTTTCCGTTTCAGCCATGCTACCCGCGTAAGGTTGATGGCATCCTGCTCAAAATCGTCGAATCCGGCACCTTGAATGCGGGAGGTGACACCTTTAAAGCACAAATCCATCACGGCTTTGTTGATACCTATGGCTTCAAACAACTTGGCGGAACGGTAACTAGCTACCGTACTGATGCCCATTTTGGACATGATTTTATACAAGCCCTTATTGATACCTTTGCGGTAGTTTAGCACTGCATCGGTAACCGAGCAGCTCAGCTCGCCTTTTTCACACAACTGTTCAATGGTTTCATAGGCCAGGTAAGGATAAACCGCTGTGGCCCCTAGACCAATGAGTACGGCAAAGTGGTGAGGGTCACGCGCACTACCGGTTTCCACCACGATGTTTGCATCACAGCGCAGTTTGTTCTCAACCAGTCTGCGGTGAACCGCACCCGTTGCCATCGCTGCCGGGATAGTCAGTCTGTCTTTCTTAATGTTTCTGTCAGACAGGATCACAAATGCAGCGCGTTTCTGTTTTACAAGGTATTCAACTTCGTTGCAGATACGCTCTATTGCTTTGCGAAGACCTTCTTCCTGTTTGTACTGTAACTCTACTTTTTCTGAGTAATAGTGCTCAGGGTTAAACTCTCGCAGTTGCTTTAAGTCGGTATACACCAACACCGGAGAATTAAATAATACCCGGTTGGCGTAGCCTGAAGTTTCACTAAATACGTTTTGTTCCCGCCCGATACACGTTGCCAGTGACATCACGTGATTTTCCCGCAATGGATCGATAGGCGGGTTCGTTACCTGGGCAAATTGCTGACGGAAATAGTCATAAATGGTACGGGATTTTGACGACAACACGGCCATCGGGGTATCGTCACCCATTGAGCCAACCGCTTCCTGACCATCTTTGGCCAGCACTTTAACCACTTGCTGAATTTCTTCATAGCTGTAGTTAAAGAGCTTGTGGTAAACAGCAATCGTGTCGTCATTAAACACGCGCTTGCCAAGTTCGGAAGAATCGACTTCTTCAATGGGGGCTAGGCGTCGGATATGTTTTTCCAACCATTCTTTGTATGGGTGGCGGTCTTTTAAATCAGCATCAATTTCATTGGAGCGCCAGATCTTACCGTTATAGGTATCAACCGCGAGCATTTCGCCCGGACCAACGCGGCCTTTTTCAACCACATCGCTTTCGTTGTAATCCCAGATCCCCACTTCTGAAGCCAGGGTAATAAAGCCATTTTTGGTGATGACATAACGAGCCGGGCGCAAGCCGTTGCGGTCAAGGTTACACGCAACGTGTCTACCGTTGGTCATAACAATACCTGCCGGGCCATCCCAGGGTTCCATGTGCATGGAGTTAAACTCGTAAAATGCACGAAGATCGTCGTCCATGGTGGCGTTGTTCTGATACGCAGGCGGAACGAGCAGACGCATGGCGCGGAACAAATCCATACCACCGGCAAGGAAAAGTTCTAGCATATTATCTAAAGACGATGAATCTGAACCCTCTGTATTTACAAAAGGTGCTGCGTCTTTTAGATCAGGGATGAGCGGTGTGGCAAATTTGCCGGAGCGGGCCATTGCCCAATCGCGGTTACCTTTAATGGTGTTGATTTCACCATTGTGAGCTAAGAAGCGGAAAGGTTGAGCCAAAGGCCATTTAGGTAAGGTGTTTGTAGAAAAGCGCTGGTGGAATACGCAAATCGCACTCTTCAAGCGCTCGTCGGCCAGATCGGCATAAAACGCAGGTAGGTCACGGGGCATGACCAAGCCTTTGTAGATCGTAACCAAACCTGAGAGGCAGGCTACGTAAAAATCCGGGTCGGTTTCTAGACGCTTCTCAGCACGTCGGCGAACCATATATAGGCGGCGTTCCAAATCACGCTTGCGCCAGCCTGCCGGCGCGTTTACGAAAACCTGCTCGATTTGGGGCACACCTGTAAGGGCAAGTTCACCAAGAACACTACGGTCGACTGGCACTTCACGCCAACCCACCACTGTTAATGTTTCTTTTTCCAGCTCTTCGTTTAGTACGTCTCGGGCTTTTTGTGCCAAGGTATCGTTCTGACTTAGGAAAATCATGCCTACAGCATACTTTTTACTAAGCTTCCAACCCTGTTCTTCAGCTATCTCACGAAAAAAAGCGTCTGGTTTTTGCAATAGCAATCCACAGCCATCGCCTGTTTTACCATCAGCAGCAATACCACCACGATGCTGCATTCGGTCCAGGCCCTGAATTGCAGTTTCTACCAGCACATGACTGGCCTCCCCGTGAGTGTGGGCGATGAGACCAAAGCCACAGTTATCCCGGGAATCGTTGGGATTATATAAACTCATCTTAAAAAAACTCCTTCAACCTTCGACTGGGCAAGGTATCTGCCGGATCGCCGCCAGTATATGGGACGCATCACAAACGTTCTTGTGACGTTCAATTGAACGCCTGATTATTTGATTTTTTATTATTAGAAAATGCCAGTCGCTAACCGCATTTTTATGCACTATTGCACCGCGGGCCGTACAAAATACATACATTGCTTTGCAAAAGCAAATGATAAAAAGCGAAGGCGACAATTCTTCCGGGTATTCTTATTATATTGTTATATTTATCAGTGTCTTAAATAAAAATTAAAGATGTGCGAATTTTGTTCGTTACGCTTAAAATTGGTTCAGTAGAATTTGTAAGCGCATTGCAAGTGACAATTCTATTTTGCACATAATGAATAAACATTCGGTATGTTTGCGTATTTATTAGGAATATCGGGCATGAAGTGAATGTTTATTTTACTTGTTTTAAAAATATACAGGGGAGTTGTTGATAGTGCAAAGGTTTGCTTGTAAACGTACATATCAAAAATGTCGTTGTTGGGGAAAGGTCTGCACGTTTTAGTAATGTTCCGGGCGGTCACGCATAGGCGCATTATTTAAATACTGGTATTTACTAATTATGGCTAAGATTTTGCTTTATTTAAGGGGTAATCAGGTAACGCCACAAACCTGTGGCGCCTATTAGTAGCAAAACAAGGTGGGTAGAAGGCTTGATAGCCCCTTTGATGAAAATATAAATTTGGAGATAATATTATGTTTTACAGTATTTTAGATGAAGATGATATGGACGGCATTGCAGTGCCAGGGTACAACTAAATGCCCGGTGAACAGGTGGCTACCGGTTTAATTCATTTGACTGTACGCCGCCTTGCCCTTTTTTAGTGCAGCTGTGTAGCTAATTTACAACACCTTCCACCCTTCTACTGCGTTCTGCTTTCGGTATTTCCATGAAACTCAGTGGGCTTTGCCTGTCTGACGTGATATAAGTGCTACTAACTTAAGATTTTTATTTTTGTAGTTCGTTGCTATGCATCAAGATTCCCCAAACGACTCATGGGCAATTAGATTTGCTCAATTCATTAAGCGATTCGGCACGTTAAAGCTCAGTATCGTATTTATCGTTGTTACTCTCGTGTTTACCCTTGTTGGTTCATATGTCATACGTGTGGCACTGGGTTACGAAGTCCAGCCTGACGATTTTATCATCGCTGTGGTACTGACTTTAATGTCTGCGCCATGGGTCCTTTATTTTTTAAGTGAATTAGTCAAACAACTTGAAAATTCGCGTACCAATTTAAAGGAAGTCGTTAGCCAGCTTGAACACCTGCGAGAGGAAGATGTGTTTTTGAATCGCGAGTTGCAGAGTAACATCCGACAACTCAACCACGAGATGGAACAACGGCGTAAAGCCCAGGACGAACGGGAAGCAGTTTTTAAAGATCTGGAAAAAGAGATTGTCGAGAAATCGCACTCTGAGCAACAGGCACGACATCTATCAACCTTACTCCGGTCAATCATTGATGCTTCACCAGACCTCATTTATTACCGTAATGAAGAAGGGCGTTTTGCCGGCTGTAACCGTATTGCCGAGATGCTTACAGGTAAGACAGAAGAAGAGTTAGTCGGACTGACGTTGCACGATGTCTTCGAAGAGGATTTGGCCAGTCAGATTGTTGCGTCTGATCACGAAGTACTGGAAACCAACGCCAGTATGACAGAAGAGCTATGGTTGCGGTTTGCGGATGGGCGTCGGCGCTACTTCGAAATGAAACGGGTACCATTTTTCGACAACGAAGGTACGCGTTTGGGCTTGCTGGCATTCGGTCGCGATATGACTGAGAGAAAGCAAGCGGAAAATGCCGCTGCTAAGGCCAGTACTGATAAAACGCGTTTTATCGCTACCATCTCACACGAATTGAGAACGCCGCTCAATGGTATTGTGGGTCTGAGCCGGATGCTCAGAGATACAGACCTAACTGAAGAGCAATTTAGCTGGGTAAGTACTATTTATGCCAGTGCAATTACCCTGGGGAATATCTTCAACGACATTATCGACCTGGATAAGCTCGACAGGGACAAGCTTGAACTTAGCCTGAAAACAGTATCCCTGCGAGATTTCACCCAAGAGTTGGCGAGTATTATCCGCTTGTTGGCCGCAGATAAGTCATTGGAACTCATTACCAATATTGAAGAGCCTTTGCCTCAATTAGTTGAAGTTGACGGCACCCGTTTAAGACAAATTCTTTGGAATATATTGTTTAATGCGGTGAAGTTTACTCAAAAGGGCAATGTTAGTCTGAGCGTCTCAGCAACTGAACCTAAGGATGACATAACACTGGTAACTTATGTTATTGAAGATACCGGAGTAGGGATCCCCGACAGCGAAATCGAAAAAATCTTTGCCATGTATTATCAGGTCGACCACCCGGACCATCAGTCAGCCACAGGTACGGGAATAGGGTTGGCTATTTGTAAGCAAATGGTTGATTTGATGCATGGCGACATTCGTGTATCCAGTGAAGTAGGTCATGGTACTCGTTTTGAAATCGAGCTGCCGTTACAAATTTCTAAACGACCTATGCAAGTCTCGAAACTTCTAGTTACAGATTTAAATATTTTGCTGGTAGAAGATATTGAATTGAATGTTATGGTAGCAAAAGCGTTGCTTGAGAAGCTAGGTCAAACGGTAGACGTTGCGATGACCGGCCAGGAAGCGATCGACAAGGCACGGGAAAATCATTACGACCTCATTTTGCTGGATATTCAACTGCCCGATATGACTGGGTTTGACGTTGCAAATACCTTGCATGACGAAGATTTAGTTATGGGCACGCCCATGGTTGCGCTAACAGCAAACGTGATAAAGAAACGGGAAGAGTATTTGCAAAACGGCATGGATGACGTCATTGCCAAGCCGATAAAGAAAAGCCGTGTTATTGAAGTATTTAACAGTCTGTTTACTGAACCTGCTGCGCCACTTCATACTGAAGTGGAAAAGAAACCGAAAACTGACAATAGCAAAGCGCTGTCCAATATTCTGGATATGGAATTATTGCAAATGCTGGTCGATACCATTGGTGAAGATATGGTTCGCGCGAGCGTAAAAGTATTTCAGGAAAAAATGCCCGAATATATGGAAATTCTGCAGCTGAGTTTGAGCGCTGATGAGAAATCAGAAGTGTGTTCTCAAGCGCATAAAATTAAAGGTGCTGCTGGCTCTGTCGGTTTGGCAAGGGTACAAAGGATAGCGAATCAGATTCAGCAGGGCGATCATCCGGCGTGGTGGCAGAATGTACACGACTGGGTCGAAGAGCTACAAATGGCAGTAGGGCACGACATGAAGTCCTTACACGAATGGATTAACTCACAGATGATAGATGATTAGGGATGAACTATGGAAAGTGTGGCGTTTTCTAACCAACAAGTCCCATCGGGTAATCTACCTGCAATAGAAAATCAGGTTTTTGAACCCTTATCGCCCGCTTATCGAAAATTAAACCTAACGCTTACCGTGGTTATATTTGTTGGTCTGGCACTGCTCGTTTCTGCGATTCGTTTCCAACCATTCGCGGAACTGCCAGAACCACTTGTGTTTGCTTACCCGATTATTCTGGCTGTGATCTTAAGCATAGGTGTACTTTCATTTTTGTATCATTGGTTTGCCGACAAGCGTATTAACTACGCGTTAAGAGAGCAGGACTTGTCGTTACAAAAAGGGCTTTTTTTTCGCAGTCTTTCGTGTCAGCCAGTACTGCGGATCCAACACATTGAACTCAAGCGCGGGCCTCTGGAACGCATGGCTGGACTGGCTAAGTTGCAGGTTTTCTCTGCCGGTGGCGCGGGCCATACCTTTGAGATACCTGGTCTTGGCGTGGCTGAGGCGCAAAAAATCAGGCAGTTCATTCTAGCCCACAAGGATATAGGCGCCCGTTAATGGACAACATTGAATCGACGGAGCAGACTGCTGACAGCAGCACCTGGAAACGGCTTTCCCCCATTGCCATTGCGTACTTTCTGGTGTCTAACATCATTCAGTTTGTGCGACAATTTATCGTCGTTATTTCAGCATTAGCCTATTCCGCTTCTACTGCAGACTTGCAGAGTACTGCCTATTTTGTGCCAGTCGTCAGTGTTTTACTTCTCTCCACCCTGGTCAGTGGTTTGACGAGCTATTGGTTTTATCAGTATCGCATTCGCGATCAGCACGTGGAAATTCGCTCTGGCGTATTCAAGCGCAGAAATATTAATTTGCCTTTCTGGCGAATTCAAAACGTGAAGATCTTGCGTCCATTTTATTACCGCATTACCGATTACGTTGTGATGGTTCTCGATACAGCCGGTTCTGCACAAGAAGAAGCTAAGATTGTAGCGGTTACATCCGGCTTTGCTCAGCAGCTCAAGCAGCAAATATTAGTGTCTTCATCCAAAGGAGAAAAAGCAGAGCAGGGGGATAAGCTAAGCCCATCTTCGACAGAAGCCAACAGTGATAGTCACTCTATTGATGAACAGGTGATTAATCGGCGCAGTTTGTCAGACTTGATATTACATGGTCTGACAAATAATCGCGTTTGGATCATCTTGGGTGCGTTAGCCCCGTTTTACGATGATATAGCTGGTGGATTTTACGATTATATCGACAAGCTGGGATTGTCGCTGGATGCTTTAGTTGTCACCGAGCATGTGGCATGGTGGCAGTTATCTTTGTATGTAATCACTATGATGATTCTTGTGCTGGCTATAATGGCATCTGTATCGGTAGTTGGCTCAGTTTTCACTTATTACAATTTCACGCTTAGTCGCACTGCAGACCGATATATCAGGCGCTCGGGCTTATTTTCCCAGCAAGAAGTCAGTATGCGTGAAAGCCGGGTACAGAAAGTTGCAATTAAGCAGGATTGGCTGGACTATCTTCTCGGGCGGGCAAATTTCTTTTTTGTACAGAATAAAACTGGTGAGAAGCAAGAGCAGGAACTTAGCGCTTCTCATAAAATGTTAGTGCCTTCCGTTACCGAACCAGAAGCCCGTTTTCTGGCAAATGATATAATGCCGGACAACGCTGTCTACGATGTAGAATATCGCCCTATCAGTATCCGTTTTGTCACTCGGTATTTTTTATTGGCAGTGGTCCCTCTTTTTATTCTGGCGACCCTGGTGGGTTTTCCGCGAGAAGGTATTGCTGTTTTACTGGTGAGTGTTCCTGCGGCAGTGCTCCTGCAGATCCTTATCTATTGGCGCTGGCGGCGGTGGGGTTACAGTATTGATAAACGCTACCTCTATGTGCGAAAAGGTATTGTCGGTATCGACAGATATTGCTTTGAACTGCACAAAGTACAACAGGTTGTCGTCACCCAAAGTCTATTAATGCAGCGCAGCAGTCTGGCTAATGTGCGTTTTGTACTGGCTAGCGGCGACGTGAGTATTCCGTTTCTTCCCCAGGAAGTTGCGTATTCACTGGCAAACAAAGCCTTGTGGGAGGTTGAAACTCAGCGACGTTCATGGATGTAGCCAGACTTTTGTGCTCGCTTAAAGCTGGGTGGGCTTAGCCTCTGTTTGCATCGTTAGCCAGTTGGTGGTGCGTTGAATCAGGCTTTTGTTAGCTCTGCTGAATAAGGGTAAATGAGAATCAAGCCAGGTTAAAAGAATTGTCTCATCAGCCTCATCGCTTGCCGCTGCAGCCATCCCTAATACAAATAAATCCGCCAAGGCAATGGTTTGCTCGGCGGCATTGGCTCTGCGAATTTCCTTTAAGTTAATAACACTAAGTGCATCTGATGAGAGTTCATCGGGAAGGTTTAGTCTTGCTATTTGACAAACCGTGCGTGCGACCTTTTCACCGAAGAACAGTTCTATTTCACTGATATCAGTGTATCTGTCGCGATGGGAACGCAGTAACCAGGCTACCGCAAGCATTTCCCGGTTATGAGGCAGTTTGCTGAGTTCTGCTGCCAGCGCTTTTGGCTGATCGACAAAACTCTCACCGGTGTGACGACGAAAATGACCAGCCAGTGCGTATTTCCGAGCAGTAAACAGCGCCGCCGATGATACGTAATCGTCTTCAACTAAAATGGTTTGCATGGTTCTTCCTCTGCCTGCAATGTACGATCTGCGTCTAGCCTGACGCTCATTGCTAGGGGGTGTTCAAAAACCGTGCCTGTTTTTCAGCCAGTTTTTTGACGTCTACCCAGCGTAACCGTCGGAAAATGCAGATAGTTTATCTAAATACGCCGCTTTCTCCGCTGCGCTGAGCCAGGAAACGGAAAAAGCGTTGGCCGCCAGTGTCAGAATTTCGTCCTTGCTGAACTGCCCTTCCTCTTGCAGCGCAATAAAGTTTTCATTTAAATAGGCGCGGAAGTAGGCAGGGTCATCGGAATTAATAGTGGCGAGCATGCCTTTCGAAAGCATGTCTTTAATTTCTAAAGATGTCAGCGATTGCACCACAAAGCGGTTAGACACCGGGCAAACTGTCAGACCTAGCTGGCGGGCTTTAATTTTTTCACACAGTGCATCAGATTCCAGCGCATTAACGCCATGGTCTATGCGGTCAACCTGAATCTCGTCTAGTACCTGACCAATATGTTCAAGGGTATTTTTTTGATTGACGTCACAGTGCATGGTGAGTTTTAGGCCCCATTCTCTGGCAAGGGCAAATACGTCTTTAAATTTTATGGGGGGATTATTGTATTCGTCGGAATCAAGGCCTACACCCACTAACCAATCTGTATACGGCTGCGCCATAAGCAGATGCTCCATTGCCGACTCAGCTGACATATCGCGGAGAAAACAGAGGATCAATTTTGACTCGATACCCAGTTTTTCCTTCGCGGCCTCCTGTGCCTTGTGAATACCAGTGATCACCGTATCGAATGCAACGCCACGGGTGGTATGGCCCTGAGGGTCAAAAAACAGTTCTGCATAGACAATATTTTGCGATGCTGCTTTTTCAAGATATGCCCATGTCAGGTCAAAAAAGTCTGACTCTTCCTGTAACACACTCATACCTGCGTAATAAATTTTTAGAAAAGAGGGCAGATCGTGAAAATCATAAGCCGCAATAAGCGCTTCGGGCGTCTCAAAGGGCAGGGAAATACCGTTTTTCTCTGCTAAAGAAAAACTAAGCTCGGGTTCTAATGTCCCTTCCAGGTGAACGTGCAATTCTGCTTTTGGCATATTTTCAATAAAGTCACGCATGATTTATGTCCTGTGAGTTATATTTGTTTTATGCCAAACAGATAAGCAAGTTTAGTACCCTCTATGAGAACAGGCTGGAAAGGGCACAACGTACTGAAAAATAGAACATTTAAACTGCTAGCCCAGTGAGGTGTTGGGGGCACCTGAAACGGGAAGCGCACTACTTTAGTGCGCTCTGGGCCAGGGAGAAGGTGGGCATAATGTCAGGTGTACAGTGGCTCGTCGGGAATGCACACGTGACCTTCCATCAACACTCTGGCACTTCTGCTCATTGACACTTTATTGATGCGCCAGATACCGTTTTTCAGGTTCGCTTCAGCGCCAACTTTAAGTGTACCTGAAGGGTGCCCGAATATTACTTCATTGCGTTCTCCTGAGCCTGCAGCCAGGTTCACGAGTGTACCTGGAATGGCGGCTGCAGAACCAATGGCAACCGCGGCTGTGCCCATCATTGCGTGGTGCAACTTGCCCATAGACAACGCCCTCACATTCAGATGTATATCCTGTTGCGCAATCGCTTTTCCACTGGATGCTAAGTAGTCAGCCGAAGGACTCACAAAGGCGATTTTAGGCGTATGCTGACGGCTGGCAGCCTCGCCAATGTTGTCAATTAACCCCATCTTTAGTGCACCATGGGCACGAATTGTTTCGAATGTCGCAAGCGCAGAATCGTCGCCGTTGATGTCTTCCTGAAGTTCGGTTCCCTTATAACCAATGTCAGGCGCATTGAGAAAAATGGTGGGGATCCCTGCATTGATCAACGTCGCTTTGAGCGTGCCTACGCCAGGTACCTCAAGCTCGTCCACAAGATTCCCAGTGGGAAACATATCGCCATCACCATCGGCGGGGTCAACGAACTCAACTTTGACTTCAGCAGCAGGAAAGGTCACACCGTCAAGTTCGAAATCACCGGTTTCCTGCACTTGCCCGTCAGTCATAGGGACGTGAGCGATAATAGGTTTCCTAATATTAGTTTGCCATATTCGCACAGTTGCGATGCCATTTGCAGGGACCCGTTTGGGGTCCACTAAGCCCTGACTGATAGCGAAGGCACCCACAGCTGCCGTGAGATTGCCACAATTTCCAGACCAGTCCACGAAGGGTTTATCGATAGCAACTTGCCCGAACGTGTAGTCTACGTCATAGTTATTTTGCTCGCTTTTAGCGACAATCACCGTTTTACTGGTACTGGAAGTTGCACCGCCCATACCGTCTGTGTGTTTGCCATAAGGGTCCGGGCTGCCAATAACGCGAAGTAAAATGGCATCTCTTGCCTCTCCTGGCTTTTGCGCTGCGGGCGGCAAGTCTGTCAGTTTGAAGAACACCCCTTTACTTGTTCCGCCCCGTATGTAAGTAGCGGGAATTTTGCGTTGTGGTGCAAATGACATGTCATCCTCCTGCTGTTTCTTCGGATTCCAGAAAGTCCTTGGCGAAGCGCTGCAATACGCCACCGGCAGCGTAAATTGATACTTCTTCAGCCGTATCTAGCCTGCACTTTACCGGAACACTCACGGTTTCTCCTGATCCGCGATTAATGCACAGGTTTAGTTCGGCACCTGGTGTAGGTTCTCCTGCAACATCATAGGTTTCTGTACCATCCAGCTTCAACGTTTTACGGGTCGTTCCAGGCTTAAATTCAAGGGGAAGTACACCCATTCCAATGAGGTTTGTGCGGTGAATGCGCTCGAATCCTTCAGCGACAATGACTTCGACTCCTGCCAAGCGCACTCCTTTAGCAGCCCAATCTCTCGATGAACCCTGCCCATAGTCGGCGCCGGCAACAATTATCAGTGGTTGCTTACGGTTCATGTAGGTTTCAATTGCCTCCCACATACGAACGACTTTTCCTTCAGGTTCGATACGTGCTAAAGAGCCCTGAACGGTTTTACCGTCTTCCTGCACCATTTCGTTGTACAGTTTAGGGTTAGCCAATGTAGCGCGCTGAGCCGTCAAGTGGTCACCGCGATGCGTCGCATATGAGTTGTAATCTTCCTCAGGTACGCCCATTTTTGATAAGTATTCTCCGGCGGCACTAGATGCCATGATCGCATTAGAAGGGGACAGATGATCAGTAGTGATGTTGTCTCCTAAAATAGCAAGCGGTCGCATTGCTGTGAGTTTGCGCTCTGCTGCTAACGCACCTTCCCAATAGGGAGGGCGTCGAATGTAAGTGCTTTTGGGGCGCCATTCATATAAAGGTGAGAGGGCACTGCCGTAATCTACTTTCAAATCGAACATGGGTTCGTAAACACGTCGGAACTGTTCTGGTTTCACTGCTGTAGCAACAATATGATCGATTTCTTCATCGCTTGGCCAGATATCTTTGAGCGTCACAGGGTTGCCGTTTTTGTCATGGCCCAGTATGTCTTTTTCAATATCAAAGCGCACAGTACCTGCGATGGCGTAAGCAACAACTAATGGTGGAGATGCGAGAAACGCTTGTTTGGCATAAGGGTGAATGCGACCATCAAAATTTCGATTACCAGACAGTACCGCTGTGGCATACAAATCCCGCTCAATAATCTCTTGCTGAATCTCTGGCTTTAACGCGCCACTCATGCCATTGCAAGTAGTACAGGCAAAGGCAACTACGCCAAAGCCAAGTTTTTCAAGCTCGTCCAGCAGCCCAGCTTCTTCAAGATACAGTTTTACGGTTTTCGAGCCTGGTGCCAGTGAGGATTTCACCCAGGGTTTGCGAATGAGTCCTTTTTTATTAGCATTGCGTGCCAGAAGACCTGCAGCAATAACGTTGCGCGGATTACTGGTGTTAGTACAGGACGTAATCGCCGCAATGATCACAGCGCCATCGGGCATTTTGCCTTCTTCGGTTTCAACGTGTCCGGCAATGCCTTTCTCGGCTAAATCTGACGTGGCTAATCTGGCATGTGGGTTAGACGGCCCTGCCATGTTGCGACCAACGGAAGACAAATCAAAGGTGAGTACGCGTTCGTATTCGGCAGTGGCGAGATCATCTGCCCATAGCCCGGTGTGTTTCGCATATTGTTCAACCAGTGCAACTTGTTTGTCATCTCTACCGGTGAGTTTTAAATAATCGATAGTTTGTTCGTCGATGTAGAACATAGCGGCAGTGGCACCGTATTCGGGTGTCATATTAGAAATGGTTGCGCGATCACCAACGGTAAGGCCGGCAGCACCATCGCCAAAAAATTCGAGGTAGGCCGATACAACCTTTTCTTTTCTCAAGAACTCAGTAAGGGCTAGTACGACATCAGTAGCCGTGATGCCAGGCTGGACACGACCGGTTAGTTCAACCCCCACAATATCGGGCAACCGCATGTAAGATGCTCGGCCCAGCATGACGCTTTCAGCCTCCAGGCCGCCAACTCCAACCGCTATTACGCCAAGGGCGTCCACATGAGGCGTGTGGCTGTCAGTGCCAACGAGAGTATCAGGAAATGCTACGCCGTCTCTTGCATGGACAACCGGTGACATTTTCTCCAGATTAATCTGATGCATAATGCCGTTGCCCGGGCCGATGACATCTACGTTCTTAAACGCAGTTTTTGTCCAGTTTATAAAGTGGAAACGGTCGTCATTACGCCTGTCTTCTATGGCACGGTTTTGCTCAAAAGCGTTTTCTTCATAGCCTGCATGTTCAACTGCCAGTGAGTGATCGACGATAAGTTGCGTTGGAACCACAGGGTTTACCTTCGATGGATCGCCTCCTTTTGCTGCAATAGCATCCCGTAGCCCGGCCAGATCTACCAGTGCGGTTTGGCCAAGAATATCGTGGCAAACTACGCGGGAAGGAAACCAGGGAAAGTCGAGATCCCGCTTTCGGTAAATCAGTTGAGACAGCGAGTTGGTGAGGTTTTCCGGCGGACATTTGCGTACCAGGTTTTCCGCTAATACCCGTGAAGTGTAAGGCAGTTTGGCATAAGCACCCGGTTCGATATCCTCCACGGCTTGGCGGACGTCGAAAAAGTCGATGCCTGCGTCAGGTAAAGGTTTGCGATAATTAGTATTCATAGTCGGTCTTCTCCGTGCCGCTACGTGAGTAGTGTGGGCTACCCACGCGCTCGTGGTTTAATCGCGGTTTTCAATGGCAGGAACAGGGCGATAGTCTTCGCCTGTGTATTCCGCAGAAGGGCGAATAATACGGTTGTCGGCACGTTGTTCCATAACGTGAGCGGCCCAGCCAGTGAGTCGTGACATAACAAAAATAGGGGTGAATAGCTTTGTGGGAATACCCATGAAGTTGTAGGCCGAGGCGTGGAAAAAGTCTGCGTTGCAAAACAGTTTCTTTTCCCGCCACATCACTTCTTCGCAGCGCACTGAAACCGGGTAGAGCACTGTGTCTCCCACATCTGCAGCGAGTTTTTCTGACCAGCTTTTGATGATGTCGTTGCGTGGGTCTGATTCGCGGTAGATAGCGTGACCAAAACCCATGATCTTTTCTTTGCGCGCCAGCATACCCATCATTTTCTCTTCGGCATCGTCTGCAGAAGTGAATTGCTGAATCATCGCCATAGCCGCTTCGTTGGCACCACCATGCAGTGGCCCACGCAGAGACCCTATAGCACCGGTTATACAAGAGTGCATATCTGATAAGGTAGACGCACAGACGCGGGCGGTGAAAGTAGAGGCATTAAACTCGTGCTCAGCGTACAAAATAAGTGAAACATGCATCACTTTCTCGTGAAGTTTGCGGGGAGCTTCTCCGTGCAACATATGCAGGAAGTGGCCACCGATAGAGTCATCTTCAGTTTCGGTGTCTATGCGTACTCCATCGTGACTGAAGCGATACCAGTAACAAATAATACTGGGAAAGCACGCTAGCATTCTGTCGGTCACTTCACTTTGTTCGCTGAAGTCACTTTCCATCTCCAGATTTCCCAACATAGAACAACCAGTGCGAAGAACATCCATTGGGTGAGCCTCTTTTGGAATACGCTCGAGAACCTCTTTTAGTGCCTGAGGTAAGCCACGCATGCCTTTGAGTTTCTCTTTGTAGCTAGAAAGCTCGTTTTTATTGGGCAACTTGCCTTTTAAAATGAGGTAAGCCACTTCTTCAAATTCACACTGGTTGGCCAGGTCTTTGACATCGTAACCGCGGTAAGTAAGGCCTGAACCTGATACGCCTACGGTGGAAAGGGCTGTTTTACCTGCTACCTGGCCGCGTAGTCCGGCACCGCTTAGTTCTTTTGCCATTTTGCTGTCTCCCGATTTTTGTAAGGTACAATGAGTAATGTATTGTTTTAATATTAGTCTTTGGTTTTCGCGAACAAGGCATCAAGTTTTTGTTCGTAGTCGTGATAGCCGAGATAATCGTACAGTTCCATACGTGTTTGCATGTCATCCACTACGGCTTTTTGATCGCCGTTTTCAAGAATAGACTGATAAACACGTTCGGCGGCTTTATTCATGGCACGGAAGGCACTTAGCGGGTAGAGCACCATGGCGGCCCCCCATTCACCAAGTTGTTTTTTGTTCCACAACTCGGTTTGTCCAAATTCAGTAATATTGGCCAAAATGGGAACGTCTAAAGCTTCTGCAAAAGCACGGTAGTGGGCTTCTGTTTTTATCGCTTCTGCGAAAATACCGTCGGCACCCGCGGCTACATAGGCTTTTGCCCGTTCTATGGCTTTATCGAGACCTTCTTGGGCAAAAGCGTCTGTGCGGGCCATGATGAAGAAGTCCGGGTCGGTTCTGGCATCGACTGCTGACTTGATTCGATCAACCATTTCTTCTGTGGAAACGATTTCTTTATTGGGGCGGTGTCCACAGCGTTTTTGCGCAACCTGATCTTCCATATGAACGGCGGCTGCCCCCGCTTTTTCCATATCTTTTATGGTTTTGGCAATATTAAATGCTCCTCCCCAACCCGTATCTATGTCCACGAGAAGAGGTAAATCACAGGCAGAAGTGATGCGCTGGACATCTACCAATACGTCATTTAACGACGTCATGCCCAAATCGGGCAATCCGTAAGAGGCATTTGCCACACCGCCACCAGAAAGGTAGATAGCCTGATGGCCAATTTGTTTAGCCATCATTGCTGTATAGGCGTTGATTGTGCCCACAATTTGCAATGGCGTGTTGGCAGCTAAGGCCAGACGAAATTTTTTACCTGCACTGTGCATAATGCTCTCCTGTTAACGCAAAGGCACTTGCTGCAATTTGCGCTCAATACTGTTTTTCGAATACAAAATGTGACGACGCATCAGAATCTCTGCCAGTTCCCCGTCGCGGTTGGCAATGGCTTTCACTATGTGTCGGTGTTCATCGAAAGCTGTGGTAACCCGGGGGCCTGTCATGCCGAATTGCACACGATACATTCGCACCAGGTGATAAATCCCATCGATAAGTACCGCAATAAGGTGTTTGTTTTTACTGCCCTGGACTATTCGATAATGAAAATCCACATCTCCGGCTTCCTGGTAATAAGATTCGCCATTTTTTACTTCATCAAAGTGGTTGTTCAGAAGGGTTTGCAAGGCGCTAATTTCAGTGTCAGACATGTGCAGTGCGGCAAGACGGGTAGCCATACCTTCCAGTGCTTCGCGTACCTGATAAAGTTCGATGAGTCCCTGCGGCGTCAGCTCCACAACACGGGCGCCTACGTTGGCTTTTCTCTCGACCAGGTGACAGGCTGTCAGACGATTAATAGCTTCACGGATCACTGCCCGGCTAACATCATATTTTGTCGACAATTCTGTCTCGCTGAGTTTTGAGCCCATGAGAATATTACCTTCAACAATATCGCTACGAAGCTGCACGTAAGTGCGATCGGCATTGGTTACCAAGGTTTCAGCAACGATATTCATGACTCTTTATCTTCCAGGTTTCGATTGAACTGTCGACAATGTAGGCGCTTAAACGTAACAAGTCAATCAAAAAGGCAGATATTGTCGACAACATGGAGGGTTTTTATTTACGCTGAGCCCGTCGTTACTGTATTTACACGGGGAAGAAGGTAGTTAAGACATTCGTCTTATAGTTGCTGGGTTCAGGCTCGCTTTAAACGGCGTTTGTTGAGAATTGCTTCGCCGGCGTCATGGGGAAGTCGAATACTGTCAGCGAGCGATAATAGACTAACACCAGCGATGACTAAGAAAGTGATGGAGAAATCAGCGACCACAGGCTCACCATTTTGAGAGCCGGTAATAATAGTGGCCAGAGCTAGCGCAAGTGCGCCAATGGTAATACCCAGCCCGCGGGTCATTTGCATGATCACTGCGCCCAGCGTATTGGCGTCGCGAACCTTCTCTTGAGGGATGTCGGCAAACGCGATGGTGTTAAGCACAGTAAGATGCATGGAACGGTTTACACCGCTGATAAACAAAATCACTGCCATCAGCCAGGTAGGCGTGTCTTCGCTGAACTGTCCAATGGCAATAAAACCCGCGGCTACCAGCAATGTGTTTACCACCATTACCCGTTTGAAACCAGCGGCGTTCATGATCCAGGTGGTAGCGGGTTTGATGGCAAGGTTGCCGGCGAATAGCCATAGAAGTACGCTGCCTGCTTCAACGGGTGTGAAGCCCAGCGCTAGTTGCAGCATGAGCGGCACTAAAAAGGGAGCACTGGACAAAGCAATACGCATAGCTGAACCACCCAGAATGGTAAGGCGGAACGTAGCCACACTCATGGCCGATAATGAAAACAAGGGCGTCGGGGCCAATGCCATGTGTCTGAATGTGGCGATGAGCAGGCTCAAACCACTTAAAAGTAATAGAGTGGGTAACATCAGATTGTCAGGGCGGGTGCTGAAGGCTTCAAGTCCGGCCATAAAAAGGCCGAAGCCGATGCCGCTCATGATAAACCCTACCATATCGAAACGTTGTGGCTCAGCTTTATGATTATCTAACAGGTACAGTCCAACACCCAATGCCAGGCATCCCAGGGGTACATTGATGAGAAAAATCCAGTGCCAACTGAAAGTTTGCGCTATCCAACCACCAAATACGGGCCCAATCAAAGGAGCGGCTAAAGCCGGCCATGTTAACATCGCCATTCCCTTAACAATGTCTTCTTTGGGAAGACTTCGAAGTACAACTAGGCGACCCACAGGTACCATCATGGCACCGCCAAGGCCCTGGAAAACGCGCGACGCAGTAAATGTATAAATGTCTGTACTGATGGCGCAGCAGACCGATGCTAAAACGAAGATGCAGATTGCGGCAGAAAAAATAGTTTTCGCGCCAAAGCGGTCGGCAGCCCAGCCGCTAATAGGAATAAACACTGTAACCGCCACAAGGTATGCGGAAATGCCTACAGATAAGTGGGAGGCTGCCACATCGAAATCTCTGGCAATAATAGGCAACGCCGTACTGATAACCGTGGCATCGAGAATTTCCATGAATAACGTTGCTGCTACCAGCAGCGTGGTAGCCGTTTTGCGTGAGATGGCTATCATTTCGTCCAGAATTTAAAGATGTAGAATCGGGTCGTGTGACCGCGCAAATAACGAAGAACAATATCAAGGACTCATTGTACCAAAGTTGTAGTTATTCTCTACTAAGACCTTTAAGTTGATAGGTGTCCGTATAAATTCTTCGGGAAGCCTCTTTTGCTAAATTGGCGACTTGGGGAATACGGGACTTTGGAAAGCTGACTGCCGGCGCAGTAACACCCAAAGATGCGACTACTACGCCGCGGTTATCTCTGACGGCTACAGCCAGGCAACGAACATCCTCATTATACTCCCGATCATCTACGGCGTAACCAAGCGCTATTACTCTTTTCAGCTCTTCTTTCAAGTTATCCATCGACGTAATTGTATTCGAAGTACGTTTTGATAGAGGTTGTTCGCGCACAAGTATTTCCAGGTTGTCGTAATACAACAAAGCTAAGAATATTTTCCCGGTAGACGAGCAATACATATCCGTTAGGGTTCCTGGGCGCTTAGAAACCATAAGTGAGTTTGGGCTATCAACAACTTCTACAATAAGAACTTTGTTATGACTTGGTACGGCAAGGTGGGCAGTATATCCCGTTTCAATCGCAAGTCGTTGAATGTGAGGGATCGCCATTTGGTGCAGGTGTTCTGAATTGAGCATATGTAAACCCAAACGGGTTAACTCTGTACCGCAGTGATAGCGCTTCCCTTTTTTTTCTAACATCTGTTCATCACATAAGGTACGCAACAAGCGAAATAATGTGGTACGAGGTAACCCGAGAGCAGCTTCTAGTTCTCCCATGGTCATGCCGGCAGAAGCGCCGGCCAAAACCCGAAAAATTCCGCAGGCGTGACTGACGCTGGGAATTGCATACTTTTCCACTTTGTTTCCTCATGTAATTGGCAGATACATTTTTCTTTGCAAATTTACAGCAACTATCTTGGAAATGGTATGCGCTTCTGAAGGGACCTAGGAATTAAATGTTTCAAATGTGAAACAAATGACGAGCTGACTACGATGATTCTTTACAGATAAACGTTCTGAGTTCAATGTGCTTTACTCAATCCCATAAGGAGCAACCCATGCGAATTGCATTAATGAATGAATTTAGTCAGGCTGGCAAAAATGCCGTTCTTCTTGAACAGTTAAATACCGTGGCTAAAGAACACGGTCATGAAGTTTTTAACGTTGGTATGCGTGATGAAGAGGATCATCGTTTGACCTATATTCACCTTGGTGTAATAGCGGCATTATTGCTAAATAGTAAAGCGGTCGATTTTGTTGTGGCAGGATGTGGTACGGGGCAGGGAGCGCTTATGTCCCTAAACGCTTATCCAGGGGTAGTGTGTGGCTATTGTATTGATCCAGCAGACGCGTATCTCTTCGCTCAAATTAACAACGGGAATGCGTTAGCATTGCCATTCGCGAAAGGTTTTGGCTGGGGAGCAGAGCTCAATATACGATATATATTTGAAAAAGCGTTTACCGGAGAAACTGGCCTTGGTTATCCTCCGGAGCGAAGAGAGTCTCAAAACGCGAATGCTATACTTCTTGACGAGGTGAAAGCGATAACACAAAAACCGTTGGCAGAAGCGTTGTGTGCATTGCCGCCAGAGATAACTAAAACGGCTGTTGGAGGTGCAAATTTCCAAGAGTGTTTCTTTGCTAACGCAAAAGATGAAGAACTGCGCGCATTGGTGAGTAACTGGGTAGCGTAACTACATCACTCAAGCGGGCAAATTTTTCTGCCCGCTTGTCCTACATAATTTCAAATGCTCGGATCACTCTGGTCACGCCATTGATATTTCTCGCTACATCTACGGCGTACGTACCTTCCTGATTGGTCACTCTCCCCATTAAAAAAACTTCGCTGTTTTGTACTATGACTTTAACCTGAAGGGACGGAATGCGTTCATCGGCAACCAACTTGGTTTTTACTTTTGAGGCCAGCCAAATGTCCTTTGCCTGCGCTGAGGCTTCGATGGGCATACCCATACGAATTTGATTGTGCACTTTTTGCACATATTCGACAGATTCAACCGCAGCAATGGCTTCGTCAATTAACACCTGACTAGGTACCTGACCTGTTACTAGCGCTACACCATTGTAAATATCAATTTGCAAATTGGCACTTTTCTTTAACGACTCGCTTTTCGACCACCGATAAGCCACCTGTCCTTCGGCGGTTTGGTCGTCGAGCTGGGTACCCACGGTGCGTCTGTCGTTGGCCACTTTTGCCGTGATCGCACCAGCTGCGCCCACTGCTAATAGTGCACACCCCTGAGTATGCATGAGCATAAAGCTCATCATGGTGGCAATTAGCGTTTTCCGTTTGCTAATTATCATTAATGTTCATCTCCATGATCTGCTGGAAAAAGACAATCATCAATGCATTCACACAAATTGTGAATAACAAGTAGATGAACTTCCTGAATTCGCGCTGTACGGTTTGACGGCACCCTGATCTCTACATCGTGTTCACTGAGAAATCCGGCCATTTCTCCGCCGTCTTTACCGGTTAATGCCACAATGGTCATGTCGCGGGATAATGCAGCTTCCACAGCGGCAATGATATTTCTTGAATGCCCCGAACTGCTGATCGCGAGCAGAATGTCTCCTTGTTGTCCAAGGGCACGGACTTGCTTGGCGAATACTTCATCAAAACTAGCGTCGTTGGCTACAGAAGTGAGTGTGGATGTATCGGTTGTCAGTGCGATGGCCGGAAGGCTAGGGCGATCACGCTCGAACCGATTCAGCAATTCCGAGGAAAAGCGCTGGGCATCGGCCGCAGAACCGCCGTTGCCGCAACTTAATATTTTGTTTCCTCTTATGAGTGCGTCAACCATCATAAACGCTGCTTTTTCAATGGCCTCAGGCAGTATTTCGATGGCAGAAATTTTTGTCTGGATACTTTCAGTGAAATTTTCTTTAATTTTATCAATCATTTTCTACACAAAGGGTTACTGGCTGACTACACGTTTTTCAGCCATTGAAGCTTATCTCCATCTAATGCTATCACATCTATTCGCATAAGCGTGTGTAATGGATTCAACCCTTTTGACAAGATAAAGTGTTCAAAGGTGCGCCTCACTTTATTTAACTTAGATGGCGTGACAAAATCAACCGCTGAGCCGTAGGCATTATCTTCGCGGAATTTAACTTCCACACATACCCAGGTGGAATGCTCCCTCATGACCAGGTCGAGTTCGCCGGTTTTCGCCATGTAATTCGCGCAGCAAAAAGATAGACCTTGAGAGAGCAGGTAATCTTTTGCTTTAGTTTCGGCGATTGCGCCACGCAATCTGGCAGTGGCCATATCATCGACCTGTTGTTGCAGCCCCTCGTGGGGAATCTGGCAGCGCCACCAATTTTACTTTTTGATTGTCGATAATCGCATGGGGTAGTTTGCGTTCAACCTGCCCCTGGCTGTTTATCTGCAATCTACCCGTCAGTGCATCTACACTGGTCTGTGACAGCGTGGACATTTGAGGTACGAAGGGTAACAGGTTGTAAGCGTCTGCCCCGAAGGCAAACAAACGTGACATCTGGGTGTCGCGCTGAGGCCAAAGTGCGGAAGTAGTGGCCTGTAAACCTATCCATTTGTGTTCCGGCATCATCCAGGGCATGTCTAAAAAGTGAACGTTCTGCAAATCCCGCCATTGGTTTTTAGTATCGTCGTATTCAATTGAGCGAGAAGTTGCAAATACGGGAACGGTTTTTCCATTAAATGGACTAAGACTCGCTTCTACCATAGGGTTCAGTAGTTCCGTTTGCGAAGGCGACGCAAACACGATTATGGCATCAACGTCGCGACGATTTCTGGGGACGTTATAAAGCTGCTCGTTTACCATGTACTCAATTTGACGGATGCGATCGTGACTCTGGGCGACATCCAGTGCTTCAGTAATACCTTTGCGAAGTGAATTGCTATCTGTAAAACTCACTTCGGTGAGTGGAATGTCTGCTTTGTTATCAGCGCTGGCATTTAGTGTCTGCCATTGTTCAGTAAAGGCTTCACGCATCCGTTGGTTGATACTGTTTTGCGCAGATACCACAACCGGTGTTTTAAAACCGCGCTCAAAGATCATATTTGCTAACTGCTGAGCTTCATCTTCCGGTGCCAAAGCAAAATACGCACGAAATGTAGGCTGTGTTGTGGTTGTAGCTAGTTCAACCGGGTTTAATTCAGGTAATAGTTGCTCTTCTTGCGGAATCTCCGTGTCTTCAATTGCCAAGGGGAGCGAAGGGTCTAATCGGTTAAGAGCCAGCATGGTTGTGCCAGGGGGAATGCGCCCAGCAAGGTGCTCTACGTTCTCTTTTAACAATGGGCCAATAACCCAACGGTACCCTTTTATGGCTTCTAATAATTCATCGGTGCTTTTGTCTGCAGTATCAACAAAGTGAAATGCCACAGGGTCTTGTGAGGCCTGGCGCGCAGCGCTACTTTCGAAATAAGACGAGAGCATGCCTTCTTTAATGGCCATGCCACTGGAGGCCAGTTTTCCACTTAACGGAAGTAACGCGACAATTGCCTGGGGCTTTTCATTACTGAGGCTCGCAGCACGGATAATGTCGTCGGGCAAATAGGATACGATAGGCTCGTTGCGATATACCTGTTTGAACTGAGCTAGCGCCTGGTTGAAAGCGATGCTGTCGAGACCGTGCTGCTGGGCAAGTTCAAACAACGATAAATATGGCTGCAGCGCGGGGTACTTATACTGAGCTTGCTGTCTGGCCTGAGCCGGAGACTGGTTCACCCATTGCCATATTTGTGTTTCTCTTGAAGCGGAAGGTTCGGCGGCGGCATATAAGTCGTTCGCGGCGGCCATCAGAGCATTTTGTCTCTCGTACAGCATTTGGCGTAATTGAAGCTGAGTTTTACGCAACGTTTGATCTGACGAAAGGGGAGCCAACAGTGCCAGTAGGGCATCCGTTTTGACCGTGTTGTCGTCCTTATAAATTTGTACCAGAAGGGTGTTCAATTGAATCCGATGTTCATCAGACAGGGGTTCATTGTTTAACACCTTGAGAAGATGTTGAGCTTTTGTCAGTTGTTCTTCATGTAAATAAGCAGAAGCAGCATCAAGCAAATAGCTGTGTTTGGCCTGTGCGTCACCATTTCTTTGCCACGCGTTTTTTGCCAGGGCTATCAGAGATGCGGGAGTGAGATGTTCTTCCTGGATCTCTTTTTCCACAGGCTCGTTAACCGGGGTACGGCTTTGCTTTGGTTGGGGCGTACTGCCACAACCAGCGACAGCTAACACCAAAGCAAAGAATGCATACTGACTGAATTGTTTGGTAAGTAAGGTGAAATTCACTAAAAAGCCCTTCTTCTGACACACCGGCTCAGTGTAACGAAAACATCAGGAAAAGCTATGGGTACAATGACAAACTGTACCAGAGACTTGCAATAATTTGTGTTTATTCGTTTTCGTTTTTCTTCGTTTCAGTTGTATGATTGTATCGAGTAACAGAACCGCATAGGGCGATAAAGCCCGCCACAAAGAGTGAGAATTATGTCTGAAATTGCGACCTTATATATTGTGCCTACTCCTATAGGAAATCTTGAAGACATCTCGCCACGGGCGCTGGAGACCCTTAAAAATGTTAGCTGGATTGCTGCAGAAGACACCCGTCATACCCACCGATTGCTTCAACACTTCTCCATTTCTACGCGAACTTTATCGTTGCATGAGCACAATGAAGACAAACGCACCGCTATGTTGTGCCAGCGCTTAAAAAGTGGAGAGGCGGTTGCCCTTGTCAGTGATGCCGGCACCCCCCTTATTAGCGACCCAGGTTTCGTATTGGTGAGAAAGTGTCGTGAAGAGAATATACCTGTAGTGGCACTGCCTGGTCCTTGCGCTGCAATTACAGCCTTGAGTGCATCAGGTTTACCTACTGATAAATTTATTTTTGAAGGTTTTTTGCCACCTAAAACCGGACCGCGGAAGCAGGTTCTTGAATCTCTAGCAGAGCGTCCTTTCACTACCGTATTTTACGAAGCGCCACGGCGCGTGCTCGATACTGTGTCTGATATCTGCCAGACCCTGGGTGAAGCTCGTCACATTGTACTGGCCAAGGAGTTAACGAAAACCTTTGAAACCTATGTTGATGGCACGGCCAGTGAGGTTAAAAACTGGTTAGAAGCAGATGCGGTTCACCAAAAAGGCGAGTTTGTATTGATGATAGGTGGTGCTGACATTGTCGCAACAGAATTACCGCCGGAAGCGCTTACCTTGCTGGCAAATCTCAAAACGCTACTACCACTGAAAAAAGCGGCAGCCGTAGTGGCAGAGCACTATAACCTTAAAAAGAACGCCCTGTATCAGGCCGGCTTAGATATGGCTTAACAGTGGAATCTCATGGAGATTGCTAAAACGTCTCAATTTGATTGATATGAGATCTCAGTAATTTTAATAAATTCTCTTTAAAATAAATAGTATTTGTGGTGATAACAATTACATTGGACCGGTATCGGCATTACGAAAAGTAGTTAGAAGATGCTGTGAAAGCCCCCAATGTACGAACAGCTGACCTTTTCTATATTCGATTTAGTTTAAGCGGTAGCAGCACTTACCAAGCATACTAACTTAATCAATAAAAATTAAAGAAGAGAGCCAATTACACTCTCTTCTTAACCACACTACTCTTATACAACTCTTCGACGGAACATTGCAACCAGTAACAGACCCAGTGCGCTCCAACCCATGCTGCCGCCGCCACCGCCACCATTATTGTCATTGCCACCTGTGTTGCCACCTGTACCGCCAGTGCCACTATTTGTTGCTTTGTTGGTGATTGTTACCGTCACCTCAGCTGCACCAAGATTTGCATTTTCGTTAATAAGACGAAGTGTTACAGTTTCATTGGACTCAGAGAGTGTATCGCTTGTTGCATTAAACGTAACGCTTTTCTCTGTTTCACCATTGGCAAAAACCAACACCTCATCAATCGCCGAGTAATCCGCATCAGATGCTGTACCATCTTCAGAGACAAGCTGTAGTGTTACCTGACCATCTGCCCCATCAGTTCGGGTCACTGTTACAGTGATTGAACCACCTTCCTCAAGACTGTAAGCTTTCGAGGCAAAGCTGAATACGCCCGGTTCTCCAGCGTCATCCGATGCGATTGCAATAGTTGCTTCTGACAGGGTTTCATCCAGATTCACACCATTAGGATTTCGTAACGCGAAGGTGACGTTTTTGTTGATCTCAAACTCATCATCATTAGCCAGTGGAATACTGAAAGACGATGTAATTTCACCAGTGTACTGAACATTGGTATAAGCAGGACCGTTGAAATCTGAAACGCTTGTTTCTTGATAGTCGGAGACCACCACTTCAAGAGATGCATTATCTTCTGGAGATAAACCCTCCCATAAGACTGTACCAGTAATTGCACCTTCCGATTCATTGAACACTACATCATCGAACTGGATACTTGCGTAGCCTTTACGTTCATTCACATCACGAAGATTCGCAAAAACGTCTTTCTTCTCAGCAATCCATCCTGCATCAATTACAGCACGATAAGAAAGGGCCGCATCCGCAACATCCATTTCACCACAAGCTTCACCTGTACTGGTATCAGTGTGATTTACGTCAGAGAAAAAGTAATCTTCATTATAGCTGAAGCCTCGGATCTCCATCAGGCTGTAGTTGTTGTCACAAAAATAACCTGCCGCATACGGACCCATGTGACCAACCCCATGGTCAGTATCTGGATTATGGCGAAGGCCGTCATTGTGACCGAGCTCATGTGCCAGCACTGTGATTTCGTGCTTTTCGTTTTCGTAAGGGGTCACCACTGCCAGCTCACCGCCACGAATTGCAAGCCCTACCCAGCTGTACTTTGATTCCAGCGCTTCGGTTGGCGCTTCATATTGACGCGCTAGTGCTACGTAATACGACGCCCCGTACTGGCCATACATTTCATCCAATAGCGACTTCTGGCCAGAACGACGTACTCGCTGACCCTGCTCGTCATCTTCATAAAAGTCATTATAGCTTTCTACGCCAGTAATACCCCAACCAAAATATTGAGTAGCGCCGCCAATGTCAGAATTATACATATCTTCATCAACAAAACGGTCCGGCATCGGCAACACACCAGACACCACGCGACGTAACCCAATACCACCATTTTCAAAGGCGACATTATTTACGTCGACACTATTGCTCACAAAGTCGTAGATTTTGGTGATATCGCCATCGTAATAGTCCAGCAGATCCTGCGTATAAAAGAAAAGAACACCAGTTTCCGTAATTTCAGCATCCGGCACATCAGGATAATCGTACATTGTTACACCAGCATTGCCACTTGCGCTTGATGTGATGCTTTGTGTCGTTGCGTAAACTCCATCTTTAGAACCTTTTTTATTTGGCTTTTCAAAAGGCAGGGAGGTTGCAAACGCGGATGTCGAAAGGCCAGCATTAATAAATAATATTAGCGTTAGAGTTGAGGTATGAAGTTTCAGAGGTTTTTGCATTTTTGAGCGTCCTTACTACATTATTTGACACTGAAGTCACTGACTAGAGATAGATATATTTTGATCTTTTTTTTCATGAACTTATCAGATTATCGACCGCAGATAGGTCTGCCAATTATGTAGTAAGTATGAATATTTATATAGAACGTAGATCGCAGTGGTAACCCTCTTTTCAATCAGAGAAATATAAGTTATATCAAAATCTGCCAACTCAACAAGTAGTGCCTGAGATAGCTCTTTTAACTTCCTCAAGGTTCTCAAGACAGTTCCCAAAACTACCGGTAATTCCACAGATCATTTCCTAATTGATAATAGGAATAATTATGGAGAAAGAGTAGCGGTCCAGCGACTAGGAAGCGGATTTGGTTCTGGGTAAACAACGAACTGGCGCTATTGTTAGAAAAGTAAGCAGTATCTGATACGCAACGTGCCAGCTAAAAGCATAGCTGATCTGGCCCAAGCCATGGTTGGAATGTTGTGGCGGTATCGGGTCATATTCGGACTTTTACGGCTGACAATGGTCGCGAGCTCTGTAATTCCAAGCTGATCGCAGAAGAGCTTAAAATGGATGTCTACTTTGCGAATCCTTATTCATCCTGGGAATGCGGATTAAATGAAAACTCCAACGGTTTGCTGCCCCAATACATCCTGAAAGGCACGGATTTAAGGACAGAAACAGACAGGCAAATTAGTAAAATCGAGCGTGCATTAAATGTCAGGCCGAGAAAGTGTCTCGGCTTTAGGATACATATCGCGGTATTCGATGAATTACGCAAGACTACCTAAATTTGCGAGTGGTGCACTTCGGAGGTGAATTCGCGCTGTTTGTTATTATTATTTATACAGGAGTATACATTAAAACAGAAAAAAGATATTTATCATGCTGTTATATATTTTGTAGCGGTGGTATTTTAGTATAATTAATAGAATTACAGAGAACAGGGAGAAGGTTGTGGCTTTTCATATCAAGGGGAAAACAATTTATAGTAGTCAAGAAATGCAAAATCACGATATTGCAACATTCCTTGCGCCTTATGTATTGTTCCTGATACCAATAATTATCGCTGCCGCAATTGGGAAATGGTTATTTGGTGAGCCTATTTATAGTGCAATAGCTGCTTCTATTTTATTACTATTCAATCAGCAATACAGATTTTTGATATTGCAATTGATAGTTATTGCATTATTTGTTGGGGTTGTAGGTGGTGCAATATGGCTATTCTTTTGGATGGTAAACTATCTTTTGAATTAGCTTGAGCATGAATAGCAACTGAAAAAGTTAAGAGGCTGTTTCACACTATTTAAATTCACATGGAAGTATTGTGGAATTTTACTCAAGTAAGTGGCGGGAGTGAATATAGCACATACTGAGAGGCTGGTGGAAAGCCAATAGCACGAAGTCCACTTCTGACTAACTGTAGAGATCCATTAGAAAAAGCCCGTCCGTCCGCTTATTGTCTTGAGTTCAATCAATGGGCGCAACCCATTGGCTAAATTTCTGTGCTGGTGTTTCATAGTCTAACGTTTTTCTTGGTCTTTCGTTAAGTTGTCTCGCTACACTGCTAAGTTTTTGTTGGCTGTGTACTGATAAGTCGGTACTTTTTGGAAAATACTGTCGTAGTAATCGATTGGTGTTTTCATTGGTACCACGTTGCCACGGTGAGTAAGGATCGCAAAGATATACTTTTATATCCGTGGCTAGTGTGAATTGTTTGTGGTCTTTAATTTCTCTCCCCCTGTCCCAAGTTAGAGATTTATATAGTTCCTTAGGTAACTTTTGAGCGTGCTTGATAAGTGCAGCAATCACGGTCGACGTTTTACTATCATCCACTTTCGCAAGCATTACGAATCGAGAGTGCCTCTCTACTAGTGTCGCTATGTAACTGTTGTTGGAGCCACATATTAGGTCGCCTTCCCAGTGACCAGGTATCGCTCTATCTTCAACTGATGCAGGTCGTTCACTTATAGAAACAGCATCAGGGATTTTGCCTAGACCTAACCTTTTCAGTGAAGATTGACGAGATTTGCGAACCGCTCTTTTTGACCGCAAAAACTTTTGTAGCTCTTTCTTTAGAGCGCCTCGCGTCTGAATGAAGAGTGTTTTATAGATGGTTTCGTGAGACACGTACATTTCCTGATTATCGGGGTATTGTCGCTTTAACCAACCCGCAATTTGTTGTGGCGACCATGCCCTTTTAAGCTTAACAGCTATTAGTTTACATAACTCTGGGGATCCAATTAACTTACATGGCTTAGGTCTCAATGCTTCATCCCATGCTCGTTGTTCAGCTTTCACGGCGCGGTAGTGCTTCAACCCACCATTTCTTTTTACTTCACGGCTAATTGTAGATGGCGCTCTGGACAAACGTCTGGCAATCTCTCGAATGGATTGTTTACCGACTAAGCATCGTGATATTTCTTCTCTTTCATCAAGTGAGAGAGACTGTGGATGTCTTTTTCGTTCTGGTGGCCGATACCCACCAGTTTGATAAATAGTTGGCATAATCGAAGAGTGAAAGCGATCAAACATTCTAGCGATATCATGCAGCGAATCACCTCGCTTATATCTGTCCCAAATAAGTGCTTTCTGTTCTGGTGAATAATAGATACGTTTTCTTTGTTTCATGGCAACATTCCTCCTTTTATAAGGATAGCGTTGCACTCACCAATTGAACTCAAGGTCTGAAGCGGACTATAGCAACAGTTTTTTTGTCCTATCGGCATTCGTTGGTCTAATTAAAATCTCATCTAATATTGATATCAATGTAATTGATATTTTCGTAATTCGTTGTCATTGTTAGCGATATATCTCTATTGCAAAATTCTCATTTAGAATGAAAAACTTCTTAACTTTCAGTGAGAGCTTTTATCAACGCTAATGAGATCCCACAGCGTAACTGCCGAGTTGAAAGATACGCGTTATCAGGCTTTGTAATACTAAGTAATACCTTGCTAACAAAGCCTGAACGATTCACTACAGCTAAGCTGATGCAGGCGTTAAGTCTGTGTTAGCTTTTCGAAACGGCTGTCGTTTACCATAGGTTAAGCTGCGCCAAATCCATTCGAATGGACCGAACCGGTAAAAATGTAACCATACTGCTGATGTCGTTAACTGAAAAATCCAAACCGCAAGGATGATTAGTGATATTTCAGCCCCATTCAATACGCCGTAAAGATTGAACCCATAAAATATCACTGCCCCAATAATTGATTGTGAGAGGTAGTTGGTAAGTGCCATTTGTCCGACGGCAACTAACGCCCTGGCAATAAAGTTAGCGTAAATATACCGGTAAGCAGCAATCAAGAGTAGGGTATAACCCAGTGTGAGCATCACTCTCACAATGGGGCTTAAAGGAAATATATAGGCTAAGAGCAATTGGTCTAATTCAACAAAGGAGTAATAAGCATCTGTATAACGCCATACCCAAGCTGTCACCATCAGCAATGTACCCGGGTAAACTAACCGCGAGAGAGGGTAGTCGGGATTAAAAATGCCACACCGGTACAATACGATGCCCAGGAAAAACATGGGTATAAAATCAAAAAGTGAGCCGTAGTAAATATCGCTTAATACCATGCTTAGTTCTGACATACTGTTTTCAAAGGCACCACCAAAACCTGATCTCACGGCCTTGACGGTTTCATTGATTGCTTCTGTATCAGGCTTTTGTAGCCATTTGTCATATGCCTCCTGCTGTTCTTCTGTCAGCTCCTTACCCTCATCTATGATCGTTTGCGCTTCTTGATAAGCCTCATGGCCTTCCAGCGCAGACATTGTTCCGGCAACGGCGAGTAAAGAGTAAATCAGCAAAATGACTGCGACTATGATTAGAAGGACCTTGGAAGAGCTGTTTCTGAAAGCAAAAGCAATGAAAGTATAAAAAGCATAAGGTGCTAGTATGTCGCCACCCCATAAAAACACGTAGGCGTTTATTAACCCGAATAGGAACAAAAAGGCTATTCGCCTGAAAAACAGATCAGCCGCTGGGCCTGCTCCTATTTTATTGCCATTGCGGTCTAAAAAAATGACCATACCAATGCCAAACAGTAAAGAAAATATCCCCCGTTGGGTACCGTCAAAAAACATTGCCCAGACGAAGAAAGCGTCCTGTAGATAATCAATTGCCTCGCGATAGCTAAATGAAATCAGACCGTCGTAAGGCAGTGCCATAAAGCCAACATTACACAGGAATATACCGAGTACCGCGACACCCCGGCAAAAATCAAGGGTTTTTATCCGCTCGTCACCACGGGTTGGTTGAGAATGAACTGGTAACATTATAACGTCCTTGTTCAATGGTAGATGAATCTTGCATAATAAGGTTAGGTTATTTTTTGAACGATTGATAGCGGCGAGGTCAATATTCGCGATTTATTTTTTGTGTATGTTCTCTTGCGATCGAAAAGTCTGGTTGTCCGTAGGGAGTAACAGGGAATATAGAGAGGACTTATGATGATTGAGAAAAAACTATCTATTGAAATTGCCCATGGGCGCTGGATGCTTGACGTGATTGCGGAACGAGATGATGACGGAGTATTCGACCTTGTATATCCGCACAAAGAAGCTGTGATCAAGATAAAAGAAAATCATTTGTACGGCTTGGAATATAACATTAGTGCGCCGCCAGAAACTAACTTCAAAATATACCTTGATGGCGAGCTATTACTGGACGCGATAGTTGATCAAACCGGTATTAGTCGTGGCAGCAGCGTAATATAAAGGCGGGCCTGGCATCACTTTAGGGCGCCGGTTTTAACAGCGCCATAGCGGACTGAGGAAGTACAGACATATCAATATCTACGCCATAATTAGCTGCTTCCTTTCCTATAATTGCCCCTACTTCTTCAGGCGTAGTCGCTTTACTATTTTCTACGGCAGAGGCGACCGTTTCAAAAAACTCACTAAAATGTCCTGGGCTTACAAATACAAGAAGTTTTGCTGGTTCGTCGTACGGATTCCAAAAGCCATGTAAGTTTTTTCGCGGTAGTGATGCAATTGTACCAGCATCCGCAATAACTTCGTTTTCATTATCCAGAAAGTGTACTTTACCTTCGAGGACTATAAATATTTCATCTTCATTTTGATGTGAATGAGGCGGCGCGCCAAGTGATTTTGCAGGGAGTATTTCTTCAAATAGTGCTATCTCAGAGGGTAAGTCGGCGGTACGAACGTGGTGATATATTGGTCTTCCGCTATACAGTGTAGGCTTGCCTTCACCCAATGAGGTGAATTTTGCAGAATAAGTATTCTCATGCTTGTGATTTTCTGTCTGAGTGTGCGCAAAACTGAATGAAGTGAAAAAAACAAATAAAATCGCCGAAGTAGTATAAACCGATTTGCCCATAGTATTGCCTCCATTCTGGTTAAAAAATAACCTTTTCACTTTTATTTGTAAAGCACAATCACGAAGTACTCTCTACGTATTCAATTGCTGATAGTTTAAATGAGAAGTATGGTGAAGTCAGTCGGATAGTATATAGTTGAAAAATTTTTGTATATAGTTCGTTGCGGGAGTTCGAAAAGCGGTACGCTCAGATCAGACCTTAAATCAGTGCTGTGCTAATTTACTAAAGCTTTTCTCTTTTTCATTATAAAGCATAAAAAAGGGCCAAAAAAAACGGCGCAGAATGAAGCGCCGTTTTCTAAATAATTGATTTGATAACCGTTATTTAAGACAGCTTGGATTTGAAATCCTCATATGTAAATTGCCGGACTAGCTCGAATTCTCCATTGCTGCGGAGAATGCCAATACCTGGATGTTCCACACCATTAAAGAACGTCGTTTTCACCATGGTGTAGTGCATCATGTCTTCGAACTGTAATCGGTCACCAATTCGCAGTGGCTTTTCGAAGGAGTAAATATCAATCACATCGCCTGCCAGACAAGAATTGCCGCCCAGTTTGTAGTCGAAGGCTTTTTCGCCCGGCATTCCTGCATTAAGAATGGCAGGCCGATAGGGCATTTCGAGTACATCTGGCATATGTGCGGTGGCAGAAATATCAAGAATGGCTATCTTGCCATCGTTTTCTACGATATCTACTACCTCGGCGATGAGTGGCCCTGTTTGCCAAGCTACAGCAGAACCAGGCTCCAGAATAACGTCCAGATGCGGGTAGCGGGCTTTGAAACCTTTCAACGTATTAATAAGGTGAGCCACATCGTAGCCCGCGCGAGTCATCAAATGACCCCCGCCAAGGTTTAGCCATTTCAATGACGGCAACCATTTACCAAATCGCGTTTCAATGGCTTGCAATGTGCGCTCAGTTGCAAAGGAGTCACACTCACATAAGTTGTGGCAATGAAACCCTTCAATGCCGCTTAAATCGATACATTCCAGTTCTGACGCTCGGATCCCTAATCTTGAACCGGGCGCGGCCGGGTCATATAACGGCGTATCTGCTTCCTGATGTTCAGGGTTGATGCGAAGCCCAATGGATACGCCCGACAGCGCATCGCGATGGGTGTGCCATTGGTTTATGCTGTTAAACGAAATATGGTTGACTAATTTTTTGAGCTCAACAATGTCAGATTGCTTATACGCTGGCGAGTAAGCATGTACTTCCTTACCCATTTCAGAAGCGAGTTTTGCTTCCCAGACAGAACTCGCTGTTGCGCCATGCAAATAGGGTTTAATGATGTCAAAACTCGACCACATGGAGAACCCTTTAAGCGCAAGAATAATTCGCACCCCAGATTCATCCTGAACCCGCTGCATCAATGTGACATTGCGAATGAGCTTTTCCTCTTCCAATACATAGCATGGCGAGGGAATGTCATGTCGCTGGGTTAAATCAGTCAACCTATTATCTCCAGTTAACGTTTAAACGGGCTTTCTTCGCACTCGATTACGTGCCAGGGTAAACCGTGAATATTTAACTCATCCATAAATGGGTCAGGATCGAATTGCTCCATGTTCCACACACCTGGCGCTTTCCATTTTCCTTGCAACATCATCATGGCGCCGATCATTGCCGGTACTCCTGTGGTGTATGACACGGCTTGCGCGCCCACTTCGTCATTGCACTTAGCATGATCGCAGTTGTTGTAAATGAAAATGGTTTTTTCTTTGCCATCTTTCACACCGGTAATGTAAGTACCAATGCAGGTTTGGCCGGTATACCCGTCAGCCAGTGAGCCTGGGTTAGGCAGCACAGCTTTTAAGAACTCCAAAGGTACTATCTTCTGCCCCTGAAACTCTACTGGCTCGATGCTTGTCATGCCGATACCTTCGAGCACGCGCAAGTGGTTGAGATAAGCATCACCAAATGTCATCCAGAAGCGGGCACGTTTAAGTGAAGGAAAATGCTTAACAATGGATTCCAGCTCTTCGTGGAACATAAGATATGACGCGCGAACACCGATATTCTGGTAATCGAGATCTTCACGTACGCTTAGCGGGTCGGTTTCTTTCCACTCGCCGTTTTCCCAGAAACGCCCACGTTGGGTAATTTCACGGATGTTGATTTCCGGGTTGAAGTTTGTGGCAAACGCCTGGCCGTGATCGCCACCATTACAATCAACAATATCCAGGTAATGGATCTCGTCGAAATAGTGTTTGGCCGCGTAGGCGGTATATACGTTAGTTACGCCTGGGTCAAAACCAGAACCCAATAATGCCATGATGCCCGCATCTTTAAACTTATCCTGATAAGCCCACTGCCAGCTATATTCAAATTTTGCTTCGTCTTTAGGCTCGTAGTTCGCCGTGTCGAGATAATCGGTTTTTGTTGCTAAACACGCGTCCATGATGGGGAGATCCTGGTAAGGCAATGCGAGGTTAACCACCAGATCAGGCTTAACGTTATTGATAAGTGCTTCTACTTCTGAAGCATTATCTGCATCAACAGCAAATACACCTTTAACACGATCTGCTCCCACTTCATTTTGCAGCGCTTCACACTTCGACACTGTTCTGCTAGCCAGATAAATTTCGTCGAAATATTCAGGTAAGCGGGCACATTTTTTCACTGTTACAGCGGCAACGCCGCCAGCACCAATAATTAAAACGCGAGACATAGTTTAGTTTCCCGAGACGTTAGGTAAATTTGCGCTGAATGCTAGCAGACATCAACTTTTTGGCAAGCAAAGTTAAGCCCGAAAGAGCAATTTTTCAGCCTGGAATTGGCGGGGATACTACAATTTTCTTCCCAACCCGAAAGTAGGGATACAGTAGCATAGTTTCTTCCCCATTAGGACAGGTTGCATTAATGGCGATTGCGTTGAGTTGTTTGTGTCTGTCAGTGGTAACAGTTGCCGCATAAACCAGCACGCTGTAGCTATCGGTATCAGTCGTGGTATCGATAATACGCCACTGAAGTTGTTCAATAAGATAGCTCTCATTTTGACCGTGGCTGCGATCTTCGGCAAAAAGACACCCAATGCGGCCGTCTTCATAAATTGCAGCGAATGGATAGATAACATTGCAATGGGGAAGTAGTATTTCGCATAATGACAAAGACCGGTTAACCAGCAGTTGAAGCGGTTCTGGCACGCTGAGCGATTTGTGTATCACGCTAATTCTCCAATCTTATCTGTCACAGGAATCACCATATCACTTGTAACGCAGTAAAACTTGACTTGGATCACACTTGCCTTAACCCTTGAAGGCCGCCTGTGTGTACCACAAGAATTTTACTGTTACTGGCAAAGTAACCTTTAGCGAGTAACGCTTTAAGGGCCAGAAATAGCTTTCCGGAGTAAACAGGTTCAACGGGTACGTTATACTCGTTTGACATTTCGTCACAAATATCAAGCAGTGAGCTATTTTTTTTAGCATAACCACCACAATGATATTCATGATTAATATACCAATTTTTTTCCGCCGTCGGTAGACCGACAAAAGTCTTAACCAGCGATTCAAGGTAGCCTTGACCTTTGAGTACAGCAATACCCATTGCGCTCTGTCGTGGTGAAATTGCGGTGATTAGCCCGGCTAAGGTGGCACCACTTGCAACAGGCACAATAAAATGGTTGAAATGAGCGCTTAGTTCTTCCTCTACTAACTCAGCCATACCCAAAAGGGCTGCCTGTTGACTGCCTCCTTCCGGGACGATGTACGCAGCGGGAAAGCGAACCCGTAGATCTGCTAAATACTCATCATCGTCACGAAGTTTGTAAGTGATTTTGTCAACGTACTCAATGTGAGCATGCCAGGATTGTAAATCGCGAAGCATGGGCGTGAGTGATTGGGAATAGTTACCTCTGACTATCGCAGTAAATTGTAAACCCAGTTGATGGCACAAGTAACCGCAGGCGTGAAGATGATTTGAATATCCCCCTCCAAAACTCACAATATGTTTAGTGTTGGCAGGCATGGTGTTTAGCGCATATTTCAGCTTGCGCCACTTGTTTCCGGAAATAACAGGGTGAATTAGGTCGTCTCGCTTTATAAATAGCCGAACTTGATCAGCACCTGGCCAGGATGGAGTAAAAGGCTCCACTGGTGAAGGCAAGCGAATATTAAGTTTGTGGGCGGCAAATTCAGAATACGGGCCGATATCATTCATAAATATCACTATGTAGGACAGAAATTTAACATTAACTCGGTGTCATATTTGATCAACGAGGACCTTGTGCGGGTAAGAATAAGTTAACTATCTTACAGAGTTTTATGATTATGAGCAGCCTCACGAGCAAAGTGATACTTTGCTGCAGCTTGTTAGGTCCCACGTTATTAACGGCCAGCGAAAACGACCCTTTCCCGGAAATTAATTTTACTTTAGCTGAGAAAAACTTGGTTGGCGAAAGCGAGTTTTCCTATCTCTTTTGGGATGTGTACAACGCTAGTCTCTATGCTTCTGATGGCAGGTGGGACCCGGAAGAGCCCTTCGCCCTAAGGCTTTCCTATGCCAGGGATTTCAAAGGTGACGATATTGCAAAACGGTCTGTAAAAGAAATGCGAAACCAGAAAGTGGCAGCCGACGATGTGTTAGGGCAATGGCAGAGTGACATGCAGAAACTTTTCCCTGATGTGAAGGAGGGCGATCAGTTAACTGGTATCGCGAATGAAAACAATCACACTATTTTTTATTTTAATACCGAGAAACTCGGTGAAATTAACGATTCTGCATTTACAAAGGCATTTTTCGATATCTGGCTTGGCGAGAAAACATCGCAACCTGATATGCGCAAAGATTTACTGGGAGAAGTAAAATGAAATTATTTATACAAACTGTATTTATCTGTGGTGCTCTCGCCTTGGCTTCAGGTTGCGCGGGCGGGCTCGATGGTGAAACTTATAAACAACAACAACCCATATTCGATTTGTATGACTTTTTCGATGGACCTGTCAAAGCATGGGGAATAGTACAAAACCGGTCCGGAGAAGTGGTTCAACGATTTACTGTGGACATAGAGGGTCGAAAAGACGGTAGCCAACTAATATTAAACGAGTCGTTCGACTATCAGCTTGGCGATGGACCAGCCAGTCGCATCTGGACTATAACTCCCGTATCAGGCAATACTTATCGCGGTGAAGCTGGCGATATCCTGGGTGTGGCAACGGGTAATAGTTACGGCAATGCGTTTAACTTCCAGTACACGATGGATTTGCCTGTCGACGATACCACTTACGAAGTGTCGTTTGATGATTGGTTCTTTGCCTTGGAGGCCGATACCATGATGAATCGTTCATATATAAAGAAATTTGGCATTGTGATGGCAGAAATTACCATCTTCATGCAAAAACAATGAGGCCGGTAAATCCTTTTAGCTCCGTTTTTTTTGAGTGCGGACTGGTAAACTGATAACAACGCCAAATCCGCTTCTCTCACACAATGGGTTGTCGATGAACCATAACTTGCCATAATGAATAGCTGCAACAGCTTTTACCATAGATAATCCCAGTCCATTCCCCGGAGAGGTACGGCTTTGTTCAGACCGATAAAACCGGCGGTCAAGGTCGTTAAATTCAATGGTGGGTAAACCTTGGCCTGAATCATTGACAGCGATGATAACCCGGGAGCCGACGGTTTTCAGAACAACTTCGATTCGACAATTTCCTTTAGCATATTTTAGGCTGTTATCTAGCAAATTACTTAGTGCCTGAAAAAGTAAGTGAGGATCACCTTCAATATTGACTGGTTCAATGTGAGTCGATAAGGCTATTTCACAATCTTCAACCAGCGGCTCGTAAAGATCAATGACATCAGTAACCACGTGGTGTAGCGCAACCTCAATAAAACCGGAGCGTTGTCGCTCACTTTCAACATCAGCAATGCGCAACAGCGAATTGAAAATCGCCAGTAGATTGTCAGCTTCATCTAGTGCCTGATCACGCAAATCACTCTCGGGGAGTTTTTCCAACCTACTGCGCAACCTCGACAGTGGTGTTCTCAAATCATGGGCGATATTATCAGAAACCTGTTTAATATTTTTTACCGAAGTTTCAATCATTTCCAACGTTTTATTAAATACAATAGCCAGTTTGCTCAGGTCGTCCCAACTGCTGTCGATTTCCATCCTGGCACTGAGGTCGCCGGTATCCATAATGTCACTTGCGGTATATGACATGCGATTAATACGATTCACAACATAAATGGCAACACCAAAGCTCAGCGCTGCGATCATGGCGAGCATGACTACAAATATCCAGCCGAGCGCTCGGCCTATTTTTTGTGTGCTGTACAAGTCATCTACGTTGCGGGCAATAATGACCTGATAATTACCTAAAATCACGCGGTCCAGCAAGACGCTGCTCGAAGACGAGGACGTCTGTTCCAGACTGTCTGCTGCAATAAATTCCTGAAGTGGTAGCGGTACTACAGTGGGGAGAACTTGCTTGGTCAGTACAGGTGGAGAAATAAAGTTTCCGGCAATAATGTTCTTCTTTGCGTCCATCAGACAAATAAACGTATTGTTGCCCTGTCGTAGAATGCGATTTTGAATGGCAGTACTGACAGCATCTATGCCTTGCTGGCGATATAATTCCTCAACAAAAAAACGCTCTGCAGAGAGCGCCGCTTTTGCCTCGTCTATGAGTTTGTCATCATCAGCGAGAGACCAAAAATAAAAAACAAACAGAATACCTGCCGACGACAGTGTAGTGAAAAGGGCGCCGACCCTAAAGCTGGAGCTTCGGGTAAACGCGCCTATCGCAATCAAATGCCTGTCTCTGAAATGCGATAACCGGTTCCGCGCACGGTTTCAATAAGTGGGATATTAAATGTTTTATCTACTTTTTGCCGCAGGCGACTAATGTGCACATCGATAAGATTGGTTTGCGGGTCAAAATGATAATTCCAAACCCGTTCAAGCAGCATACTGCGCGTCACGACTTTGCCTCGGTTTCTAAGTAAACATTCAAGCAATTGAAACTCTTTCGCCTGTAAATTAATCTCTGTTTCGCCTCGAGTCACTTTGCGTCGAAGCAAGTCAAGTGTCAGGTCACCCACAGAAAGTTCAGTTTCCTTCGCACCCGGCGAGACACGACCTGTAAGCCCTTCTGCCCGAGCGAGAAGCTCTTCAATGGCAAACGGTTTAGTAAGATAATCATTCGCTCCACTACGCAAGCCTCGAACCTTATCATCAACCTGGCTTTTAGCGCTAAGCAATAATACGGGCAAAGTGGGTTTTACTGTGCGAATTTTTTCTAACACTGAAAACCCATCTAAAGCCGGTAGCATAATATCAAGAATAACTAAATCGAATGCTTCGCCCAGCGCCTGATCTAAACCGTTTTTCCCGTCACTTTCGTGAATACAGTCGTGGCCTGCCGACAGGAGTCCGGTTTGGATATGCTCTGCGACGGTAAAATCGTCTTCAACTATCAATGCTTTCATAAGTCTGGCTCTACCTCGTAGCAGGCTCATTCTCGGCCTTCAGAAACAGTGTAACTTGTACATTATAATACGCATTATTTTAGTGCTTCCGATCACATCACACAGCCAAATCGACGCAAAATCACCATTTATTACAGAACTTTAATTTTCACCGGAACGTGAAAAACGCATCGCTGGGTTGTACGGCGTAAAGTTTTGAATTTCCCCACTGGCAGTGATTGCCTGAACTGAACGCCAGTACTCCGGGCTCATTAAATCGCCGTGTAATTCTTTGAGTATATCCTTAAATTGTTTTTTTCCCAGAATGAAGTGTTCAAATTGTTCCGGAAATACATCGTCTGGTGCCACAGATAACGTGTCAAGGGCATAGGGATCATCAGAGTGAGGAAGCGAACGGAAGTTTCTGTCTTTCATCAGGCATATCTCATCGTAGTCGTAAAAGATGACTCTGCCATGGCGGGTAATACCGAAGTTCTTATGCAACATGTCCCCTGGGAAAATGTTGGCTAAGGCAATTTGCTTTATGCACAGACCTAGCTCATTAATAGCATTTTTTATTTTATCTTCGTTTTGTTCCTGTTGAAGATACAGGTTAAGGGGCGTCATTTTTCGCTCGATATAGAGGTGGTGGATGATCAGGGTTTCTTTAGTAAGGGTCAGGCTTGCTGCACAGCTTTCCTCAAGTTCTGCAAGCAGTGCTGGCGAAATACGGGCCAGGGGAATGTGAAAATTAACGTACTCATGGGTGTCAGCCATGCGACCTACACGGTCGGACAGTTTTACCAAATTGTAGCAAGCTTTAACATGATCTCGGGTAATTTTTTTACTCTCCGCAAACTCGTCTCTTATAATTTTAAAAACCACGCCGTAAGAAGGGAGGTGAAATACCATCATCACCAGCCCTTTAGTGCCAGGAGCGCGTTCAAATTTATCATTGCTGTTATCGAGGTGTTGCAAAAAATTTCGGTAAAATACGGTTTTGCCATGTTTGTGATGGCCCAGTGACATATACAGCTCGAAGTGTTTCTTATTCGGCAGTAACTCCTGCAAGAAAGCCGCAATTTCCGCCGGATGCTGTGTGTCTACCATGAAATAGCTGCGTGCAAAGCCAAAAATCACTGACAAATCCTGTGGATCTGTAAGCAGTGCATCAATGTATATTTCCTGCAATTCATTTGTGTGGATGGAGATGACGAAAGGGAGGGTTTCAGTGGGCATGCAAATTCGCCCGATAAGGTAGGCAGACTTACCTCTGAAGAACACCGGTTTTAACATTTCAACACAGTAAACACTTGCAAGCTGTTTGGTACTCAGGCGTTGGCGCAACGCGTTTTCCAGGTTGCTCATGTCACGAGGTTTATTCTCAAACGATCGTTCAAAACGATAAATTTGAAAAATAGACGCGTACATTTTTGCCACTGTGGTCGTGGTGTCGAAACTATTAATTACCTTCTCCCTGTCGCGCCCGGCTAAGAAGCAACGACTGGGAAGTAAAAACATAATGTTGTCATCGAACGTGGTGTGACGAAATACACGTCCAATAATGGAATTGTAAAAGGTCTCTGCCAATTCAAACTGAGGGTGTTGCTCTAGTAGCCGGGTAAAGGCACCTTTCACCTCATACCAAAATGCGTTTTCCCGTAGATTAATATGACATTGCTGATAGATATCCGTAACGGCCTCAGAGACGCACTTTTCATAGATGTGGATCCGCGATTGAGACGCCGTCTGCGTGGCTTGCCATTCTCCATTCTCAAATCGCGCTTTCGCGCCCCGTGTAATTCGGGTGAACAATCGGTAACTCTTATCGAAATGTGTGAGAATTTGAAATGCGATTTTTCTCGCTAAATCTTTGTCGGTCATGCTGTTACCCGATGAATGTATCAACTTAACCGTAACATAACTGACACTCCCGGACTGTTCATTCGTATGAATGTTCTCTATTACCTGCATCCATAACGCATTTCGTAACCAATTGCCGGGTATTGACTCGCAGGCAGAAAATAACGGAGTAAGTTAGTATTATAAAAAACCTTTTAATCTCGCTAGCCCAAGCGCGTTACAAGTGGTGGCATCCTGAATTTCCCCGCCCTTGATCATGTCGTCTAATTGTTTCAGGCTAATGCGATGACAAGTCAGGCCTTCTTCTTCCGGGTCTAAGTTTTGCTCTGTCAGTGTCAGAACCCTGGCTACCCAAATGTGATAACCCTGATTGCAAAAGCCGTAGGCGAGGTACTGATAACCAATACATTCTAAATGCTTGGCAACGAGTCCGGTTTCCTCTTGCAGTTCTCCAGCGGCGAGGGCCCGGGGGTCGATGTCACTTTCTGTTTCCCACGTTCCTTGCGGAAATTCTAATTGTCGCTTCTCCACAGGGTATCGATACTGCTCCACCATACAAACGTGGTCGTCATGAACGGGAATGACTACAGTGAAATCGGGCTTTTCCATCACACTGTACAAACCTTGTTGTCCACTTTCTCTTTCGATGGCGTCCTCCCTGATCCGCATCCATTTATTTTCGTAAACAACTTTGCTGCTGAGTGTTTTAATTTCCGACATATTTGCCTCCGTACTTGAGTTGGTGTGGCACTCATAGCTAATTTAACAAGAAGTTGGGTAATAAAGATACGAATTACCCATGAGTTAACTATTTTAATAGGTCTGCTCATCTGACCAAATGGTCCGAAAAGCTTTATTATAGTTTTAGACTTGTAGACGGCTATCTATCTATGATTTACTTCGTCCGCCAGCAGTATGCGGGCCCTTTCACAATAATAATACATCTAATCAGATTCACCGGCTTTTGCTGTGCCCTGTAACAGACAAAGATGAACCATTATTGGGTTACACCTTGTAACTCTTTCAAAAAGCACTTAGATCGGGAACACAACTATGCATCAGGAAAAAAACTCCAAACCGGCATTTACACTTTCACTAATTGCCGCAGCCCTTATCGGCGCGCCGCTTTCTCTGCTCTCTACCAGCACTCTTGCGCAGGAGGAAATTGCAGATGAAGACCTGGAAAAAATTCAGGTAGTGGGCTCGCGCCGCGTCGGAAGGACAGTAAATGACTCTCCGGTACCCATTGATATAATCGATGCTTCTTCAATAGAAGCGACAGGCCTTACTGAAACAAATATGATTTTAAACAGCCTGTTACCCAGTTTTAACTTTCCTCAGCCATCTATCACAGATGGTACTGATCACGTGAGACCAGCGCAATTACGCGGCCTCGCACCCGACCACACACTGGTATTAGTAAATGGCAAGCGCCGCCACACCAGTGCACTGCTGAATCTTAATGGCTCAGTAGGGCGTGGTTCGTCCGCTGTTGATTTGAACGCCATTCCTGCTAATGCCATCAAGCGCATTGAAGTTCTGCGAGACGGCGCAGCCGCGCAATACGGTTCAGATGCGATAGCCGGTGTTATAAATATTGTGCTTAAAGACGCCAGCGAGGGCGGTGATGTGTCTGCAACGTACGGCGCAAACGTCACCACAATGGATGGCGTGCCTGATCTGGAAAATGTGAGTGTTGGTGATGATGGCAATCTGGCCTTTACCACAGGGTCAGATCGCTCTGTTACTGATGGCCAGACAGCAACGCTTCGCGGCAATATAGGCTTCGAGTGGGGAGCAGATGGGTTTGTGAATGTGTCAGCTGAATATCGTGACCGCGGGCAAGCCAACCGGGCCGACTATGACCCAAGAGAAAACTACGCCAGAGACGAAAATGGCGATTTGGATGCTCGTGAGCTTACTGTAAATCGTTATAACCACGTGTACGGCAATGGTGAAGTAGAAGATTACGCAGTGTTTGTAAACGCAGGTAAAGCGATTAACGACGACATCGAGTTTTACAGCACAGCTGGTTTTAGTCAGCGAGATTCTCTCGGTGGCGGTTTTTATCGTCGGGCCCAGGATTCACGAAATGTATTGGCGATTTATCCAGACGGTTTTCTACCGTCAATTCAGACAGATATTACCGACACATCATTGTTGGCGGGTATAAAAGGTTATGGTGACGTCTGGAATTACGATCTGTCCGTTACCCGTGGCAGTAACGAGCTCGAATACAGCGTAGTTAACACACTTAACACTTCATTAGGCCCGACAAGTCCAACTCAGTTTGATGCTGGCGCACTTGAATACACAACGACTATCGTGAATGCCGATGCCTCAAGATTGGTGGATACTCAGTTTTTCTACAGTGAAATGAACTTTGCAATGGGCGCTGAATATCGTCATGAGAGTTATGACATTACCGCCGGCGAAGAAGGGTCATACATTCGCGGCAATTTTGGTCCGGGTGGCGAAGTTACAGACCCGGTAAATGGGCCATTTGGTGCAGCGGGCTCCCAGGTTTTTCCTGGATTCACACCGGAGTCAGCAGGAGATAACAGTCGTCATAACTACAGCTTTTACGTGGATGTAGAAGCGGATGTCATTGAAAACTGGAACGTAGCGGTAGCGGGTCGTTACGAAGATTACTCTGATTTTGGCAGCACCTTTAACTGGAAAATGTCCCACCGGGTAACGGTAACCGACACCTTCGCACTGAGAGCATCGGTATCTACCGGTTTCCGTGCTCCCTCGCTGCAGCAGCAATACTTTACGTCTATTGCAACTGTATTTGTAGATGGCGTACCCACTGAAACTGGCACGTTTGCGCCTTCAAGTGATGTGGCTCAGGCACTGGGTAGTCCAGGGCTGGATGCGGAAGAGTCTGAGAACTACAGTGCTGGCTTCACCTTTTCACCCAATGCTGATTTTAATCTCACCGTGGATTTCTATCGCATCGACATCGATGATCGAATTGTGTTGTCAAACAACCTTTCCGGCGATGCCATTGAAGCCTTGCTGGCAGGCACGGGGGCTAACCGGGCGCGCTTTTTCTTAAACGCCATTAATTCCCGTACAGAAGGGGTAGACATTGTGTCCACGTATACATTGAATACCAATGAATGGGGAGCGTTTAATTTCAATGCTGGTATCAACTTCAACGACAATGAAGTGACAGATATTCTCGATGCTCCGGAAGTTTTGCAAGGTGCAGGGTTTGACCAAAGTAATTTGTTCAATGATGTAGAATTACGCAGGTTTGAAACCAGTTCACCAGACAGCAAGTTGAACCTTGGTGTTACCTGGAATTATGACCGCTTTACTACTACGCTGCGCACAACCCGTTACGGTGAAGTGGAAGATCCTTCATCCGTTGAAGCTCGAAATGAAATCATCCCTTCAGAGTGGGTGACTGATTTGGATGTTCGTATCGCCCTTACCGAAGGATTGAGTGTATCAGTAGGTGCAAACAACTTGTTTGATGTGTACCCGGAAGCAACCCGTTATAACGTGGATGAAGTGACAACGTTCTCGAACATCTTCCCGTACTCTGGTTTTTCTGCCTTTGGTTTCACCGGACGTTACGTATACGGTAAAGTGAGTTACGCTTTCTGATCGATTATACAACTGAGCGTAGAAACGGAGCCTTGTGCTCCGTTTTTTATGTGGATGAAAATACCCGTATCATTGTGGTAAATTGCTAACGTTTTGTTTACCCCTCTGAATAGAAACTGTGCGGGGAGAACGCGTATAGCCAGAGTAAATTTCAGATCAAAAAATGTGAAGATGTGCTAATATGCACCCTGAAAAAAAGTAAAAATAAAAATAATTAATAAATCAATAGGTTAAGCTTGCCATGATGTAATAGATACATTGGCAAAGCAGTGCCACGACAGTGAAAAAAACATCGTTGCCACAGGTATGGCTATTCTATGTAACTAGCCTGCCGGGTCGCGGAAGCCATTTTGTATAGATAATTGAAGCAAGTATTTAAGACTTGTTCAGAAAATAACGGGTTTGCTGGTTGACATATAGACGTCTATACGGCAAATTACGTTCATGAGCAAAATGATTCGCACTACCAGCACGATGATTATTACCACCTCTTTGAGGGCGGTCGCTGGCTAGTGCGCAATATGCAATCAGACATCGAAAGCCCGCCCTGACAAAGAGCGGGTTTTTTTTTACGCAAATTTCTGCAGATGTAGCAAAAATAAAACCGAAAGGAGCATTACATGAAAGTCTTAAAGTTTGGTGGATCTTCTCTGGCCGACGCCCCCCGTTATCTGCGCGTGACCGAGATTAGCATGACCACCCACCAAACCGATGGCGCGGCCGTAGTGCTCTCCGCGCCAAAGGGAGTGACCAATGCATTGTCGCTTCTGTGTGAGCAAGCGGCAGCGGGAGAAGATTTCCAACCCTTATTTAACAAGCTTGATGAATTGGTCAATGGCATCGCTAAAGAGCTAAACGCCACCTTAGATAATTTTGCCTTCGATAGTGTTTCTTCGTTTATCTCTACCCGATTGTCTGCACTGAAACAGCAACTGGAAGGCATAAAATTGTTAGGTACTGCCCCGGATTCAGTAGCTGCAAGTATCCTGAGTATTGGTGAATACATTAGCGTGACTTTATTCAGCGCTATTCTGGACACCAAGGGCATCACCAATCAGGTTATCGACCCTGTGGATTATGTATTAGCCCACGGCGATTATCTCGACTCCATTGCCGACGTGGCCATGAGCAAAGCACGCTTTAGTGATGTGACAAATGACGGTTCTGTATTTCTTATCATGCCGGGCTTTGTTGCCGTTAATGAAGAAGGTGAAAAAGTTACCTTAGGGCGTAATGGCTCTGATTATTCTGCCGCAATTCTTGCTGCCTGTATTGAAGCTGAGTGTTGTGAGATTTGGACGGATGTTGATGGTGTCTACAACGCCGATCCCAACCAGGTTGAAGGTGCAGTACTGTTAGACAAGCTCACTTATCAGGAAGCCATGGAGTTGTCTTATTTCGGTGCTAAAGTGTTGCATCCAAAAACTATCGGCCCCATCGCACAGCATCACATTCCCTGTTTAATTCGCAATACGCTGAATCCTGCCGCGCCGGGTACACTGATAAGCAACGAGGCAAGTGAAAAATGGACATCGGTTAAGGGGATCTCTCAACTCGACAATATCACCATGTTCAACGTGGCAGGGCCGGGTTTGAAAGGCATGGTTGGAATGGCAAGCCGGGTATTTGAGGTGATGAGTAATGCCAACATTTCTATCAGCCTAATCACTCAATCAAGCTCAGAGTACAGCATCAGCTTTTGTATTCAGGAAAAAGATTCGGCTCGCGCTCAGGCACTGTTAGAGGACGCCTTCGCCTTGGAATTGCAAAATCAGTTGCTGGACCAAATAGAAGTGCGTTCCGATTTAGCTATTGTCACCCTTGTTGGAGACGGTATGCGTCACACCAAAGGGCTTGCAGCGCGTTTCTTTGCTTCTTTGGCACAGGCGCGAGTAAATAATGTGGCGATTGCACAGGGGTCATCAGAGCGTTCGATCTCTACAGTTATTGAAGCGAAAAAAGCGAAGAAGGCCGTAAAGGTAATTCACCAGAACTTCTTCTCAGATCGCCATACCATTGACGTATTTTTAGTGGGGTGTGGTAATGTGGGCACCGAATTGCTCAGCCAAATCGCCCGACAGCAGCCTACCTTGCTCAAGCGCAACATTCAGTTGCGGGTGTATGGAATAGCTAACAGTCGTAAGTTGCTGCTTGATCCAAAAGGCATTGATGTGGGCGGCGATTGGAAAGCATCACTTCAAGAATCGTCTGATGTGTTTACTCTCTCGCGGCTGAAATCCTTTGTAAATGACAACAGCCTGGTTAACCCGGTTATCGTGGATTGTACCAGTCATGAATCAGTTGCCTCTCAGTACGTCGATATGATGGAAGAGGGCTTCCACGTGGTGACGCCGAACAAAAAAGCCAACACAGATACCATGGCGTATTATCGTAGATTGCGCAAAACCACGCAAAGTACTAATCGTCAGTATTTATACGAGACAACAGTAGGTGCCGGACTGCCTGTTATTGATAATTTACAGAAGCTGTTTGCAGCTGGTGACGTATTGCATCAGTTCGAGGGTATACTGTCTGGCAGTTTGTCTTATGTGTTTGGTAAGTTGGAAGAAGGCATGAGCTTGTCTGAAGCGACGTCTGCCGCCAAGGAAAATGGCTACACTGAGCCCGACCCCAGAGATGACTTAAGTGGTATGGACGTAGCCCGCAAACTGCTTATTATGGCTCGTGAAGCGGGGCTGTCGTTGGAATTGTCCGATATCGAAATTGAATCTGTACTGCCTGAAGGTTTTGCTAAAGACGCCTCTATTGATGAGTTTATGCAACAATTACCCAGCATAGATGACGCTTTCGGGGAGCGAGTGAAAGCGGCACAAGCCAATAATAGCGTTCTGCGATACATCGGCAGCATTGAAGGTGATAAGTGTAAAGTCACTATTCAGGCCGTGCCAGTAAATCATCCGTTGGCGGCTGTTAAAGACGGTGAGAATGCCCTGGCAATTAGCAGTGATTATTACCAGCCTATACCTTATGTAATTCGTGGTTATGGTGCTGGTGGAACAGTAACCGCAGCAGGTGTCTTTGCAGACATTCTGCGCACTATGCCCTGGAAGCAAATGGCGGGATAAGATTGATGAGCAGTAATAGTACTACCCGGGTTTTTGCACCGGTTTCAATTGGCAATGTCAGTTTGGGCTTCGATGTACTAGGGGCAGCCCTGGTACCCGTTGATGGCAGTGAGTTTGGTGATGTGGTTGAGGTGAAAGACGCAGACACGTTTTCCCTCAGTACTACCGGCGCATTTGCACACAAACTGCCAGAAGGCACAGACAATAATATTGTCACTCTGTGTTACGCTCATTTCTTGGAAGCACTGGTAAAAGCGGGTAAACCCACCCGTCACGTTGCCATGACGCTACACAAAAATCTGCCAATTGGTAGCGGTCTCGGGTCGAGTGCCAGCTCAATTGTTGCCGCATTACACGCATTGAATATTCACTTTGATGAACCTTTCGATAGCAACACCATGCTATTGATGATGGGTGAAATGGAAGGGCAAATCAGCGGTAGTATTCATTACGATAATGTCGCGCCCTGTTATTTTGGTGGTATGACGTTGATGACTGGCCAGGATGAGCAGGTTGCTGTGCAGCTTCCTGTTGTCGATAGCTGGTACTGGGTAATATGCTATTCTGGTATCAGTGTTTCCACTGCCGCGGCAAGAGACGCTCTGCCTGAAAAAGTAGAAATGGCAAATGCGCTCACCTTTGGTCGCCAGCTTGGCGTGTTTACCCATGCACTACACAGCGGCGATCACAAACTTGCTGCCAGTGTTATGCACGATGTTATTGCAGAACCCTATCGAAAAGCATTGCTACCCGGGTTCGACGACGCCAGAACACACTGTATGTCAAGTGGAGGGCTGGCCTTTGGTATTTCAGGTTCTGGTCCAACGGTTTTTGCTGTGTGTGATGATGCCCAAAAAGCAGAGTCGATTCGACAGTGGTTACAACGCAATTACGTACAGAATGAAGATGGCTTTAGCCACGTTTGTCGCATACCCCACAGTGGTGTGGTTGCCCAGCAAGTGAAAGAATAAGGTAAGTGAAGTGGAATTAGTTAATTTAAAAGTATCATCGGACACTGCGTCGTTTTCCGACGCTGTAAAGCGTGGCCTGGGTAAAGAACAAGGCCTGTATTTTCCTACTAATGTACCTGCATTAGAGAATATTGACGACGTACTGGCGATGCCTTTCGTTGAGCGCAGCATTCACGTTCTTAAAACGCTGATTGGCGATGAGCTGGGTGAAGGTACACTGGAAAGTATTGTCAAAGACGCATTTACCTTTCCCGCACCGGTAGTGAGCGTGAATGACGACGTGGCAACACTGGAATTATTTCACGGCCCTACGTTAGCTTTTAAGGACTTTGGCGGGCGCTTCATGGCTCAATGTTTATCACGTATAAGCAATGGCGAGCCCATCACAATCCTTACTGCTACCTCTGGTGATACCGGAGCTGCCGTTGCTCACGCTTTTCATGGTATAGAGAATATCAACGTGGTTATTTTGTTCCCCAAAGGCAAAATAAGCCAGTTGCAGGAAAAGCTGTTTACTACACTGGGTGATAACATTCACACGGTTGCTATCGAAAGTGATTTTGACGCGTGTCAGGCCATGGTAAAGCAGGCGTTTGACGATGCCGACGTACGGGAAGGGCTGCACCTTAACTCAGCGAACTCTATCAATATTAGCCGTTTGCTCGCCCAGGTGTGCTATTACTTTGAAGCAGTAAGCCAACTTAGTGATGAACAACGCAAAGAGCTGGTGATTTCAGTTCCTAGCGGCAATTTCGGTAACCTCACAGCTGGTATGATCGCCAAAGCTATGGGCTTACCTATCAAACGCTTTGTGGCGGCGACAAACCTAAATGACACGGTTCCACGTTATTTAAAGACCGGTGAGTGGGCACCTAATAAAACGGTTGCGACTATGTCGAATGCGATGGATGTGAGTCAACCGAATAACTGGCCACGAATAGAGGCTTTGATTGAGAGAGGTTATCTCGATAAGTCATGCCTACGCGGTGAGTGTGTAGATGAAGAGTATACGCAAATGGCCATGAAGCAACTTGCGCAACAAGGGTATACCAGTGAGCCTCATGCTGCTATCGCTTATCGGGCTGTGAGTCATGACCTTGCTGAAGGAGAATACGGCTTGTTCTTAGGAACTGCACATCCTGCGAAATTCCGTGAAACCGTAGAAAACGTGTTAGGTCAGCCGTTAAGCCTGCCACAACCTCTGGTGGACTGCTCTAGTAAAGAAAGTCAGGCGGTTACCCTCCCAGCAAGCTACGACGCGCTTAAAGCGCATATGTTCTCAGTACTAAAGAAGTGATGTGGGAAGATGTGCTGGGCGCTGAAAAGGCCCAGCCGTATTTTCTGACTTTACAGGAAAAGGTGGCACAGGCGCGACGTCAAAGTGTGGTGTACCCTTCTTCCGATCTTGTCTTCAATGCTTTTTCTCTCACCCCGCTGAATGAAGTGAAGGTGGTGATTTTGGGGCAAGACCCTTACCACGGGCCGAACCAGGCACACGGGTTAGCGTTTTCAGTTCAGCAAAACGTAAAAATTCCACCTTCTCTTCGAAATATCTATAAAGAATTGAACAATGATATTCCGGGTTTTTGTACGCCAGACAATGGCGATTTGACCCATTGGGCTCGTCAGGGAGTGTTGCTGTTAAATACGGTTTTGACGGTAGAGCAGGGAAAAGCACACAGTCACGCCAAGTTCGGCTGGGAACGCTTTACTGACGCAGTGATACAGGCAATCAACACCTACACTGATAATGTGGTGTTTCTGCTTTGGGGCAGTCACGCCCAGAAAAAAGGTGCGAATATAGATACGCAGCGGCACCTAGTATTAAGTGCGCCACATCCGTCACCGTTATCTGCCCATCGTGGTTTTTTTGGCTGTCAACACTTTAGCCAGACAAACCACTGGCTGCAGTCGCGCAACAAAACCCCAATTAACTGGTAGTGAACCACCAGAACAAAAGGTTGTTAGCAGACAAATAAACAAAACGGCCGTCTGAAATCAGACGGCCGTTTGTGTTTTATCTTTCCATTGATTCTAGTTCGTACTCGAAACCGCAATCAATTTCAGCTAGTTCTTTTTCTAATTTGAAGCGGTCTTGAAGGGCTTCTATTTCTCTCCATTTTCTCTTTTTACTTTTCGTTTTTGCCGGAGTTTCTTCAATATTTAACATCGCAAACAGATCTGACTTATCCACTAGGATCTCCTTCTATTACCACTTTACTCAGTGCCAGAATTGAATGTTTTTCATCCTTCAGGCTCTTTTGTATCACAGCCGCCACAAGAATAGAATAGTAAAATTTACTTTTCATTAACAATTTGTGACAGTTGTATGACACGCTGTGGTTTTGTCCATATAAAAACGGCCAGTAAAAACTGGCCGTTGTCAGATGCACCGTTTTGGCTGCTAAGGCAACCTCTCTTCCTTAACTTGGTGCATTGGCGTTTCTGAAGCGACTAATCAGGTGTTGTGTGGAAGCGTCGAACGATTCGCTCTCTGCTTTTCCTTGAATCCCGTCAAGCACCTGGTTTCCAAGTACTTTTCCAAGTTCTACACCCCATTGGTCAAAGGAATTAACCTGCCAGATAACGCCCTGGACAAAGACCTTATGTTCATACATTGCAACCAACGCGCCAAGAGTTTGCGGTGTTAGCGAATCGAACAAAATAGTATTGCTAGGCTTGTTACCAGGCATGGTTTTATGTTGTGCCAATGCCTTGCGAGTTACTTCCTCTAAACCCTTACCTTCGAGGTCTGCATAGCATTCATCAAAAGTTTTACCTTGCATCAGAGCCTGAGTTTGCCCGAAACAATTTGAAGCCAACATGGCATGATGGGTATCGTTTTGATTAGGTACGTTGAGCGGTAACATAAAATCCGCGGGAATAATGGTTGTACCCTGGTGAATTAACTGGTGGAAAGAATGCTGACCATTCGTGCCTTCACTTCCCCAGATGATGGGGCCGGTTTGCCAGTCAACAACGTTGCCGTCCTGAGTGACCTGCTTACCGTTACTCTCCATGTCCAACTGTTGTACGTAAGCAGGCAGACCTCTTAAGTAGTGGTAGTACGGCAACATGACATGGGACTGCGCATCGAAGAAATTGCGATACCAAACGCCTAAAACAGCAAGAATGACGGGCAGGTTGCTCTCAAAAGGTGCATCTTTGAAATGCTTGTCCATTTCATGTGCGCCTTCCAGTAAGCCTTTAAAGTTCTCAAAGCCAAGAGCAAGTGAAATTGGCAAGCCAATGGCTGACCATAAGGAATAACGGCCGCCAACCCAATCCCACATTGGGAAGATATTTTCTTTCGCAATACCAAACTCAGTTGCTGCTTTCACATTCGATGATACGGCAACAAAGTGTTTGGCGATATCTTCCTGCTTGCCACCTTGCTCCAGGAACCAGGCCTTAGCAGTAAGGGTGTTTTGCAGTGTTTCCTGGGTAGAAAATGATTTTGAAGACATAACTACCAGGGTTTCTTCGTGATCTACTGAGGCCAGAACATCGTGGATATGACACCCATCGACATTTGCCACAAAGTGGACCTTAACGGCTTTATGAGTGTGCGGCTTGAGCGCTTCGGTCATTATTTTCGGGCCCAGGAAAGAGCCACCAATGCCGATAGCAACAATCTGTTTCACTGACTTCCCGGTGTAACCTTTGTGCTCGCCAGAGTGTACAGACCTGGTAAAGGCTTCGATTTTGTCGAGGGTGGCGAGTACTTCAGGCATAACGTCTTCGCCGTCTACCATGACAGGGTCGCCACTGAAGTTGCGCAGCGCAGTATGCAGTACTGCACGATTTTCGGTGGCATTTATGGCTTTTCCACCAAACATTGCTTCGCGGTGGCTTTCCACGCCCTGCGCTTTTGCAAGGTCAAACAACGCTGTCATGACATCGTCGGTAACTCTGTTCTTTGAGTAATCGACAAACAGGCCACAGGCTTCGGCCTGCATTTTTTCTGCTCGGCTGGGATCGGCTGCAAACCAATCGCGCATATGTGTATTTTTGATTTCAGACGCCAGGGCGTTTAATGTCGCCCAAGCAGGCTGGTGTGTTAAATCAGTCATAAGCTTTCCAGTGTTACGTGTAAATAAACGGGTATCTTAGTGACCCAGTTTCTCTTTAAGCATTACTTCAAGTTTTTCTTGGTCGGCTGCAAAGTTGCGAATACCTTCGGCCAGTTTTTGTGTCGCCATGGCGTCTTCGTTCATGTCCCAACGGAAAGCTACTTCATCGAGCTTCGCACCAGGAGTCGCAGTGGCGCCTTTATCCTGAAGCTTAACTGGCAACGGATCTGTTGTATTTTTAAGCTCTTCTAACAACTGAGGGCTGATAGTGAGCCTGTCACAGCCCGCCAGTGCTTGAATTTCACCAATATTGCGGAAGCTCGCTCCCATAACTACTGTGTCATAACCGTGTTCTTTGTAGTAGTTGTAGATTTGCGTAACTGAGATAACACCAGGATCTTCATCAGCAGTGTATTCTTTTTTGTCTGTATTGGCTTTGTACCAATCGAGAATACGGCCAACGAAAGGGGAGATCAGGTATACACCGGCTTCTGCACAGGCCCGTGCCTGAGCAAAACTGAACAATAACGTCAGGTTACATTGTATGCCGCGCTGTTCCAAAATTTCTGCTGCTTTAATGCCTTCCCATGTAGAAGCAATTTTGATTAAAATACGCGACTTGTCGATGTCTTCATCATTGTATAACTCCACCAGGCGCTCGGCTTTTGCGATGGTGGCTTCTGTGTCAAAAGACAAGCGGGCGTCAACTTCTGTAGAGATGCGGCCAGGAATAAGGGCCGATATTTCTTTGCCGATTGTTACCGCTAGTTTGTCAGAGGCATCAATAAGTTGTTGAGCGGGGTCTTGAGACTGTAATTTTGCCCACGCGACGGCATCATCAATATAACCGGCGTATTCGGGAATGCCCGCGGCTTTTAAGAGTAATGACGGATTAGTAGTTGCATCTACAGGCTGATACGTTTTTATGGCTTGGATATCGCCTGTGTCGGCTACGACGGTAGTTAATTCGCGCAAAGCGTCTAATTGATTGCTCATCGTCTCTCTCTAAATAGGTGACCTAATTAAACGAAAAGCCCACGAAACAGTGTTGTTGTGAGCTGTCAGATATTGATGGTTGTGTTTTTCAACTAAACCACAATGTAGGGTTAGTATGTCCAGTCGATTAAACCAGATCGATTTTGGTAATTTTATAACAGACTGGCGGTATAAATAACACCGCTATACGAGATTTTATCCTACTTATGGGGATAAACGTAATATTTTAAATGCAGAGGAACCCTTTATGATTGTGGTGGTATCACCGGCTAAAAATTTGGATTTTGACACTGAAACGCCGGTAGACACGTTTACTCAGCCAGATTTACTTGATGCTGCCGAAACATTGGCTCAGCGGTGCAAGAAATTAACGCCTGCAGACCTTTCATCGCTGATGAAGATCAGTGACAAGTTAGCTACCTTGAATGCTAACCGGTTTGACTCTTTTTCTACGCCATTTACACCAGAAAACGCACGTCAGGCCATTTTTGCGTTCAACGGCGACGTTTATTCGGGGTTAGATGCCTATTCACTGAATGAAGATGAGTTAGCGTATTCTCAGCGTCACCTGCGTATTCTATCAGGTCTATACGGACTTCTGCGCCCTCTGGATTTGATGCAGCCATATCGGTTGGAAATGGGCACGAAGCTCGATAACAGTAAAGGCAAGAACCTCTACGAATATTGGGGGGACGATATTACGTTGACCCTGAATAAAGCCCTGCAAGCGCAAGGTGACAATGTGTTAGTGAACCTTGCTTCCAATGAATACTTTAAGTCGGTGAAGACCAAATCTCTTGATGCAATGGTGGTGACGCCTCACTTTAAAGACTTGAAAAACGGGCGGTATAAAGTGATCAGCTTTTATGCAAAAAAAGCCAGAGGAATGATGGCGCGCCATGTCATTCAGAATCAGATAGATGATGTTGCCGGGTTAAAAGCGTTTGACGGTGCGGGTTACCGTTTTTCCGAAGAACAAAGTACTGATACTGATTTGGTATTCTTACGGGATGATTCTTAAGGCCAAGGCTTTAGATCTGCTGTGATAGAAAACAAGCTTCACAGAAGGAAGCAGCAAATTTAAAACTTGCTGCTTCTTTTTCTAGGATTGACTAGGGATTACGCTAACACCTCTTTCAATGCGGTCACACAAGCGTCAGTTTCTTCCGGCGTGCCCACACTAATGCGAGACCAGGAATCAAACCCTGGCCAGGTGCGGCCTACCACTTTGATCCCCTTTGCTTTCATCTCTTTTGCGAAGACATCGTGTGGCATACCGGTATCCACATAGATGAAGTTACCTTGAGGATTTTTGGCATAAGGACGACCGAGTGATTCTGCTGCTGCGGTAAGCTTTTCCCTTTCTACCTTAATGCGTTTACGCATGGTGTCGAGGTTGCCGTGATCATCCATACTGGCCATACCCGCTACGAGTGCTAGATAGTTCACTCCGCCCATACGTAGTTTTCTACCCAATTGCTTGGCTTGGTCTGCAGGCATTATTGCGTAACCTAAACGCTGGCCAGCCATGGCGTGAATTTTGGAGAAAGTGCGACAAATTACAACGTTATGGCCGTCTGCTACCAACTGAGACTGGACATTGGCAGGATAAGCATCTGACATTTCAATGTAAGCTTCGTCGATAAATACCTGTGCTTTCTTAGATACCCGTTTAGCAAAAGCGGTAAGTTTCGCAGGGTCGACGACCTTTCCTGTTGGATTGTTGGGGTTACAAATGTACACAGCCGTTGTGTCGTCAGTAACTGCAGCTTCAATGGCGTCAAGATCAAAGCCCATTTCTGCGTCGAGAGGAACATATGTAACATCAGCACCCATAAATTCTGCACCACGGGGGATACCTTCGTAGGTTGCCATAGAGGTAACCAGTTTATTGCCGTTTTCGGTTATCCACTCTGCGTAGCCAAAAAGGATAGGAGACGAGCCGTTCGTCACTACGATTTGGTCAGCGGATACCCCTTCCTGTTTAGCGATTTTTTCTTTCAGCACATCTACAGTAGCATCGGTATAGCGGGCAAGGTTAAACAGTTCTCCTTGCATTGCTTCAACCGCTTTTGGCGATGGTCCAAAAGCGTTTTCATTAGAAGAGAGCCTTACCAGTCCGTCGTTTACATTCGGTGTCGCAGAAGGGAAGTGGGCAGTTTTCATGCCTGCTGCCTGGAGTTCTTTAACGCCATTGTCAAAACAGCCAGTAAGGGCAACAGCGCCTGCACCTACACTAAAAGTTTTTAACCATTTACGCCTGGATGAACCTGATGTGGACATAGTTTCTGTTTGTTTTGCTGCCATGATTTCTCTCTTTTCCTGAACAGTTGAGTGATGCTGCTATTCTTTGGATTTTTGTTAACTGAATTTTTCCGATGATTCAGGTGCAATGCCTACCGATGCAACAGGCATTCCAAGTAACTCTCTTCAGGTTATCCGGTATCTTTTTGGGGATGATTTGCGCAACTATTGCGATAAAATGCTAATCAGCCCTGAAAATAGGAGGAGCAATTCGTTCTTTTTAACCGTTTACGTGCATTGATATAGTGCGTTGAACTATTTTGGGGAGTCGCGCAAGTGACAAGGAGGCACAAGCAGAAGTTAGGTGTGAGGGAGTACGGTGCCTTTTCATTAGTAACTTAGTGCAGTGACAGGCCCATCGGGCCTGTCTCATACCGCTACAATTTTAAAATCATTTTACCCGTGTTCTTTCCTTCAAACAGCATATTCAAGCCTTCACAGGCATTGTCTAAGCCTTCAATGGTATGTGCACGGTATTTGATCTTTCCTTGTTGCACGTAAGGAGTGAGTTTTTCGAGTAATTGCGGAATTTCATTCCAGTGATCCGGCATAGCAAAACCCTGAATAGTGATCCGTTTTTTGATGAGTGGGATCCAATTTGGTCCAGGAGAAGGTTTGTCCGCCTGGTAATCGGCAATCATTCCGCAAACCACTATCCGGCCATGCTCATTCATGCGGTTCACAATGTGGTGCTGGATAGGCCCGCCAGTGTTCTCGAAAAAGACATCAATACGATCAGGCGTCAGTGTTTTTAGTTTTTCCTTCAAATCATCTGTTTTGTAGTTAATTGCGCCATCGAACCCCAGTTCATTTACTATCCAATCGGCTTTGTCGTCACTGCCAACCACGCCTATGACACGCAAGCCGTCTGCTTTGGCTAACTGTCCGACAATGGAACCCACTGAACCTGCGGCACCGGTAACAATGAGGGTTTCGCCTTCTTTGGGTTTGCCAAAGTTATACAGGCCAGTGGTTGCGGTTAAGCCGGGCAGGGCAAACACACATAGCGCCATTTCCTCTGTTACGCCCTGCTGCAGCTTGTTAAAGCCACTGCCATCGCTGACAACATATTCGCTCCAGCCCGTCATACCCATGACTTTATCACCCTCGGCAAAGGCATCGTTTTTCGATTCAACCACCTCGCCAACACCGCTGGAGCGCATAACATCACCTAATTCGACAGGCGGTATATAGCTTTCTCTGTCATCGCTCATCCATCCCAACATTGCCGGGTCAAGAGACATATGGGTTTGTTTGATAACAATCTGCCCCTCTTTTGCCGATGGGATGGTCTTTTCCCGGGTTTCAAATAAGTGGGGACCAATCTTTCCGTCGTCAGGGCGTTTTACTAAGGCAATTTCTTTATAAGTGGACATATTGTCTCCGTGTTAGTATTGCTGTAAGAAAGAGGTGAGGATATTTTTTTCTAATACAACAGTGATACGTAAGAAAGTGACAAAACGATGATATACACCAGTGCCTAATGGTGCACTTCAGGATAAAAGTTAAACGGAGACTGAGTATGTACACACTTTTTGGCTTTCCTCGCACGCGGTCAGTACGCGTGGCGTGGGCTCTGGAAGAGCTGGGATTACCTTATGAATATGCCTTGGTGAATTTGCGTGCAGGGGAACATAAATCTGAGGCTTTCCTGAAACATAACCCGGCAGGTAAAATTCCTGCGCTGACCGGAGAATTTGGTGCTATGAGTGAATCTGCCGCCATTGTTACCTGGTTAATGGATAAACACGGTCAACAGGAATTTATGCCAGTCCTGGGCTCTGAAGCGCGGATGCGCTATGAAGAGGCCATGGCATTTGTGACTACGGAACTTGAACAGCCTTTGTGGAATATGGCTAAGCATAAGTTTGCACTGGCAGCTGAGTATCGTTTAGAAGGTATGCAGGGTGTGGCTGAGTTTGAGTTCAATACTGCTTTGGCAACCTTCTCAGCTATGCTGGCTGATAAGCCTTTTCTTACAGGGGACCTTTTTACCGGGGTGGATATTATTGCGGGCCACACTTTAGCGTGGGCTAAAGGTAGTCAGATGGCCTGGTCTTTTGACAATATTTCAGCTTATGCAGAGCGGGTGCTCAGCAGGCCTGCTTACGAAAAAGCGTGGAAAAATGAAGTTGCCCATCTCCCAGAGTAAATGGGCAAAGCTTCAGTCGTTTACTCAACAAACATTTCTTGCTGAAATTTGAGGGTTTGCGCACTATTACCTTGTTGGATGTCGATAGAGAAACGAAATGTTTCTCTATCGTTGAAAGATAAGGGAGCGATGTAATAAATCGCATCCTGTTCTTTAACTCGCTTAAATACTAGTGGCTTAGTGGTGCCCAAAAGATTCCGTGCGCTACCGGAGACGGCGGTATTTAGTGGCTTTTTTGTCTGACTGTCGAGAACCGAAATATTCACAATGGCATTGTAATTACTTCGCACGATGCCATAGTTTTTTGCTATCTCAGGCGTGAAAAACGTCGTGTTTACGACGATGTAATGGACATCCCATTCGCCCAGCTTTTCCATCTGCTCTGCAGATGCGCCTGTGCACAGTAGCATGAGCACGCAGCCCATTAACCATTTAACACTCACTCTGCGACAAGTCATGGTTTTCTCCTCCACTAAGGCTTGTTGAAAGACTCAGTAAATTCCAAAGGTGTTTTGCAACAAGATCTGAATAAACTGCAATGCAATAATGGCAATGAGCACTGACAAATCAAGCCCTCCGATTGGAGGAATTACCTTTCGGATGGGCGCGAGGAATGGCTCGGTGAGTTGATACAGTACATATTCGATGGGGTTTTGTCCTTGAGACACCCAGCTCAGTATGGCGCGAATGATGAGCATCCAAAACATCAGTGACAAGGCCTGCTTAAGTACGGTGATCAGTGCCAAAATGATAATGGCTGCGGGATTAATGGTGCCAGAACCGAAAAGCAGAGTAAGTGTGACAAATTTTAATGCCGCGACAGCAATAGCCAAAACTAGTGTGGCGGTATCAAAGTTACCGATTGAGGGAATGACCCGACGCAGCGGACCGACAATAGGGTGGGTGGCTTTAACAATAAACTGGCTGGCAGGATTATAAAAATCAGCTCTTACCAATTGTAGCCACAATCGTAAAATCACTACCATCAGATATAAATCGAAGAGGGTATTGACTAAAAATACCGATGCGTCGTTCATGTAACGTTTCCTGTGTAAATTAAAACTGTTTGGCCATCTCTTCAGCTCTGTGGACGGCTGCTCGCATGGCTTTGCTAACGGTTTCCTGCAGACCTTCATCGATCAGTGTATTCACCGCCGCCGCAGTTGTACCACCTTTAGATGTAACGTTGGCCCTCAACTCACTTAATTCAAGCTCTGGATTGTGACAAACCATTTCAGCAGCGCCCAACATAGCTTGCTGCACCATTGTGCGAGCTATGGATTTGTCGAACCCCATAGTAATGGCTTCTTCTTCCATGGCTTGTAAAAAAAGGAAAAAATAGGCGGGACTGCTACCAGCCGCAGCAATCACTCCGTTAATACCATCTTCGTTGTCGACCCACACTGTTTCGCCTACCGCCCCCATAACGCTATCCGCGTAATCTTTATCGTCACGATTGACAGTATCATCGGCATATAACCCTGACATTCCCTTGCCAATCAGGCTTGGTGTGTTTGGCATAATGCGGATAACAGGGTATTCGCCTCCGAGCATGGCTTGCAGGCGCGAAACAGGCAACCCTGCGGCAATAGATAAAAACAATTTGCCTTTAAGCTCGTTGTTGGCTTTCAACGTACTTAACATGTCACCCATCATTTGTGGTTTAACAGCAAGTACAATGGCTTCAGCAAACTGGCAGGCTTCGTCATTTGACTGAGTCACCTGAATACCAAACTCTTCACTCAGAGCCTCAAGTTTTGGTAAAGACGGGTTACTGGCTAAGATTCGCGATTTGTCATAGCCCGATTGAATTAATCCGCTGATAATACTGCGTGTCATGTTACCTGCGCCAATGAAAGCTAGTTTTTTTTGTTGCATGAAAACCCTTTAAATCTGGTGGAAAAATTTCCGATAAATGAGTTAGCCATTGTTTCGACTACCGAAAATGGCTGTACCAATTCTGACCATGGTTGAGCCATGGGCTATGGCGTCTTCGAGATCACCACTCATTCCTACGGACAGGGTATCAAAATCGCTCAGCTTTGTGTGGTATTGGGCAAATAATTCTGCCAGTTTACACAGGGTTTCTGTCTGTTTGACGGCATCTTTCGAGGGTTCTGGTATTGCCATCAATCCGCGCAATCGCAAGTTTGGCATGCCAGAGACTGATTCAATTAACGAGGGCAGTTCTTGTTCTCGAATTCCGGACTTAGTGCTTTCGCCATCAATATTTAACTGGATACAAACATTTAAAGGCGGCAAATGTGCCGGACGCTGATCGTTCAGGCGGCGGGCAATTTTTTCCCGATCAACCGTTTGTACCCAATGAAAATGTTCAGCCACGATACGTGTCTTATTTGATTGAATTGGACCAATCATATGCCATTCGATATCGTCTAAGTGAGAAAGAGTTTGTATCTTTTCAACGCCTTCCTGCACATAGTTTTCACCAAATAAACGTTGTCCGGCTTCATACGCTTGGGTGATATCCGATACCGGTTTTGTCTTACTCACCGCTAGCAATTGAACGCAATTTGGTGGACGATGCGAAGTGGCAGTGGCCTGTTCTATTCGCAAGTGTGCGGATTTCAGTCGTTCTGCCATTGTTTGCATTAGTCACCCGTGTTTGGAGAAGTGGTTGTGGATATTACCGAACTTTTGGCTTTTAGTGTTAAGAATAAAGCCTCAGATTTACACTTATCGGCCGGATTGCCGCCTATTATTCGCGTAGATGGTGAAATGCGCCGACTCAATGTGCCTGAGTTAGATCACAAAGAAGTACATGCTCTTATTTACGAGATAATGAACGATAAACAGCGCAAGGAATACGAAGAAAATCTCGAGGTGGATTTTTCTTTCGAAGTGAAGGATTTGTCACGTTTCAGGGTAAATGCATTTATTCAAAATCGCGGTGCCGCCGCTGTGCTCAGAACTATTCCAAGTAAAGTATTGTCGTTGGAAGACTTAGGAGCACCAGAAATATTCCGCAGTATTATTGACCAGCCCACAGGCCTGGTGTTGGTGACCGGGGCCACGGGGTCAGGGAAAAGTACTACGTTGGCAGCAATGATTGACCACATTAACAATACAAAGCGGGACCACATTCTTACCATCGAAGATCCCATTGAATTTGTACACGACAATAAACTCAGCGTACTGAATCAAAGGGAAGTTCATCGGGACACGCACAGTTTCTCTAATGCCCTGCGTTCCGCATTGCGGGAAGACCCGGATGTAGTGTTAGTGGGCGAATTGCGAGATCTGGAAACGATACGCCTTGCGATGACAGCCGCTGAAACCGGTCACTTAGTGTTTGGTACGCTGCACACTAATTCAGCGCCAAAAACCATCGACAGGATAATCGATGTATTTCCCGCAGAGGAAAAAGCCATGATACGCTCTATGCTGTCCGAGTCACTTCGCGCGGTAATTTCACAAACGCTGTTGAAAAAAATTGGTGGCGGACGTGTTGCCGCACATGAAATTATGGTGGGTATTCCGGCTATCAGAAACCTTATCCGCGAAGACAAGGTGCCTCAGATGTACTCAGTCATACAAACCGGTCAGGCACATGGCATGCAGACCATGGAGCAGGCGCTGCAAAAGATGGTCGCACTCGGTGTGATAAGCCAGCAAGATGCGGCGGCCAAGTCTATCGATAAAAACAAACATATGTAGGAGCGCGCGTGAAACTGCAGTCTTACTTTGAACTGGCCACCGAGCGTGGCGCTTCAGATATTTTTATCACCGTCGGTTTTCCTGTTAGTGCAAAAATAGACGGGAAGCTAACGCCGTTGGCCGATGAACCTCTGTCTCAATTTCAGGCTAAGGAACTGGTACAGAGCGTAATGGAAGAGCGTTATATTCGTGAACTTAACGAGCTGAAAGAAAGTAATTTTGCCGTGGGCATTACCAATGTCGGCCGTTTTCGTTGCAGCGCATTTTGGCAACGTGATTCAATTGGTATGGTGGCTAGACGAATCGTTACTGAAATCCCCAAGGTTGATGAATTGGGTTTACCCGGCGTGCTCAAAGACATCATCATGAGTAAAAGGGGGTTGGTGCTGATGGTAGGCGCAACCGGTACAGGTAAATCCACGTCGCTTGCTGCCCTTATCGATCATCGCAATCACAATAGCCAGGGACATATTCTCACTATTGAGGATCCCATTGAATTTATTCACAAACACGGTAAATGTGTAGTAACTCAACGTGAAGTAGGTATTGATACCATGAGCTTTGACGACGCGCTGAAAAGCTCATTGCGTCAGGCGCCAGATGTGATTCTGTTGGGAGAAATCCGTTCAATGGAAACCATGGAGTATGCCATGTCATTTGCCGATACCGGGCATCTTTGTGTGGCAACGTTACATGCCAATAATGCCAATCAGGCCATCGAGCGTATTATGCATTTAGCGCCAAAAGAAATGCACAATAAACTCTTGTTTGATTTAAGTTTAAACCTACGGGCGATTGTGGCTCAGCAATTGGTGCCGAAAAAAGATGGTAAGGGCAGAGTTGCAGCCATCGAAGTGTTACTCAATTCTCCTTTTGTGGCTGAATTAATTCAAAGTAACCGTACTGGTGAACTCAAGGATGCCATGAAAAAAGGCAAAGAAATGGGCATGCAAACCTTCGACATGGCGTTATATGAGTTATATAGACAAGATAGGATCACCTACGACCAGGCGATTCACCATGCTGACTCTCCTAACGATTTACGGCTAATGATAAAACTTGATACCAATGAAGGTACCAAACTGGGGTCTTTGTCAGGTGTATCTATAGATATGGATGACTAAAAAGTAGTGCGTAAACTCTTTTCCCACGACGATAGGTTTTTGTTTCAGCAACTGCGTTCAGAATTGGACGCACTGAACATTCCCTATTTGGTGAAAAATGAGTATGCCAGTGGTGCGATGGGTGAATTACCCTGGCAAGAGACCCAATTAGAACTCTGGCTCTTGGATGAACAATGGTACGCCAAAGCGAAAAGTATTATCAGCGAGTTGTTGACTAAAAACACTGATATAAGGATGTGGAAGTGCTTTGCATGCGGTGAAGACAACGAGGGGCACTTCTCTATTTGCTGGAACTGTCAGTCGCCAATGGAAACGGTAAATAACGAGCGCTAAAAGTTGTGCCAAGGGATGTACAACAATGTGGGGGAAATATAATGTGGCCGCTTAGCCGTATTGGTTTTCAGCCCAACTTGTGAAGATCACGCAAGCAGAAACACTGTCTACCTTGTCTTTGGTGAGTTTTTTATAGCCGCCCAGCTCAAACAACATGGCTTTAGCATCTGCGGTAGACAGGCGTTCGTCCCAGGTTTGCACTTTTACGTTGAAGCGGCCATGTAAGCGATTTGCGAAGCGCTTAGCAAGTTGCGTTACCGCTTGTTCCGTGCCATCCATGTTAAGAGGCAAGCCCACAACCACTAAATCCGGTTGCCATTCATCATAAATTGCCTGAACTTTTTGCCAATCGGGTACACCGTCTTGCGCTTTTAAGGCGGCAAGAGGGGAGGCAGTGCCGGTAATTTCCTGGCCCACTGCCACACCAATGCTTTTGGTGCCAAAGTCAAAGCTCAGAACCGTGCGCGACTTTGCGTCAGGCATGACCAATCTCTGGGGTGAGCTGCCATATATCAACTCCAAGTTTTTTTACCGCTGCCTGCCATTTTTTATGAATGGGCGTATTAAACAGAATGTCAGTGTCGGCCTCTACAGTAAGCCATGCGTTTTCTTGCATTTCACCTTCTAATTGGCCGGCTTCCCAACCTGCGTAACCAAGTGCTATTAAGGCGTGGTCCGGGCCGGAATTGTGTCCAATTGCGGTGAGAATATCTTTAGAGGTGGTGACCGTGATCCCTGGCGCCAGTGACAAGCTAGAACCCCACTCGTCTTCGCCAGAGTGCAGGACAAAGCCTCGTTCTTGTCCAACCGGTCCGCCCGCCAACACTATTTGTTCGGCGGTGTCGTCGCCGAAGGATCCGTCTTTATCGGTTTGTTCGAGCAGTTCTTTGAGAGACATTGTAGATGGCTGATTAATTACAATACCCATTGCACCTTCACTATTGTGTTCGCAAATATACGTGATAGATCGGGAGAAATAAGCGTCTTCCAATGATGGCATAGCAATAAGAAAATGATTTTGTAGTGAGGTGAGTTCTGTCATCCAATACCGCCTTTGTTTGCCAGTTTCTTTTCTATAGCATTAAAGAGTTTTGCCATAATGCTAATGTCGTAATGCGCTTCTATCTCCCTTACGCAAGTAGGACTGGTAATGTTTATCTCGGTAATACGATCGCCAATTACGTCCAGACCAACAAATAAAATACGATTGTCTTTCAATACAGGTGCGATAGCGTTTGCCAGGTCGCGATCAGATTCACTAATTGGTTGAGGGCGGCCTGTACCTCCGGCAGCGAGATTTCCGCGGGTTTCACCTTTAGTGGGCAGTCTTGCTAGACAATAAGGCATTACTTCACCATCGACGATAAGTACACGCTTATCCCCGTCCTTGATGGCGGGTAAATACTCTTGAACCATCATCTGTTGCACACCGTTTTTTGTCAATGTTTCGATAACGACACCCAGGTTGTTACCGTCTTCTTTCACGCGAAAGATTGAAGCGCCACCCATTCCATCAAGTGGTTTGCAAATGATGTCTTTATGCTTGCTATGAAAATCACGCACGAGCTTGGCATTGCGTGTAACCAGGGTTGCAGGGATCAGCGATGGAAACCACGATGTAAATAGTTTTTCATTGAAGTCGCGAAGCGCTTGGGGGTTGTTGACGACCAGGGCGCCTTCAGCCTCCGCCAGCGATAACATATGTGTTGCGTAGAGAAACTCACTGTCAAATGGAGGGTCTTTACGCATCATCAATACGTTGATGTCACCTAACCCAACAACTTTTTCTTCTGAGAGGGTGTAAAAATCAGAGGGTTGATCTTTTACTCTCACTTCACGGACGGTTGCCATGGGTTTGCCGTTGTCTAAAAAAAGGTCAGCTTGTTCCATGTAAAGCACTGTCGCTCCGCGCGACTGCGCTTCCAACATCATTGCGAAGCTGGTGTCTTTGTGGGGCTTCACCTGTGCAATAGGGTCCATTATGAAACCAACGGTATAACTCATGGCAGGGTACTCGGTTGAAGTTAAGTATTACCTTACTATGGCGTCATAATTGCTAAAATCAATATAAAATGGGGAAATGGCAGCTAAAGGCTTTCGGGAAGGTATATTACCATGCGGCTTCCCACACCAGGGCGACTGTCGCAAGAAAGTGTGCCACCCATTTCAGCGGTGATCTGATGGTAACAGGCTGATAGGCCGCGCAAGTTATGATTCTGAGAATAAAGAATGTCTGTAAGCGGTCGCATAGCTTGCTCGAACACGGCTTTTTCGATACCAACACCCTGGTCTTCAATTACCAGTTTCATGATGCGACGATCATTTCTGCAGTTCACTTGCGCAGATAACCAGGCTTTGCCCCCATTGCGATTTGGGAATGCGTGACGGTAGATGTTCAAGATTAGCTCGCACATTACTTGCGTAAATGTGCCTTCTGGAAGACGAAACTGAAGTGTTACAGGGATGTCGATGCAGAAGAACACCGTTTGGCAATCATTAGCAGCAATAGCGTCTATGACGGATGACATCAATTGACCAACGTGCACCAGGCGCGTGGGGTTTTGCGTAACCCGGTTGAGATAAAACGCTAATTCATCAACTCGTGAAATTGCATGAGACATCATTTGTGCGCCTTCATCGCAGGCGCGGCTTACACTGTCATAGTAGCTAAGCAATGCCTGCTTATTCAGTACTTTTTGTTCAAGTTGCTGCTTGCTTTGCGAGGTGACTACCTGTTGAAATGCCAGTGTGGTTTTGGCTACATTCAGTGCATCTTGGACACCTTCAATAAAGCCGTCTGTCATATTTTGAAAAGCGTTGGGTAGTGGACGCTTCACATAGGCAGATTCAACCTGTGATTGCTTAGCAAGTAACTTTTCGCAAGTACTCTTTAGCGAAGCTATTTGTTCATCTTGCCGCTGAGCCTGAAGGGTCAATTGCCATACTTCGCGACTTTTGCGCTGTTGCGACTCGCATAAGGCAAACACCTTTGCAAGATTGGCTGCGACGTTTTCAAAATGCGTTACTGAATGGGGATCGGGTTTTCCCTTATGGGGCCCGGCGACAACAAATGTGCCGTGACATTCTCCCTGATAGCGCAGAGGGAACGACCACAAACTAAAAATACCGCTTTGTCCTACGCCTTCTGAGAAGTCCTGCCAATTGTCGTGAGAAGCGATATTGGCGATAAAGAACGGGACCTGTTTTAACACCGCCGGACCACATGCGCCGGAAGCCTCATGCACTGGTTGATGATGTATAGACTTTAATATTGGATCGGGCAGTGACGGTGCAGCGAGAATCGATAACGTTTTTCCCTGATCAATAAGTTGGGTAACGGCAAATCGATGAGGAGAATCATGTGATTCGAGAAAAGTTAAGTAATGGTCTACAATTTTTGCGAGTGGCGCACCTTCCAAAATTTTTTCCAGGCAGGTACTGTAAATCTTGTCGAGTTCTTTGCGACCTGATGCAAACTGGGGCAGTGCCGATGAATAGACAAGATTCATTGCTAACGACAATTTATGATTGAATAATAGTTTTGTAACCCTTTTTCATCTACAAAACAAGTAGCTTAAGACTTTCTTATCATTATAAATCACCATGATTTGACTGAAGTACGGCAATTGAAGCCAGAGCAGCGGTTTCTGTTCTTAAGATCCTTGGCCCCATACTCACGCTGGTGTAACCACTTTCCTGGCATTGGTGTACTTCGTTATCTGACAAGCCGCCTTCCGGCCCGATTAGCAGACGGTAACCCTGGCTGGAATAAGGGGTTTTTGAAAGGGCGGTGTGGGCTCCGGGTGCTAAAACAAGGCGCTGGGCCTGTGTGGACTGAGCAAGCCACTGATTTAGCGTCACAGGTTGACTTAACGTGGGGAGCGTATTTCTGCCACATTGTTCACAAGCGCCAGCGATGATTTTTTGCCACTGATGCCACTTTTTCTCCCAACGTTTTTCATCGAGTTTGACAGCACAACGCTGGGTTATTACTGGTGTAATCGCGGTAACGCCGAGCTCGACACTTTTTTGTAACACCATGTCCATGCGGTCACCTTTAGATACACCCTGACCCAAATGAATAGGTAAGGGAGACTCTTTCCCTATGGTCAGGCAGGCATCGGCTTCGACTATTACATTCTTACGGCTAACTGAAATGATAACGGCACTGTATTCATTACCATCGCCATTAAAAAGCACCACCGGGTGGTTTGCTTTCAGTCGCAAAACGTTAGCGACGTGATGGGCTGCATCGTCGCTAAGAGAGAACTCTTCATCCATGTTGATAGGAAGTGGATGAAACAAACGAGGTATTCGCATGCATAATTACCGGTAGTCAAAAATCGACGCCAATAATACAGACTCAAACCAGTCAGACGCAATAACGATAGCTGACTTTGCTCCTGGTAATTTAATTTTGATTAACTTGAACGCCGGAGGGCTTTTGTAGCTTGTTTATGTTCGTCGGTGGATTTGTTTTACGGGCATAAGCGGTGTGTTTGCCCTTATCAGTGGTTAATGCAAATGCAAGAAGAACAAGTACAACAACGAATAGCAAAGATAGAAATAACATAAAAAATCCCTTCGTTTAGCAGACCGGATGAAACGATAGCTAAATAACCTGTTTCGAAAATCACCACCAGAACCCTGGTAATAAAAAGCTGAGAGAGAAAATTCATTTTCCCGGAAACAAGTTAGTATTTCCTGTAATTCAATGCCGCTGTGGCATCAAAAAAGTGCTATCGACTATAGCCGAAAAAAACAGAAATACCAGCGATTCTCGACTGTCATATTATTCAATTTTGTTATTAGCACTAAAATCAATTGGTTAAAAATAAACCAGCGATTTGGCGCTACACTTTGTTACGGATTCGAAGTGTAGATAAGTGCTATTACAAAAATATTATTCCCTGAGAACTTTATTTTCATCATGCATATTTATACCAATGTATATGCCATAAACAGGGGTGATGCTATTGCGCCCCATACAGGTTGGCTGATATCTTAAGCCCGCACTGTGCAACGGTTCGCATTACAATAAAATAGGAAAGACAAATGGAAGAAAATTTAACAATGTTTACCGCTTCTGATATTGAAGGGTATATAAATACATACGCGATTCCATGGGGTATCAACATTGCAATGGCGATTGCCATTTACGTGGTTGGTCGAATAGTTGTTGGATTAATATTATCCGTATTCCGCCGCGTTATGGCGAAATCTAAATACGAGCAAATGCTGATTGATTTCCTGGAGTCAATTCTCAGTGCTATCTTGATGCTGTTTGTTATTGTCGCCTCGCTGGATCAGTTGGGCGTTGATACAACGTCGTTAGTCGCTATTTTAGGTGCGGCTGGTTTGGCAATTGGTTTGTCGCTGCAGGACTCTCTGAAAAATTTCGCTGCAGGCGTCATGCTATTAGTATTTAAACCCTTTAAAGCGGGTAACTTTGTTGAAGCTGCCGGTACATCGGGTGTTGTTAACAAAATTGGCATTTTCACCACGACAATGACGACGCCGGACAATAAAGAAATCATCGTTCCAAACGGCGCTATCTATAGCGGTAACATTACTAATGTTTCTGCCAAAGAGACTCGTCGGGTTGATATGGTTGTCGGCATCGGTTACGACGCAGACCTCAAAAAAGCGAAAGCAATTTTGCAGGAAATGGTTGCTGCCGATGAGCGCATCTTGCAAGAGCCTGCGCCGACAGTTGCGGTTTCAGAACTTGCTGACAGTAGCGTGAATTTTGTGGTTCGCCCCTGGGTTAAATCTGCAGACTTCTGGGCTGTGAAATTCGACTTCACTGAAGCAGTTAAACTGCGTTTCGACCAAGAAGGTATTTCAATTCCATTCCCACAAATGGATGTTCACTTACACAAAACCGAAGACAGCAAGTAATACTGCTGTTGATAAAAAAACGCCACAATCGTGTGGCGTTTTTTTTGCTTTTCATTCAAGCGCATTTGGCGCAATTAATTTTACTTACAAGTTGGCCGGTTTGCTGATCGCTGAAAATCTGCTAACGCTGCCTGCATGTTAGCCTGCAGGTTTTCTATTCGCGATTGGGGAGCCGGGTGAGTGGAAAGCAGTTCGATAGGCCGCTGGCCGTTACTCGCTGCGTCCATATTTTGCCAGAGATCCACAGATTCCCTGGGATCAAACCCCGCCTGCGCCATGAGTGCAAGGCCGATTAAGTCTGCCTCTGATTCATGAGCCCGGGAAAAGGGCAGTGTAATGGCAACTTGTGAGCCCATGCCAATTGCCGCCATAATAGCTCCGCTGTAGGCGACTTCATTCGATTCAATAACCTGAGCAACGGCTTGAGTACCGAGATTAGTTAAGGTGGAAGTCGACATGCGTTCGTTACCATGGTGAGCGATAACATGTCCAATTTCGTGGCCGATAACCGCAGCTAATTGTGACTGAGTTTTAGCAACATTTAGCAGGCCCGTATATACGCCAATTTTACCACCGGGCAGAGCAAACGCATTCACTTGTTCGTCTTCGAATACGACCACTTCCCACTCGCCGCTAAAAACACTATCGGGAACCAGGGGGGTAAGTGATTTCGCGACGCACTGAACATAGGAATTTTCCACTTGCTTGCTGGACACACGTAACTCTTCTTTCATACTCGCAAAGGCCTGATCGCCCATGGTGGCCATTTGTGACTCTGAATACAGGAGTACCTGGTTTCTTCCTGTAGGCGATGTGGCACATGCGCTCAATAATGAAACAAGACCTACCAGCGCCAGTGGCTTCATTGCAATTCTCATATTCTTTCCTTCGTCAGTAACTACCTGGTTAGGCAGTATAGTAGTTCGTTGCTCAATGCATATCTACAATTTCCATTTCTCGGTGAAATTGCAAATTGCTTTTGTTCTTATATGGCAAAAAGCATTGATGTGGTTCAACGATAGTGCTTACCTGAACCTTTAAGGTGGTCATATTTTCGTCACAATAGTGTCTTCAAGTTGTCATGTAGCGACCTTACGTTAAATGGATTTGTGTTTATTGACACGGTTTCGTTAAAAGGGAAATACATAATGATAGATAATAAGTTTAAAATGGGTCTGCTGGCATTGTTCGTAGGGGCTGCAGTATCAGGCTGTAGTTTGGATGGCGACGATGGTGAGCAAGGACCTCAGGGCGAGCAGGGTGCAGATGGTGCAGATGGTGCTGACGGCTCAAATGGTGCTGATGGCGCTGATGCTTCACTTGGCGTCACTCTTGACGTAGTGGGGCGTGCTGTTGTCGGCGGTGAAGGTGCAGCGGAAATTGTACAATATCACTCAGCAACGCAAACTATCTACGCAACAAATGGTGAATCAGATACGGTTTCAGTGATTGCAATTGCAGATTTAACCGGCGACATCGTCGATACGCCTATTTCGGCTGATACTCTGACAAGCACTTCTATCACTCTGCCTACCGAAGCCAATGGCGTTGACCTTGACGGCCTTACCAGCATTGCAGTGAGTGATGACTTACTAGCGGTGGCTATTCCGGCAGATGAAAAAAGCGACAATGGTTTTGTGCTGTTTTACACTGGCCTTAATGCTGGTACGCCAACTTTTTTAAAAGCTGTTGAGGTAGGTAACTTACCAGACAACGTCGCATTCACTCCCGATGGCACAAAAGTCTTAACCGCGAATGAAGGTGAGCCTTCAGATGATTACACGATTGACCCTGAAGGCTCTATCAGCGTAATTACCGTTACTGATGGCGTGCCTGCAGATACCGCAACCACGCTGACTTTCGAAGCGTTCAATACTGAGCAAGATGATCTGGAAGCGATGGGTATGCAGTTTCCGAACCCATCTGGTCGCACCATCAATGGTGTTACGATCAGCACGACTGTGGCCCAGGACCTTGAACCAGAGTACATCACGGCCACCAATGACATGGCATACGTGACCTTGCAGGAAAACAATGGTTTGGCAGTCGTTGACTTAACCGCAATGACAGTGTCTTTGGTCGGGCTCGGAGTGAAAGACTGGTCGGCATACCAGATTGATGCCCAGGAAAACGGTGAAGTGAGTTTTGGCCAGTACGATGGTTTGTACGGTGTTTACATGCCCGATACTATTACTCATACGTCGTGGAAAGATGCAATATTCCTGTTAACCGCCAATGAAGGTGATGCCCGGGAGTATATTTTTGATGCCGAGGACGAAGCGTCTTGCTTAGCTGCAGGTGGACAAGATTTTGACGACGGTGATTGTTTGGCATACACCGATGAAGTCAAAGTGGAAGATCTCGCGGCAGAAACAAATTCCCCCCTTGCTATGCTGCAGGCTAATGGTGAAATTGATGATTTACGAGTAACCCTTGGTATGGGTGATGCTGACGGCGATGGTGAATACGATGCAGCATACACTTATGGCGCTCGTTCATTCACTATTTGGGATCAAAACGGTCAGGTTGTATTTGATTCTGGTGACGATTTTGAGCGTATCACTGCCTCCATTCACGGTGCCGCTTTTAACAACGGTGATGATGAGAACGAAGGGGATAGTCGCTCAGAAAATAAAGGGCCTGAACCAGAAGCGATCACAACGGGTATGATTGGCGATAGAAATTACGCATTTATCGGCACAGAGCGTATGGGCGGTATTTTCGTATACGACATTACCAACCCTTACAACGTTACGTTTTCTGAATACGTTATTAACCGCGATCTTACCGAAGGCTTAGACGTGGATGACGAAATAGGTGATCTTGCACCAGAATCTTTGGTTTTTGTAGCGGCAGACGAGAGCCCAACTGGTGAAGCTCTGTTGATTGTCGGCAATGAGGTCAGCGGTTCAGTCACACTCTGGCAGGTGACAGCTAACTAGTTGCTGGATGTTCTTCAGCACAACAGTTGCTAAATCTTAAAAAATACATACCAGGGGGCGATCTAGCCCCCCTTTTTTCTTTTGCCTTGCCTTCTCTTTCAACTATTTCTGCCATGACATTATGTGTCTAAAACGCTAAGCTACACACTTAATGTTTGTATGAAGCTAATGTTTCCTTTCAAGAGGGCATCATTGCCTTGTATTTCCCTCAATGAACATTGTGCTGAAAAAGAGAAAAAAACATGCCTAAAAAGATCGTAATTAGCGGTGTTGGTTTATGGACACCGGAGCACGTGATCACTAACGAGGAGTTAGTCGATAGTTACAACGCCTACGCCGATAAATTTAACGCTGAACATGCAGCTGAAATAGATGCCGGAGAAATGGCTGCAAAACCACATTCCAGTGCCGATTTTATCCAGAAGGCCTCGGGTATCAAGCAGCGCTATATATATCGCAAGGAAGGTGCGTTAGACATCAATCGTATGCGCCCTGTGATCCCCGAGCGCGGAGATGATGAGTTGTCTCATCAGGCGGAAATTGCCGTACTCGCAGCGCAAAAAGCCCTGGCAGCAGCGAATAAAAAACCGGAAGATATCGATGCTGTTATCGTTTCATGTGCCTACACGCAACGGGCCTATCCGGCAGTGGCCATTGAAGTACAGCAAAAACTGGGAATTACCGGTTTTGCTTTTGACATGCTGGTAGCGTGCTCAGCTGCCACTTTTGGCATGCACCGCGCTTATGAAATGGTTGCAGCGGGAACAGCACGTGCCGTACTAGTGATAAACCCTGAATTGGTTTCTCCACAGGTGAATTATACCGACAGAGACAGCCATTTTATATTTGGTGATGTGGCTACAGCCACTGTGGTGGAATCTGAAAGTACAGCAAATGCCACGCACATTTTTGACATTCTCAGTACCAAAGCCGTCACCCAATTTTCAAATAATATCCGGTCGAATTTTGGCTATATGAGCCGGGCCCATGACGTTGACCCATATGGCGCAGATAAACTGTTTCATCAGGAAGGCAGAAAGGTGTTCAAAGAAGTTTGCCCTATGGCAGCTGACCATATTGAAACCCATCTCAAACAACATGATTTAGCGCCGGTTGACGTGCGTCGTTGGTGGCTTCATCAGGCCAACATCAACATGAATTTACTGATAGCCAAGCGTTTACTCGGTCGCGAAGCCAATGCAGATGAAGCGCCTATAGTATTAGATCGCTATGCCAATACAGCTTCTGCTGGCTCGGTCATTGCTTTCGCGTTACACCATGAAGATTTGCAACAAGGTGACGTTGGTGTTCTTTGTTCCTTCGGCGCAGGTTACTCTATCGGAAGCTTGGTAATACAAAAACGCTAGTAATAGAGCGGCTAAACAGGTGGAAAGAAAAGGGAAGTTATGATTTCTGACATTGGTTATGGCATTAACGCAGTGGCTTACCTGTTATTGCTGCTTTTATTGTTTACGGTGAGAAAGTCGGGGTTAGCAAAGCACCTGCTGGTGCTAGCAACCATGGCGACCATGATTTGGTCCATTAGTTTTATCACTGAGTTATTCGGCACGGTATCTGGCCACCATTTGATTATGGCGGATACCCTTAAACAAATGATATGGCTGTTATTCATCGCTGGTTGCCTGCAGGATGATTTTGCCACACTATGGGATGTGCTTCGTCGTCCCGCTACCCTGGCAATTCTAACGCCGCCGGTAATCGCGTTAGCTTTACCCGTAGTAATTGTCGTACCGCCGAATTGGCTGTTCCTGATGTTAACGGTGTTGTCGCTTGAAGTATTAATTTTACTTGAAGTAATGTACCGCCAGGCAGGTGAAAATCAGTGGGCTTTCAAACCTCTCGTACTTTACTTAGGTGCCATGCATCTGTTCGAGTTTGTCATGTATGCCAATGCCACAATGGTGAACAACATCGAACTGGTGTACGTTATTTCTCGCGGGTACATCTATTTACTCATGATGCCTTTGCTTATCGTCGCCATTCGGCGTATTAAGCACTGGGGAGTGGATATATTCATTTCAAGGGAAGTGGTTCTACACAGTTCTTTGTTATTGGTCGCTGGTATCTACCTTCTGGTTATGGCGCTGGCTGGTTACATTGTCAATTATATTGGCGGTGGGTGGAGTTCAACCATCCAAACTATCCTGATTGTTCTGTCGTTGGTACTCCTGATTACAGTGGTATTGTCAAACAGTTTTCGCACCCGCATTAAAGTTTTCATCACGAAGCACTTTTTCGCGAACCAGTTCGATTACCGGGTTGAATGGGTCAAACTGACGAAAGCCCTGTCATCAGCTCATGAAGACAAAGCCAGTGTTTTTCATTCTGCTTTGCAAGGTGTACTAGGCGCAATTAATTACGAACAGGGTTCGTTGGTAAAATGCGCCGGCAAGGAATTGGAAACAGTGGCGTGCATTGGCATGGATAAACTTCTGCCTGAGGAAGCGCACATTCTGCGACAACTATCACCTTTTTGTCTGAAAACGACCTGGTTGGTTGATGTCGAAGAGTATGTGTCTAAGCCATTTGAATACGATGGCCTTCAACTGGATAGAAGCGCGCTATCAAAATGCCGTTTTCAATTAGTCTTGCCGCTTTTGAACAGAGAGCAAATTTGGGGCTTTGCACTATTAAAAACCAAAGATGGCGAACAGCTTAGTCTGAACTGGGAAGTGCGGGATTATTTGAACGCCGTGACAGAACAAGTGGGTACCTATTTGTACCACCATGAAGCAGCGAACGCGGTTGCTGAAAATGCTCAGTTTGCTGCATTCAATCGCATGTCGGCTTTCGTTCTACACGATTTAAAAAATGTGTTGGCACAGATTGACTTAATTCTCTGTAACGCAGAAAAGCACAAAGATAATCCAGAGTTTATTGAAGATACATTCGAAACCTTGCATTATACAAAAGCGAGGATGGATAAAATGCTTCGACAACTCACAGAGAAAAAGGTCGAAGAGCCAGGCGCTTTTTCTGCCCACACACTGTCTGCGTTAATAACGAAACTCATTGAAGCCCGGTGTCAGACGTTGTTACCTCAGCCTGCCATTCAGGTTAACAGTGAAGCGCAAGTGGTAGTGGATCCAGAAAAGTTTACCAATGTCATGTATCATCTAATTAGCAATGCACAGCAGGCTACGGATGATGACGGCTATGTGCACATTGTGCTGGATACTGATGAGGCTAATCAGCAACAAATAGTACAAATACAAGACAATGGGTGTGGCATGGACGCATCCTTTATAGAGCAACGATTGTTTAAACCCTTCGATACCACAAAAGGTAATGCCGGTATGGGAATTGGCGCATACGACGCCAAAAACTATATGCAATCGGTAGGCGGAAAATTGTCGGTGGAAAGTGAAGTGGGAAAAGGCAGCTGTTTTACCTTGGCGTTTCCTTTGGATTAACAGCACGCCTTTTGTGTAGTCACCTATGATGAGAGTAATACAATGACGGATACTATTCTTGTTGTCGACGATGATCTCGGCATCCAGAAACAATTAAAATGGAGTTTTACCGATTATAACGTGGTTTTTGCCGATGATCGTTCTGCTGCCATTGCGCAACTTCGGCGGCATGAACCTAAAGTGGTCACTTTAGATCTCGGTTTGCCACCTGATCCGGCAAACGCTTCGGAAGGACTGAAAACGCTTCAGGAAATCATTGCTCTTGCCCCTCGTACTAAAGTTATTGTTGTAACGGGTAACAACGACAAAGAAAACGCGCTGAAAGCAATTGACCTCGGCGCTTACGATTTCTACCAGAAACCCATCGATTCAGACACCATAAAGTTATTGGTTCAGCGAGCGCTTAATCTCGCTAGCCTTGAACATGAAAACCGTGTGTTGGCCAAAGCTCGCCCTGCGATGGGACGAATTATCGGTAATTCCGACGCTATTCAGACTGTCATGCGAAAGGCAGAGAAAATTGCTGGCACAGACATCAGTACCCTGTTACAAGGCGAAAGTGGAACAGGGAAGGAAGTATTTGCCAGAAGTATTCACGAACATAGCCCCCGTAAAGACAAGCCCTTTGTGGCTATCAACTGTGCTTCTATACCTGAAAACTTGTTGGAAAGTGAACTCTTCGGGTATGAAAAAGGGGCGTTCACTGGCGCGAATAAAACCACGTTGGGTAAGATAGAAACAGCGCAAGGAGGAACCTTATTTCTTGATGAAATCGGGGACATGCCTATTGGTTTACAGGCCAAAATGCTTCGTTTTCTGCAGGAACGAGTAATAGAGCGGGTGGGCGGACGCGCTGAAATACCGGTGGACATCCGGGTCATTTGCGCGACGCACAGAGACTTGCAACAAATGGTAGCCGAGGAAACGTTTAGGGAAGATTTATACTACCGGGTTGGTGAAATTCCGATTTACATTCCACCGCTTAGGGATCGCGATCAGGATATTATTCTCCTTGCCCGAACATTTCTGAATATGTATCGGGAAGAGTTTGGCGCAAAAGCAAAAAGCTTCTCGGATGACGCCATTCAGGCCATGTTAGCGCACAAATGGCCGGGTAACATACGCGAGATGCAAAACAAGTTGAAATCTGCCGTTATTATGGCCGAAGGCTCAATCGTTCAGGCAGAAGATCTAGGCTTAATGTCTGTAAGAGGCGATAGCGAACCTGAGACGCTCAACCTCAGGGAAGTGAGAGAACTTGCAGAAAGCCGGGCTATCCGAAAAGCTTATCAAACAGCCGGAAAAAACATGTCTAAAACTGCGGAACTACTGGGTGTAACCCGTCCGACGCTGTATTCGTTAATCGATAAGTATCATATGGAAGATATAAAAACCGGTATGTAGCAAGGGGGCAGTTAGCCCCTTCTCTTTTTTTAGAACAGCAGTCAGTCCTGAGGCCATTCAATACTCGCGATATTGGTAAGCGAGGTACGCAGACTAGTAACAGTAAAGCCAAATTTTGTTTCTAACTTATTCGGTAGTGTTTTAGCCTCGTCGTCACAACACCCTTCTACCACACCAACCCAACAGTTTCTGCTGGAAAGTTTTGCGGCATACAAGCAGTAATCCATGACAGCGAATGTTTTTGCCCAGTCAAGTTCGAAAGGGTTTTTCCTGCATACTGGCAGGGCGCAAAACCCAATACTACAGGTCGCATTTATACGAATATTTCCAGGCAAAATAAACACTCGTTGCCGTACTGCCTGCAAGAGGCGGTCGGCAAGATCCACTGCGTCCTCGCGGTCTGCATTTCGACAGACAACTAAGAATTCTTCGCCACCCCAGCGAATGAGTAAGTCTGTTTGACGAAAAACTTCCTGCAAAATTTCTGTAAATTGAGTGAGGAAACGATCCCCCGCCAGGTGCCCGTAATCGTCGTTGATACGTTTGAAATAATCAATATCAACAAGAAAGCAAACAAGATCCTGATTATTGGGATAATCAGAAGTGTCAAGACTGCTGTAAAAATGTTGGACCCGGTGAATTTCGCCAGGAAGTTGGGCATTCAGAAAATTGCGATTGTAAAGCCCTGTGAGAGGGTCGCGCATACTCACTTGTTCCAAAGCGCGAAAAGCTTCTTCTAGCTGATGATTTTTGTCTTCCAGTTCTGCCGTGCGGTGCTTAACTTCTCGCGCCAGACGTTTAGTTTGCAGGTATTGGTTGTAACGGCTCCAAATGAGAAAAATGAATAATAACAGCGATACAAGACTGCCCAGAGCCAACATATTCTGCAAGTTTTGCTGACGGACACTGGCAAGCTCTACCGTGCGGTTTTTTTCCTGTAGCTCGAAAGCCTGCGCTTGCCGTTCCATCTCAAGCTCAGCTTCTATTCTTCCCAGTGAAACCTGCTTTTCTGCTTTTAGTTGTTCAGCGTTCAACTTTGTCCGGATGGACAGGGCATCGAATGCGGCCTTGTAATTTTCTCGTGCGAGGTAAGCTTGTAAAGCTTTATCTTGTGCAAGGATCTGATTATTGAGTTCGCCATGTCGTTCTGCCTGAATGAAAGCCCACTGAGCGTGTTTCGCCGCTCGCTCCAAATCATTGCCTTTGTAAAATGCGTCTGACAATGCAATGTGAATTTGCGTCACAAGGGAAGCGTGACCCCTGGCCCTGGCTTGGGAGAGGGCGTCCCGAAGAAAGCGCAAGCCGGTTTCTATTTCGCCTTTAGCGACGGCAACTTTACCCAAAGTAGTTTGTGCAGAACCTGAGTCCAGCGACGCGTTCATCATCGTAAAAGACGAAAAAGCAGCAAGGAGGTGTTGTTCGGCTAAGTCGAATTGCTCCGATTGCAAGTAGAGTTCACCCAGAACACTGTGGTTTCGTGCGCGCTCATACGCAAGGCCGCGAGACGTATTAATCTCAAGGGCATCCATAAGGTATTTAATAGCATTTTCAGAATTTTGCATATCAGCGTATACACTGCCTATCTCTGACAGTGCCCGGGCTACGTTGGGCATGTCTTTCTGCTGCCTCAGCAAGGTCAGGGCTTCTTGTAATGCCTGAAGGCTTTCAGCAATGCGTCCTTCTGCATGGAGCAAAATACCAATGTTTAGCTGCTGCATTGCAACGCCGGTGTTATCTTGCTGGGCTTGATAGAATGCCTTCGCCTGTTCAAATAACGCCAAGGCAGATTCGTATTTGGCTTGTGCGAAGTATACCTGGCCTTTTTCAGCATGTACGGCAGCCATAAAGGCTTGTTGATCTAATTCAGAAAAAAGGTTTTCAGCGTTATTAAAATGCTGAAGAGCAAGGTTGAAGCTGCTCTTAAGTGCCGCGATTTTTCCGAGTTCTAATTGAATTTTTGCATGCTGAAGAGGGAAGCCTGTTGCTGGTGTCTGGGTTAACAGGGTTTGTGCCAATGCACTGGCCGCATCAATTTGCCCGGCATTGTAAGCGTGACGCACACGTTCCAGCATATCGCTGATATTCATCGCTAATTCCGTTTGCGATGCTATAGCAGTTGCAGGTTGTAACACACTACATAGCAGAAGTAGGCTACCTGCCAGGCGACGTTTCATAATCTTCCTAATATGAATTTGCGGTTGTGGCAAAAAAACGTGTTTTAAAGATTGTTGTTATAGTAATTTTAGTGACAGTAAAGTTGTAATCCTCTCAGGGCGTAGTACTACTATATAGTGCAGCTCTATCGCCGCGGAAATAGAGATCGGCCCAAATTCGAATCAGTCGGGAGCGACAAATACCCGTATTCGAAGAAAGAGTTTTCAATTGTTCTATGGTTTCTTCGCTCAGTGTAAAGGTTGCCCTACGCATGGGAACTACCGGGGCACTTTTACTTCCGGACTCATTTGGCACCGGATACAGGGGGCGAACCACACTTTCCTGCCCTGAGGCGTAGTTAACAGCATCGTTAATGAAGTCATCAACCGAAACGGCACTCACGCGCTCAACTGACGGCTTGGATTTTTTGAGGCTGGATAGACTCATAGGTTTCCCCCTCGCGTCGGGATAACAGTTCCTTAATGATAGACCGTATTTCACTTGAGGCTTTACCCTCTGGTTCGCTTTCCATAACCGACTGACCATACTCTTCGGAATCATCGTACATATTTCGACTGTAAGTCACAGCATCGAGTACCGGTACTTCGAAGGAGCGACATACGTCTTTAGCCTCCAAAATACGACTGGCTAATGAAGGAAGAGAAGGACACTGGGTAATAACAAATGCCGCGTTCATGTTCGGGTTAACCATTTTGCAGGTCGACAAAATGTCTTCCATGTGGGGCACGGTTTTTAGATCTCGTCTTTTCGGACGCAGGGGAATGAGAATGTGATCTGCCACCGCCATGGAGGAACGCAGTGCAAGATTATCCTGGCCACCGCAGTCGATTACAACATAGTCATAGTGCTCCCGCAAACTAAGCAGTTCGTTGCGGATCTTCCCGTAAAGTTGCACACAATTAATGGAAGGCAGGCTATCGTTAGCTTTGCGTTCCTGGATCCAGTCTGATGTCGTGCGCTGAGGATCACAATCTACCATCAATACACTGGCATTTTTTTCTGTGCGTAAATATACAGCGATGTTCTGAGCAAGACAGCTTTTACCACTGCCGCCTTTTTCGCCACCAACCAATACAATCATGGTTTAGTCTCCAGGTTTCGCTCTTTAGAGCGGCTAAAGGATGTGACTGAAAAAGTGAACAAGTCAGCCCGAAGGCAGGCTTATCGTGTTCGGTAACTCCGCTATCATGACAAATACTTTGTGTTAGACCGGAAGCTTTGCGTCACGGGCTTTCGCACCGTTTTGCCTTTTTCAACAAATAAACGAGTATTCAACTATGACTCGCTAACAGAATTACAATACAACATTGAAGAACAATTAAGCGAATGCGTGACAATATTTACGGATGTAAAAATATACCTGTGTGCGGCGAACTCACCGCGCGTCATTGGCTGTGAGCCTTGATAGTTGTAAGCTCTGAAAGGGATATCGTTCTATTTTCAGCCGAATCTGTTAGTATCAGTGTGTTATCAATTTTCATACCCGCTGAAAGGAGAAAAGTGTGGTGAGACGATTTATCACCGGTGCAGTTCTGGTGTTGTTAAGTGCATCATCCATGGCACAGGCAGATCTCAAGTCAGCCTTCGACCAGTTTCGGAGTCTCTATGAGACAAGGTTTGGACAAGTTCGCGCGTGCACGAACAGCGAATTTCAGCGGTATAGCGTGTGTTCGCCAGCGTTGAGAAATGATGGTAACGCACCCTACATTTTACATCACGGCAAATCCACACCGGGCGTAGTCGTTTTGCTCCACGGGTTGAGCGACTCTCCTTTCTATATGAAGGGTATCGCTCAGGCACTTCACGATAGGGGGTTAACGGTTATCGTGCCGCTAAATGTCGGTCATGGTCAGTTAGACGCCAGCGACGAAATGAGTGACAGTGAGTTGTCGGATAAATGGGCTGCGCATCTTAGTGATGTAGTTGACGTGGCACATACTATCAGTGATGAGGTCTACCTTGGTGGATTTTCAACCGGTGGTGCCTTATCGGTGCAGTATTATCTGTCTCGCCCTGAGAATGTTGACGCGATAATGCTATTTTCTGGCGCGCTGGCATTGGATAGCGGCGTTGAGCGATTATCGAAAATTTGGGGTATTCAGTGGGTGGCTTCCCTTATTGATGGAGACTATGTCACGCAAGGGCCCAACCCTTACAAGTACCCGACAATAGCAAGTTTTACGGGGCTGGAGTTAATGGAGGTGATTGCTGATGTGCGAGACCAGTTTGAGGATGGGAAGACCATTGATGTGCCGGTTTTTGCAGCGCATTCTCAAGCCGATACCACCACGCCTATCAGTGGCATCGAAGATCTCATGGCGCGTACCACCACGAAAATAAACACCCAGTTTGTCATTGATGAAAGTTATCAGTTATGCCATGCAGACGTAGTGATCAGCAGCAAGATGGTAATAGATATGCATTTTGATAAAAGTGCAGTGGATTTGCGTGATTCATGCGCTGTGCCCCAAGGGAACCCGCTTTTCAGGCAAATGCTCATGATGCTCAACAGTTTTATAGACGAAGTTGAAAGGCAGGATGATAAATCTGTTGACAGTACTGCCAATTAGACTTAATTTGCTTTTACACGTACAGAGGTAACCTTGATAATGTTTAGTCAAAAACCTGCAGCACTGATTATTCTACTCGCTATTCTAAAAAGTTGGCGGGTGTGCTAGTACGTAAAGATTAACTAAAACCCGCCGCAAAGGCGGGTTTTTTGTTTGCGTCTTTGCGGTACTAACATGGAGACGACAGACATGAACCACCCGGTTTCACATCAATTACAAGCCTTGCATAGCGCGGTAAACAGAAACGACACGCAGGCGTTAAAAGCGTTGTACCGCGACGATGCTGTATTAATTGAAAAACCTATGATGACTTCCCGTACAGAATTACTGAAAGCCCTCGATGGATTTAAATCGAAATACATGCCCGCCCATGTGGTATCACAAGGTGACGATGTCGTAGTGGAGGCTGGAGACACAGCGTTGGTGATCAGTAAGCTCTATGTTAGTGCGAAACAGAGTGCAGACACTTCCGAAGGACATGTCAAAAAAGCTATTTATGTGTTTCGCAAAAACACTGATGGTCAGTGGCAATGTGCTATCGATAACTTCTTTGGTGTTGATATTATTGACTTTGCCTGACGAACTAGACCCGTGTTTAGGTGTCGTAACAAACCTTTTTAATCTGCAAGCTTGAAAATCGGCACCGAAACCACATATTAGCGTGAACTGTGCGGTTCGTTTCTTGTTGGACAAGGGGCGCGCTCACCTAAAACGAAACGATAGTTCACGAATTAATGCGCTCACTTGCAATCAACAGCTTATCGACACATGTGAACGCCGCGATGCCCATGCGCATCGGGGTCATATTGTTGTGGCTGGCTTTCGCTATATCGGCAGCAAGTGCGGGTAAAATCCAGACGGATAGCTTTTCAGATAGCTTCCGATCTTACGATTATCCGGCAGTACTGAGCAGTCGGACAGATCTCGGTTTTGTTCGCTTGTTCGCGACGGGTCAATCGATAGAGCCTGTTCCCGATACAATACTGACCAATGACCTATTGTCAGTTCAACGGCCGCAATGGTTTATAGCCGGTATTCAATCCGGCTTTGTAGTAAGTGCTGACCCCTGCCTTCAGTGCCGCTTCAGCCGGCCTTTATCGAGAGCTCCACCTTACTTTTAACGCTTGTTTTACAAGGGCCCGGCCCATTCTTACAACGTTAAAAGGATAACTTATGAAACTGTTTTCACCGCGAGGCGTGATATACGCACTCGTGATTGTACTCGGCTTGTTGAGTGCAGTACCCAATGTATTGCCCACGTCAATACAACAACATTTGCCACAATGGTATACACAAAATCAGCTCGCCCTTGGCTTAGACTTACAAGGCGGCTCCCATTTGCTTTTGTCGGCCGATACACAGCCATTACTCGACAAAGCATTTGATGATATGAAAGAAAGTCTGTTAAGGGATTTACGTGAAGCTGGTATTCATTATCAGGTTAAATCGACAAAGCAGCATACTCTGGAGCTTTTGTTCAAAGGCTCAGCATCCGAGCGACAGCAAATGTGGGAAATCACCTCTTCTTATCGCTATGACGGTAGTGGTCAACCTCAGTTCAACGTTGCTGAAAACGAGGGGATTTACACATTTACGCTTACTGAAGCGTATGAAGAACGCTTAGTCACTGATGCCCTTGAACGCAGTGTTGAGGTTGTGCGTCACCGGTTAGACGAAACCGGTCTGGTGGAACCTGGTATTTCCCGTCAGGGTAATGGTGGCGTGTTAGTTCAGATGCCTGGCGTAACAGATCCATCCCGCATCAGAGAATTGCTTGGTACAACCGCACAGATGCAATTTCACTGGGTGGTACAAGAGGGTGAAAAGGTAGCGACTATCACTGTGCCGGATAGCGCTGGCAGCCAGCAATATCGTTTGGAAAAGCGGGTTGCCATGGAAGGAGAGCACATCACAGATGCTCAGCTCGCCTTCGACCCCAATACTGGCAGCCCGGTAGTGAATTTTAAACTAGACACTGTTGGCGGCAAGATTTTTGCCGATATGACGCGAGCTCATATTGGCCAACCTCTTGCCGTTGTACTCGACAACAAGGTTATTACGGCACCTGTCATTCGATCTGTAATTGGTGCCAGTGGAGGTGAAATAAGTGGTCAGTTTACCGCCGCAGAAGCCAAGGATTTAGCGTTAATGCTAAGAGCTGGTGCGTTACCTGTTCCCCTCACTGTGATAGAAGAGCGCACGGTGGGGCCGGATTTGGGAAGTGATGCCATACAAATGGGCGTAACAACTGGCTTAATAGGTGCGGCCCTGGTTTTGGCGTTCATGACAACCCTTTACCGCCGTTGGGGTATTATCGCCTGCCTTAGCCTTAGCATTAATATGGGCCTCATATTCGGGATCCTCAGCGGTTTTGGTGCCACTTTGACGTTGCCGGGCATTGCGGGAATTATTCTTACTTTGGGCATGGCGGTAGACGCTAACATATTGATCAACGAACGTATTAAAGAAGAATCCCGAAAAGGGCGGGGCGCAGCAGCGGCTATTACTGCAGGCTTTGAAAAAGCGTGGGCGACTATTCTCGATTCGAGTTTCACAACCCTCATTGCCGTGAGTTTACTGTTCCTCTTCGGCAGTGGACCTATCAAAGGCTTTGCTATCACAATAGGGATTGGCTTATTCACGTCAATGTTTACTGCCATCGCAGTTACGAAAATGCTCATGCGGTGGTTTACCAGAAAGCAAGAGCGCGAAACACTGCGGTTCCCAGGTGTATCCTGGTTAAACGAACTGAGTAAAAAGCCGATCAACTTTTTGCGCGGCAGAGTGATTGGTTTGACTGTATCGGCAGTGCTTTCCATTGCTTCTGTCGTGTTGTTTTTCACTCCTGGCTTACAATATGGCGTTGATTTTACCGGTGGCACCTTGGTGGAAGTAAGCGCACCCGCTGTCTCTGTAGACAACCTCAGGTCTGCACTGGCAACAGAAGGTCTGGCAGATGCAAGCATCCAGGAATTTGGTGAAAAAGGGGGCTATCTCATAAGAGTTCCGTCGGTGGAATTAAGTGATCCGGTTGAACAGGCTGCTGCCCAAAGTCAGCAGGTTGCACAGGTAAAAAGCGCAGTAACCTCGTTGGATGACGATGCCAGTTTTCCGCGGGTTGATATGGTGGGAGCGAAAGTCAGCGACGGTTTTGCAGATGCTTCCATTTTAGCTATTCTCATCGCAGGGGGCGGTATTTTGTGTTACCTGTGGATGCGATTTGAGTCGCACTTTGCCCTTGCGGCTACGGCGACGATTGCGCTGGACTTAACCAAAACAATAGGGTTCTTCGCCTTGACTGGGTTAGAGTTCAATTTAACTGCCGTGGCGGCGCTACTTGCCCTTATTGGTTATTCCATTAACGATAAAGTGGTGGTGTTTGACCGTATTCGGGAAGGTTTTCGCATGTCGCCGGACAAACCTATTGAGCACGTACTTAACAGCAGTATATCGGCAACCCTGACACGAACGCTATTTACGTCGTTTACCACAATGCTCGCTTTGTTGCCTATGGGGATTGCTGGAGGGGCATCTGTCGCGAGTTTTGCCCTTCCTATGCTCTTTGGCATCGTAATTGGTACCAGTTCGTCTATTTTTATTGCTTCGCCAATTTTGTACTATCTGGGAAAAAGGCGGGAGAAAAAAGGATTGAAACAATTGAGGCCTACAGCAGAAGAGGTGAGGGAATCCCTCGCTCATATTCCATAGGCGGTTACATTTTAAACGTTAAGGGAGACATGCATGTTCGCCATTGATTACCAAATTCTGGTAGCCGCAGTGTTACTGTTTGTTGGTATTCTATCCAGTAAGTTATCGCCAAGACTCGGCTTGCCACTACTCGTGTTGTTTTTACTGGTAGGAATGTTAGCCGGGGAGGACGGCCTGGGCCTGGCATTTGATGATGCCACTTCTGCCCATGCTCTTGGCACAATGGCGCTGGCGATGATCTTGTTCGATGGCGGCTTGCAAACGTCTTTCACCTCTATTAAACAGGTGTGGAAACCCGCTGGTTTCCTTGCCACATTCGGGGTTGCCATTACTGCCGGGGTTACTGGCTTAGCAGCGGCTTTTATCCTCGGGTTACCCCCCCTAGTTGGCTTACTCATTGGTGCTATCGTGGGGTCGACTGATGCCGCTGCTGTATTTTCTATTTTGCGCAATGCCGGTTTGCACATTAATCCCCGGCTTAAATCAACCTTAGAAATTGAGTCGGCGTCTAACGATCCCATGGCGATTTTTTTGACCGTAGGTCTGCTGGAGCTAATCACAGCACAAATGGAGCCAGGGTGGGCTCTTCTTGTTTTGTTTGTTCAACAAATTGGAGTTGGTGCCGTCGTTGGGCTGGGTATTGGCTGGCTGGCGGTAAAACTGATCAACAAAATTAAGTTAAGCGCAGCAGGGTTGTACCCCGTTATGGTCGCAGTTTGTGGTTTTTTAACCTTTGGAGTATCAGCGAGCCTTGGCGGTAGTGGCTTTTTGGCAACCTTCATTGCCGGCGTGTTTATCGGCAATAACCGGTTCGTATTAAAGCGTGCTACGTTTATGTTTCACGATGGGCTGGCATGGCTTAGTCAAATTGGTATGTTCGTGATGCTGGGGTTACTGGTCAATCCCGCGTCCTTACTCAAAGTTTGGCAGGAAGGACTGTTGATTGCGGTGATCCTGATCTTTGTGGCTCGTCCGTTAGCGGTTGCGCCTTTCATGGGCTTTGCCGGGTTTAGCAAACGTGAAGTAGGGCTCATTTCCTGGGTTGGGCTTCGTGGGTCCGTACCTATAATTCTGGCCATTTTTCCTTTGTTGTTCGATATCCCTCAAGCCTACCTGATATTCAACGTCGTTTTCTTTGTGGTGTTAATATCAGCCACGTTACAAGGCTCGACTTTGCCGTGGATGGCGAAAAAACTCAAACTCATTGAGCCCGCGCCTGTGACACCTTCCGCTACACTGGAAATCAGTGCATTGGGCGATGTGAATGTGGATATTGTGCAGTATACCCTTGGGGAATCGGCAAAAGCCGTGCACCGCTCTCTGGCTGAGCTGGCCTTGCCCGAAGGAGCTGTGATAGCCATGATGAGTCGAAACGACACAGTGTTTCCACCGCGGGGGTCCACAGTATTGCAGCCTGGAGATCATATTTTTATTGTCATTAAGCCTGGTTTGCGCGCATTTATCGATTGTATTTTTTCCCATACGACATGCTTAAACGAAGCGGCATTGGCATCGGGGGAATTGGTGTTGAAAGGAACGGCGCGCCTTGAGGATATTGCTTTGTCTTACGGCATTACACTGGTGGGAAATCAGGACGAATCTCTGGATGAAATGTTAAAAAAACGTCTTGGAGAAGCGTTCGCAGAAAGCGCAGTGGTAAAAACCAGCGATGCTGAGATGGTCGTTCAGTCGGTGCGGCATAATCGGGCTGCAGCTGTTCAGTATACACGGCTAAATGATTAATACTGATGGATGTGGTTTCCTGCAACCTATGAAACAGGTTGCAGGAAAAGTGGCTTTAGTGTTTCGCCGCGTAATCCTCAACCGCAGACCATACGCGTAAAAAGTTACCGCTTAACACTTTTTCGATGTCAGCTCTTGAATATCCTCGATCCAGCATGCCCTGAACCAAATTAGGGTAGGTAGAAACATCTTTTAACCCTACCGGAAGTGAATCGCCTACACCGTCATAATCAGAGCCTATACCAACGTGGTCGATGCCAATTAAGGCTACCACGTGGTCAATGTGATCAAGTACCTGACTTAACGTGGAATAAGGATACGGGTTTTCCTTGCGGTACTTTTCATCGAAAGCTTTTACTTCAGGACTGTCTTTGCCCAATTCTTCGATGAGTTTATTTTTCTGTTTAGTGAGATTGTTACGCCAATCCTGAGTTTCTTTGGATACAAAACTCGAACCAAAGTTAATCATGATAACGCCGCCGTTTTCACCCAGCTTCTTCACCATATCGTCATTCATGTTGCGTTCGAAACCCGGTGTGTATTTACGCAAGGATGAGTGAGACGCAATTACCGGCACTTTGCTTATTTCCACCGCTTGATAAAATGCTTTGTCAGAGACGTGTGAAATATCAACCATAATGCCCAGGTTGTTCATTTCGACGATCAGTTCTTTGCCAAATGGGCTTAATCCGTTCCATTGTCTGCGCAAGTCATAAGAAGAGTCTGAAATGTGGTTTGACAATGAGTGGGCGAGTGTGATGTAGCGGATCCCCCTTTCGTAGAAGCTGTGGAGGTTGTCCATGCTACCCTGAACTGGCGACCCGTTTTCCATTCCCATAGGCAGAGAAATGAGGCCTTTTTCGAACTGAGCTTGTACGTCTGCCACAGTTTTGGCAATGGCGAACTTCTCTGGTGAGCGGTATACCATCGCTTCAACAAGGTCGATAAGCTGGTGGGCAACAGCGGTCGATTCATCAGAATTGTCGAGGCTGGCGGGTACATAGATAGACATAAAAGGCGCATTCAAACCGCCTTGCTTTGCTCTTGGATAATCGAAATCGCCGCCTTCGGTGGCAACGCTCACGTCTACCCATTTGCGGTGAACACGGTACGGCACGTCAATATGACCATCAATAATAATGGTTTCCTGGGCGATGTTGTTGGCCTCTTTAGATGGCGGTGGGACATCTTCGGCTAACGACTGCGCGCTTCCAAACGCAAGGAACGCCGGTATCAGTAAGGACAAGGGCGTTTTTTTCAATCGTCTCATTTTATTTCCTTTTCTTTTCTTAGTTATTCTGGTGTGTGAAGTTTGACAGCTATTGGTACGACGGTAATGAAGCGTTTTCCACGTCCTAGACTACGAAATTTCTCTTCACGTCACAACGCGCCAGGTAAAAGGCAAAGGTCAACTACCAGAAAAAGAAGCTAAACAGAGATGGGAGCCCCGTTCGGCAAGGCGGTTTGTTAGCAATGATAAAGAAGCTTGTAATAAAAGTTTAAATTTTGATATTGTTTTCCCGCGTGACTTACGGTTCCAAATACGGGATACTGCCTCGCGTCCTGTTGTTAGAGCTTAGTAGCTGCAACAGGCTAGTATAATAATCTTCGTGGTGATCCTTTCCCGATCTGCGTTTGAAGAATGTGCCAATCCATATTGTGTTGACGCGATAATGCAGGTATCACAGGCTTTCTCCAATGGGGCGTCCCAGGTGAATTCCAATTAAACGATTACCACCACCAAACGTAATGAGAAAAGAATTATGGCGATTAACTACATACCGCTGAATAAAGAAAATCACAAAGACTTAAAAGTAGCGGTGAATAACGCATTCGCTTTTGCAAAAAATACGCATTTGTCTGCTGCTTCCATTCGCGAATATGCACAACTGGCTGCTTCTATGCCGTTGGTATTCATCCAGGATCCTAAATCAGAGCGTTATCATTCGGTAGCAATGCTGGGTATGGATCAAGGCCAGAACCTGTTTTTACAAGGTGACAAATGGCAGGGGCCTGCTGTACCAATGAACATCTTGCGTTACCCTTTCGACATTCGTCCTGAAGGTGAAAAACTCGGTGTTTACATTGACGAAAACAGTGACCAGGTTGGTACAGAAGAAGGTCAGCCGTTGTTCAAAGAAGATGGCTCTCCATCAGAGTTCCTTGAAAACCGTCAAAAATTCTTAGGCGATCTGGCGAACAGTGAAATGCTGACTCAGCGTTTCATCAAAGCTGTGGTTGATTTAGAGCTGCTTGATGCAATTCAGATCCGCGTGACTTATAAAGACGGTCAGCAGCGTAACGTTACCGGGATGTTCAGCGTCAATGAAAAACGATTGATTGAGCTGCCTGAAGAGAAAGTGACAGAGCTTCACAAACAAGGTTTCCTGGGTGCTTTGTATGCAATGATGTTGTCAATGGGCCAATTAAACCGCTTGGTTGAATTGTCTAACGGCACTGAAAATCCAATTGTAAACATGCAAATTACCTCGGATGCGGGCCACGCACAGCCAGCAGAACAGGCGTAATACCTAAGCACAGGTCCTGCGTTAATTTCAGTCAAACTCTTAGCGATGGCTGAATATCGTAGGACCTCGTCGATAAAATCCTCTGCTATCTCATTCATCCACATAGCTGTCCATACTGCTGCATCATAGACTGATAGCAGGAGAGTAATATGATCGAAATAAAGCAATGTACTGTGGCATTAAATCCCGACTTTTCTTTTTATGTGGAAGCCTGTCACATCGAAGCAGGTAAACACGTGATAGTAGTCGGTGCAAACGGCAGTGGCAAATCTGCCTTAAGTGCAGTGCTAGCTGGTGAAGGCGAGTGTCAGAAAGGGCAGCGTCTTGTTAACGGTAATGTCGGGTGGGTCAGTACCGCCCAGCAACTGGCGTTGATTGCCGAAGAAAAAAAGAAAGACGATGCCGATATCCTGGATATAGTTCCTATTCCTAGTACTGCCAGAGAAGTCATATTTCGCAACCATCCAACACTCACGCCAGAGCAGGAATTGCGCTTTCAGACGCTTACCAAAGGGCTGCGTATGGCACATTTTCTAGACAGTCATTTTCTTGGGCTATCAACGGGGGAAACCCGCAAGGTGCTGTTGGTAAAAACACTATTAGATACGCCGGACGCGCTTATTCTCGATGAACCCTGGGACGGGTTGGATGCTGAATCCAGTGCATTCCTAGGAACCTATCTCAAGGACATTCGTCAACAATGTACGCAAGTTATTGCTATTAACCGGTTAAGTGAAATTCCGGATTACGCGTGTCGGTTTATTGTTATGCAGCAAGGCAGAATAGCGGGGCAGTCTTTTGGTAGTGTGCTCGGCGATGAGGAGAGGAAACACCTTCATCACCTTCTTCACTTAGAAAGCGTGCCGCAAACTCTGCCAGAGAAAGACGAAGACAGATATGCGCCAAACATGACCAATGAAGACAATGTGCTGGTTCGCTTGTGTGATGGTGAAGTAAGCTACGGCGGCAGAGCCATTTTCAGTTCACTAAACTGGCAAATCAACAAAGGGGAGCATTGGCAGGTTGTTGGACCGAATGGTTCGGGAAAAACCTGTTTACTTAACATGATTACCGGTGATGATCCTCATTGTTACACCAACGACCTTATGGTGTTCGGCTTTCAGCGAGGCAGTGGAGAAAGTATCTGGGATATCAAACAACACATTGGATTAGTATCCAATAGTTTTCACTTGCAGTACCGGGTGAATTGTTCTGTCTTACATGTAGCATTGTCGGGCTTTTATGACAGCATTGGCCTGTACGAGCAGCCAACAACCAAACAAAAGCAACTGGCGACAGCATGGCTTACCCTGGCGGGCATGGCTGATAAGGCGAGCACGCCGTTTCAGTCGTTATCCTTTGGCGACCAACGCTTGTTACTGATCATTCGCGCCATGGTAAAGCATCCTACTTTGCTTATTCTCGATGAACCCTGCAATGGTCTTGATGAAATTAACCGGCTCAAAGTGCTGTCTTTGTTGGGGGTTATCGCCAATGCCGGGGAAAGTACGCTGCTCTATGTCAATCATCACAAAGAAGATCGCATAGCAGGCGTCAACAGGGTGCTTGATATGATGCAATTCTCTCCGCCTGCATAAAATGAAAAGCGGTGTAACCCGGTTTTCTTCTTACTTTTAGTGCAGGTCTGGCCTGTAACTGAGACGTTTCTCTTCATCCCTTCAAATTAATTTATCCACCAATTCATGACTTTTTTGTCATATTTTCATAGGTTTTGCACATACAACTGTATGTAAAAACAGTGCCCAGGCCAGAAAATACGTGGCTTGTAGGCCTGTTTTTACTTGACAGTGGGGAATGTTGGGACCAAACTGTTCAACAAGTGGGTAAAAGTGGCAAATTGTGGATCGCATCATCAACATTTGCAGGTCGGTACTCAGAAAACAAGAACAACAAGAGCACAAAATAAAAGGCTAGGGGAATGTTCCGCGGCGCTAATGCAATCAATCTGGATCCCAAAGGTAGACTGGCTATACCAACAAAATACCGCCAGTCGCTTCTGGATGATTGTAACGGACAACTGGTCTGCACTATCGATACACAGCAAAGCTGTTTGCTGCTTTACCCGCTTCCCGAATGGGAGGAGATCGAACTCAAACTGAGTAAGTTCTCAAGTATGATCCCGGCTGAACGCCGGATGCAGCGGCTGCTTCTTGGTTATGCCACCGAAGGTGACATGGACAAAAGCGGCCGTTTTCTCCTTTCTGCTCCCTTACGCCAACACGCTAACCTCAGCAAAGAAGTGATGCTCGTAGGACAGCTTAACAAATTTGAAATATGGGATGCAGAAATTTGGGCGAAACAAATCGACGCGGATATGGAAACTGAGCGCGACGGTACCTTTGAATTAACCGACCGCCTGCAGGAATTTTCGTTATGAGTAACCCGTTTAGTCACGTTTCTGTGTTACTTGATGAGTGCATTGAAGCCCTGGCAATCAAGCCTGGTGGTATCTACATCGATGCTACGTTTGGCCGTGGCGGTCACTCTGGGAAAATTCTTGATAATTTGGGTGACAATGGACGTTTGATCGCCTTTGACCGTGATCCTCAAGCCATTGAAGCTGCAAGGCAATACGAAGACGACCCTCGTTTTACCATCATTCACGAACCCTTTGGTGACATGGCTACTGTGATTGAAGGTATGTCACTCACTGGAAAAATCGATGGCGTATTGATGGATCTTGGCGTGTCATCGCCGCAATTAGACGATGCCAGTCGGGGCTTTAGTTTTATGAAAGATGGCCCGTTGGATATGCGCATGGATACCAGTCGTGGACAAAGCGCGGCACAGTGGCTGGCAGAGGCTGATGAGCAGGACATCACACAGGTTATTAAAGAATTTGGAGAAGAGAAATTTGGCAAGCGTATTGCCCATGCCATTGTAGAACATCGCCAAACCTCACCTATTACAAGAACCGCTGAGCTTGCTGAGATTATTGATAAAGCGGTACCGGTTAAAGACAAATACAAACATCCCGCTACCCGGGCATTTCAGGGTATTCGAATATACATCAATGCCGAGCTTGATCAGTTGCGGGTGGGTTTAAAGGCTGCGGTGGATGTACTTTCTCCGGGTGGACGACTGGCTGTGATTTCGTTTCATTCCCTGGAAGATCGCCTGGTGAAGCGTTTTATTAAGGAACAGAGTCGGGGCAAAGTAGTACCTCACAATTTACCGGTTACCCAAGCAGAGATAGATGCTGAAAAAGTGCTCAAAGGATTGGGGAAAGCCATAAAGCCATCCGAGGAGGAGGTAGCACGAAATGTGCGCTCCAGAAGCTCGGTACTTAGGGTGGCCGAAAAGTTATGAGCCAGCGCCGGCAAGAGAGGGGAACAGCCCCTACAAACTTCAGCCTGGTGCTGATCCTGGTCTCAGATTTGACCCGCAACAAGTTGCGGGTTTTGTTGTATTTAATGGTTGTGTCAACTGCGTTGGCAGTCGTGCTTGGGAGTCATCTCAATCGTCAGCAAAACATAGCAATGGAAAAGCTGATGCAGGAGAAAGATGATCTGGATGTGGAATGGCGCAACCTGGTGTTGGAGCAGCGCGCCCTGACTGAACACAATCGAATTGAAAGCGAAGTAGAGAAGAAGCTCGATATGTATCGCCCCACGGCTGATCAGGAAGTGGTGGTGAAATTAAAATGAATCCGTTTACCATGTCAGAAAAGAAAGTAAAAAAAGGCGCGAAACAGAATGTCACGCCATCGCTGATGCATTGGCGCTTCCTTTTGGTAATCGCGCTTGTAGTGGGCGTTTTTGCCGGTTTGGGAGCGCGAGCTGCGTATATTCAGGTCATTGCGCCGGACAACCTGATTCAGCAAGGTGATTACCGGACCATGCGCACCCGCGATATGCCTACGTATCGGGGCATAATTACCGACCGCAACGGTGTAGAGCTTGCTGTGAGTGTACCGGTACGAGCAATTTACGCCGATCCAAAAATCATTCACGAACAAGGTGGGCTGGAGCAGCGCGAACGTTGGGAAGCGCTTGCTGATGTATTGGGACGTGATGTAGAAACCTTGCGTAGCAAGGTGCAAAACCCCAAACGCCGATTTGTATACTTACAGCGCCAGGTATCACCAGCCATGGCTGACTACGTGGCAAAACTGGATATTCCCGGCATTTATCTGCGAAGAGAAAGTCGTCGTTACTACCCCAATGGAGAAGTGACTGCACAGTTAATCGGCATAACAGATGTGGACGACACCGGCATAGAAGGGCTGGAAAGACTGTACGACGACTGGCTTACAGGCACGCCGGGCTCCAAGGTTATTCGCCGTGACGCGAAAGGGCGGCAGGTAGAAATCCTCAAGTCAACGGACGGTGAGGATGCTGGCAATCTGAAGCTTACCATTGACCAGCGAATTCAAGCGCTTGCGTACCGTGAAATTAAAGAGGCCATGATTTATTACCAGGCTGCCTCAGCATCGGCGATTGTGCTCGACGCTCACAGTGGTGATGTGCTTGCCATGGTTAATGCCCCTTCGTTTAATCCTAATGACAGAAGCGACGCTTCCCCGCACAGGATGCGGAACAGGGTTATTACCGATGCGTTTGAACCAGGTTCCTCTTTAAAGCCTCTGGCTGTGTTGTCAGCGCTTGAGTTTGGCAGTGTGGATGTGGGAGACATCGTCGATACTCATCCTGGTTGGATGCGCCTTGGCGGCAGTCTGGTAAAAGACACCAGAAATTATGGCAAATTGACGCTGGAAGAAATTATCCAGCACTCTTCCAATATGGGCACATCCCGACTTGCCCTGGGCGTGCCCAAACCCTTCTTGCTTGATACGTATTACAACATGGGTTTGATGAGTGATACTGGCACCAACATGCCCGGCGAAAGCAATGGCATTTTTCACGAACGCAGTCGCTGGTCTGATTTTGAACTGGCCACGCTGTCTTTTGGTTATGGAATTTCCGTTACCACGGCCCAACTTGCCCGTATGTACGCCACGCTGGCGAACGGCGGGGTAAGTGTCCCTTTGAATATCGTGAAGCAACCTCAAAGCACCGGGTATAAACCAGAACCTCAACGGGTGGTTTCAGCCGAACATGCGCGGGCACTACTCGCCATGATGGAAAGTGTGACACAGCGTGGCGGAACAGCCACTAAAGCTGCCGTTCCGGGTTATCGCGTTGGCGGAAAAACCGGTACCAGCCGTAAAGCCATAGCCGGGGGTTACGGTGATGAATACGTGAATATATTCGCTGGTGTAGCGCCTTTGTCTGACCCCCAGATTGTCACTGTGGTACTCATCAACGAACCGGGTGGCGATTTATATCACGCTGGTGATACCGCTGCTCCTGTATTTTCGGAAATCATGGGTGGCGCGTTGCAACTGTTGAATATTCCGCCTGATGATAAACAGGTTACGTCAACCAAGTGGTTGGATGGAGGTCGTAATGGTAGTTAGCGCTTTTGAACAAAGTTTGGGTGTTCTGCTGGCCAAATTTGGCATTAACGCTCCTGATGTACGCATTCAGGGCCTCACTTTAGATAGTCGTGAAGTCACACCTAAACTGGCGTTTGTGGCCGTCAACGGGCATAGCCAGGACGGACGTGCGTTTGTTCCTCAGGCCATAAGTCTGGGAGCCAAAGCCATTCTCGCGCAGACAGAAAAAGTTCGCGAACACGGTCGTATGGAAATGCGCGGCACGACAATTATTGTTCATCTGTATGAATTAAGAGACATTTTGTCTTCATTAGCCGGCGCTTTTTACGATTACCCGGGAACAAAAATGCGCTCGATTGCTGTTACCGGTACAAATGGGAAAACGTCGGTAGTACAAATGCTCTCTCAACTCACTACGAAAAGTGGTACCCGGTGTGGCGCTGTCGGTACGTTAGGGGCGGGGATCTACCTGGGGGAAGATACACAGTGGGATGCCACGCCAGGAGGCAACACTACCCCCGATGCGATTCGCATGCAGTACATTTTGGCAGAGTTTGTGCAACAAAGCGCTCGGCAAGTAGCATTTGAAGCCTCGTCCCATGCTTTGGTTCAAGGGCGATTGAGTCAGGTAAAAACCGATATCGTTGTATTCACTAATTTATCCAGGGATCATCTGGATTATCACCTCACCATGGAAGAGTACGCAAAGGCAAAAAGACAAGCCATGGCGCTTCCCGGTGTGAACACTATTGTTGTGAACCTCGATGATCAGGAAAGCCAGAATTGGCACCTCAATAAACCTGACGGTATCGAAACGGTGTGGTATGGCTTGCAATCTTTACCCGCAGAATTGTCAGAACATCGCCATTGTTTGGCCACAAATGTGGAATACCATGCAGATGGATGTCAGTTCACCCTAACAACAAGCTGGGGAAGCCGCAATGTGAATGTTCCTGTACTCGGTGCCTTCAGCGTACAGAATTTGCTGGCGGTTATTGCCGTTATGCTGGTTCAGGGGCTTCGATTTGAGGATGTGTTAAGCCTGTTGCCTGGCGTAAAGCCGGTGGCAGGACGCATGGAAGTGTTCCACTTTGAACACCATGCCAATGTGATTGTCGACTACGCACACACCCCTGATGCACTTGAAAAAGCACTGGCGAGTGTGCGAGTCCATACCAATGGCGAAGTGTGGTGCATTTTTGGTTGTGGTGGAGACAGAGACAAAGGCAAACGTCCATTAATGGGCAGTGCTGCCGAGGCGGGTGCGCAGCACGTGGTTATCACCACAGACAACAGCCGGTCTGAATCGCCTGATTCAATCGCGGCGGATATAAGAGCGGGACTGACATCATCCACGGTTGCAGTGGATGAGCCTGACAGAGAGACGGCCATTCGCTACTGCCTGAATAAGGCGGCACCGGGAGATTTGATCCTGGTGGCTGGCAAAGGCCACGAAGATTACCAAATCATCGGTGACCAAAAGAAAAATTATAACGAGCGAGCAGTGGTAGCACGCTTGCAAAGGGAGTACAGCTAATGATTAACGCAACGCTGTCCTGGATTGCCGACAAAGTGAAAGGCACCCTCAAGGGGGATGACCGGGAAGTAAATGGTGTAAGCACCGACACGCGTACCCTCAAACAAGGGGACGTGTATATTGCACTCAGTGGTGAAAATTTTAACGGTCACCGCTTCGTAGCATCAGCACAGCAGGCTGGTGCAAGTGCCGTAGTTGCAAGCGAGCCTGTGCAAACAACGCTGCCTGTGATTATGGTTGAAGATACAAAACTGGCTTTGGGATTATTGGGTCAGGCGGTAAAAGCACATGTTGCGCCAAAAACTATCGCTATTACAGGCAGCAGCGGCAAAACAACTGTGAAAGAAATGACTGCCGCCATTTTAGCTCGTCGGGGTAATGTGCTGGCTACTGCGGGTAATTTCAATAATGACATAGGTGTACCTCTGACCTTGCTGAGGTTGACGCCTGAGCATGATTTTGCAGTGATGGAACTGGGTGCCAATCATCAGGGCGAAATTGCGTATACGACTGATCTGGTAAAACCCGATGTTGCGACCATCGTGAACGCAGCCGCTTCTCACCTTGAAGGGTTTGGCAGTTTACTTGGCGTCGCACGAGCAAAAAGTGAAATTTTTAAGGGGTTGGGAGCAAACGGCACAGCCTTTGTTAACGCAGACAGTCAGTTTGCCGAATTTTGGTTGGGCAAACTCAAATACAACAGAGTTAAAACATTTTCCCCCCATCAACAAAACCATTCAGATTTTCGTGCAGACGACATAACTATTGGTTTAGATGGCTGCGCTGAATTTAATCTGATTACGCCTCAAGGGCAGATTGCCATTCAATTGAAAGTGCCAGGCGCGCACAACGTTGGCAACGCCATGTTAGCAGCGGCGCTTAGTCTGGAAGTAGGTGCAACACTGGAGGATGTGCAAGCGGGTTTACTCGATATGGCCCAAGTGAAAGGGCGGTTAAACGTAAAAGCGCTCTCAGCACACTTCAGGCTGCTGGATGATACCTACAACGCCAATGTGGCATCTGTGAATGCGGCTATTGATACACTGTCCAGCTTTTCAGGTCTTCGCGTACTGATCCTGGGAGATATGGCCGAACTTGGGGAAAAAGCACGCTTCTATCATCAACAGGTTGGCGAGTATGCCGAACAAAAAGGTATCGATTTCTTGTTTACACTGGGAAGCCTGAGCCAAAGCGCCAGTGCAGTATATGGGGAACGAGGGTTTCACTTTAGCGATATTGATTCTCTGATGGCACAGCTAAGCGAGGTCGTCATGGCTGATCAGCGGGATATTTCGGTGTTAGTAAAAGGTTCGCGTAGTGCGCGAATGGAAAGGGTTGTGGATGCCATTGAGGTATCGCGCCTGGGAAAGTTTGAACGCCGTCGGGAGCGCATTGCATGTTGATATGGCTGGCCGATTGGCTTAAACAATTTGAACCGGGTTTTTTCGTTTTCTCGTATCTGACGTTACGAGCAATTCTGAGTACCCTGACGGCATTGCTCATTGCCATTGTCATTGGGCCTAAGATGATCCGCTGGTTGCAACGTCTTCAAATTGGACAAACTGTAAGGGACGATGGCCCACAAAGCCATTTGTCCAAAGCAGGAACACCTACCATGGGTGGGCTGCTAATTCTTTTTGCCATCGTAACAAGCGTGCTGTTATGGGCCGATCTCACCAACCGCTATGTCCTGGTAACGCTCGGGGTAGTAATTGGGTATGGCATTATTGGTTTCGTTGATGACTACCGAAAGGTGATTCGCAAAGACGCTAAGGGTCTAATCGCCAGGTGGAAGTACTTCTGGCAATCAGTCATTGCGATTGGCGTCGCCTTTTACCTTTATGCTTCTGCTGATCTGGGGGCTGAAACGTCGTTGCTGGTGCCTTTCTTTAAGGAAGTCATGCCGCAGTTAGGGTTGTTTTACATGGTGGTGGTGTATTTTGCGTTGGTAGGAACGTCAAATGCAGTGAATCTTACCGACGGATTGGACGGCCTTGCTATTGTGCCTACAATTCTTGTCGCTGGCGCTTTGTCTATTTTCGCCTATGTCACCGGCAATGTGAATTTTGCCGAATACCTCAACATTCCTCATATTCCCCTTACCAGCGAACTGGTCATTGTATGCACTGCCATTGTGGGAGCCGGATTGGGTTTCCTTTGGTTTAATACCTACCCAGCACAAGTATTTATGGGGGACGTAGGTTCACTGGCACTCGGTGGTACTCTCGGCATTCTAGCTGTGCTGGTGCGCCAGGAAATTGTTTTGATCATTATGGGCGGCGTATTTGTCATGGAGACTGTGTCTGTAATCTTGCAGGTAGGGTCTTTCAAACTAAGGGGAAAGCGTATTTTTCGCATGGCGCCCATTCACCACCATTTTGAATTAAAAGGGTGGCCAGAGCCCCGGGTGATTGTAAGGTTCTGGATCATTTCGCTTATTCTTGTACTAGTAGGTCTGGCGACCTTAAAACTACGGTAACTCATGGACGCTATTTTGCTATCTCAACAATTTGTGGTGGCCGGGCTGGGTCTGACAGGACAGTCGGTGTTCCGTTTTCTCAGTAAAAATGGCGCCAGCGTGAAAGTGTGGGATACCCGTGAAACCGCAGATATTCCCGTGTCAATGACGGCACCAGTGAGTCTGGGTGATGTATCGGCTAAGTACTGGCACGGCGTGAATACCTTGGTGTTGAGTCCGGGGATCTCACCGGCTCACCCTTGCGTACAAGAAGCGCGCAAACAGGGAGTTGAGGTAATTGGAGATGTGGAGCTGTTCGCTCGCATCAACCGTGTGCCGATACTTGCTATAACCGGTTCAAACGGCAAAACAACGGTCACTCAACTGACCTCTCATATTCTGAACGCCTGTGGGCTTAACGTGTGTGCTGCCGGTAATATCGGTAAACCCGTACTCGATGCCGTTGGAGAGGAGTGGGATATGCTGGTACTGGAGCTTTCGAGCTTTCAGTTAGAAACGACCCGCACTCTCCATGTACTGGCTGGCACAATATTGAATATTACCGATGATCATCTTGATCGTCACGGCACCATGGCTGCTTATGGCGAAGCTAAACAGCAAATTTATCGTCACAGCGAGTATGCCGTAGTGTGGCGGGAGCACCCGGAAACGTACCCCAATATTGGCCCGTTGGCAGAAATGCCGGCACAGTGGGTTGGTGTTGGCCTTGAGCGTTCTTCCTCTTACTTCGGTTATCATGACAATCATATAACCTGGCGGGGCGAAGCGATTCTGAACATGGACAGAGTGGCTTTAGTTGGTCAGCATAATGTTCTAAATATACAGGTGGCGCTGGCCCTGTGCTTTATCGCAGGTGTAGATCCAGTTGAAGCGGCCAAGGAAGTGATTTTCTTTAAGTCTGCGCCGCACCGCTGTGTAGAAGTAGCAAATAAAAATGGTGTGCGCTGGATAGACGATTCTAAAGCAACCAATATTGGCGCCACGCAAGCAGCATTGGAAGGTCTTAGCCGCGGCAAAACCGGCAAACTTATTCTCATTGCTGGCGGTGACGGAAAAGGGGCAGATTTTTCTGTCTTGCAAGAGGCGTTATCTAAGTACGTGGATGTGCTTATTACACTCGGCAAAGATGGCAAAGCCATCGCGGATCTGGTTTCGGGGTCTCATTACGTAAAAGACATGGCCGCTGCGGTTTCTGTTGCTGCTGAGTATGCATCTGCCGGAGATATGGTTTTGCTGTCTCCTGCCTGTGCAAGCATTGATATGTTCGACAATTACATGCATCGTGGACAAGCCTTTGCTCAGGCTATTGCTGAGGTAGACGGCAAATGATGAGTACTTCTACAAAGTTATCTACATTGTTTGCTGAGAAGCACGGTAACGTGCCTTCTTCGTCCCCCTACGATAAAAGCCTTATCCTGGTTGCCCTGGCGCTAGCGTCACTGGGGCTAATTGTGGTGACATCTGCGTCTATGCCTGTCGCTGACCGGCTATATGGCAATCCGTTTTATTTTTCTATCCGACACGGTATTTACCTATTGGCCGCTGTTCTCGCCTCCGGTGTTGTTTTGCAAGTGCCAATGAATTTTTGGCGGGTTGTGAACCCATGGTTGTTACTAGCCGCCATTGTCATGTTGCTGGCAGTATTGGTGGTGGGACGAACCATCAATGGTAGTACCCGCTGGATAGTACTGGGGCCCTTGACACTGCAACCAGCGGAACCTGCAAAACTGTTCTTTTTTACTTATCTTGCCGGTTATCTCGTGCGGCGCTATGAAGAAGTTACTGAGAATATTAAGGGCTTTGTCAAACCCCTGGTGGTGTTTTTCGTGTTGGCGTGCTTGTTGTTATTGCAGCCTGACTTTGGCACCGTCGTGGTAATGTTTACTGCAACTATGGGGCTTTTATTTCTCGCCGGAGCCCGGTTGTGGCAGTTTTTTGCGATTGTATTTGTCGGCTTGCTGGCCATTGTCTTTCTTATTGTCTTTGAAGAATATCGCATGCGGCGAGTGACTTCTTTTCTGGATCCGTGGGCCGACCCGTTTGGCAGCGGTTATCAACTTACACAGTCTCTAATGGCGTATGGGCGTGGTAGTTGGTTCGGCCAGGGGTTAGGCAACAGTTATCAAAAACTGGAGTTTCTCACTCAGGCTCATTCCGATTTTATCATGGCTATTCTGGCAGAAGAGCTGGGCTTTGTAGGTGTAATTGCGGTGTTGGGGCTCATTTTGTTTCTCGTTGTCCGGGCATTGCAAATTGGGAATCGGGCACTGGAAAAACAACGTCCATTTGAAGGCTATCTTGCGTACAGCATCGGTATTTGGTTGAGTTTTCAAACCGCCGTTAATATTGGTGCCAGTGCAGGCATGCTTCCCACGAAGGGATTGACGCTACCGTTAATTAGTTACGGTGGCACCAGCTTAATTGTGATGTCGGTTTCTATCGCCATGCTGATGCGCATCGACTTTGAATTGCGCGTGGACGGCATACAGGCGTTGGGCCGTGGTGATAAGCGTAAGTCGGCTAAAAAGAAAGCGGCAGCTGTACCAGCGTCTTCCAAGGATGATGTTACAGCCATGCTAGAAGATGTTGAGCGGGAGGCGCAGAATGACTAAGCGCTGCCTGATCATGGCTGGTGGAACAGGAGGACATGTATTCCCCGGGCTTGCCGTTGCTCATCAACTCAAAAATGCCGGCTGGGACGTTCACTGGCTGGGAACGTCGGAGCGTATGGAAGCACAAGTGGTGCCACAGCACGGTTTTCCCATTCACTTTATTCACGTTAAAGGCCTCCGTGGAAAAGGTATTAGCGCTAGAGTAAATGGTGTGAAGGCGTTGGTAAAAGGGTTGTTCGAAGCTCACAAATTAATTAAGCAGATAAAGCCGGACGTCGTACTGGGTTTTGGGGGCTATGCAAGCGGCCCCGGAGGTATTGCCGCTTGGCTGAAACGCATACCCTTGCTCATTCATGAACAAAACGCTGCCGCAGGAATGACCAATAGACTTCTGGGTCGCCTGGCGAAAACCATTTTTCTCGGTTTTGAGCAGGCCCGAGGCGGTTTTGGTCATCACGGCCGGAAAACTCAAGTGGTAGGAAACCCGGTAAGAGATGGGATTTTGTCGCTACCAGTAAAGACGGAAACGCACTCGCCATTGCGCATGTTGGTTATTGGTGGAAGTTTAGGTGCCCAGGCGTTAAATGAAGCCGTACCGCAAGCTTGTAAAAACCTCTACGGCTTAACTATTCGTCATCAGGCTGGCAAGGGCAAAGCGGAATCAGTCAAACATGCCTATGGGAACGGTAGCGTGGATGTGCAGGTCAGCGAGTTCATTGACGACATGGGCAGCGCGTATGCATGGGCAGATTTCATTGTTTGCCGGGCGGGAGCCTTAACTGTGGCAGAAGTGGCTGCTGCCGGTCTTCCGGCTATTTTTGTACCACTGCCACATGCGGTGGATGATCATCAAACGAAAAACGCGCTCTCTTTGGTTGAAGCTGGCGCAGCAAAGTTAATTCCCCAGCAAGAACTGGAAACAACATTAGTAAAAGAGATTGAAGCCCTGTTAAGGCAGCCTCAGACCTGTTTGTCCATGGGACGTCAGGCAAGGCTGGCTGCTAAAACGGAGGCGACACAGCAGGTAGTCGCTCAATGTGAACTGCTGATAGGAGATAAAGCATAATGGTAGGTGAGAAGCCTTTTCAAAGTCCGCAGATGCGCAAAGTTTCGCGTATTTTCTTTGTTGGGATCGGCGGTGCGGGAATGGGCGGTATAGCAGAAGTGTTACTGAATGAAGGCTATGATATTGCAGGGTCTGATATTCAGCCGGGTGCAATGACCGCGCGTCTTCAGGGGCTGGGCGCTGACGTGTTTATCGGCCACAGTGCTGACAACGTAACTGACGCTGATGTGGTTGTGGTATCGAGTGCAATTAATGAAGCAAACCCGGAGATCCAATACGCCAGGGGGCATCGCATCCCCATTATCCGGCGCGCTGAAATGCTGGCGGAGCTCATGCGTTTTCGACATGGTATTGCGATTGCCGGAACCCATGGGAAAACCACTACCACCAGTCTTATTGCTACCATTTTCGCAGAAGCTAAATACGACCCTACATTTGTGATTGGCGGGCTACTCAACAGTGCGGGAACCAACGCCAGGTTGGGCAAAAGCCGCTATCTCATTGCCGAAGCTGATGAAAGTGATGCGTCGTTTTTACACTTGCAGCCTATGGTTTCTGTGGTAACCAATATTGAGCCTGACCACATGGGCACTTACGAAGGTGACTTCAATAAAATGAAGGACGCCTATATCGAATTTTTACACAATTTGCCGTTCTACGGGCAGGCGATTTTGTGCGGTGACGATCCTGTTATCCAGTCATTGCGCCCCAGGATAGGGCGAAACATCCTTACTTATGGTATCGATTCATCTAATGATGTAAGTGCCAGAAATGTGCGTCTGGGGTTTGGTCAGGCAAGTTTTGAAGTAGTGAGGCCAGACAAACCGTTATTGCAGGTTACGCTTAATCTTACCGGTATGCACAACGTGTTGAACGCGCTCGCTGCTATCGCCGTTGCTACAGATGAAGGTATTGATGATGAAGCCATCACCACTGCACTGGCGTCATTCGGAGGAATTGGCAGGCGTTTCGAAGTGTTGGGCGATTATACAACTAGTGTGGGGCAGGTGTGTTTGGTAGACGACTATGGTCATCATCCGACAGAAGTGAAGGCGACAGTGGCCGCAGCTCGTGCAAACTGGCCAGAAAAGCGATTGGTGATGGTGTATCAGCCACACAGATTCACCCGCACCCGGGATTTATACGAAGATTTTGTAGACGTGTTGTCGCAAGTTGATGTACTGCTGCTATTAGATGTTTACGCAGCCAGTGAACAGCCTATTGACGGTGCTGACAGTAAATCGTTGTGTCGCTCTATTCGTTTGCGGGGCCAGGTTGAGCCAATTTACGTGGGAGACCCGGCCGCGTTGGGAGATATTCTGGCAAATGTGATGCAGGAAAACGACGTGATAATGACCCAGGGAGCGGGTAATATCGGTCAAATTGCCAGAAAACTGGCACAATTTGACCTCGAACCAAAAAAATTTCAACGTGAGTGGTAATAATGGTTGAACCGGTAAATGCACAACAATTTGGACGTGTCGCAGTGATGTTCGGAGGCAACTCAGCCGAGCGAGCGGTATCGCTTAACTCAGGAAAAGCTGTGTTAAATGCGCTTCTCAGACAAGGCGTGGACGCCTGTGCATTTGATCCAAGTGAAAGGCAGCTTGTTGATTTAATTGAAGAAAAATTTAACCGAGTGCTCATCATGTTACACGGTCGCGGCGGCGAAGATGGCACCATGCAAGGCGCGTTACAGCAACTCGGCATCCCTTATACTGGTAGTGGAGTACTGGGTTCAGCACTGGCTATGGACAAGATCCACACCAAGCAAATCTGGCAATGTCTGGGCTTATCTACAGCAAAATATCGAATTGCTGATAAAAGTGACTTTGAAGCTGGATCATGCGGGGCTATAATGATGGAATTGGGGAATGAAGTCATGGTCAAACCAGCCCGGGAAGGATCCAGTATCGGGATGGCGAGAGTGACAAGCGCTAAACAACTAGAAACTGCCATTCAGGACGCTTTTAAGTACGATAATCAAGTCCTGTTAGAGCAGTATATTGATGGCCCCGAGTTCACTGTCTCTGTTTTACAGGGCAGGGCATTGCCATCAATCTGCATGTCTACCCCCCACAATTTTTATGATTACGCGGCCAAGTATCAGGACGATACCACCGTGTATCACTGTCCCAGCGGTCTGTCTGCAGACAAAGAAGCTGAGTTGGCGGATTTGTCACTCAGAGCGTTTAAAGCACTGTCTTGCAGCGGCTGGGGTCGCATTGATGTAATGCAAGGAGCGGAAGGTGAATTCTATCTCCTTGAGGCCAATACTGTGCCAGGAATGACCGAAAAAAGTTTAGTGCCCAAGGCGGCTAATGTGGCGGGATTAGATTTCGACGCACTGACCATGGCAATACTTGCCACTAGCTTACCGGACGCGTAACAAGGGCATAGGATGGCAGACGGGAAACACAAACCGGTTCGCATTTGGTCAGGGGTTATTTTCCTGGCCATGGTTATCGTCGGATTAATTGTGGGTGCAATGAGCATTCGCGATTATCTGCAGGATGCCCAGCGCGCGCCGGTGCAGGTGGTGGATTTTTCCGGTGATTTTGCCCACGTTGATATTGGCAGGTTGGAAAGATTGATACGGGAATCCCAGCCTGGCAGTTTTTTTGCGTTGGACGTCAATGAAGTATATCGGTTGGTGGAATCACAGCCCTGGATTTATCGGGCGTCGGTGCGCAAGCAGTGGCCGAATACGCTGAAGATTTATCTGGTAGAACAAACGCCTGTTGCACAGTGGAACGACGATTTGTTGCTCAATCCTTACGGTGACACATTCAGTGCCCGTGACGATGAGCAGTTACTACCCCGGTTATACGGCCCGGGTGGAAGCGAAAAAACAGCATTGGAAGGGTATAACGCAATGCAATCGTTATTGGCAACCACAGCGATGCCCATAGCGGAATTGTCGTTAAGCGAGCGTTTTGCCTGGGAAGTACAATTGAGTAATGGCGTCAGACTGAATTTAGGGCGCAAAGAGTTTATTGATCGTCTGCAACGTTTTATCGATGTTTATCCGTTGCTGGTGAAGCAGCCTAAGGCTGTAAAATATGTGGATCTGCGTTATGACACCGGGCTGGCAGTTGGCTGGGTAGAAGCAGAAGACAAAGAAAGTTAATGAGAGTTTGGGAACACAATGTCAAAAACCGCTGAGCGTAATCTGATTGTCGGACTGGATATCGGCACCAGCAATGTAAAAGCCGTTGTCGGTGAATTGCTGGACGATGATCAGATCAGTATTGTGGGTGTAGGTACTCATATAGCACAAGGTATGGACAAGGGAGGCGTAAACGACCTCAACCTGGTGGTGAAATCTGTGCAGCGGGCTGTGAGTGAAATGGAACTTATGGCTGATTGCCGCGTATCGTCTGTGTTTATGTCGATTTCCGGTCGTCACGTAAAATGCCAGAACGAAAGTGGCATGGTACCGATTAACAACCAGGAAGTTACCCAGGAAGACGTTGACAATGTTATTCACGCCGCCCGTTCAGTGCCTATTGCTGCGGAGCGCAGATTGTTACACGTACTTCCTCAGGAGTTCACCATTGATGTTCAGGAAGGGATTAAAAACCCGGTTGGAATGTCAGGGGTGAGAATGGAAGCCGAAGCACACATTATTACCTGTGCAGATGATATGGCAAAAAACCTGGTGAAGTGTATCGAGCGTTGCGAATTGCATTCTGACCAGTTAATTTTTTCGGCACTGGCGTCCAGTTACGCAGTGTTAACCGACGACGAAAGGGAACTTGGTGTCTGTGTAGTTGATATCGGTGGCGGAACCATGGATATCGTTATATTCACCGATGGTGCTATTCGCCATACAGCGGTAATTCCGGTGGCGGGAAACCAGATCACCAGTGATATAGCTAAGATTTTCCGTACGCCAATTAGCAACGCAGAAGAAATCAAAGTGAACTATGCCTGCGCGCTGAAAGACATGGTGAGCATGGAAGAGAATATTGAAGTACCCAGTGTGGGTGGCAGACCGGCCAGAGCAATGTCGAGACACACATTGGCAGAGGTAATTGAACCTCGTTACCAAGAATTATTTGAACTGGTACAAAAAGAGATCCGTGCCAGTGGATTTGAAGAACAAATTGCAGCCGGTTTAGTGTTAACTGGCGGTACGGCCAAAATGGAAGGTGCGGTGGAGTTCGCTGAAGAACTCTTTCAGATGCCTGTCAGAGTAGGTAAACCAATAAATATGCGCGGATTATCGGAATATACCGATGATGCAAGTTTTGCAACTGTAGTGGGTTTGCTCCACTATGGGAAAATGCAATCTGAAAATAAGAAGTCCAGTAAGCAGAAGTCTGGTGAAAGTTTTCTTTCACGAGTGCAAAGCTGGTTTAAAGGTGAGTTTTAATTTTAATTTTTGGGGGCGCTAAGACTACGGCATACGGTCGCACGGAGGCATTCGATCGACATCATATGACCTGGCTTAGTGTTGTTAGACGTACAAATCCGGAGAGTAAGTATGTTTGAATTAATGGATAGCCACGGCGAAGAAGCCGTAATTAAAGTTATCGGCGTCGGTGGCGGCGGTGGTAATGCTGTAGAGCACATGGTTGCTCAGAATATCGAAGGCGTTGAGTTTATCGCTGTGAATACCGACGCACAGGTATTGCGTAGCTCAAGTGCTGACGTCACATTGCAAATTGGTTCTTCAGTAACCAAGGGCCTTGGAGCCGGTGCAGATCCTAACATCGGTCGTGAAGCTGCTCATGAAGATCGCGAAACTATTCGCCAATCTCTTGAAGGTGCGGATATGGTTTTCATCACTGCCGGTATGGGCGGTGGTACGGGCACTGGCGCTGCACCAGAAGTGGCCAGAATTGCTCGTGAAATGGGTATTCTTACCGTTGCTGTTGTAACCAAGCCATTCCCGTTCGAAGGGAAGAAGCGTACCGCTTTTGCTGAGCAAGGTATTGTTGAATTGGCAAAAAACGTCGATTCTTTAATTACCATTCCCAACGAGAAGTTGCTTAAGGTCATGGGGCCGGGTACACCTCTGCTTCAGGCGTTTAGCGAAGCGAACAATATTCTGAACGGAGCGGTACAAGGCATTGCTGAACTGATCACTCGTCCGGGCTTAATTAACGTTGACTTTGCAGACGTTAAAACCGTGATGTCTGAGATGGGTACAGCTATGATGGGTACCGGTATTGCCTCTGGCGCCGACCGCGCAGAAGAAGCCGCTGAAGCCGCCATTGCATGTCCGTTACTCGAAGACATTGATCTGTCTGGTGCCCGAGGTATTTTGGTTAATATCACCGCTGGCCCTGATTTCTCTATCGATGAATTCGAAACCGTTGGTAACGCAGTGAAAGCCTTTGCTTCAGAGAATGCGACCGTTGTTGTGGGTACCGTTATTGACATGGCACTTGAAGATGAATTGCGAGTGACCGTAGTAGCAACTGGTATCGGAGCAGAGCGCAAGCCTGACATCTCTTTAGTGAGCTCAGAAGGCGCGCGTTTGTCTGGTTCAGCCCGTGAATTTGGCACGACATCTACATCTGAAAATCGCAGTGTAGGTACTACAGATGGCAACCAGGCGCTCAAAGTAGATAATGAAGCTCAGCCCAACAACGATTTGGAATATCTTGATATCCCAGCGTTTTTGCGCAAACAGGCAGATTAACTTCTGAGTATTTGCGGAGTTTTATCCCGCAAATGTTGTCATAGTAAGGTTAGTGGTGTGAAATCACGGCTGCGTATGGTCAAAAATTTGACAAAATGGTCAAGTTTCTCTATTATACGCGACCGCTTTTTGAACAGGTAAAAGCAACGACATGATCAGACAACGTACAATTAAACAATCGGTGCAAGAAACCGGCATAGGTTTGCATAAAGGGGAAAAGGTCAGCATGACTCTCCGGCCTGCGCCTGCGAACACGGGAATCGTGTTCCGTCGCATTGACCTCACCCCGTTTGTTGATATTCCCGCGCGTGCAAATGCCGTGGGTAATACGCAATTGTGTACTTGTATCAATAACGATGATGGCGTCAGCATTAATACTGTTGAGCACTTACTGTCTGCTATGGCAGGTTTGGGTATAGATAACATTATTGTCGAGGTCGACAGTAATGAGTTGCCAATTATGGATGGCAGTGCCAGTCCGTTTGTGTTTTTGCTACAGTCCGCCGGCATTGAAGAATTGAATGCACCTAAGCGGTTTATTCGAATCACCAAAACAGTGCGGGTAGAAGACGGCGATAAGTGGGCCGAATTGCGTCCTTACGACGGTTTCAGAGTCGACTTCAGAATCGATTTTGAGCACCCGGTGATCAGCCAGACCCGTCAACACATGGTGATGGATTTTGATAGCTGCTCTTATGTAAGCGAGATCAGTCGTGCGAGAACCTTTGGGTTTATGCGAGACCTGGAATATATGAATGCGAACAATTTAGCGCTGGGCGGCAGCATGGAAAATGCCGTAGCATTGGATGACTTCCGCATTCTAAATCCAGAAGGTCTTCGCTATGACGACGAGTTCCTCAAACATAAGATCCTGGATGCCGTAGGTGATTTATACATGGGTGGTCACAGCATCATTGGTGAGTTGACTGCGTATAAAACAGGACATGGGTTAAATAACATGCTTCTAAATGCAGTACTCAACCAAGAGGATTGCTGGGAGTATGTAACCTATGAAAATCAGGACGAAATGCCCATACGATACGCAGAACCCGTTTTAGCGTAATAAACAAAACCGCCTCCCCCAGGCGGTTTTTTTGTACTTAATGTGTGAACATCATACCTTTTTGTCACCAAAGTATAAGTGCTGACATCAGATCTATCACGCCCACCATGCTATGCTAAATGAAGAAATTCGTCGGCTTAACCGATGAACTTTCCTCTTACAGGGCAACCAGGTAATTCAATGATGGCGTTAGCATTGACAGACAACTCCAGACTGATTCTCTTTAATGAGATACTGTGTCGTTTTCGGCTAGTGTCCTGTCACGTGATTTTTACCTTGATGATTACTTTATTGATGCTTTTTCAAAGCATTAGTGTTGCCTCACCCATATCGAAAAATACAAATGTCATTCGTTACAGTGATTACCATAAGCGTACATGGACAACCCGTCATGACATGCCGCAGATTTCAGCGGTAGGGGTTGCCCAGGATAAAGACGGATTTATCTGGGTGGCGACGGAAGGTGGGTTGGCTCGATTTGATGGTTATAACTTTACCACCTTTAATGCACGTTCATCGGCAGTATTTACCGACCCCATTTTACGTACATTGCTGGTAGACGATGAAAGTCGCATCTGGGTTGGCAGTGCTGATGGATTACTTGTAAAAGAAGAAAAAAACTTTTCACGAATAGACTATGACAACAGAAGTATAGGCAAAGTCGAGGCACTGACTTTTTTCAACGGCCAACTCTATGCAGGGGCGAACGGTCTTTACGTTGTCGAAGACGACAATCAAAATGTCAAATTGTTGAGCCCGGACGAAAAACAAGTTACGCAGCTTCTTGCTGATGGGAATCGCCTGTGGGTCGCCCTTGCTAATCGCTTGTACTACATTGACGTTCACCAGAATTTCTATGCCGTGCCTCCCCTTGATTTACCTGACAATGTACAAATCACCAAATTGCTCAGATATAAGGGCGCATTACTTGTTGGAACCACTGGTGGGTTATTTGAATTACAAAATGATGGCGAGCTGGTAAATCGGCAATTTGCCGATATAGAGATGTCAGGCGTCATACAGATGCTGTACGAAGATGCTTCTGGGGCGCTGTGGATTTCCATGGATCAGAGTCTTTTGCAATTCGCTGATGATGTACTAATCGACCGTGTGGACAAGTTAGCAGACAATACCCGCCCATGGTATGTCACAGCCTTCGAAGACAAAGATGGCTACATGTGGTTGGGAAGCAAAAGCCATGGTTTACAAAGATTGCGTTACGATGGCACAGGAAATTATGGGATGGAGGCCGGGTTGGGGGAGCCTTATGTTTGGTCTCTTTTATCCTCAGATGAAGGTGTAATAGTAGGTGCAAATGATGGGCTTTACCTTTTCGATGATGGTCGCTTCACACCGCTTTTAAAAGATACCAATGTACTTCCAAATAAAGTGGTGTACAGCCTTTTTCGAGATAGTACAGATAAAGTATGGCTGGGAACCCGTTCAGGAGCGGTGACTTTGAACACTGGATTTGAAGTGATAAACCGGTTCCCATCTTTGTCTGGAATTCAGGTAAATGGCTTTACTGAAGATCACAATAACCACACTTGGATTGCTAGTCTCAAAGGCCTGTTCCGCTTTGATGGCGAAAAACTCATAAACGAAACCAAGCGGTTTGACCTGGCCAGTGAAAGTACCCGTGCCGTACATACGGATCGATTTGGCGCGTTATGGGTGGGTACGGCACGAGGCCTGTACAAAATTGATGGCAATAAGGCTCGCAATTTTGCCGACAACCCGATTTTAGGCAGCGCATCAATCACACATATCAATGAACTCGATGATGGCCGTCTTATCATCGGCACTTTCCAACACGGCTTTGCCGTGCAGAAGGGCGATAGTTGGCGATTGCTTGCTGCTACTGACTTACCTGCTGATGGTACGCTGTACACGGCCCAGCATGATGATGAACTCTTGGTTTCGACCTTGAGGGGTATGTATAGCCTGCCTGTGAAAGAGCTAAATGCAGGGAGCGAGCTTAATCCAACTGTTATAATCGATGATCACGGGCCCGAATCGAATGCCGACGGTATTCGCTGTTGTAATGGTGCTGGAAATGGAAAGGGGCTCTATCGCGATGGTGTACTTTACTTACCCACACTCAATGGTTTGGGAGTGGTAGAGATGAATAAAACGAATCAGTCTTATGCTCGTCCAACGCCTGTTATTAATGGCCTGGAGGCGAACGGGAAATGGTACCAGCACGATGTAATTCAATTACCTGAAGGCCAGCGTAACCTTCGTCTTGAGTATTCCAGCCCCGTGTATTACCGCAACGGTGCCATACGCTTCAGATATCGCTTGGTCGGTTATGACGAAGACTGGACACAAACCTCAGTGAGGCGGGAAGCTTTTTATACTAACCTGCCTGCCGGAAACTACACATTTGAACTACAGACCCGGTTAAGAGAGGAAAGTCAGTGGTCTGCTGCAGACAGTCTGACGCTGACTATACCCGCTCTGTGGTATGAGCAATACTGGACAAGGGTACTACTGGCTGTGGTTGTGGCGGCGCTTCTTTGGGCCATCTTGCGATTGCGCACACGTTCATTACAACGAATTAAAGCCAGGCTCGAACGCATGGTCGATGAGCGGACTACCGAGCTGGACAATGCTAACCGGCAACTTGAAGAGGCGAACCAGAGGCTACAAGCAGCCAGCATGACTGACGCGCTAACAGGACTTAAGAACCGGCACTACCTGGATGTGTATATAGATAAGATCATTGCCCGCACGCAGCGAAGTGAAAAAGGGCTGTACTATATTATTCTGGACATCGACGACTTCAAGATGTTGAACGATGAAATGGGGCACGCAGTAGGCGACGAAATTTTGGTCCATTTCAGTCATTTATTAACCAAGGCATCAAGAAGTACCGACCACGTGATTCGGTGGGGCGGCGAGGAATTCCTCGTGCTTCTGGAAGGCAGTATGGCGGTAGATGTATTCCTTGAAAGATTAATGTCATCAATCAGCTCAACTACCTGGCCCTTCGAAGCGCACCTGCCAAAGCAGCCAAGTTGTTCAGCAGGCGTTTGCTTTCATCTGACTGCAAAGACCGATTCATGGACTTCATCGCACAGCCTTATTCTGGCCGACAAAGCTATGTATTTAGTAAAGCGCTTTGGCAAAGCGGGTTGGTTGGAACTTATTCCCTCGTCTGTGCTTCCCGATGACATTCTTGCAAAAGTAACGAAAGGCAAACCAGAACGACTGGTTGCCAGTGATTACTTCAACGTTCGCGGTTCTGCCCATATTTTAAAGGCGTTGTCACAAATGAAAGATAATGTGGTTCCCTTTCGTGAAAAGCAGGACTAGGGCAGAAAACATTGTTCAAGAGAAAAAATCTGCCCCACACGAAGATTGGTATTTGTCCATTGGCGTTAACAACGGTAAACTAGCCTTTGGTTTAATAGAGTTCGACGAATGAAACTGACGATATCCTTCATAGGAAAACAAAAACGATACCGCAAAAGCATCAGTGTTCGCACACTGGTGAGCGTCACGGTGCTTTCGTCTTTGTTTATTCTGGTATCCAGTCGTGGAACGGACTCTGTCTCAGAAGATATCGCCCGCATTAAGCTTGCTCAGGCAGTAAACAATACTGAAAATGCCGAAGTGGAGAAGCTGGCGGTTAAAACGAGACAGCAGCTTACTATGCTGGCTGAACGATTGGCGGAAATGGACGCCACATTGGCTCAGTTAGATGAACAAGGCAAATTAATTGCCGACGAATTTGGCATGAAGCCCGACGATCTCGACGTCTTCATGCCCGACTCTACGCCGTTAAGCGTGGATGATGAACCCCTCATGAAAGAAATCAATCGACTGGCAAACTCTGTTGAAGCGAAAAAACAACAGCTCAACATGCTTGAAAGTCTGGTGAGAGGGCATCATATCCATGAACAGAGTCAATTATCTGGCCGACCTGTAGCGTCGGGGTGGTTGTCTTCTTATTACGGCATGCGTAAAGATCCATTTACCGGCAAACCAACCATGCACAAAGGGTTGGATTTTGCGGGTAAAACGGGCGATGACGTCATTTCCACCGCGGCAGGTATTGTTACCTGGTCGGGTGAGCGTCATGGTTATGGTTTACTGGTAGAAATTGATCACGGAGATGGCTATGTAACCCGCTACGGGCACAATAAGTCATTGTCTGTGTCCATTGGCGATGTCGTGACCAAAGGTCAGGCGATTGCCGTCATGGGCAGTACTGGTCGGTCTACCGGTGCGCATGTGCACTATGAAGTAATAAGAAACGGGCAACCCATCGATCCTCTGCCTTTCGTTGCTAAGCGACGATAACGAAAAGCAGCAGCCAGATACGTTTACAAGAAGTAAGCGGCACAAATAATTCGGTGATGATGAAACACATGATGTGTTCGTTATCATTTATCTTAAATCGACGAGTAAAACCGGGGCGCCGGCACTCGCTAAAGCAGTGGAACCATCAACCAAATGTTTGCAAGCATCTTAAGAAAAATCTTCGGTAGCCGAAACGACCGATTATTAAAAAAACTAAAAAAACGTGTCGATGCCATTAATGCCCTTGAGCCTGAATTAGAAGGGCTTTCTGATGAGCAGCTAAAAGGCAAGACCGCAGAGTTGAAGGCGCGTCTGGAAAATGGTGAAACCACCGACGATATTCTTGTAGATGCATTTGCAACGGTACGGGAAGCGAGTAAGCGGGTTTACGGCATGCGTCATTTCGACGTACAGATGCTCGGTGGTATGGTGCTGGAGTCAGGTAAAATTGCAGAAATGCGTACCGGTGAAGGTAAAACCCTTACTGCAACCCTGCCTACTTACCTTAATGCCCTTACCGGTAAAGGCGTTCACGTGGTAACGGTGAACGATTACCTGGCGCGACGGGATGCTGACTGGTCTCGAGAGTTATTTGAATTTCTTGGTATGACGGTTGGCTGCAATATTCCAGGTATGTCTCCTGAGATGAAGCGTGCAGCTTATCAGTCTGATGTGACCTATGGTACTAACAACGAGTTCGGTTTCGATTATCTGCGTGACAACATGGCGTTTAGCCCCAAAGACCGTGTTCAGCGTCCTCTGCATTACGCGGTAGTTGATGAAGTTGACTCTATCCTCATCGACGAAGCGCGTACACCGCTTATTATTTCTGGTGCCGCAGAAGACAGCTCGCAATTGTATCGCGCTATTAACACCGTGATTCCCGAACTGGTTCAGCAGGAAAAAGAGGACGAAGAAGGTCAGGAAGGCGATGGTGATTACACCGTTGATGAAAAAGCCAAGCAAATTCACCTTACTGAACGAGGCCAGGTTCACGTTGAAGAAATTCTGCAGAAGAACGGTATTTTGCCTGAGGGCGAGTCACTGTTCGCAGCAGGAAATATTTCTTTACTGCACCATATCAATGCAGCCCTTCGTGCTCACAAATTGTTCCAGAAAGATGTAGATTACATTGTTAAAGACGATCAAATCGTCATTGTTGATGAGCACACAGGCCGAACCATGGAAGGCCGTCGTTGGTCTGAAGGCCTGCATCAGGCGGTAGAGGCCAAAGAAGGCGTTAAAATCCAAAACGAGAACCAAACTCTGGCCTCAATTACCTTCCAGAATTACTTCCGTATTTACGACAAGTTAGCAGGTATGACTGGCACCGCTGATACTGAAGCCTTTGAGTTCCAGCATATTTACGGCCTGGAAACTGTGGTTATTCCTACTAACCGCCCAATGGTTCGTAAAGACATGGCCGATCTTATCTACCTTACTGCCCAGGAAAAGTACGACGCCATTGTGGCCGACATCCGTGCAGCGGTAAAAAAAGGTCAGCCGGTATTGGTTGGTACGGTATCTATTGAGAACTCAGAATTGCTCTCCCGGGTACTGAAAAAAGAAAAAATCCCGCATAAAGTACTGAACGCCAAATTCCATGCTCAGGAAGCCGACATCATCGCTCAGGCAGGTAAACCAGGCGCAGTGACCATCGCTACCAATATGGCGGGGCGGGGTACGGATATCGTGTTGGGCGGTAACTGGAAAGCGGAAGTAGAGAAATTAGAAAATCCCACTGAAGCGCAGATCAAAAAGCTTAAAGACGAATGGGATAAACAGCATCAGGCAGTACTCGATGCCGGTGGTCTTCACATCATAGGTACTGAGCGTCACGAATCCCGCCGTATCGATAACCAGTTGCGAGGCCGTTCTGGTCGTCAGGGCGATCCTGGTTCCAGCCGATTCTATCTGTCTTTAGACGACGCGCTGATGCGTATTTTCGCCTCGGAAAAAATGGCTGGTATGATGAAGCGTCTGGGTATGGAACACGGTGAAGCTATTGAGCACCCGTGGGTAACCCGCGCAATTGAAAATGCACAGCGCAAGGTAGAAGGTCGTAACTTCGATATTCGTAAACAGTTGTTGGAGTACGATGATGTTGCAAACGACCAGCGTAAGGTTATTTACGAACAGCGTAATGAATTACTCGACGAAGGTGAAATTAGCGAAACTATCAAGGCAATTCGCGTTGACGTAGTTAACGGCGTGGTTGACGAATACATACCTCCCCAGTCTTTGGAAGAAATGTGGGATGTCCCAGGCCTGGAAGAACGCTTAAAAGCTGACTTCAAGGTTGATTTACCAGTGCAGAAATGGCTTGAAGAAGACGACAAACTCTACGAAGAGAAATTGAGAGATCGGGTACTGGAAGAAATCGAGAGCGCCTATCAGGCTAAGGAAGCTATGGTAGGGCCAGAGGTTTTACGTCAGTTTGAAAAAGCCATCATGCTGCAAAATCTCGATAGTCACTGGAAAGAGCATTTGGCTGCCATGGACCATCTGCGTCAGGGTATCCACTTGAGAGGTTATGCACAGAAAAACCCTAAACAAGAGTATAAGCGCGAATCTTTTGAGTTGTTTTCCGCTATGCTCGAGGGCCTGAAGGTAGAAGTTATTACTATTTTGAGCCGGGTTCAGGTGCAAGCCGAATCAGACGTTGAAAAAGTGGAAGAGCAGCGTCGTCAGGCTGACGAAGTACCTAAGAACTTCCAACATCAGGAGGCGCCTGAGCAAACACCCGAAGCCAGAGGGGAAGCCGGTATGCGTTCCGAGGTTCGTCAGGGGCCAAAGGTTGGACGTAACGATCCTTGTCCGTGTGGTTCTGGTAAGAAATACAAGCAATGCCACGGTAAACTCTCATAATGAAAGTAGTACATGTTGCTGTGGGCGTAGTTTTGCGGGGCGAACAGGTTTATATTTGTAAACGCCCCGACGATAAACACCAGGGCGGTAAGTGGGAGTTTCCAGGCGGCAAGGTTGATGCTGGTGAAACCGTAACACAGGCGTTAGCCAGAGAGCTTAAAGAAGAAATTGGTATTGATGTTAAGCACAGTTCGCCGTTAACGGTGATTAGCCATGACTACGGTGATAAGCAGGTAATGCTGGATGTGCATACGGTAACAGCGTTTTCCAACGAGCCTCGTGGGCTTGAAGGTCAGGAAGGTAAATGGTTACCTGTTGTAGAATTAAATGACGATGACTTCCCAGCGGCGAACAGGGAAATTACCGCGCTGTTAAAAACGCGCTAGCGTGTAATTTCTATAGCCATTCTTTGTTTTGCACCCGCCTAAACAGAAAGGCCTCTGAACATTGTGTTCAGAGGCCTTTTTACTATGGTTCTGGTGAGGGCGAATACCCTGAATATGACTAAAACGAAATGCGCTCTGCCGTGGCGAAGGCCACATCGAGTTTGTGGTAGGCCGCTTCGTTTATAAAATGAGGGTAGGTTTCTTTATTATCTTCCCACACGTGATCTGTGCCATCGAAGCCACGGAAAACCGGAGCGCCTGGTAATAGCGGTGTGAAATCCTGATCTTGCAGACTGTGGTGGATCATGGCTTTGCGTTTGCCATTTTCATCAAGGGGAAATTTCACCTCATGGCCTAACCTGAATGCTTCACAAGGGGGAAGGTTTGCCATCTCTGAACTTTGGTTATTCCAGGCCACACAGAAATCTAAAATTGCTTCTGCCATGGTCTGGGTGAGCTGGTAAACATCTTCCCGTAACACGCCCTGAGGCTGAGCACCCACTTCTATCATTACCCCTTTTTTGCCTACAGTACAAAAATAGCCATGGTCTTTAAAAGACTTTTCATCTTCCACCAGAATATTGGCTTCAGGCATCACTTGCTTCACAAATCGGGCTAATTTCACATTGAATTCATCGTTCTCCAGCACAATCAGCGTGGCGCCCATATTGCTGGTCGTGTTGTGTATATCAATAAATAAATCGGTGGCAGACTGGCCTTTCGGGCCATATTGCGCGTTGAGTTTTTTAGCTAATTGGGCTTCTCTGGCAGGGTTATCTGTAGCCAATCTTTCGGGAGTAAACTGTCGGTTTAAATCTTCGTCAAGAAAACGCTGGTTCGCTTCAATAGCCGCACTATTTGCCAGTGCGCATTGCAGATTTAATGATTCGAATCGCTCAGGTAAACCGCCATTCAGCCAATTTGTAATAAGCTGTATACCGCTGGTCTCATTGCCATGGGTACCACCAATAAGCGCAATTGAATGTAGCATAATGAGGGTGTTTCCTTTAAAAGAGGACAAAAGAAAAAAGACATCTTACAGGTCGTGATGAAGTATTAGTGCTTGAAAAAATCACCGGCCTGCTGACTCAACATGGCTTCAATATCCTCGATGTCAGGCATGTTTTCCGGGGTATCAGAAGCAGACTTTTCACCGGCAATGGAGCGATCTTCTGTGGCCCACTCACCTAAATCAATGAGTTGACATTTCTTTGAACAAAATGGGCGGTTCGGGTTTTTTTCAGACCATTCAACATCGGCCTGGCAAGTCGGGCAATTAACAATCATATCCAACCTTTTCAAGGACTATCTAACGTGACTCAGAGTCTAGCAGGCGGCTAAGGCAAAAGTCACCGTATTTTCCACCGATGGCGATTTTCCAGGTTCTTGTTCAAACCACATAAAGCGAATAGTAAAACGGTATTTATTACCACTGAACGTAGGGTAGTAGCCCTGGTTTGCATCACAGGTTAATCTGATCAAATCGTTCTTATCATCAGCCACGCCCTGATAAAACCCATTGCTGGCATCTATTTGCACGAATGCACTTTTCTCTCTGAGGAACGAGAGCAACAAGGCAATACCCTCATCGAGATGGGTTAAGGAATGTAACCATGTTTTGATGTTTTCCTGAATCTCGGGCTGTGGCCGATTTAACCAGTAGTGTAAATTGGGCAAGTCAAAGCTACAGACGCCACCCGGAATGGAAAATCGCTGACGAATGCTGGTTAAGAATTTATCTTCTTTTAATGCGGAACCAAATTTGCGGTCGTTTTTGACTTTGTCTTTAAGCTTAACAATAGACCGCAGAGTTTGTTCCAGCGCATCGGTATCGATATTGGGGTACTGGGACCAGTGCACCAGGTTTCGCTCATGGATATCTAAATCTTTAACAAGGTCTGTGCGTAAATCAATGCGGTCGAACAAGTCCATCAAGGTAAAGAGCTGTTCGAAAAAATACACCTGAAGAGCGGGGTTTTGAACAGACGCACCAGTTTTTAACTGCGACAATAAATGCTCAATTCGCAGGTAATTCCGCACTTTTTCTTTAAGTGGAAATTCGTAAATGGTGGTCGCCATGGTTGCCTCTCTATGCTAATTCATAGCACTACAACGCAAAAGTGCAAAAATATCAAGCCCTAAGGGGCATTCCCTGCATAATAGACGATTCACTGAACAACTTTTAAGGGGATAGTGCGGCTCCGAGTGTCAGATAGTACTGATGGAGCTTTTCAACTTGCGGGGCGAGAGCTTCAAGTGTGCCATTGTTATCAATAACATCATCGGCCTTACTCAACCGTTCAGCCCGGGTGGCCTGAGACGCCATAATACCCCGAATAGTGTCTTCGTTGCTGCCATCTCTGGACAAGGCCCGACTAAGTTGAAGTGCTTCGTCACAATCTACCACGAGTACGCGGTCTGCCATAGTATCGAGTTTGTTCTCAATCAGTAATGGGACGGATAAAATGACATAAGTGCCGGCAGCTGCTTGCAATTGAGCCTTCATTTCTTCGCGAATTGCCGGGTGAAGCAGGGCGTTTAGCCACTGTTTATCAGCCTCATTGGCAAATACTTTTTGCCGTAGCAGAGGACGATTTAGCGCACCTTCATTTGTTAGGATTTCACCACCGAAGTGCCCCTCGATAGCCTGCAGCGCAGGAGTGCCAGGCATCACCACTTGCCGCGCTACCACATCGGCATCTACGACAGTAATGCCTTTGGCAGCAAATAAATCGCTGACCGCGGTTTTGCCGCTACCAATACCACCGGTTAGCCCGATAACAACAGGTGCGCCCATCAGGCAAATACCCAACGAAGATATGCATCGATAATTTGAGTTTTGTAGAGCAAAGTAAGGAAGCCCGCCACTGCCAGATAAGGCCCAAAGGGAATAGCCATCGATTCCCCTTTTCGTTGTACAACTATCATGGTAATACCCGCTATCGCACCAACCACCGACGACAATAAAATAATAATTGGTAACCCTTGCCAGCCAGTGAACGCGCCTAAGGCCGCGAGCAATTTAAAATCGCCATAGCCCATGCCTTCTTTGCCAGTGAGCAATTTAAACAACCAATAGACCGACCATAAACTTAAGTAACCTGCTGCTGCGCCGATGATGGCGTCTGTGGTGGAGACAAATACGGTTTGTGTGCTTAGCAATAATCCCAGCCACATAAGGGGAAGGGTGAGTTGGTCTGGTAGTAGCATTTTATCCAAGTCGATGAACAACAATGCAATAAGCACGTAAACAATAAACACGGCCCACAAACCTTGTGGCGTGGCACCAAAATGCCAGGCTGTAAAAGTGCACACCAGTGCCGTAAAAAGTTCAACTAAAGGGTAGCGAGCTGAAATTGACGCGCCGCATCCGGCGCACTTTCCCTTTAACCACAGGTAACTCAACACCGGAATATTTTCCCAGGCGCGAATTTTATGACCGCAATGGGGGCAAGTACTGTCGGGTTTCACCAGGTTAAACGTACTGTCGTCATCCGGCGCGGTGTTTTCATGAAAATAGCTGTGATATTCCGCCTTCCAGGCCCGTTCCATCATAATGGGTAAACGGTAAATGACCACATTAAGAAAACTGCCTACTAACAGGCTAAAAATAAAAACAACAGTGAGGAAAACAGGCAGACTCTGCTGCATGAGTTGGATAATGGCGTCCATAGATAGGTTTTATGAGTTATTTATGCTTTTAATACAACAAGACTGCCTGAAAAGCAGTCTTGTCACAATAGGAAGAAAGTACGGCCGGGTATATTGATCTATACCACGTTACCCATCTGGAATATGGGCAGGTACATGGCGACAATCAGACCACCGATGATCACGCCCAGTACAGCCATGATGAGGGGCTCAAGTAAACTGGTTAAGCCGTCTACCATATTGTCGACTTCTGCTTCGTAAATGGTGGCAATTTTTGACAGCATTTCGTCTACGGAGCCAGATTCCTCTCCGATAGCAATCATTTGCGATACCATTTCAGGAAATACGTTGGTAGCTCGCATGGCAGTGTTCATTTGCAAGCCGCCTGCTACTTCCTTTTTGATAAACAAAATAGCATCGCGATAAATAGCATTGCCCGATGCTCCAGCGGCTGAGTCCAAGGCACCGATTAAAGGTACGCCTGCGGCAAAAGTGGTCGACAACGTTCTTGTAAAACGTGCAACAGCTGCCTTTTTTAAAATTTCGCCAACAACAGGAATTTTAAGAGTAAATGCATCAACTTTGTCTCGCAAGTTTTGAGATTTTCGGTGAGCTCGAACAAAAAGGAAAATACCAGCAGCAATACCAGCTCCAATGAAAATGCCGTAATCTTGCACAAAGCGGGAAATAGCTAAGACTAATAATGTAAATGCAGGAAGTTCTGCCCCGAAGCTGCTAAAAATTTCTTCGAATTGAGGAACAACAAAGACGAGTAGAATAGTGGTAACAATAAAAGCGACTACTAGCACGGCAATTGGATAAAACATGGCCTTTTTGATTTTTGCTTTAAGTGCTTCTGCTTTCTCTTTATAAGTAGCAATACGATCGTAGATGGTTTCAAGTGCACCTGATTGCTCACCGGTTTTCACTAAGTCGCAATAAAGTTCGTCAAAATAAAGCGGGTGTTTTCTTAATGCTGTTGAAAGAGGATTACCTGCCTTAACCTCATTAGAAATATCTGAAAGTAACTTACGCATAGCAGGTTTATCATGACCTGAAGCAATCATATCTAGTGATTGAATCAGTGTTACACCCGCAGCTAGCATAGTTGCAATTTGTCTCGAAAGTACACAAATGTCTTGAGCGTCTATTTTTTTTACTCGCCCAAACAGTGACTTTGGTTGCTTTTTTACCTTATGCGCTGATATTCCCTGGCGACGAAGCAAATTCTTCGCTTCGACAAGTGACATGGCTGATATTTCGCCTTTTTGATTACTACCGCGTTTATCTTTTCCTTGCCAGATGTAGACTTCTGCTGTTTTTGCCATGTCGGTATTAATTCCCTTACTTAAATAATGGGAAAGCCCAGCAATTAGCTGGGCTCTTTACTAGAATCGTTTAGCAGATTGCAGGTGTTACCGAAGTACATGTACCTGATTTAGTCCATGTGACCTGACCTGCAGCTGAATATGCCCCTGTTAAGATATAAGTCTCACCGCTTAAACCACCAGTGCTGATTGCTGTAGCAGTGATAGTCGGGCCAGCTTCGTCCCACTCGACTTTAGAAACGTTGCCTTGTGTACCAGCGTTAGCTGGGACGCCATTACTACCAGGGCCGCAGTTTGCAAAGCCACCTTCCGTTTGCGCACAAATCTCGATAGCAGTTTTAACAGATTGTGTGGCAGCAACAACTTCAGAGAACTTCGCTTTCTTGGTATAGTTTTGATAAGCCGGCAATGCAACAGCGGCCAGGATACCGATGATAGCAACAACGATCATCAGTTCGATAAGTGTAAAACCTTTTTGGTTTGAAGTATTAACATTTTTCATGGTATTTCTCCGGGTGAGCGTATAATGCGCTAAATTAAATTTCATCATTCAAAGTTACGATTTATACCTGAGTCGTCCGTTTCAACGTCCCCGGTACTTGATGCTCAGTATAGGCAGAGCGAGCCAACTGACAAGTATCCAGAAGTATACATATGAATAGGTTTTAAAAGGGTAAGGGGATGGACGTGGATACCTTTGGGTGTAGTAGGCTAAGCATCCACGTTATTGAATAACAAGTGTTTTTTAGCCTTCCATGGTCACGCGAAGCGAGAGATCTATCGCGGTAACGTGCTTGGTTAATGCACCCGAAGATATGAAGTCAACCCCTAATTTTGATAGCGATCGCAACCTTTCTTCCGTGATATTGCCGGATACTTCAAGTTTACTTTGGCCATTATTCATGTCGACTGCGCTTTGGATCTGATCGTTGGTAAAGTTGTCCAGCATAATGATGTCAGCCCCCGCCGCCAGTGCGTTTGCGAGTTCTTCGAGGCTTTCAACTTCCACCTCTACGGGCTTGTCCGGATGATGGGATCTGGCAGTGTCAACGGCTTTTTGAATAGATCCGCAAGCAAAAATATGATTTTCCTTTATAAGAAAGGCGTCGAAAAGACCGATCCGGTGATTAGATCCGCCTCCGCATGAAACTGCATACTTTTGTGCCAGACGCAAACCGGGCAGGGTTTTACGGGTGTCGAGAATTCTGGTGTTGCTGTCTGCAAGCAAATTTGCATAGTGATTTGCTACGGTTGCTGTTGCCGACAAAGTCTGTAAAAAGTTAAGGGCTGTGCGCTCTGCGGTGAGAATACCTCGCGCCGGGCCTTGCAGTGAAAGCAATACTGTATTGGCTTCTGCGGTGTCGCCATCTTTCACATGCCAGGTTAATGAAATGGAGTCATCAATAAGTGCAAAAGCTTCATCCACCCATTGTGTGCCACACACAATACAGCGTTCACGGGTGATAATGGTGGCCTTAGCCTGTGTTTCTTTGTTGATGAGATTAGCGGTAATATCTAAAGAGGCATCGGCCTCACCGCCGAGATCTTCCGCCAGTGCCAATAATACTTGATCGCGGATCGCAAGTTGCGAAGGTTTGTTGTTCATCTTTTTGGGTCTTTTCTCAAAGGGTTCGCAATATTAACCAATCTTCGCGCTGAGTAAACTCCAGTTGTTTTAAAACACTCATGCCCAGCAGTATTTGCTCGCCGGTCATACCTGGGTTTAAATTCGCGCGTACATTATACACTTCTATGTCGCCAATAGAGACACTGCTTAATTCTGTTCGCGCTACTCTTACCACGCCATTGGCTGTTTGCGCCAAGCCACTGCCGGTAGCGGTGAGTCCAAGTTTGCTCTGCATATGCGCAGGAATAGCAACATCCGTAGCACCGGTATCGATGAGAAACTCTACCGCCACGTTATTGATCATTCCCGTTGTAACATAGTGCCCCGCGCGATTTTGCTTAAGGCGAACTTCAGTTTTATTGTCTAAACGCACAGACTCAGGTTCGCGGTTAGGGTTGTGTTGTCCGTCTAACACATCGTTAAATACAAATGTCAGTAGCCCAAGCCCACACACCCAGGCAAGGATATACATCCACTTTCCCGCTTTTGCATGACTACTCATCGCACCACTGTTCTGTCGTTATTCATGTATTGATAATAGGGTTATCCTTGAGTAAGACAATGGCAGATGTCAAACTTGTCACTGTTATTATTAACCCTGGGGCATAATTTACCCCGCAGACGCGCTGTGCGCTGGTAACTAACGCAGGAATTATTGTGATTTTAATTAGCTTGTTAATCGCTTTGGCCCTCGACAGAGTTTTTACCCGACCTGAAAAATGGCGCTCAGCATGGGTAACCCGTTTAATGCTGATAAAGCTATCGGTGAAGCGGACAAAGAAGTACTCGCGGTGGAAGTTGTGGGCAGCGGTTGCGCTTCCGGCGCTGTTACTTTTGTTGCTGGAATTGTTTGTCATCGGCCATTTTCTTACGTTCATTATTCAAACCGCAGTCCTTTACCTGGCGCTGGGTTGCACCACGGTGCGAGATACCTATAAAAGTTGGTTGCAAGCGGCGAACAGGGAAGATAACGAGGCCTGCGATTTATATCAGCGTCAGTTGTACCTTGGTATGTTGGGGAAAGAGGACGACGCGCCTGAACCAGACGATGGCACCATGATGCAACAACTGCTCCTTCTGGCGAATTATCAGTTTTACGCAGCGGTAATTATATTTTTTATCTTTTTGGGGGCGCCAGGCGTGTTGCTGTATGTCTGCGCCAGGGAAACACACCGCTATTTTTGCCCGCACAGTACAAAAAATACGGTTCACACCCGCAAACTCATGCATATTCTTGATTGGGCGCCAGTGCGTCTTACTGCATTGGGATATCTGGTTGTGGGAGATTTCACCCGAGCCTTTCCGGTTTGGGTGGATATGTTAACCAGAACCCGCATCCCGGCGTACCAATTACTATGGCGGGTAGGCAGGCAAGCAGAAATAATTGAGCCAGATGATTGTAAAACCTGTAGTAAAATGACAGCCTGTGTACATGTGCTATCTGGTGTGAAATTAGCAAAACGCAATATTCTGTTCTTGTTAGTTCTCACCGCGTTACTGACGATAACAGGGTGGATCCTCTAGTCTTATATATTTGCCTGCTGCGCCGCAGCATAAGGGCTGCAGGCTGATACCATTGTTTTCAAATTGGTAAAAATTAACCGCAAAAATCATTCGTATTTTGCTCATCAGACCAGATCGGTTTGTTAAAAATTTTCAACAAATTCAACATTTAGAAGTAATACTGGAAAAATTGTAATTCAGTTTCGATGGGTAACTATTTACCTTAATTTCGATCTGGCCTACACTAGATAGGTAAATTGGTATTACCAATAGGTGGGTGGCAAACAAAGTTGTTTACAATTTGGCCACCCCTTTTCGTAAGTGGAGAGGCACAACGCGTATGCGCCAAGGCCGCAAAAAATTGTCAGATGTGATCACCGAACAACTTGAATCAATGATTCTTGACGGTACGCTTTTGGCTGGCCAGAAGCTTCCTCCCGAGCGGGAATTAGCAATGCAGTTCGATGTCTCCCGTCCTTCGCTTCGGGAAGCTATTGGTAATCTTCAGGCAAGAGGCCTGGTTGAACGCAAGCAGGGAGGTGGAACGTTTGTCAGCCACAACCTTAACGCCGCGATGACCGACCCTCTTATGGCGCTTATTAGCCGCCGCCCTGAAACACAATTTGATTTACTCGAATTTCGGCACGCCCTGGAAGGTATGGCGGCGTATTACGCTGCACTTCGCGGTCAGCAGGAAGACTATCAGGCGCTACAGGCAGCGCTTGACAATTTGCCACAGCCCGGGCCTAAGGAGAGTAAACGCCCTCTGGCAGAAGCGGTTGGTGAGTTTTACATGGTAATGGCACGTGCTTCACACAATATGGTGTTGTTGCATGTTATGAGCACCATGCAAAGCATGTTAGTAGAGAATATAGAACGTAACTTCGAGATGTTTACCCTTCATCAAAATGATGAGGTAGACATCAATGCGGAAGTAACCAGACAACGCAAGGAAATACTGGCGGCTATTGCGTCGAGAGACCCGGAAGCAGCACGACAGGCATGTAATGCTCATCTTGCGTTAATTGAGAAAACCCTCCTGGCGATTAATCAGCGTGACACACGAGTGCAGCGCGCGTTAAGACGTCTGGAGATTTAAGGCACGGCCTTAAGCAAAGAAATACTTGCCAGTTTGTATAGGTAAGAGAAGAAAAAACGGTGAGCCGGTTTGGTTCATACAAAGTACAACCTAGTTTAGTCTTTCCATCCTCCGATTGCGGTCGGGAAGGATGGTTTTTCACTATCAGCAACAATAGGATGGCACCATGACTGAAATGATGCACCAAGATGTGGATCCGCAAGAAACACAAGAATGGCTGGAGTCGTTAGAGTCAGTATTAGAAGAAGAGGGCGTTGAACGTGCTCATTTTTTACTGGAATCACTGATTGAAAAAGCACGCAGAAATGGTGCTCACTTGCCGTACGACGCAACCACGGCCTACATCAATACGATTCCACCAGGACAAGAGCCGACCATGCCTGGTGACCAGACTATTGAAGGCAAAATTCGCAACGCTCTGCGTTGGAATGCCCTGATGATGGTTTTACGTGGTTCTAAAAAAGATTTGGAACTGGGTGGACACATTTCAAGCTTTGCGTCTTCTGCCATGTTGTACGATGTGGGCTTCAACCACTTCTACCGCGCACCTAATGACAAAGACGGCGGCGATTTTGTTTTGTATCAGGGCCACGTAGCGCCAGGTATTTACAGCCGTGCATTTATTGAAGGTCGATTGACTGAAGAGCAACTCGACGGTTTCCGTCAGGAAGTAGATGGCAAGGGTATTTCTTCTTATCCTCACCCTAAACTGATGCCTGACTTCTGGCAGTTCCCAACTGTATCCATGGGCCTTGGCCCTATGCAGGCTATCTATTTAGCACGTTTTCTCAAGTACCTTACAGATCGCGGCATCAAAGACTGTTCAGAACAGCGCGTGTGGTGCTACATGGGTGACGGTGAGTGTGACGAGCCAGAAAGCTTGGGTGCTATTGGTCTTGCCGCTCGCGAAGGCCTGGACAACCTGACTTTTGTCATCAACTGTAACCTGCAGCGTCTTGATGGCCCTGTTCGTGGTAATGGCAAAATTATTCAGGAACTGGAAGGCACATTCCGCGGTGCTGGCTGGGAAGTTATCAAAGTGATTTGGGGTCGTTATTGGGATCCTCTGCTCGCCCGTGATACATCTGGCAAGCTGCTCGATCTGATGAATGAAACCATCGACGGCGAGTACCAGAACTGTAAAGCAAAAGGCGGTGCTTACACCCGTGAGAAATTCTTCGGTAAATACCCTGAGCTGAAAGAAATGGTATCAAACATGTCAGATGAAGATATCTGGCGTTTGAACCGTGGTGGTCACGACCCGGTTAAAGTTTACGCTGCCTATGACCGCGCAACGAAAACCAAAGGCCGTCCACAGGTAATTCTGGCGAAAACCGTTAAGGGTTACGGTATGGGCGCATCTGGTGAAGGTAAAAACATTGCCCACCAGGTTAAGAAAATGGACAAAGAAGCGGTTAAACAGTATCGCGACCGCTTCAACATTCCTGTATCTGACGAAGCATTAGCTGATCTGCCGTACTACAAGTTCGATGAAGACAGCGAAGAAATGAAGTATTTGCGCGCCCGTCGTGAAGCGCTACATGGTTATATGCCGGTACGTCGTGCAAAAGCATCTGAAGAGTTACCAGTGCCTGCGATGAAAGCATTCGAGGCCGTTACTAAAGGCTCAGGTGATCGTGAAATTTCTACCACCATGGCATTTGTTCGCGTACTGACCGCACTGCTTAAAGACAAGCAAATTGGTAAGCGCATCGTACCTATTATTCCTGATGAGGCCCGTACGTTTGGTATGGAAGGCTTGTTCCGTCAGGTCGGTATTTATTCTTCGCAAGGTCAAAAATACGAGCCGCAGGATTCTGACCAGGTTGCGTATTACCGCGAAGACAAGAAAGGGCAGGTTCTGCAGGAAGGTATTAACGAACTGGGTGCCATGGCGTCATGGTTGGCTGCGGGTACTTCATACAGCACAAACGACCTGCCAATGGTTCCGTTTTATATCTACTACTCCATGTTTGGTTTCCAACGTGTGGGTGACCTGGCGTGGGCCGCTGGCGACTCACGTACCCGTGGGTTCCTGGTAGGTGGTACTGCCGGACGCACCACGCTGAATGGTGAAGGCTTACAGCACCAGGACGGTCATTCCCATACTCAGGCTGCACTTATTCCAAACTGTGTGAGTTACGATCCAACCTATGGCTACGAAGTGGCTGTAATCGTGCAGGATGGTTTACGTCGCATGCTGGAAGAGCAGGAAGACGTGTTTTATTACCTCACCGTAATGAACGAAAACTACAAGCAACCTGAAATGCCTAAAGGCGTTGAAGAAGGAATCGTTAAAGGTATTTATAAGCTTGATACCGTGGGCAAGAGCAAGAAGCAGGTGAAACTGCTGAGTTCAGGTACCATTCTTGAACAGGTTCGCGAAGCGGCTGAAAAGCTGTCTTCAGATTACGGTGTAGAAGCAGAAGTATACAGTGTGACGTCTTTCAATGAACTGGCCCGAGATGGTCAGGATTGTGACCGTTACAACATGTTGCACCCTGAAGCCGACAGTAAAGTGCCGTTTATCACCGAAGTGTTGAACGACGGTAACGATGGCCCGACTATCGCTGCAACTGACTACATCAAAAACTACGCTGAGCAGGTACGTGATTTTGTACCGGGTGCATACCGTGTGCTGGGTACTGATGGCTTTGGCCGTTCAGACAGCCGCGCAAACCTGCGTCGTCATTTTGAGGTTGATGCTGCATACGTAACTTACGCTGCACTGTACGAGCTGTACAAAGCAGGTGATGTTGATGCCAAGACCCTTTCTAAAGCTATGAAAGATCTGGGTATTGATGCCGAGAAAGTTAACCCACTTTACGCTTAAGGAAAGGGAGACTAACGAACATGGCAGATATTAAAGACGTACTCGTACCAGACCTGGGTGAAGATCAGGTTGAAGTCATCGAAATTTGTGTTGCTGTGGGCGATTCTGTTGAAGCAGAAGATGCCCTGGTAACAGTAGAAAGTGACAAAGCCAGCATGGACATCCCTGCACCTTTTGCAGGTAAAGTGTCTGAGCTGAAAGTTAGCGTAGGTGATAAAATTTCTGAGGGTGATTTACTGGCAAAGCTGGAAGCAGCGGGTGCTGAAGACAGTGCGCCTGCTGAAGAAAAGCCCGCTGAAGCGCCTGTGGCCGAATCACCTAAAGAAGAAGCGCCAAAAGAGGAAGCTGCTCCTGCAGCATCTTCTGGTGGCAGTTCCGTCATTGAGGTTACCGTACCAGATATCGGTGATGCTGCTGATGTTGACGTGATTGAAGTGTTGATTGCCGAAGGCGATACCGTGGAAGCGGAAGATGGCCTGATTACACTGGAAACCGATAAAGCCACCATGGACGTACCTTCCCCACAAGCAGGCAAAGTTGTCAGCCTGAAGGTAAAAGAAGGTGATAAAGTTTCTGAAGGCTCTCTGGTTCTGACGCTGGAAGTAGGAAGCGGCGAAGGCGCTGCACCAGCTCAGGAGTCAGCACCTGTGGCAGAGTCTGCTCCGTCGGCTGAAGAAGCACCGGCCCAAGAGGCTGCAGAAGAAGAGATTGAAGTTCAGGTACCTGATATCGGTGGTGATACCGATGTAGACGTTATCGAAGTGTTGGTTGCTGAAGGCGATACCGTAGAAGCGGAAGATGGCCTCATTACACTTGAAACCGATAAAGCGACTATGGACGTTCCGGCACCGAAAGCCGGTACTGTTACTAAGTTGCTTATCAAACAAGGTGATAAAGCGTCACAAGGTACACCGGTTATTATGTTGAAAGTGAAAGGTGCAGCGAAACCATCTGCGCCTAAGCAAGAAAGCAAACCTGCAGCTGCGCCAGCGCCAGCAGCCAGTGCGCCACAACAGAAAGCGCCGCCTGTACCACACCATCCTTCTGCTGGTAATAAGCAGAAAACCGGTAAGGTTCACGCTTCGCCTTCAGTACGTCGTTTGGCCCGGGAGTTTGGTGTCGATCTCAGCCAGGTTGAAGCTTCAGGCCGCAAAGGTCGTATTCTGAAAGAAGATATTCAATCTTACGTGAAACACGAATTGTCGCGACCTAAAGCAACAGCTGGTGCTGTCGCACAAGGCAACGGCGGTGGTTTGCAGGTTATTGCGCCACCTAAAGTCGATTTCTCCAAATTCGGTGAAATTGAAGAGAAGCCATTGACGCGCATTCAGAAAATCTCTGGCCCTAATCTGCATCGCAACTGGGTAACTATTCCTCATGTGACTCAATTTGAAGAAGCAGACATTACTGATCTTGAAGCGTTCCGTAAGGATCAAAACAAGCTGGCTGAGAAGAGAAAGCTGGGTGTGAAGATCACGCCGTTGGTATTCATGATGAAAGCCGTTGCCGATGCACTGAAAGCCTATCCGGTATTTAATACTTCGCTTTCTGCAGACGGTGAGTCTTTAATTCAGAAAAAATACTACCATATCGGTATTGCAGTAGACACTCCTGGAGGCCTGGTGGTGCCGGTAGTGCGTGATGTTGATAAGAAAGGCATCATAGAGATTTCCAAAGAGTTGATGGAAATCAGTGTAAAAGCCCGCGATGGTAAGCTTAAAGCTGCTGATATGCAGGGTAGTTGTTTCACTATTTCCAGCTTAGGCGGCATCGGTGGCACAGCATTTACACCTATCGTAAACGCACCAGATGTAGCAATTTTAGGTGTATCGAAGAGCGACATTAAGCCGAAGTGGAATGGCAGCGAGTTTGAACCTCGTTTGATGGTGCCGTTATCATTGTCATACGACCATCGTGTTATTGACGGCGCGGTGGCGGCAAGGTTTGCTGTACACTTAAAAGCAGTATTGGAAGACATGCGTCAAATGCTGCTGTAGTTAAAGAGTAAAAGGGGAGGTGTTTAGCCTCCCCTTTGTGATATTTATTGGATAAAGAGCTGTGACGGCTTTACGGGCTTATCAGCCCTCGTTACAATCGGTAACGCATATTATTCAAATGTTTGGACAGATTTGAGGTCACAATGAGCGAAATTAAAACGCAATTGGTGGTACTGGGCGGTGGCCCTGGCGGTTACTCAGCAGCATTCCGTGCTGCTGACTTAGGCATAGAAACAGTAATAGTAGATTCCCGCGACCAATTAGGCGGTGTGTGTCTTAATGTTGGTTGTATTCCTTCTAAAGCGCTGCTGCACGTTGCTAAAGTAATGAAAGAAGCGAAACACCTTGCCAGCCACGGTGTAACGTTTGGCGAGCCAACCATCGATTTAGACAAAATCCGCGATTACAAAGACAGCGTTGTCGCTAAGCTTACTGGTGGCCTCGGCGGTATGTCTAAAATGCGTAAAACCAAACACATCCAGGGTTACGGTAAATTTACCGGTGCTAATACCCTAGAAGTGGAAGGCAAAGACGGCAAAACCACGATTACCTTTGAAAAAGCCATTATTGCTGCAGGTTCTGAACCTGTATCACTGCCTTTTATTCCTGAAGACGACCGCGTAATCGATTCCACCGGCGCACTGGAAATGAAAGATATTCCAGAAAAAATGCTGGTATTGGGCGGCGGTATTATCGGTCTTGAGATGGGTACCGTATACGAAGCGTTGGGCTCAAAAATTGATGTTGTTGAATTCCTCGACCAGCTGATCCCAGCTGCTGACAAAGACATCATGAAAGTCTTTATGAAAGACTATAAAGACAAGTTCAACATTATGCTGGAAACCAAAGTAACCGCGGTTGAAGCAAAAGACGATGGTCTGTATGTGACATTTGAAGGTAAGAACGCGCCTAAAGAACCTGTTCGTTACGACAAAGTATTAGTTGCAGTGGGTCGTCGTCCAAACGGTAAGTTGATCGGCGCGGAAACCGCTGGTGTTGCCGTTGATGAGCGTGGTTTTATCAACGTTGATAAGCAAATGAAAACTAACGTGGACCACATCTACGCCATCGGCGATTTAGTTGGTCAGCCTATGCTTGCGCACAAGGCGGTTCACGAAGGTCATGTTGCCGCTGAAGTAATTGCTGGTAAGAAGCATTTCTTCGACCCGCGTTGTATTCCTTCTGTTGCCTATACCGAGCCAGAAGTTGCCTGGGTTGGCTTAACTGAAAAAGAAGCAAAAGAGCAGGGCATTTCATACGAAACTGCAGTTTTCCCTTGGGCTGCTTCTGGTCGCGCTATTGCATCTGATGCTACAAACGGCATGACCAAAATGATTTTCGAAAAAGAGACAGCCCGTGTAATCGGTGGTGCCATGGTGGGTACCAATGCCGGTGAGATGTTAGGTGAAATTGGTCTTGCGATCGAAATGGGTGCTGATGCAGAAGATGTTGCATTAACCATCCACGCTCACCCCACGCTCAATGAATCTATTGGCTTGGCATCTGAAATCTTCGAAGGCAGCATTACTGACCTGCCTAACCCTAAGGCGAAGAAAAAGTAAGTTTTTGCTAATTTATAAAAAACGAGGCATTGCCTCGTTTTTTTATGTCATTTGCACTAGTTTGCTTTCGCTGTGGGAACCTTTTTAGGGGTAACCGTCAGGTTGCTTTCACATTGTTTGCTCACCTGTTTTGCTTTCATGGATTTCACTGTTTCCGGGCAGTAACCCTTACGGCAGCATTGTGACAAGCGTGCTTCGTGCTGGGCACAGCGTTCATGGATAATACGCACTACGTGTTTTCTCAACCATTGTAAACCCTGATCGATATCCTGGCGTTTATGCCACAAAATGGATATTGGTGTGGGTTGTATTTCAACAGGGGTTTCGAACACCGCCAATCGCCCTGAGAAAATGTCGTCCTCAACGACTAGTGATGGTGCTACGCAAATAAGGTCGCTTTGATCCAGTAACGGCGGTACGTTGTAAAAGTCATTAACTGTCATCGCAATACGCCGTCTTAAACCAATGTTATTTAACACCTGATCTGTGGGCCCGTTAATGTCACCGGTGATGGAAACCAGCAAGTGGTCGGCTTTTACAAAGTCTTCCAAAGTAAGCTGCTCAGTGGCGAGTGGATGACCTGGCCGCATGACAACAACGTATTTTGGATCCATCAAATACTCGCTGCGAATGACTGAACTGGGCTGTACATATTTGGTGATGGCCAATTCCGCTTCTGCATCTTTTAATATTTTTTCGCTGTCGAGATTAGAGTTGGGAATCGCGTGAATATTCACCCCAGGAGCCTCGCGTTCGATGATTTGTCGTAACGGTCCCCACACCATATTAACGATGGTGTCTGTGGCGGCAATACGGAACGTGCGTCGGGAGGTACCTGGGTCAAAGAGGGCAGGGTTTACCGCATTCTCAAGTTCGCTTAACGGGTGTTGGATCTGACTCCACAGGTTTCTGGCAAACGTGGTGGGTTGAATACCTCTGCCATCTTTAACAAACAGTTCGTCACCCCAGGCACTGCGCATGCGAGACAACGCATTAGATACCGCTGGCTGTGTCATCGCTAAGCGGTCGGCAGCACGGGTAATTGCGCCTTCTGTCATAATGGCGTCAAAGATCATGAGTAAACTTAGGTCTTGGGTTTTCATATTCTTTCCCTCTCATCTTATGAGCTCAATATATAATATGAAATGATGTGTTGTATATAAATATATAATTATTTTTATTGAATTGAGCTAGGCATAATGCGCATCATTCAACGTCAATGAGAGCGCAACACATGAAATCACTGCTTAAACTGTCTTTAGCTATTGGGGTAACTGTCTTCCTCACTGCATGTGGTGGAAATGAAACCCATTCTGAAAATATGGCCGCTTCAGCTCCTCAGGGGATCCCGGTAGATGTAGCACCGGTAATTAGTAAAGAAATTGCCCAGTGGGATACTTTTACTGGACGTCTTGAAGCGCCGCAAACTGTGGAACTGCGCCCGCGGGTGTCAGGTTATATCGATTTTGTTGCTTTTGAGGAAGGGCAATGGGTTGAACAGGGACAAACCTTATTTCTTATCGACAACAGGGCCTTTCGCGCCGAAGTAGAACGGTTGTCTGCCCAGTTAGAAGATGCAAAAAGCCGCCTGCGCCTGGCGAAACAAGAAGCAGACAGAGCCACTTCTTTGCGTCGTACAAATGCAATTTCATCAGAAGTAGCCGATGCAAGAACCGCAGCTGTTGAGCAAGCACAAGCGAATGTGGCGTCTACACAAGCGGCGTTGGATGTGGCTGAGCTCAACCGTGGATTTGCTCGTGTGGAAGCCCCGATTTCCGGCCGTATTTCCCGCGCCAATATTACTGCCGGAAACTTTGTAACAGCTGGCCAAAGCGTATTGACATCTATTGTCTCGACCGACCGTTTGTATGCATATTTCGACATTGATGAAAGTACTTACCTTTCATACGTAAATAGTGCGCAACAGGGCAGCAAATCACTGGCTCGTTTACCGGTTGCCATGCAACTTGCCAACGAAAAGGATTATGGTTACTGGGGTCAGCTGGACTTCGTCGATAACCGGGTAAATCCGAATACGGGCACGATTAAAGTCAGAGCAGTGTTTGATAATGCTGAAGGCAAATTGGTACCCGGTTTATTCGCTCACTTACGATTAGCCAGTGGCGATACTAAAGATCGTATTTTGATAGACGAAACGTCAATAGGTACAGATTTAAACAACAAGTTTGTACTGGTTGTAGATGACAACAACGTGCTTAGCTATCGCGCAGTACAATTGGGTGACAAAGTAGGGGCTCTGCGTTTTATTAACAGCGGCCTGGCTGCAGGCGATACCGTGGTTGTTAATGGCTTACAACGGGTTCGCCCCGGTGCCACTATTGCCCCTAACGAAGTATCTATGCAAGACAGTGACGCTTTTAAGCAATTGCAGGCATGGCAGCGTTATATCACTGATAATAGCGATTTGACTGCAGCGACGCTTACAGCGCCAGCGCCTAAGGGAAGTCGTTAATGAATTTCTCCCGTTTTTTTATACACCGGCCTATTTTTGCTGGTGTTTTGTCATTGCTAATTTTTATCGGCGGCGCTATTGCGGTATGGCAGTTACCTATAACCGAATATCCAGATGTTGTGCCGCCTACGGTTGTGGTTACGGCAAACTATCCTGGCGCCAACCCCAAAGTGATTGCAGAAACAGTCGCCACGCCGTTAGAGCAGGAAATTAACGGCGTAGAGGACATGTTGTATATGTCCTCTCAGGCCAATTCAGATGGGCGCATGACGTTAACTATCACTTTTGCTATTGGTACAAACCCAGACGATGCCACCACTCTGGTTCAAAACCGGGTGAACCGGGCTTTGCCCCGTTTGCCACAGGAAGTGCAACGTTTGGGGGTGGTGACTGAGAAGTCATCGCCGGATCTTACCATGGTGGTGCACCTAACCTCGCCAGACAGTCGCTACGACATGCTTTACCTGTCGAACTACGCTGATCAGAACGTAAAAGACGAACTCAAGCGCATCACAGGGGTAGGTGAAGTGCGCCTTTTCGGAGCGGGTGAATACAGTATGCGGGTTTGGCTCGACCCCAACAAAGTGGCTGCGCTTAACATGAACCCCGGAGATATTATCGCAGCAATTCAGTCGCAGAATCAGCAAGCTGCTGCGGGAAGCTTAGGTGCTCAACCTTCGGGGAACAGTGAGTTTCAGCTCCTAATCAATGTTCGGGGGCGCTTGCTCGACGAGGCTGAGTTCAGCGATATTATCGTTAAAACTGGCGCAAACGGCGAAATTACCCGCTTAAAAGATGTGGCGAGAATAGAGCTGGGGGCAGATTACTATACCTTGCGTTCTTTGCTCAACAACAAACCCGCGGCGGCATTACCTGTATTCCAGGCACCGGGTTCCAATTCCATACAAATAAGTGATGATGTGCGCGCAGCCATGGCCGAACTGTCGAAAAGCTTCCCTGAGGGGCTGAGCTATGACATTGTTTACGACCCAACGGTATTTGTACGCGGTTCAATTGAAGCCGTGGTAAACACCCTTTTTGAGGCGGTGTTATTAGTTGTGCTGGTGGTTGTGCTGTTTTTGCAAACCTGGCGCGCGTCTATTATTCCACTGGTGGCCGTACCGGTATCACTGGTGGGTACGTTCGCCTTTATGCAAATGATGGGCTTTTCATTAAATGCGCTGTCATTGTTCGGGTTAGTGTTGGCAATTGGTATTGTGGTAGATGATGCCATTGTGGTGGTGGAAAACGTTGAGCGAAATATCGCTGATGGTCATTCACCCATTGATGCCACCGTCATAGCGATGAAAGAAGTCACCGGCCCCATTATTGCCACTACCTTGGTCTTGGCTGCTGTATTTATTCCCACTGCGTTTATGTCAGGGTTGACCGGGCAGTTTTATCGACAGTTTGCTCTCACAATCACTATCTCAACAGTGATTTCGGCCATCAACTCACTCACCTTGAGTCCTGCGTTGTCAGCGTTATTGCTAAAACACCATGACGCGCCAAAAGACTGGCTTACCAAGGGCATGGATAAATTGTTTGGTGGCTGGTTATTTAAGCCGTTCAATCGCTTGTTTGACCGTGGCGCTAATGCCTACACCAAAGGTGTGGGTGGACTCATTCGCAAATCAGGTATTGTAATGGTGTTGTATGTGGCCATGCTGGGGCTCACATGGCAGCAATTTAGTGACACACCTACCGGGTACGTTCCTGCACAGGATAAAATGTATCTGATTGGCTTTGCTCAATTGCCTGATGCCTCGTCGTTGTCCCGTTCGGAAGATGTGGTTCGCAAGATGTCTGCCATCGCGTTGGAGCAGGACGGTGTGTCTGACGTTGTTGCCTTTCCCGGCTTGAACATTAACGGTTTCACCAATAGTCCGAGTTCCGGGGTAGTTTTTTTCCCCCTTGATCCCTTCGAGGAAAGAGAAGCAAAAGGCTTGTCTGCCGGTGCCATAGCGCAACAACTGAATATGAAATTCGGCGCGATAAAAGAGGCGTATGTAGCAGTGTTTCCACCTCCACCAGTTCTTGGGCTGGGTACCATTGGTGGCTTCAGGTTGCAAATTCAGGACAGAGGTAATTTAGGCTTTGAAACACTGAATACGGTCACACAACAAGTGGTACAAAAAGCGTGGGCAGACCCTGTACTGACAGATACCTTCAGCAGTTACCGGGTCAGTGTTCCGCAGCTGGATATTGATGTTGATCGCACCAAAGCCATCAGTATGGGAGTGGATATTGATACCCTGTTTGACACTCTGCAAACTTATCTTGGCTCGGTTTACGTGAATGATTTCAATCTGTTTGGTAGAAATTATCAGGTAAACGTACAGGCCGATGAAACCTTCAGGCAGGATGCAGAGCAAATAAGCCAGTTTAAAGTGCGGAATAATCAGGGAGAAATGATTCCTCTGGGAGCATTTCTTACTGTGAATCATACTGCGGGGCCTGATCGGGTAATGCACTACAACGGTTATGTAACGGCGGAAATAAACGGTGCGCCAATGCCAGGGTTCAGTTCAGATGAAGCGAAAGCAGCCATTGAGCAAATCCTCGATGACACATTGCCCATTGGCATGACTTACGAGTGGACAGAGCTGACATATCAGCAAATTCTCGCAGGCGATGCATCTTTGTATGTGTTTCCACTGGTGGTGCTGTTGGTATTTTTAGTACTGGCGGCGCAATATGAGAGTTTGTCTCTGCCACTGGCGATTATTCTGATTGTGCCCATGACGTTGCTAAGCGCACTGGTTGGCGTCGGTATTTACGGCGGTGACAACAATATATTCACCCAAATTGGGTTAATTGTATTGTTTGGCTTGGCCACAAAGAATGCCATCCTTATTGTAGAGTTTGCAAAAGAGTTGGAAGAAGAAGGACGCACTGCACTGGAAGCAGTTAAAGAAGCTTGTCGATTGCGCTTGCGCCCCATTCTAATGACATCCATTGCATTTATTATGGGTGTGATGCCCATGGTGATTTCAACAGGTGCCGGAGCAGAAATGCGCCAGGCAATGGGCGTGGCGGTATTCTCCGGTATGATTGGCGTTACGTTCTTTGGTTTGGTGCTTACGCCGGTATTCTATTCACTGCTGAGGCGTAAAAAGAGCGCATAGCCAGCAGGATAGTCAGGCGCAGTTCCCTCAAGCTAAGACCCAAGAGGAACTGCTTTTAGCCGCTCTGTAAAAAGAGCGGTTTTTTTTTATTTGGTGAAATGCCATCGGGAGCTCGCCATAATTCATCACAATTCACCGTTGTATCGCCTTATTTAGTCGGTACATTATCGATGTTGACATAAACTATATGGCAAAGTGCTTTAGCGTAAACAAAACAAGGAAATAGTGCACATTATGACGAAATCTTCAGCAGCCATCGTAGGTATAGGGCTTATCGCAGCTCTTGGATTATTGGGTGCGCAACTATCAGATGCGTTAATGGCTTTTAAAGCCTGGGACAGGGTTGTGACGGTTAAGGGGTTATCTGAAAGAGAGTACCCTGCTGACCATGTTATCTGGCCTATTCAATATACAGAGGCGAGTAATGATCTATCCGCACTTTACACTACTCTGGAAGGCCATGCTGCTACAATCAGGGCGTTCTTGTCGGAACACGGTGTGAGTGATGGAGAAATTACGGTAAACCAGCCGGAAGTCACCGATAAGCTGGCTCAACAGTATGGTGGAGGTAGCAGCGTCAAATATCGCTACAGAGCCAGCCAAACTATTACCGTGTACTCAGACGACGTGGACAAAGTCAGAGCGATCATGCCCGCTGTTACCGATTTATTAAAGGAAGGGATAGTATTTTCTGCTCAGCAATGGGACACCAAACCGCAATTCGTTTTCAGTCGTTTAAACGATGTGAAACCCGAGATGGTTGAAGAGGCGACAGTCAATGCAAGGGAAGTGGCCGAAAAGTTTGCCAGGGACTCGCAAAGCCAGCTCGGCAAAATAAAACGGGCAAACCAGGGGCAATTCTCTATTAGTGACAGAGATGGTCATCATCCGTACATCAAAAAAGTCCGTGTTGTGTCCACAATCGAATATACACTCATTGATTAGCTGGCTTGAAAAAGTAGCAATTGTCTACAAAAACCTTTATTTTGTGCCGTTATCTGCGATAGCGGCGAGCAGGGGAATGTACTAACGTTACCCTACGAATGATTGATTAAATCACTGAGCGTTCAGTGTTATTATACTGGCGCTCAGGTTTTCACGGAAAGACTCTGAAGGAGGTGTTGTGGCAGTAAAAGCTAGTCATCCCGATCAGATGGAGTTTTTCGATGTGCCCAGCCCGTGTATTGGCGTGTGTCAGTCGGGGCCGAAGGGGCTGTGCGTGGGTTGCTATCGCACCAGAGATGAAAGGCTGTACTGGCTAAAAATTGATGATGCCGCGAAAAGAACAATCATCAGGGCTTGCCAGCGCAGAAAAGCTCAGGCATTGAGAAAACCTGCCGCTGGGTTGGATGAAAGCCCGGCTTTGCCAGTGCAAGGCAGTTTATTTGATAACGACAACAACTAATCGAATGGGAACGTTCATGGAAAAGTATGTTGAGTATGCAACTCAGTCTTTTACTCTGCCCAATATTTGTTTAAGGCTGCGGGATATGCTTGATGACAATCGCTCAGATATGGACGATCTCGCCAGGCTTATTGGTATAGACCCATCGCTCACTGCAAAAATTCTCAAGATGGCCAATAGCGCCTTGTTTCGATTTCCCTCACAGGTCGACTCTATTACAAAAGCCGTTAGTGTCATAGGCGGTGAAGCGCTTTACAACCTGGTAATGGCTGAAACTGCAAGTACCGCATTCAAGCATTTTAACAGTGACCATATTCGCTTAGACAAACACTGGGTGCAGTCAGTTTATAATGGCTTGGTAGCGAAAAATATTGCCAAACTTTGTCATATACGGGGAAGTGAGCGCTTCTTCGTAATGGGGATCCTTCACAACTTAAGCGAATTGGTGATTGCAAAACACGAGCCGGAGAAATATCTGAAATACATTCAACGCTCTTCAGAGTTACTGCCGTGGGAAAATCAGCGGGAGGAGTTTGGTTTTTCTTTTGCAGAGTGCTCTGGTGCGATCATGGAGAAGTGGAAGTTACCGTTGCCCTTGTTCTATCCGGTAAGCCATGTTCATGATTTGGACAAACAAACTGCTGATATTGATATTGGTTTGTTGGCGTGCTCCTTGCGCGTTACAATTCGCGAAAAAAATAAGGCTGCGTACGGCAATATTGAACTTTTGCCGAGCAATGCGGCCAATAATCTGAAGGTAAGTGGAGAGGATTTGGCGAATGCTGTCAGCCATGCGAACAGCGAAACTGACAAAATAGCCTTCGAAATAATATAAATGAGTCTCCACGGATGGTTAACATTGCGCTAAATAAAGTCTAAAAAAATCATGTTGAATCCGTTTAGAACGAGATTGCTGGTATTCATTTGTCTGCTTAGTAATGCGCTACCTGTGGTAGCAGCAGACCGCAATCTTATTAAAACGCTCTATCATTCTGATTTTGATATGAATGGTGAAGAGGGCAAACCGCGCTTTACCCTGGATGGTGAGGTGGGCATTATCACTGCAACAGGAAATACTAATGCCACTACTTTTAAGGGGGCATTGCGTTCAGAGCACGAGACGAGAAACTGGGCAAACAGTTACTCGACGGAAATTTTTTACAAAGAAAGTCGGGCAGACGATGATGACGGCAACGAGGTCAGTACCGTTACTGCACAACGTTTTTTTAGTTACGCCCAGCTCGATTATAAATTGATGAACCCTGGCCAGCGTACATTTATGTATGGTGACTATGAAAATGACAGGTTCAATGGCTACGACTACCGTGCGTCACTGGCAGCTGGCTGGTCTCAGCGTTTGTGGAATGAAGAAGACAGCTCATTTCGTTATAGCGTAGGTCCGGGGTATGCCTTTGTGGCGCCAGAAGAAGGCACTGAAAGCAATATTAATAGTGGTTTTATTGTTAGGGCTTCCGGTGAGTATCATTATGAATGGCACACGGGAGCCAGGCTGCGGCAGTTTATGAGTGCAGAAGTGGGCGCAGACAACGTTAAGACCCGCTCGGAGACAGCATTGTCGGCAAGCTTGTTTGACTCATTGGCAATGAAGTTGGCATTTAATCTGGCGTATGAGACCGACCCACTGGAAAGTGCAAAAGGCCTGAACACAGAGACGTCGGTCTCTATCGTTTATCGCTTTTTTTAAAGAATAATCATAAATCGACGACGCTGAAAGACAGCGCGCAGTACGCAACGCCCTATGTGGGCGGGTGCGCTTTTTGATATGGAAGCGCCTTAGGAATAGGGCGGTAAGCATCGGGCTGTCATATTCAGCTTGGTGTATGTAACGAATGAATCTTAAGTATAAATAGGAAGACACATGAAGAAGCAAGTTCTAGCAATCGCACTTATGACTGCGGCAGGGGTATCGACTGCTCAGGCTCAGGACAATGAAAAGCCGTTTACGCTTGAAGGTGGTCTTGGTTTTATCTTTACTTCAGGTAATACCGACACAACCTCAATCAACGCGTCACTTGTTGGCCATCAGGAGCTGGAAAAGTGGAGTAACGATTACAACATTGAAGGGCTTTACAAGAAGGAAACTGTGCAAGATGACAACGGCGACGACGTAGAGCGTACATCTGCACAAAAGTTCTTCGCTTCTGCTCAGGGTAACTACAAACTTGAAAACCCTGATTATCGCTTATTCGGATTTGCTTCATATGAAGACGATCGTTTCAGCAGTTATAACTATCAGTCTACCCTGGCTGCGGGTTGGAACCAAAAGTTGTGGGACAACGAAACTACGAGCCTTGAGTATTCGATTGGTCCGGGTTATTCATGGGCAGAGACAAATGAAGATGAAAAGCAAAACAGCTTCATTGTTCGTGCTTCTGGCGAATTCAGCTGGTTAATTTCTGATACTGCTAAGTTTTCTCAAACAATGAGTACGGAAGTGGGTAGTGAGAATACAAAATCACGTGCAGAGTCTGCGTTGACGGCAACCATCAGCGGTAACTTGTCGATGAAATTGTCTGTGCGTTTGGACCATAACTCCCGTGTTAACGAAGGCGTTGAAAAGCTGGATACAGCTACCGCTGTTACATTGGTTTATAACTTCTTCTAAGTTAAAAACTGTATCCCGATAAGTAAAAACCCGTCACTTGATGGGTTTTTTTGTCTCCTTAACAAGTCTATACACCTTTAATAGGTGGCTTTTTTAACCCTTGGGTAAAAGACTTAGTTTTTTCCACTTTTTTGCATCCATCATTTAGTTTCGTTCGTTTGGTTTTCACATTATGGACTTGGACGAAAATACTGTGAGAAAAAATAGCATTAGTTACTTCTTTTACCTTAGCGGTTTTGCTGCTTCTGCCTGCTCCTTTCATGCGCTGTCTGACCCAGAGAGCGACATAGAGGTTATTCGTGTTCAGGGCGGTGGGCCAGCGAAAAACGGGGAGTTTGTGTCGGCTTCTCAGGGTTGGGTATCGGGTGATACTTTGATTGAGCGCCCTATGCTTAGAACGGGTGAAATTCTGGAATTTATTCCAGGTATGATGGTGACGCAGCACAGTGGCTCGGGTAAAGCGAATCAGTATTTTCTGCGCGGGTTCAACCTCGACCATGGGACAGATTTTAGCGTTCGTGTTGATGGCATGCCGATAAACATGAGAAGTCATGGACATGGGCAAGGGTATAGCGATCTCAATTTTGTCATACCAGAATTCATCGACAACCTTAGTTATTTTAAAGGAACCTACTACGCTAATATTGGCGATTTTTCGAGTGCGGGCGGTGCACTTTTTAACCTGAAAAATACTCTCGACAGAAACCGAATTGATGTGAGTCTAGGGGAATACGGCTTTAAACGTGCTGTAGCCTTAAACCGCATTGATGTGGAAAAAAGTCGATTCCTCACGGCATTTGAATATCAAACCTATGATGGTCCCTGGTATGACATCGACGAAGATGTGAGAAAGAAAAACGCAAATATTCGTTACATCACACCACTCTTTGATGGCACCTTCACCGTTACAGGAATGGCCTATGACAACAGTTGGAACGGTGCTGATCAGGTGCCTTCACGGGCAATTCAAAGCGGTTTGATTAGCAGGCTCGGTTCTATAGACACCCAGGTTGGAGGCGAATCTTCCCGATATAGTTTATCGGGTAATTATACAAGCGATTCATGGAACGCTTCATTTTATGCCATTGATACTGACCTTCAGTTATTCTCGAACTTTACCTATTTCTTAGACGACCCAGAGCGCGGTGATCAATTCGAACAAGTGGATGACAGGAAGATTTATGGTGGGGAGATTTTTACCACATTACCCTTAGCGCTTACTCCAGGTAGCAGCATTACATTGGGTGGTCAATGGCGATTCGACGATGTTGATAACGTGGGTTTGTACAAAACACAGAACCTGCAACGTGTCTCGACAACAAGGGAAGACAGTATTAATAGCAACAGTTACGCGGTATTTGCTCAATCTAATATTGTGCTTACCGATGCGTTGAGCTTATCACTGGGCGGGCGCTATGATTATCTTGATGTTGATGTGGACAGTGATCTAGCGGCGAACAGCGGAACTGAAAACGATGGGTTGTTCACGTTAAAGGCGGGAGCAAAGTACGTACTTTCGAGTCAGCTAACTGCATTTGCCAACATCGGTGAAGGGTTTCATTCTAATGACGCAAGAGGCGCAACTATTACAATGGACCCGGCTACCGGCGAGAGCACGTTGTCAGCCCCCTTACTGGTGAAGTCTCTGGGTTATGAAACAGGTTTAAATTATTCTGATGGACGCACCTATAACATTTCCGCTGCGATATGGCGTTTGGAGTTAGACAGCGAGTTAGTGTATGTTGGCGATGCCGGTTTCACTGAAGCTAGCCGGCCATCAGAGCGGTATGGTATAGAAATGAGTGCATATTATTGGTACAGCCACCATCTTGTTGCGGATGTCGAAGGTGCATGGACTGTGGCGAGGTTCAGCGATAATGTGCCCGGCGAAGGGCGCCATATAGACGGCACTGTGCCAGGTGTTGTCAGTGCAGGCGCAACGTACTACCAGCAAAGTAACCAGCAAGGCTTCAGTTATACCCTTAGAGCAAGGTATTTGAGCTCGAGAACAGTAGATAGTTTGGACGAGTTATCGCCACCAGCAACCTTTTTACTCAACGCTCAGGTTATGTACCGTAGTACAGACTGGGATATTGGCTTGGAGGTGTTGAACGCTCTGGATAGCGACGACCATGATATTGATTACTTTTATGCTTCGCGATTGCCGGGAGAGCCGGAAGAAGGCATAGAAGACTTGCATTATCACCCTGTAGAGCCGAGAAATATTCGTATGACTTTTTCCTGGCACTATTAACAGATAAAAATACACGCACGTTCGCAATAACGAAAGATAACATAAAGGAGCAGGTATGGAACACGAAACGTTGTTCCCTTTGCTATGTAAGACTGCTGAGGGTAATAAGGCGGCTTTTGCCGAATTGTACAAAATAACTAGCCCCCAATTATATGCTGTCACGCTCAAGTTGCTGAAGCGCCCGGAGCTAGCTGATGAAGCAATACAAGATGCTTATATCAAAATATGGCATAACGCCGGTAACTACCAGCGGGCTAAAGGCACAGTACTGACGTGGATGGTAAGTATTGCCCGCTATCGGGCTCTTGATTTAATGCGATATCACAAAATACGCAATGAAGTGGAATTGAACGATGAGGCATCATCAGGGGCAGAGATAAATACAACCTTCAAACTAGGGGCTGAGCAAGCTAAGCTCGCTTCCTGCTTAGATGAATTGGAAGGGCCGCAACGACAAGCGATTCATCTCGCTTACGTTAATGGCTTGTCTCATCAGGAGGTAGTGAACCATCTAGCCTCACCACTTGGTACTATTAAAAGCTGGATAAGAAGAGGTTTGCAGAGTTTGCAGAGGTGCCTTTCGTTATGAATTACTTAAAAGAAGAACGCTTAAATGCCCTTGCAGCTGAATATGTGATTGGAACAATGCGCGGTAAAGCACGCATTCGGTACCAAAAGCTCATTATGCAATATCAGGCAGTAAGTGAAGCCACCGCGCAGTGGGAACAGTATTTGGCGGGCTTTGCCGATTCAGTTGCACCGGTAGCGCCGCCACATGATATCTGGGATAAAATTCAGCAAAGGCTAGGCCATAAAGAAGCGGTGAACACGTCAACTCAAATCATCGATTTTGAGCGGGCTAAGCGGGCGCGTTGGAAAAATTTATCGTTATTCTCCACCGCAGCTGCGGTCGTCTTTGCAGTATTGCTGTTTGTTATGCAGCCAGCGCCTACTGCGGATATCACTCACATAGCGGTAGTTAATAACGCCGACAATACGCCCTTGTGGGTGATAGAGGTATCGGACGATACCATGCGCGTTAAAGTAACAGACGTATTTACCGCTGCTGCTAATAAAGATTATGAACTATGGATGGTACCGGCAAACGGCGAAGCGCCGATATCGCTGGGCTTGTTACCAGAATTAGGCGCAGACAGTCGCGCTACACCCAGCATTCTGTTAGACAATAGCATTGCTGCGCTAGCGGTAAGTCTTGAAGAGCCGGGAGGTTCAGTTACCGGCTCACCTACGGAAGTACTCTATATTGCACCGATTGTATCGGTTTAAGCACCAAGAGCGTCGCGAGAGCGGCGCTTTTTATTCGATTTTTTCCCTCCCTGAATACTGCTTCGTAACCTTGTTATTTCCGACGAAACACAAGGGTTGAAAGAATTTTCACTTTTTTTCAACTTTTGTGCATCCAATCAAAAACCTCAGTCGTTTGGTCTTATGAACTCATCAACGAGAGAGCTCTAAAATGACACAAAAAATCCGTAAAACTTCCTTATCCATTGCCATTGCCATGACTTGTGCAGCTATAGCATCAAGTGCGTTAGCGTCAAGCCACAGAGAAGCGCCAAACATTACTCGTCACCCTGCGCTGGACAGCACTGATTTCTACGCGTTTAACAGCTACGAAGAGGGGCGCGAAGACTATGTTACGTTTATCGCGAACTACATCCCTCTTCAAGATGCTTACGGCGGTCCAAATTATTTTGCCATGGACCCAAATGCACACTATGCCATTCACATCGACAGCGATGGTGATGCGGTGGAAGATATGAGTTTTGTTTTTCAATTTAACAACTCGCTGGCTGCGGAAAACGAAGGTATCGCACTGCCTGTAGGTCCCGAAGGCGACCAAAAAATGGTAAAAGTTCCACTTAAAAATGTGGGTGGCATTAGTGCTGACGACATGAGTGCGGCGAACTTTTCGGAGATGTACTCTCTGACTATGGTGAGTGGCGACATGCAAACCGGTACACGTACGACGCTCATGCCTAATGCGGGGGATATGTTTAAAAAGCCTCTTGATTATATTGGTAATAAAACGTTTACCAGCGAAGCGGAATATGCTCGCTACGCTGAGAGTTTTGTATATTCCTTTGCTGTGCCAGGGTGTGATGACATGGCGCGTGTATTCGTAGGACAGCGAAAAGACCCGTTTGTCGTTAACCTGGGTAAAACCTTCGACCTTGTAAACTATGTGCCTGTTGAAGGTGATAGTGCACCGGGCGCAGGCGATGGCGGTGGCTTTCCAGGCGGTATAACGCAAAGTGAGATGAACGATGATCTTGCTGATAAAAATGTAACAGCGTTGTCAGTAGAAGTTCCGAAAGCTTGTGTAACAGGTGACGGCAACGGTGTTATTGGTAGTTGGACAACAGCGAGCTTACCTCAGGCACGTATCTTAAACCCAGACGCTACCTTTGAAAAACCTGAAACAAATGGCGGAGCAATGACACAGGTGTCGCGCCTGGGGAGCCCTCTGGTAAATGAGTTAGTGATCGGAATTGGTGATAAAGACAAGTTCTCTTCGTCACACCCTAGTGCAGATGGCCAGTTTGCAGACTACGTGACACACCCGTCCCTGCCTGAATTGCTTAATATTCTGTTCAAAGATGCGGTCAACGACACCTTGGGCACAAGTATTGAAACCCTGGCGCCGACAAACTTTCCGCGTACTGATTTGGTTACCGCATTTTTAACTGGTTTTGAAGGCGTAAACCAGCAGGCAACTGTTACTGCTTCAGAAATGCTGCGCCTGAATACCGCTATTCCTGCTACACCCGCAGAGTCGCAATCACCCTTTGGTGTAGCCGGTGACGATTTGGCTGGTTTCCCCAATGGCCGTCGCCCTGGCGATGATGTGGTTGATATAGCCTTACGAGTAGTAATGGGACGTCTTTGCTATCCCATCCCAGTAGCGGGTGAAGACACTGATTTAGGGTTGTGTGCACCTGAAGATGCAAGCGTTGGTAATGTGCCATTTACAGATGGCGCGCCTGTTAACGCAAGTATGATGGACAGCACTTTCCCGTATCTTAAAACACCACTTGCTGGTTCAGAATAAGGAGACAGTAGATGGCTATATTTATGAATCGCTTAGTGGGAAAGTCGTCTGACTCTGCCGCTATCTATAAAAGTGGTTTAGCCCGTGTGTCTGTATTGTCGATGTTGTTGATCTCCCTTACAGGCTGTTTTGATGGCGACGATGACGACAAAGACGATGTCAATGTGTCACCGGTTGCTGTGGATGACATGTTAACGACCCAGGCCGATATTGCCTTTGAAGGCTCTCTTACCGCATCAGATGATGATGGCGATACGCTAACGTATGCACTGGTAGAAGACGGCAGTTTGGGAAGCGTAGTTGTGAATGCTAACGGCACCTTTACTTATTCACCTAATGCCCAGGTGATTGGAAACGATAGTTTTACGTTTTCAGTAAGTGATGGCGTGAATCCGGAGGTGACAGGCACTGTTTCTGTGATGATTGAAGCGCAACAAGTGTCGTTCTCAAACTATACCCGTGATGCATTCAATCAAGCGCTTACTGACAAGCCACTTCCACTTAACGGGCGCGAGTTTACGCAGGATGCCACTGAAACAACGTTTGATGATTTACTGATCGACGATTAACTCAACCGCAAGGCCAGGGAAGGCCTTTTTATAAAGGACATGGTGATGAAGTACTTAATACCTATGCTGATTGCATGCAATGCAGTGATGGTGAGTAATACTTTTGCCGGTAGTGAAAGCACACAAAACTTAACCGACGATACTGTTATTGCCACTTGGCAACCCCGTGGCACATCTGTCCAAACCATAGCTGAAGCAGAGGAACTTCTTATCGCTAGCCGCTATCTCACAGCTAAGGGCAACGAGCGTGAGCGTGTGGCTTGGTTCGTGCAAACGCAGCGGCAATTACCACAAAGCCAAACTGATAAGGCTGGTGTACGGGAGCAGCTTGCCATATTGGAGGCCAGGCTGATGCAGGGAGTACATCAGTTCGAACAAGCACGACAAAGGCTTGCAACAATTAATAGCTTTCGCTTGCCAGCAGCTCAGCTTTTGCTCGCCGATATCCATTTACAGCAAGGCAATAATGAACAGGCTAAAAAGCACTGCGAACGACTGATAGGGCAGGTAGGAAACCTGCTCGCATTTACGTGCATGATGAATGCAGAATTCGCGCGGCAAGAAAGTCGCGACGTATTTGATAAATTACGCCAACTTGATATGTTTGCGGCCACCGCAAGCCCACAAGAGCGCCAGTGGTATCACGAAACACTAGCTGATATGGCCTTACAACTGGGCGAACCTGAAATAGCACTTTCTTACCTAAGCAAAACACCATTGCATCGCTCACCCATCAGTGCACTGCTGCTATGGGCAGAGGCAAATATGGCCCTTGATAAGCACGGGCAAATTACTGAAACATTTCATGAAATTGTTCCGGATATTAATAACCTGGACGACGGGCTTTTACTCAAGTGGGCCATGTCAGAGCGAGCACTGGGTATTACCGGGTCACAGGTGCAGTCACGTCTAGCAAAAAATATGGAAATACGCACATGGCGTGAGGATTCATCTCATGCGGCGCAAGTTGCTAATTACTTTTTATCGGTGGAACCGAACCCGACATTGGCACTTAAATTTGCCAAACTCAACTGGCAGTTTGCCCAGGCTTCAGATGATGAAGCGCTGCTAAAACGGGCGCAGCACAGCTACGAGGTCTCGAAGGAGAACGGCGAATGAATCCATCTAGTAAGAAAATAGATAGTGCATTGCAGTTAATTGCCATTGTGGTGGTGATTATGACCAGTTTTTGCACTCACGCACACGAGCTAAGTAACGGTTATCTCTCATTGCACGGGAAATCAAATGGTGAGTTAACCGGAGAATTATTGCTAAAACCCAAAGAGATAGGGCAGGCAGCTATGCTTGATATTAATAGCGACGGCAAACTCACCTGGGGCGAAGTGAAAGCTGGGCAGTCTCGCGCAGTGGGCTATATTCAACAACATCTCATGGTGAAAAGCGGTGATGAATTGTGTACGATGAATATAAAGCCGCCAAACATGCGCGATATTTCAGCACAATCATTACTTGTTTACCCGGTTTCAATGAAATGTAACAGCAGTGATGCACTTAGCGTCACATACACGGGGTTAATGGATATATTTCCAGACCACAAATTGCTTTTAACCGTTCAGGTCGGCGACGACTCGCTAGTGAAGGTGATAGATAAGGAAACAGCACCTATTAGTGTTAACGGCGAGGATGGGGACGCTCCATCACAGTTTTTTGAAATGGTATATCAGGGAGTTTGGCATATATTCATTGGCCTTGATCACATCTTGTTTCTGGTGGCCACTTTACTCACGGTAAATCTTAGCCGCGAAAACAGACGATGGATAAAACAGGTGAAAAAAAGGCATATCCTGAAAAGTACCCTTGTTATTGTAAGTACCTTCACCGTGGCGCATTCCATTACTCTCACCGCAACAGCGTTAGATTTATTTACCTTAAATAGCCGCTTAGTTGAGCTGGGTATTGCTATTTCAGTTGTATTTACGGCTTTTAACAATATCGTACCCATGGTTATGCGGTTGGGTGTGATCACCTTTGCCTTCGGGTTACTTCACGGTATGGGGTTTGCCAGCGTATTTGCCGATTTACAGGCGCAAACAGATAACCTGGTAATAAGTGTACTTGCGTTTAACCTGGGCGTTGAACTTGGGCAGTTGGTTATTGTGGCTGCGCTATTACCTGCACTGCTATTAATGCGACATTGGCGGATTTACGCCAGGGCAATTATGCCGATAGCTTCTTCTGTTATTGCTGTTGTCGCATTGAATTGGACTCTGCAGCGCTGGTAGCACCAATAAAAAACAGGCTGAATAGCGAAGTTTAGCGTTACAACAAAAAGAGCCCGTCTGAGACGGGCTTCGTTTTATATGCCTATTCGAGTTTAATGCCTATTAGTGAAGCAGGCGGGTTTTAATGGTGCCTTTAATATTTTGCAATTGCGCCAAACCTTCATCTGCTTTATTGGCTTCCAAATCTACTACTACATAACCAATATCAGCGGTGGTTTGCAGGTACTGGGCTTCAATGTTGATGCCTTTTTCAGCGAACGTTTGGTTGATTTGGTTTAATACGCCAGGGCGGTTTTCGTGGATGTGAAGCAGACGCGAGCGGCCGGGGTGGTCGGGCAATGATACCTCGGGGAAGTTAACAGCAGATAAGGTTGAGCCGTTATCTGAGTACTTGGCGAGTTTGCCAGCAACTTCAATACCGATATTTTCCTGCGCTTCCTGTGTACTTCCACCAACATGTGGAGTAAGGATAACATTATCAAACTTGCGTAAAGGCGACTGGAATTCTTCAGTATTTGATTTAGGTTCCACTGGGAAGACATCAATGGCAGCGCCAGCAAGGTGCTCACTTTCCATCGCATCTACCAGGGCGTCGATATCGACTACCGTTCCCCGTGACGCATTGATAAGAATGGAGCCTTTCTTCATCTTGGCCAGTTCTGCTTTGCCTATCATGTCTTTGGTCGATACTGTTTCAGGAACGTGTAACGACACCACATCAGAGGTGGAAAGTAGGGCATCAAGAGATTTTACCTGCACAGAGTTACCCAACACTAATTTGTCTTCGATATCGAAAAACTGCACACGCATACCCAGGTGTTCAGCCAAAATACTTAGTTGAGTACCAATGTGACCATAACCGATGATACCCAGGGTTTTACCTCTGGCTTCATAAGAACCAATGGCACTTTTTTCCCATTCGCCACGGTGAGCTTTGGCATTTTTCGAAGGTACGCCACGTAGCAACAAGATAAGTTGCCCAAGTACCAACTCTGCAACCGAACGGGTGTTTGAGAACGGGGCGTTGAATACGGGAATACCGCGAAGTTGTGTGGCCTTTAAATCGACTTGATTCGTGCCAATACAGAAACAGCCAATAGCAACCAGCTTTTGCGCTGCATCTACGACTGCTTCGGTAATTTGAGTGCGAGAGCGAAGGCCGATAAAGTGAACATCTTTCACTTTTTCAATGAGATCTTCTTCCGATAAAGAAGTTTTTAAATACTCAACATTGGTGTAGCCATTATTCTTCAGCGTTTCTACCGCACTTTGGTGCACGCCTTCCAGCAGTAGGATCCGGATTTTATCCTTAGGTAGTGATACTTTACTCATTGCCTCGCATCTCAAGTTAGGGGTTAGGGGAAGACATCTGGACGTCTATATGGGTAAAGTAACAGATCTTACATGCCCAGAAAAGCGCTATTTACGTCCAGTCTCAATATGGTGGGCACGTAAATCAGTTCAGCCTGCGCGCCCTTGCTTAGCTTAGTTCAGAGTGACTACTCCGTCGTTAGTAGCGACGAGGACAACATCAGCGCCTCTGTTGGCAAAAATGCCGTTAGTGACCACGCCGGCAAGCCCATTTATGGCGTTTTCAAGTTCTCTTGGATTGAGAATGTTCAGGTTGTGAACATCAAGGATCACGTTGCCATTGTCGGTGAGCACGCCTTCACGATAGACGGGGTCGCCGCCTAGTTTTACCAATTCTCTGGCCACGTAAGAGCGTGCCATGGGAATCACTTCCACGGGTAAAGGGAAACGCCCGAGCATGGGGACCTGTTTACTGTCATCAACAATACAAACAAACTTTTTGGCCACGGCTGCGACGATTTTTTCGCGGGTGAGAGCCGCACCGCCGCCTTTAATCATATGCTTGTGTTCGGTAATTTCGTCTGCGCCGTCAACGTACACAGAAAGATTGTCTACTTCGTTTAATGAAAACACCTCAATACCATGGGCTTTAAGCTTTTCAGTAGAGGCGTCGGAGCTGGATACAGCACCCTGAATAGTGTGTTTGATATCGGCCAGCGCATCGATAAAAAAGTTCACTGTAGAGCCGGTTCCCACACCAACTATACTGTCTGCTTCCACATATTTTATCGCGGCCAGAGCTACCGCTTTTTTCTTTTCGTTTTGATCCATGATTCATTCTCCAGGCTTTTGGGAATTTTAACTGATTTGTTGGCGGTAGGGGCAACTATTCGTGATAAATTTTAACCATGAAGCAGGGTTTGCGTGGGGGTGACAATCATGTCGAGAGGAATGTCCCAACCGGCCACAGGAATATCTTCTACTTGTTGACAATCGTGGGCTGTTCCTATCAATAGCGGTCGTTTTGATTGTTGTAACGCTATGGCCAGAGTTCTGTCATAAAAACCGCCGCCCATTCCCAGGCGATTGCCCCTTGCATCAAACCCCACTAATGGCATGAGTATAATATCGTGCCCGGTTACCGGTATCACGTCGGGGCAACAGGGCACGGGCTCGCGGATACCAAAGCGGTTTACCTGCATAGGTGTATTGGCTGTGTAGTGAAGAAATAGTAGCGTACGAGGGTTGAATGGGTGAATGACAGGCAGGGACGTTTGTTTTCCCTGCTCGCGGGCAAGGTGCATCACCGACGATAAATCAACCTCGCCGTCATTAGTTAGGTATCCGGCGACGGTTTGGCTTTCAGACCACTGCGCTAAGCTCTGCAGGCGAGAAACAATACTTTGTCGTGCGCTGAATTGCTCAGCGTCGGAAAGGCTGTTACGACGTTGCCGCAATGTTTTTCTAAGTTGGCTACGTTGAGTGGTTAATTCAGCTAAAGACACTGTCAGTAATCATATATAAGTTGAGTAAGCGGTTTAGCTCATTAATGTCTACTGGTTTGGTGACTACAGCATCCATACCCGATTCCCGCAGTACCTGTTTATCAATAATAACATCTGCAGTGACGGCAACAATAGGAATATCAGGTTGTGTTTCTCGAATTCGACGGGTGGTTTCAATTCCTGAAATACCGGGCAGGTTGATATCCATAAAAATGATATCGTAGGTTTGTTGCGCTGTCATTTCCAGGGCGGTTTCGCCATCTGCGGCTATATCTATTGCCAATTGGTTCCGGCTAAACAGCGAACGCATAACCTCCTGGTTAATCTCATTGTCTTCTACCAATAAAATTTTAGCCGCTTGCGCGGTGCCCTTTAATGTCTCGCAAGGTGAATCGGATTCGCCTGAAGAAAGTTGTCTGACAGGAACGGAAAATACGATGATTATGCCTTCTTCCGGGCCGTTCTTAACTTTGAGATGACCATTAAGTTCATCTGTCATTATTCGCAGAGAACTAAGCGCATTGCTTTTCGCCTGTTCACCGACGTTGTACAGGGCTTGTAACTGTTCGCGACTAAAACTTTGACCGTTATCCCTAAACATCACCATGAGGTTGTCGTTCTGGTAGCAAATCATCACTTCGACATAAGCATCGCCAGTTGCCCGGGCTATGACATCGCTCAAAATGTGAAGCAGTATTTTGCAAAAACGGGTATCGTCAAAATACAAGGTCTCGGGCATTAACGTCTCTACGCTGCTTCGCAGTTCAATATGATGGTTTTGTAACTGCTGCTCGATAATGTGAAAGATATGATGGAAAAATGAGGCCGTGTTGATGGCTTTTTTCTCAGTTGATTCCGTTGGTTGAGTGTCTTCAACGCCGAGAACTGCATTAACGGTACTGAGCAAAATACCGCTGCTATTAGTGATGTGACCAAGGGCGTCCTGAAATAACGGTGGCAGTTTTTCCGCCCGGGCTTCTTGTTCCAGCAATTGCCCAAAGGTACAAATGGCATTTAATGGCGTTCTGAGATCATGACTTAACTGAGACAAATAACGGGTTTTCATGCTATTAATTTTGATGAGTTCGTCGTTCTTTTTCTTCAGGTCAAGATGGGCCATTACGCTGTCTGCGAGGGTTTTAAGCGCTGAGCGTTGGTGGTCTGAGAGTATTTTGGGCTTTTGATCGATGGTGCAAAGGGTACCCAGAACATAGCCTTTATGGGTTATGAGAGGAGCGCCTGCATAGAAGCGAATATTAGGGTTTTCTACAACCAGAGGGTTGTCGAAAAAGCGTTCATCGGAAAGAGCGTCGTTTACTTCCAGCAGCGTTTTGTTGGCAACTACATGACCACAAAATGAAATATTTCTGTGGGTTTCTGTTGCGTCAATGCCCACACGGGATTTAAACCACTGTCTGTCCGGGTCTACTAAACTAATGAGCGCAATGGGTGTGTCACAAATTTGTGAAGCAAGAAGGGTGATATCATCAAGCAGTGCTTCGCTTTGTGTATCAAGCACGTTATAGCTTAGTAACTCTGCTAGTCTGGCTTCTTCTTCCGGCGGAATGGGTGGTTCTATCATGGTGCCCTGCAATTTAAAAAAGCGCCTTCCGACGCTTTTTATTTTAATAACTTATTACAAAGCGTAGGTGTCAATAAACAATTGTTCCAGTTTATCGTGCTCAACTTTAGTCGCGACCTTGATGCTTTGTGCTTCTGTCCACAGTGGACTTGTCGTCGAGCCGGCAGGGGCTATCACTGTTTGACCACGGTCAAGCTCACTTGTACCAACCCGGGCCTGCCCTTCAGTAAGGGTGAACAATTCCGGATGAATTAAATGTGCCAACGGGAAGGCATCGTGGAAAAAGCACACTTTGTCTTCGCGATTTTGCGAGTAAAAATCCATATAGAATTGCGATGCATCTTTAACAAAACCGCCTAATGCGCTGTTTTTCTCAGCCAGTTTTTCCATGAATGACGGCGAAAACGGAGTTTGCAGGGTTACATCCAAACCAAACATGGTGAGTTCCCAGTCGGCTGCAAACACAATGGCTGCCGCATGGGCGTCATTCCAGATGTTCGCTTCTGCAACTGGTGTGACATTGCCCGGGACAAAAGCCGCACCCCCCATAATACTTACCCCTTTAACCAGCTTTGGTAGCTCTGGTTCCAGACGAAGAGCGAGCGCCAGGTTACCAAGTGGGCCAATGGCTACCAGAGTAATTTCCCCTGGGTATTGTCGTGCCATATCCACAATAAACTGGGCAGAACTGCGTGGGTCTAGAGGTTTATCAGACGCTTTCGGAAAGGTATTACCAAAACCATCGTCGCCGTGTACGAAATGGGCGTAAGCCGATTCAGGGCCAACCCATGGCATGCCCACACCCTGGGTAACAGGGATGTCCTGACCGGCAAAATCGCACAATGTTACGGCGTTGCGGGCAGCCATAGTAACAGGCACATTGCCGAACACGGTAGTTAACCCCAGTACCTCTATTTCAGGGTGCTGAAAGGCGAAGAAAATAGCCATCGCATCATCGATGCCCGGATCGGTATCTAAAATAATTTTATGTGTCATGGTGGTTCCTTTCGCTATTTACCCTGTTTGGCAAGGAAGCGGTCAACGTCTTTTTGTTCTGGAATAGATTGTGCTGCGCCTTCGCGGGTTACTGCAATGGCTGATGCCGCACATCCTCTTGTAAGGGCTTGTTTTGCATCTGCATGCTGACTATAAGCCGACAGAAAATAGCCAATGAAACAGTCGCCAGCCGCAGTGGTGTCGACAGCATCAACGGTAAAAGCTGGTACACTGATCACATCACCACCTTTGCGCAGCATCATCACGCCATCTTTGCCAAGAGTGAGAATCACTTCGCCGTGTTGCCAGTTTTCCTTAAACCAGTCAATATTGGCTTGTGCACCGGACTGGCCGGATATCGCTTCTGCTTCTGTTTCATTCACAATGAGTAAATCGACACAGTCTAATGGCAGTGCTTTCACCGACTCGTTCATGGGGGCAGGGTTGAATGCCACTTTGAGTTGTTTGGCTTTGGCCTGCTGGAACATTTCGCCTATGCTGCTGGTTTCGTTTTGGGTGAGAACCCAGTCAGAAGACGTGGTATTGCTAAGCGCTTTGCGAACGGTTTCGTCGTTGATGGTTTGGTTCGCCCCACCAAACAGTACAATAGCGTTTTCGCCGTCAGGTGTTACCTGAATAATGGCATGGCCGGAGGGTGTTTCACTGCATTTCACATACTGGCAGTCAACACCTTTGCGAATTAGCGTTTGTTTAAACGCAGCGTCGGACTCGTGAATTGCACCCACATGCTTAACATCAGCACCAGCAAGTGCCAGGGCAATAGACTGATTCGCCCCCTTGCCGCCAAGTAATTGCTTGTATTGGGTTGAAGCCAATGTTTCACCGGGCTTTACAAAATGCTCTACCTGATAAACGTGATCAATGTTGATGGAACCAAAATTAATAATCGCCATTTCTTATACCGTCGAAAGAGGGCGCCTTCCAGAGTGCCGCTGTTCATCGTTCGCCCGTGAACCGAAAAGTTCAGGGCGGAAGAATCTTCACAACCGTAGGCTTCTCGATACGCGCCGAGCTTGCACAATAGTCGTGATGTCAACTTCCTTGGTTTAAAGCATCGGCCAGGGACATGAATGAACTGGCAAACACTCCAGAAGACATAGAAATTGAAAAATAGCGCAACAGAGTATATCAAACGAGCGCATTCGTGAAGCAGATCACTCACAAACTTTCGTTTTGTTTTTCTGTTTTGTATTTTGGCGGTGCCAGCCCAATGCAGATAACCACTTGGTCACTTGACCATTTGGTTAGTATTTGTTGTTTTTAATCAACGTAAGTTGCAATGAAAAACCAGAGATATACAACATGTGGTGAGCACCTTTATGTAGCGATCCTAAAGCATTGTGAGTCATCTTAAAAGGGTTGTATCAGTTAAGTGGTGAAAGCGTGGGCAAATTGCGTTAATTCACAGCAACAGAGCATGGTAAACTGGGTTTTATGCAGCGTTTTTGCTAGCATTAAAACAAATCATTTTTGGATCGAATGCGTGGATAAACAACTCAATTACGATCAGGTGAGTAACCTGCTTTCCCAGTACGATGTTATCGCCGATGGTGCCGAAGTACAGGGTATTTTGTGCGGTATGTTGTGTGGCGGTATGCCTATTTCTGAAAGGAAGTGGCTGGATGTACTTAAAGATACCATTAACGAAGGGGCGGGGTTTGCGCCTGATCTTGAAGACACGCTTAAAGAAGTTTACAACGAATTGTGCCAGCAATTAATTGAAGCAGAATTTACGCTAAGTCTCATGCTGCCTGACGACCAGGCGCCTATCAACGACCGCGGTCTTGGACTGATAAACTGGGTACAGGGTTTTATGCTTGGTTTCGGTCTGTATCAACAAAATCTGGTGCAGTGCTCCGATGACGTGAAAGAGGCACTGGAAGATTTTGCCAATATTTCTCGAATGGAAGAACCCATGTCCGAAGACGAAGAGTCTGAAAAGGCGCTTTTTGAAGTATTGGAATACGTTAAAATTTCCGCCTTGCTGTGTTTCAATGAGTTGGGTGAGTCCTTGTTAGAAGATCAAAAAGGTAAACCGTCAGTTCACTAAATTATGATCAACAAAGAAGAGTTTATTGCCAGGCAGCATCGGCTGTTGTCGTTGTGTGAGCCAGAAAGTGTGTGTGTGATCCCAGCTGGCCGGGTGCTAACCCGTTCCCGTGACACAGAATTCCCCTTTCGTCAGAACAGTGATTTTTGGTATCTGACTGGCTTTGATGAACCTGAGAGCTGGCTTTTGTTGTCTAATCACAGCCAGTTTTGTGACCCGTACCGTGCAATGGTATTTCGACCTAAAGACAAGCAAGCTGAAATCTGGCAGGGGCGACGCTTGGGCGCAGAAGCGGGACTAGTGTCATTTGCTTTGGACGAGGCTTTCGAGAGCGACGAGCTTGACGCTGTGCTTAGCGAATGGCTTGGCGGGCACGACCACGTTTATTTCCCTATGCACTGCGATGGTCCGGCAACGGCAAAAGTGCTGGCAGTATGTCGGGAGCTGCACCAGGCGCCAAAAGAAAATTTATCTCCGGCAAGCCTGCACGATGTCACGCCTCTCATTCACGAAATGCGGTTATACAAATCAGCTTGTGAAATTGCCCTTATGAAGGCGGCAGCGAAAATTACTGCGAACGCCCATAAGCGGGCGATGCAATTTGCCCATCCTGGGTGTTACGAGTATCAACTTGAAGCCGAGTTACATCACGAATTTGCTGTGGCGGGCGCGCGTCATCCTGCTTACAGCACTATTGTGGGCAGTGGTGAAAACGCTTGTGTATTGCACTACACCGAGAATTCAGCTGAGGTTAAAGAGGGCGATTTGATCCTTATCGATGCGGGTGCCGAATACTATGGTTACGCATCAGATATTACCCGTACGTTTCCGGTATCCGGCGTTTTTTCACCGGCGCAAAAGGCAATCTACAACATCGTACTTAAAGCGCAGGAAGCGGTGATCGATCGCATCGGGCCAGGCATGACGCTTACTGAAGCGGGTAATGTCGCTGCAGAAGTGATCACCGAAGGCTTACTGGAGCTTGGTTTATTATCTGGTTCACTTGCAGACAATCTCGAAGAACAATGTTACCGGCGCTACTTCATGCACGGAATTGGTCACTATCTTGGGCTAGATGTCCACGATGTCGGTGATTATCGTCTTGACGGAGAAGACCGGCCGTTGCAGCCGGGAATGGTGATCACCATAGAGCCTGGTATTTACATTTCTGCCGAACAAGAGGTTGCAGAAGAATACAAAGGCATTGGTGTGCGCATTGAAGATAATTTGGTTATTACTGCCACAGGCGCAGAGGTAATAACAGACGGCGTTCCCAAAACGGTTGATGCCATTGAAGCGTTAATGAAAAAGGCCTGACAAGTGGCGAAGACTGATGTTCTGATAGTTGGTGGTGGAGCGGTAGGCAGTGTGATTGCCAAAGGCCTGCTTTCTCACACGTCACACTCTGTATCACTGGTTGAACCTTCCGCCTATACTGTTGAAGGAAACCACCCAGGTTTCGACGACAGAGTCATTGCGCTGGCGAAGCGAACCGTTGATGAATTAGCGGGGTTAGGCGTAGAAACTGCTCATGCTGGTGGTATTCCTATTCATCACATTCAGGTGTCCGACAAAGGGGCGGCAGGTTTGTGTCGACTGTCTGCAGAAGACCATCGTATTGACCGCTTTGGCGATGTGGTATCTCTTCGTCGTTTAGGCGACGCGTTAAAAACTGAATCGAACAACAAACGCTTTAGTCTTTATAATCCGGCCTCGGTGACGTCGGTAGAAAGGCACAATGAACAAGTTGCCGTGACGTTGAATACCGGTGAAGTGTGTGAGGCGAAATTATTGATATTGGCCGATGGCGGCCGGTCTCCTTTACACCATGGTTTGGGCTTTGAGCGAGATACTGATGATTATGGTCAAACGGCCATTATTGTAAATGTGGCAACCTCAGAACCACACAATAATCGCGCTTATGAGCGCTTCACTGCCTATGGTCCGCTGGCCTTTTTACCCTTTGAATCCGTTGAAGATGATACTCACAAAAAAGGTGGCTTTAGCGTAGTGTGGACAGTGCCACCAGACATGGCAACAACGCTCATGGCAATGTCGGAGTCGGCGTTTATTCGGGCACTACAACATGAATTTGGCTGGCGTCAGGGGGCAATTGTCAAAATGGGTAAACGCACGGCGTATCCACTGGCATTGTCTGTAGTTCGCAATACGGTTACCCATCGTGCCGTGGTGGTGGGAAATGCTGCACAAACGCTTCACCCTATTGCCGGGCAGGGTTTTAATCTTGGTTTGCGGGATGCCATGGCATTGGTGAAGCAACTGGCAGAGGCCGACGACCCTGGTGCGTTTAATGTACTTCGGCGATACGCTGCCAGCAGAGCGAACGATAAACAGGCCACGGTTACATTAACCGATGGTTTGGTGAGATTGTTTTCAAATGCTATGCCCGGGCTCATTGCAGCGCGTAATGTGGGTTTGGTGGCTATGGACAACAGCAGCACATTACAACAACTTTTTGTCAGGCAAACGACAGGCTTTGCGCCGGGCGCCTGAGGAGTAACTATGGAAAATGTGGATGTCGCCATTGTAGGTGGCGGTATGGTGGGGTTAAGCGTGGCTGTGGCACTGGAAAACAGCGGATTGTCTGTTGCTGTGATTAGCGATAAACCCTGCCAGCGCGAATTGTCAGAGCACTCTGAATTGCGGGTAAGCGCCATCAATGGTGCCAATCAAGATACCCTTGAGCAATTGGGCGTGTGGGAAAACCTCGATGGGGCGCGGATAAGTCCGTATCAATCCATGTCGGTATGGGACAAAGACAGCTTTGGCCATATTCAGTTCTCCAACGACGATTTAGGCGCGCCTCAACTTGGCCACATTATTGAAAACCAGAACCTGATAAATGCTTTAGCTATTAAAGCGCAAGCCAGTGTAAGTACTCACATGGTTACAGCAAAAATCAATAAAATGCTGTGGGGTAAAAAGGAAACCATGCTGATGCTAGACAATGACGACGTTATTGCGTGTCGGCTGGTGGTGGGCGCTGATGGTGCTAATTCTTATGTGCGGCAACAGGCCCAGTTTCCGTTAACGTTTAAAGATTATGGTCACACAGCCATTGTTGCCACCATTAAAACCCAGCAGCCTCATGGTCGCTGTGCCAGACAGGTGTTCACACCGGATGGTCCGCTGGCGTTACTGCCCCTTGCCGACCCTTATCATTGCTCAATTGTGTGGTCACAGAACAAATCGGTGGCAAAACAGCTGATGGACTGTGACGACGGGCAGTTTAGTCATGCTCTGAATGCCACCACCAACAGTGTTTTAGGTGTGTCGGAATTGGTGAGCAACAGAGTACAGTTTCCGCTTACCATGCGCTACGCAAGACAATGGGCAAAGCAGGGCGCAGTGATAATTGGCGATGCTGCCCACACCATTCACCCTCTTGCGGGCCAGGGTGTTAATTTGGGCATGCGCGATGCGTTTGCCTTAGCTGACACATTACGCGATTGTTACTCAGCTCACAAAGATATTGGTGAGCTGCGCAACTTGCGCCCGTTCGAACGAGCCAGAAAAGCAGACGCTGCGGCGGTGATTGCTGCCATGGAAGGGTTTAAAACCTTATTTGACGGTAGCAATCCGTTGAAAAAAATTGTTCGTGGCGTGGGGCTGGTGGCTACGGATACCGTGCCTTTGCTGAAAAAGCAGTGGTTACAGCAGGCCATGGGGTGGTAGTTGCTGTGGTCTGCAAAAACGGCTTTAAATCATCACAAAGCGTCATTATTGGTGCAGGCGAGATTTAATAAACTCCGCCAACGTTCGACTTATCACAGGGTGCTGAGTATCCTGGTTGAATAAACTGATATTCACTTTGCCTAACCGAGGCAAGCGTCTGTCCTGAAGCACGGTCAAATTCTCAGGCCTACTCGAGCGGGCGAGGGCGGTAATACCCAACCCTTGCTGAATGGCCGCCACCAAACCACTGAGATCGGCATTGGTATAGGTTATTTTCCACACCCGGGTTTGCTGTTTTAATTCGTCAATCACCCGGCTGCGGTACATGCAGCCATCAGGAGCCAACACCAGCGAAATATTGTCTCCAACCACGGAGCGATTCGCATCTCCCACCCACACCACATCATCTTCCAGCACCACTTCGCCAGCGGTTTCCTCGTTCGGGTTAGTCAGGGCGAGAATGAGATCAAACTGGTTGCGTTTCGATGCATGTAATAAATCGCGGCTTAACGATGATGTGACTTCCAACGATACATCGGGATAACGTTTAGAGAACTCTCCGATAAGGCCGGGTAGCAACGTAGAGGCAAACTCATTGGGAATGCCTAAGCGCAATCGGCCAGACAAAGGCGCAGGGGTAAGCGAACGAAAAATAGCATCGTTTAGTTCCAGGAGTTCTTTTGCTTTTGGATATAACCAGTTGCCATCGGTACTTGGTAAATGACGCTGACCGACTTTGGTGAACAATTTGCGGTCGATTTGTTCTTCCAACTTCTTGATTTGCAAACTAATGGCTGGTTGTGAACGGCCCAGCCATTCACCGGCTTTGGCGTAACCACCTTGCTCTATAACACTCACAAACGTGCGTAAGTTATCTAACGAAAGCTGCTTCATAATGATTTGAAATGCTGATGATAAAGCTTGCTTACATTATAAATGCAAATGTAATGATAAGAAATTCCAATTTGAAACCCATTTAGTATGAAACCTATACTTTGGTCTGTTTTTAATTCATCGAAACGGACAGAGTCGCATGAGTAACACCACCGCTTTACACGCCAAGCACCTTGAAGCAGGCGCGAAAATGGTCGATTTCTTCGGCTGGGATATGCCCATCAACTACGGTTCACAAATTGAAGAGCACCATGCGGTGCGTCAGGATGCGGGCATGTTTGACGTGTCTCACATGACCATTGTGGACGTAACCGGCGTTCAGGCTAAAGACTACCTGCGTTACTTGTTGGCCAACGACGTTGCCAAACTGAAAGACAAGGGCAAAGCCTTGTACAGCGGCATGTTAAACGAAGAAGGCGGTGTGGTTGACGACCTTATTGTGTATCACTTCGATGAAACGAATTATCGTCTGGTAGTGAATTCTGCGACCCGTGAAAAAGACATGAACTGGCTAAAAGACAAAGCCAGTGGCTTTGATGTGACCATTACTGAAAAGCCTGACTTCGCCATGATTGCGGTACAAGGCCCCAACGCTAAAGAAAAAGCCGCTACCTTATTCTCTGAAGCACAAAAAGAAGCCGTGGCTGGCATGAAGCCTTTTTTCGGCGTGCAAGCAGAAGATTTATTCATTGCTACCACGGGTTACACCGGTGAAGCCGGCTATGAAATTATGGTGCCAGTTACCCAGGCCGGTCAGTTCTGGCAGGGACTTTTGGATGCGGGTGTAAAACCTTGTGGCTTAGGTGCCCGTGATACCCTGCGTTTGGAAGCGGGCATGAACCTGTACGGACAAGACATGGATGAAACTGTGTCGCCGCTGGCTGCCAACATGGGCTGGACCATTACCTGGGAACCTGCTGAGCGCGATTTCGTAGGCCGTCAGGCACTGGAAGCGCAAAAAGCAGCCGGTACCGACAAGCTGGTAGGTTTGGTGATGACTGAAAAAGGCGTGTTGCGTCACGGCCTGAAAGTAAAGGCGGCTTCTGGCGACGGTGTGATCACCTCCGGTACCTTCTCTCCTACATTAGGACATTCTATTGCACTGGCCCGCGTGCCTGCCGATACTACCGACACGGTAGAGGTGGAAATGCGCAAAAAGTGGGTTACAGTAAGTGTGGTTAAGCCCAGCTTTGTTCGCAATGGTAAAAGTGTATTGTAATCCCAACATCAAGGAATAATCAGGAACTTATTATGAGCAATATCCCAACCGATTTACGTTATGCATCAACGCACGAGTGGGTTCGTCCGGAAGGCGACGGCGTGTTTACCGTAGGTATTTCAGAGCACGCTCAGGAATTATTGGGCGATATGGTTTTTGTAGATTTGCCTGACGTGGGCGACGCAGTAAGCACCGGTGATGACGTGGCCGTTGCTGAATCAGTAAAAGCCGCTTCTGACGTGTATGCGCCAATTAGTGGTGAAATTGTTGCTATCAACGACGCCCTGGAAGATTCTCCGGAGCAGGTAAACAGCGACCCTTACGGAGACGGCTGGTTATTCAAAATTAAAGCCGACGACCCTTCAGAAGTGGAAGGTTTGTTAGACGCTGAAGGTTACGAAAACAGCATCGACGAAGAGTAAGCACTCGACGTCAGCTTAACCACATCAATTAAAGGGGTACGTGTTTACCCCTTTTGTTTATCATCCATTGCAAGTGCTTAACAAAACTATGTCGAATTCATCAATTACCTTGGCTCAGTTAGAGCAAAAAAATGCCTTTACCCGCCGCCACATCGGCCCGGGTGAAGACGAAATTCAAGCGATGCTGGCATCAGTCGGTGCCGAATCTCTCGATGACCTAATGGAACAAACCGTACCTGCGGGCATTCAGTTAGACAAGCCCATTGAAACCGGCGATGGTGCGACAGAAGTTGAAGCACTGGCAGCACTTAAAGCCGTTGCAGCGAAAAACAAAATTAACCGTTCTTTCATTGGTATGGGTTATTACGATACTCACGTACCCAATGTAATTTTGCGCAATGTGCTGGAAAACCCGGGTTGGTATACTGCTTACACGCCGTACCAGCCTGAAATTGCACAAGGCCGCTTGGAAGCCATTTTGAATTTCCAACAGGTAACGATTGATTTAACCGGTTTAGAACTGGCTTCGGCATCGTTACTTGACGAAGGTACAGCAGCCGCGGAAGCCATGGCACTGGCAAAGCGTGTATCTAAAAACAAAAAAGCCAATTTATATTTCATTGCCGATGATGTTCACCCGCAAACCCGCGACGTGGTAGAAACCCGCGCTGAGATGTTTGGCTTTGGTATTGTAACTGGCCCGGCTGAAGAGGCGGCAGAGCACGATGTGTTTGGTGCGTTATTACAATACCCCACTACCACCGGAGAAGTGAAAGATATCAGCGATATCATTGCTGCGGTACAAGCCAAAAAAGGCATTGTGGCGGTAGCGGCTGATTTGATGAGCCTGGTGTTGTTAAAATCGCCCGGTGAACTGGGCGCAGATGTGGCATTAGGTAGCGCGCAGCGCTTTGGTGTACCTATGGGGTACGGTGGCCCACACGCGGCCTTCTTTGCTACCCGCGACAGTTACAAGCGCTCGTTGCCTGGCCGTATTATCGGAGTAAGTAAAGACACCCGCGGTCGCCCGGCACTTCGCATGGCGCTGCAAACCCGGGAACAACACATTCGCCGGGAAAAAGCCAACTCAAACATTTGTACCGCACAGGTATTGCTGGCAAATATGGCGTCTTTTTACGCGGTGTATCATGGCCCGGAAGGGTTAAAAACCATCGCTAATCGCATTCACCGATTTGCTGATATTTTGGCAACTGGGTTAACACAAAAAGGGTTGGCGCTTAAACACAGCACGTATTTCGATACCCTTACTGTAATGGTAGACAACAAAGCTGAGGTACTGGAAGCGGCTTATGCCAAAGGCATGAACCTGCGTGCCGACCTCGACGGTGCAGTAGGCATAGCGCTGGATGAAACCACCACGCGCAGCGATATCAGCAGCTTGTTCGACGTTTTGTTAGGTGATAACCACGGGCTTACCATCGACACGCTGGATGCTGAAGTCACTACACAGGGCAGCCAGTCTATTCCAGCAGATTTATTGCGCACATCTGACATTCTTACCCACGAGGTTTTCCACCAGTATCATTCTGAAACGGAGATGCTGCGTTATATCAAATCACTGGAAAACAAAGATTTAGCGTTGAATCATTCGATGATTTCGCTGGGTTCGTGCACCATGAAACTGAATGCTACAGCAGAGATGATTCCGGTCACCTGGCCTGAGTTTGGACAGCTACACCCGTTTGCGCCAGTGGAACAAGCCAGTGGTTATCAGGCAATGATTGGCGAGTTAAGCGAGTGGCTTATTAGCATTACCGGTTACGATGCGCTTTCCATGCAGCCTAATTCGGGCGCTCAGGGTGAATATGCAGGCTTGCTGGCCATTCAGCGCTATCACGAAAGCCGTGGGGAAGGGCACAGAAATGTGTGCTTAATTCCAAGCTCTGCTCACGGTACCAACCCGGCGTCAGCGCAAATGGTAAGCCTGAAAGTAGTTGTAGTTGCTTGTGATAAAAACGGCAACGTCGATTTGGCTGATCTGCGCAAGAAAGCCGAAGAAGTGGGTGATAACCTGTCTTGCGCCATGATCACGTACCCGTCTACCCACGGTGTGTACGAAGAAACCATTCGTGAGATTTGTGACATTGTGCACGAGTTTGGCGGCCAGGTTTACATGGATGGAGCCAACATGAACGCGCAGGTAGGCATTACAGCGCCTGGCTTTATTGGTTCAGATGTGTCGCACCTTAACTTGCACAAAACCTTCTGTATTCCTCACGGTGGCGGCGGCCCGGGCATGGGCCCAATTGGTGTGAAGTCGCATCTTGCGCCTTTCCTGCCAAATCACACAGTGGTGACCATTGAAAATGCAGGCAAAGACTGTGGGGCTGTATCAGCAGCGCCATGGGGCAGTGCGTCTATTTTGCCCATTAGCTACATGTATATCAAAATGATGGGGGCTGCAGGTTTGCGCAAAGCCACCGAAGTGGCCATTTTGAATGCCAACTACGTAGCAAAAGCGCTGGAAGGTCATTACCCGGTATTGTACAAAGGCCGTAACGGCCGCGTTGCCCACGAATGTATTATTGATTTACGTCCGCTGAAAGAAGCTTCCGGCGTAACAGAAATGGACATTGCCAAGCGCCTTAACGATTACGGTTTCCACGCGCCAACCATGAGCTTCCCGGTTGCGGGCACGCTGATGATTGAGCCTACTGAGTCTGAAGCCAAGTACGAGCTGGACCGTTTTGTAGAAGCCATGGTAAGCATTCGCGAAGAAATTGCCAAAGTGGAAAGCGGCGAGTGGGATGCCACCGACAACCCACTGCACAACGCGCCACACACGCTGGCAGATATTTGCGACAGCGACTGGAACCGCAGCTACGACCGACAGGTTGCCGCTTATCCGGTTGCCGCGGTAGCACGTAACAAGTTCTGGCCAAGCGTAAACCGTATTGATGATGTATACGGCGACCGCAACTTGATTTGCTCTTGCCCGAGTATTGAGAGTTATTTGGAAGAGTAGGTTGGTTGCTAGTTTTGAATGAAATTTGTGGCTGATTAACAGCTACAATAAATTGTTGAAAAAGCGAGTGTGATGCTCGCTTTTTTTGTGAGCATGAAATAAAAAGGAAAGTTTCCTTATTGGAAACCGTTTATCTGACAACAAACTAGCAATGTGTTGATTTGACAGCCCTTCCATGCAACAGTGAGAAAATAAAATTTGTGATGTGTGGATTTATTCCGCGTTTTATTCAGGATTTTTTCTGCACATTAAGCTGTTAGCCTTACATGGAAAGTACCGTGAGTTGTGAATCTATATCTATAAATACTTCTCCACGAGCCGAATGTCGGCAATCTAGTGGTATTTCATGCGGCTTATTAATCTCTTCTGAATATGCAACTGAAGTAATTGTCGGCTTGACCAATAAAACAGTTACAGTCCATTTTTACTGGGACAACATTGATAATCACTCAGAAGTTAAATGCTACTTCTGCGAATCAACCAATGTCTTGTTTCTGGGGGGAGGAAACGCCTCTGTTATTCTCAACCTTGAAAGTGAAACCATTATTCATTCAAATACAATAGCTTTATTCTGGGGTTGGGAATGTTTCAGTGAGCACGTCCTTGAATTGGGTGAACTTGAATGTCGCTTATACAATCTTAACGGTGTCGTAATCGGAGAGGCAGCAGTAGACCCACCATACACATATGAGTGGCTTGGTAGTAACATAGTTTTTTCTAGTCCTGTTACGGGACTAACGAGCATCGAATGCAGGTAAGGCTAACAAAACGCTGTTGTCGTTCCCTTCGGTCACTGGGACACAAACACGTGGGCGCTTCGCAATTATCGCCCACGTATTTGCGCCCCAAAGCTTAGCGTTATAAGCCACTATGAAAACAGTAACTTCACTGCCAGATGATGTAATAAACGAAGGAACATTCTTCGTAGAGACTTACAAACGGAAAATGCTCGGATTTATTGCGCCAGCTTTTCTTTATTTTCTAATGCCACTTTATTTAAATGTTGAGATGGTTGTATTCGTTTGCATTTTTTACGTGTACGTTTTGTTTTTTTCAAAACTATCAAGAGTTCTGTGGAAGTTTGGACGTTTAACTTGGTTTAAGTTATTTGGTTCTTTGTTGTTTGGTTTGGCGGCTGTTACATTCTTCAGGTTTTTTGATATTGGCCATTGGTTAATACATGAGGTAGGTTACATACCCGAGGGAGAAGTGAAGCATTACTTTGCTGCTGTTTTCTTTGTTCCTTTTGTCGCAGCATATTTTGATTCTTTTAAAAATGTAGAATTAGCCTTTTACAGGTCAAAAGGGTTTGATTATCAAGGATGGCTGGGTGGTTATTTTGGTGGCTTATAACAAACACATTAAGCCGCTCGCAGGCTCGCTGGGACAGTAACACGTGGGCTCTGTCGCTTCGCTCGGATTTTAGCCCACATGTCTGCGCCCCTTATTTAAAAGTTATGTGCCTAAGGTGGTAGCTTGAAAATTATTGATGCAATTAAATCTGCTTGGGGCTGGGTTGGCATAGATCCCGTAAAAGTAGTTGCAGAAAATGAATTTGGAAATTTGATAATTAGAGATTCTGCTGGAAAATATTGGCGCTTATGCCCAGAAGATAGCTATTGCTCGTTAATCGCGCATGATCGAAGTGCACTCGATGAAGTACTCGCAGACCCAGAGTTCATTGAAGACTGGGTGATGGCAAATCTGGTAAACGATGCAAAGGTAAAATTAGGTGAACTAAAATCAGGTTACAAATATCACCTAACAATTCCAGGGGTGTTGGGCGGAGAATACTGCGTCGCTAATATCGTATCAGTCCCTCAAATTGAGCAACTTACTTTTTCCGGAGATGTAGCAAGGCAAATAGAAACGTTACCAAATGGAGCTCAAATTGAGCTTAAGGTAATTTCGTAGCGGCACATAACAAACGCATTAACACTCGCTGCGCTCGCTAGGGACAAAAACACGTAGGCTCCCTGCGCTTCGCTTGGTATTGTAGCCTACGTGTTTTTGCCCGTTATGCGGGCGTTAGGCGTCATTTACTCACAGCATTAAAATGTGGGTTCAGCCGTGACATTCCAGCATCAAGGCTGTTTCGCTAGGTTGTATTCGCGGCAAGCTTTCTCAGTTGTTTTAACGGCTTTAGCAATGTGCTTTTCATAAACACCGCAACGCCAACATTTAACATCACCAGTCTTCTAAACTCATTCTTTTATCCAGCATTACCGTTAACATCTGGCATTTCGCACAGGGTTGTTTTATCTTAAATTCAATAATTTAAATACGCGGTCTATTTGGCTAGTGGTGGCAGCAAAGCTGCGTACGTTCCTTTGTACGCCTAACAAAACGCTGTTGGCACTCCCTTCGGTCGCTGGGACGCTAACACGTGGGCTGACTCACTTCGTTCGGATTTTAGCCCACGTGCTAGCGCCCCAAAGCTTAGCGTTATGTGCCCAAGGAGAATTTGGATAACATGAAGTTTTTAAATTTATCTCTTTTTCTTTTGTTGCTTTCTGGTTGCACGACTGGTCGTTTGGAATATGTGACTCCTGAAGGAGAAACAAAGTATGCCTGTGAAGTGGAATACACTTGGGAACCGAGCGTAGATAAATATGCAGTAGAGTACATTTTAAGTCATTGTGCTAAACAGGCTGAAATAAATGGTAATACCGTAGTCCGAAAAGAATTGGTCAGTTTAGACTTATCAATTCCAGAAGCGCCAAAAGGTATGCACTGGAGCTTCGATTTAGCAAAATCGTTACATAAACAAGGACAACTCACCGACAAACAGTACGGATATATCATCGCGCACATGGACTTAGGTCATGACAAAAGTTAGTGTTTTGGCAGGGTCACATAACAATCCGCTGTAGTTCGCTCACTGCGTTCGCTGGGACAAATACTCGCTGGCTCCCGGCGCTTCGCTTGGTATTATAGCCAGCAAGTATTTGCCCCTAAGCGGGGCGTTATGAGACAGGGATATGCTCGTTCTTCGAAATTTTGAAATAGCCGACAAACCGGTAATCATCGATATATTAAACGATCCAGAAGTCACAAGGTTTCTGTCTTCTCGTATTCCTTTCCCTTACGCTGACAGTGATGCTGATTGGTGGCTCAGCGTTGGTTGCAAAAATGGAATTATCCGAGCAATAGAAGTGGACGGTAATTTTGCTGGTTGTATCGGTATCGAGCCAGGTCAAAATGAGTATGCATTCACTGGTGAACTTGGTTATTGGCTCGCTCGCGAACACTGGGGCAAGGGCATCGTAACGGAAGCATTACGTACACTTCTAGCTCAAATTAAACGCAATAATTTTGCGCGTGTTCAAGCTACAGTTTTTCAAGGGAACACCGCATCAGAATCCGTACTTTTAAAATGTGGTTTTAAGAAAGAAGGCAACCTTGAGAAAGCAGTGTATAAACGTCAGGCATTCTACAATGCTGTTTTATATGGCAAAGTAATCTCATAACAAGCGCATTAACACTCGCTGCGCTCGCTGGGGACAAAAACACGTGGGCTCCTTGGCGCTTCGCTTGAAATTGTAGCCCACGTGTTTTTGCCCGTTATGCGGGTGTTAGCCATCTAATGAGGATTCTGCGTGAGTAAAAGGATTGATGAGGCTAGAAAGGTTAGCGAAGAATTGCTGAATGATCTTGAGAGCTCAGCATCTAAAGTCGATGCCGTACTTATGAAGGCAAAAAGACTTGCGCGGCTGATGCGAGATTCTGACGCTCAAACATGGTTAGATTTGGAAACGAAGGGCTATCCCGATGATTTTTCATTTTCAGAGCTGGGAGATTGTATAAAGTATGCCACATCTGGAGGAAGGCTCAATTTGGATAGTTCCAAATACTATTCTCAGAGCTTGCCAACTATCGAAGCAAATGCCGAATCCGATGAAGCTCTACTCAATTCTCTTAGAAGCGCTAGAGCACCTACTACCAAGGTAAAAGATTTTGTAGAAAAAAATGCTACTGAATCACTCATGGCAACGCAGTTGAAGTTCCAAAACCAGCAAAAGAAAAACTATGCCAGTAGTAAATCTTTATATTCCTCAATGAAAGCCGCAATACATAATTATGCCACTGATACTTATCTTGCTGTTGAATTAGGAGATGTTGCAGAAGATATATTCGAGGGCGCAAGAAATCTAGTGGATTCATTTATTCGGTCTCATTGCCCAAAAGCCGCGGAAAAAGTTATAGCAATAAATGAGCGTATGAACGATCGAAATCCTGAATCACTTTCTGCTGCTCTAACATCATGCCGTCGCTTGTTGATGGATGTAGCTGATTCGGTCTTTCCTCCGCGAGAGGAAGACTGGAAAGACAGAAAAGGTCGTGCGCGAAAAGTTGGTGGGGAACAGTATAAAAATCGTCTTCTAGCATTCCTTTCAGATTTAAGCGAAAGCGAAGGTAGTTACTCACTTTTGGAGTCTGAGCTTGAGCATTTGGCGGCAAGATTGGATATTATTTATGAAAAATCGTGTAAGGGTGTGCATGTAGATGTCACTCTTGATGAAGCTAAGCTCTCCGTTATTCATACCTACTTATTTTTGGGTGAGGTGGCTAGTTATGCTGCCAAAAATGGCTAACAAAACGCTGCTAGGGACAAATCTACGCTTCGCTCCGATTTGCCCCAGAGCGTGGCGTTAGCTATACAAGGAAAGTTATGAGTCGTTTTCTGTTATTGTTATTAAATATCCTAGCTTTTGAGGTTACAGCATGTTCCTTTGCTCCAGCGTTTGATGATTTCGTAATATCTGAGAACTCTTCAGATGAAGTTACTAAACCAACTTTTAAAGTTGATTCAATTCACAGGGGAACAGATGATGGAAATCATGGTTCATGTTCTGATGCAGGCTTTATCAATTTAAAACTTGAGACTTTACCTTCACATGAACAAGGTTATATTTTTAAAATTATTGAAGGTAAATTTGAAGATCAGCTTTTTTACGAATCTCCTGTCGTACCATCGAAGTTTATGGAAAATGAAAAGCTATTTAGCTTTCTTTGGTTTGATGGGAGTAATGAAGAACAAGAATCCATAAATATTACAGTTCAGATTATCGCTGTATCTCGTTCTGGGAATAAAAGTGAACCTCAACTTTTAACAATAACTCACCCCGGTATAAAAAAACCTTGGTGGAAGGTTTGGTAGCAAAGTATAGCTAACAAACGCATTAAATCGCTCGCAAGCTCGCTGGGACGCTAATACATGGTTGCGTCACTTCGTTCCTAATTTTAGCCCATGTGTTATCGCCCTTTATGCGGGCGTTAGCCCTTATTCGACTTTAGGAGAATAGCAAATGACGGAAATCAAAATAAAACCTGAGCGCCCACTAGTTGAAGAGCTGCTAGCGCGCTACGAAGATGTTATTGGAGAAGATTTTCCTGGCTATCGAAACCATGTTTATCGAACAATAACCTATGCCATGCATTTTCTGGAATATGACAGCGAGGTTGAGCCACTTGTCGAAACAGCTTTTGTTTATCACGACATCGGGCTTTGGACAGATAGTGAATTGGCTTACCTTGAACCATCCGAAGCGGTCGCATTAGCAGATAATGAAAAGTACGGTTGGGGGCTGAACGCCGAAGCTCTTCGTGGTGCTATACATTGGCACGATAAAATATTTCCCTATAAAGGACCTCATGAGCGTGTCATCGAAGCATGTCGAAAAGCTGACTGGATAGACGCATCAAAAGGCTTAACCCGAAAAGGACTTAGCAAGGGAGTAATTAAGAGAGTCGAAGCGGAGTTTCCAAATTTAGGGTTCCATGACACCTTATTGCGGCTGGCTAAAGATTATGGTGGTTCAACATTAGTTGGTGGAATAAAGGTTACTCGCGGCATAGTTAAGTGGTCGTCAATGACCGTTATGTGCTAACAAGACGGTTAAGGGCGGACGCAAAACAGTAGGCTTGCGCTCGTTCCTCGCTAATTTTAGCCAAGCGATTTGTGCCGCTTAGCGCGGCGTTATGAGCTACAAAAACTAAGGAGTATCAATGGAAGCTAGTAATATTATTGAAGAGAAATCGCCCAAAAAGCGTGGGTTTTGGTTGAGTGCTTTTTTGATACTAATGTTTATTGCTAACCCGCTAACAGCATTTACATATTTCAGTAACCCAGACGCGATAACCCAAGTATATCCAAAAATGACAATTGGTATACTCTACTTTATGGGGGTTATGGCTATTTTAAATGTGGCACTAGCCGCAGGTATATGGAATTGGAAAAAGTGGGGTGTATATGGGTTTTACGGTGTCGTAGCAATCGCTTTCTGCATAAATTTGTATGTTGGGCTCGGTATTGCTGGGTCATTAATGGGGCTCATAGGTGCAGTAATTATTTTACTTACAACCAAGAAGAGATGGGTGTTTTTCTCATAGCCGCTCATAACAAGGCCAAGCAACATCAGTCGCTGCGCTCCTTGGACAGCCTTGCGCTCGCGCCTTTTGTGCATGGCTTCGCCATTGTTGCACAAAAGCCACAATCACAAGTCTGCCGTTGTTGGCGGCGTTAGCAACCCAGAGTAAGGAAGTGTTTTGTCAAAATATTTAGGTGTTTTTCTTTTCGTTTGCTTTAGTTTTCCAGTAACAGCTGCTTCCATGCTGAAAATTGACGGAGGTCATATCGAATACGAAGTCAAAAAGGGTGGTGATATAATTGTACTATTTGATGCTGGCGCAGTATCGGGAATGGCTGGTTGGAACTCAATATGGGAAGACTTGCCAGCGGAAATCACTGCTATCAGGTTCTCCCGATTAGGTGAGGGAAACTCAACTAGCTGCACAGGGCAACGAACCTCTTCAGACTATGTGAAGGAAGTTGATCAAGTACTCTCCGCATTGGACGTTGAAAGGCCAATAGTCTATGTCAGCCACTCTCTCGGTGGAATAACTGCTAGGAACTTTGCCAGCCAATATAATGATGATGTAGCAGCGATGCTTATGATTGACCCTGCAAATCCTCGTGATGTAAATATAGTTACTCAGCTTAACCCCTTTAGTGGTCAGGAAGAAATAGAAGCGATAAGGAAAAACGATTACGAGATGGGTGAGGGGAAGTGGTGCTTTCTGGATGTAATTTGGGATAAATCTCAAGCCGCAGGCTTTTCTGATATTGGTGATATCCCCGTAACATTAATAGCTGGTGTCAAAGTACCTGAGCAGCCCTCGAATTCATTTGAGACTGAGCAAGGCCGCCGACTCTGGGGGCAATATCAAAGTGAATGGGTAAATCAATTTCCTCAGGGAAAAGCCGTTCTTGCTAAAAATAGTGGTCACTTTGTTCAAGATGATGAGCCAGATCTTGTGCTTAACGAGTTGAATGAATTGCTAAACAGGCTGCAAGTTGCTAACAAAGTATTGCAGCGGACAAGCCTCTGAATGCGGCGTTAGCCAGAAGGAATAAATAGAATGCACGGTGGGTGGATATACTTATTAATTTCTTCGCAAGATTATTCTCGGTGCAAGGTCGGGCGAACTAGCGGTAATCCACTTGCTAGATTCAGGCAGTTGCGTACAGCAGATCCATATTTAGGGTTGGTGGTTGCTTACTACATACCAGACGTTTGCGGACAAGTCAGTGCGTTCGAAGCATCAATCCATTATGAGTTCCAAGACCAAAGAATATTAAATCATGACGATAGTAAAACAGAGTGGTTCAGGATTGACTATAAGCAGTCCGAAATGCTTATCGATGGAATGTTAGAAGAATGGTGTGAACAGCAGCTACATTGTACCTTCCATCCAGATAAACTCTGCAAGCTGTACGAAGAAGCCATAAGATTTCATTTTGAACCTCATCCAGCAGATATCGATTTTGCAAAATGGATTCTTGATGGGCCATCAGGCTAACAAGGCATTCAAGCTCGCTCGTTTCACTCGCTGGGACTGGCGTACCGCCAGCCCCTTAATTTCGCGCTGGGGGATCCCCTCATAACTCAGGCACTCCGGTGACATGAACTCTCAGGATGTACTGAGTGATCGCCCACCGGATTTCAGAGATTGAAACGGGGTAATCCCGCCAGCGTTTTCGAACTTCCCGTCCGAGCCTGATTAGTGATAGTACCGGTCGATTCCGGATGGTATTGGCCTGGATAGCACGCTGCCAATTGTGCTATGGCTATGATTCCAATCAGCCTAAACAGCCGGTCAACCCGTTTAATGTTGTGCTTAGCGGCAACCGTCCCGGTGATGTTGCGGCCCAATTCGGTAAGTGACAGTTGCTGTCCATCAAGCAACGATTGCACAGCAACCATTAAAGAAGATAGACGCTCTTGATGTAAATTGTGGCATTGATTTTTAAGTAAATCATGTAAGATAGATATATCACGCATGGTGTGTTGTTCTGGTATGTTTTTGGCGAAATGAATTAGGTCAAATTGCACCATGCGTGTCTATATTATTGAATCTTCTTTAATTTATGAGGGGATTCGTTATATTGCTTCTAAAAATCAAGGGAAATATGAAATATCTGATCTTTTTATTGGCGCTAACTAGTGCTCCATCATATTCGCAAGATGAATCTTTCAGAAATGAAATTGTTGGTACATGGGTTGTTGGACGCTCAGATGAATATTTCAATAAAGAGTGGTTTACCACACAATACTTTGCTGATGGAACGGCACTGTACAAGCAATTTGAAACCCGTGAATGCATTTCTCCTGTTTTAATAATTAAAGGGGCTTGGTCTATTAAGGGTGGCAAATTGATTAATACCGTTTTAAGTAGTTCTGGTGATTATGACGTGCCAGTTGGTATGGTTTTAGTGGATAACATTATCGAACTTAATAACGGTAAAATGGTTTTGTTTACGGACACAAATCGAACTGCTTATCGAGAAAAGCACGAAACTTGTATGTAGGCCGCAATATAACACATATGAGCCAACTCTGGTCAATAGGTAATAGCAATTCTCTGGCTGCGTCAGCAGCCAGTACAAATCCCTGTGCTAAACCTCTTAACTTCTTCTGTCATGGTCATCGTCAGGCATCGCCTGCGGCAAACACATATATTGCTGCGCCGGTCACCGGCTCTCTTAGTGCGATCTCATCGCTGCCTGCTGTCGGGCAATCCGTGGCAGGCGCAGGGGCACTAGACATTCATCGATTAACCTGATGCTGGCGCTATTCAAAGCGTAATGGCTGATTATTCTCGCCAGTTAGTGGAAGGCTCAGTGCAGGTGCAAGCGCATTCTTAACAAAGGCTTTTAATTCAGCACTGTGGCGCATGGCATGGGTTCGCCTACGCAATAAGTCCCGGATTGCGCGCTTTTCTTTTGGATAAACATACGCCAAAGGAAGATGGTTTTGCGGAAGTTGTGATTGGCCGAGTTCAGCGACAACCAAAATGAAGCCGTCTTCCTTTGTAAAGTAGGCTGTGTGTTTTCCAATAGGAAAGTAAAAACCACTTGGGTAGATTTCGTTGCAGCTACGACCTGCGGCTGGATTGTCGGCAAGCATTTGGAGTCCGGACAATAGCGTATCTTTAAAGGTGCGCCACTGAGTTTCAGAGACGTTGTTGACGGTATAGTTCTTAATTTTTCTTATATGAGCCTGAGCTAATCTACTTAGTTTGTATCTATTCTTTTGCATACCGGATTATAAAGCGCTTAAAAAATCTTTACCATCAACAACTTTGCCTTGTGATAAGTCTTGTTTGGCTGACTCGAAACAATGTTTGAGGTGTTCGGCTTTCATTGCCTCTAGCTCCTCGTAGTCCTTGATAGACATTACTACTACGGCATCTTTACTGTTTTTGCTAATCTTCACTGGCTCGCGTTGGGCGCTAAGAAGTAGCTCTCCAAAATTACGTTTGGCATCATTTGCTGTTAATGTATGCATAATCAATCTCCAAATCTGACCCTACGCATGATTATGGCCTGTAGTGCGAAATGTTCAATATAATTAAATCGTGCGATTTGTGTGAAGAATAAACTAACAAATTGCTTAAGTGTGACAGCTAACCTTTGGCATTTTTGGTTTGGTTGGGTTTAGTGATTATGTTGGCTTTGCTTGGGTTTTGTGTAATTTAGCCGCACTTTAGCAAGGCGTTGGTATGACTCCCTTTGTCAAGCCTGAACGAGTATTTTCCTGACACTCTTTCAGCCCACAATTAGCTTTGTTTCTCGCTCATAATAAATTGAGCTAACGCACCGGATGAGGCAGTAATGTCGTCGGTTATCATGCAGGTACTCGGCTTAACCGTAATTTTGGATTAACCGGTGTAAGTACCACTACAATAAACCGCTGGATGCGGCGTTATGTTTAAAAACACTTAGGATAAAAATTATGAAAACAATTGGCTTACTTGGTGGCATGAGTTGGGAGAGCACTCTTGGTTACTACAAAGCGATAAATGAAGGTGTAAAGAATGTCTTGGGTGGTTTGCATTCAGCAAAAATTGCAATGTACAGTGTAGATTTCGAACCAATCGAACAGCTGCAACATACTGGCGATTGGAGTGGGACATCACAAATTCTATCTGAGGCTGCAAAAAGTGTTCAGGCAGCTGGTGCTGATTTTTTGCTTATTTGTACAAACACCATGCACAAGGTTGCGCCAGAAATTGAAGCTAGCATTCAAATCCCATTACTTCACATTGCCGATGCAACGGCGGAAGTGCTGGTCGAAAATGAGATTAAAGCAGTTGGATTATTAGGTACGTCTTTTACTATGGAGCAAGATTTCTATAAAAGTAGGCTAGTTAATAATTACGGTCTTGAAGTTTTGGTTCCAGAGGAATCAGATAGGGAAATTATCCATAGAGTCATCTATCAGGAGCTTTGCATGGGAAAAACGGTAGCGGCTTCAAAGGCAGAGTATTTGCGTATTATTGACGCGTTGGCAGCCCAAGGAGCTGAAGCAGTTATTCTTGGGTGCACGGAAATTGGTATGCTGGTCAATCAAACTGACACTAATGTAAAGTTATTCGATACAACAGCTATACATGCAGCTAAGGCCGTAGAATATGCAACATAACAAGCGCAGGTTGTCGGAACGCCTTTCCGCTCCTTCGTCGCTACAAATTGTCCGCAACTGCGGGCGTTATGGCTCCGCGAGATTCGACTTCACGTCTATTCGTTTGTGAAGGACTCTAACTATTTTGATTCTATTTTCTGAGAGAGTGCGATAGAAAATTACGTGGCTTAAAACCGGAAATTTTCTATAGTTTGGCTTTATGTAATCGCATGAGATTCCTAGCGTCTGCTTTTCCGCTAGTAAGTGAAAAGCCTCGTCAAGGTGGCGTAAGTAAACTCGTCTTTGTTCTTTACCCCATTTGCGTTGTGTATAGGCGGCAATAGACCTTAAGTCGGCTTTAGCTTTTCCGCTAAGCTCAAATTCATGCATTAGCCAAGCTCGTCATCTAGCTCGCTCATGAAGCTTTCATAGCTATATTCAGCTGTGCCGCTTTTTTCGCCTTCATCTAAGAGTCGTCTTAATGTTGCTAGTTTCTGCTCATTGTCTTCAAGCATTCTTAAACCGGCTCTAACGACCTCGCTAGCCGATGCGTAGCGGCCTTCAGATACCTGCTGTGCAATAAAGCCATCAAAATGCTCTCCAAGGGTCATGCTGGTATTCTTGGGCATAGCTATACCTCGGTACTAAATATGGGTACTTAATGGTACTAGGCCATAACAAGGCGGTCAAGCTGACGGCTATTCCGTTGCTTGTCTTGTGCGCTTTAATCTACGCTAGCGCACAAACAATCAACTGCATAACTCAGCTTACCGCGGCGTTTTGTGTCAAAAGGTGAAAATGGACTTCGGTGCAAGTAGTGCATATTCTGACTGATCATGAACACCTGTTCTGGTCGATGGTGAACACTGATTCTGGTGCATCGTGAACACCTGTTCTGGTCTGATGGTGAACAGTTTTGTCCTGACTCCTATCGTCGTAAAGTTTCAATTTGCTGGTGGTTTAGGCGTTGGTATGACTCCCTTTGTCAACAATGCGGGGGCTAGCACTTTTAAAGGGAGTCATTGTGTGTAGCTGCCACGGAAAAGAAATGCACAACATCCTGTATATGTAATTATTATTAAACTAAACTTGTCCCATATATTGTACAAGTGGGGTGCATGATGAGAATAGTCTCTTTTACCGAAGCCCGAAATGGACTTAAAGCCGTTTTAGATAATGTAATTAACGATGCGGACACTACTGTAATCACCCGTCGTGACTCTGAAGATGCTGTTGTAATGTCATTGGATTACTACAACAGCCTTATGGAAACTGTTCATTTACTTCGTTCCCCAGCGAACGCTGAACACTTAAATCGTTCAATCGCACAGTTTAAAGCGGGTAAAACAACCCAGCGAGAACTTATTGATGAGTGATAGGTTATCATCATGGACTGATGAAGCCTGGAGTAGTTACGTATATTGGCAAACACAAGACAAGAAAACCTTGAAACGTATACATAAGCTAATTGCCGATGTTAAGCGCTCTCCATTTGCGGGGATTGGAAAACCGGAACCTCTTAAAGAAAATCTTTCAGGTTTTTGGTCTCGCAGAATAGATGATACCAATCGTTTGGTATATGCCGTGGATGATACAGCGGTTACGGTTATCTCGTGTCGTTATCATTACTAGTAGGTGGCAGCTAATAAACCAAGTAGGCGGGATAATAACACGTAGGCTTCCTGCACATCACTTGTTATTCTGGTCTACGTAGTTTTGCCCCTTCTTGGGGCGCAGGGGGATCCCCTCATAATTCAGGCAATCCGTTGACGTGAACTCTCCGGATGGTATTGGCCTGGAAAGCACGCTGCTGTAACGCAGTCTCAGTCCGTACTGAGGGCTTTTACGACCCAACTGACCAAACCTTATGTTAAGAAGGGATTATGACTGACCGGGGAATTGTATTGAGATAATGGAAGTACCCGCTCGTAGAGAATGACAGAGCGGCCCTCAAATCTTACAGATGCACGCAGAGTTTGACGGCGCATTTGTTCTCGCACATCAGACCAGTCAATGAGTATTATTGGCATTGGATTCGCCCCGCGCTGTTCCTCACAATACGCCACGTCATGGAATTCTTTATGCGTATCCAAAACAGTAAAAATGATGCTATGTTTGTTCGTGCTAGCCTCAAAATGATTTAGTCTTAAGCAAAATATAGAAAAGACCAAAACTCCAAGAAGCACGTCAAGAATTCTGTATTCGGCAAGAGAAAATTTGTCGTTAGCGAGACAAAGTATCACGCACTCAAAGTATGTCTGGGGACACTATGATTTTTAGCAAATTAAGAAATTACCTGAGAGAAAGGAAATATGGCGTTCTTTTCTTAGAATTTATTATCTTAGTTGTTGGTGTCTATCTAAGTTTGCAGGCTAATCAATGGCAAAACAACCGGCAGAACCGAGCGATAGAACAACAATATTTAGTCAGGCTTGAAAAAGACTTTGAGAGAAGCAGTGATGCACTCAGCGAGAGTATTGCAAGAATAGAATTGTCCTTAGAAAAATTGGAGCTCGGCCTAGCCATACTCAGCAGTGAGAAGCGTGGGGAAGGGGACTATCAGAAGCTTTTTGATGCAATGCAGAGTTCCAGCATTATGGGAAGTTTTGAGGTGTATTTAGCAACATTCGAAGAGTTAAAAGACACTGGATATATGCGTCTTTTAGAATCTACTGAATTAAGGGAGAGTCTGGGGAATGTATGGCAGAAACACGCAACCATATCGAGAATTAGTGAGATCAGGAACATGCTGCGCGGTAATGCGTTTCCCATCATGGCTAAGTATGTAAAACCGCTAAGCGGCAATAAGCTCACATTTGATGCAGAGTTGTTGGAGAAAGATACGCGCGAAATTTATGTTGCTATAAGTATAATTCACTCCAATCTCCGCTACGATCTAAATGATTCCGAGCAATTGCTAGCTCTAGTTGATCAAACACTGGAGATTGTTCACACGCAGGTAGAGTGAACGTTATTTTCTTATAGCAAGCCAAAATGCCGTTGGCTGGTTTTGCATGTAACACGCCTCGTGCGTATTGAATATGCGCATGATGTGCCACGAAGCGTTTAACAAAACAGTCAACCGAATTCGGCTAGGTAAATGTGGCGTTAGCTGTCATGAAGCTTGCTATACTCAAAGTGATAGAATAGTGTCACTTTAGTATTCCTTTGGAGCAGCTCTCATGAAAGTAGAACTAGTTACATCACTCAAACGTCAAGCAACTAAGATCCTTGCCGATCTCCACGACACCAAAGAGCCAGTGTTAATTACTGAGCATGGCAAGCCATCCGCGTATCTCATTGATGTTGATGACTACGAGTTTATGCAAAATCGTTTAGCTATTCTTGAGGGGATTGCACGAGGTGAACGTGCACTAGCTGGCGGTAAAGTGGTAAGTCATGATGAAGCCAAAGACAAAATGTCAAAATGGCTGAAATAATCTGGACCGAGCCGGCTTTATCTGACCTCAACGATATCGCAGAATACATCGCACTTGAAAATATCGTCGCTGCAAAGCAGTTAGTGCAAACAATCTTCGCCAAAGTCGAACGCCTACAAATTTTCCCGGAGTCAGGTCGTATTCCACCCGAGCTAGAGCATTTAAGTTATCGTGAAGTTGTCATTAATCCATGTCGAGTTTTCTATAAAAAAGACGGTGACAAAGTGTTTATTCTGTTTGTTATGAGTGCAGAGAGAAATTTGCGTAAGTTCCTGCTGAGTATGCAGTAATATTTAAGAATGAGCGGCTAACAAATTGTTTAAGGTGGTCTGAAGCGGCTTCGGCATTGCGTTGGTTATACCATAACAGGGTATAGAGGGTTACTAGTTTCTTTGAGGTCAGAGAGTCTGCGAGGATATTCGTTGCACATAGCCAAGGTTCTTTAGGTTGGGGCTTTCTGGTAAAGTCTCCTAACGCAAAGAATCATGGCGCCCGCAAGTGGGCTGGTGTTACATAATTGAGAACCTAGCAAGGAGTTGCTGCAAATTTATGAAAGGGAAAATTGTCCACTGGAAAGATGAAAAGGGTTTTGGGTTCATACAGCCCGAAGACGGCTCTGAAAAGTTGTTTTTCCATGTATCTAGTGTCAAGACTGACGCCCGTAGACCTCAAGTAGGCGATAGCGTTCTTTATGACGTACTGCGCGATTCTCAACAGAGGCTCAAAGCTAAGAGTGTAGTAATCGAAGGCGTCACCAGTGGCTTAAGGACAACCCAAGACAAGAGCATGCCACGACCAGAAGCCAAAGCAGTGGTTGCCTTGGCATGCTGGCTCTAATGGTCGTTATTCCCGCTTTGGGTGGCATAGGCGTGTACCAATGGTTAGTTTGACCAGCCATTTAACATGTCGTAACGTCAGCTAAGCAAGGCGTTGAGCGCAAAGGGTAGATATGTACATACCACCAAAATTTAAAGAATTAGACTTGGATAAACTGCATAACTTTATTCAAAACTATCCGCTAGGAACGCTGATCTCTTCAGGCGAAGATTTTTTGGATGCAGATCATATTCCGTTTTATCTGCAAACACATGAAAATGAATCTGCTACTCTTCAAAGTCACATTGCTAAAGCAAATCTTTTATGGAAAAGAGTCGCTGATGGTCAGGAAGTTTTGCTCATATTTCATGGGCCAAATGCGTATGTCAGCCCGAATTTTTATCCATCAAAAAAAGAAACTGGAAAAGCTGTTCCAACGTGGAATTACTCGGTTGTGCATGTTAGAGGCCGAGTGTTTTTCAAACATGAAAGTAACTGGATTTTACAGCTTCTCAACAAAATCTCAGATTTTCACGAGTTAAGTCAAAATATGCCTTGGTCAGTGTCAGATGCCCCAGAAGAGTACACTAAAAAGCTGGCGAGTGCTGTTGTCGGTTTAGAGGTCGTCATTGATGATATAGTCGGTAATTTCAAGTTGAGTCAAAATAAACCAGCAGCAGACTATTCAGGCGTGGTAAGCGGTTTGGCAATTTCAGAAAACAGTTCAGGCATTTCTGTTGCTAAACAAATGCAACAATCGTCACGGCGTTAATAAGCTCGTCCAAAACCTTTTACAATCCATTCCTCAATAGGAATGCTTTGCTACGCAAAATACCCCATGCGTATAGCTGCAATTTGTGTTTATACTGACTATTAATATTTAGTATGATTTACTCGTTTAAGTTAGTTGGATGGCGCTTATGTACACGGTGTTAGTCGTTGATGATTCACCTGATTCCCTTAGCTTAATTAACGATATTCTTGAAAAGGAAGGTATTAGTACGTTGGTTGCGCTAGAGGGCGGTCAAGCAATCACTATCGCCGAGCAAATCAAGCCCGATATTATTCTACTTGATGCTATGATGCCCAAAATCGATGGCTTCGAAACTTGCGTGCGGCTTAAACAAAATCGCGAGCTACAGCATATTCCCGTTATCTTCATGACAGGATTAACCGATTCAAAGAGTACTCTTAAAGGCCTGAACGCCGGAGGCGTAGATTATATTGTTAAACCAGTAAATCCGGATGAACTGGTAGCGCGCATTAAAATTCACGCGAACAATGCGCAAATAACCTCCAGCGCGCAACAAGCTTTGGATTCTATGGGGCAAAAGCTCTTCGCAGTCAATCAATTAGGAGAGTTACTATGGGCTACTCCGCAAACCCACGATTTTTTATCCAATATTCCTCTGGCAGATGACTGGTTTCATGAAAGTTTAATGCCTGCGGTTAAGGATATCCTGTCTCACAATGCATTAAAGACTGTGACGCAGAATGTGGCCTATGAAGGTGGCGAGTGTGAACTTGCGCTCGTGTCGCAACGTGAAAATGGCGATAGCACGTTTAGGGTTAATCACGCAGTTAAAGCTATGTCTGGCGAGGAGAAACTGAAAACTTCGCTTAATCTTACAGGCCGTGAGTCTGAAGTGCTGTATTGGTTATCGAACGGTAAAACCAATAAAGAGATTGCGCATATTCTGGATATCGGACCACGTACCGTAAACAAACATTTAGAACAGGTTTTTGCAAAATTAGGGGTAGAAAATCGCACAACCGCTGCGGGGATCGCCATACGCGCCCTAGCGGTTAATTAGTTGATAAGTTCATCAAGTTTCTCGACCACTTTGGCAAATTGTATTTGCGAGGCCAGTTGTTTTAGTGTTTTTTGAGTCTCCATAGGCATGTAGTAGTGCTCTGAAATGTCTTCTAATTTTGCACTAAAGCCTGATAAGTAACCTATTTCAGCGAGCGACTTAAGGGCTTGAAACTGGTTTTTCCCTACCAAAGGTTTGTTTTGGGCATTTTCGATGGCCGACTGAACGTGACTTTCGTCATCATGTTTTATCCACTCAATATTTAGCCAGTGTCCTAATTTGTCTATCAGGTTGTTAATAACGAATGGCTTGGTAAGGTAGTCGTTGTGGTAGTGTTGTGCGTTGTCCTCCATATCGAGTTCGCGCACGTTAGCTGACACGATAATAATGGGCACCTTGCTACCTAATTTTCGTATCATTTCAGCTGCTTGCCAGCCACTTATTTCGGGCATCTTTAAATCGAGCAAAATAAGATCTATCGGATGCTGTCCCAACATCGCTATACCTTCACGAGCGTCATTTGCAGTGATTACATTAAACCCTAGGGGGGCAAGGATATCGTGCATTAGTTGACGCTGGCTGGCTTCATCGTCGATGGTAATTACGGTTTTTCGCGGGCCTTCATAACCGGTTACATTGTTGTCTTCATCAACGGGAATCCTATTGGTATTAGTCAGCCGTGGCAGCATCAGGCTCACACTAAAGCAACTGCCTTGGCCGAGGGTACTGGCTAAGCTAATGTCACCTCCCATAAGCTCTGCCAGTGCTCGGGAAATAGTCAGACCAAGCCCGGTTCCAGATACTGCTGTGTTGCTATGAGATACCCTTTCAAACGGGTGAAAGACGATTTCCTGATCCTTTTCATCGATCCCAGGGCCCGTATCCTTGATAACAAAGTGACATACCTCGTTACGGTATCTTACTGCGAAAGAAACGCTACCGCGCTGAGTAAATTTAACGGCATTTGAGATTAAGTTGATTAAAATTTGGCGTAAACGTTGTTTGTCGCCCGAGACAAAATGAGGTAAGTGCGTAGGAAAGTGATAGTTAAAAGTTAACCCTTTAGAAATAGCCTGTTGTTGAAACATCGCAACTAATTGTTCTAGCAGAGGGCGTAACTGAATGTCTTCGCGATGAACTGACAAGCGCCCGGCCTCGATTTTGGAGACCTCTAATACACCTTCAATGAGGTCGCTTAAATATTCTCCATTGCGTTTCATCGTGTGTAATGGTTCTTTGGCGTGTTTGGGCATTCGCCCGTCGCCAGACAGCAATTGTGCGTAGCCTAACAGCACATTCAAGGGGGTTCTTAATTCATGGCTTAAGCCTGCTAAATAGCGGCTTTTTGCCTTGTTGGCAGATTCTGCTTCTTCTTTCGCTAACTGATAAGCACGGGCAGTTCTTTCATGCGCAGCTACTTCAGTAGCCAGCGCTTTTGTTTGCGCTCGTAATTCGTTTAACGTTAAGCGGTTACTAAACCTTGCCAGTGTAAATAGCCAGCTTACTACGCCTATAATGATCAACAAAAAGAAAAATATCTTGAACAAGGTCGCGGCAAATACAGTTTTCAACTCTGGCGTTGCCATAGGAATTTGCCAGTAAATTAACAGCAAAATAGTGGCTGACATGCCAGTTAACAATAAGGTGAGTAACAAGCTCTGGGCAATAGGCGTTGAAAGGAAGTGTAGCGTATTAGCACTAAAATAACGTTCAAAAATCGAAAGCGCGCGAGCTGATAGTGTGGTGTCTTCACGGCATTGTTCTTCGCGACGAACATCTGGGCTACAACGTGCAGAAATAGATTGATTGTATGTTGGACAAAAGCGCATACCTGCGTTGTCAAACGTATTTTCACACAAACTGCATTCGTGTTCATTGCCACTCATTTCGTGTGTGTTATTGGGTGCCACGTCGTATATTCCTTTAATTATCCAACTGGATCAACGCTCTGCAGTTGTTCCCACTCTGACCATTCTATGGTTCGGCCTGGATAGACAACTTCAGCAAAGGGCCAGTTTTCTTTTACCCATTGCTGAGTCCATTCGAATAGCGCTGCGTCAAAACCCGCATCAAAATCAGCCTTAGTGACCCACAATGTAACCTGGGCATCGTAACCGGGTTTCTTACTTGGCTTAATATACACACAACCCATTTCTCGCTTTCCATCTTTGCTAAGCACTCCATAAGCGAATGACTTACGTTGATTGAACCGGCTCTGCTCATTCAACATATCTTGCATCGCATCCTCAGCCGAAATGTTCTCATGTGGCCAATTCTCGCTGTGAGTGAAGGTTTTCTGCAGATGTTCAATTGAAGACATATAGGCAGCAAAATCCAGATCTACCAAATCAGGACCAAGAGGTACCAAGTCAAAATCAGTTGTTTCTACGAGAACTGGTGGATCAAACTCGGCGGGTATAAATGCTGCGCTGGATTCGGCCTTTTTTGCTTTCATAAATTGCTTATAGCCGTCAGTCATCGCTCTGGCGCAGTCGCCAGGAGTTGGGCGAACACCATCTATGCGTTTACAGGGGCCTTCCATAACTTCAGGAAGATTGGACTCAACCCATTTTCGAGCTTCGTAATAGATAGGCTGATCATTGGAGCTGGTCTTGACTCCCGTAATAACACCTTTCTCAAACGTCACATGAAACGTATCGGTAACATTGAAGCCTGTTTCCAGCGCAACAACCGGGTCGTCTTGCACGGTTATCGCGCAGGCGATGACATTTTCTTCTTCAGGAGTGCAGGGCGCACGTTCTATTACTATATAATTGCCTCCCTCAGCCCAGGCTTGATAGCCCAGAATTCCTGCTTCAGCTTTGCCCGCTTCACTAAGATAAGGCTGCAACTTGGTGGGGTCGAAGGAATAGAACGCGTCAATCATCCCCTCTGCTGTTGCCAGATTTTTAGCCAGTTCTTCATCAGCATCCATCTCACGTGAACACGCAGATAAAGCGAACGTGATTAACATATAACTTAAGACGCGTATTTTGAGCGACTTATACATAGAAGGTTCTCCGAGTTTTGGGATTAAGAGTATCTTTGCATCCACTCGCTCCACAAAATATCAGCGGTGTCTGCCACTACTGTATAAAAATTATAAATCTTTAAGTTTATCGTTCGAATAGAAAGACAGAAGTAACTGTTTTTTAATCGAGAGAGGCTTCGCTTTACCAGCGCCGATTTGCCCAACCTCCGAGTCGCCACAATAGGTACCGAAGAGGCGGTCCCACAAGATAATCATGCAGCCGTAGTTTGAGTCTGCTTGTCTGCGCACTACCGCGTGATGAGCATGGTGTTGCGGCGCCGTAGCAAATATCCAGTCGTAGATTGGCAAGGTTCTGATAGGAAGGTTGGAGTGATTTAGAATTCCGTTCCATATGCTGAAAGCACCAACCACGGTCATGACGCCATCACTGGCGCCTAATAACACTAATGCCACGGGAGTGCCCAACAGCAAGGTCAGCCATTCGAGGGGATGTGTGCGGTCTCCGCGCATACAACCCATTTTGGTGATGTGGTGATGGGTCGCGTGCATACGCCAGAAAAAGAGCGATTCGTGTTGCACGCGATGCAGCCAATAGTAGACGAAACTGGATATCAGCAAGACCATAAGCGCGGCGCCGAATAAACCTAACATAGACGAAGGTTCTAAGCTTATTTGTAACGGAGTTAAGTCGCGTACTGCTCTGAATCCTTCCGAGAGAGGTGTTTCGTAAAAATCGCTGTACAGCGGAACCCAGAGAAAACCAGCAAATGCCAGCCAAAACGCGTCTTCTACCATCTCTTTTGGCTCCAACAACCAATCTTGACGTTTGGTCCAAATCCGCTCTGCGAATATGCAAAGTGGTATCGGTAGTACAATCATGATTGCGGAAAATAGCTCTTGGTGAAGCCAGTTTATGCTGACCATATAAGCAACGAGTAACATAGAGCCGATCACAAGAACGGGTTGGACTAATGCCCACGCCAAGCTTTTCTGAGTAGGGGCTATACTGGGGATAGCCTCACCGACCTCGGGATTGGCGTCAATGTCTTGTGCATTGTTTGTCATTGTTCTACTCCGACTGAGTGTTCTTAGTTGAGTCTAATTCTGTACATCTACTTGATTGTGCAAAAATTAAGCCATTTTGAATTAGTCGAGATTTGGTTTTCTATGCACGATTGTAAAAAAGAATGTTCGGATTTTTAAAGTATGCCTTTTATTTCAATATTTTATGGTTGTGAGGTGATATGCCCTCATAATTTGTCGATTTAAACTGGTCGCGGTGATGCAGAATACGATGCAAGGTAGTTTGGAAAAGAAGACGCTGGGCGATCAAAAAATTTTTATCACTGTCTTGTATTCCGATGTAACAACATTTTCCAAAAAAGAATACAAAGTAAAAAGTCGACTATTTATGCAGAGAAACAGTGCATCTGCTTTTTGTTGGTGCATTTTTAGTCAGTCAGATCTTGAACGTCGACTAAGATAAGGCCTAAATATTGGCTATTCGTTTGATTCCAATTAACTTTTAATCAAACCAAAAACTTGGCAATGCATTTGCTTTGCAAAAATAACCCGCGGCCTTTGACGTCGAGGTACTGAAAAATTCAAATAGTAACCTAGGCTTCCGCAGTTAACTAAACTCTACGTCTGGACTAAGAGTTTTCGTCCTCACTTTGTCACTATTGTTAATAGTTTACATGGCGGGATAAAGTCCCAAGAAGCTTGATTGATGTTGCTAAGGCACTGCACGTGCGTTTGCTTACATAAAACGATATTTCAGATATTCATAGCAGTTTCAAATGATCTCTCACCAAACCAGTTGCAAGCAAGGTACAAAATATGGAAAACATTTATTATGTTTAAAAAAGGGCCACCAGTTAAATGGTGCGTGTTTAGTGTTTGCTTTTGGTTACTGATCTGCTCAGGCGACTTGCATGCTCACTTACTTAACATGACCGAAGTTCAAGTGGACATTCGTGAGCCGGAAGCAGCAAAACTAATCGTTAAAATCGATTTAGGACAGTCACTAATGCGGCCAGCAGACTATTGGCAAGCAGTTTCAGCGCAACCTCCTGAGCAAGCACAATTACTGGCCCCATCTGCTGAGCAGCTTAGTAGGGGCGTTAAAGTTTACATCGATGGCCAGGTTTATCCATCTCATTTGCTTTCCTGGCAGTTGGAGGCGCTTTCACTTGAGGCCATTAATAATCCCCTTTCACCACAGATGGCGACACTTACGTTTGCGTTAGACACAAAATCAGTTCCAGCTATCGAAGTAGTTGAAGTGAGTATTGACGAGAACCTGACAGTCCCTTGGCCAACTTTATTACGTGTAGACTCCGCAGAAAATCCTTTGCCGGTCTCGCGGTTGTTGACTGCCAATGAACGCAGTAGTAGACCGATTGCATTAAACCCAAACTCGTCGAACTCAGACACTTCGACTTCGGCGGGATTGATAATTGCCTTCTTGGACTGGATACCAAGTATTAGCTGGGCGGCTGTAGGTTTTCAACACATTATTCCATCTGGCTTAGATCATATTGTCTTTGTGTTGGGTCTGTTTTTCTTATCTACAAACTTGTCCACGCTATTTTATCAAGTGAGCTGTTTCACTGTTGCACATTCACTAACTCTTGGGCTCGCAACGTTGGGTATGGTGTCAATTCCAGCTTCGGTGGTGGAACCATTAATAGCAGCATCAATTATTTTCATAGCGGTAGACAATTTGTACAGCCACTCACTCGCTCGATGGCGGCTAGCGATAGTGACGTTATGCGGTTTGCTTCATGGACTAGGTTTCGCGGCAGCACTTTCTGACTTGATCCTGCCTGCAGAAAGTTTTTTCTCCGCTTTGTTTTTCTTCAACCTTGGCGTTGAAGTCGGGCAACTAACAGTGTTAGTTCTTGCGTTTCTGACGTTAGGTTGGTTACGAAATTGGACTAAATATTCAGAACGGGTTGCGCGTCCGGCAACGGTTACAATTGCTGGGGTTGGAACTTATTGGCTAGTAAAGAGGATAGCACTAGTATGACTTTAAAAGGTAAAAAAGAGCAGTTGCGAACCGGAGTTAGCATTGCGCTTGTAGCCTCTGTCTTGCTGACGTTCGATATGGCCTATTCAGCAATGAATATTACTTTGAGTTTTCCATTGGAAGGGAGAGCTGAGGGGGAGTTCCCTGATGAATGGATTCATGGCTCCAAGTCAGCGATGGATAACATCGACCCGGCCGTTCAGGTACACGCTTATAATGAGCACACTTATATTTTGCGGGAAAACAAGGCTATTAATTATGAAGGTGCATTTATGTATCTGTTTTTTGGTGACGGGGTGGCAATGCTCATCGATCAGGGCTCTACATCTTCGCCAGCACTATTCCCACTTCGTTCAGTTGTGGACCAGGTAATTACAGATTGGGAAGCTAAGCATGGCAAAAGTAATACAAAGTTGATCGTTGCCAATAGTCATTTGCATGGCGATCACTATGCGGCGTGGAATCAGTTTGTTGATCGGCCCAATACGGTGATGGTTGGCCTTACTCACGAGGAAGTAATGGCATTCTGGGGTATCGATAATTACCCTGAGCAAGTTGTGACTTATAATCTCGGCGGCCGGGAGCTCACTGTTACTGGTTCTCCCGGTCACCAGGGCTCTGAGATAGCCATCTATGATGGCTGGACAGATTTACTGTATACAGGAGATATGTTCTATCGGGGCCGTTTATACATAGATGATTGGAATGCTTGGGCGACAAGTATCCGCAAATTACGGGACATCGCTAACGACAACCCTGTGGCTTATTTGGTCAATAACCATATTGAGATGACCCGAGAACCCGGCGTGGATTACCCTATCGGAACAACCTGGCAACCAAATGAACCGCCAATGCAAATGAACATTGAGATGCTAGACGAAGCGGTCAAAGCAAGCTATGAAATCGAAGAACCAGGGATCTATCGATACGACGATTTCCTAATTTATAATGAAGTCCCCTGGGCTTATACAACGGACCTATAGATTATGCTGACCAAGTCCATTTTGATAATAAATATACTATTTCTGTTTTGTAATAGCGTGCAGGCACAGATTTCATTTGAAAGAGACGACCCGGCTCCTGGTAATCTGAGGTTTAGCTGGATTCATGGAAGCCAATCAGCAAAGGCGAATCAGGATCCACGTATCCAAGTCCATCGTTACAACGAACATACGTACATATTACGTCAAAATCCTGCGGTAAATTGGGAAGCCCCCTTTATGTATTTGGTGATCGGTAACGAGCGTGCTGCTTTATTGGATACCGGGGCCACTGAAGAGCCCGAGTATTTTCCGCTACGCCACGTAATTGATAGATTGTTGGAGCGATGGGCCTATGCTCAAGGTACACGCATACCGGAATTAGTTGTCGTACCTTTGGGCTCTCAACAATCGCAGGTTGCAGCGATCAATCAGTTTACCAATAGACCGAACACCTTGATTATTCCGCCGGATGAAGAGTCCAGACGCAAAGTTCTGGGTAGCAATTGGCTGCATGGGGGAAAACTCGATTTGGGAGGGCGAGTCTTAGACGCATTTCCGACGCCAGGCTTGGATACTGAGGCGATGAGCCTTTACGACCCTTGGTCAGATCTGCTATTTACCGGAAACACTTTTTATCCAGGAAGGCTTGTGATTCGGGACTTTAAAGCTTATCGAAGTTCTTTAAAAAAATTGCGGGAACTAGTTAGCTCTTCGCCAGTGAGCATGATACTCGGAGGGCGTATTGAGATGACGAAACGACCAGGCTTAGATTACAGGCTTCGAAGTAATTACCGGCCCGAAGAAAGAAGACTGGAGCTTTATCCTGAACACCTTGACTCGGCATATCTCGCGGTAAAGCTGATTAACGGCTCTAAAGATATTCGTATTCTCAATGACTTTATCATTATGAATGGCGTTGGCCGAGGTGCTCGTGACTATGGTTATCCCGTGTTTATACCCGAGCGATTTCGTAGTAGAAACTCCAGGTAGTTATTATGCTTGAAATGAGTGCGTCTTGCGTCTTTTTGGTGCGAATTTAGTCAGCCTGGGTTTCCTTGTTATTATTCTAAATTGGATGAATAGATTTTAAGGTTTTGATTTTGTTTGTTTTTAATCAATAATTTAATTTGGCAGTCTTTTTGCTACCTTCACTGTAGATCGTACCCTTAGTTGTCGCGGTCCTACAACATTTAAATAGTAATCTAGGGTTCCGGCGGTAAATTAAATACCGCGTCTGGACCGAGAGTTTACGACCTCAGTTAATGATTTTATTAACAGGTTACACGGCGGGATAAAAGCCCGGGAGACTTGATTGGCGCAGCCATGGGTACTCTATGTGTAAACTAACGTTAATGAGGTTATTATGATAAAAATGTTCCCGCTACTAGTTCTTCTATGCAGCATGTTAGTTACAACACATGTGAGCGCTCAGGAAAAATCCAGTTTCAAAATCTGTTGGTCTATTTATGTTGGATGGATGCCTTGGGCTTATGGCGCTGAAAAAGGCATCGTCAAAAAGTGGGCTGATAAGTACGACATCGAAATCGAAGTCGTGCAAATCAATGATTATATCGAGTCAATCAACCAGTATACAGCGGGTTCGTTTGATGCCTGTACAATGACAAATATGGACGCGCTCACCATTCCATCAGCTGGCGGCATCGACACCACTGCGTTAATTGTGGGCGATTTTTCAAACGGTAACGACGGCATTATTGTGAAAGGCGATGGGGGATTGGCGTCACTAAAAGGCCAGAATGTTAACTTAGTTGAATTAAGTGTGTCTCATTACTTACTTGCTCGCGCTCTTGAAACTGTTGGCTTGCAAGAGTCAGATCTCAAAGTAGTAAACACGTCGGATGCAGATATGGTTGCCGCTTACTCTTCTGGTGAAATTTCTTCACTGGTTACGTGGAACCCCATGCTTAACGAGATTGCCTCTATGCCCGGGGCAAACAAGGTATTTAATTCAGCACAAATACCAGGTGAAATCATTGATACCCTTATGGTTAACACCGATGTTTTAGCTGCCAACCCTAATTTCGGTAAAGCTCTGGTTGGTGCATGGTATGAAATCATGGCACATATGCAGCCTGATAGTGCGATGTCTGAAGCTGCTCGCACTTACATGGGCGTTGCTTCAGGCACAGACCTTGAAGGTTACAATGCACAACTTGCGTTCACTGAAATGTTCTACGCCCCAGCTCAGGCTCTGGATTTATTACACAGTGACGAACTGCTTAGCACGATGAAATCCGTTGCAGAATTCTCGTTTGATCACGGTTTATTAGGAGAAGGTGCGCCAGATGCGGGCTTCATTGGCATAGAAACGCCAACCGGTGTTTTTGGCAACAAAGGTAATATTAAACTTCGTTTTGACCCGACCTATATCCAAATGGCCGCTGAAGGCAAGCTATAACCAAAGATTGTCTGCCAGACGGTTACAAAAGGCTAAGGGAAAGAGCGAATGAAACGTTTAACTATATACAAACCAAAATCTTCGACCCATATATTCCTGGGTATGTTGCCGTTTGTACTATTGCTACTGGTTTACATGGGGGGGTCTAGTGCACGTCTGGCTGAGAACCCGAATGATAAGTTGCTTCCAAGCTTTTCTACTATGGGCGACGCAATTCACCGGGTTGCTATGGAGCCCAGTAAGCGCACTGGAGAGTACGTTTTGTGGAGTGACACAGCGAGTAGCCTTAAACGTTTGGGTTTTGGGTTGAGTATCGCGGCGCTTATTGGTTTAGTACTGGGTATAATGACAGGAGCCTTACCCGTATTTAGCTCCGCCCTGACACCTCTGATCACGGTTATTTCTTTGGTACCTCCTCTCGCCCTGTTGCCGATATTATTTATCGTTGTGGGGCTAGGGGAGGTGTCTAAAGTGGCCCTTATTACCATAGGTATTGCGCCTATGATCGCCAGAGACATCAGCCGTAGGGCCCAGGAAATACCTGACCAGCAATTAGTCAAAGCGCTAACGCTGGGCGCAAACAGTATGCAAATTATTCTTCGTGTTTATTTACCTCAGCTCTTACCTCATTTGTTTAATTCAATTCGATTAGCGATGGGCGCTGCTTGGTTATTTTTAATTGCAGCAGAAGCAATTGCATCAACGGATGGTTTGGGGTATCGCATCTTCTTGGTCAGGCGCTATTTATCAATGGATTTGATTCTACCTTACGTGGCATGGATCACTTTATTAGCCTTCATTATTGATTGGCTATTGATAAAGCTTAATCAAAAATTATTCCCCTGGTTTGAAGGGGTAGGTAAGTCATGATTGAAGGCAAGAATATTTGGAAGTCTTTTGGCCAGGACACTATTTTAGAACGCTTAAATTTTAAAGTAGAAAAGGGTGAATTTGTTACGTTGGTGGGCGCCTCTGGTTGCGGTAAGAGTACGCTGCTGAATATGTTGTTAGGTACCTCTACGCCAACAAAAGGCAAATTGCTACTGGATGGCGAAGCCATCCCCGACCAGCCAAACGCAGATAGAGGCATAGTATTTCAGCATTACTCTGTGTTTCCACATATGACCGTTCTTGAAAACGTGGTTGCGACCAGAGGTTTTCAAAAAAATGGTATCACGGGCTATTTATTTGGCAGTGCTAAAAAAAAGGCTGTCGGGGAAGCTAAGTCAATGCTAGAGCAGGTTGGCTTAAAGCATGTATTTAATAAATACCCAAGCGATTTGTCCGGCGGTATGCGCCAGCGTTTAGCCATTGCGCAGACATTGTTGGCAAACCCAAGAGTACTGCTACTGGATGAACCCTTTGGTGCACTGGACCCGGGTATCCGGGCGGAAATGCATGAACTCGTTTTGTCTTTGTGGAAGGAACATCAGTTGACAGTATTTATGGTCACCCACGATCTGAAAGAAGGGTTTTACCTTGGTACCCGGTTATGGGTATTAGATAAGATCAGACTTGATCCCTCCTTTCACAATGCCTATGGCGCAAACATCACTTATGACTTGCCGGTTGGACAAACCGATAGTGAGTTATATCAGGGCATTAAGAGTGACTTGAATAAAACGCTCGCTGTAATGCCTTAATTTGTTTTAAAAAAGATTTATATAAGAGGTGCTTATGGAACCTTTAGTAAGTTATTCCACCACTATGGAAGGCGCGAGCCATTGGTCGTTAGAAGTGCGTAAGGGCACCAGTATGCGACTCAGCGATATTAACGGCGGGGCAAATGTTGGCATGTTGTTTTACAACCCCAAAAATCTGTTAGAGCGTTTCAACGCACCAGATACGTTAAAGTGTCAGCACACATTTAAGTTAACCCAAGGAAACTGTTTGTATTCCGACATGGGGCGGATATTCGCTTCGATTATTGAGGATACATTGGGGTGGCACGAGACTGTTTGTGGTAACAGCAATGCACAAATGGTCGAGCAAAAATGGGGTAAGCGCGATTACCAAACCAAGGGTAACCTGTGGAACCAAAATGGCCATGACGCCTTTTTAACCGAACTGGCTAAATATGGTTTAGGTGAAGCTGACATGGCAGCCAATATCAATTGGTTTAGTAAAGTGACTGTTGATGACGCGGGTACTATGCAGTATCAGCCCACTCATAGTTCGCCGGGTGCTCATGTCACTTTGCGCTTTGAGATGGATACATTAGTGATTATGCACACATGCCCGCATCCACTCAATGAAAGTGAAACGTATCCACGCAATCCGGTAAAAATTGAATTAAGCAAAAGCGCGCCCGTTGAAGCAAACGACCTGTGCTTAAATCATTGCGAAGAGAACAAACGTGGTTTTAAAAATAATGCACTGTATTTGCTTTAAATCGCTCCCCGAATTGGCGTTTTTTGTTCGTTCAATCGCAGTCGTTAAAGCCGTATCCAGGAGAAGACTATGTCTATCGCAGAAACATTAATTGAAAGCCCGAGGCTCAACGAAAAAGCAATATTCAACTTAGTCGTTGACGCCGGTGATTATTCACTTACAAAACTTCAGCAAGGGCAAACTATGCGTATTCTTGATTTAGAAGGTAATCAGGCAGCGGATACTTTGTTTTTTTCACAAGAAGATCCGAGTGAACGTTATAGTGCAACTGACACATTGCGCGCTCAAAAGAAGGTTTACTTAACAACCGGCTCCACTCTGATGTCAAATCGCAGTAATCCGATGTTGAAAATTGTTGCTGATACCTGTGGTCGTCACGATACCCTAGGTGGAGCATGTTCCAACGAAAGTAATACGGTGCGTTATAGCCTGGAAAAGCGTCATATGCATTCTTGTCGAAACAGTTGGATGCTAGCTATAGCTGAACATCCAGAGTTTGGCTTATCAAAAAGAGACATTACTCATAATGTTAATTTTTTTATGAATGTTCCAGTCACAGAAGAAGGTGGTTTGACCTTTGAAGACGGCATTTCTGGCTCAGGTAAATATGTCGAATTTACTGCATTAATGGATATAACAGTGCTAATTTCAAATTGCCCACAACTGAATAATCCATGTAATGGCTACAATCCAACACCGATTGAATTGTTCATTTGGAACGACTGATTTGTTCTTCTATTTCTTCTTAAAGTTGTCAGTTCAATAGCCTTATAGTGACGACCATTTTTGTCCAGGCTACATAGCCAGGAACACGTTTTTCACAACAGTGTTTGTTAGGAACATAAAATGTTTAAAAAAGTACTTATTGCTAATCGGGGTGCAATAGCAACGCGGGTCATCCGTACCTTAAACAAACTAAAGATTGAAAGTATCGCCATCTATGCCATGGCTGATGCCGACAGCTTACATGTCTCCACAGCATCTCAGGCTCATTGTTTAGGGGAGGGCTCAGCCGCCAATACATATTTAAACATTGATAAAATTATTGAGTTAGCAAAACGCCTAAAGGTTGATGCGATACACCCGGGTTATGGTTTTCTGAGTGAAAACCCAGACTTTGTAAAACGCTGCGAGCAAGAGGGTATCGTGTTTGTTGGGCCAACCGCGGCGCAAATGCTCGAGTTCGGGTTAAAACACAGCGCTCGTGAATTAGCGAAAAAAGCCAATGTGCCATTATTACCGGGTACTGGGTTACTTAATAGTCTTGAACATGCTTTAGAACAGGCCAATAACATTGGTTACCCCGTCATGCTAAAAAGCACAGCTGGCGGTGGTGGAATTGGCATGCAACTATGTCATACCGATGATGAACTGAGTCAATCATTTGAATCGGTAAAACGCTTAGGCAAGAGTAATTTCGCTGATGACGGCGTGTTTCTCGAGAAATACATTAGCCAGGCCAGGCACATTGAAGTACAGGCTTTCGGTGACGGAGCAGGCAAAGTTGTGTCTTTAGGGGAACGAGATTGTTCAAGTCAAAGGCGTAACCAAAAAGTTCTCGAAGAATGCCCTGCACCTAATCTGACTGAGGCAACCCGCACTGCTTTGCACCACACCGCAGAAACGTTGCTTGCAGCAGTAAACTACCGAAACGCAGGAACAGTCGAGTTTATTGTTGATGCCGAAACCGAAGCGTTTTATTTTCTTGAAGTCAATACTCGCTTACAGGTTGAGCACGGTGTAACTGAAGAAGTGTTTCAAGTTGACCTGGTCGAATGGATGATAAAGCAAGCCGCGGGTACCTTGGCTGATTTATCTGACATCAGAAATGGGTTAACACCAAAAGGCCATGCTATTCAGGTGCGTATTTACGCAGAAGATCCTTACCTGAATTTCACGCCGTGTCCTGGATTATTGAGCAAAGTAGAGTTTCCGGACAAGGCTGGTGTTCGGGTTGAACATTGGCTGGCAAGTGGGATTGAGGTAGCTAGCGAGTTTGACCCTATGCTGGCTAAACTGATTACCTACGCAGAAGATAGACCTGGAGCGTTAGCACTATTGGTGGATGCATTGTCGAACACCCATCTTTATGGCACTCAAACCAATGTCTCTTATTTGCAGGCTTTATGTGCCGACAAGTGTTTAGTTGACGGTAGAGTGACAACTCGCTATCTAAATGAATTTACGTTTTCGCCACAGCGTATAGACGTGATCAAAGCAGGCACTATGACCACCATCCAGGATTTACCGGGGCGTAAAGGATATTGGGATGTAGGTGTGCCGCCATCTGGCCCGTTTGACAGTTATTCTTTTGCGTTAGTAAATCGTTTAGTAGGTAACACTGAAGACGCTGCAGGTATAGAAATTACTTTAGACGGCCCGAGTCTAAAGTTTAGTTGTGACGCATATATTGCTCTTGGCGGTGCGGTAACCCGTGCTACGTTAGATGGCGAAGAAATTGGACCTTGGCAAGCGCTAGAGGTAAAAGCAGGGCAAGTGCTAAGTGTCGGTAAAATCACAGGCGCTGGTGCTAGAGCGTATTTAAGTATTGCTGGTGGTATTCAATGCCCCAAATATTTAGGCTCGCGCTCAACATTTACCTTAGGTAAGTTTGGTGGGCACAATGGCAGAGCTTTGCGCACCGGCGATGTGTTGCTATTAGATACTGATACCCGTCAGCCTTCTTCCAAAGCCTTAACTACTGAAATAATACCTGATATTAGCAATGAGTGGGAAATACGCGTGATGTACGGTCCTCACGGCGCCCCGGATTATTTCACTCCTGATGATATTAAGACCTTTTTTGAAACTCATTGGCAGGTGCACTACAACTCCAGCCGCACAGGTATACGGCTGATTGGGCCGAAGCCTAAGTGGGCCAGAAAGGACGGTGGAGAAGCGGGCCTGCATCCATCTAATATCCACGACAATGCTTATGCGTTCGGCGCCATAGATTTTACTGGTGATATGCCGGTGATATTAGGTCCGGATGGTCCGTCTTTAGGGGGGTTCGTTTGCCCCGCCACTGTGATACGAGGTGATTTGTGGAAGTTAGGCCAGTTGAAAGCTGGTGATAGTATTCGTTTCGTCAATGTAGATCAGGATACTGCTCGTCAACTGGATATCGCTCAACAAGATTCTATAGATACCCTGGTACATAGCCATTACAGCTGGCAAAGCAGTCCTATCGACAGTCCCATTATCAAAAGCCTGGACGCGACTGAATTTGGTGACCAAATTGTCTATCGAGCGGCAGGTGACCAGTTTTTGTTGGTTGAATATGGTGAGCTGCAGTTAGACTTGGCCCTGCGTTTTAGAGCTAATGCCATGCTAGACTGGCTACAACAAAACACCCTGGATGGGCTACAGGAGCTAACGCCGGGTATTCGCTCGTTACAGGTCCATTTTGATTCACGCAAGTTAAGTCATGAAACCATTATTGAGCACTTAATAGTCGGTGAGACGAAGCTAAATAAAGAACTGACTAACCTCACAGTACCATCGCGAATTGTTCATATTCCGTTGTCTTGGGATGATGAAGTATGCCGACAAGCCATCGAAAAATACACCCAGTCGGTGCGTGCAAATGCGCCCTGGTGCCCGTCAAACTTAGAGTTTATTCGTCGAGCTAATGGTCTAAAAGACATAGAAGCGGTCAAAAAGATAGTGTTTGATGCCTCATATTTAGTGATGGGCTTAGGCGATGTGTATTTAGGCGCACCCGTTGCGGTGCCCATTGACCCTAGACATAGGTTAGTGACGACTAAATATAATCCGGCTCGAACATGGACCGCCGAAAACTCTGTTGGCATTGGTGGTACCTATTTGTGCGTATATGGCATGGAAGGTCCTGGAGGCTACCAGTTTGTGGGTCGTACTTTGCAAATGTGGAATCGCTATCATCAAACGAAGGAGTTCAGTAAACCCTGGCTATTGCGATTTTTTGATCAGATCCGCTTTTACGAAGTCACTCACGAAGAGTTAGAAGAAATACGCAAAGACTTTCCGAAGGGCAAGTATCCGTTAAAAATTGAGGATACTGAGTTTAGTTTGGCTGATTATCAACAGTTTAAACAAGACAACGCCGACTCAATCAATGCCTTTATTGAGAAGCGGGACCAAGAGTTTGCTAACGAATTGGCTGAATGGCATGCCAATGGTCAATTTAACTTCGAACCGGTAGAAGAAGCCCTGGTTGAGCTTGAGCAAGATTGGCCAGAAGATAGTTTAGTTATAGAAAGCCCGGTGGCTGGTAGTCTGTGGAAGACAGAGGTAAATCAAGGCCAAATTCTGGAGCAGGGGCAAACGCTCGCAATCTTAGAATCCATGAAAATGGAAATTCCATTGCTTGCGTCGCAGGCCGGAAAGGTGACTCATGTCTTATTAAAAGATGGACAACGAATTCAACAAGGCCAAGCCTTATTTGTAATGGAGACTGAATAATGTCATTACCTCAAACCAATGATTTAGAAATTAGCACCTTGCGTAAGGCCTATTTGGCTGGCGAAATAACCCCTGAAGTAGTGTTTAAAAAGATAGCTGAAACTGCTTCTCAGCATGAAGAACACAATATTTGGATTTACCGTCTTAGCGAAGAGGAACTTCAGCCTTACTTTTCTCGCCTCGCTGATATGAATCCTGCCGACTACCCGCTTTGGGGAATTCCTTTTGCGATAAAAGACAACATCGACCTGGCGGGGATACCAACCACAGCGGGATGTAAGGATTTTGCGTATACGCCGACTCAGTCTGCTACATTAGTACAAAACCTGATTGAAGCAGGTGCAGTGCCAGTAGGAAAAACTAATTTAGATCAATTTGCCACTGGATTGAATGGTACACGTTCGCCGTGGGGAGCATGTTTAAATAGCCATGACAGCAAGTATGTCAGCGGCGGCTCTAGTTCCGGTTCTGCCGTTGCGGTGGCTTTAGGAATGGCAAGTTTTAGTTTAGGCACAGATACCGCAGGTTCAGGGCGCGTGCCCGCCGCTTTTAATCATCTTGTTGGCCTAAAACCTACCTGTGGATTGCTATCTGCTAAAGGAGTAGTGCCAGCCTGTAAAAGTTTAGATACCGTAAGTATTTTTACTAAGACCGGGGCAGATGCCAACCTTGTTTTGGGGTGTGCGGAAAGCTATGACCAGGCTGATCCTTACAGTCGGGAAAATGTTTATGGGAATTCGCAACGTCACTTTGGTCAGCGTCAAGGTGAATTAACTATTGGTATCATTCCTCAGCACCAGCTCAAATTCTTTGATGATGCCGGGTACCAAAAAGCGTACGAAAGCTGCGTTGCCAGGCTTGCCGATAGTGGTGTGATCTTGGTTGAGATTGACTATGACCCCTTCAATGAAGCTGCGCTGTTACTATACGAGGGGCCTTGGGTATCAGAGCGTTACATAGCCACTAAATCTATTTTGGAAACGCAGCCAGAAGCCATGCATCCTGTGGTTAGAGACATAATCGTCCAAGGTAAATCACCGTTAGCCACTGAGTTGTTTGAAGCCCAATACCGTTTGAGTGCCCTCAAGCAAAAATGTGCTGAACAACTAGCGAGCATTGATTGCTTATTGACGCCAACGGCAGGGCGTTTGTTCACGGTTGAAGAAATGCTTGATAAGCCTATCGAGCGTAACAGCCAGCTCGGCTATTACACCAATTTTATGAATTTATTGGATATGGCCGCGCTTGCAGTGCCAACGGACAAAACGGATTCAGGCTTACCTTTTGGTGTCACGCTGGCTGGTTTTGCATTTACCGACAGAGCGCTATTGTCTATTGCTGAGAGAATTAAACCGATTCTGCAAACTGCCCAACTACCCGTACCTAACACTATTGGCAAAACAGATACAATTGATGTTTTAGTGTGTGGTGCTCACTTATCAGGTATGCCTCTTAATTGGCAATTAACCGAGCGCGGGGCTACGCTCAGCCAAACCACAAAAACTTCAGCGAATTATCGATTTTATGCGCTAACAGGTAGTGCTTTAGGTAAACCTGGTTTAGTGGCTGATCACGAAAATGGAGTACAGATAGAAGTAGAAGTATGGACAATTCCAGCTTCTGAATTTGGTAGCTTTGTGGCAGATATACCCGCGCCCCTGGGCATTGGTAAAGTGCAGCTTGAAGATGGCCGTATGGTCAGTGGCTTTATTTGTGAACCTTACGGTCTCGAAGGCGCGAAGGATATTAGTGATTTGGGTGGTTGGCGAGCCTATCAATCGAGTCTTTGATCAAATAAAAAAAGCAAAAAGAGAAGGTCTAATTGGCGGGATTAACCAATTAGACCTTTTCATTACTCCGTGAGCTACAAATCCTTAAGACGTTTGTCGGAATAGAAAGCCAGCATGAGCTGGTCTTTGATAGAAAGGCGAACACCTTTGCCTGCGCCAAGAGATCCCACCTCGGCATCGCCACAATAAGTGCCGAAGAGGCGGTCCCAAAAAATGATGTCACAACCATAGTTGGAATCTGCCTGACGGCGCTCGTGTGCATGGTGGCAGTGATGCTGCTGTGCGGTAGCAAAGAACCAGTCCCATACAGGCATTGAAACCATTGGCAAATTTGCATGGTTAAATTTACCATTCCACATGCCGAAGGCTGCTGAGACGATGAATACGTCATCACTTGCACCCATTAAAGCCAGAGCTACTGGCGTGCCGAGACCAAGCGCCAGATACTCAAACGGATGAGTACGGTTACCGCGTATAGCGCTCATCTTGGTCAGGTGGTGATGCGTTGCGTGCATACGCCAAAAGAAAAGTGACTCATGCTGAATCCGATGTAGCCAATAGTAAACGAAGCTGGACACGAATCTGATACACAGTGCGGCCCCAATCAGCCCGATTACTGTAGTGGGTTGAAATTCGATCTGCAGCGGAGACATATCACGGAGAGCCTGGAAGCCGTCAGATACTGGCGTGCGATACAGATCAGAAATGAGAGGTACCCAAAGCAGACCTCCCGAAGCCATCCAAAATACGTCTTCTAACATTTCGTCGGGCTTAAGTAACCAGGACTTTTTCTTGGCCCAAAAACGCTCGGCTATCAGCAGAAGAGGTGTAGAAGAAACTGCAACAACCAGCGTCCACACGCGGTAGTACTCGCCCCCCCACTCATTTACTAAAATGGCAGCAGCCAAAAGCATTGAGCCAAGCACCAGCACAGGCTGGGGCAGCGCCCAAAGAATTGCCTTTCTGTCCCATTTCACTTTACTACCTTCGGTTATAACACCTTCTTCGGTGCGCACTATTGGGTGCCCGGAGGGGCTCTTTTCGGATGATGATCTATTCACCGAGTCAACCGGGTTAGCCGTATTGAGAGAGTTAACCGCATCAATAGGGTCAACTGTATCAAGAGGGTCTATGAGTTGATCTGTCATTAATGTTACTCCTGAATTTTTGGCTGTTGGTTAAGAAAAAACTAATAATCGTGAACTACGTTGCAATTAATCTAACAGGCTTTTTTCCTGCGACAGGTTCCAGTGACTGTCCACTTAACTTCTCCATTCTCAACCTCCGGGTTAAGAATATAGGTCACACCATCCAGGTTGGTCTCATCCTTCATCCACGTCGCGATAATTTGGCCGTCAATAATAGAAATGCCATGGGTCTCTCCGGAAACAAGCACCTCATCAGGCAGCCCGTCCTTGCCGCTATCGAGTGAATCCGGATCGACGAAGCTTTCGGATAACATGGCATCCTCTATCTTTTCTTGAATAGGCTTCGTTATATTTACCAGCTCTTTATAACGAAACTGATTGTTCAGACCATCGTAACGGTCAACATTTCGCATCAGATAGATGATAACTATTGCCACCACAACCCCCGCGAATGCAAAGAAGGCCAACCGCATTTTAGGGTCCGACTGAGCTTCGCTATCGTCCAGTGAATGCTCGGTTGGATTGGATTTTTCTGTAGGTACAGACTCAGTGCCAGATACAGAGATCTCATTGACTGAAGAGCTACCCGGTTTCTCGCCGATACCATCACCCCAACCCAGAGCGCTCAGTTGGGCTACGCCCCAGGCTAATAGGATAGAGACTAGCGCACCGACGAGTTTATTATCGCCTTCGAATTCCAGGTAGGTCCAGATGCCAATGCAGATAATGAGTAATGCAAAGCCCATCACGAGCGGAGAAAGTTCTCTGCCGAAGATTTTCACACTACTTTGCATCTTGAGCTTAGTTAACACTAAGTCAAACTTGTCGACCAGATTGTTCCAAGTTTCCATATCTCCCCGCTCCTTTTTGAGACAAAAAAAACCGTAGATTGCACCACGTATGTGCGCTTTAAAGCAGATCTCCGCTCTAATTGGCCAAAATACGTGATTGTATACTTTGTAAGCAATTGCTGTGCCTGGCCCGGAGTGTGAGCTTTTTTCTGTAGCGATCAGTTCCGAGCGGTTGGGGAAGTCCTTGATGAGCCTATTACACCGGTACTGAGCGGAAATCCCAATAGAGGTTATAGAGGCGCTAGGGCGCGAAGTTTGCATAATAATTGCACAAAAATATGCGTCTGCATCAGTGCAGGAGCTTACTGGAAATCCCTATCTGCAAAAAAAGGAAATCACATCTATGAAAGAAAGCCAAATAAGGAATCGACAGAGTGGACTCACAACATCAGAGATGGTTGTCTACCCCTTGATAGTATTAGTGCTTGTTGCCGTTGCCTTTGGTTTTTATCACAACTCGAGGATCGACGAGGCAGTGTCCGCTGCGGTAGAACTGGGGCTCGAGCAGCAAGCAGTTGTGGAAGAGTACTTCGACGCCCACGGCGAGATGCCACAGTCAGAAGGTGACATCAACCTGAGCAATTTCGCTCCGGATGGTATTCTTACCGGTATGGAATACCGGGCAGGAGAGTTAGGTGTACCTGCTGCCGATAAATCACGCACCGGAACGTTCAGGGCTTTGGTAGATATGACAGAATTTGGAGGTCGATTTAAAGAGATAGAATCTGGCTTCCTGCTCATTGCGCGAGCCCAGGAGGACGACACGATCAAATGGGACTGTGTTGCGGACGAGGTCACAGTAGACGCCTTGAAAGGGCGCTATTTGCCTGAAACCTGTAGCCGCGCGAAGGACGATGAGGGAGGGGATGGCGCAGAGCTGGAAGTCGAATAAAAGTGGTGGCCGCCTTTCAAGCCATTCAGGGCCTCACCCAGCCAACCTGGCAGCACGCCAATCTGAAACACGTTATTTTTTTAACTGAACCAACTTATTCCCTACACACGGAGATCCTATGAACACTTTTTATCGCTCAACCACTATCACCTCTTTGGTATGTTTCACCGCCTTGTTGAGCGCCTGCTCGGAAAGCGCCCCGCCTGAGGTTGCTGCTGAGGCAGCCGCCGATCCGGAGCTGGTAATCGCTGAGTCCTTTATCGACGCTTTCTACTCTTTCGACCGCGAACGTCTTGCACCGATCATGGCTGCGGCACCGGAGACTGCCCCACGTCTGCTTTATTACCAGGGTTCGGCAGAGGGTGGAAACTACGAGGTGTTGCTACGCACCCCCTGCGCACGGGACGAAGAGGGGATCATAAACTGCCCTGTTAAGGTTAAGGACGATCGCGTTCAGGCACTCGGCACCGGCTTTGACGTCACTGACACCTTCCACCTCACCTTCGACGACGGCGTACTCGTTAAGGTCACGACCAGTTCAAATGATCAGGATATCTATCGCCAGGCCGCAGTATGGGTGCGCGAGAATATGCCTGAGGTAATGGAAGGCCCGTGCAAAAACCGGGGGACACTGGAAGGCACACCCGTGGAGTGCTCACGCGCCATGACCGCAGGTTACAAAGCCTTTGTCGCAAGCCCGGACTTTCCCGGCGTGCCACCTCTTCCTGAGGACGTAAAGTGATTAGACCCGCCTCCTCCAATTTGTGCTTAGGCAACTCCCAACCAATACCCAACCAAACCACTGCGCCATAACTGGGTATATCACTCATCTAATAAACCACTTGTTTGAATAAATAAAAAAAGAGACGCCAAAAGGACGTCTCTATAATAACCCAGCCGAGTAGTACTGATACAGGTTACGATATTTGCTTAGATTGAATATTTAAAACCGATAAATCCAAATCGACCTCGTGGTCCAGCAGGGCGAGATAAACTACCTAAGTAAGGTTCTTCGTCAAAGACATTATTGATTCCACCGTAGAAATTAAGATTATATAAGACGTAGTAGCTGAAGTTTAAGTCATGCACCCACGAACTGCCTGTTTGAGAAGGATCAACAAACAATGGATTACCTGCAATCTGCTGGTTAGTGATTGAGGGTAACAACTGGCTATCTTCGAAGCGACCTGACCAGCTTAGCGTAAAGTCTTCGGTACTCCACGACGCATTGACATTGGTAATCCACTCGGGGAAGCCAAATTCGCCCACGCGCGTTTCAAAGATTGTAGAATCGATAGGGTCCTGAAATTCATCAAAGTCTAACAGGTGAGTACCCGCAAGACCTAAAGCGATTGAACCGCCAGCTATTTCAAAATCGTAGTTTATGGCAAAGTCTACACCTGAGGTTTCAAATGCCCCCAAATTGACCTGGCCCGATTGGTGGTATGTTATATAACCTTCAGGCGCTCGTGTAATGAGAGAGCAGAACTGGTTAGCTGTCGTATCGAGATCCACACAAGCCGCCGCGACCCGCTCAGGGGAGAGCGCATCAATGGCTCCTTCAATTTCAATGTTATAGTAATCTAATATAATACGGAGCCCGTCAATGATTTCTGAATCGTAAACAAAACCAGCAGTGACTGTTGTGGCTTCTTCCTGATCAAGCTCAGGGTTACCACCCGTTACACCTGGAATACCGGCGGTAATGTAATTATTCACGTCATATCCTTCAGGAACGAATTGAGCACAGTTACTCGCTCGGTTTGCCGACCCCAAGTTTATGTTTTGAATGGAACAGGGATCATCCTGGAAAGCAAAAAAAACAGGTTGCTGTGGTGAAAACAATTCTGAAATATTGGGAGCACGCACCGATTCTGCAACAGTGCTTCGTAGTGTCAAACCAAAACCTGGAGAGTAACGCAGACCCATCGACCAAGCTGTACTATCGCCCACTGTACTATAATCGGCAAAACGAATAGCACCAGTGACTTCAAGTAATTCGATACCTTCTATATCTGCAAGTATGGGCGCTTGCAACTCAAGAAAAAATTCAAATACATCGAAGCCTCCAGCCAATCCAGTTGGCGCGTTGCCGTTAGAGCCGTCCCAGGTGTTAAGCGTACCTTCAACTTCTGAAACGACAAAAGAGCTTTCTTCTTCGCGATATTCGGCACCCGTCGCCCAACCAATTGGGCCACCAGGTAGCTCGAAGAAACTTGAAGTAGAACCAGCTAGCGAAGCAAAAAGTATCTTCTGTTCAAGTTCTGATGTGTCAAGTGTGTCTACATAAACAAAATCGGCATTTTCTTGTGACGTTGAATTAAGTCCAAAAGGATTCAACGGTGCACATCCGCTGTCGGGACCCGGCGTAAAGCTAACAAATTCAGTAAAGCGACCGTTTACGCTAAAAGCGTTTTCAGTATAAACCGGTACAGGAAAGGCTGCGCCGATGGGAGGAAGGGCTGTCGGATCGAGGTTTGAGCGACATACGATCTCACCCGTGGCCGGGTCAATCACTGAGTCAAGTGCTGCGTAGAAACGATCTTCTAAACGGATATTAATGTTTTGGGTGTCAACATTTGTCTTACCGTAGTTAAAGGACAGTTCGTATTGAATACCATCAGCAACATCGATTTCGCCTCTAATACCGAAAACCGTCCGAAAGGTTTCGCGGTCTACACGGTCTTCGGGTAACACATTTAAATCGTCCGAATCACGGCTTGAGCCAAAACCATAAAAGCTACCATCATTTGGATTAGGGGCAATAAGTCCCAGATCCTGTAGTTCAGTGATTTGAGCTTGCAAAGCAGGTGGAATGTAAGGGTTATCGTAAGCAATTGGAATAGCATCGTTAAAGTCAACGCCTTGTATCTGTCGATTGTTTGAAAAAGCGTATTTCGACTCCACAAACAAAGTAACGCTGTCGTTGAGCTCATAACTACCATTGAGGTTTACTGACCAGCGTTCCTGTTCTGGCAAAATAGTCTGGTTAGTAGATCCGAGACCATCCCCAACATATAAACTTTGGTTAAGGTTTGCTGGAACTCCCGGATCATATGCTCGAGGAGTACCAGTAAAAGGTGTTTCAATGACCTGTGCTACCGGAATGTTGGTGCCTGGAATTAGAGGGATACCTGTTCCTGCCATGACGCCGTTTACACCGGCTCTCACCGCATCCCAGTATGAATCTATTGATAAAAGATTGAAAACACCGTAAGGGCTGGAAATGGGGTTACCAGCTGGACGAACATAGGCTCGTGAAGCGTCTGGGTTAACACCAGTAATAGCAGCAATCGTTGGATTATTTTGGATATCATTGCCTACGTACGGACCGGCAAAGCTTCTGTCTTTCTCTAAAACCTCTTCATTTTTTTGGCCTTCTACTGCCAGGACCATTTCACCCCGACCGTTATCAAATTCGAATCCGCCCGCGACAGATAAATAGACCTCTTTGGCGTCCGACTCGCTTGACATACCAGTTTGGGCGGTTATCTCGACACCATCAAAATCTCCACCCCTACGAAGAATGAAGTTGACTACACCTGAAACCGCGTCTGCACCGTAAACGGAGGAAGCGCCACCAGTCAGTGTTTCCACCTGTTGTATCATTACACTGGGAATAGAGTTTACGTCTACCGCAGAGGAGCCTTGCCCGCCAGCGACATGGCGCCGACCGTTAACGAGTGTTAGAGTTCTGTTAGTCCCCAGACCGCGAAGATCAAGCAGACCAAGTCCAACGTCTGAATCCGTCGTTCCGGCATCATTGATGGCTGAAAAATTTGCTGGCAGCGAGTTGTTGAGAGCAGGTGATTCTCGTAATAGCTCCCCAATATCCAGTTGTCCAGCGGTTCGAAGCGTGTCTCCTCCAATAACAGCTACAGGACTGGCTGCATCAGTAGCGCTGTCTGAAATGATCCTGGAACCAGTGACCATCACTCGTTCGACTTCTGTCTCTTCTGTTTCTTGTGCTACTGCTGTATTACTAGTCAATAATCCACTTAACTGTATAAGAGCAATGTTAATTGCTATGGCTAATCTTTTATTTTTAAAAGCTTTTCCCTTCATAACTATCCGACCTTTTATACTATTTAGTGAATGTGCGCCTATGCTAAAAGTGTGTAGACAAGTAAAAAAGCATGACAAACCAGCTATGCTTAACAATTAATCACTACATCTATCTAAAACGAGTATGAAGTGGGCAACTAGTTTTGAGTACTAGTAGGACTACTCATTCGACTACGTCAATTGACGTAGATCTTGTCATTGCTTTCCGTGCTAAGGCGAGTTAGATATATGAAAAAACTCAATTAAAATGTAAAAGTGTTGGCAAGGTGAAACTCCATTAAATACAGTTGCTTATCGATTCCTGGGGCAATGGGTATAGCGCCTTTGAGATAACGAAATACTCTCCTCTCTCCCGATACAAGTAGAGTTTATGTGCCTAAAAAGCTGCTTGACCACTTCACATGCATCGCTTAACGTCATGCAGAGTTTGTTATAACTTCGGTAGGTGCCAATGGAGGAATACTATGCCTAATATCACGTTTGTTTTAGCCGATGAGAGTGTCAAAGTGGTGGAGGCAATAGAAGGTGATTCCATTATGCAAACAGCAGTCGATAATGATATTGAAGAGATTACCGCTAATTGCGGCGGCAACTGTTCTTGCGCGACTTGCCATTGCATTATTGATGACGCTTGGATTTCTAAAGTCGGGGCGGCTGATGAAGACGAAACCGCAGTAATGGAAAGCGCTTTCGAAGTTACGGCGAATAGCCGGTTGTCGTGTCAGATTAAGGTGACTGATGCCCTCGATGGGATAGTAGTGCATATCCCAAAAAGTGAATGATGACTATTTGATAAGTTGAATCCGCTAGGGTAAATAGGGAATACCAAGGCTCACTCACGCCTTTTATTGACGGTGGGTATCTAAACAATTAATGCTTTGGAACCGGTCTATTCGTGCAGCTCGGTTAAACCCATTACTGGAAATGTTTTTTCGTTGACTATTCATAATAGTTAAAGGGCTGTTCAGTTCCTCTTTTATTTACCGTTAATGTCGTATGGGCACCATTACACCGACCGCATTAAAACTTTAAAAACCGGAGTGTACTGGCGCCTATGACGCGTTTGTTCTCTACTGATGGCCTTCCCGTCGGTGACGTCGCCTCCTATTATGCGCTCAGAGCCCAGGGCGGTTCTGGCTTAGTATTTATGCGTATATAAGTTAAAAAAATAATTGGAAACCGAATGTTAGCCAACGAAAAAATTATAATTCACGGAGCCAAAAACAATGGGACATTGTCAGAACAAGCAGAGCTTGTTCGAGATGCATTGCTAGCTGCTGGGCTCGAAACCCCTATGGTAGATAATGGCCTAAGTGATGAAGAAAAACGCCAAAAAATTAAAAAGAGCATGACCGACGTCATGCAGGCTTTAGGGCTTGATTTAAATGACGACAGCTTACAGGATACGCCAAACCGTATTGCTAAAATGTACGTTGACGAAATCTTTTCAGGGCTTGATTATCGTAATTTTCCGAAAATCACGCAAATTGAAAATAAGATGAGCATCGCGCAACCTGTTCAAGTAACCGACATTAGCCTAACCAGCACTTGCGAACATCACTTTGTTACTATCGATGGAACGGCGACGGTTTCTTATATTCCAAATGAAACCGTAATTGGCTTAAGTAAAATTAATCGCCTTGTCGGTTTTTTTGCACAGCGCCCTCAGGTGCAAGAGCGATTAACTCAGCAAGTAATGGTGGCACTGCAAGCATTGACCGGCACAAAAGATGTGGCGGTAAGCATTGACGCCACTCACTATTGCGTTAAAGCGCGTGGCATTAAAGACACCAAATCATACACAAAAACTTCAGCATTAGGCGGCTCATTTAATACAGACAGAGACCTTAGACGAGAATTTTTTCAACTTTAAGTTAAGCGCTTGCCAATGACATACGAAGAATTTAATCAGCTGTGTAACTCTCTTCCATCAACCACACATGTCATTCAATGGGGCAACTCCCATGTTTGGAAAATAGGTGGTAAAGTTTTTGCTATCGGCGGTTGGGGAAAAATGGATAAACCTGCGTTTACGTTTAAGACTTCAGAGCAAAATTATTTCTTCTTGGAAAAGAAGCCTGGCTATCAACCTGCTCCTTATTTGGCGTCAAGGGGTATGAAATGGATACAGCAATACGATTGTGGTAGCTCAGAAGACGAAGAGCTAACTTACTACATAAACGAATCATATAAATTAGTATCGTCAGGCCTTACCAAGAAAAAACAAAAAGAGCTGGGGCTTGGTCAGTTTGGTAAGCCGGGTACATAACAGTAAATAAGATCTTGCCCGCTGGGCGCAATGGAGGAAGCGATAATTGGCTTGTTCATCTAACACCATTAAACAGCGCGGCTGATCGACATGTTTGGCGCTAATTTTTAAAGGTACTCATAGAAATTAACTGCCTACAGTTATTTTCCAGCACACGTCATTCAACTGTTCCACTGCAATGTCGATATTCAAAAAAAGCTGGAACACCTCGATATTCGTGACTGTGTGTAGTGTTGGTTTAGTGGTTGTGAAATTTCCGCCGCCAGTCAACAGCATGGGAATGAGTAACTGGTCAGCAAGCTGCTCTTCCACCGTCGCTTGCGAATGAACAAACTTCCTAACACGACCAGCACATCGCTTAGCGACACGCTCTGCGGAAACTCCCATTTCACCTACCACTTCAAAAACACTGGTGTGCGTTTGGCTGGATATTCGCAATTGAAGGCTGTTACCAGGCCCGGGTGAGTTAACTTCAATGACTTCACTGGCGGCGTCATGCCAGTTCAGTAGTGCTTTCGCTGTCTTAATTTCTCGTTCGCCAATGGAGCGGGGAAGCTGACTTACTAAAGCTTCTAGCCTGCAGTTTTCTGGCGCTGCAACATAGTTGCTGGTAGCTTCTGCTAGTTCGATTCTACTCAGGTTTTTAGCCGGGTTGATGAGGATTTTCCACTTGCCGCCTCCTGCGGGATAAAACCCAAGTGCTGACCGTTCGACCTGGCACTGTATACCCATCTTTTGTAACAGCGGCAAATAGGATTGCTCAAAGAAACACAGCGACGGCGACATACCGTTATGGGTGCCGCCCTCAAAGATCACACTTGAGCCTTTATTAGCCAACGCCAATACCGGTAAAATGGTTTGACAGACCAGCACCGTGCTACCGGCCGTTCCAATTACAAAATGATAGTCGCCGGGTACAATCTCTCCGGGTGAAAACCTTATCCGCCCGGCACCTAACTCCACACCCTCGGTAGTCGCGCCGCATATTGTTTGCGCCGCTAACACTGAGGTGAGATGCTGGCGCAATAACCCTGGTTTCTTTCGGTTTGCCCGAATATTTATTACTTCTATTGGCTGCTTAGTGAGGATAGACAAGGTTAGGGCTGTCCTTAACACTTGTCCGCCTCCTTCTCCTTGCGCACCATCAACAATCAAATACGTCATCGTTTATCCTTTTACACACACTACCTGTTTTAAGGTGTAAACCACTTCAACCAGGTCTTTTTGAGCATCCATCACTTTATCAATATCCTTATATGCGTGGGGAATTTCATCAATAACTGATTCATCCTTGCGGCATTCCACGCCTTGAGTGGCTTCTATTTGATCCTTGATGTTGTACACTTTTTTCGCCTTCGTTCTGGACATTACACGTCCGGCGCCATGACTACAGCTGTTAAAGCTTTCCGGGTTGCCTAAGCCGCGAACAATAAAAGAACGCGCGCCCATGCTGCCTGGAATGATCCCCATTTCACCTTTTTCCGCCCGCACAGCGCCTTTGCGTGTTACAAAGCAATCTTTGCCAAAATGCCGCTCTCGGGAAATGTAGTTATGGTGGCAGTTCACTGCGAGTTCTGCTGTCGAAAAGGTCGTAGGGATCTGTTTTCTCAATGCGGCAATCGCATTAATCATCATGATCTCACGGTTTTTCGCTGCATAGTCTTGTGCCCATTCCACAGCTTCAACATAGTCATCAAAATACTCACTCCCTTCTTCCAGATACGCCAGGTCTTTGTCGGGCAGATTAATCTGATGACGTTGCATTTCTTTTTTCGCCAGTTCAATGAAATAGGTGCCAATACGGTTACCAACGCCACGACTACCAGAGTGAAGCATTATCCATACTGCGCCGTTTTCATCTAAACACAGCTCAAGAAAATGGTTACCTGTTCCCATTGTGCCTAAATGGTTTACGTGGTTACTCTTTTTAATCGCAGGGTGTTTTTCGCAAATGCGTTCAAATCGAGCCTCCAGTTTTTTCCACTCAGCGGCAACCACATCGGGAATGTTATGCCAAGCGCCTCTGTCTCCAACGCCTCTTTTTCCTCCTGTACGGCCGTGAGGAACCGCAGCTTCAAAAGCATGCCTGATCCCAGACAAATTATCCGGTAGCTGGCTTGCCGATAAAGTGGTTTTTGTGGCCACCATGCCACAGCCAATGTCTACACCCACTGCCGCCGGAATAACCGCGTCTACCGAGGGAATAACACTGCCTATGGTCGCCCCTTTGCCCATATGCACATCGGGCATCACGGCAATGTGAGAATGCACCAGTGGCATACTGGCGATATTGTTTAACTGTTCCTGAGCTTTGTCTTCAAACGGAACACCTTTGGTCCACGCTTTTATGGTTGCCCGTCCTTCGCTTTTGATAACGTTGTAGTTACTACACATTATTTCCTCCTTAACTTCTTTTTGTTTTGCTCGCTTTATCGATGCGGGATTTCAATAGCGGACTGCGACACCTTTTCCGTCGCAGTCCTTTCCGTTTCCTGTTTTTTACTACGCGGTTCTCTATGCGATTTTCACCACGCCATTCATCAGACCTTCGAGGCCACCATACACCGTCAGGTTGCCAATTTTGTCTGACATTCTTTATCTATCAATCCATGTGCCAATCTTGTTTTTTTCTATCATGTTTTTTAAGTTGCTGTATTTTAAGTGTAAAAAACCCGGCTTTGATTTTTTTGGGGTCTTTGAATAGTTGACCTGAAATTAAATTGGTATTTAAATAGATATGGTTTTATCTATATGGATATGCGTAAATGAAGCGTACAGTGGCTGTTGGCTTAATTGGAACCCAGCTTGATCAGATAGGAAAGCGGGTAGATCGCTGGGCCAAATGGCGGCCAAATGTCAGCTTATGTAGCCAGGATGATTTGATAATACATCAACTGCACATGCTGCATGATAACCACAGTACTCGTTTAGCGAGTAACGTAGCGGCTGATATTGAAAGTGTGTCACCGGAAACCAATGTGGTTTTGCACAATGTGAATTTTACCAATCCATGGGATTTCGAAGAAGTTTATTCAAAGCTATACGACTGGTGTCATCAACAAGTCTTTGATACCGATCACAATGATTACCTTTTCCATATTACAACGGGTACACACGTTGTTCAGATATGTAGTTTCTTGCTAACGGAAAGCGGTCATTTTCCGGGACGACTAATACAAACCTCACCTGACAGAGGCAACACTAATAAAGCCATGGGTAAAGTTCAGATCATTGATTTAGACTTGTCCAAGTATGACCAACTCGCCACACGTTTTGATCGGGAGCATTTAGAAGGTAAAGAATTTCTTAAGGCCGGTATTCAAACCAAGAATACAGGGTTTAACCGTTTAATTACCCAGATTGAAAAGGTAGCGATTCGTTCTCGCGATCCCATGCTGCTGACTGGCCCAACGGGAGCAGGGAAGAGTCAATTAGCATCACGTGTGTTTCTGTTAAAGAAGAAACGGGCCATGCTAAAAGGTGAATTCGTTTCAGTAAACTGCGCCACGCTAAAAGGCGAAAACGCCATGGCGGCGCTGTTCGGCCATACCAAGGGGGCTTTTACCGGAGCACAGAAAGAGCGTAGTGGTTACCTGATGACCGCTAACAAAGGCATGTTATTTCTGGATGAGATTGGTGAGCTGGGATTAGAAGAACAAGCCATGTTACTTCATGCTATAGAGAATAAAACCTTTCATCCGGTAGGAAGCGACCAAACCGTCAGCAGTGATTTTCAGTTGATTGCGGGCACCAATAAAGATCTCAAATCAGAAGTGGAACATGGCCGTTTCAGAGAGGATCTGCTCGCAAGGATTAACTTGTGGACTTATGAACTTCCTGCGTTAAAAGACAGGCGGGAAGACATCCCGGCGAACATTGATTATGAAGTGAGTCTGTATGAACAAAAAACAGGTCAGCGAATTCAGTTTAACAAAGAGGCGCGGGTAACATTTGAACAATTCGCGACATCAGCAACAGCCATTTGGTCTGGAAACTTTCGGGATTTAAGCTCAGCGATTACGCGATTATGCACTCTGGCGGATTCATCCCGGATATCAGTTGATGATGTAAAGGATGAAATGGAACGTCTTAAGTACGCGTGGCAAACATCTGAACAATCACCTTCCGTTTCAGTATTACAAAAGTACCTTTCAAAAACAGACATACAGCAGATGGATCATTTCGACGCATATCAACTCAACTATGTGTTACAAGTTTGCAGCCAACACCGAAGTATGGCCTCGGCCGGTAGGGAATTGTTTCATGTCAGTCGTACCAAAAAGGCGCAAACTAACGATTCAACAAGGCTACAAAAATACCTTCATAAGTTTGGCCTGAGTTGGTCGCAGATTGTGGAACGATGATTTTGTGGTATCACACGTCACTAAATGTTGTTAGATTTCCCTGTGCGACGCAACTCTACAAGGAATAGTTTGTGCGACTTACTTTAACACAGTCTCGATTTCAGAATATTTTCAATCGATTTTATGTAAATTTACACTATTACTTCTGGGTTATAGTGCCAACACTGGTCTTTTCTGTGTTGTTGGAGAAAGAGATAAATTGGCTCTCTATTCAAACCATGCTGCTTTTGGGGTTTGTGTTTATATGCTTCGTTTCTATCTGGCTAGTCGTTTTTAATGGAGGAGAGAACGCTGTCATTGAATACAAATTGGAAGTGGATGATGATGGGCTTACTTACATCAGATACGGCTCTAAACTTCAGATTAAGTGGTGTGATTTCGAAGCACTCCAAATTAAAAACATGTGGCCGAGAATGATTTCACTCAAGAGTAAAAGAGGGAAAGCAATTGAGTTTTGCTACTACACCTTTTCAAGTGAACAAAGGCGTAAACTGTTTGAAGTATTATCAAAGACGTAGTACAAAAAAGGCAACTGTGTGCTTGCTGCTTTGATCTTCATCATTGGGTGTTTGCTAGTAATAGTTAACGTCGTTATGAGCCTGTTACCAGCCGCTGAAATTAACATGGACACTGGTGAGAAATATATCGCCTCCGGTGGCTATGGCATGGCGCTTGTTGGGGGTGTTGCTATTTTTACATCTCTGTTGGTTCTTGGTCTATCTGGTATCTTTGCTGCTATTGTCAATTGGGATCACCGCAAGTCGTCGGTCATGCAGTAACATAGTATATAATCATAAGTCATGAAACCGTTGATGTTGTTATGGAGCAGTGCGCGTTACTCGTGCCTGGCGATAGGCGTGTTTTGCACATCAAGGAAGGTAGGTGGAATGAATAAATTACTCACAGTAATTATTACTATGCTCATGGCGGCGAGCGCAGTTGCATCAGAAGTCATCGAAATCGGGGTCTCAACCTCAATAAAATCCGACATCATGGAAGAAGAACGGCCGTATATGGTTTATTTACCGCCGTCTTACCATACTGGCACAAACACATACCCGGTTATTTATTTGCTCGATGGAGACATTCATCGTTTTAAAGGTTTTGTTGGATTACTGGAATCGTTAAGTACCGAAACGTCGGAAAGACAGGTGCAAGAAGCCATTGTCGTTGCTATTCCCAATACAAATCGTTCCAGAGATTTGACGCCATCCGTTCTGCCAGAATGGACATTCAAAGGCCGTAAACTCGATACGTTTTCACAAACGGGAAACGCTTTACAGTATCACGACTTTATCACCCAAGAATTAATACCGGAAATCAACCTAACTTACAGAACATCTGATAAGCGGTTGCTGGTAGGCGAGTCTTTCGGCGGCTTGTTTGCAGCGAACGTAATTTTGCATTCTCCGTCTTCATTTACCGGTTACCTAATCATTGATCCAACCGCACTTTGGGATAACGATTACCTCAATCGCACGTACAATAATCAACCTAAGCCACTAGAGTTCAGTGCTCATGTGTATTTTGCTTTTGCAAATAATTCGCACCTTGGAGAAATAGGTAAGACAAACTACCAGTGGGGGTCTTCATTTGCGACTTCTGTCATTAATGATGCTCAGAACGTGGCGATCCAGCAGTATTTTGAGGAAGAAACCCATGGAACCGTTGCTTTCATGGCATGGTATAAAGGTTTAAAGGTACTTTTGCCAAACGCCAGGGAATAATAATGCACTCTGCTAGCATTAAAAGTAGTATTGGGTTGGGCATATCGACGGTGTATTGTTGTGGTACGTGTCGGGTGAAATGAATTGGATAGAATTTCGCAATGCTCGCAGTGAATCTGGATTAATTAATAAGAGGGTCGTTAGACCTGGGTGTTATAGGCGTAGGAGGTTTTATACATGGAGAGCTCTATTCCCCTGATTATTCTCTCTGCACTTGTTTTTGTTCAAATTAAAAAGTTCAAAGACATGTGTAGACATTTGTCTGCAGCCTATCCGGAGGAATGGGAAAAATTATCCCGAAATGCTATGGGCGGCTCTAAGTGGTCTGTTACCAATGCAAATTTAAGTGAGTCTCTTAAAACCGGGTTCTTTTCGACGGTAGCTGATGAGAAAATTGCTAAATTCGAAAAGTTTAAATCAGTAAATATCTACCTGATGGGCGCTTTGGTCATTTTACAGATTGCTATTACATTTTTGGATTAAGAATCGCCTAACAGGTTAATCGATATGGACAGAAAATAGTTGGCTGTTTTCGTGGCTCAACAGCTAAGCCTCAATAGAGCGGCGTTTAGTCTTTTACCGAGGCGACAACGGGGATTCCTATGACAGTTGATGTAAAAGATTTATACGGTCTATTTTCTAAAGCCGTTAGACAGCTTGATTTTTTTAAAACGTGGAAAAAATCTGGCACTAGAAAATTTGTCAAAAAAAGTGATGGTTACATAGCGGAAGTTTCACTGGAACAAAAATTTGGTTCATCCGAAAAGTGTAGATTCATCTCTTTAGACATTGCTTTGCGAGTTGAATCAAGGATTGAACCAGTTCTATGTAGTTACGGACGCGAGAGAAAACCTGGTGAGTTACTGTATAAGTTTACTGCACGAACTGGTAGAGGCGTTGGTCGGCCAATTGTTCGCGCCGATAGAGTGTGGAAAATAGCAGGTAGTGAGGAAAAAGCGAGATTCGAAGATGAGGTTAGGAAAACACTAGCCACCGACGTTGTCAACTTCCTCAATAATCACAAGTGTCTGGAAGATTTTTTGGCACCAATTCAGAGCATTTTCGATTTTCATGACTCACTGGCTTTTCACCTAAGAATTAAAGGCGTGGAAAAAACTAAGGTATTATTGGGTGCATATTTAAAAAGTGCTCCAGAAAATAGACCAAGACAGGAATTAATCGACTGGTGTAAAAAGTACAGTTTACTGTCTGAATCAGATGCAAAAGCGCTTTCTATTGCCATACAACAAGTTACGGAACGTTATGCGAGTGAGATGCAGAGGATTGGGCAGCAAGTCGCCGACTAATTTAAAGGAGAATTTAAGTTGGTCTGATTTCATCTGACGGTAAACAGCTATTCATGCCAAACACCGTTTTAAAAACGCTATATCTGGTCGCATCATCATGGGTTTCAAGTTGTAGGGCGACACCTCTACAACAACATCCGACATTCGTTCTAGCGCTCTTCTTTTGGCACGCTATGCAGCCGTTGGTACAACCAGCCAATACCCACTAGCGAGAGGCCCAAACCAATAAACGAGATGGCCCGGTATAAGCCTTCCAGGTTTGACATATCCACCAAAAAGGCTTTGAACAGAACAATAGCCAGCAATACGAAGCCTGCTCGTCCAATATTGTTGTATTGCTTTAACTGTCCGGCAAAAATCATTAGCGAAGCAATTACCAGCCACACCAGTGAATAAGTGTAGAGCTCTGATTGTTCAACATTGTCGTTGAACACTAAAGCGTTGGGGTGGTAGATACCGCGAATAAATCCGCTGATGTACAGAAAACACAAAGCGCCCGCCAGGGAAAAGCAAGCAGTGTGAAAACGCTGTGGGACAAGGTTGAGTTTAGCCAGTGCGGCCAGGACGACTGCAGGGAATGCCCATTGTACTAACAGCCAATTGAATATAACGCCATCTCCTGTAGGCTGAAGAGATAAGAACGGGTTATTTGCCAGTGAGATGTCAAGATGGAGCAGCCAGGCCCCGCAGCCAAGGGCAATGGCAAAACCTTTGTACCATTTCTCAAGGGAGGAATATTTTGCTCTGTACAGATAGACCCCAGATAATACTAACCAGTTAAATGCTAATAACGCGGAGGCTTTGTATCCCATGGAAATACTGGGGTATTCTCCTAAAAGCAAGTAGCTGGTTTCCGTTGTGGTGAGAAGTGCAACGATATGCACGCCCGCGCCCTCTAGCCACTGTTTTACTTCAGTCACAGGGTTGTGCCTTCGGGCAAACCAGAATATTCCCAGTACAATGGGGTAAATCACAATACTCCAGTGAATACCAATGATCTGCTCGTTGGTGTAATCACTGAGCCACGGCGCAAAAGTAAGCCGACTGGTAATACACACCAAGGCCACTTTATAGAGCCATGTGGGCAGAACAACTTTGTACTTTTTACTTAAAAAGCTCATGGCTGCCACTTGTACGCTTAGCGCTAAGGTAAGCACCGCAGCGTCTAACAGCATGGTTAAGGTGAGAGTTACACAAGCGTTTGCCAACAAGGCGTAAGTAAGACGGTTCACAGAAACATTGGAGCGACCAATCGCCACAACGCTCACGATAGCAACAAGGCTTAGCTCGCCAGCCCAAACCGGATAAAGGTGAGGGGTTACCTCATTCGGAGAAAGCGCGTAACTTACGCCGAGTAACGCTACGGGGCTTACTATTAGTAAAAGCATGAAGGCCGGACGTTGAGTTAGGGCGATCATAGTAACGCTGTATGCCAACGCAACAAGCGTAGCAAGCTGAACAAACAGATAGTTTCCACTGAATAGTAAACTTAGCTCGTCGACGTGCAGGTTTTTAGGGAATAAAAAATAGCTGTAAAGGGCGAATGCCAGTGCTATGTATGGCCAGCTATCTAGCGCGCTATAACGATAAGCTGCGCCGAGTAATACTGCCGCCAAAGCGATGTTGGCAATAACTATGTGGCTGGTGCTGTCAAAAGTGAAAATACTCAGCCCGAGGATAATAACAGACAATATAACGCCAAGGTGTTCTTTGCGGGGCATGAGCAGTTGTGCGGTAGTAAGTGGCGCCGACATGGTGTTGAGCAGTCGCCATCCTGCGATATCGCTAAGTACAAACAGATAGATGCTGAATAAGGAAAATATTAATAAGGCGCTGAAATCGCTACTGGAGGCAAAGGTAAGAGAGATACCAAACCAACCAAAATGCGCCGCTAGTGCCAGCCACCATAACCAGGATTGGCGAACAGCTTGCGACAACCACACCGCTGAGGTTGATATTACTACAGTGTAAATTAAAAGCGCTGCAACATTATTACTTCCGGTGGAAACCAGTACAGGTACTGCATATGCGCCGATGACGCCAATCCAGGCAAGCAAAGGGCCGAACCTGAAGGCCAGTGAGCTTGCAGCAAGGGCAACCGCAGCTAAAACCAGAAAGGCGGCCTGCGGGGAAAGAAAATGGTAAAAGTCGAAGGCGACCAGCACAATGGCATAGCAAGTCACTACGCCGCCGCTGGCTATGGACGCACTGATATAAGGGGTGTTGATATTAAAACGTTTTTTGTTTCTGGCAAGGTAATCGGCTGCCACAATTAAAAGCACCCCAAAAGTGCCACCTGCGATAATGCGCACAATGGGTGGCAACAAGCCTGCCTCAATAGCATACCTGGCAAGGAAAACACCACCGATGGCTAAAATAAGCCCGCCCAACCATAACAGGCCGTTTGCGCGGATAAATTCGGTCAAAGAATCGGCAAACGACGGGACTAATGCCTCTTGTGATCTAGCTGTCGAAGGAGAGGGCGCAGAGGCCGGCGTTTTTGTTTTCGATATTGGGGTGGCAGAAAGTTTCGCAGCAGTACTTGATGCATCATGTTTGGCTGCCACGGGAGCGGCGTTATGTGTGTCTGACTTGTCATTCGCTGCGGAAACATCTGGCGTGGATGACGATGGCGAAGGGGGTTTAACGGCAACAGAGGTTTTTAACGCCGTCAGCTGTTTTTCTAACCATTCCTGGTGCTTCCTAAGCTGAGCAATTTCCTTTGAAAGCCGGCTTATTTTACCGTTGTGTGCATACGCCATAACAACGCCAATAAACACGAACAAGAAGAATACGAGCCCAACAAAAACTTCCACTGCAATCCCTCGCAAACGTAAATTAATGTTATTTATAGCATAATTGTTGTGCGTAGAGATAGAAAGTATTTGGTTATGAGTAATAGGTTGGCTTGTACCGGTTAGACGTCCAATTAGCTAAAAGGCAGGAAGGAGCGCTATTAGAATGAATGTTACTTCTATTGGCGACTATCTTAAAAAGGGTTCTTAGACTTTTATACATCATAAGAACCCGTAGCTGGTGGATATAAAACTAAATTATTTCGACTTTAAAAAAAGCCCAGCGGATTGATATCGTAACTCACTAACAGATTCTTGGTTTGTTGATAGTGCTCAAGCGCTAGTTTATGCGTTTCTCTTCCTACGCCAGACTTTTTGTAACCGCCAAAAGCGGCGTGGGCCGGATACATGTGATAACAGTTTGTCCATACCCGTCCTGCTTGAATACCCCGGCCCATGCGATATGCCACATTCATATCCCTCGTCCAGACGCCTGCACCTAACCCAAATTCAGTACTGTTTGCCAGTGTGAGAGCATCTTCTTCAGAGCTAAATTTGCTTACAGAGATCACAGGTCCAAAAATCTCTTCTTGAAAAACACGCATGTTATTATGACCTTCCAATAAGGTAGGCTTAATGAAGTATCCTGATGAAAAGCCACCTTCCATAGCTTCTGCCTCCCCACCAAGTAGAACTTTGGCGCCTTCTTCTTTACCAACTGCAATGTAACCCATAATCCGGTCAAATTGCTCTTGGGATACTTGTGCACCTACCATGGTTTCTGTGTCGAGGGGATTGCCGCGGGTTATTGCCTGGCTGCGGGCTATTACTTTCTCGATAAACTTATCGTAAATACTCTCTTGAACAAATAATCTTGAAGGGCACGTACAGACTTCGCCTTGGTTAAAGTAGGCCAGAACCGCTCCTTCTACACATTTGCTTAAGTACTCGTCTTCGTGTTCCATAACGTCAGCGAAATAGATATTGGGAGATTTGCCGCCCAGCTCGACAGTGGAGGGTATGATATTTTCAGCAGCACATTTGAGTATGTGTGACCCGACTGGCGTCGATCCAGTAAACGCGATTTTAGCGATGCGAGCACTGGTAGCTAACGCATTACCAGCTTTCTCTCCGATCCCGTTCACCACGTTAACAACACCTGCAGGCAATAAGTCACCAATGAGTTCCATTAGCACCAATATTGATGCCGGTGTTTGTTCGGCAGGCTTCAATACCACGCAATTACCTGCAGCCAAAGCAGGGGCAAGTTTCCATGCAGCCATAAGAATTGGGAAGTTCCACGGAATTATCTGGCCAACTACGCCAAGGGGCTCATGAAAGTGATAACTCACTGTATGTTCATCAAGATCTGCTGCACTTCCTTCTTGGGCGCGAATGCAACCTGCAAAATATCGAAAATGGTCTGCGGCAAGGGGAATATCTGCTGCCAGAGTTTCTCGAATGGCTTTGCCGTTGTCCCATGTTTCAGCCACGGCCAGCACTTCAAGGTTTTGTTCAATGGTGTCAGCAATTTTTAACAGTGTGTTGGAACGCTCGGTAACACTGGCTCTACCCCATGCATCTTTCGCTTTATGCGCAGCGTCCAGTGCCAGGTTGATATCGCGCTCGTCAGAATCTGGTATTTCACAAAAAATTTCGCCAGTGACGGGGGTTTTATTGGGCATGTAGTTACCTGAGCAAGGCTCTACCCATTGACCTCCAATATAATTTTGGTAGCGTGATTTAAATGTCATCAGTGCGTCGCGGGTACCTGGAGCTGAATAGATCATATACACCTTCCTTTTCGTTGTTTTGTGTTATATAAATTCACTAATAATTCACAATAAAATAACGCTTGTTCGGTAATAGCGCTGTTCTGGCGGTTCAGATAAGTGTTGTGTGAGTTCAGGATAGGACGCGAGAGATGATTCACAATAATGTTTCGACGGTGTTCCCTGATGTGCTAGTGGAACACAAGATTAGCTTTGCCGCAGAAAATGCAGAATTGAGCATTTACGATACGTATCAACATGCAGAAGGGGTAGGGCTGCAATCAGATCAGTTAATGTTTTGCGGAATGGTGTCGGGCAAAAAAATCATGCACACACCTGGTGAAACAATATGCCAGCCATTTCTTCCTCACGAATCATTCGTACTTGCGCCCAACAAACCTGTAAACATAGATTTCCCGGATGCTCAAATGAATGAGCCCACACGATGTCTGGCCATCGAAATAGCACCTGCACGTATAAAGGCGGTGGAAGAGCAACTTAATCATTGCGCGCCTTTGCAAAAAGAGTTGGGGGAATGGCGCTACCGTCAGGACTACCTTCATACCCACCATACCACTCAGACACAGCAATTGCTCAATCGCATCGTTGATATCTTTACAGAAAACCATCCGGATAGAGGGTTGATGATTGATCTCGCCATTACCGAGCTATCTGCCCGCTTACTCAGACATCAAACCAGAGAATTTATCGTCGGATATTGTGATGTCGATCCGCAAAAAAATGCACTGATAGCTGTAACGAGTCATATTCTAAAGCAGCTTAGCGAACCTCTGGATATAGACTCATTAGCACGTGAAGCGTGTATGTGCAGAACTAAATTTTTCGAGGTGTTCAGACAACACTTTGGTTGCACACCAATAGTATTTCAGCAACAAGAAAGGCTGAAGAAGGCGGCAAAACTATTGATGCAGGGTAAACAGGTGACAGAAACCTGCTTCGATGTGGGGTTTACCAATGCAAGTCACTTTAGTGCTGCATTTAAGCGCTTTTATGGTGTTACACCAACACAATTCAAATTAAAGCAGGGTATGAACTAGCCCACTTAAATTATGCAATAAAGCCAGGTTTACTAACAACTCAAAGGATTTAATCTAACTTACCAGGAAGGCTTTAATAGCGAGGGATGTCACGCTGTGTGTCTGCTCCTTTTTCTCATATTCTGCATTTTTTCACCTTAGATGGAATAAACCACAAGGCTTCTCCGTTAACTCAATGTCAATGTGACACAAATGGAGATGATTATGAAAACTTTTACTTTTACTTCACTGATCCTGGCAATGGGTTTGGCACACAGTGTAGCGCAGGCACAGTCTGTTGAATCTAACGTTACGTTTAACCAATCTACCGCCACTGACGCGCAGACGTCAGCAAGTACCGACCCAACTACGGCTTCGTCTGTAACACTGTCATTCGCAAACCAGTCTAATGTGCAGGCAAGCAGCGATGCCAATGAGCAAGTAGCAGACGATTCAGCGGTTCAATCAGAGGAAGCAACGACTGAGGTAGCAGAATCTGCAGAAGGCACGGCAGAACAATCAACAGAAATGGTGAGCGAGTCAGAAGATCTTATGGCTGAATCCGGACAACAGGCAACCGCGACCGCTAAGACCGCGCTTGAACAAAGTACTGGTATTGTGACGGACTTGCCGGTTGCGGAGCTGTCTCAGTCAGTTCAGGGTAGCCTGCAAGGAAGTCTGAATGCGGTGGCGGATGCTGCTTCGGTTGAACAGGTGGTGTCGTCTGCCGTGTCAGCCACTGTTGCTCAAAATGTGTCTACCAGTGCGGTAACGCAAGTTAACGATACCGTAAACAGCACAGTCACTAACAGCGTTTCCAGTGCTGTTGATGAAGCGTTAGAAGGCGCAGTATCCAGCACAGTAAACAATACCGTGGCTGCAAATATCAGCTCGATTCTGGGCAATTAATCACATCGATATGCAGAGGGAAGGCATATGCCTTCTCTTTACTGTTTGTGCAACAAACCGATAATTGAAAGGGTCTTTTGATGAAAACGACACTGATTTTTGCTGCCATGACTGCCGTGAGCGTACCGGCTGTTGCGACGGTAACCTACAAAGGGGAGTTACAGGCTGGTGCGCAATACGACTCGAATGTCACAGTGACAGAGCTGGATCGTGCCAGTAATCAATCCGATTATGCGGGTTACCTGAAAGGAAAACTCACCGTAGATTGGCAGGCTACGGACGTATTGTCATTCAACGCTGGCGTGAACCATCAGCGCACGCAATATCAGGATGCAACCGACTTCAACCTGGCAATTACTACCTGGAATGTGGGCGCAGGCTTAAAAACCCGTGTGGGTAAGTGGGGCGTGCATAGTTACCTGGCCGATGCGGCACTGGACGGCAATGACTTCATGCGTTATCAGCAGTCTGGTGTGAGTTGGCAAAACAGCATTAGCGCGAAAACCTATTTACACATAAGTGCTGACTATCTTCAAAAGCGCTTTGACACTTTGCCTGAACGCGACGCCAACGGCGGGCAACTGACAACACAATGGTTTTATTTGCCAGACTTGGATGGGCAGATGATTAACGTGGGTTATACCTACCAGTATGAGGATGCCGACATCGACAGACTCGACTATGCTGGTCATGCCGGCCAGCTTAGCTGGACGTATCCCACACAATGGTGGGGCACGACGGCGTCACTGAAGGCACAATATCAGTTTGCTTATCGGGACTATCGAGAGGCTGAGGCCTTTTTGTCGGTAACCCAGCGCACTGATCGCCAGCATACCCTTGGCGTAAGCGCGAGCTATCAGTTTTCGAAGTATGTCGCTTTCGATATTGGTGCGAAATACGCCGACTATCAGTCAAACCTGTCGATAGCTGACTACCAGGAGAACCAGGCGAACGTGGGCGTCACTGCTAAATTTTAGCCAAGGCGTCGAAGGGGACTATCTTGCAGGTAGCCAGGCACCCTCACCAAATACTGGGTCCCAGCCTGGTGCTCCTTTATCCTGTAACTGCTGACGCAATGCTAGCGGAATGGCGGTTTGCGTCGCGTCGCTTCCTGACTGACATGTTCGCCACTGCGCTAACCATCCTGCCACTGCTGGTGAGGCGATAGAGGTTCCGGTTTCAGGCCCGGTTTTTCCTTGTAGTCGGGCAGTAATAACGCTCACGCCTGGCGCCGACAGTGCCACTTGTTCCCCCTGATTAGCCCACCGATAAATATTGCCTTTGGCATCTACTGCCGACACGCCAATAACGTCAGGATATGCGGCTGGATACAATGGCGGGGCGGCTGGCCCGGCATTGCCGACAGCAGCAATCAGTGTAATTCCTTTGGAAGACAAACCCGCAATAGCTTTTGCCAATAATGGGTTGTCAGGACCGGTCAGACTCATGTTGATAACCGGTACTCGCTGACTCGCCAGCCAGTCTAGTCCGCTGACCAAATCGAACAAGCTGGCACCTTGTGATACCTGAGTGCGTTCATAAAACACGGCTGCATTCACTATCTGGCTATTGGGGGCAAGTTGTTGCTGAAGAATACCCGCTACCGCGGTGCCATGGGCACGGCTAAGCGGCAATGACGCATCAGTAAATACGTGTTCGCGTACCCGGGATGTAACCAGTAATGGATGAGTATCTTCGATCGCTGAGTCCAGCATACCGATGCGCGCAGGTGACTTACACAGCGGTTTAGTCTCAACCGAACTCGTTGTTGCTGCGCCTTCTTCGGTTGCTTCTGTCGGGGTGATTTGAGTCAGATACACGTGGTTGCGGCCAAGCTGAGCTTGTAAATGCGAGGGTAAAAATGCTTTTACGTTGGCCAGCGAATTGAGGTCCTCGGGGACCTTAATTGAAATAAGCCAACTGTCCAGCAGTGCAACGTAACGTTGTTTGGTCACCAAAAGTGGGGATTGTTCAAACCAGGATAAATCGGCCTCTGACGCATACACTACCCATTCTCTGGTAATAGCCAAATCGCCCTGCGGTGTAATCTCTTCCTGTAACACAGTCTGTTGTAGAGAATTTACTATACTGCTAGCTTTTATATCCGGTAGCAGCGCGTCGGAAAGGGCAGCCGTTAGTGTGGTTGTAAGGGGCGGTAACAATTCAGACAATGCAGGTTTCGGAGGGTGTTTTAGTTGTTCGGTTACACCCTCTGCACGCAACTTGCGAGATAAATCGTCAATAGGTTGAACCACTGAGCGAGTCACGCTTGGCAATACCTGTGAATGTGCCAAGGGGACATGACTTAGCATGACCGCAGCTGTTATAAGGTGTCGTGATAGTAACTGAGTGGACAATGGTAACTTCATAGCAATACCTTATTATAAAAACGGATTAAGCGATAGCGGCAGCTCAAAATGAGGAGCTCGGTTACCCTTTGTTGGCTGACTTGCTGAGTTAACGAATTAAATAAAAAAAAATTCCAATTAATGGGAATAAAATGAATCTTGTCTCGTTAACACTATAAAAGAGGCAAGTGGGGTGACGGAATATCACCTTTACAAGTGTAGGAAAAGACAATGACAATAACACAATCAGAACAGCTTAAAGCAATGTTGCCGGTACTGAGGCGGTTCGCCTACTCATTAACAGGTAGCATGGCTGACGCAGACGACTTACTTCAAAACACAGTGGAAATATTACTGACTAAACCCGTTCCCGATGATGCTGAGTTGCTGGCTTGGTCCTACCGTATTTGCCGCAACTTATGGATTGACGAATACCGTGCTAGCAAAGTACGTCAGGCAGCGGTTCAGAAGCCGGAATTGCAGCAAAAAGAAGAGGAAACAACGACGCAAATTACTTCTGATATTACGCTAAAACAGGTTGAAAGGGCCATGGCAACCTTGCCAGTTGATCAGCGTGAAGTACTTTCGCTAGTCGCCGTACAAGGGCTGTCCTATCAAGACACGGCCACCGTGTTGTCTGTTCCTTCAGGTACGGTCATGAGTCGGCTGGCACGAGCCAGAAGCAAACTGGCTAAAATACTGTTTATAGAAAAAGGCCCTAAGGGAGCAAATGACAACGAGGTAACGGCATGAATATTACTGACGACCAACTCAGTGGTTTTTTAGATAACGAACTGGATGAAAAGCAAATGGCGTTGGTGCGTGATGCTATTGCCTCGGACGAAACCTTGTGTGACCGCATGGCCGCCTTAAGTATGGTTGACCATGTTGTTAAAAGTGCAGCAGAGCAAGCAACAGCGGGTCCTGTACCCGACCATATTGTGGCATTGTGCGATCTGGCAACTGAAAACAAAGTCGTGTCTTTAGAAAATCGAAAGTCTGGGCAAATAGCACAGCAACCAACGCACAATTCGAGCACACGATGGCTCAAAGGAATGGCAATGGCTGCGAGCGTAGCGCTAGTAGGCTTACTGGGCTGGCAGCAATTAACAAGTAACCAATCAAAAGGCGAGGACCAATGGCAACAGATTGCTTCTGTCTTGGATAATCAGACCAGCGGCAGCAGCTACAACGCAGGCAACGTTACTGTTACGCCTCAACTGTCCTTTGTCCACCAGAACGGGGAATTATGCAGGCAGTTTACTGTTTCAAGTCAGTCGCGAAGTGATGCGATGATCGCTTGTAAACAAGAGGGTTTATGGCAGCAACGGGCATTAGTACCAACGATGCCGGTAGGAAGTCAGCCAGGAGAATATCAGACTGCGACGTCTGTCCGGGAGTTAGACAACGTGCTCGATACCCTTATTAAAGGCGCTCCGTTGAATAGAGAGCAGGAACAACACGCAATTCAAACGAACTGGCAGTAGTATCTGCCATTGGAGATAAACATGAAAACAGTAATGAAAATGGCTACATTTGTAATGGCGCTGACATTGGCCGCCTGTGCTAGTCAGCCTGCATACCGCGCCGCTGAGAATGGTGGGTACGGATATTCACAGACCAAGCTAACCGATACCCAGTACAGGGTGTTTTTTAAAGGGAAAGGCAGTGATAAAACCAAAGCAATGGACTATGCCATGCTCCGCGCAGCGGAAATAACGCTTGAACAAGGATACGACTGGTTTGTAGTCGCTAATAGAGAGACTATGGTAGATCGCGAGAAAGTAGCAACGGAGCCGGAACTCGGATTTTCCAAACGTTATACCCAGGTAACTGATTGTGGTCTGGTAACCTGTCGTACCCGTTATTATCCTGAGTCCAGACTTTCTACGGGCATTTATGTGGGAGGCCGTGAGAAAAGTGTGATAGAAAGCGCTCTGGATATTCAGTTAGGTCGAGGCACGCGCCCGGAGCCGAGCGTCAGCTACGATGCACGTCAGGTGAAGGAAAACTTGTCTGTTAAGGACGAGTAATCTTGTTAATCCGTTCTTTAAAGCCTGCTTTTCGCAGGCTTTTTTGTCCCAGTCCTCAAGTTTTATAACGGCAAGTATACATTGATATCAGGAACGCTTGGTATTGGAGGTATGCCTGTACCCTGTAAATCGTTCACAGCACTGGCAGATTTGCGTTTACGTTGAAACCGTTGAAATTCATACATTGCCTTAAAATGCAATTAAAACAGATGCTTAAGGTTGTCTTGGACGGTGGTTTGGTAATTGCACCTTTCACAATCATGCAGCGAGTCGACAAAAGCTTTCCTCTAGTGTAACGCGGTCTTTGAAAGTGTCGATTTGCTAACTCTTAATCAGAAAATTGAAATAAGGAGTGACCATGAGCACAGCATATAACCTCAACGGAAAGAAGGTCGCCATTCTCGCTACAAACGGTTTTGAGCAAAGTGAGCTCATACAACCCAGAGATAGGTTCAAAGAGCAAGGCGCACAGGTAGACATTTTATCCATAGACGATCAGTCAACGATTAAAGCCTGGGATGAAGACAATTGGGGAAAAAACGTTGACGTTGACATTCAGGTAACGTCAGCAAACCTACAAGATTACGATGCGTTAGTGTTGCCCGGTGGGCAAATTAACCCCGATGTGCTGCGCATGAACGAGGACGCAGTTAAGTTTATTCAGCAGGCGAACACTACTGAAAACATCAAAGCGATAGGCGCGATTTGTCATGGTCCTTGGTTGCTGGTGGAATCTGGATTGGCCAAGGGCGCTACGCTTACATCTTTTCCGAGCATTCAAACAGATATGAAAAATGCGGGTGCGACCTGGGTAGATGAACAAGTTGTTACTCATGAAAAAATCGTTACCAGTAGAAATCCGGACGATATTCCAGCGTTTGTAAACAAAATTAGCGAAATGCTAGTCCAGTAGCACTTTTGCCAACAAGTTTTCAATGAACTGAGCTCATGAGCAAGTTTGAATCGGATAGTGGGCAGTGCATATCCCACATTCACCTGATGCTCGTAAATTCAGATAATTCTAGTATGGAGGATTCATGTCAAATACAAGAATGAAAGAAAAAGTTATTGTAATTACCGGTGCGTCCAGCGGTATTGGCGAAGAAACGGCGAGGCAGCTTGTCGACAAAGGTTTCAAAGTGGCCCTTCTGGCGAGAAGTGAAGACAAGTTAAAGACACTTGTTGATGAGCTGGGTACAGACAACGCCTTTGCTGTCAAAGCCGATGTCAGTAAATATAACGACGTAGAGCAAGGGCTTAAAAGTGTGAACGATCACTTTGGGCGTATTGACGGAATTTTCGCGAATGCAGGACGCGGTGCAAAATCATCCGGTATTGAAAAGGGGGATGTAGAAGACTGGGGCGGCATGCTTGGCGCAAACGTTAACGGATTGCTCTACACAGCAAAAGCCGGGCTTCCCTATCTTCAAGAGACCAAAGGACACTTTATCATAACGAGTTCTGTAGCCGGTCGTGTAGCTTTGAAAGGTTCTGTTTATGGCGCAAGCAAATGGTTTGCCTATGGCTTCGGGCAGAATTTGGCCGAAGAGATGCGCGAGTGGGGTGGCAGATGCACAACCATATGTCCGGGAATGGTAAATACCCCGTTTTTTGATGAGCCTAAAGAAGACAAACTTCAACCGGCAGATATTGCCAAATCGGTATTGTTTGCACTGAGCGCGGAAGAATCGGCATGTGTACGTGAAGTTTACGTTATGCCGGCGAACTAACCCCCTGCTTTTTTAAGGCTGCGCAATCGTCTCGCTACCGATTGCGTAAGCCTCATTGCTTTTTCCTCACTATTATCGATTTTTTTGTCATCGATTTTGTAATTCGATAAGCCATTTCTACTGTTTTTGTCATTCTCGAAGCTCTATTCGTTAACTAAGAGCTAACTATGTCTCGAGATATAACTTCTACAGTAAATGCTCAGTCTGGAATGGGCTGGCAATCAGAAAAGGTGTTGGGTTGGTTGGTAAAGTCTTGGGTGGGGATCATTCTTACCGGCCAGTGGATATTTGCTTTGTATATTCTGGTTCAGTTCACGCTGCCTATGCTTACCGGGCAACTGAGTGAATCCCGCTACGCTTATATGATCACAGGCTATGTGAATGGTGATACGTTTAACAACGCATTACTACTACTGCACGTTGTGCCTGTTATGCTAATTAGTTTAAGTGGTACTTTTCAATTGTTCCCGGTAATCCGGAAACGCTATCCGCGTTTTCATCGAATCAATGGACGTGTGTATCTGTCATTCGGTTTGCTGGGAGCGATAGGCGGGCTATATCTCACCTGGGTAACTGGCAGTCGCCTGAGTGATATCGGTGCCCTGGGTGTTACTTTAAATGGTTTACTCATCCCCGTTGCGGTGTACATTGCGTGGAAAGCGGCATTGCGACGTCGCTTCACCCAACACAAGCGCTTTGCCATACATGCGTTTATTCTGATTAACGGCGTGTGGACTTTTCGTTTATTGCTAATGGGGTGGTTTATGCTCAATCAAGGGGCGTTGGGAAACAGCGCTAATTTAGATGGTCCAGCAGATATTATCCTGTCCTTTGCTTCTTATTTGCTCCCCATGATTATTGCTGAACTTATTTTTAAGGCTCAGCAGAGCAAAGCGGCAAGTGCTCGGCTTATCGCCATCATCTCGGTATTTTTCGCCATTGTCATCACCTTATTTGGCACCATAGCGGCAACAATGATGATGTGGGGGCCACGGATCGTCAATTACTCCTATTTAGCTGGTAGTACTGGGCTGGGTTGACGGCAATTCGTCATTAAGCCGGGCTTGGCGATACTGATTTGGTGTACACCCTTCACTGGCTTTAAAGGCGCGGTTGAAGGGGGCCAATGACGCGAAGCCAGATTCCAGACTAATGACCAGAATGGTCCAGTGCTGGCTGTGCTCAGCCGTTAGCAGGTGTTTTGCGTGTTCAATGCGATAATGATTAATAAACTGATTCACATTGGCCGCCGTGGTGAGGGTGCTGATCACTCGACTCACTTTGTACTCTGACACCTGCAAGGCATTGGCGATCTTGGCGGTCTTTAAATCGTGCTGCAAATAGCGCTGCTCTTGTTCCATCAGGGAGATAATTTTCTCAAGAAGTTGTCGATCTTCTTGTACCAGAGGGGAGGGGACTGTGCTTTCTACTTCAGCGTGGTTTTCAGGTGCAGATTGCTGGTGTCGTATTTTGTGTTGCCACAATAAAATTACGAAGAGTACCAGGGTTATTTGCAGCGCAGAGCCCACCACAAGCCATGGCTTAATTTGTTCACTGATATCACTGCTTAATATGCCATCAGCGACAACGGTACAACTAAAAACGCCAGTAAAAAATGCAGTAGCAAACAGCAATCGCTGTCTTTGCGCTACCTTGTTAGCGGTACTGAAACCCCGTACAGCCTCCCAGAATGCCAGCGCGAGTATAGTGGAAGATAGCAGCCCGGTGATCTCCGCTATGGCGCGCTTTATCCACTCAATCCTATCGGCGTTTACCCAATCAATAAACACCATGAGTTCTACACTTCGGTTGGTAAAAATCAGCAGTGCAATAGTAGCGGCGAGAAGGTAGTGTTGGGTAGAAATAGTATGGCTACCTCTAAACAGAGCGCGGGAAATAAGCCAGATTAGGTTGCATGTGGCACAGGTGCCCAATGCAAATACATATTGATAAGCACTGCCATGGCTAGTCGATAATACTTGCAACGCCACCATCACCAGTGAGCCACTAAAAATGGCGGTAAGGATATGCTCGATCCTTACCGGTTTAAAAAATAGCTGCGCCACCATGACACCAAGCGCGGTAAACATTAGCGTATAGTATGCGTATTCAAGCGTCATAGTGTGTATTATTGGCAGCGAAACAGAGCTTTATCATAGGGCAAATCAGCGCTACTGTAAGGCCGTAATTGTTAGGGTATGTTTCAGTAAATAATACTATTGAGGGTTAGTTCTCCCTTGAGCGTTGCACGGTTTGTTCGCGGCTTACTTCAACTCCCATCAATTTAAATGGGGAAAATTGTTAATTTGACCATATCGGCTCATTACCGCTGAGGGATAAGTGACACCTTTTCTTTAGCTTTTTCTGGAGTCACCAAGTCATAGAGTTCGGCAACCCCTGTGTCTGCTGCGCCGATGCCTTTCAGTAGGGCGGCATTGGAATTTACAGAGCTGACTTCAAACAATATATCATCTAGAGGATGCTGGATGGCCAAACCTGTATAACTGGTTCTGCTCAACGCCCGTTTTTTTAACAAGGCGAAGGTATCGCCCACGGCAACGCCGTCGGCAGAGCCCATGGCAATAACCAATGCGTCGTCGACCTTGTCCGCAATCTGCGTAGCGGACGCCTCACACCTAATGATATTGGTGAGGTCTGAGACCGCTGCGTTGACCGTATTGAGTACAACCCTGCCAAAGTCATTACGCCAGAACAGACTGTTGTTGGTATCGACCTGCAGGCCTTCTGGGTAGGTCCAGTCTGCTTCAGAATGATAGCTTTCCTGAAACAGCAAGGTATTTTTAAATGCATCAACCATATACAAATCAAGGGTAAAATTGCGTTTCAGAGTGCTTTCGTCGCTGTCCGTAACATCATATTGTTCGAACATACTGATATCGCGAATGAAACCGAAAATAATAAATTGCCGACCCTGGGTTTGTGCCAGGTATGAAGCTTTGTCATAAATCATTTGTGGTGTCAGTGAATTGAATGCGTCGCGGGATGCAAAAGCTTTATCAAGCAGTAGTACATTCATGGCCTGTTGTTGGCGAATGAGCTGTTGTTCCAGGCGCTTGCTGATCTGATTGCCAAAGTCATAAATATCGCCATAAGCGGCCTGACGCGGGCGCATCAACTGGAGCTGAGTGACCAGCACAGAACGGTGATATTTGTCACTACTGCAGGCAAACAGTGGCGTGATATTAACTCTTACCGACACAGTAAGGGCATCACCTTCCAAAATTTCATCAATGATCTCTACCCGCTGGATGCGTCCGGTGGAATGGATCTCAGCCTTACTACTTATTAGCAAACCATTGAGCACTACATCTTCGGCAGTTATCATACTACCTGACTTGAAAGACGCATCAGCAATGGCATTTTTTATAGCCATTACCCTGACCTCATCCAAAGGCGCATCTTTTACCGCAAGTGTCGCCTTACCCTGTACCCAGTCAGCGTGTACCTTAAGGCTGAATATGAGAAAAACCGTGGTGAGGAGCAGGCTGCGCAGCATGATCATAATATCATCCAAAAATAGAAAAGAGCTTGCCCAGCAGGCTTCGTTTTTGATTGTCCTGCAACTCACCTTTACCACTGTATTCAATTAACGCGTTACCGACTTTTGCGGAACTTACCGTGTTATTCACATCAATGTCTTTGAGCCGGACTTCGCCGGAAAAGCGGATAAATTCTTTACCCTGGTTCATTGTGATCCACTTTTCTCCCGCGACTACAAGATTGTCATTGGGTAAGACTTCAATTACGTAAACGGTAATTTGACCTTCCAGAGAATTGGATTGGCTGGAATTTGCAGAACTGTTGAATTCACCGCTTTGTTCGTGATCCATGTTCAGATCGTCGTCACTGATGTGAATAGGTCCGGCATTGACTGTCAGCGGCTGGATCTGAAAGCTGCTGGCTTTGTCTTCACTGTAGTCGACGGACTTTTGTGATGACGTCTGTTCTTCCAGTGATACCAGAATCATGTCACCCACACTGAATTTATGGTGAAGCTCATAGAGGCCGGCTGCATTATCGGGGTCAAACAGTGATCCGGTAGGTACTTTAACTACCGACACGCGTTCTCTGCGCGGCGGGCGGAAAGCGGTCTCGCCCGGAGATGCTTCCTGGTTACTGTTATCTACCGCGCGTTGTGAGACGTTCGGGTTAGTAGAACTGGAAGCGATTACTTGCTCTTCCTCTGAGGGGGTCTGGGTACAGCCTAACAAATGTAAAGAACTTAAAATTAGTAAAATCTGGCATCTTAATTTCATATCTATGTCGCTCGGTGTCACGTTATTGACGAATATTTCAAATTTAATTTCTGGAGAAATGACCGCCCTCTCTTGCGAATCGATTTAGATAGTAACTAAAAAATTTCTGATTACATCAATGTGATTCAGTGATTTTCACAATCTTTACAGACTTTACAGATGCCTGCAGGGTAGGGTGATTTATGCAACTTTTTGACGCATTTGGCGACTATATTTCGAACAGTGATGCTGACGCTGCAACACTGAATACTGCTGTAACCGTCGCAGCGACTACCGCCGAAAATGCTAACGAAACAGCCAATGGTTTTTCCTCAGTACTCGCGTTGTTTTCAGCAACCGGTGACACAACGTCGGCCGGGTCCGACGAACTGGTGAGTCGCTTTCAGTCTGATCTTATGTCAGCGCTGGGGATGGGCGACCTTTCTGACGGTGCGCTGGAATCACTTACCTCAGAAGAAGGTATTGCAAAGATGCAAAGTGTTTTTCTGAGTATGCTGAAAACAGATTTGCTCACCACATCGACAAGTGATACCGACACAAGCAGCACTTCTACAGAGGTGGCTACAGGGAATACTGATATCCTGATCGGAGCCGCTACTGAAAGTTCTGGCTTGGACGACTTTATCACCACAGCGTTTGGCGAAGGTGGTGTCGACTGGAATGACGGTTTCGATACGGTGAACCTGCTTCACCATATCCCACTGGTATCGGATTTCTACCAGAATGTAACCTCTACAGATATCAGTGCTGTATCAGACCTTGCTGGTAGTTTCCTTTACGGCGGTCCAATGGGACTGGCATATTCAGTAGTAAATCTTGGGGTTAAGAGTATGACAGGGGAGTCGATTACTAATAATTTATGGTCGGCAGGTTATGATTTACTGTTTAGTGAAGAAATAACCGGAACGGACGAAAGCCTGGCCGAATCTGCCGTAGGCGAGCAGGGTAAGGTGGCAGCTCAGTCAGCGTATCAGTTTGCCAGACGGAAATTTGATGCAGAGTAAGCGGCAAGCCTTTGCCGCTTAGTTTCTGGTTTAAAGAAAAACTGAGCGGTTCGTTCTCAGCTCCGCTCACAGTTTGCACCTGCGCCAGATCAGTCACACTGCGTTCTTTATGTTGGAAGCGAAACATGGCTTTATTACAGGGCAAAACAGCGCTACTGTAAGGCCGTAATTGTTAGTGTTTGTTTCTGTAATAGCGATTACGCCTTAAGGCATTTTGCAGACCTCTGATTTCTCATCGGCCCAATTGAGTGGATAAGTCCATGACCCAGATAGTTTTGATCATAATAAAGGGAATTTAGATGAAATATGCAGCTCTCATCTTATTAGTAATTTCATCGTTTAGCAGCCATGGAGCTAAATTGATTCGTCACGAGCGTATCCAGGAGCAACAAAGCTGCTTTTCTTCGGTCTTCAGTGATTACGCATCGTGGCGCAATGCGATGGAAAAGAAATATAGAAGAAACTATACGTCTGAGGAAAAAGTTGAGCAGGTATTAACACAGTTTGATGTGCGCTTCGGTAAAGAAAAGTTCGATCTTTACAAGCGCACTTTGTCGTGTTCTACATTTAAGTACGAGGTGGATGGACATCTTGTAAATGGCTATGTCATGAAGCCTAAAGCAGCGAAAGATAATCTACCTGTATTGATCTACAACCGTGGTGGCAATGGCAACTTCGGTGGCGTCGTCTTTGGAGCGATGATGCACAACTTGTTTCCTATCGCTCATGAAGGTTTCATTATTATCGGTAGTCAGTATCGCGGAACCTTCACAAGGCATCCAACCGCTGAAGATGAATTTGGCGGAAGTGATGTTAACGATGTGACAACCCTGCTTAATTTCATCCCAAATATCGAAAATGCTGACGAGACACGTATAGGCATGTTCGGGGCAAGCCGCGGAGGAATGCAAACATTTTTGGCGTTAAAAGAAACTTCAAAAGTGAAAGCGGTAGCTGTAATTGCTGGTGTATCTGATTTACTAAAAGAGCTCGAATTTCGGCCGGATATGGAAAAGGTTTACGCTAAACGGATCCCAAATTATCAGCGCGATAAAACCGCTGAGCTAGCCCGTCGTTCAGTATTAAATTGGGTCGATAAATTATCGCCCCAAGTTCCCATTCTACTGTTACATGGCGAAGCTGATAAGCGTGTATCTGTTAGTAATTCTGTTGCGTTAGCGAAGGCGTTGGAAAGCCATCATATGCCTCATAAACTTGTTTTATATCCTGAAGACAATCATGGTTTGACAAAAAATAAAGGAAAGGCGTTGCACGAGATAGTCAGTTGGTTTCGACAGTATTTATAGAACTTGCGAGTGGTCCAACCGTCCACTGAAGTACTTTTTCAGTTTAAAAAATATGGAGTGTGAGAATGGAAGACGTCGTAGAAGGCATTGGTCGTTTTTTAGCAAGTGTACTGCGCTGGATACTTGTTGATGCCATCCTTGAGTTTTTCATTCGTGGTTTAGGGGCAATCAGCTTAAAAATTGTGACATTAGGCAAGTACCCAAGGAAGGGGAGAGACGAAGGGCGAAGTGTGATTGCTGGCTTTATTACCCTGGCGCTAATACTGTTCTTAATAGGTCTTTCCAACCAGTAGTCACGCTATATCTCGCAATGTCACACTAAATAATCAGGTACAAAAGCATTTACGCACTTTAAAAGGTATGTTTCTCTGAACAACAAAAGTTCGGCCTCAATCGCCTCTGTCCTTGAAAACGGGTGTATTTTTTAATGAAATATTAATCATATATAAAATGACCTGTTTAAATATAACGAAATTGTGTATGATTTGTTAAATTATCCAAATCATGAGCAATTATGAATACAGCAATTAACGCTCTTTTATCACGTATTACCCTACTTGCAGCAGCTTTGTCTGTCACTTGTGCTTTTATTGCTACAGCAAAATCTGCAGAGATTTACGTTGCTAAAACTGGCAATGACAACCACGAAGGGACATTCGCCTCGCCTTTGTTAACACTTAAGGCTGCTTCGATGAAAGCTAAAGCCGGCGACACTGTATATATCCGACAGGGTCGATACGCCGAAACGTTGAGGCCTTACCGGTCTGGACTAAAGAATGCGCCCATTACCTACACCTCCTATCAAGGAGAGAAAGTGGTGATCACCGCTATGGAATATGTCAACGACTGGAAACAAGACACACCGAATGTCTATGTTGCCGATGTGAGCTGGAGTTTGCAGCAGCAAAACTTTGTAATGCAAAATTCCACAGCGATGGATTTGGCCCGGTGGCCCGATAACACCGATGGTGATCCGTTTACTCAGGATACGCTTCGCAACTCGGGCGGGAGTTCGTCGGAACAGACTGCGTCAGGTTTCTTGACTTATCAAAAAGGTATTCCGAAAGGTGATTGGTCGAAAGGTGGATCAATTCACTTTTACGGGGACAAACCTGGTTCTGGGTGGTTAGCATGGCGTGCCTTTATAACCGGTAACACTGATACTCAGGTTTCTATTGATCTTAATAAAGACGTTAGTTGGATTATTAAATATCACGCCCCAGCTGATAAGGGAGACTTTTTTCTTCAAGGTATTAAAGAAGTTTTGGATTACCAGAACGAGTGGTATTTGGATGAAGCAACCAAACAACTTTTTATCATGCTGCCCGAAGGTAAAAAGCCAATAGAAAATCAAATTCAGATGCGTAAACGGCTGAAAACAATCGACCTTGATGGCAGAAACTACATTCATATTAAGCATTTGGCTGTATTTGGTGGGTCAATTGAGATTACCGGTGGCGCATCCCATAATTATTTTTACGGCGTGAAAAGTTTTTATGGCAATACTACTTTAGGTGTGGTGCCTGGTTATACGGTTAATAGTCAAAGTATCAATATCCGAAGTGATAATTCTCTCCATAACACCGTCGGCAATGTTATTGAAAAGTCTGAAGTAGCGTTCGGCTCCGGTACAGGAATATATGATGCAGGAAATGGTACACAAATTCTCAATTCTTACATTCATGACTTCAATTATCTGGGGAGTTATGATTCAGCTATTCATGCCAGAGGTGGTAAGAATACGAAAATTATCGGCAATACCATTTCCCGGGCAGGGCGGGACACCATTCAAGGCTTTAATCGCAACGCGGAGTACGCATACAACGATGTGTCTTATAGCAACTTAGTGGCAGATGATTGCGGCTTATTTTACACAGTTGGGGGGCCGAGTAATTCAGTGATCCACCATAATTGGTTTCATGATGCCTATTCCAGTGGCAATAAAAAGAAAGCCACAGGTGTGTATCTGGACAATGATGCTGAAGGCTTTGATGTTCATCACAATGTTATTTGGAACACGGAATGGTCGAATATCCAGATTAACTGGAATGGTAAAGATTTGAATATTTACAATAACACATTGCTAAAAGGCAGCGAAGTCATGGGGGCTTGGCACAAGGAAGGCACAGCGTTTTCCAACGTTAAAGTCTGGAACAATTTGTCAGATAACAGCTCTTGGGAGCCACAATCTGACCGGCAAAACAATCTTGTTGTTAGTGCTGACGCTTTTATAGATGCAGTAAGATTGGATTTCAGGTTAGCGCCAAACTCGCCTGCAATCAATAAAGGTCGAACTATTGAAGGAATAACAACTAACGTTACTGACAATATGCCAGATATTGGGGCTTATGAATCAGGAGGTACTGATGATAATTGGAAGGCTGGAGTTGACTGGGATCCAAAAGATGCTGATTCAGGAATTGGTTGTTATCAATTGGCGGGAGAAGATTGCAAGTAGCTGGCAATGGCAAAAGTACACTTCATACAAAGGTGCAAACACGCCTTTGTATGAGTTGTCCCTCCGACACAAAATTGTATGTTTTTTGTGATACTTCTGTGATGAATTGATTTGCGCTGTCCTTTACTTTTTATGTGCTTCCAGTCAAAAACAAGGACAACTCAATGAAATTATCTAAACTAGCTGGCGCTACATTGTTTGCAATGGCGTCTGTATCTGCAGCACAAGCGGTAACGCTTGATATTGAAATAACAAACCTCACTCAGGCTCAAAGTTTTACACCGCGCCTGGTTGTTGCTCACGATGCTACCGTTGATGCCTTTGAAGTAGGTGAAACCGCATCAACTGCACTGGCGTGGCTAGCGGAAGGTGGTGTTATCGACGATGAACAAGAACCCGCATCGAGTGGCGAAAACTTTGAAGCAGTTCTTGGCCCGGTAGATACCGACAATGGTTCTAATACCTGGCATCGTTTTGGTGGTTTAGTGGCGCCTTCCACGTCGTTGAGCTACCCCTTTGACACCATGGATAAGCCTTACCTTTCAATACTCTCTATGCTGATCCCCACCAACGACGCGTTTGTTGGCTTAGACAGCATTATGATCCCTACAGAGCCAGGTACTTACACTTACTACCTGAACGCGTATGACGCCGGTACAGAGCTAAACGATGAACTAAACAGTGCTCGTACTGATGTTGTTGAAGCTGAAACAGGTAATGCGCTGGGTGGATATGGCGTACCAGGCGTAGCTGGTGGTGGCGCACCTACGCGTATCGTCGACCTTGGCATGGGTGGTACGGGTGTTGCCGCACAGGTTGTGAATGGCGAAGTGGAAGACGGCACTGATGGTCCGGTTCACATCCATAGAAACGCCTTGGGAGACACAGATAGCGCTGGCGGTGCGAGTGATTTGGATTCTACCGTTCACCGTTGGTTAAACCCTGTTGCACGTGTTGTTATTACAGTTCCTGCATCTTAAGGAGCAAGCCATGAAGAACTCAATTATTAAATTAAGTACGCTGCTGCTGCTTTCCTCCTTGATCGTTGCCTGTGGTGACGACGGCGACACGGGTCCAGCTGGCCCGCAAGGTCCTGCAGGCCAGGACGGCACAGACGGAGCTGATGGAATGGATGGTACTGATGGCATGGACGGTGCCGACGGTGTTAACGGCAACTCTGCCGTATATACGGTGCAGATCACCAACCTCACTCACGCTCAACCGTTTGCACCAGCAGCAGTCATTCTGCATGAATCCGGTTTCCATGCGTTTATGGATGGTGAACCGGCAAGCATGGGCATAGAAGTAATGGCCGAGGGGGGCGACCCGTCAATGGTCATCGATGAAGCAATGAACGCTACGGACTTTCTGGATGCGCAAAATTCTGGCGGTATTTTGATGCCAAGCACCATGAGTGATGCCATGACGCTGGTAGTGCCTGAACTCGATGCTGATGACTTACGCTTAACCATCACCACCATGCTGGTAAACACCAATGACGCATTTACCGGGTTAAATGCAGCAGATGTTAGCAATATGGCAGTGGGGGAAAGCAAAACCTTCATGACGGTAACATGGGATGCAGGTACAGAAGCCAATAGCGAAACTGCGGCGACTATGCCTGGACCAGCAGCGGGTGAAGCCGGTGGTGGTGGCGCTGCTGCAGGGTATGACACAACCCGTGACGACTTTGCTGATGTTGTGCGCTTGCACACGGGTGTTATCACCAGTGCCAATGCCAACGATGCCAGTCGGGAAGGGTTAGCAACATCGGTGTTAAGTGAAGCTCACCGCTTTGATAACCCCACAAGTCGGGTTGTGATAACACGCACCCGCTAGGGCACATATTGAGTCACGAACAGGAAGGTGTATCGGTTCGTGACTCAATATATACAACAGAGTGACACAGCGTTAATAAGCAAAAAAATTTACATGGCGTGAATGAAAATTGCGCAGTCCCCGGTCTTATTGAATTGAAGTTAAATTCTTGGGGATGGCTATGCAGGATTCTATTCTTGTGGTTGAGGACGACATTGATATTGCCGATCTAGTTCGGGTGAATCTAAGTGAACTGAGTGTTGATATTACACTTGCTCACAACGGTCGGGCAGGGTTAGCGCAGGCGTTGGATGAACCTTTTTCGCTATTGATCCTTGATGTTACCTTACCAGAGGTAAACGGCCTGGATATCTGTCGTCAGGTACGGGACAAACACCCTGAGAAGGCCATTATTATGCTTACTTCAAAGAATTCAGAAACCGACCGTGTTCTGGGCCTGGAACTTGGTGCTGATGATTACATGACCAAGCCATTTAGTGTACGGGAATTGCAAGCGCGGGTTCGAGCCCAACTTCGTAAAGTACACCTGCTGGCAAAATCGCCGCAAGGCCAGGACTCACAAGAAAACAAAGATATCACCATAGGTGCCCTTGCAATTAGCACTAAGCTTCATCAAGCCACCTTTTTCGGCAAACCTTTGGACCTTACTGCCACTGAATTTGATCTTCTGCTTTATTTGGCTAAACGTCCCAATGAAGTGTTTAGCCGAAGCCAATTACTGGAATCGGTATGGGGCTATCAACACAGTGGTTACGAGCATACTGTGAACTCTCATATCAACCGATTACGGGCAAAAATAGAGCTGGACGCCACCGCGCCAAAAATTGTGCAAACCGTATGGGGCGTAGGGTATAAATTCAACCCAGAAGGAGTACACGCACAATGAAACTGTGTTTTTATCAGCGCATTTCCCTTGCTCTGGCCGCGGTGTTTATCTGTGTTCTTGCGTTATTTTTCTTTACCAGTACGCACCTTCAATCCATTACACAAGACGAGGCTGAGCAGCAACTTCATCTCGGCCTTGCTGAACATCTCGCTTTAGACAGTCCGTTACTTAAAACCGGCGTATACGACTACGAGGCACTCAAAAATTTGTTTCACACACTCATGATTTTGGGTCCGAATTTCGAGTTTTATTATCTCGACCCCAATGGAAGAGTACTCACTTACTCAGCTGAGGCCGGTAAAGTAAAAGCAGACTATGTAGACTTAACGCCTATTCAAACGCTGATCAGCGATCCAAGTCAGCTACCTATTAAAGGTGACGACCCACGTAATCCAGGGAGTCAAAAGATATTCTCCGCTGCGCCGGTAATGAACGGTGATGTGTTACAAGGCTATCTTTATGTGATCATAGGCGGTGAAATTTACGATTCTATTCTCGGAAGCCTAAAGCAAAATGAAAATCTACAGCACCTGATATTGTTCGCTGTACTAAGCTTGCTATTTTTATTTGCGGCCTTAATGGTACTGTTTAAAGCGCTCACATCGCCCCTTCGCCAGCTCAGTACTGAAATGGATAAAATCAGTAGCGCAGACTTTCAGCAAGCTCGCTTAGATGAGCCTGAACATCAATGGCAATCGGATAGTCATGATGAAGTACAACGCTTGGGTAGCAATTTTACGCGTATGTTAAAACGCATTAATGTGCAATTTGACCAGTTACAGCAAATTGATACGCAGCGCAGGGTGCTGTTGGCCGATTTATCCCATGACTTGCGTACGCCGTTAGCCAATCTTCATGGCTATATCGAAACTCTCGCAATTAATGATGACACCTTGGATGTAACGAAACGAAAACGGTTTATCGATATATCACTTAAAAATGCCCGAAATTTAAAACACCTTATCGATCAGATTTTCGAATTGGCCTATTTAGAAGGTGGGCAAGTTACCCTTAATCAGGAATCTTTTCCTCTGGGTGAATTACTTCACGATATCGCCGCGAAATTCGCTCTAAAAGCTGCCGAAAAGTCGTTATCCCTGGAAGTGAGTTTGGGTGATTCGGATTACCGTGTGTTTGCCGATATTGGCAAATTAGAGCGCATTCTGACAAACCTCTTAGAAAATGCGATTCGTCATACTCCTTCCCATGGCAGCATTACTTTAGCAGTTACGCCGCAGGTGAATAAAATTCGCATAGATATTCGCGATACGGGCGTCGGCATTAGCGATAAGGAAATTGCGTTTATATTTGATGCGCGCTATCAGGCCACCAACCACGAAAAGGACAATTGCCTGCATGCCGGGCTGGGCTTGGCTATCAGTAAAAAACTAGTCTCACTTCTTAATTCTGACCTGTTAGTTGAGAGTCAGCTTGGCAAAGGCACCTGTTTTAGTTTTGAACTACAGGTTGTGCCTGTAAATTAGTTTGTCTTTTACAGGAAGCGCCTCGGATAAGCCCCCAGGCGCTTTTTTACCCCTCGATAAACAAATATCCAAATTAAATCAACAAACTGCGTTCTTTTCATAAAATAATTTTCATATGTTTAACCAACACAGCTGTTTATAAATGCTACAATTGGTTCACCCGTATTTCTTACCAATTAATAAAAATGAAAAAAGAAGTTATCGTTTTAAACTGTGGCAGCTCGTCTGTGAAGTTTGCCATTATTGATGCGCATACCGGTGAAGCTGGTTTATCTGGTATCGCAGAGGCGTTAGGTAACAGTGACGCAAGTTTGTCTTATAAACTCAACGGCGAGAAAGAGAAGCATGCGCTTTCAGAAAATGCAGGACATACCGAAGCACTCAATGCCATTTCTGAGGTAATTGCCAGCACGGGGGTACAACCCATAGCTATTGGTCATCGGGTTGTTCATGGCGGTGAAAAATTCAAACAAGCTGCACTCGTAGACGACAGCGTGCTAAAGGCCGTGGAAGAGTACGCGAGTATGGCACCGCTGCATAACATGGCTAACTTAAAGGGTATAGTAACAGCGCAAGCGGCTTACCCAAACCTGCCACATGTGGTGGTTTTCGATACGTCTTTCTTTCAAACACTTCCGAAAAAAGCATACATTTATGCATTGCCTATGTCGCTTTATCGCGAGCATGGTATAAGGCGTTACGGTTTCCATGGCACAAGCCACAAATTTATACTGGATAGCATGGCGAAGATACTGAATAAGCCAGTTGAAGACACCAGTATAATCAGTGCCCATTTAGGTAACGGTTGCAGTGTCTCTGCTATTGAGAAAGGGCAGGCCGTTGATACAAGTCTGGGCTTTATTCCGTTGGAAGGTTTGGTGATGGGCACTCGCTGTGGTGATCTGGACCCAAGCTTACCGGGTACGTTACAGAAGAAGCTGGGTAAAACCGCCGACGAAATTAGCGATCTCTTAAACAAGCAATCTGGCTTGCTGGGTATTTCTGAATTGAGTAACGATTGCAGAACGCTAGAAGATGCCGCGAAGGAAGGGCATGAGGGAGCATTATTAGCCATCGAAATATTCTGTTATCGACTTGCGAAATACATTGCAGGGTATATGGTCGCCGTACCTACCCTTGATGCCATTGTGTTCACAGGTGGTATTGGCGAGAATTCGTCGCTTATCCGCGAAACGACCATGGGGTATTTCGAGCACTTCGGTATTACCCTGGATAAACAAAAAAATCTCGACGCACGCTTTGGTAGTGGCGGCATTATTTCGGCAGATAACGCATCGAAAGCCGTATACGTTGTGCCTACTAATGAAGAGTGGGTGATTGCTGCCGAAGCAGCAAAATTCGCATAAACACGTATACGCGTAAGCGCCAGAGAATTGAGCAGGAGTTGGTATGTCTCGTAAAATTATGTTGATCCCCGTTGGCACCAGTGTGGGCCTGACAACGGTCAGCATGGGCCTTGTTCGCGCGATAGAGGAGCAGGGCATTAAACTGAATTTCTTTAAGCCCGTTGCGCAACCACGTAAGGGAGATAGCGGAGAAGAACGTTCAACCGCAATCATTAGCCATCACGCCAGTGTTTCGCCAATCACGCCTTTCGAACTCGACTACGTAGAGCGAATGATCAGTAACGACAACACTGATGAGCTGTTAGAAGAAATTATAGAACGATTTGAAAAACACAGTGAGCCAGATGCCGTAACAGTCATCGAAGGTTTGGTAACCACCCGCAGGCATCCTTACGCAGAGCGTCTGAATCTTGAAGTTAGCCGTGCTTTAGATGCCGATCTTGTGTTTGTCGCTGTTCCCGGGAATGACAGCACTGTCGATATCAATCATCGGCTGGAAATCGTGGTAGACACCTACGGTGGTCACAAAAGTCAAAAAGTCGTCGGGTGTATACTCAATAAAGTCAATGCGCCATTTGATGAGCACGGCAGGTTGAGAACTGATATTGGTGCCACTGAAGCGCCTGAACACGATGAAGCGCGTACGCAAGCCCTTCGCGAGATGCCTATCTTCAAAAAGGGCTTAAGCCTGCTTGGTACCATAGATTGGAACGCCGATTTAGTCTCCCCCCGTGCCACGGATTTAGCCAAACACCTTAATGCGACCTTATTAAATGAAGGCGAATTAGCAGAGCGCAGATTAAGCAGTGTTACCTTCTGTGCCCGGGAAATTCACAACATGACGCACACCTTAAAACCAGGTGCGCTATTGGTGATGTCAGGGGATAGAGGCGACGTTTTTGTATCGTGCTGTTTGGCTGCATTAAACGGTACTAAACTTGGCGCTCTATTGCTGACTGGTGGCTATCAGCCAGATGAGAACATTATGGCGCTTTGCAGCCAGGCCATGGAAACCGGTTTGCCGGTTATGCTGGTAGATTCCAACACCTGGCAAACAGCGCAGTCTCTGACCGCTTTTAATCAGGAAGTGCCGGTTGATGATAGCAAACGTATTGAAAAAGTGATGGTGCATACAGCCGAGAGCCTGGATGCAAGTTGGGTGAATTCACTAACACAGAAAGTGTCTCGTCAGAAAAAACTGTCTCCGTCGGCGTTTCGTTTCTATTTGACTAACCGCGCAAGGCAAGTAAACAAGCGTATTGTATTGCCGGAAGGGAACGAGCCTCGTACCGTTGTCGCTGCCTCTATTTGTGCTAAAAGGGGGCTGGCACAGCCTGTGCTCATTGGCGATGAAAATGAAATACGTCGGGTGGCTGAGCAGCAGGGGGTTGTGCTAAGTGAAGGTGTAGAAATTCTCTCACCAAGTGCAATTAAAGCTGATTATGTAGAAGGCCTGGTGGCGCTTCGGGGTCACAAAGGTGTTACCGACGTCATTGCCCAGGAGCTATTGGAAGATAATGTCACCTTGGGCACCATGATGTTGCAACAGGGTCATGTGGACGGGCTTGTTTCCGGCGCGGTAAATACCACTGCAAATACCATTCGTCCTGCGCTTCAGTTAATTAAAACTGCTGAAAATGCGTCGCTAGTATCATCTGTCTTCTTTATGCTGCTTCCCGACCAGGTACTGGTATATGGCGATTGTGCTATAAACCCTGACCCAAATGCCCAGGAACTGGCGGATATCGCGATACAATCAGCGACGTCTGCACAGATGTTTGGCATTGAGCCACGGGTAGCCATGATCAGTTACAGCACAGGCACTTCCGGCGCTGGTAGCGACGTGGAAAAAGTCAGAGAAGCGACCAAAATTGCACAACAACTGCGCCCTGATTTACTGATTGACGGGCCCCTTCAATACGACGCCGCTGCTATTGAAAGTGTGGGTAAAAGCAAAGCGCCAAACAGCCCGGTTGCCGGTAAAGCCAACGTGTTTGTGTTCCCCGATTTAAATACGGGAAACACCACCTATAAAGCGGTGCAGCGAAGCTTTGATTTAGTGTGTATTGGCCCCATGCTGCAAGGTATGAGAAAGCCGGTGAACGACCTGAGCCGCGGTGCGTTAGTGGACGATATCGTGTTCACCATAGCGCTTACCGCTATTCAGGCTGCTGGTGGGAGTTAGGTGAAACTACCGTTTGCTATCAGGTAATACGACAATGGCTTCTGAAATAGCTCTTTCGCCCTGTGAGTCTGAAGGCGTACCTGTGAGTTTGTCGTTGACCATCATGGAGGTAGAGCCACCTCCATCTAAGTTAAAAGCGTTTATCGCGCCGTGTTTTTTTAACAGTTGAGTGAGTTCATACATGTTCACACCTGCACTATAGCCGGGTTGCCTGCCATACACGGCAAGTAGCAATAATTCGTTCTTAGCAGTAACGCCCACGGCACTTCGTGGATGAGCTGATAAAATCCAGTTGTAGTAAAACTCGGCGCGAGAGAGTGATTGATTAGCCATAAGGTCGCGATCATCTGTAGCTTGAATGGCAGAAGGGGGCGTACCAATGTGCCAGCCTTGATTATCCCAAATGTGACCGGCTTGCTTGCCTTCAATCAAAAGGGTTGGCCCGCCCGTGACAATAGATGTTTTGTTGCTTATTGAGATAGGTGAGCCGTTGCCAAGTATAGCAAAGGACAGTTCTGCGGCGACAGGTTTGCTTAAAAGCAACACATCTTGTTTCACAAGAACCAGCCATTCGTTTTCCGCTAGTGAAGCAGGTATGTAAGTCACGGGCGTTAGTGTTTGCCGCCGATAAATATAAGGCATAAACCCTTCCAGAGAAGTAAGGGAGCCAAAGTCGGCAAAGTATTTGTTAAAAATCAGTGCGGTGTCTTGTGACTGACACAACATATCATGCGCTGCAACAATGCCATTGTAACCGCAGTTCATTACCTTTCCGTACGGGCGGTTAACACCACTGATGGGCAGAACATTCCCGTTGACGTGTAATTGAATGCGGTTGGTAATATCTGCAACAATTTGCCAAGCGGGCGAGGCGTCTGATTGCAATATTAAGCCGGGCCTGTGACTGACTGCATCGCTTATGAGCTCTCCGTCTACTACAGTTAATCCAGCGGGGTCGCCTTTCACTCCCTGAGCATCACTTACCACAAAAAAACCGCCGTTTAATGTAGCAAGGCTTTTGTATTGTTTGTGTATGGCTGAAAGCGGTGCTTGGTCGCCAAGCTTTTGTCCGGGAAGGGCCAAATCCACCTCGCCGTTAAAGTCAGTCGGACTTATTTTCAGTATGCTGTAGTGCAAATTTTTTCGATTATCTGCACAGGTTGGGGTCACAAATTTTGCTTTAGCATTTAAAGTCGGCGGCAATGACTCTGACTGAATCGTCCAATAATCATACGCTACCGGGTTGCCATTGATATCAGGGAACGTTAGGTCAGATACTGTGCCTCCAATAGCAAGCAGTGAAGCTTGTGTTTTTGCATCGGGTGATAGAAATGCGTATGTGTTAGTAGTTAAACGACATTTCTCTTCTATTTCGAAGAAAGTAACACCATCAGCCAGATAAGATATGGTTGATTTCGCCTCACAAAGAATTGGGAGCATCATCGCTGTAGCGATCAATATTTGTTTCATTAACGAAGCGTCTCCAGAATGGGCCGGCTAACCGGCCCGCAGATGGGATTAAAAGTTGTAACGGGCGCCAAATAAAACACGACGATCCAGTTCGGTTACGCCATAAGGCAGGTAACGTGATGTGGCTTGATGAATCTGCTGCTCGTCAGTCAGGTTCAACAACTGGAGGTGCAACTCCCAACTGCTGGTAACCTGATAGTTGGCGGAAAAGTCTAGTTGGCCATAATCATTTACAAAGCGCGGAACACCAAAATCATCTGAAAATTGCGCCAGGTAACGTTCTCGCCACGCATAACTTAGCCGCATGTCGAGTAGTCCATCATCGTAGTAAACGGTAGCGTTGTAACTCAAGCGCGATAATCCCGGTAAGCCAGAACTTCTGACGTCGTTCTCAGCGTTAAAGTCGGCTTCACTTTTGGTGTAGGTAATATTGAATTGCCCACCAAGGTTATGCCAAATGCCTTTTGGCAGAAAAGTGAAAGGAGCTTGCATGGCAAACTCAGCACCGCGTACTCTGGCACTTACGCCATTTACCGGCTTTGTGAACACAATAGGACCGTTAACGATGACACCATCAGACTGGCGAGGGAAGTCTCGATTTTCGGTGTAAGATTGAGTATCGATAAAGCCTTCGATGTCCTTGTAGAACAAATTAGCCGCAATAACGCCGTCTTCCATAAAATACCACTCTGCACCGGCATCGTAGTTATTTGACGTGAAAGGTTTTAAATTTGGATTACCCTGGGAGCCCGTACCACCGCCTTCGTCAATGCCATTCACTGTCTCACTTGGAGCGAGGGAAGCAAGGTCCGGACGAGTAAGGGTTTTTGAATAAGCGGCGCGTAAAACGATGTCATCGGTTAAATCGTAGCGTAGGTTTGCGCTGGGCAATATTTTGGTGTAGTCATTCGACACCTCAACTGGTGTGATCCTCTCTGTGGGGAGATACTGGTTTTCCACAGTATTACCCATTGCCGTTTGAACAGTACGGACGAATCGTACACCAGCGTTGAAAAGTGCATTCTCGTATTCAAAGTTACCGGTTATGTAAGCATTAAATGTATCTTCATCAACTTGCCACGATTCAGCCGCGTCATAGCCTGGCAATGGGCGAATAAATGCACCGTCTACAGCATTACCACCGGGGTAATACACACTTTGAATGAGTGCTGGATTGGCATAAAGCTGCTGGGAAGGGGCGTTGCTACCACTCACTTCAAAAGGGAGGTAACCTGCTACAGCACCAAGATTCGGCATATCCTGAATGGCTGTATCAGCAAGACGCTGTAATCGAGTCTGGCTTTGCTCCCGAACTTTACTGCGTTGCGAGTAACGAACGCCCATATCTATACTGGTGAGCCAGCCGCTGTCGATATACCTGGTAACGTCAAGTTTGCTTGTGATGTCCTTATCAGTATCCAGTGAAGGGCGTAAAATAAATACGTTAAAAGCAAAATTCTCGGGGTTACTACTAAAATCCGTTTCGGTAGAACTGAAATCGACAAAATCGCCGCGTACATCATAAGACACCGTGCCAGGGTCCCAGTCTTCCCCATCTACAAGCCGGAAAGAGTACAAATCGAATTGGCGCTCGGCTTTACGTTTTGCATAACCTACAAAAGGGCGCACTTGCCAGTTGTCAGCAATATCTAATTCTCCCTGAAGGGTTAACTGTCCAAAATGTTCGTCAGTGGTGAGGTAATTTGTGCCTACCCGTTGCTGTACTCCAGTGAAACTTGCACTGGTTACAACGCCGTCTTGCTCGGTAAATGATACGGTTTCACCAGCATTTTCCACTGGCATATCGTTTCTATTTGCAAGTCTTTCACTGTCTGAAGTGGCGTATAAGCCAGACAGTATGAACTCTGCGTTGTTTGAAGGGCGATACTGCAGACTAGCTGTAGTGCCAATCGTTTCCCTTTGTTCATCAAACATATAGTAACGCGTACCATTGGCAAATAATGCCTCACTGTCTCCGCGACCAACAGTGCTTAGGGAGCGCCAGGCACCACCTTCAGTCGCATTTGATACAAAATGGGTATCAGCGTACGCTACAGTGGCACTTATTCCCCATGTATCATCAATATTGTGACTGAAAAACAGAGAACCACGAGGGTCAGTTTCTTCCAGAGCCTCGCTATAGTTACCCTGGAATGAAGCGTTAAAACGCGTGCCGTCATAGCTTAATGGTTTAGCGGTTTCCAAAGTAACAACACCAGCTAAGCCGCCTTCTGTTTGGACTGCTGATGCGGTTTTTTCTACGGTCACGTTAGTAAACAGTTCGGCAGCAAGAAGTTCGAAGTTGAACTCTCGTCCACCACCACTCACGCCAAATCGGCCTGCACTGCCGTTAGATGTGCCGGTCATGCCGTTAATTTCGACCCGGGTGTATTGCGGACCGAGACCTCTAAGATTAATAGCCTGGCCTTCACCACTACTGTTTCTGTTTAATGTGACACCAGGTATACGCTGTAGCGACTCTGATAAATTCAAATCGGGAAACTTTCCCAAATCTTCCGCAGAAATAGCATCTGTTACCCCAATGGCATGACGTTTCTGATCAAGGGCTCTGCTAAGGCTGGCTTTATAGCCTGTTACTTCGATAGTCTCAATAGCGTCTTCATTGTTTGCCAGTGCAGGCTGAATAAGTGCAATGCTCACAGCAACGGGTAGAAGTGCATAGTTATAGCGATTAAAAGGGTTCATGTGGTCTCCGTTATTAAATCACGATATGGAATTTAATCTGGGGGAATGATGCTGTCAAGATGTTACAAAGGTGTGACAGTACTATTTTAAAATTAAATCTATAGGTACCTTATTGATAATAATATGTTTTTTAATTTCCATCTTGTGATTTAATTTGTTGCTGGTATACTCTAGGTACGAAACTACATGCATGGTATCAATGTTGATAGAGTTAAATTCACATCAAAAATTTATCTTACGGCATTTGCGGGTCAATGACCGGGCAACACGTACGACCCTTGCAGAGCATTTGGCAATGTCCAATCAAACGCTAACTCGTCTAACCAAGGCCTTGATTGATAACGCTCTGGTTGAACCGGTTAGCAAAATTGAAGGAAAACGCGGTCAGCCTGCGATATACCTGAGCCTGGTACCTAATCAACTGTTCAGTGCTGGAATTGTGCTAAGTAATCATCAAGTGCAGGTTAGGCTCGAAGATTTGTCAGCTAAAACGGTAGATGAGATCAGTGAAAGCGTATCATTGGCAAATCCCGTTGAGTGCATGCGCACTGCGTTAGATGGGCTCGCAAAGTTGAGCAAAAAACACAAGGCAAGTAATAGTATTGTTGGTATAGGTGTTGCCGTGTCTGGTTTTTTTCAGGTGTCAGGCAAACTTTGTAATAAGCACAATCTTGAAGGGTGGGAAAACACAGATATCGCTCAAATGGTTACGTCGCGATTTAACACGCCGTGTTACGTCGAAAACGATGGCAATGCGGCAGCGGCCGGATTTGCATTATCTTCGTCGGCTAAAGGGGTAGAAAGTGCTTTTGTCTTTAGCTTGGGTGAAGGAATTGGCGGAGGTTTTTTTCACAATGGCAATATGGTCCGCGGTTATATGGGAAATGCGGGTGAAGTAGCGGGTTTATTCTCACCGCATATCGAAGATGTTAAGCCGAGTTTATCATCGCTGCATTACTTTGCCGAAGAACACGGTTTATCGATTGATACGCTTTCCCAGCAAGAGGGTTCATCAGAAACGTACAATGTATGGATAAATCAAGCTGCAGCCAGCTTTTCAAAGCCACTTTATGTCATTCAGTGTTTGCTTGATCCCCAGGTAATCGTGTTATCGGGTGACATGGATATGGCGCTTAGACAGGCATTGGTTAGCAACCTGGAGTTTTCAAGCCTTCATTATCGTGATGTCGATGCTCCTAAAGCTAAAGTTATCGTAGACGAACAGCCTCAGCCTATGGCCACTGGAGCATGTGGTCTGGCCTGGCAACATTTTCTGGCTTAAAACCGCTAACTCATAAAAAAGTGTCATAGAATACTGCTACCTTAACGAAATTTCCTACGGTGGTGTGTTTTATTGTTCTGGATTAGCGCTTTTTGTGTTCTGGCCGCGTGCATATTTGTTGGGAGGCTGTGTAAGTCGCATACCAGCAGTTTATTGGTGGCGGAAAAAAAAATAGCCTGGTATTTGGCGGGGTCGTCGCTAAGTGCAACAAAATTGTCTGCCGATACGCCAATAATAGTGTGTGCAATGGTGTACAGCTACGGACTTTCCGGAAATTGGATTTGGTGGGGAAGTGCTCCTGCTCTAGTAGTCACAGCTTTGTTCTTCGCCCGTTTGTGGCATAGAAGTGGTGCAAATACTGAGTTGGAACTCCTGTCACTCCGTTACGGCAATGGAAGAAAGGTGAACTGCCTGCGCGCTTGCAAAGCGTTTGTAGAGGGAGGACTCTTTAATGCAGGAATCATCGCAAGTGTTACAATGGCGTTTCATCAGGTTCTACAATATCTGGTTACCCATTCAACTGATAACTTCATCTTATCGCTATTTCCGAACGCCACCGTCTTAACGGTATTCGTATTTCTGGTGGTTGGCATTTACACTTTCTATACAGGGTTACGCGGTGTCATTTTCAGCGATCTTTTTCAGCTAATCTTCGCATTAGGGATCACCTGGCTAATGGTGTATTTTTTGCTCAAAGACAACGCCTTGCCGTCTTTGCTGCAATCGTTACCCAATGGGCACTTGCATTTTTTTTCCGTAGCCGATACTCCGACCGGAGAAATAAACTTATGGTTGTTCCTGGTGATAGCGTGGGCATATCGCGCGGCCGGAACCGGGCCTTTGGTACAGCGCATTTTAGCTTGCCGTAATGAAAGTGATGCGGTTAAGGCATTAGGCCTTCACTGTATTATTCACTTTGTTCTTCGAAGTTGGCCATGGATCATTATTGGGATGGCTGCGGTCCCTCTGTTAGGGGATGTGACTTCTGCCGATGTATTTGTGTCCATGGCGTTAACCACCTTACCGCCTGCTGTTATCGATTTATTTATTTTATGCTTGCTCGCCGCTTATGCGTCAACCCTGGATTCACAGTTAAATTGGGGGGCAGCTCTATTGGCAAACGATGCTATGCCACGACCCGTTAGCACTCGTGGTTACCATATATGTGTTTTGTGTATTGCTGTTTTCTCTCTGGCGATATTCGCATCAGATATTGTGAGGCACCTCCTTTTCGTTTATGAATACATTATGTTGGTTATGGTGGGGTGCGCACCGGTGGCTATTTGTCGTTGGTACTGGTGGCGTACTTCAATAAACGGGGAGTGGCTTAGCTATTTGTCCAGCTTGCTAACGGGTACTTCTTTGTTTATTTTTTTCGAGCATAGCCAACCATTCTGGTATTCCTTACCTATGTTACTTAATCTCTTGGTGGGTGTGGTTATTGTAATAGTAACTTCGCTAAAGCAAACGGATACGCCTGATCATGTTGCGGCATTTTTCGCCACACTTAAAGCGCGCTGAATCATGGATGTCCGCTGATATCGATGAGTGTCAAAAAAGAGGCTAACGTTGCGCAGACACTTTCATAACTCGATTAGTCGTGAGATTGCACCATTATGGTGCTCAGTCGCAGCCGTATTATTATTAACACACGAAGAATGCCTCAGAGCAGTCTTGAAATGTCTTAATAAATCATGTTGTTAAATCAAATTCTTTCAAGTTGACTTATTGGTCAAATTATTGCTTCGAATACCTCTTAAGTTGCCTAAATTCGCGATAATTATGCCTATAAATAATGAGATCCTCTACGGACTGGAGGACAAGCCAAAAGTCACCCATTGCCTCAATGCCGCACTACAACATGTGATGGCGTGCTTCATCGGAATCATCACTCCTACGCTCATCATTGGCGGAGCATTAGGATTAACAGCAGAGATGCCTTATCTCATCAGTATGGCGTTAATGGTCAGCGGTATTTCTACATTTATTCAAGCCAAAACCATAGGCCCGATTGGCAGTGGCCTTATTGCGGTACAGGGCACCAGCTTTACTTTCATTAGTGCGCTTTTAGTTGCAGGCTTCATGGTAAAAGACAAAGGTGGCAGTAATGACGAGATCCTCGCCATTATGTTTGGAATTAGCTTTTTTGGTGCCTTCGTAGAAATTCTGCTTAGTCAGTTTATAGGTTTCTTTAAAGCAGTTATCACGCCGCTCACCACAGGCATTGTTATCACGACGATAGGTATAACACTTATAAAGGTGGGCATGACTGATCTTGCGGGCGGTTTTGGCGCTGAGACTTACGGCTCGCCAGAAAATCTCAGCCTGGGCTTCACGGTTCTTTTTATTGTCATTCTTCTCAATATGTCCAAGCACCCAATGTTAAGACTTTCAGCGATTTTCATTGGTATGGTCGCGGGTAGCCTGCTGGCGTGGTGGCAAGGCATTTTGTCTTTTGATTCAATGATTGAGCTACCTCTGTTTGCTGTGCCAGAACCCTTTAAATACGGCATTTCATTTCAATGGGATGTGTTTATTCCGGTTGCTTTAGTGTATTTTCTCAGCGCTATTGAAACCTCCGGTGATTTAACCGCCAATAGCTTGTTTTGCAAACAACCGATTACTGGCCCGCTTTACTTAAAACGCATTAAGGGAGGCATTTTGGCTGACGGTGTGAACTCTATGATTGCGGCAGTATTCAATAATTTTCCAAATACTACCTTCGGACAAAACAACGCCGTTATACAACTCACTGGGGTGGCAAGTCGGCATGTAGGCTTTTACATTGCAGGTCTACTTGTATTACTTGGTTTATTCCCAGCGGTGGGTGGCTTTATCCAACTCATGCCAAAATCAGTATTGGGTGGCGCAACTTTAGTCATGTTTGCAACCATCGCTGTAGCAGGTGTGAAAATTCTCACCAACGACCCTATCGACAGACGGAAAAGCCTTATCATCGCTACGTCACTAGGGTTGGGCTTAGGTGTGATGATGGTGCCTGATGCGCTGGCGCAATTGCCGCCCCTGGCTAAAAATATTTTCTCTTCGTCTGTTACTGTCGCTGGTTTTTGTGCAATCATCATGAGTATTGTGATCCCTGAAAACAGCGACTCAGGGGAAGCGCTAACACATCAGGAACAATAGGAATTATTGCGTATGTCGAATCAAACCCTGTGGTTAAAATCACCCGCAGCCGTATTCACAGGGAACAGTTATAATGCCGACAATGGCATCGTTATAAGAGGTGACAAAATTGTCGAGCTGGTTTCTGCCGGAGAGCAACCAACAACGCCTATTGATAGTTACATCGATTGCAGCAATCAGGTAATAACTCCAGGCTTAATTAACACTCATCATCACTTCTACCAAACCCTGACACGATGTGTTCCCGGCGCATTAAACAAGCCGTTATTCCCGTGGTTGAAGTTTTTGTATAACGTATGGCAAAACCTCAACGAAGAGATGATTTATACTGCCACACAACTGGCAGGCTTGGAATTGATGTTATCTGGAGCGACATGCATTTCTGACCACCACTACGTTTTCCCCAAGGGGCTGGAAAATGCCATTGATCTTCAGGTGGAAGCTATCAATAGTCTGGGGTGTCGGGGAGCACTTACCAGAGGGTCTATGAGTTTGGGGGAAAGCGCTGGCGGCTTACCTCCTGATAGTGTTATTCAATCTGAAGATGTCATATTAGCAGATAGTCAAAGGCTAATAAGTCGTTACCATGATCGCGCAAGTACCGCCAAAATTCGTATCGCGTTAGCACCGTGTTCACCGTTTTCCGTATCTACACCACTGATGCGGGATACCGCAGCGCTGGCAAAAGAAAACGACGTTTTACTTCACACTCACCTTGCTGAAACCGAAGATGAAAATAACTTCTGTTTGCGCGAGTACGGTATGCGACCGCTAGATTATTTAGAGTCGGTTGACTGGCTAACCTCACGAACCTGGTTGGCACATGGTATACATTTTAATGATGAAGAAATTCAGCGGTTGGGCAAAGCTAAAGTAGGCATAGCCCATTGCCCTAGTTCAAATATGTTGTTAGCTTCGGGGGTCTGCCCGACAGTAGCGCTACAAGAAGCCGGTTGTAATATTGGTTTGGCAGTAGATGGGTCTGCCTCTAATGACTGTTCTAATATGATTCAGGAAGCCAGGCAATCTCTGCTTCAGCAGCGGCTTCGCTATGGTGCAAAATTGATTACAGCAGACCGTGTACTCGGTTATGCTACTGCTGGTTCCGCCAAGGTGTTGCATTGGGATAATATCGGTCAATTTGCTGAAGGTATGCAGGCTGATGTTGCCATATTTGGCCTTGATGAGTTGCGCTTTTCTGGCGTCGGAAGCCCCCTTGATGCATTGGTTACTTGTGGTGCTCATCAGGTTGACAAACTCATGGTGGCAGGACAGTGGCTGATTGAAGATGGTCAACATAAACACGTTGACCCGCAGCAGGTTACCGAGAAACACCAGCAACTCGCCAAAATGCTTCAGAGCAAAGTGAGTATGTAAAAGGCACAAGCAATTTGTAGCCAAGACAAGCGCCAGGGTTAATAATACCTGGCGCTTTATTTTTGTCAGCGTTAAATAAGGTAAAAAGGAAAAAGATGGACAACGAAATACTGGGGTTACTTCAGGATATTTACGATGAAGTTGAACCTATGCTGGGTATGGGAAAGGTGGCAGATTACATCCCGGCTCTGGCAACGGTTAGCCCAAGGCAGTTTGGTATTTCAATATGTGACACTCAAGGGCACATAACCTCTATTGGTGACGCCAGCGTACCGTTTTCCATACAAAGTATTTCCAAGGTTTTTAATTTAGTGCTGGCCATTAATCACTACGGCGAAAGCATGTGGGAGCGTGTGGGATGTGAGCCTTCTGGCTTGCCCTTTAATTCGTTAGTGCAGCTAGAATACGAAAATGGCATTCCTCGCAATCCGTTCATTAATGCCGGTGCGTTGGTGGTCAGTGATATGGTGCAGTCCCGATTTGCTTCCCCCATTATTGCCATGCGCGATTTTGTCAGGCGTTTGAGCTGCAACGGCGAGGTGATTGTCAATAAAGTGGTTGCCGACTCTGAGTACGAACATCGGTCTCGCAATGCGGCGATGGCATACCTGATGAAAGCATATGGTAACTTCGAGAACGAAGTGGAAGTAGTGCTGCGAAATTACTTCCACAATTGTGCATTGGAAATGAGTTGTGAGGATTTGGCCCGATCCTTTAGTTTTCTGGCCAATGGCGGCTTTTCTACCTGTGCTAACGAGCAAGTATTAACGCCTTATCAAACTAAGCAAGTGAACGCACTGCTGGCAACCAGCGGTATGTATGACGAAGCCGGGAGCTTTGCTTTTAAAGTGGGCTTGCCAGGAAAAAGTGGTGTGGGCGGTGGTATTGTTGCGGTTGTGCCAGGCCGTTTTTCAATTTGCGTGTTTTCACCCGCGCTTAATAGTGTGGGAAATTCTCAGCTTGGCGTTGCCGCACTGACATCATTGAGTGAACGCATCAACTGGTCAATTTATTGATATCACAGCTGTTGACGCAGCGGTAAAAGGGCGCGTTTATTACTTTGCAGCTGCAATCAACGCTTGTAAATCTTCGGCAACGGTAAGCGTTGGCGTTTCTACGACCCGCCCGAGTTCTTTGTTACCTTTCAAAAGAATGAAGGTTGGGGTGTACTTTAATTCATGTGAAATGGCCAGACCTTGCGGGTCACGCTTGTTGCGGTTAACCGCAATTAGCTGGATGTCAATGTTGTCTATACCGCTTAAATCCAGGGTTTTAAGCAGGCGAGGCACCTCACGTTCACTGTCGTGACACCAGGAGCCAAATAGCACTAGTACGGTGTGCCCTTTCAATGAAGCTAGGGCGCTAAGCTCTTTTTCATTTGGCGTATAATTGTCGTAGCTCTCTTTAAAAGCCGAGAACTGGGTTAGCAGCTGTTGTTGGGAAATTTCACCTATGGCATCGCTTGCAGCGTATTGTTGGCTGGCTTTGGAATGGCTGCAGCCACTAATAGCAGTGGTGAGAAGCAGCATTACGATAAACAAAAAGTAAGGTTTTGACATTGTACTTCCAAATAAAATCGTGGGGGCTGCCAGTACTAGTGTTTGGCAGCCTGAATAGCTAAGCCTTCGCATACAGAGTTAAAGGCATCGTTTTCTAAGCGCGGCAGCCCTGTTAGCAGCGATTCGTACAGTGCGTCTACCACGATAGGCGATAGACTCATGCCGCCAGTGATCATCACCACCTCAGGCTTTTCTGTACTGTTCTCTAAGCATTCAATAACTAATGTTTTGACTTTATCCAGCCAGGGCTTCAGGGCTTTCTTTAAAGAATCCTGGGATATTTTAACGTCAAAGTTATCCTCAATATAATGCAGTGGCAAGGTGATGTCATGTTTGCTGGAAAGCAGTTCTTTCGCAAGGCGCGCTGAATTAACCACCCGTGCTGATAATTTGTTCTCCTGCACAATAAGTAAGCGCTCGAGCTGCGCAGGCTCTTTTATAATGGACATGGTTTGAGCAATGGCCAGCCCGTAATCGTCTGAGAAAAAGCGGGTGAGGGCAGGAATGTTGTCAATGGCGCACATATCGGTGAAATAACTTGGTGGTACTGGTAATCCATTGATGGTTTGAAGACCCATGCCCATTTCAGGCGCTATGGCTTTTAGCACCAGGCTCTTGTCACAATCCATTCCGCCCAGTCGTCTGCCGGTAACTGCTAGCACGTCGTCTTTTCGGTCGAACTGATTAGTGCGTTCCGGTGAAAGCCTGATGCAGCAAATATCCGTGGTGCCACCACCGATATCGACAATCAGCGTGGTGGTCTCTTTGGGTAAGGTTCGCTCAATTTTATAGGCGGCGGCGATGGGTTCATCTAAAAAGTTGATGTCAGCAAAACCGGCTTTACGGGCGGCGTCAGTCATGATTTGAATGGCCTGAGTGTTACCTGCTTCCCCCCGGGTACCGTGAAATTTCACCGGGCGACCGATAACTGCGCCATTGACTACTTTGCCTAGTTGCTCTTCTGCACACTGCTTAAAGTAAGCGAGTTGTCGGGCAATGATGCCCACGAATGCCTGTTTTTGGTCATCGTCTAAAGATGCGCCTAAAAAATTTTTCGGTGAGTAAATCAGCCTGCCTTTATCCGGCATTTTCAGAAAGCGTCGGAACCCTTCTTCACCAAATGCAAACTTACCGTGTTCGACTAAGCGGCGCAGCGGGATCTCATCAAGAGACATTGCGCGCATGAGCTGTTCAATAGCTTTGCGCTGCAGTGCAGGTTTATTGTGTAAATCGCCTCGCAACGTATCAATTCGAGCGCTGAAGATATCCTGCTCTTTTGGGTCTTTAGCGGAGTAATAGCCGTCTTTCGCCTTATCGATTTGCTCGTTAATGCTGCGTTGTAATTGTGCCACTTTCGCCTCAACCATGGCATCAGGAGGCGGTGGCAGTTCATCTTCAAAGTAAATGAATACCGAAGAACGGATCTTATTTCCTTTTTTGTCTAACGGGTCGAGTTTGATGTGCTGATGAGAATAACCATCAAAATACACAACCTCAGAATTTGATGTACCGTAGTCAATCCCAATCGCAGTCATAAGTTGTTCAGGTAAAAAGTTTGGAGCGGATTGTAAGGAAAATCAGCGAGCCTTGCTAGTTCTTGATCGCCAGGGGAAATAGTAAACTGGCTCTTTCTGTTAAACCTCAAAAAAGAGCAGCGTTCTATGAGTGCAGCTCTTTACTGATAGTCACGACTTTTAAAATGGCGCAAATTCATCTTTTTGTGTATCTGGCACCGTCCATCTAGCCTTGGCGTCCACTTTTGAGGTAGGCACCGCACCACGTGGGATTTGCATGCTATTGCCATAAAGCCACAGCACCATGTTTGTCCGACTGCCGCCAGTAATTGGCTGTGCAGCGTGGGGCACACTGCCTCGGTGCAGCATAGCTACGCCCGGCTGGAAAACAGTGCGTGTTACTTTGCCCGTCTCATTGTTAAAAAAGTCTACTTCCGAGCCTTTGAACGTTTCTCCTGGCACATTCAGGTTTATGTTCATTGTCGCCGCGGACGCATCGGTGTGTGGGCGCAACGATGTATCCATACCGTCCTGGTATTGGATTGAAAAACCAAAGGTCTGGCTATCGAACCCCATTACTTCAGGAAATAACATACGTGAAATAGGGCGCATGTATTTATCCATGATCAGGTTATAAAACGCTTGGAATGTTGGGGCCGCCAAATATCCTTCAGAGCGCGCATCCAACATACCGCCATTGCGATTCAGAGCAATACCGTAGGGAGGACGAAGCGGAATGCCCGCATCGGCTACACCGTCTAAATAAGCTCGCAGTAAATGAAGTTTTTCAACGTCAAATAACTGGGCTTGATAAACGCCAGGCAGTACTTCTTCCCACAAGTCTGCCACAGCTTGCTCTTTTGCCGGGTCTTCCCACGCTAGGGTAACTGCATTGCGAAGAGGCTCGCTTATCAAGTTTTCTGTAACCCATTCAGCTAAGGCCTCGTTTTGCTTATCCCACTCTTGCCAAGCGTTTTCTAGTAATAAGCGGTTGCTGTTCCAAAAACGTTGAACAGAAGGGGCTCGTTTAAGCATTTCATCTCGACTAGGAAGTTCAAGCGCGCGGGCTTGCTGCAGCGCTCCGTTCGTTACTTCACCGTTATCGATAGTTGCTACATTATTTTTTGAAAGGGTCATAGATATTCTCCATTTAAATGTACTGTATCGGCGCAGGTTACTGGTTGGCATTGATGACAGTACGTCGATGGCTAAAGAATATTCCACTTTCTAAAGTTTAAAAATGCGTTATTTATAGAGTCAGAATTTAGATTTTGTTGATAATGGGGTTCTAAGTCAAAAAATGAGAGCTAAGTCGTTGTTTGGCGTTTTGGCACTGTTAGGCCGTCACCGACAACCGGAATGATATATTATCAATAAAACCAATATACTGCTTCATTATTCATGTGGTTTTTCATTGAAAAATATGTAGGTATATTTTGTGCCCTATTTCGCACTTTGTCATTTTAAATGATATGCGTGCAGTTCTTTTAGATGGGGTAAATAAGATGAATGCTTCGGTTAATTATCATTTAAGAAAGCCTTTTACACAGGCATTTGAATTTGATGTAAACGGTATCGATGGCAATTTGATATCACCTGAACTTGTATCTACCAATGTCAATGTCTACGACATCCGTAACAGCGAATCGAATATTAGGTTTAAAACCCATGGCATTACTTTTTTAGAGGGTCTTGATGCGGTTCCCTACCCATTCAATGTTGATGATGAAGACCAATATAATCGACAAATTGATGCAATGTTGCGAGCAGAATTGGGTGCAAAAGACGTTCAGGTATTTGATCATACCGTTCGTATTGATGACGAAAACGCGTCGCGCAGGCCAGCGAGAAATGTGCATAACGACTACAGCGAGAAAGGCATTCAAAACCGACTTATTGATTTAGTTGGGGAAGAAAAAGCCGCTGAATATCGCAATGGGCACTTTGGGTTTGTGAACCTGTGGAGGCCGGTAGAAGATACGATCATGTCTTCTCCATTAGGTTTTATTTGTCCTGACTCGATGAATCTCGAAGACTGGATCGACATTGAGCTTTGGTATCCAGACCGCAAAGGGGAAATTTTAGGCGTGACCGCTAACCCTCAACACCGCTGGTTTTATAAATCTAAAATGCGCGTGGATGAAGGTATCATTTTCAATATTTTTGATAACAAGGGTATTCCCCATCTGGCACACAGCGCATTAGACATGAGCGAGGCAGACGCTAAAAACACTACCCGCAAAAGCATTGAAAGTAGGATGTTGGTGAAATATTAGGCCAAATGATGGCTATACATTCCAAGCTTCAATGTGGAAAGTACACTTTCATTATCAAGATAATCTATAAACTGTTTGCGTTAAATCCCTGATTATCATTTTCAAATTTGGTCTTTATTATGGATTTCGTACTCTCACAACAAGCTTTAAAGGAGCTTTATCATGAAAGCAATGGTAATAAACGAATTTGGCGGTACTGAACAATTTACACAAAGCGATATTGCAGAGCCTAAAATTAAGGCCGGTCATGTGATCGTGCGTGTTGCAGCAAGCAGCGTTAATACAATTGACATGATGATCCGTCAATCGGGCGCAGACTTACCCTTTGCTCCACAGCTTCCTGGGGTTCTGGGTATGGACTTCGCGGGTACCATTGAAGCCATTGGTGAGGATGTAACTGAATATAAAGTTGGCGATGAAGTTTACGGCTGTGCCGGTGGTCTTGGCGATTTACAAGGGACACTTGCTGAGAAAATGTTAGCCGATGTTCGTCTTATCGCACACAAGCCTTCGTCTCTTTCTATGAAAGAAGCGGCAGCCATTCCTCTTGTTGGTATCACTGCGTTTGAGGGGTTAACCCGAGCACTTACCAGTGAAGGTCAAAATGTATTGATTCACGGTGGTGCAGGTGGAGTAGGGCATATAGCAGTACAACTTGCCAAGCATATGAAGGCTACAGTTTTTGCGACAGGTGGTTCTGATGAACAAAAAGACATTATTGAGTCTCTAGGTGCTACATATATCGACTACCGCAATGAATCTGTTGAAGATTATGTGAGTAAATACACTAACGGCAATGGCTTTGACGTGATTTTCGATACGGTCGGCGATAACAACCTACAAAACTCTTTTGCAGCTGCAAAATTAAACGGTCAGGTTTCGACTACTTTATCTTTACTAGAAACTGACTTGTCACCAGTACACTTTAGAGGGCTAAGCCTGAACGTAGTGTTTATGTTGTTGCCTATGATCCACAACGTGGGCCGTGAAGCCCATGGCGAAATTCTAAAAGAGCTGGCAAGTATTGTAGATGCAGGCGCACTAAAACCGATTATTGATGCTGAAGACTATACATTCGAGCAAATCGCATTGGCTCACGATCGTTTGGCAAGCGGTAAAGCAGTTGGCAAAGTCGTCGTTACCGTAGACTAGTTTTTTCCTTTGAAGTTTAGGTAAACAAACTTCCCGTAGTGCTTCCCTTAGCACACCCTTCGCCGCAGTAATCTTTACTGCGGCTTTTTTATTTGTATCTTTTATCTAAAAAAGCCGGTTCGCAAAAGTCAGAGCTATCTACATGGTTCAAATGTTTTATAATTCTCTGTGCAAAGGAGAACTAAACGTGAATGAATATGCTCGGTATTTTAATGGCTACCCTTCAACTATTGTAGAGCAAGCCCTACAGCTAATCTCGGACAATCGGTTAAAAAGCTACTTGTTGAAAAAATATCCTAAAGCCCATGATATAACTACAGATAAGTTGCTTTATCAGTACGCCACTGACTTAAAGAAGCAGTATCTAAAGAATGCACCACCGTTTGGGCGTGCAGCATTTAAGAAGCAAGGGGATATGATAACCAATGCGCTGGGAACACACACTTATCGCATGCAGGGAAAAACGCGCAAACACGATTTAGCTATTAACAGCGATTTATTGCGTGCCCCAGAGTCTTTGTTAAAGGCGTTAGTCGTACACGAATTAGCGCATTTTAAAGAAAAAGAGCACAACAAAGCCTTCTACAAACTTTGCTGTTATATGGAGCCAGATTATCACCAGCTCGAGCTAGACTTGCGGTTATTTTGTGTCGCTGTTGCTTTGGGAGAAAATCCTTATAAATAGTAATTAATCACATGTGACTTGCCTGTAATAGTCGCCCCATCTAACATTTTCTTCTTTAGGGAGCTCTTTCCGGAAGAACCATCGCTTTTCTCCAAATGCCACTTTTTTCACGCCATCAACCTCATCGCCCCACCAGTCACTTCCATCTTGAGATTGAGCGAAGTAATAATAAATAGCATTGTTAGAACCTGGAAGACTCCGTGTTCTTTGATCTTGCCCTATGTTGTAGTTTTCATAAGTGGCCCAGTTGCCATCAGGCTTCTGGATTCTGGTAGCCACTTTAATTTCTTTATCGCAGCGATTTTGCACATAAAAATAGTAGAAAGGTTCTGTATTGAAGTAAGCCGTCTCAAACAATTCGACTGCATTAGCATTCCGAGAAATGATAGCCAGAATGTCCTCCGCAATTGGGCGTGTAAGTAGAGTAACCTGGTTTACTTTGTCTTTACCATTTTCTGCAGATGCTATTGCGACTACCTTCGAATACTTCCAATCTCTTTTTTTCATAGTAATAGCAGCGCCGCTCGCACCACGCCAAACATCACAGCTAATTTTTCCAATGTTTCCCTGATTGTGCATGAGGTAACAGTCTTCGTACCACAACGTCCCTTGTTCTTTATCGCCCGGATAAGACCGCATGCTGACATCCAGGATGTCCTGGGAATAGACACTATCGGGCACAGATTGAAAACCAAACCAACCATATCGCTCACCTGCATGCTTTTGATGGGCATCACTGAACGCTTCTAATAGGGCGATATCATTTTCGATCATGGGTTTGGTGATAGCACTTAGCGATGCGTTACCATCAAAAACAAGTTTCTTATTCTCATTCAAATATTGTTTGAGAAGATAACCTTTTTTTATAAAAATCCTGCTGGGAGAACGGGTTTTTTCATGTACGTGCCTGGGATAATAAACCACGTTGTCAAACACTTTGCCGGTGGCGATATCAACCACACAATGTGCTGCGGTGATAAGATAGCGCTTTGAGACGTTTGAAGCAGAACAGTAACTTCTATGGTTTGGTCTGGCATTATTCCATGCTTCCAAAAGGCCAATTTTTTTTGCTCTGTCATCTTTGGGAGACGTAATCTGCTCTCTCGATTCGCCTCTGAGAACTACGCCATTTGCAGCTTGCACAACAAGCAAAAACATAAACATGCCAATAGCAAACTTCATCATTGCTCCATTATTATTCCATCATTCAACTCGCGGCCAGCAGCGCTAGATAAGAACATATCCTGTAAGCACCAACCGTTGGATATTTAAGCACTAAAAATAGGAAAAGTGTATGGGCTATGAGATCTCGTTATTGTTATCGTTTACTAAAGTAAAGTGAAATTAAGTGTTTGTGGTAGCCTATAAATTACGGTATCACGGAATAGAAAAAAGTTGTACCGCGGTCAGAGTGAAACCGGCAACAAGGTGAAATTAAGTCTCGCAAACATGGCATCCTGAATCAACACTATGAAAAGCCAAGGGTATTGTCGCATCGATGAACAATTTCGAAACACGACCCTCCAGGAGCTACGTAAAAGGGAAGAGTGCATAATTTCTAAGACAGCTGAATATCTCTGGACTCATAGAGATGGCGAGAAGCGTTTCTAGTCTACTTCAAAACATCCTCTTCATTTATTTGATAACAAGAACGGGCCCGTTAGCGGATAAAGAGAAGCTGTCGTTTGTCTCAAGGTATGTCTGCCATGTAAAGAGCACAGCAAATTTGGCCCATAATTTGTTATTGCAAATCTAGATACTATCAATAAATCCAATACTACAATTGTACACTAATAGTGTGACATGGGCTCATCTTTAAAGCGTAACTATAATGAGTAGGGAATTTCTGCGTTGAATTCGTGCGCTTTATTAATTCTTATTTCTAATGAAATTATTAATTAGTACTAAATTGTTAAAATTTATATTTTTTTATTTTTTAAGTTGACAGGTAATTAGTTTTTTGATTAGTTTTTTTTAGCTTTCTAGGAGTGGGTGTGCTTAACTTTTAAACGGGTGGGTATAAAATGGATTTTGAAAATTCAAATACTCTTTCTGAGTTGACTTCAGAATATTTGAATTCGTTAAAGCAGGGTGAGGATAGGGATGAAAAAGAAAGTGATCATAAAGGATGGGTTTTTCGATTTTTTCTTTTTTTCCGTCATTTACCTGGAAATAGAGTCGAAGAAGCTAGGTTGATTGAGGAGATTGAGCGGCTTCATTGTATTTTGAAAAAACTGAAGAATAAAACTAGAGGATTATTAACTGATAGTCAATTGAACTATCATGAAGAAGTAATTGAAAGGGTTAATCAAAAATTCAGTACATGGAACTCACCAAGAAGGTTGCTTGATAGTGCTCGTGTATATAAAAATCAGAAAAAACTATTGGATGAATTTAAGTTATTGCTCAATACTAGCAGAGAGTTAAGAGAAGTATACTTGCTTCTTTCGAATAAGCCTGAATTAAAGGAGGGGATAATATCTAAAAAAATTTCACAGTTAAGCAATATTCTTTATCAAGATGTAAAATTACTTCTTATCAGAATAGATGACGGAAAAGCTAAAGATTTTTTAAGTAAAGTTAAACCTTCAGATATTGAAAGGCAACACGAACGTCTCAGTCATGTCATCGATAAAAGAATTAAGAAGCTTGAAGGTTTAAATAGGACACTAAAAGTTGTTTGTCGCAAAGCTAATGATCCGGCAATCAGTTTTCTGAGGGTTTTGTCAGACAAGAGTGGTGTCGAGTCCGCATCAGTCGCTCTTTCTTTAATCGCAGCATCAGGTGCTTGCTTTAGTATTCCATATTATTATCACTTTAAAGAGTTATGGATTTTAGATTATTGGGTTGTAGAAGATTATTTCGACGCTGGATTGATTCCTTTTTTTATTATTTTTCCTTTTTTGTATATTTCAAGCGTATTGTTAAATAGGTCATGCAGGACTTTACTCAATGATATTGCAGAAGGCCGGGAAGGTTCTAAGCTAAGTGTTACTGCTCGTATATCTCCCGGAAAAACGTTGTTTATATTGATTATAATTTGTATGACTATAACAGTATATTACGGTTGTCGTAGAGGGATGGCTAAAGCCGAAGAAATAATTCAGGATGAATACGTTGTTACCAACCAAAAAGATAAAATCGAAAAGACCATGCTTGTCGGAACAAGTGCCCGAGCCGCATTTTTTATTATATGTACATCTAAAGAAAAATGTCGTGCAAATGGTCCTAATTCGAAGCTGATGGTATTGGATAGAGCTCAGGTTTTGTGCCATTCAAAAGGTAAGGACAACGATAGTTGTTTTACTCAGTTAGTCAACACTCCTCCCAATACTATCGAAGAAAAATTTTTGCCTCTCGTTATATATGATCGTTTAAGTGTGGAAAGCGAAAAAGTAGATAATGCAAGTATTCTTTTAGATACTTACTTACCTTGCAAAACGGTTAAAAGCTCTCAAGTAATAAGGTTTATATTTCGAGAGCCTTACGATAATCCTATAGTATACGAGGATCAGGCAGTCCAGCTGATAAGAGAACTCAATAGCTTAAAATCCATGGAGTTTAGTTATTTATTAGCTGTAGGAATGGCTTCATATGAAGGAAAGGCCGACTACAATCTGAATCTTGCTAAGGTAAGAGCCGAAAAAGTGGCTAACGTTTTGAAGGAAGAATACAAGGTTTTTTCCCAAACATTGGGAGGCTTGCCTTTCAGAGGTGGTGACTATAAAGATTATAATAGTGATAAGCGTGTTGATATTTTTTTATGTAAGTGAGCATGACAGTCTCAGCGGCTAAATATGACGCCGACGGTGCGGGCCGCGAAACTGAAAGCTCCGTAAATGAATACATCGACATTGCACTGTTTACCGGCGACCCTGAAGATGTATCTGGAAGTACTGAAGTGCTTTACAACCAAAAGCACAAACTTGTTACAGGCGAAAATACCATTACGGTGACAGTGGACGAGAAGCCTGTATATGTGGGGGTGGATCCTTTCGTTAAAATGATCGACAGAGACAGCGGCGACAATGTGATTAAGCTGTAAAGTCCGTCAGTAAATTCCCCACAACTGCTGTGGCGCTTGCCTTACAATGGCAAGCGTTCCAGTAGATATAATGCGCATTTTTTGTGCTAAACTTGCTGCATCGAATTGGTCAAACATGAGAGGGATATCATGACCAGGCAAATCACTCTTCTCGTCTTTATCACTTCAGTAATGCTATCTGCCGCTGCCAACAGTGCGATGGAATTTATTCCAGAAGCCAATGTACGTGCGCCTTATGGTACTAAAGGAGATAGTTGGTCTCTATACTGGACGGGCATTTGTGCGCCAAGAGTTGGGGTAGATGTTGGTTATATGGGGCCAGCATTGCTTCGCGATAAAAAAGCGGAGGTTATTGCTTATCTACATGATTCCATCAAGTACGTTTTGGCGAAATGTGCAGATGTGGAAACCGTGCACGTCCGGGTATTTGGTGGAAAAAAAGAACAGCCCACTGGGCCTGCCATGTGGCGTCTTGAAATGCACAAAGCGGATGATTGGGCGGCAAAAAAAATGGTGTGGTTTGGTGATGGAAAAATTGCTGAACTGCATCAACAAGGAGCCGTAGCCGTTGAAGGCGGTTTGGTATTTCGACGTGCTCTGCTGTGGATAGATGAAGATACCGTACGCGGAATTTATGGCCCGAAGTTCGACGGTAAGTTGGTGGGAGAATCGTTTTCAAAAAAGATGAATGCCAATGCAGATAAGCCCAGTGTGGATTACTACGAAGTTAAAGGTTACTGGTATGAGCTAGGGTATTTTCCTAAACAACCGGTTTGTGACCAACCCCGCGATGGCTATCCTCAATGGGGCAGTTTTACATTGCGAGTTACCCCGTATGGTTCAAGCTCTTACCTTGATCGCACCTTCTGTGTTGATAGCGGTCAAGCCGGAAAGAGTGAGCGCATAATGCTGAGAAATCCTTTCAATACGTGGTTAAGCGAGCAGAAATACCAATCAGTGAATGACGCAATGAGAAGTACGGATGGTTTAAAGCAGTTAGCTAATCAGTTAAGTACAATGGCTATTTCTGAAGGGATGGACGCAGAGGGGTTTTTGGCTCAACGTCAGCCGTTATATCAAGATGAAAATTTAACGATTTACGCCAGAAGCCCAGAATATTGTATCGAGCGTTCGTTCGACGTTTATTACCCGGGCAGTAGTGAAGAACGGGAGAGCGCTTTTCATGGACAGTATAAAGAAGTCGTCGGCGCTACTTTGAACAGACTATTGCGCGAGAAGTGTAAAGAGGCGACGAAAGCTCGGGTCTATAACGCGCAGCTTGGAAGTGAAAAGCCCTGGGATAGCCATACTTTCCAATTTAAACCACTGACCAAAGCTGAACAATATCTCACACTTACGTACCCAAGGGTGGTTGATTACCGTGCTTATGATGAGGCTCAAGCGTACGAACAACGAAAAGAACAGAATCACTTTGGAGCCCGGTGTGAAGATCTCCCATTTTGTGACTTACCTGCGGGTACTCTGCTCAATGCTATTTATCGTGGCGACAGCACGCTCCTAAAGCAGGCAGAACTGCGTCACCAAAAAGAGTTTGATTCCCGGTTCGGGAAGCTTTCTTCCGATCAAGCCGCAGTGGTTAATCTTCTCAAACGCATTGCCAATCATCAATATGGTGTGGGCCTGATGGTAATGGCCGCCAACAAGTATATGTATGATTACCCTAAGTGGGGAGAGCAGTGCTTTGCCACAAACGCCAGCGCCAAAACATTTGTTGAAACCGTTGACTCCAGTTTAACAATCAATTTTGATGGCAGTATAGATTCAGAGCCCGGTGAGCAAAAGCAGGTGACCTATAAGACTAACGCTGAGTTTGTCGATCTTCGTGACCGTATCGGCCCCACTTACATGGGCGCACCATCGAAAAATAAAAAAAGCCTAACAACCAGCTATCGACTACTACTGGAAGGCTTAGAAAGTATGCAGCGCAACTACGACTGTAACAGCAAAGAAGTAAAACAGTTTGAGCAAAATCTTATCCGGTTTACGCAACTGCAAATGGCAAAAAAAACTCTAGACGCTCCCGTTAAGCTTCCCTCAGAGCTAGAATCAGAGCAAGATCGAGAACCAGAACATCCCCAATCATCAGTGTCGGTTAGCTCATCAGAATCCGAAGTCGCTTTCGAACAAGACTCGCCAGTTCCTATTTCTCCGAACAATACCGATGAACCCAGTAATAGGAGAAATGAACCGGTAGAGGTTGAACAAACTGCGTCATCACAACTAAGCCCCCAACAAAAACAGCAGGCAATGGTAAAAGAGCTTGAAGCCTTGTCTGACTCTTACACCCAACTCATGGAGCAAAAGCAGGCAGACCTAAAGCAAGATTTAAATAGTGCAAACAGCGCCCAGCAGAGAAACAAGATAATGATGGATTTTCAAGCGGATATGCAAAAGGTACAGATGGAGGCCAAACGTCAGACCGATGAAGTTAAGCGTAAATATCAGTACCATTAGCAGATGATTTGTTGGCAGCTATTATTGAACTTTTTAACCGCTTCAGCTTTATTTACTACCTTATGTGCCAATTAACTAATCTGTGTAGCTTGGTTACACCTAAACGGTTTTACCGTCTGATGTCAGTTTGGTGAATAGTCGAAAGAGTCCAGTGATGAACAAACCGTCAAAAGTGAAACGTAAAACCTCGCCGTTCTCACGTATAATGGCGAAAGGACAAGCCAGGGCAGGGTATAAACCTACTTCTGGGGATTTGCTTATGCAGTTAAGTGAAAATGATCACAAGCGTATCGCCACGCTTATTGCCAAGTGGCTTGAAACAGATAATTCCCGTAACACCAAATAGCACTGAAAAGGTGTTAACCCTTGGGTAGGGTAATCGTAAAACAAGTTCCCTGGGCACTTGTATTCCCGGGTTTATCGATTTTTTCGGGCGGTGGTGATATCGCGTTTATTTCGCCACCAAAGCTGTTAACAAAGTTTTTCACGATAGTTAAGCCATAACCAAGACCCAGCTCTGAAGCTGTGCCTGGTGTCGATATATTCTTTTCCACGGTGAACAAGTGTTCCAGCTTTTCACTGGGTATGCCGACACCACCGTCGGTGAGGGTAATTTTCACAACGTCGTTGTCTTGTGCTGCCTCAAGGGTTATCTCGCCGGACTCGTAAGAGAATTTGATGGCATTCGACAGTAAGTTCGCCATGATTTGATGCGTGAAAACACCTGGATCCACACACACATATATCTTCGATAATTTCTCTGGATCGTAGTTAAAGTTTAATGATTTATGATCTAACTTTGCGTTGAAAAGTGAGAGTAGAACGCTTACGCAGTCTGCCAGGCAATAGCGCTGCTTGTTTATATTCAAAGGTTCATTTGCCAGCATATACATTTGCTGAACCCGTTTTGTCATGTCAGTAAGCGACTGACTCGCTATTTCGATGTTGTCGATGTGTCTTTCCAACGCGTCTTTATCGGCTTTGAGTGCCCAAGTAGCGGCAGAGATACTGGCTAGCGGTGGGCTCATATCGTGAGTCATCACCTTGAGCAGCATACTGACATTCCCATGCTGAGCAGCCAGTTTGCGTTCATATCGCTGTTGCATAATCAGGTGAGCGTACATCATGATGGTGTTAATAAAAATCCATCCAAAAACCATAATCGACTGAAAAATGGGTGTCATATTACCAGCGCCGTTGCCTGGAAAGTCAAAGCCGGAAACATCCATTATCAACAATGTGGCACATACGCTGGTTGTAATGGTTGCCCAGACCATTAACCCACGCATACCTGTGATGATCCCCGCCAGCGTGGGCAAAATACCAAACCAGATAAGGATGTAACTATTGAAGCCTCCTGAGTAAACAGCAGACACCAATTGATGACTCATGCCTGCGGCAAGCATGATGTTGGCAATGACAAATACCCGGTTGGAAAAGCGAAAAAGCAATGGGGTAAGCAGATGTATTATTGATGCGACAAGGCTAATGATCTTCGGTGCGGCGCTACTCATGAATACAAACGATATTACTACGTAAGTCCACATGAATATGCCGGTACATAATACGGTGATGAGATGCGCATGCATCACCCTGGGGTCGAGATCGTTTTGTTTTAATCTATCTGAGGCGATAAAATTAAAGACCGCCCAATACCACCTTATGAGCCACGCATGTGACTTATTGCTTGTATGCGACATCAAACACTCTACTGCATTAAATGAATCTCCTAATTTACGGGTTTTGCATCGCGAATGCCACAAAGCAGTTATTAACAAATATTGCAAAATATCAAATTACAGACATTCAACTAATTAAACTTCCATCATACCTTATGGAAAAGCTGCCAAAAATTATCATAGGGTCTTGCTAATCTGTTTTCCAAAACACACGCACCTCATGATGCGCATAAGCACCTAATTTCTGACACTTAACGCAAATACACAGCATCATGATATAAATTGGGTGTTATACTTTAGTCTATGTTGGCAGGCTTGGTATTAACCCTAAGAGATCCCTTGTGTTCAATAAAGTTTCGAAATCTGAGTGCTTCATTTTTATTTTTTGCTTTTTCTTTATAGGTATCCTGGCCTTACTTGCCAATATTCTATGGATGGAAACAAAACGCTTCAATGAAACTGCCATTAGTCAGCAGTTTGATATGTTGCAAACTGACTTCCAGCATCAAATTAATAACGTTATTTCTGAAGCAAGCGCGATTGCCATTCAGGAAAGTAAAAGTGTGCTGATAAATGACGCATTATCTGATGAAAAGGCGAAGGGTTATTTGACGTCACATTGGTCTGCACTGTTTGACGTGTACCCTGCATTACAACAAATTCGCTATATAACACTGGATGGACAAGAGCAGCTCAGGGCAGATAAGTCGTCAAACAGATTAATTTGGCGAGAAACACAAGAGCTACAGAACAAAGCTAACCGGTATTATTTTATTGAGGCCGTAGAATCGGCAAAAGACTTTTACATATCGCCGTTAGATTTGAACAAGGAACGGGGCGTTATAGAGCTACCTTATCGCCCGACAATACGCAGCGTCGCCAAATACCGCGTCAACGGGGAGGTGGTCGGTTTAATTGTACTTAATTTTGATCTCCGTGACGTATTTGCTCGTCTGAACAAGCTTCAAATGAATGTCGCCCATTGGCTTATTAATCCCGAGGGCTTTTTCCTTGCGTCTCCAGACGATAGTGCCTGGGGATGGTTGCTCGATAAACCACAAAATCAAGTTAGCATGCAATTCCCGGGTTTCAAAAATCGATTCAACGGGACTGAAGCTGATATCCCGGATGTAGCGTTCTTATCACGGTTTAGCTATGGCGTTATTCCTGTGAGTAACGACAATACGGACTTTACAGATATTGAAGATGAGTATTATTGGTTGGTCATGGAAAAACCGGCTGATGTCGTGGCTTACGTGGAGCGCACGAAACTGTTTATCTGCACTGGTTTTATTGTGGCCGTTTTATTTTCGCTCGGGCTGGCTTATACCTTGATTCGATTGCTCCGCCAGTTACATCTGGAAAAAGAATTGGCCATTTCGGCGAAAAATAAAGCTAACAACGCAGAAAAAGCAAAAGCAGATTTTCTTGCAAGAATGTCTCATGAAATCCGAACACCGATGAATGGCGTGTATGGTTTACTGCAAATTACACAGGGTGAGCGGAATTACAAAACGATAAACGACAATTTAGAACAAGCGATCACGAGCTTTTCTTTGTTAAGCCGCATTATTGATGATGTGCTCGATTTTTCGAAAATTGAAGCGGGTAAGCTCGATATGGTTGAGGCTCCATTTCGCCTCGATAGCTTGCTAAACCAGGTTGGCAAGATGATGAGTCGTGCTGCTTATGGTAAACATATTGAGTTATGGATTGATGTTGATCCTACGTGTCCTAAACATGTTATAGGCGATGCAGTAAGGCTTAACCAAATCATCAGTAACCTCATTAGCAATGCTGTGAAGTTCACCTCTCGTGGAGAAGTAAATTTAAGAGTGGATTTGCTTTCGGATCATGACGACATTGTTCAATTGGGCTTTGAAGTTCAGGATACCGGCATAGGTATGACTGAGCAGCAAGCTAGTCAGGTGTTTAGCGCTTTCACCCAAGCGAGCAGAGATACCAATAACAAGTTTGGCGGCACCGGGCTTGGACTGAGTATCGCTAAACAACTTGTCGAGATGATGAACGGCAAGATTGGTGTGGTCAGCCAGCTTGGCAGGGGCAGCAAATTTCATTTCAACGTAGAACTGAAAAAAGCCAGTAGAGAACAGGAAGCGCTATTGTCAGAACAAGACTTAGCCGTATACCAAGCCATTATTTTTACCCAGAATGTGAATGTAGAAACCGGTATTAAGCGTCAATGCTCGGTACTCGGATGGCCTTCTTTTGCAGCCAGAAGCATAGAAGAACTGTCATCGCACAAAACGTCCAATAGCTTACCGAGGGTAATCTTAATTGACGAGGCTATCTTGGAAGAAATTAATAAAGAGGCGTTATTAAACTGGCAAAAGGCGCAAGAAAAAACCACACACTTAGTCATCGTTTCCCATAACAGTAAGGGGTTTGACAACAACACCCTTGTTTTATTCGATGAGCTTCTTTGTAAGCCATTCACACCTTCTACGTTGTACGATACTGTCGCGTCTTGTAATGCTGAAAACGATACTTCAACAGATGAAAAGCGAATAGAGAATAACGAAAAGCGTCTTATTAAAACACTTATTCTTGTGGTCGAAGATAACCCGATAAATCAGCAGGTGGCAGGCTCTATGCTAAAAGAGGCGGGCGCTATTGTGAAGTTCGCCGAGAATGGAAAAGAGTGTGTAGACCTGTTAGAAAGCGGGTTTAAACCGCACCTTATTTTAATGGATATGCAAATGCCTATTATGGACGGCATTGAAGCCACCGAGCATATTCGCAATAACCCCGAGTGGGACAGTATTCCTATTTTGGCGATGACGGCTAACGCCATGGAAGCAGATAAAAAGTACTGTTTAGATGCGGGTATGCAGGGACATATAGCTAAACCTGTAGTCAAGCAGGAACTTATTGCTTTGGTGAGTGCGCGTTTGCACAAGGGGTAGGTAATAGCTGCGCCTTAACACGTCTATGCATAAAGAGATAGAAATGTTGAATGTGCGCTGGACTTTCTGATAATTACTCATTGGGAACAGCGCATAGTTAACGCCGGTGCAGGACTTACCCAGTACAGTGACACCGGCGTCATTATTGCCTTAGTTATTGAGCAGTATGCTGACTGACTCAGGCGCCGGGTACATGGTGCTGAACGTCGGAGCTATATCTCCCGAAGCTGAGTTCAGGATGTTGTCAAAACGAAGGATCATCCCGTTCGACTTCTCAGCAACATACACGTGACCATTACTCAGCATAAGATCTACCGGGTTACCTAACATTGAATTAGGCCCAGCTATATTCACGGACACATTCGTTAGCCCGTCGGCATTGCCTGCGCCAGGTATGACATATAATTTACCGTCCGTCGCATCGGCCGCACTGCCAACATCTGAAATCACTAGACTGTCGCTCTGACTGTCGTAATCTATACCATGAATGTTTGTTGGTGCACTAAAGGCCGTCCCTGCGGAGGCTGGAATTATAAGGCGATCTTCTCCCATTAGTTCGGTTTCTCCACCCATCATTCGCTGCACTACATCTTCAAAAACGGCTACTGTTCCATTAGTCAGGGCCAGATATGCGCTGTCAGAAGCGGGGTCGTAATCTACGTCCCATGGACGGGCACCGGCGTCGGCTTCCAATGTTAATAAGGGGGCAACGTTACCCGATGCACAAGGTGAAAATACGCGAACGGCAGGTGTTGCTTCATTTACGTCTGCGACGAAAACGAGGCCTTCATTTGATGCGATATCAAGGCCTTTAGGTGCAATCAATCCCGTGTCGCTGCCAACTATCATATGGTCGTAGCTATCGCTGTACATCATACCATCGCGCATCGTTTTTAGGCGATTGACAACAATGAGACCTCCGGTAGTCGTATCCGGATCATCAAAGGTAATTACCCCATCGCCACTGGCAGTATAAGATGCACTTTCAATACTCATTCCACTGTCAAAGGTACTTAGCTGGCTCGATAATACCGTACTGTACATGGCAACCTGTCCTGTGGTTTCGCTATCAGAGGAGGGGTTGCTGGAAACAGACAGACCCATAATAGGCATGGTTGTTATGCCATCATCAGAGGCGTCCATCATGATTTCTATATCGGTTAACTCTGCCAGCGACTCAGGCTTCGTTGACGGCGTTGACAAGGTGGGCGCTACATCGCCACTCTCACCGCTGAAGATATTAGAGAAAACCAGAATGGCATCGTTAGACTTTTCCGCTACACGTAAGTCGGAACCTGTGAGTACGATATCCACAGGGTTACCTAGTTGCGTTGATGCACCACCGATACTTCTGGTGGGTACCACTGCACCATCTGCTGAAGATACGTTTTCAAGCACGAATATCTGACCGTCGTCTGCAACTGCAGCATCACCTACGTCGGAGAGTATCATACGGTCTGACATTTCTTCGTAAACAATACCGTGAAGGTTAACTGAGATTTGATTTCCGTCTGCATCAGAGGGTACCACTGCGCGCATCACAGAGGGAGCAAAACCAGACTCTGCCACATCATCGTATACAGCAAGCGTACCGTCAGTCAATGCAACAAATAACCTGTCACTTTGTTCGTCATAAGCAAGATCCCACGGCTTAGCAGACGTCATAATTTCAGCAACAGGAGCAACATCTCCCGCTGCCTGACTGCCGAAAACACTTATCTTCTGACCGTTAAAGTCTGCAACCATAATGAGCCCCGCATCTTCAGCAAATGCGATACCTTTGGGGTTCACTAGCCCGGTAGTTGACCCTGTGATTTGGAGGTTCATGTCCATACTAATGGCTTGATTATCAAATTTGCACAGAGTAGTTAGCAGCGGTAAACCACTGTCGCCAGCTTGAACTACGGCTCCACTTTGCGTGAAAACAATACCTTCGTTGGCACCGGTAGTCACAGTACTCAGGGCGTTTGCGTTTTGGTCAATTGTTGTGACGGTATCACGATTGTCGTCGCCGTTATTCGCTACAAGGAAGGTAGAGGACGTGAACCCCGGCATTCCATCCTGACCTGGCGCGCCATCTTGTCCCGGAGCACCATCTACTCCATCTGAGCCATCGTCCCCGTCGCAGGCACTTAGGGCAAAGACCATCGCAGTTGTCAGAAGTGATAATGTAAATTTGCGCTGTGTTGTTTTACTGAATCCCATTCTTATCTCCGTTCGTGTTTTATGATGAAGAGACGCTTTTTTCGCCAGGAAGGCGATAAGTGCTGCTCACGCCCTGTTCAACAAGCCAAACGCACGAAGGATTCAAATGGATGCAAATAATATTGAAAAGTTTTAAGTTTTTATTCTTTTTCTTTCAACTGATTGAATTAATTAAAAAATTATAAATTTCGATAAGTCCCTGTACTTGCATGATATTACTGCATATTGCAGGAAACTGTTTGATGATGATTAAATACTGCGGTGATTTTCTGGCTATAACGAAGGCTCGCCGGAAGCTTTTTAGGGCAAATAAAGCAGAGGGGAGCTGGCCCCCCTCTGCAGATTTAGTTGACTAAGATATTTATACCAGGGCAGGTGGAACTGGCCACTGATCATCAATCATTTGTTGGTTTACAGCCTGGAAACCGCCAATTCTATTTAAACCGTGATCAACATAATGATCGGCTTGAACAGGGCTGGTCTTAACTTCGTTTTCCATGCCTGTGCGTTGGGTGAAAAGACGATCGACACCTCTGTTCATCAAATCGTTCTCAATGGCAGGAGAGTTGTGCCCGTCTGCTGGAATGTCGTCCCAAAGTAAAGCATGTCCGATTTCATGGCTGAGGGTTTCGCCAACTAACCGTCCATAAATGGTTGTTGCAATATTAATCAAGGCTGGATCTGACGCAATAGCGTCATCCAATTCAATTATTAACGCTTGGGTTTCTGTATCCACGTCGATGGCACTGGGTTCACTGTACATTCCTGGATACAATTCAATCGTTTCATTGAAAGTATCTCCAGAGCCGCCACCGAAAGTAACGCCCAGATTTTGTGGATCTTTATTTTTAATTGTGGCACTTACCACATTTCCTGCTGGTACGTGAGACGGCAAAGTGTCAGCGTATGGTGGAATTTGCCAGTAAAGCCTTACATTGGCGTTAGCTAGAAGATGCGCGGTAACGCGCTTCATTTCATCTACTATGGCCTGCTTGTGCCCGCTCAACTTTATATCGGTAAGAGCTTGATCGAATGCTGCGACATCTTCGGTAATGGTAATGCATTGAGGTACAGATAATTTCAGTTTTGTACTCGCTATAACGTTACCGGTGCTGTCATAAAGACTTAAATCTAAATCATGTAGCCCAGGAACAACGCCTCGAATAGTGGTGGTTTTCGCAGTAGGGTTATCAATCTTCAAAGCTCCCGCATCCGGACTTGTCCATTTTAGTGTGGCGCCAGTCGGCGCATAGTTGTAATCCGCTGATACCTGTATAGCCAGACTGGTGTCTGTACTGGACGGATTAAAAGCTCTGTTTTCTGCAGTAGCCGTATTCCCACGTAGTACGATGACGGGGGGATTGCTGGTTGAACTACTGGCATCAGGTTTACTGACCTTGATGGTTTCTAGTTCTCCATCAGAGGATTTCTTCTGATATTCAACCTCCAGTTCAGGAGAGTTCAGCCCTTTTTTCGCCTCCTCTGCAATTTGTTTGGCAGTAGAATCCTTGTCGCTATCTTTGGCCTTACTGAGGTTTTTAGCGGCATCATTATATGAACTTAACACCTGTTTGATTTGTTCACTGGCGTCTTCATCACTCAGGTAGCCTTCCTTATTGAGCTTCTTGATTTGTTCGATTTGCTTCGTCCCATCTCGTTTTTGATTCGCCATAACCGCCAGGTTGGCAAAGTCTTTAGAGATAGACGCCAGATCTGTTACCTGCTTAGACGTGGTTTGTAGCGCTCCCAATGCATTGGCTTGTGTACCCTCGATGCCCGTAATATCGTTAAATGCATTGCCGTTTCCAAGCAAGCTGTACGCTTCAGCAAGTGAAGTTGGGACAGGGGCTGCAGGTGCCGTTTGTAAGTTAATCAGGTTAGCAGGCAGATCCTTAACTTGTAAGTCTCCTGGATCTGTTCGACGACTATCTGTGGATACCGGATTAATTTCCGGGGAACTGTTGCCACAGGGAACCTCGGTGAAGCGCCAATGGCGACTTTCGTCAATAGTTTCACAACTGTTGCATTTACCCATCACTGATTCAGCATACACCCCTTTCGTGGGAACGCTGATTCGATAGGGATCGGGAGGGGTTGTGGGTTTGTAGTATTCGAATAAGTCTTCTACCGTTCTGAACACAGGGTCTAAACGCTCACCTGGTATGACTTTAAGGACCAGGTTGTTCCCAACCACGCCCATGACTTTGTTTTCTACCACACTCGCGACGCTTCGCCCGCCACTATTGGGCGCAATAAAACCATCAAGTAAACCAAACAACCTGCTAGCGTCCATGCTGCTCCAAATGACTTTATGAGCGAACTCCAGGTTTTCATTTAAGAAGTGAACCAGTGCCTGAGCGGCTTCTTGATCTTCTTTCTTCGGATTGATGAGTTCGCTGTTATTCATCGGCGTATAGATAAGTGCAGTATCAGTACTTTCCACAGTATCAAGATACTTATTTGTACTGATAACATCGTTGTTTAAGCGGTTATTTCTTACTATGTAATCAGTGCTGTAATGGGTTCGATAAGACAAATACATGGAACGAAGAATAATGCGCGACGAGCTTTTTACTTCGGTGTTGGCTCTTATCAGCAAATGCTTGCATTCCCGTCGGGTAATGTTCTGTGTTGAAGCACTTGCAACGCCAATTCTCAGTGGCATGCCTTTAGAGTAAGTCGATAATAAAGTGAAATCGAGATTGATTTCCGTTTCCACGCCTTGTTCGTTGATCGCAAACACCGATAGGGTGTCGATGAACTTGCGGACAATTTCACCGGCGTACTGCTCTTCAAACAATGCGTCTTTTTCACTGTCGGTCAGCTCCCGTTCAATATTAAATTTCATTATTCCGCCAAACCATGGGAATACGCTACCTAAATCAAATTCTTCTGTTTTAGTGGCTTCTTCAATGGTGGAAATGTAAGGCCGGGATAGCTCGAAACTCATGGTGAAATAGCCGGAGAACGACTCAATTTTTTCATCAGCATAACTACTATTAGGCAAGTCGGCGTTTACGTAATTGGTTTGTATGCGCTCTATTGCACCAAAGCCCTTGCGTAATTTGGTGCCATACATACTTTTCTGCAGCGTATTTCGCCAGCGCAGTATTTTGTCGTAGTCAAAATCACTCATGGGCATTGGAACGAACAGACACTCCTGCACATCAGCGAGATTTTGTTCAATGGCGTAGTGTTTGAGCACCTCAAAATATTCAACGGTAATGGCGTGGCAGTGATTGTGATTCTTTACAATTTCTGTTTGTGCCGTAACGGTTTCGTCCTGCCGAACGCTTTGCACAGTCGTGTTGCGTTGGCTTCTTAAACTAGAAGCAGATTGAGAGGTGGTATCTTGTAAGCTGTTTAGTGCGTTGGCACTCAAGTTTCTTGAACTGTTCTGCGACGCTGTGGTTGTAGATGTAGCGCCTGAATGAGCAACACCACCGGCGACACCGAATACCACGCCATTAAGGAACCCTCCGATACCACCGCCAATACCTGCAGACGTAGAGCTGGTTTTATTTCTGGAATGGGCGTTCATGCTCTCGTTTAAGGAAGAGTTCATGATTTCGGTGATGTCTCTGTCACGGGAGATTGTCGATTGCAATTGTTCTATTACATCCTGAGACTCGTCTCTTTGCGCTTGTTCCTGCCTATCCCAATCTACAATGGCGATGCGTTTTTCCTGACAAGGGGCAAGCGGCAAACTGTAAAGTAAATCACCCAGAGAATAGCCATCGGCTTTCCACTGTTGTTTGAAATGCAAAATATGGCCATGGGCGATGGTGGTATTTTCATAGACAGTGGGGGTGTCATCCCAATCAATACTGTTTTCAACCGACAGTTCTACCCGGCCTGGATGGTTCTGAATATAAGCCTGTTTAAGACGTTCCACGTAGTTTTGGCTGGCGCTAATTTGTCTCCGTAGTTGTGTTAGTGTGGCGCGTATTTCATCATAATTTTCAATGAAATAATCGTCCACCAGTTCAACGCCAAAGTTGGTCCCAGACATATAAAAACGGTAATACTCTTCAAGCAGGTTGATAAATGCAGAAATACTGTCAACAAAAACCTGATAATAGCTTTCAATTTCAATGATTTCACCCAGAGAAAAAATGCGCGTGTTCTTTAACGTGTTGCGGATCTCATTGAATTTTTGCATCAGACACATGATGCCCATGGTTTCCTTAACTGGCGCAATAGGGCAGGGTTCAAAACTCAGCGTTTCATTGTTGACATAATTTGCCAGTTCGATAGCCATTCTGCGCAGGTAACCGAGTAACACTTCCTGTGCTGCGGATTCTGCAGTTTGTTTGTCGACGTTAACAATGGTTTCTTCAAGTTTTTTTGCTGCATTTTTTACTGTTTTACTGTCTATTCGCTGACTGCCAATGATCATCTCAATTTCTGCTACAGCGGCTTTGTAGGAGGCTTGTGTAATGCTGTCGAACTTTACATAACCTGCAGACTTCACAACATGACCTAAAATGGACTGGAGTTCAGAGCGATCAATGCCTGCTTCTGCGGCGAATTGTTCACAAAAAGACTTTTCTTCCTGCACCCCGTTTTTCCCACAATACGCTGCGGCCAGTTTTAAATGGAGCTCTTTTAATCTGGCTTGTCTTCGCCGTTGCGCAAGGATCAGTTGAATCACATCTGAATAGTGAAAGCCTGGTTTGGCTTCAATCAACTCTGAACTGCGTAAACTAAATTGCTCTCGAAAGCCAATATCCAGCTTTAACACATAATTGGAAGTGAGCGGTTTCGCTGCCTGATAGGTGTTGCCAACATTGAGGTTTGTATAAGCCTTTTCCACGCTCTTCATTTCCGCGGTGTTTGTCGAGGGATGTTTTAGATCGGCTTCGTGGGAGTCATCTTGTTCGATGGTAAAAGGCATAATTGATAAAGAACCAAAGGAAGTTTTTAACCGGGAAAGCACAGCAAATGCACTTTCAGACACCTGAAAAAGCTGGTTCTTTATTCTTTTTGAATCGTTACTGTTAATCGTAAACCCACGAATTTCCGGTTCCGTCGTTCTCACCGTTTGGAAATAGCTGAATTCTTCGAGTGTGCGACTAGGCACCGTAAAATCGACGCACGTGCCCCCAAGATCTTGTGAGAATGAAGATGAGTTCACAAGATCAGTGCTGTCTGGCAAGCCGGGTACAGTACTATCACATCCGCAGGATGCTGACTCATCCAATACTGACAAATCGGCAACCAAAATTATGTTTGACGGCAAGGTGTTGTTTTCAATGGGAATGGTAATTGGCGACGATTCCAAACCTGCGATAAGGCCAAAAGCCTGGGCAACGGTGCCGTTTTTAGCTTGGGCATAAAAATAGCCGTCTTTGTCACTGGTGGTTGTTGCAACTGCCTTGTATGCTGAAATGTCGAAGTTTTGCTGGCTGTCATGATGGGTAAAGATAACGATTTGTAAGCCAGCGTTTTTGTTTTCGCCAGATACATCGATGACCCGACCGTTTATTTTCTTGAACGCTGAAACTGAGGGCGATAAGGCATTGAATTCAACAACGTGGGGGTTTATTTTAAGCTCAATGGGAGTGCTGGTGTCGTCAGCAGCAATGTTAATATCTGCGGCATTCAGGCTGCCATAACTATACGTCTGTCGTCCTATCATTGCGCCACTCGGTGAGAATGCTTCAATAGTGACGAGTTCGTTTACCACTAAATTTCCTGGTGGAACAAAAAACCTGAAATCACCGTTTGGTTCTACGTCAACGCGATCATTTGAAAATACCGCCTGGCCACTGATTTCCTGGCTAAAACTGACTTTTAGAAAATGACCCTGGTATTGGTCTGTGATAGACAATCCTGGATCTGATGGCACTAATTGGCCATTAACACTCATTGCACTCATGCTAGTCTCCTTATGCAACATGGTAGAGTCTGATGAATCTACAAGCGACAGGCAGCATAAGCGCGCCGATATCCGGGCACTTTACATTTATAAAGAATCGACTTCCCAGCAAATACAAACAACTGCACGTTCCTTTGACTGTTACTTGTAAACGATTGGGCTAGAGAATAGTAAGCAAGGATGCAAATCCTTGAACATCAACACTGCTTACTCTAAGCCCAATGAGAATAGTAGAGGTCGACCACTTGGTCAATATCGGATTGGTTAAATTTTAATCTTTTTTTGTTGTTGTCGCTTTCTGTAGTTCGTGCCAGTGATAATGTCCCACCAGAGAGACGAAAAAGGGGACTGAGGATCGTGGAATAGAAAATTAAATTAGATGTAAAGCAAGGTGTAAACCAGAGAGGTTTGTTTGTCACATCTATTAAGCGTAAGTAGTGTGAATGATGGAACGATACTTGATGGCATCTTAAGTTCACAAATCTAATGCGCCGTTTATTTAACCAGGGATATATCATTTACCATGACTTCAAAATTGCATGAAAACATAGCCCGTGCCGGGTATAGCGCGAAAACAGTGATGTACTCCATGCTTGGTATCTTTATTCTATCGTTGGTAATAAATACGCTCAACCGTGAAAAAGCCTCCCAGTCACACGTGTTTTCAACGCTTAAAGAACAGCCTTTCGGCCAGGTAATTTTAGGTTTGTTGATAGTCGGCTTGGCCTGCTACGCATTGTGGCGGTGGTTACAGGTATTTTATAACCGAAGAGAAAGTGACGAAAATAGATTCCTGTTTTATATCAATCAAATGTTTTTCGTAGTATCTGGTTTATTCCACTTTGGTGCTGCCTATTTGGGCGCTAAAACTTTACTTAGTATCGGCAGTAAAAAGTCGGGTCAGAGCAACGGCGAGCAAACCAGTGAATATTTGTTGCAGTACGAATGGGGCATTTTTGCGGTCGCAGCTATTGGCGTTTGTGTTTTGATCTTCGCTTGTGTGCAATTTAAGCATGCGGTAACAGCGGATTTCATGGGAAAGTTCTCTCCTAAAGCCCTTTCCGGCCATGTTAAAACCAGTATTTTATGCTCCGGGCGAGTGGGTTATGCAGCACGAGGCATCGTTTACATTCTGGTAGGTAGCTTCTTCGTAATTTCGGCTGTGAATTCAAACCCGTCCCAGGCGGGTGGCCTACGACAAGCGCTGTCCACGCTAATGGAGCAACCCTTTGGCCCGTATCTCATTATGGGGGTAGGCGCAGGATTTCTGCTATTTGGTATTTATTGTGGCTTGGAAGCGAGACACCGCAATATTGGTAACGTGCACTGAGATATGCTCGCTACTCTTTTGTAAAGAGATAGGATCCGCCACCTTGATGGAGTGTAAAGCCGTCAATGCTTTCGCCCTTATCATCGGATGCAAACTTTATAACGATACCTGCAGGCGTGAAACGAAATTCAGATTTGGAGTAAGGCGTGAGAGGGAGCGGCCCTTGCCCGGTAGCCTGAGCGATAAGTTGATCGCCTTTTACTGTTATAGTGATTTTTAGTGGCAGTTGCTGAGTTGCGTAAGTGCCTTTGTATTGATGTAGTTGACTTGTTGGCAGCGAAACAGGGCTTGCCGTAAAATCGGGCAATGCATATTCACGGCCGAAAAACAGGCTTAACATGGCAATACTGATATCATTAAGTGAATAATTCAGCCCATTAGCGACGATTGAAAAGGCAACGCCGTCTTTTTCAAAATAAGACGCTTGAGCACTGAAACCGTCGATAATGCCGTTGTGTCCATAGGCGGTTTTATCGTAAAACGGGAATTGAAACAAACCCGCACCTAAACCATCTTCAATGGTCTTCATTTCAGATAAGGATGCATTTGAAATGAGTTTACCTGCAAACAGTCCTGAGAAAAAAGCGGTCACGTCCGACGGTGTTGCAACAATAGCACCAGCACCGTGTGGAATTGACAAGTGGGTATTGCTGGCAGGTAGCCAGCCTGTTCCTTGGTAGGTGTAGGATTTTGCCAAATCACCCTTAGTCACTGAGTCCGCCTTAGTACCGAAAACAGTATGCGTCAGGCCCAGTTTACTGGTTATACGTTGTTGCAATTGGTTGTGATAGCTATCATCAGTAACGCTTTCGACAATATATCCCAATAGTAAGTAGCCTGAATTGGAATATTTTCCGCCGCTGCCTGGCGTGAAGTCGCTATCTAGCGCAGACAGTATCTTCACCATTTCGCCCTGAGTTTTTGCCTGCGTCATGTAACTACGGAATGCTGCTAAGTCGTTGAAGTTGGCAATACCACTTCGATGACGTAGCAGCATCGAAATGGTTATTGCACTGGCGTTCTTAATGTTGGGATAAAATGTGTCTAATGTGGTGTCCGGCGACAGTTTGCCTTCTTCTATCAACTGAAAAATCATGACGGCGGTGAACACCTTGGTAATCGAGCCGACCCTGTACAGTGTGTTGGTCGTTGCTTGCTGTTTGGCATTTACATCAGCAAACCCCACCGCTTTTTGATAAACAGGCTCACCTTTTTCCATAATAGCAACGCTTACCATGGCTTTGTCGTGGCTGGCAAGTGAGTCTAAGTAGCTATCCATTTTGGCGCTATCGAAATCTCGAGCTGAAACACCAAAAACAACAAGTAGTGCAAATAAACTGAATACCTTTCTCACGATAATGTCCTTATTGTGTGGGGGGCAAGTTTAAGTTACAGGGCGCCTGCCTGAGAAGCAAGTTTACTCTTTTATCATAGAGAGAAAATCATCCCACGGTAGCGGGCGGGATAAATAGTAACCTTGTGCCCAGTCGCAGCCTAGTGCTTTCAAATGAGAAAGTTGCGCTTCAGTTTCAACCCCTTCCGCAATCACCCGCAGGTCATATAGCTTTGCCAGGTTTTGAATTATCATAACCATTTTATTGCGGGCTTCGCGTTCAGAAAAGAGATCGTTAACAAACGAACGGTCTATCTTCAAACAGTCAGCAGGGTAACGAATGAGCTGACTAAACGCAGTATAACCGGTGCCAAAGTCATCCAGTGCAATAGACACGCCTAATGCATCCAACGCTTCTAACGTTGCTAAACACGCCGCATCGTCCGCGACAAAGGCCGTTTCAGTGACTTCGAATTCCACGCTCGAAGGCGCTACATTATGATGTGTAATCAATTGTTTTACCTGTTCGGGAAACTGTTCATTGTGCAATTCCACGCCCGAGATATTGATACAGGCTTTGCCGGTAAATTGATGTTCTTTTTGAAGTATTGCTACTGCTTCGAGTGCGTTGTCGATAACCCATAAATCGATGTCTTTAATAAGTCCGGTAGCTTCTGCCACTGGTATAAACTCATCTGGTCCTGTTCCGGCCAATTCAGGGCCGTGACATCGAAGTAGTACCTCAAACGCCACAATTGAATTGTCTTTGCAGTCAAATATAGGCATATAAACCAATGTAAAATGCTGCTCACTTAATGCTAGTTTCAATCCGTATTCAATATGCTGGCGTTGTCGCAATGATTCCGCAATCGCTTGGGTAAAGAATCGAAAGCAATTGCGACCATTGGATTTGGCATCATACATCGCCGCATCGGCCTGTTGCAGCAAGCTAGATGAACTACTGGCGTCATCCGGGTAAACGGCGATACCAATGCTAGCGTAAACCCTATGGGTGATGCCATCGACCTCGAAGCCGCCGTCGAAAATATTTAAAATACGGGTGGCTACCTTGCTGGCATCCAATGGTTCGTTGATATTGGGAAGTAGCACTACGAATTCATCCCCTGCGAGTCTTGCCAATGTATCGCTTGGTTGGGATAGCAGCCTATCACCAGGCCGGATCGAATCCCATAAGCGCTCACTGAATTTAAGTAACAGTTGGTCTCCTGCTTCGTGTCCGTACTGATCATTCACTTGTTTGAAATTATCTAAATCGATATACAGTAACCCCACGCGCTGCTTGTCCTTTTCTGCCCTGGCAAGAAGTCGTTCCAGATTTGTTTTTAAACTCCAACGGTTTGGTAGCCCTGTTAACGTATCGTAAAACGCCATCTTCCGGATGTCATCGTCATGCAGTTGCAATATCGTGTTGTAAGCTTGTTCTTCAGATCGTAGTGCTGCCAGGCAAATACTATTTAATGCCAGCATTGTTAAGATGAAGCGAATAGATTCAACTATCGAGTAACTGGTCATTAGTAGCGCAGACAATGGTGTAAACAGCAAGAGAATGCTGAATATGGTAAACAAAGTGAACATTGCCACGGCAGGCCAGAAACGATTGATAAATAGGTTTATGGCCGCAATCGGGTAAACCCATAAAAGCCCTGTGTTGTCTTTGCCACCTGTCATTATTAGACACATGGACAGGACGAATAGGATCACACTCAATATTGAGGCCGCGCGCTCAACATTGTCGGTTTTCTTTAATATGTAAAGATTGAATAATCCAGCCAGGGCGTTAACAAGCAATATAGCACCCAGGACCTGATTGCCATCAAGTAGGCTAAAACTACCCAACGCAACCAGAAACAGTACCCCGAGAACGGTCAATACTTGGCAAAGCCTGTAACGACGGCGATATCTAACGGCCATCATTTCTTGTTGGCCTGCAGTGCCTTTCCGTAGGTTAATCATTTCTGAAAAAAAGCGTCCAATGTGATCTAAGTTAGTGCGGAATCATTAACAACACAAATTGCTATTGTAAATATAAGATCCATATTAAATAGAATAGTCTAGAGCACCCAGTCGTTCAAAGTAGACTTTATTACTAGAGTGTTTTGATCTTTGCGATTCTTTTTACAGCAGCGCATGCAGCAACGGATCAATCTTTACAATTAACAAGAATTGGTCTGAACTAAGAACGTGACAGTAAGCAGGGCTTCAATTTAACCCATGCGTAAATTCGCAGAAAAAGTAAATACTGTAGCTTGTTCAGTTGATACTACGGTTAATTTACCCTGATGAGCCTTCGCTATTTGCGAGGCGATAAATAAACCCAGTCCTAAACCACCTGAGTGTTTGGCATGTTGGTTACGCCAGAATGGCTCGAAGAGCTTTGCTCTGGTTTCTTCGGGTATTGGTGCTCCCCCATTGGCAATACTAAGAATAAATACCCCGTTCTCTACACCTGCATATACATTGATAGGTAAAGATGAATCACCATGTACGATGGCATTGACTAACAGGTTAGACAACAACTGACCGATGCGTTGGGGGTCGCAATAAAAAGTGCCGTTAATCTGAATGTTGTTATTAATAAGGCACTCTGGGTGCAATGTTTCCAATTCGCTGACAGTGTGAGTTAACACCGATTGCAGGTCATTTGAAGGTTTTGCATTAAGCGTAATGCCTTTGCCCATTTTTCCATGGGTGAAATCCATGAGATCACTCACCAATCGTTTCATTTTATTGACACTATTATCCATACGCTGAAGTACCGCCTGGCTGGTAGAATCTGAAACGGCCTCGGTAAGAAAATCCAGGCCCATTTTTAGCGATGAGAGTGGCGTGCGAATATCGTGGCCCAAAATGGCAATATACTGTTCCCTTAATTTCGCGGCTGACTGTTCATCGTAAAGTGCAGATTGGGCCGTGTTTAGCTGGTCGTTTACTTCCAACTGACGAGAAATTAGCTCGGCAAACGACGCGATTTGGTTATCTATTTTTACTGTCTTAAGTACCGTGGGGATAGGGTCAAGCCCACAAAGCGTGCCAAAGAATGAACCGTCGGTGTTGTATATGGGGTAGGAAAAGTAACTCTCGAAACCATACATGACAGGAATGGGGCTGGTTTTGTAATAGCTATCTTTTGAGGCCTCTTCAATGACAATCGCTTTGGCAGATTGCCGGACCTGGCTGCAAAAAGTAGTTTGAATTTCAAGCTCGTCGCCGGGTTTGAGATTGAAATTTACCTTGTCTAGCACCGAGCACATTGTCCAGCTATCTTCCGTTACTCTAGCCACACAAATAAATCGTAAGCCTGTAGCTTCAGACAAAATATTCATAATGTGTGGTACTGCCTCAATAGCTTGAATTGCTGCAATATCTTGTTGAATGGCCTGTCGCATGATGTTTCCTTTGTGCTTCGCGGTTGTTGTATTTGAATCGCAGAAAATTATGGCGTGAGCGGTGAGGGAATCTTTTGAAAAATACACCATAATGACGAAGCCGGTTCAGATTATCAGACTATTAATAAATTTGCCTGCCTATAGTCGCTAAATTGAATCAAACGGAAGATAGAATGAAGTTTATTGAGGTGCCGCTGACTTAGGGCAAATATCAGCGGCTTGCTGGGATTAGTAGCAAAGGAGGAAGTAAGTGACTATGGTGCCTCTCTTAATGCAATGGTCATAACACTTTCACCCTGCTTAATGGGAAGTCCGGCTAAGCCATAAAGAGCGTAGCCGGACGCAGGTGCGCGAACCGTTCTGACAACTTTGCCAAAGTAATCTTTGATTTCACCCAGTATTTCACCCTCAACTATTTCTCTGCCAGTCACGTGGCGTGGATACCAAATACCAGATACATCAACAGGTACAGATGTCGTGCCCACAAAATGGTTAAGTTGGGTCTCATTGAAAAGTGGTGATGTTTCCTTCGGCAACATTGATAACCGCGCAAGAGTGTTATTTAAGCCTGCTTCGAGAGTATTTACCAAGGCTTCTTCTTTCGAAGCATTTTCGCCTATTTCCACCAAGATAGTTGGTATACCCGCTGCCACGCCCTGACGATTTAGCGAGCGTCCTGAGTCTATTTGCTTTTGGGTTTTCATTTCATAGGTAACGATGCTGGGAAAGCCAAAATGCGTCGCGACGTCCATGGCTTGCTCATAATTAGTGGCCAATGGGCCGCCGTACACGCCTACGAAAGGGGCGAGCCACTCCGCGCCATCGCCGCTGTGTAGATCAATCAGAAAGTCTGCATTTGCGACGATATGGGTTGAAATCGCGTGGGCAATACGCTCTGCCTGTGTTCCTCGAATATTGCCTGGAAAGCTACGGTTCAAATTCTTCCGATCGAACGGGTTGACATATATTGAACGCTCTTCGAAAGCGGGAATATGGGCTAACCTCACGATTATGAGTGCCCCTGATATCGATTCTGGTGAAAGCGTTTCTGCCCACTTTTCTGTGGCGAGAATAGAGATGTATTCATACCCGTGAACACCAGCAACAGTGGCCAGTACCGGGCCGTCATTTTTCCCGTTAATTACAGTTACAGGAATAAATGTTGCCGGGTCGTTTTCACCTGCTGCTACTTCAAGAGTCACGTTCTTACTTGTGCCTGGGGGAACTATTGTACCCGCTATATCAAGAGGTTGCGCAGCAAAAGTGCTGGCGCTTAACATACCCCAAATAAGTGTGATCGCCATGCGTTTGATGAAAGGCTGCCAGTTGTTTATTGTCATCGCGAGTCCTAAAAAAATAAATTGTGATGAATTTGAGTGGTCATGATTTTTCGACATAGTATATCCTGTTTTTTATTACTCTCTTTGAGTTTTGAAATATGCTGGGAAATACACCGTCACCATTAATACGAAACCTTGCCATCCTGGTGATGTGCATTGTACCTGTCACAAGCTCAGCGTCGAATAGTGAATGGCTAAAAGTTGATGATTTTGAAAATGCGGCGTCCACACTGTCTTCGTGGACAAAAATAGATCTGCAGAATCAAACAGATCCCAAAATTGAAAACCCCCAGGTAACCGAAGTCCGACAGGAGTTTGAGACAGGAAATCACTATCTCCTTAAAAAACCAGCTCCAGACGGCATCGTAGGAAACCGAAAAGCTTTTAGTTTCACAAAGCTTCCCGAACCTGTTGGAGTAGGGCAAACCTATACTTTTTATCTTCGCATAAATGTTGAAGCTTTCCCGAATAACCATGTGTTTGGACTGAGCAATATGGGTCCTGAGGGCATTATTGAACTCGCCTACGATGCTTTTGAGCCCACGGTACGCATCACAGACAGATACGACAGCAATATAGATTTCAAAAACGATGGAACCCTCGCTGTAAATAAAGGCGATTGGTACGACCGTATAAAAAACGAAAAAGAAAACCGATACGCCAGACCACTGGAGCCAGGGGCCTGGTATGAAATATGGTTAGTAGTAAATAATAGCAGCCCAGCCAATGGCGGGCAGACCTACGATATGTATATGCGAGGAGGAAGTGAATTCCCCGAGCAAGCAATAGTGTATTCAGGCGCTGATTTTCGGATGAAGCGTAATTTACCCATCATATATTTTTCTGCGACCTGTAACACAGGGTCTGAGGAAAAACCATATGGAAACGGCGGGGTCAAGTACGATGATCTGTACATGAAAAGGGGTGTTGATTTGCTGACGCCATCGTTCAAATGAAACTAGGTTTTTTACCGTTCCTATAATAAACCCTCATAACCAATGTGGTTGTTGACATTATTCACATTATTCTAACTCTTGCTACAAACTGTCTGGTTTTTCCACTCCTTCCTGCTTTTAAATCTCATCTTTTTGCTTTGCATTAGCCCTCTGGTTAATTATTTGCCTTTGTTGTTGTTTGTTTTTGTTAAGGAGTTATTTTTTGTGCTTTTATTTTGTTTTTATAACTTGTTGAATAATTGTGTGTTTTTGTTATTTTACTATTGATTGTTAATTTTTTGTAAACAATTTGTTGTTGACATCTTAATCTTTATTGAGGGGTGATGCTCATCAGTTGGTCATATGCTCAATTTGCTGGGCGGGTGAAAGTCTGGTTTTTTTGCCCGTCAATGTCGCAAGCGTAATAAAAATATAGATGGAGAACATCAAAGATGCACCACGTTGAAAAATACTTTAGGAACGTTGACGTTGAAGGAAAAACGCAAGGAAAAAGGCTGAGAAAAGCCGCTCTTTTAGCACCAGTTACTGCTTTTATGCTGGCTCAATCTTTTGGCAGTATCGCAGCCAGTGATTTCGACAGTGAAAAGTACATTACTGGAGATTGGGGAGGCGTCAGAGCTGATTGGGCAGAGAAAGGAGTTAACATTCGGTTAGGACACTTCAGCCAGACTGCCTACAATATTCAGGGCGGAGAGGATCGTGAACTCGCCTATGCAGACCAGTATTTTGTTGGTGGGTACTTTGATTTAGACACCCTTTTCGGCTGGTCAGGTGCTGAGTTTAAAGTTGAGATCACTAATCGAAACGGCGACCTAATCAATAACGAAGCAAATATGCCCTTTTTGTTGCAGTCCCAACAAATCTATGGCCGCGGGAATGTTACCCGGCTTACCCAGTTCTCTCTTACCCAGCGCCTGTTTGACGATCAGCTAAGTATCAAAGTGGGTCGTATTTATCCCAGCGCAGACTTCTTTGCCATGAGTTGTGCTTTTCAACATCTCACATTTTGTAGTGGTGGTTCTTCTAACTATATCAGTAGTAGCTGGTACGGTGATCCATTAAGTGCTTTAGGAGCACAAGTTACCTACAACATTTCTGATAACTGGATAATTAAAGCCGGTGCTTACGACGCAAATCCAGAGACATTGTCTCTTAATCAAGGCTTAAAGCTCGGAACCTCTGGTGATACCAGCGGTACAACAGCGGTGGCTGAAATTGAGTACAAGAAAGACTTTGGAAACGGTTTGGATGGTGATTATAGATTCGGGATTGTGCGCAGCAGCCTCGATAAAACAAAACTGGTTAACGAAGCAGGCTTCCCTGCTGGTACCACCGATGATGCTGTAGCTATTCAAGATACCGATAATGCCTTTTATGTAAACCTGGAGCAACAAATAACCCGCAATGAAGTGGGTGGTGGGCTACGTCTTTTTGCCAGTATGATCCGCTCGGATAACGATATCAGTGGTGTAGGTGAGGTGTTGGCTTTCGGTGGTTTTATCAATGGGCCATTTAAGCACCGACCTCAGGATCGGGTTGGACTGGCAATTGGCCGGAACAGTGTAAGCAGTGAACTGAGTCGTGCTCAACGCTTCTATAGCGACAGCTTTGGAGATGACAGCTTAACGGTTCGAGAGCACGAGTATCCCATCGAACTGAATTACAACTACGTGATTAATCCTGCCATCGCAGTCATGCCAAGTATTCAATACGTTATAAATCCCAATGGTGATAGTGATGCACAGAACGCAACTATTGTGGGGTTACAGCTAAGTCTGAACTTCTAAAAAACAACTGCCAAACGGGTGATATACGGCCTATAGACTAGCAAAGCAAAATTAAGGTGAGGAAATAAAGATGATTAAACAAATTGCCACAAGTATTTGTTCAGCACTACTACTCAGCACTCCTGCATTAGCAGAGACGGTTACGATAGCCACAGTGAATAACGGTGACATGGTCACTATGAAAAGCTTAAGCAAAGCTTTTACTGATGCGCACCCAGACATAAATTTGGAGTGGGTAACGTTGGAAGAAAACATCCTTCGTCAACGGGTAACCACTGACATCGCTACCGGAAGTGAACAATATGACGTCGTGACCATTGGTACTTATGAAGTGCCTATCTGGGCCAAGCAGGGATGGTTGGAGCCGTTAGATAATTTAGGTGAAGACTACGATGTAAACGACATTCTGCCTTCTATTCGCGGAGGTCTCAGCCATGAAGATAAACTTTATGCTGTTCCTTTTTACGCAGAAAGTTCGATGGTTATTTATCGCAAAGATCTGATGGCGAAAGCCAATCTGGAAATGCCGGACAAGCCATCTTGGGAATTCATTGAGCAAGCTGCAGCTGCCATGACAGATAAGCGAAACGGCGTCTATGGAATTTGCCTTCGTGGTAAAGCAGGGTGGGGTGAAAATACCGCACTTATTACTTCCATGGCTAACTCCTTTGGTGCTCGCTGGTTCGATGAACAGTGGAAGCCACAATTCACTACCCCTGAATGGAAGAAAACGTTAGAAGTTTATACAAATTTAATGCTGAACTATGGTCCTCCAGGTGCATCTTCCAACGGGTTTAATGAGAACCTGGCTTTGTTTCAAACGGGCAAATGCGGAATGTGGATTGATGCCACTGTTGCAGGCTCATTTGTAACCAACCCGGAAGAATCAACCGTGGCAGACAAAGTAGGCTTTGCACTGGCGCCTGATGCGGGTTTAGGTAAACGTGCCAACTGGTTATGGACATGGACACTGGCGATACCAAGTAGCTCTGACAGCAAACCAGGCGCTGAAAAATTTGTCGAATGGGCCACGTCTAAAGCGTATCTTGATTTAGTTGCACAAGAAAAAGGGCTGGCCAATGTCCCCCCGGGCACCCGTGCTTCTTTATATGCAAACGAAGCCTATCTTGAAGCAGCACCGTTTGCGCGAATGACCCTTGATTCAATTAAGCTTGCAGACCCCAATAATCCCTCAGTAAAACCGGTGCCCTATGCGGGCGTACAGTTTGTTGCGATCCCCGAATTTCAGGGGCTTGGAACAGCCGTTGGACAACAATTTTCTGCCGCTGTAGCCGGAAACGTGAGTCCAACTCAAGCACTGAATGCGGCCCAGCGATTAGCTGAGCGAACCATGCGTAAAGCTGGTTATCCGAAAGACTAACACCTGGTCCCGGCCTGCGTTTGGACAGGCCGGGTTTGTTTAACCAGTATTGATAGGAAACTCCTATGGCGACAACCAGTTCTCGGTTCCTTGGCCGCATCATGATAAGTCCGGCAGTGATGCTACTGCTAGTCTGGATGCTTGTGCCGCTAGCGATGACCGTCTATTTTTCATTTCAAAACTACAACCTGCTTATGCCGGGCATGCAGGAATTTATCGGTTGGATGAACTATGAGTTTTTCCTTACCGACCCTGCTTTTACCGAAGCGTTTTTCAATACGCTGAAACTTGTGTGTGGCGTGTTGTTGATCACTATTGTAGGTGGAACTGCAATTGCCGTTCTGCTTGACCAAGCCATTGTCGGGCGAAATATCGTTCGCATACTTGTGCTTGCGCCCTTTTTTGTTATGCCTACCGTGTCAGCGCTGGTGTGGAAAAATATGTTTATGAACCCTGTAAACGGGCTCTTCGCACACTTAGCTACATTTTTGGGCTTTGCGCCTTTTGACTTTCTGTCTCAGGCTCCCCTTGCGTCAATTATCGTTATCGTCTCGTGGCAATGGTTGCCTTTTGCAGCACTAATCCTACTGACTGCCATTCAATCATTAGATCAGGAGCAATTGGAAGCGGCCGAGTTAGACGGAGCAGGTCCTGTGGCCAGGTTCTTCTATATCGTGGTACCCCACTTGTCACGGGCAATTACCGCTGTTGTGCTCATCGAAACTATATTCTTACTCTCGGTGTTTGCTGAAATCCTGGTGACAACCAATGGTGGACCGGGGTATGCGTCGACCAATATAACCTATCTTATTTACTCACAATCATTGCTCGATTTTGACGTGGGTGCAGGGTCGGCTGGAGGCATCATTGCCGTCATTATTGCCAACGTCGTAGCCGTGTTTCTCATGCGCATGATTGGCAAGAATCTGGAGAAGTAACCCATGAGACAATCACAGTTATTGCGACAAAAAATCGTATACTCTATCGTGGCCTGGACGGTTGCTATTGCCATTTTCTTCCCGATATTGTGGACGGTTATCACCAGCTTTAAGGCCGAACTTGAAGCGGTATCTACTACTCCTTCATTTTTATTTTTTGAGTGGACGACAGAAAATTACCTAACGGTTTTCAATGAGAGTCGTTACTTCTCACACTTTTGGAATTCGGTTGTCGTATCTATCGGCTCGAGTCTCGTTGGGTTACTAATTGCTATACCTGCGGCATGGGCAATGGCTTTTGTACCAAACAAGCGAACGAAAGACGTACTCATGTGGATGTTATCAACAAAAATGTTGCCTCCAGTGGGAGTTCTGGTGCCCATCTATTTGTTGTTCCGTGACTTCGACTTACTCGATACCAAGTTAGGCCTGGTTATTGTTATGACGCTGATAAACCTGCCAATTATGATTTGGATGTTGTACACCTATTTTCGCGAAATACCGTCGGAGGTACTTGAGGCTGCCCGTATGGATGGCGCAACAATTGGTTCTGAAATTGTTCATGTTTTGCTTCCTATTGCATTACCCGGCATCGCGTCAACTTTATTGCTGAATATCATTTTGGCGTGGAATGAAGCCTTCTGGACACTCATTCTGACAGCAGCAAAAGCAGCGCCTCTTACGGCTTTTATCGCCAGTTACTCCAGTCCGGAAGGACTTTTCTATGCAAAATTATCTGCAGCGTCAACGCTGGCAATTGCACCTATTTTGATCATCGGCTGGTTTAGCCAAAAACAGTTGGTACGTGGCTTAACGTTCGGCGCGGTGAAGTGAGGAATTGATTATGGGAAATATTACATTAAAACAGGTAACGAAGAATTTCGACGGCCATGAGGTCATTAAACCGTTAGATCTTCACATAAATGATGGTGAGTTTGTGGTATTCGTTGGCCCATCCGGTTGCGGCAAATCTACCATGTTACGCATGATTGCCGGTCTGGAAGACGTGAGTAGTGGCGCAATTGAAATTGACGGTCAGGATGCTACGGATACACCGCCAGCAAAACGCGGTTTAGCTATGGTTTTTCAATCCTATGCACTTTACCCGCATATGAGCGTACGGAGTAATATTGCGTTTCCGTTGAAGCGAGCAAAGCTAAGTGAGAGTATAATTCAGGAAAAGGTAGAGAAGGTTGCCAGAACACTAAATCTGACAGATTACCTTGACCGTCGCCCAGGTCAGTTGTCGGGAGGTCAGCGTCAGCGTGTCGCTATTGGCCGCGCGATTGTCCGCGAGCCGTCTGCGTTTTTGTTCGATGAGCCTTTGTCCAACCTTGACGCGGCTTTGCGTGTGAATATGCGACTTGAAATATCACAGCTACACAAAGATCTCGCCACTACCATGATTTATGTTACCCATGATCAGGTGGAAGCAATGACAATGGCAGACAAAATAGTGGTGTTCAATGCGGGGCGCATTGAGCAGGTCGGGTCGCCTATGGCGCTTTACCGCAACCCGGTAAACAAGTTTGTGGCCGGTTTTATTGGCTCTCCGAAAATGAACTTTATTGACGTCGAAGAGAATGTCCAGGGGCAAGCGGTAACCTGTATCGGCGTTCGCCCTGAGCACTTGCTATTGTCTGATGCTGAAGGCAAATGGAAGGGCAAAGTAGGTGTAATGGAGCACCTGGGTTCCGATACATTTTTGCATGTAGATATTCCTGGAGTAGCGAAACTGACAGTTCGCGCAGATGGGAATTGTGCATATGAATACGGTGATGAAGTATTTGTAACCCCACTGCAAGGCTATGTCCATTATTTCGATAGTGAAGGGAATGCAGTAACCAGTGCTACCTAGAGTGAAAATACCTGCAACGCTGACAAGCAAGTAGACTATCTCCTTGTTGTAGCTTGGGCAGCGTTGCTCTTCAAATACAGGAACGTGAAAATATAATGGAAGTTTGCGCAAACACCGCTTTAGTCATTTTTGATTGTGATGGCGTTCTCATAGACAGCGAGATCCTCAGTTTTAATGTGTGGGCACAATTATTGTCGGAACATAGCATTCATATTGACGAACGGTACTTTTCTGAGCATTTTCTGGGACGCAGTTTCGAGCATGTGCAATCGGCAATTCTTCGGGATTTCAATTTTGCTTTAAACGGTGAGCTAGCAGAACATTTTGCAGTTGAGCTAAAATGTGTCTTCGAACGCGAATTGCGTCCTATAGAAGGTATCGAAGCCATACTTTCAACGCTCAGTGTACCTTACTGTTTAGCGACCAGCAGTAGTCGGCCACGCACGAATATGGCCCTGAATGCCACTGGATTAAATCGTTTTTTTAATGAAAAACAGGTCTTTACCGTGTCAGATGTTACAAGGGGGAAACCCGCTCCAGACTTATTCCTGCATGCAGCGAAGCAGTATGGTGTTACACCGTCACGATGCTTAGTATTTGAAGACTCAGCCCCGGGAGTTGAGGCGGCCATAGCAGCAAAGATGTGTTGGAGACGCTTTACTGGTGGTAGTCACATGAATAAATTCAGTGGCAAAAATGAGCGTGTATTGGCAAACTGGTATGATTTTAAAACGGAATTTCCTTTCTTATTTTCTTAGCAAGGCGTATACATGGCGACAACTTCTAATACTGAAAATCAAAAACTCGAAGATGCGGCCCGTGCTGGCTGGCTGTACTATGTGGCAGGTAAAACACAGGATGAAATTGCAAAGCAACTCAATACATCAAGACAGTCTGCACAGCGGTTAGTGGCAATGGCAGTGTCTCAGGGGTTAATTAAAGTAAGGTTAGAACATCCTATTCGCAATTGTATGGAGCTCGCTGATGCAATACAGCACCGTTATGGTCTTGCACAATGTGAGGTTGTACCAAGTATTTCTGATGATCCCAATTCTACCATTGGCTTAGCTCAGGCAGGAGCGGCAGAAATTGAAAGGCACATTAAGGACCGTCAGCCTAAAACCATCGCTTTTGGTACCGGCCGGGTATTGCGTGCGTGTGCTGACGAATTGTCTAATATACAGTGTCCTCAGCATCGCATTGTTTCACTGGTGGGAAACATTGCTCAGGATGGTTCAGCAAGTCGTTACGACGTAGCTATTCACGTTGCGGAACGCATTGGAGCCAGACACTTCCCAATGCCTGTGCCGGTTATCGCGGGTAGTGAAGACGACAAGGTACACTGGCAACAACTTCAACACGTTAAAAATGTAAAGAGTTTAGCAGATTGCGCAGATGTCGCGTTTGTAGGAATTGGTAATCTGGGCACAAAATCTCCGTTGCATATAGATGGCTTTATCGCTCAGCATGAATTAGCCGCATTAGAAGCGATGGGGGCAGCTGGCGAAGTGATTAGCTGGATTTTCGACAGCGACGGACATTTGTTAGAGTCGGATATTAACATGCGGGTTACCAGCGCAACTTTGGCACCAGGCAGCGGAAAAAACGTAATTGGCATTGCCGCAGGCCTGGAAAAGGTTGGTGCCATTGCGGGAGCGCTTAAGTCGTCCATGATAAGCGGTCTTATCACCAATGAGTTTACCGCAGAGGCATTGCTAAACCTCAAGGTTTAGCGGGCCGTTTGTGCTTCGAAGGCTAAACGTTGGCGATGAGCCTTGAGCCCAAAGACTGGGCTTTCAATAGCTCACTGAAGCGCGACTTGACAATAGGTCTGGAGAGAAAATAGCCTTGTCCGAAGTCACAACCCATCTTGGTAAGAATACTGAGCTGCTCCTGTGTTTCTATCCCCTCTGCGACAACTTTGATCCCCAGCTTTTTTGCCATGACAATAATGGCTTCGCATAATACCTTGTCGTTACTCACCTCGGTCATGGTCTTTACGAAGCTACGATCAATTTTAATTATGTCAGTAGGATATTTTTTAAGGTATGAAATGGATGAGTAGCCCGTACCGAAGTCGTCCAGAGCAATGCCAATACCAGCCTGTCTGAACTGAAAGAGTTTTTTAGCGACACTGACGTTGGCATCCATAAATAGATTTTCAGTTATTTCCAGTAAAATCGCATTTGATGGTAAGCCCTTATTCAAAAGCAAGCCAAGCCATTCCATGATATCTGGCTCTACACTGAAATAGTGGCTGGGAGAGGTGTTAATACTGAGTTGTAAATCAGGGCAAAGATCGCGACGCCAGGTTTGGGCATCGTTGCAAACTTGTTCAAAAACCCAGTTGCTGATGTCCAGAATGAGGCCTGATTCTTCTGCGAGAGGAATAAACTCATCAGGCCTTATTAATCCTTTTTCCGGATGCTGCCAGCGTATCAGCGCTTCAGCTTTGGTAATTCTATCCTGGTTTAAATCAAAAATAGGTTGATATTCAAGGAAGAACTGATTGCTATGGAGTGCCTCACGTAAGTCATTAATAAGGCTTATGCGTTTCATCGCTGCATCCTGCATCGACGTGGTATAAAACTGATAGCTATTTTTTCCTTGTGCTTTTGCACCATACATTGCCTGATCAGCGTTTTTAAGCAGACTGGTTTTGTCCTTTCCATCATCGGGGAAAAGGGTAATACCTATGCTTGTTGTGGTATGTACGACATGTTGGTTCAGAGTATAAGGTTTACTAACACATCGCAGTAGTTTCTGAACAAGATTTTCCAAACCAGAATTATCCTTTACATTGCCCAGGATCAATACAAACTCATCACCCCCTAAACGAGAAATAGTATCTTCTTTGCGCACAATATCTTCAATTCTTCTGGCACATTCAACAAGCAGCAAGTCTCCTGCGCCGTGCCCGAGTGAGTCATTCACGTCTTTGAAATTGTCGAGATCCATGAAAAGTACAGCCACTTTTGTCTTACTCCGACTGGCCACTTTAAGCGCCAAATTCAGATGATCTTCCATTAAGTTCCGGTTTGGCAAACCGGTTAGCACATCAAAGTTTGCCTGACGCCATATAAGTTGGTTAGCTCGTTCTCTCTCGATAGCGATACTGGCGATGTGTGCGAATTGCTCTATTTGATAAATTTGCTCAGAACCAGGGCTTGAGGGTTTAGGGCGATAGATAGCGAAAGTACCGAGCACCTCGCCATTGGCTCCCCGAATGGGCTGTGACCAGCAAGATCGGAGGTTTGCTCTTTCAGCAAGTTCGCTCCAGGCTGACCAATACGGGTGAGCACTAATATTCTCTACCACAGTAAGAGTATTGTTATACGCAGTGTTGCCACACGACCCCACGCCAGGGCCAATCTCTACACCATGAATAGCATCATTATAAAATTGCGGTAACGAGGGGGCTGCCCCCATGTGCAAGTGTTTACCTTCGAGCAGTAGGATACTGCAGAAAATATCAGGGTATTCTCGTTCAACGGCATTGACGATATCGAGCAACACTGTTCCCAATGAGTCGGTATTAACTATTTTCTCGAGAATTGCACTTCTTACTCTCGTAAGTTTTTGAGACTCTTCTAACTGTTTTTCGTAGCCTCTTAATGTTTTATTTGTCTGGGTTGTATCCTCGCGGATCAACTCCGATTCCACCATGCCAGCTAAATCCCGCAATTGCTTAAACTGTTGGTCTGTGACGTTAATGTGGCGAGAGTCAAATACGCAAAGTGTTCCTAATGGGTAACCGCGCAACGAAATTTTCACGCCGGCGTAGAATCGTATTTTTGGTTCTCCAACGACAAAAGGGTTATTAACAAAGCGCGCGTCTGATTCGGCGTCAGGCACGACTAGATATTGCTCTTCTGCCAGCGTATGTACACAAAAAGCGTCACATTTTGGCGTTTCAGTGAGCGGTAGATTAACCCGCGATTTGAACCACTGCCTTTCACCATCAATAAAGGAGACTGCAGCGAATTCACAGCCAATGAGTTGTTGCGCTAACCGAGTTATTCGGTCGAAGCGCTCGTCAGGCTCGGTGTCTAATATGTGCAGTTTCTCTAAGGTCTCTAGTCGCGCATTTTCATTCTTTAATCGTGGAAGATTCGCCAAACAAGGCACCTCATACTTCAATTACTCTTTTGGAGTATGGGATATTTTAAAAAAAATGCGTAATCGAATTGTGTCACTTTTTTATATTTAATGAAAAAGAAGAGAATATGATGATTCAAACAATAATTGCTCAGGGAAAGAAGAGAACGTTTTTGTAAAAAATGGATGAAAAAGTGAGGACAATGAAAGTGGTGTATAGTGTCAGGCCTCTCACTTTCGCAAGCGAAAGGCCATGAAACTGTACTTTTTATTGGCAGTAGGTTGCCATCCTGGTTTTAGCTTATTCTGCTGAAGTGCGAACTACTACATTGTCCGCGCTGTATTCACGAACGAATTCGTTCATAGACTTGTAGTTACAGATGATGTTCTCACCTTCTAAACCAAATTTTGCCAATGCGGCTCTTTTACCTACTGACAATGCCTCCAGACATGCTTTAGATGCAATGTCTTCATCTTTAGCTACCAGTGCAATGGTTTTGGCTTCAGCGTTGTTTTCTGCAGCCGCCGCTTTTGCTTTGTACATGTTAGCAAACGAGTGCAAAGTAACACCGTTACAGCGAACTAAAGCAGCGAACTCATCAGAGTTAAAACCTTGACTGCGAACGAAACGCAGTGCCTGAGAATATCCTTCGTTAGCAGCGCTTAAGCATGCTTGGGTTTCAATGTTGTCGTTAAGAGGCTTAAGCACCTGACTTTTTGCAAAAGATTGTGTAGCGGCAACAGATAAAGTTAAAGCAAGAGCGAATGTAGACAGTTTCATTTTTGAGTTCCTATTTCGTAACTAAATTAGATATCACCAATGTGATAACTGTATTATCCATCAAAAGGACAAGAAATAAAGGCTTTTTTGTAATTTAATTACAGAAAAATTGTTCTTTTCTTTATTTTCACGTCAAAAATGAAATAAAATTACAATGCGAAATATTCTGTTATAGAAATTTTTACAACATGCACTTTTTGATCACAGAGTGTAGGAAGCAGCTTGTCAGTTTGATGACATACCCGATCCGTGTAATAGGTATTGGCCGCAAATAACTATGAACTTAAATGTGCTCATTTCGTAGAAACTAGGTCTTATCGGGAATATGCCGATAGGTGAACAGCATAAATGGGATTTTATTACTTCAGCATGACAGGCACAAAATGGGTAAACGAACACAGCAGGACACCATCAACCCCAGAACCGTGCCTTATTTGCGGGAAGCCCGACAAACCAGGCTGTTAAGAACACTCCTGATCCTCGCTGTTATCTATACACTTTATTTAGCTAAGTCTTTACTGATCCCTCTGCTGTTTTCCGCATTGGTCGCTTTGTTACTAAGTCCCCTTGTTGCTCTCGCCAGAAAGTTCTTTATACCCAGGGCTGTCTCAGCTGCGGTATTAATGGCTTTGCTAATTGCGCCATTCAGCTTCTTAGGCGTTGAGTTAGCAGAGCCGGCTGAACGATGGATGAAAACCTTACCTAAAATGGCAGCAGAAGTGACTGAAGAGCTCGAAGAACTCAGTGATAGCCTGCAAAGTGGTGCAGTGGAAGAACTGCCTCAACCCGAAAAAAAACGCTCGTCATTTTTCAGTTGGTTCGATGAAGAGGAGAGTGCCCCCGAGCCCGAAGAGGAAAGGGATAATTTAGTTACCGGAAAGCTCAAACAAAGTGGAATGGAAATGTTGATGACGGCCCTAACTGGTGCGCCATTGTTACTTGCTCAACTATTCGGTTGTATGATTCTCATTCTGTTTTTATTGGTCTTCGGACCTGAACTTTTCAATGTGTTCATTAAGGATTTCCCCATTGTAACCAATAAGCGCAGGGCGCTTGTTGTGGTTAACCATATCCAACGGGAGCTGTCGAACTACATTATTACCGTTAGTATTATAAACGCAATGCTGGGGCTAGCTACGGCACTGATATTTACATTCCTTGGGGTAGAGGATGCGATATTATGGGGGGCGCTGGTGGCGTTGATGAATTTTGTGCCTTATCTGGGTGGGTTGGTAAGCTGTACTATTCTGTTAGTCGCCGGTGTCGTTCAGTTCGGCTTTGTCAGCGCGGCTCTGCTACCTGCTGCAGTATTTCTGTTAATTAATATTACCGAGTCTCAATTCGTTACTCCGGCGATTTTGGGTAAAAGCATGCGGTTAAACCCCCTGGTAATCATATTATGGTTGTCCGTTATGGGTTGGTTGTGGGGCGTGGTGGGTGTATTACTTGCTGTACCTGTATTGATGAGCATAAAAATTATTTTTGCCAACCTTGGGGTATTTCCACATTGGGTTAAGCTCATTGAGTCTGGCTAACAGGCAGAGACGGTAACAGTCCTTACCGTCTTTTCGGCTTTGCAGTAACCCCGGTTTTTTTCCTCTTTACGACTTGCCAGAAACTTGTCGTACCACTTTAAACAATTTTTTTTAAAACCTTTTGCTTCTCTCCTTCGACATACCCTCTGATTGTTTTTTAATTTCAGGATAGTGTCGATGAAAATCGCTGATACCAGCGGCCAGGATGTCACCCTTGCCAAGCAAACGTCCGTCAAGCCTTACTTAATAATTGGCGGGGCGATGTTACTTGTTCTTATCGCTTTCATTTTCGGGGGGCCGGCAATAAGTAAATGGGCAGGCTCAGATTCTTCCGTCTCTGCACAGCGCATTCGGGTTGCCACGGTTACCCGGGGAGACTTTATCCGTGATTTGTCGGTCCAGGGGCAAGTTGTAGCAGCGGTAAGCCCTAAACTATACAGCCCGGCTCAGGGCACCATCACGTTTATGGTAGACGCTGGAGACAGCGTACGGAAAGGTCAGGTGCTGGCTACCATTGAGAGCTTTGAACTGTCGAACCAGCTAAAACAGGAACAGGCCAGTTTGCAGGAAGCTGAGCTGGCTTTGGAGAGACAGAAAATTCAGGCTAAAAAACAAGGGCTTGAAAATCAAAAAGCAGTGGATTTGGCTAAAGTTGCGTTGGCGGCCGCAGACCGGGAAAAACGGCGTGGAGATAAAGCTTATTACAGCAACTCTATCAGTCAAATCGACTTTGAAAAAGCCCGGGATGACCTCAAAAACGCTGAGCTGGTTCACTTACATGCCGTAGAGGATGCTGCGCTTAATAAAGAAAGTCTTGCCTTTGAAATTCACACTAAGGCACTGCAAGTGGAGCGACAAGCACTGCTGGTCGATGAGTTGAGCCGAAAGGTTGAAGAACTCACAATGCGTTCACCGGTTAATGGCATTGTGGGAAATCTGGCAGTACAGCAAAAAAATCAGGTAGCTAGAAATCAGCCCATCCTAAGCGTGGTGGATCTATCTGAATTTGAGCTGGAAGTCGCGATCCCAGAAAGTTATGCCGACGATTTGGCCATTGGGATGACGGCTGAAGTAGAGCTCAACGGCGAATCGCACCGGGCAACGCTGGTTACTATCTCCCCTGAAATAGAGAACAATCAGGTAACCGGTAGAGTGCGATTCGCCACCCTCGACGAAAACGGAAACACCCTCACACAGCCTCAAGGCCTCAGACAGAATCAGCGACTTACTACTCGTATCCTCATGGAAAACAAGCAGGATGTACTAATGGTACAACGGGGACAATTTTTGCAAAGTGGCAGCGGTCGAATTGCCTATGTAGTGCAAAACGGCAAGGCGCAAAAAACAGCCATTACGACAGGGGCGCGCAGTCTGTCGAGCGTCGAAATTATTTCAGGGCTAGCGCCCGGCGACACCATTATTGTTTCGGGAACAGAACAGTTCAACGGAGCGCAGACTATTCAAATTAATCAATAAGATAGCTCTACAGGGCTGAAGGAACACATTATGCTGAAAATGACAGAGGTAAATAAAGTTTTTCGTACGGAACTGATCGAAACCCATGCACTTCGGGATTTTAATCTTCAGGTAGACGAAGGGGATTTTGTGGCGGTTACCGGTCCGTCTGGGTCGGGGAAAACCACATTTTTGAATATTGCTGGCTTACTGGAAACTTTCAACGGCGGCACCTATGAGTTGGACGGTGTCGATGTGAGCCATCTCAATGACAAGCAACGAAGCAAAACGAGAAATGAAAAAATAGGTTTTATTTTCCAAGGGTTTAATCTGATCCCAGATCTCAACCTATTTGATAACGTAGACGTACCACTTCGTTATCGTGGATTTAGTGCTAAGGAACGGCGCAGACGTATAGAGCAAAGCTTAGAATTAGTAGGGCTAGCGAACCGAGTAAAGCACTTACCTGCTCAGTTGTCCGGCGGGCAGCAGCAGCGGGTTGCTATTGCCCGAGCGCTGGCGGGAGAACCTCGTTTCTTATTGGCAGATGAACCAACAGGTAATCTGGACTCAACTATGGCTGCCAGTGTTATGGCTTTGTTGCAAGAAATCAATGCTAATGGCACCACCATCGTGATGGTCACCCATGACCAGACATTGGCTACTCAGGCTAAGCGCAATATCTTTGTAAAAGATGGCCAGGTCAGTGAGTTGTCCTCTGGTGAAGCCTTCCACGCTGCAGCTATCGCCTGAGGACTCCTTCATGTTTATCTATTATCTTCGACTTGCTGTAAAGAGCATCAAGCGAAATCTGATCCTCAGTACGTTAATGGTGGCGGCGATCGCCCTTGGAATTGGCTCAAGCATGACAACAATAACTGTTAACTATTTGATGTCGGCTAACCCTATACCAGAAAAAAGCAAAGCTTTGTACCACATTCAGGTGGACAGCTGGGACCCTCATAACGCTTTTAACGAAGACGATATACCGAATCAGCTTACCTGGACTGATGCTAACAATTTTATGGCTGCGAAGCAGGCTGTACGCCAGGCGGCAATGAGCCGCACTGGCGGGATCATGGAGCCTGAGGACAAAGATGTAAAACCGTTTGAAGTGTCTGCACGTCTCACTTTTCGCGACTTTTTTACCATGTTTGAAGTGCCTTTTTTACATGGCAGCCCATGGACTGTTCGCGCTGACGAAAAGCGAGAGCAAGTGGTGGTGTTAACTAAGCGTATTAATGAGCAAGTCTTCGGCGGTGTAAATTCTGTGGGTGAGTCTATTCGGTTATTCGGCAGACAGTTTCGGGTAGTGGGAGTACTCGATGACTGGCAACCCATGCCTAAGTTCTACGATGTGAACAACGGCGCGTTTGAAGAATCAGAAGAAGTGTTTATTCCTTTTATGCTGAAAGAAGAGTTGGCTTTGCCCAGTTGGGGTAACACCAACTGCTGGAAATCACCAGAAGGTGATGGTTTTGATGCGCTACTCCGTTCGGAGTGTATTGGGTTCCAAATGTGGGTAGAACTACCTACTCAGCAGGATAAAGCAGCTTACCTTGATTTCTTACACAGTTACGTCAGTGAGCAAAAAGCACTAGGGCGTTTTCCCCGTCCTATGCAAAACCGTTTGTCGGATGTGATGACATGGATGGAAGATCAGGAAGTCGTTGCAGACGATGCCCAGATCATGCTTTGGCTATCACTGATGTTTCTGCTTGTGTGCCTGCTCAATACGGTTGGTTTATTGTTGGCTAAATTTAGTGGCAAAGCGTCTGAAATCGGTCTGCGTAGAGCTGTCGGTGCTTCTAAGGCTGACGTGTTTTATCAGTATTTGGTGGAAACTGCTTTGATTGGCGTTGTTGGTGGTCTCGTGGGGTTATTACTGGCCTTAGTTGGTCTGGAAGGCATTAAAAGTCTTTACGGTGAGTATATTCAAGGGTTGGCTGTACTCAATGTTTCCATGGTACTGGTGGGGTTAGTACTAGCTCTTTTATCGAGCATAGCGGCGGGGCTGTACCCAACATGGCGTGCCTGTAATATCGCGCCAGCAGGTCAACTCAAGAGCCAATAAGAAGGAAATTATCATGTTAGAACTAGGACCTATTTTCCGAGCACTGATGAGAAACAAAACCGGTGCATTACTTATCGCTATTCAAATTGCAATTACCATGACGATTGTGGTGAATGCGGTTTTCATTGTGTATGAACGCAGTCAGAAGATGCAGCGTGAAAGTGGTATTGATGAAGCCAATTCTTTCTACCTTTCCAGCTCTGGTTTTGAAGCAAACTTTAATGCGAAAGTAACTATCGAAGAAGATCTCAACGCACTTCGCCAATTGCCTGGTGTCATTGACGCTGTGCAAATAAATGCCATTCCTATTAGCGGAGGTGGCTGGTCTATGGGGCTCAAAACCCAGGCTGGCGCAGAATTTGATGGCGTCGGTACGGCGGTGTATATGGTCGATGAACACGGCGTAAATGCGCTGGATCTCGATATCATTGCGGGACAAAACTTTACCGCCAGTGACATTCGCTGGCGAGAACCGGCACAAAGTGACTGGCCAGATAAAGTCATCATAACCAAGGCGATGGCAGAATCGCTGTTTCCTGACGACGACTATGCTAGTGCGGTGGGAAAGACCGTTTTTATTAACGATATTGAGCCCATGGTAATTACCGGCATTGTTGATAAACTTCAGGCGCCCTGGGTGGGCTGGAGTCGAGTGGAGAATGCCATGTTGTCTCCGGAAAGCCTGAATTATGATGCTTCGCGTTACTTTATTCGCACTGAAGCCGGGCAACGAGATGCAGTAATGCAGCAGGTTGAAACCTTGTTAGCCGAACGACACACTGGCAGAATTATCCTGGGTATTAACACGATAGAAGAAACCCGTGGGAGAAGCTATCGAGGTGATAGCGCCATGATCAAAATTCTGACCACAGTCACGATTACTCTCACCATCGTAACAGCACTTGGTATTGTTGGGCTAGCCAGTTTCAGCGTGAATCAACGCACGAAGCAAATTGGTACGAGGCGAGCACTAGGTGCAAGTAAGAGCGCGGTTTTGCGCTATTTCATGATGGAAAATTTCCTTATTACCACGGTTGGTGTGCTTGCAGGTGCTGGGCTTACTATAGGCCTTAACATTGTACTTGTTGAAGAGTTTGATTTAACGCCACTCAGCTGGTACTACATTCCCATTGGCATGGTGACACTCTGGCTGGTAGGGCAAATTGCAGTGTTGGGCCCGGCCAGGCGAGCGGCTGGAATTGCTCCGGCAATAGCCACCAGAACGGTGTAAGGCATATGTTCGCGGCCGGGTTACCTCGGCTGCGCTGAATGAATTAGCAGGTAAATAATGTCGGGGATAAACGAACAATCGTCTGACCGCAAAGGTCGTAAGGCTGACAGTGGTTTCTGTGTTATTCAGTTATTTCCCGATATGAAAAATAGCTGAAGTCTGCGTGCAGGTTTTGTCCGGAGAGGTCCTGACAGGCCAGACAGTAAAAAGCCCCGGTAAAGCAGGGATGAAATCGGCTCTCACCGTGCTCGACATAATCATCCGACAGAATACTGCCATCCAGAGATGGTCCTATTTTAAGCCAATTTCCTGGTGACAAAGCGTAAAAAAATTGCAGGTTTGCTCCGTAAAATTCAGCTTTGAGGTAGATACGATCTGCACCTGTAATCTCTATTGGCTCTTCGTTAGGTTGACTCGTCTCATGATTATCACAGGTAAGTATTGTAAGGAATTTCTTTCCTGAATAAGCACCGAAATCGTCACCATAGATGTGTAAATAGTGATAGTGGAAGGTGTTGTAATAACACACAAGCCCAGCCATTTGCTGGAAATTGTCAGGGGAAAATTCGACACAGGTTTCAGCATTGGTGCAGTGCGCTTGAACTCTTCTACCTATCAGACTTTGGTGAAAGCAAGAGCTTAATGACTCTTTGCCGTACAAACGCAAATAACCCTGTCGGGCTTGAGTCGTCACCCACTCCTGAGACATTGGTATACGCAGCGATTGAAATTGGATATCAAGTTTAGATGTATCGAAGTTCACCGTTTGCGGTGAGATTGGAAATCTATGACAAGGCAAGTTGGGCGGCTCGACATTTAGCCTTGCCTCTTTACTGTTATGAGTAAGATATAGCCAATTATCTTGTCGCCATTCCACTTGTTCCAATGCGGTTTCCCGGCCCATGATGCAGCGTCCGCGTTCATTGATTGGCCTTCCGGTAAGAAAAACGGCGTACCAGTCGCCATTCTGAGTTTCCACTAAATCTGCATGCCCCAATTTTTGTAATGGGGCTTGAGCGTTGTACTTTGCTGTTATAACCGGATTGTTTGGATGCACCTCATAAGGCCCAAATAAAGATCGGGACCGCGCCAGTGTTACACAGTGTTCGTAGCTTGTGCCTCCTTCTGCGGTAAGTAAGTAGTACCAGCCGTTGCGTTTGTAAAGGTGAGGACCTTCGGTACGACCGTGTTCAGTTCCTTCGAAAATGTGATGGATTTTACCTATGAGCTTTTTTGAATGCTTGCAAAATTGCTGTATCACGATACCGCCAAAGAATTTTCCGTTGCGATGATCGACGACCATGTTTAAGAGGTAGCATTCACCGTCATCATCATGAAACAATGACGCATCGAAACCGCTCGCATTGATGAACGTAGGCTCTGACCAGGGGCCCTGTATGTCAGTGGCAGTAACCAGGTAATTGGGGGTGTCTTTCCAGAGGCCATCAAAGCTTTTTACATTAGAATAAAGTAAATAAAAAACCCCTTCGCAGTAAGTTAAACAAGGAGCCCAAACGCCGCACGAATCTGGTACTCCGCACATGTCTAGTTGTGACACCCTATCGAGAGGCCGGTTGATCAACTGCCAATGTTTGAGATCCTTTGAATGATGAATTTGGCATCCAGGAAACCACTCGAAGGTAGATGTGGCGATATAGTAATCATCCCCGACCCGGATAATACTTGGGTCGGGGTTGAAGCCAGTCAATATTGGGTTTTGAATAAACTTGTCTACTTGGTATTTTTGTTCGGTCATCTATTCTCGCTCATAAACTGACTGCTATTTTATGAATCTTTGTTGCAACTTTGCCGCTACAGAGAAGTACTGCTTTGCGGGCAGTTATTTTATGATTAAATTAGAATATCTGACTTTCCCAATAAATTCGGATTATGAAACTTTATTTCCTTATTCTTTTTGTTACCGCAAACCTTTTCAATAAGTATTAGCCAGGGATTTAAGCTTAAAACCTTAGATTGAGCATATGCCTGTCAAAACCTAAACTTACAACCCGAGCTCAGAAAGGCCTGGGTGATCATCCGGACGTCTACCCAAAAGCCAGTGAAACAATCTGTCTTCTTCGCGTATAGGTAAATCGTTTAACGCCGCGTAGCGGTTCGTCATTAAACCCTGGGCATTAAATTCCCAGTTTTCATTGCCATATGAGCGAAACCAGTTTCCAGAATCATCGTGCCATTCATAGGCATAACGCACTGAAATACGATTATCCGTAAACGCCCACAGTTCTTTAATCAACCGGTAATCAAGCTCTTTTGCCCACTTTCTCTCAAGAAACGCCTTGGCTTCATCCCTGGATGTTATGAATTCTGCGCGATTACGCCAATGGGTATCCTTACTATATGCCATAGAAACTTTCTCCGGATTGCGACCGTTCCAGCCATCTTCAGCCAACCTGACTTTCTCAATGGCAGACTCGCGGGTAAAAGGGGGGAGGGGGTGACGTATTTCGTTTGTATTTTCCATGTGTTGCTCCAGATGATCAGTAAACTTTAGCGACTATAGACTAAAGGTAGACAGATCTGTATACCTAAATGTTCTATATCATTTCTTTTGGTGTTAAAAAGGTTTTTGTACATCTTGAATAGCTGGAGGCATGGTATACTGCACGGAAAAATAGTAAGAGATCACTATGACATCGCAACCGAATAATCCTCTCCATGGCCTTACTCTGGAGAAAATCGTCACCGAACTGCAGAATCACTATGGTTGGGACGGACTTTACTACCGCATTAAAATTAACTGCTTCAGCAATGATCCTTCTATTAAATCCTCTCTCAAATTTTTACGCAGAACCCAATGGGCGCGGGATAAGGTAGAACAACTTTACATTAGTACGTTTGCAAAAAAGGGCATGAATTAATCTTTTAGCCGGTTTGAGTATTAGGTAAGCGATAATTGAGAGGAAGGTCTCTCTAATTTGCCCGAACTACGAAAATCTCGGGCGGGATTCGTTTATTTCAACGTATATTCCATCAGTAAAATATCGCTTTTAAGCTTGCGCATTACGACTCTTTCACCGCTTTGTTCCTCGAGTTCTTCATTACTCGTTTTCATATATTCGACATATTCGTTATAGCGTTTGTCGTATTCTGCGTTGGATACCCACTCTTCAAATACAGTGACTAAGTACAAATCAGGCTCGCCTTCTCTGGCATGCACGTTGCCCAGAACTTTGTAGTCGACTATCCACCCCTTTTTCTTGGCAAAATCCATATACTTCTTCCATTGCTTGGCCAAGTGGTGAGCATAATTTAAGCTTTGACCTGGCATCACCTCAATGCTTGAAACTTCCCAGTAGTTGCCGGCTGTGTATGGTAGCTCATCTGTTTGTGCCACTGCGTGTAAACTGCAAATATATAAAACCACTGCTACTGCGTATTTATATAACTTTCCGTAATTTTTCATTGTTAACTCCATCTAAGTAGTTGGGTTGCCTTACCTGACACGGATGTGTCAGGTTTGATGGCGCCTTCATAGTAGTCCTATTAAAAAGAATTGTACAAATTTTAATCAATAAAATAACAATAATGATACATTTTGCTATGTGATACCCGAGTTAGTGCGCTGTTGTGACATCTTCATATTGAATCCCCATACCATAACTGTGTGCCAGCCACACGCCGTGATAATCTGATTGTATCCGTCTGGGTTGAGGAATTGCGCCGTCGGTGAAGATCAGTTTCCCGGGCTTCTGTTATGTTGTATTTTGTTACATATAGCGTTTTGACAACGTAGGGAGTGAAGGTTATTATTTAACCACTTTAATTAAGGAGTTTACGCCGTCATGAACAATTAAGCCTGTCATCCATCTTTCTTATTTACTTGGATTTACAGGGTTAATAGGCGTAGCTTGTCTGTTTTCTTTTTAATTTACCCATCTGAGATCGCATCCACCTTCGAGATAATTTAGGACGCTTTCATATGCATTGGGTCATGCTGCGGCTTAGCCCCTGACTATCAGGAGGCCTACAATGCCATTTCTATATGCTTCAAACGTCGCCTATCAATTCGCTGATGGTGGAACCATTTTTACTAATCTCTCATTTTCCATGATACAGAGGCGGGTGGGGCTGGTGGGACAAAACGGGGTCGGGAAATCGCTGCTTGTTAGTTTGTTAAGTGGCGAGATACGTCCAACAACTGGTTGTGTTGAGAGAGAACTGCCGGTTACTGTTTTCAGACAACAGCCCTCTTCACTGCTTTCAAGTGGACTATCTATAGCTGAATTTTTAGGTAAGCAGACGGTGTTTGATGCCATTTCCCGAATCGAAGCTGGCCACGTCGATCAATATTTGTTTGATCAAGTAAATGAGCAGTGGGATTTGCCAATACGATTTACACAAGCAATGGAACTGTTGGGGGTGCCGACAGATCCAGCTTTTCCATGCGCAAATCTTAGCGGTGGACAACTTGCGAGGTTACAACTTTGGGATTTGTTTGAGCAAAGTACTGGATTACTAATTTTAGATGAACCCTCCAATCATCTGGATAGTGAGGCAAAGCTGTGGTTAATACAGCAAATAGCGCAGTATCAAGGCCCCGTTTTACTCATTAGTCACGACAGGATGCTACTAAGAGAAGTAGATGAAACTTGGGAATTATCAGCGCTGGGTTTGCGAGTTTACGGTGGAAATTACGACCACTACCGCGCTGCGAAGTGTGCAGAATCAGAAGCCGTAGAGCGAAAACTGAGTGCAGTAGACAAACAACGAAGACAATTGGCCGTCACAGCAAAGAAGAATTGCGAAAAAGCAGAACGACGGGCGGCTCAGGGCTCACGGCTTAGGAAATCAGGCAGTCAGCCGAAGGTTTTGTTGGATGGTAAGAAAGACCGTGCCTCTGCTAGTACAGCTGGCCGCGTGAAAAATGAGCAGCAGCGAGATGCGCTATTAAAAGAAAAACAACAAGCCTTATCGGCGCAGCGAGCAGACACTCAAGCTTTTAAATTTGCCATGCAAGCAGTCACATGCCGAACTCAAAGGGTAATTGTCGTTAACGACGGCGAGCTTTGCTTTGGTGACACGTCTGGGTTGTCCTTTGTAGTGCATAGCGGGGATAAAGTACTCCTGTCGGGTAGAAATGGTAGTGGGAAATCAACATTACTCAAAACGCTTACAGGTGAGCTGGCATTGAAAGCTGGATTCGTGAGACTTAGCAAACCGGTTTTTTATTTAGACCAGCATTTTGGCTTTTTTGATGCAGCGGCATCCGTGCTCCATAACCTGTTATCTAAGTGTGAGGGAATGGCAGAGAGTGATGGAAGAACGCTTCTCGCGGGACTCGGCTTTCGCAAAGATGATGTTTTCAGGCAGAGTCAGGTACTTAGTGGAGGTGAAAAAATGAAATTGGCCATGCTAATTGTTAGTCACCAGCCTACGCAGCCGTTTCTGCTATTGGACGAGCCTGATAATCATCTTGATATTGACGCGAAGTGTATTCTTGCCAGTGCATTACACGCCTATAAAGGCGGTTTTATGTTAGTGAGTCACGATGCCGATTTTGCTGCAGATACGGGCGTGACCTCCTGTATCGACTTATCAGCAAATTGAAGAAGGTAGTATTAGCGCAAACAAAAGGCACTCCAGGGTGCCTTCTACTTTACGCAGCAATAAGAGAAAGGATCTTTCCAACAAGAAGCCCGCCGCCAGTACCTACGATATACCCTAGTAATGCCATAAGTACCCCTACTGGAATGAGTGCACGAGAATAAGCCGCTGCTAAAATGGGCGCAGACGCTACCCCGCCAATGTTGGCTAGAGAAGCTATGCCGCAGGTAAATAAATCCAGCTTGCAAACTTTGGCGATGATTAACATGAGCAGGCCGTGGATCAGTAAGATAACAATGCCCGTAATAATATAGAGTGGCGCAGCGACTAAATCGGCAAAATCAGCTCGTGACGCAATAAGTGCAACGATGAGATACAACATTACGGTGGATAACTCCGTTGCACCGTATAAACGTCTAATGGGAGTGAGGGCTGCTGTTACACCCAAAATGGTCACTAAGGTAACGGTCCACGCGGTAGCGGTAAAAAAAGCGCTGCTTGGTAAAATAGAGGCGATTGTCTGACAAATGGTAGAGACGACAAATGACAAGGCTAACAGAAACAACATACTCGTAGAACTGTCTACTGACGATGTTTGCTTTTGTTGTTTATCGAGTTCAGCGCCTACTTTATCCAGCAAGCTTGCGTCAGCGCCAGTCCATCGGTTGAAACGGCTCGCATAGGGTACTAAAGCAAGTAGCAACATCACCCATAAGCTGTAATCAATGGAATCGATAAGCAATGTATATCCCATACTTGCGTCAGGCACATCAAGTGCAAGTTGTACCGCGACCATGTTACCGGTTCCGCCCATCCAACTGCCAGAGAGGGCGGCGAGTGTTTTCCAGGCGTCTGGTAATAGCAGGGGGTGAAAGAGTGCGAAGGCGACAGTAAATGCAAGACCAATACTTACCGAGGCTGCGAGAAATGCCATCAGTAGTTTTCCTCCCAGCTTTTTGATTTGCCGAAGATCAGCAGTTAGTAACATGAGAAATATCATTGCGGGCAACACATTGGTCTTCACGGCACTATAAGCCGCATTAATGCCGTCGGTTTTTTGCCAAACGTCTAAACTGGACAGTACCATCACGATAAAGTACAGCGCGACGATAGCTGGCAAGTAAGCAAATAGTCGCCAATGTGTCTTTGCTTCCAGCAGACGCAAAGCGCCAGCGACAATAAATAACAGTGACAGATAAGGGAAAGCAGTGGTGATCATAAATGGTTTGCAGAGTGATTCGTGGCAGAGACCTTACCGACCCATTTGCGTTTTGTAAATATTTGATATTCTTTTGCTAAGGTTTTAAAGAATAATTTATTGTGGGAAATGGCAACTATTCTGTATCAACTGATGTGTTTTTTTACAGCTATTTCTGTTGGTGAACCCGCTTGAAGTAGAAATTTTTCCAGCTCTGTGGCACGTAACGGTCGGCTGTAATAGTAGCCTTGAACTTCGTCACACTCCTGTTCGCGAAGGAAAGTTGCTTGTTCATAAGTTTCTACACCTTCGGCAATGACGTTTAAACCAAGAGTTTTCCCCAAGCTAAGAATTGTTTGTGTGATGGCTATGTCGTCTTCATCTGCTGGGATGTCGAGAATGAAAGACTTGTCTATTTTCAATTTGTTTACGGGAAGTTTTTTTAGGTAACTCAGAGACGAATAGCCGGTACCGAAATCGTCAATGGCTAGCTCTACCCCCATTTTTTCCAAGCTCCGCAACTGGGCCAACGATGCGGTTTCAGAATGCATGATAAAGGTTTCTGTCACCTCTAAAGCCAGGTTTGAGGCACTTAGCTGGTATCGTTCCAGCAGTTGCTCTACCGTACCTGCGAAGTATCCGTCGAGCAATTGTTGGCCGGAAAGGTTAACTGCGACACGGCCAAAGGGAATATCGCAATCGAGCCATTGCCTGGCTTGCTTGAGCGCGGTGTCTAATACCCAGGCACCGATATCCTTAATGAGACCTGTTTCTTCCGCTACAGGGATCATTCGTAGCGGGCTCACTATTCCTAACTTCGGGTTTTCCCAGCGAAGAAGGGCTTCAACGCCAACGACTTTATTCTGTCGAATATCGATTTGCGGCTGGTAAACAAGGTATAGCTCGTCCTGAGCAATGGCGTGACGCAACTCGTGTTCAATGGTTACCCGTTCGAGCACATTGTTAGAAAGATAGTCTTCGAAAAAGCGGAAAGTATTGCGACCGTCTTTTTTTGCACAATACATGGCTATATCTGCATTGCGCAACAAGGTTTCCGGCGTGTCACCGTCTTTGGGATAAATGCAAATGCCGAGGCTGGCAGACACGCTTACTCGACTGCCCGATAAATCGACTGGCGTAAGGGCTATTTCAAGTACCTTCCGAGCTAAGGCTTCAATGTCTATTACTTCAGCTAAATCGTCGAACAAGATCACAAATTCGTCGCCACCAACACGAGCTACGGTGTCGCAATCTCTCGTTTGGCTGAGTAATGAGCGACTAATAAATTGAAGAAGCTGGTCACCTTTAGTATGTCCCAAAGAATCATTTACATTTTTAAAATTATCCAGGTCGAGATACATCAGTGTAAATGAAGTATTACTCCGTTGCGCATGATGAATTGCCTGAGTAAGGCGGTCGAAAAGTAATCGTCTGTTGGGAAGGTTGGTGAGAGAATCATGAAACGCTAGATGATGTATTTCCTGCTGTGATTGTTTTAAGTACGAAATATCAGAAAAGACAGCTACATAGTGACTAAGCTGACCTTTATCGTCCTTTACGGCGCTAACACTTTGTTCTACAGGAAAAACGGTGCCGTCTTTTTTGCGGTTATACAGTTCTGCTCTGCCAGGGCCAGAGGAATTTGAATCTGCCCACATGGATCGGTAACGGTATTCGTCTTGTTCCTCGGCACTTAAAAAAATGGTTTTCTTTCCAATTACATCCTCTTTGTCGTAACCTGTAATTGCACAAAATGCATTATTGACGTCAACAATACGGGTATCAGAATCAGTAATAACGACGCCGTCAATTGTATTTTCAAATACACTTGCAGAGAGGCGTAAAGCGGCGTTGGCGTGTTTGGCTTCAGTGATGTCTCTAAAGCTAACAAAGACACCTTGACACGTTCCGTTTTCTTTTACCGGCACAATGTCAAGGTTGAGCCAAATTGGTTTTTGGTTCACCTCACCTTGAATAACGACAGCATAGTTAGCAGTTCCAGAATCAAAAGCTGCCTGAATGCAGTTTGAGTCAGGAAGGTCAAAGTTGTTATCACCAACTGGAGCAAGCCATTGTTCGGGAACGGATACCTGGTTTAGTAGGGTCGTTGCATTACGAGACAAAATACGCTCTGCAGCAGGATTTACGTCGATAATTTGCAACGCAGCATCATACACGACAACTCCCTGAACGATTTCTTCAAACAGCAGCCGGTATTTTTTTTCATTTTCGCCAAGTGCGCGACTTAATCTGCGCATTTGTGCATTCTTTCTGGCTAAGTAGAAAATTAGTATTAGCAGTGACAGCAGGATGACACTGGCTGCAATTAACTCGGTAAAATAGAGATTAAATAAAGTCGGAGGCTTGAATAAAATTAGGCTGCCGGGTGGAAGGTCTCTCTCGGATACATCAAATTCCACTAGCTTGGCATGATCAAAAATGGGTTTGTTTGGGCTTTTGTCCAGGAACGGAAGGGTTGACGGTTCTGTCCCTTCGAGTATTTGCTTCACCATTAACCCGGCCTGGTACCCTTGCTCAGTATGGCTTACTACCAAGCCACCAAACACGCCCTGGCCAATCCCATGTTCCCAAAAATGAAAAAGAGGGGCTGAAAGCTGCTCATCAATGAAAGTCACAGACTCTTCAAAAGATTTTTCAACGCCATTTTCGTCCCGATAAGCGGACAGTAAAAAAACGGTATCGTTGGCACCAAGTTGCATTAATTGCTCGCTAAGTTCTTGCCAGGACAGTTTTGACAGTTGAAGCCATTGAAAAGACACACCTGGCAAGTGATGTTCTATTTGTTGTAATTTCTCAATGTCAGCTTGGCCACTGGTTGTATTGTCTGCGATGACATACGCATTTCTGCGCTGAGGAAATAATTGCCTCCCCAGTAAGACACCTTCTTTCAGTGAGGAAGCTTCGACTACTCCGGTAATGTTCGGCTCGGTCGAGAGTGAGCGGGCGAGGGAAATATTATTAATGCCGAGGAAAACAATTTTTGCATTGGGAAAAAGCGTGTCTTTGTGGCCCACAGCAAAAGTGAGGGCGTTATCGTCAGCAGTGACCACTACGTCATAAGGGGCACGGTTCGCCAGTTTGTGGGAAAGGGTGCGAAGGTAATTTTCTTTTGCAATGTCATCGTACAGCCGTTTTGAATCCATAAATTCAGAATCGATTCGTGGTGCAGAGTTTTCAAACGCTTTGTAGAAACCCTTGTGGATCTTTGATGTAGTAGGAAATTCGGGGTGATAAGAATACAGTAGTAAAACGCGCTTTTGAGTATCAGCCTCATGGAAAGCGAGCCCAAGCTCTGTAAATAACAGTGAGAAAATTAAAAATATAAAGGGTTTATACACATTAGTACGCGCTAAAACATGACATTGAGAGAATAGACGAAGGTTTAAGTTACCTCTACTCTTTCGATGCTTTTTTCAACTAAAGTATAATGGATGAAATTAAAAAAATGGTCTGCGCGACAATCTTGTAAGCGCTTTTTATCTTTGTTTAAGGTTGTTGGTACACGATGACAAGTCCCTTCGGAATATTCTGAGAGGCTGAAATATAAGTCACAGTGTTCTTGTTTTGTTGAACATAGTTTAGTGCTTCTTGTTCTGACGCAAGCGCTATAGGGGGTTTGTCACGGCCGCTGAATCGCATTTGTGCCCAATAAGCTTGTATTCTCGACTCAGTTAAGCCCACAATTCTTGTATTAAATACTGTCCTAAGAGAAAGTGAGGGCGCTAGTCCTATAGGCTCTAAAGCAATATCGCCACTGTTACCCATGAACAAATCTCTTATCTGCCATTTTTCTAAAGTCAGATTTTTGTTATCGGTATTGGCAACCAACACAAGACTTTCTGTTCGCGTCTCAGAGATAACGCAAAAGCTTATTAACAAGAGTAAAACGGTGGTGAAGATTCTCAAAATATCCACTCCAAAGCGACCTGTGTTAGAACCGCACGCCGATTGAATGAATCATCATCTATCTGAGAGTAAAATGAATTCTGACCAGACTCCCCTTCAAGCAAGGTCACTTCAGCCTTTGCCGACAGGTTGTAACGAAAGTTCCAGCGTGCACCCAAGGAAACAGAGCGAAGGTCATAAAGTGGTAGATTGTTGGTTATTTCATCATACGCAAAGGACAAGCCGGTTAATTGCGGATTAACCCCTTTGGGTATCTGATTTTCAGGTACATAATTTCGGCTGTTTGAAGAGGCAAATGTGACGAAAAGCTGATAGTCATTGATATTGTAACCGAGGGTAGTGTAGAACGCCGTTACTTCCGGGACACTGATTAAGTCGGAACTAATATTGATAATTTCGGCATAGGCAAAGTAATCGAGATCATCATATTGCAGGCTTGCCTGATAAGCCGTTGCATCTGCATCAAAGCGGAAAAGATCAGCGTTATCGGAGTAACCATAGCTATCTAATAAGTTAGCAAAATCATCAAACCCGGGAATGTCGGCATAAAAGTCTGACGATACAATTGCCGAAAGGCGGGCATTGAGATTTCCTTTTTGCGCACTCAGAATGATACCTTTTATTTCATCCACTTCGATGCCGGTTTCTTCCCCGGCACGATCAAAGGTGCCATCGTAGGTACCGTAATACGCTTCTAGTGAAAAGTGCGCACGGTTAAACTGAAAACGATAGGTGGCACTGCCTCCTTCGTAATTAGAGAAAAGAAATCCGCCGTATACTTGTTCAGGCGCAGTAATCCAGGGGTAGGCATAGCCCACATCGATAACATCACTGTAAAGAAAAAAAGGCGTGCGTAATTTTCCGAGTTTAAATGCCCATGCGTCGGTTGGTTCGTAAGTTAAATAAAGCCACTCCACGCCGGAATCTCTGTCTTCACCACTGTGAGCAAGTAGTTGAGTTGATAAGCTCAATGTGTCGGTTATGGCTAAATCACCCTGCAACGCTATAAGTGACTGCTCTGAGACACTGAAACGGTCGTTGTAGCCCTCGAATTCCGCTTTATCAGTATCTATGACTCCACCCACCAAGCGAGCGAAACCACTGATTTCCAAATTATCAGCAAAAAGAGGCGTCGGGAGGAGCAATGCTAGGACACAAGCAATGATAAATCCTAACCGATTCTTATACATGGATGGTGTTCTCAAAGGACCAATGACGACAATAAGTTGAAGTATAGACACTTGCCTTTAGTTTTGCTTTCCAACTTTGGAATTAAAATTGTGCTGAAAATATAAAAAAACATAGTTTGTTAGTTTTTCAGACGTATTTATCACTTTTCGACATTGCATTTTTCCGAAAATGAAGAATTAGTTGGTGGTCTATCTGGAACATTTGACTGTTGTGTCATAAGGGGATGTTGATTATCCTCCCTTTAGTTTGACTTAATTGAATACCCGCAATGGAAGAAGAGTTTCAACAAGCCCAGGCTCTGTATGACACCCTGGTAGAATTTGCCGTCACCTATAGTTTTCAGATTTTAGGTGCATTTCTTATTTTCTTTATTGGCTGGTGGTTTGCCGCAAAGATGGGGAATGTCGTTGAAAATCTGATGGTAAAACGAAATATCGATATTACGTTAAGTCGTTTCACCGGTGGCGCCTGTAAACTGCTTATTCTCGGGCTCGTGACCATTATTGCATTGGGCAACATTGGCATAAGTGTGACGCCCTTTATTGCGGCCCTTGGTGCCGTAGGTATTGGTGTGGGTTTGGCTATTCAAGGCATGCTGGCGAACTATGCTGCTGGCTTTACCATTATCATTACTCGTCCCTTTGTGGTTGGAGACACTATTCGGGTTCGTGGCGTGGCTGGGGTTGTGGACAAGGTTATGCTACCTTACACGATTCTTATCGACGAAGACAACGTCAATATTCAGATACCCAATAAGTTGATTGTTGGTGAAATACTGCATAATTCTGCAGAGCGAATGCTAATCGAATTAGAAATTGGCGTTGCCTATGCGAGTGATGTTGATGCAGTCACTGCGCTTATTCATAGTGCTATTCGAACTGTTGATGGCGTGTCTGAAGAAAAAGTGCCGACTGTAGGTGTAGACAGTTTCGGTGATAGTAGTATTAACTTCGGTGTGCGGGTGTGGGCGGACACCACCCGGCATTTCGAAGTTCGCTATGCACTCAACAAAGCCATTTTTGAAGCGCTCAAGCAAGCAGACATCGAAATACCGTTCCCGCAAAGGGAAGTCAAGATGTTGTAATAGCTCGTCTATAATTAGTACTGGTTGGGGAACTGCAGTCTATCCTGTTCACTGGCAGATTCATTGCATTCCCCAAGTAGGTGGAATCGCGTATCAGATTGATGAGTGTCAACTTCCATATACCCTGTAGTGCAATAACCGGTTTCTGCTAGTTTTTCATCCAGTGCATCAAGTAGCGTTTGATAAACTCTTTCTTCATTACCACCGGCCTGCTTAGCCCTCATTTCACCTCCCATACTACCTCTATCGCGATCCCCCCTTTTTCCCCGGCCTTGTCCTGAGGGTTTATCACCGCGATCTTTGCTGGGTAAGGGGATACTAATTGAAAAAACTTTGCTGTTGTCAGATTCAATTTTCGTGTCAAAGAATATGTCCTCCTGAGCGAGGGGAGGAGGAGAATGCGCACAGCCAGCGAGCGTCAGAGCGATGACGCTGGTTACAGTTAATGGTTTCATTTGAAAGTCCGTAATTGTTGCTACTTCTTCTTCAGAAGCTTGGAGTAACAAATAGTTTCCCTCGCCTGTGTAAGTTTTCTGTAAAGCTTCTGTCATCGCATGTTGAGATAGCTCAAACGGCTTTTAAACAAATAAAATCCAGTTTGGGTTTATCTGGTATGACCTGTATGTTATAGATAGGCGAAATACGGGTAACAAATTTACAACAACCAGCCCTTTGCGAGGATAAACAGTAATGGCGATAATCAACTTAAGTGCCCAAGGACATGTCGCGGTGCTCACTATGAGTAACGGCGAGAACAGGCACAACCCAGCGTTTGCGACAGAAATGTTAGCGCGATTAGCGGAGGTAGAAGCTAACGAAGAATTTAAAGCACTTGTTATTACCTCAGACGATGAAAAAAGCTGGAGTTTGGGCATTGATGTAGAGTGGCTTATGCCCGCAATGAAGTTGAATAACTTTGATGAAATTAAACAGTTCATGTACGACATGGATGCAGTGTTTAAAACGCTTTTGTCGTTTCCCGTCCCGGTGATCGCTGCGATAAACGGACATGCGTTTGGCAATGGCGCTATTTTATCCTGTGCGTGTGATTTTCGCTTTATGCGCGCTGACAGAGGCTTTTTCTGCTTCCCTGAAGTTGACCTTTCTATTCCATTTTTACCGGGCATGATTGCGTTTGTCAGAAAAGCGATGCCAGAGTATCGATTTAACGAAATGAAACTTACCGGTAGAAGAGTGAGCGGTGCGGAACTCGCTGCCGATCACGTTGTACAAGGCGCATTTGAAGGGAACGATGAGATGCAGGCTCAAGCTCTGGCTTTTGCCGCTGCATTCGATAAAAAACGGGCTATCTTTCGCGAACATAAAAAGCGTATGCACAAAGAAATTATAGACATCATTGATACACAGAACAAGCCGTTAATAGACGCTGTTAAATTGATGGTGTAGAAAAACGAGTTGATTGAAACAGGAGTTGAATAGATGAGTGCAACCTTCGATTTTTCTGGAAAACACGTATTTGTAGTTGGTGGCACAAGTGGCATCAATCTGGGTGTTGCAGCCGGTTTCGCCCGATGGGGGGCAAAAGTTGCGGTTGCGTCCAGAAAGCAAGAAAAAGTTGATGCCGCTGTGGCGCATTTACAGTCTTTAGGCGCAGACGCTTATGGCACCACATTTGACGTTCGCAACGCTGAAGATGTGGAAGCTGGCTTTGCGGCTGTGAGTGAATTTTTTGGTGGTGATATTGATATATTGATTTCTGGGGCAGCGGGTAATTTTCCTGCAAGAGTTAATCAGATGTCTGCAAATGCCATTCGTTCTGTGCTGGAAATTGATTTGCTCGGTACTTTTCACGTTATGAAAGCCAGTCACGGTTATCTTAAAAAGCCCGGCGCAAGTGTTATCAATATTTCTGCGCCTCAAGCGTTTTTACCGATGAGCCATCAGGCCCATGTTTGTTCTGCTAAAGCCGGCGTGGACATGGTCACCAGAACACTGGCCATCGAGTGGGGCCAAGACGGGATAAGAGTTAACTCGATTGTGCCAGGCCCAATTGACGGTACCGAGGGTATGGACAGACTGGCACCTACCGCAGAGATGCAAGAGGGGGTACGCCTTTCTGTACCTCTTGGCCGACAGGGAACCGTCGATGACATTGCGAACGCTGCGGCAATGTTGAGTGCGCCACAATCAAGCTATATATCCGGTGCTATTTTACCTGTGGACGGAGGTTGGAGTCAGGGGGGCGCGACTTCCATTATGGCGAACTTGTCTGCCATGATGGACAAAATGAACTGATGCCCACAGCAGATTAAAACTGGTAGCAGGTACAGTATAATTTTTTGCTGCATGGGATATTGTTGGTCTCGATTCAATGTTGAATCAATCATTAACCAAGGAGAAATTGAGATGAAGGATTTATCAACGTCTGAAATCCAGCAAGTCAGTGGTGGTATCTGGGCGCATATTGCCGTCGGTATCGCTGTGGCTGATGCGGGTTACGATTTTGTCAAAGGTTACATGGAAAATCGGAAACGACCATAAGGAGACGTAACAATGAAGCAATTAACTAAAAGTGAAATTGAACAAGTGCACGGTGCAGGTTTGTTTTACGATCTAGGACGCTTTTTTGCTCAAGTAGGAAACGCCAACGACCGTATTCATGCACAATATGGCAATACCAACCAAAATCACTGGTACCGGTATTAATGCGTAAGGCTACGGAAGTAGCCTTTTTTGCCCTTGGAAAAACAATATGTTAGGAAAGCACATGGTTACAGGCTACCAGATTGCAGCGGCAATATTTTTTGTTCAGGCTGTTTATCATCTCTTTGTCGGAAGTGAACGTGTGATGTTCAGTGATGACTTACAGACGGGGTTGCTATTTTTAATACTGAGCTATTTCCACAAGCAGTATACTTTTGATAAGCACGTGGAAAGCAAACCTTAGTGGCTTGCTACCTGAGGTTACAGGTATACAGCCGTGTTTCAAATCAGAACTAGCAGGTGTTGATCTTTTGGGTACGTTTGTGCAGCCAGTTCACCACGGACGGAAAGTGATCTTTCACGGCAAGTGGGTGGGTGAGCATGTTGATATGATCATAGTTATACTTATTGCCATTCGCTTTACTTAAAACAGTGAAGTGGGCTGTTGGCCCTACTGATTCAGCTATAAAATCGCGTACATCATTTGGGTGGCCGAGAGCGTAATCGTTAGTAGCAGCAATATGCCAGGTTGCCGGCCAGCTAGTATGTTTCGCTGCTTGCGCATAATTAAAGTGGTCTTTGGCGTCGACCCAAGGTTTTTTTCGCACCCAATTCATACCTTGAGATAATGATCCATAGGTTTCGTCATCTGAACCAATTTTTAGGTTAGCTGCAGGCAGGAAACCCTTTTGCTTAGCAATAATCGGGCATAAGGTTTTCCAGATTAAATCAACCTTGAACCACTTCTCCGGGTTTTGCACCCGAACACTACGTTTTGTTCCAAAACATATTTGGCTAGCTATGCGTGCACACAATTCGGGGAAGCGTGCAAGAGACGATGCCAATAATACGCCTCCCCATGAATGTGCAATTACGTGTACAGGTTGGCCGGTACGATCTGCGACATAATTGATAAAGCATGGAATATCTCGGGTGATTTGATCGTGTTGGTCGTGGTTTGGATCATCAGCGATGGAAGGCGAGCTTTTTCCTCTGCCACGCATATCGGCCACAAACACGTTAAAACCATTAGCGGCCAAAAAGCAAGCCAGACCTTTCCCATTTTCGGTATAGAAAATCTTACCGTTTTCGATTACACCGTGGATCATGAGAACCGGCGGCCCATTTTCATCATGCCAAATGTGACGTAAATGAAGTTGATGGTGAGCGTCATTAACGAATAAAGAATGTTGCTTTGGTTTTTTACTGTTCATAGTGCTGCTAAAAAATAAGCATTCAACGTGTTTGCTTTTAAGTGCGCCAGTCTATTCTATTTTAACTGGACAAACCAGTTGGTAAATGCAGGTGGCTGTTGTATAAGACAAAAAGCTTGCTGACACAAAACCTTTTCGGTAATGTCAAACAGTATGCACGTAGTGTCGTGCAGTAAACGGATTACCAAGTAGTTAGAGGGCACATGGATTCATCAATAGACTATTCACAGTATTCACTGGAAGAATTAAAACAGGCAAGAGCAGACCTGGACATTATATCGCACCCTGAAAGGGCCACGATTCTTGACAAGCTAATTGCAGACGCAGAGCATCAACCATCGACCGATCGTAGTAAAACCCCAGTAACAGAACAGGGGAAAAGTGTGCAGGTACGCTTTCATGGCAATACCAGGGAGTATTTCTCTATATGGATAGTGAACCTGCTACTGACCATTGTTACTCTGGGTGTCTATTCAGCTTGGGCAAAAGTGAGAACCAACCGGTATTTCTACGGAAATACTGACATTGACGGCCACCGCTTTTCTTATTTAGCCGAACCACTGCAGATACTCATTGGCCGTGCCATTGCCGTTGCATTGTTCGCAGTCTACTTTGTAGCCAGTTCGTTAAATCCTCTGGCGGGAGCCATTTTTGCATTGTTGTTGGTGGTGTTAACGCCTTTTTTTGTGGTGATGAGTTATCGCTTTAAAATGAGAATGACCGCATACCGCAACGTACGCTTTCGATTCGAAGGTAGATACGGTCGTGCATTCCTGGTTTTCGTTGTACTTCCATTTGCAAGCGTGTTCACGCTTTATACTATTTTGCCCATTGTGCTTAAGAAAATTGACGAATTTATCCTCTCAGAAACAAGTTTCGGAGATAGAAAATTCCAGCCCAAGTTGAGTACCGCGGAATATTTCGGGACGGGCATTGGTGCTGCTGCCATTGCTATGGGCATTTTCATGGCGGGAGGTATAGTTATTATCGGCCTGAGTATTCTTGTGGCCGAAAATCCTCAGTTCATGAGTGCAGTGATGATGCTTATGTTTGCCGTATACCTCATTGCTTTTGCTGTGTCGTCAGGTTTTTATGCTGCCCGTATCCGTAATCATATGTTCGCTGTAACCGAGCTTGCTGATGTGGCGAGATTTGAATCACAGGTGGGAGTAAAAGCGTTAATTTGGTTGCGAATGACAAATGTGTTAGCCATCGTTTGCTCATTGGGTTTTGCAATACCCTGGGTAAAAGTGAGAACAGCGATGTTTTATGCCCATGCAACTCGGGTTATCGTGCTAGACGGGATTCAGGATGTAGTAGATACCAATACTGATACCCAAGGGGCACTCGGCGATGAAGCTGCGACCTTGTTCGATGTTGATATTGCGCTTGGGTAGTTAAACATGGACGGGCAGCTTTTTCAGTCGGGCTCGTCACAGCATAGTGATGTGACCTGTTTTATCGACAATCACAGTCTGATTGTTACGGAAGGTGAGGAACAACTCATCTTTCGCCGGGACGCACTCACGGTTAAATCAAAGTTGGGCACCTTGCCCCGGGAAATAACCCTTGATGATGGCAGGCTGCTCGTTATCCCGAGCACTTCCTCGCTGGATTCGTGGTTGGACGGCAATAAAGGCGGCCGTCTCTCGTTATTAGAGAACAACCGGAGGGTACTCTGGATCAGCTTAATAGCAGTGCCGCTTTTGCTATATCTGGTCTTTGGTAAACTTATCCCTGCAACTGCAGTGCATTTCGCCGCATATGTTCCCATGAGCGTAAAAATCGTGGCCTCAGGGCAAACGCTAAGCGCCTTGGATTACAGTATGTTATCGCCGAGTGAACTGCCAAAAGAAACCCGGCTGTCTATAGAGCAGGGGTTTAACGAGGTATTCAAGGAGATCCGCACTGAGCATGAGAAGTTTACAGTGTTGTTTCGTCATTCAGACACCATGGGGCCTAATGCGTTTGCGTTGCCCGATGGTACGATTGTTTTTACTGATCAGTTAGTTGAACTCGTTGAGGAAAAACAAACCTTGTTAGACGCGATATTACTTCACGAAATTGGTCATGTAGAGAACAATCACTCCATGCAGTTAGTGGCGGAATCTTTGTTTGCTACTTTGGGGATTAGTATTTTTTTTGGCGATTTATCTGGTGCTGTAGAGACCTTTTTTGGTGTCGGTTCAAGCGTGATCCACAATAAATTTTCACAGGCCCATGAGTGGGAAGCGGATAACTTCGCTTTGACAAAACTTCAAGAAACCCATCGCGACCCTGTTGCATTTGCTCAGGCTATGGAAAAGCTCGCTTCATTAATGGCTGACGAGGGTGAAGGAGAGTTATCGTGGTTTCAATCTCATCCACTTATTCAACAACGCATTGAAAATGCCACCGGCTATGGTGATAGCGGTAAGCGTGATGAGGAGAAGCAATACCCGTAAATTATCGCAAATCACTGCCGTCTGTCTTAGACCGGGTGATATGGCCTTGTATTATTCATTGTTGCGCACAACTCTCTTGATTAGCGAATAACCTAACGAGGCAATTATGTCAGAACAGGAAAAGTACACACCACCCGAAGTTTGGTCTCAACCAGAAGATGACGGAAACAAATGGGCCAGTATCAACCGCCCAGTGTCTGGCGCTACTCACGAAAAAAACAGACCAGTGGGTGAGCATGGTTTACAACTTTATTCATTGGCTACGCCAAACGGTCAAAAAGTCACTATTATGCTAGAAGAACTGTTGGCGTTGGGTATAGAAGAAGCACAATACGACGCCTGGCTTATTAATATTGGCGAGGGTGATCAGTTTTCCTCTGGGTTTGTGGACGTCAATCCAAACTCGAAAATTCCCGCCATGGTTGATACAACCACGTCCCCTGAAACAAAACTGTTTGAATCAGGCGCTATTCTGCGGTATCTGGCAGATAAGTTTAATGTACTTATTCCCTCCTCCCATGAGGGAAAAGTGGCATGCTACAACTGGCTGTTCTGGCAAATGGGCTCAGCCCCGTTTCTAGGTGGCGGCTTCGGCCACTTTTACAGTTACGCACCATACCCTATGGCCTATTCCATCAACAGGTTTACCATGGAGACGAAACGTCAACTGGATGTGCTGGATAAGCATCTATCGACGCATACCTATATGGCCGGAGACGAATACAGTATTGCCGATATCGCCATTTGGCCCTGGTACGGTAATCTGGTTTTGGGGAACCTGTACGACGCAGCAACGTTTCTGCAAGTACATGAGTACACCAATTTAGTGGCGTGGGCAAAACGAGTAGAAGATCGTCCGGCAGTAAAACGGGGTCGTATTGTAAATCGTACCTGGGGCGACGAAGGCCAGGTTCCCAATCGCCATAGTGCTAAAGATATCGACGACGCGCTCGCGGCCATAACATCCTGATATCATACTGTTTCTGATGCCTGGCCTGGACATTATGTCTGGTCGGGCGTTTGTCTCACTGATAACGCTTATTACTTTTTAAAAAGTTCAGCGTACTCTTCTCTGAACGTTTCCCAACTTGCAATGACCGTTTCGTCGCAAGAAGAGGGCGTATCAAAGTGGCTGCCACCAACAAAACGCAATGCGCGCATGCCTGCTGCATCAGCTGCTTGCAAACCCGCTTCTGAATCTTCAATCACCAAACATTCTTCCCTTTTGACCTCCATAGTTTGTGCCGCCAGCAGAAAGAGATCAGGTGCAGGTTTGCCGCGTTCTACCATTGAGCGTGTAAATCGGTTGTTAATAAAAAACGGTGTAAGACCTGTGCAGTTAAGCGCATGTTCAGTTCGCTGTGGTGAACTGCTGGTTGCCAAACAAAAAGGCACCTTGAGCGTCGTTAAAATATTTCTCACACCTTTCATAGGGCGTAAAGAAGACGTAAAAGCCTCTGAAAGTAGCTGATTGAACCGGGACAAGTCTGACTCACTGAGCGAAATGTTGAAGTCAGCTTTTATCGTTGTAACAACGTGGGCCATACTTTTTCCCAGAAACTTATTGGTAAAATAGTTCTTGGTGAGTGTAACACCCTGTTCAGAAAGCAAAAGTTTCCATGTTTCCATAGACAATACTTCACTGTCTATTAACACTCCATCACAATCAAAAATTACTAAGTTTACAGGCGCAATCATGTTTATAACTCACTTGTTTTTACAGTATTGATATTACGCAGATTTTTCCTTGTTTTCTATTGCAACAACGTACTCTTATGAAAAATCAATGTGAACGAGGCTGTATAAATTTTGTGATTTCACTGCTTAACTTTGTTTACAAATTTTTGAAGTTATGTAATTATCCATCTGTGTGAGCAATTATTCATTAACAGGGCACATGCTCTAATGCGGGTTGGTCTTTAACAATGACTAGTGAGAGTCCGCTCTGTTTGAGCCAGAGAAGCATCGGGCGTTGAAGAAATCAGCGCATTAGATGTCATTATCGAGTGAGAAGCCAATGAAACAAACATCAGGACAAGTCGATTTATCAGGGATCAGTGATGAGCAACTTCCCGTTGCTAAGCATCAGTTAAAAGGGTGGAAGCATTTTGCCGGGCTGTATGCAGGGGAGCACGTCGCCGCAACGGAATTTGTATTCGGTGCCACCTTTGTTGCGCTGGGCGCGACCATGTCAGATATTCTCATAGGATTACTGGTGGGAAATCTTCTGGCCGTATTGAGCTGGACGCTTATCACAACGCCTATCGCAGTAGAAACACGCCTTAGCCTTTATACTTACCTGCAGAAAATTGCTGGTGACTCGATGACCAAGTTGTATAACTGGGCAAACGTCATCATATTTACCGTTATTTCTGCTGCCATGATTACAGTATCTGCGACTGCGGTTAGGTTTGCCCTTGATATTCCAGCCCAGTTGAATTGGTATCCAACAAATGCAGCATTTGTTGGCGTGGTGGCCGCAGTAGGTGTCATCGTTGTCGTGGTGGCCATGTATGGCTTCAATGCCGTGTCAGACTTCTCCCGGATCTGTGCTCCATGGTTGTTTACCATGTTTATTAGTGGTCCGTTAGTACTCATGCCAGTATTAGCTAATGCAGTGATTGGCGATACCTTTGTGTCAAGCTGGCAGTCCTTTATGGAAATCGGCAGTACTTCAGTTTGGACTGGTTTAACACAAAGTGGCGAGCCAGGTATTGGTCTTCTGGAAGTTATAGGCTTCTCTTGGGCGGCAAATACAATTACCCATTTTGGTTTGATAGACATGGCACTTTTGCGTTATGCCAAGCGTAAACGCTACGGTTTATGTACATCCGCAGGTATGTTGTTCGGACACTATATCGCCTGGATCTCGGCCGGTATTATGGGTGCAGGTACTGCAGTTATCGTACAAAAATCCATCGTCCAACTCGATCCAGGTGACGTAGCATTCCATGCTTTGGGTTTATCAGGGCTTGTAATTGTTATCGTGGCTGGCTGGACTACGGCGAATGCCAATCTGTATCGCGCAGGTCTTGCAGCACAAGCGGTGTTTAAGGACAAATCCCGCAACACTACCACAGCAATAGTTGGTGCCGTTACGGTATGCATTGCTTGTTTTCCGTTTGTGTTTACCAAATTGTTACCATTGCTTACCTATGCCGGCTTATTGGTTGTTCCCGTAGGCGCCATCGTCTTTGCAGAGCACGTTATTTTCCCCAAAATTGGTTACACCCGTTACTGGGCACATTACAAGCAGTTAAAACACAGTACGCCAGCCGTAGCCAGTTGGGGCCTGGGACTTGTGTTTGGGTTTGGACTTAACGCCCTTGATGTCATTTCGTTTTATTACCTGTTCATACCCACGTGGTTCTTTACCATAGCCGTATATACCGTACTGGCTGCAAAATACGGTGCGAAGCAAGACTTCGTAGAGGAAAAAGCACAAAGTGTTGCCTTTGATAATGAAGTGGAAGCCTACCAAAGTGCTCAGGCTGCAAACTTACCGCCTCATCAGGAAGATACTTCAGCAATATCCAGAATGCTAAGGGTTATCTCGTGGGGTAGCCTGGCAGTTACCGTACTGCTAGCGGGCAACACCTTCTTAATGAGTCCGGACATTGCTGTGTATGAAATGAATCGCGAACAGTTCTTTAATATTGGTTTCGCTTGCACGCTTGTTTATTTTATTTCCGCTTACTGGGCCATGCGTCGCCAGAAAGCGCTCGTTGCTTAAGGGTTTATTATGCAAACTTCAAAAACCGTGCCGCTAGGGCGCGCGCAACTAGAACAGTTATCTAATCTAGTTTCCGCTCCAGGATATGATATTGATGCGGTCACAACAGGTATTGTTCACGTAGGGGTAGGTGGATTCCATCGTTCTCACGAAGCCATGTATGTAAATAACTATATGGCACAAACCGGCGACCTTCGCTGGGGCATTTGTGGGGTTGGTCTTCGTGAAAATGATCGCTTAATGAAATCTGCACTGGAAGGGCAAGACTATCTCTATACTTTGGTGGAAAAGCATGCCAATGGCAGCCTTAAAGCCAATGTTATTGGTGCGCTGAGAGAGTTCCTCATCGCTCAGGATAATCCAGCCATCGTGATTGACAAGATGGCTGATGAGCAAACCAAAATAGTGTCTCTGACCATTACTGAAGGTGGTTACAACATTGACCCATCTACCGGTAATTTTGTCGCTGAGAACCCGGATATTCTAAAAGATATTGCTCAGCCTCAAACGCCTACAACGGTTTTTGGCTTTTTGACCGCGGCCCTGAAAAAGCGTCGTGAGGCTGGTATTAAACCTTTTACGGTTATGTCCTGCGATAATATTCAGCACAATGGTGATATGGCCAAGAAAATGCTGCTTTCCTTTATTCGTCTTAGCGACGTCGTGCTCGCAGAGTGGGTTGAAGAGCATGTGGATTTTCCCAACTCTATGGTCGATCGCATTACACCCGCTACGACGGATGCAGACAAGGGTATTGTGGCAGGATTGGGTTTGACTGATAACTGGCCGGTGGTATGTGAGCCATTTCACCAGTGGATTATAGAAGACAAATTCTGCAATGACAGGCCGGATTGGGCCAGTGTTGGGGCGCAGATTGTCGATGACGTTGCTCCTTACGAAAAGCTCAAACTTCGCATGCTTAACGCCGGGCATTCAGTACTGGGTTTAGTTGGCTCTTTGGCAGGGTTTGACAGTATTCATTCTGCTATGGAAGGTAAAGGGATGAGGGAGTTACTGTCTGCATTCATGACAAATGAAGTGATGCCGCAACTGGACGAAGTAGCAGGTATCGATGTTTTGGACTATCGCGATGAATTGCTTAGTCGTTTTTCTAACCCCTATATTAAAGATTCTCTTGCCAGAATATGTTCGCAAAGTAGTGCGAAAATACCTGTGTTCTTGTTACCGACGGTTTTGGATAACCTAAAGAACAAAGGGGACATCAGCATCGCCGCATTCACGCTGGCATGTTGGTGCTACTACTCTGATAAACACAAGTCACAAGATGGTATGCCATTACAGATTGACGATGTTCTGGCCGATGCACTTCATCAAGCCGCTTCTGCTGGTGGAGCTAATCCCACTGCGTTTTTGGCGCTCAAAACCGTGTTCGGTGATTTGGTTGCCAATGAATCTTTTGTCAGTGAATATGTGAAATTCACTCAGAATTTGTACAATGATACCCCTGTGCTTGACATGGTAAAAGGTCTTCACAGCACTTCTGGCCATAACGCTGAAGTAACTATCTGATTTGCAATATCCAGCCGGTGGCAATCGTCGCCGGCTTCTTTCTCTGATTAATTTCCCTTAATGACTGCGCTTGTATAGAGGTTTGCCCATTCCTCTGAGTGAGTTTCTGTGTAACTATTGGTAGTTGGCTTCTCTGCATACATTGTTTCAGTTATACAAGATTGGAAGGCGTTCTATTCATGAGAAAGATAATTCAGTTACTAGCTGTTGCCTGGGGTGTATTAGGAGGGTATGGAGCGAGCGCGAAAGATTTTAATTCCGTTACTGTCCCTGCCAGTAAGGGCAGCGCAATGCCTGTCATGATCCAGGGACCGATGCCGATCGAAGCAGAGTATTTTGCGTCATTGCTTAGCAACGTGAAGCTGGAAGTAACGGGAAACGCGGTATTCTATTCTGGTACATTGAAAGGCTACCCGGTTGTGGTAGTTAAAACTGGTAAAGGGCTGGAAAATACAGCGGCAGCAACGGCGGTGGGCATTGAACGTTTCAGGCCAGCTGTAATTATAAACCAGGGCACCTCAGGTGGGCACGATCCTTCCCTTCAGGTAGGCGACATTGTACTGGGTGAAAAGAGCGTGAATGCTGCTAATTTTAAAGCTCCTCATCGCAAGGCTGGCGAGGGAAGCGAGCCGCTGGATTGGTTACCAATGGACATTATGGCCTCTGAGGGCAGTGCTGGGGAGGGCGAGGCTGCAAAAGATGCAGAAAAAGTGGCTTCTACAGCGGAGATCCCACCCTCATCAACTTAGCGTTGTCGATTAAATCAGCCCATCAGCGCGGTAAAGTGGTTAAAGGCGTGATAGGTAGCGGTAACTTTTGGAATAATGAAATTGATCGCATTCGCTGGCTTCATGATAATTTGCAAACCAGTGTTGAAGAGATGGAAACAGCATCAGCGGCACAAATTGCCCACGCTTATGGAGTGCCATTCCTTGGCGTGCGAATTCTATCTAACAACATCACAAACCACGGTGAGTATGATCCGAGTACCGCAAAAGACTGTCAGCAATTTGTCAGATTATTAGTTGAAAAATACATCAGTTCACAGTCGTTGGTCTCGCGTTAGCGAGGGTTTAACCGGCGTGGGTTTTCTACTACTTTGGTTGGGCGTATATTTACAGTATTAATGATAATAAGTATCATTTACTGAAATCTTCCTCACATTGGAAATAATAATGACTTTTACTTTTAAAAAACATCGTAATCTATTGGTTGTCCTGGCTATATCAACCGGGCTGTTTAGTGCGCAGTCCTTTGCAAATGGTGTAATTACTGATCAGGTCAACAACCTGCACGCTCATCTGGATGAATATAATGAAGAAGTACACTGGTTAACAACTAAGTTTGGTGCAGTGGTGGATACCTATGAAGAGCAGGGGAAAGTAGATACCAATGTGATGATTGAATACTGGGAGGAAGTTGACTTTCACTCTGCAATAGAAACTCAGTATGTGCCGGTATATGCGTCGATTTGGCAGGGCATTTATGGTGTAAAGCAAGCCATCGACAAGGGCGAGAAAGTTGATGTTGTTCGCGAAGAGCAAATGAAACTCAATCAGGCCTTGTGGCAAGGTCTGGGGGCCGTTAAACTTGCGTCCCAATATCAGAAAAAAGGCCTGATTGCCAAAATTCAAACCACCGAAGTTGAGCCAACGACAGGTCCGGAAGTGGTTGAAGATATTAAAAAACGCCTGGACAGAGTCGTTGCTAAATACGCAGAGCAACTCTCAGAAGTAGCAACAACGCTGGTTCACGATACCTACCTACAACGATTTGAAGGTATCGAGGGCGCGTTAATTGAGCAAAACGCTGCACTGGTGGAAGACCTGGAAAAAGACTTTAACGTAACCTTGCCTCAAACTATCAGTGCTGATAAGGGCGTTGATGCAGTACGTGAAGTGGTTGAATCCATGCAGGTTAAGCTTGATCAGGCCAGCCAATTACTGGCGGAAGCAGAGAAGCGCCGTAAAAGCGTCTTCTAAGGAATTTGAAGTAATGCATCGTAGAACATTTATTCAGGGCCTGGCCATGTCGGGGTTGTCAGCAGGTATTGCTCTTCCTGGCGGGTTTACCTTTGCGTCGCAAACCACCGCATCATCTGTTTCTGTGGAAGATTTACCTGAATTGAAGGGAAGTCTTACTATGTATCTCGGTAGGGGAGAAGGCGGCCTGTATGAAAATGTTCTTGATGCAATTAAACAGAGAAATCCGGCACTAAAATTACAAATTCGCAGGGGTGGTACAGCTGCTCTGGCGAACACGTTAGTTGCAGAAGCCAAGGCTGGCGTGAAGCGAGCCGATCTTTTCTGGGCTGTAGACACAGGTTCTATCGGCATGATCACTGAAGCGGGAATGGGAAAAACACTTCCGGCAGATTTGATTGCACAGCTCAAGCCTGGTTTTAAGTATCCAAAATGGTCTCCGGTAACCGGCCGTGTTCGTACGTTACCATTTAATACAAATCACGTGTCGGCACAACAAATTCCAGATAGCGTGATGGCGCTTCCCGATACTGATTTAAGACTGGGATGGGCACCAGCGTACTCTTCGTTCCAATCTTTTGTCACCGCAATGCGTTTGCTTGAAGGCGAAAAAGCAACGGCAAACTGGCTTAAAGGTATCAATGGTAAAGCAAAGAAATACGCGGGTGAACTAGGCGTAGTCATGGGTGTTGAGCGGGGCGAAGTCGATGTGGGTTTTGCCAATCACTATTACACACTGCGATTGAAATCCGGAAAGCCCAATGCCAGTGTTGATCTTGCTTACAGTAAGAATGATGCAGGTTGTTTAGTAAATGCTTCTGGCATTGTGGCGCTAAGCGACGGCGACTTACCCGTCAATTTCATTCGTTACTTACTGTCCAGAGAAGTGCAGTCCTACCTGGCGTCTGAGGCCTATGAAATCCCGTTAGTAAACGGTGTCACGCCCCCGGCGGGATTAGCGCCACTGTCGGAGTTGTCACCCCCGGAGCTGGACTTGCGAAAATTGGCGGATTTCCGACCTACTCTAGATTTAATGCGGAAAGTCGGCGTTCTGTGACAAATTTGCCTAAATCTTATCCTTTTGCATTTTTCATTGCGTTACTGGCATTGTTGCCTATTGGCGTATTGTTTTCACTTGCGTCCGAAAGCGCGTCTTTTTTCGACCCTCGCAACATGCAGGTGTTGTGGAATACCCTCACATTAATGTTTTTCACCGTGGTAGGTTCCGTGTTCATCGGTGTTCCATTGGCCCTTTTTACTGCTTACGTAAACCTTCCTCTTAAGCGGTTTTGGTTAGTGCTTTTTGCTGCTCCCCTGGCGTTACCTAGTTATTTGGGGGCGTTTACCCTTTACTATGCCTTTGGTACAGGTGGTGAAATAGAAAACACCATTGGGGTTACAACGCCACCTCTCGAAGGTTTGTGGGGGGCGTCGCTGGTAATGACTTTATATACTTATCCCTTCGTGATGATGACAACACGGGCAGCTCTTTTGAGCCTGGATGCTAGCTTGGTCAATGCAGCAAGAACCCTCGGACTTAGCTTGATGAGCAGTATCTGGCGGGTTGTATTGCCTCGGGTTGTAAACAGTATCGCTGCCGGCTCGCTATTGGCTGCACTGTATGCGTTATCTGATTTTGGTACACCAGCTATCATGGGGTTTGATACATTTACCCGGGTTATATTTGTTGAATATAACGCGTTCGGTCTCAGCCAGGCCGCCATGCTTTCGTTGCAATTGATGTTAGTGGTAGTGCTGGTGCTTGTTATTGAGTCTCGAATGGGGGGAGATAAAGAAAGGCCAGGTAAACACCTGAGTATTTGGCTGCCGTCATGGTTAAATGCAAGCTTCCTCATTATTGCAATGCCAGTAATCTTGTTAGCGATTGTCCTTCCCCTGGCAGTATTTGTTCTCTGGCTGGCCCGCGAAGGTGCTGCAGGGTTTGACATCGAATACGCCTGGAACTCTGCCTATGCCTCTATGTTGGCCGCTGTTGCTGCCGTAGTACTTGCTGTGCCGGTGGCTCATGCCGCCATTGCTGGTAAAGCGGGTAAATTTATGGAGCGTATTACGTATTTTGGGTTTGGTGTGCCTGGCATCGTAATGGGAACGGCGTTGGTTTACCTTGGGCTGCAAGTCACTGTGTTGTATCAGACGCTGGCACTACTGGTTATTGCTTATGTATTGCGATTTTTACCTCTTGCGGTAGGCTCTATACGTAGCACTGCGGAGAACCAGGAGGCCGGGCTAGTCAAAGCGGCGCGTGTATTAGGCGCGTCTCCGAAAGAGGCGTTTATGCGGGTTACGTTACCCCTTACTATGCGTGGTATGATTGCTGGTGCTGCACTTGTCTTTCTTGAAGCTATGCGGGAGTTACCAGCGACATTGATGCTAGGGCCCACGGGTTTTGAAACCCTGGCTACGTATTTGTGGCGGGTATACGAAGCCGGATATTTTGGCCGTGCAGCCGTGCCGGGTTTGTTACTGGTAGTGCTTTCCGGGTTAGGTTTAATTATTATGCTTTCAGGAGAGCGCCGTGCCGAATTTTCAATCAGTGAGGATAATCGCCGTTAATGCTTAAAGTCAGTAATTTGTCAGTAGATTATGGGTCTACCAGGGTTGTTAGTAAACTGAGTTTGGAACTGGGCGAAAGTGAAATCCTCATGTTGGTTGGGCCCACAGGCTGTGGTAAAACCACGATTCTTCAGGCATTAGCCGGGCTCATTCCAATATCAGAAGGGCAGATTTCCCTGGGCGAATGGACATCTACAGCTACAAAAAACGTCCCACCTGAAAAGCGTAATGTGGGTATGGTTTTTCAGGATTTTGCACTTTTTCCTCACCTCACCGTTGAGCAAAACGTTTGTTTTAGACTAAAAGATACGAAATTATCAGATCACTGGCTGTCGTTACTGGGGCTAAAGGATTTTAAAAAAGCGAAACCGGCGAGTTTATCCGGTGGTCAAAAACAGCGGGTCGCACTCGCAAGAACGCTAGCCCATCAACCCGCATTCGTGTTATTAGATGAACCACTTTCAAACTTGGACGCGGCCATGAAAGATACATTGCGCTGGGAAATACGCGATGCGCTTAAAACTGCAGGCGTACCAGCCATTTGGGTCACCCATGATCAGGATGAGGCTCTGTCGGTAGGAGATCGGGTTGGGGTATTGAATGGCGGAGAGCTCGAGCAGCTTGATACACCCGAAGCTTGTTTTTCGCAACCTCGCTCCCGTTTTGTCGCTCGCTTTCTCGGTGATGCTTGTTTTGTTGATGGGCGCGTTGTAAACGACAGAGTCGAAACGGAAATTGGAAATGCACCAGGTAAGGCCATGAATACTTCGGGCCGACAAGTTGATGTACTGGTCAGGCCTGACGACGTGGTAATGCATGCTAACGGCGATGTCACAAACGCAAAGATTACATGGAGTCGCTACGAAGGTGAGTCCCGACTTTGTGGCGCTGTGCTCGATAACGGCTCGGAGTTAAAGGTCAGAGTAAGTCACGAAGTCAGTGTGCAACCTGGAGACCGAGTACAACTTAACCTACATTCAGAGCATGCTTTAGCTTATTTTGGCAAAGTGTAAACACAGAACTCAACTCACCATTTGTAAGGTTTTTCCCGCCAAATACAAGCCAATACCATACAGGGTATGATTGTAAAAACTTAGCATTCTCGCCTTTGTTGGTTGTGGTGTTTTCGCCGCTGCTATGCCCAGTCCCATACAAGGCTGCATGATGAAGTAGGGAAGTACCACTGTTACCATCCCCATAACAAGCGGAGGTATCAGTGTGGGGTTTTTAAGCCATGTGTCACCACATAGCGCCGTGAACACCAAGCTAAAACCAATCCCTACTGTGTAGTGAGCTAACCAGCCTATAACTTTTTCGCCTTCTATGGCTTCAGCTGAAGGAGTATGACGTTGTAAAATTGTTCCGCGACCTATATAACCAAACCATCGGCCTACCATAGGATAATTTGGAAATGGGATAGCTGAGAGTCGCGATGTACAAAAACTCAGAATGTCCATCCACAGTGTTGCGAGTAATCCTAATTGAATACTTTCAGTAAGGTAAAGCTGCATGTCTGACTCCGTCATTGATTTGTAGTTTCAGTGTTGATAGTCTGCCACTTCAAGCTAACTTTAAGTCAAGAAGTAAGATGGATATTTCGGAAGTAGCCAAAAAAACGGGTGTTTCAGCATCCGCGCTCCGTTACTATGAAGAAAAAGGGCTTATCACCTCTGTGGGGCGGCATGGACTTCGCAGAGTATTTCACCCGTCGGTAATAGAACGGTTGTCACTTATTGCGTTAGGTCGATCTTCAGGTTTTACTTTGGATGAAGTTGGGAGCTTGTTGGGGAGCGATAGTTCGCTTGAAATAGACCGGAAAGCACTGCTGGAAAAAGCAGACTCACTGGACAAAACGATACAACAGCTTACCGCTATGAGAGACGGTCTGCGCCATGCGGCGGTATGTTCTGCCCCTACGCATCTGGAGTGTCCAAGGTTTCAACGGTTTATGAAAATAGCAGCAAAAAATGTCAGGCGTAAAAAAAGCGCCTGATTACAGAGGCGCTTTTAGCAAAAGTGATCTCGCTTACTTCGCTTTTTTAAGTTTCTTCTTCAGCTTTTTCACTTTTGTTTCTTGCTTAGCAATTTTTGCTTTTGCGACTTTAATTTCTTTCTTAAGGACTTTTGCTTTTTTGGCCATGGTGGCTCTCCTTTTCTATTATATTTCAATTATTGTGGCACATCATCTAGGTCGATGATTTAGGCTTGTGCTCAGCAATGTACTGGCGTATAAACCGCCTTACTTCTCTGGCTGCACTGGTATCAAGCTCTTCACAGAGGTCTACAAATTCCGCCCGTTCCAGACCATTAATGCGAATGATCAACTGACTATCTTTTTTCTTTGGCTTCTTTTTGTCCAACGTTAATACCCTCACCGAAACAGCCTTATCGGTTTACCGATATACAATATATATCTAATGTATATACATTTCAACTTTTGGGCTTCTCTTTTTCAAATTTGTCTGCATAACCTTTTGGCGGGGGCGTCCATCCGCGCATACGAGAGTGGTGGTCATGGAGATCTTTATTCAATGCGTCCTGGATGAGTGATTCCAGTTGGATGAATAGCTTCAAATAATTATTGTCAAAACGCTCGCCACTGGCATCGTCTGCCCAAGCCTGATACAAGGTGTCGTTCTGTTTGTTCTCAATGTGTTTGTAAGCACTTTTCTGGCGTTCTACCTGAAAAGGGTGAAGCCCCATTGACCGCAGTGCTTCTGCTCCCATTTCCAATGCAGAGTGATAAGTTTCAGACACCACAACATGAGCGCCAGCTTGTTTTAAACGATAGCTGTGTCCGCGGTCGAACGCCCTTGCGAGGATACGGATGTGTGGGTAGGTATGGCTTATATACTTCACCATTTCAATAGCGGTTTCCCGGTCATCTATGGCTACTACCATAAGCGACGCTTCTTCAATGCCTGCAGTATGAAGCATGTCCGGTTTAGACGCATCTCCAAAGTAGGAATGAGTACCAATTTTTCGCATTGAATCGATTTGTGCTGAGCGTACATCCAGAACCACAGTTTTAAAATTATTAGCGAGCAACAAGCGATTAATGATTTGTCCGAATCTTCCTATCCCTGCGATAATCACTGAGCCACTGTCGTTGATAGTATCAGCCTCTTCGTTGTTCGATTGTTTTTCGAAAGCTGGCAAAATGACCTTATCGAAAAGAATAAAGAGCCCTGGCGTCAGGAACATAGACAACGCCACCACCAAAGATAAGATGGCAATGATATCTTGTGGCAACACAAAATTTTGCGATGAAAAGCTCAATAGCACAAATCCAAATTCACCTGCTTGAGCAAGGCTTAGTGTCAGAAGCCATTTATTACTCTCTCTGAGAGAAAAAATCATAGCAATAACGTAAAGAACAAGAGCTTTTATCAACATAACAGCAACGGTTAGTGCTATTATCAGTAGTGCGTTTTCCGATAGCACGCTAATGTTTACACCTGCTCCGACTGTAATGAAGAACAGCCCCAGAAGTAGCCCTTTAAACGGTTCGATATTGGCTTCAAGTTCGTGTCTGAATTCACTGTTTGCCAGCACTACGCCCGCAAGGAATGCTCCGAGAGCTGGAGATAAACCCACCAGGCCCATCAGGGCAGAGATACCAATAACTAACATGAGTGCAGTTGCGGTGAATATTTCCCGCAGGCCAGAGGAAGCAACAAACTTAAAAAGTGGCCTACTGAGGAAATGCCCACCCACCGTAACGGCAGCAACGGAGGCAATGATTACAAGGCCGTATAGCCAGGCGGGTAACCCGGAAACAAGGCTGTAGTTATCATGATGGTCAGCTCCTCCCTGTTTCACTTGTGCAGCGAGCTCCGGTATGGCCAGAAGCGGAATGAGTGCGAGCATGGGAATAACCGCTATGTCTTGAAACAACAATACGGAAAAAGCGCTTTTGCCTCCTTCTGTTTGCTGTAGCCCTTTTTCCTGAAAAGTTTGCAACACAATGGCAGTAGAAGATAACGCGAAGATCAAACCGATTGTCAATGAAATAGAGAATGGCTGCCCTAAAAGTAACGCAACGCCCATAATCAATACTGTGGTAAGTAGCAATTGCAATCCGCCCAGACCAAGTAGCTTGCCTTTCATTGCCCATAGTGACTTGGGTTCTAATTCCAACCCAACTAAAAAAAGCATCATTACTACGCCAAATTCAGCGAAATGTTGGATAGTAGTCGTTTCGTCGCCAACTAAACCTAACACCGGGCCAATAGCGACACCTGCTATCAGATAACCTAGTACCGACCCTAAACCCAGTCTCTTGGCAATGGGAACGGCAATTACTGCGGCAACGAGATAAATGAAGGCTTGAAGAAAGTAACCTGTCATTCTATTTCTCCTGCAATAGATGGGCAATTGGCGAGGTTTTCACAATTTTGGGCCTCATTGGTATCCAGTGTGTTGTCGGCTAGTTTTTGCAATAAACGACGCCATTTTTGCCGATGTGACTGTATGCGCTGTTCTTCTTTCGCTGTTCTCGAGCCAAAAATAGCGAATGGGCCAAGGTAGATCATACCGGTAAGACTGGCCATTTGTTCTAAGGGCTGCAATAGCTGATTTAAGGTAAAGTGATTGAAACCATCCGTTTGATAAGCTTCTTCCCGGCCACCAGCAGATAATGCACAAAAAAAGCGCTTGCCTTTGAGTGCTGTGCCGTTGTCGCCATATGCGAACCCGTATTCGAGTACCAGATCTTGCCATTCTTTGAGCAATGCCGGTGTGGAATACCAGTACAAGGGGAATAAAAATATGATGACATCATGGGCCAGTAAACGTTGTTGCTCTTTGTCGATATCAATGTTGAAATCTGGGTATTCGGCATATAGGTCGATTACAGTAACATTGGGCTGTTCCTTGGCATCGCGAAATAGCGGTACATTTACCTCCGAGCGGGAAGGGGAAGGGTGAGCATAAAGTACAAGAATTTTTTTGCTTTGAGGTTCTTTACTGTCCATTGGAGAAATGTTCTGTCATATGGCCTGGGCTTTTCACCATTATGAATAGCTTGCGCTATATGAACAATCGGAATATTGGCTGTTACGGGTGAAATGTTCCTTACAGCCAAAAGTTAACCAATTTTTATTTTATCCCGCCATAACAGCAATTCTTTTTTCAACAATTATGGGCAAACCATGCCTTACTGCGGAAACTCTTACACGTACATAGGCTTTTTCAGTGTTTGCAGCCTTGAGAGTCAAAGTTTTATCACCCGCTAAACGAGTTAAATATAAACTTGAACGCCCCTTTACTTCTACACCCCGGCCACTAATGATGTCAGCCTTAACATTGTGATAATCTGGGTGGACCCGATAACGGAGAGTCAGTACTGACTCTGAAGATGAAGGCCCGGATGATGCAGTTAATGCCACCTCTATTGGCGCAGTTTCCGGCGGACTAAAATGTTGCAGCATAACAGGGTGTAGAGCTGGCGAAAGAGGGGGGAACTGAGGAATTTTACTGTCACTTACTTCGTGAAATTGACACGCTAACGTGTCGAACGTGAAAAGCGCGATAAATAAAGGAAGAAAAAAGCGTTTTAGTTTCATGCCATTACCAATTTTTGTTTAGACGAATAACAGCCCAGCCGAGTGCTGTGACTGTTCTTGCTGTCCTGATGTAAAAGCACTAAAGAAAACGAAAAACTATTTTTTTATCATTATACCTTAAAGCAAGCGTTGCTTCAGGTAAAGCCCGGCGACACTATGCCGGTTGCGCTAAAAGTTGCTTTCTAAGTTTAAACCAATACCAGGTATTTGATATTGCAAACATGGCTTCGGTAATGGCAAGCCCCCACGTATGGGTCAATAGGGCATATACAGTGAAGTTCGCTGAGCCAACAATCATGCAAACCCGTAAACCGACTTCTTTACAATATAACTCGCCAAAGCGATATGCCATGAACGTAAAAACGGGGAGCATAGCCAGAACACTGGTTTGTTCAGTGTAATAATTGACAGTTAGCACTACAGAAGACATGAAAAACAAACTGACGTAGGTGGCTTTTGCTGACAGTAATTGTTGTTTTACCAAGCGATAAGTTGTGCTCATTCCCGCTACCATTAATACAATGGCACCACCCCAGGCTTGTTCAAACAGCAATAAGCTGCTGATTGAAATACAAAGCCCTAAGTTCAGTAACAACAACTTTCGTTCTGTGTTACACCAAAAAGAAGCTACAGCGAAGGCAACAGGCAAAGTATGAAGTAGTATCGCAAACATCCTATAAACCCTAGCGAAATTGAGACCAGTGAAAATCGACGGTAGTCTACTCTGAGGAGGTCTCTTGACCAAGAAAAAGTTAGTTCAGTGCGACAATTTTTAAAAATGTGAGACAAAAATTGAAAATAAACGCGAGAAGCTGTTATTCATTGTTGCCTCCGTCTGATTACACAAGCTAGCCATAAGATCCAGGCTTGAGAAACAAACATTCGCCCCCCATTTACCAGTTTATTATCTTAATAATGCCCTCTTGGGGAGGAATATATAATGAGTCGACATTTTGATAAAGCAGAAGGTCTTTGTGAGAACAAAGACGACGCCACAAACGGATTTGTTTTCAACCAAACCATGTTGCGCATTGCAGATCCTGCCCGCTCGCTGGATTTTTATACACGCATAATGGGAATGACGTTGCTAAAACGGCTGGACTTTGAATCTATGAAATTTAGTCTGTATTTTCTTGCTGCCGGTGATGACTTTTCAGATATCAGTGACGATATTGAAACCCGCACAATGCAAACCTTTGGCAGACCAGCAATGCTTGAATTGACCCACAATTGGGGAGATACCGCAGAGTCCACGCAGTATCACAATGGCAACAGCGACCCACGAGGCTTTGGTCATATCGGTTTTCACGTGCCTGACTTTGAGGCAGCTTGCTCGCGTTTTGACAAGTTGGGGGTGCCGTTTCAAAAACGGCCTGAAGACGGTTCGATGAACAACATTGCCTTTATAAAAGACCCTGACGGCTACTGGATTGAAATTTTTGATGCTAACAAGGTCGCCAGCTTAGGTTAGGTTGGCATTTAACTCATAGTGATGAGAAGCAGGCTTGTATCTTAGCCTGCTTTAACCCATATTAGATGACAGTAATGACATCTTGTTTGTGCAGGCGTGATTTAGGCAATGCGGCGTTGTAGTCTTCCTCACCGCTATAGCCGATAGCCAGGGCGACATCACAAATGTAGCCATCTAATTCTTCGGCAAACAATTTTCCAATCATCTCTTTGTCTACCCCTTCCATGGGCGTACAATCGACCCCGAGTCTGGCAATGGTGTGCATAACGTTACCCATGGCAAGGTATAGTTGTGCTTTTGTCCAAGGCGCATTGATTCCTTCCTGATCTGTATTGAGTTCTGTAAACGCATAGCTGCCAAAAAGTTTTTCTCTGTCTTCGGGTTTTGCCCGACCGTCTTCAATTTGTTTATCTACCACTTTACTGTAATTGTCACGGTTATGTTTCGGGTTGTAAGCGAACAGGATCGTGTGTGATGCTGCTTTTGCATGTTTCTGATTAAACTGAAATTTATTGGCAAAAGTATCGTGCAATCGTTGCTTGGCAGCGTCGCTTTCAATGACAATAAATTTCCACGGCTGGGAGTTTATAGAAGAGGGAGATAACCGCAGTGCTTCCAAGATAATTTCCATGGTTTCTGCTGGTACTTTTTTAGAGGCGTCGTAGTGTTTTACGGTATGTCGGGACGTTAAATCATCAAGAATTGGATGGGACATGATTGCTCCTTTATAAGATCTGATAAAACGTACAGTGCGGTCTTTTTCGCGGTTTTCAAAAGCGTATTTTGGTTTTCAGGGTGAAATAACAAGAATAAGCGATATTTATGTCAAGAAAAGATAAATCACATGGTAAAAATTTGATCAAAAGGTAAACTAAAAATGAAAACTTTCTTGGCACAGATCAAATTTTTCCAAGCCGTATTTGTTTACCATTAGTTTTCGACCTTTCATATTCTCTTTTGTAGCAGTTTTCAAAAGAATACGTTTATTTGGAGATCCGCTATGACATCACCTGCAACACGCGAGACGCTTGCCGAACTTGCTACCAGTGTAGATAGCGCGCATATCTGGTTGCGCTGTTTTCGTACCTGTTCGTCGTGTCATCCGTTGTCGGATACACTAACGGAATACGCATTCAGTGATGGCAGTCACGTTGTCCTTGATTCCAGTTACCCTTTCCCCAAGCCTGTAAAAAATAAAAGGCTTCGCATCGCCTGATGTGAATGTGTTCGCCATAAAGCCCCTGCAGGGGCTTTATTTTTTCGTGGTGCTGAATTTTCCTCGTTGTTAAGGCAGAATGTCTGATAACAAATAATTAGGGAACACTATGAAATTAAAGACATTGGTTATAGCCATCGTTGGTGCAAGTTGTGTGTGTGCTTGTACTGATCCAACTGATGGGCACACTCAATCAAACCCTGGGGCAGTCAGTGCTGCAGCTTCAGCGTCTGTACAGTTGAAAAACAGTGATGACAAGTACACCCAAATCTTTCTTCAGCATCAACCTGCACTTTCTACCATGCTGGCAATTGACGAAAGTGAAGCCGGCGGTCCTTACAACCATCGCTTTCCTGATTATACCGTACAAGGCATGGAAAGTTTTCAGCAGGCTATGAGTGAAGCCAGTGAGAATATAGGCGGGATAGATAGTGAAGGTTTATCAGAAAAGCAACTGGTTCATCAGCAAATCTTGTCCCATATTTTCACTTACTACGCTGGCAGTGAGCAATTCTCCGGTGGCTATATAGATACCTGGGGTGGGCATCTTCCGTACATCATTAATCAAATATCCGGCCCTTTGATCGATGTGCCTAAACTCATGCAAGTTCAGCAGGCCGTCACAAATGAAGCGCAAATAAAAGCCTATCTGAGCCGTCTGGAAACCATGGGCACATTCGTAGATGAAGTCGTCTCGAAGTTTAACGCCGATGCGCAAAAGGGCATTATCTTGCCAAAGAAACTTCACCCTAAAACTCTGGCATTTTTTAACGGCTTCCTTGCCAGTGAGCCATCAGAACATGAACTTGTCAGAACGTTTGTTGAAAAAATTGCAGCTATCAATGGCTTGTCAGATGAGCAGCGCAATGAGTATGAGGCGCAGGCAATAAAATGGGTGACAGCCGTTGTTTATCCCGCTTACAACCGCGCCAGGGACGCGGTGTTGGAGAGCGAAAATATTGCCAGCAATAACGATGGGATTTGGTCTCAGCCGGGTGGAGAAGATTTCTATTCACACCAAATTCGCTTCCTGGGTGATTCTGCTTTGACGGCCGATGAAATACATCAGCTCGGCCTGGATGAAGTAGACAGGATCACAGCGCTGATGGACGAGATATTACGCATCAATGGCTTCGAAGAAGGTACAGTGGGTGAAAGAATGATGTCCCTTGCCACTTTACCCGGTCAGGTCTTTTCAAGCACTGATGATGGTCGCCAGGCACTGTTAAATTATCTCTCAGAGGAAATAGACAAAGTACTCGAAAAGGCACCGGATTTTTATGGTACGATTCCAACCCAGGCGGTGGAAGTCAGGCGGATACCGCCAGTATCTGAAGCTGGTGAAGCTGGTGGTTTTTACTCGCCTCCGTCGCTGGATGGTAACCGCCCTGGTATCTATTGGATAAATTTGCGGGACATGGCGGCAGTGCCGAAGTTTGGCCTGAAAACACTAACTTATCACGAGGCTGTGCCAGGCCATCATTTCCAACTTGCTCTGAATATGGCTCAACAGGATATTGGCATCATGCGTCAGAATGCTCCCTACAACGCTTACGTGGAAGGATGGGCGTTGTATTCTGAATTTGTCGCCAGTGAATATATGGGGATGTACGAGAACGACCCATTGGGTGACTTAGGACGCCTGCAGGCAGAGCTTTATCGTGCAGTACGTTTGGTCGTTGATACCGGGTTACATAGAAAACACTGGACACGGGAACAGGCCATCGACTATTTCCACAATACGACGGGGACGTCGTTGTCGGACGTGGTACCAGAAGTAGAAAGGTATATGGCCTGGCCGGGACAGGCGTTAGGATACAAACTGGGTATGCTGAAGTTTGTTGAGTTGGAAAAACAAGCTAGAACAACCCTTGGTGACAATTATGACATTAAAGGACTTCATAATCTTATGCTTCTGCCTGGTGCCCGGCCAATGTCGTTGGTAGAAAAGCAAGTTTTAAAGTGGATTAACCAGCAAAAGTAAAGCGAAAACGCAATTTTAAAGCCATTAAGAAGGTCTCTGATTGTAGAGGCCTTTTTTTGTGAGAGGCGTAGGTTGCCTGGTGCTGGACAATATTTTAGGTATGAAACTACTTATCAACTTACACATCTGATTATCATTTTCCATATCGAACAGGGTTATTGAGTTAGCTACACTCCTGAAAAATCAGGAAGCCAGCAACACTTTTTGTTGTTTTGTGCACACCTTCCTGAACCATTGAGAGAAGGATGCTATATATGTTGACCCTTTCACAGTTTCGCAATAGTTATCCCGTTCAACTGGAGTATTCTCTGGCTACGGGCAGCAGCCCTCAAACGCTGCTAAAGTTGTCTGCGAAATACAATGGCTGTGATCCATTTCGTCATTTTTTAGAACAAACCGCAGCCAGTAATCGACCAATCCATTTTCTCGGTCATGACCGCAGCCTGGACGCTAGTGTCTCGAACCTTAGTAATATCAGCAGGCAAATTGCGGATATAGAGGATTCATTAGGTCTGTCTTATCAGGCAATTCTTGAAAAAATTGCAGGGGCGCACAGCAATACAAAGGTTAGTAAACTCTTTGATTTGCAGGCGCCAGGGCAGTGGCAGGGAGTAACCCGTGATGAGATGGTTACTCTGCTTGCTGAACTCCACTACTGGGTTATGTACATCAATGATTTGGATATCATTAAAAAAGACGTGACTACCGCGAAGGGCTTGTATTATTTCCTGCGCAGACATCCCGTTGCTGGTTGCCAGACACTGGCAGACGTGGTGGTTCTCAATCACGATAGCTGGGATTTGGATGAGCGCGTTTATCATCAAATTTTGCACGCTCTCGTAGAGAAGGATAGCGATTGCATTTTGCGCTGGATTGAACAGCCCGAACCCATGGCGCATTTTAATGTGCGCTCTAAGGTGCCATATCAGTCGATGTGGAGTTGGCTCATCCTTTCTCTTGTCGCCAGAACCTGCGGTTACACAAGCAACCTATGGGGTACCAAGCTGCAATGGAAAAAATGTGGGTTCAAACTACGCAAAGGCGCCATGCCTGCACCCGTATTTCACTATTTTTCCATGCCGTCACAGGAATTATCCCTTGGGGAGGGTGATGAAGGTCAGCCGCAGTTAGGACGCAAGGTTCAGTTAGTGTATAACGCGAGTTCTCTGGTTGACTATCGCGGGTTGCCTTATGAAGAAGGGTTCGTCTCCCCGTTATCCTTGCTCCGTGATAAAACAAGGAGTTTGCATGTAGATATTCGGGAGGGGGATAAAGCACAGTGGTTTGCCGACGAAGACTATATAGAAATGCCTCCAGAAACCGGTTTGTACACAAAAAACTTCACTGAAGCCTACTATCAGGCATTGCTACCCGAGTTTGTGCGCTGGGCGGGGCATAAAAGTCGCCTGAATGTAGGACAACAATTTACGTCCCTGATCCAGCGGGATGCCTTTGTAACTTTGGTTAGCGAAGTGGCTACGGCGAATTTGTCAGTGCGTTTTGGTCTTGACAGAAAGCCCTGTCAAACGAGCGTACAAAGGATAGGAAATTGGATTGACGATCTTGATATCGATGCCCGTTTTCGCTTTGTAGCAGAAGCTTCTGAATGTGCTAATCGAGTTTGTAATTTTCTCTTTCCTGACGAAAGACAAAGCTGACTGCAGTTGATCTGATGCATTAATCAGAGCAACATGAGTCAATAAGGCTGTTTTTTGTACGAAGAGCAGCCTTTTGTTGCACTAACAGGCGGCTTTATCTTGCCGTGCACCTGAATTTTGGTAGAGTTATTACCTCTTTCTAGCGGGCGCAAAACTGCGTCCGACTGGGGCAATAACAATAATTCAGGATGCGCTACATGTCAGAACAGTGCTTTCGCATGAAAGGCACCACACTTACCAGTATAGTACTGGAAGTACTTCAATTTGAACCCGATGAATTCGACACGCAACTGGCTGCGAAAATAGCCAGTGCGCCACACTTTTTCACCCGCTCTTCGTTAATCATTCATTTGACGTGTTTACTCACCGTCACTGAGTTTGAGCTGCTTATTGCATTGTGTCGGCGACACAAACTGCAACCTATGGCTGTAAAAGGCAATACACAAGGCCTTACTGGAACCATCAATGACCTGGGTATGTCTGATATCAGCCAGAGTAAATTGAGTGAGCGACCACTTGTCGAGCAAAAAAGCACCCCTGAGGTTACGGCTGAACAGGTGCCTGCTGAAACTGGGGAAAAAGCTGGCGTTGCAGAAACACCCGCGTTAAAGCCTGCGAAAATTGTTTCCCGTCCTGTTCGCTCTGGACAACAGGTTTACGCCGACGGTGCCGATCTTATTATCTTAGGCGCGGTCAGCGAAGGCGCAGAAATACTCGCAGACGGCAACATTCACGTCTATGGTACATTACGTGGGCGAGCGCTGGCCGGCGTGAAGGGCAATAACCAGGCGCGGGTTTTTTGTCAAAATATGGAAGCTGAGTTGGTATCCATTGCCGGCAGATTCGTCATGCAAGAAAACATACAACAACAGTGTTGGAAGAAACCGGCACAGGCATATTTAGACGCTGATACACTCGTGGTCGAAGGATTGAACTAGCCCGGTTATCAGCAATTTGGGGATTAAAAATGGCGAAAATTATTGTAGTTACATCAGGCAAGGGCGGCGTAGGGAAAACAACTTCCAGCGCTGCTATTGCAACCGGCCTGGCACTTGCCGGACATAAAACAGTGGTTATTGATTTTGATGTTGGTTTGCGAAATCTGGATCTCATCATGGGGTGTGAGCGCAGAGTAGTTTACGATTTCGTCAACGTTATCAATAAAGAAGCAACGTTGAACCAAGCGTTAATTAAAGATAAGCGCACAGAGAATCTTTATATTCTGCCCGCTTCACAAACTCGGGACAAAGATGCTCTTACAATGGAAGGCGTACAGAAAGTACTTAATGATTTGTCACAAGAATACGACTTTATCATTTGTGATTCTCCAGCGGGTATTGAGCAAGGCGCACAAATGGCGTTGTACTTTGCTGACGAAGCTATTGTTGTTACCAACCCGGAAGTATCTTCAGTTCGCGATTCTGACCGTATTTTGGGCATTTTGCAAAGTAAATCAATGCGTGCTGAGCAAGGAAAATCAGTGAAAGAGCATTTGCTTCTGACCCGATACAATCCACAGCGGGTAGCGACTGCAGAAATGCTTAGTGTGGCTGATGTGGAGGAGATCCTGGCGGTACCTTTGCTGGGTGTTATCCCGGAGTCAGAGGCAGTATTGAAAGCGTCGAATCAGGGAACGCCGGTTATTCTTGATGATGGCTCGAACGCTGGGCAAGCCTATGCGGATGCCGTGAAGCGTTTACTTGGGGAAAAGGTAGAACACCGTTTCCTTGATGTTGAGAAAAAAGGATTCTTGAAGCGCTTGTTAGGAGGTAAGTAATGGGAATTTTCGATTATCTGCTGAAAAAAGGGAAACCCAGCACTGCCGCCGTAGCCAAAGAGCGATTGCAGATCATCGTTGCTCACGAACGCAGAAAGCGCACTCAACCAGATTATATTCCGATGATGCAGCAGGAAATCCTGGAAGTTATACGCAAATACGTGGAAATTGCAGAAGACGATGTCTCAGTGCAATTGGACAACAGTGACGATTGCAGTGTGCTGGAGCTTAATATTACTCTACCAGAGCGATAAAAAGTTGCACTTTTCCCTTTAGGGTGAGACCACGTTATTACTTTTTTAAGAGCGCTTTAAAAGTGCTCTTATTTCACCTTTATGATTCCGCGCTTTTGTCGCTACCTGCATGTGTGGCGACTTAGCTTGTAGCTGGTATCATACGTCTCCTGTTTCCGTGCTCTGTTGTTCTACATTGGTAAGTAAATCAGCAAAGAAAGCCGGGAAGGCATCGTGAAGCTGTTGGTAAACCGGTAAGAGTTCTTCGATACTGTTTTCAAATTCGTTTTCAAAGCGAATGCGTTTTGCTGTTCGATTCAGCACGTTGCTCACGCCGTCCACAGTCGCGTACACATCTAACCACTGGTCTTTTATCATAGAGTTTATCAGGCGCTGCATAGTTGCTGGCATGACAGGAAGTGCGGCTTCTAAAAGGGTGTAGCGATGATTACAAAAATCATCGAAAGGCTGATCGCTGAAACGGTGCCAGTGGGCAATGAGGTAATGGTCGAAAAGAATGTCCAACGCAATGCCTGAAAAGCGTCGCCTTTGAGGGCTAAAGCTCCCCTTTGCGCTGGTTACAAGGGGGTGAGTATCGGTGAACTTATCCACCAGCAAGTGGGTGTTTAACCCTTGGCGCACTGCATTGGGGAGCGCGGCTTTATCGACACCGCGCTGGAAGTCACCAAGGAGATTACCAAAGCAGGAAGCTGCTGTGGGTTTTGCAATAAACAGGTGAGCCAGATAATTCACGTCCCATGGCCTACAGATACTGTAACTACGACAACCTTGCCTTGCCCGCTAAGGTGCGAGCAAAGGCAACTCGATAGTCGCATTTTAACGTTGATATTTTGCCGGTGTCGTAGCACTGGGTATCGCGCCTCTGATAAATGCGCGAATGTCATCATTGGCAGTTTTTAAATCTTCGTAGCGCAAATACATCATGTGTCCGCTGCGATAGCCTTTAAATTCTAAGCGGTCTTTCATTTTGCCACTGCGGTCGATTTGGGTCATGGTATATTTAGCATCGAAGTAGTTAGTCGCACCATCGTAATAGCCAGATTGAATCATCACACGAAGATAAGGGTTTTCCGCCATGGCGGCACGTAAATCTTCTCCAGTGTGATTATTTTCTCTATCCCATGGATGAACAGGGCCAAACATATTGTATTTTGTATCTGTCACAAACCCCAGGTCATTGCGCAGATAATCATTGATCGCCGGTGTAAAAGCGTGCAGCCACGAACTCAGTTCTGCGTTGTAATCCGGGTAGTCGCCCACGTCTTTTTCGTCGATACCAAGGTAGCGACTGTCTAACCTGCCGATAGTTTTACCTTCATCTCTAAGTAGTGCTTTCCAGAAATACCACGTGCTGACATCCAGGTTGTTTTGTTCAATTTCCGTAGTCGACAACCCTGAATAGGCTGCATATTGCTCGGTAACTTTCTGTTTCTCAGCTTTGTCGATCCATGCCCCTTTTGCCAGCGCAGGCAATAAGGTGTTTAACGTAAAATCTTCTACCTCGGGTAAAAAGGCTTCCAATTCCATATTTTGATATTTTGGCGCAAGTTTATTATGAAACCATGCGGCAGCGGCAAAATAAGGTAAGCGATTGGCGGACTCAACGTTTCCTTCCCGAGATATTCCCAACTCAGTTGGTGAAACCAAAATGACGCCATTGAGGTACATCCATTGACTTTCCTGCAGTGCTTTGGCCAGCCCTGATACCCGTGTGGTACCGTAACTCTCACCGATTAGAAACTTTGGTGAACGCCAACGGTTTTGACGACTTACGAAGGTGTTTAACCAATCTGCAAGATAAGTAATGTCGGCATTAACACCAAAGAAAAGACTTTTTTGCTCATCTTTGCCGGGCATTTTTCCTTCTTCATCTGGTAACACTCTGCTATACCCAGTGTTAACCGGATTGACATAGACAATATCAGCGACATCCAAAATTGAGTAAGGATTGTCTTTCACCCCGTAAGGCTGTAATGGATAGCCTTCTTCGTCGATATTAAGGATTTTAGGCCCTGTATAGGCTATATGCATCCACACAGACGCTGAGCCGGGGCCACCGTTAAAGCTAATGACAAGGGGCCTTTTCTCTTGGTTCTTCTGGTTGCTTTTTTCGTAGTAGGTATATTGCAAAGTTGCAATGGGCAGGCCTTCCTCGTTCCAAACAGGTTGCATACCTGCAGTCGCGGTATACGAAATCTTTTTGCCATTAATGGTGGTTTTGTGTTCCGTAGTCTTAGCCATTTCCACCGCAATTGTCCGTTTATATGATTCAGCCTCTTTTGAGAAGGCCGAAAACGCCACAGACATAAGCACTAAGCAAAAACCTACGGAAACGGGTAGGGCAGTTTGCGAAATTTTCATCAGATATCCTTAGTCGGGTAGTTATTATTGTATTTTTAAACGATACAGCAATAAAGCCGCTCGTTTAGCCTGGGATGTAAGGCTACGTAGATCGCCTACTTCATCAACCGTATGGGCATCTGCACCACTCATGCCTAAACCATCAATGGCCATATCAACATGAGCCGAGGTAAAGGATACATCAGCGGCACCAGCGTTCAATGGATTTACCGCAACCACGGCGCCGAATCCCAAATCTTCACTGGCCTGGCTGTAAAGATTAAGTAACGTTTTGTTGCCGTCCGTAGGGGCAAGGGCGGGGTAGCCTTCAGCAAAGGTTATAGTACTTTGAGTCTGGGGTAAGCTATTGCTTACTATAGATTGCATTTTCTTCTTTACTCTGGCGAGCTGTACTTCAGAAATAGCCCGAATATCGCCGGTCACAACAGCGGTTTCTGCCACCACATTGTTTTTCCCAAAACTGGTGCCACTGTTGCTTTTTCTGTCGTGTGTTACTGTAGTCCCACCCAGAATTTTCCCAGGGTTAAACGTAAGTAAATCTTCACTTCTTAACTCCTTGTAAAATGTATTTAATATTCTCGAAGCTTCGTAGATGGCTCCCGCGCCTACTTTTTCACTAAATACTCTGGATGAGTGTGATGGAACGCCTTTCACGTTGAGGGTCCAGCCAATAGAGCCCCGTCTGGAAATGTTAGCCGTCTTTGGATTGCCATCACCATTTTCAAACCCTATGGCGATGTCTGCCCACTTTGCACTGTCGATAAGTGCTTTTTTAGACAGCGACAATGGACGACCGCTCAGTTCCTCATCACCGGTCATAACAATATGAATGTTCATGTCCTGAAGTTCACCTGCGGCTTGTAAGGCCTTCAGTACTTGCAAGATAATGACATTGCCGCCTTTCATATCAGCTATGCCTGGGCCGCGAGCCGTATATTCGTCAATTCTCTCGAAATGCTGAAAAGGACTGTCGGGTTCAAACACGGTATCCAGATGCCCAATCAATAAAAACCGGGGCCCAGTACTTCCCTTTTTCTTTGCTACTAAATGTCCAGCACGTCCAAAAGCGGTGCCATCTTCAAAGGTTACCTCGAAGCCGAGGGCTTTAAATTCCCCAGACAGAGTATCTGCTACTTTTTTGACGCCGGTAAAATTCATGGTGCCACTGTTGATGTTTACAATATCTTCCAGCAACCGCTCCGCTTGCGCCTGGTTCTGATCAATGTATTTGGTCATGATTTTTTCTTTGCTGCTTATGTCTGCCATCGTATTAACTGACACCAGGCAAAGCCCGAGGAGTAGTGCTCGTAATTTCATATCGTTGTTCCCTGAAGTGTTTTTTAGCCACAGTACGTCTCAACGTGGTGGACATGCAAAGTGTTGTCGACTAACCCGCTAAACTCTCGGCTAAAAGGGGGTTGTTTAATTCATTTCAGCGCTGGGTACTTATCCATTGAAGTAGGATTCGTTGTTACAGAGTTGAAATACGGTGGGACAGGGCGCAAAATTGGGTCATGTCGCAAGTACGACATCCACAATGCAGTGGAATCGGCCTGTGTCGAATTTATGTACGCATTTTGGTCAATGGCAACAGACAGGAGATAATCGTGGCCGTTTTTGAAATCAAGCACCCGTTAATTCAACATAAAATTGGCCTGATGCGCGAGGCAAATATTTCCAGCAAAGACTTTAGAGAACTGGCCAGTGAAGTTGGAAACTTGCTTACTTATGAAGCCACCAGAGAGTTGCCTACAGAAACGTCTTCTATTGAAGGTTGGAACGGTAATACTCTGGATGTGGAAAAAATAAAGGGAAAGAAAATTACCGTAGTGCCAATTCTTCGTGCTGGTCTGGGTATGCTAGATGGCGTGTTACGCTTAATTCCCAATGCAAAGATCAGTGTTGTAGGCCTCTATCGTGACGAAGAGACCCTTCAGCCTGTGGCTTATTTTGACAAGGTCGTGAAGGATATCGATATGCGCACCGCATTGATTGTCGACCCTATGCTGGCAACAGGTGGTACCTTAATCGCAACTATCGATTTGTTGAAGGAGAAGGGCTGCGAGCAAATCATGGGGTTGTTCTTAGTGTCAGCGCCAGAGGGTATTGCTGCAGTCCGTGAGGCACATCCAGATGTAGATATTTTTACCGCTTCTATAGATGATAAGCTCAATGAAAAGGGCTATATCCTGCCTGGTCTCGGGGACGCAGGTGATAAGATTTTCGGTACCCGTTGAATATAAAGTTGTTGGGCGCTGTTTGTTACTTAAAAAGTAGTGCTACTCCCGTTTTGAAGCAAAATGGTGCATATTGTATGAATAAATATTCAATCATGCACCATAATTAGCAAAATGAGCATCCTGACGAGTAATGACTTTGCGTTCGGATGATGTCACAGTCAGTCTAAATTAAAGCAAAATTTCAACTCGTCAATATCTTCTAAACTAGCAATTTTAGTCGTCTCTAAGCACATTATTCCTTTTTTATTAGGATGAAAATTTTAGTTTTTTGGTTTTGTTATGATGTAACATTTTTTTTGACGCGAATCACTAAAAAGGTGTAATGGTGCATTATGTTTGTGCAATCTAAACTAAAGTATAAAGTTCGTTAATCTTTTTATTAAAAATAATTATGCAAAATACTCTTTTGTCTATATCGATATTTATAAAAGGCTTATGAAATAAATAAAATTTATATGTTTAGTGCTTGTTAAAATAAAAGTTAATAAGGTTAAGCTGCTGAAAAGCAAGGTGTAAACTCAATCCTACCTCCATTAATTCCTTTGGAATATTTTTTTTCTCGATAAATTATATTTAAAACAGTGTATTAGGTACGTCTTGTGCAAAAGTGTATGTGTTAGTCCCGGCTGAAAAAATACGCGACAAAGCGGTAATAAAACGCAAGAACATACTCAGCTCTACAACAAGCACCGTACTTATTAGAGGAATACACTATGAAAGCAAAGGTAACGTTTAGGACCAAAAAGCTCGTGCTAGCGGCGGCCATAACCAGTGCACTTAATGCACCTGTATTCGCGCAGCAATCATCAGAAACGGAAAATGCTGTTGATGAACAGAAAATGGAATCCATACAGGTAACAGGTTCGCGTGTTTCCAGAGATGGCTATGACACGCCCACGCCAGTTGCCTCGATGTCTGAAGAAGACATCAACACCTTTGCTCCGGACAGTGTGGCTGATTTTGTGAACACTATGCCTTCGGTTACTGGCAGTTCAACGGCCTCAACCAGTTCAGGTTCACTCAGTAACGGTGCGTCGGGTATTGCAGCACTGAACCTGAGAGCGTTGGGTACTGGCAGAACACTGGTACTGTTCGATGGTCAGCGTTCTGTGGTTTCAGCTTCTACCGGTCAGGTAGATACCAATACTTTTCCACAGTCACTGATCAAAAGGGTGGAAATTGTTACCGGGGGCGCTTCATCAGTATATGGTTCTGACGCCATTAGTGGTGTAGTTAACTTTATTCTTGATAAAGAATATACAGGATTCAAGGCTGAAGCCGAGTATGGCGAAACCACTTACGGCGACAGGGAAAATAATAAAATTGTACTGACCTATGGTACGGAGCTAGGAAACGGTGATGGCCACCTGTTAATCAGTGGCGAAACATTCCATGCAAATGGTATCCACAACACCACCAGAGATTACGCGGAAGATGGCAGTGTGGCCATGATAAACCCCGATACGTCAGAGGGTTCACCTTTTTACTTTGTAGGTGACGGTATTGGTATCTCAAACTACACGCCAGGCGGTCTCATTGCTTCTGGTCCTCTTGAAGGAACGTATTTTGGCGTTGACGGTGTGCCAGGGCAGTTAGCGTATGGCGAGGTATCCGGCCAGTGGATGATTGGCGGTGACTGGCAATATACAACCTCAGGCATGATAGGGACGAACTCTCTTGCTGCAGAAATAGACAGAAAGAACTTATTCGGCCGCTTAAGCTGGATGTTTGGCGAAACAGAAGTGTTTTTGCAAGGTTCTTACGCCGAATATGAAGGTTTGAGTTACTATATCAATCCAACCACCAAAGGCGTGACGATATACGCAGACAACGCCTATTTACCTGCATCAGTATCGTCGCAAATGACAGAGTTGGGCCTTGACAGTTTTTCACTGAATACCAGTAATGTGGATATGCCAGCGTCGGGTAGCAACAACAAGCGTGACACAACCCGTATTGTCGTTGGAGCCGATGGTGAGTTTGCTTTGGGCGATAAGTTTTTCAACTGGGATGCGTATTATCAGTACGGTAAAACAAATACTGATGAGCATATGACATCCACGTATAATTCTTCGCGACTTTCATTAGCGACTGATGCAGTGGTTGATCCAAGTACGGGTAATATTGTCTGTCGTTCCACATTATCTGACCCTAGTAATGGTTGTGTACCCTTGAACCGTCTGGGCGTGGGCGTCGCCAGTGATGAGGCGTTAAACTATGTTCTGGGGCGTCCTCGCCGTGAACAGTCATTTATTCAGGATGTGGCCGCTATAAACTTCTCTACTAGTGACATAGACGGCTGGGCTGGCCCAATTTCAATTGCTTTCGGTGCCGAGTATCGAGGCGAAGAAATGGATGGTGAGGTCGACTCACAGTATTCTTCTGGCTGGAAATATGGCAACTATAAGGTCACGGAAGGTTCTTATAATGTAAAAGAAGCGTATCTCGAAGCACTTGTTCCGGTAATGGACGATCTGGATTTCAATGGTGCGGTTCGCTACACCGATTACAGTACGTCTGGCGGCGTGACGACATGGAAAACCGGCCTGACATGGTCGCCCATTGATGATGCCACTTTCCGTCTGACCCGTTCGAAAGATATTAGGGCACCAAACTTATCTGAGCTCTATGCAGCTGGTACGGCTCGCTCAAACTCGGTAACTATCAATGGTGCGTCTGTACCTATGATTCAAAACCTCCAAGGTAACCCGAATGTCAGCCCTGAAGAAGGGGACTCCTGGGGACTGGGTGTAGTATTACGTCCATCATTCCTTGAAGGTTTTTCTGCCACTATCGATTACTACGAAGTAGAAATTGAGGGCGTGATCAGTTTTGTATCTGCTGATGCAACAGCTGAATATTGTGTTGAATTTGGTGTTCAGCGTTACTGCGACAACATGATTTACGATGAAAGCGGTACCCTGCAAACTATTAATCTGCTTTATGAAAACCTGAACTCCATGACGGCAAAGGGTGTCGATTATGACTTAACTTATCGTTTTGACACTGCGGATATTATTGACGGTGCACCGGGTGACTTCAAACTCCGATTCCTGGCTACAAACTACCTTGAAGCGATTACTGACAATGGTGTAACGGCCATCGACCAGGCAGGTTCGGTTGCTAACAGTACTCCAGACTGGAAGTACCGCGCGTCGGTGACTTATAGCCTGGACGATATGCGCTTTGACCTCACGGCACGAGGGATTTCAGAAGGTACATTGAGCAATGCGTACATTGAATGTGCGTCGAATTGTCCTGACAGTATCGCACCAAACTATACCATCAACGACAACACAGTGGCGGCAAAGGTCTACCTTGATGCTTATGCCTCCAAGTCAATTCCCATGGGCGATGTGGGTTCTTTAGAGTTATATCTGCAAGTGAGAAACCTGATGAACTCCGACCCTGCTGAGGTGACTTACCCAGCGTTTCAGGGGTCAGAAAACAGACCTGGTTACCTGGCAACAAACCGCAGTTTATACGATGTGTTAGGTCGTCAATTTAAAGTGGGTTTCCGTTTAGAGTTATAAGGGATTATTACTATGCAACTTGTATCACAACGATTTCAACAAACTCTGGGTTCGGCGCTGATAGCGCTGGCCCTATCCAGCGCCACTGGAGCGTCTCTGGCCGCTACCAGTATGTCTCAGAATGAGCGAATGGATGCCAAAAAAGCCCTGATCAAGGCCATTGATGACAAAGCGAAACAAGCACAGGTTATGAACGACATGATCTTCAGCTTTGGCGAATTGGGTTTTCAAGAGTATCAAACGTCAAAATATCTGACCGATATCCTCAAAGAAAATGGCTTTACTGTGGAAGAAGGCATCTCTGGTATTCCTACAGCATGGATGGCAACCTGGGGGGAAGGTGAGCCGGTTATTGCCTTAGGCTCAGATATCGATGGCATACCCAAAGCATCGCAAAAGCCCGGCGTAGCCTATCATGATCCTATCCTTAAGGGCGCTCCTGGGCACGGCGAGGGTCATAACTCTGGTCAGGTCGTCAACATTATCGCTATTCTAGCGGTCAAGGAATACATGGAAGCGAACGGCCTGACAGGAACCATTAAAGTGTGGCCAGGCGTAGCGGAAGAACAACTCGGTACCAAAGCTTATTATGTTCGTGATGGCTACTTTAATGATGTAGATGCAGTGTTGTTTTCACACGTCTCAAACTCTTTTAGCACCAGTTGGGGAGCGGGCAGAGGTAATGGCTTAATCTCTGTGCAATATAATTTCTACGGTGAATCCGCCCACAGTGCAGGGTCGCCCTGGCGGGGCAGAAGTGCGTTAGACGCAGTGGAACTCATGGAAGTAGGGATGAGCTATCGTCGTGAGCATTTGCGGCTTTCTCAGCGTATCCACTCTATTGTTGTTGATGGTGGCGATCAGCCGAACGTTGTTCCGCCGGTGGCGAGTCGCTGGTACTTTTTCCGCGAATCCGATTACCCACACATAAAATCATTGTGGGAGATAGGAGACAAAATGGCTGAGGGGGCTGCCATGATGTCGAATACCACCTGGGAATCGGTAGTACTTGGTTCTGCTTGGCCACAACACATGAATAAAGCAATGGCAGAAGACGCTTATGAGAATATAAAGCTAGTGGGCATGCCCCAGTGGACTGAAGACGATATTGCGTTAGCGAAAGCACTTCAAAAAGAAATTGGTGTTGAACCAGAAGGCTTGCGCACAGAAATCAGTGAACTGAGTGATCCACCTGATCCTAAAAAGCTCACCGGTGGTGGTTCAGATGATATTGGTGATATCTCTTGGCAAGTCCCCACCATCACACTCAGGTATCCGGCAAACATACCTAACTTGCCTGGTCACAACTGGTCAAACGCAGTTGCCATGGCCACGCCTATTGCTCACAAAGGCATTCTGGCTGGTGCTAAAGCCCAAGCTCTGACACTTTTTGATTTACTCACCGATGACGCCCTGATGGACAGCGCATGGGATTACTACAAAAACGTACAGACTAAAGACGCGTCGTATACACCGTTACTGAGAGAGCAGGACAAACCGGCTGTGCATCTAAACAAAGGCATCATGGCCCAGTTTAAAGGCGATATGTCGGAGTTTTATTACGACCCGGAAAAATATGACACCTATATGGAACAGTTGGGTGTGTCTTATCCAACAGTCAGAGAGTAAACCCTCGGTGAAAGATACAGGCGCTGTAAGAAACTCAGCGCCTGTCGTTAGGAGTGTCATATGAAGTATTTAATGAAGGCGTGTCGTTTAGCACTACTATCAGGCGTAATTGTATCGTCAGTTCAGGCTACGACATTAACGCCTGAACAGCGTGAGAAAGCGAAAGACGAGCTGGCTGCAAAAATTGATAAGCAAGCCAAGTTGGCTCAGGTCATGAATGATATGATCTTTTCATTTGGTGAGTTAGGATTTCAGGAAATTGAAACGTCTGCCTACCTAACTGCGTATCTCGAAGAACACGGCTTTGCCGTAGAACGTGGTATTTCCGGTATTCCCACTGCGTGGTATGCAACCTGGGGAAGCGGGAAGCCGGTTATCGCCCTGGGTACTGATTTGGATGGTATTCCCAAGGCTTCTCAAAAGCCTGGAGTGGCATATCACGACCCCATAGTTGAAGGTGCACCCGGGCACGGCGAGGGGCACAATTCAGGTCAGGTCGTCAATATTATAGCTGCGTTGGCAATGAAAGATTATATGATCGCCAACGATATTGAGGGCACCTTAGTGTTGTGGCCGGGCGTAGCAGAAGAGCAATTGGCGACAAAAGCTTATTATGTACGTGATGGTTATTTTGACAATGTCGATGCCGTTTTATACTCACATGTGGGCAATGGTTTCGGTACGTTTTACGGCAATCCTGGGATGTCTGGGATGGTGTCTGTGAAATACAATTTTTACGGTGAATCCGCTCACAGTGCTGGTTCGCCCTGGCGCGGACGAAGTGCTCTTGATGCTGTAGAACTTATGTCTGTAGGCATGAATTACCGTCGTGAGCATTTGCGCATAGCACAGCGTACCCATGCTGTTATTGTGGATGGAGGCGATCAGCCAAATGTGGTTCCCCCTAAAGCGACTTCATGGTATTTCTTCCGTGAAACAGACTACCCCCATATTAAAGCGCTCTGGGAAGTAGGTGACAAGATGGCAGAAGGTGCCGCCCTGATGAGTAATACGTCTTGGGACTCTGTTGTTATGGGCACCGCCTGGCCTGGTCATTTTAATAAACCGCTGGCACTGGCAGCCTATGAAAATATAAAGAAAGTGGGCATGCCTGAGTGGTCAGAAGCCGACGTAACATTAGCGAAAGCTCTGCAAAAAGAAATTGGGGCACCTGTGACAGGTTTAGCGGAAGATATCATGCCCATGCGAGAGCCGCCGCCACAAGATAAACTTACCGGCGGAGGCTCCGATGATGTGGGAGATATTGCATGGAATGTACCGACCATTTTCATGCTGTATCCATCAAACATTCCTAATTTACCGGGTCATAACTGGTCCAATGCAGTATCTATGGCAACACCCATTGCACATAAGGGGATAGTTGCCGGCGCGAAGGCTCATGCGATGAACCTGGTTGACCTATTCACTAATCCAGATTTACTCCCCGAAATGCATGCGTACTTTAACGATGTTCAAACTAAAGACATTAAGTACGAGTCGTTGTTGAGAGAAGGCGATGAGCCGCAAATCCATCTCAATGAAGATATTATGGCTAAGTATCGGGACAAGATGCGTAAGTTCTACTACAACCCAGAAAAATACGACACCTATCTTGAGCAATTAGGGGTGGATTACCCCATGGTAAAAAGTGACAACTAAGCTGCTACTACGATTGTGAGTTAATCATGGCAGCAAATGGCTTGAATCTGCACTCTTTAAAAGGTCAAATCAAGCCTATCTGGTCTGCTGGCTGGCTTTGCCATCCAGCCTGACATGCCCCTTGGGGCCAATCATGTGTACGTGCTCCGTTGAGCGTTTTCAGGCAGCCTTATTGTGCTGCCTTTTTTTATATAGATAATTCGGTAACAATGGTTTTTGCAAGGAGCTCAATAGCTTCAGAGCGCACTTTTTGTGGGTTAACTAAGCACACTCCAATTTGCCCCAATTCGGGTAATGCTTTCGACGCAGACAGAACATGTAAACCATTTGGGACCGTACTTTTTGCCAAAACGGTTATGCCCAAACCTTCATTGATGGCGGTTTGAATGCCATTTAAGTCGCCAATAGTATAAACAATTTGCCATTGCTTTTTACTTTGTGCGAGTAAATTCGTAGCCCGCTTCCGATAAATACAAGGAGCTGGGGCCGCGATAATAGGGAGTTTATCTGGCAGATTATTCACAAATCGCTGGCTACCTACCCATACCAGTTGCTCGGTTTCGATATAGCCGTCTTGAGTCGGATCAGGTTGTTCCTGCAAGGACAATATAAGATCGAATTGATTCTTTAAGGGCTCGCAGAGTAAATCCTTACTCAGTGCGCAGTGAACTTCCATGGATATTTCAGGATAGGATTGGGTGAAGCGACGAATTATTTTCGGCATCAGGGTGGTCGAGAACTCACTGGGTATGCCCAACTTTATATTCCCACTCACCTGAGGGCGGCCAAATTCTGCCATCGCTTGATCGTTCAGCATTAGAATTTTCATGCCAAACTCCAACAACTTGCTACCTGCAAGCGTCAGCGTTAACCGATTCCCTTCCCGAGAAAACAGCTTTTCACCTACCACGTCTTCGAGCTTTTTTATTTGCAAGCTGATAGCCGGCTGCGTGCGCTTGAGACGTTCTGCACAAACGGTATAGCTTCCTGTTTGCGCAATGGTCACAAAGGATCTAAGGAAGTCGATAGATAAATTTTTCATGCCTACACTCCTGCTGAAAATAGGCAGGCAATCCTATTTCATAAACTTATGGTTCGATTGTTTTTATTAATTTTATTTATTCTTGTACTACAACTAGCATAAAGAAACTTAAAACACAATGGAGATATCATGAGCTTGTTACTAACCACCTTAAAAGAGTGCGATCCAGACATCGCGGCGGTACTTGAAAAAGAGGCCATTCGTCAGGAAGACCATATTGAACTGATTGCGTCGGAAAACTATACAAGTCAGGCGGTGATGACTGCACAAGGGAGCCAGCTTACTAACAAATATGCCGAAGGGTATCCGGCAAAGCGTTATTATGGCGGTTGTGAGGCGGTAGACGTGGCAGAACAACTGGCCATAGACAGAGCAAAAGCCCTATTTGGCGCAGACTATGCTAACGTTCAGCCACATTCAGGTTCACAGGCTAATGCGGCGGTGTATATGGCACTGCTGGCACCGGGCGATACGATCTTAGGGCTTAGCCTGGATCATGGAGGTCATTTAACTCATGGTGCCAAACCAAATTTTTCCGGAAAGTTGTACAACGCAGTGCAATATGGCTTGAATGAAGACACTGGAGAGATTGACTATGAACAGGTACTTGAGCTGGCCAGAACGCACAGGCCAAAGATGATTGTGGCAGGCTTTTCTGCATACTCCCGAGTCGTCGATTGGCAACGTTTTAGGCGCATTGCAGATGAAGTGGGTGCATTTCTACTCGTAGATATGGCCCACGTCGCCGGTTTGGTTGCAGCAGGACAATATCCCAGCCCTATCGATGCAGCGCACGTGGTGACTTCTACAACACACAAAACATTGCGGGGACCACGGGGCGGGCTGATCCTTTGCAAAGGCCAGCCAGAGCTGGAAAAGAAACTGAATTCATTGATATTTCCCGGAATTCAGGGCGGTCCTTTGATGCATGTGATTGCAGCGAAGGCTGTAGCATTTAAAGAGGCGATGTCAGAGTCGTTTGTTTTATACCAAAAAAACGTGGTTGCAAACGCAAGAGTAATGGCTGATACCTTCATCAAGCGTGGCTTTACTGTGGTTTCTAATGGTACAGACAATCATATGTTTTTATTAAGTTTGGTAGATAAGCAGATGACAGGAAAACACGCTGACGCCTTGTTGGATGCTGTCAATATAACTGTAAATAAAAATACAGTGCCTAACGATCCTCAATCTCCCTTTGTTACCAGCGGTATTAGAATCGGTACACCGGCGGTAACTTCCAGAGGGTTTACTCAAGAAGAGTGCGAGCAGCTAACTCACTGGATCTGTGATGTTCTTGAACATCCTGAAAGCAGCGAAGTGAGCGAGTCAGTTAAACAGAAGGTAGTAAAGTTAACAGCGTCTCGACCCGTGTATCAGCTTTCCTAATAAAAATCCTGGCTGGTAACTTGAGCGTGTAGAGTTTTGCTATACACTTTGCTGTAAAGCGTACTGCGAAGGTCTTCTCTCTAATTACCGGCTTTTCGTTGCAATAAAAAATTCGCTCTCTGTTTTCACATCGTGATAACATCACCCAATTGTGCAATTGAAAGTTACCTGGTGCCGGGAACTGTCTCTCCATTTTAGTTTATCCTTCAAGTGAATTCATGAAAAGAAACAAGCTGACTTTAAAAGATGTAGCGCTTCAGCTGGGTGTGTCCACTGCCACAATTTCCAACGCATTTAACCGTCCGGATCAGCTTTCGGCGACTAAGCGAGAAGAAATTCTTACTGCTTGTAAAAGGATAGGTTATACCGGTCCTAACAAAGCAGCTCAGATCTTGCGAAAAGGTCAATCTAATATTGTGGCACTGATACTGGCTGACAACATTGAATACATGGTGAGTGATCCTGTTGCCAGTATGTTTATCAAAGGGGTTTCGTCCGTTCTGCAAAGCGCTGATAAGCATTTGTTACTGTATGCGGGTAGTGCAAAGAGTGTATCTGATGTTGCCGATTTTGTTGACGGCTTCATTTGTTATGGTGCACCGGAGAATCCAGTATTAGGCCATGAACTGAAACAACAAGATAAGCCTGTAGTTACCGTAGATTTTAATTTAGGGGACTGGCCATCTGTCAATATCGATAACGAAATGGCAGCCTATCAAATAGCAAAGCATGCTATTGCTGCCGGAGATGAAGTTGCTATTTTAGGACTTAAGCTTATCGACTCTCCAACGACGTGTCGTGTACATGACAGCCCGCTCCTTGATACTGAGACCGCAATTTCGCACCGGCGACTGGATGGCTACTTCCGGGCAATGAATGAAATTGGGTGCGATATCAACAACGAACTCATTTGGCACATACCAGAGAGCAGGGGAAATTATTCTCGGCAGGCTGCAAAAGAAGTGCTTAGTATATCACCCCGTCCGAATACCATATTGTGTATGAGTGACATTATTGCCTTGGAGTTACTGCAATGCGCTTTGTCGATGGGCTTAGAGATTCCCAAAACGCTAAAAGTAACTGGTTTCGACGGGATAGACGAGGCTAAACGAACGCGCCCCCAACTTACAACTGTTAGTCAATCAAGCACAGACAAAGGGAAGCGAGCCGCTGAATTATTTCTCTCTCTGAGCAAAGATAGTGTCCTATTGCCCTTCGCAATTTTCCAAGGTGAAACTGCCTGATAAATAGTTCCTTGACTTCCCCCTCCCGTAATATTTCACCAGACTTTGGCACTTTTCTATTCTATGAACTATGTTTAGTTACACGTTAGAGCCTTATTTGTACTTTTGTCTTAATCGAGTAAGGTTGGCTATTATTATTTTTTGTTAACGTATGAAAAATACCTTTTTTCAAGTTTATGTTTTCAAACAATATATTATTTGAATGCTATTTGTTTGTAATTTTTTTGTTCACAAGTAATTTACAGTGATGATTTTTTGTATTACATTACTTAAACGATTAAGTTTCCGTTTCACAAAATTACAACAGTATGGAAACGGTCATTAAATTAACTAACTTAAAAGCACATAAGCCTTTCTGGAGAAATCATGAATAAGCGTTACGCATTAAGTCAATTGGCACTGGCCATTGGTGCCACGTTAGCAAGCCCGGTTTTCGCTCAGGACAACGTTGAAGCTGAAAAACAAGATCAAGCCAAATACGAACAGATTGTAGTAACCGCGAGCCCTGGCGGAGCTACTATGCAGGAAGCCAGTGTATCGGTGAGTTCATTTAACGAGGACGACATTGTTAAACTGGCCCCACGTTCAACTGCAGAAGTATTTAGAGCATTACCTGGTATTCGGGCTGAGTCTTCAGGTGGTGGTGGTAACGCAAACATTACAATTCGGGGCATACCTCTTGCGACAGGTGGCTCTAAATTTCTCCAGATCCACGAAGATGGTCTGCCGGTACTCGAATACGGCGATATAAACTTTGGTAACGCAGATAACTTCCTACGCTACGACTGGTCTGTAGCCAATGTGGAAGCCATTAGAGGTGGTTCTGCTTCTACATTTGCAAGTAACTCTCCCGGTGGTGTTATTAATATGATCAGTAACACGGGCGAAATTGGCGGTGGTGCTATTGGTACATCGTTTGGTGTTGATTACGATGAAATGCGTTTAGATTTTCGTTATGGCGGAGAAATAAGCGATGACTTGTACTACCATATTGCAGGTTTTGCCAGAGGTGGTGAGGGCCCCCGTGAGACTGGTTACGAGGGTGATAAAGGCGGCCAGATAAAAATGAACATTACCAAGCTATTGGAAAATGGTCATATTCGCTTCCATTACAAAAATCTTGACGACAAGGTTTCAACATACCTTCCTTCGCCTGTACTTGTTAAAAGCAATGGTGAGTTTGGGCCCGTGCCAGGTTATGATGCCAGTACTCAGACTTTAAACTCTGCCTACAATACAAATATCTCTACTTTTGACAGTTACGGAAATCCTGAAAATCGAGATGTCCGGGATGGTATTGAGTCAAAAGTTAATTCATTTGGCGTAGAAGTTGATCTCGAAGTTGCCGATTCTCTCTTCCTGTTGAATAAATTTAGAATTTCTGATGTGTCAGGTGGTTTTATTGCCCCATTTACTGACGGATTTCCTGCAGGACCGGGTGATGTAAGTAATTTCGCAACTGCGTTATGTGCTGGTGCACTTGATGGTGACGGAAACGCGCTTAACTGTGATAGTACAACAGTAACTTTGGCAAACGGACCTAATGCGGGAGATGTGTACACAGGACAAGCGTTTACTAACCTGCAATTCGACACTCGGATCAACGATTTAGGCAACATGATAAATGATTTCAGTTTGCGTAAAGAACTCGATAATGGGGTGAATATCACAGTCGGTTATTACTATTCTAATCAGGATATCGCGACGAGCTGGTCAAGTTGGCAGACGTTTATTCAAACGCTAGATGGCTCAAATTCACAGTTATTGAATATTACAGATGCCGACGGTACGTCATTAGTCGACAACGGGTTGCTCTCTGCCAGCTTCCTTTCCTGGGAGTGGGATTTAAACTATGTCACGAAAGCACCATACCTGAATGTTGGGTTTGAGTTAGCAGACAATATCCTCATTGATGCATCTGTGCGTCATGATACTGTTGAGGCTTCAGGTGAACTCATCAGCTTCTGTTGTGGAGGCAATGCAGATTTCGACTTGAATGGTAACGGTGTGATTGAGCAGATTGAAGATGCTTCTGCACAAAACAGTGGGTTTATCAGTGGTGGCGTTATTAATCTTAATCGCGCCGGTGCGTCTTCGCAAATTGTCGACTACACAGCGAGTAACACTTCTTACTCCTTCGGTGGTTCTTATTTGTTAAGCGATAGCCAAACTATTTTCGCGCGGTATTCGAAAGGCGGTAGGGCACTAGCCGACAGATTGTTGCAAATTGGCGGCACTCTGAATGCTGATGGAAGTTTAAGCGATACGACTTCAGGTTTCGACACCACCAAACAGCTAGAGATTGGATATAAGTACGGAACCCGAGATCTAATGTTGAACGCGACATTGTTTGACACAGTGACTGAAGATACGCAGGCGGAAGTGACCAGTGGTTTAACCTTCATGCGTGAATATGAAGCAACTGGTTTGGAATTCGAGGGCCGCTGGAACGCAACAGATAATTTCGTCATTTCCGGTAACCTTACCTGGACTGATGCTGAAATTAGTAAAGATGTAAACGAACCGGAGTTGGAGGGCAACACGCCACGTCGTCAGGCTGACTGGATTTGGACGATTACACCTGAATATGTGACTGATTTTTGGTCAGTGGGTGCATCATTACAAGGTTCAACTGAATACTATGTTCAAGATAATAATGACCTCAAGCAGGATGCTTATAATCTTGTGAATCTGTTTGCTACCTACTGGGTAAACGATCAGTTTTCTGTCTCTCTGAACATTAACAATGCGACTGATGAGTTTGTTATTACTGAGTCAGAGGAGCGTTCAGCTGCAGTGGGAAGCTACATTCGAGCGCGTCCACTAAATGGTCGTACGACAGTATTGTCGCTGAAATACTTATTTGATTAATTAATCAGATATTGAAAAGCCCGCTACAACTAGCGGGCTTTTTTTTGAACAAAATAGAGTGTGTTGACCTTTAGTGCAAAAACGTATCGCAACGGTCAACACGCGCTAGTTGTCTTGCTTGATAAAATGCATATCACGCCATTCGTGATTTTCTTTCTTTTTAACCGTAAATGGGTGCAACGTAAAACCATTGACGTTATTTTCAACATCTACCTCGAAGTGAATAAATGCATTGGTTGCTGCGTTTTGGTTATCCCAATGAATGGTAAATGTGTGCGCATCAAACGGCTCAACTGTGCCAGTTAACATTGGCATTTTTTCTGAAGATATCCGGATATCCTTACCCTGCCTGACCAGAGAAAACCCGCCAAACCAAGGGTCTGAAAACGTGCCTGTGTAAGCATCAGTTTCAAGTAAAACCTGCCCACTTCCTGAGGGTTTTACGTAATTTTTCAAGTACCTTGCTTCTCTCTCATCCTGATAACTCTGGTATTGTGCCACCCAGTCTGTCGTTGGCGCTTCTGGCATGTAGCCTTTTAAAATGGTCTGCATGACGGCACCGCGAGCACCATAGTTCGAACCATTATTAAGGACTACCACGCCTAAAGATAATTCCGGCACAAACGCTACGTAAGCTTGGTAGCCCGATAGGGTTCCAGTATGAGAGACTACTTTGTAACCGTGAATATCCATTAGTCGCCAACCTAAACCATAGGCCTTGAATTGCATGTCGTCCCAGGCTTGATCAGTGTCGTCTACAGACAATACTGTATGGGGGCGAAGCATGTATTCAACAGCTCCTTCGCTTATCAGAGAATCACCAGAGGGAAGTTTGCCCTTATCAAGCCACATTTGCAGCCAGCGCAGCATATCAGGTGCATTACAGGAAATTCCCCCGGCTGCCGCTGATACTATCCCTTTTGCCGCGATTTGGTTTCTGGGTATAGGATAAATACCGCGTTCGTCATTGTGGCCATAACTCAGTGCTCTGTTATCAAGCACGCTTTCTGGGACGTCGCCACCAAAACATGTCATACCCAGAGGTTTGAATACAGACTCTTGTAAGCGCTTTTCCCAACTCATCTTGGTTTCATGTGCAACGATCTCACCGGCGGTAATATACATCACATTGGAATAAGCATAGTTTCGACGGAAGCTGTATTGAGGCGTGAGATACCGGAGGTTGTGGATAATTTCCTCTCGGCTGAACCCACTGGGCTCAGGCCAGAGCATACTGTCACCGGCGCCGGAGCCCAGGCCACTGCGGTGTGTAAGCAAGTCCGTCATATCCATTTCACGGGTAACCCAAGGGTCAGCCATTTGAAAATCGGGTAGAAGATCTGACACCCGGGTATCCCATGACAGCGCCTTCTCGTCGACTAACTGTGCAACAGTGGTAGCAGTAAAGGCTTTGCTGGTAGAAGCAAGACGAAACCACGTATCCGGTTCAACAGGCAGCTGGTTTGCCACGTCGCGCAATCCATGGCCATTGAGATACACAACTCTGCCATCTTTAATAATACCTACACTCATACCTGGTGTATGGAACTGGGTTAACGCCTGCTCGATGGTATCGGGTAAATGCTGGAGGTTGTCAGGGAGGTGATTAACCGCTTTGGTTGCCGACGCGCACGGCAGTGCTGCGCAAAGTAATAAGCTGGCCATACCAAGCTGAAACGAATTTTTCATCACTTAATCCTGTGTGTTTATTAATATTTTATTCTTGATTTTTCAACCATATCACACACAAGTCAATGCTTCATCGTAAATTCATCTGCGATTGTTGTTAAAAAAATCCCAGACTAAAGCTGACAGAACTCAGGACCGAGGCTGATCCCATACCAATTGTTTAAAGTGTTTTCTGCACATTGACTCGTAGCGATCATTACCACCAATTTCTACCTGGTCGCCCGCAGTTACTGCCTGACCTTGCTCATCCATACGTACGACGAATGTTGCTTTGCGCCCACAGTGGCATACGGTTTTCAATTCTGTGAGCTTGTCTGCCCACGCCATCAGGTAATGGCTTCCTACAAACGCCTCGCCGAGAAAGTCTGTGCGTAAGCCATAGGCTAATACGGGAATGTCCAGCTCATCGACAATTTCAACAAGCTGTTTTACTTGTGCTTTGGTTAAAAACTGGGCTTCGTCAATGAAAACACAATCAAGAGGCTTTTGACGGTGAGACTTAAAAACCTGTTTGAACAGGTTATCATCGGTAGAATATAAAGTGGCGTCCGCCTGCAATCCAATTCGTGAGGTAACTTTGCCGACTTCATATCTATCGTCAATAGCCGCGGTAAATATAGAGACGTGCATACCCCTTTCCCGATAGTTGTATGCAGATTGTAATAAGGAAGTGGATTTCCCTGCGTTCATCGCAGAATAGTAAAAATAGAGCTGTGCCATAATAGGATATTATTTTTCTTGTTTAAGCCAGTTCACCAAGAGGTATATATGAATGGGGTCTGGCGTCGTAAAAACCTTGTCGTTAGTCTACACCTATTGCTACACGGGTTTCAGCTTGTTTTTTGTTTCTGCTCTTGCAGCAATGACTTTTCCACCAGGAATAACGGCAATGGGGAGTGTTAAGCGAATTACAGGCGCGCCAGTTTTTTCGCAGTTCTGTGAGAGCAATGCCATATGAGGACTTTTAGGTCACTCAACTTTGAGGAATAAAAAAAAGGCGGCTTTTTAAGGCCACCTTTTTATGTCACATATCAAAAGACTTATGCTGCGTCTTTGTTTTCTGATTCTGAAAGGTTACTTTCACTTACAGGCTCAAGATCAAACGTAAACTCATCAACGCGCACCGCGAGTTTGCGCTTCTCATTGTAGTCATGCAGCATTTCTGCTTCTTTTTCAGTTACAACACCACGTTCCTGCAATTTCGCTAGTGCATTTTCGAATGACAAATAAGGAACAACAGGCTCTTTGCGCAGTGCTTTTTGCACTTTACCCAACAAGTGAGCAACAGCGTGTTTTGCCTTAAAGGCCTGTTCGTTAATGTCATTACCATCACCAGCAACGGGACGTACTAAGTGGGTAAGCTGTGCTTTAATGCTGTCGTCCTGCATAGAAGCGAGCGCTAATTTACAGGCTAATTTATCGCTGATGCCACTCACAGAATTTGTGTAAGTACAGGTAAGTAGGCGCATCAACCCGCGAGTTGGTGTATTCGGGAAGTTGGACACAAAATCAACTAACGCCTGTTCTGCCTGTTGTAAAGTCCATTGCATGGCATACTCAAAGTAAGGTTGCGCTAACTTGCGATCCTCTACTCGTTGCTCGTAAAAACGAATTGCAGCCATACCGCCATACAGATAGCTCATGACGTCACCTAAGCGGGCAGAAAGCAACTCCGCTTTTTTGAGATCGCCGCCCAGTACAGCCAGTGATAAATCTGCCATTGGTGCCAGTTTGGCAGCCAATGAGTTCAAACGCTTCTCATACTTAGTCACTTCTGGTAGCGCAGATTTCGAACTGCGCAGGAATGGAAGATAACTTGCTGACAAGCTTCTGAAAGCGTTTTTAACACTGAATCCAATGGTTTTCTTCAGTACTTTGTTGAATTGACCATCAGCACTGCTGTCATCACTGTGGATCAAGTCGACCATTTCTTTCAAATAGGGGTGACAACGCATCGCGCCCTGACCAAAAATCATCAGATTTCGGGTAAGAATGTTGGCACCTTCAACAGTGATCGCAATAGGCAGCGCGGAATAACCCCCGGCAAGGGTGTTCTGAGGCCCGCGTTGAATTGCTTTTCCTGCCAAAATATCCATAGCAGAATTCATAACATCACGACCCAATTCAGTCATGTGATACTTTGCAATAGCCGTGACTACAGACGGTTTAAGACCCAGACCAAGACCTTCTGTGGTTAAAACACGCATTGACTCAAGGAGGAACGTTTTACCTGCAATGTCCGCAAGCTTGCCTTGAATACCTTCAAAGCGACCGATGGGTAAGCCGAACTGCTCCCGAACAAAGCTATATTCAGCTGCTGCTTTAAGCGCACATTGGCCCGTCGCAACGCCCATTGCTGGTAGGGAGATACCACGGCCTGCACCAAGGCAGCTCACCAGCATTTGCCATCCGCGACCGATGTTCTTCTGTCCACCGATAATGAAATCCATAGGAATAAATACGTCCTGACCACGGGTGGTTCCGTTGTAAAAACGCTGACCCATAGGGTCGTGACGATTTCCTAGTTCTACACCAGGGTGCGACTTAGGTAACAAGGCACATGTAATACCTAATTCCAATTTGTCGCCTAACAGTTGATCAGGGTCGAACACTTTAAACGCTAAACCCAATACAGTAGCGATGGGCGCCAGTGTGATGTATCGCTTGTCCCAGCTAACTTTAAGACCAATTACCTCTTCACCTTCCCACTGTCCTTTGGTGACGATGGCAGCATCAGGGATCCCGCCTGCGTCTGAGCCAGCTTCCGGGCTGGTTAACGCGAAACAAGGGATATCATCGCCTACAGAGAGTCGGGGCAACCAGTAATCTTGTTGCTCTTTGGTTCCGTAATGCATTAACAATTCGCCCGGACCCAAAGAGTTTGGAACCATTACTGTAACGGCAATCGCACCACTTTTCGCTGCTAAGGTCGCTACAATTGTAGAGTTTGCATAGGGGCTAAACTCTAAACCGCCGAATTTTTTCGGAATAATCATTGAGAAAAAGCGATGCTTCTTCAAAAAGGCCAGTATGTCGTCTGGTATATGCTTGTCGTTGGCCAATTCAAAATCGTCAATCATGCCAAGAAGTTCCTGTACAGGACCATCCATAAAGGCTTGTTCTTCAGAACTAAGCTTGGCCTGGGGAATGGCGCGTAGGGCATCCATATCAGGTTTACCCTGATAAATAGACGACTCTAACCAAATATCACCCGCATCAAGTGCTTCCTGTTCGGTTACTGAAATTGGAGGAAGAACTTTCTTAAGACTTTTTCGAATACTCATTTTTACTCATCCGCTCATCTGACCAGTTGTTATAAGCTAATACTACATGACATTTCTCAAAGATCAAATTTTATGTAATAGCCGTGTAAACTACGACCTGCTTAGCTTTCTGTTTATTGATATTTAACAATTGTTTTATAAACATTTTTTCTAATGTATTAAATTTTTTTGAAACTGACGCGGCGATGGGGAAAAAGTTACACATTCTCTCGTTTGCGGATACACTGTTAGTGTGTAAAAGAAAAAGGATTCAGAGGAATGCGAACTCTGCCTGTGTGGGTTACTTGGTGCATGGATAAACCTAAAACCGTGCTTTTGTTGTTTGTTATTGCATGCATTGCATTGGGAAGCGGTGTAGGTAATTTGTACTTTAGGGGGGACTACAAAGTTTTCTTTGAGGAAAGCGACCCGCAGAAACTTGCCTATGAAGAAATGCAAAACGTTTTCAGTAAAAGTGAAAACGTGACGTTTCTCATTCTACCTCACAATGAAAATGTCTATCAGCCGAGCACATTCAAACTTGTCGAGGCATTGACAAAAGAAGCGTGGCAAATCCCTTTGTCTATCCGGGTAGAGTCACTGGCTAATTATCCCTATACCTATGCTGATGAAGAGGGCATGGTGGTAACCGACCTCATTAAAAAAGGTCAGATAGATAGTGACCATATTGAATGGGTGAAAAAATCTGTTGCGCCGCTGGAAAATGTTCGTGGGCGACTGATATCCATGGACGACAAGATGGCGGTAATCAACGTTACCATCCAGTTGCCAGATGGAGACCAGACGCCCAATATCATGAAAATTGGGGCTTTTTCGAGGGAGTTGGAGTCTCGTTTCGAAACCGAGTTTCCCGATCATGAGATCTATTTGTCCGGTATCGTAATAATGAACGATGCCTTCGCATTAACCGCACAAGATGATGCTGTTACACTGATCCCCCTGATGTTTGTCATCATTGCTGTGGTGATTAGCCTGATGACTCGCTCATGGGCAGCGGCCAGTATTGTTCTGGTGATTGTCGGAGGCAGTATTATTATGACCATGGGGATAGGTGGTTGGTACGGGCTTTTCTTAAGTCCGTCAACCGTAAATGTTCCCACTATGGTCACCACATTGGCGGTAGCCGATTGCCTGCATGTCATTGTGAGTTATCGACAAAAACTCTCTGCCGGGATGATGAAACGCGACGCGCTGACAGAAAGTCTGCGTATTAACTTCAAAGCGATTTTGCTCACCAGCGCGACGACGGCAATTGGTTTTCTTATGCTGAATTTCGCAGAAGTGCCCATTTTGTCACACTTGGGAAACCTTACAGCGGTGGGCGTCATGCTGGCCTGCTTGTTATCGCTAACCGTTTTGCCAGCCTTACTCATGTTGGTGTCAGAGCCAAAAACGTCAGGTGCAAATCAGGGTGATAAACAGGTTCGAAAACTCGGATTATGGGTCTATAGCCACCACCGTAGAATACTGCCATATTCCGTTATTGTTTTGTCAGTGTCTCTGTTGTTTTGCCTCAATAATCGTCTTAACGATGTGGCAGTGGAATATTTTGATTTGTCCTCGCCGTTCAGGCAGTCGGTCGAAGTACAGAAAAAGTATATGGGAGGTATGTCCAACATCGACTTTGCGGTTTATACGGATGAAGCCTACGGCATTAATGATCCTGCTGCGATGAAAGAAGTGGATGCACTGGCCAAGTGGTTGCGTTCACAGCCAGAAGTAAAACACGTACTCAGTTTTGCCGATATCATAAAGCGGCTAAACATGAATATGCATGATGACAAGCCGAGTGCTTTCACATTGCCTGAAACCAAAGACCTGGCAGCACAGTACTTATTACTCTATGAGATGTCGTTGCCGTACGGTTTGGATTTAAACAATCAGGTAGATTTAGATAAATCAGCTGTACGTATCATTGCCGTCCTCGAGAACCTGGGTAGTAATGAATTTACTGAGTTTGAGACAAGAACGAAAACCTGGTTCAACAAACTTGCTCCTCACTTGCGCCTGGAGGCCGCAAGCCCTGCACTGATGTTTGCGCACATTGGTGCCCGCAATATGGAAAGTATGGTGTGGGGGTCGGTAGCTGCGCTGGTAGTGATATCTCTGATTATAACCCTAGCGCTTCGCTCCTGGCGTTTGGGGCTGGTCAGCTTGCTGGCAAACCTTTTGCCTGCCAGTGTAGGTTTCGGCATTTGGGGAATGTTATCCGGCGAGATTAATATGGCATTGTCGGTTGAATTGAGTATGACCATGGGTATCATTGTCGACGACAGCGTGCACTTCTTATTGAAATATCAGGCTGCGCGTAAAAATAAAATGAACGTCAGGTCTGCAGTGAACTATGCTTTTGAAACAGTTGGTCGCGCGATGATTACGACCACGTTAGTTCTGGCTGCGGGGTTCGGAGTACTATTGTTCTCAGACTTCAGACTTAATTCAGATATGGGGTTGATGACAAATATCATTATTCTCGCCGCATTATTAATTGATTTACTCTTTTTACCATCTTTCCTTATTTGGCTTGATAAAGAAAAGAAACAAAAAACGAGGTACGCGACATGAGTTTTTTTCGTCCTTTATCTGTTCTTGCAATAGCGTGTGGCTTAACCTTTTCAGCAAGTGTTATGGCTGACGCAGCGTCAGAAGCGGAAGGGTTGCGAGTTGCCACTGCGCGAAAAGACGTTAACCGGGGTTGGGTAAACACCGTTGCAACCATTACGATGACGCTAAGAAATGCTCAGGGTCAGGAAGCCCGACGAGAAATGAGAGTGAAAACCCTTGAGGTGCCTACCGATGGTGACAAAGCGTTAACGATCTTCGACTCTCCAAGAGATCTGAGCGGAACAGCATTCCTGAGCTTTTCACACATAGATGCGCCAGATGAACAGTGGATCTTCCTGCCCGCGGTAAAACGGGTAAAACGCATTTCTACCAGTAATAAATCAGGTCCTTTCCTGGGCAGTGAGTATGCCTTTGAAGACATGACATCTTTTGAAGTACCAAAGTTTACCTATGATTTACTCGGGGAAAGTGAATTCCAGGGTGATGCTGTTTATTTGTTGGAGCAAAAACCTCTTGATGAGTTTTCTGGTTATTCAAAACAAATAGTGTGGATTGATAAAGAACACTACCGCCCGAGGAAAGTTGAGTTTTTTGACCGTAAAGGTGAAGCACTGAAAGTGTTAGAATTCGATAACTACCAATTATTTGATGATGAGTTCTGGCGACCCATGCGCAGTTTTATGTACAATCTGCAAACGCAAAAATCAACGGAACTGATTACCCATTCATTGGTATTCGGCACAGAACTAGAGGAATCGGATTTTGACAGCAACAGCTTGCGCAGGGCGCGATAGTCTAAAACGGGGCTCAATTGCCCTCATGTTATCTGCGATTATGTCGCCATGGGCGCTGGCAGAAATGCCCGATATAGATATCAGTGGGTCAGCCGGCGTGGAAACTCGCTATTTTCTTCAAGATGCTGCATATCCTGAACAACCTCGTTCTCAGGTATCTGCTTTTGCATCCCCGGAGCTCTACACCGAATGGAACAACCGCATTGACAGCATTCTGTTTAAACCCTTCGTGCGTTTAGATCAGCGTGATGAGCAAAGAACCCATGTGGATATTCGTGAACTTATGTGGATGCACGCTGCTGATACCTGGGAAACCCGTGTAGGGGTAAGCAAGGTGTTTTGGGGGCAGACAGAATCTATCCACCTGGTGGATATCATTAATCAGACAGATATGGTTGAGAATATCGACGGGGAAGACAAACTCGGGCAGCCCATGATAAACCTGAACGTTTACGGCGATTGGGGAACGTTTTCCGGTTTTGTGCTGCCTTATTTTCGCGAGCGTACGTTTCCTGGCGAGGACGGTCGACTGCGGCCTCCCGTGGAAATTCGTGAGAATGATGCCATCTATGAATCTGACGATGAAGAGAAGCATATCGACATAGCGTTGCGTTGGCAGCGTTCTTTGGGAGATTGGGAAGTAGGCTTGTCCTATTTCGACGGGACTACCAGAGAGCCAGAATTATTAGCTGCAACCGACGACAACGATACTCCAATCATTCAACCCTACTATGCGCAGATCCAGCAATACGGGGTTGATGTGCTAAAAGTACAAGGTAGCTGGTTACTTAAATTTGAAGGTATTTATCGCTCAGGGCAAAGTGAAGATTTCGCCGCAGCGGTGGCCGGCTTTGAAAGAACCTCAGTGGGTGTCTTCGATACCAATTATGATCTTGGTGTGCTGGTTGAATACCAATATGACGAGCGTGAAGACAACTTCTTCGCCACAGGGCAAAACGATATTATGCTGGGGTTGCGCTGGATTTGGAATGATATAGATGGCACTGAAATTCTGTCGGGTTTCATTCAGGATTTAGATCACTCCGACACGTATTCAGCCTTCGTGGAAGCGTCCAGCAGAATGACTGACCACTGGCGCTGGAAACTCGACGCTTACTTTTTTTCGTCTGACCAAACAGACGACACTTTCTATTATATGCGGCGCGACGATCATATCCAGGTAGCGCTGGAATATTACTTCTGACAACAGGATTGATGAATGAAAAAAGGAATTGCCTTAGCAGTTATGCTTGCCGCGAGTTTTTCCTCTCAGGCAACGGAGAGAATGTACGGCCTTGCAACGGTGGGATATTCGGATGCTGAGTTTGATGTCACAGATAATTCAGGTGTAGCTTACAGCCTGGCACTTGGTCATCAGTTTAGCAGTCAGTGGTACGTGGAAGCCGGGTATCACAATTTATTAGATGAAGACGATGGATTGGATACACTTCAGGCTGAAGGTCTTTATCTGGCAGTGTTGGGCAAAGCTGGCGGCAGAATAGGTGAGTTGTACTATAAACTGGGCGTGATGGACGTGGATGTGAAAGGCGTTCAGGGTGTGGCCGGTGACGATTGTACGGTCGATGACTCGGAATCAGATGCCATTACCTATTGCGCTGTTGACGAGGGGATTTTGGCTGGCATGGCAGGGCTTGGATTCGATTATCATATTGGCCTCAACAGTATGGTGCGATTAGAAGCACTGTATATTCGCGGTCAGGAAGATTTTTCCACCAGTATGATAAATGTAGGTTTCCGCTACAACTTCAATTAAAAGTAATCTTTTCTGTGTTTTTTCGGGTAAACATCAGTAGGTTTTGGAAACGGGCGCGATAGTGATGAAAAACGAATTAGACAGCAAGTTTCTACTGCGGGTATTTGATAAAATCCGACAGTTTGGCGATAAAACAGATGAAAAGTATCGCTTAAACGGCATTGTGGCGTTTACCGATCTTGATGGGTATACACTTTACGTCGAAGATGCACAGGTGAAACTACAGTATGGTTTTCACAACCAGTATCATTATGACTATCCTTCACAGGCTGCTTTTGAGCAATTTGAGAAAAAACTGAAAGAGATAGATAGCTCACATTAATCAAGGGTTTTAACGTGCTGTATTAACTGACTGACTCATCTGAGCTTTTCTGTTTTGCAGCCGTTGTAGTGGCGAATTTTCACTTAATCAGTACAATGAGGCAAATTCTGAATCTGAGAGAATGCATTGTCAGCTGCAATTAAGCCTCCATCCTTTTCTTTATCTTTTCTTGGGCCTCGCTTTTGGGGAATTTGGTTTGGCGCGGGTGCGTTATACCTTTTGCTGTGGTTGCCTTTTCCACTGATCCGCATATTGGGTGCTGGAGCTGGCAAACTTATCGCTATAATAGTGCCCAAAAGGGTTCACGTTGCCAGACGCAATTTGGCCCTTATGTACCCGAACATGTCAGATGCGAGTCGAGAAGCATTGCTACAGCGAAATATTCGTTGCACCGGCATGGCGCTGTTTGAAACAGGCATGGGATGGTGGTGGCCTGCGTGGCGAATTAAAAAGCATTTTGAAATAGAAGGGTACGAGCACGTCGAGGCGGCTATTGCACAAGGCAAGGGAGTGTTTGGCATGGCGCTGCACAATATGAACCTGGAGTTTGCTTGTCGTGGCCTGGGTTATACCCATCCTGCCATTGCATTTTATCGCAAGCACGACAACCCGCTGATGGACTATTTACAATATCACGGTCGTGCCCGCTCCAATAAGTACATGATCCATAAAAGAAACGCAAAAGCGTTGTTGGCTGCTCTGGACAGTACTGAGTTGTGTTTGTATTTGCCAGATCAGGATTATGGTCGAGGGCAAAGTATTTTTGTGCCTTTTGGTGGGGTAAAGGAAACAGCAACCACCACTGCTACTTTGATGTTTATCCGTCGCACCGACGCGGTTCCCATAATGATAACGTCTCAGTTCACGGCTAAGGGATATAAAGTTAAATTTTATCCACCTATGGAAAACTTGGGAGAAATGGAAGATATTCCAGCATTAACAATGCTGAATGAGCACGTTGAAGCCGCAGTTGCTGAGCAGCCAGAAAGCTATTTATGGATGCACAAACGTTTTAAAACCCGACCTGATAAAGCTGATCCATCATTATATGATTAACGGCGGTATAGTTTTCTGTACTAATATTCTTTCAGCGCATTGTCGGTGATAGCGCTATAGTATAAGTAAGGGCTTTACAGTAAGGGGGCGAGGCAGTAACAAGCATGGCAAAACAAACACAATCTGAGGCTGTATTCTGGGCTAAGCACATAGGTCTGGCTCTGGCGCTCATAGTCATTGCGGGCATTATTGTGGCTTTGTACGAGCAAAACGAGTCGGAACCTGTACCGGAAGGCGCTAAAAAAGAAAAGTCTGTTTCTCAGGGGTTAAGTGAGTTTTACCGGGAATATCGCATGTCTTCCACGGATCCTATAGAGGAAGAGCAGGGAGATTTTGTGGTGGAGCTCTCCCAGGGCTCAGAGAGCTTAGATACTCAGCTTTCCAATATGTCGAGCGGCTTCAAGACTGCAAATAAAGATTGGGAAGGGGAACAAAAAATGCGTAGCTTTAATGCCGGTAATACGTTGCGAGAAGCCATTAGTCGCTATGCAGAGCAAGAGGGGATGCAAGTTATTTGGGATCTCGATCAAGATTTCATTATCAAGTATCAGTTTCAGATGAACAACACCATCGTTGGTTCTTTGTCGGCGATTGCCAGTGCCATAGATGCCAACTTTGAGGCAGATGTCAGTACCTTCGTCTGCCCCGAGCAAAGGACGCTAGTGGTAACAGCCGAAGTTACTCCATTTTTGAAAAAAAACTGTACACCAGCAAGCTAAGGGGTTACTCCTGCGACTGTTCAGCATTAACCGTTTTGTCCCAAATAGCCGTTACCGCTTGCCTTATTGAGGCAAGTACCTGTGAGTTATCGGCAAATTTGTGATCTGCCAGGGTGAGTTGATGATAATGGTCACGCAAGGTCAAATAGGACTGTTGCAGTGTTTTCGTGTCATCTTCTGATACTAAACCGCATTCAGATGCCATTTCGATAATACGAAGGTTATCTGGGAATTTTGTCAAGTCATGGAAACGGTTCGCATTGGCCAGCACCCAATATTGTGCGAGAAACTCAATATCGGTTATTCCACCTTGGCATTGCTTCAAATCGATACCATCTGCATCGGCTGCAATAAGGTGTTCACGCATCTTAGCACGCATTTCTCTTACATCTTTGCGCAACAGCGCCTGCTCTCGGGGTATAGTCAGGATCCTTTCACGCACCTGGTCGAAATTGGTCATCAAGTCAGCATCACCGGTAATACTTCTGGCTCTGACAAGCGCCTGATGCTCCCATGTCCATGCATCTTCCAACTGGTACCTGGCAAAACCGTCGATGTGGCAGCACAGCAAGCCTGCATTACCCGATGGACGCAATCGTAGATCTGTTTCATACAACTGACCAAACAGGGTTTTGGTATTTAAAAGATGCATTAAACGCTGTGCGAGCTTAATGTAAAACTGTGGAGCACCGATTTGCCGTTTTCCGTCGGTCACCGCATCGCGGGGAGCATTGTGTATGAAAACTAAATCTAGGTCGGAGCCATAACCGAGCTCATAACCACCCAGCTTCCCATAGCCTGCAATCATAAATCCGTATTCTCCGTCTTTTAAATGAGACGGTTTTCCATATTTCTCCTGTGTGTGTGTCCAGGCATGATGCAGCACACTTTCCAATATGACTTCTGCAAGGGCGGTGAGTTTGTCACTTACACTTGCAATGGGCAAAGAGCCGCTGATATCGCTGGCAGCAATACGCAATTGCTGGCAGAGCCGAAATTGACGCCAGCCATCCATCACCATTTCCACGTCATCGGGTTCTATGCGAAGCAACTGCTGTCGGAGTTCATCACGATAGACCTCACGGCTTTCATCAATATTGGTATTTTGTTGCTGTAAATAAAGCGGCGTAAGTAATTCATCAAGCAATAACGGAAACCTTTTTACTTGCAGGGCGATCCATCCACTTCTGTCACACAACTTGATCAACTGATTGAGTACGTCCGGATTTTCCAGTAGCAAGTCAAGGTAAGTAGTTCTGCCTACAACAGCTAGTATCACGTTTAGAAGGCGGTCTAACACTTGTGACATTTTACTGGGATGCTGGTCAACAAGGGAATACAAAACCTCCGGCATGAGTTTATCGAGAGAATCAGCGCCTCGTTGACCCAGTCTGGAACGGGTTAAATTCTCCCGAAACCCCGTAAGGCTTGCAAAAACACCGGATGCCTCTTCGGGGCTGAGCGGGGGAGTAAACAAGTCCGAGAATTCACTTTCGGCTAGCGTCAAGTGCCAGCCATCACAACAGCGCAAGTACAGGGAGTCATCGTCGTCATGACTTTCCTGTGAGGTCTCGATGATTTCCTTAAACATCTGGTGAACGCTAAGGCGAACCTCCTCAAGTGCCTCCAAAAACGACCGGTAGTCAGGGTAGCCAAGTACGGAAGCCAGAATGGCCTTTTTCTCATTTTCTTCTGGTAAAAGCTGAGTTTGCTCGTCGTTGATTTGTTGTAGGGTGTGTTCTGTTTTACGCAGGAACAGATAATGCTGATAAAGCGTTGTCATATCTTCGCGATTTGCCAGTGACAGGGAGCATATAGCTGTCAGTGTATCTTTCAGGCCCTTAACTTGAAGCGAAGGTTCCCGTCCGCCATGAATAAGCTGAAAACTCTGCGCGAAAAACTCAATTTCCCGGATCCCCCCGCTGCCCAGTTTAATGTTTTCTCCAAGTTGTCGGCGTCGTTGTTCGCTGGCGATGAGATGTTTCATTTCACGCAGTGAATCGATAGTAGTAAAATCGAGATAGCGACGGAAGGTGAAAGGCTTGAGGATATTTTCCACTTCCTCCCGGTATGCTGACATTGGATTAAGCACCCGGGCTTTAACCATGGCAAATCGCTCCCAATGCCGCCCCTGTTCCTGATAATAATCTTCAAACGCGCCCATATGCATTACCAGAGGCCCACTGTCGCCAAAAGGACGAAGTCGCATGTCGACCCTGAAAACCTGGCCATCAGCTGTGATCTTATTCAACGCATTAATGAGCTTCTGCGCTAATTTAATGAAAAATTGCTGGTTCTCTACCTTTCTGCGGCCGCCCTCTGTCTCGCCTTTTTCGGGGTATACAAATATCAAATCTATATCAGAGGAAAAGTTTAACTCACACCCTCCCAGTTTCCCCATGCCGAGAATTAGCATGGGTTGTGGACCGTTCTCACCCTGAGGCGTACCGAATTGAGCGCAATGCTGGTTATAAAGTGTGTTATAGGCTGAGAGTATAAGTGCATCTGCGAGGGCTGAAACTTGTTTTAATGAAACTTCTACAGGTTGTTGATTAGTGAGATCCCTAAACGCTATTTTACTCATGTAGAGATGACGTACGTGACGTAAGTGACGATGCAAAGCTGATTCGTCAGACATAACTTCAATAAAGTCAATAAGTTGCGTAAACCCCTTCGGGGTAGAAGGCAGTTCTTCATTATCCAGAATTTGGCATATCCATTTCGGGTGTTGCATTACCTGCCTGAAGACAAATTCACTCTTCCCAAAGAGATCTGTTAGAACTTCTGTTGTATCAGGCGGCAATAAATCGTTGCCGTGTCTTGTGATAAATTGAGATAAACGATCTTTACCAGTTTCAATAATAATCCTGTTTTTTATTTCTTCCGTAGGCATAATACGCTCAACCATCAATGAGTTAACAGACAAGAGTCTGGCACAAGATGTTGTTGGCCTCCAGTGTTTATGACTATCATCGCGAGGAGCGATTTTATGGACGTACTCGTTAAGCTGACTCAGTTACCCCACGACCTGTGGGTGTATTTACTAATTGATATTAGTCTGGCGCTGCTGCTTTTAATGATCATGAAATGGCTAGCGGGCACATTCAAAAAACGGTCCGTTGCAGACGAACTTGGTGTACAAGATAACTTCGCCTTTGGCATAAGTATGGCTGGTGGCATGTTGTCTTTGTGTATCGTCGTGGGCGCTGTTGTCGGTCGACATGTCGGGGAAGGTTACGGAACGGCGGCAATCGGCATGCTCACTTTCGGTTTGCTTGGTATCGTTTTGGTAAAATTTGGTCGTTTTGCCCATGATAAAATGGTACTGAATAAGCTCGATACAATGGACCTTATCGCCGATAGAAGCGTAAGCGTCGCGCTTGTTGATGCCGCCAGCTTAATTGCCAGTGCAATTATCTTGCGGAGCATGGTGCTATGGGTGGATGGCAGTGATATGAATGCCATAATCGCAATTGTTACCGGGTTTACTGTGGTACTAGCTTTGTTGCTAATGATGACTCGCTTGTATGAAATACGCTATGCCAGAGACAACCAAAATGATTCCTTTCAGGGCGCACTTCGTCAGGGACAGTTAGCTTTGGCGGTAGAACACTCGGGTAATTTACTGGGTATTGCGATGATTGTTTCGTCTGCCAGTTACGTGCTGAATTATCATCCAGCAGGCTACGTGAGTAACGTGACCGGATGGTTAATCGTCGGCACAGTATTATCTCTTGCGTTACTGGTGCTGGTTACCATCAGCAAAAAATTTATCTTGTATGGTTTAAACTATCGTCAGGAAGTGGATCAGCAACACAATATAGGTGTTGCCTGTCTTGAGTTAACGCTGAGTATCGGTATTGCGCTTATCGTTAATGGTGTGCTGGAGTTTTTGGCCTGACCCTACAGTTTTGCCACTGTCGGTGAACTGTTCAAGACAAGGTGTAACCCCTTCGAGGGCGTTAACTGTACCACTAATTATGGCCATTTTGGCCGTGCGGTTCATCTGCTTAATGAGATACTCTGCGCGCATAGCGGTAGTTTTATCAGGAACGTGTCCAACCCAGCGAAAAGAGAGTGGGGCTTTACCTTTTAAGGCTTTGGCTCCGCCTTTTATTTCCCCGGAGTGTTGCCGCATTCGCCGCTGAGGGTTGTTTGTTATACCGGTATACAACTGGGACAAACGGTTTTCTATAATGTAGACATACCAGTTCTGTGTCCTTGTGTGCTCTTTTGCCATCGCGCCTGTTATACTCTTCTACCACATACTAAATACATCTTATAAGTGATGATGTTACCAGATTTTAGCCAAACCAAAATTTTAATTGTGGGCGACCTGATGCTTGACCGATATTGGTCGGGCGGTACAGGCCGTATCTCTCCCGAAGCACCTGTCCCCGTGGTTAATGTAGACAATACAGAAGACAGGCCGGGCGGAGCTGCAAACGTTGCTATTAACGCCGCCACGCTGGGTGCCGCAGTAACTCTGCTAGGGGTAACCGGTGATGACGAAAATGCCAGTATACTGGAGCAGCGCCTTTCTTCCCATGGCATCAATACCCGACTGTTTCGCTATCCCGAGCGCGATACAATTACGAAATTACGCGTTATGAGTCGCAACCAGCAACTACTGCGCCTGGATTTTGAAAAAAGCTTTGCCGAGGTTGATAAGTCTGCCATGGTTGACGCGTTCACGATTGCCCTTGACACTCATGACGTGGTGGTACTTTCAGATTATGCCAAGGGGTGTTTGTCAGATGTTCAGCAATTCATTCAAGCTGCCAAACTAGCTGGCAAACCAGTGGTAATAGATCCTAAAGGCAGTGATTTTACCCGCTATCGGGATGCGACTATCATTACGCCCAACAGAGCGGAACTGACAGCTATAACAGGCCTAGCACAAGACGAAGCTGAGTTGTGCCAGCAAGCGGTATCCCTTCGTGATTCCCTCAATCTGAGCGCCATGTTGCTAACGCGCTCTGAGCAGGGAATGACATTGTTTGAAAGGGAAAACGAGCCCTATCATTTGCCAGCGAAAGCCAAAGAAGTCTTTGATGTCACAGGTGCGGGTGATACTGTGGTATCAGTCCTCGCAGTTGCTTTAGCTGCCAAGCAGTCATTGCAGCATGCTTGTGTGCTGGCGAATATAGCTGCCAGTGTGGTGGTGGGTAAGCTTGGCACGTCTACCGTATCTACTACCGAGCTTGCTGTGGCGTTAGGGGAGCAATCGACGCATCTTGACGGTGGTGTAATGACTGAGGCACAACTTGCCCAGGCTATGCTACAGTCGAGACACAGGCAAGAACGTATTGTCATGACAAACGGATGTTTTGACATTTTACATGCCGGGCATGTGAGTTATCTGGAGGCCGCAGCAAAACTCGGCGATCGTCTCATCGTGGCGGTAAATGACGACGATTCGGTATCTCGATTAAAAGGACCAGGCAGACCCATCAATAATGTTGGTCGCCGCATGGCTGTGCTGGCGGGACTTGCGGCTGTAGATTGGGTGGTACCTTTTAGTGAAGATACACCTCAACGTCTTATTGCCTCATTACTACCAGATATTCTGGTAAAAGGAGGTGACTACCGGGTTGAAGAAATAGCAGGTGGTCAGGAAGTCATGGAAGCTGGTGGGGAAGTGCGGGTGTTACATTTTGAAGAAGGTGTCTCAACCACAGGTATTATCAGTCAGATTGTGGGGAAGCAAACGCAAAAATAGGAAGATCATTTGGGGTTTGTATCACAGAGTCATGGCGATAATGTGAGCTTTGAGATACTCTTACACATTCATTAGTCATGGTTCTCAGTATCAGCGGTAGTTTACATGTACGAAAGTTTTTATGGACTCGATTCAAAGCCATTCCAGCTCACGCCGGATCCGGCTTTCTTCTTCGCCAGTAAATGGCACAAAAGAGCAATGTCGTATCTGCAATACGGCTTGTCGCAGGCAGAGGGATTTATTGTCATTACCGGTGATATTGGTACAGGGAAAACCACTATCGCAAACAGTCTGTTAGCAGACATTGAAGACGATATAGTCGCAGCGCAAATAGTGACGCCTAAACTCACACCTGATGAATTGGTCAAAATGGTGGCCGCTAAGTTTGGCATTAATGTAGCGGGTTCAACCAAAGCGGATATCCTTAAAGATTTGGAAACCTTTTTGTTTGATCTCAGTCGTCAGGGACAGCGGGCATTATTGCTGGTTGATGAAGCGCAAAACCTGCCGTTGGAAACCATAGAAGAGCTAAGAATGCTGTCTAATTTCCAACAATCTGGCAAGCCACTACTGCAGAGTTTTTTGTTAGGTCAGGAAGAATTGCAGCCTATTTTACGTGCACCAAATATGGAGCAATTCCGTCAACGCATCGTGGCTTCCTGCCATCTAGCACCCTTGATGGAAGAAGAAACAAAGCGCTACATTGAATACAGAATGGAGCACGCGGGATGGAGTGGGAACGCTTTGTTCTCTGACGAGGCTTTCTCCCGTATTCATAAATTCACTCGTGGTGTACCGAGAAAAATCAACACCCTGATGGATCGCATTTTATTGTTTGGATTTCTTGAAGAGCTTGAAGTACTTGATGAGGAAGCGGTAACGACCGTCATCGATGAAGTGAAAGAGGAAATGTTCGTACCTGATGCACCTCAACCCGAGCAAACGGAGGTTGAGGAAGATGAGGTGGATGTGGAAGCAGATCTCTCTGAGGTCATCGAGCAAATTAAGCAGAAAGGGCCGCATAAAAAGCTTATCACCCCTAACGGAAAAGAAGTGCAGGATGCTGAATACTACAAGGGTATGTTGGCGGAGTTAGTGGATGCACTGGATGATGCCATCGCGCACAAAGTGAAGTTAACGCAGTATATCGATAAAATGCTCAAGAAAAAGTATCAAACGTACATGCGTTCGAAGGACGAGTAAGTTATCACGCTTTAGTGTTCAGATACTAAAGTGTTCAGGTATAAAAAAACGCCGCATGCGGCGTTTTTTCATTTCTATTTGAAGTCGTATCGAACTGTAAGAGTAATTCTACGCTCGTCATACTCGGGGCCGTAAACACCTGAATTTAACGTACCAGATCGGCTTATATAGTTAAATTTTAAATCACCAGATAAATACTGGCCGAATTTGCGTTTCATTCCCACAGAGCCAAACCACTGCTCACTGTCAGTCTCACCCGTTGTTGGCGTTTCTTGTTCAATGATTCCGTATCGCACATTGGCCAGGAGATCTGTGTGTCGACTTAACTGATAACTGCTATCGACGCCCACAGAGTAGTTCTTTCTTTGCCGGTCGAACTCAAGGTAGTCATCATCTGCATATTGGGCATTAAACGCTAGTGTCAGCCTGCGCCCTTGTAAGCCAAGTTGTGCAATACCGGCTTTGCGCAAAATAATAGCGTTAGTAAGCTCTAAACCAGTTGTGATGATTTGCAAAACTTGTTCGTCATCAGCGGGTTCATAGTCCAGGGAGCTAGGCTGAAAACACGCATCAATAGAGAAGTTGCCTGCCGGGCATACAAATACGCCAAGGGTTTGTGGTGTCGCTGCCAACTGAGAGTAGGAGGTCACCTGCTCAGAATAACTAAGTACGCCCCGCACTTTCTTCGACGCATAATTAAGCGAAGCGCTGGCTGACTTACCGTAGAAACGTTTGCCGTAAGATGCCTGGATGTTTGTGCGTGGTGTAATGGCCCACATAGCATCGAGGCCGACAAAAGTATCGCCATCATCTCTTTCTACATCTGAATCAATCGTATTAGCTGTTACGGAAACATAACGCTGTTCAGACAAGCGGTAGGTCAAACCTACACCATAGCTTTTAAAATCGCGATCGTTGGAAAATTCATCATTGCGATCAGCTAACTCGTTAGCATCGTAGGTTGCTGTAAAACGCACAGCCCAGGGTTGATAGAGTACTGTATCGAGATAGCCGGTTGCATACTTACCTGTGTAGTCACCGTTAGCTGATTCATCACGCTCAATCTCATTGTAATTACCCTGAATCATCCAGAAATAATCGTCGGCATCATTTCCGCTGGTAAGCACAAATGTGCCAGTGAGCGTATCATTATTCACACCGGTGGTATTTCGAAATTCGTTTTCCTGCCCGTCAATTGTGGAATAGGTGAGTGAGGCATTACCGGCAATCAAGTCGCCCTTCGGAAGGGTGAGAATGGTACTGTAACTCTGTGTATCAATGCGCGCCAGTGAATCTGCGTTTAAAAAGTAATCTGACACCAAAAAGTCGTTACCCGTGCTATCGAGGTAACGTTGTGTACCCTGAGTTTGAAACGTCAGGATATGTTCAATTGGTTGCCAACTTAAATTGTAGCTGTATTCGGCAAAAGTATCTTTGCGGCTGGCGTCATCTGAATCACGTTCTAGCTGGGTCACACTGCCGTTAAAAATACCGTTTAGTGATTTTGTCTTCAGTAACGCAGTGACCTCCGGCTTCACCGAATAGGTTACAAGTTCCTCGTCCCTGACTTCAGAGTGTCGGTTTTGAAGCATAGTTGACCCTTCCAGCGACGCTGAAAAATCAATGCCTTTCGCCACGCTGAAATGAGAGATCATCGCCAGTGACAGCGGAGTAAGCGCCACCAGCCACTTTTTGTTGTCTCTTCTTGCTAATCGCATATTAGGAATCTTGCCTTTCCGAGTAATAATATCCATAGTAGCCGGTTCCATCCGAATCTTTGTGCACAGATTTGTTAACCACAAATCCAATAGCCATGTCGGGATTAAGACGTTCGACAGCGTGCCGTACATCGTTTAGCTTCGACTTACCTTCTTCAACTACCACCACAGCCTGGCCAGCAAAATTAGCTAACACGGCCGTTTCTGTTATACCGATCAATGGAGGGGTATCGAAAACCACGATTCGATCGGAATAGCGATTAGCAAACTCATTGACTGTTTCGGCCATTTTTCGGCTGGCGAGTAACTCGGTAGTTAAATGGTGAGATTTACCTGCCGGGATAATTTTCAGCTTCTCGATGTTGGTGGGGTAAAGTACATCCGAAATGTCTTCTACCTCGCCGGTAAGGTATTCAATTAAACCACGTCGTTTCTCAAGACCTAAGGTATTGAGTACGTTGGGCTTTAGTACATCTGCATCGACTAAAAGAACTGTTTTATCCTGTTCAGCAGCAATACTCATTGCCAGGTTGCAGGCGGTGAAGGTCTTACCTTCTGAGGGCCGGCCACTGGTTACCATTATAATGTTGCTGTTTTGCAACGTAGAGGCGAGAGGGCCAAACGCATTGTTAAGCAACTTTCGCTTGATCTCACGATATTCTTCGTTAATCTTTTTGCGTGTGCCAAACATGGAAATATGGCCATTCTGTTCGAGTCTATCGAGGTCGAGATTGAATGGCTCTAGTGCAGTCGCCTGACCTGGAGCGGCCGTCGACTGCTCGGGAGGCACAGCCGCGCGTTCTGAGACAGTTGAAGCCGCTTTTTGCTGCGAAGCTTCGATAGTACTTTGCGACTGCTCTTCTGCCTTTTTCTTCTGTTGGGCTTCACGCTGACGTTGAAGCGCTTTTTCAATAGTACTGCTCATTACAATACACTCCGCAGTAAATCAATATTCAGCAACTCAGCGCCAACCAATACACCATATACCATCACTAATGTGCCGGACGATAGCAAAAATATCGCCATCCGCATTCTGTTCGATTTGTTAATTTTGTCGATGTGAAGGTGGGTAACTGTACCCCATACCGGAAAGTCCGTAGTTTGTTGAAGCTGTGAAGCTCTGATAAGCAATGGCGAAAGCTGACTGAACAAAAACGCAAGGCCAGTACCAATACCAAAACTAAGTAGTAACACCAGGGTGTAAAACAAGATACGATAGGGTCCGGAAGGTTGGTTTGGCTCTAAAGGCGGCTCGATAATTCGGAATTGAAGCTCTTCAGCAGAGACATCAGCCCTTCTCGACAGGTCAGCAGATTCTCTTCGGGCAAGCAACTCTTCGTATTTCTTTTTGGTAATATCGTAGTCACGGTTTAACGACGCTGATTCTGCTTCAATTTGTGGGACCAAATCGATTTTAGATTCCAATGCTGCGATGCGTCGCTGCAAGTCTTGCTCTTTTACTTGTAAAGCAGCAATTAAACTTTGGTGGCGGCTGATTTCAAGTTTTATTTCCTGATTCAGTTCGCTCATTGGCACGTCATCGGCCCCATCTCCGTCACCGGAATTGAGGAAATCGTTAATCTCTTTCTTGCGCGCTTCTTCCAGGTTCGCTAACAACGCCTTGGTTTCAATCACGTCAGGGTGTTGTTCAGTGAATCTAAGCTGCAAGCTGTCAAGTTGCTCTTCCAGAGACTTAATACGCTCATCATAACGGGTACGGAGAACGGATTCTGTCTCGTTGGTAACACCGAAACTGTCGCCAGCATTTTTTGCCCGCGACAGCTGATTGTTCAGAGAGTCAACCTGCTGCTTGGTTTGTTTGATTTGCAGGCGCGTTGCCTCCAAATCATTACTCAAGGTTTGCAAGGTAGAATAGAAGGTACCCTGTAACGGCAAAATGTTGCTGTACTGACGCTTGAAATCAGCCAAACGCTGTTCGGCTTCAGACAGTCGTGATTCGTACTCAGCAATTTGCTCGTCTAAAAATCGGTTTGCTGTATCTGTGTCTCGCCTGTTGTTACCTAAAGCACCTTCTACAAACAAATTTAACGTTTCCTGAACGACGGTTTGCGCCATCGCAGGATTTTTGTTTTCGTAGGAAATAGTGAATATGTTGTCACGACCCGTGGAGCGCAGTTGGATCTGCGCAGTTAACCCATCAATTAATGCGTCAAACTCTTTGTCGTTTGTCGTCGTGAGATCCAGATCACTTTCTCTGGCAATAGTTTCAACATTCGACCTGCTGAGAAGGGTTTTTGCCATCATCTGAATCTCCTGATCGGGATCAGATTGAATGGCAAGCCCTTTCAACAATGGTTGAAGAACAGAACGGGTGTCGACGTACACAACTGCCTGTGAACGATAAACATCCGGTAAAAGCGCAATATAGGCAAAACCAATTGGACACAAAATCCAAGTGCATACCATAATAAGACGCTTTTTAACCCAAATTCCCTTTAAATAGTCACTCAGCTGACCGAGGGTACGCTGTAAATCCTGCATTTGTTATTCCAACTACCTGTACGACTAGAACCAAGCTTCTGGAATGATAACAATATCACCAGGCAAAATGTCGACATTTTTGGAGATGTCACCATCGCGGATTAAATCGTCGATGTTAACGTCGAAGGTTTTCTGACGACCGTCGATAACGCGTACAAGTTTTGCATCATTACCATTGGCAAACTCGGTCAGACCGCCTACGGCAATCATTAAATCGAGCAATGTCATATTCTCAGAATAACTGATAGCCCGAGGGTTCGCAGCTTCACCAATTACACGGACTTGCTCACTCAGGGGGCCAGCAAAATTATTAACGCTTACCGTTACCCGAGGGTTGTTGATAAACGTGGAAAGTTGCTCTTCCAGTTCTCTTGCGAGCATGGAAGGGGTTTTCCCTGCAACATCCACATCCTCAACCAACGACGTGGTGACTTTACCATCGGGACGGACAATAAATTGCCCGGATATCTCAGGGTTCCGCCAAACAAATATCGTCAGCGAATCACCTGGACCGATGAGGTATTGGTAATCGTTGACGTTAGTTGTCATTGAGGGGTGAGCCGTTGCCTCAGGCAACGATGAGTGGCTTGTGCATCCAGAAAGGGCTGTCATCGCGCCGACAACCGTCAAACTTAAAACGTGTTTATACCAGTACATGAGAGTTCATCCTACACTCGATATGATTAATTTTTTTGCCTTGATGTAATTTACCCTACGGCAAATACCACTATAATGCCAACATCTTATGTAGTCTATTACAATAATAACCTTTATTATGAACAAAGATGTTGCAGTATTAGGGAGCCAAGGGTGGCTATAAACAAACATAATCAAAGTAAACGGTCGAATATCCTTGTTGTCACAGAGGCTCTGCTCATTGCGTACATGGGCTATATCACCCAGTTTATACTGGTGCAGATAGGTTTAAGTGAGCCTGTCACAATTGAAAAGCTTGTGGTCAATGTGGGCATGTTAACAGTGAGTATTTTATTGTGCTCATTGTCTGTCGGGCTATATGAAGCAAAGCTTCGGGAGACTTTCCGCGGTATCATCCGGCGTATATTTGTCAGTGTCGGTCTGAGCTATTTTCTCGTTGAAGTGATCAGTCGGGCGCTGTTTGACGAACTTGTCATGCACTCTTACTTCCTGCCAGCTGCGGTGTCGAGCATTATCATAACGCTGGTAGTATTTCGTTATTTCACTAATCGCCTTGGGCTTTTAGGTCTTGGCAAAGTGCGTATCGTGGTGCTTGGTGCCGGCGAGCGTGCATCAATCATTGAAAAACGCATGCGACGGGATGTAGACCGTATAGGATTTGATCTTATGGGATTTATTCCCATACCTGGTGACAACCGCGAAGATGGCATTAAGAGAGAAAAGATCATGCACGTTAAAGTGGATGAAAATTTTCAGCAGTTCATCGCCGAAAATGAGATTGAAGAAATTGTCATCGCCTGTGACCAGCGCCGTGGAACCTTGCCCATCGATGTTTTGTTTGAATGTCGGTTACGGGGTATTGAAGTAACTGATTTGCTCGATTTCATGGAGCGGGAAACCGGACAAATTGTGGTGAATCTGATGTATCCGAGCTGGGTTATATACTCGAACGGTTTTCACAGTCAGAACTATCTGCGCGACGCCCTGGATTACCTGTTGAACGCTTTTCTCGCCTCTTTTGTGTTTCTCTTCGCCTGGCCTTTTATGCTTATCACCGCCATTATTATCTGGCTTGATGATGGTCGCAGAACGGGTGCATCTGTATTTTACAAACAAGAGCGCGTTGGGCTAAACGGTAAGCTATTCAAAATTATTAAGTTCAGAAGTATGCGTCCTGATGCCGAGAAAGACGGCGCAAAATGGGCCAGTAAGAACGATGACAGGGTTACCCGAATAGGTCATTTCATCCGCAAATATCGGGTGGACGAATTGCCACAGCTGTTTAATGTGTTTAAAGGCGAAATGGCTTTTATCGGACCTCGCCCGGAACGGCCGGAATTTGTAGAAAAGCTGGTACGTGAAGTGCCGTATTACAATCAAAGGCACAATGTAAAACCAGGCCTTGCGGGCTGGGCACAGCTTAATTACCCTTACGGTGCCAGCGTTGAAGATTCCATGGAAAAGCTCAAATTTGACCTTTACTATGTGAAACATCAAAGCTTGTTACTCGATATTCTAATCCTCATCCGTACAGTCGAGATCGTTCTGTTCGGAAAAGGCAGGTAAGGGCAATAATTTAAAGTACATGGAAGTAAGTAAATACAACAGGAATAGGAAATAATGAAAAATACAGGCAGTTTTTTTTCTTTTTTCACGCTGCATTCCGCTAAATGGCTATTTTGGGCGCCATTTGCTCTGGCGCTGATATGGGCTGTCGCTAATGCCCCAGTGATGGAAACCCTCTGGCGACATGGCTTTGACGATGGTACCTATAGCCATGGTTACCTCATTCCATTCATTTTTATTTATTTGCTCATTGTCCTAGCGAAAACCGGTCAATTAGTTGCACGCAAAACGCTCTTCGTACCCGCCATTGTGAGTGGGGCACTTTTAATTGGCGTTTATTTTGTGGCGTTGGCATCACAAGTCAGCTTGTTGGTGTGGGTGTTGTCATTGGCTTTACTCGCCAACGCGTATTGGCTGGTATTTCGTTTTTCCTGGGGCATGGCTTATTCTGTGGCCTTCCTGCTGTTCATGTATCCGCTATGGGGCTCTTTGCAGACAGCGTTACAGCAACTCTCCGTATTCGCAGTAATGAACATCATGGCCTATTCCGGCATTCCTACTTATGTAGAAGGCACCTCGGTGATGATACCTGCTGGAACGTTTGTCATTGCCGGTGGGTGTAGCGGGCTGCGTTATTTTCTCGTGTCTCTGGCTATCGGCTCGTTATTTGTGTTTTTAAATCTTCGAAATAAGGCCTCCATCGCTAAGTTTCTCGCTCTCGCTATAATCGGTGCATTGATAACAAATTGGATCCGTATCGTCGCTCTTATCGTTATCGGTCATGAATCGAATATGGAAAGTGAACTCATGCGAGATCACAACAATTTTGGTTGGTATATTTACGCACCGTTTGTAGTCCTGTTATTCTGGTTTGGTGAACGTTTAGCCAAGAAAGAACCCTCTGACCCCATGGCAGAAATTGAGCGTACAGAAACTCAATTCCTTTCGTCCAGTTGGAAAAAAACAGTGCCCGCAGCAATCGTACTTATTTTGCTGTCATCATCGGCCCTACATCTCAGCGTTTTTTCCCAGTCACAATTCGCTTCTGATGAATGTCAGGATGTTAGTGTTCTTGGGGATATCGCGCCTTTACTACCTTATAAGGCACAAAGCTGTGTTAAACCTGTAATAGTCGGTGGTTTGAGGGTTGACACCCTTTCTGTCAGATATAATGGCAGTGATCTCGATGGTAAACCTACACAATACCAAGTGCGTTACTTCCCCGAAGAGTGGCAGGTTATTCGTAAGTCCACCGAAGCTGGTTGGAATACGGTCACCACAGTGGAAGGACGAAATACGCACATGTTTGCCTGGCGTTTCGTTGTTGATGGTGAGAATACTGCCAGCGTTGTAGAGATGAAAAAGTTGCGTTTACAGAAAGCATTGAAAGGCGTTCGAGGGTCTGAGTTGGAATGGATGCACATCGAATGTGGCACCCGGTGCGAGCCAATGGGAACAACCTGGTTAGAAGCTGAAAAAGAAGTTTTCTAATGTCGGTGACTTGCGTGACTTCCTCAGAGGGTCTGACGCGACTTGGTTCAGCATGGGAAGCACTTTACCTGCAGGCCAGTAATGCCCACGTGTTTCTCAGCTTTGACTGGGTTCAAACCTGGCTTGAAGTTTACGATGGCATTGTTAAGTCCCAACTGGTTTATTGTTGTTGGCACGACAATACCCTGGTGGCTGTGTTACCTCTTTATCAATCTCGCCTAAACGGTTTGTGCTATTTCATCGGTACAGGAGAGCCAGAAGAGAGCGAGGTTTGCAGCGAATATCAGGATATTCTCGTGCATTCAGGCTTCGAGACTTATGCGTCTGAACTTCTCAAAACAGCAATGTCCGGTTATTTAAGAACCCTTGTGTTAACCAATGTCAGACAAGATGCCTGTTTACGTAATGCCATTCGCCAGATAGCTCAGCCTATACTTATCAACGAACAATCCAACGAGCGGCGTTATTTTGTTCCGTTAAAAGACCGCGATATCTCTTCCACTAAGCTTTACAAAAAAGCGAATCGTTATCTCAATGCTTTTTATCGGCAATCTCAAGCTACAATCAGGCACCCCAATTGTGAAGACGATATTGAAGAGCAATTTGAAAGACTTGTTGAATTGCACCGTCGCCGCTGGGCATCACGTCAGCACCAGATTATTTTTGATAACCCTCTGTTTTTACAGTTTCACACACGAGTCATCAAACGACTCTGGCGTAAAGAACGGGTTGTATTGACAGAAATTGCTGTGGCCGATGAAGTCATTGCCAGCTTTTATGGCTTTAAAGATGCGAAAAGTATATTTTTTTATCAAAGCGGTATAAATGATAAATTTAAACCGAACGTCTCGCCGGGTACTATAATGCACCTGATAGAAGCACAGGCTGCAGTTGAAAATCAACTCAGTGAGTATGATTTTCTCGGAAGCAAGCCTGAAAACACATATAAAAATCGCCTTACAGAACATAGTGAACCCTTGTTTCACATCGTATTGCACGCATCGAGGGCGGCACGACTGGTTAACAGGTTAATTGTGTTGAAGGCAAAAATTATTAATAAAATAAATAGGGTGTTAAACGGATGAAGGCTGTTCAGGCTGCAGGAGATGCGGTAAAAGTGCTCGAAGCAGAAGAAATTAACTCTACCTGCCGGGTAGGCTTTTTCTTTTTGTTGGTTTACACCATATTGGTGTTCCTGCGTCCCCATGAATGGCCCATGTTCGTTATTGAATTTCCGCTCCTTCGGATCTTTCTTATTCTTGCGTTTGTTAGTTATCTTCTGGCATTGACGCCCAAAATCTGGAATATACAGTGCACATTGCTACTGGGAATGTTTTTTGTCGTGGTGTTGTCAGAGTTTCGGGCGTTCCGTTTCTTTGCTAACTCCTTTGTTATGCAAGACTCTCTTGCGTCTAACTTTCTACCATTTCTACTTTATCTTGGTTTTTTACAAACCATAAAACGCCAACACTTGATCATGTGGGTTAGCATGGGCGCCGCCCTTGTGATGGTGCAACAGTCCTGGACACAAATCTCAGACCCGCTGGGCATCGGATGGGCTGAAGCTGCCATGCCCCGTGGCGACTCTCTTCAAGCACGATATGTGGGTATTTTTAATGACCCCAACGACATGGGCATGTTTCTGTTGATGAATATTCCCCTGGCTGCTTATTTCATGACCCAGGCCAAAAGCAAAATAATGAAGCTGTTGTACCTGGGCTGTATAGTCGCGTACCTGGCTGGTATTTATTGGAGCGCTAGCCGGGGTTCATTGGTCGGTACCTTTGTAGTATTCGTTGCGTTTTTTTATCTCCGATACGGTAAAATTAAAACGGTGTTCCTCACTTTAGTCACGTCACCTGCAGCTATTTTTGTGATGTCTAAATTTCGTACTATTTCCACCGATGATGAAAGCGCTGATGCCCGCCTTCAAGCATGGTACCAAGGAGTACAAATGTTCAAGTACCGTCCCTTATTCGGGATAGGAAAAGAGCAGTTTGTAATCTATCACGGCAAAACAGCTCACAACTCCTATGTACTTGCCTTCGCCGAATTAGGTATCAGTGGCTACATGTTATGGATGACATTTCTTGTCATGATTTTTGTAATGTTGCTACAAGTTCGAAAAATAGATATAAGCCGGGCAGCAAATAAAATGCTTTTCGCTAAAGAGCAAGCTGCTGCCGTTTATTTAATTATTTCCATGATAGGATATTGCGCGACAGCGTTCTTCATTAGCCGAACCTACATGCTTTTCTTCTATATATTCGCTGCTATGTGCGTGGCTTGTTATATTCGCGCAAGTCGACTACATCCTGACGTGGACTCGTCGATGTCATGGTCGTTATTTTTCAAATGTGCATTGGGGGCATTTTTGTCGCTTCCTGTTATGTACGTCATTATTGTCTTCTTGCTCAGGCTGTAAATTCTATGGATTATTCTGAAAAAGTCAGTGTCATTGTGCCGTTTTACAACGGCGGCGATACCATTAAAAAGACTCTCGAAGGCATCTTTGCACAAAGCTATAGCAACCTTGAAGTAGTACTCGTCAGTGATGGTTCGCCGGAACCCGTTGCGCCTCATTTAGTGCCGTTTAAAGACGAAAATCGGTTAGTTGTCATTGAGCAAGAAAATGGTGGCGTAGCAGGTGCCAGAAATACCGGTATCAAAGCTGCGTCGGGTGCGTTTATTGCCTTTTGTGACCAAGACGATATATGGCATAGCAATAAGCTGAGCGAACAAATGCCATTGTTTGAAAAGCCAAGCGTAGGATTGGTGTATACAGGCACAGAAGCCGTGAATACAAAAGGTCATTCAGAACTGATAATTCCGGCTCACGAGGGCCAATGTTTTTTTGCGCTGTGTAAAAAGAATTTTATCACCTGTTGCACAGTAGTTGTGCGTAAATCTCTTATCGAAAAAATTGGCTATTTTAATGCAGAGAGAGCGCTTCAGGGTGTTGACGACCGGTTTGTATGGATGAAACTAGCGAGGTTATGTGACTTCGCCGTGGTCAAAAAGCCCCTGGCGACCTATGTCATTCACGGTGGAAACTACTCATTAAACAATCGGAAAATGCTAAGCGCAGATGTGTATTGTATTACGACGCTTGCATCGCTTCCTGATTTAACCGCCGAGGAAAGCAATGCACTCTATGAAGCACTTACCCGTGTGTATATTCACTATGCCAATAATTTTCTCTACCGCAATGAAATTTCAGACGCTGCACGTTGCTACTTGAAAGCTTGGACTCGCAACAAACTATCATTGTCATGGCTTGTGACTGGCATATTGCTCTACATTGCTCCAGTAGGTGTTGTCAAACAGCTCAAACGTTTGCGTAAATCAGTTATATCTTAAGGATTATTGTGAAAGCCAAAGCTCTTATCATCATCGGTATGCACCGTAGTGGAACGTCTGCTGTGTCAGGCTCTCTGGCCGAGCAGGGGGTTTTTATGGGTGATTCCCTCTACGGACCGCAAAAAGAAGTCAACGAAAAAGGCTTTTACGAAAATTCAGCGTTAGTGCGTTTTAACGAGCGCCTATTTGACGTGTTGGGGTGGAGTTGGGATGATCCTTTAGCCAGCTGTCACCAATCTTTGAACATGGATGCCTTAGCTCCCTGGGTGGAACGCGGTGTGGCATTAGTGAAATCAGAATATGGTAAGCACGCTTACTGGGGGATGAAAGACCCAAGAACATCGTTGTTACTGCCTTTTTGGCATGCAGTACTCGAGAAGGCTGATGTGGAGCCACTATACATTGTTATGGTTCGCCGCCCCGTGGAAGTTGCAGGTTCGTTGGCTAAACGAGATGGGTTTTCTGAAGAAAAATCGCTGATGTTATGGATGAACTATACGTTGTCGAGTATGCGACATACTCAGCCAAAAAATCGTGTGGTGGTATTTTTCGACGCTTTGATGCAAAGCCCGGAATCGCAGATGGCACGTGTGTTTAAGGCTGCAGACATTAAACCAAACCAGAGTGAGGCTTCCACTTTTGTTGATACTCGTTTGATAAAGCAAAAAAACAATCTGGAACCCGAGAGTACACTTGGACAATTGAGTACCGCGGCGTTTAACGCCCTTGAGAATAATGAAAATATTCCAACTGAAGTACAGTTGCAGTATGACAGTTACGGCAACAGCTTATCAGCAGTATTGGCTGAGCATTTAAAAAGCGTAAAACAGTCGGAAATTTTTTATCGTCACCTGTTCTTTAAGTCTTATCGGTCACTATGGTGGAAGTTAAGCTTACCGATGAAAAAGGTAGAAGAAACTTTCCGTAAGATTTTCAGTATTGAACCAAGGATTTAGCCCATGCGCGATGAAGTACTTCGTTCTCTGAAATGGGTAGCGATAGGCAAAGCTCTTGGTCAAACCATTCGCTGGGGCACCACCATTTTCACCCTGCGACTATTGTTTCCAGAAGACTATACGGTTATCGCTCTGGGCTCTTTTTTTTCTGCTTTATTGTGGTCGGTAAGTACTGGCGGATTGGCATCTGCGGTTATTCGAGAGCCAAACCTTACGCCAGAAAAGCAATCTCAGTTTTATACTTTTATGATAATGGCCCATGTGTTTTTCTTTTTGCTTATGCAAGGAAGCGCGCCATTCATCAGCCGGTTTTATGATAACCCTGCCATTGAGGCTGTGCTTCAGGTTACCGCATTTAATTTCCTTATTGTGCTTGTTGGCTTTATGCAGCAAACCAAAATGAACAGGGAAATGAACTTTAAAAAGCTCTCCATGGTGGACGCGTTCAGCGAATCAGTTGGGTCGCTTGTTACGGTGGCAATGGCCTATGCCGATTACGGCTATTGGTCTATTGTGGTGGGGAATCTTGCATCGAGTGTACTTAAACAATGTAGTTATGTTGTAGTCGAGAAGAGCCGCGTTATTCCCGCGAAAATCACGTCAAGTATTACTGATATGCTGACGTTTGCAAAAAAAGCGTCTTTTTTAGGTCTCATGGCTCACCTTACGACAAACATCGATATTGCCATCGCTGGTATCGTGATGTCGCAATATGAGGTTGGCATTTATCAATTTGCTATTGTCGTTGCCATGATTCCTGCATCGAAAGTTATGCCGCTTATTCGGCAAGTCGCATTTCCTGCTTATGCAAAAATACAAGACGATCCAAAACGGCAATTACGTTACTTCCAAAAATCCCAGCGCCTAGCCTATCTTCTCTTTGTGCCTGTGTTCTGGGGCATGGCAGCATGTGCTACCGTGGCAACGCCATTAGTATTCGGAGATAAATGGGCCGAGGCAGGGACGGTGATCATGCTTTATTGTTTGTCCATGCCATTGCGTTCTGGTTATCAGATGTTTTCGCCTTTGTTGAAGTCCTCCGGCAAGCTAGACATCATGATCTCCAATATGTTTATGACTCTTGCTATTCTCATACCCTGTTTCTATTTTTTTGGAACTTCTCCGAGCAATATGGCACTAGCATGGTTGGTGGGTTTTTCCGTAACGTACATCATAACAACAGCGCGAGCGTGCTATGCCATTGGTCTCTCAGTTTCGTCTAAGTGGAAAAATATCGTATCTCCGTTTGCCGCTGGTGCAATAATGTTTGTGTTGGTTTACTTCGGTGGGGTTCAAATTCAATCTTTGGTTGGTAACCCATACATACTCTTGTTTGTACAAATTTCTCTCGGTGCCTTTTCTTACCTTGCTGTGCTAATGTGTATAAAACGCGAACTCGTTAGCGAATTAACATCATTAGCAAAGGGAAAAGTGAAATGATCGTGTGCGACACTTATAAATTTGTTTTCATTCAAAATAAGCAAACAGCCTGTACTGTGATCGCTAAAGAACTTGTTGAGAATTACGGAGGAAAACACGTATTGTCCAAGCATGACTCCGTTGACAAATTTATGAAAATTGCCACACCGGAGCAGAAAGGATATAAACGTGTCATAGGCGTTCGTAATCCATTGGACAAAACATTAGCCCAGTATTTCAAATATACCGCTGATCATCATGACTATTCTGACCCGGCAAACTGGGAAGAAAACGGCGGCTGGAGTCATCAGGCACAAGTTCAAGAGTTCATGGATGTCAATAAACAGAAAATAAGTTTTGAAGATTATTTCTGGAAATATCTTAATTACACTTACATGAATTTCTACTTCATTCCTGGTGTGTCTTACGATTTTGTGATGCGCTTTGAAAATTTGCAGAGTGATTTTGCCACAATGCTAAAAATCGTCGGAGCTGATCAAGTTCGGCCTCTTCCTGTCGGTAACAAAACGAACGTAGAGAAAAAGTCGTTCGAAGCTTATTATACAAATAGCGACATGCGCGCTGCGGCAGCTAAGAACTTTGGTCCGTTTATGAAACAAATGGGTTATTCCCTACCTGATGGTTGGGGTATAACACCCGTGACATCTGAGGTGAAATACAAATTATTGTGTCTGGCATCTTCTATCACGACAAAGTTTCCTTTCTTAGATCACAGGAAAGAACCAATTAGAACTATCAAACTTAAATTACGAGGTCGCTAAGTTGACCAACTACCTAGTCCTTTTTGTCCTGGCTTTTTATCTATTTTCACCGTCTCTTCGAGCGCAAGTCACAGGCTCCGCTGATACCGCGACTGAATGTGCGACAAAAGATATCTCCATAAGAGGTAATGGTAAGCGTAAACAAACAGCTTTCCCTTCAACACTGGGTGTGAGACCTGGTCAGGAAGTCCTGTCGGCTTGTCTATCTTTTAAAGGGATTGACGGATACTTTATCATTGAAAGCAGCGATGCTCAGGTGTCAATTAATAATGGGCCCTTTGAGCTGGCAGCTGGCCAAAAACTGAGAGACGGCGATACTTTACAGCTAAAAGTTGTAGCGCCTAAAAACCCTGGAAAACGCGACAGAGTTAAGCTTCACTTGAAAGAGGCTAGTCATGCTGATGAGCTTAAGCGGAGTGTATATCTGTTAATTTGGCAACTCATTGCCGTGAAAGACACTGGAAATACCGTGTTTTACGTTGGGCCTTCCCACGAGGCGAGGGAAATAAAAGAGGTCTTGCCCCGTCTCAGACCAGGAGACACTATTGTATTGGAAAAAGATGTGGTTTATCAGAGCTTTGTAGCCAAGTCTATCTCCGGGGCTAATGCCGCTCCCATTACCCTGACTAGCAATGCTACAACGGCTTCATCTCGCCCCCGTATTCAGGGCGAGGGAGGTGGTCGCAGGGATTGGGTTGTAGGCCTCTCGAACTCACATTATTGGCATCTTGATAACGTCATACTGGAAAATGGGGAAGTGTGCCTTCGAAATGAAGCCACACATACGCTAGTCAGTAGAGTGTTAATTAATAATTGTCACCATGGTGTACTAGGTACTGATAACAATTCCGGAACAATAACCATTGAAAATAGTGAGGTTAAAAATTCGGGGGGGAAAATAGAGGGGCGTGCGTGGGGACATGCATTATACATAGCAACGGATCGCGACCGTTTTCCTGGTAGTACCTTCACGCTACGTAATAGTTTTGTCCACAGCAATCGTGGGAATGCAGTAAAATCTCGGGCACAAAACACACACATTATTAATAACTGGATTGAGACCTCGTCTCACGAACAGTCTCGCTACCTGCTCGAGCTAATTGGTTACGATGCTTACGACGACAGTGAACCTCTATATGGACTGGTAGAAGACAATATTCTAGTTCATGTTGGTAACAACCATAGTGTGCGGGTTGGCGGTGATGGCACGGGCAGAAATATAGGGAAGGAGCGCTTTTCTAATAATTTATTTGCCTTCTCAAGCACGTTTTCTGGCACTGTTTTCAGGGTCTACCATGGACTGGGGCGGCTCGAAGCTGAAAATAATCTTTTTCTATTACCAGATACGAACGCTATTTTGATCCGTGATATGTTAACCGCAGATCAATGGACTAATGGAAAGCCGTCAGTCTATTTTAAGAATAACCAGGTGAGCAAAGTGGGAACCCTTTATTTTCAGGGGGAAGCAGATGCTGATCTTTCCGGTGAGTACTTCTCAGACGTGTTGCTTCAGGATGAGACGATCGATACTGTAAAAATCGATATGTCGGACAGTGAGTGGTTCGTTAATCTGAATAAGATGATGCACAAGTACAAGTGGCATAGTCTAAAGAGTTTTTCGAAACGGCCTGAGCCAGACACCTACATTTTAGCGACTGACTAGACTACGAATATGACAAAAAAAAGAATAGATTTCATTGTGTGTGGTGCACAGAAGTGTGGAACCACTGCACTTGACTACATATTGCGCCATCATCCTGATATACAAATGGCTGAAAAAAAAGAGTTGCACTTTTTTGATACCGAAAGACATTTTCGTTTCCCTCGGTTTACTTATGGCAAATATCATAAATCATTCAACATGCAAGATGATAAAATGCTGGGTGAAATAACTCCTATTTATACGTATTGGACGCCCGTCGCTAAACGACTGAAACAATATTCTCCCGCATTAAAGTTAATTTTCATCTATCGTGACCCAGTACTGCGTGGTTTTTCTCACTGGAATATGCAGCGCAAAAAAGGTATCGAGCCTCTTGATTTTCTTTCTGCATTGCAAGCGGAAGAGTCTCGAAAACAACAGTACTTACCGCAGCAAGATCAGCTTTTTTCATATCTCGACAGAGGCCGCTATTTTCAGCAAGTAGATCGGTTCTTACAATATTTTGACGCATCTCAGATGCTGTTTTTGAAGTACGAGGATTTTCTGGCTGACGGTAAAGAAACTGTGGATAAAATATGCTCATTTCTCTCTGTCAGTAGAGATTTTGAATGGGAAAATAAGTCGGTATTCGCGGGAGGTTATAGCAACTTACCTGACGATGACGCTATTTCGTATATGCAAGCACATTTGCAAGACGATACTCAACAGTTAGAAGCTCAATTAGGGTGGGATTGTAGTGATTGGTTATCAAAGAAAGGGTAATGGACATGAATGATCAACCTGTCATTATTGGTGGTGTAGGGGGAAGTGGCACTAGAATCATTTCCGAGGCATTGATCCTCATGGATTTTGATATGGGGCATACGCTAAACCATGCTAGCGATAACCTGTTGTTTACATTGTTATTTAAACGAAAACAGTGGTTGTTAGATAACATTCACAATGATGCTGTTGTTAGGCCTGTTATCGAATTATTCTGCCAATTGTCAGGCTATAATACGAGTCTGGCATTTAAGAATAAGCTTCTTTTTCTTCGTGTTTTTTTTGACTGGATGCGAAATAAAGAAACGGTATCGGGGCTGGGACGACGGTTCGCGTACAAGAACGCACAAAAGGTATTCAAGAATCGGAAAAAAAGCACGTTAGAAGCAGATAACTGGGGCTTTAAGGAACCTAACTCCTGGCTGTTTTTACCTCATTTCAAAAATATGTTCCCGAAATTGAAGTATATCCACACTATTCGGCACGGTGTTGATATGTCATTAAGCGAAAACCAGCAACAGTGTATTAATTGGTCAAAAATAGTCTTGGGAGAAGAGGTTTCAGCAACGGATTGCACGCCGCAGAAGTCACTTAAATACTGGCTAAAGGCCAATGAACAAGTGATGAACTTCGGTGAACAATTACCTCCAAATCACTTCCTTGTCGTCAAGTTTGAAGATTTGTGCGAGAAACCTGTTGAAACCATGGAACGCTTGATTACGTTTCTTGATGTAGAGATAACGCCGCAAATGCGCGAAGCTGTGCTAGCACTCCCCCAGGCATCAAAATGTAAGCACAAGTTTACGAATGAGATAATCAGCTCTTACGATGAGACTGATTTGCGTGCCTTGGAAAGATATGGTTATGCGGTTTAAAAATAGCAGTGGAGCGGCATAGTTGCCACTCCACTGTAAACTTTGGTGTTCTTAGAATGAACCCGTATTTGCTTCACAGTCCTTGGTAACTTTAATCAGCGATGACTTTTCAACAGGCCGTGCATTTGGTGCTTTGTAAGAGACATTCATATATTTCAGAGGGCTATTGAATTGCAATTCACCGTTGAATGCTGAGCCGGAAGAACCGAGCTGAAGCAAACTGTTTTGATCATCTACTATGAGCGATTTATCTTCATAGTCTATTTGAACGGCTTCTACTACGTCGGTTTCTGCATTATCAAAATACGCTGATGACGAAAGGTATTCCTTAATGAGTGTTTTGCGTTTTTCACTATTGGTCGAGTTAATAATTGCATCTGTGGGTAAGACATTATTATTTACGAATATGGCTTCTTCACCGGCCGCCCAACGTTCTTTTTTCACGTTATCACGAATAAGTGTATAAGTGGCATCCTGGTTTTTTTTCACAAATACGTTGTTCTGCAATCCTACTGCGGTCATCTTATGGTCGAGACGTAGAAATGAGTATTGATCAGAGTCTGTCGCATGAATAACAGTATTATTCGTAAACCTGACGATACCATTAGAACCTCCAGTACCATCACTGCCTGCGCGAATGGCATAGAAGTCCTTGCCCAACCAAAATAGATTACCTGACACATCCTGCTGGATGGGATGGCGTGTTTCCACTACGGGACCAATCAGTTCAAGTGCGTATTTTGCTTGCTCAAGATTGTTAACTTCCACCCAGTTGAAATAGAGTTCGAGTCTTTCTGCTCGCGATTTAACCGTATTCCCCTTATTGCCGTGCAGGAAGCTATGTGTAATTTTTAGCTTGCTGTCAGGGAAGCGATACTGGTCAGTTGCGACATAGATTGCGTGACCCCATGGCCGGCCTTCGTGCTTGCCTCCTGCGTCGGTAATTTCAGACTGATTGATAGTTAAGCTGCCTGAAAGAGAATCGGTACCCAGTATGCCATGTACTTTGCAGCCGTGAAGTAAGACATTCTCTAAAACGATGTTATGGGATTCATGACGGAAACAAATAGTGTCCGCCCCCGTTATTTCGATGTTCTCGAATCGGATACTGTGTGAACTACGTACGCCAATCGTCCAGGGCCAACGACTGTGGTTACCCGCAAATACAGGGCGCTGACCATCTACCTCAATACCCCTTATTACAATTGGGTTGGCCTTTGTTCCGCTGATGTCTTCAAGAATAAATGGCGCGTATTCATATCCGCCTTTCACATTAATGATATCACCAGCAACAAGCTGTGAAGCTAAGTCCTCTATTTGTTTATATTCACCGTCAGGGCTCAGGTGCCATTCTTGAGGAGCACGGCCGGTATTCGCCGTCTGTACATCCCATTTTATAAAGAAGTTATCTGTATTATCAGCTAGTGCTGATGGCGTGACCCGAATTCGCTGTGTTTGAGATAGACCGTGAGCTTTTGGCGTGCTGTAACCCAGAACGATTTGGTCACCGTTAGTGACTTCTGTTTCTGTTTGGGTAAAAGCGGCGCCATTGACGGAGTACCATGCATCGCCAACAGAACTCAATACTGCATTGGTTTCCATACCCGCTATTTCAATACATTCGGACGCAGTAGCTACGCCAGGCTCTATTTCAAGTGTTGATGATAACATGGTGCCAGTTTGAGAACGCTTGCCATTAGAACGAATGTACAAATCAAGTGCTCGACACTGACTGAAATAAGTTGCGTCGGGAGTTAGTGAGATGTTTGCTGGTGCCTTAGGCTGTGTATCGGAGCTATCTTCTCCGTTTTGATGTTTAATGTCTTCGGAATTTACTGTTATCCAAGACAATCCAGTTGCGCTACCGTTTGTGTCTTCAAATGTGCCACTATAAGCAAAAGTTCGGCTATTCTTATCCTCGATTTGCACGAGTGATATCTCATCACCGTTCTTAAGGTCAATTGGTTGTGTTTGTTGAATTTCACCATTTACAGATACACTGATTCCTGACTCTTCGAAAGAAAGTGAACCCGATTCGGCTACTGAAAGACACATAGATTCAACGAATGGTGAATCTTCGCTTTCAACAGAGTAAGGTATATTGACGACACTACCCGCAGTAAGTGATGCACAGGTATTTTGAGTTAAATGGTTCTCTGTTAACACTCTCCAGCGAAAATAAACTTGTTGTACAACGCTATTATCGTCGAAATAGGAAAGCTCGAAACGGAGGTTTTTACTATCACCACTTACGGCTGAAACTGAATAGTTCAGTGCAACGGTCATATTTTCGTGTATTTCTACAGTGTCTACAGTTTGTAGCGAGCCGTTTATAACTATCGTCTCCGAACGATAAGGCTCAACAAATGCTCCCGCTGGAACATTTACAAATTTTACGCAGTCGCTGGTTACCGTGTCACCAGGTACGCCTTCAAGTAAAGGTTCGAGCTCCTGGCCTTCAATTTTCTCTGACATATCGACTATCTGACAGCTTTCGCTAACATCTTCGCTGTCACTTACTGTCGTGTTTGATACTGTATCGAAGGTATTGGTCAGGATGTCTGATGTGCTGACAATTTGGTTAACATAAACGCGCTTTTGTGAGCTTGGATAGGTGTCAGGAAGCTCACCGACAATTCTATAGGTGGTTTTAGCACCAGCGGTTTCGGGAGAGCGCGCTTTCAGTTGCAGAGTAGTGCCGGACACAAGAGAGAAAGGACTAGATGAAAACTGATTGTCATTTACTGAAACCAGCATATCTCCCTGAGGAGAAAATAGTATTTCTGGGTTGCCCGTTACCACTTCAACACACTGGGAAGTGAATACTTCACCTGCGACAACGTCTGAAAGTGGGGGAAAACTAAATCCGTTTATATAACCATCCTCGTTGGTTGAAAGCGATACAGCTTCACAGCTTCCTTCTGTAGCATAGACGGTCAAGGGGGCTGACGACATCATCAGCGAAATAGCGATGGTTAATGTACGGATTTTCATAACAACGTTATCCTCGTGCAAATTACAGGTGAAAAATAACCCACAATCGATCTTTTTAAGGTATGGCTAGGTATACCTATGTTGGTAAGGATTTGGTCATCTTAGACAAGTTGTTGATAACAAGGAGGTCAAATATCGCGAACTACAAAATAATTATGCAGAAATTAGCTGTGGGAGCGGCTAAACCTTGTGAAAGGCAAAAAAATACTGGCGCTCAGCGCGAAGTAATGATTTGATAGAATGTATAAGAAGTCATCAACTCTCAGGGGATGTTGTCCTTGAGTGGCGACTTAATCAGGATGGTCTGCCGAGAATCATATTATGGAAAAACAAAACGTCATTTTGCTCGAGTTCAACGAGCTATGTCCGCCTCTATTGGAAAAGTTTATTGCAGAAGGGCACTTGCCTAACTTTGCTAAATTGTACTCAAATGCTACGGCTTACACTACGGATGCCGGGTGTGATGTAGAGTATCTTGAGCCATGGATCCAATGGGTTACATTGCACACGGGTTTGCCTTTTGAAAAGCACAAAGTGTTCAGACTAGGGCAGGCTCAAAACCTCGAGCACGATAGTATCTGGGATACGCTGTCTAAAAATGGCAAAGACTCCTGGCTATGCGGTAGTATGAATGTGCGCTGGGATGCCAAAGATAACAATATTCTTGTGCTGCCAGATCCATGGAGTATCGACGTTGAAGCGTCGCCTAAGGAATTACAGCCTTTTTACAATTTTGTGCGTGCCAATGTACAAGAGCACACTAACACTAATCATACGTTGTCACTAAAAGACAACCTGGCGTTTCTGTGGTTTATGATGCGCCACGGTCTCAGTATGTCTACTATAAAGCGCTTGTTTGGCGTGGTGTTTAAGCAAGTAACTAAGGCCGACGATCGCTGGAAAAAGGCCACCATTTTGGACTGGTTACAGTTTGACGTTTTCGCCCACGTATACAAAAAACAAAGACCGAGTTTCTCAACATTCTTTTCTAACAGTACGGCACACTTTCAGCATAAGTTCTGGCGTTACATGGAGCCTGAACGCTTTCCTATGAAGCCTTCGGAAAAAGAAGTTGAACTCTATGGAGATGCAATTCTCTATGCGTATAAAAATCACGATGCCCTTATAGGGAAAGTATTTGATATGGCTGATGCCAATTCAACTATCATTTTGTCGTCTGCGCTAAGCCAACAGCCGTACACGGAAAAAGATGAAGAGGGTGGAAAACGCTTTTATCGACCGCATAAAATGGAGTCTCTTATTGATGTCTTTGGCTTGCAGGGCGTGGAGAAAATAAGCCCTGTGATGTCACATCAGTTCCATGTCATTTGTGAGTCAGAAACGGCCGCTGAGGCTAACTACAACGCCCTTAAAGCAGCATCTTTTGACGGCGAGAACCTGTTTTCGCTGAGGTTGGAAGGTAAAGATGTATTTGGTGGTTGCCGTATCTATCAACCAGTGGCTGAGAGTGCAACTTTTTCTCTCAATGAACAAACTTTGGCGTTTTCTGATGTATTCTATTTGGCAGACAACCTCAAAAGTGGCATGCACCACCCACATGGTGTGTTTTGGGTTTATAAAGCGAATAATGCCTTTGCTAAACCTGAATCACTATTACCGCTGGAAGACACCACTGGTGTTATTTTAAAAGAATGCGGTATCGCCTAAGAGAGTATTAAGAAAGGCCTTCGGGCCTTTTTTAATGCCTGTCAAACAACGCCAGGATAGCAGACACGTTGTTATCCCAATTCAAGTGGGAAATAGATTGCCGAATAGCGTTTGGTTCCCACTGTTGTGAGCGAAACCGTGTAATTCCCTCAGTGATGTCATTTGGTGAGTGGCTGGCTAAAATAATACCGTTAACCGCATCTTTTAAAATTTCTGGTACGCCACCTACAGGGGTAACTAAGGCTGGTACGCCGCTGGCCAGTGCTTCAATCATCACGTTGGGCACGCCTTCACGATAGCTGGGCAGAATTAACGCATCACTCTCTCGCATAAGTTCAGCAATGCGCTGGTGGGGTAAAGATCCGTGAACAGTAATGTGTTCACCCAGTTGACGGTCAGCGATGAGAGTATGTAATCGCTCCATTTCTGCGCCTTTGCCCGCTACGTTAAGATGTATATTGGGGGAAGTGTGCCGTAAGGCGTCTATACTATCAACTAACTCAAATATGCCTTTGGTGGTTATTATTGTACCCACGAAGAGCAGTTTACACTGTTCGTGATCCACCAAATTACTTTCTTTCAATGTGAATCGATTTACGTTTACGCCGTTGTATACCGCTTTGGTGCAAACTGTGTGGTCATACTGCGTGATCACATCTGCCATCGCCTGACTTTTGGTCACCACGCAAGTAGCGCGCTTAAATGCTGACAGCATTTGCTTGCGTCGGCCAGCTTGCGCCGTATGCACGTTGATGTCACTGCCGTGGCATTGAATAACAAGCTTAAAGCGGAATATTTTTTGGAACCAGGCAGCGCATACACCGTCGGGATACGCCCAACTTGCTAATACTTGTTTAGCAAAAGCAAACTTGAGTAGTGGAACCACGCAAATCAGTGCAGACAGAAACAAAAACAACGGGTAGAGACGCCGTCCCGTACCCGGTGTGTAAAAATAAGGAAAGGTCGTAACACCTTCTGGCTGCTTTTGCCTTTTTAAAATGCGATGTTTAAACCACTCTGTAAATGGCACTGGTACAAGGTATGACACTTTTACTTTTTCAGCCATACATTGGGTTTGCTGATAGTTAAACGCAGCGCGATTTGGGTCCCAGGTAACCGGGTACAAATTAGAGAAAAATAAAATTGCGGGCGTTGCCATGTTAATTACTGCGCTCCAATAAACGGCTCGAGATAGATATCAGATACCTGCTTAACGCCAAAATTGCTTGATACATAAGCGTAGGCTTTGTCTGCCAATTCATTGTATAGCAATGGTTGAGTAGCCATTTTGTTCATGCAGGAAGAAAGCTTTGCTGAGTCGTCAACATCAATGAGTAAGCCGGCACCGCTTTGTTCAATTAGCGCAGGAATAGCGCCAACACGGGTTGAAACAACCGGCCTTCGGCGCGCCATTGCCTCTAGCAATACCATAGGCAGGCCTTCAGTATTCGAGTTGATAAGCAAGCAATCGAAGGTGTGATAGATGTCGTCTTCGTTAATGACGTTGCCGTAAAATGTCACCATGTCAGAGAGGTGATACTCAACAACTTTCTTTTCCAGGTATTCTCTCTGAGGACCGTCGCCAAAAATGTGCAGTGTACCTGGGTTGCTTGAGACCCACTTGGCAAAAACATCAATAACTTTATCAATCTGCTTTAAAGGCACTAACCTCGCCACCATACCGAAGCGAAAAGGGGCTTCAGGAAGACGCCTGGGAGGTAATGCGTCTGAAGCAGGCACGTAAACACCATTTGGGACTACGGTAACGTTAGCGGGCGACCAGTTATAACGAGATTTTACACCATCGCGAACCCGTTCACTTACCGCATAACGGCCTTTTAAATAGATGTTTGCAAGTTTATGGGCTAGCTTCATGCCACCTAAGCTGGCGGAATGTTCTCCATGCATGGTGTATATGACTTTTTTTGTCATCAGGTAGAAAAAAAGTGGCGATAATGCCCGTATAACGGCAGGTGAGTGGATATGAATAATGTCGAAGCGCTTCAATACAGCCCAGGCTTTGTATAGCCGCGATAGCATATTTCCCTGAATAGAGTGATACTCAATATCCGCATTTGCGAGTATTTGGGTAAATGGGTCGCTTGGGGAGCCAAATGACAACACAGCAACTTTATGACTCTGTTGAGATTGAATTCGAGCCAGATTCACCGCACACTTTTCAGCGCCGCCGACATGTAAACTGCTTACAACATGCAAAATGCGAAGCGAGTTAATATACGGGGGCATAGGACACCATTTTTTTAAAGCTGTCTGCTGTCATCGAGGGTTCAACTGGGAAGCGATGCAAGTCGTAGCACTTTTCGTTAACGTGAGCATTGATACCCGGTCTGAAGTTGAAAGCCAATTTGTATCCTGAGGATTTAAGTGCATCAATTACGCCGTTATTATAGGTAGATTGATTCCCTACAGGATAGCTAAATGCGTTAATTTTTATACCCAGGTGCTCTTCGAGCAACTTTTTTGAGTGTTGCAGTTCAAAGAGAATTTCCTCATCAGTAAGGCTTGAAAGAATATAATGGTGATGAGAATGGGCGCCAATTGTCATACCGCTGCTATACATTTCTTTTAGCTGCTCCCAACTGACGAACTCCGGGGTAGGGTAAGACGTTTTTAGACTGGTAAGTGACTCCAGCTCTTCAATTTGATTCTCGAGGCTTTGTCCGGACGCCTTTATCTCTTTTAATACCAGCCTGATAAATTGCTTGATGTCGCCTCTATAGCTGACAGAGTTCTCCCATTGGGTAAGCTTAATCGTGGATAACGCACTATTTTTAAGTAGGAAAGCCACTTTATCCCACCAAGGAAGAATACTGTTCCCTACCAAACCGGTGGCAATAAAAAAAGCGGCCGGTACCTTGTGGGCTTTGAGAACAGGAAACGCCTGATGGTAGTTATCGGCATAGCCATCATCAAAAGTAATCGCCATACAGCGACGATTTTTCAGTAAGGAAGGTGAAGCAATGATGTCAGCGACATCTTCCAGGCTAACCATATCAAAATGTTGTTTGAAAAAACCAATATGGGAATCAAGTTGCGATTGCGTACAAGAGTAGACGTTAGGATCGCCACTCGCTTCCCTGTAATCTCCAACGCGATGCAGGTTTACGCTGTACAAACCGTAAGGGGCTTGCTTCCAGCGACGTTGATCAAGACCGATCAACGACTCAAACTTCATCTGAATCCGCTTTAAATCCACGTTACATCCTTCTAAATGTGGGCTTCGGCAGTATGTAATCTCTGTAATCGTTCGGATTGCCTGACTCACCGGCTTCCGCTGCCTTGGTAATATTGTACATTTCTCTGGCACTGACGTAGTGCAGCTTATAGTGCTCACCATCGTTATATTTTGTAGTGAGATGTGTATGCATTGATTCCACGGGTTTGCCAAGTAAGCAATCCATATCAATATCCTGAGCGCCGTGGGTATGAATTTTTATGAAAATCCATTCTGGCCGGCCTTTCACGTGAATATGGGTATCGACCCAGTTATCGACCCGGCCAGGCGTGGGTTTGCAGGTTTCACGAATATCTGCACGTTCAATTTTGGGTAGAATGCCAAATTTAGATTCTTCTTTGTTAAATCCCAGGGGGCCTTGCAGCATCAGCATATCGCCCCAGGCTGAACCATTCACCTTCATTTCCCGCCCGGTGTCGTATGACTTGGGTTTATTTGGGTCGTCTTTGGCGTAATACAGTGTATTAGGCATGGAAGGCTGGGTGGCATCCGGAGATGGGAAGGTGAAATCAGCGTAACAGCCCGTTTCACGCAACACGATTAATTCATCGTTCACACCGCACCACTTACCCTGAGGATGGGAATTATCCAACGCCCAGTTGCCGTGAATAAACGCATAAACCGGTTGTTGGGTTTGTGGATCTATTGCAAGTGCGCCATGATCATTGTGCAAGGTTTGAGCAAAATTACTTAAGGTTTTCCGTAAGTTGTCGCTGGTATCGTCTTCGTGGTGTAAGTGTATTTCTATCTCGCCAAACCCACGATGGCAAAGGTCGGATAACTTGGCCAAGTGTTCATGGCGGTATTCTTCTTCAGGGAAGAAGAAGGAGTGTTTGGGGTGATAGCCATCAGCATCGGTAAACTTGCTCGCCATAACCGGGTAATCACGCATCCAGCGATCAACCCTTTCACGCTCTAACTCAATATTGTCCTTGTTTTTCCACTGTGGCTCGTAGTGATCGACAAAACAAAACATAACGTGAATAGGCCCGTCTATATCAGATGTAGACGGCTTTTTTCTTTTGATGTAGCCAACTATCCAGGTGTGCATATCTTTTTTGTAGATAAGTGCCAGGGCTGCTGATACGACGCAAACAAGCGCAAACAAAAATAAAAACACAAATATCATCAGCGAGCAGTCCTCTCCCAAGTGGCTGTTTGTCGGGTTGTCAGGAATCTAACAAACCCTCGACCTAGTGAAATGTTCATAGAAACAAAAAAGGTAATTAAGTTTATAAGTGTTCCGGCTTTTCCGGTTGCTTCGGCTTTGCCGGCGGCCCCGATTACGAACAGACCGTAAAATAAAATTTGCGCAATAAACAGAAAAGCATATGTGCTACTAAAAAAACTCAACACCAGATTACTTAATAATGCTATTAACATAAAGTGGGGAACAAACCAGCGCATGACTTTGTGGCTAATGTAGCTAAAGCAACGGGCTCCAATAAGCGGATTTAGTGCCCATAAGAGGCGCGACATAGCCTGATAATTGCCAGCACCAATACGAATGCGTCGTGACGCTTCCTCAGTCAGATTTGGCGCAATTTCTTCTGTGGCTCTTGCCTCTGGATTATATGTTAATCTATAGCCCATTTTCGCAATATTCATGAACACGCAAAAATCGTCAATAATGGTATCAGAGGGCAGTGGGCGATAAAGCTCGGTGCGAATGGCATAAATTGCGCCATTGGCCCCTAACATGGCATCAATGCGGTTTTCATGAAATTTAAGTACTTGTTCGTACTTCCAGTAAAGACTGTCTTTGTTTTTTCCCGAAAATGGGTCAACGAGCTCAAGTTCTCCACACACTGCGCCTACATCGTCGTGTTTGAAGTCGGCAACTAAGCGCAAAATAGCATCTTTATCGAAGAACGTATTGGCATCTGAAAAAACACAAATTGGCGTGTCCACCCGGGTGAGCAAATCGTTTAGCACATTTATCTTGCCGCGATTCTCCTCGAACAAGTGAATTTGCATTTGCGGGTGAGATGTAAATTCAGCCAAAATGACATTGGTTTCGTCAGTACTGCCGTCTGAACCAATAAGAATGTTCAACTTGTCTGTTGGATAATCCAATGACAACAAGTTTTCGACCCGTTCGCGAATACATTTTTCTTCATTGTAGGCAGCAATCACCACGGTGACCGAAGGCGCATCGAAGTCTGCTTTCCGGCGACTGTCTTTTTTTAATACAAATCGTGTATCGCGCACGGCTTGGGTCAGGCTACTTGCTAAAATTAACACCACAGGATACAGGAAGTAGGTATATCCGATTATAAACACGGAGCACCAAAACAGGGTTTCAAGAATCGTCATGATGGCATTCTCGCCTTTGCAGGAATACCTAACGCAGTGCAGTTGGCAGGTAGATCTTTCACGACGACAGCATTCGCTCCTATTTTGACGTTGTCTCCAATGGTGACATCACCGATGATTTTAGCACCGGCACCGACAAAAATATTGTTTCCAAGTACCGGTGAACAACCTTTCTCATCGCCAATAACCACACCGCTTTCAATAACGATATTTTTGCCTCCACGGACTTTACTGTTAATCACCACGCCGATGGGGTGCATGAGTACTAAGCCTTCGTCAAAGGAGGCATTAACACCAATAACGCAGCCGTTAAACCACTTGTTCAGTGTTTGGAAGATCATAGCTAAAGGTTTTGTTATTGACCGTGTCGCGAACCAGTTTGACAGCCTGAACATAATATTTGCGCCTGTGCCGTCAACGACAAACAATCGAAGCGTGGAGACAGACGCACCATCAGCCTCAAACACCCGCTGTTTTTGCTTAAGATCTGTTTTTATCAATTCAATGGCTTTCACTGGGTATTCTCTCGTCCAATCCAGAGACCAAACGCATCAAAGACCCGTTTTTGCTCTACCTGCATTATCCGCTGTTCTTCTGGCTTTGCAATGGTTGCCAGTGGGCTTCGTTCTAATGTGAAAATGTCTTTAGTCCAAGGCTTGCTATGCTGTTCATGCCACTGCTTAAGTTGAGTGTTTAAATATTTGACACTGCCCTGATATGTGATGCCATTGTCGAGTAGCCACTGTCGGGGCTGGTAATTACTGGCGTTGTCAATAAATTGCTGCAACTGGCGGCCCATGTCTTTATTTTTCAATAACACGCCGGTTTGTTCATTAACAAACTCCTTGGAGCCTAGCTCTCCATCTTCCAATACGGCCACAGGAACATTTGCTGCCATTGATTCCACGACAACAACACACGACCCTTCGCGCTTTGAAAAAATGGCTGTAGTTTTACTTCGTGACAGGAATTCGGTGATTTTCTCGTAAGGCTGAGGCCCTGCAAATTCAATCATATGAGCCACGCCGTAAAGGTCCGCTTCTTCTTTTATACTGTCCAGCGTGCGGCCAGGTTCCTCTTGTCCGATAAGCGTTACACGAATATCACTGTCGAGCTCAGACAGGGCTTTAAACAGAGCAATATGCCTTTTGAACGTGCCGTAGTTGGCAATTACCAACAGGTCTATGTCTTTGTCCTCGAAAGGGCGGAGCTCAAACTTTTCAGTGTTGACCCAGCTCGATGCATATAAATGCAGAGAAGTGAGTTTGTGTGAAATCAGCAACATATAATCGTGGTCGACGGGATTACTGATAGTGGTGAATAACCCATCATCTAATATCCGAGGCATGGCAAAAAGAGCAGGAGAGTGGGGCGGACTCCAGCTCGGAGCAAAAACGATAATAAATTGTTTCTGTAATGCGCCGAAGTCGCTGGCGTTTAGCAATCGAACAAGGTGCTTTTCGAAGCTAACGTAAATAACGCCTTTTTCATCCTCGCTGGTAAAGGGCTTAATAATAATCCCTTTTGATATAACGTGACTGGTTTCACCGTACTGACTTTTTGCCCATGCAGAAATATCGTTTATCTTGTCAAGTTGTGTATTAATACGAGGGCTCAATTGGTCCTCTGATGGCGAAAGCAGAGAAGTCGCCCCTTTAAAATAATAAGCGAGTTTTTCACTGTCATTGCTCGCACGGTCCCCTTTTCTGGTAAACCAGCAGCGAAATCCATGACGAACCAGAGGGGCATACCGTAAAGTATCAGCCCACTCTTTCTTTGCTTTTGTTATTAACTGCATAGTGTCCGGGCCGGTAGCTACCAGCAAATCCCTTCGTAACCTTCCAGGCCAACGGCAGCTTCATTAATTCTTACGAGATCAATAACGTGCTTATCTTTAGGTATGTTGGTAACCACTTCTCTGAACTGTTCGTCACCGTTACCAATTACTAATACCTCGCTGGCATCGATAACATCTTTAATGTCGGTCACCATTAATTTGGAGATGTGAGGTATTTGATTGAGTATGTAATCTTTATTAGCACCAACGATTGCCGCAAGATTCACGTTTCTATCGTATAGCTTTAATTCATACCCTTTGCCTAATAGTCTTTCAATGAGTTCTACGATAGGGCTCTCGCGCAAATCATCGGTGCCGGCTTTAAAACTAAAGCCCAAGATACCGATTTTGCGTTTACCTTTTGAGGTGACGAGGTTAATACCGTTTTCTACTTGTTGTTTGTTTGATGGCAAAATTGATGACAATACCGGTGTGTTAACGTCCAGAGCGCCGGCTTTGTACACCAAAGCCCGAACGTCCTTCGGTAAGCAAGAACCGCCGAATGCGAAACCGGGCTTCATATAATAAGGAGAAATATTGAGCTTGGTATCCTGGCAGAAAATATCCATTACCTTGTGGCTGTCTACATTCACTTTTTTGGCAATGTTGCCAATCTCGTTTGCAAAGGCGACTTTTAAAGCATGCCAGACGTTATCTGTATACTTAACCATTTCAGCGGTTGCGAGATCAGTACCAATTTTCGGCCCTGGTAAGGCATCATAGATGGCCAGGATATCATTCAGTGTAGTGTCGTCAGAGGCACCTACTACTGTTTTCGGCGGGTTGTAGAAATCATAAACCGCCGTGCTCTCACGCAAGAACTCAGGGTTAATACAAAGTCCAAAATCTTCTCCTGCAACCATGCCTGAGGCTTGTTCAAGTGTGGGCTGAACTATATCCGCCATGGTGCCGGGCAACATTGTTGAGCGAATAACAACAATGTGGCGAGAGGACTTTTCTTTAATCACACTGCCGATTTCTTCACACACGCGACGGACAAATTTGAGATCTAAACTACCGTTTAGTTGACTTGGTGTACCTACACACACAATAGAAATATCGCTGTTTTCAACCGCATCCTTACAATCAGTTGTCGCGCGCAATCGGCCTTCTTTTACACTTGAAGAAATTATCTCGCCGATATCCTTTTCGATAATCGGTGTTTTACCTGCATTGATTAAATCAACTTTTGCTTGTGTTGGGTCTACCCCAATAACGTGATGACCATCATGGGCTAAACAACCGGCTGATACTGCACCCACATACCCTAATCCAAAAATACTGATGTTCATGAAAAATCCTATTTATTTCTTGCTGTATTGAGCATATCAACAAAATCTTGTGTGACCGTTTGCCAGCTGTAATTTTCTTTTACCAAGCGGTAACCATTATTGGCAATCTCAGTGGCTTTTGTATTGTCTTTTAGTAGAGAAACAGCCGCTTCAGCAAATTGCTCGTGTTCATCCGCAATCATGATATTTTCATCATGAGTAATGGGCAGACCTTCAGCCCCGATGGTTGTTGAAATCACGGGTAGCCCTGCAGCCATGGTTTCAAAAATCTTAATACGAGTGCCACCACCAATCCGAAGTGGCACAATTGAAGCAGTCGATGCTGCCAGATAAGGCCTTACGTCATCGACTGTTCCTGTAACAGTGATACTGTCGTCAGCTTCACCTAACTGAGTAATTTTGTCTGGAGGGTTTCTACCTAATATGGTTAATGTTACCTCTGGCACTGCTTTTTTGATCATGGGGTAGCAGTGCTTGATAAAGTCTTCAATACCATCAATATTTGGCATCCAGTCCATTGAACCAAGAAACACCAGTGAATTGTCTACAGGCTTACGGGGAATTTCCGCGAAAAATTCGAGGTTTACACCAGTTTCAACGTGACCTAATACATTCGTCAGTCCGAATTCATTTTTGAATACGTCTTTATCGAAATCACTTACTGCAATGACGCCATCAAACCACTGGCAGGTTTTACGTTCAAAGGCAGCAAAACGTTCCCATTGGTTTTTGTAAAATATTTTGCTGCCAGGATTACCGGCGTTTTTATAATGCCGCTCCCAAATGTAGCTCTCAACATTGTGTTGGAACAATACATAGGTAGTGTTTTTCTTTTTCGGCAAAGCGGTAAGATTTACCGACAAGGATAGAAAATCGCATACCACAACATCAAATTCGCTGCTTTCTAACAGCTTACGCAGCGTTTGCTGAATAGTGTCAGTGGTGTATTTATCAATGACATAAGGCAAAGATGTGGTCAGCACATTTTTGGCCACATCGGCTAATACATTAATCTTACTGCTTTTGTTGTCTTTCCACTCTGCGAAAACCTGGTGATCGGAATAATCAGTTATGTTTGGCGTCGCCGCCGTGCCAGATTCCTTCAAAGTGAAATATGTAATGTCATAATGGTTTTTCAACTGCACCATCATGTTGTAGGTACGAATTTTACCTCCACTGTTTAAAGGGTAAAGTTCATCTGCCTTAATCCATAGTAACTTGGGTTTCATAGTTTATTCTTGGTATTCACTGTTGCTACAAGTTTAACGCTTGATAGCGCTTTCGATTTTATTTTTAGTATCAAGAAGCGCGTTATTACTTGGCTGGAGGCTAAGAGCCTGCATTATCCAACGATTGGCTTCGTCTAACTGCCCCTGTTGCAACAACAACCAGGCGAGATTATTCATCGCTTGCCAGTGTCTGGGCTTAGCTTTGAGTAGCGCTTGATATTCAGATACAGCTTTTTCTCCATCAACTTTTGATAACTCGCTAATATAAAACAAATCGGCGTTATCATAGCCAGGTGTGCGTTGAGCGGTTTCTTGTAAAACAGTCAGCCCTGCTTCTGTATCACCAGTTTCTTTTAACGCTTTATATAAGAGTTGAGCAGATTTCAGTGTACCAAGAGATTTATAGGCGTCTCTTAATGCGGGTAGTGCGGTTGCATAATCGTTCTTCGCTGCGGTCGCCCTGCCGCTTATTTGCTGTGCCCCCGGACTATTTCGAAGCTCCGCGGGAAGACTCGTGATCAATTGGAGCGCTGCATCATACTGCCCGTCGTTCACTAAAATGTGTGCTTTAAGTAATTTGATTCGATCACTGTTTTTTAGGTTTTCTGGCGTATTGTTTAATACACGAAGGGCTGAACGATTTCCTTCAGCCTGCATTTTCGCCTCTACAAAGGCTTCAAATACCTGCTCGGTAATCCAGCCGGCTTTGATGTTTCTTCGCAGCACATCAATGGCAGCAAGGGGCTGGCTTAGTGCAAGATAAGACCGCGCGACAAGATAATCTGCTTTTGGTTGGGTTTTGTAGTCAAATACACTTGTACGAGACAGGGAAACGACATCTTTATAATCGTTTTGCAAAAAAGCGGCATGAATAAATGTATAAGGAGTTGCTTTTCCACTATCTTTCAATAATTTATCGATATTTTGATAAGCAATTCGTGCTTGACTTGTATTTGCAGCCGCAATAGTAGCGCCTGTCAGTGCAATTTCGTCATTTGGGTCCCTTTTAAGAAGAGACATATATGCTTCAAGAGCTTCGTCGAAGTTCTGCTCTCGCAATTCCTTACCCGCATAATACCTGAGAGCCTGTGGGTTTGACGGTGATAAGCGCTTGATTTCTTCAAAGATGCTATCAAGAGCCTCAGTATTACCGACAAAAGATTCGAACTCGCTTGAAATAAGGTAGTTGTCTATTTCATCTGGTTCATCGTTTATCCATTCCGAAATAATTCTACGAGCTTCTTCAATTTCCCCATTACTCGTTTTAATTCCAACAAGCAGAAGCTTGGATTTATAGCTTTGGTCTTCACTGGCAGAGTTAACTATCTGCTGAGAAGAGCTTTCAACCAGGCTCACCGCGGTTTTATCACCAGCCCCGAGTTTTAATAAACCTAGTTGTTGTTTTTCTTCACTCGAATTGAAGTTATCGGCCTCAACTCTTTGAAGAATAGCCGCTGCTTCACCACGTTCCCCTGAAAAAAGTAACGCAGAAGCGGCTTTGGTTGCCAAACGATTGTTACTGGAAATAAGGGCCGGAAACTTCTCATACATTTTGTAGGCAGAGAGTGAATCTCCGGCACTCAGTTTTGCAGCGATATACATCTGCAAACCAGGATGACTTGGCGGCAAAGCATCGACTATTTTTTCAAGATAAGAAAGTGCTTGTTCATAGTTGCCAATTTGAAAATGTGAAATCCCGGCAACATACACAGATGTAGGTGTAACCAGGTTTTGACTTATAGCTATTTCAATATGTTTAGCTGCGTCGTCGAAATTATTACGTGATAACGCAATAAGTGCTTTTTGTTGGTTTGCCAGTGGGTTTGTTGAAGAAATATTTAAAATTTTATCAATATATTCTTCTGCTTCACTGTAACTTCTCGCCATTAACAGAACTTCGGCTATTTTCAGATTTAATTGAGCGAAATAGGGCTTCAATGAGAGAAGATCTTGATACGATTTGGCTGCGAGATCAAAATCACCTATAGCCTGTTGGATCTCTGCGATAAGAGACCTTAACAACCAGTCTGTTGGATATTTATCAGCTAACGCATATAGGGTTTCTTTTTTTTCAATGTCGTCTGATAGCAGAAAATGTCTAATGACAAACTCAGTATCTTTTATCCTTTCTAAATCGTTCTCTGAAGCTTTTTCTTTGGCCATCTCCAGGTGCTGTACCGCCATTTCCTCAGACTTTGCTCTGCCGGAGATGACTGCTGCAATAAGTTCGACTGAGGTGCGCGCCTCACCATTTAGTTCGTTTTGAAATTCTTCTAGTGTAACCTCGAAAACGTCGAGGTCAGCCATTGAGTAAAGGGCCAGGAAATATTCTTGTGCGAAGTCGTTAATGTTCGCTCGTTGTGTTAGTGCTTTGTCGAATGTGGCGATAGCGCTTACCATATCTCCAATATCGAAGTAGATCTTAGCAAGTTCTATTCTGGGGCGTACGTCATTGGGTGAGTCCTGAACAGCAGATTTTAGTTGAATGATCGCCCGCTTATAATTACCGTCTTTCAACGCGATTTCAGCTTCAGACATTCGCTGATCTACAGTTATTTTGCTACATGCAAACAGGAAAAGGGAAGATGCTACAACGGTGCTGATTCTTTTCATTAACTTTCTATCCATAAATTACATAATGTTCCAATGTGTCTACGCCCATCACTGTAAGCTTTATTATAACAAATTAAAAGTATGAAGCCTTATCTTGTGTTGTTAGATTTAAGACATAAAAAAAGGCAACCGAAGTTGCCTTTTTTCTTAGAGTAAAAAACTTATTTGTTTTTACGACGTGCTGTGAAGCCCAGACCACACAGGCCAAGAGCAAGAACTGCAACAGTTGATGGCTCTGGAACATTTACTGGGTTAGTGAATACAGCAGATAAATCACCGCTAATATCTGGCAGGTTACCCAGAGTATCAAAGTCACCGTTAACTGTAACAATTGAGTAGAAAGGTGCTGGGTCTACAAAGTAGTCCATGCCGTCAGTAGTCAACGTGAAATCAGTGAAATCGAAGTTGAAGTTACCAGTACCGTTCTCATACTCGCCATAAGCGTTTTGAACTGCAGTTGCTGAACCGATCATGATGTCATCACCGTTTCCGTCTGTAACAGTACCAGCCAGAAGGTTGTCAGAAACAGTATCGAAGCTTGGGTCAATCCACAGTGTGAACTCACCAGAAGTTGCAGTGAATTCAGTTTCTGCTGGGTTTGAAGTACCGCTTGCAGTTAATACAGCATAAAGGCTGTAGCCTAAGTTGCCGATGTTGAAGCCAAGCACTGAAGTATTTTGAGGGCTTGTACCTTCGTCAGCAACAATTGATGTGAAAGTTGCGAAAGCACCAGTAGTAAAACCACCCATGCCGTCAAAAACTAAACTTTCAAAATAAGAACCATTAAATTTATCACCAGTAATCTCAGTACCGCCGTAATCTGCTTCGTCAACAGTGAAGTCCAAGAACTCAGCAGAGCTAGTGAAAGACGCCGCCAAACCAGCAGTTAATGCGAGGGATTTTACAACTTTATTAAATTTCATAACCATCTCCATATTCATATTAGTTCGGCTGTTAGGCCTCGATAAACAAATAGCAGTTATGATGCCAACTTTTTAACTTGCTAATATTAAAGGGTTTTGTTGTTTTATAGGAAAGACGGAAACTTCTGCTGTAAAATTCCCTGACACCTTGTTTGTACGTTATTTGAGCACTACGTTTTTAGCAATCTTATATTTAAGACGCTGAAGGAGGCCTCTATTACCAAAAGGGCACCATGTTTTGCTGAATTTGGCTTTGTAAGCATCAAAATGAAGTCCATAGGGCGCGTGTAATACTTTACCTCTATTGAGTAAAATCTTTAAAGCCTGAGTTTCTGCTATACCGGCACACAAATTCACGGCCATGGCGGTGGACGGCCCTTTCTGTGCTTTAAAATCTACTGATGATGGGTCTACCAGGTAATCCCGCTGCAGCATGGCAGGTGATAAGCCGATTAAAAACTGAATAAGTTGTTCTTCTTCTGTCTTTTTATCCTCGAAGCGAAAATATTCTTCGTAAGTCATCTTTCCCGGCATAAAGCACAAGAAGGCTGCGCCCATACCCAGAGGAGCAGCGGTTATTACCGGTATTCCTTTGTCATAGCATTTGGAAAAAACTAACTTGCGTGCTTTAAGAGCAAAGAAGTCGAGACTATCAACATATAGATCCACGTCCTGCAGAAAATCATCCACATTACTTTCATTAATTCCGTCGGGATATACACCTATCTCCATAGTAGGGTTTATATCTGAAAGCATCTCAGTGGTTACATCAATTTTGTTTCTGTCTTTTGTAGACACAAACGCGCCGCACTGACGGTTCATATTGTGAATGTCGAACTGGTCGAAATCTGAGATGTTAATTTTTCCGACACCCAGCCTGGCAAGCGTTAAACAATGCAGGCCGCCCACACCACCACAACCGGCAACGGCTACGCGCTTAGCCCGTAACAGTGATTGCTCTTCTTGCGTAACCCATCCAATATTTCGTGAAAATGCTACGTCGTAATTAAAATTCATATAATACTCGGTTATCCTACGAGACAGCGCAGATATACTTCTTTTAAGAATATCACGCTATGATGACATTATACCTGCGTCTTTGTGAATAATTGGAACCGTTAAAAAGGATTTTAGATGAAAAAGCTGAGTCTGTTACTAATACTTTTTAGTTTTTCCCTCTCTATTGAAGCAACCAAGCTGCCAGACCTGGTAGACAAAGTGAAACCTGCAGTGGTTGGCGTGGGCTTTTACGCACCGCTGGCTACAGTAAGTCATCAATTAAAGGGAACTGGCTTTGCTGTGGCGGACGGGCGCTATGTAGTTACAAATCATCACGTTATTGAAGCAGTACCTGAGCAAGAAGATATCAAGTTTAACCGCGTAATATTTGTTCCCAAAGGCACTAAACATGCAGTCGTGCAGGTCGAAGAAGTGTATAGCGACGAGAAACACGATCTCGCCATATTGAAAATTAAAGGCAAGCTTCCTGTAATCCCTCTGGCAAACCCTGACAGCGTAGTGCGAGATGGAACGGAAATCGCTGTCACCGGCTTTCCCATCGGCGCTGTATTAGGGTTGTATCCTGCTACCCACAGAGGCATAGTTGCCGCTTACACACCAAATATTATTTCCGCGGCAAATAGTCAGCAGTTGTCCCAGGCGTTTTTAGAAAGCCTCAAGAACCCTTTTATGGTTTACCAACTGGATGTAACGGCATATCCCGGTAATAGTGGAAGTCCGGTATATAATGTAGAGAATGGTGACGTTATCGCGGTGATAAACAAAGTCTTCGTAAAGCAGACAAAAGAAGCCGCCATTAGTACGCCCAGCGGCATTACGTATGCGATTCCGGTCAAACATATAAATGCACTAGCTGAAAAGCATCAGCTTTTTTGATAAATAAGTCGCTAACGTCGCCTATTAGAAACATTTCCATGGCGTGAAAAATGTGACAACATTTCTGAAATTGGTTTGGGAAACACCAGAATTATGACAATTGAATTTAATAAAATTGCCGTTATCGGCCTGGGTTACGTTGGGTTGCCTTTGGCTGTTGCTTTTGGCAAGAAAAGAGAAACGGTGGGTTTTGATATTAATTCCCAGCGTGTAGAAGAACTGAAAACATTTAAAGATCATACGCTTGAAGTTTCAGAAGACGAGTTACGACAAACTCAGTCGCTGTCGTTTACGGATGATAGCGCCGTGCTTAGCGATTGCAATGTCATCATTGTAACTGTGCCTACGCCAATCGACAAAAACAAGCAGCCCGATATGACACCGCTTCTCAAAGCCAGTGAAATGATTGGTTCGGTAATTGCTAAAGGCACCACGGTTATTTATGAGTCAACTGTATATCCTGGGGCGACAGAAGAGTTTTGTATTCCTATTATCGAAAAAGTTTCCGGGCTTACATTTAATGAAGATTTCTATGCCGGATATAGCCCTGAGCGGATTAATCCGGGTGATAAGAAGCACCGCCTGGAAAGCATTGTTAAAGTAACCTCAGGCAGTACGCCTGAAATTGCTGATAAAGTAGATGCGCTGTATAACGAAGTCATTGAGGTTGGCACGCACAAAGCCAGTTCAATTAAGGTTGCCGAAGCCGCTAAAGTGATAGAAAACACGCAGCGCGACTTAAATATTGCCCTTATTAATGAGTTGGCAATGATATTTGAAAAAGTGGGTATTGATACCGAAGAAGTTTTGGAGGCGGCGGGTAGTAAGTGGAACTTTTTACCATTTCGTCCGGGCCTGGTAGGCGGGCACTGCATTGGAGTTGACCCTTATTATCTCACCCACAAAGCTGAAGAACTGGGACATCATCCTGATGTTATCCTTGCCGGTCGCCGTATCAATGACCGTATGGGAGAGTATGTCGTATCCCGTCTGGTTAAAGCCATGTTGAAAAAACAAATCATGGTTAACGGTGCGAACATTTTACTCTTAGGGATTACTTTCAAAGAAAACTGCCCGGATATCCGAAATACAAAAGTAGTTGATATCGCGAAGGAGTTAACTGACTACAACGTGAATCTGGATATTTACGACCCGTGGGCGGAGTCAGAAGAAGTACAGCATGAGTACAATCTCACATTGGTCGATGCGCCAAAACAGCAGCATTACGATGCAGTCATTGCCGCTGTTGCCCATAATCAGTTTAAAGCGTGGACGCAGGATGAGTTAAGAGGTCTCTGCAAAGCGGAAAGTATTATATTCGATCTTAAATATATGTTTGATAAACAGAGCGTTGATATTCGCTTATAAGGAATAGTATCCATGAAAGTACTGGTAACAGGAGCCGCAGGCTTCATTGGCTCTCACGTTTCAATGGTTTTATTGGAACGTGGTGATGAAGTCGTCGGGTTGGATAACCTGAATGATTACTACGATGTTTCTCTTAAAGAGGCGCGTTTAGCAAGGGTTAAGGCGTTGCCAACGAGCGACAAATTTACCTTTGTTAAAATGGCAGTAGAAGATCGCGAAGGTATGGAGGCGCTGTTCGCCGAACACAAATTTGATAAAGTGGTTCATTTGGCAGCTCAGGCTGGCGTGCGTTACTCTTTGGAAAATCCCCACGCCTATATTGACGCCAACATTGTTGGTTTCATGAACATTCTTGAAGGCTGTCGACACAACAAGGTTAAACATTTGGTTTATGCGTCTTCAAGTTCAGTGTACGGCGCCAACGAAAGCATGCCGTTTGCTGTTGAAGACAATGTTGATCATCCGGTATCCCTCTATGCCGCCAGCAAAAAAGCCAATGAATTGATGGCGCATACATACAGCCATCTGTACGGTTTACCAACAACTGGTTTGCGTTTCTTTACTGTGTACGGACCTTGGGGTCGTCCAGACATGGCATTGTTCCTGTTTACCAAAGCTATTCTCAACGATAAGCCAATCAAGGTGTTTAACTTTGGTAATCACCGTCGCGACTTCACTTATATTGATGATATTGTTGAAGGGATCATCGCTACGCTGGACAATACCGCTCAACCCAATCCTGAATGGACTGGTGAAGCACCGAGTCCAGGTTCCAGTAAAGCACCGTGGAAGGTGTATAACATTGGTGCCCAAACGCCGGTACATTTGATGACGTATATTGAAACCCTGGAAAAAGCGTTGGGCAAAGAAGCGGAAAAAGAATTGTTGCCATTGCAGCAGGGTGATGTGCCCGATACTTACGCAGATGTAGAAGCCTTGGTTAAAGATACCGGTTACCGTCCGTCAACGAATATTGAGACGGGAATTGGTCGATTTGTTGAATGGTATCGCGACTTTTATAACGTTTGATACGCTAAGCAACAGTTCATTTGTTCATGAACTGTTGCAAGTATTCTTCCCGCTCTTCTGGTAGCATAGGAATTTGCTCCCGCAATTTAAGCCTGATTTCATTAAGCATTGATGCAAAGCCCGGTTTTAGGCTGCCTTCCAGCAATGGCCTGTTAATATAATACGGTGCACGCTTTCCATGATAGTTTACCACAGGACCAATTTGCTGAAACTTGATCCCCACATAGCCCATACTTCTCGCTAATCGCGGTTCCATCATAACGTAAGCATGTTTCACTCCGAATTCCAGTGCTGATGCTGCTGCGGCAAAGTACAAACCTACCGCAATAAACGGAAAGCAGCGCAGCTCGGTTTCAGAGTAGGTTACCGGGTTAATTGCACCTGTTGCAGAACCGTCAAAATCATCTGTTCGACGACGTCTGAAGTACTTAGGTACTGCGAGTCGGGATATTTCGCAGACTTCGTGACGTTTAAACTGTGAAGGCCGTAAATCGTCTCGGGTGATAGAATCACTGCAGTATTTTTCAATAGGTAGTAACTGATCTTCTTGCAATGGCCTTACAGCCCTGACCGTACCGGCCATCTGGTTACTATTAATGTGTCGAATCATGCAGTGACGGGAGTAATCGTCAAATTCGTCTTTTTCTATTCCCTGAGGATGGATAGGTTCAAAGGCGAGTTCTTCACAATAAACGTTATGGCGAATCTTAAATACCGATTCTCTTAAATCATCATCCACCGCTAAGACGGGCTCCAGATAACTACTGAAGTGGGTGGAGATATAGTTCGCTTCTCGCAATTGCTGATACCCGGCAACCATTTTACCAACCCGGCTTTTGCGAATTTTTTTATTTATTGTGTCGAAAATCGAGTGCTTACTCATAGTACAAATCTATACCTTTTTCGGGCCAATCCTACACTGCAGCGCGTGAAGCAAGAGACTAAAAGTATCGAGCAATAGCACCTGGGAATAATACACACCCAAGGAATATAGTTGGCTACTTGGTAAACTTCCATACTTTTGAGAATACACTCGGTATCTGATCTGCGAAAGCATTTCGGCTAATCAATAAGACTATATTTTGACTCTATGGTATAAAAAATAAAACAAAAGCCACAAATGTGGCTTTTGAAATTTAATGATTGGCTTTCATTTGTTTTCTGCGTTGGTGAAGTAGTGGTTCGGTGTAACCATTGGGTTGTTGCATACCTTTGAAAATCAAGTCCTTTGCTGCTTGAAAGCCAATAGCGCTTTCAAGATCATCTGACATTGGAATGTAGTTGGTATCCTCTGCATTTTGCTGATCAACCAGAGTAGCCATTTTTACTAAAGACGCTTCAACCTGAGTTTTCGAAATAATGCCGTGATGAAGCCAGTTCGCTAAGTGCTGAGAAGAGATCCTCAACGTAGCCCGATCTTCCATAAGTCCTACATTGTTGATATCCGGTACTTTGGAGCACCCTATGCCCTGATGAACCCACTTCACTACATAACCCAGAATTCCCTGTACATTGTTGTCTACTTCGCGTTGTATTTGTTCTGCGGACAAACGGCCAGGCTCCTTTAAAAGGGGAATGGTGAGGATATCAGCGATACCATCATAAGCTTCCTGCTCCATTTGCTCTTGCATAGATGCGACATCAACGTCATGGTAATGCAGAGTGTGCAATGTTGCCGCTGTAGGGGATGGAACCCAGGCTGTGTTAGCTCCTGCCTGAGGATGTGCAATTTTCGCTTTCATCATAGCCGCCATCTGATCAGGCACTGGCCACATACCTTTACCAATTTGCGCTCTACCGCGTAAATTGCATTCCAGCCCAGTAATGACGTTTGCTTTTTCATAAGCCTGAATCCAAGGCATAGCCTTGAGCTCTCCTTTCGCGGCGAAAGGCCCCGCTAACATCGAGGTATGAATTTCATCACCCGTTCTGTCCAGAAAGCCAGTGTTGATAAACGCCACTCGCTCAGATGCCGCCGCAATGCACGCTTTAAGGTTTATACTGGTGCGCCGCTCTTCATCCATGATCCCCATCTTTAACGTGTTTTCTTGCAGCCCCAGCATGGATTCTATTCGGCTAAAAAGCTCACTGGCAAAGGCCACTTCTTCCGGGCCATGCATTTTGGGTTTAACAATATACACACTGCCACATTTGGAGTTTTGATAGTCGCCGTTACCGAGTAAATCGTGCTTTGCAATGAGCGACGTGATGACACCATCCATGAGCCCTTCGAACACGGGTTTTTCATCGAGAAGGATGGCGTCATTTGTCATAAGATGACCTACATTGCGCACAAACATTAAGCTGCGACCGGGAAGTGTGATCACATCCTGTGGATTCCGGGCGTCAGTGTAGTACCGGTCACTATTCATGGTCCGTGTAATGGTGGTGCCGTTTTTTTCCATGGACAATGCTAAATCGCCTTTCATGAGGCCAAGCCAGTTTGCATATACCAGCGTTTTGTCTTCTGCGTCTACTGCAGCAACAGAGTCTTCGCAATCCATAATGGTAGAAAGTGCAGCTTCTAATAAAATGTCTTTAACGCCAGCTTTATCAGCACTACCTATAGGGTGAGTGGGATCAAGCTGTATTTCAAAATGCAAACCATTATGAATACATAAAATACAATCGGGTGAGTCTACTGAGCCGCTAAATCCCAGATATTGAGATGCGTCCAGCAGACTCGCACTGCCTTCACTAAGGCTCGCTGTCAATTGTCCATCTTTTAAATGATAAGCTGTTACGTCTTTGTGAGAACCTGCAGATAAAGGTAGCATTTTATCAAGCCAGCTTTTCGCGGTTTCAATGACTTTTGCTCCTCGGGCGGGGTTATATTGTGAACCCGCTTCTGCACCGCCCTCATCACTGATTACATCCGTACCATATAGTGCGTCGTATAAGCTTCCCCAGCGAGCATTGGCAGCATTAATGGCGTATCTTGCGTTATTAATTGGCACCACTAATTGAGGTCCAGCCATTGTTGCTACTTCTGGATCGACATTTTTCGTGGTAGCAGAGGCATTTGCAGGGGCTTCTTGTAAGTAACCAATACTGCGCAGAAAATGCAGATAGATTTCTCCGGATGTCGGCTGCCCATCCCGATGGTAGGCGTCTATTTTCTCTTGTAACGCATCACGTTTATCGAGAATAGCCTGGTTCTTTGGGGTTAAGTCGAGAAGGAGTTGTTCAAAATCGAGCCAAAACGTTGTTGGGTCAACCCCTGTACCAGGAATCGCCTGCTCATGTAGAAAAGTGTGAAGAACTTCAGCTACCTGAAGCCTGCCTTGACGAACGTAATCTTTCATACTGATTCTCTATTTATGGGTCGTAGGAACAGTGTAGAGAGAAAGTGTCATTATTTTTAATTTATGGTTTGTATTTTTGCCATAAATGCTGTGAATTTAAGTGTGACTAGCCAGTACCTTCGGTACCAGCAGGTCACTGGTAACCTTTAGCCTTCACTCAGTTCTGCAGCGACATCAGCTATCAGTCTGCGCAGCCAAATGTGACCCGCGTCGTGATGGAGCAGGGCGCTCCATGCCATTTTTAGCGCGATTGGCGGAATGTCGAAAGGAGGTTCCTTTACAATCACAGTCGGGTCGTCTTTATATAACCTGGCGGCTTTGCTGGGCAGGGTTGCCACCAAATTCTGGGTTTTCGCAATTTGTAGTGCGGCATGATAGTGTCGGGTGAAAACCCGTATTGCCCGTTGTTTTCCAATTTTTGTTAGTTCAGCATCCACCCAGCCCAGTTTTTGTACTTCATTGGGGTCGATACCCACACCAACTCCAAATCCTGTTTTACTCACCCATATATGCTGTGCAGCGAGGTAGTTATCCAAATCCCAGCGCTGAGCTAGGGGATGGCTGGCACTTAGCACACAACTGAAACTGTCGTACCAAATCACCTTCTGGTGAAAGGATAATGGTAATTCATCGAAGCGGTTGATGGCCATATCCACCTTGCCTTGTTCGACATCGTGAAAGGTCACATCACTGGGTGTAATAAGGTCAAGGGTAATGTTTGGGGCTGTCACGCTCAAACGCCCGACAAGTTCCAATAGCAGAGTGCTTTCTGCATAGTCGCTAGTCATGATCCGGAAGGTTCGCGAACTCGTGCTTGGGTCAAAATCAGTTTCGGGTTGAATCGAGTTTTCTAACTTACTTAACACGTCGCGAATAATCGGTTGAAGCTCCAAGGCGCGCTTTGTCGGTGTCATTCCTTCACTGGTTCTCACCAGGAGTGGATCTTTGAATAAATCTCTGAGTCGCTTTAAACCGTTGCTCATGGCTGGCTGCGTAATACTCAACTGATTAGCAGCACGCGTCACGCTTCCTTCCCGCAATAACACATCGAGATAGACCAGCAAGTTCAAGTCTACTTTGGCAATATTCATTTGTTAAATGCTCCAAATGCTTTTAATTTTATACTGCAATATCAAAAATTCGCAGTATTTTCTGTCTGTTGAACTTATGGTCTCAGGTTTTACCTTTAAATGAAGACTTCAGTTAATGCTACTTTAGTCTCACGTTAACCAACGCTAACGCATTTAAGGCGTTAATATCGGCATAATATTACTTGTTGTAATAAAAATTGTGAATAAAAAAGGCTCCCGAAGGAGCCTTTCGCTGAGTATTTTAAACTTATACGTCGAATTGATTCATTGTATTGTCTTCACCGGCCGCTTTTAGTGCACCTTCTCCTGAGAAATACTCTTTGTGCGTGTCACCGAGATCTGAGCCTGCCATTGCCTGGTGTTTAACACATGCTAGACCTCCACGGATTTCCTTACGCTGCACACCTTTCACATAAGCAAGCATACCTTGATCTCCGAAGTAGCCCTGTGCAAGATTGTCGGTAGACAATGCCGCAGTATGATAGGTGGGCAGGGTGATCAAGTGATGGAAAATACCAGCATCCCGGGAGGCGTCGCGCTGGAAGGTTTGAATTTTCTCATCTGCTTCGGTCGCGAGGGGGGAGTCATCGTATTGTGCAGACATCAGTTTATCGCGCTCATAGCCAGACACGTCTTTTCCTGCTTCGGACCAGGCATCAAATACCTGTTGACGGAAATTAAGTGTCCAGTTGAAAGACGGCGAGTTGTTGTATACGAGCTTAGCATTCGGTACCACCTCGCGAATGGCATCAACCATATCTGCAATTTGACGAACATGGGGTTTCTCAGTTTCTATCCAGAGTAAGTCCGCGCCGTGTTGTAGCGATGTAATACAGTCAAGAACGACGCGGTCAAACCCAGTGTTGTCTTTGAATTTGAACAGGCCATTTGGCAACCGAACAGGTTTTACAAGGTTCCCGTTTTGTTTTAATACCACGTCACCTTCAGACAGAGCAGAAACGTCAGATATTTCCGTAGTGTCTAAAAAACTGTTGTACTGGGCGGCCAAATCACCTGGTTCGCGAGAGACTGGGATCTTCTGAGTCAGGCCTGCTCCCAATGAGTCGGTTCTGGCAACAATGACTCCATCATCAACACCGAGCTCAAGAAATGCATAGCGAACGGCATTAATTTTTGCCAGAAAGTCTTCGTGTGGAACAGTGACTTTTCCGTCCTGGTGACCACACTGTTTAGCATCAGACACCTGGTTTTCAATCTGAATACAGCATGCACCCGCTTCAATCATTTTCTTAGCGAGAAGGTAAGTCGCTTCTTCGTTACCAAAACCTGCATCAATATCAGCAATGATCGGAACAACATGGGTTTCGAAGTTATCAATTTGTGCCTGAATACCTGCCACATCGCCGTTATTAGCTTTAGCTGCATCCAATTGCTTGAATAGCTCTCCCAGTGCCTTGGCGTCTGCCTGGCGAAGAAAGGTGTAAAGCTCTTCAATTAACGCAGGTACAGAAGTCTTTTCATGCATTGACTGGTCTGGCAGTGGGCCAAATTCTGATCGCAATGCTGCTACCATCCAACCTGAGAGATAAAGGTAACGCTTGTTTGTGGTTCCGTGATGTTTCTTGATGGACAACATTTTTTGTTGGCCAACAAAGCCGTGCCAGCAACCAAGAGATTGAGTGTAGCTTGCACTATCTTCGTCGTACTCTTGCATGTCTTTGCGCATGATTGCTGCCGTGAACTTAGCAATATCCAGCCCGGTTTTAAACCGGTTTTGGGCCTTCATACGGGCAGCATATTCAGGGTTGATACCTTCCCACGCTCCTTTCTGTGTTGCTTTTAGCGTGGCAACGTTATCGATGTCTTGTTGATATTGCGACATTGGTCTCTCTCCCGGTTGTTCCTGAAACTTAGATTTTTACAAAAGCGCTTGTTAGCGTTTCTGTCGATTCCTTTTCATCCTAGAACGGGTATTTTCATAAATAAAATATATAGATTTCATTTTCATTATTCACTAAATGAATTCAATTCGTAAGTCATGCTGAAAGTTTTCTTGTCTGGACTTATTTTCAAATTACGACTAAAGCGAAAGGGTAATTTTTCAGGAAAGCACTATTATTAGAGACATGTAATGATACAGAGATAAATAATGAGCAGCCTTCTTTCATCAATAGACAGCCGAACCAAGCTCGTCGGTGAGAATCGCCTGGAGCTGTTAATGTTCAGGCTGGGTACCAGGCATACATTTGCAATTAATGTTTTTAAAGTTAAAGAAGTTATTAGTGTACCTAGAATGAACACCATGCCCGGCGTACACGGGAATCTGTCTGGTGTAACAATTTATCGCGGAAACTCTATTCCTATTATTGACCTCAGGCAGGCAATACGAATTCGCAGCACCTCTGATGAGGAACCTGTGCAAAACGTCATTATTACTGAATACAACCGCTCTGTGCAGGGCTTCCTTATAGGAGAGGTTCTGAGCATTGTTAACACATCATGGCAGAATATTCAGCCTCCGCCCCGTTCCATAGGAAAAGCAAACTACCTCACCGCCATTACGCAAATAGACATCGAGGGCAAGAAAGAAATTGTTGAAATCATTGACGTTGAAAAAGTACTTGCGGAAATTATCGACTATGACATTTCAATTTCAGAGGGAGTACTGGATTCAGATATTGTCGAGGCAATGAAAGACAGGCAAGTACTTATTGTCGATGATTCCGCTACAGCGAGAAAGCAAATAAAAGATACGCTGGCGCAAATAGGGTTGAGTTGTATAGAGTGCCATAACGGCGCTGAAGCGCTGGCGTTGCTGAAATCCTGGGCAGACGACGGGATAAGACCATCCGAGCACATCATGCTGATGTTTACTGATGCTGAGATGCCAGAAATGGACGGTTATCGATTGACGTCGGAGGTTCGGGCTGATGAGAGAATGGCGGACCTGTTCATTGCACTCAATACCTCGTTAAGCGGAAGCTTTAACGAGGCAATGGTTGAAAAAGTGGGATGTAACCGTTTTATTTCAAAATTTCAGCCGGATATGCTGGTGGAGGTCGCGCAATCGAGGATGCGGGAAATGTTAGAAAATTGAATGAAGAAACAGCTATTTTGAAATTTTTGTGAACCACGCCAATGGGTTTGTTGAAGGCGGCATTGTGCTTTAAACTATTGTGCAATTTTGTTTTCATGGAATTGAATATGTTTCGCAGTAAATTCATTAATAGTCGTCTTTGTGCGTGTGTGCTTGGCGCTTTAGTCATACAAGGCTGTATGAGCACGGACAATCAGGATGCCCAGGAAGGTGTTAACACAATACGCGCTGACGTGCCTAAAAACATCATTATGGTGGTGGCGGATGGCATGGGACCAGCGTACACTACTGCATATCGAAATTTTAAAGATGATCCCACAACACCTCTGGTTGACCCTGTGGTATTTGACGATATGTTGGTGGGTAACGCGTCAACATATCCGGCTGCGGTGTCAGGCTATGTGACAGATTCTGCAGCTGCGGCAACCGCCCTTGCATCAGGTATTAAGTCTTACAACGGCGCAATAGGTGTGGATGTGAACAAACAGCCGGTTACGTCTGTTTTACAGCAAGCCAAAAGGCAGGGAATGAGAACCGGTATCGCTGTTACTTCACAAATCGTGCATGCGACACCGGCAGCTTACATAGCGCACAACGAGAGCCGAAAGAACTACAATGCGTTAGCTGATAGCTTTTTTGACCTGCGGATAGATGACAAATTTGTAGCTGACGTTATGTTGGGTGGTGGAACTGACTACTTTGAACGTGAAGAAAGAGATTTGGTCGCCGCTTTTATCGACAATGAGTACGAATATGTCGACAGTTACAATAAACTCGCCACACTGCCAGCAGGCAGTAATGTACTTGGTTTGTTTGCGCCCGTAGGCTTGCCACCTGCATTGGATGATAAACGCCGGCACAGGCTTTCATATTTAACTAAACACGCTATTAAGCATTTAGAAAACGACAATGGGTTCTTTCTTTTGGTGGAAGCAAGTCAGGTAGATTGGGCAGGACATGCCAATGATATCGCTTCCGCTATGGCAGAGATGGACGATTTAGCGGTAACCATGAGCTTTCTAAAGGAATATGTTGAGACGCATCCTGATACACTGGTTGTTTTAACTGCTGACCACAGTACGGGCGGACTATCTGTTGGTGCTAACGGTCAATACGCCTGGAAGCCAGAGTTACTCCACAATATGCAAGGCTCAGTTCAAAGTATTGCGAAGGCCTTAGCTAACCAGGAAAACGTAGCGCTCTATGTAGAATCTCAACTGGGCTTTACCCTGGATGCTGATGATAAAAAACTGTTGTCAGGTCTCGCGGAAGTTAATGATGAAATGGAACGTTGGAAAAGAATCAAAGATTTTCTGGATGCTAAAACACATACAGGTTGGACAACAGGTGGGCATACCGGTGTGGACGTGGAAGTTTTTTCGTTTGGTGCTGGTTACACCCAGTTTATCGGCCAACTTGATAACACAGATATCGCCAGGCATATTTTTCGATTCTTAGCACAGCATCCTACCGTGATGATGGAAAACAATACGTCAACGACTGACGAGGCTCCCGTTTCTTCTGCTACAGTGGACGACAACATAAAAAATGCTGAAGAGTGTAACTTTAAGTCGGATTGGCGCTGCCAGTAATGTAAACGCTGTTACGTAAAAAAGCCGCTTATGCGGCTTTTTTACATTTAAACGGTAGCGATACGGTTGCTAACCTCAGCGGGTAAATTACTGGTTGAGAAAGGTGTCCAGTTCCTCTCCAGTAATTTTGCCTATTTGAGAGAATAGATACCACAGCGCAGTAACAAGTAAAATCATACTTGGGATCACGATAACGGGGTAACTCAACATAGTCATTCTGCCCAACTCTTCCGTGTATGCTGTGGTGCCGGGTTCACTGACTAATATCATTTTAGCCAGAATATAATTCAGCACCGAGGAGAGGAAAAAAGAGCTGGCAACAATGTATGAACTGTTTGCCACTTTCTTTTTGAATTCCTGCTGTTTCCCTTTTTCGTCCAGGGCTCTGTTTAGTGACTCCCAGTTAATGATTTGGTCGTTCAGAATAAGCATTTTTACCAGGGGTTTTTTTCCAAATTGCGTTACCAGTACGGCTATACCAATGAGAGCCGGAATCGTCGCTTCTTTTATGGCGATATATTCGGCGGGCAATTTTAATAAACTGATACCGCCGGTGAGAATGACACTGACAATACCCAGAATAGAAAAGCCATTTATTTTACCTGATTGTTTTAGATCCCAAAGGCCATAAACGATAGGAAAGGCGAGGGCAACCACAATACTCCAGGCGGGACCGAGATACTCCTCTCCACTACCGTAAGACATGATGAGCACAGGTATTACGATATTAAATGCGAGATTACCGAAGAACCCCTGGTTTTGCTGTTTTTTTGTTTCAGTGTTGGTTGACATAATACTTTTTTAATTTTGCTTCGTGTTGCCAGTATACGGTATGGTTTTATTTCACCCAAGCCCAAGCTGCGATGAGTCCACCAATAAAACCGAACAAGTGATATTCGAAACTAACGAACGCTTTCGTCGGGAGTATACCGAACAGCATACCACCATATAACAAAGCGACGAGCACTGAGATTATCAGGTAAGGTATCCGTTTACTTCGAAACCCGGCCAGCAATAGAAAGCCAAAATAGCCGTAAACCATGCCGCTGGCACCAATATGTGCGGCATGTCGGCCAAATAGCCAGACACCAATTCCCCCGATAACAAAAAGCGTTAACGTGGTGAGCCAAAAGGTTCGGTTGCCCCACTGCATGGTTAACCAGACAAACAGAGTTAGCGGAAGCAAATTTGCCATCAAGTGGGTCGGTGACCCGTGTAGAAAAGGCGCGGTGAAAATGAACGGCAGAGTATGCAGTTCCCGTGGGATTAAACCAAATTGGTTTAGCCCATTACCAGTAAGTAAATTAATAACTTGTATTACTATTAGTAATGCAGTCAGGGCGACAAGAAATCGAATTTGTTTTTTTAGTAAAGGCATCATACTCAGAGAATTATATGTGGTAGATAGCGGGATAAATCCTGCGTTATGGGAGATGCATCTTCCCTTACCGATATGCCAGCGGCCATATTATCCACTAACCAACTGCCAACAAGTGTATAGTTGGAAGCAAACTGAGGAAGCTCGGTAAAGGCTTGTACTACAAATCCTTCTTCTCCATACGGTCCTGGCGACAATTCGGTTTCACTGCCATTCTCAATGAGTGAAACGTTAGCACCCTCACGGGAAAATATGGGTTTTTTTATCCACTTACCACTATTGAACCTGGTGTATTCATCGCAAAAATACGCTGGCAATAAGTTGGGATGGTTTGGAAATAACTGCCAAAGCAAAGCCAGTAAGGCTTTATTTGACAAAATGGATTTCCAGGCGGGCTCAAGCCAATTGGTACCAGCCTCATACAGCATGGAGCCGTACCCTTCCCGAAACATAAATTCCCATGGATAGAGTTTAAAGCAGTCTGTGATGGGGTTGTTTTCAAGGTCAGTAAACACACCGGTATCACTGACGCCAATGTCTTCTATAAACACAAAGTCTGTTGATAAACCCGCAGCGGCAGCACAATCCTGTAAGTATTGAACCGTGCCCCTGTCTTCCACCGTATCCTGACAGCAACTAAAGTGCATTTGATTCAACTGATAGTGACGGCCTATTTCAGCGAATCGGTGGACTAACTTCTCCTGTAATGAGTTAAACTGGTCAGCTTGTCTGGGCAATTTACCGTTGTCGACGCACTGCTCTAACCATAACCATTGCCAGAAGCCAGATTCATACAATGAAGTCGGGGTATCGGCGTTGTTTTCTAACAGCTTAGCTGGTCCTTTACCATCGTAGACCAGATCTAACCGGGAATATAAGCTTGGGGCTTTCTCGTCCCAGGATTGGCGCACCATATCCCATTGAGATTCCGGTATGCAGAACTGCCTCAAAAGCGCTTCACTTTTGACAACATTTTCTACCACTTCCAAACACATTTGGTGAAGTTCAACGGTGGGATCTTCAATGTGGTTTTCAATTTGTGCTAGTGAAAACTGATAGTAGGCACTTTCATCCCAATAGGGCTCGCCGTACATGGTGTGAAAGTGAAAGCCATACTCCGTTGCTTGCTGTTTCCAGTTCGCCCGTGGCTCAATCGGTACTCTCAGCACTAATTAGCTTCCCCAACTACCAGAGCGAGAACTGCTTCCCCAACTCGACTTAGCGCGCACTGAACTTCCAAAACCGCCACGGCTTACCGTGCGTGTAACGGTTGGCTTCGGCTTGTACACAGACGGTTTTACGCGGTAATTTCGCTTGCGAATATCGCCGTCGAATACATAGCCATCAGCGGTAATCCAACGAGAGCGAAATGGTGAATACCGGGAGTACGAGGTGTACATGGGTTGTGAATAGTAGGGGCCCGGTGACAGTAATTGACTCACCATAAAGCCAGCCATAAATGGCATAAAGAAACTGCCACCATTGCTTTGAACTTGTCGGCATTGGTTAGGCCCGAATTCATACTCACAATCGTACTCTGTATTAAAGCGAGGACTTGTGCGCAACGCTTCTTCCTGCGCTTTTTGATAAGCGGCTTCGCACTCTGCAATGGCATCGGGCATATCATTTTTGCAATCCTGCACCGAGGTATATATTTGTGCTTCTTGGCGATCATCGGCACAGCCGCTGGCCATGATACCCGCAACGCCCACCGCGAGGGGTTTAAGGGAAAAGGCCTTGCGCATTCTTTTTAAGTCAATGTGGTGACTGCGTTTCTGGGTCATAACTAGCCCCTTAAATCAGTACGTCATGCAGGCTGCGTTGAGCAGGCCTACTGCAATAGACATGGCTGCCAGCATAATACCCGCTGATACTTCGTTGTTGTTTATGCGCTCTGCTATTTTTGGCATAAACGTAAAGCGAAGCAGGGCAAATGCTACGGATTGAGCGAGAATGGCAACTACGCCCCATATGGCAAAATCAATAATGGAAACGGCGTTTGACGCGGCACCTGATAAAGCAATGGCAAACCCAATTAACGCACCACCAAAGCCAACAGCGGCAGCGACACTTTTCTCATCTTTGACGAGTTTCCATTCGTCATGGGGTGTAACAAATGCATAAACAACTTTAAATACAAACAGAAACAGGACAGAAATTGCAAAATAAAGCGCGAAATTGTCCAACCCTGAGATTGATTGAAGTACGATATCCATTGTGTTTCCTTTTTAGCCGTTTATGGTTATATCTGAAGGTTCTATATCAAAGCCGGTACTGATTACCAGGCATCTGTCAGCATTGTTTCCGATGATTTTTTCTTCGCCAACGACGAGAAGTGATTCAGTGCGCCCGCCTTCAATGGGGCGCTCGTACAACATCATAAATTGGTCAGTTGTACTAATATCACCATCTTCTTCATAAGTCTTCTCGGTTACTGCAACAGGAGGAGATTCACCACCTACTGCATCCCAAACCCGCTGGTAAGTATTTCCCTCGAGTACGTAAGTGGGTTGGGAAATGATCGATGACAAGGCTTCTTGCCATTGCTGTTCGGAGCCTATGGTTTTTGTTTCATAAAAGTACCATAGTTTTACATCAGTAATGTGGTTTTCAGTCAAACCACCATCGGTGACTACCTGAAGATAACCATCGTCGTCGGTGTAATAGCGAAGTAGCGTTCCGCCGGTATCAAGTGGCGCCTCTCCCACAGCCTGAATGAGTTGAGAGCGAGCAGCACCTTCAATAAGTAAACTGGGTTCGAGTAACCTTAGTTTAAGATCGTCTAGCTCAAATGAACCGCCTAAATAGAGCCCCATAATTTCTGGTGCTTTGGGTTGCTGCGGTTTTGTTTTTTTTCCAAACAATTTGTTAAACATGACTACTCTCCTAACAAGCGCCAGTCGATAGATGTCAGCCGATTCTCTGCAATGTAAAAGATTTTATCGCCCGGCGCGATGCTAGTGTCAGAAGGCGGGTTGAGGATAAGTTTTTGATACGCCCCCTGAGGCGCAAAGCCAATAAATATTGCATCGTAGTGCTTTTTTAAATTAATGAATGCGTTAGAAACAACTAAGGGGGTACCGTTTACGGGTACGTCGGCAGAGAATTGAGCCTGTCCTGCATCAACACTTATTAAGTCGTGATGGAGCACACTTGAGCCAGGGTCGAATGCGGCTTTGGCCAGCATTTCAACCGCTACCGACGGGGTACATTCAACCTCCGGGCAGTGCTGTTGGAGTAACGGCACCAGCGTATCATCAGTAAAATAGGCTACCTTATGTGCAGTAGGGTTGCGCTTGGTACAATATAGAGCCGTGGTGAGGGTTACGTCATCCTGGGGGTTGTCGATAAGAATCGTTTTTGCTGACGCCACCCACGCTTTATCCATATCTTCATCGCGATTAAACGAGTCAACGCGGATAAATTCGATTTTATCCGGCATGGGGTTTTGAATATCTGCCTTTACACAGAGTACGATATCCGGTTTGTCGGGAAGTGCTTCACGCTCTTTAAGTAGCAAATCGAGTAATAACAGTGTTTTATTTTCATTCCAACCTATCACTAAAATATGCTGATTTACATGAATCGGCTTCATTCCTAATAATCCTCTTTTCCAGTGATAACTCACCCATGCGGCAATTCGGCCTACTATCATGGCAAAAATACTAAGGCCTACCGGGATAACATATAAAGCAACAATCATTTTGCCGGCAGGGGTCACCGGTGACAAATCACCATAGCCTACTGTGGATGCTGTTACTGCCAGCCAATAGAAAAAATCGACACCGGAAACAAGTGCCTCTTCATCGGCAAGGTAAAGCAGAAGCCAGGCAATAACGCCATAAATTATGGAAAAGGAAGCAATGGTGTACCAGCGCGACTCTGAAAAGTAACGCAACATGATTTTTCTTAGGCGTATCCACGGTGACATGGTAAGTGCTCACATCCTGTAACTAGATATCCACGTGTTTATAGCAATTTAACTATTGTGCGGGCAAGGAAAAGGGGCAAGCCGCCCCTTATTTCTTTATTTGCCGAGAATTCGGCTTAATTCGTCATCAGCGGATGACGCGCCGCCTTTAATGCCAGCCTCGGATAAGCGCTTCTCCAAATCGCTGGTGGATTCTTCAGACGCTAATTCCTCTGCAGCTTGCAACTCTGCATTGCGAAGCTTTTGCTTTTCCTGAATGCGTGATAACGACTCTGTAGCCGTTTTCATTTTACTATTTGCACCCATGTGGCGAGACGACACTGCCACTTGCGCTTTCTGCACACTTTCCGTCGCCTTAACCATATCTACTTGTTGCTCGAGTCGGCGTAAATTGGCCTTGGCTTGCTGTATATTGTGAGCAAGTTGTTTCTCAGATTGTTTAAACTGGTCAAGATATTGTTGCTCTTGTGCCTGTTCGGCCTTTAAATCTGCCACTTTTTGCGCACAATCAAGGGCGAGTTGACGATCTGTGTCAACAGCCTTGCGTGCGTGATTTTCATATTCTGCAATTGAGGCACTGAAACTGTCTACTTTTTGCTGTGACAATTTGCACTTTGCTAAAATTTGGGTTCTGGCGTGATCAGACTTTCTAAGCTCTTCTTTCGCTTCCCGAATCTCCTGTTCAAGAATTCTGATTGCCTGGCTGTCAGCCACTGCCTGAGCTGCTTCCGTGGCACCGCCTTTTACTGCTGTAATGAGTTTTTTCCAAACAGACATTCGCTTCTCCTAGCTATTTATTTCAAATGAGTTTCGTATGCATCAAGAAATGAAGCCACGTTCTGAAACAGGGTTTCGACTTCAATCACTATGCTTTCAGCTTTAGATTGCGCGCTTAACGCACCAAAAGCCGTATAGTATTCATCACCATCAATGGTTGAAATGCCCACTGTGGTTAATGGGAAAACCATATGGGTGGATAAAATTTCGTGGTCTAGCGCGGCTTTGTCTTTTACCTCTGATGCAGGGAATAACAAGCTTTCAACGAGTATTTGCTCACCGCTGATGGCCAACCATGCATCAATACCATCCTGGTTGGCTATCAACAAACAGCCTTCTTCCCGTGTGACGACAACGTCATCGTGCTGTTGAAAAAGGGATTCAAGCTTTTCCAGATCCCACGTCATAATATTTCTCCTTTTCAATTTGAAGCGAAAATGTCAGCTACACTGTAAACGAATTTTTCAGTACAAGACACTATTCACGAAATTCAGTGTAGACAAGATGGGGCATATTAATCAATAATTCAAGTGTTTTAATGTGTAAAAAAGTGTGTTTTTGTAAAATATAATTCACAAAGGTGGTATTTTGGCTGGTAGAAACAAATGGCGGGAAATAGTAGCGAGATTAGTGAAGTCAGAAATGTCCATGCGTGGTGTAAAGTACCAGGGGCTGAGTGAGCGCCTGGCTGAAATAGGTGTGGAGCAAAGCGCTGATAATCTGCGAAACAAAGTGAATAAAGGCATTATGGGGGCGGATCTGTTCTTACAAATTATGCACGTACTCAATGCCAGACCTGTAGTGATGGCGGATGTGCAGAATATTCTGGATGAATTGTAGCTAATTGTGACAGGCGTACTCTATTTCCCAACAACTTGCAGTTGATATTTGATAGACTTCGCGCACCGCGCTATTACAGATAAAAAAAACCCGGCAAATCGCCGGGAATAGAATAGGAGTTGTTTGGGAGAACATCATCACTATCTGGGCCAAATCTTAACCGATTAAGCTATTGCTGTATAATAGTTGTGCGTATTACGGAATATATATGGGTATGTTAATAGATACCCTTGTATGTGAGAGTTTTCTAAAACATTGAATTAAATGACATGAAGCTATCTGATTTTACTTTTGAACTACCTGAATACTTGATCGCTAAATATCCAACGGAAAAGCGAACAGCCAGCCGTTTATTGTGTTTAGATGGTAGCAGCGGTGCTGTCAACCACATGCAATTTAGCGACATGCTGTCTCTTGTCGAAGCGGGTGATTTATTAGTATTTAACAACACCCGGGTAATTCCTGCCCGTTTAAAAGGTAAGAAAGCTTCTGGAGGCCAGATAGAGGTCTTAGTTGAGAGAATACTCGATAACAATGAAGTGCTAGCTCATGTTCGCGCAAGCAAGTCGCCAAAGCCTGGAACGCAATTGTTGTTGGAAAATGCGGTACCCGTTACTGTGTTAGGCAGAGAAGATGCATTATTCCATCTCAAGTTCGACGAGCCACAGAGTGTACTCTCACAGTTAGAAGAGTATGGTCATATGCCATTACCACCCTATATTGACCGCGCCGATGAAAGCAGTGACAAAGAACGCTATCAAACTGTGTATAATCAAAAGCCCGGCGCTGTTGCGGCGCCCACCGCTGGCCTTCATTTTGACGATGACATCCTCACCGCATTGCGCAAAAAAGGCGTTAATCTAGCGTTCGTTACCTTGCACGTTGGCGCCGGAACCTTCCAACCCGTACGTGTAGATAATATTACTGACCATGTGATGCATTCAGAATACGCAGAAGTGCCACAGGACGTTGTTGACGCGGTGCTGGCCACCAAACGCGCAGGCAAACGTGTTATCGCGGTAGGTACTACGTCGGTACGCTCGCTTGAGTCTGCCGCGAAGGCAGCTAAAGAGGATATGATCGCTCCCTTCTTTGACGATACCGACATATTTATTTACCCCGGTTTTACCTTTAACGTAGTAGATGCGATGTTTACTAATTTCCATCTACCTGAATCTACCTTAATGATGCTGATTAGTGCTTTTGCAGGGCGCGAAAATGTGATGTCGGCGTATCAGCAAGCCATTGAAAATGAATATCGGTTTTTTAGCTATGGAGACAGTATGTTTATCACCAGGGCAGGTAACGCCGCCAAGATAACGTGCTGAATTTAAAATATCCTGCGATGCGGTGCATGATCTGTGTGCTGAAACTGTTATAATCGCCGCCAATTTTAATCCTTACCGGCTGCTGTTTCAGGCTAGCTGGCGCGTTGAGGACATTTTTTTAATGCAATTTGAACTACTTAACACTGATGGAAAAGCCAGACGCGGACGATTGGTTTTTGATCGGGGTGTTGTGGAAACGCCTGCCTTTATGCCGGTGGGAACGTACGGCACGGTTAAGGGCATGACGCCGGAAGAGCTGAAAGATAGTGGTGCACATATTTGTCTGGGTAATACCTTCCACCTGATGTTGCGCCCTGGAACAGGTATTATCAGGCAACACGGTGATCTGCACGATTTTATGCACTGGGACAAACCGATCCTCACCGATTCTGGTGGCTTTCAGGTTTTCAGTTTAGGTGACTTACGTAAAATTACCGAAGAAGGTGTAACGTTCCGTTCACCAATCAATGGTGAGAAAATTTTGCTGACTCCTGAAAAATCCATGGAAGTTCAGCGGGATTTGGGTTCTGATATTGTCATGATTTTCGATGAATGTACCCCGTATCCGGCTACCGAGCAGGAAGCGCGTATTTCCATGGAACTTTCTTTGCGCTGGGCGAAGCGAAGTAAAGCAGCCCATGAAGGCAATCCGTCTGCGTTGTTTGGCATTATTCAGGGAGGAATGTATGAGGGCTTGCGTGATACGTCTCTGGCAGGCCTTGAAGACATTGGTTTCGATGGTTACGCCATCGGTGGTTTGTCGGTAGGCGAACCCAAAGAAGATATGATCCGCATCATTGATCACACAGCGCCAAAGATTCCAGAGAACAAGCCCAGATATCTTATGGGAGTTGGTAAGCCCGAAGATATCGTGGAGGCGGTCCGTCGTGGCATCGACATGTTTGACTGCGTTATGCCAACGCGAAATGCCCGTAATGGACATCTTTTCGTTACAGAAGGAGTGGTGAAAATTCGCAATGCTAAACATCGTAACGATACTTCTCCTCTGGATGCAAACTGCGATTGTTACACTTGTGAAAATTATTCCCGTTCATATCTCCATCATTTGGACAAGTGCAACGAAATTCTTGGTGCAAGGTTGAACACCATTCATAACCTTCGTTACTATCAGCGCGTGATGCAGGGGCTAAGAGATGCTATTGCTGCCGATAAACTCGAGGAATTCGTTGCAGAGTTCTACGCACAAAAAGATATGCCGGTGCCGGCACTATAACAACAAAACATTTAATTAAGAGGTAATTATGAGCTTGTTTATTTCTAACGCATACGCGCAAGCCGAAGGTAATCCACAGGGCGGCGGTTTCGAAATGCTCATTATGTTGGGTGTATTTGGCCTGATTTTTTATTTTTTACTGTATCGCCCACAAGCGAAACGGGTAAAAGAGCACAAAAACCTGGTATCTTCTTTAGGTAAGGGCGATGAAATACTGACCCAGGGCGGTTTGGTTGGCCGAATCACTAAGGTCTCTGAAGAAAAGGACTTTATCGAAATTGCCTTAAATGATGACACCCACATTGTGATTCAAAAAACATCAGTTTCCGCGGTATTGCCGAAAGGTACGATGAAATCCATCTAAGTTATTCTGCCGGAACCGGGCCTTGGCCCGGTTCATTGGTAAAAGGAATTTCCTGTGTTAAATAAAAATTCTATCTGGAAAGTGCTGCTTGTCATTGCCATCATTGGGCTGTGCGCTTTGTATGCGCTTCCCAACATATACGGCGAAGATAATGCTGTACAGATTTCCGCTGGCCGTGATGCAAAAGTAACAGAACAAATGGTTACTCGCGTTGAGAACGCGCTTAAAGCGAACAATATAGACGTTAAGAAAATTGAATTCGAGAACGAGCAAATTCTCGTTAGGTTAACGTCAAGTGACGGTCAATTACGTGCTCGTGAATTACTTGAACGGGAGCTAGGTACAGACTATTACGTGGCGATGAACCTGGCCCCGGATACACCGGAGTGGTTAGAAAATCTCGGTGGTACGCCGATGAAACTCGGGTTGGATTTGCGTGGTGGTGTTCACTTCTTAATGGAAGTGGATATGAGTGAGGCGATTAAAAAATCGCTGGAAGATGCTGAAACCACATTTAGAACGTCACTGCGGGAAGAAGGGCTTCGGTATCGCACAGTTAGCCAACGAGGTGACTACCTCGATATTCAATTCCGCGATCAAGAAACCCTGGACAAAGCTGAGTTTTTCCTTCGCAATCAAAACCGCGATTTAAGTTATGAAGATGCTGGGGAATTGACACTCAGAGCGTCTTTCTCAGAAGCCAAGCTCACCGAAATTCGCGATAATGCTGTAAAGCAAAATATCACTATTATCCGTAATCGGGTAAATCAACTGGGTGTTGCCGAACCATTGGTGCAAAAGCAGGGCGCAGACCGCATCGTAGTGCAGTTACCCGGTATTCAGGATACCGCTCGTGCTAAAGAGATTTTGAACGCTACTGCTACTTTGGAATTCAGAATGGTTGACCTCGACCATGATGTTGCTGATGCAGTGAATGGACGTGTGCCCGCAGGCTCTCAACTTATCAACGATCAATCTGGCAGACCGCAGTTGCTAGAAAAGCGCATAATGCTTACTGGTAATCACATTACTGATGCTAACAGTGGCGTCGATGAATATGGCATTCCACAAGTTAATATATCGCTGGATTCCGAGGGCGGCAGCAAGATGTCCCGGGCAACTCGTAGTGCTATAGGTAAGCCTATGGCGACCGTGTTTATTGAATACAAGTCTACTGGCGAGCGCAATGACGCTGGCAAGCTGGTATTCGAAAAACACGAAGAAGTCATCAGTATCGCCACAATACGAGCTCAGTTAGGTAGTAGTTTTAGAATTACAGGTCTCGATTCACCCAAAGAAGCACGAGATTTGTCTTTGCTTCTTCGCGCTGGTGCGCTGATTGCTCCCATTCAAATTGTTGAAGAACGTACAGTAGGGCCAAGCCTGGGCGCCGAGAATATCGAAATGGGTATGCAAGCCATTGTATTTGGTCTGGCGGCTGTTCTTATTTTCATGGTCATTTATTACAAGGCTTTTGGCTTGATTGCCAATGTGGCATTGCTCAGTAACCTTGTGATTATCGTTGGCGTCATGTCGATGATTCCCGGGGCAACCCTTACCTTGCCTGGTATGGCAGGTATTGTACTTACCGTCGGTATGGCTGTAGATGCTAACGTTCTGATATTCGAACGGATCCGCGAGGAAATACGCGACGGCCGCAGCCCTCAACAGGCAATACATCAAGGTTACGACAGTGCGTTCTCAACAATCCTCGATGCAAACGTAACGACATTTATCGCGGGTATGATTCTGTTTGCAGTGGGAACAGGGCCAATTAAAGGCTTCTCAATAACCTTGATGATCGGTATAGCCACATCAATGTTTACCGCCATTCTGGTCACACGAGTCATCGCCAATGCAATTTGGGGTGGGCGCCGTGTTGATTCGCTCCCCATATAAGGAACCGTTGTCATGCAATTACTTTCTTTGAACCACACGGTTAATTTTATGCGCTTGCGGGTGGCGACCATGATTTTGTCCACCCTGCTTATTCTTGGTTCCATTGTTTCACTTGCGACTAACAGTCTCAATTGGGGGCTTGATTTCACAGGTGGGACACTGATTGAAGTGGGCTATGAAACGTCTGCAGATCTTGCCCAGATTCGAGAAGAACTCGCTGGGGCCAATTTCCCAGATGCTGTTGTGCAGAATTTTGGCAGTAGTCAGGATGTGCTAATTCGAATCTCCCCCCGAGAAGGCGTTAAAGCCGCGGCGATTGGCGATCAGGTTTTAAGTGCCCTTAGGGATAGTGGCGAAACGGTTACTATGCGCCGCATTGAATTTGTTGGCCCTCAGGTGGGAGATGAGCTTACTGAGCAGGGCGGTCTTGCCATGCTGGTAGCACTGATCTGTATTTTGGTGTACGTTGCTATGCGATTTGAATGGCGGTTTGCGCTGGGGTCGGTCTCCGCTTTGGTGCACGACGTAGTACTTACACTTGGCCTGTTCTCGGTACTACAAATCGAATTCGATTTGACGGTACTGGCAGCGGTGCTGGCGGTAATTGGTTATTCACTGAATGATACTATCGTTGTGTGCGACCGTATTCGTGAAAACTTCCGGAAAATACGCAAAGGCGAGCCTACCGAAATCGTGAATATTTCACTGTCGCAAACCCTTAACAGAACCATTATTACCTCCCTGACCACTATATTGGTTCTGGTTGCATTGTTCTATAAAGGTGGCGCACTTATTCACGGCTTTGCTACAGCATTGTTGTTCGGTGTGATTGTCGGTACTTATTCTTCAATCTACATTGCCAGTTCAGTAGCGTTAGCGCTGGGAATAAGTAAAGAAGATCTCATGCCTCCTCAAGTCGAAAAGGAAGGCGCTGATTTAGATCCACTGCCTTAATTAGTGTTAAAGAGACAAAAAAAACCGCTCAATCTGTGAAATGAGCGGTTTTTTTATTTCTGGAAACTACTTCAGGTGCTTAACCAGGCCTTGAACTACTTTCGGGCTACCAGCGACAATTTCACCTTTGTAAAGAGGGTCGTTGTTGCCTTTAAAGTCAGTGACCAAACCACCGGCTTCTCTAACCATTAATTCTCCAGCAGCAATATCCCATGCTTTGATGCCGCGCTCCCAGTAACCATCCATTCTGCCGGCAGCCACGTAGGCTAAGTCCAATGCAGCACTACCGCCACGACGAATATCGCCACATTCGTGGAAAATCTTGTTAAGACTTAGCGCGTACTCGCCAAACTGGCCTTTGTCTTTAAAAGGTAACGCTGTGGCTAAAACGGTTTCGGTGAGGTCTCGGGGTTTGGAGGTACGAATGCGATAACCATTTAATTGTGCGCCCTGACCGCGGCTGGCAGTAAATATCTCACTGCGAATAGGGTCAAATATAACGGCTTGGTCTAAACGGCCTTTATGAAGTAAAGCAATGGAAACGGCAAAATGGGGAATGCCTTTTACAAAGTTGGTGGTGCCATCTAATGGGTCAATAATCCATTGAAAATCAGTGTCAGCCCCGTGGGTTTCACCGCTTTCTTCACCCAGGAAACTGTGTTCCGGGTAAGATTGCTGAATTTTGTTAATAATCGCCTGCTCAGCTTCTTTGTCTATCTGAGTAACGTAATCATTGGCGCCTTTCACTTCTTTTGTCAGGTCTGCACGATTTTCAAAACCGCGCACAATAATTTGTCCGGCAACACGCGCAGCGCGCACCGCAATATTCAGCATAGGATGCATAGATAAACCACCAATTGTAAAAGATCAAAAATAAACACGCTGTGCAATTATTAGTCACAAACGCTTAAAGCGCGCGAAGTGTAACAGAGCAATAAAAATATGCAACGACAAATCTGTATTAGCTGGTGTGGGCCGACAAATAGCCATGCAGAATACTGTTGTGCTATTATCCGCCCCCCGTAAAACAGGTAACGCTCGACATGTTAGAAAATATCAGAATCGTTTTGGTTAATACATCTCATACCGGAAATATTGGCTCAACGGCTAGAGCCATGAAAACCATGGGGCTAAGTAATTTGTACCTGGTTGACCCGGTAAAAGCGCCAGATGGTCACGCAAGCGCCCTGGCTGCTGGGGCTGGCGATGTACTGGGTAACGCAAAAACGGTGGCGACCCTGCAAGAAGCGGTTTCTGACTGTGGGTTAGTGGTAGGTACCTCAGCCCGCTCCAGAACGCATTCCTGGCCCATGCTGGAACCCAGAGCTTGTGGCAGGAAGCTCATTGCCGAAGTGCCTAATTACCCTGTAGCACTGGTGTTTGGCCGGGAAAACAACGGCTTGACGAATGAAGAGTTGCAACAATGTCACTTTCACGTCTGTATTCCTGCCAACCCGGATTACAGTTCATTAAACCTCGCTGCAGCAGTACAAACCCTTTGCTATGAAGTAAGAATGGCCTGGCTAGAAAAGGACGCCCGGGAGTCTGTTGAGCAGGAATATCCATTAAATGAAGATTTGGAGCGGTTCTACACGCACTTGGAAAGCACGCTCACAAGTACACAGTTTATCGTAAAAAATCATCCTGGAATGGTGATGACGAAGTTGCGCCGCTTGTTCAATCGTGCACGTCCAGAATCTCAGGAGCTAAACATTCTTCGCGGCATGCTTTCTTCTATCGATAAAGCGGTGAAGAAAGACTAACCCCCCGTCAATAGGTTTGAGCTGAGACCATAGCAATGACCGTCGGTACATCTGTGACGGTTGTTGCACTATTCACAAATAAGAAGCTTTAAACGTGAATTCCGATTGATTCAATTGATAATACTTGAGCAAAATACAAGGTTAAATACTTGACCAATTTAGTCGGGAATGGGAAAATCCGTGACCTCAAAGTTGGGAGATAAAAAATGAAACTAACGTCCAAAGGTCGCTATGCAGTGACAGCCATGCTCGATGTGGCCCTTCATTCTACGAAAGGACCTGTGCCCCTGGCAGACATCTCCGAGCGACAGGAAATATCACTTTCATATCTTGAACAGCTTTTCTCTCGTTTGAGGAAAGAAAAACTGGTGAGCAGCGTGCGTGGACCTGGTGGCGGTTATTTACTTGGCAGAAGCGCACTGACTATCGCCGTGGGTGACGTGATAAGAGCCGTTGATGAGTCTGTAGATGCAACGCGTTGTCAGGGACAGGCAGATTGTCAGGGCGGTGAAAAGTGCCTGACCCACAATCTTTGGCAGGACTTAAGCGATCGAATAAGTGTGTTCCTCGATTCCATTACCTTGGGTGAATTGATGTCCAAACGGGATGTGAAAGATGTCGCAAAGCGACAGGACAAGCTGGCTTCCTTGAAGAAATCCGTTGAAGATATTGAGGTGAGTGTACAGATTTCATGACAAGACTGAATACAAAATCTGTCTATCTTGATTATGCCGCTACCACGCCCGTAGACCCTCGTGTAGCTAAAAAAATGATGGCTTGCCTCACTATGGACGGCAATTTTGGTAATCCGGCATCACGAACCTACAGACAAGGCTGGATGGCAGAGGAGGCCGTAGACGTTGCGCGAAATCAGGTTGCAGATGCATTAAATTGCGACCCTCGCGAAGTGGTATTTACCTCTGGCGCGACAGAGTCAAACAACCTTGCAATAAAAGGGGCTGTAGAAGCCAATGCCCAGCGCGGCCAACATATTATAACGGTCAGTACTGAGCACAAGGCTGTTTTAGATACGTGTGCCGCCTTGCTGGACAAGGGCGCTGATGTCACCGTGCTACCTGTGGACAGCGAAGGGTTGATTTCTGTTCAGCAAGTGGCTGAAGCCATAAGAGATGACACCGTTTTAGTGAGTGTTATGCACGGCAATAACGAGATTGGCGTGCTACAGGATATTGAAGGTATCGGTGCGCTGTGTCGCGAAAAGGGCGTGTTGTTTCACGTTGACGCTGCGCAGACTGCAGGTAAATTGCCCATCGATGTTAATGCACTAAATGTGGATTTGTTATCCCTGTCTGCACACAAGTTTTATGGTCCAAAAGGGGTTGGCGCACTCTACGTACGACGGCGGCCAAAAGCCCATATCAGGGCACAAATCCATGGTGGTGGACATGAGCGGGGAATGCGTTCCGGTACTCTGCCAACCCATCAAATTGTAGGGATGGGAGAAGCTCTTGCTCTGGCAACGGCGGAGTTAGCCGAAGAAAGTCAACGGATCCTGGTATTAAGAGAAGCCCTCTGGGCCGGCATACAGCCACTGGGCGACATTAAACTCAACGGCCATAGTGAGCGCAGGCTGCCGGGTAATTTAAATGTGAGCTTTGGTGGAGTAGATGGCGAAAGCTTAATGATGGGGCTTAATGACATTGCGGTATCATCGGGCTCTGCCTGCACATCTGCCAGTTTGGAGCCATCCTATGTGTTAGCAGCATTGGGACTGGACGCAGAGATGGCGCATGCCGGTATTCGATTTTCCGTCGGCCGGTATACCAGCCAGGATGATATTGATTATGTGGTGGAAAAACTAAGTACAGTTGTTACCCGTTTAAGACAGGGTGCTTAATTTAAGTAAAGTGCTTGTGGCACTGGGGCAAACATTGCACATAGCAAGGCTTTAGTGCATGATTCGCCCGCTTTTGACAGCGACTCTGGCGTGGGTTCAATACTTGAGTGAAATACTCGGGTATTATATAATTTTCAGATATAGTGATGGGTTGACTACGGGTTGTAAGACGCGAAGTAACATCAGGCAAGACCGACATGGCCTGATAATAACTAACCCAGCGCTTTTTCAGGCAAAAACAGGTGAGATCCAATAATGAGTGAACAGATCGATCAGGCACTGGCGCGAAAATACGATGCCGGTTTTTACTCTGAAATCGAATCAGAAACATTCGAGAGTGGGCTGGACGAATCCGTCATACGTCGCATTTCTGAAATGAAGGGCGAGCCAGAATGGATGTTGGAATGGCGCTTAAAGGCTTATCGTTCGTGGTTGAAAATGGAAGAGCCTGAGTGGGCTCACGTGGACTACCCTAAAGTAGATTTTCAGGCTATTTCTTATTATTCAGCACCAAAAAGTATGCAGGATAAGCCCAAGTCACTTGATGAGGTTGATCCTGAACTTCTGCGCACTTACGAAAAGCTAGGTATTCCGCTACACGAGCAAGAGATGCTTGCGGGCGTAGCCGTAGACGCCGTGTTCGATTCGGTTTCTGTTGTCACAACCTTCAGAGAAAAGCTTGAAGAAGCCGGTGTTATTTTCTGTCCTATATCTGAAGCGGTACACAAGCACCCTGAGTTAGTCAAAAAGTATATTGGATCAGTGGTTCCCAGAACAGACAACTTTTATGCAGCGCTAAACAGTGCTGTGTTTACAGATGGTTCTTTTGTTTATATTCCAAAAGGGGTGCGATGCCCGATGGAATTGTCTACGTATTTCAGAATTAACGAACAAAATACGGGACAATTCGAAAGAACGCTCATCGTTGCCGAAGAAGGCAGCTATGTTAGCTACCTGGAAGGCTGTACCGCTCCTCAGCGGGACGAAAATCAACTTCACGCTGCGGTTGTTGAGCTTGTTGCATTGGATGATGCGCAAATTAAATACTCAACGGTTCAAAACTGGTATCCGGGCGATGAAGAAGGCAAGGGTGGTATTTACAATTTCGTGACCAAACGGGGTATATGCCATACCAATGCAAAAATTTCCTGGACTCAGGTTGAAACCGGGTCATCCGTTACCTGGAAATATCCGTCATGTGTATTAAAAGGCGACAACAGCGTGGGTGAGTTCTACTCTGTGGCGCTTACCCGTGGTCGCCAACAAGCAGATACCGGCACCAAGATGATTCACTTGGGTAAAAATACCCGTTCAACCATTATCTCCAAGGGTATTTCAGCGGGTAAAAGTAACAATGCTTACCGCGGTCTTGTTCAAATGGGTCCCCGTGCCGACGGTGCCCGCAACTTTACAGAATGTGACTCATTGTTGATCGGTGATCAATGCGGTGCACATACATTTCCTTATATAGAAAGCAGAAACCCAACGGCCATCGTAGAACACGAAGCGACTACGTCGAAAGTCAGCGATGAGCAGTTATTTTTATGCCAGCAACGCGGTTTGGATACGGAAAAAGCCGTTTCTATGATCGTCAACGGTTTCTGTAAAGAAGTATTCAAAGAGCTGCCCATGGAATTCGCTGTGGAAGCTGGCAAGTTGCTCGAAATCAGTCTCGAAGGTTCAGTGGGGTAAGCCATGCTTAAAATTTCAAATTTACACGCCAGCGTTGAAGAAAAAGCCATCATCAAAGGCCTTAATCTGGAAGTTAATCCGGGAGAGGTTCACGCTATTATGGGCCCCAATGGCGCGGGTAAATCTACCCTGGGCTATGTGTTGTCTGGTCGCGAAGGTTATGAAGTCTCAGAGGGAGACGTAAACCTGAACGGTAAAGATTTGCTTGATATGGAAGTGGAAGAACGGGCCCGCGAAGGCTTGTTTTTGGCATTTCAATATCCTGTTGAGATTCCAGGTGTGAGCAACATGGAGTTTATGAAGGAGTCGGTAAACGCCATTCGTGAAGAAAGAGGGGAAGCGCCTTTAACTGCTGCTGAATTCCTCAAGAAAGCCAAAGAAGCTTGTAAGCAGGTTCAGTTACCACTGGATTTCCTAAAGCGTGGCGTGAACGAAGGCTTTTCCGGTGGTGAGAAAAAACGTAACGAGATCATGCAGATGATTCTGCTCGAGCCATCACTGTGTATTCTTGATGAATCGGATTCTGGCCTCGACGTTGATGCCCTTCAGGTGGTTGCCGATGGTGTAAACAGTCAGCGTGATGGTAAACGGAGTTTCATTGTTGTAACCCACTACCAACGCTTACTCGACTACATTAAACCGGATTTCGTTCATATTCTGGCGGACGGCAAAATCGTCAAAAGTGGTGATGCGTCGTTAGCGCTGGAAGTTGAGAAAAGCGGCTACGCGTTTTTGGGTAAACAATATGAGGAGGCTGAAGCATGAGCCAATGGCTAGAACAAGTCATTGACAACGCTCAGAATGTTTCTGACTTTTTGTCTCCGGCTCGCGAAGCCGCTCTGAGCGAGTTGAAATCTCAAGGCTGGCCTGGCCGTCGCACTGAAAGCTGGCGTTTTACACCGCTGAGCAGTGTCGAAAAGCGTGAGGTATTATCGCCCTCGGCAGCGGGTGCGGTGACAGCGCCTGAGATGGAAAACCTCGATGCTATCGACATCATCTTTTCTGATGGCCAACTGGTGACAGATACTGCATCCTTGGATTTGCCCGAAGGCGTTTCTATTTGCCAATTTAAAAACGCAAGTGACGACCAAAAAGACGCAATAACTTCTTTATATGGCAAGATTAAGCCTCAAAAGCATACCTTTGGTCTGGTTAACGATGCGTTAGCTGAAAATGGTATTTTCATCGATGTTGCTGCTGGTATCACTGTTGAACCTGTCATTCGGGTTTTGAATTTAACCAGTCAGCCCTGCGACGCACACACTCGCATGTTGGTTCGTCTAGGAGATGGTGCTCGTGCGTCGGTCATGGAATTCGGTGAAGGCAATATTGATAGTCTTACAACGGCTTTTGCAGAGTACAGCATTGGTGAAAAAGCCCATCTCGAGCATTATCGTTTCGCGCTATTTACTGGTAAGGCAAAGCAAATAGGCGGTAGCCACTTTAAGTTGTGTGAGCAATCTACCATGAACAGCACGTTTGTGGGCTATGGCAGCGAGCTTTCTCGGCTGGATGTGGATATCTGGCATGCCGGCGAGTTTGCAAATGCGAAAATGAATGCCATTTATCTGCTTGCTGAAAACGAGCTGTTCGATTTACATTCCTCCATCGAGCATGCAGTGCCGAACGGTACTACAGAAGAAAACGCCCGTGGCATTATCGGTGATGGGGCAAAAGCGGTATTTAATGGTCGTATTCACATTCATCGTGATGCGCAAAAGACGCTTGCCGAATTAAATAACCGCAACTTATTGTTGTCTCGTCGTGGCGTAATCAATACCAAGCCTGAGCTGGAAATTTATGCCGATGACGTAAAATGTGCACACGGTGCCACCGTTGCAGAAATCGATGATACAGCCTTGTATTATTTGTTAACCCGAGGCATTCCACGAAGCAGAGCTCTGGTTATGCTGAATTTTGGCTTCGTTCAGGAATTGGTTGCTCAAATTCCCAAAGCTGCAATAGCAGACTGGCTATTGCCAAAACTGAGCCAACGCTTTGCTGAGATGGAGGTAAAATGAGCCTCGACGTTCAGGCAATTCGGGCACAGTTTCCTATCCTGGAAAGAGAAATTGATGGGAAACCATTGGTTTATCTCGATAACGCGGCAACGACGCAGAAACCGCAGGCAGTACTCGATGCTATTATGTCTTTTTATACAACTACGAACGCCAATGTGCATCGCGGTGCTCACGCTTTATCTGATGAAGCGACGCGATTGTATGAAAATGCGCGAAGTGATGTTGCCCGCTTTATAAATGCCAATCAACGGGAAGAGGTGATCTGGACGGCTGGAACCACTGAAGCTATCAATCTGGTTGCTAAGGGGCTGGCACAGCAGCTTCAGCCCGGTGACGAAGTGATGGTGACCGAAATGGAACATCACGCGAATCTGGTCACGTGGCAGCAAGCCTGCAAGGTGTCGGGAGCGTCGCTGAAAGTTGTCCCCATTAATGAACGGGGTGAAGTCGATTTAGATGCCTTTGAAAGTCTGCTGAACGCGAATACCAGGCTGGTGGCCTTTCCTCACGTGTCAAACGCACTTGGCACAGTGAATCCGATCAAAGAGATGACGGCGAAGGCCAAGGCTGTGGGCGCATTGGTATCAGTAGACGGAGCACAGGGTATAGCCCACGGCGGTGTTGATGTGCAGGATATCGGCTGCGATTTTTACGCGTTTTCTGGCCATAAATTGTTTGGGCCCACTGGTACTGGTGTTTTGTGGGGCAAAGCTGAGATCCTGGAAAACTGGCCGGTATGGTTGACCGGTGGTGAAATGATAGCAGATGTAACCTATCAGGACGCAACGTGGGGCCGCTTACCAAACCGGTTGGAAGCTGGCACTCCAAATATTGCTGGCGTGATTGGGTTAGGCGCGGCCGTTAACTGGTTTTCATCGTTGGATTCGGATGCAGTTCAGGCGCATGAAAAAGCCTTGCTATGTCGCGCCCACGAGCTTGCTGAGAACATGGCCGACATGCGTATCATTGGCACGGCTGCAAACAAAGTTGGTGTGATGAGCTTCATGCTTGGTAGCGCTCATCCTGCCGATGTGGGGTTCATTCTGGATCGTCAGGGCGTCGCCATTCGTACCGGTGATAATTGCGCTCAACCGCTGATGAAAAAATTAGGAATACCGGGAACCGCCCGAGCGTCCTTTTCCTTATATAATACCCTTGAAGAAGTGGACATCTTATTTGATGCACTTCGCAAGGCACAGATGATGCTAGTTTAGCTGGAGGCGATAATGTCTGTAGAAACTTTTGTTCCTTCTCAAACTGTGGTGTCCCTGACTGATAGCGCCGTTGCGCATTTCGAAAAGAAAGTCAGTGCCAAACCCGGTAGTGTAATTCGCTTATCTACTAAAATGAGTGGTTGTACCGGCTATGCCTATGTCCTCGATTTGGCCGAAGCGCCACAATCCGATGATGAATTGGTAAGCGCGAGTGACACACTCACCGTGGCAGTAGCCAAAGACGCAGTTCAATTTGTAAAAAACACCGAAATTGATTACGTTCTCGAGGGCGTAAATGGTGTAATCAAATACAACAACCCTAATGTCGTGGACGAGTGTGGCTGCGGCGAAAGTTTCAATATCGGTTAATACATTTTGGCTATAGCACAGAAAATGGTAGTCACCGAGCGTGACTGTAAAGCTCGCCTTGTTCCCGCCGGTCAGGTGACCACTATACCCGGCGGAGAATTCGTCAGTATCACTCAGGAGTTGGGTGGTAATTATACCATCACCTGGCGGGGCAACATGTATCGCATAGATGGCACAGATGCCGACGCTATTGGGCGAAAGGCAATGGTGCTTGATTTCCCCTCCAGCGACGATGGATTAATAAATGAAAAACAGGTATGGGATGCGCTGGAAACTATCTATGATCCCGAAATCCCCATCAATCTGGTGTCCCTTGGATTAATTTACAAAGTAAATGTTGATCAGGATAGTAAAAAGGTGGAAGTGGAAATGACGTTAACCGCGCCCGGTTGTGGCATGGGCCCTGTACTCGTTGGTGATGTAGAGTATCGGATTGGCATGGTTCCCCACGTTAAAACTGTTGATGTCGATTTGGTATTCGATCCGCCGTGGTCGCGAGAGATGATGAGCGAAGAAGCCCAATTGGAAGCGGGTTTGTTTTTTTAACAATAGGGTTTAAACATGACAATGACATTGCCTGACAGTCAGGAAATTATTGATGATTTGGCGTTCTTCGATGACTGGGAGCAGCGTTATCAATATATTATTGATTTAGGTAAATCCATTCCAGGCCTACCTGAAGATGCAAAAACGCCGGACAAGCTGGTAAAAGGCTGTCAGAGTAGTGTATGGCTTGACTCCCGGGTGAATAACGGTGTAGTAACCTTCGATGTCGACAGTGATGCTGTGATTGTGCAAGGCTTACTGGCCCTGGTGATGGCAGCGTTTAACAACAAGACGCCACGGCAAATTCTTGACTTTGATATAGATAAGTACTTCGCAGAGCTTGATTTAGAACGTCATATTACGCCAACCAGAGGCAATGGACTTCGGGCAATTGTCACAAAAATCAAAACCCTGGCAAAACAGTCCATTAATTAGACTCTTTGTCATTTAAGGTTCATTAAAGCGCTGGTATGATGCAGCCACCCCTTTGCGAATATTGAAAGGCGATTATCGCTGGTCAAGCGCGATGTAATTGCCTATAATTCGCGGCCAAAATTTTAATGATTGATTGGAGACAGAAGAATGGCTCTCGAGCGTACATTTTCTATAATTAAGCCTGATGCAGTTGCTAAGAACGTCATCGGTGCGATTTACAACCGTTTTGAATCTGCAGGTCTGCGTATTGTTGCTTCTAAAATGGTACACATGAGCAAGGAACAGGCTGAAGGTTTCTATGCAGAACACAAAGCACGTCCTTTCTTTGGTGCGCTGGTAGATTTCATGACTTCTGGCCCTGTTATGGTTCAGGTTCTGGAAGGCGAGAACGCTGTTGTTAAAAACCGTGAAATCATGGGTGCTACTAACCCCGCTGATGCAGCGGCAGGTACGTTGCGTTCAGACTATGCAGCATCTATTGATGAAAATGCTGTTCACGGTTCTGATGCTCCAGAATCAGCAGCGCGTGAAATTGCTTACTTCTTCTCTGACGAAGAAATTTGCCCGCGTACTCGTTAATTCGAGTGTGGGGTTAAAAAAAAGGAGAGCTCAGGCTCTCCTTTTTAGTATCTAACAATCGGTTTCGACTAGTTTTCCTGTTCCGGGATGCGCAGTTCATAAAGTCTGTAGTCGCTGGTTCTGTAGGGCATCACCTTGTAAAGCGGTTGTAGGTAGGCCACCAGATCGACTAACTCTGCCACCGTCAGTTCATCGTTCACCACACGCATTAACGATTCACCGTTTTTACTCGTTAAACTCAGTGGCTGACGGGGCGTGAGTTTGTGCGATGGGTTTATTATACTGGTCACTAACTCGCCGTAAGTCTTAATGCGGGCGCTCGTTCCGCCGAGTACTATCGGTTTGGCGATGATATAGGTTGCCTCTTCAGGGGCATCTTGCCCGGCGATGCGGTGACAGTCTTGACACTGATACTTTGCAAATACTGCTCTGCCATTTTCTGAGTCACCCTCAGGCAGGCTAAAACCTCTGGGAGACTGGGCGCCCTGGTTGCACGCTAGCAATACTAATGAACTGAGTAAAATAAACATGTATTTCATATTTGCACTCCGTCGAACTGTAATTAGCGATCTAACTTTCATCTTTATTGTGGCTAAATTTTGAACGCTTGCTTTGATTCAGCTCAATAGATAATAAATTTCTGGTTTTGTACATTTGATAATGAATGCAGCTATGGCAGACGGCCAGGTTCCTCAATGCTATATAGTGCTGACAAATGGGTTAGGATGTCGATAAATGATATTGAACCCTTTCTTTGAAACGGCGGTGACGTATAAAGCAAATGAATTGTTAATGAAAACGTATTCATAGTGTAAGCCTACGGTGTTTCATTAATCTTGCGAGACAACACAGGGAGAAAGACATTTCCTCGTTTATTTACATTTGAGTTTTTAGGTGCTTATTATGAAACTGATACTGCTTGTTACGCTGGCCACTTTTTCTACGGTTGCGAATTCTGCTGAATTCTTAACATTTTTTTTCGCAGGCCAATCAAACATGGACGGCTACGGATACACCCGCGATCTTCCTGCTGCGCTGAATCAACAGCAAAATGTATGGCTGTTTCACGGCAATGGTGCCTTTGACAACCAGCCAGGTGCTGGCATTGGAAAATGGGAGAAGGTGCAACCTGGTCACGGGACGGGGTTCACCTTTAATGGTAAAGAGAATGTCTTGTCTGACCGTTTCGGCCCTGAATTGAGCTTTTCACACGCCATTAGTCGCGCTTATCCCAACAAAAAAATTGCGATAATCAAATATGCGGTAGGGGGAACTGGCCTGGCTTTAAACACGGGTTACAGCAATTGGTTTCCCGCTTTTTTTGAAGATGAAGGAAAGAATCAATACGATTTCGCGTTGCAGACTATTCAGAATGCGTTTGCAGCAAGGGATGTTGATGGTAATGGCGAAGGAGATGTGCTAATTCCAGCGGGTATAATATGGATGCAAGGAGAAGCTGATGCTCACACCAGCCCTGAATCTGCGAATGCGTATCTCGATAACCTAACGAACCTGATGGCCCTTTTCAGAGCCGCATTCCGCGCAGATAACATTCCTGTTGTTGTTGGCAAGATAACCGATTCCGAGTTAGGAGAAGAAGATATCATGCCGTTTATTTCTCGCGTTCACTTAGCGCAGCAGCTTTTCGTTGAACAAGACAGTTGTGCCACCTACATGACCAATACAAGTAGCTATAGCTACCTGCCGGAAGACCCTTGGCATTACACCAGTGAAGGGTTTATTGATATGGGGAGGGACTTTTTTAAAGCCTTCGATAAACTGTCGAAAACCTGTAATTCTGCCTTTCAACGCTAACCTCTTACGTCCTCAGCAAGTTAACTGACGCCCCTTTTTAGTCTTGAATCGTCTTCAGGCAATAAGAGAAAGGGGCCTGTCGTGTTATTCGCGCCACTACACACATTCTAAGATGTGTTATTCGTTATCTTCATGAGTATCTAATGTTAATGCTGTGTTGCATTAATTTTATTGAATACGTATGTAGTCAATTGTGCATTATCTAACTCCCCTATAGCATTACTCCCGATATGTTTTGTCATTGAATTGTTATAAGAACAACAAAAAGACAACAAAAATAACCGTATGGGACACCGTTTATGAAACAATTTAAACCCAACCTAATTAAAGCTGCGCTTATTTCAGGAGGCATGGCTTTCGGCAGTTCATCTGCGCTTGCACAAGACGCAAATACAGATGCACCAGAAGATGCAGAACTTGAAGTTATTCAAGTGAGCGGCATTCGTGGCAGCCTGCAACGTGCACAAGCTATCAAAATGAACAACACGTCCATTGTTGAGGCGCTATCAGCAGAAGATATCGGTAAACTGCCAGATACCTCTGTTGCAGAATCTTTGGCACGATTACCTGGTCTGGCTGGCGAACGCAGAAATGGCCGTACAAGCGGCCTCTCAGTACGTGGATTCAACGAAAACTATGTAGGTACCACACTCAACGGACGTGAATTGTTAGGTATGGGCGACAACCGTGGCGTAGAATTTGACCTTTACCCCACTGAAATTGTTTCTAATATCCTTGTATACAAAACACCTGAAGCAGGCTTGATGACACAGGGTATTGGCGGCACTGTCGATATTCAGACAGTGAGCCCGTTAACGGCACAAAAGACAATTGCCATTAATGCCAATTACGAAGTTAACCAGGAAGATTCCGGCAACCCGGATTTTGATAACAAAGGGCACCGCCTGTCGTTTAACTTTGTCGATCAATTTGCCAACGATAAGCTTGGTGTAGCGTTTACCATTGCTGATATGGAATCGCCCCGTCAGGAACAACACTTCCGGGGCTGGGGATATGCAGACGCCGATCCTAGTAAAGCCGCAGATGGCGTTACCGTTCCTGAAGGTACGGTTATTCTGGGTGGTCACGATTCATTCACTCGTTCTGCCATGCTAGAGCGTACGTCTGTTGCAGGGGTTATTGAGTATGCTCCTACCGAAGATTTGAAAATTCAGCTGGACGCGCTTTATATCGATTTTGAAGAAAACGATGTAAGACGTGGCGTAGAAGAGGGGGGCGCTGCATGGGGAACACAGGATTACACCATCACTGGCGTTGAAGATGGTTTGGTGACTTCTGGTTATTACGACGGTTTCCTGTCTGTTATTCGAAATGACTCAAGACAGCAAAAATCAGAATTGACCACATTTGGCCTTAACGTGGAATATATTGTCAACGAAGACTGGACAGCAACGCTGGATATTTCCAGCGGCAAAGTAGATAAAACCATTACGGACATTGAAAGTTACTCAGGTGTTGGCCGAGCAGGCGTTGATGGACGCCCGTTAACCCCGCGCGCCTGGACGATGTCATCCACTGGCGTTGTGTATAGTGATCATCCAAGCCTCGACAGCGTTGATCTAGCCGACCCCACACTAGTACGTCTGGCAGGTCCACAAGCATGGGGTGGTTCACTCGAACCCGTGGAACGTTTTCAAGGGGTTGAAGGTTTTGGTCCTAACACCGCGCAGGATGGTTTTGTAAACGAACCTGTATTCGAGGAAACGCTGGATGCTATACGCCTTGATGTAAAAGGCTATGTGGATTGGGGGATCTTTACTACCTTTACCGCTGGCGTAAACTATCAGGAGCGGGAGAAGCAAAAAGATAATAATGGCGCTTTTCTCACATCACCGGTATGGCCTGACGCAAAGCTTATTCCCAACCCGGTTGGTGTTGCAGATTTGAGCTTCATTGGTATTGAAGGTGTAGTGGCGTACGATGGTTTAGGTCTGTACAGAGACGGTTACTATATCGAAACTGAAGCTGAATTGTTTGAAAATGGCCGGTTAGGTGACTCTTATACTATCAAGGAAGAAATCTTAACGACCTACGCAAAGCTTGATATTGATACAGAAATTGGCGATGTACTGGTATTTGGTAACCTGGGTTTACAAGTGATTAGCGTGGACCAAACCGGTGACGGCTTCAACACTACAACCGGTCCGACAGGCTTCACTTCAGTGGCTGCTGTGAGCGACGGTGATTCTTATACTGACGTATTGCCCACGTTAAATTTAAGCTTTGAAGTTGCAGAAAACCAATTTATTCGTACAGCACTAGGAAAAGTATTAAGTCGCCCTCGTATGGATGACATGAGGCCCAACAATACAGTAAGCTTTACGTTTAACGATCAACAAATTGTTTCAACTGACGTAGCGAATGGACCTTGGTCAGCAAGTGCTGGTAACGCAAGACTGAAGCCACTGGAAGCAAACCAGTTTGATATAGCATACGAAAATTACTTTGCAGATTCTGGTTACTTTGCCGTCAGCTTCTTCTACAAAGATTTAACAAACTGGCACATTGCAGGACAAACCATTGGCGACTTCTCCGATTCTTATATTGAAGGGTTTCACCAAACATCGGGTCAAACAGATATAAACGGTGATGGTGTTGCCGATGAGAACGACATTGTGCCTCCGGGTACGTTTAATGGAATCGTAAGTTTCCGCGAAGATGGTTTGGAAGGGTTCGTGAGAGGATGGGAATTCCAGGGAAGTTTGCCTTTGGATATTATTCACGACTCCCTCGAAGGCTTTGGTGTGTTTGCAAGTGCTACCTTCCTGGACGGTCAATTCGACAACGGCGATGCTGTGCCCGGATTATCGGAAGAATCGTACTCCTTTACTGCTTTCTATGAAAGTAACGGTTTCGAGTTTCGCGTGTCGGGTACGAAACGTGACCCCTTCAGTACAGAAACCCGTGCTATCAGCCTGTCACTGGCACAAATCGATGATCGCGGTGGCGAGCAATGGGATGCGCAAATCGGATACGATTTCAGCGAGTCAGGTATAGAGTCACTGGAAGGTTTGCGTATCACCCTTCAGGGGCAAAATCTGACCGACGAACCTACTGTTCAGGCAAATCCTGGAGATGGGCGTCAAATCACGCAATATCAGCAATTTGGACGTAACTTCCTGCTGGGTGTGAACTACACTTTCTAAAAGGAACCTTGCCCTCTTCACAAACCAGAGGGCATTTTTACGGTACACAAATAGTCTGAATGAAAAGCTCCATTGGTCACACTGAATGGGGCTTTTTTCTTTTTATTTATGTAACCTGTTAGCTTTGGTGTGGCATGACCCAAGTTGAAGTGAATGTGATGATGGTAGTGGGCAAATGACAAATAACGCAATTAGAAACGTGGTTATTGTAGGTGGCGGAACCGCAGGTTGGATTTCGGCAGCAGTGATTCAACGCCTCCTTGGTGCAACGGTAAGTGTCAACCTTATTGAGTCGGAGGATATTGGTACGGTAGGCGTTGGCGAGGCAACTATTCCGCCGATAAACCTGCTTAACAATATGCTCGGTATTGATGAAAAGGAATTTTTACGTGAAACAAAGGCGACAATGAAGCTCGCTATTCGGTTTGAAAACTGGCGTGTTAATGGTGAGCAGTACTATCATACCTTTGGTGCGCCAGGTAAGAGCTTTGCATTTTGCCATTTTCATCACTATTTCAAACGTGCTCAACAACTTGGCCTTAAAGATTCCCTATGGGACTACGATTTAAATTACCTGGCGTGTGAAGCGGGTAAATTCGCTCACATAAAATCGCCTGACCCAATCATTGAAATGCCCTATGCGTACCACTTTGATGCATCACTTTACGCCCGCTTCTTACGCAAAAAATGTGAGCAAATGGGAGTAGTTCGCACAGAAGGTATCATTACGGGTGTTCAACAACACTCAACAAATGGCTTCATTGACAGTGTAACCCTTAAAGACGGTAGAAAAATATCTGGAGATTTGTTTATCGATTGTTCGGGCTTTAAGGGTTTGCTGACGCAGCAGACGCTAAATACCGGTTACGAAGATTGGTCTCACTGGTTGCCTTGTGATCGCGCCGTGGCCATACCCTCAGAACGTCACGAAACAACCAGTCCTTTCACAAGGTCTATTGCTCATACCGCAGGTTGGCAATGGCGTATTCCCTTGCAACATAGAAACGGTAACGGACTGGTTTACAGCAGTCACCACTATTCTGATGAGCAGGCCGTTGAATTGCTTTCAGCCAATCTGGATACTGCGCCGCTGGCCGACCCGAATTATATTCAGTTCAGAACGGGAAGAAGGCGTAAGCAGTGGCATAAAAACGTTGTGGCTATCGGTTTATCAAGCGGGTTTCTGGAGCCTCTGGAATCCACTAGTATTCACCTTATTCAATCAGCAGCAGTACGCCTTGTGCATTTATTCCCTCACGCTGGAATTAAACAAAAACAAGTCGAAGAGTATAACAATCAGTCGCAAATTGAATTTGAACAGATCCGCGATTTTATTATTTTGCATTATCATGTTAACGAACGCACAGACAGTCAGTTTTGGAAAGACATGCGAAACATGGAGGTGCCTGAAAGCCTGACGCATAAAATTGAGCTGTTCAGAGCGTCAGGCAATTTATTCAGGGAACAAAATGATTTATTCCTTGAGAGTTCGTGGTTGCAGGTGCTTGTAGGGCAGGGCGTGAAGGCCGGTGATTACCACCCTCTGGCTAACGGGGTGTCCGAAGAGAAACTACTTGAACTGATGACTAATATTAAGAAGATAAAAAACGAACCCGTGGAGAAGCTGGCTGACCACGACGAGTTTTTACGCCAATATTGCCGAATGTAGCGAGCATGAATACGTATTCACCGCATTGGCGTTACTCTGTTGAGCCAGTAAGATTACCTCTGATTACTTTTTAACAAAAATTTAAAATAAAGGGGTTGCTGTGCATACTTTTCATAGATTCAGGTTCACGGTATTTCTTTGCTCGTTGCTGGTATTTTCAGTAGCAGCACCAGGCGCCATAGCTGCACCCTCGCAGAAGGCAAATTCAATGAGAGCTTATCCACCAAATTGGTGGGTAGACATGAAAGTTGCCACGGTTGAAATTATGGTACATGCCGAGGATGTGGCTGACGATAGTGTTTCTTCGGGGAACGGCAATGGCAAGTTGGTATCAGTATTAAGTCTCGACAGTCCCAACTATATTTTTATCACTCTGGATATTACTCAAGCCACCCGGGGTGACGTAGCACTGGTATTTAAAGATTCGGACGGCAGTGAGAGAACATTGCATTATTCACTTGAGGCGCGTCGTGCTGGCTCAGGGGAGCGCAAAGGCTTTGGGCCCGAAGATGCAATTTACCTCATCGCGCCGGACAGGTTTGCCAACGGCTCAATGGAAAATGATACGGTTGAAGATTATGCGGATGTGCTCAAACGCGCAGATAAGGGCGGCCGCCACGGTGGTGATATTCAGGGAATTATTAACCATCTGGACTACATTCAGGAAATGGGTTTTACGCAAATCTGGAGTATGCCATTACTTGAGAATGCTATGGACACTTACAGTTATCATGGCTACTCAACCACAGACTACTACCGCGTCGATCCGCGCTACGGCAGCAACGAAGAGTATGTCAACCTGAGCAAGGCTGCCTCCCAGCGCGGAATTGGACTTATTATGGATATGGTCCTCAATCACATTGGTAGTGAGCATGTATGGATGCGAGATATGCCATCCAATGACTGGATCAATAACGGCGGTAAGTTCGTGGGTACGACTCACAAGCGAGAAACCCTTCACGACCCCCACCTGATAGAAAGTGATAGAACTGGCTTTAGTGACGGGTGGTTCGTACCAACCATGCCTGATTTGAATCAACGTAATCCCCATTTGGCTAATTATCTCATTCAAAACGCCATATGGTGGGTCGAGTATGCTGATTTAAGCGGTATTCGCGTTGATACTTACTCTTACTCAGATAAAGACTTCCTTTCACAATGGACCAACAGGTTAATGCAGGAATATCCAAACCTGAATATTGTTGGTGAAGAGTGGTCGGTTAATCCAGCAATTACTTCTTATTGGCAAGCGGGAAGCTATCGCCACGATGGATACCACAGCGCATTACCTTCAGTCATGGATTTTCCACTTCAGGAAGCCGTAGTAAACGCGTTAAACAGCGAAGAGCGGTGGGATGCCGGTTTTATTACTATTTATGAAACCCTGGCCACTGATTTTCTGTACGGCGACGCCAACAATCTGGTGATATTCCCCGACAATCATGACATGAGCAGAATTTACACTCAGGTTGATCACGATGTGAGAAAGTGGAATATGGCGATGACAGTGTTTCTTACTACTCGCGGGATCCCCCAGGTGTTTTACGGTACAGAAATCCTAATGCACAACACAGAAAGTGATGATCACGGGATCATCCGTACTGATTTTCCTGGCGGCTGGCCTGACGACAAGAATAAAAACGGATTTACCAGTGAGGGGTTAAGTAAAGACGAACGTTGGGCTCAGAAGCGGGTGAAGCAGCTTTTATCGTTGCGCAAGAAGTACCCCCAAATCTTTAAAGGCGAAATGAAGCATTATGCTCCCGAGGACGGCATATATACTTTCTTTCGAACCACGGGCAAGGCAGATGAAGACATGTTGATGGTGGTACTGAATAAGAAAGAAACGGCGCTTAATCTATCGAAGTACGACACTATGTTGTCCGGGCATACGACTTTATCCCGTTTACGTGATGGCAAAACCTTCGGTGTAGATGAAACCCTCAAACTAGCTCCAATGTCTGCCACGGTTTTTATCGTGAGCGCTGATTAATCCTACGCGATATGAAATGATTAAAACACAGGATAAAAAAGGGGAAGCGATAATCGCTTCCCCTTTTTAGTAATCCTGGTAATTCAGGTGCAGGTTAGACCTATTGGACAATGTTATTAATCGGTTAAGCCTCTGCGTTTCATCAGCGCTTCAACACCAGGCTCCTGGCCTCTGAACTGAATGTAATTTTCCATTAGATCTTCGCTATTCCCTTTAGACAGTATTTCTTTGCGGAAAAGATCACCGTTTTCTCGGGTAAGTCCACCATTTTCAGTCATGTGTGCAAAGGCGTCAGCCGCTAACACCTCAGTCCACAAATAAGCGTAGTAACCCGCAGAATAGCCGCCCGCAAAGGTATGACTAAAATAGGCTGATTTGTAGCGCGGTGGTGCTGGCGCGTAATCAATTCCGTGCTTAGCCAGTGCCGCTTTTTCAAATGCAGCCACGTCAGTTACTTCAGTATCTGCACCTAACATATGCCATTCCATGTCCAAAAGTGCAGCGGCGAGATATTCCACTGTATTGAAGCCTTGATTAAACGTCACGGCTTTCATCATTTTATCAAGCAGTGCCTGCGGAATTGGCTCTCCAGTTTGGTAATGTTTAGCATAATTTGCTAATACCGCAGGGTCAATAGCCCAGTCTTCGTTAAACTGAGACGGGAATTCAACAAAGTCCCGGGCCGTGTTTGTGCCAGCAAGACTTGCGTACTTCACCAACGAGAACAAACCGTGGTCGGCGTGGCCGAATTCATGAAACAAGGTCTGTGTTTCGTCAAAAGACAAAAGCGTAGGTTCACCTGGCGCTGGTTTAACAATATTCAACTCGTTGTAAACCACGGGTTTGGTGCCATTCAACAACGACTGAGTGACAAATGCACTCATCCACGCGCCGCCGCGTTTACCTTCTCTGGCATACGGGTCGAAATAGAATAAACCGATGTTAGAACCGTCGTCGTTGAACACTTCAAACAAGCGAGCATCCTCAACATAAACCGGCAGGTCCGTGCGTTCTTTAAAGGTAATGCCGTAAAGTTTTTCCATGGCGAAGAACAGTCCATTTTCAAGTACCGAGTTAAGCTCGAAGTAGGGTTTTACTTCACTGTCATCTAAATCATATTTAGCTTTTCTGACTTTTTCAGCATAGTATGCCCAATCCCAAGGTTGAACCGGACCATCAACGCCTTCTGCCTGCATGATTTGTTGAATGTCTGCGGCCTCTTGCTTGGCTTTTTCAACGGCCTGAGGCGCTAAATCATCAAGGATTCTAAAGACGTTTTCAGGCTTTTTAGCCATTTGGTTTTCAATTTTATAGCTTGCCCAGTTTGGAAAGCCTAGCAGCGCCGCTTTTTCAGCGCGAAGTTTAGTCAGTTTAAGAATAATTGGCCCGTTTACCTCAATGGCACGATTTGCAGAGGTTTCCCATATTTTTTGACGCAGTTCACGATTTTGTAAACTTGAAAGAATAGGTTGGCGGGTGGTGTTCACCAAGGTGATCATATAGCCTTCTTCACCGACGGCCTCAGCAGCAGCCTTTAGACCTGCAATAGCGCTATCAGATAACCCTGCTAACCTGGCTTTATCCGTAACAATAATGGTGTCGTTTTTGAAGGATGCCAGTACATTCTGAGAGAAGTCAGTTTCAAGCTTTGTGATGGCTTCGTTAATGCCGCGAATTTTTTCTTTTTCCTGGTCAGAGAGGTTTGCCCCAGCGCGGATGAATCTCTCGTAAGTTTTCTCAGTCAGACGCTTGTCTTCACCTTGTAATTTATCGCGCTCGTCATATACCGATTTTACCCTCTCAAACAATGGGGCATTAAGGTAAATGGAGTCACTGTGAGCAGTGAGACGAGGCGACATTTCTGCTTCGATCCGCTGAATTTCATCGTTGGAAACGATACTCGACAGGTTGAAGAACACGGTTGCGACCCGGTTCAGTAATTCACCACTTTGTTCAAGGGCCAGAATTGTATTGTCGAAGGTTGGTGTATCGCCATTGGTGGCGATAGTGTCAATTTCTTCGCTGTGCGCTTGCATGCCTTGCTCGAAGGCCGGTTCGTAGTGTTCGATTTTGATCTTGTCGAACTCCGGAGCCTGATATGGGAGCGGACTCGGCTTGAGTAAAACATTTTCACTTATCGTTGATTCGCTAACAGGGGTGTCAGTCATCGTATTTTTACTTTCGTTATTAGGGCTGCATGCTGCGAGCGCTATAGCGGACAGGATTGCGGAAGCGAGGATAGATTTTTTCATTAACTTCTCCGAATGGTTCCGGCTTTGTTGCCGGATTATTGTTGTAAATACCTGCCCACTTTACCAATGCATGTTAACTGTAACAATGGGCTCAAACCTGGCGATTGTAAAGTTTGTCGAACAGACATTAGCCGTAGCGCACTGATTTGCTTGCACCCGGCTTTCTAAGTGGTTTTGGCTGTGGTAGAATGCGCGCCTAAATTTTGTGCAAAACCACATCATTCATTGTTGTTTTCCCCCGTCGCGGTTTATCTCTAAAAAGGAAAACGCAGTGAAGCATTCGCTCTTCAGGGATGGTCAGCAAAGTATCGTCTGTCAAAAAGGCTTTCATGAGGCAGGTAAGGGATGTGGTCACAATCGTATTCAGACATGATCGGGGTCGTCAATTTTTATGGCAAAGACAAATCTATTAAATCTTAATCGCGCAGGACTGCGGGCATTTTTTGCTGATATCGGCGAGAAACCGTTTCGCGCAGATCAGGTCATGAAATGGATTTATCAGCAAGGTGTCAGCGACTTCGAAGAGATGACAAATCTCAATAAAAATCTGCGCGCGAAGCTCATTGAACACGCTGAAATCGTTGCGCCGGAGATTGCTTACTACCAGGAAGCCAGTGACGGAACTATCAAGTTTGCATTGGAACTTGAGGGTGGTCAGGAAGTCGAATCCGTGTGGATCCCTGAATCTGAAAGGGCCACATTATGTGTGTCTTCACAAGTAGGGTGTGCGCTGGAGTGTACCTTTTGTTCAACCGCACAACAGGGGTTTAACCGCAACTTGTCGGTGAGCGAGATAATTGGTCAGGTATGGCGTGTTGCCACTTTCCTGGGGCTTTCCAAAGACACTGCCAAGCGACCCATTACAAACGTAGTCATGATGGGAATGGGTGAGCCATTGCTCAACTTGAAAAACGTCGTGCCAGCAATGGATTTGATGCTTGATGATTTTGGTTTTGGTTTGTCAAAACGTCGGGTGACACTCAGTACGTCTGGCGTGGTACCGGCTCTTGATATGTTAGGCGATCAAATTGATGTTGCACTCGCCATTTCTTTGCACGCCCCAAATGACACATTGCGCAACGAAATTGTACCAATTAATAAGAAGTACAATATCGAGGCATTCTTAGCGGGAGTGCGCCGTTATCTGAGTAAGTCAAAGGCAAATCAGGGCAAAGTGACAGTTGAGTATGTCATGCTGTCTAATATTAACGACAGTACAGATCAGGCCCATGAGTTAGCCAAAGTGCTGAAAGACACGCCCTGCAAAATAAACTTAATACCCTTTAACCCATATCCGGGTTCTCCGTATCTTTGTTCCAGTAACTCCCGTATCGATCGATTCGCTAAGGTGCTTATGGGCTATGGCCTCACCGTGGTTGTTCGCAAGACACGCGGCGATGATATTGATGCTGCATGCGGTCAATTAGTGGGTGACGTAGTCGACAGAACTAAGCGAATGCTGAAGAAACAGATGAAAGGCGAAGCAATTTCGGTAAAAATAGCGCAATAACAATTTACAGGAAAGGTAAAAGGTTCATGCGATTAGGATTACTTGGTGCAATATTGCTACTTTCTGGCTGTGTCAGTCAAACGCCTGGCTCGCTTTCAGGCGATGAGTTCGATTTGCAGCAAGCGGCGAAAACCCGTATCTCTTTGGGGTTAACATATCTGCAAAATGGCAATTATCAGCAAGCCAAAGTCAACCTCGATAAAGCACTCGAGTTCGCGCCCAGGTACGCCGATGCTCACTATTCACTGGCTTATTATTATCAGACAGTAGAAGAGTGGGCGCGGGCAGATTCAGCCTATGAAGATGCCTTGAAACTGGCGCCGAGAAACCCAGAAATCGCGAATAGCTATGGCGCATTTCTTTGTCAGCAGCGTCGCTACGACGAAGCGACAGAGTATTTCACCAAGGCACTGGATAACCAGCAATATGCAAACTCTGCCGAGACATATGAAAACATGGCAATATGCGCACAAGCTCAAGGTGATACAGAAGAAGCCTTGCGATATCTGGTAAGTGCATTAAATCATCAGCCTGGCAGAGCTAAAAGCTTGTTTATGCTTACTCAAATTTATATTGAACAAGGTCGCTGGACCGAAGCAGAAACTGCCATGCGGCGATATGAAAAGGTAGCGCGGGTAAGCCCGGAGTCAATTCAGCTTGCTGTTGAAATTGCACAAGGAAAAGGCGATACGGAAACTGCTGAGGGTTATGGTGAAATGCTTGTTACCATGTACCCACAAAGCGCAGCGGCTAAAGCCTATAAAGCTGAGCTGCTAAGTCAGACAAATGCACGAGCGCAAATAGTACGAAAAACAAAACCCAAAGTTGCTCAGGTACCGGCTCCCATGCCCAGCACGTCAGGTGAGATACAATCTCAGCCACAACGACAGCCCCAGTCACAGGCAGTCGAATCCGTGGAACCGAAACCCATAAATAATCAAAATACCAGTACTGAGATAAAAAGCGATGACGCTGGTGCACAAAGCCGATACCATGTGGTAAAAAAAGGTGAGAACCTTTATCGTATATCACTGAAATACAATCTTAAAATGGCCAAAATTCAAGAATGGAACGACTTACCTGACACTGGCGACATCGCGGTGGGTATGCGTTTACGTTTGACGGCCCCACAATAACACTGACAGGTTATCGAATGAGTTCACAAGAAAGTCAGGCAGAAGAATTGGGCGACAACACTATTACGCCAGGAGTAATGCTGCGACAGGCACGGGAAAAACTTGGTCTTAGTCAGTTGCAGATGGCGGATAAGCTTTTCCTGAAGCAGCGAAATATTGATGATATCGAGGCTGATCGCCTGGATGAAAATATGTCTGTCACTTTTGCCAAAGGCTATGTTCGTATGTATGCCAAGCAGGTGGGATTGGATGACAAAGTCGTGATAAGCGAGTTTGAAAAGCTGCACACCACCACAAAGCCTCCTGCGAAGCTGCAGAGTTTCTCCCGCAAAGTTGCCAAACAAGCACATGACGATCGCTGGATGATGGTAACCTGGATAATTCTACTGCTTATTGTTGCTGCTTCCGTGGTGTGGTGGTATCAGCAGCCCGACGACAACAGTGCCATCGGCGACGATTCGCCTGTGACCACTGATACTGGCACGCAAGCCGAGGCGGGCACTACCAACAACGCTGCTGTTGACACCAGGACTGTAGTTCCGTCACCTTCTACAGAGAACGGTGACGAAGATAGTACAAGAGATGCTGAATTTGCGCCCTCGTCATTTTCGCCCACAACTGACACCGAATATTCATCGAACCTTGAGTCTGACACTGCTGATAACATTGATTCTGAAACATCAGATTTGTCTGATACGTCAAAGGACTTAGCTGAAAAACTGGAAAACCAGGCTGACGAACTGAGCGACACCGTTGCTGAGATAAACGACTATGTTGAGCAGGCCGTGGCAGATGAAAGCGGCGCTGAGCAGTCTGTGGAGCTGGTGTTTACGTTTGCGGAAGATTGCTGGGTTAACATTGAAGATGCCACGGGCGAGGCAATTGCCTATGGCGTTAAAAATACCGGTAGGGTAATGCCAGTGAGTGGGTTGCCGCCTTTTAAAGTAACCCTTGGTGCCCCCGACGGTGTGAGTATTACCTATAATGGAGAAGCCGTGGATATATCCGCATTTCAAGACGGACGTATCGCTCGTTTCTCTTTACCAATGCAGGATTAAGCATGTTTACTGAGAGTCCTATATCAAGGCGTAAATCGATAAGGATTAATGTGGGGAATGTTCCCATTGGTGATGGTGCTCCCATTGCTGTCCAGTCGATGACAAACACACAGACAACAGACGTTGAGGCAACGGTAGCGCAAATTAATCGCATTGTTGCCGTTGGTGGTGAGATCGTTCGTGTGTCCGTGCCCACCATGGATGCAGCTGAAGCTTTTAAAGCTATTCGGGAGCAGGTATCGGTGCCACTGGTTGCCGATATACATTTTGATTACCGTATCGCGCTGAAAGTGGCCGAGTATGGCGTCGATTGTCTGCGTATAAACCCTGGCAATATTGGCAATATGGACAGAGTCAGGTCGGTTGTCGATTGTGCCAAAGACAAAAATATTCCCATTCGCATTGGTGTCAATGGTGGTTCCCTTGAGCGGGATCTTCAGGAAAAATACGGCGAGCCAACGCCAGAGGCGCTGGTGGAGTCGGCCATGCGACATGTGGATATCCTTGATAAGCTCAACTTTGACCAGTTCAAAGTGAGTGTAAAAGCCTCTGATGTATTTTTAGCTGTGGGTGCATATCGCCTGTTAGCTAAGCAAATTGAGCAACCGCTTCACCTTGGCATTACCGAAGCAGGTGGACAGAGGGCTGGTGCCGTCAAAAGTGCTGTGGGGTTAGGCATGTTACTCGCTGAGGGAATCGGCGATACCTTGCGGGTATCCCTGGCTGCGGATCCTGTAGAGGAAATTAAGGTAGGGTTTGATATTCTCAAATCTTTGCGCATTCGAAGTCGTGGGATTAACTTCATCGCTTGCCCGAGTTGTTCCCGTCAGGAATTTGATGTTATTGGTACGGTGAATGCGCTGGAACAGCGGGTTGAAGACATCCTTACTCCCATGGACGTCTCAATTATTGGTTGCGTGGTTAATGGTCCCGGAGAAGCAGAAGTCTCCGACCTTGGGCTTACTGGAGCGCGCAACATGAGTGGTTTCTACGAAGATGGTAAGAGACAACGTGAGCGGCTGGCAAACGACGATCTTGTGGATCAACTTGAAAAGCGTATCCGCGCTAAAGCTGCAAGACTCGACGATGCTAATAAAATACCCGTAGCGGTAAAAGAATCTTAATCTTCCTTTGAATTTAAGGACGATTGTTGTTTAACGGTAAAGCCCCTATAATGCGGGGCTTTTATTTATCAGGATAATGAGAATTTCAGGTGGCTAAAACTATTCAGGCGATTCGGGGCATGAACGACTGCCTGCCGGAAGTGTCCGGAACATGGCAACGTGTTGAATCAACGTTGCGACAGGTCGTAGCAAATTACGGTTATCAGGAGATACGCACTCCTATTGTTGAAAGTACAGACCTGTTTAAACGCTCTATTGGTGAAGTTACTGATATTGTTGAAAAAGAAATGTACACTTTTGAGGATCGCAACGGTGACAGTCTCACACTGCGGCCAGAAGGTACGGCGAGTTGTGTCCGGGCGGGCAACGAACACGGTCTGTTGTACAACCAACAACAAAGATTGTGGTACATGGGGCCAATGTTCAGGCATGAACGGCCGCAGAAAGGTCGGTATCGTCAGTTTCACCAGTTTGGTGTAGAAGCATATGGCCTCGAGGGGCCGGATATTGACGTTGAAGTAATTCTGTTAAGTGCGCGTATTTGGAAAGCATTTGGCATAAGTGACCAAGTTACGTTGCAAATTAATTCCCTCGGCTCCAATGAAGCCAGACAGCATTATCGCGAGGCGCTTATTGATTATCTTAAAGCGCGTTCAGCCCAGTTAGATGAAGATTCGTTACGCCGGCTGGAAACGAATCCGCTGCGGGTATTAGATTCCAAGAACCCAGACGTGCAAGCCGCTATACAGGATGCACCTTCCTTACTTGATTATCTCGATGATGAATCAAAAGCACATTTTTCAAATTTATGTGAACGATTGTCGCAAGCGGGTATCCAATATGAGGTTAACCCACGCTTGGTACGTGGCCTTGACTATTACAACCGTACTGTTTTTGAATGGGTGACGGAAAGTCTGGGGGCCCAGGGCACAGTGTGTGCCGGTGGGCGTTACGACGGGCTTGTTGAACAACTAGGCGGTAAGGCAACGCCAAGTGTTGGCTTTGCGATGGGAATGGAACGCTTAGTGTTACTGTTAACTACGCTGCAAGGAACAGAGCAAGATAACATTGCTGCTGATGTTTATGTCACCTCCTTAGGTGCAGATGCATACGCCCTGAATGTTGCTGAATCTTTACGGGATGCTTTGCCGTCATTAAAAGTGATGATGCACTGTGGTGGCGGCAATTTTAAAAAACAATTGAAACGAGCAGACAAGAGTGGCGCGGTGGTTGCGGTATTGTTGGGGTCAGAAGAAGCTGAAAACCAACTGGCAACGATAAAACCTTTACGAGGTGAAGGGGAACAACAAACCGTGTCATTGGCCAACCTGGCTGATGTGCTTAAAGCACAGATGGATTAATTGCTACCTGATTGTGTAGCTGGAAATGGTTTAGAGGTTATATACATGGAACAATTCGCCACAGAAGAACAACAAGTTGAAGCGATAAAGAAATTTATGAAAGACAATGGCGCAGCCATTGTGATAGGTGCAGTGTTGGGGCTCGGCGGCCTCTACGGTTGGCGTTATTATTCGGATACTCAGCGCGTTGCCAAAGAAGAAGCATCTGCCGCTTATCAGGTAGCCGTTCAGGCTATCGAGGCTGATGGAAATACAGAAAAGTTGGACAACTTCATCGCACAAACGGATAACACCGGTTACGCCACCATTGGCGGGCTGGTTTCAGCTCAGCAAGCTGTAAACGCCGGTGATTTAGCTCTGGCAAAAACCCGTCTTAAAGAAGTGCAGTCTACAACATCAGATCCTCACCTTGCGACAATGGCCGGTTTACGCCTGGCTCGGGTTCAAATAGAACTTGGCGAAGTAGATGAAGGTCTCAGTACGCTGGCTGCTCTTGACGACCCGGCTTTTGCGGCCAAAGTGAATGAGATAAAAGGTGATGCGTACGTGGCTCAGAAAAAGTTTGACGATGCACGCCTAGCTTATAGTCAGGCGTTAGAAGATGCCACAGGCAATGTGTTACTCGAAATGAAACTCGACAACTTACCGGCTTTGGCCAGTAATTAATGACAACAGAGGTATCGGATTTGTTCTCAACAACGTGTGACCGTTTAGGTCGAATTACACGTGCATTAGGTGCTGCAGCGGTATTGTCCGCCACGCTGTCAGGATGCACAACCGTTACAGATTGGTTCGCAGACGAGGAAGAATTAGAAATCCGCCGCATTGCGCCGCTGAATGCGAAGTTTACCCCGGTTGTTAACTGGGAGACCGATGTTGGTGATGGCATTGACGATTATTTTTCCCGATTACGCCCGGTTTACGCCAATGACAAGTTGTATATGGCAGATCGCCATGGTGTTGTTGCAGCGCTAAATCCAGAGACTGGGCGGGTTATTTGGGAACGTGATTTCGCCATTTTCACCGATGAAGGCATGATGGCATCTGTTCGTCGGTTATGGGCGAGCGGTCAATCAGCAAAAATTGCAGGTCTGGCTGTGGATGGCGATTTTGTGCTGGTCGGTACTGAAGATGGGGTACTGATGGCGCTGAACACGGAAAGCGGAGATTTGGTATGGTCACAGACTGTGCCTGGAGAAATACTCGCTGCGCCAGCCACTGGTGAAAACAAGGTGGTCGTTAATACTGGCGCTGGGACACTGTTTGCTTTTGACTTGCGAACAGGTGAACCTGTTTGGCAACACGAAGGTGATGTTCCACCCTTGTCATTACGAGGTATTTCAACCCCAGCAATCAGTAATGGTGGTGTTATCGTCGGAACGCCAACAGGCAAAGTACAGGTTAATATTATCGACTCCGGACTAGTGGCATGGGAAACCGCAATCACTTCTCCTGCCGGAGCTACAGAACTGGAGCGTATTGTTGACGTGGATGCAGCGCCATTGATGTATGGTGGCACTATCTATGTTATCTCATATAACGGTACCCTTGCAGCAGTAGAATTGCGCTCAGGCCGTGCCATTTGGAAACGGGAATACGGATCATATCGAAATGTGACTATGGACGGCACCACGCTGTTTGTTGTTGACAACGATTCACACGTTTACGCCCTTGACCGTCGTAACGGTGTTGAACTGTGGTCCCAAAGTGGCTTGAAAAAGCGCTCTCTTACCGCGGCAGAGCCCGTTGGTGACTATATTGTTATGGGGGACAAATGGGGGTTAATTCATTGGCTTGATAAGTCTACCGGAGAAATGGTGGCCCGTTACGACCTTGGCGGTGATGATGAAGATGAATCCGTATTTGTTTCTCCCCTTAACGTGAATGGCAATATCATTGCTGTTACCCGGGAAGGTGATGTCGCATCATTTTCTTTTCCTCAGTAAACGTTGATATGTCAGCCTTGTGCTGACGACTCCTTTAAATCAGGTTATAATCGACCGATTCAAGAGTGGCTGTACTAAGTGCAGCCACAGCTATTTCTCAATACTCTATTTAGGACTTCAAGCATGTTGCCTGTAGTTGCCCTCGTGGGCCGTCCCAACGTGGGAAAATCCACACTGTTTAATCGACTGACTAACACCCGAGATGCGCTGGTTGCTGACTTCCCTGGTTTAACCAGGGATAGAAAGTACGGTCAGGCGACGTACGAGCAAAAGCAATTTATTGTCGTAGACACAGGCGGGATAACAGGCGACGAAGATGGTATCGATGCTGAAATGGCACAGCAGTCGCTGCGTGCCATCGACGAAGCTGATGTGGTTTTATTCCTTGTTGATGCCAGAGCAGGCTTGCTGCCCGCTGACATTGGTATTGCGGAGCATCTGCGCAAGATCAACAAAAACATGTTTGTGGTGGCGAACAAAGTCGATGGAATCGATGGCGACAGTGAAACCGCAGACTTTTACTCTCTTGGTATGGGGCAGGTTCATCAAATTGCAGCTGCGCATGGGCGAGGCGTGTCAGCGCTGTTATCACATACCCTGGTTCCTCTGGCCGAAGACTTCCCCGGGATGCTGGTTCAACCAAAGGCCGAAGAAGATGAGCTGGATGCAGAAGCCCAGTTGGAACGGCTGCAGGGCTTGCCAATAAAACTGGCGATTGTCGGGAAACCGAATGTGGGGAAATCGACACTGACAAACCGTATTTTAGGTGAAGAACGGGTAGTGGTGTACGACATGCCTGGCACAACCCGTGACAGTGTATATATTCCTCTGGAGCGTGATGAACGAGAATACATTCTGATTGATACTGCAGGAGTGAGAAAACGCCGGAAAGTGGCGGATGCCGTAGAAAAATTTTCTATTGTAAAAACCCTTCAAGCTATTGAAGAAGCAAACGTGGTGTTGTTAGTCATTGATGCCAGAGAAGGGATTACCGATCAGGATTTGAGCCTGTTGGGTTATATTTTGAATTCTGGGCGTTCACTGGTGATCGCAGTAAATAAATGGGACGGCCTGGATAAGGACGTTAAGGATGACATTAAAAGGGAACTGGACAGACGGCTCGGGTTTATCGACTTCGCCCGCTTGCATTTTATTTCTGCGCTACATGGCTCGGGAGTAGGTAATTTGTTTGAATCCGTCATTGAAGCTTATCAAAGTGCTACAAAACGGATAAGTACGGCGCTGTTAACTCAAATCATGGAAATGGCGCAGGAAGAGCATCAACCGCCATTGGTGCGCGGACGCCGAGTTAAAATGAAATATGCCCACGCCGGCGGATACAATCCACCCGTAGTGGTCATTCATGGAAATCAGGTTAATGATTTGTCCGGCGCCTATAAGCGGTTCTTAATGAACTATTTCCGGAAATCCCTGCAGGTCATGGGTACGCCAATTAAAATTGAGTTCCGCGAGGGTGCTAACCCATTCGAAGGCAAGAAAAACCAGTTAACTTTAGCCCAGCAGCGAAAACGCAAACGCATGATGTCCTTTCACAAGAACAAAAAGTAAATTTACTGTTTTTGCGACTCTGTTTGGATACGACGAATACTATCCATCAGAGGCGACGGCCCTGGTACTTTGATTTTGGGTAATGCCAGGGCGACCAAGGTGTCGGCTACTCTGGCCGGAAAAGTGGTAGAGATAGTAACCAACTTATCTTTCATTTCAAACACATAGGTCGTGGCATAAATGGGTTCTGCTTCAGCTAAGACAGCATGAACCGCCATTCGATAGCCATTGTATAGCTCGCCGTCTTCGCCAGGGGTCACGAATGGGGTAACAGGTTCATCCACAAACAAATTCATGGACTGCACTTCTGCCATCTGCCTGGCCTCATTGAGGTTTACTCTCAAAGCATGCTGCAACCGTTCAGCCTCATTGCCACTGTTAATGTTGAGTACAGGCGCTACAGTTACATCAAGTAGTGCATCTTCATACTCGGGATGAACATAGCGAGTGATAACGCCCTTAAATGGGTCGGGATAAAGCTGTGTATCTAAACGGGTAAAGCTGTCGATGTGCTCTGGCACAGTCATGTCTGACAAGTAGTCGCTGGCTTCAAGCTTTTCAAATAGATATGCGGCAGAAAATACTTTTTTGGCAATAACCTGTAACCACCAGTGTTCGAGGACGTCACTGACGATGGCTTGTTGGTCTTTACTATCGTCTTGCTGAGAGGAATAAATGGCACTGTCAATTTCAACCCCACGCCACTGAACTGTAATTTCAGTGAAATATCGAGCCTTTGGTGAATCGTTGTGAGAGGCTGACTCAGACGAGGTGGTGCCTAAAGAGGCAATCAGCAGCTCATAATCGACGTCATTGGACGCCGCCAGTACCTCGTCAAACCAGCCTCGTTGTGCCAAATCAGTAACAAACAAGTTACCGTTCAATACATCTTCCACACAAGCTTCGCCACTGGAGCGAACCTTTTCACACATATCTTGCAATGCTTTGCTCGGGTAAGTCCCATACAGGGATATAGGCGCCATCACCCTATACTCAGGGAGAAACGATTCATTTGTTGGCTGGGGAGTTGGAGCGTGCTGGCAACCGAAAAATAAGGCACTCAGCAGCACAATAGACACCTTATACACGGTACATCCTGTGATAGTAGAAGACCTAGTGTGACTCAAGCTATCACGTTGCTCAAGCCACTTTGCAATTTTTATTTTAGTTCTTTGTATCAACAGAGATAACTTTACTGGTGATTATGCCTTTTGCTAAGCGGGTTTCCAGAATATCGCCGTTATTTACGTCCTCAATATCAGTCAGGGGAGTGTTGTTTATCATTGAGATAGAGTAGCCTCTGCTTAGGGTATTCAGGGGGCTGACACTTTGCAGTACGCCTGCGGCGCTAGCCAGCGCACGTTGTTTGTCTTTAAGTATTTGCAAACACGCACGATGCAGGGCTGTGTGCAGGCTCTCGTGGCGATCTTTCATTCGCACAATACGATTCACCGGCGTCATGTTTGCCAGTTTATTCTGCAACTGACTCAGTGTCCTTCGTTCCTGAGACAATCGCGCAGTCATGGCATGATTCAAAGAGAGTGATAATCGGTCTAACGTTTGCGCCTGGTTTTCCAGTCTTCTGGAAGGATGTACCGCCTTAAGACGAGCACCTATCATTGTCGCTTTATGCTTGAATTCTCGTACCTGCTGCATCCATGCTCTAACCAGCTGCCTCTCTTTCTCGCGACAGGCGGCTAACAGGCTTTCCTGGTCCCTGCTCAATAATTCTGCGCCTGCCGAGGGAGTTGGTGCCCTCACGTCGGCAACAAAATCGGCAATTGTCACATCTACTTCGTGGCCTACCGCGCTAACTACAGGTACCGGAGACGCCGATATGCAATGGGCGAGGCTTTCATTGTTAAAACACCATAAATCCTCCAATGAACCCCCACCTCGGGTAAGTAATATTACGTCAACTTCATTTCTGCGATAGGCGGCTTCCAGTGCTCGGATGATGGATATGTGCGCTTGCTCGCCCTGAACCATGGTGGGATACACAATGACTTCCGTAGAAGGGCTTCGCCTTTTTAACACAGTAAGTACATCATGCAGCGCTGCGCCAGAAGAGGACGTGATAACGCCAACCCGCTGTATGACTTCAGGTAGTGGCCGCTTGGCCTCAGCATCAAACAACCCATCGCGCTGTAGTTTGGCTTTGAGCGCATCAAATGCCTGTTTTAAATGTCCTTCGCCATCGGGCTCAAGGTGCTCCACTACCAGTTGATAGTCTCCCCGGGGCTCGTAAAGACCAACTGAGGCGCGCACCAGTACTCTGTCACCTTCTTTGGGCCTTTGTTTACAGTAGCGGTTAGTGTTTTTGAACATGGCGGCCCTTATCTGGGCCTTGCTGTCTTTCAAAGTAAAATACCAGTGCCCGGATGCAGCACAGACAAAATTCGATATTTCAGCAGACAGCCAAATAAGCCCGATTTCACCTTCTAGCACAGTTCGAGCGAGGCGATTAAGCTTGGTGACCGTCAATATTTGACGGGACGTAGACGGAGTGTTGAAAATCATAGACAAAAAATATTCAGGTTTAATACGATTAGAGTTTACCTGATTATTAAAAAACACTACAATTGCGCCGCAATTAACTCTCCACTTATTCAGGTGTTATTGCATGCTCAGAATCATTCAAGAAGCTCTTACCTTTGATGATGTATTGCTGGTACCGGGACATTCTACTGTCCTCCCTCACACAGCAAACCTACAGACTAAACTGACCCGTGGCGTGTCGCTGAATATCCCGATGGTATCTGCGTCTATGGATACGGTTACTGAAGCGCGCCTGGCTATCGCCCTTGCTCAGGAAGGCGGTATTGGCTTTATTCATAAAAACATGGAGCCCGCAGAGCAGGCAAAGCACGTTCGCGAAGTGAAAAAGTACGAATCTGGCGTAGTTTCCGATCCGGTGACAGTTGAACAAACAACCGCCATTGGTGAAGTACTCACAATGAGTAAAAACCTGGGTTATTCAGGTTTTCCAGTTACTGATAAAGACAATAATTTAATTGGTATCGTTACTGGTCGTGATATGCGCTTTCAAAATCGTCTTGATCTTCCGGTAAGCCAGGTGATGACACCTAAGGCGAAGCTGGTTACAGTAAAAGAAGGGGCGAATCCCGACGAAGTCTTAGATTTGATGCATGCTAACCGCATTGAAAAAATTCTCGTTGTTGATGATGCGTTTAAGCTGAAAGGCTTGATTACTGTTAAGGATTTCCAGAAAGCGGAAAACAAACCCAATGCGTGTAAAGATTCTCTTGGCCGGTTACGCGTCGGTGCCGCCGTTGGCGTGGGTGCCGGAACAGACGAACGCATAGCCGGTTTGGTTGATGCGGGCGTTGATGTATTATTAATTGATACTTCACACGGCCACTCACAAGGTGTGATCGATCAGGTACGTCGCATCCGTGATGCTTATCCTGATTTACAAATTATAGCCGGAAACGTGGCAACGGCAGATGGAGCGAAAGCCCTTGCTGACGCTGGAGTAGACGGTGTTAAGGTGGGTATTGGTCCCGGTTCTATCTGTACTACCCGAATTGTCACTGGGTGCGGTGTACCGCAAATTACTGCTATTGCAGATGCTGTTGATGCGCTGGAAGGAACAGGCATTCCGGTGATTGCTGACGGTGGTATTCGCTTTTCCGGTGATATTGCTAAAGCGCTTGCTGCCGGAGCCAGTTGTGTCATGGTAGGAAGTATGCTGGCCGGTACCGAAGAAGCACCAGGTGAAGTAGAGTTATATCAGGGCAGGTATTACAAGTCTTATCGCGGTATGGGCTCTTTGGGAGCGATGAATCAACGGCATGGTTCGTCAGATCGTTACTTCCAGGCTTCAGATAACGCAGAGAAGCTGGTACCTGAAGGTATAGAAGGCAGGGTCGCTTACAAAGGCCCAATTGCAACTATTATTCACCAACAAATGGGTGGACTTCGCTCAGCAATGGGCCTGACCGGATGCGCAGATATCCCAACGTTAAACACGAAAGCACAGTTTGTGCGGGTAACATCAGCAGGAATGGGGGAATCTCACGTTCACGATGTCAGCATAACAAAAGAAGCACCCAACTACCGCTTGGGCTAAACGCCGCTAATTTAGTAGTTTGATTAGGCTGGTAATTTTACCAGCCTTTCTGTTTTATTTTACGAGTAAAAACATGACCACGAATATACACAGCCAGCGCATACTCATATTGGATTTTGGTTCTCAATACACACAACTCATTGCACGTCGTGTACGTGAAATTGGTGTTTATTGTGAGTTGTGGGCCTGGGATGTCACTGAAGAGCAAATCCGCGAATTTAACCCTGATGGCATTATATTGTCAGGCGGACCTGAATCAGTAACCGAGCTTAACTCTCCTCGCGCACCTGAATATGTCTTTTCAGCTGGTGTGCCCGTTTTGGGGGTGTGCTATGGCATGCAAACTATGGCAGAGCAATTAGGTGGCAGTGTATTGGGATCTAACAAACGTGAGTTTGGCTACGCCCAGGTCGAAGTATTAAAAGCCACCGATTTGCTGGCGCAAATTGAAGATCACATTGGTGATAACGGGAACGCGTTGCTGGATGTATGGATGAGTCACGGCGATAAAGTGGCATCAATTCCACCAGGCTTTGAAACCATTGCACAGACGCCATCTTGTCCTCATGCCGCCATGTATAACGAAGAGAAGCGCTTCTATGGGGTACAGTTCCATCCGGAAGTGACACATACTCGTCAAGGGCAGCGTTTGCTTACTCACTTTGTGATGAATATTTGCGGTTGTGAGAAGCTGTGGACGCCGGGTGCAATTATTGAGGATGCCATTGCCCGCATCAAAGAAAAAGTGGGTGATGATGAAGTGATCCTGGGTCTGTCAGGTGGTGTGGACTCTTCTGTTGTCGCCATGCTTATTCACCGTGCAATTGGCGATAAACTGACGTGCGTATTTGTTGATAACGGCTTGCTGCGCTTAAATGAAGGCCAGCAGGTGATGGATATGTTTGGTGATCACTTTGGGTTGAACATTATCAAAGTGGATGCGGAAGCCCGTTTCCTGGCTCGTCTTGAAGGTGAAGCGGATCCGGAGAAGAAGCGTAAGATTATCGGTAACGAGTTCGTTGCGGTATTTGACGAGGAAGCCTCTAAGCTGACTAACGCAAAATGGCTTGCGCAGGGCACTATATATCCGGATGTGATTGAATCGGCCGGGTCCGCAACAGGAAAAGCCCACGTGATTAAATCCCACCACAATGTTGGTGGTCTGCCTGAAGATATGAAAATGGGCTTGGTTGAGCCATTGCGCGAACTGTTTAAAGATGAAGTTCGCAAAATTGGGCTCGAGTTGGGTTTGCCATATGACATGCTATATCGCCATCCGTTCCCGGGACCGGGACTGGGCGTTAGGGTACTTGGCGAAATTAAAAAGGAATACTGTGATTTACTTCGTCGGGCTGATGCTATCTTTATTGAAGAGCTCCATAATGCCGACCTTTATCATAAGGTAAGTCAGGCGTTTACGGTATTTTTACCAGTACGCTCGGTAGGTGTAATGGGTGATGCACGTAAATACGACTGGGTAGTAAGCCTCCGTGCGGTAGAAACTATCGACTTCATGACGGCTCACTGGGCACACTTGCCATATGATTTCTTAGGAAAGGTGTCTAACCGAATCATCAACGAAATCGATGGTATTTCTCGTGTGGTTTACGATATTTCTGGAAAACCACCAGCAACTATTGAATGGGAATAAGCTTTTTAGCTAATGAGTCCACGAGTATAGCCCATCTAAGTATGGGCTTTATTAATACTAAAGTAGTAGTTTTTAGCCTCGTAATGTTAATTTTGTGTTTGTAATATTTACATTTACTTTTCGGTTTTTTCGTAACTCTTTGTTTAATTGTTCAAATTTTATATGGAATGTTTATTGCAATCTATAAGTGCTGAAAAATAATAAGCAACATATACATGGTTTAAACGGAGTTATAAAGATGAAAAAGTTACTACTATCGGCCTTGTTTCTATGCGGTACGGCCAATGCTGGCATAGTGGCATTAAGCGAAACTGATTTTAATGCTTCTGCTGGTCAAATCACATTCTCTGAATTTGCACTGGGAACGGTTAACCCGTTTTACACCTCTGCAGATTACGGCGGTGGTGCGGACGCACCAGATGTCTCTTTTGACGGTTGGTTTATGGGTCAAACGTTGAGTGCAGACGCAGGGACAGATTGTCCAGGAGCCGCTGCAACAGCGTGTATCGTAGGTATGCCAGATTCTCCATTGATGCTTGACCCTACAGCCCCAGATACAGCAATCGTTGCTGACGGCGCAAACCCGACTTCTCCTGTATTGAGCGGAACGCCTACCTTCAACGGTGGTATTGCAGTACTGTTTAGCACTGATCAATTTGGTGTAGGATTTGACGGTGGCTTTTTTGACGCAGTTGGATCTACAGCAATTACAGCGTTTGCCCGTGACGGTAGCCTGATTGGTTCTGTAGCCAATACAATGACAGGTATTGAATTCCTTGGTTTAGCCACAGATGATAATACTGCATCTATCGCTGGTGTGTTCTTAGATCTGGTAGGAAGTGAACCAGCGGGCTTCGCAATCGATAATATCCGCTTTGGCCAGGTCGGTGATATTGATGTAAGTGTACCGTTACCACATTCTTTTTCATTAATGCTTATAGCGTTAGGCGGTCTTTTTGTAGCACGCCGTAAAAAGTAAAAAGAGTTTTTAAATAAAAAACCCGATAAACGTATTTATCGGGTTTTTTTAGTTCTCAAAAAAGTCTTTTGAGTCTTTTCAAATTTACTTCATATCGAAGCGGTCATTTCTCATTACTTTTACCCAGGCGTTAACAAAATCATTGATGAATTTGTTTTTCGCATCGGCAGAGCCGTAAACTTCAGCAATTGCACGAAGCTCCGTGTTAGATCCGTAAATAAGATCTACCGGCGTTGCCGTCCAGCGTACTTCTCCAGATGTTCTGTCTACGCCTTCATATAATCCGATATTGTCATCAGATTTCTTCCACTGCGTTGACATGTCGAGCAAGTTTACAAAGAAGTCGTTGCTAAGTTTTCCAGGTTCAGTGGTGAATACACCGTGAGAAGAGCCGTCTGCATTGGCGTCCAGAACCCGCATTCCGCCTAGTAGTACTGTCATTTCAGGAACCGTTAATGCCAATTTGTCAGCTTGGTCCACCATCATTACTGCAGGAGAACGATACTCATTTTCCGTGTAGTAATTTCTGAAAGCGTCAGCTGTTGGCTCAAGCACAGCGAAAGAATCAACATCTGTCATCTCCGGGGTTGCATCTGCTCTACCTGGTGCAAAAGGAACGGTGACGTCAACACCTGCATCGGAAGCGGCTTTTTCAATGGCAGCCGCACCCCCCAGTACAATCATATCGGCCAGAGATACCTTGGCTTTTGATGAACCTCGGTTGAAGTCTTGCTGAATATCTTTAAGTACAGAAAGCACTTTTTGCACTTCCGCGGGATTATTTATTTCCCAGTCTTTTTGTGGCGCAAGGGCTATACGTGCGCCGTTTACGCCTCCGCGCATGTCAGTATCACGGTAGCTGGCAGCTGCTGCCCATGCTACGCGAACGAGTTCCTGCACCGAAAGTTTGCTATCCAGAATAGACGCTTTTAACGCAGATGCTTGCTTTTCAGAAATCAGGGCATGGTCGACCGCAGGGATTGGATCCTGCCAAATCAGATCTTCGGCTGGAATTTCACTGCCAAGATAGCGTGCTTTGGGACCGAGATCACGGTGGTTCAACTTAAACCAGGCTTTGGCAAAAGCAAGTTCAAACTCTTTGGGATCTTTCTGGAATCGCAGCGCGATTTCTCTGAATGCAGGATCTTCTTTTAGCGCGAGGTCAGTAGTAAACATAATTGGCGCGTGGCGCTTACCTTTAACATGGGCATCTGGCACCATTTGCGCTGCTGCTTCTGAAGTAGGGATCCACTGTATTGCACCAGCAGGACTTTTGGTTTGTTTCCACTCAAAACTAAAGAGGTTATCCAGATAGTTTGTTGTCCACTGGGTAGGAGTAACCGTCCAGGCACCTTCGAGTCCACTTGTCATGGTATCTTCAGCGTTGCCCTTTCCACACTTGTTTTTCCAGCCGAAGCCTTGATCCTCAAGGGCTGCAGCTGCCGGCTCTTTGCCCAGACAGTCCGCTTTTTTCGCGCCGTGTGCCTTACCGAAAGTGTGACCTCCCGCGATCAATGCAACAATTTCTTCGTCGTTCATGGCCATACGTCCAAAAGACATACGAATATCTTTTGCGGCTAGAAGAGGGTCAGGGTTACCGTGAGGGCCAACAGGGTTTACATAAATTAATCCCATTTCTACCGCTGCCAATGGTCCTTTAAGGTTACCTTTTTCATCGCGACGCTGGTCGGTGAGCATTTGTTCTTCAGGGCCCCAGTAAACGTTGTCTGGTTCCCAATCATCAATTCTGCCTCCGGCAAAGCCGAAGGTAGTAAAGCCCATATCTTCCAGAGCTACGTTACCGGTTAATGCAATAAGGTCTCCCCAGGAAATACTGCGGCCGTATTTTTGTTTTACAGGCCAAAGCAGTCGTCTGGCTTTATCAAGGTTAGCGTTGTCAGGCCAGCTGTTTAATGGGTCAAAACGTTGCTGACCACCGCCCGCACCACCGCGACCGTCAATAGTTCGATATGTTCCAGCAGCGTGCCATGCCATACGAATAAAAAATGGTCCGTAATGACCATAGTCTGCAGGCCACCATGGTTGTGACGATGTCAATACCTCCTGGATATCCGCTTTAACGGCACTTAAATCTAAACTCTCGAACTCTTCTGCGTAGTCAAAATCATCGCCGTAGGGGTTTGATTCTATGCTGTGTGCGCGCAGTTGGGATAAATCAAGCTGTTCTGGCCACCAAAACGAATTGCTTTTTGGCGCTTCGCCAACAACTTTGGCGTTTTGCTCCATCGTAGACGATATCGCTGTGGACGACAGGGCCATCGAGACCGCGGCTACAACGGGGAGAAGTATTAATTTCATTATATTTTCCTCTAGCGAAAGGTTTAGTGTTACTTCAGGCCCTTAAAATATCGACGAAATCTGATTTTTTGCAAAATGGGTTATTTCGATTGGAGCAATCTGTTTTTGTTATTACGCTGTTAATAGCTTCGGAGGCTACGTTTTTATTGATGATTGTCGGTCTTACCGACCTGGCCTGTAAACGCGCAGAAAAAAATTTTAGCAACCAGCATAAGTGTCACATTACTGTAATGCTTTTCCTTTCTAATACTTTCGTCTAAAAACCAGTCGGGCTTTAACGTGTTTAATTATTCCAGTATTAGTCGGTTAGTAATGACTCCTGTTATGGCTACGGTCTTTGTGCTCGTCGCGCTTAATATTGTCTCACTGTATAAATCATTCGCGTTATCAAAAAATTTTGATGAACTTGAGCACACCCTAATTCAGTCTGAGCGTGATGTAACCGCCATTCTAAATATCTTTAAAACTCAGGTTCAGGAATGGAAAAATACACTATTAAGGGGCCACGACGACGCAAACCGTGAAAAATACTGGCAGCGGTTTCAATTACGGGAAGCTGAAGTTCGTAGCCGGTTTGAGCAATTGCTTAATAATGAAGTGTTAAACGCTAAAGCCAGGGATGATATTAATCGATTTTTGGACGCTCACAGTCATATGGCGATAAAGTACCGCGAGGGTTATGAAGCATTTATAGCGTCTGGGTTTGACCCTAAAGTGGCGGATACCTTTGTAAAAGGCATTGACAGGGAGCCTGCAACACTACTTACTGAGGTAGCGGAGGGTATCGCCAAGCAGTCCTCAGATGCATTTACTTCGTTGCAGCGTAACACTAGGCAAACACTGTGGATTGTACTGGGTACTGCGATAGTTTTGTCATTTATTTCAGTTTATTACCTTATCTATCGTTTGCGCAAAGAGGTCATTACCCCCATCAGACACATCGCTAACTGCATATCGGGTCTGGCTGATAGTCGTTACGATTATGAGCTTACTTATCAGAGTAGGCATGAATTAGGTGTCTTGGCGGATTCCGCCCGAGCGCTGCAAAACAAACTCAAGAACTCTGTTGCTTTATTGTCTGAAGCTCAAAACCGTGTCAAAGAATCTGTTATGCGGCTAGAAGACGTTAGTCGCGATATTTTGTCTGGTGCTGAAGATCAGCAAAACAACAGCCGCTTGCTGGACAGCAGTACCGATGAGCTCAGGCAAATTGTACAGAGCCTGGTGGCCATTACGGATCAAGTGGCTGTGGCAACCAATAAGTCAGAAAGTAACGTAAAGGCCTGTTTTTCAACGTTTGAAAAGGCTAATGAAGGTTTCATACAACTGGCTGAAACTGTGAATACTTCCAGTGATATTGTCAGCGCGCTACAGCACCGCAGTGCAAATATACTCAAAGTGGTGAACGTTATTAATGAAATTGCAGATCAAACAAATCTGCTCGCTTTAAATGCTGCAATAGAAGCTGCCAGAGCCGGTGAGCATGGTCGGGGCTTTGCTGTGGTTGCCGATGAAGTCAGAGCTCTTGCTGCTAAAACACAACATTCCACACGTGAAATAAACGATATATTGTCCGGATTTGAAGCAGAGGCAAAAGGTGCGGTTGTTGCAATGCAAACAGGTAAGCAACAGGCTGATAACAACGCCAGAGAAGCATCTATTGCACTAACAACTCTAAGAGATGTAGTTTATGACATTCGGGAGACTGCCGGTGTAGTTGTGGAGCTAAACAGAGCGGCTGATCAGCAGGAATCTGTTTTAAAGCAAGTTGAAGATGTAACGGGCGCTTCTGTTAAATCGTCCGAACGTTATCTCGCATTGTCGCAAAGACAGGATATATCCGATACCATGAAGCATATGGCGACTAATGTGCATCATGTAGTAACGTCTTTAACTGCTTAACACGTATCATGGCAAATTTTATGGCATCATAAGTATCTCGTGTAATTTCACGGAGTTGTATTTTGACGCCACTGGTTTTTCATCCTATTTATAGTCAACTGAACTTACCGGTCCGCCATCGGTTTCCCATTCAAAAATATCAGGGGATTCACGACGCGTTAGTAAACCGTGGCGTGCCATCTGATAAGTTTGTTCTGCCAGAACCGGTTACAGAACAGGATTTATCTGGTGAGTTCTGTCCCCGTTATGTTCGTGCCCTGTGTCACGGTGAGTTGGATGCCAAGGCAATGCGCCGCATTGGATTTCCCTGGTCTTCGCAATTAATTACCCGTTCGTTAACCGCTGTAGGTGGTACCTGCGAAACTGCGAGATTGGCTGGCGAATATGGCATGGCTTTGAATCTTACCGGTGGTTATCATCACGCTTTTCACGATTTCGGTTCGGGTTTTTGCTTGTTTAACGACCTCTATTTGGCGGCAAGGAAAATGCTTAAACGTACCGGTATAGACAAAGTCATGATAATCGATTGCGATGTCCATCAGGGTGATGGAACAGCTGTGCTTGCCCAGTCTGATGAAAGAATATTTACCCTTTCCCTACACGGTGAAAAAAATTTCCCACATCGTAAACAAACATCAGATTTAGACATTGGCTTGGATAAAGGCACAGGTGATGCAATTTATTTGGAAACCTTAGAACAAGCACTAATTCTGGCATTCAGGCAATGTAGCCCGGATTTTGTTATCTATGACGCTGGTGTAGATGTCCACGAAAATGATGATCTCGGGCTCATAAATATATCGACTGAAGGCGTTTTTGCGCGGGACTCGCTTGTGCTTGAATGGTGTCGGCGTGAAGGCTTACCCGTTGCCTGTGTCATAGGCGGGGGATACCAGAGGGACATTAATGCATTAGTAAACGTACACCTGCAACTCTTTCGGGCCGCAGGTGTTATTAATTAAAATGAAACGCAGAGTTGAAGACTCATCAAAGAAACGTAAGCTGGAAACCTAGACCTATGCGTTCCTGACTTCGGTTGTAGTCAATGAGTGAGTCACCATACCCATTGAAATATTGAAGTAGTAACTCATAGCGATCGGAAATAGGGTAGGTGAGGTCGAGCTGAATACTTCCCCGGTTGTGGCCAAAATTGAGGTTGTTGCGAAGCAATGCCAATAGTTTAAAGTTACCAAGCCGGGTGCCATAGCCAAATTCCATCCGACCGTAGTAATCATTAATATCCGGGTTGTCGTCACCCGTTGGGTCCAGAGGATCGGCTTTTTCATCTTCTGGTATTCGATACCAGGTTTTCAAGTAGTAGATATCATCGTAATCGCTAAATAACACAGATGCATAAATGCGGTTCCAGCTTCGTGAGCGCTCACCACTTTGCCCGTTTGACATGTGGTTGAAGCCAACTTGAAAGGCATTAAAATCATAACCAAGCAATGTAATATCAGCTTCTTGCTGATAAAAAATTTCAGGTTGATAATTCGTTTCTCTAAAAGGCTTTGACACTTCGCTGTTATAAAGCTGCCAAAAAGAGGTGAGGGTGAAGCCAAAATACAGGCCATCAGCACTACTTTCTTTCAGATACAAAGGTAACTTAACACTGAGTTGAAATTTGGCTTCCGCATTATCTACGTTTTCTGGGGTAAGATCCTGATTACCGGTAGAATTTGGATTTGTGACATAGGTAATGGGCAGAATATAGTTTGGATGGTGTTGAGTGACAGAGAACAAGTTACTAAGAGCATCCCGATCGGCTTTGAAACGGGAACTCAGGATTGCAGGGCGCAGCGGCTCTTGTTCTGCTCCGTCGGTGTTCTCCTCGTCAGTCTGGGCAACTGAATAAAAGGAAAATGCAATAAATAATAAGCCTGAAATAAAGCGCAGTACTTTGGTCACAATATTACCTGATACTTAAAAAGTTAAGGATTGCCCTTCTGCAGCTGCAAAAACAGATACATCAGATTGAGCAATAGTAATATATTCTTTGCAGTGAGCTACAACCGCATCAATGTCATCATCGGTCCGTTCCGGATCATGGCTGTACAAGGCTAATCGCTTAGCATTCGCAGCCATGGCCAGCTTTACCGCTTCCTCTGCAACTGAATGCCCCCAGCCTGATTTAGCCGGCATATCTGACATCATATATTGTGCATCATGAATAATGACATCAGCATCTTTAGCAAACGCCACGAACGTCAGAAAATCAGTTTCTTTTTTATAAGGGGGGTAAAGTTCATTATCTGTAATATAAGCCACCTTGGCGCCGTCCGCTTCAATGGTATAGGCGCTGCCTTTTCCAGGGTGATTCATTGCCAGACGAGTAATTGTCGCGTTGCCGATTCGCCAACTGTCTATTGATTCCGGTATGGGTTTTACTGTTATTTTGGATGTCAACGCACTGGCCGGAACGGGGAATACAGAACCTTGCATTTGTTGAAGGATTTGATCGTACTCTGGCAGTGTTGTCATGCCTGGAGTGATGTTTATTTCCCTGTTTGGTTGATAGATGGGGGCAAAAAAAGGAAATCCTTGAATATGATCCCAGTGATTATGGGATAACAACAAATGGATGGGGGTCTGTTTTTTTACAAGCTGATTGCCAAGTTCGCGAATTCCGGTACCCGCGTCGAGGATGATGTCGGTGCCATCCGCGAGATTAAGGTGTGCGCAGGCAGTGTTACCGCCGTACCTGACATACTCCTTTCCTGGTGTGGGAATGGAACCTCTGACTCCATAAAAGGTGAGCTGCATGCTATCTCCTGACACGACCACGCCGGGGTTACTACGCCCCAGCATATCTGTTAAGTTTATAACGTCGAAATAAACTCGCCAACTTTATCGATATCTAACAGGGTTTTCTCACCGGTAGTACGGTTTTTGTATTCGACCTGCTGATTGTCAAGGTTTCGCTCGCCAATAACGATACTGTGAGGTATACCCACGAGTTCCATGTCATTAAACATAACGCCAGGACGTTCTTTCCTGTCATCAAATAAAACCTCCACACCCTGTTTTCGAAGGGTGTCATACAAGTCTTCAGCAGTCTCTTTAATGCGCTGAGACTTGTGCATATTCATAGGAATAAGCGCAAGGGTGAATGGTGCAATTGCCATTGGCCACTTAATTCCGAACTTATCGTGGTTCTGTTCAATAGCAGCGGCAACGATACGTGAAACACCTATACCATAGCAGCCCATTGTTAGTGTTTGATGTTTGCCGGTTTCACTCAGTACGCCACAATTCATAGCTTTGGAATATTTGTCACCTAACTGAAAAATGTGACCTACTTCAATGCCTCGTTTAATGTCTAATGTCCCTTTCCCACATGGTGAAGGGTCGCCAGCGACCACGTTGCGAATATCAGCACTCTGTGGCGCAGATTGCCAATTAGCGTTGCTTAGCATGACACCATTTTTTCCGGCACCGCAGTTGAAGTCGGCTAATGCGGCTGCACTGTGATCAACAATGCTGTTTATTGGCAGTTTTCTGGGGTCTGCAAACTCGGTGGAGCAACCCAACACCAATTGTGCCTTTTCAGCGCTCGCAACGGTCAGTGGAGTATCGACTAATGGATGCTTTTCTGCTTTAACTGCATTTAGCTCGTGATCTCTTCGCAAAACTAACGCTACCCATTCTTCGCTAGCGTCTTCACTGTTGGCCTTTACTACTACAACTTGTAGTGTATTGGCTGCGTTGAGGTCACCCTTTGCAATTAAACTGTCTACATTTGTGTCACTGGCTAGCGAAAATTCTGTTTCAGCAGCGCCGCTGGGAATGCCTTTTGTTGAAGGCGCAACAGCTTCTGCCATCTCAACGTTCGCTGCGTAATCAGATTCCGTAGAAAACGCGATGGCATCCTCACCTGAGTCTGCAAGTACGTGAAACTCATGGGATACTGCGCCACCGATAGCACCGGAATCAGCAATTACCGCGCGAAAATCTAATCCCAACCTGGTGAAGATGTTGCTGTATGCTTGATACATAACATCGTAGGTTTGTTGTAAAGACGCTTCGTCGAGGTGAAAACTGTAAGCGTCTTTCATTGTAAATTCCCGCCCTCTCATGATGCCGAAACGGGGACGGACTTCATCGCGAAACTTGGTTTGAATTTGATATAAGTTTACCGGTAGCTGTTTATAGCTACTGATTTCATTTCGCACCAAAGCGGTGATGACTTCTTCGTGTGTTGGGCCTAACACAAAGTCTCGTTGGTGACGGTCTTTAATCCGCAACAATTCTGGCCCGTACTCTTCCCATCTACCGGACTCTTCCCATAAATCAGCAGGCTGGACCACGGGCATGAGCACTTCAATAGCACCGGCTTTGTTCATTTCATCTCGAACGATAGAAGCGACTTTGTTCAAAACCCGCAAGCCACTGGGCAACCAGGTATACAAGCCAGCTGCGAGTTTGCGGATCATACCCGCTCGAATCATGAGCTGGTGGCTGATAACTTCTGCATCTGCAGGTGTCTCTTTTTGCGTTGACAGCAGATATTGGCTTGTGCGCATTACGGGTAACGTCCTTTAGCAAAGAATAAAAAAATCGCGTCATTCTAGCAGTATAGAAAAAGCCAAAAAAGTCGTTTTTTCAATTCCTTTTCTGTAAGAGAGTGCTACACACAGTTTTCGACGGAAAGTACCAGGATTTTCCCTTTGTCTACATACCATGAGATGTCTTTATCGAATAATGCTACCCGATAAACTTTGGGGTCATCATCCAGATGTTGTTTGTAAGCGGGTCTTGGGTCTTGTGCGAGGATTGTGCGTATCAGCGTGTCAGCTTCAGGGTAGGTAACAGACAGTTCCGCAATATCTGAGCTTGCTGTTGAGGAAAAGTGTACTTCACGGTGGGGTATTGGCTGATATCCAGCCAGTTGGTCTGTGGCCCCGTCCACACGGTCGGCATAAGGCAAATAGGGTTTGATATCAATAATGGGAGTCTGATCTAGCAAGTCGACGCCACTGACGCGCAGGCGGACCTGCCCATTTTCGGCATAAAGGCCTTCATTTTTTACCACTGACATACCTATCCCGTTGGGGCGGTGGGTACTTCTGGAGGCAAAAACGCCCATAGTCTTGTTCCCACCCAGACGCGGTGCTTTTACTTTAAGTTTCCATCCCCGCTGGGCAGTTGCGTGAAAATGGAATAACAACCACAAGTGACTAAAGCCATCGATGCCCTCAAATGCTTGTGGATCATTAAACTCGCCGTTAAATATGATGCTGCCTGTTGCACAAGTCAGATTAGGCTGTCGGGGAATGGCGAACTTTTGTTTAAATGGCGTAGCGATAACACCAATGGGCTGAATATTCACAACGTATTAGCTCGATTTTTAATGAAATTTTGATTTTAGTCTTTTGTCATAATTATCACACAAAGGGCAATTAAGATACGACTCGAAATAAAAAGGGGGTTGTGGCTGGGCACACCTCTGGTTCCCTGGATCCCAGTTTCTTCTTGCCCTGCTTTTTGCAGGGCTTTTTTTTGCTTGCTATTTATAGTGAGGTACACCAAAAGAAGGGGGTTAAAAACGGTGATTGATGCAAGTAAATATGTCACTATAATAAATTGGATTTTCATAGAACGCCTGAACTACCCGGATTAGGTGACTTACAATTGACTAACTAATAGCTGATGGAACGCTATGATCGCAGTAGAAAAATTAAGTCGACGCTTTAACCGAATTACCGCGGTAGATGAACTCACCTTTACCATTAAGCCTGGTGAAATTGTCGGTTTTCTAGGGCCTAATGGCGCTGGAAAATCCACGACCATGAAAATGTTGACGGGCTTTCTTGCCCCCACTGCAGGTCAAATTTCCATCGACGGTTTGTCAATGGAAAAGTACACCAAAAAACTACAACAGCGCATTGGTTACTTGCCGGAAGGTGCACCGCTTTATAACGATATGACAGTCTTTCAATTTCTTCATTTCATTGCGGGAGTGCGTGGTTTACGTGGTAAAAAGCGAAAAGCGCGCTTGGCTCATGTCATTGAGAAAGTGGCTTTACAGGATGTGTTAAACCGTCACATTGAAAAATTGTCAAAAGGGTTTCGTCATCGAATAGGACTAGCCCAGGCTATCATGCACGACCCGGATATTCTTATCCTCGATGAGCCAACTGATGGTTTGGATCCGAATCAAAAGCACGAAGTTCGAGAGCTTATCCGCGCTTTGTCCAGCGACAAAATAGTGATTATATCTACCCATATTTTAGAAGAAGTTACCGCCGTGTGTAACAGAGCCATGATTATCGCGAAGGGGAAACTCTGTTTTGATGGAACCCCTTCAGAATTACAACATCGCTCGCGATATCATCAGGCTATTACTCTGCATTTTAGCTACGCTGCAGATATTTCTGGTCTTGCCGAAATTGATGGAGTAGACGAAATGGTTGTCAATCGACATACCGGCGATGTCACACTGTTTCCCGAAGCGGGAAAGCTTATTATGGCACCTGTGACTGAGCACGTGAGTCATTACCGCTTACCGGTGGACAAATTTACCATTGAAAACGGCAGGCTGGATGATGTTTTCCGTGAAATAACTACGGGTAGTGCAGCAGGGGAACAGATGTAATGAGTGGCAGTCTGGTTATTGCTCGAAGAGAATTCGGCAGCTTTTTTTCCACGCCAATAGCATATGTTTATTTGGCAATATTTCTAGTGTTAAGCAGTGTGTTTACTTTTTTTCTTGGTGACTTTTACGACCGTGGCCAGGCTGATTTACTGCCTTTCTTTAGTTTTCATCCCTGGCTGTACTTGTTTCTGGTACCTGCAATAGCTATGCGAAGTTGGGCCGAAGAGCGCAAATCAGGTAGCATCGAATTACTGCTTACATTGCCGGTTTCAGTTGCAGAAGCCGTTATCGGTAAGTTTCTCGCGTGCTGGCTTATCCTCGCTCTAGCACTTTTGATGACAGTCCCACTGTGGTTCACTGTTAACTACCTAGGTACGCCGGATAACGGAATTATCATTGCTGCTTACATTGGTAGCTGGCTTATGTCCGGGGCATTTTTAGCTATCAGTCTGTGCGTCTCTACGTTGACACAAAGTCAGGTTGTCGCCTTTATCGTTGCTGTAGTTTTGTGCTTTCTGTTTGTAGTGAGCGGTTCGGAGATTGTGCTGGACATGTTTAAGAATTGGGCTGCTAATGACGTGGTAGACACCATTGCATCGTTTAGCTTTCTAACTCATTTTGACGCCATGTCAAAAGGTGTGCTAGCGGCCAATGATATTATCTACTTTCTTCTTGTTATAATCGCCTGGCTTTATGCTGGAGCCATCATCCTTGATGAAAATAAGGCGGCCTAATGAGAAAAGTCACCGCTTTATTCAGCTTATTTTTCCTATTGGTATCATTTGTATTCCTGGTGTTTATTAACAATAAACTGGCTAGCAAGTACCGTATTGATCTTACGCAGAACGCAGTTTACTCATTGTCACCGGGGTCGAAAAAGGTTCTATCTGACCTGGAAGAGCCAATTACCCTCTATTATTTCTTCTCGAATTCGTCGACCACTGGCATGACGAAACTGCGAAATTATGCCCATCGTATAGAAAGTCTGTTAAATGAGTATGTGCAGGCTTCTCGGGGGCAGGTAAATCTTAAGGTTATCGATCCCGTTCCATTTTCAGAGGAAGAAGATCTCGCAAATCAATTCGGTTTGACGAGTGCAGCCATTGGACATTTGGGAGAAGCAATTTATTTTGGATTAGCTGGAACAAATTTGGTTGATGACACCTACGCAATCCCCTTTTTTGACCAAAAAAATGAGCAATTTTTGGAATATGATATTAGTAAGTTGGTGTATCAGCTCAGCGAGCCTGAAACCATGACACTGGCTTTAGTCACTGACCTACCGGTTGCAGGCGGGCAAGACCCTATTACTGGTCAATACACTAGGCCCATGGTTTTCTATCAGCAGCTGGCCCAACTCTACAACATCCATATTGTGTCCCGGCAAGATAAAGTGTTGCCTGAAGGTACAGACCTGGTGATGTTACTACACCCTCAAAACCTGTCAGACAGTTTGCTCTATGATATTGACCAGTTTGCGATGCATGGCGGCAGCGTCCTGGCGTTTCTTGACCCACACTACGAAGCGGACTCTTACGCTCTGATTCGGAACCGGAAAGCAAACTCATCGACTTTCCCTCTGCTAAAAGGCTGGGGAGTGCAAGCCGGGTTATCGGATGTGGTACTTGATGCACAGCTTGGGCTGGATGTGCGCAACCAGGATGGCACGGTTACCAAGCATTTTGGTTTACTAGGCCTCACTGCCAATCAGCTTGACCGACACGATGTTACTACTGCCAATCTTGACTCCATTAACGGTAGCAGTTTTGGACTACTATATCGCATTAATAAGCCGGGCTTGACCATGGAAACCCTGATGGCGTCGTCTAAGAATGCTGGTCTCACTAATGCAGATGATTACGCGATGACCCTGGACCCGGAATCGCTGCAGCGAGGGTTCGGTGGCAATACGTTACTATATACTCTCGCGGCCCGCTACAGCGGCAGCGCGCGGGCTTATTTTGACCGTCCAGCCTCAGGGGCACTAGCAGAAAACTACCGGGAAAAAACAGATGATTTAAACCTTATCGTAGTTATGGATGCTGACTTACTTTCAGATGAGTACTGGATTCAACAGTCCATTTTCTATGGAGACACACTGCTAACACCATTTGCTAACAATGGTGATTTTCTTGTGAATAGTGTTGAAAATCTCATTGGTTCCAATGCATTGATTAGCGTTCGTGCAAGGGGGTCTTTCGCACGGCCCTTTGACAGGGTTGATGAGTTAGAAACACGGGCTGAAGAAAAATACCGTGAAGAAGAACGACGTTTGCAGCAACAGCTAGCAGCGGTGGAAGAAAAACTCCTGGAATTGCAGGGTCAGCAAGGTCAGGGAGGAGCGATAGTTTTCACTGATCAGCAGCAAGTGGAAATTGATGAGCAAATCCAGAAGCGCGTCGCTATTCGACAGAAACTGAGGAAAGTACGATATGAACTGGAACGGGAAATCGATCGCTTAGGTGACGGCTTAAAAATCGTCAACATCGTCATTGCTCCTATCGTCCAGTTGTGTGTTCTTTTCCTGCTCTCAATGCTGCTAAAACGGCGGCCTGGTAAGCAGTTTTCCGGCAAGGGGGCAGCATAATGCTCAGGTTATCTTTATTGGTTCTGATAGCAATTGTCAGCGGCGGTGTTGGCTGGTGGTTACTCGAACGGGATACTGCACAATCGCAACAGCACAGTGCAGGCAAACAACTGTTGGCTGATATCGCCAGTACTACCTCAGATATTCAACGAGTGAAGATAGAAGATCAGAACGGCGTACTGTTTTCTGCGGTGAAAGACTCTGACCGTTGGCTTGCAACTCATCTTGATACGATAATGACATTTCCTGCGGACACTAAAAAGCTGGCTGAACTTGCCAACCAATTGATGCAGTTAAAAGTGTTAGAGCCTAAAACGTCTAATCCTGAAAGGTACTCACGGCTGGGTGTGGAAAATGTGAGAGACAGTGGTTCTCAATCGGTTTTAATCGAGTTAGGCGGACGCCAAGATGTCTTTTCTTTGTTGGTTGGCAGAAGCGCTGTAAATGGCAGGGGCTCTTATGTAAGGCAACCAGAAGAAGCAACAAGCCTGTTGGTAGACAAGTACTTTAGTTTACCTGAGCGAACTGCGGCGTGGTTGAGTTCTGAAATTCTGCCTTGGGAAACTGATGATGTACGGCGTATTGCCATAACCAGGCCGCAATCACCTTTGTTAGAGATCAATAAGTCTGACGAACAACCTGCAAAATGGCAGGTATCGCAACAAAAACAGACAACAATTACAGCAGCGGAAAGTGAAGCGTTAATGCGCCGGGTAACAGGGCTGTTAAATTTTGAATTTAATTCGGTAAAGCCCTATTTGCCGCAGACATGGTCTAATATTGCCGAAATAACGCGTATTGACATAGAGGGGCAGGAGGGCGAAATACTGACATTGTTGTTGGCCTTCGGTCATGGTGATGATTTTGTGCAGCTGAGAATCGAAACCCAATCGGGCGGGCAGTGGTTTACGGAGTGGGAATTCGGGTTGACTGAATATCAGGCGGCTCCTTTCCTGTTCCCATCGTCGTTGTAAATTCAGTCAACCTCATTGTCATCAATTGGCGAATGCAAAATGTTACGCAGGAGGTTGGCAAAGTGATCCCTGCCCAATTGATTTGCCCTGACCATATTGCGTTCAAAAATCGTTGATGCATCATCCTTTCCCTTCATCGCTTTCTCAATATCCTCCTCGCGAATGATATGAATAATGGGGAAAGGACTTCGATTCGTAAAGTGGCTAGGTGCGTCTGCCGGTTCGCCGTCGAACAGGTAATCGGGATGAAAACTGGCGAGCTGAAACTCTCCGCTCATTCCGTTCTGGGCCATGAATTGTTCTGCCATTGACAGTAAATCAAGGTAGCTATCGAACTCTTCGAATCCGTGTGGAAAAATAACTAGTGTGGTGGCGGTGTCGGAATGGCTTCTCAAATAAAGGCATTCCTGATAAACCAATTCTAACCCATGCGCAAAATCTTCGGATTTACTTGTGGTGTAGCGGATGGCGTCTATATCGTGAACGGGTTTTGCAAAAGGGCAAAAATGATGGCCTATCACGATTTGTTCAAGCCATGCGCGGGTGGCGCTTACCACCCGGTCATTTTGCCTCATGAATGATACTTCACATACGCTTCGAGGGTGTTCTCTATAAGGCTGGCCACTGTCATCGGCCCCACACCACCTGGCACGGGGGTAATCCAACCGGCATGTTCTTTTGCTTTATCGAAAGCTACGTCACCAACTAAAGAGCCATCGCTAAGCCTGTTAATACCCACATCTATCACAATAGCGCCGGGTTTGATCCAGTCCCCGGGTATGAAGTTGGGCTTACCCACGGCAACAACAAGCAAATCAGCGCGACTGACATGAGACTTCAGATCTTGAGTAAATTTGTGGCACGTGGTTACCGTGCATCCTGCGAGCAGCAGTTCCAACGCCATAGGGCGTCCTACGATATTGCTGGCACCGACAATAACCGCGTCCAGACCTTTTACCGGGCGCTTAGTGGCTTCGATCATTGTCATGATGCCTTTGGGAGTACAAGGGCGCAGGGCAGGTATGCGCTGGGCCAAGCGACCGATATTATACGGATGGAAACCATCTACATCCTTGTGGGGTTTGATGCGTTCTAGGATCAGCTCTGCATTCAAGCCCGCGGGAAGGGGAAGCTGTACTAAGATGCCATCTATCTCGTTGTCATCGTTAAGTGAATCTATAAGGTCGAGTAAGTCTTGCTGGCTTGTTTCTGCTGGCAGGTCAAAGGAACGGGACACAAAACCGACCTCTTCACAGGCTTTGCGTTTATTGGCTACGTAGACCTGGGAGGCTGCATCACTACCAACCAGGACCACCGCAAGTCCAGGGCAGCGTTTTCCCGCTTCTTTAAGCGAGTCTACGTAAACAGAAACGTGTTGGCGAACTTGTTTAGCTATTACTTTGCCGTCGATAAGGTGGGCGCTCATGAATGTGTTCTTCTCATGTCATTACGTTGTTGTATATATTGTTTCACAAGTTATCATGCCTTGCCAAAGTGAAAATGCAGCTGTTTTTACTTCACACTGGTTAAAAATTCAGAAGATTGCGCGTAATATGAGCGGTCAGCATTTTTGTTGAAAAAAGTGTTTGACGAGATGGGATGTTGGCTATAGTATTCGCACCCCGTAACGGCAGGGAACATTACTTGCCTTACACTGTCGGTGAGTGGCGCAGTTTGGTAGCGCACTTGGTTTGGGTCCAAGGGGTCGCAGGTTCAAATCCTGTCTCACCGACCACTTTATGTAAGCTTCGATTCGTCGGGCGTCCGTAGCTCAGCTGGATAGAGCAACGGCCTTCTAAGCCGTGGGTCGCAGGTTCGAATCCTGCCGGACGCGCCATCGGCGAGTCGGCAATAAGTACTGACATCAGTAATTTGATATCGTACAATTAGCTTACATAGCATTGCACAGTGGTGGGCGTAGCTCAGTTGGTAGAGCCCCGGATTGTGATTCCGGTTGTCGTGGGTTCAAGTCCCATCGTCCACCCCACTTCTCTTTTTTAGAGGCAATGCGTGAATACCCCCGGTTATATCTAATACTTAATTCTTTGACGCCTATCCAACGTCTTCGAACATATCTCGGTGAGTGGCGCAGTTTGGTAGCGCACTTGGTTTGGGTCCAAGGGGTCGCAGGTTCAAATCCTGTCTCACCGACCATTACTTCCCACTATTGCAATAAACACCCACTAAAATCTACATTACCCGCAATTTCCTGTTAATTGTCTGTGTTTCCCTCTCGACTCTGCGAAAACCTCCTAGTATACTACCGCGTCTTTTTTTAACCAATGTGTTTAAACAACGGTTTAGCACTGTTGAATAATCACCTCTAACCCGGGCGTAAATGGCCTTGTTGGCAAGGACGGGAAAGGGGAATCAAACAAAGCGTCACTTTAAGACGCACAGTTGAGGTAACATAATGCAAGTTTCAGTCGAGACGACCCAGGGTTTAGAACGCCGTCTTACTATTACCGTTCCTGCGGATTCAGTAGATACTGCAGTTAAGTCGCGTCTTCAACAATTAGCAAAAACGCAGCGCATTAACGGCTTTCGTCCTGGTAAAGTACCAGTAAGCGTTATTCAGAAGCGCTTTGGCGCAGCTGTTCGTCAGGAAGTCGCTGGTGATGTTATGCAGCAAAACTTCTATCAGGCCATCGTTCAGGAAAAAATTAATCCTGCTGGCATGCCTAAATTTGATCTGGTAAAAGACGAAAAAGGCCAGGATTTAGAGTTTGTTGCAGCATTTGAAGTGTACCCGGAAGTAGAAGTTCAGGGTGTTGCTGACATCGAAATCGAGAAGCCGGTGGTTGAAATTTCCGATGCTGACCTCGATAACATGATGGAGACGTTACAGAAACAACACGCAACCTGGAAAGAAGTTCGCCGCAAAGCGAAGAAAGACGACCGTGTAATTATCGATTTCGTAGGTAAAGTCGACGGTGAAGAGTTCGAAGGTGGTAAGGCGGAAGACTTTACTCTTGAACTTGGTCAGGGCCGAATGATCCCAGGGTTTGAAGAACCACTGGTTGGCGCCAAAAAAGGCGATGAGGTTACTGTAGAAGTAACTTTCCCTGAAGATTACCACGCTGAAGCCCTTAAAGGGAAAGACGCGGTATTCGACGTTACTGTGAAAAATGTAGAAGGCCAGAAACTGCCTGACGTAGACGACGAGTTTGCGAAGCTGTTCGGTGTTGAGGAAGGTGGTGTTGATGCGTTGAAAGCAGAAGTGCGTAAAAACATGGAACGCGAACTCAGCCAGACACTGAAAACATCTGTAAAAGAAGACGTTATCAGCAAGCTTATCGAAAAGAACGAATTCGACGTACCTGCTGCCTTGGTAGATCAGGAAGTCAATGCGCTTCGCGAGCAAGCCAAGCAGCGTTTCAGCCAGCAATCTGGCGGTGCGCAGAATATGCCTGAGTTGCCAGCAGAATTGTTCAAAGACAATGCACTTCGTCGCGTTCGCATTGGTCTGTTGCTTGGTGAAATCATCAAACAGAACGAATTAAAAGCCGATGACAGCAAAGTTTTCGAATTAATTGAAACTTCTGCGTCAGCTTATGAAGATCCTCAGGAAGTTATCGACTATTATAAAGGTAACGAAGAACTGATGAACCAGATGCGCAATGTCGCTCTGGAAGAGCAGGCGATTGAATGGGTGCTGGAAAATGCCAAAACTCAGGAAGTCACCAAAGCTTTTGACGAGGTTATGAACAAACAGGCGTAATTTTTTACCCTCTGATTGACTTAACCCGTCAGCAACTGCTTAAATGCTCGGAGCCTTCCGAGCATTTTTGTTTTTAACGCTAAGAAATCAAGGTAGATATGATAAACCCATTTGAACCTCAAGATGCACTGGTACCTATGGTCGTCGAACAGACGTCTAAAGGTGAACGTTCCTACGACATTTATTCCCGTCTACTAAAAGAAAATGTGATTTTCTTGGTGGGTCAGGTTGAAGACCACATGGCGAACCTTATCGTCGCACAAATGCTTTTTCTGGAAGCAGAGAACCCGGAAAAGGATATATTCCTTTATATCAACTCCCCTGGTGGTTCTGTAACGGCAGGAATGGCCATTTACGATACGATGAACTTCATCAAACCAGATGTGAGCACCGTTTGTATCGGTCAGGCTGCTAGTATGGGCGCATTTCTGTTGTCAGGCGGAACGAAAGGTAAGCGTTTCTGTTTGCCGAATTCGCGGGTAATGATTCACCAACCACTGGGCGGTTTCCAGGGGCAAGCATCAGATTTTGAAATTCATGCGAAAGAAATCCTGTCTATTAAAGAGAAATTAAATCGCTTAATGGCAGAACACACAGGACAAGACTACGAAACTGTTGCACGTGATACCGACAGGGATAACTTCCTGAGTGCAACAGAGGCCAAGGAATATGGCTTAATTGATCAGATTTTAACAAATCGATCTGACGCAGCCGCCACGAAGTAGTATAGTTAAAGAGAGCCTGAAGGTTATATGAGACGTTTTTCTTAATTCAGGCAAGGCAGAGGCAGAAAGAAATGAGTGATAAACAGAACGGCGACGGAGATAACAAACTTCTCTACTGTTCCTTCTGCGGCAAAAGCCAGCACGAAGTCAGGAAGTTGATCGCGGGCCCGTCCGTTTTTATTTGCGATGAATGTGTTGAGTTATGTAACGACATTATTCGCGAAGAAATTAAAGAAATCGCACCTAAGCAAAAACAGGATTCACTTCCTAAACCGCAAGAAATCCATGCCCATTTGGACGACTATGTCATTGGGCAGGAGCACGCGAAAAAGGTGTTAGCTGTAGCTGTGTACAATCACTATAAGCGATTGCGCAACGGCGATGTACACGAAGGCGTAGAGCTGGGCAAAAGTAATATACTGCTGATCGGACCGACCGGAAGCGGTAAGACTCTGCTTGCGGAAACCCTTGCCAGGCTGCTAGACGTACCCTTTACTATGGCCGATGCAACTACGCTTACAGAAGCAGGTTATGTAGGTGAAGACGTAGAAAACATTATTCAAAAGTTATTGCAAAAATGTGATTACGACGTTGAGAAAGCCCAGCGTGGGATCGTTTACATTGACGAAATTGATAAAATTTCAAGGAAGTCAGATAACCCGTCTATCACCCGTGATGTTTCCGGAGAAGGGGTTCAACAGGCATTGTTGAAGCTTATTGAAGGGACAGTCGCGTCTGTACCTCCACAGGGGGGACGTAAGCATCCACAGCAGGAATTCCTGCAGGTTGACACCTCTAAGATTCTGTTTATTTGCGGCGGTGCTTTTGCTGGTCTTGATAAAGTTATCGAGCAACGAGCAAACAAAGACACGGGTATTGGTTTCGGGGCGTCGGTGAAATCTAATGACAACAAACACAAGCTCAGTGATTTGTTTAAGCAGGTTGAGCCGGAAGATCTCGTTAAGTATGGCTTAATTCCCGAGTTTATTGGTCGTTTACCGGTGGTAACAAGTTTGGAAGAGCTCAGTGAAGAAGCGTTAATTCAAATTCTTCGCGAGCCTAAAAATGCGATTACCAAACAATACGGCGCATTGTTTTCCATGGAGGAAACTGAACTTGAGTTTCGCGATGACGCATTGCATGCCATAGCTCGTAAGGCAATGCAGCGTAAAACCGGGGCTCGTGGTTTACGGTCAATCGTAGAAGCGGTGTTGTTGGATACCATGTACGATCTGCCGTCTATGGATAATGTGAGTAAAGTGGTTATTGATGAGTCTGTCATTAAAGGCGAATCTAAGCCAATCCTCATGTACAAGAACGAAGAGAAGAAAGCTGCGTCGGAATGATTGACGTTACAATGACATTTTAAAAAGGCCCGTACGGGCCTTTTTTTGTGCTGACCTTTTTTACAAAGGTCATAGCGCACTTTTTTCGCAAACCCGATTTTGTCATATCATTAATTCTAACCAAATGGTCATAAGAAAAAGGTTGCACGGAGTTAGAAAATCGATAAAGGTTGAGGTAAAAGCAGGTTTTCAATTGAACTTTACCTGTGCATCCCCATATCAATTCACAATATGAACAAGACTGAGAACACGTATGACAGTTGAGCGTGAAGATCGCATTGAGATCCCCGTACTTGCGTTACGGGATGTAGTAGTTTACCCACATATGGTTATCCCTCTTTTTGTTGGGCGGGAAAAGTCTATCCGCTGCCTTGAAGCGGCCATGGAAAACGATAAACAAATATTTTTAGTTGCGCAGAAAGACGCCAGTGTCGATGAGCCTGAAGCTGACGACATTTTTCAGGTGGGCACACTCGCCACTATTCTTCAATTATTGAAACTACCTGATGGCACAGTAAAAGTGCTGGTAGAAGGTAACGTACGCGGCGAAATTCATCAGTACGAGCAATCCGAACCATTCTTCGTGGCTCAGGTTAGTCCCGTTAATGATGAGACACTGCCGGAAAGTGAGCAGGAAGTGCTCATTCGCTCTGCAGTTTCTCAATTTGAAGGTTACGTTAAGCTCAATAAGAAGATCCCTCCTGAGGTACTTACCTCGTTAAATGGTATTGATGACGCTGCGCGCCTGGCGGACACCATGGCTGCTCACATGCCACTTAAACTGGTAGAAAAGCAAAAAGTACTCGAAATGAAAAAGGTCAACGAGCGCCTAGAGTACCTGATGGCTTTAATGGAAGGTGAAATCGATTTACTTCAGGTTGAAAAGAAAATTCGCACTCGTGTGAAGAAGCAAATGGAGAAAAGTCAGCGCGAGTATTACCTGAATGAGCAAATGAAAGCCATTCAGAAAGAGCTTGGCGAGCTTGACGACGCTCCGGATGAATTCGAAGCGTTAAGTAAGAAAATCGAAGAAGCAAAAATGCCTAAGGAAGCTGAAGAAAAAGCGAAGGCAGAGCTTCAAAAACTGAAAATGATGTCGCCTATGTCGGCGGAAGCCACCGTAGTCAGAAGCTATATTGAATGGCTGACCAATGTACCCTGGCATAAACGCAGTGCTGTCAAAAAAGATTTATCTCTTGCTGAAAAGGTACTTGATTCTGACCATTATGGCCTGGAAAAGGTAAAAGAGCGCATTGTTGAATACCTTGCCGTACAAAAGCGGGTGAAAAAACTTAAGGGGCCTATTCTTTGTTTAGTCGGGCCTCCAGGGGTAGGTAAAACCTCTTTAGGTCAGTCAATTGCCAAGGCAACAGGTCGCAAATACGTACGAATGGCCCTGGGCGGAGTGCGTGACGAAGCGGAAATTCGCGGGCACCGTCGAACCTATATTGGTTCATTACCAGGTAAACTGATTCAGAAAATGGCGAAAGTCGGGGTGAAGAACCCGCTGTTCTTATTGGACGAAATTGACAAGATGTCATCGGATATGCGTGGCGACCCGTCGTCAGCATTGCTGGAGGTATTGGATCCAGAACAGAATAGTAGTTTTAGCGACCATTATCTTGAAGTCGACTACGACCTGTCCGACGTAATGTTCGTAGCTACCTCAAATAGTATGAATATTCCAGGGCCGTTGTTAGACAGAATGGAGGTTATTCGTCTTTCAGGATATACCGAAGACGAAAAACTCAATATCGCTGTTCGTCACCTTATCTCTAAACAGATAGAACGAAACGGTCTGAAAGAAAAAGAGCTGGAGATCACTGAATCAGCAATTGTTGGCATAATCCGCTATTACACTCGCGAGGCGGGTGTGCGCAGTCTGGAAAGAGAAATCTCTAAAGTGTGTCGCAAAGCTGTGAAAGATATTCTGCTTAGCAAGAGCAAAGAAAAAGTGGTTGTTACACAAGAGAATCTTAAAGATTATCTAGGTGTACAACGCTTTGATTATGGTAAAGCAGATAAAGACAACCAGATTGGACAGGTCACCGGACTTGCCTGGACACAGGTAGGCGGTGACTTACTCACTATCGAAACCACCGCAGTGCCAGGTAAGGGCAAAATGACCTCTACCGGTTCATTAGGCGATGTTATGCAGGAGTCTATTCAGGCTGCGATGACAGTGGTGCGAAGTCGCGCCGAAAAGCTGCGCATCAACAGCGATTTCTATGAAAAGCGTGATATTCATGTTCACGTGCCCGAAGGTGCGACGCCGAAAGACGGCCCCAGCGCGGGTATAGCAATGTGCACTGCACTGGTATCCACTTTAACGGGGAACCCTGTGAAATGCGAAGTTGCGATGACGGGTGAAATTACGCTGCGTGGTGAAGTGCTTGCAATTGGTGGCTTGAAAGAGAAACTTCTCGCTGCACACCGCGGAGGCATCAAGACGGTAGTTATTCCTAAAGACAACGAACGTGATTTAGAAGAGATCCCGGATAACGTTAAGGCCGATTTAAAGATTCATCCGGTGAAGTGGATTGATGAGGTATTGGATATTGCACTTCAGGAACCGGTAGAGTCTTTTAAAGTAGTCGCTAATTAGTGACGAAATAGGGTGGCTGAATCTCAGTATATTCGCGGGATACAGCCTTTTCTATTGAGTTCGGTCAAAAAGTAGACGCTGAAACCCATATTTCGTCACTTTTTTTTAAAATAGGGCTTTCAAGTCTCAGAAGTTGTGTTACCTTTACATACGTACTCGCTTGAAGCCTTGTCTCTAAAGGGATTGCAGCGAATCATTAAACGTTAAATAATTGTGACAGATGCTTGATTGTGATAATCAAGCTTGCTATAACGTTCTGAAGACAATGTTTTGTTTTTGGACAAGAGTATAATAACAATCGAAGGGGATTATAATTGTGAACAAGTCTCAACTCATCGACCAAATCGCTGCTGGCGCAGATATTTCTAAAGCTGCTGCAGGCCGTGCACTCGATGCATTTACTGGTGCAGTTACTGAAGCACTGAAAGAGGGTGATCAGGTTGCGCTGGTAGGTTTTGGTACCTTTGCGGTACGCGAGCGTTCTGCGCGTAGTGGCCGTAATCCTCAGACTGGTGACACTATTCAAATCGCAGCTGCTAAAGTTCCATCTTTTAAAGCTGGTAAAGCACTGAAAGACGCGTGTAACTAAGCGCTAAAAATTCGAAAAAAGGCGATGGGCTTCCATCGCCTTTTTTATTTCCGCTCTTGTTACCTGTCCGCCGTCAAGCATTGCGTATCCTACGTTTAATTGCTGGAAAAACACCATTCAAATTGTCGCGTTTAGGTTGCGGAGCCGATATAATCTTGCCTTATTTTCTCGCTTGAAGTATTCACTTCGCGGGAGAGCAGTAAGCAATGGAGTTGAATTTAAGTCATGTTAGAAAGAATCAGAGAAGGTTCTCAGGGCCCTTGGGCAATGATAATCATTGGGCTTGTGGTGCTGAGCTTCGTTTTTGCCGGAGTTGGCAGCTACCTGAACAGTTCAGGGCAAACTGTCGCGGCTACCGTTAATGGTGAAGAAATCAGCTTAAATGAGCTCGAGCGAGCTTATCAGGCGCAACGGGGCAGAATGGAAGCTCAGTATGGTGAAAGCATTTCAGCTATGTTCGCTGATGAAGCTTACCTTAAGCAATTTCGTCAAGGTGTATTAGACAGCTTGATCAGTGAGGCGTTGGTAGAGCAAAAGGCACGGGAGCTTGGGCTGCGTATCAGTGATGATCAAATTCGCGAAACGATTGTTAATATGCAAGAGTTTCAACTTAGCGGCAAATTTAACAACGACCGCTATTTATCTATTCTGCGCCAGAACGGTTTTCAGCCAAGCGAGTTTCGAGAGTACTTACGGGTCCAGTTAACCCGTGAACAACTTGCCAGAGCCCTGGGCGTGTCAGATTTTGCCCTTCCAGGGGAGGCAAAGCAGGTGTTTGCACTTCAGGCACAAACCCGTGATGCGCGATACGCGGTGATAAAATCCGCGTTATTTGCTGACGATGTAGAGGTTAATGACTCAGATATTCAGAGTTACTATGATGCCAATATCACTGATTTTGATACAGATGAAAAAGTGGCAGTTTCTTATGTATCTTTGTCAGTTGATGATTTGAAATCTGCAGTAACGGTAACGCCTGAAGATATTTCTCAGTGGTATGAAGAGAATAAAGATCAATTCATTACTGAAGAGCAAAGACGCGTTTCCCATATACTCATTGAAAGCGGTGATGATGAAGAAGCTGCTAAGGCAAAAGCTGAAGCGCTGTTAGCGCAACTTAAAGATGGTGCTGATTTCGCAGCGTTAGCGGAAGAAAATTCGGACGATACTTTTTCAGCTGAGAACGGCGGTGATCTAGACTATATCACCCCAGGGATGATGGACGATTCTTTTGACAGTGCGGCATTTGACCTTTCTTCTGTTGGCGACATATCTGATGTCGTCCAATCTGAGTATGGTTATCACATTATCAAACTGACTGACTTGCAACCGGAAAAAGTCCAGAGTCTGGCTGAAGTGACTGAGGACATTCGTGAAAACCTTATTACCGACAAAGCAACGGATCGGTTTTACGAAATTCAATCTCGCATGGCAGAAGTTGCGTTCGAAGTGCCTGATACACTGGATGAAGTAGCTGCGATTGCCGAACAGCCGATTGAAACTACCGCATTGTTTTCTCGAAATGATGTACCCGCTGAGGTTAACTTTCCACAGGTTGTCAATAATGTATTCTCTGTTGAGCTTATTGAAGAGGGTGTTAATAGCGACCTTATCGAAATCGACAGCGAGTCCGTCATGGTAGTGCGCGTGAGTGAACACGAACCACAGCGCACAAAAGCGCTTGATGAAGTAAAAGACGACATAACCGTTGCCTTACGCGCTGAAAAAGCACAGCAAGCGGCGCAGGCGTGGGCAGAAGAGCAGCTAGCGGCGTTATCGGAAGGTACCAGCATTGATGAAGCGCTCGCAGCCCGTGAGGTGAATTGGGAAACCTCTGAAAACGTTAATCGAGCAAACGCAGATTTGCCAAGCGCAATTGTTGATGCACTTTTCACACTCGCACCGTCTGGTGACAAGTCAAGAGAAGTGGTAACACTCATGAGTGGCGACGTGGCTTTGGTTGAACTAACCGGAGTGAATGCAGCTGATGAGGCAGACGATATGGCAATTTCGGCAATCACAGAGCGTTTGGCCGCTATGAATAGTCAAATGACCTATCAGGCTTATGTAGATGGTCTTCGCGAAAGTGCAGATATCGAAATTAACGCTACCCGATAACGGTCTTTAGTTAGTTGATAGAAAAACGGTGTCATTCACGACACCGTTTTTTTTACCGTTAATCGACAATTTTCCTTGCGCTCTTTTTATTACTAACCATGGCTCCTTTCAAAGCCTGTTTCCATGCTTTGATTTATGACTACTTTCTGCAGCTAAAGCGACTGCACGAGCATCATGACAAAATAAAACAGGGCAAGCGCGCTAGAGAGTACCAAAATATAGATAAAACCCTGTTTTCCATCAGCCGCACTCCAGTTATTTAGCTTCAGGTAACCAAACCAAAGCAAACAAAGTACAAGAGGTATCAGAACGATAAATTTGATCACGGTAAATTTTTCCTTACTTGTTGCAAATATGATGCGAAAAATTCAGGGTGACGTCTAGTTAAACCCAATTTAAAATCTTATATAACTGAAATAATTAGACTTTTTATTTTTGGTTCGAGAATTGCTAAGTGCGTATTATCCAAAAGTATAATACGTGTGATTTGTATCTGTGATTAACGCGCAAAAATATGTAGGTTTACTGGTTTTACTGAGCCATTTCGCAGGCACTGCCATTGCAGCCGATCGTGGTCATAGCATCAAAATTAGTAGCCAGAGCAGTGGGGTAATGGCACTGAGCGGCGATCAGCCTTCCCGCAGAGTTTTACCGACCTTGAATCAAAGCATTAAGCCCGGACAGATCCTCGACTATTCACTTTACCGTCAGGCCAAAGTCATTTCTCGCGACGATAACTCCGGGCTTATTTCACTGGATATTAATGGCAGTATCATCCGCATTTTGCCAGGTAGCAGAGAAGTCATTGATATTACCGGTTAGTGGTTGATGTTGGCAGTCCGTTAGGCTGCTCAAGCGTGTCATTGTAGTGAAGTAATTCTGTTATCTTTTTGTCATTGAGTCTCGATTTAATAGTTCTCAAGATTAATCGTGTATCGAGTCTTTGGTGAACTAATGACTATACATTCTTTTACTTTGCCTACCGCCTCCCAAACATACTGCCTTTCTCATGCTAGGGCTCTCATAAATAAGAACACGGTGACACCCAACGATAACGGTTGTCAGCAATATCTGGCGGCCACTTTGCAGAAATTGGATTTTACCTGTGAGCATTTTACCGTTAACGGTGTATCCAATATGATTGCCAGATGGGGACAAGGCGCGAAAAATATTGCGTTTTGTGGACACACGGATGTAGTACCACCTGGACCCTTGTCAAGCTGGCGCTATCCGCCTTTTGAAGCTCACGTAGTAAAAAGCCGGCTTTACGGTCGTGGAGCTGCTGACATGAAAACCGGGTTAGCTGCCATGCTAGGTGCTTGTCAGCGTATTCTGCCAACGTTAAATCCACATGATTTTACGTTTTGGTGGCTCATCACCAGTGATGAAGAAGGTGATGCAGAGTATGGCTCTAAATGGATAAAGCAAACGCTGGATGCCCGTGGTGTTGATCTTGATATCTGCTTAGTGGGTGAGCCTACGGCCTCATCTGTCACCGGGGACACCATTAAAATTGGTCGCCGTGGTGCACTGTCAGGCACCATCGACGTTACGGGAAAACAAGGGCACGTTGCTTACCCACATAGTTGTGATAATGCAATACACCGGGCAAGTCGAATTATTAATGAACTCCTTAACCTGGGATGGGACGGCGGCGACGTGGATTTTCCTGGTACGTCGTTGCAAATTACCCATATGGATACAGGGGCATTCACAGACAATCTCGCGCCGGGAAAATGTCGTATTGAGTTTAATGTGCGTTTCGATGGGAGCTTTACGCTGAGTTCTTTGCAAAGCAAGCTTATTCAGTATGTAAAAAAACTGGATAACAATGCCACTATCAGCTGGTCACGACCTTGTGAAGCTTACCAAAGTGATGCCCGGAAAGAGGCGTGCTTAATAACGATAGCCGAAGGCGCTATATATCGCGCGACCGGTCGATACCCTTTATTAAGTACATCTGGTGGGACCTCTGACGGACGTTTTTTTGCCACAAAAGGCACGCAAGTAGTGGAGCTTGGTGTACCTAATACCACAATTCATCAAGTCAACGAATCAATTCATCTGTCTGATTTACTTACTCTGGAAGATATTTATGCCGACATGTTGGGGCAGTTTGCACGTCTCTGAATACTAGTCGTAACTCGGTTAACGGGGATTGGATGGAGTGATAGTGGGAAGCTAAAGCGCCTTACTGAAAATAGTAACGGCGCTATAATAATGCTTACGCTGACTTAGAGAGGCCGGAATCCTGTAAGTAGCGCTTGCGCTTTTTATCAGTCAAACTATTCACATCTACAACAACTAATCCATCAATACAGTCAGCAAAGTCAGGGTCGACGTTAAAATCGAGGAAGGCTACGCCGCCCGCTTTAGTCACTTCTGTATACTGTTTGTAGAGCGTAGGTACGTTTACACCCATGTTGGCGAGAAGGTGTTTTAGTTCGGTAAATTCTTTTTTGTAGTCGTTTCCGGTGAACATGGCAGATGCATCAGCAGAAACCTGATAAGGCATACGTGACTCTGCAGAACCAAATTTGGCTGGAAAATGAGTGCGATAGAACGCTACCAATAGATCTTTTGCCGGTTGCGGATAGGCGTTGCTAATAGACACTGCACCAAACAGGTATCGATATTTTGGGTATCTTCCCAAGAATGCACCAATGCCAAACCACAGATAATCTAAGCTCCGCTTTCCCCAATATCGTGGCTGAACGAAACTTCTGCCTAATTCCAGCCCCTCTTTGAATAGTGTGGAGTTATCCGACGTATATTCAAATAATGTGGCGGAATACAGCCCGGTGGGATGGTCGCTTTGAGTGAGTAATTCGGCATCACCAAAGCGGTAAGCACCGGCTATTTCAAGGTCGTTTTCGTCCCATAGAATCAGATGGTAGTAATGGGCATCATATTGGTCGATATCGCGGCGTCTGTTAGTGCCTTCTCCAACCGCTCTGAAAGCAATTTCCCTAAGCCGTCCAATTTCTCTCAAGATGGGGGAGCAGCCTTTGTGCTGATATAAATAAATGTGTTTGCCATCAGCGGTGTGACCTAAGTGTTCACATTGTTTGACCGCGCGGGTTAGTTCTTTGCGATCTTCAGGCATGGCGATTGGCGCTTGTGTGGCTAACACGCCCTTGCGGTTACCACCGATTCGATAAAGATGTCGCTTGAACAATTTAACCTGCTCTTTAAGAGGTAAAGCAAGCTGACTATACGCTTCACAAGGGATCAGTTCTCCAATGCGCATAGGTAAGTGTTTTTTCCGTTGCTTGAACATTTCTTTGACCAGAAGCACCGTGGCTAATGGCTTGTAAATCATTGAAACACTGTAAAACAGTGGTGAGTTTTTACCGTCAATGTATACGGGAAGTATGGGAGATTTTGCTTGCTTGGCGATGCGCAAAAAGCCTGAGTGCCAGCGGGTATCTCTGACACCTTGAGGGCGTAAACGGGAAACCTCTCCTGCGGGGAAGATAATTAACGCGCCGTCATTATTCAGATGTTTCTGAATAGCACTTAGGTGCTGTTTGGGAGTGCCTCCGTGCATATTATTTACTGGCAATAACATATTGTGAAGAGGCTTTACTGCCATTAGCATCTCATTCGCTACCACTTTTAAGTCGTGGCGTACTTCACTGATGAGTTTTATCAGTGCCAAACCGTCGAGTGTTCCTATAGGGTGGTTGGCAATAATGACCACTCGGCCTTCCGTTGGAATGCGTTCTTTTTCGACGTCACGGGTGGAATAGCTGATATTGAAATATTCTAATACTTGTTCAACAAAATCGATGTCTTCATAGTGAGGGTACGTGTCGCTGAACTCTTTCATCTCTTTTTCGTGAAGGAGGTGTCGCAGTACAAAAGAGAGCGATTTGAATAGCCAGGGTTTATCCACAACTTGCGGATAGTGGCGAGCCAGTACGTCATCAACAGTAAACATAATTTATCCCGAGGTTTTGTGCGAACGATACCAGTGCAATATGACGTTTTTTACAAACTTTGATGTCAGTTCAGTGACACTGTTTCGTCGAGAGAGTGCAGTGGTCGTGGTGACCACTGCACTGAGATAGAACTAAGCCGCTTTGGAGGCTTTGGTGCGAGAGGGCAGAGCGGTCACAGTAGAGGTTGACTTCATTTCCTCAATCCAGCTAATGAGAACCAGGTTTCCATCTTTATCTTCAGACAGGGCAGAACAGTTTTCAATCCAGTCACCGTCATTGACGTAATGTGTACCTTGCACTATGGTACTTTCCGGATGATGGATATGGCCGCAAATCACGCCATCAAGCCCCATTTTTCGGGCTCTTGCACAGCAAGCTTCACGGTATCGGGCAATGGCTTCATTTGCACCTTTGATGTGCTTCTTTATATAACCGGCTAATGACCAGTAGTCATTGTTGCGCCACTGGCGGAAGCGGTTGTACCAGCGATTAAGAAATAACAGAAGGTCATAACCTTTATCACCAATCCATGCATGAAATTTACCTATAGTGACATCCGCGTCAAATTGATCGCCATGAAGAATGAGGTACTGCTTTCCATCCGCAGTGGTATGAACACATTCACGTTTTATGTCGATATCACCAAACTGCATGCCTGAGTATGATTGTAAAGGCTCATCGTGATTACCTGGCAGGTAAATTACTTTAGTACCATCACGACTCATTTGCATAAAGGTATGAAGCACTTGATTGTGGGCTTCAGGCCAACGGAACTGGCGAGACATTTCCCACATGTCCACGATGTCGCCCACCAGGTAGAGGGTGTCTACTGTAACTGTGTTGAGAAAATCGAGAAGGTATTGTGCTTTGCAGTCTTTGTTGCCGAGATGGATATCAGACAACCACAAGGTGCGATAGTGTGTGCGCTTCATAACCGTTTCCAAAGTAATCACTTTGGGAGGTAATAATAAAAAGCCTAGTTGACAGTCAGGTGACTATAGCTTTACAGCTTGGTGAAACTTGTCTGACAGATTCATGACAGCGAGCGGTGTGGAGTAAAAATGACAAATCTTGATTTGGTAATTATCAGGTTTGTTGTATTTCAGATATAAAAAAAGCGCCATAGGCGCTTTTTACTTTAAAAATTCTCTTACAGAGCTTTGATTTGCGCAGACAAACGGCTCTTATGACGAGCAGCTTTGTTCTTGTGAATCAAACCTTTGGTAGCCATTCTGTCAAGGATCGGTGTAGCAGCAGCCAGTGCAGATTGTGCACCTTCTTTATCACCTGCAGCGATTGCAGCAACTACTTTCTTGATGCTTGTACGAGTCATGGAGCGACGGCTGGCATTATGCTGACGACGCTTTTCGGCTTGAATTGCACGTTTCTTAGCAGACTTAATGTTAGCCAAGGTGTAACTCCCAAAATAAATTCATGTCTAAAAAATAGGGTGCGAATTATGCTCGCCTAACGACCAAATGTCAAACTATTTTACCTTGTAAAATGCAGAAAATAGCGCGATTTTGTTCATAACATGCAGCCCCCTCGTGAGGTGCGCGGATTATAGCAGCCCCAAACAGGGAATTCATCAATCTGTCATATTTTTTTTCAGTGATTCCACCGGCACGTCCATTCGGCTATAGTGTGCACCAAAAATGCAGTCGCAAATGAAGGGCCCCGTGTCAGGAAAACTCTTAAAATCTGGTTTAATTGTCAGTGTTATGACGCTGGTATCACGTGTACTGGGGTTAGTTCGGGATGTGGTTGTCGCCAAATTAATGGGCGATGGCGCGGCCGCTGATGTTTTCTTTTTCGCTAACAAAATACCCAATTTTTTGCGTCGTTTATTTGCTGAGGGCGCTTTCGCACAGGCTTTCATTCCTGTACTAACGGAAGTCCATCACGAAAATGATCAGGCAAAACTGAAGGCGTTCGTTGCTAAAGTATCTGGAACGCTCGGTGCTATTGTATTCGTTGTGGCTATTGTTGGTGTTATTGCATCGCCTGTTATTACAGCCTTGTTCGGAACGGGGTGGTTTGTAGGATGGTTGCAAGACGAGCCTGCTGGCGCTAAGTTTGAACTTGCGTCGAGTATGCTGAAAATAACCTTTCCTTATATAGCATTCATTTCTCTTACCGGCCTGGCAGGTGCCATTCTCAATACACTAAATAAATTCGCCGTGGCGGCTTTTACACCTGTGTTATTGAATGTATGCATTATCGCCTGTGCGTATTTACTATCGCCAAGTTTCTCTCAACCCGCTTTCGCGTTAGCCTGGGGTGTATTTGTTGGCGGCATAGTGCAGTTAGCATTTCAGCTTCCTTTTTTATACCGGGCTGGTTTACTTGTAAAGCCGCGATGGGGGTGGCATGATCCAAGTGTGGTGAAGGTGCGCACGCTGATGATCCCTGCGCTGTTTGGCGTTTCAGTCGGACAAATTAATTTATTACTCGATACGTTAATCGCCAGTTTTCTGGTTACAGGTTCCATTAGTTGGCTGTACTACTCCGATAGACTGCTTGAATTCCCCTTGGGGTTGTTTGGTATCGCAATCGCCACCGTTATTTTACCCACACTGTCGCGCAATCATGTGGCGAATGATCCTAAGGCATTTAGCAGTAATATGGATTGGGGGATCCGCATGGTTTCAGTACTTGGTATTCCTGCAGCTGTTGGACTGGCGTTTATGGCAGAGCCTATTCTTACCGTGATTTTTCAGCGTGGTGCTTTTTCTGCAGACACCGCAAAAATGGCCTCTTACTCTCTTATCGCGTACGCCTGTGGCTTACTGAGTTTCATGCTTGTCAAAATATTGGCTCCGGGCTTTTACTCCAGACAAGATACCAAAACACCGGTGAAATTTGGTATCTGGTGTATGGCAGCAAACATGGTATTCAACTTAATCTTTGCCATTCCTTACGGTTACATTGGACTCGCTATTGCCACGTCTTTGTCAGCAACACTTAATGCAGCTTTGCTCTACATTACCTTGCATAAAAAGGGAGTGTACAAGGCGTCGCTGGATACCGTGTGGTTTCTACTAAGGGTTGTCATAGCCAGCGCGGCAATGGCAGTGATTATTTTGTATTTTGACATGGGTGATGGGTTTTACGACATAACCCTGCTAGCACAGATTAAACACGTTGCCATAACCATTGGCGCGGCAGCTGCAACATTTGCTGTTTTGTTAGTGTTGTTTGGCGTTCGAGTCAGGCACTTCAGAGCAATTGGCGGATAATCCTTTCACAACGATTGGTATTACGCAGCGGGTCGTTTATAATCGCGAGCTTTGCAAATCACGCTCCAGGACTCAGTAGCTAGTGGAATTAATTCGCGGTCTTCACAATCTGCGCCCGGAACACAGTGGGTGCGTCCTCACTATTGGTAAGTTTGACGGCGTGCATCGCGGGCATCAGGCTGTGTTGGCAAATGTTCACGATAAAACACGTCAACTTGCTTTGCCATCCACTGTGATGGTATTTGAACCGCAACCGGAAGAATTGTTTAGTCCGGCAACGGCGCCTGCAAGATTAAGCACCCTGCGTGAGAAATACGCGCTGTTAAAATCGCAAGGGGTCGACCGTCTGTTGTGTGTGCGCTTTGATGAGTACTTTGCAAGCCAGTCGGCCGATACCTTTATTGAAGACCTGTTGGTTAAGCGATTAGGGGTTCGATATTTAGTGGTTGGCGACGACTTTCGCTTTGGTCGCGGGCGTTTAGGGGATTTCTCCATGCTACAGCGGGCTGGCGAAAGCATGGGCTTTGAGGTGGCCAGCACCCAGAGCTTTTTGATGGACGATTGTCGAATAAGCTCCACAGCGGTTCGGGAAGTTCTGGCTATGGGCGACTTTAAGCGTGCTGAAAACATGCTTGGCAGGCCTTTTGTATTTGAAGGGCGGGTGGTGCATGGAGACAAGAAAGGCCGTACTATTGGTTTTCCAACCGCAAATGTTTTGTTGAAAAGAGACAAACCCGCCATCAATGGCGTTTTTGCAGTAACGGTCGACGTCAAGGGCGAACGTTTTTTTGGTGTCGCTAATGTTGGGTCCAGACCCACTGTCGCGGGTAAGCGAACACAACTGGAAGTACATATATTTAAGTATAGTGGCACTTTGTATGGCGAGCCCATATCGGTAGCGCCGGTGAAAAAGCTGCGAGACGAGAAAAGATTCGCGTCATTTGACGCGTTAAAAGAACAGATCAAACTGGATGCAAATGCGGCACAAGCCTTATTCTTTGCATCCTAAATTACTTTTAAATTAATCGTTGTGTGATGGTGCACAACGGCAGGTGGACGGAAATAACGAGTTTATGAGCGATTACAAACCGACATTGAATTTACCGGAAACGCCTTTTCCTATGCGCGGCAACCTTGCGCAAAGAGAACCGGCGATGTTAAAAGGCTGGCAGGAAAAGAACCTGTACAAGGAAATTCGCGAAGCAAAAGCGGGTAAAAAGCCTTTTATCTTGCACGATGGACCTCCGTATGCAAATGGTGATATTCATATTGGTCACGCTGTAAACAAAATTCTTAAAGACATCATTGTAAAGGCGAAGACCCTGTCTGATTTCGATGCGCCATACGTACCAGGCTGGGATTGCCATGGTCTTCCCATTGAGTTAATGGTTGAGAAAAAGGTCGGTAAACCTGGAGTTAAGGTGTCTGCCGCCGAGTTTCGTCAAAAGTGCCGTGAGTACGCGCAAAAGCAAATTGATGGCCAGATGGCTGATTTTAAACGCCTTGGGGTCTTTGGTGAATGGGATAACCCGTATAAAACCATGGATTTCAAATCTGAGGCCGACATCATTCGCGCGTTGAGTAAAATTGTTGACTCGGGGCATTTGGAAAAGGGTTTCAAACCCGTTCACTGGTGTACAGACTGTGGTTCCGCTCTTGCGGAAGCTGAAGTTGAGTATAAGGATAAAGTATCGCCGGCCATCGATGTTACGTTCCCTATATCTGATGTAGATGCCATTGCAGCGGCGTTTGGTGTTACCGCAAAGGACCTAAGTGCACACAATGCATCAGCGGTTATTTGGACGACAACCCCATGGACGCTGCCTGCTAACCTGGCTATGAGCTTACACCCGGAACTGACTTACTCACTCGTTGAACTGAACGGCGATAACTGGGTTATTCTTGCAGAAGACCTGGTAGAAAGGTGTATGAGCCGCTATGACATTTCTTCGTTCAGAGTGGTGGCCAGCTGTATTGGTCAGGCACTTGAAAACCTCAAAGTGTCACATCCGTTTCTCGATAAAACAGTACCACTGATTTTAGGTGATCACGTTACCACAGAATCTGGTACAGGTTTGGTTCACACAGCACCTGCCCATGGTGTTGATGACTTCAATGTATGTAAAAAATATGGTATCGAGGTGTATAACCCCGTCGGCAACAATGGTGTTTACAATGAAGAAACCCCCTTGTTTGCCGGGCAATTTGTATTCAAAGCGAATCAAACGATTATCGACAAGCTGGAAGAAACTGGCAATTTGCTATTGAATATTAGCTACGAGCACAGCTATCCCCATTGCTGGCGGCACAAAACACCGATTATTTTCCGTGCGACTCCTCAGTGGTTTATCAGCATGGACAAAAAAGGGTTGAGAAAGGCCTCCATTGAGCAAATTGAAAAGACAGCATGGATCCCGGAGTGGGGCCAGAATCGCATTGAAAAGATGGTAGAAGGCCGTCCGGACTGGTGCATATCCCGTCAGCGCACCTGGGGGGTGCCAATTCCTTTGTTCGTACACAAAATTTCCGGTGAGCTTCACCCTAATACAGCGAGTATTATGGAAACTGTGGCAAAACAGGTGGAACAAAAAGGCATTCAGGCCTGGTGGGACGTAGACGATGCCACCTTGTTAGGTGACGATGCATCGCAATACGATAAAGTGACTGACACCCTGGATGTGTGGTTTGACTCAGGCGTCACTCACTACTTTGTCGTTGATCGCCGCGATGATATTCCCGCAAGTGCTGATTTGTATCTTGAAGGCTCTGATCAACACCGCGGGTGGTTTATGTCATCTCTTATGACGTCTACTGCCATGCATGGCCATGCTCCATATAAAGAAGTGCTTACACACGGCTTTACTGTAGACGCTCACGGCAGAAAGATGTCCAAGTCTGTTGGTAATGTGGTCGCACCGCAGCAAGTTACTAATAAACTGGGCGCAGATATTCTCCGGTTATGGGTGGCGTCAACGGATTATCGGGGCGAGATTGCAGTAAGTGATGAGATCCTTAAGCGAGCTGCTGATGCTTACCGTCGTCTTCGTAATACGGCCCGTTTCCTGTTAGCGAACCTCAATGGCTTTGACCCGCAGAAAGATGCGGTAGCGCCTGACAATATGGTGGCTCTTGACCGCTGGATTGTGGCGCGCACAGAAAAGTTACAGCAAGAGATTGTAGAGGCGTACAACAAGTACGATATGCTGGTCGTTTCACAGAAGTTAACGCATTTCTGTTCTATCGAGCTTGGTAGTTTCTATTTGGATATCATTAAAGATCGTCAATATACGGCAAAAGGTGACAGTAATGCCCGCCGTTCATGTCAAACTGCGCTGTACCATATTATTGAGGCTTTAGTGCGTTGGATGGCGCCTATTACAAGCTTTACCGCCCAGGAGATTTGGGAAGCACTACCGGGCTCGCGCAGCGAATTTGTATTTACCGAGGCATGGTATACGGGTCTGACTGGCTTCGAGGCAAAAGACGGCTTTGATGACGGTTACTGGCAGCAAGTTATGCAGGTCAAAGATGCCGCTAACCAGGTAATGGAGCAAGCTCGTAAAGACGGTAAATTAGGTGGCTCCCTGGAGGCGAATGTCAAACTCTATGCAAGCGACGCATTGTCTACCGTTTTGGAAATGCTAGGCGATGAATTACGCTTTGTATTGATTACCTCTGGTGTGGAATTGGCAGCGCTAAGTGAAAAGCCGGCAACAGCGAATTCTACTGATGTGGAAGGCTTGTTCATCGAAGTTGAAAAAAGTACCGGCACCAAATGTGTTCGTTGCTGGCATCATCGCGAAGATGTAGGCACTCATGCTGGTCATGAAGAGCTTTGCGGTCGATGCGTGACCAACGTAGATGGCGAAGGGGAAACTCGACAATATGCCTAAACTTTTCAGTGAAACGGGTTTGCGTTTTCTGTGGATCAGTGCCCTGGTTGTGGCACTTGATTTGTGGTCTAAGTACGAAGTTATCGGCAACATGGCTTTGTCAGAGTCGATCCAGGTTTTACCATTTTTCAATTTTACGTACGTGCGTAATTACGGCGCTGCCTTTAGTTTTTTACATGATGCGTCCGGCTGGCAAAGGTGGTTTTTCACTGCTATTGCCATCACGGTAAGTGCTGTAATTCTCTGGTGGTTAAAGCAATCCGACAAACAGCAAAAGCTGTTACCTGTTGCTTTCTGTTTCATTCTGGGGGGAGCGTTGGGCAATGTTTACGACCGCCTGATCCACGGTTTCGTCATAGATTTTCTCGACTTTTATGTAGGTGAATGGAGTTGGCCTGCCTTTAATATCGCAGACAGTGCAATATTTATTGGAGCCGCACTGTTAATCTGGGACATGCTCACGTCAAAGCAGGACGAAAAAAGTCGGCCTGACGCAAATGCAGAAAAGAAGTAGGAGCAAATGATGAGTGAACAGATAGTCAACGCCACTTCTGAAGTGATAATGCACTTCGACGTAAAGCTGGAAGATGGTTCTGCTGCAGACAGCACGCGGGTAAATAAGAAACCAGCAAAGTTAGTCATGGGCGACGGTAGTCTGACTCCTAACTTCGAAGCCTGCCTGTTAGGGTTAAAAAAAGGCGAGAAAAAGTCTTTCACACTGGCGCCGGAAGATGCTTTCGGCCAGCCCAATCCTGATAATATCCATCATATGGACCGCAATCGTTTCAGTAGCGAATTATCTCTCACAGAAGGGGTAATAGTAGCGTTTTCTCAACCAGATGGCAGTGAAGTGCCGGGTATCATTCGCAGTGTTGCGGGCGATTCTGTTACCGTTGATTTTAATCATCCACTGGCAGGCCAAACAGTCATTTTTGATGTAGAAATCGTCGACGTTATTAATAACGCATCTTCTACACACTAAGGAGACTCTATGCAAATTCATCTTGCTAATCCACGTGGCTTCTGTGCCGGTGTAGACAGAGCTATCACCATTGTTGAGCGGGCGTTAGAGATGTTTAACCCGCCTATTTATGTTCGTCATGAAGTGGTTCACAACAAATTTGTTGTTGATGGCCTGAAAGAGCGGGGCGCTATTTTTGTCGATGAACTTGAAGAAGTACCAGATGACAGTATCGTAATTTTCTCCGCTCACGGGGTATCCCAAGCAGTGCGTAAAGAAGCAAGTGAGCGTGGTTTAAAGGTGTTCGATGCCACATGTCCATTGGTGACAAAGGTACATATGGAAGTTACCAGGGCCAGTAAAACCGGGACCGAGTGTATTCTGATTGGCCATGCCGGCCACCCCGAGGTGGAAGGCACTATGGGACAATATGATAATACCGAAGGGGGAATTTATTTGGTAGAGTCCAGCGCAGATGTAGAAACGTTGGACGTGAAAGACCCGGAACGCCTGTATTTTTGTAGTCAAACTACGTTATCTGTCGATGATACAGCTGATGTCATTGATGCCTTACGAGCGAAATTTCCCTCTATTCACGGCCCCCGTAAAGACGATATTTGCTATGCCACGCAAAACCGCCAGGATGCGGTTCGCGACCTGGCATCAGACTGTGAAGTGCTGTTGGTTGTAGGTGCACAGAATAGTTCGAACTCTAACAGGTTACGCGAATTGGCTGAAAAGGTGGGAGCGAAGGCATTTCTTATTGCCGATGAAAACTGTATCCAGAAAGCCTGGCTTGACGGAGTAGAGCACATTGGCGTTACAGCTGGTGCATCAGCTCCGGAAGTGCTGGTTCAGCGGGTTGTCGATCGTCTTATCTCTTGGGGCGCAGTGTCTGCATCTGAGCGAGCAGGTCGGGAAGAAAATGTTGAATTTGCCGTACCAAAAGAACTTCGCGTAAAACAAGTGGTATAAACCCTCTGCGGGGGTTTTGCCCCGCGAATTATAATATTCAATACTAAACCTTGCCTGTCGATACTTTTTTATGTGGTCCATTGCGTTAGGATAATTGCGGGATCCGTTTAATTTACGTAGGTATAAAGGTTATGCGTCAGCATACGTTGCAGCAACGCCAAACAGGAGTGGGCTTCATTGAAGTACTTATCACCCTGTTTATACTCGCTATTGGCTTATTAGGCGTAGCGTCGCTACAGTTCGTTGGATCAATAGCCAACCGTGATGCGATTAGCCGTACGCAATCTGAATTAGTTGCTGAGCAAGTTGCTGAGAGACTGCGTGCCGCCTCACGCCCGGCCATGGCGGGGGATGGGCTGGTTGTCAATAACGGTTATTTCAACGCTAATAATTACAACTTTGCTTCTCTTTCTTGTGCATCCACTGATCCCTACACATGTTGCTTGTCAATGCCCTCTGCTATTCCCAATTGCGAAGACAATTCATGTACAGAAGCGCAAATGGCAACGTATGATAGCTGGGCACTGTCTTGTTCTGCCATTCAAACCAACCGTGACGTCACATTACAGGTAACCTGCACAGATAGCAGAGCCGGCGACACTGATACGTGCTCTGCAGGCTCAAGAATTCACGTGATGCTGACCTGGCCAGTGTCTAAGTCCACCACCCAAAAATACACACTTAACAGTCGGTGTAATCCTAATTCTGGCGATAGCAATGCCTGTGTCGTTAAGGATATTACTTTATGAATCAAAAAGGCTTTTCACTGGTAGAGCTTATGATTGCCCTGGTATTGGGCTTGGTGATCAGTGGCGCAGTTATGCAAACGATGATCAGTACCCGGGTCACCAATTCTCTCAATCAGGCGGTAGCACAGGTTCAGGAGGCAGGCCGGTTCGTCATGCTTCGTTTAAGTCGAGATATTATGGAAGCGGGTCGATTTGATCAGATTATCTCCAGAGTAGATGTGACGGTGGACAATCTGGTAGAAGCTGCGTTTATCCAAAATCGCCCGGTAGGGCTTGCTGGAGATTACATTGGCAGTCCTGTACTTGGTGCGAGTCAGGGGTTAAACGGTGCTAATGATGATTTAGTCATCAATTTACTGGGTAACGAAGATTGTACAGGTAATCGCTTTGGTTACCCCGCAGACACAGAATTTCACGTCGTCAATAAATACTATGTGGCAGATAACCATCTCTACTGTACAGGGTTTGATGGTCGGGTGCTTCGTGGGCTGCGCTCTCCTGTAGGGGGGCCCAGATCGGTGATCCTTATGGACAATGTGGAGAGTTTTCAAGTGCAGTATGGTGTTACAGATACTGCCAACACGTCTCAAGGGCAGGCTGTAAGATATGTGACCGCCAGTGAGTTGTCTGCACTGCGAGCGCTAAACCAGCAGGTGGTTGCTATCAGAATTGGCGTGATGCTAAGTAGTGACGGCGCTCAGGTTAGTAATATGCCGGTGCACAATCTGGCCGTGTTAAACGAGACGCCTTTAAAGACAGATGATTCGCACTATTTTCAGGTGTTTACCCAGACTCTGGCCCTGCGAAATATGAAGAATTTTGTAAGGAGTTTGCAATGAAGGCTGTGACTCACCAACAGGGAATGGTGTTAGTTCTTGCGTTGTTAGTTTTACTATCGCTGACTATTTTAGGCGTTAGCGCAGTGTCATCTAGTTTAAGTCAGAACAAAATGGCGGTGTCTATGCAACGTTCAGGCATGGCGTTTGACGCGGCAGAAGCGGCGTTAGCGGGGGTGTTTTTCGAAGCGGAAGATGAAGTACTTCTCACTGACGATACTAAAAAAGACCCGCTTACGGAAGCCAGACAAGGTACACAGTTTGACCCTGATAATGACACCATGAGTTGCTTTGATAACGGGTGGACAGCACGTAATGTGACAACGGCTGTATTGTCACCGGGTACTGAACATACCAATAGTGGAAATTACCAAAATGATATGAGGACCCAGAGCTGGTCGCGAACCGCGTTTATTCGTGAACAGGCTTGTCGTGGGTCAAGCAATGTCATAGGTGGAAGTAATGTTAATTGCCATGTTTTTGTGGTGAGAGGGTGCGGAAAAGTTTCTGAAAGAAGCACCGTGGTTGCCAATACCGTTACCGCTGCCGTTATGGCACCGGCTTCGCAGTAGGAGTTAGCTGTTATGAAAGGTTTCATTCGCTATGCCGTGTCATGTGCATTGTGGGTTTGCATTGGAAGCGCCGCATGGGCTGACGATTTAGATATTTATCTGGGTACGGCTGACGCTTCTGTGACCTACAACCCAAATGTGCTGTTCATTATGGACACGTCAGGCAGTATGACTGCATATGATAATACCAATCAGTCCCGCATGTTGCGTGTGCAAAATGCACTTAAAGATGCGTTGCAAACGGCCACGAATATAAACGCCGGCCTGATGCGTTTTTCAGACTACGGTGGCCCGATTTTGTTTCCATTACGTCCTATTGACGACGCTATTAACCCGGAGATAATTACCTCAACGTCTGAAAGTACTGATGATGCGGTGGAAGTTAACGGCAGTGTGGACCTTACCAGCAATTCTCTTAAGTTAACAAAGGGTACCTCAACGGTTACTACGGGGCTTCGTTATCAGGAAGTGAATATCCCACAAGGTGCTACCATCACCAGTGCTACATTACGCCTGACTTCAACCCAATTAAATATGGCCGCGGCGACACTAAAAATTCGCGGCGAACTGACTCCCGACAGCCAAAAGTTCGAATCCAGTTATTCAAATATTTCAAAGCGAGCGATTACAGGCAGCGAAGTGGAGTGGAGTTCAGACAATGGTTTTCCGCTAACGGACGAAATCGTAATCACGCCGGATTTTTCTTCGGTGATCCAAGAGGTAGTGGATCAATCCGGTTGGTGTGGCGGAAACGCATTGAGTCTTATCATTGAAGGAAGCAGTACCAATACTGCCAGTGCCCGTCAGGCAAAATCTGCCGACTACGGTACAACAGGCTCTCCCCAGTTAGTCGTTACCTATGATGAATCAACGGCTACCGGGTGTATAACTGGGGAAAGTGTTTATCAAGTATCGGCAAACCAAAATAACGCGGAAGAAAAAAATAACGGTAAGCAGTCCACGGGCACAGAACTTACCATGAATTCAAGTAGTAACGCCTATATAGGAATGCGTTTTACGAACGTGAATGTGCCTAAAGGTGCTGTGGTGTCTGAAGCGTATCTGGTGTTTACCGGGTTTGATTACCACAGCGGCAATGCGTCGATGAAAATTCAGGCTGCAGCAGTGGACGATGCCGTTGATTTTAACCCCTATACCCGCTACATGTTGAAAAATATGTCTAAGACCAGCGGTATCACCTGGTCGGCGCCTACGTTCTATTACCGGGGTGAATACAAAACGCCAGATATTTCCGGCATGCTGCAACAAGTGTTTAACCGCAGCGGATGGAACGCAGGTAACGATGTCATGCTGATCTTGAGCAATTTTGTTGGTGATCGCGGTGCATATACCTACAAAGGTAGCCAGTCTCGCGCACCTCAGTTAGTTATCAAATTTAAAGGCGATGCTATCCCTGGCTCAACAGCCACGGTAAGAGAGCATTTAGTCAGTAAAGTTGATGAACTTACCGCGAGCGGCTATACCCCCATTGTCGATACCATGTACGAAGCGACCCGTTACTACGGCGGCCTTTCCGTTGACTACGGGTTGACCCGGGGAAACAGCAATGTGTCAAATACTGTTCGTAAGAACACCCGTGTTAGTCACCGGAGTTCTTATGTAGGCGCAGACGCCGTTCGCCCCTACGGGTGTGACGAAGGTAACCTGAGTGACAGCGATTGTATTTCTGAGTATATTCCAAGTGGTGCCCAATACCTTTCTCCGGTCAGTGATCTGCAGTGTCAGACCAATAACCATATTGTGTTGCTGTCAGACGGAGAAGCAAACAGTAATCACAGCGTTTCCAAAATACAGTCATTGCTTGGTGCAACTTGTTCAGGCAGTGGTGGTGAAAAATGTGGATTGGATCTAGCCAAAAATTTAAGTAAAGCTGAAACCTCTGCCATAGACCGACGAGTGATTACTCATACCATCGGCTTTGCGGCGAATAACAATGCAAATAACTTTTTAAACCAGATTGCATTGCAAAGCGGTGGCGGATTCTATCAGGCCGACAACAGTGCTGATTTGGTAAAAGCATTTCAGGCAATCCTGCGCTCAGTTAAAGATGTCAATGCCACCTTTGTTTCCCCTGGTGTTGCGGTAAACCAGTTAAATCGACTCACCCATAAAGACGAGTTGTATTTTGCACTGTTCAAACCCAGTGAAGGGACCATTTGGCCAGGCAACCTTAAAAAATACAAAATAAATGGCGACACCATACTGGATCAGAAAAATAAAGATGCTATTGATTCATCAACTGGATTTTTCTCCGATACTTCTCACAGTTACTGGTCGACGCTGGCCGATGGTAACGATGTAAGAGAAGGTGGTGCGGCGAGTCAGATGTCAGTCAATCGCAACGTGTACTTCTTTGAGGATAACCCAACCATAATTCACAGCCTTAACGAGCTACATGAAAATAACCTGCTGATCACCACTAATGACCTTGCAATTACTACTGTGCCTGGGTCATTGACACTGAGAAGTGAACTTCTCAAGTGGGCAAGGGGTGTAGATGTTCGTGATGCCGACGGCGACGGGAGCTCCACCGATGTAAGGCTGCAAATGGGAGATCCTATTCATTCTCAGCCTGTTATTGTTAACTACAGTGAAACCGATTCAGCTATTTTTGTTGCTACCAATCATGGCTTCTTACACTCATTTGATACGCAGACTGGCAAGGAAAATTTCGCCATTATTCCCAAGGAACTGTTGAAAAATATTTATGACTTCTATCAGAATAATTCAACCTTCAATCATATTTATGGCCTCGACGGCGATATGGTGCTTAGAACTGAAGGTACTAAAACCTATCTCTATGTGGGGATGCGACGAGGTGGAAAAAACTACTATGTATTTGACGTAACGACAAAAAATGCTCCCAAACTGGCTTTTGCTATTCGCGGGGGCACGACGGGCCTTGAAAAGTTAGGTCAGACGTGGTCACGACCTACCATCACCAAGGTGAAAATCGGCGGTACGGTGAAAAACGTCATGATTGTGGGTGGTGGCTATAACGATGATCACGACACAAAAACAACCCGTAGTGACGATGCTATCGGCAACGCTATTTTCATGTTCGATGCAGATAACGGAAGCTTACTTTGGTCTGCAAGTGATCAAGATGCAACAACAAACCTCAGTGAGTTGAAGTACAGTATTCCCGGTCGTATTTCTGTCATCGATCGCGATAATGATGGTTTCGCCGATCATATGTACGCCGCTGATATGGGGGGACAACTCTTCCGCTTCGATATCTACAATGGTGAAAGCGGAACGGATTTTATTAAGGGTGCGCGCATTGCAGATTTCGGTGGCGATACTGAAGAAAGTAACCGTCGTTTCTTTTACGGTGCTGATGTAAGTGAAGTAGCGCTGGGTGAGGAGTTATATTACGGCGTTGCCATAGGTTCCGGATGGCGCGCAGCTCCACTGGATCTGGCTGTTGAAGACCGCTTCTACTTTATAAAAGATAAGGGAGTATTCGAGAAAGACAACAATGGCCATTATGTCCTGCCCTCATCAATGACTGAAACCTCTTTGTACGATGCTACCGAATCATTATTAAGCAGTAGTGATACGTCTACACAAAGTCTGGCTGCATCTCAGTTTGCCGGTAAGACAGGGTGGTTTATCAAACTCGAAACAGAAGGTGAAAAAGCCCTTTCGTCACCGCTAATTATTGATTACAAAATATTTTTTACTACCTATGTGCCTTCGGCTAGTTCTGAAAGTGCATGTGCACCACCTACAGGGAACAGTCGTGCTTATTTAGTGAGTATGTTCAATGGTAATGCGGTAGATGATTTGAACAACAATGGTGATGTGGATAAAAAAGATCGCTACGCAGAACTCAAACAAACGGGTATCGCGCCTGAAACTAAAATGCTTATAGAGGAAGTCGTGAAACCGGTAGTTTGTCTGGGAACTGAATGTGCGTCAGCGGTAATTGAAGTTGATGAAAATGGCAATGAGCAGCAGTGCTTGTCCGGGTTTGCCTGTTTAGCGCAAAATATTTTTGGGCGGTTTGAACGGGTGCTACAAGACAGTTGGTCTACCGAGAAAGAGCGTCAATAATTATGGTTAGAAATAGAACGTCAAAATCAGGTTTTACGTTAATTGAACTTATGATTGCGGTGGCAATTGCAGGCATTTTGGTAGCAGTTGGGTATCCTGCCTATCAGGGAGTCATTAAAGATAGCTATCGAAAATCGGCGCAATCAGATTTGCTAGCCCTTGCTGCTGCTATGGAACGTCATCATGTGGGAAATTTTACCTATGAAGGCGCTGCTACTGGGGGAAATGACACAGGGAAGCCCGCTATTTTTGCTACCTGGTCACCGGCCTCTGAACCGGCTTCGAACAAACGCTACGACCTCACAATTGCCAGTGCGAATGGTGTTGACTATGAAATTCAAGCCTCTCCGGTCACAGGTACTAGCCAAGCTGGCGACGGAGATATCTACTATTTTAGTGATGGTCGAAAAGGCTGGGATGAGAACAATTCCGGAGGCTTAGATAGCGGCGAATTTTGCTGGGCGTGTTAGTGAGCTTAAGGAGACGGGCCGACGGCGTCAAGGTGTAATAACTTCTCTGGATGGGCGCGAAGTAGTGGATGAGAAACGGACGTTTTCAATGAAAGTTGCCTGTTTTGCCCATCTAGATCCTGCCAACTGACGGCGATACTAATTTGCTTTATCAGCGGGTAAGGACAACCCGATGACTGAGGTCCAGAGTACAGGTCGGCTTCTTTGGTATATTTATTATCAGTTTGCCATGTCACGTTAAACTGATGAGGTGCCAAATGAGAGCCAATAGTGACTGTGTTTTTGCCTGATGGTAAAAGTCCGCCAGAGTTAGCGCCAATTTGTGAATACAGCGGCACATCACTGATACTTTTCAAACCCACCAGGGTAAAGTGATTACGATATCGTTGGGCAGTGCGTAATGCCGCACCGTGCAATGATGTAGTTATGCTGGTTTGCTGAAAATTTTGAACGATTGTCAGGCAACCTATTAATGTAGTACTTATTATGATCATAGCGATAAGTACTTCAATCAAGATAACACCCGACATAGTCGACGGTTTTTGTATTTTCATCCCACACTTCCTGGGATCAATGCGATTTGTTGCAGTGCAGGTTGTGAGCGCAATGTCTCTAGCACGGAAAAATCATACCTGACCTGGATTTTGCTGTTAGCTGATGAGGGGTGATTCAGGACCAGGCTCCCGACAATGGCTGCATCTGGTGCTATTACTACCCGCTGAGTGACCATGGTGTGTTCTCTTATACTCAAAACCAACCCATATATACGAGCATTGGCGTGAAGCTGAAGATCGCCATTTTGCACAATCATTAAAACCGGGCTGCTGGGACTTCCAATACTGGTAGAAGAGGGAATTTCGCAATCTCCGTCGATCCAAATAAAGGGAGTGGCCACAGGCAAGGAATGACAACTGTTTGTTTGCGTCCATGCAATACTTTTAAATTCTGTAAGGGTAGACTTATCTAAGTCACTAGCGAATAAATAGTGGAAAGCGTCTGCCGGTAACGCATTGTCTTTATCTTTAATATCACTCTTTTTCACGGTGCCGTAACTTACCGCATTCACCTCACACGTATGCGCGTAAATAGCCTGTTCTGTGCAGGTAAAACGAGGTGCTGATTGCAGGTTTATTTCGCTATTTGACCACACAGCAAGTGACCAGTAAGGATGAGCTCCGGATGGTGGCACATATAGATGAAATTCGGCCAGTGCGTGCAGGCTGTCGTGAATTAGCAGAGGTGCCGGAGGCAGGTTGATTAGAAGGGGAAAGCGTACCAGACTTTGCTTGCTTGTGTAGGTGAACATGCCCTCACTGTCTGTTTCACTCAGTAAAGCCGAAGTAATTTCAGCGCCGATGATCGGCATGTTGGAAACCTGACTCAAAGTAGATAAAACATTCGACGGTAGCGAGTTATCCCAAGCTGAAGCGTGCAGCAACTGCGCTTGCTTAATCGCTGTTGACAGATCAGTTCTGGCAGCCAATGCACTGTTGGTATTATTCCATTGCACACTTTCCGACTGGGCAATGAAATACAGGGAAATTGCTGATATCGACACACTAATTATTGTCAGCAGTAGGATGGCACTAGTTAAGTACACTGCGCCAGTTGCTCTTAATACGCTATATTTCATGATTTACCACCAATGAAAAAGTAAGTTCACGGGTTATGTGATGATAGGTTTTGGTGTGCGCAGACATTGAAATATGCACAACGGTAAATTGTCCACGGGGCGTGGCGTTAAAAGAAAGATGGCTTATTACAAGCCGCGAATTCGCGGTGATATCCTGCCAGCCGTTCTCGTTACACTGTCTACCTGATTGACGCATTTCCAAGGCTTTTTGTCTGAGTCTGAAACCCATGCGCTCCGCTGGAGTGCCCATATCAAGCATACCGTTGCCGTTGTTGTCTGTGGCAAACACCAGGCAGGAATGAGTGTTCTCTTTCGGGTGATGGTCAATAGAAAACTCTTTTGCGAAACCATCGGCGATAACTGATTTAACAAGGTAGTAAGAAGTGGCTTTTCCGTGCCAGCCGCTTTTACTAATTTGGTTGGTCATAAGGGTGGCTAATTTCGCCAGCTCAACGTCCAGATAAATGCTATTGAGGAGTTGTTTCTGCGACACAAGTGTTTGGGCAACAAGTGTGGATGCTCCCGCCAGCATGATTAAGCCCGTTGCTGTACCCAGGAGTAACTGGGGAAGAGAAAAGCCTGATGAATTCCTTAACATTGTTCAATATGTCCATATTGTTGGTTAACCAGACATATTCTTGTTCGACCCATGTTACTCAAGATGACTTTTCCCAATAAGGTTCCCGCCTGGAGGGTTAATGTTCCGGCATGGCCAGTGGTAAGACCGGTAGACGGTGAAAAGCGGGTAAATTTAGCAGGGTTGAATGTATTCTTAATAACCTTAACCTGGTTGTGTGCCTGATAATCCGTGATAGGGATATCAGAAACGCCGATACATGTATTCGGAGATTGGCAGTCGCATGGCTTTATCGACACATGGAAACACCACTTAGCTGTGTGATTTAACGAGACATGAACTGGCTGGTGGCTTTGCATTGCGAAAAGCTGGGCGCGCGTAAACTGGCTGTTCACCGCATCCAGGGCGCGGCTGAGTTTTGCAAGATTGAGTTGTTGCTGGAACGCTGGCGCAGCCAGTGAAAATACAATTAATACTATGGCAAGAGCAACAAGCATTTCTATTAGTGAAAAACCGTGTAGTTTCAAAGTCAGTCCTTTTATTCAGCAGAAATAGCTGTCTATCCTGATACATTGTTTCATGCTAACGACTTTAAACGGCACTGTAAGCTGAACTAAAGAAAGGAATTCAAGAATGATTAAAAAAGATAGGGGAGTGTCATTGCTTTCATTAATGATTGCGGTGGCGATTGCAGGTATTCTGGCGTCCACGGCCATACCAGGGTTTACACATTTTCTTCAAACCACCGAATTACATAAAGCAAAAAGCCAGTTGTTGCTTTGGCAGAGCGAGCAAATTCGCTATCGTCTTGGGAACACTAAGTATGCAGAGAAGAAATTGCTTTCGGCCCCATCAGCGAAAAAATTCTCGTTTAGTGTGGAAAATGTTTCTGCAATATCTTATCAAATGAAAGCGAAAAGAAAGAAGAAACTGGCTGATGGCTGTGACGAGATATCTTTAGATCAATCTGGTAAAACCAGCCCATCAGGGTGTTGGTAAGTTAACTACAGGTGAGATCTGTCCCATCGATGTCTTCTTTTACGCCATTATTATTGCTGTCTGTCGCTACTGCAATACGGCCATAAAGGCTAATGAGCACAGCTGAAGCAGACTTCACATTACCAGAAGACGGGCACACTATGATGCTGCCCGACTGGCTAACACTGCCATCAGGAGTGAAAATAACCGCATTACCAATTCCGGTAATTTCAATCCCACTTCCTGTGGGATCCGTAGCCATTAATAGCTGTTCGTTGGCGTCGCGAGCACTATTATCGTCGGTATCAACAAACACCATTTTTGCCTGGGTCCAGTCTGTGGAGCAGGCTGTGTAATTGGATGTTGCGCAAAGTACGATGGTTTGTTCTTTGTCTATAGCATGAAAACGGGCAGACCTTGCCGCACTGCTAATATCATTGACAGCCGCAATTACACGATTTTGTTGCAATAGTGTCTGTAAACTTGGAGCGCCAATAGTGAGCAATATGGCTGCGATAGCAACCGTTATCATCAACTCCAGCAGTGACAACCCTTTAGAATTATGCATTGTTCTCACAGAATAGTATCAGTCTGTTGATTGTATATTAAGCGGGTTTTTTGTTAAGTATAAAAATGAAGATAAACAGGTTTGAGTCTATACTTGAACGAGGGTGGTGTACAAAAGACAAAAGCAGGTTTGTTTTTATAAACAGTCAGTTATAATAAGGTATATTCAAACATGTATATGACTTGTACACAGTAAGCAGTTTGCGCTGATGCTTATCGTCTCATTTTACATTAACGTTCAACAGTGGGTAGCAAATATGAAAAAAATTGAAGCGATTATCAAGCCGTTCAAAATGGATGATGTTCGTGAAGCATTGGCTGATGTTGGAATTGCGGGAATGACGGTAACGGAAGTAAAAGGGTTTGGCCGACAGAAAGGCCATACTGAACTTTACCGCGGTGCGGAGTATCAGGTAGATTTTCTGCCCAAAATCAAGGTAGAAGTGGTATTAGAAGACGGGCAGGTTGAACTGGCTTTAGAAACCATTGAGAAATCTGCCAAGACCGGCAAAATCGGTGATGGAAAGATTTTTGTGACAAACGTGGAAACCGCGGTGCGCATACGTACTGGTGAGCAAAACGAAGACGCGATTTGATTTACACAATGAACAGGCCGGCATATTGCCGCCCTGTTTTGTTAATTATGTGAGCTTATTTAGAAATTTAGTCGTGGTCGTGATGATGGCCACCTTCTCCGTGTACATGTCCATGATCAATTTCTTCCTCTGTGGCTTCTCTAACATCAACCACCTCTACGTCAAAGTGTAGCGGGATCCCTGCCAGCGGGTGATTCCCATCGACAACGACTTCGTCTTCATTGGTCTCAATGACGATAACTGACTGCTCGCCGCCTTCCGACGTTGCACGAAATGACATGCCTACTTCCACTTCCATTCCTTCAAACATAGATTTGGGCACGCTTTGTACCAAAGCGTCTTCGCGCATGCCGTAAGCTTTTTCAGGTTGTACATCTACAGCAAATTTGTTCCCAGCAGTTTTTCCAATTAGAGCGTCTTCAAGTCCTTCGATGAGAAAACGTCTGCCGAGTAACACAACTAACGGTTTCTTACCATCAGAGGAGTCGAGAGTGGTACCGTCTTCTGTTGAAACGGTGTAGTGAAGGGTGACTACGCTGTCTGTGGTAATCGTCATAACTTTTCCTGTGTTTTTAGGTGCTATTGCACATAGGAGAAACTGTGATAAAAATATCACTATGAAGTTGTTGTTGCCTCAATAGAATAAGGCAACGACAACGGTTTGAATTCAACTCGTGTTGTTGATGCTAACCTGTGAAGGGTATCTTCGCTGGTGTCATTTGGCAACACAGCCATTAACCAGGTTTCGTTACCGAGGACGGCGCTACGGATCACAGCGCCGCCGCGTCGCCAATTGTCTCCGAGTGATTTTTCAATACTATCTCCCGCAGATACCTCCAGAACTTCCGGTATGCAAAAACTAAAAGCCGCTCGTTTGTTTTTCCCAAGATAGCGGGTACGAGCAACCACTTCCTGTCCCATGTAACACCCTTTATTGAAATCAATGCCATCGAGAATATGGAAGTTCATCATCTGTGGAACAAACTCGTTTACAACTGAGCCAGATACATCGGGAATACCATGCTGGATACACAGTGCTTCATACACCTCTTGAGCATATTCAGTAATATTCGCTTCTGAGGCCCATTTTTGTAATGCAGACTGACCGTCTTTATTGAGTAGGAGCAAGGTAAACTGATCACCAAAATCCATGTTGATCGCCACGCCTAAATCATTTTGCTCTGTTTGCAGAGGCTTGTCTGGCAATGATCCGAATTTTTCTGTAAGCCAGGTGCGGGTAAGGCTACCACACAGCATATAAGCCTTGATGTTGTCAGACTCATCGCAAATATCAACTTTTGAAAATACGCCATATTTATTTAGTTGAGCCAGTGAATGGCTGGCACTGTCGGCGTTCATGCAAAGCCAAATGGCTTCCCTGTACCGGCATAACAGGCTGAGAGACCAGGTTTTGCCCTTAAAGTCGCAATGAGCAGATCGTCGGGCATCATTTTCCCCCAGTTTTTTGGTATTTACAGTGAGTTGACCATGCAAATAGTCGTCTCGCTGTTCACCAGAAACGGAAAGTAGGGATAGATGGTGCAATGGGATGATGTAATCCTGGGCTATATTCGACAGGCTATCTAACCGCTGCATGAGAATTCCTTTGTACAAAAAATAAAAATTGGGCAAGGTAGCTTATTAGCACACTTAGCAAAATGCATACTGCCATACCTCATTCTTCTAGTGTGGGGGATTTTTTTTATTAAACAAGGTGTCGGAGCGTTCTGACCTTTGCTGTAAAAACATAATCAAAAAAGCAACCCGTTCTGGATTCTGACAAAAAGGTCAGTGAGTCTAAAAATAGCTCGTGTTATAGTGCAAGCATTCGTGAAAGAGGTTGCACTAGTATGTTCACTGAGAAAAGAAAGAATCGCCTGAAGTGGGCGTGTCGTCGTGGAATGTTGGAATTGGATGTCTTGTTTCTACCCTTTGTGGAAGAGGCTTTTGATGACCTTGATGAGGAAGATCAGGTGCTCTTTGAGCATCTCCTTACATGTGATGATCCGGATCTGTTCGCTTGGTTTATGGGGCATCAAAAGTGCGAAGACCCTGAACTGGCAAGAATGGTGAGTATTATTCTTCACCGTGTCAAAGTTTAGCTTTAATTATACACATAGCTGCTGGCGGTGCTGGTCTCACCTTTTTGTGCTAAAAGCTTTTATCCTCATGTTGTACGCTCTATCTCCGGCTGCGGTAACCTGGCTTACAGCACAGTCTATTGCGGCGATGAGCCTCATTGCGACTGTGCTATGCGTATGTCTTGGTGCCAGAAAAATGAAAAGGCCCCCAGTTACTTCTCAGGTGTCAGTGTCTGACACATTGTGGACTGAACATCGCCAGGGTAGGCCCGCGACCGTTTTTACACTAAACAAGGGAGGTATGCTGGCGCCTTTTGGAATATTAGTGTGTTTAAAGAATGAAAACGGTGCGCTCCACCGCAGGTGGATTTTGCCTGGTGAATGTGATGATAAAAGCTACCGCCGGTTAGCCCGAATGGTGCTTAATAACGGGTTTAAGTGATATAGTATTCCCATTCTCATTAAAATTTTTTATTGCAGGTCGACATGCTGTCTCTCTTTTTTAGTGCGCTTCTGCACCGTCCGAACTCTGCTCGGTTAAAACAATTTAAGCCCCCCATGCTGCCTGACTTAACACAAAGTGAAGTCGTTACTGTTAACCCCAGGCATTACCTTAGCTATTGCGAATTGACACAATGGACTTTCAGCACTTTGCACCCTTGTTATCTACAAGTGCTAAGTTTACCTATGCAACTAGCCTGTTTGGCGCACCCACGTAGCCCGTTTCCCGTGTTAGGTCTTGTGCATCGTAAAAACGTTATTAGTGTTAAACACGATATATCTTTAGGTGACCCAATAACGCTGAATGTAGGATTCAAGCGTGTAATTGCCCATAAGTTGGGATGGGACGTCGTTATGTATACACAAGCCATTCAGAACGGGGAGCTTTGTTATGAAGCTGACGCTACGTACTTGATACGCATTGGCGCGCCCCACGTAGAGCGCAAGCGCAGCAGTTCACAGCAACCGCAGACGGGCAAAGGTGAAGAAAAGGCACTGCTTTCTAAGGACAAGCAAATCATTATTACTGCCAAATCGAATCTAGGGCGTGAATATGCCAAAGTTTCAGGCGATGGCAACCCCATTCACTTGTATGGTTTTACTGCTAAGTTATTTGGTTTCCCAAGGGCCATCGCTCACGGTATGTGGTCATTAGCGACGTCTGTTAGCCATGTATATCAGCCACATGCTCATCAGCATTCAACAATAAGTTGCCGATTTAAAACGCCGCTATTTTTGCCCGGTGAGGCAGTATTGCGGCAGGATGAAAAAACACAGGGCTCCAGCTTTTATCTGGAAAGTGCCAAAGACCAAACCCCTTACCTTGAAGGGAGAATAAGTACTTTGCAGAACCAGTGACACTTACGCGAGCCAGCTAGTATATAAATACTAACTGTCTGACGAGCTGGTTGTACCTAAAGTCCCCGGCTCCGGTTGTTGTTTTCCATGGCTTGGTATTAGCATACTAACCTTTGGTACAGGCAATAGATCAGGATAGTCAAGGTTGTAATGTAACCCCCGGCTTTCCTTGCGCTGCATGGCACAGCGAACGATCAATTCTGCCACCGTAACCAAATTCCTTAGCTCTAACAGATTGTTACTGACTCTGAAATGGGCGTAGTACTCCTGAATTTCCTGGCTTAACAATTGAATGCGACGGAGTGCTCGCTCAAGCCGTTTATTCGTTCTCACAATGCCCACGTAGTCCCACATAAAAAGGCGTAACTCATGCCAGTTGTGCTGAATGATTACCTCTTCGTCTGAGTCGGTAACCTGAGATTCATCCCACGGCAGGATAGCTTCGTTTTCACATGGGTCGCCGAGGTGCTTTAAAATGTGTTTCGCCGCGGCTGCAGCGTACACCACACATTCCAGCAGGGAGTTTGACGCCATGCGATTAGCGCCGTGCAATCCTGTGTAGGCCACTTCGCCAATAGCATAAACGTTTTCGATATCGGTTCGGGCATTGAAATCAGTCATCACGCCTCCGCAGCTATAATGTGCGGCCGGCACCACTGGGATGGGTTCCTTGGTGATGTCAATGCCGATTGAGCGACACTTCCGGTAAATATTGGGAAAGTGTTTAATAATAAAATCAGCGGGCTTATGACTGATATCAAGGTACATGCAATCGGCACCGAGACGTTTCATTTCATAATCGATAGCCCTGGCTACAATATCTCTTGGAGCAAGATCAGCGCGTTCATCAAAACGGTGCATAAAAGGCGTACCGTCCTGATGGCAGAGTTTCGCGCCTTCACCTCTCAATGCTTCAGTGATGAGAAAGTTACGCGCCTGTGGGTGGTAAAGACAGGTAGGATGAAATTGGTTAAACTCCATATTAGCAACCCGGCATCCCGCCCGCCAAGCCATGGCTATGCCGTCGCCACTGGATACATCAGGATTGGATGTATATTGATACACTTTACTGGCGCCGCCGGTGGCCAATACGATAAAGCGTGCTTTAATCACTTCCACATGGGAACGAGTCAGATTCCAAACATACACGCCGGTACAACGTTCGCTGTTAGTCTGCGATTTTACTAAATCAATAGCGTTATACCGCTCAAGAAACCGTATATTGGGGTGTGCTGCAACTGCGTCATTAAGTGTAATTTGCAGTGCTTCTCCTGTAGCGTCAGCGGCGTGCAGGATACGACGGTGACTGTGACCGCCTTCCCGGGTCAGATGGAAACGCTCTTTGCCTTTTTCGTCAGTTTCGGTGTCAAAAGGGACGCCCCGATCAATTAACCAGTTTAAAGCGGACTTCGCATTTTCTGCTGTAAAGCGAACAGCTGCTTCTTCGCACAGGCCTGCCCCGGCATTCAGGGTGTCTGCAACATGGGCTTCTACGGAATCGTGTTCATCAAAAACAGCAGCGATACCGCCTTGTGCATAGCGGGTGGAGCCTTCATTGCGGTCGCTTTTACTCAGAACGAGTACATCACAATGGTCTGCCATTTTTAGTGCGAGACTCAAACCAGCTGCACCACTACCAATAATAAGAACGTCACACTGATGTTCTATATCCTGAGATGCTGGGGTGTGAAATGATGCCTCTGATGTCATATTTTGCATGTTTATTCTGATAGGCTAACGTCCGGCAAGTCTAAAGGATGCGAGCAAAAAGGCAAAGACTCCTGTTTATTTACTGAGTATTTTTCTGCCATTTATTGATAAAATGTCATCTGACCGCACTTTTTTAAGAACTTTTTAAATATCAAACGGTCTACTGTAAGCTTGCATGAGCTGTTTTATGTAGTAGATGTTAAGGAGAAATGGCTCGAATGAGCGAGCAGATTACCGATCAACAAATTGTTGAAAAGGTCCAACAAGGCGATAAAAATGCATTTAATCTGCTGGTAACCCGTTATCAGCATAAAGTGATGCATCTCGTGTCCCGGTACGTGAAAAACTCAGGGGACGTTGCAGATGTAACTCAGGATGCATTTATAAAAGCTTATCGGGCATTGCCAAACTTTCGTGGCGACAGTGCGTTCTACACCTGGTTGTATCGCATTGCAGTCAATAGCGCGAAAAATTACCTGGTTGCCCAAGGGCGTAAGCCACCGGCCAGTGATGTAGATGCAGAAGAGGCTGATTATTACGAGGGGAGTGATGCCTTAAAAGAGCAATCGACCCCGGAACGCAGCTTATTATCAGAAGAACTTGAAGCTACCCTGTTTAGGGTGGTAGAAAAGTTGCCGGATGATTTGCGAATGGCTATCACCTTGCGGGAAATTGAAGGTCTGAGCTACGAAGAAATTGCCAGTGTGATGAGCTGTCCGGTAGGTACAGTTCGCTCGCGGATTTTCCGTGCAAGGGAGGCAATCGACAAGGTAATACAGCCAATGTTGGAAAATTGATTATTTTTTTACGATGAAATTGAACTTTTCTGAGATGAAATGAACTAACAAGCTGTGATAGGGTAGTTATCGATCTTTTGGATCAGGATTTTATAATATGACGCAACAGCAAGAAAATATGTCCGCCTTCATGGATGGTGAGACACAAAGTGCAGATATCATGGATAGCATTGTCCGTGATGAAGCGTTGAAAGCAAAGTGGCAGCGATATCATGTTATTCGCAGTGGCTTAAGAAAAGAAGCCACGGTGGCACCCGAGTTGGATATAACCGCAGCAGTAGCTGAAGCGTTAGCTGATGAACCAACAGTGATGGCACCGAAGCCATCTCGCTGGCGGTCACTACCTCTGATAGGGAGTGTGGTTCCATTTGCGAAGCAAGGCGGGCAGTTTGCCGTAGCAGCTTCAGTTGCAGTGGCAGTGGTTCTTGGGGTTCAACAAATGAATAAGCCAGAAGCTACGGAGCCCTTCTCGACCTTTGAGACCAGTGCTCAATTTGGCGGCTTAGCGCCAGTGAGCCTGGAACAGACTCGCACATTGCCGAGAAACGATATGGACGTGGTGTTGGAGAAAAAACGCAAAATAAACGCGTTAATAGCCGACCATGAACAACAAATTAAACTGAAGCAGGCTGAAGAAGAGTTAACGTCGACGGATAAAGCTGAAGACACCGGATCTGCGCCAAATTAATTGCCAATGAAAATTAATCACGTAAATTTCGTACCAGCCCTGGTAGGGCTGGTATTTCTGTTTCTGGGAAGCACTTTTTCAATTGCGGTGACAGCCAATCCAGAGCAAAGCGCTGCCGAATCCTCAACTGGCTCTTCAAACAGTAATCAATTGGATAGCCGTCCAAGCGACGTAAATGTTGAAAGTAACGCTTCACCAGAGTCCGTCAGCGATTGGTTGGGAAAATTATCCCATGCGGCCGAGCATCTAAATTTTGAAGTGGCCTATGTGGTGAGTCGTATCAATAATGAAACTGTGCCCTATCTGTGGCGTCATGGTATCGTCGATGGCGTTCAGATGGAACAGCTCAATATGCAAAATGGGCCTGGACGGGAGCTGATTCGCGTAAACAATGTGGTAAGTGTATTCGAACCTGACACCAGACCATACAGTTTACACTCACGTGCCATAAGCGGCCCCATTCCTTATGAGCTTTTATATGCTCCTGAATCATTGGCCGAAGGATATGCTTTTGTTGAAGTTGGCCGAGCCCGGGTTGCCGGTCGACCTGCACAGCAGTTGCGGGTTGTAAGCCGTGATAATACGCGGTTTAGTTATCAACTATGGCTGGATGAAGCCACAGGTATGCTGTTGAAGCTCAATACCCTTGATTTACAAGGAACTGTACTGGAACAGATTCAGGTCACGGCGATGAGTATTACAGATGAAGCACCTACGTACTTCTCTAAAGTAAACCGGCAGTCTTTACCTGAGCCTTTGGCGTTATCGGGTAATAATTCCCCGCCTCAACATTGGGTGGTGGAATATTTGCCCGAGGGCATGAAAGAAATAAAACAGGATGTGCGTCGGTTAGCGTTAACCGGACAAGTTGTGGAATACAAATTATTCTCTGATGGTTTAGTTGATGTGTCAGTGTATGTTCAGCCGGCAGAGGATGCTGTTGGGTCGGATTTAGTCTTGCGCCATGAGTTAAGTACGTTTCTCACGCTGACTGACGGTAAAGTTCAGGTTACCGTGGTGGGTGAAATTCCCCTTCAAACGGCAAATGCTATAGCCACTTCACTGCGCTTAAAGAGCACTAGCGATGATTAAGGAGTCGGCGGTGGTAGTTGCGGTGCGCGGTGACGAAGTAACCGTAGAGGCTGCCGTCAAAACAACGTGTTCTACCTGTCAGGCGCAATCAGATTGTGGGACCGGTGCTATCTCCAGAGCAATGTCTCCGAAAACACAGCGTTTAACCCTGCGCTCTCCTGTACCCTGTAAAGTTGGTCAACTCGTCACCATTGGTGTTCCAGAAGCCGGTATTATGTCTGCATCGGTGTGGCTGTACGTCATGCCGTTAATCGTGCTGTTATTAAGTGCAATAGTGTTTGATGTTATACTGCCGCTTGCTGGTTTAAGCAATGAATTGTGGACGTTACTTTTTAGTGTGGCTACCACCTTTGTCAGCTTTGTAATCATTTCTGGATTTCTAAAACGAATGGATACGACCAAATTCAGGCCGGTCATCCTCACATCAATTCCCCAATCTATGACGCCGGACAGGTAAGCTAACCCATCTGACAGGTTAATCAGCAGAGAATGTGCGTGGATATTCGCTTTTCAGCAAAGAAATAGGTAAAATCCGCACGCTTCGTAATGCCGTATAAGTCTGGCTTACGGCATTGTGGTCCAGGGCGATCTCCCTGGTTTTATTGTTTATCTATATCGCAGGACACTTTCCAGCACTATGCAACAGTCGCACATAAGAAACTTCTCAATTATAGCCCACATAGACCACGGGAAATCCACGCTATCGGATCGCCTCATCCAGCATTGCGGAGGACTTACGGATCGGGAAATGGCGGAGCAAGTGCTCGACTCGATGGATTTGGAAAGAGAGCGCGGGATCACAATAAAAGCGCAAAGCGTTACGCTAAATTACACCGCACGGGATGGCGAAACCTATCAATTGAATTTCATTGATACCCCTGGGCACGTTGATTTTACCTATGAGGTATCCCGGTCACTGGCGGCCTGTGAAGGTGCACTGCTCGTTGTTGATGCGGGGCAGGGGGTAGAAGCGCAAACACTGGCGAACTGTTACACAGCAATTGATATGGATATGGAAGTGGTGCCAATCCTCAATAAAATTGATTTGCCTCAGGCAGAGCCAGAGCGCGTCGCCGAGGAAATAGAAGATATTGTAGGTATCGATGCCATTGATGCCGTGCGTTGCTCGGCTAAAACGGGCTTAGGTATTGAAGATGTGCTGGAGGTAATTGTACGTCGTGTTCCTCCACCAGAAGGTGAGCGCAACGCGCCGCTTAAAGCACTTATTGTCGATTCGTGGTTCGATAATTATCAGGGCGTTGTCTCTCTGGTGCGAATTGTCGAAGGCGAATTAAACGTGAAAGACAAGATAAAGATCATGTCCAATGGGCAAACACACCAGGCTGATAAGGTAGGTATTTTCACTCCGAAGCAAACCGATACGGGAGTGTTGAGGGCTGGAGAAGTCGGGTTTGTCATTGCTGGAATCAAAGAGATCCACGGTGCGCCGGTGGGCGACACCATTACTTTAGCTCGTGAACCGGCGGAACAGGCTCTGCCCGGTTTCAAAAAAGTGAAACCTCAGGTTTACGCCGGTGTATTTCCCGTGAGCTCCGATGATTACGAAGATTTTCGTGATGCACTTGCTAAACTAAGTCTAAACGATGCGTCACTGTTTTATGAGCCTGAAAGTTCAGCTGCACTGGGGTTTGGCTTTCGCATTGGTTTTCTGGGCATGCTTCACATGGAAATTATTCAGGAGCGATTGGAAAGAGAATACGACCTCGATTTGATCACCACAGCCCCCACGGTAATTTATCAGGTGGTCACCACCAAAGGTGAAACCGTTCAGGTTGATAATCCGTCGAATCTGCCGGCAGTGAATGAGATCGATGAAATTCACGAGCCTGTGGTGGAAGCGAATATTCTGGTACCACAGGAATTTTTAGGTAACGTCATCACACTGTGTGTAGAAAAGCGCGGCGTACAAACGGCGATGACTTATCACGGAAAGCAAGTGGCTGTCACCTACGAACTTCCTATGGCGGAAGTTGTTATGGATTTCTTTGATAGGCTGAAGTCTACGAGTCGCGGTTTTGCCTCATTAGACTATAACTTTAAGAAATTTCAACAATCAGACATGGTTCGGGTTGATATTCTTATTAATGGTGAACGTGTTGATGCGCTTGCCATGATCACGCACAGAGAAAATAGTCAGGGGCGTGGACGTGAGCTGGTTGAAAAACTGCGGGAGCTCATTCCTCGTCAAATGTTCGATATTGCTATTCAGGCGGCCATTGGCAATCACATTATAGCAAGGAGCACAGTGAAGCAGCTGCGCAAAAACGTTATCGCGAAATGTTACGGCGGTGACGTAAGTCGTAAGAAAAAGCTACTTCAAAAACAAAAAGAAGGGAAGAAGCGGATGAAGCAGGTGGGGAATGTTGAACTTCCTCAGGATGCCTTCCTTGCTGTTCTCAAGGTAGGTAAGTAATGGCAAATTATTTTTCAATATTATTGGTTATCCTGACATTAGTGACAGGTCTTATCTGGTTACTGGATTCACTGTTGTGGGCGCCGGGCCGTAAAACTCAAGCCAGCGACAGCGCGGCTTTGCCAGAAGCGGCAGATAACAATCAAGAGTTGCCCTGGATAGTAGATACGTCTCAGCAGATATTTCCCGTCATCGCATTTGTACTCGTGTTGCGTTCATTTCTTTATGAACCTTTTCAAATTCCCTCCGGTTCTATGATGCCTACCTTGTTGGTAGGTGACTTCATTCTTGTAGAAAAATATGCATACGGCCTGAAAGACCCGGTATTCCGTTCGAAATTCGTTGAGACAGGTGAGCCACAGCGCGGTGATGTTGTAGTTTTTAAATACCCGGAAGACACCAACGTAGACTATATAAAGCGCGTCATTGGTTTACCCGGTGATACTGTGGTTTATCAAAATAAGCAGGTATTCATCAAACCGTATTGTGAATCCGGCAATGATTGTCCAAAACTCGAACCCGTTCCACTGACGTTTGAAGAGCGCGGCGAATTTGTTCAGGATATGGTGCCACTTCTGCGTTACAGCGAAGATCTCGGAGATGTAGAGCATGATATTTTACGCAACCCGGGTAGAACCATTCCCAGTAGTGCTTTTTACACGCAACCTGGTACAAGAAGTAATGAATGGATAGTGCCAGAAGGCCAGTACTTCGTGTTGGGTGATAACCGTGAAAATAGCCGTGACAGCCGTTTCTGGGGGTTCGTGCCCGATGAGAATTTGGTGGGCAAAGCAGTAGCTATCTGGATAAGTTTTGAATTTGAAAGAAGCACAGACAGTTGGTTGCCAGGCTGGGTTCCTACCGGCGTTCGGTTTGATCGTGTAGGTGGCATTCAATAATGCAGGGTATTGATAAATATGCCCGTTTGAGCAAGTTGCTTGATTATGAATTCACTGATAAGGCCTTACTTCAACAAGCGTTAACCCACCGCAGTGCTGCAAAAAAGCACAATGAGCGCCTCGAATTTTTAGGTGATGCAGTACTGGGTATGGTTATAGCAGATGCCCTTTATTCCCGCTTCCCGTCCGTTCCCGAAGGGAAGCTCACACGCATGCGTTCTACGCTCGTGAAGGGCGACACGCTGGCCGAAATGGCGAAAGAAGCGGGAGTAGGAGAGTTACTTAAATTAGGTCAGGGCGAACTTAAAAGTGGCGGACATCGTCGAAGCTCGATCCTGGCCGACGCGGTGGAAGCTATTCTTGGGGCTATCTACCTCGATGCAGGCATCGACACGGTGCGAAGGGTAATTCTCGCATTGTGGGCCAAGCGCATTGACAGACTTGATCCCAATGAACATCCCAAAGATAGTAAAACCCGGTTACAAGAGTATTTGCAGTCTCGCCGCGAGCCACTTCCTGTATACGACGTGGTAGAGATAAGCGGTAAAGATCACGCACAGACTTTTCGCGTGAGTTGTGCTGTGTCACAACTGGAAAACCCAGTACTGGGCGTGGGAAACAGTCGAAGAAAAGCTGAGCAGGAAGCCGCGAGAGAAACACTAGAGAGGCTTGAAAATGCAACAAAACGATGAGACAACCACATATTGTGGCCTGGTAGCTATAGTTGGCCGGCCCAATGTGGGCAAATCAACGCTACTCAATCGTTTGCTCGGACAAAAGGTCAGTATTACTTCCCGTAAGCCGCAAACAACCCGCCATCGCATTTTGGGCATCGACACTGAAGAAAAGTACCAGACTGTGTTTGTTGATACCCCAGGACTCCATCAGGATGAAAAAAAGGCCATCAATCGTTACATGAACCGGGCCGCCTCCAGTTCACTGGCAGAAGTGGGTTTAGTGTTGTTTGTCGTTGAAGGTACCCGCTGGACAGACGAAGACGCCATGGTTCTCGAAAAGGTAAAACAGAGCCGATTGCCCAGCTTCCTTGTTATTAATAAAGTTGACAAGGTTGAAGACAAATCAACACTAATGACGCAGATTCAAAAACTGTCTGCATTGCATAACTTCGAGCATATCTTTCCCGTAAGCGCCAAAAATGGAAAGCAAGTAGATGCACTAAGAGAAACAGTGCAAAAAACCTTACCTGAAAGTGAATTTTACTTTCCGGAGGATTACATTACAGATCGCTCGAGTCGTTTTATGGCGTCTGAAATTATTCGCGAAAAACTCATGCGATTTACTGGTGACGAACTGCCTTATTCTACCACCGTTGAAATTGAACAATTTAAATTAATGGAAAATGGTGTTTACCGTATTAACGGCTTGATTTTGGTAGAGCGGGAAACACAGAAACGAATGGTGATCGGTAAGGCAGGTACACACATTAAAACCATTGGCGAGCAGGCGCGAAAGGATATGGAGAACCTGTTCGACAACAAGGTATTTTTAGAGTTATGGGTGAAGGTGAAACAGGGATGGGCCGATGATGATCGCGCGCTTCGTTCACTGGGCTATGGCGAAGATTAGTGTAGACTGAAACAACAGGGGAACGGTATGTCTCTATCAGATATGCGAAGACAATACTCTATGGGGAAGCTGTCAGAAACATCATTAGCTGACAATCCAATCACCATGTTTAAAACATGGCTCAACGATGCCATTGACGCAAACATACCAGATCCCACTGCCATGACCGTAGCCACTGTAGACGAACAGGGACAACCGTCGCAGCGAATTGTGTTATTGAAAGATGTGACTGAAAAAGGCTTTTTGTTTTACACCAATCTAGGCAGTAGAAAAGCCAGGGAACTGGCCGGTAACCCGCGTATTTCACTCCATTTTCCATGGTTTTTTATGGAGCGACAGGTTCGAGTATGTGGCGTCGCTGAAAAGCTTAGTACAGCTGAAAATGCCAAGTATTTTTTCTCACGCCCTAAAGATAGTCAGTTAGCGGCCTTTGCGTCACGTCAAAGCCAGCCTATTGCAACCAGGGAATTGCTGATGACCCAGTTTCAGCAACTAAAGACAAAGTTTGCCAATAAAACGTTGCCTGTTCCTGACTTCTGGGGCGGATTTCGTGTTGTCCCTCATCAAATCGAGTTTTGGCAGGGCGGAGAAGACAGGCTTCATGATCGTTTTGAGTTTAATCTCGACGACAATGGAAAATGGGTTTCTCAACGATTAATGCCTTAGGCAAAACCGTGATAGACAGTCATTGTCATCTTGATTTACCGGCTTTCAGCAGTGATTTAGACGCTGTCATCAGGCGGGCACGAGACAAAGGTGTTGATGGTTTTCTCATACCAGGAACCACTGAGCAGGGCTGGCAAAGGCAATTGTCCATTCAGCAGCAGTACCCTGGTATGTTCTTGACTTTTGGTTGGCACCCATGGTTTCTTCCTGCCTCATTGTCTTCTGGGTTGTCAGCTCTTGATAAGGCGATCTCGGAACAGCGCAAACAAATCGTGGGAATTGGAGAAATTGGACTGGACGCCACTATCGATATTCCGATGAAAGTTCAGGAAACCTGGTTGATTGAACAACTTCGTATCGCTCAGACCTACAAGCTTCCTGTGGTTCTACATCACTTGAAGACCCATCACAGGTTACCTGCATTAATTAAGGAAAGTCGTTTTTCTTACGGTGGTGTTATTCACGCCTTTTCTGGTAATGGTCATGTTGCCCGGCAGTATACTGAGCTGGGTTTTAAGTTAGGGATCGGTGGTACAATTACGTATCCAAGGGGGAGCAAAACCCGCGAAGCCGTAAAATCCGTTGGGTTGTCTTCTTTACTGCTCGAAACCGATTCGCCAGATATGCCGATACATGGTTTTCAGGGGGAGCGAAATGAACCGTCAAAGTTGCGCCATGTGGTCAAGGTGTTAAGTGACGTGTTAGCACTATCCGAACAAGACATTATAGAAAGCACGACAGACAACTTTTATCAACTTTTCCATCAACGTCGGCGGTGAATGCTTTCGTGAAAGGCTTGTTTTACATAAGGCCAGGAAGGTCGATAACGGATAAATGCCAATACTCCCATTCCTCCGCCTAAAAAGCTGAGTAAAAATAGCGAGGTGGTGACTATATTTTGCATGGTGAGCAACAGCTGAAGCTTTTCGCGCCTGGGCTTGGTATCAATATTAAGTTGCAACATACCCAGAGGTTTATTGGACTCCGAGGTTATTGGGATCATCAGTGTTTGAGCTGGTTCAGCATGCTTCTTAAGATAGCTCACACTCTGCCACGTCACGTGTGATGAGGCCAGTTTACGTCCGTCGACGCTATAAACACTCACGTTTAATACGTGTTCAGATTGGGCAATAGTTTGCACAGTATTCTCAATGTCCTGGATGTTATTTTGTGACATCGGTTGACTGAGAAAGTACGCCGACTGCTGAGCAAGACTATTTGCAGGTTCTGCTACATACAATATTGGTAAACTGCGGTTAATTGAATACACCTGTGAGAATAGTAAACAAGCAGTTAGGAAAACAGTGGCCGCAATGACCAGTTGGTAGGGTTTGTGATGGAGCCATGCAAACCAATGCCGACGACGCTGTGGCGGTGTGTCCCATGGGGAGTTTGTATTTTGCATGTTTCTGCTTGCTAATCACAAAAATAGATAGTAGTGCGCAACTTTATCATATAAAGCTAGAGGGTCGAAATAACGCAAAGAGCGTTTGCCATTACAGTTTAATTCGTTAGGATATCGCTACTTTTAGTTTAAAGGTCATATTGTGTCAGACATTACCGTATCTTCAGAGTACAGCTATGCTGTTTTAGATTATATTTTAAAAACCTATCCTACAGGCGTGTGTTTTGTAAACGGCAAATGGCAACGTGCAGACGCTACCAATGCTGATAGTAATGGCTGGGAGCTTACAATCAGTGCTCCGGCACTGTCACTGCACACGTTACAAGGCATTATTGAGGCCTTGGCGCCACAGCTCTGTGTACTGAGCGTTAAACAGCATCCTTTGCATGGGGTTTTTCACGAAGGCGTCGTCGTGTGCCCGGTTTTAGTTTCAGAAAAAAATGCCACTTTCACTGACAAACTAGAGTCTTTATGCCAGCGGTATCGGGTTGACATCGCACTTCAGAAAGAAAAGCCGTCGTTGTCAGCAGGCGGCTTACTTGTCATGGATATGGACAGCACCGTTATACAGATAGAATGTATCGATGAAATAGCTAAATTAGCGGGTTTAGGTGATAAAGTCGCTGAGGTCACTGCAAAAGCGATGCGAGGCGAACTTGATTTTAACGAAAGTTTAGTGTCACGGGTCGCTTGTCTTAAGGGAGTATCCGTTGCCCAAATGGAGCAAATACGTGACAACATCCCCCTTATGCCAGGCCTGCTTAGTTTATTAACAACCCTAAAGGCCCACGGCTGGAAAATTGCGATTGCGTCTGGTGGCTTTACTTATTTTGCCGATCATTTGAAGGAACGACTGGGAATGGATGCGGCGTATTCCAATACATTGGAAGTCGAGGAAGGCTTACTTACCGGCAGGGTAGTCGGCGATATTGTCAATGCCCAGAAAAAGGCCATTGTTGTTGAAGAACTGGCTGCAAGATGGGCTATTCCCATGGCACAAACAGTGGCCATGGGGGACGGAGCAAACGATTTACTTATGATGGAAAAAGCTGCTCTGGGTGTGGCTTGTCATGCCAAACCCTTGGTCAGGGAAAAAGCTGACACAGCCGTGCGTTTTGGTGGTCTGAACACAATGCTATATTTGATGGCTCCCTGATGAAAGCAAGCTCAACAGCTAGCTGTTAAGCAGTTGTTGCACCTGAGAAGCCGCCTCATTTTCTGATACTGGTTGGCGGTTTTTCTCTATTACATCCCCTGAGTAGCCAAATCGCAATAGGACTTCTGTAGTCATATCTATTAAATGCACGGAAGCCCCAATACTCCAGATCTTTTCTTCTAAATCCCGAGCTCTGTGCAGGGCGTAAGTGCCAACATAAGTAAGTTCCGCTTGTAACATATCCATGTCTGGCTTGCCTGTAGTAGTCAGGAGCACCTGTACTGCAATAAAACGACCTCTTGAAAGGGCGTCCCCAATGAAGTTTTTACGACTCTCGTCATTACTGAATCGACTGTCTAAATGTGGAAGGACGGCGAGTCGATTACCTTTTTTACTGCTATCATACGCGATGTAAAGCTCCTGCCTGATAGGCATGTTTTCTACTCGCATAGTTTTTACACCTTGCTGAATTAAGGGCATGTCGAGATTCCTGTCTCTGAACAGAAATTCCACATTGACTTCATCACCGTCACTGAAGTGGCGTGCGACTTGATGCAACAGCGTATCTCTGTCACCAAGTACTGCCATCTCAGGTAAATATTTAACACCTGATTTAGCCAGTAAAAAAGCAAAGTTGGGTGTGTTTCGCGCATTGATACACCGCAATGCATGACCAATCCCGGGAACTTCCTCTTCCTCGGGGTAGGTTTTTAATGATTGTTTATTTTGCTTGATTAAATGGTCAAAAAAGTGCTTGGCGGATTTTCCTGTTTCACCCTCCGCTGCTCTTAAGTGCAATATGTTTCTGTCGTCATTATAGTGAATAACTTCATATATGAGGTCCATTACTACATGTTTGTCAGTCATTTCCTGAAGTTTCGGAAATGACACTTTAACCAGTGAACCCGTTTCGCCTAAAAATTCTCCGGAAATTTCCAATCGCAACCCTGATACTGAGATGTCCTCGCTAATACCCGTCAGGGGTAATTCATCGTTGTAATTCGTCAAACTGATGGGAGAACGCAACAGGTATCGGGTTTCCATACGCTGTTCCTGGAAGCGATAGCGATACGGTTTTATGTTGAAAGGTGGCTTGTTTCTAGGGTGTGCGAACACTCTTAAATGAGTAAGATTATTGCGATTAAATTTATATCTCGCGTACTGCCGTTGGCCACTTTCAGATGTGACATCAGTGACATGTACGATGTAACGCAAGCTTTTCAGTTTTGCCATTAAACGTGCAGAAGGGGGTTGATTGAGCTTTTTTGCTTTGCTGTTTGCGTCGCTTGGAATAGACAAAGGTGTATATGCCTGATCAGGCGACATTTCACTCATTGTTAATTTAAATACCCGCCAACTGACTTTGCGCGAACCAAAGCCCAGGTAAACGTTTTTCAATATTTCTTTGTGGTCAAGTTCCTGGGCTGAGGCAGAATAAAAGTAAACAGCGCCGTTTTGTATGTGAGTAAAGGAATAAACATACATTTCAGGGGACTGTTGCAAGTTTGCTCTCAGCCACTGCAAGCGAGCCGGTTTAAGTAAATATCCGAGCCTGATGGCGTCTGCTTCGTCTTGCCAATAAGCTAACGTTTCCGTATTAATGCTATTTATCATAGCGTAGGTAGGCACTAGCGTATCGTTAATACTGTTGATAAACACGGGTAGGGATGCGCTACAAGGTGATATGTATTGTTCTGCAGTTTTGTTGATGATGGCATCAATTGTGTTTGCCAGATTAACTTTATAACGACGTTTATTGCCGTGAATAAATTTCTGCAAGAATTTATCGAATGTCGGCGACGGAAGCTGATTTTCACGCTTGAGTATTAAATATTGATTGCCCTTTTCAAATTTACTTGTGATTACGTTGTAGGCAATACCATTGCGTTTGTCCATGGCAAATTCGTCTTCAAGCCCACGGAAATAAACATAGAGACGTTGGTCATGAGAAAATTGAAGTTCCTTTGGTATTTTAAGGCGTAAACCTTCCATGGAAATATCGACACTGCTGGCTTGATAGCTGTTGTGATTCTCATCTTGAATTTCTACAGCAATAGCAAAGTTCATTCGCTCGTGACTTCGGTGAGCATAAGACAATAGGTTGACCACAGGTATGGAATACTGTTCAAGAATCTGGGTTTTACCGTTATTGGTGGTCGAGCTTTGCTCTTCTGTGCCGATTCTCTCAGCTTTGTTTCGCATCACGCGGAAGTTGTTTTCCGTTTCCATAACGGCTTCGTATACACCAAAACAGTAATGGCCGAAAATTTTTAACTGCTTTTTAAACTCGGTGATGGCGATGTCGTCGAGGTAGTGTTTTCTGCCCTTGTATTCGAAAAGCTGACAATCGCCATCGACCTGACCCCGCAAGTCCAAAGAGCGCATACACGGCTTTGCCAGGCGCTTTAACTCCATCTTAATTAAAAAGCGTTTCTCCGGGGGAACATCCTGAGTAAGCTGAAGTAATACCTGATTTAACTGCGGTGAGTTTATTGCAGGTTTTAATTGTTCTATTAATTCAGCGTATTGCTGTAGTTCTTTATCCATTACAACCAGTTTTGTTAAGTGGTCTTACATTTTTATTATCGGCAAGCATTTCAGACTCTATAGTAAAATGCAAAGCGTATACTGCCTTTTTTGTCCGTATGCAGCAATTCGACTTTACGTGTAGAATACGCTAACAATTTCCTGTGAAAAGAATTATATGGCAAAACGAAAAACCGCCTATGTGTGTTCTGATTGTGGCGCAGAGTTTCCACGCTGGCAAGGGCAATGTAGCGAGTGTAAATCCTGGAACACGATTTCCGAGTTTGTGGTTTCCAGCGCACGTTCGACAATATCAGCAAATACAGGCTATGCCGGGCAGACAAATGCGAAAATTGAGACGTTAAATGCCATAGATTTGGAAGCACTACCTCGTTTTAGCTCGGGCTTTAAAGAGCTGGATCGGGTACTCGGTGGTGGTATTGTTCCCGGTGCAGCAATGCTGATTGGTGGCTCACCAGGAGCAGGTAAGAGCACTCTTTTACTTCAGGTGATGTGTAAGTTGGCTCAAACTCGGGACGCTCTGTATGTGACCGGGGAAGAATCGTTGCAACAAGTGGCCATGCGGGCAAAAAGACTTGGTTTACCCGATGACAAGCTGATGATGCTGGCTGAAACAAACGTTGAGACGATTTGTGAACTGGCATTAACCCGTCAACCCAAGCTTATGGTTATTGACTCAATACAGGTTATGAACGTTGCGGATGTGCAATCAGCGCCTGGCAGTGTATCTCAGGTAAGGGAAAGCGCAGCTTATTTAACGCGGTTCGCAAAACAACACCATATCGCGATGTTTATTGTTGGCCATGTCACTAAAGACGGCAATCTTGCAGGCCCCAAAGTGCTGGAGCATTGCATAGACTCATCTATGATGCTGGAAGGTGAAAGCGACGGGCGATTTCGCACGTTACGCAGTCATAAGAACCGCTTTGGCGCTGTGAACGAGTTAGGGGTCTTTGGTATGACTGAGAAAGGCCTTAAAGAAGTCAGTAATCCGTCGGCGATTTTTCTCAGCAGAGGGGATAACCAATCGCCAGGGTCAAGTGTGATGGTTGTGTGGGAAGGAACGCGGCCCTTGCTTGTGGAAATTCAGGCGCTGGTAGATTACTCGCAAATGGCGAATCCAAGGCGAATTGCTGTGGGTCTTGAACAAAACCGACTTGCCATGCTGCTCGCCGTGTTACACCGCCATGGTAATTTGCAGATGAATGATCAGGATGTTTTCGTAAATGTCGTTGGTGGGGTTAAAGTAAACGAAACCGGCGCCGATCTCGCTTTGTTGATGGCAATGGTGAGTAGTTTTAAAAATAACCCTTTACCTAGGGAATTGATTGTTTTTGGTGAAGTGGGGCTGGCGGGGGAAATCCGTCCAGTGCCCAATGGCACAGAGCGCATCACAGAAGCGGCGAAGCACGGTTTTAAACGGGCTATCGTACCGAAAGCAAATGCGCCTAAAAACGCCATCGCCGGTTTAGAAGTTGTACCCGTTTCTCATTTGTCGGAAGCCTTGGAAGCATTACCGTAAATAGCATCGATTAATGACGACATGTCCTGTTCGCTGAGCTGATTGTCGCCACTGTTAAGGTTGATCAGGCGGCGTAATTCAGCAAGGCTGTCAACGTCGATATGGGCTACCTTACAGCCCATAAAAACGACAGAGTTGTTGGGCGGTGACTGACGATAAAGTTGTGTCAGGTGCAAAGTGATCAACGGACTATCCGGGTTGACCTTGAACAGCACGCGGTAAGGGTCATGGCTATCGAAAGGAAGCATCTCCAGCATGGTTTCTGCTGCGCTCAGTCGCAGCCCTTGCAGAGACACATCCTCAATGGTCACTGGGATCTGGTCGCCATGGATACCCAATTCTCCGGGTACGTTGAGTTCGACTCTTTGAAATTGTCTTTTATCCACAATCGTCTCATTCATTTTTAAAGCCTCAGTCTATTATTAGTGCAGATAAAAGGCTGAGGTCAACTAACACTGTCAAAAAATGTATTCATATCTGACATTTTTTCTTCACAGAAAAGAAAAACCCCGCGTATGCGGGGCGAAATCTTACTGTTATTTAGCCATCTTCTTGTACTTCAGTCGGTGAGGTTCTACCACGTCTTGTCCATATGTGGCTTTGAGCCATGCAGCGTATTCAGAATAGTTTCCTTCAAAGAAATTGATTTTTCCTTCGTCGCGGTAATCCAGGATATGCGTGGCAACACGGTCCAGGAACCAACGATCGTGGGAAATAACCATGGCACAGCCGGGAAATTCCAATAACGCATTTTCCAGCGCGCGGAGTGTTTCCACGTCGAGGTCGTTAGTCGGTTCATCGAGCAGCAACATATTGCCGCCTGCTTTTAATAATTTTGCCAGATGTACGCGGTTGCGTTCACCACCGGATAAATCTTTAATGAATTTCTGTTGATCAGTGCCCTTGAAGTTAAATCTACTGCAATAAGCGCGACTGTTTATTTCGAAGTTCCCGATACGAATGATGTCCTGGTCATCAGAGATTTCCTTCCACACAGTGTTGTTTTCATTCATGTGGTCCCGGAACTGTTCCACGCTGGCCATGTGTACCGTGTCACCAATATCGATTGTCCCGTTGTCAGGGGTTTCCTGACCAGAAAGCATACGAAAGAGTGTAGACTTACCTGCACCATTGGGACCAATAATTCCGACAATAGCCCCTTTAGGAACTGAAAAACTCAAATCATCAATGAGGAGTCGATCACCGTACGATTTAGTAAGATGATCTATGTCGACTACTTTATCACCCAAGCGCTCGCCAGGCGGAATAAAGAGTTCGTTAGTTTCGTTGCGCTTTTGGTAGTCTGACGTGGACATTTCTTCAAAGCGGTTCATTCGAGCTTTGGACTTAGCTTGTCGACCTTTGGGGTTTGAGCGTACCCATTCCAATTCTTGCTTCATGGATTTCACACGGGCGTTTTCTGCACGCTCTTCCTGCTCAAGGCGTTTCTCTTTTTGCTCCAGCCAGGAAGAATAATTGCCTTCCCATGGGATACCGTGACCACGGTCAAGTTCCAAAATCCAGCCAGCGACATTATCAAGGAAATACCTGTCGTGGGTAATGGCAACCACTGTACCTTCGTAGTCGTGTAAGAAGCGTTCTAACCATGCGACAGATTCAGCATCGAGGTGGTTTGTCGGCTCATCGAGCAACAGCATTTCTGGCTTTTCCAGCAACAAGCGACACAAAGCAACCCGGCGACGCTCACCACCTGACAATGTTGATACATCGGCATCCCAAGGTGGTAAACGCAGGGCATCAGCAGCACGTTCCAGAGCGTTATCCAAATTGTGTCCGTCTTTAGATTGGATAATGGCTTCTAATTCACCTTGTTCTTTAGCCAGGGCATCAAAGTCAGCGTCGGCTTCTGCATACGCGGCGTAGACTTCGTCGAGCCGGGTCAGTGCGTGTTTAACATCTGCGACGGCTTCTTCAATATTGCCACGAACATCTTTGCTCTCGTCAAGCTTAGGTTCCTGTGGAAGATAGCCAATTTTCAAACCTGGTTGCGGGCGAGCTTCACCTTCGATGTCGGTATCTACACCGGCCATTATGCGCAATAACGTAGACTTACCAGCGCCATTTAGACCCAGCACACCAATTTTTGCGCCCGGGAAGAAGCTTAATGATATATCTTTTAAAATGTGTCTGTTGGGCGGAACGATTTTACCTACCCGATGCATAGAATAGACGTATTGTGACATAAGCGTTGACATGTCCTGATAAAATGAAAAGTTACCAAAGTATTTTACGCGCTTTTTCCCTGAACTGGCTAGCGAAGTACCAAGAGAATTTACCTTTAGCTGAAAAAATCACCGTTGCCATGGCAAATTAACAGTTTTTAGTGACGAGGGTCAGGACTAAAAGCGGAATTTACAGTAGCATTGGCAATTGGGATTTATCAATTTACAGGTTCAATAATGACAGCACATTCCAGACGATTTTATACCCTGGCAGAACTGGCCGAACATACCGGCGGAACAGTGAGTGGTGATGGTAATGTAAAAGTAAGTGGCGTGGGAACACTGGCTGGCGCTAAAGGCCATGAGATTTCCTTTCTCACTAATATCAAATACAAGTCGCAGTTGCAGAGTACATCGGCAGGTGCCGTGATATTAAACGAAAAAACTGTAGATGCGTGCCCCGTACCGGCACTTATACACGATAATCCCCATGCGACCTTCGCACGAGTCGCGCAGCTTTTTGACAGCACACCTCCTGTTGCAGAAGGCATTGCACATAATGCTGTGATCGCGGCTTCTGCATCTATCGGTGCCGATGTGTCAATTGGTCATAATGTGATTATCGAAGACAACGTGGTTTTAGGTGACAACGTCAGTATTGGTGCCAACTGTGTTATTGGCAAAGGAACGAGGATTGGACAGGGTTGTACCATTTATCCCAACGTAACGGTATACCATGACATTGTTATAGGTCAGCGTGTCACTATTCACAGCCAGACTGTTATCGGTGCTGCTGGGTTCGGATACGCCAACGACAAGGGTACCTGGCTACCGATCCCACAAACCGGCAGTGTGAAAATAGGTGATGACACACAAATCGGGGCGTCGAGTACAATAGACAGAGGCGCCATTGATGACACTATCATCGGCAAAAATGTAATCATCGACAATCAGGTCCAGATTGGTCATAACTGTATTGTTGGCGATCATTCCTGTATTTGTGGCGCTACTGGGATAGCCGGAAGTTGCAGTGTTGGCAAGTACGTTGTCATTGGTGGTGGCTGTGGCGTCAATGGCCATATTTCCATATGCGACAACGTTCAGATAACCGGCTACACCATGATTGTGCAGGACATCACTGAGCCAGGTTTGTATTCATCAGGTCAACCGGCAATGAAGAATCGCGACTGGCGTAAAGTAACAATCCGCACGAAACAAATTGATGATCTTTTTACCCGTGTTAAGGCACTGGAAAAAAAGCAATAGTGTAATAAATATAATTTTTAGATAGCTGAAGCCGAATCGCCTTGTGACAACGGGCTGTGGGGGAAACAATGTATTTATCCAGCTCCGATCTGTTGTCCCAAGGCATAAAGCGGTATACATGTAGTGGAAAATGACTAGAATATGCCTTCTTTTGTTTAGCTATCCCCAACGCAGTGTAAGGAGCCTCCATGTTACCTCGCGAAATGACGATTGCCGATTTTGATCCTGAACTGGCAGATGCCATGGCCAAGGAAAATGCGCGTCAGGAACACCATATCGAATTGATTGCATCAGAAAACTACTGTAGCCCGCGCGTAATGGAAGCGCAGGGGTCACAACTGACCAATAAATATGCCGAAGGTTATCCGGGCAAGCGTTATTACGGTGGTTGTGAGCATGTGGATGTGGTTGAACAACTGGCCATTGACCGTGCAAAAGCGTTGTTTGGTGCAGATTATGCGAATGTTCAACCACACTCTGGTTCACAAGCAAATGCGGCTGCCTTCATGGCGTTGCTGGATGCGGGTGACACTGTGTTGGGTATGAGTTTGTCAGAAGGTGGGCATTTAACCCACGGATCGCACGTTAACTTCTCTGGAAAAACTTACAACGCTGTGCAGTATGGGTTGAATGAAGACACCGGTGAAATTGATTACGAGCAGGTGGAAGCGTTGGCGCTGGAACACAAGCCAAAAATGATTATTGGTGGGTTTTCTGCGTATTCCAAAGTTGTCGATTGGGCGCGTTTCCGCGAGATCGCAGACAAAGTAGGTGCATATTTGTTGGTCGATATGGCGCACGTTGCCGGTCTTGTAGCTGCCGACGTCTATCCCAATCCACTACCTCATGCTCATGTGGTAACTACCACAACGCACAAAACTCTGGCTGGCCCACGCAGCGGTCTTATATTGTCATCGTGCGGTGATGAAACTATTTACAAAAAGCTGAACAGTTCAGTATTCCCTGGTAACCAGGGTGGTCCATTGTGTCACGTGATTGCCGGTAAAGCGGTAGCGTTTAAAGAAGCGCTACAACCTGAATTTAAAACCTATCAGCAGCAAGTAGTTAAGAATGCTAAAGCGATGGTTGCTGTGGTTCAGGAGCGCGGATATAAGGTGGTTTCAGGAGGAACTGAGAATCACTTATTCCTGCTTGATTTGATTGATAAAGACATCACCGGTAAAGATGCCGATGCTGCCTTGGGTCGTGCGAACATTACAGTGAATAAAAACTCTGTACCAAAAGACCCACGTTCTCCGTTTATTACCAGCGGCTTACGCATCGGTTCTCCAGCTATAACCCGTCGTGGTTTTGGGGAAGAGCAAGCAAAACAAGTAGCTACCTGGATTTGTGATATATTGGACAACATGGGCGACGAAAGCGTTGTTGAACGCGTTCAAAAAGAAGTGGTCGCACTGTGTGAGCAATTCCCGGTTTACGGGTAACGCTACAAGCCAATAGAAAGTTACAGGTGCCGTTGGTGCAGTAAACGCTGCCCGACGGCTTTGTTGTCATAGGACACCTTATGTTTTGCCCGTTTTGTTCCGCCCAGGAAACTAAAGTCATAGATTCTCGCCTTGTTGCTGAGGGCCACCAGGTTCGCCGGCGAAGAGAGTGTGTTATTTGTCATGAGCGTTTTACTACATTCGAAAACGCCGAATTAGTTATGCCTCGGGTGATCAAAAGGGATGGTTCTCGGGAGCCCTTCAACGAAGATAAGCTGAGAGCGGGATTACAAAGGGCGTTGGAAAAACGTCCTGTGAGTACCGAGCGTGTGGAAGAAGTTATCCTGTCTTTAAAGTCTGCACTTCGAGCAACAGGTGAGCGTGAAGTCTCCAGTGAGTTTCTCGGAAATCTTATAATGGATGCGTTAAAAGAGCTCGATAAAGTGGCTTACGTGAGGTTTGCTTCGGTATATCGATCATTTGAGGATATCCGAGAGTTCGGCGAAGAAATTGCTCGTCTGGGAGACTAAAAGCGAATCATGACCCCTGTAGATCCATCACTGTCAGCAATTGTAGAAGATTACAACTGGATGGCAGCTGCACTTAAGCTGGCTAAACGCGGCCTGTTTACCACGTCTCCTAACCCCCGTGTGGGGTGCATTATAGTTGATAAAGAAAACAATATAGTAGGGCAGGGCTTTCATATTCAGGCTGGCACACCTCACGCTGAGGTTCATGCGTTGCGGGAAGCTGGTGACCGTGCTATCGGCGGGACGGCATATGTTACACTTGAACCTTGTAGCCATCACGGACGCACGCCGCCTTGTGCTGACGCGCTCATAGCAGCAAAAATCAGACGGGTTGTGGTAGCAATGACAGATCCAAACCCCCAGGTTAGCGGTCGCGGTATCGGGCGATTACAAGACGCAGGTATCGAGGTGATTACCGATGTTCTGGCTGGAGAAGCTGCACAGCTAAATCGCGGCTTTATCAAACGTATGGTGTCAGGTAAGCCTTGGATTACTGTGAAGCTCGGTGTGAGTATCGACGGTAAAATAGCGCTTCGAAACGGGGTGAGTCAGTGGATCACCTGTGCTGAAGCAAGACGTGATGTGCAACTGCACCGCGCCCGCAGCTGCGCCATTCTAACCGGAAGTGGAACGGCCCTGGCAGATAACCCAAGTCTGTTAGTTCGGGCTGAAGAGGCGCAGTTTCACGAATATCCATTAGAAACTATTCGCCAGCCAGTGAGACTGGTATTAGACAGCCATAACCAGTTGCCTGCGGACCTCAAGCTATTCAATGATAATGAGGCAACTATCAGAGTTACAGGCCAGCCTCAGACCCCAGACACCAGCACTCCAGTGTTAGCAGTCTCAGTGAAAAACGGTCATATCGATTTACGTGAACTGTGCGTTCAATTGGGTCAGAAACAATTTAATGAGGTGTGGGTGGAGGCAGGGCCACAACTCGCCGGGGCACTGTTAGAGGCTGGAGAGGTAGACGAACTCATCGTGTATCAGGCAGCCAAGATACTGGGCGATAAAGGGCATAGCATGATGACCTTGCCTGAATACTCGCTCATAGAAAATGCGCCATCCTTGTCTTTGACCGATCTTCGTCGGGTTGGTGAAGACGTTAAAATGACGTACACAGTGTCAAAGATTTAAAGTAAGAGGTTGCTATTATGTTTACGGGCATCATACAAGCGTTGGGAACCATTCGTTCACTGGAAAATCGCGGTGAAGATATCAGATTAACCGTTGCTTCTGAAAAACTCGACATGTCAGATGTCGCCCTCGGGGACAGTATTGCAACAAATGGTGTATGCCTTACCGTTACCCATGTCGGCACAGATCACTACAGCGCTGACGTGTCCGCGGAAACCATTCGGTATACAGGGTTTGCTCAGTACAAGGCTGGAAGCAAAGTAAACCTTGAAAAAGCCATGCGCCCTACTGACCGTTTCGGAGGCCATATTGTCTCGGGGCACGTAGACGGTGTCGGGGAAGTGTCGCGTATCACTAAACACAAAGATTACATTGAAATATGGATTAATGCCCCCACTCAATTGGCTAAGTATATTGCCCATAAAGGCAGTATTACTGTGGACGGGGTAAGCCTGACAGTTAACGATGTAAACGGCAGTGCGTTTATGCTGTGGATAATTCCTCACACGTTACAGGAAACCGTCATTGGCACCTACAAAGCCGGTAGTAAAGTAAATTTAGAGGTGGACGTGGTGGCACGCTACCTCGAACGTCTTATGTTGGGAGACAAAGCTGCAGAGTCGAACAACAAGCCGGATATCAGCATGGCTTTTCTTGCTGAAAATGGTTTTTTAAAGAAATAACCCTACAGAAGTGACACTATGGCATTCAACACTACGCAAGAAATAATTGATGACATCCGCCAGGGAAAAATGGTCATCCTGATGGATGATGAAGATCGAGAAAACGAAGGCGATATTATCATGGCTGCAGAACACGTTACGCCAGATGCCATTAATTTTATGGTAACCCATGCCAGAGGCTTGGTGTGTTTACCAATGACTCAGGACCGCTGCAAGCGACTCAATTTGCCCTTGATGGTAGATAAAAACGGCGCTCAGTTCTCAACAAATTTCACGGTCTCCATTGAAGCGGCCAGAGGCGTTACAACTGGCATTTCGGCAGCTGATCGCGCAACAACTATTCTCGCAGCCGTTAAACCGGATGCCGTCGCATCTGATATTGTTCAGCCCGGTCATATTTTTCCCCTGATTGCTAAAGAAGGCGGTGTGCTAAATCGCGCGGGCCATACAGAAGCTGGGGTGGATTTGGCCAGACTCGCCGGCGCAGAGCCAGCCGCTGTGATTGTTGAAGTTCTCAATGACGATGGTTCTATGGCCAGACGGCCGGAATTGGAAGCATTTGCCGAAAAGCACGGTTTAAAGATCGGAACGATCGCTGATCTCATTGAATACAGAAACCTTAACGAAACAACCATTGAAAAAGTCGCGCAATGTCATTTGCCCACAGAATTCGGAGATTTCGAATTACATACGTTTAAAGATGTCATTGATAACCAAGTACACTTTGCGCTCAAAAAAGGTGAAATCTCCGAAGACACGCCTACACTGGTACGGGTGCACTTGCACAACACATTGAGTGATCTACTGGGTTCAACCAGGGCAATCAACCGCACAATGACATTACCTGAAGGCATGAAACGTATTGCCCAGGAAGGCGGTGTGCTGGTAGTGCTGGGTAAGGAAGAAGACCTGGAAAGCCAGGTAAGACGTTTTGCTGCTGAAGATCAGGGAGAGCAACCCGAAGGCAAAACATGGAGTGGTTCTTCGCGAACTGTAGGGGTAGGTAGTCAAATTCTGGCTTCAATGGGTGTTAAGAAAATGCGCCTGTTGAGCAAGCCTGTGAAGTATCATGCTTTGTCGGGCTTTGGACTGGAAGTGGTGGAATATATCCATCCTTAACGCCAGTATAGTTGTTAAACAAGCAATTTAGTTTGCGCGTATTTGTGCTATACTGCGCGCCGTTTTTTCATAGGGGCATTAATTCATGCAGGTAATTGAAGGTAATATTCGGGCGACAGGTAAAAAATTCGCCATAGTGGTGTCGCGCTTTAACAGTTTCGTAGTTGAGAGCCTGTTGGAAGGCGCACTTGATACGCTGGAGCGCCATGGCGAGGTTAGCGATAACGACATCACTCTGGTACGTGTACCTGGTGCTTATGAATTACCGGTAGCAGCGAAAAAACTTGCTGAAAAAGGGACATTTGATGCAATCATCGCATTAGGCGCGGTGATCCGTGGTGGTACACCTCATTTTGATTTTGTTGCTGGTGAATGCAACAAAGGTCTGGCACAGGTCTCCCTTGAATATGGCATTCCCGTTTCGTTTGGTGTAATTACAACTGATTCCATTGAGCAAGCTATTGAACGTTCGGGTACGAAAGCCGGCAATAAAGGCGCTGAAGCTGCGCTGGGCGCGCTGGAAATGGTGAACGTTGTTGCGTCACTTAACGATCTCTGATCTGGGGGCTATGTGAAAGTATCGGCACGTCATAAAGCAAGAGAGCTTGCTGTCCAGGGAATTTACTCCTGGCAGATGAGTCAGAATGACATCGCTCAGGTTGAGTTGATGCTGGCGACAAGTAACGACATGCAAAAAGTAGATATGGTGTATTTTCAAGCCTTACTGCGCGGTGTTGCAGAACAGGTCGAAGAACTGGATGTCAAAATCAAACCGTATCTTGGGAGACTCCCGGAAGAGCTTGATCCTATCGAAAAAGCCATTCTGCGTTTGGCGACCTATGAACTCACTCAGCGCATGGACGTGCCATACCGCGTGATCATCAACGAAGCCATAGAACTGGCGAAATCCTTTGGTGCAGAAGAAAGTCACAAGTTTATTAATGGTGCATTGGACAAAGCGGTGAAAACACTTCGTCAGCACGAACGTTAATAGCGATCCCGTTGCGATTTTATTTGTACCTACACGACGACACTGATCAATCGGTATAACGTGAAAGAATTTGATTTAATTGGCCGCTACTTTGCTGATGGCGGCCACCAAAGAAAAGATGTCATTGTCGGGATCGGCGACGATTGCGCAGTGACATCAGTACCTGCTAACCAACAGCTCGCAATCACAACTGACACCTTGGTGTCGGGTGTGCACTTCCTCAAAGACGCGCCGGCGCGTTCGGTGGCGTACAAGGCAGTTGCTGTAAACCTCAGCGACCTTGCAGCCATGGGGGCGGAGCCTGCCTGGATTTCACTCTCCCTGTCTATGTCAGAACTTGATGAAGGCTGGCTCGAAGAGTTCGTGAAGGGTTTGTATGAGCTAACCCGTTACTATTCTGTTCAACTCATAGGTGGTGACACGGTACGTGGGCCGTTGGCCATGACCATTACCGCTCAGGGCTTTGTTCCTCCGGATGTGGCGTTAAAGCGCAGCACAGCAAAACCCGGAGACTGGATTTACGTTACCGGAACAACCGGCGACGCCGGGGCGGGTCTGGCGTTGTTAAAAGGTGAATTATCGGCTAAAGAAGATGATAGAGAATATCTGATCAACCGTCATTTGTATCCTACGCCACGAGTCGCCGTAGGTACAGCCCTGCGAAGAACAGCGTCATCCTGTATTGATGTATCAGATGGTCTGCTCGCCGACCTTGGCCACATTCTGAGTCTTTCTGGCTGTGGTGCTACCCTTCACGTTGACCGTCTTCCTATTTCGTCCAGTTTGTTTACTACAGTTGGTGCGCAGGATGCTTATAGGTATGCGCTGACTGCAGGCGATGACTACGAGCTCATTTTCACTGTAAATGAAGAGCAACGTGGAAACCTGGAGACATCACTTGCCAGTACCGGGGTTAAAGCAACTTGTATTGGTCAGGTAACAGGGCAATCTGGCAAAGTTGATTTAAAACTATATGACGCTCCTTTTGTCCTGAGTGACAATGTGGGTTATGAGCATGAATTCTAATGCAAGCTGAATATCGCGCTAAAGTCAGCTTACGTAACCCGGTACACTTTTGCGCGTTGGGTTTCGGTTCGGGCCTTGTCCCATTAATGCCTGGTACATTTGGTTCACTGGCCGGGCTACCTCTGGTTTTGTTTTGCGCCCTTTTTGGTGATGCCTTCTTTAGTGTGATTACCCTATTCGCGTGCGTAGCAGGTGTTTATTTATGTGGTAAAACGGCAGAAGATATGGGTGTTCATGACCACGGCTCCATCGTATGGGACGAAGTTGCCGGTATTCTTATCACCTTTCTATTTGTGCCTTTATCTCTATGGACACTGGCCGCAGGCTTTTTGCTATTCAGGGTGTTTGATATTCTCAAACCCTGGCCAATTGGCCCTATAGATAAAACATTACACGGTGGCACTGGCATTATGCTGGATGACATCATTGCCGGTATAATGGCTTGTGTGTGCCTGCACGGCTTGTTGTTGCTGTCTGCCTTTTAACTGATGGTTTAAGTTAAGGGAATAAAAAAACGGTATCTGTGAATACCGTTTTTTTGTGCTTGAAATGTTATTTGTAAGTGACGTCGGTCAGTTAAAAAATGCGTTGACCTGGGCAACAATACCTTTGCCGTCAAGTTTGAGTTCTTCATACATTTCTTGCTGAGTACCTTGCAAAATAAAGTCGTCAGGCAGTCCCAGATGTAACGTGTGGATCAGTGCCCGCGACGCCTGCAGATACTCGCTTACCGCAGAACCCGCTCCGCCCATTATGCAGCCGTCTTCCAGAGTAACAATGCCCGTGTGTGATGCTATCAAACTGTCAATGGCACCAGTGTCGAGAGGCTTGACGAAACGCATATCAATTAATGTTGCATCGAGCTCTTCAGCAGCTTCTTCGGCGAAGGGTAACAAGGTGCCAAAGTTCAAAATCGCCAGTGATTTACCTGTGCGCAGTGTACGGGACTTGCCAAGTGGGATGGCTGTCATCTCTTCTTCAGGAACAATACCTTTACCGGCTCCCCGTGGATAGCGCACAGCCGCTGGCTTTTGTTGTTTGTGGCCAGTGTAGAGCATTTGTCGGCATTCATTTTCATCTGCAGGTGTCATGATGATCATATTGGGAATGCACCGCAAAAATGCGATGTCAAAAGCGCCTTGGTGTGTAGGCCCATCAGCGCCGACGACACCAGCACGGTCGATAGCAAACAATACAGGCAAATCCTGCAAAGCAACGTCGTGGATAAGTTGGTCGTAAGCTCGTTGCAGAAAAGTGGAATAAATGGCGACCACGGCATTATAACCTTCCTTTGCCAAGCCTGCGGCAAAGGTGACAGCGTGCTGTTCAGCAATGGCTGCGTCAAAGTATTGCTCAGGAAACTGTTGAGAGAACGCAACCATTCCTGAGCCTTCTCTCATAGCGGGGGTGACCGCCATCAATTTCGGATCTACCTTAGCCATATCACACAGCCAGTTACCAAATATTGCTGAAAAGGTCGGAGCCGAAGGCTTGCTTTTCGGCAGGGCGTGTTCGTCCGGATTAAACTTCGGTACGGCGTGGAATTTTATCGGGTCTTTTTCCGCCTGTGGATAGCCTTTTCCTTTGCGTGTTACCACATGGAGAATATGTGGGCCGGAGAACTGCCGCATATTGCGAAGTGTATCGACAACGCCATTTACGTCATGTCCGTCAATGGGACCAATATAATTGAAACCGAGTTCTTCAAAAATGGTACCGGGCACTACCATGCCCTTGATGTGCTCTTCCGCACGGCTCGCAAATTCCTTAATGGGAGGAACATTGCTTAATAGCTTTTTACCACCATCACGGATTTTATTAAAGAAATTCCCCGTGAGAAGTCGTGCTAAATGACTGTTCAAAGCTCCGACATTCTCTGAGATAGACATTTCGTTATCGTTAAGTACAACTACCATGTCTTTCTTGATATCTCCGGCATGATTGAGCGCTTCAAAAGCCATACCCGCGGTCATGGCTCCATCACCGATAACAGCGACAACTTTCCTGTCTTTGCCTTCTCTTTCGGCAGCAACGGCCATACCAAGTGCTGCACTTATTGATGTCGACGAGTGACCAACGGCAAAAGTATCAAAGTCACTTTCCGGTGGCCAGGGAAATGGATGCAAACCGTTTTTCTGACGAATAGTAGACATGCGCTCGGCACGCCCGGTGAGAATTTTATGCGGATAAGCCTGATGACCCACATCCCAGATAAGACGGTCAAATGGCGTGTTATAAACGTAATGCAATGCCACCGTTAGCTCAACAGTACCCAAACCTGAAGCGAAGTGGCCACTGGTCTGACTTACTGAAGTAAGTAAGTATTGGCGCAGTTCATCAGACAACGCCTTCAGTTGGTCCTGCGGAAGATGTCTCAGGGCGTCCGGCGTTAAGGCCTTTGCCAAAGTGGGGTAATGCGATATGTCTAAACTCATTTTCTTATTTCATTTATAGTGTTGAGTAGGTCATGCTCAGGAAGTGCGTTTGACCATTAATTCAGTAAACGCTGACAAACTGTCGGTATTGTAAGGTAAACTCGCCAAAGCTTGAAGCGCGCTGTCATGAAGATCGGTTAACACAGATTTAGCTTCATCCATTCCCAATAGTGCAGGAAAGGTGCTCTTTCCTTGTGCTTCATCTGAACCCTGAGGTTTTCCAATGACTTGTGCATCACCTTCAACATCGAGAATATCGTCCTGAACTTGAAAGGCGAGACCAATATAGCCTGCATAGTCGATCCAGGCCTGACGGTTTTGTTCTGTTAAGTTATCACAAACCAATGTGATCATCTCCGCGCATGCTCTCAACAGCGCACCGGTTTTAAGGGTGTGTAAGGTTTTAAGGGTCTGCAGAGAAATAATGGTGCCGGTGGCGGCTAAATCAATGGCTTGACCACCGCACATACCATGATAGCCAGACGCACGAGCGAGAATACTAACAAGTTGCGCACGGTGTTTATCTGCATATTCACTCATGGGGGCGTCTGCCAGAATAGTAAACGCAAGGGTCTGTAATGCATCACCGGCCAAAATTGCCGTCGCTTCATCAAATTTGATGTGGCAGGTTGGCTGACCACGACGTAACTCGTCATCATCCATGGCTGGTAAGTCATCGTGCGCTAAGGAATAAGCGTGAATACACTCTATCGCCATGCTGATGGTTTGCTGATCTTGTTGTGGAATGTCCAACGCGTTACCAATGAGGTTGACCAGTAGCGGCCGCATGCGTTTTCCACCCGCCGTTAACGCATACTCCATAGCACTTTTTAATGTAGGAGCATGATCGGGCAGGTTATTCACGTAATGTAAAAGACCGTCGTCGGTTCGTTGCTTCACCCGTCGACGAAGGGCGTCAAAATTTGTCATTATAAACCTGTAATTGAAGGCGGGACGTAAGCTGGCCGTTAATTTTTTTCACCGTGCTCGGAAAGATCACGTAAGGTTTCGTGGCCTTGTTCTTCCAGCAAAATTTGCACTTTTTGTTCGGCCTGAGCCAGCGCTTGTTGGCTTTGTCGGGACAATGCAATACCGCGTTCAAATTTATTCAAAGCTTCATTGAGGGGTAACTCGCCGGATTCCATTTCTTTCACGATAGCTTCCAGCTCAGAAAGAGAGGCCTCAAAAGAAGCGGAGGAAGGGGTCTTGTCGTCACTCACATCAATTACCTGTTGTCTGATTTTGAAGAATACCGCGCACATTAACCGAGGGGATGCGTCGGGTCAATTGCTTTGTCTGGCAGGCTTTCTGATATAAAGGTTGTATCTGTTTGGTTTTATTAACTATACGTATAAATCATCTACATGACTGGTATTCTTATAAATTGATTATAGAATTGAAAATGTCAGCCGATAGCATACGTAACAGTGCCATTCTTCATATTACAGGCGGGCATTTATTCTGTAGCAGCTCAGTTGAGTTTCAGTGTTAGGGTTTTCTGTGAGGAGCAATAAGTGGATTTAGCAACAGTCATAGGCATGCTCGGTGGCATTGGCTTTATCGTTATGGCCATGATTCTGGGTGGCGACTTGGGCATGTTTGTCGATGTCCCGTCTGTTTTAATCGTATTTTGTGGTTCCTTGTTTGTTGTCATGTCTCAATTTACGTTAGGCCAGTTTTTCGGCGCTGGCAAAGTAGCGGGCAAGGCGTTCATGTTCAAAATTGATTCGCCGGACGTATTAATTGAAAAAATCGTTGAAATGGCAGATGCAGCCCGTAAAGGGGGGTTTTTAGCACTTGAAGAAGCTGAGATAGAAAACCCGTTTATGCAAAAGGGTGTAGATATGTTGGTCGATGGCCATGATATCGAAGTTGTTAGAGAAACCCTGAATAAAGATATCGTGATGACTACAGAGCGTCACGAATTCGGAGCATCCATTTTCAAAGGCTTAGGTGATGTTGCGCCGGCCATGGGTATGATAGGTACATTGATAGGCTTGGTTGCCATGCTATCAAATATGGATGACCCCAAAGCCATTGGTCCTGCTATGGCTGTTGCCTTGTTAACTACCTTGTACGGTGCGTTCTTGGCCAACGTTATTTGTCTTCCCATTGCAGCTAAATTAGTGAACAGAAAGGAAGAAGAAAAGCTCAACCAGTCGTTGGTCTTAGATGGCATAGTGGGCATTGCAGATGGTCAAAATCCAAAGGTCATTGAAGGAATCTTGAAGAACTATCTCGCAGCAAGTAAACGGGGCGGGGCAGATGAGGAGTAATCCTAATGGCTGATCAGGAATGTCCCAAGTGTCCTCCCGAGGGGTTGCCTGCGTGGATGGGAACCTTCGCCGATTTAATGTCGTTACTGATGTGCTTTTTTGTTCTGCTGTTGGCGTTTTCAGAAATGGACGTGTTGAAATTCAAGCAAATTGCCGGCTCAATGAAGTTTGCATTTGGCGTCCAAAACAAAATAGAAGTTAAAGACATTCCTAAGGGCACCAGTGTTATTGCCATGGAATTTCGTCCAGGTAGACCAGATCCCACTCCCATTGAAACTATCCAACAACAAACCATTGAGATGACTCAGCAAATGTTGGAGTTTCAGGCTGGTGATGAAGATTCGTCCGGTGGGCGGCAAAAGCAGCGAGGCGATCAAAGAGGAGGGCAGGCACAACAGACAGCGTCAGACTCCGCAGCTTCATCACCGCAAAGTTCCGATAAAGAACAAGACAATGAGATGTTGAAGAAGGTGGCTGAGCAATTGCAAAAAGAAGTGGCTGACGGGTCTATTGAAATGGAATCGCTGGGGCAACAACTTACTATTCGCATTCGGGAAAATGGCTCTTTTTCCGCAGGGTCGGCTTTTTTACAACCTCAATTCAAACCTATTTTACAGAAAATCGGTGTACTTCTTGCCGATATGCCAGGAGAAATTGAAATCTCCGGGCACAGTGATGGTCAGCATATTGCAAATGAGCTTTATCGCTCGAATTGGGATCTTTCTGCACAGCGAGCAGTAGCGGTGGCAGAAGAAATACGAACCGCCCCTGGTTTTGACGAGTCCCGAATGTCGGTAGTGGGCCTTGCTGCTACGCGACCATTAGTTGAAAACCCAGCAACAGCTGAGGACAGGGCTAAAAATCGCCGGGTAGAGATAAATATCAATCAGGGCAAGCCCTTGTATTCTAACCCTGTATCCGTACTAGAAAACTAACAGCTTTCATGTTGGCGCCCATTGAAAGAGGCGGTATTATCCTCTTTCAATGGGTAAACGGAAATGGGGTTTGCTGAGTACCAACTGAACAGTAGAAATCGTGCGTTCGAGAAATCCACCTTCACAATATTTTAAATAGTACGTCCACATGCGTGTAAATCGCTCATCATATCCATCCTGAAGTAACGGTTCCCGGGCATTGACAAACGCCTTGTACCAATCATCCAGGGTTTTAGCATAATCGAGTCCGATGTCTTGTAAATCGCGGACAGATAAATCACTGAACCGCTTGAGGTAGTCATTGATTATTAATTGCGAGGGAAGAAAGCCGCCCGGAAAAATATATTTTTGAATGAAGTCCACACTTTTGCTGTAGCTGTCAAAACGGCGATCATCAATGGTGATGGATTGCAACAACATCAGACCATCGGGTTTTAACAGTGACGCACACTTGGCAAAAAATTGACCAAGGTAGCGTTTACCCACGGCCTCAATCATTTCAATAGACACCAGCTTGTCATACTCACCGCGTAATGTCCGATAGTCTTGTTTTAATAACGTCACCTTATCACCAAGGTTTTCTCGCTCAATCCAGGATTCAGCATAGGAGAATTGTTCTTCAGAGATAGTTGTCGTCGTAACTTTGCACCCGTAGTGCTTGGCAGCAAAAACAGCCAGTCCTCCCCAACCAGTACCAATTTCCATAAGATGATCATCTTTAGTTAATTGAAGCTTGTCGCAGATGGTTTTGAGCTTGTGGTGTTGCGCGTCGGAGAGTGAGGCATTAGGGTCAGGGTAAATTGCAGAAGAATACATCATTGTATTGTCGAGAAAACGCGTGTAGAGCTTATTCCCCAAATCGTAATGTGCCTCAATATTTTTCTTTGCCTGGGTCTTAGTGTTTCTGCGCAAGAAATGTTGGATTTTATAAAGTGGCAATAATAACCATCTGTACTTCTCTTCCCACTTATCAAGCATGGGAAGGTTTCTCGCGAAAATTCTAATTACCGACGTTAGGTCGCTGGTGGTCCATAAACCATCAGTGTAGGTCTCACCTGCAGCCACGCTCCCACCAAATAGCAAGGCGCGATACGCTTTTATGTCCACGATGTTGATATCTGCCTTCAGTGGGTGTCCGGGAGTACCAAATTCCCCCACTGTTGCTCCGTTTTCCTTTATGAGCATATGGCCTTCAGGCAACATTGACAGTACTTTAAGAAAAGCACTTCGACATGAACGGTCGATTGCGCTGCCTTCGTGTATGAAAATAAACGTGGTTTCACCGTGTGACATTACTGATTTTCCTGACTTTTAGGGTGACCGTATATAGGAGTGCGCTTTAGAAATAGTTTTAACGCCTGCCAGTATATTCCGACCACTGTTTTTATGCTCATACTAGGAATACGTTTGATGGCCCTGTTGAGATTGTGGTTGTTCAATGAAATTCTTTTCATGTTTAGCCCAGCACGAAACTCTTTTTTTTCACGGTGACAGTCCAGCGTCATAGCGAAAGTGTCTCCAGGAGGTTTAATGTTCCACTTGTACGTCATGTCCATGGGGTTGAAGGGCGAAACATGAAAAGTTTTATCGGTATCAGCTTGCACGGCCAGGTCAACAAGGTAGTAGTGTCGTTCGTTCCAGGGCGTATTGCTAACTTGAGCAAGCATATGGGTGAATATGCCTTCGCTGTTACGTAAAAAGAAAAAGTTAACCGGTGAGAAATAGAAACCTAAAGTGCGAACCTGGCCCATCATAAACACCTCACCATAAAGAGGAGAGCCATTGAGATCAGACATTTTAGCCGTGATCGCCTCACCAAGAGGCAGTGTTGAATTTTTAAAATAATCTTTGTGCTTAAAGCTCACTACATTGAGTTTGTCTTCAGAGAAACGGGAAAGTGACTTATCTAGCTGGGGTAATTCAGATAGTTTTAGCCAGAACAAGTAAATGTCGTAGCTAAATTTGTGTTGGGTGGGTAAGTATCGTTCGTGGAATACCTTACCACAGTATAAGGCACTCTCTAAGTCATTCATAAGCTGGCACCAAAACGCTTGCAAACATCAAGCGCGCTGCGCACACCATCTTCATGAAAACCGTTGTACCAGTATGCGCCACAAAAATGTATGTTGCCAGCACCGCAAATCTCGCTCCGACGGCGCTGTGCTGCAACCATGTCTGCGCTGTATTGTGGATGAGCGTATTGATATTTACGCAATATGCGAGTTGGGTCGATAGCATCAGTATTATTAAGTGTGACGCAGAACGTTACTGGCGCGTTTTCGAATCGCTGAAGAATGTTCATATTGTAGGTCACTGCTGCTGGAGCGATGCTCTCTTCCGGCGTTTCTTTTAATCTGTAATTCCAGCTTGCCCATGCCAGCTTTCGTTCTGGTAATTGGGTTGTATCGAGGTGCAATACCACTTCGTTCTTTGCATAGGGAATTGCGCCAAGGATCTCTTTTTGTTCTACCGTAGGGGCTGCCAACATAGCCAATGCCTGGTCGGAATGACAGGCAAATATGACGTCATCAAATTCAGCCGAACCTACGCGGTCTGTATCAACCAGCCATTTTCCATTTTTCTGAGAAACCTGTTTAACTGGGGTTGACAGTAGAATTTGGTCTGCGAAGCCCTTTGTGATTGGCGAGATATAGCTATGTGAGCCTCCGATTAAGGTGTACCATTGCGGGCGATTGCTGACGCTCAATAAACCGTGGTTACTAAAAAACTGCAGGAAAAAAGCCAGCGGGAAGCGTTTCGTTTGTTCAAGGCTTGCAGACCAAATGGCTGCACACATAGGTAAAATGTAATAATTCGAAAACCCATCACTCAAACCCAGTGATTTTATGTAATCAAACAACGTAATATCAAAATCTTCTTCCCTGGCTTCAGCCGCTCTTGCTGTACAAGCTTTATTAAATGCCAGTATATCTTTTACCAGTCGCCAAAATGATGGTCTGAAGAGATTCCGGCGCTGAGCAAAAAGGGTGTTTAGATTATTGCCATTGTATTCAAGGCCGGTTTTCTCGCTGTGAACAGAAAAGCTCATTTCTGTAGGTTGTCTTGTGACGCCAAGCGAGTCCATTAATTTAATAAAGTTCGGATAAGTCCAGTCATTAAATACAATGAACCCTGTATCTACATCGTAAGAACTGCCTTTAACATCAATGCGTTTTGTCGCCGTGTGACCGCCAATATAGTCGTTCGCTTCGAAAACGGTGACCTTGTGCTGCTTACTTAACAAATAACCACAGGTGAGACCAGAGATCCCAGAACCAATAATTGCTATATTACGCTGCATAATTATTCCTTACTGCTGCTTGCGCATTTTTAAAGAGAACCATTTTTGGAGACCGGTTGGCAGGTTATGCATCAAACGCATGATCAATCCAAACCCCGTAGGGAAAAATATGCTGTGATTTCCTTTCTCAATACCTTTAAGCATTGCCTTAGCGGCTTCATCTGCTGAAATTTTCATCGGCATGTCAAAATCGTTTTTATCAGTTAATGGTGTTTCCACAAAACCCGGTGAAACCGCCTGAACCGAAATACCCTTATGGGCTAAATCTACTTCCAGACTTTTAGTAAAGTAGTGAACGGCTGCTTTGCTTGCGCCATAAGCTTGTGACTGTGTAAAAGGAAAGAGTCGAGCCATACTATCGACAATAACCAACTGATTTCCCATAGTCATTTTCGGGAGCAGCGCTTCCACGCTGTTAACAATACCAAAGAAGTTGATTTCAAAAACACGTCTGAACAATTCTGCATCGAATGCGTCAATGTCAACGTATTCGCAGTTACCTGCATTGAGTACCGCTATATCAAAACTCAGTTCCGAAAGTGCTTGCTGAGTTTCTTCCCGATCGGTGAGGTCAAATTTCGCGGTAGTTACGTTTCTATACGAAGCGAGCGATGCCAAGGCTTCCTCATTTCTGCCACAGGCAATTATCGCGTAGCCTTTTCCTAGAGCGTGTTCGGCAAGTGCCTTGCCAATGCCAGATGTCGCGCCAGTGATTAATATGGTTTTCATAATGCCAACCTCTTTTTGATTTTTGTTATGAACCAGCGTAGAACAGGCACATTTTCGTACACCATTTCTCCTAGATCATAATAGTCACGATGATAGACGATACGATCATTAGCAATTTTTAACAGTGTCACACCCTGTAGCGATATAGGGGGCTTACGCGTTTTAAGTTTTAGGGTCATTTCCCAGGTTACAGTGTAGTTTATCGGCTGCTGAGCGACGGTTTCTGAAACAGATAAGATTTCAAAGTTACAATAATCGGTTTCAGATAATAACTGAGAAAAGTAGCTTTTTACGTTTTCAATGCCATGGTGGGTCGTTATCGGGTCGATGAATGTAATGTCATCTGAATAAATAGTTGCCAGGTCATCGGGTGATATGGTGTGAAGTGTTTCGTATAATTTACAAAAATGCTGGATAGTGGTCATAACGGCTACTGTGTAAAAACGACTCACTTATATACCAATTTTACTTACGCATAGATCATTGAAGACAGTCAAACTGTTCGAAAATTGAAAAATATTCACCGATCCAAAAATAATTGCACGCGTAATGAATCTCAGAATTAGTCTGAAATAATGCTTTATGAGTTCAACAAAATATCCCTTATTTCCGCTTTCTGCGCACCTGCTTCCCGGCGGTAGAATGGCACTGCGAATCTTTGAGCCCCGCTACGTTCGCATGGTGAAAGAGGTGTGTGCAAATGACGGGTATTTGGTCATGTGTATGCTCGACGCAAAAGGCGACAAGGAGAAAAATCAACACATCTATCCAATTGGTACGTTGGCATCGGTTATCGATTTCGATTTACTCGATGATGGGTTGCTTGGCATAAAGGTTGCTGGTTTAGAAAGTGTAGAGGTGAGTAACATTGTTACCCAGGCCGATGGTCTTCGAACAGCACAGTGCGAAAGGTTGTCTTCCTGGCATTGTGATATATCACCTCATCGACTTTCACCTATAGACGACAGATTGAAGGAAATTTTTGAGCGCTACCCAGACCTCGCTGAGCTTTACGAAGAGTTTCACTACAACGACCCCGTTTGGGTCATGCAGCGATGGTTGGAGTTGTTACCGGTAGATGCCAAGCAGAAACAATATTTTCTTAAACAGGCCGATTGCAAGAGTTTATTGAGTTACCTTGCAGCGCTGGTTCAGTAACTGACCGTGTAAAATTTACTGGGCAAGCTGGTTAAGATTACATTTCTTTCACTTTCTTGATTTCGTTGTCTATAGAAACTATTAACCTGATAGGATATGGACAAGATTATGTTAGTTGGAATTCCTGTGGACCAAAGAAACAGCGTTACCAAACCAAAAGATTGTGCGACTGAAATGTCAGGCTATATCGTTAAGGTTGCCGAAAACCGTTGTAGACTGTCATTTGCCAGGGTATTTGGGTATTTTGCCCCCCGACTTCGCTCATATGCGCTTAAACAAATGAGTAATGAAGCTTTGGCTATGGAGCTTGTCCAGGACACAATGTCTAACGTGTGGCAAAAAGCTCACTTATTTAACGCCGAAAAGGGCAGTCCCTCCACTTGGATTTTTACCATTGCACGTAACATTCGTTTCGACATGCTTCGCAAACTTCAAAACCGCAAAGAAGATGTATGCTCTGATGATCTCTGGCCCGTCTTGTGTGAGCAAACCGCAGACGCCAATGAAACATCTCTCGATGAACAGATAACTCTTGAACAAATCGGCTTCATGTTTGAAGACTTGCCAGTGAAGCAAAAAGCGGTGATTGAAGCGATTTACATCGACGGTAAATCACAACAAGAAGTTGCCGACGAACTCAGTATCCCTCTTGGTACCGTAAAGTCACGAACCCGTTTAGCACTGCAACGACTCAAGGGTATGCTTAACGCTCATGATTAGGTTTCACCCCAGTATTGAGCAGTTAACGCAGTATGCTCAAGGGACTCTATCTCCAGTTGAATCCATAATGGTATCCGCACATTGTGACATGTGCGGCCGTTGTAAGAAAGTTGTGCTGGAAACCACCGAAAACATGGCCGCACAGGCCTTTGACTTTTCATCACATGACAGCATGTTGGACGAACAACTTGGTGCCATGCTGTCGAATATTACCATGCTTCCTGAGATGTCTACGTTCGGAAGCCGTGAGCAGACCTCAAACCCACTGTCGGTTGAACAGATAGAATTAGACGGTAAGGTTTTTGCTATCCCCCGAACGCTACAAACATTTGCCGGTAAAATCGGAAATTGGAGCGGTCTTGTTGGCAAGTTGTGGCAGGCGCCTGTTGACCTAGGCTATTCTGGAGTCGCGAATTTTATTTATATGGGTAATGGAGGCAGTGTGCCCGAGCACACTCACCGAGGGGTGGAATTCACTTTAGTACTTGACGGTGAATTTAGTGATGGATTACATCATTACCGCACAGGTGACTTTATTAAAATGGACGGCGACCATACTCATGCCCCGCAATCCACACACCCATCAGGGTGTTTAGTGTTTAGTATTTTAGACCAGCCGTTACACTTCACTTCGGGCATAGCCCGTCTGCTCAATCCATTTAGTCACTTGTTTTTTAGATAAAAAAGGCACCATATGGTGCCTGAATGTTAACTTAGAAAATCACTGTCCGGAAAGTTTAACTGCAACGTTTTAATTGCGTTATTCTTGAGATCAGTTAAACCCAGCTGATCATAACTGGATACCATGATTTCTAGTGCCTCCTGAACGTGTTCAGAATTGGGGAAGTGTTCCAGCACATATCTTCCTCTGTTTGCCGCCGCCACATAAGCTTCTCTGCGCATGTAAAACCTAGCGATGGCAATTTCATATTTTGCCAACCTGTTTTTAATGAAGAGCATGCGTTTTTTGGCGTCAGCAGCGTACTTGCTATCGGGGTATTGTTGTATCAATCGACGAAAATCTTCAAAAGCTTCTCTTGATTTAGATGGGTCCCTATCAGAGCGGTCTATTTGCATCAGCTCCTGGAACATATTGGAATCAGCTTCCATATTTGTCAGGCCGCGCATGTAAAAAGCGTAATCCACATCAGAATGGTTGGGATTTAACCGAACAAATCTGTCGATAGTTGCCAGGGTTTCGTCAATACGACCGGATTTGTAGTAGCTGTATATCAAGTCTAACTGCACTTGATTCGATAAAGGGCCAAATGGGTAGCGGGAGTCCAGCTCACTCAGCATGGTGGATGCTGACCCAAAGTTACCGTTTTGCATATTGCGTTTTGCGCTATCGTACATTTGTTGGGCGCCCATATTGGCCAGGGCCGCGCGCTCCTGTGTATCATCGTTGGAGCTACATCCCGCCATACTTACCATGACACCAACGACGACTGGCATCATTAATCGAATTGATTTCATATCTTTGTCTATTCCTGCTTAACCGACTGATACGTGTTTTGCATTTGTTGCAGCATTCTAGCGCACTCAAACCAGGAAACTCCACATAAAAACAGGAAAGTTTCCTTCTCATTACCGTAAAGTTGGTATAATACGCTTTTTGTAATAGCGAAAGAGTTTTATGAGCCAGCCTGAAAACACAGTCAGACTTGAAGCGAATACCGGGCCACACCACTATGGCATGAGATTAGATCAGGTTTTGGCTGATTTGTTCCCTGAATATTCACGATCGAAGTTAAAAAGTTGGATTTTAGACGGTAATGTGACCGTTGATGGTGATGTGTTGGTGACACCTAAGCATAAAATGCTGGGTGATGAGTACATACAGATTGCTGCCTTGATGGAAGTACAAATATCCAGTAAACCTCAGGATATTGAACTGGATATTGTGTATGAAGATGACGCCATCCTGGTAATTAACAAACCCGCTGATCTTGTTGTTCACCCTGGGGCAGGGAACCAGGACGGGACTATCCTAAACGCATTGTTATCTCACGTTCCGGATATCGATATTGTCCCAAGGGCAGGGATAGTGCATCGACTGGACAAAGACACTACAGGGCTAATGGTCGTTGCGAAAACAGTGCCTGCGCAAACACATCTTGTGAATCAGTTGCAAGAGCGGGTTATGAGCCGGGAGTACGAAGCCCTAGCGTATGGCACTATGGTCGCTGGTGGGGTTGTTGATGCGCCTATTGGCAGACACCCCACTAAACGCACGTTAATGGCAGTGCGGGAATTCGGCAAGCCGGCTGTGACCCATTACCGGGTGATGGAAAAGTTTAGATCCCATACTCATCTGCGTTTGAAATTAGAGACAGGTAGAACCCATCAGATCCGTGTTCATATGGCTCATGTCAAACATCCCTTGGTTGGCGACCCTGCGTATGGTGGACGTCCGCGATTGCCTAAAGGCGCTTCTGAAGCTTGCGTGAATGCTTTGCGAGGTTTTCAGCGTCAGGCACTTCACGCCGCTCAGTTATCCTTGTTTCACCCTGAAAGTGGAGAGTGGATGACTTGGCAAGCGCCTCTTCCGGAAGACATGGTCTCACTAATAGCTGCGGTGCGGGAAGATACCGCTCTACACGGTTTGGATGACGTGTGACTATGACTGTCGTTGTTCCTGACGTGAATTTCCCAGAGCGTGTTTTCGCTTATTGTTCGATGCGACAAGGTGGGCTCAGCAGTGGCGCTTATAGCAGCTTAAATGTCGGCTTGCATGTAGGCGATGACAAGGTAACCGTTGTCAGGAACCGGGAACAACTGCCTTACCATAACAAAATTCAGTGGTTAGAACAGGTGCACAGCAATACCTGTATTACGCTGCCCAGTGAGGAGCGCGAGGCGGATGCATCAATAAGTCGGCACGTGGCTTTTGCGTGTGCTGTGATGACAGCAGATTGCGTCCCTATACTGCTCAGTAACACTGAGGGCACCGAAGTTGCTGCGATTCATGCCGGATGGAAAGGCTTGGCGTCAGGTATTGTTGCTCGTACAATCGAATCAATGAGTTCTCGTAACGATAATCTTATGGCGTGGATAGGCCCGGCCATTAGTCAGGCGAATTACGAAGTATCGCCAGAAGTTGTGGAGCATTTTGCTCCTTGTAGATCAAGCTACCGGTCTAGTGATAACTCTGGGAAATTTTTGTTGGACTTGCCCGCTATTACTTTTAGTCAACTGCGCCAGGTCGGTGTGGATAACATCACTAAAAGCGATGTTTGTACTTATGAGAGAGACTCACAATTTTTTTCCCACCGCAGGAGCGTACACGAGGGAACTACACCTTGTGGACGTCAGGTGTCAGTAATCGGTTTTAAATATTAACGGTTTTGTTCATGAGAGCTTATATAAATAATCTTGGTCTGGTTAATTTAACTTGATATTGATCAAAACTTTTGTCCGTTTATTTGTCTCGTCAGTTGAATCCCTCTAAATCCATACCCATAAATAAGTCGTGTTAATCTTTGCGATATATTGGCAGGGGATGGTTTCATGCGATTAGACAGATTTACCAGTAAATTCCAATTAGCGATTTCTGACGCACAGTCTTTAGCACTGGGTCGGGATCATCAGTTCATAGAACCGGTGCACTTAATGACTGCACTGTTAAATCAGCAGGGTGGATCCGTTCGTCCATTGCTCGATCAGGCGCAGGTTAACGTGAATGCCCTTCGCTCTGCCTTGGCCGAAGCGATCGAGCGCCTGCCCAGAGTTGAAGGTATTGGCGGTGATGTTCAGCTTGGCAAAGACAGCGGTATTCTGCTTAATTTATGTGACAAAATTGCCCAGCAGAGAAAAGATGAATATATCACGTCGGAAATTTTTGTTTTAGCGGCATTGCAAGACAAAGGAAAGTTAGGCGAATTGCTTCGCAGTCTTAATATGTCTAAAGAGCAGATAGAAACCGCAATCGATAAAATGCGTGGTGGTCAGAAAGTTACTGATCCGAATGCCGAAGACGTTCGGCAGGCTTTAGAAAAATATACTACTGACCTTACCGAACGAGCCGAACAAGGTAAGCTTGACCCAGTTATTGGCCGCGATGATGAGATAAGACGAACAGTACAGGTTCTGCAACGTCGCACGAAAAACAACCCTGTGCTTATAGGTGAACCCGGCGTGGGTAAAACGGCCATCGTCGAAGGGCTAGCTCAGCGTATTATCAATGGTGAAGTTCCTGAGGGTCTTAAAAACAAGCGGGTACTTTCTTTAGATATGGGCGCGCTGGTGGCAGGCGCTAAATACAGGGGTGAATTCGAGGAACGGTTAAAAGCTGTACTGAACGAACTGTCCAAGGAGGAGGGAAGGGTTATTCTCTTCATCGACGAGTTACACACCATGGTTGGGGCAGGTAAGTCCGACGGTGCCATGGACGCCGGAAATATGCTCAAGCCTGCTTTGGCTCGCGGTGAACTGCATTGTGTGGGTGCGACCACATTGGATGAATACCGTCAGTATATTGAAAAAGATGCTGCTTTAGAGCGTCGTTTCCAAAAGGTTCTGGTTGATGAACCGAGCGTGGAAGATACCATTGCTATTTTGCGCGGTTTGAAAGAACGCTATGAGCTCCATCATTCGGTAGATATAACTGATCCGGCCATTGTTGCCGCAGCAACCTTGTCCCATCGCTATATTAGTGATCGCCAGCTTCCCGACAAAGCTATTGATCTTATTGATGAAGCAGCATCGAGTATCCGTCTACAAATAGACTCTAAGCCTGAAGATATGGACAGGCTGGAGCGTCGCATCATCCAGCTCAAATTGGAAGAACAAGCGCTAGCGAAAGAAACTGACGGCGAAAGCCATAAACGGTTAGAAATGATTGAGCTGGAGCGCGAGCAAGCCGAGAATAAGTTAGGCGAGCTGGATAAGATATGGCGTGAAGAAAAAGATGCCATGCAAGGAACCCAGTCAATCAAGACTGAACTGGAACAAGCTAAGCTCGATATGGAAATTGCCAGGCGTGCATCTGACTTAAATCGTATGTCTGAATTGCAATACGGTCGAATTCCTGAACTTGAAATGAAGCTTGAGAAGGCTGCAGAGAGTGAAACTCGTGAAACACTGCTGCTGAAAAACAAAGTGACAGACAGTGAAATCGCAGAGGTGCTGTCTCGCTGGACTGGTATTCCTGTAGCCAAAATGTTGGAAGGTGAGCGGGACAAACTGTTAAGAATGGAAGAGGTTTTACACAAACGTGTTGTAGGACAGGCAGAGGCAGTAAATGCGGTATCCAATGCGATACGCCGTTCTAGGTCTGGTCTTGCAGATCCCAATCGCCCTATTGGCTCTTTCCTTTTCTTAGGTCCAACAGGGGTAGGAAAAACAGAATTATCAAAAGCACTGGCCGGTTTTTTGTTCGACACGGAAGCAGCGTTAGTTCGTATTGATATGTCTGAATTTATGGAAAAGCATTCTGTGTCCCGTCTGGTTGGGGCGCCACCGGGTTACGTAGGTTATGAGGAGGGAGGCTATCTTACAGAAGCCGTTCGCAGAAAACCTTATTCGGTGATCCTGTTGGATGAAGTTGAAAAAGCGCACCCGGATGTTTTTAATATTCTATTACAGGTGCTTGATGATGGTCGACTGACAGATGGACAAGGCAGAACCGTTGATTTCAAAAACACGGTTGTGATCATGACATCAAACTTGGGTTCTGATGTTATTCAGGATGCCCATGGAGATGACCAATATGACGAAATGAAGCGTCGTGTAATGTCAGTAGTGGGGCAACACTTCAGGCCTGAGTTTATTAACAGAGTTGATGACTTAGTGGTATTTCATCCCCTTGGTAAAGAGCAGATTAAGTCTATTGCAAAAATTCAGTTGGCATCACTACGCCAACGCTTGGCTACGAAGGGCTACAAGCTGGAGTTATCAGGTGCTGCTATGGATAAGATCGCAGACGCTGGTTTCGACCCTGTCTTTGGCGCCAGACCGTTGAAACGGGCCATTCAGACGCAGATCGAAAACCCGTTAGCGCAGCAGTTGTTGTCTGGCGTGCTGATGCCAGAATCTACAATTCGGATAGATGTGAAAGACGACGAACTTGTCGTGGTATAAACTAAAAACCCCTGGTGAAGGCCAGGGGTTTTTAGTTAAATATTTCTGCTACATAGTTTCTAATAGCTTCGATGCTTGTGACTTTCCGTTGTAATCACTTTCTGCATAAGCTGCAATTTCCAAATGCTCTTTTGCTTCCTGTTCATTTCCCATTTGTAGCAGGGTATATCCTAGATGATAGCGAAGTTTAGGGTTGGTAGCTTGCCGACTAAATGCCCTGCGAAGCATTTCTAAACTTTCCTGATATTTTCCTTCGTGTGCCAACACCCAGCCATAGGTATCGAGGATCTCTGGATCACTTGGGTTCAGGTCGATAGCTTCAGTGATCCACTGTGATGCCTGCAGGGTGTTAGACTGTGCTGACATTTCTGCTAACCGGTTGAGTACTTTTGACTTATTCAACACGTTGGGCATTTGGGATAATTTGGTATAAATAGGAATGGACTTGGAAAACTCACCGTTGTTGTAAAAATACTGCGCCAGTAAGTTTGCGGGCAGCAGATATTCGGGGGTTGACTTCATTAGCCCTTTCGCCATTTCAATAAATCCGTCAGGATTATTTCCTCTCTCTGCCATTTTATAAGCCGCCAGCAATGGTTGAGCAAAAGCCGGTGCAAGTGAGGTAGAGCGTTCGTAAGCCTGCGCAGCTTTAGTAAAATTACCTGTGCTCTCTGCTAACAGACCTGCGACGTACCAAAAGTCGGGGTTATTTTGATTTTTGTCGATGCGTGATGCAATAGTTTGGGCTGCGTCAGAAACTTTACCCATGGCAATTTGTAACTTGGCCGTGTGTAGCGCAAGATCATTGTCGTATGGCGTGATTGCGCGGGCCTGTAAAAAACTTGTCAGAGCTTCATCCGTGCGCCCTAGTTTTATGAGTAGGTTACCGTACTTTGTGAGTAATCGAGGGTTTTCCTGAAGCTGATCATGGGCCAGCACCAGTGCCTGTTCAGCCTCGTCTATTCTCTCCATGTTCACCAGAATATTCGCTTTTTGAAGCAAAAATGCAGGGTTATCAAAATCTTCTTTCAAGAGTTTGTCCAGCTGATAGAGCGCACCGTTGAGATCTCCCTGATTCGCTCTGATTTGCACCAACTTAACCCTGGCTTCCTGATTTCGGGGCATCAACGCCAAAACATTGTTGTAAATATTTATTGCGGTATCAACGTCACCTTTTACCAGTGTATTTTGTGCTTTTAACAATTGCGAGGGAATGTGTCTCGGCGCTTGTTCAAGCAGCGTGTTTAAAAGCAGAAGTGATGCATCGATATTGCCTGTTTTGGCTTCTAAAGAGGCCAGATTAAAGCGCGCTGAAAAGCTGTCAGGGTTGAGTTCAAGGGCTTTCTCCAGTCTTTCTCTCGCTTTGTCGTATCTATCTTCCTGCAGATAAAGTGATGCTTTGAAATTGTGAACGTCCGCTTTTTCCGGGAAAATATTTGTTAACCCGTCAACGGCTTTGTGGGCGTCGTCAAATTGTCCAAAACGCATTTTCATAGACGCATAAGTGAACAAAAAGGTTGGGTTTAGTTGCTGCGCGTTGTAATTGTCATCGAGAAGTTTAAGCGCTTGTTCTTCCTGGCCTCTGACCGTCATCAGCTTTATTTTAAAAAGTTGCACGAGCAGCGTGTTGGGATAACGTGTTTCGAGGATCCGCGTTAGGCTATCAGCTCTGAAACTTTTGTTTTGTTCAATAAGTAAATCTCCAAGTAACAAAGACGCACTTAAATCAGAAAGAATAATAGATTGCTTTTGCTCTAATAAAGACAAGGCGAGCTTAGGGCGCTGCGTAGAGATATAAGCTTTCGCCAGTAACTTCGTTGCTTGTAAGTCGTTAGGAACTTTGCCTAAATAACGTTCAAAATCGCCTACTGCTTTTTCAATATTGCCATTAAAATACGCGGTTAAGCCGCTGATATAAATAAGAAGTGGCTGTGACTCGACCACATCAGGTGGCAGTTCAGACAAGCTGTTACCCAGCTTTTGAATTTCTCCGGTATTTGGGGTGAGGGTACTTTCCTGAGTCATCAACCAGTTGTTTAGCAAAATTGCCAAGGGGTCATCAGGCGTACGTTGCATAATTTCGTCAACATACTCGCGAGCACTAACAAAATCGTCTCGGGAAATATAAATATTTACCAGGTTTCTTAATGCAATCGGGTCATCGGTATTTATAGATAGTGCTCTTTTGAACAATGAGATGGCCTGGTCGACTTTCTTTTCTCTATAAGCTAGCTGGGCTGTGAGTCGCCATAAGGTAGCGCTTTCCTGGTTAATAGTACTGGATTTTTTGAGAAGGGCCTTGGCTTCGTCTAACTCGTTATTTTCCAAAGCCATGGCGGCCAGACCATTATATGCAGCATCATTGTTGAATGGGAGTTCAAGCATGCTTTCATAAGCGGCCTTAGTACATGCTTTATCATTGAGTTTGTTACACGCTGTGGCCCGTATTTGAAGCCATGCTGACTTCTGCCGTGCACCGAGTCGCTTGTAATCGGTAAATTCAACAATTTCGGTGAAGTGGTTCATAAACAACCATGCTGTACCCAATGGTTCAGCGACAAGGTTTAAATCTGCGCCCATTTCTATGGATTCAGAGAATTCCAATTCTGCTGCTCGAACGTAGCCGTTTTGCAGCAAAAGGCGACCCATCAATATCTTAGCGGTAAGGTTCTCAGGGTCTTTTTGTAAACTGTTTTTCAGATGTACAAATGCGGTTTCATAATCATCATTATTAAAGGCGGTAAGTGCTTTTTCATAATCCGCAAAAGTAGTACAAAATGCGGTTGTCGAAAAAGCAATAAGTCCAGTACAGAAAACTGCTTTTCGAAAAAGCCTTTCTAACGATTGTTGAATATTCATAAATAACACCTGAATACTGTAAAGAGAAAAAAGGTGGCAGCTGCCACCTTTCAATTGCTAAAGCTAATTATAGAGTAGCCTAACAGATTAAGCGTTACGCTTTCTGCGCCACATGGCCAGTGCACCGCCCATGAATAACATGGCAAATGTTCCTGGTTCTGTTACTTCTGTTGGGGTTCCTTTGGTGTTGAAGCCAATACTAGCCAACTTAAACCCGTCATCGAACATCTTGTGACCGATATCGCCAAATACCGTGTTGTACGCCCCGATGATCCAGTACTGTGAGTACACGTTTTCGAATTCAACCATGGCGAGGTGGTCATCGTCACAGTTTAGTACGTCGAAGGAACCAACAGCCATTGCATCACCAGCTACGTCGCTCCAGGTATTAGAGCCTGACTCGAGCATTGTTGTGTCGTCTAAAGCGGCAACCGATACCTGGGTGTCGTCGTCTTTCCACAACCAGCTAAATGTAGCGCCCGTTACATTTACTGCCTCGTCGAAGGAAATCAGAACATAATCGTAGTCAGTGTCAATGTGATATCCATAGGAACCACTTTGCCATGACCATTTTACTTCTTTTTCATTGTCGACAGAGTGATCTGGTGAGTATCTGGCTCTCTCATCCTCATTGACAACACCATAACCCCCACCATACTGTCTAAGCTCTGCTTCTTCAATATTGACGTCTGAGTATTTACCGTAGCCATATTTGGAGCCAATTCTCGACCAATCCTTTGTATCAGAATAGGCCGAAGCATTGATGGTCACGCCATCAACTTCTGCGTTGGTGATTCCATCACTAGCAAGGCTATACATCAGATCATCACCAAAGTAATCAGCTGCGTTACAGCCATCACCGGTGTTACCACCTGTGCCACAACCACTGTGCCAACCTCCGCCACCGGCGAAAGCTGGGGCGCTCAGTGCACCGGCAAAAACTATTGCCGTAACTGATGCTATTTTATTTAGTTTCATCTTATGGACCCCTTTTATACCTCGATTATATACCTCAAATCACACCAAGCATTAATCGTGCCCATTTTTAAGTTAATGATTTATATGTATTTTAAGTGTATTTTGAAACTATTCAAACTTAATGCGTAAAATATACTGACATCAGACGAAAGTAGTGGAATAGACTAAAGTTTATATATAACAGTAGGTTAAGATAACATTTTAAAATGTCTAGTTGTGTATTTATATTTATACTCAAATATATATCTGCAAACCTGCTGTGCTACTAAGGAAAATATGTTGGTAAGTAAGAAGTGGTGATCGAGATAGTAAGGTCGTACGTTTGAAGAGTGCGTGGGCGCAGCTTCTGTGAAATAATAGTAGCAGAATAAAAGATGATGAGGTCTTAATGACAGATACAAAACGCAAAGGCATTTATTTGCTCCCTAATTTACTTACAACCGCCGGGCTGTTTTCGGGTTTCTACGCTGTTGTTGCATCAATGAACGGTAGCTTCGAAGCCGCAGCGGTTGCTGTGTTTGTAGCAATGATATTTGACGGGCTGGATGGACGAGCTGCCAGGATGACCAATACGCAAAGCGCTTTCGGAGCTGAATATGATTCTATGGCCGATATGGTTTCCTTCGGTGTAGCACCAGCTCTGGTAGCTTATAACTGGGGGTTGAGTGAGTTGGGTAAGCTAGGATGGTTAGCTGCTTTTATCTATGTAGCGGGTGCAGCGCTGCGACTTGCCCGATTTAACACCCAAGTAGGTATCGCAGATAAACGGTTCTTCCAAGGCTTAGCGAGTCCTGCCGCGGCGGCCGTTGTGGCTGGGTTAGTGTGGGTAGGTGTAGAATATAACGTGCGGGGCAATGATTACGGTATCATCGTCGCCTTAGTTACCAGTGCTGCAGGCTTACTCATGGTAAGCAACTTCAAATACAATTCTTTCAAAGAAGTGAACTGGAACGGTAAAGTCCCGTTTGTTGCTCTACTTATTATTATGCTTATTTTTGTTGTGGTCGCTACTGAACCAGCACTGGTACTTTTCCTGGTATTTGCTTTATACGCTTTAGCAGGCCCAATAAATACGTTTAGAACAGTAGATAAGGTGACGCTACAGGATGTAGTAGGCGATCACGAAGACAAAGATGCAGACTTCTCACCTGATAATGTTGATAAACAAACATCTAATGAAGTCGACATGTCTGATGGCAGCGGTGACAAAGATGATGAATCTGCCAAGCCAAAGTCATGAATAATCTGAAACAATAATAGAATTCGACTATGGCAGACTGTACAAAATAGGCATGATTGTGCGAACTGTACCCAGTTTGAATAAAAAGCGACCGAACAGGTCGTTTTTTTGTTTTTATTTATAAAGGGGGGTTGACCTGAATTCTGATATGCGTAAAATGCGCGTCCTCGGTTCAGGGAGGTCGCTAAAAGCCATCCGGAACGAGTTTGAAAATTAGTTTTTTTGAGTGAAAAAAAATCAAAAAAATGATTGACAAAAAATTGGTGCAGAGTAATATACGCATCCCGCTTGAGACGGCATATAGCAAGGCTTAAGCAAATGTTCTTTAACAATTTATAACAAGACAATCTGTGTGGGCACTCGTTAAGAGTGTCAACCGACGATTCATAAATAGTTTTTCGATTTTAATTGAAGAGTTTGATCATGGCTCAGATTGAACGCTGGCGGCAGGCCTAACACATGCAAGTCGAACGGTAACAGGAATAGCTTGCTATTTGCTGACGAGTGGCGGACGGGTGAGTAATGCTTGGGAACTTGCCTTTGGGAGGGGGATAACAGTTGGAAACGACTGCTAATACCGCATAACGTCTACGGACCAAAGGGGGCTTAGGCTCCTACCTGAAGAGAGGCCCAAGTGAGATTAGCTAGTTGGTGAGGTAAAGGCTCACCAAGGCGACGATCTCTAGCTGTTCTGAGAGGAAGATCAGCCACACTGGGACTGAGACACGGCCCAGACTCCTACGGGAGGCAGCAGTGGGGAATATTGCACAATGGGGGAAACCCTGATGCAGCCATGCCGCGTGTGTGAAGAAGGCCTTCGGGTTGTAAAGCACTTTCAGTTGTGAGGAAAGGTTGGTAGTTAATACCTGCCAGCTGTGACGTTAACAACAGAAGAAGCACCGGCTAACTCCGTGCCAGCAGCCGCGGTAATACGGAGGGTGCGAGCGTTAATCGGAATTACTGGGCGTAAAGCGGACGCAGGCGGTTTGTTAAGCTAGATGTGAAAGCCCCGGGCTCAACCTGGGATGGTCATTTAGAACTGGCAGACTAGAGTCTTGGAGAGGGGAGTGGAATTCCAGGTGTAGCGGTGAAATGCGTAGATATCTGGAGGAACATCAGTGGCGAAGGCGACTCCCTGGCCAAAGACTGACGCTCATGTCCGAAAGTGTGGGTAGCGAACAGGATTAGATACCCTGGTAGTCCACACCGTAAACGCTGTCTACTAGCTGTGTGTGAATTTAATTCGTGCGTAGCGAAGCTAACGCGCTAAGTAGACCGCCTGGGGAGTACGGCCGCAAGGTTAAAACTCAAATGAATTGACGGGGGCCCGCACAAGCGGTGGAGCATGTGGTTTAATTCGAAGCAACGCGAAGAACCTTACCTACACTTGACATGCAGAGAATTTTCCAGAGATGGATTAGTGCCTTCGGGAACTCTGACACAGGTGCTGCATGGCTGTCGTCAGCTCGTGTCGTGAGATGTTGGGTTAAGTCCCGCAACGAGCGCAACCCTTGTCCTTAGTTGCCAGCATTAAGTTGGGCACTTTAAGGAGACTGCCGGTGACAAACCGGAGGAAGGTGGGGACGACGTCAAGTCATCATGGCCCTTACGTGTAGGGCTACACACGTGCTACAATGGTATTTACAGAGGGAAGCGAGACAGCGATGTGGAGCGGACCCCTTAAAGAATATCGTAGTCCGGATCGGAGTCTGCAACTCGACTCCGTGAAGTCGGAATCGCTAGTAATCGCAGGTCAGCATACTGCGGTGAATACGTTCCCGGGCCTTGTACACACCGCCCGTCACACCATGGGAGTGGGATGCAAAAGAAGTAGTTAGTCTAACCTTCGGGAGGACGATTACCACTTTGTGTTTCATGACTGGGGTGAAGTCGTAACAAGGTAACCCTAGGGGAACCTGGGGTTGGATCACCTCCTTACCTTAAAAATCGTCAATTGCCTTTTAGCGTAGTGTTCACACAGATTGTTTTGTTATTGATAAAGAAGAACAACCAAGGTAGTACTTCACCAAAAAGGGAGTATTGCGCAGCGGATTTGTTGGTCAGGCAACGCCGCGAGGAATTTGTCGCAGGGAGCAATCGTCTGATTGTGACCAAGCAAATTCCGGAGCAAGGCAGTATGAGCAACAAAGACCAAGCAATAGGCTTGTAGCTCAGCTGGTTAGAGCGCACCCCTGATAAGGGTGAGGTCGGCAGTTCAAGTCTGCCCAAGCCTACCATTTCTTCCTTATACGGCGTCAGTTCAACGCTCATGTGCTACTCGCACACTACGCGTTAAACTTCCTTGTCTAAGAAAGAAATACGACGATTTGCCATCGTAAAAGTTAAGTAGTTCGATGGGGCTATAGCTCAGCTGGGAGAGCGCCTGATTTGCATTCAGGAGGTCAGCAGTTCGATCCTGCTTAGCTCCACCACTTCTAAGTGCATTGATATGCAGTGTGTTTAAAAGTGGTATTTATTACTACGACTTGTTCTTTAACAATTTGGAAAGCTGATATTAGTAATCAATCAAATTGAGTAACTGAGAATATCGAAAAGATGTTCTTTCACGCTACTCTATCTGACAAACGGCGCAGCGTAAGCTGCAATGTAATTGATTAGACAGTCATGCATACAACAGAGATAACATCTCACCTAACCCTGGACAAAAAGGCGGGGTTGGCGCAGCAAAATCCATCCTTTTGAGTTGTCGCAACTCTTGGATTTTCCTGTAATGCTATGAAATCTTATTCCTTAACTCATGTGAATAAGAGGCAATAGCGATGATTTGGTTTCTGGATGAGCGAAACGACGAGCGAGCGAAGGAGCATACATATCGTATGTGACTGAGTAAGCGAGGACGAGCCGCGAAATACAGGAAGCAAAGCAGAAGCTATTTAGGGTTGTATGGTTAAGTGACTAAGCGTATACGGTGGATGCCTTGGCAGTAAGAGGCGATGAAGGACGTGTAAGTCTGCGAAAAGCGGTGGCGAGTTGACAAAACGCATTTGAGCCATCGATGTCCGAATGGGGAAACCCACCCGCTTGCGGGTATCTGCATGTGAATACATAGCATGTAGAGGCAAACCCGGGGAACTGAAACATCTAAGTACCCGGAGGAAAAGAAATCAACCGAGATTCCCTTAGTAGCGGCGAGCGAAAGGGGACTAGCCGATGTTAGTTGTCATAGTGGAATATTCTGGAAAGTTTAACGGTACAGGGTGATAGTCCCGTACACGAAGTGGCAATTAGCACATATTAAGTAGGTCGGGACACGTGTTATCTTGACTGAAGATGGGGGGACCATCCTCCAAGGCTAAATACTCCTTACTGACCGATAGTGAACCAGTACCGTGAGGGAAAGGCGAAAAGAACCCCTGTGAGGGGAGTGAAATAGAACCTGAAACCGTATACGTACAAGCAGTGGGAGCCCTTCGGGGTGACTGCGTACCTTTTGTATAATGGGTCAGCGACTTATATTTAGTAGCAAGGTTAACCGTTTAGGGGAGCCGTAGCGAAAGCGAGTGTTAACTGCGCGTCTAGTTGCTAGGTATAGACCCGAAACCCGGTGATCTAGCCATGGGCAGGTTGAAGGTTGAGTAACATCAACTGGAGGACCGAACTCACACCTGTTGAAAAAGGTGGAGATGACCTGTGGCTGGGGGTGAAAGGCCAATCAAACCGGGAGATAGCTGGTTCTCCCCGAAATCTATTTAGGTAGAGCCTCGGACGAATTCCTTTGGGGGTAGAGCACTGTTAAGGCTAGGGGGTCATCCCGACTTACCAACCCTTTGCAAACTCCGAATACCAAAGAGAACTATCCGGGAGACACACGGCGGGTGCTAACGTCCGTCGTGAAGAGGGAAACAACCCAGACCGCCAGCTAAGGTCCCAAAATATTGCTAAGTGGGAAACGATGTGGGAAGGCTAAGACAGCTAGGAGGTTGGCTTAGAAGCAGCCACCCTTTAAAGAAAGCGTAATAGCTCACTAGTCGAGTCGGCCTGCGCGGAAGATGTAACGGGGCTAAGCAATATACCGAAGCTGCGGCAGCAAGTTTACTTGCTGGGTAGGGGAGCGTTGTGTAAGTGGCTGAAGGTGAACTGTGAAGTTTGCTGGACATATCACAAGTGCGAATGCTGACATGAGTAACGATAATGGGGGTGAAAAACCCCCACGCCGGAAGACCAAGGTTTCCTGTCCCATGCTAATCAGGGCAGGGTAAGTCGGCCCCTAAGGCGAGGCAGAGATGCGTAGTCGATGGGAAACGGGTTAATATTCCCGTACTTATATAATCAGTGATGGAGGGACGGAGAAGGCTAGGCAAGCTTGGCGTTGGTTGTCCAAGTGAAAGTGAGTAGGCTGAGAACTTAGGTAAATCCGGGTTCTTAAGGCCGAGACACGAGACGAGCCACCAAGGTGGTGAAGTTGTTGATGCCCTGCTTCCAGGAAAAGCTTCTAAACTTATGATTATGTGAACCGTACCCCAAACCGACACAGGTGGTCAGGTAGAGAATACTAAGGCGCTTGAGAGAACTCGGGTGAAGGAACTCGGCAAAATTGTACCGTAACTTCGGGAGAAGGTACGCCCTTGCTTGTGATGGAACTTGCTTCCTGAGCAGGTGAGGGCCGCAGTGACCAGGTGGCTGGGACTGTTTATTAAAAACACAGCACTGTGCTAAATCGTAAGATGACGTATACGGTGTGACACCTGCCCGGTGCCGGAAGGTTAATTGATGGGGTTAGCTTAGGCGAAGCTCTTGATCGAAGCCCCGGTAAACGGCGGCCGTAACTATAACGGTCCTAAGGTAGCGAAATTCCTTGTCGGGTAAGTTCCGACCTGCACGAATGGTGTAACCATGGCCACGCTGTCTCCACCCGAGACTCAGTGAAATTGAAATCGCAGTGAAGATGCTGTGTACCCGCACCTAGACGGAAAGACCCCGTGAACCTTTACTACAGCTTGGCACTGAACATTGAACCTACTTGTGTAGGATAGGTGGGAGGCTTTGAAATGCAGACGCTAGTTTGCATGGAGCCGTCCTTGAAATACCACCCTGGTATGTTTGATGTTCTAACATAGGTCCCTAATCGGGATTGTGGACAGTGTCTGGTGGGTAGTTTGACTGGGGCGGTCTCCTCCCAAATAGTAACGGAGGAGCACGAAGGTTAGCTAATCACGGTCGGACATCGTGAGGTTAGTGCAATGGCATAAGCTAGCTTAACTGCGAGACAGACACGTCGAGCAGGTACGAAAGTAGGTCATAGTGATCCGGTGGTTCTGTATGGAAGGGCCATCGCTCAACGGATAAAAGGTACTCCGGGGATAACAGGCTGATACCGCCCAAGAGTTCATATCGACGGCGGTGTTTGGCACCTCGATGTCGGCTCATCACATCCTGGGGCTGAAGTCGGTCCCAAGGGTATGGCTGTTCGCCATTTAAAGTGGTACGCGAGCTGGGTTTAGAACGTCGTGAGACAGTTCGGTCCCTATCTGGTGTGGGCGTTGGATGATTGAGGGGAGCTGCTCCTAGTACGAGAGGACCGGAGTGGACGAACCGCTGGTGTTCGGGTTGTTTTGCCAAAGGCATTGCCCGGTAGCTACGTTCGGAATCGATAACCGCTGAAAGCATCTAAGCGGGAAGCGAGCCCCAAGATGAGTCATCCCTGAGGTTTAACCTCTCTGAAGGGTTGTTGTAGACTACAACGTTGATAGGCAGGGTGTGGAAGTGTTGCAAGGCATTAAGCTAACCTGTACTAATTGCCCGTGAGGCTTAACCATACAACGCCTAAATGGCTTCGACATTTAGTGTGTTGTGAGTTAAATGACTGACTAATTAAGTAAGTTAGAGTAGTGAGTTACTCTGATTGAAGACGATATCACGCTTTCCAGAATTGTTAAGTTACTGACGATGTCGGTAACAACCAGTTTTTGCCTGGCGGCAATAGCGACGTGGTACCACCTGATCCCATTCCGAACTCAGAAGTGAAACGCGTTAGCGGCGATGGTAGTGTGGGGTTTCCCCATGTGAGAGTAGCACACCGCCAGGCTCCCAATTACACGAAAAAGCCCACTCAAACGAGTGGGTTTTTTTCGTATAAGCGCAGCAAAGAGCGCCTATTATCAACGGCAAACCCAACCCATCGGTAGGGATTTACCTATGTAGATCTGCTCAACAGACAAGTAGCATCCCTTCCCTGGTGCAACGTCCACGGCAGCTTCCTTGCTGCCGGTTCTTCACTCTCGACGTGCCACTGGCACCCCTCGTTCGCTGCGCTCACCGTTCATCACCCCCATGTGAGAGTAGTTCTCGTCACGAAGTGAACCGCCAGGCTCCCAGTTACACGAAAAAGCCCACTCAAACGCGTGGGCTTTTTTCGTATAAGCGCAGTAAAGCTGCGCCCATAGTTATAAAGAACGCTTCTTTGTTTGTAGGTAATGCTATTCTAGGACTACTGAACTTTCTTCTGGAATAACCGTTAAGTCGTTTTGCCCATAGGTGGCTGAAAAAGGGCAGTTGTCGATAACACCATGCAAAGCAATAGTGCCGCTGATCAAATTGCTATATACCCCTTCACCTTGCACTAAATTAACGTACTCTTTTATAACCATCGGCATTCCTGTACTGCAGAATAAGTCTCCTGATTCAATGAGCATCACATCATTGTCTGTACGTAAAACATAGCTCCTGTCTAAATCCGTTAATACGTGTTCTGCTGTGAAGTTGAACGGGTTAATCTTGCCTTTTAGTATCCCTTTAAGACTAAGTTTTCTGTGTGTAATTGCTTTATCGCTAGCGCTTAGCCCGTTCCAATCAGCGTGTTTCAACACTATTTTGTATGTACCCAGTTGTTCAGGAATGGCGAAAATTTTTTGTTCTGTAACGTTGTAAGTTTTTACCTCACCTTTAACTACGTTATATTCTCCATGGAGAGATTTTGTGTTAGCAGCTGCTGTGTAGCTCGTTGTAGAAAGCAGAATTGTTAAACATAGAGGTAATTTGATTGAAGTGTGCATATTGTTATTCCTTAACTGATTAAGTTTTTTTATGAGATACAAAGTTAAAATATCGTTCAGGCAGCTACTTTGAATATGGCTACCATATTGTAGCTTCACTAAAGTTAGTCTATGTATCTGATCTTTCAAGTAAGTTATTTTAAACACCAAGAAAGAATGTCTTTGGGCTTAATCAGAACTTGTGTAATCCATGTTACCTTGCTTGCTACAAGGCTTGCCTAGAAAAAATCTATTTTGTGAAGTTGCGTGGGAGAACAGAATACTTATCATATCGTAATGTACCGAGATCATCCCGTGTCTTTGCCGGAAACCTCAATTCTATCAATGCTCAACTCATCTTTATTCACCACTAACCTTATAGCACTTCTTTTAATCTTCACTATAATGCGGATTAGTACTGTCATTCGTGCATGGTTTCGATTAACATTTACGACCATTTTTTACTAAGTAATTTCAGGTATTGATTATGGCTGATAATGGTGAGTTTAAAGAGGTATTTAATTGGTGGTATTTCCTGGCGATAGTGGTAACGCTTGTAGCTTTCCCCCTATTGCATATCATCGCTGGCTGGTTCACTTTTTGGCTGTAATCTAAGGCAAAATAGTGACTGCTGAATATATAAAATCCGTTGTAAAATCCGTTCCCGACTATCCAAAACCAGGCATTATTTTTCGTGATGTCACCAGTGTATTAGAAGATCACAGTGCGTTTTCTTCTTGTATTGCGCTGATGGTTGAAAAATACAAGGGGTTACATTTTGATAAAGTGGCTGGTACTGAGGCTAGGGGATTCTTGTTCGGTGCACCTTTAGCCATCGAGTTAGGTATTGGCTTTATTCCAGTAAGAAAACCTAACAAACTGCCTCGCGAAGTGGTAAGTGAAAGCTACGAGCTTGAGTACGGCATGGATACATTGGAAATCCATAAGGACGCAGTTAAAGAAGGCGACCGTGTTTTGCTCATTGATGATCTCTTGGCGACTGGTGGCACTATTGCAGCGTCGGCAAGCTTGATCCGCTCTCTTGGTGGTGTTGTTGATCACGCAGGTTTTGTTATTGGGTTGCCCGACTTAGGTGGGTATGAAAAACTGTCAGCATTGGATATTGATTGCTACTCAATCTGCGAATTTGATGGTGAATAGGAAAGTGACAATATAATGAGTTATCAGGTACTGGCAAGGAAGTGGCGGCCCGGCAGGTTTAACGAACTGGTGGGTCAGGAGCACGTTGTTACCGCTATCTCTAATGCACTTGATAATAACCGTCTCCACCATGCTTATTTATTTACCGGTACTCGTGGAGTCGGTAAAACCACTATCGCCCGTATCTTTTCTAAAAGCTTAAATTGCGAGGAAGGCCAAGGGGCCAACCCTTGCGGTGTATGTGATACTTGTAAAGAGATTGAGCAGGGCAATTATGTGGATTTGCTCGAAATTGACGCTGCTTCCAGAACCAAGGTAGAAGATACCAGAGAGTTGCTGGATAACGTTCAGTACAAGCCCACACGTGGCCGATACAAGGTATACCTCATCGATGAGGTTCACATGCTATCAAAGCACAGCTTCAATGCCTTGTTAAAAACGCTGGAAGAACCGCCACCCCACGTGAAGTTCCTCTTAGCAACCACAGACCCGCAGAAATTACCGGTTACTATTCTTTCCCGCTGCTTACAATTTAATTTAAAAGCGCTGTCTCGGGAGCAAATTAGTGGCCAACTATCAAGCATACTTGAACAAGAATCTGTGTCGTTTGAGCCTTCTGCGCTTGCGCTTTTAGCTCGTGCAGCGCAAGGGAGTATGCGCGACGCATTGAGTCTTACCGACCAAGCGATTGCCCAGGGCAATAATCAGGTTCTAGCCAGTGTAGTTACTGACATGCTGGGGTTGATGGATCGACATCAAATTATCAAGTTGCTCTACGCAATTGTCAAAAAATCGCCTAAAGACATGATGGCAATTGTCGATGACATGGCAGAGCAGGCACCAGACTATGCACAGGTCTTAGGTGAGTTGTCGAGTTTATTACACCAGGTTGCACTGACACAGTGGGTACCTGATGTCTGCAAACTGGAAACAACATCAGCGAAAGCTATCTATCAGTTAGCTAAAGCAATCTCTGCTGAACACGTGCAACTGCTTTATCAAATCGCGCTGCAAGGGAAAAAAGATTTGCCCTTCGCGGTAGACGGCAGAACGGCGTTGGAAATGACATTAATCAGAATGTTGTCATTTTCACCGGCACCGAAAAACGACGGCGCAGACGAACTCATTGTGTCGGCTCCTGAACGTGTATCGCTTCCCGTCGATAACGATACACCCTCAGACGCAAAAAATAGCGAGTCCACTGAGGCTGCGCAGCATCATAATGACTCGCCGGATACACCTGAATCTGTTGGGACAGCGCTCGATAGCGTCCGCGATGACATGGAAGATGATCAAGGGATGTCTGCAGAGCAGACCGCTATAGAGGCTATGGCTGCTGAATTGCGCCAGCCTCCGTCATCATCAGGTGACGGCTCAGGCTCAGACCCTACAGGTAATAATCAGACGCCCCCAGGTGAGTGGCAGCAAGACATGCAACCGGCGAGTGACAACCACCATCTGGCTCCAGATGAAGATGGCGGATATTGGGAGCCAGTATCTGATGACAATAGCCCGTCTGCAGAAGTCCAGTCAGTGCAACCTGGCGATGACTTTGTGATACCGCAGGATGATGTACAACAGGAAAATCATACATCCATAGAAGACATGCTGGCATTGCGTCAACAGTTAAAGACCGGCCGCCGGGAGGCAGATGAGACACAGGAAAAAAAGTCCGCAAATCCTGAAAATGACACGGTAGAGCGCGTCAAATTACTGAGTCAACGTCGCGGTGCAAATGTAACTGAAGAATCGGATAACCCTTCATCTTCTGATGAAAGTGAAGATAGTCACCAAGACACAATTGCGAATGCCAGTAGTAAACCAGGTCAGATGGAACAATCTCATGATGTGCCTCCGCCTTGGGTAACTGAGCCTGAACACGATCAAAGTTCCGATATCGCTGAGCAGACTACACGAGAGTCAAACAGTGCGAGCGGATCGGAGCTCGATGCTCCAGAGCCCACCTCTGCAACTGCGCCCCACCTTTCTCTACAATCAGAAGAACAGGTTGAATTGGTTTCTGAGGAAGGTCTGGCAACGCACAACAATGCGACTTTGACGTCTACCGGTGGTGAGCTAAATGCTTATCTTGAGGATGGTTCTAAATTAACCCTTGGGCGTCAAATTGACCCGTGGAGCGAGCTTGTTTCACGTTTGGGGCTAGCTGGGCTAACAAAACAAATTGTACTGAATGCGTCTTTTTTACGAGAAGGGAACAGAGTGACCCTTGAATTAGACCGTTCTCAAGACCATTTACTTAATGATGACGCGGTTTCGCAATTGAAAGCGGCAATTTGCCGTACACTCGAAGCCGATTTGGAAATAGATATTGTGTTGGGTGAACCACACAAAACACCGTTGTCTTTGCAAGCCGATATAGATGCCATGCGACAAGCGTACGCACGGCAGGTAGTGAATGAAGACGAAAAATTTATCAGGCTACGCGTCGTATTTTCAGCTCAGGTGCTGGAAGATACAATTCTTCCGCGTTAGCTTTCACGCACAAAAAAGAGAGAATTGACCATGTTTAAAGGTGGAATGGGAAATATCATGAAGCAGGCGCAGCAAATGCAAGAGCGCATGCAGAAAACTCAGGAAGAGTTAGCCAAAATTGAAGTAGTCGGTGAAGCTGGCGCAGGCATGGTAAAAGTGACCATGACCTGTAACCACAATGTTCGTCGCGTGGAAATTGACGAGTCGCTGATGGATGACGACAAAGACATGATTGAAGATTTGGTAGCAGCAGCCTGTAACGATGCAGTTCGTCGGGTACAGGAAACCAGTAAAGAGAAAATGGGCGATGTAACAGGCGGCATGCCGTTACCACCTGGCTTCAAAATGCCGTTTTAATGTATGAAATTTAGTCCGATGTTAGGTGAGCTCATTGATGCGCTCACCTGTTTGCCCGGTGTAGGGAATAAAAGTGCTCAGCGCATGGCCTTTCATTTGTTAGAGCGAAACCGGGACGGTGCGTTAAAGCTTAGCAGCGTTTTACACAATGCTATGGAGCATATCCAGCACTGCAGTAAATGCCGAACTTTTACCGAAGATGAGGTGTGTGAGATATGTCGTTCTGCTAAACGGCAAGAGGCAGGCACACTTTGTATCGTGGAAAGCCCCCAGGACGTGCTTGCGATTGAGCAAACACATACCTTTGCCGGTACGTATTTCGTGTTGATGGGACATTTGTCACCTATCGACGGCATCGGACCTACAGACATTGGCTTAAATGAACTCGAAGTACGTCTCAAGGCTGAACCTATCAGTGAGGTAATCCTGGCCACCAACCCCACGGTGGAAGGAGAGGCCACAGCACATTATATTGCCCAGCTTTGTGCAGAGTTAAACATTGATGCCAGCAGAATTGCCCATGGTGTGCCTGTTGGTGGAGAGCTTGAATATATCGATGGCAGCACTCTTACGCACGCATTTTCAGGGCGCCGCAAGCTCTGAACCCGAGAAGCGTATTTCTGTCGCCTGTATTTTAGGCGATTAACATTTTTCCAATAAAAACCCTCTTTTTAAGGTTGAAATTACTTTCGCTGGCCTTACTTCCTAGTTTGAAAATTGATTCATTTTGCTAGGAGAATCTGGTTTATGGCTGAAGCAGCCCAACAAGAAAAACACGGTTTTCAGACAGAGGTAAAACAGCTTCTGCATCTGATGATTCATTCTTTGTATTCCAACAAAGAAATCTTCCTTCGTGAACTGGTTTCAAACGCAGCGGATGCTGCCGACAAACTGCGTTTCCGTGCCCTTGAAAACGACGCACTGTTTGAAGGCGATGGCGATTTGCACGTTAAAATCAGTGTAGATAATGATGCCGGTACTATTACCATTGCCGACAATGGTATTGGTATGACACGCGATGAAGTGATTGCCAATTTGGGTACCATCGCGAAATCAGGTACCAAAGATTTCTTTAGTAAGCTATCAGGCGATGCCGCAAAAGACTCCCAGTTAATCGGGCAGTTTGGTGTAGGCTTCTATTCGGCCTTTATTATTGCTGATAAAGTGACGGTAAGAACCCGCGCTACTGGTGTTGATGCTGCACAAGGCGTTGAGTGGGTTTCTGATGGTGAAGGCGAATTCACCGTTGCTGAACTTAACAAACCATCTCGTGGGACAGAGATCGTTCTGCATGTGCGCGAAGAGGAAAAAGAATTCCTCGATAACTGGCGTTTGCGCTCCATTATCAGTAAGTACTCTGATCACATCAGCATTCCTGTGCAAATGTGGAAAGACGAAGTACCTGAGCGCGATGGCCCCGACGGTGAAAAGATTCCAGCTGAACCTGGTCAGTGGGAAGCTGTGAATAAAGCGACTGCACTGTGGACTCGCGATAAATCAGACATCTCAGACGATGAGTATAAAGAGTTTTACAAGCACGTTTCTCATGACTTTGCTGATCCACTGAGCTGGGCTCACAACAAAGTTGAAGGGAAAAGTGAGTACACCAGCTTGTTGTATATTCCAAGCAAAGCGCCTTTCGACATGTGGAACCGTGATCAGAGCCACGGCCTGAAGCTTTATGTACAGCGCGTTTTCATTATGGACGATGCCGAACAGTTCATGCCTACGTACTTGCGTTTTGTTAAAGGCTTACTCGATTCAAACGACTTGCCGCTCAACGTTTCCAGAGAAATCCTGCAGGATAACAAAGTTACCCAAACGCTACGTCAGGGCTGTACTAAACGCGTTCTGCAAATGCTCGAAAAAATGGCGAAGAACGACAGCGAGAAATATCAGTCGTTTTGGTCTGAGTTTGGTAATGTGCTAAAAGAAGGCCCAGCGGAAGACTTTAGCAACAAAGAAAAAGTCGCTGGCTTACTGCGTTTCTCTTCTACTCATGACGAGTCAGACGCGCAAACAGTATCGCTTGACGATTACATCAGCCGAATGAAAGAAGGTCAGGACAAGATTTACTTTGTTACTGCCGATAGCCTGCAGGCGGCGAAAACCAGTCCACACCTGGAAATCTTCCGCAAGAAAGGCATTGAAGTTCTGTTGATGGGCGAGCGCATTGATGAATGGTTGATGTCTCACCTTACTGAATTCAAAGAAAAAACATTCCAGTCTATTGCTAAGGGAGATATCGATCTTGGTGATATGGATGACGAGGAAACTAAGAAAGCACAGGAAGAAGCCGAGAAAGAAGTTGAAGGTATTCTTGAGCGTGCCAAAACTGCCTTGGGTGAGAAAGTTATCGATGTGAAGTTTACACACCGTTTGACAGAATCGCCTGCAGTGATCACAGCTGATGAAAATGGCATGACTACGCAAATGATGAAGCTCATGCAAGCGGCGGGTCAGGACGTTCCTGAAGTGAAATACCATTTCGAGCTGAACCCGGAACATCAATTGGTGAAAAAGTTGGCTGACGTTCAGGATGAGACCTTGTTCAACCAGTGGGTCGGCGTATTGTTCGATCAGGCGGCGTTGTCCGAGCAAGGTAGCCTGAAAGATCCGTCTACCTTTGTTCGCAACTTGAACGAACTTCTTATAAATATGGCAAAATAAGCCGGAAATTAGAGAGTTTGACGTAGAAAACGGGCCTTTATGGCCCGTTTGTATATTTGCTATAGATAATAATAATACTCTTATCACAAATTTATTTATAAACGCACCTACCAGGTACTTTGTGAATTTTTATGTACTTCTCCCCACGAAGTAAAACCGCAAGAGTCAAAACACTAACGAGCATAGCTCATTAACTATGCGACATAGGTCGTAGAATGGCCTGAGTAGCTGTTACGGGCTTGTTTCGAGGGGGGTAAGTGTGTAAAGTGCCGAACAGTTTAGAAAATAAAGCGGAGAGCGCACAATGCGAATTATTCTTCTCGGCGCACCAGGAGCCGGAAAAGGAACGCAGGCACAGTTTCTGATGGGGAAATATGGCATTCCTCAAATTTCCACCGGTGACATGTTGCGTGCAGCAATTAAAGCAGGCACGGAAATGGGTCTGGCGGCGAAACGTGTGATGGACGAAGGTAAATTGGTGTCAGACGATATCATTATCGGGCTTGTTAAAGAGCGTATAGCACAAGATGACTGTGAGCAAGGTTTCTTGCTTGATGGCTTCCCTCGTACTATTCCTCAGGCCGATGCTATGAAGGAAGCAGGTATTACTGTCGATCACTGTATCGAGTTTGATGTGCCGGATGACGTTATCGTTGAACGTATGGGCGGCCGTCGGGTACATCCAGCATCAGGACGAGTGTATCACGTGGTTTACAATCCACCGAAAGTGGAAGGTAAAGACGATGAAACCGGTGACGACTTGATTATCCGCGATGACGATAAAGAAGAAACCGTTCGCAAGCGTTTAGGCGTGTATCACGACCAAACTAAGCCTCTGGTAGATTACTATTCTGCCGAAGCTAAAGCAGGAAATTGCGAGTACCACAAACTTGACGGCACCCAGCCTGTAGAGAAAGTGAGTCAGCAGCTTGCAACGCTTTTAGGGTAATTCCCGACAACAGTTGATTGACATAAAAGGCCGTAAATGACGGCCTTTTGTATATTTGTCGTAAAACACTTTGCCTGTGGCGTAATTCCTTGCAAGAATGTGCTATCTCTGTGAACTATACAGGCGCCCCCTATGAGCCTACCTATTACGGCATTTTACGCCAGCTTACTTGCGTTATGTTATTTGTATCTGTCTTTTTCTGTTATTGGTGCACGTAGAGGTGCCAGAGTTAGCGTCGGCGATGGCGGTAATAGCGATTTAGCCCGCGCAGTACGCGTACATGGTAACTTCAGTGAGTATGTACCCATAACGCTTATATTGCTTGCGTGTCTTGAAAGTTTAGCGCCTCAGCAATGGGTACTTCACGCGGGAGCATGTGCCTTGCTGTTTGGTCGACTTTTACATGCATACGGTTTACGACATCATGAGGGAACCAGCTGGCAGCGCATCGCTGGCATGCTGCTGACATTTTTTTCTATGCTTTTCCTCGCAGGAACTAATCTCTTTATGATTCATTACATTATTTAGTCATGACTGACTTTTCTCAGATAGTCACGCCCGCGTGTATTATAGATAGGGTTAAGTTGTCCCAGAATGCAGATCGTCTCCAGCAGGTTTGTGACAGGCAAAATATTCAGCTTAGGGCCCATGTGAAAACGCTGAAAAGTGTCGAGGCAGCCGCTATTTATGCGCCACTACCGTCTCCCATCACCGTTTCCACTCTTGCAGAAGCCAGGTACTTTGCCCAAGCGGGTTACAAAGACATTCTCTACGCCGTGGGCCTTACACCCAATAAATACGACGCAGTTAACGACCTGATGGAACGCGGGGTTGATATCACTGTGACAGTCGACAGTATCGTAGCGGCAGAAAGCTTAGAAATGCATGCTCGGTACTTTATTGCCCCCGTCAACGTACTCATTGAAATAGACGTTGATGATCATCGGGCAGGGGTTGCGCCACACGCACCTTGTCTTGTTGACATCGCGACTATGTTGCACAGCCATGGCAACATTGCCTTTCGAGGCGTCATGACCCATGCAGGTGCTTCATACTCTTGTTTTACCGAAGAAGAGAGAGCCGATATGGCACGTCAGGAGTGTACTGGTGTCGTTCAGGCAGTCGATGCGCTGGCGCGGCATGGAATACCATGTGAAATTGTTTCTGTTGGCTCCACCCCCACCGCATTAGCACATTGCAATCATACCGGCGCAACAGAGATAAGAGCTGGCGTTTATGCCACTTTCGATCTGGTAATGGCTGATTTAGGGGTATGTGAGCAGCGTGACATTGCTCTTTCTGTGCTCACCACCGTTGTCGGTCATCAGGAAGACAAAAACTGGGTCATTGTGGATGCTGGTTGGATGGCCCTGTCCCGAGATAAAGGTAACAATTTACACGGTTATGGTTTGGTGGCCGATAGTGAGGGTAATGTGCTTGAAGGTTGGTATGTGAGCCAAACAAATCAAGAGCATGGAATAATTAGTCATAAAGAAGGGAAGCCAGTTAGCGACGCGGTTTTTGCCTATGGAGCGCAGCTTCGAATTTTGCCGAATCACGCCTGTGCGACGGCGGGGCAGTTTCGGAAATATCTCGTTACCGAAAACAATAGAGAAGTGAGCGAGGTGTGGCGCAGCGCCGATGGTTGGTAACTGAGGCTTACCAGTTCAACAAATATCTCTTTAATGGTGCGTTTAAGGCCGATATCAATAGCGACCATCAATACAAAGCCTTCCACAGTGATGGTCGGTGCCTGAAGACTAGCAATTGACCAGGTTTTGATGGTGACATTGGGCGTACTAAATAAAAACGGCAACACGAGGTTGCCGTTTTCTATTCTACATTATGCTTTGTTTTCCAGAGCGGGTTTGCCTATCTCGATGCGCTTAGGCTTTTTCGCCTCTGGTACGATCCGCTCGAGATCAATATGTAACAGGCCGTGGGCTAAATCGGCACCGATAACATTAACATGGTCTCCGAGTTGGAACTTGCGTTCAAAACTCCTTTCGGAGATACCTTTATGTAAGAACTTGCGGTCACTTTCTTTTTCTTCAGGCTTGCTGCCAGTTACTTTTAGGGTATTTTCCTGCACTTCAATGGTGATGTCATCAATAGTAAAGCCTGCAACCGCCATGGATACCCGGTATCTATTTTCGTCGAGCAATTCAATGTTGTATGGCGGGAAACTACTCTGACTTTCGAAACGGCTGGCGTTATCGATTAATGAAGCCAAGCGGTCAGAACCAATAAATGAACGATAAAGTGGTGATAAATCAATAGTACGCATAGTCATATCCTTTCAATTAAGCAATATGGTTAAAAATTGCCCCGTATTACGGCGGCAGTTAAAGCGAGCCCGTGATAACAGACTCGCGAAAAAGTTATTCGTTGTTGCTAACGTCTTCGTTACTTACCGCTGTGTTACCGATAGCAATTTTGCGAGGTTTTTTTGCTTCCGGAACAACACGGGCAAGGTCGATATGCAACAAACCATTCTCTACGTCAGCGCCGGTTACTTTTACATGGTCACCTAGTTGAAACTTGCGTTCGAAATTGCGCTCAGAAATACCTTTGTGGAGAAATTTCTTCTCATTGGTTTCGTCTGAACCCGCTTTTTTCCCGCTTACTGTTAGTGCATTTTCCTGCGCGACAATTTCAATGTCGTCGGCTGTGAAACCAGCTATGGCCATGGTGACGCGATAATTATCATCGCCCAACAATTCAATGTTGTAAGGGGGGTACGAAGTTTGGGTTTCAGGTCGTGAAGCCGCGTCAATTAATGAAGCAAGACGATCAGAACCAATGAATGAACGGTAAAGTGGAGATAGATCAATAGTACGCATAGTCATATCCTTTTAATAAAGCAATATGTTTTAAAAAAATGCCCCGACAATTCGGCGGCGGTGTTGTCGGCCTTGCTATCAAGCGCCGACAAGTCATATATAAGTACGCCAAAACGGTTTTCAAGATAAAAAAGTAAAAAAATTTAAATTAATGTGTGGAATGTGCGTTGTAGTTTGGGCAGATAGTAATTTTCATTGTCCAGCGAATACAGAACAGACGTGGCTTTACCGATAATTTCACCCACTGGAATGAAACCATAAACCCGGGAGTCAGCACTGTTATTGCGGTTGTCTCCCATTACCAGTAAATGGCCTGAGGGTACGGTGACCTCGCGGAAAGACGACAACGGCGTGGCGCTGCCTTCAAGTTTTATTTCATGCAAATAGGCTGGAAGTGCTTCAAGGAGCCTGTCGCTTTCCTGTCGGTAAGATAGGGATGCACCGTTAATTATCAACCTGTTATTTATTAATGCTACGCGGTCGCCAGGCACGCCAATCACCCGCTTTATCAAACGCTCCCGAGCCGCTTCACTGTTAAAAACGACTATATCACCCCGTTCAACCGCTGAGTGGGAGGTTAGAGTAATATTACTGAAGGGGACTTTAATATCGTACGCAAGCTTATTTACCAATATGCGATCACCAATCTGGATACTTGGCTCCATTGAACCTGTCGGCACATAGTACCAGTCTGCAACACCCGCCCGTACAAATAACATCAGCCCTATAAAAAGTAAAAAGCCTCTGTTTTCCTTCCACCATGATTGTTTCGACTTAATGCGTTTCATTGTGTATAGCTCCTAGTGTGAGAGTCGCCGGTTGGGATCACATCATCATATTAAATTATTTACTGTTGTAAGAGCCTGACGGGGAGAAACAATTCCCCCTTCAAATGTAACAAATTACTTCGATATAGGTTTAGCTAGATAACAAAGGGTGATATTGTATGAAAAATAATCTTTTTGCGTGTTTGTATGCGTGTAGTTATCAATACCATTCTCTTAACTCTACTTTCATTTCCCGTTGCCGTAGTCAGTGATACACAGCTAACAGTGGTGACTGAATCGTCTCCTCCTTACCACTTTCTTGATAACACAGGAAGCGTCACGGGTTCGGTGACTAAGAAAGTGGAAGCAGTTTTGGATTTAGCTGAAGTAGACGCTGTCATACAAATTTACCCTTGGGCCCGCGCTTATAAAATGGTACTGAATGATGATCATACGCTGATTTTTTCCATGGCCGTCACACCAGAGCGGAAAAGCAACTTTCACTGGATTGCAGAAGTGGCAGAGTTCAAGCTCGCAGTGGTGGGGAAAAAAGGGACGAACGCGACTCATTTCTCTACTGTGTCATCTGCGTTAAGCGGGAAAACGTTCGCTGTACAACGCGATGACATTGCCTATGAATGGCTAATCGACAAGGGTTTACAAGAAGGAAAAGAGCTACTTGTCTGTGCCGATATTCAGTGTTCGTGGAATTACTTACTTCGGGATGTGGTGGATTATATTATTGAAGATCCGTCGCTTATTTCTCATACTGCAAAAATCATGAATGCTGACCCAGATTTAATTGAAGTTGTGGTACCTATTCCAGAGTTATCAGTAACAGGGTATTTGGCTGGGAATAAAGCGTTAGATAGTGCTGTTGTGGCGCGCTTAAAAAGCGCAGCACAACAGCTGGGTATGGCAGTTACTTTTGATGACGGCTTTGTAGCACAGCAATAACATCTTTCATCGACATGTCGCTGGCTTGTAGCAGTACAGTTAAGTGATAAAGTAAGTCTGCGGCCTCGTTTTTTAGCTCTTCTTTATCCTGAACGGTTGCAGCAAGCGCGGTTTCAACACCTTCTTCACCTACTTTCTGCGCTATACGTTTAATACCTTTACTGTAAAGCGAAGCTGTATAGCTTGAGTCGGGGTCGGCAAATTTGCGATCGGCCAATACGCGTTCCAAATCGGCTAAAAAAGTGTAAGCGGGTACACCGTTGTCGAACCAGCAACTCTCAGCGCCTGTGTGACAGGTTGGCCCTTTGGGGCGCGCAAGGACTAACAATGAGTCATGGTCACAATCACTGCTTATTTCCACGAGATTGAGTGTATTCCCCGATTCCTCACCCTTTTGCCACAAACGTTGTTTTGAACGACTAAAGAACGTCACTCTTTTGTCTGTGAGGGTGGTTAAGAGTGCATCCTGGTTCATGTAGCCCTGCATGAGTACCTTTCCTGAAACAGCATCTTGCACAATAGCTGGCAGCAGGTTATCCATTTTTTCCCAGCTAAGCTGACTCATGTTTTCCTGAGTAATAATCATAATTTGTTTTATCCCTTGTGACGTGTACGCATAGGAATACCTTGCCCGCGCAGCGTATCTTTGAGTTCTTGCATATCAATAATGCCTTTGTGGAATACCGATGCTGCTAGTGCACCATCAACGTCAGCACGTTCAAAGACCGACGTGAAATGCTCAATGGCACCAGCGCCTCCAGAGGCGATGAGCGGCACTTCACACACATCTCGCACCGTCTTTAACTGTTCAATGTCATAGCCTTTTCGCACGCCATCCTGATTCATACAATTGAGTACAATTTCCCCGGCGCCACGCTGCTGCACTTCTTTTATCCAGTCAACCGTGTGCCACTGAGTTTGTTGAGTGCGCGTTTCATCGCCAGTAAATTTGTACACATCGTATCGACCGTTTCCTTCGTTGTAGAAGCTGTCGATACCAATGACCACGCATTGTTGACCATAAATGTCGTGAAGTTGGTTGATGAGATCAGGATTAGTCAGGGCAGGGGAGTTGATGGATATCTTATCAGCGCCCATTTCCAGGATACGACCGGCATCTTCCACTGATTTGATACCACCGGCGACACAAAATGGAATATCGATCACTTGTGCAATGCGGCTCACCCAGCTTTTATCCACCACCCGTTGGTCAGAGCTGGCGGTGATATCATAAAATACCAGTTCATCGGCCCCAGCTTTGGCATACTGCTCTGCCAGCGGCACGATATCGCCAATGATTTCGTGGTTTCTGAACTGTACGCCTTTGACTACTTTTCCGTCGCGAACATCCAGACAAGGTATTATCCGTTTTGCCAGCATGCGATTGCCTCCTCGACGGTGAATTTGCCTTCAAGTAATGCGCGCCCAAGGATCACGCCACCAACACCAGTTGGGCGTAAGGCTCGAATATCATCAAGACCACCGATACCGCCGGATGCCTGCCAGCTCACCTCAGGAAAAACACCGCTGACATTACTGTAAAGAGCTACGTTACTGCCTTGAAGTGTGCCGTCGCGGCTAATGTCGGTACATAGCACGTGCTTCACGCCCACTTCTTTAAATTCCGTAAGTAACGCTTCCAAGGATACGCCGGAGTTTTCCTGCCAGCCATGGGTAGCAATCATTCGTTGGCCCTGATCATCGATATTAACGTCAAGAGCAAGCACAATGCTCTCCGGGCCGTATTTGTTCATCCAGCCTTTTACCAGTTCAGGTTCTTTCACTGCCAGTGAACCAATCACCACCCGGCTGACACCAGCATCAAGCAGTTGTGCAACATCCGCTTCAGTGCGAATACCACCGCCAGCCTGAAACTTCATGCGTTGAGTATCTACCATCTGTTTTATCAGTGTCAGTTGACGTTTACTGGTATCTTTGGCACCGGTTAAATCTACAATATGCAGCCACTTTGCACCCTGATCGGCGTAGTCGTGTACCACATCAACAGGTTTTTTCTCATATTGGGTTTTTTGATTGTAGTCGCCCTGATAAAGGCGAACTACAGCACCATCTATTAAATCTATGGCAGGAATGATCATTACATGTCCACAAAGTTGGTTAACAACTGCGCTCCGGCCTCACCGGAACGCTCTGGGTGAAACTGCACACCAAAAAAATTATTCGAATGAAGTGCTGCAGAAAAAGCTTGCCCGTATTCACAGGACGCCAGTGTCTTGTCATAAACAGGCACTGCAAAGCTATGCACAAAGTAGAAATATGTGCCTGCGGGGATCCCATTGAACAGCGGGCTGTCACTCACTGGGGTAACGGTGTTCCAGCCCATATGGGGTAGGCGTAGTTCACCTGCTTGTATACGGGCGACGTGACCTGGCATAAGCCCAAGGCATTTGATAACACCTGAGCGTGTTTCATCAGAGGTTTCAACCATGAGCTGCATGCCTAAGCATACGCCTAGCACTGGCTGTGTTAAGCCTCGAAGCGTGTCAGATAATTGCTTAGCTTCAATGCTTCGCATGGCAGCGAACGCGCTGCCAACGCCAGGAAGAAATACCTTGTCAGCGGCTTTTATTACTTCCAGGTTGTCTGACACTTCTACTGACACACCCAAACGCTCAAGCGCAAACCGAACCGACGAAATATTCGCACAACCGGTGTTAACAATAACAATTTTTTGAGCCATTACAGCGCCCCTTTGCTACTTGGTAAAGCATCGCCCTGGCGTGTGATAGCTTGTCGCAGCGCACGCCCGAATACTTTAAATAAACTCTCTACCTGATGGTGGGCGTTGCCCTCGCTGGTAGACAGGTGCAAAGAGAGCCCCATGCTTTGTGCCAGAGAGTAGAAAAAGTGAGGCACCATTTCTGTGGCCATCTCACCCACCTGGTCGCGGCTGAATTCCGCATCCATTTTCAGGTAAGGGCGGTTAGAGATATCCATGATACATTCAGCACGACATTCATCCATGGGCAGGGCAAAGCCGAACCGGCCAATACCTCGTTTATTGCCCAAGGCTTTTTTAAGGGCGTCACCTAGTGCTAGTGCGGTATCTTCCACGCTGTGATGATCGTCAATGTGTAAATCGCCATCAACCGACACCTGCATCTCAAAGCCGCCATGGGTAGCGATTTGGTCAAGCATGTGGTCAAAAAAGCCCATGCCAGTGTGGATACTGGATTTTGCTGTGGAATCTAAGTCTACTCTTACCCGAATATCGGTTTCGGAAGTTTTTCGAACCACTTCTGCAATGCGGGAAGACGCCAGCAATAATTTTTCGATAGCGTCCCAGTTAGTGCCCGTACGGCTGTACTGAATACCTTTGATACCCATATTTTCAGCCAACTGCATATCAGTTATGCGATCGCCAATGACGTAAGATCGGGTAAAATCCACCCGACCTTGTTGCAGGTATTCCTGCACCAAGCCAAGCTTGGGTTTGCGGCAGGAGCAGTTGTCTTCGTCGAAGTGCGGGCAAATCAGTACATCATCAAAGGTTACGCCCTGGCTTTCAAACACAGCCATCATCGCATTGTGAGGTTTATCAAAGTCTTCCTGAGGAAAGCTGTCAGTTCCCAGACCATCCTGATTTGACACCATTACCAAAGAAAAACCTGCCGCCTTGAGTTTAAGCAATACCGGGATAACATTGGGTTCGAAAACCAGTTTTTCGAGGCTATCAAGTTGTTTATCAATAGCTGGCTCTTCTACTAAGGTGCCGTCCCGATCAATAAATAAAATAGCTTGTTGACTCACTTGGAGGCTCCTGTTTCTGACATAAAGGTAGTAATAAGTGCCATGAGGCGATCGTTTTGCTCCGGTGTACCTACGGTGACGCGCAAACAATGATTGAGATTCATTTGCTTCGACTGGTCGCGAATTAACATACCCTGACTTACCAGGTATGTCATTAATGCCGCACTAGCTTCATAGTGGAACAGTACAAAGTTGGCTTTTGTATCGCCAACTAATGTAAAGCCACCTATGGCTGCAAGAGCGTCGCGTAAGCGCAGCTTCTCGGTATTGAGAATATCCACCTGAGCGTGCAGACGAGCAATATTTTCTGTACTCAAAGCATTTGCTGCGATTTGTGCCACAGGCTCAGGAATCGGGTAGGGTGCGATCACTTTCATCATTGCACCTATCACATCCTCATTGGCCAGGGTGAAACCACAACGCAGGCCAGCCAGCGCAAAGGCTTTGGATAACGTTCTTAATATGACCAAGTTTGGAAATTCAGCCAACTTATTTGCCCAGGTGCTGCTGGCATCAAACTCGATGTAAGCTTCATCTACTACCACTAAAGCGGAGTGTGCAAAATGATCTAGCACGCGGGTTAAATCTGCTTCGCTAACGGATGTGCCTGTGGGGTTGTTGGGTGCACAGATGAAAACCAGGTTGACATCATCAGTGCTACATATTGCATCCACATCCAGACTGAAATCAGCGTTTAAAGGCGCTTTTTTGACGCCGATATCACAGGTTTCAGCACTGATTGCATACATGCCATAGGTGGGGGGACATATCAGAATATTGTCTTTCCCCGGCGTGCAAAACGTGCGGATAAGCAGTTCTATGCCTTCATCTGCCCCCCGGGTAACAATCAATTGGTTGTTTGTCACTCCTGCGTATGATGCATAGCCATTTACCACAGCGTCAGGCTGGCACGACGGGTAGCGATTAAAGTGGCTGGAGTCAACGTCATATGGGTTTGCAAATGGCGATTCATTGGCGTTTAACCAGTCCTGTCCACCGGAATACAAACGTCTTGCAGATTCGTACGGCTTCAGGGGAATGAGATTGTCATTGATCAACCCTTCAACTAAACCACTCATGATGCATCTCCAGATAATGCTGCCATTCTCAATGCTACGGCTTGTTCGTGCGCATCTAACCCTTCGGCGGCTGCCAGCGTCATTATCGCCGGTCCTAGATTTCGCATACCATCTTTGCTTAGCTCTTGCACGGTGAAGCGGCGCATAAAATCCAGTAGCCCTAAGCTAGAGTAATTTCGCGCATAACCGTAAGTAGGTAATACGTGATTGGTTCCAGAAGCATAATCACCGGCCGATTCAGGAGACCACTGACCAACAAAAATGGAGCCAGAGTACTTTATGCTGGGTAGCAAATTTCGGGCGTTGTCAGTTTGAACAATGAGATGTTCAGGAGCGTAACGGTTACTCACTAAAACGGCTTCATCGATAGTGCCTGTGACAATGTAGCGTGCGTTTTCCATTGCTTTGCTGGCAATAGATGTGCGTGACAAACTGGCCAGTTGCAATTCCACCGCTAGCTTTGTTTCAATTACCAATTGTTCACTGTTGGTTACTAAAATGGCCTGAGAATCCGGGCCGTGCTCTGCCTGAGACAGTAAATCAGACGCGACAAATGCCGGATTGGCATTGCCATCTGCAAGCACCAGAACTTCCGAGGGCCCGGCTGGCATGTCGATCGCCGCGCCATCAGCTCGCTGACTGACTTGCTGCTTGGCTTCTGTGACAAAGCTGTTGCCCGGGCCAAAAATTTTATCAACCTGCGCAATAGTATCTGTACCGAATGCCATGGCTGCGATAGCCTGCGCACCACCACAGAGATAAATTTCATCAATACCGCAGCACGCAGCCGCAAAAGCAATTTCCGGAGCGATATTGCCTTGTTGATTTGGCGGCGTGCAGAGCACTTTGCGCTCACAGCCGGCAACTAAGGCTGGAACGCCAAGCATTAAAACGGTAGATGGCAGCGGAGCACTGCCTCCGGGAATGTAGAGCCCGACGGCGTCAAGTGCAGTAAAGCGTTGTTCACACACCACACCGGGAGTGGTGGTCAAACGAATATCCTGCGGCTTTTGCGCTTCGTGAAATTGCTTAACGTTTTGAAAGGCAACTTCAATTGCCTTTTTTACGTCGTCTGTAACCTGTGCGGCGAGGGCGTCTCGTTTTTCAATCGGCAGCGCGAGCTGTTGCAATGAAGCACAGTCAAATTTACAGGTATATTCTAATACGGCATCATCGCCGCGAACGCGGATAGCGCTTAAGATATCCGCAACTGTTGCGCGAAGTGTTTCTGAATCCTTCATCACTGGCCTGGCGAGCGCTTCGGCCTTTTCGGAGTCAGAAAGTGAAGACCAGATAATCATGTTTATTAGCCCATCATTTTTTCAATTGGCATGACCAGAATAGAGCGACAGCCCAGTGCTTTAAGTTTTTCCATGGTTTCCCAGAACAGATCTTCCGGGCTTACAACGTGAACAGCCACCGCATCGTCAGTGCCGGCTAATGGCAAGACGGTCGGATTTTCAGCACCAGGAAGCAGGCTTTTTACCTGCTCTAAATACGCTTTTGGAGCGTGTAACATAATGTACTTGCTTTCTTTAGCCTGGATAACGCCATCAATACGAGGAACTAAACGGCTAACCAACGCCTGTTTATCATCAGACAGGGCACCATCAGCCCGTTGGATAAGCACAGCTTTAGAGCGAAAAATCACTTCTTCTTCTACCAGTCCGTTGGCTTCAAGAGTTGCGCCGGTTGATACCAGATCGCAGATTGCGTCAGCCACACCAGCGCGGGGGGCGACTTCAACTGAGCCTGTTAGCATTACTGCTCTGGCGTTGACGTTGTTTTCTTTGAAGTAGCGCTCAAGCAGGTAAGGGTAGGTAGTGGCAACTTTTTTTCCTTCCAGAGAAGCAATGCCCTGATAATCCATTTCCTGTGGAACGGCAATGGATAAGCGGCAACCACCGTAGTCTAATCGACGGAGTACTTCAAACTCAGATGCTTTGTTGGCGGCCTGACGTTCGAGCATCTTTTCTTCCAACTCGTTCTCACCGATGAAGCCTAAATCGACGATCCCATCCATCACTAATCCTGGAATATCGTCATCACGCACGCGCAGTAAATCGATGGGTTCGTTGGTGGAATGGGCGATGAGCAGTCGGTCCCGAATGTAGAGCTTGATACCGATCGCCTTTAACAGTGCGATACTGTCGTCGCTCAATCGACCTGACTTCTGAACTGCTATTCTCAGACGTTTAGTGTCACCCATGTGAAATTTCCTCTTTGTGAACCTGATTTAAACTGCTAAAACGAAAAACCCCCGGAAGTGTCCTTCCGGGGGCCGAGAATTGTCTTATCTGCGCCACTGGAAGGAAACAATAACCTTCCAGCACGAACCTGAAAGGTTATGCTATATGATGGTGGTGATGGTTAGCAGCGCTAGAATACATGTAATACAATTTCCAAACTTTTTGACGCCGCAAACAGTAGCTAATTGAGTGACCTAAATCAACCCATAAAACGCATTTTTAGGGAATTATTATATGGAACCTTTGGTCATAAGTAATAATCTTGTGTTTTTAGCCGATAAATAAGGCTATTGTGAAACTTTTGTAACATCTTTAGCCCATGGAGTTGTGCCATGAACAATGATTTACTTTTTCCAATCCTGCCCCGTGATGGCAAAGTGCCAGTGAACACAGATGAGCGGGTTAAGAAAGTGAGCAGAAGTACCGATGCTAAAGAGTTGGGGGAAGAGGAACGCTTTGAGCACGACGAAGAGCGGCGGGTTGCGAGGCAACAAGAACGGGAAGCTCATCAGCAGCATGCAGACCATCAGCAAAGTAAGCAACAAAGTGATACCTCAGCTGAGTCTAAGAGTGATGATAAAGCTGATGAAGCTTCTGCTGAATCCCAAAATAAAGGTATTAAACATCTGGATATTTATATTTGATGTAACTGTGTGGCTGTGAAGTCATTGCCTCAGCGAATAATCTGGCGATAGCCTCAAATTTGTTTTGTTCTGCGATTTCAACGGCTGTGCGTTGTGGTGGCGTATAGTCCTCAGTTTTAAAATTAGGTTCATAACGCCATTTGAGCCGTGACGGCGCGCTCACTGATGCAGGGTCTGCCCCTCGATCAAGAAGTGCCGCAACTAAGTCAGGCTGATTTGCTTTGGTTGCAGCGTGCAATAGTTGGTGTCCGTTGCGATCATATGCTTTGAGAGTTGATGAAATCGCGTCGGCAGAGAGCAGTGATTCCATGTTCTTAGTAAACCAGGTTAAAAAACCATAATTTTGATTGTATAACGCATATTGCGCCAATGTTGTGCCGTCCTGCGTCGTTATCTGTAAATCTGCCCCACCAGAAATAAGTGTTTGAATGACAGGCAATTCATGACTCTTTACTGCAAAAAACAGCGCGCTGTAACCTTCCTGAGTCTGTAGATTGATATCAGCACCTTGCTTAATAAGAAAAGACATTGTGTCGAGGTTACCGGCGTTTGCAGCGAACATGACTGGTGTTTGCCCAAGCTGGTTTTTGATATTTACATTTGTGCCCGCTTCCACCATGTCAGCCAATAGCGCGGTAGTGGCAGTAGCTGCGCAAAGGTGAAATGCACTGGTGCCATCTTCAATCGCATCGGTTGATTGTGCTCCGTGATTTAACAGGGCAGACATTATGGCAGTGTTGCTGTAACGACAGGCAATGATAAGGGGGGAAAAGCGACTTCCTTTCACACCATTTGCGTTAGCACCTGCTTCGAGCAGGGTATTTACGATGTTCTCATTTTGCGTTTCAACGGCCCATGCCAGCAGGCTGGCGTTATCAGCAAGGGGAGAGTTAACGTCAATTTGAGAAATCACTTCCTTTAGTTTCGTTTCATCAAGAGCAAGGATCGCCTGCTTTGCTTCAAGCAAGAGGGCTTTACTTTCATCACTGCCCATTGTTGGGCCATCATTTGGTTCGCTCTGACAAGCCATAAGTGTGCACAGTAATAAACCGAAAACTATTGAGCAGATTTTCGATAATGTCGAACCCACTCTCGCTGAAAGCGAGGAGCATGTGGATAGCGGGATAAATCTTATCATTTTCATATTCTCAGGAAACAAGCTCAGCTAATGGTCCGGTGCTGTCACCAAACTGTTCAGCGGGTACACCCATCTGCTGCATGACTGACAGTAGTAAATTACACATGGGCGTATGTTTTTGTGCGGCAATATGACGATTACCGGCCAAACCACCTCCCGCCAGAATAATCGGTAGATTCATATGGTCATGGTCATTCGATTCGCCAATACATGCGCCGCGCACAACAAAGGTGTTATCAAGCAAATTACCTTCGCCGTCTGGTATGGTGGCCATTTTTTCCAGGTAATCGGCAAATAAACCCATGTGGTATGCGTTAATTTGAACCAGTTTATCTATTTTGGCTGGGTCGTTTGCGTGGTGGCTAAGTGCATGATGACCATCTGGGATCCCTAAATTAGTGTAAGCATGGTTACTGAGTTCGCGACCGAGCATAAAAGTACTTACACGTGTCATATCGGTTTGTAATGCCAGCATCTGTAAGTCGAGCATGATTTTAACGTGCTCTTCATAATCAGAGGGCGTGTTTGCTGGCACTGTGAAGCCTTCCAGGTTCATTTGAATAGTGGTTTCTCTGGCCTTTGCAATGCGACGCTCCACATCGCGAACAGATTCGAGGTATTGACCCATCTTGTGGCGATCTTTGACACCCAGCGATTTGTTTAAGCGTTTGGCTTCGTCGTTAATAAAATCGAGGATACTGCCTTTTTGTGCCAGCCTTTTCTGCCTTGTGGCTTCGTCAATTTTCCCGCCTTCTCCGAACAAATGCTCAAACACATGGCTCGGTGAAACCATGGCCGGGAGGGCTTGGGTAGGGCTCTTCCAGGAAATGGTGTTGGTGTAGGTGCAACTGTAGTTAATGTCACAGCTACCCATAAGGCTTGGTGGTTCTATGCCCAACTCAAGGGAGGTTAGTTGCGTTTCTTTAGCGAAATAATTAGCCACTACCTGGTCTGCGGAAATACCACATTGAATGTCTGCACCTTCGGTGGCTTTAACATGGACACCGGTTAGAAAAGCGGGGCAACTTCTGCCGTGACCAGCTGGCGGTGCGCCAAATGCACTTGCCTGATAATGCGCTAAACCTGAAATGACGGAAAATTTGTCTTTTACTTTTTCCAGCGGTTTCAATACCGGCGTTAAGGTGTAACCCGTTCCCGTTGTGGCCGGCGTATAACTTTGCATTCTGATACCGTTGGGCGAATAGAAAACCACCATGCGCTTGGGGCGTTGTTCCAACGTGTGAGCCATCGCTTTGGGAAGCAGTGACTCCATGGTGGGCAAAGCGACCAGTGTGCCTAGCCCTCTGAGGAATGCACGACGGGACAAACCAGCGCTAGTGCGCTTGAACAATGTGTGGTTTTTCATCTTTTATCTCGGGAGCTAATTTATAGTTAAACGGGGTGCTTTTGACGATGGCTTCAATAATGCTATGCATTCGGTATTGCTCTGCACGGGCCTCACGGGTTATAGCCCTTACCACAGGTTGATCATAGGCTTCGAGACCTCTGCCAAGGGCATAAGTAAGCAGGCGGTCTACAAACGCGTGGGCAAAGCGCTCACGGCGGTCCCACAATACAGTATGCAGTCCTCGCAGACCTTCGAATGCCGTGCCATCTGGCATTTTTGCAGTCACATCAATGGGCTGGTCAGCATAGCGGGTTCTAAAAGCGCCTACAGCATTGTATTGCTCCAAGGCGAGGCCAAGGGGATCCATTCGTACATGGCAAGCTGCGCACACGGGGTCTGCCCTGTGTCTGGCCAATTGTTCTCTTGCAGTTAGTGCAATACCGTCGTGTTCTGCCACTAAAGCCGGAACGTCCGGGGGCGGAGGCGGTGGGCTTGCCGCCAGGAGGTTGTCCAGGATCCATTTACCCCTTTTAACAGGAGAGGTATGGTTCGGGTTCGATGTCAGGGTGAGAATACTTGCCTGACCTAACAAGCCTCCTCGAGGTACCGCATCGTCCACAATGACTTTGCGAAAGGCATAACCTTTAACGCCTTCAATGCCATAGTGCTTTGCCAATGGCTCGTTCAAATAGGTGTAGTTGGCGTTTAGAAAGTCGAAAACAGGCCGGTTATCTTTTAAAATTCGGGTAAAGAATAATTCGGTCTCTTTTTTAATTGAGTGTTTTAGAGGCACGTTAAATTCTGGAAACGCAAACACATCGGGAAAATGGTAGGGCAGGTTACGCAAAAATAACCATTGCCCGGCGAAGTTGTCAGTGAGTGCCCGGGCTTTATCAGATTTCAGCATACGCTGAATTTGTTGTCTCAGTACCTGGGGTTGTCTTAGTTTTCCTGCTTCAGCGAGTTCCCTAAGCGTTTCATCTGGTAAGCTACTCCACAGAAAAAGCGCCAGGCGAGCAGCAAATTCCGTATCTGTAATTCTATAGATGTCACCTTCAGATACGTTATCGGGTATAGATTCCCGAAGGTACATAAAACCGGGAGACACCAAGAGCGCCTGAATGGACTGTGATATTGCTCCACGAAACGCTAAGGACGCTCTCGCTCGCTGGAAGACACCGAGTAGAGGTGTAACGTCTTCTTCTTTAAGTGGCCTTCGATATGCCTCTTCAGCCAGTGCCGATATAATTTCTCGGGCACAAGCTTGTTCTGACGCAGCTTGGCTATCATTCAATATAAGTAGCGAGGCGGAGGCAGGTACGCAGGTAAAAATTTTTCGAGTACTTGGGGTATCAGAAATGGAAAAAAAGTTGTCTGAGCTCTGTTTGTGTTCCTGAGTAAGTGGCCCCGTTACCTCAATTTCGAGCACGTCCCGTAAAAAGGCGGCCTGAGAAAAACGTGCTGACATGTGATAAGAGGGCACCTTAACGGAGTAGACCCGGGCACCGTCAACGATAAAATCCAGATCCAGTTCTGTCGGGGGGCGTTCAGGCAGCACAACATAGTCGGTACCCTCACGCACTTCAGGAGTGCGTCCATTCAGCGCTAGTTGTTTTCGAAAGGCCATACCAACGGTATGATTTCCTGCCGACAGTGTGAAATGGCGCTGATACCGGTGGATATCTAACCTGTCTACTTCGTTATTGGTGTTTGCATTGATAAACCCGGCAATTTCGTATTGCCCCGTCACCGGTGCGTAAAACTGGAAGCTCCCGCCGCCGCGAGAGTCGATGGGTAAATCGTCATGCATTCGCAAGTCAAAAGCGGGGAGCCCGCTATTTTTAACCGACCCGTCTTTAGGTACAACAAACCGTGCTTTCGTCACTGAATCACCCGCCTCGCCGGTGGCCAGGCGACTGACTTTACCCGCCACTGATAAGTAGCGCTCCAACAGTGTGGTAGACATACTCAGTACATCAGCATTGTTGTCAAAACCATAGCCAGAATCGTCACCAGGCAATGCTTGTGACACGTCGATATCCAGGGCAAGCAAATCCCGCACTGAGCGAGCGTACTCGTGCCGGTTTAGTCTTCTAAGCGTGGCTCTTCCCGGGTTTGGATGATGTTCACTGTAGTCGTCAAGGCCGTTTTGCAACCATGATAATAAGCCGTTTTTTTGCTCTTGTGTTAAAGGCTTCTTCTTCGCTGGTGGCATGTCGCCCATGGCAACGGATTTTAAGATTGATTCCCACCGGGCTTGATTTTTGCCCTTCTCAACATCAGTGACATGGATATCTTCTACAGACCAGTTACCATCGAAAATGTAATCGTTGTGGCAGCCTTCACATCTGTCGTATAGCAGGATTTCTGCCTGTTTCGAATTGAAGTCAATGGGATTGCTGTAGACTTGGCGACAAAGCGCAAATATACAAAGTGTGAGCCACGCTAAATATCGAATACTGGTGGCAGAAAAGATCAATTTTGGTGAGCGGAAAAGCAACATTTGCACTCTCTTTGCGCAACTGCGAGGGAAAACAACGCATATTTCGAGTCATGTTTGCAATACAGCAGGGAGCATGCCAAAGCACTTTAGTGATAGCAATTAAGAGAACCTGATACCAATATAATCGCCTGCGGCAAATCAATCATTACAGGAGAATGTATGCAACGTCTGTTGCTATTAGTTTCATTATTTTGCTATGCCTGTCACTATTCTGCTAGGGACCAGAGATCGCACTGCACCCGGAAAAGCAAACTTGCGGGAAGGTATTACCAAAGAGTTAGGGCGCTACGACCAACTGGGGAAAGAAATTACACAGCGCAATGCAGCCATAGATGTTGTTGAACTCTCTGGGTTGGGTCACTTACCTCATATAGAAGATTTCTCTCGCTTTGCTCCGTCTATTTTATCTGCTTTAAATGAAGATAAATAAGCATGAAATGTGGCCCGGTGTATTTGTGCTCCGGGCCATTTTTTCACTTACTCAAACCAATGACGGGTTCGGTTGGCAAACCACACCAGTGAGAGCATAACCGGTACCTCAACCAGCACACCCACCACGGTAGCCAGTGCTGCCCCGGAATGTAAGCCGAACAACGAAATTGCGACTGCCACGGCCAGCTCGAAAAAGTTAGACGTACCAATCATACAGGCCGGCGCAGCCACATTGTGTTTGAGACGCATCTTCCTGGCGATCCAGTAGGCCAGAATGAAGATCCCATAAGTTTGAATAAGCAGAGGAATGGCAATCAGTACGATAGCTTGAGGGTCATCAATAATCGTTTGTGACTGAAAGCCGAATAATAATGTAACTGTTGCCAGTAAGCCCACGATTGACCAGGGCTTCATACGGGCGAGAAACTGGTTGAGTCTTGAGTGATCGTCTGCTTTATCGAGTTTTTTACGTGTAAACGCACCAGCAAGCAGTGGGATCACAACATATAATACAACGGATAATAACAAGGTATCCCACGGTACAGTGATATCCGTAACACCCAGCAAAAATGCTGCCAGTGGCGCGAAAGCGAATATCATAATAATGTCATTAATAGAAACCTGGACCAGGGTGTAGTTAGCATCACCTTTGGTAAGTTGGCTCCATACAAACACCATTGCCGTGCAAGGCGCGACGCCCAATAAAATCATTCCTGCAATATATTCAGATGCGGTCTGAGGGTCTACCCACTCAGCGAAAATACCTTTGAAAAACAGCCAGCCCAAAAACGCCATGGAAAATGGTTTGAGCAGCCAGTTTATCACCAGGGTTAACACAAGGCCCTTAGGCTTTTTTCCCACATCTTTGATAGACGAAAAATCGACCTGAACCATCATGGGGTATATCATCAGCCAGATCAGTACTGCTATGACTAAATTTACATGGGCAAATTCCAGCCCGGCAACCGTGGTAAACAGGTCGGGCAGCACGTTGCCGGCAATCAACCCTACGATAATTGCCAAACCCACCCAAACGGATAAATAGCGCTCAAACAATCCCATCACTCTGCTCCTAAATCGATTTTTGATTAACGCGTTTACTCAGCGCCTCGGCACTTTCTACCCGTTCGGAATAGCGATCGACAAAGTAGTCTTTGTTATCCCGCAACAGTAGGGTAAATTTCATTAACTCTTCTACAACATCCACAATGCGGTTGTAAAATGGCGAAGGTTTCATGCGGCCGTCGTCATCAAACTCTAAAAAGGCTTTGGGAACAGAAGATTGGTTAGGAATAGTCACCATACGCATCCAGCGGCCCAAAATTCGCATTTGGTTCACGGTGTTGAAGGACTGAGAACCGCCACATACTTGCATCAGGGCGAGGGTCTTTCCCTGAGTGGGCCTGACACCCCCTAAACTCAGTGGCACCCAATCAATCTGACTTTTAAAAATGCTAGTCATGGCGCCGTGACGCTCCGGTGAACACCACACCTGACCTTCTGACCAAATGACTAAATCACGCAATTCCTGCACCTTGGGGTGACTATCGTCTTCCGTGTCGGTTTGAGGCAAGCCTTTAGGGTCGAAAATGCGTGTTTCCGCTCCCAGTTTATCGAGGATCCTGGCGGCTTCTTCAACAACCAGACGGCTAAACGAACGTTCCCGCAGTGATCCATACAGCAAAAGAATGCGTGGCTTGTGCTGGGAAATCGTTGGTACAAGTTTCTCTAACTCAGGTTGGTGGAGTTGCGAATCGTCAATATTCGGTGTGTTGGAATTTTGTATTGTCATTAGCTTGCACCTAACGCATTCAGGGCTTTTTTTAATGTTTCAGGATCAGGAGACTGCTGCGCTATCTCTGCCATTTTTATTGCCCGGGACCTGATGATGTCGATGGTATCCATAAAAGCTCTTTTAATTTCAGACTCTGTACCTTCAACCTTTGATGGATCTTCAAGGCCCCAATGAACTTTTATACTTTTACCAAACCATACCGGACAAGCTTCTCCTGCCGCAGAGTCACACACTGTGATGACAACATCGGCGTCAAAATCTTCAAATTCATCCCATGACTGACTCTTGAGATTGTTGGTGTTATAGCCTTTTTCGCCAAGGTATTTAACTGAAAGCGGGTGCACCTGGCCGCTAGGCTGGCTACCAGCACTTCGCGCTTCAATAACACCATCAGCAACGTCATTTGTAATGGCTTCGCTTAAAATACTTCTACAACGATTGTGGGTACATATAAACAGTATTTTCATGTGTTTTCCTAAAGTGTTTAGCAGCAATTACTACTGTTAATCTGGCAAGTTTTGAATTGGTTGAATAGGCTCGATAGCTCGTCATGAGTGCCCCTTGCGGTTTGTTCAATGACGTCTTTCGTCCATTGGGGGAGCTGTGGATGCATCTTGTAATACACCCATTTTCCCCGGCGTTCATCGACAAGAATGTTGCACTTTTTCAGTGCTGAGAGATTCCTGGAAATTTTGGGTTGGTCCATACAGAGCGCTTCCATCAACTCACAGACGCAGGCTTCCTGGAATTGATGAATTAGCAGCACTGACTTCAGACGTGTATCGTCAGACAGACATTTGAAAAGTTTTAATGCATCCATAAATTCACATATGTAAAAATTGACATATGTGGATAATTGCATGTTTTTGGATGAGTGTCAAAGACAGTTTTGTGACATTTATATTTTAATTGCAGAAGAGAGTTTACCCACAACGGCTTAGCCGTTGTGGGTAAGCTTTTACTAACGAAAGTTTGGTAGAATGGCAGGTAAACCAGGTAACAAGCCTACAAGTGCCATTACCAGAGTTAAGGTGGCAAACATAATGCCGGGAATAATCCAGCGACTCATTGTCGAAAGTGAGGCGCTACGTGTTTTGCATCCAATTAATCCCAGGTTATCCAGTAAAAGCGTTAACGACCAACCAAAAGCTGGATTTACCAGAGCGGACGCGAAGACAACGATAGCAGCAGATTGAGTGGTTTTGCCTTCCCGGGTCATCTCCATACCGGCTTCAAGTAGAGGGATGAAAACGCCAACAATGAGTGCGACGCATAAAACGGGTTCCCAGATAGCTAAATCCATTGGATAGCCCCACACAGCGGCAATGACGCAAAAAAGGGCGGTCAGCAAAGCACCTGCTGGAATGGGGCGTTTAGCGATGGCGGCAGGCACAATGTAAGTGCCCCATGAAGAGGTAAAGTTTGCGCCTCCTAGTAAAGAGCCGACAGTTTGTCGCGCCGAAGCGCTTATCATCGTGTCATCGATGTTCATTTGCACTTTCTCGGTTCGCGGTGGGTAGCTAATTTTCTGGAAAACCTGATGACCCAGAAAGTCAGGAGACCACATAGCTACGGCTAACACAGCAAAAGGTAAGACAACCATGAAACTTTCAGCGGTTGGTAATCCCAACTGCCATCCTGTGGTGTCTCCCCACCAATAAGCCGGATTCATATTTGGAAAACCTGGTGCGGTATGAAACTCAAAAGGCGCACCAAGAAGAAAAGCTAAACTTCCGCCCAGAAGGCAACTTAGTGGCACGGCAAGCCAGCGTTTCTTCCAGTGTTCTAGCAATGCGTACAGTAAAATGGTACAGGCGATCACGATAAACGCAATGTGTTCCATATTAATGCCTTGTGCCCAGGCGAATAATTTTTTCACTTGCGACGTTGTACCAATAAAGCCAAGATAAAGCAGTAACCCGCCGCAAACTCCTTTGCTGGTTAATTTTGCAAGAAGGCTCCCACCTTTACTGACCGCGAGTAGTAAACCGAAAATACCGATTAACAAACCAAACGCCATGGGGTGACCGCCAGCGCTAACGACGATGGGGATCAGCGGAATAAGTGGGCCGTGCGTTCCCGCAAGGTTTGCCGTTGGCAAGAGAAAACCGGAGAACAGAAGAATAAACAAGGCAACAATGATGAGTTCATAGCGAACGTTTTCCAGTATAAACCCATCATTTAAACCTAATGGACCAGCAAAGGTAGCAGCGATGGCCCCTACCATCACGATTTTACCTATGGTTCCAGCCATGGCAGGAATCGTGTCTTCCCATTCAAATCGATAGTCTACAAAAGGAAGGTTGGGACGCCAACGTTTGGGAGACATTACCTGTAGTTCGTGCTCGAGATATTCATCCCGGCTTGAAAACGAAGCCCGGGGTTTGTGATTTTTTTGATAGTCAGAGCTTTGAAGCGGATCTGCTTCGGTAGCATCGGAAGTTTCAGGTTCAATCTTCAGTGTTTTGCTCGCACACATTAAATACACCAATCGCGTTAATTCAGAGGGTGCAGGCATCGTATTGAAGGTTTGAAGATATCTCTGTTAAGATTTTGTCTCTAATCTAACTCAATTTTTACTTTTTGGGGTTTTGTTTTTTTCATGAGTGCTTAATTCATTGATTTAAAGTTTTTTTAATCCTGTCTCAAACATTCTGAATGTTATTTTTATGTTAATTAAAAGGTATAAGATATTAGTCTTATATACTCTTTTGCAGGGGAGGGGGAAATCAATCAGCGGTTGTTAGTTTGACGTTAAAAGCACTGATATAAAAACTAAGTCACCCTTACAGGGAGCAAATAGCCCCCTGTAAGGGTAATCAGGTAGTTAGTTGAGCTGCTCATCTGCCCAGAAACGGGTTCCTTTCACCATTGCCTGTAAGGCCAAACCGCTTTCTGTCATGGTGTACACTGTTACATCACCGAAATAGCCCTCGCCGGTGTAAGTTACCCCTTTTTTGCCAGCTTTTGCAGTCGCATCCGCATTACCGCCAGCAGTCCATCCATGTTGTGAGAAATAATTCATTGCTTCTGGGGTGTGGAATACCATCACAATTCGATAGTCCTTCGCACCGATGCCTAACCCAACACCACCTTCAGCCATGTTCATGTATGTCTTAGTTCCTGTCACCCGGTTATTTAGTACGCCATATCCCGTGCCAGCAGAGACAAAAATAACGTTCACGTTGGCGTTACTGAAAACTGCATAACCAGGAGCATTCGCGAGTTGGGCTTTAGTATCCGGTTTTTCCCGGTACAACTGGGCCAGGGCAGTGTCTTGCATGGTAAGTATGGCTTCTCGTTTTTCAGCGACAGTACCTGAGCCCATGGAAGCGCAACCAGAAAGGCTAATTAAAAGCGTTACAAAAACAGCCGGGAATAGGTGACGTGTATATGAACCCATAGCGTACTCCAAAAGCGAAAAAATAATTTGGCCCGTGCTAGCCGTTGTTTCTTAAAGGCATCATTTCCGTGAGAAACACAAACGGGCGTCTCTTAATGTTGCAAAGACGCTGCAAAAAGCGTGCGCTATTAATTTTCTCTTTTTCTAACAGTAAGTTAAATATTTTTGGAACCAGGGCGGTAAAACTAGAGGGGCGAGGTGTTGCGAAAAAGCCACACCTCGATGGGGTAATACATTCTAGTTCAACACGGTCACTTTGTAACCTTTTGCTTTAAGCATAGAGAGAACACCTTCTTCTCCGGCCATATGCATAGTCCCCACTAACACAAGCTCTGTGTCAGGGGTGGTAAGAAACCTTTCTATTTTAGGCAACCAGGCTTTGTTGCGGGTCGTGAGCACATCAGCGTACACATCTGGATAGTCTGCTTTAAATTCGGCCATCGAAAATTCATACAGGCCCGTCATGTCGCCATTTCGCCAGTATTTTTTCAATGGATCGAGCAAATCAGGCATGGTTTTCAGTTCTTCCAGCGTGTACCTAATATAGGCGTCTTCTTCTCCCTGGCCGAGGTTTGCAAGGATAGTCAGTTGCTCTTCCGGTGTTTCAAACCAGTCGATGTGCTTATCATCTTTACTTGCCAATTCAAAGAAGAAATTATCGACCCCCTGGCTAGTCAAACCCTGGCGCTGCATTTCCAGCATAGAGAGGGTAATACCCAACATAGAGGGTTTCATAACGCTAACTTGTTGGATACTCAAACCCCGGGATGCTAAAAAGTCACTGAGTTGTTGGTAGGTTTCCAAAGAGAGATCATCTTTTATGGTTCTGCCATCGGTATACATCATCAGAGCCATTGTTTTCTGGGTGAATTCTGGTGAGTTTAAGGCAGCGAGGTCGGTTTCAAATACAACCGTGTCGGCATTTTTGTATGCTTTGTCGTAGGCAGTGGGAAGCGGATAATCGCCTGGGCTTAATATGTGCAGTGTGCCGCCTAAATACACCGTGTTACCTTTCTTCGTTACTTCCCACACGGATGCAGCAAGACTATTGAATGACAGTACACAGCAAAGAATACCAAAAGTGGGGATGTATAAAGACGAAAAGCGCAAAAATTGTTTTAGCATGGTGGATCTCCGTAGCACCTAATCCTTATTGTAGTGATGTGAATGTACTGAGATCTTTATCAAATCACAATCTTCTTGTTCGTATTTGGTATGGACGTGAATGGCTCAGTTATAATTGGTCTTAATAAAAGAAGCCATCAAGAATATTGTTAAACCTCGTAAGTTTCTGGCAAAGTGCGAAGCATTGTGTGGTTTTCAGTGAAAATTGGTCTGTGTTAAAGAAGTTTGCGTTGTCTCCGGTATTATGGGGTTTGATGTTTTTATGGATGGCAGGTTTCATTAGTCTGGGGTCATCATGGTCGTTAATAACTCAGTACAGCGCTTTTAGTCTACTTGGCGTTATAGGCGCTATTTTTGCCAATGCTACGGGAGCCGGTGGCGGTGTTGTTTTTGTTCCTGTCTTTCAGCAACTAGGCTTTTCTCCCCTTAATATCGTTGCCACAAGCTTCGCGATACAATGCTGTGGTATGACCGCAGGTGCTTGTAGTTGGTGGCAATACTATCGGGCCAATGGAAAAAGCTCTGTGCAGTGGCAAGCGCTGCCATTGTCGTTGGTGTTATCAACCCCTGCAGCTTGGTGTGGGCTGGCTATGGTGCAATTTGCTGGCGAAAATATTGCGTTACTCAATAGCATCGGCACCAGCCCAGACCAATTGCATGTGACGTTCGGCATTTTCTCAATGGTGCTAAGTGTCATGATTTTTGCCACGGTGCCGCGAATGAAACGGCTGCCTTCTTCTGGCGAACTTACCACTATTGATATACTTTTTTTACCAGCTGTGAGTTTTATCGGCGGGGCAATTACGGCCTGGCTCTCGGTGGGCGTGGGGGAACTGGTTGCTGTTTACCTTATTATGCGCGGCTTCAGCGTAACAATGTCAATTGCATCAGCGGTCATTCTCAGTGCATTTAGCGTATGGGCTGGCGTTGTTTATCATGCTTTTATCGCCTATTCCGTGGTTTGGGAAGTGGTGTTGTTCGCAGGCGCTGGCGCTATCATTGGAGGCAGATTGGCCCGATATGTGGTGATGGCGTTTGCACCGTCCACGGTCAAAGTCTTTTTTGCTCTCTGGGTATTGATTCTAGGAGTGAGTAGTCTGTTGCTGTAAATAAACTGTTTGTTCTGCTCGTCAGTACTAATGGATATAGTTCGAATAGATTGCGTCGAGGAGAAAATCATGTCTTCTGAGTTTAGTCCTGCTTCTAAATATCAGGTTTTGCAGCCGCAGTGGTCAAAGCATGCAGTGATCTACCAAGTGAATACCCGACAGTTCAGTGAGGAAGGAAATTTTCATGGCGTACAATCCCGACTTGCTGATATTCGGGAGCTCGGTGCAGATATCATTTGGCTTATGCCCATTCATCCCATTGGCGAAAAAAATCGCAAAGGCGAGCTTGGCAGCCCTTACGCCGTAGCAGATTATTATGGCGTCAACCCAGAGTTCGGTACTAAAGACGACCTCGATGCCCTGATTGGGGCGGCGCATTCTTTAGACATGAAAGTGATCCTTGATTGGGTGCCTAATCACAGCGCTTGGGATAACCCGCTGGTCGACGCTCATCCTGAGTGGTATGCCCGCGATCACGAAGGGCAGTTTCGTCCTTCACCGTGGTGGGATTGGGACGACATTATTGAGTTTGATTACGACAACTCTGCATTGCGAGCCTACATGGCAGATGCAATGAAGTATTGGGTTGAAGAACACGATATCGACGGTTTTCGTTGTGATGTTGCGGGCTATGTGCCCATCGACTTTTGGGAGCAGGTAAGAGGGGCGCTGGAAGCGGTAAAGCCTGTGTTCATGCTCGCTGAATGGGAGAGTCGCGATTTGCACGAAAAAGCGTTCAATATGACTTATGCCTGGTCGTGGAATGAAGTGATGCACGCTATCGCCCATCAGCGCTGTAGTTTGGACAAGTTGCGGAAATACTACTCGTGGAATGAAAGAAGTTGGCCCTCATCTGCATACAGAATGACGTTTGTCAGCAATCATGACAAAAATGCCTGGGATGGTACGCAATACGAGCAATTTGGAGAGGCTCTGGAAGCAGCAATTGTGTTGTCTGTTGTTGGCGAGGGAATGCCATTGATTCACAATGGGCAGGAAGCGGGCGAGGTAAAGCGATTGGCATTTTTCGAAAGAGACCCTATTGTGTGGCAGCCCCACAGTATTGGCGATTTGTATAAACAATTAATTGAATTTAAAAAGTCTGTTCCCGCATTGGGCAATGGCGAATTTGGCGCTACCATGATCCAAGTGCCTGGCAACGATATGAAAAGAGTGTTTAGCTTTGTCAGAATGCAGGGCAGTGACAAAGTACTGGTAATCCTGAATTTTTCACCTGATACCGTTGCTCCCACCTTCACGTCGTCGCTTTATAACGGGACTTACAGGGATGTTCTCGGCGGTACCGAAACCACACTTGACTCAGCGCAACCACTTATCCTGGCGCCATGGGCTTACCGTGTTTTCTATTCCTCGATAGACCAATAAACTGGTCTTTAATGCAGTGAAAACATCCTCCTTTTCGTGAAAGAATCTGGCATAATGACGCCTTTCGATTTGTAGTTGTTTTTTATGCCATCAGTTTCTGATCTCTTTACATCCGACGGATTACTCGCAAAAGCCATTCCCGGCTTCATGCCTCGCGAAGCACAAACCGACATGGCAAAAGCGGTTAAATCGGCGTTGGATGACCAACACAGCCTTATCGTTGAAGCCGGCACGGGAACGGGTAAAACTTTTGCCTACTTAGGGCCGGCGTTACTCGCTGAAGGCAAAGCTATAATTTCCACGGGAACGAAAAACCTACAAGAGCAACTCTACCATCGTGATTTACCCGTAGTGAAAAAAGCGTTGGGAAGTAGACGAAAAACAGCCTTGCTAAAAGGGCGGGCCAATTACTTGTGTTTACATCGAATGGGCCAGCATGGAGGAAATTCTACCCTCGTTGAGAAAGAAGTTTTAGGACAACTCACAACAGTTAGGAGCTGGGCGGAAACAACCAAAACCGGTGATATTGGTGAGCTCAAAACGCTACCCGAAGATGCGAAAGTATTGCCTTTAGTAACGTCAACGGTGGATAACTGCTTAGGACGAGATTGCCCACAATACGAAGATTGCTATCTGGTGAAAGCCCGGCGCAAGGCCCTGGAGGCTGATGTTATTGTGGTCAATCACCATTTGTTTTTCGCAGATATGGCGCTGAAAGATACCGGTTTTGGTGAACTTATACCGGATGTTGATGCAATCATTTTTGATGAGGCACATCAAATTCCCGATATCGCCAGCGACTATTTTGGTGAAGCTGTGTCTACACGACAACTCCAAGAGCTGGCAAAAGATATAAACGTGCTTTATCGCACGGTGTTGAAAGACGCCGAGCAACTGGATAAAACGGCAGAAAAATGCAGACTGGCAGCCGCAGATCTGCGATTGCTGTTTCCCGATAATCCAGAACGCGGGAATTGGGCTGAAGCGCTACAACGTGACGATGTGAAAACGCAGGTAGCCCGACTATCTGATGGTCTCGGTGTACTGCATGATGTCATCAAGCTTCATATCGGGCGTGACAAAGATTTAGATAACATTTATGAGCGTGTGGTGCAGACTCGGGAACAACTTGCTGCACTTTGTGATTCAGAACAGCAAGGAGTAAGTTTGTGGTATGAAACTACCCACCGCCATATGGTTCTTCATTTAACGCCTCTGTCTATTGCGGCTAAGTTTCGTCGCTTTATCAACGCCGTGCCCAGAGGCTGGGTATTTACCTCTGCAACGCTGACGGTAGATGGCGGATTCACCCATTTCCAAAAACGAATGGGCCTTGAAGAAGCCCGTACGTTAGAGTTGGAAAGCCCTTTTGATTATCAGCAACAAGCTTTACTGTGCGTGCCCAGGTATTTGCCAGAACCAAACAGTTACGCGATGAAAGATACCTTGTTTGAAACCGCAAAGCGGTTAATTGCTGCAAGCCGTGGTCGCTGTTTTTTGTTGTTTACCAGTCACGCCATGTTAAGGGAAATTGCAAAGCGCCTCGAAGGTGCGGTAGATAACACGCTGTTAGTGCAGGGAACCACGACAAAACAAGCCCTTCTTGATGCGTATTTGGCCGACGAAAGTGCGGTATTATTGGGCACAGGGGCATTCTGGGAAGGGGTTGATGTTCGTGGCAGTGATCTCATATGCGTTATGATAGATAAATTGCCATTTGCTTCGCCGGACGATCCGCTATTACAAGCGCGTATTGAAGACGTGAAGAAAAGAGGTGCAAACCCTTTTGCAGCGATTCAAATACCACAAGCGGTTATCACCCTCAAACAGGGGGCCGGACGCTTGATCCGTGATCCAACAGATAAGGGTGTACTTGTTATCTGTGACAACCGCTTGGTGACAAAAAACTATGCGCAGACATTTGTGTCCAGCTTACCGAATATGAAACGAACGCGTTCACTGGACGTTGTTGACGCTTTTTTACAAGCTATTGAATAACGAGAATTAACTATGAAACTCCTTGCAATAGACACCGCTACAGAGGCGTGTTCAGTGGCGGTGCTTACCGATAGCACTGCATTTGCAAACTTTGAGATATGCCCGCAGCAACACAGTCAACGCCTTTTGCCCATGGTTGATGCGTTGTTAACGCAAGCCGGTATGTCGCTGACAGATCTAGACGGTTTAGTCTACGGGCGTGGCCCAGGCAGCTTCACCGGTGTGAGAATTGCCACGGGGATGATTCAGGGGCTGTCTCTCGGTTCAGGGTTGAAGGTTGCTGGCGTTAGTACTCTGGCCGCAATGGCTCAACAAGCTATATCAGAAGCTGATGTCAGTTGTGTTGCTTGTGCCATCGACGCAAGAATGGGGGAGGTATATTTCGCAGTGTATGAAAACCAAGATGGCATCGCTAGTCTGGTTGATCAAGAAATCGTGTGTCCGCCGGAGCATGCAGCTAGTTTGTTACCAGCAACGTTTGCTGCTGTTGGCACCGGTTGGCAAGCGTATGAGACTTTGGCCGGTACAATCTCTGAACCGCCGACTGTTTTATATCCTCAAGCCGAGTTCATGTTGCCACTTGGTAAGGCAAGCTTTGAACAGGGGCAGGTATCTTCAGCAGAGAATATAGAACCCGTTTATTTACGGGATAAAGTAACGTGGAAAAAACTTCCCGGTCGAGAATAATGGCGTTTATTTTGCTTGGTAAGTGTAATTGAGCAAAGCTAACACCAAATTTTAGTGTATGGATGACAGTGCAAAACATTGTCAGATATTTATCCATGCACTAGTGTTAGAAAGTGTATGTGTGGGTATCGGACACTATTTAAATGCCGTGAGCATGGCCTGATTCATCGCCAGACGTATTGATCTGACAGGCTATTACAAGACGAACCGGCATGGTTAGGTGGTTAAAGGTAAGCGTTAATTCGTGGAAATTCAGCCAGGATTTAGTATTCTCAGACCGGAGCAGGCGCCGCAAAGGAAGCAGCCTGAGCGTATTGACGCCCGCAGTAATGAAGACTCGGGTTCAGGAGCGCAAGCCAGCCGCAACATCAGTAGTATTCGGGCTGATGCCTCTGACGATGTTTTAAACTCAGCACAAAAATTTCAGCAACAAACGGGTTACGATCAACCTGAGGGAAAAGGCAGGGACGTTGTTTCTGCGTATCAGAGTCTTGAGCGGGAAACACAAAGGGACAAAATACGTCAAATGCTCGGTGTTGATATTTACGCTTAGCGCCCTTTAAATATCCGCTTTATTTTTTCAAATAGTTGTATTCAGTTTCCATTCAGCTTACGTTAGCAATAATCATCATGTACAGATGTAATTTTCAGGGGGCAACATGTTTCGTAGTTTTGTTACGGTTTTGGCTGTAATGTTGATGGCTGGCTGCTCAATCATTCCAGATGAGATTGCTGTGCCAGATGACACCAATCTTGTTAGCTATAACAAGGCGGTAACTGGCGGAGAAATGGTTCGCGGGCAAACTGCGCGCTGGGGTGGAGTTGTTGTTGGGGTTGAAAATAAAGACAATAAAACCTTTGTTGAAGTTGTCAATTTTCCATTGAATCACTACGGACGGCCTAACACGAGAGAAGAAACTATTGGTCGCTTTAAGGTCGAAATGGATGGGTTTGTTGATCCTATTAATTTCGAGGAAGGCAGAGCAGTAACCTTTGTCGGTACAGTGAAAGCGCCGATTGCAGGTATGGTTGGCGAGCAACCTTACATGTACCCAAGGTTAGCGGGAAGTAATTTCCATTTTTGGCGAGAGAATTCCGGAAATTTCATTCACCCGATGTTTTTTGACTACAGACTTGGCTGGTATTCACCCTATTACTATTCATTTTATCGACCTTACTATTCTCCGTTCGCGTTTGGCGTAGGGTTAGGGCCAGCGTATTATTACAATAGCCGCGTTGTTAGAAGCCGTTCGCAACCTGTGATATTCAGAGGCAACGTTCGTAGCAGTCAAACAAGTACACCACGTCCCCGGGCTGTTGTAACCAGGCCATCAGCTTCCACTCCTTCGCCTGTGGCGGGTGGTTCACGGACAAAAATAAAGTGATCAACAGGTAATCATTTTCCTTATAAAGCGGCACATTGTTGCCGCTTTTTGCTATTCATTGCCGCGTTGAGGAAACGTTATGATAGAAACTGCATTTGCAATTGGAAATTCATCGTTGTCAGCTTTGGATAATCAGGGGGGAGGAAAAGTAATCATTGGCTTGCATGGTTACTTGGATAACGCAGCGTCGCTGTCCCCCCTTGCACCTTATCTTCATGACAGTCGTTTTATTGCGCTCGATCTACCAGGTCACGGTCGTTCTTTCCACCGTCCTCACGGTGCACACTATCACCAGATGGACTATCTACAGGATATTTATGCATTTGTTCAGGAACAGGGCTTTGAACAAGTGATAATGCTAGGGCATTCTTTAGGGGGGATTTTGGCATCCTTATATGCCGCCGTATTTCCCGAGCAGGTGAGCGCTGTTATTAGCATTGACGCTTGCGGTCCGTTGACAATGGAAGAGGCCTCAAGTGCAGAGCAGATAGCTGGTTCTATCCGCAGCCGTTATAATAAAGAACGCAACAGGTTACGGACAGTAAATCTTGACGATGCGGTGAAGGCTCGCTGCGCTATTGCCGATATACAGCCTGAGCATGCGCGATCGATTATTGAACGAAATTTAACACAAGATGCATCCGGACATTGTTTTTGGGCTAGTGATCCCAAATTGCGTACTCGCTCAACGCTAAGGTTGACAGAAGCCCAGGCTGAGGCTCTGATGCGCAGTATTGAATGTCCCGTATGGATTGGTGGAGCAAGTAAAAGCTTCAAGGAAATCAATGCTGTATACCAAATGCGAGCCAATTGGTTTTGTGACAGCAAACTGCAAATGTTTGAAGGAGGCCATCATATTCACATGGAAAAAACCGATGAAGTTGGTACCGCCATTAAGCAATTTGTTGAACAATTGTAAATACCGGCGTTTATCTTTTCTTATTCATCCTATAAAATACGTAACAAATCAGACCAGTTGTAAACAAGTGGTTAAATCGTATTCTTTTTCTTCGAATAATAAGAAAAACGACTTCCGGAGGGTGTGTGGAAAAAATTTGGCTTGAGCATTATGACCCTAGCGTGTCGGCAGAAATTGACCCTGATCGTTATGCGTCTATCGTTGATATTTTTGAACAATCAATTGCTACCTATGGTGACAAAACTGCCTACATTAATATGGGGCAAAGCCTGTCGTTCAAAGAATTAGATGTTCTGACATCACAATTCGCCGCTTACTTACAAAACAGCGGTCTGGAGCGTGGAGACGCAGTCGCCATTATGATGCCTAACTTGCTGCAATATCCCGTCGCGATGTTTGGCATCCTCCGTGCGGGCATGACTGTAGTCAATGTAAACCCTTTATACACTGCACGTGAGTTAAAGCACCAACTTACCGATGCTAATGTTCAGGCTATTGTAATTGTAGATAATTTTGCTGCCACGCTTGAAAGTATTATCTCAGAAACACCGGTAAAAAAAGTTCTTCGAACAGGATTGGGAGATATGCTGCCAGCCCCAAAACGTTGGGTTGTCAATTTCGCTGTTAAACATGTGAAAAAACTCGTTCCTGATTTTAATCTGCCAGACGCAGACTCATTTATGCAGGCGGTAAAATCCGGCGCTAAGCTGACTTATCAGAAAGTGGATGTGAAAGGCGATGATTTGGCGTTTCTGCAATACACTGGCGGTACAACAGGTGTATCTAAAGGGGCAATGCTTACCCACCGCAACATGATTGCTAATCTTGAGCAGGTATCAGGGATCCTCGAGATTGTTATTGAGCCGGGAGAAGACCTCGTGGTAACGGCACTACCGCTGTACCATATCTTTGCATTACTGGCTAATTGCTTATTGTTTTTAAAATTTGGTTGTCCAAATTTGTTGATCACTAACCCCCGGGATATGCCGGCGTTTGTAAAAGAACTGTCAAAACACAACTTCGCTATTTTGCCTGGTGTGAATACACTTTTTAACGGGCTGCTCAACACTCCGGGTTTTAAAGAGTTGGACTTTTCCAACTTCAAATTTGGACTAGGGGGCGGAATGGCTGTGCAGCGTCCGGTTGCTGAGCGTTGGCAAGAAGTCACTGGAACAGTTTTACTCGAAGGATACGGACTGACTGAATGCTCGCCGGTTGTAGCCGTTAACCCACCAAACATAGAGGCGTATAAAGGCGCTATTGGCATGCCTGTGCCGTCAACGGATATTCGATTGCTTGATGACGAGGGTAACGAAGTTGCTCTGGGTGAAGCCGGTGAGATGTGGGTTAAAGGGCCTCAGGTTATGAAGGGCTATCTGAATCGCCCGGACGAGACCGATGAAATTTTGAAAGATGGATGGCTTGCTACCGGCGATATTGCCAAGGCGGATGAGCAAGGTTATTTGTATATTGTTGACCGCAAAAAAGATATGATTCTGGTTTCGGGCTTTAATGTATTTCCCAATGAAATCGAAGAAGTCGCGGCTATGCATGAAGATGTAGTAGAAGCGGCCGCCATTGGTGTTCCTCACGAAGTGAGTGGTGAAGTTGTAAAGCTGTTTATTGTGGCCAAGGACGACACCCTTTCAGCTGAAGTTGTTATTGCCCATTGTAGAAAGCATCTCACTGGCTACAAGGTGCCGAAACACGTTGAATTTAAAAACGAGCTGCCAAAAACCAATGTTGGTAAAATTTTACGCAGGGAGTTGCGCGACTAGCTCGTAACGCTTTGCTTAACAACAGGACAGCCGGCAACAATGCCGGCTGTTTTATATAATGAACTATACTTTAATCACAGACGAAAACGCACTCACGGTACTGTGCAAGCAAGCGAGAGAGACGAAAGCTGTCGCCATTGACACAGAATTTGTGCGCACCAAAACACTGACTCCCCAGTTGGGTTTGTTACAGTTGTTCGACGGCGAGCAACTGGCGCTTATCGACCCCCTGGCAATTGATGACATGTCTTCGTTTGTTGCTTTGATGCAGGATCAGAGCGTGGTGAAAGTACTGCACTCGTGCTCCGAAGATCTCGAAACTTTTCTAACCGCATTCGATTGCATACCGTCTCCGGTTTTTGATACCCAGGTTGCTGCGAGTATTCTTGGGCTTGGTGCTACGCTGGGGTATGCGAAGCTCGTAGAGTTATTATGTGATAAACACTTAGATAAAGGGGAATCGCGAACTGATTGGTTGGCAAGGCCACTCAGGGAAGCTCAGCTACATTATGCCGCGAATGATGTGCTGTACTTGCTCCCAGCTTACAACCTGTTAGCTGAGCGAATTCACCAAGTCCACAAGTATGATTGGGTAGTGCAGGAAATAGCCGGTTTGGCTGAGAAAAAACGCGCTTCCATTGCTCCGGAGTTTGCTTATCTCCAATTAAAAAATACCTGGCGATTAAACGTTGAGCAATTAACCGTGTTCAGGCATCTCGCTGCCTGGAGACTCAGTGTTGCGCGGCAGAAAAATATCGCACTGAATTTTGTGGTGCGGGAAAGTCAGTTGTTCGATATTGCAACTAAAATGCCTAACAGTCGAAGTGCTTTGAGCAATTTAGGGCTGCCTCCGCAAACTTTCAGGCGCTATGCAGACACGCTCCTCGGGCTGGTTCAAGAGGCGAGAACGCTTTTTGAAGATGCGCCACCGCACCTTCGTTTAACGCGTATCAAACGTCTCATCGACTTCCCCGAGTACAAGAAAACAATGAGTGCGATTAAGGCGGTATGCGCAGACGTTGCTCAGCAGTACGAAGTAGGGGAAGACGTGATAGCCTCTAAAAAGCAAATCAATCAGGTGCTAAAATGGCAGTGGTTCGACAACGATGAATATCGCGCGCAAGGTTTGAGCCCCGACTTGGTTTCCGGTTGGCGTGCTGCGTTGCTCAAAGAGCGTATAGAAGCGATTATCGGTCCTATTAAACCTCTGATGAATGAATAATAGCGAGAGTGTGTATGCTTTGTGCAGTTTACAAAACACGAAAAAAAGAAGGCATGTACCTTTACGTGCCTGGAAAGGACGCTTTTGAAGATGTTCCTGAAGTATTGATGGACAAGTTTGGTAAACCTGAATTAGTGATGCTCGTTGCATTGCAAAAGCAGACCAGGCTAGCAGGAGTGGACAAAAAGGAAGTGCAGGACGCGTTAGAAGAAAAAGGGTTTTATTTACAGATGCCGCCGAAACAGGATGACTTACTAGCGTCTCATCGCCAGGCTATGGGCATGTCTCCCTACGTAGAAAAGAAATTCTGAAGGGGATCAACATGGGGAAGGTTTTCATCTTCGCGAGTTTTATGGCTCTGGTTGTTTGCGCTAAGCCGGTTTTAGGGCAGGAAGAAAAAAGTGCTGAAGGCTTTGCACAATATTTGCTCGAGCTTGGCGCAGAAGCTAAGGAGCAAGGGGTCGACCCTTCAGTCGTTGATGCGGCGCTCGCTACTGCTACTTTTCGTCCTACCGTTGTAAAAGCAGACAAGAATCAGCCAGAGAAAAAAATCACCCTGGACGACTACCTCAAAACTCGCGTGCCTGACTGGAAAGTAACTCAGGCGGTGAAGTTGTATAATCAACACAAAGCTTTACTAGAAGAGATCAGTGACAAGTATGGTGTCCAGGCCAGATTTATCGTAGCGCTGTGGGGAAATGAGTCGAACTTTGGCAAAATTCAGGGTAACTTTCCGGTATTTTCAGCGCTAGCCTCTTTGGCTTACGAAGGCAGACGCGAAGCACTTTTCAAAAAGCAGTTTTTTGCAGCATTGCGTATTGTAGAAGAAGGTCACGCTAAAGCGGATGGCCTCAAAGGATCGTGGGCAGGGGCAATGGGGCAAAGCCAGTTTATGCCAACATCCTTTTTGACTTATGCCGTAGATTATGACGGTGATGGTCGAAAAGACATTTGGGGAACACCAGCGGATGTATTTGCCTCTATTGCTAATTTTCTTGCCAGTGAAGGCTGGGATAGGGATTACACATGGGGAAGGCAGGTAAAATTTACCCCGCAATACCACGGTGAGCACAATGGCTTAAGTAAAGACAAATTTGTGCCGTTGGCAACCTGGCAGGAAAGAGGGGTGAGAAAATTTGATATGTCACCTTTACCTGATGTTAATGTCAAAGCGTCGTTAATCATGCCAGACGGACCGAAAGGGCGTTTGTATCTGGTTTATAGTAATTTTCATACCCTGATGAAGTGGAATCGCTCATCGTATTTTGGTATTTCCGTTAGCTATTTAGCGGATCGAATAAACAAAGGTTATTGATATGTATCAGCACCTCAATGAACTCGCTCAACCCATCGGGTTGCCTGTGACACGGGCACTGTGTGTGGGTCGTAACTACCTCGACCATGTTCAGGAATTAAATAACGAAGTGCCAGATGAAGCCTTGCTATTTATGAAGCCTCAGCCAGCGCTGTGTCATTTGTCTGAACCTGTGGTAATTCCCGATTCATTGGGTGCGTGTCATAACGAGCTGGAATTAGCAGTTTTGCTTAAAGCCCCTTTGTGCAAAGCATCTGAAGAGGAAATTCTCGGCGCAATATGGGGAATAGGGCTGGGGTTAGACCTCACCCTTCGCGATGTTCAGACCTCACTGAAAGCTAAAGGTTACCCGTGGGAACGGGCGAAAGCGTTTGATTTTAGTTGCCCTCTAAGTCGTTTCATTCCTGTAAGTCAATTTGGTAATCTCCAGGACATTTCGTTTTCGCTACATATCAATGGAGAAACTCGGCAGCAGGGCAACAGTAAATTAATGATAAAGCCTGTTGTTGAGCTTATTGCTGAAATGTCTCATGTTTTCACCCTTCAGGCAGGAGATGTCATTTTGACAGGTACACCAAAAGGTGTGGGGCCATTGCACGACGGCGATACTGTCACAGCAGAGCTGGAAGGGTGTCTGTCTGTAACGACAAGTGTGGTGGTATGAGCAAACGATTCTGGGAATCTAAACCGTTAGAAGCTATGACAGATGCTGAATGGGAATCGATTTGTGATGGTTGTGCCAAATGCTGTCTGCACAAGTTCATCGACGACGATGAAGCTAGTGAAGCCGCACCAACTGATGTGTTGCGTCAAGGCGAGGAAATTATCTACACCAATATCGCGTGTTCTCTGCTTAACACCAAAACTTGCGCGTGTACAAAGTATACGGAGCGCACGAAGTTAGTCCCTGATTGTGTGAAATTAACCAAACAGAACCTGAAAGACATCTTCTTTATGCCCCCGAGTTGCAGTTATCGCCGGTTGCAAGAAGGACAAGGTCTGCCTTCCTGGCATCCTTTGCTCAACAACGGGAAAAAAGCACGCATGCACCGTGCTGGCATGTCAGTGAGAGGTAAGACAGTGTTTGAAACGGATGTGGATTTGGAGCATTTCGAGGACTATATCGCTACCTGGCCGCTAGAAAATAAAGATTAGCGCGTTAAATAGGCGCTAACTGGCGGTTAGCGCATATAGCAGTGCATCCCGTCCGAAGATCCTTTTGCGGCAAAACCCTTCTTTTTCCGCCCCTATTTTCTCGGCAACGCGCAAGCTAGCCTTGTTGTTCGGTTCTATATACAGTTCCAGTCGAAGCAAATTCATTTGCTGGAAAGCCAGCTTCAACAAAGTGTTGCACAATGCGACCGCTAAGCCTTGCCCGCAAGCTTCTGGCCTAATCCAGAAGCCCAGATTGGCAGATTGATGTATCGGGTGAATGTAGTTGATAAAACCCATGCCCAGACACTTTTCGTTCATCATTAGCAAATAGGTAATGCCATAACCCTGAGTTCGCTTGGCGTCGAGTTCTTGCAAACACTGTCTCGCCTGCGCTGGAGATACCGGGCAAAGGCTCGCCCCAAGCCAGGGGCGAACATGCACGATTGACTTTTGCGCCGATTCGCTAAGAGCATCTGCATGCTTAAGACTTGCTCGCTCAACGACTATTGGTTCAGAGGTCGTCGCAATCGAAGGCAACCGTGAAGGGAGTATGGTCAAATCAATCAAAAGGGTTTCTTATCCAATATACGAGCACCAAAAACGACTATGAAGAGCCCGGCATATACTGCGAAAATCACCATCATCCATTCAGGCATACCTAAACCTGCAAAACGCCAACCATCATCAAGACAATCGCCTTTGGCTTCAAACAGAAATGGTAGCCAGTTATATAGGGGCATAAATGAGGGGAAATTAGGCACAATTTCACAGCTGGCAAAAAATGAGTCGCTGTGAATGATCTCATAGTGTTCCCTGGCTATCAGAAAGCCCCAAATTGATGATACTGCCCAGCCGGCGAAAGCTATCATTCTGGTTAGGCCGTGATTAATGATAACTACCAAAAGAGCAGACAACATAACACCGATAACTGCAGTACGCTGATAAATACACATGACGCAAGGATTTAACCCATTCACGTGTTGAAAAAACAGAGCAGTAGCAAGCAACCCAAAAGCGGAGATAAATAAGAGTAGCCAGGGAGCTTTGCGCTCTGCCTGGCTACTTATCCAATGAATAATACTCATATCGAGTGACGCATCCTAGTGTGACTCGGCACCCGTACCGGGTAATGCCGTGTGGTGTTCAATAAGATGCATATCGTACAGTGTCTGTGTAGCGTCAACCAGCCCAAAATAGGTGGCTGCCAGACCTACTAAGGTGAGTACCACAGTGTACGGTAGTGCCATGACTACCATTTTCCCATATGACAGCCTTAGCAGTGGTGCAATGGCCGAGGTCAACAGGAATAAAAATGCCGCTTGTCCATTCGGTGTTGCCACTGAGGGCAGGTTAGTCCCCGTATTAATGGCAACGGCAAGTAAGTCGAACTGGTCACGGGTAATTTGTCCTTGTTCTAAAGCGGCCATTACCTCAGTGATATAGACAGAGCCCACGAACACGTTGTCGCTGACCATCGATAGAACCCCATTTGCCAGGTAGAACATAACGAGTTGAGTTTCACCTTCAAAAGATAGCACCCACTGTATGACAGGTTGGAAGAGCTGTTGATCGATAATAACGGCTACTACGCCAAAGAATACACAAAGTAGCGCGGTAAAGGGCAGGGCTTCTTCAAACGCCTTGCCTAATGCATGTTCTTCGATGATGCCGCTAGCGGACGTCGCAAGCACTATAACCGACAATCCGATAAGCCCGACAGAGGCAAAGTGTCCGGCCAGGCCAACGACCAGCCACACACCAATGAGGGCTTGAACTGCCAAGCGAGCTTTATCTCTGTTAGTGCGTCCTTCATCCATGTGTTTGTCGTAAGAAACGAGTATATCTCTTACCGCAGCAGGTAACTGTGCCCCATAAGAAAACAGTTTTGTTTTTTCAAGAATGATGGTTGTAAGTAAACCACACACAAATACAGGTATGGTAATGGGGGCCATTCGGGTGGCGAACTCTACAAAGTCCCAGCCAGCCTTGTCAGCAATAATGAGGTTTTGTGGCTCACCCACCATGGTCATTACGCCACCGAGGGCAGTACCCACAGCAGAGTGCATCATCAGGTTGCGTAAAAACGCGCGGAAATTTTCTAAATCGTCTCTTCCGAGGTGTTGAACATTATTGTCATCGGTATGGTCGTGGTCGTGGTGAAACTCTTTACCTGATGCTACTTTGTGATAGATCGTGTAAAAACCCAACCCTACGGCAATAATAACAGCGACAACCGTAAGTGCATCGAGGAAAGCTGATAAGAAGGCTGATGCAGTAATAAACGCCAGAGAAAGCACCATCTTATTTTTTACTCTGATTACCAGTTTGGTGAACAGAAATAAGAGTAAGTCCTTCATGAAATGTATGCCTGCCACCATAAATACCAGAAGCAGGAGTACTTCAAGGTTAACTTCAATTTCATGCATCATATGTCCTGGTGAGGTCATGCCTATGAACATGGCCTCAATGAGCAGTAAGCCGCCAGGTTGCAGGGGATAGCACTTCAAGGCCATTGCCAGGGTGAAGATGAATTGAATAACTAAAACCCAGCCAGCGATATAGGTATCCACCATGAATAAGAATGGGTTTGCAATAAGAAATGCCACAATGGTTTTCTTATACCAATCCGGTGCATGTCCGAGAAAGTTTTTATATAACGCCATTGGCAGCGAGGTTTGCATGTTTACTTTTCCTTTAACAACGTGTTGGCGAAGATTGTCGCTTTTTTTTGTATTACTTCCAGAATAGTTTCAAGGAAGTGTGACTACATGATTCTAGACGACTTTTGTGATTTTTTTATGGTAAACAGAGATTACCTGAAAATGAAATGATGAGAAAGACAGGAAATACGTAGTAAGTATGAGTGCAGACACCTTTTTTATTGTTTTTAATTAATGCGTCTCGCCGGTGTGACTACAAAAGAGCAGGTTTTCTGTCAGGTTCGTTGGTTCCGGGCGCGACGCCGAAAGCCTCTGATTATCTAAATAAAATTACCTTTTCATAAAAAATTATATATTCTTGATTAATTAAGGATAAAATATGCCAATTTGAACGGGAGTGTATTTATGGCCCCTCATCCTGTGGTAACACAACTTATCTCAATTGTGTCTTCCAAATTTGTTACTACTGGCGATAAGAAAACTGAGCATTACCGCGCTGGGTGGCGCTCTGGTAAAGGCAGTGCGCTAGCAGTCGTATTTCCGCAAACGTTGTTGCAGTACTGGCATGTGTTGCAGGTATGTGTAAAAAATGATTGCATCATTATTCTGCAGGCTGCGAAGACCGGCTTAACTGAGGGGTCGACGCCGTCTGGTAACGACTACGATCGGGAAGTGGTGGTCATCAATACCCTGGCCATGGATAAGTTAATGGTTTTGGGAGAAGGCGAGCAGGTGGTGTGTTTACCGGGCACTACACTACACAAGCTGGAAAAGACACTAAAGCCGCTTTCCAGAGCTCCCCACTCTGTAATTGGGTCGTCAAGCCTCGGTGCCACCGTGGTCGGTGGCGTGGCGAACAATTCTGGCGGCGCCTTGGTAAAGCGAGGGCCTGCGTATACCGAATTATCAGTTTTTGCCTGGGTAAACGAAAAAGGCGAGCTTTCCCTGGTGAATCATCTCGGAATTGATTTGGGAGGAACACCTGAAGAAATCCTGAATAACCTGGAAAACCGACAATTTGAACTCGCCGATTTAGCTACTGCAGAAAAAGCCAGCGCCACGGATTACGAAACATTGCTGCGGAACATAGACGCCGATACACCCAGCCGATACAACGCAGATACTGCCAGGCTGTACGAAGCCAGCGGTTGTGCAGGAAAAATTGCTGTATTTGCTGTGCGTTTAGATACCTTTCCCGTTGCGCAAAAAGAGCAAACTTTTTACATCGGCACGAATGATCCGACAACATTGACAACTCTTCGACGACACATGCTTAGTAAGTTCAAACATTTACCTGAAGTAGGGGAGTATATGCATCGGGATATTTTCGATGTATCCAGAGATTACGGGAAAGATACTTTTTTAGCCGTGAAACTCTTAGGTACAGACCGACTGCCGAAAATGTTTGCCATGAAGGGGCGAATTGACGCTGTGTTAAATAAGCTAAAATTCGTACCTCATTATCTGACAGACCGTGTCATGCAGGGCATTGCAAAGTTATTTCCATTTCATTTACCTCATAAATTGGTGACTTACAGAGATCGCTACGAACATCACCTGATCCTAAAAATGAGCGGGAATGGAGTTGAGGAAGCGCGCAGCTATCTCACTGATTTCTTTAATGGTAACAATGATTGTGGGAGTTTTTTTGAGTGTAATGCTGAAGAGACGCAAGCTGCATTTCTCAACCGTTTTGCGGCCGCGGGGGCGGCTATGCGTTATCAACTTTTACACGAAAAGGACGTAGGGGACATACTTGCACTGGACATTGCGTTACGTCGAAATGAGTTACAGTGGGAAGAATCGTTGCCTGGCCACATCGAAGAGAAAATCGATAAAAAACTCTATTACGGTCACTTCTTTTGTCATGTTTTTCATCAGGACTATATACTGAAAAAAGGAGTAGATCCCAAGGCAGTTAAAAAAGATATGTTGAGGCTACTGGATTCTCGTGGAGCTAAATATCCTGCTGAGCACAACGTTGGCCACTTGTACTCAGCAGAAGATGGATTGCGCAACTTCTATAAATCTTTAGATCCCACCAATACGTTTAACCCAGGTATTGGCCAGATGGAGAAAACAAAGCGAAATTGCGCGTGTTGTTTGTAGCTCTCACGTGTTGCCAGGATAACACTTAAGTACAGACATAGGGCAGTCAGACAAGCTACGATACGTAACGTCAATGATGCCAAGTGGTAGGAAAAACGAGCCCATTGTTTTAACTCGACGATATGGTTTCCTGCCACAACTTCTCCGTGACCTTTGGTAACAATTATTAAGGAAAATTGCCGCTGCTTGCCGTTGATATTCGCTGTCTACAGTAGCCCTTCGGTTTGTAAAGGCAGGGGTGAAATTAACCATGTTTTGTTGGGATAGACTTCAATATACTGATCATTTCCTGGTTTCCAGCAAGGTTTGCAAAGTCAATCAGATAGCTTTTTTCAATCTCAGTCATTGTCTGGTCAGCTAGCATAACTTTCACTGTCTGTGTTTCGCCATTGGCAATGGCGGTTTTAAGACCCATGTAGTTTTCGATACTCCCAGTGTTTTGTTTCATAGATCACCTCTGTATTGTGTTGCTTTTAGGGTTTTAATCGCTGCGCTTACGGTTCTCTTTTCGCTGCTCCTCCACGAGCTCCTCAAGTGCCGAGCCCGGATCTTCTTCCCCGGCAACGGAGTCAGCTATTGGGCTGGCCGCCTCAGCTTCAGAGTCTTCTAGCTTATCGTTCTTGTTTACTGCACTATCGTCTTTGCTTACTTCTTTGCTTGTCATAATTACGTCTTCTTGTGTCGCGGTATCAGGTATCTCCACTTCGCAGATTGACTCCGCTAATTAAGGAGAAGACAAGGTACCTATGAACCTTCTGTTACGGTTAACTTACAAATGAGATGCCAGGTTGTTCAAAAAGAGGTGTGAGCTGGGGAAGCTTGGTTAATAGTGGGACGTGAAGGAATGAGAAAAATCACTCAGCGTCATTCCTCTTACTTTTAAGAGGGAAAAATGTGCTTGGGAATGTAGTTTTTACACTTAAATCTGTGAGACTGATTTAGCGATATCAGTGACACTGACATCGCTATTGTGAGAAATATTGGCTATTCGAAGCTATTGAATAAATTAGAACCGAAACCAAAGCCCCCTGGTTTAGCTGTCTGAGCTTGTTCAAAGGTTATTTGACGGCACAGCCGGTAAGCATAATGGTCAAAATAGTGAGCAACGCCATTTCACACCTATTCATGCAAACCTCCGTTTAATGACTATTGTGCAGACACTAATGGTTTAGTGACACTGGGGATCCCAGTGAATGGCCGAATACCGAATTCAGGATAAACTTCACTTGGAAAGTAAAACTTGCCTTTAGTGGTTACCAGTGAGATTGTTTTTATCGCTTTCAGGTTACCAGTAGGGTCACCAGGCACCAGGAAAAAGTCTGCTTTTTTACCTACTTCAATACTTCCATAGTCATCATGGCCCAGATACTGTGCCATGTCGTAGGAGGCGCGTTTTAATACTTCAGCAGGGCTCATACCAATTTTTTCGAAAAGCTCCAACTCGCGGTGGAGAAAGAATTCTCCGCCCATATCTGTGCCGGGAACTAACATAATGCCACGTTCATGCATTAATGACAGCGTTGATATAATTTTATCGAAAGCAGCCAAATAGGCTTTGTCTTCAGCCTCATCAGCCACATTTAACATGGCGGACTTTGCATCGCGTTGCACGCTGATAGGCATGTGGTCGATGTAGTCGATAACGGCAGTGTTTGTTACACCGTTTCGCCCGGTCATAGCGTATTCGTGAATAACGGCTGTCGGGTCATGGACAACATTATTTTTCACCATAAGATCAAGAGTATTTTCAACTTTCTCGTTTGATAAATCCAAATCGACAAAACGTTTCATACCCGTAATTCTGAATAAGGTACGGGTGTCTTCATCTGGTGACAGCACCCAACCCAGCATTATTTGATTGATGTGAGTAAGTTCGTCATAGCCGGCTTCTATCATTTGGTCTGCACGATAAAAAGCAGGCACGTGACCGGCTACACGCAGGCCTAATTTATGTGCTTCTGTGACAATGTCCGGCACCCACTCGCCATTCATTGAGTTATAAATTTTAATTTGCCAGTAACCCTTCTCTGCGTATTTTCGAACTTGCGCAATGGCCTCTTCTTTAGTCGTTACTAATTCACCTGTCGCGGCGCTGAACTCGCTTTTTCCTTCTATAAAACCACTTTTGGTGATCCTGGGGCCGATGAGCGTACCACTATCAATTTTTTCGATAAGTGCGTTTAACACGTCGTCTTCGTTACCCATATCCCGAATGCCGGTAACGCCTGCGAGTACATTTAAAAGGGCTTGATCATCGCCCACATGCCCATGCATATCATAAAGTCCGGCTATCAAAGTTCCGCCTTCACCATCAATGAGTACCTCACCGTCTCGTGGCGCAGTCTGAACAGGTTCGATGGCGGTAATCGTTTCGCCTTCAACTATCACTGAAGCGGGGGGGGATAATGCTAATAAGGACGGGTTAAATATACGGACGTTATTGACTCGCACCGGAAGGTCAAACGTGTGGGTAACTTTGTCGGCGATATTTTCAAATCGCTCGCTATTTAAGGTCGCGGCCAATTCTCGTAACCGTTTGTCTTCGCCGATGAGTTTTTGCGACAATACTGCGACGTTTGGCCACAATACTCCTAGGAATGCTTGCTTGTCGTCCATCAATACGTAGGTAGGGTCCAAATCAATACCACCAACGGCATAAACGATGCCGTCAATTTCACCGTTACTTCCGTTTAAACTAACCTCACGTTTTGCGATAACGGTTATTTGCCCGGCAGGTAAGGCAGGGTAGGGTTCTCCGCCTGCATCTAACACAGTTTTTGCATACACATAGTATGCATAAGGGCTTGGGTCCTGGGCGATATAGAGTGATTTAGTATCGTGACTATCCTGACCTTTGCCTGCAGCCGATTGCCATGTTGCTTGCCCATCAACCACTTCAAAATATTCGTCTACCTCATTTCCAAACGTCGTTTTGCCGGTGATGCTCCAACTTACTGGCACACCTGTTTCAGACAGAAGTAATGTTTCGGCGCTCTCAGCCCCTCGACCATTGTTACTAAAACCATAATCAATAGTCATTTTTGTGCCGTTGTTAACAACCACTAAATCACCAACGTCTACACCGCCGAACAGAACGTCAAAAGTTGCATTAGAATTGGAAGCGTCTTGTTGGCTTATGGTGTTATGTTGTTGTTCCGTAGGTGTTTCTCCGGTACATGCTGACAAGCATGTCAGCACAATGGCAGTTGTCGTGAGTCGCATATTACGTTTCCTTACAATGTTTTACAGTAACTAACTCTGAGCCAGGGAATCAGGTTGCCTGTTGGTGAATCATCTTTCCAGCGCACGTAAAGCTGTTGTGCTGTTGGTTCTATTTCGGTTCGTGTTTAAACACGTCTCATAGGCTATCTTAGCGTTTGCCTCGTCTCCTACAAGCACGTACATATCACCTAACTGCTCGCGGATTGGTAATACCGCGCCAGGCGTAACGGGGTCTTTATCAACAGAGTCTTCAAGGTCGGCTGCTAAAACGAGTAGGGAGATGGCTTGCTGAGCATTTCCTTGAGCGTAGTTAATCCATGCATCAACGGCGTGGACTTGCGCCTCCACCAGAATCGCCCAATACGTAGGGCTGGTGCCCTTTGTTTCATTCAATAACTTGTGCAGTTCTGCCAGGCTTTGCTTTGCAGCGTTAATATCGTTGTTTCTGGCAGCACCTACACCACGACTGAAATAGGTAATCGCTTCTATTTGTGGAAATGCTGTCCAATTGATGTAACTTGGCGATTTTATCGGAAGTTGACTGGCGTCACGCCACTGATGACTTTCTAATGCTATTCTTGCGGGTATGCTTGCTAGGGCATAAGCAACGGGGAATGTGGGTGGCATAGGCGGGTGAAGCGCTACTTCTTCAAAGGCTTGCTGTGCTAAAGCCTTTTGGTTCAATTGCATGTAACTGTAAACCAGGTAATCCAGAGCGTGGGCATAATGCATAGATGTTAACTCTTTATTGGAATGTTGTAGCGCGGCATTGGCAGATCGTACATTCCAGCTCACAGCATCTTTCCACATCCCTAATCGCACAAAAATATGACTGGGCATATGTAAAGCGTGGGGTACGTCAGGTGCAATTTTGTCATACGATCTGGCAATAGACATCGCTTTGTCTGCCAATATTGGGTTGTCGTAGGCATGAATGGCATAATGGACGGCACCAGGATGATCCGGATAATTAATCAACAGATTTTCCAGTTTCCTGCCTGCATGTTGATTTTGACTGTATGTTGCATCTTTCTTAGAGGCGGTAACTAGCAAAGCAAGAGCATGAAAGGCCACCGCGTCGATATCTTCGGGAAAAAGCTCTGCCAATTTTTCGTGTTTTTCAGCCCAACGAGCAAGGCGTTTTGTTTCGGGAAGGGTTTGCCACTCGTAATAGTAAGCCGCAGCCGCGGTTATATACCCAGTTTCTCGCTTGGTCTTTGCCAAACTTTTCGCTTTAGTTATCGCCTTTTCACCCCTGAGGGTGGCCTCTTCGGATATTTTATCCGGCCACAACGGATGAAACAGAGACATAGAATATCCCCAGTACAGCATTGCACAGCCTTCTTCACGCTTTATCCAGCTATCAAAATGCCTTTCAGCTTGAGCGTACATCATGTGATGTAGAAGAGCGACACCCGTATTCATAGCCTCTTGCGCTTCCTCACTACAAGATACAGTAAAGTCAACGGCGCCCGATCTGCCTAAACTAGGCAGCGCTTTGTTCTGGTTATCGACTAGTTCGTTGCAACAAACATCCATGCTACTAAAAAGAAATATTGCTGCCAGTAAACTCAAACGAGGTGTAGTGAACATCATCATGTATATCCCTATTTACTCTCATATATGAAGTTGCTAACAGGAAAGACGGTTCAACTTAATCCGAGTAATGCTTCCTTGAGCTTTTTATTGTATAAAAAATAAACGGGTGTGTAATCATTTCATTTTCAAGTGTTGAGGGCAAAAGCATTGCTTTTGTTAACAACTGATTTAGTCTGCGATTTTCTATTGCTCAGACACGTAAAGCTGCTTGAGCTGGTTATACTGCCGCTATTGCTACAATAGCGCCAAGCTCATTATTATTTAATGCTAATGATAAACAGAGTCTAAACTTTTTTTATAAGGGCGTTATCCCTTGGGGAGTTCACGAATCTTAATTCGGCCTAAAGTCGGAACAATTTTGTAAGAATATGGAAGAGCTTATACGGTATGATAAAAATATATCTATTTCGCCCCGAACTACGAGGCGAAATTTTTTTGTTTGTTAGAAATGATAGGTCCCTGTTATACCGAATGTTCTTGGCTCGCCCATCGCAACGGTAGGCAAGCGGTTAAAATCACCCAAAAACAGTGTGCTGCCCGCGATAAGCGGTGTGTCATTATCAAACAGATTTCTTACCCAAAAAGAAGCTTCCCATTTTTCTGAGGTAACGCCTAAGCTTGTATTTACAACAGTGCGTGCGCCGACGTAATCGAGTGCGTCGTGATTGGACCCCTTCTTCTTCGACTCATAACGTCCGTCAATCCGTGCGAAAAGTTCCATTTCAGCAGTGAGTTGCGTGCGGTAAATCATTTGCGCATTAAAAGTGTGTTTAGACATACGCGGTAATTGCTGACCATTAAGAGATACCGAATCAATACCGTCGACTAAACCTACTATCGAGGCAAGGTTGCCGTCCTCTGCATCTGTAAATTTTGCGTCTGCCAAGGCATAACCAAATCCTGTTTCAAGCTGATCGTTCAACACGCCGGCAACTTCCAATTCAAAACCTCTTGAACGTCCTTCGCCTGCATTCTGAACTGTGAATACTGTAGTGCCTTCAATTTGGGAAGAGGTTTGAATGCCTTCCATTTCTACATCAAAGATTGCAGTATTTACTCGCAGACGTTGATCAAACCAGTCTGATTTCATACCAATCTCGTATGTCCAGTTGCTCTCTTCATCATAGGATTCGAATTCTTCTGGCAGTGCAGCGTTAGGCGCATTAAAACCACCTGATTTTACGCCTTGGGCAATCGAACCATAGAACAGGATATCTGGCGTCATCTGATAATCCACAGAGGCCCGTGGTGTAACAAACGTCCAGTCCTGTTCCTGGTCCCTTGCTGTTACTGGATCTACCAGACTTTTCGTTTCTTCTGTGAAGCGGAGTTCACCGCGAATTGTCCACTCGTCACTGAGTGAATAATTTAAAGAGCCGTAGACTGCTGCTGTTTCAGTGCGGTTGGTGCCGTCGCCTGTAAGTCCGCCATAATTAACTAGTTCATCAAACAGATTTGACGGAAATCCACCGGATAAATCGGTGAATGGTGCGAAGAATGAAACTGCAGTTTGATCCTCTTCAAGGCTGGAGTCGTCAATACCGAACCAGGAACGTACTTCGCGTTTAAGTTCGTAATAACTAGCACCGACTAACCATTGCAATGGGCTGTTATCGGTATTGTGCAGACGTAGTTCCTGGCTCCATTCGGCATGACGCTGATTACCAAAAGCTACGTAAGAGGGCAGAGTAACGAAACCGGAGAAATCCGACAGCCAGTAGTTAGTACCTTCAAGCTGACGATCCTGATCGGTAACGGCTGACATTTCCATATAGTTGTAACCGGTAATGGATGTTAGGCGGGTTGTCTTAAAATCGTAAGTCATATTCAGGCTGGTCCGGCTCAACATCCGGTCACCACGCGGTGCTACAGTGGTAAATGTCCAGATTTCCGAGTCGTCACGGTCCAGTGATGGTACCTCACCGCAGTAACGCTGAAATGTATAGCCTTCCGGAAATATAGCGGAAGTGGGCGCCTGACAGTTACCGTCTATAATGGCCTGCGCATTAACGTCAATTTTATCTACAGAATAGTATGTGTTCAGGTTAGCCTCGAAGTTTTCAATACCATCGTACCGCAGTGAACCGCTGTAAAAATTAGACTTGTAGCCTCCAATGTCGGAACCGTCGTTAGTGTTTTCGTAACCCCCATCCCAGTCATCGTAGGTCATATTCGCTCGGTAATAGAGCCCTTCCGCAATGGGGCCTGTTACCATCAGAGAGGTCTTTACTTTACCGTAATTTCCCACAGTGGCACTGACTCTAGACTCGAAAACGTCGCTGGCTTTGCGAGTTATAAAGTTAATTGCACCCGCATAGCTATTGCGACCATACAATGCGCCCTGAGGGCCTTTAACAACCTCAATTCGTTCCAGATCGAGCAAGCTCGAATCCAGACCGTCTCGACCGGATACATATACGCCATCGATAAATATAGACGTATTGTTTTCGTCATCACTACGGGAAACCTGTGCCAGACCGCGAATGGTCGGGGTGGTATATACTTTCCCAGGGTATCCGTCCATCTGCAGGCCTGCAATCATATGTGTAATATCCCGCAGATCTTCCAGTCCGGCTTGTTCAATATCAGCACCGGTGAGTGCAGTAACGGCTAGCGGAATTTCCTGAATACTTTCCTCAACCTGCCGGGATGTGACGGTAATTTTTTCTATAGTATCGTTGGCTAATACCATGGAGTGTAGTGAGCTTGTTGCTATTGCAACTGCCACAGTCAATTTATTAAGCTTCATTAAAATTTTCCCTCTATCACTTGCTTTTTATTGGTTTACGTTCGGGTGATTCCCAGAGGAAACTACGCCGATTTTTAACGCCAACAATACGCAGGCAGAAGCGATATGATTATTATATTAACGCTAATGACATATTGTCATGTCTATTAAGCATAATGATTGTCTTTTGTGCAAGTGATTTTCGTAATTTTGTATAGTTTTTTGTTTTAACTTAATGATATTATTTCTTTTTTATAAGTAACAACAAGCTCTGATATCCTTAAAAAAGAAATTTATCTTGTTAGTTTTGTTTTATTACATTAAGACGCCTTTAACTAGACAATCACTATTTGGATAAAGAACAATTCTATGTATTCATACCCAAATTTATCCATGGCACTAAGCTTGGCGTTCTGAGGAAATTCGCCCTGTGGCACAGCCAGAGCCAGGTTGGGTAATAAACGCATCTATCATCTTTACTGGTATTCGTATGAACAGGCTTGCAAAGCAGATATATTGATTGTGTTAATGAAAACGTATCTGGTACAATCAGTTTGACAATAAAAAGTACATTCAGGCGAGTCAAATGATCTATAAAGCCCAGAGTCCTGCAGGTTTTGCCGAGGAATACATCGTTGAGTCTATTTGGAGTGGCAGGTTTCCACCAGGCACTATTTTGCCCGCCGAGCGTGAGCTGTCTGAACTCATTGGTGTCACCAGGACAACACTTAGAGAAGTGTTGCAACGCTTAGCCAGAGACGGCTGGCTTACCATTCAGCATGGAAAACCCACCAAAGTTAATAACTTCTGGGAAACCTGTGGCCTGAATATTCTGGAAACGCTAGCAAGATTAGATCAAGCAGGTATTCCTGAATTGGTTGACAACCTACTCGCTGCCAGAACGAATTTAAGTGCGGTATTTATCCGTGCCGCTATCAGAAATAACCCAGACGCGTCGATTGAAATCATTTCCAGATATAAAACGTTGGAAGAAGACGGCAAAGTGTTTGCCCAGTTTGATTACCAGCTTAATCACGACCTTGCGCTAGCGAGCGGGAATAAAGTTTTTGTGTTGATGATGAATGGATTCCGAGGCTTGTATTCCCGTATCGGAGGGTACTATTTCGCAGACCAGGCAGCTCGGGATGTAGCCAAAAACTTCTACAGTAAATTACTTGCCGTAGCAGAAAACGGTGAATACGAAAAAGTCCCCAATGTGATCCGCGAATACGGTATTGAATCGGGTAAAGTATGGGAACAAATTCGCGAAGATATGCCGAAAGACTTGGTTGATTAAAAGAATCTATAGTGAAAAAGAGGCTGTTAGCCTCTTTTTTTGTGCCCGTTATTTGTCGTTCACATTTTTCCTCTCATTCTCCTATTCTCACTTTTTAAGTACCCGTTTTAAATATTGCTTTTGCGTTGAGGTTAACTGTAGTAGGTTAATATTTGAACTATTGGATACTGGCAACGGAGGCGATATGAACCCTGTAGGTTGGTTTGAGATTTATGTTGATGATTTACCAAGGGCCACCGCATTTTATGAGCAGGTGTTTCAAGTTACATTAGAAGAAATCACTGATCCAAGTGAGAGTGGTGTACATATGCTGGGGTTTCCCTCAGACATGGCTTCATACGGAAGCAGCGGCGCACTAGTCAAAATGACTGACATGAAAGCTGGGGCGAATAGTACGTTGGTGTACTTTTCCTGTGACGACTGTGCCGTTGAACTGGCGCGGGCCAAAGAAACAGGTACCACAATATTACGGGAGAAGTTTTCCATCGGACAGTATGGTTTTATCGCGCTATTACATGACACGGAAGGGAATATGATAGGCCTGCACTCGTTAAAATAACTCTTTCCTGTTTTATTCTGCCCGCAGAGAATAAAAGGCTACTTCTTCCAAGCAGTCTGATTGCGTTTGTCTGCGAAAAAGTCTGAAGGCTCCCAAAAAGCTGGTATGACCTGGTCTAAATCGTCTTCATTAAAGTTTTTAGTCAGTTGACTCATAATTTCAATCAGACGTGAGCGGTCTATTCTCATCAGTTTTTGTTTGGCCGAAGTAAAGAAAAGGTTGCGATCTTTAGGTATGATTTCGTCTTTACCGTTTGTCACAAAAGTGAGATTTCGGGTTACGATTCGACAAACCGGACTAGCAGGCTTTGCTGGGTTTAGTTGCGAAACAATGGCGTACTCGTACTGGTCTTTTTCAATACCTTTTTCATTGACTGGTATAAAGCTCACGCCGAAACCTTGTGGGAAGTAACCAACCAAGTTAACAAAATGTTCTGCAAGCCGACTATTTACGTTTCCTCGCTTAGCCATTTGTTCAATAATCATATACCCCTTAGGAAGATCCAGGCGGCTATAACCAGGCTTGGTCGATAATACGATGGAAGCATAGACTTGAGGAATTTTTATTATATCCCCAATGCCCGAGCGGCCCGTAAATGTATCCTGAACAAGATCCAGCAAAAACGCTTCAGTGTTTTTAACAGCGGCTTCATCTGTGCCGTCTTCATCGGGAGACGCCAGTGATATTCCATTTTTTATAAAAGTAAGCGTGGCCTGATAGTTAGTTTTTAGGAGTGCTTTTCTGTCAGTGTCCTCTAGCATACGATAGGGATCTTTGCGTTTATCCTCGCCGTTCAAAATAACAATGGCGTCCGGGTGGTGTAAACCAATATCCTGTAAAACTGCGGCTACAATAACAGGTACTGCAATGCGTTCTTGCCATTCATGTTTAAGGTTGTCGTTATTGTACCGGTCTGCAAGATGGGCAGAGTTACTCAAGTAAGTATTTGTTAAAGCACCATCTTTGAGTAGTTTATCCATAAGACGCAAGGACAATACTGCTTTATAAAGTGGCTTAAGGCGCTGATGGAGCTTTTGATAACTACTGCTGTTCCCACGTGTCATCATTACTACACTGCCCAGAAATTTAGCACTATTTTGCTGGGTTTCTTCCCACGTATCGCCTTCAGTCAGTAACAGTAAACGCTCGACAACATCCCGGATAATCTTTTGTCTTTCAAAGTGTTCGCTGTGTAACCGCTCAAGAATGTCGTCATACTTTTTTTTTAAAGCCAGAATATCTTTATCTTCAACCTGACTTTTTGCCATTGCCCGTAATTCAGAAGCCAGTTCAGTCGCGTGATTTTTCATCGGAGGCGTTAACGTAAAGTAGCGTTTAGCATACATAACGACTGATGAGATCCCTGTATCTGCAGGCTCAACTAAATCAATAAGTTGTTTTATCTGATGTACATACTGACTATCAGCTTGGATAGGCTTACGATTCACTGTTTTCCTTGAACGGCAATAATAATACCGTAATTGAAATTATTGTTGTGCTTCGTCCAAGGCTCAGCCTTCAAGGCACACTAATACTAACTAATGTAGACAAACACTAGTAATATATCCTATTTAATTTAGTATTTCTTTCAATAATATCAAAGTTTTCAACGAACTCTATTAGCACTTTTTTATTGCTAGAAACCGTTTGTCATATTCCTTGTTTGTGTGAGAAGAGGGACGATGTCGATAATTAGGCTGTTAACCTTTCATCTGACGCGTCTCGAACGCACTCTTGGCTGTGCGTTTTATTCGTCATACCCCTTGTAATCACCTGCCCTGAAGAGACGATTCTCTGAGTGACTGACCCTGAATAACTCATGTTGTTATATCCAGTCAGAAAGTCAGACCCTGCTTCAATTCCCATTCTGTAATCGTGTCTGAGCTCTTCATCCGTACTTCCTAATAACTTACTTTGTAGCCGGGAAGGTGCAAAAATTTGAGTGACAGTAACATCATCCGGAGGACTAGCCATAAAGGCTAATTCTCTTTGGTAAGCGCGTTCGTGTTGCAGCAAATAATCTATGGTCTTCGGACAATGGCCTGCTGTGCACAAAAGGCCGCTTAAACGAGCCAACCAGGCAGACTGAGCCTGAAAACCCGTATCTACTGTTCTAATGACAACTATGTGTCTCGCGCCCCGATTGTAGGCTTCCATCACGGGAAGTGGTGCTGCAAGACCACCATCAAGGAAATAGTCGGTTTGAGCCGCAGCCTTATTACTATGACTAATCGATAAGGGCACGCCTTGTTTGTAAAGCAAAGGCAGCGCACTGGAAGCTTTAATTAAATCAACCCAGGCGTGGTTACTTTTGAGCGGATTAAAATAATATGCTTTTCTGTCTCTGACATTAGTTGCCGTAAACAGAATTTCTCGGTGGTTTACGTTTTTTGTCGCGGTGTCAAAATCTAATTTGCGCTTGGCTTCCTGGGTTTTTTCGAAATACCAATCTAAATCGACAATATGCTTACCAACCAGACCTCTGCCCATATGAAAAAAACGTTTGTGACGGGTTAAACCACGAATTAATCGCTTGGCATAACCTGGCTGGCGAGCCACAAAGCTGGTTAGGTTTTGTGAGCCTGCTGATGTGCCGATAAGAATGTTGAACGGATCAAAATCCCGAGCCAACCAGGTGTCCAGGACGCCAGCGGTAAAAATGCCGCGCTGTCCACCACCTTCTGCCACCAAAGCCGTTTTTACTTCTTTTTTCCCGGAAGTTGAAATCGACGATACTGCCTTGTATTGGTGGGACATAATATACCTCTTTTTGACAAATATATTGTGACTACCGTGATTAAGCCTAAAGTGATCACACAGTACAGGAAAACGGGAAATAGCAATCGTCGCCATAGAGAAAAACGAACGTTAAAAAGGCACCAAAGAGAGGTAATAAGAGTGTTTTAAAATTGTTAAATTTCTTTTCATTTATCACGAGTTTGATAGACTGGTAAGAGGAGTTGCTTTTTCTGTTGAGTCGGGCAGTGAGAACAAAATTCGATTATGTAGTCATTGGGGCTGGCTCAGCCGGGGCAGTCATGGCAAGCAGGCTTTCTGAAAACCCTACAGTTAATGTATGTTTATTGGAAGCTGGTGGTAAAGACACTAACCCGTGTATTCACGTGCCATTTGGTTTAGCGCTACTCAGTCGCTTTAAAAGTCTTAACTGGGGCTATCACACTATTGCGCAAAAAGCCTTGAACAATCGATCACTTTTCTGGCCTCGGGGAAAAACCCTTGGAGGCAGTAGTTCGTTGAATGCCATGTGTTATATCCGCGGGCAGAAACAGGATTATGACCGATGGCAAGCGATGGGTGCAGAAGGTTGGTCATTTGAAGATGTGCTGCCCTGGTTCAAAAAGTCAGAAGATTTTTATGGTAAAGAAGATGAGTTTCACGGTGTTGATGGGCCTCTTCGGGTTGAAGCGTTAAAACATAAAGATCCGTTGTCCCAGTGTTTTGTAAACGCGTCGAGCTACGTTGGGTTGCCAAATCGCGCCGATTTTAATCGGGATGATCGCGAAGGGCTGGGCTTCTATGATGTGACTCAAAAAGATGGGCGTCGTTGGTCTACGGCTCAGGCTTACTTAAATCCAGCCTTGAACAGACCAAATCTCACAGTTATCACTCATGCGGTTGCAGAAAAAATACTGTTGAATAACGGGCGTGCTGAAGGGGTTGAGGCACGGATAAAAGACAAACAGTGTCGAATTCTGGCGTCTCGAGAAGTCGTGCTATGTGGTGGCGCAATTAATTCTCCTCACCTTCTAATGTTATCAGGTATTGGACCGAAAGATTCGCTGCAAGATAAGGGGGTGACGGTGCGAAAAGTCCTTCCGGGTGTGGGGGCCAATTTACAGGACCACTTAGATGCCATCGTACAATATCAGAGTATAAAACCAGCCGGTTATGGGGTCGCCATTTCTGCGACACCAAAGTATATCAGCGCATCAGCTAAATATGTCTTTGGACGTAATGGACTGTTGTCGTCTAATATCGCAGAAGCTGGAGGATTCGCCAGTTCCAGCCTTGCAGCAAAAGGAGAGCCAGATATTCAGTTTCATTTTCTACCTGCGATACTGGCAGATCACGGGAGGCAATTGGTATACGGGTATGGTTTTGGCGTTCACGTGTGTTGCTTGTACCCTAAAAGCCGGGGCGCTGTTCAGCTGCAAAGTAAAGATCCCACCGTTAAACCCCTGATTGCGCCTAACTATCTCTGCAATGAGGATGATCTTAGGGTTTTAGTCGATGGTGTGAAGTTAGCGCAGAAAATTGTAGGTAGTGCTTCGTTTGACGGGTATCGCGGTAAACAAGTTGCGCCTGCAACTGAAACAGACAGTGATGATGCTATTGAGGACTTTATACGAGAGGAAGCCCAGAGCATTTATCATCCTGTCGGGACCTGCAAAATGGGAAGGCGTGATGACCCAATGGCGGTTGTTGATAACCGCTGTAAAGTAATAGGTATAGACGGGTTACGGGTGGTTGATGCGTCGGTCATGCCATCACTTATTGGCGGTAACACAAATGCTCCTACGATTATGATCGCAGAAAGAGTTGCGGATTTTATTGCTAGTGAATAGCGCTTAATTGCAAAGCGCTGTTGCGCTGATCTAAATGAAAATCGAAACGACGTAGTATATTCATTCCCAAAAGCCCGTCAGTGCCCTCCAGGGTATTTGGCGGCATCACCATGATGGCCACGTTTTGTAATGCGTAGGGACCAAATGTCACGTTTTCCAACAACATCATGGTTGCCTCTACCGGGCCTCCTGCCGTGTTCACAGTAAACTTACCCATGTTTTTCATGCCTCCATTGGCACGTAAGCGTTTGTAAACGTCAAAAGTCACGCTGGTGACAGATGCCCCTGTATCAATGAGAAGCGCTGTGTTGTAATTGTTAAGAGATATGGGGGCTAAAAAATGGTCGCCCTGACGTGTCACTTCCATAGCGTAGGCATCTGCTGAGACCCGATTTTCTCTTTTTGGTTCGTGAACAGGGGCGGTGGCCGTTGTTGTATAAGCGGTTTCTCTGATGCGCAGCGCGTCCATGTCGTCTTCAGGTAATGATGCTAGTACGCTTTCCATCAAAGTTAGCTTATCTTGGTTTGCATAGGCTTCTGCGAGCTGAACGACAAGCACGCGTTCGTCCGGCAGGAATTGGTACAGGGGCTCGATAAATACTGCCAGCGTTTCCCAGTCTCCGGCACGGCGTAGTCTTTGAATTGCCTCTGTGAGTAAAAGGTTGATCGTTTCATTGATAGACTTGTTTAACGCAAAGGGCGGTCGTTTCTCAAGAATTTTGTAGTACTGAATTATGGCATCGCTAAGCGTTGACTCACGTTTAACCCATTCAGCTTCAAGGAGTAGCAAATCCCAGTTGTCAGGGTAGGTGCGAAGCGCCTCCGACAGGGCACTGTAAAAACGTGGGTCGTTATTGGTAAACCATGTTTGCAGCCTCGCGGAGAGAGTGGAAAGTGTCAGCTCTGTAGCGGCTTCATAGTTGTCTGATGAAGTCGTTGACTCATCTGTACTTTCTAAATCACTGATACGAGGATCTGTGATACGTTCTGTGACTCTCTCTATCTTGTCGTCCGCGGGAATATTGTGTAGCTGATAAAACAGCCACCCGTTTAAGGTAATAGAGATAGCTAAGAAAGACGTCAGCATCGCTTTCATAAGTCACTCACTGCATTGCCGTAAATATGCTTAAATGTGTCGGGCATTCTTGTTGGCGCACCGCTTTGCAGCGATACACAGACAAACTGTGTGTGGGCAGAAAATACGGTTTTTAATCGGCGGGTGCAAACGAATTGAAATTCGCGGGTGAGCCGTATGGCTTTGTGACAGCCGGTGATCCATGTTGCACAGGCGAGCGTGTCGCCCAAATGAGCGGGAAGTAAGTAATCGAGCTCGTGGCGACGAATAACCATACCTTTGCCAGCTTGTTGGTAATCACTAAACTGTAAACCTAAATGATTGCTGTGCTTCCATGCCAGAGATTCAACACGGGCGAGGTATGCGACGTTATTCACATGCTGGTAGTGATCTATATCTTGTTCACTAATCTGCCAAGGATCCACAAACGGTTCAGGCCGCCGCCATGTTATATGGGTTTGAATACAATCGGGCATGAAAAGTGGAATTCCTGATCTGCAGTGAAACATGATGAAAGCAGTTTGCCATTAGTTGCTCATTGCGGGCAAGCCCGGTTATCGAGCAAAGTATTGTGATAATCCTGTTTTCAAGCCGATTGCCTGATACTTCGCCAATGTTGGTAATGGACAGTAGGTTTACCGGGTGACATCGCAATTGGCTTTATCGTTATTGAGTTGTTCTGGTAATTGGCTTTTTGATACTATGCCGCTTCTGTAAACGTTGCAGTTTCTTCTTTCACGCCCTTATGGAAAAAATTTAATTGTAAATGAATGCCGTAGAACCGATTAATTTCGACGCCAACCAATTCGCAGGTGGCGACAACGACCCAGACGTAGATAGATTAATTGCACTGTTCCATCGCGTTTTTTTCGAGCGATACAACACTCGGTTAATTCGCGGAGACAATGAGCCTGTATATATACCAGCAAATCAATCTACGCCTTATCACCAAATAGTTTTTGCCCATGGCTTTTACGCCAGTGCATTACATGAAATTGCTCACTGGTGCATCGCTGGCCCCGGGAGGCGACTGCAAGAAGACTACGGCTATTGGTATTGCCCTGATGGAAGGGACGCAAAACAACAACAGGCATTTGAACAGGTTGAAGTAAAACCCCAGGCGTTAGAGTGGGCGTTTACATTGGCGTCTGGTCGACGATTTCGCGTTAGCACCGACAACCTAAATGGCGCAGAGCCAGACAGAGAAAGTTTTACCCGTGCAGTTCACAATCAATTGCTAGCTTATTGCGATAAAGGCTTTCCCATACGAGCACAAATGTTGTTAACAGCGCTTTATGCCACCTTTCAGACCCCACAAATAACGCGAACAATGGCACTGGGTTTATGACTATATTTAGACTAGGTCTGGTGGTGAATCCGTATTCAGGAATTGGTGGTGCGCTTGCGCTTAAAGGCAGTGATGGTGAAGCTATCCGATCTCAGGCCCTCGCGGCAGGAGCCGAGTTACAAGCGGAAAAGAAAATGGCGCGGGCGCTCCAAAAATTAGTGCCTCAACAAGCAAAAATTCACATCTATACCGCTGCGGGCTCCATGGGGGAAGATGTTGCCCGGTCACTTGGTTTTTCTTATAGCCTGGTGTATACGCCGCATCATTCACAAACCGAAGCTGAAGATACTGAAGCTGCGGTACGCGCAATGCGTGAAGTTGGCGTTGACCTGTTGTTGTTCGCCGGAGGCGATGGTACAGCCAGAAATGTATGCAAAGTGATAGAAAACACCTTGCCAGTGCTCGGCGTACCTGCCGGATGCAAAATTCACTCTGGGGTGTATGCGGTGACCCCGCCTGCGGCAGGAGAAGTAGTCGCTAAGATGGTCAATGGGGAGCTGGTAAGTGAGGTTGACGCCGAAGTTCGGGATATCGACGAAACCGCTTTTCGTTCGGGCAAGGTATTGGCCAAACCCTTTGGTGAGATGCGAGTACCCAATGACCTTGAGTACGTACAGGCAGTAAAAATGGGAGGCAAGGAAAGCGACGAGCTCGTACTTGATGATATTGCTGCCTATATCCAGGACATCATGGAAGACGAACCGGACACCTTCTTTGTCATGGGCTCGGGTTCGACAGTTGCCGGTGTTATGGCGTTGCAGCAATTTGAAAACACGTTGCTTGGTGTCGATGTGGTAAAGGGAGGTGAGGTAATAGCCTCAGACGTGACGGCGCGTCAGCTTGTAGAAATGACGGCAAATAGACCATGTAAGCTGGTTATTACTTTAATCGGCGGTCAGGGACACATTTTCGGGCGAGGGAATCAGCAGTTATCACCGCCTTTTCTACGACACTTGAGCAAAGAAGATATGTTAATAGTGGCGACGAAAGCAAAGTTACAGGCACTGGAAGGTCGACCATTGCGGTTAGACACTGGTGACGCTGAACTGGATGCCGCTTTGACAGGCTATTTTTCAGTTATTACCGGCTACCGGGATAAAGTCCTGTATCCGGCAATGTGACAGGAGCAAAATATATGCATTATCCAGCGGCGGCCTCTACCGCTTTTATCGACTACATTGGGCAGATTGAATCAGCCTTGGACAGCGTGGTAGATCATGGTAGCGATGAGGAGCTGTTTATTGCTAGTTATTTGCAAGGGCATTTCGCCGTTATTGCGAGACAGCAGGAAATGGATGCCGACGCTTCTCTAGCACGTCTTGATGAAGCCATGATGGGAAGTCTGACTTCTGCTTTTGAGAACAAAGAGCTGGATGACGCAGATCAACAAAACGTCACGGCATTGTGGCAACGCCTTCTTTCCTCAGTAAGTCAAAATTAGTGAAAAGGCGGCATTGAATTGCCGCTTTTTTTCTTTTTATATCATTAAGCGTGGCTATTTCGCCATATCCACGACATTTCCTTGACGTCATCATGTGGTATGAAAATTGCGATGCAAACCAGTATTCATGTTTTATTACTGGAATTGAGCTGGCGATATGATCCACAAACAAGAGAAGATGGGAAGCTGGGCTACGGCAGCCTTTTTGACAGCATGCACACTATCTGGCTGTGCCAGCGAACCTCCTGCGACCGTTATGCAGCAAGAAAATATGGCGTTACCCGCTCTGGGGAATATGGAGTACCACACGTATGTGCTGGCTAACGAGTTATTTGCTCAGCTTAGACCTTCCCGCCAGGCAAAATACGCAGTGGTGGGTTTCGTTCCTGCAGATTCCCTTGCGTTCTCCCCACAAAACCAGGACCCACTTATGATGCTGGGTCATCAACTTGAAGAAGGTTTAATCACAGAAGCAACAAAGCGCGGTTATACCACTCAAGAGTTTAAAATGACGGACGATATAATTATCAGTGAGTCATCAGACCGGGTACTTACCCGGGATATTGAAAAGCTTCCTGGTATTGAGCGAGTAGATTTTTATATTACGGGTACCATTGTTCGACAGCAAGCGGGTGCCATGGTTAACGCCAGAGTCGTAAATGCCAGAACGAAAGACGTGGTTGCTGCCGCGACCCGTTTCTTTCCGGAAGGGTTGTTCTGGAATGCGGAAAAAGTTACGTCGCGCAGTGGACGTCTGTACAGAGTAAAAGGGTAGGGCTATGACAATGCAATTTCAGTCGAAAGGGTTAGCGATAGTAATGGCAGCATTACTCTTGTCGGGCTGTGCTATGTGGCAGGAAGAGTCAGCAGATCGTGATGTACTGCAACCGGCAGAACCGGTAATGAATGTTATGGATATCCGGGCGGAAGAACGAGCGCCTGTTATGGCTGAGGCTGATGACGAGCCCGATAACTTCGGCGCGGTGGCACAGCCACAATTGTACAGTAGTGTGCAAGGTGCTTATCAAGGTCGGCCATTGACCAAGCATGTTGGAGATTACGTCAAGAATATGGCGCAGGATCTCATATCCAACATGGAGTATGTGACAAATAAAACTCCGGTGGCGGTTACCAACTTTGCTATGCTCGATTCCGATTTGCAGGAAACGAATTTGCTTGGTCATCAAATGGCGGAATCCTTTATCCATGAACTTCACAAATACCGTATTCCCGTGGTTGACTACAAAGCAACAGATTACATTCGGGTGACCGAGCAAGGTGACTTCCTGCTAAGCCGTGATTACCTCGATTTAAACAGTAGTCTGCCTATTGAGTATGTATTAACGGGGACTATGGCAAAGCACCAGGGCGGTGTATTAGTGAATGCGCGTATATTGGGTATAGAAAGTCGGGCAGTGGTAGCATCAGCACAGTTGCTTATTCCCTTTTATGTGGTAGATGCGCTGATTCCTAGTGACAGTAATGGTAAAGGCGGCATAAGGGATGGCGTTAAGCTGACTCGAGGGTAGTACCATGATCAAACTTCAATCATACCTTTTGGCTTTGCCATTTCTGACACTGCTTTGTGGTTGTCAGGCCCTGGATAACCAATTTCATGCCGTGATGGGTGACAACGATAATTCCCAAAGTAGTACAAAGACGCCCATAATGACAGAGTCAATGGCAAAGCGGGGGTTGTCATATCAGCCTGATTCGCAGGACCGTCTCAACGCTACACAGGCCCCAGTGCAAGGTAACTGGCAAGACCCACTAACTACAGGTTATCATCCTGATAGCACCCATAAAGGGCTGATCGATTATGCATCACAGCTTGCTATGCAACTGATGGATAATGCGAGTGCCATGAGTCATAAAGATCTCATTGGCGTTACCAGTTTTGTCCGTTTAAACCGTTCTCTTCAGGAGCCTACGGTTATGGGCAATCAACTGTCTGAGTTATTAATTGCGGAACTCCAGCAATATGGGCTTGGCGTAGTAGACTTTAAGGTGACTGACGACTTAGTCATTACACCATATGGTGACGTAGCTATGGGCAGAAGTGGAGAAAAGTTAGCGAGACAAATGCACATGGACCACATCCTGACTGGCACACTCATTGAGGAATCTCGTGGCGTGCGAGTAAATGCGAGGATCGTTTCGACACAAAATAAACAAGTCGTGGCCAGTTCCAGTTTGTTGATCCCCGCGTTCATCGTGACACAACTAAACAGTCCGGCATTAGCCGTCCGAAATAGTAAAGAGTTAGACTAAAGGCTATATAGCTATTTGGTTATTTCTCTCTATACTTAATGGGTGAGTTTAAAATGTTGTTAGCTTCAGACTAGTCTACTTGTTGCGATTAACCATCTCCATCAAGAGTAGTCTGAAGCGCTTCCCCCCTTATACATCCTCTTATTACAAACCTTAGTGGCGATACTGCCTGCAAAAGCGATTCACTTAAAGGCAATGGCGTATGCGTAAGTTGTGCTGCCAGTATTTCTGCCATTAATGGAGCGGTAGTTAGGCCTCGAGAGCCAAGCCCCGTGAGCGTATATATTCGGCTGTTCAAAATGATAGGCTGTGAACTAAGAGGTTTGCCGACACCAAGGGCTTGGTATCGATGGACTAGCGTAGATGCAGGCAGAACCTGGCCCACTGCGGGCTGGTGGTCGGGTAGTGCAAGACGGACTGCAGCCCTGGCACTACCATCGTGAATAAGTTTTTGCAGCCAACCTGCGTTAGGAAGGGCGCGATAGTGGGTAGATAAATTTGTTTCTGTATCTTCATTTCTGACATCCTGCCCCAAATCATTCTTAGTATAGGTTGAGCCAAGTGCATGCCGGTCAGCGACCGCTGGTGTCATATATCCTTTGTGACATAACACTGTTTTTAATTTCGTCGTTTCCCGATTGGCAGGAATTGCTTCTACCTGGCCTCTTACCGGACGCATAGGGAGACAATTTAACACATCTAACTCAACAGAGCCTGCCCCGGTGGCAATGATAACGTAGTCAAAGGTTTCGTTTCCTTTATCTGTGGTTACCCGAACCCGGTTTTCATCCAGTGTGACATCCACTACCGGGGAGTCATATCGAACCTCGATCAAATCTTCCGTTTCGCCTAGGATGGCATGAACCAACTGCGGGGGAGAAATCCAACCGCCCAGAGGAATATACAAACTCGTGCTATCAACAGGAAGACCTGCCATTTCATTGGTGGCTTTTTCATTAAGGGGGTGAATCAATGACGCAGGCCAGATATTGTTAGCAATGAGCTTTTCCTGACGGAGCTGTACCTTATCATTAAAATTCAACTGCAATACACCGCACCAGTCATGGTCAAAAGGCTTGGTCAGGTTGTCGTAATAACGTCTTGCGAAGGCGAAGCTTTGCGCCTGTAGTAAGCTGGCATGACTGGCTTCACTGTGAAGCTGGGGGTAAAAACCTCCCCTTGGATTGCCGGATGCCCCTAAAGCCAGTTCGCTGTCTGCACAAATCAATGTACTGGCTATGCCGTGCCTGGCAAGAGCGCGAGCGGTCATCACGGCAGCTATTCCGCCGCCGATAATTGCCACGCGATCGTGCTTTGTCACGGGGTCGCCAGTGAATCGCGCATAGGGAGGTGCACACAGTGGTGAAGGCCCGCCATCATACATGCCGCATAACATGTCACGTTTACGGCCAAAACCATTGCGCTTTTCTATGGTAAAGCCTGCGCTTTTTAATCCGCGCTTTACTACGCCCGCTGCCGTAAATGTGCCGAAAGTTCCACCTTTTCGTGTTACCCGTCCCATTTGTGAAAATAATGCGTCAGTCCACATGTCAGGGTTTTTGCTTGGCGCGAAACCATCGAGAAACCAGGCATCTATTAGCCCGTCTTCAGGAACATGCCATTGTGGCAATACGCCGTGGACATCACCTATCCATAAATCCAGCGTCGTTGAATAGGAGTCAAAATGCAATCTGTGACAACCTTCAATGGCAATTGGATATTGTGCTATAAGCTGTGAGGCTGGTTCTGCCAGAACGGTAAAACCGGAAAGGGCCTGTTGTAAGTCTGGCTTGTTTAGCGGAAACCTTTCAGTAGTTAAAATGAACAGCTGTCTAAGAGGGTGACCTGGGTTTTGTTCGCGAAACTGACGAAATGCATCCATTACCACTAAGCAGTTTAAGCCGGTGCCAAAGCCAGTTTCAGCGATAACAAAAAAACAACGGGTATGGCTTAGCCAGCGCTCAGGTAAATCGTTACCGGCTATGAATACATGGCGGGTTTCATCGATGCCGCTGTCGTTTGAAAAATAAACGTCATCAAAATGATCGGCAACAGGTGTACCCTGCTCATTGAAATGGACTTGTGCGTGCTGTGGTTTCACTAATCTAATTGGGTCAGTCTGTGGTTGGGTGATAATACCTTGCATGGTACAGTGAGCAAAGTTAACGATGTGTTGTTCGCTGCATTATTGAACGCAGTTGAACATAACATCGATTATTTATGCGGTAGTGTTAACCAAGGGCTACCATAAGGTTTAATAATTACAAAAAGAGCAGACCAGTTGAGCGGTGAAAATCGTTAACATATGCCCCAATAATCTAAAGGGTACACTATGAGAAGAGCAGTTATTACCGGTTTGGGTATTGTTTCCAGTATCGGTATCAATCAGCAGGAAGTGCTGGCGTCGTTGCGCGCCGGTAAATCAGGTATTACATTTTCTGAACAATTCGCGGAGATGAAATTACGCAGTCAGGTTTGGGGCAATATAGACATCGACTTGTCAGAACATATTGATCGCAAAGTGATGCGCTTCATGGGTGATGCTGCTGCGTATGCTTATGTTGCTATGCAGCAAGCTATCGACGATTCGGGCCTGGAAGAAAAAGATATTTCTAATGAACGCACAGGCATCATCGCCGGTTCAGGCGGTGCGAGTTCCATGAATCAGGTGCTATCCGCTGATATTTTACGGGAGAAAGGCGTAAAGCGTATGGGCCCCTACATGGTTCCTCGCTGTATGGCATCAACCGTTTCGGCGTGTTTGGCGACGCCGTTTAAAATTAAAGGCGTGAACTATTCAATTGCTTCAGCTTGTGCAACCAGCGCACACTGTATTGGAAACGCATTAGAACTCATTCAGTTGGGCAAACAGGATGTGGTGTTTGCAGGTGGTGGCGAAGAACTGCACTGGACTCTGTCCAGCCAGTTTGATGCAATGGGTGCATTATCGTCTAAGTACAATGATAACCCGTCAGTTGCATCGCGTACTTATGACGCTAACCGGGATGGGTTTGTAAGCTCTGGCGGTGGCGGTATGGTGGTTGTCGAAGAGCTTGAACACGCTCTCGCTCGTGGCGCTACTATCTATGGTGAAGTCGTTGGCTATGGTGCAACATCTGATGGTCATGACATGGTTGCGCCCTCGGGCGAAGGTGCTGTGCGTTGTATGAAGATGGCAATGCAGAATGTTGAAGGGCCCATCGACTATCTGAATACCCACGGCACGTCTACACCCGTTGGAGATGTAAAAGAGTTAGCGGCAATTCAGGAAGTATTTGGCTCGTCAGGCGTTCCTATAAGTGCTACTAAATCACTGACTGGTCACGCTCTTGGAGCGGCCGGTGTAAATGAAGCTATTTACAGCCTGCTAATGATGAAAAACAACTTTATCGCGCCCTCTATAAACGTGGAAACACTTGATGAGGCTGCCGCTGGGCTGGATATCGTCACCGAAACAAGGGAAGCGACGTTGAACACTATTATGTCCAACAGCTTTGGCTTTGGTGGCACCAATGCCACATTGGTGATGCAGCGTTACAACGACTAGTTGCGTAACTCTGGCGTTTTAAATTCTAAGGCCCGCGAAACATTCGGTGTTCGCGGGCTTTTTTGTTTTTTGTGAAATACTGACGCATCCAGTATTATACGCGCCAAATCCATCCTGCACGGTGTGTTATATGTCACGAATTCTATTTGAAGAAAGTATTCCGCAAGGTATGGCGTATTTTTCACAAATTGGTGAGGCGGCCTCTTTTCACGGGCCATCACTTAACGCTGATAACTTAAAAGATGTCGATTACCTGGCTGTCAGGTCCACAACTCACGTAGACGACAAACTTCTGGCTAAGGCGTCAGCGCTTAAGCTGGTTACAACAGCAACTGCTGGAACGAATCATCTGGATAAAACTGCTTTGAAAGACAGAGGGATCCCATGGCGTTCCGCTGGTGGTTGCAATGCCGTTGCCGTTGCTGAGTATGTGATTAGCGTGCTAATGAATGCACATAAAGCTGGAAAAATGGATTTGAGCCGCATTACCGTGGGCGTCGTTGGCGCAGGTCATGTGGGAACGGCGCTTACAGAAAAGTTACGGGCACTTGATATCGCTTTTAAGCTGTGCGATCCGCCGTTACAGGAACAGGGAGACTCCAGGCATTTCGTCGATATGGACGAGATCATGGCCTGTGATGTGATTACCCTGCATGTTCCGTTTGTGGAAAATGGCCCCCATAGCACCTTTCATCTCATCAATGACGTTCGATTAGCTCAGATGAACGGTTCTCAGTTGCTTATTAACGCTTGTCGCGGAGAGGTCATTGACGAGCAGGCGCTGGTAGCGCGTCTGGCTAAAGCAAATGCCCCTGACCTGGTTCTGGATGTGTACTGGCATGAACCGGAAGTAAACCCGTCTTTGTTGCCCCTTGCCTGGCTAGCCACTCCGCACATAGCGGGGCATACAATAGAAGGTAAACTCAGGGGCACGCAAATGGCATATGAGCATATTTGTGAAGCAATGAATAAGCCTGTTGCGCTTTCACTGGATGATTTTCTCAGCCAACCTCCGGCCCGTCGCTTTATGCCAGTAAATGCTACGGCGGAAGCAATGGATTGGGACGAGCTTACAACACTATTACTCAGCGTATACGACATTACGCGAGACGATAGTTTATTTAGAAAAAATACCAGCCCCAAGGGATTTTTGGCGCTAAGGAAACATTATCCGCAGCGTAGAGAAAATGCAGCGCATGTGCTACGTCTGGCGTCGCCAGTATCAGCGGGAATAACCCGACAACTCAGTGAATTGGGATTTACCCTCGAATTAATCTAGGCGGTTGAAAGCCATATTTCAGCCGACGTTTTTGGAGAATAGAATTATGTCTCAAGCGTTTAATGTGGCCGTTTTGGGAGCCACTGGTTTAGTTGGTCAAGCCATGATCGAATTGCTCGAAGACCGTCAGTTTCCGGTGGGTGAATTGTTTGCCCTTGCCAGTGAACGTTCCGCGGGCACAACAATTCATTTCAAAGGGGAAGACGTGGAAGTTCTCAATGCAGATGACTTCGACTGGGCTCAAGTGCAGTTGGCGTTCTTTTCTGCCGGTGGTGAAGTTTCTGCTCATTTTGCCCCATTGGCAGCTGAGGCTGGTTGTATTGTGATCGACAACACATCCACATTTCGCAACGAACCTGATGTGCCCTTGGTTATCCCGGAAGTGAACGGCTTCGCGTTGGCTGAGTTTCGCAATCGCAATATCATTGCTAATCCGAATTGCTCTACGATACAAATGTTAATGGCGTTAAAACCTATTCATGAGGCAGCGGGTATTGAGCGTATCAACGTCAGCACTTACCAATCAGTGTCCGGGGCAGGAAAATCTGCCATGGAAGAATTGGCCCTGCAGACGGCTAATTTATTGAATACTCGCCCAGTCAACCACGAGGCCTTTAGCCGTCAAATTGCCTTCAATTGTATACCTCAAATCGATGAGTTCACTGACAACGACTACACTAAAGAAGAAATGAAAATGGTGTGGGAAACACAGAAGATATTATGTGACAGCAGTGTAATGGTAAATGCCACTGCGGTGAGAGTGCCGGTTTTTTACGGTCATGGCGAATCGATTCATCTGGAAACCCGTATGCCTATTGATGCTGAGCAAGTTCGTCAACTACTTGCTTCCGCACCGGGTGTTAAAGTGTACGAAGCCCGCGAAGAGTTTCCGACCCAGGTATCCAGTGCAAGTGGCAACGATTGGGTACACGTAGGCCGAATTCGCGATGATATTTCCCACCCGAGTGGGTTAAATTTATGGGTCGTATCGGACAATGTGCGCAAAGGAGCGGCAACGAACAGTATTCAAATTGCCGAGGCGCTGATAAAGGATTACCTATAACTTTGATTTAAGGAAAGCGTAAACAAATCCTCAAGTCGGCCGATAAATACTGTTATGCCATAGATTACAAAGAGCTACGGCTTTTTTCTAGCCAGTTTTCCCTATCTGGTTTATAGTTTTGTATGGATCGGCTGACTTTTTCCACAATGGAGTGTTTTTTGCATTTATCTGGTTGAAGTCACAATCAATAAAACGTGTGACAGTTTTCTGACGCTGGGCATCAGCGGTGATACACTAAAAATACAAGTACACGTTTTTTATGTAGATTAATAAAAATAACAGGTAGCAGTGCGTCAGCGTGTTTTTACTCTGACATCCCCAGGCTACTTTTGTCTTCCGCCTTTACACAGTGGAACTCTTGAGGGCATATAGGAACGCTATGAAATTGCATTTGACGGGCTTGCTTATTCTTTTGTTGTTACAGGTTGCGATACCCGTAACCGCTGAAGCCCAGGAAAGGGAAACGTCTATAAGAGGTCCTAAAAATGCCACTGACCAATATTCGGGCAGTGTCTATGGTCCTATTGACGATAATGATACCCTGTGGCGTATTGCTGACCGATATCGTCAAAATAAAAACCTTTCCGTGTACCAGGTTATGGTGGCAATTTATGAGCTTAACCCTAACGCATTTGAAGAACAAAACCTCAATTTACTGGTTAATGGTGCCGTATTAAAGTTACCTTCAGAACGATTTGTTGCGCGTATTGACGCGCAGCGCGCCAAACAACGAGCTGAACAGGATGATGACGCCTTTGCTCGTCTTGCAAACAGACCCGGTGCGTCTATAACTAACCTTAAACCGCCAGTACCGCTGGTAAATCAGCAGGATTTAAGCTCCACACGTGGAGCAATTGAAGACAAAATTACTCGCCTGGACACCCAACAAACACAACAATTTGACGAATTGAGAACGCAGTTTGCTGCGTCTTTGGAAAATGTACAGGCCATTCTTGATGAAAATCGCAAACTTTATTCCCGAATCGAACAGGTAAACGAAGATCTTGCTTCTTTACGCAATCAGGTAGAAGGCGACGTTCAGAATCAAATGGACGAGCAAACCGCTCTGCAGCGCCAGTTACTTGATATGATGCTACAGGAGCAAGCTGAGCGGGAAGCCGCCAAAGAATCCTCTATAATGAACACCCTTACGCAACCGGTCAGCCTTATTATAGGCTCAGGCTTGCTCACATTATTGCTTGTTGGCGGGCTGGTCACCTGGATGCTCAAACGAGGGAATAAACAGCAACAGCAAGACCCTATGCAGCCCGTAGCTCCAATCGCGACAGCTGATACGGCACCTATTAATCAGGCTGCGGCTGTGGCGGCAACCGGGTTGGATGACACACCTGAGTTGTCTGGCGAGGAACTGTTCAACGACGACGAACTACTTGATGATGTGCTTTCTGACGAATTGGAAGACGCATTAGACGATGATCTCGAAAGTTTTGCTGATCTCGACGATGATATGTTGGTGCCTGACGATGATTTTTCCTTTGAAGATGGCGAGGCCGAGTTAGGGCAGGACGACCTGGACAGTTTATTTGATGATGAAGCCCTGTCTGACGATTCCCTGGTAGAAGAAGAGCTGGATGAAAGTTTACAGGGAATAGATCTGTCAGAACCCCCCGCTGAGGACGATGGTAAACCTGATGAAGCACAGGAAACTGATAGCGCAGTTGTCGCTGAAGATGATATCGACGCTACTCTCGCTGCTTCTCAACAAGAAGAAACCGCAAGCGAAGATGATATTGACGCTATTCTCGCCGCTTCTCAGCAAGAAGAAACCGCGAGTGACGACGATATCGACGCAATTCTTGCTGCATCTCAGCAGGAAGAGACGTCGAATGAGGATGCTGATGATATGGATATTGATGCTTTGCTGGCTGAAAATGCTGCAGAGCCTCAGGCGTCTTCCGATGATGATCAGCAAGTTGATGATGAAATCGCAGATCCGGACGATATTCTTGCTGAGTTCGAATCGCCTGTGGATGATGAGGACGAAACGCCGGAAATTAACATCGATGATTTGTTAGCAGATAATCAGCCCGACGAAGACGCTCCTTCTATAGAAGAAGGAGACATTAACACGGATATGCTGGAGAAAATCGATCGGGAAATCAACGATCAAAACCAGCAGCTCGATAGGCTAACAGACAATATTCTCGGTGAAATGGATCAACTGGATCAGATGGCGGACATGCTGGGTGATGATGAAGAGGAAGAAATCACAACAGACTCGACGCCGTCGCCTCAAGCCATTCAGGATCTAGACAGCTTCAGCGAAGATTTAGAAGAGATTGATGTAGACGATATTGAGAATGCGGATGAGTTTGTTGACCCGCTTTCCGACGAATTGATTGCTGAGTTGCAAGGTGATGTCGACGATACACCTGAGGGTGATGACGAAACATTACTGGAACCAGAGGATGAAGGGGATGCTCTTAGTAACGAACTACTCGCTGAGTTAGAAGCTGAAGAAGATGAGTTGGATTCGTTATCTGATGATTTGCTCGCTGAACTTGAAGCCAGTGAGCTTGAAACCGCTGAACCTGGTGAAGAGAGCGAGCAGGTCGAAGATGATTTATCTGATGTTTCACAAGATGTGGTTGGTGAAAATGACGATGACGTATTGCCTTCAGGTAACGTCGAAGATGAACCGCCTTCTGAGCAAGATGTCCTGGCTGATGAATTATTAGCAGAACTTGAAGATGAAGGCTTGCAATTTGATGCCCATGAATCAGATTCTGAAGAGCCAGAGCCAGAGCCAGAGCCAGAGCCAGAGCCAGAGCCAGAGCCAGAGCCAGAGCCAGAGCCAGAGCCAGAGCCAGATGTGGATGCGCTGGCTGATGAGTTACTCGCTGAATTATCGGAAGAAGATGTCTTTGATACTGGTATAAATTCTGACGAATCTCTTGCCAACGAACAAAGCGACACACACAATCTTGCCGAAGCCGAAGCCGAAGCCGAAGCCGAAGCCGAAGCCGAAGCCGAAGCCGAAGCCGAAGCCGAAGCCGAAGCCGAAGCCGAAGCCGAAGCCGAAGCCGAAGCCGAAGCCGAAGCCGAAGCCGAAGCCGAAGCCGAAGCCGAAGCCGAAGCCGAAGCCGAAGCCGAAGCCGAAGCCGAAGCCGAAGCCGAAGCCGAAGCCGAAGCCGAAGCCGAAGCCGAAGCCGAAGCCGAAGCCGAAGCCGAAGCCGAAGCCGAAGCCGAAGCCGAAGCCGAAGCCGAAGCCGAAGCCGAAGCCGAAGCCGAAGCCGAAGCCGAAGCCGAAGCCGAAGCCGAAGCCGAAGCCGAAGCCGAAGCCGAAGCCGAAGCCGAAGCCGAAGCCGAAGCCGAAGCCGAAGCCGAAGCCGAAGCCGAAGCTTCTCATGGTACTTCTGTGGATCCTTTGGACGATGCTCTTGCTGAGTTCGACAAGCAACTGATGGAAGATATACCTTCATTTGCCAGCATGGAAGACGCGCCGCAGCCGACATCTGATTTTGACGATAGCCTATTAGAAGAGGCCGACGAATTTAGCCTCGAACAGGAAGTCGATGGCGAGTTACCCTCGAAGCCAGAGTCATCAGAGAGTTTTGACGAATTAGCAGATTTACCGGGTCTCGACGATTGGTTATCCGACGATAATAGCGACGATCACGCAATGCTCGACGAACTCGAGCAAGCAGATTTCGACGACTTATTAGGCACGCTGGGCGAAGACAAGGCGCATGATAATGTGGAAGACAAGACGCCTGTCAATGAGCCTGACGAACCGGATATGTCTCTGGGAAATCCCGATTTGGATCTTGCCGCCTTACTCACCGACCCTGATACAGCCACATCACAAGAAAGTACACCAGACTCTGCTACCAATAACGCCATTGACGATGATGTCGACGATCAATACCTGGATGTTGAATCTTTGATGGATGACAATGGCGAAGAAGGTCAGTTTGCCAACGATAATACGCCCCTTGATTTAGACGTCAGCTTGTCTGAATTCTCTGGTATCAGCGACGATGAGGATGTCATTGATATCGACAAGGACGCCGGGCAAAGTGCAAATCTGGATCTCGCCAGAGTATATATTGAAATGGATGATCACAGTGCTGCGAAAGAACTGCTCGAAGAGGTTGTCGACAAAGGCAGTGATGAGCAGAAAGAAGAAGCTGTGGCGCTATTGAGTCAACTACAGGCATTGTAAAATAGGTCGTACGTCTTGCATCTGAGTGGGCCGCTGACTACACTTAGCCGTTTTTTGAGTAACAGGTGTAGCAAGTAATGGCAAGAATCGCCCTAGGCATAGAGTACGACGGCTCGACCCATTTTGGTTGGCAGCGTCAACGGAACGTTTCGAGCATTCAGGGCCATCTTGAAAGTGCGTTGTCTAAGGTGGCGAACCAACCCATTAGTGTTCAGTGTGCCGGACGAACAGATGCCGGCGTGCATGCTACCGGCCAGGTAGTACATTTTGACTTCGATGATCATCGGCCTGAACGGGCATGGACTATGGGGGTTAACGCCAACTTACCCGATTCTGTTGCAGTTACCTGGTGTAAAACTGTCGATGACAATTTCCATGCGCGATTCTCAGCAACTCACAGACGCTATCGTTATGTCATTAAAAATACCCGCTTGCGACCTGCTATTCTCTGTGGTGGCGTAACCCATATTTATCAGCCTCTCGATGAACAGCGGATGCATGAAGCTGCGCAGGCTTTGCTTGGTGAACAGGATTTTACCTCTTTCCGAGCTTCGCTGTGTCAATCAAAAACACCTTATCGCAATGTTTCCCACGTATCTGTTACCCGCATTGGCGACTTTATCGTCGTCGATATTCGCGCAAACGCCTTTTTACATCATATGGTAAGAAACATCGTGGGCTCGCTGGTTGAAATAGGAGCCAAAGAACAGCCTGTGAGTTGGATAGGGGAGTTACTGTTGCTTAAAGACCGGACACAGGCAGCAGCCACTGCCAAACCCAACGGGCTATACCTGGTCGATGTGACTTACCCAGAAGCAATGGAGATCCCCAAAAATACCCTGGGACCGCTTTTTTTGCCTGAAAATTAAGCTTAGTGAGCACTGGTGTGATTCAGTCGAGTTATGTGGTAACTTCTTAGACCAGTTTTATTTTTCGGAATGTCGGGTATTGTGGTCTAATACCGGGCTAATTTGCGTTCATTTAATACTGTGCACAAATAAACATCAATCAAGCATGGTTACCGATAAAAAAGGATTCTCCTTAACATGAGCTGGATTCAAAAAATTCTTCCAAAAACCCAAACCTCCACCAAAGGCAATGTCCCGGAGGGAATTTGGACGAAATGTTCTCAATGTCAGGCTGTACTGTACAAGCAAGAGTTAGACAAGCTGCTTGAAGTATGTCCAAAGTGTGGCAATCACATGCGCATCAATGCGAGAAAGCGCATTGACGCGTTTTTGGATGCGGGTGATAGAAAAGAGTTGGGCGGTGATCTTGAGCCTCAGGACATCCTGAAATTTAAAGATTCTAAGCGCTACAAAGACCGAATTTCTGCGGCGCAGAAAAGTACCAACGAGAAAGACGCACTAATTGTCATGCAGGGCAAACTTAAAGGTATGCCTGTGGTTGTGGCGAGCTTCGAGTTTGCCTTCATGGGCGGCTCTATGGCTTCCGTAGTGGGGGCACGGTTTGTCGCTGCGGTTAATGCGTGTCTAGAACACAACATGCCGTTAGTGTGCTTCTCCGCTTCAGGCGGTGCTAGAATGCAGGAAGCCCTAATGTCATTAATGCAGATGGCAAAAACATCAGCAGCATTGGCGAAAATGAGCGAAAAAGGTCTGCCTTATATTTCGGTACTTACTGACCCTACAATGGGCGGGGTGTCTGCAAGTCTGGCAATGCTTGGCGATATTAACGTAGCCGAGCCAAAGGCACTCATCGGTTTTGCTGGCCCGCGAGTTATTGAGCAAACGGTTCGTGAAACGCTTCCTGAAGGATTCCAACGCAGTGAATTTCTGTTGGAAAAAGGGGCAATTGATATGATAGTTGACCGTCGCGAGATGCGTGATAAATTACATGGCTTGTTAGAAAAGTTGCATCGACCAAATTAAGTGAACATTCCTTCATCCAAACCCACTGCGCCGACTACAAAGTCGCTGGCGCAGTGGCTGTTTTATTTAGAATCAATCCATCCCACAAACATTGATTTAGGTTTAGCCCGTGTTAAGCAGGTTGCTGATGCCCTTGCCCTTGATTTAAGTACGCAAACGGTGATCACCGTTGCAGGTACAAATGGTAAGGGCACCACGTGTCGGTTCATTGAACAGGCATTATTAGCTCTGGGTAAAACGACAGGCGTGTACGCGTCGCCCCACCTTTTGGATTACCGTGAGCGCATTCGAATTAATGGTGATATGGAAGACCACGCACGCTATTGCGAGGCATTCGAGCGTATAGAGAAAGCCCGGGGCGATATCACGCTGACTTATTTTGAGTTTGGCACACTTGCGGCCATGCTTATGATGGCAGAAGCCGGCGTTGATTTTGCTATTCTAGAAGTTGGCCTCGGTGGCAGGCTTGATGCGACCAACATTATTGATACCGACCTGGCTGTAATAACCACAATTGGTTTGGATCACATGGATTGGCTCGGCGACACGAGAGAAGCAATTGCCATAGAAAAAGCGGGCATTATGCGCCCGAATGGTAATGCGGTTATCGGCGAATTGGCCGCGCCTGATACATTACCTGCGTATGTCCGTGCACATGAAGTGGATGCGTGGTGGGCAAATACTGATTTTGCTTATCACATCGAAGATGTCAGTTGGCAGTGGGAGTGCAAAGACTTGACGCTTACAGGGTTGCCGCTACCTCACATTCCTGTGCAGAATGTTTCAACGGCGTTAGCAGTGCTTTCACGGTTAAATTTATTGCCTTCATTATCTGTGCTGCATGAATTACTAGGTCAGGTTTCCGTGCAGGGAAGACGGCAAAAGATTGCGTCGTCTCCCGATGTGATGCTTGATGTAGCCCATAATCCTCAGGCTTGTGCTTTAATGAAAGCATGGGCAGCCAGTGGCCTGACAGGAGAACTTCACCTGGTAGTGGGTATGCTTGCTGACAAGTCTTTATCTGAAACCCTGTCAGAATTGTCAGAACTAAAGGCTAGTTGGTACGTTGCCGACACAAAAGGTCCACGGGGGTTACCTGCTGAAGATTTGGTGAAGAATGTTCCTGAAGGTCAGATACAGGTGGCTACATTTACGTCTGTTGCTGACGCTTATCAGGCTGCGCGTCAAAATGCGGATAGAGAAGACCGTATTTTGGTGTTTGGCTCTTTTCATACAGTAGCAGATGTATTAGCGTATCACCGGGATGATGTATCTAATAGGAGTAAACCGTGACCTCGGCGTTGCATAACCGACTGGTTGGAACCGTAATAGTGGTTGCACTGGCAGTCATTTTTCTACCGGACTTTCTCGACAGGAAAAAAGAAACGAATAAAGACACATTCGTTAGTGTGCCGGCGACCCCGGCGAAGAAACCCATTGTCGACCCTGAACCTTTTCCGGTGCAGCGAACGGCGTCCATGACCCAAAGGCCGCTGGAAGTTTTGGATGCCGTGATAGTCGATGATGAGAAATCGGAGCAAAAAGCTGAGACTGGAGTCAATAGTGATTTTAAGAATGAGCAAGACACAGTGTCAGACGATGACTTGGCGAAGCAAACCGTTATCCCCAGCCCAAAGGCCGAACCGGAGGATGCTGGATGGGTTGTGCAATTAGGCAGTTTTCGTCATCAGAAGAATGTGAAACAACTATTGCAGAAACTTGAGGATGCTGGGTATCGCGCGTTTAGCAAGCCCATAGAAACGCGCTCAGGGCCGTTAACCAAGGTCTTTGTCGGGCCAGATTTGGACAAGACAAAATTACAAAAAGCCATCCCCCATTTGCAGGAAATCACCGGGCTTAAAGGCAAGGTGACACCGTTCAGGGTAGAGTAAGGGTATAACCATTTTTACTTCATTGGGATGTACTTTAGTCATGGTGTCAACTTATCGTGACCGGGCAACCATTGGCATTACAAGTGAAACACAATTCACATTGGTAATCTCAGGGGCTTCTGATAGAATGCGCGCCAACTCACAGGAAGGCGTCATTTGCGTTCGGCGCGAACCACATACGGATTTTTACGATTGATGAACTGGGTCGATTTTTCCATCCTTGGTATAATCGTGGTTTCCACGTTAATCAGCCTCATGCGTGGCTTTGTAAAAGAAGCTATTTCTTTGGTGGTCTGGTTTGGAGCACTATTTATTGCCAGTGAATTTCACGCTGATCTCGCGGTGTACTTTACGCAAATTAACGATGAAGTGTTGCGCAATGGAGCGGCCATAGTAGTACTTTTCGTTATTACGCTAATTCTTGGTGGAATGTTTAATCACGTTGTTGGTCAACTCGTTCAGGCATCAGGGTTGTCTGGTGCTGACCGGGCGTTGGGCGCAATTTTTGGATGTTTACGGGGCGTGCTAATTGTTAGTGCCCTGTTGTTTTTCATGGATACCTTTACTGAGGCAGCAAATTCACAGTGGTGGAACCGGTCACTGCTTATTCCTGAATTTGGTGTGATAATAGAGTGGTTTTTCACCTTTGTGAAAGACAGCTCCAGTTTTATTAAACCCGCTTGAAATAGGTAACGCTAATGTGTGGTATTGTCGGAATTGTTGGTAAAACACCTGTCGCCCAGTCACTTTACGACGGTCTTACAGTGTTACAGCACCGCGGACAGGACGCTGCTGGGATAATAACGATTGATCACAATCGTTTTAATCTTAGAAAGGGTAATGGCTTAGTGCGGGACGTCTTCCACACTCGTCATATGAAAAGATTAACCGGTTCTATGGGAATTGGTCACTGTCGCTATCCTACGGCAGGAACGTCAAGTTCAGCTGAAGCACAGCCTTTTTACGTTAACTCGCCCTTTGGTATTTCATTTGCGCATAACGGCAACCTTACGAATTCTCATGAATTACAAGATGAGGTGTTTCGCATTGCCCGTCGCCACATTAATACCTCTTCTGATTCAGAACTCTTACTGAATATTCTCGCTCACGAGCTACAACAGTGCACAGAGCTTACGATAACTGCGAAAGACATTTTCAAAGTCGTCACAACAGTGCATGAGAAAATTCGTGGCGCTTATGCAGTTGTCGCTGCAATTATTGGCCAGGGGTTGTTAGCATTCAGAGATCCTCACGGTATTCGCCCATTAGCATTGGGCAAGCGTATTACCGAGATGGGGGAAGAATACATGGTCGCCTCTGAGAGTGTGGCTTTGGATGCCGTCGGTTTTACTTTTATACGCGACGTCGCGCCAGGGGAAGCGGTTTATATCACTGAGCAGGGGGAACTTCATACCCAGCAGTGTGCAGCGCAACCAACTACGTCGCCTTGTATTTTTGAGTTTGTTTATTTTGCTCGTCCGGATTCCTTTATTGACGGAATTTCAGTTTATGCTTCACGAGTAAACATGGGCCGTAAGTTGGGTGAAAAAATTGCCCGAGAGTGGTCAGACTTAGATATTGATGTGGTCATTCCTATACCTGAAACCTCTATGGATGTGGCGCTACAAATAGCCAATACTTTGCAGTTGCCATATCGACAGGGTTTTGTGAAAAATCGTTACATTGGCCGGACGTTTATTATGCCAGGCCAGACCATGCGTAAGAAATCGGTAAGACGTAAACTCAATGCGATTTCCTCAGAGTTTAAAGGTAAAAACGTTTTGCTCGTTGATGACTCGATTGTTCGTGGCACGACGTCAGGGCAGATCATTGAGATGGCCAGAGAGTCAGGTGCGAAGAAAGTGTATTTTGCGTCTGCTGCACCTGAAATTCGTTTCCCCAATGTCTACGGTATTGATATGCCTTCAGCGAATGAGCTAATTGCCTATGGACGGGAAATTGACCAAATTGCCGACCTTATCCAAGCCGACGGTTTAATCTTCCAGGATATCAAAGATCTTGTTATGGCTGTTCAGGAAGAAAACCCGGATATCAAGCGCTTCGAAACGTCCGTATTTGACGGTAACTACATCACGGCTGATGTTGACCAAGCTTATCTCGAAAGTATTGATATTGCCCGAGGCGAAGCTGCAAAGAGTGCACCTGTGGTTCAGGCTGAATTATCAAACCTCGATATGCATAATATGGACTCGGATTAGAACCCCGGTTGCTAATTCCTCGCACTACATAAAAAGCCGCTCAACTGAGCGGCTTTTGCTTTCGGATATGGAATGAAATTTGTGATTTAGTGAACGTATACCGGACCGAAGCCCATACTCCACATGATCACGGTGCTAGCCATTAAAATGGCCAATAACACCAGTCCGCACGTCACTACAGAACTGGCATATATGAAACCTTTACCGTCGGGAATATGCATCATGATTGGCGTACCTGAGTAGAGCAGGTAAACTGAATACGATAAGCCAACCAAACCAATGGTCATGACAAACCATAATTCAGGGTACAAGCCAGCTAGTCCTGTCATAAACAATGGGGTTGCCGTGTAAGCAGCTAAATCAAGTGATTGTGTAAAATTTGGTTTAGCATCAAATGCATTGGCTAATTCGTGAATCATATAAGATAACACCAACACCCCTGCGATAAGACCAAAGTACATACCCACACCTAGCATTATGGCGCTTTGCTCAGTAAGCCTAATCAAATCGCCTGCGCCAATACTCCACCCGAGGTGAGCACCTGAATAGTAACTAACTATGGCTGGGATAAGAGCGATGATAGCTATGTGACTCAGGGGGTAGAAATAACTTTCATGTCTATTATCAATATCCTGCCACTCTTCACGTGGGTGGGTATAAATGCCGAGCAAGTGATTCAATATCATACTTTCACCTTAGTTCCTAAAGACTACACTCTTTACAACAGATAGTTGTTATTATAAATATCAAACTTTTAACATTTGTTTTACATTGAGTCTGTCTGATGTTTGTGAGTTCGTCAATAAAAAAGTTGATTAAAAAGTATTCATTATGCGCGATTTTTGTTCAAGACTATGATTAAATTAAAAAATATCTCGGAGAAAAATCACAGATTTTGCCTTTCGAAGTGACATGAAGTCAGACTGAGATCGCTTGCAGTGCCAGACAAAATCATGCAGTTCAATGTCTAGTATCAGGCCGTCAGCAACGCAGATGACATTAATCGTCGGCCTGTCTACATGTTGTACCCAAATAAATTAGGTAATGAGCTCAATGCTCCTCAAATAAGATTTACCCTAAACTAATCCAGGCAATGCTAAATTGTGTTCTTCACTAGGTTTTCCAGTGACTGGATGTTGCCAAGCAAATCAGAACGGGATGGGTACGATTTATAAACCTGTCGTAGAAGCGTAAGTGCATCTTGGTACTGACGCTGATCTATGGCAATTTGCGCACGCCCGAGCATGGCGCGCTGTTTAACGTCGGCGAGTGACTCAGCTCGCAGATAGGTCATTTTGGCACGTTCGACGTTGTTCTGTTGACGATAAAGTGAAGCAAGAGACAGCAGCGCCTCGCCATTGTCAGGAGCGTCAGCAATGGCTTTAGTTAACAGGGAAATTGCCGTTGTGCTTTGCCCTTTGCCAATAGCCAACTGAGCTTTAAGTACATTTAGTGTAGCTGCTTGAGACGTCGAGAGCTTTTTCACATTGTTGTCGGCAGCTTGCGTTAATTTATTTAAATCAAACCATCGCTCATTGGCCGCTAAGTAAGCCGCTATTTTGGCGTAAGCGTCAAAGCCTTCCCCATCTTTGTCGGTAATGAAAGTCTTCGCATGGGTAGCCAGTATGTCTGCTGCGCGCCGCGGACTACCGTCAGATACGTGCAATTTAGCCACTGAAATTAAGTTCGACAGCGAGCGGTCGCCCAAGGAAAGCGCTGTTTCTAAGCTGCTCAGCGCCTTTACCATGTCACCCTGCTTTAACGCTATTTGCCCCCGTTGGAGCCAAAGCTGCTTATTGCCTTCATCATCTACCAACATTTCGCTTAGCAAGCTTTCAGCCTGTGCAAGTGCATTACTTTCAATAAGCGCGAACAATAAACCTTGGTACCATTGCTTGTTTTCAGGTTCGAGCATCAACGCATTTTGATAGGCACCAATAGCGGTGACAGGTTTGCCAAGCTGAACATTGGTATAGGCTAGCTGCCCGAAAAGTTGGGCATCTTGAATACCCAGTTCCACGCTTTTAGTTAAATGAGTTCGTGCTTTGGCTAATTTATCTGTCATCAAATACGCCATGCTCAAACTTCTGTGCGCCGATGGGAGGTTTGGCATAGCATCGATAACATCTAACAGCACTTTTTCGGCTAGTGCGTAGTTTTTCTCATTCAATAACACTTGTCCGTAAAGCTCACGCAAGCGTGGACTAAATTGAGAAATATCCTGTGTTGCAAATGCGCTGGCAACGTTTGAATAATTACCTGCTTGCAAGTCGGCCTGAATACGCCCGATAAACTCACCTTCTTCTCGGGATATACGTTCACGATGATCATCCCTATGGTGCTGACGCAGAACAAACTGCCAATCGGGTTCTTCCAATTCCACCGTTATTTTTGCACTAACCGGCTTAATAAAAGCCAGCGCGCTCACTACACAGCTGAGGACAGTTACGGCTGTAATTTTCTTTAACATTGTCTCAATCAACCTCTAAATTCTTTAGCTTCTATTTCGCTTTACTGCGCTAAACCAAGCCTCTATTAAGCTACTATTAGGCCTCTATAACTACGGGCCAAATAAAACGCGCCTTCACCGCTTCATCTTCTTTGTAGGGCGATGTAAATTTGCTGGCTTTAACAAAACGCATTATTTCTTTATTGAGCTCGTGATGCGGGTTCTCGACAATATCCATCAGTTTTACGTTGCCGTGTTCGTCAATAATGACGTCGAGCTTTACAATCACCCGCTTGATCCCTTGCTTTTTAAGTCGCTTGGGGAAACGTATTTTGACCGGTGTCAGCAAAGTAGGTTTTGAGTCCAGTTCGCTTAGCGCGAAAGCATCCAATTTAATATCAGGCATATCCCACTGGGTTTGGGTCACTTTGACATTTGGCATGTCGGGCTTTGGCACTTGAATATCTGGCTCAACACTTAAATCCGCCATGGTCATGGCTGCGCCACTGCCCTCTACCTGCATAACGAGTTCAGTTTCTTCCACTACATTTTGCGTTTTAGGGGGCGGGGGCGGTGGAGGCGTTACCGCAATGTCTAACTTGCGCACTACCATAGTGTCTGGCTGCAGATTAGACAAAAAGTGCCCTAGCCACATAACGCCAAGTGCACTAACGAGCACCGCACCGCTAAGTAGAGAAGGTTGAAGATTGTATTTCATTGAATTTTGCCTCGTTCGCTATGGCTTCAAAGTGGCGATATTTACCGTGTCGGCACCCGCCAGTTTGGCTTCATCTATAATTTCTACCAGTAATTCAGAGCGAACGGCTTTATCTACCTGAATGACTACTGGGCGTTGTTCTTTCATCAACAACTGTTCAACGGTAGAGCGCACACCACTCACGCCGATATTGGCACTGTCATACACCACTTCACCGGTTCGGGTAATTGCGAGCATAATGGCCATTTGATCGAGCTTTTGTGCTGATATTGCCTGTGGTTTATCTACCTCTACCCCAGTCTCTTTTACAAACACTGTCGAAACGATAAAGAAAATTAAAAGTATAAAAACCACGTCTAGTAGCGGAGACATATCAATGCCTTGCGCTTGCTGGTTTTCAAGGCGTCGCTGTAATCGACTTGCCATGTCTACGCCTCCCTTGCCACGGCGCGTTTTACCGCACCATTAACAAACATCAACAAAAGCCAGCCAGGAATAGCCAAGGTTAAGCCAAGCTGAGTGGTAAAAAGTGCATCGGCAATGCCGCCAGTGACAACTTGACTATCGACACCTAACGACATCATTCCGGTGAAACTCACTTGTAAGCCTGAAATCGTGCCTAGCAGGCCCATCAAGGGAAGGGCACTAACCAGTACGGCAGGTACCATTTCTCGCTTTGTTAGCTCTTTCTCACCGTCTCGCAGTTTTTTATTGCCACCGCATCGAGCTATCTCTTTGCGTGTAGTAAACAACACAAAGATTTGCTGATAAGCAAACCATGCCACCAGCAGCATTAACCAACACAATGCATTCCCCGCTAGCTGGTCAATCATTAGCTTGCGCTCGCTTGCTGTTGGCCATCACTCTTTTGGTCGGCTTTCTTAGCAACGTCTGGCTCGTCATTGCTAAGTACAAGCGCGAAACTTTCAAGCTCTTCGTAGTAATGTCGCGCTTTGCGAGAGAGTACGGCATTTAGAATTAATGCCGGTATGGCCACAACTAAGCCTAACTCTGTCGTAACCAAGGCTTTAGCGATCCCGCCAGAAATAACTTCGGGGTCGCTTGAGCCAAATGCCGTCATCATTCTAAAAGTTTCAATCATGCCGCTTACCGTACCTAGAAGACCTAGTAAGGGTGCAACGGCAGCAGTTACAGCAATCGTGCCGTTGTATTTTTCAAGCTTGATTTTGTCTTGCTGGAGTGCAGAAAACAGTTCATCGTCGCGCTGCGTTGGCGTGCTTGCACGCTTAGTAATGTCATACAGTTCGCGCTGCATGCCATCAAAGAAGCCCACACCTGAACTTCCCACCATGTTTACCAGAGCCTTGCCTGACGCTACTTGTTTAACCTTAGGTAAGCGCCATAGCTGAATAACTTTAAACAGAGCTATAAGCGTAGCGATAAGGGCAAACAGCACGATAGGAATCACCCACACCCCACCTTTAACAACATGTTCGATGAAGCCTTCTGACGCCTGCGCTCGTGTTGCGGCGCGGCCAAGGGTAGGATCTAGTTTAATACTGCCACTGCCGCTGCTCGCCAAATTTGCAAGGCTTTCGGTATCCGTATCTGAAAAAGTGGACGTAGAGGTAAACAGGTCTTGCTTACGCTTTGCCGTACCCGCAACGTTTTGTGCTTGCGCCAGATACCACGTCACCGGACCTAGAGTAAGCACTTTTGCTTGGGTCACTTCGCCATTCGCCAGTACAACCTTTCCTGCACTGAAATTAGGCGTTTGTTGATTGGCAAACTCTCTCGCTATTTCGCCCACTTTCTGGACTTTGTCAGACAAGCTCATTTCACTTAATGATAAGCTGTCTACACCAATTTGAAGCAGGAAACGACTCAACAAATTTTGTTGGAAGTCTTGTTGCTCGCTCCAGCTGGATAGACGATTTTCCAACTGGGAAAGACTAAGGGTTCTTTCATCCATTTTACGGCGGGCTACCGTGGTTTCATTGCGCAGTTTCATTACCTGCTGTTCAAGCGTACGCAATTCGTTTGCCAGCGCAACCCGCTCTTTGCTAATTTTGTTTTCTGTGCGATCCAGACGGGCTTTCGCCTCTTCAATATTGGCAAGCATGCTATCTTCAGGCGCTGCCACAGCAGGCACTGATCCCACCGTTACACACAGAGCAATACATACCGCAATCAGAGACGATTTCAACATTGGATTACATATTGAGAGAATGTGAGGCAAGCGCTTCATTCGTCTTCCCCTATAGCCAGCGAAAATGGTAGTGAAACAAAATCAGGCTCATGTTTCTTCTCAAAAATAGCAACGGCAAGCGCCACCGCTTGACTATCTACACTTTCTCTAAACTGCCACTGCCACTCGCCGTTTCGAACGCGTCCCACACCTTGGTATTGGCCATCGGCGTTGGTAAACCACGCATAGCTGCTGCCAACAAAGAACTGTTTAACTAATACATCTTTATCATCGGGAGCACGCATTACGGTCTCGTTAACCAAGAGTTTGCTATTGAATTGGGCGAGAGACGAGAGTTTTGCAAGAGTGACCTGAAGCTTGTGTGATGTGTCGGCATCAGCCGCTAACTCAGCTTGTTCTTTATCCCACGTCTGTCGAATAATCTCAGGTAGTGACGAGTACAGGCTATCAACTTGCCCGATGACTTCCGTCAATGCGCGCTCAACTCCGCCTTGTTGTGCTTCAAGTCCACTTTGCTGTGAAAGCAGTGCTTCTCGTTGTGCTTCGACGTCGGTGGTTGCAGCCTTACTTTCGTCAATTAAACCCTGCAGTTGGTTACGCTCAGCTTTAAGTAATTGAATGCGCTGACGCAATGCAGGTTCTGACTCACGCCACTCATTTTCTAGTTTTTGCGTTTGGCGCTCAATGCTAATCCACTTTTCAGTGAGTCCATCGATATCGCTGGCGGTTGTCGCTGCCAACACAATACCTGATGAGGACACGGCAAGTGAGAGCAGAAAGACAGAAAGCACTGCACTTCTTTTAACTATCATTCAATTCCCTTACTTCTCTAAACTGTATTGATGAGATTGCCGGCACGCCGATATCGCTATCGAGGCCGGCATTTTTAATGTCTTGTTACTGTTTGCTAAGTATTAGAACTGGTAAGTAGCAGACAACAAGAAGCTTCTTTCTGGTTCATTAAAGGTATTCGCTCCTGCACTAGACGCTTGAGTACCTTCACGCTTAACGCTTTCCGTAAACAAGTTCTTAACCGACACGTTAAAACTTAAGTTTTCGTCAAACGTGTAAATGGCGTTGAAATTGGTGATGGTGTAGGCTTCGCGATCATCGGCTTCGATAACAGCGCCCGAGTTAACGCTGGCCGTTGGGCTTTCTGTTTTACCGTAATGCTGAGCACTAATTACAAGTTCAAGCGCATCGGTAGCTTGCCAGCTTATCAGCGAGTTTACTGTGTAATCTGGTACTATCGACAATGGCTGTCCTGTAGACTTATCTTCTGACTCAAGCATTACGGTAAAGTTGGTCGACCACTCAATAGTGTTGGTGACCGGGAACAACAAGTTACCTTCGAGGCCAGAAATAACCGCTTCAGGAACGTTAAACCACTGGAATACCTGAACGTTTGCCTCGCCACCTTCTTCACCTGGTAATACGTACTCGGGAGGCACATTGCCGGTGCCAATTTTGTCTTTATAGTCGTTGTGGAAGTACGTTATACCCGCGTTCAAACCCTGTTCGTTGGTGTAGTTAACACCAATTTCTTTGTTTACTGAGGTTTCGTGCTCCAGGCCTGGGTTTCCTAAAATGTGACACCCGCCACCTAAGTTAGAGAAGTCAACTGGGCAACCATTACCACGGGTGTAGTACACATAGTTAGGATTTAGCTGATAAAGGTTTGGTGCTTTAAAAGCTCGGCTAATACCACCTTGAACTACAATATTAGGCGATGCCTGCCATGATGCGTTCAGGCTCGGGCTAAGGTTTGTACCCGCTTTGCTGTGATCATCAAAACGCAGTCCGGGCGTTAGTGTGATTGAATCCGTTAGCATGATGTTGTCTTCAACATACACACCTACAAGCGTGGCGTCGGTTTCAGAGGGACGATTTTCCGGGTCAGTCTCTACGCCAGGAATAGTACCGTCATCTACCACGTTCAGAGAAAGCTGATTGCTAACTGCATCGTCGAGGGTCTCTTTGCGGTATTCAGCACCAAACGTTGCGGTTTGATTAAAGCCGCCTAACGTTAACGGCACATTCCATTCGGTTTTCGCCGTGATGTTCTCTAATTTGATGGTGGTCATTTCAAGACTATTGATACGCCCTTCTGTTCCGCCGGCAGAGCCTTCACCTAAACGGCTGTTAGACGTGCTTTCGTATTGAATGTAGCTAAACGAATCACCGAAGTCATATTCACCATTGTGTGTTACCCCAAGTGTACGACGGTGCATCACCAGTGTTTCTTCACCTATTAGGTTTTGGGCGTCGGTATCATCCAGTGCATCATAATCAATATCGACGAGGTTTCCTTCGTCATCAACTGGGAAACTTACACCCTGAAAGGCATTGTCACCGGCATAGCGGTTACCTTGTCGACTGTAGGCTGCTTCAAAATCCCAGCGATTAATCTCATCCTGATCGAATCGAACGAGAGTACGCACATCGATGTTTTCAACGCCTTCTCGGCCAGCGCCAACGGCGTAAGCGGTACCGCGACTGTTTAACCCGGAGTCGTCCAAATTGATTTGCGGATCGTCGGCGTCTTGTTCGTTATAGTTAAGGATGGTGCGATGAGAGAAGCGCTCGGATAGAGGTGCACTGGCAACCAGGTTAAATCGGCGGTTATCACCTTCGTATTTATTAGATGAAAGCTCAGTTTGAGCAGTGAGAGAAGTAGAAGCTTCATCAGGAGACTTAGTAATGATATTGATAACACCACCTGATGCGCCAGAGCCGTAGCGCGCGGCGGCTGGACCACGGATAACCTCAATGCTCTCAATGGCTTCTGCCGGAACCCAGTTACTGTCACCTCTCGTATTTCGCTCGCCTGAGCGGCCCATTTTTACGGAGTTACGTGATAACACTGGCTTGCCGTCAATTAAAATAAGCGTATTTTCCGGCCCCATTCCACGAATGTCGATTTGGCGTTTGTTGCCGTACTGCCCTGAGCTTGAATTACCTGTTAGGTTAATACCCGGCATAGTTCTTACAATTTCAGCGATATCGTTAGTGACAGGACGACGTTTGAAATCTTCTTCAGTGATGATAGAGACGCCTTGTGCTTGCTTGAGCTCTTCCGACGCAGATTGCACAACGGTGGTATCGAGTGTTTCTATCTCTTCACTTTGCGCCAGCACACCCGCTGACAACATGGGAAACAGGGTTCCTAACAATATAGTGCGCTTACCATTTACAGGCATTTAATGATCCTTAATGAGTTGACTGTAGGCTGGTCACTGACCAGCTATTTCAATATGTTGTGTCTGACTACGTGCGCTGTTGCTATATAATTGACAAGTTTGTCAACAAGGGGCAAAGCGCTTTGTATTTGAGTTCGGACTTCTGGTGTAATGTTTTTTTTATTCCCAAGAAAATGTCCAAAAAGAGCTAGCCGCAGAAATTTGCCTTTCCCTGCCTGTCATAGGGAATGTTCGTTGCTTTACTTATCTTCTTAGATTGCAAGAACAGGCTAGTCATCCTCAAATTGAGGATATAATAATGATAACGATTATCATTTTCAAACAACTAAAAATATAAATTCTTTTAAGTTTTTCTAAAAGTGGGCAAAGGAGCGGAAGAGGTGATAAGTATTCCATCTTTGCTTTTAGGAGCTGCAGTGCTCAATATACGTTGCAGTTAAAGGTAACATCCCAACGCAATGTGACTGTGTTATGATAAGCGTAATAAAGCATATGTTCTCAATGAAGAACGTAAACAATGTAGCCGAGTGACAGAGTTGGAAGATTTATTAACCCCTATTTATGATTTTCTGGGTTGTGAAACGCCAGATGAATGGTTGCGGGAAGCCGTTAAAAAAGAGAACTTGCCTATAGTTTTGCTGGATCATCTTGTCTGCGAATTGAAAGCCGCACAGTCTGCCATGTATCTCATTCGTAAATACGCTGTAGATAAAGAGAGTGGTGATGCACTGCTTGCGTGGCTCAAGCCATTTGAAGATTTTACTTACCGAAAAGTAGGTGATTGGCAGGAACTCGCCAATCATCAAAAACTTAACAAGTCTATGCTTCCCAAGTCTGGTGAACCTTACAGCCAGGACTTAATCGACAAAATGGTTTTGCTCATAAAGGAAGAATTACACCATTTTTATCAGGTGTTAGAGATAATGAATGAGTTTGGAATCGCTTACGAGTCTGTTGGTTCGAGTCGTTATGCCCGGGGGATGTTACGAGAAGTTCGCACTTACGAGCCTGAAGCGCTAATTGATAAGTTAATATGCGGTGCTTATATTGAAGCGCGGTCATGTGAACGTTTTGCCAAATTAGCCCCCCATGTAGACAAACGCTTAGGTGATTTTTATACTTCTTTGCTTCGTTCAGAAGCGAGGCATTATCAGGATTATCTTACTTTGGCAGAAGACATAGCTGGTAAGGATATCTCTCAACGGGTTCAGCATTTTCGTCGGGTAGAAGAAAACCTCATTTTATCTCCCGATAACGATTTTAAATTTCACAGTGGGACGCCCTGTAACTAAAGGATTGGTTGTATGTCATCTACAGAAGAGACGGTAACGGCACCGTCACGTTCTGCTATCCTCGAATGTTTGCTGGCATTGAGTACTGTCAGTATTTCTATTTCCGTTTGGTTTGCTTATGCCGCACGTGATATCAAGCGTATCACTGGCCAATCACTCACGCCTTTTCTGTGGTTTTTTGTTCCACTATTTGCATTCGTTCAACCTGTTGCTTTTCCGCTGTTTTTCTCAAAGCTACGGGCTTCAGAGAACATGGTAAATCAGCCGGGATGGTCAAAAGCACAGGATTATCTATGGATGACAGTCACCTTCTGTGTCGGCATGTATTTCATTGTTGTGGATTTCATGCCTGCCAGTTTGTCTCTTAATTTGTTTGTGTTCGCTATTTATATTTTATTGTACTTGCCTTTGTTCCGGCGGGTAAACAAGTTGCGTAGGCAGTTCAAAAACCAAACCGCTATGTATCGCGCCTCTGGTTATAACGTCCCGGAATGGATAATTGTTACCTTGTTATTACCTGTGATGTTGATCGTATATGGTTATTTTATTTGGCAAGGTGCAGACAGGGCAATGGCAGAGAAAGTGCCGGTTGGCGCGGCAATTCAGGATAGTGACAAGCGCTTTTCACTAACGCTAAGCCAGCCCGACTGGGTGATTAACGACATCGGTAGCCAATCTGACGGTAGCGCCATATTCGAGTTAGATGGCCCGCTGGACGATATGTGGTACAGCGTATTTTATTACGATAAAGAAGAGCGCGACTTTAACGATATTGCTCAATCGAGACTGGAAGAATTTACCGGTGAGTTTGCACAACCGAGCTGTGAGTCCCACATATCTTTTTACCAGCAAACCTTGTTTTTACGGGCTGATATAGTGTGTGTGAGTAAGCAGGGGCTTGACGCAGAAGTTTATCTCGCCACCCTGATCGAAGGGGATAGTTCTCTTGTTGAAGTAACGGGTTACCTGGCTGTTTCTACGATTGAACTTGATAATTATAAAGAGGCGTTCGTTAATGATGCACAGGGACTTGTCAATTATGATCAGTAATCGCTTTTTATTGATGGCTTTCATTTTCTGCGGGTTTCATGTCAACGGTCATGCAATGGAGCAGGATCAGGCTTTGGTAGACGATGCCATTGCAAGGCTGGCTGCCCTTGAAACCAATCCCGATTCATTAACCAGTTTGCTTACAACTACCGACATACATGTTGGGCAGGATATCGTTGTTACCACGGTAACAGATATCTGGTATTACCCAACCAAAACCCTTGTACAAGACAGCGGGTATGAATCGATTTATTTTCGTCAGGGCTTTGAGAATCTCGAAGTTATATCTGCCGCGTCTGTCTCTCCGGCAGGTGCAGTGCGCTGGGCTGACGACAAGCATCTAAAAGTGCTCGACACCGACTCTTACAATTCTTTTTCTGACACTAAGCAAGTTGTGGTGTCTTACCCTGGTCTGGAAGAGGGTGGTGTTACTGTGATCAAGTACAGGGTAGAAGAGTCTCTCGGTGCGCAGGACGGAGTCTGGTCTTACATTAGCTACCCACAGCGACACGCTGATTTTGTCTTTTATCAATTCAGTATTTCCTGGGATAAATCTTCCCAGCTATATCACAGGGTAAACAGTGAGTTTGTGAATTGTGAGCAGGGTAACCGCCGGTTTGTATGCACAGGCAGACATATTCCACCGGTACACACCGATGACGTGGTGGAATGGGACGATGAACTTGGCAGCGTAACAGTAAGTACTATTGATTCGTGGGACAGCGTTCGTCAGGTAATAGCCAAAGGTTTCAGACAGGCTCAAACTTCGGGGGCAGAAATTCGCGAACAAGTAGCGCAAGTCACTAAAAACGATGAAACCATTGAACAAAAAATTGCTTCAGTGTTTAGTTTTGTTGCTCAGGATATTCGCTACGTGTCTATGTCCGAAGCAAACCACGCTTACGTTCCCCATAGCGCCGCCAGCACGTTAGCGGAACGGTATGGTGATTGTAAAGACAAAACGAGCTTGCTTATTGCCATGCTAGGGGAGTTGGGTATAACCGCCGAGCCGGTATTGGTGAATACCGACAGGATGAAAGTAGACAATGTGTTACTTCCCACAATAACCCTGTTTGACCATGTGGTTGCATGCTTTGATTTAAATGACAATCAATACTGCCTAGATCCGACGGATGTGAGTACTTCATGGGAACAGGTATCAGACTGGATCCAAAATAAAGTGTCTTTGCCTCTATATAGCGAGAGCACGCTGGTTAACCTTCATGCTGATCCATACCGCTACAAGCTCACTGTTAATTCTTCCATTACGCTTAGCGAAGACGGTGGTCAGCGTGAAGAGCAAATTGTAGAGTACGGCGGCGAGTACGAATCGGAAATCAGAGATAGCTTGCTCGGGAAAAGCGAAGACGAGCGGAAAGAGTGGGGTGTTGAACTCTATGAAGATATTGTAGGCAGCGGCGCTGATACCAGCGTTGAGTTTACTGGCTCAGATAAGCTATCTGCAGGACTTTCGTCAAAAACAGAGAGTGTGTTTCCTCCCTATTTCGACCCCGCAGAAGCCATTGATTTGCAGGAAGATGATGCCTGGATAACCTATGAATTGGGCACAATTGACAATGATAACAGCGAATACGCGCATTTTTTTCCCGGCAGTAAGGTGGTGACAACCTATTCTTTTCAATGGCCAGCAGTATGGAGCGTTAATCTGTTTCCTGCTTCAGTAAACCTGCAACACGAATTAGGCCATTTTACCCGCTCGGTAAGTCGCGGTGAAATAGCAGATGGCATGGCATCTATGAAAGTTGTCAGTGAAATGGCAATTCCTGCTGGTTGGATCTCTGCAGAGCAGAACGAAAAGCTACAACAATTAGTTGAGAAATTTAAAGCACAAACGCCAATGTATCTGGGCACGATGAAATAGGCGGGTATGGAAAGAAGTAATGCGTCCACAACATCCCTTTTCAGTTAGCGGGCCCTGGGCGTAACTCAATTATAGGATCTACGCGTCCCAATAGGGCGTATCTGCAAAATAGCTACATAAAAAATCGATAAATACCCGCAGCTTATTTGAAATCAGTTTTCTGTGTGGGTAAACCGCATATAACGAAATAGATTGGGGGACGAAATCATCAAGTATCGATACTAACTCCCCCTTTTTAAGAGCCTCACCTGCAATAAACGTGGGTTGGAGCACGTAACCTTCTCCTTGCTTGGCAACATTAGTTAACACCTCTCCATTGTTAGCGGTTAGTTTAGGCGTCACTTTCTGGGCATTTGCTTTTAATGCAGCAATTAACGCAGATTTATCGCTATTGTAGTTAACGTAGGAGTACTCAAGATAGTGTTCAGGCTTTAATTCATTCGGATGCTGCGGCGTACCGTACTTTTTTAGATATGCCGGCGCGGCACAAAGGGCAAGTTTTATGGTTGTGATTTTTCTGGCAACCAGGGTTGAGTTTGCAAGGTGACCTGCGCGTATCGCAACATCAAACCCCTCGTCTATAACATCAATCTTTCGGTCGTTAAGCTGCAAGTTAATCGACACGTTGGGGTGCGCTTGGTGAAAGGTACTGAGTGCGCCCGCTAAATGCAGCGTTGAAAAAGAAACTGGGGCACTTACATGCAGTGTGCCTTTGGCTTCTGTCTTTAGCAATCCAAGCTGACTTTCCATATCGTTTACACTTTCAAGGATATGCTTAGCATGCTGTAAGCACTGTTGGCCCGCCTCGGTTAAGTGAATTTTTCTCGTAGTGCGGTTAAACAAACGAGTATCCAGTTGCTTTTCCAGTTCAGCGATGTATTTACTTACCAATTGATTTGAGGTGTCGAGCTTTTCCGCAGCTTTAGTAAAGCTGCCTTCATTGGCAACAACAGCGAAGGTTTTAAACAGCGATAATCTATCCACTTTTAAGCCACACCACTAAATTAACAATATTATGTTGTTAATAATTCAATATTTAGCCTCTTTATTCAATGGCTGTTGGTAACTATTCTGTATGCATAAGGTTAGCGCACCGCCAACACAATGAAGAAACGTGGCACGTTAATCATTTTGGTATAGGACAATTTTAATCATGAGAGAGTTGAGGGTTCGGTAATGAATAAGCAGTTTTTACAACACATTTTTACTTCTAACAACAGTGTTTCTAGTTTGGTTTTACGTATTCCTGTTGGCATTATTTTAAGTGCTCACGGTGCTCAGAAACTTTTCGCATGGTTCGGCGGTTACGGCCTTGAAGGCACGGGGCAATGGATGGAGAGCATTGGCTTAGCGCCTGGCTTTTTAATGGCACTGCTTGCAGGAAGTGCGGAGTTTTTTGGTGGTATAGCACTTATTATAGGTTTACTCACTCGTCCTGCCGCCTTGGTAAGTGCATTTACCATGGTAATTGCTATTTTTAGCGTGCACGCAGCCAACGGCTTGTTTATGTCAAACAATGGTTATGAATTTGCGCTAGCCCTACTTGCAGCAACAGCAGCTCTTGTCATTCAGGGAGGTGGTAAATTCTCAATCGATTCACTTATTAGTGACAGACTCAGTAAATAGGGCGAGACAATTCCATCAATGTTGAAACCGGCTTAACAGTGCCGGTTTCGCAGGTGTTAAAGCTTCTAAATGAATCTATTAAAGCGTGGTGCTATGCAACAATTAAAGCAATCCAATACACAATCGCCCGTGCGAGTTAGCACCGCGTATATCTCTCACGGCGGCGGTCCGTTGCCTTTGCTTGAAATGCAGTCAAAAGGAGAGGGGAAAGCAGGTAACTATCATGGTGAGATGATTGAAGCGTTAAAATCACTAGCGTCAGACCTACCTAAACCAGACGCAATTATTGTGATAAGTGCACACTGGGAAGAATCGGAAGTCAGTGTAACTACACATCCGCACCCCCCGTTAATTTACGATTACTATGGCTTTCCTAAAGAAGCGTATTCCATCAAATATGCGGCTAATGGGCAGGCAACATTTGCAAACTCGATAGTAAAGCGTTTGGCAGAACAAGGCATTGCAGTACGAGGAGATAAGGTACGTGGGTTTGATCACGGCATGTTTATTCCGTTAAGCATTATGTATCCCAAGGCTGATGTGCCCTGTATACAAGTGTCTATAACTTCCGATTTGGCTCCGTCTAAACATATGGAGTTGGGGCAAGCGTTAAGGAAAGCGGCGGAAGTGAGTATGGATACCTTGAGTAACGCAAATGACTCTCAACGAAACATTTTAATACTGGGGTCTGGGTCTTCGTTTCATAACATGCAGGGCTTTTTTGACAGCGCTCTTGATGCAATTCGAAAAGCAACGGAATTTAATAATTGGCTACAAACAACTATGCAAGCCAATGCGTTTAGTGAAAATGAACGCAAAGGAAGATTACTCGACTGGTCTACAGCACCAGACGCACGATATGCACACCCTAGGGAAGAACACCTTATTCCGTTGCATGTTTGCTATGGAGCAAACAACAAAGCGGCTGATAAGGCTGTGTCACTTATTTTGTTAAGTAAACCCGCAAGTATGTTTGTGTGGTATAACTAGAGTTATCGTCAAAATGGCTGAACGAAGTATAAACACAGCGAATGCTGCGCTCAATCAAAGTGTATGAGAAAAATTATCACCATGAACGGTACTTTATAGAGTTTTTCGAATACAGACCTAAGGGCATTTTTGCGGGTATGGAAAGAAGCAGTGCTAAGCACTGCTTCTTTGTTATTTTTGCTTATAAAAGCAAGGCTTTAATCCAGAAGTATTTATTGTTCTTTTTCCGAGCCTGCACCTGCCTGAGTTTGCTCAGTGGTGGTGGGGGTGAGTAAGTCACTTTGTCCTTTTACAAGGTCTGACAGGGTGCCAGATTGTTTATCTACCAACCCTACTTCACGAAGTAATGCGTCGACAACTGGCGCGTTAGCACGGTAGTTCAAAGCCGCCTGAGTTACCTGGTCAGCCATGCTACCACCGCCAGTGCTTACTGTGCTGTCTCCCATCGATTGATTAGCGCTGCCATAACCTTGCAGAATTTTAATCCCTTCAATATTCTCGAGAGGCTTGACGGCACTGGCGATGATTTCCGGTAGTACTTTCAAAATCGCCATGGATTTTTGTAAATCAATCTGCTCATTTTTCAACGTATTTTCTGCATCATAGAGCGCTTGTTTACCCGCGGCTTCAACTGCCAATACTTTTTCATCGGCCTCAGCTTGCAGTATTTTGGCATCTGCCGTGGCTTTGGCTTCAGTAAGAATGGCTTCTGCCGCGTTCTCCGCAGCTTCTTTTTTCGCTTGCGCTTCTACGGTGATCCCCACCGCTTCCCGCTCAGCTTCTTTACGGGCATCAATGACTTCAATTTCCATACGACGTTTTGCGTCTGCAACTTGTCGGGCGGTTGTAACGGCTTCTTCTTTCTCTACTTTCGCTTTTTCGGCTTCGGCAGCTTTAGCGCGGGCGGCAGATTCCTCTTCAGATTTTGTGGCAACCGCGATTTGTTTTACCTGCTCGGCAACTTCAATCTCTTGCTGCTGCGCGATACGAGCTTGTTCAAGGGCTTTGCGTTTCGCAATTTCCTGGGTTTCCAGCTCTCTGGATTTTTCAATTTCTGCTGTTTCAATGGCACGCTCTTTGGCGATCGCGGCTTCACGCTCTTCCCGTTCTTTTTGTTCCCGCTGTTTTGCAATTTCGGCTTTTTGCTCTTGCCGCTTAAATTGCAGTACTTGCTCTTGCGTTAACCGTGCCTCTTCTTCTTCACGTCTGATATTGAGGGACTCTTTTTCTGCATCCAGGTTGCGGGTTTCAATTTTTATCCGGTTTTCTTGCTGAATGTCGTTGGTTTCTTTGCGTTTTTCTTCAATGATTTTTGCCAATCTGGCACGGCCTTCCGCGTCAAATGCGTTGTTTTCATTGAAAAACTCTAAATCTGTCTGGTCAAAACCGGTTAAACTTACAGATTCCAGCTCAAGGCCGTTTTTCTCTAAATCATTGGCCACACTCTGCTGTACTTTTTGTACGAAGTCCGCACGTTGTTCATGCATCTCTGTCATGCTCATTTCTGCAGCTACTGCGCGCAAAACATCGACAAACTTTGACTCCATGAGTTTTTTGACTTCTTCAGCCCGGGTAGTACGCGTACCCAGTGTTTGGGCTGCCATTGAGATACCGCTTTCATTAGGCGCAACCCGCAAATAAAAATCGGCTTTTACATCCACCCGCATGCGGTCTTTAGTAATTAGCGCATCTTTCTGGGTTTTTTCCACTTCTATGCGAAGGGTATTCATATTCACCGGTATGATCTCGTGTACCACTGGCAATACTATTGCACCGCCATCCTTGATCACCTTTTCTCCGCCCAATCCGGTTCTTACAAACGCCGTTTCCTTAGTTGCCCGTTTGTAGAGTTTTGCGAAAATTAAACCAATCGCCATAAGTGCAATCACCACTATGACGGCAATGATCAGTACTGCTGGCAGATTATTGTTAGAATATTGTTCCATATCACTACTTCCTTTTTACTGCAGGTTAGAGGTATCGGGTGGCGAGCCAACTATGCTTGGTTTTTTCCACAAGAATAACTTTATCGCCAGTTATAAATGTATCGTGTGGCTCGAAAGGCTCAACCAGAACATAGTGTGGCTGAGCATGATTGTCGGTGAATTTGGCTTCTGCAGGACTTCCCGTTTTTGCAGTACCAATGGTGATGACAGCTACAGCGCCTACAAACTCATCAGCGCTTAGGGCAGACGACTCGTTCTTAGGTAATAACCGGGCAAGTGTGCCACCCAATCTGCCAGTAAGCAGTAGCGATGCAAGCATTGATAAGGGCACGTTAATAAGTGGTGGTATAAACGGGCCTTGCATGTAGCTGGTATACGCAATGTTAAACCCGATGCCGGCAATGCCAAACAACGTTAAGAAAAGTACAAACCAAATCATCACAGGGAGTTTGTCCAGGGCTAACCAGTTAGTTAGCGCCGAAATACCTGTTAGCATTTCCGGATCTGTGTCGAGGTCGGGGAGGTCATCAAAAACGCCGAGTAAGCTGGTGCCAAAGAGAAGGCCAGCAATCTCGATGAAAAAAAGCAATACTACGATGCAAAGGGCAGAGGTAAATAGGAAGTTAGCATCGTTGAGAAGGAAAGCAGACATACATTCACCGTCCATGATGAAAATCAGTTTATGGTTTATACCACAACGCTGGTCAATTGCAATGTGTGGGTCTGCTTTCTATTTTAGTGGCGCAATTAATGGCTGTGGCCATGTCCTTCGAGCGCCGCACCATTGACGTCGTAAAATCCAGAGGCGGCAGGCTCAATAAAACCCTGATGCACCATGTTTGTTAGAAAGGGGTCGGTGTGGTCATCGCCGATATCAGCAAAATCAGTACTCTGAAAATTACCCCGTTGAGTAAAAAAGGTGGTGATAGATGCTTTGTCATGGGCTAATTCTTTTAGCTCCCAGTGAAGTTCACCGTACTTTTTATTAACCGTCATTGACTTGAGTAGATGTAAAGCCGGTAGCCACACTAAAGAGATAGATTCATGTTCATTGCTACCATGATAATGCTGTTCCTGAGTACACCCTGTTCCTTCGGTGCTGGTTTTCTCCAGCGATGTTATGAATTCTGGTTTAATTAACTGATTGCGATAAGGCCAATTGTTGTCGGTATGACCATGAATACTCTCACCTGGTTGGTATTCAATAGCTCGTTGATGAGCGTCGAAGAATCGGGTTGCTTTTACACGGTGATTAACGTGTTCCCACATTTGTGTTATCTGCTGCTGCTCGTATTGATGAGCCACTACATTGGGTTTTCTCCACAAGGTAAGTGAGCGCTCGTGGCTTTTGTCGGCGCGACTTTCCGTGATTGCGTAATCCGCCTTCATCCATTGCCCTTGCTCATCACATTGTAGGTGTAAAACATCGTCGTTCTGATGGGCCAGAGTACTAAATGAGCCCGTAAGTGTAATAAGTAGCAGAAGTGTCTTTTTCATTTGTTGTTGCCTTGTGCATAAAACAAGGGCGCACTCGGGTGCGCCCATATAGCTTATTGGTTTTACTCTATTGCCGCTTCGGCTTCCTCGATAAGGTCGCCAGCAAAGTCCATCACATGGAAAATGATACTTTGTTCGTTGGTGCTATTGACCAAAAATGCACCAGGCCCCTTGGCATAAATACCAACATCTTCACCAGAGTGGGTTTCAGAAGAAAGCGGAATAAGCGCTTCCTGGTGATAACCTGCTGCTGTGGTGTCAACGTCAGTCAAATCCTTACGACCGGTATCAACATCGTACGCATAGCCTTCATCAGAGTCGGTTTCGTCACCTAAATCACGGAAACCAAGACCATTCATGTATCCTACTGTGGTGTACGGCATGCCGTCAGCAGCAGAAGCTGCTTCTTCAGCACCCACATTTACCACTTTACCAAGTATTGGATTACCGCGCTTAGGGTAACCTGCGATGGTAAATACATGACCATGGTCAGCAGTAACAATGATTAACGTATCTTCATCACTGGTAAGCTCGTCCGCAATGGCTACCGCATCGGCCAGCGCAATGGTGTCAGTTAAGGCACCGTAAGCGTTACCCGCGTGGTGGGCGTGATCAATTCGACCAGATTCAACCATCAGGAAGAAGCCGTTGTCGTTGTTGTCCAGGATCTTGATAGCAGCTTCAGTCATCTCGCTAATTGAAGGCTCACCAGCAATATCATTGCCGCGATCAGCTTCATATTGCATGTGAGATTCATTGAACAAGCCGAATACACGCTCGGTCGTTTCCGTATTTAAGCCGTCAAAACCAGACTGGTCATAGATGTATGTACCGTTGGGATACATGCTTGCCCATTCTGCAGTCAGGTCGCGATTGTCGGTACGGTCACCTTCCACACTGCTTGATGCATCGGGGCTGTTGAATGCTGCATCTTTAGGTAAGAAGTGACGGCGGCCGCCTCCCATTACCACTTCGATGCCATCTACATCAGCGCCGTCAAAACGGGCTTCCATATCTGCTTCGAAACTAATCAACTGTGATGCAATATCAGCACAACCTGCGTCAACGGCATCTGTTGGCATATCAGAAACGTCTTCCCAGTTGCGATCAGCCGATTTTGCATAAGTCGCAGCAGGTGTAGCATGAGTAATACGCGCTGTAGAAACGATACCCGTAGATTTTCCCGCCAATTCAGCCAGTTCAAGCGCTGTAACAAGTTCGTTACCAGCTACTGTGCTGCATTCGCCACGTTCGATATCTTCATCTACACCGATAACGCCTACATCGGTTTTCACACCGCTCATCATCGCTGTCATGGTACCCGCAGAGTCTGGAGTCTGAGCGTCTACATTATAAGTTTTTGAAAGCCCTGCGAAAGGGAAGCGATCGAAGCTGAGTTGATTTTCTTCACCATTCTCGCCGTTCATCTGCCCTTCTAAAATACGCGCTGCCGTCACAGTAGACACACCCATACCATCACCCACGAAAAGGATGACATTTTTAGCTTTGCCTTTCAGTGATGCTACAGCCGCCTCAACAGAAGCGTGTTTAGTAACTGTTGCCTGTGCTGTGGTTGTTTGTACGCCATCAGTGGAGGCCGTGCCGGTGGCGCGCAACCAGGTGGCTTTTGCTGCTTCAACTTCTGCCTGACCCGATACGAAGTAATCGTTATTCAAACTGGTGAGTAGTTGGTCAGTAGACACGGAGGTTTCAGCAGGCACACAGACGTAGCTGGTGGCTGTAATTTCTGACTCTGCTAATGTACCGTCGCTATCTGAATCCAGACCTGAATCAAAGCGTACGCCACTGTTAGGGCAGTTGTCATCGCCGACAGGCAAATCTGTTTGTACTGTAAGGCTGTTTAAACCGTTTGTACCATCAGTACCGTTCTGACCTGCAGCGCCATCTGCACCGTCATCGCCGTCAAGAGAACATGCGGTCAGGCCAGCCAGGGCCAATGCTAAAAGGCTATATTTAAATACTTTCATGATGTCCTCGTTATTATTCTTCAATCAGTCCTAAAGACTGGTTAATCAGGTGGAATACAACACTTTGCTCAATAACACCCTGAATAAGCTGGCTGCCTGGTCCCATGCCATGCAGTGAGATGTCTTCACCCGAATGTGTTTCGGACGACAGAGGAATCAAAGCTTCCTGGTGGTAACCGGCGGTAGTGGTATCAACGGTAGTCAGGTCCATACGACCGGCATTTGCTTCTTCCGCATAAATAGCATCTGAGTTGGTTTCAGTGCCAAAATCAGCGAAACCAAGTCCGTTCATGTAACCTACGGTTGTGTAGGGCATGCCATCTGCAGCTTCAGCGGCTTCATCTGCGCCTACGTTAACGACTTTGCCAAGGATAGGGTTACCGCGCTTAGGATAACCGGCAATGGTAAACACGTGTCCGTGGTCAGCGGTAACTAAAATTAAGGTTTCCGATGGGTCTGTAGCATCAACTGCAGCTTGAATTGCTGCTTCAAAAGCCAACGTATCCGATAGCGCACCCGAAGCATTCCCTGCGTGGTGAGCGTGGTCAATGCGTCCTGATTCAACCATCAGGAAGAAGCCTTTTTCGTTATTGTCGAGAATATCAATGGCTTTGTCTGTCATTTCAGCAATTGAAGGCTCACCGGCGACATCGTTTTCACGATCTGCTTCATATTGCATGTGGGATTCGTTGAACAGGCCTAATACGCGTGTGGTTGAAGCGGCATCAATAGCATCAAAACCGGCCTTGTCTGTGATGTAAACACCATCGTCGTACATGGCTTGCCATTCAGCAGTGAGGTCCCGCTCGTCAGTTCTGTCACCTTCTACTTCGCTTACAGCATCATTGCTGTTAAAAGCGGCATCTTTTGGTAAGAAGTGACGACGGCCACCGCCCATTGTTACGTCAATACCGTCAACGTCGATACCTGTGTAGCGGTCTTCAAGAAATGTTTCAAAGTTAACGAGTTGGTCGGCAATGTCGACACAACCGGCTGTAACAGCTTCTTCTGGCATATCTGAGATATCTTCCCAGTTGCGGTCAGCAGATTTCGCATAGGTAGCTGCAGGAGTGGCATGGGTAATACGTGCGGTTGATACAACGCCCGTAGATAACCCTTTTATTTCTGCAAGCTCCAAAGCTGTAATAACTTCATTTCCCGCAACAGTAGCGCATTCTCCGCGCTCTATATCAGCATCGACGCCAATAACGCCAACATCGGTTTTAAGCCCAGACATCATTGCCGTCATGGTACCTGCAGAATCAGGCGTTTGCGCATCAACGTTGTAAGTTTTGACCAGTGCTGTTCCTGGAAATTCTTCCCAAGCGAGGTAGCCTTCTTCTCCGGGGTTACCGGCGAGTTGCCCTTTTCTGATGCGAGATGCTGTGAGTGTGGAAATTCCCATGCCGTCACCCACAAAAAGGATGACATTTTTCGCTTTGAAGTTGTTTGATGTTTCAAGCTTTGACGCAATTTTAGTCTGTGCGTCTGTAAACCAGGGGTTTTCACTCTGATATGCTGGCAATACATCTGCCTGCAAACCAGAAGAAACCGCTAATGCCAGTGCACTAACAGAAGCTTTCCAGTTAAATTTCATTTCTGATATTCCTAATTTTGTTGTCATTATCGGCGTTGAAGCAAAGTTCAGCCTTAAGCCATCAGGTCGGGCAGTGGTCGCAGAAGGGGTGTGTGGACCTTCTGTTCCTGATGTCTGAAGAAGACATCCCTGGCCTGGGTCGAAAGTAGCGTAGGTAAGCTTTGTGACAGTAGGGTTAACGAAAAATGAATGATTTATGTCGTGCTTATGACAGTTCCATGTCTGGTTTGTTATAACATAACACTTTGAAATATAAAGATATTACTTAACAATGTGTTAGAGCACTGCGTCAGTAGAAGGTCGCAACGCTAATGGCTAGGTGTTGCAGAAATTTAATTGATTGCCTGTTCAATAAACCACGTTAGTTTTGTTGCTGTGCTGAAAATTTTCGCTGTTCGAGTTGGATACTTTGTGCACTGACTTTAAGAACTGACCCCTGGTCGTACCAATCTCCTAATACGATACGTGTAGCTGGTTCACCGTTAACCTGAAGGGTGTGAATATTCGGGCGATGAGTGTGGCCGTGGATCAACTGTGTTACCTGATATTTCGCCATGACTCTTTCGACTTCTGCCGGCGTCACATCCATTATCTCAGGTTTGAGGCCTTGCTGATTGAGTTTACTTTTTTTACGACCATTTTCTGCTACCCGACGACGATACCACAGAGGTAATGCGAGCATCAGCGTTGGCCACCACCAACTCCTGCTCTTCTTCCTGAATTTCTGGTAAGCCACGTCTCTGGTACATAGTTCGTCACCATGAGTGATAAGTGTTGGTGTGCCGTAGAGAGAGATGACTTCCTGCTCGTTGAGCAATGTCATTCCGGCTTTCTTCGCCCAGGTATCCCTGATGGCAAAATCACGATTGCCGTGAATAAAATACACAGGAGTACATAAGCTGACCTGTTTAAACGCGGCAGCGATGTGTTCATTAAATGGGGTGATATTGTCATCGCCAATCCACACTTCAAATAAGTCGCCAAGTACATAAAGTGCTTCAGCCTGCGGGGCTTCATGCTGTAAAAACGTCATCAAGCACGCAGTAATATCCGGGCGGTCATCACTGAGGTGTAAGTCGGCAATAAAGTAAGTAAACGGCATGGTGATGTACAACAATAGAAGGGGGGCAAGGCGCCCCCCTGAGCAGTGTTTATTCTGCGATAACAGCAGATTCGATAATTACCGGCTCTTCTGGCACGTCCTGATGGAAGCCACTAGTGCCGGTTTTTACGTTTTTGATTTTTTCCACGACGTCCATGCCAGCAGATACTTTTCCGAATACACAATAGCCCCAGCCATTTACGGATTCGCTGGAAAAATTCAGAAAATCGTTATCTTTTATGTTGATAAAAAACTGTGCTGTAGCTGAGTGCGGATCGTTAGTACGCGCCATTGCAATGGTGCCTGCGTCATTAGCAACACCATTGTTGGCTTCATTGACGATAGTTGCGTTGGTGGGTTTCTGTTCCATGTCGGCTGTGAAACCGCCGCCCTGGATCATGAAACCGTCAATAACACGGTGGAAAATGGTGTTATCGTAAAAGCCTTCCTTTACGTAATTGAGAAAATTCTCAACAGTAACTGGTGCTTTATCTGCGAAAAGTTCGAGGGTGATGTCCCCAAAGTTGGTTTTCAAAGTAACCATGTTGCGCCCCTTATTTGTATCTACGGCGTTTGAAAGTGGGCTAATGGTAGCCGATTTCAACCTTAAGTAAAATTATTCACTGCTAAAACACGGCAAAACCTGTGCGACAGGGGTTGGTAGTGCTACACTTTCGGCCCGAAATTATCAATACAAACACAGAGGACTACCATGCTACACCTTTACAATACCCGCACTCGTGAAAAAGCGCCTTTCGTTCCGCTACAGGAAGGAAAAGTTGGGCTTTATGTGTGTGGTATTACGGTGTACGACCTCAGCCACATGGGCCACGCCAGAACATACTTAAGTTTTGACTTGCTGGTGCGTTACCTCAGACACTTAAACTACGACGTAACCTATGTGCGCAATATTACTGATGTGGACGACAAAATCATTGCTCGTGCGAACGACAATGGTGAAAGTGTGCAGGCACTCACCGAACGCACTATTGCGATGATGCACGAAGACTTTGCGGCAATTAACTTGCTGGAACCTGATATCGAGCCCAAAGTTACTACCCACATGCCCGAGATAATTAATATTATCGACACGCTGATAGTCAAAGGGTTTGCTTATGTGGTCGATAGCGGCGATGTGTTGTTTGACGTGAGTAAATTTCCCGATTACGGAAAATTGAGTAAGCAAAACCTTGAGCAACTGCAATCCGGGGCCCGGGTTGAAGTAGCGGCAGGAAAAGACGATCCACTCGATTTTGTATTGTGGAAAAAGGCTAAGTCAGGGGAGCCAAGTTGGTCTTCTCCCTGGGGGGAAGGCCGTCCAGGTTGGCATATTGAGTGTTCGGCAATGAATCACAAGCATCTCGGCGCTCATTTTGATATTCACGGCGGTGGGTCAGATTTAATGTTTCCTCACCACGAAAATGAGGTGGCACAATCGTGCTGCGCCTTTGACACGCCTTATGTAAATACCTGGATGCACGCTGGCATGGTTCAGGTAGACAACGAGAAAATGTCTAAATCGTTGGGCAATTTCTTCACCCTCAGGGATGTGTTAAAAGAACACGATGCAGAATCTTTGCGATTCTTTTTGATGTCGGCTCATTACCGCAGCCAATTGAGTTATTCGCTGGACAACATCACTCAGGCTAAATCAGCGCTTGAGCGGCTTTACACTGCGCTTCGCGACGTTACGCCTGTTGACAGTACGCCGCTTGAATACGGTGGTTATTTGGCAAAATTTGAAGCTGCCATGAATGACGACCTCAATGTGCCAGAAGCGGTGGCGGTATTGTTTGAAGTTGCCCGTGACATCAATAAGCAAAAAACGGATGCTGAGGAAGCCGGGAAACTGGCAGCAGTACTGAAAGGGTTAGGGGGTATTCTGGGCGTGTTGCAATCAGCGCCGGCAGCCTGGTTACAGGGCGGTGTTAGCGACGATGAAACCGCGCATATTGAAGCCTTGATAAAGCAGCGCAATGATGCCAGGGCGAGTAAAGACTGGGCTGCTGCCGATGCCGCAAGAGATGCACTAACTGCGTTAGGTGTAGTGTTGGAAGATGGTGCACAAGGCACCACCTGGCGCCGGGGGTAAAGGCTAAAAAACCGTGCCGGTTTTGACTGGCGCGGTTTATAGTTTTTTTATTTGTATCTGCCCAACCATCGCCGGGTTTGACGGCAATACAGGCTGTAATCTTCTCCAAATTTTTCGCCCATATGCCTTTCTTCCGGCATAATTTGGAAACGCGTTAAATACCACATCAAAAGCGGCGCAAAACACAGCCCTGCCACGCTACTGCACATCAGCGCGATACCAATTTGGATAAACAGTAATCCCAGGTACATTGGGTTTCTACTGACGTTGAAGATCCCTTCGACAACCAGCGACGACGCTTTGTTTGGATCACGAGGGTCTACAGTTGTTGCCGCAGAACGAAAGGTTTGTACCGCAGAGAGCCCAATCATAACTCCAGCAATAATAAAGGCTGCACCTGGCAGAAAGGTATGAATAGAAAACCATTCGCCGAAATAGAGTCTATCTGCTACCGATACGACGACACCAAGAAATAGTATTACCACCGGAGGTATTTTTAATTCCAAATATTTCATAAGGGCTTCACCGATGGCTATGTCAGGCCCGCTTTGCCAGCTTGTGACCTGAATAACCTTTACTGTTCCGTTAGTTAGCTTGCATGATGCCTTACTTTCTTAGCCAATATTTTTTGTTCGAGTCACATCCACGTGCAATTTTAGCTTTTGACCTGGTTGTAAGTACTTATTCTTACTCAGGTTATTCCACTGAGTAATCTCAGAGATTTTAACGTTAAATTTACTCGCGATGCGAGACAAGCTGTCACCCGGTTTAACAGTGTAGGTGAGTGAGCGCACTATACCTTTTTCACCGCGTTTAATTTTCTCGCCCTGCCATACAACCAGGGTTTTACCTGGCATAAGCGGGTCATTTGGCGCCATGCCGTTCCATTTCGCCAGGTCACGGGTACTGACTTTATACAAGCGTGAGATATCCCAAAGGGTGTCACCAGATTTCACTTTGTGCGTTTTCTTCACTGTTGTACGCGCTGTACTTTGCAACGATGCGAGTCGCTGATCCTCAGAAAGAGAGTAGGCATCGAGTTCTTTCAATGCTACAGGGATCATAATGGCGTCGCCAATTACAATAGTGTTCGACTTAAGCCCGTTTATTCGCTTAATAATGGCTGCAGTGGTGTGGTATTTATTTGCCAGCTTAAGCAGGCTGTCACCGGATTTCACCGTATGACGTACCCAATTGAGTCTGTCTTGTCTGTCTATAGAAGCCAATTGATTTGAGAAAGCTTCAGCTTTGGCAACAGGTAGCAATAGATGATGAGGGCCGTCCGGGTCCGTTGCCCAGCGATTAAAGCCCGGGTTAAGTGCATGTAGGGCTTCGAGTTTCATATCTGCTAATTCAGCTGCAAATGCCAAATCTACCTGAGAGCCAATATCTACCACTTTAACCGCTTCCATATTGTCTATAGCTGGCCATGCAAAGGCGTAGTCATCGCGCTTTTTGAGTATGTCAGCAAGTGCCAGTAGTTTTGGCACATAAGCACGGGTTTCCCGAGGTAGGTCGAGTGACCAAAAATCGGTTTTTTTCCCAGCGGCTTTCGCCCGTTTAATGGCTCGCAACACTCTGCCTTCACCACTGTTGTAGGCTGCTAGTGCATGCAGCCAATTGCCGTCAAACATCTCGTTTAAATAGGTGAGGTAATCCAGCGCACCCTGGGTTGAGGCAATCACATCCCTTCGACCGTCATACCACCAGGTTTGACGAATGCCAAACCGTTTTGCAGTGCCAGGAATAAACTGCCACATACCAGCGGCACGACCGTGAGAATAAGCAAACGGGTCAAAAGCACTCTCCACTATGGGAAGCAATGCAATTTCCAGTGGCATATTCCGCTTTTCGATTTCTTCAGTAATATAAAAAAGGAATGGACGTGCGCGATTGACTACCCGAGCCATGTATTCCGGGTGCTTCAGGTACCAGTTTCTTTGCAGGGTTACACGATTATTGTCAGGAATGTCGAAGGCAAACTGATTGCTGATCCTCGTCCACACATCTTCAATGGGAACAGGCGGAGGTGTCTGTGGGACGGTCACGTCTTCCAGGGTTTCCACCACGTCTTCTACCGGATGAACGACCTCAATTACCCCTTCTTTGGCAACATCACAAGCCTGCTCATCAGTTATAGGCGTTTGGCCAACTTCACAGGTTTCATTAGTGTCATTCGCCTTTTCAACGGGGCTGGTTTCGTTAACGAGTTGGTCAGTTGATTGACAGCCAGCTAAAAAGGCGGCGAAAGAAAGACTGGCGAGTAGGCTCAGTTGTCTTTTCATTATAGTGCTTCCTCGCATTACATCATACATCAGATAAGTTTAACTTTAGTTTAAGGTAAATGCATTAAAACTCGTCCTTCCAACGGCGAATGGCAGCAAAAACCGCTGTGTCGTCAGCAAGTGGTGTGCCACTATACGAGGCAGCACTTTGTTGTACCGCTTCGCAATGGGCGCGGAGAAAGGGGTTGATGGCTTTCTCTTTCGCTAACTGGGAGGGCAGTGTGGCTCTATCCTGTTGTCTGAGCGCATGAACATTGGCTGCGTATTCCTGTAATTCAGTGTTTTCTGGTTCTACTGCTTTGGCGAACTGAATGTTGGCTTGTGTATATTCATGGGTACAGTACACAAGGGTGTCGTCTGGTAGACGCTTAAGTTTGTTCAGCGAGTAATACATTTGCTCCGCTGAGCCTTCGAAGAGTCTGCCACAGCCCGCCGAGAATAACGTATCGCCACAAAACACAAGGCCATGGCCAAAAAAAGCCAGATGATCAAGGGTATGACCGGGCACTTCGATAACAGTGAATTTGCAGTTGAGCGACGGTAAGGATACCGTGTCTCCTTCATCAACTGACTTAGTCAGACCACGAATGTGTCCTCCCGATGGACCAATGACGGGTAAGTTAGGATAGACGGAAGCGAGTTTCGCAATGCCGCCAGTGTGGTCGCGGTGATGGTGGGTAATAAGCACGGCCGCAAGCTCGAGTTGGTGCTCCTGGCAAAAAGCAAGCAGAGGCGCAGCGTCTCCCGGGTCTACTGCAACAACGTTTTTTTGATTGTGCAAACACCAGATATAATTGTCTTGAAGGGCGCGAACTGCGGTTATCTGAAGGCCTTCCGGCAATGTATCAGATGGATTGTTCATGACGTACCTGCTTGTGGAGAGATATTTATGCGATACTATAGAAACTTGCCAGCCGCACTGCAACCTCAGGACATCGACGGACGTTAATGAAACTTGCCTACCACAGTAAACCTCCCCGATATCCGGAGCGCTGGTCACAACTGCCCGCAGGCGTTGCCATACAACGTGCCGTACAAATAGAAAGTAACAGTTTAAGCCAGCGAATATTCGGTTATCACCTGGTGAAACTGGGTAACTTAAGCTCGCAAATAACCCTGTCTAAATGCAGTGTTACTCATCAAATTCATCAAACGCCAACTGTTACACAAAACACGCATGTTGTGAGTTTACCTACAGCGCTACCCTATGAAGCAAACAGCATTGATGGTTTTTTACTGGCCAATGAATTGGATTTTTGCCAAGACCCTCACCAGGTACTTAGAGAGGTGGATCGCTGCATTACACAAGACGGATACGTTATAATCAGTGGCTTTAATCCGTACAGCTTAACGGGAATAGGAAAGTATTTACCGCTAAAACGAGGGAATCTACTTCACGATGCCCGCTTTTTCTCTTCTGCTCGGGTGAAAGACTGGTTACAACTACTGGGGTTTGAAGTGGTTGAAACCCGTCATATCCTTTTTTCAATGTTATTCTTGCGCCGTAAAATTCCTGTTCCCATATCATGGCAAAGTAAACTCAGTCGTTATTTTCCATGGTGTAGTTCTGTTTATGTCATTGTGGCCCGAAAACGGGTAGTACCTATGACAACAATAAAGTCCCGATGGAAATTGAAGCCCAATTTTTCTGCAGTGGGGGCCAGCATGCGGGTAAATCGGAACACGTCGTTACATCAAAAAAGCCGGTAAGGCGCGAACCTTACCGGCTTTAGCAAATATAAAGCGGCGTGAATGAGATTACTTCACCCGCATACCTGGCTTCGCACCCTCGTGTGGTTCAAGGATGTACAGATCTTTGCCACCAGGCCCTGCTGCCAGTACCATGCCTTCTGACATTCCGAAGCGCATTTTGCGTGGTGCCAGGTTGGCCACCATCACGGTATGCTTGCCAATGAGATCTTCAGGGGCATAAGCTGATTTTATACCAGCAAATACCTGTCGGGTTTCGCCGCCTAAATCTAACTCCAGTCTTAGCAGTTTATCGGCTTTTTCCACATGTTCAGCATTGGCAATACGTGCGATGCGGAAATCTACCTTAGCAAAATCATCGAAGGTAATTTCTTCGCTAATAGGGTCTTTTGCCAATGGGCTTTCAGGGTCGAGTTTTGGCGTATTTGCTGCTGCCAGGCTTTCTTTAGAGTCTTCAACCATAGCGTCAATTTTATCCATTTCTATACGTTGCATCATGGCCTTGAACTTATTTATTTCATGGCCTGTGAGGACATGTTGCGTGCTTTCCCAAGTGAGTGAGTCGTTTAAGAAAGCTTCGGCTTTGTCTGCCAGTACCGGTAGCACGGGTTTCAAATAGGCAACCAAAATACGGAACATGTTTATGCCCAGTGAACAAACATCATGGGTAAACTGTTGTTTGGCTTCATCTTTAATCGTTACCCAGGGGGCATTGGCATCGATAAACTGGTTTGCTTTGTCAGCCAGCGCCATGATTTCACGAATTGCCTGGTGGTATTTGCGATTTTCATAATGGGCCGCGATGCTGTCGGCGGCTTGGTGGAACTGCGCCATTAACGCTTCATCCAACACAGTATCAGACAGCTTTCCGTCGAAACGCTTAGTGATAAAGCTAGCGCATCGGCTGGCAATGTTCACTACTTTACCTACCAGATCAGAATTCACCTTCTGAGCAAAATCAGTGAAGTTCAAATCGATATCGGTGACGCCATCGCCCAGTTTAGAGGCAAAGTAATAGCGCAGGTACTCTGGGTTTAGGTGGTCTAAGTAAGTACGGCCTTTAATAAAGGTTCCCCGAGATTTAGACATTTTTGCTCCGTTTACCGTCACAAAACCGTGAATATTTACACCCGTGGGTTTGCGATAACCCGCGCCTTCCAACATTGCTGGCCAGAATAAACAGTGGAAATAGGTGATGTCTTTTCCGATGAAATGATACAGCTCTGTATCTGTGCCTTTGTTCCAGAAATCATCGAAATTGACGTCGTTTTGGTCACAGAAGTTTTTGAAGCTTGCCATGTATCCTACAGGTGCATCTACCCACACATAGAAAAACTTATTCGGGGCACCTGGAATTTCAAAACCAAAGTAGGGTGCATCGCGGCTGATGTCCCACTGTTGCAGGCCTTCTTCGAACCACTCCTGAAGTTTATTCGCCATTTCTTCTTGCAGCGCACCTGAGCGGATCCATTCTTTTAACATGCCTTCAAACTGTGGCAGATCGAAAAAGAAGTGCTCTGACTCTTTTAATACTGGTGTTGCACCAGACACCACACTTCGGGGGTTTTTCACTTCAGTGGGGCTGTAGGTAGCGCCACACACGTCACAGCTGTCACCGTTTTGATCTTCTGCACCACAGCTTGGGCAGGTACCTTTCACAAAACGATCGGGCAAAAACATTTCTTTTTGCGGATCGTAAAGCTGGTTAATGGTGCGCTTACTAATGTAGCCGGCTTCGTCCAGACGGTTGTAAATGGTTTCACACAGCGCCTTGTTTTCCGGCGAGTGAGTCACATAATAGTTGTCGTACTCAACGAAGAAATCCTGCAAATCCTGATGGTGCTCTGCGCGGGTTCGGGCTACCATTTCTTCCGGCGTTATGCCCAGTTCCTGCGCTTTTAGCATCACTGGCGTACCGTGTGCATCGTCGGCGCAGACACTGTAACATTCATGGCCGCGCAGACGTTGAAACCGCGTCCAGATATCGGTTTGAATGTGTTCAAGCAGATGTCCGAGGTGAATAGAGCCGTTAGCGTACGGCAGGGCACTGGTTACCAGAATGCGACGTTTGGCATTCGCTGGTGCAACAGAAGTCGACGTGTTTTCAGACATAGTAGTAAGTTCTGTTCTCAAGCGTTAGAAAATGGCTGCAAATACTAGCGGAATCCCGCCGCTTTTGCATTACGTAAATGGGCTTTAGCAGTTTATAAGGGTGAATTATGTTCTTTTCCCGCAAGGGTGACAATCTGGCGTCAATCGCTGCAGAATCTTTGGCTGAATATTATGCCTTAACCACACAGCAAACCCAACCGTGGTGTAGTGAGGTGGCTGGTGGTGTATCGGTGACCTTACCGTTTTGTGCTCAGACGCAATACGCAGCTATCAAAACGGTACTTGCTCAAGGCTTTGCCAAAGCGGGGCATAATGTAGTGGACCTCGCTCTTTCTCAACGCATCGAAGGAGTAGAAACCAAAGCGGCGCCGGTGACAAACATTCGCAACGTAGTTGCTGTAGCCTCTGGAAAAGGCGGGGTCGGCAAATCGACAACCGCTTTGAATCTGGCTTTTGCACTTATGCAGGAAGGTGCATCTGTGGGCATTTTAGATGCAGATATTTACGGGCCTTCGATACCTATTATGTTAGGTAACACCGATGCTCAGCCGGAAAGTGACGACAACAAACACATGAAGCCCATTGAGGGTTGGGGAATGCCCGCCAATTCTATTGGTTATCTGGTGCCAGAAGAGGATGCCGCAGTATGGCGTGGTCCCATGGCGAGCAAGGCATTAACGCAAATTTTAAACGAAACCCTGTGGCCTGTGCTCGACTATCTCATTGTTGATATGCCGCCAGGCACAGGTGACATTCAACTCACCATGGCGCAACAGGTACCGTTAAGTGCTGCGGTAGTTGTTACAACACCGCAGGATTTGGCTGTCGCTGATGCGAAAAAAGGCATTACTATGTTTGGCAAGGTCGACGTGCCGGTTGTGGGTCTCATTGAAAACATGAGCTACTATCAGTGCTCAGCCTGTGGTCACAAAGATCATTTGTTCGCACAGGATGGCGGCAAAGCATTGGCTGATCGTTACGGGCTTCCGTTGATGGCGGCGTTACCCCTTGATGTTCAAATTCGAGAACACGCTGATTTGGGCAAGCCTATTGTTGCAGACAAGCCAGATAGCCCGCTGTCTGTCATCTATCGGGAAGCGGCACGGGCCATGTCGATGCAAATGGCATTAACGCTGCCAAAACGGGATACTGAAAGCTACATTAGAGGTGAAACAATAGGTTTAACCCAGTTATAGCGCTGCGCAAGTACAGTAGTCATTTTGTTCATCGTGTATCACTATTTCAGACACTTCGCCCATCCGTAACATGGAAATGCGGGATACTTAGTGCAAATTATTGTAGTGAGTATCCTTGCTCAAAGGGAGGCTGCCCATGAAATGGCTTCTGGCATTTAAAATTGTATTTGTTCTTTTTATTTTTGCCCTTGCATTTGTTTTCAACAGCAGTGGCGACAAATTGATGTTGTTGACCTATTTGGCAATGGGAAGCTTTGCGCTTTTCAGCGTATTACTCCACATCATATTAGATAAGTTGGTACGCATTGAGCAACATCTGGAAAAAATAACTGACAACTAGAAATAGTTGCGTTGAGGTTGTGTGGTTATTGGCAACAACGCATAATAGCCACCGTTCTTATCCTTGTAGGTTTATTTCATGCGTTTATGCGATCGTGACATCTACGATTATATTCAAAAAGGCAAAATCATCATCGACCCTTCACCGGCTTACGAGCAAATAAGTGGCGTGACGGTGGATATTCGCCTCGGCAATAAATTTCGTGTTTTTGAAGATCATCAGGCTCCCTATATCGATTTAAGCGGCCCTAAAGCAGAAGTGCAGGAAGCGTTGAACTCGGTGATGAGTGACGAAATCGAACTGCCCGAGGGAAAAGCCTTCTTCCTGCATCCCGGTGAACTGGCGCTGGCTATTACCCATGAGTCTGTTACCTTGCCCGATAATATTGTAGGCTGGTTAGACGGTCGTTCATCACTGGCGCGTTTAGGGCTAATGGTGCACGTTACCGCACACAGAATTGACCCGGGTTGGTCTGGCAATATCGTGCTTGAATTTTACAATAGCGGGAAGTTACCCTTGGCATTGCGCCCGCAGATGAAAATAGGTGCATTGAGTTTTGAAGTGCTTTCACAAGCTGCGGAGAAACCTTACAACGCCAGAGTAGATGCCAAGTACAAAGGGCAGGCCGGTGCGGTGGCCAGCCGTATTACATCAGACGACAATAACAACAGTTAAGCGGCAAACTTAGCCAGCAGATAAGCGGAGTCAGGCAATGATAAGAAGTAGTCGTACACTGTTCATTGCTGCGCTATCTGCCGTGGCCTGTGGCGTTGGGCTAAATGTGCTGCAACAGCCCAACGATATTATCTTTACCGCTTCAATCACTCTTTTTGTCGCTATTCTTTGGGTGACTGAAGCACTGCCAATTCCCGCCACCTCTTTATTGCCTTTCGCCCTTTTTCCTCTTACCGGTGTACTTAGCCATTCAGAGGCTGCATCGGCGCTGGGTAGCCATGTCATCATCTTATTAATGGCGGCGTTTATGTTGTCTAAAGGGTTGGAAAAAGCCGATTTGCACAAACGCTTTGCCATGTACATGCTGCATTTAACCGGTACCGGAAGCGGCATGAAAATGGTGTTAGGGTTTATGCTAACCACAGCTATTTTGAGCATGTGGATAAGCAATACGGCTACTGTACTGATGATGTTGCCAATGGCAATGGCCATTATCAACGCCACACAAAATACCCGTTTCGGCATAGCACTCATTTTAGGCATTGCCTATTCAGCCAGTTTAGGTGGCGTGGGAACGCCCATTGGTACGCCTCCCAATATTATTTTCATGAGTGTTTATTTAGAAACCCAAGGTGCTGAGTACAATTTCATCGAGTGGATGAAAACCGGCGTGCCCATTGTGTTACTGGCTATTCCTGCGATGGCCTTATGGCTAGGCCGTGGTTTAGGCGATATTGGCGATATCAAATTGCCAGTACCAGGGGAGTGGAGTAAAGCTGAAAAGCGCGTATTAATGATATTCGGTACCGTTGCTATGGCGTGGATCTTCCGGCCATTCTGGACCCAGTGGCTTGGGTTAACCACAGTCAGTGACAGCACTATTGCCGTTGCCGGTGTAGCTGCCATGTTTATGGTACACAGTGGTAAAGCCCCTGGCGATAAACTACTGGATTGGGAAACTGCAAACGATATTCCCTGGGGTATGTTACTTCTATTTGCCGGTGGCATTTGTATAGCCAAAGCATTCACCGCGTCTGGATTAAGCGTGTTGATGGGAGAGTGGATGACGGGCTTATCTACTCTGCCGACCTTACTCCTGGTGTTCTCCATATGCTTGTTTGTAACTTTCTTAACTGAAATTACTTCCAACACAGCAACCGCCACATTGCTCATGCCAATACTGGCCGCTGCTGGTATGGCGGTAGGCGTGAATCCGGCTTTACTTATGATACCTGCGGCCATCAGTGCCAGTTGTGCGTTTATGCTGCCTGTAGCAACCGCACCTAACGCCATTGCTTATGCAACGGGCAAGTTTGATATTAAAACCATGGCAAGGGAAGGGGTAGTGCTTAACGTTATCGTGGCGTGTGTAGTTACGCTGGTGTGTTATTTCACCCTTTCCTGACGCATTCTTAGTACACATAGAGCGCACAAATATTCATCAACAAGCAGGCAGGAAGCCCGCTGAGCTCGGGTCATTGCGCGTTCATCAGGCCGTGATTTCCATTTATTGTTTACCAAATAATCGTTCACGCGATTATTTGTCTTTTTGTATTGCAAAGTGCCTGAAAATAAGTAGACTTGTCGGCTCTTTCGGTCGGTGTGTGGCGCAGCTTGGTAGCGCACTGTCATGGGGTGTCAGGGGTCGGAGGTTCAAATCCTCTCACACCGACCAATTTCTCCTACTTTTCAATGACTTACCCTAATCATTGATTGCTCGTAAAATAAGCGTCCCAAAACTGTCCCACAATTGTCACATTATACAGTAGTTATTGTTTGAGCTTTCCTGAGCTAAAGCATTGCGTTTTTCTAGTCCAAAGCTGCGGCTTCAATTGTCGAAATTCTCCTCTTACGAAACTAGTTAATCCTGAGGTTTACCAATCAGGACATAACTATGACAAAGAAGAGCAACACGCGTGACCTGCAAATCACGTTCATTCATCAGTTCAAAAGAGCGACGAGAACAGGCTGGCCTGACAAATTTCGTTTATGTTGGTATTTCAATCCAGAAACCCTGGATTATGTTTACGAACATAAGAACGAACAATTTGTTACGAATGGTTTTGTTATCTCAGACGGTCTCGCAAATCAGCTTCCAGATGAGTTCAGGAAGAAATATTTCGAGCCATCTGAACGATGCTTATTGTTCTTACTATTCGAGCTTCAAATCGTTGGTTTTATTAATTCAGATGGAGTTGATGATATAGAGTTTGAGAATGTCTTTGGTGTAACGAAACATCGTTATTTTTCAGCCGAAGCGATTGATGAGTGGACTGAGCAGGTTGAATCAATTTAAGGGCTGCTTTGCAGCCTTTTTTTGCTATTAAGTCTTAGTGCACATAGTGGCTACGAACTTTTAAAAGAACAAAGTAAGTAGCGTCCTTTAAACAAATTTGTGCCCTAGATGAAGCTTAGCTCAACGTTGGCGGTTATTTAAAAAATTGGTATTACTGCGCTCTCTTCAATCCAGCAACTCACTGACTCCCTTAGTACAGATCTTGTTATAAAAATCATAGACTAATCATATAGATGCATTACAATGTTCACGAAAAGAATTATACTGGTATGTGTGATGATAAGACAGGTTACTATTACAAACTTTCGCTCAATACGTAAAGAAACAATCGCGACTGAAGAGATTACTACTCTTGTCGGTAAAAATGATGCGGGCAAATCAAACCTGCTTAGAGCTTTAAACTTGTTTTTCAATGGTAAAACTGATGCAGATAACGATTACAATTTTCAATCTGACTTCAACATAAATGCCATCGTCCAGCAACGAAAGGCCAAAGAGATCAAAATTGAACTGGTTCTCAAACTTCCTCCTAGTTATCGAAAATCAGATAAACCCGACACGGTGTACTGGAGCAGAACATGGCGCGCAGATGGTTTCCATGATGAAGTGCAGCAGCATTGTGAAATCAAAAAGGGTAGAATTGTAAATAAAGCAAACTTTCCTCAACGAAGTAAAATACCAAATCTACTGAAAAGTATTAACTACACCTATATTCCCGCTATTAAGGATGCAAGCTTCTTTCGCGATCTTCAAGGTCAACTTTACGATGTATTGGCTGCTGCTTCAGAACAAGGGCTGCACTCTTCAGCGCAGAGTTTTGAGCAAGAAATCAACGAACATATTAGCGAATTAATGGGAGAAATAGACGCTACTTTTGATTCTAGTAATAACGAGGTTAAGCTTCCTCAAAATCTAAGAAACATTTTTGGCGCTTTAGAGTTTAACGCTGACAATATACCTTTATCTCGTAGGGGAGATGGGATTAAAATCAGGCATATTCCAATGATGCTCTCGTTTATTGCTCTTAAACAACAAAGCATTGGCGCGAGAACAACTATTCGCCCCCAGATTTGGGGCTTTGAAGAGCCTGAAAACAACGTCGAGTTCTCCACATGTTTCGAGCTGAATAAGCAATTAATTGAGGCAGCCAAGAAACATACGCAAATATTCGTGACAACGCACTCGCCTGCAATATACTCGTTATCCTTCAGTGATTCACTACCCTCTGGCTTGAAGGGTATCAGCTATTACGTCGACAAACAGGGACATGACACTACTATAAAGTCATGTAGTGAGCAGGATCTTCATGGTAATACGGGTTTTCTTAACCTCGTAACTCCGTTAATTGAAGAGCGCCGAAAAATATGGCAGGAACGAGAAAAAGAATATAACGATAATTTAGAAACTTTGTCGTCTCAATTAGCTGATAATACCAAGCCTAGGATTTTCCTCGAAGGCATAAGTGATAAAGCTGTAATCAGTCGAGTGCTGCAATACTTTAACCGAAACGAAGAAGTTTTTATTGATACTCCCGACAACGCTCACAACAGTGCAAATGCTGCGAGTGACAGAGCAAAAGCTTTTTTCCTGCTTCAAAAGCACGAAAAAAAGAAAGTTGTGGGTTTTCTCTTATTGGATGATGATGACGCTGGTAAGGAAGCAAAAAAGCAATTCACAGAGTCTATTGGGAATCAGCAAGCAACCGTTTATTCAGCGACCTATCCTCCACATGATGCGCCGAAGCAACTTAAAGACAAAGGCTATGTCTGGAAAGTGGAATTAGAGCACTTATACCCAGAGTGTATTTGGCAATATGCTTTGGAAAAATCCTGGATCGAAGAAATTACTGACGAAGAGAAAAAGTTTACCGCTAAAAAGCGTAATGAGCTTTTTAATAGTGGATTAAACCCAAATGAATATAAAGCTGACTTAACGGATTATCAGAAATTTATCGTTGATTATGAGTTTACGTATCAAGGTAAGAGGAGTGTAAGCCAATATATTGAGAGAATGACTGATGATGAGTTGCTTGAAAAAGGTGTAGTAGCGGCTTTCGAACCTGTTATCGAGCTAATTGTCAGTAAACTGAGGTTGCCATGTACTTAAGAAAAATCAGTCGCTCAAAGCAATGAAGAGAAAGTAGCTTACATTAAGTAAATTACATTCACTTTTACGTTAGAGAGTGTTATGCATTGATATTTTTTCAATCTAGGAATGCAATTTTATTGATGTAAATTTAGGCTTTAATTAAGTGTTCCTTGCTGTTTCTTTAGTACAGATTTTAGGAAAATTATGTAATGTAAATATAATCTAAATTTGCAAAAGAACCCTTTACTATAGTGAGAAAAAGCACCCTCGCGGGTGCTCAATATTATTCGCTTTCCAACTTTCGCATAGCCAAAAACGCAATTAACGCTAGAGCTAGACCGACCACAATACACCCGAAAGCAATTAGGTACAGTCTATTCGAAAGGGGTTGGTATACAATGAATTCTGGATAATCCAGCAGCAAAAATGCAATGTTCCAGAGCGTATTAATTGTCGCAATAGCAATTATTTTATTACTCAGCGACACCCACTTAGCGCTCATTTTCAAGCAAGCGTTGAAAAGGCTTTCATAGTATATTCTCATTTATTTTCCTCCTTGTTAGTCCTGTAACTAACTAAGCTCTAGGAAGGGAAAGTTTGTCGCAGGTCTGAGGAAGTTTCATTTTTCCCAAAAAATTTCTGAGAATTCTGTTTGAAGGAAAGCCAGACCGTTCAGTCTAGGTCTGATGGTGAGGAGAGATATTTTACCTTTAATTAGTTTCCAGCAGGCACTACAAAGCCTCGATGTGAATCGATGGTTTTGAGACTAACAGAAGCTTTGTAAAAAGGACGGTACGCCTGGTTGGATAAAGCTAAAACTTTATCTATGTACAGTGGATTAAAGACTCCTCTGCAAGGTCTAGCCCGTTAATTTTGGCAAGGGCCAACGCCAGTAATTATAAACATTTTCTACGTCATATTATTACTCCGATGTGTGATTTGGTCTTAGGCGTACCGTTTAATGGTTGAGTTGAAACTATGTCGCGATCACATTCCCTCTCAACAAAAAGAATTGTACTCTAGCTAAAGTTTTCAATGTCACGTAAATTATGCTGAAAAATTTCCTGATTAAAGCCTATGTAGTTGTAGTTGAGTTAGCCTATCCTTTTCCATTTACTGCTTAGGATTCATGAAACTGGGCGGCACACTATTGAAAGTACGGTAAACCTCGGCTGCGCTTTCCTTGCTGACTCGACGTACATAGAGGTATGTGCGTTAAAGGTGCTTTGTCTATCAGCACGATATTCAATGCCCCTTGAAGCTACTAAAAGCCATAAAAAAGGGAGCCATTAGGCTCCCTAGAGGTCAAACAGAGTGCTTTTTATTCAATCAAACCCATTAGTTTCCCTGCTTCTATAAATCCGTCACGACGGATTTGAATAACTCTGTCTTCAGTGGTGTGAGCTAGTTTTTCGAGTTCTTCTAACTGTTGTAGATATGAATCTTTCCGAACTAACTCTAACTTGTCGTCGCCTAACTGACGTTTACTATTGAACATGAGTTCGTAAATAACATTACACTCTTGAGGTTTAAACTTAATGCGGCTCGCCAGTAAAGTTTGTTGCTCACGAGAGAACTGTGAGCGATTAGCTGAAAACAACTTCGAATGGGCCTTTTCGATCTGAGTCAAAAAGCGCTGTCTGTGGCTGTACATGTAAACGAACTCATATAAGCCATTAGTGTCTTCAAGCTCTTGTAGATATTTTGTGAGGATGCCCTCTCTGAGCCTGCCGTTACCCTTATTCTTTGCATTAGATGTCTCCATCTCAATAGCAACAGTACATCCTGTGTCAGCATCTACTACTAATCCATCAACCAAACGTGGGTCGTTGCCTCGATTTTCCAGCAGTATCGCGAGGTCTTTCTCTGATGCGAATCCAGTGATCTTTTGACGCTTCGTTAAATCCAAAATTACTATTTGAACTGAAAGGTCATGTATCAGGTTTCGCTCATTGACTCTGCTCGAATCAGAACGAAGGTGCAACTCTCTATTCAACAGAAACTCAGCTTCTCTGATACCGTGTGATGTGAGTAAGATAAATCCCTTATCAGTGTTCGCAAAAGAACTGTGCAAAGTAATCAGCTGCTTTTTCTTCATGCGATTTACGAGTTTGTTCACTGCCTCTCGACTAAGTCCCAAGTGACGCTGTAATACGCTCTTACTGGAAACTCGAAAAGCCCCGAGAATTGCCAGAACGGCATTTTCTCTTTGCATACCCAAAGTGCCTGGATCTGAAGCTCCCGATATAATGATATGCGTCAGTGATTTTTCAATTGCTCTTTCAACGTAGTTCATATTTTCTCCTGTGTTTTTACGTCGAAAGTAAATAGATACATGCGATGAAAAATCGGCAGGGTGGGGCACAATGCTATGCATTATGCCCGAGCTTCGCTTAGCTAAGCAGGCTGCTTAGCTAATGTATTTTCTAGTCATAAAATACAAACAACTTCGTTGTAGTAAACCTTCTGCAAAGCAGAGCTGACGCGACTCGTCGCTGCTCTGCCACTTGCCACGTTGTGGCGGCGACAGAAGTTTTACTAGGAGTCAGCTACCGCTGATTTAGCCATATTCCACCCGACATTACTCTGGGAAAGCGTTGCTTTGAATGCCCCCTCGTAGAGTTCACACCGTTGGTGTTTGAGTTGCTTGTAATTACTCCGTAATGTCCAGCAATTTTGCTTAAGCAAAATGGAATTTGACTAAATCTGCGATGCTGACTCCTGCTACGTGAGCACCTGTGTTTCACACAGCACTCACTGCGCAATCGTTATTGAGCGTTGCTCAAGCTGTTATTCAAACTCTGCTAGAGTTTGTTTTTAGTGCTTCTTCGAAGCAAGATGCTATTTTTTCACTAGTCGCTTGAATGCCCTAATTCTAATTGCTATTGGACTTAAGTATAATAAAGAAGTAAAACATACAATTAACCCCTCTGGCAGAAGGGGAGAATTACAATGTGGAGGGAACCCGAAGATGAAAGACGAAAATATTGAGAGAAATGTTGTCGAAGAGCCTTGTGTCGGGCATATAGATTTATCGATTGATATTATCTCCACTTTTTCATTGGCTGCTCAGCAAAATTCTTATCCTATTTTAAAATCTGTCCGCGTAAGCTATCCAAAACACGACGAAAAACCGTTACTGCATTTAAGCTCGTTGACAGTAAAACTGACTGCAATAGAGGGGTGGCTCGGTGAAGAGGTTTGGCATATTGATAGGCTTGAGCCAGGGCAATCGATTAATATCAAGTTGAAAGAACTTCGCTTTCCTTTCGAAAAGCTTTTTGGCATAACTGAACAGATCACACACGTTCTTTCATTTTCCCTTCTTGATGACGAGCAAAATGTACTCGCAGAGCAACATCCTAAACTGGAAATTTTGCCAGCAAATTTTTGGGGTGGGGAGGAAAGACAACCTGCGTTATTGGCGGCATTTGTTAAACCAAACGGCATTTATGTTGAGTCTCTAGTTAGGCAATGTGCATTAGCGTTAGAAAAGGGTGGTTATGGCCGAACTGTAGATGGCTATCAATCTAACACAAGAGAAAAGCCTTACTTGATGCTTGCTGCGTTGTGGAGAGTTGTTTTCAAAGAGAAGCTGGCATATGTAAGTCCTCCGCAAGGCTTTGCTAAAACTGGACAGAGGATTCGTTTGGCTTCCGACATAAGCAATTCTCGAATGGTTGCCTGCCTCGATTCCTCTTTATTGTTTGCCAGCTGCATTGAAGCGATGGGATTGAATCCTGTTGTCGCTGTGACAAAAGGGCACGCGTTTGTTGGTGCTTGGTTAATTGATGAAAAACTACCAATTCTTACAAACGATGATCCGCAGGATATCAGAAAACGAGTTGATAATAGGGATTTGGTTTTATTTGAAACAACACTAGTGACTAATGACTCTCCTGTCACATTTGAACAGGCAAAAGACCATGCACGGGAACTGCTTTCTGAAGAGAACGAGTCAGAGTTTGTCATGGTTATCGATATTGCGCAGGCAAGGGCACAATCTATAAAGCCTTTATCAACAGTTGAAGAAGCCAAGGAAGAAAGAACATCAGAAGGAAGTTCTGAGGAGCTTGCTTTGCCTGTCATTCCACCATTGCCTCCCGTCAGAAAGGATGAGCAAGTTGTAGTTGAAGAAACGCCTGAGACAAGAATTGATTCATGGTCTAGAAAACTATTAGACCTGACAAAGAAAAATACCCTCTTGAACTTTAGTGACAGAGCTGTAGCCATTAAACTTTATTGTCCAAATATTGCAGTAATGGAGGACATGCTGGCAGATGGTACGAAGTTCAAATTTCTTTCTGCCCAAGAGAGTCCTCATTTTGACCCCAGTCGCGACAGTGAGATGTTTAGGCTTCAGACAGGTTCTGATGTCCATCGTGAGTATGCACTCAATCAAGTTCAGAGTAAGGTTTTAATTGCTAACCAGCCAGCCAAAAAGCTTGAAAAAAATTCCGTTGAATTGTTTAGACGTGCGAAGAACGACCTAGAAGAAGGTGGTTCAAACACCCTATTTTTAGCGCTAGGGTTTCTGAAATGGAAAGAGAACCCAGAAGATTCGAGAAGCTATAAAGCGCCGCTATTGCTAATCCCCGTAAAATTAACTCGTCGAAGTGCGCGGGCACCTGTTTATGTTGAACAATTGCAGGAAGAAGATCCTATCTTCAATCTCACGCTCATTGAGTTTCTCCAATCAGAACACGACATCAATCTGAGCGAGTTTAAGGATGAGTTGCCTGAAGATGACAGTGGAGTAGACGTCCCTTTTGTTTGGCAAAGGGTTAGGGAAGCAGTTAAGGAGCAGCCAGGTTTTGAATTGGTCGAAGAATTGGTTCTCGGCTCGTTCTCTTTTGCAAAATACCTGATGTGGCGAGACTTGCGTGATCGACTCGATGATCTGAAAGAAAATCCGTTTGTTCAACATTTGGTAGATAACCCACGAGAGCCTTATTCTCAAGACAGCAGTTTCGTAAACAGAGAAGAGATAGACGATAAATTAGATCCAGCTGAGATATACACGCCGCTCAATTGCGACAGTTCACAGCTTGTGGCAGTTGATGCCTCTGCAAAAGCGCAAGACTTCGTTCTCGAAGGGCCTCCAGGTACAGGGAAATCTGAAACTATCGCCAATATAATAGCTCACAATATTGGTAAGGGGCGAAAGGTACTTTTTGTTGCTGAAAAAATGGCTGCTTTAAACGTAGTTTACCGTCGTCTTCAAAAGGTAGGGTTAGATCATCTATGTTTAGAGTTACACAGTAACAAAGCAAACAAGAGGGCAGTATTAGACCAGTTAAACAACGCTTGGCAAAAACGTGAAGGGTTGAATCCACGCACTTGGGAAGCGACTGTTGCTGACTTAAAGCAAAAGAAAGATAAATTAAATAACTATGTAAGGGCATTACACCGAAAAAGTGAGTTTGGTGTTTCACCACGTGATGCAATATCCTCAATCGCGCTAAACCTTGATTCATTAAAAATAAAACTCGACTGGCCCCTAGATATAGCTGGCGCACCTATCAAGTCAGAAAGTGAACTGGATGCGACACAAGAGTTAGTAGAACAGTTGGCTCTGGCTTTTTCCGATGTATGTGACCTTGATATAGATGCATTTAGGTTTGTCACTGCTACTGAATGGTCTAACGTTTGGCAATCGAAACTTCTCATGTCTGTTGATGATTGGCAGCAAAAGTTTGAGGCTACAGAAAAGAGCTTAGCCGAACTGCTACCTCTGTTTTCACTAGAGAGTATAGAGCAAACTATTGCAAATCTTATTGCGCTTAAAAATGTTGATTACTTGGCAAAGCTAGCTACTAAGCAAGACATCGCATTTGCCGTCGATATGGGGGCCAAAGAACGTGTCGAGCTAATTCATGAGCTGGCAAGGTTAAAAGAAGAGTTCGATAACACGCTCGATGAAATATCCCACGGTGTTAACAGTGAAAATGTATCAAAAGTGCCTGTCCAACAGTGGAAGCAATTCGCACAAGAAGCTGAATCGGGTTGGTTGAAGGCTTTTTTCAATAAGCGGAAGATCAACAAAGAAGCAGCTTCTCTGGGCATCACTAAAATAACTGACTTGTCTATCATCGATAAGATTGACCTCTGCCAGAAGCAGAAGTCAGATATTGAAAGCAGGCTTGCGCACGTTGAAAAATATTCTATTTGGGAAGGCTGGACAACTACCTCTGAATCTCTTTTGAAAAAAGCAGAGGTGGGTAGTGAAGTTAGGAGAAAAATTTCAGAACTAGTGACTCTCGCTGATGATCCAACTGAGGTATTAATCCCTGTTAAGAAATGGTTTGTGGATGGAAGGGAGTTTCTAGAGGAATCAAAAGTATTTGCCACTGCTAATGCTTATTCAAAAGCCATTGATGCTTTCCTTGGTACGAACGCCACCCTCAGCGAAGTAGGGGTGTTAGTACGCAGCGATGAATCGCTAAACGTTGTTTCACAGAGCTTGGGAGATATAACCGCAAACGCGAATAAGCTGAAAAATTGGTGTGAATGGCAATCAGCTAAAGCGCAAGCGGTATCGGTTAATCTTGAGGTTTTGAGTTCAGCGCTAGAGAGCGGCTCACTTAATCACGAGGAGTTGGGGCAGCAATTTAGAAGTGCTCTCTGCTATTGGCTTGCACCATTGCTAATTGACGCCGATAACGAACTTCGTCAATTCAAAGCATCTACCCATGAACAAACAATAGAGGCATTTAAAAAGCTCGATGAGCGTGTGGCTCAGATTACCAGCGATTATGTTATTGCGCTGGCATCTGAGGGCAAGCCTGTTAAGGAATCAAAAGATAATCCAAAAGAGTTTGGAGTCCTGGCAAAAGAGCTTCAAAAGAAAACACGGCACATCCCAATCAGAGCCTTGATTAATCAACTTGGTGATTCGTTACTAGATTTATGTCCGTGCCTAATGATGTCTCCATTGTCTGTCGCGCAGTTTTTGCCTTCTGATTTTAAAGGCTTCGACTTGGTCGTCTTTGATGAAGCTTCACAAATGACGACGTGGGATTCAGTTGGTGCTATTGCCAGAGGAAAGAATGTGATTATTGTTGGCGACCCTAAGCAAATGCCGCCCACTAATTTCTTTTCTGCGGGCGGAAATTCTGATGATCCTGATGAAGAAGATATGGAGTCAATTCTTGATCAAGCATTGGCAGCAAGATTACCGCTCAAGCGTTTAATGGGTCATTACCGAAGCAAACATGAGACATTGATAGCCTTTTCAAATAGCAAATATTATGAAAATTCGCTGGTGACCTATCCATCATCAGAAACCAAAGAGTCGGCAGTATCTCTTCACCGTGTCAACGGTATTTATGCGAAGGGTAAAGGAAGAAATAACACCGTCGAAGCTAAAGCCGTCGTTGATGAAATTGTTCGCAGACTGTTAGATAAATATGAGTGTAACAAGTCTATAGGTGTGGTAACTCTGAATACTGATCAGCAACGAACCATAGAAGATTTGCTGGACGATGCGAGACGGCAACATCCTTCTATAGAGAAATATTTTCAGGACAGTCAAAACAGAGATCCTGTATTTGTAAAAAATCTGGAGTCAGTTCAGGGCGATGAGAGAGACGTGATTATGCTCAGCCTTGCATACGGGCCAACTGAACCTGAAGCGAAAACGATGAGCATGAATTTCGGGCCGCTTAATAAGAGCGGTGGTGAACGCCGATTAAATGTTGCTATTACGCGAGCAACAACCGAGGTAGTCGTATTCTCAAGCTTTGACTCTTCGATGATAGATTTAAGTCGCACTAACTCTGTAGCAGTCGAGCACTTAAAACACTTCTTAGAGTTTGCAGAAAAAGGCCCAATAGCGCTGGCTGAAATAGCCTCTGCTGATCATGGCGTTGATCAGTTCGATAGTGACTTTGAACAGGCGGTTGCTCAAGCGTTGCGTGTGAAAGGCTGGAAAATACAGACCCAAGTAGGAGTGAGTAAGTTCAGAGTTGATTTGGGAGTTCTGCATCCTGACAAGCCAGGAAAATATATCGCTGGCGTTGAATGTGATGGCGCAACCTATCATGGCTCACCAGCTGCTAGAGATAGAGACAGAGTAAGACAAATCATATTAGAAAACTTAGGTTGGAATATTGTAAGACTGTGGTCTACTGACTACTTTGTCGATCCTGAGTCAGCGGTAGAAAAAGTTGATGCTAAATTGCAGGAAATTCTTGAAAAGGAAAGAGAGCTAGACACACTGCAAGAAGCAGAAGCAGAAGCAGAAGCAGAAGCAGAAGCAGAAGCAGAAGCAGAAGCAGAAGCAGAAGCAGAAGCAGAAGCAGAAGCAGAAGCAGAAGCAGAAGCAGAAGCAGAAGCAGAAGCAGAAGCAGAAGTTACAAATGTGCTCGCTCAAAGCGCAAATAGCGAGGCTGCTGACGAGAGCTTTTCTGAAGAAGGTGAAACGGAAGTTTTACACAGCAAGACCTTAAATGCTGCGGACTATTTCAAACCTCAGTACAAAGACCGACTGACATCTTTAGTCAAAGAAGTATTGTCGGAGCGCCATGGAATAACACTTCACTCGCTAGCGCTAGAAATAGCCAATCTTCATGGCTTAACGAGAACAAGTAAAAAACAAATAGATTACATTCGGGAAATAGTAGAGGCGTTTGCGGGCATTAATGAGAACGAGGGCTATTCGCCAACTTTATGGTTGTCACCCGAAGACCGAGTTAGCCTTATTGAATGGCGAGGCATTGATGCCTTTGGCTATGAAAGGAAATGGAATGAATTGGCATACGAAGAGGCACTCGGTCTAGCTAAATTCGCAGTGACGAAGAATCCAGATTCTCCTGTTGATGTGATGTGTGATGAGTTGAGGTTGAAAAGGCGGCATGAAACAACGCTAGCTTCGTTTTTGTCATGGGTTGAAAAATTCCAAGAGTTAAATAAGCAAACTCTCACAAAATAATTCTAATCAATCTCTAATAGCGAAATAATTGCAAAAGGAAGGGACGTTGGCTAAATATGTTTTCTTTGTCCATGGCTACGCATCAAATTCGACGAAAGCATGGGGTGAATTTCCAAAGTTGATGGAAAATGCTTTGGGGGATGAGTATCGAATAGAATGCCTTGATTACTTTTCACCATCAAAAAGGCGATTTTATCAAGCAGCACCGAACCATCTTAATATCGCAGAAGGTATCCTCACCGATCTTGGTCGTATTTGTGATGATCTTAGCAAAGATGAGATTGTTTTTATCGCGCATAGCAACGGTGGTATCGTAGTAAAAAAGATTTTAGATCAGATAAATCTTAGAGAACTTGACCATAATATTACTAAAATCTGCTTCTTAGATGTCCCACATAACGGTTCTATGCTTGCATTTGGGGGAAGGTTTATTAATCCGCTGAATAAGCATTTAAGGGCTTTGAGAAGTAATTCAGATAGTTTGTCTGAAATAAACTTAAGATGGATAAAGCAGGGTTATGAATCTAGTATTTCGATTTTAAACCTCATCGCTGGTATTGATGATATTGTTCCGAGAGCTAGTTCGCAATCTCATTATCCAGACTCCATTACTATCCCAAACGTGAATCATTCTAAAATAGCAAAGCCAGACAACACCTCATCACACGTTTTTAAGTTGGTATTCGAGTTTTTAAAAGCTCCTCCTAAAATAGCGAAATACGAAATGGGGGCTTCAAGACGTTATAGAAAATGGCGAAAAATAGATAGGCATCACAATTTAGCCTACATAGAAGATGAGGAGAGAACTAGAGCGTTCGAATCCTTAGTTTCAGTAATGTCTTCTAACAAACCTTTTGTCCGACTGACAGGTCTTTCTGGATTAGGAAAGTCAAGATTGATCGTAGAGTACATCGATAAACTAGGTTTTCCTGAAGATTCTGTGATTATTTATAATGCATCAGTTGATGAAGTTGGAGTGTTCAACGCTATTGAAAGATTAATTGATGACGAAGTTGAGGCTTTCGTAGTCGTTGAAAATTGTCCTGTGTCTCTTCACGATTCAATTGCGAAAATAATTCCAGACTCCTTAAATTGCAAACTGATTACAGTTGACTTTTATCACGATAAAGTCCCTGGTACTCCCCACATAATGTTAGAACCCTTAGCTAGTGAAAAGATTGAGACGTTGCTAAGACAGAGATTGAGCAAAGTAGAAGACAGAGTAATTAATAGGCTTAAAACTTTTGTTGAGGGCTTTCCACTTCTTGCTGACATGTTAGTTGGTAATTATGAGGAAACAAACGCGTTAAGTAGTGAATTCACTGAAAGAGACTTAGTAGAGAAGCTCATTAACGCAGACTCGAAGCTAACGGCTAAACAAAGAGAACTTCTCAAAGTTATGTCCCTATTCGACGTTTTCATGTGTGAGACAGGTATTAATGGAGAAGTAAATCGAGATAGAAACTTAATATTAGAAGTGGCTGACGCAAACCTAATTGATTTTGAGACCGTTATTACGAGATATTCTGAGCGAAACTTAATAAATGTCGTAGGTCGTTTCGCAAGAGTCACTCCTAAGCCACTAGCTATTAATCTTGCTATTCAGTGGTGGCGCGATAGTTTACTAGACAGACAATCATTCCTAGTACAAAACATTCCAGAGTCGATGATTGATAGTTTCTGCAAACAAATTACGTTTCTTGATAAGTCTGAAAATGTTCAAAATTTTGTAGAAACGTTTTGTGAGCGCACAAGCCCTTTCGGCCAAGCGGAATTGTTGCTATCTAAGCAGGGTTCTAGACTTTTCCGCGCTTTAGTTGAGGTGAACCCTGTTGTAACGTCAAACTTATTGCATAGGGTGTTAAATGAGTTATCTAACGATGCTTTACTTGCAATCGAAGGAGATGTAAGACGAAATCTCGTATGGGCACTTGAAATGTTAGTATTTCATGATGTGTGCTTTGATGAGGCTGCATGGTGTCTCTTTTTGTTGGCTAGAAATGAGAACGAAAGTTACAGTAATAATTCACGTGGTCAGTTTTCACAGATTTTTAGAGTGCAATTAGCGGGTACTGAAGCTAACTTTGAGAAACGACTGCGGTTTTTGGGAAAGGCTCTAGAGCTGAACGACTCTCAATCGGATAGTGTTATAGTGGCCGCTTGCAAATCCGCAATTTCATCATATGGCGGTTCGAGAGCTATTGGTGCGGAACATCAAGGAACTAAACCTGCACTTCAAGAGTGGGTACCGAGAAAATGGGATCAAGTTTACGACTATTGGAAGAGTATATTCGAATTTCTGGTAACTATATTAAATAGAGGTGAACTAGCCGAAAGCGTTAAAGAAGTTATTGGAAATGAGTTGAGAAGTTTGGTGAGACACGAAGACTTTCTGGGAACACTTGATATCCAATTTAAAAGCATCATAGAAGCTACAAATAAGTATTGGTACACGGCAAGTCAATCGATCAGGAATGTCTATTTGTATGACAGCGAAGGTCTAACAGAATATCAACTTAATGTCTTAAGTTCTTGGGATGAACTTCTCTCCCCCGACTTGGATGACTTAAAGGAGCAGTTAATTCTTCTAGTCCTGAACCCTTCCAGAGATTATGAAGAAGGAGAGGATGGTCGCCATATAGATGCTGCTGCCGAAGATGCAAAGGATTTGGCAGCAAGATATCAAAACAAAATCGAAGAGGTTGTCGGAAAATTTGATGTCATTTTTGAACACAAAGAGCAAAAACAGAGTGTAGTTTTTGGCAGGGAGCTTGTGTTGCTATCGCCCGACTATAAACAGCTAATAACAGCGGCGTTAGACTATTTAGAAGAAAATGATAACAGTGATGCTCGATTCTTTTATGGTTTAGCATCGGGATTAGCAAGAAGATCACAGAAGCAATGGAAAGAGCTTCTCAAATCTTTGTCGAAAAATAGTGCTTTGGTAAAGTTTTATCCAGATGTGTTGACCCTTGGCGAATTCTCGATAAGCGACTTAAATGACTTAATTGTCCTAATTAAAACAGGAATGATTGGAGAAAGTGCAGCATTCTCTTTAACTTATGGAAGTGTAACGGCTCACTTAAGCGAAACTGAAATTGCTCATTTTTGCGATGCGTTGAGTGAAATTAATGAAAACGCTAAGTGGGCTGCTTTGAGTAATGCCTTTATGTACTTCTATGGTAATAAAGATATAGATTTTTCTATTTTAGTGCCCACCTTATCGAATTTAGTCTTATCTGTTTCTTTTGATAAATCGATTAAGCCAAATGGCATAAGGACATTCCAGTGGTATGAGTCCGTCAAGAAGCTAGTTGACTCAGAGGGCATTCAATTTGCGCAGAAGTTATGTAAGTACTTGTTATCACAAGTGTCTAGCAGTGAAGTAGATTATTCAGATTTGTGGGATTACCTTTCAAAATCTTTTCTTCATGCCTTTCAATTATACGGAGATAAAGTTTGGCCTGTTATTACAGAGTTAGATGATATTGGTAATAATATCCAGACATACAGGCTCGGCGAAATTTGCGGTAGTGGCAAATCTTACAAAGGAACCGATAAGTCTCTTTTTGACTATGTTAGTCATGCGTTAGTAATAGACTGGTGCAAGAGACGTTCTGAAAATTTGATTTTCGTAGCGAGATCTATATCTCTGATAGTTGAAGGTGAAAACGAAGGTATAAGGAAAGTCAATCCTCTCGCAGTTTCCTTGATAAGTAATTTTAGTCATTCAACGGATTTCTTGAATGAGTTAGTTGCAAACTTCAATAGTCGGTCTTGGACTGGTTCATTAATACCGTATCTTGAGAATGATAAGGCAGTGATTAAAGAGCTTTTGAATGACAATAGACAAGTTGTTGTAGATTGGGCAATTGACTTTGTCAAAGGTATTGACAGAGATATTGAGCACGAGAAAAAAAGAGAAGGAGAAGAGACTCTGTTGAGGGGTTAGACAGACTAAATCGATTCTTAAAACGGTCAAGAAAGGAGCACCGTTCCGGTGCTCCAGTAAGATTTTATGGCAAATATCGCCTGTTGATTATTTCACTCACTAACCCAACTACATAAATACTGAAAATAATCACCCATCCTTTCTTTCCCAAAAATGGATAGCTCGGATCGGCTTCAAACTGAGTTACTAGCTGAATTAGCCAGACCGCGAATAACACGTCTCCGATAATCAAACACCAATGTGTTATCCAACTCAGAACTTCTTTGAGGTATTTGTGTTCACTTTTCATAAGTCTCCTTTTAACTGTTTGACCTCATAGCTAATTAGGTACAAGTAGGGAGAAATATGAACGCGCTCCCTCTTTAAAGAGACAATAAATAAGTTGTAACCGAGAAGAATTTCCTTAAGTTCGATTGAGATACTTCATTTACCAAAGGAAAGAATATGAGCCTGCTCAGTCACAAACTCTTTGATCATTGCGACCTTGATACAGACCCCCCTGAGTTAATAGAAGATGAAATCGATACACGAATGATTAACCCTGGCTCTGGATTACCACTTATGAGGAAAAGTGTTATTGATGTCGGCGGCTATGCGCTGGGGGATGGGACATTGGAGGAGACAGAAAGTATAGCTTCGCCAGTGATGTCGGAAAGTAAACACGCTTTTGACTCAGAAATGAACATTTTAACTTCAGCGGAGACTGTAAGTTCTTTCGATGATGATTTTTCGGTCAGTTTCGATAGCGGATTTATTGATGATGACTGGATGTAAAAAATATAAAAAAATTTTTTTTCGAAGAGTTTTCCCAAATTATTCATGCATATAGCGCTCGGATACACAAAACCACGTAAATCCGCATCGGAAATTTAGATTTTTTTTATAGCATCTGCTCAGTTCAACAAGAAAGGCAAAGTGCTGTATGAAAAAAATCCGTGTCGCTAAGTACATCAACGAATACCTGGCTGATGATCCTGTTTCATCTCAGACAGTCATCAACTGGATTAAAACTGGTGAGCTGAAAGGTGCCAAGCGAGGTGGTATCTGGATGGTTCACGTCGATGATAATCGTGAGTCAATGGCATATACAACCCCTAAAGACGTGTGTTTCAACATGCTTATGGGGGCTAACTAATGGGTTTAAATAAAATGGGACGCAAACGCAAACTTGAAAATGCAGATCTTCCTCTGGGTCTTTACACTCGCCCATTACGCGGTGTGACTCGTTATTTTTATCGCAATGTGCTTGGCAAGGACACTTACTTTCCCGTTGAGTTTAAACTTGCCGATATCAAGCAATCTGTTATCGAGTTCAATAAAACACATCGTAACAGTGCTGAAGCCTTGAAATATCGCGCTGATAAGTACAACGTGCGAGTTCATAAAGTGTGGCACAAAATAAAGCAAAACCTCGACGAAGTGAACGAGGGAAAATCTCAAAGTACGCTAAATACGTTTAATAATGATTGTGAGCGCTTTATCAACTTCTTCGCGAATTATTACACCAAAGAAATTACCTTAGAGGATATTAATGAGTATTTAGATGAGTATCACTCAGGCGCGTCCTTCAACGTCCGTAATAGAAAAATTCTCTTTCTTAGAGCCGTGTTTGCTGAGTTTACAGATATGAGCTACATGGAGCGAAATTGCGCTAACGACAAAAAGCTCAAAAAGAAGTCAAAAAAGGCCAAATCAAAAACGCCAATTCGTATCTCTAAGTATGCGCTCATGATGATGGCTGACGAAGCTGAGCCATTTCTAAGAACAGCAATAATGCTTTCACTTCAAACTTGTCACGCGGTTAATGAGATTGTGAACCTGAAATACTCAGATTGTCATTATTTTTCGAGTCCAAAGGTCTATTGTGTGGAAAGTGGAACCTATCTAGAGCCAAACCAGGGTACTCCTGAAGAACTTCTTGTGCATGGAATGATGTGGATTTCCAGAGAGAAGAACCAACATTGTGCTGCTTCAAGAGTTGAGATTCCAATTACAAACGAAATGATGGCTACGATTGAGGCTTCGGTGCAAGATTTAGGTGAGGTTTTTGTTAAAGGTACAGAGCCAAGCTGTCCATACATTGTTCACCGTAAAAAGCGCTATCACAAAGTCAATTATTCGAGTGATTTTGAACATCCTTGGCAGTTGACTCCTCGTTACCTAAGCAAACAGTTCTCAAAATTACGAGATGATATGGGACTTTATCTTGATATCGAAGTAAGAAGAGATCGCCCAGGCTTCCACGAGATTCGCTCTATCGCAATTTATCTTCATGACCAGCAGGCTAGGGACGAGGAAAATACGATGAATCGTGCAGCACACTCAGATTTAGGGATGACTCAGCACTACAAGGAAGGCCATGAAAAATTCAAACGAGTGCCTCCATCCACCGTTACTCTTTAATATTAAAAGCCGCCGCATATGGCGGCTTTTTTGTGTCAAAAAGGCATTAAACTAGCGCCACAAAATACAGTAGTTTAGATTCTTTAACTTGTTGTTTTTGCGTTATTTGTTGTTTTTTGGGGTTTTACAGATTTTGAATTGCGGTTTAGCTTTGATGCTGATCTTAAGTTATTGATTTAAAAGCTGTTTGCAGTCTCGGTTTACAGTCCGATACCACAAATGGGGTGTCAGGGGTCGGAGGTTCAAATCCTCTCACACCGACCAATCTCTTCCTCGCTCCCAGCGATACCCCTCATTCGTTCAAACACTTAAATTCACACTCCTTTTCAGAAAAAAAACAATAACAAACGCTGCTTTAAATGAAATCACTCGGCCAACGCCAACTGATAAACACTGATCCCCACGGCAGACGCCAAATTCAATGAATCAATGGCGCCACTTCCAGCAATAGTAAACGGTACAGCATTAAAAGTTTGTAGCGCTTCGGTTGGTACGCCGCGAGCTTCGTTGCCAAACAAATAGCATTCGAAGTTGCCGAAGCTAGGTGAGTTGATAGCTTCGCCGTTTAAGTCTAAGTAAGCGAACTGTTTGAATCGCTCTGAGAGCGATCCCAGGGTTACATCCAGTTCTACAGGCGTATGAAAGATAGCGCCCATGCTTGCGCGCACCACTTTGGAGTTGAAGGGGTCTACGCTGTTCGGACTCAGCAATAACCGAAAGTTACCAAACCAGGCCAGGGTTCTAAGAATAGTGCCTAGGTTGCCGGGGTCCTGCACTTCATGCAGGTAAATACAGCGCTCACCAGCTGCAAGCGGTCTAACGGTTTGTTTGGAGGGCAAGGGCACGCAGGCTATCAGCCCTTGGGGGGATTTGGTATCGCTAAGTTGACTCATTTGTTTTTGCGTGACTACCGCGATGGTAAATGCGCTGGCCAGGTCGTGTGCCCACTGCTCAAATTGTTCGGTTACGTAGAGCGTAATTGCCTGCTGCTCTTGCTTGTTAGCCTGCGCTTTTAACAGCTCAAGAATTAAATGTTCGCCTTCAACTAAATAGTAACCAAATTGCGTACGGTATTTTTTTTGATGCAGTTTTTTAACATCGTCGAGTTTCATGGGCGAATTCTGCGCAGTGGGTAGTAACAAAACGCGAATTGTACCGGTTTGACGGCCTAATTGATATCGTGGAGGCCAGTTGAGGTTTTGCAAATCGGCGCTAAGCCATTACAATAGCGCCCTCATCGCAACTCTCAACGCAGCGCATTAGAATGGCAAAATCGAAAACCAGCAAAAAATGGATGGACGAACACGTTAACGATATCTACGTGAAAAAAGCACAGGTAGACGGATATCGTTCCAGGGCTAGCTATAAGCTGATTGAAATTAACGAGAAAGATGATTTGTTCCGCGCGGGTAGTGTGGTCATGGATTTGGGATCTGCGCCGGGTGGCTGGTCACAAATTGTGGCGCCGATTGTTGGCGACAGCGGACGAGTGATCGCATCTGACATTTTGCCGATGAGCAGTATTGTCGGTGTGGATTTTATTCAGGGCGACTTTACCGATGAAGCTGTCTACGAGCAGATTTTGCAAACATTAGGCGATGCTCAAGTCGATACTGTGGTGTCTGATATGGCACCCAACCTGAGCGGAGTGAATACAACCGACCAATATGCATCTATGTATTTAGTCGAGCTGGCCCTTGATATGGCGCGCAACGTATTAAAACCTGGCGGTAGCTTCTGTGCCAAGGTGTTTCAGGGCGTGGGTTACGATGAATACGTTAAAGATGTGCGTAGCTCATTCAACAAGGTTATTGTGCGTAAACCTGCAGCGTCGCGTCCCCGTTCACGTGAAGTCTATTTGGTTGCTAAAGGCTTTAAAGGCTAATCGTTCTTTTTACCGCTAATGGCCGTTTGGCTACTTTTCTAACAACGGCAGCTTGTCGGGCACACCATTCCATTCATCAGCGTCTGCCGGGGCGGGCTTTAATTCGGTGATGTTTGGCCATTGCTGCGACAGTTCTGCATTGACCGCCAGATACGCTTCCTGACCTGGCGGCAAGGCTGTATCCTGAAAAATCGCTTCGGCCGGGCATTCGGGTACACACAACGCGCAATCAATACAAATAGCCGGGTCGATGGCCAGAAAGTTTGGCCCTTCAAAAAAGGCATCTACGGGGCACACCGCAACACAATCCGTGTATTTACATTTTATGCAATTGTCGGTTACTACGAAGGTCATTGGCGTTTCATGTGATATCCGGGGTGAACAGGCGCTAAGTGTAAATTAGCAAGCTCAAAAGACAAGTGGAAATGCGCGAATGACTGCTAATTTACGACTGTGGCTACCTATATTTTTAGATCTGATTTAAAATACGCTGCCCTGACGGAGAGGCCGTTCGGCATTAACCAGAGTACCTGCCCCCATGTTGCGATTAACGGACATCAAATTACCCCTTAACCACGATGAACAAGCGCTTAAAAAAGCCGTACTGGCAATCCTTGGCATTGCTGCTGGGCAGCTGAATGCCATTAATGTATTTAAGCGTGGTTACGATGCGCGTAATAACAAAGATATTCAGTTAATTTATACGCTGGACGTGGACGTTAGCAACGAAGACAGCCTGCTGGAGAAGTTTAAGAAACAAACCCATGTTCGACCAACGCCGGATATGCAATACAAGTTTGTGGCATCAGCGCCAGAAAACTTAACTGAACGCCCGGTCGTCGTTGGGCTCGGGCCATGTGGTTTGTTTGCCGCGTTAATCTTAGCGCAAATGGGGTTTAAACCTATTGTGCTTGAGCGTGGTAAGGCTGTGAGAGAGCGCACCAAAGACACCTTTGGTTTCTGGCGTAAGCAACCGCTAAACCCTGAATCGAACGTGCAGTTTGGAGAAGGCGGTGCAGGTACATTTTCTGACGGCAAACTGTATAGCCAGGTAAAAGACCGCAAACATTATGGTCGCAAAGTGCTGCATGAGTTTGTGGCCGCGGGCGCGCCGGCGGAAATAGAATATGTAAGCAAACCCCATATCGGAACCTTTAAACTGGTGAATATGGTGGAAAAAATGCGCGCGCAAATTATTGAGCTCGGCGGTGAGATTCGCTTTAGCACGAAAGTTGAAAAGCTGGATCTGGAAGCAACCGACAACGGCAATCAAATTAAAGGCCTGTATCTTTCTAGCGGTGAATATCTGGCAAGCCGGTTTGTGGTTCTGGCCATCGGGCACAGTGCACGGGATACCTTTACAGCACTGCACGAACAGGGCGTGTACATTGAACCCAAGCCTTTTTCTGTAGGGTTTCGCATCGAACACGAACAAAGCATGATAGATGCGTGTCGTTTTGGGGATAACGCAGGTAATCCTATTTTAAGCGCGGCCGATTATAAACTGGTTCACCATTGTAAAAATGGCCGCTCGGTTTACAGCTTCTGTATGTGCCCGGGTGGAACAGTGGTTGCTGCTGCCTCTGAGCCGGGTCGCGTAGTGACCAATGGCATGAGTCAGTATTCACGTCACGAACGAAACGCAAATAGTGCTATCGTGGTAGGGATCACCCCGGAAAAAGATTATCCTGGCCATCCACTTGCCGGTATTGAGCTACAGCGCCGACTGGAAGAAGCGGCATTTCATGCCGGTGGCGAGAACTACAATGCGCCGGCCCAGCTAATTGGTGATTTTTTGGCAAATAAATCCAGTGAAGAACTGGGCGATGTCACGCCGTCGTACACACCGGGCATCACGCTTACCGATTTGAGCAAGATAGTGCCTGAATTCGTAACCGAAGCCATTCGCGAGGCAATCCCAGCGTTCGACCGCCAGATCAAAGGCTTTGCCAAGGCCGATGGAATGTTAACCGGGGTTGAAACCCGTACCTCGTCGCCTATTTGTATTAAGCGAACCGGTGACTATGAAAGCGTGAACGTGTCAGGGTTGTATCCGGCAGGTGAGGGCGCGGGTTATGCAGGTGGTATTCTTTCTGCCGGTATCGACGGTATTCGTGTGGCAGAAGCGGTGGCGCTGGCTATGGTGGCGGCACAGCAAAGCAGCTAGTTAGCTGCCCGTAACTTGTCGCGAATGTCCATCCAGGCTTTTCCAATGTGGTTCAGGCCACGTTGGTCACGGCCAATACCCCAAAAGTAGTCGTATTGCGACGTTTCCACAATTAGCCGGTCCTCGGTGGCAAACAGCGCCTCGCGTACTTCTTCGTACATCTGCACTTTGGTGTACAACGCTCGTTTCATCATTATTGGCGCCGTGGTTTTATAGTCGGCGATGTTACCGCGATACCAGGCTTTGCCATATGCGTAGGCTTTTTCGCCGGTAGGTAAGGACGCAACTTTTTTGGCTTGCTGAGCACGTCTGAGTGTTTTGGCCTGCACGTAATGTTCACAGGTAAGCCAATTCTCGTCATCCAGTAGGATGGGATGTGCAGAGCAGGTCGATAACGGATTAGACAGGTCAAAGCGAGAGAACTGAAACGCTTTTTCCATTGCTAAATTGGCTGTAAACACGTTGAATCCAAAGGCTAAATAGTCATAAGTGTCAGTATAAAGAAATATTCAGCGGTTGTAATTTAACTGAACCGTTTTAGCGCGCCGGGTTGACCCCGGCACTTATTGCGAGTGGCCGGTGTTAGCGGCGCTTTTTCATACGCTGGCTTTGTTCCTGGCGTTTCTCGTCACGCTTTTCTTTGCGGTCTTTTTTGTCGGGAGTTAATGAACCCTGTTTAAAGCGTTCTTTACGTTTGGCCTTATCCGCCGCTTTTTTCGCGGCTACTTTCTCCATTTCCACTTTTTCTGCCGTGATCATGTCGGGCGTCTCAAGTGTAATGCGCCCCAGTTTGCCGGCTTGTAATTCAGTCAAAAGAATTTCGCAAATCTTGTGGAGGTTCACCCGGCCGCCGCTCATTATGGCACCGCGCTTTTTGGCTGCGGCTTCCAGAAACTCAAGTTCCGTTGGCGGGATTTCGGTTAGTTTAAAGCGCTCCTGCATGAGGGTTGGGTATGCTTTGATAAGGTAATCGGCGGCATAAAAACCCACGTCGTCAAATTCCATAGCGGTATTTTTTACTGCCCCAGACGCGGCTAAACGATAAATGGAGTTAGGGTTTTCCAGTTTCGGCCACAGTACACCGGGGGTGTCGAACAAGACTATGCCGCTGCCTAAATTAATGCGCTGCTGGCTTTTGGTTACCGCTGGCTCATTGCCGGTTTTGGCAATAATACGTTCAGCAAGAATGTTGATTAACGTCGATTTGCCGACGTTGGGAATCCCCGTAATCATGGCATTGATAGACTTGGCCGACGCTTCTTTACTGGCGCAAATCTCACGTATCATCGATATGATCTGACGACTGGCTGACGGGCTATCGCTGGTGGTGGTAATGGTTGTAACCCCGCGCTCACTTTCCAGATAAGCTTGCCATTCTGCGGTAAGCTCCGGATCAGCTAAGTCATATTTATTGAGAATTTTCAGGCACGGTGTATCGCCCCGAACTTTTGCAATTTCCGGGTTCTCACTGGAGTAGGGAATACGTGCGTCGAGTACTTCAATAAGAATGTCGACTTTATTAACAGACTCTTTTATTTCTTTAAGGGCCTTGTGCATATGCCCGGGAAACCATTGTAGTGCCACTTTACTGTCCTTTGGCGGGAGTTTTGCGCTAGTTTACTGTATTTGGAATAAGAATGCCGGTTCACTGAGTGCACAAAACTTCAATCCTTCAGCATTAAGCAACTTGTGCATTTTCGTTCATACTAAAATCAAAACCAATGAAACTGGTAAAGTTAGAGGCTACTTTGGCACAAGTAGCGTTAGAAACTGAATCAACATACACAGACCGTTTTCAAACTACGGTGCCTAGTTTGGCTCGTCAGGCGTTACACCTAGGGAAAAAAAGTCAAGATTACATACACGATACAGCCTGATGGCAGCGTTGAGATTGACTTAGCATCTCCTCAGGGGTTAAGTTGTAAACTTTCGAATTTTACCATAAGGGCTGTTCGCGCTGACAAAGCTCGACTTCGTCCACTAACCAAATAATTACATAGCAAGCAGACTATTTGGATAACGCCTTGTTAAACAAATGCTCAATACTTTTCACGCTGTCGTAGATACCAAAAAAGTACACTACTGCAGCTTTACGCCAGTCGCCGTTGCCTTGCAGAAGACCTGTATCAGAACCACCCATGATGAAGTCGCCATTAGATTTAAATGTAGCGACATTACGACCTCTCACCCAGACTTCGCCCTTTTTGGTAATTTCACAAAACTTATTGCCATTCACAAACATGTGCAGGCTCTCAGGATTCAGCTTTTTGACCTTTTTGGGGATATTTGACATTGCGTTTTGATGATCAGGCAATTTGGCAAGCAAGGCATCATGAGGGGTTGTATTAGTAATGTTGACAACACCTGTCATGTCGTCGGGTTTTACGTACAATACCTTCATAGCTGTACCTGTAGCTGTGGCGATGCGGCCTTCAGCCTGGGTATATGCCTGCTGGAACTGCTCGATGATTTGATTTAACCACATGGTATTTACCTAGTGATCAAATCGATCGTATTCGGCTTTGCTTAGTCGACCTTCACTATAAGCCTGATTCACAGTTTGCTGGTCGGCCATGCGCTGTTCTTTAGTTAGAGAAAGCATTGCCATTGCCCACGTTTCCGCCTGCGCAGGGGGGGGGTGTCAGCAAGGACCGGGCGGTTATTTTTCTGATATTTCGCGATCAGTGAGTTATAGAGTGCCTGACCAGACAAACCGGTTGGTTTTTGCGTTTGATGTTTTTGAGGCCATTTGCGACTTGTTTGACCAGGGCTTTTGCACGAATTAAATCAATGTCCTGGGAGGCGAATGACGCTCTTGAAAGGCACAATAGACAACATAAAAGCAGGTGTTTCATAGTTATTATCCTTAATAAGCAAACCGACATTCCTATTTGAGTTGTTCACGTGACCATTTAGTCTTTGTGGTCCGATAATTACCAAGCTGAGCAAAAATTGTACTAAAGTGAGTGGCAGCGCGGCATATTTAATACCCGTGCTGTTTACCTGCCTGACCCATCATTGGCTCACTTTGACTCCAGCATGTCAGGCAGACCTTTTGGGCCGTGGAAAGTTGATAACCGTTTATTTGGTAGTCGTTCACTGACGTGAGTTGTTTTGATTCATTCAGAGGTGGCCTCCTAACAACAAAATGAATTACTGAATGAGAATTAACATTTCTCCTCTTTGGTTATTTAGCAGTTGTTCATTGATAGCAAAGTGCGAGATGTGCATCAGAAGCTTTAAAAGTAGTTTAAAATTTTTCATACTGGAACTAGCCATAGATAACAAGAATTCTTCGTATGGAACACATAGGTAAATATCGAGTACTAAAAGAACTTGGAAGAGGTGGTTTCGGTGCTGTGTTTTTAGGTGAAGACACTCGCTTAGGCGAGCTAGTTGCCATCAAAATGTTTAAGATCCGGGATGAAAACCTAGCCAATCAGGTGACGTCTGCGGCCGAGGATGCTGGCGAAATTCTCAAACAGCGCTTTCTAAATGAAGCCAAAACCTTGCGTCAGTTAAGCCGAAATCCATTTATCGTCGAAATGTATGATTTTGACGAGTTGCCGGATGGCACACCATATTACGTTATGCCTTATTTGCCCCACTCGTTGAAAGATGAGCTGGGCAGTGATTCAACTAATGCCGCCGTTGTAGCCGAACTTGATGAGGAAGACAGGCCTCGACGCTTGCCCACAGCAAAAGGTATCCATTATCTTGAACAACTGCTTATAGCGTTAAAAGATGTGCACAACGCAGACCTTATTCACCGCGATATTAAACCTGCAAATTGTTTGCTCAACGAGCGGCAGGAATTGAGACTGTGTGATTTTGGTATAGCTAAATTACCAGATAGTGAGCACAGTGAGAGTGGTATTGGGATGGGCAGCCGCAACTACATGGCTCCGGAACAACGACAAAGTGCAAAGCATGTCGATGCCAGTAGTGATGTTTATAGTGTTGGTGTGTTGGCGTATCGCATGCTAACAGGCACGTTACCTGAGGGACGCTATGCCGATCCGAAAGCTTATCAGCCTGGACTATCTGATGAACTTAATCACCTCATTCTCAGAGCACTAGAGCAAGACAAAAATAAGCGGTTCGAGAACGCCGGAGACATGTTAAATGCATTAAGGGCGGTAAATCGTAATGCCGGGCGACACGAGGAAGAAACGGAAGCAACCAGCACCTGGGTCGGGGGAGACACCCATATCAAAGCTGAACTAAAACCTCTGCAGGATAAAATCGCTCAGTTGTTTTTAATCCAGGGAGAAATCTTATCTGGCGATTTACCTATATTGAGAGCATTGGGAGATTTAGCTAACCTCAATGATGAAGATATTCGCGTGTTGATTGATCAAACATCAGAGCAATTAGCGCAAGAAAATAGTCAGCAATCTGCGTTTCAACTATGGGTAAAGAAACTCAATCAACGAGCTGATGGTCAAAATTTTCTCACAAAAAACGAGCGTAAAACACTCATTGACGCTGCCACTGTTATTACCGGAAGGGATAAAGCTCAACTTGATGCTTTACTGAACCATAAGTTTCCAGATCAACAAAAGGGCTCGTCATCGTTTTCTGACAATGCCGAATTGGCGGATAAAGTAAAAACAGATGAGCATCACGAACAGGCATCTTCCTCAGAAACAACCACCGGTAAGATCTCTCATAATAAAAGGCGTAAAATCACGATAGGTATCGCCGCAATCATTGTGATTGGTGGGCTATTAGGTGTTATTGATCATCAAATGAAAGCAGGTAAACGGGCGCAGTATGAAGCCGCCAGGTTAGAACGAACTATACAGAATAACGAAAGGTCAGTAGAACGAGAAAAGCGCGAGCAAAAAGAAGATTGGCTTAATGCTAAAAGCGAGAACACTTACAGTTCTTTTATGAAATATATCACCAAGTGGCCTGATGGAGCGCATATTACTGATGCAAGGGAAGCGCGAAATAATATCGTCCAAACTTTGATAAAACAAACTCCAGAGAAAATTGTTAGCAGTTTAAAATCGATACCGGGCGGCAGTTTCGAGATGGGCTGTAGTCAGGGTGATCCGGTATGTTTCGACAGTGAAAAGCCACGTCATGTGGTAAATATTAATGCTTTCAAGCTTATGGACAGTGAAGTGACATACGACATGTGGGACGCTTGTTTTTTGGCTGGCGGCTGCTCCCACAATGCAGTTGCCAAGAGAGGACGCCGAGGACAACATCCCGTGCACGATGTCAGTTTTGAAGATATTACACGCGAGTTTATTCCGTGGTTAAATAAGGCGTCCGGAATGTCTTTTCGGCTGCCCACCGAAGGTGAATGGGAATACGCAGCAAGAGCTGGCTCCACATCCAGGTATTCGTGGGGCGACACGATAAACTGCAGCGCCGCGCGTTATGGCATGCGATCTGATGGTGGGGAATGCAGCTCGATTGAAGAGGGCCCTTTGAAGGTGAAGTCTCATAAACCCAATGCATATGCTCTTTATGACATGCACGGCAATCTATACGAGTGGACGGCAGACTGTGTGGTAAAAAATTACAATGCTGCTTCTGGGAATGGCGCCGCAGTCGCCACGGGAGATTGTACCAGGCGAGTCGTGCGGGGGGGGGCATGGGCAAGTGATTCTAAACATCTCAGAAGTAGCTTTCGCGATTGGGAAGTGCTTACAACAAGAACTCTTACGTATGGTTTTCGCCTTGCCCACGATTAAAATACTGTTAGGCTTTGGTGTTTCAAAAAGCAGAGTAACTGAGTAATATAAATGTAAGGTTACTGATTATCGACTGCCCTTAAAAAGTCAGCTAAACCCATGCGCTTTTACGCGCGTTGGACTTACCTTCCTTCGCTGATTCAAGTTATGTATTCAGTGTACCTAAATCTGGCATTTTATATTTGCAGTTTTCAGCGTATAGATTTTTAAGATGGAAATCTATTGCATATCGCGTGTATCGCTATTTTCTTCCAATCTGCTTAATACCCAATCAAAAAATTGATTGAACCGCTGTTTGTACTTGTTAACGGTATCTGTTTTTAAGCATCTGTCATCCCAGTCTTCTGCTTCAAGGTCGCTAAGCGTGAGGTCGGGAAAATACCTGATTCTTCCGGTAGGCATTGATTGTATTTGGATAAGGACGCATTTTAGAACAATACCATAAGGCTGTTGGCGCTGAGAAAATTGACGTGAATCTATTGAAACACGTCAAATTGAGGGCAGAGCAACGTCAACAGAGACCATTCAAGTGTTGAATAACAATATGTTAAGAGTGCTAAAAATAGAATAATGTGAAGACTAACCGACCGATTTACGCTTTACCTCCACCCCTTTTTTTGCTGGAGAAAAAAGAATTAAAGTTATGAAACACGCAGTATCGTGTGGACTTTCATGTTCTCGCCTATACTCATGTAAAGGCTGACACAACGAGAGTGTCAGTAAGTTTGTCATTTACTGACTTTGATGCAGGAATTTGAGAAGAAGGCTTAATTTTGTAAACAGGCTCAAGTCTACTGTATATGCTATAGGTGGTTCGCATGTTTCATAAAAGGAGTGTGACCAGATACGCACAACAATGCTGTCTACAAGCATGTTTAGTGTTGTCGCTTTCATTATTTTCTACCGTGCCAACCTTCGCTAATGAGTGTGGAAAAGGGCCACGTAAACTTACGGTTTCTCTTCTCATCTTTAGCACGGCCCAACGAGCAGCATTTGAAGAGGTCGCAGAGAATTTTTCCAATCAGTGCCCTAATATTTTAATTGACTATTTATCTTCAGACGATGAGGGTTACAAGCTCAAATCGGAAGATTGGCTTAAAAATAACCCTGATGTAGATGTCATGCTGTGGCTCTGGCCCGCTGACTTGAAGAAGTTGATCGTAGATGGCTTCGTTGAGCCGGTGACTGATTTGTGGCTTGAGCCTTTGATGGAGGATCACCGCACAGATCTAAAGGAATTTATTACCTACGAGCAACAGCAATACGGCATTCCTGTTTCACTGGGTTTTTGGGGGCTGTACTACGATATTGAGTTGTTTACGGGGCTTGGTATTAAGCGAGTCGAGACATGGGAAGAGCTTCTACAAGCCTGCAAAGTCCTTACTCGAAACAATATTGTTCCAATTGCGCTGGGTACCAAGGAGCAATGGACGGTTTTTTCCTGGTTCGATTATCTGAATCTTCGCATGAACGGCCTGTCTTTCCATATAAAAGTGATGAACGGTGAGGTTGCTTTTACCGATGAACGACTGGTGGCTGTTTTTCAGAAATGGAAAACGCTGATTGATAACCAGTGCTTTCTCAGCAACTCAGCGCTATACACATATAAACAGGTACTGCCGTTGTTGTACAGAAAACAAGCAGGCTTGATACTTTCAGGTAATTATATAGTAAGCCAACTACCTGATGATATGCGCGTGAGCATGAGATATACACCATTTCCTACGATATATGAGCACATCTATAGACACGAAATATCTACTGTCGATTACTTTATTATATCTTCAAAAAGCAGAAATAAAGAAATCGCAAAAACGTTTTTGCGATATATTTCTAGTGAAGAGGTTCAGGCTTTTATTAACGAGAGGATAGATCATCTCCCTGTTCATCCTAAGGCTCAAATAAGTAGCAGCAAATTGATTCAGGCAGGTAGCCGACATATTTCTTCATCGAAAGAGCTTGTGCAGTATTTCGATCGAGGTGTTGAAAAAGCATATTATGAACCTTACATGGCGATTCTTGTTGAGTTTTTGTCGAGCGGTGACGTTGACAGAACCATTGCACAACTTGAAATCGCAAGAAAAGAAGTGTTCTTCGCTGATTGACTATTACCTTGATGGCATACCGCTTTTAATAGATTTAAAAAGTGCGGTAATGAGGGTCTGCAGACCATAGCAAATGGTGTTTCGTTATCTCAAATTTAGCTGCAACCAGCTTCATATTGGCTTGATTAGTCAGAATTTTTTTATCTGCATAAACTCGAAATTGGTTGCCTTTTCTTTTATAGACAATTCGTCCTCTGGGAAGTGCCTGATATTCACTGCCGTAGAGTTCTGGGAAGTCCGGGTAGTAGAGAAAATTGCGTTCCCATTCTATGTCATGACTAAACGGGCTATCACAGATGCCAATACTGTCGACTGCGGCATCAGCAATCTTCATTGTCTTAGCAATAATGTTTGCATTGTATAGCCAGAATATGCCAATTTTAGGGGCGTGTTGTTGCACTTTTCCACCGTTGAATGAATTTGTTTCACAGCACTGCCTCTGGATAAATTTACAACCCTCATGTCCAGGAATTTTATAGCTATCAGCATATACCGACCACTATGATACCTTCGGCTGAGAGTATGTCGCTGCCTATGGGGTTACGACTTGCCGCCTGCTTTATCTCCCCAAATTTCTTCGAGGCGCTGATCCCGGCCACAGTTCCAGCGGTAGTATTTGTAGCGCAGAGGACTTTTTTTATAAAAATCCTGATGTACTATTTCATCACCTTTAATTGGATAAAAGGTAGATTGTTCAAGAATAGGGGTTACTACTGATTTATCAGGAAACTGTGCTTCAACAGTCTTTTTAGTTTGCTGTGCGATGACGCGCTCGTTTTCATTAGCGACAAAAATAGCGCTTAAATAACTTGGCCCTTTGTCACAAAATTGCCCACGGCTGTCGAACGGGTCAATGTTTACCCAAAAGTGATTCAGAATATCCTTATACGATAATTGGTTGTCGTCGTAAGTAATTCTGACTGCTTCATAATGCCCTTTGTGATTACCTTTGTACGTTGGGTTCGGCGCACTACCGCCAGTAAAACCTGAAACTACATTGGTTACGCCAGGTAACTTTTCAAAGTCAGATTCCATACACCAAAAACATCCACCGGCCAAAACAGCTTCACCAGCGATAGTGCTGGGAACAAAAGCAACGGCACACATAGTCAGCACAGTACGCAAAATTTTCATCATATTCCTTAGCAAGCATTTTTAAAGGTTATACGTTCGTAATACAGAACGGTTTGATGCTCAAAAGCTTTCAATAAGTTAGGTAAAATATAAGATCAAAACCAACATACATGGATGTGAGTTGGTTATGTAAGGCCATACCAATTAAATACATAGAGGTAGAAAATTACTCTAAATAATCAGTAAGCTAACACACAGATAAGTATCACTACGACCACAGAAAAAAGACTCAACAAGGAAGCAATCCATGCACACCACCCACACCTTGGACGACTATGCGGTTTACCCCAAAGCGCGTCTTTTCTCAGAAAAAAAAGGAGTTGATAAACACGTATTGTTGAGAGCTATTCAAGCCATTAGCGAGTACAACAGTGACATTGATTTTTGGAATGTGCATAAAACAAGCACCGCTATCCGCTTCGGTCAACGCAAGCCACAACTACAAAAAGGTAAAGTGTTAGGTGGGTTTAAGGTGGAAAACGGCAAATTTATTATCAGGTTCCCAGCTACCCAAGGGCGCAGTGAAAAACAAACGGTGCTTTTGACTGACGACACGGAAAAAAATCGTGATGCAATTTTTGCTGAATTAAAAAAACAGTTTGCTGTAGAGGGTGTTGCGCAGTTAACCGGGGCCGGGAGATTGCCGGGAAACTATACAGTTGATGACATCGATCCAGACGACAATGAAGATGAGTTCGAAGAAGATAATGAGATTGAAGGACGTGAGCAGGTGATTCCCTCGTCGTCGCTTAATCAGATTTTCTACGGGCCGCCGGGGACAGGAAAGACCTATCACACCCTACAAGCGGCGGTGAAAGCTGCAGAACCAGCGTTTTACGCATCGTTAAACATCGACCAGGATAAACCATGCAGCGCTGAACAACGTGCTGCTTTGACAGCGAAATATCAGTCTTTAATGGCACAGCAACGAATTCGCTTTGTCACGTTTCACCAAAGTTATGGGTACGATGAGTTTGTTGAGGGCATTCGACCAGTTCTTGGTGATAACGGCAGTGATGTTGGCTACGAGGTAAAGCCTGGTGTCTTTAAAGAGATTTGTGCAGCAGCAAGAGATCATGAGGCTCGCGAGGCTTTGGGGTTGGCCAACAACGCTCGCGTGTGGAAGTTCTCAATTGATGGCGTGGGTAAAAGTACGGTTCGAGACTACTGTTTTAAAGAAGGGTATGCGGCGTTAGGCTGGGAGCAAACCGGTGATCTAGCGGGCGTACAATCTGAGCAAGAGGCGACTTACTTTGCTAACTTAGGGAAAAACAATCGCGACACATTAGATAATTTTTTCCGACATATGCAGCAAGGCGAGCTGGTACTTTGTATCAGTAGTCAACGAACGATTCAGGCCATTGGTATTGTCGCTGGCGACTATGAGTATCATCAGGATGGCTTCCTGGCTGAGCGTCACTTTCCTCACTGCCGCAAAATAAACTGGTTAGTTACGGAATGTAACCTAGATATTTATGCGCTGAACGACAACAAAAACCTTGTCCAAAAATCAGTGTATCCGCTGAATCGAATTTCAGTGAATGCACTACTGGAGGAAATGTCGCGGCAAAATATTACACTCAAACACAAACCGTCTAAGCCACAAAACTATGTGTTAATTATCGATGAAATCAATCGCGGTAATATTTCCAAGATTTTTGGTGAACTGATTACCCTTATTGAGCCTGCAAAACGACAAACGAGAGGCGGTGGCAACACGGAAGCACTGGAAGTGATCTTGCCTTACTCTCAGCAGGCTTTTTCTGTGCCCGATAATGTGTATTTAATTGGCACAATGAATACTGCGGATCGCTCATTGGCTTTAATCGACACGGCCTTGAGAAGGCGATTTGACTTTACCGAAATGATGCCACAACCCTGCTTACTCGAGGATAATGAGGTAAAAGGCGTCGACCTTTCCAAATTACTTCATACCATGAACAGGCGAATCGAAATTCTCTACGACCGAGAGCACACCCTGGGCCATGCGTTTTTTATGCCCGTGGTTATGGCGAAAGAGAAGAGTGAAGCAGAGGCATTCAGTACTCTGCGTAACGTATTCGTGAATAAGATTATTCCCTTACTTGAAGAATATTTTTTTGAAGATTGGAATAAAATTAGCCTCGTACTCGGCTGTATTAAAAACAGCAAATTCAATTTTATCAAACAAGAGAGTCACTCGTATAACGATATCTTTGGCCCGGGTCACGGTCTGGACACATTTGAAGGCAACAAAGTTGTTTATAACCTCGAACCGGTTTCTGAGGATCCATCATGTGTATGGAATCAACCTGAAGCCTATCAACAAGTATACGCGGGCTCAGTAAGCAAGAACGAAACTAATGACTAGTCATCAATACGTTGTTGTTTTCGAGTTTGATAAGCTCGGCGCTGGTGAGGGAGCAGAGTTATCTGACAATATCGTTGCTGTTTCCGATGCGGCATTTGCTTACTTAAAACGGTTGAGTTTGTGTAGTACCAAAGAGAGTCGGTTTTTATCATTAACAATGGCGGACAACTGTGAAGTCGTGCAAGTTAAAAACTACGCTGGCGTGGTATTCACACCTGATGGTACTCACATTGAAATATTGCCCAAAATAGGCAGGATAACTGAGCCAGGCACGACCCGCGAAAATGCCATAGTGCATCATCGCGAAACGTTATTATCCATGTTGAAGTACCATACTCATTTGCATCACCTCAAAACCGAGGATGCGCTTGTTTCCTTGCGCAAAATGCCATTGCTAGAAGTCTTTGTCAGTCAATTTCTGTCGTCGGTAAATACGCTGGTGAAGAGAGGATTGCGTAGTGATTATGTGGCGTGTCGCGACAATCTACCATTGCTTAAAGGAAAGCTACAGCTTTCTGAACACGTTAAGCGCAATTATATAAATAAGCACCGGTTTTTCGTTGAGTTTGATGAATACTTGCCTGACAGGCCTGCAAACCGCCTTATTCACAGCGCGCTTCACAAAGTGAAGACTTATTGTCGAAGTCATGAGAATCAAAAGTTACTCCGGGAGCTATTGTTTGTCTTTGCTGATGTGCCTGTTAGCCAAAATATAAAAAGCGATTTTGCTGCCGTGCGTTTAGACCGTGGTATGGCCTATTATAAGCTTCCTCTTCAGTGGGTAAAAATAGTGCTGGATGAAATGTCGCCACTGGCGGGAAAAGGTGATAGTTATGCCGTGTCTCTTTTATTTCCAATGGAGCGTGTTTTCGAACACTTTGTGGCCAGTACCTTGCGCAAAATATCTCCCGACAATACGCAAGTTTGCACTCAGGTAGCATCAGAGTATTTGGTCTACCGTGAAAATACCCGTCGGTTTCAGCTTAAACCAGATTTCAAACTTTCGGCTGGGAAGCGAAAAACCATAATGGACACCAAATGGAAACTGCTAAATAGCAGCGAGACTGACAATCATTATGGTTTGTCTCAATCTGATTTTTACCAGATGTATGCTTATGGACAAAAGTACTTGAAAGGAGAGGGCGACATGTACCTAATTTATCCCAGGCACGCCCAATTTACTCAGCCTATTTCCTGTAGTTTTGACTTTGATGACAACAGTGCACTTAAATTATGGGTGATTCCTTTCGATTGTGCCGCGGATGTGGGGGATACCCAAAGATGTTATTGGCCAGAAAAAGCGGAGTCGGTATTTTCTGTGAGCTGAGACTTTGCATGCACAAAGCCTGATTGAATCAGGCCTTGTAAAGCATGCATAAGGAACAGTTATTTTAGCGAGAAATTGCGTCTATTTATTCTCACTATTGCTAACATTGACAGGACTAAAAGTGCTAACGTGCCCGGCTCTGAAGCATTAACTTGTGGGTTAAGAGCGAATTGGTCGAAATTTATATTGTCAATGGCAAGATCGCCAAAATCTTCAAACCTAATTCGCATCGTTGACAAAGATGACAAAGGGCTGAAAGTGGAACTCTGAATACCCTGATTTTCGTTCAAGGTAAACATTCCAGAATCAAATAGTACCTGATCGCTATCACCGAAGACCTGGATTCGAGCGTCGTACTCACCCGACCAGGCCGCGTAATCAAAACTATTGAGGATAACGCCATACCCTGCTTCAGCAGTGAAGATGATTTCACCAGGAACATCAAACAAGGTATGCCCCAACGCATTATCTAATAAAGAATAGCCATCCCAAACCGAAAAATTTGAGTTGCCGTTATCTCGCGAATAGCTCACTGCTATATTTGCTGTAAAACCATTACCTTCCAGAAACGAGGCTGAGGCAGAAGAAATGTTACTTCCATAATCTTCGGGGATCTCGAATACTGGAGTTTCGCCATCAAAAGTAATGATGGTTGCAAAAGTGCTTGGAGACAGGGAAACGGCAACGGTCATTATTAATGATTTGATTAATGTATTCATAAGCTAAGTCCTATATATGTTTGGTCATCCATTCGTCATTTTAAAATATGACTTTATTGTTATATAAATGTAAAGCAAAAGTTGAGCCAAATGCAAAGTTCTTGAATTTCATTGACTTAAATATATGCGAAATTGGAAGTGTTAATATTTTTGACACTTAAGAATTTTTGGAGCTAGTGCGAGTGAATGGTGGATCGTTGAACTAGCCGTAGAGTTTCCAAATAACTTTCAAAGCTGCCAACCCAGTGGTTTCCAATACAATAAATGTCGCCAAATACTGAATCTAAGCCAGCTTCAATTTGTTATTTTGAGAATTCGGCTGTAGATAATTTGTGTGAGCAGCACAATGTCGTTACCAGTGGTATTTGTAAATTGCACCACGACTTTGTCGTTTTCCCGATTGTATCTGGCGATACTGGAATAACCCAAAACCCAGCCAGTATGTTCAAATTCATATAAGTTTTGATAGATTTGCATCTCTTCTTCGGTGAGCAGAGAACCATCATTCAGCGCCTTAACAAAAATGCCAACGTTTTGGGCGGTGGCAATCATACCCTGGTCGAGAAATTTAAATTCGTCAGTGGAACCAACATAATAGCCACTCATTAACCGCTCACTGTTTATGTGGTTTACAGATTCATAAGTGTCATTCAACTTTAATGGTTGCAGTATGTTGTCTTGAATGTAGGTGAAGTAACTGTATCCGAGCACCCGTGTCATGACCCGTTGAAGGAGTAAATAATTGGTGTTTGAGTAGGCATAGTCAGTGCCTGGTGCAAAGTCTGCCGGCTTGTCGAAGATAAGCTTGTCAATGTCCAGATCGTTCTTTGCCCAATCGAAGCCATCTTGATCCGTAAAATTAGGTATGCCACTTCGGTGTTGAACCATCATTCGCAGGGTAATACTATCTGCGTTTTCTATTCGGCCACGAAGTTCTGGTAAATACGACGGCAGAGAGCTGTCGAGGTTTACTTTGCCGTCTGCACTTAACTTCGCAACTGCCACAGCATCATAGAGTTTTGCAATACTGGCGATTTTGAACAGCGCTTCGGGTAGGGCGGGGATCCCTTTAGCTTTGTTATGCCAGCCAGACGCAAAAGTTTTGCCGGGCTTATCACCTTGCTGAATATAAACGATAATGCCGTCGATACCGTTGTTTGTGGCCAGAGCCAATTCTTCTTCCACGGTCGCCGACAAAGGTTTGAAGTAATACAAGGCGAATTGCCAGGGAGCGAACGCGTAAATACTGGATGTGGTTAACACCAACGCGATTAACACTTTCAGCAGGATCTTTACCTTATTATTTTTCTTTTTCATATTTGTCTATTAGTTGCCGTTTCCTTTTCACTCTAACTGCCATTGAGTTATCACGCTAGCCAAGTTATTGCTTATTATTAAGTTCTTCAACCGCTCTTGGGCATAGTAGGGGCTATGCAATTACTAATCGGTATTCTTGATTATGTTCATCGAAAAAGAGCTATTGTATTCCCTCTCTTAATTGATAATAATTCTCATTAACAGGTTTGCGAAAACAATTTACTTAAGAGGATGCTATGAAAAAGACGATTACGTTCGCCATTATGCACTTTTCCGTTGCCTTTACCGTAGCGTATTTGCTTACCGGAAGCATGTTAATTGGTGGCTTGATGGCGTTGGTGGAACCTGCCATCAATACTGTTGCTTTTTACTTTCACGAAAAAGTTTGGCACAACATTGAGAGAACAAAACAGAATGATGGCGGGCAGAATTCAATGGTTCTTAACTCATAAAGCGTCAGCGTAATTACGTTAATTACCCGGTTGCTGACGCAGGTGTAGATCGTCGACCCAGTTACTTTACGGTATTTCACCTGAAATACCGGGGCATTATTTGGACTACATCACGCTGTATCTAAAGAGGCTGCAACATTCTGGTACACAATGTGCGCTTGGTTTTTTCCATTCTCTTTAGCCTTATATAATGCACTATCTGCAATCGTCAGAAGCTTTCTGGCATCACGGTCTTCTACGTCTCTAACGCAGTAAGCGCCAAGGCTTACCGTGATGGTCACAGCGGAGAAAGCCTCCTGAACACTGGGAATATCTTCTACTTTTTTGCGTAAGCGTTCCAGCAAAAGAGATGGGTCGAGATGTGGTGGAATTACCATGCAGAATGCAAATTCTTCTCCGCCGATCCTTCCAATACAGTCTTCCTGGCGGAAAAAGTGTTTTAAAACATCAGCGATTGCGATGAGGACATCATCACCAAAAGCATGACCGTAGGTGTCATTCAATTGCTTAAAATTGTCGACATCAGCAATACCGACAAGAATTGAATTATTGTGTCGAATAGAAGAGGCCAGCGCTTTGCTAATTGCGTCGTTAAAAGCTCTGCGATTGGGTATGTCGGTTAATGAATCGAAGTATGCCAGTTTTTCAAGAGCTGCGTTGGCAGTTCTCAATTCTCTAGTTCTCTCGCTAACAAGCTTTTCGAGGTTTTCTCGAATAGATTTAAGCTCGATATTCCGATTATTCAGCTGTTCTGACTGAAATTTCGACGTACTGACATCCCGTTCTACAGCTGCGAAATGAGTCACCTCACCAAGACTGTTTTTAAGAGGAAAAATGTTCATTTCTACCCAATATGGCGTGCCAGATTTTGTGTAATTCAGCAGAGTTTCATTAACACGAGAATTCTCTTGTAATGCCTGGCGTATACGCATGGTGGCAGTTTTGTCAGTTAACGTGCCCTGCAAAATGCGTGGGGTTTCGCCAATAAGCTCCTCAGCACTGTAACCACTGACTTTGCAAATGGCGTCATTCACATAAATAATACGGGGAGACAATGGGCCGGAAAAGTCGGCGGCTTCAGTTACAATAATCATATCCTGGGCATTCTGTACAATATCCTGAAATGAAAAATTGATAATTTGGTCAGTAACTTCAGTAAAGTAAACTACTACAAAGCTTGCAGAAGCGTTTTCATCAGGAGAACCTTCCGGATAGGCATTCACTTTTAGCCAGGTCACGTCTCCTGAATGATTATTTACAATGCCAATTATTTCGTCGTGTAAGGAAGTGCGTAAATTGATGACTTTATTGACTGGAAACTCTTCAATATGTAATCGCCGGTTTTCCCTGTCAATAAATTCCCACCTTTCATCAAAACCATTTCTGGCTTGTAAATTTTCTAAAGTCGTGTCAAGAAAAGTAAGTGCCGCCGGGTTAGCATAGACAATTGTCGTATCCCACCTATGTATAACAACACCGATGTGGGCGTGTTCTAGCAGGTTGATTAAACTGATATTATTAACTTGCATGTGCACACGTCCTTCTTGCAATGGCTTGTCAAAGCAATTAATCAGGTTCAGCTTGATATAAGATTTGTACAAAATTTAAACGTTATACTTTAGTATAGTAGGCAATTTAACTTCTGCTAGTTTACTGCTGTGAAAATTGACTTTGTTCTTGATGTTAAATTTTTAGCTATTTATTAGCCTTTTTAACCATTGCCTTTTTCAATTTGACTACATGAGTTTTAAGTCATCACGCTGATTTTCTTTAACCTATTGAAAATTAACAATTTAAAAAGTTGGCATCTCAGTTGCTGAATGAGAAGTAAGCAACATGCTTATCACACTGTTAATTGAAAAAGGAAATGAAAATGAACGTAATCACTAAAGTAATGGCAATTGTAGGTGTTTCTTTTGGTTTAGCTGCTGGTGTTTCAGCATCTCCACAACTTGTTGGCTCTGATGATTCAATGACGACGAAAATCTGTTTATCAGCAGCAAGTGGTAGTAAGTTTAAATTGCGGGATGCCATGAAAGATGCTGGTGTCGATAAGCGTTTCGTAGAAAGCGAAGTAAGCTGTAACGGTATGCCCTTTGTAGAGTTCGTTGCCCAGTATGGCGATAACTCAGACAGCATTAACGCTTATATCACAAATGGTGCTTACGACAGCGGAAATTATATTGCTAGCATTGATGCTACTAAGTAACCGCTAACGGTGCCAGTGTCCACTCATTCCGGATAGTCCCGGGCTCAGCAGCCGCGGGCCGGAATGAGTTACCTGTTGGCCAGTATATTTTTTAATCCCATCATTGCGTTTCCCCTCACAGCTTCTATTGTATGTTTCTCAACGATAAAATTCGTCCGCCAAGAGTGATATTTTTCTTAAAAGTGGTATCGTCTAGGAGGATGTCTTCACTTAACCCTGCCTGGATGGTTAAGGTGAGAACATTTATTCCAATTTTCTGTATTGCCGACATTGTGACCTAGGCGTCGCTTTCGGTCTTTAATACAACGTAAAGCAAACAACACCATTTATTGATGAGAATGACGATGAAACTTGAGTCTATTGCACTCCACGAAGGATATAAATCAGAGGAAACGACGAAAGCTGCGGCGGTTCCCATTTACCAGACAACGTCTTACACTTTTGACAATACCCAGCACGGTGCAGATCTATTTAATCTGGCTGTGCCGGGAAATATTTATACGCGAATTATGAACCCCACGACTGATGTACTGGAGAAACGTGTTGCAGCAATGGAAGGGGGGATTGGCGCCTTGGCAGTTTCCTCCGGTATGGCTGCAATAACCTATTCAATACAATGTCTTACTGAAGTCGGTGACAATATCGTTAGCACCAGTCAGTTGTATGGCGGAACATACAACTTGTTCGCTCATTCATTCCCTCGTCAGGGTGTCGAAGTAAGAATGGTCTCATTTGACGATTTCGCTGGCTTTGAAGCCGCCATAGACGATAAAACCAAAGCGATCTTTTGTGAGTCTATTGGGAATCCTGCCGGAAATGTAGTGGATATCGAGCGCTTATCAGAAATTGCCCATCGTCACGGTGTCCCTGTGATCGTTGACAACACAGTAGCGACGCCTTATCTGTGCAGGCCATTTGAATTGGGTGCAGATATCGTGGTGCATTCTTTGACAAAATACATGGGCGGACACGGTACTTCCATTGGTGGCATTATTGTCGACTCGGGTAAATTCGACTGGGTGGTAAACAAAACCCGGTTTCCAGTAATGAACGAACCTGACCCATCTTACCATGACGTTGTGTACACAGAGGCGTTAGGTGCAGCTGCGTACATTGGGCGTTGCCGTGTGGTACCACTTCGTAACACGGGCGCGGCTATTTCCCCGATGAATGCGTTTCAAATTTTACAAGGGTTGGAAACATTGGGTTTGCGCATGGAGCGGCATTGTGAAAATACCCAGAAACTGGCTGAATATTTGCAACAACACCCCAAAGTGTTATGGGTCAATTATGCTGGTTTGTCTGACAGCCCACACTTTGAAAATTGTCAAAAAGTTACAGGGGGTAGGGCATCAGGTATTTTAAGTTTTGGCATTGATGGTGGCCTTGAAGCTTGTAGTCGGTTTATTGACTCCTTGGACATGATCTTGCGCCTGGTAAACATTGGTGATGCAAAATCGCTGGCTTGTCATCCTGCCTCAACCACGCATAGACAGTTAAATAGTGAAGAATTAGCTAAAGCTGGCGTAAGTGAAGATTTAGTACGGATTTCCGTCGGAATTGAACACATAGACGATATTATTGCAGACGTTTCCCAAGCGCTCGATAAAGCATAGTAGGATCTTCGATTAAACAGACATCCACGTTAAGTGCATGTCTGTTTTTTTATATCTATTGATCTAAACTACAGCCTCGAAATCTTAATTTGTAAATGATTTGTTGATTTGGTCTTCATGATCGGTTAAAACATTTTTAATAATTTTTATTACCAAACTGGATGACCAATGAGAAGTATAATTCCCTACACAATTCGTTTTATTCTTGTCGCTACAATTTTGTACGCTATAAACAGCAAGGGAGAAGAGCTGGTCTCCTTGTTACCTGCTGCGTCTCACCAAGCATTAGCTGATGGTGTTCTGCTAGGCAAGATGGATGGGTTAAGCCCAGATAAAGCACCAAGCGGGAACTTTGATTTACTGGGGTGGAGTTTGACCCTGCCTACAGACGTAAATAAAGATGGCAAAGCTGATTTAGTTTACGAACGGCCTCTAAGTGATGAGTTTCAGGTTAAACCTCTGTTTTATACTGCCAGTGATGGCGGTATGGTTTTCGCCTGTCCCAATGAAGGGGCGAAAACGTCAAAAAACACAAAATATGCCCGAACTGAACTAAGACAAATGCTCAGACGTGGTAATAGTCGTATCAAGACTCAGGGTGTAACTGAAAATAATTGGGTATTCAGTGGTGCCCATAGTTCCTTACGGCGTGAAGCAGGTGCCGTAGAAGGGAGTCTTGAAGCGACATTAGCGGTCAATCGGGTATCAACAACTGGCGATGAAAAGAAAGTAGGGAGGGTTATCATCGGGCAGATCCATGCCACTAATGATGAGCCCATTCGTCTTTATTACCGCAAGTTGCCTGATAATGAGAAGGGATCAGTGTATTTTGCCCACGAAATTAATGACGGGGACGATGTGTGGGTGAATTTGATCGGTTCTCGTTCTCACACGCTGGCTGATCCTGAAGACGGTATTGCATTGAATGAACCGTTCAGCTACAAAATTACTGTTGAAAATAATGTACTGCATGTCACTTTGATAAGAACAGGCAAAGCGAATGTGACCAAGTCTTATGATATGTCTGACAGTGGTTACTTCGGCGGTGACCAATATATGTACTTCAAAGCGGGTGTGTATAATCAAAATAACAGCGGTGATAAAAGAGACTACGTGCAGGCTACTTTCTATCACCTTCAATACGAGCATTAAAGGTTGTTTACCAAGCCTGCCATACCAAATGACAGGCTTTTATCTACTTATTATTCGCTAAATACGTAACCTGTATGGCTATTGCGTATTGTATAAAACGTAGCTTGGGCTGCCTCATCCGGGTCGCTGGAATTGTTTACGTGATAAACGCCTACCTTAAAATACTGGTACTGACTGCTATCATCATATCCACTATTGGTCATATCGTAATGGGCAACCACATCTTCCTTACCACTGCGGCTAATGCTCACTGTAAGTAAACTGTCGTCCACCGAAATGTGATAGTCAAATCGCTCGTCAAGTGCGATGCCATCTGACGGGTTTGACGCGCTGTTAGAACGGCTTCCAATCATCTCTACGTACGTCTCAATATTGTCTCCGTCACTGTCTGTCTCCCGGCTCTCGTGAGCAAAGTATATGGATCCGTTCTCATTACCAGGTAACTTGCGATAATACAGTCGAATGGGTTCATCGTCATTGGCGTGGATCTGGCCGATAATAACGCGACCAATCTGGTAGTTTTCCCCGCTGGTGGTAACCTCATTAACCGCCAGAGACACATGGAGATCACCGTCGACGCCGCCAGCCTGCTGTTGCGCTTGTGCAGAAGTACTTCCAAAGACCCAGTTGTTTTTATTTACTCCCTGTGTGGATATACCGGTATTGCCCCGTCTGAGCATTTCTCTTAACTCGACCCGAACATATTGAGTATTTTGAGATGTTTTAAATCCGTACGAAGGTGAGCGCATTACTATGCCACCATCGTCACTAGCGTAGAAAAAATCAGAATGGGCATAGCCGTTAGCAAGTACCGTTTCTGAAATGCTGTCTGAGCGCCCGTTTTCGTCTTCGTCAATGGGGATACTCAAATACCAGTCATCGAGCTCGATGCCGGTTTCAGATGGAAGGGTTTGATTAAATTTGCCCGCTTGTGTCTGACATTCATAGACTTCTACTTCCACTATACCATTGACGGTGCTGTTACCCTCTACTGAAATGCGTATGTAGCGGGCCTGGCTTTCTGTTAAAGGATAGAGTTCAAAACCACCTTGTTGAGTGCTCGATGATAAAACGTCACTCACCTGAAGCCAGGAATCATTATTCGTGGACGAGTCTATTTGAAAGCGATTACTATTTTTAGTGCTTTCAAACCATTTAACTGCCAGAGCGCCAACGGTTTTTTCGCTGCCTAAATCAAGTATTAACTGCCCATCGTCACCGCTAAATGCCCAGCGGGATTGCACGGAAGTATCGCCATCAGCAGCGAGTGTTGCGGAGTAATCAGGCAAGCTGTTGTCATTGGCGCTGACGTTAACTACGGGAATACTTTGCTCACTACACGTATTGTTGGTGGGTGGGGTTTGGTTAACCGGTTGCGTGGGTTGGCTAGTAGTCGATGTACCACCACCTCCTCCGCACGCTACCAGAAGTGCGGCTGTACAGAGATAAAAGGAAAATCTGAGGCGTGGTCGCCATTGCTCAGTTTTTGGTAGGGGAGTTTTTAGTTTCATTTTATTACCTATTGGTTAGCAATTTTTTTCTTTCATGTTAATTTTTTGTGCGCTTATTGTCTAACCAATTTGGTTTAAAATATCCCGTAATTTAGATTTATATTCCCAAAGGCACTAATTACATCTTTTGCAAAAGCAATTCGTGGGTGTTTCAGTGCGCCTTTTTTCCAAACAAGATAGATATAGTTCTCAGGCCCAACCGGGCCTAACTGGATCAGTTCACCTCTCGCTATAGCTTTTCTGCACAGGTAATCGGGTAGTACAGAATACCCAACGCCCGCTTTTATAATACTGGCGATAGTGCGAATATCCGGACAAAGAGCAACAACATTAGAGTCGCACGGCGCATTAAATACTTGTTGAAAATACTGCCTGACCAGTGGGCGTTCCTGATCATAGGTCACCAGGTTATAGCTATTTAACATCTCCGCGCTGATGTCTTTGTCCAGCAACTGTTTTCCTTCTACACGATTCATCACCAAAAGTAACTTTTCTTTGTCCAGTACTAAAAAATCGAAGCGGTTACTGTCGGGAAGTGACGCGGTTATTGCAATGTCTACCAGTTCGTCTTCGAGGGACTGATATATATCGACTTTGTTGCCAATATGCAGCACCATTTTTACATTGCCAGACTGCAGCAGATTCGCCAGTTGCGGGCCAGATACATCGCTGAGGTATTCTGCGGGCCCGCCAACATTCACCGTTCCCATAACTGCATTGGAACGACTGCGCACTGAAGTAATTTTTTGTTCGAGAATGTCAATGTGAGACGACACCTGAAGCGCTAAGTCATGGGCAACAGAAGTAGGCTCAACGCCTCGCGCTTTGCGGGTAAAAAGCGGTTTGCCGATGACTGTTTCCATGGTTTGAATATGGGCAGTGACAGCAGGTTGCGACATGCCGAGATTTGAAGCCGCACGAGTGATGTTTTGCGCCCGATATACTTCAACAAAGGTTTTTAATTGTGTTAGGTAAGACATTAGAAGCCATAAGAAATCTGATTGCTGTTGCAAATTTTAGTGAATTCTCACGGTTGTACAACAGGCGTATCTTACTGCTCAAAATATTTATCCATTGATTTAATAAGAAGTGAGGTCAGAGTTATGCTGAATTTTACCTTTAAAAACCAAACTGAAATTCTATTTGGTAAGGGCCAGGTGAGCGAAATCAGTTCACGCTTGCCCAATGAAGCAAAGGTATTGTTGTTATACGGTGGCGGTTCAATTAAGAAAAACGGCGTATATGACCAGGTAACGGACGCGTTAAAAAATACCCAGTTTGTAGAGTTTGCGGGTGTGGAACCGAATCCGACTTTCGAGACGTTAATGAAGGCGGTGGAGCTGGTGCGCAATGAAAACGTCAATTTTATTCTTGCAGTAGGTGGCGGTAGTGTCATCGACGGCGCCAAGTTTATTGCCGCTGCACATAACTTCGAAGGCGATGCATGGGATATTCTTACCAAAAATGCCACTTTTGAAAATCCGCTGCCACTGGGAGCGGTCTTGACGTTACCTGCCACGGGCTCGGAGAGCAACGGGAACTCAGTGGTGACAAAGAAAGCAACGTCACAGAAACGCGCTTTTGGTTCTCCTACGGTGCAACCTGTTTTTGCAGTGTTGGACCCGGTTTATACTTTTTCTCTTCCAAGCAGACAAGTTAGCAATGGTGTGGTAGATGCATTTGTCCATGTTATTGAGCAATACCTTACTTATAATGTAAATGCGCCATTGCAAGATCGTTTCGCCGAAAGTATCTTGCAAACCCTGATTAGTGAAGGTCCTAAAGCGCTTTCTGAGCCAGAAAACTACGATGTGAGAGCCAACGTGATGTGGTCGGCTACCATGGCGTTGAATGGCCTTATCGGATCGGGCGTTCCTCAGGATTGGTCAACTCATATGATTGGCCATGAATTGACGGCATTGTATAACTTGGATCATGCTCAAACCCTGGCTGTAGTACTCCCGTCGCTAATGTATGTACAGCAAGATAAAAAGAAAGAAAAGATCCTGCAACTAGGAGAGCGGGTGTTCGGTATTGTTGAGGGCGATAACGCAGCTCGCATAGACAGAACGATAAAGGCCGTTCAGGATTTCTTTGAGCAAATGGGGGTTGCGACGCGTCTATCAGGTTATGGCTTAGGGGAAGAGGCCGTGGATGCAGCTGTGGCAAATTTGGAAAGAAATGGTTTGACTTCGCTAGGTGAGCATGGCGATATCAATTTGGATAAGGCGAGAGAAATTCTTCGCTTAGCTTCCTGATTCTTACTTCGCTTTTAACTCAAGTTGGACGGTAAATGTCGCTATTTACCGTCCACTTGTCGTAAAAGTAAGCAGTTGTTGTGATAGCTGTTGAAGGTTTGTGCGCATATCAGTAGTATGCCGCGGCATTTTTTCAACGTAGAGATTTCCATGTTTCAACCAGCTTTTGTTAGAACGGCTATATCTGTTTCCATAGCCTGCATATTTTCCTCCTCAGTTTTCGCCGCTGGATTCCAGGTAAACGAACATAGTGCAAACGGTCTCGGTCGTGCCATGGCCGGTCAAGCTGCAAAGCCAGAAAACGCATCTATTTTGGCGACTAATCCAGCCGCGATGACAGCGTTCGATAAGGCGCAGTTTAGTGGTCAGGTTAGTTATTTGAACCCCGAAGTAGACATTCGTGGCGAAATGTCCACTACCGTGGGAGAAAACACCATCGTATCTGATGCCAGCGAGGAAGACATTGCCAAAGCCGCTGTTATTCCTTCGTTGTTTTACACTTCCGGACTGAAAAATAATCTGGCTTGGGGCGTTGGCTTATTTACCAGTTACGGTCTTGCCACTGAATATAGTGATGATTACAACGCCCTTCATTACGCTGATGAAGCTGAAATTTTGTCTTTTTCAGTTAATCCAGCGGTGGCGTATAAAGTTACTGATACCTTAAGTTTAGGTGCAGGGGTAAGCATCACTTATGCCGATGCTAAAATCAGTACGTCTATCCCTCAGGTATTTGGTACGGTAATGGGGAACCCGGCACTGGGTAACTTAACCATTGTTGAGATGTCTGGTGATGATATCGGCTACGGATGGAACGTGGGAGCGTTCTGGCAACCAACGGAGACAACGAATTTAGCGTTGAGTTATCGCGCTGAAACCCAGTTGACCCTCGAGGGTGAAATCAAATCCGATTTAGGTGTGCTCATTCCAGAAGTCGCAGAGCTTTATAACCAAGGCGGTAGCTTGGACTTAAACTTTGCTGCTATCTCTGAGTTTGCTGTTGATCAGCGAATTAACGAGCAATGGTCAGTGCAAGGCAGTATCAATTATACCGATTGGAGCACTTTCGATAAGCTCGAAGCCAACCTTGATAGTGGCTATGATTTGCTCTTGAAACAAGAAGACTTCGAAGATACCTGGCGTGTAAGCGCAGGGGTAACGTATTTGTACAGCGACGCGCTGACACTTCGGGCTGGTTATGCCTATGATGAGGGAGCAGTGAGCTATGCTCATCGTTCACTAAGTATTCCTGATACTGACCGTCATTGGGTTAGTGCGGGTGCCACATATTCTCTTACCGACAACACAAATATTGATGTAGCGTATGTTTATATCAAAGGTCGGGAAGCTGATGTGAGTCAGCAACGTGCTATCGGCTCAATTCAAAGTGATCTTACCGCTACCGAACACGCCAAAGCGCACATCTTCAGCGTACAGGTAAACACCGCTTTCTAGAATACGGAGTAGCAGTTGTTCTTTCAAAGCCCGTTGGCGATATTGCTAACGGGCTTTTGTTAATGGATTAATTAGTTGCCTGAATACTTGAGGTGATTTGAGTACCGTGCGCTTTATTGTATTCATCCAGGACCGTGTGAATAAAAGCCAGCCAGATGTCATTGGGCTGCCAGGTCTTTAGCATTTCCGCTTTCATTGCCGCTTCATCTTCCCTTTGAACAGTAATTCGATACAGATAAGTGAACACAGAGCCCCGCCAATTGAGTTTACAATGAGTAAGCACTAAGCCGCCGTTTTTGTGAGCATCACTCACTGTATTGGAGTAGTCAGAGAAGTTTTCATAGGTAGGGTTATCCCACGCAACCTGAATATTATGGTAATTCATAGCCAGTGAAGTTACTGCAGTACGTTCTTCTTCCCGATCACCTGGGATCAGGTCGATAACATGAGTAACGCCCATCTCATTAAGTTGAGCAAGGTGAGCGTTACTTGGGAGGCCTGCGCTAACCATATTTGTACTGTTAATTTGCAGGTTTTTTAAATCTGCCAGCACAGACAACGGACTTTGAGCACTGGATGACTGTGCAGTTGCCATAAAAGAAAACCCGTAGAGAAGAAAAACAAGGACGAAGGATAGTCGCGTCAGCATAGATTTATTTCATTTTAGTGTGATGAATAACTCTACCTTACACTTGCCACGAGCTCGTTCGCAACACAAAGGACCGCTAAACTGCCTGTTTTGAGCAATTTAGCGGCTTCATTTAATGTGTTTTTATGATGCTGTCGAAACCGGTCTTCGTTGCATTTAGTGCTTCCATAGGCTTCATACCGTTGGGGTACGCTTCCTGTTCAAGGACAATCCACTGGGCGCCGCCGTGCTCCACTGTTGCGATGAATATCGGCAACCAATCAATATCATCCTGACCAATGAGTGGGGTTGCGCCGGGTTGATTTTCAACATCAGATTTAAAATGCGTAGTGTAGATTCGCCCTGGAAATGCTTCTACAAAAGCAATTGGGTCATTCTTACTGTGCAGCGTCCAACCGACATCCTGTTGAAGGATTACGTTATCGGGTGTATTGGCGGCAATAAATTCAAAGTAGCTGGTTCCGGCGTAATCAGCCCATTCTTCGGCGTGATTGTGATACCCCACGTGTATATTGTAGGGCAATAATCCCCGCGCGATAGTTTGTAAATCGTCGATGAGTTCATGGACGCCGTCATCGTTAAAAGCGCGCTCGTCCCAGGGAATAATCAGTGCTTTGACGCCTAATTGTTGGTAAAAGGCGGCTGTATCATCCAGGTTTTCCATAAGCGATTTAGTACCAACATGGGCGCCGCTGGCTTTAAGACCAAGTGAGTCGAGATACATTTTTAATCCTTTCGGATCGTTGGCATAAGGACCAAAATCACCGGCGAATTCTACACCGTCAAAGCCCATATCGGCGATTTGTTCCAGCGTGCCTTTAAAATCATCTTTCAGTTCATCTTTTACTGACCAAAGTTGTACACTAATTCCTGGCATAGCGTCTTCGCTTATCGTCGATGCTGGTTTCATGGCTTCTGACTTGTCGTCGCTACAGCCCGCTAGTAAAAGGGCAAAGACCATAGCCGATGCCTGAATAATGAGAGCGCGTAGATTCATGCTAATTTTCCTGATTGGTAGGCTTTCACTGCGTAATCCACAGCTCTTGCGGTGATTGCCATAAAGGTTAGGGAAGGGTTACCAACACCGCTGGAGCAGAAGCTGGCACCATCGGTTACAAACAAGTTTGCGATGTCGTGAGTTTGGTTATATTTATTGAGTACTGACGTTCTGGGATCGTCGCCCATGCGAGCGGTACCTACCTCATGGATGGCTAATCCCGGTGCTTTATTCCGCAGTTTCTTATCGATATTGGTAAAGCCAGCTTTGCTCATCATGGATGCGCCAACATCTAAAGATCGTTCCATCATAATACGTTCATTTTCAGACCATTGACAATTAATGTGTAACTGAGGAATACCCCATTTGTCTTTTTTATTGGCGTGCAGGGTTACCTGGTTTTCCCTGTCAGGCAGCATTTCACCCTGAGTTCCAAGGCTCATCCGCCATGCACCGGGCATATGCAGCTTTTGTTTAAACTCAACACCAAATCCATCTGATGCTCCCATTGACTGCCAATCTTCTCTGTACGCTCCGCCAGCAAAAGCGTAGCCCCGTTTGAAGTCTTTGTGATATCGCGAGGGTTCATAATGGAAATTGGGTATGTATAAAGAAGCTGGCCTACGACCAGTATAAAACTCATCTTCATAGCCATCGATGGATGCTGAAATCGTGGCATTGTAGTTGTGATCCATTAAATATTGCCCCAGAACGCCCGAACTATTGGCAATACCGTTTGGAAAGCGTTTGGAACGACTGTTAAGCATTATTTGGGTGGTACCCAGAGTGGAAGCACATAAGAAGACAATTTTACCGAAGTACTCTCGTTGCTCCAGTGTCTCATTATCTATCACTCGCACACCGGCGACACGGTTATTTGCCTCGTCGTAAATAAGGCTTTCTACAACACTGTTGGTGGCTATGGATAATTTCCCTGTAGCTACAGCCGCTGGCAACGTAGCGCTTTGTGTAGAAAAATAAGCCCCAAATGAGCAACCCTTTTGACACTCGTTTCTCGCCTGACACTGAATTCTGCCCAGGGCCGTATGTTGAGGTTGAGGAGCCGTGAGGTGAGCACAGCGACTGATGATCACAGGCTTATCTGGTTCGAGTTCCGCCATTTTTTGCTTAAAATCCCGTTCAGGGGCGGTCATTTCAAAAGGAGGCTGAAAAACACTGTCGGGTAGTTGAGGCAGGCCTTCTGCAGAGCCGCTAATCCCTACAAAACGTTCCACGTAGTCGTACCAGGGAGCAAGGTCTTCATAGCGGATGGGCCAGTCATTGCCGTGTCCGTCTGCATTATTTGCCAGAAAATCAAACTTACTCATGCGATAAGATTGGCGGTGCCAAAGCAGGGATTTACCGCCCAGCTGGTTAGCACGGATCCAGCTAAATTCAGTTCCAGGTTCTGTACTGTAAGGGTAAGCACTGTCATCACCAAAGAAATGTTTAGTGCCGTCGTGAAACGCATAACATTGTTGCTGAATATGGTACTTTGAATCTACCAGGGATTTATCTACTTTGGTGCGGAACTCATACTGCCAGGGCGGCTTGCCCTCACTGATGTAATCTTTTCTGTGCTCCACGGCACGGCCACGCTCTATCATCAGAGTTTTTAACCCGCGTTCTGTCAGCTCTTTCGCTGCCCAGCCTCCGGTCATGCCCGAACCAATGACAATAGCATCAAACGTTTCACTGGCTTTATCGATATACAGTTCTTTGTTCATATTAATACCTACAACTGAATTTAGTAATACGCTTTGGAGCTAAAGGCACTGCCCACAGTCTCAAGGGGAACTGAACCTTTGAATCCGCCGGGTACAGCCATGTATTTCAATTCTTTTGTAGCACCGGGTTCAGAGGTGTAGTAACCAAATACTATGAGTGATTTTACTAAGCGAAATGTTTTGCGGTGAAGGTCATCAAAAGGCGATGCGGCTTGTTCCAAATCGACAAGGATTTTCCTTTGTGTTTGCTGTGAAGCCTGTAAAAACGAGGAGGCACCCTTACCAACACCGAGAATGACTGTCAGCAATGCCTCCACCTGGGTATAGTCAGTTTTGTCATATACATGTTGCAACTGATGAACAACAAATTGATGGCAGAGCACATCCCGAGCTCCCGGTGTATCAGTTCGGGGAATGACATGATCGGATATGCTTGCGAGCGTTTCTAAAAGTAACGGTGGCATGTTTAGCAGATTTGCTTCACCGTTCTCACGGAACTGTCCGGCAATGGCAAACGCTTTTGAAGATAAAATTGTTCCGGCTGCCGCGGATAAACTCATTTGTTTGATAAGCTGTCGACGTGAGAGAGTCATTCCGTTCCTCTTACATTTGTATATAAATTGTTGCATTAATTTAATTTGAAACCGGTTACATGTCTAGTGTTTTCGTAAAATGACCGTGAAAATTCACTCAATTTATTTTCTATGTCCAGATAACTTATTGTATAAAAAGTATTTTTGATTTTTATTGCTATATTTTTATGTTCTTCTTAGTCTTAGCGGTTTGTTAACATTTATGTTTTTTATGGTATTGCAATGTTTACGGTTACATTGTTGCTTTGCCTGCGACTATCTTGCTGTTTCACATGGTGTAACGTGTTAATGCTTGTTATGATTTCAGTGGATCTTTAGAAAAGAGAACAATGCGCGAATTATGGCCACAATAAGAGATGTTTCCCGGGAAGCAGGGGTGTCCATTGCTACCGTATCAAGGGCGTTAAGCCACCCTGAAATGGTGTCGAGAGCGTCACTGGAGAAAGTAAAAAAAGCAATAGAGAAGCTACAGTACAGACCCAATCTGAGCTCACAGAAGTTTCGAAATCAGCGAACTTATACCATTGTCGTTCTGGTTCCCAATATTGCTAATCTGTTTTTCACTGAAGTGATTAGTGGAATTGAAGATGCGGCGGCAAAACATGGTTACCACGTGTTATTGGGTGATACCCGGGGCAACCAACAACGGGAAAATGATTTTATTGCGCTGGTCGAATCTAAACAGGCTGATGGGCTTATTCAGCTTCAACCTTATCAGCACGGCATGTCAGATACATTCGCCGGCCTAAAAGCAGTAAATGTAGCAGGATGTGCCGGTACGCCTTACTCATCGGTGCGCATAAACAATACAGAAGCGGCCGAAAAGGCAGTGAACTATTTGATCAGTCAACGACATGAGCGCATTGGTGTTATTACCGGCCTGAAACACAACCCACATACCATAGAGCGCCTGGCTGGTTATCACAATGCCTTGCAAGCAGCGGAGCTATCGGTAGAAACGTCGTGGCAAATTGAGGGCGATTTCACACTACTCTCTGGTTGGCAGGCAGCTCAAACGTTAATGCAGCTAGAAGAAAGGCCGACAGCCCTTTTTTGTATGAATGACGAGATGGCCATAGGTGCGATAAAAGCATTTAAGGAAAGCAACGTATCGGTTCCAGATGAATTTTCTGTGACGGGATTCGATGATTTATCTTTCGCAAGCTACTGTGACCCGGCTCTGACGACTATTCGTCAACCAGCAATGACTATGGGCCTGAAGGCCGCCGAAGTACTTTTTCAGATGATAGAAGGTCAGGTTGAGCAACAATCTGAGTACCTGCTGCCTTTTGAGCTGGTCGTCCGGGATAGTGTTAAAGAAGCTCAATAGAACGTAATGTGGTTCTGACCATGAAAATTTGAAAGATGTAACCTTGGCGGAGCTTGTGCTCCGCCTTAAAAGTATTTAAGCGACTACAGCGCGTTTGGCTTCATAGTGCGCCATGCAAATATGGTATAAGGAACTGGCAGGCATCAATGGGTCAAGGATTTCTCCGTCAATATTGATGCTATCAATGTATTGCTCAGAGCGAGCGGGGTGCTGAAAACCGGCCATCAACTGCTCAATAGCAAAGGTTGCATCTTCCAGATATCGATCTTGCTCTGGATGACGTTGTTTCATTACGAGTGCGGCTTTAATCCACTCTGTCATCGGCCAGCAACGGCTGGTTCGTGCTGGTGATGAACCATCCGGCTTCATAGTGTCAATCAACCAGTTACCGCCTTCAGGTAAACCATACTGACGGGCATGGCTATAAAGCGTGTCGCAATATTCACTAACATCTGTGCCGGTAATCTCCTGATAACGGTTTAGCAACCATACCCATTCCATCATGTGACCGGGTTCAATGGTGTCGCCGGTATCTGGGCAAACGGCCCAATCTGCGGTGAAATACTCAATAATAACGCCGTGCTTGGCATCGTAAAAATGCGCCTTAAACAAATCAAATATTCGGTTGGCGTATGTTTTCCAGCGGTCGTCCTTGGTAACCAGAAACAAATTCATAAACGCTTCGAATAAGTGCATGTGGGGGTTTTGGCGACGAATGTCGTGGGCATAAGTGCCTTCAAGCCAACCACCATTATCTGCGGCAAGTTTTTCGTCAAGATGAGTGGCGAGCGCATTTGCCTTTTCGATGGCTTTTGTATCGTTTAAAACATCATACTGCCAGGTGAAAGCCAGAAAGAAAAAAGCAATATCATAGAGATCAGAGACGTCTTTTTTAATCTTGTTGTTAGCATCTATAACCATGGGGTAGAAACCGGGTAGGTAGTCTGCACACACCTCATCAATAAACTGATTGATGCCTGCGACTTGCTGAGGTGCAGAAGAAATAAACCCGTTTTGTTGTCCGTAGCACAAAGAGAAAATTTGTCGGGCTTGCACTCGAATGCGTTTATCCGCTTGCCAATCCGGCAGTCCGTCTTCAGTGAAACGCTCTAAGGCCGCGCCATTTTTATCAAAGCCATCTTTACACCATTTAGGGAATAATGCGTTTGCCAGCCAGTTTTCGAATTTTTCTGCAGCGCTGTTATAGCGTTGTTGCAATGCATCCATGTTGAGAAGTTACCTTATTTGTACATTGAGTAGAAGGTTGTCGCGAGGCTTATAGTGTGGCTGAAGTGTATTGTTGATGGCAAGTGCAATTTCTATCTCAATTTTCTAAACCACAATTAGAAAGGGCGTTGTTGGAATACTCAACATAGAAGTGGTTGAAAAAAACACCGCCGAGATGAGCAGCGGCGGTGTAAAGCCCTGTTCGCACAGGTAGAGTAGTCGTAAAGATAAAATCGTAAAAAAGAGTCTCATCACGTACTAATAAAAAGTATTATCACTAGTACGTGACGGCATCTTCAGTTCGTCATTTACCTACGAATCTAACATTAACCTAAATGATAATTGTTATCAAATGATAATTGTTATCAAATGATAATTGTTATCAAATGATAATTGTTTTCAGATGGAGATTTGTTAGGCAATGCTTAACGGCCCTTATATGGCCCGGTCTGACCAGGGACCAGTGATGGCCAAGGTTGCTGCTGGCGAAAATACATTCACAAAAAGTGTCGAACCATCGGGTGAAAAACACGCGCCGGCCAATTCCGTTTGTTTAAGTAAGCGGGCAAAGGGGTACACCTCTCCGGCTGGGGTTACGCCTCGAAGATAGTTGTCTACCACCTCCGTATACTGATCTTCACATACGATTAGATCGCCAAAAGGAGATACCGTTAGGTTGTCGCCGAAATTGAACAGCTTCTCGTCTGTACTTTCCAGGAATAGTTGAATACGTCCCTGTGTGTTGATCTGGGTAGTCGTACCTTCTGAAGCAGGTGGCTGATAACGCATAATTTGCCCGCATTTTTTGTTACCGCCATTTGTACAGCAGAAATATAGTTCACCCTCTCCCCAGTGTATGCCTTCACCACGGGCGAACACGGTTGCACCGTCGGCCGCGCCTCGCTTTCGAAGATCATCATTGGGGCTGTCAGTGTCTTTTAAATCTACCCAGGAAACAGGTAGCCATTGCTGTAACACCATGTTGTTGGTTACCCAATTTCTGCTATCAAAGTGTGGCACGCCTTGCACAGCCAAGGCTTGTAACTTTCCACCTTTATTTAACTGCCCGGGCACCCGTGGAACAAAGCGATAAAACAAACTATCTCCACGGTCTTCAGTCATGTAAACAATGCCCGTTTCAGGGTCAACCGCTGCAGCTTCATGGTTGAAACGCCCCATTGCTTTTAGTGGTTCAGGCGTTACCATTCCGTCACTGTCTGCTGGTACTTCAAATACCCAGCCATGGGATTTTGCATTTTCCCTCGAAGGCATTGCGACATTTTCTTCACACGTTAACCATGAACCCCATGGAGTTGCACCGCCTGCGCAGTTGCGAATAGTGCCGCTCAAGCTGACAAACTCCCGTTCAACCTCAAGAGTTTTAAGGTTCACTATAAGCGTCGTTGTGCCGCCTGGCAGGGCAATGCCGTCAGAATTTTTGTCGTACGCCAAATCTGTATTTCGCGAAGCAATAGATGCAGGTTGATTTTTCAGATCTGCGGGTTTCAGTTCATGATTGCGAACAAGAGCAACCCGCTCCTCATCCAGAGCAAAGCAGCCCATACCATCTGCCGCATCTGGCACGTGATAGCCATCGCTCATCAGATTGCCGAATTCAGATAATACCCGGTATGAAAAACCTTCCGGGAGGGAAAGTAATCCCTTCGGGTCGGGAATGAGTGGACCAAAACCTGTTGATGTTTTCAGTGATTTAGCTGAATGGGCGGTTGTTGCATTGGCCAGCCCGGCGAATGCAGAAGAACCGGCCGCTAATGCTGCCATGCCTAGGGTAAAGTGTCGTCTGGTGATCATAACTGCTCTTTGGAGTGAGTCGAAAAAAAATCCTACTGAACTTGTTATAATATAACAGTTATTCAGTAGGATTTATGACAGGTAAAAACGGTTTATCGTATTTTTATGGCCATCTATCGGTGAGGGGAAGCATGGGCAGCCCCGCGGAAGATTGCGTTAAGGAGCATAACGTTTAAACCATCCAGGTAGGCTCTGCTGGTAGGGTCTTGAGTGAAGCCAATTACCATACCTGCGCCCTGGCGCTCTACCATCAAAAACGGTTTATATGCCATTTGCTGTTTGTTCTCTTCCCACAAATAGCCAGACGCCAACAGGTCATCAGCCCCTTTGTACCATGCCACATTGTTTCCCGCGTCCAGTTGCATAGGAGCGAAAATTTGGTTGCCGGTAACAAGTGCGACAACATCGCTGTTAACACCAGCTGTTAGCCAGTGCTCCTGATCAACTTCTACATTTGCCAGCACGCCCGCAACATAATCTGGCGTACGGTTTTTGTTTTCGATACGCTGAATGAGTTGGGATTTATTTTTGATGATACTGCCGGGTGTATGGCCACGATGATCTTCAGTGGGATCACTGATACTAGTGTCTTCGTTGAAGCTGTACTCTAGTTCTACATCCAGTAAATTGGAGCCAGGGGCGGCAGCGAAAGCGGTAGCCTGAGCGAAGGTAATTAAAACTCCACCTTGTTGCACCCAAGCATTCAGGTTGGCTGCACCACGTTCACCCAGTGCGCTGTTGTAATAACCGGCCGGTAAAATAATCACCTGATAATGATTCAGGTTTCTCGTTGCCAGCATATCCGCACGTATGGCCGTAACCGGATAGTTAAACTGCCTTTCTAATATAAAACGGGTGGCACCAGCACTTAACGAGCGGGTAGGGGAGTCCCATGCCACGGCAATCTTTGGGGCAACCATAACCGGTGTTCTGTCACTGCCAAAGCTCGGCCCTTGTGTTACCCAACTCGTATTGGTACCTGTTACGATCGTTCCGGATGCTTTGGCAAGCCGATTGACCAGGGCATGGATATCTTTATTGTTTTGCTTTACTTCGATGATCAGACTGCCCGCCGGGAAGCTGCCCACGCCTTCGACAGTAAAGCCCTCGTCTGCACTTTTAAGCCGCACTCCCTGACGTAATGCCGAGGTTAAAAAGCGCCCCGCAGCGCTATCGCCCCAAGGTACAATGTAAGCAACCTTTGCGTTGGCAGTGACTACCTTACCTTCGAGGGGGCTATCACTTTTTACCTCACTGCTGGCGACAGAAATACCATCGTCACAGCTTTGTGTTTCGATATTAAACAGTAATGGAAGAGACCAGGCAGTCACATCGTAAATCTGGTCCTGAAGTTTTCGGGCACGACGGCGCTCTTGTTCTTTTAAGAACGCGTCAGCCATGTCTACCTGCTGGGTAAACGTGGTCTTCACAAAGCGTCCTCGGGGTTGCGCTGTATCAATAATGTATGCGCCAGCAGCATAGCGTTTTCCACAGGCTTTAAACCCTTCTGTAGCCTGAACCACTTCTACGCCATGGGTGGCCATTAACGTGGCTAAGCGATGGGAACCGGCCCTGTCTTTAGTGGCGGGCAAGATAAAGGTACGTTCATCATCTTTTTTGCCATCGCGGATGGCGCTTACCTGATACTGGTAAAAATCATTAAGTATTTTTTTCCGGTGAATGGCAGCGGCCTCAAGGGTAGAAAGAGAGGCAACAAAGTGCTTTTGCACCGGCTCAATAAAGTGATTCAGATCACCGTCGCGATCGCGATAGCGCATCCCCCGGGTTGAGGCTACCTCATAGGTGGCGGCAGACGCGCCATAGAATGTAGGCCAGCTATCACCATAACCTGGGTAAAAGGCATCAAAAACTTCGCGGGTAAAGTAGTCAAAACCAAATTCATCGAAGTGTTTCGCGTTATTACGTCCGATCAGTGAGTTATTTTCCAATTGACCTGGTTGCATATGTGGGTTGATGGGGTCAGCGGCCGGTACGAAAAAGTAGCTATCATCACCACTCATTTCGTGTAAATCTATCACTACCGTGGGTTTGTAGTGGTTCAGTGTGCGAATTCGCGCTGCCGTTTCTGGTTGTGTAATTGCCAGCCAGTCGCGGTTCATATCAAATAAATAGTGATTACTACGTCCCCTGGGCCAGGGTTCGTTTTGATCAACACTTAGTCGGTCGCCACTGTCTTCTAACCCCACCATGGAATAATAGTTATGTATAAAACGGGTTCTGCCATCCGGGTTTTGAAGGGGATCGATAAAGACAACAGTTTGGTCGAGGATTTTCTCAACCATTGAATCGTTCTGGGATGCCAGTAAATGATAAGCGGTCATCATCGCCGCATCCGTACTGCTAATTTCGTTTCCGTGCACACCATGCTCAAGCCATACTGAAGCAGGAAGCGTATCAATAAGGTTTTTGGCTTCTTTATCTGTGGTGGTTCTAGGGTCGGCCAAACGGTTCATGTCGTCAGCGAACTGGTCGAGATTAGCAAGTCTTTGTGGGGTGGCGATGGCAACGTAAATGAGCTCTCTGCCTTCCCAACTTGTACCCATCTTTTTAAGAATGATACGATCAGGTGCCGCCTCTACCAATGCCTCGAAATAGCGAATCATGTCACTGTGACTGGTTATCCTGCTACCAATATTGTATCCCAACACGTCTTTTACTGTTGGAATAGCACTATTATATGTGGCACCAGGCCACATGGCGAAACTCTTGTGTGCTGGAGACCCTGCTGCCTGAGCACAAACAACCGGACTGGTTGCTGAAATTGCCAGCGTCATTGCAGCTATTAACTGTCGTAACTTCATTTAATAATACCCGTTTTATTAGTTCGTGTTGTCCGTAAAGTGTGGCACGTTACTATGTATTCTAGCTCGAGATAACATAGCACGTGCTTTAATTTGTCATACTATCAACATAAACATTCAAGATATAAACCATTCGTCAGGTCTAATCTTAGCTTAATCGAATATGGGACATACCAGTGATAGCCAGTGCGTTAAAACCACATTTGCACGCCTATGACCAGGTTGAGTTCAGTTTGTGTTGTTTTCTGCCAGGCGTCTTCAACAGACTGAACGGTTTGTTGCTTTTGCCAGTATATTCCGGCGTAAGGTGCAAATTCACGACTAATTTCCCGGCGGTATCGCAAGCCTATTTGCAGCGAGTCCATGCCGCTGACTCTGCCAGCGTTAATATCATCCGATAAGTTTACTGTCATTGTTATCCTGGGCTGAAGGTAACTGGTTTGCGACAGCAAAAAGGCGTATTCAACTTCAGACATCCATTGAATCTTTCCCCGCTCATTGATGAGTATGCTGGAGTCTACCTCGAACCAGTATGGTGCCAGACCGGTTACAGAAATAACGCCATAATGTTCCCGGGTAGAATCAGATGACAACTGACCTTTTACACCCATACCTCCTTGTACCGACCAAAACGAAGAAAATAAATAGCTGTAGCTAATATCGGTTCGTTCCAAATGCCAGGCTTGGTCACCATAAAAAGTCTTTTCTCCTTCACTTCGCACTACAACACGATGATAGTCGCCTCCATACCAACTTGTCGTATCCCAGTTAAGAGCTGTGTCTCCTGATGTTGTTTGTGCCATCTCAAGCTGTTCTATCATAACTTGACCTACGTACATGGTCTTCATTGGCATAGGCCAATCAGCTTTTGATTCAGCCAACACTGAAAAACTAAGGAAATAACACAGAAAACTCCATTTACCCATGATGATGCCCTCCGTGAGAATTATGCGCTTTGGGCTTAACCTGTACGACACGGAACATCCCGGCTTTCATGTGATACAGTAAATGGCAATGAAACGCCCAGTCACCCACAGCATCTGCGGTAACTAGCAAGGACGTTTTTTCGCCAGGCTTGAGTGATATGGTGTGTTTTCTCGGGGGCGGGTTCTGACCATTTTCCAATTCCATCCACATCCCGTGTAGATGGATGGGGTGGTCCATCATGGTGTCGTTGACCAGTAACAACCGCAGGCGTTCATTGTGGGCGAATGTTATTGGGCCATCCACTTCGCTGAACTTAACGCCGTCAAAAGACCACATATATCGCTGCATATTACCAGTTAAATGGAGCTCTATCGTGCGGGACGGTGGACGCGTGTCGGGCCAGGGTTTTGTGGCGACAAGGTCAGTATACAGCAAGACTTTCCGTCCGTTATTTTCTAAACCAATGCCTGGTTCATTTAAGCGTGAGCGGCTATGGTTATTGATCATTGCTGCGCCAGGGCCATGGCCTTCCGGCCCGTGAACAACACTAATTTTATCTACCGGCGGAGTAGCCGGTTTAGACGATTCATCAGTCATGTGTCCGTGGTGATGCATCATGCCATGATTGTGTTTGTCAGGTTCCTGAGAAACCGGTGTTTTCGAGGCGGAGGGCATGCTGCTATGGCTACCGTGGTGCATTCCCATCGCGCTCATACCACGTTCAGTGATGGTGCGTTGAGCAGGTACAGGCGATGTTTTACCAGGTGCAGATGTCAGCGTGCCGCGTACGAAGCCGCTACGGTCGGCACTTTCTGCGAACAAGGTGTAGGCCTTATTGGCCTTGGGCTCGACGATAACATCGTAGCTTTCCGCAATGGCGATACGAATTTCATCTACTATTACAGGTTTAACTGGTTGTCCGTCGGCGGCTACCACTGTCATAACCAAACCTGGAATGCGGAAGTCAAAATACGACATAGCTGATCCGTTGATTAATCGGAGCCTGACTTTTTCACCCGGTTTGTACAAAGCCTGCCAATTCATGAAGGCATCATGTCCATTCATGAGGTAGGTATAGGTGCTGGCGCTGACATCAGCGATGTCCCGGGGATCCATGCGCATTTTATTCCACATACTGCGCTCGGAAATTGTTTCCCCGAGCCCTTTTTTGTCTATGTCGTCAAGGGTGTCAAACAACGTACGTTTTTGATAGTTGTAGTAACCTTCTGCCACTTTTAGGTTTCTGTATATTTCGTGAGGGTTTTCAAATGTCCAGTCAGAAAGTAACAGCGTATGTTCGCGGTCGGCCTGAATGTCTCCGTCTTCGGGCATGATAACCAAGGGGCCAAGATGCCCTAGTTGTTCTTGCAAGCCTGAGTGACTGTGGTACCAGTAAGTACCAGACTGCTTGATGTCAAATTCATAGGTAAACCGGGAGTCTGGTTTTATGCCGGCGAAAGAAAGTCCTGGTACACCGTCCATATTGGCAGGGAGAATAATGCCATGCCAATGGATTGACGTATCCTCTTTTAAGTTGTTATTCACATGAATTGTGGCGCGCTGGCCTTCTTTAAAACGAAGAAGGGGCCCCGGCATCTGCCCATTGATAGTGAAAGCTGGCCCGGTTTTATCACCAAACTGACGGGTGGTACGATCAATATCGAGCAGTACAGGAGCAAGCTCATCAGGGCGTGTTCGGGTATAGCCGTTTGTTGTTGCCCATGCAGGCATTACCTGCATAAGAGAGTATGCGGACGCTACAGACGTTGCACCAAAAACAAAATGCCGTCTGGAGATGGACGAAATAGTCATGACAAATCCTCTGAGATTTAAAAAAATTGTATGCCAACAAGTGGCAAGAGGTGTGTCAGGATAATTTGGGCGGGCGGTAGAGGGGGAATGTGAGGTGTTTTGGACTTGGATAGGGCTGTTGCCATATCAAGGATGGGGCGATGTTGGTTAACAATACTTGTTGGTGAATTAGTGCGGCGCTAGTTTGTCCGTTGCATGAAACGGAACCACATTCACATTGTTCAGCACAACAACGGGTGTTGTCAGTCTTTGATGGCACGTGATCATGATGAGCGTGGGGTGTAGAATTGTGGCTTTTGTTGTGGTCGTGTATACCCGTGCCAACAGCAATGCTACGAGCTGCTATGGACTGACTGCCGAAAACACACAAAAGTACAATGAGAAGAAAAAAGACGTTTTTCATTTCATACCACGATTCAAAAGACACATGAAGAATATTGCAAATTACCGGTATTGACAAGTCGCGACAATGAGCTGTAAAAATTGCAAACTAAAGAATAATGTTTATATTTTGTTAATGAGTGGTAATATTCGTGATGTATTAGCGGAGAGGTTTTTATGTTTCATTCAATTCATAAATGTAAGCAGTATGTTCAAAATGTACTTACAGACCCTGTACTATATTGCTTTGCAGCCGGACTGATGGTTCTTTTAATGGTAGAGCTCAATTTGGTTATTAACCTATAACCAGTGACGTTTTAGGGTTTCAAAGGCGCATTTTTTTCAACTGTGCTTATCTTTATACTATAAAGGGAAAAAGTTCAGCGCAGGTTGTGATAAATAAACCTGCAGCTGCAAAAAACACTTCTTAACCTTGGGGCGGATCTGACTTTTAAAAAGTCAGATTGCACAGTGTGAAGTGAGCCATTAACTCGCGTTGTTCTCTGAACAAGGTCTGTTAGTTTATGTGCTCAATTGGTTGCTAAATTGCCCAACAGCATCAACAACTTCTTTGGCACCGTCTTGGATCTGCTCGATGACTTCGCCGGCTTCTCTAGCGTAGTTTAGCCCTGACTGGGCTTTTTCGTCGCCTTCGTTCACCAGGTTAACCGCATCGCTCGCTAGACTTTGATTGTGTTTTACCACGTTTATAATTTCTTCTGTTGCTTCTGTGGTTCGTGACGCTAACTGGCGAACTTCATCTGCGACAACGGCAAAGCCTCTTCCCTGATCTCCAGCGCGAGCAGCTTCTATAGCCGCGTTTAAGGCGAGTAGATTGGTTTGTTCTGCAATGGCACTAATACTTCCAATAATAGTTGCAATTTGCTGAGACTGAGCATCAAGGGCATTAATACCTTCTTTCGCACGATCCATTTGTTGAGATAATGACGACATTTCAGACAATAATTCTTTAATCACTTCAGTGCCTCTTGAGGCGATTTGGTCTGTATTATTTGAAGAGCGAAAGGCGATGTCTGCGGCGGTAGATATTGCATTTTCTCTTGCTACTTGCTCTGTAATATCTGTTGCGAGTTTGACGACTTTGTACATACGTCCATGTGAATCGCATATTGGGTTATAAGTCGCTTCTAGCCAAAAGCTGTTACCGTGTGCATCAAATCGCTCAAACCGACCTGCAACAAACTCACCGCGGGCTAGCCGGTCCCAGAATTGTTTGTACTCGCTGGAGTTTGCATACTCAGTATCACAGAAAATTCGATGATGCTTACCCTTAATATCTTTCAGATTATATTTAACGGTTTGCAGAAAGGCTTCGTTTGCATCTTGTATTATCCCATTGAGATCAAATTCAATGGCTGCATTGGATTTGTGCAGCGCGGCCACCAAATCTTCGTGTTCCTTTGACTTTGCGATGGTTCGGGTTAAATCGTTCAGGTTTACCGAGTATTTATGTATCCGGCCCTTACTATCAAAAATTGGCTCAACCACGCCCCGAAGCCATGCTTCTTCGCCGTTTTCACGCAGAAATTCAATGGCACCCCAATAATGGATACGGTTATCAATGGCGTCTTTTAATTTTTTAAAATGCGGGGTGTTTCTCGCTATCTGTGGTACAAATTCGAAAAAGGGATGGCCTTTTACTTGAGAAAATGTATAGCCAAGCTCTTTTTCAAACATCTCGTTGACTTCGTCAATCTCACCTCGTTCGTTCAGGCGCAGAAAAATCATCTCTTCCCGCAAACCGTCACGCACCTGTTTGAGTATATGTAATTCCTCGCGAAGCGTTTCGTTTTCTTTGATCAAGTGTCTATTAAACATTTAGCCTTCCCTGAAGGTTATATAAGTTATATAGGTAATATCGGCAGACGTCTCACTTGCCTTAAACCAAATGACTGCCGGAGTCAGGCAAGGCCAACGCCTAATGCCTGTCACTGGTAGCCATGCATTCATATTACAGCGTAGACTAGTTTCAGCATAAGTGTATTACGTATGCTATTTATTGTTAAAGGTATTATGGGCATAAGTAACACTGCATGAGTTCAATCCGCTTTTGGCACGTCAACCGACTCAATGTTCGTCTTTTTATAGACTTAAAATATAAATTTAGTGTTGATTCCATCAGGTTATTAAGTCAGATAGGCTATGATTAAGCTAATAAAGGCTTTTTGCCTAGACAAAACAAACATTAGGAGTGCTAATTTGTCGGCGTCAGTAATGCACCGCATGTCTTCCGGTTTTCTTCCTTTTACGCTGATACTGGCAACCGGGTATATTCTGCTGGGGCTGATGAGCTTTTGGGCTGCAATCCCGCCCGGATACGCCACAGTAGTGTGGCCTTCCGCCGGCTTGGCTCTGTTAGCCGCGCTGGTAAGAGGGTACTTAGCATTACCCGGTATTATCCTGGGTGCTTCTGTGCTAAACGTAATTATGTCTTCAAACTACCTCAATACTGATTTCTCCCTGATTGATTCAGCAGCAATGGGGCTTTTTGCTGCACTTCAGGCTGCTGTAGGAAGGGTGCTCGTCTCTGCCGCAATAACGGGGCCCCTTAATTTAGCCCGCCCGGGTATTGTTGCAAGGTTCCTTCTTTTTGGCGCTGGGTTAAGTACGTTAACAAACGCCACTATTAGCAATATTTTTCTTTGGTTCCAGGGCGTATTGTCTTACGAGGCCTGGGTAAGGAATTGGATTAGTTGGTACGTGGGCGACGCTATTGGCGTAGTGTTCGCTGTGCCCTGGTTGTTAGTACTAACGCCAAAAAACGCGGCGCTGAACGTGGCAAAAGGACGCTTGGTGCTTTACGCCTTATTCACAATTACTCTTTGTACTGCATTGTTGGGCATCATGGTAACTAATACGGAACGGGAAAAACATCGTGAAGAACTCAGGGTAAATACGGATGTGCTTGAAAATGCACTAGTTGCGCAGATTGACAAAATTGGTGATGTATTGCTAAGCGTGTCTGGTTTTATCCGGATTCAGGAAGACGTAACACCAGATGAATTTAATTTATTCAGTAGTACATTGCTGGCAAGAAATTCAGCGCTTGCAGGTTTGTCTTGGAATGAGCGCATTGAAGGCAAAGATTTACATGCCTTTGAGGCAAAGTATACAGCAGTATATGAGCAACTTAAGACTGCAAATTTTTCTGTTCGTAGCTTTGACAGAAATGGTGATATCGTTCCGGTGAAGCCAGCCGAGTCACATGTCATTGTGACTTTTGTTGAACCTCTTGCCGGTAACGAGCGAGCTTTGGGGCTCGATGTTTTTTCCCATCCCCTTCGTCGCCGCGCTTTAGAAAAAGCATGGCATTCTCATGAAATGTTTCCCACTGTGCCCATCGCTTTGGTACAAGACCGCCAGGAACAGCCTGGCGTACTTTTATTTCAACCAGCAGGGCAACTTCCCCAGTCACTCCATTCCGGGTTTGCTACTGCGATAATCTTAATGACTGATTTGGTGGAAAGAGCTTTTAACGAAAGCCTTTTAGCTAAAACCGGTGTGCTACTGTTCTCGCCAGAGGCAGAAGGCGAAAAAGCTATTATGTACTCCCGGAATTTATCTTTACACGAGGCAAACGCGCTCGTTTCGATGTGGCAGCAAAGTAGAGATAAAGTATCTCCTTCTTCTAATGATTTTACGTTAATTGAGGAGCGGCGTATTCCTGTGGGTGGGCACTATTGGCAACTTATGCAAGTGAATCGTTCGAGCTTTTTGTATCAGCCTTGGGCGGTACATTTGTTGCTCGCAGGCGCCTGTTTATTTGCCGGGCTTTTAGGGTGGCTTGTGCTAATTATGGCGGGACACACTGACGAAATTGAATATCAGGTTAAAACCCGAACGCTAGACTTGACCAAGGCAAACGAGCGGTTAGTTAACTCTGAAAAAGCGCAAGCAGAAGCCGTTAAAGAGGCCGAGCAGTCAAATCGGGCAAAAAGTGAATTTTTGGCTAACATGAGTCATGAAATTCGCACGCCGTTAAATGCGATTTTGGGTTTGAGCCGTTTGGGGATCAGCCAATCGCCGCCAGATATATTTATGGATAAATTTAACAAGATAAATCACTCGGGAGAATTATTACTCGCCATTATTAACGACATCCTCGACTTTTCAAAAATTGAAGCAAATAAACTTACCCTGGATGAAAGTGTGTTTTCCTTCAGAGATGTGGTGGACCAACTGCGAGACTTGTTTCTTGAGCAAGCTAAGGGCAAAGGAGTGGTCCTTACTTTTCGCTTTGAAGCCGGAATGCGACTCTGGTTTGTTGGTGATTCTCTGCGAATGAAACAGATTTTAATGAACTTGCTGAGCAATGCAGTGAAATTTACCAATCAAGGCGAAGTAATATTTAACAGCCGTTTTACAAACACCTCAAAAGGCGCGGGTGAAGTTATAGTGTCAGTCGAAGACACGGGTATAGGAATGTCGGCTTCTCAACTGGATACAGTGTTCAACCCATTTACTCAGGCTGATTCTTCCACTAGTCGTAAGTACGGAGGCACAGGTCTTGGCATGGCGATATGCTTTCGGCTGGTTGAAGCTTTGAAAGGTAGAATTGAGGTTGAGAGTACTGAAGGGCATGGAACAACATTTACCGTCTACTTGCCTGTTAAACTGGCACTCAAGGAAGAGATTGAACACTATCGTCACATATATGCCAGTGTTAAGAAAGTAGAAGCGCAGCAATTACACGGTCAGGTGTTGCTGGTTGAGGATAACGACATCAATCAGGAAGTCATCAGCGAACAACTACAGCTTCTTGGTTTGTCGGTTTCACTGGCCGAGAATGGGGCATTAGCAGTAGGTGACGTTCGCCGTCATCACTTTGATATCGTCTTAATGGATATTCAGATGCCGGTTATGGATGGTTATGAAGCTACCCGACAAATTCGTGCCCTTGGATATCGAACACCTATCATCGCACTCACGGCCGCAGCTATGGTGGAAGATAAACAAAAGGCGCTAGCGTGTGGCATGAACGACCACCTCAGTAAACCCTGCAGACAAAACGACTTACGAGATATTATCGCTAAATGGCTAGCGATTGGGCGACAACTTTAATAGTTTTCTTTGCAATGTACGACGATGCATGCCCAACTCTTTAGCTGTGGCTGAAATATTACCCTGGTTATCGTGGAGAATGCGTTGAATATGCTCCCATTCAGCTTGTGCAGGCGTCATAGGTTTTAGTGCATCGTGTGATGCCGGGGCAACACTGAACAATTTTTTGTGAAGTGTAGCAAAGGTCACTGGCTTGGTAAGATAATCTGTCGCCCCTTTTTTTATGGCTTCAACGGTGGTTGGGATGCTGGCATAGCCTGTCATCATAATTAAATGTGTGGGTTTATAACGTGCTTTGAGTGCTTCAATGTAATTCAGGCCCACTTCATTGCTTTCAAGCATCATGTCCAGCAGGAGACAAAAGACGATTTGTTCAGGTTCAAGTAATGCAGCTTCTGCACTTGTAAAACAACGAACCTCACAACCCATTTCTTTTGTAAAGCGCCTGGCTAGTACCGCTGAAAACCGAGGGTCATCGTCAATAATTATAATGCTATCTGTCATCATCTGTAGGTAGCGAAACTGTTGTTTGAATGTGTGGAGCTCCAGACGCGCACTCAATCTGCTGCCAGGACACTGTTCCATTGAGTCTCTCGATAGTCGCGTTACTCAACGCGGCACCTATACCGTAGCCCTTTTTACTGGTCATAAATTGTGTTCCCAACTCTTGAATAAAATCATGGTTGTTTTCCAGCAAAGGGTTATCTACACACATCGTCCAAAAATCGCCACAAACCGAAGTGTGCACGGTTACCTTATGCTCATTTCCCTCTGGGCGTGCTTCACACGCATTTACAATAATATTGCTCAGTGCGGGCAGCAGTGTGCGATCCGCTGTTAGCGAAACCTCCTGAACATCAGTTTTCCATAAAATCTGAGCCTCAGGCCTGGCGAGGGCCAAAGTGTGCTTCAACGCATCGAGTAATTTATTACTGCTGTATTGCGTGGTCTTTTTTTCCCTAACGTCGTTTGCAATGTCTCGCCATTGAGACAGCGCCTTAGACATAAGCAGGATTTGTTCATTTGCCTCTTCAATACAAGCCATATCACGGGTGTCGAAAAACTCTTCAAAAAGTAAAGTCAATGTTTGAACCGGCGTGGCCGTGTCGTGAGTGAGCTGTGCTGCAGCGGTGCCTATGGCCAAAAGTTGTTCATCACGCAGTTGCTTCTCTCGCAATTGTCTCAGGCTTCCCTCCCGTTTAGCAAGTTGCCACCGGAAATAGGTAATGACTGCGGCTAGCAGGATGCTTGTCATGACAAACCCCCACACCATCGAGGCGGCGTGTTGAGCCATAGAATGGTGGGGGGGCACAGTGTCATTTGCAAGTTGAAATAGCTGTAGCGCAATACTCATTAAAAGTGTGAGTGCTGCGGGATAAAGGGGCAACAACGCCAAACCAATAACGAGGGGAACCAGTAATATGATAGCGAAGGGGTTAGTGGCAGCACCAAATTGAGTAATGAGTAAATTAAGCGCTATGATTTCAGCCGCGATAAAAACAAAAGTAAGCCACCAGGTAAGTGGCTTTTCACGGTTAAATAATATAACGAGTAACAGTAACAATATACAAACCTGTGCAAAGTGGCGCCATCAAAACGCCACTGATAAGCCGATATCAACAGAGCGTCCAGCACCGGCAAGTTGGGTAAAGCCGTTGTCGGGGGCGGCGTTAAATTCAGCAATACTAACGCCACCTAAGGGCAGGGCATAGTATTCATTCAACAAGTTGTGAATGTTAAACTGAAAGTCAACGTTATACCACCGGTAACCCGTAGTAACATTGAGCAATGAATAGCTATCAGTAGGGTTTTCAAGACGGCGGCTATCTACGTCATGCTTATTCCCAACCCACTGCCATTCTAGTGATGCACTGAGTTGTTGATAGGCGTAAGTGAAGCTTAGCCTGTTTTGCACAGGCAATATTTGGTACAAATTTTCATCACTGTTTTGCCGTTCGCCTTGTTGCCATGAAAAGGCATTGGAAACGGTGAGTTGGTGACCATTTTTCTTCATAAGCATTCGGGATACGTCGACGTTTAGGCCGTACAAGCGGGCATCAAGGTTAGTGAAGGTCAGGACATTGCGCTCGCCTTGGGAAGTACCTGTTCTGTTGATGGTGCCGGTAATAGTGCCGTCAATAAAGTTGTCTGCATGAGTGAACCAGCCGTCAACGTTACCTTGCCAATTGTCACTTTTCAGTTGCCAGGCAAATGAGGCCGTGTAAGCGGTTTCTGGCTTTAAATTGATGTTGCCAATGTATCCATTCCCGTCACCAAACCAGCCTATCATTGACGTGGCCATTGCACTTGTACCCCAACTGTAACGCTCATACAAATTCGGAGCGCGGTTTTTACGGGCAATACCTAAAACGAAGTGTTGATCAGGCGTTATTGTTAGCGTTGCAGCTAGAGATACGTCAAGCAACCAGTCAACCTGCTTTCTGCTGGCGTTGTTGAAGGCCGCCGCTGCAGCAACATTATTGCTCATCATGGCGTTATTCATGCCCATACTGATATCTGCATTCTGGTAGGCCTGGACGTCACCTGCGTTAGTACTGACGCGTTCCAGCCTGCTTCCAAGGCGGTATGTCCATCGTTGTTCTTGAGCTGATAACCAATCTATATAGGCTGCCCATCGCTGACGTTTGCCGTCATTGATATTAACGTAGTCATTGGGTCCCATCATCATTGAACCCTCAACCGCTGGCCACCAATCGTCGAGTGTGTTCCTATACCATTCCTGACCTAAGAGCAGGGTGCCGTTATAGATATCCGGGAGTTCCCATTTCAATTTCGCCGTTAGATCCTGACTGTCAGTATTCATAGGCATGGTTCCGGTTTTTTCTTCGCTGAAAAAAACCATTTCATGGTCGACATTGAGTATGCTGAATGTACTGTCTAAAGATGCGCCTTCGAATTGTCGTTCATAGCGTGTTAGGACGCCTACACTTTTATTATCAGTCATATCCATGTACTGATTTGGAAAGCCTTGATAGGGGATAGATTGACGGGTAATTTTGAATTGAAGCCTTTGTTGGCTATCCTGATAGCCAACGAAAATGCCGTGATTCGTAGATTTATATAAAGTGTCTAATACTTTGTTACCGCGGCCATCATCGTAACTTTCGGATTTAACAGATACACCACTGTAGCGCACATACCATTGATCACTTGCCAGTGTTGCGTTGCCATGAATTCGCTGGCCTTGCCCGTTACCCGAATAAAGGTAGCCAATACTGCCATCTTGTATTTGAAATGCATCTGAATCAGAAAAGCTACCGTCAAGTGTCGACACTTCTATTACTCCGGCAATGTTGTCCCCGCCGCTGCTGACCGGAGAAATGCCTGGAATAGCACTAATCCCTGTGATCTGATTTGACGATACGTAAGATAATGGCGGATTCATTTGGTTGCCACAAGCAGCAGTAATGGGAGCTCCGTCAGTAAGCAACTGAATGCGGTCGCCCATCATGCCATTCATTACTGGTAGGGCGGACACACCTCCCGCCTGAGAAAACCCCACTCCAAGTTCAGCAAGACGCTCTTGGACGGCTTTTGAATTTGAATTTGTCATGGAGTGAGATGTGACGGTGATTGTTTCGACAGGATCATTGTTGGCGGAAAGTGGCGCGCTGATGAGTAAGTCGCAGAAAAGGACGAGCGAAAGTGAACTGTATTTCAAAATAGATTACCTGACTATTAATTGCGCTCGTAGTTTATATAGTGCTGGGTATGAGTAACATGTGACAAATTGTCGCACTTGGAAGTGCACTTGAGTGCCCGTTATAAAAAAGCAGGTAGTGCTTTGTGGAGCCTGTGATATTCTTTTAGTTGTTTAGATTAGTTTTATTAAATGTCTAAAAGGTATTGAAATTAATCAGGTAATCTTCAGGTCTTATACAAATAATAAATTTAATTAATATGCGAATATCACAAGAATTCGTGTCATACTAAAAGTGTTATTGATTAGCGCTCTGTCTTGTTCTGTTTTTATCTTTATCGTATTCATTAGGTCTAGTGTCGTGTCTTCATTGAATCAGGTTCAAATTAAAATTCTCGATAAGTTGCAATTGAAACAAGCAACCATTTTTTCCGGTATAAGCCCCAAGGCAATGCGTCGGGTTTTTGCAGCGTGGTCTTTGTTTTCTATTATCGTAGCCATAATCGTTGTTATGGCGCCGGATCTCAGCCAAACCTTCGTGCTCACTGTTTTCGGTACGCTCATCGCTTTCACGCTCGCCATGTTCGCACAAAGCAGAATTGCAGAAGGGTGGCCGTCGGTTCTGTCAGTGGAAGAAGAAATATACGTGGTTCGGGACCCGCAGAAGCGGGAGTTTATTTGCGTACCTTTCTCTTTAATTACGAGTGTTGAACCTGCACTAATCAAACCTAACAAAAAGGCCATTGCGCTTATGTTGGATACCGCGAGGCTTAATGAAGAAGATAAACGTACGCTGAATCAGGCGGTGTGGCCCAGGGAAGACCGGTTACTTGCGCTGGCGCATTTTATTTCCCGGGACAAAGCCTGTAGAAAAATTCGCACGGCGTTGTCATTGACATAACTATCTCGTTTTGCACTTAATTTCGCTTTATGTGAGGTTTGGTCAGATATCTTTTAAAACCAGCTTGGTGAACAAGGGGAAATGGTCTGATCCATAGCCGGGCAAACGCTTGATCTCCACTAAATTAAAATGTTCACTGTGGAAAACGTGATCCAGCGGCCAGCGAACCCAGCGTGATTTGGCATGGAATGTATTGAAAAACCCTCTTCCTATGCGTGGGTCTTTAGCGCCACTTATCTTTTTAAAGAGGCGAGTTGTAGCTGACCACGCCACATCGTTCAAATCACCGGTAACAATATAGGGTACTTCTAATTCTGAAACTTCTTTGGCTACTAATGTAAGCTCTTTATCTCTTGGTTTGGCCGTTGTCGCTTCGGTTGGACTGGGAGGCTCAGGATGAACAAAGTACAGTTTCACTGTTTGGGATGCCAGCGTAATGGTAGCATCCATAGAAGGGATACCGTCTTTTACCCGGAATTGAATATCTGTTTCTGAGAGTGGGAATTTGCTGTACATGTGCATGCCATATAAATTGTCCAGTGGGCATGCCAGTCGGTACGGATAGTCATCGTGAATGGTGTACAGCGCACGTTCCCAGTGTTTGTCCGATTCGAGGGTAACAATGATATCTGGCTGGTAACGAGAAATGAGTTTAATTAAACCCTGATAATGGCTGTTGTGCATATATACATTGCTGGTTAACAGGCTAATAGTATTTATTTCATCCACCGCCGTTTGTTTCGGTACCTCTGCTCGCCAAATTGGGGTGTAAGGAAGGATCCAAAGCAATTGATAGATGCATGCTGCTAACAGAAGCACTTGCATACTCAGCGCCAACGTTATGTGTGAAGGGTAATACCAGCACCACCACAATATTAGCAGACCGATGCCTGCAGTTTGTTGCAGACGAGGAAATTCCCACACCCTGATAAGCCAGTGTTTTCCTGGAATATGAGGGCATACTGTTGTGAAAAGAAGCAGTGCAGAGAGTAAAAGCAATACTGCAAGCATAGTGAGGCCTTGTTGTTTCCTGGTTTCAATGACATTCATCTATAACACGAAAAGCAATGAAACGATCACTTATAACGATTAATTTAGCATGGGTAAAAAATACCGGGCTTCCCGCAAAGTTTGCACATTACCACTGAACTCAACTCACGTAATCTTTCATAATTTCATTATAAAACAGTTGTTTAGGCTTGTGGCACGAAGATGGCATTAGTTCTCATGCATTTTCAATAAAGGAGAGCTAGTTATGAAACGTACAATTTTATCTTTGTTAGTAGCTGGTACATTAACCACTTCCGCTTATGCAGGATCCATGGAGACTGAGAACAAGTGGGAAGCGGGCGCAAAAGATGCTTGGATTGACGGTAAAGCCGAAGCGACTTTACTGTTTAACGGTAACCTTAACTCTTTCGACATCAATACTGATGTTCAACGAGGCAAAGTGATCTTAACGGGTAAAGTTGAGAATTCTGTAGACAAAAAGTTGGCAGAGGAGCTTATTGCTAACATCGACGGAGTAACTGAGGTTGATAATCAGTTAACTATTGTCGCTGACAGCAATATGGCGGAAGACGAAGAAATGTCCTCAGAGGACGGAGTAAGTGAGCTCACCGATGCTAAGATTGCAACAGTGATCAAAACCCGCTTGCTCATGGATTCAGATATTTCTGGTTTTGATATTGATGTTGACGTTGAAAATGGCAACGTAACTCTAACTGGTTCTGTTGACTCAGATGCCGAGCGTGATTTGGCAGTGGAGATTGCCAAAAGCGCTAGTGATGTTATGGATGTGGAAAACAACCTCACCGTGACTGAAACCAGCACCACCATGAAAAGCGAATAGATATAACATATTGAAAAGGCGCCTCAGGCGCCTTTTTTCGTGAAAGAATATAATAATTTGTTCGACAATGATATGTTCGAACTAGCAGGGCGGCCTTTCTGGCGCATTATTTTACTAATTTTGTATCTCGCTGAGAGGATCCTGACTTCCCTGGCACTTCACAATTGATCACTTAGAATTGTGATCTTTATTCGTTGTCAGTGTTTAAGTATTAAATCTTTAGGCTATCACCCTAAAGTACAAATGTAGGGTGATTCAGAGTGATATACACTATCGGAAAGTTTGGTCATCAGAGTGAAAGCTCAACACCTAACTCATTACAGGGAAACACATGAAACTGTTTAAAATAAAACACCGTCCGCAACCGGAAACTGCGTTCGAGAAAATGTTACATGGGCAACCGGTATATAACTGGTTCGACAGATACAAAAAACCAACGTCTATCGGCAAAAACCAATCTGCTAAAGTAATAGAATTGAAAGTAAGCAATGGTTAATCCTTAGCGTGGGGCAGCAAAATCTACTTGCTGCCATTACCATTTTACCCCCTCCCTTTTATAACCTTTCTTAACTCCTGCTTGAGATGGAAAAAGTTACTAATAAACAGTGATTTATTGTTTTTGTTTAAGGTCGTTTATTGGTACGAATGGTGCATTTGTCTTGGTGTATTTAACCCGGAGACAAGGTCATGAAACTATTTTCTCGCGTTTCTGTTGTATTTTTAATTTGTGTTGCCAGCGCTATCTTGCTGTTTGCCGGGCAGTCGGTTAGAGGTGAGGCATCTAACAGAACGCAAGTAAGTAAGCCGGACCCCGTAGCATCCATGGTTTCCTCGGTTCAAGCCGCTCATTTTGAACCACAAAACAGGTTCCACCAAATACGCAAACAAAGAATTGAACATTACCTGTCGCTTGCGCGTAAGTATGACGACAACGACTGGGATTACAGTCGAGATGATGCGTTAGCAAGAGCACAAAATATTCTCTCGCATCATCAATCTACTACAGGTGGGACCTATGCGGGCTTATAGTATTTGTTGGTATTTCTGTTTTCTTATTCTGTCTGGATGTGCCTCACAACCTGATGAAGCAACCAAAATTGAACAAGCTCCGGTGGAAGAAACAGAAGAGCGGAAAACAGGCGTTCAAAAACTGACGCAAGGTGAAACAGCGTCTGTCACAACCAGTCAGGGTACAATAACTGTCTCACCCACTGTCGTAGCAGTAGCAGATGGGACAACCTCCACTGGTGAGCCTTATTATCACGATCCATGGGAAGGCTTTAATCGCGCCATGTTTCAGTTCAACAATGTGACGTACCGATACGCATTACATCCCATTGCAGATGGGTATAACTACGTTGTTCCCGCGCCGGTCAGAGACAAGATTGGTAATGCCTTCGATAATCTTCGCGAGCCACTCAATCTTGTTAACCACGCACTCACTGGAGAAATCGGAAAAGCGGGAAACAATCTGGGCCGTTTTCTTATTAATTCCACAATCGGCTTACTCGGGCTATTTGACCCGGCAGATAGCTGGTTTGGGTTAGGCCCTGAAAAGCAAACACTGGCTACAACGCTACAGCATTATGATGTTGGGTCCGGACCCTATCTGGTACTACCTATTTTAGGGCCTGCCGACCCCAGAGGGGCTTTTTCAACACTCACAGAAGGCCTGGTTCACCCAGTAAACTATATTGCGCAGCCTCCTGAAACCTATCAATTGAGAATAGGTGAGGGCATCGACGATTTTTCACAGCAGTCTGACACATATCGCACCTTGTACGACAAAGCTGACGATCCCTACATTTATTTCCGTAATCAGTATATTCAGGGGCAACGACGTGACGAACTCTTCGAACTCAGCGAGCAACAGTAATTGGGTACACTGCATAGCAGATTTTATTGTCAGCAAACGCTGGTTCATTATTATTTTCTTTGCATTGACGGCATTGGGATTAGGCAGCTTCATAACTCAGTTTAAGATCGACGCCTCGGCAGATACGTTGTTGGTGAAGAACAATCGGCTTTATGTTGAAACTCAGGTGGCTAATCAAACATTCTCGCCGGATGAGTTCATTTTAGTCGCCTACAAGCCAGAGCAGCATGAGCTTTTCAGCAATCAGACCTTTGACGACCTCGCCATGTTGGCTGAAGAGATAAAGCAGATCCCTCGGGTAAGTGCAGTTACATCTATACTCAATGTACCGCTAATCAGTGATGCAGGGGCGTTGTCTGGTGATACTGATATAAGTAGTCTCACCTGGGAACAACAGCGGTATAGCCCGCAGCAGATGGCGTCTCTTATTGAAGGGCACCCTATATTTACTGATTTACTGATAAACCGCGAGAGTACAGCGACGGCAATTCAAATTGTATTTGAATCTTCACCAGAACTAACGGCTTTGGAAAAGCAAATAACTGAAATTCAACGCAAGGTTCTTACTGGGGAATCATTAACCGAAAGAGACGAAAAAGACATTGCGGCCCTGCAACAACAGGCAGATCCATTGCGCCAAGCGTTGACTGAAACCCGAAAAAGAGAAATTGAACGCATTACCAGTATTAGCGAATCTGTTTCTGATAGAGCGAGTACATATCTGGGTGGGGCTTATGTGGTGGGGCAACACCTGATAGATATCATAAAATCGGATCTTTTCCGATTTGGCCTGGCGATTGCCGCTGTCATCCTGCTTCTCCTTTTGTTGTTGTACCGCTCTTTGAAGTGGATGCTATTTCCGGCCTTGGCTTGTGCCGTCAGTGTTGGTATGACAATGGGGCTTTTTGGTCTTCTGGATATGCGCACTACTGTAATTTCGGCAAACTTCATTGCTTTACAACTTATTCTGACACTGGCGGTGATGATTCACCTCATCGGGCAGTACAGGGAGATTGCAAGAAAAAGTCCTGAAATCACCCAAGCCGAACGCATTGTTATCACGCTTGAGAAAAAACTAGCACCTTGTTTTTACGCAACGCTAACCACATCCGTGGGCTTTGGCGCTTTGATCTTCTCAGGTTTGCAACCAGTGGTTGCTTTTGGATGGATGATGCTGTCGGCCATGCTTATCACAATGGCGGTGAGCTTATTACTTTTCCCAGCAGCGCTTTCTTTTTTACCAGCTACGAAAGAAACTCCCGATTATGGTTTTATTACCCACGGGTTAAATAAACTCCGCCGTTTGACATTGGCTTCACCCATACCTGTGGCTCTTGCTGTGGTCATATTATTTATTGGCCTTACCGCTGGAATTAGCAAATTGAACGTAGAAAACTCCTTTATTAACTACTTTGCTAAAGATACCCGTGTCTACAAGGAACTTGCGTTTATCGACAAGGATTTCGGCGGTTCTACGGCTCTGGATATTATCGTTGATGCGGAGTCGCCTGCGTCGCAAGAACTTTTATTAGATGCTCAACAAGTTGGACAGTTGCAACTCGTTCAGGCTGCTATTAAAGCTTTTGACGCCACAGGAAGTATCACTTCGGTGGTCAATCTCACTGAATTGGCCAAATCACTAAACGATGGAAAGCCGTTAACTGAATTCGAGCTAACAACAATCTATCATTTGTTAGATCAACGGGTCGCCAACCAATTGGTGGGAGCTTATTTCTCTGCAGATGACGGTAAATTTCGTATCGCAACACGCATTCAGGACACCACAGAAGACCTGGACAGACAACGTCTAATGACACTGATCCATCAGGATCTCAAAGCTGTTGGTTTAACTGAAGAGCAGTACACACTGACAAACTTATTTGTTTTATATCAGGATATTCTCAGTCGTCTGTTTGATTCGCAAATAAAAACGCTGGGGCTGGTGTACCTTGTACTTGCTGCAGTGATGTTTTTGATTTTTCGTTCTCTAAAAGTAGCCTTTATCGCGTTAATTCCGAACATCCTTACTACTTTAGGCATCCTTGGTGTAATCGGTTGGTTGGGAATTCCACTGGATATTATGACGATTACTATTGCAGCCATTGCCATGGGGATCGCCATTGATGACACTATTCATTTTGTCGATAGTTACCTGAGGGGAATGTCCGAAAGCCATGATCAGATGACCCCTGTTGAGGCGGGTAGTCGCGCGGCATTTAATCATTCAGGCCTGGCAATATTGTTTACTTCAATTATTGTTTCAACAGGCTTTTCGCTTTTTGGTTTCTCTGATTTCATACCCAGTGTTTATTTTGGTTTGTTGACCGCACTTGCTATGATGATGGCTTTGTTCAACGATTTGACGTTGCTTCCAGCATTGCTCAATCGTTTCGTTAAGAACTAAGGCGCCCAGGAATCAAATAACGTGCAGGTTAGCAATGTCGCCGGCTTCGGTAACCCGAACGGCGCGATACATGTTTATATTCAGAATCGTCCCCAGTTCTTTGTTCCGGGAGCGGAAGAAGGCGTTGTGGGTGTCAACGGTGAAATCATCCAACAGATCAACACGTCCTGTGGAAATGGATGGCGAAAGGTCTTTAACGTGTATGCCAAGTGGGTTTTCGATTTGTACCAACAGCTCCCTGCCCACCAAACCTTACTGGCCCGTCAGGATTGTGAGACCTGGCAGCAATACCGTGAGCGTGAACTATTGACCTATTCTGGTGATACGGCGTTGCTGTTTAGTCCGTTAGCGACTCAAGCGCCAGTCAATATCGTAATGGGAAGGATATATGCAAAAAGTCTGGGACTCACTGACGCCGCCCAATGGATACAACACGACTTCGGTGTCATAGAGCGTCAACAAATCATTATTACGCCGTATTTTGACTATAGGCAACTGACCAACGAGAAAATTACTTTTTTGACCAGTTTAGTTAAAACGCGGTGGGAGAAATGGGGGATGCGTATTTTATAGAGCAGCGTCAGACTTAATAACGGATAAAAGAAAACCAGGGAAGCCCTGGTTTTCTAATTGACTTGTAAAGATGCTTAGCAGTCTTTGTCTTCTGCATTTACACCATCTTTTACATCTTCACAGGCATCTTCTACTGCATTACCTGCATCTGTCATCACTTCGTCAAGCTCTTCGCCTGCGTCTTCAGCTTCACCATCGCCACAGGCCGCCAGTGAAAATGCGAAACCCGCTACCAATAGTGCTTTAAGTAACAATTTATAATATTTCATGTTCCTTTCTCCTTTGTCCAGATATGTTATACGCGTGGTGACTTACCGCGGAATGCATTCGCCAGAAGCGAAATGACCAGCAGTGCGACAAACACGAAAAATAAGAATTGAGCAATGCCTGTTGCTGCACCGGCAATGCCTCCGAAGCCAAAAACAGCTGCGATGATGGCGATAATGAAAAATGTAACTGCCCAACCTAGCATAACGTTTTCCTCTTGCTCTTTGATAAGTTCACAATTAATAATGCTTAATACATGCCAAATTGTAAGTCATTGATATTTATATTTTAATTATTTGTCTGTATTGTTTTTGTCGATATGATGGAACAGAGTTACAAAGTTTATGCAGAAATTACACGGGATGTTTTGCAACAGTTATATAAGGTTGTAGCAACCATTTCCTGATACACTCATTCTGTTTATAAGTAACCACCGGCGAACTATGTCAAAAAATCACTCAGCTTTTATTGGCTTAATGCAACGAGCCCGAAATGTGAAACGATGGCCACTGATGGCGCAATTTCAAGAAGAAATGTTGTCCACCCATATATATGAAGCGGCAGTCGTTGCTCATATGTTGGGCGCAATAGCGAAAGACGTCTTTAACGAAGACGTGAACCCGGATCGCGTTGCTACTATGGCAATTTTTCACGAAGGCAGTGAAATAGCCGGCATGAGTGATATTCCCAGCCCGGTAAAATACCATGATCCGGATACTACGAAAGCGATAAAAAAATTGGAGCGCCGCTTTGAGGCAATGCTTCTACAGACGCTTCCTGAACCGCTTCAGGCACGCTATCAGCCATTAATTGAGCAGGATAAAGAAGACATTCACGTTGCTCTCGCAAAAGCGGCTGATGTGCTTTGTGCTTATCTGAAATGCGACTATGAATTATCTAAATCGAATTCGGAGTTTGCCAATGCCATGCATGAAATGGAAGTACAGTTAAAAACCTATCGAGAGCGCTTTGGGTGTGTTAACTATTTTTGTCAGATGTTTTTGGAAGATGCAAAGGGAACTCTGGATGAACAAACCCGGGATCTCGACTGGGTTGAACGGGCAAATACATTAAATATCATGGACGAGCGATGATAGCGACTACTACATCGCTTTAGCTTGTTTCAGAGATAACATCTCTTCTTTGCACTGGATCATTCTGGCGCGGATTTTTCTGACTGTCTGCGCACATTCCTGAGATTGCTCGGTATCTAAAACTGCGTCCAGATGGTCCACAATCTGACTTTCGAGGGCTACCAGGTGATTTATAAATGGTAACTCCTGTTTTCCTGATATCTGGCTGGTAAAGCCGGTATAGGCACATTCTATGTCGACCAGCCAATCAGATCTCTTTCTATTTGCCGCAAGGTCCGGCTCGGCATGAGCCGACAATTCAATTACTGCCTGTTGTTTTTCTTCTAGCATGCGGGTGAACATGGCTCTGATACTCTCATAGCTTGCAGCGTTGATGCCTTGTTTGTAAAAATCAGCGCCGCTGTTGAGTACGCCGATAATATCGGAAATAAAAACAGATTTATGGAAAGGTGAGGTTAGCATTGAAGGCCTCCAAGTAGCTGGTGACAATACCCTCTTAGTTGCACAGGCTAAGCCAGTTTGACTGGCAAGGGGTTACAAAATAAGTTATTGATTATTAAAGGAGTAATGATTAGCGATCTGGGATTTTATCGAGCTGTATTATCGCTGTACACAGAAGGTTTGCTTTTCTTACAACTTACTGTGTAAAAAAGAAAAGCCTGCGGAGCAGACTGTTCTTTGAATGCAGAGTTAACGTGGGTCGCTGGGGGAATTCTGTAAAATGTCAGTAACAGAAAAAGAAGACGCATGCTGCGCTTGGCTCATCTGCACAACGATTGAATAATACACGTCTTTCATTACTTTAGTTTCCAAGGTCATTCCGCTGCCAGAAGTCGGGAAGGGTTGGCCAACCTGACTACAGCCCGACATAGTACACTGTCTGTCTGCAAGTACCGGTGAAACAACCTGCTTATTTGATTCCGCTTTTACCGGGTCTTTACCTAAAGTAGCCTTTCTCTCCACATCAGTCTTGTGAACATTAAGCCAGGAATAACCGTTAGCTTTCGCAATTTCTGCAGCTCTGTAAAGGGTGTATTCCTGTACGGAGGCCGCGTTAGTTGCTTCGGTGGCTTTGAACATCACGCGATATTGCCCTTCAGAAAGCTCAACAGAGGAAAAGCCGTATTCATTAGAAGCTGTGGCCGGTTTGTAAGGGGTTGGAGCAGTATCAGGTAATGATGAGCAAGCTGAGAGTGTAAGACATAGAACAGCCAAAATAGCGAGGGAGAGGCGTGACGAGTAAATTGGTGTGACGTGCGTCGACATAGTCATTCCTAGTAGATAGTTAAAATAAAGTAGCGCTTAACAAGGCTCGTGACTACTCAAGCCGCTTGTTCAATTCAGAATGTTCAAGAAAGTCGTTCTAAGTAATGTAAATACCGCCTGTTTGCGTTTAGACGAAGGATCATCACTTGTTATACCTTTATAAGCACCCGCACCAAAAAAAGCCAACAGACTCACAGGTTTCGCAACGAGTAACCTGGCGTTAAGTTTAACATCGTTATACGCATACCCTGCATTTTTTTGCGCCGATTTGTAACTTTCCAACGCTTGATCACGGGAAGATAGTTCATCTTTAAGGAAGTAACTCATCTTAATTTCCTTTTGTTGACCCTAAGCCAATAGCTGACATAAGTATTCGACAAGCAGGCATAAGAGAAATGCGTCGATATGTATTTTTGGCGACTGCAAAACCCAACCCAGCGAAAATGGCATTGAGAGAAAATACAATTAAAGCGACTGGTGCAAAATGCATATCCAGCTTATGCAACCCAACGGTTATAAATAAGTTAATGACTAACCAACAGAAGCAGCAAAATACAAAGGCTGCCAGTGTCGCTAAAATACTAACAAGAGCAGACTTTTTAGCGACGCTTACCTCGGCACCTAATAGTTCAACAAGTGCCTGATATTCCTCTTTTTTCTCCATTGCAAGCCAGCGCAGAGAAGATAAAGTTTCCTCTAACGTGGTGTCGAGATGACGATATGCATTTTCGTGCTCGTCGTTAGCGGAGTGCCCGCCGGATGACTCTCCGGCGGGCCGTTTACGCGTTTGCTCTTCAGAAGCCACGGTCATTATTTTTTACGAAGTAATGATGTAACCAGCATGCCTGCCGCAAAAGCAATACCTGCTGCCGCTACCGGATTTTCCACAGCGTATTTACGCACTCCTGAAGCTTGCCATTTTGCATCCATTTGCGCTTTTCTGGCTGCGAGGTTTTCCGCAGAATCAGCTGCCGTGGCACGCAAATTTTCTTCGGCTTTCGCCGCACTTTTTGCAAGTTTATCAACTGAGCTGTGAAGGGTATCTTGTGCAACATCAGTGTAGGGATGAGTAGACGTGTCAGCATCTGTAGTTGCAGCCGTCTTCTGTTGTGCTTTTGATACGTTGCTTGTTGCCGTTGCCATTGTTTTCTCCTTACTAGGTGAATTCACTTTTAATGTTGCAACAGAGATACCAATAAAAAACAAGTATAACTTATTGTAATGGAAGAAGTTATTCAAATTGGTGCGGATAGGGTTCGAGATTGTTACTACTGTTTTACAGAATATTTGTAATTATTGCAGGCTCTAACCTAATGTGGTTGCTTAGTTAAATAGCTGAGTGATGTCTTTTCTACTGACAGGTTTGAGCAAAGTGCCAGATATGGAAACACGGTCGAGTTCACCGGGTTCGGGTTCACGGCCACTGACAATATAGGTTTGAAGGTCATTTTTATTCGATTGTAACTTAGCTGCTAATTCAATTCCGCTTGTATCTGGCAGAGTTAAATCGAGTAACGCCACATCGAATTGATTACTGTTTGCAGCAGCGAGGGCAGCTTGGCCGGAGTTGGCTACGATGACTTGATGACCTAAGTGGGACACTAAGAGCTTCATTAATTCCGCAGCATCGTTGTCGTCTTCTACGATAAGGACAGATTTACCGTCGTTTTGGGGGGAAACGTTAGTGGTAACAGTAGAGGAAATGGTATTATCTTTCACCTGAGGGGAGCTTGGTAACGCAACTGTTGTACTAATGAGGTAACGATCGAGAACCTGGAGTAAATCTCCTTTGTCTATGGGTTTTCCCAGAACGTCGTCAAAGCCTTCATTCAACAAAGACTCCTTTAAACCTTTTCTGCTGGCTGCAGTTATCGCTACGACTGCTACGTTACAGCGCTGGTCGCGAATGGCTTTGAGTGCATCAATGCCATTCATTACCGGCATATGAATATCCATGAGTACCAGATGAAAAGGTCTGTTCTCTTTTTCTGCTTCTAAAACGGCATCAACAGCCTTAGAACCATTTTCAGCATAGGCGACACTGGCATGGCATTGGCTGACTAAATGACCGGTGAGTTTGCGTAACTCGCGAAGATCGTCAACGATTAACACACGCCCGGTCACATGTAAATTTCGCTTGATTTGACTTGATGCGGTGGGAGCTACCAGTCGTAAATAGTCACGGGATTGCGAGGAGATATCGCCTGGATCGATGGTGAATGAAAATACGCTTCCCTTGCCAAATACAGATTCAACCTCGATATCACCGCCCATTTTAGAAACCAGTTCCCGACAGATAGCCAGGCCCAACCCGGCGCCGCCGTGATTGGCTCGCATGACATCTTCAATCTGTTCAAATGGCTGAAAGATGTCATCCAGTTTGTCAGGTGGCATACCAATCCCCGTGTCTGAGATACTAAACCGCAACAGAGTCTTGTTGTTTTGAGGGGGAAGGGTTTCAACGGTTACATGCACAGACCCTTTATCAGTAAACTTAATAGCATTGCTTATCAGGTTAATTAGAATTTGTCTGAGCCGCGTTGGGTCGGCGTTAATCACTTCAGGTATAGGGCTTGCGGAATCAATGGTCATGGACAACCCCTTGTCTTTTGCTGCCAGGGTCATCAGGGAGTGAACGTCGGTCATAAAGCCCGTCAGGTTGACTTCCTTTTTAGTCAGTTCCAATTTGTTGGCCATTATCCTCGACATATCCAGTAAGTCGTTTAGCAAACTAAGCAAATGCTTACCGTTAGTGTGGATAATCGACAGCTCCTGCTCCATGCTGGGGTTATCATCGTCAAGGAGTAACTCTGTGTAACCGAGAATAGAAGTTAAAGGCGTACGAAGTTCATGACCGAGGTGGGCGAGAAACTTGTCCTTCGCTTTATTTTGTTGTTCCACTTTATGGCGTTCTATTCGCTCGTTTTCCATTTCGCGACGGACCATGGCATAGCGTATTGTGCGCATGAAGCGGGGCGTTTCAATTTCGCTTTTTGTGAGGTAATCCGCTGCACCGGCACGCATTACCATTTCATCAACACGGGTGTCTGATTGTCCGGTAAGGATGACCACGGGCACGTTTATCCCTGCTTTTTTAAACGTTGCCAACACGTCTAAGGCGTTTTCCGGACCTAAGATATAATCCAATAAGCAAATATCGAAGCTATCCGCCTGCATAGCGTCGATTGCAAGCTGTCCATTGGTTACCCAAGTGATATTGAATGACGGAGATTCACATTGGGACAAGTAGTCTGCAGTGAGGAAATAATCGTCCTCGTCGTCTTCAACCAACAGTACTTTGATGACTTCGCTCACTGTAAAACCTTCTTCTGTTTAATCGTGTGGAAGTTCCACAAACTCTATCCAGTAACGCCCCAGTGCGCGCATAAGATCAACCAGACCCTCAAAATTTACTGGTTTAGTTATATAGGACGCACAGCCAAGGTCGTAACCTCTTAGCATGTCCTCTTCTTCTTTAGAGGTGGTTAAAATAACCACGGGGATGGAGCGCAAAGAAGGATCCGCTTTGATTTCCTGAAGTGCTTCCCGGCCGTCTTTTCTCGGCATGTTTAAATCTAATAAAATCAAGCTAGGGCGGGGGGATGATTTCGGGTCCGCGTACTTGCCTTCTCTTCGCAAATAAGCGAGTAATTCAACCCCATCCTCAACGCAGTAAAGATTATTCAGTACCCGGCTTTCTTTTAACGCATCCAGTGTAAGCAAACGATCGTCTTCGTCATCGTCTGCCATCAAAATGTTAATTGGTGTCGAGTTTTTCAATGTCATTTACAATGACTCCTTGTTCGTAGTGGCGAATGGCTCACCATTCGTCGGAATTGTAATCACAAATCTGGTCCCCTTTCCTGGCTCGCTAAAAGCAGATATCTGTCCATTGTGCCTTTCGACAATCCGTCTACAGACGGCCAGTCCTATACCTGTACCCTTGTACTCGCTGCGCCCGTGTAAACGCTGAAAGGGGGCAAATATCTTTTCCGCGAAAGACTGTTCAAAACCAATTCCATTGTCCTCAATAGTAAGTGTGATCCAGTCGTATAAATCTCGGGTTAACAACCCGCTGAGTTCTTTTTCATTGGCCGGTCGAACGGTAACATTAATTACTGGCGCAATCTCTTCTTTTCTAAATTTGAGTGCGTTGGAGAGTAAATTCAATATGAGCTGCTGTATTTGAGACTTGTCTCCAAGAATAGTCGGAAATGAGGGGATGTTAATTGTCGCGCCAGATTCTTCTATGGCAATTTCAAGATCACTAATAACGTTCTCAAATGTCTCAGTTAAATCGATGTCAGTAAAGTTTTTACCTCTGGTAGAAACTCTTGAAAAGGAAAGCAAGTCACTGATGAGCATGGACATTCTTTCAGCGGCATTGAGCATGCGTTTAAGAAAATCTTTGCCCCGTTCGTCCATCACAGACTCGTAACCCGCCTCCAGACGGTTGCCGAATGCGCGAATTTTTCTCAATGGCTCCTGTAAATCGTGAGACGCCACAAATGCGAAATCTTCTAATTCCCGGTTACTGCGGGTTAGTTCATCTGCAAATAAACGCAACTCCTGAGTTCGCGTGACAATTTTATCTTCCAGTTCGTCGTTGTAAGCTTCCAACTCGGATTGGTGCCTGGCGTTTTCACGAATATTGAATTTAAGCAATACCAAAATAGCGATAATTAGCAAACCCGTGGTGATACCCGACACAATAAGTGTGTTCACGGAGTCTCGTCGCAAACGCTTAAGGTTGCCCAGGTGCTGTTCCTGTACCTCTCTTTCTGCGCCATCTATTTCACGATAAAGATCTTCGAAGTCATCATAAAGTTCAAGGCCTACATCGGTTTTAACGATCTCGATGGCCTCGGCATGTTTTCCACTTCGGCTAAGCTCAACCGTATTAACAAGCTCATTAAGTTTAGTCCGGCTAAGAGACAAGAGTGCATTAATATTGACCCATTGCTCTGAATGTTCTGAAATGTGCGCCGCATCTTCCACTTCTTCTAACAGACTGTTAACTCTGTTTAAGGTGGTGGTGTAATCGGTGAGATATGCTTCGTCCCGTGTAAGCAGGTAACCCCGCTGTCCGGATTCTGCGCGTAACACGGCCATGTGGAGTTGGTTAGTTGCGTTGATGACTTTGTTTGTTGTAAATAGCCTGGACTCAAGTTCGGCAAGCTCATCAAGAGTGCTAACAATGTAGAATGCGTTGCCTGTTATGACAATAAGCACTATTGCTACGAGGGTTATCCAACTGTAAAACGACTGAAGGAATCGGTTTATCACGGCTTTAATCTCCGCTAACGTTTGTCATAGCCGTCATCATGTCTGTGAGTAGCGCACTACAGTCTTTGGTACTGACAATAATTTTATCCAGTGCGTCAACAGCCTTATCAATCGGAATATCACCGGCCAGTGCCATTTTTACTAATTCTGCCTGCATGGAAATTCTATTGAGCGGCTTGCGGGCGTCGTGTACCCATTTGGCCAACTCTGCCTGTTGTTCTTCTTTCATCCCACTATTGTTGTCATGCATCGTCTTTACTCAAATCGCCATAAGCATGCAAACGGTTATAAAGGGTTTTGGTGCTTATACCTAACATATCAGCAGCCAGAGTTTTATTACCGTTTACTTTTTCTAAAGTTGCGTAAATCAATTCTTTTTCCACATCTTCGATCGTACGCCCTGCTTCCAGTGCGGGAGTGGTGGACTGTTTCTGTGCAAAAGGTGATTCAATGGTCTTTGGTAATTCGATCGCGGGTTTTTCCGGGTCACTCATAATAGCAGCCCGATGTACGAAATGGCGCAACTCTCGAACGTTACCAGGCCAGTCGTAAGCGGCCAGGGTATCCAACTGACTATCTTCCCAGGAGAAGTGGGTGCTGTTGTCGCGGTTGAACTCATCGATAAAATGGGTGGCTAAGAGGGGGATGTCCTCCTTGCGATCTCTCAAAGGCGGAATGGTGATAGGAAACACCGCCAACCTGAAATAAATGTCTTCCCGAAGTACCTTACTCTGGGCTATTTCTTCCATTTTGCGGTTGGTAGCCGACACCACGCGGCAATTTACCGGTATGGTTTTAGTGCCACCAACCCGTATGACAACTTTGTTCTCTAACACTCTCAATAGATTGGGCTGCATATCTATTGGCATCTCGGTTATTTCATCAAGAAAAAGTGTACCGCCTTCAGCTTGCTCAAAAACACCATCTTTTTTGCCTACAGCACCGGTAAATGCACCTTTTTCGTGTCCGAAAAGTTCACTGCCAATCAACTCTTTTGAAAACGCGCCGCAGTTGGTGGCAATGTAAGGGCCTTCACTTTGTGACGCTTCGTGAATGGCTGCGGCAACAACTTCTTTACCAGCGCCACTTTCCCCGAGTAACATGACGTTGGCACTGGTCCGGCTTACCCGCTCAATAAGTTTGTACAGTTCCCGCATTGGCGCTGATTCGCCTATAAGGTGTCCAAAGTGTTTCTTTACTCCCTTCTTTTCTTCCACTGGAGCCGCTTTCTTTCCAGAGAGTGCAGCTTCGATATCTTCACGTTGAATAGGCTTTACCAGGTAATCAATATTCGGGCCGCAAAGGCCTTTAATGATGCCACGAACCGAGGGGTGCCCAGTGATAAGTGTGACTTTTGGGCGTTTGGGCAGTGCATCCAATTCTTCGAAAAGGTGAACGCCGCTGCCATCTGGCAGCATGAAGTCGAGCAAGATGTGTTCAAAAGTTTCTTTTTTCAGCCAATCCCTGGCTTCGGATAAATCTGCCGCGGTTAATACTTCATGGCCAAGAAATTCAATAATCGTACAGGCTACTTCTGTAAATTCCGGGTCATCGTCTACCAATAAAACCGTTAACACTATCAGTTCCTCATTTTTTGTGCTTTTGTTCCAATGTACGTTGTACAAGTCTTGAGAGACTTAGGATCATCTTATCGTTAATACTTCTAAAATATTTTTTCTGCCCTGGGTTGATAAAGGAAGGGGAGATATTAATTGGCAATGTAGTACGGGGAGCTCTGCCTTTTTGAGTCGCCCACCATGAGCGCTGTTATGTTGTCTGCTTGCGTTGGGCGACCAAAGAGGTAACCCTGAGCAATATGACAATCGAGTTCCTTGAGAAGATCAGCCTGCTGTTGGGTTTCCACGCCTTCCGCTACTACGTCAATAGCGAGGTTGCGACACAATGATACTATGCCTTCAACAATTTTTGCGTTGCGGTTGTTGCGCTCCATGTGTCGAATGAAAGACTGGTCAACTTTTACCGTTTGAACATCCAGTTCACGTAGATACGCAAACGAGCTCATGCCGGTACCAAAGTCATCAATAGATGTTTTAATTCCCATTTCTTTAAACGCAGCTAATACGCGTTTGGTCACGGCGACATCTACCATTGTGGCGCTTTCGGTTAGCTCAAATTCCAGAAGAGCAGGGGGGATTTGATAGTTGTCCAGACAAGTTTTTACAAATGGAATAAATGCGTGGTCGACGAGGTTATAGGCAGACAAGTTAACCGAAACAGGCAGGGTAAAGCCTTGATCATGCCATGTTTTTATTTGTGTAATAGCCTGCTCAACTGTGTAACGGGTGAAGGCATGGACGATACCACTTTGCTCTATCAAATCAATAAACAAGGCCGGAAAGAGTAACCCTTCCTCAGGATGTTGCCATCGTACAATAGCTTCTGTGCCTGCGAGTCTACCTGATGAAATATCTTTCTTAGGCTGATAATAAAGCACAAATTCTTTGTTGTGTAAGGCCGAGCGCAGCTGGCTCCTCAGTGTGACCTTCATTGTACTGTTGTATGCCAACTGGTCGTTGTACATCTGCACGCCCAAACGCAGCTTTTTTGCCCGATGCATAGCAATTTCTGCGTTTCTTAATAACATATCTATGTTGTGGCCGTGTTTGGGTAAACTTGCAACACCTATACTGCAACTGACTTCCAGAGACGTATTACCCACGTTAAGAGGCTCTCTGCAATCATAAAGCAAGTTGAAAGCGCGGGATTGAATATCGGTATCAGAGATATCGGGTTGCCAAATGACAAACTCGTCGCTGCGGAACCGAAATACCCTGGAGGTCTCTCCAGTCAGAATCTTCAATCTCTGAGCAAAAGCAAACAAGGTTCTGTCTGCCATTTCGTGACCCAGAGCGTCGTTGATGTCTCTGAATCGGTCCAAGTCGAGAAAGAATAGCGCGCCTGTTTTCGCAGCCGGAAGCTTGAGTTCAAACAGAGCATTGCGGTTGGCAAGCTTAGTCAGTGAGTCTTGTAGAGCGAGTTTTTCCAGCATTTTATTGGCATGGGCAAAACGGCGCATGACAAATGAGGAGATAACTAATGCGGCACCAACGGCGAGCCAGAATATGGCAAAGGCCGCAAGGGATAACTTATTGATGGCCGCCGCCGTTAAAAGTGTATCATCCTTCGCCTTCCAAATTAGCGTGAGTGGATTACTTCCTTCTGCCAACTCGGTGGTTTGTATGTAGTAAGTATTCCCGTTCACAGTAAAAAACTGATCAGGTAGAGCGGTAGATAACGCTTGCCAGAATGGTGTGGTGTCGTGATTGTGCCGATTAAACAACGTTTCCCGGGCCTTAAACACCAGGATCAGATCCTTGGCGTAAAGAAATTCCATGTCGGGGCCACCTTGCATAACCTGCAGCCATTGTTGATTAAAGCTTTGCTTTTCAAATTTGCGTTCGATGTCTACCAAAATAGTGTGACCAATAGCACTCAACACACAAATGATAATAAAAGAAAGTGTAATTGTACCAACAAGGAGGCGCGCTTTAAGGTTAGTTTTGCTTTGATAGATTGAGATTTTATCCGCCACGGTTTTCTCCCTTATTCATCCGCAGAAGCTGCAGAGCCAAGGTGAACGACTTTCCCCGTGTGTTCGCTAAGATGGTATGCTTTTCCAGATAACTACTAGTCAAATCTGAGCCCCTCCTTTTTTGTTATTTTTTTATTGGGACTAATGCTTTTATACCCTGATAATTTTGTTCAGGCAAGAAAATGGTGTTCAGGTATTTAATTTTACACCCAAATCTGGGGTGTTGAGTTTTGCCGTGGGTATTTGCAACAAAAATCAACACGCTCTAGTTGTGGGAGAGAACGCCATCGGCTGTTGGCATCGTCATGGTCTGATGCCTGAGTTCACCGATAAATGTTCTTGCCGCAGGGCCGAGTCTATCGCCATCTTCAAAACACAAGTATAGGATACCTTTTCGTAACCCATTATTTACTAAGGGAAGCGGTTTTAATATGCCCAGATTTAACTGTGGTTTAATAATCGCAAGAGGTAGCCAGGCAAATCCCAGGCCCTCACAAATCATGTCGATAGAGGTACGCACATGACTCACTGTCCATCGCTGTTCAGCGCCAAGCCAACCCGCTTCACCTTTGCGCTCTGTAGAGGAATCCCGGATGACGATTTGGCGGTGAGATTTTAAGTCTTCCGTGGTGACTTGCCGTTTTAACTGATGCAGGGGGTGATCCGGGTGCGCGACCGCTAAAAATTCAATTTCACACAGTTCTTCATTAAAACCGTGCTTTAGCATGAACGGTGAAATAGCAATGTCTACCTGAGCAGACTCGAGCAGCGAGTTTGCGCCTGTGAGTACAGTTTCCATCAACTCTATGCGCAAAAGTGGAAAGGCTTGTGACACAGTGTTAAGAACATTATATAAAAGATTGGGAGGAAAAATGATATCTACCGCAATTCGCAATTGGGTTTCAGTTCCTTGTTGTAAACTCATTGCCACAGCTTCGAGTTTTTTCGCTTCTTCCAGTAAAAAATTAGCGCGCCTGAGCATCAGCTCACCGGCTTGAGTGAGTTTTACTTTTCGCCCATCGGATTCAAACAAAATTATACCAAGGGTACTTTCAAGCTTTTGCACCGCATGGTGCACACTTGATTGGCTTTTGTGAACAATTTGCGCGGCCTGATTAAATCCGCCAGCGTCGACGACAGCTTTGAACATTCGCCATTGTTCCAGAGTCGCTTTCAACATAGATGTTTCTTGGGTTTGTTGGGGTGTTCCTCAAATACTACCTTCATCTTTTGTGCATCTGAATAGAAAGTGCATGAAAAAGCGTATTTGTAGGATAAATGTTAATTATTGCTGTTTAGAACGCACTTGAAGTGCACAAAAAAATACCGCGAAGATTAGCGCGTGTTGATCTTTGCGGTACACGTACTGCAAAGGTCAACACGCTCTCGGTTACATTTCTGATGAGATAACGGCAATACGGGGTATAACACAGTTCATTCCAAGAAAATTGTTGCAACATTACATTTTAGAAATGACGTGGGCTGTCTGTGGATTAATTGACAAAATAATATACGCTTATAAAAGACCAAATAAAACACTTGAAGTATGAGAATGGTTATCATTTAATGTATCATTAATTTTGTTTTAATTTTTATTGCGATGACCGACGAACTAAATATAGAAGCCATACTGGAGCGTGCGTCCGAGGCAGAAAACTACCTGAAGCAATTTGCCAATAAAACCCGTTTAATGGTGTTGTGTTCCTTATTAAATAATGAACTATCGGTAACTGACTTACTCACGCGTGTGCCGGTAACGCAACCCGTGCTGTCACAACATTTGGCATTGTTGCGAGACGCAAAAATGGTTGCTACAAGACGAGCGGGCCAGGTCATTTATTACCGACTGGCCGATACCCGAGTGGAAAAAACTATCGCACTGTTATACAGCTTTTTCTGCGAAGATTCAGAAGGTTAAACGCCCTGATTGGCTTTAGCTAAGAGTGAGCGCAAATAGCCGCTATCATCGAGTTTACTATCGTCAACCTCAGGTAAGGCGAGAATTTCATCATGGGTTGCGGTCGTATGAATTTTGTGAGACGACCAATCGATGTCGCTAATCATGGCGGGTGTTAACGCTACTTTTTTCCCTCCTGGTAACCAATTACGGGTATCAATAACAATGAGTTTTATTGCCCAGCTTGTACTATCAACAATGAAATCATATACATGGCCTGTGTTTTCATCATTAGCGGAAACATCGTAACCTAGAATTTCATCGCAGGAACGCAAGTGATTAACCGGCGGATTTTCAATGGCTTCCATGTCATCTTGCAGGTGTGGCTGGTCAACGAGTTCGGTAGGGTGAGAAAAATCACCCCATGCACCAGGGCCAACCCAATAGTAACCATAGCCGAAATACTTAAATAGCATCTCCTCGTATTCCCTTGAAACTGGTTTATGTTCGTCAATAGAAGGGCTGTCCTTAAGCGCTTGTTTGGTCATGCTGACTGCCAAATTTTTATCTTCGTGGTTTACGGCCTGGAGCGCTATAGGAGAGATAACAACTTTGCGCCCTAAAGGAAGCCAGCGATGTGTGTCGGCAACGAAGTAGCGGGTGATATAGTCTTGATCGTCGAACAAAATATCCTTGCAGCGACCAATGTCACCATCGGTAGCGTGGATCCCGAAATCGGTGAGGTGTTTCAGAGAAATCATTTTCTAGCCCTCTTTTCGCGTAACATATGCTAGTCATTTCGTTGTTCAAGGCTTCTAAGATCACAATATCCTCGGATTTTTCGACGAATAATCTGAAATGAAAGCGCAATTCAGCACTGCCAGCCTGAAGGCCGAACTGACGGCAGTGCTTTCACCACGGCACTGTTATGCTACGTCGAAGCTCTCATCTGAATAATCTTCATCGAAGTCAGACTGGTTGCTGGCAGTGCTGTGTAACGTATAAAAATGTCGTTTGCCGCGAGCGAGGTGAGCGTATTTCTGCCACGCTTTCTCAAGGCTGTTACCGGCGGGGACTTTTCCACTTATAAAGTCAACGAAGTGCTGTTCATCATCGCTTTGTGGAGTTTCTGCACCGGACTCAAGATTGAGTAAAGTTTTTCCATATTTAGTCAGTAAATCGGCTTCTGTAATACTGAAATCACCAGATTTTCTAAAACCATAAGGGAACTTCACCCTGTCAATGAAGGGCTTGTCAGATAAACGAATAGTAAAAGACTGCATAGCTGTATCTCGTTGTGGTCGGAACAAATCGACTTTTATAAGAATAATAGTGTTCAGTGAAACAAAATTTTTTTTCGGTGAAGATAAAAAAATGTGGATAACTTGCGGGGCACAGATTATTCGGCTGTTAATCATTTTAATATTCTGTTTTCTATATAGTTTCTTATTCTTTTAGAGAGTGGTAAGTCAGTTGTTTTGTGTAAATTTTGTACATGTTGATTTTTTGTCGTGACAACAATTTTTTTTTGTTTTCTATTTTCTACCACAAGCTGATAATGGTTCCGTTGTATATTTTTGCACTAAATTACGAGAAGACAATGAGTAAAGACTATCGTTACCACCGTGAAGAATGGGATTCGGTAGAAGAGGGCGATAACCATGGCAGAAAAGGCCAGGAACGTCGTCATCAGGTGAAGACAAAGCAAAAACGTGACGTTCAGCGTCGCGAAAAGCAGCGACGACTCCACCAAGAAACTTACTGATAACATCAGTTTGTTATATACAACGCACTGTCAAACAGTGCGTTGCGGTTATTTTTTGTTTTACATCCTCGACAAGCTATGAGAACTTACAATAGTGACCTTTCACTAATGTATCATCATGGATATTCGCTTTCTTTCTACTTTCCTGGAAGTTGTTAAAACCCGTCATTTCGGAAAAGCAGCTGAAAATCTTTACTTAACTCAGTCCGCGGTCAGTGCAAGGATTAAGTTGTTAGAAGAGTATTTTCAAACAACCTTGTTTATTCGCCATCGCAACAGCATTCAACTTACCCCGGCTGGCGAAAAGTTGTTGCCGTTTGCTCATCAGCTAACAGACACCCTGCAGGACGCAAAACGGGAACTGCAGTTAGAATCTGCAGAATTTGTTGTTTGTGCGGCTACGCAATTAACCAGTGAGCTTGGTTTCACCAGTTTATTGGCACAGATCCACACAGCGTTTCCGGATTGGTCTGTGAAAGCCGAGGTGTTGACGCTTGACAGCTTATCCCGTCAGTTGCATGAGCGCACCATTGATATTGCTTTGTCTTCGGAACCCCTTAAATCTGAAGAAATTAATACCGTTGAATTACTTCATATTCCACTTGCATTGTATGCGTTTAATACGTCTTTAGAGAGTCCTGAACCAACGTCTTTCGTCTCCATAGAATGGGGGTCAAAAGTACGTGAGTTTTTGCATAAAGAGTTCAGTGGATTACGGGATGCAAGGTTGAGAACAAATTCCCTGCGTTTGGCAGCAAACAGCTTAATGGAAGAAGGGGGCTTCGCCATTCTTCCTGAAAGTATGGCAGAGCGCATGCTTCCAGTTGACGGATTGCGCAAATTGGAACGATGGAATGGGTTTTCTACCACCGTGTACCTCAATACTATGAAATCTGTAAAACGCCCAAGTTTACCACCCTTGATAGAATTGCTGATGTCACAACAGTAGTGCTACACTGGTACGAAAGATTTCCTCGGCACTGTGAAATATAAGGATTATTCGCTGCACAAGAGGTATGAGAAAGAAAACAAACCAAGGATAGGTTATGAAAAGTATTTTTATTCAATGCTTTGCTGTTTTTTTATGTATTGTCTCCCTGTCAGTTTGCGCCGCTAACGTCAATGCTGACCTTCGCTCTCGTCCCGTTGTGGCCGTGCCAGGAGCGACACATTACCTACTGGCAAATGGGCTGCGCGTTACTTTTTTACCCCTAGGCCGAAAACCGTCCGCAACGATTCATCTGCACGTTGACGCAGGTCATTTATGGGATAATAAAAAATGGGGTGTGTCGAACCTATCGTTTTTGTTGTCGTTGGCAGTAAATGATAAAAATTCTGCTTCGGAATATAGCAACGTTTTGAACCCTGATGGTTGGATGATTCGGTCGTCAGTCGGTGTTGATCGCAGTGCACTGAGGGTGTCTGTAAGCAGTGAGCAAATCAAAACCGTCATTGATAGCATGGCTGATATCGTATCGCGACGCCAAGTGACCCAATCACATCTCGATATGGCGAAGACGCGATTTATACGACATATTGAGACAGGTTATAGCAGCAGATTGGCAGAGCAGCAACAAGGTTTTTTTACTCACCTGGTCAGTGATAACGTCAGTAATGACTATGAAAAACTCAAAGGGTCAGTAGCAAAAGTCAACAGCGCTGATTTGACTGAATACTTAAATACAACCTGGGTAGCCAAGCGAATGCATTTATTTGTGGTGGGTGTATTTAATGAGCAAGCTGCATTGAAACACATTGAGGAGGCGTTTATCCCGTTACCAGCGGGAACGACTGCCCCTTCTATTAACCGTGTAGATATGCTTTCACCTTTGTCCGCATCTTTATACAAGCAAATGATACGTGGCGATTTACAGGGTTTTGAAACCCAGTTATTACTTGATAAACGAAAGGCCATTGGGAAGGATGATTTACAGAACTTGTTGTCAGGTTTATCACAGCTACCTTCGATGGCACTTACGGAAACATCAAGGCTACCAGAGTTCACGCATGGGCATTCCCCGCGGAAATCGATTTCAGCGGGAAGAGAGATGGTTGTCGATCAGCTGGTCAATTTTATCGCCGTTGGCTTGCCTCAACAAACTCTGCCCCAACATATAAAGAGAGCAACCACTATATTGCCGAATAAAATGTAGTTTGAGCCGGTGTGGTGCCGGCCAGTACTGACCATGCCTTAGGAGCCTTCATGACAGCACTACACCCACTTTTACAAGCCAGCGCAGATAAGAGAATGCAAGACACCATCAATCTGTTTATCGAAAATGACGAGGTATGGATCCTCAAGGATGAAGACGGATGTGTAATGCTTACCTCTGATGATGAAGACGGTGTGCCAGTATGGCCTGAAAAATCTCTAGCCGCATTATGGGCGACAGAAGACTGGTCCCACTGTGAAACTATGGGGATCACACTGGATGATTGGATGCAAAAATGGACGCCAGGATTACTCAAAGACGGATTAGCCGTTATGGTTTGTCCTGTACCAGGCGAAGAAGGTGAAGTCATTGAGCCAGATGCGTTAGCCGAGAAAATACTCGCGAAAAAATGATCTTCGGATCTAGTTGTGTCGATATATCAGACAGGCTTTTGAGACGCAGCTAATTGGGTCTCAAAGTCATTTTTTTGCATATGCACAGTTGGAGGAGAGCGACGTTGCGCCTGGTGTTCGCTCCATAAGCTGGACTAATTATTACATTTCTTAACAAAACTTCTTAAAAATCAGTATTCATTTCCTTAGTATCTTTTTCATTTTGTCGCTACACTGCCGTTGCACTGTTTCCTGCCTGAGCAACTAATTATTGTCGCGGCGGTGTGTACTTAACGACACAACATTACCGAAGGGAGCCAGTGAAAAAATAACAAATTGCAAAGGATTTTAGATGTCTACATTTCGCGTTTTATGTGTATCGGTGGCACTACTCAGCCCATCATTTTGTGTCACTGCAAAAGAAGGTATGTTTACGCCCGAACAACTCCCCCTTGTTGCTGATGATTTGAAAAAAACCGGGTTGGAGATCCCAGCAAGTTCAATTAATGATCTCACCGCTTTTCCCATGGGCGCTATTGTATCGCTGGGCGGTTGCTCAGCTTCATTCGTATCAAACGAAGGCCTGGCTGTTACCAATCATCATTGTGCGCGAGGTTCAGTGCAATTCAACAGTACTGCTGAGAATAATTATCTGAAAGATGGCTTTCTTGCCAGTACTAAGCAAGACGAGCTTCCCGCTGCGCCAGGAACCAGAATGTTTGTCACCGTGGATTTTGCCGACGTAACCAAGCAGGTTACCGGTGATATTGATGACAGTATTCAAGGGCGTGAGCGTTACGATTTAATTGAAGCAAATCGCAAAGCCATCATTGCTGAGTGTGAAGCGCAACCAGGCTATCGCTGTTCAGTGCCGTCGTTCTTTCAAGGTTTGGAATATAAGCTTATTAAGCAAATGGAAATTCGCGATGTGCGTATTGCCTACGCCCCTGCTGATGCTGTGGGTAAATACGGTGGCGATATAGACAATTGGATGTGGCCAAGACATACAGGTGATTTCTCTTTCTACCGGGCTTATGTGGGTAAAGACGGAAATCCTGCTGATTATAGTCAGGAAAACGTACCTTTCAGGCCAGAGCACTTCCTCAAAGTTTCCGCGTCCGGGCTGGATGATGGCGATTTTGTCATGGCTGCAGGTTATCCGGGGTCGACAAACCGGTACGCGCGCTTAGCTACGGTATCGTATACCTTTGACTGGCTTTACCCTACTTACCTTGAATTGGTGGATGCCTGGATTAAAACCATTGAAGGTGCATCTGAAGAGGGCAGCGATGTCAGAATTAAATATGAGTCTTTGTTGGCGGGCTTAAATAATTTTCACAAAAACACACTGGGGCAGTTATCTGGTGCTAAACGCGTTGGGCTTGTGGCTCGCAGAAAAGAGCGGGAAGCCGCCCTTGCAACCTGGCTGGATGACAATAAGAAAATGGCGTTAAAACTGGCACTTGATCGTCTTGATGAAGTAACAGCAGCACAAATCCAAAAAAATAAGCAAAATTTTTGGTACAACAATTTATCCCGCGCCCAGTTGTTATCATTGGCTCAGAGATTATATCGCAATGCTATTGAGCGCGAAAAGCCTGACGCAGAGCGAGAGCCAGGATTTCAAGAACGGGATCAATCTCGTATCAAGGAAGGTGTGGAACGTATTGAGCGTCGTTTCGACCCGTCTGTAGATCAGGCTGTCTGGCACAAAATGATTACGCTTTATTTGGCACAACCTGCAGACAGCAGAGTCAGTGCTTTTGACGAAGCGCTGGGCTTAACGAGCACCACCGATAGCGCACAGTTAAAAGAAACTATCGCTGAGTTTTATTCTCAAACTGCGCTGAACGAACCAGCTTCAAGGCTACATTGGCTAGGGGCTGATAAAGCTGACTTTGAAACTAGTAATGACCCTTTCATTCGTTTAGCTGTCGCATTGTTCGACACAGAAATGGCCATAGAGAATGAAACTAAAGCCTTACAGGGTAAGGCCGCTGCGCTTAAACCACAGTATATGGAAGCTATTATAGCGTGGCAGAAATCATTGGGAGGGTTAGCGTATCCAGATGCTAACAGCACGCTGAGAGTGACTTATGGCAATGTTATTGGCGGCGAACCTAAAGATGGAATTATCTATAAACCATTTACTCGTTTAGAAGGTATTGTCGAAAAAGATACTGGCGAATCTCCTTTTGATTCACCGAAAAAACAACTTAAGTTAATACGGAATAAACAGTACGGACCGTATATGCTTGATACCCTTGGTAGCGTACCGGTAAACTTCCTCACCGACCTTGATTCCACAGGCGGAAACTCGGGCTCAGCAACGTTAAATGCAAAAGCGGAGCTAGTGGGGTTGCTATTTGATGGTACATTTGAAAGTGTAAATTCTGACTGGGATTTCGATCCTAAAACGACCCGAACCATTCACGTCGATACTCGCTATATGTTGTGGGTTATGGAATATGTGGATGGGGCGACAAACCTTATCGAAGAAATGACTATCGTCAAATAAACAGTTGTCAATGCCCGGTCAGTAGCAACATTGTCCGGGCATTACATGATCGTATTGTATCCTTACCAGTATCTATTACTAAGTATTGAACTACACCAATCGGGCTTTTCACATCGACTATACTCGTTCATTATTCACATTCGCACATTAACGGTGAAACAGGAGACTACCATTAGCGAACTCGTACCAGGCAAAAAAGATTTATGGTTCCTGCCCCTGGGTGGAACTGGCGAAATAGGCATGAACCTGAATTTATATGGCCATGATGGCCATTGGTTAATGATTGATTGCGGTGTTTCCTTTAATGAGACTTTGAATCCGTCAGAATCAGCGCCAACCTTTGATGTCGTCGCTCCGGACCCTGCATTTGTTTCATCACAGTCAGAACGACTAAGTGGCATTGTGATAACCCATGCTCATGAAGACCATGTTGGCGCCATTCCCTTTTTGTGGCAGCGTTTTAAGTGTGCCATTTACACCACGCCTTTTACTGCGGCCGTGTTACGACGTAAACTTGCTGAGGTAAACTTACTTGGCAAGGTTCCAATTCACGAAGTAGACACCACGGCAACTGTCGAACTAGGCCCTTTTACCGTCAATTGGTTACAAATTACCCATTCAATCCCTGAGCCATTTGCACTGAAAATAGCAACGTCCGCTGGAACTGTCTTACACACCGCAGACTGGAAAATTGATGCTCAGCCCATAACCGGCGCCCCCTTTCAGCATCGCTTGTATCAACAGTTAGGTGAAGAATCAGTATTGGCGCTGGTGGGAGATTCAACCAATGCGTTAAAGCCGGGCATGTCAGTTTCTGAACGCAATTGCTACGATGGTTTACTGGCTACGATAAAGCCACTGAAGGGGAGGGTAGTAGTAGGGTGTTTTGCCAGTAATATAGCCCGTCTTGTCAGTTTGGCCCGCATTGCAAAGCAAACTAAACGCTACATGGCTATTGTAGGTAGGTCTCTGCACAATATGGTGGGCATTGCCAAACAGCTTGGTTATTGGCCCGACGATCTGGTATTGGCTGACGCCAACCACTTGGGATATTTACCTCCGGAAGAGGTGCTGTTAGTTGCAACGGGAAGTCAGGGGGAGAGTCGCGCAGCACTAGCCAGAATGGCGAGAGATGATCATCCCGCCGTTTCCCTGGGCAAAGGTGATCAGGTAATTTTTTCGAGTATCGTCATTCCGGGAAACGAAGCGTCAGTGTCTCGTTTAATCAAAGGCTTTCACGGTTTAGGCGTCAGTACCTTATTGAGCGAAGAGAGCCCTTTACCCATTCATGCCAGTGGCCATCCTTGCGAAGAAGAGCTTAAATTGATGTATCATTGGGTTAAGCCTCAAATCGCTATTCCGGTTCACGGCGAGAAAGCACATATCGATGCACATTGCGAAATTGCAAAAAGTTGTGGTGTAAGAAAGACCTATTCAGGGAGCAACGGAGACTTGTATAAGCTTGCTCCCCAATCGGCAATTCACAGACACAAAGTCAGGGTTGGGCGCATAGCACTTGAGCGTTAGCAATATCTGCATTCCTTCTTTTCGAAATATTGTGCTATTGTTCAGGGGACTAAAGGCAAGGGTAAGTACTTCGTTAAGATAGGAATATCACCTGAAACAGCGGTATTTTTTTATGCCTTAAATTGAATGGATATGGCGTCTTCGCCGGAATAGAAAAAAAAGTTAAAACATGGGTGTAAAATCAATTCTGCCGTTGCGCAGTTATGGGTTCATATTCTTATTTTTTTTGAACCTGTCTGCGTGTTTCTCTGTTTCAGGAGAACCAAGCATCGCGCATCCTTCCTTTTTAAAACTAGATAGTTCCGACGGATTAGCCCAGGAAAATGTCACAGATATGGTCAGAGACCGCGATGGTTTTATCTGGGTTGCTACTGAAGGTGGGGTGAGTCGTTTTGATGGTTATCGCTTCGTTACTCTTAGTGGCCCTGATAACGCTTTCGTCAATAATACAGTCACTAACCTTTTCGTAGACAGCGATAACGGGCTGTGGATATCAACGTATAACGAAGGTATTTATCGGCTGGATCTCGATACCAACACATTTGGTCTGGTGATACGAGAAACGTTTAAAGGTCAACCAGAGTGGATTCAGTCTGCTGATGGGTTTGAAGAATTACCTAACGGCGATATCCTGGTTGGTTTAGATCAAAAAATTCTCCGGGTGGCAAAGCCAAGTGGTGCGATTACAACTGAATTTGCGTTAAGCGATGAAGCCCTGGATGACAATCATGTCATTCGCGATTTACTCACGCTGGAAGACAACTTGATTATTGCCACTTCATTCGGAGTGGTAATGCGTCCACTTGCCGCCAAAAACCTTGCGCCATCTACCATAGACTACCTGGGAGCCGAAGCTGAGAATATTCGCAATACGAATGCAAAATCTCTGTTACTGTTAGCGCAGAACAGGCTTCTGATCGGAACAGTTGGTGGGCTCTATTCAGTTCAATTTAAATCGGCGTCATCTCTCAACTCACAAAACCCTGACTATACCAGTGAGAAAATACTTTCCGACCGCAATGTGTGGACGCTACGTTCGGGGGTAAATGGCAATTATTGGTCTGGTACAGATCAGGGGTTGTTTCGTTTGACTATAGAAAAAAATGTTATTCGCGCTGAACATTTGCTTTATCCCGTGGTGGGGGAGTTGATTCAGGTTGAGAAGAGTGTGCGTACAATATTACCAGATCCGTCGGGCAATTTATGGTTGGCCAGCGAGTCGGGGGGCATACTTTACTGGTATTCACAGCCACTTGGGGTTTATACCGTGCAGAATACTAGAGGCAATGCAGAGCAACCTCTGTCTGATAACGATGTGTTAGCGTTACATCAATCTTCAGCAAATGCGTTATGGATAGGAACAAGTGGTGGGTTAACTCGGTACGATCTCAATGAGAAAAAAAGTTCCCATTGGCGGATAGAGAAGTTGGCTGGAGAACTGACCTCTGAGGCTGCTTCTATTCATGCTATTTATTCAGCAGATGACGAATATTTGATTGTCGAAGCTTATGAAGGTTTACGCTTATTTAACAAGAATACTGGTGAGTTTCAGCCGATGCCAGAAAGTTCAAGTGCTGCCAAAGAGGTGTTTTCTGATTGGAATTATGGCAGTGCAACAGATAATCAAGGCAGAATCTATTTCATTGCCGATGATTTTTATCGTTACGATTATCGCCGAAATTTACTAGAAGTTATCCCTTTATCTGAACTCGGTTATAGCGCACAGTTTGCATCAGGGTTTATCAATAGCATCGACCGTTATCCGAATGAGATATTTTTAGCTCTTCGCAATGCACTTTTATTGGTAAATACGGAAGACTTTTCCGTGCGCACTGTTTTTAAGTATTCAGAGGTTCAGCGCAATTTTCAGCGGTCTGTAACCAGTGTTGCCACCGATAAAACTGACACCTTGTGGCTCGGCTTTCCCAGTAACGGATTGATGGCCGTTGATGCCGAAACATTTATGCCCAAACTGCACCTGACTAACCAAAATACGCTGAGGAGTAATGTTGTCTACAATGTTGTAAGTGATAGTGAAGCGGGAGTTTGGTTTGGGTCCCACGGGTATTTCTCTTACTATTCGTCATTAAATACCGAAATTAATAATTACTATGTTGGTCAGGATATTAAAGTATCTGAGTTTAACGATGGTGCTGTTCAACAATTACTGGACGGAAGAGTCGCGTTTGGATCTACCACTGGTTTGATGATTTTCGACCCGCTAACACTAAAAGAAGAAACCCAACAGCGTGCTAAAAACGTATCAGAAATGGCGATAAGTGGCATACTCCTTGATTCTCGCACTATGGATAAACCCTTGCGTAATTTAAGCGGTGAACACATCACGCTTAAACATGATGATTTTGGTATAACTATCCAATTTGCAGCGCTTTCTACAAGTTATCGCGTCGACAGCCCTTTTAAGTACAAACTTATCAGAGAAAGTACTTTAGTCAGTGAATCAGTATCTAAGAATGGCGCCGTCACCTTTGCCTTCTTGTCACCGGGGGAATATCATTTTGAGGTACTTCCTTTAAAGCAAACTTCCGACAGTGTGTTATTACCGGCCACGCTTTCGTTCACCATTCCTTACCCCCCACTGAAGTCACCAACTGCGTATGGCGTTTATGCTTTTTTATGCCTTCTTCTAATAGCGGTTTATCTGTATCACAGGCAACGTCAAATTCATCGTTTGCAACAAGCTCAGCATCAGGTGAAATTGTTTGGCGATGCTTTTCAACACACCCGCGATTGGGTAATGATATTTGATAGTTCGCTGGTTCCTGTTGCGGCTAATCCTGCTTGCTGTGCTGCTTTTGGCCTCGACCGGGACCGCGCCTTGGAGAAGCAACTCAATCGTTTGTTTGAAAGTGCTCCTATATTGGGCAAGGCACTCAGAGAAAAACTTATGTCATTGAAGGCTGGTGAGTTCTGGAAGGGTGAAGAAAAACTTCGCGGAGGCGACGCGCAACAGTACGATGTACTTGTGGAACTGTCTGCCACGGGGACTTCGGATTCTGATGCCCAACCTGATCATTACCTGTTGATAATGTCAGATATAACAGAGCAAAAAAACGCCGAACGCAAACTAATAAAAGTAGCAAATTACGATGCGCTCACTGGTTTGGTTAACCGCAACTTACTGTTAGAAAGACTGAATACGGCAATCAATAATGCAGGGGATAACCTGGTAGCTGTACTGTTCGTCGATCTTGACCGATTTAAAGGCATCAATGATTCTCTGGGTCACGATTACGGCGATAAACTTTTACGTGTTATTGCTAATCGCATGCTAAATGTAGCGTCAGACAACGATACGGTATCTCGTCTTGGAGGTGATGAGTTTGTGATTGTAATGGAAGACATTACATCCAAAAAGCAGGTAGGTGATTTAGTTTCTCAACTCATACAGTCTTTGGAAACACCTGTTTCACTTGGAGAAGAGGTTATCCGGGTATCAGCGAGTATCGGTGTTTCTTTCTATCCTGATGATGCCACTGAACCGTCTGAACTCTTAAAGCAATCTGATGTCGCTATGTATGCAGCAAAAAATGATACTGTGCACGGGTTTAATTATTACACTCAGGACATGAATGAGCGAGTACGCGAGCGTCTGATGTTAGAAAATCGTGTAAAGCTGGCCTACCAGGAAAACCGTTTTTTTAATCACTATCAGCCGATTGTCAATGCCGAAACCGGCAAGACCGAGGGTGTTGAGCTTCTGTTACGTTGCAGCCTGTCAGATCCACCCTTGTATCCGTCTGCGTTTATTCCTGTTTTAGAAGAGTTACGGTATATCATAGAGGTAACCCGCCATGCGATGCAACGCGCGGTAGATGATTTAAACCTTTGGTATAATCAAGGGTTTGCAGGCTATTTATCTATTAATCTCTCGGCATTGCACTTTAAAACAGAGTTTGATATCGCCGGTACACTGCAACTTCTTAAAAAATCGGGTTTGCCACCCTCTGCACTTCGCTTCGAGTTAACAGAAAGTATTCTAATGGATGATACTGAAGGCGTATTACGACAAGTTGAACAGTTTATTGATGCAGGTTTTAAACTGGCACTGGACGATTTTGGTACCGGGTACTCTTCACTGAGTTATTTAAAGAAGTTTCCCCTGCACGTGCTGAAAATAGACAAGAGCTTTGTGGATGATATTCAGCCTGACCATGAAAATGATGCATTAGTATTAACCACTATTAATTTAGCTGATAGTTTGCATATGCAGTGTGTTGCCGAAGGTGTAGAAAGTGAGGAGCAAGCCAGTTATTTGCTTTCGAAAGGATGTGTGTTTCAACAAGGGTATTATTATTCCAGACCTGTACCTGCGTGCCAGGTGCCCGCCATGTTGCGGACTACCTGGCGTAACCGTCACTCCTAGCTGTTCTTCTTCACCCTATTCGGTATCGGTAACTCTCTGATCCTCACTCCTGTGGCCGCAAACAGTGCGTTTGTCAGAGCCGGGGTGAAAGGGGGAGTGGGTGGCTCACCAACTCCGGCAGCCGGCGCTGTGCTCTTTATTATGTCCACAGACATCTTTTTCGGTGCATGCATCATACGGGCAACTTGATAGTTGTGGAAGTTACTTTGCTCAATTGCTCCATCCTTCGCTGATATTTTGCCTAAAGCACAACTCAGACCGTAAATAGCGCCCCCTTCGCATTGCGCTTTAACATGCTCGGGGTTAACTATGGTGCCAGCATCAATAGCCGTAAACACCTGAGGAATAGACCAGCTTCCATCTTCCTCAACCTCCACTTCAACCACTGTAGCAACGTAGGACAAAAAAGAACGATGGGCAGCAAGACCTAAGTAACGCTTGTCGCGTTTTCGAGTCTTCCAACCAGCGATATCGCAAACGCGTTCGATTACATTTGCAAGCCTGCCTGTGTCTACGGGATATTTGTCAATTGGCTCGCCGTAATTGCCATATTTTGCATTTTCTGCAGGGAAATCGATGATCCTCGGAGCACCCAGTAACGACAGTAAATATTCCTTGCTGTCGGTATTGGCGGAATAGGCAAGTTCATCTGCAAAACTGTGTATTGCAAACGCATGGAAAATATTGCACACGCTGCGAAGCCAACCTATACGAACGTGATTCACTGCTTGGCCTTTTTCCAGCTGCATATTGGGAACAGAAAATGGGTTGTCAATGAAGCCTAAATCCAGTTCACCGGCGCTCGGCATTGTCACATCATTGGCAAATGTGCTTGATATAGAAGGGAAAGCAGTGCCGTGATGCCAGGCGATCGTTTTGCCATCGGACGCCTGTACTGCTCGAATATGCTGTGCATTTACACTGTGATAGTAGCCGTGCTGAATGTCATCTTCTCGTCGCCAGATCAGTTTTACCGGCTGTCCGGCCTGTTTTGCTAGAATTGCTGCTTCTACTGGGAAATCTGGCTTAGATTTCCTGCCGAAGCCACCTCCGAGTAAAGTCACATTCACTGTAACCATACTCTCATCAACGCCGAGGGCTGCAGCAACATTACTACGGGTTGATTGAGGAGTCTGAGTACAAGCCCAGATTTGAACACTGTCGCCGTCTACCCATGCGGTTGCCGCCGGGGGTTCCATCGGGGCTTGCGCCAGCAAAGGAGTAAAATAAGTTGCTTCAATAACGTTTTCGGCCTCGTCAATGACAGCAATGGCGTCTCCTTTCTTGCGTACTATCTCGCCGCCTTGTCGAGCGGCATCGATGAGTGCCTGCTTTTCCTCCTCGAATTGATAGTTGGTGTGCGCATTTTTCGACCAGGTGATTTTCAATGATTTAGCGCCCTGCATAGCCGCCCATGTATTCTCTGCAAGTACAGCGACTCCACCTAATGGTTTAAACAGTGGCGGCGAAGTAGGCACGGGCATGGTGATGATTTTCTTCACCCCTTTTACGGCTTTCGCTGCAGTATCATCCACCTGAGTCGCCTCAGTAAACAAGACCGGCGGGCGAACTATTACCGCAACCAGCATATTGTCCAGTTGAACATCCTGACCAAACACGGTATTGCCGCTTACCACGTCCGGCAAATCGATACTTGGAATAGGTTTGCCAACCAGTTTATAACTGGCTTTATCCTTGAGAGTAATTTCAGATTCATCAGGCATGGGTAAGGTTGCAGCTAGGGCTACCAGTTCCTTGAAATCAATGCGCTTTCCAGAATCCCTATGGATAACATTATGTTGCTCACACTCGCAGGTCTTTGTATCAACACCCCAGCCTTGTGCGGCTGCGGTCTTCAGTAATGTGGCTGCGGTGGCACCCGCTAGTTGTAAGCGGTCTATGTTTCTTCGGATACTGCGCGAGCCATCGGTATTCTGATCGCCGTACTGGGGGTCTCCAGTCCCTTGTTTTACGACAACCCGCTGCCAATCGGCATCCATTTCTTCGGCAATAATTTGTGCGATAGACGTGCGGATCTGTTGACCCATTTCAGAGCGATGGCATGTTACCTCCAGCGTACCGTCGGTGAGCATAGAAACAAAAACACTGGGTGAGAATGCCGACGAGGCTGAACTCGAATTGGCTGCCGAAAAGGCTTGTCTTGCTGGGAGCAGTGAGACTGACAGGGTTAAACCTGCGGTAGTGACCGAGCGTTTGAGAAAGTTTCGTCTTGTCATTGAGTCAGCGCTATTCATTTTGCCCCCTCCGCTGCCCGTTTGATGGCTTTACGAATTCGGGGGTAAGTACCACAACGACAAATGTTGCCACTCATATTTTGTTCTATTTCGGCGTCAGAAGGTGATGCGTTTTGCGCCAATAGGGAAGCTGCCTGCATGATTTGCCCACTCTGGCAATACCCACACTGCGGTACATTCTCTTCTGCCCAAGCAATTTGAAGTGGATGTTCATTTTTCTCATCCAGCCCCTCAATGGTAGTAATACGCTTACCCTCAGCAGCAGATACAGGGTACTGACACGACCGCACGGCATTGCCATCGACGTGAATTGTACAAGCACCGCACAGTGCCATTCCGCAACCATATTTAGTTCCGGTCATCTTGAGTTCGTCCCGGATAAACCACAGCAATGGCGTTTGAGGATCGCCATCGAATTCACGTGTCGTGCCATTAATGGTCAGTTTCATTGTGTTTGCCTGTGTCTGTTTTTCAATTACAACACCAGCTTTTGACTTGCTAATCAAGCATAGTGCGATGAATACCAAAAAATACTGGCTAATTGTAGCGTAAATGTAACAGTCTTATTTTAGGTGGAATTCCTTAAATGCATAATTTTTGTCACTAAAATGGATGAAATCCGTTTACTTTGGCATTAAATGGCTTTTAAGATGGTCGTACCAGGTATATTATGTGAAAATATTGTAAAGGTAGGGCTAACACTACTACACCAAGGGGAATAACGCTGATGAATGTTACTGTAGTCTCAGAAAAGCAAGAAGTGCGCTGCACGCCACTTGAAATGCTGTATCACTGGGAGTCACATTGTCCTGATGATGCCTATTTAGTTCAGCCGGTAGAGGGTAAATATCAGACCTACACCTATGCAGAGGTGGCAGAACTCGCACGGCGAGTAGCCTTCCAACTTAACGAGATGGCATTACCTGCGGGCAGTCGCATAGGTTTGTTTGCCAAAAATTGTGCAGAATGGTTCATTATCGATTTCGGCATCATGATGGCAGGGCACATTTCTGTCCCCGTGTTTGCCTCAGCGGGAAGTGATACGCTGAACTATGTGATTCGCCATGCTGACATTCAGTTGTTGTTTGTGGGTAAATTAGATAATCCCAACGCACAGCTACCCGCTATTCCCGCCGATTTGCCCACAGTTGCTTTGCCTTATCCTAACCTCCCAATGGACAAACAATGGGATACTTTCATTAATTGTCCGGCCATTGAAGGGTCCCCTGATCGCAATTTAGATGACATCATGACCATCATATATACATCAGGTAGCACCGGTGAACCAAAAGGTGTGGTGCATAGTTTTAAGTCTGTGTGTTGGGCGGCAGCAAACTCTCTTGATTCGTTGACATTCTCACGAGGTGACAGAATGTTGAGTTATTTGCCACTTGCGCATATTACCGAACGAGTATTGGTAGAGCTGGCAAGTTGCTATACGGGTGGCAAAATATTTTTTGTTGAATCGTTAGACACTTTTCAGCGCGACGTGCAGTTCTGTAAGCCAACCTTATTTATCTCTGTTCCCCGATTATGGACAAAGTTCCAGCACGGGATCCTCGCCAAAATGCCGCAGAAAAAACTGTCATTGTTGTTAAAAATTCCTTTTGTCAGTGGAATAGTTAAAAAGAAAATTCAAACCGGATTAGGGCTAACAGAGGCTCGCTTACTCGCCAGTGGTTCAGCGCCCCTGGCGCCGTCTATCATTCGCTGGTTTAACACGATTGGTGTGAACATCAGTGAAGGCTGGGGGATGACCGAAAACAGCGCCTACGGAACGGCGTGCGTGCCTTTCAGAAAAGATAAAATAGGAAAAATCGGTAAACCCTACCCCGGAGTACATATTCGTTTAGCTGACGACGGTGAAATTCAGGTGAAGTCACCCTGTAATATGGAAGCGTATTATCTTGACCCAGGCAAAACTGCTGAGGCCTTTACTAGTGATGGCTATTTACGTACGGGTGATAAAGGCGAGGTAGACGACGAGGGTTACGTTGCCATTACCGGGCGATTGAAAGACATTTTTAAAACGGAAAAAGGCAAGTATGTTACGCCAGCACCCATTGAGGCAAGAATAATGGAAAATGATGCTGTCGAACAGGTTTGTGTGGTTGGTACGGGTTTGCCGCAACCTATCGCGCTCGTGGTATTAAGTGAAGAAGTAGCACATCAAGAAAAGTCGATGTTGACCACACGGCTGTTGAGTACGTTGGATGCCGTAAACGCTAATTTGGAAAGTCATCAAAAACTCGACCGTATCTTGGTTATCGGTGAAGAGTGGACGATTGAAAATGACATGCTAACACCCACACTTAAAGTTAAACGACATGTATTGGAAAGCCGTTATAAACCTGTGATTTTAGCGCAATACAGCGAGCAGGTTGAATGGGTTTAGCTATTCTGGTGGTGGCTTTTTAAAAATAAATGGGCTAAATTTTACACGGCACTTTTAAATGAAAACTGATTTTATCTAAGCAAGGACGCACAAAATGAAAAAACAATTAGCATTGGCCTGTTTATTTTTTAGTCCATCAATTCTGGCGGGTTTAAGCGAATATGAAGCCGCAGCTGGCGCCTTCTGTGAAAAAATGAAGATGTGCATAAACGAAGAGATGGAAAAGGAGATGAACGGTAAAGTTCCTCAGGAAATGCGGCAAATGGTTGATGCTATGTCTGCCCAGATGTGTCAGCAATATGTGCCAGACATGTTACCTGATGATGCTATGGGGGAGTATGATGATTTACTCGACGCTGGCACAGAGTGTCTTCAAGAGATGATAGACATACCCTGTGACCAGTTTGAAAGCGCAGAAGAACCAGCTTCGTGTAAAAAAGCACAGGCATTAGCTGATTCATTAACGAATCAATAAACCAGCGCTGAGCCTGTTTATCTCTTATGCCGGGTATCGCTTTGCTAGTCCGGCATACACTAATTCACTGTAATCTGCAGCTTCAATATCTAAAACGCTGAGCACATCAACCAGGTGCTCATTATCTTCTCTTCCTGCCCATACTTTTTCGTAAGTTCCTTCTTTGTAGCCGTGATCCTGGCGAAAGAAATTCAATACATTTTTCCCCACATACTGTTGAAAGAGACTGTCTGACGTCATTTCACACTGGTCAACGATATGCATGAACAGTGGAACACTGAAGCGCTTGGCAGCGCAAAGACCTGCCATGAGTTCCAGATTGTCCAATAGCGATTGCTTCTCGGGGAAGTAATCCTGACCGTCGAATTTTACCTGGGCATGCGATTGAGCAAGCTGGGCTGATAACGCATTGGCTGTTGCTTGAATATCTCCTTTGTAATCGATAATGCTAGCAGAAAGCGCAAAGTGCCAGATATCCACTAATTCCATTTGCAGTTGAGGCAAATCTTTCTTCTGTGCTTTCCACCACTTCCATCCATGATGTTCAATTGCTTCCACTGATTCAACCATGGCAGCCCTTAGGTAACCATAACCGGCAGTAAGCCATTGAGGGTTTACCTTGGTGTTCATTTTATTTTGCAACGACAGCATTGTCGCGAGTTGTTGTTGGCTAAGCATGATTTCTATTCCGATGTATATGTTGGACCAAATTGTATCGAACGATGGATAGAAAAGGAAAGAGGAGTGGGCTATTTATCGAGGTGAGCAATAGGCTGCTCAATTCTCAGTGGTCTGCTTACTTGTGGTGCGCCTGCACCATCAACGGTGTGCATTATATTTTTTAGACTAGAGCTGTATTTGTAACTCTTTGAATTTTATGGTTAATAAAGTTGGCATGTAGAATGTATAGGATAAAAGTGTTATTTGAGCTTTTTCTTGGCGTTAACTTTTTTCGGTGCCAGGCAACGCCGAAATTGGTTGTCATGAGTGAGCCCATAACCTTACCCATACAGATTTTTCGTGTCCTGAGGTCTGTATGGGTTTTTTTCTTTCTGCGCTAATTTTCAGCGTCTTACCCATTTATCTTACGCTATTGATCTCTCACTCTGGCAGTCATGAAAATTATCACTTACCATGGTGAAAAAGACATTATCTTCCGGGTGACCATTGTTAGCGCTTTATCCATCAAATAAGCTTGAACATCTCAGTTTTCTTCTGTCAACGCTGCTAAATCAGCAACCTGCACCTGTTTTTTGCTCTCAAACTATTCTGGTAGAAAGTCCGGGAATGCAGCATTGGCTGAATATGGCTCTGGCGAAGGAGCAGGGCATCGCAATGAATCTGTCTTTCCCGCTGCCTGTGCGGTTTATGTGGGATACTGCAAGGGCAATCCTGGGTACTGAGGAGGTACCACATCAATCACCCTATCGACGGGAAGTGTTGGTATGGCGAATTGACAAAATTTTACGTCATCCGGATTTTTGTGCAGCACCTGAAAATGAACCTGCTTGTCGTTATTGGCAACACATTGATAGTACCGAAGAAGCCAGTGTGCAGCGCTTGCAGCTTGCCACGGCGGTGGCGGACGTTTTTGAGCAATATCTGTTGTATCGGCCACAGTGGCTGTTTGCCTGGGAAGAGGGGGAGACAACCAATTCTGGTGGTAGTGATGAAGCCTGGCAGAGTTATATATGGCGAATGCTGGTACGGGAAGAGCCTAATCATCCAGCGCGATTGCACCAGCGCGCCATTACTGCCCTCAACGCTGAACAATGCAATGCTACTTTACCGGAAAATGTCGTTGTTTTTGCTATTAATACCATGGCTCCCCAGCTTATTCAGTTTTTGGATGCATTGGCTGCCCATACCAATATTCACTTATTTCATTTAAATCCAAGTGTTAGCTACTGGGGTGACATAAAAAGCCAGAAAGAACAGGCCAAACTTCTTCGGGAAGAGGGTATTGCTAAATGGGCAGAAGCGACACAAGATAATCCCTTGCTGGCTAACCTCGGGCAACAAGGCAGGGATTTATTTAATCTGCTTACACCTTTGTCGAGTTATGAAGTGGCGGCATTTGACGTAGAAGCCCCTGAAGATGACGCTCAGGGCGATACCATTCTGGCGAGATTGCAACGGGATATATTGCACGGTGAAGCACCGGAACCTGCGCAAACCACTATGTCTTCCGACCCTAGTATTTCTGTGATGAGTGCACATACTGAGCTACGGGAAGTGCAGGTATTACACGACCACTTGTTGCGTATGATTGACGCACAGCAGGGCGAACTTAAACCTGCAGACATTGTGGTGATGTGTCCAGCCATAGAACATTATGCACCTTTCATTGATGCCGTTTTTCAGCGGGTTGGTACAGGACAAGGTGAGGGGAAAGATAATCCCAGGTTGCCCTGTTCAATTGCTGACCGTTCTCCACTGGATGCTGACCCTCTGGTTGCTGCGTTTGTACAATTATTGACGTTGCCAGATAGCCGTTTTGAAGTGTCTAAAATTATGGATTATCTGCAATTCGAACCTATCCAGCGCAAATTTGGTATCACGACGTCAGACCTGGAAGTAATGAGTGTCTGGTTACAACGAGCTCATGTTCATTGGGGTAGGGATGACGAGCACAAGTCCGCTACACTCGAACAGCCATCATCAGACTTGTACACCTGGCAGTGGGGGCTGAAAAGATTGTTATTGGGAATGGCATTAAAAGATTCGCCAACTATCACGGAAGGACTGCTAACTGTGCCTGATGTGGAGGGCCAGAGTACTGTAGTACTTGGCAAGCTTATTCATCTTCTGACTCAGTTGTCATATTTCACAATAGAAATGCGTAAAAAACGGACTCCGGAGGCGTGGCAGTTGTTTCTTGAGCAAATGAAAAATGCCTGCTTCGATGTATCTGCTGAAGATCAAACCAGCTGGGACGCTTTGGGCCGTGCCTCTGCAGATTTTGTAAGTCATTGTGCAGAAGCAGGTTTTGAAGATGAATTGACACTCAATCAAGTAAGGGATGTACTGGTAAAGCAGTTTAGTACACCGGATGCGGCGAATCACTTTCTCACCGGCCAAATTACCTTTTGTTCTATGCTCCCCATGCGAAGTATACCTTTTCGGGTGGTATGCATATTAGGGTTGAACGACGGTGAATTTCCCCGTCAGTCTACGCCTATTAGTATTGATTTAATGGCTCAGCAGCCACGAAAACAAGGTGACAGATCCCGTCGCCTGGAAGACAGATACTTGTTCTTAGAAGCTGTGATTTCCGCCCGCGACTATCTCTACTTGAGCTACCAGGGCAGGAATAGTCGGGACAACACAGCAAGAGAACCCAGTTTGGTGTTGGCGGAATTCATGGATGTACTTGCCCAGGGATATGGCGTGTCAGACGACTTTATTCAACAGGCCGCTTTGCACCCTTTTAGCCCTGCTAATTTTTCTGGCTCAGCGCCTGGATTCGATAAAGGATGGTGTCGACTAGCCAAGGCTTTGGGTGAAAACACCATACCCGAGTCTTCTCGTTTTGTTGCCACAGAAGATGATAGCGAATGGCCCGTACTTTCGCCGCAGGCTCTGTCCCGTGCATTCGACCATCCCCTGAAAACCTTTGCTAACCAACGGTTAGGTGTGTGGTTGGAACAACAGCAACCATTACTGCGTGACAATGAGCCTTTCACAGATAACCCGCTGCTGCGTTATCAAGCGGTAAGTGCAATGTCTGAAGCGATGCTCAGTGCTGAGCAGCCCGATACGCTTCGTCGTCATCTGGTTTTGTCCGGTGAGTATCCTGATACCCCTCTGACTCAACAGCGTATGGATGACTGGCAGCATGGAGCCACGTCTTTAGTTAATGCCCTTGGGTTGACCGAATACAGGCAGAAAAAAGTGATCGTGGAAACACCCTTGGGTGACGTTCAGGCTCTCGCCCTGGAAGGTGAGGATTCGCTGTGCTTATTGCATTACGGTAGCCAAAACACCAAACGGTTGCTAGAGCAATACATCACCTTGTTGTGCTTTAATGCGTCGGGTTGTTTGCAGCCCCTTACCGTTTACTTCCTTACATGGGCAAAAAATGAGGCTCAGGTACGCAAACTGCATTTTGAACCCCTACTTGAAGAAATTGCCAGGTCGCGATTGGCCAGTGTTATTGATTTTTATAAAAAGGTTTTATCAATGCCCTTGCCCGGGTTTATGTCTCTTGGGTTTGCATTGTTAAAGAAATATTCTGCGAGTGAGGAAACCCCTTATCCTGATGGGTTTGCAAGGTGGTTAGCCACAGTGGAAGGCGCTGCTGCCTGGCATGCTGAAACAAGTGCCGGCTACATGAAAGAGAGTATTCAGGATGATGTTTATGTCACCTGGTTTTATCCTCAAGGGTTACAGGTTGAAGATTTTCCATCCGACACCGTTGCTGCGCTTCTTATGCCGTTACTGGGCTGTGATAAAGATGAGAAAGTATCATGAGCAGTTTACACAATAGCAGACCACTTGATGTACTGGCTATGCCGCTCAAAGGCAGGCATTTAATTGAGGCCAGTGCCGGGACCGGTAAAACATTTAATATAACCCGGCTGTTTTTACGCTTGCTGTTAGAGAAAAACCTTACCGTTCAGCAAATTCTTATCATGACCTTTACTAAAGCGGCTACGGAAGAGATCAAAGGACGGATAGCAGCTTCATTACGAGAGGCATTGTTTATTTGGAAGACGGTAATGCAGGAAGAATCCGCGTTGCTGCAATTCGATGGGGTATTTCAGGCGCTTTATCAATTAGCGCCAGGAGAGCGCGGGGTGACTGCGCTGCAAGCAGCACTGCTTGAATTGGATGAGGCGTCTGTTTTTACCATTCATGGCTTCTGCAACAAGGTTATAACGGAGATGGCTTTTGACAGCGGCACACCGATGTCAGTTAACCTTGAGACCGACACACGTCATTTTTGGGAGCAGGCCGCTCAGGACTGGATACGAAAAGTTGCTGTGGACTGGGAACAGTACAGCATGCTAATGGAAAAAGGATGGCATATACCCGAGGTGTTTTTGTCCACTTTTTGGCAGGGCTTGCAGAGTGGTCTTGACCCTGTATATCAGAATAGTCAGGCCATTAATGATGAGTTAGAAAACGAGATGGTCGCGTTTGAACAGTCGGCTCAGCAGCAAATGGCAGAAAGATATAAAGATCTCCACAACGCTTACCCTTATATTGCTTCCTGGCTAATTGAACCTAAACCCCCAAAAGAACGGGAGAAGCGAGGAGCCGAGTGGCATGCGCTGTTAGACTGGCTTGCCAGCGCAGAGGTCATTGAGCCTGCAAAACAAGCGCTGAGCTTTTGTCATTCAGCCCGATATTCCAGACACCCGGAAAAAGAGCAACTGAAGAAATTGCTGAAACCTGTAGATGAATTGGCAAAATTCATTAAGAACACACCGACTCTCCTGGCGAAAGTGCGGGATAAAAAGCTCGCCGAGATATCCCGTTATCAATTAATTTGCCAGGGCTTTAGCTTTATTAGACAACATGTAGCCCAGGCCAAACGCAAACTTGGCGTAGTGGATTTCGATGATCTTATCCGGTTGTTGGCCGCACAAGTGAGAAGTGGAAACCTGGCGTTAACCCAAACCCTTCGTCAGCGTTTTCCCGTGGCCCTGATAGATGAGTTTCAAGACACAGATGCTCATCAATACAGCATCTTGTCGGGTATTTATTCTGCTGACACTGACGATACTGCGCTGATGATGATTGGTGATCCCAAGCAAGCCATATACGGCTTCAGGGGCGGAGACATCTTTACCTATCTGGAAGCGGGCAGAGAAGCCGATTATCGCTGGGTAATGGACACCAATTGGCGCTCGGTAGCAAGTATGGTCGATGCCTATAACCGACTCTTTTTTGGTACGCCAATAGATGAAGGAGGTAGGGATGTATTTGGTTTTGATATTCAGTATGAACCGGTAAAGTCGACGCCTCATGCCAAGGCCGCCAAGCAACGCTTTGAAGATAGACAGGAGCGAGGCGCCTTAAACTACGTTGTACAACCTTTGGAAGAGGGAGCTTCTGTGGCTTTCGACCAGGTTGCACGACCGCTGGCAAATTGGTTGAGTCATGAAGTATTACGCCTGCTAAGTGACGCTACGTTAAACGAGCAGCCTCTTATGCCTGCTGATATCGCCATTCTGGTTCGCACAGGCAATGAAGCAAGCGCGGTCAAAGAGGCACTAGCTAAGGTGGGGCTAAGCGCAGTATATCTAAGTGGCAGTACCCCACTTTTTGCATCATCAGAAGCGGCGGATTTATACCGTGTTTTAGACGGTATATGGCACAGTGAACAAGTACAAAGACTATCGGCAGCGCTTACCAGTCCTCTGTTGGGGTACTCTCACGCTGAGATGGTGGCCATGCTGCACAGCGAGGATGATGCCCTGTGGGAGGCATGTATGTTCAGAGTCAACGAACTGCGAACAATGTGGGCAACCCAAGGGTGTATGGCATTGGTGCTTGAACTGGTACGAGAGTATTATACGCCTGTAGATCTCGCGACCGAACGGCATTTAACGAACTATCTTCATTTGGCCGAAGCGCTGGAAAAAACAGCGACAGTCACCCCTCAGCCCGAGCAGCTTTTACTTTGGTTACATCGTCAGATCCACGAACCACAAGGTACTGACGAAATGACCCAGCGCTTGGAAAGTGACGCGCAACTCATACAAATTGTCACACAGCACGGCTCTAAAGGTCTTGAATATCCCGTGGTATTTGTTCCTTTTGCCACTAGCTATCGAAATCCTGTTAAACACGGTAAGCAGGATGCGCCGTTTTATCGCTACTACGACGGTGAATCCAGGCAGCAAGTGCTAAGACTGGATAAAACTACGGATGCGGAAAATCGTATGCGTGACGAGGCCGAAGCCGAGACCATGCGACTACTTTATGTTGCGATTACACGGGCGGCTTATCGATGTTATGTTGGCGTGGGGCCTTTTGAGAATAGTCACCGCTCTGCCATTGCCCGGGCAGTAGGTGTTAATGAGGATTACAATTGGTACGGTAAACTGAGTCTGCTCATGCAGGAAAGTTCACAGCCTCACACCTATTATCTCGACGCCGGGGTGTTGCCTGGTTCTTCCGCTAAACCTGCAGAGCAAACGGCGCCACCGGCTTTACGCGTTGCCACTTTTACGGCAGACATAAAGGATACCTGGCGTTTGTATTCCTTTAGCGCGTTAACCCGTCAGCAATTGTCGGTCAAACATACTCAGCGGGACGAAGAATTTCTTGAAGTCGGCATTGAGTCTGAGCAAACCGCGGATCTTGCATTGCGTTTTTCTCTTGAAAAGGGTGCCAGAGCCGGAAATCTGCTTCATGACATGTTGGAGGTTACCGATTTCACTGCGCCGGACTGGGGATCTTGCCGTGATATGAAAGCGCGATTAACCCTTGATGATGATGAGTATGATGCGCTAACACAGTGGCTTGACGAAGTACTCGAGACAACGTTGGTACCAGGGCTGCAACTTTCTTCTCTTGAAAAGCAACAAACCTTGCGTGAAGCAGAGTTTTATTTTCCCGTGGAGCGAGCTAATTGGTGGCAGCTCAAACGATTATTGACAGCACATCGCAATCAAATATCTGGAGAAGCGGCGTTGCCTGTCCCTAATATTGCCAGGCCTCAACTAGAGGGCATGATGCATGGCTTTATCGATCTCATCTTTGAACACCAGGGCAAATATTATGTGGCAGACTACAAATCCACTCATTTGGGAAACAGCTGTAAGCACTATCATGCTTCTGCGTTGACAACTAATAATCAACAGCATCTGTACGATCTGCAGTATTTACTTTATGCCCTGGCTTTACATCGTTATCTGCGGGTGTCGTTACCTGGGTATGAGCCTGATAGACATTTTGGTGGGGTGTATTATTTGTATCTCAGAGGAATGGCGCCAGAAAATGAAAACGGTGAAGGGGTGAGTTTTGCTCCGGTTCGCGTAGATGAATTACTTGCGCTGGATGAAATCTTTCGCGGCGAAAACAGTGAGATGCAGAAATGAAAACGGTGGATGAAATCAATCTGCAACTGGCGGACATAGAAGCCATTGACGTCTACCTGGCGCAGACGTTGTGTCAGCAAACTGAAACAGATGAGCAGAGCAAAGAACTGGCGTTTTATTTAATCCTGGCTTTGTCCTGGCATTTGCGGCAAGGACATACGTGCCTCGATCTTACAAAAATTGCCGGAATTACTTGGGCTGCAGAAAGAGAAAGTGAAAAATCAGGGTATCGTTTCCCAACACTTGCTGAACTGGAGGCAATAGTCTCTGGTTTGGTGGCCAATAGTGCAGATGTTTCTCCATTGGTATATGAAGCTCAAAAGCTTTATTTGACCCGTTATCAGGCGTTTGAGAACGAAGTGGCAGAAGGCGTAGCCCAACGGCTTAAGACGATTTCGTTTGATGACGAACGTTATGATGCTTTAGCCGGCGTGTGGCCCCATCTATTTAATTGCAGCGCTCAGGAAGACCAAGACTGGCAGCAGATTGCTACAGCGTGTGCTATAACCCGTCAGTTTGCGGTAATTAACGGTGGACCAGGTACGGGAAAAACCTATACGGTGGCACGGTTGTTAATAGCTCTGCAGGCCGCAGCTTTAGCGCCACTGAATATTCGTCTGGCAGCGCCGACGGGCAAAGCTGCTCAGCGGCTGACGGAATCCGTCACTAACAGTTTGGCTGCCATCACTGCTCCTTCTGTAGAGAAATATAAATCTCGTATAAACACTCAAGCCCAAACCCTTCACCGGTTATTGGGAATGCGCCCCATGCAGTTGCAACCTAAATACCACCAGGACAATACCATTAACTGTGATGTATTGATCATTGATGAAGCCTCAATGGTTGATTTAGCGCTTATGGCCAGAGTAATACGAGCCTTGCCCTCTCATGCATATTTGTATCTGGTTGGAGATGTGAACCAGTTACCAGCGGTTGAATCTGGTAACGTACTTGAAGCATTGGCCGGTGAAAGTGAAGAAAGCTCACCTGAAATAACCCGTTCGTTGCATGAACATTTAGTGCGTTTATGTCCACACCTCCCGCCCTTGAGGGTAATGGAACACAGTATTAATACCGTATTTTCTCTCAAAGTGAGTCGGCGTTTCAGCGGTAAACTGGCAGAAGTGGCGGCAGCTATTCGGCAGGGAAATATGGCTGCCCTTGAAGGTGCTGTGTTACCTTGGGATATTTCTTCGAGTCAGTTACTTGATAACGACGGTGTGCATATGATCTCATCAGCGGAGGGAGTAGCGCTTCAAACCCTGGCCAAACAGAGCTTTTCTACATTATTAAACGCCACAACACCTGATGAAGCCCTGGATGCACTCGCAGCATGCAGGTGGCTTACACCTACCCGGCAGGGCAAATATGGTGTGGAAGTATTAAATAGTGCGGTTGAACACGCCTTTTCAAATCAGCGTCTTTTCAGTCAGGCACACTATCACGGCAGACCAATAATGGTAACGGAAAACGACTATACTCAGCGTCTTTTCAATGGTGATACCGGGGTGATTTGGCAGGACGAGGATGGTGTATTACGAGCTTATTTTCAAACCAGTGAATCAACCTTGCGTAAAGTGAGCTTATCGAGATTGCCACAAGTAGAAACTGTTTATGCCATGACGATCCATAAATCCCAGGGCTCTGAATTTAAACAGGTGGTTATTTGGGTCCCTGACGTATCTGGTAAAGCAGGGGGCTTGTTCACCAGAGAGTTGCTTTACACAGGTTTAACCCGTGCCAAAAAAGGATGCCTGCTAGTGGGTAGTACAGCCCGGATTGGTGAAATTCTGGCAGTTAAATCGTCCCGTTTCTCCGGTTTGGCACAGCGCATTGAGAAGAAGTGGCGCCTTACTCACACGTCTGAGAAATAAAACAAACAATCTGATTTGGCTATATCCGGGTGTAAGGCGAGCAGATAGAGCCTGAAAGGCCTGATGACTTTCAGGCTATTGTCGTTGGCGGAGAAAAACGTTTCAACAGGTTCGATCCCCTGGTCGCCGATGACACGGAAATGTTGTAGCTGATTGTGATCTACCCAGCCAATCACATCGCCGGGTGTTAAAATTTTCCTGTCAAAGCTTTGAAGTTCATTCGTCAGCGTACAACTGACGCCAAAAACAGGTCTATCTGCAAATGCCAAATCTGCATTGCGTTTTAGTTCCAGCCTTTTGGCCGATGTAATTATTGAGATGACTTCGCCGGTGATATTTTCCGGGTAGTGTTGCCACATTCTGAGCAACTGACAATAAAAAGTGCTGTGAGCAACGTGAGTGAAACCCGTTGGAAGGTAAACTGATATCACTGGGCAGGAAACCGGCAGGTTGACCATTGCACCAGTTGTCGCCGGGAAGTGCAACATTTCCCGGCAGAAAAAGGATGCCAGCTCCCGGTGTCTGTCAGAATCTCCAGCGCTAACAGCTACTGGATTGGTTGATGCAGGGTTGTCATGAAAGTCTATGACGCAGTCAGGCTGTAGTGTTTCGATAAATTCATATACGTCGTGAGCCCTGTGCATGTTTTGATATAAAAAAGGTTCTCTAAAACAACGGTTTAGATCTCGTTTGCCGGGCAAATAAGCGCGGGAGAACAACGGCTGCCGCCGGGCAGCTTCTACTTCAATTATCATCAGCTTTACACTGTAAGCTGGTATGGTTTTGCTGTGTAGTAGCGTTAATAATGTACCCAGGACACTGGGCTCATTACCGCGGACTAACACACTTATAACCATGCACTTCGAAGCGAGCCCATCGATGTGAAATACCGTGGGGCCGGGCAATGCTTGGACGAGCTCCTGCACTGAGGCTGGTATCTTGGTATTCCATACATTGTAAATATGGTAAAGACCGCCTTCTTTAACACAGTTGTCTGTCAGGGTCGTTTTCATTGTCTGATATCAAGCCTGTTCGCCATGAGATGATAATCAAGCATAATGATTGAGGTTTTAGCTGTGTTGACACAGATCAACGAGACTTTTAACGGAGCTAAATGAAGGAGTTTGTCGCAGGTAAGTTTCCGTTAGACGAGATAATTTGCATCCCGAATACTTTACGGGGTAAGTTTATATGAGATCTGCACACATAATAATAATTCTGGACAAACCGCAGATTTTTCAGTTTTGTTCACTAAAACAACGCTCACTCACGACACAATTTGAAGGAATCTAATTGGAGAACTCACCTTGCGTAAATCCCTAACGGTTATGCTGCTATTGTTTTGCGGCCAAATATGGGCGGCGCTGCCGTCTGTGTCTGAATTTACTCAATCTATGTCTGCCCATGATGGCTACATCCCTTTTTACTACGACGAGTCCAGCGACAAAATTTTCTTGCGCATTAACAAGCTTGATCAACAAATGTTGTTTCTCACCAGCCTGCCACAGGGCGTAGGCTCTAATGATATCGGCCTTGATCGTGGTCAGTTGGGAATTTCTCACGTCATAGCGTTTGAGCGTCATGGCAATAAAGTACTAATGAAAGCCCTTAATACCCGCTATCGTTCCGAGTCCGATAACGCCGCAGAGCAAGCAAGTATTGATGAAGCATTTGCCGATTCTGTGTTGGCAGGATTTGTCATTAAAGCTGCATCTGACGACGAAGTTGTCATCGACTACACACCTTATCTACTCAGCGATGTCCATGGTGTGGGGGAGCGTTTAGCCCGCAGGAAGCAAGGAAGTTACGAAGCAGACCCAGTTCGCTCAGGCATTTTTATGCCGCGCACAAAAGCCTTTCCTAAAAATACAGAGCTAGAATCTATTGTTACCTTTGCTGGTTCGAAGCCCGGCGAATTTGTGCAGCAAGTTACACCGTCGCCTGACAGCATTACCGTTCATTTGCACCACGCTTTTGTTGAATTACCCGACGACAACTATACACCCCGAGCATATCACCCGTATTCCGGTTACTGGAAGAGAGGTTATTTTGATTACGCAACGGCAATTACGGAATCCACAGAAGTTAAATTTATCACCCGTCATCGCTTGTACAAAAAAGACGTGAGTGCTGAGAAAAGTGAACCCGTAGAGCCGATTATTTATTATCTCGATCCGGGTGTGCCTGAGCCAGTCATGAGTGCACTAAAAGACGGTGCATTGTGGTGGAATCAAGCGTTTGAAGCTATTGGTTACGACAACGCGTTTCAGGTAAAAGTCTTGCCTGAAGGTGCTGATCCCATGGATATTCGCTACAACATGATCAATTGGGTTCATCGTGCTACTCGTGGTTGGTCTTACGGCGCTTCCGTGAAAGACCCTCGTACAGGTGAAATTATAAAAGGTAATGTAACCCTGGGTTCCCTGCGTGTCCGTCAGGATTACCTCATTGCGCTGGGGCTTACCAGCCCTTACGATGGCGAGCAAACCACTGACGCACAGCGTGAAATGGCATTGGCTCGTATTCGCCAGCTTTCTGCTCACGAAGTAGGCCATACACTGGGGATCGCGCATAACTTTGCCGCCAGTGAAAACGGTCGCGAGTCAGTCATGGATTATCCTCATCCTAAAATAAGCATCAAGCGTGGCAAAATTGTCCTTGATGATGCCTACGACACAGGAATGGGAGAGTGGGACGTCCATACAGTCGCCTACGGTTATCAGGATTATGGCAGCCCAGAGGCCGAGACAGAAGGCCTTGCTGCACTTATTGCTGAAACCCGTGACACCGGCATTGCATTTAAAAACGACTGGGACACCCGAGCGGCTCATCATCCTTCCAGCAATGGTCATATGTGGGATAACGGCAAGGATCCATTGGATGCTTTCGATGAAATGGTGAGTATTCGTAGTCTGGCTCTGGAGCAGTTTGGATTAAACAGTATTGCTTCCGGGGCGAGTTTGTCGTCGTTGGAAGATACCCTTGTACCGGTTTATTTATTGCACCGTTATCAGTTGGAAGCGGTGGCCAAGCAAGTGGGTGGCCTGGTATATGAATATGAGAGGAAAGGTGATTACCCAACGCCAAAAGGCGTTGAACCCGTAGCCGGTAAGTACCAGAAGCGGGCGGTGAAACAACTCTTGCAATCCACATCGCCGGCTTTTTTGAGGTTTCCTGAAGAGCTGCTGCACTTAATTCCCCCTACTGCGTTTGGCGATGATATTACCCGCGAGCAATTCAATAGCCGCATGGGATTGGCTTTCGACCCTGTCAGTGCTGCGGAGGCTGCAGCGAATTTCAGTTTTACCTTGTTGTTGCATCCCGAAAGATTAAATCGGTTGATGTGGCAAACTACCCAGGTAAGGGAAATATTATCACCCGGTGATGTTGCTGAACGGATTTTTTCCCAACACTGGTATGAGAAAAAGCAGGCTGACTACGGTCTTAATGTCAGATTAAAGCTGGTAGCGTTAAATGCAGTTATGACAGCTGTCACCGCTGATGGGTTGGCCCCTGAAGCAAAACTGTCAATTGACAGCACGTTACTAAAATTCAGTGATTGGCTTGATGACCAAAGAAAACTTCCCGGTGCCAAGGTGCTTCATGAGCAGCTTGAACGCTACTTTGAAACAGGCGAGTGGGTAGGTGGTTTCGAACCTAAGTCGCTGCCTCCCGGTTCACCCATTTAGTCGTCAAAAAAGGTCGCGAAGTTGCGACCTTTTTTCTTTATCAAATTTCGGTATACCCGGTGAAAACTTTGTAGAGCTGAGTGCCACTGAGCACGGATGCAGATGGGAAGTGCAGCATGGGAATAAGGTCGCAGGGAGCAGTGATCTCGAAACTAGCCGCTTCGTTGTCTAACTCATCGATATTTAAAACCCGAGCCATCACTTGCCCTTTTTTCACTACGTCACCTGGTTTCGCACAGTACTCCACCATACCTCCCCAATCGGTATAAAGCGTCTTGTAATTGTGTAAGGGTACGCCAAGGCGAGTCATTTCTTTTGGTACATGGGTACTTTCAGGCAAGCTACCTCGGGCAGTCAGGAAACATAAAATACTGGCTGCATCTACTTCTCCGTCGGAAAATTTAATGACTTCCTGACTGCCCATCTCCAGGGTAACGCCCACAACATCGAAGTTATAGGGCTTTGCGAAACGTTTCACCAGGTGTTCCTGCAAAGTCCACCACGGGCAGAACGTGGCTTCATCCAAGGCGCCAGAGAATACATTTGGAATAAATATACAATGGGGAAAGTTGAACTGACGAGCGGCAGATCTGGCGTATTCAGGAATGTAAATATGTCTGGTTGACACCGGCCCGTTGTGTAAATCGAGTACGGCATCAGCAGATACAGCCAGGCGTTGTAGCTTGAGGTTGAGCTGTTGTGCCAGTCCAAGCCCCCAGGGCGAGGACAGCTTTTCTTCAATACACGCTGCCCAGTAAGCGCGAAACTGCTGCCTGATTTCATCAATGCTGTCTTCAGGGCGGACAGTGTTGGCAAAGTCTTTTACTTTTTCGGCGTCGAAGAAATAACCTCGATTCCAGTTCGTACCGTTTACCGGGTCAAAACGGCCCAGCGTGTATTCACCTGCTTTAATGTTAGTCCCGACGGGGTTGCAGTTAGGTACCAAAATGATTTCGCCAGCTATCACTTGCTTCTGCAACGCCTGGATTAAATGATAAATTACAACGTTGCCTTGTACCTCTGCCCCGTGGATGGAGCTTTGAATATAGATCGTTGGGCCGGGCAGGTCGCCTTTAATTTTATAAACAGGCACATTCATGCTTCGGCCGGATGCATTTTGCGCCACCACCATGTGGGATTTTGTTAGTGTTGTCATAATTATTTAGCTGGTTTTGGTTGGCACACCTGACAGTGTGCGTTGCAAGAAATGTTAAAGCTGTGCCATTGGGAGTGCAGGCCGTCGAATACGGTAAGCTTGCCGGCGGGTAAGGTGCCGAAGCCGGTAATAAGCTGTAATACCAGTTGAGCCTGACTTACGCCAATTAAAGACACCACCGGCGATAATATGCCAGCTTCAGTGCAACTTAGCTCAGTTTGGGTAAAACTTTGCTCAAGACAGCCGTAACACGGGGAGCCGGTATGTGGCACACTGACAAATAACTGGCCTTCAAAACGAATTGCAGCACCGCTTACAAGAGGAGTGTTCGTTTGCCAGCTAACAGCATTGTTGATTCTTCTTGCTGGGAGGTTGTCAGTACAGTCTACGATCACATGGTGTGATTCAGCCACTGTTTGCAAAGCGTCTTCTGATAAGCGTTTGTCAATGGTGCAAACATGGCACTCAGGGTTTATGGTGGCCAGCTTTGCTTTTGCAGCGATAACTTTCGCCATGCCACACTGTTCCTCAGAATACAGCAACTGCCGGGGCAAATTAGTAACACTGACGATGTCATCGTCTACCAGAGTAAGGTGACCAACGCCGCTGCCACAGAGACTCTGCGCCACTGCAGTACCCAAACCGCCCATGCCAATAATTAAAACCCTGGCCTGGCAAATTTTTTCCTGACCATCAAGGTCTATTTGTGGCAGAACTATCTGCCGGTTATATCGCATTGCTTGAGTATGCGTTAGTGTATCTGGCATAGTATGAGGCACGTAAACAGCGTAATGGCTCTTGGCGAGCAAAAGAGACAATAATATTACGTGTAACATACCATAAATAAAGCGATTCGCCGCGTTTGATTTTATTCTCAGGAAACACCATGCCATCTTCAGTTGTAGCTTTAAATATTGCCGTATTAACCATTTCTGACACCCGCACACTAGAAGAAGACAAGTCTGGGGATTATCTGGTCAGTGCGTTGGCGGAAAGTGGCCATAATCTTGCAGACCGAACATTGGTAAAAGACGATATTTATGATCAACGGGCTATTGTATCTGCCTGGATAGCAAGAAAAGACGTTCACGCAATATTGATTACCGGTGGCACAGGTTTTACCCACAGAGACTCGACGCCTGAAGCAATTTCTGTATTGTTTGATAAAACCGTGGACGGTTTTGGCGAGTTGTTTCGCCATATTAGTTATCAGGAAATTGGTACATCGACCATTCAATCCCGTGCTATTGCAGGGTTTGCTAATCACACTGCTATATTTTGTCTGCCTGGCAGCACAGGGGCGTGTAAAACAGCGTGGGAGGGGATTATCCGCTCTCAGTTAGACGCCAACTTTCGGCCTTGTAACTTCGTCAAACACCTTACAGGAGAATTGTAATGGCGACCTTTAGTCACTTAAACGAACAAGGCGATGCTAACATGGTGGATGTGTCGGATAAGCGTGACACTCATCGCGTTGCCTTAGCGGAAGGATTTATCAAGGTTTCTGATGCTGTGCTAAGTGCGATTTCCAGTGAAACCGTGATGAAAGGTGATGTGTTCGCTGTTGCTCGCGTTGCCGGGATTCAGGGGGCAAAGCGCTGTTCTGATCTGATTCCATTGTGCCACCCATTACCCTTAACAAAAGTCGATATTCAATTTGAAGTACAAGCAGAAGACAGCCGCATAAAAGTAACTTGTTTGTGTAAAGTATCTGGCAAAACTGGCGTTGAGATGGAAGCATTGACAGGGGTAAACGTGACCTTGTTAACACTGTTTGATATGTGTAAAGCCATTGACCCGGCTATGAGCATAGAAAATGTTCGGGTTGTCAGAAAAGAAGGTGGCAAAAAAGGCTTGTGGCAAGCAGAGGTGTTAGATTGATTAGAATTAAAGCATTTGCTCAGGTCAGGGAAGTGACTGGTGAAGAAGAGTTTGCTTTGTCGCTTCAGACGCCGACAACAACCGTTGCTGATATCAAAAAAATACTGTGCGAGCGTTCTTCACGCTGGCGTGAGGCACTTGATGCGGGCGTACTTTGTGCAGTAGAACAGACCATCTGTGATGACAGCGCATTGGTAGCAGATGGGAATGAGGTGGCGTTCTTTCCACCTGTTACGGGAGGCTGAATGTTCGTCGAAGTTTGTCAACACGCCATTGATACCGGCGAATATCAGCACCGACTCCAGGACCATAGCAATAACGCCGGTGCCATAGTGACGTTTTGCGGTTTAGTCAGAGACTTTAATCATGCTGGGCCTATAGAAGGAATTTTCCTGGAGCATTACCCTGGCATGACAGAAAAAGCACTTAACAAACTGCTTTCAATGGCGTTTGAGCGCTTTGGTTTGTTGGATGCAGGCATTGTGCACAGGGTTGGCGCTATTGCCAATCACGAGGTGATTGTTTGGGTAGGGACCAGTGCTTACCATCGACACGCGGCATTCGATGGGGCAAGCTATGTTATGGATATGCTAAAACAATCGGTGCCTCTGTGGAAGAAAGAATATCAGGCTGGTAACGCTGTTTGGGTTGATAAGAAGCACACAGATGATCTGGCAGCATTGAAATGGATGCAAGCAGAGTCAGGCTCAGGGGAGTAGTGTTGAGTGAAGTGGAAAAACAGGGCGTACGCGGTGATAACGTGTTTGTTGGTTTTATTTTTTCAACCTGTGCTTGGGGCATCGACACAAAATACAGTGCATATCGCTGTGGCAGCCAATTTTGCGCAGCCTTTAAAAGCGTTGGCAGAAGAATTTCAAAACAAAACTAACATCAAGCCTGTCATCACTGTTGGTTCAAGTGGTGCGCTCTATGCGCAAATTATTCACGGCGCTCCCTTCGATGTTTTTCTGTCTGCAGATACTGCTCGCCCCGAAGCCTTGGTAAATAATAACAAGGCAGACAGGCAGAACCTCAAGCCTTATGCCAAAGGTAAACTGGCACTGGTTTATCACGGTACTAAGGTTTCCACCGTTGCAGATTTTTTTAAGCACAATGATTCTGCTGTTGTTGCCTTAGCAAACCCGAGGTTGGCGCCTTACGGCAGTGCTGCACAATCGGTTATTAATCAGTTTGACGCAAACAAAAAGCGCAGGTTTGTAAGAGGGCAAAACGTGTTGCAGGCCATGCAGTATTTTCAGACCGCGCACGTTGATGCCGCTTTTGTTTCCCGGTCTTTGGCCATGCAATCTGACGCTAATTACCTCATTCCCCCTCCTCATTGGTATGCGCCAATTGTGCAGTCGATGGTTATTGTAAAAGGGGCTGATCACCCCTATGCAGCAAGGCGGTTTATGCAGTTCCTACTGTCTAATGATGTGCAATCCAGATTAAAAAAATGGGGATATGGCGCGGTAATAAAACAGCAGGGGGTTTACGTTGGACACTGATCTTTCGGCTATTTGGCTAACCGCAAAACTCGCCGCGATAACCAGCGTTGTTTTGATGATCATTGGCGTACCGCTTGCCTGGAAGCTTTCCCGCTGGAAGCACAAGGCAAAACACTGGGTGTTAGCGGTGGTTGCTTTGCCCTTAGTTCTACCGCCCACTGTTTTGGGGTTTTATTTGCTTGTTGTTTTTTCTCCAAATGCCATTGGTGGACAACTATGGCATGCCATAGTGGGCGAACAACTGGCATTTTCTTTTGCAGGTCTTGTCGCAGGTTCTGTGGTTTACTCTTTGCCCTTTGCAGTACAGCCACTCTACGCCAGTTTCATTCAACTGGACAGTCGTTACATAGATGTGGCGAGAACCTTGGGTATGTCAAGGTGGTCCTGTTTCAGGCGAATAATAATGCCCATTTGTAAACCGGCATTTGTAGTTGCGTTGGGACTTAGCTTTGCTCACACGGTGGGTGAATTTGGTGTGGTGTTGATGATAGGCGGTAATATTCCTGGAGAAACACAGGTGTTGTCCATTGCATTGTTCGAGCATGTTGAAGCACTTGACTACCCGCGAGCCCACTTGCTGGCCTTTGGTTTGTTAGTCTTCTCTTTTTTCATGATGGGCCTGATGTATCGCTTTAACCGCAATGGAGTGTCTTCATGGAAGTCTTAGTTAAAGCGGGTTTACCCGGTATTGACCTTCATGCCAGTATCTCGTTGCCCGAAAAAGCGAGTTTTGTTGGCATGAGTGGCCCTTCCGGGGCGGGGAAATCTTCCTTTCTCCGATGTCTGGCTGGATTGAACAAGCGAGCCAGTGTTAGCGGCCAGTGGGGTTTTCAGCTATCAGGTGATGTCAGAGTGGGGCTGGTATTTCAAGACAGCTTGCTGTTCCCCCACTTGTCGGTGGGACAAAACCTCCTTTTGGCTGCAGATTTTGCCCGCAAGCAAACATACCATTTTGATGAAGTGGTACTGGGCTGTCAGTGTAACCACCTGATGACACGGATGCCTGACGCTCTATCAGGGGGAGAGGCTCAGCGCGTTGCGATTGCCCGAGCCTTGTTAAATTCCCCTGACATTCTGCTGTTGGACGAACCTGTAAGTGCTATGGACAGCAAATTAAAACACGCAGTTTTGCGTTACTTATCTTCTTTAGCGGGAAAAGGACTGCGAGTGCTTATGGTTTCCCACGACTTAAGAGAACTTGCATTGTATTGTGACTATATGGCGTGGTTAGAAAGTGCGAGCATCATCCACCAAGGGCCGTCGGGAGAGGTCATTGCTGCGATTACAGAAGAAGTCACTGAATTTGAAACCCCATTTTCTGTACTGACAGGGCGACTATCGGCCGAACTTACCGGGCATGCATGTTATGAGATCAGTTGTGAAAATTATCTTATTTATGCTCGCAACCCACATATTGAAGGAGATAAAGCCACATTAACCGTGGATGCCAGAGACGTAAGTGTCGACCGGGAAGCGGCATTAGCATCTTCCATTGTGAACAGTATTCCCTGCAGTGTGGAGCAGATATCAGAACCCCGGGATGGGCAAGTTATGCTGACATTGAAAGCTGGTCATCAGCGCTTATTTGCGCAAATAAGCCAGCTCTCTCAGGACAGATTGGGCTTCACGCCGGGGGAAAGGGTCACAGCCAGGTTTAAACTTCGCTGATTAAATAACCCGTGAATAGCGATGAAGGTTGCTCTTTTGTGCCAAATAGGCATCAAATGTCATCGCAATCACCCGAATGAATAGACGAGCGCTGGGTTTAACGTAGATACTACCGGTACATAGTGTAATCATTTTGTCGTCAATGAATGTCTGTAAAGCGGTTAATTCCTTTTCAAAATAATACGCAAAACAGATAGAAAATCGCTTTTCAACTTCGTCAGTATCAATCCGTAAATTACACATCAGTTCTTGAATAACATAGCGCCTTATTATGTCATCACGAGAGAGGAAACAACCGTGATCCTGAGTTGGTTCTCCGTAGTCCAACTTGCTGTAATAGTCATTAAGGGTCTTTGGGTTTTGCAGGTAAGCGGGACCAACTGCGCTGATGGATGACACGCCCAAGCCCAATAAATTCAAGTCTCCCATAGTGGTGTACCCCTGGAAATTGCGGTGCAATTCACCCGCTTGCTGTGCTTGGGCAAGCTCGTCATTGGGCAGGGCAAAGTGATCCATGCCAATGAGTTCGTAACCCTCACGACATAAAACCTCCATGGCCAGTTTCATCAGCGCTGTTTTGTTATGTGCCTGAGGCAGCCAAGCATCGTTAATCTTTCTTTGTGCAGCAAACCGCGAAGGCAAGTGTGCGTAACTAAACAGAGATACGCGGTGTGGACGCATCTTGAGGACTTGATCTAAGGTATCGTTGAACGTGGCAACAGTTTGATGTGGCAAGCCGTAGATTAAATCCAGGTTTACAGATGTCATGCCCATCTGTTTAGCATCACTTACCAGCGATGCTATATGTGACGTTTCTTGCACGCGATTAATAGCTTGCTGTACTTTTTTACTGGTGTCTTGAACGCCGATGCTCAGGCGATTAAACCCCAGTTTTTTTAAACCGCTAAGGTATTCTGACGTTACACCTCTGGGGTCAATTTCAATACTTTTTTGTACCGCTGGATGTAACGTAAAATGGTTTGTCAGTAGCGTCATCAAACGATTCTGTTGGGCTAAAGTAAGAAAACTTGGCGACCCTCCTCCCAAGTGAATCTGTTTCAAAGGTGAAGCTTTAGCGCAGGCGGGAAGCTGTTTAATTTCTTTTTCCAGATAGTCGAGGTAACGGTCTGCTTTTTCCTGATGTCGGGTCACAATTTTATTGCAACCGCAGTAGTAGCAAAGCTGATGGCAAAATGGAATGTGAATATACAATGACAATGGCTGTAACCGGGATTGATCAAATGCAGCTTCGAGGGGATTTTGTTGCGGCAGTGAAGTGAACTCCAATGCGGTGGGATAGGATGTGTAACGGGGGCCGTTAATATTATACTTACTTAACAGTGGTTCGTTGAACAGACTTTGTACAGACATTGAGAGCACTCGACGTTAAATTGATAACGCAAAGTGTATAGAGGAAGAAAATCACCGGTATTGATCTCCTTCAAAGAAGTGGCGTGACAGTGTTTGTTATTGGCAGTTAATTAAAAGTGCTTTTGCAATGTCAGCCCGAAAGAAATAGGTTGTCCGGGATAAGCCATGAGTTTGCCGGTCTGTACTGGTACATCAAAACCGTTTCTGGCGACGTATTCCTCATTGAGCAGATTTCTGGCCCACAAGGTAAAATCTGCATCCCACTGGGGAACGACGAGCTGAACCCTGGCATTCACTAAGGCATAATCTGACATATGCTTATAAGGGTCGTTATTGTGATCGAGTAAGTAATCACTGAAATACTGATAGTCTGCCCCTATTATTAGCGGGTACTGACCAAGCATTAGTGTTTGTGCGAGCATAAGAGTAACTGAAGTTTCAGGTTCAAAGCCCAATCTATTACCCGTTCTGGAACAGTATGGTAGTTCTGGTGACTGTCGTCCGGGGTCGTCACTATCTGTATGCCAGGTGTATGTCGCCCAGCATGTGCCTTTTTCGAATCGGGCAAATTTAGCAAGGGTTCTCGCTAGGTTGACTTTAACCTCCAGGTCGCTGTTTGCAAACCAGGTCATTTCCACTTCGAACCCCTTAGCGTCTATGTCTCCGGCGTTTTGCAAATTAAAGCCGAGCCCTGTAAATGTCGAGGCTTGCAAATCCGTAATTCTGGTTGAATGAATCGCCGCATTAATGCGAAGGTTTAAGGGTTCAATATCCTTCTTTACACCTATTTCAAATGCCATTGACTTCTCAGGGGCGAACTGCAATGCAAGGCCTTCAGCAATGCGATCGGTATTCATACCTCCTGATTTAAAGCCTGTCGCGGCACTTAGGTAATACAAAGAATCAGAAGCGGGTTGCCAGCTAAGCTTGGTTGTACCTGTGATTTGGTTATCTGTGCGAGTCTCATCAACGGGGGGGCGGGGTAAAATTGAAGCCGTGTTGAGGAAGTAAAATCCCCATCCTGGCTGTTGAAACGGGGCTAAACTACCAAGATCTGATAGGTTGGGCACCTGGTTGGTTGCCAGCAGTGTCGCTGTATTGATAAGCGCTCCGGTAGCTTCTACAGGGTTGGGCCATCGATTCTTTTCTGTTTGTAAGCCATTGATCCCAGGCCCAGTTTCTGTATATTCGCCGCGCAGGGTTTTGCGTTCGCGGGTATATCTAAGCCCTGCTGTAACTGTCCATTCAGGTTTAAATTGCCAATCAGTCTGAGCAAATAACGCGGTACTGTTTTGTTCCTGATAGGCAGTGTGGGCAAAGTCGGTGTTTGCTGGTGTCGGGTTAGCAACAGGCGCTATCAGGCCGGATGTAGCTTCACTTAACACATTGATGCCATCTAAAAGAGGCGATAGTGCGGAAGCACTTTGCGAAAAAAAATCCACGTACTGATCGCCAATAGTGATAGCAAAATCTAGATTGAGGTTCTGACTGAAATAATATATCCCGGCTACAGTGGTCGTTGTGGGAGTAGAATAGGTGAAACGAAGTTCCTGAGAGAAGGCCTGTTGCTCTGCATCATTAGTGGTAGATAGTAAGTCGACATTAGTAAAGTCAGTGTCTGTTTCATCAACGCTATCAATACTTCGCCATGCTGTTAGTGCGTGAAAAGTTAACGGTGCAGAGTATTCCCAGGTGAATTCTGCAGATAGTCCTTTATCACGCATAACAGAATGAGGGGCATCGTTCAGCGCTGTAGCGTAGTCGAAATAATCGCTACGGGTAAAGAGCGTGGCATTGAATAGGGGAGACATGAGCAAGGTGTCTGTGCCAACTTTGCCGGGCACATATTCGGCTTGCCGGTTGTCCTGCCAGGTTAGCGTTGCGCAACAACGCTCATCCAATTGGGTATAATCTGCAATAATACGTACTGACACAGCGTTCGTGGGTAGATAGAGAGCTTGCAGTCGCACGCCTGAGCGGTCGCGATTATTGAGCAAATCAGGACCAAGGTGAACATCATCGACCCATCCATCCCGCTTGGTTTTAAATCCAGATACACGAAAGGCGAGTTCGTCTTCGACCGCGACAAAAGAACTGGCGCCGCTGACCTTAAATAAATTGTCATTGCCAGCGGTAGCACTGAAAAATCCATCGCCATTAGTGAAGCTTGGTGCCCGAGTGCTGAATGAGACTGCGCCTGCAGGTGTATTTTTACCAAACAGGGTGCCCTGTGGGCCGCGAAGGATTGTAACCAGGTCAATATCCACCAAATCGTTGACTACGGCGTTTTGCCGGGAGCGATATACACCATCTACATATAAGCCAACGGAAGACTCAAAGCCAAAGTTTTGAGACGAGGTGGCTATACCTCGTATAGAAAATGAAGTATTGGTTGCGCTTTGGCTCTGAAACGCAGAAAAGGCTGGTGCATAGCCTTGTAAATCATAGACGTCAGCAACGCCCAGGGAATTAAATTCATTACCATTTAGAGCAGTTACGGCTACAGGAATAGCCTGGATGGACTGAGGCCGCTTTTGTGCTAAAACTTCGATGTACTCAAGTTTGCCGGCCTCTTTGGTTTCTGCCCACGTATGCAAGGAAGTTGATATGGCAAGAAGCAGACCTGGATACTTTATGAGTTTAGCTGATGAAAAGGCTGCTGACATTTCCTACTTCCAACAATAAATGGGGCTAATGAATGGGCCCAGTAAGGGGCCATCGACGACACTTGGTCTCATTTTGCCTCAAAGTTAGCCGGGGATCATTAGTTAAATGTAAAAAGGTCTGACCAGAAAGAGAAACGGCTCCTTGCGGAGCCGTGGAGTTGCAGGGGGTCCCTGCTTACCATGATGAAAGGTTCACACCTTTCTGGTGAAACTAGCGTTGAGGACCGGCAATTAAGCCACTTGGTAAAGATTTAAAGAGCACAGGCTGTTGCACTTGTGACCTGCGTAATTGCTTTTCTTCCCCAAATGTTTGGTTTGTTTTTACTTCGTTATACAAAGGGTATAGCGCTGCTTGCTTTGATTGCCTTGGCTTCTTCTCTAATTCTGTTTCCAACAACATCCGGCTATCAATTTCGCCAGGATTGGCCAAGCACCCGAATGAAATGAAGATAGTGAGTAATGCAGCCAATGAACCTGGTATTTTTTTCATTATTCCGACCTTTAAGACTCGATGTTATTTGGCGCGATTGCCTATATCCCAATTACAGAGGAAATTACGGATAAAAGATAATGTTGAGGTAATACGAAAGTATGTAAATCAATACGAGTTAGCAATAAAACATAGACTTTTGAATAGGTTGTGTGATGTGTAAACGAAAAAAAAGCGCCTCACCAAGTAAAGCGCTAAACGTGGGTTAGCCCACATACCATGTTGAAATGATTCACCAGTAATATCAATCTATCTTGATACTCATAGCGGCATGAAGGTATCTTACATTTTAGTATTAGGATGAATACGTAATAGGTCGATATAACCTTATGATTTTATTGCAATAGATAAAAGCGGCGTTGCCGCCGCTTTTTGAAAACGGGTTTTCACCCGTTACCATGTTGAAATGGTTTTTTGTAAATTGTTTAGTGAATTTAGAGGCGTTTCGCCAATACTCCAGCGATTGCATTGTCCTGGTATCCACCTTCAGATACCCATGCTTGAAGTGTTTTGCCGTCTTGTTCCGGCGCTGACAAATCATTTTTTGGCATCTTTTTGACCAGCAGTGTGCCTGCTTCAACAGCATTGTTTAGAATCGCTGTTCTGATCAAACTATTACCGCCACAAGAAATGCCAGAGTAGTAATCACGTAGCTTCAAGCGGTAGTCAGATTCTACTAAACGAATTTTTTTACGAAGTTCGCCTTTGTCATCAGCTTGTACAATTGTACAAATATTTGCCAGTGCGTCGTTGATGTTAGCTTGTGCTACGCCAGTAAAACCTAATCCCATTGCTGCTACTGCAAAAGAAGTCTTAACAATTTTCAACATGGTTAATTCCTCGAATAGTTGTTTAAAATGTTGTGTTGTTTGTTCGGGATTAATTAAACAAAAAAATGCATGACGAGAAAAGGATAGGGATAATACTTTGGTATATGTACTTATACTTTGGTTGAGGGGTATGCGTAAGGTGTTTGATTTAAGTTGTTGATTTGTATTGATTGATGCTTCCTTGGCTCGATGTTACCTGCTGTGAGAAAAAGGGCGAAAAACGCCCTTGTAATTAGTTTTCCGCAGCTTCTTCCAATTCTTCGCCTGCAGATTGTATATCTTTTCCGACTCCTTCAACCGTTGCGCATCCTGCCAGTGACGCGGTAAAAAGAGATATAGCCAGTAACAGCCATGGTGCGGTGGATTTGTTGCTATGAAGTGTTTTTTTCATGTCAGGTTTCCTTCGATGATTCGTTAGTTTGATTTGACAACATTGTACTGAGCTTTTCCCCGCCTTTAGCGCCAAAATCCAGGGTTCTGATAGGGAATGGAATTAATATATCTGCGTCGTTCAGTGCATTTTGTATCGTTACGATGGCGTCGTGGCGCACTTCCATAAAGTTGAACTCTCCAGGATAAGTGATCCAAAACCACACCAGTAAATTCACACTGCTGTCGCCAAACGATGCAGCGTAGACGTTAGTTTCATCTTTATTAATGACATACTTTTTGTCATTGAGGGCGTTGACGATAGCGTCTCTTGCTGCTTCGGGGCTATCGGCATAGGAAATACCCACGGGAATTTCCAGTCTGCGTTTACCAATCGCGCTGTAGTTGGTGAGAATATTTCTAAACAGGAGTTTATTGGGAATGATTTCGCGCTGTCCGTAGAAGGTAGTAACTAATGTGTTCCTAAGGTTAATGGCTTCCACGTTGCCAAAAACACCTTCTGCTTTAATAACGTCACCAATTTCAAAAGGCTTTCGAATACCCATAGCGATGCCTGCAATGAAGTTTTCGGTTAAATCCTGAAACGCAAAACCTATTGCCAAACCCACGATACCGGCACCAGCGAGGAGTGACGTAACTGTTCCTTGTAGTCCGACGAAATCAAGGGCAATAAAAATACCCGCACACAGTACGCCTGCTTTTACTATGGAGGTGAGTAATTCCGCAATCTGTTTAGACTCAAAAGTACGGGTGAGAATTCGGCGCACGCCTTTGCCAATCAGGTTCGCCAGGACGCCGAAAACGATAGCAATAATGATAGCGACCACGATATTAGGCAGGTGTTTTATACCGCTTTCCAACCAGGTCTGTAATTTTTCATTTATTAGTGAATAAACCTTGTCAATCTGTGGAAACTCCATGATTCTCCATTATTCGGTTACATTTGATAATCAGTTCTTTCGCAAGAATCGAACCAAGATGGACTGCAGTCTTATCTTCCAGTTTTTTGTTGTTAGTGCCGAGCAATTGCTGGCAGGATTCCCATGGGACAGACAAAAAATGTGCCGTAGAGAAATACCTTCCAAGGTTTAAAGCGACCCGGGATAATATAGGTGGAGCAGGCGTGAAAATTTTTCATATTGTTTGAAAAATTGTGGTGTTGAACGGCATGAAACTTCTTTGCCCCGAGAGAGGGGCACCTTGATTAAGCAAAATTGTAAAGTTCTGCATCCACCGTCTACAAATGAAGTATAAAGACGATACTTGAGAAAATAAGACTTTGCACGCAGAGTAAAGTTTTGACACTACCGTGGAGAAACTGGCGATGGAAAAATACTCGCAGGAAGAATGCCTAGCGGCACTTGATTTACTAAATGCTGATTTGCCGCAAGACAGTTGCTGGTCGCTGACAGAAGGAACATTTCGTAAAACCTATCGATTCAGTAATTTTGTAGAAGCATTCGGGTGGATGACTAAGGTCGCTATGTGGGCAGAAAAGCTCAATCATCATCCGGAGTGGTTTAACGTCTATAATAAAGTGGAAGTGACTCTTACTACTCATGATGCAGGTGGGTTATCTGAAAAAGACCTTAAACTCGCAAAAAAAATGGATGGTCTTTACTGACTTATGCTGGTTATTTCTGCGTTTTGTTGGTTTATTGTTCATGTGGTCAAAAAAATGCAATATTGTGATACACAGGCCTTGCTAAGACAAAGCGCCTATGTATAATACGCACCTCTCAAGCGCAAGCTGAGAAGTAATACGGACGCGGGATGGAGCAGTCTGGTAGCTCGTCGGGCTCATAACCCGAAGGTCGTTGGTTCAAATCCAGCTCCCGCAACCAACGTATTACTCTGTATTTTTCGGACGCGGGATGGAGCAGTCTGGTAGCTCGTCGGGCTCATAACCCGAAGGTCGTTGGTTCAAATCCAGCTCCCGCAACCAAAAAATACAATTTCGTCGGACGCGGGATGGAGCAGTCTGGTAGCTCGTCGGGCTCATAACCCGAAGGTCGTTGGTTCAAATCCAGCTCCCGCAACCAATTTCCCCTTAGTTTTAAACGTTGTAAATAAGCACTATCTCACAGCGTTGAGTCTCCAAACTTTTTTATTGTTGCCATTTCTCCTGTTGTCAGTTCAATTAGTGATGTGGATTGGCGGTGTTGTTTATTATTATCAATTAGGGTTAAATTGCGGCAAATTTATACTTTGGTATAACTCCATGGCTTGTGCAAACATCTATAACTGATAGTCTGCGCATAGACTCAATACAATAACCGGATCTTCCATGCTCGAATGGCTACAGTCTTTTTTTGTCATTCCAGACACCTCCTTGCTCGTAACAGGAGATTTTTCGACGCCAATGGTGTTGCTCTCAGTGTTAATCGCTGTAGCAGCTTCTTTTATGGCTTTCACTGTTGCTGGTCAGGCAGCCCAATCGCAAAATAATCAGCGCAGACAGATCATGGTTTTCCTTGGAAGTTTTGCCCTTGGAGGCGGAATATGGGCCATGCATTTCATTGGTATGTTGGCTTTTGAGTTGTGTACATCCGTCACTTACAATCCAAAGACGACTTTTCTTTCATTGATTCCCGGCTTCTTGGCAGCGTACGTCGCGCTCAAAAGCTTAATTCACGGTGAGGTGTCCTTTCGACAAATAGCGATAAGTGGTGTGCTCGTGGGGGCGGGTATAGGAGCCATGCATTATTCTGGCATGGCTGCGATGCAAATGGCTCCATTGTTGCGTTACAGCTTGCCCATGTTTTTATTATCAATAGTAGTGGCCGTTCTCCTTGCCATGCTGTCGCTGTGGATAAAGTATGGGTTGAGTCGCGCGACGAAAAAGAAACCCCTAAAAGGAACAACGCTTCTCGCCGGTCTCGTCATGGGAGTAGCAATTGCTGGTATGCACTATACTGGCATGTTTGCTGCCAGGTTTGTGGCTCCGCCCGGGCTTGAGACATCAGCTCAAACATCTAATATTTCTTATATCCTTGCCGGTTACGTGAGCTTTTTTACATTATTGATGATAGGAATTGTATCGGGCATAAGTCTGCTATTTCGCTATATGGATATTTCCCAGAAGGCGGAAATGAGCCGCCGGACACAGCTTGCACTGATGGACACGGCTGTTGATGGCATCATCACCGTTAATGAACAGGGTCGAATTGTCAATACCAATAAAGCTGTTACGCGGATTTTGGGTTGGTTACAAGAAGAGCTGCATGGCGAACCGATTCACATAATGATTCCTAAAGACAAACAATATAAGTACAACCAGCTCTTTTTTTCAAAACAAGTTAACCCCGGTAACGAGGAAATTCTTGGTGTGAGCCGTGATGTTGAAGCCATATCAAGTAGTGGAGAACTGATACCTGTACGAGTGAGTGTGGGTCACACTAAAGTAGGCTCAGATAATCTTTTTGTTGTTATTGTCGGTGACAATCGCGAACGACAGGCAATGGAGCAAACCATACGAGAAAATGAAGCGAAATTGACGTCGTTTTTCCACAATATACCCGGCATTGCTTATCGAAGTGTTAATGAGCCAGGCTGGCCTTTCGAGTTTATTAGTGAAGGCGTTCAGGATATTACTGGTTATGCACCTTCAGCATTTGTTGGCGGTAGCCGCACAGTATCATTTATCGACTTAGTGATCGAAGAAGACCAGGCTAATTTAATTCAAGCCCGTCAAAGTGAAAAGGAGTATTACATAGAATACCGGATCCGCTCGGCTCGTGGCGAGACAAAGTGGTTACAAGAATACGCTAGTGTAGAAGCCACGGAAGATAAGGGACACTCTTTTATCGATGGCTTTATTATGGACATCACCTCTCGCAAAGCGATGGAAAATGAGTTAATTGATGCTAAAACCGCGGCTGAGCAAGCCGCTGAAGCAAGAGCGAGTTTCTTGGCCAATATGAGTCACGAAATACGTACGCCAATGAACGCAATCATTGGATTTAGCGATATTTTGTTGGACGAAAAGCTCTCTGATGCTCAACACAAACACCTTACCACTATCAATCGGTCGGCCCGGTCTTTACTGCACTTGCTTAACGATATCCTCGACAGTGCCAAGCTAGATAAAGGCAAACTGGATTTGGAGTTCCGCGATTTTTCTATTACTGAGGAAATAGATACTGTCATATCAACATTCTGGATTGAAGCGAAGCGCAAAGGGCTGACACTCACTGTCCGTGTTTCTCCTTCACTGGCGACAGTGTATCACGGCGCGCCTGAAAGAATACGGCAGGTACTGAGTAACCTAATCAGTAATGCAGTTAAATTCACGGCTCATGGCGAAGTTGAAATAGAGGTGTACCCAGATGGCGAATCCAGCGTCGTATTTTCCGTAAGCGACAGTGGTATTGGAATGACTCCCGAGCAACTGAGTAAAGTGTTTGATGCTTTTGCTCAGGCTGATGCATCGATGAGTCGAAAGTACGGTGGAACAGGGCTTGGCACAACTATCAGTAAGCAGTTGGTTGAATTGATGGGCGGAAGTATTACGGCCTCAAGTGAAGCAGAGCGAGGCACAAACTTCACCTTTACATTGCCTTTAGTACCTCAAGCAGCAAAACGGAGAGATAATCAAAATGTGTCCGTTTCCCTGCCGCCATTGCGTGTACTTGCCGTTGATGATATCAGTCAAAACATTGATCTGGTGAGTTTATTACTCACCAGGGATGGACATACTGTAGAAGTAGCTGAAAACGGGCAGCGAGCACTTGAAAAGATGAAGTCTGGCACTTTTGATATTGTTCTCATGGACTTACAAATGCCCGTAATGGATGGGTTGACGGCAGCAAGAGCATGGAGACAGTGGGAGCTAGATCACAATTTGTCTCGGTTGCCCATCGTCGCGCTCACTGCAAGTGTACTTGTTCAGGATAAACAGGATGCACTGGAAGCCGGTATGGAAGGGTTTGCCAATAAACCCATCGATTTTCCAGCCTTACAAGATGAGATGGCCCGTGTCTTAGGAATTGACGCTCCCCGCACTGAAACGAGGGTAGTGAATGCAAGAGCAGATTCAGGTATCGATTTGCTACGTGCTGAACAATTGTGGGGAGACAAGACTACGGCAGTAAAAGAGATTCAGAAGTTTATTCACACTGGCAAGCAAGACATTAATGGACTTGTGGACTACCTGGTCATGGAAGATTTTGAACAAGTGGCAAAACAGCTTCACGGTCTCAAAGGCGTGAGTGGAAACCTGGGCCTTATAAAATTTATGGATTTGGCAGAGCAATATGAACGCAAGGCGCGCTCGAAAACGCTTACCGCAGCAGACATTCCAAAGTTAAAGTCTGCGCTTTGCCAGGTCAAAGAGCTAGTGTCTGCTTATTCTGAAACTCCGGAAAGTCATTCAGCACCTGCCCAAAGTACGTCTAATGATGGGCTACTAACTACTCTTAAGGCGCTGCGGGTTTGTGCGATGGAAAACCAGGTTGACGAAGAATTAATTGCAGTCTGTGAAGCGACTGGTTTTGACGGTTACGACTCAAAAATTCAAGCTATACTACAAGATATGGATGATTTTGAATTCGAACATGCTGCTAATCAGTTAGATAGCATTATTCAGGAACTTGAAAACACGTAACCGGTTAATTCTCAAGATTTCACAAGAGCGTAACGATAATAGTAAGGATAAGAAGTGGAAAGTGGTCTCGGTAAACCCAAGTTGTTGCTCGTTGATGATGAGCCGGTAAACCTTCGCGTTTTAAAGCAATTACTTGCGCAAGATTACTCATTGTATTTTGCCAAGAGTGGTGACGAGGCACTCCGGTTGGCTGATAAGCAGCGTCCGAACTTAATTTTACTGGATGTAATGATGCCGGGAATGACGGGCTTTGAAGTATGTAAAGCCCTAAAAACGTTTGCCGAATTAAGCACTATTCCAATTATTTTTGTTACCGCACTTAACGATGCTACAGATGAAGCAGAAGGTTTTGCCGTTGGCGGCGTTGACTATATTACCAAACCCATTTCACCAGCAGTGGTCAAAGCACGAGTCAAAAATCACCTGTCATTAGTGCAGGCAGATGAACTTCGCCGTACGCGTATGCAGGTTATTCAGCGCCTTGGCCGCGCTGCAGAATACAAAGACAACGAAACCGGTATGCACGTACTGCGTATGAGTCACATGTCATATGTACTTGCTAAGGCCTACGGCTTTACCGAAGAGCAAGCTGAACTATTGCTTCATGCCGCACCCATGCATGACATTGGCAAAATAGGTATTCCTGATAGCATCATGTTAAAACCCGGCAAGCTCACTGATGAAGAGTTCGCTATTATGAAAAAGCATCCTGAAATTGGTGCGGAAATTTTAGGCGATGCTGATTCTGACTTGTTGAAGCTGGCAAGAACCGTATCACTGACTCACCATGAAAAGTGGGATGGTTCAGGATATCCCAAAGGGCTAGCTGGTGATGACATTCCTATAGCCGGAAGGATTGTGGCTGTTGCCGATGTATTTGATGCCCTCACCAGCAAACGACCTTACAAAGAGGCATGGCCGGTGGATAAAACCCTTGCGTTTATGCGATCGCAATCAGGCATTCACTTTGATCCGGCGTTGTTGCCCTTGGTGGAGGAAAACATTGAGGCCTTCACCGAAATCAAAGCAAAATGGCCTGACGACGAATAAATCTTGTAGCGTGATGGTTGGATTTGCGCAGCAACGGCCGACTCGCACTAATTAGCGCATAAATAACGTCCCATCAGTTGCTATCTTGTATCTGTGACAGTATAATGCGCGCCATACAGTGATTAAGCGGGCTGATTTCTGTTTCGAGATTAACGCGGCACTGTAAAGTGAATAGTGAACATCTTATCTGATGTTATCGATGCCCAGATATTCACAACTGCTATTGCAGTCGGGTTCAGATTTTAACAAAAAGCCCCGCTGGTCCGGGGCTTTTTGTTGTAATAACGTATTTCGTCCCCATCTGGAGGAAGAAATATTCTCGTTGGGCGTATCGCCCTTTTTTCGTTTTTGGAGGTAAGGATTGGCAAAGCTTGAAGACAAACTGACCGAAATGCTTGAGCCTGGTGTAGAAGCCTTAGGGTATGAACTGGTAGGTGTTGAGTTCGTTCGCGCAGGTAAACATTCTATTTTGCGGGTTTTTATAGATCACGAAAATGGGATCTCCGTGGATGATTGTGCTGAGGTCAGTTACCAGGCAAGTGCCATTCTGGATGTGGAAGACCCAATTAGTACGGAGTACAACCTGGAAATTTCTTCACCGGGTATGGATCGTCCACTCTTTAAGGAGAGTCATTACAAGGCTGCCTTAGGTGAAATAATCCAGGCAAAACTTACTGTCCCTATGGACAACAGACGGAATTACAAAGGTAAGCTGTTGGCATGTGAGAACGGCATGATCAGCATTGAAGTGGATGGCCAGCAGTTCCAGTTAGCTGTGGCGAATATCGAAAAAGCAAACATTGTTCCCACATTTGACTAATGGAACAGCAGTCGCTTTCAGATTTATGAAAGCATCAGTGAGGCGAAAATGAATAAAGAAATTTTGTTAGTGGCAGAAGCCGTTTCAAATGAAAAACAAGTGCCTAGAGAAAAAATCTTTGAAGCACTGGAATTTGCGATCGCCAGTGCGACGAAAAAGAAAAATGAAGGTGAAATCGAAGTCCGCGTTAGTATCGACAGAACTACCGGTGATTTCGACACGTTCAGACGCTGGCAAGTTATTCCTGATGATCAGGAACAAGAAAATCCGTATGCTGAAATTACGCTTTCTGCAGCCCAGGTTGACGAACCCGACGTTCAATTAGGCGATTACGTTGAAGAGCAAATTGAATCCATCGCATTTGACCGTATCACTACCCAAACTGCCAAGCAGGTAATTGTGCAGAAAGTGCGCGAAGCAGAGCGTGCGCAAATGGTGGCAGAATACGAAGATAAAGTTGGAGAGCTGGTTACCGGAACGGTGAAAAAAGTAAACCGTGACAATATCATTATCGATTTGGGTAATAATGCAGAAGGCGTTATCTATCGCGACGATATGTTGCCTCGGGAAACTTTCCGTCCGGGCGACCGTGTACGGGGTTTACTCTACGTCATTCGTCCGGAAGCACGTGGCGCGCAGTTGTTTATCAGTCGTACACACCCAGATATGCTGGTTGAATTATTCCGCTTGGAAGTACCTGAAATTGCGGAAGAAACGCTGGAAATCAAATCTGCAGCCCGTGATCCTGGTTCACGTGCCAAAATTGCAGTTAAAACTAACGACAAGCGCTTAGACCCAGTTGGTGCCTGTGTTGGTATGCGTGGCTCTCGTGTTCAGGCGGTTTCTGGTGAGCTCGGTGGTGAACGTGTGGATATCGTTTTATGGGATGAAAATCCTGCACAATTCGTTATCAATGCAATGGCGCCGGCAGAAGTTGCATCTATCGTTGTTGACGAAGACAGCAACACCATGGATGTCGCGGTAGAGCAAGATAACTTAGCACAAGCCATTGGACGGAGTGGTCAAAACGTTCGTCTGGCCAGTCAGTTGACAGGCTGGGAATTGAACGTAATGACAGTGGATGATCTCAACAAGAAACACGAAGAGGAAACGTCAAAAGTGCTTCGCGTGTTTGTTGAAGGTCTGGATATTGATGAAGATTTTGCAGCTGTCCTTGCCGACGAAGGTTTCAGTACGCTAGAAGAAGTTGCGTACGTGCCAGTCAGCGAGCTGCTGGCCATTGAAGGCCTGGACGAAGACACCGTTGAAGAGTTGCGCAGTCGTGCAAAAGCAGCGCTTACTACCCGTGCTCTTGCTACAGAAGAAAGCCTGGAAGGGGCAGAGCCTACAGAAGCGCTACAGAACCTCGATGGTATGAATAAACACATTGCCTATGTCCTTGCGAGCCGTGGAATTACTGACCTTGAAGAGCTGGCTGAGCAGGGAACAGACGATATCAGTGATATCGAAGGACTGTCTGAAGAAGACGCCGGAAAGCTAATTATGGCGGCACGGAATATTGTCTGGTTTGGTGAAGAAGAAGGTCAATAAGGGGAAAAGAACAGAGATGGCAGAAGTATCGATTGAAAAGCTCGCCAATGATATTGGAACAACCGTTGACCGCCTGGTAACCCAGTTTAAAGATGCTGGTATCACTAAAAACGCGACAGATGCAGTTACTGAAGATGAAAAGAAGCAGTTGCTTGATCATCTTAGTAAACAGCATGGCAGCGCGAGTGCTGGTGAACCGAAGCGAATGACCTTACAGCGCAAGACAACAAGCACTCTGAGTGTGGGTAAGTCTAAATCTGTCAAGGTGGAAGTGCGCAAAAAGCGCACTTACGTTAAGCGCAGCGAAGTGGATGAACAGCGTCAGGCTGAAGAAGAGGCTAGACTAGCCGAAGAACGGGCGCGTCTGGAAGCAGAACAGAAAGCTGCGGAAGAAGCTGCTGCAGAAGCCGCGCGCAAAGCAGCCGAAGAAAAAGCGCGAATGGAAGCGGAAGCGAAGAAAAAGGCGGAAGAAGAGCGCGCTCGCAAAGAAGCTGCTGAAAAAGCTCGAAAAGAAGCACAAACTTCAGACGAACCACAATTGTCTGCAGAAGAGCTTGCCGAGCAAGAAGCTGCTCGTCAGGAAGAAGAGCGTATTCGTAAACAGCAGGAAGAAGAAGCAAAACGCAAGCTTGAAGAAGAAGCAAAGCGAGCTGCTGAGGAAGCGCGTCGTCTTGCTGAAGAAAATGAACGTCGCTGGAAGGAAGAGGAAGAGCGTCGCAAACGTGAAGAAGCGGCTGACGTTCATATGCACTCTAATCGCTATGCACAGGAAGCTGAAGACGAAGAAGATATGCAGGTTGAGCGTTCTTCCCGTCGTCGTAAAAAGTCTAAAAAGAACGCCGGTGAGCATTTGAAACAAGGGTTTAATAAACCAGCTCAGCCTGTTGAGCGTGTAGTTAAACTGGGTGCCACAATCACCGTAGGCGAGTTGGCTAATCGGTTGGCTATCAAATCAAATGAAGTCATTAAGACTATGATGAAGATGGGCGAAATGGCTACCATTAACCAGGTTCTTGACCAAGACACAGCTACACTTGTGGTTGAAGAAATGGGTCACAAATATGAACTGGTTAATGACAATGCCCTCGAAGACGAATTGATGGCAGATACCGGCCAAGGTGAGAAAATTACTCGTGCGCCAGTGGTAACTATCATGGGACACGTTGACCATGGTAAAACGTCGCTGCTCGATTACATTCGTCGCGCTAAAGTGGCTGATGGTGAAGCCGGTGGTATTACGCAGCACATCGGTGCGTATAAAGTTCACACTGACAACGGCGAGATCACGTTCCTGGATACACCAGGACACGCGGCGTTTACTGCAATGCGTGCCCGTGGTGCTACGGCTACCGATATTGTTGTTATCGTTGTTGCCGCCGACGATGGTGTAATGCCGCAAACTAAAGAGGCGATTCAACACGCTCGCGCCGCGGATGTTCCACTAATCGTTGCGGTGAACAAGATGGACAAAGAAACCGCAGACCCTGATCGGGTGAAAACGGAGTTGTCCCAGCTTGAAGTTATCTCTGAAGAGTGGGGTGGTGAACACCAGTTCGTAAACGTATCTGCGAAAACAGGTATGGGTGTTGATGAACTCCTTGAAGCTATCAGTTTGCAAGCTGAACTGCTCGATTTCAAAGCAGTACCAACTGGCCCAGGCCGTGGTATCGTTATTGAATCCCGTCTTGATAAAGGACGCGGTCCAATTGCTTCTGTGTTGGTTCAGGAAGGCGAAGTGCGCAGCGGTGACATACTGCTGTGTGGTGAAGAATACGGACGTGTTCGTGCGATGCGTGATGAGCATGGCGTAGAGCTTAAGGTAGCTGGCCCTTCCACACCGGTAGAAGTACTTGGTTTGTCAGGTGTACCTGTTGCTGGTGAAGATGCAGTTGTGGTTCAGGACGAGCGTAAAGCCCGTGAAGTTGCCGCTAAGCGTCATCAGAAGAAACGTGAACTCAAATTGGCCAGACAGCAAAAAGCGAAGCTGGAAAATATGTTTGCGAACATGGAAGCCGGTGATGTTAGCGAGTTGAACATTGTACTTAAAGCAGACGTGCAAGGTTCCGTTGAAGCAATATCTGAATCATTGATCAAGCTGTCTAACAACGAAGTAAAAATCAATATCGTTGGTAGTGGCGTGGGGGGTATTACTGAAACAGATGCGACATTGGCCGCTGCTTCTGGCGCCATTATTCTTGGCTTTAACGTACGTGCTGATGCTACGGCGCGTCGCGTTGTTGAAAGTGAAGAAATTGACTTGCGTTATTACAGCGTAATCTATGATCTAATTGACGAAGTAAAAGCCGCAATGAGTGGTATGCTTGCGCCGGAATTCCGTCAGGAAATCATTGGATTGGCACAAGTGCGGGATGTGTTCAAATCACCAAAACTGGGCGCGATTGCCGGTTGTATGGTGACAGAAGGTGTAGTGAAGCGCAGTAACCCAATTCGCGTATTACGTGAAAACGTGGTTATTTACGAAGGTGAGCTAGAATCCCTACGTCGCTTTAAAGACGATGTCCAGGAAGTCCGTAATGGTATGGAATGTGGTATCGGCGTTAAGAACTACAATGATGTTAAGGTTGGCGACCAAATCGAAGTTTTCGAAGTTGTCGAGGTTGCACGCCAAATCTAATCCAATAGGTTGATTTACAGAAGCGCGGGGGCTACGGCCCCCGTTTTTGTCTCTTTCATCCGTTGAGATTTAAGGAGTAAATTATGGCGAGAGAATTTTCTCGTACAGACAGAGTCGGGCAGCAGGTTCATAAAGAAGTTGCCAGTATTCTGCAAAATGAATATAAACATCGCATTGGTGATATGCCACTGATCACAGTTTCAGACGTGGATGTATCAAGAGATCTCGCCCATGCGAAAATATATGTCACAATTTATGGTGCTGAAGAAGCCGATGCGAAAGCACATACAAAGCTACTTGAAGAGAACAAGGGTTTTGTACGTTCGCTGTTAGCGAAGCGATTGAGAATGCGAAGTGTGCCCCATTTGCATTTTTTCCGTGATGAGTCGTTAACTGAAGGTATTCGCATTGCAAACCTGGTATCTGAGACCATAGCAAAAGACGAAGAAAAAAATAAACCGCGGGACGAAGAGCAGGACTAAATGGGTAGAAAGCGCAAGGGCCGGGCGATTAACGGTATTCTATTACTTGATAAACCCACTGGGGGCTCTTCTAATCAAATTCTGCAAAAAGTACGTTGGCTGTTTAAGGCTGCAAAAGCGGGCCACACTGGTGCGCTTGATCCCCTTGCCAGTGGCATGCTGCCCATTTGTTTAGGCGAAGCAACTAAGTTTTCTCAATTTTTGCTGGATGCTGATAAAACCTATGAAGTCACTATGCATCTTGGTATTCGTACTACAACTTCAGATGCAGATGGCGAGGTGGTCGAGACGAAAGCAGTGGATGTTAGCGAACAAGAGGTAAGGCAAACCTGCAGCGGTTTTTTGGGGAAAAGTAAACAGATTCCGTCAATGTTTTCCGCATTAAAGCATCAGGGCAAACCGCTATATCACTATGCTCGCCAAGGTATTACCATTGAGCGTGAGGCACGGGATATCACTCTGTTTGAATTAGACATTACTCGTATTGATATGCCTTGTGTAGACATGCGTGTACGATGCAGTAAGGGCACCTATATTCGTTCATTGGTTGATGACATTGGTCAACTACTCGGTTGCGGCGCTTATGTTACACGTTTGCACAGAACGCAGGTGGCTGATTACCCTGCAGGTAATATGATCAGTTTAGATGATCTCGTGGAACTGCAAAGCTCGCTTGAAGAAGCTGAATTCACGCCCCTGGACAATTTATTACTCCCTATGGACACTGCGGTTTTATCGTTGCCGGCATTGACACTAAACACGCAGCAACAGCATCGTTTTGAACATGGTCAAAGTGTTGTGGGAGACTGTGACGCCTCCCTTACGCTGAATGCTATGTATCGGGTGTATGGCCAAGGCGAAGAAAATCCTGTTTTTCTCGGCGTTGGAGAAGGGGTGGTATCACCTAAAGACCAGCCTAACGCAAAGGGTGACGCGGTGTTTGTTTCACCAAAGCGGCGAGTGGTTTATCCGACGCAGTCAGATTGAATTTACTTGCGAATCATAACGCGATCGTTATAATACGCGCTCTCATAATTTCGCTGAATTAGTGATCGGCGAAATTTAATTCCACTAGGAGAAAAATATGTCACTAACGAAAGACGAAATAGCAAACATCGTTTCTGAATACGGCGTTAAAGAAGGTGATACAGGTTCACCTGAAGTACAAGTTGCACTGTTGACTCACAACATCAACAAATTGCAATCTCACTTCTCTGGCCACAAAAAAGACCACCACTCACGTCGTGGTTTATTGCGTATGGTTAGCCAGCGTCGTAAATTGCTTGATTACCTTAAAGGTAAGAATGCAGAACGTTACCTTGATCTTATCAAGCGTTTGGGCCTGCGTCGCTAAGACTGGGTATCAAACAAAAAAAGCGCCGAACGGCGCTTTTTTTGTGGCTGTAATTTAAACGCTATACGCCTGATGGGGAAGGTTGACTGGCTACTTTTGTTGCCAATTCACGCATGTCATCCCTCAGGGTATTGATTTGATTTGCGAGGTTGCCGCTTCTGTTTTCCAATACACTTAATTTATCAGTGAGGCTTTTCACTGTTTGTGCCTGTGCATTTTTATCCCCGGCTGCCTGTTCGATTTGCACATTAAGCGCGAGGATTTCATCGGCAATACCGCTTAACTGATTGTTCAGTGATGCCAGTTTCGTCTGCTGGGTTTTAATGTCTTCTGAGACAGTTGATACCGTTTTCTTTAATTCGGACTGAGTATTGTTAGTACTATTTAGTTTGTCGCCAAGCTCAGTAATTTCTTTTTGATTGCGACGCCATGCAGAAGCCCAGAGTTTATCCATCTGATCCCAAAGTTCATTGCTTTTATCAGTAAGTTCACTGACTTTCACTTGAAGGGCAACTGTCGACTCGCCCATTTCTTCGCCAGTAGCAGACAGCTTGCGCTCTAGTTGGGCAATGCGATTGTCTGCTTTTTCAGCCTCTGCAAGCTGTAGTTGAAGTTGCGAGTATAAATAGTAGCTGCTGGCACAACCTACGAGGGCGACGATTAAGGCTAGTACAGCCCACATAGTGCCTCCGGAGCCAGAACTTGCGGCAACCGGTTTTGAGCTGGATGCTTCTGCAGAGGGACTGGCTGCCTTGTTGTCTTTGGAAGCCGGACGCTTTTTTTGCTGATAATCGCGACGATCTTCATCATCCAACCTAATGGTGGGGAAATCGTCATTTCTTGAATCGTTGGACATACTTACTCTTTAACACTCTACTTCAGGTTGCATCCTGCCCAACGGCAGGAAAATAGTTTATGAGAATCAATACCATTACTGACAGCAAATAACAAGCAGCAAACGACTGGCTAGTGCATTCACATGTCGGCTAAGCTTGTATATAGTCTATCTGATTTACTCGTCTCCAATCCACTCCACGCGGTATAAATCACGTCGTCTGTCCAGGTAGTTTCTAACCGAGCCCTCGTTTTGAAGTTTGGTTAGTTTATCTAAATCGAGATCCACAATCAGTGTCATTTCTGTGTTGGGGGTAGTTTCTGAAACAATAGCATCATGTGGAAATGAAAAGTCTGATGGCGAGAACACAGCGGTCTGGCCGTACTGTATGTCAACGTTATCCACTTTGGGTAAATTACCTACACTGCCCGCTATAACCACATAACACTCGTTCTCAATGGCTCTGGCTTGTGCGCAACGGCGTACTCTTAAGTAGCCGTTTTTTGTGTCTGTCCAGAAAGGGACAAACAATATCTGCATTTCCTGTTCCGACTGCAGCCTGGCTAATTCCGGAAACTCAACGTCATAGCAAATTAATATTCCAATTTTTCCGAAGTCGGTATCAAACACACTAAGTGCATTGCCGCCTTTCATGATCCAGTCTTTTTTCTCATGGGGCGTAGGGTGTATTTTATACTGGCTCTCAATGGTGCCGTCCCTACGGCAAAGGTAGCTGACGTTATATAACTCCTCATCCTCAACCACCGGCATCGAACCGGCGATGATAGTGATGTTGTAACTCACTGCCAGGTGCGACATGGCAGTAAGGATTTCATCGGTATAAGTAGCTAAATGCCATATTGCGTCAATAGACTCCTGGGAAGGACTCAGTCCCATAAGTGGGGCATTGAAAAACTCGGGGAATAAAGCCACATCACAACCGTAGTCTGACAGAGCATCTACAAAATACTCCACTTGCTGCAGTAAACTCTCAACATTCTCAAAGTACCGCATTTGCCATTGAATACAGCCAATTCTTGCACTTGATTTTCTGCCGCCAAATAACCGGGGTTTTCCTGGCTCATAATAAATATTATGCCATTGTAGCAAGGTCGCATAACCTCGTGAGGCCTTGTCTTCAGGTAAATACGCTTGTAAAACCTGCTTCACTTCAAAGCCATTTGACAATTGGAACGTGAGGATCGGGTCGAAGATATCCTTTGATTTAACTGCTTCTATGTATTCGTAGGGCGTCATGGTCGCTGCATGCTTTCCGTAATTGGGAATACGCCCGCCTGCCATAATCGATTGTAAATTCAGGTTCCGGCATAGTTCTTTGCGCGCTTCATACAGTCGCCTGCCCAGACGTAAACCGCGATAGTCAGGACATACAATTACCTCCACACCATACAGAACATCTCCATTTGGATCGTGAGTAGTTAGATAGGCATCACCGGTAATTTCATCGTAAGTGTGTTTGTCGTCAAACTGGTCATAGTCCACAATAACCGATATGGCAAACGCGACGACTTTTCCTTTGTCTTCAATACATATTTGGCCGTCAGGAAACGTCGTTACTTGCGCTTTATAATTCTTATAGGGCCAGGCTCCACCAACATTCACGTATACCTTATCCATTAACTCCTTTACATCTGTGTAGTCTTCCAGTGTTAAATTTCTAAGTTCTAAATGGTGTTCTGTTTCTTCGTTTGCGTGAATATCGTGACTCATTTTTGTATTACCTGATAATCATTTTACTTCTGGCATATATACACAATGACAGAAAGTTTGGATCCTTTCTATAAGTGCATTAAAAGGTTTGATAAAAGGATAAAAAAAGATTGTCAGAACCGGTTTTCAGGCGTATAAGTTCGCCACTTTTTCACCTGTTTACGTTTCGTAATGCACGCTACCAATTTAGATTTGCCCGCTGCACATGTGTCGGCTTTCGAAAAGATTGCCAATGATATTTATACACTCGGTTATTGTGTACTTACCGATGGGTTACCCGCTGAGTTAGCTGAGAGTTTATACCTCCATAACCAGCAGATGTCTGATGCTATTTTCGAGAAAGCCGGAATTGGAAGGAGCGATGAATATCATACCGATCACTCTATTCGTCGGGACGAAATTTGTTGGATTGATGGTTACACGCCAACAGGTCAAATGTGGCTATCTTGGTGTGCGGAGCTTCAACAATACCTAAACAGACGGTTGCTGCTTGGGTTGCACTCTTTTGAAAGTCATTTTGCTCATTATAAACCAGGTATGTTTTACAAGCGTCATTATGATGCTTTCAAAGGAAGTACTAACCGGGTTTTGTCTCTGGTTACTTACTTAAATAAACATTGGCAGGAAAGTGATGGTGGTCAACTGGTTATTTATAAAAATGATACTGATAAAGCCGGTATTCGGGTGCAGCCAGCCTTTGGTACTATCGCGGTGTTTTTAAGTGAAGACTTTCCCCATGAGGTGTTGCCTGCTGCCCGGGATCGCTATTCCATCGCCGGGTGGTTTAGGGTGAACGGTTCCCATGGCGGAGCTATTGACCCTCCTCGGTAGTGAGTAAAGCTAACGCCTTTTTAAAATTGAATACGGCTGTAGCTTTAATGATTTCTTCGGCAACCTGGGGGCCAAAACGGGACGTCAGGGTGGGACGCAAAGATTGGATATGCTGCCTGCTCATGTATTTGTGTTCTGTCAGATTGGCTTTAAACGTTTCATAAGATGTAGTCGTCTGCTGCGATGCTACGTCCTGGGAAAGTTGGTCAAGAGCTTGATGTATCCTTGTGTAGGCTTCACCAAATAAGTCTAGTAACTTGTCTCTGTTGTTCCATTCATGTGTGTTGTGCAAATGTTCCGCATTTGTAACCTCAGCATGCAGTTGTGAAGCGCCTATAGACACAGAGATACCCTTTAGATTATGCAGCATTCTTTTAAGTGTTTCGTTGTCATCCTCATCTGCCAGGTGTTCTTTGAAATTAGCAAAATGCAATGTGAAGTTGGTTAATAAATCGACGTACGATTGCACATTGAAACCCAGGCGTTCACAGGCAGAGGTGACATCAAAGTTTGGCAGTAGAGCCGTTATTTGGGTCAACCTGCGTCTATCATCGCTACTGGCTTCAACCACTTTTCGTGGTTTTGAATCCAGTCCTATTTTTTTATCAGGCATTACTTTGATGAGTAAGTCATATAATTCATCCCGAACAATGGGCTTACCAATCTGTCCATCCATTCCTGTATCTACAACTCGTTGTTGATTCGTTGCCATCACCGCTGCAGACATGGCGTAAATGGGGGTTGATTTACCAGTTGGTAACGATCTTATTTGTTCACATGCTGTAAAGCCATCCATAACTGGCATTTGTATATCCATAAGGACCAGATCCAGATTGTGACGCTGAAACTCTTTAATGGCTTCCTCGCCATTGTTGGCAATGTATACCGTTATGCCCAGTTGTTCTAATAGTTCTGTCGCCACGAACTGGTTGGTGGGATGATCCTCGACTACCAGTACGGACGCATCTTTAAACTGTAAATGTGCCGAGGAAGTGAGTGGGCGCAGCGAGAGAAGCGTATTTTCGACCAATGTCAGTAGGCCAGACTCGATGTCGGACGCTAAAAACGGGCGCAATAACCAAGATGAGGCCACATTGAGCATAATATCACTAACTCTGTCGTAGTATTCTTTTTCGCCACTAATAAAAATGATGCCTTTAGACAACGTTTTCTTTCTCATCTTAATAAGTTTTGCCAACACATCTTGTTTTTCTTGCCGAGTAAAACTCGACAAGTCTACAAAAATGATATCCCGCTTTTTATCATTGTCGCTGTTGAGGAAATCTGATAACTCAATGCGATGTGACAAAGCTTCTACGCTGTCTAAATATCGCTCAAGCTTTTCTGCTGTATCCGTGTCGTGGGTTAAGATTTCTGCGTTGAGATTTTCAAATTGTTTTGCCATTTGATTGTGAGCATTACCATCAACAACAAGGGGGAGCTGTAGGGTAAATTGACTGCCTTCATTTACCTTGCTTTCCACCGAGATATTACCGTCCAGTAAATCTGATAACTTTTTACTGATGGCCAGGCCAAGCCCTGTACCACCAAAGCGCCGTTCGATAGAGCCGTCAGCCTGTGAGAAAGACTGAAAAAGTCGTGATAAATGTTCCTCATCAATACCAATTCCCGTATCGGCGATGGTAAATTTGACAAAGGTTGCGGATGAGACAGTGCTGTTGGTGGAAGATAACGAAACGCTTACACTGCCTGTTTCTGTAAATTTGATGGCATTGCCCAACAGATTATTGATTATTTGCCCGATGCGCTTGGCATCACCAATGACATACCGGGGAACGTCTTTTTCCACATTAGCATTTAGGATAAGGTGCTTTTGTGAAGCGGTACTCGAAAAAAGGCTCAGGCTGTTTGACAGCATTTTGAATAAATCAAAAGGTTCAGCAAGAACGCTTACTTTACCTGCTTCAAGTTTTGAATAATCCAGAATATCGTTGAGTAAATGCAGCAGCGACTGCGAGGATGTTTGAATTTTTTTCATATATTCCCGCTGCTTGCTGGACATCTCCATTTCTAACACCATGTCAGTCAGGGCGATAACTGCGTTCATTGGAGTGCGTATTTCATGGCTCATGTTCGCCAGAAATTCACTCTTTGATAGGTTGGCCAATTCTGCGGTTTCTTTCAGTGCACGCAATTTTTCCTGCATGGTTTTCAGAGCGGTAATGTCAAGTAAAGAGCCGATTAATTTACTTACTTTTCCTTCGTTATTTGTCTCAAACACAGCATCCTGAGCCATCACCCATACCCACGAACCATTTTCATGTTGCACGCGATACTGAATAGTCAGTGCATCTGACGCTTGTGGGGCATTGAGTAAATGCTTTATATGATTGCTCCATCTCTGTCTGTCATCCGGGTGGACCAAGGCCTTAATTCCATCGTCAAGGCTGTCGAGTTGCTTGTGGTTGTAGCCGGTAATTGCACTGAATTGAGCGTTGATAAAAAGATTGCGATGCCCGATTACGTCATAGATATACATTCCAGCGATGGACGCATCAATAACACGACGATTAATGCTTTCCTTTTCAACAAGCTGTGCCTCAAGCTGAGATTGTTTAGTAATGTCATCAAACATGATAACTACGTGGGATTGTGTAGCAGAGAAAACGTGAAGTCTGAGTGTTTTTTGATTAGATGACCCAGGTAAATGAATCAGGTGAGTAGTCGGTGCACGTAAATCGGTAAAAATAGAGCTTAATTCCGGCATGGCCGAAAAGTCTGAAGCGTCTTTGCTGTCCAGAAGCTCTTTGGCTCTATTATTCTCATGTGTTAATACATAACTGCTACCTGATTGCCCGTATATGTGAATACCCATAGGTAAATTAGCAATCAGGTTTTCGGTGAGTACCTGGCTGTTACTTAAAGCTGTTTCTATGGCAAGTTGTTTTGAGATGTCTTCTAGAGTCAAGTAATATAGATAATCTGCATTATTGGTTTGAGTAAGCTTCAATCTAACAGGTATTTTGGAGCCACTTCTATGTATTGCTACACAATAGTTAGTGTCATGCTCATTGTCCTGTTCGGCGTTTTCTGACTGTTTCGTTGCGCTGAAAAAAGCTTCAATGTCATTAATATTTACGATTTCTTTAATGTGTTTTGATTCCAGCGCTTCTCTTGTATAGCCAAATAAATTACAGGCTTCACCGTTAGCAACTATTATTATGCCATTTCGTTTCAATACCAGCATGCTTGTATGAGCGTGGTCAGCACTTTCACGACGAATAGCAGAAGTTTGATTCAAATGCGTGTTCTGCAATTCCTTAATTTTGATCTTACTTGCGTTTTCTAACGTTTTTTTAATTTGATCGCGATTTGGTAATTGCAGAGCAACCGGAATGGAACTATATATTTTATAAGCGGTTATACACGTGACAATGGCGGTGCCCAATTTGATGACACCGTACAGTTCATTAATACCCTGCCAGGCAGCGAAAATACTTACGGTGTGAGTGACACCACAAAGTGCGCTTAATAGGCAAAGCAGGATCAGTAAGCCACGGAATTTCAGGTTGGGGCGTTTTTTAACAAGGTAGTAAAGTGTAATTGAGATTGCGAAATAGGCCGCAGAGAAAACCAGGTCAGAGACCAGGTTAATCCAAAAGGTTTCTGACGCCAAAACCTGTGCGTGTCCATGGGGCATTAAGTCGGTTTTCAAAGCGCTATCCTGAGCTATGACATAGAGAAACACAGCGGTTAGTGATAATTCATAATAGGAAGATAATAGCGTGACAACGAGAATTGCAACAAATAAACAAAGGGATTGTTGATATGTCGATATCTAAATCACGGGTTCTCATCGTAGATGACGATATCACAACTATCAGCCTTATCGCAGATGCGTTATCTGCAGATTATGAAGTTTTGGTTGCAACTGAAGCAGATGAAGGCCTCACATTAGCGGCATTTTCAAAGCCTGATTTAATTTTACTAGATGTCATGTTACCTGGAACAAGTGGTTTTTCTTTGTGTAGGGAACTTAAGTCTAACGATCAAACATTTAATATTCCGGTTATCTTTGTGTCTGCTTTGGCTGAAGTGAAGGAACAAACCCGAGGTTTTGAACTGGGGGCAGTGGATTACATTACCAAACCCATTGAAGTCCCCATTCTCCGCGCGCGTGTGCGTACGCACACGAGACTCTATAAACAGACATTGCAGCTTGCTTCTTTGGCGGCTACCGATGCGCTTACTGGGTTGGCGAACAGGCGTAAATTCGATGAAAACTTAGCTAAGGAAATTGAGCGAGGCTTTCGGGCTCAGTCAGACATCGCCATCCTCATGGTAGACATAGATGACTTTAAAGCCTACAACGACCGTTACGGACATGGAAAAGGGGATGACTGTCTCGTGCAAGTTGCCCGTATATTGAAAGATGTTGCCAGACGAAGTTCTGACCTGGTGTGCCGGTTGGGTGGGGAAGAATTTGGTATTATTTTAGGGGAAACGGAAAGTACTGGTGCAATGACTATTGCCGAGACAATTGTGGAGCAATTCAACAAGAAAAAAATTGAACACAAAGCCGCCACCGCCGAACCTTACCTTACAGTTAGTATAGGTGTCACTGCGCTTAAACTATCTCCGGATCATTATTGTTCTGTTGAAGCTCGTCAGTTAGTAGATACAGCTGATGAGGCGTTGTATGAAGCGAAAAGTTCAGGGCGTAATAAGGTGAAGTTCCATCCGTTTATTAGTAAGGGTCATAAAAAAATCAGTGAAGGGTAGCAGAGCAACCAGATATTGTATTTCTGTGTTGCCACGGGCCGCTATACCGTTTATTGTTAAGAGCAATGCAGTACTTAATTCGCTGGATAAACGGAGAGATGGAAAGCTTCGCTCGCTGGCAACAGGAAGTAAGTACTGGGCAGTTCAAGAAATAACCCGCTGGATCTAATTTTGGAAAAGTTGTCTCCCTCAACCCCCGTAAATGAACTCAATGCTCTTATCATTGACAATCAAGCTCTCGTACATGATGTACTCAACCATGCGTTAAGTGAAATAGGCATCAATAAAGTAAGCAGTGCGTTCAACGCGTATCACGCGATTCGCTTGTGCGAAGAAAATAGCTTCGATTTTGTATTAATTGCTTTTAATGTAAGTAGCGATAAGGACGGTTTTCATCTTTTTGAAGAGCTTAAACACCTACAGCACATTACTGAGAAAACTACCGTAGTATTTCTCAGCGCAGAAACCAGTCAGGAACTGGTAAACTGTATTGTTGAGCTACAGCCAGATGATTTTTGGGTTAAGCCTTTAGATAGCAAAAGGGTAGAACAACGTTTGACGTGGCTAATAAAAATACGCCAGTCATTGCATAAGTTATTAAACTGTTTGTATGACAAAGAGTACGCTAAAGCAATTTACTACGCAGAACGACAACTCCAAAGTCGTGAGGTGGCTGAGTTTCATCCTCGTCTAAAACGCATCATTGGTGATAGCTATCTGTCGTTGAGGGAATACGAAACAGCGGAAGCGTATTTTCGTGGGTTATTAGCTGAGTTCGATCACGCGTGGGTACATATCGGCCTTGTAAAAGCGCTCATTAAGCAGGAGAAAATGGAAGCAGCCGAAACGCTAATCGAAGATTTGCTCGCAAGAGCTGACACCCGCTTTCACGTGTACGATTTGCTCGCCCGATATTACATTGAAAAATCCCAGTTCGAGAAAGCCTACGAGCAAATGAAGCAAGCTTGCAAGCTTGCACCTAGAAACATCGAAAGAAATAAACGGCTGTGGGATTTAGCTCGTCTAAATCATGACAAGCCTGGTCAGTTGATGGCAGTTCAGTCAATGGCGAAGTTTGCGAAGAACTCTATACACGATTCCCCAGAATTGAGCCTGAATGTCATTAGAGCCACAGTGGACATGGCAACAGCGAGCACAGCAGCAGAAGCGAGTTCACTGATCAGAAAAGTAGAAAGTGACATCGTACAATTAGAAAAACAAAAAAATCTGGAGAGTTCCCTGTCAGAGCAATTTTCAGTTATGCGGGCCCGAATGCTATGTCTGCGTAAAGAGAAGAAAGCTGCCGAAGCAATTATGAAGAGCCAAAAACCTGATACTGATGGGTTTTCCATGGAAGATAACCTCGATAGAATGAAAGCATATCATGAGTTGGGTATGCGAGAGCAGTGTCTGGCCTTGTTAGATAAATTACGCGGCCAGATTGAAGGCGACACCTTTGCCAGCCAGGTTGTGGATGAATATATTCAGCAGGAATCTATAGAGCGTAAAGAGATTAATTTTACCACGCTGGAACTCAAAGAAATGGCGTCGGTGAATTATAAAGAAAACCGGTTTATTCCTGCATATAACAATTTAAAACAGGCGCTAACGTTATCTCCGGGTAACAGGCAAATTGCGCTAAGTTTGCTAAAAGTTTTGGTACAGTTAACCAAAAAGGAACCGTTGAACAACGAACAGCAGGAACAGGCGGTGAAAGCAGCGTCGTCATTGCTAAAAGGGTCGTTAGCTGAAACTCAAGCAGCCAAACGCGATGAGTATATACAACAACTGCACATTCAGTCAGCACTGGACAACTTAGAATCAGAGTCTTCTTCTTTGCTCGCTTCCTGAAGGTTATACAAATGAGCAATGCGCTTAGGGTACATTGCTCAACTGTCATTATTTAGACGTTTGACGACAACCCTGTTAATACCCGCAACCACAGTGCGTGATCGCTAATGACTGTGCCCGCGTAAGATTCTGCTGTACATTTCAGTGCTTCTTTGCTGGAAGCAAGTGCACCAAGCATCGAAGTTTCAAACTCCACTGAGCGCCTGTCTCCCCTTGCATGAGCATAAGCTAGCGCCTCGCCGCATAATTGAGCGAAATCCACAAATCCCCCATCAACACTTTTGTTACCTATCCCGATGTCTTCCGGATTAATACCAACCCGGGCATGATGACGAGATCGGATAAGCCAGTGACTATCCTGCCATTCCGCTTCATCCAGAAGTAGATCCGCGTTTCTCTGCATTTTACGTTGGCAACGGGCCGTTAAGTGAGCCGGGTTTAAGCAATTGACCGGCGACAAGCCGGGGAAAAAATGCAAGGGGGCTGCTTCCCGCTGCTGTTTTACTTCAACAATATGGCAGCGGGCAAAACTGGCTTCTGTATGCGGTTTTGCAGGGCCGACTAAGAAGTAAAACCTGGAAAGGTTGTTTGACCCTGTACCCGCTTGATTTCGTTCTACAATATCAATGACATCTTCATCCATATACGGTGAAAAAGCATCATAAACCCGTGTGTAGTAATGTGTAGCTAATGGCGAATATTTTTCTGGATTGCGGCGAAACGCCAACCCATCATCGCGCATTTGAACGGCTTTAGCTAAGGCGCTTTTAGTTGTGAATTCATCGCCACCGGCAGCTCTTGCGCTCGCTTTTTGATAATACTTGTGTAGTCGGGTGCCCTCGGTGATGTTATCTACCGCATCGTAAAGTGTTGTGGGGTCGTCTATCACTCTTTCACACACGGTGATGTAACCATCGAGAAATGCATCCATGGCAAGGTCAAAATGGTCGTATTCGACGGCGGGTTTAGGGGTGTTAGTTTTGTCTCCCCGATAGCGGCCGGCTTTTACACCCTGGCAATGATCAATGGCAAGTTTTAAAGACACCATGTAGCGGCACAAATCCCACACAGCATGACCAACACAAGCGTCATCGTAATCATTCGGGCTGAAAATTACGTTGTCGCCGTGAGACCCTTCTTCTGTCATAAAACCAAAATTAGCAGTGTGACAATCACCAAGAACGCAAGTTAGGGGTACTTTAAGGAGCGCGTCTGGCAGAGAGAGCATGCCGCTGGCTATGTCGGCATAAAAAAGTTGGGCACTGCCTCTGAAAAAGAGGAAGGGGGATGTTGCCATTTTGGCATGCTTGCTGAGGAGTGGATCAGGCTCACGGCCATCAATTCTCTTAACTTGTCCTTGAATAGTGGCTAATCGCGCCAATTCCGAACTTGTCATTTGTGTCATCTTTTTTTCATTAGTATTTGTCATTATGTTTAATTTTGCCTAATTCATAACGATGAGCATTAATTGCTCTTTTAATCTATAAAATAAATTAAGGTATTCAACAATACCAATTATCTTTTTCTTTCTGCAACAACTATTCTATATACCAGTCAAGCGCAACGAGTTTTCCAAAGAGGCAAACCAAGGTTGCATTTTTATCGTAAATACCGTGTCCATGCGCATTCCGTTTCGGAGCGAACGACACAACTAAACTAACTTAATGGAGATTAACAATGGCAATAATTAATACTGCTATCAAGCCTTTTAAAGCAAATGCATTTAAAGATGGCGAATTTGTTGAGGTAAGTAGTGAAGATATCAAGGGTAAGTGGGCGGTATTTGTATTTTATCCTGCTGACTTTACTTTCGTTTGTCCAACTGAGCTTGGCGATATTGCTGACAAATACGAAGAGCTACAGTCTCGTGGAGTAGAAGTATTTTCTGTTTCAACTGATACGCACTTTACCCACGCAGCATGGCACGCGTCTTCTGACACTATCGGTAAAATCAAGTTTGCAATGATTGGCGACCCAACGGGTGAAATCACGCGTAACTTCGACTGCATGCGCGAAAACATGGGCCTTGCTGACCGCGGTACATTTGTTGTCGACCCTGACGGCATCGTACAAGCTATGGAAATTACTGCAGAAGGCATTGGCCGTGAAGCTGATGACGTAGTTCGCAAAGTTAAAGCAGCACAGTATGTTGCTTCTCACCCTGGTGAAGTATGTCCTGCTAAATGGAAAGAAGGTGAAGAAACACTAGCGCCTTCGTTAGACCTGGTAGGCAAAATCTAATAAACGTTGTTGCCAACGTTTTGTGACGGTGCAGGTAAGTAGCCTGCACCAATTCAACACTGAGGTCAGTCAGACCCTAAGCAAAAGGCAGAAATACTGTGTTAACTAAAGAAATTTTACAGGCATTGAAAGGCTACACTGCGTCAATGCAGAAAGAAGTAACATTCGTTGTGCAAACTGGAGAACACAGTAAGCGCGGCGAACTGGTTGAATTTCTGTCTGGCGTAGCAAGTGTAAGTGACAAAATTAAGTTGGAAGAACGCGATACACAAGGCGTGTTACGCAGTGCAACAAGCTTCTTGCTTGAAGCCGACGGTGAAGATACCGGTATTCGTTTCTCCGGCGTCCCTGGTGGTCACGAGTTCAACTCGTTGATTCTGGCTATATTGCACGCGTCAGGCACAGCTTTGAAGGTAGATGAAAATCTGCAGAATATTGTAAAAGAGGTGAGTGAACCACTGCATTTTGAAGTGTTCATCAGCCTGAGCTGTCACAATTGTCCTGATGTAGTTCAGGCATTGAATCAGTTTGCATTATTAAACCCGAATATTACCTCTGAGATGATTGATGGCGGCGTATACCCAACGTTAATTGCAGAAAGAGACATTCAGGGTGTGCCAAGTGTTTATTTGAATGGAGAGTTGTTCGCGAACGGTAAAGTTGATGCGTCCATCCTCATTGATAAACTACTGGAACGCAACCCATCATTGAAAGAAGCGAACAAAGGCAAGCGCATGCCTTTACAGGATGTGACTGTTATCGGCGGAGGTCCTGCTGGTGTTAGCGCTGCAATATACAGCGCGCGTAAAGGGCTGAACGTAACTATCGTAGCCGACCGTTTTGGTGGCCAGGTTAAAGATACGATGGGCATTGAAAACCTGATTTCTGTGCCTAAAACCACAGGTCCTGAATTAGTCGGAAACCTGATGGAACATATGAAAGATTATGAGATCACGTTAAAAGAACACGTGAAAGTCGAAAATATCGAAAGGGGTGATATCAAGATTGTTGCCTTGTCTTCAGGCGAAGAGATCCGCACCCGTTCAATTATTGTCGCCACAGGTGCGCGCTGGAGAGAGCTCGGCGTTCCCGGTGAAAAAGAAAATGTTGGGAATGGCGTGGCGTATTGTCCCCATTGCGATGGCCCGTTCTTCAAAGGCAAAGACGTTGCGGTAATAGGTGGCGGCAACTCAGGAATAGAAGCGGCATTAGATTTAGCTGGTATCGTCAAGTCGGTAACTGTGTTCGAATTTATGCCTACTTTAAAAGCTGATGAAGTATTGGTTAAACAAGCAGAGAAGCGTGAAAATATCACCATCTTGCGCAATGTAGCCACTAACCAGATTGTCGCAGACAATGGCAAGGTTTCAGCTATTGAGTACACTGACCGGGAGACTCAGGAAGTAACAACGTTGCCTCTGGCGGGTGTCTTCGTTCAGATTGGATTGGTACCGAACAGTCAGTTTATGCAAGGCGTCGTTGATATGACGAAACACGGCGAAATTATTGTCGATAATAAGTGCATAACGTCTGAACCAGGTATTTTTGCTGCCGGTGATGTTACCACAGTACCGTATAAGCAAATCGTTATTTCAATGGGCGAGGGAGCCAAAGCATCATTATCTGCGTTTGAGTTCTTACTGACCCATGAAGTACCTGAAGGCGAAAACGACACTGCTGCATAAGATCCCGTGTTAATTTGTTGAGATAACAATAAAAGCAGTACCAGTTTCCTGGTACTGCTTTTTTCTTATCCGATGCCTACTGCATTAAATTAAGGTAAACCAGCGCGTTAATTCTGCCACACCCAGTTTTCCTGATTTAAACCAAGTACATTAATACAGTGTTCGTAATCGAGTGTTCCCATGGCCTTTGCCACCGTTTTAAACTGGGATTTCGCTCGAATGGCTTTGACTTGTAATAGCTGAAGGCGCTTTTCAGCGTTCGTGTCAAAACAACTATCAATAATACTGTCTATCTTTTCCTGGGTTTCCCAATATTCCAATACGTAGGTAATTAATCGGGCGTAAATATCCGTCATCCCTTTGGCAGGCAATGTTTCTTCGAGGCCTATCGATACGACGGCGCTATGAAAAGAGTGAACTGTTTCGTGTTTAACTGCATAGGAAAGGGCAATGAATTCATTTTTCAGCGCAGTGAGAAGACGTCCGTGGGCTTGTCTCGGATAACACTGATGTTTAAGCCCGTCGATATCTGACAAGAGCATATCCACATTGACTAAATGCCGTTGTGTTGTCGATGTCATGGTACTGGTGAAGTTAAAAACGAAGTTAATTGATAATCATACCACACTCTTTGTTCCCAATATCACTATCTCCGGCTGTAACAAAAACGAAATTTGACTTTTAACACTGGATCATTTAAAAACCGACCAGTTGGTTTGTATGTGGAGAGACAATGTCTGATTTAAAATCGGAAACCTCACGAGAACGAATTTTAAAGGCGGCCACAACCATTGCTGTGGACGATGGTCCCAAACAATTAACGTTAGATAACGTGGCGAAAAAGTGTGGCTTGAGCAAAGGTGGGTTAATTCATCATTTTCCTAATAAAGAAGCGCTACTGACTGGTATGCTTGAAAGCATGATGAATGCGATCCACAGTGATATGGAGCAAGTACAGGAGCAGCATAACGATAGCTTAACTATCACTTCTATGATGAGAAGCCGTAAATTAAGTCACGATAAGTTGCTTCTGCAGGAGGCGAAAGTGCTACTGGTTGCAGCTATTGAAAATCCAGATTTACTTTCACCGATGTGCGACATGGTGAACGGTAAAAAAGATGACATTCTGTCTGAACCACACGCTGATAAAAGTCTTCTGTTATGGCTTGCAGCAGATGGTCTCAGTTTTCAGGAATTGCTTGGTGTTAGCCCTTTTGATGAAAAAGAGCGTACTAGTTTAAGAAATAAATTAATTGATATGGCGGTTGCATTAGAGGATGACCAGGGTGAATAAAGTATTATTAAAAACACGTGCACTTGTGTTGGTGATTTTTACCTGTATAGGACTAATTGGTTGTTCGCAGCCCGAAGGTAGTGAAAAGCAGCAATCTGCACCCATGGTTCAGGTATTTACTGTAAGTGATAATGACCAGACAGTGGTAAGGCACTTTGTCGCTCGTGTAGATGCACTGAGCACGGTAGACATGGCGTTTCAGGTCGCCGGTCGCATCAATAAGCTTGTGGAACGCCAGGGAGTTGTAATCCCGCAAGGTGACACGCTGGCTGCGTTGGAACCCCAGGATTACAACCTGGCGTTAAAACAGGCCGAAGCAAGTTTTCGCAAAGCGAAATCTGATTATGAGCGTGGTAAACAATTGCAAAATGACAATTATATTAGTCAGAGCGATTTTGACGCATTAAAAACTGCTTATGAAAACGCGGAGCTCGCCGTGGAGAACGCTAAAATCAACATCGATTACACTGTGTTGCACGCTCCTTTCGATGCCTTGATCACTAACCGGTTAGTAGAAAAATTCTCCTATGTGCAACCCAATCAATCTGTATTAAGGGTACAAAATATCAACTTTCTACGTGTTCACGTGAACGTACCTGAGCAACTTATGCGCTATGCATCTGAAAGAAATCCTGCTTACAAAGTGTTTTTGGAAAACGAAGACGGAGAGTTGCTTACCAACAGTGACGGTAATCCCGTTGCATTGACGTATCTAGAAAACAAAACGGAAATCAATACCGCTACCCAAACCTATCAGGTGACCTTTAAGTTGCCTCGGGATGAAGGGTTGGATCTACTACCCGGAATGGTACTTACGGCAAGGGTTGTGATAGCGAACCCGACTATCGGAACAGGGCTTTGGGTGCCCATGACTGCCATTGATTCTACCGGAGGCAGCGAATTTGCTGTTTGGCGTATAGACAATGGTAAAGTGTCATATCAGCCGGTAGATGTTGGGCTGATCCGCGATGGCAAGGCGCAAATTACCCGTGGTGTCTCTCCTGGCGACAAGTTAGTTGCTGCAGGTGTAGCAGCGCTGCAAGAGGGCATGGCAGTGCGTGAATTTACCAAAGAGAGTCAGGTTTTATGAGAATAGCCACGTATTCCATTAATAATCAGTTAACCGTATGGCTTCTAATGGTCATCTGTCTGGTCGGTGGCATAATTGGTATTGTTAAGATCGGAAAGCTTGAAGACCCTGCTTTTGCGGTTAAGACCGCCATCGTTACTACTAATTATCCTGGCGCCACAGCAGAAGAAGTGGAGCAGGAGATAACAGAACCTCTGGAGTCAACTATTCAGCAGTTGGCACAACTAGGTGATATCAACTCTCGCTCGTTACCTGGTCAGTCGCAAATTACTGTGGAGATCCGCGATGACTATAGCAGTGATCAGCTTCCACAAGCATGGGACGAGTTGCGACGCAAAGTGAATGCAGCTGCAATGCAATTGCCGTCAGGCGCCTACACGCCAATCGTAAATGACGACTTCGGTGACGTTTACGGCATGTTCTATGCGGTAGTTGCTGAAGGATTTAACAATAAGCAAAAGCAAGAACTGGCAACGAGGCTGCGACGTGAAGTACTCACTGTTCCCGGCGTTACGCAAGCGCAATTGGGTGGTGTACCCGAAGAGACCATTTATGTAGAAGCAACACAGGAAAAGCTTGCAAGTCTTGGAATTTCCATGTCTTCAATCGCTAGTGTTTTTCAGACTGAAAGCGCCATTGCTGATGCCGGTAGTATGCGGGTAGGAGACAAGCGTATTCGTCTGGTTGTTCCCGCTGGTGACGACTCTGAAGCGTCTATACGCAATCTGAAGTTCGGCGTACCTGGCACGACTGAGCAACTCCACATTGGTGATATCGCGTCGGTGTATCGGGTGGAATCGGAAACCCCTGGCCAAATAGTGCACTTCAACGGCAAAGAAGCCTTCAGTCTGGCGATTGCGGGAAGAAGTGACCTTAATATTGTTGATATTGGCCATGATGTTGAAGCTCACCTCGATACGCTGCGAGAGAAGTTGCCACTAGGGGTAGATATTTTACCTGTCTATGAGCAGCACAAAGTCGTTGACGATGCTATCAACGAGTTTTTGATTAACCTTGCGGCCTCTGTGGCTATTGTCGTTGCTGTTTTGCTTTTGGTAATGGGGTGGCGCGTAGGTCTGGTTGTTGGCTCAACCCTGTTGCTTACTGTGCTGGGCACGGTGTTAATGATGTGGATTTTCGAAATACAAATGGAACGTATTTCGTTGGGCGCGTTGATCATTGCAATGGGGATGTTGGTAGACAATGCCATAGTAATTGCTGAATCTATGCTACTCAATATGCATAAAGGGCAGGATTCAGTGACTGCTGCTGAAGAGGCCTCGCAACAAACCCAGTTTCCACTTCTGGCTGCCACAGTGATCGGCATTCTGGCCTTTGCAGGTATTGGATTATCTCAGGATAGTACCGGCGACTTTATGTTTTCTTTATTTGCCGTTATCTGCATATCCTTGTTACTGAGTTGGGTGCTTGCGGTAACCGTTACGCCTTTGTTGGGACATTATTTCTTTGACCAGCGGGACGGTAACAATGAGCAGGAACAGTACGCAGGCAAAGGCTATGGCCTGTATAAAGGGCTGTTGCGAGGCGCGTTGCGCTTCCCCCGTATTACCGTGCTCATTTTGGTGGCAACCACTGCAGTTAGTCTGATGGCATTTGGTTTGGTAAAACAGTCGTTTTTTCCTCCTTCAAACACGCCAATTTTTTACGTCAACTATACCCTGCCCCAGGGCAGTGATATCCGCGCAACAGAAGAGGATATTAGCGATATTGAAAAATTAGTGCTGGAACAAGATGAAGTGACGAACGTAACCAGCTTTATAGGTATGGGAGCGAGCCGTTTTATGCTTACGTACTCTCCTGAGTTACCTAACCCTTCTTATGGCCAGCTAATTGTTCGCACGGGCACGCTGGAGCAAATCCCGGCGGTAATGACACGGTTAAATAAAGAAATTCGTCAACGTTACCCCCAGGCAGAAGTGTATACGGAAAGGCTATTCTTCGGGCCAGCGACAGGTGCTCAAATTGAAGCCCGCTTCAAAGGGCCTAATTCTGATGTATTGCGTGAGTTGGCTGCTAAAGCGGCAGGGATAATGCGTGCCGAACCGACTATAGTTGATGTACGACAAGACTGGCGTCAAAGGGAGTTCACACTTTACCCCATAGTGGACGATCAAAAAGCCAAAGTAGTGGGTTTATCTAGAACTGACATTGCTGACTCCCTGGCGTTCGCCACAGAGGGGCAAACAGTTGGTATTTACCGCGAGGATGACAGACAGATCCCAGTGGTCATTCGCCCACCAGTATCTGAACGTCAGAATATGGATTGGCTGAAAGACCGCCTTATCTGGAGTGAAATTCAACAGGACTTTATTCCCATCACACAGGTGGTGACAGAGTTTGATATCCAGGCCCATGACGGCATTATCAAACGGCGGGACCGGGTGAGAACTCTGACCGTACAGGCTGAACCTGCTGACGGGCTTACTGCTGCTGAAGCCAGGGCAAACGTATTGGAAGCCATCGATAGTATGACTTTACCTGATGGCTATATCCTTGAATGGGGTGGCGAGTACGAAAGTTCTCGTGATGCACAGGCAAGCCTGGGTCAACAACTTCCATTGAGTTTTTTAAGTATGATTTTGATCACCATCTTGCTGTTTAACGCTATGAGACAGGCTCTGTTGATTTGGTTCATTGTTCCTATGGCGATTTGTGGCGTTACGGCAGGCTTAATATTTACCGGTATGCCCTTTAGTTTCACAGCTTTACTTGGGCTGCTGAGTCTATCAGGCATGTTGATTAAAAACGCTATTGTACTGGTTGACGAAACAGACTTAAGAAGAAGGCAGGGCGGCCCACTTTTTGACGCTATAATGGGGGCAAGTTTAAGCCGTGTCAGACCAGTTATGCTGGCAGTGCTTACTACTGTACTGGGAATGATCCCTCTGTTATGGGACGCTTTTTTTGCCAGTATGGCTGTTACTATCATGTCAGGGCTGACGTTTGCAACGCTATTGACACTGGTAGCAGTCCCTGTGTTGTATTGGTTGTTCTTTAGAAGTGATGACAAAGGCACGTCTGCCACCTAACCCCGCATTTGTTTCACATATCAGGTGTCGCTTTTCTCAACGGAAACGTGACACCTTTTTCCACCAATCAAATCTACAATAATTTGCGATTAAGATTCATTATCATTTGCATTTCCTCTGTCAGTTTGTAATATAGCCCTTCGCATTAAGTTGGTCGGTGGGGAACACGTCATTCCCTGGCCTGAAATAAGGTATTAAACATGTTTGGGGTTTTGTGCGCGCTGTCGGCGAGCTTTGTCGCCGTAGCTGGCTTTTACTTGAGTTGGAAAAAACAACACGGGCGATTGTTTTATTTGAGTCTGTTACTGCTTGTGGGGTCGGCTGTTGCGTGGAGCGTGAGTGAAGGCTGGGAATTTGGTGTTGTATACGCAGTATGTATTCCAGCACTGCTGGTGTGGCCCTTTATTGGCGTAAATCAGATTTCTTTAAGCGCACCCTCTTCTGAACCTTCACCCCGTGAAGTTACGTTCAGTAATAAACTCATGTTCCGACATTTAGGTCATACCGCGGTTGTTTTGTTGTTATTGCTTGTAACCAGCGTACTGGCAAGTCTTGCAATCTGTTTACATTTGCCCATTGCGGTAGACGGACAACTTGGTATTTGCACCGTTTTGTTGCCTTTGTTGTGGGGCGGTTTGGTGTACCACTATTTTGCGGTTACGAGCAAAGGCAAAGCCTTATTGATGTATTTATTACTCGCCGGGCTAAGCGCAGCCTGGCTAATCTTCCTACCGGCATTTTAGAGCAGTTGAAATGAATAAAGACGTTAAACAAACGGCGCTAAATGCCCATAGTTGGGTTGGACTTTTTTTGGGCACACTTCTGTTCTTAGTTTGCTTGTCAGGGACAATCGCTGTATTCCACTTAGAGTTCGAACGCTGGGAACAGCCCCATATACAAGAAATGGAAAGTGTGGATCCAGGTGCCGTCGATGCAGCACTCACAAACTTTCTTGCAGAGCACCCGGAAGAAACGCACCACCTCTTTATTGTATTTCCGACCTCGGGAATTCCTCGATTTGTGGTAGAAAATGACCATGTGGCTTATTTTGCAGATGAAACCGGTGAGTTGATCGAAAAGGAGAGTGTGTCCTTTACCCGGATGCTGGTAGATTTACACCTTTATCTCAACTTACCCCAGAATTGGGGAATGATATTGGTGAGTGCATTGGGCGCAATCATATGTACGCTGGTATTCACCGGGATCATCGCCCATAAACGTATAAGTAAAGACGCGTTCAAGTTGCGTACTGGAGGAAATGGTCAGCAATACCAAATTGATTTACATAATCGTTTTGGTTTGTGGGCAGCGCCTTTTCACTTGATCATTGGCGTTACCGGTGCGTATTTTGGTCTCGCTGGCGTGTTATTGGTGTTGGTCTCTCAATTGTATTTTGGTGGTGATCAAGACGCGATTGTGAACAAAATCTTTACCCCTGATCCCGTGGTAGAAAACGGCGAAACCTTTCCCCAAGTAGGCGCTACTTATGCTCAAATGGCCGATATCGCACCAGAAAGTAAAATTATCTTTGCCACTGTTCATGAGGTAGGGACAGCGGACCAGTTTATTGAAATATACGCTCATGTTGCAGGGAAAATGGGCTATTCTGAGAACTATCGCTTTGACAGCGAAGGCAGGTATTTAGGTACAGCTGGTTATTCGGATGGCCATTGGGGCAAGCAGCTTTTATGGTCAATGTATCGCCTTCATTTTGGTGATTTTGCAGGCTTGCCGAGTAAAGCGCTTTATTTTGTACTCGGTATTATGCTTACCATGTTGTGCGTTACAGGTGTGGAGATTTGGCTGGCTAAAAAAGCTCACCCACCATTACTTACCCGTCTTTGGTACGCGTTGGTATGGGGCAGTGTGAGCGCACTAGCGTTAACCGCTATTGTCGATATGTTGTCAACACTCCCGCTGTTCGCTGTATTTTGGGGGCTTATGGTATTGAACCTCGTTGCAACGCTCAGCACACAGAGGCTCAACCAATCTGCCTGGTTGCACATTTCGGCGGTAAGTGTCCTGTTGCTACTTGTGGTGTATTTAATAAACCACGGGAGTGGCTTTTTGACCGTGGCAGCGCTGCAACTGAATATCCCCATGGCGTTGTTTGCTGCCTGGGCAATGTGGAAAGGGGCACGCTTGCGGCGCAGTGCGCAAGCGGCTTTATGATAAATACTTACTTTTGAGGCGTATTGGCTTTTCTGCCATTGCGCCCTGAAATTTTACCTTGGCGCTGATGGGGGCTTTTTTTGTCGCGAAAGCCTTTCGGGGGTAACCCTGTATGTTTCGTTAAGGCTCGCTCACCTCGCTTCCCTTTCTTAGCGGTCTGGCGTTTTTCCTCAGCTGTTTCCGGTGGCACAAGGTGTTGAGGACCACGTCCGATTAAATCTTCCCGGCCCATTTTCTTCAGAGCTGCACGAATTTGAGCAAAGTTTTTCGGATCGTGGTAACGCAACATGGCTTTGTGAAGACGGCGATGGATCTCGCCTTTGGCAGAAGGTACATGCTCGCTATCTTTAGTTACTTTTCTCAATGAATTTACTTCCGTATGGTACATAGTCGTTGCTGTAGCCATGGGGGAAGGGTAAAAGTTCTGAACCTGATCAAGTTTAAAGCGGTTTTCTTTAAGCCAGATCGCCAGGCTCAGCATGTCTTCGTCAGTTGTTCCTGGGTGAGAAGCAATAAAATACGGAATAAGGTACTGCTTCTTACCTGCTTGCTCTGAATACTTGTCGAACATCTCCTTGAACTTATAGTAGCTGCCCATACCGGGCTTCATCATCTTGCTCAGCGGCCCGTCTTCGGTGTGTTCCGGGGCAATTTTCAGGTAGCCTCCAGTGTGATGAAGGGCCAGCTCTTTTACGTATTCAGGATCTTCCACTGCCAAATCATAACGAACACCTGACGCAATCAATACTTTCTTTATTCCCGGCAATGCGCGTGCGCGGCGATATAAATCAATGGTTGGCTTATGATCGGTATCCATATGGGCACAAATACTGGGATAAACGCAAGATGGCCTGCGACAGGTGGCTTCCGCTTTAGGACTTTTACAACGCAAGCGGTACATGTTTGCCGTAGGCCCGCCTAAATCTGATATCACGCCGGTAAACCCAGGTACTTTGTCGCGGATCTCTTCCATCTCGCGAATAATAGAGTCTTCTGAACGACTTTGAATGATTCGACCTTCGTGCTCGGTTATAGAACAAAATGTACAACCACCGTAACAGCCACGCATGATGTTGATAGAAAAGCGTATCATGTCGTAGGCAGGAATTTTAGCATCGCCATATACCGGGTGGGGGACACGTTGATAAGACAAGTCAAACACAGCATCCATTTCCTCGGTTTCAAGAGGCATGGCGGGTGGGTTAATCCAGATGTGTCTGTCGCCGTGACGCTGCATCAGTGCCCGGGCGCATCCAGGGTTAACTTCCTGATGCAAAATACGCGATGTATGTGCATAAAGCGCTTTGTTGTCTTTCACCACTTCAAAAGCGGGTAATTTTACATATACGTTTTCCCACGGTTTTCTTCGCTCAGCAGGCTGAATAACAATGGGCTGGGCAACGTCACTGGCCTGTACCGTGTTGTTATCTTCTTTGTCGCACTCGGGAAGTTCCTGATAAGGGGAAGGGATCGGTTCAATTTTTCCAGGCTTGTCGAGAGAAGTAGAGTCTACTCCCTGCCATTCCGGGAGTGCTTCTTTGACGATAATGGCTGTGCCGCGAACGTCGCGAATATCGCCGATAGTTTCGCCTGCGGCAAGGCGGTGAGTGACCTCCACCAAAGGTCTTTCAGCATTCCCGAAAAACAACATGTCGGCCTTACTGTCAAAAAGCACGGAGCGGCGCACTTTTTCTGACCAATAATCATAATGAGCGATACGGCGTAAACTGGCTTCGATGCCACCAATGATAACAGCCACGCTCTTGAAGGCCTCACGACATCGTTGAGCATATACGGTTACCGCACGATCTGGACGCTTACCGCCAACATTTCCTGGGGTGTAGGCATCATCGTGGCGAAGTTTTTTATCCGCAGTATAGCGGTTGATCATTGAATCCATGTTACCGGCGGTTACGCCAAAATATAAATTGGGTTTACCCAGTTTCATGAAGTCATTTTTATTGGTCCAATCCGGTTGCGAAATAATACCTACACGAAAACCATGGGCTTCAAGTACCCGACCTATTACTGCCATACCAAAACTCGGATGATCGACATAGGCATCGCCGGTCACCAGAATGACATCGCAACTGTCCCAGCCGAGTGCATCCATCTCTTCCTTTGACATGGGTAAAAAAGGTGCGGTGCCGTAGCAATGAGCCCAGTACTTTGGGTACGAAAATAAGCTGCGATCCGCTTTGATGGTTGCTTTCATGAGGTAAAACCGGAAATATCAAAAATAAAGGCAGGATTGTAACATTTTCGGGGTGTCAGGAGATAGTTAAATAGAAAAGCGAAGCTGTGAGCAAGCTCCGCCTGAATGGTCAGTTTCCTCAGTGGCAACAACCTTCCGTATGGCGCGGTAAGATTATGCCGTCGTGTTGATACTTATGCTGGAAGAAAGTGTTTCCATCAAAGTTGATTCAGCACTGCCAAGCATTGAGTTTGACGCGTAATTGCCAGCTTGAGTTGATGGCGGAGGTGGCATGCCTCCTCTTTGACTGTGTTGTTCGTGTTTTTGCTCAAAAAAGCTCTTTAGATCAACACCGTTTTCCTCGGCAAACTCTTTCATGGAAGCAGGGGCGTTGGCAGCAAGGCTTTCGGCGTCAAACGTCCCCGAGGCTTCCATTTCCATGACACTTTCCATGAACGCTTTTACTTCAGTGTCTTCTTTCGACTCATCCATATAGTCGGAGAGCTCATCTTGCGGAGGTGGTGGTGGAGGCGGCCTGCTTTGGGCAGCGTTAGTGGCAGAAATGCCATTGCTTTGCAGCATTCCGCTGAACTGTGATATTTCCATAGTGAAATCTCCAATCTGACATGCCAACATTGGCACCTTTTTAATTTAGCAATGGGTATTCCTTTGTTTGTCAAGGTTCTGTAAATCAATGTAAAGCTCAGAATACTCGAGCCCATAGGGTATGATAACCTTGTCATATCAAACGTTTCAGTGGAGCAAACCCATCATGGCCTTTTGGTTATTTAAGTCGGAGCCCGATGCTTTTGGCATCGATGATTTAGCCTCTCGCCCAAATAAGACTGAACCCTGGGATGGCGTCAGAAACTATCAGGCGCGAAATTTTTTAAGAGATAAGGTAAAAAACGGAGACTTCGTTTACTTCTATCATTCCAGCTGCAAAGAGGTTGGCATTGCAGGCGTGGCAACCATAGTTCGGGAGGCGTACCCTGACGATAGTCAATTTTCCCCAGAGAGTCGTTATTATGATCCAAAAGCGACACCCGATGCGCCCCGCTGGTATTGTGTTGATGTACAGTTTGTAGAAAAATTTGATCAGGTGCTGTCATTGCAAGCAATTAAAGCAATGCCTGAAATTACTCAACTCGGCGTTGTCAAAAAAGGACAACGATTGTCGGTAATGCCTGTAGAAACTGATGAATGGCGATGTCTATATAAAAGTGCAACAGGTATGGATTTTAATAGTTGAATTAGGATTAATAATGCAAGTGTATTTGGCTTTGTTTTTACTGTTTACTTCCAGCCCATTGCTCGCCGCTACGGGTACTACGGCTATCGGTATGATTATATCCGTGGTATTCGTTTGTGTGATGCTGGTAGTTTTCCTGCTGGTAGTTACCGAATTCGGAGGCGAGAAAAAGAAAGCTTATGAGGTCGAGGAGCAAGAAAACAGCAATAACAGCAAACCTCAGTAATAGCCCTTTTCTGATCTGCCAAATGCCTTAAAATGGTCATCAGCTCAAAAATTTTAGGAGGCAACGGATCTGAGCTTTACGCCCTCGGACGTAAAAATCAGAGGGCTTTTTTTATGCAGTAGGGACTGACGCCTGAACAATACAAATCCTATTATCTGCACTTACTTTAAAAATGACATGGCTTTCGCATACTTGCCGAATGCGCTCAGCAGTTTTTTCGTTTGCTCCTTACGCCGCTTAGTTATACCGACTTTCTTTGCATCTTGGTCTGCGTCCCGGGTCCTGCATTCACATCTGTAATTCATTTGGTTTTCCATGTTTTTCTCCTGTTTTTTTTTTGTAGGCTAAAACCTCAACTTATGTTGAGGTCAAGGAGTTATTTCATTAAAGTGATTAATAATGAGAAAGCGAGAGGCGGGGAAGCGAGATGGATACCTTATTGAAAGTGGGTGAGGTAGCAATGCGCAGTGGGGTAAGCGTATCTACACTTCATTTTTATGAAAACAAAGGGTTAATAAAGAGCGGCCGGAATAACGGTAATCAGCGGATATATCCCCGTGCAGTATTGCGTCGGGTTGCCATTATCAAGGTTGCCCAGCAACTGGGCATGTCGTTAAGTGAAATCAAAAAAGCTATCGAGGTGTTGCCGATGAATAAAACAGCCAGTCAGGCTGATTGGCAGCAATTATCGCAATTTTGGCACAATCAGCTGGAAGCTCGCATTGCCAAACTCACAAAATTAAAGGACGAGTTATCCAGCTGTATTGGCTGCGGCTGTTTGTCTATGAAAGCGTGTGCATTGAGAAACCCTCAAGATGAACTGGCTGAGCATGGCGCAGGCCCTGTAATATTTGACTCCTCGTCTTCTTGAATGTGTTAGTTACTATTCGACTATGAAAGTGCCAATTGGTCTCTTGTAAGCGTAGTGTCATCGCTAAAACTTTGAGAAAATTAATGTTCTCAGGTGGCGACTGTCCTGACTGAAGAGCGTAACTGGCAGAGGTGTATGGCGAAAGTAAAAAACAGAGCAATTGTCGCGATGACAAGGTTTTCTATTAATCTTGTTACTTACGGTGAGGGACATCAGGTTCTATCGCACAACGACCCCATGGGTAAAGGTCGTTATTTTAAGTTTAATATCGTACTGAAAAAGCCGATAAAAGGCGGAATTTTTCATGCTGACAAAGTAATTCTTAATTGGTTTGATCGGATTTATTTCTTCAGGCCCGATAAATACATGCATAGCGTAACAAAAATTGAAAAAGGAGAAAGAAAACTACTCTCAATAGCAGTGTACATTTAACACAGCTAAATTATCTGGAAAAGGCGCGGGTGAGGCGCAACTTACTGGCGTGCCAATGATTGATTGGGCGTCGCGGAGCCTGGGCGATGAGCCGTGGGAAACTGATTTCTTCGGCGTTGAGGGGTTTTACATGAGCACAGAAAATCGTACTGGGAGCGAGGTGCTGTACACGCTGTAACGAGCTCTTGTATTGGTTTGGATGGCACAGCGGATACGGAAAGGTCAGACGTTTTTTCACCGATACAATGAGGTCGGCAACATACAATTTGTGCGTTGGCTTGTGTAACAGTGAAATATCGTGGTCGGTATGACCGGGCGTGTATATAACCTGCCAATCTTCAAACTCGGGCAGTATTTGATTGTCACAGAGCGAGATATCTGGCTGAAAATAAGGTTTATACCAGATATGGCGTCGTGTCTTACCTAATTTGCCTGCTACCCACCAGGTGAGCGCTACATCAATGGCATGGGCGGTACGGCCGCTAACGCCGCGATACCATAAGGGTGCCTTCGGGTGGCATGCGATACGCGCACCAGTGCGGTTTTGTAACCGCTTTGCTCCGCCTGCATGATCAGGATGCATATGGGTGACGACAATGAGTTTTAAGGCCGCTAAAGGCAATGATAATTTTTCAGTAATATAGTGACACACGGTATCGACATCTGCCCGACTGCAGCCATCAAGCAACATTAGCCTGTGGTTGTCTTCAACCAGGTAAATGTTTTCAATATATCCCCCAATCTCGTGAAGTTGCATACATCCTCGTTTATTACCCTGACCAGATGATATTAGCAAAGCTCTTCTGGTCAAACCACTATAGAATTCCCCTCGACGTAAGCTGCTCTAATACAAAAGCTGTTCTTTTCTTTAAATAATCCCGCAACAAGCGTATCGCCGGCGTGATAGTTTGCCTGCTAGGGCAGACCAGCCACAATTCTGTAGAAGTTGGTTCGTATTCAGGCATGACTTTGACGATGTTACCGGCTAAAAGGTCTGCTGACATGTCTAGACAAGATTTCCGAGCCAACCCTTTGCCTCTTACGCACCAACGCCGAACCAAATCGGCATCATTTGAAACCCTGTTACTTGCAGTTTTTACTTTGTAGGTTTGGTTTTGCCGAGTAAAACACCACTCAGTATCGATAAGTTCGTGAAACTGGAACAACAAGGCATTGTGATTGGCAATATCTTCAGGTGTTGTAGGTTGACCGAATTTCTCAATGTAGCGAGGCGAAGCGCAAAGTACTCTGCGCACGTTGCAAATTTTAAAGCCATAGAGATTGTCATCTGTTAGCGCACCATAGCGAATGGCGAGATCTACGGGTTCACGGTAGAAGTCTATGTTGCGATCTGCGATATGGATTTTCAGTTTAAGGTTTGGGTGTTCCTCAGCAAACTCATCTAACCAGGGGAGAATAATATTTCGTCCCAAATCAGATGGTGCGGATAACCTCAGTTCACCGCTCACTTCTTCCTTTTCATGTTGTATGTTTTGCTTAGCAATATCCAGTGACTTCAGAGCTTCCATGCATTTGGGCAGATATCTTTCGCCTGCTGCTGACAACCTAAGTTGTCGCGTCGTTCGAATGAATAAGTCTACTCCCAGCGCTTTTTCTACTCTTTTCACTGCTGCACTGGCTGTAGCAGTGCGCATATTTAAGCTATCCGCGGCGGCCGTAATACTCTTAAGCTCAGCTACTTTTACAATAATGGTTAAATCTTCCAAGAGCATAAATAGTCTTTAGGAATCAATTTGGGAGCGCACATTATGCACAAAATCATGTGACCGATAAATTAGATTGTCAAAAAATATTAGATAAAGATTCAATCGTTAGGCTGTTTTTGTTTGTTAGTTGGGTGGTTAGTATTAACTCAGTAGTTAGAAAATAACGACATCACTGTTACACGTGGTGGCTTGACCAAATTCACGAATAAGGAAAACTGATGAAATTACTAAATAAAACAGCACTGTTTGGCATGATTGGGTTCTCAGCATTAGCGGCAAATTATGTTAGCGCGGCTGAAGTAGGGCCGTTAGAAGCGGTAACACAATTTAATGAGACACGGGGTGGCGGCATTACTGTTACACCCGATGGTCGAATCATTATTAGCATGCACCCTTTGGATGATCCGAAATATCGGGTTGTCGAAGTGATGGCAAACGGAGAGAAAAAACCTTTTCCAAACATTGATTGGGCAGACGGTCCGGACACGGGGAACGTTGGGCTTAGCGCAGTCATTGGTGTACAAACAGATTCAAACGGAATCGTGTGGATGCTGGACATGGGTAGTGAAAAATCACCGGCCCAGTTGGTTGCTTGGGATAGTGTAAATAACTCACTACATACCACCATTCAAATTGACAAGAGTGCATTGCAGCCCAATTCGTTTATTCAGGATTTTGCTATTGATGAAAATCGCGGAAAAGTTTACATCGCTGATATGACTTTCGGAAATTTCCAGGGAGCAACCAAGCCCGCTTTTATAGTCGTTGATCTGGAAACAGGAAAGTCACGGCGGGTATTGGAAAGTGCTCAGCAACTGATGCCAGAAAATAGAAATATCGTGATAGAAGCGTCGTTACTTGCCTCTAAAACAGAAAGCGGTGAAACGAACAGCTTGCGATTTGGTTTAAACCCGATTGCCATTGATGATGAATTTGAGTGGGTTTACTTTGGCGCATTTACAGGCACTCAGGTTTATCGCTTACCGGCGTCAACCCTCGCTGACAATAACGCTTCAGATCGTGATTTGCAGAATACAATTGAAGTTTACGGCCCTAAAAATCCAAGTGATGGCATAGCTTATGCGCCTGGTGTAGGCATTTTAGCAACTGACCTGGAAAATAGCGCGATTGGGCTCACGACACCAGGACATTATCAGACCCTAATCGAAGATAAAAAATTGTCATGGCCTGATAGTTTAGCGGTGAGTAACGGGTACATATACATTACTCAGGATCAATTGCATCAGCACCCGGCGTTTAGTCAAGGTTTGGGCAATGCAAAAGCACCGTACACGTTATATCGATTTAGTTACCAACCATAAGGCTAGGAAGCTATTGCCTTCTTCTGTGCCTGTTGAACCTAATAATTTAAATTTGGAGCTTTAGTATGTTACCCGAAAAAATGAAAGCTATCGGTTTTGTTGAATCGAAACCCATTGATGCCGAAAACAGCTTAGTTGAATATACTGTTGATCTGCCATCCGTTGGCGACAAGGATTTACTCGTAAAAGTCAGCGCTGTCTCAGTGAATCCGGCGGATACAAAAATTCGCGTTCGCGCCGCTAATGACAAAACCCTTGCTCAACCCAAAATTCTTGGTTATGACGGGGTAGGTACCGTTGTCGGCATGGGAAAAGATGTAACGGGTTTTGAACCTGGCGACCGGGTTTATTACGCTGGAGATGTATCCCGCAATGGTTCTAATGCTGAATATCAGGCTGTAGATTTTCGCATAACCGCACATGCGCCAAAAAGTTTGTCAGATCCTGAAGCCGCTGTGGTCCCATTGGTCGCATTAACGGCGTGGGAGGCACTTTTTGAACGTTTACGTATTCGTCCTACGGAAAAGAAAAAGCTGCTTGTTATTGGTGGTGCGGGGGGAGTGGGTTCAATGACTATCCAACTCGCAAAGCAACTCACTAATTTAACAGTTATAGCCACGGCTTCACGGCCAGAAACTGAAGCTTGGGTAAAAAAATTGGGCGCGGATCATGTCGTTAACCATCGTAATTTGGTGGAATCCATGAATGAACAAAAACTCGGGGAGGTTGACTATATTTTCAATATTGCTGACACCTTAGGGCATTGGGATGCAATGGTAGAATTGATAGCTCCACAGGGGTTAATTAGTTCAATCGTTGAGTTCGACGGCGGCATAGATCTATCGAAACTTCAGGCTAAATCCGTTGGTTTTATCTGGGAACTTATGTTTACCCGCTCGCTGTTCAATACTGACGATATTCAACAGCAGCAAAGTATTTTGTTTCAGGTGGCGAACCTCATTGATGCCGGGCGAATTAAATCTACGCTGACGACTTCTCTTGACGGTCTTAGCGCTCAAACCTTTAAAAAGGCCCATGGCGAACTAGAAACTGGTAAATCCATAGGCAAACTGGCGATTTCATTTAACTAACTTTTTAAGTAAAGAGATACCAAGCGCAAACTCTAGCATTCTTCGCCACAGCTGCAGCTTTGGCGAAGATTTGTAGTCATGCTCCTCGAAAGCCTGGGTGTGCCGCAAAGGTAAGTTTGTGCGCGATAAGCCCTTCACTCTATTTGCATCTGCTTCTCGGCTTCCTTTCGAGCATGATTTGTTTGATGATTTTGAACAATACGTTCACGACAAGCGTGATAGGCGACCTTCGACTTTTTCCAACATGTTTCGCCGCGATCCGCTAAACAGTATTCCAATTTGGATACGGCAACTTTATTGCAACGAACAAATTCCTCAGGGGTGGCAGAAGCATATAAGCTTTGACTGAACAGACAGATAACAATAAATAAAAGGGTCTTCAATGATTTAACTCCTGATGTCACATAAAACTTCGCGGCTCTTCAATTCATCGCCACAGCGGCAAGCCGTGACGATGAAAGTGGTTACGATGTCTTTGCTCTATTGCGTGGTATTAAGCATTAATTTTTCAGTTAAATAAGTAAACTGAAGTGCAACCCGGTGGGCTGCTTCTTGCAAGTTGGCCGATGCTGCATGGCCGCCATCTGTGTTCTCGTAATAGAGAAACGGTTTGCCTGCATCTTCGAACAATTTCGCCATTTTCCTCGCGTGGCCAGGGTGTACCCGGTCGTCTTTAGTGGATGTAACAAAAAAAGGTTCCGGGTAACCGGTTTGAGGGTTGAAATTGTGATAGGGAGACATTTTCTCTAACCATTCGCGTTCCTCTGGTACTTCCGGCGAACCATATTCTCCAACCCAACTAGCGCCAGCCAGCAGCAGATGAAAGCGAAGCATATCTAACAGGGGCACTTGCACTATAACGGCATTAAATAAATCCGGGCGTTGGTTCAACATTACTCCCATAAGCAAACCACCGTTTGAGCCCCCTTGAATACCCAGGTGAGACGCAGAAGTGAGTTTGTGCTCGACAAGCCATTCGGCCACAGCAATAAAGTCATCGTAAATTACCTGGCGATTGGTTTTAAGGCCTGCCTGATGCCATTCAGGGCCAAATTCGCCACCCCCACGAATGTTTGCAAGAACATAGGCGCCACCCTGTTCAAGCCAGAGTCTACCGAGAATGCCGCTGTAGTGGGGAAGCATGGATACCTGAAAACCGCCATAGCCATACAAAAGAGTGGGTGTACGCCCATCGTGCCTAATGCCTTTCTTGTGGACGACGAAAAAGGGGATCATTGTTCCGTCTTTAGAAGCAACCTGCTTTTGCTCTACCACCAAGTCGTCGGCATCAAACCAACTGGGTAAACGCTTCAAGGTTTTGCTCTCACCGGTGGACGCTGAGTAACTTATCAGGGAGTCAGGCGTTAGAAAGCCTTCGTAAGTAACAAATGCTGTATCTTCTTGTTGACTGGAGAAAGTGACTTCAAGCTTGCCATCTTGTGGAAGGTCTAGTGGTCGGGATATCCAGTCATTCCTATCTCTGGTTATCGCAAATACTTTACCCACAACATTGTCGTTGATGGATAAGAGAATCTGACCTTTCGCCAGCGATACCTTCTCGATGGATTGACGCTTATTGGGTTCGAACACTACGACTGGTAGGGACTCTTTAGTTAATTCGCTGCTGGCTGAATACGACATAGACAGGAGGCTACCGGTTTTGTACCTGGCTTTTGTACTACTGACAGACACTTGCCAATCTTGGTTAATTGTGAAGAGCAGTTGACCCTGGTGTAGCCCAATCACCTCTGACTTTTCCGGAAGTGGCAGTTTAATAGCATTTTTACCAGCAAGCACATAGTGTTGATTAGTGAAAAATGTAGATTGCTGTATTATCAATTCAATTTTACTGCCATCAGTGGTGTCCACTGTAAATGGAAATACGGCAGTATCAGATTTTTTTCCTCTGAAAACTGTCTCGGCCGATTCCAATGGGGTTCCGCGGCTCCAGCGTTTTACCACGTAAGGGTAACCTGATTCTGTTAACGTTGTGCCGTCGTCACCCCAGTCGGTGGCAACGAGAAGGGTATTGTAATCTACCCACGCTGCCATTAATTTCGACTCTGGCAATATAAAGCCGTGATCGATAAAGCGTTTAGTTGACAGGTCAAACTCCCTAACAGTAACTGCGTCCTTTCCACCGTCAGATAAACTTACCAGGCATTTATAATCGGCCTTGCCTTTCGCTGAATAGCAATCAACACCCTTGAACACCCAATTTTTATTTTCAGATTCGGCAAGGGCGTCGAAGTCAATAAGGGTTTCCCACTCAGGGGTGTTAGTGCTGAAGCTCGCTAGCGATACTCTGCGCCACAGGCCCCGAACATGTTTTTCGTCTTGCCAGAAGTTATAGACCTCACCATCCCGAATACTGCCAAGAGGGATCCGCTCTGAGGAATTCACAACGTCGAGTGCTTTGGCTTTCAGATCTGTATATATCGGGCTGGCTTCAAGCTTGGATAAGGTACGAGTATTTTGCTGCTTTACCCACGTCAGGGCTTTGTCACCCTCTATTTCCTCTAACCACAGGTAAGGATCGTCCAGTGACATTTGCTTTACTTTTGCTTTTTCTAAAGGTTTAGGATCGGTAATCGAGCTCTCTTGGAGTGAACACCCAACTAATCCGAGTATTACAATATACGTGAACAACTTCCTGATAAATTCCATGGTAGGTTTCCTTTTCCATAGTGTCGCCTGTTTCATTCCACTTTTTGACGTTAACACACCATTATGCTAACGAGCCTGTGTTGTTGTTACGTTGCAAGTAAAGCATACTACTAAAATGAATATTTCGCTTAATTAGTACACAAGGGATTAACCATGTACAAAGCCTTTTATTACCTGATGTATCGTGTACTTACTGTCGTAAGTCTTTTGTTGTTTGCGTTCAGTGCATACGCTAAATCCCTTGTGGTTAACCCAGACAAGGAACTGATGGTTCCCGTTGAAGGCGGGAACGTTTATGTCAGGCTCAATGGCGTCCCACACACAGATTCCATTCCAGTGGTGTTTATTCACGGTGGTCCTGGCGGTACGCACAATGGCTTTGTAGGCATGACTGAACTGGCAGACGATCGCATGGTGATCATGTATGACCAACTCGACAGCGGAAAATCAGACCAGCCAAACGACCCGGCAAACTGGCGTGTTGCACGTTTTGTTGAGTCATTGGATGCTATTCGCAAGCATTTAAACGTTGAGCGATGGCATTTGGTGGGACATAGCTGGGGCTCAGCCATTGCCTTGGAGTACACAGTAAAATATCCACAGCACACGGTATCGACTGTGCTTGGCGGCACATTTATTTCTACGCCACACTGGATCATGGATGCAAACTTGTTGGTAAACGCAGCCCCGCAAAAAGTACAGGATACACTTAAACAATGTGAGTCATCTCAACCGCCGGAAGCGCCTGTATGCGGTTCTGCATATACTAAGTTGTATTCTGCTTATTATACGCCAGGTAAACCCGATGAAGCGATTATCGCTTATGAAGAAAACGTAGGTGGAAACGGATTTAACCCGGTGATTTACAATGCCATGTGGGGGCCAAGTGAGTTTTCGTCTACGGGTGTATTGAAGCACTATGACGCCACCCATTTGCTGGCCGATATCGACCCGGCCAAAACATTGTTCATGATTGGTCAGTACGATTCAGCCCGTATTGATACCGTTCAAGATTATCTGGCGTTGACGCCAGGCGCCGAATTGGCCGTGGTGCCGGGTGGGGCACACGGTTTTTACGACGACAGACCTTTGGTGACGCTGGCGTTGCTGCGCAGTTGGTTAAAGCGCAAGGATGTAAAGTAGTGTGGTCGATATCTTTTACCCCGACTAATTTCCCGAAATATTTTGGATAGCTGCGTGGCTTTCTACAGTTCGTTACCGGTCAAATATTTACATCCAATTAATAACAACACTCCGCCTGCGCGGTGGAGTGGAGTTATCGTTCAAGAAGGGCAGTGGAATTTGCTAATACGCCGCTTTGGTAATCGTTAACTGCCTGAATAATTTCCTGCTGAGTGTTCATTACAAAAGGCCCGTATTGGACGACAGGCTCGTTAATAGGTTTACCCGAAACCACGATAAACTTGCATTCCTTCTCAGCAGACACACTCAACTGCTTTCCATTTTGTGACAAAACGCCCAGCTCTCCTGATACCAAAACTTTTTCTTTGCTTTGAGCTCCTTTATTAATGACTAAACTGCCCGCGTACACATAGATAAAAGTAGCTTCATCTGAAATCATGGCAATATCAGACTTCCCGCTTTTTAGGGTAACGTCTAAAAAGGTGGGCGCAACGGCCGTTGTCTTAACCGGTCCTTTCACGTCGTCAATTTCGCCTGCTAGCACTTTAATTAGAGCATCTTGAACGTGCACGGAAGGGACGCTTTCTGGCTGAATATCTTGATAGTTTGGTGCTGACATTTTCTCTGCTGCGGGAAGATTCACCCACAGCTGAAAGCCTTGCAATAAGCCCTGTTCCTGCTCTGGCATTTCTTCGTGAATGATGCCTCGGCCCGCATTCATCCATTGAATGCCACCAGCATCAATAATCCCCTCATTGCCTACAGAGTCTTTGTGACGCATTTTGCCAGTGAGCATGTAGGTCACTGTCTGAAAACCACGGTGAGGATGTGGTGGAAAGCCAGCAATGTATTCACCTGGATTATCTGAGCCAAAAAAATCCAGCATAAGGAAGGGATCCAGGCGAGGTAGATCCGGTTGCCCGATAATACGGGTAAGCGACACCCCCGCGCCATCACTGGTTGGCACGCCCGTAACCACTTTCTCTATAACTTTATGTTCACTCACTTCCACTGACATGATGTGTATCTACCTTAAATCTTAGCCTTTAATCTGTACTATGAACGTCGCTTTTAACTTCCAAAATTATTGCGACCGTGAGGCGACATAAGATCTTGCTCTGGCCCGACGGGGATAACCTGCGTCGGATTTATCATCGTGTGGCTATAGTAATAGTGCCTTTTAATATGGTCGAAGTTCACCGTTTCAGCAACGCCTGGTACCTGATAAAGCTCTTTCATATAACCATAGATATTTGGATAGTCTGCAATTTGCTTTTTATTACACTTGAAATGCCCGTGATAAACAGCGTCAAAACGTATCAACGTGGTGAATAAGCGCCAGTCAGTTTCCGTTATGTTGCTGCCAACTAAATAACGTTGTTTGCTCAACCTTTCCTCAACCCGATCCAGAGTGGAGAATAACGCTGATACTGCCTCTTCATAAGCCTCTTGTGTTGTAGCAAATCCAGCTTTATACACGCCGTTATTTATGTCGTGATATACCATGTTGTTGATAGTATCGATTTCTTCACGAAGCGCTTCAGGGTAGTAATCATCGTTATTGTTGGTAAGTGAATTAAATCCACTGTTAAAGATACGAATAATTTCAGCTGATTCGTTATTGACGATAGTTTCGGTTTGTTTATCCCAAAGGATTGGAACCGTGACACGAGTGGTAATTTCAGGCTTTGCCTTAGTGTAAATTTGATGCGCATAAGCAAAGTCATAGAGCTTATCTCCCGTAGACCCCGGATAGTCTTTAAATTCCCAGCCCTGTTCAAGCATTTCAGGGTGAACCACTGAAACATCGATATGATCTTCCAGTCCCTTTAATTTTCTAAATATGAGCGCTCTGTGTGCCCAAGGACAAGCAAGCGACACATATAGGTGATAACGACCAGATTCAACGGGAAACCTCGCATCAACTTTGTTACTGACACTATCGCGAAATTTAGATGCCTGACGCTCAAATTTCCCACCATTCGTACTGGTGTCATACCACTTGTCTTGCCATTGTCCATCAACGAGTAAGCCCATATGCCTGCCCCTTTTCAATACTTCACTACAGAATAATTTGATTTAACCATGTATTGGGTAGAACGTATGTTGCTTAAAATCGGTTCTATTATTCGAAAAAACTGGAGAGTATTAATTAACGCTCTTTTGGGCATCCAAGTCTTCCTTTTTCTTTGACGCATCGTTTTGTGTATCGACATTTTGGGATAGCTAAAACAACTAAAAAGCATAGATAGAGTAAAAGTGACATTACTAGGCTAAATCCTTAATACGGTGCATGCAGATCAAGTGTACTTTGTTGTTGATTGCTAGTGGGGCGTTAGTGGGGGATTCCGCTACAGCCCGCGTTGTAGTGGGGCTATAGCGGTTTTAAAGTGGTGGAGCTGGCGGGATTTGAACCCGCGTCCAGAAAATGTCTACCTTTGGTACTACATGCTTAGTTTGTCTTTTATTTAACTACTTTAGACCCCGACAAACAGGGTTCCTGGTAGCTGTCCTGATACTATTTCGCGGTTCAACCTCAGGAGAGTTTCCCTCGCTAGTTTGCTTTAATGACCTTCCAAAATCCTGGCTAGCAGACAGAGCTTAGGTGGAAGGGCCTATACCGGTTATTAAGCGGCTAGTGCGTAGTTTTCGTCGTTTGCGACTATTTAAATGCGGCTTTTTAAAGAGGCAAACCGCACCTCTGCATGCACCTCCAGCTTCCTAGATCCTGTCGAATCCTAATCAGCCCCGGGCGATCGCCTTGTTTCCAAGACATTCACTGTATAACCAGTTATCAGTGAATATGCGACTGATTCTAACGCATTCAAGGGTGGGGAACAAATTAATTCAGCCGAGAATAGCTGTTTAAATGTTTGAACGAACGAAAAATTACCGTTGTAATCAGATGAATGAATAATTATTAACCAGAAGAAACGGTGGAGATTTTGAAAAATATCATTAAAGTATACCCGCTTCCCTAAAAGACACGGATATATGGATACAAATACCGGAATCTATTCGCCTTTTACTTTTCCATGCGGTACAACGGTTAAGAATCGTTTGGTAAAGGCCGCCATGGAAGAAAACATGGCCGATGCAAACCTTCAGCCAGACCACAGTCTATTGTCGCTATACCGTTATTGGGCGCATGGCGGGGTGGGCATGATTATTACCGGTAATGTGATGGTCGATCATCTTGCCATGACAGGCCCGGGTGGTGTGGTAATACCGGAAAATGGCAGTCTCCATGCATTTGAAAAGTGGGCGGGCGTGATAAAATCTGGTGGTGCAAAGGCCATCATGCAACTCAACCATCCAGGCAGGCAAATGCCCCGTGAGATAGCTGACAAAGCCTGGGCACCGTCAGCCGTTCCTCTAAATTTAGGTCGCTACAGCAAACGGTTTGCTCAGCCTGTTGCGATGACGTGTGAGCAAATTCACCAGGTCACCCATCGTTTTGCCCATGCTGCCAAACGGGCCAAAATGGCTGGTTTTGACGGCGTGCAAATTCACGCCGCTCATGGCTATTTACTCAGTCAGTTTTTATCACCGCTATCGAATCAACGTCAGGATGAATGGGGCGGTTCCCTTATCAATCGCGCCAGGTTATTGCTCAATGTTGCGGGTCAGGTACGGGCTACATGCGGCAACGATTTTGTAGTAGTGATAAAACTGAATAGCGGTGATTTTCAGCGCGGTGGCTTTTCGCCTCAAGATGCAGCAGAAGTAGTAACTGCATTAGAGCGGCTGAATATTGATGCCATAGAGTTGTCTGGTGGTAACTATGAATCACCAGCGATGCAAGGACGCGGCGAACTCAATGCTGAGTTGAGCGATGATGCATATTTCCTTAGCATTGCAAAAGCTGTTAGCGGAACCAGTAGCATTCCGGTTATGACCACCGGTGGTATTAGTAAAAAAGATACCGCCGAAAAAGTTGTACAGAGCGGATGTGCATTAGTGGGCATGGCGAGTGCGTTGGCATTTACCCCTGATTTACCGTTGAAATGGCGTGAAAAACCTGATTACAAGGGTGTTCATCCCACCTGTGATTGGTCTGACAAAACTTTGGCTGCGCTAGTTATCATGGCTAAAGTGCGTCGACAACTACGCCGGTTAGGTAACGATTTAACGACAATGCGACAGCCCACTGGTTTCTGGAGTCTCATTCTTGATACCATCCATCGTCGCAAAATGACCCGGCTTTACCATGCGTATCTTAAAGCTAAAGTAAATAAAAGCGCAGACGTGGTTGAACACGTCACTACGCGCTGTGTTTCATCACCCGTTGCTTCTGACGCTCCCAGTCGCGATCTTTAACTGTATCGCGCTTGTCATGAGCTTGCTTACCTTTCGCAAGATAGATTTCCAGTTTTACCCAACACTTTTTCCAGTACATGGCTGTGGCGACAATTGAATACCCTTGTCGCTCTCTTGCACCGATTAGTTTGTCGATTTCTTTTTTGTTGAGTAATAGCTTTCGGGCTCGCTCTGGCTCACACACTACGTGAGTAGAAGCCTGATTTAGCGGGGTTATTCTGCAACCAACCAGATACGCTTCAGCATTTTGCAAAATGATATATGCGTCTGTGATGTTTACTTTACCTTCGCGGATGCTTTTTAGCTCCCAGCCTTGCAGCGACACACCAGCTTCGAATTTTTCCTGCAGGTGATAGTCGTGACGCGCTTTTTTGTTTAGCGCGATGGTGCCGGTGGAGTTTTGATTTGATTTCTTCTTTTTCATGGCCGCCATTATACTGATTGTGCCCTGAATGTCTTTCGATTTTACTGCTCTCACACACCCAGGCGAATTTCACATTGATACTTAAATGTGGGGGACATGTGTATAAATTTAAAGGGTAGGTGGGAATAAAGTCTCATGGTAAACTTTAGGGCAATTAAGTGAAAGAATAAGTGATCATTATGCCTAGTATCCAACGCAGCGCGTTAGTGGCATACAGTGCTCAGGCCATGTATGACCTGGTTAACGACGTTTCGTCTTATCCTGAATTTTTACCCGGTTGTCGCGACAGTAAAGTCATTGAGAAAAATGATGACCAAATGAAGGCCTCTTTGCTGGTTGCAAAAGCGGGTGTTAAGCAGTGGTTTACTACAAAAAATACCCTTACCGAAGCAAAAAGTATTGAAATGGAGCTTGTTGATGGCCCATTTAAGCACCTTACGGGCGGGTGGACTTTCTCCGCACTTTCCGACTCTGCCTGCAAGATTGAATTGCGTCTTGATTTCGAATTCAGCAGCAAACTAACAGAATTCGCTTTTGGTAAAGTGTTTAGCGGCCTGGCTACAAGTATGGTCAATGCTTTTACTGAACGAGCGAGGAAAGTGTACTAATGGCAACGACCTTGTCAGTGGAGGTGGCATATGCGCTGCCCGATAAACAGTCATTACTGTCTGTCTCTGTGGCTGAAGGGACGACCGTCGAAGAGGCTATCGAGCAGTCTGGCATTTTGACTTTACATCCAGATATTGACCTGTCAAAAACAAAAGTCGGTGTGTGGAGCCGGGTAACCAAACTAAAAGATACGCTGTCTGAAGGCGATCGAATCGAGATTTACCGACCTTTAATTGCTGATCCGAAAGAAATACGTAAACGGCGTGCTGAAAAAGCCATTGAAGAAGGCCGGGCCGACAAAGTGACTGGCGGCCGTGTCAACCCGCTCAAAGCGAAGGGAGCTAACTAACGCTCCCTGAGTTCGCCAACTTCCAGGAAGGGTGAAGCATCAATATTTTCTGCGTCCATCATCGAAGCAATGCGCTGCATAGTCGCTACCATCTGACTCTGCTCCCAGTCTTTCATATTGTTAAACCGATCGATGAAATGTTCTTGTAGTGGACGTGGGGCATTTTCTAAAGACGCTTCGCCTTTTTCAGTGAGATAAACACCCACTTTTCTTTTGTCTGTAGTACTTCTGATGCGAGTAACCAATTCACGAGCCTCAATGCGATCAAGAATATTGGTTATGGTCGCGGGGCTCAGGTTGATGCTGTCCGCAATCTCTCTTACCATGATGCCTGGACGTTCCTGAATATTTTGCATCACTAAAAGTTGTGGGCCAGTAAGCCCTACATCTTTGCTCAATTGCTTGCTGCGCAAATCAACCGCGCGAATCACTTTTCTTAAGGCAACTAATAATTCTTCTTCTTTTCTCATAATGTTGTCCGTCGTAGACCTGGTTCACACCAGCTGATGTAAAAAGTGCTGATGCTTATGATAGTGATCGATTACGTCGTTTATCACAGCAAGTTTTGACCATCCCATGATGTCATAGCCTTGTCCCCCTTCACTAAGGTGAACTTCGGCGCGATAGTACGTTTCATCCGGGCCAGTGTCCAGTTTACCGTTTAAATCGGGTTGATGAGTAGAGGTAAGGTGAACTTCGTAAACAAAGTCTGGTTGATCATTAATACTAACCCGAAGACTCATGAAGTCCTCATTACGCTCAATGATGACCTCAAATTGTAAATGCTCAAATTCGTCTTTCACGTCATCAAAAGCCGGCAGTACAGTTGTTTCTAAAAAGCGCGTGACGGTTTTTCGGTTAGGAAATGACACAATGTTCTCAAGCCTTGAACGCCAGTTTTTATCTCCCTCTCCAGTTGGCGCTTGCAGCGCACTAAATTGCAAACTTTCTCGTTTAAACGACTCCACACGAAGGGCTTTCCACAAACCGTACATAGCAATGAGCAAAATTATGGAAAACGGTAAAGCGGCAACAATAGTCATGGTTTGTAATGCGCCTAGCCCACCAGCAAACAACAATACTGATGCTACCACGCCAACGCTGGCAGCCCAGTATATACGCTGCCATACCGGAGTGTCGTTGCGGCCGTTAGAACACAGCATATCTACAACCATCGCACCTGAGTCACAGGATGTGACGAAGAATATGATAACCATAACCACCGCTAGCAGGGTCAATACACTACTATAAGGGAAATATTCCAGAAAAACGAACAAGGCGACTGAGGTGTCCTCGTTTACCATGTTCGCCAAGGCATCTTTACCCTGAATAAGGATCAAATCGATGGCCGCATTACCAAACACCGTCATCCACAATAAAGTAAATGCTGTGGGTATGAGTAACACGCCCATGACGAATTCGCGAATGGTTCTGCCGTAGGAGATACGGGCGATAAACAAACCCACAAAAGGTGCCCATGCTAACCACCACCCCCAATAAAATATAGTCCAACCGCCAATCCAGTCGGTCTTTTCATAAGCGAATAAATTGAGGGTATTTCTGACAATGTCCGAGACATATGCCCCTATATTTTGAATATATGCCTGTAGCAGGAACACTGTGGGGCCCAGTACAAGTATGAATACAACCAGAGCGACAGCGAGAATCATATTGGTTTCCGACAATCGCCGGATCCCTTTATCAAGACCTGTGGTAACAGACACAATGGCAATTGCGACCACTGCCAACATCAGCAGTATCTGTACTGTTGTGTTGGCTGGAATGCCGAACACATAGGAAAGGCCGGCGTTAATTTGTGCAGCACCAAAGCCGAGGGACGTGGACACCCCAAAAATGGTGGAGGTAACGGCAAAGACATCAACTACATGGCCTGGCCACTTGTAAATGCGTTCTCCAATAATCGGGTAAAGTGCGGAGCGCAAAGTCAGAGGAAGCTGGTGACGATAGGCGAAGTAGCCAAGTACCAGAGCAACAGCGGCATAAATTGCCCAGGGGTGCATGCCCCAGTGAAAGAAGGTTGTTTTCATGGCTTCCCGTACAGCGGCAAGACTGGCAGGGTCGGCCGTGGGCGGTGCCAGAAAGTGCATAACCGGTTCCGCTACACCAAAAAACATGAGTCCAATGCCCATTCCGGCGGCAAACAGCATGGAAAGCCACGTGAGTTTACTAAACTCTGGAACGGCGTGATCAGGGCCTAATCGAATGTCTCCGTAACGAGAAAATCCGAGAATAACAACAAAAAGTACAATGATTGCAACGGTGAGAATATAAAACCAGCCACCGTTGTTTGTCACCCCAGCCTGCAGAGACTTAAAAAACGTATTGGCTGCATCTGGCGCAATGGCTGTGCATACCATAAGTATGAGGATAGCCAAAGACGATGGGATAAAGACAAACAGGTTGAGTTTGCCACGAGGTGCTTGGGGTGTTGCCACGCTGTTTTCCTTAATGTGTAAAAACCACCTTTTGAAATCATGTTAAACAGACTTTTACCAATGACTTCTATGAATGCTTTGCATTGTGCTATAATTATTCGACATGAATGTATAATTATACTGTTTTTTCTACCGTTGGGCTTTATTCTGCGGAAAATAAAAGCACAAAAAGAACAAAATAGTTAGAAGTGAAGTATAACTTTTTGCAATTCGGAAATAAATGTTACCGAATGCCTCCAGTAAAAATTATTAAACCTAGAAGTACAACATTAACTCACATTGAGGAACACACATGCAAAAGACTCGTCTAAGCTGTGCCGTTATTGCTGCTTTGGCATCAACGCCATTATTAGCGCAAGAGGCTGAGAGCAAAGCGAAGATTGAAACTATTCAAGTCACCGCAACTAAGCGAACCGAATCCATTCAGGATGTGCCGGTAGCAGTGAGTGCACTGGATGGAAAAGCATTAGAGAATTTGGGTATTGATAGCTTTCAGGATTACGTAGAGTTTTTACCTAACGTTGTTTTCCAGGGCACCGGGCCAGGACAGAACGAAATTTATATCCGTGGTGCGGCTACTACTCAATCCAACATTATGTTGTCATCTGTTCAGGCATTGCAGCCTTCTGTGGCGTTTTACCTGGACGAGCAACCTGTGTCGATGGCTGGTCGTAACCTCGATATTTACGCAACAGATATTCAGCGCGTAGAAGTACTACCTGGTCCTCAGGGCACGCTGTTCGGTGCTAGTTCTCAGGCGGGTACTGTTCGAATGATTACTGCCAAACCCGATCATTCAGCATTTTCTGCCGGTGTCGATACCAACGTTAGTTTCACCAAAGGTGGTGAAATGAGCAATGCGGTTGAAGCGTATTTCAATATGCCTATCACTGACGATTTGGCGGTTCGCGTTGCAGCATACAACGACAAACAGGGCGGTTGGATCGACAATGTTCTGAACGTGCCTGGAGAAGGTGGCTATATTGGTAGCGCCCAGGTAATTAGCCGTATATCTGGCGGTGTCTTACAAGATCCTGCTGCAATGGATGCCAATCGAATTACTAACCCTGATATTGCCACAGCTGATGATGCTGCCGTTGTTTCGCCGAAAAACGACAATTTGGTAGAAGACGACTTTAACGATGCAGTTTATGCTGGTGCGCGGATCGGTTTGTCTTATCACATCAACGAAGACTGGGATTTACTTGTTCAACACACTCAGCAAACCCTGGAAACTGAGGGTGTTTTTGCTTACGACCCTAATCTTGAAGGCGAAAGCAGCACAAACCGCTTTCAACCGGAAGAAAACAAGGATGAATTTGGACTAACAACCTGGACCCTTGAAGGCCGCTTATCGAAGCTGGATGTGGTTTACACTGGTGGTTACCTCGACCGCGAAATCGATACACTGGCAGATTACACCGGCTACACGAACGGCGGTCTGTTCTCAGCGTATTACGTGTGTAATTATTCTGCTGCCGGAGATGCTGCAGACGAGCGTTGTCTTGACCCCACCAAATTCTATCGTGAAGATACTACGTCAACGCGAGCCACTCACGAATTGCGCTTCAATACCACCATGGATACGCCGTGGCGCGTAACTGCCGGCTTGTTTTATGATGATCAGGAAGTGGCAACCATAGGCCAGTTCAACATCGCTAACACAACTAAGTTCAATGCGCTTCAAACCACATTGGTTGGCAGTGAAGGCATCAATAGCAATGGCGGTCCATTCCCTTCTGATATCAGCTTTGTGAATGACATTACTCACACCATTGAACAAATTGCCGTGTTTGGTCAGTTTGAATATGACTTAACAGATACATTAACTGCCAGTATCGGTGCTCGCTGGTATCAAATTGACGATGAGTATAAAGGCTCAACAAGTACAGTGGATGTTTCTCGTCGTGTCCGTGCATTCGGTACTATGGATGCCGACGAACTAAGCGCAGTTGGAGAAGACCCGACTCTCGTCGCGCAAGCTATTGAAAGTGGCCAACTTGAAGTGAGTCTTCTTGATTCTGATGGTGTCCTGACAGTTGATGACACAATCTGGAAATTCTCTATCGACTGGAAAGTAACAGAAGACGTACTTTTGTTTGCTAACTATTCGGAAGGCTTCCGCCCGCCTGTGACTAACCGTGTAGGTGGTGGTTTGGCATCAAACCAATCTGGAAAATTCGAAGATTTCCGCATTCCGGTTTATTCGACGACAGATACGCTAGATAACTATGAAATAGGTTTAAAAGGTGATTTCTTCGATGGCATCGTGCGGGTAAACGCTACGGGGTATTATTCTGAAATCACTGATTTACAGACCTCTCGCTTCGATCCAACCAATATTTCCTTTTTAGTTTTTACCGACAATGTGGGTGATGCTGAAATTCGTGGTTTGGATGCTGATATCACCTGGCTTGCCAGCGATGATCTCGTCATTAGCAGTGCTATCAGTTGGCTCGATACGGAGTTAACTCGTGTTAATGATGAACTGGTAGGTATTTCTGCCGGAGTAGGTTCTGAATTGCCTTACTCTGCGAATTTCTCAGGAAATATCAACGCGCGTTATTTCTTTGAAGTAAGTGGCGGTAAACAGGGGTATGTAAATGCAGCAGTGAGTTACACTGGTGATCGCTTAGCGGGCATGGTCATGGACGCTTATGTCATGGAAGATGCCACCCAGTTGATCTATGGCACAGGTTCAGGCCTTGAAATTCAAGACGAAGCTGCCGTATACGAAGGCGTAACCTACGATGATCGCAATGGCGAGACCTTCCGCGGTGGACGTTACGTGCAGGAAGCTTACGTTATTGCGAACCTCGCTGTAGGTGTAACTAACGATGAGTGGAAAGCTGAGTTGTACATCGACAACGTGTTTGATGAAAGTGCAATTTTAAATATCGATACACAGCAATTCACACCTAAAGTGGTCACTAATCGTCCTCGTACTATTGGTGTTCGACTATCTTACGATTACTATTAAATTCTTTGTTTAATAAGTAAATACGTTAATATAAAAACGGCAAATCTCTTGGTTTGCCGTTTTTTTAGCTCAGCAGAAAAGGACAAGCATGACCGATAGCGTTCTATCCAGTCTCAATAATGCCAAAAAAGCATTAATGCAATCACGGTTTTCCGACGCTATTGCATTATGTCAGCAAAGTTTGTCAACGAATCAAATTGAAGACACTGACAAAGACTGTTTGTACATAATCGCAGTTGCCCAACGTATGGCGGCACAGCCTCAAGAAGCCCTGAATACGCTAACCAAACTGCTTACTCATTTTCCAGACTACGGCCGTGGTTATCAGGAGCAGGCCTATTGTTTTAAAATGCTTGGCGATGAACAGGCTATGGCTTCAGCATTTTACCGTGCAACCAGCTTTAACCCGACGCTCTTAACGGCGTGGCGTGAGCTGGTAAATGTTTATCAGCGTACTGGTAATAATCCGGCACTTAAACTGGCTAATGAACATATCAAAAACCTATCTTCTTTGCCTAAGCCGCTATTGGGCGCTATGGATTTACTCCACGAAGGGCAAGTGTCCAAAGCCGAGAAAGTGTGCCGCGACTTTTTACAGCAAAACAAACATCACCCAGAAGCAATGATGCTGCTGGCAGAAATTGGTATGCAACTCAAGGTGTACCACGACGCTGAGTTTTTGCTGGAAAGTTGTGTGGCTCTTTATCCGCAAAATGAAGCTGCGACAACCGCTTATCAAAGTGTTCTAAGCAAACTGGGAAAGTATCCGCAAGCCATAGCATTGGCGAGAAAAAGGCTAAACAAAGATCCGCAAAATTATCAGGCAAAAGTTGCCTTAAGCCATGCGTTGGTAGGCGTTGGTGAACTGGATGAAGCAATAAATCTATATAGAACGCTGCTGACTGAAAACGAAAGTAAATCAGCACTGTGGCTTCAATACGGACACGCACTAAAAGCCAACGGCGCAACGAACGAGGCTGTGAAGGCCTATGAACAGGCTGCAATAGTCAATGACGATTTTGGCGATGCATACTGGAGTCTGGCGAACACGAAAACCTATCAGTTTACTGATCCATGGATTGATAAAATGGCGAAAGTGGCAGATGGAAATAACGTGGCATTGGAAGATAAAATTCACGGTTGTTTCGCCATGGGCAAGGCGATTGAAGACAGGCAGGATTTCCAACGAGCGTTTCATTATTACGCAAAGGGAAACCGGCTTAAGCAACAAACTTTGAAGTTTGATATAAATAGAACTGAGCAGGCATTAAAAGCACAGGCTAGAGCGTGTGATCCAAGCCTTTTTGCCTCCAGAACAGGATGTGACGCAAAGGATCCAATATTCATTGTAGGCTTGCCCAGAGCGGGTTCGACCTTGTTAGAGCAAATTCTTGCCTCTCATTCTCAGGTTGACGGCACAATGGAGTTGCACGATATTCTGGGTATAGCATCCGGGTTGAGTCACCAACATAAACCCTATCCCTTTAACCTTGCAGAGTTAACAGAAGACAAGTGTAAAGAACTGGGCGAACAATACTTAGCGCAAACACGAGCTTACCGCCAGCGTGCCCCGTTTTTTATAGATAAAATGCCAAATAATTTTATTCATATTGGTTTGATAAAGCGCATTTTACCTAACGCGAAAATTATAGATGCACGTCGGGACCCAATAGCTTGCTGTTTCAGCGGCTTCAAACAACTATTTGCAGATGGACAGGAATTTACCTATTCGTTAACGGATATTGGTCGTTACTACAACGCTTATGTCGCGTTAATGGACCATTGGCATTCAGTCCTCCCTGGTGAAATTCTTACGGTTCAACACGAAGATGTTATCCACGATCTGGAAGGGCAGGTAAGGCGCATACTCAATTATTGTGAATTACCTTTTGAAGAAGCATGTCTGCAATTTCACAAAACCCAGCGAGTCATAAAAACCCCCAGCTCAGAACAGGTGCGTCAACCAATCTATCGCTCTGGTATGACGCAATGGAAAGGGTTTGAACCCTACCTTGCGCCATTGCTTGACGTGTTGGATTTAAATCAAAAAAGCACACTTTAATACTTTTTCCGTTGTAACCCCGTTTCAGCCAGGATTTTGGCTGAAATTTCTTCTATAGAGTAGCGGGTAGAGTTGAGGAAGGGAATTTTTTCACGGCGATACAGGTTCTCTACTTCACGTAACTCCATGCGGCATTGTTGTAATGACGCATAGCGACTATTTGCCCGTCGTTCAGAGCGGATTTGGCTCAGTCTTTCAGGCTGTATGGTCAGGCCAAAAAGTTTACTTTTGTATCGTCTCAGGGCCTGGGGCATTTTGAGTATGTCTCCCATGTCTTCTTCGGTAAAGGGGTAATTGGCTGCTTTAATTCCATATTGTAGTGCCAGATAGAGGCTGGTTGGCGTTTTTCCTGAACGGGATACGCCCACCAGAATGATATCTGCTTCATCATAGTTTTTAAGATTAGATCCATCGTCATTAGCCAGCGCATAATTTACTGCTTCAATTCGAATATCATAAGTCGTTTCGTGGATACTGTGGGTGCGATGTTTTTCTGGTTTAGAGGGCACACCGAGCACTTTTTCCACTGGCGCAACGAATTGATCGAGAAAATTATAGTTAATTCCCACTGAACGAGAGATAACTTTACGTACCTCGGGATTCACAATTGTATAAAAAACGAGCGGCCTTTCTCCACTATCTTGAAAACTTTCAGAAATTTTATCGAGTACGCGGTAAGCCTCTTCTTCCGTTTCGACGAACGGAATCGTGGTGTGATTAAACTGCATAGGGAACAGCGAAAGCAGGGCGTGACCGAACACTTCGGAAGTGATGGCTGTACCATCTGAGATATAGTAAGCAGTGCGCAAAACATTTCCTTAACATTGGTGTAATATTCTTTCAGATTACAGAAAGATTTTACTTTCATTTTTTCTACATTCTATGATGAAACCGTCGAAAAGCCAGTCTGCTTTTATCAGACGGCATGATCCTCGGCACGTAATGAATGCCTTTTGTTCACATTGGGTAAAATTTTAAGAAAAGCTGGAGGCTTTGGCCGTGCAAGAATACGTACTTTGGTATCAAGAGTTGGGGATGCATGATGTGGGCCGCGTTGGCGGCAAAAATGCGTCGTTGGGAGAAATGATTTCAAACCTGGCAAATGCCGGTGTTCAGGTACCGGGCGGATTTGCCACAACAGCAGCGGCTTTTAACGAATTTTTAGAGCAAAGCGGTCTGGAAGCAAAAATCCATGACGTTCTGGACACCCTCAATGTTGAGGATGTAAATGCGCTGGCAGAGGCCGGAAAAAATATCCGTCAATGGATTATAGACACACCCTTTCAAGGTGCTCTGGAAAACGCAATCCGTGACGCTTTTGACACACTGCAGGCAGATGCCGGAGGCGAAGCATCTTTTGCCGTTCGTTCTTCAGCGACGGCCGAAGACATGCCTGATGCATCTTTTGCTGGGCAGCAAGAAACCTTCTTAAATGTAAAAGGCTATGACGCAGTCATGGTGGCAATCAAACACGTGTTTGCATCCTTGTTTAACGACCGTGCCATTTCTTATCGTGTGCATCAGGGCTACGATCACAAGGGCGTAGCCTTGTCTGCAGGGATCCAGCGCATGGTTAGAAGCGACATCGCTTCTTCTGGTGTGATGTTCACAATTGATACAGAATCGGGTTTTGAAGATGTGGTATTCATCACCAGTTCCTACGGCTTAGGTGAAATGGTGGTGCAAGGGGCGGTGAATCCCGATGAATTTTACGTTCACAAACCTACCCTGGCTGCGGGAAATCCGGCTATTTTACGTCGAAATCTTGGGAGTAAACTCACCAAAATGATCTACTCCGACGATGAAGCCCATGGAAAGCAGGTGTCCATCGTAGATATTGATAAAGTCGACAGCACCCAATTCTCGCTTACTGACGACGAAGTGGAAGAGTTGGCGAAACAGGCAGTCATCATTGAAAAACATTACCAGCGTCCTATGGATATCGAATGGGCCAAAGATGGTGTTAATGGCAAGCTATACATTGTTCAGGCTCGCCCAGAAACTGTACGAAGCCGGGAAGACAGTCAGTCTATTGAACGTTTTCAGCTTAAAGACAAAGGCAGCGTGGTGTGTGAAGGTCGTGCTATCGGACACAAAATAGGCTCTGGTGAAGCCAAGGTGCTGGGCTCCATAGAAGAAATGGACAAGATTCAGGCCGGAGACGTGCTAGTAACAGACATGACGGACCCGGATTGGGAGCCCATCATGAAAAAAGCGTCGGCGATTGTCACGAATAGAGGTGGACGTACCTGTCACGCCGCCATCATCGCTCGTGAACTGGGCATCCCCGCCGTAGTGGGTTGCGGCAATGCAACAGACAGCATTCAAGCAGGAGACAAGGTAACCGTATCCTGTGCAGAAGGTGATACCGGGTATATCTACAGCTCCGAACTGGAATTTGATGTGGTGACCTCGCGTATAGATGCGATGCCAGATCTACCGTTAAAAGTTATGATGAACGTGGGTAACCCCGATCGCGCCTTTGACTTTGCCCGTTTACCCAGTGAAGGTGTTGGCCTTGCGCGTTTAGAGTTCATCATTAACCGAATGATTGGTGTTCACCCTAAAGCACTATTAAATTTTGATAGCCAGCCTGAAGAATTGCAGGAAGAAATCAGTGATATGATGGCCGGCTACCCCTCTCCGAAAGAATTCTACATACAGAAACTAGTAGAGGGTATAGCGAGCATTGGGGCGGCTTTTTCGCCGAAAAAAGTCATTGTCAGAATGTCAGACTTTAAATCTAATGAGTACTTCAATTTAGTTGGCGGGTACCAGTATGAACCCGACGAAGAAAACCCCATGTTGGGCTTTCGGGGGGCAAGCCGCTACATTTCTGAAGATTTCCGCGATTGCTTTGCGCTGGAATGTGAGGCAATAAAGCGGGTTCGCAATACGATGGGGCTAACCAACGTCGAAATTATGATCCCCTTTGTTCGAACGTTAGAAGAGGGCCGAAAGGTTATCGAACTTTTAAAAGAGCAAGGTCTGGTTCAGGGAGAAAATGGACTCCGCGTTATTATGATGTGCGAATTGCCTTCTAATGCGTTGTTGGCTGACGAGTTCCTCGATATCTTCGACGGTTTCTCCATAGGCTCGAACGACCTAACGCAGCTGACATTGGGGCTGGATAGAGACTCGGGCGTAATCGCTCATTTGTTTGACGAGCGTGATCCTGCTGTTAAAGCGTTGTTGTCTATGGCAATTCGCACAGCGAAGAAGCGAGGAAAGTACGTGGGTATTTGTGGTCAGGGGCCTTCTGATCATGAAGATTTCGCGGCATGGTTGGTGGAAGAGGGCATTGACTCCGTATCACTTAACCCTGATACCGTAGTAGAAACCTGGCTCTATTTAGCGGAGAAACACGGTTAGGTAAACACTAATTAGTAAATTGTAAGAGCAGTATAATAACTCCGATGATGCGGGTTGTTGATTTAGTCAACAACCCGTTCTTTTGTAACGGGTTGTCGCTTAGCGCAATTTACGTGATAGTAGATAGGTATCTAATTTCTTTGCGCCACGGCTCATGCCATTCTGTACGTGTTTGAGCCAGACTTTCGCTTTTGGAACATCGTAGCTAAGCACAACTAACCCAGCCAAAATTAACAATGTTGAACCAGGAATAATGGTGAAAACCACACCAGAAACAGCCAACAAAGCCCCCAGTGTTATTCTGACAGTCTTTAACATGACAAACCTTGTTATAAAAAATCTACCTACCAATACCATATAGCTTTTGTCAGAAAAGCCAACAAGCGAAGTGTAACCAATTGTGATTGATAGCGCGTAGCTTGCGGGTGATAGTGCCTTATTTTTGTGGTAAATTGCAGGAAATAACAGCCTTTCACAAGGCCCTATAACAATCAAGAAAGTGAAATATGACAGACGAAACCGTACCAGCCATCTCAGAACAAGAACGCAAAGCGTGGATTAACGAGCAATTGCAAAAGGCAAATAAACATTTAGCGGAAAACGGAATTGTAGTAAGTACAGTTGACGAAACCGTAAGCCGCTACCTGCTGCCTTTTTTTGCAGTATGGAAAGTTAAAGCTAGTGACAAAAAAGTTTACTGGGTATTAAGCGGTGATTTACCTGCTGACTTTATCGCTGGTGATAATGCAAAAAATGCCAGAGAAGCGCTCCGCCATTTTGCACTGAGCTGGCAGATAAAAGCCGAAAACCTGGTTCGTTCCGGTATTGCAGATCAAACACAAATGCAGTTTGCTGGAATATTGCAAAACCGCGCCGAAAAGCTTCACGACTTCGCTGAAGAGGACGCTATCTGGCGGGGCTAGTCTGTCAATTTAGCCGCTAATGCAAGTCTCTCACATCGGGTGGATAAAATTCGGTAATAGGGCATCGCATGCGTTGGCGTGGGATGCCCGCTTCCATAAAGACCTTACCATCAGGTTCATATCCCAAAGTACGATGCTTTTCCACACCGTCTAAACGACATACCACTTTAAGGTAAGGAAGTTTTATACCTTTACCTGCCTTAACTAACCTGTTGAAAAGTGCCTGATAAAGTAGTGGGGAGCGGTAAAGTTTTTTGACGGCGATCCGGCCAATTTCACCATCTTTCGTCAGACGCGCCGTGGCGATGGGCGTGTTGTTTTTATCATAAACCAAGACGTGAATAGCGTCTTTGTCTCGTTCATCGAATTCTATGTGATCGGGAAGGTGCCACTCAAGCACAAAAACTTGTTCTCTAAGTGCAGTTAGTCGATTTTTACTACTCTGCCAATCGACGTTTTTAATCGTAAACGTCATATGGATTACTCATCGTGCCAGGAACGTTTTACTTGCCTGAGTAAAACGTTTTTTATATGTATGGGTCGTTAGTCCATTAATTCCCAATAACCTTTGTTAATGAGTATAGACAAAAGTTGTAGAAACGCAAAATCGTCAACTAACTTGGTTTGTAAGAGGTGACTATAATTCAAAGGGATACCGCAAAACATGTCTTCAAGTGCAGGCTGATGCACCTTATCAGTCACAAAATGTTCGCCGTTAATAAAGAACTCGAATTGTGGCGTTGATTGAATTTCCCTAAAAATTGGCTTACAGCCATTCGCACGATACATGATGCTGCCGGCTTCGAGCGCTTCTTTTAGTGCATCAGGCGAGGGGATGGCATTATTGAAATTCTCAGGCAAATGTTGATCACTAAGCATGGTGAGTAACGCTGTAGTACTTTGTTCACTATTGAGATAATCCATTAACATGGACTTTAGCGTCGAAATTTCTGTTTGCGTGATCATCGACGGATGAGAAGGGGAAACAAGTTGTGGGTCTGTATAACGGGTGGCCGCAGGGCCGTGCGCACTGACAAGTTCTGCAACTTGTTGCAAAATGTCTTTTTGATCCGGGGCGCGAAAGCCAATTGAATAGGTCAGGCTATTGTCCAAGGTCACGCCATCGTGTGGCCAGCCTGGCGGTATATACAAAATGTCGCCAGGCGCTAACTCAACGTCAATAACGGGTTCAAAATCGCCTACTTGTTGTAAATCTTTATGAGGCACATTGGGCTGATGGTTTCCAGGTCGACCGACACGCCAGTGCCGCTTGCCTTTGCCCTGGATTAAAAATACATCGTATTGATCGGTGTGGGCGCCCACGCCAGCCCCCGGAACGGCAAAACTGACCATGACGTCGTCCATCCGCCAGTACGGAATAAAACTAAAGGCTGCCATGAGGGTATCGATGTCTTCAATGTAGCGTTCTACGCCTTGAACTAATAAGGTCCACTTTCCTGAACAATGGGCGGAAAAGTCGGTAAAAGGCCCATGTTCCACATGCCAGCAGTCGTCTTCCTCCTGACGAACTATTCGACTATCAACGGATTCTTCCATTGCTAGGCCTGCTAAGTCATGCTCGTCGATAGGATCTACAAAATCAATTAACCCTTGTCTGATAACGACGGGCTTTTTTTGCCAGTGTTGTTCTAAAAAATCAGTGGCGGAAAATGATGGCGCAAGGCTGAACATAAGAATTCTTCTTTAAGCACTGTAAAGAGTGTGAGCGACGAGGTTGTCACCGACCACAAAATGTTCGGAAAATGACATACCTTCAACATGGTTATCCAGCAGATGTCCGCGGGTTCGGGCACAAATAGTGATGGTTCCGGGTTTACTTCCTTGTTCGAGTCGCGATGCGCGATTAACCGTTTTGCCCCAAATATCGAAGTGAGGTTTATGGGCGCCAATAATACCGCCTGTCACCGCACCGGTAGCAATACCAATGCGAATGTTGCAGTCGAGACCTTTTTCTTCTGTCAGCATTTTAAAGCTAGATAAGATTTCCTGGGCAAATAAACAGATAGTATGCGTGGGATGAAGTTCTTCTTCTGGCTCGTGAATGTAAGTCAAGGGTATGCCGATAGCAGCCATGTATTCATCACCGTTAGTTTTGACTTTCTCTACGCCGAGTCTGAGTGCGTGGGCATCAAACAGGCGGTAAAAATCATCTAAAATATGTACAATATCAGCATCATCGTATTGTTCGCTTAGTTTGGTGTATCCCTGGAGATCGGCAAAGAGTACAGAGACATCGCTAATTTTTTGTGTGTGTCCCAAGGGCCAGTGTTTTGCTGGATTATCCGGAGAGGGAGGCAACATGCTTTTAAGTAACGCTCTGTTGCGTTTTTCCGAAATAGACAATGCTTCAGCCTGATTTTCGAATCTGCTTCTAAGCAGGCGTAGCATAATGATTCCGCCGACAACTAATATGATTGCGTTTGATACCCTAAGCGTGGCCCATGTATGCGTTTGGCTAAATACGATGACGCCTTCAACAACCACATACAATGCGCCGTAGGTGAACTCCGCAAAGCGCCTGTTCCGTGTTTCTTTGCGAGGAAATATAAACCCACTGGTAATCATGCCAACTAAGAGAAACTGTTGTAACCCTGTGTCTTGTTCCCACATCAAAGAAAGTAGGGTGATGAGGGTCATACAGCTTAGCACGAAGATAAATCTGGCTTGTTCTGCTGCGCCTTTGGTATTGCGGTAGGTCAATGCCAGTGTGCATGTAAACAACAGCCCATGTGTGGCAATTAGCGTAAGAATGGAGGTTGAGAAGTCGTTTAGGATGAAGACAACCGCCAGGGTGTAAATTGCCAGGCCGCCAAGGACGGCTACCGACAACGACCGCACCATTTTCACCACAGCCTGAGTTTTGTTGATCGGCGCCTTTTCCACGTTTTCCCTGTACGTACAATAGGAAAGGGCTGCATTGCAGCCCAAATATTAATGACTTAGATCAAATAGTATACCGTGAGCGTTATTCGGGCAACTGATCTACGAGTCTGATGGCATCGCCAATGTAATTTGCTGGCGACAGAGCTTTCAATTCGGCTTTGGCGCTATCTGGCAGTGCCAGGCCGTCGATAAATTCAGCGATAACAGCAGCATTGACTTTCTTACCACGGGTAAGCTCTTTTAGTTTTTCGTATGGTTTTTCAATACCGTAACGGCGCATGACCGTTTGAATGGGTTCTGCAAGTAATTCCCAGTTGTTATCCAACTCTGCTAACAGACTTGCTTCATTAACTTGCAATTTACTAATACCTTTTAACGTAGCCTGATAAGCAATTACTGCATAACCAACGCCCACACCTAAATTCCGCAGTACGGTTGAGTCGGTTAAATCCCGTTGCCAACGTGAGATAGGTAATTTGGCAGCCAGGTGGTCGAAAATCGCATTGGCTAGTCCGAGATTACCCTCTGAGTTTTCAAAGTCTATGGGGTTTACTTTGTGCGGCATGGTGGAAGAGCCAATCTCACCTGCGATAGTTTTCTGCTTAAAATGACCAAGGGCGATGTATCCCCATACGTCACGGTCGAAATCGAGAATAATTGTGTTGAATCTGGCTACTGCGTCAAATAACTCAGCGATGTAGTCATGAGGTTCAATTTGTGTGGTGTACGGGTTCCAGGTAAGGCCGAGACTGGTCACGAATTGCTCTGAAATCTGATGCCAGTCGGTATCTGTGTAAGCCGATAAATGGGCGTTGTAATTTCCCACAGCACCATTGAGCTTACCCAGTATTTCAACATTGGCTATTTGCTCCCGTTGACGACGGAGTCTCATGGCAACATTGGCCATTTCTTTACCCATGGTGGTGGGTGAAGCCGGTTGGCCATGGGTTCTGGCCATCATGGGAACGGTCTTGTATTCTTTGGCTAAGCGGGTGATTTCGGAAATGAGCTTGTCACAATAGGGTAGCAGTACCTGATCACGGGCTTCGGTTAACATCAGACCATGTGAAAGATTATTGATGTCTTCAGAAGTACAGGCAAAGTGAATAAACTCATTGATGGCGTTTAGTTCGCTGTTATCAGCAACACGTTCTTTGAGAAAGTATTCAACTGCTTTGACATCGTGATTCGTAGTGCGCTCAATATCTTTAATACGCATGGCGTCTTCGACAGAGAAGTTAGCCACTATGTCATTGAGTAGTGAGTGCGACTTCTCGCTAAAAGCGGGGACTTCTGTCACAGAGCTTTGCTCAGACAAACGCTGCAACCAACGCACTTCTACCTGAACCCGGTATTTCAGTAAGCCATACTCGCTAAATATGCTACGCAGTTCAGCACTTTTGCTCGCGTAACGGCCATCTACAGGGGAAATTGCGGTCAACTGAGTCAGTTCCACCTTTAGCTCCTCAATTAATTTATTAACTTCAACGCCAAAGTGGCGCTGTCTACAATTTGTTTTCTCGCAAACAGTATTTGCCTGCGTCGTCCTCCCATCTGTCGCCACATTACAGCCGCTCGAACACCAGCCAGGAGCAAGGCTCTTACCCGGTGTTGATTTATGGGACGACTTAGGTATTCAGTATTGCCTGCCACTTGAATTTTGGGGGCTAAGGGACTAATTACGTCGCTGTATATACTAGCCAGAGAACCGATAATTTGGCTGTTATCGAAGTCGACGTGAGCCAATTGTCGCTGAACGTGGGAAATTCGCTTAGCCAGTTCATTAAGAGAATCGGAACGGTTGCTGAGTTTCCTTTCCAGGCTAAGGATGCTGGCAACGTAACGGGTCAGTTCAGCATTTTTGCTCGTACTTTTACCAGACAGTTGCGACACAATGCTGCGATATCCAACAGCAAGATTACTCAAACTGCCAAAAACGTGTTGAGGCGATTCAGGATCAGTGACCAGAATACTGGACAGACTGGCTTCGCATGCCGTTTCATCTACCTGACCCGTGCGGGCAACTTGTTGAACGAGAGTCGCTGCTTGTGCGACACCGGCGAGTGCAAGGTGTTGTTCTATTTTTGGATCTAACATTAGCGAATGTAGCTCTCGATAATACCGCCGCCCAAACACACGTCATCCTGATAAAACACAGCAGACTGTCCTGGTGTAACCGCTTTTTGAGGAGTATCAAAACGAACCTCGACCAAGTCATCTCCCACAGCGGTTAAGGAACAGGGGATATCCGCTTGACGATAGCGGGTTTTAACAACCGCCCTTAGCGACCCTTCAAGCGTGCGCCTATCGACCCAGTGCAGCTGTTTTGCGATTAATCCATCAGAATACAAACGGGGGTGATCTGCGCCCTGACCAACAATTAAAACATTGCGTTCAACGTCTTTATCCACCACATACCAAGGGTCATCACCATAGTCGGCTAAACCACCAATATGCAGGCCTTTGCGTTGTCCAAGCGTGTGGTACATCAGCCCTTCGTGCTCACCGATTTCAACCCCTTCGGCGGTTTCAATTTTACCCGGTTGTGCAGGTAGATAACGGGCGAGAAAATCCTTGAATTTCCGCTCACCGATGAAGCAGATCCCAGTTGAATCTTTTTTACTGGCTGTCACCAAGCCTAGTTGCTCAGCGATTTCTCTTACCCGGGGCTTTTCCAGTTCTCCTACGGGGAACAGGGTTTTTGCGATGTGTTCTTCGCCAAGAGTATACAAGAAATAGCTCTGATCTTTATTGTTATCAAGACCACGAAGCATTTCCCAGCGCCCGTCTCGAAAACGGCGGCGCACATAGTGACCGGTGGCAATATAATCTGCACCGAGATCTTCTGCAGCAAATTCCAAGAAAGCTTTGAACTTAATTTCTTTATTACACATGATATCGGGGTTTGGGGTACGTCCGGCTTTATATTCTTCGAGGAAATACTCAAAGACATTATCCCAGTATTCTGCGGCAAAATTGATGGTGTGTAATTCTATACCCAGTTTGTCTGCCACTGACTGAGCATCGGCAAGGTCCTCTGCAGCAAGACAATATTCGTTGTCGTCATCTTCTTCCCAGTTCTTCATGAATAACCCTTCTACCTGATAACCTTGTTGCTGCAACAGGTAGGCAGATACCGAAGAGTCCACACCGCCGGACATGCCGACAATGACTTTTTTTACTGAAGTTGATGGCTGGGTGGTTGATGTCATAGAAGCTCTTTGCAATGTTCCAAATTAATCGAAATTGACAGGGCGCGGATTCTAACAGAATTTCCGGCCTATATCACTGCGAGCGCGGGGTTTTTTGTACTAACTTATTCCGATGAAAAAGAATCCCGGCTTTACATGAAATCTCGTGCAGGTAGTTAGATACATTTTTAGCTTAATTTCAGGTACTCACCGTTTTTGATGCCATCAATTGTCCAGTTGCCAATGCGGTAGCGTATGAGGCGCAGAGTAGGATAGCCCACGTGAGCTGTCATGCGGCGTACTTGTCTGTTTTTACCTTCAGTCAAGGTAATTGACAACCAAGACGTTGGGATGTGCTTGCGAAATCGCACTGGCGGTGTGCGCTGCCAGATGTTTGGCTCTGACATTAGTTTGACTTTGGCAGGCCGGGTGAGTCCGTCTTTGAGTTCTACACCTGTTTGAAGTTGTTCGATGGCTTCGGCTGAGGGAACACCTTCTACTTGCACCCAATAGGTTTTACTTGTTTTCGCCTTTGGGTTTGCCAGGCGATGTTGCAACTTACCATCGTTGGTGAGTACCAATAGCCCTTCAGAATCCCGGTCGAGCCTACCTGCGGCATAAACGCCCGGAACGGGTATGAAATCTTTCAGCGTTTGCCTACCTTCCTGGTCTGTAAATTGGGTCAGCACATTAAAAGGCTTGTTGAATAAGATCACTGTTTGGTTTGACATAGTGCTCGCTTGGTCTTCGTTTCAGTAGAGTCAGTGGTTACAGGTACTTGATTTAATATTGTTATTATACGCCATTATGTCATGTGTTTTTGTTTCTAAGGCCAGTATGATGATACAAAGTGAAGGAAAAATACGTTTTTTTGCTAAACTTTGCGAATAAGACAATGGTATGACTTGTAACTTGTCCTATCGACCTTATATTATTTAGCGCGGTAATTTTGCAGGCACAGGTGTGCCTGTTGGTTGTGAGTTGTTCATTCTGGGGCCGTAATGGTCACTGGCGAAGGGCTTTACACACCGTGCCAAGCTGAAATTTACTTTCAGTTTACGTCTGAACACACGCGATTATCGAGACGCTCTTCGTGTTCACTGATGAGCGAAATGGATTAATTCTGGTAGCTCTTTACCGACAACTTTGAGGTATATAATGACCAAAGCTAAGTCGACTATCATCTACACTAAAACAGATGAAGCGCCAATGCTGGCGACCTATTCACTCCTGCCAATCATACAAAAATTTGCTGGTGCGGCAGATATCGACATTGAATTGAGTGATATTTCTCTGGCCGGGCGTATTCTCGCCACCTTCCCAGAGTTTTTGAACGATGAACAAAAAGTGCCCGATGCATTGTCGCAACTTGGCGAACTGACACAAGATCCCGATGTAAATATCATCAAGCTTCCCAATATCAGTGCTTCTATTCCCCAACTTCGTGCAACAATTAAAGAATTGAACGCCAAAGGTTACAACGTTCCTCCTTTCCCGGAAGATCCTAAAACAGATGAAGAAGCAGATATCCGCGAACGTTACGGAAAAGTTCTGGGCTCAGCAGTAAACCCTGTATTGCGTGAAGGTAACTCCGATCGCCGGGCGCCAACGGCGGTGAAAAACTTCGCTAAAAAACATCCTCATAGTATGGGTGAGTGGAGCCAGGCTTCTCGTTCACATGTTGCGCACATGCGTGGCGGTGATTTCTACTCCAGTGAAAAATCAACCACTGTTGAAAAAGACGGCCATGTGAGTATTGAGTTCACTGCTAAAGATGGCAGCAAGAAAACACTCAAGCCTTGCGTAGACTTACTTGCCGGCGAAGTCATCGACGGTATGTTTATGAGTAAAAAAGCCCTTTGCAAGTTCTTTGAGGAGCAAATTGAAGATGCAAAGCAAACGGGCGTATTGTTTTCACTGCACGTGAAAGCAACCATGATGAAAGTTTCTCATCCTATTGTTTTTGGCCACTGCGTAAAGGTTTTCTATAAAGAACTGTTTGATAAGTATGAAGATTTATTCAAAGAGTTGGGCGTAAATCCGAACAATGGTCTTGGCAGCGTTTACGATAAAATTGCGAGTCTTCCGGAATCACAACGTTCAGAAGTAGAACGTGACATCAACGCTTGTTATGCAGATCGTCCACCAATGGCGATGGTAAATTCAGACAAAGGTATTTCTAATCTGCATGTACCTTCAGACGTCATTGTTGATGCATCTATGCCTGCGATGATACGCAACAGCGGTCAAATGTGGGGCCCGGATGGAAAAGCGCATGATACTAAAGCGGTTATCCCTGAATCCACTTATGCCACTATTTATCAGGAAGCGATTAACTTCTGTAAGACTCACGGTGCTTTCGATCCAACAACCATGGGAACAGTGCCAAACGTCGGCTTGATGGCTCAGAAAGCAGAAGAATACGGTTCACACGATAAGACCTTTGAGATTGAAGCTGACGGCACCGTACAAATTGTTGATCAGGACGGTAACGTACTTATTGAACACGACGTGGAAGAGGGCGATATCTGGCGTATGTGTCAGGCCAAAGACGCACCAATTCAAGATTGGGTGAAATTGGCTGTGACCCGTGCTCGTCAATCCGGAATGCCAGCTGTATTCTGGTTAGACGACGAACGTGCTCACGATGCACAATTGATCTTAAAAGTAGAGAAATACCTGAAAGATCACGACACTAGTGGTCTAGACATTCATATTATGTCTCCAGTTCGTGCTATCCGTTTCTCTATGGAGCGCGCAATTCGCGGCTTAGACACAATTTCTGTCACAGGCAACGTATTACGCGATTACTTAACAGATTTGTTCCCTATTCTGGAACTTGGTACCAGTGCCAAGATGTTGTCCATTGTGCCTTTAATGGCCGGTGGTGGCTTATATGAAACTGGTGCTGGTGGTTCTGCGCCTAAGCACGTTCAGCAATTTGTTGAAGAAGGTCACTTGCGTTGGGATTCCCTTGGTGAGTTCCTCGCTCTCGCTGTATCCCTAGAAGACGTTGCGATTAAGCACGACAATCCAAAGGCAAAAGTTATTGCCGCGGCATTGGATAAAGCGACTGAAAAACTGCTCAACACAGGTAAATCTCCAGCACGTAAAGCAGGAGAACTGGATAACCGCGGTAGCCATGTTTGGTTGGCACTTTACTGGGCGGAAGAAATGGTTAATCAAACTGAAGACGCTGACCTGGCGGCCAAGTTTAAGCCGACTTTCGACGCATTAACTGCCAATATCGATACAATTTTGGCGGAAATTGATGCTACCCAAGGTAAACCTCAGGAAATCGGTGGTTACTATTTCCCTGATGAAGAGAAGCTTGCAGCGGCAATGTCACCAAGTGAGACATTGCATGAAGCATTAGCGAAATAATGAAAGTTTGTTAATAAAAAGCCCGGTGAAGCCGGGCTTTTTTATGTGCGCCTTTAAACTGTAAATTTGAAATTCATCATGATGGCACATAAAAAAAGCTTTTCACTGTCATCTTGAACAGTAAAAAGCCTTTTTAAAAAGATTTTTACTTAACGCTCGGCTTCGTCAACGACTCCGATATTTTCAGCGTGTAACCCTTTCGGGCCTTGCTGTACGTCAAATTTCACTTCCTGGCCTGCTTTTAAAGACCGGTACCCTTCCATTTGAATGGTTGAGTAGTGTGCAAAGATATCCTCTCCGCCGTCCTCAGGAACGATAAACCCAAATCCTTTAGCATTGTTAAACCATTTAACTTTACCAACCGCCATACTTCGACTTCCTCTTAATCCTTGAACTCATATGATTATGCCCCCACAATAGAAATTAGGAGCACAATGGCTATGTGCGTCACTCACATGGCCATAGTAAAACTGTAGATATTTTAACCATTGCATGTCAAGCCTAATTTGAAGATTATTTATAATTGAAAAAAATCGGCTAATTAGCGTTAAGGCACTATTATTGTACTATGAGTAAAGACAACGCGATCAGTATCGAGAAAGAGAAACAACGCAACGCGGAGCGCCACAAAGCGCAGCCGCCTCCCATGTATAAAGTGTTGTTGAATAATGACGATTACACGCCAATGGATTTCGTGGTCGAAGTACTCATGCATTTTTTTAATATGGATGCTGAGAAGGCCAACCAACTTATGCTCACTGTTCATTACCAGGGACGGGCGGTTTGTGGCATATTTACTGCTGAGATAGCAGAAACGAAAGTGATGCAGGTTAATCAGTACGCACGTAAGCATAATCATCCACTTATGTGCACCATGGAACAGGCATAAGTTTTTAACAGAGGGCGAGCTATATGTTGAACAAAGAATTAGAGCAGACGCTTAATGAAGCTTTCGTGTTTGCCAGAGAACATCGTCACGAGTTCATGACGGTTGAGCACTTGTTGCTGGCGCTGATGGATAACTCCGCTGCCCGTGAAGCACTCACCGCCTGTGGCGCAAATGTTGAGTTAATTAAAAGCGAACTTATTGAGTTTGTAAAAGATACCACGCCCCTGATTATGGACGACCAGGCTAACGAAAGAGAAACACAACCCACACTGGGTTTTCAGCGCGTCCTTCAGCGAGCGGTGTTTCACGTTCAGTCTTCTGGCAAGGAAGAAGTGTCTGGTGCGAACGTGCTTGTGGCCATTTTTTCCGAACAGGAATCACAGGCCGTGTATATTCTGAAAAAAGCGGACGTTACCCGTTTGGATGTGGTTAACTTCATCAGCCATGGCGTTAGCAAAAATGAAGATGAAAGCCCCGCTGGCGCTGAAAGTAATGAAGAAGGGGCTGAAGGCGAAGAATCTGGCTCGGCGTTGAGTAAGTATTCCACTGATCTAAACAGACAAGCAAAAGAGGGGAAAATTGACCCTCTTATAGGTCGTGATTCCGAAGTTGAGAGAACTATTCAAATATTGTGTCGTCGGCGCAAAAATAACCCGTTACTAGTAGGTGAAGCGGGTGTGGGTAAAACTGCTATAGCAGAAGGCCTTGCGTATCGTATTGTCAATGACGATGTGCCTGAGGTTATTGCCGAAAGTACGGTATATTCTCTCGACCTGGGTGGTCTGCTTGCTGGTACAAAATATCGCGGCGACTTTGAAAAGCGATTAAAAGCAATACTCAAAGAACTGAGTAAAGATGAAAATGCTATTTTGTTCATTGACGAAATCCACACCATTATTGGCGCTGGCGCGGCTTCGGGTGGTGTCATGGATGCATCCAACCTGTTAAAGCCCAAACTTAGTTCAGGCGAATTGCGTTGTATTGGCTCTACGACTTATCAGGAATATCAGGGGATTTTTGAAAAAGATCGGGCTTTGGCACGTCGTTTCCAAAAAGTCGATGTGGTTGAACCGTCTGTAAGCGATACCACTAAAATATTGCTTGGCTTGAAATCGCGATATGAAGCTCATCACAGCGTTCGGTTTACGCAAAAAGCGTTGCATGCAGCAGCCGAGTTGTCTGCTAAATACATCAATGAGCGTCATCTTCCAGACAAGGCAATTGATGTAATGGATGAAGCCGGAGCAAGTCAACGTTTGTTACCAGTGTCAAAGCGCAAGAAAACCATTAATGTTGCTGATATCGAACAGATCATTGCCAAAATGGCAAGAATACCGGAAAAGTCTGTTTCTGCTTCAGATAGAGAAGCATTAAAGCATTTGGGCAGAGATCTGAAAATGGTGGTGTTCGGACAGGACAAGGCTATTGAAACCCTTACTGATGCAATTCATCTGTCTCGGGCTGGCCTTGGTACTGAAGAGAAGCCAATTGGGAGCTTCCTGTTTGCAGGTCCAACCGGTGTCGGTAAAACGGAAGTCACACAGCAACTGGCGAAAATCATGGGTGTTGAACTGATCCGCTTCGATATGTCTGAATATATGGAGCGTCATGCAGTGAGCCGGTTGATTGGAGCACCTCCAGGCTATGTCGGCTTTGATCAGGGTGGTCTTCTTACTGATGCTGTTATTAAGAACCCATACTCCGTCGTATTGTTAGATGAAATAGAAAAGGCACACAGTGATATTTACAATATTCTGTTGCAAGTGATGGATCACGGCACGCTTACTGACAACAACGGGCGTAAAGTAGATTTCCGAAACGTAGTGGTGGTGATGACTACCAATGCCGGTGTACAGGAAACTGTTCGTAAATCTATCGGTTTCAAACAGCAGGATCACAGTCATGATGCTATGTCAGAAATCAATAAAGTTTTCTCGCCGGAGTTCCGTAACCGACTTGATGGCATTATTTGGTTCAATCACCTCGATACAGATATCATTTTGCAGGTTATTGATAAATTTATCATCGAACTTCAGGCTCAACTCGACGCCAAAGGAGTGTCGCTGGAAGTCACACCTGCCGCCAGAGCCTACCTTGCTGAGAAAGGCTATGACAAAGCCATGGGAGCGCGACCTATGGCAAGATTAATCAAGGACGAGATTAAGAAAGAACTGGCCAATGAGTTATTGTTCGGCGAACTGAATAAAGGGGGCAGCGTGAAAGTTGATTTGGGTGAAGACAAGTTGACCTTTTCGTTCTCTGGCGTGGAAGCACCTAATGCAGAGTCTGAGGCAAACTAGCTGATAGTGTCTTTATTACACGAATAAAAAAGCCCGATAAATCGGGCTTTTTTTAAGATTCTACAGACTACTGAGTATTATCTTGCACGATAAACGATTCGACCTTTAGTGAGGTCATACGGCGTCATCTCTACGGTTACTTTGTCACCAGTAAGAATACGAATATAGTTCTTACGCATTTTTCCAGAAATATGCGCGGTCACCACGTGTCCATTTTCAAGTTCAACGCGGAATTGTGTGCTTGGAAGGGTGTCAACAACGGTTCCTTCCATTTCGATAGAATCTTCTTTTGCCATGTAAAGCAGTTACCTCAGTGAGTCAAAATTTTGCCGCGCAGACATTAACCAATAAATGACCGCATGTAAAGTGAAACGGATTATTTACTTGTGATTTTTTGCCATTTGTTGTCAAAAAGTCGCTCGTGGGGGAAAAAGTTGCTTTTGTAATTCATTTTATTGCAGTTGTCGATTTGATAACCCAAATATAAATAACTTCGGTCAAGCTTTGCTGCAAAGGCGATTTGTTGCAGTATCATCCAGGTTCCCATTGAACGTTCTGTCAACTCAGGTTCGAAGAATGTATAAAATGCTGAAAAAGAATTCGTGCCGTCGCTGTGAGCAATGTCATCAGTTACCGCAACGGCTATTAACTGATCATTTTGGTAAGCCTCAATAAACACTGGTTGGTTCCACCAACAATCAGTGAAGCCTTGAAATTGTTCCTGGCTTGGTGGATACATACTGCCATCCCTATGGCGGGCAACTATGTACTTTTCGTACAAGGGATAATATGTATCTTTTGGAGACTTACTGAAATTGGTCTCAAGACACGAATTCTTTTTTAATACTCTGCGTTGACTTCTACTAGGGGTAAACTCGTTTACTGGTATTCGAATAGATTGACAAGCTTCGCAAGCCGGGCAGTGGGGCCTGTAAATTTGTTCACCACTACGCCTGAAACCAGCTTGAATAAGCTGGCCATAGCGGTACCGTAAATCCTGTTCTACTTCCGCATAAACCAATAGTTGTTCGTGTTCTTCTGGAAGATAACTACAGGCAAAAGACTGCGTAAGTCCAAACTTCATTGTGATATATATCCACGTTGCCAACATCTTTGATACGTCGGAAGTAACCGACCATCTTCATCAAGTGTAGCATTGTGTTTCTGTAAACGAGAAATGAATACCTCTCTAGGCTGGCCAACAGCACCTAATGATTGTAAATGCTCGGTTGGTAACTGGCAGTCTATGAACGCCAGATTGTGTTTTTTCATATGGCTCACCAGTCCATACATGGCGAGTTTTGACGTGTTTGGCTGCTTGTGAAACATTGACTCCCCACAAAAAACTTCGCCTACTGCTACGCCGTACAATCCTCCAACCAATTTATTATTAAGGTCCCAAACCTCTACCGAATGTGCGATTCCGGCCTCGTGAAGCTGTGTGTAAGCCTTAACCATATCTTCGGTTATCCAGGTGTCAGATGACATTGTATTATCGTCAGGACGACGACGAGGAATGGTGGCACATGCTTCAATAACGTCTTTAAATGCCTGATTTAAAGATAGGGTATACCGCTGCTGCCGAATAAGCTTTTTAAGACTTTTCGAGACGTGAAAATTGTTCAGTTCTATAATGGCCCGGGGGGTTGGTGACCACCATAATATGGGCTCATCGTCACTGAACCAGGGAAATATACCTCTGGAATATGCGTCAAATAGTCTGAATGGGTCGAGTGTTGCGCCATAGGCCAAGAGTCCATTAGGGTCTTCAAGCGCCTCTGTAACCGGCGGGAAAGGGCTGTGAACATCCAGATAAGGTAATTCGATCATAGTTGTGGGGGAAAGGGCGAACGCGTCGCCCTATATTTTTTATTAGCCTTGTTCCGGCATAAAACCGTCGAGGAATTTTTCAGCATCCAGAGCTGCCATACACCCAGTACCAGCAGAGGTAATGGCTTGACGGTAAACATGGTCGCTTACATCACCAGCTGCATAAATGCCTTCAACTGAAGTTTGAGTAGCATTTCCGTTCAGGCCACTTTGAACCACGATATAGCCGTCTTTCATTTCAAGTTGGCCTTCGAAAATATCCGTATTCGGCTTATGACCTATGGCAATAAATAAGCCCATTACATCAATTTCTTCTTTAACATCTGACTGGGTATCGGCAATGCGAATTTTAGTCACGCCCATTTCGTCACCTAGCACCTCGTCAAGGGTGCGATTTAGATGTAACACCACATTACCGTTTTCTGCTTTGTCCAGCAGGCGTTGTTCGAGAATTTTCTCACTGCGGAAGCTATCACGACGGTGAATAACATGAACTTCTGAAGCGATGTTTGACAGATAAAGGGCTTCTTCCACTGCCGTATTACCGCCGCCAACTACAGCTACTTTTTGGTTGCGATAGAAAAACCCATCGCACGTCGCGCAGGCAGATACGCCTTTACCTTTAAAGGCTTCTTCCGATTCCATACCAAGGTATTTGGCAGATGCGCCTGTGGCGATGATTAGCGCATCACAGGTATAGGTACCAGAATCACCGTAAAGGGTGAACGGACGCTTGCTGAAATCTGTTTTGTTGATGTGGTCAAAGATGATCTCAGTGTTGAACTTTTCTGCGTGTTTCTGCATGCGAACCATCAAATCAGGCCCGGTTAACCCTTCGGGATCACCAGGCCAATTTTCAACTTCAGTAGTAGTTGTTAATTGGCCGCCTTGTTGAATACCAGTCAGAAGTACGGGTTCTAAATTTGCCCTCGCTGCATATACTGCTGCTGAGTAGCCCGCAGGGCCAGAGCCAAGAATAAGAAGACGTACATGTCTGCTTTCTGCCATTATTTTCTCCAATCGTGTGCTTGGCCGTGATGGCCAATTATCAATGCCTTAAAGATAAGGGCCAATATCGCATATTCAAGCATTTTTGAGTATGACTTTTCATGACAAATTATTTCAATAGTGTTTCATAACAGCAGGAGTGAGCTATACTGCCATAACATCAGTATTAACTTCAGTTCCACGTAGTCGCGTGGAGCATTAACGCCACAATATGAATCATTCGTTTTTTGGCTGATAGTAAGGGGTCGAACATGGCACAATCGGTTTTCTCGCTTTTTAAAGATGGGCAGGAGTACATGGATACTTGGCCGGTAAAGCGCGAACTTTATGCGTTCTTTCCCGAGTGTCGCGTGATCAGTGCCACCCGTTTTGCAATAAAAGTGATGCCACCAGCTGCATTGTTAGCTTGTGCAATGATGTTTAACACCCTTGGAAATGACTTTCTGCCGCAGGTGTTTGCTGTTGGCTTGTTTTTTCTAAGTCTTCCCCTACAAGGGCTCATCTGGCTGGGACACCGTTCAAATCAGGTACTACCTCCACAACTTAAGACATGGTATCAGGACGTGCATCGGAAAATGGCTGCAGAGGGCTGTGAGTTGCACGCAATGCGTAGTCAGCCCAAATACATTGAACTGGCTAAAACGTTGAAAACTGCATTTTCAGAGCTTGATAACGTATTTACTAAAAAATGGTTCGACTGACGTCTCTTTTGGCACTAACCGCGCAGGCTGTAACGTAAATTTTCTATCGCACTTTATATGAAAAGCCCCCCAGAAATTGAAAAGTTCAACTAATGGGGGTTACTTCGTTTACCGCCTTTCATCAGACGATACGCGGCTTTGATTATTTGCTAATGACAAATTTGGTGTCTGCGCTACGCAATAAGAACAGTGCAAAGCATGCTCCCCACATTGGCCAGGCTGCAAAAAATAGCAAGTGATTAAACGCATCGGCATATTGTTGAAATGCCGACAGCGTTGAACCTCCGTGGAGTAAGAAAATTAAACCGTAAGTGTAGCGTTTAGCAATGCCGCCCAGAAAAGCAAGTACCAAAGCTAATTGTAGTGTGCCCATGACGTAAACGGCCATTTCGGGTACACCGCCTATGCCGTAAAATTTTTCGAAAATCGCCATGCCGTGAGCCGGATTTACAAACTTATCCAGGGTCCAGACGAACATTACAATAAAAATAGTGACGCGAAGAGAAAGTAGTGACCATTGCAGTCGGTTTTGAATATCGGTGTTGTTTTGCATATACGCTCCAAAAGTATAATTTTACCAGCATACTAGAACGACCGTTCAAAATAAAAATTTCAATTAATTTTGTATTTTTTTTATTTTTTTAAAAATTAGATGTACTGAAATTTTTTGTAAAGCGTATCGGTCTTGTGAAATAAGAAATATAAATACGGAATCATTAATGAAAAAATTATTTGGCCTGGCCGTTAGCACACTTGCGCTCGCCATTAGTCAGTCATTGTTTGCACAACAGGTGCAAGACATTGAAGTGATAGAAATAAAAGGGGATAAAAATAGCATTAATACGCTCAGTCCTGGCGACAACACACTTAAAGGAATTTTCGGTAGCGGTTTAAGTGCTGCAGAGACTCCCAGAGCGGTTACGTCTCTGTCGGCAGAAGCGATAGACGCTCTTAACATTAATGATTTACACGACATCGTAAAGGCAGCCCCTAATGCCTACGCTTCAAGCGGCTTCGGTACACCCAGCTTGCCAAGTATTCGCGGTCAGTTAGGCGAACTTTTTCAAGACGGCGTGCGTCGTCAGGCTGGTAATAACGGTTTTGGCTTGCCGTTATCTTTTAATAGTGTTGAGCAAATTGACGTGGTGAAAGGGCCGTCCCCCGTGTTATTTGGGAGTACACAGCGCAATGGCGGCTTCGTAAACCTTCAAACCAAGGTAGCACCTACTAGCCAGAGCAAAGGGAAAGTCACTCTTCGTGCTGGGCGCTGGGATCAGTATTCAGCGCAAATCGATTACGGTACTGCAATAGAAGAAGGTAAAAGCGGCATTCGCTTTAGTGCAGAGTATTTGGACCACGGTAGTTTCTATGACTTTGCCGAGCGGGAGAGCACGAATCTGTTTGTGGCGTATCGCTATGCACCGAGTGACGTACTGACGTGGGATATCAGTGCGGAGTATTACGACACGGATTACCCGGATAACGCGGGTATAAACCGTCCAACCCAAGATCTTATCGACAACGGTATTTACATTACCGGGCAAGGCACTCAGCCAAATGGCAGCACAGTGCCAGGGGCTGGAGCCATTATTTCTCCTACTGGTGAAGTGGTTATTCCCCGCAATCGCGTATTTACTAACCCAGACGACATCAATGGTGCTGAAACTACGGTTATTCGAAGCAACGTAGAATACAAATTGGCTGATAACCTGGCGCTTCGCAATATCACGTATTATCAATATCTTGAACGTGAGGAAATTGCGCAGAATAGTTTTGTGGAGATTATTGACGGCGCCGATACATTTGAAAACCGCACCGAGCTAGATTATCAATGGAACGATGGCCAACTGACTACGATAGGCTTGGCGCTTCGTTATAATGATGTACTGGGCTATAGCCAGTTTACCACTGAGGCCGATAACCCGATTGATTTAACAGGTCCTATCTCAAACCGTGTCATTCCGCTCACCGACGCGCAAAAAGCCCGTTTGGTTGAGCTGCGTCCGGGCTTATATGTTTCTCCAGGTGCACAATACGACCTGGATGGCGATGGAAGTGGCGATTTTAACCTGTCAGACACCACAGATTCCACATCGTGGCAAACGGGGCTGGCATTACAGCAACGCTCTACGTGGACCGATAAGTTTTCTACCATCGCCGGCATGCGCGTTGATTACTACGATGTAGAAGCCCGCGATCCATTAGCGCCTGCTGGTGTTGAAGCAGCGTCAGATTCGTACAGTGATACATTGACCAGCTACCAGCTAAGCGCGGTTTACAAGCTAACCGGCGATGTCAATGTATATGCCGCGTTTTCCAAAAGCGACGCTACATCGAACAGTATGGCAGGTGGCACGGTGTTAGGCGGTAACAACGAAATTAACCCGCTTAACTTTGCTACTGAAAATACCCTGTACGAAGTGGGCGTAAAATATGCGCCAAACAATAGCTGGTACGCAGAGGCCGCTGTATTTGACCAAACCCGAAGCTTACGTAATCGTGATGGCAGTAACAGTGGTGTGAAAACACAAGGTTTCGAGCTACAAATGTTCTATCAAGCAAACGATATCTGGATCAATGCTGCTTACAGCTATTTAGACGCTCGCTTCGACGACTCGGCAGCGTTTCAAGGCACGGCGCAGGTAATAGACGCTTTTGACAATAGTCGCCCAGATATTATTGAGGGGACGGGAGTGGGGTCGCCGTCGTTTGCCGCGTTCCCTGCATCTGATAGCCAAGTACAAGGTATTCCACCGCAAATAGCATCTATTAATGCTGGTTGGCAGGTTACTGATGATGTACAGCTTGGTGCGAGTGCTTTATACACCAAGTCATTCCCGTTAGACTTTTTACAAACCGTGCATATTCGCGATCAGTACACTATAGATTTAAATGCCGATTACCAAGTTAGCGATGATCTGCGTGTACGCTTAGATGTTATTAACGTTACCGATGAAGAAAACTGGCAGCCGTTGTTTGAAGGTGGGTATTTTGGCGCGACGCTTGTCATGCCAAACGTGCCTCGTCACGCTCATGTTACCATGCAATACGCGTTTTAAGCGCTAAGGGTTTTTATGTTTAAGAAAATAGCGCTTTTAGGGGTTATTGCCACCGCTATATTTAGCTTTTTTTACTTTGATTTGAATAGCTATTTAACTCTTCAGGGTATAAAAGACTCATTGGATACGTTTCAAGCGCAAATAGCACAAACCCCTGTGTTGAGCATAGGTGTGTTCTTTGCCATTTATGTTGCAATAACCGCGCTATCTTTGCCGGGCGCAGCTATTTTGACCTTGGCAGCAGGGGCCTTGTTTGGCCTGGTTCAGGGCTTAGTGATGGTGTCGTTTGCCTCTAGCGTAGGGGCAACGCTGGCGTTCTTAGTTTCGCGCTTTATCTTGCGCGATACCGTACGCAACAAATTTGAAGAAAAGCTTAAAAAGATTGATGAGGGCGTGGAAAAGCAAGGCGCGTTTTACTTATTTACTCTGCGTTTAGTACCGGTATTTCCGTTCTTTTTAATCAACCTGTTAATGGGGCTGACGTCACTAAAAACCTGGACATTCTACTGGGTAAGTCAAGTGGGCATGCTGGCAGGCACCGTGGTTTATGTAAATGCGGGTACGCAGCTGGCGCAAATAGACAGCCTGTCTGGCATTGTCTCACCCGAGCTTATCTTTTCATTTGTACTTTTAGGCATATTCCCATGGATTGCCAAGGCAATCGTGGCGGTAGTCAATCGTCGGCGCGTTTACAAAGGCTACAATAAACCGAAGAAGTTTGATCGCAACCTGGTGGTGATCGGCGCTGGTGCAGGTGGTTTGGTTACCAGCTATATTGCAGCTGCAGTAAAGGCAAAAGTCACGTTGGTAGAAGCAGGGGAAATGGGAGGCGACTGCCTTAACTATGGCTGCGTACCCAGTAAAGCGATTATAAAAACGGCGAAAGTAGCAAACCAAATGCGCCATGCTGATAATTATGGGTTAGAGCCGGTAACACCTTTTATGTCGTTTAGCAAGGTGATGGCACGTGTGCACGAAGTGATTGCGGCAATCGCGCCTAATGACAGCGTAGAGCGTTACACCAGTTTGGGCGTTGATGTTGTAAAAGGCTATGCGAAAATAGTCGACCCCTGGACAGTGGAGATCAAAAAGAATGATGGCGGCATCCAAACGCTTACAACCAAGAACATTGTTGTTGCCACTGGCGCGGCGCCTTTTGTTCCAGACCTGCCTGGTATTGAACAAAGCGGTTATGTCACCTCTGACACCTTATGGACCAAATTTGCAGAGCTCGAAGACGCGCCAAAACGCTTGATCGTACTGGGTGGTGGGCCTATTGGCTGTGAACTAGCCCAAGCCTTTTCACGCCTGGGTAGTGAGGTTACGCAAGTTGAACGTGCCACACGTTTAATGGGCCGTGAGGATGCGGATGTAGCCGAGTATGCTGAATCTGTACTGCGTGAAAGCGGAGTGAATGTGTTGACATCTCATGACGCACTGCGCTTTGAGACGAGAGACGGCGAAAAAGTATTAGTCGTCGCTAAAGAAGGGGTTGAGGCAACTATTGCCTATGACGAAGTGATTGTGGCGGTGGGACGAAAAGCGCGTTTACACGGTTTTGGCCTTGAAGATTTAGGTATTCGATTTGATAGAACGATTGAGGCCGATGAATACCTGCAAACCCTAATGCCAAATATTTTTGCTGCTGGAGACGTGGTAGGTCCATATCAATTTACTCACGTAGCCTCACATCAAGCATGGTACGCAGCCGTTAATGCATTATTCGGCACGTTTAAGAAGTTCAATGTAGATTATCGCGTCATTCCTTGGACAACCTTTATCGACCCTGAAGTAGCCCGTGTAGGTATTAACGAACGAGAAGCAGCGGAACAAGGCATTGACGTTGAAGTAACGCGATACGAATTTGCAGAGCTGGATCGTGCGGTCGCTGAAAGTGCCAGAAAAGGGTTTATCAAAGTACTTACCCCGCCGGGTAAAGACAAAATATTGGGCGTTACTATAGTCTCGGAACATGCCGGAGACTTACTGGTAGAATTTGTTATTGCCATGAAACACGATTTAGGTCTTAACAAAATTCTTGGCACTATCCACGCTTACCCTACGTGGGCTGAAGGTGCGAAATACGCAGCGGGTAACTGGAAGCGCGCTAATGCTCCAGAAAAACTTTTAAGTTACGTAGAGAAATTCCACACATGGCGCAGAGGATAGCAGCGATGGGTAGGGTAGTCGCTATTAGAAGATTCAGTCGATTGGCAGTGTGCAGCGTTATGCTGCTTGCTGCGAGCGTGAGCTTTTCGGTGTTGTCTGATGGAGCTGTACTTAACGGTGCGAATGAGCTTCACAAGCCATATAGCGCATTGCTAAGCAAACATGTGAAAACCATCAACAATGGTGCCAGCACAGAGGTTGATTACAATGGGTTTAAGCAAAACAGGGGCCATTTAACCCAGTATTTAAGTAGTCTGGCAAAGGTAGAACAAGCGACCTTTGATAGCTGGCCCGAGGCCGACCAACTGGCGTTTCTGATTAATGCCTACAATGCTTACACCATTGATCTTATTCTCACCGCATACCCTAAGATAGACTCTATACGTGACTTAGGCGGTTTTTTTTCGTCGCCCTGGAAAAAGGACATTGCACCGCTATTGGGTAAAACCCGTACGCTGGATGAAATAGAACATGAGCTTATTCGTGGGCAAAATGAACGTGTTAAAGGATACAACGAGCCTCGTATTCACTTTGCCGTTAATTGTGCCAGTATCGGTTGTCCGGCGCTGCGTGAAGAAGCTTATAGTGGTGAAAGTTTAGATAGCCAGCTTGATGCACAAACCAAGCGATTTTTAGCCGATACGTCTCGTAACAGAATGGATGGCAACACCTTGAAGCTATCTAGAATATTCGACTGGTACAGTGAAGACTTTGAAAACAATGCAGTTCGCAAAAGCGAACCTTGGCAGGGTGCTCAAAGCGTAAATACAGAAAATCTCAGCCAATTTTTACTGTTATATAAAGATGCATTGAATCTGTCGTCACAGCAAGAATCACTACTTGAGCAAGAAAGCGCAGAACTAGAGTTTTTAGATTACGACTGGGCGCTCAATGCAACGCAATAGGGCTTTAGTACATTTAAAAGCGGTTTTTTTAAGCCGCAAGACTCAATCGGTTTTTGGCCATCCTTGTGTGAATAACGTAGGGAAGTGTTTTGCCCAATATTCTCCACGTTTCTTTAGATTAACCATTTGCCGCAGCTTCAACCGGTATAATTCTCTATTATTCGTAATGGGACTTGCCCTATGTCTTCAAGCGCAGCAGCCAAGCGCAGCTTCATTTGATGTTGCTGCCAGTGTTGCGCATAGCCTGCCTCAGTCGCCAACATTTGCACTAACAGCAACCAATTCAACAAAGCCAAACCCGACAGGTCTTAAGTACACAGCAGCGAAATCGCCTAAAGCCGACACACAAAACAAACCTGTTGTGCGTTTTCACGCGTGGGGTGGTAGTGCCCAGGTGAACGCTTATTTGCAATGGGTAGCGGGGCAAATAAGCGAGCGATTTAACATCGAACTGCAACACGTTAAGCTTGCTGATACCAGCGACGCCGTCTCACGGGTGCTTGCAGAAAAAGCAGCAGGTAATCACGATAACGGCAGTGTAGATTTAATTTGGATAAACGGCGAAAACTTTGCCGCCATGAAAAAGCATGACTTGCTTGCTAAAGGTTGGGTTGAAGAACTCGATCATTTCTCGCTAACCCGCCCTGAAAACAACCCTGCCATGGTAACCGATTTTGGTGAAGCCACCCTTGGCATGGAGGCGCCTTGGGGTAAAGCATCAATGGTGTTTTATTATCGCAGTGGGCATATGAAATCGTTAGGTGTAACGCCTCCTCAAACAATTCACCAACTATTGCGGTTCAGTCAAAAAGCGCCTGGGCGCTTTACCTACCCGGTGCCAAGCGATTATTTAGGTATTAGCTTTATAAAATACGTAGCCATCGCCCTCAACGGCGATAAACAGCCTTTGTTTTACCAACCCGTTAACGAACAGTCTCTTCAGGCGATAATACCCGCACTTTGGGCTTATCTGGACCAATTACATCCAAATATGTGGCAGCAAGGGGAGTATATGCTTCGCCAAGCCTCACAACTTCAGCGCTTGGTCGGCACAGGAGAGTTAACACTCGCGTTTTCATTTACAGCCGCTGAAATTCCATCTGCCGTAAATCGTTTTGATTTACCCGATGATGTACGCACCTATGCTATGCAGGACGGCAGTCTTGCAAACGTACATTTTATCGGGTTGACCTATAATTCAAATGATAAAGAAGCCGCAACAACCGTGGTTAACTTCTTGCTGTCTCCAGAGGCCCAAGCCGAAAAGCAAAAGTTAACGGTGTGGGGTGACGACACAGTACTGGATATGTCAACGCTAACAAAAGCGCAAACCTTGTTGTTTATAGACAATACCGTGCACAAATCCGCCCTCGACAAATCACAGTCAACGGTACTCTTAGCCGAACCCCATGCAAGCTGGACGGATGCATTGCGCGAAGCCTGGTATGAACGCTACGGGGCACGCTACTAATGTTTACTCACGTTACACTTGTTGTTCGTTGGTGTTTGCTGCTTTTGCTTTGCATTCCCGTTTTAGCAGGGTTGATTGGGGTGATATTTCCTGCATTGGGTTATTTCCCGGCTATCGATGAAAATACCTTTTCAACAAACGTGTTTGCGACGTTATTTGCTTTCCCTGACATATGGCAAATGATGTGGTTGTCACTTTTTACCGGCTTAGGCTCAACGCTTTTAGCCGTTACTGGCTCGTTTTGTATACTCGCTGCGTTTTACCACTCTTCCCTGCTTGGAAAAATCCAGGGTGTGCTTAGCCCGTTTCTGGTGTTTCCCCATGCAGCAGCAGCCATTGCTTTGTTATTTGTAGTTAGCCCTTCAGGGATATTTGCTGCAATCAGTGCGCGCTTAAATGGGTTCACAAGTAGTGATATTGATGGATCTGTACTGCCATCAGAAAATGGCGGAGTGCTACTCTTTGATGACACTGGCCTTGGTGTGCTCTTCGCACTTAGTTTGAAAGAGTTGCCGTTTATCATGTTAATGACGCTAAGCGTTATGTCTCAGCCCCTTGTTAAGAAGAAATTATCAGGTTATGTAGAAGTGGGGACGGCGTTAGGTTATTCACCTACCGCGAGCTTTTTCAAACTGGTATTGCCGACAATATATTCGCAAATAAAATTGCCCATATTAGCGGTACTTGTCTTCGCCTCTTCAAATGTGGAAATTCCACTCATTCTGGGCCCAAATAACCCAAGTACTTTGGCTGTCGCTATTATGCATTGGTTTAATCATATTGATTTGTCTATGCGACTGCTTGCAAGCAGTGCAGCTGTGGTCCAGGTAGCAGTATCAGCTGTGGCGGTACTGTTATTTCTGGGCATCGAGCGTTTAGTTAAACATATAGCTAAGCGTAGCCTCTCTAGTGGCGATCGGTATTTTGCCGATCCACTGCCACGTGTTTGTGGTGTTGCTATTTTAGCGCTTTACATTATTTTGATATGCGCAGTGGTATACACGGTTGTCGTGTACTCTTTTGCTAAACAATGGCACTTCCCGTTATTCCTGCCAGAAGGAACAACACTACTGCATTGGAATACCGCAATAAGTGCATTGGCAGCTCCACTTGTCAATACGTTAATACTCGGTGTGCTGGTTAGCACAAGTGCGTTGGTGCTTGTTTTGTTTACTCTTGAAAGCGAACAGTTAAGGCCTGCTCGTAGCTTTTCATCTGGCGCCTTATCCGTTTCTCTTTTTTTACCGCTATTAGTTCCTGGCGTAGCGTTTTTGTATGGTTTGGTGTGGTTTCAGCAGCTTGTGTTTCAAAATGCCATATGGTTTCACACCTATATAGCGCACATGGTTTATGTGGTGCCTTACGTGTTTTTATCGATGGCGGTGGCATATCGGAAGTTCGACAACCGATACGCAATGGTGGCGCAGAGCTTGGGCAAAACGCCGTGGCAGGTGTTTTATCACGTTAAGCTTCCATCGTTGTTTGGCGCTATTTTAGTGGCGTGGGCCTTAGGGCTAGCGATTAGCTTTAGTCAATATTTACCCACCTTGCTGGCGTCTGGCGGGACGATCCCTACTATTACTACCGAAGCTGTGGCGTCGGTATCTGGCAGCAGTACGCGACTTACTGCAGTGTATGTCATGATTCAAGCAGTGTTGCCGCTGGTTGGCTTTGTGATCGCCTGGTACGTGCCTGCATTGACTATGAAAAAGCGGGGTAGGGGAATGCTGGTATCGGACAGGCGCAATGATATTTCAGCAAACCCAGTGCAGTAAAAGTGCATGGTTAAGATAAGAACAAAAATCAGAGGGAAGTAATTCATAGTGCTAAATTTAGAAAACATTGTTATCTATCGCGATGAAAAGCCGCTGTTACAGCTAAGTGCTGAAGTCGCAAACGGTGAAGTGCTGACTATTATGGGTCCGAGTGGAGTAGGTAAGTCTACTTTACTTCAAGCCATCGCCGGGCAACTTCAAGCCCCGTTCAGCCTATCGGGACAGATTAAAATAAATAATGTGGTGATGAATGAAATCGAAGCGCACCGGCGTAAAGTGGGCGTTATGTTCCAGGATGCGCTGCTGTTTGAGCATATGACTGTGGGAGAGAACATTGCGTTCGCTATGCCTGGTAATTTATATAAAAACAAGCAATTGAAACATAACGCCATCAACGATTTATTAGTGGCCGTCGAACTTGATGGCATAGCTAACCGGGCTGTAAATACGCTATCTGGTGGGCAGCAGGCAAGAGTAAGCTTGATCAGAACGCTGGCGTCTCAGCCTGAAGTGGTTTTGCTTGACGAGCCGTTTAGTAAATTAGATGTGGCCCTTCGCAGTCAAATTCGCCGCTGGACGTTTTCTCAGCTAAAAGCACGCAATATACCCGCTGTATTAGTGACACACGATAAAGATGATGCACTAGCTGCTGGCGGCGACGTTATAGAAATTCTATAGAGGTATTACAGAGACTATCATGTTAGATGCCAAAGTAACCCCTTTGATAAAGCCACTGTTAAAGCCGTTAATAAAAGCGCTGGATAGTAGTGGCGTTACTCCAAACCAGGTGACACTTGCAGGATTTGTCGTCGGCATTTTTGCACTTCCCTTTATTATTCTTAACTGGTGGAATATGGCGCTAGGCTGCATCATATTGAATCGTGTCTTCGACGGTATTGACGGTGAACTGGCGCGACATCAGCAAAGCAGCAGCAGTGCGGGCGGTTTTTTGGATATTTGCCTGGATTTTATGTTCTACGCTTCTGTCCCTTTAGCATTTGGCATAGCAAACCCAGTTGAGTGGGGCGCACCTGCGATGGTGTTACTAGCAACTTTTATTGGCACTGGCAGCAGTTTTTTGGCATTTGCTATTGCTGCTGAGAAATTTCAAATAGACAGGCCCCAGTTTGCTAACAAAAGCTTTTACTACATGCAGGGGTTAACCGAAGGCACAGAAACTATTTTAGTGTTTTTGGCATTTTGTATTTGGCCACAGTATTTTGCTGCGATTGCTTATGTGTTCGCAACCGCCTGTGCCGTTACAGTGGTGACTCGAATTGCAGGAGGCTTTTTTACCCTTGATAACGTCGAACGCAAGGCTTTCAAGCGCAGCGCTCAGCCACTGCTTCAGAACACGAATAATGATGAAAGCTCTCATAGCAGTCAAAGTACTGAGAATGGTTAAAGTACTAAACACAATAAAGGCAACAAATATTGGATAATACCTCGCTCATCCGCATAAGCGTATTTCTCTTCGTTTTTGTACTAATGGCAGTGTTTGAAGCCCTGTTACCTGCACGAGAGGCCGTGCTTAGTAGAAAAACCCGTTGGGTGGGTAATTTGTCGATGGTGGTGATAGGGGCGTTGGTATCGCGCATTTTGCTTCCGGCAACCCTGGTTGGTGTGTCTTTATGGGCTCAGCAGCAAGGTGTAGGCGCGTTCAACTTATTGCTGGATGCTTTGCCAAATGGTGTTACAAGCTCTGGCCAATGGCGTCTTAACGAAGGCCATTACGATGAGTCGTTAACCGATAGTTCCCTGCAATCACTGGTGTATATATGTGTCATCACGTTAAGTGTTTTATTGCTTGATATGCTTATCTACTGGCAGCACCGACTTTTTCATACCGTGCCATTGTTGTGGCGCTTTCATAAAATGCATCACGCTGATAGTCATGTCGATACCACCACAGGTCTTCGCTTTCACCCAGTTGAAATTGCCGTAAGCCTGGGTATTAAGGCCGCAGCGGTAGTGTTACTGGGCGTGCCAGCTATTGCTATTGTTATCTTTGAAGTGGCCCTCAATGGCTTTGCTCTTTTTAATCACGCTAATATTAGGTTGCCGCAAAAATGGGACGATAGAATAGGGTTGGTGTTTATTACCCAGCGTTTACATCGTATTCATCATAGCCAGGCAAAAAGCGAATCGAATTCTAACTACGGATTTAGCGTATCGTGGTGGGATAGGTTGTTTAATAGCTTTACGCGAAGAGCGGCTTTTAGCGATGAAACTTTGCCGATAGGCCAAAAAGACGTACCTGCTGTAAAAGAAAATGCCGGCGTACTGGCACTTTTGCTTCAACCATTTAAAACTCGCACGCAGCGCTAGAAGCAAACTAAAAGAGTGCTTATATGCTCGCCATAGTCATAGTGTTGACTGGCTAAGAAATTGTTTGCAGCGTTTACAGCGATATTGCGTGCCTTTGAGGATTTTATTGTGCCTGCGGATCGTCAAAGAGACCTCACCACACAGACAATGGTAAGTAAATGTCTTGAGATTAAGCGCTGTCAGGTCAAAGTTGTGCGTAGTAGAGGGGCTTGCGTTGAACAGGTCCCGCATCAAGGATTGCCACTCTATACCATGGGGTTTTACACGACCGAATATCTGATAAGCAAGTAGATGACAGATTTCGTGAGGTATAACGTTGTCTATGAAAGCGTCGGTATTGTGAATAAAGAGAACGGGGTTAAAGTTAATTCTGTTTTGTTGCAAAAACGCAGTACCAGCATTCTTTCCACTTTTTCTGAAGGTTACCGCAGGTAAAGGAAAGCTCCGTTTTAATTTAGTCGATGCGATACGGTAAAGGCGGTGAACTTCTTCTGTCACCGCCAGCTTGTCTTGCAACTTCATCACTAATAGAACTAATTTACCTTACACTGAAGACAGAGTGTGTAAATTCCCCTTGGATCGTTCAATTTTGTCACATGACTGGCTTCAGACATCACATTCTTCACCATTTTAAGTAACTGACTGTCGCTGTCTGCAAACTGCATTTTTACACCCCACACAAGTGCCTGGCCAAAAAACTCCTTCCAGAACTGTTCCTGGGGAGATAGTGTACGCTCTACGTAATGGGTATCGTAGGTTTCCAAGCCTGCGATTTCAGCAGCGCTCTTAATAGCGTCATCGATGTCGCCCAATTCGTCCACTAATCCCAACTCTAATGCCTGAGAGCCCAGCCATACGCGGCCCTGAGCAACTTTATCCACTGCCTCAGGCGTCATGTTTCTGTGTTCTGCAACCATGGTAATAAACTGGGTGTACGCTGTTTCAACGTTACGCTGCAGAAGATTTGCAAAACGTGGGTCCAGCTCCCTGAGTGGTGATAAGCCAGCTACTTCTGTTGATGCCACCCCGTCAACGTGAACACCAAGGTAATCAATGGTGTCTTCAAAGGTTAAGAACATGCCATAAACGCCGATAGAGCCTGTAACCGTACTTGGTGACGCATAGATTTTATCTGCTGGTGCTGAAATCCAGTAGCCACCGGAAGCAGCGTATGTGCCCATGGAAACAACTACGGGCTTGCCAGCTTTTTGCAATTCCAGAACTTCCTGGCGAATAATTTCAGAAGCAAAAGAACTGCCACCGGGAGAGTCAACCTCCAGCACAACAGCTTTTACGGTTTTATCCTGTCTGGCTTGGCGAAGTAGCCGGGCAGTGCTTTCACCACCAATCGTGCCCGGGGGCTGATTACCATCATAGATTTCTCCTTTTGCTACGACGATGGCAACTTTATCCTTGTTGTTGCTTATCTTCGGTAGTGGCGGTGAAATTACTTTCAAATACGTATCAAATGAAGTGACGTTGACTCCCAGGTCGTCATCACTGCTTCCTACCAACCCAATGAGTTCCTGTCTGACATCTTCACGGGTTTTTAGTGCATCAACCCAGCCATTTTGCAAAGAGTACTGGGCAAAGTCTGCACCTGCTTGTTCAAATTTTGAAAGCAGAACGTCGAGTTTTTCATCAAAACTGTTGATGTCAATATTTCGGGCTGCAGCGACATCGGCTTTATACTGATCCCAATATTCATCAAGCCATAACTTGTTAGCTTCTTTTGCCGCATCAGACATATCGTTGCGAATGTAAGGTTCGACAGCAGACTTATATGTTCCCACACGGAAAATGTGGGTGGAAATGCGCAATTTATCGAGCATATCCTTATAGTAAAGACCAAAACGGCCATACCCTTCGAACATCACGTTACCCATGGGGTTCAGATAGATATGGTTTGCATGGGCGGCCAGGTAATACTGATTCTGGTTGTAATAATCACCGATGGCGTAAATTGGTTTTTCTTCTTTGAAGTCGTCCAGTGCGTCAGCAACTCTTCTCAGTTTATCTAAGCCTCCGCCGCGCAAGCCGGATAAATCCAGTATAAGTCCTTTAATTCGACTGTCTTGTTTGGCGTTACTTAACACCTTTTCTACGTCTCTAACCAAAACTTCTGGATTTTCCGGTTCATCGCCAAACGCTTCCTCCATGAATTTAGCGAACGGGTCGACCTGTTCTTTCTGAACAACAAGGTTGCCATTTAATTGCAATAAAAGGGCGCTTCCAGGTTTTACCTTGACAGGATCTTCACTGTTACTTATTGCGATAATCAAACCGATAACAATGAATAGGAAGATAATATTGAAGAGCAATTTTCTGGAAAAATTCAGGACACTCCATAGTCCAATAAAAAGCGACTTTGTCCAGCTTCTACTAGCCGTCATATAACTAACTACCTCAGGAAATTATTTATTAAATGGTATCTAAACCACAGTGGAACGCGAATTAAATTTGTAATGAATTGTAAGATACCGCGATTCGCAGGAGCAACACAATCTAAAATAATGTAAGGGATCTTAGTCGCAGATACTTCGTATAGCTACGTTGAAGGGCAGGTTTGATTACCGCAATCTTATTTTGTGCTTTCCATTGCGAAAATTAAATGGTTTTTTGACGTATCCGAAAGTAGGATAACCGAAGTTATAAGAACCATCAGATGTAATTGGTTATTTGTCCGTAAGGGCAATGTAAGCGATATATACAGGGGGATGTTTTGGACGCTTTGTCACTCTTACTCAATCGTCAGTCGCAGGCTCGTCTGCAGGCACCTGCTCCTGCAGGAACTGCCTTGGAAAATATTATGCGGGCTGCGCTTAGAACACCTGATCACGGGGGGCTTACTCCCTGGCAATTTGTAATATGCCAGGAAAAGGGGCTGACTGATCTAGGCGCGATTTTTGAGCGTTCGGCTATTGAAAACGATAAATCAGCGAAGGAAATAGAGAGAGCTGTTCAACTTCCTTTGCGGGCACCTATGGTGATTGTTGCCATTGCGAAGTATAAGGAACACGAGAAAGTCCCACAGGTTGAGCAAATTGCGTCGGCGTCCTGTGCCGTCATGGCCATGCAAATGGCCGCGCAAGCTCAAGGTTTCAATGGTATTTGGCGAACAGGGGCTTACGCACATTGCGAAGTAGTACGGAAGGCTTTTGAATTGTCTGAAGATGATGAAATTATAGGTTTTCTTTATCTTGGGACACCGGCTATTGCTTCTGTAGAAAAGCCTTTACTGTCGCCAACTGACTTTTTCACTCACTGGCAATAAGCAGATGAAGTCCGTGATCGTGACGGCGCTTATCTTGTCCAGCTAATAGAAGGCAAAAAAGGGGCTTATGCCCCTTTTTAATGTTGACAATTATAATGACGTTTTTAGTCTACCTGGACGATTTTTAGTGCGTTTGTTGCACCAATTTTCTCCATTTCGTCGCCGTAAGTCATTATTACGCTGTCACCAGATTGCACTACGCCAATGGCTTTGAGCGCTTCCATAGTGTCGTGTTTCAGCTGGCCTGGCTCGCTATCCCGCGAATCGAAGAAAACTGGTTTAACACCACGATATAAAGCCATGCTATTGAGGGTAGTATCGTGTCTGGACATAGCAATGATTGGTAGTGATGTCGTGATACGCGACATCAATTTAGGTGTGTTACCACTTTCAGTCAGCGCCACAATAGCCTTAATGCTTGGCAGGTGATTAGCAGCGTAAACCGCAGATAATGCGATAGTTTCACTCACTGTAGAGAACATGTCATCCATGCGGTGTTTTGATAGCTTGATACTTGGATGCGTCTCTGCACCTTCACATACCCGTGCCATTGCCTTTACCGTTTCTACCGGGAAGCTGCCTGCTGCTGTTTCTGCTGATAACATAACAGCGTCAGTTCCGTCGAGTACCGCATTGGCAACATCCATGACTTCTGCGCGGGTAGGCATGGGGCTATTGATCATCGATTCCATCATTTGTGTTGCGGTAATTACCACTTTATTCAACTGACGAGAACGAGAAATGAGTTTCTTTTGTTTACCTACCAGTTCAGCATCGCCGATTTCAACGCCTAAGTCTCCACGTGCTACCATAACGGCATCTGAAGCATTAATAATGTCGTCGATAGCTTCATCAGTGGCGACGGCTTCAGCGCGCTCAACTTTTGCGCAGATCAGCGCATGACAGCCAGCCGCTTGAGCCAGTTCCCGGGCGTAGTTTAAATCTGCACCACTGCGAGGAAAAGAAACTGCCAGGTAATCAACGCCGATTTTGGCTGCTGTTTTAATGTCTTCTTTATCTTTTTGTGTGAGTGCTTCTGCTGACAAACCGCCACCCTGACGGTTGATACCTTTGTTATTAGACAGTTTCCCACCCACAGTAACGACAGTATGTACTTTGCGATCCACAACTTCGGTCACTTTCAGTTGAATTCTGCCATCATCAAGAAGAAGAATATCTCCGGTATTAACGTCATCTGGCAAGGCTTTATAATCGATACCTACAGCATTGACATCGCCTTCCTCTTTCCCAAGTTCTGCATCGAGAACGAAGGGGGCGCCCACTGAAAGTTCTACCGCACCTTCTTTAAAACGGGCAACACGAATTTTGGGTCCCTGAAGGTCTCCGAGAATAGCAACGTACTTGTTGAGGTTCTTCGCCGCCTGACGTACTTTTCTAGCACGCTCAATGTGATCTTCGGCTTGACCATGTGAAAAATTCATGCGGACGACGTTGGCGCCGGCAGCGATAATTGCCTCAATCATTTCCAGGGTATCTGTTGCGGGTCCTAGCGTGGCAAGTATCTTCGTTCTTCTCGTCATAGTATTAGGTCACTTAATTTCGTCGTTAAAAGAATGGATCAATTTGTTAAGACAACAGTGATGAAAATGTGTTCAATCTGTTGTTGTAATAGCTTTACGTAATTTTATTACAGAATAGTAGTGCAATCTGACATTAATGTGAATCTAAGAAAATTTTTTTGTTACTGGACTTACCAGTGAGGTGATAGATAAGCGTAAAATACGAGCCATTGTAGTAACGACTCGCTAATATTTATGGCAGAGTTTGAGTTATTCCCGTTTGTCGTAGCGAGAACCCCGCAGTGTGTCTTTCACTCGCTTCAGGTTTTCTCTGAATTTATTTCCACGGCGTAATGTGAAGCCGGTCGCTAAAACATCGATAAGTGTAAGTTGGGCTATTCGTGAGGCCATCGGCATGTACATATCAGTATCTTCAGGTACTTCGAGAGAAAGCACATGGGTACACTCTTTGGCCAGCGGGCTATCAGCAGAGGTAATGCCTACCACTGTGGCGTCATTACTTTTGGCAATTTGCGCGATTTCAACCAGGCTTTTGGTACGCCCTGTGTGGGAAATGAGAACGACAACGTCGCCGTCGGTGCAATTCATACAGCTCATGCGTTGCATCAGGATATCTTCAAAGTACACGACGGGGACGTTGAAACGGAAAAACTTGTTTAATGCATCATGAGCAACAGACGCCGATGCTCCTAAGCCAAAAAACGAAATTTTATGTGCTTGAGTTAATAAATCGACAACCCGGTTGACGTTAGCAACGTCAACCGATTGTTTAGCGACTTCCAGAGAGGCCATAGTAGACTCGAATATCTTATTGGTATATTCGCCCGGTCCGTCGCTCTCATCCACATGCCGGTTTACATATGGCGTGCCATTGGCCAGGCTCTGGGCCAGATGGAGCTTAAAATCGGGAAAGCCCTTGGTATCGAGACGACGACAGAAGCGGTTCACGGTCGGTTCGCTGACATCCGACATTTTAGCCAGGGTTGCTATACTAGAGTGAATGGCGGTTTGTGGGTTTGCCAGTATCACTTCTGCTACTTTTCGCTCTGACTTGCTGAAAGCGGTTTTATTTTGAGTAATTTTTTCAAGAATATTCATACGGATATAACAAAAAATAGGGTAAGGTTATTATCATTCTAGCTGACTATATTACGCAATGTGTCACCGGTGACAAGAAAAATGTAATTTTTTGACAAAATAACCGACAGAATAAAGAGTATTCAGGCAAAAAATACCACTTTATTTATGTATAACGAATGCAAGTTGTAATTTTACTACATTTAGTGTTAACTATGTGCTAACAACAACGGGAACGAAATGATGGTGTTGCCTCTCAGACATTGTTTGTTCCTGCGGATTATCATTAAGAAGGTCGACAATTATGGTAATGGATAATTCCTTTGAACCCTGTGATTTTGTGCTCTTTGGCACACTCGGGGATTTGTCTCGACGGAAACTGCTGCCGTCACTTTATCAGTTGGAAAAAGCTGAACTCATCCATCCTGATACAAAAATAATTGGTGTGGCCCGTCATGAAATGTCTGACGAAGCCTATCGTAAGGAAGTTCAGGCCAATATCGAAAAATTCGGCGAAAAGAAACTCTGTGAAGAGACCTGGTCTCGTCTTGAAGCACGTCTGAGTTACGTTTGTGTCGATATGAAGGACATGGAAAGTTATCGCGTATTTGATTCTGTGGTTGATGCCCAAAGAACAATGGTTTGTTACCTGGCTACACCGCCAGCTATCTATGGTGATATATGTCGTGGTTTGCACAGTTGTAACATCATCGACAGTTCGGTGCGGGTTGTCCTCGAAAAACCAATAGGTCACGATCTCGAATCGTCAAAAGTCATCAACGACCAGGTTTCTGAATATTTTAATGAATCCCAGATTTATCGCATTGACCACTATTTGGGCAAAGAAACTGTACTCAACCTCATCTCATTACGGTTTGCAAATTCCATTTTTGCTACAAACTGGGATCACAATTCTATTGACCATGTACAAATTAGTGTCGCTGAGTCGGTAGGAATAGAAGGGCGTTGGGGCTACTTTGACGATGCCGGCCAAATGCGAGATATGGTGCAGAACCATTTGTTACAGATCTTGAGTTTAGTTGCTATGGAACCACCGGCGACACTTGATGCAGACAGTATTCGTGACGAAAAACTGAAAGTGTTAAAGGCGTTGCGCCCAATTAATATGAGCAACGTTAATGAATCAACAGTCAGAGGTCAGTACACCACTGGTTTTGTCAAGGGCGAAGAGGTGCCAGGCTATCTCGATGAAGAAGACGCCAATACGAAAAGCCAAACTGAGACTTTCGTTGCTTTGAAGGTCGACATTGATAACTGGCGCTGGGCTGGTGTTCCTTTTTACCTTAGAACGGGTAAGCGTTTGCCGACAAAAGTGTCTGAAGTTGTGATCTACTTTAAGCGTCAGCCGCACAATCTGTTTGGTGACAGCTTCCAAAAATTACCACCTAATAAACTGGTTATACGACTTCAGCCTGATGAAGGTGTTGAAATTACCGTTATGAACAAGGTGCCAGGGCTAACGAGTTCTGGTTCTATGGATTTACAAAAATCAAAGCTCGATTTGAGTTTCTCAGAGGCTTTTGGTGAAGAGCGTATCCCTGACGCATACGAAAAGCTTTTGTTGGAAGTTATGCTCGGTAATCAGGCATTGTTTGTTCGTCGCGATGAAATTGAACAAGCTTGGTCGTGGGTTGATTCTATCTTAGAAGCGTGGAAGCAATCTAACGAACCCCCGGAGCCGTATCAGGCAGGTACGTGGGGACCGGTAGACTCTATAGGTTTGCTGGCTCGAGCGAATCGCAGTTGGTATGAGAGTAAAACTACCCGGAAGAAAAAATAGTATGGCATTGAAAACCGAAACTTTTGATTCTGCTGAAGCGCTGACCGATGCATTTGCCAGTCAATTGGTCGCAATTCTAAACGAAGGTATCGCCCTGCGCGGTCGTGCTAGTCTGGTGGTAAGTGGCGGCAGAACGCCGTTGGCGTTGTTTAAGCAATTAAGTGACACCGAACTCGATTGGAGTAAAGTGGATGTTACCCTTGCCGATGAGCGCTGGGTAGACGAGTCTCACGAAGCGAGTAACACTGCGCTGGTTAAGCAAAATTTGATTCAAGATAAAGCGGCAAACGCGCATTTTGTATCGTTAAAGACCGATGATGCCGATGCCAACGACGGCCTTGCAGAAGCTGAAAATCGCCTGAGTAGCTTTAGCCAGCCTTTTGATGCACTCATTCTGGGTATGGGAGAAGACGGTCACACCGCTTCTTTGTTCCCATGCTCTGATCAAGTCGCTGATGGACTAAATATGTCCAGTGGGAAAGTGTGTATCGCGGTACAACCAACTACCGCCCCTCACCAGCGTATTTCTTTGACCTTGCCGGCATTACTGAATAGTCGCAATATTTTTATCCATCTTACCGGGGATAAGAAAAAGGCCGTACTCGAAGATGCGTTGGAAAACGCTACTGAAATTGAAAAGCCCATTACTGCTGTGGTTAATCGCGCAGATGTAATACTTAAGTGGGCTCCATAGGAGAAGATTATGAATTCTCAAATTGCAGAAATTACTCAGCGCATTATTGAGCGCAGTAAGAATACACGAAAAGCGTATCTGGAAAAAATTGAAAAAGCACGTCGTGCCGGACCGCACCGTGGCGTATTGTCTTGCGGTAACCTTGCACATGGTTTTGCCGCATGCGGCACTGAAGACAAAGCTGATTTGCGTTCAATGACGAAGGCAAATATTGCGATCATTTCATCTTACAACGATATGTTGTCTGCGCACCAGCCGTATGAAAATTATCCCGCGATCATCAAAGAAGCCATTCGTGAAGTAGGCAGTGTTGCTCAGTTCGCCGGCGGGGTTCCGGCCATGTGTGACGGTGTTACCCAGGGTAATCCCGGCATGGACCTTAGTTTGATGAGTCGTGATGTGATTGCCCAGGCCACTGCTGTGGGGTTATCTCACAACATGTTCGACGGCGCAATGATGCTTGGGATCTGTGATAAAATCGTCCCAGGCCTGTTGTTAGGCTCACTCACGTTCGGTCATCTGCCAACAGTATTTGTTCCTGCAGGCCCAATGCCTTCAGGCTTGCCGAATAAAGAAAAAGCCCGTGTAAGACAAGAGTTTGCCCAAGGAAAGGTCGGTCGTGACGAACTGTTAGAAGCAGAGTCGCAATCCTACCATTCTGCAGGTACTTGTACATTCTACGGAACGGCGAACTCTAACCAGTTAGTGGTTGAGACGATGGGCCTACACCTTCCTGGGTCGTCCTTTGTCAATCCAGGTACTGAATTGCGAGATGCGTTAACCAAGGCTGCGTCAGTTCAGGTTACACGTCTCACTGATTTGGGCGATAATTACAGGCCAATTGGTCACATCGTCGATGAAAAAGCGGTAGTGAATGGTATCGTGGCGTTGTTAGCAACAGGTGGCTCAACAAACCACACCATGCACCTTGTCGCAGTAGCGAGAGCCGCAGGTATTATTATCAACTGGGATGATTTCTCTGATATTTCAAATGCGGTGCCTCTGATCACACGTATTTATCCCAACGGCTCTGCTGATATTAATCACTTTGTTGCAGCTGGTGGTATGTCGTTGCTGTTTAAACAGTTACTCGACGCTGGTTTATTGCACAATGATGTGAAAACGATATGTGGTGACGGTTTGGATTTATATACCAAAGAGCCGGTATTGCGTGATGGTGAATTGGAGTGGCGCGATGGTCCCACGGAATCTCATGATAAAGAGGTTTTCGCAACGGTAGACGAGCCCTTTAAACCGGATGGTGGTGTGTGTGTGTTACGGGGTAACTTGGGTCGTGGTGTTATAAAAACATCAGCACTGCGCTCACCAGTGTGTCACATAAAAGCACCTGCAGTAGTGTTTGAAGACCAGTTTGAACTGGATGCCGCTTTCAAAGCCGGTGACCTGGATAAAGACTGCATTATTGTTGTTCGTTTCCAAGGGCCATCAGCGATTGGTATGCCAGAACTTCATCGCTTAACACCGCCACTGGGTGTGTTGCAAGATAAAGGGTTCAAAGTGGCCCTTGTCACCGACGGAAGAATGTCAGGTGCATCAGGCAAAGTGCCTGCGGCGATCCACGTCACACCAGAAGCTTATAACGGTGGTTTGTTGGCCAAAGTACAGTCTGGCGACATTATTGAGCTCAATACGCAAACAGGTGATTTAACTCTTCATGTTGATGAAAAAACTTTAGCAAGCAGAGACGCTAAACCCGCAGACCTGGCACATCACCAGGTTGGTATGGGAAGAGAACTCTTTGCTGGTTTTAGGGCCACGTTATCCGGCGCTGAAGAGGGGGCGTGTTCATTGTTCGCGACGCAGGAGCAGGCGCTATGACACATAAGTTCGTGGCGGATGTAGGAGGAACTAACATCCGCCTGGCGAGGGTCACCGCTGATGGTTTGCAGAATATAATTAAATATCAGTGTTGTGACTTTGCCAGTATCGATCTTGCTATCGAACAATACTTTAGTGAACTTCCTGATTATACTTTTTCTAAGGGGTGTATCGGTATCGCTTGCCCTGTGCTGGGCGATCAGGTGTCGATGACAAATCACAGCTGGGCGTTTTCTCAAGAAGCTCTGAAAAATCGGTTAAAGCTTGATGCCTTGTTCGTAATAAACGATTTCACTGCTGTTGCACATTCTTTACCTGGCTTGTCTGCAGAACAGGTAGTACAGATAGGGACAGGAACGCCTATAGAAAACGGTAACATTGCGGTTTTTGGGCCAGGCACTGGCCTGGGAGTTGAGCATATCACAATGACCACATCAGGTTGGCAAACACTTGATGGGGAAGGCGGTCACGTTGATTTTGCACCGGTGGATGAAACAGACATTATTGTCTGGCGTTATCTGCAGAAGAAAGATGGCAGGGCATCTGCGGAAGAACTTATGTCTGGCCGCGGGATCGTTAATATTTATACTGCGCTAGCCCTCGATGCTGGTGTCGACGTGGCGTTTTCTGAGCCCGCAGGTATCACTGAAAATGCCTTGAGTAATCAGTGTGATATTTGTGTGCGTACCCTTACCCAATTTTGTCGGGTAATGGGTAGCTTTGCCGGGAACCTGGCATTAAACATGGCCACAACAGGTGGGATATTCATTGGTGGCGGTATTGCCAACCGCTTTGTTGACTTTATTCAGCAAAGCGATTTTCGTGCGCGTTTCGAAGCTAAAGGGCAGATGAAGCATTACGTCAAAGACATTCCCACTTTTCTTATTGCTGAGCCCGATCACGGCCTGTTAGGTGCTGCAGCGTATTTGAATCAACATACTGCGAGTTAACTATGACAATGAACTGGAAATATTCACCGGCAGATGTGTTTGCTGCTGGTCCTGTGGTCCCAGTGTTAGTAATTAAAGACCTGGATAAAGCAGTGCCACTGGCAAAAGCATTAATGGCGGGTGGCATAAAAGTACTGGAAGTAACACTTCGCACACCTGTTGCCCTTGATGTCATTAAAAAAATAGCGGACGAAGTGCCCGATGCCATCATCGGTGCGGGTACGGTGACAAATGCACAGCAGTTAAAACAAGTGATAGAAGCTGGAGCTAAATTTGCTATTAGTCCTGGACTGACAGAGAATTTGCTACAAGCAGGTAAAGAGTCAGAGATCCCTCTTATACCAGGTATTTCTTCTATTTCTGATCTGATGACAGCTAAAGATGCAGGGTATGACCACCTCAAATTCTTCCCGGCGGAGGCATCCGGTGGCGTTAAGGCTATTAAATCTATTAGTGGTCCTTTCCCCGATATCGCATTTTGTCCCACAGGTGGTATCGGACCAGGTAATTACAATGACTACCTCGCACTGAAAAGTGTCAAATGTGTTGGTGGCTCCTGGCTTGCACCTGATGACGCCATTGAAAATGGTGATTGGGACGCCATCACTGCGTTGGCAAAAGCAGCTTGTGATGGCGCTGTATAACGTCTGGCTAATTTAGCTTGTTGCTACTCATTTAAAAAAACCAGCGTAATGCTGGTTTTTTACTATTTGTTTGTTGTTAAGTCACTACTTGTTTTATAGCGTGTTTTTCATCGGGACTTAAGGTACAACCATTAAGTAGAGCGGTTTCCACGCACACCATATGTTTGAATCCAAAAGCATCCATATCTGCCATAGACGCAGCACCTTGCCAGGGGTTCCACACCACAATGGAATCATGACCGTGATTTTCTACACGAGTTAACGGTGATTGATTGTGGTTAATAGTGATAGTTTTTGGTGCATCATTGTGAATACGGTCCGTTTCTCCGCTGACCACATAGGGAACAGGCGTAGGCTTCTCAGCCCAACTCTCTAATTTATCTTTATATGTACCAGTAATTCCTTCCAGCGTTATGTGAGAAATGTCCGGCACACTAAAGTACGTGTGTAATGCTCCATTAAACTGTAAGGGGACTATACCGGTGTTATGGGTGTTAAGTGATACAGATAACTGTTCTCCAACTATGACTTCGTAAGTTACTGTGCAGTCATATTCAAACCCTTCTGCACGACTGAAAGCGGGCGCTAGGATTAAACGAGTACCGATATCAGTTTCTTCGGCTTGTTGAATTTGCCACACTTGGGTACGCAAAAATCCATGGGAAGGCAGGGCGCCTTTTTCCCGCCCGTGGTCGTCAGAAAACCAAGGCCAACAAATTGGGATCCCGCCACGAATCGGCCGCTCACCGTTCAGAAAAGCATGTGGACTTAACCACAATCTATCGCGATCGTCTGACCTGGGTGTGTAAGACAGCACGTGGGCGCCATAAAGGCTGATTCGGCACGAAGCATATGCATTTTCTATTTGTAAAAAAGTGATCCCAGCCGATTCTTCTACCTTAATGGATTCGGGTATACTCACGAAATGTCTCCTTGACAAAAATTGTGTATTAGTTTGTTTTATTGTGCATTGAAAACAAAAAAGGTGCGATAAAAATCGCACCTTCTTTTACTAGCAGTTAATACTCTGCCAATATAAACAGCTTAAGCAGAAATATGCTTAACCAAATCGAGAACTTTATTTGAGTATCCCCATTCATTGTCGTACCAAGAAACGACTTTGACGAAGGTGTCAGTCAGTGCAATACCTGCGTCTGCGTCAAATACCGACGTTCTTGCATCACCCAGAAAATCGTTAGATACCACGGCATCTTCGGTATAGCCCAATATGCCTTTCAACTCGCCTTCAGCAGCGTTTTTCATTGCCTCACAAATTGCTTCGTAAGAAGTAGGCTTGGCCAGGTTTACTGTTAAATCAACCACTGAAACATTTGGTGTAGGTACGCGGAACGCCATACCTGTTAATTTACCATTAAGCGCAGGAATTACTTTGCCTACTGCTTTGGCCGCACCGGTAGAAGATGGAATGATGTTCTGGCTTGCACCACGACCACCACGCCAATCTTTATGAGACGGACCGTCTACAGTCTTCTGTGTTGCAGTTGTGGCATGTACTGTTGTCATAAGACCATCCACGATACCGAAGTTATCGTTAAGTACTTTAGCAACAGGAGCCAGACAGTTAGTGGTGCACGATGCATTAGATACGATTGACTGACCTTCGTAACTATCGTGGTTAACACCCATCACAAACATTGGCGTGTCGTCTTTAGACGGTGCTGACATTACCACTTTCTTCGCGCCAGCTTCAAGGTGAGCTGCTGCGGTTTCTTTAGTAAGAAAAAGCCCGGTTGACTCGACAACGACATCTACATTAACGTCGCCCCAAGCCAGATCAGCTGGATTTCTTTCTGAAGTTACCCGAATAGTTTTACCGTTAACTACCAGGTTGTTATTGTCGACACCTATTTCGCCGTCAAAAACACCATGAGTAGAATCGTACTTGAGCATGTAAGCAATGTAGTCTGTGTCTAACAGATCGTTAATTGCAACAACTTCAATGTCATCACGTTGTTGCGCTGCGCGCATTACCAAACGACCGATGCGTCCGAAACCATTGATACCGATGCGTATTGTCATGTCATACCTCTAATTTGGTATTAGTGAAAAAAAATTACGTAAAGTATGGATCAAAATGGCATAATTGGCAAAACAAAATGCGATTAATGTTGCAAAATTACAATAAACAGCTATGCAATCGTATTCAATTTCGCCTTTCGTATCTTTAATCGATAATGTTAAAAATTTGTGCGTTCACTGGTATGGTAAAGATAACTTCACCATACTCAACGCGGTTAAACAGGAAAAGACGACTATGACAAATCCCGTTTTGCAACAACTTGTTGAGATGCGAGGAATTGAAACCCATTATATAGATGCATGGGGTAAACCCGCTGTTATCTCAGAATCAAGTCAGACAAAACTACTCAGTGCCCTGGGTTATAACACTCATGATGAAGATACCATTATGTCTCAGTTGCATAATGAAGCGAGACGTTTCTGGCAGTCACCGTTAAACCCGGTGCAGGTGTTACGCCAATCAGATACCATGATGTTTAATATTCGGTTACCCATTGAGCTGGTAACCGATGAATATACTGTAGTCATCACTACGGAAGAAGGGCAAGTCTTCGATCACAGTTTCTCACCTGTTGATGAAACTTTAATTAATGCGTCGCATCTCGAAGAAATCGAATATCACGAATATCAGGTAACGATCCCTCTTACATTACCTATAGGTTATCACTCGCTGGCATTATATGTTGAGGGGGACGATGAGGCTTTGTGCGAAATGCGCATTATCATTGCGCCCGCCCGCTGTTACATTCCCGAGGAAATTGAGAAGGGCAAAAAGGTGTGGGGGCTTAGTGTACAGCTCTATTGCGTAAAAAGTGACACAAACTGGGGAATAGGTGATTTTTCGGATCTGACTTATCTAATTAAAAATGCAGCCGAGAGAGGCGCAGATTTTATTGGTCTGAATCCAATTCACGCCCTTTATCCGGCAAATCCTGAAGCTTGTAGCCCTTACGGACCATCATCCCGACGCTGGCTGAACTATTTGTATCTAGACGTATCATCACTGCCTTGCTATGACGACCCTAAAGTCCAGGCTATCGTAAATAGTGACGAATTCAATCGTAAGCTCGAAGTCTTAAGACAGACGGAGCTCGTCGATTATGCCGGGGTGGCAGAATTAAAGCTGACGGTTCTGACAGCGCTGTTTGATGTTTATTATCAGCAGTATCTGACTAAAAACACCCGTCAGCGCAAGGCATTTAAGGCTTTTGTGGAAGAGGGCGGCGATAGCTTAGATATATTAGCCGTATACGACACCCTGCAGGAAGCACTGGCAGAAGAAGGTAAACCTTCATGGGGGTGGCCGGTTTTTCCAGAATCATTGTCCGATTATCACAAGGATGGCGTAGCGGCATATAGGAAGAAACACGAGAAACGGGTTAAATTCTTTATGTTCCTGCAATGGCAGGCAGCGTTGCAGCTACAAGCAGCTAGCGATGTTGCTGTTGATGCTGGAATGACAATAGGTTTGTATCGTGACCTTGCTGTCGGCGTAAGCGAGGGAAGTGCGGAAATCTGGGGTAATAAAGATCTTTATTGTATCGATGCGTCAGTGGGTGCCCCTCCAGATATTCTTGGTCCTTTGGGCCAGAACTGGGGTCTACCACCTATGGATCCGCACAAGTTATACGAACAGCAATATCAACCGATCATCGATTTATTTTCGTCGAATATGGCAGGTTCAGGTGCATTGAGAATCGACCACGTTATGGCACTGCTGAGATTGTGGTGGGTACCCAAAGGAGACAATGCTAAAGACGGCGGCTATGTGTATTATCCAGTGGACGATTTACTTGCAATACTGGCGCTGGAAAGTCACCGTCATCAAAGTCTTGTAATAGGCGAAGATTTAGGCACTGTACCCGAAGAAATTCGTGAAAAATTAGCCGACAACGGAGTGTATTCGTACCGGGTGTTCTTTTTCGAGCAAGCTGAAGACGGCGGCTTCTTCTCACCAGCCCACTATCCAGAGCAATCTATGTCAACCCTGACGACTCATGATATGCCGACGCTCAAAGGCTTTTGGCACTGTTTGGATCTTGAATTGGGTAAAGAAATTGGTTTGTATCCCACAGAAGAAATTCTTTCTGGGTTGTATACAGACAGACACGACAACAAGCAGGCAATATTGGATACCTTGCACGGACATCAGAGCATCAGTAATGATATCAGCCATGATGTCAATTACGTCGGTATGACCACAGAGTTAAACCGGGGAATGCAATTGCATATGGCTACTGGCTCCAGTGCATTGCTGAGTTTGCAATTGGAAGACTGGCTGAAGATGGATAAGCCTGTTAATGTACCGGGTACGTTCAATGAATATCCGAATTGGCGAAGAAAGCTAACTCATACGTTACAACAGATATTCAACGACCAAAACCTCAGTGTACTTGCAAGTAAACTGACAGAGACACGAAATAAAGCCAGCACTGATTAGCGTGATTGGCAGCGGAAACGCAATGACTGCCAGATCTACTGGCAGTCGACAGGAGTAAAGAATGGAAGTAGAACAGCAGTTAGCCCACGCAAGATGTCGTGACCCGTTTTCAGTACTGGGAATAAAAATCAAAAAAAATAAGGCTACTATCACAGCCTTTGTGCCTGACGCGATGGCTATAGATGTTCACTTTCAAGGTGTGTCTGCTCCGTCTACTGCTTTGAAGCGTATAAAAAACTCAGATTTGTTCTGTGCAGTTTTACCTGTTTCTGATGTAACAGGCCCCTATCAACTGTGCGTTACCACAGAAAATGGCGAATACAGTTTCTGTGACCCTTATCAATTTCAGGACGTGGCATATCACGGTGTTCATTACATTGATCACGAACCGAGAAATTTGTATCAACAGGGTGGCGCACAGCTCATTGACGTTGACGGTGTAAAGGCCACACGTTTTATAGTCTACGCGCCTAATGCATCTGCGGTTTCAGTGATCGGTGATTTCAATCACTGGGACGGCAGGCGTCACGCTATGCAACATACGGATTTGGGTTACTGGGTATTGGTGATACCCGGGGTTGGTGAGAACGCCCGCTACAAATATCAACTCAAAGATGCTTGGGGTAATGATTTGCCCCACAAAGCTGACCCACTGGGTTACTATGCAGAGCAGTATCCCTCTCACGCGTCAAAGGTCTTCAGCCACGATAATTACCAATGGGGCGATGAGCAATGGATGAAAAACAGGGATGGTGATAAGTACGCCAAACCTATGAGTATTTATGAAGTTCACCTGGGCTCATGGCGTCGACCTGACTCAGCATCTGAATCCCGTTATTTATCTTATCGCTCGTTGTCTGAGTCTCTTGTCAGTTATGTCAAAGAGATGGGGTATACCCACATTGAATTGCTGCCTGTTTCAGAATTCCCGTTCGATGGCTCGTGGGGGTATCAGCCTGTTGGGTTATTTGCTCCGACCAGTCGGTTTGGTTCACCGGATGAGTTCAAGTACTTTGTTGATACATGTCACCAGGCTGGTATTGGCGTAATTATCGATTGGGTTCCAGCCCACTTTCCTGAAGATGCTCATGGTTTGGCTAGGTTCGATGGAAGTCACGTGTACGAATATGATGATCCCCGAAAAGGATGGCACCCTGACTGGAACTCGTGTATTTACGATTTTGGCAAAGATACGGTTCGTCAGTTTCTGGTAGCCAATGCCTTGTTCTGGTTAGATAAGTTTCATATCGACGGGCTTAGGGTTGATGCAGTTGCCTCAATGCTTTATCTGGACTACTCCCGAAATGAAGGTGAGTGGATTCCCAATGTTGATGGTGGCAACGAGAATTACGAAGCCATAAGCCTGCTGAAATGGATGAACGAGGAAGTGTACAAACACTTTCCCGGTGCGATGACAATTGCCGAGGAATCCACGTCATTTCCCCGGGTGTCCCGTCCGGTTTACGAAGGTGGGCTGGGCTTTGGCTTTAAATGGAATATGGGTTGGATGCACGACTCTTTACACTATATAAGTAAAGATCCAGCCTATCGCCGTTACCATCATGGAGATATTACTTTCAGCATGGTTTACGCGTTCGACGAAAACTTTGTGCTACCCATATCACATGATGAAGTGGTTCACGGGAAGGGAAGCTTGCTGGGAAAAATGCCTGGCGATGAATGGCAACAAGCGGCTAATTTACGTTGCTATGCTGCGTTTATGTTTGGCCATCCAGGTAAAAAACTCAATTTTATGGGCAATGAGTTTGCCCAAGCGAAAGAGTGGAATCACGACGGGGAACTCGATTGGCATTTACTGTCGTTTGATAAACACAAAGGTGTTCAAACACTTTATAAAAAATTGAATCATACTTACCAGGTTTACCCAGCTCTTCATGAATTAGATCATCATTTTGAAGGCTTCAACTGGATAGACCACAATTACGCTGAACTAAGCGTGTTGTCTTTCGTAAGAAAGAGTAAGCAAAATCAAAAGGTGTATGTGGTGAGTAATTTTACGCCAGCACCTCGCAATGGTTTTCGTATTGGGGTTGAAAACCCGGGTGTTTATCGTCTCGTCCTCAATACCGATGGCGGCGAGTTTTGGGGAAGTGATTTTCCCGTTCAAGCCGAAATCCGTGCTGAAGATGTGCCATGGAACGACCAACCGCACTCCATTGAAATCGAGCTTCCGCCTCTGGCAACGCTATATTGGGTTTACGAATAGGAGCCGTACTGGCTGTGCACACTGATACTTCAACTTTAAGGCAGACCGAGCGAGGTCTGCCTTCGCCGTTAGGCGCAACCCTCACTGCTGAGGGTACTAATTTCGCAGTTTATTGTCCCGGTGCAAAAGCCGTGACTTTATGTCTGTACAGTCACGATACAGAAGAGTCGGTGGCAGAGATCCTTTTGACTGGCAAAACAGGTGACGTTTGGCATGTATTATTGCAAGGCGTGGAGGAAGGGCAGTTATATGCATACCGTGTTGAGCGTGCTGAGCAATTTTTGCATAAGGTAACATCCGAAAAACTGCTAATTGATCCTTACGCTAAAATGCTCAACAGACCAATTCATTGGAGTGCCAGACAATATGAAACTGACACTGCATTTATGATCCCCCGCAGTGTTGTGATTAAGACGCCTGAACACGCGAGCACTCGAAAAACTGTATACAAACCTCATGAGCGTATTGTCTACGAAGCTCATGTCAAGGGGATGACAATGAATCATCCCGCCGTGCCCGAGGCGCACAGGGGCACTTATATTGGTGCTCGCCATCCAGAGATCATCGCGCATCTGAAAGCGTTAGGGGTGACCACAGTTCAGTTTATGCCCCTCGCCAGTTTTATGCCCGAGCCTTATATCACTGAGAAAGGGATGACCAATTATTGGGGTTACAACCCGGTTAACTTTTTCGCCCCGGAACCACGATATAGCGTTGAACATGCCTTTAACGAAGTTAGAGAGATGGTGCAAGCTTATCATGAAGCTGGCCTTGAGGTGATTGTCGATGTTGTGTTTAACCATACAGCAGAAGGTGGTGATGGTGGACCTGTACTTTCGTTCAAAGGTTTTTGCCCACAACAGGCCTATTTATTAGAGCAAGCTGCCACGGGTGAATTGATTTACAGCAATCATTCAGGTTGTGGCAATACCGTTCACAGTGCACAACCTTTTATGATGACGCTCATTATGGATGCTCTGCGCCATTGGGTGACGGTCATTGGCGTGGACGGATTTCGTTTTGACTTGGCTGTGTGTTTAGGCCGGGATCCCCAACAATTTACACCTCACTCCGGTTTGCTTAGGGCGATGGCTCAGGACCCTGTTCTTAAAGACGTCATTCTTATCGCTGAACCCTGGGACATTGGGCCCGGAGGGTATCAGCTTGGCGCGTTCCCTTATCCCTGGCTTGAAGTCAGCGACCGTTATCGGGACACAATTCGTGCCTTCTGGCGTGGTGATCACGCTATAACGCCTGAGTTTGCAACCCGGTTGATGGGTTCCAGGGATATTTTTCATAAGGGAAGTAAACCTATCACCACGTCGGTGAACAATATCACTTATCACGATGGTTTTACCTTGCATGATTTGGTGAGTTATTCACAGCGTCACAACGAAGCCAATGGAGAAAATAACCGCGACGGTCACGGTCACAACCTTTCGGCCAATTACGGTGTAGAAGGTGAAACTAATGATGAACACGTTCTTTCGTTGAGGGAACAGCAGAAGCGAAATTTATTCGTCTCTCTGCTTTTATCACAGGGTACACCACACATACTCGGTGGAGACGAACTGAGTCGCACGCAACTGGGCAATAACAACGCCTACTGTCAGGACAATGATATTAACTGGTATCAATGGTCTCTGAATAAGCGGCAGACTGATTTTCTGCATTTTTGCCAGTACGTTATTCATTTGAGAAAGGGTAGTACCTTACTTCAGCAATTACTGCTGGAAGATGATCATTTCCAGACCGAAAACAATGTGTCATCCATAGGGTGGTTTAAACCCGATGGCAGAGACAAGGTATCTGAAGACTGGCAATCGCCACAGAGCAAAGCCTTTGGGCTTGAGATAAAAGGTTGTCCGGTAGCGTCAGAAGAACCAGAACACTGGTTTTTGTGTTTCAACGCCAGTCAGGAAGACAGGCGATTCAATTTACCCAGCTTATCTGCGAAAGGAGCCTGGCGTTTGGAAGTTGATACCCGATACGCATCACTGTCAGAGCAGCCTGAAATAAGTATTCAGAGGGTATTTCTACAAGCTGCCAGAACGGTTGCCGTGTTCAGCTTTCAACCACTAAAACGCTGACTACCTTTACCAGTGTTTGCACGATAACCGTTTTACCTATTTTGTTCAGTAAATCACAGGTAAATTGATAATATTTTAGTGTTGGCACTAGCAGGGAGTGGTATGATCCGCAGCCATCTGAAACGTGAGGTGAGACCAAATGCAAAAAGAAGATGGAAAGCAAGCAGAATCAAAGTGTGATATTGGGTTTATTGGCCTGGGCGTGATGGGCGCTAATTTGACCTTGAACCTGGTGGACCACGAATATCGCGTTGCTTGTTTTGACCTGGACCAATCAAAAGTTGATGCTATTCTGGCTAAAGATGCAGAAGAGCGTGGTGATAAGCCACCGCGGGTCGAAGGTTGTAGCTCTTATACCGAATTATTAAGTAAGCTAACGTCACCTCACATGATCATTGTTTCCGTTCCTGCCGGTGAGCCGGTTGATCACGTCTGCTCGCACCTCATTGATGCGGGCGTACAAGCTGATGATATTGTTGTCGATACAGGTAACAGCTTGTGGACCGATTCTGTAGAGCGTGAAGAAAAATATAAGAGCAAGTTCATTTTCTTTTCAACTGCCGTCTCCGGCGGAGAAGTTGGCGCTCGTTTTGGTCCGTCGTTAATGCCATCAGGCAATCCATATGCGTGGACTCGCCTAGAACCGGTATTAACTGCCATTTCTGCTAAGGTCGATCCTGCAACCGGCTTGCCTATTGAATCGTTTGTTCCGGGTAAACCAGTAACAGAGGGCGAACCCTGTGCAACCTATATCGGCCCTGTTGGTGCAGGTCACTATGTAAAAATGGTTCACAACGGCATTGAGTACGCAGATATGCAATTGATATGTGAAACCTATCAGGTTATGCGTACCTCTTTGCACATGTCACCAGCTGAGATCGCTGAGGTGTTTCGGCGTTGGAACAAAGGTAAGTTAAACAGTTACTTAATTGAAATTAGTGCAGAAGTTCTCGAACAGATGGACCCGGAAACAGGCGTGCCTTTAGTTGATGTCATTCTGGATAAAGCCGGGCAAAAAGGAACGGGATTATGGACTGCCGTAAGTGCACTGCAGGTTGGAAGCCCAGCTCAAACTATAACTGCAGCAGTATTTGCTCGTAGTATTTCCAGTTTAAAAGACGAACGTGTTGCCGCCAGTAAAGTACTCTCTGGACCCGCGGTGAAGCCTCTTTCAGACTCCGAAAAAATGGCTTCAATAAATAAACTTGAACACGCCTTGTACTGTTCAAAAATCTGCGCTTATGCACAGGGCTTCCAGTTGATGGCAACAGCTTCAAAGGAGCGGGGCTGGGAGCTTGATTTTGGCGGTATCGCCCGTATCTGGCGAGCAGGCTGCATTATTCGAGCGGTGTTTTTACAATCTATTGCTAAAGCATATGAAAACAACGAAGAGTTAGCAAACTTGTTGCTGGACCCATTCTTCTCTGAACAAATTACCGAATATCAAGCCAACTGGCGGGAATCATTGGCGCAGGCGGCGCTGGCAGGTATTCCTTGCCCAGCCATGATGTCGGCACTAAGTTATTACGATTCATATCGCTCCGCTGTGTTGCCTGCTAACTTGCTACAAGGTCAGCGGGATTATTTCGGAGCGCATACTTATCAGCGTATTGATAAATCTGCTGGAAAGAAATTCCACCTTGATTGGAGCAATCCGGCACGTCCACAGCACGCGGTGAAAAAGTAAATAAAGGCAGGTGAAAATGACAGATCAATCAGACTGGAAAGCCAAACTATCACCAGATGCATACTATGTCACTCGGGAATCTGGCACGGAGCGGCCATTTACCGGTGCTTTGTTGGACGAAACCAGACCTGGCACGTATGTATGTAAATGTTGTGGCAATACGCTGTTTGATGCGTCAGCGAAATTCGATGCAGGGTGTGGTTGGCCGTCGTTTGATAAACAATCAAAAGAGGGCAATGTTGGCTACAGGGATGATAATAGTCACGGCATGCGAAGAGTAGAAATATACTGTTTGTCATGCGACGCACATTTAGGACACGTGTTCCCTGATGGCCCAACCCAAACCGGTCAAAGATATTGCGTTAACTCTCTCTCAATGGATTTTGAAACGCGTGATGGGAAAAAAATATCGGGTTGATCAGTTTAACTTCACATGTGATTAAAAAATAAGCACCGCCTTTTGATAAGGCGGTGTTTTCGATCTTGTTACGGGAAGATAGAGTGTATTCATTCCCACAAAACCTGAAAGTTCGTTACACAATTTTTTGTATCAGAGCTTGGTGATTCCTAACGATTCAGCATCAAAATTACCATCTTCCAGCGCGTCAATCACCTCGTCGACAACATCGTCTAGCAAAGAAACCGGTAACTTATATTGGGTGGCCATCGCAGTTAATTGATGGTCATTGACCCCGGCTTCAAATTCCTGACCAACTCTTGACCACATATAAACTAAACCGAATTTTTCCTCTTCTAAGGCAATGGTTGCCAAAGATTGGAAAACTGTAGGGTCGATATTTTCTTCATTCTCATAAAGGCTAAGCGCTCTGTAAAGTGATTGTTTGGCATTAGTCAAATCCCGTTTAACCTGTATTGACGCTAATGCAATTAATAACTCAGGAGACTGTAATTTCCCCTGTTCCGCGGCCCTTAAAAAGCGGTCTTTTGCACTTTCGTCACTAAAACGAGACCAGTGATAATAAGCTAATAAAGGATGGTCGCTGCTTTTGGTAATTCGAGACATTCGGTCCAATTCCTTTCGAGCAGTTATCACACCTTTCATACGTCCGTTTTCCACATCGCGGTACTTTTTGTGAGTAATCCCTGACGCTTTAGTAATACAGCGTTGATAGTCTTCAAATATCGTTAACTTTCGATAGTACTGCTCGGGGGTAAGTTCATCCCCAAAGCGATATCTGTGCTTGATGATGTCTGCTTTTTCTGCCCGACACCATTGATCGGGGTTTAAATCTTCACACAGTGCAGGATTGTCTTTGCACATGGTAGCCACTTTCGGTTCAAAAATATCGTTACATCCAAAGAGACTGGAAGTGAGAAATAGACAACTCAAGAGATAGCTAACTTTTGTGGGAAAATTACTAAAGAATGGATAGCTGAATATGGTTTTTGTAGAAATACTGAAAATTTTCAACAATTTGGTCTTCCTGATTGAATTCTTTAAACTTGCTGTTGTTCCATGCAGACAACAATTTTACACCTTAGTGTACCCTACAATTAATATCGTGACTGCCTGGAAATTAACAGAAATTTTATTCGAAAAGGCGAAGCATGAATCAACAGTTTGAACAGGAATTACAAAGTAGTTGGCAAGAGCGGCAGGAATACGCCGAAATGATGCTGCCATTGGTGGGTAAATTGTATCGAAATCACGCGGTTGAAATTTCAGTTTACGGTCGCTCGTTGTTGGGTGCCAGTGTTATCGATATTATAAAATCACATCGTAAAGTTCGCTTACACGAAGGGATAAAGTTGCGCCTTCGAGAGAGCTTCCCGATTTTGGAGGCGTTAGCTTCCATGAAGTTATCTCCTGCGCAAATTGATATTGGTAAACTCGCATTTGATTTTCATTATGGCAGTGCCGTAGACGAAAAAGATTTGCAGGCATATCTGTGCAATAAGCTCGCTGCGGTTGCTGATTCAGACAGAGGGCAAGATACCCAGGATGTGGTTCTGTATGGATTTGGCCGTATTGGACGTTTGTTAGCAAGGCTCATGATAGAGCGGCAGGGTAAAGCAAATAAATTGCGGTTGCGGGCTATTGTCGTCCGGGGTGGTAAAGATGGCGATTTAGAAAAGCGCGCCAGTTTGTTGCGTCGCGATTCGGTACACGGGCCGTTTAACGGCAGTATAACGGTCGACCATGAGCGTCAGGCACTTAAAGCCAATGGCGCTTTCATTCAGGTAATATACGCCAACAGCCCGGACCAGGTAGATTACACGCAGTACGGTATTGATAATGCCATTGTGGTTGACAACACCGGAATGTGGCGAGATAGAGAAGGACTTGGTTTGCACCTAAAAGCCAAAGGTGCAGGCAAAGTACTGCTTACCGCCCCTGGTAAAGGTGATATTAAAAACATTGTCCACGGTGTTAACCACACTGACATACTGGGCGATGACAGCATTCTTTCAGCTGCCAGTTGTACGACTAACGCAATTACACCGGTGTTGAAAGCCCTCGACGAAGAGTATGGCATAAGTTCTGGCCATGTGGAAACGGTACACAGTTTTACCAATGATCAGAATCTCATTGACAACTACCACAAAGCTGACCGCCGGGGCCGTAGTGCACCACTTAATATGGTTATAACAGAAACCGGTGCTGCAAAAGCGGTGGCAAAGGCCTATCCAAAGTTAGCTGGCAAGCTTACCGGTAACGCGATTCGCGTTCCAACACCGAATGTGTCGCTGGCGATATTGAACCTTAATCTCGATACCGAGACAGATAAACTGGCAGTCAACGAATTTCTTCGCGATACGGCGCTGTTTTCGGACTTGCAGCATCAAATTGACTACACAGCAAGCAAAGAGATTGTGTCTACGGATTTAGTGGGTTCCAGGGCGGCAAGTGTGGTTGATTCCCAAGCGACGATAGTTGCACAAAACCGCCTTACACTCTATGTGTGGTATGACAATGAATTTGGATATAGTTGTCAGGTCATGCGGGTTGTCCGCGACATGGCGGCACTTACTTTCCCAACGTTACCTGCTTAATATTTTAAGGTAGGTATTCAAACCGGTACTTTGTGCCGGTTTTTTTATATGTTGGCTTTTTCAGCTTGTCGCGCTGAGAGGTAATCACGCCTCGTGGCATGGTATTTCCTGTTGCGTCTGTGCTAAATTAGCAAAAAATTAGAAAGGCTCGACAGATACATGCATATTTCAAGTCAGTTCGACAGTGGAAACATCACTGTGATAGAGGCTAGCTCTCCTCAAAATATAAAACTAGCAATTAACAAAGACAATCAATCTGACTACTACCAATGGTTCCACTTTCGGCTTTTCACCGAAGCGTTTGAACAACATACTATTACCATTACTGATTTAGCAAAATCAGCCTATCCAGATGGTTGGAAAGACTACAATGTTCTCGCATCTTACGACAGGCAGCAGTGGTTTCGTGTGCCTAGTGAGTTTGATGGTGACAATTTACGTTTTACTTTTGCACCGGAACAACCTTCTGTTTACTTCGCTTATTTCATCCCTTACAGCTACGAACGACACCTCGATCTAATCCATGATGCGCAAATGGGGTTATTCTGTGAGCATCGGTTGTTGGGGCAAACCCTCGATGGTCGGGATATGAATTTACTGGTAATTGGCGAAGAAACACCAGCTAAAAAGAAGATATGGGTCACCGCCCGCCAGCACCCGGGAGAAACCATGGCCCAGTGGTGTGCCGAAGGCTTAATCTACCGCCTGCTCGATGAGCAAGACGGCTTAGCACGTGATTTGCTTCAGAACGCTGTGTTTTACATCGTACCAAATATGAATCCAGACGGATCAGCGCGCGGGCATCTGCGAACCAATGCAGTAGGGACGAATCTCAATCGTGAATGGGCATCTCCCAGTGAGAAGAACAGTCCAGAAGTACTGTATGTTTTACAAGCTATGAGTGATATTGGTGTAGATATGTACCTCGATATTCACGGCGATGAAGCATTGCCTTATAATTTTGTTGCGGGTAGCGAAGGTATTCCGGGCTATTCGTCGCGTCTGAAGCAACTGGAAGACACGTTTAAAGCGGCGCTACTTGCTGCTACACCAGAGTTTCAGGACGAATATGGTTATCCAAAAGACAAGCCAGGTGAGGCGAATTTAACAGTAGCATCTAATGCGGTAGCACATAAATTTGATTGCCTGGCCTATACACTGGAAATGCCATTTAAAGATAATAATAATTTACCGGATCCGGTTTATGGCTGGTCAGTGCAACGCTGCCGTCAACTGGGTGAAGATTTACTGATTGCCGTGCGTGCGGTAGTGTCCACACTGCGATAATAAAAACACGCAAAATAACAACAATACATTGAGGGGAATATACCTTGGAAGGGTTATACGATTTTCTGGTGTCACTAGATGGCATATTGGGGGGCGCCGACTGGTTCCCGTTTGTTTTATTAGGTGTCGGTCTTTTCTTCACCATTTATCTTAAATTTCCACAAATACGTTTTTTCAAACATGCCTGGTTAGTCGTAACGGGTAAGTTTGACAAATCAACGGATGAGGGAGACACCACGCATTTTCGGGCCCTGACTACAGCTCTTTCGGGGACTGTGGGAACGGGAAATATCAGCGGGGTGGCGTTTGCCATTTTCCTCGGTGGCCCTGCGGCGCTGTTCTGGATGTGGGCAACAGCCTTTTTGGGCATGACGACCAAATTTGTAGAAGTCACCTTGTCCCATAAGTATCGTGTTAAAACACAAGATGGCACGATGGCTGGTGGCCCAATGTACTATATGGACCGTCGCCTGAACATGAAGTGGCTGGCGGTTGCTTTTGCTGTGGCAACGGTGATCAGTTCATTTGGCACGGGAAATCTGCCTCAGAGTAACGGTATTGCCCAGAGTATTGAGGCGACTTTTGGTTTTGAGCCTGTTGTCGTGGGAAGTGTACTGGGTATTCTGCTTGCTCTGGTTATTTTAGGTGGCATTCAGCGTATTGCTGCGTTCACCTCTAAGGTCGTTCCTATCATGGCTGTCATTTATCTGATTGGTGCGTTGGCTGTAATTTTTGCCAATCTAGAAAATATTGGTCCTTCATTTGCTGCAGTTATCTCAGAGGCCTTCACCGGCTCAGCGGCTGCTGGAGGTTTTTTAGGGGCTTCACTGGCGTACGCTTTCAATCGTGGCGTTAACAGAGGACTCTTCTCAAACGAAGCGGGTCAGGGATCTGCCCCCATTGCTCACGCAGCTGCAAAAACTCAGGAGCCGGCCTCTGAAGGCATGGTGTCATTACTCGAACCCTTTATCGACACTATTTTAATCTGTACTGTCACGGGCTTAGTAATTCTGTCTTCAGGTGTATGGAAGGAGAAGCACGAAAATATCTTTGATCGCTCGGATATGTACTTTGTTCAGGGTCAGTACGATGATAGCAACGAAGCTGACCGAACAGCTCTGTATCAATACCTCAACGATCTGGAAGAAAATACCGTTGAACCCTATACAGGCGCCATTACCGTCGTGAATGGAACTGCCGTGAGCGATGGCTTTACCTTGATCAATGCCCGTTCTATTGCAGAAGATGTGAAATATTCACTTGGTGCTGAAGATGCGTTTACGGGTACGTTACAAATAAAAGATGGTAAGCCAGTTAAGGATAACCTCGAAGTGTCGGGTAAGTCTTTAGTACATTCAGCCGCGTTGACCACCATTGCATTCACCCGTGGCTATTTCGGTAATTACGGGCAGTACATCGTCTCAATTGGTTTGATGTTGTTTGCTTTCTCAACGGCCATTGCCTGGTCTTACTATGGTGACCGAGCCATGACCTATTTGCTGGGGCCGCGCTCGGTAATGCCTTATCGGGTTATCTACGTTGCCGGGTTCGTTTGGGCTTCATTTTCTGATACAACCCTGGTGTGGGCGTTATCAGCGGTTGCCATCGTAGTTATGACATTGCCTAATCTGTTTGGTATAGTCATGCTAAGCAAAGAAATGAAACAAACGGTGAATGACTACTGGTCGAAAGTAAAGGATAAGTAGTCTGCTGGAAGCCTGCGAATGACGCATGCCAGGCAGGCTAAAAAAGGACACGACTGTGTCCTTTTTTTGTTTTACCTTTTGTTGCTAAATTTTAATCAAATTTTCATATTACAGGAGCCAGAATGGCCTTAACTGATTGCCCCGCATGTGGCAAAAAAATATCTGACAAATCTTCTGTTTGCCCCCACTGTGACTTTAGTGTGGGTGACGCGTCTGCAGAAGATATATTGCGCAAGCAAAATTTGCAGCGTTACAAGAAAAAACAGAGTATTCAAAATCAATCACTAATGGCAGTGTTGTTGTTTGTCATCGGGTTTGGCTTGTTGTATTGGGGGCGTCCGGTTCCCGGTGACACACAATTTAATATCGCTATTTTAACAGCGGTAATTGGCTTTATGTGGTATGTTGTCAACCGAGTTCGATTAGTCTTAATTAAACGATTTTCTTCATGAATATAGATGCTTTACTCGCCGCAATGACGCCAGATATTTACCAGCGCTTGCGACAGGCAGTGGAAACAGGTAAATGGTTAGATGGCACGGTGCTGACAGAAGAGCAAAGAGAAAGTTGTATGCAGGCTGTGCTTTTGTATCAGTCTAAAATTGAAAAATCTTCTGAGCACATGACGGTGAATGAACATGGCGACATCGTGCAAAAAAGTAAAAGAGAGTTCCGTGAAGCCTTACAGCAGGAACAGGATGAGAACACCATAGCCCGGTTTAAGCAGGATGATATTTAGTCGATTTTTTACACCATCTCATGCGAGTCGCGACCCACAAAAACGCATAAAAGCTATTGCAGAACTATCTCCGCAAAAGACAAAAGAACGTACAGCTTTACATGAGTTAGCATTTAACGATAGCGAATCCGAAGTAAGCTTAGCTGCACTGGAAAAACTAAACTCTTTTCCACTATGGCTGAAAATGTCACAAACTGCGAAGGATGCCCGCATTCAACGGCGGGCTAATCAGCAGGTTGAGCTAATCATTCTCGATCCGCAAAGCCAGGTAGTTTCGTCAGAAGAATTGGCTGAATTTTTATTGAAACAAGCACCTGTTGAACTGGTTAAAAAAGTTTTACTTTCGGAAAAAGTGAACGTTCTTGACCAAGACGCAGTACTGGCGCTTCTCGACAAAACGGGCAACCAGGGTTTTCTTACACGGTTCTTTAATGCACATTCAAACGACAGTGTGAAAATGGCTTTAGTTGGCCGCACCACTGACGACAGCCTGTTATTGAAATGGCAAAAGAAAGCTGATTCACCGGATGTACGCCAGGTCATCGAGAATCGTATCCTGATTTTGAAAGAAGCGCGGGAAAAACCCGTTGAAACTGAGAAAAAAGCAACCCTGTTACTGTCAAAACTACAAGCACTGACAGAGCGGTTTGATTATCAGGAAGTGGTAGAGCGCCGCAAAGACAGCGAGAGTGAATTTGAAGTGCTGCAAGCTGACTTTGCTGTTTTGTCAAAAGATGTGCGTCAATCACTTGAAGATAAGTACCAACAACTTAAGGGCAAGGTTGATGGGCACGAAGAGCGGCTTCGTAAAGAGTGGGAAGCTAAAGCATTAGAGCAGCAAACTGAAATTGAATGGAAGAAGCTTAGAAAAGATACGGGCGAGGTTTGCAAAGAGGTTGAATGGCTCTTTTCTGAGCGTTTGAGCGATGCAACGTTGGCTGATGTGAGTGCTGTCAACGATAAAACCCGTGATCTTGAAGAGAGGATCGCCGCGTTTAGTTCCCAACAGGTTTCACAGTTTCTCCGTATTGAGCAACAAATTTCTAATTTAAATCAGCGTCTTGCCCGTTTTAATGAACAGCAGCAAGCTGGTCAACGCTTGCTTAAAATACTCACTCAGGCTGAAACGGCCTTAGGTGAACATGAGCAACATTTTATCGAGAAGCAGTGGAATGAAACCAAATCAAATTGGCAGCACGAACTAGCCGCACTTGACGTCATACCCGCTTCTTATCAAAAGCGCTGGTCAGATATTGTATCTAAAGTAAAAGGCCTCACTACTGAACAGCGCGTGAATGAGCAAAAAGCGGCTAAAGAAGCTAGACGCTTACTTTCCACGGTGAGTAACCTGTACGAATCAGGGCGATACAGGCCGGCGATTGCACGATTTAACGAGTTAACTGCAGCCATGGATGCGTTACCTGCTTCTGTCAATCAACAGCTCGCCCGCCGGTATGACACACTTGCTGAATCGATAACCCGTTTGGCAAACTGGCAGGCAGATATAGCTGCGCCAAAAAAACCTGCTCTTTTGGCTGAAGCTCAAGCTTTAGCCGACGCAGAAGCTGACGATATCCCAGAAAGAGCACAAGCCATAAAATTGTTACGCAAACAATGGCAATCGCTGACAATTCCGGGTGACGATGATCCGGATAAAGATGCGTTTGATGTTGCCCTGGAAAAGGCTTTTGCGCCTTGCAGAGCTTTCTATGCTGCCCAGGAACACGAACGGGAACAGAACGCCAAAACCCGTCAAACTTTCATTGATGAAATGGAAAAAGCGGCGAGTTCTATCACTGAACCTGCAGAATTGGCTAAAGTCAGCGAGAAGCTAAAGCAGCAGTGGCGGGAAGCGGGGAGTGTGGAGCAATCCGTGTATGAAGTGTTGCGAGAACGTTGGAACAATGCTGCCGCGCAAGTCAGCGCAATTGTGTCCGATTGGCACGCTGAGAATCGCAAGCTGAAAAAAGGCATTATTGAGAGAGCCAAAGCGCTAGTCGATGAAACTGAATCGGTCGATACGGTGGAAAAGGCGAAACTACTTCAGCAAGAGTGGAAGACAATAGGCAGTGCCGGAAGGCGTCACGATACAAAGCTTTGGCAACTGTTTAAAGAAACTAATGACACACTATTTCAGCAGGTAAAAAAACACCGCAACGATGAAACAGCAAAGCAAAATGATCAGGTCGATGCATTGCTGAGTGATGTTAAGTCAATAGCAGCACAGTCTATTTCGTCTGATGAAGTATTAGACGTAGCGCTAGCGCCGATTTTTGACACGTTGTCGACGCTACCGAAAAATAAACAAGGTGTGATCCAACAGCGCATTTCAAAATTGAAAAAGGCCGTGAAGGCCAAACAGGATGCAGCACGTATTGACAGCAAGAAGTCACTTATTCAAGGGCTGGTTAGTTTGCTCAGTGGCTATGACAGTGAACAGGGGTGGAACAAAAGCAGTGAAGCCTGGGAGAGTTTGCCAAAAGCCTGGCGGGATCTTCTGTCTTCGAAAACCTCTGCCTCAGCAAATGGTCGGTCGAGTGAGTGGTATCTCACGCAGTGCGAAATTTTAGCTGATATACCGTCGCCCGAAGGCAGCAAACGTACCGAAGTACAAATGGCTATGATGACCGACAAATTGCAGCACGGAGAAGACGCAAATCTCGTCGACAGTGTTAAAGCTTGGTTTAGTGAATTGCCAATTAAGTCCAGTGAAGTACCAAGAATGGCAAAGCTGCTAGACCGAATAGAGAATGATGCGAGCTTGTTGGAGAGGTTTGCGAAATGAGAGTTGAGGTAGAATTTGTCTTTCCTTCTCAGCCTGCAGCATACCGTTTTCTTAATACTGCCGGACATTTTGATGCTGAAAACCTCACCGTAAAGCGGGGAAAAACGGATCACCACGTTCTCATCAGGTATCAATATTCTGCAAATGGTTTTGATGATACGGCTTCAAGACTGGATGACCTGGCCCGGGAGATGGGGGGAGAGGAATGCAGGTAAACCTGAAGTAGCGCATTTCTGATCTGAAATTTTGGTAATGGTCAGACCGAATCTGATGGGCGGGAATGACAAGTTGCGGACTTTCGAATGGATAGATTCAAAAGTCCGGCTTCGTAATGAACTAGGCTCTTTCAAATGCCTTGATAAAATTCCTTGCCTCTTGATGGAAACGCAAATGCTGTGGCTTTTTGAGTTTTCGTGGGGAAGAAAAAGCTGGCGTGATGTATCCCCAAGGTGCTTTTTTCGAAAAGTAGATGACAAAATCTATGTTATCTGACTTCGCCCACATCGGTTTTACAACAGTATTTTCGTCGCCAGAATCTACAGATTTCACTTGGATTCTGTAGTAAAGGTTACCATCTGATATAAGGACATCGGTCTTTGCGCCGTGATCTACATGAGGTTTGTAAACTTGCCATCCATCGCGAATAAGCCAAGCTTCTACTAAGTTTTCAAATGATATATTTTCGAAAAACTGCTTTGTTTTAGAGGGTATTTCATTAGATTTTACTGGCATTATTTTTCTCAATTCAACCATCACTCTCTGGGTAGGAAAGTGTGGGGTACGAGTCCGCTGAGACTAATACAAAAATTGATTCCACAATGCGTCGGTAACGAATAGCATTTGTCAGCTAGGGTTTAATCCCGTAACCCAGAGGCGTTGCGCGTGCACGTTCTTTGCTAAAGCTGACTGAATCGCCACTGATTTCCTAGACGCCTCTCAGTTAGATAAACTAACTGAAAAGAGAGGTGTATATGAGCGGTAAACGCTACCCTGAAGAATTCAAAATTGAAGCGGTCAAACAAGTCGTTGATCGTGGCCATACTGTCGCCGATGTTGCCAAGCGACTCGATATTACTACTCACAGCTTGTATGCCTGGGTTAAGAAGTTCGGCCCTGATTCTAAGAAGCATAATGATTTATCTGAGGCCCAGGCTGAGATAAAGCGGCTTCAGAAGGAATTAAAACGGGCTACAGAAGAACGGGACATATTAAAAAAAGCCGCGGCGTACTTCGCAAAGCAGTCCGATTGAGGTACGCCTTTATCAAGGATAATAGCGATTGCTGGCCTGTCCGTTGGCTATGTCGGATGCTGGATGTTCATCCGAGCGGATACTATGCTTGGAGCAGTAAGCCTCTGTCGAAACGCGATAAAGCCAACCGACGCCTAACAGGACTAATAAAGCAATTCTGGCTGGAGTCTGGAGGCGTGTACGGCTACCGAAAAATCCATTCAGATTTACGGGACATCGGTGAACGATGCGGTATTAACCGCGTTCACCGATTCATGGTTCGGGAAGGGTTACGTGCCCAGGTTGGCTATCGACGGCCTCGTCATCGAGGCGGAGAAAGTCACGTTGTGGTTCCAAACAGGCTGAATCGAGAATTTAATCCCGCTGCGCCTGATGAAGCCTGGGTAACGGAGATCACTCACGTCCGAACTCACGAAGGCTGGCTATATTTGGCGGTTGTCGTGGACTTGTTCTCCCGAAAGGTTATCGGCTGGTCAATGCAGCAGCGAATAACGAAAGATATTGTGCTCAATGCCCTGTTGATGGCTGTATGGCGCCGGAATCCAAAGCAACAAGTGACAGTGCACTCAGATCAAGGAAGTCAATATACCAGCCATGACTGGCAGGCATTCCTAAAAGCGAATGGTCTGGAGGGAAGTATGAGCCGACGAGGTAACTGTCATGATAACGCTGTTGCAGAAAGCTTCTTCCAGCTACTGAAGCGTGAAAGAATCAAAAAGAAAATCTACTCAACCAGAGAAGATGCTCGTTCTGACATATTCGATTACATCGAAATGTTTTATAACTGCAAACGCAAACATGGTTCCAATAATTTACTGTCACCAGTAGAGTATGAAAAACGCCATGTTCAACGGCTGGGAAGTGTCTAGGCTAATAGTGGCGATTCAGACTCACTTGGTCGGTGGTGGTTCACGTTCGAGCTAACGTTACTGCTTTTCGGTTTTTCGGTTTTTCGGTTTTTCGGTCAATATTCTATGACAGAAAACAGCGATATCAAGACTTTAACCACCGCAAAGGCGGTGGCCTCTTTAGACAAAGAGCGGACGAAAAGATTATTGACTAGCTACTTCTGCTTTGTGCCAAAAACTGCCGTTGATGAGCAGGTAGCAAAACGGCACATTTGTACGTAGAGTAGTAGAAGCCGCTTTTGATTCATCACTGCTGTTGTTATCACTATGGCTTATCATCATCAAATGATAATCTATGAAGTGTTCCGTTCGAACCTCAACGAGATCGATCTGACCTGATGCAAAAATATAGTTTAAATGAGTTGTCCATCGAATGATTACTTTAACGACTGGGACCGAAGGAAAAAAAATTCTAGCTCAGAATTTTTAAGCAATTATCTCAGCCGTTAATTCTCAACCACAGATTTAGGTTTTACTTCAGGTTCTTTGGCTTCTTCCTGTTTTTTAAATTCTTTCAAATCTTCTTTATAGTCCTCGATAGTTACGTTCTCGCCCATCAGGCATTTTTCTCTGGCATCGCCAACATATTGCTCACAGCTTTGCATTCGCATTTGCTGATCGTTATTCACAGCTTCTTTGCTCGTACAACCTGATAAAAGAGTCACCCCTATCACCAACAAAACTGAATGCTTCATGTTAAATATTCCCCAAAATCAGCAAGTAATAAAATTATACTGCCTAGACTATTTAAATGCTGAAGCTCTCAAAACAGATCACAAAATAAAATTTATTTTTAATTCAGTAAATTTTAGAAATAACGCCATTAAAAGCAATTTTCATTAATAGAAAATTTAATATCAGACGCTTTTACTGGTATCGGACCCATTACTCCGCTATTTGGCTTATCATTTCCAGTAGGTAGCCTAAATCCAACCACTTTCATAACCTTATTCCATGCAGGTATATATTGGCTTTGATTTGAATCATTTATTTGTTGTGCAATACAAAGGTTTTTCCACTCAGTGGTAATGGTTTTGTCGTGGTTGGTAAATTTTAAATAGTCTAACTGCAAACCTGTGAGATCAATATCATCCTTGATATAAAACTTTAATAGCAAAATCATCTCGTCAATATTAAGGCTGGCACCAAGTTTCAGCTTGTATGCTGGTGTAAATTTAGTTCCGTTAATATTTACTCTAGCGTCACTAGATTCATAGGAACGAATATCTTTACCCGTATAAGCCATTTGGTGACTTATTCGTTGTTCAAAAACATCTGTAAGTTCTGATAAATTTAAAGGTTGAAGCCAATTACCTTTAACAGGTTCGTCGGATACGTCAGATACAAGTGTGTCTTGAGGTTTTACCAATGGCGCTACATTTTGTTGAGCTTTAAATTCGTTGCAAGCTTGTTTATTACCTAATTGACAAGCTTCTTCTAAGCTATAGTTAGAGGCGGTTGTGTTGTTTTTAAAGGTGGTTACATCCATAAAACACGGTGAATTGGAATAGCTGCTCTCATTGCCTGTTGTACTTTCTTTTTTAAATAGCTTCTCATTAATACTCCAGCAAGTCTGCATACACTGTCCTTTGCTGGAAAAATGCCTGTTACTTGTTGTTCCACCAGCATCTTCGCAGATCTTTTGATTGGCAACACAAGTGTTCCCTAAACTTGCGATATTTCCATATTTATCTGCACCTGTTTTATTACATAAAACGTTGGAAAATTCTGACGGCTCTATACCATTCTCGGGGATTGTTAATTCTTCTAGCCTTACAATGGCTTGGGCACTTAATTTAGTATCGTTTTGAATTTTGACCAGAGGCATTTGTTCTATTAATCCGCCAGTATTGCTTTGGATCTTTACATGTTTTCCTTCAACGGTTATTTCAAGTTTATCTAATAAGGCATCAAGTTCATCCGTTGATGGATTTGCAATGTATAGATCTTTAATGGGATCTCGATTCGAATCCACTAAATCGCCAAAGAATTGCATTACCTTATGAACGGTTCGATCTAAATAAGTGTTTGAAGTGTCTATTAAACTAGATAACTTGGTAAAGCATTCAGGGGAATCCCAGCATTCGTCCATTGAATCAAAGCCGACGTCTGAAATAGATAAGCCCGTGATTAGGTTTGAAAGTTCATTAATATTGGCCGTTTTCTTCAGCGCTTCAAGTTGATCATTAATAGAATATAAAGTGTCATGTTTGCCATGCGTTTGTTTTTGACTTTCTGGAATCTCGACTCTCAACATAAAAGCGAGATCTTTAGCTTGTTTAATTTTGTCTCTTAAATTATCAAACTGAAATCCGCCGCGGGCATCAGTGATAACGCAATCAACCAGATTACTGAAATTTTCTGTTGATAATGAGCTATTACCAATCGCTTTAGCACACACTTTAGCGTTTCGAATGGGGGCTCCGAGGGCAGCAATACCTGAAAGTTGAACAGGATTAAAAATGCTCTGTATATCATTAATAATACTATTCGCTTTATGTGACTCGCTATTACCTTCTAATGGAATTATTCTTTTAATTCTATCAATGTAACGTTCAGCTTCTTGTTTGTTCTCATGAGTAAACCACCAACTATCATTTTGGTGTTGGTCAAGATACGAGGTTCTTATTTGTATCAACTGAGCTATAGCGACATCTCTATTAGAGGCTGCTTCTTTGGAAACTCCTCCTTGAAACGCTAAGAGATTCACATAATAAAGATGGGCATTGGCTTCATCTAAATAGGCTTCAACTAAATCTAAAGATACATCATCCAAGTTTTCTGGGAGTGAGGACAGTGTAGGCGGCTCAGGTAAATTCTTAGCGAAAGATGGAAATGGTATAGACAAGTATATAAAGAAAATGACGAATAAAAGATTGCCGATTTTTACATTGAATTTGTTCACAACCTTCATCCCTAAAGCATACAAACCATTAGTAAAATATCATCACTAATATAGTCAATCAACTTTAGACATTGCGGTTAATTCTTGGCGAAGTGCTTACATTGGTTGTTACACATCAAAACCCGTCGATGCAAATAGTCAACTTCAACCTCCATTTCGTGCAGGGTTCGAGTCGATTCTAAGTTCAAGCTATCATGCATATTTTGGCGAAATATAAGAAGAACAAACGCTATTTACTACCCTTTATACCAGCTGAATTAAAGACTTGGTTCGCGTACTCAGATTGAAACTCAGATTGAAGTTTGGTAATGAAGTGATGAACTAATTGTCCGCCACATAGTTGAGTTCGCAGGCCATTGGTACTGACTAATTGTTCGTGAAATGTGAAAGATGGTGCCTCAACAAGTTAATGCTCAAGCTCTATTTTGCGGTAGGACTTTTAAGCCCCAAAATCGAAATTTCGCTGAATGACGAAGTCTTCAAATGACGGTGGTTCTAGTACTTCATCTAACGGTGGTGCTCTGCATGTGTTGGCAGTAATGGGAGAGCCGTTTTTTGACTAAGTGCATCAATACCTTGTTGATGATAGTAGGCTGTGTAATACAAGCGACAATTTTGACATTGTTGCTCTCACACGCTTCGCAAATGGTAATATCAATGTTGAATACTCGCTTTAACCGCTGAGCCCACGACATACTGCGGGCGTGGTAGAGTTTATCTGGATCTTTCAGATGTTCTGCTAACCGAGGGCTGTTCTTTCCTCGCTGAGAAGCCGTGACCTCTGCACGTACATTGGCATTGGGGGCAAATACCCCGTACTGCGCCGGTCACCGGAAACGAGTGAGATTGAGTCTAGGTGGTGGCACAAGTGCAGCAAGTTTGCCTATGAAGTCAATCGGCGAAAAGAAAACGTGAGTGGTACCATCTGTATATGGCGTCTTGAGTTCATATCTGACTTTGCCTGTGGAGATTAGACTTAAGCGTTTTTCACTCACCGCTGGCCTTGCGATGTATCTGCAAAGGCGTTCGAGTTTATCAGATTGGTGGGTATCAGCAAAAAACCCTGCATGTAAGCTAAACCCAGCTATCTTTGCGAGTTGACCAAAGTTTTCCGAATCTTTGGCTGGAACTGCTTGTAGACTGAACACTTTTTTACCTGCATCTGGCCCCACAGCGATACGATAACTAACCGATGCGGCCTGTAATGGCAATAAACTATCTTCATCATCAATCGTCAAGTTTAGAAAGGTGTTGTCCATGTCACGTTGGATCTGTCCTGCTTTTTCCAGATATTGTGCGATGCGATGGCTGATGGTGTTGACTACCCGCTCCATATCGCTATGGCTAGGGGCTTTGACACGTTTGAATTTGGTTTGACCTCGCTCTTTTTTGACGACGCCTTCTGGAAATAGCATGTGGAAGTGGATATTGAGATTCAGTGCACTTTATAGGTAGAGTATTGAGCTACTAGCAAATGCATCCTTGCCAAGGATTGGTATTTCAGTGTGCAGATGAAGTTGGGTTTGGTCTACTGTCCTTTGAGGTGGAAAAATTCCTTGTCCCAAGGTCCGCTTTACGCTCATACCTGTCCTCTGTCCCTCAAAGTGCAAACTTCGGCAATACGTACTGAGCAGACACAAAGTGTCAGATGCACATTAAGACAAAGAGCGGACATTTCAACTTCGCGCATAACGGGCAAATACACGTAGGCTATAATACCGAGCAATGCAGGGGAGCCTACGTGTATTTGTCCCCCGCGAGCGAAGCGAGTGTTTATACGTTTGTTAGCTGCCCGCTGCAATCTTTGAGAGCTTGGTCAGGAATTTCTCAATTGCCATAGAGTTTTCAAACGTGACAGCCAATCCATAATGGACTTCTTTTTTTCCAGTATGAAGGCGTTTTGGAAACCTAGTCATATCCGCATTGTGGTATGAATCAGAATTGATAGTTGCACCAGAAATTGTCTCTAGCTCATCTCTAAAGGCATCGAATACAGGTCTAATAACAATTTTGGGGTCGTTATTTTCTTTGTGGAAATAAATCGGCTCCTTGAGTTTAGGAAGCATATACTCCGTAACTTTTTTTACCGAATGAATAGATCTACATCCAAACTTCAATAATGTGTCTTCCATTGTATCGTGACTTACCGCCATAAAATCTCCTTGGGCAGCTAACAATTTAATATAGTGCGATTTGCGCGTTTTTCTGCCAACGTATCGCTCGCTTTTATACTTTCACTATTAATACCAAACTAGCTATCGTATTGCTATATAGAGGAAAGCAGGCAATCTAGATAAAGTGCTAAAGAGAAAAAACAAGCGATTGGATCGTTTTTCAGAATATGGGAGCGACGCAACCTATTTAGATAAATAATTAACCTCGCTTATTAATACGCTCATGTCGTTGCTCATTCAATATACCACTAAAATGGAAAGGCCCAACGGCTGCTTCACGTACAGTTCTGCCGCTCAAGCCAGCTTTGCTCATAAAGCAACCACTGTTGAATTTGGGCTACGGCTTTTTAAAAGAAAAAAGTTAATTTTTATCCACTTGGTTATCTTGAATTTTCTGACTCTTTGGCTTTTGTGCAAGTCTTAACTCTTGTTGTAGCAAACGCTGCAAGCCTTTTGGCAAATTCTGCCAATAGGCAGAAATAGATACTCGCCAAGTTAACAAAGAAGATGGTGTATTTTTGATGAGTTTCATAAAGTGCTCCACCTGCTTTCTATTTTGTTCTATCGCTATTCCAATGGAATCATAGTTGTTACCTAGACGGGAATAGGCCTTAGCTATCTGATCAAATTTGGGATTAAAATAAATTGCATCAGATGAACCATTTCGGATACTAATTTTAGGGTGTGTAAGTAGTTGCAGGACATAGTCAACGTCTTCAGTCGTTGCCAGAATAGTGGCCGCGCGACTTGATTCTGTTGAAGTACCTTCCAACAAACTCTTAAGTTGCTTAGCTCCACTTTCGCTAAGTGGTCGCATAAGCAAAAGATCGGTGACAAAGTCTTCATATTCCCGGTCAATCCGGTTCAGCAACATACGTTCGGCTTTTTCAGGGTCTTTAGCAAGCAAGCAGTGTAAACTAGCCTCAACCTCTTCATGAGATTCTCTGCTAGCCAGTACCTCCAGCTTTTTAGAATCCAAGGCATTTAGGTCACATAGAGCATTAATGGCAGCCACATAAAGGTAAGAAGGTATATCGTTCAGATCTCGGTAGGAAAGAAATTCTTCAAGTACTGGTATAGATGCCTCAGACAAAAACGGACGTAGTGATGAAATAACATTTGACGCATCAGATATACCAACTTCTGCTGGATCAATATTTTGAAGTATTTGGTCCGCTAGCTTTGACTCTATTAACTGATGCTTAGATACTTCGGTTAAAAGAAATCCATCTGAAAGTGCTTGAATGGATAAATCACTAACTTTAATCTGTTGCTGTGCAATAGCCGCAATGATCGCATTTCGCCGTGTCCATTCGTCACCTTCACGAATGTAAGGCATTAAATTGGGAATACTATCGTTTGGATTAACTTGAGCAAACTCATAAAGCAATCTAGCGGTATCCAATGAGTCAGTATGCGGAAGTCGTTCAACGAGATAATTGACCCATTGATCTGCCTGCCCAGTCATCCTTACATAGTTGGCTACATGAACCTGAGAGAACTCTGATGTATTGGTAAGTGCCTCCCATAACGTTTCCATATCAAAAGTAACCTGATTTCTTAATGCAGCATCAAAGATTAGACTATGTTCAAAGGCCATTCCCCGTAAACTAAAGAACTTGACTAATAGTGCCTTTACACGTTCGGGGTCACCGGTGAGCAGAGGTAGGATCGTGCGCTGAAAATGACGATCTTCAATACTTCCGTAACGATCAAAATTACCTAAGGCGATATCTGGACTGAGGCGAAAAAGTCCAATAAATGCGCCAGCCTTGACATCGTTGCGACCACTCGACGCCATCTTTAACAGTGTAGGAATATCAACATCCTCAGCAAGCTCACCATACATAACCGATGCACCGCCTACATTGTAATCACCAATATAATCCGCCAAACTAAAGTAATCTCTTAAAGACCGCAAAACTTCTAACTGTTTTCCCAATCTAAGTTGATGTAACTCTCTATAGGGCGTAATTAAAAACTTGTGTAGCTCGGGACCAATTGACCTTCCTACGCCACCGAATATCGTAATTGAGTTGTCGATTTGAAACTCTTGTTCTATAGCTGAAGAAGGGATATCGGTTTCCTTAACCAAGTAAGGAAACCCAAAAGCATTGAGTTTTGGATGTCCTCTGTAGACGCTAATGTAGTCACCAGAGAAATCGGCGTACTCAGATTTGTCTAAAAGGGCATACCAAGTACCTATAGCAAACAAGACTATAACGGCGGTAGTTGCAGTAATACGCAGTATAAGTCTTCTTATATACAGAGGAGAGTATCGTACAGTACGAACTTTGATGTCATTGAATGTACGCTCTTTATTTACAAACAGCAAAGGATCATCTGAATAAACGCCAGCGAATACCGGCTCTTGAGACAGGTGCTCGATACATCTACTCTGAATCTCTTCAGCAAGCTGATTCCTAATATGAGGAAACAAATCTGAAAAATAAATCAGCCCTCCGCTATTACTGAGCAACTGTTCTCCAGACAGTACCTTTATAATGATCTGTGTAAACAAGGTACCAGTACTGTGTTGAAGCTCCCAAGATGGTTGTCCTGCTTTTGATGCACTGATCAAAACACGAAAATCAGCCTCTCCGAGTTCACGGAATAAGTCTGGGGCCTTCTCTGCAAATCCTGCACTATTGCAGCAATCCAAAAGCAGCAAGATCCCTCTGGCATCGAGACCCTTTAGCTGCTGTTCTAAGTATTCCGATGAAAATGCTGTCTGATATAAGTCTTCTGATCTAGTATCACTGAAACATAGATAAAACTGCTTGTCGTCACTGACTCCATGTCCGGCGAAATACAACGTCAGTGCAGCATGACGCGGCAGTCGCTCCAGAAACTTTTCGAATGCTGCTTTTGCTGTGTTTACCGCAAGCACGCCGCTCTCCCCAGTCAGTAGCAACGTATTTTCTTCAGGAATAGCACAGCCATCTCTATCAGTTAAAGTTTGATGTAACTGCTCAGCGTCATGAGTTGGAGCGGACAGGTCTGCCCACTCACCTTCAGCATAGCGATTAACTGCAATGACAATTGCATAAGAGAGAGAGGAAAAACGAGAAAATGAGAGATCTTTTCTCATGTAGGAACAGCCCTATTTTCTAATACCAACGAGTTAAAAAGGTTCTTTTTCCAGAGCGGCTTGCGCCATGAACGATTTCTTCACTACCACGAGCCAATGCATCGGTGGTATCTGGTGTGCCAATCGCACCGGTTGCACCTACTGTTGTACAAAAAATGAGAAATCCATTCACTATACCTACGAAAATATCGCTAAGCGATGCAGCACTTGTCTCAAAAACACCGAATAGTGAAATTATGATTGCAATAAATAAAGCCAACCATCGAGGGTTAAAATTAAATGCCGCCTGACAGCCATTTGCGATAACAAAAGTAGCACCAGTAGCACCTGAGAGCGTTAACATGCTTTGTAGAGTGAAGAATTCAGATGGAATTTCCATATACACGATCCTATAACCATTTGGCTCCGTTTCCACTGTATATTTAACTATAATTTCCTCTAAAAAAACACCAACTCTCTTTAGAAAAAATTGAGAAACCTAGTATCTCTGCGATTTTCTCAGGAATATATTGAACGTTTTTTAATTAATTTGAGACAAAAAATAACATTAGGAACGTAAAATTGTGTTGACTGTATTGTAATTTTTGGTGAATAAGCTCTATATTTTCATCGCCTACTTTACGATCTCATCGGTCTCATAAATTATGGCTCTGAACGTCAGCTTTAGTCTTGAGTTCAATTGGTGAGTGCAACGCTATCCTTATAAAAGGAGGAATGTTGCCATGAAACAAAGAAAACGTATCTATTATTCACCAGAACAGAAAGCACTTATTTGGGACAGATATAAGCGAGGTGATTCGCTGCATGATATCGCTAGAATGTTTGATCGCTTTCACTCTTCGATTATGCCAACTATTTATCAAACTGGTGGGTATCGGCCACCAGAACGAAAAAGACATCCACAGTCTCTCTCACTTGATGAAAGAGAAGAAATATCACGATGCTTAGTCGGTAAACAATCCATTCGAGAGATTGCCAGACGTTTGTCCAGAGCGCCACCTACAATTAGCCGTGAAGTAAAAAGAAATGGTGGGTTGAAGCACTACCGCGCCGTGAAAGCTGAACAACGAGCATGGGATGAAGCATTGAGACCTAAGCCATGTAAGTTAATTGGATCCCCAGAGTTATGTAAACTAATAGCTGTTAAGCTTAAAAGGGCATGGTCGCCACAACAAATTGCGGGTTGGTTAAAGCGACAATACCCCGATAATCAGGAAATGTACGTGTCTCACGAAACCATCTATAAAACACTCTTCATTCAGACGCGAGGCGCTCTAAAGAAAGAGCTACAAAAGTTTTTGCGGTCAAAAAGAGCGGTTCGCAAATCTCGTCAATCTTCACTGAAAAGGTTAGGTCTAGGCAAAATCCCTGATGCTGTTTCTATAAGTGAACGACCTGCATCAGTTGAAGATAGAGCGATACCTGGTCACTGGGAAGGCGACCTAATATGTGGCTCCAACAACAGTTACATAGCGACACTAGTAGAGAGGCACTCTCGATTCGTAATGCTTGCGAAAGTGGATGATAGTAAAACGTCGACCGTGATTGCTGCACTTATCAAGCACGCTCAAAAGTTACCTAAGGAACTATATAAATCTCTAACTTGGGACACGGGAAGAGAAATTAAAGACCACAAACAATTCACACTAGCCACGGATATAAAAGTATATCTTTGCGATCCTTACTCACCGTGGCAACGTGGTACCAATGAAAACACCAATCGATTACTACGACAGTATTTTCCAAAAAGTACCGACTTATCAGTACACAGCCAACAAAAACTTAGCAGTGTAGCGAGACAACTTAACGAAAGACCAAGAAAAACGTTAGACTATGAAACACCAGCACAGAAATTTAACCAATGTGTTGCGCCCATTGATTGAACTCAAGGTACACAAAAGACTGCCAGGTTTGGTCCCATTCAGTCGCTTGAAATCGATACCCTGTAGCCCGCATATTTTCTTAAATTGATTACCCTGTCTTCGTCGAGTAACAGGTACTGCCCCTTAATTCCGTGTAAAGTCCCAGAAAAAACAGGTGTTTGGTCTAAATTTATTGACTTAATTTTGTCTGGGAATTGGTGAACAGGGTACTCAATACTGACTTCTTCACTGCTAACTTGGGTAACCGCATCTTCGCCATGCAGTTCTTTTATATGCGCAAGTTCGGGGGCTATTTTGTCCATTATTTGTTGTTTTAAGGCTTCCAGAGAAACTGGTTCTGGTTGTCCTTTTAGCATGGTTCGCCAGTTTGTCTTGTCTCCAATGTGTGCTTTGCACGCTGTTTCTACCAAGCCACTTACTAGTCGATTTTTAACCCGCAAAAATACCAGTGCTTGTGAAGCGCCTTGATCTATCCAACGGCTGGAAATTGTTTCAGAGACGTGGCGGGTGATGCCAATTTTTACGTTGCCCGTATTAGCGAGATAAACGTAATGATCACTAAAACAGTGTGCCTCTCCCCATTCAGGTTCCCGACACGTTCCTTCATGATAGTGACACTTTTCTGGCTTTATCATGCAAGAATCACATTGAGCCAATGTGATAAGACATCGATAGCAATAACCTTGGTTAAAGCTCTTTTTTGTCTTCTTATCACAGTTTACACATCGTATTTCGCCGTGGGAGACGAGTTCAATATGCGTGCCGATGAGTGCGTTCATATCGATGCATTCATCACCCAGAGTTAGTTGATAAGACGCCTTGCCACTGTGATCAGCTGAGACGTGCATTTTGTGCAGCGCACCTTCATACTGTGCCATAAAAATATTCTTTATATACTGAGTTCACCACGTAAATCGTGGGTGAGTTTATGTTGGATCTCATGAAAGCTAAGAGACTGACTTAGTAAGTAATGCAGTTTTGCCAGCGCGGCTTCTGGCGTCATATCACTGCCAGACAGTACGCCAGCTTCTTTGAGACTGTTTCCCGTCGCGTAACCGCCCATATTTACCCGCCCGCGTAAGCACTGAGTACAATTGAGCACCGGAATTTCCCGCTCCGCCGCATAGCGAAGCTGCGCTAACAGGGCAGGGTGCTGTGGGGCATTACCAACACCATAACTAAGTAAAATAAGTGCATTTACCGGCTGCTGTAAGGTATTTTTAATGACCTCTGGTGAAATTCCAGGGTACAAACTTACCAACCCAATGGGTTGAGCAGTAACCCTACTGACGCTTAACGCTTCATTGCTTGGCGTGGCTAATGTACCGGCCTTTACCCGTATGTTTATGCCTGCCTCTAACAAAGGAGGAAAATTAGGGGAATCAAAAGCATTAAACCCATCGGCATCCACTTTTCTACTGCGATTGCCCCTAAGCAAGCGGTTGTTAAAAAACAGGCTGACTTCTGCAATAGGGTAGTTAGCAGCAACGTAGAGGGCATTTAATAAGTTAACCTGGCCATCAGAACGCAATTCTGCAAGGGGAATTTGTGAACCTGTCACAATTACTGGTTTTGCTAAATTTTCGAGCATGAAGCTCAATGCAGACGCTGTGTATGCCATGGTATCTGTACCATGCAGAATAATGAAACCATCGTACTTATGATAATTCGCCGCTATGTCATCGGCGATACGTTGCCAGTCGTTGGGGTTCATATCTGACGAATCAATTAAGTGGTCGTATTCATGCAATGTATAAAGCGGCATTTCGGGGCGATGAAACTCTGGCATATTTTCCAGTGTATTACCAAGGAAGCCCGCAGCAGGAACATAGCCTTGTTTAGAGGGTTTCATACCAATAGTGCCACCGGTGTAAGCGATGTAAATGTGTTTGCGCATATTCGCTCCTTACTGTGTCGCGGTATTGTATCAAGATCACTGTTTAAGTCATCCAGGCTGTGTGGCTGACGTTATCGTTGTGTAGGATCTCAAAAGCGGGGGAGAGCCTGTGTCACTCATGTTGACACAGGCGCATGGAGCTATTTAACTTCTTTGCCGGCTGCTTGCTGATCAGCGTGGTAGCTTGAACGCACCATTGGCCCACATGCCGCGTGGGAAAAACCGATTTCCTTGGCATAGTCACCCAGGTCGTCAAATTCAGTAGGGTGTACATAGCGTTTTACGGGGTAGTGGTGGCGTGAGGGTTGTAGATATTGCCCTAGAGTCAACATGTCTACATCGTGGGCACGTAAGTCTCTTAATACGCCCTGGATTTCTTCGTTCTCTTCGCCCATTCCCATCATTAAGCCAGATTTGGTTTTAACGTCAGGGTGTTGCGCTTTAAACTTTTTCAACAAATCCAGCGACCATTGATAGTTTGCGCCTGGACGACATTCCCGATAGAGACGGGGAATGGTTTCCAGGTTGTGATTGAACACATCGGGTACACCTTGCTTGAAAATTTCCAATGCACGATCCATTCGTCCACGGAAATCAGGTACCAGAACTTCAATCGTTGTTGCCGGGCTGTGCTCTCTGATCGCATTGATGCAATCAACGAAATGCTGCGCGCCACCGTCACGTAAATCGTCACGGTCAACTGAGGTAATAACAACATACTTGAGCTTCATTTCCGCGATGGTGCGAGCAAGTTTCTCAGGCTCTTCAGCGCTGGGAGGAAGGGGCTTACCATGAGCTACATCGCAAAACGGACACCTGCGAGTACAAATGTCACCGAGGATCATAAACGTTGCTGTACCGTGGTTAAAGCATTCAGCCAAGTTTGGACAAGATGCCTCTTCACACACCGAATGGAGCTTGTTTTTGCGTAACGTCTGCTTTATTTCATCAATGCGATCGGTAGTTCGTGGCAGTTTTATTTTTATCCACGAAGGTTTACGCAACATCTCTGCTTTTTCTGTTGGCACGATGGTAATAGGGATGTGTTTTACTTTTTCATCATCGCGGAGTTTTACTCCGGCTTTTGGACGTGCGTTACTCATCAAAACCTTCTTTTTCGATCGTCTGTTTTATGTTCAGAATATTCAACAAATGGTGTGCTAGCGGCATTCCTGCTTTTTGCAGGGTATCCGGACCATTCAATCTTGCTGTATCTGTCATTTCCATGCCAGCATAGCCACAGGGGTTTATACGGGAAAACGGCGATAGATCCATGTTAACATTAAGTGCTAAGCCATGAAACGAACAACCCTTGCGGATTCTTAATCCTAAGGAGCACACTTTTTTTTCATCGCAATATACGCCGGGGGCATCTTTTTTTGCGTATGCCTCGATATTTGCGCTGCTCAATAGGGCCACAACTGCGTCTTCCATAGCCGTGACCAAGTGTCTGACACCAAGTTTGCGCCTTTTAATATCCAGTAGCAAATAAATAACCTGCTGACCCGGTCCGTGGTATGTTACCTGGCCACCCCGATCGACATTAACGACAGGGATGTCCCCTGGCATTAGCACGTGTTCCGCTTTGCCTGCCTGACCTTGAGTGAAAACCGGCTCATGTTCAACCAGCCAAATTTCATCCATAGTTTCACTAGTTCGTTCATCAGTGAACGATTGCATTTTTTGCCATACCGGCAAATAAGGTTGCAACCCCAGTTGGCGTATGACCACTGGTTCCTCAGAATGACTTTGACTCACTTACAGTACAACCCTGACCAATTCGAGTTTGGCGAGCTCCGTATATATGACTTCCATATGTTCTTTACTCGTCACTCTAACGCTTACTGAAACCGAGTGGTAATTGCCTTTTTTACTGGGCTTTACCGTGGGAGAGTAATCTCCGGGGGCGTGCGCTTGTAAACAGGTTATAACGTGTTCGGGTAAGTCTTCATGGGCAACGCCCATTACTTTAAAAGTCTGCGAACAAGGAAATTCGAGTAATTCATCGAAACGGGTATCCATGAGATATCCTTACTTCTTAGCTAAATAAAACGGCCAGATTATAACAATCTGGCCGTCCATGAACAAAACAAAAAGGTGGTTGATGGAAAACTAACTACTCGTCATCCCAACCTAATTGCAGCATAAGATAATCTATTGTGCGGTCAAAAAAGCCGCCTTCATTAACTTCCTGAAGTGCAACCAGGGGGTATTCTGCGACGTCTTTCCCTTCAAGCTGTAAATAGAGCGTGCCAACTACCTGACCTTTTGCCAATGGCGCTTCAAGCTTTTTATCGAGTTCGAAATTTGCTTCTAAATTGCCAGCCTGACCACGAGGAATGGTAATGGGGGTAGATTGATTAATTCCAAGGTCTACAGTTTCTCTGTCACCCATATAAATGCGATGAGATACAAAGCTGTCACCCGCCGAATAAGGGGTAACTGTTTCGTAAAAACGGAAGCCATAACGCAGGAGTTTTTTGTTTTCTTCTTTGCGGGCTCGTTCACTGTCGGTTCCCATTACCACAGAAATAAGGCGCATATCGCCCTGTTTTGCTGAGGTTATCAGGCTATACCCGGCATCTGAGGTATGCCCCGTTTTTATGCCATCGACATTGAGGCTTTGATCCCAAAGTAAGCTATTGCGGTTGTATTGCTTGATGCCGTTGTAAGTAAACTCTTTTTCACTGTAAATACTGTAAATTTCAGGGGTCTCAGACACCATTGCTTGAGACAGAATAGCCATGTCTCTCGGTGTAACGTAATGATCCGCATCGTGTAGGCCGTGACTGTTAACAAAATGAGAGGAAGTCATGCCTAAGGCCTGGGCGTGGGCGTTCATCATACTGGCAAATGCACTTTCTGAGCCGGCTATGTGTTCTGCCATCGCTACACAGGCGTCGTTTCCTGATTGAACGATAATACCCCTTACCAAATCGGAAACTTTTACCTGTGTTCCCACTTCAATAAACATTTTTGACGACTCTGGAAAATTCTTTGCCCACGCATTTTCAGATATGGTTACCACCTCGTCCATGCTGATGTTACCGGCTTCCAGTTCTTTTCCGATAACGTAGGTCGTCATCATTTTAGTCAGGCTCGCTGGCGGCAACTGCATATCAGCATTTTTCTCGGCAATTACCTGGCCGGTTTCGTTATCTAGCAGTACAAAGCCTTCGGCGGCAACTGTGGGGGGAGGAGGAATGACAACATTCGCTTGTACACAGGCAGTAAAAGCTGCGGCAAGCAGAATACTTAAAAAGGCAGACGGTTTAGCGCATTTTATCTTTTTTAGCATGGGAATGATTAATACCATTTTTTTAATGAGACAATAGTGGGGAAGTTTATCGTAACCCCACTTGTTGGACTAGGTTTTACCTGAAAAGTTTAGCTAAAAACAGGGCCAGCGGCTTATTTCCTCGGTAATGCCACTAAATCAACCGATGAATGCCATAATTGGACAAGTAATCACAAGCTCTCAGTAATCGCATATGCTCCTGGATAACCATTTTGCTTGAGATCGTCAAGTAACATCTTCACCTTAAACCGATCGGTCAGCGGGCCTAAGCGGAGTTTGTAAATATTATTGATCAACGGCATTTGCGCGGGCACCTGGTAAAGGGTAGATAAAACCGTGGAGACTGATTTTGCCCGTTCAGCGTCGCTCACTGCGGCAACTTGTATATAGACATCGCTGGATTCTGTAATTGTACTTTCATCTTCAGGCGAGGGTGAAACGGGCACAAGGCCAGCATATTCAGCGTAAGTTACGGTGGGACGTTTACCGACGGTTACGTAGTTGTCTTCATCGAAATGAATAACCTCTAGTTTCACCTTAGCCGTGCCGTATTGTTGGTAATCGAGCTTCTTTGCGGCAGCATAGGAGAGGTCAATAATACGATTAGAATGAAATGGGCCTCGGTCATTTACGCGGACGATGACAGATTTGTTGTTGGATAAATTGGTTACGCGTACGAAAGAGGGTAAGGGCAGGGTCTTGTGAGCTGCTGTCATCGCGAACATGTCATAGGTTTCGCCGTTCGAGGTGAGATGGCCGTGAAATTTCTGCCCGTACCATGAAGCTAAGCCGACTTGTTCAAACCCTTTGCCCGTTTGTAAAGGAAAATAGCGCTTTCCTAATACTTCATAAGGACGGCTATTCCACTCACGATAGGGTTCATACTGTGGTGTGGCATCGGTGTAATCCGGCTCGTCATAAACAAATGTAGGTGCAGAGTCGGTATGCTGGGCATAACGGCTTTGCGATTGGCATGCAGTTAAGCAAACCACAGCGATGAGAAGTAACCCGTATTTAGCGCACATGATTATTTTTCGTCTTTATTTATCGGGATAAAAATCTTTTTTGCGTTCCTATGGCCATTAATATACCAAAGCCCGCCATAAGCGTTACCATAGACGTTCCACCGTAACTTATAAGCGGAAGTGGTACACCGACAACGGGTAACAAGCCTGACACCATGCCCATGTTGACAAAAACATAAACAAAAAACGTCAGCGTGATAGAACCTGCCAGTAATTTACTGTAGGCGTCTTGCGCACGATTGGCAATAATCAACCCACGAATAATGATAAACAAATAAATAGCAAGGAGGAGCAGGACACCCATAAGGCCAAATTCTTCACTGAACACAGCGAAAATAAAATCAGTATGGCGTTCAGGCAGAAACTCCAGTTGCGATTGTGTCCCCTGCAGCCAGCCTTTGCCTTCAAGGCCTCCAGAGCCAATTGCAATTTTCGACTGGATAATATGGTAGCCGGCACCAAGGGGGTCGCTTTCCGGGTTTAGAAATGTAATAACCCTTTGCTTTTGGTAATCTTGCATAAGGAAGAACCACATAATTGGCGCAAACGCACCCGCAAGCGCACCTAGCACACCAATTAATCGCCAACTCATACCAGCCAGGAAAATCGCAAATATACCAGAACTTGCTATGAGTAAGGATGTGCCCAAATCAGGTTGTTTGGCAATCAACAGGGTCGGCACGACTACCAACACAAAGCCTGAAACTATATGAACGAGTCTGGGTGGTAGCGTGAATTTGCTGATATACCAGGCAACCATCATAGGTACCGCAAGTTTCATCAGTTCAGAAGGTTGGAATCGGATGAATTTCAGATCTAGCCAGCGCTGTGCGCCTTTCCCCATATCGCCGAATAAAAGCACCGCAACGAGCATACCTAAACCCAGCAAATAGGCATAAACAGATAGCCTTCTGTAAGCCATAGGTGGTACCTGGGCCATGAATAGCATTACGCCCAACGCGATGCCGAGGCGAGTAAACTGGCGTTCCATTTGTCCGGCATCCTGTCCTGAAGCAGAGTACAAAGTGTATAATCCTACCGTCATTAGAACGAGTAAGCCCAATAGTAGCCAAACGTCTATGTGGATGCGTTGCCAGATGGTGGTGCTATTCTGTTTGAGTTGTGTCCGTTTCACCCTGTTTATTCTGCCTTATCCGATTCAACACCATCTAGCTGAGGCTGCATAAATTCATGTTCTCGAAAATAAAAATCCATCACTTGCCGGGCAACCGGCGCAGCATTGGTACTGCCTCCACCTGCATTTTCAACGACTACGGTAGCCGAGATTTCAGGTGCATCAAACGGGGCAAACGCCACATACATAGCGTTGTCCCGCAAGTGCTCTGACACATCATCTTCGTTATAAGTTTCGTTCTGTGCTACTGAAAAAAGCTGCGCTGTTCCCGATTTACCGCCGGATTGATAGGAGGCATCGGCAAAAGATTTTCTACCAGTGCCTTCTTCCCCGTGGTTTACCTCGTGCATGGCATTAAGCATTAACGCCCAGTTATCTTCGTTTTTAACCATTATTGGGCGCATGGTTTTCGGTTCGGCTTTTGCAATCGTGCCATCGGGCTGCATAAAGCCCAACATAATTTGTGGCACGTAACGCTCACCATTGTTAATGAGAGTATTTATGGCCTGATTAAGCTGTACCGGTGTTGCCGTCCAGTAGCTCTGACCAATCCCTACGGGAATTGTGTCCCCAATGTACCAGGGTTCATTGAATCGAGCGCGTTTCCAGCCCCGACTGGGCATATTAGCGTCTGATTCTTCGTATAAATCAATGCCGGTATAGTCTCCGAATCCGAACTCTGACATGCTGTCGCTGATACGATCAATCCCCAGTTTGTAGGCCAAATCATAATAGAAGGTGTCACAGGATACGGCGACCGCTTTTGTTACGTCTACTTTCCCATGGCCCCATTTTTTCCAATCACGCCATACATGACTTACATTGGGAAGACGGTAGCGGCCGGTGTCATTAATAGTAGTGTCTTTATCGATGATGCCTTCTTCCAAGCCGACTAGACCGAGCAGGGGCTTTATTGTAGACGCAGGAGGATACTGCCCTTGGGTTGCCCGGTTGATCAACGGGCGGTCTGATGACTGCAACGCGCGATAGTTTTTACTGCTGATACCGTGAACAAAAAGATTAGGATCGTAGCTGGGGCTGGAATACATCGCCAGTACTCCACCGTCCTTGGGGGATGACATTACCACTGTCCCGCGTTTGCCTTGTAACGCTTTTTTAGCTGCTAACTGGAGGGGTAAATCAATGTTAAGGACAATGTCTTTGCCAGGAACAGGAGGGTCAATACTCAGGGTGCGAATAATGCGGCCCTGACTGTTAACTTCCACTTGCTGATAGCCGACTTTACCGTGAAGCAACTCTTCATGATATTTTTCAATACCCAACTTACCAATATCATAGGTAGCGGCGTAATTTGCCTCTTGCCCGGCTTCTACCAATTTCTGTAAATCTTTTTTATTGATTTTGGCTACATAGCCAAGAACGTGGGTGAGGGTATCGCCATAGGGATAAAAACGGGACAATCTGGCCTCAACGGATACGCCCTGAAAACGATGTTGATGAGCAGAAAATCGTGCTACTTCTTCTTCAGTTAGCTGGGTACGCAGGGCGATAGGTTTGAAGCGGCGCTGTCCGCGATAGATTTTAAGGAAGTTTTCTTTTTCTTCATCGGTGATCCCCATCAGTACGGATAATCGCGAGAGGGTTTCTTCTAAATCATCGACGTCTTCAGGTACAACTTCGAGGCTGAAAACCGGTTTGTTTTCAGCCAATAAAATGCCGTTTCTATCGTAAATAAGCCCTCTGTTTGGGGCAATTGGAAGAACTTTGATTCGGTTCCCGTTCGAACGTGTCTGATAGGCGTCGTGTTGTTCAACCTGAAGCACGTACAAATTACTTACAACAATACCGAGCATCACTATAACGATGAACAAGGCAATGACAGCCCGTCTTGCAAATAGATTTGCCTCGGCAGTGTGATCGCGGATTGTCTGGCGCTTAGGTGACATTACTATTCCCTGTGGTAGGGATGGTTTTGAGTGACTGACCAGGCGCGGTAAAGACTTTCTGCCACGATGATGCGTACCAAGGGGTGGGGGAGTGTGAGGTTTGACAGCGACCACTTTTGTTCGGCGGCGGCTATACAAGCCGGGGCTAACCCTTCAGGACCGCCTATTAACAGACTGACATCTCGGCCATCCATTTTCCAGGCATCGAGCTGGGTCGCCAACTGAGGTGTGTCCCAGGGCTTTCCTGTTACTTCCAGCGTAACAATTCGATTTCCCTTCGGGATAACTGCCAGTGTTGCCTCACCTTCCTTTTGTAAAATACGGGCAATATCAGCATTTTTTCCCCTCTTACCGGCGGTAATTTCGGAAAAATATACTGGAAGATCGGCGGGAAACCGGCGCAGGAATTCTTCCACACCACGATTGACCCAATCGGGCATTTTGGTTCCTACAGCAACAATTTGAATTTTCACCGTCAGCTACGTCCCGGTTATAACACAACAATACCGCGCTGCATCAGCAGCCGGTGTAAATACAAATTTAACCCCAGAGTTTTTCCAACTGGTAGAAATCCCGAGCTTCGTCTTGCATTACATGAACAATAATATCGCCTAAGTCCACAAGTACCCACTCGCCAGATTCTTTACCCTCAATACTCAAGGGAGGATGTCCGGCGTGCTTTGTTTCAACTTGCAAGTTATCTGCTATTGCCATTACGTGACGCTTTGAATTACCTGAGCAGATGATCATGAGATCGGTAATACTTGATTTACCTTTTACATCCAACTCAATAATGTCCCGTGCTTTCAAATCGTCAATTTTGTCGAGGACAAATTGTTTGAACTGATTACTCTCCAAAAGTTCTCCTTAAGATGAACAAAAAAATCTTTACCAGCTTAGTATAGCGAAACTCTCACGCTATTTGTTTGCAACGTCACTACGCGCTCCCAATAAGGGGAATTTGTGTTAACGGTACTCCCATAAAAAGCATGCAAAGATGTGCTAATTTAACATACGGCCGTGATATCACATTTTGCTTAAATGCAATATCTGCATCTTCAATTTCTTTTCTGATATGTTCAAGTGCGTCGGGTGACAGGCGCTGCAACGCTGACATATACAAATTTTGTCTGTTTTTCCAAATTCCCAGTTTAGGCCACTGGATTGGCTGGTTAGCGTGTTGCAAATCTTTTAGCTGCACAAGGGTTTGCCATTCGCGTATAAATGCCCAGATAAGAATGTTGGGTTCGACGCCTTCACTCTCCAGTCGATACAAAATTTTTATACAGCGAGACTGTTCACCGGCGAGCATTACATCTATGAGTTGAAACACGTTAAATCGGGATTGATCGACAATGGCAGCTTCTACTTTATCACTGGTCAGTTGTTGATTAGGATAAAGCAATGCCAGTTTTTGGATTTCCTGATGGGCCGCAAGCATGTTGCCTTCGGTCATATCTGTGATCATTCGCACGCAGGTTGCGTCAGCTTGCAAGTTGAATTCTTTTAAGACCTGCTGAATCCACATATTCAATGCTTTCCCTTCAAGGGGGTAGCACATGGCGTGAACACCGAGACTGTCGAGTACCTTGAACCATTTTCCCCGTTGTACATCTTTACCGATACGGGGGCCATGAACCACAAGTAAAACGTCTTGCCCCAGTGACTGTGCGACAGACTGTAAGGTTTGACTTCCTTCGGTTCCAGGCTTTCCGGTTGGCAGCTCAAGCTCAATAAGCTGCTGAGAGGCAAAAAGAGACATTGACTGTGTTGCTTCAATTAGTTGAGACCACTGAAAACCACTGTCTGCAACGAAAACATTTCGCTCCGTAAATCCCGCTTCCTTCGCACGGGTTCGCACCTGTTCGATCATGGTATATTTTTGTTGTGGTTCATCACCAAAAAACAGGTAACAGGGTTTTAAACCCTGATGTAGTTCTTGTTCGAAGCGATTGGGATACACTTGCATAAGTATAAACTACTGCACCAACGCATCATTAGCGTGGCCAGACAAGCGCCTGATAATATTGTCAGCTGCTTCTTCGCGCATTTCACTTAACACTAAATCAAGCTCTCTTGATTTTGCCAATACTAAATCAGGGTCGTCCTGATAATCCCTTAGTACTTCGAAATACGCATTAATAGGCTCTTTGCCCGGAAAAGTCACCTGATAGCGGACACCATAAATAAGTTCGTACTCGGCAACCTGACCTGTGGCAAATACAGACAACAGACGTCGCTCCAATTGCTCAGGCATGATGTTAATCATAACCGAGTGTGCTGGCGAAGGGCTGTCAGCCATAACACCGCCTTTAATGTTGTAAACATCAAGACGTTTTTTAAGGGCTCTTGCAAGTGGTGCATGGGCCTGAGCAGAGGAGACTGCTACGTAATTGACAGAAGCGGGCAACGACTGGTTGCCCCGCAAGTGAAAACCGCATGCTGTGGTAACCAGAATCAGGCTTACGACAACTGCAAGCTTTAATAAGCGCTGCATCAGTTAGCCACTATATTGACAAGCTTACCGGGTACCACAATAACTTTTCGGATTGTTTTACCATCGATAAATTGTTGTACATTGTCTTGTGCTAACGCTTGTGATTCCACCACGTCTTTTGCCGCATCCGCGGCTACTGTCATCTTCGCTCGAACCTTACCGTTTACCTGAACGACAATTAACTTCTCGTCTTCAACAAGTGCAGCTTGATCAACATCAGGCCATCCGGCATGTTCGACAGCTGTTTCATGGCCGAGTAATTGCCACAAGTGATGGCAAATATGAGGCGTAATCGGGTTAAGCAAACGGACAATGGCTTCGATTGCTTCGCGCATAACGCTATGGTCTGTGTCGGAGCTCTGCGGTGCTTTTTGCAAGTGATTAAGCAATTCCATTACTGCCGCTATTGCAGTGTTAAAGGTTTGTCTGCGACCCAAATCATCGCTGACTTTGGCGATGGTCTTGTGTACTTCACGGCGCAGCGCTTGTTGATCTTTAGATAAGGACTTGATATCCAAAGGAGCGGGACTTTGGCAAACGCTTAAATGCTCAGTGACCAGTTTCCATATACGCTTCAGGAAACGGTTTGCACCCTCAACCCCTGAGTCAACCCATTCGAGGGTTTGTTCTGGCGGAGCTGCGAACATAGTAAACAAGCGTACGGTATCAGCGCCATACTGGTCGATAACTGACTGAGGATCGATACCATTGTTCTTCGACTTAGACATCTTCGTCATGCCACCGTGTTGAACTTCCGTACCATCTTCGGACAGCCAGGCTTTTACAATTCGGCCTTTGTCGTCTTTTTCCGTCGAAACGTCTAACGGGGAATACCAGGTTTTTTTGCCGTTCTCATCTTCACTGAAGTAAGAATCGGCCAGTACCATTCCCTGGCATAACAAACGCTTGAAGGGTTCATCTGATTCGACCAAGCCTTCATCACGTAGCAGTTTGTGGAAAAAACGGGAATACAATAGGTGTAAAATAGCGTGTTCTATACCACCGATGTACTGGTCAACGGGCAGCCAGTAATTGGCTTGCGCAGGGTCAAGCATGGCTTCGCTATTTTGTGCGCAGCTGTATCTGGCATAATACCAGGACGACTCCATAAAGGTGTCAAACGTATCTGTTTCACGCAGTGCAGGCTGACCATTAAACGTGGTTTTCGCCCATTCTGGGTCAGCTTTGATTGGCGAGGTTACGCCATTCATCTGTACGTCTTCTGGTAACACTACTGGTAAATCTTCAGAAGGTACCGGTACCGATTCACCGTTCTCAAGATTTAGCATTGGGATAGGGCTGCCCCAGTAACGCTGGCGACTTACGCCCCAATCGCGCAGTCGATAATTGACTTTTTTGACACCACAGCCGAGGGCTTCAAGTTTTTCAGCGATAGCCTTAAATGCGGCGTCAAAATCCAGCCCGTTGAACTCCTCAGAGTTTATCAACACGCCTTTCTCTGTATAAGCACTTTCAGTGAGATCTACTGTCTCTTCACTGTTATCCACCGGAGCGATAACCTGTGCGATGGGCAAGTGGTATTTAGTTGCAAATTCCCAATCACGCTGGTCGTGCCCTGGTACTGCCATTACCGCGCCAGAGCCGTAATCCATCAATACAAAGTTTGCGACCCATACCGGTACTTCTTTACCTGTGAGTGGATGAATGGCTGTGAGACCGGTAGCAAACCCTTTCTTCTCCATTGTGGCAAGATCGGCTTCTGCAACTTTGGTGTTTTTACATTCTTCGATAAATGATGCCAAAGCCGGATTCTCTCTGGCAGCAAACTCTGCCACAGGGTGCTGAGCAGCAACGCCAACATAGGTAACGCCGAAAAAGGTATCTGGACGGGTGGTATAGACGGTAAGTTCTTCTACGTCCCCGGCAGGTTTGGCAAGTTTAAAGGTAATTTCAACGCCTTCAGAACGACCAATCCAGTTAGCTTGCATCGCTCTGACCTGATCAGGCCAGTCGTCCAGTTGTTCTAAATCGGTCAGCAGCTCTTCAGCATAGTCGGTTATTTTGATGAACCACTGAGGAATTTCTTTTTGTTCAACCAGGGCACCTGAACGCCAGCCACGACCATCAATAACTTGTTCATTAGCTAACACGGTTTGATCAATAGGATCCCAGTTTACAGTGGCATTCTTTTTGTAAACCAAACCTTTTTCATATAAGCGCGTAAAGAACCATTGCTCCCACCGATAGTAATCCGGTTTGCAGGTGGCGACTTCCCGGTTCCAGTCATAGCCAAACCCGAGAGATTTCAGTTGGCCTTTCATGTATTCAATATTCGAATAGGTCCAGTTTGCAGGCGCTGTGTTGTTATTAATGGCGGCATTTTCGGCAGGCAGACCAAATGCATCCCAACCCATAGGTTGCAATACGTTTTTACCCTGCATTCGCTGAAAGCGGCTGATCACATCTCCAATCGTGTAGTTTCGTACGTGGCCCATGTGAAGACGTCCACTGGGGTACGGGAACATAGACAAACAGTAGAATTTTTCTTTGTCAGGCGCTTCAACTGCCTTAAACGACTGATTAGTATCCCAGTACTGTTGGGCTTCTTGTTCAATTTGCTTTGGATTGTAATGATTCTCGGCCATTGTTGATTAGGCTTCCGCGTTATAAATAGGTGACTTACTGATAAGCGGCATAGAATACCCCAGTGCCATTGCTTCCCACAATAGGAGCAACGGACTTTTATCCTCAGGTGCTGAGAAAATAAGCAAGATTACTGCGTTTTCAGGTAATGGGCTAATGCATTTAGTTGTTGTGCCTGCACGCTGTCTACTATTGGCGCGAGAGAGGCGAACCCATCGGGTGCAAAACCCTGTACTTGGTAGCGCATAATAATTCGGGTTTTACTAGTGTCAGGCAGGTGTGTGAACTGCCAGTTCAACGCGCCGTAAACCCCCATGTTTTGCAGCGGTCCTAAGCCACCGGTCATTGTCAATTGCTTGTCTGGCTCAACAAAACTAATTGCCATATGTTGTGCTGAGGCGTTTCCACTCTTTTCACAGAAACACCCCCCCGCTGCGGCGTCTATTGAAAACGTCCCCCGCCACCAACTATGATCTTTCGGCCACCATGCATCAACATTACTTACGAGTGCTCGCCAGGATTGAGGAACGCTGGCATCCGTCTCAATAGTATTTTCAATAATGAAGCCATGATCGGATACTGCATCAACTTTGGCGAGTGTAAGAAATGAGGGAAACAGGGAAAAACAAACGGAGAAAAAGTAGAAGTACGCTATTTTTTTGTTATTAATTGTCATTTTTTTATTCCTTGAACGTTTTTTAGCCGTTTACGGGTAAATAATAACGTAAAAAAAGCGTAATAGCCCTGATAGTGGTAAAAATTCGCTTTTTTTAAGTAACAGGGGTTTGACAGTGGTGAAGATTCGCGTTTCACTTACAAGAAAATGTGTAATCAGGACCTTATGAAAGGCTCATCTCCCCTTAATTGTCTCGACACTGGCGCGCTAACTCCACGCATTAATCGCCGACAAATCAACCAGGCTCTTAAAGACGACGAAGCGCTCAATACAGCATTTATTGGGCAGGAACGTGCCCGTGAAGCCCTTTCCTTTGGTTTAGGTGTTAACGCCAGCGGTTACAACATCTATGTTATGGGGGAAGCCGCTACGGGGCGTTTCACTCTGGTGAAAGATCATATAGAGCGCCAGGTCGCTACGTTAGCCGCGCCGGAAGATTGGGTTTATCTAAATAATTTTGACGAGGAACGCGAACCGCTATTACTACGAATGGCACCAGGAGAAGGAAAGGCCTTGGTAAAAGACATCAATGACTTAATTGATGATTTGCTTGATACGTTTCCCGCTGCCTTTGATAATCCGGGTTACCAAAGACAAAAAACAGCTATCTCCCGTTCTTTCGAGCGTCGTTACGACCAAGCTATTGATGCTGTAGAACGTTACGCCCAAGCCCATGATGTTGCATTATATGATGAATCAAACAGCATTAGTTTTGCACCTATTGTGAATGGTAAACCTGTGACGGATGAAGAGTTCGCAGGGCTTGATGACGACAAACGAAAATATTTTTACGATTTGATCGAAGAGCTGGAGAATAGGCTAAGTGAAAGTTTGCTTGGATTGCCAGCCTGGAAGCGAGAGTCTTCGGAAAAGCTGCGCCAGCTAAACAAGAAAACCGCCGAATTGGGTATTCGGCCACTGCTTAAAAACCTGGAACACAAATATGCCGGGCACCTTGGCGTCCTTAAAAGTTTACGTCGCATGCGCGGTCATTTGGTGGATACAATTGTATCGCTTTTAGCTGAGGACAATAAGGAAGACAAACCCGACGAGCTAGACCGCCGTCTGTATCTAGAAGAGCAGTATTTACCCAATGTGTTGGTTGGTCACACAGTGGAGGATGGTGCACCTGTCATTTACGAGCCAAACCCAACCTATCAGAATTTGTTCGGGAAAATTGAATACACTAATGTGCATGGCAGTGTGTATACCAATTACAGAATGATCCGCCCCGGGGCTCTGCACCGTGCAAACGGCGGCTACTTACTTCTGGACGTTGATCAGGTTATAGAGCAGGCTTTCGTTTGGGATGCATTGAAACTAGCCATAAAATCAGGCTCTCTTAAGATGGATCTTCCGCAACAGGATGTGGGAATGGTCAATGCTATTACGCTGAACCCTCAGCCGGTAGACTTAAATGTTAAGGTCATTTTACTGGGGTCCCGGGATCTTTATTATACTCTCCAGGATTACGATGATGAATTCGACGAACTGTTCCGGGTGCTTGTTGATTTCGACTATGAAATACCGGTAAACCGGCAATCTACCTTCAATTTTGTGGGCAAAGTCCGGCACCAGGTGCAAAAGGTGGGTTTTACTGACATTTCGCCTAAGGCAATGCACCGTTTGGTTGAGTACTCACTGAGAAGAGCAGAACATCAGGAAAAATTTTCTGCACACTTTTCCGAGGTTATCGAGCTTATCGAGGAAGCCAGCTATTTTGCGTTTCAACAGCAAAGTAAACACCTTGAGTTAGAGCATCTTGAAATAGCCCTTAGTGCAAAAAAACGCCGAACGGGTCGTGTCAGTCAGGCATTATTGAACGATATCAAAGAAGGGCATGTGTTAATTGCCACAGAAGGCACTGCTATTGGTAAAATAAACGGCCTTACTGTTCTTGAGGTAGGCGGCACAGCTTTTGGTACACCGGCGCGTATTACCTCTACAGTTTACGTCGGTGCCAGTGGTGTTGTAGATATCGAGCGTGAGGTAGAGTTAGGGCAACCAATACACTCCAAAGGTGTGATGTTACTCACAGGCTATCTCGGACACAAATACGCTCAGCACTTTCCGCTCACGCTGTCTGCAAATATTGCGTTGGAACAGTCCTACGGGCACATCGATGGCGACAGTGCCTCGCTTGCAGAATTGATTGCCTTAATTTCTGCTCTTACCGAGATCCCCGTTACACAGTCATTAGCGGTCACAGGCTCGATTAACCAGTATGGAGAGGTTCAGGCAGTTGGTGGCGTTAATGAAAAAATAGAGGGCTTTTTCGACTTGTGTCAACACCGGGGGTTGAATGGTGAACAGGGTGTAGTGATCCCCAAATCCAACGCGATAAACCTGGTGTTGGATAAAGTCATTGTCGATGCCGTTAAAAAAGGATTGTTTAAGGTTTATACGGTGGAAACAGTGGATGATGCCATTACCTTACTTATGCAAAAAGACGCAGGGGCCATGTCTTCACGTGGGCGCTATCAGAAGAATTCTGTCAATTATCATGCTGTTAACCGGCTCTATAATATCGCCCTAATGGTAAATGGCGGTGAGGAAGAATAGGGTCGTTCATCGTCATAGGCTGGTAGACCCTCTGCCGTGGGAAGAGGGTCAGCAACTGTTTACTTTGGTTGCATTCGCAACGCCCCATCTAACCTGATTACCTCGCCATTTATGTAAGGGTTCTCGGCAATATGCCCAACCAATTTAGCAAACTCACCTGGCTCGCCTAATCGTTTAGGGAAAGGAACGTTGGCGGCCAGAGCAGTTTGAACATTTTCTGGCATGCTCAACAGCATTGGTGTTGCCATAACTCCCGGAGCAATGGCATTAACGCGAACACCCGATGATGAGAGGTCTCGTGCCATGGGAAGGGTTAAGCCTACTATGCCAGCTTTACTTGATGCGTAAGCCGCCTGCCCAATTTGTCCCTCGAAGGCGGCAATCGACGCTGTGTTAATTATCACCCCTCGTTCCTCGCCGTCAGTTGACGATTTGGAAGCCATGGCCTGAGCGCATAGTCTTGCAACATTAAAAGTACCGATGAGGTTTATGTTTATCACTTTCTGATAGTCTGCAAGTGAACTGGCTACGCCCGATTTATCAAGTACTCTTGTGGCGGGCGCAATACCGGCACAATTGACACACAAATCAATGCTACCGAAATCTTTTTTTATAGCAGTAATTGCGTCACCGACTTGTTCGTCGTCTGTGACATCTGCCTGGTAAAATCTAACTTTATCAGCGGGTAGCGATAGTAACGCTTGACTGGCTTGTTCAGCATTGACATCAAGAATGGCTACATTAGCGCCTTCCTGACATAGAAAGGTTGCCGCAGCAAAACCGAGACCGGATGCGCCTCCGGAAATAACTGCGGTACTGTTAACAAGTTTCATGATTAAGTCCGTTATGTTTACGTTTACGTAAGTGTAACGCGGCTCAACTTGTTAACAAAGGTGTTACAACTAGTGCGTCTAAAATTGTATTAATTTTTTGGCAACTGAATTTTACGCTCTTCTGTAGGCCGGTAGATAACCAGTACATGGCCAATGGTCTGAACTTTAATTCCACTGGTCTCACGCACGATTGCATCCATGATCAATGCTTTTTCTTCTTTGTCGTCGGTTGGAACCTTCACTTTGATCAATTCATGGTGTGACAATGCATAGTCGATTTCGGCTACCACGCCTTCGGTCAGACCATTGGCGCCCAGTTGTACTACAGGTTTTAAAGAGTGGGCAAGGCCCTTGAGATATTGCTTTTGTTTATTTGAAAGTTTCATTTATCCGTTTTTCTTACAATTAATATAACGTTATACCTTGAAATACCATATTCTAACGCCATCTCGTTAACAATCCTAATGACATTGTGTTGGAATGACAAAAAAGAAGCATTCGGCCAGTAGTAAACGTTGGTTTTATGAATGTTTTGATGACCAGTACGAACGACAAGCCCCAAAGCTGCGCTGAACTCTTTTGAACAGAATGTGTGGTAAGAACGTAGATAGTATTATGTCTGGTATCACACCCAACATGTGTGGACATAGTCCAGTTAATCCGGGTCGGTCTATGTATTTGTGGGAATTGGCATCAGACATGTGTCATCAGTTATTGAAACCAAATGGCAGTTTTGTCATCAAAGTATTTCAGGGTTACGGGTTTGATGAGTAATTCCGTTTTGGTTGGGATGTTGTTAAACCAATCAGTACCTGAAAATTAGATTCCTCCAGAGCGCGTTCTCATGAGGTGTATTTGGTGGCTACAGGATATAAATTGTAGTAGTCTGTAGGTTGGCGAAGTAGGGAAGGCATTTCGTACGGAAATCAAAGGGGAATGCGCAGTGTTTGTTAAGGCTGTTTCTTAACTAAACGGGCGAGGCAGCAAGCCGTCATTTATCCTGGACGTTCCGGTTTTATTAGAGGTTAGTAGCTTGAGCGATATGGCAAAAAATTTAATCTTATGGTTGGTCATTGCCGTTGTGTTAATGTCAGTTTTCCAGAGTTTTTCTCCTGGTGAATCAACGCGTGCACAAACGGATTACACCACTTTTCTTAAAGAAGCAAACCAAGGGAATATTCGCGAGGTTCGCATAAACAGTGACGCTCGTGAAATTCGTGGCACCCGTCGTAACGGCGAGTCTTTTGTCACTTACATTCCTTATTTTGATGATCAGCTGATTTCTGATCTTGTGAAAAAAGATGTTCGGGTTTTAGGCGAGCCGCCTGAGAAACCATCTGTACTTACCAGCATCTTTATTTCTTGGTTCCCCATGTTGTTGCTGATTGCCGTCTGGATATTTTTCATGCGTCAAATGCAGGGTGGCGGTGGCCGCGGTGCCATGTCTTTTGGCAAGAGCAAAGCGCGCTTGCTAGGTGAAGATCAAATTAAAACAACGTTTGCTGATGTTGCCGGTTGTGACGAAGCAAAAGAAGACGTTGTCGAGTTGGTTGATTTCCTGAGAGACCCCTCTAAGTTTCAAAAGTTGGGCGGTAAAATTCCCAAGGGCGTATTAATGGTAGGCCCGCCGGGAACAGGTAAAACATTGCTCGCAAAAGCTATTGCTGGTGAGGCGAAAGTCCCGTTCTTTACCATTTCTGGCTCAGATTTTGTCGAAATGTTTGTTGGTGTCGGAGCATCCCGTGTGCGCGATATGTTCGAACAAGCTAAAAAAGCTGCGCCTTGTATCATCTTCATTGACGAAATAGATGCAGTAGGACGCCAACGTGGTGCAGGTTTAGGTGGTGGTCATGACGAGCGTGAGCAAACACTGAACCAAATGCTGGTTGAAATGGACGGTTTTGAAGGGCATGAAGGCATAATCGTGATTGCTGCAACTAACCGTCCGGATGTACTCGACCCTGCATTGCTTCGCCCAGGTCGTTTTGATAGACAAGTTGTTGTTGGTCTTCCAGATATTCGCGGCCGTGAACAAATTCTTAAAGTCCATATGCGCAAAGTGCCCATTGGTGAGAACGTGGAAGCATCTGTTATTGCCCGTGGTACACCAGGATTTTCTGGTGCAGACTTAGCCAACCTGGTTAATGAAGCCGCTCTTTTTGCCGCCAGAGCAAACAAGCGTTTGGTGTCAATGGAAGAGTTTGACAAGGCAAAAGATAAAATCATGATGGGCGCTGAGCGCAAATCTATGGTGATGACTGAAGACGAAAAGGCAATGACAGCTTACCATGAAGCCGGCCACGCTATCGTCGGACGTTTGGTACCTGAACACGACCCAGTCTATAAAGTTTCAATCATACCCCGTGGACGAGCCCTCGGTGTTACCATGTATCTGCCTGAGCAAGACCGGGTAAGTCATTCTAAACAACATTTGGAAAGTATGATTTCAAGTTTGTTTGGGGGCCGTATTGCCGAGCAGATAATCTACGGTGACGATAAAGTGACTACCGGTGCGTCTAATGATATAGAACGCGCTACTGATATTGCTCGTAAAATGGTTACTCAATGGGGCTTGTCAACTAAGATGGGTCCAATGTTGTATGCTGAAGATGAGGGTGAGGTATTTTTAGGTAAGTCAATGTCTAAAGCCTCCCATATGTCTGATGATACCGCGAGAGCGATAGACGCTGAAATTAAAGCTGTTATCGACAGCAATTACGATCGCGCTTACAAAATCCTAGAAGAAAACATCGACATTCTTCACACGATGAAAGATGCGTTGATGAAATATGAAACCATTGATGCCAAGCAGATTGATGATCTGATGGAGCGAAGAGAAGTAAGACCGCCTGCCGATTGGGATGATCGTGCACCAAAAGGTGATGGAAACCCTCCTGGCGGCAAACCAAGCCGCGAAGGTGAAATTACTGACGATGGTGTGGATAAACCGTCTGTTGGTAAACCGGGTGACCTGCCCAGCTGATCGTAAAGATAACAACACTCCCAAAAGCGCCAGAAATTCTCTGGCGCTTTTAGTATCTGCTCTCCTTGGCTAAAATAGCTTTAGTCGTAAAATCAATTTGATAGATATACGCTATGCAATTTAAACATACCAAAATAGACCTCCAAGTGCCCCAGGTAATGGGTATACTCAATGTCACACCAGATTCTTTTTCTGATGGCGGACTGCACAACACAGTTGAAAGTGCGCTGAAGCACGGTCGAAAATTGATTTCCAGTGGGGCTTCCTTTATTGATATCGGCGGAGAATCGACACGACCTGGCGCGCCATTAGTGAGTGAGCAGGAAGAGCTAGACAGAGTTATTCCTGTGATTGAAAAGCTAGCGTCAGAAACGGAAGTAGTTCTTTCTGTGGACACGAGTAAAGCGGCAGTAATGAAAGCAGCAGTAGATGCGGGAGCGTCGTTAATAAACGATGTCAGAGCACTAACTGAACCGAATGCGGTTGAAGTTGCAGCGGCCTGCGCGGTACCGGTTTGCCTTATGCATATGAAGGGCAAGCCTGAAAACATGCAAAATTCGCCTTTGTACGACGATGTAGCAGACGAAGTGATTAATTTTCTACTGGAACGAATTGATGCTTGCAAGCAAGCCGGAATCGATGACAACCAAATCATTCTGGACCCTGGTTTTGGTTTCGGGAAGCAGTTGGATCACAACTATCAGCTGCTAGCACAGCTCGGGAGAATTAATCATCTCGGCTACCCACTATTGGTGGGCATGTCGCGGAAATCAATGATTGGCGATCTGCTGGGTAAAGCAGTCGATGAAAGAATCGCGGGCAGTATTGCACTTGCGACGATAGCTGCGCAATCAGGAGCCAAAATCATCCGTGTACACGATGTGGATGAAACGGTAGATGCAGTGAAAATAGTACATAAAATTCAGCAAATACAAAAAACAATTCAAGGAGCCTGAAATGGGTCAGCGCAAGTATTTTGGCACAGACGGTATTCGCGGAAAGGTGGGTGAAAGTGCCATTAATCCCGAGTTCGTTACCAAATTAGGCTGGGCAGCCGGAAAAGTTCTGGCAGGTCATGGCACGAACAAAGTACTTATTGGTAAAGACACCCGGATTTCGGGTTACATGCTGGAATCGGCCCTGGAAGCAGGCCTTTCTGCTGCAGGTATCAATATTGGCTTATTGGGGCCCATGCCTACGCCAGCGATTGCCTATTTAACGAAAACTTTTCGGTCAGAGGCCGGCATAGTTATTTCAGCATCGCACAATCCGTACTATGACAACGGAATTAAGTTTTTCTCGGCGGCGGGCTTTAAACTCGACGACGACATTGAATTGGCTATTGAATCTATGCTGGACGAGCCAATGACCTGTGTGGCGTCCAATAAATTGGGTAAAGCCACAAGGATTAACGATGCTGCCGGGCGTTATATCGAGTTTTGTAAAGGTACTTTCCCTTCTGATTTATCGCTAAAGGGTATCAAGATCGTTGTCGATTGTGCTCATGGTGCCACGTATCACATCGCGCCAAATGTATTGTCAGAACTAGGTGCTGAGGTGATTGAAATCGGTACATCCCCGAATGGGCTCAATATAAACGAAAAAGTCGGCGCAACGTCTATGCGGGCGACAGTTGAAAAGGTACTTGAAACCGGCGCCGATCTCGGTTTTGCCCTTGACGGAGATGGCGACAGGATCATGTTAGTCGACCATTTGGGGAACGTACTGGATGGCGATGAGATACTTTATATAGTTGCTCGGGACGCCTTAAAATCAGGCAGACTATCAGGTGGTGTTGTAGGGACGTTAATGAGTAATTTGGGGCTGGAAGTTGCTCTGGGTAAATTAGGAATTCCCTTTGCCCGAAGTGCAGTTGGCGACCGTTACGTGATGGAATTACTACAGCAAAAAGGGTGGGCGATAGGTGGTGAGAACAGTGGCCATGTTCTGAATCTGAATATAGCGTCCACTGGTGATGGTATTGTAGCCGGGCTCCAGGTTATCACTGCTATGCTTCGCTCTGGAATGGATCTTCACCAATTAAGTAGCGGTTTTGAAAAGTATCCGCAAAAATTGATCAATGTCAGGTACAATGAAGGGGCGAATAGTCCACTGGAAGAAGGCAGTGTGAAGGATGCAGTGAGTACTGCCGAATCCGCTCTTGGTAAAAGTGGCCGCGTCTTGCTTAGAAAGAGCGGTACCGAACCGCTTATAAGGGTGATGGTAGAGTCTGATGACGACATGCATTCATTGAAATGGGCTGAATTTATAGCCGATGCTGTACGTAAAGTGGCCAATTAGTTGATTCGGCTAAAATAATGTTTGTTTTAGACTTGTATATTACAGCGGGAATCGTTAATATCACGCCCGCTTCGAGACAGGGTTAGGTCTGCATGAAGACAGTAACAAGAAAAAGCCTGGTTGCAGGTAACTGGAAAATGAACGGGTCCCGTGTTCTGGCGAGTGAGTTTATCACTTCCCTAAGCGCATTTAGCAGTGACAAGGTTGATGTGGTTTTATGTCCGCCGGCAATTCTGATATCATCATTTGATGAATCTGGTGTTGCTATTGGTGCACAGGATGTAAGCCAGTTTGATAATGGCGCACACACTGGTGATTTATCGGTTTCCATGTTACAGGAGTTTGGTTGCAAATATTGTCTTGTCGGCCACTCTGAGCGTAGAGATGATCACGGTGAGAGCAACGAATTAGTCGCTGAAAAAGCCTTGAAAGTGCTCGAAGCAGGTTTGACGCCCATTATATGCTGTGGCGAACCTTTGTCTGTAAGAGAAGCAGGCGACGTTAAAAGTTTTGTACGAGAGCAGTTAGATGCTGTGTTTAATCTCATAGATTTAACGGCTCTTCGCAGTGCAGTTATAGCTTACGAACCTATTTGGGCCATTGGTACCGGTAAGACTGCATCGCCAGAAGAAGCCCAGGATGTACATGCATTTATTCGGCAGTATATCGCCGAAAAAGACAGTGAATTAGCACAGTCTATGCAGTTGTTATATGGCGGCAGTGTAAAGCCTGACAACGCCAAAGCGCTTTTTGCAAAGCAGGACATCGATGGTGGACTGATTGGCGGCGCTAGTTTGAAAGCAAGCGATTTTATTGCAATCTGCCAAGCGGCAAATTGACGAGGTATTTATGTTATACGAAGTGCTGTTAGTAGCTTACCTTATTGTTGCACTTATGCTTATTGGCTTTGTGCTTATACAGCAGGGTAAAGGGGCTAACATGGGAGCATCGTTCGGCGGTGGTGGTTCAAATACGGTTTTCGGTTCTGGTGGTTCAGGAAACTTTATGACCAAAACAACTTCTGCATTGGCGACTTTGTTCTTTGTGTTGAGCCTGTTCTTGGGCAACATTACTGCTAATACTGAAAAAGCAGAAGATGGTTGGGATGATCTTTCTGCTCCGGCAGTTGAAGATACGATTCCTGTTGATGTTGCGCCTGTTACCGAAGAGTCTGATGTACCGGTTGTCGATAGTGACGTACCTGTTAATGAAACTCAAACAGACGATGTACCTAACTAAAGGTTTTGCGGAAGTGGTGGAATTGGTAGACACGCCATCTTGAGGGGGTGGTGACTTCGGTCGTGCGGGTTCAAGTCCCGCTTTCCGCACCAAATTTAAAAAGCTAACTCTATTGAGTTAGCTTTTTTTTTGCTTATGGTAAATTTGTGCATCAAACTTGCTACCTAGTAAGTAAACCCATCAATGAAAGGAAAAATCATGGATATTATTCGCATTATCTTGTCAATTTTACTTCCGCCACTAGGTGTCTTTCTGCAAGTTGGTATTGGTCCACAGTTTTGGATAAATATTTTGCTAACCTTGCTTGGTTATATTCCAGGTATTGTGCATGCAGTGTATATCATCGCAACACGTTAATCGCTGACCCTCAGTGCCGCAATGTAAGCGGTATTGAGGGCTTCTCTGTCATACTCGGTTAATTTACTCACATCTGCATTGTCGAATACAGCTTGAACGTGTTTATTAAATAACGTCTTGTGAGCCACAGTTTCCTGCTGACATTTTTGCAAACAGTTCAACAGGTGAACTAATACATCCGGGTGTGATGCTGCTGCTTGTCTGAGTTGAGAAAAAGCAGTGTCGAGTACCATTGCAAAAGAAAAAGTTTCCTTAATCATCCATTGCTCATTGTCGCGATGCACCACTGTGCTTGCGGGAAAGGTTCGTTTACTCATATAAAGACAAATTGTTGTGAGCCTGTCAGCACAAGTCATAGCTGTCATAGGGTCGTTTATTCCCGGAGATAATGCCCGTAAACTGATTTCTACAATTTGTTTAATTCCAAATGTTGTATCCTGAATGGCGGTTCTGCGGTTACCGAGTACGATATAGTTCTTCAAAGTAGAGAGCACTTCGTCCTGTATTGGGTGAATACAGTAAACAGTACATACATTTTGTGTATGAGTAACATAGTCGCCCGCTTTCACATGTAGGTGAAAGCCGCTGATATATTCTCTTTTGCCTGACAAGATGCCATGATAGTCAATTCGTTGGACATAACCTGATTGGTCTAGGTTTATTGCAAAAGCATATTTCGGAAACGTAACCATTTCCTCAGGAATTGAAAGGAATGTGCCGGAATTTTCGGTATTTGGAATTTGTACAGCCACCCGGACAAGACAATCCTGATAGCAACGCTCGATAATTTCATCGACCTGAATAAAACGAGCGATGTGATGAATATAGTAAATGAGAATAATGGTATCTGCGACACCAACTCCCATAACAACAAGGCCCATCAGCGAAGCTGATGCTAGTTGTGCAGCTTCTGAACCGAGATGATATACCGCGAACAGACAATAAATAAATGTAGAAGTTAGCGTGCCTAGGACCAACTGTGTACCCCTGTCATCCATAAACGTCTGCAGCAATCGTGGTCCGAATTGAGATGATGCCATCGTTAACGCTACAAGGGTCATTGAGAATGCGATACTCGTTGCCGTAATGATGGATGTTGCAACTGTAGACGCCAGAGTTCGTGAAGCTTCAGGCGAAAGTAATCTCATTTCGTTTTTAAATGCTGCATTTGCAGTAATTTCAGGTAACCAGCTCGTGCTTAAATAGCCCAGCAAAAGCGCCCCGGTAATCATGATGGATGGAATAAACCAGTAGCTCGCCCGTACACTTTCCCAGTAAGGTCTTAGTGTGTTGTACAACAAAATGTTTGAAAGCTTCATCTTACGTTTTATCGCGCAATGTGTGATCTTCCTCGACGGAAGTTAACACAGTAAGACTGGCGGGCTGGATTTCTATTGAAATTGATTTAGCATTTCTGATTTCGCCGTCTATCGCATAAGAAGTGCTTTCAGGTAAATCAATCTGTACTGAACGCACTTGCTTGTGACGAATTGTGTCGGAGTTTTGTTTCGATTCTTTGTCAGAAAAAACTAACTCTGCTAAAGACAAGAATTGTGATTCGCCAGTAGGTTGTGGGAGCAACCAGGTGACGTCCATAAGGCCATCAGTAATATTAGGTATATCTCCACCCTGAGCCAGGGCTGTGGTCACGGGTGCCGCGTTAGCAACAACGAAACTAGGCGTTTCTATCTCGGTTTCATCGTCTTCGTCAAATTTAACTGTCAGCGTCATGTTTTTATTCGCCGATATGGCATTCCAAAGTCCTTTCAAATAAGCGAATTGGCCCCCGCTATTTTTTTCTTCCCGGTCTGCAGTTGAAATCATTTTCTCTTCAAATCCCACTGCTGCCACTAGCAACATCATGTCGCCGTTACACAAGGTGGTATCCATATCAACGGTATGACCATCAACGATAATGTCACATGCAGTTTGCACGGGGATGAGTTTACTTATGTACCCGTGAAGAACCTGGCTAAGCGCATTGGCTGTGCCAAGGGGAATAACACCCAGTACCTTTTTGTGTGCTGCACAGACTGTGGCGACTTCAGTCACCGTGCCGTCTCCACCACAGGCAATAAGTATATCTGCACCAGCTTCAACCGCTTTCAACGCTAACTCTTTGGCATCAATATCTGGCGTGGTTTCATGAATGGTTACGCGGAAATTTGGGTTCAACATGGAAAGTATGATGTCTTTTTCGTTTTTCCATTTACCACCACCAGATACCGGGTTTGCAATAAGATGCAAGGAACGGGTAAGTTTAAGATGACCGCCTTGTTGAATACTTTGAAGTGCAGCCATTTGCTTTTTGTTTAATCGTGCAGTTTGTCTAACGGACTGAATGTTTTTCATTACACTGTCTATAGTCATACTGGGTGACTTAGCCAGCAAGTAGGCTGCAACGGTTAAAACAGAGCGGCCCCGGCCTAACGCACAGTGCACAACAACGCCGGTCCCTGCTTTTTTGTGCTGATCGATAAAGTTTATTGCTGTAGTAAGTTGAGCAATGGTTGGACTGGTATGGTCTAATACCGGAATATTGAGATAAGCGATATCATATTGATAAGATGACCAGTCAAGACCGTCAAACTCAGCGGTGACATCGAGTACAGCGCCGACCCCCAGGCATTTTAAACTCTCTATATCTTTACCGAATAACCGGCAGGCGAGAAAGAGATCCTCCTCAACTTTTTGAATAGGTGGAACTTTGTCATGTTTTCTGGCCCAAGTATTATAAGCGCCAGTACCTAGCAAAAAAGGAATGAAAACCCAACGTATATAGAAAGGTATTGAACCGTCTTCCCGCTTACGGAACAGGCTGGGGTATTTGAAGATATATGCTGCTGAAACGCTAGTTAATGAAAAGCAAGTCCATACCAGTAGTATTGTTACAAACCAATACGGGCAAGCCCAAGCTAGTAGGGCCGCTAGTATTGCTCCTAAAATATAGTACTTCACCATTTTCAAAGATGCTCTCCCTTTGCGAACTAAACGTGAACTAACTAATTTAATTTACGTACATATTGTGAAATACGAAATCTGTGAAATGTGGATTGCTCAGTGTATAAATTTAAGTTTAGCCACCGTGAATAAGTCTTTGCTTGTAAAAAGTGTGAATTTTATTTGGTTCCAGACCATATGGTTTCTGGTTATTTTTCACCAGTACACCTACTTATGGTTGGTCGGATTGCTCATACTGAGTCATTTTATTATTAGTCCGTTTAGGCGCAACGACGCTTTTTTTACCTGTGCATTGGCTCTATACGGGACCGTCGTTGATGGTTTATTAACACACTTTGGCGTATTTGAATTTTCAGCGTCTGATCAGTGGTTTATCCCTGTTTGGCTGGTCTCGCTATGGGTAGCATTCGGTATTATGCTGCGTGTCAGTCTTGATTATTTGCATCACAGGTTTGTGTTATCCGCTTTACTTGGCGCAGTGTCTGGGCCCCTGAGTTACTGGGCAGGTGCCAGATTCGGCGCTGTTTCTTTTCCCTTATCCTTAGCAACTACACTGATAATTTTAAGCGCGGTGTGGGCCGTAACGGTACCGCTTTGGATGTGGTTGAATAATGGCTTTATTAAGGTGTTACATCACCAGGGTTTATCATCGAGAGAGGAGGGTAAATGACTTCAAGTGTATTAGTCACCGGCGGCAATCGTGGTATTGGTTTAGAAATAGTGAAGGGCTTTGCTAAAAAAGGCTGTAAAGTTCTACTGGCTTGCAGAAATGAAGAGGATGGAATAAAGGCAAAAGAAGATATCGTAGGTGCAGATATACAGGTTATCGAGTTGGATCTGTCTGATATGAATTCTTTAAAGGACGGGGTGGTCAGAGCACAAGCAGTTTACGGAAATATCGATATTTTGGTAAATAACGCAGGCGTACTATGCAAAGATGACTGGCAAACAGTGTCAGACGATGCGATTAAAGAAGCAATGCAAGTACATGTGCATGGTCCTTTGGAAATTATAAAATATCTTTTGCCTTCTATGATTGAAAGGAATTATGGCCGAATAGTGAATATTACCTCCGGGTGGGGCGCTTTCAGCGAAGGTATGGAAGGCCCAATAGCTTACGCAATAAGTAAAGCTGCATTAAATGCCATGACGGTAAACCTGGCGAAGCAGGTTGACGCTAATAACGTTAAAATAAATGCTATGTCTCCAGGTTGGGTGCACACGCGAATGGGCGGCAGTGATGCGCCACTGACCCCCGAAGAAGGAGCGGAAACGGCAATTTGGCTGGGTTTATTGGATGAAGACGGTCCAACTGGCGGCTTTTTCCGAAATAAATCTAAAATTGAATGGTAGTGAGAATTAGCAAGTGGCGAGGATTACCTCGCCGCTTCTATCACTTTCGAACTTTGCTTCGAAACGATTTTATAAATGTCACTGGGTGACTGATGCTTATTTACATTAATCACCAAAGCAAATCTGTCGCGCTTAACTGCGTTTCTGACAGCCTCTATAATTTGTGTCCTGTCTGGTCTCAAACCGAGTAAACCCGCTGCGAAAAGGCCAATAAACAAGCCCGGGCTAATGAGGGCTATGTAGGTGAAAATAGGGTTGTTCCTTGTTAGTTCGGGACCAAAGCTAACCAGTAAAAATGCCACTACCATTCCCATTATAAAGCCGGAGAAACCGAGGATAAGATGAGAGTGCCACATGCGATGGCCAAGTTTGCTGCTTTCTATTTCAAGCTTTTCATTGAACGCCTCATCCATTGGTTGGATCAATGCATACTGGTTGTCAGATAAGCCGACGTCTTCCCTGAGGGATTCAATAGTATTTAATGCTTTATATTCGGAATCAAATACCGCAGCAACCTGGGTATTTGAGGCGCCCACTAATTTGTGGATGTCTTTTAAGGTTGCTTCATTATTCATCTTAAACTCCATATATCTATTTCACGCAAGCAGGGTAGCGCAGTACATAAAAACAGCACAACCGAAACCCATTTATGTGAAGTGTGTATACAAAGATTATTCCGTATGTATAAATCTCTTGCTTTTCATGCCCTTAAGACTGTGCTCAACGGGCTCGTAATCGGTTCACAGTGCATGGATGATGAAGTGTGTGAAGATTTTTCCATATTGTTGAAAAAATTTCGCACTCATAAGTGCGGAGGATCTACTAAAGAGGTCTTGTCATGCCTTTGAATATGTTGAGGTTAAAGGGTTTATGTACAGACAGCCATACTGGCTTTTTCATTGCATTAATTTTCGTAGATAGCATTACAACATCAGGGTAAAACCAATTGAGCGCGCAACCTAATCTTTACAGAGCCATTGATAACCCAGCCAACGGATATGGCGCCGAAAAACCTGTCGTCGCCTTAATATCTGATTGGCCGTCGACATATTTGGCAAGTCGATTCGCTGAACGGGGTATGGGCGTAAACAACATAAGTGCTGCACAAGCACTTCACAATGTTAACAGGCTAAATGATGTCAGTGCGATTGTATTTTGTATTACCAACGCTAGCGAGCACTTAAATTTAGGTAACTATCAACGCTTGCTAGAAAAATTGTCTGGAAAATATGCAAGAAAGCAACCACTGGTAAGCGCCTATTTGACTCATCCAGTGAAGGGTACGCACTTACTGTTTGATTTGATCCAATTATCACGCTTATGCAGCAACTGCAATATGGTCTGGCTGCCGTCAACCGAACTTGGTTGTATGTCCCGAGGTTCAGACACAACACTTTACGTGAAGAATATCTATAGCTCCGTTAAGCAATGGCACAACGGAAGTACGTTCTGATAGCTATGGACGGTACAGACTTAACTATTGTCAGACATCGTTGTGGACGTGGTTTCCGATACGAATATCTCAGTGGTCGGCCAGTAAAATGTAAACGCACGCTCAAAAGAATTGAGAACCTGGTGGTGCCACCAAACTGGCAAAAGGTGATGCTAAGTCGTAATGCAACTTCTGATTTGCAGGCGGTAGGCGAAGATAATAAAGGCCGCAAACAGTACATTTATCATAAGAACTGGCATAAGCGAAGGCAAAAAGAGAAATTTGAAAAACTCAGAGAATTTGGTGATCAGTTGCCAGAATTCAGACAGTTTTGCAGAGACAAAATCAAGGACGAAGGATGGAATCGAGATAAAACACTGTCGCTGATATGCCTCCTTCTCGACCACACAGGGTTGAGAGCGGGTAACCGGGTTTACAGCGAAACTAACGCTACTTTCGGCATTACCACTTTACGCCGTCGTCATTTAGAGAGGGAGGGGGATATTGTTCACTTGCGGTTTACCGGAAAACACAGCAAACCCCGTGATGTAGAAGTTATAGATTCGGAACTTGCGGATTTGGTTGGACAAAGTGCTGAACAGCCCGGTTACGCTTTATTTCGATTCCTCGATGATAGTCGAAAATGGCATGACGTTAGCAGCTGCGACGTGAATGAGTATATTCACGAGAACCTTGGCGCAAGTTTCAGTTGCAAGGATTTTAGAACATGGGGAGCGAGTAGATACGCCCTTACAAGTTTACCTGAAATAGGAAATGAACTTTTACGAAATTCAAGGAAAAGGTGGGATACCACCTTGGTGAAGAAAGTTGCCAAGATGCTCGGAAATACCCCAAGCGTTTGTAGGCAATATTACCTTCACCCCAAGCTATTTTCTGAGTTAAAGGAAGAAAACAGAAGAACGATTGTATTGAACGAGATAAAACAAATAATGGATGGAAAAACTAATTATGACAGCAGGATTCTGAAGGTTGAAGCGAGAATGCAGCAAATTATCTCGTCATAGAACTGTAATAAACTAAATTGACGTGAAGTCTATTAAAGCGGTAATAAGTATCTAACATATATCGATATAAGATAGTTTTGTTTTAAATCTGAACCTGTCATATTGTTTTATATTATTGATTAATAGTTTGTTTATATCAGTTCATGCGCCTTTTTGTATTTATAGGGTATTAGTTTAATAATTTATGGTTGATGCCATATTAGTTAGAGTAGTAGTTATTTCAGCTTGAACTAAACCCATTAGTTTGGTTATAATTAGTACTCAAATTAATTTCTGTTTATTAAAAGGCGCTTCGGGCGCTTTTTGTTTAATTATTTTTTGACTTATAGGGTACGTACAAACGCATGCAGATAGAAAGTTATCTTTCATTAGGCATATATTTTCTTGCGATGTTGGGAATTGGCCTTTTTGCTTATCGACATTCAACCAGTGATATTTCCGGGTACATTTTGGGTGGGCGGCAAGTAAGCCCTCAGGTTACTGCACTATCTGCTGGTGCTTCAGATATGAGTGGTTGGATGCTGATGGGGCTTCCAGGTGCGATGTTTGTCTCCGGTTTCGACGCGCTTTATATTGCTATAGGTCTACTGGTAGGTGCGTTAGCGAATTACTGGTTAGTGGCGCCTAAGTTGAGAGTTTATACCGAGGTAGCTGACGATGCGTTAACCGTACCTGAATTTTTCGCTAAGCGTTTTAATGATCCTAACGCGTCGATTCGAATAGTATCAGCAGCGATTATTGTGTTGTTCTTCACACTATATACATCAGCGGGCCTCGTCGCCGGTGGGAAGTTGTTCGAAAGTGCTTTTGACGTGCAGTATGAGTGGGGCCTGGCTATTACACTAAGTGTGGTCGTAGCTTATACCTTGCTCGGGGGGTTCCTTGCGGTGAGCATGACGGATTTTGTGCAAGGCTGCATTATGTTCGTGGCCCTTGTTTTAGTCCCTCTCGTGGCTTTAACCAAGTTTCAGGATGCCGGTGAAATGACCGCAGCAGCTTATGAAACTATTCCAAGTCTGACTGAGTCATGGAGTTCGGTAACCATAATCGGTTTGCTCTCAAGCCTTGCATGGGGACTGGGGTATTTTGGACAACCCCATATCATCGTACGTTTTATGGCGATTCGTTCGGTTAAATCGGTGTCGACGGCAAGGAACATTGGTATGTCCTGGATGTTAGTAACCATTATAGGAGCGCTTGGAACAGGGTTTGTAGGTGTAGCCTATGCGAACGAATTTGGATTGGCAGTGGATGACCCGGAGACTATTTTTATTATTTTCTCTGAATTGCTTTTTCATCCGTTTATTAGTGGCTTTCTCATGGCGGCGATTTTAGCAGCTATAATGAGTACTATCTCGTCTCAGTTACTGGTTTCTGCAAGCTCACTGACCGAGGACATATACCGCGTAGTTGCCAAGAAGACTCTGGATGAATCTTCCACTGTTCGAATCGGACGTTTCGGTGTTGCTGGCGTTGCAGTCGCAGCAATGGTACTGGCTTTGGATGCTTCAAATACAATTTTGTCTCTGGTAAGCAATGCATGGGCTGGTTTCGGAGCGGCATTTGGTCCACTTGTACTGTTTTGTTTGTATAGAAAAGATTTAACCGTTAACGCTGCGCTGGCAGGCATCGTCAGTGGTGCTGCTACCGTGTTGTTTTGGATTTATGCTCCAGTTTTAAGCAATGGTGCAACACTGAGCAGTGTTATTTATGAAATTATTCCAGGGTTTGCAGTAAGTACGCTTACGCTTTGGCTTTTCTCTGTATTGGGAGATACGCCATCGGCCGAAATTCGGGCCACGTATAGCCAAGCAAATCGGGAACTCGCGAATCAACAATCTTAAGGTGAATGTGAATATGAAACGCAATAATTGGAAACGCATCGTAGTAAAAGTAGGGAGTGCGCTTATATCGCCCAACCGAAAGGGATGTAGCAGCCATTACCTGCTCAGTATTGCACAATTTATAGTTAAATGCCGGGCGATGGGTACTCAGGTCGTATTGGTATCATCGGGCTCTGTAGCGGCTGGTGCTCATCAGTTCCCCGAGGGCGAGCGCTCGGATATCACCATCAAAAAAGCCATGGCTGCAGCCGGGCAAACTGAAATGATTGCTACATGGGACAGACTGTTTGATTTCCCTTCAGCGCAAATCTTGCTTACCCATGCTGACTTGCGAGACAGAGAGCGCTACGTCAGTATTAGGGACACGATATTCAGTTTGCTTGAGCACAATATTTTACCAATCATTAATGAAAATGACACGGTAACGACTGATAAGCTAAAAGTGGGAGATAACGACAACCTCTCTGCCATGGTTGCATCTGCAGCAGATGCAGATGCTCTCATTATTTGTTCGGATGTGGATGGTCTTTATGACAAAAACCCCCATACCCACGATGATGCGACATTGTTATCTTCTGTGGCTAATATCGATCAGTCCATATACGAAATGGCTGGCGGCGCAGCTAAAGGTGGTGTGGGAACCGGTGGTATGCGCACTAAAATTGAAGCGGCCGAAAAGGCAGTTTCCCATGGAATAGACACATATATTATTAACGGGTTCACTGAACTGTCGTTTAATATGTTGCTCAATGGTGAGAACCCGGGTACTCATTTTGAGGCGCATGAAAAACCAATGGCGGAAAATGAGCACTGGATGCGTCACACTACCCGCGCTCAGGGGGAAGTAATTGTTGAAAGTGAATTTGCACCTAACTTATCGGATGATGCAGAGTCGCTAACAAGTAAAGAAATTGTAGATGTAAAAGGTGAATTTTCAGTGGGTGATACCATCATTGTTCGTAAGGACGATGGTACAAAACTCGTCAAAGCCCGCTCTAATTACAGCAGTTGTCTGCTTAATTTTATCGCCAATCAAGAGAACGAAGAATTCGCCTCAGAGTTTGAAGAGCAAACCGGGCCAATTATTTCGAAAAAGAATTTAGCAAATTTGGAGAAAGAATGAGTTTAATTACGACCTTAGCAAACGACGCCAAGAAAGCTGCTCAGCGTTTGGCGATACTCGACGAAACGTCAAAGAATGCGGTGCTTAAGGACATGGCCGCGGCTATTCGTGGCAATAAAGAAACCATTAAACAAGTTAACGAGAAAGAGGTTGCTCGAGCAAGGGAAAATAACCTCGACGCAGCGATGATTGACCGCCTTATCCTCGATGATGCTCGTATTGAAGCGATGGCTGAGGGTATTGAGGTTATCATTAGCCTTGATGATCCGGTGGGTAAGGAGCGGGTCGTTGGCACGCGCCCAAATGGCATAGAGATTAAGAAAATGCGTATTCCATTAGGTGTCGTGTGCATGATTTATGAAGCACGGCCTAATGTGACAGCAGACGCTGGTGCGCTTTGTTTTAAATCTGGAAATGCAGTCATTCTTCGCGGCGGTAAAGAAGCGTTAGATACCAGTCTGGCAATAGCGGGCTTATTGCAAGACGTACTCGAAAAACACGGTTTGCCAAAAGCGCTAATTAGCGTCGTACCTGATCCAGACAGAGCGCTAATGCAAGAATTGATGGAACAGAGAGATTTCATTGACGTTATTATTCCTCGTGGTGGCGAAAGTTTGATTAATTACGTTACTGAAAACGCTAAAGTGCCTGTAATTCAGCATTTTAAAGGTGTATGTCATTTGTACGTAGATAAAGATGCCGATCTTAACAAGGCCATGAATCTGTTGTTAAATGGTAAAACTCAGCGTACAGGTGTGTGTAATGCTCTTGAAGGACTGGTTGTTCACCAGGCTATAGCCGGAGACTTTTTACCAAAAGTTGCTGAAGCATTTAAACAGCACGATGTGGTCGTTCATGTAAACGAGAAAGGCGCTAAGTATTTCGAAGGTGCTGACGTGATTGCAGAAAATGCGTATGGCGAGGAATATCTTGGATTAGAAATATCTATTCGCGTTGTTGACGATTTCGATAGTGCAATTGAACACATTGCAGATTTTGGTAGCAATCATACAGAAGTGATATGTACAGAGAATACAGATGCAGCAGCGCTTTTCCAACGAGCTGTAGACGCTTCAGTAGTAATGGTTAATGCTTCTTCTCGTTTTTCTGATGGCAGTCAGTTGGGGCTTGGCGCAGAAATTGGTATCGCCACAACTAAGCTTCATGCTTATGGTCCTATGGGACTGGAGTCCCTTACTGCAGAAAAATATCTGGTTAATGGTACTGGCCAGATCAGGGATTAAAACTTGTTACTGGTCGGCATTGTGTAAGCGATGCTGAATTGAGATAATGAAATACCGGGCTTTGCCCGGTATTTTTTTAGAAATAACAGGTATTAAGGTAACCTAGCAATGGCAGATGTTAGCATTGATTTACAATTGTGGTGGCAATATGTGAACGATTTTGTTCAATCACATAAGTTGCCTGCCTCAGCTATTGTTGTTGTACTTTTTCTTGCTTTTAAGCGGGTTATCCTGCTGGTATTAAAAAAGCGAAGTAAGCGTACCGGCGAGGACAGACGTCATTCAATCAATATTATAGAGCAACTGGGCAATGCTATTTTGCTCGTTTTACTGATGATGTTGTGGGCGTCGGAAATTCAGAGCCTGGCCATTTCAATTGCTGCATTCATGGTTGCCATTGTGCTTGCCACCCGTGAGTTTATCCAATGCTTCATGGGGTTCATCTACTATCTAGGGGCGCGCCCTTTTCGGGTGGGAGATTGGATTCAAATGAATCAGATCCAGGGAGAAGTGGTCGAAATGGACTGGGCCAAAACTGCGTTGCTAGAGGTTGATCCTGAATCTTATAATTACACCGGTAAACATCTGTACATCCCCAACAGTCAGTTGGTGACGCAAACCGTGCGTAATCTTAACTTTTTACGTCGCTATACCTTGCATACGTTTACCCTCGTATTAGAGCCAGATGCCAATCCCTATGCTTTACTGACGTCATTTCGCGAGAAAACGTTAGCCCATTGCCAGCATTTTAGAGATGTTGCAGACCGCTATAAAAGTCTAATTGAGCGGCATATGGATGCCGAATTTATCGATATCGACCCGGATATAGCCATTGAAACCAACCAGTTTGCAAAATTAATAGTCACTGTGTCGTTGTTTTGCCCAATTGAAGAGGCACACGCACTACAGCAAAAGATTTCACAAGATTGGATGGCCTTATGGCATGAAGCGATATCAAAAAACGAGTTTCAGCGTAAATCCCGTGAATAATCATTAAGTATGTGGCCACTGGCGCCTTTGTGAAAAATGGTTACTAAGAAAGGCCATTTGATCTGCCAGTATTCGACGATTCATAAGGTAAAACCGTTCGTAAATGTTTCGCTTAAAAGGAACGGCAAGTAGAGGCATAGCAGCTTCTTCCGGCGTTCTTGCGCCTTTGGCGTGATTGCATCGGGCACAGGCAGTCGCCACGTTTGTCCAGCAGTCCTTGCCACCTCTGGAACGAGGGATAATGTGATCGCGGGTGAGCTGTGAAGGCGCAAAATGGTTACCGCAATATAAACAGATATGGTTATCACGGCGAAAGAGAAAACGGTTGTTCAAGGCAATTTTGCCAGAAGTATCTGTCACTTTTCCATCGCACGCAATAATGCTGGACAGGGTCAGTGTACTTTGCTCGCCATGTCGGTTCCAGCCGCCATGCAAAACACAATCTGCTTCGCCTAACTCAAACAAAACTTTATTCTGACAATACAGTTTTGCTGCGTCTTCAGGATGAATCCACTCCTGTGGCATACCCGCTTTATTTAATCTTAGCACAAGCATTACCATTACCTCCTGCAGTTCACCTTTGTCGGGGAAGCTACTGTGTCTACCAAAAGTTGGTATCTGCTAATTTTTTTATACAGCATGGAATGTGGCTCAAGATCCATTTTCTGTATTTACTTAGCATACAACTTTTTATTGCAATATGATGAAAAAACGCCCAAAAGACAAATGTGTCGAGTGCAAAGTAGGCGTTATAATGCTTTGCTACTACGGTTTTTGTACTTCATTGAAATCCATTTGATAATGGCATTACCGAACATTCACAGCTATAATATCCGCCGCGTTTAAAAGCGAAATAAATATCAAAGAACATAAAGGACAAATAGTGACTCCTATTACTCATTCTTTTCAGTATGGTCAGCATACTGTAACACTGGAAACCGGCGTAATTGCCCGTCAGGCTACGGCTGCAGTTATTGCCAGCATGGACGACACCTCAGTTATGGTTACTGTGGTTGGTAAAAAAGAAGCGAAAGCCGATCAAGATTTCTTCCCATTGACAGTTAACTATCAGGAAAAAGCATATGCAGCAGGTAAAATACCTGGTGGCTTTTTCAAACGTGAAGGCCGTCCGTCAGAGGGTGAAACACTGATTGCGCGCTTAATCGACCGCCCAATCCGTCCTCTGTTTCCAGAGGGTTTTTTCAACGAAGTACAAGTCGTTGTAACTGTTTTATCAGCGAATCCTGAAATCCCCACTGACATTATCTCATTAATTGGTACGTCTGCCGCCTTGGCAATTTCAGGTATTCCTTTCAATGGACCTGTTGGTGCTGCTCGCGTTGGTTATGCAGAAGGCGAGTACATCCTTAACACCCGTAACTCAGAGCAAGAGACCAGCGATCTAGATCTCGTTGTAGCGGGAACAGAAAGTGCGGTTCTGATGGTTGAATCAGAAGCAAATATTTTGCCTGAAGACGTCATGTTAGGTGCTGTAATGTTCGGTCACGAACAATCGCAAGCCGTGGTTAGTGCGGTTAAAGCATTTGCCGCAGAGGTGAATACCCCAGCTTGGGATTGGTCTGCGAAAGCAGAAAATACCGAACTCAAAGAAAAAGTGAAAGCGTTGGCAGAAGCCGGTATGACTGCTGCTTATCAAATTTCTGACAAACTTGAACGCAAAGATGCGGTAACCAAAGTAACAGACGAAGCGTTAGCAAAAATTTTGGAAGAGAATCCAGAGCAAGACGCTAAAGAAGCGTCTGATTTGCTGCACGATCTGGAAAGTGACGTAGTGCGTTCACGCATTTTGGCTGGCGAACCTCGCATTGATGGTCGTGACCCGGCAATGGTTCGTGCATTGAATGTATCTACTGGAATTTTGCCGCGAACTCACGGTTCTGCTGTATTTACCCGTGGTGAAACCCAAGCGTTAGTTGTTGCAACCTTAGGTACAGAGCGCGATGCGCAGATGATTGACGAGTTGCAGGGCAAGCGCGATAGCAAGTTTATGCTTCATTACAACTTCCCTCCTTACTGCGTAGGCGAAACCGGTATGATTGGCTCGCCGAAGCGTCGTGAAATCGGCCACGGTCGTTTGGCTAAGCGTGGTATTCAGGCGGTAATGCCTTCTGATGAAGACTTCCCGTATGTAGTGCGTGTGGTGTCTGAAATCACAGAGTCTAACGGTTCCTCTTCAATGGCATCAGTTTGTGGTACCTCTCTGGCATTGATGGATGCGGGTGTTCCAATCAAAGCCTCTGTTGCTGGTATTGCAATGGGGCTGGTAAAAAGTGATGAAAACTTTGTTGTTCTGTCTGACATCCTGGGTGACGAAGATCACCTTGGCGACATGGACTTTAAAGTTGCCGGTACTACTGAAGGTATCACTGCTTTGCAGATGGATATCAAAATTGAAGGTATCACTAAAGAAATCATGCAGATTGCGTTAAAGCAGGCGAAAGAAGCCCGTTTACACATTCTGAGCGTGATGGATCAAGCCATTACTGGTCACCGTGAAGAGCTGAGCGAGTTTGCTCCGCGTATTTACACCATGAAGATCGATCAGGATAAAATCCGTGACGTTATTGGTAAAGGCGGCGCTATGATCCGTCAAATTACCGAGGAGTCGGATACCAACATCGAGATTGAAGACGATGGTACGATCAAAATCTTCGCTACTGAACGCGCTAAAGCAGATATCGCTATTGGCAAAATCGAAAGCGTTACAGCAGAAATCGAAGTTGGCAAGACTTACAACGGTAAGATTACTCGTATCGTTGACTTTGGTGCCTTTGTAGAAGTATTACCAGGTAAAGAAGGCTTGGTACACATTTCACAAATCGCCCATGAGCGCGTGAACAAGGTTTCTGATTACCTTAAAGAAGGTGAAATGGTTGATGTTAAAGTGATGGAAATTGACCGTCAGAACCGCGTTCGTCTGAGTATCAAAGAACTTCTTGAAAAGCCAGCACCTGCGGCTAAAGAAGATAACAAAGACGCAGAGTAATACCGTAGCAGTCCTGTCTGCTAAAAGTATTAATGTTAAAAAGGCGCTTAGCGCCTTTTTTTATGGAGAAAAATAATGACTGAAGAACAACAAACTAAAATAGAATCTGCAACATTCAGACGTTTACTTAAACACCTGGACGAGAATAAAGATGTACAGAATATAGATCTGATGATCCTTGCTGACTTTTGCCGTAATTGTTTGGCGAAGTGGTATGCCAGTGCGGCGCAGGAGCAGGGTATCGAGGTGGACTACGATGCCGCACGGGAAGTTATTTACAAAATGCCCTACAGTGAGTGGAAAGACAATCATCAAACCCCAGCTACAGCGGAACAACTCGCTGCACTTGAGGCCAGAAAAAACAAGTAAATCGATGTAAGCGCTAGTGCGGGCGTTACTTTGTTATTTTTGCAGGTTGAAGCCGAAAGGCATGAGGTAATAATTCTCCCACTGTGTGAGTTTGCGTATTACCCTGGGAATTTACGAGAATAACGGGGGTGTCGTCACCGGCAAATTCAGCTATTTTTTGGCGACATCCTCCGCAGGGGAAACAGTACTCATCAGTAGGGCTGGCAATTACTACAGCACTAATAGCGCGTTCTCCATCGGAAACCATTTTGCCAATGGCTGTTGCTTCTGCGCACTGGCCTAAAGGATATGCCGCGTTTTCCACGTTACAACCAGAGAATATGCTATCCTGTTGTGAAAGTACTGCTGCACCAACATGAAAACCTGAATAAGGAGCGTAGGCGTGTTGCTGTGCTTGTTTTGCGGCCTGTGTAAGTTCTGTTATTTTTTTATTTTTCATTACGTCTCTTTGAATATGTGGGGGCTTTACTTTCTTCGCTAAATCGGCGAAGGTGACAGCCATATTAAGCTGTATTTATTGACAGTGTAAAACTTAACCCTAAGCTTAATGTATTGTGTAAGCGATATTTGTTGCGACAGTTTCATTGCGAGAGAGTTTATTTTTAACATGCGTATTCTTTTTAGTCTCACTTTTTTTTCCTTTTTTGCCCTGACGATATCTGGTTGCGCAAATACTCAACAGACTGCAAGTAAAGCGGAAATGGGAAACCTTTTGTTGGCGGAACCTGCGCCGGTAAATCCCCGTTCTCAGATGGCAATAGCCCGTTATAATCAGGTCCTTGCCAATACCGCTATACCGGATGAAGACAGAGCCGAACTTTTGTATCAAAGAGGCATGCTGTATGACAGTGTTGGATTAGCCGGTTTAGCGCAATTCGATTACAGCCAGGCATTACAATTAAAGCCGAACATGGCAGAAGCATACAATTCAATGGGGATCCACTTTGTCCAGCAATTGGATTTCATTCAAGCGTACGAGGCATTTGATTCAACACTTGATATTGATCCTGAGTACGATTTCGCATTTTTAAATCGCGGTATTGCTCTTTACTACGGAGGCCGGGCTGATCTTGCGGTTTCAGATCTATCCCAGTTTCAGGCTAAAGATGAAAGTGACCCATTTAGGGTACTGTGGGCTTATTTTGCAAAAGCGGAAATTAATAGCGAAGAAGCCTTAGCATATCTGGTGTCGGTTCGACCTCAACTTAATAACCGTCATTGGGCGGTCAAATTAGTTGATTTATTTATGGGGACAGCCACGGAGACTGAATTGTTAAATTCACTCATCGAAGGGATCGCCAGCCAAAAGGCATTGACCGATAGATTATGTGAAGCGTATTTTTACTTGGGTAAATTTCATAGTGCTCAAGGGAATAAAGGTATTGCTTCTAACTATTTCAAGCTAGCCTTAAGTACCAATGTTTACGAGTATGTGGAGCATCGGTACGCAAGAATCGAGCTTAACCGCTTAAGACATCCGTCACAAAGCGATAGCGACTGATTATTATATGCGCGGACTCATCGTGGCGCTATTGGCGATTTTACTCATAGGTGCCGATTCGGGGCGTGATACCTCACAGTTGCTGAAAAATGCAGAAGAAGCACAATCGCCAGCATCACTGTTATGGTTTGCAGCAAGAAATGGCAGTTCGGCAGCGCAATCCAGACTGGTTGCGTATGCTACTAATACGGGGTCTGAGTACTGGTTGAATAAATTGGTTTCTCTGGGTAATGCAGATGCCGCCTGGGCCCTCTATCATCTCATTGGTGATGACGCCAAAAGTGATAAACTCATGCATTTAGCTGCTGTTGGAAACGTGCCAGAAGCACAAATGGAGTTTGCCTTTAACACGGAAGACCCTCAGAAAAGAGAAGCTTGGTTGAAACGCGCCGCAAATCAGGGGTATTTGCCGGGTCAGGCTGCATTGGCTGATTGGTATTTGCTTAATGGTGAACCAGATAAAGCCATGCCGTGGTTTCGGGTTACCGCGAATGATTATCCACAAAGCGCGTTTCAATATGGCCGTATGTTGTGGGATCAGGGAAATCGTGAAGCGGCTATCAGTTGGATAGATAAATCAGCCGAACAGGGTCACGAAATGGCGGCAAAGGTCAAACGGGTCCTGGCAAAATATCAGCCCACATCTCCCGCTAACGTGACTAAATCTTCGCTTCCAAGTCAGTGTTTACAGCGAATTGGTGTTTTTGCAACGTCTTTGTCGACAATTGTAAAAGCGGATAGTCTGGTACAAGCGTACAAAGAAGACAACCGTTTACAGTCAATCCCCCTTTGCATTGACAAACCCATATGGCTGAAACAAAAAACATTATCCTGTAGACCGGACTGGCAGGGTGCTAATCGCCTTGGTTGTGATGTGCGTCCTCTTGCTAACGCCGTTGAGCGCCGCGACTATACTCATGCGATTATTGTGGCAGAACAGGGCAAGGCAAACGTGAATAACGGTGTGATGTTCCTTGATCTCACGGATGCCTATTCAGTGTTTGTTCACGAACTCGCCCATTTTGCCGGTTTCGTAGATGAATACGCCCTCGGTTCAAAGGCCGCAGAACGAAACTGTAAAGCTATGTCGGTGCCAAATTTAATTTTTGATGATGTGTTAGCTTATGCCCCAATGTCGACTTATGACAACTGGCAGCAGCTACAACCTGGTGTAGGGGTTTGGCCTGCCCAGACCTGTGCCCGTAGCAATATTACGGCATATAAGCCTTCTGGCCGTGTTACTTTTCTCGAGCACCATGACAGCGGCGAAATTCCTCCTATTTATCTGGCTCTATGGCGACAACAACTGACTAAACCAGCTGCTCAACGTCCGGTTTATATGAATCTGTTTCAACGCTTTCAAAAAGCAGGGCAAACCCGGCAGGCTGGTAAGTGGTTGGCAAAATACGAAGGCTTTTTGAAACCACCTATGGCTTCAAAAGAACAAGAGGGACGCCCTGGTAATCCAGTTAACACGCCAACAGAGGTCAGTGTCGCTCAGTAGCGCGCGCTGATGTTGCGATTCAGTTCTCCACATAAGGCCCTATCGGTTAAATCCGGCCCTGCAACATTCAACTCGCGCTATTGCGAATTAAAGTTTTTACTGCTTCTTATTTAAGTCAGGATTTAATTGCTCAACCCACATCGACGTGGCACCACAAATAGCCACTGGCATGACGATGAAGTTTACCAGTGGGATCAATGAAAATAAGCTTACTCCAATACCAAAAGACAAGCTTTTGCCCTTGTGAGCTTGTAGATGCTCCCGCATAGTTTTAAACGGAATTTTATGGTTATCGTAGGGGTAATCACAATACTGTATGGCCATCATCCAGGCATTAAACAAAAACCACAAGATCTGTCCAATTAGTGGAATAAGGAAAAACAAAATAAGGAAGAGAATGGCTCTGGGTAAGTACCAGGTCAACTTCGCAAATTCCCGACCCAGCATGCGTGGAACGTCTTTCACCAAATCGAGCAAACCGTCATCACCGATTGCTTGGCCAGTGAGGTGGCGTTCTACTTTTTCAGCGAGAATACCGTTGAATGGTGCTGCTATCCAGTTTGCCAAGGTTCCGAATATTAATGCAAATACCAGTAGTACAGAGATCACTGCGAGCGGCCAGAGGAAAAAGCTGATGACGCCACGTAACCAGTCGAGCCAATCTGGGATCAATCCTATTATCCAGGCAATTCCAACTGCAATTTCTCCGTAAAGGAAATAGAATGCGACGGAAAACAGCAGTAAATTGACAAACAAAGGGATAAAAACAAATCGCTTTAACCCCTTCGTTGTTATTAACTGGAAGCCTGAAAGAAAATAACTAAAACCACTTTTATCGGCCATTTTTACTCCTGCCTAACCGGGAAACTTACAACAGGCATAGCGTACCATACTAAAAACGTTGAAAATAACTATACTGTAACCAGACGAAATGACAATTGTTACAACCTGTGAGTTTTGATAGAGTCGAGAGATAACAATAACTTGTCTGCAGCGCTAGCATATTGGTGAAGAACATTATTCACGCCATTGAATTTTACTTGCTCGTTAGTTTTAAGACCCTGTTCAGGATTTTGGATCGGGGGCATAGTCCGTGCGCCTGAAAAAAATTAAACTGGCCGGGTTTAAATCTTTTGTCGATCCGACTTCAATACCTTTTCCCGGAGACATGACTGCGATCGTGGGTCCAAACGGATGTGGGAAATCGAATGTTATCGACGCCGTGCGTTGGGTTCTTGGAGAAAGCTCCGCCAAAAATCTACGCGGCGATGCTATGACTGACGTTATTTTTAACGGTTCGTCAGCACGAAAACCAGTGGGGCAGTGCAGTGTTGAGTTAGTTTTTGACAATGAATCAAATCGCATCGGCGGCGAATATGCTACCTACAATGAATTATCCGTAAAGCGACTGGTTACACGGGACGCCCAGTCTCACTATTTTCTCAATGGAACCAAGTGTCGTAGAAGGGATGTTACTGATCTGTTTCTTGGCACAGGACTCGGTCCTCGCAGCTACGCCATTATTGAACAAGGTATGATTTCCCGGTTAATCGAATCAAAACCCCAGGAACTCAGAGTTTTTATTGAAGAAGCTGCGGGCATTTCGAAATACAAAGAGCGCAGGCGGGAAACGGAAAATCGTATTAGACATACCCAGGACAACCTCGAGCGGCTGGACGATGTTCGAAGTGAATTAGGCAAGCAATTAGAAAAGCTGCAACGCCAAGCGGCAGCGGCTCAGCGATACAAAGCGCTAAAGGCAACCGAACGACAACTTAAAAATGAGTTGTCGGCGTTACGCTGGCGTCATCACAGTGAACACATTGAACGCTTAGAAAAAGAGCAACTGCAACATCAAAGTGAGCTGGAGGCATTACTTTCACAACAGCGGGGCGATGAAGCAGGAATGGATGTTTATCGTACCGAATCAGAGTCAATTAAAGCTGTGTTAGACGATTTACAACAACAGCGCTTTACCGTTTCTACACAAATAACCCGCCTTGAGCAAAATGCACTTCACAGTCAGCAGAGAGCAAGTCAAATTGACAGTGAACTTAGTGCCCTGGATGATAAATCAACAACGCTGTTAGCCGCCATGCAAGAAGGGCAACAGGCCCTGGAAAATGCTGAGCAAAAGCTCAATATTGCTGAGCCGGAGCTGGCAGTGCTCGAAGCGTCTATCGAGCAAGCCCTGGAACTTGCCGAATCAAATGAGCAAACACTGCGTGAATTTAATCAACACCGGCGAGAGCAAGAGCAACAACTTCATAGCCTGAAACATCAAGCCCAACGATTACACGGCGAAATCCAGACCATCACAAGCATGCAAATGCGAACCACTGAGCGTATCGCAGAATTGAATGATGAATTACATGATGATCAATATCCCATTTTACAAGAGAGACACGAGCAGCAACTGGCGTTAGTATCCGTTGCAAGCGAAAAAGTGCTCATAGCTGAGTCAGAGGTTACCCTTGCTGATTCGCTTTTACGGGAGCATCGTCAGGTATTAGATGAGAAAGTGGCGCGTTTGCGAGAGTGCCAGAATGCTTTGCAGGAATATCGTTCTTCTCTTGCTGCCTTGGTCGCGCTACAGGATCTTGCCGAAGCAGAAGCTGCGCAATTGCCAGCAGGTATCTTAGCATTATGGCAAGCGATTGATGTGAAACCCGGTTATGAAGCGCTTATAGAAAACATGGCAGTATGGTTAAACGACCCTGCTGTCGCCGCCGAATACACCATAGAAACACTGGTGGCGTCTGCGCCGCAACTTCCCTTTGGCCACCGGTTATTCCCCATGGCAAAACGCCACGACGTAGCGAAAGGTTCGTTGGCGGATTGTCTCGACGGTGCATATGTCCCTGAATTTTTTAATTCTATAGAAGTGGTAAATACCCTGGCTGAGGCGCAGACACGATTACCCGAGCTAGCCGATGGTGCCTCGGTTGTGACAATGACTGGTGAGTGGCTAAGTCCTCACTGGTTCCTTCAAGGGACGCAAAGTCCCCAAACACAGGGGGCCATAGCCAGAAAAGCGAAGATAGCCGCAATTGAAGCACAGGTTGAAACTTTAGCGGCGCAGGCAGACAGCTTACTTGAATATAAAAACGCAGCAGCCACAGCCCTTGATAACGTTCAAGCTACCCTGGACAAAAATCGTCAGGCCCATGTGAATGCGATTGCTGATAAAAGAGAACAGGAGAGCAAACTTGCACTACTGGTGTCTCAAATAGAGCAGCATCATAAGCGTCAGCAAAAGCTTTTTGAAGAAAGGCAAAAGTTTACAGCACAACTCGAGCAAGAAGAATTACAACTCGCGAATGCCGTGGAGCAATTGGAGGTCCTTGAATCTGAGCTGGAGGAAGTTCAGGAAGCGGATCTTGCGTCTCAACACAAACGAGAAAACCTTGAACGACAAGCGACCGAAGCACGGCAACGTGTTGATGCTGAAAAGTCTCGGCTTCACCAGTTGGAAATGACGATACAGCAGCAGCAGAATCAGCGGGAAATGTATCTGCAACAAGTAACGCGTAACCGTGAGCAGAGCGCAGAATATGCTGCAAGAAAGGAAGAGCTTAAGCTGGAAAAACAATCGCTTAGTCAGCCTCTGGCGATGAATGAAGCCCAGCTTCAAAGCCTTTTGCAGCAACAAGAAGATATCGAAGCGCAGCGGGTAACAAAACAAGAAAAATTGAATGAATTAGAAACATTGTTACGCGAAGCTCAGCAAGGTCAACAGGGCTTGCTGACACAAATAAAACAACGACAGGCTGTGCTTGATGGGCTAAATATTGATATCGAAGGTGCCCGGGTGAGAGCAATGTCAGTGTTAGAGCAGTTGCAAGAGTCCGGCGCTTCATTAAAAACCTTACTGCCAACACTTGATGAAAAAGCTAACGAGAGTGATTGGCAGACTGAGTTAGATAAAACGTCCGCTGCCATTGCTCGTCTTGGAGCCGTTAACCTCGCTGCCGTCGAAGAATACGAGCAGCAAGCTGAGCGCAAACAACATTTAGATACGCAATTCGACGACCTTGTAACCGCCTTGGACACACTGCAATCGGCTATTCGAAAAATCGACAAAGAAACCCGCACCCGCTTTTCCACAACCTTTGAGCAAGTCAATGAAGGGCTCAAGGAACTCTTTCCGAAGGTATTTGGTGGAGGGTCGGCTTACCTTGCTTTAACCGATGACGATTTACTGGAAACGGGTGTCACCATCATGGCCCGGCCTCCTGGTAAGAAAAATAGTACAATTCATCTGTTAAGCGGTGGAGAAAAAGCCTTAACCGCTTTATCATTGGTGTTTGCGATTTTTAGGCTCAATCCGGCTCCATTTTGTCTGCTAGATGAAGTGGACGCGCCGCTGGATGATGCCAATGTTGGAAGGTTCTGTAAATTAGTCTCAGAAATGTCTAAGACCGTACAGTTTATATATATCACCCACAATAAGATTGCGATGGAAATGGCGACACATCTCACTGGCGTTACGATGGCTGAACCAGGCGTATCGAGAATGGTTGCAGTGGATGTAGATGAAGCACTGACCTTCGTAGAATCATAACAAAGGGCGAAGCAATTAAATGGATGAATTACGTTTATCACTACTTATTCTGGGTACGTGTTTTATTGTCGCCGTGTTAGCTCACGGGATCTGGAAAATAAGAAAATCGAAGCCTGCGACCGAACGTGAGCGTATAGAGCCCCGTCAATGGGAAGATGGTGACTCCGAGGAAGAGCCATTACAAGAGGTTAGTGATGCAGACGACGATGGCATGCCGAATTATGATGATCTTGGTTTAGGTCAGGTTCGCGTGGTGTCTTCAACGTCATCATCGGAGGTAACCGCTGAAGAAAATGACCCTAGCCCGACATCAGAAGCAGATAAACAGGATCATTCTGACGAAGCATTATCATCAACTGTTGATGAACCAGCTAACGCGCCAGAACAAACAGCACCCGAAAAGCCAGAGAAATTATATGGTTCCGTGGTATCGAATCCTAAACCACATTTGCAGTCTGCTCGGGGAACGGCGCCTGGCATCGCTAATGATGAAGATATTCCCGCACCACCTGAGTTTTTGATAAAAAAAGAACAGACAGACGCCAGTGAACCTGAGACAGAAAGTTTTAGTCTTGACGCGCCCGTCAGCGAAGCAGAGAGCCCTGCGCAGACAGAAGAGAGCAAGCGCACTGGCACTAAGCGTAAATCATCCCAGCGACGCAGGCAAGAGCCAAATTTCGGTGATGATCAAATGGATATAGACTTTGAATCATCTGACGCGTCTGTCACTACAGTTGATGCAAAAACTTCTCAGGGATCTTCATCTCCGGCGTCATCAAACAGTGGTGATAGCGCTGAACAAGAAGTGCTGGTCGTGAATGTCCGTGCAGCCGATGAATCGCCGATTTCCGGCGCAGCACTGTTACCTTTACTGTTGACGTTGGGGTTTAAATTTGGCGATCAGGATATATTTCACCGACATGTGAATGCCAATGGCAAAGGACCGGTTCTGTTTAGCCTGGCTAATATGTTTAAACCTGGTGTATTTGACATTGATAATCTGGAAAATTTTTCTACCCACGGGGTGTCCTTATTTATGATCCTGCCCATTGAAGGGGATGCCCATCAGGTTTTCAACATGATGCACAACGCCGCTAGAAAAATTGCAGACGAATTCGGTGGACAGATCCTTGACGGTCGTCGCAGTGTACTAACTAAGCAAGGTTTACAGCAGTACATGGAGAAGATCCGTGAGTTTGAACGCAAGCGAATGATATCCCGCCGTTGACAATCCGGCTGTGGCATCGCCACGGCCCTCGTGAAATCTAAGAGTATATTATGTCCACAGAGAAAACGTCTGTAGAAGCACGGGTGGCCGAGCTTCGCCATACCCTGAATGAATTGAATTATCAGTACTACGTAGAAGACTCGCCATCTGTGCCAGATGCAGAGTATGATCGTCTTTTCAATGAACTCAAACAACTCGAAACATCACACCCAGAATTTGAGTCTGCAGACTCACCCACGCAAAAGGTGGGTGGGGCGCCCTTGTCAACCTTTGAACAAGTGACTCACGAAGTCCCCATGTTGTCGCTGGATAATGCTTTTGATGAAGCGTCCTTACACGCCTTTGAAAAGCGTCTCAAAGATCGCTTGAAATCAGCACAAACCTTAACGTATAGCTGCGAGCCGAAACTTGATGGCTTAGCGGTGAGTATTTTGTATGAAGATGGCATTCTGGTGCAAGCAGCTACCCGTGGTGACGGGCAAGTAGGGGAAAACATCACCCAAAATGTGAAAACCATTGGCAACGTTCCGCTGCGACTTCGCGGCGACAAGATCCCTTCCCGGGTGGAAATTCGGGGGGAAGTATTTATGCCAAAAGCCGGATTTGAGAAGCTAAATAACAGGCAACGAGAACTCGGCGGAAAGGTTTTTGCCAATCCGAGAAACGCTGCCGCAGGCAGTTTACGTCAATTGGATAGCAGGATTACAGCGAAAAGGCCATTGATGTTTTACGCCTATTCCTTGGGAGTGGTAACACCTGATTCGTTCTCCTTAGCTGAGCTTCACAGCGAGCGGTTGAAGTCGTTAGCACAATGGGGTGTGCCATTGTGTCCTCAGATATCTGTAGCCACAGGTGCTGAAGGTTGTCTTGCCTATTACAACCACATATTGTCCGTCAGACAGGATTTACCCTACGACATAGACGGCGTGGTATTTAAAGTTGATCCCATTGATTTGCAGCAAAGCTTAGGTTTTGTTGCTCGTGCTCCACGATGGGCTATTGCTCAAAAATTTCCGGCGCAAGAAGAAATAACGCGTCTGGTGGACGTTGAATTTCAGGTTGGGCGAACTGGAGCAATTACACCGGTAGCAAGACTTGAACCCGTCTTTGTAGGAGGCGTAACAGTTTCTAACGCCACCTTGCACAATCAGGACGAAATAGACCGGCTGGGTGTGAGGGTTGGCGATTATGTCACTATTCGTAGGGCAGGTGACGTTATTCCACAAGTGGTGTCTGTGGTTATGTCGAGAAGACCGGATAACACGGAAGAGGTTGTTTTTCCCACTCATTGCCCGGTGTGCGGTTCTCACGTAGAAAGAACCGAAGCCGAAGCGGTGGCAAGGTGTACTGGTGGGCTGGTGTGCGGTGCTCAGCGAAAGCAAGCACTCAAACATTTTGCATCCCGTAAAGCCCTCGATATTGATGGCTTAGGCGATAAACTCGTTGATCAACTCGTAGATGCTGACATGGTGCAAAGCCCAGCAGACTTTTTTCATCTGAAAGTCAGTGATCTGGTAGGGCTAGAGCGAATGGCTGAGAAATCTGCGTCTAACCTGGTTGCGTCTCTTGAGGCTGCCCGTGAAACTACGTTTGCCCGTTTTCTTTACGCTTTGGGTATTCGGGAAGTTGGAGAAGCGACTGCAAGTAATCTCGCTAATTATTTCGGCAGTTTGGATAACCTATTGGCAGCGTCAAAAGACGCATTGCAAGATGTGGATGACGTTGGGGAAGTTGTAGCCAACCATATTTATCATTTTGTCAACGAGTCTCACAATCGGGATATTATCAATGCCCTTGTTGATGCAGGTGTGCATTGGCCAGACGTCATTGTACCAGACAGCGCGGAGCAACCTTTAGATGGCCAGACCTGTGTACTTACAGGAACGCTGTCAGTGATGGGCCGCAACGATGCTAAGGCGTTGCTTCAGCAGTTAGGAGCAAAAGTTGCCGGTTCGGTATCTGCGAAAACCGATTTCCTTGTCGCCGGTGAAAAGGCGGGCTCAAAGCTCACTAAAGCACAGCAATTGAATGTTGACGTGTGGGATGAAGAGAAGCTAATCACAGAGTTGACAAAACACGGTGTTTACAACGCTTAAAGAAATTTCCTCGCTGCCCGGTCCTCTCGGGCAGCTTTGCGTTTGTTCCATGACTTCTGCACTGAAAAACGCCACAGCCAGTTAAGCCCAAAATAGCCCACTAAGCCAAAGAACACAGAACAAATTGCGCAGCCAACCAAAAACGCAGGGCCGATTGTACTGATACTTTCAATAATCCATTTCCAACTAAATTGCAGCTCAAAATGTTGTGTTTCCGTTCCCATTACTGTTGTCCCCACTTTATATGCCGCATAAAAGATAGGTGGCATGGTAAACGGGTTAGTGATCCACACGGTGGCAACAGAGAGTGGGAGATTTGCCCTGAAAGGGATCGCAGTTGCAGCTGACAACCACATTTGAAAAGGCACTGGCCAAAATGCAAAAAACAAACCGATACCAAAGGCATTTGATGCTGAGCGCCTGTTGAGATGCCAAAGGTTTGGTTCATGCAAAACCGTGCCAAAGATCCGTAGTGCTTTATTGCGTTTGATCGTTTGATGGTCAGGTAAAAAACGTCTGATGAACTTTTTAGGCATAAACAGATTTCACATCAATAAAGGCTGATAATAGCGTGTGGCAACATTTAACGGTGCTCCTTGCGGCATTTTGCATAACTGCGATTTCGTCCACTTTGTGGCCGGGTATTCCCCAAAGCCGGGAGATGGTGTTAGTTGCCATAGCTATTGTCATCATTTTTTGCCTGTTCATTTACCGAAGAAAACACAGATTTGTACTTAAAATTGGCAAGTTTAGATTTCCTTTCTTCACATCTGTTTATCAGCCTGGGCGCTCCATAACAGGCTGCTATTGTTTCAGTGGAATATTGATTGGCATTCTATGGGTGGCAAGTTTAGGCCATTGGCACTTCGCTTGGCAACCACTGGAAGATAAAATTCAACAAGATGTCATAGTTACGGGGCGAATAGCTGAATGTCACTCCTTCGTCGACTATCAGTTAATCATTATTAACGGCGAATCGATAGACAACACCTCTTTTTCAGGAGGCATTGCAGTTCGGGTAGACAACAGTTTTGGTAAGTTTACTATTCACCAACGGCTGCAATTGACCCTTGTTCTCAAACCAGCATCCAGTTTTGTTAATCCGGGCTACGATAGGCGAGCGTCTCTTGTGGCTAAAAACACGCCTTTGAGTGGCTATGTACCTGCTCACGGATTTGTGAAAATACTAGCGCCGGCGAACTCACTTCATCACGTTACATCACGAAAACTACTAAATGCAGACTATTCACGATGGATGCTTGCCTTGTTTACCGGAAATAGAAGCAACTTAAGCAAGGAAGATTGGACATTATTACAGCGAACAGGTACTGCGCATCTGTTTTCTATCTCTGGTCTGCACGTGGCAATGGTGGCATTGTGGACAGCCCTAATTACTGCGCCAATGATTGCCCTTCTGTTTTGGCTTGTGACGGTAAATTACAACCGGTTAAACTTATCTACGGGTATTGCCTCCAGTGTTTTGATTTCCACAACGCTCTATGCCTCTATTGCCAACTGGCAGATACCCGTTTTCAGAGCCTGGCTTTGCATCGGTGTACTCTATTTTTTTACTTTACTAGGCAAATATTGGCTTTGGCATCAACGTTTTCTTGTTATCTTGACACTATGTATTGTTATTTTTCCTCGCTCTGTCTATAGCAGCAGCCTCTACCTCAGCGTAGGAGCAGTGATGATGATATTACTAATTCAGTGGCGCTACCCACTTCGATCGTCATCCTTGTGGTTCAGAATAATCACAATGCTTCGCCTACAGTGTTTGTTAAGCTTATTACTCATCCCAATTACCTTACTATTTTTTGAGCAGGCGTCATGGCTGACATCTGCTATTAATTTACTTGCGATACCATGGATTTCCGTGCTCGTCCCCATTGGTTTAGCAGGGTTGGTGCTAGCGCATTGGGGAGAGCACAATAATCTGTTGCTGGATCTTACCGAATACGGTTTAAACACACTTATCAAATGGCTGGAAAGTTGCGATCAATTTATGCTGGTTACATCACTACCGGCATTGTCTTCTACCAGCATTATTTGTACTTTATTGATACTTTTTTGCTGGTTATGCCCGGCTTTTCCATATCGTTCGTTGTGTACACTCATTTTAGTTATTCCGATTTTCAGCCATTTTTTGCCACCAAGTGATGGTCGTTGGGTTGTGCATGTATTTGATGTTGGTCAGGGTACAGCGACGGTAGTGTCCCGGGGCGGGCGTGGGGTAGTCATAGATACCGGCCCTTCATATCCAACGGGTAATGCATTTGAACAGGTTGTGTTGCCATCACTGAAAAAGCTCGGCGTAAACTATATTGACAGGCTTATTGTCACCCACGGCGACGATGACCATGCTGGAGGTGCTCAATCAGTAATGGCGCAAATAGATAGAGGGCGTAGAAAAGAGAGTTACATCACAAATACACAGGGTTGCGTCAAGGGGAGCGCGTTACACTGGCAAGGTTTGCAATTTGAATTTTTATGGCCAGCTGAGGGGGGAGAGGTAAAAGATACGAACCACTACTCTTGTGTTGTTCGCATTACCGATGGCACCCGCAGTGTTTTATTTGCAGGTGATATCGATACAACCGCTGAATACGCACTGTTATATAGTCATACAGTATTGCAAAGCAACGTTTTGATTGTGCCCCATCACGGGAGCCGTACCTCTTCATCACCCGCTTTTATTGATGCCGTATCTCCGGACTATGCTGTTTTTACTACAGGTTATCTGCATCGCTGGGGGTTACCACACAAAAACGTGAAGTTGCGATACACTCAGCGTGGTATTCGCACCATGCGCTCATCTTTACATGGTTACATGCAATTTAATTTTTTACCTTTTCACCTGAAAGTCAGTAACTACGGTACGCAAGCTAAGCGACGTTGGTATGATGCCCGACTATTCACAAACCGCAATAACGCTGACAGAACTTGAAAGTGGTATGTTTAACCCATAGCTTACTGAACTCACAACGGTAAGCCGGTGTGTTTTTTGTAAATTCCAAGTACAATAGCCAGGATCTATCAACAAGTGACTTTTATACATGCAGCAACCTGACCCTTCGGCCAGTAACCAGCGCCGTTTTTTTAGCTACCTTCGGCAATACAAACTCGTCTTCTTTATCGCTATAGTGGGTATGATTGGGTATTCAGCGTTGGATACTTTTGTGATCTCTAATCTAAAGCCACTTATTGATGATTCACTGGGCAATGGCGACAGTAACTTCCTTCGCATTGCAGCGTACTCTATTGTGCCCCTGTTTATTTTACGGGGAATCTTTAATTTTATGGGGACGTACTCTCTCAATTGGATTGGCTCGCAAGTGGTCATGACAATGCGTCAGCAACTGTTTGACAAGTACATACATTTGCCCGTGACGTTTCACGATCAACAGGCTGTGGGAGCCCTGATCAGCAAAGTAACTTACGATACAGAGCAAGTATCAAAAGCCGCCAGTAAAGCCTTACTGACGTTAGTCAGGGAAGGGGCATTCGTTATCGGCCTTCTGGCAGTGATGTTGTACCAGTCTTGGCAGTTGTCAGTGATATTCCTCATTATCGGCCCGTTGGTGGCTATTATCGTTTCCATAGTGAGTAAGCGGTTCCGAAAAGTCAGTCGAAGTATTCAACAGTCTATGGGTAGTGTAACTGCAGCCGTTGAACAAGCGGTGAAAGGACATAAGGTGATCCTTATGTTCGGTGGTCAGGACTTTGAGCAAACCCGCTTTGCAAAGAAGAACAATGAAAACCGACAACAAACCATGAAGCTGGCTGTGACGCAAATACTCAGCGTGTCCTCTATTCAGGTGATAGCATCAGTGGCACTCGCCGTGGTGCTGTTTATGGCAAGTTTACCGTCAATAATGGAAACCCTCACTGCGGGTACCTTTATCAGTGTGGTGTTTTACTTGGTTATGCTGTTAAAGCCACTCAAGCAGCTAACCACCGTTAACAACGAATATCAAAGAGGCATGGCAGCATGTACCAGTATTTTCGAAGTTTTGGATGAAGAGATTGAAGTCAATACTGGAACACGCCATATCGACAGAGCGTCGGGCCATATCGCATTTAAAGATGTGACATTCACATACCCGGGTAAGGAAAATCCCGCATTGAGTGCTATTTCTTTTCAAGCCAAACCTGGTGAAACTGTCGCGCTTGTTGGTAAATCAGGAAGCGGAAAATCAACTATTTCATCTTTGCTCACGCGATTCTACCTGCCACAACAAGGTGAGGTAACGCTGGACGGAATAAACATTAACGACATTGAGCTTCGCGCGCTTCGAAAACAGTTCGCTACCGTTTCTCAGCATGTCACCCTTTTTAATGACACCATAGCAAACAACATTGCGTATGGTGTCATCGGTAAAGTATCCCGAGATGACATTATCGAAGCAGCTACAATGGCGCATGTAATGGAATTCGTTGATCAACTGGATAACGGCCTTGAAACTATTGTTGGTGAAAATGGTTTAATGCTCTCCGGCGGTCAGCGGCAACGTATCGCTATTGCACGAGCTATTCTCGCTAAAGCGCCTATTTTGATCCTTGATGAAGCGACGTCGGCTCTGGATACAGAATCAGAAAAACTCATTCAGGATGCGCTTGAAAATTTACAGGCGTCTTGCACGTCACTGGTGGTAGCGCATCGGTTGTCAACAATTGAAAAGGCCGACCAGATTATTGTCGTGGATCAGGGCCGTATTCTTGAGCAGGGACGCCACCATGAACTGCTTGCTAAAAAAGGGTACTACGCGCAGCTTCACTCGCTTCAGTTTCCGGAGCAGGTTTAGTCATGACCCTTCATGAATTGTGGTACAAGCGAAATGCATTCGCTTATTTGTTATCGCCACTTACAGTGTTATTTGCCTTTTTCAGTGCGTTGCGTAGGCTGTGCTTTCGCGTTGGAATATTTCAAACTTCAAAACCCGACGCAGTAGTTATCATTGTTGGCAATATTTCTGTAGGCGGAAACGGTAAGACGCCCGTCGTACTTGCTATTATTGACTACCTGAAACACAAAGGGGTAAGTGCAGGCGTATTGAGCCGTGGCTATGGCGGAAGTCATCAGTCTTTTCCTCATCAGGTGAATGCAGAAAATACTGCGGCAGAGGTAGGGGATGAACCTTTTCTGATTGCTAATCGAACGGCAGTACCTGTGGTGATTGACCCTAAGCGGGCACGAGGGGCCGCTTATTTGGCTGACGACCTGGGTTGTCAGGTTATTGTTTGTGATGATGGGCTTCAACATTATGCGCTTCAACGGGACGTAGAGCTGGTGGTTATGGATGCCCGTGGCGTCGGGAACGGAAATTTGCTTCCCATGGGTCCCCTACGGGAAGGTATCTGGCGTCTGCACACTGTCGATGGCATTGTGGCTAATGGCGATGTAGCATTTGATTCGCTTAGCGGCAACAAACTGAATACACCATTGTTTCCCATGTCTCTCATAGGAGAAGAACTGGTTAATGTGGTGGATAGTAGTAAACGCATGCCCGTGGTCGAGGTACGTCAAACTGCAACTGCGATTGCTGGTATTGGCCATCCTGAACGCTTTTTCCAGGCTCTAAAAGGCAAAGGTTTAACACTTAATCAAACGTTCGGTTTTAACGATCACCACGATTTTTCACCCGCGGACATCCCCTCTGGCATGGTGATTATGACTGAAAAAGATGCAGTGAAGGTCAAGCCTTTCGCCCACGATGAGTGTTGGTATCTCCCAGTTTGCGCGAGGTTACCAAAGGGGTTTTACGATTTGATTGACGCGGCATGCAATGCCGCATCTGATAAGGAATAACAATGAGTTTTGATGTTAAATTACTTGATGTACTCGCTTGCCCGATGTGCAAAGGGAAATTGGTTTTTTCAAAGGATAAGTCACAATTGTTATGTAGATTTGATCGCTTGAGTTTTGCAGTGGAGTCAGGCATTCCGGTACTCATTGAATCACACGCAAAACAGCTGACGCTGGAAGAAATGGACGACTTACAATAATGAAATTCACGGTAATTATTCCCGCTCGATATGGTTCGTCCCGATTCCCAGGCAAACCTCTGGCCGATATTAATGGTAGGCCTATGATCCAGCATACGGTTGAACGCGCCCAGGAAGCCGGAGCAGAGAATGTTATCGTGGCAACCGAAGACGCTCGTATCGCCCGGGTTGTCAATGATTTTGCACAAGTGGTGATGACAAGTGATCAACATGAATCTGGTACAGAGCGGCTTTCAGAAGTCATTCAGCAGTGCAAACTTAGCGATGATACGGTAGTCGTAAACGTTCAGGGCGATGAACCTTTTGTTCCAGCCAATAATATTCGACAAGTGGCAGAAAATTTAGCGGCTAGGGAAGATATAGCAATAGCTACGCTGGCCACACCGGTTGATTCTGCCGATGATGTGGTTAACCCCAATATTGTTAAGGTAGTGAGAAACGTTCGGCAAGAGGCCTTATATTTTTCGCGCTCACCAGTACCCTTTGACCGCGCAACCATGATGGAAAATCCCTTGCACGCTGATCCGAGTTTGTTCCTACGACATATTGGACTATATGCATACAAAGCAGGGTATGTGACCCGTTACGTTGCTTACTCGCCGACGATGCTAGAGCGCACGGAGTCATTAGAGCAATTGCGTGCTTTGTGGTATGGGGACAAAATTCACGTAGATATCGCAATGTCACCTCCACCAGTTGGTATAGACACGCCCCATGACTTAACACGCTTAGTCGCGTCGATGAGTAAGAGCAACTAATCAACTAGCCACCGTTATCAAAGGAGGTGAAAAATGAATATTGTTATTACCGGCGGAAATCGGGGTATCGGGCTTGCATTGGTAAAACAACTATGTGAACGGGGAGATAACGTGTTTGTGGCTTGTCGTAACAGTTCTGATGAATTGAATGAGACAAATGCCACGGTAATTACGGGTGTGGATGTTTCTAATCCTGATTCACTTGCCAATGCACTCGCGCCTCTTGCTGATATCAAAATCGACTGGCTTATTAATAACGCCGGTGTATTGGGCAATGAAACACTTGAAGACTGGGAACCTGCTACGATTGATTATCAGTTTCGTGTTAATGCGCTGGGACCTTTACTCGTTACTCAACGCTTACTCCCCAACATACAAGCGGGTGGGAAGATTGGGCTTGTCACCAGTCGGATGGGTTCTATGACGGACAATTCTTCCGGCGGTTATTATGGTTATCGTATGTCTAAGGCTGCCCTCAATGCAGCCGGGGTATCACTGGCTAACGATCTCAAAAGTCAGGATATCAGTGTTGCATTACTTCACCCTGGTTTCGTGAAAACCGAAATGGTAAACAAAGCGGGGGACGTAGAGCCAGAAACAGCTGCGCAGGGGTTGATCCGGCAAATGGAGCTGTTGAACATGGACTCGTCCGGTAGTTTCTTCCATGCCAACGGAACCGTGTTACCGTGGTAAAATCCTTACATCTAATCGCTGGGGCGATGCTAACGCTAACAGCATGCGACGTTCAAACTAACGCGGTTCCTAAAGAGGCCAGCTACTACTGGCAAGCAGGCCCTGCGCTACCAGAGCCCATTCAGGAAATATACCCAGCGGTTCACAAAAATGCCATTTATGTGGTGGGTGGACTTCGTGAAGCAGATGAAGGCTTTGCTGTTTCTGACAGGGTATATCGGCTGTCATCTCAAAGTGATAAGTGGCAGCGCCTTTCTGACTTCCCTGTGCCAGTTCATCACGCCATGTTGGTTTCTGCTGAGGGAAACCTCTGGGCATTTGGCGGTTTTACTGCAGCTGCAGATGGACAATGGAGTAACTCGTCAACTGTATACGCTTATGACGATGCTACTGATAGCTGGGCGAAAGCTGGAGATATGCCCGTTAAGTTGTCGGAAAGTATTTCTGCAGTTATCAATGGCAATATTCATTTAGCGGGCGGTCGAACCACAAATACGGATAATTACGCCTGGCAACATCACCTCGACTCTGCCTGGCACGGTGTTTATGATGCTGAGGGCGGGGTATGGAAAAGTGCCGCTGCGCTTCCCACGCCGCGAAACAGCGGTTGTAGTGTGGTCGTTGACGGGAAGTGGCATGTGATTGGCGGTAGAGTGGTGGACGAAGGGAACACTGGAGCCCATGACATCTTCGATCCCGAAACGGATAGTTGGTCGGCCGCAAAACCGATGCCAGAAGCACAAGGTGGTATTGGGTGCGTGGTTTATCGCGGCGATATTTATGTCTTTGGTGGTGAATACTTCGACAGTAATCAAAGCGGTGTTTATTACAAAGTGTGGCGGTACGAAACCAACCGTGAAAGGTGGCAGGATGTTTCTGTCATGCCTGTGCCCCGTCACGGTTTGGGCGTTGTGACAATGAACGACGCCATTTGGCTTATTGGCGGGGCGTCGAAAGCCGGCGCGAAAGAAACACGCAATACGGTTAGCGTGTTCAGCTTGGCGCCACACTGATTGTTTGCACTAAAAAATTTTAACGGGCAAAGGTAAATTACTCGTTTAACCCGTTTTATTCATCTTCTGAATCATCTTCAGGGTGAACAATTCCCCACACATCGTGTTCATCTGCATGGATGATCTCTGCCCACACTCTGTCTCCGGGTTTTACATCATAAACGCCATTTAAATGAACTACGCCATCTACTTCAGGTGCATCGGCATAGGTGCGACCTACAGCACCTTCACTGTCGAGACTATCGATTACCACCAGGTATTCCTGGCCGATTCGAGCTTTTAGTCGCGCTGCACTGATTTTGCTTTGTACTGACATAAAGCGAGCCAATCGATCTTGTTTTACGTCTTCAGGAACGGGATCTGGCAATTCGTTGGCTTTTGCACCTTCAACCGGGCTATAAGCAAAACAACCTACGCGGTCTAACTGCGCTTCGCGAATAAATGACAGCAGTTCCTCGAATTCTTCTTCGGTTTCACCCGGAAATCCAACAATGAACGTCGATCGGATAATCAATTGTGGGCACGCCTCACGCCATGCTTTTACTCGTTCAATAACCCTTTCAGCACTACCTGGTCGTTTCATTAAACGCAAAATACGCTTACTTGCGTGCTGGAAGGGGATATCAAGATAGGGTAGAAGACGCCCTTCGTTCATTAAGGGAATAAGATCATCAACATGAGGGTAAGGGTATACATAATGCAACCTTACCCACATATCCATTTCCCCTAGTTTTTCACACAATTGCTGCATGTGAGCTTTGACGGGCATTCCGTTCCAAAATCCCGTTCTGTGCTTCACATCTACGCCGTAAGCACTGGTATCTTGTGAAATTACAAGTAGTTCCTTTACGCCGGCGCCTTGTAGTCGTTTCGCCTCATCCAGAATTTCACCCACTGGACGGCTGACCAAATCACCGCGCATTGAGGGAATAATACAAAATGTGCAGCGGTGGTTGCAGCCTTCAGAAATTTTTAGATAGGCATAATGACGCGGTGTAAGTTTAACGCCGTGGTCGGGAACTAGATGCTCAAAAGGGTTATGTACGGGTTTTGGCAAGTGACTATGCACTTGTTCTACCACTGATTCATAAGCATGGGGGCCTGTGATAGCAAGTACATTTGGATGCACCTCGCGGATCTCGTCTTCTTTGATACCAAGACACCCCGTGACGATGACTTTGCCATTTTCCGCAAGTGCTTCACCTATGGTATCGAGGGATTCTTCAACTGCAGAATCGATAAAGCCACAGGTGTTAACGATCACCAAATCTGCATCATTGTAAGTCGGAACGACATCGTAGCCTTCAGTTCGTAATTGAGTGAGAATTCGCTCTGAATCCACAAGGTTTTTGGGACAGCCCAGGCTAACAAAGCCGATGCGGTTCCCAGTAGAAGGCGCATGACTACGATTATCGTCGAGAACTTTAACTGGCGTTTCCAGTGTCGTTGTCTGTTTGGGAGTAAAGGTCTTAACCGTCATAGCAATAGGCCAAATATCTGTATTAAAAAAATGGACGCGGATTATACAGTAACTATACAAGCATCGCAGCAGTAAGTTTCTTTTTTTGCTATACCAATCAGGCAAGCACGCCATCAATGCCGATTCGGCTTGAAACTAATAGGCTGAGAATGCAATAGTAGAAACTAAAATATCGCAAACCCAACAACAATAAGGGAACAACAATGAACTTGTATATCGTAGGTGATACAGGTTTGCCAGTGGAATCTATTCTACCGGTCATGGCAGAACTTCGAACAGAGCTTTCAGAAGTGTCGATGGCTACGCAAATTCGTCGTCAATTGGCAGCAGGTTATGAAATGATAGCAGCAATGGATGATGGTCAGGTAGCCGCTGTTTGCGGGTTCACCACTGGCGAAAAGTTGGCCTGGGGGAAGCATATTTATATTGATGATTTGGTTACTATTTCCAGCCATCAGGGACGAGGGGCGGGAAAATTGCTGCTTGATACTGTTGTGGATTTGGCGAAAGAAAGAGGGTGTCAGTCTGTCCATCTCGATTCTGGGGTGCAGCGCTTTGATGCACATCGCTTCTATCTGAAAAATCAATTCTTTATTGCCAGCCATCACTTCGCTCTAACGCTGTAGCCATGGTAAAACTACTTTTACCGCTCCATTGTTATGATGAGTCAGGACGCATAAAGCCACCGCGATGGTTGACGGTACTATTGATTTTGTTGTGCAGTGACTGGATTGCTTTGATTTTTTCTCTGGCAAGTATGGGTCATACGTCTCAGTTACTGGGTTTAATATATCCCGACAAAAGTCAATTTGGTTTGCGGTTAGTTGCATCCATTCCACTATTGATCGCGATTTTAATGCTTTCAAACAGGGAGCGGTTGTGGAAACGTCACTGGTATCGCTGGCGTATATTGTGTTGTGTTTTGATCGTTGTTGGGGTTGTGTGTAGTGCAATGATTCAAGTGCTGGCACTTTCTCATGACAACTGGGCTTTTCACGTAACCCCAGGTATTTTTCTTTTTCTCAATGGCTTGACCATTGTGAGTATTGCTAACAGCCGTCATGTGCGCTATATGCTACAGGACTGGCGTCAACCCGATGACACCAGTGGCCGGAACATTACTGCTGACGTTGCTTCAAAGCCTGATTAAAGTACTCGGCGACACTGATGTTACTGTCGTTAACCAGCCTTTCATAACAAATACCGGCGAAAGCGTAAGAACGTTCCCCAACATCCAACACGACAAAAGGCGCGTCGGGATTTGTCTCATCATAACGCCATTGTCCACCGGCTATATTGCGATAGCACTCGCCTAAATAAGCGCCGAAAACATTACATATGGTGAATACAGCAGAATCTTCCAGGGCGCTGTCTTGGTACTTGTCCAGTAACGACAGAAGAATATCGTCAATCAATGGAATGCTGTCAACGTCACCATTCAATTCAATATTGAATTCTTCTTGTGCGGTTTTGACTGCGTCAGCCGCACATTCTGTCATTAGTGTCACTAATTCAGATTGTTGCATGTATTTCTCCTTTTTTTGTTATTGTGCGCGTTATTCTTTACGGTGTCTATTCAGAGTCTCAATTATAAGGTTCGGGATGTGAGCCGATTGATAACACTGGCGGCAGCGTACATGCCAAAGGTGGCGGTGACGGTGACTACCGCGCCGAAGCCGCCAGCACAATCAAGCCGTGAACCATCTTCAAGGGCCGATTTATTAAAACACACACTGCCATCGGGTTGGGGATAGCGCAGTTGCTCAGTTGAATATACACACTCAACACCAAAGCGTCGTTTTGGATTTTTGCTAAAGCCATAGAATCTGCGCAAATCACTGCGTACTTTGGCCGCGAGAGGGTCTTGTATTGTTTTTGCCAGATCCCCTTTTTTTATACATGTCGGGTCAATCTGGCCGCCAGCGCCACCTAGCGTGACAATGTGTATTTTGTTGCGTTTACAGTGTGCGATAACGGCCGCTTTGGCTTTAACACTGTCGGTGGCTTCAATAACGCTGTGCATGTCAGAGGTAATGAGTTCTCTTACATTGTCGGGAGTGATAAAATCTTCAATAGCACTGACTTCACATGCAGGATTAATCATTTTTATGCGATCCGTAAGCACGTCAACCTTCGCTTGGCCGACTGTGTTGTCCAACGCATGTATTTGACGATTAATATTAGTGGTACACACATCGTCCAAATCGATAAGGGTGATTTTGCCAACGCCTGTGCGAGCCAGTGCTTCAGCACTCCAGGACCCAACTCCGCCGACACCAATTACACAGACATGGCTATTGCCCAACGCTGCGAGGCCAGCGTCACTGTATAGGCGTGCAACACCACCAAACCGTTGTTTTTCACTCGTCATGCTCTGAAATTCACCTCTTAGTCGTCTGGAGCTATGGTCTAAACGGCGTATTCTACCTAATTCACTTTAGAGTTGAAGCGCGCCTATGCGGATTTGTTAAAGTCACTCTGCTAGTTTCATGTCAGTTTAATGAAATAAACGGGGAATTGTTCTATTTCGCATTTTTACAATTGAACCTGTCACCTGGCTTTTATACTATTGCATTTGTATGTGTTGGTATAAGTGAAAAGTATTTCTCAAACGCAGCACGCTCCAGGTAGGAATAAGAACAGTCGTACTATAAACAGGAATGTAAATGAAACCAGTAATTTTAGCAGGCGGCTCTGGTAGCCGACTTTGGCCAAAGTCCAGAGCAGCGCTTCCCAAGCAGTTTCTCGCGCTAACCTCGGAACAAACCATGTTGCAGGAGACCGTAGCACGACTGAAAGGAACTGATTCTGAAGGCCCCATCTTCATTTGTAACGATGCACACCGTTTTTTGGTAGCAGAACAATTGCGTGTACAGAATATCAACCACGATGGCATTTTGTTAGAACCGGTGGGTCGCAATACAGCGCCTGCTATCGCCCTGGCGGCCTTGCATGCGACTAAAAATGGTGAAGACCCGGTATTACTGGTATTGGCGGCAGACCATTTGATCAAAGACACTCCCTCTTTTCATCAGGCCATTGAGAAAGCTGAAGTGTTGGCCAAATCTGGCGCCCTCGTGACTTTTGGTATCGTACCTGACCAGCCTCACACTGGGTACGGCTACATCAAGGCCGGAGAGGTCAAGGGCGAAGGGTTTGCTGTCGCGGAATTTGTAGAAAAGCCTGATTACACTACAGCAGAAGGATACGTTGCGTCAGGAAAGTATTTCTGGAACAGCGGTATGTTTATGTTTAAGGCGAGCCGATATCTCGAAGAACTCGAAAAATTCAATCCAGATATCCTCTCAGTTTGTCGCAGTGCCATTGAAACTGAATCTAATGACTTAGACTTTATTCGCGTGGATGCAGACATTTTTGCAACGTGTCCGGATGACTCCATCGATTACGCTGTAATGGAGAAAACTCAAAATGCTGCCATGGTGCCGTTGGACGCTGGTTGGTCAGATGTTGGCAGTTGGTCGTCTTTATGGGAAACCGCCGATAAAGATACCCGTGGAAACGTCATCATTGGCGATGCTATTTTAGAAGGCGTTAACAATAGCTATGTGAATGCAGAAGAACGCTTGATATCTGTGATTGGCTTAGATGACGTGGTAGTGGTAGAAACCAAAGACGCCATTATGGTTGCGCACAAGGACAAAGTGCAGGATATCAAAAATGTAGTAAATCGACTCAAAGCAGAGAAGCGACCTGAGTTTCAATATCACCGAGAGGTTTTCCGTCCTTGGGGTAGTTATGATGCCATCGATTCAGGACATCGTTTTCAGGTAAAACGGATTAAAGTTAAACCCGGTGAACAATTGTCAGTGCAAATGCATCATCATCGCGCAGAACATTGGGTGGTTGTTGCAGGCACGGCTAAGGTTACTGTAGGAGAAGAGACCGTTTTAGTGACGGAAAATGAATCCACGTATATACCTATCGGCGAAGTCCACTCCCTTGAGAACCCGGGTAAAATTCCTCTCGAACTCATTGAAGTACAGTCGGGTACTTATTTAGGGGAAGACGACATCGTTCGTTTTTCAGATCGCTACGGAAGAACAGAGAGTACAGATAAATAACATGACACAACCGATCACTTGTTTTAAGGCATATGACATTCGCGGCGAATTAAACAGCCAGCTTTCAGAATCTGTTGCGTACAGAATTGGGCGTGCGTTTGCTCAAGAACTCGATGCAAAATCAGTAGTGGTGGGCGGCGATGTAAGACTGACTTCTGCACCACTAAAACTCGCGTTAAGTGCCGGATTAATAGATGGCGGTGCTTCCGTCATTGACCTGGGAATGACCGGAACAGAAGAGATTTATTTTGCTACTAAGCATTTAGGCGTAGATGGCGGAATAGAGGTAACGGCCAGCCATAACCCAATTAATTATAACGGTATGAAACTTGTTAAAGCTGGTTCAGTACCCATTAGCGGTGATACCGGCTTAAATGCAATTAAAGACGCTGCTCAAGCATTGTCTGAGGAAGACGTATCCGCACGCCTAGCATATTATTGTAACGGCGAAACGATTGATGCTGACGCGTTTTTTGGTGGCCATGCTCATGTTTGTGGATCTGTTCTGAAGGCGTCCGGACAATATGTCGAGAAGGATTGTCTCGACGATTATGTCAAACACATTGTTTCTTATATTGATTTAGCAAAGCTAAAACCAATGAAACTGGTGGTAAATGCCGGTAACGGGGCAGCTGGTAAGGCCCTTGATGCCATCGAAAAGCTATTTATTAGCCAAGGCGTGCCTGTTAGTTTTATCAAAGTAAATCATGAACCTGACGGGAAGTTTCCCAACGGGATCCCGAATCCATTGTTACCCGAAAATCGCGCAGATACAGCCAATGCAGTGATAGAGCACGGCGCTGACTTTGGTATCGCGTGGGATGGTGATTTCGATCGCTGCTTCCTTTTTGATGCCAACGGTACCTTTATCGAGGGTTATTATATCGTTGGTTTGTTGGCACACGCTTTTATCGAAAAAGAAGCCAACGCTAAAATCATCTACGACCCGCGTGTTTACTGGAATACCGAAGATATTGTCAGACAAGCAGATGGCATACCGGTTAAAAGTAAAACTGGTCATGCTTTTATAAAAGAACGGATGCGAAAAGAAGATGCGGTTTACGGTGGTGAGATGAGTGCGCACCACTATTTCCGCGATTTTGCGTATTGTGATTCAGGTATGATCCCCTGGCTGCTGGTTGCAGAGCTGCTCTGCGTGCAAGGTAAGTCGTTGGATGAGTTGGTACAGGCGCGCATAGAGGCGTTTCCTTCTTCCGGTGAAATAAACAGCTTATTGAAGGATGCTGATGCTGCGCTGGCCAGAATACAGGAAAAATACGAATCTCAAGCCAAGGTTATAGACGATACAGACGGTATCGGCTACGAATTCGAGAATTGGCGGTTTAACCTTAGAAAGTCAAATACAGAACCAGTAATTCGTCTTAACGTTGAATCGAAAGGTGATATTGCTTTGATGGAAGCAAAAACAGAAGAATTACTGGCCATCATTCGGGCCGAATAGCGCTGTTATTTCGTGATTGAAGCTAAAAAACCCCGTGAAGCCAGCGGGGTTTTTTATGTGCAAACTATTAATCGAGCAGAAAAATAAGCCAAGCGTGGCACAACACTACAATAGTGGTAAGACCCATTCTTAACGTTATGTATGAAACAATGGCTTCCTTTGTTAACACTAAGCTTTTCTTATCATAAAACAATACAGCCAGGTAACTTAGCGAAAGTACGCCAAGTACCCAATATTGCCCTAAGAATACTAAGCAAAGCCAGCCAACAATAGTGGGTAGCATTGCTATGAAAAGTTGTTTATCAAACTGCTGCTTTTGTAAGGCATCCCACCAGTAAATACCACCAAAAAATGACAGTAGAACTGCTGAATACTGAGTGAAATACCGTGCAGCCTCACTTATGGGAAATAAACCCAAAGAGGCAAGTAACGGTAGTGCAAAAAAAGGAATTAATCCGGCAATACCTAGCATAACCACAGAGTAGGGCATGATAACCTCCGAAAAAAATAGCGCCTTAAGGCGCTATTTCATGTTGTTACAGCTTACTTTTCAACGGGAGTGAACTTTCGTTGATTGTGGCCTGTGTACATTTGACGTGGACGACCGATTTTTTGTTTCGGATCGCTCATCATTTCGTGCCAGTGTGAAATCCATCCTACTGTACGAGACAAGGCAAAAATACACGTAAACATATTCGTTGGAATACCGATTGCCTTTAAGATGATACCTGAATAGAAATCGACATTCGGGAACAATTTCTTCTCAGAGAAGTAAGGGTCGTTCAGAGCAATTTTTTCCAGTTCCATCGCAACATCAAGTAATGGATCCTGTACGTTGAGCTCTGCAAGAACTTCGTGACAACTTTCACGCATCACTGTTGCGCGAGGGTCGTAATTTTTATAAACCCTATGACCAAAGCCCATGAGACGGAACGGATCGTTTTTGTCTTTTGCACGCTCGATGAATTCGGGAATGCGATCAACACTGCCGATTTCTTCCAACATGTTAAGACATGCTTCATTTGCTCCGCCGTGTGCAGGACCCCATAGTGATGCAACACCAGCTGCAATACACGCATATGGGTTGGCACCAGAAGAGCCCGCAAGTCTTACTGTAGACGTAGATGCGTTTTGCTCGTGGTCTGCGTGCAAAGTGAAAATACGGTCCATTGCCAGCTCTACTGCCGGACTGATTTTGTAATCTTCTGCTGGAACAGAAAACATCATATTGAGGAAGTTTCCAGCGTAGCTTAAGTCATTGCGCGGGTATACAAAAGGCTGACCGACGTTGTACTTATAGCACATTGCAACCAGGGTTGGCATTTTTGCAATCAACCGGTGTGCGCTTCGTTTGCGGGCTTCTGGATCTGACACATCCAAATCACTGTGATAGAACGATGACATTGCACCCACTGTACCGCACAACATTGCCATTGGGTGGGCGTCGTTACGGAAACCGTGGAAGAACATGTTGATCTGTTCATGAACCATAGTATGGCGGGTAATGGTTTCACTAAAATCCTGATATTCTTCTTTGTTAGGCGCTTCTCCATTGAGAAGCATATAACAAACTTCTAAGTAAGAGGCGTCGCGTGCAAGTTCTTCAATTGGATAACCACGATGTAATAAAATTCCCTTAGCACCATCAATAAAAGTTATGGCTGATTCACAAGAACCCGTAGCCATAAAGCCTGGGTCAAAAGTAAAATAGCCATGAGCCCCTAATGAACGTACATCAATTACATCTTGACCCTCGGTTCCGGATAAAATCGGTAGTTCGACTTCTTTATCTCCGGCTTTCAGAATGGCCTTCTGATCTGCCATAAATGCTCTCCTCAGAATGTTTCTTTGGCAACATGCCCAACGTCGAAACGTCTTCGATGTTATAAAAAAGTGGCGTAGTTTTACTTTAAAATGCAGTGAAATGTCAATTTAATTGCAAAATTGTATATTTCTTATTCCAACATATTAAAAAGATAATTCAACACTTATTACATCTTATCTTAGTGTGATGTTTAAGTTACAAATAGTCTATTACAACTATTGATAGTTTGGTTTAAAAAAATTTATAGCTGAAAGGTTTGTATGAAACTTATTCTTTTTCAATTACATTAACTTCATCTGTCTTCCGAAAAACAGGACATTGGTGTACCATCGGCAAGTAATTGGCAATACCATACTACATTGTATAGTGTGACCAATGCACATTGCTATTGTTGTTGTATTATTATGTGAAACAATGTTTAAAACGTATACGACTAAAGTCTTAATACAGTACAAAAAATTGTAATTGTACAATGCGCTGGATATACTCAGTGCGCTTAAGAAAACTCATCGTTAAAATGTTAATTAAGCATTTAAAATACTTCACAAATTGTTAACAACTCAATGGATGAGGCAATTAACAGGTAAAACAACTGAATTACTATGTCAGGACATAAAAACAACATGTAATTCTAATCCCTACGGATCAAACAGGCATTAATTGTGAAAAAGCAAAGACCAGTAAATTTAGATCTCCAAACCATTAAATTTCCCCCTTCTGCTGTTTCTTCAATTCTCCACCGCGTAACCGGCGTCGCCATGTTTTTTGCACTTTTATTTGTGATATGGGCATGGGCAGTTTCTGTCTCTTCAGCTCAGGGTTTCGCAGATGTGCAAGCTATTATGGACGGAGTAATTGGAAAGTTGGTCGCTCTCGGCACCGCTTCAGCACTGACATATCACATCCTCGGCGGTATCCGCCACGTAATTATGGATATGGGTCATTGGGAAGAACTAGAGTCCGGCAACAACAGCGCTAAAGCGATTATAGCGTTGTGGGTTGTACTGACTATCGTTATTGGAGTTGCATTATGGTAACAAATCAGGCTAGCGTTAAACGCAATGGTGTACAGGACTTTGTCACACTGCGTACCACCGCTGCTGTCATCACAGCATTTTCTTTTTTCATGGCATGGTTTTTTATAACTACGGATGAGCTTACGTTTATAGTATGGCGTGGTTTGTTCGCTGGTCTTGGCATGAAAGTTTTCACCTTTGCTACCTTGTTATCAATTATGTTCCACGTTCGTGTGGGCTTGTGGCAAGTACTAACCGACTACGTAAAATCAGCGGCGCTGCGTTCTGTGATTTTGTTTGTGCTGAACCTAACTGCGTTTGTTTACGTTGCAGTTGGTCTGTTTGTTTTGTGGAGTATTTGATATGAGTTTACCAGTACATGAATTTGACGCTGTAGTAATCGGCGCTGGCGGTGCGGGTATGCGTGCCGCATTACAAATTTCCCAGTCGGGTAAATCTTGCGCGTTGTTGTCTAAAGTCTTTCCAACCCGATCTCACACAGTGTCCGCACAAGGCGGTATCACTGTAGCGTTGGGCAACTCCCACGAAGATAACTGGGAATGGCACATGTATGACACCGTTAAGGGCTCTGATTACATCGGTGATCAGGACGCTATCGAATATATGTGTAAAACTGGCCCGGAAGCCATTATTGAAATGGAAAACATGGGGCTGCCTTTCTCGCGATTCGAGAATGGTAAAATCTACCAGCGTCCGTTTGGCGGTCAGTCTAGAAATTTTGGTGGTGAGCAGGGTGCTCGTACGGCTGCTGCTGCAGACCGAACCGGTCACGCATTGCTGCATTTGCTTTATCAGCAAAATGTAAAAAATAAAACCAAGGTATTCTCTGAATGGTATGCACTTGATCTGGTGAAAAATCAGGATGGTGATGTAGTAGGTTGTACTGCAATTGATATTGAAACCGGTGAAGTCGTTTATTTCAAATCCCGCGCTGTTGTTTTAGCTACCGGTGGAGCGGGGCGCATCTTTGCGTCAACGACTAATGCTCACATTAACACTGGTGATGGTGTGGGCATGGCATTGCGTGCAGGTGTTGCAGTTCAGGATATGGAAATGTGGCAGTTCCACCCAACGGGTATTGCTGGCGCCGGTACACTGGTTACTGAAGGCTGTCGTGGTGAAGGTGGTTATTTGCTCAACAAAGACGGCGAACGCTTCATGGAGCGCTACGCTCCAAATGCTAAAGACTTAGCCGGTCGTGATGTAGTCGCACGTTCCATGATGACAGAGATCCGCGAAGGACGCGGATGTGAAGGTCCATGGGGAACCCACATTAAGCTCAAGCTCGATCACCTTGGCAAGGATGTTCTTGAGTCTCGTTTACCAGGCATTCTTGAGTTGTCCCGAACTTTCGCTCACGTTGACCCGGTTAAAGAGCCTATTCCGGTTATACCAACCTGTCACTATATGATGGGTGGAATCCCAACCAATGTAGATGGTCAGTGTTTGACTGTTGACGAAAACGGTAATGACAAGGTAGTCAACGGATTATTCGCCTGTGGTGAAATTGCCTGTGTTTCTGTACACGGCGCTAACCGTTTGGGCGGAAACTCACTACTCGATTTGGTTGTATTTGGTCGTGCCACAGGTTTACATCTGGGTGAAAAATTATCAGAAATTGCACCAAGTCGTGATGCTTCTGAGTCTGACCTTGACGCTGCAATGTCCCGCTTTAATCGTTGGGAAAGTTCTGAAAAAGGAAAGGGCGAAGACCCGGTACAGATAAAGAAAGATTTGCAAGAATGTATGCAGCTTAACTTCTCGGTGTTCCGCGAAGGTGACGCTATGGCTGATGGTCTTGAGCAACTTAAGGAAATCAGAGAGCGGCTTAAAAATGCTCGTTTGGATGATAAAAGTGCCGACTTTAATACTCAGCGCATTGAGTGTTTGGAACTGGACAACCTTATGGAAACTGCTTACAGCACTGCCGTTGCAGCAAACTTCCGCACTGAGAGTCGTGGTGCGCACAGTCGTTTCGACTTCCCTGAACGCGATGATGAGAACTGGTTATGCCACAGTATCTACAACCCAGCGACAGAAAGTATGTTGAAACGTGACGTCAATATGGCGCCTAAGTTACGGGAAGCGTTCCCGCCGAAAGTGCGTTCATATTAAGAGAGGCTAGTATCATGCAATTAAATTTTTCAATATATCGTTACAACCCTGAGGTTGATGACGCGCCTAAGATGCAAGACTTCAAGCTTGAAGTGGAAGAAGGGCAGGACATGATGGTGTTGGATGCGTTGCTCCAACTCAAAGAACAGGACCCTACTTTGTCGTTCCGTCGCTCATGCCGTGAAGGAGTATGTGGTTCAGATGGTATGAACATGAATGGCAAAAATGGCCTGGCATGTATTACGCCGCTTTCTGCTTTAGGTAAAGGAAAGATTGTCATCAGACCATTGCCTGGATTACCTGTTGTTCGTGATCTGGTTATAGACATGACACAGTTTTACAATCAGTATGAGAAAATTAAACCGTTCCTCATTAATGACAGTAAGCAGCCTCCGGCCCGCGAGCATCTTCAGTCACCTGAAGATCGCGCTAAGTTAGATGGCCTGTATGAGTGTATTCTGTGTGCCTGTTGTTCAACGTCATGTCCGTCTTTCTGGTGGAATCCAGAAAAATTTGTTGGTCCTGCAGGTCTGTTGCATGCTTATCGTTTTCTTATCGATAGTCGTGACACTGCTACTGAAGAACGGCTTAACGATCTTGATGATGCGTTCAGCGTCTTCCGCTGTCACGGTATTATGAACTGTGTCAGTGTTTGTCCTAAAGGACTAAACCCAACAAAAGCAATTGGACAAATTAAGTCAATGCTTTTACAACGGGCTGTTTAGTACATTTTCTGACTCTTTTTAATGGGTACAGACTGTATTTCACTGAATGGCCATCCGTTGGGATGGCTATTTTTTTATATATACGGCATAAACGGTTGGTTCTTATAAAAATAACAGCCATAATATAAAGCCGTATTAAAAGTTTTTCCTAAACGTAGCAAGGCACAATAATGCAAGAAAGCGTGATGAAAGCGTGGTGGGATTCCTCGCATATGGCGGGCGCCAACGCTGCCTATGTGGAAGAGCTGTACGAAATGTACATCGATGATCCACAAAGCGTTTCTGATTCCTGGCGACAGGTCTTCGACTCCCTACCGAAGGTCGACGGCGTTGAATTGGAAACAAACCATACGTCCATTAAAAACCAGTTCAGACAGTTAGCGGCTTTAGGCCCGATTGCAAGAATGACCTCGGGCTCGTCTCAAGAGGGAGGAAGTCCTTCTGATGACCGTCAGGTCAAGGTTTTGCAATTGATTAACGCTTACCGTTTTCGTGGTCACCAGAACGCAAATTTAGATCCGCTCGGATTGTGGAAACAACCCAAAGCAAGGGATTTAGACCTTTCTCACCACAGTCTGACTGATGCAGATCTTGACGTTAATTTTAATGTAGGTTCCTATGCCATTGGTAAAGATACCATGTCATTAGGGGAACTCTACAAGTCACTTAATCGAACATATTGCGGTTCAGTGGGTGCGGAATATATGCACATCACTGATACTGAGCAAAAACGCTGGTTGCAACAGCGCATCGAGTCTGTTGAGGCTCGTCCTCAGATTAGTAAAGAACAAAAAATTTCTATTCTTAAGGGCTTAACCGCTGCCGATGGAATGGAAAAATACTTGGGAGCCAAGTTTCCAGGTGCAAAACGATTCTCCCTTGAAGGTGGTGACGCACTTATTCCCATGTTGAAAGGGCTTATTACCGAAGCGGGAAGCGTTGGTACCAAAGAGGTCGTGATTGGTATGGCTCACCGCGGGCGTCTGAATGTACTGGTTAATGTCTTGGGTAAGAACCCATCCGTACTGTTCGATGAGTTTTCCGGAAAACACGATAACTCATTGGGTTCCGGCGACGTGAAATATCACGCCGGTTTCTCATCCGATTTTGCAACACCCGGTGGCAATGTTCACCTTGCACTGGCGTTCAACCCCTCTCACCTTGAGATTGTTAACCCGGTTGTAATGGGTTCTGTTCGAGCGCGTATCGACCGTCGAAACGACGATTTTGGCAAGGTGTTACCCATAACTATTCACGGCGATTCAGCTATTGCCGGACAGGGTGTGGTTCAGGAAACGTTTAACATGTCTCAAACCCGCGGTTTTGCTGTGGGCGGTACCGTGCGAATTGTTATCAACAATCAGGTTGGTTTCACTACGTCCAAAACTGAAGACACACGTTCTACGCAGTACTGTACCGACATTGCGAAAATGGTTCAGGCACCTATTTTTCACGTTAATTCTGACGATCCTGAAGCAGTTTTGTTTGTCACAAACCTGGCATTAGAATATCGCAACAAATTCAAGAAAGACGTTGTTATTGATTTGGTTTGCTATCGCCGTCACGGCCACAATGAGTCAGATGAGCCAAATGCTACGCAACCTTTGATGTACCAAAAAATTAAGAAACATCCGGTACCTCGTCAGCTCTACGCTGACCAATTAGTTGCAGAAGGTTCCATTGAGGCCCGCGATGCTGAGAAAATGATTGAAGAGTATCGTGCAGCATTGGATCATGGTGCATGTGTTGTTGAAGAATGGCGTCCAATGACTGAGCACTCTGTCGACTGGACTCCATTTATCGGCCATGATTGGGATGTTCCATATGACGGAAGTATTTCAGTAGAAAAACTGAAGGCGCTAGGGGAGTCCATTAGCGATTACCCGGAAGATTTCAAACTACATTCCCGCGTTAATAAGGTTTATCAAGACCGCAAAGCCATGGCTTCCGGTGACAAACCTCTGGACTGGGGAATGGCGGAAAATCTTGCTTATGCATCTATTGTTGACGACGGTCACAATATTCGTATGACTGGGCAGGATTCCGGTCGAGGCACTTTTTTCCATCGCCATGCAGTTTTGCATAACCAGACAAACGCTGGCACTTTTATGCCCCTTCAGAATATCCGTGATGGGCAAGGCGAAATTGAGATCTTTGACTCTGTTCTGTCTGAAGAGGCAGTAATGGCGTTTGAGTATGGATTTGCCACTGCCGAACCCAGTTGCCTTACTATTTGGGAAGCGCAGTTCGGTGATTTTGCCAATGGTGCGCAGGTTGTGTTCGACCAGTTCTTAAGCTCGGGCGAAGCCAAGTGGGGTCGTTTGTGTGGTCTTACAGTACTGTTACCACATGGTTACGAAGGTCAAGGTCCTGAGCACAGTTCAGCCCGCCTTGAGCGTTTCCTGCAAATGTGCGCCGATCACAACTGGCAGGTTTGTGTACCTTCTACACCAGCTCAGGTCTTCAATATGATTCGCCGGCAGGTTATTCGACCCATGCGTAAACCGCTTATTGTAATGTCGCCGAAATCATTGTTGCGTCACCCTCTGGCGGTATCAACACTTGAAGAACTTTCTGAAGGTGTATTTAAAAACGTTATCGGCGAAATTGATGACATTGATGCAGCTAAAGTTAAGCGTGTGGTGATGTGCTCCGGTAAGGTATATTACGATTTGCTTGACCAACGCCGTAAGAATGAACAGGATGACGTCGCGATTATTCGTCTGGAACAGCTGTATCCCTTTCCACAGGAAGAATGCGCTAAAATTGTAGCGCAATACAGTCATGTTAAAGATTGGGTATGGTGCCAGGAAGAGCCTCAGAATCAAGGCGCTTGGTACAACAGTCAGCATCACTTCTGGCAAGCCATTCCCGATGGCGCAAAATTATCATACGCGGGACGTGAAGCGTCAGCTTCTCCTGCTGTAGGCTATTTATCAGTACACAACCAGCAACAGAAAGCCCTGGTTGAAGACGCACTCACGATTAAATAAAGGAACAGAGATGACAATTGAGATAAAAGTTCCGGTTCTGCCCGAATCAGTTGCCGATGCCACCATTGCAACTTGGCATGTAAAGGCCGGTGACACAGTAAAACGCGATCAAAACCTGGTTGATATTGAAACTGATAAAGTTGTGCTTGAAGTGGTTGCACCTGCTGATGGTGTGATTGGTGAGATCTTAAACGAAGAAGGCGCAACAGTACTGGGCGAACAAGTTATCGCCAAATTGAGCAAAGGCGATGGTGCGCCAGCAGCTGCTAAGCCTGCAGAATCCAAAGATGCGGCAAAAGCAGACGCACCTGCGGCTTCTGGTAAAACGAGTGATGTTAAAGTACCGGTTTTGCCTGAGTCAGTAGCTGATGCCACTATCGCTACATGGCACGTTGCAGTTGGCGAAGCAGTGAGCAGAGACCAGAACCTTGTAGACATCGAAACTGACAAGGTTGTACTTGAAGTTGTTGCTCCTGCAGATGGGGCTCTTTCTGAGATCCTTGCTGAAGAAGGTGCCACTGTTACCGCAGAAGAAGTAATCGCGAAATTCGTTGAAGGTGCTTCCGGTTCAGCTTCTGCACCTGCTGCAGCTGCGTCTGATGATAGCGAAGATAGTGATGCACTTAGTCCTTCCGTTCGCCGCCTGCTGGCCGAAAAAGGTGTTGATGCATCTAAGGTGAAAGGCTCAGGTAAAAACGGCCGCATTACCAAAGAAGATGTTGAGCAATATCTTAAAGCTGGTAGCGATACCAAGACCGCTCCTGCAGCAAAATCTGAAACGGTAGCTGACCTGCCCACTGGCGATCGTACCGAAAAACGTGTTCCCATGACACGTCTTCGCAAAACAATTGCTAATCGCCTGCTTGAGGCGAAAAATTCCACAGCCATGTTGACGACATTTAACGAAGTTAATATGAAGCCAATCATGGATTTGCGTAAGCAATATCAGGACAGTTTTGAGAAGCGCCACGGTATTCGCCTTGGCTTTATGTCTTTCTATGTAAAGGCGGTTACTGAAGCACTTAAGCGCTTCCCGGATGTTAACGCTTCTATTGATGGTGACGACATCTGTTATCACAATTATTTCGATATCTCTATTGCCGTGTCTACTCCGCGAGGTTTGGTGACTCCGGTATTGAAGGATACGGACAGCCTGGGTATGGCGGGTATCGAGAAAGGTATTAAAGCGCTGGCACTTAAGGGGCGTGATGGCAAGTTGTCCATGGCCGAACTCCAGGGTGGTAATTTCACCATTACCAATGGTGGCGTTTTCGGTTCTCTGATGTCTACGCCTATCATCAATCCTCCACAAAGTGCTATCCTTGGAATGCATAAAATCCAGGATCGCCCTATGGCGGTAAATGGCAAGGTGGAAATACTGCCTATGATGTACCTTGCATTGTCTTATGACCACCGGATTATCGATGGTAAAGAGTCAGTTGGCTTCCTGGTTACCGTGAAGGAAATGCTGGAAGATCCAACACGTCTGTTACTAGACGTATAAATTGATTTGTAATTGTGTGCAGGTAAACACTCACTGCGAATGTTTACCTGTGCACCTGGTCAGTCTTTGAGTGAACAAGGCTGATATTTTAATCAAGTCGCGTGTGCGGCTTTTGTCTTACTAAAAATCGGATAGAAACACCATGAATTTGCATGAATACCAAGGTAAGCAGCTATTCAAAGAATACGGCTTACCAGTTTCTGAAGGATACGCATCAGATACACCTGAAGGTGCAGTAGAAGCAGCCGATCGAATCGGCGGTGACGAGTGGGTAGTAAAATGTCAGGTACATGCTGGCGGTCGCGGTAAAGCTGGCGGCGTTAAGCTTGTAAAAGACAAAGAAGACATTCGTGCTTTTGCTGAAAAATGGCTTGGCAAAAATTTGGTGACTTTCCAGACTGACGAAAAAGGTCAGCCTGTTAGCAAGATCCTGGTTGAATCTTGCACTGATATCGCCAACGAATTGTACTTAGGTGCGGTTGTTGATCGCGGTACGCGTCGGGTTGTTTTCATGGCTTCAACAGAGGGCGGTGTCGAAATCGAAACCGTTGCTGAAGAAACACCTGAAAAAATCCTGAAAGCTGAAATTGACCCTATTGTTGGTCCTCAGCCTTATCAAGCACGTGAAATGGCATTTAAACTGGGTCTGGAAGGCGTACAAGTTAAGCAATTTACGCAGATCTTCCTCGGTCTGGCGAAAATGTTTGAAGATCTTGACCTTGCGCTGATTGAAATTAACCCACTGGTTATTAAAACTGATGGCAACCTGCACTGCCTCGACGCCAAACTGGGCGTAGACGGTAACGCATTGTATCGTCAGAAGAAAGTTAAAGAGATGCACGATCCTTCACAGGAAGATGCCCGTGAAGCGCACGCTGCGTCTTTCGAGCTGAACTATGTTGCACTAGACGGTAACGTAGGTTGTATGGTTAACGGTGCAGGCCTTGCAATGGGTACAATGGACATCGTAAACCTACACGGCGGCAAGCCAGCTAACTTCCTGGATGTTGGTGGCGGCGCGACCAAAGAGCGCGTTGCTGAAGCATTCAAAATCATCCTGTCTGACAGCAATGTTAAAGCAGTATTGGTAAACATCTTCGGTGGTATCGTGCGTTGTGACATGATCGCAGAAGGTATCATCGGCGCAGTAAAAGAAGTCGGCGTTGAAGTGCCTGTTGTTGTACGTCTCGAAGGTACAAACGCTGATCTTGGCCGTGATGTTCTAGCTAACTCTGGTCTTGATATCATCGCTGCTGAATCGCTGACTGATGCAGCAGAAAAAGTTGTTGCTGCAGCGGAGGGCAAATAATGTCTGTATTAATTAATAAAGATACTAAAGTAATTTGTCAGGGTTTCACTGGCGGTCAGGGTACATTCCACTCTGAGCAAGCAATTGCTTACGGTACGCAAATGGTCGGTGGTGTAACACCGGGCAAAGGCGGTACTGAGCACTTAGGTCTTCCTGTATTCAATACTGTACGTGAAGCGGTAGAAGCAACTGGCGCAACTGCAACAGTTATCTACGTACCAGCACCTTTTTGTAAAGATTCAATTGTTGAAGCTGCAGATGCGGGTATCGAGTTAATCGTGTGTATCACTGAAGGTATCCCAACCCTTGATATGCTTTACGTGAAAGAATACGTAGAGGCGAAAGGTGTTCGCATGATTGGCCCTAACTGCCCAGGTGTTATCACTCCTGGAGAGTGTAAGATTGGTATCATGCCTGGTCACATACACAAGCCTGGTAAAGTAGGTATTGTTTCTCGCTCTGGTACGCTCACGTACGAAGCAGTTAAACAAACTACTGACGAAGGTTTCGGCCAATCAACTTGTGTTGGTATCGGTGGTGACCCAATCCCAGGTTCTAACTTCATCGACATCCTGAAAATGTTCCAGGACGATCCACAGACTGAAGCCATTGTAATGATTGGTGAAATCGGTGGTACTGCTGAAGAAGAAGCGGCTGCTTTCATCAAAGAAAATGTAACTAAGCCGGTTGTTTCTTATATTGCTGGTGTAACAGCGCCTCCTGGTAAGCGCATGGGCCATGCCGGTGCAATTATCGCAGGTGGTAAAGGTACTGCAGACGATAAATTTACAGCGCTTGAAGCAGCAGGCGTTAAGACTGTTCGCTCTCTGGCCGACATCGGTAAAGCATTGCGCGAACAAACAGGCTGGTAATACTGCCTTTGTTTACTAAAGCCCGCATATTTGCGGGCTTTTTTTTGCCCATCACAATAGGGTTCAAGACATGAGTCACATTGTAGTATTCTAAATTGGGAATTTAGTTTGAGGAAACTGTCGTGAAAGAACAGGTGAGTATTGGGTTAATTAACCCTAAAAGTGCGTCAAATGTGGCTAGTGTGTTGCGTGCAGTGGGATGCTTTAATGCTTCCAGCGTGTTTTACACTGGCCAACGCTATAACTATGCAAAAAACTTTAACGCTGATACTAAGGCCATGCATAAGATCATTCCAACTGTCAGTGTAGATGATTTGCGACATATCAGACCAAGTGGGGCAAAAGTGGTTGTCGTGGAGCTCATCGAAGGTGCCATTCCATTACCAGATTATGTCCATGAGGATAATGCATTCTATATTTTCGGCCCTGAAGATGGGTCTGTACCCACAGATGTTTTGTCTTGGGCTGATGACGTAATTTATATTCCAACCAAAGGTTGTCTGAACCTGGCATCAACAGTAAACATAGTGTTGTACGACCGTTTGGCGAAAGGTCAGTTTGAAAGGAGTAATGCACTCATACGTGCATCAAGGGACAACAACAATCGCGGTAAGGTTGAGCCAGGTTGTTGATTCATAGCTAAAACTCCGTGTGACGCAAATTGGTAACACTCAAGTTAATAGCAAAATCAATGTGTCAGCTTTTTTTACGATCTCGCAGCCAAATAGTTCTTTGTGCAATAAAGATCCAGATCCTCTCACCCAAAATCGATCTGGATAGACCAGATATATTTATAAAGGTGTATTTGTAATACAAAGGGATACATATTGTTGTGATAACACATAAACAATAATTAAAACAAAAGTTTATTAGTCTTTAGTACGGTGATTTCTCATATAAATAAACGTAATAGTGCCCATCTTACCTTTTGGATCACATAAAAAATGTTGCTCGACTAAACTTTTGTCGAATATTTTGTGAAAGTGGTCTGATATTTGATTAAGATTCATTGAAATAATAAACGCATATAAGAGTACTTATTCGCAATCTGCGTGAAGATTCGTTTTTGGTTCGCAGATCCCTTTTTTCTGTCTAACTTCAATCGTTCTCACTTGCTATAGCCTGGCGCACAGGTTTTTAGATTGCGACTGTTTGCAGTGGAAGCATCAAAATTAGACTCTAAAAATAAAAATACAATTTGAAAATCGTTGGGAGTCAAAGTGAAACGTCGCTTGCTAAATGCTTTTAAAAAAGTGCATCAAGTACCGGGGGTCAAGCAAATGGTTCGGCCTTTGGTTCGTCGGCAAATGAATAAGGCCATTGATGCTGCAGCCGAACATTTTTTTGAACACTTTACTCTGGTAGTAGCCAGAGAAGAAAATGATCAACGAACGTGTTTTAAGACTCGTCACCAGGTTTACTGTGAGGAGATGGGATACGAACAGGTTCGTCAAACTAAAATGGAATTTGATGAGTTTGATGAGTATGCGTTAAGTTGTTATATAAAACATAAAGCGTCTGGTGATTGTGCAGGTACTATTCGTGTCGTTATGCCTCAACACAGTGGACAAATGTTGCCAATGGAACAAAACTGTCCCGAAGCTATTCGAATTGATGAAAACAGCCCAACCCGCTGTCCACGTCACGCGGTATGTGAGATATCTCGGTTAGCAATACCGAAACGATTTCGCCGACGACAATCCGATTCCAACTTATCCCCTGTTACAGGCAAATCTTTAGATAAAGGCTTCAACAAAAAGAAGCGTACAAGAAACTTTCCGTATTTAACGCTAGCTCTCTATTTTTTTGCTGCAACAATCTGCGTACTTCGAGATGTTGAAAATGTATATGTAATGATGGAGCCAAAACTAGCAAGAAGCCTTCGAATGCTGGGTATTGAGTTTAATCAGATTGGTGGCGTCATTGAATACCATGGTGAGCGGGCAGCATATCGTTTGTCTCCAGATGAGTTCCTACAACAAATTTCACCATCCCTTAATCGTTTTTATCACAAAATAACTAAAGAGTTGGAAGCTATTCCCAACTTTGGTTCTCTTCGGCCCAAGCCTTCGGCACTTGTCTCTAAAGGTCAAAAGACCCGTGCGGCTTGATATGTGAATACGTATGTATGTTGTTTCTTAAACCCGAGCCTGTATGCTCGGGTTTTTGTTTTGATGGGGAGCGGGAATGCGTTACTTTTCTCTAAGACAACATTTTGTGATGTTAATTGTGTTATTTATGCTCGCGGTGAGTTTGGAGTCTACTGCACAATCTGGAGAACCTGATTTGAACACGCAGCGCCAGAAAAAGCCTGTTATTTATCAGGTTTTCACCCGGCTTTTTGGAAACAAGAATACCGCTAACAAACCCTGGGGAACGATTGAGGAAAACGGTGTAGGAAAGTTTAGTGATATCAATGATGAAGCCCTTAGGGAGATAAAAGCACTTGGGGTTAGTCACATTTGGTATACCGGCGTTCCACATCATGCCTCGGTGACAGATTATTCACACTTCGGGATCCCCGTAGACGATCCTGACGTGGTAAAAGGCCGTGCGGGTTCGCCTTATGCTGTTCGCGACTACTACAATGTTGACCCTGACCTCGCTGATGATCCACGCAACAGACTGGCTGAATTTGAAGCATTAGTCAGTCGAACTCATCGCCATGGTTTGAAGGTTTTAATTGATATAGTACCTAACCACGTTGCCAGGCGTTATGAGTCATTAACAAAACCTAAAACTACTTTTGGCCTGGATGACGATGTCAGCCAAGTTTATCATCGCGACAACAGCTTTTACTATGTACCTGACCGTGCATTCGAAGTTCCCGAATTTACCCGTGAAACTATGCCTCTAGGTGGGCAGAAACACTTAATGGCAGATGGCGAATTTTCAGAAAAGCCCGCGAAATGGACAGGCAATGGTGCTCGTTCCCCAAAACCCGATGTTAACGACTGGTATGAAACGGTAAAAATAAATTACGGCGTATCGCCAGCGGGAGAAATGGAATTTTTACAGCCAGATCCCAGCTTCGCTCATAAATCCATACATGCTCATTATGAATACTGGCAAGAGGTGGACGTTCCTGATTCGTGGGAAAAGTTTAAGGATATTGCTTTGTACTGGCTGGATAAAGGCGTCGACGGTTTTCGCTACGATATGGCAGAGATGGTGCCTGTCGCTTTTTGGTCATATCTTAACAGTCATATTAAGCAGGTTAATCCAGAGGCTTTACTATTGGCCGAAGTTTATCAACCTGAGCGCTACAGACCTTATATTTCAATGGGTAAAATGGACTATTTATATGACAAAGTCGGCTTTTACGATACGTTAAAAGCAGTCATGCGTGAAGAAGGTGATGTTAAAGAGCTCCACCGAGACCTCATGCAAACAAGTGATATAGAGCATAACTTGCTGCATTTTATCGAAAATCATGACGAGCAGCGTATTGCCAGCCCCGAATTTGCAGGTGATGCAATGAAAGGTAAGCCTGCCTTGGTGGTGTCTGCTTTCTCTAACTCTGGTCCCATGATGATATATTTTGGTCAGGAAGTCGGGGAAGATGGGAGTGAGTCCCTGGGTTTTGGAAACCCATCACGAACATCCATATTTGACTACGGTGGTGTTCCTGCTCACCAGCGATGGATGAATAATGGTGCATTTGATGGCGGACAACTAAGTAGTGAAGAACGTGGCTTACGGGAATATTATAAAAAAGTACTAACCGCAGCGGCCTCTCACGATGCAGTCAAGGGGGAGTATGTTCCACTGTCACCTCATTTGACCGTAGATGGTCAACTCAGTGACCCTTTAGTGTTTGCTTTTGCACGATCACAGGGCAAAGATAAAATTATAAGTGTCAGTAATTTTTACAGTAAGAAAACGGTATCTGTCTCTCTGGTGTTTCACAAAGAGTTAATGCAACGTTTGCAATTGCAACCTAGCACAACCCTTAAAAATATATTGGATGATGCCACCGTTAACATTCTCCCGTATCAAGACGGAGTAAAAATTAAGATGCAGTTGCCACCACTTGCATCTTTTGTCCTTGAGTAACAACCGGATTATAGAAAAAAGCGGTGGGGATATATTTATAAGGCCACACAAGTTTTTCGCATTTTTCAATAATTCAAGGCGCTGTTACAACACGCTAAGTTTTGTATGACAGGTTTGTGAATACGTATGCAGGGGATTGGCTAACGTAAGCTCTGTGCGTACTATGCAAATTAATTAACTAAATATTAACAGTGTATGGCGAAGCATTGTCAGTAAATCGTTGCAGATAATGTCATTACACAAAAACACAATCTTTGAAATCCACACAAAAATAACAAGAGACATTTATGCAACAATCTCAGCCTAAGCTCCCGTTTTGGCAAATTTGGAATGTCAGTTTTGGCTTCCTCGGTGTCCAGTTTGGTTTTGCATTACAAAATGCGAATGTGAGTAGGATCTTGTCTGACCTCGGTGCCGATTTACACTCACTTTCTCTGTTTTGGCTAGTAGCACCAGTGATGGGGCTCATTATTCAGCCTATTGTTGGTTCAGCGTCAGACAGAACATGGAACAGGTTGGGGCGACGTCGTCCATTTATCCTTATTGGCGCCATTGCAGCTGCTATGGGAATGCTACTGATGCCCAATGCACCGCTATTTGTGACAGTGATGGCGCCGATGTTATTTGGGGCTGTGATGTTAGCGCTTATGGACGCGTCTTTTAATGTCTGTTTTCAACCATTTCGCTCATTAGTATCAGATATGGTTCCCGCATCCCAGCGCAATATTGGGTATGGCGTACAGGCATTACTCATCAATATAGGTGCGGTCATTGGTTCATTGCTACCGTTTATTCTTACGAATCTGGTGGGGCTGGATAACACAGCATCGTTAGGGGAGGTCGCGCCATCAGTGATCTGGGCATTCTACCTGGGTGCAACTGTGCTTTTAGGTTCTGTGATATGGACTGTGATCCGCACAAAAGAATACGCACCAGAAGAGTACGCCCGTTATAAGGGGTTGGATCTTGATGCAAATGAAATAGAAAAACAAAATAGACAAGGCGTTTTCGAATTACTTCTGGCGATGCCAGGTACAATGAAGCAACTTGCTGTGGTTCAATTTTTTTCATGGTTTGCGCTCTACATAATGTGGGTTTACACCATGCCCGCTATTACTCAGCATATTTGGGGCGTGGACAAACAATGGTTTGATCCAAAATATATCGCAATGATGGTAGATGTTCCCTCACATGTAGTCGCAGCGAAAGGCGCCGCTGGTGATTGGGTTGGTATATTGTTTGCCGCATACAGTGTATTCGCTGCGATTTTTTCCGTCTTTCTTGCTCGACTCGCGGATACGTTTGGACGCAAAACTGTCTATGCATCATCTCTGGTACTTGGTGGTGTAGGATACCTAAGCTTTCTTGTTCTACAGGATTTTGAACAAGTACACGTTAATTTACTCATCACAGAAATTACTGTTCCTCAAGGCGCGGTAAATCTTATCTTCCCTATGATTGGTGTTGGCATTGCTTGGGCGGCTATCTTGGCGATGCCTTATGCCATGCTTGCGGGCTCTTTGCCTGCGGCTAAAACTGGCGCGTACATGGGGATCTTCAATTTTACTGTAGCAGTACCTCAAATCATTGCTGGCTTAAGCGCCGGATGGATTGTTAGTTCATTATTTGACAATGATGCAATAAATATCATTCTGGTCGCAGGAATTTCAATGCTCTGTGGTGCTATTGCCGTTGCCTTCGTAAGCGAGGTAGCGCCGGATATAAATGACACTGATAAGGGAGCCTGATAATGGTCGCAGTAACCCGGACACTTTCTTGTGTTCTTCTCACATCTTTTACTTTAACTGCATGTTCCTCAGCTACTTCTTCAGTGACTGTTGGAACAGCTGACGTAGATGTTGTTATTCAGGGCACAAGCGAGCCTTTTACCAAAGAAGCGGTGTATTTTGTGATGACTGACCGTTTTGTTGATGGCGATAAAAATAACAATTACGAAGATCAGGGCGGTGAGCATCCAACTTGGCAACTTCCTCTGCATGGGCCTGAGAGTCAAAGCGCCTACGTGGGCTATATGGGCGGCGATCTCAAAGGTATAGTGAATAACCTCGATTATATTAAAAGCATGGGCTTTACCGCTATTTGGACGACACCTGTAGTGGATAATCCAGACCAGGCATTTACCGGTAGTGAACCTATTGATTTTGGTGGGCAATTCAAAGATGGCGGTAAAACTGGATATCATGGCTATTGGGCAACAAACTTTTTTCAACCGGATGAACATCTTGTCAGTTCTGATCTCAGTGTGAAGGATTATACTCAAGCCTTGCATAAGAAAGGGTTGAAGGCGGTATTTGACATTGTTGCTAACCACGGTTCGCCGAGTTTTTCAATGCCTGTCGACCAGCCTGGCTACGGCGAGATATATGATAAAGATGGAAACTTGGTTGCTGATCATCAAAACTTACACCCAACGGCGTTAGATACAACGTTGCCCACCCAACGTTTTTTCCATCCCTTTCCTGACTTGGTAGAGCTATCTAACCTTAATGAAAGTAACCCGGACGTGCAGGAGTATCTCATAAACTCTTACCTGTACTGGATAGAGCAGGGTGCAGACGCCTTTCGCATTGATACAATTCGTCATGTACCTCATCATTTTTGGCGGCTGATGTCTGATAGGATCCGCGCTGTACACCCTGATTTCTATATGTTTGGTGAGAGTTTTCAATACGATGCCAACTTTATCGCCCAGCATACGCTACCGAAAAATGGTGGTATAAGTGTGCTTGATTTTCCAATGCAAAAAGCAATGGTTTCAGTATTTGGTCAAGAGAACAAGGGTTTTGAACTATTAGGTGAAACGTTATTTCTCACTCACGGGCCCTATAACAATCCGTATGATTTAACCATTTTTTATGATAATCACGATATGCCACGAATTGATGCAACGAACAATGGGTTTATCGATGCACATAATTGGTTGTTCACTACCAGGGGAATTCCTGTTGTGTATCAAGGCTCAGAGATTGGTTTTATGCGCGGAACCGCCGAGCACAGTGGTAATCGCAACTATCTAGGGCAGGGCAATATAGATAAGGCACCTGATCATGATATCTATAAATCACTAAAAGCCATCGCCAGGGTTCGCCAGGAAACGCCCGCTTTGCATAACGGCTTGCAATATGTGCTGTCTTTAGATGGAAACCTGGCCGCATTTTATCGTGTTCTGCAAAATAGTGATGTTCAACAAACTGCACTTGTGCTGCTGAACAAAGGTGACGAGAGCGCGGAGTTCAGCATCGACGAGCATTTACAATCCGGAGAGTGGGTGGAGCAACTCAGCGGAAGAACCATTTCCGTAACTGCATCCGGTGAATTGAACGCAACGGTTAACGGGCACTCTGTGCAGGTTTGGGTGAGGGAGGGGAAGATTAATGATCGGGCGTTCTTGTCTGCGCTAACGGAACAAATACAGTATCAGTAAAGGTAGCGCGGGGCGTTTCGCCCCGCCTAGATAATGGTGTTGTCGCAGCCACATGACTGTCGAATAATAAGCTCTGCTGGCATAAGATAATCACTAACAGTTTCTTTATTAATGGCTTTAAGCAGGGATTCCACAAGTAACTCTCCTGCTAACCGCGTATTCTGCTGAACAGTGGTTAATGCCGGTGTTGTGTAACCGGAGACAGAAATGTTGTCATAGCCCGTTACAGCAATTTCTTCTGGTACCTGTATCTTTTCATCTCTAAGTGCCTGAAGTACGCCGGTAGCAATAAGGTCTGATGCACACACGACCACATCTGGCCTTTGTTCTCCTGCCAAGAGTGTTTTCATCGCCTGGTAGCCTGCCTGTTCTGTTGAAATAGCGTCAAGTTGTTTGATATGACCGCTCATAAGGTTCGCTTCTTTCAACGCTTGCTGATAACCTTTGAAACGGGCGTAAAACTCCGGCGCGTGGCCGCCGGCATCACCAACGAATGCAAAGCGTTTGTGGCCAACTTTTATCAGGTGTCGGGTAAGGTCAAATCCGCCTTGCAGGTTATCGCAACCTATCGAAATTCCAGGATGCTCAGTATCAGGAGCTCCCCACCTAACAAAATGTGTTCCTTGATTTTCTAGCTGTGCGAGTTTATCCCGGTATTCAGTATAATTGCCGTATCCCAGCAAAATAATGCCATCCGCTTTCTTGGAATCTTCGTATTCGGCATGCCAATCATCTTCAAGATGTTGAAAAGACACGAGTAAATCAAAACCCGCAGTGGCACAAGCGCGGGTAATACTTCCCAGCATATTGAGAAAAAAAGGATTTATCATGGAATCGTCTGACGTGGGGTCTTCGAACAAAAGCAGCGCGATAGTATTACTCTTTTGCTTGCGCAAATTGCTGGCGTTTTTGTCGACTTTGTAATTGAGTTCCCGTGCAATACGCTGCACTTTCTGCCGGGTTTCTAGATTGACTAATGGACTGTTATTCAACGCTCTGGATACGGTAGACTGGGATACACCAGCCCGGTGAGCAATATCAAAGGAAGTAGCTTTATCTTTCATTTCATCAACTTAAGAAGCTGTGCAACAAACACTATTGGTGTGAGAATAGCACAGTTTTATAGGTTAGCAGACTAGCAGTTGAATGAAATTAGTATAGAAAGCGGTTTCTTTCTATTCAATTAGCAAGTAAGGCGTCAATTAATCATAGTGGCTAAACCAGTCACAGGGTATAATATTCACTTTTGCGAAAAAGTTTACTATTTAAGGGGAATGTCAGAATGGCGGAGACGGAACATCATCCGACCAACTTTATCCGGCAAATCATCGACAAAGATCTTGCAGCAGGTGTACACGACGCAATTAAAACGCGCTTTCCACCAGAGCCAAATGGTTTCCTGCACATAGGTCACGCCAAATCTATTTGCCTGAATTTTGGCGTTGCCCGGGACTATCAGGGCACGTGTAACCTCCGATTTGATGATACCAATCCAGTGAAAGAAGACATCGCGTATGTAAACGCAATTAAAGAAGATGTCACTTGGCTTGGTTTCACTTGGGAAGGTGATGCTCGCTATTCTTCCGACTATTTTGAGCAACTCCACGGTTTTGCAATGGAGCTTATAGACAAAGGTCTGGCCTATGTCGATTTTTCCGATCAGGATACTATGCGTGAAATGCGCGGAACGCTTACAGAGCCCGGGAAGAACAGCCCTTACCGCGATACGTCTGTGGAGACCAACAGGGCGGAGTTTGAAAAAATGACTGCCGGCGAATACGCGGAAGGTGCGTGTTCCCTCAGAGCCAAAATTGACATGGCTTCGCCATTTATGTGTTTACGAGACCCTGTTATCTACCGGGTGAAATTTGCACACCATCATCAAACAGGTGACAAATGGTGTGTGTACCCAATGTATGATTTTACTCATTGTATCTCTGATGCCATAGAAGGCATTACTCATTCATTGTGTACCCTTGAATTTCAGGATAACCGTCGCTTGTATGACTGGGTAATTGAGAACATTTCTATTGACTGCACACCCCGTCAATACGAATTCTCCAGGTTAAACCTTGAATACACTGTATTGAGTAAACGCAGGCTTATCCAATTAGTGGAAGAAGGGCATGTTGAGGGCTGGGATGATCCGCGTATGCCGACCATCGCAGGACTTCGCCGAAGAGGCTATACGCCCGCATCGGTACGTGAGTTTTGTAAACGGATTGGTGTGACCAAGATGGATAACATGGTTGAAATGGGTATGCTCGAGGCCTGTATTCGTGACGACTTAAACGTTAATGCACCTCGGGCGATGGCTGTTTTAGATCCTGTCAGGCTAGTCATCGAAAATTATCCTCAAGGGCAATCTGAGACTCTAACGGCACCAAACCACCCTAACGACACTGAAATGGGCGAACGCACACTGCCGTTTAGTGGCGAGATTTGGATTGAAGCTGATGATTTCAGAGAATCTGCAAACAAGAAATTCAAACGGCTAGTCCTGGGCAAGGAAGTGCGTTTGAGAAACGCTTATGTAGTGAAAGCCGAGCGTGTTGACAAAGATCCGGATGGCAACATTACCACTATTTATTGTTCTTTCGATGCTGACACATTAGGCAAAGACCCTGCAGATGGTAGAAAGGTTAAGGGCGTAATTCACTGGGTAGATGCTAAAGCCGGTGAACCTGCCCAGTTCAGACTGTACGACAGACTGTTTACTGTGCCTAACCCCGCTGCCGAAGAAAGCTTTACCAGTGTTATTAATCCAGGTTCGCTGGAAGTAAAGCACGGTTACGTTGAGCCTAACTTAAACACTAACCCTTCGGCAGGCGGGTGGCAGTTTGAACGAACCGGATACTTCTGCCTCGATAGTAGTTCAGCGCCCGAGAACAAAGTATTTAACCGCACCGTCGGTTTACGCGATACCTGGGCAAAAATGGGTGAGGGCTAAGTAAACCTCGTTAAGTTTGCTTAACAAAACGCGTCCTTGAAGTGACCCCAATAGTTGGACATACCAATTACTGGGGTTTTTTTATGCCGAAACAGGTTCGGCGTAAACTCCCTCTTGCAACCACGACTTTAACCGGATTAGTATAATCTTTCGCCATGTCAGGATTTATTATTATGCCGAAGATTATTTGTCATCATATTTTTGCTTTTGTGTTCCTCTGTGCTGCGCCTGTTTGCCAGGGAAAAACCTTCGACGTTTATTTTCTTGGCGGGCAATCTAATATGGTGGGTTACGGTTATTCTAAAACGTTAGAGCCGTTATTTCGTGACCCTTCTTCACAGATTTACCTGTTTGCAGGTCATCCGGCAGAAGACGATGACCGTCGAGGCGGGGCTGGCGTTTGGGCGCCATTACAGCCTGGTACTGGCGTTGGGTTTAAGTCGAATGGCAGGGTGAGTTTGTACAGTGATCGTTTTGGCCCGGAAGTTTCCTTTGGACATGCCATTAATGAATTAAGTGAAAATCGCAATATAGCTATCATTAAATACGCAAAAGGAGGCTCCGCACTGGCAGAAAATACTGGCTATGGCAGCTGGTATCCATTTTACAGCGATAAACAAGGCATCAATCAGTTCGACCACTTTCTGACGACGATTAGAGACGGATTTGATGAACAGGATATCGACTTAGATGGTGAAACTGATAAGTTGATACCCGCAGGTATTGTGTGGATGCAAGGTGAGTCAGATGCCGCTGCAAGTAGCGCAGTAGCCGCGGAATATGAAAGAAACCTTATGCAAATGATGAAGTTGATCAGGGCTGCTTTGAGGGATGACGCGCTACCCGTGGTAATCGGTAAAATAACGGATTCCGGAGCCAATAGCGGCAGTGTGAAAATGCCACATATTAAGGTGGTTCACCATGCGCAGGAATCATTCGTTGCCGCTGACACATGCGCAGCTTATGTTACCGCGCTGGACAACGAACAACACATAGAAGACGGTTGGCATTACACATCTAAAGCTTACATAGCATTAGGTGAAGCTTTTGCTAAGGCTATGTGGTCTTTGAAAACCTCTTGCTTTCCATAGCATTGCGATTTCGTACACTTATTTGGGCTGACAATCGAGACTTTCACCATTGACTTTACTACTGTCTTCTCCCATGAGATACAAATATAAAGGCATTATGTCTGCTGGTGTTTTTAACGTTTGTGGATCTTCAGCAGGGTATGCACTGGCGCGCATATTTGTGCGAGTTGCTCCAGGGTTAATACAATTGAATCTTATGTTTCGATTTTCGTATTCCGACGCCAGGACTTGCATAATTCCTTCAGTGGCAAATTTTGACACGCTGTAGGTACCCCAAAATGCTCTTCCTTTTCTCCCAACACTTGATGTTGTAAAGATAACCGAAGCATGTTGCGCCTTTTCAAGGGCGGGGAGCAACGCCTGAGTCATCAATGCAGCGGCGTTAACGTTTATTTGCATCACATCCTGCCATTCTGTATCGGGAATGTCTTTAAAAACACTGAGATGTCCCAGCATTGATGCATTGTGTAACAGGCCGTCTAAAGCACCAAACTGGTCAATGATACTTTGTGTCATATCCTGATAATTTTTCGCTGTAGCCCCTTTCAAATCGAGGGGAATAATAGCGGGTTCTGCACCACCGTTACGCACGATTTCATCGTATGTACGTTCCAGTTTGTTGACTGTTCTCCCAAGTAGAATACAAGTCGCACCATGGGCCGCGAAAGTTTTAGCAGCTTCTGCACCTATGCCGTCTCCAGCGCCGGTAATGAGTATTGTTTTGTTATGAAGTAAGTCAGTAGGCGCATTATAGATATGTGACATTAGCGATTTTCCTCGCGTTGAATTTTGGAAAAATTAATAGATAGTGACGGGATCATACTTGTGATAATTGGTTTGTAAACTATTGTCCTAATAAGAGCGTTTAGAAAAATTTAATTTACGAAAAGTTAACAAACCTTTGCAAAATTTAAATAAAGCCCATAATATTAAGCTATATACAACTGGTCATACTTGTTTAATTTTTGTATTAAAACCCGGGAACGGGACTAGATTGAACGCATTTGAATGGTTTTTACCAGACAATAACAACAAAGCTTTAGTAAGGGAGACAAAATGAGAAAACTCTTTATTAGTACAAGCGTTGCCCTGGCGCTTGGTTTATCGGGTTGTGGCGGCTCTGGCGAATCAATGGACGAAATACAGGCGGATACGCCTGTTCAAACGCCATTCTCCCGTGTTTTATTCGACCCGGCAGAAGGCAATCTGAATGTACCGAACGACTTACTTATGTTACCGGGCGATGACGGCTTCTTCGATTACACATTGAATATTCCCGTGGATGATCCCACAGATTTCACCGACCCTCAAAACGCACTTAACGTGTTAGACGGTTGGTCTACTCAACATCCCTTTGTCATCGATGTCGATACACCCAGTGGCGTATCATTAGATGCCAGTACTTTATCAGCAGGGGTTTTACTTTTTGAAGCAACACTCGGTCTTGATCAAAGTGACCCTGATTGCGCCACTGCTGAAATTCCTTCATCTGGTTGCAAAGTAGGCGACCAACTTCAGTACGGTGTCGACTATGTATTAACGCTAGTCGATGACGACACCATTTCTGTGGTGCCGCTAAAACCTCTTAAACCTGCTTCTGGTTATATGTTAGTAATGACTACAGACCTTAAAGATAGCAGTGGAAAAGGGGTGAGAGGTTCCAGTTCATGGGAGCTCGCCCGTCAGGACATTAACACAGCACCGCTAAGTTCAGACTCTCAACTCTTGCTACAAGGATTGGTGAATTCCTTGGTTGCGCCAATTACAGCGCTTGGTTACGAACGCGATAGTATCTCATACATCTCAGCGTTTACTACGCAGAGTACGGATGTAGCGTTACAATCAATTAAAAAAGTGATGGTGGCAGAATATGCAGCTCGTGCGGCCGCGGGTGACCCCACCGCCGCTCAGGCACTTCCCATGGTCACAGTTTCTGATGCCAGTGGAGCAAGTAATGCTATGGAAGCACTGGGATTAGTAAGTGATATAACATTGGCCGGTGCGGTTCAACTTGGTATTGCCAGTCTGCCCGATGAACTAAGTGCCTTTGCTCCTACAATTCAGGCAACTCTTGAAGCCGGCGGTTTTGATTCCTTGAAAACCTGCGATGGGCTTACCGCTACAGTACGGGGCGATCTGGCGGCCATTTGGGGAGCGTTAAACGATTTTGCTGTAGGTGTTTCCTCTGGCATCCTTGCTCAAGCTGGGCCATTCTGTGCTGCAAGCCGATATGAAGGTAACATTTCACTGCCTTATTATTTAGCATCGCCGTCAGTTGAAGAACCTCTTGCGCCTACTACTGAGTTTTGGGAAGCTGCGTGTGACAGTGGAATTATTTTAGCAAGCTTGCCCACTGAAACTCTTGCTGCTGCAACACCTGGACCAAATGCTGCACTTTGTTCTCAACTTGGACTTGCCGATTTACGCATCGGCGGTCAGATGGTCGACAGTAAGCGAAATATAACCAAGTTTAATCCGGTTCCAGAAGCGAAAAGTGTACAAACGCTGGATATACAGGTTACGATTCCAGACCCATCTGTAGCAGCTGTACTTGGCAGAACCCTAGCAAAACCTGATGCAGGCTGGCCGGTAGCGATATTGATGCACGGTATTACGAGCAAAAAAGAAGACATGCTTGCAATAACTGGCGCGTTGTCTTTAGCAGGTATTGCCACTGTAGCCATTGATCACCCGTTACACGGGAGTCGCGGGTTTGATATAAATATGGACGGGGTGGACGAAATAAATGCCACATCCGTCGCTGCTACTCATTATATGAATCTACAATCTTTACCGACAGCCCGTGACAATGTTCGTCAAAGCGTCTCCGACATGCTGGGCTTGCGTTTAGGAATGAATGTAATTAACGATCAAACCTCTACTATGGCGGCTAATTTTGATATGAGCCGTGTATATTTTATGGGGGTTTCACTGGGCGGAATCACCGGGGTTAATTTTAACGCAGTGGCCAACAGTTCCATGGGTGACGAATTGGCTGCCCTTGATGGTTTGTACACTGTTCAGGCTGCATCGTTGGAGTCACCGGGTGGCGGTTTGGCGCAATTCCTAATTGAATCACCATCTTTTGGTCCGTTGATAAAAGGTTTATTGCTATCTCAAGCTTCCGAAGCGTTCCAGGCACTCCTGGTACAACTCTACGACACCACTGAAGTAACACAAGCGCAATTAGTTGCGGCAGTGGATGCGTTTTACGGCAATGCCACAGAAGAACAACTGGCAACAGTGCAGGCTGTTTTTAATGAATTTGCATTTGCAGCACAGTCAGTCTTAGACGCCGCCGATGCCAATAATTACGGCGCATTGTTAGGAAGTAATACTCCAGTGCATATGATGACTGTTGTCGGGGATGGTGGAGACACTAACTTACCAGACCAGGTTATCCCAGTGACTACGGGTATTCCATTGGCAGGGCAACAGCCTCTGGCGGCTATTATTGGTTTGGAGCAGGTTAGTACTACTACGGCCGGCGAAGACGTATCGGGTTTGGTTTTATTTACAGAGGGCGCTCATGCTTCGAGTCTTAGTCCGACTGCTAGTGCAGCAACTACGACTGAAATGCAAACTCAGGTTGCCACGTTCTTAGCTTCAGACGCCACGGTATTGCCTATAACCAATACCGATGTGGTGAAAAATTAATCTCTAAATAGCGAAAAGGCCGGGTTACCGGCCTTTTTTTTGTCTGTACACTGGTACGGAGTCGTCAGCACTCATAAACGCTGGTAATATTACGCAGTTTATACAACGCGGGTTAATACAAATGACAATAGTTCATCACCAGCGTATTCATTAGGTATTACTCAAAGCGACATAATCAGGAGAGTAGTTTGGAGTTTATTTACGATTACGGGCTTTTTTTGGCAAAAGCCGTAACCCTAGTCATCGCGATTGTTTTGGTTCTCGTTGCGGTAGTGGGGGCAGCCAGTCGGCAAAAGCCAGGTAAAGGACAACTGGAAATTGTTTCTATTACCGAGCAATTAAGCGATGTTAAACAATACGCACAATCTGTGTTGTTGGATAAAGCAGCCCTTAAAAAGCTGGCCAAAGAACAAAAAAAAGAAGCAAAACAAAATAGTAAAGACAGCACTGAGCAGTCAAAATCCCGGTTGTTTGTTTTAGACTTTGTTGGGTCAATGGATGCTCATGAAGTTGATCGATTGCGGGAAGAGATCACCGCGATCTTAAGTATAGCTGAGCCGCAGGACGAAGTTTTACTTCGCTTGGAAAGTGGCGGTGGTGTTGTTCATGGATATGGTCTGGCCGCGTCACAGTTGCAAAGAATCAAAGAAAAAGGGCTTAAGCTAACAATTGCAGTTGATAAGGTCGCGGCAAGCGGCGGTTACATGATGGCATGCGTAGCTGATCATTTGTTGTCTGCTCGTTTTGCATACATCGGTTCAATTGGTGTATTGGCGCAGATCCCTAACGTGCACAAATTACTGAAGAAACATGATGTTGAATTTGAACAACACACGGCTGGCGATTACAAACGAACGCTCACAGTTTTTGGAGAAAATACTGAAGAAGGTCGGGAAAAGTTCAAGCAGGATCTACAAAGTATTCACATGCAGTTTAAAGACTGGGTACAATCCCAGCGAGAAAAACTCAACATTGATCAGGTAGCTACAGGTGAAGTCTGGTTGGGTAACGAAGCCTTAGAAAAAGGCCTTGTCGATGAATTGATGACATCTGATGATTACATTATGTCACATCATCCTGCCCGTGAGATTTATGCGGTCAAGTACACGACAAAGAAAAATATGGCAGAGAAGTTGGGGATCTCACTTTCAACTGCCGTTGAGCGCAGCGTTACGCGATTACTATCCAAATCGCGTTTTTGGTTCTAATGCTTTAACGGCTATGGCTAAAGAAACGAAAATTCGTATACTCGATGCTGCAGAAGCCTTGTTCGCCGAACAGGGCTATGCGCAAACGTCCATGCGAAATATAACCGCCAGAGCAGATGTTAACCTGGCTTCCGTGAATTACCACTTTGGCAGTAAAAAGAACCTCATACAGCAAGTGCTAAAGCGTTATTTTGATGTTCTCATGCCGCAAGTAGACAAGGTTATTTCTGAGTTACCGGCACAAAGAGGCGTTAGTGGTATAGAAACCGTGTTGTTGTCTTTGGTTCCACCAATGATGACATTGTCAGACTTAAGGCCAAATGGTACTGAACGTTTTGTACAACTACTAGGCCGGGGCTATACAGAAACCCAAGGTCATTTACGTCGCTTTATCATGACAGGTTATGGCGGTACCGTAGCCCGGTTAATGGAAACTATACATAGCTGTTTACCTGATATCGCCGATGATGAGTTGTTTTGGCGAACACATTTCGCCATGGGAAGTTTCGTATTTTCAATGGCATCGAGTCAGGCTCTTACGGAAATAGCGGAGGCTGATTTCGACCAGCAGGTTTCCATCAAGGATGTGATCCTTCATATGGTGCCATTTATGGCTAATGGCATCGCAGGGTCCCGCTAATTAGATTAACTTTCTTCAGGTTTTCCTATGTCCATACCTAGAACCACGCTTATTAATTACCTAGCAGATAAACTTAACACGGCTGAAATTCAGGATTACGCGCCAAATGGCCTACAGGTTGAGGGTAATGAAACCGTATCCCGTATTGTCACAGGGGTGACTGCATCACAAGCGTTAATTGAACAGGCAGTGAAATTAAACGCAGACGCAATTCTGGTTCATCACGGCTATTTTTGGAAAGGTGAAAACCCCACCATTACTGGTATGAAAGGACGTAGAATACGCACATTACTACAGCACAATATTAATCTTCTTGCGTATCACTTGCCTATTGATGTGCACCCTGAGTTTGGGAATAACGTGCAGCTTGGAAAAGTTTTAGGGTTAGAGCAACTTTCGCCCTTAAGCGGTGTTAAGCCTTCGGGAATTATCTACACAGGTAAGCTCGTTAAAGAAATTGATGCTACTGAATTTGCCAACCATATTGAAAAATGTCTCACTCGTTCGGTGATACACGTTCCGTACGCTGGTCGTGCCTCCTTATCAAAAGTGGCATGGTGTACCGGAGGTGGGCAAGGGTATATTGAAAAGGCTGTTGCTGCAGGTTGCGATGCTTTTATCAGCGGTGAAATTTCCGAGCAAACCACACATGTAGCCAGGGAAGCTGGTATTCATTATTTTGCTGCTGGACATCATACCACTGAGCGCTATGGTGTAAAAGCGTTAGGAGCACACATCGCAGCGGCGTTTAACGTCGATGTGAATTTTATCGATATTGATAATCCGGCGTAACTGGCGTGAAAGAAACCGATCAGTATTTTGATGGCATTGCACAAAAGTTTGCACAAAATATTTACGGCACAACTAAGGGGCGTCTTCGCCATATGTTGTTGCTTGAGATTATAACCCCTTATCTATCGAGTAACGTACCTTTACAGGTTGCTGATTTAGGTGGGGGCACGGGCATAATGAGCAGAGCCATTGCCCAATTTGGTCATCAGGTCCAGTTGTACGATGCCTCTGAAGACATCCTTGAGCTCGCCCGGGAGTTTATTGGTGATGATGATAGCATTCAGGTGCAACTTGCCAGTATTAACGATATTGAAGATTTGACGGCATGCGATCTCGTCGTTTGTCACGCGGTTCTAGAATGGCTGGCGGAACCTTTGGACACGCTTGCTGAGATATACCGTAAAATGCGCACTGGTGCGCGATTAAGTTTGAGTTTTTTTAACAAGGATGCCGCACTTTTTGGAAATGCTCTGTACGGAAATTTTGATTATATTGCCAAAGGTATGAAGGTAAAGAATCAGGTGCGGCTGAACCCCAATAATCCGCTTAGTCCAAAAGCGGTATTAACCAAAGCCCGTGAGCTTGGTTTCAACGTTGAGCGGATCAGTGGTATTCGTTGTTTTCACGATTACATGAAAGACAAAAACCTTACTGACGAACAGTTCTCGCAACTTTTTCAACTCGAACGCAACTATATGGCAAAAGAACCCTATTGTTGGCTTGGCAAGTACATGCATTTTATGCTCATAAAAACATAAGACTACTTTGAAACGTTTTTTTGTGGCACTACGAGAAACGAATTCGTGGTCGCTTCACCCTTTTGCCAAGCAATAATATTGCTCAAGGTGGTCGCGGAAATTTGAGATAGCGCCTCTTTGGTAAAAAAGCCTTGATGACCAGTTATCAGCACGTTATGAAAGGTCGATAAACGTTCAAAAATATCGTCTTGAATGATGTCAAAAGAGTGGTCTTTGAAAAAAAGCTCCGACTCCATTTCATACACGTCCAAGCCTAAATAGCCAATTTGGTGGGATTTTAGACCGTTAATAAGCGCATGGGTGTCGGTTAAACCACCACGAGAGGTGTTAATTAGCATGACGCCTTTTTTCATTTTGCTGATGGTGTTGTCATTTATCAGGTGATAGCTGTCTTTATTTAACGGACAATGCAAACTGATGATATCGGATTGTGATAGCAGCGTATCCAAATCAGTATATTTTGCTCCACCGTTTTGAAGATGTTTGTCAGGGAAGGGGTCAACACAAAGTACCTGGCAGCCGAAACCCAAGAGGATGTTAGCTGTTGCCCTGCCAATATGCCCGGTACCGATTATGCCTGCAGTTTTACCTGCCATATTAAAACCTAGCAACCCATTTAAATTGAAGTTGCCGTCTTTCACACGGTTATAGGCTTTATGCATTTTGCGATTAAGTGTGAGCATCAATGCTACGGCGTGCTCTGCAACCGCTTCCGGTCCGTAAGCTGGTACGTGTGAAACAGCAATATTGTGCTGTTTCGCGACTTCTAAATCCACATTGTTATAACCTGCGCAGCGAAGGGCTATATGAGAAACACCATACTCAGCGAGTCTGGATATTATTGTGTCATTTACCTCATCATTGACAAAAACACAGATAACATCTAACCCGTTACAGAGTGAAAGGGTGGACTCGCTTAACGCGACAGGGAAGTATTGAATTTCAACAGAACTATCAACCTCCGCATTGATCGCTTTCTCTTCATAGGGTTGCGCACTAAAAACACCCACTTTAACAATCATGCTATTAATTCCTTTCTCTTTTTTGGGATGGCGAATGCTATTTGTATCTTTAACTTACGGGCAAATATCGGACATGGGTTTAAACACATTGTGTTATTATGAGACTACCTTAACCATCCTTGTGTGAAAATATTATGTCAGTAAAAAAAGTCACTTTTCTCGGTCTTGGTGTAATGGGCTACCCCATGGCAGGGCATCTTCAAAAAGCCGGGTATGATGTGGTGGTTTATAACCGTACGAATCGAAAAGCAATCGAGTGGCAGCAAGAGTATGGTGGCAACATTTCAGAAACGGTGGCCACAGCCGTGAAAAACGCTGATGTTGTATTTATGTGTGTCGGTAACGACAACGATGTGTTAGAGGTGGCAACACAAGCCTTAGCTTCTATGAATGAAGGGGCCATTCTTGTGGACCATACTACGGCGTCGGCAGAGTTAGCCAGAACGCTATCGGAAGATTGTAGCGCAAAGAACATCGGGTTTCTCGATGCGCCAGTTTCTGGTGGTCAGGCTGGCGCTCAAAATGGTCAACTGACCATTATGGTGGGTGGTGATGAAGCAACTTTTTCAGTGGTTCAGCCAGTTATGGATGCCTATGCCAGACACAGTCAGTTGTTAGGAGATGTAGGTAGCGGTCAATTGGCTAAAATGATGAATCAAATTTGTATAGCAGGCATTGTACAAGGCTTGTCTGAAGCTTTGCATTTCGGGCAAAAAGCCGGGTTAGATTGCGCTGCAGTAGTCGATGTAATTTCAAAAGGTGCTGCTCAGTCCTGGCAAATGGAGAATCGCGCGGCGACTATGCTGGCTGGAAAATTCGATTATGGATTTGCCGTGGACTGGATGAGGAAGGACCTTTCTATTGCATTGGATGAAGCGAGAAAAAACGGTTCCACATTGTCACTAACAGCGCTGGTCGATCAATATTATGCTGATGTGCAAAAGTCCGGTGGTGGCCGTTGGGATACATCCAGTTTACTCACGCGTTTGGGGTAAATCCTCTACTTTTGTTGCGACAGAGGCGGTTTCAGAATGAGCCGGCATGTGCTCCTGCGTTGGCAGTGTGAGAAAAAAATCGCTATCTTTTTCTGCTTGCAGTCTAAGTTGCCTTAATCGCTTGCGGTTGCTTTCGTTGCCGGTATCTGTCGCAAATTCACCCAGCAGGGAAGCCACTGTATGCGTTCGATACGAAGGGTGGCGACTTTCCAGCATACACTGTAGCAAGTTCAGGCCAAATGCATGAGTATGGGGGGAAAGCGCATAAGCTTGATAAAAGTAATACATTGCCCGAACATAGTCTTTTGTGATGAACATACGCATACCAGTCTCGTTGAGCTCAACGGCTCTATCGCCTGCAATACCCATTGCTTTTTCTGTACCGGTAAGCATACTTTCATTTGTCGTTTGCGCTGATAAGTCATCGTCTGATTGGTTTTTTTCATGCGCCATTGCCAGTAAATCCCTGGCTTTCTCTTTATTTCCTATTGCATTGTAGGTTTTCGCTGCAACAATAAGCGTAGATGCTTCGGTACGGAGCAGGGCATCCATGTGATCCTGAGAAAGGTACTGCTGCGCTTTATCATAATCCTTTTCCAATGTAGCCACATAAGCAAGCATAAAATCTTTTTTCTGAGTTTGCTGATGATCAACCTGGTTGCGCCCGGCAATGCCGATAAGCTTTTTCGATTGCTGCAGGCTTTCTGCTCTGTTGGTATTAGGTTGCTGTTCTGCAATTGAAAGATAAAACTCGGCCAACTCAAAAGTGAACTCATTGAAGCGATCTCTGGTTGAGCGGTTGTAATCTCTTTTCTTTTGCAGCAAATCGATGCCTTCTATGATTTTGTCTTGTTTTTGGTAAGCCAACGATTTGAGTTTAGTTGCCGGTACACTTAATTCACTGGTTTTAATATGATCCAGATAAAACTCAGCTTGTGACCAAGCTTGCTGTTCGAAAGAAAGGCAGGCTAACCATTCGAAAGCTTTATCTCTGGCAAGCCCGTTGCCAATGAGATCGGTCAGTGCGCTTTTGCAGTCACTCCAGTTTCCCGCCAGGTATTCGCACTTTATTTTGCCCCATTGCGCCCATAAGACTTTCTCAGATACGGCCAAAACCGATTCGTAAATCCCTTTAGCCTCTTTTACTTTGCTGCATTGAAACAGTATTCTTGCATATAGCTTTTTCACGTCATTTGTTAACTTAGGTGGGATCTTGCGGCCGCTCAGGGTTGATATGAGGCTAAGTGCTTCGTCAATGTTGTCGTTATCCATACTGTTCAGTACTTTTGAAACGAAACGTCTGTAGGCTAAGTAATGTTCAATCCCTCGTCTTAGAGATGCAATGTTGTATGGCTTTATAAGAAGTAAATCGGGTTGTGTGTCTATTATTTGACCTATGGTTTGAGGCAATCTGTCTGCAGTAATAAATACAATACCAGTACTTGGGCGGATAAATTGGCTTTGTTTTAACTGATGAATCCATTCCACGCCGTTTTTACCCGAGCCAAGGTGAAAGTCCATTATGATAAGCTCAAAGTTTTGCCGCTTAAGGGCTGCTTTGAGTTCTGACCCATTACTAAAACTGCTAATGGTAAAAGCTCCCATTGGGAGCAGATGGCTACGAATAGAAGAGCGGGCTGTGGCGTTATCCTCTACAATTGCCAGGCGATAAGACATGTATTTCACCATGTTAAAGTCAGTGGGAATTTACAAGCAAAGATGCAAACTCTTTAAGCTACCAATCAATCCTACATCTCAATGCTAAAGAGCGAATGGTAATATATTTCATCTTAACAGTGGTTTAGACTTTCGTCAGGTTAGATTTACATCTGTATGAAAATTAACTTGCACGTTTACGTTTACGTAAACCTCGCTCTCCTTTAATGTTAAGTAAAACGATAGCCACGAGAAGCAGATGATAAAACCTACGGAAGATAAAATCATTGTTACTGAGCATCCTACTGCGTGTGGGCGATGTTTTGGTCAGTTAACCTTAAACAAGCCGAAGGCATTAAACGCCCTTGATTTAGAGATGGCAACAGCTATCCTGAGCGTGCTGAGAGAGTGGCAATCCAGGCAAGATATACTATTCGTTGTGATAGATGCTGTAGGGTCTCGTGCCTTTTGTGCTGGTGGCGATATTGTATCCATGTATCGCGCCATGGTGGATCAATGTGAAGGCACACCAGCATTCATTCGTCAGTTTTTTACCACCGAATACGAACTTGATTTTACTATTCATACATTCTCTAAACCCATTGTCGTCATTGCAGACGGTATTGTAATGGGGGGAGGTATGGGATTACTGGCTGGGGCGAGTCACAAAGTGGCAACAGAAAATACAGTATTAGCCATGCCCGAAATTACCATTGGCCTCTTTCCCGATGTTGGCGCCAGTTATTTTCTACCTAAATTGCCAGACAACACCGGGCTTTTTCTTGGTTTGACGGCGTCGAAACTCAACGGCACGGAATGTAGATATTTATCCCTGGTGGACTATGCCATTTTGAGCCGTAATATTTCAAACTTACTTTCTAAGTGGCGGCAAACCCGTTGGACCGGGAGTGTTGAACAATCTCTCTCAATGAGTTTAGAAACTACAAATGTTGAATTAGCACAACCTAACCGCGTAGCTCAGTGGCAATCGACCATAGCAAGTATCTGTGAAGAGGCAACGGTGAGTAACGTTGCAAAAAATCTAAAGAAAGTGGATAGTGGCGGCGACCCGTGGTTCGATGAAGCCAGAGAAACATTCTTTTCTGGTTCAGCTATTACCGCTTCCATATTTTTCGAACAGTATAAAAGAGGCAAGGAACTTGACCTTGCAAGTTGTTTTAAAATGGAATTAACAATGGCATGTCGGTGTGCCGAGTACGGAGAGCTACAGGAAGGCATAAGAGCATTACTTATCGACAAAGACAATCGGCCAGCATGGCGATTTAACCGGGTTGAAGATGTGCCAGAACAACTCGTTAGCTATTTTTTCGACTCTCCCTGGGGCGAAGCAGATCATCCTCTATCTTCGTTATCATAATAGACTCGTGGCTTTCTGACAGGCTATTTGTTACATTTCCCGTTTTTTACTGGGAGTGAATAATGTGGCAATGCCCGCTGTGTGGTGATGATTTAATCAGCACTTCCTCACCATGGCGCTGTTCGAATGGTCATAGTTTTGATGTGTCGCGCCGTGGGTATGTCAATCTACTTCCAGTACAGAAAAAGGGCAGTAAATCGCCTGGTGACAACAAGCAAATGATCAGCGCGCGGCAGTGTTTTCATGCTAACAAGGGCTTTGATCCGTTAATGGAAAGGCTGGCAGAACTATGCATCTCCCATTTTCCACAGCGTGAACTGGTGCTGTATGACGCAGGATGTGGCGAAGGCGCTTATCTTGCATTTGTTTGTGAAGCACTGACTAACACAGGAAAAATGGTCCATCCGGCAGGAAGCGACATTTCAAAGGTTGCCATCGACCTCGCGGCTAAACAAGTTCGGCATGCACAGTTTGTTGTTGCCAGCAGTTTTGCTTTACCGGTTGTAAGTAACGCAGCAGATATTGTGTTACAGATCTTTGCTCCAGGTAACGATGATGAGTTAAGCCGGATAACCGCGAAAAACGGTGTACTCATTCACGTAGCACCAGGCGCTGACCACCTGTTCAGGCTAAAACAAGCAGCCTACGATATGCCAAAACCTCACGAATTGCCCAACGATAAAAGAGATGGTTTCACCCTTGTGTCCCGGGAACGCCTTCAGTTTGATGTGAAGTTGGTTTCTGAGGAGCATGCCTTAGCATTACTAAACATGACACCTTTCACCTGGCGACTAACTGACATACAAAAAGAAGCCCTCAGCCGTGAAATCACACAGGCAGAAGGTGATTTTGTTATATCTGTATGGAGAAAGGCCGAGCAATAGCGACGTCACACTGCGGGTAGTGCGCAGTGTGACTTCTCGTTCAGTGACTGTCTGAAAAGTGAGTCAGGTGCTTAATAGCCCGACTTAACAAGTCGACATTCAGGGGGTCGTTACTGCGTTTTTGTGTAACTGAATTAGTAATTTCGTAATTCCCGTTACTTAATACTTCAATAATATTATCACCTTGGGCAACAATGACTTTCTCTCCAGATGTACTTACTAACCAGTTACGTTTTGGCGAAAGTAGGTTTTGGCCAGTAGCGTAAAAATTAGTAGGTGCATGACAACCCAGGGCATTTAGCACTGTAGGAGCAAGATCTTCAGTGCTCGCCAAGCTAGCTTTGATATCCAGTGTCGTCATTAACGTTCCCTTTCTGGTTGCCTGCTGAGAACCAAATCCGGTGGCAATGATGACGTCTCCGCTGGCAATCACTTCTTGTGCAAGATAGTCTTTTATTTTGTTTGCTGGTAGAAATGCAATGTGTAAACCTGCATGGGTATTGTTCACTGGCTGGCGATAAGCATCGAGCATACGAGTGGGTAGATTCTCGTCGATGTTTACTGATACCGGCATTCCAAGGCCTACTGGCAATGCGAGTAAAACCGGACGTTTATTTTCCAGCGTGCCCTGGTAAATCTCGGGCACACCAAATAGTGTTGTCATCACTAATCCTTCCAGAGATGAGGCCGTGGTGAGGTAATTATCTGTGGTTCGCAAATCAAACTGAGGTAATGGGCCGAATTTGGCATCGTCAGTTTGGACCACCAGTGTAAGCGTTTTATCGCTTTCAATATTGCAGTAGACCGGCTCCGTAGGGTAAGTAATACGGTGTATCGTCGGGTCGAACTGCAGTTGCTTTCTCTCTTGATAGGTGTCGAGATCCAGCAACCCGTAGCGCGACATGGTGGTTTTCGCTGTTGCTGGATAAGAAAGAGGAAACATGTTGTCCTGTTTTATTATGGGCTGATAAAGCTCAGCGTCTGCCCACACATGAATAGCATGACTTGCGACAAAGCAAGTCAGGAAGAAACTGGTCACCGGAGTACCAATCCGATGTTGCTGTAGCCTGTCTACCCTTTTCCAAATTGCGTTGGCTAACACCAACTGAAACCCAAACCAAACGACAAATAGCAAAAGGAGGTAAAGCCATTGCTGGGCATCGAAACGACTAATCTGGGTTTGCGCCTCATTGCGGACTAAATCTGCTGAACTAATACTCAGATGAAATCCGGTTTTGTTATACAACAAGGCATCAAACGCCATTAATGCGAGACCGATAGCGGCGATAAAGGAACCGGCAACTTTAATAATCCTCGGTTGTGTGGCCAGGTAACAAAGGGGAAGGACAAAAATGACAAAACCGGAAAACGTCATAAAGCCGATATGACCGAACCAGTTGAAAATCATATATATATTTCCCAGGAATGTATCTGGGGAAGGGGAGGAAAATATAAATACAGATGCGATGATCATAGCGATGGCGATATTGGCCAGCGCAAACCAATGCCCCCAGTTAACTAAGCGCGTTACCCTTTGACGACGGGGAGACTCGGCTAAAATCATAATTTTGGCTTATCCGTTTATGCTTTTTACCAGCACTGAGGCAAACTGCTCAGCCATTGCTTTTCGGTTGTTTTTATCAACCTGCGTATTGATAATATGGGTTATTACATTACCCAATACCATAAGTTGCAGGTCTCGATTTGCGTTGTTTTCTTCTAAGGTGAAAATGACCTTATTCATTAAGGCTTCAAATTCAGAATCTGAATAACGGCTTTGCTGGGGCATTAGTACGCCTTTTTTACTGACTTCTTTGTTAAAAAAAGAATGGTTTTTAATTTTAAATGATTATAATCGTTGTATGTCTGATAACAATCATTCATTCATAAATCCTTCAAATCTGCTGTAAATTCTCAACCTGACAGGACCACACATTAACTATGAGTGCACTGATTCACCATTTTGTCGTTCATCGACTCGTTGTTAACGATGACGGCAAGCTCAATCTTATCCCGCGAAATAACTGTTTGACAGTGACACCAGAGATCGAATCACTGGCCCACCAGATTAATCACAGTTTCAATACCAAGCCAGGCAAAGGGGTAGGGCATTTTTCCGACGAGACTTCTGACAGTGAACAGGATGCTGATTCAGGGCAGACCGTGTTTCGCGAGGCATTGAAAGAATATACCCGGGCCCAGGATGAAAATGCTGATGATCTTAATGGTCTTTTTCATCAGTTCACTCTGACGTCTTCAGATCGCCTGATCAAGGCGTTAGCAGACACGGGAACAGTTGAAACCGGTTTTCTGATATTCTGTCAGTATGAATTTCTGGCAACTCAATACCTGATGATAACGCTACTGAACACACGTTCTCACGTTGAAGTGAACCAGGCTCTGGAACTCACAGCTCGTGAGCATTTGGATTTAGCGAAAATGCAACTGGCAGTTCGTCTTGATCTGACGCAACTTGCTATTCAGCCTGAGCAAAAACGCTATATCAGCTTTATTAAAGGCCGTATGGGAAGAAAGGTCTCAGATTTCTTCATGGACTTCATCGGTTGTGAAGAATTGGTGGATGTGAAGCAACAAAATAAGCAACTGGTTGCTAGTGTAGATGCTTATCTTGCAAGCGAGAATCTCGATAGAGAGGAGCAACATCAACATCGTGAAGAGGTAAAGTCATACTTTAAGGAAAAAATAGACAGTGGAGAAAGTGTTTCCATTTCTGAGTTGTCCGGAAGACTTTCTCCCGATGCAAACGAACAGCATAACTTCGAGACATTTGTGCAAAGTCAGGAGGCAGTATTAGAGGAATCTATTCAACCAGATCCGGCTGCGTTGCGACAATTAGCAAAATTTACCGGTCAGGGTGGCGGTATTTCCCTAAGTTTTGAAAGAAAACTGCTAGGTGACAGAGTGGTTTATGATCCTGTTACAGACACGATGACAATAAAAGGCATACCGCCCAATTTAAAAGACCAACTGACCAGACAGTCTGGCAATTGAGTTGGGCAAAAACAGCGTCGTGTTATTGCCTGAGCAAACGGTCAACTTTTTATACTAATTAGTTTACAATACTGAGGGTGAGTAAACACCCATCCATTATTTAAATATGCTGGAAACAGAATTTTTCGGCGAACAGCACTAAGGCGTTAAATGCAATTATTTGTCAATGATCTCACTGTCATGGATTTTTCTTATTTGTGTCCCGAACGGGGGATGGTAGGGGAGAGCTGGATTGTGGACGTTATCTTATCTGGCGATCTCAACGACGAGAGTATGATTCAGGACTTTGGTAAGGTAAAAAAGAACCTTAAACGACTGATTGATGATTATGTTGACCACAAGTTACTGATCCCCGCAGACTATGCCGGTGTGGAAATTGTTCACCTGAACGATGAAGAAGTGGTGGATGTTGCTTTTCGTTGTGAAGATGGCCGTTTGTTTCAGCTGTATAGCCCGCCAGAGGCATATGCTTTTATTTATGGCGAATCTGTTACTATGGAGTCTGTCGGACGCTATCTCAAAGAGGTGATCGCCACACATTTACCCGAGAACGTAGACAACCTGGTGTTAAACCTGCGCACAGAAGTGATCGATAGCCCATACTATCACTATACACATGGCCTTAAGAAGCACGACGGAAATTGTCAGCGTATTGCCCATGGTCATCGCTCTCGCATTGATATTTATCACAACGAAGAAGCTAATGTAGAGCGTCAGCAATACTGGGCTTCTCGCTGGCAGGACATCTACATTGCTTCGTGCGAAGACAGCATTGACGTTTCTCTTAGGAAAGCCAGTGGTACTGTGCCCAATGACAGGCAATATGTATGTTACGCATATGAATCGTCGCAAGGGTATTTCGAAATTACCCTGCCGTTGGACAGGTGCGAGGTTATCAGCACCGACTCCACGGTAGAGTGTCTTGCTGAGTTTATTTATACGCAGGAGAAACTCGCAAGTCCAGGAACAACGATCAAAGTGTTAGCTTACGAGGGTGTTGGTAAAGGAGCCATGATGTGCGATTAACCCCTTTTGTTATATTACTCCCTCTATTGTGCGCACTGATTTGTGGGAGTAGTGCATTAGGAGCAGAGTTGGTGTTAAATGGCCAGTTCACTCAGGGCAGTCTGTTTCGTGGCCAACTTCCCGTTGATTCCCAGGTTAAACTCGATGGCAAACCCTTACTCGTAAATTCCCAGGGTAAGTTTGTTTTTGGTTTCGCCCGGGACGACCAATTAAGCCACACATTGAGCTGGGTATTGCCCGATGGAAGTGAGCACAAACGGGATATCGTATTAAATAAAAGAGATTACAAAGTCCAGCGTATTGATGGTCTTAAGCCATCTATGGTGTCTCCGCCCACTGCAACACTTAAACGCATCCGGGACGATAGCGTACGCGTTGCCAAGGCCAGGTCAATAGTCAGTGATTTCGACGGTGTATTCACTGGGTTTATCTGGCCTGCAGAAGGCCCAATTACAGGTGTTTACGGCAGTCAACGTATCTTGAACGGCACACCAAAAACGCCTCATTACGGTGTCGATGTGGGCGCGCCAACCGGTACTGAAGTAGTGGCTCCCGCAGCGGGTAAGGTTACACTTGTCAGCGATCTCTACTACAGTGGCAACACGGTAATTATCGATCATGGCATGGGAGTGTTTTCCACTTTTCTGCATTTGGACAGCACTGCGGTTACTGTGGGGCAGCACTTATCACAGGGGCAAAGGCTTGGTGAGATTGGTGCGACGGGGCGGGCTACCGGGCCCCATCTTGACTGGCGATTGAACCTCGGGAAGCTGCGTCTCGACCCTGCTTTGCTTGTACCTGAAAGGTAGTGTAATCAGCCCCTGTGCTCGGGGCTGAATAAATCAGCTGCGAAGCCACTCGGAGAATGCAGCACTGTCTTCAATAGTAAAATAACACGCTTCTTGCTGTTCTGGTTCAACCGGTAATGACAAGATTAATAGTCTTCCGTCTCTGACAACGGTAAGCTCAACCTGGGACTCAACTGTTTGATTAAGCAAACGTTGCAGCAATACATCTGACACTACCCAATGGTTGAGTGCAATAATCCTGTCATTTACTTGTAAGCCTGCGGCACTGGCTGCACCACCTTCAAAAACCACCTGCACTGTAACACCTAAATCGGAATTTTTAACCATTGCCCCCAAGGGGTGCCTTTGATAAGCCGCTGATGGCGGTTGACCGCCTCGATCTGCGAGACTATTTTTTGGCCTGGTGTGTAGGGAAATGCCAATTTCACTCACCCAATCTGCCAGCGGCACATCTTCGGTACCGTAGACGACACGGGATAAATAGTCTGATACATCTATACCAAAGGTCTGTTGACAAACAGTTTCAATAACATCGTCAGGCGTACCTATTTCATCAGCACCATATTGACGCCACAATTGTTGCATGAGGGTATCCAGTGTCACCTGACCTTTGGATTCTCTGCGTAAAAGAAGATCGAGGCCGAAAGCGATAATCCCGCCTTTCGTGTAATAGCTGACAATATTATTTGGTGCACTGGCATCTTGCTTATAGAACTTAGTCCACGCATCAAAACTGGATTCAGCCACGGATTGCTTGTATCGGCCTTTAGACACCTGCAAGCGCGTGAGGTTTTGAGCTACGATTTCAAGATACTTTTCGGGGGTGATAAGGCCCTTACGGGCAAGTGTCACATCGTCATAGAAGCTCGTGAACCCTTCGTAAATCCACAATTGTGGTGTGTACACTTCAGCTGCCAGGTTAGGGGCCAGCATCACTTCTGGTCTTAATCTTTTTACATGCCACGTGTGGAAGAGTTCGTGACAGCACAAACTAAGAAACGTGATGTATTGATCAGTTTTACTGCCGGCCTCTCGCTCTAAAGGAAGATCGAACCTGGGGTAAAGCAAAGCCGTTGAATTTCTGTGTTCAAGACCTCCAAACCCGCTGTCGCTTAACAAGGTTATAAATAAATAGTGCTCAACGGGAGGTGGCCCGGGAAAAAGATCAAGATGGTGTTCACAAACCGGGATCATGTCCTGACAAATTCGGCGGGTATTAACCGGCGTATTACCACTGTAAACAAACCCAAACTCAACACCCTGCACGGTAACCGAGTCGTAGACACATTGCCCCATGAACAAAGGATGGTCGATAAGTTCAGCGTAATTAGCACACCGAAAGCCGCTATTGGTTTTTGGCATACTCGTGTGTATCGACCAGTCCTTAAGATAATCAGGTAATATCACGGCCACTTCGCAGGGTAACGCGCTTAGTTCCGCAACAGATAAAAACACGCTGGTACCATTTACAAAGCCATATTCGTCGTTTAAATAAGCCGCTCTTACTGATAAATCAAACGCGTATACGGTGTATTGTACTAATAATGCCCGTTGACGAGCGTCTATTTGCCATGTCTGTTTATCGACTTTTTGAATATCAACCGCTTTACCATGTGTGGTATCAGCCTGGATGGTGACGATATTTTTAGCAAAGTCACGCACCATATAACTACCGGGGATCCAACTTGGTAACGTCAGGGTAAGTACTTGATGTTCGCTTGCCGGTATGGCTAGACTAACGGTAAAGATATGCTCAGCACGGGACTGCACTGAAAGCGAATAATGCAAACAAGTCATTAATATTCCAAAATTACAACCTAGGTCTATTATCATGCCTTAGAACAAGTGTTTTGTCAGCATGGTGAATTATGGTTATATTGAACCGATAAGCAGTAGCCACAAGAGTATTTTTTATGACCCAAAAGGACGTACAGAGGTTATCAAAGGCGGATATTGATATTTTGACGCGCTTAGCGCCCGGTACCCTGGTCGATCTACAAATAGATACGCCAACCTCACCGCAGAGGCTTAAAACTTACTACGCTGGCACTGATATTCCAAACGGGTTCATTTTCCAAGTGCCAAATACCCATAAATGGGCGAATATCAGAGATCAACTTGTCGCTGGAAATAATGTAGTAGTAAGGTTTGTTATCGAAGGAGCAGTGGGGCAGGTTATCGCTTTTAAAGTGCCCATTTTAAAGTGTTTTTCAAAGCCTATCAGTATTCTTATTACTGGTTTCCCTACCACCATTCAAACGTTAGGTTTACGGGCTGAACAGCGGGCTCAGCCAGGCATACCGGTGATCCTCAAACCAGAAGAGGAAGGGAATACTGAAACAAAAGCGTTAATCCTCGACGTTTCGAGAACTGGATGTAAGCTGGCTATCCCCGTTAATAAAGATAATGCAATGCTAGATGTTAACAAAAATATTACATTGGGATGTACATTAGACGGAGAGGACATTAGTATTGCTTGCATGGTCAAAAATGTCTCGCAAGATAAGGGGTATCATTTCTATGGTATCCAATTTGCCCTCAATCAAACTGGTGTAGAAAGGGTGATAGAGCGACATATTTTGATATAAAAACAATAACACAGGAGCCTTCAATGCGCGAAGTTGAACGTTTACTCACTCTTTACGGTGAAAGTCACCAGAATAAAGTTAACATTGCTATCCACGGTATTGCGGTACCATCGATATATCTTGTGACTTTGGGACTGTTTTGGAGTATCCCCGTACCAGAGTTCTTAGCGCAAACAGATATAACCTGGGCCCATATCGCCGTTCTACCAGCCTTATATTACTATTTCATGTTGTCGGGTGTTATCGGGGCCGCAATGACATTGCTTACTATCGTTTGTTTCTTGATTATCGAAGCGATAGCGACTACCGCGTTACCTGTATGGCAATTCAGCGTTGCCTTGTTTGTCCTGATGTGGGTATTACAATTTGTTGGCCACAAAATAGAGGGCAAGAAACCTTCCTTTCTTGACGATCTGCGTTTTTTACTCGTTGGGCCTGCGTGGTGGTGGACCCATTGGTTAAAACGAATCGGTATTGGCTATTAAACAGTAGTAAGAGGAAAAGTGGGCGCTTTCTATAAAGCTGGGTAGACAATATTCACCGAGTGCGACCAGGCGTCCTGCCAATACGACCAAGCCAAGGGCACAGTTTTCGTTTGCGCGTATAATAAAAACATGCTTTGAAATTACGGTAGAAATGTGAGTCGTTGGCAACAGCTTTTTGAAAGCAATGAACGTTTATTCTGGGCACTACACAGTGTCGGCTGGGCAGGTTTTGCCCTGGTCTATTATATTGGTTCATTTTTACATGATGTTCGGCCTATTTGGGTTTTCATCATTCTCCTCAATGCTTATGCGGGATGGTTGTTGACTATTCCCCTTCGCTTTGTTTTCCGCTGGGCACGAAAATTATCCCCATTAAAAATGATCATAACCGTGGTGTTTGCCTGTTATTTGGTGGCGCTAGTTTGGGCAGTAGTGAAAAACGTTAACTATTGGGAAATCTATAAGCACGGCTATCGGCCGGATGCCTGGTATTTGTATTTTACCAACACCATCAATTCACTCATCATGGTGGGCTGTTGGAGTGGGCTTTACTTCGGTATTAAGAATTTTCAGATGTTACAAAAAGAAAAGCAAAATGCCCTTAAAGCCAGCACCATGGCGCACCAGGCACATATAAAAATGCTCCGCTATCAACTTAACCCTCATTTCCTCTTTAACACGCTCAATGCTATTTCCACTCTCATTTTGCTTAAAGAAAATGATAATGCAGAAACTATGGTATCTAGATTGAGTGACTTCCTGCGTTATTCTCTGGATAACGACCCTATAAAGCGGGTGACTCTGGGCGAAGAAATTAAAGTGTTAAGGTTGTATCTTGAAATAGAAAAGGTGCGTTTTGATGATCGTCTGGAAGTTAATTGGGAGATAGACCCTACGTGTGAATCAGCATTAGTACCCAGTATGATACTTCAGCCATTAATAGAAAATGCCATTAAGCATGCCATTTCTAAAATGGAGAATGGCGGTCAGATAGCCATTAGTGCCAAGCGTTTTGGTAACGATCTATTAATTGATGTTGCTGATAATGGACCAGGTGCAGATATCAAAGACGGTCAGTTGAAGCGTGAGAATGGTGTGGGTCTCGTCAATATCAGAGAGCGGTTGCACTCTCTATACCAGCGAAACTTTGCCTTCTCGGTGGAACACAATCAACCTTCGGGGGTGCGCGTACGCCTCCGGCTACCCTATGACGTAAAAGATTTCTGATAGGTGGTGTTGGTTGCTATCAAGTGGGTGTAAAAACCTTTTTAGGGCGTTGAAAACCTGACGAAGCACCCGATAATATGAAAGAAAAGCAAAGGTAGTTCGGTCTACAATTAAGATAAAGTAAATGAGTTACCTTTTAGCGTTGAGCGCAGAACCGCGGAAATAATAAACTGTTTGATAAGTTTCCTCGGGCTTTATGCTCAGCATTGGTTTGGAATAATGATAAACAGGCTCTAGTATGAGTGAGCAAAAAATAAGAACAGTGGTTGTAGATGATGAACCGTTAGCGAGAAAAGGGCTTCGGGCGCGTCTTGAACGCCATAGCGACATCGACATTATCGCTGAGTGTCAAAACGGTCTGGATGCGGTAAGCTCAATTTCTAAAAACAGGCCTGATCTTGTTTTTCTCGACATCCAAATGCCGGGGTTAAATGGCTTTCAGGTAATCCATAAGCTACGCGAACTTAATCAGCCTATTCCTATGATTATCTTCGTTACGGCATACGATAGTTATGCAATTAAAGCGTTTGATATTCACGCGCTAGATTACCTGCTCAAACCCGCTGACGATGCTCGGTTGAGCGACGCACTTAACAAGGTACGCGAGTATTTTACGACCCAGCATCAGGATGAACAGTCACGTAAATTAGTCAGCCTGGTTGCAGAACTCACCGGTGATGATTGTGAAGAGATCTTGCGCAAGCTGGCGAGTGGTGAAACCATTGAAACTAATCCTTATCCAGAGGTACTGGCAATAAAGGATGGTTCAGAAGTGACCCGGGTTGCCGTACAGGATATTCAGTGGATAGATGCCGCAGGAGACTATATGTGTGTTCATGCGCTGGACGGTATGCACATCATGCGCAAAACCATGAAAGAGCTCGAACAAGAACTTAATCCACAATGGTTTGTGCGTGTTCATCGTTCGGCAATTGCCAATATTCGTTTTGTAAAGAAATTGGTAAGTCATATCAGTGGTGAGTACCATCTTATTTTGCAAAATGATACAGAATTAAAAGTAAGTCGAAGTCATCGCGATAAAGTTAAAGCAGCTATGAAAATGTAAAAAAAGCCGGTTGTACCGGCTTTTTTTAAATATGCAAAGGCTTAAACCGTTACGCGTAACGGTTATTGCTAAGCATATGAAGCGTGCTAACCGTTGAATTATCCAAAGGTTTTTGTTCAGCCCAGGTGTCACAAAGGGGCACTTCCACGGGCTTGCCATTTTTTTCACCGATCATAACAAGATGAGCCGTCGACCCGATGAGCGTGGCTGCATGAGCGCCGAGCTTCAATGCTAATAACCGGTCTTGCGACACTGGCGAGCCTCCACGCTGGACATGACCTAAAATAACCGGGCGAACGTCGGTATCAGTTTGTTCCTCCAACTGAGCCACCAGGTTATTAATACCGCCGGGCCATAAGTTCTCGGCCAGTACGATAATGTAGCTAACGTTACCCCGTTGCTCTCTTTTTTCGTTCAACTGACATAAAATATCTTTTAGCGTTGTCGCTTCGCTTTTGAATAATTCGGGTAAAATAACGTAATCTGACGCTGAAGCTAGGGCGCCATTCATCGCGAGAAAACCGGCGTGTCTGCCCATCACTTCTACCAGGAATATACGTTCGAACGCATCTGCTGTATCCCTGACTTTATCTATTGACTGCACGGCAGTTTCTATGGCGGTAAAATAGCCGATGGTTGCATCAGTACCATTAATATCGTTATCAATGGTGCCAGGTAATGTCAGGATCTGACCGGGCCAATACGCAGCGAGATGTTCCGCCCCCCGAAATGAGCCATCGCCGCCAATAACGATTAGGGTATCTATATCCAGCCAATCGAGATTTTCTGCCGCTTTTTGTGCGCCTTGTTCAGTTTTAAAGGCTTCACATCGGGCACTGTGTAAAATAGTACCGCCGCGCTGGGTTAAGTTATGAACCATCGAACTGTCCAGTCGTTGATATTCCTGGTTCAACAAACCGTTGTAACCGTGCTTGTATCCAATGATGTTATGGCCTTCTCTTTCGCACACCAAAACAATAGCGCGAATACAAGCGTTCATACCTGGCGCATCACCACCAGAGGTTAGTACTGCGACTTTTTTAGGCACGGGTTATCCTTTATATTGATTTGATTCTGTGGTTATTGTAGAGAATATACTCTCGAAAAAACAAGTTTTTACATTTTGTTACCTGTTCATGCGAACCTTTATCAGCGTGCTCAACTCTTAGCATTAATAACAAAAAGGGATCCTCACTATGAAGTATGTCATCACTGTGATTTGTATCATGTTGATATCAGGGTGTAGCAATAAGCTTGCATATAACAATATCGATTGGCTCATTTATTGGTATATGGATGATTATGTTGAATTAAATGAGAAGCAAGAAGCTATTTTTGACGCACAACTTAAAGGGTGGATAGACTGGCACCGCAGTCAGGAATTGCCAAGGTATATCGACCACTTAAAACAATTGAGAAACGATTTACAAAGCCAATCTCTCGATGTGCAGAAACTAATTGGGCATTACGAACAAGCTTCGAGCCACTGGCAGCGTTTGCGCAATGAAATTACACCGGCTCTTGCCGTTATTGCAACGGACCTTAGTGATGAACAAATGATTCGTCTATTTGCTGCCCTTGAATCTGATAATCAGGAACGTCGGGATGAGCTCGCTGAATGGGCTAATCTCACTGATGAAGAGAAATTAGATGAGCGAGTAGAAGACCTGGTAGATAACATGGAAGAGCGGATTGGTCGGTTAACGAAAGAGCAGGCTGACATCGTTCATCGCTACGCCCCAATGTTCAAATCTTCTTCCCAGTTATGGTTGGAATACCGCACTGATTTACAACAACGGGCGCGCCGATTGTTTATTACCCGCAAAACTGATCCGAATTTCGCAGATAAGCTGACTGATTTGCTGCACAATCCTGAACAGTATCGTTCCGATGATTTTATCGAAGTGTGGGAACACAACCGTCAAACCCACGCCAAGTTGGCGGCGGAGATGGCGGCAACGCTTACCGTAAAACAACGAAGTGAAGCGATAGAGCAAATCAATGAATTTATCGATGATTTTACGTCGATACAATCAGCGAATTAATTAAGGCCTGAAATTGCTATGCAGCTTTACCAGTTAGCGTGGCTAATTCTTCTTTGAGGGCGTCAAATTTTTGTTGATGTTCTTCTTTTTTGGAAATAGCAGACAACATGTTTGAGAGCCGCCTACAGTCGGCCTTTAGTGAAAGCTGATCTTTAGTTTCATCAGATAACAGCTTAATGATGCACTGTAGTTGGTTCAGTGCAACACCCGTGTTAACCGGTGAGAACTTCAGTGCCATTTCAAACGAAGTATATGCTTTTCGATATTCGCCTTGTTGATAATGACTAATTCCCTCGCGATTGTGCTGAATGTACTGCAGCCGCTTGTCACTTACCTTCCTTTTCGAAGTTTCAATACGCTCGGCGTCTTCTGCCGGCAATACAACGCCCGCATTTTGCAGCTTGTGTTGCAATTCTTCTGCTTCTTCATATTCTCCAAGGGAATACATTACCGAGAGGCTATCGGGGGCATAATCTCCAGGAAAAACGTCGTATTTGTGCTCGATTGCATTCTGACTGTCTTGCAGTGCTTTCTTTGCCTCGGTAAGTTTACCATCCAGACTAAATATTCTTGCATACGTAAGTTGTTCGTAAATGACTAAATCAAAGTCGTCATTGTATCTCAACAAGTACTCGTCTGATCGGCCTCGTTGAATGGCCAATGTAACTTCTTGCTGAAAACGATTCTTGATTTTTCTATCTTCAGTATGCTCAGCAACGTCTAACAGGCTTCTAATATAACCACACCAGTAGTTAGCATGTTGTTGTTGGGTTTTCCTGCACAACTTCCATATGGCCAGTGCACTGTCACTTGCCAGTACATATTCTTCATACTTACGTGCAATTTTACACGCGATGTGGTGACGGTTAACAGAGTAGGGGGATATCTTAATTGCGTACTTTATTTGTGCTAAAGCATCTTCCTTTTGATTTTTAAATGTTAAAGATTGTGCTAGTACATCGTAGGCATCCGCGTTAAATCGATTACTTTCTAATACCTTGTTCGCAAGACGTATTGCATTGTCAGTATCACCCATTTTAAGGTGATTTTGTGCTTTGGCGAGGGTAACCCACAATACAGACCGATTCGATTCGAACGTATCTAATAATGATGCTGCTTCTTGATATTCATTGCGCTGCCAATGTAGCTCAACCATAATTTTTGTTAGTGAGCCTTTGTATTGAGGGCTCTCGTAATACAAAGAATGGGCCTTGGTTAAAGCTCGGGGATAATCATCTTCATATAACGCCTGATGAACGGGGAGTAGCGCTTGCCGTTTTTGCCACGCTCTGTTCAACCTCGATTTTATTTGCGCTTGAGAAAAAGGTTTTACAAGATAATCATCGGGGCCACGATCCAACGAACCCAAAACAATAGGCCGCGTGCTGTCCGCACTAATCAACATAAAGATTGCGTCGGGTTTAATGAACTTCTGCGCTCTGAGTGTATCGATTAGTTCGAATCCATTTTTTTTATCTGCCCCCAAATGCAAGTCGCAGATAATAATATCGAATTTTCTTTTTTTGCACAGAGACAGGGCTTGTTCCGCTGATGACTTGGTGACAACTTCCGTTGCACCCATAGCGTGTAAGAGCCCTCTTAACACAAGCAAGAATGGGCGCTGATCTTCCACAATCAAAACGCGCTTGTTTGCGTATTTCATGTGAAGCTGATTCCTTGATATAGACATTAGTATAATGATTGATGGTAATTGTCGAAATCGCAAGTATAGAAATTCGTACGTGAGTGACTAATGGTATGCGTGATCATGCCGATATACCGATCATGAAAGAGGGAATCGATACAATGTTTTCGAACCAGACAATATTAGCGAAAGATCTAGAGTGGTCAGGTACTGTCGTGCGCGCCACAAATCATCGCGCATTATTTGCTTTATATATGGCAATGCAAAGTCAGCCCGGAAAGGAGACACTACGCCTTGAGCCTGACAAAGAGCAAAATACAGTTTCTGACGGCGACTATCCGCACCGCCTTAATCACTACCCAAAGGTAAGCCTGGCAGCCGATAGCAGTCACATTCGAGCACTTGAAATTTCTTCTCAATTGGTGAGTAAAAACAACATTCGTGCTTTATCGTTGTGGCAAATCATGCACCCGGATCCCCTCAGTCATAAAAATGATAGCTTAGCTATTCCGGCTGAAATAAAAGCTAATTGCAGTCTAGTGACACAACAAAAACTTGCTGCGTTGAAAGCACCTGAAATTGAAAGAGACGCAACAAAACTCACTGATATAGTAGACGGCTCCCAAACGCTTCTTACCGCCTGATTTGGCAAACCACCAGATATTTGCTATATTGCGCGCCGCATTTTGCACTGGTTTTACGTTCCAATTAGCAAAGGTAATAAATAATGTCTCAATATATCGTCTGCGCGATGTACAAATTCGTTGCGCTTGATAACTATGTCGCCATGCGTGCGCCATTAACTGAAAAAATGGAATCCCTGGGGATAAAGGGAACACTTCTTCTTGCCGAAGAAGGAATCAACGGCACAGTATCCGGTTCACGAGAAGCCATAGATGGTCTGCTTGCATATCTAAATAGCGATCCACGGATCAATCCAATTTCTTTCAAAGAGTCTTTACACGACACACAACCTTTCTACCGTACGAAAGTAAAGTTGAAAAAAGAAATCGTCACGATGGGCGTTGAGGGCATAGATCCCCGTCATACCGTTGGCACTTACGTCAAACCAGAAGCCTGGAACGCGTTGATTAGTGATCCTGAGGTGTTGGTTATTGACACCCGTAATGATTACGAAATAGAGATTGGCACGTTCAAACATGCTGTTGATCCAAAAACCAAGACTTTTCGAGAGTTTCCTGACTATGTTAAAGACAACATGGACCCGGAAAAGCATAAAAAAGTGGCCATGTTCTGTACCGGCGGTATTCGCTGTGAAAAATCTACCGCTTATCTAAAAGAGCAGGGCTTTGATGAAGTCTATCACCTCGAAGGCGGTATTCTTCAATATTTGCAGGATGTTCCAAAGGAATCATCATTGTGGGAAGGTGATTGCTTCGTTTTTGATAATCGCGTTGCGGTAAATCACGATTTAGAGAAAAGCCACTATGACGCATGTTACGCATGCCGGTTGCCAATTACTGAAGCTGATAAGAACTCCGATAAATATGAACCAGGTGTGAGCTGTCCCCGTTGTTACGGTACCCACAGCGAAGAGCAGATTGCGCGCTTCCGCGAAAGGGAGAAACAGGTACAGCTTGCAAGAGAAAGGGCTGAAGAACACGTAGGTACTGACGCTCGAATAGCAATGGAAAAACGTCGCCTCGAAAAAGCAGAGGCCCAGCGCGCACGGGCGCTGGCAGCGAAACAACAAGCCGCCAGTGTAGACAGTGATACCGTTGAACGTTAAACTGGCTCCACAAGACGTAAACAAGTAGGAATAATCAGTGAGTACGCAATTATCTGAAGAAAAAATCGCTGAAATAAAGAAAGACTTTAGCTTTTTCGATCAGGACGGTAATGGTCAGATCGATTTACCTGAATTTATTGAGTTACTAACTGTACTATCGCCGAAAACAAAGGCGAGTCATGTTCAGGAAGGTTTTAAACTCATTGATAGCAATAATGACGGTTACATTGATTTCGATGAGTTTCTTACCTGGTGGCAAGAAGCCTGGTGGGAATACTGATTGTTAATCATCAGAAAATTAAAGCGGGCAGGGCCCGCTTTTTTTATTCTTCTTCGTCATCAATAGGCAAATCGCGCTTGCGTTTCACAATTGGCATATCGCCCGCTTCTTTGCCTTTCATTGTATTTACCCGTTTTTTCTTAACAGGTACATCTGAACGCCTGACGTCAGTTGCTTGTCCTGGCTTATCGCCTTCAGTTTGATGTACCGATGACTTGGCTTTTTTACCTTTAAATTTTGCCGGGAATGCTTCGTTGGATACACATTCCAGCGGGTAGTTAACGTGTGCTTTGATATTCAGATAGCTTGTCCAATCCCGCGGGCCAACTAAAGATAACGCTACGCCTTTGTCTCCAGCGCGCCCGGTGCGACCGATACGGTGAATATACTCGTCTGCCTGCTTGGGCAAATCAAAGTTAATGACTAAGCCTACTTTGCGTAAATCAAGCCCTCTGGAGGCGAGATCAGTTGTCACCAATACACTGTGTTGACCTCTGCTAAAGTCGTTCATAATGGCTGCGCGTGTGTTTTGAGGTAAATCGCCGCGCAATGCTATGGCGTCTAAATTGGCCTCATTTAATAGCGCTGCAATGCGATCAGTATCTTCACGAGTAGCTGTAAACACAACAGCTTGGTTATAATCGTAACTCGCTAAAAGCCCGCTTACCATACGATCTTTATGACTTACATCATCGGCGTAAAATAATGACTGACTGATGTCCTGATGCGCTTCTGTTGCATCACCCACGGCTACTCGTACTGGCGCTTTCAATAGACTTTTTGTCAAATGCTGTAGAGCAATATTGTCAAGTGTGGCTGAAAACAACATTGTTTGTCGTTTGCGATGATCAGCATAGCGATTAATAAGATTGAGTTGGTCGGCAAAGCCTAAATCCATCATGCGATCAGCTTCATCGAAAATCAGCAACTCAAGCCCGTTAATGAAAAATGATTTATCTTCCAGGTGGTCAGCTATGCGGCCTGCTGTGCCAACAATAACGTGAGGCTTTTTTCTCAACACTTTTGTCTGATCGTTGTAATTCTCGCCACCGAGAATGAGTGCGCTTTGAATGCCTAAACCGGTTGCTAAGCTTCGTAACTCAGAATACACCTGTTTGGCGAGTTCGCGGGTGGGCGCCAAAATCAATGCTCTGGGATCCTGGCGACTCAATGGCTTCGTTGTCATAAGCCGGTGCAATAGCGGTATTAAAAAAGCAAACGTTTTACCCGACCCGGTTTTCGATGACGCCATAATGTCTTTGCCTTGCATTGCAGGCAAAATGGTCTGTTCCTGGATTTCGGTTAGTGATTCCAGGCCCTTTTCTGTCAGGCGCTTAACAATTTTGTGGTGGACGGGAAGATCAACGATTAGCAATGGAAAACCTCTTCAGTAACTATGGTGTATATTATCCATGAATGCTGAAGGAAGTGAAAGGACAGGGGAGTAAACTCCCCTAATTAGTTAGCAAACAAGTGCCATTTCAGGAATATCCCCATCGGTTACTAAAGCGCCTGCGGTTTTACTGCGTATTTCTTCTACCGATACGCCTGGTGCACGCTCTTTCAAATGAAATGCACCGTCTTTTACTTCCAGAACGGCTAAATCTGTAATGATGCGCGTGATACAATTCACCCCGGTAAGCGGTAGGGTACATGCCTGCAGCAGTTTTGAATTTCCGTGTTTATCTGCGTGAGTCATAGTAACAATAATATTTTTTGCGCCAGCGACTAAATCCATCGCTCCTCCCATGCCTTTTACAAGCTTGCCCGGGATCATCCAACTGGCAATATTGCCATTAACATCTACTTCGAAAGCGCCTAACACGGTAAAGTCCACATGACCGCCCCTAATCATAGCAAAGCTCTCAGCTGAGCTGAAAATTGACGCGCCTGTTATGGCAGTAACGGTTTCTTTGCCAGCGTTAATCATGTCCGCGTCCACTTCCTCTTCAGTAGGGTAGCGACCCATACCAAGCAGGCCATTCTCAGATTGCAGCATGACATCTATGCCTTCAGGCACAAAGTTTGCCGCTAACGTTGGAATACCAATTCCCAAGTTAACATAGTCACCATCTTTAAACTCCTGAGCCACACGCATTGCAATTTGTTCTCTCGTAAGTGCCATGTTTATGCCTCCTGTTTTGCCGTTACTTTGCGTTCGATACGTTTTTCAAAGCTACCCTGAATAACACGATTTACATAAATGCCAGGGGTGTGAATGGCTGCGGGGTCTAAAGTGCCAGGTTCGACTATTTCTTCAACCTCAACAACAGTAATTTTTCCAGCTGTGGCAACCATTGGGTTGAAATTCTGCGCCGTATGTCGGTAGATACAATTGCCGTATCTATCTGCTTTCCAGGCTTTTACAATTGCAAAATCACCCGTAATAGATGGTTCGAGAATATAGGGTCGACCATCGAACTCTTTTACTTCTTTGCCTTCACCTACGGGAGTACCATAGCCAGTTGCGGTGTAAAAAGCGGGAATACCCGCACCGCCTGCGCGAAGCTTTTCGGCAAGAGTGCCTTGTGGGGTGAGTTCCACCTCTAATTCGCCGCTGAGTAACTGCTTTTCAAACAGGGCATTTTCGCCAACATAGGACGAAATCATTTTCTTTATTTGTCGGTCTTCCAGCAAAATACCCAAACCAAAGCCGTCAACACCACAATTGTTTGAAACAACAGTAAGGCCCCGCACGCCTGTTTTCTTTATTTGAGAAATGAGCCCTTCAGGAATTCCACACAATCCAAAACCACCTGCAACAATGGTCATATTGTCTTTCAGACCTTCCATTGCAGCTTCATAGGTGGTTACTACTTTATCGAAGCCTGCCATTTGCCTCTCCTATTGATGAGTTATTCGACAATAAGAGTATCAGTGAGTGATAAAATTTTGTAAAATTGATTTTATATCATTATTAATAAGATAATTTTAATAGTATGGCTATTTCCTATCGTAATATGCAGGCTTTTGTTTGCGTTGCAGAATCAGCGACTTTTGCAGAGGCAGCTGAAAAACTACACCTTACACAACCCGCACTGTCCAGCGCCATTAAGAAAATGGAGGAGCAACTAGGTGGTAAGTTATTTAGTCGCAGTACGCGGCGGGTATCATTAACGCCAGAGGGAGAGACGTTTTTTCCCACTGCAAAGCGGTTATTGAATGATTGGGATGATGCTTTTCACGATATACAAAATCTGTTTGCTATGAAACAAGGTAAGCTAACCATTGCGTCTATGCCGTCGTTTGCCGAAAGCTGTTTGCCAGATGTATTAATGTGCTTTCACGAAATGCACCCAAATATTCGACTGCGAGTATTAGACGTGGTGATGGAGTCAACCATTGCTTCAGTACTAAACGGTGAAGCAGAAATTGGCTTTACGTTTGAACCCGAGCTAAAGGATGGTCTTGTTTATCATTCTCTATTTGTCGATGACTTTATTGCTGTGGTTTATCCGCAGCACCCTTTGGCTAAAGAGACAGAAGTCAATTTATCAGAAGTTCTTACCCATCGCTTTGTTGCCATGAATCGAGGTTCAGCAGTACGTCGTTGGACAGAAGAGGCAGCGGTTGGCGTAGGGGCTTTAAATATCGTCACCGAAACTGGCCAGTTGGGTTCAGTAGGCCAGTTTATAGCCAGAGAAATGGGAATATCAATTGTCCCAAACCTCTGTCGCCATCAAATGAAAAACAAGGGACTGGTTTGTTTGCCTTTAAAAGGAAACCCACTTTCTAAATCTGTGGGATTAATTAAGCATTCCCGCGGCAGCTTGTCTGTGGCAGCAGACGCATTTTGGGACTATTGCGTTACCGTGTTTAAAGAACGAGCCGATAAGTGATCGTCACCATGCTAAAGGCTCGTTAAATTTACTCTCTGAGTATTTACCACTTTTTCTTAGGGGCAAACAGCTCGTCAAGTTCATCTCGCTCTTCTTCTGCTCGTCTTGCTCGATCTTCAGCATTAGCGGTTTTCAAATCGTCCTGAATAGATTTTAGCCATTCTTTAAGTGTGCTTGAACGACTTAAAATATATTCATCTGGCTGGTTCTGATTATCCAGCGCGGTAATAGCTTTTTCGAAATACTGGCGGGCAGAACCAAGCATATTTGACTGCATAGCACTTCTGCCTCTTTTTACCAGGGTTTCCACGTTGACTTTTAGTTGCAAGCGTTCGAGGTTTTTGTCTTCTTCAGAAAAAGTACGTGAATCTATCTTGCCCTTGCTGTGTTCAGAGCGGAGCAAAATTCGTAACTTTTTCACAGCCTGAATATACTGAATGATTAGCTTATCGTTATCCGGCAGCGCAAATTCACCTTGCGGTGTCGGGTTAGCTGCCAATGCGTTGGTATTATTTTCTTCAGCATTGGCAATTCGTTGCTTGATGTCTGCTGAACCCGCTCCTAACTCTGCTTGTGCTTTTAACGCACCGAGAACCCTGGCGTGAAGAATTTGCATCAAGCGGGGAGATATAGGCATGTTGGCACAAGCCATAATGACGCTTTCAGTCTCATCCACAATACCACGATATTTCGAGGCTTCCGTTCTTCGCTCAGCGTCTTGTTTTGCTCGATGTTGCTGCCAGCCGTTTATGACAATCGCCGCTACGACAAGCAAAACTATAAGTATAATTATTATGGTAAACATGCAAAAGCTTCCAATGTTGTGCCAATATACTGTAGGTGATTGACAGTATAAATAATTTATCGTCCTGTATAGTGAGATCTTAAGGCAATTTTACTTCAAAAACACTACCACCAAGTGCGCCACCGTTGGTAAGTGAAATCGCACCTTTCTCTTCATGAGTATCGTGGGCGCGAACAATTAACCTGGCAAAATACAGACCGAGGCCAGTTCGTCCCTGACTCACCTGAAAAGTAGATAGTGCTTCGTCGGACCTCGATAGCATTGTTTCCGGATAACCAGGACCATCGTCTTCTATACGAATAACTAAATGTTTGTTTTCGACAAAACCGCTAAGATTTATTTTAGACGTGCCGTATCGCATAGCATTGATGAGGACGTCATTAACTAAAAGAAAAATAAGCTCTCTGTCCAAATACCAACTGACTGCATCGTCGACGGTTACCGATACATGCAGATTCTTCTGCTCCATGTAAAGACGAACTGACGACATTACATCTTCAAACAGTTCATCAACAAAACACTCATCCACAGTCATTGGAAGCGAATCAAGCTCTGTCCGATAAAGAGACAAAATCTGCATCAGGTTCGTGTTTAGTCTCGTCGCTTCATAATGCACACTGGCAACTTGTTCTCTGGCTTGATCGTTTTCTGCTCCAAACGTGTCGTTGAGCGTTTCTATAGACTGAATGAGCAAGCACAATGAGTTTTTCATGTCATGCACCGCTGCAGCTAAAACAGAGGAAAAATCTATGGTCTGTTCGACATTTTGTGTTGACATATAACCTCATTACGCCGTGAGTAAACCGATGGCATAAAGATCTCCAACCAGTATACATAGCTGTGAACTTGAGCATATCAGCCTGTAAATGTACTTCCTAATTAACGTTTTACACGTCATTATTAAATACTATAACAAAATGTACTATAGCAATAATCTGTACTTTTAGTTATAACGTAAAGTCAGAAATAGTAACGTTCCAGTCGGTGAGGGACACCACAGATGAAATTACAGCAGCTTCGCTACATCGTAGAAGTCCAGAATAATAACCTCAATGTATCAGCTACTGCAGAAAGCTTGTATACGTCTCAACCAGGGATCAGCAAACAAGTTCGAATGTTAGAAGATGAACTGGGAGTCCAAATTTTTGGACGGAGTGGTAAGCACCTCACTCACGTTACTGACGCTGGTAACGATGTCATCAATATCGCTCGTCAAATTTTATCGAAAGTTGAGAGCATTAAGTCTGTAGCCCGTGAACACACGTTGCCAGATCAGGGCAAGCTAAATATTGCTACAACCCATACTCAGGCGAGGTATGCATTACCCGATGTTATTCAGGGCTTCATGAATAAATACCCCAAAGTCTCTTTGCATATGCATCAAGGGACACCATCGCAAATTTCAGATTTGGCCGCCAAGGGTGAAGCAGACTTTGCCATTGCCACCGAGGCATTACATTTATACAACGATCTGGTGATGTTGCCTTGTTATCACTGGAATCGCAGTGTCATTGTAAATAAAGATCATCCGTTGTCGAAAAAAGGCACCATTGATATTGCAGATATTGCCGAATACCCACTTGTCACCTATGTCTTTGGGTTTACCGGTCGTTCTGAACTCGATCAGGCATTTGAACGAGCGGGTTTGACACCAAAGATTGTTTTCACAGCGACGGACGCAGATGTCATTAAAACCTATGTAAGATTAGGTGTGGGCATCGGGGTTATCGCATCTATGGCGGTGAGTGAAGATCTGGACGATGATTTGGTCAAAATAGACGCATCCCACTTATTTGATTACAGCACGACAAAAATAGGCTTTCGCAAAGGCTCATTTTTGCGAACTTATATGTATGACTTTATCGAGCGATTTGCTCCCCACCTGACGAAAGACAAGGTGGAGAAAGCAATGATGCTGAAAAATAATGATGAAGTTGAAAAAATGTTCAGGGGCATTACTTTGCCCGTGAAATAGTTATAACGTGTTCAACACTCGATAATATTGACAGCCAAACCGCCTCGTGCGGTTTCTTTGTATTTGGTTTTCATATCGTTGCCCGTGTCACGCATGGTTTTTATCACTTTATCTAACGACACCTTGTGCTCTCCTGAACCACGCAATGCTAATCGACTGGCATTAATGGCTTTGATAGCGCCCATAGCATTGCGCTCAATACATGGCACTTGTACTAAGCCTCCGACAGGGTCACAGGTTAGTCCCAAATTGTGTTCCATACCAATTTCAGCTGCATTTTCTACAGAATCCACAGTGCCCCCCATGATTTCCGCCAAAGCGCCAGCTGCCATAGAGCACGCCACACCTACTTCTCCCTGACAACCTACTTCTGCGCCAGAAATTGATGCGTTCTCTTTGTAGAGGATCCCAATAGCACCTGCTGTAAGTAGAAAACGGGCTGCAGTTTCCTCGTCCACAGGACGAATAAACTTGTCAAAATATGCTAAAACGGCAGGGATGATACCGGCTGCACCGTTTGTTGGCGCAGTGACAACCCTTCCTCCGGCGGCATTTTCTTCGTTTACGGCCAATGCAAATAAATTAACCCAATCCATCGTTTGCATGGGGTCTGCTGAACGCTCAGACTGTAATCTGCGGTATAACCCCGGTGCCCGGCGGACGACTTTCAACCCACCGGGTAATATGCCTTCGTTCTCAATACCACGGTCAATACAGGCTTTCATAGTCAGCCAAATCGCAAATAGTTTTTGTTTAACTTCATTAGCAGGGCGCAGCACGCTTTCATTTTTTAGCATTAATGAACTAATGCGCAATCCATTGGCATTGCATTGCTGACAAAGCTGTTCGGCGGTTTTAAATGGAAATGGCACCTTTGCCTGGGTGGTCATGGCAAGGGTTTTCGTCTTATCGAAATCTTCATCTTTTATTATGAACCCACCACCAATGCTGTAATAAGTTTGTGCTTTTAATAATGTTTCGTTTTTGTCAAAAGCATAAAAAGTGAGCGCATTTGCGTGCTTGGGTAATGTTTTACGACGATGAAAAACAATGGCATTTTTGTTGGGAAAGGACACCGGATACTGACCGTTCAGGTGCAGTCGTTGATCAGTTTCAACATCTGCAAGGAGACTATCAACTGCATCTACATTAACATCTTCAGGCGTTTCACCCAACAACCCTAAAATTACGGCTTTCCCGGTGCCATGACCTTTACCTGTTTGCCCCAGAGAACCAAACAGCTCTACCCGAACACTACTTATGCGTTCAACTATATTACTATTTGCAAGTTCGCCGGCAAATTCAGCACCGGCGCGCATTGGGCCAACAGTATGAGAACTGGAAGGACCGATACCAACACTGAACATATCAAAAACACTGATCATAACCGTCTTCTACTCACCGAAATACATTAAACATTTGTTATGATCTTGCCTAGTTACCAATGGAACTACAATACAGAAAAGCTAATATCAGGATAAGTAAAGCTAATAATTCGTAAGCCCGGATGTACAGCACGTAGTATGAATGGCGCTATGGATAGAGGTGGTGCGACAGGTTTCGCAATATGGCTGCCGTTGCCCCCCAAATCATACGTTGCTTCCAGGGCATAAAATAAATTGGAAAGCGCAGTTGCTCTCTATGGGCATAATGGATCAAGTGCCGCTTTCGGTCGACCAATGTGTGTAACGGCACTTCGAATATGTCCGCCACTTCATTTTCATCTTTAACCAATGATTGTCCAGGGTCAACAAAACCTATCACTGGTGTCATGCTATAGCCACTTATGGTTCTATATGGTGGCAGAATACCGACAACATCGACCATAGAAGGTGAAAGACCAATTTCTTCTTCGGCCTCACGTAATGCAGTGGCGATGGCATCGCGGTCATGGGCTTCCTTCGCGCCACCCGGGAAACTAATCTGACCAGGATGATGGCGCAAGTGCTTTGCACGCTGGGTGAGGAGTACATCTAATCTGTTGCCGTAATCAACCAGGGGAATAAGAACTGCAGCCTGCCTTCCGCTACTTTTTAACGGGTAGTCAACTTCATATTTCACGTTGCGAATATGATGAAATCGCGTTGTGAACTCTGTTCTAGTCAATGGTTTTCTCCAAAACAGGTAGTATTCGGGATACCTTGTCCAATGTTTCCTGATATTCTTCTGTGGCAACAGAATCCATAACAATGCCGCCGCCTGCCCAACAATGCAGATGTCCTTTTTCAGCCAGCAGCGTGCGGATGAGGATACTTGAATCCATGTCTTGTCTGAAACCAAGGTAAAAAATAGAGCCGCAGTACACATTGCGCCTGTGAGGCTCAAGTTCGTCTATGATTTCCATGGCCCGGATTTTGGGCGCACCAGTAATAGATCCCCCCGGGAAAGCGCCTGCGAGCAATGCCATCGCGCTGGAAGAAGGCTTCAATTTTCCGATCACTGTACTTACCATATGGTGCACTGCATTGTAGCTTTCAAGTGCAAACAAAGACGGTACATCCACAGAACCCGGTAAGCAATGCTTGCTGAGGTCGTTACGCAGCAAATCAACAATCATAAGATTTTCAGCACGGTCCTTTTCTGCAGATAGCAGCGTATTGGCACTATTTTCGTCATCCCGTTTATCGGCGTACCGTGGCCGGGTCCCTTTAATCGGTTTGGTCTCTACGACACCGTTTCTCACCGACAAAAAGCGCTCGGGAGAAATACTCATCACGGTGGCTTCGGGAAAGTGCATAAATGCAGAAAAAGGGGCGCGATTTGCCTCACGCAAGTCTAGGTAAATTGAAAATTCAGAGCCTTCATATGCTGCGGTAAACCGTTGCGCAAGATTAACCTGGTAGCAATCTCCCGCTTGTAAATAGTGCTGAATGCGCGCCAGTGAAGACAGATAATTCTGCTGACTCAAATTCGATTGCCAGGGACTGAGTAAACGAAAAGCTCCGGCGTCCTTATCTATTTCAGGTATTTGTACAGCCGGTAGATGAGTAAGGCGGCAGGCGTAAATCACGCCGGTTTTATTATCTTCAATAAGTGATTGTTCAAATATGCCCACGGCAAAGTCCGGGCATTGATATTCATTGTGCGCTTTGCTTGGTAACGTTTCGTAATAGCGTCCGGTATCATAGCCGGCAAGACCAGCAGCTCCGATGAGAAACGGCAACCCATCTATCGTTTCTTGTGGTAGCGAATGATCTATCTCTATTTCACCAAACTGAGTAGCGACCTGCTGATCTACTGCAGCGAACGGATCTGTTTTAACTTCATTGACTTCACCTGATGCGCACTGGGTAATTGTCACATTACCGTGTTTTGCTTGAATCACAGTTACGGGGTTCCATACGGCGATGCTGAAACGTCCAGCCTCTGACCCGGCAGAATCAAAAAGCGTTGCATAAGGTTGCGATGACAGACGGGAAAATATATCTGCCAGGGATAAGGTCGTTGGCAATACTGTTATTTCGAGTATCGCTGAACGGGATAAGGGCATAAACTAACTCTGATTTAGCTAAAATTTTTCACTGGGCGCACCACCATAGTCGCAGTTTGAAATCGTGGTGTGCGATGCAAAGATGCGCTAGTATACGCTTTTTCCATTCCCTAACACCACAAAGGCTATAAGAAAAGAGGACGCCATGACCGTTATCCGTCAACAAGATTTCATTGATAGCATTGAAGATGCTTTGCAATTCATTTCTTACTATCACCCGCTAGACTATGTTAAAGCGGTTGAACAAGCTTATTTGAAAGAGCAAAGTCAGGCTGCAAAAGACGCGATGGCACAAATTCTGATTAATTCCAGAATGTCCGCCGAAGGTAAACGGCCCTTGTGTCAGGACACGGGAATTGTCACTTGTTTTGTGAAAATTGGTATGGGGGTATCCTGGGATAAAACAGATCTCACTGTTCAACAAATGGTCGATGAAGGTACCCGTCGCGCATACACCAACCCTGATAATCCGTTGCGGGCATCGATTGTGGCTGACCCAGCCGGAGCGAGAAAGAACACTAAAGACAATACCCCATCGGTTGTGCATATTGATATGGTACCTGGTGATAAAATCGAAGTGATGATCGCAGCTAAGGGCGGCGGCTCTGAAAATAAATCAAAAATGGTTATGCTTAATCCTTCTGACGACATCGTTGAGTGGGTTGTGAAAACCTTGCCAACTATGGGCGCGGGTTGGTGCCCGCCAGGTATGTTGGGTCTCGGTATCGGCGGTACAGCGGAGAAAGCCGCAGTACTTGCCAAAGAGAGCTTGATGGACCCGGTAGATATTCAGGAGTTGATTGAGCGTGGCCCGCAAACCACAGATGAAAAACTTCGCCTGGATATTTTCAATGCAGTTAACAAACTCGGTATTGGTGCACAAGGCTTGGGTGGGCTGACAACTGTTGTTGACGTTAAAATTAAGTCTGTTGCCACCCATGCGGCGTCTAAACCTGTGGCAATGATCCCCAACTGTGCTGCTACCCGTCACGCCCACTTCTATCTGGATGGTTCAGGCCCTGCAGATCTAAAAGCGCCAAAATTAGAAGAATGGCCGGAAGTTACCTGGGAAGTTGGTGAGAATACCCGCCGAGTGAACATGGATGAGGTAACAGCAGAAGAAATTCAAACGTGGAAAGTGGGCGAAACCGTTTTGTTGTCAGGTAAGATGCTTACCGGTCGTGATGCTGCGCACAAGCGTATTCAAACCATGCTTGAAAACGGAGAAGGTTTACCGGAGGGCGTCGACCTTTCTGGTAAATTTATTTACTACGTTGGTCCTGTTGATGCAGTAGGTGACGAAGTGGTAGGTCCGGCTGGCCCAACAACTGCTACGCGTATGGATAAGTTTACTGACATGATGCTCGAAAAGACGGGTATTGCTGGCATGATTGGTAAAGCAGAGCGCGGCCCTGCTACGGTTGAATCTATTGCCAAACACAAGTCTGTTTATCTGATGGCTGTGGGTGGAGCGGCTTACCTCGTTTCAAAAGCAATTAAAAAGGCCAGGGTTGTGGCTTTCGAAGACTTGGGAATGGAAGCAATTTACGAATTTGAAGTTGAAGATATGCCGGTCACCGTGGCTGTAGATAGCACAGGGGCAAATGCGCATAAAACTGGTCCTGCGATTTGGAAAGCCAAAATAGCCGAGTTAGACGCTGAATTGTCTAAATAATGGTAGTTTAAACCGCTAATCGTGAAAAACGGGTACATAACAGTACCCGTTTTTTTATGCCTTTGGCACAATGGGTTTATAACTACAAAGAGATGAATCCATGACGGCGCTTTTTTCTTCCCCCATTGGCTTAGGGCTATTAGCCACTGCATTATTTTCAATGATAAGTGCTTTACTCTGCTTCTTTAAATACAAACAACTTAACGATCAGAATACCTTCATCCGTGAACAGCACGATTTGGCAATACAAAACAGTCACCGAGATTTATCAGCGGCTCGGGATGAACTTGAAGATTACCGTCAAAGGTTGCTACACAATCAAGGACAGTTAGGAGAGCTAAGTCAAAAAGCAAACCAGTTAAATTATTTGCAGCGCGATTACAATGAGTTAAAGCAGGAGCTTCGAGAGCAACAACTCGCTTATTCTGCTCTCATGGCGAATCACGAAGCGCTGAATGTTCAGCTCAGTGAAGTTACAAAAGCCAGTGAAGAAAAAATCTCACTGCTAGAAGACGCTGAAAAACGCCTGCAAGAACAATTTGAGAATTTAGCTAACCGAATCTTCGAGCAAAAAAGCGAAACGTTCAATAAACTGAACCAGAGCGGAATGTCTGCCGTGCTAGAGCCGCTCAAATTGCAAATCGACACCTTCAGAAAGCAGATCAGTGAACAGCACAGCAGAGAAGGCCAGGAGAGGGCGTCTCTAAAAACTGAAATATTGTCGCTAAAAGAACTCAATAAGCAAATCACGGAGGAAGCTGCAGCCCTAACCCGAGCCCTGAAGGGGGATAATAAGCAGCAAGGAAATTGGGGTGAAGTTGTCTTAGACCGTATTTTACAGCAATCGGGTTTACGGGAAGGACATGAATACGACACCCAGACTGCAGTGAAGGACGATAACGGTAAACGTCAAATGCCAGACGTTGTTGTTCATTTGCCTAACAATAAGGACGTGATCATAGACGCCAAGGTGAGTTTGCGTGCCTATGAGCAATTTTTTAACACCGCGGATGATAGCGAACGGGAACGATTGCTTAAAGAGCATGTCTTATCTCTTAAGCAGCATATAAAAGGCCTTGGACAAAAGCGCTATCAGGATTTAAAAGACTTACAAACCCTTGATTATGTTTTAATGTTTGTGCCCGTTGAACCTGCATTTTTGTTAGCAGTACAAGAAGCGCCAGAATTGGTTTCGTTAGCTCTGGACAATAATATCATGCTGGTAAGTCCAACGAATCTATTGGTGGCTTTAAAAACTATCAATAATATATGGCAATATGAATACCAACACCAAAATGCCCAGCATATTGCTGAACACGCTGCAAAGTTATACGATAAGTTTGTCGGATTCGTAACCGATTTAGATAAGGTAGGCAAGAGTTTAACGTCTACACAAAAACAATACGATCAGGCAATGAATAAACTCACTGCCGGCCGTGGGAACCTGGTTCGACAGGTAGAGCACTTTAAAACCCTGGGCGTACAACCTGGGAAAAAAATGCCAGTTAATGTCAACGAAAACCTTTCTGATGAAAGCGATGAGAATGTCTGAGTTAGCGTCAGAAAATGGTAATAGTATCAATGATTTTCACGAAGGTAGGATATCAATGAGCAATATCAATAAAAGTAAATTCTATTTAGCGACAGCTTTAGTGTTATTAGGCTTGGGGTTAACTGGCTGTACTTCCCATTATGAGCCAGGCGAAAGAGAACAACTTGTGGGGCGTTGTATTGGTGTGCTTTCTCCCCAGCAAAAATGTGAGAACGAAGCTTTGTTTTTCCCGGGACATCGCACCAATGACGAATTTGCTCAACAACTGTTACCCCTTGAGCAACGGGAATCGATGTTGCGTACGGAACGTGAAGATAACCAATAATAAAAAACAAATTTATGTCTATCTATTTATGCTCTCCTAATCGTAAACGCCGTATAGACTAAAGTATAATTTTTGCAGAAAGTGTCACAATATTGACATATATTACTGGCCTTTTCGTAAAGCCCTCATTATTATGCCCGCCCAGTCTGATAAGCCGTATACATGACGCGCACAATGAAGGCTGGTTACATGTTTTTAAGCACATTTCGTTGAATTTACCTACAAATTGCCGTATTTATTCATAGTGCTTTCACATTAAAATTCCCAGGCTTCTTTTACGTTCATTATACAAATTATCGTAATCTTCATATTAAAACGTACAAAGAGGTGACTCATGCCTATGTCGGCAATCGATCTTAAACCATTCTCCAAAATGTTTTCGCCTGTTGCACTTGCTGTTTCGCTGGGATGCACGCTTTCTGCTGCTGCTCAACAAGTCGATAGCGAGGAGATGTCACCGGATGACGCAAAATTTGAAGCTATTACGGTCACCGCAACTAAGCGTCCCCAGGTGATTTACGAAGTACCTATGGCCCTTAGTGCATTTGATGGAGACAAGCTGGCGGCTCAAGGGATTACTGACCTTACAGATGTGGGTAAATTCGTTCCCAACCTGAATATCACCGGATTCTCTGCAGGTCACACATCTTCAGTTAACCCATTCATTCGCGGTATCGGTTTACAGGATCACCTTATTACCACAGATCCCGGTGTGAGTATTTACGTGGATGGCGTCTACCTAGGGCGCCAGGTCGGCCAAAACTGGAGCCTGAATAATATCAAGCGTATTGAGGTGTTAAGAGGGCCACAGGGAACCTTATATGGACGCAACTCTATCGGTGGCGCCATTAATATCATTACAAAAGAACCGGATGAAATTGACGTTACCAAAGTTAACCTTGAAGCCGGATCCCGTGGCAGACTAAAAGCAGATGTTTTCGTCAATCACGGGCTTTCCGATAAGCTGGCATTCAACATGAACATTGCTTTTAATACCCGTGACGGATTAGGTGAATTTATTAATGTGCCAGATGCCGAGTATGATGTTGGCGAAACAGAAGATCTCTCTGGCCGATTGTCAGTAAAGTTCACGCCTTCTGACGATTTTCGAATGGTTTTAACGGCCGACGCCAACAATGGTGACGGTGGTTTGCGTCCCTATACAGTATTGATTGACGAAGTGCCAAACGGACGTTTGTCTTCTGGTGTAGGTAGCGGCCTGGACTTCGGACTCACCAATGCAGATGTGACTCCCGAAGGCTATGATATTTATGATAATGCCACAGGCACAGCTGCTGTGACCAGTGTATCAAATAAGGCTCGTGGCGTGTCATTAACCACTGAATGGGACGTAAGTGACGATTACACGCTTAAGGTTGTTGCCAGCACCCGCTCATCTGAGTATAAGGCCGGCCTCGATGACGACGGTACAGTTTATTCTCTTGATCAATATCCTGAGCGTGGTGAAGCTGATCAACAATCCATTGAGTTTCAGCTCAATGGTTACGTAGGTGACAATACTGATTTTGTCACAGGCTTATACTACTTCAATGAAGAAGGTAAAAACCGTCAGGGTGATGATTCTAACTACAACGGTGGTCCAAATTTATTGCAACTCGACCAGGAAACCACCAGTAAAGCTGCGTACGTGAATGTGCGTCATAACCTGACCGACGATTTGACCATCTCCGGTGGCTTGCGGTATACACAGGATGAGAAAAACGCATCAGCCAATGTTTTCGACGCCTTGGGCACAATTTACGCTAGCAATGACTGGAACGAGCTCACGTGGGAATTTGCTACCAATTACACTTTCGAAAATGGTATGACTGGATATGCCACTGTTCAATCCGGATATCAGTCTGGTCAATATCCGGCACGCCCCTTTTGTTTAATCGGCGAGTTCTTTACCGCAGGTGGTTTTGACGATATTGAAGCGGCTCAGCGCAGTGTTCGCAACAGTAATTGCTTTGTCGCGTCAGATAATATTACCGCGGTAAACTATGAGGTGGGAATTAAAGGTCGTATCAATAACTATGTTGATATGAGTGTGGCGGTATTTAATACGGAGTTTGAAGACTTACCGTACCAGGTAAGTAAAGTTGGTGTTGGCGGATTTGAAACGGCAAATCTGGTGGTTGAGCAAACTTCTCGCGGGATTGAGCTGGATACAACGTTCAATTATGGCAACTTCACAATGATGACCAGCGTCGGCTATATGGATGTGGATGTAGAAGAACAGGATGGCTTCAGCCCTGTAGCGCCCCTTACGCCTGATCTTACATTGGCGATTGGTCCCCAGTATACCTTTGAGCTAGGCAGCGGTGACGAGATCCGGGTACGAGCTGATTATTCCTACCGCTCTGAAATGTACGGTGAGCCGACTTCGGTATCTGAAAGAATGACTTCTCTTGACAGTCGTCAACTGGTGAATATGGATATTGCGTACACGCCTTCGGATGAAGCTTATACCGTAGCTCTGTACGGCAGAAACATTTTTGACGAGCGCTATGATAACGCAAGGTTGTACACAGGAGATTATATCCTTCAAATTCTTAGCAATGACGCCAGTGAGTTTGGTGTGAGATTTTCTACCGAGTTTTAACTTGTTTTGTGAGCCCCCAAAAGTGAAATTATCAACTATTGGGGGCTCACACTTAGCGCAAGAAAATTTATCTTTACACTAACCACTTCCAGTAAATAAACACACCGAGAAAACCAAACAAGTAGACCAGCCCAAAATAACTTAGCAGTTTGAGAATCGGGCTTGGGGAAAAGGTATCTTGTAGCCTAACCGTATTGACCAGCTTGTGATTTAGAAAAGCAAACACCGGGGTAGTCACAAAGGCAAGGGTCATGGCAAAGGCCAGCATAGCCAGTAAAGCGGTTTTAAAGAATAAAACTATAATAAAGCTGGTGCAGGCGACAATGAGTAAAGTGAAAACGAAAAGTTTTTCAGGTACGTCGCGACGCCCCTTAAGTAACATCAACGCTTCCGCTATTGCGCGCGAATAGCCATCGTAAACGGTTAGTGCAGAACCAAAAATACACAAAAAAGCAATAACAGCAATAAGCCAACGGGCCCACTCGCCAATGGTACTGGCATACATATTAACCAGTTGCTTTGAAAAGCCGATACCGCCAGATGCAAGTGCTTCCCCATTGCCATGTAACACCAATGCGCCCAAAGCTAAAAATACTAATGCCAGAAACAGGGTGACAAAATAGCCCAGATTAAAATCAAATAAGGCGGATTGGGTTGTTACGAGTTTTTCTTCCCGTTGCTGTTTTAACCAAAGTGATGTTATTCCTGAAATTTCGATGGGAGCGGGCATCCAGCCCATGGTAACCACTAAAAAGCCTACGGTTGCCATTGTCCACGGAGAAGGAGAAACATAATTTTGTGGCGCAACGGCACCGTTTTGCCACGCCACGAAAACCGCTGAAACTGTGGCTAAGACTAACGTTGCCATTATAACTTTGGCAACTTTATCAAGGGCAGTGTAGTGACCTGCAATAATAATAAATAAAATTGCTCCTAATACTAGGGTGCTTAATACAGGAATGGCCAGTTGAAATGGGAAAAAATATCCAAGCAGACTGGCAGCAAACATCAGCAGCGCCGCTGCGTTAACCACAGACGCTAGCATATTGAGTACCAGTGCTAACAGAAGATAACCTTTTCCCAGTTGAAGATAACCATGCTGTAGCGTTTCTCCAGTGCTCATAGTGTAGGAAACACCTGCACGGAAAAATGGATACTTCAAAATGTTAACCAGGAAAACGAGAAGTACGAGTTGCCAACCAAATTGTGCGCCTGCTTGGGTAGATGCGACGAGGTGGCTCCCGCCGATAGCCGCAGTCGCCATCAGTATTCCCGGGCCAAGTTTTTTAAGTAATGTACGAAGAGAGGCTTCTTTTATGGACAAATCCGACGTCAATTTTTTTCCAAAATACAGGTGTGTTTTAACAATGGAAGACAAGTTAACATTATTCTGGCTATGAGCACAGTGACTGCGATAAAAAGCACACCGCGAACTAGCAGTCGTTACCCAGCGTTGCAAAAGGTAACGACCACCAAAGCTAACATTTAGTTTTTCAATCGTCTTAGCCATATCGCGGGTACAAGCAATAGTATATATAACCCCATGCTACCACCGCCACCACCAGAACTGCTTGCGGCAGGCGCAGTAACCGATACTGAAACTGTGTCGGTTACTGTGTTTATGCCGTCCGTTACTGATACATCAAATGACACATTACTTCCCGCACTAACGCTTTGTGCCTGAGTGCTATATATAGAACCGGCAACACCATTAATTGTAAAGCTAAGTGTATCACCGTCAGGGTCTGTTGCTGATGCCCGTATTGTTATCGTATTGCCTGCTACTACAGATGCAGGAGAGGATACCGTCAACGTAGGAGGTTGGTTCTCAGCCAGCGTTATTACCACGTCCGCTGAATCCGTATTCCCCCCAGGGTCTGATACGGTAACAGTCACAGTGGCTTGTGTACCGGCAGAACCGGAAGGCGCAGTAATAACTACGGTTTGAGTTTGCGCGTTCACAAGACTTAAATTATTCCCGCCACTCTGCGACCATTGATAAGTAACATTGTCATTGTTAGGGTCTTCTACCTCAGCAGTGATAGAAATTCGCCCACCTAGTGCCAGAGTCGCTGTGGCTGATTTTGTGCCGGCAATGGTCACCGTGGGCGCACCATCTACTTCAACACCAGTAAATACTGTACTGAATTCTTCCCGTGAGCCAGGAATATTGGTGACATCACTGGCAGCCTGTAAAACCAATGGACCCACACTGGCAGAATCTTCCACGATAGCGCTAAATGATACAATAGTATCGGCGTCTGGGCTTGCATCCACGGTATCCTGATTAGGTACTTCTATCTGCCATGTAATAGTATTCCCTTGTAACGTACCACCATTGGTAATTGAACTGGCTAAAACGGATAGTGTATCGGGAACAGGCAGGGTGATGTCGTAAATTCTATCTTCACCGGTAAGGTTATCGATTATATTCACTTCAAACGTATGACTTTCACCCTTGTTCACCCGGGCACTTCCCGGTGACGACAAATAAACATCGTTGTCTTCTCTGGTTATAATCACGTGGGTTACCCCAATGTTATTATCAGATGAAGCATCACTACCTAGTGCAAAGGCGCCAAAGAAGCGTTCGCCTTCATTGGCAGATCCTAAATCCCATATAACACGCAGGTCATAGGCCGTCATCGCATCACTGCTTTGTGGCCCATCAACAAAAAGATTACCTTCATCGTCTTCATCCACAACAACATATTCAAGTGTATAGTTGTCGGCTGACGTTGCTGACCCCTCGAAGTTATGTACGATAACAAACCATGTTCCGGCCAGTGGCTCGAGTTGATCGACTTCTTCATCGGCATAAACTGATATGCTTTCCTGACGTATCTCGCTTTCCTGAGGCACGCCATCACCATTAGTATCATAAGCAAGATAAAGGTCGATATCGTCTGCTTCCGAAAGACTGGTCTGCGCATACAATCGCAAGGCATTATCCGGAACTTCTATAGTCGTGATTGCCAGGGCTGACAAATTATCAAACACATCATTTGGTGTGCTATCAGCCAAAAGAGAAGGGCGCACCACCGTTGATTTTGTCAGACCATAGGATGCGTAGTTAAAGGCTTCAATTTCCACCGATAGTAAATCTTTAAGCAAGCGACTGTCACCGTCACGGTGTGCGTCGAATTCTACAAATTGTGGAATCGTTCCGTTGGAGGCATAAACGGCGATAGGTATGTGCAAATCAGGAGAACTCGCACTTGTTAGATGTGCATCACCATAGGCCCATTGATAATTTTGTAACCCAGAAACATCCAGGGTAAAGGTAAGTTGCTGTGATTGTCCTTCTGAGAGGGAAAATCTCGAAGGCGACACAGTAATACCCAGGTTTGCTGTTATCGCAGCAGAAGAAACGTCCCAGGTTCCGGATTTAGTGGCGGTGACGGTTCTAGTCCATGAACAGGAGCGCATACAGTTTTCATCAACAACAGCTGGAATATTTAAGTCTCTCGGTTCGCCACCGTTTCGTGGGTTGGCAGCTTCGTAATTTGCATAAGACTCATCCATTACAAGCCCGGATTGCGTGGCCAGATTAACCTGGATCCTGCCGGCTCCCATGTCAAACCAGTTCGCATCTGTCTGTCCATCGTCCAGTTGCACATCTGTAACAGCCGTCATCATTAAGGCTGATCGAATGTTGTCAGGTGTCCAGCTTGGGTGATCTTGTTTTAAAAGTAAGGCCGCTCCCGCCACATGAGGGCTAGCCATAGATGTGCCAGAAGAGTAGGCATAATCAGCGGGTGCAGGGCCGGTTTCATCATGGCCGTAATGTTCATCTGCCCATGCTGAATAGATATCAACGCCCGGTGCAGAAAGCATAGGACTAAGTGTACTTATTGACGCATTTGGACCTCGGGATGAAAAATCAGCCACGTTGTCAGCTTGTTCCTCATCAATTTCCACTAACAACGTGCCAGCAGATATAGTTGCAGTATGGTTACTTCCCTCACTTAACCATTGCTTAAGTGTGTCGCCGTCGTCAGCACTAATATGGATGCCCGGAACAACATAGGCATCATTTGCAAGAAAAGTTTCCCCACTCTGAACGTTGGCCAGAATATAACCACCTGCACCACCTTCAGCTACATTTACGGCCTTTTGGATGCGCGCGATGTCACCACGGTCACAAAGCACAATTTCGCCGCGAAATGTGTTAGCAGGAAAAGGCTCTAAGCACTGACCAGGATCTCCATTAGGGTCGTTGCTGTTTACATAATCACCCGCGTATACAACAGGCGCAGAAATTGCTCCGGAATTACTGTTTCCATTGATGACTGAGGGGGTAAAGGTACCGCCTGAAAAACCGCTTATAGATTTCTCATAAACAATATTTGTACCATGAGTAGTGGCTGCTACTGATGTTAACCAAGGCGCATGTTTGTCCGTTGTGCCCTCTGTGGGGCCATCGTTTCCTGCAGAATGGGCAAGTAAAATGCCCGCATTATGAGCATTCAGCCAAGCCCGGTTCAATGCTGTATCCCAGGGGAAGTCACCACCAGAGATAGAAAAGTTCACCACATCAACGATATTCGAGTCGATAATGTCTTCCACAGCCTGAAGCATTACTGATTCGAGACATCCGCTATAGGTGTCCTCGTCTTCCCCTGGCTGACAGACCTGATAACTGATGATGTTTGCATGGGGCGCAACGCCAGAAAACTCTTCGAAGATGTAACCAGTTTCTACGCCATCGCTAACTGTTTCATCGTAATCAGGAATAACTTCGGCGACATTATATAACACGTTACCTGCTGCCGTGGCGGCAACATGGGAGCCATGACCATTGTAGTCCTCGCCGTTTCTTGGCAGATCTGCAGGGAATATATCAGTATCTGAATAAGCACTTAGAATGGCCGGATAACTGTATACGCCAATGAGCTTATCATTGCATAATTCGGCGAAGCCGCTTGCACAATCTCCTAAATAGCGACCAGTACCCAACGGATTGGTATGGTCATAGCCATCATCACCTACATCAGCAAACGAAGGGTGGTCAGTATTAATACCCGTATCAAGAACGGCAATAACCGTGCCTTCCCCCTGTATTTGACTACCAGTGCTCGATTCACTGCCATTCCAAACAAACGGTGCTCCTACTGTAGCTGGCCCTACATAGGTATCAAGGTAATAACGTTTATCTCTTTTAACTGCTTTGACACCTTCGGTAGTAAGCAGGGATTTTGCCTGCTCAGTAGATAATTTTACTGCGAAGCCGTTAAATGCAAGTTGGTAGTCTGCAATAGGCTGGTCTATGGGTTCGCCAGTCACGTTGTCACGTACCCATTGCTGACGCGTGCGAAGATAATCGCGATATTTCACAACAGCAGGACTCTTTGTATTCAGACGCTTTTTGCTGTTTGACGACATGGTTTCAACGTACCCGGTAATGTCGCCGCGATAGTTAGCTACAGGTTGTTCCTCAAGTTCAACGATATACACATCAGTAGTGTTATCAGAAAACTTTGTATCGTCGGCGGCGTTTGCGGGGGCAAAGGGTGTTGCTGTGGTTAATACACTCAGGCCAAGCGCACAAGAAATCGCAAAGGCGATTGCTTTTTTCATTCTATTCTCCCGTTCATGTGCGAGGTCGCGTCAATCAATAGCTTATATCAAATTGTGAGATGGACAGCGAACACTTACCACCTTTTTATCGTAGTGGGTTTTATTCTCCAGTATAGAATATGCAGCTGAATAGATTGTGAACGTCACAAATTCCCCACATGTCTAATCAGACCTCAAGACCCCAAAGAAACTTTCAAATTTACACAAAGTAAATTTTAGGATTAATTAACTTTAATATAATGTTAAATACCAGTGATAAAAGTTTCGCTAAACGTAAAATATTGTAATAACTGTCCTCTTCAATCGCATCCCGGTGTCGTATTAAGCAAGGTCTTTTCGAGTGGAAAGCTATAGCATGGATTTAACATTTATCGCGTCTGTGGTTACGACCACTGAGGGTTAAAACGTGAAAGACAGAAATCACCTGGCACAAGTGAGCGTGACTCATACAACTAATATCATTGAGAATGGGCTTATCGACATACCCATGTTGCAAATCCTTTCACCGGAAGGCGTAGTCCACGGAGACAGTACCGTGCCTGATCTTGATAAAGAGAAGGCAGTTCGCATCCTTGAGGTAATGCATTTTACCCGAGTTCTTGATGAGCGCATGGTGGCAGCACAGCGCCAAGGGCGCATTAGTTTCTATCTGGCCTCTACAGGAGAGGAGGCTGCTACTGTAGCCAGTGCCGCTGCGTTATCTGAACAAGATATGATCATGTCCCAATACAGGGAACAAGGTGCATTAGCGTGGCGAGGATATAGCACTGAGCAATTTATGAATCAAATGTTCAGTAACAAGCTTGATCCAAACAAGGGGCGGCAGATGCCCATTCACTATGGTGATAAAACGCTGCGTTTTATGACAATTTCATCGCCTTTGGGCACACAAATTCCCCAGGCAGCCGGGTTTGCTTACGGACAAAAAATGGCCAACGAACCTGCCGTTACCATGTGCTATTTTGGTGAAGGCGCAGCGTCTGAAGGCGATTTTCATGCAGGGCTAAATATGGCTGCAGTCCTTTCTTGCCCGGTCATATTCTTTTGCCGCAACAATGGCTACGCTATATCTACCCCTGCAGAAGAGCAGTTTGCTGGAGATGGGATCGCCTCACGAGGGATCGGCTATGGTGTTAAGACCATTCGCGTAGATGGAAACGATCCACTTGCTGTATACGCAGCAACAGAGAAAGCCAGAGAACTTGCCCTTGAAAGTGCCCAGCCAGTATTAATCGAAGCTATGACCTACAGGCTTGCTGCTCACTCAACGTCAGATGATCCCAGTGGATACCGTTCCAAAAAAGAAGAAGAAACATGGCAACAACGGGATCCCATTGTACGTTTCACCCGTTGGCTGGATAGCAAGGGGTGGTTAGACAAACAAAGTCTTGCGAAGATGCAGCAGAACATGCGCGAGAGTGTGCTTGCGTCATTGAAGGCGGCAGAAAAAGTAGACATAAACCCTGTAGATGACTTAGTTACCGACGTATTTGACCACGTACCCTGGCACCTCAAAGAGCAACTTGACAGTCTTAAACAACATATTAAGAAGTACCCAAAGACATACCCCAAAACATCAGGGAGCATAAAGTAATGGCAAAAATGAACCTACTTCAAGCCGTGAATAATGCTTTAGTCACCGCTATGACAGACAACGAAAGAGTAATGGTGATGGGTGAAGATGTTGGTCACTTTGGCGGTGTATTTCGGGCAACTAGTCATTTACAAGAAAAGTTTGGTAAAGGCCGGTGTTTCAATACGCCTCTGACAGAACAAGGGATAATAGGTTTTGCCAATGGCCTTGCTGCTCAAGGGGCGGTGCCTGTGGCAGAAATCCAATTTGCCGATTACATTTTTCCTGCATTTGACCAAATCGTCAACGAAACAGCTAAATTTCGCTATCGCTCCGGGGGGCAGTTTAGTTGTGGCACTTTAACAATTCGCACTCCTTACGGCGGTGGAATTGCTGGTGGTCATTACCACAGTCAATCACCCGAGGCCTTCTTCGCACACTGCCCAGGCCTTCGCATAGTAGTACCGCGTAACCCTTATCAGGCTAAAGGTTTGTTGCTAGCGTCTATAAGGGATGATAACCCAGTGTTGTTTATGGAACCTAAACGCTTGTACCGCGCCTCAGTGTGCGATGTGCCAGAAGACGACTATGAACTACCTCTCGGCAAGGCTGACATCGTGCAGGAAGGCAACGACATAACCTTGGTTGGCTGGGGCGCGCAAGTAGAAATTCTCCAACGGGCCTCTGAGCGCGCCCTGGAAGATGGAATAACCTGTGAAATTATTGATTTGCGAAGCATTGCCCCCTGGGATGCACAAACTGTCGTTAATTCTGTTGTGAAAACAAACAGATTGCTGATAAATCACGAAGCGCCCCTTACTGGTGGGTTTGCGTCCGAAATCGCCACGACTATTCAGGACAAGTGCTTTTTGTACCTCGAAGCTCCTATCGCCAGAGTCTGTGGTCTTGATACGCCGTTTCCACTGTCTCATGAAAAAGAATACATGCCAGATGAAACCAAAACCTATGAAGCGATAGTTCGCACAATGCATTATTAAGGGAAAGGTTATGAGCACAGATTTTATTTTACCCGATATTGGCGAAGGCATTGTTGAGTGCGAGCTCTTAGAATGGCTCGTTGATGAAGGCGAGCATATAGAAGAAGATCAGCCCGTTGCAGAAGTGATGACTGATAAAGCGACGGTACAAATACCGGCAATGCACAGTGGTGTAGTTAAAAAGCTGTATTACCGACCTGGCGATATCGCGAAGGTCCATGCACCACTTTTTGCGGTTGAGTTACCTTCTTTGAACGCGCATTCAGAGGAACAACTGGCAGATGGTGGAGATAATCAAGTCGACCATATCGACACACCAAATGAAAATGCCCCCCGTGATGAGATGTCCAAAGGCGAAGATTTTCTGCTACCCGACATTGGTGAAGGCATTGTTGAGTGTGAAATTGTCAAATGGCACGTAAACGAGGGTGATCAGATAGAAGAAGATGCAGTCGTTGTGGAAGTCATGACAGATAAAGCGGTGGTTGAAATACCCGCAAAACACGCAGGTACTGTGGTAAAGCGATATTACCAGCAAGGTGAAATTGCTAAAGTTCATCAGCCTTTATTTTCAATTCGTGATGATGTGAGCAACAACTGTGTTGCTGAAGTAAATCAAACAAAAAATGACGTTCAAGGTTTAGACCGAACGTTAGAAGATTCAAATTCCGTTGATTTTGCAAGAGAAAATCACGAAGGGCATTTTGATCCTGTGTATATAAATCCCGATAAAGTCATGGCAAGTCCTGCCGTTCGCAGGATGGCCAGGGAGAGAGGACTCTCGTTATCTGATATATCGGGAACCGGAAAAAAAGGCCGGGTTCTAAAAGAGGACATTAATGCAGTGCTGCAATCAAAGGTTGAATGTGACGCTAATGAGAGTGCTAATAATAGCAGACAACACAATCGACCTAACGATCAACAGCGGGTTGAGGGCGCAATTCGGACTGAAAAAGTGAAAGGTATTCAAGCTGCTATGGCTCGCCAAATGGTAGCTTCCGTGAGTACTATTCCTCATTTTACCGTGAGCGATGAGTTGCAGATGGATGCGCTGATTAAACTACGGGAAAAGTTAAAGCCACAATGTGAACAGCGCAATGTAAAACTTAGCTTTATGCCGTTTTTTATTAAATCCCTCTCTCTTGCCTTAAGTGAATTTCCCATTCTCAATGCCCAGCTTAGCGAGGATGGCAGTGAACTACATTACTATGAAGATCACAACATTGGTGTTGCTGTTGACAGTAAATTAGGTTTGCTCGTACCCAACATAAAACGTGTACAAGCGTTATCAATTTTTGAAATCGCCAACGAACTGCAGACAATAATTGATTTGGCCCGAGCAGGGCAGTTAACAGGAGACAGGTTAAAGAGGGGAACCATTTCCATTTCGAATATTGGTGTATTGGGCGGTATAACAGCTACACCGGTTATAAACAAACCTGAGGCAGCAATTGTCGCTTTGGGTAAAACCCAAAAGCTTCCCCGTTTTGATGATAACGGAAATGTCATCGGCCAACACATCATGCAAGTAAACTGGTCTGCTGATCATCGTTTTATCGACGGGGCCACCATGGTGAAGTTTAATAATTTGTGGTGTGACTACCTGCAAGATCCAGAAAAAATGCTGCTATTTCTGAAATAACCACGGGGTAGAGGTTTCTCCGCCTCTGTTCGTTATCTTGCTATCACGTTACAATGACATCATAAATCTTTCTTTTCACGAGGTTTGTGTGCTCAGTTATCAACACGGGTTTCACGCAGGAAATCATGCCGATGTTATTAAACATTTATGTTGGCTTGGTGTTATTAATTATCTGAAGAAAAAGGAAAAACCCTTTACTCTTTACGATACCCATGGCGGTTCAGGCTGTTATCCGCTTACGGGAGAAGAAATGCAGAAGAACCGGGAGTTTGAAACGGGTTTTGTTCTCCTGGCTGGTATCACAGCGCAGTCACCTCTTCTCAGTGCTTACCTTAGCGCGATGACCCCACACTGGGAAAACTTGCAATACGCAGGGTCTCCGCTTCTGGCCGCTAACGCGCTGCGCGCTCAGGACACGGCGCATTTTATGGAGCTTCACCCTGGTGAATGTGAAACGCTCACTCACGTTATACGTGGGGTGGGAAAAGGAAACGCACACGTTCATTACAGGGATGGTTTGGAAGGGATTGTTGCTCTTACGCCACCTAGCCCAAATCGAGGCGCAATTTTAATAGACCCTCCTTATGAAAGACTCGAAGAGTACACGGCAATTCCCGAAACCATTCGAAAAGTGCTGCAGCGATGGAGCGGGGCGCAAATTGTGTTGTGGTACCCGTTACTTTCAGAGCGAGCAGGGAGTAAAGCCGGGGCGAGTGAAGTGATGATTGATGGCTTGTCAGAAATAGGCAAAGCGTCGTTTACCGCAGAGTTACGTGTATCGGATAAGGCCCTTGATAATGGCATGTATGGCTCAGGCGTTATGGTTATAAATCCTCCATGGCAACTTGATGAGCACTTGCGTAGCACTCTTGATGAAGTGTGTAACTATCTGGGCAAGGATGTAAACAGCACAGTCAATTGGGTTAAGCAAGAGCAAGGGTGATGAGCAATCCCAGCGGGTTACAGCATTTTTATATACCTGATGACCAGTCGGTATATTTGCTTTCACATAGCGATGCTCAAAAGCTGCGAGACTGGGTAGAATTATGTCAAAGACAACTTGAATCACTTGGTTTTAGTGCCATTACGCTTATAGGAAAAGGTGCTTTTGGCTTTGTTTTTGGTGGTGTTTCACCGCAAAATGAACCCCTGGTTTTCAAATTTTCCCGCGCGAATTTACCTCAACACGTTCAGGACCGGCTTGAAGATGAAGCCTATATGCTTTCTCAGGTTCGTCATCCTTTTGTTCCTGGACTGCAAGAATTCCAACGGGTGGGAAAGCAAGCTATTTTAGTTATGAAACGGGCCAGAGGTAAGGATCTCGAGCAAGTCAGTCTTGATAGCGGCCCCTTATCACCCAGGGTAATTGTTAAAATAGCTGTACAGGTTGGTGAGATTTTACTGAGTTTACGCCGACAGGAGGGGGGGCAAAGTAAGCCTGTTGTTCACGGTGACATAAAACCTTCGAATCTCGTCTGGGATCCCGCCTTGGAGCAAGTTGCACTCATTGATTGGGGGTCTTCGGTTTTTGCGCAGCTAGATTGCCAAGGTCAGAGTGTTGAAAATAACGTGATGGACTTGATGTCCGGTGATATGCAACAGACTAATGCACGGCTTGGCGATGTGTATTTCATTGGGGACGAGCAACTTAACGGTGCATTGTCATCCCCGCGCTTTGACGAGCAGGGTCTGGCAAGCACCCTTTATGCACTCGCTTCAGGCCAGTCCAGCCGATTTGGCAGGAAAGTCATTACGCCGTTCTCCCTCGGTTTACCGAAGATGCTTGCCAGTATACTTTCCTATATGCTGGATGATGATCCATCACGACAGCGCATGGGAGGGGATTATTTTTTCAATCACCTTCACGTACTTAAACAAATGGTTTTCACGCCAGACCAACCCCCTCGTTATACCGCGATGATCCCTACATGGGTAGCCAGTGAAGCAAAAGATATTGAAACGGTGGTTTACAGTTCCAGAAAGTCCTTTTTAAGGGAAATATCTACACAAGCGCTAGCTGCACTTAAGTATGTCAACGACGCCCAGTTCGATCGCTACTATAAGAATTTTCTTCAGGGAATGGGGGAGACAGAAAAGGGGTTTATCGCAGCAGTTTCACGATTGGGCAAGTACCCGGTTGTCGGCGGTATCGCTATTCGCTGGATGCCAGATGGAATCTATGTTGACTCCAGTCTAAACTTGCACGACAAATCAAAAAAAATCGCTTTCGAACAGGCGGTGAATAATGTCATCAACCTTGCAAGAGCCATTCATCGCAAAGGTGTATTTAAGTGCTGCTTGTTCAATGCTAAAGATACTTTGCATCTGGAAAGGCATGATCCTGACGCACCTTTTGTTCCTTCGGCGAGTTGTACTATCCCTTTTGAATTGTCCAAGCTGCCTTTATCGTCTGAAAGTAGCCGCTTACACTCTTATTTTGAGGATGGTGATGATCCCGATGAGCTATTAAAGCTACCAGGCAATATAATGGCTATTCTGGAGCAACTAAACACAATCCATCACACAGGTTGTGTTATTTTCGAAGCCTTGCCTCATCATCTGAAAATTCATAGCTACTATAAGTTGTTAGATCACGAAAAAGAGGGTGAATTCGAAGCACTGCTGGCAGAACTTGTTGCAGCCGTGCCAACCATCGAGGGGCTGGGTATTTCCGGGTTTATGAAATTGCCCTATAAAGATACTCGTTATTTTGAACACCGTGCACATCTTCCGGAAAAATATTATCCTCGCAACCCTAAACTAGCATTATTGGAGTCGACAAACGAATTATGAGTGAAGTTAAACTTGCCTCACTGATGGAACTTGAAACCATCGAACACGGGATTTATCGCGCCCAGAGCTGGGATCTGGGCTTTCGCGCACTATTTGGTGGCCAGGTCTTGGGGCAGGCATTGTCAGCCGCATATAAAACGGTCGAACCTGAGCTTTTCGCCCATTCGTTCCATTCGTATTTTTTATTGCCTGGAAATGCGAAAAAACCGGTTGTTTACGATGTTGAGGTGGTGCGGGACGGCAAGAGTTTTTGTACTCGTCGCATTAAAGCCGTACAGGATGGCCGTACCATTTTCTATATGACCGCATCCTTTCAACGGGAAGAGCGGGGTATGGAACATCAATTTGCAACCATGCCTGATGTATTACCGCCGGAGAAAGTTACGTCTGATATTGAGTTCTACGAAGCAAATTATGAAAAACTAGCTCGGCCTATGCGGGAAGCACTCAGTTACCACAGACCTATAGATATAAGAACTATCGATGCAGTGAATGCCTTTTCGGCGAAAAAGCGGGATCCACAGCGTTATATTTGGTTACAAGCCCGAGAGGTAATGACCGGTAGCGAAAGGTTGAACCAGGCAGCGCTTGCTTATGCATCTGATTACCACTTCCTTAGCACATCCTTGCAACCACACGGTGTGTCGGTGGCAGATAAAGATTTGAGAATTGCCACCATCGACCATGCGATGTGGTTTCACCGACCAGTGAATTTTAATGAATGGCTATTGTATGTCACGGAAAGCCCGTTTAGTGGTAATGCCAGGGGCATTGTAAAAGGGCAGCTTTTCAACCAGCAGGGTCAATTGGTAGCATCAACCATGCAAGAAGGTCTAATGCGAAAAGTTTAAATTAAAAACCGAGTAGCCAATAAAAAATGCCCAGAACTTTCGTTCCGGGCTTAGGGGAATGGCTCATTGCTGAGCCGTGCGCTAACTTTTACAAGGGAGAGGTTACCTGTGAATTTTTTCACCGGGATTGTAACTATAGATCAAAACCGCTCACTTTATAAACAAATTTTGCAAGAAAATTTGTATTTCTTCCAAATAGAGCGTTATTTTACCACCCCATAGTAAAATTCATAGGGTTAATTCTATTCAAAAAGTGGGTTGTTATCCGTCGCTTATAAACTTAATGATTTATGCTTAGGCATTTGTTCATTCATGTTATTTATACTTATCATGGCGGATTGTGCCCATTGATCCAGAATGTCACAATGCATTTACCGTAAATTGGTAGACAGGAACCCAATATGACATTACCCACTTCTTTCATTCCCCCTGAGCGCACCCTAATGGGCCCTGGACCTTCAGATGTTTCACCACGGGTGCTTAATGCTTTGGGACGCTCCACCTTAGGGCATCTTGATCCATTATTCATAGACCTTATGGATGAAACCAAATCTCTTCTTCAATACGCATTTAAAACCGACAATCCTCTAACAATGCCGGTGTCTGCCCCGGGTTCTGCGGGAATGGAGGCCTGCTTTGTAAATCTCATTGAGCCGGGTGACAAGGTCGTGGTGTGCATCAATGGCGTATTTGGTCAGCGAATGGTTGAAAATGTGAACCGTTGTGGCGGTCAGGCCTTGGTGGTGGAGAATGCATGGGGAACGCAAACTGACCTCAACGCGGTTGAAGATGTCTTGAAAGCGAATCCTGATGCGAAAATTCTTGCATTTGTTCATGCCGAAACATCTACCGGCGTTCGCAATGATGCGGCTTCATTATGCGCTCTTGCTAAACAATTTGACTGTCTTACCATCGTGGATGCTGTCACATCACTTGGTGGCATAGAGGTTGATGTTGATGGTTGGGGAGTTGATGCAATTTATTCTGGCTCGCAAAAATGCTTGAGCTGTGTTCCCGGGTTGTCTCCCGTCTCATTTAGTGAGCGGGCAGTATCTGTCATTCAGAACCGAACGCACCCTGTTCAGAGCTGGTTTCTTGATATGAACCTGATAGTGGGGTACTGGGGCAAAGGCGGTAAACGAGCGTATCACCACACCGCTCCTGTAAACAGTATTTATGCCTTGCATGAATCGCTGGTTATGCTCAAAGAAGAGGGACTGGAAAATGCCTGGCAACGTCACCAAGCTGGTCATGAAAAGTTGCGCGATGGGCTAGGTTCATTAGGTCTCGAAATGGCTGTAGATGCAGCTTATCGCCTGCCTCAATTAAATTCGGTGCTCATCCCTGAAGGTGTGGATGACGCCCATGTTCGCTCCCAGTTATTGCGTGATTTCAACCTTGAAATCGGTGCTGGCCTAGGTGCGCTTGCTGGAAAAGTGTGGCGTATTGGTTTGATGGGTTACGCCTGTAAAGACCGGAATATTGATCATTGTCTTGCCAGTTTGGCAAAGGTACTCGGGTAACTACCATTCATCTGAATAACCGGTGGGCCAGCAATAGCTGGCCTTTATTTATTTATGGATATGATAAGCCAGCCTACCACTAGTGCACTGGCAAAACTCATTAGCGTGCCTAACATCATATATTCCGTCAACCTCATGTCCTTTTGCCGCGATAAATCGCCTACCCTGAATACTGTTTTCGTGGCTACAAGAAAACCTAAACCTGTGTATTCGTCTACTAAAATAAAAGACAGTGCGAGTAACCGCTCAACATAGCCGATGTAACGTCCGGCTTTTCCAAGGCTTTCGTTATCTGCCGCTTTTAATTGTGCGGTGTGCTGAGAGAGCAGTTGCGCTATGAGTATGCTGGCAGGTCGAAAAATAATGAGATAACCAACTAAGTAAAGTAAGTGCTCATGGGTGATGCTGTTTTTATAGGACTGTAGAAGTTGCCATATTGATTCAGTCTGAAAAGACAAGGATACGAACACGATCACGACGATATGGGCGCATTGATCGACAACAAATGCCAGAGGGCTGTGCTTACCCGCTTTGGCCCAGTCGATAAGTAAATGGGTTGCTGTTATCACCCCTGCTGCAGCCAAGCCATGAAATAATCCTGCGCCCGCTAACCACAGTGCAATAATAGCCAGGATACTATGAACTCCCGCATGTAGGAACAGGGCGGGTGACTGGATACCGTTTGCGTGTCGGCACGTTACCCATTTAGCCGGTTGAAGGTAAAAATCGCCGACAAAATGCGCAGCCAATAACAGCAAGAATAACGTCATTGTTGTGTTTCATCCTTCTGGTTCAATTGTGCATTTGTATAATTTATAAAGGGTTGCAGTAAGTCGCCACCAGCTGCCTTTAATCGTTCACTGATGTTTTGTCGTGAAGTACCGGCCCAAATAGCCAGTGCTTTGTGTGCTGGAAATCCCTCTTTTATATAGTGGTATAGCAATCCTGCTTGCTTCACACTTAATTTATTCAGTACATAGCTCATTTGTTGACATATTAAGTCAGTCGCTGGCTGTAACAGTGGTAAATGACTCATAATGCGCACCTCGCCAGGTCTGGTTTTTTCAAGGCCTCGGCCTGAAGTTACAAACACACCACCGCTGGAGCGGCCGGGTTTGCCCACATTATAGTTCCCCGAACCATAAGCTAAGCACTGCGTACAATCTATTGCGTGCCCGTTTATCTGGCTGTTCAGGAAAAGCTTTGTCTGAAGCAACACGGTAACGGCAAGTTCAGCTTTGGTGAATACGAGCTGAAATCCATCTCCCCGAAATATTTCATAGTCTACACCGTGCTGCTGATGCAGGGCTTCAAAATACTCTTCCAGTACCGTTACAACCAGGCTGTATGTCTTTGCATCCAGTTTAGTAGAGTGCACTAGATCGCCTGTGAGAACTGCAAGCATTATTTCTCCTTTACACATATATAATGCACTTTAGGCAAGCTTAAAAGCTTGCTTATGTAAATGCAAGCCTTGGGGCTTGCTTTTTATTTTGCAGGCACTGAACCTTGCAAAAAGATTTCTTAGCAATTTGATGGAAACCAGCAACAAAAAACAGGAATTAATGTACACTGCATCCATCACTAATTAGAAATAAAGTATTATGCTTCATCGAATTTGGCTCTCTTTTATTGTATTCGCATTTTTTGCAACTGTATGGCAAGGTTTTTTTGGCGATAATCCTGGCGGTTTCCAATCAGTAATGCAATCTGTCACTAGTATGGCTCAACTAAGTGTGGATATTGCTATAGGGTTAATTGGTGTGCTGGCGTTCTGGCTAGGCATCTTTGAAGTCGCTGAAAAATCTGGGTTAATCGAAAAATTTTCTAAAGTACTCGCACCGTTTTTATGTCGGATAATGCCTGATATCCCACGCAATCATCCTGCACTGGGCAGCATAACAATGAACATGTCAGCAAACGTGCTGGGCCTTGATAATGCCGCTACGCCCTTCGGTATAAAAGCGATGCAAGATATGCAAAGTCTGGCACCAAAGAAAGATACGCTAACCAACAGCCAGATTTTGTTTCTGGTTATGAACACGTCGTCAGTTACTCTATTTCCCATCGCTGTATTTTTATATCGTGCGGAACAGGGCGCTGCCCAGCCTACAGATGTTTTTATTCCTATTCTCCTCGCAACAAGTGCATCTACGCTGGCGGGATTGCTTATCACTTGCTTGGTACAAAAAGTAAACCTGTTAAATCGCGTAGTGGTGTTTTACCTGGTCGGTATATTTAGCTTGCTAGGGGCTGTAATAGTTTATTTTTCATCTCTGGCAGCCAACGAACTGGCGGCACAGTCAGCCATAGTGGCAAACTTTTTGTTGTTCTTGTTTATCGTGGTGGTACTGGTAACCGGATGGCGTAAACACTTAAATACGTACGAACTATTCATTGATGGTGCTAAAAAAGGCTTTGACGTAGCGATCTCACTAATTCCTTTCCTGCTTGCTATGCTTATTGCCATCGGTATGCTCAGAGCGAGCGGCATTCTCGATATGGTCGTCAACGGCATCGCCTATCTAGTTACAGCATTAGGTGGCGACCCTCGCTTTGTAGAAGGGTTGCCAACAGCAATAATGAAGCCTTTAAGCGGAAGCGGTGCTCGCGCACTAATGATAGAAACCATGCAGCATCATGGCGCCGATTCGTTTGCTGGTAGACTGGCATCTGTGCTGCAAGGATCAACTGAGACAACGTTTTATGTCTTGGCTGTCTATCTGGGAGCTGTTGGGATAAAACATTCGCGATACGCCGTAGCTTGTTGCCTGGCGGCTGATCTCGCTGGTATTGTGGCAGCTATTCTGGTGAGTTATTGGTTCTTTGGGTGAAACTTTATCTGAGTAGTTGAAGTGCTGAACGCATGTTCGTTAAGTCAATATTCATCTTTGATTCAGACAGTTCATGCACAATCAAACGCTGATAACACATATGGGTATCTCAATAAATTGTAAGAGACCGGTACCCACCACAAGGAGATATCATGATAAAACGTTTTTCCACCGCCATACTTCTCTTTAGCGTTCTGGCAATAAGCCATGTTGAAGCAGCGGAGCCAGCAATTCAGGTTTCAGGTGAGGGACACATTGCCGTCGTGCCTGATGCCTATACAATGACGTTCGTACTTGAAGAACGGGGGGAGTTAGTTGCTAAACTAAACGGCCAGCTGCAAAGAGATATGTCAGCTATTCTAAAGTTTTTATTAAAAAATGGCATTGAAGAAAAGAACGTTCAGTCCATGCAAATAAATTTGAACCCTTATTACGAATCAACTCCGCAAGGAAGAAAACAAAATGGATTTATTCTGAGTCGTGAAGTACGAATTACCGATACTAATATCGACAACTATGATGACATCATTGACGGTGCCTTGTCTCGAGGAGTCGATCGGGTACAAAACTTCAGCTTTATTGCCAGTGGCCAACAAAACGCTTATCAAAAAGCCTTGATAAACGCGGTTAAAGACGCCAGATTACGAGCAACACTGCTGGCAGAAGAACTGGGCGTTTCTTTGGGTAATGTATTATCAGTATCTGAAAACAGCCAGGGCTATCCAATGCCTGTGATGCGTATGGAAATGGCGAAAGCAGACAGTTTCTCTACCGCCATGCCTGGAGAACAGCAAGTGAGTGCTCGGGTTAACGTAACCTTTGCCATCAATAATTAGCAACAGAGGTTTTTTTGAAAAGTACATTTTATGCTGAGATTTTAGCTCAGGCCAAAGGGCTCATGAGCGGTGAAACCGACCTAATCGCGAATATGGCTAACTTGAGTGCGGTTATGTTTAACAGTATGGAAAGGGTGAATTGGGCTGGATTTTACTTATATAAAGAAAATCAATTAGTCCTCGGCCCCTTTCAGGGCAAACCTGCATGCATTCGAATTCCAATGGGGAAGGGGGTGTGCGGCACTGCAGCTGAAAAACAAGAGACGCTGGTCGTAGAAGATGTACACGCCTTTTCCGGGCATATCGCCTGTGATGCTGCATCAAATTCAGAAATAGTGGTTCCCTTGGTCCACGAGGGAACCCTGATAGGCGTGCTGGATATAGACAGCCCGGATATTGCTCGCTTCGACGCTGACGATAAGATTGGCGTGGAAGCACTTGCTCAGGCCCTGATGGATACCCTCTGATGAAGGAATATGTAGATATTCATGTGGTGCTGGCAACCCCCCAAGACATGGAAGATAAGTTTGAAGAGCCAGAAGAGGCTGCTGAGCGTATAAATTTTATTCTTCACTGTATCTATGACAGGGCAGATGAAGACGTTGAAACCATATGGCTTGAGCGTTTATTGCACTACACTTGGGAAACATGGCATCAAACTGACAATTTATTAGACATTGATGACGATGAATTGCTTGATTGGGTTGACCACACGCTGGCAACTTGGGATGATGAGAGCAATGAAGAAGATTATTAACCTGCACGTAAAAAATTAATGGAACAACCAGAGAAGTTTTCAAACAGTAAAGAAGTCATCGCGTTTTTAGCTGAATCGTTTCCGAACTGTTTCTCCACAGAAGGCGACGCCCGTCCTTTAAAAATAGGTATTTTTCAGGATTTGGCAGCTCGTTTGGAGCAAGAACCGCGCGTAAGTAAAACCTTATTGCGTTCCACACTCAGACACTACACCAACAGCTGGCGATATTTGCACAGCATTAAGGAAGGCGCATATCGTGTCGACCTCGATGGCAATCAGGATGCTCAAATTGAAAAAGAGCACGCTGACCATGCAAAACAACAGTTAGACGAAAGCAAAGCTAAAGCCGCTGAAAAGCGCAAAGCTAAGCAAAAGGCTTCAGGTGAAAAGCGTCAGCCTCCCAGAAAACCACGACAAAACAGCGCCGATGGTGCGGAAGGTCGTGCTAAAAAGGGAACTAAATCCAAATCTGACAGACCAAGTAAGACACCGCCGGCTAAACTCACAGACGCTGATATGAAGTCAGGTACCTCGGTAACAGTAAAGTTGGGCAAAGCACCTATGCATGCCGTAATTACTGAAGTTGCCAAAGATGGTATTCATGTTCAGCTTGACTCCGGCATGGTTGTTAAAGTCAACGCTGATGCCTTACGTTTGGCACATCCCAAGAGGTCGTAATATGAAAGAACTCCTTCGCATTTCCATTGCCAGTGCTTTTTTATCCGTCAGTATTGGCGCCGGAGCAACGACAGCAACTGACTCGGAAGAGCTATTGCCCTTACTGCAACAGGAAACTCAACACAGTGTCGCGGCTAAGCGTGTCAGTGCTTTGTTTACCCGGGCGCACTACAAGGAAATTGCGTTGGATGACGAGTTGTCTGAGAAAATTTATGACCGTTTTTTGCGGTCGCTGGACAACAATAAACAAGTCTTGCTGAAATCTGACGTAGCAGATTTTAATCAGTTTAAAGATGCATTCGACGATGCGTTGAGTCGCGGAAATTTAAAAGTCGCGTATGACATGTATAACAAAAGTGCTCAGCGCCGTGTTGAACGCTATGAATACGCCTTAACGCTTTTAGACAAGCCCTTCGATTTTGAGAAGGCAGAGGATAAATTCTACTACGATCGGGAAGACGCTGCCTGGCCTGAAACTGAAGCAGAATTAAATGAACTTTGGCGTCAGCGCGTTAAATACGATGCGCTAAACCTCATTTTGGCAGATAAAACCTGGGAAGAAGCTAAAGAGTTGCTGACCAAGCGCTACACCCGGGCAATAAAACGTTTGAAACAAGCCGAAAGCGAAGATGTATTTCAAACCGTTATGAACTCCTTTGCCCGAAGTGTTGAAGCGCACACCAGTTATCTTTCTCCACGCAATGCAGATCGCTTTCAGATGGAAATGAATCTCTCATTTGAAGGAATTGGCGCGGTATTGCAAAGTGAAGATGACTTTACTGTTATAAAAAGTGTGGTACCAGGCGGTCCTGCCGACAAATCAAAGGCACTCAAGCCAGAAGATAAAATTATTGGTGTTGCTCAGGACGACGAAGAATTTGTCGACGTTGTGGGTTGGCGGCTAGATGAGGTCGTAGATCTCATCAAAGGTCCGAAAGGCAGTACTGTTCGCTTACAGGTGCAAAAAGGGACATCCGATAGTAAAGCCATGTCAGTGGTAAGTTTGACCCGTGATAAAATCAAACTTGAAGACCGGGCCGCAAAATCTGAAGTTTATGAGCCAAAAACAGGTCCTCACGCAGGAGAAAAATTAGGGGTCATTACTATCCCCAGTTTTTACAATAACCTGCATGCTGATGTGAAAAAAGAGCTTGATGCGCTCAATGCCCAGGACGTGAAAGGTATTATTGTTGATCTTCGTGGTAACGGTGGTGGTTCGCTAACAGAAGCGACCATGTTGACGGGCCTATTCATTGAAAAAGGGCCTGTTGTTCAAATTCGTTACGGTGAAGGTAAAGTCAGTGTCAATCGCGATACGGATGGTCAGGTAACCTACAATGGCCCACTTACCGTGCTCGTTGACCGTTACAGTGCATCAGCATCTGAGATTTTTGCTGCTGCCATGCAAGATTACAGTCGCGCGCTAATCGTTGGCGAGCAGACTTTTGGCAAGGGAACAGTGCAACAACACAGAGGGTTAGGGCGGATTTACGATCTGTACGACAATCCGCTGGGCAGTGTTCAATTTACAATTGCAAAATTTTATCGAATCGACGGGGGTAGTACCCAGCACAAGGGCGTAGTACCAGACATTAAATATCCTTCTCCCATCGACCCCGCTGACTGGGGAGAGAGCCAGGAAGAAAATGCTTTACCCTGGGACAGTATTGACCGGGCAAATTACACTACTTTTGGTGACAGCCAGAGTGCCCTGGATGTATTGGCCGCGAAGCACAACGCCAGGGTATTGAAAGATCCTGAATTTATTTATCTCGGTGAAGATATTATCGAATATCAGAAAAACAAAGACAGAGATTTCATCTCTCTGGTTAAATCAGAACGTGAAGCCAAGAAGAAAGAGGCATTAGATAATGACTTAGCGCGTGCGAATGAGCGCTTGGCACGACTGGGCAAAGAGCCGGTAGAGTCACTTGACGATTTACCTGAAGAATTAGAAGAGTTAGATCCATTCCTGGACGAAGCTGCAAATATTACATACGACATGCTGGATACTGGGAAATACGCAATTAACCATCATTAGCGTTACACATACAGGGGCTGGTACCAACGCCAGCCCCTTTTTTGTGTCTACTAAAAAATAAAATAAAACAATAATAAAGGACGACATCTATGGCAATGCGAGGTGAATTTTCATCCCGGATTGGTTTTATTCTCGCCGCAGCGGGTTCTGCTGTAGGCCTGGGTAATATCTGGGGGTTTCCAACACAAGTCGCGACCAACGGCGGCGCAGCATTTGTACTTGTTTATCTACTACTCGCTTTCGTGCTGGCTTACCCGGTACTCATGGCGGAACTAATTATCGGCCGAGCCAATCGGGCTAATATGGTAGATGCACTCAGTCAAATTTCAGGGAGCAAGCTCGGTGTTGCTACGGGGTTGTGGGGCTGTGTAACGGTTTCCATGATCCTCGCTTTTTACGGCATTGTCGGTGGTTGGATGCTGGCCTATTTTTCAGAATCTGTCACTACAGTTGCCGGTTTAGACGAGGCGTCAGCCTGGTTGTTAGGCTTTTCCGGCAGCAGAAATTTATTGTTTACCGCTATATTTATGGCGCTTACGGCGAGCATCGTGCTAGGTGGAGTTAAGTCCGGAATTGAGAAATGGTCGGTCAGATTAATGCCGACACTGGTAATAATTATTTTGGCTCTGATCGTATACGTCGGTTTTCAACCTGGTGCAATTGAAGGGTGGGCGGCATTCCTGGTTCCGGATTTTTACCGGATCCTGGACCCAGATTTACTTATTAGTGCTATGGGACAAGCCTTTTTCTCTATGTCTCTTGGTGTCGGTACTATGCTGGTTTACGGTTCTTATCTTTCTAAGCATGAGAATTTACCGTCTATTGGTGCTTCTGTCGCACTGGTTGATATTGGCGTTGCTATCATTGCTGGTATGCTGATCATTCCCGCCATGTACGTCGCATTGAATAACGGCGTAGAAATCTTCACGGAAACCGGGGCGCTTATCGAAGGCGATCAGTTAATCTTTAATGTGCTACCAGCGCTCTTCGATTCAATTGAAGGAATCGGCGTATACATTGCTGTTGCATTCTTCGCGCTCATGGTGATAGCCGCAGTAACCTCGTCAATTTCTATGCTGGAAGTACCCGTCGCATTTCTGGTCGAGAATAAAAAGCAAAAACGCACCCATGCTGTCTGGATTATGGCAACGGTGATTTTTTGCTGTAGTGCAGTGATTATTTTCAATTTTGAAATGCTGTTCGGCCTGGTGATTGCGGCTACTACTCAATACAGTCAGCCTTTGTTGGGTCTTGCTCTTTGTATTTTTGCCGGATGGGTATGGCGTCGTGATAACATATTAAAAGAGCTTAAATCTGGTTATGAAGGCGCTGAACATGGCCTTTTCTGGAAAATATGGCCGTGGTATGTCAGGTTTGTTTGTCCAGTCATCATTCTTATCATGTTTATTCGTTCAGTATTCTAAGAGAAATAACAATAATGAAAAAAACTATTAGAGAACCCTCACTAGCAGATGCGCTTATTCCGATCATCGCACTTATTGTCATGATGAGTGGCGCGGTATATCTATTTTCCGATAACTCGTCTTTTGGTCCTAATCAAATCGCGTTACTCATCGGTACTGGTCTCGCCGCAATCATCGGCATGAAAAATGGCCATCGCTGGAAGGAAATTGAAGCGGGTATTGTTAAAGGCATTTCCATGTCTTTAGGGGCGTGTTTAATATTACTCGCTGTGGGCTCGTTAATTGGAACCTGGATGCTGTCCGGTACTGTTCCCACTCTCATCTACTATGGGCTTGAGCTGTTAAATCCTTCTTTTTTCTATGCGGCAACCTGTTTGATTTGCGCTGTCGTGGCCATGAGTATCGGTAGTTCCTGGACTACTGCTGCAACTGTAGGTGTTGCCCTTATGGGTGTTGCATCTGGCATGGATATGTCCGCTGCTATTACGGCAGGTGCTGTAGTGTCAGGGGCTTACTTCGGTGATAAAATTTCTCCGTTGTCAGAAACCACAAATCTTGCTCCCGCTGTAGCCGGAACAGACCTTTTTGAGCACATCCGCTATATGCTGTGGACAACCATTCCCAGTTTTGTCATTGCAATTATTTTGTTCATCATTTTGGGTTTCAGTGAGTCCAACGTTGCATCGCTACAACGCATTGAAGACATGCAAAATTTATTAGGCTCATCATTTACGCTGGGTTGGCATCTACTGGTTCCACTGGTTGTGTTATTAACCCTGGCAGTGAAAAAAATGCCAGCGTTTCCCGCCGTTTCAATAGGAGCATTACTTGGGGGGCTCTGGGCTGTGCTTTTCCAGGGCGATGTCGTGACATCTATGGCAAATCCCGACGACAGCTCAGCAATTGGTACATTGAAAGTAGTCTGGACCGCGTTATTTGATGGTGTGAGTTTTTCTACACCGGATGAAAATCTCAATGCATTACTTAGCCGCGGTGGCATGTCTTCCATGCTGAACACCATTTGGTTAATCATTTGTGCTATGTCCTTTGGCGCTGTGTTAGAACGTGTTGGCTTACTCAAACGTGCTGTTAGTGCCATTCTATACGGAGCAAAGTCCGCCGGAGACATGGTAAGTCGTACTATTTTAACCTGTATCGGTACCAATCTTGTCACTGCAGATCAATACATGGCTATAGTGATGCCTGGAAGGATGTACAAGGAAGAGTTTGAAAAACGTGGGTTAGACCAATTAAACCTATCCAGAAGTTTGGAAGACGGCGGAACACTCTCGTCGCCGCTTATTCCTTGGAACACGTGTGGCGCATACATGCAGGGCGTGTTAATGGTGCATCCTTTTGAGTATATCTTCTATACTTTTTTCAACCTTATCAACCCGATCCTCGCCGTCATTTACGCTTATCTGGGGATCAAAATCTTGCGGTTAACGCCACCTTTCAGTCAGGACGAGCAGGAAGAGCGCACCTAGTATCATTTTTGGGGGATATCATGAGCATTGTTGCTAAACGCCGTTTGGACTATCTACCACCGGCCTTCACCATCTCGTCAGTTGAAATGAATCTGGTGCTGCATCCATCCAGCAGCATCGTTACCGTTATTACTGAAGTAGAGCGCCAGGGCAGTCACAATGAAGCATTACATCTTGATGGAGATAAACTAATTCTGAGGCGGGTTGTTATTGACGGTAAGCCTTTTGATAATTATCAGGTCGAAAACAATACGCTTATCCTCAGTGAGGTTCCAGACCGCTTTCAATTAACAATAGAAACCGAAATTGATCCACAGGGCAATCAGGCTCTGGAGGGTTTGTATTTATCAAACGGCGTGTACTGTACCCAATGTGAAGCTGAGGGTTTTCGTCGCATTACCTATTTCCTGGACCGCCCGGATGTACTAGCGACGTATTTAGTCACCATAACAGGTGATAAAAAGTCTCTGCCCACTTTACTTGCAAACGGCAATAAAGTGGATTCAGGTGAAAACAAAGATGGTACCCACTGGGTACGATGGGAAGATCCCCATCCAAAACCTTGCTATTTATTTGCGCTTGTAGCTGGTGATTTTGACCTTCTTACCGACCGCTATACCACCACAAGTGGAAAAGACGTTGCCCTTGAATTGTATGTCGATAAAGGTAAAAGGGATAAAGGTCAGTTTGCGTTGGAAAGTTTAAAGCGTGCCATGCAGTGGGATGAAGAAACCTTTGGGTTAGAATACGACCTCGATATTTATATGATTGTCGCGGTGGATTTTTTCAACATGGGCGCTATGGAGAACAAAGGTCTGAACATTTTTAACAGTAAATTTGTTCTTGCCGACCAAAACAGCGCAACAGATGAAGATTTCTTCAATGTAGAGTCTGTGATAGCCCACGAGTATTTTCACAACTGGACAGGCAATCGGGTAACGTGCAGAGATTGGTTTCAGCTTAGCTTGAAGGAAGGACTCACGGTATTTCGTGATCAGCAGTTCAGTGCAGATATGACATCACCATTGAGCAATCGTATTAAGCACGTAAGGGTTATGCGCGAACACCAGTTTGCAGAAGACGCCAGTGCCATGAGTCATCCAATCAGGCCTGATGAAGTAATAGAAATGAATAATTTCTATACTGTCACTGTCTATGACAAAGGCGCAGAAATAATTCGCATGTTTCATACTTTGCTTGGCGCTGATGGCTTTCGCAAAGGCATGGACGAATACTTCCGCCGACATGATGGCCAGGCTGTTACGTGCGACGATTTTATTGCTGCAATGCAAAGTGCCACAGAACGTGATTTATCTCATTTTGCACGTTGGTACAGTCAGTCAGGTACACCAGTGATTGGCGTTGAGCGCGTTTACGACAAACAACACCGTACATTGCATGTTACTTTGTCACAGCACACGCCCGTCACTGCTGATCAATCTGATAAACAACCTTTGTATATCCCAGTGGCTTTTGAGTGTATTGATAATTCCGGTGGCCACTACGATGACGATCAAGGCCTCATTGCAGACGGTCTTGTTATTCTTGATAAGCCATCAGTTTCATTAACATTTACAGATGTACCAGAATCTTGTTTACCCGTTGTTTTAGGTAACTTTTCTGCGCCAGTAAAGGTCGACAACAGTTTGTCGGCCTCTGAGTTGTTACAAGTGTTTAATTATGCCCGTGATGCGTTCAATCGATGGGACGCGGTACAATGTCTGTATGACCATTGTATTCAATCCATGGAAAAACAAGAGCCGGTCCCAGATTCGCTCTGGCAACAACTCGAAAGTGCTCTGGTTAAGGAGTTGGATAACACCGAATTACTCGGCGAATGCCTGGTTATTCCGAGTTTTGAAACCCTCTGCCAAACCAGACATCAGGTAGATGTATTTGCGTTAAATGAAGCTCGAACGAATTTTTGTAAGCTATTCGCTGATAAGCTTGGCAATGTGTTGAAACAGGTACTCGCTCGTCATCCATCGAAAACCTATCACTATGCACAAAATGACGTGCAAATCAGACGTTGTAGAAATGCAGTTTTACGTTTACTTGCCTACAGTGACGACAGTGATAACCTGATAAAAGAGCAATTCGACTCCGCCGATAATATGACGGACACGCTGGGCGCGTTAAAAGCGGCGCAAACTCGTGGTGGTGCCTTGTTCGAATCACTTATGGCGTCATTTGAGCAAAGCTGGAAGCATGATCCGCTGGTGCTCGACAAGTGGTTTGCCCTGCACGCGACCACACAACGACAAGACATTCTGTCACACTTAACTTTACTTCAATCCCATCCTCAGTTTGCAATGGGTAATCCCAACCGGGTAAGAGCGCTAATAGGCAGTTTTGCCTTTTACAATCCTACTGAGTTCCACCGCAAAGATGGAGAAGGGTACAAGTATGTAACTGATTATCTCATTGCATTAGACAAACAAAATCCTCAAGTTGCTGCGCGCATTGTCACCCCTCTTACCCAGTGGCAAAATTACGGGCCGGAATATCAAACTCGTATGAAAGCACAGCTTAATCGTTTGCTCGGTCAGGAAGGGTTGAGTAACGATGTCTTTGAGAAAGTCAGTAAGAGCCTGGCTTATGAGCAACATAACCAATAGCGACAAAATTTACTTTTTCTCACTCTCTATTTCGTACCTCGAATGCCAGACTTTGTATCGCAGAGTCGGGCATTCCGCTGTACTTATTGCTGAGTCAGGACAAAAAGTACAGGTACCTGCATCCCGTTTAAAAGCTTTTATCGATAGCAGAGGCATATCCGGCAGGTTTCGGCTGATAGTTACTGCTCAAAATAGAATCAAATCCTTCGAAAGACTGCGTTAATTTACCTGGATAATTCCATCATACTCAACTATTGATTAATAACTGTTTGAAAGAAAATATGTTATTACTGTTGTTAACTGGTACGATTAGTTCTTGCGAAACATCGAAAATGATGTAATCATTTTGTTAACTACGTTGGTTGGTCACTTGTCTGCGCAATGCAATGTCGCACTGTTGCGTGACTCAGGAGTATAATAACGATGACAAAAAGGCAAAGCACATTTAAAAGAACACCGGTAGCCGCTGGTATTTTGGCCTTACTTAGTGCAGCGTCTCCGGCTTTAGCCGCGAACTGGCAGTTTGGCGATGTTAATGTTTCTCTCGATTCTACGTTTACACTGGCCACCAGTATTCGCGCAGAAGACCGAGACTACAAATTGATTGGTAACAGCAACCATCCACAATTTGATTGGACGGGATATAACGCAGCTACCAATGTTATTTATCAACCCGCTGATGTTTGGGCGCTGGCCGATGGTGATTATTCTGCAAACAATGATTTGGGCAATCTGGCACACGACCCTGGCAAAGCATTTTCCACGCAAATATCAGGAAATCACGACCTCGATATTAATTTCGGGGAATGGGGTTTCTTCACTCGCGCATTCTGGTTTTATGATTTTGAACAAAGTGAAGGGACGCCTGCTGCCGATAACCCAATTACAGGCAGTACAGTCAACCTGTGCGAATCGCCTGGGGCAGAAGAGTTATTATGTAAAGATTTCCGTATCCTTGACGCCTATTTCTATGGCGATTTCTGGATAGACGACAAGCCATTCTCTGTTCGCGTAGGTGATCAGGTTATCAGTTGGGGTGAAAGCACATTTATCCAACACGGTATCAATACGACAAACCCTGTGGATGTGAACCGTGCCCGAGCTCCTGGCGCTGAACTAAAAGAAGTATTTATTCCTGTGGGAATGGTGTACGCGTCACTTGGTCTCACCGATACAGTAAGTGTATCGGCATATTACCAATACCGCTGGGAACGGAGTTGGTTACCTGTAGCTGGTAGCTATTTTGCAACCAATGATTTTGCAGGTGAGGGTGGCCAGGCGAACAATATTCAACTTGGCTTTACCGGTAACCCGGATATCGATTTAGATTTCCTATTGTCTTCATTAAATGGGTTGGGCGATGCACTGCGTTCAGGTGCTGATTCTACAACAATTAGCTCTGCCTATTTGGCTTACCCTACAAAGGTAGCAGTGCGTGATTATTCAGACGCGGCTCACGAAGACGCAGACGATCAGGGTCAGTATGGTATTCGACTGACCTGGTTCTCCGAATTACTCAACGACAGTGAGCTGAGTTTCTATCACATTAACTATCACAGTCAGCGACCATTGATTTCAGGTGTGACGTCTGATTTTACTCAGGCTGGCATTGCCCAAGATCTTGCATTCATGGCACAGAATGAAATTACCCGGGATAACATTGCGCAGTTAGATGCATTTACAGAAGCCCGTTTCTTCTACCCTGAAGATATCAAGTTGTACGGCTTCAGCTTTAATACCAATATTAAAAGCTGGGCGTTGGCTGGTGAATTTGCTTATCGCGTAGATGAACCTTTGCAAATTGACGATGTAGAGCTGTTGTATATGGGGATGCCTGAACAGCTGGCAAACATCGGTGCTCGTCCGGATTTAGCCGGTATTTCCCAGTTGAATAATATTGGTCGTGATGTAGGACCGGGTGAAACTGCAGATGGGTTTGTCTTTTCAGATACCTGGCAAGCCCAGTTTACGCTTTCGCAGGTATTTGGCCCAATGTTGGGTACTGACAATCTCGTTTTCTTAGGCGAAGTAGGCTACGTTAACATCGTTGATTTCCCTGATCCAAGCGAGCTGCGTTTGAACGCGCCAGGCACTGGACGCACACCATCTCTTGAACCCACAGCAGATGGTAATCCAAGAACAGGCTTACACACTGGCTTGTCAAATGGGCCTGAGACAAATCCATTTACCACCGAAGATGCATGGGGCTATCGCTTATTGGCATTAGCCGATTTCAACAACGTATTTTCAGGTGTAAATTTACAAACCCGTGCCACCTTTTCACACGATGTAAAAGGTACCACACCAGATCCATTGTACGTATTTTTAGAAGACACAAAATCCGCCAGTATTTCGTTTACATTTAACTATCTTAGCAGTTGGTCCGCTACTGCTTCATACAGTTCATTCTGGGGTGGTGTAGGTACAACTAATCAGTTAGCCGATCGCGATTTCGTGTCATTCAACCTCAAGTATTCGATTTAAGGAGTATCGTATGATCAAAAAAGCAAGCATTATCGCTGCTGCATTGACAATAGCGCTGTCATCTACGGCTTCACTGGCAAAAGTATCCCAGGAAGAAGCCGATCAGCTGGGTAATACACTTACTCCTCTGGGCGGCTTAGCTGCTGCTAACGCTGATGGCAGTATTCCAGCATACACCGGGGGCATTACCAGTGCACCAGAAGGCTTCTCTGTCGGTGACCATCATCCTAATCCATTCCCTGAAGATGAAGTAATGTTTGAAATTACCTCGTCAAACTATAAAGAATACAGCGAATATTTATCTGATGGTCAGATGAAACTGTTTGAAACATATCCTGATACATACAGAATGCCTGTGTACCAATCTAGACGTTCTGCATCCAACCCTCAGTTTATTTATGATGCAACGAAGGCAAATGCCACTCGTGCGGAGTTAATAACATCAGGTAATGGTGTTCGCGGTGCTGCAACGGGCATTCCTTTCCCGATCCCGAAAAATGGACTGGAGGCTATCTGGAATCACGTTCTCCGTTATCGCGGTGAAGCGATCCAGCGCTTTGGAGGTCAAGCAGCGGTGACCTCGTCTGGTGATTACACCCTTATTGGTTTTGATGAAAAACTTCTTATTAAGTATTCAAATGAAAATGCCAAGCCAGAAGAGCTAGAGGAAGACAATATTCTGTTTTATTTTAAACAGAAGATCACTGAGCCAGCTCGTTTGGCCGGTGATATCCTTTTGGTTAAAGAAACGGTCGATCAGGTTAAGGAGCCACGGGAAGCATGGAAGTACAACACTGGTCGCAAACGTTTAAACCGCGTTCCACAAATTGCCTATGACACACCTGGAACTGAATCTGACGGTTTGAGAACTACCGATGATTTCGACATGTTTAATGGTTCACCTGACCGTTACAACTGGGAATTGAAGGGTAAAAAAGAAATGTTCGTAGCGTATAACAATTACGCACTTCACAGTGATGAGGTAAGCTACGAAGATATTTTAAAGCCGAACCATATCAATCCGGAACTGACCCGTTGGGAAAAACACCGTGTTTGGGTGGTGGAAGCCACTTTAAAAGAAGGGCTACGCCATATTTATCAAAAACGGGTTTTCTTCCTTGATGAAGACAGCTGGCAGATCCAAGAAGCAGATATGTACGATAAGAATGGTGAGTTGTACCGCGTTGGTGTAGCTTACGGCGTGAATTACTATGATGTACCCACGCAGTGGTCTACACTTGATGTTTATCATGATTTAAACTCCCGCCGTTATTTGGCAATCGGTTTAGATAATGAAACTAAGATGTACGATTTCACTATTAAACCCCGTGAAGCAGAGTTCACCTCACAGGCTTTGCGAAGGGAAGGCCGCTAGTTTTAACTAAAAAACGGTTGGCATTGCCAGCCGTTTTTGTTTAATCACCTTATTTTTTCAGGGATATTATTTGATGAAAAAAGCGCTGACGGTGATCGCCGCGTTAACTGCAATGATGCCTGTTCAAGCACAGGACGCCTTTATGGCGCCTTTGGTAGAAAAATCTTTGTTGTTAGGTATCGACAGCACAGACACGCTAATTGTAGTAGGAGAGCGAGGTCACATTCTCACGTCTTCTGATGGTACAAAATATACACAGCAGTCCGTACCAACGATAGCGACACTGACTGCCGTAACTATTCAGAACAATCACGCATGGGCAGTGGGTCATGATGCCACTATTTTGCACTCCTCTGACAAAGGCCAAAGTTGGAATATACAATTCCAGGATCCCGGTTTAGAGAAACCGTTTCTCGATGTACTGTTTTTTGATGAGATGCACGGTATAGCTATTGGCGCATACGGTCTTTTCTATCGTACTCGTGACGGCGGTAATTCTTGGCAGCGTGAATTGCATGCTACCTTGCTCAACCCCTATGACCAAGAGTATCTGCAAGAGGTACAACGGGATACGCCTGAGTATTACGAAGAAGAACTGAGTGCCATTTTACCTCACCTGAATCGGGTTCAGTTAGTTGATGATACCTTGTATCTGGTGGGTGAAGCAGGACTGGTTGCCAAAAGTGTCGATGAAGGTAAAAACTGGCAACGCATGGAAACCGGTTATGAAGGCTCATTCCAGGACGTTCAATTTATTGGCAACGATACAATGATGATCGCGGGGCTCAGAGGGCATGTTTTCATTCAGCAAGGCAATACAGAATGGGAATATGTGCCAACGTGTTTATCGGGTTCACTGAACGCCATATTGCCTGCAGAGGACAACAAACTCGCTTTGTTTGGTAATAATGGGGTAATTGTTCAATTGCCCGGCAAGCCTGAGACTGCTGAATTTGACCCTTATGGCTCACGAAATGATTGTGTGGCTACATCTGGAATGACGTCAAAGCAACTGAACGATAAAGCCAGCGTTGTTAATATTACCCGCTTTGATGGAAACATTATTGCTGTTACAGCCAATGGTATAAAGAAACTAGATTTGGAATAACTCACTGACATGTCCATGCTTACCACGTTTTTAGAAAGATTAATTTTTGGTTACCGGAAAATCGTTGTTGGTTTGTTTTTACTCGCTACGGTTTATTTAGGTTTTCAGGCATCAATGATGCACCTGGATGCAGGTTTTGAAAAAAATGTGCCGCTCAACCATCCCTATATGCAAACCTATATGAAGCACCGTAAGGACTTTGGCGGCGCTAACAGTGTGCTTGTTTCAGTCTGCGATGCCAGTGGCAACATTTATAACCAGACATTTATGGATACTCTCCAACAGGTCCACGATGCATTGTTTTTTGTCAACGGTGTGGATCGTTCACTGGTCGTGAGCTTGTTTGCCCCGTCAACGCGCTTTACCGAAATCGTCGAAGGGGGCTTTTCAGGCGGGCCAGTCATACCCGCGGATTTCGATTCATCCAGACCCGAAGCCCTCAAGCAGGTTGCAGTAAATGTAGAGAAAGCCAAAATCGTCGGACGACAGGTATCTAACGATTACAGCTGTGCCATGGTGACCACCCAGTTACTCGATTTTGACCCGAAAACCGGTGAACCACTGAACATGCTTGCCATTGCCGATGCGCTTGAGCAGGATGTCAGGCAGCAATTTGAATCCGATGATATCTCCATACACATTATCGGTTTTTCTAAAATGATTGGCGACGTTGCTAATGGTGCAAAAGACGTGGTGTTGTTTTTTGCAATCGCATTAGCGATTACCGCTGTTATGGTCTATTTCTTCTCCAGAAATATTATGATGACGATCTTGCCGCTGGCGTGCTCTATTGTTGCTGTTGTATGGCAATTGGGTTTGTTAACGGTACTGGGGTTCGGTCTTGATCCCATGTCTATCCTGGTTCCGTTTTTAGTATTCGCTATTGGTGTAAGTCACGGCGTGCAAATGATTAACGCTGTTGAGAAAAAAGCAGTAGCAGGAATGGGAGCGCAACACGCAGCCATGAGTGCATTTCGCGCTTTATTGGTACCTGGCGGTATCGCACTGTTATCAGATACTGTGGGCTTCATGACATTGCTTGTTATTGATATCGGTATCATTCGGGAACTAGCAATTACTGCAAGTATGGGTGTGGCAGTCATCATTCTCACTAACCTTATTTTGCTCCCCGTTTTAATGAGCTTTCTTAAACTCGATGAAAATTATGTCAAACAGTTTAATAAGAAAGAGCAAAGTACCACTGCATTTTGGCGAGCCATTGCTGCCTGCACCCATAAAAAACCAGCCATGGTGATCATGGCAGTGACAATCGCACTATTTGTGTTTGGTTTGATTCAGTCGCAGCAGATGAAAATTGGCGATCTTCACGCCGGCGCTCCCTCGTTGCAAGAAAGCTCCCGTTACAATCAGGACACCTTCCTTATCACTGATAAATACGCGGTGACTGTTGATTATCTCTCTGTGGTTGTGGAAACCACACCTGAAGCATGTACTTCCTACGGCGTAATGAAAGCCATGGACGATTTTCAGTGGAAAATGGAGAACATAAAAGGAGTGCAATCAGCTGTCTCGTTGGCGTCGGTAGCGAAAAATGTCAATGCAGGATATAACGAAGGTAATGTTAAGTGGCAGGTTTTGCCCAGAAATCAACAAACACTGGCTCAGGATATTTCACTGGTACCAACATCTTCAGGGTTGTTAAACGGAGATTGTTCTGTCATGCCTATAATCTTATTTATGGAAGATCACAAAGCTGAAACCATCTCCCATATTGTTGATGCTGTTAAAAACTACCGCGTAGATTACGAAACCGACGATGTAAAATTCAGTCTTGCCTCAGGGCCGGTTGGCGTAATGGCGGCGACCAACGAAGCCGTGGCTGATGCTCAAACACCAATGATGGTTTATGTATTTGGTGCGGTTATCCTGCTTTGTTTGTTGAGTTTCCGTTCTCTTCGCTCAACCCTATCGGTGGTATTACCCCTCTATGTTGTGTCTATCTTGGCTCAGGCACTGATGACATACTTGCAGATTGGGCTTACCGTGTCTACGCTACCAGTAATCGCACTTGGTGTGGGCATTGGTGTAGATTATGGTATCTACATACTGTCTACAATGAGTCACAAGTTAAAATCCGGAGAAACGGTACAACAGGCTTACCTTGATGCGCTAAAAGAGCGGGGCAGTGCGGTGCTGTTTACTGGTATCACGTTAGCTGTTGGCGTTAGTACGTGGGTTTTCTCCACCCTCAAGTTCCAGATGGACATGGGAATATTGCTTACCTTTATGTTCCTGGTGAACATGTTAGGGGCAATTATCGTATTACCTGCTTTAGCAAGATTCCTCTGGTGGAATAAAAATGACCCCAACGTGTAATTATTTTTGCATAGTTACTTAGTTAAAAGGGCCATTAGGCCCTTTTTTTTATGCCTTTTTTGCATAGTTATCTATGCTGTTAATAAAGCGTTAAAAAAGCACTTTTAATATGGTGTGACTTTAGCGAAAATAGGTAAGAATTCTGTGCACTTACGACTAATTAAGGTTAAACCATGACAGTCACCTCTCAGCGGCAGTCGGTGCTGCTTGATAATGTATTCTCTCTGATCGAAAAGAAAGTAGACGCGAAACACAATGCGTTAGTCAAACAATTCGGACAACATTTGTTCCAGGCGATTTCAAATGAGGATTTAGAAGATCGCAATGACAGTGACCTTTACGGTGCCACATTGAGTTTGTGGAACGTGTTTTCTAATTTTGATTCATCAATGCCTTATATCCGGGTGTTCAATCCGGAAATTGCGAAACACGGCTGGCACTCCAGCCATACGATTGTTGAGATTATTGTCAGGGATATGCCTTTTTTGGTTGACTCTGTGAGGATGGCCCTCAACCGGCTAAACATTACTTCACACCTGATGCTGCACAGTCCAATTTCGCTCAAACGAGGTCAGGACAACGTCGTCGAGGCCTTCGTTGACAGTACAAAGAAATCAAAATCATCACAAAAAGAAACGGTGCTTTTAATTGAAATTGACCGCCAAACAACGAAATCAGACATAGAAGCACTGACCAAGGAATTGCGCTCTGTGGTTGATGAGGTTTCCCTTGCTGTGGAAGACTGGCAAGCAATGGCAGGAACGCTGAATACCGTTATCGAAAATGCGGACGCCCTTAACTGGCCTGTCAGCGATGAGAAGAAGACGCAGACGCTACAATTTCTATCCTGGTTGTCTGATCACAATTTCACCATGATGGGCTATCGATTCTACGAAGCTAAAGCAATTGAAGGTGATTATCGCTGGATCCCTGATGATGAAAGCAGTCTTGGGTTAATGAAAAAATCTGTCACCAAACGGGAGCGGCTTATTTCTAACCAGGCGCCATCAGCGAGAGTTGAAGCATTAAGTGGCAACCCTTTGATGCTCACCAAAACCAATTCCAGGTCGCGGGTACACCGTCCTGCACACATGGACTATGTTGGCGTAAAAGCCTTTAACAGTGACGGCCAGGTTATAGGTGAGCACCGTTTCCTCGGTTTGTTCAGCGCATCGTTCTACAATTCAAGTGCTACTGAAGTACCGGTGCTGGCTAGTCGCATTAAAGAGATTTGCCGTTTGTCTGGTTACGAGCAGGGAACCCATGCTTATAAAGCGTTTGTAAATATCATAGAAACCTACCCCAGAGATGAGCTCCTGCAGACACCTGCTGAGGAAATGACCCAAATCATTATGGGCATTTTTCAGATGCAAGAGCGGGGTATCACCCGTTTATTTGTGCGAAAGGATGTTTTTGGTCGTTTTATCTCTTGTATGGTATTCGTTCCCAGAGAGCGCTATAACACGCAACTGCGCAAAGATACCCAAGCGCTTTTACAGCGGTCTTTCGGTACAGAGGAGGAAGTAGAATTTACCACGTTCTTCTCAGAATCTGTGTACGCCAGAACACATTACATTGCCAGAGTAAAAAATAACAACGTGGAATACGATGTGAAGGAAATAGAGCAAAATATTATTGAGCTTACTAAAACCTGGAACGATCGCCTCGCATCGTCAATTAAAGCGGCGCACGGCGAAGCCACAGGCAAAGCCCTGGAACGCAAGTATAACAATGCGTTCTCCCGGAGTTATATGGAGCAAAATCTCCCCAGTGCAGCACTCATCGACATTGAAAAGTTAGAGCAACTAAACGATGAGCATACTCTGGACATGTTGTTTTATCGCCCACAGGAAGAAACCGCAAACCGCGAAATCGTGAAGTTAAAGTTATTCCACCGCGCTGAGCCTATCCACCTTTCCGACGTGTTACCCATGTTGGAAAATTTTGGCTTACGTGTAATTGATGAAAGTCCGTACAAGGTAACGTGTTCTAATAACCTACTTAACTGGGTGATGGATTTCACCATGTTGCACAAATCCGGCAAGGATTTTGACATGGAAAAGGCCCAGACTTTGTTCCAGGACGCCTTTGCCAAAGTATGGGCAAATACGTTAGAAGACGATGCGTTTAATCGTCTTATTTTGGGTGCAGGAATGACCGGCCGCAGAGTTACCATCCTGCGCGCTTATGCTAAATATATGCGACAAACTGGCAGTTCGTTCAGTCGTGATTACATCGCGAATACCTTGTCTGCCTACCCGAATATTGCTAAAAATCTGGTAGATTTTTTTGAATTGCGATTCAATCCTGCATTGAAACGCAGCACCAAGAAAGAAAACGTACTACTCGAACGTATTAAAGACCAGTTGGATAATGTAAGTAACCTGGATGATGACCGAATTATTCGCCGTTATCTGGATATGATGCTGGCCACGCTGCGTACAAATTTTTACCAGGCTGATGATAGCGGCAACGAAAAACCTTACGTCTCCTTTAAACTGTTACCAGAGCTTATTCCGGAAATGCCGTTGCCGTTGCCCAAGTTTGAGATTTTTGTGTACAGTCCCCGGGTTGAAGGTGTGCATCTTCGCGGCGGAAAGGTCGCTCGGGGAGGTTTGCGCTGGTCAGACAGACAAGAAGATTTCAGAACGGAAATACTTGGTCTGGTTAAAGCGCAGCAGGTAAAAAACACCGTTATTGTACCTGTAGGCGCTAAAGGTGGTTTTGTCTGCAAGCAATTGCCGACTGAAGGCGGAAGGGCAGCTTTCCAAGCCGAAGGACAAGCGTGCTATCGCACCTTCATTCGCAGTTTGCTGGATATCACTGACAATATCGTAAATGGTGAGATTATTCCGCCCAAAGATGTTGTTCGTTTAGATGAAGACGACCCCTATCTCGTGGTAGCCGCTGACAAGGGAACGGCCACTTTCTCAGACATCGCCAACGGTATTTCTGAAGAGTATAACTTCTGGCTTGGCGACGCTTTCGCTTCTGGTGGAAGTGTGGGCTATGATCACAAGAAAATGGGGATCACTGCCCGCGGTGCCTGGGAATCAGTAAAGCGCCATTTCCGTGAAATAGGCATCGATTGCCAAACTACCGATTTTACCACTGTGGCTGTGGGTGACATGGCTGGTGATGTATTTGGTAATGGCATGTTGTTATCTAAACACACCCGGCTTGTTTCAGCGTTTAACCACTTACATATTTTCTTCGACCCAAATCCCGATGCGAAAAGCAGTTATGAAGAACGCAAGCGTCTTTTTGAAAACCCCAGTTTAAGTTGGGAAGACTACGACAGCACACTTCTTTCAAAAGGTGGTGGTGTCTTTAGCCGAGCCAGCAAATCTATTAAATTAACCGCAGAAATGAAGAAGTGGCTGGGTACCAGACAAGCGTCTATGACGCCAAATGAACTTATCCACAATATTCTTAAAATGCCAGTGGACCTTATTTGGAACGGTGGTATCGGCACGTATATTAAGAGTAAGAAAGAATCTCATACAGATGTAGGTGACCGCGCCAACGATGACGTGCGGGTAAACGGTTGCGACGTTCGAGCAAAAATTGTAGGAGAAGGTGGTAACCTGGGTCTGACCCAGCTCGGCCGAGTGGAATATGCCGCTAATGGTGGACGGGTCAATACCGACTTCATCGACAACGTTGGTGGCGTGGATTGTTCAGACAACGAAGTCAATATTAAGATCCTATTAAACAGCCTTGTGAGCAATGGAGATTTAACGGTCAAACAGCGTAACAAACTGCTGTACGACATGACCGATGACGTAGCCAAAATCGTTATTCAGGACTGTTACAGACAAACTCAGTCTATTTCGATTACTGAGCGTGCCGGTGTGTCACAGTTGAAAGAACAACTGCGGTTCATACACGGTCTTGAGCGCGATGGGGCGTTAAATCGTGAGTTGGAATTTATTCCCTCGGACGATGAAATCTCTGACAGAGTTGCTTCTGACAGAGGATTAACCAGGCCAGAATTGAGCGTGCTTATCGCTTATGGAAAGATGGTCTTAAAAGACGCCTTTAATATTCCTGAAATCACAGAAAACCCATACCATGGCAAGCTGCTGGTAAATGCTTTCCCGCCTGTACTCAGAGATAAGTATAGTGAACAGATGGAACAGCACCCACTGCGTGCAGAAATCATTGCCACCAAATTGACCAATAATATCGTCAATGATATGGGGTTGAACTTTGTGTCCCGTATGCAAGAAGAAACTGGCGCCACAGTTGATGAAATTGCAGATGCGTATGCAGTAGTAAAAGGGATCTTCAATATTGAGCCATTGTGGAAAGAAGTAGAATCGCTGGATAACGTCATCAATGCTGATTTGCAGTTAAAAATACTTGAAAGTGCACGTCGTATTATGCGCCGGACTGCCCGCTGGTATATTCGACATGGCAATAAGTCTCTTGGTATTCACTCTGCCATTGAAGCCTATCGCAATACATTTAATAATTTGCAGCAAAATATGCAGGATTATTTGGTTGAAAGCGAATATGCGGCTCTGGAAAGTGCGACCAGTGAACTGGTTAAGCAAGGCGTGCCCCAGGCGCTTGCTTATAAAGTTGCCAGTTTCTCTAATTTGTTCTCAAGTTTGGATTTGGCTCAAATCGATGATATTGATAACCACGAGACCTCAGTGATTGCCAAACTCTATTTCCAACTCGGTGCCAAGTTAGAGTTACATTGGTTCCTTGAGCAAATTACGAATCAAAACGTGAGCAACCATTGGCAGGCTCTCGCCAGGGCGTCTTACCGGGAAGAGTTGGACTGGCAGCAACGGGCAATCACTCTAAACTTATTGCAATCTCGCCCAGATAGCAGTGATGCTGACGAAATTCTGAACACCTGGGTAGACAATAACCAGGCACTCTTACAACGCTGGTATCATATGATGTCAGAGTTTAAGACCAGTTCAACACACGAATTTGCGAAATTTTCTGTCGCTTTACGTGAATTGATGCTTTTAAGCGCCAAGTCTAGCCATTAGAATACACACATGACGAAATGATGAAGCCCTGTTTCCACAGGGCTTTTTGTTAGAGACAAGCCATGCAATCCATTGCTCAAAAACTATTGCTAAAATGCGAACCTGAGAAAAGTCACAATTTTGCTATTAAGTGGCTACATCGCACCCAGCACACGCCATTAAAATGGCTGTACAGTCAATCTACAGTGCAAAAACCGGTAAAGGTCGCCGGGATTTCATTTCCCAATCCGGTAGGGCTTGCAGCAGGTCTGGACAAAAACGGTGAGTGTATAGACGCATTTGGCAGTATGGGTTTTGGTTTTGTTGAAGTCGGCACGGTAACACCGGTAGGACAGCCTGGAAACACTAAACCCAGAATATTTCGTCTGCCTGAAAAGCGAGCCATAATTAATCGAATGGGATTTAATAATTACGGTGTTGACCATCTTGTAAATCAAGTAAAGACATCGACGTTTTCTGGCCCTGTTGGTATCAATATCGGGAAAAATAAGGACACGCCAGAGGAAAAGGCGCTTGACGATTATCTGTTATGCTTAAACAAGGTGTATCCTTACGCCAGTTACATCACGGTAAATATTTCTTCCCCAAACACGCCAGGGTTACGAAACCTACAGTACGGGGAAGCACTGGATAAGTTATTAGCCGGGCTTAAGCAGGCTCAAGACAGCTTATGTCAAACACATGGAAAATACGTTCCGTTGTTTATTAAAATAGCGCCCGATCTCAGTGACTCTGAAATTGATAGTATCGCCCGTTCTCTGGTGAATGCTAAAATGGATGGCGTCATTGCGACAAATACAACGTTGAGCCGGGATGCGGTTAAAGGGTTACCTCATAGCGAGGAAGCCGGCGGCTTAAGCGGTGATGTGCTAACTGAGATGAGCCTGGAAGTCACTCGAAAACTCGCCAGTTCTTTGGATAGGGCCATGCCAATTATCGGTGTAGGCGGTATTCACGATGCACAAACTGCCAAAGATAGACTGGCAGCAGGTGCCTCGTTAATTCAGGTGTACTCCGCTTTTATTTATCAGGGGCCCGATTTAGTTCGCTCAATAGCAGAAGCGCTGTAATCCTGCCTACCATTTTTTTATGCAATACGACATGTGCTGCATTTGTAGAGATCTATGAATCGAATAATTGTGACTACCAGCCGAGGGTTGGACGAACTACTTAAAACTGAAGTAGAAACACTTTGTGAAGGCGCTCAGTGCAGAACGTCTCCTGGCACTGTATATTTTGATGGCACTTTAGAACAAGCTTATACTTTGTGTCTCTGGTCCAGGCTAGCAAATCGCGTCATTTGGGTATTGGCAGAAGGCAGGTGTGATTCAGCAGAAGCACTTTATGACACGGCTATGTCTGTAGACTGGCCATTGCACATGAAAGCCAGCCACACATTATCTGTACAATTTTCTGGTACAAATCGGGCAATTAAAAACACACAATTTGGTGCTGTTAGAATTAAAGATGCCATTGTTGACCAATTCCTGGAAGAGCAAAATCAGCGCCCGTCAGTTGAAAAGCGTCTCGCCGATGTTCCAGTGTGGGCTCGTTGTCACCGTGATCAGGTTACCATCGGTCTTGATATGTCTGGAAATAGTCTTCATCAACGGGCTTATCGCACCCAAACCGGTGAAGCACCGCTTAAAGAGCATGTGGCCTGTGCAATGTTAATGCGCTCTGGTTGGGTTGATGATCAGAAAAAACCACTTTATGACCTATTCTGTGGTTCTGGTACGCTGGCCATTGAAGCAGCATACATCGCTAGAAATATCGCACCGGGTATAAAGCGCAGCTACTGGGGTTTTACCCGTTGGCTTCAACACAATACCGCGTTGTGGGAATCAATGCAGGATGCTGCTCTGCAAGGACAGCAGCCTAGTGAATCCACTATAGTTGCTTCGGATATTGACCGTAAACTCATTGCAGTTGCGAAGAAAAACGCAGATCAGGCCGGCGTGTTTAACGATATCGAATTTAAAGTAGAAGACGCCGTCAATGGGACTCCGGAAAATATCGACCCGGGCTTTCTCGTATTTAACCCACCATACGGTGAAAGGTTAGGAGAGCTAACCGATCTAATTCCCCTGTTTTCACAGTTAGGGAAACACCTTAAGCAGCACTGGGGCGGTTGGCGTGTATCCTTACTCAGCAGTAATCGAGACTTACTCAGAGTTATGAAATTGCGTTCATCTAAAGAGTATGCCATGAACAATGGTAAGCTTGAATGTCGCCTTGTGAATTACATACTCGATGAAGAGAATCTTAAGCAATATGGCGGTGACGGTGACAACCATGAGTTTGCCAATCGACTGCGTAAAAATCTTAAAAAAACCAAAAGCTGGTTAAAGAAACAGGACACTAACTGTTACCGGATTTACGATGGCGATCTACCAGACTACAACGTAGCAGTAGATGTTTATGATGATTGGCTGGTTGTGCAAGAATATGCGCCACCCAAAACCGTGTCAGAAGAAAAAGCCAAACGGCGCTTGCAGGAAGTGTTATTACACTTGCCAGCGGTAACAGGTGTTGATCCAAAGAAAATTGTGCTTAAAGTCCGCAGTCAACAAAAAGGGCGCAACCAATATGAGAAAATGGCGCAAAAAGGTGAACGACTCACCGTTTATGAAAATGGCGCACAATTATTAGTGAACCTGACTGACTATCTTGATACCGGTTTATTTTTGGATCACAGGGTCACTCGACAACAGGTTGCACAATTATCTGCTGATAAAGATGTTTTGAATTTATTTTCATATACAGGGAGTGTTTCGGTTCACGCCGCACTTGGTGGCGCTCGGTCAGTAACAACAGTCGATATGTCGAAAACCTATCTCGACTGGGCTAAAGATAATATGCATTTGAACAAAGTAAAATGCGCCACGTCCTTCATTCAAGCAGATTGCACAACCTGGTTAAAAACACACCCTGGCAAATATGATGTCATTTTTATCGACCCACCTTCATTTTCAAATTCAAAACGCATGCAAGATACCTTCGACGTGCAACGTGACCACGTGGCGTTGTTATCAGATGCGCTAAAATGCCTGAACAGAAATGGAACGGTTATATTTTCGAATAATCGTCGAGGCTTTAGGTTAGATGCAGAAGCCTTGGAACAAGCTGGTTATAGTCATATTGATGATATTTCGAAGCGTACCATTCCAGAGGATTTTGCCCGCCACAGTAATATTCACAAGTGCTGGGTACTCACTCGATGAAACTGGCATTTTATACCGGGCCAGAGTGCCACTTATGTGAGTCAGCCGAGCAGGTGCTGGCCCAAACAAATGACGCTGCGGGTTTGGCAATTACAAAATTTAACATCCGTGAAGACGCAAATCTGTATCATCTTTATGCAGTTCGCATTCCGGTCATTAAACGACTAGATACTGGCGAAGAACTTGGCTGGCCGTTTGATGTTGAACAGGCAAATAAATTTTTATCATGAGTGTTATTCAGTTAAAAAACATTACGGTTATTTATGGTAGTCCGCCACTATTGGACGGCGTGGATCTTGTGGTTCAACCTAAAGAGCGGGTGTGTCTTGTGGGCCGCAATGGCAGTGGAAAATCAACCTTAATGAAAGTCGTCGCAGGGGATATTATCGCCGATGACGGTCAGCGTATTATCGATGGCAAAACCGTTGTCGCACGACTAGAGCAAGACCCTCCTCAAACGGTAGATATTTCCTTATTTGATTACGTAGCCGAAGGTCTTGCTGATGTTGGCGATATTCTCAAACAGTATTTCCATCAAACTCGTTTGGTAGCCGATGACCCCAGTGAAGCTAACCTTTACAAGCTCCAGAGCCTTCAGGAAGCGTTGGACACCCGTGATGCCTGGCATTTCGAACAACAAATTGAGCAAACACTGACAATGCTCAAGCTTGAGCCAAATATGTCATTGTCTACTTTATCAGGCGGTTGGCGTCGCAAGGCAGCTCTTGCTCGAGCGCTGGTTCGACAACCGGATCTTTTATTACTCGACGAACCTACCAACCACCTTGATATTGAAATGATACGTTGGCTGGAACAGAGCTTAAAAGGCTTCCAGGGAGCGATTGTTTTTATCAGTCACGACCGTGCATTTATTCGTAATATGGCAACGAGGATCGTTGACTTAGATCGAGGCACCCTCACGAGTTACCCTGGCAACTACCCAACATACCTGGAAAAAAAACAGCAGGATCTTGAAATTGAAGCTGCACAGAATGCAGAGTTTGACAAAAAACTTGCCCAGGAAGAGGTGTGGATAAGGCAAGGAATCAAAGCCCGCCGAACTCGGAATGAAGGTAGGGTCAGAGCGCTCAAAAAACTTCGTGAGACTCGTCGTGCCCGCCGCGAAACCCAAGGCAACGCAGTTGTAGCACAGCATGCTTCGGCACGCTCGGGTAAAATGGTATTTGAAGTTAACGATATAAGTTATGGTTTTGAGAACAAGCCGATTGTACATCACCTTAACCTCAATGTGCTGCGAGGAGACAAACTCGCGCTTATAGGGCCGAATGGGTGTGGAAAATCCACGCTTATAAAACTGTTGTTAGGGGAAATATCTCCACAGTCGGGTTCGGTGCGCCAAGGTGTAAATCTCGATGTCGCCTATTTTGACCAGCATCGTCAGGGGTTAGATTTAGAAAAAACCGTTATCGATACTGTTGGCGATGGAAAACGGGACCTCGTTGTTAATGGAAATCCCCGTCACGTTATCAGTTATTTACAAGATTATTTGTTCACACCAGAGCGGGTAAATGCGCCCGTTAAATCGCTGTCAGGTGGAGAAAAAAATCGCCTGATGCTGGCGAAGCTTATGCTGAAACCCAGTAATGTTTTGGTACTCGATGAGCCAACAAATGACCTGGATGTGGAAACCCTTGAAATGCTCGAAACCTTGCTCAATGACTACGAAGGTACTGTGTTGTTAGTGAGCCACGATAGAGAATTTGTCGATAATGTTGCAAACAGCTGCCTGGTTTTCGAAGGTAACGGTTCTTTGAAAGAGTTTATAGGTGGCTTTTCGGACGTGGAAAGCTGGTACAAAGAACACGGCCAGGCAAATAAAAGTCAGCAAAATGTAAAAGATGAAACTAAACAAATTTCTGAGAGTCCTAAGGCAAAGCCTTCAGTCCAGAAAGCGAAAAAGTTATCATATAAAGATCAACGGGAACTGGATACACTGCCAGCAGAAATTGAAAGCCTTGAAGAAAAACTCGAGAGCATGCAGGAAGTGGTAAATGACCCTGACTTTTTCAAAAAACAAGCCGATGAAACAGCAAAAACTCTTGCTGAACTCGCGGAAATAGAAGACACGCTATCCCAGAAATATGCGCGCTGGGATGAATTGGAAAGCATGCTGGAAGAAACTCAGCAGTAAATAGGATAATAAATGAAATTAACACAGCTTGCCGCTGCAATGGCTTTGACCAGTGCGTCTATCAGTGCCACAGCCGCTACCTATTCAGTTACGCCACTACCAGTTACCGATATCAGTATCAATAACTTTGCCCAGTCTATTGATGATAGTGGTTATATGTTAACGATGACTTCTTCTGAGTTTAATCCTCCCGTTGATGTAGATTTCCTTGAAGAATCTGGCTTTATTGATGTCTTCGCGACATCATTTGAAAGTGAAGAAGATGTTCGACAGGGAATATTTTCGGACGCTGACTACACAACAATTGTAAATGGCCTACTGTCTCATAGCGGTACTTCATTTAATGCCTACGCTTATCAGCATTTGGCAATTTATCGTTCTTACCTGACAGATACTACAGAAGCTGAACTCGTTCCAGGGCTTGACGAATATTCAGAAACCTTCGACGACTATGCACAAGAAGTTGTGACGTTTGCCAGAGACAGCTTGAATGGTGACTTTATCGTAGGTACTACCGAAGGTGCTTATTACAATCTTGATTACGAGGACGAAGAGGGCAATGAACTGACCTTCGTGTTAAACGATTTGGAAGAATCCGCCTTCATAAGCGCCAATGGTGTGACTAAACTACTGCCCGGCGAAGACGACACTCTTGGTGGTTTAAGTCAGGCGTTTGCCATTAACAGCAATTTACAGGTAGTAGGGAATAGTGCTATCGATTTTGTCGACAGTATTGATACTGCAATTGAAAACTGTGAAGACGATGAAACCCGAGGTGATTTACCACTTGAATATTGCTATCGCAACATCCAAGTGGATGCGACATCAGATACCGTAAGCTACGGCTTTCGGATTCCGGAAATTGGTGATCGCGCCACACCTGGTGCCTATGTCAGAGCTACAATCTGGCAATTGGATGCTGATGGCGACGTCATTTCAACAGATACTTATCCACTTGTATTTGAGCCAGATCCAGATGATGAAGCGGCTTATTGGTCTCTAGCCAGAGATATTAATGACCAAGGTATCGCGGTTGGTGCATCCTCAATTGATGAGATTATTTCGATAAACCGCCCAACGGGGTTTGTTTTCGAACGCCGTAATGTGGCGGTGAGTTATTCAGAAGGTGAAACCACCGAAATGCTGCCAAGAGATGAGAACATCATTTCTGAAGCCGTAGCCATTAATAACGATAACTGGGTTACAGGCTACGTATTGCGGGCGCCAAACGATACAGCGAGGAACCGAATTTTTGTACACAGTCTGGACACCGGTGAAACCATATATCCTTCAGGGTTCTTCATCAACGCAGGTGCAGAAGGTAAAGCGATTAACAATAATGACATTGTAGTGGGTTCATCAGAGTTTGACCCAACTGTAGATACTAACCGCGAAACCCATGGTTTTATGTATACCATCGGCGACGATGAAATTGTTGACCTAAATGATCTACTGCCGTGTGACAGTGAATACACAATTGTTGATGCTATTGATATTAATGACAATAATGAAATTATTGCTAACGCCCGTTTTCGCACACCAACTCGCTATGTAACCGGTGAAGAGGTCATCAATAGCGAAGGTGAAACCATTATTGATGATACGATTATCGCAGTTAAGCTATCTCCAGTTGCCAATGGTGTGATTGAGGAATGTGAGATTCCTGATGATCAAATCGACGACGTTGCTTATGAGAGAAAAGGTGCCTCAGTTTCTCCTTGGTGGCTGATGTTACTGGGTGGGCTTGTGCCATTCAGACGCCGAAAATAGTTATATATATTGTTAAAAAACCGCTATATAGCGGTTTTTTTGTGCATATATGTTGACGTTTTAAAATTCGTCATATTTATGCAAAAAAATTGTAATAATAAATAAAACTTAATTTCAGCAGCTTACTAATTGTCAATAGGGATTGGCAATAAAATGTATTGAACCATAAGGCATTGTGCACTATCTATTATATTGTGCTTGATGATTGTGAAGGCTCCATCGACCGAAATGATAATGGAGAGCCGAACCAAACATTAGTGGCACATTAACCACAATATGAGGCTTATCAATGAAACGACAAAAAAGAGATAAATTGACGCGTGCACACGCAAAAGGGTATCAAGCTGGTATCAGCGGTCGTTCTAAAGAGAACTGTCCTTTCCAGGCTAACGATGCCAAGTCACAATGGCTAGGAGGTTGGAGAGAGGCTGTTGAAGACAGACAACTAGGATTTAACGTGCGTTGAGGTTCTCTTTAAAGTGTAAGCAAGCCCCGAATTCGGGGCTTTTTTATGTACACTGGCTTCAAAATATTAAAACTTAGACGTATCTTGAAAAAGTCCTACTTTTAAATCTTTTGCGGTATAAATCACCCGACCATCAACTTCAACTTGTCCGTCAGCCAGCCCCATGAATAATTTGCGTTTCACGACTCGTTTCATGGTAATCCGGTAAGTGACTTTTTTCGCCGTTGGCAAAATTTGACCGGTAAATTTTACTTCTCCTACCCCCAGAGCACGCCCTTTACCAGGGCCATCACACCAGCCCAGGAAAAAGCCTACTAATTGCCACATGGCATCTAAGCCGAGACATCCAGGCATTACTGGGTCTCCAGGGAAGTGGCAATCAAAAAACCAGAGATCTGGTGAAATATCTAATTCGGCGATAATCTCGCCTTTTCCGTGTTCACCACCTTCTTCAGTGATTTGTGTGATTCTATCCATCATTAACATATTTGGAGCAGGTAACTGGCTGTTTCCTGGGCCAAACATCTCTCCACGACTACAAGCTAATAAATCATCGCGGCTAAAACTGTGTTGCTTATCGGACATGCGATCCCTTTGTTGTTAGTTTTCAACTTGCTAATTTAGCGAACACTTGTACGCTAAACAACTCTGAACAGTCATTTATTGATAAAATATCCATGCTAAACTATTAACATCACAGAGAAATGACAATGTTATGACCGACAAAATCAAAGCCAAACGCAATGCCAATGCCGAAAAACAAAAGCGCTTCCGCGAAAGACAAAAAGCAGCGGGCAAAAAAATGGTGCGGGGTTACGTAAGTCCTGAGGCCATGAAGTGCTACAAGGAAATTTGTGAAAAAACAGGGTGGAATGACAGTGATGTGCTGTCGAATTCGTTACGCATAACCTATGCCGCTTACAAATGTGGACAAATTCGTCTTTTAAATCAATGGCTAAAAGATCACAACCACTGAATATTCAATCAAGTTGATAAGAGTATATTAAAACCACATAAACGCCTTACAACCAACGCTTAATAAACTCATGCTCAGGGTCATACATGCGCGTTTGTTTGTCGAGGTCGAAGCGCCGATGGCCCCGTGGATCATGCCCAACGCCGGCTAAATAGAGCCAGTTTCCCCAATTGCTTCCAACGTCGTAATCAATGAGGTAATGTTCAAACCAGGCTGCGCCATATTGCCAATTTTGTGCAAGCTCATGCACAAGGCAACTCGCAACTAATTGTCGACCCCGATTTGACATATAACCCGTTTCCTTTAATTGCCTCATACATGCATCGACAATGGGGTAGCCGGTTTCTCCTTGTTGCCATTGGTGGAGTTTTTGTTCTGAAAAAGAACTGGAAGGTGAGGTTCCGCGAATGCCTGCTTTGTGAAACCATTGCCAGTGATAGTTTCGCTGACTCCATGCAAAAAACTCCCGCCAAAGCAATTCAAAATACACCCAATAGGTTGAAGAGTTTTTCACATACTCAGTTTCAAATTGTAAAATCTGTTGATATATCCAACGCCCGGACAAGCAGCCATTGGCGAGCCAGGGAGAAAACTTTGTACTTGAATTGAAATCATCCAGTGCATTTCGTGTTTCTTTGTAAGTTGACACACTCTGAGTATTGAAAAAATAATCGCGCACGCGTGCTTTCCCAGCTCTTTCTCCACCGCTAAACTGCATTTTGGAATTTACTCCGTTGGCGGGCGAGGCACCTGTAGTCGCAAACGACACTGGCATAGGCGGGAAAGAGTAAACCTCATCTTCCGGAAGATTAGGCACGATAGATTTCTCTACCTCTTTTCGAAATGCGGTAAATTGCTCAGGCATTTCAGAAACGGCAAAGGGAAGGGCGCTCTCATCAAAAAGCGTATTAGCATCTCGTTCGATGAACGTCACATAGTCAAGAGCTTTTCTAACCGCATCCAGTTCTCGGCGTTCATACAACCCCTGGTGAGTATGAACGCCAATATGTGTGATACCGTGAGACCTGGCAATTTCGGGGAGCATAGTTTCAGGCTTTGCGCGAACCCGCACAACATACTGCCCTTTTTCTTCCAATTGATTTTGTAAATCGGATAAAGATTCGTCAATGAACTGCTGTCGAAAAAGACCTAAGCGGTTGACGCCGTATTTAGTTTCGTTTTTGAGGCGTGGATCATCGAAGTACATTAACACCAACTCACTGACCTCGTGACAAAGTGCACTTAGCGCAGGCATATCTGTTAGCCGTAAATCGCTTCTAAACCAAAAAATCCCACGTTTTATTGACGGCTGTGTATACATTAAAAAACCTTAATTTTTAACTAGAAGCAACCAGTTTTGAATAAACTACGTATTACACTGATAATTCGTTTTATTAAGAAAAAGGATGCAATTGTGACGGTACCCGTCAGTTTAGTCTGGTTTAGACAAGATCTGCGCGTAAAAGACAACCCAGCACTTAACGCCGCTTGCGACAGAGGGAAGATAGTTCCCATTTACATTCATGACTCCTCGCTGCCAGAAAACAGACACCCAGGTAGTGTAACTAAATGGTGGCTTCATCATTCATTAAACTCTCTTAATGAAAGATTAAATGGTCACCTTCAAGTTTATGCAGGAGACCCGGAAAGCGTCATCACGTCACTGATGAAGCAGCACAATATCGATGCTATATTTTGGAACCGTTGTTATGAACCCTGGCATGTAAAACGGGATAAACAAATAAAGAAAACAGTGAAAGAAAACGGCAACGATGCTCATAGCTACAATGGAAGTTTATTGTGGGAACCCTGGGATATTGCCAATAAATCCGGTGATCCGTACAAAGTATTTACCCCGTTTTATCGCAAAGGTTGCTTACAGGCAGCGCCACCTCGCTATCCAAAAGCGCCGCCAGCCAGGATCACATACGGAGATGCGCTGTCCGGTGATGTTGACATTGATAGCTTAGTATTGCTGCCGAAAATAAAATGGGATGAAGGCATCGCCGACACCTGGACGCCCGGAGAAGATGGCGCTGCAGACCGCCTGGCGGATTTCATTGACGAGGCCGCATCGAACTATAAAACCCAAAGAGATTTCCCCGCAGTACGGGGTACGTCCATGTTGTCTGCACATCTTCACTTTGGAGAAATGTCACCTAACCAAGTTTGGTACGCCATTAAAGACAAGTTTGGAGACAACGAAAATAAAGACATTGATACCTTTTTAAGTGAATTAGGCTGGCGCGAATTTGCTCATCATCTGATTTATCACTATCCGGATTTTCCCGAAAAGAACTTTAACGCCAAGTTCGACCATTTTTCATGGCGAAAAAGCGACAACGATTTACAAGCCTGGCAACGCGGCAAAACCGGCATCCCCATTGTTGATGCGGGCATGCGAGAACTCTGGCATACTGGCTACATGCATAATAGAGTGAGAATGATTGTCGGATCCTTTTTGGTTAAGAATCTACTCATCGATTGGCGAGAAGGCGAAGCCTGGTTTTGGGATTGCCTGGCTGACGCAGACGGTGCAAATAATAGTGCCGGCTGGCAATGGGTCGCTGGCTCCGGCGCAGACGCCGCGCCGTATTTCCGGGTATTCAATCCGGTCCTGCAAGGCGAGAAGTTTGATAAGCAAGGCGAATATGTGAGGACATGGTGTCCAGAACTTAAAGGCTTACCAAATAAATTTATTCATAAACCCTGGGAAGCAGACAAAGGTACTCTCCATAATGCAAATATTACTTTGGGTAAAGAATATCCAGAACCGCTTGTAGATCTGAAAGCATCACGAGAACGTGCGTTAAACGCATTTAATGATATAAAAGGGAAGTAGGGCACTGCGATGAAAAAATCTAACCTGCCTGAAAAAATCTGCCTCGTATGCGAACGACCATTCAAATGGCGGAAAAAATGGGAGAGAGACTGGCACAACGTCAAGTACTGTTCAAAACGCTGTGCCGGGGATCGGAAATAAAAAACGCGCCAAACAAGGTGGCGCGCTTTAACGTTTCTTGACCCTAAAAAGCAATTAGAACATCCAGGAACCTGGATCCGGGTGTGCCTCATTTGCTTCCAAAGCTTTCATGCCTTTAACGCAACGAATGATTAGCCATACTACCCAAAACAGTAGGATGAACCAGCCGATAAGGACAAGAGACAGCAATGAGCCTACAAACATGAATAAAAAGCCAATCCAAAAGGTTCTTATTTGGAAACGATAATGACTTTGTAGCCATTCAGGGGCATCCGACTTATTAATATAAGCCATTACCACGCCTACAATACCTGTGATACCAAACACGATACCTACGAGATACAGTATATAAATTACTTTTGCAGTGGACGTTGACACTGGTGTAGTTGTCGCCGGCGCTTCGTTCATCTTATTCTCCTTGAGATGATTTAGTTTTTGTTAATGTTATTTGCGTAAATCCGGCCGCACAGAAGATGCTAAGCATTGAAGGCTGTTTCTAAAAAGCGCTGTTCCTTCAGAACGCATTATTTAACCGCTGTTATTTCAAACAAGTCAAAACAACGATGAAATAGTGCAATTTTTATCTCCTAAAAGCAATCTCAGGGAGCCAAAAAAACATGAAAAAATATAAGTTTAAAGGATACTAATACATTATAAGGTGTGAAATTTCATTTCTAACAGCGATCCTTAACGTCTTCAAAAATTTCGCGGGTTATGACAAAGAACTGTTTGCAACTACAGCATAAGTTAACTATGTTCAAAAAATAAAAAGTTTGGCAACAAGGACTGCAGTCAGCCAGAACAATATGAAACCATCAGATCCATATCAACTTGCTCGTCAATTGTCCGAAGATTCAAGCTTTATGCGGATGGTACTCGATCAGTTGCCAAACCAGGTGTTCTGGAAAGACAGAAACCTCACCTACATAGGCTGCAATAAAGCATTTGCTAATGTAGTTGGCCTTAAAGATCCTTCAGAAGTAACCGGTAAAACTGATTTTGACTTTAATCGAGACCCGGCAATGACAGAGCTTTATCGCGCAGATGATAGTGCTGTTATGGTAACGGGTACACCAATCTATAATCGCGTAGAAGCTTATGATACAGCAGATGGAAGAAAGGGAAGTGTCAGCACAAGCAAAGTACCAATAAAGAACGAAAACGGTGATGTTGTCGGCATATTAGGAGTTTGTGTAGATATAACTGTAGAGGAGCAAACCAAAGTCGAGCTCAATTATCTAGCGCATCACGATTCATTAACAAGTTTGGCTAATCGCGCACTGTTTAAAGAAATTGCCAGGAAAAGTATTGTTAACGCTAATAGATATAATAAAAATATCGCCATCTTGTTTATCGATCTAGACAGATTTAAGCATGTAAATGACAGCTTTGGGCACGCTACCGGTGATGAGCTTCTTGTTAAAGTGGCAAACAAGCTGAACTCAACACTGAGACAAGAGGATGTTATAGCAAGGTTGGGCGGCGATGAATTCGTTTTGTTGATAAATGATGTTGATGAAACTGCGAGTGTGGCCAGAATAGCAGAAAAAATCATGCAAACTCTGAAGTCACCCATTACGCTAGCAGGTCACGAAGTTACCATTGGTGCCAGCGTGGGCATAAGTTTGTATCCAGATGACGGCCAAGAAATAGATGAGTTGCTCAAGCATGCTGATACTGCGATGTATCAAGCTAAAAGGAGAGGGCGCAATAATTTCCAGTTTTATTCACCATCCCTGACTGAGGAATCGTTAAAAAAATTACTTCTCGAAAACGACTTGCGCAATGCTATAAAAAATAATGAATTGCGGCTGCATTACCAGCCACAGGTAACAATTAATGACGGAAAAATTGAAAGTTGTGAAGCGTTAATCAGGTGGCAGCACGCTAAGTACGGACTTCTTTTACCATCAGAATTCATTCCTTTAGCCGGGGAAACAGGTTTAATTGTAGACATTGGCCAATGGGTTTTAAATACCGCATGTAACGATATGCAGTACATGCTAAATTCTGACGCGTCGATTTTACGGGTTGCCGTGAATGTGGCAGCTATTCAGTTAAAACGTGGTAACTTGGTTGAGGATGTGCAAATGGCACTTGAATCAAGTGGACTTAATCCTGCGCATTTAGAATTGGAAATTACAGAAGATTTCATCATGCAGGAAGCACAAAGCGCCATTGAGACGCTCAATAATTTACGAGAATTAGGCGTCGTACTTTCTATTGATGATTTCGGCACTGGCTACTCGTCACTAAATTACCTGAAACATCTTCCCATCGATAAATTAAAAATCGATAAATCTTTCATCCAGGACATTCCGCATGAGCCGGATGACATGGCCATCACAAAAGCTATCATAGCTATGGGTAGCAGTTTACATATCAATGTTATTGCTGAGGGCGTAGAAACTAAAGCCCAAGCACATTTCCTTTCCAAGGAGGGTTGTGACCACGCCCAAGGTTTCTTGTACAGCAAGCCAGTCTCATTAAAAACACTGCTCAGAATAGTTCAACTTGAACAAAAATAGATATCACTTAAGAAGTTACAGTCTTCGCAATATATCTCAAGAAACTGCATTAGGATTTAACCGCAAACTCATAACGGAGTCTTGTGTATGCTAACGCAGTGACGAGCAATCGATATTCGTGACTAAGGACAATAGAGTCGTCACAAGTCTTCACACGTAAATATCTGGAATAAATCGCACCCATATTGTCATTATAGTTAATTTCGCATAATGTATATTATGTTAAATTAGATATGAAAATGTATTTATAGAACAATGGGCTTGTGTAATTACTCTCTCGAGTTCTCAAAATTAAACTAAAATTCCGGACTACTCGCTACCTTTAGATGGTTTTCATTTAAACCCACTCAATATCGCCTGGCAACTGATAGCTACTGTATTCCATATGCAAGACTCGGCGTGAAGATGGAGTCTCGGCTTTGCTCGAGGCATGAATCAACAATGGATGCATCAGCATAGCATCACCACTTTTCAGCTCACAGGCTACTTGGTTCTGTTTTTTGATCGTTGACGTTAAGTCACTTTGCGATTGCACACCGAGAAAATGACTTTTGGGTATGACTCTTAGACAACCGTTGTTTTTGTCTGAGTCGTCAATGTGGAGTCTAACCGTTATCATTTTATCGAATACATCACTGGGCGGTTGTGCATGAAGTATCCCGTTTTTTTCACTACAATTTGTCCAAGTCGAACACTGTATTTTGTCAGTTACCGCCGTTGTCTTGTCCTGATGCCACGAAACTAACCAGTTTTTATCAGCTGTCTTATTGAAATAAATAGCTCTTAAAAGCGAAGGTGTCCCGCCAATATATTTCTTTACCAGTGTTAGCATTTTTTCTGACTGAGTAAACTGTTCGATAACCTCTGATATTGCCTCTACGTTTCTTAAACTTCCGCTATTATTACTATGGGCTGTAACTTTCGACAATGCACTGGCTATAGATTCGATTTCTTCCTTTGTCGCAAAGTTATTGATTATTTGAAAACCATTTTCAGTAAACATGTTTACCGCCCGTAGTTAAAATATATTTCCTTTATAACTTTTACTGTATGTTTACACAGTACTTGTTTTGCTGTATTTTTCATTTACAAATGCGCTTAATTTCACGCATGATAATTACAGTTATCATGCGTGAAATCAATAAGATAGACAGTTACCAGCTCATGAAAAACACCGCATCTTTAACCATTACAACTCAGCTTAACGAAAGCGAAAATCTCGTTAACAGATATTTTAAAGATATTTTCACCAGGTTACCCAAAAATACCCAGCGCGCTTATATTAGTGACTTTAACGAGTTTGCTCTTTTCTGCAAGCAATACGGCTACCCAGGATTCACACCGTCTTTTGACAGCAATGAGCAGTGTATAAAATCCTACGTAGAAGTATTATGTCAAAGCCCCCTTGCCTACAGAACCATAAAGCGACGGCTTAGTGCTCTCAGCAAATTTCTAAAGATTGCTCAATTTCCCAATCCTATTGTGCAAAGTAGCTATCTAAAGGATTTCGTAAGGCTCTCATTGATTGAAAATCAAAAGCTTCAATACAGTCATCATCAGGCGCAGCCTCTTACGTTGGATTTGCTTGAGGCCATTAATGAGCGGGTTATTCCAGATACCTTATTGGAAATGCGAGATCTGGCTATCATCAATCTTATGTTTGACGCTTTACTTAGAGCTGATGAAGTTGTTCGAGTTTGTCTGGAACACATTCATCGGCGTAATAATGCACTTTTCGTGTTGACGTCAAAATCTGACCAAACGGGCAAGGGAGATTATCGTTTTATTTCCTCTAGTACCATATCGATGATTGACGAATATATTGCTGAGTCAAATACCATTCCTGAAACAAGGGCCGATAGAGATAAAGCAGACCCCAGGCGATTGAACAGTGGCATATTGTTTCGTCGAATAGCAAACCGAGGCCATGCACTTTTGCCCTATAATGAAGATGCCATTGGCAGCCAAATGAGTGTTCTCAATTATTCAAGTATTTATAGAATATGGCAGCGTATTTGTTTGCGTGCAGATATCTCTCAAAAGCTTACTCCCCATAGCGGCCGTGTTGGCGGCGCAGTTTCGCTAGCCGAAGACGGTGCCAGTTTACCAGAATTGCAATTAGCGGGCGGATGGCGTTCGCCTGATATGCCTGGACACTACAGCCGCCAGGCTCAAATTGGTAGAGGCGGTATGGCGAAACTCGCCAAACGCCACAAAAGATAGTCTCAATGTTCACCTTTTAGTTACGCGTAACGGAAAACTGTTTAATCCGCCCTATTATTGACAGTCTTCTGGCTTAACCGCATTATATCGCCCCTTCAAATTACTAACGAATGACTGATGATTAAACGTTTCTTACTAGCTTCTTCGCTGATATTGCTTGCCTGTACTCCAGAAAATAATATGGCAGGATTAGACCGGGTTTATGTAAAGCCTGTATCTCTGGATTGTGTTGCGGATGCAGTCACCTCGCTACCCTTTGTTTCAGGTTTTTCATCTCAAAGCGATGTGTTTATTTTTGAGATGGAGGGATACAGAACCAGAATGCTAAACAAAGCCATCGATATGAAATTGTCAGGCTACGCCATGACGATTGATGGCATGCATAAGGGAGATGAACCCAATGCTTTCTATAAAAAAGTTAAGGCGATGGAAACGCAGCTGTTTGAAACTGTAACACATTCGTGCTATTGAAGATTCGGGTAACTTGTAGTCACCCCACTTTTTAAACGACCAAGGAATTAATATGAAAAAAGGGATCCTAATCGCAGTAGGTGTTATTGCCGTCGCCGCTGGAGGGATGTGGTATACGCAAAAAGCTTATGATGATGCAATAACAAATAGCCTGGCAAAAAACGCAGAAGTATATAATGAAGTGGGAATTGCTGTTACAAGAACTGCCCTATCCTCTTCCTTTACAGCGGTTCAAGACCGCTTCCAGTTTACGGTTTCAGACACATTTTTCAAAACCCTTGGCGTACCTGATTACAGTGGCCAAACGTTTTCCGTTTATATTGATAACGACTGTAGCGTGTATCCGTTTTATATGAGCTGCAACAATACAGTCGATATATCTGAATTAGAGATTCCCGCAGAAATTAAAGAAGCGTTCAAAGATTACACTTACAGAGCTGGCTGGACACTAAGCCCACTTACCAACTCGATTAAGAGCTCATTTAGTTCCGATGCATTTATCATTCAAAGTGATGAAGGCAACGTGGATGTTAAAAGTATGGCGCTTACTTCAGTAAGCGATCTTGCTATAGAAGATATGACATTAGATTTTGCGTGGGGCGGATTGTCTGTCGTGTCAGAAGAGGCTGAAGTTGACATTGGCGAAATCAGCATGACTGGAGATATGACGTATTTATCAGGTATGACGTACTTGGGTGAAACAGCAGTAGAACTCAATTCCATTACTATTGATTCTGCTACTAGCGAGTCATTCGCAGCAAAAGACATACAAATAAAAACAGTCACCAGTGAGTATGAAGAAGGCAAGTTTGATGTTAACTACATCGTGTCGTCTCCCACCGTTAAATTAACGGGTGGCCAAATGCCCATTGACGTATCAAATATGGTTGCTGATATCCGTTTGTATGGTTTGTCAGAAAAAGCACTTACCATGATGAATTCATTGCAAACTACGAATGACGATCAGGTAGAAATGATGATGGAGTTACTGGATGAAGTTGGAAGCAACTCACCAGGCTTAGCCATAAACGACATCAGCCTTAACTACAATGCAGTGCCTATCAAATTGGATGGCGATATGTCGTTTTCCAGTTTTACATCACAAGACATTGAATCAGGTGAAATAGCAGCAAAAGCCAACGCAGAACTGTCTGCATATATTGGCAAAGACGTAGAGACAGCCCTGCCCCAATTCGCGCCTTTATTAGAACAATATATGCAAGCTGGCTTTATTGTAAAAGATGAAGAACTGAACTATGTGTCGGAGATCAGAGTTAAAGACCGCACCCTCTCCGCCAACGGCAATACAATACAACAATTTTAAGATTTAATTATCGCCATAAAAAAACCGCCAATTTGAAAATTGGCGGTTTTTTATTGTCTAAAAATAACTTAGAACTGCATGATCAGAGACAACTGTAATCGTCTTGGATTGTAGTAATTACGAGGCTCACCGAAGCTATCAGCGGTCACGTATGGGTTGTAGTTATAACCGGTTTGCTTATCAAACACGTTAAACAAGTCCGCACGGAACTTAACTGTGTAATCGCTTATCACCCAGTCTTGGGTGTAGTTCAAATCAAGCTGCCAGTGGCTCGCGCCTCGTCTGCTACCCGCTGGTTCGGCAAAACGACTGGTACTGGAAGAATATCCATACAGAGAACCATCCCAGGCGTTCCATGCTTCGCCTGATTGGAAGATGAAGTAAGCACCAATGTTGGCTTCCCAATCTGTCGTGTAGTAACCAAATACCTTCACTTTATGGGGCTTATCAGCTGCCAATTTACCGTAACGGAAATCCCATGGCATACGACCACGTCCATCACCATAGAATGAAGAACCGATAAAGTTGTTGGCATCATTGGTTGCTGTGGTGTTGTCCTGGTCGAAGTTACCATAGTAGTGACTCCATGTGTAAGACGCGTTCAGGTATGTACGCTCACCGAACCACTCAAGCTCTGAGCTCCATTCCCAGTACTTAGTCTGTCCACCGTCAACCTCTGCAATTACGTAAGATGAACCGCCAACTTCAGCGCGCAACTCATCTAAGTTATCGATGTACAAGCCTTTCGCTGCAATGTCCGCAGGTACTGAGCCACCTTCGTAATCACCATACAAGCGCGCACCATTGGGCATATCTTCCCAGAAGTGGCTCCCGTAACGGAAACGAACATGTGAACGAAGCATCAAGCTGTTACTCAGTGCCCGTGTTGTACCCAAAGTGTATTCATCGATACGGCGCGGACGCATATTATCGGCGAAGAACTTACCTGATGAACCTGGTTTCGCCCCTGAAGCCAGATAATTTCCATCTTCATCAAATTGAACCTCTATAGCCGCTCGTGAGTTCCTGTCCCAGCTTGCGGCACGGGCTAACGATGTAGCGTTAGGGTTGTAACTGGCATAGTTAGCAAACACTGTGCTTTCATCATCGTATTCCCACGTCACACCCAAGCGAGGCTGGATCATGTCTTTCCAGTCGGTAGAATACATTTCATACTTGTGACCCGGCGCACTTTCGTAGCCAGATACGTTGCTGCTGTTCTCACGTAACCCTTGTCCGTAAAGGGTATCTTTTGAAATCAGAACACCGATATTGTAGGTGAAGTCACCGTGTTCAATGGTGTCGTTTATTTCAAAGTTTATGGTTTCTGAAGATGACACAATTGACGGTGTTTCTGCGCCATCAACGCTCAAACTCATTTGCTGAACGTCTGCTACGTAATAAGCGCCTGGGAATTCGTCGCTCACTCCGCCAACGTAACTTATCACCCCCCAACCATTTGAGAGTCTGGCTAAATCTTCTGAGATTTCCTCCCACTTTGCAGCAACGTGGATGGTGTGATACATATCACCAATCGCTTTCTCTGTGTCAAAAGCAAGCTCGAAACTTTCACGTTCAAACGATTGTCTGTTGTACGTTGAATAGGCACCTACACCACCGCCGCCAGCAGGTTGGCCATCGTCACCAATATAACCATATTCATTGATAAGGGGCAAAGCACCGGTGTTGAACTGAATATCTTCGTCAGTAAGATCGCCGTCACGTAATCCCGGTACATTAAAATAACCCATCTCGTCTAAGCGAGTGACATCAAGGCTTCCACCAATTGAAGGCGTCACGCTAAGTTCAACATCTGGCGTGTCGATAAAGTCTTCTTCGTACTTGCCGTATTTAAACGACAGGCTTGATTCATCTAGTAACCAGGAACCATCAACAGAGTAAATACTAAGATTAGATTCAGACCCCACTGACACTGAATCCGCTTCAAATGCGCCAATTGAAGCACCTGATACCGTACGCTCAGAATCACGTATGCTGGCATTGAGTAAAATATCGTCAGTAGGTGCCCAGGTTAATTTACCGAAATATTCGTTTCTTTCGCTGTCGTAATCTTTGGTTGGTCCATAAGCTGTTTCTTTGCTGCTTCCGTCTACTTCCGGGCGATAGAAAGAACCGTAGAAGAAAAGTTCATCTTCAATAAGAGGGCCACTTACCGAGGCTATGATCCAGCTTTGATCAGTATCTTGAATCACACCACTTTTCGGTGTGGCAGAAAAAGATGAAGGCTGGATACGATACTCCAAGCTACCGTGAAATTCGTTTGTACCTGATTTGGATACTGAGTTAACGGCAAAACCACCAGAACGGTTAAAACCAATGGCTTTCGCGCCACCGCGATCAACCGAAACACTAGCTATATCATGGGTAGATGGTTCAGAAGAAAGGTTACCGAACATAGGCATAGACAAATCTACACCATCAAAACCGTAACTGTTGTCAGCCCCAGATCCACCCGCTGATGGTCCGAGAGTACCGTTCTCAGAATATTCCACACCAGGTAAAATTTTCAGCATATCCCGATAGGTTTGTCCCACTGGCAAGGATTGAATCACTTCTGCGCCAAAGGAATTTGTTAACGAAGAATCGCCTGTGGTAACAAATGGGCTGCCGGTAATAGTAATCACTTCCGTATTGTCTGGCGAATAGACAAAATTAATAGAAGAAGCTTGTTCCAGGAGCACACGGGTTTCAAATTCTTTGGTTTGACCATTGGGTAGTTTAAATGAAACTGTATATTCACCCGGCAAAAGAAACGGCATTGTGAAGGTTCCGTCTTCTCTGGTGGTCGCTGAACGTGGCTTAGGCATAACTGAACTGGATGCTGTTACTTCAATGCCAGCTACACTGGTTGTTGAATCACCCGCTTCAACCTGCCCTCTGATACTTCCCGTTTGTTGTTGCGCCATAGCTGGAGTTGAAAGCACAGCGGTTGCTAAACAAAGCGGGGCGATTACATTTATGGGTTTCCAAGACTGACGAATTTGCTTGCTCAAATAGCGTGCAGCAAAACGTGCTTTTTCCTTCTTCATAGTGTCACCTGTTGTTGTGTTCTATTTTTATCTGCAATGTTACGTTTTTATTATGTTTGAACATTTAACCGCCAGTAGCGGCCTTCGTCAAGAATAGTTTGTTCTTCAGGAATTCTTTATTTGTAATATTTTATATTTACCGGGTGATGTATTTGTTATTTTAAATTGTGATGAACGCAGCAGTGAAGACAAGCTGAATCATTGACGCAGTAGTGTTTGTAACGTTTATTTACGGGAATAAATATGGGCAAAAATAGAGCGACTGCTTATTTTATCTATAGCCGGGAGTTATAGAGTTTGGAATGAAAGGAATGATTGAATATCTAAGGCACAAAGTTTAGATTTTTTATTCAACAATCTGATATCAAATTGAATTAAACATAACTGCCAGCCATAAACTATTTTCATGTTTCTTCCGTAAGAACCGCAACAACGGAGGAATGTACTATGCCTTGTGAAATGAAAACACAACACGCAAAGTTGCTAGCGCAAATCGTAACTCAATCATCCCACTGGTCTTTGCAACCAGAAAAAAAATCACCGTTCAAATCACTGGACGATGCATTCGAGTATTTTGACTCTCACAATGAGCCTCTCTATATTCGTGTTCCTGTTACTGACAATAATGACGATGTATTGGTGAGAGTTTGCAGTGAAGGTGATGATGTATGCTTTGAAACAATCAGTTTCGAAAATGCCAAACAGGCTAAAGTTCATCATTCACATTTAAAGCTTATAGAAAGCACGGTAACAGAACTGGTAAACGAACAGCTACCAGAGGGAAGCAAAGCAGCTTCTTTTTAACCCGGAAAAGTTTATTTTCTGGGTTAAGGCGTCGCTTTGGCTTTTCAGTCTATCAACACCATAACCCAGGATACAATTGCCAGAAGAATGGCAACAAATACGGCAGATGATGCAATATCTTTGGTTTTTCGAATAAGTTCGTGAAATTCAAGACTTACTTTGTCTGCCAGCGCTTCTATAGCACTATTAAGTAGTTCAGTTATAAGGATCAGTACCACGCTGCTTATCAATATCAACCGTTCAGCTGTGACTGGCGTTACAAAAAAAGCAGCGGGTATGAGAAAAAGCATAGCCGTAAGCTCCTGGCGAACTGCAGCTTCACTGCACCACGACGCTTTTAACCCACTCATTGAATACAAAGTAGCGTGGTATATTCGTTTAAATCCCTTTTGCTTTTTTATCATACCGCTCTATTCACCCAGGCACAGACCATACGTAAAGTGCAAAAAGGTTACCTTAACGTGGGAATGTTACACCTTTACGGCAAGCACATCGGTTTTTACACCGTGTAAAACCGCATTTGCTGTGGACCCCAACAATAACCGCATACCGCTTCTTCCATGCGTACCTATAACAATAAGATCAGCATTTAATCGCTCGGCAGCTTCGTGGATTTCCTCTGCTGCTGCGCCAACAACTACATGGGTGTGCGTATGGGGGATATTGTGATGATCTGCTATGGACGTCAGTTTTCTCTTTGCCTGTTGGCAAATTTCATCAGAATAATCCGTCTCTAAGAATAACCCATAGGGTTCAATACTGGTTTGCGGATATACAACATAAAGTAAATTGATTTTTACTGTACTGCCCGCTACTTGCACTGCCCGTTGAATGACCTGCTCGTAATCAGAATATATATCGATGGCTACCAGAATTGCATTGTAAGTTTGCATTATTCTTTCTCCTTAATGATTAAAAGGGCCAGTTCACCTTATGCGTTTCTTTTTGCAACAAAGGCTACCGCTCTAATCAACTAAAATCGACGACTCATTACTGCACAATAAAAATGATAGAGTAAACAGATCATCACAGTATTGATTAACATCAAGTTTACACTGCTTTTGTTTCTTCCTCGATTGTCGATAGCAGACTTTTAGGAATAAAGCTACCAATGCAAGCCTCTTCGATGTGTAAAGCAAAGCGCTGGGGAATATCATCAGATAAAAAAGCCCCTCGCTTAACATGCGGGAATATCTCGTCGTATCTGAGCACATCCTGTTCGTTAACCCTACGGAATATATGTGTCCTATTGAGGGCTGCGTGGTCGCCGTGGCCTGTAGAAGATAAAATATCAAGAAATGCGTGAATGGTTTTTTTATGGAAGCGGAAAACCCGTTCAAACTTGTCTTCAACCACAAGGCCCCGGGCAAGTTCCGGGTTTTGTGTTGCCACACCGGTAGGACACGCATTTGTATTACAGGATAAACTCTGTACACAGCCAAGGGCGAGCATCATGCCCCTTGCACTATTACATAAATCAGCCCCCAGACTTATATTCTTGACCACATCAAACGCCGTTATAATTTTTCCGGACGCAATAATCTTAATGTGTTTACGCAAATCGTACCCGGTTAAACAGTCATCAACAAAAGCAAGGGCTTCACGGAGAGGAAAACCAATGGAATTTGTATATTCTAACGGTGCTGCACCTGTACCCCCTTCCCCACCATCAACAGTAATGAAGTCGGGCATGATGCCGGTTTCAACCATTGCTTTGCATATAGCAATAAATTCACTCTTTCTGCCAAGTGATAACTTAAAACCTACTGGTTTGCCACCACATAGCTCCCTCAGTTTTGCAATGTAATCCATCATTTCCAGTGGTGTGGAAAAGGCGGTATGCCTGGGCGGAGAATCTACCTGAGTGTGTGGTTCAACGCCTCTCACCCGGGCAATTTCGGGGGTGTTTTTATGGGCAGGTAAGATCCCACCGTGACCGGGTTTAGCCCCTTGGCTCAACTTGATTTCTATCATCTTGACGTTCTCGTGACGGGCTTTTTCACTAAACGCATTAGCATCAAAGTTGCCACCCTTGTCCCTGCACCCGAAATACCCCGTTCCTATTTGCCAGACAATATCGCCCCCGTGTTTCAGGTGGTAAGGGGTCAAGCCTCCTTCCCCGGTGTTGTGGTAAAAATCACCTTTTGCAGCGCCTTTGTTTAATGCCTCAACTGCATTACTACTCAGCGCACCGAAACTCATCGCTGAAATATTCAAAATGCTGGCATGGTATGGCTTTAAACAAGCCGGCCCGCCAATTTTCACTTTAGGGTGTTCTCCCATTTCATCCATGTCCATGGCAGAAAGCGAATGGCCTATCCATTCATAACCGGGCTGGTAGGTATCGAGTTGAGTGCCATATGGCGACGAATCCAGCGCATCTTTTGCACGCTGATAGACTATACTTCTATGCATACGGCTAATGGGCTTTCCATCTGTGTCTGACTCGAGAACGTACTGTTGTATAAATGGCCGAAGTGCTTCAATTGCCCATCGAGCGCGACCAATAAGTGGGTAATTTTTTAAAATTGCATGACGGCTTTGGAACACGTCATACAGTGCGATAAAAAACATGGTTCCGGTAATAACTAACAACCATATTAAACCTTGCCAGAATAAAGCGATGACAACATTCAACGTAAATAATAGAAAAAGAACAGTTAAAATAGATTTGTGCATTCCAGGCAGGCCCCCGATAAACGATAAAGAGTGCTATGACTTTGGCATACATTAGGATCAGTCTTGTATCCCACGAACCAATCACTCTGATGGCATTTTATTGCATCATTACCTGCCAAGCTTCAATTTACAAACGAATAAATCTAACGCATCCTAAATGCATTGTTGTTTCTGATTAAAAATTTGAGCTCGTTGTACATGGAATATCTTTTTCTTCTTTTTGCCTTTGTCTGTGGTCTGTCTGTAAAAATGGCGAGGGTACCGCCTCTGGTCGGCTACTTGATTGCGGGTTTTGTACTAAACGCCATGGGATATAGCATGACGGATCAGTTACAATCTATCGCGGATCTCGGCATAACAATTATGCTCTTCACTATTGGGCTTAAATTAAACATTAAAGACTTAAGCAAACCTGAAATTTGGTTTGGGAGTGTAAGTCATACGCTGATATGGGTTGGCGTTATCGCTGGCCTTTTGTATGGGTTAGCGTTTCTCTTCTCTACATTTTTCGGACAACTTTCTATAGAAAGTGCATTGCTCATTGCCTTTGCTCTTAGTTTTAGTAGCACGGTATGTGTTATTAAAGTTTTAGAAGAAAGCGGGGAAAGTAAAACCCGTCACGGCAAACTTGCTATCGGTATTCTGGTGATGCAAGACATCTTCGCAGTGCTGTTTTTGGTTGTTGCAACCGGTAAACTACCATCTGTATGGGCTTTATGCTTATTGGCTGCATTTCCCCTGTTACCTCTGCTAAACCGTATGATAGACCAATCCGGGCACGGAGAATTGCTTCCGCTCACCGGTTTTGTGCTTGCCCTCGGGGGCTATCAGGCATTTGACTTAGTCAACATTAAAGGCGATCTGGGGGCGCTGCTCATTGGCGTATTACTCGCCAAGCACCCCAAAGCAACCGAACTATCTAAATCATTGCTGTCTTTTAAAGATTTATTTTTAATTGGCTTCTTTCTCTCCATCGGCCTCACCGCTTTGCCAGATTTTACGATGATTGTCACTGCCATCGTATTGTGCGGTTTTCTCTTTATTAAATTTGCGCTGTTTTTCACGTTATTTACAAGGCTTAAACTTCGAGCCCGCACTAGCTATCTCACCTCCCTGGTATTGAGTAACTACAGTGAGTTTGGCTTAATTGTTGGTGCGCTTGCTGTGAGTTTAGGAATGCTTGAACAAAACTGGTTAGTCGTACTGGCTTTGGCTGTTTCTTTGTCGTTCGTTATCACCAGCTTGCTATATCGCCATAGCCACAACCACTATTTGAAGATTAAACAAGATTTACAAAAATTCGAAAAATCTGAGCGCTTAAAGGAAGATGTTTACCCGGTAATAAAGCAAGCTGAATTTTTAGTGATAGGCATGGGACGGGTTGGTACCGGCGCATTCCACTCGCTACACAAATTGGCTGACAACGCTGTGTGGGGTATGGATGCTGACAGAGTGAAAGTTAAGAATCTGCAAAAGGAAGGACTTAAAGTAATTTGCGGTGACGGTGAAGACGTTGATTTGTGGGAAAATCTGGACGTGTCACAGGTAAAGCTTGTACTGCTAGCCTTACCTTCCATAGATGATGCCGTGAATATTACCCGCCAGCTTAAATTTTCTGGTTATCAGGGAAAAATTGCAGCTATTGCCAGATATGAAGATGAAGTTGAACGCTTGCTTGAACGTGGAGTAGACAAAGTATTTAACTTCTTTACAGAAGCTGGGTTAGGTTTCGCAGAAGAATCACTGTCTTATGTCAACGAAGAAACTCAACGAGTCGCTGAATAATAAAAGAGGTGGGACTGGGAATTGTTATCATTACTATCCAGTTGTTTTATAAGAACTTTTTTGACAACTCATCAGTAAGCGACTATACTCTGCTGAAATTTAATAAGGGTGCCGGCTATGAAGGGCGACAAGCAAGTCATTGTAAAGCTGAACGAGATTCTGACCGTTGAGCTCACTTCCATAAATCAGTATTTTTTGCATGCTCGCATGTTTAAGAATTGGGGGTTTGGTGAACTTAATGAGAAGAATTACAAAAAATCCATCAAGGACATGAAACAGGCGGACGAACTCATTGAGCGCATTCTGTTTTTAGAAGGGCTTCCTAATCTACAAGCACTGGGAAAACTCTATATTGGCGAAGATACCGCTGAAATGTTGCAGTGCGATAAGCGTTTTCAAACAGAACAGTTGCCTGTACTTCGCGAAGGTATAAAACTTTGTGAAGAGAAACAGGATTATGTTAGCCGGGATATGCTTGAATCCATTCTGGAATACGAAGAAGAGCATCTTGACTGGCTTGAAACTCAAGAATATCAAATTGACACCATGGGCATGCAAAACTACCTGTTAAAGCAGATAGAAGGAGAAGACTAAGATGAAGGGTAATCAATCTGTCATCAATGCGCTTAATACGTTACTGTCTTATGAGCTCGCTGCCATGGATCAGTATTTCATTCATTCTCAAATGTATCTCGATTGGGGTCTTAACAAATTATACGAACGTATCAATCACGAATTTGATGATGAGCGAGGCCATGCCACCAAGTTAATTGAGCGAATACTATTTCTTGAAGGCGAACCTGACATGGTTACCAGGACGGGCTACCAAAAGGGAGACGACGTACCAGCAATGCTCGAAAGTGACTTACGGGTAGAGTATGAAGTTGATGCAAAACTCAAAGAAGTCATTGCGTTATGTGAATCGGAAAAAGATTACGTGACCAGAGATATGCTGGTGGAATTACTCGACGACACTGAAATGGACCATGCCCACTGGTTAGAGCAGCAACTTGGTCTCATCAAGCGGTTAGGCCTGCCTCTTTATATGAACAGCCAACTATAAAATTAATGCCCTGCTTGTCAGGGCATTTTTGTATCAAAATAGAATAATAGTGGTTCGTTACTGTTCTTCAGATACATTATCATTTTCCAGCGCATCACAGGTTCACTGCAAGCCCCTAACATAAACCAGCCTGACCAATTCCCAGGCTCTGTTTCCTCAACCAAAACAGGCACTTTTCCCATGTACATATTCACACCTTCAATCCAGACACTGTCTATTTCAAGGTAATCGGGTAAAGAAAAGTTAACTGTAATAGACATTTCTGGTTCAGGTATACTAGAAAATGTTGATAAAACAACGTTATTATTGTGGTTTATGCGACAATGGGAATTGACAAACTCACAATGGTTATCTAAACCCATGGAGGGAGGGTTATCTGTCACGCCGCCACGCAGCGCGAAAAAAACAATTAAAACGAAGAGAAACAGCGCAAAAGCAATGTAACCCTGATTTTTTATTGGTATCATATTTGTTAATAAACAGTTGTAACTTAAAAAAATTTTTGCGAAGTTTGATGGAGATCAAATGCAACTAGTTTACGATATCTTTTTTGTAGTAAAGAACTTATTATCCGTTAATCAATTTGCTGGTACAACATAACTATATCACCGCTGAATGTGTTTAGCGCAATTGCTAGCAAACATCAATAGTGTCGCAAATTGAAAGCCCATTTATCTTAGAAGTGGAATAACTATCAAATGAGTGAAATAAGCCAAGCACAACCTGACTACAATTACAAAGTAGTCAGGCAATTTACCATCATGACTATTGTCTGGGGTATTATTGGAATGGGGTTGGGGGTATTTATTGCTGCGCAATTATTTGCTCCCGCTCTCAATTTCGATACTCCATGGCTCACCTTTTCAAGGCTGCGACCATTGCATACCAATGCGGTAATATTTGCATTCGGTGGATGCGCGTTGTTTGCTACCTCATATTATATCGTACAACGTACCTGCCAGGTCCGTCTCTTCAGTGATAAGCTCGCCGCTTTCACTTTTTGGGGGTGGCAAGCAGTTATTGTACTCGCTGTGGTCACCTTACCGTTTGGTTTAACCAGCACGAAGGAATACGCCGAATTAGAATGGCCCATTGATATTCTTATCGCCTTAGTATGGATAGCCTACATCATTAACTTTTTCGGCACCTTAGTGATTCGAAAGGTATCACACATTTATGTCGCGAATTGGTTTTTAGGTGCATTTATGCTTACCGTTGCAGTGCTGCACATTGGTAACAGCATGGCTATTCCCGTTTCTTTCACTAAATCTTATTCGCTGTACGCTGGTGCAGTAGATGCAATGATGCAGTGGTGGTACGGGCACAACGCAGTTGGCTTTTTCCTTACTGCGGGCTTCCTGGGAATGATGTACTACTTTGTTCCTAAGCAAGCAGGACGACCTGTGTATTCCTATCGCTTATCAATCATTCACTTCTGGGCTCTGATCTCGCTTTATATATGGGCAGGCCCTCACCACCTACACTACACAGCATTGCCTGACTGGACCCAATCCTTGGGTATGGTCATGTCGGTCATTCTCTTTGTACCATCCTGGGGAGGTATGATTAACGGTATCATGACCTTATCAGGTGCCTGGCATAAATTGAGAACTGACCCTGTTTTGCGTTTCTTAATTGTATCCTTGTCATTTTACGGTATGTCTACCTTCGAAGGTCCCATGATGGCAATTAAAACCGTTAACGCCCTGTCCCACTACACAGACTGGACAATCGGTCACGTTCACTCAGGAGCTTTAGGATGGGTTGCCATGGTTTCCATCGGTTCTGTTTACCACCTTATCCCTGTGTTGTTCGGACAACGGGCCATGTACTCCACAACCTTAGTAAATGTTCATTTCTGGTTAGCGACTATCGGTGTTGTACTTTATATTGTCGCCATGTGGATATCAGGTGTTCTGCAAGGTTTGATGTGGCGTGCGGTTAATGCTGACGGTACCTTAACCTATAGCTTTGTTGAGTCATTGGAAGCGTCCAAACCATTTTATGTCGTACGCTTTATCGGCGGTGTGTTCGTGGTTGTTGGCATGCTGGTGATGGCATACAACACATGGAAAACCGTCCGTGCCCCTAAAGGCAGTATCGCAGCTGAGCCAGCGGCTCAGGCAGCATAAGGAGCACAGAATATGAAAAATCCACATGAAATAATTGAGAAAAATGTCGGACTGTTAACTGTCCTTATCTTGATCGCCATCAGCCTTGGAGCACTGGTTCAAATTTTACCACTTATGTTTCAGCAGCAAGTCATGGAGCCGGTGGAAGGTTTAGAACCCTATACCGCTCTTCAGCTTGAAGGGCGTGACATATATATGCGTGAAGGCTGCGTTGGCTGTCACAGCCAGATGATTCGCCCTTTCCGCGCTGAAACCGAACGTTATGGTCACTATTCTGTTGCCGGCGAATCAGTATGGGAACATCCCTTCCTCTGGGGTTCTAAAAGAACCGGTCCTGACCTTGCCCGTGTAGGTGGCAGATACAGTGATGAATGGCACCGAGTGCACCTTATTAATCCGCGCAATGTAGTGCCTGAATCTAATATGCCTGGCTTCCCGTGGTTAGCAGAAAATACGCTTACCGGCGAATACACTGCTAAGAAGATGGAAGTCTTCCGCGGGTTTGGCGTTCCTTACACTGATGAAGACATTGCTGGTGCTAAAGCGGCAGTAGAAGGCAAAACAGAAATGGAAGCGCTGATTGCTTATCTGCAGTCCCTTGGGACGTATTTAAAATGAATATGGATCAAGGCCTGGTAGGCAGCATTTTTACTGTTGTTGTGTTTATAAGCTTTGTTGGCATTGTATGGTGGGCGTTTAGCAGTCGGAATAAACAAAGATTCGACGAAGCCGCTAACCTTCCTTTTGCCGATGAAGCAGAAGAAAAAAATATAAAAGATAAGCAGGAGTCTTAAACTGATGAGCACGTTTTGGACAATCTGGATTTCAGTGATCACACTGGGAACCATTATAGGCTGCTTCGTATTGTTGCGCTGGGCACTGGCCAACAAGACCGGAGTGGAAGAAGGCGAAGGCATGGGGCATGTTTTCGATGGCATTGAAGAAATCAACAATCAATTGCCCCGCTGGTGGACGATTCTTTTTTACGTTTGTATCGTTTGGAGCTTTTTATATCTTGCGCTATATCCTGGCTTAGGGTCATTTCAGGGGCTATGGGGCTGGAAGAGCTCTAACCAGAACGTGCAATCTCTGGAAGAATCTGCCCAGGCTCGCATAGCTGCAAAAGAAGCCGGAATGTTAGTTGCGTATGATCGGGAACTGGATAATGCGGATGAAACCTACGACCCGATTTTTAAAGCATACGCAGAAGTTCCTGTTGAGGACTTAGCAAAAGATCCGGAAGCGTTAAAAGTTGGTCAACGTTTGTTTATGCAAAACTGCTCGCAGTGTCATGGCTCTGATGCCCGCGGTGCAAATGTTGGCTTCCCTAACCTAACTGACGATGACTGGTTATACGGTGGTAGTGGTGCAAAAATTGTCGAAACCCTCACGCTTGGTCGCCAGGGTGCCATGCCAGCCTGGCTCGGTGCATTGGGTGAACAAGGTATTAAGGAAACCGTTGCCTACGTATTAAGCCTCAGTGGCCGGGAACAACCAGAGGAAATGACTGCTCTCATCGATGAAGGTAAAGCACGATTTGCTACCGTCTGTGTGGCTTGTCATGGCGTTGATGGTAAAGGAAACCAAATGTTGGGTGCGCCTAATCTCACTGACAATATCTGGCTTTACGGCTCAACCGAAGAATCTGTGACGGAATCTTTGTACTACGGCAGAAATGGCGTAATGCCATCGTTTAAGAAAACACTGGGCGATGACAAAATACACGTCGTTGCCGCTTATGTTTATAGTTTGTCGAATTAAACCTAGTTAAACCGTCAAAAGCCCCGTGTTTACGGGGCTTTTTTATGGGAAAATAACCTAATGAAGACTCCAATTGATTGAAATCATGTTGGTTTTATTAAGGTTCATTAAATTTAACTTCTGATGTTATTTACCAACCGTAAATGAGAAAGCACAAATGAAACATAGTCCCTGGTACAAGCAGTTCTGGCCCTGGTTTTTAATAACTGTGCCCATAGTTACAGTGTTCATGAGTGTTTTTTTGGTATATCTCGCCTCTTCAACACAAGACAGTCTTGTTATTGATGACTACTACAAGGAAGGTAAAGCCATTAATGCCGCTTTAAATAAAGAGGCCCGAGCTCGTGATCAAAATATATCTACTACGCTTTTAGTAACAGGTGATCGGATTGCACTTACCTTCCATTCGGGTAGTCCGGAAGATGGCACGGCCCTCAAACTGCGTTTCTTTCACGTAACGTTAAGTGAGAGAGACACTGAGGTATTGCTAACCCGTGATGCGGGCGGTATTTATCGCGGTTTAACATCACAGCCACTTAACGGTAAATGGCGAGTGAGCTTATCGCCACTTGATGAGCAGTGGAAAATTCAAAACACTGTTTTACTTCCACAATCAGATCCCATTGTTTTTAATCCGTGAACGATTCTGTGACTGAACCAGAGAGTTGTTACCATTGCGGTGAACCCACGAACCCCGCACAACCACTCACGGCTGTCGTACTCAATGAAACCAGGCCAATGTGTTGTCCTGGGTGTAAAGCGGTAGCTGAAACAATCGTCGAGAATGGGCTTGAAGATTATTATCAGTTTCGAACTGAGCCCGCTGTGAAAGGCGAGAATCCGCCTGAAGACGCTTTTGCAAAGCTCAATGTATTTGACGAACCAGCGTTACAGGAAGAGTTTGTTTTTGATGAAGGCAAACACAAACAAATCGAGTTAACACTGGAAGGGATAACCTGTGCTGCATGTGCGTGGCTCATAGAGAAGCAACTGTCGAAAGTAGCGGGCGTGAAACAAATTGCCGTTAATGTGGCGCAACGACGGGCCATTGTCAGTTGGGATCCACTACAAATACCCCTTAGTAAAATCATGGCTGTTCTACAGAAAATTGGCTATCCGGCATTACCGTTTCACGCCGACCAACACGAAGAAAGTTATAAAAAAGAAGACAAACAGTTCCTAAAGAAGCTGGGACTCGCCGGGCTAATGACTATGCAAGTAATGATGCTGGCTGCAGCGCTTTACTTCGACTTGCTAGACAGTATGGATTCGACAACAAAAGAATATTTCCATTGGATAGCGCTGGTGCTCACAACACCGGTAGTGGTGTATTCCGGGAGTACGTTTTACATCGGAGCGCTCAAAGCTTTGTCGGCAAGAACGGTAAATATGGATGTGCCTGTTACCATCGCTATTTTTGCGACCTATTTAGCGGGTATCAAAGCCACCTTTTTACAACAGGGCGATGTCTATTTTGAGTCCATCTGTATGTTCATTTTTCTGCTTTCACTTAGCCGTTTTCTTGAACATCGAAGTCGACACAAAGCCGCTCAACTATCAGCCAACCTCATGCAGTACATTCCAATTACGGCTTCAACTCTTTCCTCTGATGGTGGGATCAGAGAGGTTTTAGCTAAAACCCTGACTGTGGGAGAAACGGTAGTTGTAAAAGCAGGCGAAACCATTCCCATTGACGGGATCATAGTTGAAGGTGAATCATCTGTAGATGAATCAATGCTTACCGGTGAATTTGAGCCGGTACGTAAAAATGTGAGCGACACTGTCTACGGTGGCACGATAAATCAGGTGGGTGTGTTAAAAGTTAAGGTAACGCAAACATTAAAGCACGCTCTGGTTAATCAAATCATTAGACTGCAAAGTCAGGCATTTGCCAGTAAACCCCGCATTGCACAGATGGCCGATACGTTTTCTAGCTACTTTGTTTTTGCTGTGCTCGTGATAGCGTGCGCCACTTACATATTCTGGTGGCTAAAGGGCAGCGATGATGGGTTCTGGATAACAATTTCAGTGCTGGTAGCAACCTGCCCTTGTGCTCTCGGCCTTGCTACACCATCAGCCCTAACCTGCGCTATGGCGGCGCTAAATAAACAAGGAATACTAGTAAAGCGTGCCGATGCACTGGAGCAGGTAAACAAAATTGATACCCTGGTAATGGACAAAACAGGTACGCTTACCGAAGGAAAATTTAGCGTTGCTACACGATGGTACCAAGAAGGTAGTCTGGACGTATGGCTTATCGCTGCATCGCTGGAAGCCCTATCCGAGCATCCTCTTGCACGAGCATTCACCTGTGAAAACGTGCTGCCGGTAACACAGTTTGAAGTCGTCCCTGGCCATGGTATTTCTGGCGTTATTGGCGCTAAGCACTACAAAATGGGGTCTGCTGCCTTTACTGGTATTAGCCCACAATCGGTTCCTATCACCGCAAACGTATTTCTGGTCTCAGGCACACAATGCCTCGCTGCGTTTGATGTTACAGACAGCATTAAACCCGACGCTTTCAACGCCCTTTCCCACCTTCGTGAGAAGGAACTCATATTATTAAGTGGTGATATACAGGAAAATGTAGACAGAGTAGCCAGTGCTATGGCTATTCCTAACGCTATGGGTGAGAAGACGCCCCAAGCTAAATACGATACAGTATTGTCAATGCAGCAAAGTGGCAAGGGGGTCATGATGCTGGGAGATGGCATCAATGATTCGCCTGTTCTTGCAGCAGCCGATGTATCAGTTGCAGTGGGTAATGCCAGTGATGTTGCTAAAAACGCAGCAGATATTCTGCTAATAAACGACAAACTGAATAGCCTGCCTAAGTTGTTTGAAATGGCGCGGCGGGTTACCCGGACAATAAAACAAAATATGGCATGGGCACTAGGCTACAACATGATTGTGCTGCCTTTTGCGATGTCTGGTGTATTAACCCCGTGGATGGCAGTGATTGGCATGAGTTTAAGTAGTATCATTGTCGTTACAAATTCAACGCGCTTATTGAAGTAATCATTATGAGCATTATCTATGTCCTCATTCCTTTAGCGATAATTTTAGTTGCATTGGCCATTGCAATTTTCTTTTGGGCAGTTAAATCTAATCAGTTTGAGGATTTAGATCGACAAGGATATAGTATTTTGTTTGACGACGACCTGCCTCCAGAAGAAAAAAAACTGGCCGAAGAGCGTAAAAAGCTGAATGAATGAACTGGGTTTTCTTTCCTCTCTTCTAATCGGTCTGGCCGGAGGTATTCATTGTATCGGCATGTGCGGTGGTGTCAGTTTGGCAATGAATGCAGCAATACATGCAAGGCGTAACAAATTATTATATACACTCGCGTATAACGCCGGCCGAATATTCAGTTACGTTATTGCCGGAATATTAACTGGCGCATTTGGCCAAATCGCTACACACTACGTGCCTTTATCAGGCCCAATTTTACTCGTTATAAGCTGTATTATGTTAATCGCTATGGCGGCTTACCTGGGAAATTGGTGGCGAGGGCTAACCTATATTGAGCAAGCAGGTTCAATCATCTGGCGCTACTTACAACCACTATCAAAACGCTTTATTCCGTTCAAAACGCCGTTTCATGCTGTTCCCTATGGAATGATTTGGGGCTGGCTACCATGCGGCCTGGTCTACTCAACGCTTACCTGGGCTTTAGCATCGGGAAGTGCTCTGGACGGTGGCCTGATAATGGCTGGGTTTGGTTTAGGTACACTGCCTACTTTAATTGCAACTGCGCTTGGGGCACAATGGCTTTCGAGGCAGCTAAAACAATTTTGGGTCCGTCAAGTTATCGCTTGTAGTTTATTGTGTTACGCGCTCTTGTTGATTGTACGAGTATTCGATACTATACATTAGATTTTTCGCATTTATGGTGAGTTTATGCAACGCCGAACAGATTTTTCTATTCATTGTCAAAATTGTAGCTTTAGTCATCTATGTCTGCCTGTTGCGTTAAACAAGACAGAGGTTGAGTCACTCGACGACATCATCGAAAGAAAAAAGCCTCTGCACAAGCAAGATATTCTCGTAGAAGCGGGTGATAAGTTCACCTCTCTTTACGCTGTGAGAGCAGGCTCGTTTAAGAGTTTTGTAACTGATAAAGAAGGTGAAGAACAAATTATAAGCTTTCATTTTCCCGGTGATATTATTGGCTTCGACGGTCTTCGGGATGAAACTTATCAGAGCTATACACAAGCCCTCGAAACCGCTATGGTCTGCGAGCTACCGTATGCGACACTGGATAAAATAGCTGAACAATTCCCCAAATTACGCCACCAGATCATGCGCTTTATGAGTGCAGAAATAAAACAGGATCACGAAATGATGATGCTGTTAAACAAACGCACTGCTGAAGAACGACTCATTTATTTTATCGCCCATCTATCCGGTCGCTTTGAAGAGCGTGGCTTTTCTCATCGCCAGTTTAATTTGAGTATGACCCGCAATGATATCGGCAACTATTTGGGGCTTACGGTAGAAACTATCAGTCGTTTACTCACCCGCTTTCAAAAGGAAGCTATCCTCAAAGTTGACGGGAAGCTAATTACTATTCTCGATTTTGACGCCATGGATAAAAAGCTCCATTCAATGGACATTCCCACCAACTGTATCGAATAAAATTCAGGCCATCAAAAGACACAGGAGGCCTATCACTTTTGCAACCACGTTTTTTCGCCTGTGCCTTTCTGCGTTATTCTAATTGGCGGCATCGGTTTACTCGGCGTATAATGCACCTTTTGTTTTGACCAACTGTTTTGAATTGCCATGAATCACACTGCCTCTTCTCCACTTACTGAACCGAGCCACAGCGCACAAAGTAAGCAAAAATATAACTTTAACAAACTTCAGAAGCGTCTGAGAAGACACGTGGGTAAAGCAATTGACGACTACAAGATGATCACAGATGGCGACAAAGTCATGGTGTGTTTATCTGGTGGTAAAGACAGCTATACCATGTTGGATATACTGCTTTTCCTGCGCAACATAGCGCCTATACATTTTGATATCGTGGCGGTTAATCTCGACCAAAAGCAGCCCGGGTTTCCAGAGCACATTTTACCTGAATATCTGGCCAGTATTGACGTAGAGTACAAGATAGTCCAGGAAGACACCTACTCTATTGTTAAGGATAAAATTCCTGAAGGTAAAACAACTTGCTCACTGTGCTCGCGGCTTCGGCGCGGGATCCTCTACCGCACAGCCAAGGAAATCGGCGCAACAAAAATTGCATTAGGCCATCATCGTGATGATATGCTCGAGACCCTTTTTCTAAATATGTTCCACGGTGGAAAATTGAAGTCTATGCCACCAAAACTGGTGAGCGACAACGGTGAACATATCGTCATACGCCCATTGGCATACTGCAGTGAAAAAGACATTCAAAAGTACTCTGATGCTGCTTCGTTTCCGATCATACCTTGCAATTTATGCGGCTCTCAGGAAAATCTTCAACGACAGAATATTAAGATGATGCTTCAGGATTGGAATAAACGGTTTCCAGGTCGAATAGAATCCATGTTTCGTGCTATTCAAAACGTCGCGCCTTCGCACTTGGCAGACAAAAATCTCTACAATTTTGCCGACATCACTACAACAGGCTCGCCAGTTGCAGACGGTGACACGGCATTCGATGCTCCCGCTTTTCCTGATGATGATCAAGAGTCATCAACAGCTGCTTCGGTAAATATAGTTAACTTAACGGAATAATAATGAAAATAGGATTAGCTTTAGGCGCTGGTGCAGCTCGCGGCTGGACTCACATTGGCATTATTCAGGCACTTGAAAAATTGGGCGTGCACATTGACATTGTGGCGGGCTGTTCCATTGGTGCTTATGTAGGTGCTGCTTATTCAAGCGGTAAACTCGAGCCTTTAAAAACTTGGGCGTCTTCCCTTACCGAGTGGCAAATATTGTCACTTATGGGTGTAGGCTTACGTAAAGGCGGTATTGCTAGTGGGCAAAAAGTCTTTACCAAGTTGGCAGAGGAATTTTGCGCTGAGACCTTTGAAGAGATGGAGAAGCCCTTCGCAGTTGTCGCCACTGATTTGTATTCTGGTCGTGAAGTTATGTTTAACAATGGGCCAGTAGGTAGTTGTATCCAGGCCTCTTGCGCCATACCGGCATTATTCAGCCCGGTTGCCCATGAAGGCCGCTGGCTGGTCGATGGAGCTGTGGTAAACCCTGTCCCGGTAAACTTATGCCGGCAGCTTGGCGCAGATTTTGTTATCGCGGTAAATCTTAACGCAGACTTTAAACCTCAACGACTGGAAAAACCCACCGTTGAACATGAAAAAATCCAACGCAAAACCGATGACTTCTTTTCTAAAAGTTCAAACCTTGTCAGACAGTGGTTTTCTCCAGAAGACAAAAGTGAAAAACTGAATCCTCCGGGGATCTTAAGTGTAATGAGTAGCTCGCTGGAGATCTTACAAGCCCGAGTCACCCGCTCCAGGCTGGCTGGCGATCCACCCGACGTGTTAATTGAACCCCATTTGTCTGATGTTGGATTAATGGAATTTCACCGCGCAGCAGAACTCTGTGAAGTGGGGGAAAAAACCGTTAATCGTCTTGCTGAAGAAATTCGCTATCAACTTGTTATAGATAGTACAGACTAATTTTGAAAGTTGAGGGCCGGCTGTTACTTAATCGCTTTTGCCGTGATCCGTAAAGGCGCTTCTGGTAACGTAAGGGAATCATGCTCATCGATATAGGATTGGGTTAAAACCAGCATTCCCATGGTGATAGCGGGCCGGTTTCTGTCTGCGGGCATACTAATGTCTTCGTCTTCAAACTGCACAACCAAGCCTTCCACCGTCGGCATCATAAACGACAAAAAACTGCCCATGGCATTGAAAAATGACCGGTATTGCTCTAGCAAAAACTGCAGTTCTTTTTGTGAATATTGGGTTTTCAAAAATGTGGGTTTAGTTTCTAGCTGAACAGACATGTCACACACGTTTGCACGTTCTTCAAAAGCCACTTCAACCTTAGCATCAGCTAATTTGAGGGCTTTTTCAGATGGCAGGGTAAAACGGTTTTCTGGTGACACCACAACAGGGATCACTTGTTTATCTGTGACAATATTCGCCGACGTAATGCCACAGAGGCGCCCTTCCCCGACGCGCAAAAAGCCAAATGCAAATTGCAGCGCTTGCGTATCTTCATGCTCTAGCTTTTTAATGTGGCTATAAAACCGGCTGTATTCTACCTGGATAGTTTCAGCATAAGACGTCGTGCACATGAGTGCTATCAGTAAGACACCTAATTTTACCACGGTTACATATACTCCCTGTTATATCGAATCATTGCCTGAAGCTCTTCAACATAAGCGATACCCCGTTCAGAATAATTCATCAGGCCTTCCGCTAAAGCCACACCGTTGACGGGAAGTTGATTGGCCCTTAGCGTACTGCGAATATTGCGCAATTCTTTGTACGCATTATGACGATTAATATTTCTCATGTAGGTGTATGTAGCTTTTGACAAATTAGGAAAACGTGCCACTTCGTGCTCCAAGCCAGGTGATCGTCGTGACGGGACAAATCCACACCCTTTTCTAAAACACCATAACCCAAAAAAATTGTAGCCTTCTCTGGCAAAACGACTGGTACCCCACGCAGATTCGTTGGCAGCTTGCGCCAGCACCAGAGAAACAGGCAAAATATCTATCCGCCTTAACAGTGTTGCCATTTGTTTTTCGATGTCTGCGTTTTTGTCTACCTGATATTCATTCACTAACCAACTAATTCGTTCATTGTCTTCATCAGAGAGGGTTTCCCCCGTAGACAACTTTCGTTGTAGCGTTTGTATATAATGGCGCAACGACAACAAATATTCGTTTTGCTTTTCCACTTCCGGCTTGAGGTAACTAAAGAAAGCTTCTTTTTTCTCCTGAATATTCTCTATGCTCTTAAAATCAGGTACCGGCTTTCTGGCTTGTTCGGTCATGGGCACGTCCAGTATATCCGGCTCATCAGACGACATAATCCATGCATTAATAACAATAACCAGCAAAATGGCTACCGTAATCAAAACAATTTTCATGGTCTCCCGTTTATGCATCGAACGTTAACTCCTGTTTGTCTAAAGACATATCAGACGGATTTTCTTCGTCAAAAAGCACTACGTAAATTACACCTAAGGTTACAAAGTACAAAGGCATAACAAACAACAAGGCGAACCCAAAAGTCAAAAGGCTCAACAAGAACAATACGAAAAATACAGAGAAAAGAACAATGAACGATAGTATAAATTTATTCACCATTTTACAGGATTGTAAAATAGCATCGAAAATCCCCAGCTTCTTATCGGCAATTAACGGTAATACAAACGTTGTAGCCAGTAACAGGTAAATGCCAGGAACCAGAAGTAGAATGAGGCCAATCTGAACGAGAATAGAAATCAGAAGTTGTGCCAATGCAAGCACAATGACTAACGGTATGTAATTGAAAATATCCAGGGCTCTGACCTGCTGAAATCGAGCTGCAGTTACACCCATCACAGCAATGCCGGCCGTCAGTGGCGCGACGACTAAAATTAAAGCAATATCTATAATACCCTGCTGAGATGGCGAAAGCTGGCTCATCTCCTCTATTGAAAAAAAGTAAGAGAGGAGCACACCACTGGCAATGACAGAAACTAACAGCACAAGGCACCCCTGTAACATGGCACTAAACTGCTTTTTGAGAATTTCCACCGATGTTTTGGCCAGCCAACTGAAATGAAATTGACCATTTGTCTTGATAAGCGCAGATTTGCTCAAAGGGATTTTGTTTAGATCTGACACAGTATTAATTACGTTTGTTCACAGACCTTCATTATAACTGATTAACATCAACAACCCCACGAAATGCTTTGTAATAAAGCGTATTCACATCAGTACAAGCTTTATTGCCAAACCAACCAACAACACGCCCATTGTCCTATCTAGCCAATAGCCCTTTTCCCCAATAAGTTTGGCAACTTTACTTGTACTGAGTAAATAGGAAAGAAAACAAAACCATACCGCTGTAGCAACAGCAAGATAAACACCGTATCCCAGTTTGATAGTAAAGGGTGTGTCAGCACTGATAATGGCGGTAAATAGAGAAAGGAAGAATAAGGTTGCTTTTGGATTAAGGCCGTTAGTCAGAAACCCAATACCAAATGCTTTAGAAAATGAAATAGTGTATTGACCGTTATCGCCTGTTCCTTCTTTGTTACTGTCTTTTTGTGGACCACTTCTTAGCGCGCCATAAGCCAGGTACAACAAATATGCTGCAGCGGCATAACTAAACGCAGTGTACAACCAGGGTGTGGTTTTTATCAAAACGCTTAACCCTACCAAAGAATAAGTCACGTGTAACAGGATCGCCGCTCCAATCCCAAGACTGGTGATAATTGCGATTGTACGCCCATACCTCACGCTGTGTCTGACAACTACTGCGAAATCAGGGCCCGGACTTACCACCGCAACAAGGTGGACTATTGCAATAGTCAGAAATTCTTGTAAATACATGAGTGAAAGAAACTATTATTGGGTGGTTAACGCATATTCGTCAATCAGACTATGCACGAATTGAGGCACAATTTCAGAGGCTCTGCCATGGTAGGATTCATCAAACAACGCGTATCTATCGCTGGGTTGTAAATTGAGTTCCACCGTGCGTGCACCACTGTCTTTGGCTACCTGAACAAAACCAGCAGCAGGATACACCTGACCAGATGTACCGATGGAAATGAAAATATCCGCTTTGGTTAACGCAAGGATGATTTCTTCCATCTGTAGTGGCATTTCACCGAACCAGACAATATCAGGGCGCATAGCGGCAGAGGGCTTACAACAAGGACAAGGAGTAGATGCATCAAACGATTTGTGCCAAGTGTGGCTAATAGCACTTTTTGTACATCGTGATGACAACAATTCACCATGCATGTGAATAATATTTCGAGACCCTGCCCGCTCGTGAAGATTATCCACATTCTGTGTGACGAGAAGTACATTGTTGCCGAATGCGCTTTCCAGCGACGCTAAAGCCTCGTGAGCGCGATTTGGGGTTACGTCGGGAAGTTGTAATTGTGCCCGACGGTCATTATAAAACCGGTAGACTAACTCAGGATTTGCCGCAAAGGCTTCTGGTGTAGCCACGTCTTCCACTTTGTGATTTTCCCACAAGCCATTGCTATCTCGAAAGGTCTTTAATCCGGACTCAGCGGATATTCCAGCCCCTGTGAGTATGACAACCTTGGGAAAATTATCCATATTAAACCTCAATAGGAAGAGTTGTTGATGCGCCCCATTCAGACCAGGCGCCATCATAAACTTTGACATCTTCAGCACCACATAGACGGGCAGCGACACCGACTACACATGCCGTAACACCTGAACCACAGGAGAAAACTAACGGTTTGTCCAGCGAAACGCCAATTGACGCAAAAAGTGTACGCAGGGATTTAACGGATTTAAAACGACCATTTTCTAATACTTGTGCGAAAGGCAAATTAAACGCCCCTGGGATATGACCCCGCCGCAAACCAACTCTGGGTTCATCGACTCTTCCATAGAATCGATCTGCACTTCTTACATCTACAATCTGTACATCAGTGCCAAGCGTATCAACCACGTAATTTGCATCCACAAACCATTCACCCGATGTATCAGACGACTGGTATAAGGTGTTATTGGGGCTATTAGGTTGCGACTGAGGTGAATTTGGAAAGAGTCGGTTCCACTCCGGCCAACCACCGTCAAGAATAAGCGCATGACGATGACCAACTGACTTGAGCATCCACCATAGTCTTGATGCGGAAAATTGCCCTCTGTTATCGTAAACAACAACTTCTGTATTTGCCGTTATCCCTTTATTTCCCAGAATGACTGCAAGATCGGATGGAGACAACATGGTATGTGGAACAGCGCTTTTATGATCACTGCCTTCGCCGTCAATATCAAAGTCAACAGCATTGGCAATGACGCCGGTAGTTGTGTTGTCTGCAGTGCCATTGACGGGGTCTGCCATAAGAGCACGAAGTAGTACTACTCGCTGATTTAATAGCTTCTCATGTAACTGCTCTGCTGAGATCAGGAAATGGCTCATAAATCAGGATGTCCCCCTATACGAATAGTCTATAGAATCACTATCATACGAGTGTTCTGAAACAAAATACAGTTGAATTACAATTTTGTGTAAGTGGGAGAAAAATGGTGCCCGGGGCCGGACTTGAACCGGCACGCTGTTACCAGCGAGGGATTTTAAATCCCTTGTGTCTACCAATTTCACCACCCGGGCTGGGTTGTCTTTCGACTGGTACAGGTTGGAGCCTGTTACTGCGTTTAACAGTGTAATGGAGGCGGAACCCGGAGTCGAACCGAGATCCACGGATTTGCAATCCGCTGCATAGCCATTCTGCCATTCCGCCAATTTGGAGCGGGAAACGAGATTCGAACTCGCGACCCCGACCTTGGCAAGGTCGTGCTCTACCAACTGAGCTATTCCCGCTTTGTTTGCAGATATAGAGAAGGTAAACATATTTCTTCGTCACCTTGCCAAGATTGGCAATCACTTCGTGACGAGGTACATGCTCTACCAACTGAGCTATTCCCGCTAACTAAACGTTTTTCGGTGCTCCGTAAAACGTGGGGTGCATTCTACCTTTACCGATAAAACTGTCAACTGCAAAAAGCAGTAATTTCCCCCTAAATTACTCTTTTTGTGATTGTTTGCAGCATTTTTATTCACATTGATCGAATGTCAATCAGTTTTGTTGTTTTGAACGCCCCGCCAGATGCTTCCAGGCAGCACCGGTATAAACCAGCATAGACCAAATAGAAAGCACTGCTGCAATATATAACAGCACATGACCCAATGTTACCCAATAAATCGGAATACCCATGAAGCTTTCAAGTCCACTTAGTAACCCAATTAGCGCTAGCATCTGAACCATGGTTTTTGCTTTGCCAATAAAGCTCACTTTCACTGAGTCACTATAACCCCGTTGTGCCATCCATTCCCGCAGCGCTGAAATATAGATTTCCCGTACCATTAGTATAATAGCTGGCAAAGTGATCCAAAGACTGCCGTATGTGTGGGTGATCATTATCAGAGCCGTGGCAACAATGAGCTTATCTGCCACTGGGTCTAGGAATGCACCAAATGGTGTGCTTTGTTTTAGTTTTCTGGCCAAATAGCCATCGAACCAATCCGTGATAGCTGCCAGCCAAAAAATAAAGGCGCCAACTTCTTTAGCCCAACGCCAATCAAGAAAATAAACCCCGACAAATACGGGAATAAGGATAACCCGAAACAATGTAATTAAATTGGGTACCGTCCACATAACGCTTTTTTTACTACCTTTTGAAGTCTTTCATGCTGTTAAAAATAAAAACGTCCCTGCCTGTTCAACATGGTTACAGATGCAGATGGTCATAAATAATGTCTGCTAACTCAGGACTAATTCCCGGAACATTAGCTATATCGTCTTTGCTCGCCTTTTTCACACCTTGCAATCCACCGAGAAATTTAAGCAGGCTTTGCCTTCTCTTAGCACCAATACCCGGGATATCTTCAAGGGTTGACGACGTTTTGGCTTTCTGTCGACGAGCCCGGTGGCCAGTAATCGCAAACCGGTGTGATTCATCTCTAATGTGTTGAATTAAATGTAATGCCGGCGCATGCCCCGGCATAGGGATAGTCTCGTGGGAATCAGCTAATATTAACGTTTCCAAACCAGGTTTCCTGGTCGTCCCTTTTGCAACACCTATTAGTAAAGGTTTCGTGTCGTCAGGCCAATCTGCAAAAAAAGCTTCCGCCTGAGCAAGTTGCCCTTTACCACCATCGATAAACAGTATGTCGGGAATTTTACTCGCTTCCTGTACACTTTTATACCTGCGTTTTAATGCTTGTGCCATAGCCGCATAATCATCACCTGGGGTTATCCCTTCAATATTGTAACGCCGGTAATCGCTCTTCAGGGGCCCTTCCCGGTTAAATACAACACAGGATGCTACTGTTTGCTGGCCAGATGTATGACTGATATCAAAACACTCCATACGGGCTACAGGTTGATCAAGATCGAGAATATCTTCAAGATCCATATACCGGGCGTGTACTGACTTTTGTTGACTGTATTGCGCATCCAACGCATTTTCCGCGTTACTTTGCGCTAGTTTTAAATAGCGGCGCTTTTCCTCGCGGGCACCTTTAAAGATTTTAACTTTCCGTTTTGCTTCTTCACTTAGCACCTCAACGATACTATCTTCTTCGCTTAGAGGCCTTGGAATAACAATTTGCTTGGGAATAATTTTATTTCCAGACAAGTAAAACTGCAGGAAAAAAGACTCAAAAATCTCATCTTCACTGGATGCAGCGGGAACCTTGGGGAAATAAGATTTACTGCCAAGGAGTTGACTGTCCCGAATAAACATAACCTGGATACACGCCATATTCCCTCTTACCGCGAAGCCGAAAATATCCATTTCATCCTGGGTTCCGGCGACCCATTGGCGTTCCTGCACTTTCCTCAAAACATTAATTTGATCGCGATACCGTGCTGCAGCTTCAAAATTGAGACGCTCGCTGGCGTCTTCCATTTTTTCAACCAGTGTCCCAATGACCTGCTGGTTTTTACCGTTAAGAAATAAGCGTGCTAAGTCAACCTGTTCTTTATACTCGTCATCTGAAACGTAACCTTCTACACAGGGCGCGCTACAACGCTTCATTTGATATTGCAAACAAGGGCGACTCCTTGCTCTGTAGTAACTGTCTTCACACTGTCGAACGGGAAAAATCTTCTGCATGGTCCGCAAACTTTCTCTCACTGCCCATGCGCTGGGATACGGCCCGAAGTACTCACCTTTCTTCTTTTGCGGCCCGCGATGGAATGAAAGCCGGGGATGTGTATGAGACGATAAGAAGATAAACGGGTAAGACTTGTCATCCCGCATAACCACGTTGTATCTGGGCTTATACTTCTTTATGAAGTTATTTTCGAGGAGGAAGGCTTCTGTCTCACTGTTAACAACTGTGATATCCATGTTGGCAATACTGGCAACAAGGGAACGGGTCTTGGCGTTGTCTAGTTGTTTTCTGAAATAACTGCTAACCCGCTTTTTCAGGTTTTTCGCCTTGCCCACATAGATAACGTCACCCTGGTCATTGTACATACGGTAAACGCCAGGCTGACTGGTGAGGGTACGCAGAAACGCGGTGTGATCAAATTGAGTCATTCAAACCTTACAACATATTTGGTTCGATAAGCTTGTGTCTCAACGCCAAATGGGTGAGTTCTACATCAGTTTCTACATCGAGCTTCTCAAACATTCTGTACCGATACGTATTTACGGTTTTTGCACTTATATTAAGCTCGCTGGCAATTTCAGGTACTTTTTGTCCTTTGGTAAGCCGCATTGCAATATTCAACTCACGGGTAGAAAGCGTATCAAAAGGATTATCCGATTCTGGAACAACCCTTTTTATCGCAATCATTTGAGCGATATCCTGAGGTAAATATTTTTGCCCTGCGTGTACTTTGTAAATCGCTCGAATCATTTCTTCCGGTTCTGCATCTTTTGTAAGAAAGCCGAAAGCACCGATTTGCATAACCTGCGAAGGAATTGGATGCTCTTTATGCATAGATAAACAGATAACACGAGTGTTCTCAGACATACGAACTATTTTTTTAGTCGCTTCAAGGCCGCCCATGCCAGGCATGTTTACGTCCATCAACACAATGTCAGGCGCATTGTGACGGCACAGCTTTACCGCATCTTCACCGTTTTTCGCTTCGGCCACAACCGAAAATTCTTTTTCATCGTCCAAGATACGCCTGATCCCTGTTCTGACCAATTCATGGTCGTCTGCCAGGATAATTTTTATCACGTTTGCGCTCACTAAATCGTCGTTATTATAATGAATGTCGCCTATGGGGCACAATTTATAATACCATTTTCACCGCTGCTGTGAAATGTGGCAATCGTGAATATTTATTCTGGAGTAATCATCTAGATTTCCAGTTTATTTGAGAAAATCTAGATAACGGGTAAATCGAACCAAAGCGCTTCCACACTCCCCTGTGCATCAAGTGTAATCGCATCCTGTTGATATAGCCCCAAGCCATCACCTGCGTTAAGTTCAACGAACTCGTTTTGCAACGTGCCTCGAATTAGGTGGAGATAACCCATTCGTTGCCTCGTTGAAAGGGAAAGCGGCTTGCCGTCTTCAGGTAAAACCCGGTAGATACTTGCATCCTGATTTATTCGTACACTTCCCTGAGTACCCGTTGGCGTTACAAGGGGCGTCATAACGCCTATTTGCTTTATCGTTCTTTGCTCGTATTCGGGTTGAATACCAGCTTGGTTGGGAATGATCCATATTTGCAAAAATTTGACGGCTTCAGTGGCAGAAGCGTTATATTCAGAGTGCATAATACCCCTACCAGCACTCATTCGCTGAACATCGCCAGCAGGAATTGTATGAACGTTGCCAGTGCTGTCTTTGTGCTCAAGCGCCCCTTCAGTGACATAAGATATAATTTCCATATCCCGATGACCGTGCGTATCAAAGCCACGCCCTGGTGCTACAGAGTCATCATTTAAAACCCGTAACACAGACATACCCATGTGATTGGGGTCGTAATATCGACCAAATGAAAACGTATGGAAAGACTGAAGCCAACCAAAGTCGGCCGTACCTCGCTCTGAAGCGCGTCGTATATATCTCATGGGTCACTCCTAATGATTAAGTGCCCCATGATAATCCTGCTAATTGTTTTTAAAATGGCAAAAATACGAGACTATCGTTCTATTTTGCAGAATGAATGAGTGTTTCAATACGAGCCAGCGCTTCTTCAATTACTTCTTGACTGGTTGCCAGATTTAACCTCACAAACCCGGGTTGTCCGAAGGTGCTTCCTTCATTAGTTGCCAACCCCGTGGCTCGATACAGAGCATCGGCAACGTTACATTCTTTGGGAAAAATAGAGCTGAGATCCAACCAGAAAAAACAGGTGCTCCTGGGACACTCGCTAACGAGAGGAGTTTTTTTCAAAGCATCAAAAAACAGTAGCCTGTTTTTATTCACTGTGGATATTACTTTACTTAGCCAAGGGTCATTATCTTCGTGATAGGCAGCTGCTAATGCCGCGCACGCCAGGTCGCCGGCATATAAATGTTGACCGAGTAGACGATCGTCAACCCATTTAGCCCATTGGAGATTATTTATTACCAAATAGGAAGCAGCAGGTAGATGTGCAAGGTTATAAGCTTTGTTGGGTGACTGCGCTACCACCACACATTCTCTCAGAGGTGCAGGTAATGACAACGCTGAAACAAACCTGGAACCTGTGTGAATAAATTCGCTGTGTACCTCGTCAACAAGTAGCGGGACGCGTCTGTCTGTACAAAACTGCGCGAGGTCTGACAAATCTTTAGCGCTCATTACGTGACCGGTAGGATTATTCGGGTTGCACAGGATCACCATGTTAATATCTGAAGGAAGTTCACCGGAGTCGACTACATTTTCTATCGAGGGGTTTCCATCCATAGATACAGTCACAAGTGTTCTATCGTTGTCAGTAACCAGGGAAAAAAGTGGGCCGTAGCTGGGGCTAAATACGGCAATCCTGTCACCAGGTGACGATAGCGTTTGAATACTATTCGCTATACCCGCTAAAATTGAAGCACAACTGATTATCGAACTTTCCCTGACTATAATTCCCCTTCGTGCATACCAGTTTGAAACTGACTCATTTATAGTACCTTGCTGATAACCAAAGCGCTGTTGTAGGTAAGCGTTAAGATGGGACGCCACCGAGTCTGGAGGCGGGAAATCCATATCCGCCAGCCACATGGGTAACACGGTTTTATCTGAATCGCCAAACCGTTCAGCGACACCGTCATATTTAAGTGAACCAGTGCCTTTCCTATTTGGCAATAACATTATTTAACTCGTTTGAACACACTAAACTCAGATAGAGAATGTTGGTGCTTACGTTTAGTCTCTCTTATGACAAAGGGAATATCATGAGGTAACGCTACCCGTTCGAAACTGTCCTGGAGTACCCTCTCCAGTGCGTCCGTTGACGACAAGGTTTCCCCGGTAGTTTCTTTGTAGCCACCCAACCATTTATCTCTTTTTGTGTATTCTTCAAGCCAGGTAAACGGCGAGCCAACAACTAACAAACCGCCCGGTTTAAGCCTCTCAGCGACACTATGAAGCATCTTTTCTGGCTCCGGTACACGGTCGAGGAGATTGCTCATGAAGATCAGGTCGTAACCGGTATACTGGGGTTTGAGATTGGCAGCGTCACCCTGAGCAAAATGAACCCGATCTTTAACAGAATCGAGATCAACATCAGACAATCTGCGTACATGGAAACTGGTAAGCTCCCCTTCGTCAATTAGATCATAACGAATTTCACCAGCACTCTGCATTGCACAGGCGGTTTTAATGAAACGAGCAGAAAAGTCTATACCATCAACATGCTCAAAATACCGGGCTAATTCAAACGAAGCCCGACCAACTGCACACCCTAAGTCCAGCGCTTTATGTTTAGTGGTGTCTTTTGCGAACTGCATTGCATAAGCCACTGCTGCGGCAGCAAAATTTGGCACATTAAAATATGTATTACCATAATGAAATTCACTGTATTGAGATACTTGAGTATCACTTTCGTAATCAAAATCATTCACTTTGATAGCGGCCTCAGATTCAACATAGCGAAACCCGGCATGTTGAAAAAAGTGTCGGCGAAAAGCGTAGCGACTCGCTCGCGCAGCTTCGTTGCCAGTGGAAATCCAGGATCCACCTTTAATCAAATTATGTTTATTATCAAATGTTGGCGTGGTGAAATCATCGTACAAGGGGTGTACTTTAAAGCCTTCAAAAGGATAAATAGGCGTTTCTGTCCACTGCCAGACATTGCCCACAACATCGAAAATGCCGTTGCGCTCATGCAATGTCACCGGCACAGCAGACGCCGGACCAGAAAGAGCAATTTGCCAATCATCTGCGTAACGCTCTTCGGTAACACCAGCCTGATCCCGTAGCCTGAACCATTCGTCTTCACTTGGCAGTCTAATGAGGCGACCAGATGTTTCTGTTAACCAGTTACAAAAAGCTTTGGCTTCGTGGTAATTAACGTCAACAGGCCAGTCCATGGGGAGTGGCATTTCCTCCGTTAAGGTTCGATAAAGGTATTTCCCTTCCTCTAATCGCCAGAATACCGGGTGAGTTGTTTGGGTATATTCAAGCCATTGCCTGCCTTCTTCTTCCCACAGTGACTTCATCTGGTAGCCTCCAGCTTCTACAAAGCGCAGATATTCACCATTGCTGACCACATATTTAGATGCTTTGAAGGCTTTCACGCTAGCGTGATGAACACCGTATTCATTATCCCACCCGTAAAAATCGTCGTCATGGGATTTACCTACGCAAATATCACCTGCTGCAATAGCAACAAGCTCATTAACTGGTGCAGGCCCTGCTTCTCGGTGAGGTGGCCAATCTGACTGGGGAGACACGTAATTTAACGGCAGTTGACGAATGAGTACCGAAGAGGTTTCCAGGTGAATTCTTTCGTGTTCCATACCCATAACAATTGGCCAGACAGGACTTTCCCAGTTTATAGGCAGCGCTATGTCTACGGTGGAAATCAAATCAGACACCAACCTTCTTACCTGTTGTCTGTATGCCCTGACGTCATCGACGGTCGGCCAGTTGTAATTCTCTTCGTTAAGGTCATCCCAGCTCATTTCATCAACGCCAATGGCGAATAGCGATTCAAAATGCGGGTTTATTCTGTCGTTGATTTGCTTGGCCAGAACGAGCTTATTGATGTAAAACGTCGCTGTATGCCCAAAATAAAAAATAAGCGGATGCCTGAGCTTTTCCGGACGCTGATAAAACGCATCATCGCTGGCTAGGTTTGAAAATAAGCTTTCATAGGTGTCGAACGAATGATGAAAATACGCAAGTAAACTTTTTCGAACTGCGTCTGAATCACCATTCTGTAAAGAAGGGGTGTGTAAAACGGTCATTTGCTTCCTCTGAATAATGCTACCGTTGCACCGTAACAATTATGCTGCATGCTAGTTTTAACGTTAGCACAAAAAACAATAGTGATGTGCACATCAGGCGCGAACTTTTCACGCTAATGCAAGGGTTGTAATTATGTTATTTAACTACGTGACCGGAAAAGCGAAGATCAAATTACAGCAATTTAATAAAAACGATTTCTTGAGATAAGCTTTTGAAAGAAATAAAAAAACCGCCGTGAGGCGGTTTTTTTTGAATGTGGCGGAGAGAGAGGGATTCGAACCCCCGGAAGGTTTGACCCTTCGCCTGATTTCAAGTCAGGTGCATTCAGCCGGACTCTGCCATCTCTCCGAGAAGTGATGCGTATCTTAATGATATTTTTGAGGCTGTAAAGCCTTAATTTTAAAAAAATGTCTAACCGCACAGCTTTTAAACAAAGCGGCTATTTTTCGTTCTCCCAGGGTTGTCTTTTTAATCACTTACACTCTTTGCCTATTAATCCTTGTTAAATAACTTGAAAAAGTGAACCAAAACCCATACAAATGACCTAAGATAGAGGCAACCAACCTATTTGGTTTTTAATTATCCTTCTGGAGGAAACAATGGATCAACGTTCGATGTATGCAGGTGCATCTCAACAATCGGTATTACAAACTAACAAGGTGTTGCGTAATACTTATATGTTGTTAGCAATGACACTGGCTTTCAGTGCGGTTTGTGCCGGAGTTGCTATGGCCGTAGGCATCTCACCAATGATGTCTCTGGGTATGACCATCGGCGCGTTAATTACTCTTTTTGTTGTTCAGCGCAAAGCAGAGTCAGCTTCAGGTATTTACTGGGTATTTCTGTTTACCGGGTTGATGGGCGCATCCTTGGGTTATACGCTCAATTTTTATCTCGGTGTCGCTGGGCCAGGCTTAATTATGCAAGCGCTGGGTGCAACAGCTTTGGTGTTTTTTGCACTATCAGGCTATGCGTTGACTACGAAGAAAGATTTCTCTTTCTTGGGGGGCTTTTTAATTGTTGGTTTACTCGTTGCTATTGTAGCGGGCATCGCAAACATTTTCTTTATGGTCCCGGCGGTTTCACTGGCAATTAATGCTGCTATCGTATTCATCATGTCAGGCTTTATCTTGTTTGATACGAGCAGAATTGTAAACGGTGGCGAAACTAACTATATACGTGCAACTGTGTCATTGTATTTGAATATATACAATCTGTTCACTTCCATTTTGCACCTGTTAGGCGCATTTGGCGGCGACGACTAACGTTTAACCGAGCGTGGAGAAAACACCCCGTTAACGGGGTGTTTTTGTTTTTATGTCATCATATTCTATTCTTGTAACATCTTCCCCTTACGACAGCTGCAGAAGTCTTGATGCCGTTCGTTTTTGCCAGCAGTTAATCAAACAAGAACGGAAAATAGATCAAATTTTTTTCTACCAGGCCGGTGTCTATAACGCCATGTCTACGATGGTGCCAACAAATGGTGAAATTAATTTGTTTGAAGCGTGGAAGGCAATCCACTGTGAAAGCGGTGCGGCACTGCGAGTGTGTGTTACAGCCGGAGAAAAAAGAGGTGTAACATCCCAGGTATGCTCAGCACCATTTGATCAAACCGGATTAGCAGAGTTTTTTACCTCGCTTCACGACAGCGACAAACTGGTGCAGTTTTGATGTCCACACTTCTCATACGGATGACAAGCCCTCCCTACTCAACCAGCTCGGCATCTGACGGACTGGACTTCGCCCTAAGTGCGACTAATTACGGTCATGAAGTCATCATGGTTTTCGAAGGTGAAGGGATCTTGCAATTAGTTAAGCAACAAATGCCTGTTACAAAGGGTACGCGAAATCACAGTAAACGAATTAACGCACTACCGCTTTTCGATGTAGAGACTTGTTATTATGTGGAAGAGGACCTGTCGCCATATGGCGTAACAGAACAACAGCTTAACGATGTTGCACAACCATGTAATCACGAAACCCTCAAAACGTTACTGGTTCAGTGTGAACACGTGGTGACCTTTTAATGCTAATCATAGTTACCAATGCCAGTAATAACACTATTCAACAGCGCTATGTTGAAAGATTGACTAATGATGACGTGCTACTGCTTAAAGAGGGAGGCGTCTATCAGTATACACAACTGCAACACCTGGCAGTTAAAGTATTAGATGAAGATGCCAAAGCGCGAGGGGTTGCGGTTGACGAGAAGCATCGTTTATCGATGTCCCAATGGGTAGCGCTTCACAATGAACATCAACATTGGCTTATTTTATGACTGAACTACATACAATAACCTGGAACGGCCAAACTGTTTCTGTGGATAAAAATGGCTATTTAATTGACTACACTCAGTGGAGTGAAGACATGGTACCCATGCTTGCCGAAAGTGAAGGCATCGAACTCACAGAGGCGCACTGGGAAGTAGTCCGCTTCGTTAGAAACTTCTATGAAGAATATGAAACCAGCCCGGCAATTCGGGCCTTAGTTAAAGCAATGGCAATGAAATACGGCCCTGAGAAAGGGAATAGCCGCTATTTACAACGGTTGTTCAAAAAAGGGCCAGCCAAACAAGCCACTAAGCTAGCAGGCTTACCAAAGCCTGCTAAGTGTTTGTAAAGATCTAAGGGAGAGAACATCTCCCCTCCAAATAATTAGCCTGCTTTTATTTGGGCAACACCACCCATATAGCTTACAAGGGCCTCTGGTACAATAATGCTGCCATCAGCCTGCTGATAGTTCTCCAGTACTGCAACTAATGTTCTGCCTACAGCAAGACCTGAGCCATTAAGTGTGTGCAATAATTCCGGTTTGTTTGTTTCTGGGTTGCGATAACGCGCTTGCATCCGTCGTGCCTGGAAATCCAGCATGTTCGAACATGAAGAAATTTCCCGGTATGTATTCTGAGCAGGCAACCACACTTCGAGGTCGTAAGTTTTACATGCGCCAAACCCCATATCGCCTGTACAAAGAAGCATTTTGCGATACGGCAAATTTAACTTCTGCAAGATACTTTCAGCATGGTTCGTTAACGCTTCCAGCGCATCAAAAGAGGCTTCGGGGCTAACAAGTTGAACAAGTTCTACCTTTTCGAATTGATGCTGACGGATAAGTCCACGGGTATCACGACCATAAGAACCAGCCTCACTGCGAAAACAAGGAGTATGCGCAGTCATTTTGATCGGCAATTGCTTGGCGTCAAAAATTTCATCACGGGCAATATTGGTTAACGGTACTTCCGCAGTTGGAATAAGAGAAAGGCCCTGACCTTCTTCAGTAGCGGGTTGAGTATGAAATAAATCTTCACCAAATTTTGGCAACTGCCCGGTACCGTACAAACTGTCGTGGTTGACCAGGTATGGAACATACATTTCCTGGTAATCATGTTCATTGGTATGCACGTCGAGCATAAACTGAGCAAGGGCTCGGTGCAGCTTGGCTACTTGACCTTTCATGACCACAAAACGGCTACCAGTGAGTTTAGACGCCAGCTCAAAGTCAGCGCCTTTATCAAGCCCTTCAGCAAGGTCGACATGATCTTTTACTTCAAAGTCAAAAGCAGGCGGTGTACCCCAGCGACTAATTTCTTCGTTATCATCCTCATTTGCTCCTACCGGAACAGATCCATGGGGAAGGTTTGGGATACCCTGAGTAAAAGTGTTGATTTCTTCCAGCAACACAGATAACTCGGCCTTGGCCGCGTCCAGGTCGTCGCCTAATTGCCCAACTTCGGCTAACAAGGGTGCTATGTCTTGCCCCTGTGCTTTCGCTTTACCGATAGCCTTACTGCGAACATTGCGCTCGTTTTGTAAATCCTGGGTCTTAGTTTGAAGTACCTTGCGCTTTTCTTCTAAAGCGTTAAATGCTTCTACGTCCAGTGTAAAGCCGCGTTCAGCCAGTTTTCTGGCTGTATTTTCTATGTCTGACCGAAGTAACTTTGGATCTAACATACCGTTCTATTTATCCTTTCATCAAGACAATGGCTGCCCAGCCCGCTAATAGGCAGGCGCAAACATTGAGTAACACATTGGCGACAGCCTTCACAATAAGGCCATTCTCCAGCAGTGTGAGTGTTTCAATTGAAAATGTTGAAAAAGTGGTAAAGGCACCCAGTAAACCTACGCCTATTAACGCACGATAGGGTGATTCCATTAAATCGTGTCGCTCAATCAAACCATAAAGCAACGCGAGGGAAAAAGAGCCTACAACATTGACGGTAAGTGTACCAAAGGGCAGCGCTTTTCCAAACCAGGAATCAATATTTGACGTAACAAAATAACGTAAGCAAGCCCCCATCGCGCCACCCAAGGCTAAATAAAAATACAAGACGATACCCGTTGGCATAGCTAATCCCTTTTGTTTGTACTGTTTTCGTTCAACCTGTCGAGATAGTCCCGTTTTGCTTTCAGTTGCTTTTCTAAACCTCTGTCGGTGGGATGGTAAAATCTTGCCCCACCCAATTCCGGAGGTAAATAGCTTTCGCCAGCGGCAAAAGCACCTGGCTCGTTATGTGCGTAGCGGTATTCTTTTCCGTAACCCATCTCTTTCATCAGTGCTGTGGGTGCATTGCGAAGATGATTTGGGACTGGGTAATCCACAGATGCAGTGACCACGCGCTTAGCGTCTGAAAAAGCCATGTATACCGCATTGCTTTTCGCTGCCAGCGCGCAATAGACTGCGGCTTGAGCGATAGCGCGCTCACCTTCAGCAGGCCCTACCCGGTGATAACAATCCCAGGCATTAACACAAAGCTGCATAGCCCTGGGATCTGCATTACCAATATCTTCTGATGCGATAGCTAGAAGTCTGCGGGCCACGTAGAGCGCGTCTCCCCCACCTTGTAAGATTCGAGCATACCAATAAAGAGCAGCGTCAGGGTCAGAACCACGCACCGATTTGTGAAACGCCGATATTAAATCATAAAAGGCATCACCTTGCTTGTCATAGGCGGCCACCTTTTCACCCACGGCTTCTTCAATATCCCGCAATGAGATATTGCCGTCGTCACAAAAATCACCAGCCAGCTCAAGATAAGTCAGTAATCGCCTTCCGTCTCCCCCGCTTAAACCGATGAGCGCTGCTTTAGCGTCTTCGTTTATGTGAAGACCTCTATGACCCAGCCCCTTTTTGTCATCAAGCAGTGCACGAGTCATCAAAGCTGCTAATGCAGGCTCATCTAGTGCTTTAAGTACATAAACCCGAACCCGTGACAGTAAGGCGTTGTTAAGTTCGAATGAAGGGTTTTCTGTGGTTGCACCAATAAAAGTCACCGTACCTGACTCTACAAACGGCAAAAAAGCATCTTGTTGGCTCTTGTTAAACCGGTGAACCTCATCAACAAACAACAGGGTTTTCTGACCGTGTCTTGCGTCGATCTCAGCCTTTTCCATAGCGGCTCGAACGTCTTTTACGCCAGCAGTTACCGCAGACAAACGCACAACTTTAGCTTGCGTATACGTAGCAATCATCTCTGCCAGCGTGGTTTTTCCTGTTCCAGGCGGGCCCCACAGCACCATAGAATGGCACTGACCCGCTTCAAGCATTTTTCGCAACGGCTTTCCGGTACCCAATAAATGCTGTTGCCCAGCGTACTCTTCAATAGACGTAGGCCGCATTCTCGCCGCTAAGGGTGCGAAATCATTCTGAAGCAGATCGTTCATCGCTGGTCATCAACAATGTAGTTATCATTTACATCCGGTTGAAAAAGGCTTGCCTTAGGAGGTGTTTCAGAATTGATGTCTGAAAACGACAAATCGCTGGTCTGCCCTTGGGCGTCTTTGACGCTAAGGCGATGCAGAGCATTATCGGTGAAAGAAAATGTCAGTGCACGAATTTGTCCTTCGGGCGTTTTTGGTTCCACAGTAAAAAGAGCTGGATGTTGAGGGTCAATAGTAACAATAAACTTTTCCCACACACTGTCGTCAGAGGAAATAAGCAACATAAAAGGGTTATCTTTTATCGCCGATTTTTGATCTAAGATAGTAACCTGCTCTACAAATGGGTCGATATTCCACACCGACTCCCCATCGGCTATGAGTAAGCTATCATCCGGAAACTGGGTTTCCCATCTCAGCTTATCTGGCCGCGTTAGGTACAACTTACCTTGCGCTTCATGCACGATGTCTTTGTTCTCATCAAGAACAACTTGCATAAAGGATGCACTAAAATAGTGTAGTTCGCTAAGATGACGTTTCAGCAGTGCTTCTGGCTGTTCATCAGCATTAACAGACAAAGACATCACTAAGCCTGATATCATAAAACACACGAATTTAAACCACGGTTTCATCTACTACTCCTTCGGGGCTGGAGGTGCTAAAACCTCTCTGTTCCCATTGTGACCTGGTGATGATACGACACCGTTTGCTTCCATTTGTTCGACCAGTCTGGCCGCTCGATTGTAACCAATTCTAAATTTACGTTGCACTGAAGACACACTGGCACGGCGGGTTTCAGTAACAAACGCCACCGCCTCGTCGAAGAATGCGTCGTACTCTTCATCCGCATTCTCGGCTTGTTCTCCTGGTAAAAGTACTTCAGCGGAAGTTTCACCGTTGAGAATTTCATCGATATAGTCGGGTTTACCCCGCTTTTTCCAATCGTTTACGACGGCATGAACTTCGTGGTCATCAACAAAGGCCCCGTGGACACGGGTGGGAACTGGACTTCCTGGCGGCAGATACAACATGTCACCCATTCCTAATAAGGCCTCTGCGCCCTGCTGATCTAAAATGGTTCTGGAATCTATCTTACTTGACACCTGAAAGGCTATCCGAGTTGGAATATTAGCTTTGATCAGACCGGTGATAACATCAACGGATGGTCGCTGGGTCGCTAATACCAAATGAATTCCCGCTGCCCTTGCCTTTTGTGCAATACGGGCAATGAGTTCTTCAACTTTCTTGCCCACGATCATCATCATGTCTGCAAATTCGTCAACCACAACGACAATAGCAGGCAACTTGCCAAGTTCTGGGGCTTCCTGTTCCATGTTGTCCTCAGTTCGCCACAGGGGGTCTTTTATCGGCTCGCCATCCTCAATAGCTTGCATCACTTTCGCATTGTAACCCTTGAGGTTTCTTACACCTAGTGCTGACATGAGTTTGTATCGCCGCTCCATTTCTCCAACGCACCAACGCAAAGCATTCGCAGCTTCTTTCATATCAGTGACGACTTCAGCAAGTAGATGAGGGATCCCTTCGTAAACTGACAGTTCGAGCATTTTCGGATCGATCATGATCATCCGTACGTCTTCTGGTGTCGATTTGTAAAGCAAACTCAAAATCATCACGTTTACACCAACCGACTTACCCGCCCCCGTGGTACCGGCCACCAAAAGGTGGGGCATTTTAGCGAGATCAACCACAACAGGTTTACCGCTGATATCAGCCCCAAGTACCATGGTCAAAGGCGACTTGTTACTCTGGAAGGCTTCACAGCTAATGACCTCACTGAGCCTTACCATTTCCCGCTTCTTATTGGGTAACTCTAGGCCAATTACGGATTTTCCAGGAATAACCTCAACGACTCGTACAGAAATAGCGGACATGGCACGGGCCAAATCTTTCGACAGCCCGGTGATTTTACTCACTTTCACTCCCGGCGCGAGATCAAGTTCAAAACGGGTAATCACCGGCCCGGGAAATACACCGACAACATTTGCTTCAATGTTAAAGTCTGCAAGTTTGTCTTCTACAAGCCTTGAAACCATTTCCATTTCTTCTGGCGTAATGGGGTTTTCCTTGCGATCAGGCCGCTCCAGTAGTTCAAAAGACGGCATAGGGCCTAACGCAGCTAACTCGGCCTTTTCTTCCTCTTTAGCCGCAATGGCTTCAGCGAGGGTGGTAGGTTTGTCTTTCTTTTTCGATGGCGTGGGTTGTCGGCCTTCAGCAGCATTGTCATCTGAAGTTTGCGTCTGAACCATCAGTTGGTCATCGCTGGCGCTGGGAGAAACAGGTTCCTCAGCCTGTTTTTTAGCTGTAAATTTCTCTTTGATCTGACCTAAAGAAAAACGCGACTCCGACTCTTTGGATGCTTCTGGTGAAGGCGTTGCTGAATCATTAACCGAGATTTTATGGTCGTCGACAATAAATGGCGGCTCGTCTTCAGCAGCAAATATTTCCTCTGGAATTCCAAAACTCGGCTCGTTTCGTACAACGTCACGAGGTGTATTCTGTGGGTCCTCTGCTGGGGGCTCCGCTCGTAACGAAGTGACGTCCAGCGAAGCGCCTTTCCCCTCCCCTGCTGGTTCATTTGCAGAAGTCAGGGCCAATCTCGGCATATCCATACCAATGAGTTGCTGCGGTAATTTAACCGTTTTCTTACCAAACCAAATGGTTGCACTACCTAGCGCATCAACAATATCTAGCCAGCTGATACCTGTTAGCAGTGTAAATCCTGTACAGAAAAAACAAAGCAAAAGCAAAATAGTTCCGGCCTTGTTGAAGTAAGGAATGAGCGCAGAACTAATAACATCTCCAACAAAACCGCCAGCAGAAAAATTAAATAGATCGTTAAAATTAATACTGGCTATGCCGGTGACGCCAAGGGCAATCAGAAGCCCACCTATGATACGCAGGCCTATAGTTAAATAGTCAAATTCATCTAAGTCTTTGACGTGTTGGAATAAGAACCAACCGAGAAAGGCGAAACAAAAAGGCAATAAATACGCCAGCCAGCCAAAACTGAATAGCAGTAAATCCGCAACCCAGGCACCTGTGGCACCCACCCAGTTGTGGACATCAAGTTGTAACCCTGCCTGACTCCAACCCGGATCTCCCGGATGGAAAGAAGCCAGAGCCAAAAGAATAAAAAAAGCGAAGACACAAGCAATGATCATGCATGCCTCAAGAATTCGCTGTACACCAGTTAAACGCGCCATAAACCCTAAATCACCTGTCGTCTGTCTGTGCTGTTATCTCTTACACACGGAAAAAACAAACGTACTTATTAAAAACATTATTATTATGTCTCAACTACTTGGTCGCAAAATGTTCATATTTACACAATTGCATTACCGGTCAAACAGACTACCACAAAGTAAATGGTAAAACTGCAATGCCAGCATCTGTATTACTTTACATTGATTCTCAAAGCAGTGGTACTCTTGACCTCTTCCATCACAACATATGTACGTGATTCACTGACGCCGGGAAGACGTAAAAGTGTATCACCCAATAATTTTCGGTAACTCGACATATCTGCCACCCTCGCTTTTAATAAAAAATCAAAATCGCCGGATACAAGGTGGCACTCCTGTATATCTTCATGCTCCTGCACTGCCGCAGAAAATTCTGCAAAAATATCCACTGAAGTTTTTGTTAATGTGATTTCAACAAACACTAACATCGCCGCACCGAGCTTTTCCGGTTCTAACGTTGCATGATAGCCCCGAATATATCCCTGAGCCTCTAAGCGCTTTACTCTTTCGAGACAAGGGCTGGCGCTGAGCCCAACCTGTTTCGCCAGTTCAACATTTGAAATTCTGCCATTTAATTGCAGTGCGTGTAGAATGTTTCTGTCTATTCTATCGAGGTGTTTAGGCGTTTTTACCAGCATAGTAAATTTTTCTAAATGACATTTTATTAGTATATTATACTGTCAAATTAAAATCTTCAGTCAATAGTCCTTTTTCTTATCACGTATACTGCTGTTCGATTGTTAACCCTTTCTAAAGCGAGAGTATAAATGCTGGTTGGTGTACCTAAAGAAATAAAAAATCATGAATATCGTGTTGGCCTGACCCCTGCTGCAGTTAAAGAGTTTGTAACGCACGGTCACAATGTATTAGTAGAAACTCAAGCTGGGGCCGCTATCGGGTTCACAGATGATCTTTACGAAGCTGCTGGCGCAACTATTGCTGAAACGGCACAACAAGTTTTTGCTGAAGCAGAAATGATCGTAAAAGTAAAAGAGCCTCAGCCAAATGAGTGCAAGATGCTACGTAAAGGGCAAACTCTGTACACGTATTTACACCTCGCTCCAGATCCAGTTCAAACTGAGTTACTGATAGAATCCGGTGCAACCTGTATTGCTTATGAGACAGTTACGGATGATCGCGGCGGCCTACCATTATTGGCGCCAATGAGTGAAGTAGCGGGTAGAATGTCTGTTCAGGCCGGAGCCCATTACTTAGAGAAAGCCCACGGGGGCAGTGGCACACTGTTAGGCGGTGTACCCGGTGTTGCACCCGGTAAGGTACTTGTTGTCGGTGGTGGTGTAGTCGGTATTAATGCCGCCAAAATGGCATTGGGCCTCGGTGCCGATGTGACTATTTTAGACCGTTCCTTGCCGCGTTTACGTCAATTAGACGACATTTTCAATGGCCAGGTTAAAACGGTTTACTCAACAGTTGACGCTATTGAGCACTACTCTTCGAAGGCCGATTTGGTGGTTGGAGCCGTGTTAATACCAGGTGCTGCAGCGCCAAAACTTATCAATGAAGACCACATTAAAGCCATGAAGCCAGGATCTGTAGTCGTCGACGTCGCTATTGACCAGGGGGGCTGTTTTGCAACGTCTAAAGCAACAACCCATCAAGACCCGGTTTACGTAGTAGATGACGTTGTACATTACTGTGTAGCTAACATGCCAGGTGGCGTAGCCAGAACATCTACCATGGCTCTAAACAATGCCACGTTACCATTTGGCCTTGCCCTTGCCAATAAAGGCCCCAAGCGAGCCATGCTGGAAGACAGGCACCTGTTGAATGGTTTGAATGTTCACGAAGGTAAAGTGACGTATAAAGCAGTAGTGGATGCTCTTGGAGAAAAGCTCGGTTTAACCTACACCCCAGCTGAAGAAGCGCTGCGATAGTAAAAATATGGACGTATACTAAAAAAGCCCCTGCTGGGGCTTTTTTAGTTTAGTGAGTCATTGACTTCTTTAAGTACTTTTACGGGGGCTTGCGCCTGCGTTATAGGCCTTCCCATGACTAAATAGCTTACGCCTGCTCTGATGGCGCTCTCAGGTGTCATCACTCTTTTTTGATCGCCCTTATCACTTCCTTCTGGTCTAATACCAGGTGTCACAAGTAAGAAGTCACTGTTGTAGTGTTTTCTTAACATCACTGCTTCCTGCGCTGAACACACCACACCATCCAAACCTGCCGCATAGGTTAGCGCTGCCAGCTTCTCGACCTGCTGCGCAGGTGTTACAGAAGGAACAACATCGGATAACTGAGCCTGATCCATGCTGGTGAGTACCGTAACAGCAATAAGCTTAGTGTCTGGCTTACTACTTTGTGAAATGGCTTTTTTAGCTGCTTTCATCATTTCCAGACCACCGGAAGCATGGACGTTTACCATCCACACGCCTAATTCGGCAGCCGCCTTACAAGCTTTAGCCACGGTATTAGGGATATCGTGAAATTTGAGATCCAGAAATACATCAAAGCCCATGCTAACTAATTTTTTAACAAACTCAGGCCCAAATAAGGTAAACATTTCCTTGCCAACCTTAAGCCGGCAAAGCGAAGGCTCTAAATCTGTAACAAACGCCAGTGCGCTTTCTGCGTTAGCGTAATCAAGGGCGACAATTACTTTGGGGTCTTGCATGTAAATTTATTCTCCGTCGAGACCTTTAATAGGTTTAACCACATTCCACTTCTTACACGACGGACACAACCAATAAAGTTTGCGGCCTGAGAAACCACAGCTTACGCAACGGTACTTTGGACGTTGTTTAATTTGGTCTTCCACCAGTGCTTTAAGCATTTTTAAGCTATCTGCCGATGCTTTGTCTTCCAGTTGATCGATATACAAGCCCATTAGGGTTTTAAAACCCTTCATGGTTGGGCGTTTACGAATTTGTTCTAACAGGTATTCACTCGCTTCCTGGGTTTTGCCCTGAGCAATTTTAATATCTACCATAGCGAGATAGGAAGTAGCACAATCTTGCCAATGGGTCGACAATGCCTCTTCAAATCGCGTCCAGTCACCGGTTTGCTCAGCTATCTTCTCCAAGCTTGGTACCGCCTCACTAAACCAATTTAAATCATGCTCTGCAACCTGAACAAAATAGCCAATCGCGTCGTCAAAACGCTGCTGTTTAAGGGCAATATGCCCTAACATTAACCATGGTCTGACCGCGTGCTCATCAGCATTAACCGCCTTTTGCAAAAGAATAAGGGCATCACCGCTATTGTCGGCATTAATTTCGATTTCAGCCTGCTCACAATAAAAATGAGCAAGTCTTTCGCTCACGTCATCCGAATCGCCATGACAGTCGACCATGCGTTCCGCCAGTTCGATAGCCCGATTCCATTCTTTTGTTGTCTGATAGATACTAAATAACTGTTGCTGTGCAACCAGGTAATGTTTGTCACTGTTCAGCAATTGCAGGTATGCGTTTTCAGCTCGTTCAAGAAAGCCCGCTTGCATGTAGTCACGACCAAGTTCCTTAAGGGCCGTTTCCTGCTGACTACCTTGGATCTCTTCTCGTGAAACCAGATTTTGGTGCACTTTTATAGCGCGGTCAATTTCCCCTCGATGACGGAAGAAATTTCCCATGGCAATGTGAGTTTCAACGGTATCGCTGTTGAGGTTGATCATTTTAATCAGGGTATCAACGGCTTTGTCGGGTTGATCCGACAACAAAAAGTTAAGCCCTTTGTAATAGTGGCGGGATAAAATACTCGATTGTTTACGCTGGGCTTGCCGAACACTGTTTCTGCCCATAATCCAACCGTAACCAGCAGCAACTGGTAGTAAAAGAAACAGCAATTCAAGCATAGATTATTCTTTCGTGAGCTTTTTAATGCGACTTCGAGCAGCAAGCAGTTGCATACGCAAACCGAGCCAACTCACCAACATGATGAGTAAACCGACAATAATTCCAATGCTCACGGCAATCGCAATCAGAGTGGATAACCGGATATCAGCTTGTGCAATGAGATAATTAACTGTGATAACTGCTTCGTTTTGCGAACCAATTGCAAATGCCAGCGCCAATAAAACGATGACAAGTAGGAGTGAAACTATGCCCTTCAAAGCAAAAACCCTTGATCTTTTAACTATTAATGAGGATAGCAAATTGACGCAAACATGACACCACATTCATGAAAAATGATTGTGAATTAGCAGCTGTTCGACAGAAGATATTCAGAGCGGGTTGAACTTTCAGGTACTTTTTTGCAGCGAAGTGGAACACGCTCTAGGCATTTTCCTTCTCCACAGACGTTGCCTTCTGCTTCACTGGCCGCAATGCAGCTTTCATTAACGCGGTATGCAGAACAGATTCACTAGTGAGATAAATCACGTGGGTGTAGGAAGACTGCATCACAGTAAACCTGTCGTACATTGGCTTATCGATACGGGAAAGTTGCGCTAGTCGTTTTTTACTCATTGGCGTCGTTGGGGTTAAGCAGCGGCTAACATCAATTTTGGTTACGCATAACTCTACCTGATCTTCATCAATATACTTTTGAACCACCTTTCGTGTGTTGCCAAACAGATAATCCTGCTCGGGAACAAAAACGAGCTTTTTGTCCGATCTACGCACGCAATGGACAACATTAATGTCTGTAACACTGCCTCTGAACATGTCCGTGAGCATTTTAGACTTCGGCTTCTGCGCTTCCCGGTCTGCGAAAAAACCGTGCATAGGCACAACATTTTGAATTTGCGAGAAGGGGTAAAGGTCATCACAGTTCACCGACTGATAAACCGTTTTAAGTCGGTTCAATAAGTAACGGTTTGTGGTACAAAGGATACTGGCTGACGGGTGATGCCGCATGGCCAATTCCCATACAAACCTGTGAGTATTGCGCTGAATTAGTGATAGATCTTTATGCTTAAAAATAGCAGAGTGGTTTTTCAAAAATTGAGTTATCACCCCAGTAACCGATTCCCGCTTTGACGGTAAACACAATCTGGCTTCACCAGATGAAGGTTGATAAAACACGACTTTGTACTTCTGATTTTTAACTTTTAGTTCGGGAACAGACACCCGAATTTCTTTATCAATTTTTTCAGGTTTATCTACATAACAAAGTCGCATACCTTGGGCTGATACATCGAGGATCTTCACTGGCACAGACGTTAATAACCCGGTTTTAACCGACCCCTCTTTGTCCAGTAAGTAGCGGGCTTCGGCACGCCTGTCCAACTCGTCTTCCATAATAATGCTTAATGGATAAGCTTGTTGATCATCAACTAAAGTCTCAGGTATTTCCGGCAGCATTCTTTTTTCGGTTAATGCTAACCCCATCAAAGAATCAGTGATATTTTTACAATAAATAATATGAGAGTACGTATCGAGCTGTGGATAATCTTGTTTAATGAGGTCGTGAATGGCAAAGGCTTTCGTTTTATCATCCTGATGTACTGGCGCCAACCGACATTGAATGCACTGCAAAGACTCATTCTTGTTCAACAGGTGGATAAGAGGAGAAAGTAAATCCAGCGACTCAATTTCCCGTAGCGTAGCATTAATTGGAATGGATATTTTTTTAGTTTCAAGCACCCCACTAATAACAAACGCTTCGTTATATTGTGATAACTCCCGGATAAGCCGCGGAAACAGTTTAATGCGCATGGCCGTTTGAATAGCAGAAAGCCCGCCACTTTGAGCCTGATTCACTTTAGTGAACAACAATGCAGTTGGTTTATAACCTTCATTATCTTTTTGTAAATATACTGGCACCCAAGGACTGTGCTCCAGAACCCTGTCTCTTTCTAAATCTTGCATAGCCCTTTCAGCTTCCAATTCTCGTTGTAGGGGCTGCTGGAATGAAGACATATCAATGTATTTAGCAAGGAGCTGTTTGATTTTGGGCTGTGTAGAAGGATGAAGCTTAAAATGGGTTTCATACTTTTCTGTTTGTGAATTGAATTTAACCGAAGAAACTACATAGTTAATGGCCAGCCCTTTTGGTAACCCCGGTACCTCTGGAAATTGAAACTGGAAAGTATCCCGGGCACTTACTTTTGGAGGTCTTTTACTTTCCAGTGACATTTTTTTGTAGCCCAAAGAAGACACAGTACAGTTCTTCCCTTTCTCGAATTCTGGGCTTGAAACAGGGAAGTTTGGGGTTATTGCAATGTCATCTCCAAAGTGAATGTCGTCAAGAGATTGTGTTTCCACGGTAAAGGCATCGACAATTTTTTTGTGATTTTCCTTGCGTATATGTTGCTGATAAAAATCCGAATTAGTGATGGTTTCGAAAACACCCACGGTGTACCGATCACTGTAAATTTCTGATTCTTTTTGAAGAATGCTGGCGCCCACTTTATCAAGGCGCATTTCAACGCCAAAGTGGGAGAATTTAAAAACGGGAAACTGAGCAAAGGCAGAGTTATCAGCAGGCGCATCAGTTAAGCACGTAAGTCGTATAACTTCGTCCTTAATGATTTTTCTGACATGACTAGGAACCCTTCCCGTGAACTTGTTCAAACCTTCCAACAGACGGTTATCTTGTTCGTAGGGAATAAGTGCTCGTACCAATGGCTGGTACTGTTTAATTATTTGTTCTTCGTTAGAGGCTGACATATACAGCTATAATAATTTTTATTTAACGAATGTCTAATATAACCATAATAAATATGTGGTCAACAGATAATCTAAGAAATTGAATTTCAAGCGCATGAGCCCTCTGTCTGTTTAGATAAACAAACAAATGTTCAGATACAAAAAAACCGCACTCTGTGCGGTCTTTTTTAACTAACTGCGCTATCTACCCGTTCTCTTAACTCTTTTCCGGGTTTGAAATGTGGAACGTATTTTCCGTCCAATTTCACAGTATCACCTGTTTTGGGGTTTCTCCCAACACGTGGTGCCCGATAGTGTAAAGAAAAACTACCAAAACCTCGAATTTCAATACGCTCACCTTTTTGCAGGGTTTGCGCCATCTGTTCCAAGATTTCTTTTATCGCCAGCTCCAAATCTTTCGCCGGGATATGTCGCGCTTGATCCGCGAGCCGTTCAATTAGTTCCGACTTGGTCATTTAAAACCTCTCTCGTAAAACATTGTAATAACAGCTACTGCGGACAGGGTGTGAAAGTTCACACCCACTTAGCATATTATTCGCCTTTAGCGGCTTTAAATGCTTCTGCCATCGCATTCGCGAAGCCAGCGTCTTCCTGCTGGTTAACTTTGTCGAGAGCTTCTTTTTCGTCAGCCTGGTCTTTCGCTTTAACAGACAGGTTAACAGTGCGATTTTTACGGTCAACGCCCATAAATTTCGCTTCGATGCTTTCACCAACATTAACAACTTCAGAAGCGTCTTCTACACGGTCGCGAGACAAGTCCGCAACTCGGATGTAGCCTTCAACTTCTTCGGCCAGGTCAACAGTAACACCTTTCGCGTCAACAGCAGTAACTGTACCATTAACGATAGCACCTTTCTTGTTGTCTGTCAGATACTTGTTGAAAGGATCTTCTTCGATTTGTTTAACACCAAGAGAAATACGCTCGCGCTCAGGGTCGACTTGCAGAACAACAGCAGAGATTTCGTCGCCTTTCTTGTATTCACGTACTGCATCTTCGCCAGTTTTATTCCAGCTGATGTCAGACAAGTGAACAAGACCGTCGATACCACCGTCAAGACCGATAAAGATACCGAAGTCAGTGATTGACTTGATCTTACCTGATACTTTGTCGCCTTTTTCGTGTGATTCTGCAAATGTTTCCCAAGGATTAGCAATGCACTGCTTCAGACCCAGAGAAATACGGCGACGTTCTTCGTCGATTTCAAGGACCATAACTTCAACAGTATCACCTAAGCTAACCACTTTAGATGGGTGAATGTTTTTGTTAGTCCAATCCATTTCAGAAACGTGTACCAGACCTTCAACGCCGTCTTCGATTTCAACGAAACAGCCGTAGTCTGTCAGGTTCGTTACCTGACCAGAAATCTTAGTACCTTCTGGGTAACGACCAGAGATATCATGCCATGGATCGTTGCCCATTTGCTTCATACCAAGAGAAACACGTTGCTTATCTTTGTCGAATTTAAGGACTTTAACGTTGATTTCATCACCAACGTTTACGATTTCACTTGGATGCTTAACACGCTTCCAAGCCATGTCAGTGATGTGTAACAGACCGTCTACACCACCTAAATCTACGAATGCACCGTAATCAGTCAGGTTCTTAACGATACCTTTGATTTCGTGACCTTCTTCAAGGTTGGCAAGCAAAGATTCGCGCTCTGCGCTGCTTTCTGCTTCAATTACTGCGCGACGAGATACAACAACGTTGTTGCGCTTGGCATCCAGCTTGATTACTTTGAACTCAAGCTCTTTACCTTCCAGGTGAGTGGTGTCACGTACAGGGCGTACGTCAACCAAAGAACCTGGCAAGAATGCGCGAACACTGTTTACTTCAACAGTGAAACCGCCTTTAACCTTACCGTTGATAACGCCTTTAATAGTGACTTTATCTTCGTAAGCTTTTTCCAGCTCAACCCACGCTTCATGACGCTTCGCTTTTTCGCGAGACAGGATAGTTTCACCGAAACCGTCTTCTACCGCGTCAAGGGCTACATCTACTTGATCGCCAACAGCGATTTCTAACTCGCCTTCAGCGTTTTTAAATTGGTCTGCTGGGATAGCACTTTCTGATTTCAAGCCTGCATCAACAAGGACAATGTCTTTGTCGATAGAAACTACGGTACCTTTTACAATTGAACCAGGGCGAGTTTCCAGTTCCTGTAAGCTTTCTTCAAAAAGTTGTGCAAAATTTTCAGTCATAAGTTCAGTTAATTTAAGTTGACAACCACATTTCAGTCCGGATAACGTGGGGTTACTAGCAAAAGTCAACACTTCCTGTGTCGACAAACAAAATGGAAAAAGTAAAACAAAGGTGGCATTAAGCCATTTTGGTTTTTACAACTTCCATCGCTTTATCAAACACTTGGTTAATATCCAAGTGCGTAGAATCAATTACAATTGCATCTTCAGCCGGTACCAAAGGCGCTACTGAACGGGTAGTATCCCGCTCATCTCTCGCTTTGATATCGGTTAAAAGGCGCGCAATATTAACATCCATGCCCTTGTCTTTCAACTGAGCATATCTGCGCTCGGCACGGGCTTCGGCACTAGCCGTGAGGAATAACTTTACACCTGCATCGGGAAAAACCACTGTCCCCATGTCTCGTCCGTCTGCGACAAGGCCAGGTTCCATCTGAAATGCACGCTGGCGTCGAAGCAATGCTTCTCTCACTCTCGGTAGTGCTGCTATTTGCGAAGCTACCGCCCCGACCTGTTCAGTTCGAATGTCATCTGTGACATCTTCACCTTCGAGAATTATTCGCGTGCTGCTGCCATTGGTTTCAAAACTTACATCAAGGCCCGTTGCTAAAGGCACTACGCAACCTTCATCATCCACGGGTAAGTCATGATGTAAAGCCGCTACCGCTAAAACGCGGTATATTGCGCCACTGTCCAGGAAATGCCAGCCGAGTCTCTCGGCGAGTAAGCTACTTAATGTTCCTTTGCCTGCTCCGCTGGGTCCGTCTACCGTGACGACAGGAATAAGTTGCATACCTGCTCCACTTTAAAAAAAGGTTAATAAATCGCGCGCAATTATACGCGCCTTCTCAACAGAAGCAATGCCGACAAAAGTATTGTCGGCATGGTTTTCACCTATTTTCGAAGACTTTTCCGAACTGTTGATGGCGATTTAATGACAAATTGAGGAAAAACGATTGAAGTAATCGGGGAATGTTTTCGCTGTACAACCCGGATCATTAATTGTCACTGATGTGTCACTAAGCGCGACCAACGAAAAGCACATGGCTACACGATGATCATTATATGTATCAATAGCAGCATGGGTTAATTTCTCTGCTGGCCACACCGTAATATAATCATGACCTTCCTCAACAGTAGCACCTACTTTTCTCAGTTCAGTGGCCATCGCGTGGAGACGATCGGTTTCTTTGACCCGCCAATTATAGATGTTCCTGATAGACGTAGGCCCTTCTGCAAATAATGCAGTGGTTGCAATTGTCATCGCAGCATCGGGAATATGATTCATGTCCATATCAACGCCAACGAGAGGCGCACCGATGACAACAATCGCATCATCGAACCACTCAACACCTGCTCCCATGGCTTCAAGTACGTCAGCAAAGCGAATATCGCCCTGAATACTTTTACTGCCTATTCCCGTCACCTTAACCCTGCCACCTTTAATTGCTGCAGCAGCAAGGAAATACGACGCTGATGACGCATCACCTTCCACTAAGAAGGTTCCTGGAGCCTGATATACCTGATTGCCCTTTACTTCAAAACTTGAATAGTCATTATTAGTAACATTCACGCCAAACTTTTGCATGGTGTCCAGGGTTATATCGATATAGGGTTTTGATACCAACTCGCCTTTTATTTTAATTATGGTATCAGTGGTGAACAATGGTGCAGCCATTAGCAACGCAGTGAGGAATTGACTGGACACGCTGCCGTCTACAAACACTTCACCACCTTGCAAGGCTTTGCCTGCTATGTGCAAAGGCGGGAAACCAGGGTTCTTTAAATATGTAATATTAGCACCGGTTTCATTTAGCGATTCCACCAAATCGCCAATAGGACGCTCTTCCATTCGCGGTTCACCAGTAAGCAATACATTGACGTCGCTGGCGGCAAGCACCGCACAAAGTGGCCGCATTGCCGTTCCGGCATTACCTAAAAACAACGAAAGTTGATCTGCTACTGAAAATTTCCCACCCACTCCAGTCACTTCACACTGGGTTTTGCAATTGCTGAGGGTGTATTCCACGCCGAGCTGTTCCAATGCGACTAACATATGTCTTATGTCATCACTATCGAGCAAATTAGTGAGTCGAGTGGTGCCTTTGGCTAACGCTGCAAGTAACAGCGCCCGGTTAGAAAGGCTTTTTGAACCAGGTACGTTGACTTCGCCGTCGACGCGACTTATTGGTTGTAAGGTTAACTGCTCCACACTATCACCCGTATTGCTTTTCAAATTGTTGCATAAATTCTACCAATGCCTGAACACCCGCTTTAGGCATGGCATTGTAGATACTGGCCCGCATACCGCCCACCATACGATGACCTTTTAAAGCCCGAAGACCAGCGGCTTCCGCTTCTTCAAGAAAGCACGTATTTAAACTGTCATCAGCTAACAGGAAAGGAACATTCATGATAGAGCGATTGTCCGGATGAACGGGGTTACGATAAAAATCGCTGCCATCGATAGCCGCGTAAAGTAAGGCGGCCTTTTCTTTATTGCGATTTTCCATCACAGACAGGCCACCTTGTGCCTTCAACCACTTAAACACCAAGCCTGCCAAATACCAGGAAAAGGTGGGAGGCGTGTTATACATGGAATCGTTCTTTGCCATCAGGCCATAGTCAAAAATTGAAGGGGTTTCAATTCTGGCGTTGCCGATGAGATCCTCTCTGACAATGATTACCGATAAGCCGGATGGGCCAATGTTTTTCTGTGCCCCAGCATAGATAATACCATGGGCACTCACATCAAGAGGAGCTGACAATATGCAAGACGACATATCTGAGACCAAAGGCACGTCACCGCTTTCTGGCAACCAGTTGTATGCAATGCCATCCACGGTTTCGTTCGGGCAAAAATGCAAGTATGCGGCAGACGCATCAATAGTTTCTGGAGAAGGCGGCACCATATAGGCCAACCCGTCTTTTTTTGAAACTTCACCAACAACCTTTGCTCGATTGTATTTGGAGGCCTCCGTCACAGCACCTTTTGACCAGGAACCTGATACAAGATGTAAAGAAGTATCATTCGCTTTAGATATATTTAATGGAACAGCAGCAAATTGTCCTCTGCCGCCGCCATGTGAAAACAACACCTTATAATTGTCCGGGATGGCGAGGAGATCTCTGAGATCCTGCTCTGCTGTGGCGGCCACATCAATAAATGCCTTACCGCGGTGACTCACCTCCATTACCGAGCAACCTGAGCCCTGCCAATCAGTAAACTCAGCCTGAGCTTGTGCCATGACTTCAGCAGGTAACATGGCGGGTCCTGCACTAAAATTATATACGTTTTTCATAGCAAATTTTTCAACACCTGCAAACACAACAAGCGGCATAAGCCGCTTGTTCATAAAAGAATGAAAATGGCCTCATACCTGAGACCACTTTCCCTTATTCTTCTGTCGTTGGCTTATTATTATCAGCATCGGCGGCACCCTCATTTAAAGGGGTGTCTGCGGTATTTTCTCCGCTTTCCTCGCCTTCCAGTTCAAGCTCATCGTCGATAATTTCTTCAATGCGCTGGAGCCCGACAACGTGCTCATCTTCACCGGTACGGATCAGACGAACACCCTGGGTATTCCGTCCCACAGTTGATACTTCATCAACACGGGTTCTTACCAGGGTTCCCTGGTCACTGATAAGCATAATTTCATCCATCGGATCTACCTGAACAGCGCCGACGACTTTGCCGTTGCGTTCCGATACCTTAATAGACACCACGCCTTGGGTAGCACGACTCTTGGCCGGATATTCCTCTAGCGGCGTACGCTTACCATATCCGTTCTCGGTAGCGGTTAGAATTGCGCCATCGCCTCTTGGAACGATAAGTGATACTACCCGCTGACCGTCCTGAAGTTTTATACCCCGAACACCTGTTGCCGTCCTTCCCATTGGGCGTAAGGCTTGAAGCTCTTCACCTGTTTCAGGGTCTCGTTTTACCTCACCGGTCTCTGCATCGCGAAGCTTCTCGTTAAAGCGAACAACCTTACCTTCATCAGAGAACAACATAATGTCGTCATCACCATGGGTAATGTCTACGCCGATAAGTTCATCGCCTTCGTTCAGGTTCACCGCAATAATACCGCTGGAACGAGGTCTGGAATAGAGGCTGAGATCAGTTTTCTTCACGGTACCATTAGCGGTAGCCATGAGCACAAACTTACCTTCTTCAAACTCTTTGATTGGCAATATCGCAGTGATGCGTTCGTTGTCTTCCAAAGGAAGGATGTTAACAATTGGCTTACCGCGAGCATTACGGCTGGCAAACGGCAATTGATAAACTTTCAACCAGTACAACCGGCCCCGCGTGGAGAAGCAAAGAATGTGATCGTGTGTATTAGCTACCAACAGACGCTCAATGAAATCTTCGTCTTTCATTTTAGTTGCTGACTTGCCTTTACCACCTCGTCGTTGCGCCTCATATTCGGTAAGTTTTTGATATTTGACATAACCTTCACGTGAAAGCGTTACAACCACATCCTCTTGTTCGATGAGATCTTCTATATCAATATCGTGGCTGGCTGCAGTGATCTCTGTACGTCTTTCATCACCGAACTCATCCCGTACTTTTTCAAGTTCTTCACGAATGACTTCCATCAAACGTTCAGGGCTCTGCAGTATGTGAAGTAACTCAGCAATCAGCGCCAGAAGCTCTTTATACTCATCGAGAATTTTTTCATGTTCAAGGCCTGTAAGCTTGTGCAGACGTAAATCAAGAATCGCTTGAGCTTGCTGTTCGGTGAGGAAATATTTGCCATCTCTAATACCGAATTCCGGGGTTAGCCAATCTGGTCTTGCAGCATCATCTCCCGCCCGCTCCAACATGTCGGCGACATTACCCAAATTCCAACCTTGGGATACCAACGCTTTTTTCGCTTCTGCCGGGCTAGGCGAAGCTTTAATAAGTTCGATGATAGGATCGATATTGGTGAGCGCAATAGCGAGACCTTCAAGGATATGGGCGCGATCCCGTGCTTTGCGCAGTTCAAACACCGTTCTTCGTGTAACGACTTCCCGGCGATGGAGAATAAACGCTTCGAGCATTTCCTTGAGGTTAAATACTTTAGGCTGGCCATTATCCAGCGCCACCATATTAATGCCGAAAACAGTTTGAAGCTGCGTATTGGCATATAAATGGTTCAACAGTACTTCAGCAGATTCGTTGCGCTTCACCTCAATAACGATGCGCATACCATCTTTATCAGATTCGTCCCGCAGCGCAGAAATACCTTCAATGCGCTTCTCTTTTACCAGTTCGGCAATTTTTTCGATAAGACGGGCTTTGTTAACCTGGTAGGGAATTTCGTTGACTACAATGGTTTCTTTGCCGTTGCTGTCAGTTTCAATCTCGGCCTTGGCACGAAGATAAATTTTACCACGGCCCGTGCGGTATGCATCGTTGATCCCTTTGCGGCCACTGATCATAGCTGCTGTAGGGAAATCTGGCCCTGGGATATATTCCATCAAACTTTCAATGGGCAGTGACGGGTCTTCAATTAGCGCAACACAACCGTTAATAACTTCCGTAAGATTGTGCGGCGGGATGTTTGTTGCCATACCAACAGCAATACCTGACGAACCGTTGACCAACAAATTGGGTACTTTGGTAGGTAATACTTCTGGGATGTGTTCTGTGCCGTCGTAGTTAGGCACGAAATCCACTGTTTCTTTTTCTAGATCAGCCAATAGCTCATGGGCTATCTTCGCCATTCTGACTTCGGTATAACGCATGGCTGCCGCCGAGTCGCCGTCTACCGAACCAAAGTTACCCTGCCCGTCTACCAGCATATACCGAAGAGAGAAAGGCTGTGCCATACGAACGATGGTATCGTAAACTGCACTGTCGCCGTGGGGGTGGTACTTACCGATTACATCACCCACGACACGGGCTGATTTTTTGTAAGGTTTGTTGAAGTCATTTTTGAGTTCATTCATCGCGAACAATACGCGACGGTGAACAGGCTTAAGACCATCTCTTACATCGGGCAACGCGCGCCCGACAATAACGCTCATCGCATAATCAAGGTAAGAGTTTTTCAACTCTTCCTCTATATTAACGGGAAGAATTTCTTTAGCGTTATCACTCATAAACTGCAATATCCCTTTTTTAATCTATCCAGGCAAAGGTACAAACTTTCGAAATAAAAGTATAAAAGCTACCGCCAGCCTGTTTATTATTGGGTGGCTAATTAATCCTTGAGTGTACCATTGCAAATACAATTTATGTAGCGCTTAATCGCTGCAATTGCGGGCTAAAGCACTAACAGCTTACTTTTCACTCAATTGAATTAACGACATCGCGATTAATGTGCCTTTTCGCTATGTGATCATGTATCGTAATACATTATGCAGTTGATATGAGAATGTTATGACTACTAATGTTGATCAACAGGAAATAGCTAAATTCAGTGAGATCGCTTCGAGATGGTGGGATGCTGAAGGTGAATTTAAACCTCTCCATCTTATTAATCCATTACGTCTCGATTTTATCGCTCAACACAGTGAAGGCCTGTTTGGGAAAAAAGTTCTCGATGTAGGATGTGGTGGTGGAATTCTGGCAGAATCAATGGCGAAGCTTGGGGCTGAGGTAACTGGCATCGATTTAGCTGAAGCATCTTTGGAAGTTGCCAAGCTCCACAGCTTGGAGTCGCAAGTGTCTGTAGACTATCACTGTGTTGCAGCGGAGGCCTTCGCATCGCAAAACCCCGGGCAATACGATATCGTAACCTGCATGGAAATGCTCGAACACGTTCCCGACCCTGCGTCCATTATTAAAGCGTGTTCCACATTAGTGAAGCCCGGAGGACATCTTTTTTTCTCAACCATTAACCGCAATGTAAAATCTTGGCTAATGGGCATTATTGGCGCAGAATATGTACTTAAACTTGTACCTAAAGGCACACACCAACACGAGCGGTTCATCAAGCCCTCTGAACTTATGGCGATGACTGATGAAACGGATATTTTGATCCGTCACGCTACAGGCCTTCATATGGATCCCTTAAGCCGCCAGTTCTATTTATCTGACAAAAATATCGATGTGAACTATATTATTCATGGGCAAAAATCAAATGGATAGCACAATATGTTGTGTCAGTGCACTCATTGACCACCACATGTAGTTTTTTCCATCAGACTGCCATCAGTGATTAAAAACTTTTAATCACTGACGAAAAAAATAAATAACAGTTGCATTTAGCTGGATAGATACATTTAAGCACCTTCTAGGTGAGTCACTACTAACTAGGATTACGCGTTGATTTGATCGCTGTTTTAACCACCAGATATTGGGTTGCAAAAGGCTAGAAACCTCATTATCTTGTGTCTTATCCGGCGGGTGTTTCACTAAAAAAATGCAATGAGAATTTTCAGGATCTCCAGCAGTCAACAAACGATCTACCGCGGGACAGGCTTTTACAGCCACCCTAATATTTCAAATATAATCGATGAAACGGGTGCCAGCCCAATTTTCATGCGCTAACAAACTAACGGCCAGTACTAATGAATAACAACTTGTATGTCACCAAGCGTAATGGCGAAAAAGAAGCCATTGAGTTAGATAAGATCCACAAAGTGATTACATGGGCAGCTGAAGGATTAAACAATGTTTCTGTTTCCCAGGTTGAAATAAAAGCTCAGATACAATTTTACGACGGTATTAAAACCGGAGAAATCCATGAGACCCTGATAAAATCAGCTGCCGACCTGATCTCTACTGATGCACCTGATTATCAGTATCTGGCCGCACGTTTGGCTATTTTTCACTTGCGGAAAAAGGCCTATGGTCAGTTTGAACCTCCCAGATTGTTTGATCACGTCAAGAAAATGGTTGAAATGGGTAAATATGACGAGCACTTACTGGCAGATTACAGTCAGGAAGAGTTCGACGCCATGGACGATTTCATTGATCACTGGCGGGATATGAATTTCAGTTATGCCGCAGTGAAACAGTTAGAAGGTAAATACCTGGTACAAAACCGTGTTACCGGCGATATTTACGAAAGCGCACAGTTTCTGTATGTGCTTGTTGCTGCATGTTTGTTTGGGAATTACCCGAAAGACACCCGTTTGCAGTACATTCGTCGTTTCTACGACGCAGCTTCCACGTTTAAATTATCATTGCCCACACCCATTATGGCCGGTGTACGCACCCCTACCCGTCAGTTCAGTTCTTGCGTACTGATTGAAACCGGTGACAGCCTTGATTCAATCAACGCCACTGCCAGTGCCATTGTGAAATATGTAAGTCAGCGCGCTGGTATCGGTGTAAACGCCGGGCGTATTCGCGCCTTAGGCAGCCCAATACGCGGTGGAGAAGCATTCCACACCGGTTGTATTCCATTTTACAAGTACTTCCAGACTGCAGTAAAAAGCTGCTCTCAGGGCGGTGTTCGCGGTGGTGCGGCTACCTTGTTCTACCCGCTTTGGCACATGGAAGTAGAATCACTACTGGTATTAAAAAATAACCGTGGTGTTGAAGAGAACCGCGTTCGTCATCTCGACTATGGTGTGCAATTTAATAAACTCATGTACCAGAGAATGATGAAGGATGATTACATCACCTTGTTTAGCCCCTCAGACGTGCCGGGTTTATATGATGCCTTCTTCGCTGATCAGGACAAATTTGAGCAGTTGTATGTGCAGTACGAACAGGACGAATCCATCCGTAAGAAACGTATCAAAGCGATGGAGTTGTTCAGTTTATTTATGCAGGAGCGCGCTTCAACGGGTCGTATTTATCTGCAAAATGTAGATCACTGCAATACACACAGTCCGTTTGACCCTGCGGTAGCACCTGTACGCCAGAGTAATCTCTGCCTTGAAATCGCCTTGCCAACCAAGCCTCTCGAGCATGTGAATGATGAAAATGGCGAAATCGCTTTGTGTACGCTGTCTGCTTTTAACCTGGGCGCAATTGATTCTCTGGATGAACTTGAGGAATTATCTGACCTCGCGGTTAGAGCCCTGGACAGCCTTCTTGACTATCAGGATTACCCTGTACCAGCGGCTTACCATGCCACAATGAATCGCCGTACTTTAGGTATTGGCGTTATCAACTTTGCTTACTATCTGGCGAAGAATGGCGTGAAGTATTCTGACTTCAGTGCCAATGGACTTATTCATAAAACATTTGAAGCCATGCAATATAATTTGTTGAAAGCTTCGGTGAATCTGGCCAAAGAAAAAGGTGCATGCCCTAAGTTCAATGAAACGACGTATGCAAAAGGCATTCTACCCATAGATACCTACAAGAAAGATTTGGACAAAGTATGTAATGAGCCGCTGCACCTTGACTGGGAATCTCTTCGAGAAGAGATCAAAACTCACGGTTTGCGGAACTCTACATTGTCTGCATTAATGCCTTCGGAAACGTCATCGCAAATTTCAAATGCTACAAACGGTATTGAGCCACCGCGAGGCCACATCAGTATTAAATCGAGTAAAGATGGGGTCCTCAAACAGGTCGTTCCAGAGTATGAAGCACTGAAAGATAAGTACGAGTTGCTGTGGGACATTCCATCTAATGATGGTTACTTACAGTTGGTTGGCATCATGCAGAAATTCGTTGATCAAACTATATCAGCCAACACCAGCTACGATCCGAACAAATACGAAAGTGGCAAGGTGCCAATGAAGCTGTTACTCAAAGATTTGCTGACAGCTTATAAATTGGGCGTAAAAACGCTGTACTATCACAACACTCGAGATGGCAACACTGATTCCAGTTCTATGGAAGTGAAGCAAACACAATCTCAGCCTCAGGCCCAAACCGCTGTTATCGAAGAAGATGACGATTGTGCCGGTGGTGCTTGTAAGATATAGGTCCGTAACAGGTTGGGCGCGAATGCGCCCTCTTACGTACTCCAGTTAAATTTTGTATTGAGTGATAGCAGTGATGAAATATACAACCTTCAATCAACAAAGCGTTAATCCCCTCGTAGAACCAATGTTTTTTGGAAACCCGGTTAACGTTGCCCGTTATGACCAGCAAAAACACAGTATTTTTGAGAAACTCATCGAAAAACAAATCTCCTTCTTCTGGCGTCCGGAAGAAGTTGATGTCACGCGGGATCGCGTCGACTTTCAAAAGCTGACTGAGCCTGAGCAACATATATTTATTTCCAACCTGAAATACCAAACATTATTAGATTCAGTTCAGGGACGTAGCCCTAATATTGCGTTTCTCCCTATCGTATCACTGCCTGAGTTAGAAACCTGGATAGAAACCTGGTCATTTTTCGAAACCATTCACTCCCGTTCTTATACTCATATATTGCGAAACCTGTTTTCTGACCCCAGCAGTATCTTTGAAGACATTGTGGTAAATGATCAAATCAAACGTCGTGCGGCAGATATTTCCAAATATTATGATGATTTGATTTTCCATACCCAGCTTTGGCAAACACAAGGCGAAGGGATCCACACCGTCGATGGCAAAGCGTACGAAGTGACAATGCGCGTGCTTAAAAAGAAAATGTTCTTGTGTATGAATTCAGTAAATGCGCTGGAAGCTATTCGCTTTTACGTTTCCTTTGCTTGTACATTCGCGTTTGCCGAAAGGGAACTCATGGAAGGTAACGCCAAGATCATTCGCCTGATTGCCCGTGACGAAAACCTTCATTTGTCTTCAACCCAACACATTCTCAATTTGTGGGCTAAAGGCAAAGACGACCCGGAAATGGCAGAAATCGCAGAGGAATGCAAAGAGGAAGCCCGGGAGATATTCGTCAGCGCAGTAGAACAGGAAAAAGAATGGGCTGACTATCTGTTCAAAAGTGGCTCAATGATTGGCATGAACAAAGAGATTTTATGTCAGTATGTTGAATACATCGCGAACCAGAGAATGACAGCAATTGGCTTTGATGCACCGTTTGAAGTAAAGAGTAACCCATTACCGTGGATGAACAATTACTTGAATTCAGACAACGTCCAGGTGGCACCTCAAGAGTCTGAAATTAGCTCTTACCTGGTAGGACAAATTGACTCGGCAGTAAGTGAAGACGACTTCGCTGATTTTGAGTTATAAGCCTTTATAGCTTTACATGGATAAAACAGACAAGTTATTGCAGATTGACATCGTCAATCTGCAATCTATTCATGGTTTGCCCGAAAAAACCCTACTGGAATCACTAGAAGCTGCAGGTATCGCGTGCCACTACCACTGTCGGGATGGTTTTTGTGGCGCTTGTCGCACCAAACTACTTTCAGGCACGGTAACTTATACATCAGACCCCCTCGCCTTCATTGATGATGATGAAATTCTACCGTGCTGCTGCAAACCCGATGGCCCTATCAAAATAGACATCTCACAGTAACGCTGAACGCTTCTTTCAAGGCATTGCATATCCATACTTAAGCCTGTTGTTTATTTCGTATAACTAACACTATGCCACCCAATATAGCTACGCTGGCAAGAATAATTTGCAGGCTTATGGTTTCACCAAGAAATATCCAGCCCATCAGCGTGGCAATAACGGGAACACTCAGTTGTATGGTAGCGGCGTTCGTGGCTTTGATAAGTGGAAGTACACGATACCACAGTGCATAACCCAACCCTGATGCCAAGGAACCGGATAAAACGGCAAGGACGAACCCGGTAAGATCGACGGTTGCAGTGGATGACATAAGTAACAACACTATTGCCGCCATGGGACTGGCTTTGACAAAATTACCGCCTGTCATCTCTAGTGCAGACGATACCCCCCTTCCCATAAGGGAGTATGCTCCCCAGGCCACACCGGCGATCACCATGGTGCTCGCCGCCAGTAAAGGTGGCGACGTCAAGCCGGGTAAGAGTAAAATTATTAAACCGAGGATAGCCAGAACAAAACCAGAGGTTTGGATCCGGCTGAACGTTTCGCCTTTGAAAAATCCCCAGGTGAGCATGGAAATCTGAACAGCACCGAATAAAAGAAGAGCTCCTGTGCCGGTACTTAAATTTACATACGCGAAAGAAAACCCTCCTGCGTATATAAATAGCGCGGTAGCACCAAACCAACTTCCTTCCCGAAAGCCATTTTTCCTATTGAGCAATAACAATACCGTCAGGGTAATGGCACCACTTAACAGACGAACGAACGTGAAACTTGCCGGGTCAATTGCCGTTTCGCTCAAGGCCATACGACACAAAAGTGAATTGGCTGCAAACGCAATCATTGCCGCTGCAATAAAAATAACCTGAGATAGATGCATTACACGCCTGAATTAAAGCTTTATCGGTATACCTTCGATCTTATAGCAATTTGGATGGTATTTGGCTTAATATACAAAAAATATTGATGGATTTAACGGACAGAGGAAGTAACAGGGCAACAAGGGAGAAATGCGTCAATCACAGGTGCGATTGACGCAGGTATATTACAACTGCAAACCAAGGCGTGCTGCCACCTCGATATAGGTTTCAACGACTGAGCCTAGCCCTTGACGGAAACGATCCTTATCCATTTTTTTACGGGTTTCCTTGTCCCACAATCGGCAGCCATCTGGTGTGAATTCGTCACCTAGAACAATATTGCCGGCGCTGTCTAACCCAAATTCCAGTTTATAATCAACCAGAATCATACCGCCTTCATCAAAGAGTGCCTTAAGCACATCATTGACTGCAAAGGTTAAACGTTTCATTTCGGCAATTTGTGCCTCCGTTGCCCAACCAAATGAAACAATATGATAATCGTTGACCATTGGATCGTGAAGTGCATCGTTTTTAAGGAAAAACTCAAACAAAGGTGGATCAAGTGAAATACCTTCTTCAACCCCTAACCGACGAACCAATGAGCCTGCAGCCACATTTCTAACCACACATTCAACTGGGATCATATCCAGTTTCTTGACCAGTGAATCGTTATCGGATAACAGTGACTCTACCTGAGTAGCAATGCCTGCCGCTTCCAGTTTATTCATAATGAAGTGGTTAAACTTGTTATTTACCTCTCCTTTGCGGTCTAACTGTTCAATTTTTTCACCGTCAAATGCAGAAGTATCATTTCTGAATTCCAGAATCAGCTTGTCACTGTCATCGGTTAAAAAGACTGTTTTCGCTTTACCACGATAGAGTTCTTCGCGCTTTTCCATTGTTTCTCTCAAGAAAGTTTAAATATCCAAATCGTCTTCAGACATGACGCGAGCAAACTGATCATACATATCGGCCACCTTTTTGGGCTCGAAGGGTTCGCTCTCGTCATTCATAAACGTAATGGTTGATTGGTTATCGCCTGACGGTGTTACCTTAAGTCGATAATCGCCCTTCTCCAACAGGTTTTTTCCACTGCTGAATAAGCCGCTCCACCAACCGCTGTCGTCACCGTTGTAACTAACAAAAAGTAATCCGGTGGATTTATCCAAATCTTTAACGTCAAAACTCATCTTGCGCAACACCAGCAGCAACCGCGGCCAGGCGATGTCATACTGAGCATTCACCACATAAGCAGGAGAACCTTCCTTGTCAAAGCCAAGCTCAAGATTCAATCCTTTGCGGATCTCTGCAATGCGTTTGGTTTGATCAAGCTGGATCTGATACTCGTAGTGAGTAATGACCTCATTAAGAATATTCACTTCTTCCCGACGTTCAACAAGGGCATTAAGATTAGCCAGGCTTTGTGTATTGCCACCATCTACAGATGACTTGTAATCCTGTAGCGATGCACTTAAAGACGCTGTTCTACCATGGGGCTTCACCGACATGTTAAACACGAAGCGTCTGGCGATTTCCTTTGACTGCGCCTCGCTCCATTGATACCAAGACGACTCTTCTGTTTCTTTTTCTACCACCCAATTGGTAATAAGTTGACCGTTCTCTTTGTCGAAGGATTCAACACCTATGTTGTTCTCTTCTAAGAAGCTTAACAGCGTGTTCCAAATAGCAACAGAAAGAGGCTGACTGTCGTCAACCTGGTCAAACCAAATCGTCGCGCTTTGCGTGCCCTCTTCTACATGAGAGCCACTTACTAAAGGCAACACAAGTGCGGGAGATTGTACAGTCAGTGATTTACCAACAAGAGATTCATCGGCGTTATTGCCTAAAGTAGGCAAATCGTACTCTGAAGAAAATTCCGGTGCATCCATGCCTTCAGGGATCTTCACCGACGCGCGTTGCGATGCTTCCAGATAATCGTAACTACCAGATGCGGTTTGGTAATCTTGTTGGCTCGAACAACCTGTCAGGGTCAAAATTGTCAGACCACTAACCAAAGCCAGAGTGTTTTTCATTCGGGATCCTTAATAACCAGCAATCAATGCGTATTTTTTTAATAGTTCTTCGAGTTGTTTTTGGCTCGTAAGTTCCGGTAAAACCATCGGCAAGCGTAATTCTGCACTTTGCATAAGCCCCATTTTGTATAATGCCCACTTTGGCATTACCGGGTTTGGCTCTATAAACATAGCGTCATGAAGGTCTGCAATTGATGCATTTACTTTACGGCATTCATCGTAGTTGCCGGCAAGTGCAGCATTACACATATCCGAAATTGCACGGGGGACAACGTTCGCCGTCACAGAAATAACACCGTGGCCACCAGCACTTAAAAACTCCGCACTCGTTCCGTCATCACCGCTAAGCAGAACAAAGTCGTCAGGCACTAATGCCTGCGTGGCTCGTAAACGGGATAAATCACCCGTTGCATCTTTTAACCCGACAATATTTTTATGTGACGTCAATTCAGCCACAGTTTCCGGCAACATATCAGCGACAGTTCGGCCAGGAACGTTATAAAGCAATACAGGTAAATCTGTGGCATCAGCTACCGCTTCAAAGTGTTTTACCATGCCCCGCTGTTGGGGTTTATTGTAATAAGGTACAACACTTAAAAAACCGTCAATGCCCAGCCCCGCCATCTGTTCGCTAAGAAAAATGGCTTCATCAGTGGCATTGGCGCCACTACCGGCAATAACGGGTAGCTTGCCTTCGGCATATTCTACCGTGCGTTTAACTACTTCGATATGTTCTTCAAACGGTAGAGTCGCAGATTCGCCCGTTGTACCAACAGACACAATACCATGGGTCCCCTGCTCAACGTGAAACTGAACCAATTTCTGCAATGCAGAATAATCTATCGCGCCAGCTTCATTCATTGGCGTGACCAGTGCGACGTAACTGCCTTTAAACATAATCTCTCCCGCTTTTGTGAGCGCACATGTTAATGAGGTAAACCTTCAAAAACAAGCCGCTTTGCTGCCTTTTTGAGATTATTTACTTACTGAAACATACACTGGCGGGATAAAAAAACTCTGTGTTACCATTCTCACGGGAATTTTTACAACGAGAAGTCATGAACCATCAACTGATCGTAACCATACTGGGAACCGATAAAAGCGGCATTCTCAGCGAAATTGCCGGTGCAGTTTCCGATTTGCAATGCAATATACTTGATAGCCGTCAGGCCGTTTATGGTAAAGAGTTTTCTTTAACCATGATTATCGAAGGCACTCACCAAGCGATTACACGGGCCGAACTCACGCTACCACAGTTGTGTCAGCATCTCGGCTTACTGTCAGTATTAAAACGAACCAGCCACCATGAGAAACAGAACCTCAGTTACCTTTACGACGTATCATTTAGTGGTAAAGATAGCCCCGGGTTACTCGGCATAGTAACGAGTTTTTTCGCAGACCGTCATGTATCTATCAGTGCGTTTCGCCAAAGTACCGATGTAGACAAGCAAAAACAACAGACTGCTGTTCGTTGTAAGTTTGTCGTGAGTGTGCCCGACAACGTTGATTTAGAACAATTAAAATGCGAACTGGATACCCTTTATGCGTCGTTGAATCTCACTGGCGCAATGGTTGACAAATACAAAGGAGACATATGAACACACTAACAGCAGGCGACACCGCGCCAGCATTTACTTTGCCTGATCAAAACAACAACCCTGTACAATTAGCTCAATTTGCGGGTAAGAAAGTACTCGTCTACTTTTATCCAAAGGCGATGACGCCGGGCTGCACCGTTCAGGCGCAAAACTTACGTGATAGCCAAGAGGAATTACAGACCCATAACGTTGAAGTATTGGGTATTAGTCCCGACGCCGTTAAACGTCTGCCGAAATTTATTGAAAAAGAGCAGTTGAATTTTACTCTGTTATCAGACGAAGACCACGCTGTAGCAGAAGCGTTTGGTGTTTGGGGCTTGAAAAAATTTATGGGCCGAGAGTACGACGGCATTCATCGTATTAGCTTTTTGATAGACGAAAACGGTGTGATAGAGAAAGTATTTGATAAATTTAAAACTAAAGATCACCACCAGGTTGTGTTGGATTATCTCGATAACGCCTGAATAAATTTGTTAGCACATAGAGAACACCAAAAAGCCCAACGGGCTTTTTGGTTGATGGTTGTTTCATTCAGCCGTAACGATGGTGGTTTCATCCGTGCCATCTGACCAGGCGGTAATGACAGCCTTGACTAAGGTAGCCAACGGGATGGCAAAGAACACTCCCCAAAACCCCCATAAACCGCCAAAGAACAGCACGGCAATAATAATGTATAACGGATGAAGGCTTACTGCCTCACTGAAGAGCAGCGGTACAAGCAAGTTGCCATCAAGCGCCTGAATAATCGCATAGGCTATCATCAGATACCAAAAATCCGGTGTCAGCCCCCACTGAAACAGAGCGACTACAGCCACTGGAATAGTAACCACTGCTGCGCCTATGTATGGAATAAGCACAGATAAACCTACCAAAACACCAAGCAAGACGGCGTATCGCAGATCCATCAACACAAAGGTAATACAGGAAACGGTACCAACGATAATAATTTCAATCACTTTTCCTCGTATGTAGTTGGCAATTTGGGTATTCATTTCATGACCAACCTGGGTGATCAAACGACGCTCTTTAGGTAACAATGAGGATATGCTGTCTAAAAAGAAAAGTTTGTCTTTGAGCATAAAGAACACCATAAGAGGTACAAGTATCATATAAACCAAGATGGCGGCGAGGTTGCCAATTGAACTTACCGAAGCGGTGAGTAACTGTTGACCAACATCGACAAGGTGCTCATTTATACTCTCCATCATATCGGTGATTTGGTAGACCTGGACATAATCAGGATACTTTTCAGGTAGACGGAGAAACCAATCCTGAGCGTTTTGCCAGATCAGAGGGGTTTCCTGAATAAGGTTCACACTTTGACGACTCACCGTTGGTAACAAACCAATAACCAGCAAAATGGTAAGTGCAACAAATATCAACATAACCACACTGCAAGCAATAGTTCGTCTTATACCGATCTTCACCAGGCGATTTACCGGCCAGTCGAGTAGATAGGCGATCACAGCGGCAACTAAAACCGGCATAATCAACCCGCCCCAGAACACCAGTACTGTCGCAGTAAGCAAAATTAATATGAGCAGCATAGCTGCATCGGGATCAGAAAACTTTCGGCGGTACCAGCGGCCGAACACACTCAGTAAACTCATATTCTATGCTCTGCATGAACAAGAAGGAAAAGCATCATAGGGGAAGTTACCTATCTTTAGCAACTTAATCCCGAATACACAGTCCAACCTGTGAATAAACGGAGACACGATAACTGTGTCTGAAAGCTTATTATGCATGATTCTCGGTGGTATTCATCGCCGTGTTGCGGCACAATGCTGAAATATCACGATGGAAAAAATGAAACTTACCAGGGTGTTATCTACTCTACATTTCATAGGTTATGTAGTACTTACAGTAAAGGTCCAATGAGAGACAAACTCACAACAGGGTTAAAATGCGGCTTATTTATGATGGCGTTCAGTTTAAGCGCCGTCGCTCAAGATGCATCTTACACCGACAAAAATGCCCTCCCAGAAATTGGCGTGGTGGCCTCTGAGGTTTTGCCCCTCGATAAAGAAATGTTGATAGGCGACGCTGTCATGCGTCAAATGCGGGGGCAAGCCCCGGTAATTGGCGACCCAGTGCTTGATGAGTACCTTCAGGATTTAGGCAATCGCCTGGTCATTGAGGCAGAAAACAGCAAGTTCCCTTTCGAATTTTTCTGGGTAAACAACAAAGCTATTAACGCATTTGCGTTTTTTGGTGGTCATATTGGCGTGCACACCGGGCTTATCCACAATGCAAAAAACGAGAGTGAATTAGCATCGGTATTAGCCCATGAAATTGCCCATGTCACGCAACGCCACCTTGCCAGACGTATGCAAGCCCAACAGCGTGCAGCGCCAATTGCTCTGGCCACAATGCTTGGCGGTGTATTGCTTGCAATGGCAGATCCGCAAGCGGGTATGGCCGCCATTTCAGCCGGTCAGGCAACATCAGCGCAGATGCAAATTGATTATACCCGCAGCAACGAACAAGAAGCTGACCGCATTGGTATTGCTATGCTCGCACGTTCGGGGTTTGATCCCAACGGCGCCGCTACTTTCTTTTCTACACTTGCAGAACAATATCGCATGGTGTCAAGGCCTCCGGCGCGCTTGCTTTCTCACCCACTTACAGAAAACCGTATCGCAGACGCCCGTAACCGCGTGGAAGATTTCCCCCCTGTTCGATTACCTCCAAGCCTGTCGTTTCAATTAGCAAAAGCCCGGGTAATGGCGCGCTACACCTTAGATAAAAAATATGCTTTGGACTACTATGAAGAAGTCGTAGAAAAACGTGATTACGTACTAAAAGAAGCTGGTCTCTATGGACTGTCCTTGGCTTACTTACGCAATGAACAAGTTGGCAAAGCAAAAGCAATTATTGACGAATTGTTAACCAGAGATCCTGAAAACTTATTTTACCTCGATGTCGCCACTGATATCTCTTTGGCCATCGGTGACGTAAAAGAAGCTGTTGAACGACTCAGACCTCACCTGGCGAGAACGCCAAGGAATCAGGTCTTAGCGCTTAATCAGGCCAATGCAATGATACAAGCCGAGTTGTATCTCGAAGCTATCGCGGTGCTGAAAGATTTTCTTCTCGTCCATCCTGACTATGAAATTGCCCATCAACTGTTAAGTGAAGCTTACAAGCAAAGTAAGGACTTCAAGGGGATGCATCAGAGTAAAGCGGAAGTGATGGCGTTAAACGGCGCATATGAACGGGCTATTGACGAGTTACAATTTGCCTATAATTTCAGTGGCGATAATCATTTGGACAAGCAGCGTATACGCGCGCGAATTAAGCAATTCAGAGACGATGTAGAAAGGTTAAAGCGCCTCTGATGTGGCCGATGTCGCAGTGACGTCATCTAACAACACTTGCAGCGATTGCACATCTTGCTCTCCAAAAAGACTCTGCACCACCTTACCCTTAGGCGAGACAATGAAAGTTGCCGGTAAGTAAGGTGGCGTGGACATAGGCAAAACAGTGCTATCGTCCATCACAATGACTGGGTATTGAATATCCAGTTCATCAACTACCGCTTTCAGTTGCTGGCGATCTGCAGGGTCATAGCTGACTCCATAAATCCGGAACGTTGAACTATTTTTGTAGTGCAGTATGTTCAGTGCTGGTATTTCCCTGAGACAAGGTGAACACCAGGGGGCAAAAAAATTGATAACTTTCCATTGACCATCATCACTATCCCAACTTAACTTCTCGCCGTTTAGCGTAACAGCATCACTTTTCCATCCGTTACTTGTCCAAATCCCTATACCCAAAGCAAATAAACCTGCGAAAACGACTACAATGGCTGACCGCTGAATTTTCATATTTTTTCATTCTCTAGATGTAGATTTGAATGTTAACCTTGTTAAAATCAGACACACAATTTAAAAAAGTGATTATCTCCATAATGGAACAAGTGACCATTCTTCACAACCCGCGATGCTCCAAGAGTCGTCAAACCCTGGCACTACTAAACGAGAAAGGCATTGAACCAATTATTATTGAGTACCTCAAAACACCCCTGTCTTTGGAGGAGCTAAAAACTCTGGCAAAACAGCTCGGACAAGTTTCACCTATCGACATGATGCGAACCAAAGAGCCTGAGTTCAAAATTTTGAAAGATCAGAACGCACATCTAACCGATGATATTCTATTCGCAGCTATGACAAACACGCCAAAACTTATCGAACGCCCGATAGTGATTCACAACGATAAAGCCGCTATTGGACGCCCACCTGAACGAGTACTGGATATTCTTTAATGCCACATGTACTGATCCTCTACTACTCCCGGCACGGTAGCACCAAAAAATTGGCTCAGGCTATTGCCAAAGGTGTAGAGCAACAAGGTCTGGAGGCCCGCATCCGCACGGTGCCGCCTATTCCGGAATATCTTTCCACCCAGCCTGCAATACCAGATTCAGGCGCGCCCTTTGTAAACGAACAGGATCTAGCGTCGTGTTCTGCGCTGGCTATGGGTAGCCCTACACGATTTGGTAATATGGCAGCGCCATTAAAACACTTTTTGGACAGTACCAGTGCCAGTTGGTTAAAAGGTGCTCTCATAAACAAACCCGCTTGTGTATTTACATCTACATCGAGTTTACACGGTGGTCAGGAATCAACATTACTCAGCATGATGCTCCCCCTGCTTCATCACGGTATGGTTTTATGCGGTATTCCCTATAGTGAACCGGCACTTCACGATACCACGTCAGGTGGCAGCCCTTATGGTGTTACCCATGTTGCAAAAAACAACGATACCCGGTTGACCGATGATGAAATGACGCTAGCCGTTGCCCAGGGTGCTCGCCTCGCTTCACTGGCGAAAAAACTATCAGGACAATCTGCATGATCCCTATGTCTGCATCCACGAAGAAACTTCGTTATCTGGCCCTTGTTTCCCATATATTACTTTTGCTGTGGGTCACTGTCTGGCAATTCACGCTTGTTTCAGAGCGCGTGTATTCAACATTGTTTCTCGCACTTTTTTATTTGTTACCTCTGTTACTGCCACTAAGAGGTATTGTGGCAGGCAAACCCTATACTCATGCGTGGGCGAACTTTGTCGTCCTTTTTTATGTGATCCACGGTTTTACAGTAGTCTATGCCATACCTGAAGAGAGAGCGTACGCGATCATAGAACTCATACTGGCTACAAGTATGTTCACTGGCTGCGCAGGTTATGCCCGCTTAAGAGGGCGTGAATTAGGCCTGGGTTTAACAAAACTAAAGGAAGAAATGAAAGCTGAAAAGGCACGTTTTGAGGTTCAGGAAGATAAGGGAAATTAGCGCACAGGCTCAGTCGAGCTTAAGTTCCCGCTTTACCATACTTACAGATACTTTTTTCTGCTCTTGTAGAGAGCGGGTATCAAGACGCTCCAGAATTCCAAGCAGCGTTGGGAGATCACGCTCACAGTGATGAAGTAAAAACTGGATTGCCTGGGGGGAGAATTTAAGCCCCCGTTCACTCGCCCGATTTGCTAACACCTCAGCTCGGAGCTCATCGCTTAGAGGTTGCAGTTGATAGGTAAGCCCCCACGATAGTCGCGAACGTAAATCAGCCAATTGAAATGAAGGATGGGTTACGCCTAACCGTGAGGTCATCAATAGCACGGTAGATTGCCGTTCCACAACGCGATTGATAAAGTCAAACAAGGCCTCTTCCCACTTAGCATCACCTGCAATGGCGTGAACATTGTCTAAACACAGGTAGGGCAACCCCTCAAGATGATCGAATACCGCCGTAGTCCATTGAGACGAATTTTCCAGATTAAGGTAAAGATGCGCAATTGAATTATCAGCTAGCTGATGACAGAACGCATACAACAGATGGCTTTTACCCTTTCCTTTACCACCGACTAACATGACGCCAGGCAAGGTGCTTTTCTCTAGCACACTCAACGCTAATGAAGAGCGCCATTGCATCCCTGCATTCGCCAGTGCAGACATCAAACTTACCACAGCCTCATTGTCTCCTGAAACGAAACTAGCAAAAGTTTCATCTGTGGGTAAAGACACGGGCAATGGTAGTTGCATGAGGGCTTTAATTATTCCAGTAAAAATTAAGTTCCTGAGTAGCCTGACCGAATTTATCTGTTAGCGGTTTAAACCGTTCGTCAAGGGTGATCAGGTTGTAGAAGTCAGTAGTCTCTGCCAGTAAGGATAAGGAGAGCGTTGCCACCGATCCTTCCTGTTTGACTAGCGACACATGATTGACAACACTCATCTCTGACAAATAAGTCGTCATGTGAGCGTAATTAACGAGAGAGTCAATATTGGCCACTGAAATTTCAATAACGTTTAAAGCGAGGTTTTCCCCAGTAGGAATGATAGCAAACTCCCGCCCAAGATAATCACTGTAATCTTGTACAAAATTATGTATTAACACTTCTCTATCTGCGTTATACAAACTGCCAAACTGCACATCGCCTTTGGCAATAATGACCCAGTCTATGGCATAGTCGCCAACAGCAGCCCGGCTTTTCATGGATTCGAATTCTTCTCTTGAAAATGCGGGTTTACTGACCTCTTCCACAAGATCGTCAACCAAATATTCACTGAGCTCATCCATACCACTGGCTGAAAACGCAGGTCGATTACTCTGAAACTTTATTCTGGACGCTTGTTCCTGCGCCTGCTCTTCCTGAGCAAAATCAGGTATGGAATTGGCTTTTACTTTGTATAACCTGGCACCAACGACAAAGTCTGCGCCATAACGAACAGACGCGGTGTTAAGTCGCTCTGCAAAACGCCCCCACACATCATAGGTAGAAATATTCGTATTGTCGTCTAAATCCATCAGAGGAAAGCTAACCGGAACACCTCTTTCAGTAGCAATGGCTTTAATCGAATTTTTAATTGCATTATTTGCGCTGTCATCGATAATCGATCGCACTCCATTTTCACTTTCGATTGCGAGCCAAATCAAACTATCAGGTCGCCTTTGGCCCCATAGTGGTAAGCTTTCCTGTTTCAATAAATTGGTCAGTGCCTGCACGTCGAAATCCGCTATATAAAGTAGACCACTTTCAATGACTTCAAATCTATATGAGCGCAAGTATTGCTGAGGGTTACGAATAACGTGACTCACCACTGCGTTGTCGACAATATCACGCTGCCCGGTCATTTTAATAAAGACTTGCCGCATTGCCGCTTTTGCAGCATTACGCTGGGTGTTTTGAGACTGATCCTCAACAGCAACGACGCCCTGTCCTACCGACACCGCAGTACTAGCCTGCACTGATGACATAAACGCAAACAGTGTAATCAATAGCGTCACTATACCTACATGGCTTTTAGATAAAAAATACATGAAAAACAGCTATTACCTCTTCATAAAAAGCGAGTTGCAGCAGAGTGGCTATTGTCTGTTATCTGACAACATTTTGCATCTAGATTTAAATAAAAACTTTTTCCCTTAAGCGATATGTGCGCCAAAACAACGCAAAGCACGTTGGACTTACCCCAAGTTACTGGTAGAATCCGCGTTTTTCTACCACTCCTTCAGGGCCAGATCGTGAGCGAAAACAAAACATCGTTAAGTTATAAAGATGCAGGTGTTGATATTGATGCCGGCAACCAATTAGTTGAACGTATTAAAACAGTCACAAAAAGGACACATCGTCCGGAAGTCAAAGGTGGTCTGGGTGGTTTTGGTGCGCTGTGTGAGTTGCCGACAAAGTATAAGAAACCTCTGCTGGTTTCTGGAACGGATGGTGTAGGAACAAAATTGCGTGTTGCAATGGATGCGGGTCGCCACGACACCGTTGGTATTGATCTTGTTGCCATGTGTGTTAACGATCTTATTGTTCAGGGAGCCGAGCCCCTGTTTTTCCTCGATTATTACGCCACTGGTAAACTGGATGTAAATGTTGCTGCAGATGTGGTTACCGGCATAGGCGCCGGCTGCGAACAAGCTGGCTGCGCGCTTATTGGCGGTGAAACGGCCGAAATGCCAGGTATGTATCACGATGGTGATTACGATATCGCCGGCTTTTGTGTTGGCGTAGTTGAAGCTGACAGTGTCATTGATGGCAGTGGCGTAAAGCCCGGACAGAAAATTATTGCCCTTGGTGCGTCCGGGCCTCACTCTAATGGCTATTCTTTGATCCGTAAAATCATAGAAGTCAGTGACGCTAATCTCAATGGTGATTTAGACGGCAAACCGTTAATTGACCACCTCCTGGCGCCCACAAAGATCTATGTAAAATCTGTCCTTGCATTGCTGGAATCGGTAAAGGTTGAAGCTATCTCTCATATTACTGGCGGTGGTTTCTGGGAAAATATCCCTCGTGTCCTTCCTGATGATGCAAAAGTGGTTGTTAACGAAGACAGCTGGCAATGGCCATCTGTGTTTAACTGGTTACAGGAAAACGGTAACGTAGAAACCCACGAAATGTACCGCACCTTTAATTGCGGTGTAGGCATGATACTTGTCGTTGATGAAGACAATGTTGAGCAAGCGCTTTCCATTCTGCAACAAGAAGGTGAAAAAGCCTGGGTATTGGGGCATGTGGCAGCCCGTGGCGAAGGTGAACAGGTAGAGATTGTTTAAATGAGTCAAAGCAAGCCCCGTCTTTGCGTTCTAATTTCAGGCAATGGATCGAACTTACAGGCCATGATTGACAGCGTTCAGTCGGGCCGTCTACACGCGGATATTGTTGCTGTCATCGCCAACAAAGCTAATGCGTATGGGTTGGCCCGGGCAGAACAAGCCGGTATCCCAGCTGTTTGTGTTGAGCACAAAAACTTTGAAAGCCGCGAAGAATACGACATGGTGTTAAAAGAAACCATCGATTCTTACACGCCAGATTGCGTCGTGCTGGCAGGCTTTATGCGCATTTTGACCGCTGACTTCGTTCATCACTATGCTGGAAAATTATTGAACATTCACCCGTCTTTGCTGCCTAAGTACAAAGGGTTAAACACCCATCAACGCGCGATAGAAAACGGTGATAAAGAGCACGGTGTCAGTGTACACTTTGTTACGCCCGAACTGGATGGTGGCCCCGTCATCATACAAAGTCGCGTACCTGTGTTCCCTGAGGATACGCCGGATGAGCTTGCAGCGAGGGTGCAGGAGCAGGAACGACAAATCTATCCGCTGGTATTGCAGTGGTTTGTCGCCGGTCGTCTCACCATGAAAGACAATAAGGCTGTACTTGATGAAAAAACGCTTCCAGCACAAGGTTATGCCTACGATTAAACGTCAATGGCGAGTGATTATTGCAATTCTGGGCTTGCTTCTCGCAAGCGGCCCTGCTATTGCCGGTAGTAACTATGTGCTCACTCCTTTTGAGGCCAACTACACGGCTTTCAAATGGAATGATGACGTCGGTTCAGTCACAATCAAACTGACTCCCCTGGCGAAAGATCAATATTCTCTTACTTACGCGTCAAAAGTATCAAAATTTTTCTTGTCCGATGAACGCTATGAGCACTCTATTTTCTTTTACGAGAACGGTAGCTTCACGCCCTATCAATATTTCTATAAACGAGAAGGAACAGGGCCAGACAAAAGTCTGGAGGTCAGGTTTGCTTCCCAGCCTAATAAACACATCAAGATCAGTGATAATGAGTCGTTGCCCTGGCAAGGCGAGACAGATAATCAACTATATCGGTTAGATCTGGCAAAACAACTAGCGTCAGGCGCCAAGGACATTTCTTACGACTTTATAAATTACCGGGGTGAGAAAAAAACCTACGGCATAGAAGTTTTGGAAAACACAACCTTATCCCTACCCTACGGAAAGCTGGACACAATTAAGGTAAAACTGATCCGCCATAATAGCAGCCGGGAAACGTTCGCCTGGTTTGCCCCTGCACTTAATTACAATTTAGTCAGGCTACAGCAATTTAAAGACGGTGAAGAACAAGGCGACATCCGCCTTTCATCGTATCAGCAACTGTAATGTGCTGTCGCCGGTATGCCCAGCGATAGCCATTATTTTCTATTTTCTACGCTTCCTTTCTTGACCTTTTGTTAACAAGCATTTAGCTTTAGCATCATGCTGGTCTGACCTCAAAAGGCAGTGCCATTCGTTTTATATTTTCATACTGATCAGGAGCGAAGTATGGGTGAATTACTCTGTTTTCTCATTTTTGTAGTAGCAGGTTGTATTGCTGCCTACAAAAGAATGAATTTATCGAATACCGTGTGGCTACTGGCTGCGGTTATGGTGTTAGGCACGTTATTTGGTGAAGTTGGCTTTATTGCCTGGTTACTGTTCTTGGTAGTTGCTGTTCCCCTTTCAATGGAAAATGTACGTAAGACGTACCTCACGAAACCAATCCTTAAGTTTTATAAAAAAGTGAGTCCTGAAATGTCCACCACAGAACAGGAGGCTATTGATGCTGGTACTGTGTGGTGGGACGGTGAACTATTTTCTGGAAAACCAGACTGGAACACCTTGCACTCTATACCGAAAGGCAGATTAACCGCTGAGGAACAAGCTTTTCTGGATGGGCCTGTAGACCGTGCTTGTGCCATGGTTGATGAATGGCAAATTAACCATCAGGATGCGGATTTACCTCCACACGTATGGCAATTTTTGAAAGACAACAAGTTTTTCGCCATGATCATTAAAAAGAAATATGGCGGGCTGGAATTTTCTGCCTATGCCCAGTCTCGCGTGCTACAAAAACTAGCCGGTTGTTCGGCAGTGCTATCCAGTACAGTTGGCGTGCCCAATTCTCTTGGCCCGGGCGAATTATTGCAACATTACGGTACCCCTGAACAACAAGATTACTACTTGCCTCGCCTGGCGAAAGGCGATGAAGTGCCATGTTTCGCCCTCACAGGGCCAGAGGCCGGTTCAGATGCCGGTGCAATTCCAGATATTGGTATAGTGTGTAAGGGTGAATGGGAAGGCAAAGAGGTGCTGGGTATGCGCCTTACTTTCAACAAACGTTACATCACACTGGCCCCCGTTGCGACAGTTGTAGGTCTGGCGTTTAAATTGGAAGACCCGGACGGTTTGATTGGCGATATAAAGCAGTTGGGTATCACCTGTGCCCTCATTCCCCGGGATACCAAGGGTATGGAAATAGGTCGACGTCATCTGCCCCTTAACACGCCGTTCCAAAATGGTCCTATTCGTGGTGAAAATGTGTTCGTACCGCTGGATTTTATAATTGGCGGACAACAAATGGCAGGTAAAGGTTGGCGTATGCTGATGGAATGTCTGTCTGTAGGCCGTTGTATTACCCTACCTTCCACCGGTGCTGGTGGTGCAAAAACCGCTGCGTTGGCAACAGGCGCATATGCCCGTATCCGACGTCAATTCCGTTTGCCGGTAGGTAAAATGGAAGGTGTGGAAGAGATGCTTGCCAGAATTGGGGGGAATGCTTATGTCATGGATGCGGTTACCCGCTTTTCTACAGTAGGTGTAGACTTAGGAGAAAAACCATCCGTTATATCAGCCATTAGTAAATATCACCTGACAGAAAAAATGCGCCAGGTGATTAACGACGCCATGGATGTACATGGTGGAAAAGGCATCATGCTTGGGCCTAATAACTACCTGGGGCGTAGTTACCAGGGTGCACCTATTTCTATCACCGTTGAAGGCGCGAATATTCTTACCCGAAACATGATGATATTTGGCCAGGGTGCAATGCGCTGTCATCCGTATGTGCTGTCTGAAATTCAGGCCGCGGCGCTGGAAGATAAGCATGCGCAACTTGATGCATTCGATAAAGCCGTATTTGGACACATTGGCTTTGCCATTGCGAATAAAGTGCGCTCTTTCTGGTTCTCCCTCACCGGTGGTATTTTCCACACTACGCCATTTAACGACGATACCCGTCGTTACTATCAGCTACTGCAGGGCTACAGTGCAAACCTGGCTTTTTTAACTGATATTTCCATGGGGATGCTAGGCGGTGAACTTAAGCGTAAGGAAAGGTTGTCTGCGAGACTGGGAGATATCTTAAGTGGGTTGTATCTTGCTAGCGCCACATTAAAGCGCTTTGACGAAGATGGTCGTTTGCAGGAAGATGCTCCTTTTATGCACTGGGCAATGCAAAACACCTTGTACGATATAGAGGAGGCGCTGGATACCTTCTTATCTAACTTTCCTAATAAAGCCATGGGATTTGCACTAAAAGTATTAGTGATGCCGTTCGGTCGTCGTTGTAATCGTCCTGACGATAAACTCGAACATAAAATAGCCACAATTTTGCAAACCCCTGGGACTGCGCGCTCCCGTTTAGGCGAAGGACAGTACCTAACCAGAGAAGAAGGCAGTTTATTTGGTGATTTAGAGCAAACCCTTGACAACGTCATAGCCGCCGAACCCATTTTCGACCGTATCTGCGGGAAGAAAAAGGCCAAATTGTCTTTTACACAATTAGATAAGCTTGCTGACGAAGCTTTAGAACAAGGCTGGATAGATGAAGAAGAAGCTGCGCTACTTAAAGAGACAGAAGCAGGACGACTTCGTACTATTAATGTGGATGACTTTGACCACGAAGAACTGGTGGCAAAAATTCAATCGAGTTAATCAGTGACTATTGTAAAGTTACACTAAGAGCGTGTAGACCATTGCGGCAAAACATAGCGAAAAGGCCTATAAGCTATAATAAAAAAGCCACTTTATAAAAGTGGCTTTTTTTAATTTGTCGGTTTAGTTTATTTACCGGTTTGATGGCAAACAAACAGTGGTGGTTAATTGAACTGGAGTTTATCCATGAGTAACACCGCTTGAGTACGGGTGTTAATTTCTAACTTCCGGAGAATAGCACTGATATGCGCTTTAATAGTCGCTTCGGTTACATTCATTTCGTGGGCAATCTGCTTGTTCATTAAGCCTGCACGCAGAAATGACAGCACCTGTATTTGTTTAGGTGTTAGCTCCCGGAACCGCTTGAGTAATTGCGCCATTTCTTCATCGACGTTTTCCAGCTCCGGCTTCATCGCTTCAGGTACCCACGTATCACCACCCTTAATTGTGACGATAGCTTGAGCGATTTGTGCGGTAGGCGCTGATTTCGGGATAAAGCCTTGCGCTCCAAGCCCCATAACCTGAGCGACAACCTCAATACTCTCATTTGCAGAAATAACCGCTACCGGTAAATCCGGATACACGTCTTTAACTGATATCAACCCGTTAAAGTATTCACCACCTGGCATGTTTAAATCGAGTAGAAGTAAATCAATCTGATGATTTTCATTTAACACTACCAGTGTCGATTCAAGACTGTCAGCTTCAATTATTTCTGCATCCTTAAAATGAGGTTCCAGTGCAGCACTCAAGGCTTCTCTGAATAAAGGATGATCATCTGCTACTAAAATACGCGTCATACTGTGCTTGCTCGCCCGATTGATATAGTTTTAATCCGTAATATAATACTTTAGACTAATGTTAAAAAGATAAACAGCTATTGCCTCGACATTATTGCAAAATTTTTCCTTTAAGTGTGTAAAAACATGCACTATTGAGTAAAATTGCCGCCCTTTTATCTAACGCATTGGTGATTTTTGTGCAAAAGCCTGACAATTTATTCGCTTCACCCATGGGCCAGGTCAGTGATTTTCAATTTGATGAACGGGTCGCCGATGTCTTTCCAGACATGATTCAACGCTCCGTTCCAGGGTATCAAACCATACTGCACACCATTGGTGAGCTAGCCAAAACGTATATTACTTCAGACTCACAAGCATATGATTTGGGTTGCTCTCTTGGCGCTGCTAGTCTGGCAATGGCAAGAAATACCGAGCATGTAAATTGTGACATCATAGGCATTGATAATTCACAAGCCATGATCGAACGCTGTGAGCGCAAAGTAAATAGCTTTAACTTACCTAACCCGGTATCACTGCGCTGTGAGTCTATACTCGACTCTGACATTACCCACGCATCCATGGTGGTAATGAATTTCACTTTGCAGTTTTTATCTCCCAGCGACCGTCTCACGATGGTGAAAAAAATCTATGACGGGCTCAACCCCGGCGGCATTCTTTTACTTTCGGAAAAAATACAGCATCCCAGTGAGCAAGGTAACCAGTTATTGATCGAATTACATCATCAATTTAAACGCAATAATGGCTACAGCGAATTAGAAGTCAGTCAAAAGCGGGCAGCGCTTGAAAACGTAATGCTAACCGATACATTTGCTACCCACGAATCACGCCTGCAGAAAGCGGGTTTCAGCGATATTGTCATGTGGTTCAAGTGTTACAACTTTGCATCCATAATCGCGATAAAGCCTAAGAAAAATCAAGAGTAGAACATGAATACACTTGCTCAGACCTGGTTTAACGCCAGTTATCAACGCCTGCTTCAGGGGCCAATCGCACACTGGGTGGAAACCCTGCCTGCACAACTCGCTGAATGGGCGAAAAACGATCTCCATGGTGAGTTTGACAAGTGGTGTAAGTTAGTTGCTAAGCTCCCCGCGACAACGCCATCAGAAATCGATATTAAAAACCTGGTACGCATAGGGCACGAGGGCGATATATCAGACTATCAACGCAAACAAATTGAAGGTTTGCTGAAACAATTCACACCCTGGCGCAAAGGCCCATTTCACATTCACGGTATTCACTTAGACACAGAATGGCGTTCAGACTGGAAATGGGAACGGGTGTTACCCCACATTTCACCTCTGGCGAATAGACAAGTATTAGATGTGGGATGTGGCAGCGGCTATCACATGTGGCGTATGTTAGGTGAAAACGCACACAGTGTGTATGGCATCGATCCCTCCCAGTTATTTTTAATTCAATTCCAGGCTATCAAGCACTTCATTGCATCTGATGCCATCCATTTTTTGCCTTTGGGTATTGAGCATATGCCTGCCCTAAACGCCTTCGATACGGTCTTTTCTATGGGGGTGCTCTATCATCGCAAAGATCCTTTGTTGTTTTTAACTCAGTTAAAAGACCAGTTGCGTAAAGGGGGTGAGCTCGTCCTGGAAACCCTTGTTGTAGATGGCGATGAACACACGGTTCTTATGGCTGGTGAAAGGTACGCACAAATGCGAAACGTATGGTTTTTGCCAAGTGTTGATGCATTGAAGCTATGGTTGGCTCGGTTGGGATTTACCGATATCAGGCTTGCGGATATCAGTATAACAACACCCGAAGAACAACGTTCAACCCCTTGGATGACATCACAATCACTGTCTGATTTTCTTGATCCACAAGATAATACAAAAACCATTGAAGGCTACCCTGCACCACAACGAGCAGTCATTGTTGCAACTAAGCGGTAATTTTTTTACGTAATAAATTGACCTTTGTTGGCATAATTGTTGTAGATACTATACAAGAGTAAATGTGCAATTTAGCACGTCAAACGGGTAGTATCATGGATATCAAAGGCTTTTTGACTGAACAGCAATTGCCTGACAGTTATCAACAAATTGCACAACAATGGTTCATCCCACTGGCAGAGGAAATTGCACTGCACCAAAAAGGTGCTGAGCAACCGTATTTTGTGGGAGTGAACGGCTGCCAAGGTTCCGGTAAGTCCACAGTTTGTGCTTTTCTCGTGCATTATTTTTCTCAATGTGGCCTAACCGCTGTCACGGTTTCCCTTGATGACTTTTATCTTTCAAAAGAAGAGAGGCGACATTTAGCCAACACTGTACACCCATTACTTGCCACACGTGGCGTGCCCGGCACTCATAACACGGTTTTGGCAGCAAATACCTTTCACGCTCTGCAGGAGGGGCAAACCGTTGCCCTGCCACGTTTTAATAAATCCACAGACAACCCCTTTGCCCCAGAGGAATGGCCAGTCGTTAAAGAAGCACCTGATATTGTCTTGGTTGAGGGCTGGTGCTGGGGTGTAACGCCCCAGGATAGCGAAGCTCTTATTAAACCAGTCAACAAATTAGAAGCAGAAGAAGATCGGGACGGCGTCTGGCGACAGTTTGTAAATTCGCAATTGGCCACGGAATATCAGAAGTTATTTGACGAAATGGATTACTGGTTCATGCTTAAAGGGCCTTCATTTGAACGGGTGTACCAATGGCGGTGCGAACAAGAACACAAGCTAGCCACTAAAAACGGTCACAATGGCAGTGGCATAATGACAGACCAACAAATCCTTCGCTTTATCCAGCACTATCAGCGCTTAACAGAGCACGGGTTTAGAACCTTGCCGGAACGCTGTCAGCGTGTTTTTGAGTTGGACGAGCACAGAAATATTTTTAACGTAATCAGGACCAAGTAATGATAGAGCAGCAAATTATCATTTTCACCGATATGGACGGAACACTTTTAGATCACCATACCTATAGTTTTGAAGCTGCATTGCCTACTCTTGCGAGCCTTAAAAAAAACATTATCCCAGTGATTCCGACCACCAGCAAAACTTTTGTTGAACTGCTTGAACTGCGTGAAAAAATTGCCCTGTCAGGCCCTTTTATCGTGGAAAATGGAGCAGCTGCTTACATCCCTCATGGCTTCTTTGAAAAAAAGCCAGCGGGTACGGTATGGCAAGATGGATTCTGGTGTAAATCTTTTACTTCTGCAAAGCAGTACTGGCTAAAATTATTGGAGAAAGTTAAACCCGATTTTACAGATGAGTTCACCCATTTCAGTGAAATGTCGGTAGATGATATTTGTGAGGCAACAGGTTTAACTGAGGCTGAAGCCAGCCGTGCAGCCCAACGGCAATTCGGTGAACCCGTACTCTGGACAGGAACAGAAGAAAGAAAACAAGCTTTCCTCAAATCTGTCAAAGACCGCGGCGCTTATCCTTTGGAAGGTGGCCGATTCATTCACATTTCCGGTGATTGCAACAAAGGCGCTGCATTGAAGTGGTTCGTCGAAGAATGGTGTCGACAACATGACACCTCAGTCACCAGTATTGCTTTAGGCGATGGTAAAAACGATATCGCAATGCTCGAGGCAGCGGATTACGCGGTGCGAATAGCTTCGCCTACTCACGCGCCACCCGAATTAGAAAAACAAGAAAACGTATATACCAGCACCCGCCACGGCCCTGAAGGTTGGGCGGAAGTACTGACCCAATTACTTTTTAAATAGGACATGGAGAATTTATGGCTGATTTTTATCAAAACGGTGTAATTACAACCTTACACAACTTATCTAGACGTCCTACAGAAGAACTCGAAGCAGAGCTGCTGCGATTTTCTCAAAAACGTCCTATGGCATTAATCCTGCCCTCACTCTACTCAGAGCTTGAAGGTGAAGCACTGCCACATATCGTTGAAGAACTCACCCGCGTACCTTATTTATCCGAGATCGTTATTGGCCTCGATCGGGCCGACAAATCACAGTACAAATCGGCATTGTCTTTTTTCAGTAAGCTTCCTCAACATCACCGTGTGCTCTGGAATGACGGGCCACGGCTTAAAGCCCTCGACGATGAACTATCGGCGCTGAACCTGGCTCCAAAAGAACTGGGTAAAGGCCGAAACGTATGGTACTGCATGGGGTATATTCTCGCGTCTAACCGCGCTGAATCTGTAGCACTGCACGATTGTGATATCGTCACTTACCAACGGGACCTACTTGCTCGACTAATCTACCCTGTAGCACACCCACAGTTTAATTATGAATTCTGTAAAGGGTATTACGCCCGTGTTGCTAACGGAAAGATCAACGGACGAGTATCAAGACTCTTAGTCACACCGTTGTTACGGGCGCTAAAACGCACGTTAGGTGATCACGAGTACCTTGAGTTTATGGACAGCTTTAGATACCCGCTGGCAGGCGAGTTTTCTTTCCGTCGCGATGTACTTAATGATATCCGCATTCCAAGCGACTGGGGCCTCGAAGTCGGTGTTTTGTCTGAAATGCACCGCAATTATAACCACAACAGATTATGTCAGGCAGATATTGCTGATATTTATGATCACAAACATCAGGATCTTTCCTTTAATAACGATCAGGGTGGCTTATCCAAGATGTCTATCGACATCACCAAAGCCCTGTTTCGCAAACTGGCGACCCAAGGCTTCACATTCAGTAATGAAATGTTTCGTTCAATTAAAGCCACCTACTATCGCATTGCATTAGATTTTGTTGAAACTTATCACAACGATGCGGTTATGAACGGACTCACGTTAGACATACACAACGAGGAAAAAGCGGTAGAACTTTTTGCCAGTAACATCATGAAAGCCGGTACGAATTTCCTGGAAAACCCAATGGAAACGCCGTTTATACCAAGCTGGAACAGAGTGACAAGCGCCGTTCCGGATATTCTCGATCGACTGCTAGAAGCAGTTGAAGCAGACACAGCAGAACTACTAGGGTAAAGAATGAGTACAAACTGGGATCTCTTACACGAAAAAGTAAGTCATCATCTGCAAGCCATCTATGCTGATATCCAACTCGATATCGGCATAGGCGACCTCGCGACACAGTTACTGACCATCATGGGTTTAAACAGTGATGCAGATATCACCACGCCATCGCCACATGCTAACCAATGGGATGAAAATGATATAATCATGATCACCTACGGTGACAGTGTAATAAGCGAAGGAGAAAAGCCACTGTTCACCCTCAATCGCTTTTTACATACCTATTGTAAAAACACCATAAATAAAGTGCATATGCTGCCCTTTTTTCCGTACAGCTCGGACGATGGTTTCTCAGTTATCGATTACTCCAGTGTAAATGAATCCCTGGGCGATTGGACAGATATTGAGCGTCTGGCAAAAGACTACGGACTTATGTTTGACCTTGTAATCAACCATTGTTCAGCGAGAAGTGCCTGGTTTCAGAACTTTCAGAAGGGCGAAGATCCTGGTCGAGATTTTTTCTTCACTGCCGACCCGGCAGAAGATCTTTCCATGGTCACTCGACCCAGAGTTTCTCCTTTGCTAAGGGAAACAGAAACCGCAACTGGCACTCAGCATGTATGGTGTACTTTTAGCCATGATCAGGTGGACTTCGACTTTAGAAACCCGAAAGTACTTGAGGCATTTGTCGACATTATTAAATTGTACCTCGATAAAGGGGCTAAGCTGTTCCGGTTAGATGCTGTGGCTTTTTTGTGGAAAATCATCGGCACGCCTTGCATCAACTTGTTTCAGACCCACGAAGTAATCAGATTGCTTCGAACTCTTATCGAGCACGCTGACCCGAGTGTGATCATAATTACTGAAACCAACATTCCCAATCGGGAAAATCTTACCTATTTTGGTAATGCCAACGAAGCCCACGCCATTTATAACTTTTCTTTGCCGCCTTTACTGGTTAATACACTGGTAACGGGGAATTGTACTTATCTGAAAAACTGGATGATGAGTATGCCACCGGCGCAAAATGGAACAACCTACTTTAACTTTATCGCATCTCACGATGGCATTGGGCTGCGACCTGCAGAAGGCCTTCTGAACGACGAAGAAATATCAACACTGGTCCATACCATGCAGAACTTTGGCGGAAAGGTTTCCTGGCGAGCTTCAGCTCATGGGCAACAAAAGCCATACGAAATTAATATCACACTTTTCGATGCCCTTCAGGGTACAGTGGGTGGCCCGGATCGCTGGCAAGTCGACCGCTTCATTTGTGCTCATGCAATTATGCTGGGAATGGAAGGGATTCCAGGGCTCTATATTCACAGTTTACTCGGCACCAGTAACGATTATGAAAAGGTGGCTAACACCGGCCAGAATCGTTCAATTAATCGTCGCCGCTGGGATTTTGAAGAACTCGAAGCATTGTTAGACTCCCCGTACTCACAACATCACAAAGTGTTAACGCGAATATCTCAGTTGATTCGTATACGAAAAGCGCAGCCCGCATTTCACCCCAACGCAACGCAATTCACTTTGCAACTCGGTGACGAGATGTTTGGCTATTGGCGGCAAAGCCTCGATAGAAAACAGAGTGTATTTTGTATAAGTAATATTACCGACAAAGAACAGGCCATTTTACTTTCGAGCATCAATCTCATCGGAACAGACGCCTGGCTGGATCTCATCACCCGTGATGAACTTACTGATGTCGGCGGTTTTCTACAATTAAAACCGTATCAAACCGTTTGGATTAGCAATATGGATTTTGAATAAGAGCGAGTTGGTTTTGTGCCATCAATGCGCCATAATCGCCTTTTTAAGCTAGAGTAAACGCGGTATGGCCCAAACACCTTCTCCATGGTTGTCTCTTGACGACGCTCTGACACTTGCCCTGTCTGCTATCTCTCCCGTTCGCGACACAGTTTCCCTCCCTGTCGCTACGGCCCTGGGTTGCGTTCTGGCCGAGGATTTCATTTCACCAGTTAACGTACCCCCTGCAGACAATTCAGCTATGGACGGCTATGCCGTCTATGCCAGTGATACCCAGTCAGAGATACCTCTTAACGTAGTCGCAGAACAATTTGCGGGCATGCCACGGTCAGAGCAAAATCAGGAGAAAGGCACTGCTACCAGAATAATGACAGGCGCACTCATTCCTCCGGGTGCTGATTGTGTTGTTATGCAGGAAAACACTGTCACAGATGTCTCAACCGTTACGATTCAAAAGCCAGCTATAGCAGGGGAAAACATCAGGCGAACTGGTGCTGATATTGAGATGGGCACAACCGTTATATCAAAAGGCACGATGCTTACCCCGAGTCATCTCGTTTTACTTCACTCTATGGGGATAAGCCATATTGCTGTTATCCGCCCACTTAATGTCGGCATCTTAGCGACCGGGGATGAACTGGTTGAGCCTGGTGAGTCACTTTCCTCAGGGCAGATCTATGAATCTAACCGAATAGGCACCCGGGCTCTTCTAGCGCAGCTGCCTGTAACTATTACCGATTATGGCATTGTTCAAGATGATAAAGCGGTTTTATCTGACATTCTCACAAAAGCATCCAATGAACAAGATGTGATCATTAGCAGCGGTGGCGTTTCTGTGGGAGATGCCGACTTTGTTAAAGAATTAGTTGCACAACTTGGAGAAATTGACTTTTGGAAAGTTGCCATTAAACCCGGAAAACCTTTTGCTTTTGGTAAGTTGGGATCGGCGGTTTTTTGTGGTCTTCCGGGAAATCCGGTGTCTGCATTCGTCACCGCACAACAATTGGTGTTGCCTGTCATTCATCAACTGAGTGGCGTTGCTTATCAGCACAAAGCCAAAACCTTATCACTCACCGCTACATTGCAACGCGACATAAAACGCCGAAAAGGACGACAAGAATTTCTGCGAGCCAACATGTACCAGGACGAAAAATTGCAATGGTGTGTTTGCCCGCTGTCTAAACAAAGCTCTGGCGTTATGACCAGTGTTACTAACGCCAACTGTTACCTGGTTTTGCCGGCTGAAGTGAGTGAAGTAAAAGCGGGAGAACCCGTTCAGGTGCAACCTATGCGGTTAAATGACAAGTGGAATGCTCTATGAGTGTGTTGTTTTCTCCCAGATTTATTTTAGAAAGCCGGCGACTATTATCACTTGCCTGGCCTTTACTGATCGCACAAGTCACTCAAATGCTAATGGGCGTAATCGACACCATTATGGCAGGGCACTATAGTGCGGTGGATATGGCTGCAGTGGCGTTGGGATTCAGCATTATCGTGCCTCTTCAGTGCTTTATACAGGGTTTAGCACTTGCTATGCCTCCTATCCTGTCACGCCTTCACGGTAAAGGTGATGTTCAAAGCGTTGCCTGTGCAGCCCAACAAGCCGGTTATCTTCTCATATCCGTAAGTGTGCTAATAACGTTCCTGTGGCCGTTTGCGCCCGACCTGGTTGCCTTATTTCCCATGGAAACCAGTTTATATGTAATTACAGTGGATTACGTTCGTTTCGTACTGCTTTCAATGCCCGGGTTTGCGCTTTATCAGTGGTTGAGAAATTATTGTGAAGGCTTGGGCACAACTAAGCCCACTATGATCATAACCCTCATTGGCCTGCTGTTTAATGTGTTAGGCAATTACATATTTATTTATGGTTTAGGACCTATACCGGCATTTGGCGGTGCGGGCTGTGGAATTGCTACCACTTTGGTTATTTACACTATGCTTATTGCTTCCTTTATGTATGTAAATAAAGCAAAGAGATTACAAAAGTATGCTCTGTTCGCCCGACTTCATAAACCGGATGTCGTTCAGATATGGCGCACACTTCGACTCGGTTTTCCTGTTGCAATGACGCTGCTTTTCGAAGTAACGTTATTTGCAGTGGTTGCTCTGCTCCTTGCACCTTTTGGCGCTAACACGGTTGCTGCACACCAGGTTGCGCTGAATTTTAGCGCCATTATGTTCATGTTTCCGCTGAGCCTGGGAATGGCATTATCCATTCGTGTGGGTTATCGCATTGGTCAGCACAACCCTGCACATGCACAAACTGTAGTAAAAAGCGGTATTACCATAGGTATTATTGTTGCCTCACTGACTGCCACTTTTACAGTGCTCGCTAAAAGCGCCATTATTTCTCTGTACACCAAAGACGCAGCTGTGTTTGCGCTGGCTAATTCTTTGCTTATTTATGCCGCACTGTTTCAATTTTCTGATTCCATACAAGTACTTTCTGCTAACGCATTACGTGGCTATAAAGACACTACAGCCATGTTAGTCATTACCTTTATTGCATATTGGCTAATTGGTTTACCCACCGGAGTCATTCTCGGACGAACAAACTGGGTTACAGAAGCGCCCTTGTCTGCAGCAGGGTTTTGGATAGGCTTTATCGTTGGGCTAAGCAGTGCTGCAGTAATGCTAGGTGCGCGGGTTATCTATATCCAAAAGCGACACTCAAGAGTTCAACTTGCTTCTTAGTGATAGGTGGAACGGGGGGAGCCACTCCCGTTTTCTTTCTGTGAAGATTCGATTATGTCATTGCGCCACTGATCGCCAATAACAGGGTCTTCATTGTCAATGTTTTCCCAGTCGTAATGCCTGGGTGTCGGTTTTGGGTCTTGGCTACCGAAAAGTAGCGCCGCAATTGCACCTCCCAGGGCACCAAAGAAATGAGCTTCGTAGGAAATAGCAGGGTCCCTGGGGAATATGGTCATGACCATACCACCGTATAAAAAGAATGCGATCATCATGAGTCCTACTGAGCGGGCATCCCTTCGCATGATCGCAACAACAAACAAATAAAAAAACAAGCCATGACTCACTCCACTGGCACCGAGGTGAACGGCAGGTCTTCCCATGAGCCATACCCCAACGCCTGAAAAAAGCCATGCGAAAATTAGCGCTTTCAAACGGGTAGTGGGATAGCCGTAATAAAGTGCGCTACCCAACACGATCAGCGGCAGAGTATTGTGAAACAAATGTTCATAAGAGCCGTGAACCAAAGGCGCTGTAAACACCCCCAGTACCCCTTCAATGGTGAGTGGTTTGATACCCAGCATACCCAAAGGCAAATCAAACAACACGCCAGCTGACTGAATAACCCACAAAGCCACCACAAAGCACACCGGCAAAGTGAGTGATTGAAGCAAGCTGTCTCTGGTTAATCTTGTATTCATTAATTGAATATTGGGACTAGACGAACATTCTCAAGGTACGGTGTAACGTTTCCAATCTTCTGTATAGTCAATATCCAGGGCGGCTTGTGGATGATTTACTGCAATGCATTGTTGTGGAGCGTTTCGCAAAATCTGAGACGCTCCTCCTTTTCCGGTTATGGCGCTCAGTAAAGGAAAATCTGCCCTGGGGAAAATAGCCGGCGCCATAAGTACCCCGTTGCATCGGCTGGCAATCCGCATCTCGGGAAATCGCGTCTTTGCTTCACACAACGTTTGCAAAGATACGGTTGTTATTTCAGGTGTATCAGATACAGCCAACATTACATGACCAATTTTATCAAATTGCTTAGATGCAAATATTTCATTTACGCCGCAAGCTATACTGCATCCCATGCCCTGTTGCCAATTTTCATTATGAACTATCTCTACTTCTTTATCAGCTAATGCTGTGACAATGGAAGTATGGTATTTCCCCGTAACGACAGTCAGGAGCAACGGGCTTAACGCCTGATATTGTTCAACAACATAATTTAGTAGATGGCTGCCAGAAGGATGGAGGCTGAGTAACTTATTGCTACCGTACCTTCGACTTTCTCCCGCTGCGAGTAGAACTATGGCTAACTGGCCTGACACGACTTACCCTTCAACGAGGTGGCAGATTTTTGATAGATTGCGGCATGAGCCTCACTGAGAATGGATAGCGCAATGGACTCGGGTAAATCACCACCGAGGGCTAATCCGGCAGGAGCACTCAAAGCAACAGAAAAATCCCTATCGCACAACCCTGCCTCACTTAACACCCGGTCCGCTCGATGAACAGGGCCCAAAAGAGCCAGGTAGCGCAGTTCTTCAAACTTAGCGGAAGCAATGGTGGCCAGCGCTTGAGCATCTAAACCAACCTGGTGATGCATAACCACAATGGCCTGACACTCGGCAAACCAGGGTTCTTGTTTCAATATTGCCGGGGGATATTGAGTAGCAAAATGTGCTGAAGAAAAATCAGATTTGCGGGCAAACCGTGCCCGTGGATCATTAACATACACTTGCCAACCGAGCCTCGCCGCCAAATCGCACAGGGGCAAGGCATCAATACCGCCCCCTAAAATTGCCAGGCAAGGCGGAGGACTTAACCAGTGACAATACACAGATGAATCTTCAGTAGGGGCATGAGTAACAAACCCATAGGGGTCCCCTGGTTCCTTTGGCTGGCAATAGCCTACACTTTTCCTCGCCGTCAGAGCAGACAACAACGCTGGCAACTGCAAATACGCCGAATCAACGGTAATCGGTTGTAGTAACAAGGTTACTTCGCCGCCACAACCAATACCGAGGCGCCAGGCTATATCTCCTTCTTCCTGCATGTCGTATGTGACAAGTTTAGCTCTGCTCGTTGCCCAGCTTTTTCGTGCCTGATGCAGTAGGTCACTTTCCAGGCAACCACCAGAAACAACACCTAATTGTTCACCATCCTCATTAAACAGCATCATGGCACCCGCTTTTCGATAAGAAGAACCCTGGGTACTGACTATTGTTACCAGCACCCAATTGGATTCATCTTTTCTTTTAAACCAATCTTTGAGCACATGATATATATGGTGATTCAAATACCCTCTCCTTCTGTCCCCTTTACTTTGCTTAATTTGCTAGCGGACATTTTAGGACCCCTTTGTCGGACAACCAGCGTTTCAGCTATTTTATCTTGTATCGCCTGACGGTTTGGATCCCAGAAGACCTGAAAGAAACCCAACAGACCCGTAGCGAAACCCGCAGTATAGCCGCCATATCGACCAAAGCTTTCCCATAAGGAAGGTGACCTGCCGTCCAACCGCAAAACCCGTATTCCTGTGAGCCATTTTCCTGGGGTATAACCCTTAAAACTCGCAGGAAAAATACTGTAATACAGGGCAGCCCAACCTAACCCCCACCCCAACTCAGATAAGAGACTTTTACTATCGTGAATAACTTGTCGCAGAGATTCTAAAAAACTATCTTTGTGGTCACTTTCTGCGGGTAAACTCGCTTGGATTTCGCCAACCGATGACGACGCCTCATTTTCCCCAGCCTCCATCTCAGCTTTAATTTTGTCTTGCTGTGCGTAGAATGCATCATGCATGGCTGTATTTAGCGCACTGACTTGCGCGTCATCTAGTTGACCGTTATCGGTTAACGAATCAAACACTTCTTCAATGCGAGTCACTGTTCCGCCAATATCCGCCTGATTTTCGCCGAACTCTGTTGCCACAGATGTCAAACACGCCATATCACTATCGCATTGCTGCCACATCAACGCCGTTCCCCCTACCAGTAAGGGTTCAGCTACGGCTGACGCATTTTGGCCTGTCTGGCTATCAGGTGCATCTGGTATGTCGTCGTCCATAATAGTAAATAGCAACCACGCTAAAATGGTTACTCCACAAACGCGCAGCCCTTGCGTAACGCCACTGCGAGTAGACTTTTTCGCCATATTATTACCGGCTTTAATGAAGGTGATTGCCGCTACGAGTGCAAAAATCATTGCGTTGGCTGATGAGATAAAATAGATAAAAGAAACATCGAGTAACTGGGCCATGGCCCTTCGCATGGGCGTTGCCAACGGCGTCCCCAACAATTCAGGTGCAACCTGAAATGCATAGGGAGTAACAATTTCTCGGGTTTCTTTTCGACTGTGGTTTGAGTCGTCTTCTGCTACCGGAGCAGAGAGGCCAATATGGGACTCGTTGCCATCTTGTGTATCAGATCCAACAGACTTTGCGCTCTGTTCCATTACCGTCATCCTTTTGTGCAGACCTTTTGCTATTTTTGCAACACCTTAACAGCTTGGTTCAACCCGTTGAGCGTTAGCGGATACATGTTCTCGTCCATCAATTCCCTGATCAGATTAATTGATTCGTAGTAGGACCAATAAGCTTCTCGTTGCGGGTTCAACCATACTACCCTGTGAAAGTGCTGGGTAAGTCGCCGGAGCCACACTTCTCCGGCCTCCTCGTTCATGTGTTCAACGCTACCACCAGGCCAACTAATTTCATAGGGCCCCATAGTAGCATCGCCCACAAAAATGACTTTGTAATCTCGCCCAAAAGTGTGAATGATATCCGTTACTGCTATTGAAGAAGACGACCGACGGGCATTTTCAGTCCAAACAGATTCATAAACACAGTTGTGAAAGTAAAAGTACTCCATGTGTTTGAACTCAGTCTTAGCGGCAGAAAATAAAGCTTTTGTTTCTTCAATGAACGGGTCCATTGACCCTCCTACATCGAAAAACAACAAAACGTTTACCGCATTGGCTTTCTGTGGACGCATATGAATGTCAAGTAGCCCTCCCTGTTTTGCTGTCTTGTCAATCGTCTGTGCTACGTCGAGTTCATCGCTGACGCCAGTGCGAGCCAGCATTCTCAACTTTCGCAGGGCAAGCTTAAGGTTACGCGTACCCAGTGTGGCATCTGCAGATAAGTCACTGTAGGTTCGTTTGTCCCACACTTTTACCGCTGAACGACGCCGGCTACCATGCTGGCCTATTCTCACCCCCTCGGGATTATCTCCATAGGCGCCAAACGGTGACGTTCCTCCAGTTCCAACCCATTTATTCCCCCCCTGATGTCGTTTTTCCTGCTCTTGTAAGCGTTGCTTCAGGGTTTCCATCAATTTATCAAGACCGCCCAATGATTGCAGTTTGGCTCGCTCTTCCTCACTCAGATTGCGTTCTATTTGCTTCTCTAACCAAGCTTGAGGAATATCAGAATTGGTCAAATCAACTGACTGAACGCCCTCGAAGTAATCGGTAAAAGCGCGGTCAAAAATGTCAAATTTAGCCTCGTCTTTCACCATTACCATACGAGACACATAGTAAAACGCCTCCAGGTCAGCAAAGACGACGTGGTTCTCGACGGCCTTGATCAAATCTAACAGTTCACGACTACTAACACCAAGGCCATACTTTCTAAGCGTAAAGAAGAATTCAATGAACATTAACGACGTGCCATAAACATGAGTTTTTCGAAAAGGTGAATATCCTGTTCGTTTTTCAAAAGAGCACCATAGAGCGGCGGTAAACTCTGACTATTGTCTTTATTCCTCAGCACCTCGGGCTCGATATCCTCAGCAACTAACAGTTTTAACCAGTCTATAAGTTCTGACGTAGACGGCTTTTTCTTTAAACCAGGGATTTCCCGAAGTTCGAAAAAAGCCCCAAGCGCTTCATCTAATAGCTTTGCCTTGATAGAAGGAAAATGAACATCGACTATACGACGCATATCGTCTTGTGAAGGAAACTGGATATAGTGGAAAAAGCACCGGCGCAAGAAGGCATCAGGCAATTCTTTTTCATTATTGGAAGTAATTATCACGATAGGTCGCTGTTGCGCTTTCACCAGTTGCTGCGTTTCATATACATAGAATTCCATTTTGTCGAGTTCCTGAAGTAAATCGTTGGGAAACTCGATATCTGCTTTATCTATTTCATCTATGAGTAATATTGGGCGTTGTGTTGCCTCAAAGGCATGCCAGAGTTTACCTTTGACAATGTAGTTAGCAATGTCATGTACTTTTTCATCGCCAAGCTGTGAATCTCTTAAGCGGGAGACTGCATCGTATTCGTACAATCCTTGCTGGGCTTTGGTCGTAGATTTAATATGCCATTGTATCAGTTCACACCCCAGACTTTTTGCCAACTCTTCTGCCAATAAGGTTTTACCTGTTCCGGGCTCCCCTTTTATCAATAGCGGCCGTTCAAGGGTAATGGCCGCGTTGACCGCGAGTTGTAATTCTTTTGTTGCTATGTACTGGGATGTTCCGGTAAAGCCCATGTGTCCTCCGTCTGAGTATTATTTTTGCCTATTAGAATACACGTAACACAATGGCGTTCAACGATTGAAAATATAAGAACCATCGTTTTGTCGCCCAGGTTACAAGCATATTGTCCTAAGATAATGATGGGTGTGATCCACCTCATCGCAAAGTAAACTAAGATATAGCAAAAAAGCACTTTTCATTTTGCTTTTTGACATCAATTATATACAGGTAAAAAGATATCTGTGTGCTTGAAACAGCCAAAGAGGTTGTGGCACGTTTGTCTGCAGATATCATGAACCAGGTAAGGAATCATAATGCAAGTATTTGACGACAATTCACTTTCAATCGGTGGCACACCACTCGTAAAACTAAACCGTGTCACTGGTGGTAACGTCTATGCGAAAATTGAATCGCGTAATCCTAGTTTCAGCGTGAAGTGCCGCATTGGTGCCAACATGATTTGGGATGCAGAGAAACGAGGCGTTCTTACAGCTGGCAAAGAAATTGTTGAGCCAACCAGTGGTAACACAGGTATCGCGTTAGCATTCGTTGCGGCTTCCAGAGGTTATAAACTTACACTTACCATGCCCAGCAGCATGAGCTTGGAACGCCGCAAATTACTCAAAGCGTTGGGCGCAAATTTGGTGTTAACAGAAGCACCTAAAGGTATGAAAGGCGCCGTCGCCGCAGCTCAGGAAATTGTTGATTCAAACCCGGAAAAATACGTACTGCTTCAACAGTTCGATAACCCGGCAAACCCAGAAATTCATGAGAAAACCACAGGCCCTGAGATCTGGGATGCAACCGAAGGTAAGGTCGATGCTTTTGTAGCCGGCGTTGGTACAGGTGGCACTATCACTGGTGTCAGCCGATTTATCAAAAACACAAAGGGTAAAGCAATCACATCAGTTGCTGTTGAGCCTACTGATTCACCGGTCATCACTCAGGCCAAAAATGGTGAACCTCTTACCCCTGGGCCACATAAAATTCAAGGTATTGGTGCTGGTTTTATCCCTGGAAATCTCGATTTAGACCTTATCGATGAAGTCGAACAAGTGACTAACGAAGAGTGTATGGCCATGGTACACCGACTAATGAAAGAAGAAGGTATATTAGCTGGAATTTCATCCGGTGCCGCTGTAGTGGCTGCCAAACGCTTTGCGGAAAAACCCGAGAACAAAGATAAAGTCGTCGTTGTATTACTCGCTAGTGGAACTGAGCGCTACCTAAGCAGTCCATTGTTCGCTGGAGAGTTTACTGATCACGAAGAAGTACAGTAAAGGCTAAAAAATAGTTCAGAGCGGGGTGTCCACCCCGCTTTTTTTTTGTCATTATACTCATCCATTGAATGTCACCTTTGCTTTTCTTCAAAGCAAACCAGAGTTAAGTAGTGATTTTTTCTGCTGTATGGAAGCTATTATGATTTCACAACGTCGCCTCACCCTTCTTTCATTCTTTATCTTATTGTTGCTAGCCGGCTGTGAAAAAAAAGAGCCTGGTATAGGGCGCTACGGTATGCTGGATGATAACACCCCCGATTACGCTGCTGTGATGTTTATGGATAGTGTTTATCAGGATAAAAACATTGACCGTGCTTTATCACTGAGTTCAGAAAGTATGGGGCGTATGTTACGTAAATATCACACAAACCGGAATGTTCAACGGCACATTATCAATCTACGATACGATAAAGTAACTGTCACCCCACAGGGTTCAAATCGCGTTGGGCGTAACGAATTTGCAGAAAAAGCAACGGTTACCTTGTTTTTCAGTGGCACTTATAACGACGACAAAATTGAAGATTTACGTACAGTTCAATTGATCCAGGAAGACGGTCAGTGGAAAGTTGACCGAATTGACCCGGATCATTTCATGTAGCTTATTGACCTACAGCAACGCCTTCCCGCCGTGGGTCTGCACCGCCAATTAGCTGTCCGTCTTTCAGCTGAATTCCGTGCAGGCCAGAGTTGAGATCGATGATTTTTACCGTGTGCCCCAGTTTCTCCAGAGGGGCTTTCAGCGACTCCAGTGGTGTACCTTTTTCTAATGCCATGTAATCGTTTCTGTTAGTCATACGAGGCAAGTTGATGGCTTGCTGAATATTCAGACCAAAATCAAGCACACCGAACAATGTCTGGGCAACATAACTTACTATACGACTGCCGCCTGGCGAGCCTAGCACCAACGACAAGTCGCCTTTCTCATCAAATACCATCGTTGGGCTCATGGCACTTCTTGGCCGTTTCCCTGGTTCGACACGGTTAGCCACGGGCCACCCACCTCGTTCCGGATTAAATGAAAAGTCGGTCAACTGGTTATTTAACAAAAAGCCTTCCACCATTAAGCCCGACCCAAACATAAATTCAATACTGGTGGTAATAGATACTGCGTTGCCTTGTTTATCTACAACAGAAAAGTGGCTGGTATTGGGTTGTTCCAGGTTCATTCCAACGGAAATTGCAGCTTTAGTGTAAGGTTCACCCGCACGGGCTTTCTTCCATTGTTTGTCTGCAGCTATTCCTTGCGCGCGCCGTTTTAAATATGGGTCGTTGATAAGTGCAGCGAATGGCAAATCCACATAATCGCTGTCTGCTATGTATTTCTCTCTATCGGCGTAGCTCAGTGCACTTGCCTGGGCAAACAAGTTAGCAAAATCTACACTGTCGGGAGATAGCGTAGATATATCCTTGTCTTTGAGAAGTTTTAAGATCTGAAAAACACTGATCCCGCCAGAACTCGGCGGCGCCATACCGCATATTTTGTGAGAACGGTAATCGCCACAAACGGGCTTTTTCTCCACTGCTTCATAAGAAGCTAAATCTGCTAACGTCATTTTACCCGCGTTGATGGGAGCACTATTGACTGCTTTGACAATTTTTTCGGCAATGGGGCCTTTATAAAAGTAGTCTGCTCCTTCTTCTGCAATATGCCGTAATGTGTCTGCCAGTGCTTTATTTTTCCTGATGGCACCTTCTTTAAGCGGTAAACCAGCCGGGTAAAAATAGGTAGCACTGGAGGGAAACTTTTTCAAACCCGGGTGTCTGTCAATCTCTACCAAATGTGCCAATCGTGGAGACACCTTAAAACCGTTAGCACTGGTATTAATGGCATCGGTAAACAGTTCCTTCCAAGGTAAATTACCAAAGGATTCTTGTGCAGTTTCCAGTGCTCGTAACGCTCCTGGGACGCCCACAGATTTACCGCCGACCACAGCCTCGAGCCAACTCATGGACTTTGTACCGTTGTAAAACCAATAGGGATTCACAGCAGCGGGCGCCGTTTCGCGACCATCAAATGTATGCAGCGTCTTTGTAGTGTTATCCCAATAAAGAATAAAAGCACCACCACCGATCCCCGACGATTGTGGCTCGACCAAAGTAAGCATTGCCTGAATTGCAACTGCCGCATCAATAGCAGAGCCGCCCTTCTCGATGATATTTTTTCCCGCCCATGACGCATAGGGATTGGCAGCAACTACCATATAATCTTTAGCGACGTGGGCCTGTTTACGCTCGTAACCGGTGGCAGCTTCAGGTTCGTTTCTTTCAACGGCCTGAACACCCAATGCAAGTGTGACGGAAAGGTATACAGCTTTAACTGCTGTTGACTGCATTAATTCACGAAATTTCAAACTCTGGATTCCCCACTCTATTTAAATTTTTCAGTATTAACCGGGCGCTTATTGATAAAGGCATCGAACGCTTCTTTAGCAGCATCGCTACTAAGCGCTTCTAAGAAAACATCCAGTTCTGCGCTAATTTGCTTCTCTATTGCATCGTCTTCATTGCTCATTAACAATTTAGTTTGTTTAAGTGCAAATGTGGGTTTCGCGGCAAGTTTCTTACATACAGACACGACTTTGCCTGTAAGTTCTTCTGAGGGCACAATGTCATTGAGTATACCAAATTGTAGCGCCTCTTCAGCGCCAAAAACCTCTCCGAGCATCAGCCATTCACTCGCCTTTCTTCGGCCAGCAATACGCGGCAATATGTAGCTTGACGCGTATTCCGGTACTAAACCAAGGTTAATAAACGGCATACAGAATTTTGTGTTCGGAGCACTGTAAACCAAGTCACAATGTAGCAATAAAGTTGTACCTATGCCTACCGCAACACCATGAACTTCAGCAACCACAGGACAAGTGCAGGTGCGCAAAGCTTGCATAAACGCGTTGATCTCAGCAATGGTATCGCCCTCTTTGCGTTGTGCGAAGTACTCGATGTCGTTTCCGGCAGTAAATCCGTCACCTTCTCCCCTGATGTGTACAACCTTAACAGCATCATTGTCGCTGGCATGTGAAAGCGCATTCGCCATATCCTGATACATGTTCGGTGTCAGCGCGTTTTTCTTTTCCACACGATTAATAGAGATAGTCATAATATGGTTGTCGATCGTGGACAATACCTGGCTCATCGATTTCTCCTTTGCTACTAGGGCGTTTTCTTGTCGTTTTTTTTGTATGATACCGGCTAATGGTTTCTCAGTTCAAAGATTTCATCTTGCTTTTAGAAAATAAACAAGGCTTTACTGGCCCGCTTTTACTTATCTTGTTATGCATTACCGCCTGGTTTTTTGAGCCCAGTTCAGGTGAATGGCTTGCATATGACCGCTTTGCGGTTCAGGGGCTTGAAACCTGGCGTTTACTCAGTGCAAATATTGTCCATACAAATGGCAATCATCTGTTGCTCAACGTAGCTGCATTATTATTGCTCACTGTTCTGCACAGCGAACATTATCGGATACTGCGCTTTTTTAAGTTATTTGTGTGGTGCGCACTTTTCACAAGTATAAGCATCTACTGCTTTTCAACAGATATGATTTGGTATGCGGGACTTTCTGGTGCCTTACATGGTGTTTTTGTTTGGGGAGCGCTTATGGACTTACGCGCAGGCTATAAATCTGGTTGGGTTTTGCTTGCGGGCGTTGTAATAAAAATCTTATACGAGCAAAAATTTGGTGGATCAGCAGACATGGCTGCGTTAATCGACGCATCTGTGGCTGTCGACGCTCACTTATATGGTGGACTCGCCGGCTTTACGTTTTATGTGCTCTTCGTAATACCTGGCGTAAGCGCATTAATTCAAAAAAACAAAAATATTCATTGATTGCACCAGCTTATTCACTGGTGCAACTTGATTTACAGGTTTGTTTCGAACAGTTTGTAAATGCGTCGATATTCATCAAGCCATGAGCTGGGCTGAACAAATCCGTGTGGCTCAACAGGATAGATTGCGGTTTCGAAATCGGTTTTTTCGAGCTCAATGAGGCGTTGTACAAGCCTTACCGTGTCTTGGAAGAAAACGTTGTTATCAACCATTGGAGCGATGATCAACAGCGGCTTTTGTAATCCTTCTGCAAAATAGATAGGCGAACTGCGCTTATAGGCAATAGGATCTATATCTGGGGTATTTAAAATATTGGACGTGTAACCATAATTGTAATGCGCCCAGTCAGTTACGGGCCGAAGCGCTGCACCGGCAGCAAAAAGTTCAGGCTCATTAAACATAGACATAAAGGTTAAAAAACCGCCGTAAGAACCACCATAAGTACCGATTCGGTTTACATCTACATTGGCGTTCTCTACTAACCAGTTAACGCCATCCTGCAAATCCTCAACTTCAGGGGTCCCCATCTGACGGTAAATTGCTGTTCGCCAGTCTCTCCCATACCCTTTCGACGCTCGGTAATCCATATCCATCACCACATAGCCTTGCTGAACCAGCATGCTGTTGAACATATACTCACGAAAATAGCCTGACCAACCTAGGTGGGCGTTTTGTAAATAACCCGCTCCGTGATTGAACACCACTGCTTTTCTGGCAGGGCCTGACATCGTATTTTCCGGTAAGTAAATTCGCGCGTAAATAGGCTGCGCTGAATGAGAAGACGGTATTGCCACTATCTGAGGTACTGCCCAAGGCAGTGATAAAAATTTGTCGCTTACCGTTTGGGTGATCTGTTGTACAGGTGCATCTGTCACCGCAGGTTTAATAAAAAGCTCTGGTGGCCGATTGACTTTACTATGAGTAAGCAAAAGGCTGTTGCTATCGGGACTAAGAACATAATCGGTGATGCCATTGAGCTCGGTTAATACTTCGCTTTCACCTGTTAAAGTGGATACGCGATAAACCTCGTAAATGCCAGGGTGTTTTTTATTGGCAGTATAATAAATATATTCGTCGTTGCGCGTAAGCGACGGTGACTCTACGACAAACTGACCATGGGTTAACTGTCTTGGGGTGTCTCCCGGCTTGTGTAGGTAAAGGTGCGAATAGCCATCCCGTTCTGATTGATAAAATAACGTAGCTGATTGATTAAGCCAACCAAACTGATTGTGACTGTAATTAATCCATGCATCATCGTGCAGACGTTCTACGACTTTTAATGTGCTGTGTTTGAAGTCAACGGTTACTATCCAGCGGTCTTTGTTGTCTGCAGCCTCCAACATAAGGGCTGCATTTTTACCACTTGAATGCCATCGAATAGAAGGGTTATTGATATTTCGACCACTCAATAACTTTATTTTTCTTGGTAAGCGGTTAACCGTATACGTTTCCCCTCGTGCCGCGGCGTTTTCGGCTTTGACAGAGGCTAAAACATCGTCGTTATAACCCGGTAAAGACACGTATGAAAGCTTTGATTTTTTCCCTGAAATGAGATTGATGAGCCAAACATCGTGTTGAACCTCCTCGCTGTCTGCTACTCGCTGTCGCACTCTGATTGACGCGATTCTGCCGTCTTCCTGAATGTAATGTGGCATGATATCACTGTCGCTGCTGGCTCCCCTGTTCTCAGTGGTTGCAATTAGTGCATAATTACCATCAGGAGACACAGAAGCACTTACCAAACGGTCATCTTTATTAAAATACAGAGTCTCGGGCGCATAAGCGGGACTCACCAAGCGCACATCCTGCTCTCGCTGTGACGCAGCCTCCCTTTGTTGTCTTTTTTCCGCCACATATTCAATGAGCGCGTGTTGTTCCCTGGCGATATAATCACCAGCCGGAGACACTGCTTCAGGTTTATCAGAAAACGCCCAACTCAAAAGTACTTCACGTTGCCCCGTTTCAACGTTTATCGCAATAATACTATTACCACTTCTGGCACTGAGTCGTCCGTCGGTCATAAAACGGATCCCCCGTAGCGCCTCTCCACCTCGGGTTAACTGAACAATAGTATTGTCTTGTTTTTTCACAAACAGACTATTGTCTACTCGAAATGCAATAATATTGCCGTTCTGACTAACCACCTTCTCATCGAACCGATATTGATAGATTTCCGACAGGGGTACAGCTTTAGCGTTTTTTGGGCTGGTTACCGATGCCGCGTAAACATCGTAAAGATGACTCCCTTTTTTGCGCTGCTCATAAACGATTTTCTGACTATCAAGGCTCCAGCCCGGGCGTATTGGCATGTTCCCAATCCATTGAGGATCGGCCATGATTTGCTCAAGAGTGATGGCTGTATTATCGGTTTGCAACTCGACTACATCCGGGTGTACTGGGGGCATTGGATTTGTTATTACCGCTTCTGGTTTAACGTCACTGCCAACTGTTTCGACCGTTGCCATACATGCTGATAATGATTCGCAAAGTGCGACTGTCGCCAAAATGCTTAACATTTTTTTCATTATGAATTGTTCTTTTATGTGTTATGAATTGATTTGATACCCATGACTAGCTTAAAAAGCAAATAACCGGTATTACTAAGAGTTGTGAACAACCTCAATTAGACCGGGATGTAATAAGTATACATACAAGTTCATTACATCACGTCAGGTTTATCGATACTACTTTATGACTTGTCGCGACGTTTAGAAAGTGCGTTCATAAGCTTTTTTGAAGAGTCTGCGTTATTTGTATGCTCATAGAATTTGCCATGTAGAAGAGAATCAAATGAAAAAATTATTACTGTTACTCACATTGACAATGTTTGCCAGCACCTCTTTGGCAGACTCGTGCCCCTCTGTTTTAAAATTTGTAAAAAGAAAACTCAACTCTCAGGAAACCGTCAATTTATGCGATGCATACAAAGGTAAAGCCATATTAGTTGTTAATACAGCAAGTTACTGTGGTTACACCCCACAATTTGAAGGCCTCGAATCCATCTATGAAAAGTATAAAAATGACAACTTTACAGTTCTTGGTTTTCCATCTCATGACTTCAATCAAGAATATAAAGACGAAGGAAAAACAGCAGAGCTTTGTGAACTTACTTACGGGGTAAAATTCCCCATGTTCGAACCAACAACCGTCAAAGGAGATGAGCAAGATCCACTTTACCGTATGTTAACTAAAGCAACTGGGAAGGCTCCTAGCTGGAACTTTAATAAGTATCTTATCGATGCTAAAGGAAACATCGTGAATCATTATAGTAGTCAGGTGAAACCAAATGACCCAGTTTTGGTGAAGGATATCGAAGCAGCGATGTAAAATAAAAAAGCCCCGCTCTGGGCGGGGCAATCAAGCACACTCAACTTGGAACACACTTTAGCAACAAGAAACAAAATCATTTCGCTTCTTTGCGCTAACTGCATTGATTTAGTCAACGAGCAATTACGTTAGTTCAAATTAAATTGTATATTTTTTTAGATAAAAATTTTTGATGTTGGTGATGTGTAATGCAACTACATTATTTGGCAGGAAAAAATGGAGCAAGCAGCGGCATTAAACTATCAAAAACGTACAAAAGTTCGCCAAAACATCATACGACAAAATGAATGTCCGCATACTTGCTAAATGCATGTTATCAGGTTTGTAGTAAAATTGCTGCTGCAATAACGGATATTTTACAAAAACAAACTAATTCGCCATCGCGGCTAACGCTTGTTCAAAGTCGTTAATCAGGTCTTCCGTGTCTTCAATGCCGATGGAAAGGCGTATCATTCCTTCAGAAATACCCATTTTAACCCTCTCCTCGCGACCATTTTCAAAGTAGATTGTGGGAGCAACGGGTAGTGCCAGCGTCCGGTTATCCCCAAGGTGTGTGGCACATATCACCAGTTGCAACTGGTTAATAAAACTAACAGGGTCAATTCCGTCAACAAGATCCAGACTCAATATGGCACCATAGCCCCCTTGTAGAATTTCTCTGGCAATGAAATGCTGGGGATGTTCGGCAAGACCCGGGTAATAGACCTTAGTGACTTTCTCGTGACTTTCTAAATAGGTAGCCAGTTTTACTGCATTGGTGCAATTTTGTCGCATGCGAAGACCAAGCGTTTCCATTCCCGTCGCTATGGTGTGTGCCGAACTCGGCGCCAATGTCGCGCCAATGTCGCGTAAACCGCGCTTCTTGATTTGGGTAAGCCCCCATTGACCTGTATCCGCTACCTGATAATTGGGTTTAATATTGGCGAAATGTTGCCAGTTGAATGTCCCTAAATCAACGACAACTCCACCGAGAACATTTCCATGCCCGGATGCGTATTTGGTTAACGAGCTTATCACCAACGATGCACCAACACTTTTTGCATTGAATAGCGGAGGAGGTGTCATTGTGTTGTCCAACACGAACAATAGATCTTGCTGTTTGCAAAACTGCCCTATGGCTGACACATCGGCCACCTGCGTCACTGGATTGGCGATAGTTTCCGTATACACCATGCGGGTATTGGGTTGATAAGCGGCGACGACTTCCTCAACCCGGGTCACATCGACAAAGCTGATTTGTACACCAAAATCGTCAAGTGTGTCCATTAAACAACGGGTATTGCCAAATAAATATTGACTGACAATAATGTGATCACCGGCTTTTAACAGTGCAAACATAGTGCTGCTGATAGCCGCCATTCCGGTGGCAAAACACAACGCCCCTACGCCACCTTCCATGTCGTTTAGCATACCCTGCAAGGCTGCAACCGAGCCGGATGAAGAGCGTGAATAAACGTGCGCAGCTACTTTACCCTGAAAAGCATCTATAATGCCCTGAGCATCATCAAAAGCAAATAAAACTGAATTCGTTGTACTGGTATGAACTGCGCCGTGTTCAGGTGTGTTTAAGCACAGATCTGCGTGTACCTGACGGGTAGTGAATCCCTTTTTATTCACAGTGTAAAACTCCACATTGATAAAGTGTCAAAGCTTGATGACCGGACAAACAGATATCATTGATCTGTCTGCAGGTAGTGAGAAAACAAACCAAGCAAAAAGAATAATTTTACCGTAAACTCGATGCGCATCCCAGTGGCAATTTAGTGCCAGCGAACACTATTTGTAATATGCTGGCTCATAATAAATTTCAACATGCTACGCCTAATGTGTATTTTATTGATTGCTAATAACGTAAGGGACGATTATCCCCTCATTATTGCTGCAAACAGAGATGAATTTCATCACCGCCCCACCCATCACGCGCAGCGTTGGTCAGATCACCCTTCAATTTATGGCGGCCGGGATTTAGTGGCTGGTGGAACCTGGTTCGGCTTGGCTGACCATGGCAACCTGGCAGCAATTACAAATATCAGAGCGCCACAGACAACCTTGTCGAACAAGCGTAGTCGAGGCGAACTTGTGGTTAAGTACCTCACCTATGATGGCTCACATAAGCGCTTTCACGAGAATTTATCGACGACACGCGGGCATTACGAAGGCTACAACCTGTTGTTCGGGAATTGGAAAAACTTGTCGGTTTATAATAACCACAATGATACCGTCCAACATTTAAGCAATGGATTTTACGGTCTGTCAAATGACGCGTTAAATACACCTTGGCCCAAAGTCACCTCAGGGCTTATAGCGCTGGAGCAAAAAGTGATGGAGAGAGATGTCATTACTCCCTTCGACTTCCTCGACATACTGCATAATACAAAACGCGCAGAAGATAACGAGCTTCCCGACACTGGTGTGCCCTACCTGTGGGAGAAACGTTTGTCGTCTATTTTTATTAGTGGGGAAGAATATGGTACTCGCTGCTCCACCGTTCTTCTGGTAAACAAACTCGGTGAAGCGCAATTTGTTGAATATAGCTATGGGCCTGGTGGTGAATATATCGGTGAACGAGAGGCAAATTTCACTTTTTCACTTGTACGGTAAAAATAACCCATAATATTGCGTAATTTTTTAATTTTTGGGGTCGTATTTTGCGTTGGCGGTGGCATAATGCCGGACTCGCTTAATTATCACGCAACGTGAGGACATACTGTGTTTGAAGTTTTACCCCAACTCGCTCCCGACCCAATCCTGGGCCTATCAGCAGCTTTTCGCGAAGATACCAATTCGGCAAAAATTGATTTAGGCGTAGGCGTTTATAAAGACGAACAGGGAAATACACCAATAATGACATCTGTGGCGAAAGCGCAACAGATCCTATTGGAACGTGAAACCTCTAAAACTTACATCACACCACAAGGTCATCAAGGCTACATTGATGGCATGCTTGAACTACTCCTCGGTAAAAACAGCAAAGTAATAATGGCTGACCGTGTTGCCGCAGTGCAAGCACCCGGTGGTTGCGGTGCTTTACGGATCTTATCTGAGCTCCTGGCACGTTGTGGCGATAATATGAAAGTGTGGGTGAGTGACCCGACCTGGGCAAATCACATCCCCCTCATTGGATCTGCAGGCCTACAAATTGAGACTTACCCCTATTTTGATAAAAAGGCTGAAGGCATTAATTTTGACGCCATGATGGACACCCTATCGCAAACAGGTAAAGGTGACGTCGTGTTATTGCATGGATGTTGTCATAACCCTACTGGTGCTGATCTGACAAATGCTCAGTGGGATGAAATCCTCAAACTAGCGCAGGAAAAAGGTTTCCTTCCGTTCATTGATGTAGCATATCTTGGCTTTGGTGACGGTCTTGAAGAAGACGCCTATGGTATCCGCTTGCTCTCAGAAAACTTACCTGAAGTAATCATTGCCGCTTCTTGTTCGAAAAACTTTGGTCTTTATCGTGAAAGAACTGGCTTGGCAGCAATTATAACAGAAACCAGTGCGACGAAAAAAATTGCCCAAGGACAAATTCAGTCTGTGGCTCGAGGAATTTACTCTATGCCTCCAAGCTGGGGAGGCGCGCTGGTCGATATTATCCTGGCCGACAACGCTTTGAAAACAGAATGGATGACAGAAGTCAATGAGATGCGTAACCGCATGCAGTCCCTTCGTACCATGTTAGTTGATAAGTTAGCCGAGAATGGTGCAAACCGTGACTTTAGCTTCCTCAATACGCAAAAAGGAATGTTTTCATTCCTATGTATTACCCCGGAACAGGTTAGAGAAGTACGCAGTAAACACAGTGTTTACTTTGTTGATTCAAGTCGCGTGAATATAGCTGGAATTAACCAGAAAAACGTCGATGCCCTGGCAAAGGCGCTGGTTTCGGTACTCTAACCAATTTAAGCCAGACATTTAATTCGTCATTTACTACAGGAAGCGGCCCTTGTTGGCCGCTTCAATTAGAAAAACTCAAGATCACGGTAATCTTCATCGTCGCTTTCTAAAACCAACGTATCGGCCTTTACCCCCATATCCAGCATCCGATCTTTTAAACGCTCTTCAATACCTGTATACAAGTTAACCAAGTCTTTTAGAGACGTACTCTTGTCCCCATTGCCATTCGAAGTTTCTAATGCTGTTTCTACAATTTCCAACATACGGCTAAGTGGGTAAGAAACGTTTAAATCTGCGTTTAGCGCTTCCACAATATTAATGGCTAAACGCTCTGCGCCAGCAAGGTTTTGTCTTTCTGCAGACGTATTTGCATCATTTAAGTGAGAAGAAAAGTGCAATAAGTCCTGATGGGTTTTCGCCAGAGCACTATCTTTCATGACAGCCGTAACCTGCTGATTTATTGCTGGCACCAGCATTTTACACATCGATAATAACGTATCATGGGCCCCACCCGACTTGTCCGCGACATGCTTAATTAACAATGAAACGTCTGCACTGTTAACCAAAGTTCGACGTCCAAATCGATATGTACTCCCTTGCCTTCGCAGAACAGAAAACACTTTTACTGTGGTATCATCGCAAGGCAGTAAGTTTGTATCAAAATGAACTGGGCAACTCCCATCGCGAAACTCCATTGCCACCTGAACGCCATTTAAGCGAAAGGCATTAATCGTGGCTTTAGCTATGTCTGGAATTGATCTAGCCTTAACTGTTTCCGCCAGAATGGAAATTCCGAGTTCGTATAACGCTGAATCAGTTTTTGCAGATAGTGTATCAGCCGCTTTTTGCTGATTATCCGCCCGCATTTGTCTAACGGTAAGTAACTGATGCTTAAGTGCAAAAAGTGTTTCGGTAAACTGAATGACTTTGTATGGCTTTGTGATGTAGTAAGATACACCACCATTATAAGCTTGTATCATACTCGATTCGCGATTGTCTTCACTGACCACAACAATAATTGGCGTGATCAGTGGGTCATCACGATGTGTATTAGCTGCCAGGCAGGTGGCATTAAGGTTGTCAATTTCCCAATTGCAAACAATAATGTCGAAATTCGACGTGGCTAACACTTGTTGTGCGGCTTCAAAGGAATGCGTTGTACTAATATCAAAACTTTCCGACAAAGACAGCTGATATATCTCAGCCTGTACATCGTCGTTTTCCACCAGAAGTAATTTCACAATTGCGGTTCCCTTGTTTGCTCCTATGTAGTTATAGTCGCTATACGGTGTTCTCGCACGTCTTCCTGGTAAGAAACGGTGATCAGAAGCTCAATCATGCCGCAATATCGTGTCTCTGGGTTGCTTTTTTCTGTGCCTCAGACACTAATATCTGTAACTTTTTGCACGCCTTGACATAATTCGCATCACGCTGAAAGTAAACCTGCTCGATCACATCGCCTTGTTCGTCAATAAGAAAACTCGCAAGGCGTGCACTTCTGTGCGGCAAATACCACGTATGAAGCTTGAAATTCACATGTTGCGGGGCAGACTCCACGATTCGCCATATACAGTATGGAACGTGCATACCAATACTATCTGCAGTGCCCCCTTGAAGTACCTGAAGACACTGAGATACATCTCGGCCTTTGTCTAAACGAATTCCATAACGTGAAATAAGCTTATCGATATTTTTCATGCCTGTGTACATAGCAACACCTCATTTACTGTATAAGTAAACAGTACTGTATATGCGTTCACATATCAAGCATTTTGTTTAAATTAACATCAATTTGCGATTTCAGGATCCTTTGTAACGGTATATTTTGTTGTTGAATCTTTTTTTCCTGCAAATAAATTACGCAGATCATGCATTATTAAATACAGGCAGGGAACCAAGATAAGTGTAATAACAGTGGCGAATAAAATTCCGAATGCTAATGAAACTGCCATTGGAATCACAATTTGTGCTTGTAAGCTTCGTTCAAATACAATGGGCATCAGCCCCATAAACGTAGTAAGTGACGTCAGAACGATGGCTCTGAATCGCTGTGTACCCGCTTGAATAGCAGCATCAATTAACCTGTGCCCTTCTTTTCTGGACCGGTTCACGAAATCGACCATTATCAGACTGTCATTCACCACTACCCCAGAGAGCGCAATGATGCCACAAATCGACAATACGCTAACGGCCAGGCCTAAAACCAAATGACCGAAAATCGCTCCCACAAGGCCAAAGGGAATGACAGACATAATAATCAACGGCTGAGAATATGAACGCAACGGTATAGCAAGCAATGCATAAATGGCAAAGAGTGCAAAAGCAAGGCCTTTTACCAATCCCAGCATCGCGTCCTGTTCTTCTTTTGAATTACCCTGTAATTTAAAGTTAACCTCGGGGTAACGTTCAAGTATATCAGGTACAATCTTGGTAGTAACTTCGCGGGTTATTTCACCTGGGTTAATACGATCTTTATCAATCTTCGCAGACACAGTAACTGAGCGACTCCCATCAACACGAACAATAGAATCGTACCCTTTGCCCAAATTTATCTCGCCCACTTCTTCAAAGGGAATATCCTCGCCTGTGGGAGTCCGCACCCGCATCGTTTGCAAGTGACTAATTGACGAACGCTCCTCTTTGGGGTATCGCACCATAACCTTAACTTCTTCATCATCGCGCTGAACCCTTTGTACTTCAGCACCGTAAAAGCCGTAACGAACCTGCTGTCCTAGCTGCTGTAAGGTAATGCCCAACGCTTCTGCTTGTTGGGTCACAGAAAGTTGAATTTCATCACTGCCACTTGCCAGCGTATCGTTGATGTCTGAAACACCCTCAAACGCAGCCAATCGCGCCTTTAATTCTCCACTGATGGCTTCAAGTGACTGAAAGCCTGAAGAGCTAAATTCGAAGCTGATATCAGCCCCTCCCATTCCACCTGGAGAGCCAATATTTAAAGACTTTATCCCAGGAATTTCCGGCATTTCATCACGCCACCGTTGATGAATTTCAAAATCTTTCATTTGACGACTTTCACCCTTGGTTAGCTCAACAAAAATCTCACCGGATGTTGAGCCGTTGTCATAGGCAATAGCGTGTTTAATAATTTTCTCGCCAGACTCACTCTCAACGTTTTCGTCCATTCTATGCATGGCATCCAACATCGCCTGAATCGTCTTATCCCGTTGTTGAATGGAAGAACCTGGCTCAAGTTCAAACGAGGCCAGCATAAAATCACTGGGAATGTTTGGAAAAAATACAAAACGAACCAGCCCCCCTTGGAACAAACCTATGGTGATGATCATCATTGCTACAAATATCGAAAGGGTCAGATATCGTGCAGAGATAGCGGTATGCAAAAATGGGGCATAAACATTATCGATAAAGCGCTTAATACCCTCGCTGAAGAAATCCCTGAATTTCTGTAAAGCGTTGGCTTTTGCAGGATCATAGGGTTTAAGTTTCATGTGCACCAAGTGTGCAGGTAAGATTAATTTTGACTCGATAAGGGAAAATATCAAACAAATAACCACAACCCAGCCAATGGTCTTCCAGATGACACCAAAGGGACCAGACACCATTAACATGGGCGTGAATGCAGCTACTGTGGTCAACACACCAAACGTGGCGGGCATGGCTACTTTCTTCACCCCCGCGATGACATTCTCTGCGCTATGGCCTTTCTTATCGATTTCTGAATATGCTGACTCACCCATGATGATGGCATCATCAACAACAATGCCCAGTACAAGGATAAATGCGAATAAACTAAGCATGTTAATTGACACATCAAAGGTGTCTAAGGGCATGACAAACAGCGCGCCGAGAAAACACACAGGTAAACCCCAGATAACCCAAAATGCCAGTTTAATTTTCAGAAACAGGGACAATACGATAAAAACTAAAAGCGCGCCGAAGAACATGTTCGACAACATCATATTTAGCCTGTCGGCAAGGTAAAACGAAAAGTCCCCCCAGGAATCTGCAGTAATATTTGCAGGAAACTCCGCCTTGTTATCGTCGAGATATTTATTTACCTGTTCTGAAATTTCCAGCGCATTTTGGTCGCCCACCGCCCTAACGCGAATGTGTATGGCATTTTTATCATCGAACTGAGAAAATTGATTATCTTCCACAAAACCGTCATTAATATGTGCAACGTCTCCAAGGGTAACCCGGGTACCATTTTGCTGAGTAATCAATACAATTTTTGCGAAATCATCGCCAGTATAAGCCTGGCCTTTTGTGCGTAATAATATATCTCCGTTATCAGTTTTTATGGCACCACCTGGCAAGTCCACACTCGATTGCCTGACAACGTTCACCACATCAGAAAAAGTGAGATTGAATTTTTGCAACTCTGTTTCAGAAAGCTCGATTGACACCTCATAGTCCCTCGCCCCAACCACAGTGGCTGAAGAGATCCCCGGAAGGTTGGCAATGTCATCGCGAACGCCTTTTGCAAACTCTTTAAGTTCTCGTTCTGTCGCATCACCATAAACAGAAATCCAAATTACATCTTGCTGAATTTTCTGTCGGTACACGATGGGCTTTTCTGTATTGCCAGGGAAACTGGGAACGGCATCAACCTGCACCTTCACTTCATCCAGCACTTCCTGAACGTCGTAGTCCTCTTCAACCTCAATGCTAACAGTTCCCAATCCTTCGACCGCTGTTGATGTAATTTGCTTGATGCCATCAAGATCTTTTACCGCTTCCTCAATTTTTAAGATTACCCCCTCCTCAACTTCCTGAGGAGCTGCGCCAAGATAGGGAACCCTGACATTTATCACATTTATCTCGAATGCCGGAAATACCTGCTTTTGAATTGAAAATGCTGAAAATAAACCGCCAACAAGCAAAATAACCATAAGCAGGTTAGCGGCGACATTGTTTCTAGCAAACCAGGCAATAACGCCAGAGTGGGTATCAATTTTACTCATTTTCACTCCCCTCATCGCTGAGTGAAATTGGCTTGCCTATTGCTGCTGGTTTATCGCCGTCGGACAATAACTCTTCACCCGCAACCCGTAATTTCATTCCCTCATAGGGGTTAGGCACCACACTGAGTATGACCTTCATTCCATTTTCAATGCCGCTGTGCAGGTAAATGTGCTTTGCTGTTGCTCTTGCTACTTCTACCGCATTAATTTGCAGTGTATTTTCATCAGAAACCGTCAAAACAGTTCCATCGAGCCGAAGTGCACTTTTTGGCAATACAAATAAAGGCTGTGTTTTCAACGACGTAATATTCGCTTCTACAAACTGACCAAAACGCAATATCCGGTTATGATTCGATTGGCCTCTGTTGTAAGGATCTACAACTTCAGCAATAGCATATATAACACGGCTACCTGCGTCCAAAATACCTTCAGTACGAACCAATTTAGCCTGCCATTCATGGGATTCTCCGGCAACCACCGCATGGATGGACACAGACGCAGCATCTTTCAGGCTGCCGTTTACATCTATAAACGCAAGTTCAGATTCAGTTATGGGCAACCTTATTTCCGCCACTTCCGTTGAGTAAAGTGTACCTATTTCTGTACCAACGCCGATAAACTGTCCAACATCAATACTCCGCGCTATTACAATCCCGTCATATGGGGCTCGGACTTCAGTTCTCGCAAGGTTACGCTTAGCTCTCTCGTATTTTGCTTCTGCAGCTTTGACATTCGCTTTTTCCCTGGCCAATTGAGGCTTTCTCAAGCCCAGAGATGGCGGCACCACACTGTTTACTGATCGCCATTCTTGTTCAGCTACCTTCCCTCTGGCAATTTCTTCTTCCAGCGCAGCTTCTGCCTGAGCCAATTCCGCTTCTGCCAGCTTCACTTCGGTCTGGTAATCATCTTGCTCTAGCACCGCCAGGACATCTCCCTTGCGGAACATACCACCGGAAACAAAAACGTCTGCTATAAGCACAACCTGTCCACTCACCTGTGCACTTAAGCGAGTTTCATTTTTAGGTACAACATTTCCCTGAGAATTGATGACAAAGGAGGTGGGCTGCCGGTAATAGGCAGATGCTTCCACGAGAAAGTCTTTCTTTTCAACCGTTTTCTCTTCCGGCGGTTTCTTAGACATGATAAGCACTACGGCTACCACTATCGCTATAACTATCACAATCAGCGGGCCAAACGTTTTTAACAATCCGCTCTTAGACATGTTCTTTCCCTTATCAACAACGACCCAGAGAGATAAAATACGTACCTCTCTAATTTCTGTGCCACCTAGTTGCAGTTCAACCAGTTTATATAGACATCGCAGATTCTAACCCTAAAGTGCTAAACCACCGCGATATAGTTTGTTAAATTTTATTTCAGTTAGAAACACATAGACTCAAGCATGTTGTTAACAAAAAAACATCAAGCTTAATCGCCCGTTTACAATGCGTGGAGAACGCCCCAACATTATTTAAAAAGGGCTTGAACTGTCTGATTTTTAGCCGTAAGTTGTAATCAGATAACGTTGTGAAATGAGGGATGTCATGAGTTTGAAGAAACAGTACTTAAAGTCTAAACCTGTATGTAAAGTCACATTCCGTTTAGCAGCCAGTGAAGCAGGCGATGCTCAAACGGCCCGGTTAATCGGTGATTTTAATGCGTGGGACGAAAGTGTGCCGCCGATGAAGAAGTTAAAAAATGGCGATTTTACGCAAACGGTCAATCTTGATGCTGATGCTGAATATGCTTTTCGCTATCTCATCGACGATGAAACCTGGGAAAATGACTGGCAGGCAGATGCCTATCGCCCCTCTCCCGTCAGCATGGAAGAAAATTCTATCGTAAAAGTGTAAATACCCGGCCGCACGCCGCGGCCGGCTTTATTTACAGGGTTTGTTCCAGTTGTGGGAGTACATCGAACAAGTCACCCACCAGGCCATAATCTGCTACCTGGAAAATAGGTGCCTCTTCATCTTTGTTTATAGCAACGATGACTTTTGAATCCTTCATCCCAGCAAGGTGTTGGATTGCTCCAGAAATACCTACTGCAATATAGAGTTGCGGAGCGACGATTTTTCCCGTTTGACCTACTTGCATATCATTAGGCACAAAACCAGCATCTACCGCTGCCCTGGAAGCACCTATGGCGGCACCTAATTTATCAGCAATCCCTTCAAGCAAAGAGAAGTTATCGCCATTTTGCATTCCTCTGCCGCCGGAAATAATTACCTCTGCAGCAGTCAATTCAGGCCTTTCTGATTCCGTGAGAGATGCACTTACAAACGCTGAACTTGTGGCCGGTATAACCTTATCGAGTTGAACTATCTCAGCGTTTCCGTCTCCCGATACAGCATCAAATGCAGATGTACGCACTGTTAACACATGAACAGATTCCTCTGACTTCACGGTGGCTATGGCATTACCTGCGTAGATAGGCCGCACAAACGTGTCCTGGGAAGCAATATCGATGATATCCGAAACTTGTTCTACATCGAGTAATGCAGCAACACGGGGCATAAAGTTTTTCCCTGTCGTTGTAGCTGCCGCCAAAATATGGCTGTATCCGTCAGCAAGAGACACCACCAGCGCTGCCGTATTTTCCGCTAGTTGATGAGCATAAGCTTCGTCACTAGCGACAATGACCTTGGTTACGCCGCTGAGTTTTGCAGCTTCACTAATAACCTCTTCGGACACCTTACCCGCAACTAAAACATGCATCTCACTATTCAGTTTGGAAGCCGCACCTGCCAATTTAGCTGTTTCTGGTTTCAACTGGCTATTGTCGTGTTCTGCAATGATCAGGATCTTCATGAAATCACCTTCGCTTCGTTCTTTAACTTTTCAACTAGCTCTGCCACGTCTGCCACTTTGACGCCGCCTTCACGTTCGGCGGGTGGCGTGACGCTAACGATCTTCACCTTAGCTGTAAGGTCAACGTCAAACTCTGCTGCAGGCAGAACTTCCATAGGCTTTCTTTTTGCCTTCATGATGTTAGGCAGCGAAGCGTAGCGAGGCTCATTAAGGCGCAAATCAGTAGTCACCACTGCAGGCATTGAAAGCGCGACAGTTTGGAGACCCCCGTCAACTTCTCGTGTGACGTTAACTTTATCGCCATCGATAATCACTTCAGAGGCAAATGTACCCTGAGGCAATTCAGCCAAAGCCGCTAACATCTGACCGGTCTGATTGTTGTCGGAGTCTATGCTTTGTTTACCCAGAATGACTAGCTGAGGCTGTTCTCGTTCATATAATTTGTGAAGCAGCTTTGCCACATGCAGCGAAGACAACTGTAAATCTGTCTCAATATGAACGGCGCGGTCAGCACCCAGTGCCAACGCCGTTCTCAATTGTTCCTGGCAAGATTTATCGCCAATGGAGACGACGACGATTTCGCTGGCAACCCCCTTCTCTTTGAGACGAACGGCTTCTTCAACCGCAATTTCACAAAATGGATTGAGTGCCATTTTGGCATTAGTCAGATCGACGCCTGTTTCATCAGCTTTAACGCGAACCTTCACGTTATAATCAATAACGCGCTTTACAGGTACAAGTATTTTCATCTTTTACCTCATTCAATGGGAAGTTGCTTTTTAAAAAACTCACTTACCCCATGTTTATAAACTATATTGGCGTAAATGTTATTCGCCTATTAACAGTGTCTCAACAAATAGACGCTGACATTATCTTTACGTTAACGTAAACTTGTAGGAAATGTACTTGCTGTTAACGTAAACGTCAACTTATATTCCCCCTGGTTTGTGGTTCGATTCCCTTAAGCAAACCAGGCAAAAGTAGCCAAGAGGAGAAAATCATGGAACGTGAGTCAATGGAGTTCGATGTAGTCATTGTTGGTGCCGGTCCCGCCGGACTTTCTTCGGCATGCCGTATTATGCAATTAGCCGAACAACAAAACCTCACACTGTCCGTTTGCGTGGTTGAAAAAGGTTCAGAAGTTGGTGCTCATATCTTGTCTGGTGCTGTGTTTGAAACCCGCGCATTGGAAGAACTATTTCCCGACTGGAAAACAGAGTCTGCTCCGCTAAATACAGAAGTCACTCGCGACGATATTTTCTTCTTAAAAGACGAGGACAGCTTTCAAAAAATTCCCGGAGCCTTGGTACCAAAAACCATGCATAACCAAGGTAATTACATTACTTCCATGGGGAACATGTGTCGTTGGCTTGCTGAAAAAGCTGAGTCACTTGGTGTTGAAGTTTTCCCAGGCTTTCCAGCTTCAGAGGTTATTTACGACGATACTGGCAAAGTGGTTGGTGTTATCACCGGCGATATGGGTCTGGATGCGAATGGTGAACAAAAAGACAGTTTCATGCCGGGCATGGAATTAAGAGCGAAATACACTATTTTCGCAGAGGGCTGTCGCGGTCACTTAGGTAAGCAGCTTATTAATAAATTTGCCCTTAATGAAACCAGTGACGAACAACATTACGCCATTGGATTTAAAGAAATTTGGGATATAGACCCGGACCTTCACGAAGCTGGATTAGTTGTACATACCGCTGGATGGCCGTTGACTAATACGAACGGAGGGGGGTTTCTTTATCATGCCGAAAACAATCAGGTCTTTGTCGGTTTAATTGTCGATTTAAATTACGACAACCCCTACTTAAGTCCATTTGATGAATTTCAACGAATGAAACATCATCCTGTCTATGCCAAATATCTGGTAAATGGAAAACGCGTGTCTTATGGTGCCAGAGCGATTACGAAAGGCGGCCTTAACGCCATTCCGGACATGGCATTTCCAGGGGGAATAATAATTGGCTGTAATGCTGGAACATTGAATTTCGCCAAAATTAAGGGAAATCACACTGCGATGAAATCAGGTATTTTAGCCGCCGATGCCATTGTAAATGCCATCGCAAAGAACCAGTCTGAAGATTTTATAGCGGACTTCAAAAAGAGGTTTAAGGAATCTTGGTTGTACAAGGAACTTGAGAGCGCAGCCAACTTTGGGCCAGCAATTCACAAATTTGGTACGTTTATAGGTGGCGCCTACAATGTCCTTGAACAAAATATTTTTGGCGGAAAACGACTGTTTAAATTAACTGACAATAAAATAGATTACGCACAACTTAAGAAAGCCGAAATGGTAAGACCCATTTCCTATCCAAAACCTGATGGTAAATTGAGTTTTGATAAATTGTCTTCCGTGTTCTTGTCAAATACGAATCATGAAGAAGATCAACCCTGCCATTTAGTCTTAAAAGATGCAGATATCCCGCTCACCATTAATTTACCCTTGTATGCTGAGCCAGCACAGCGGTATTGTCCAGCCGGTGTATATGAAATAATAGAAGAAAATGGCGAAAAGCGTTTTCAAATAAACTCACAGAACTGCATTCATTGTAAAACCTGTGATATTAAAGATCCGTCACAAAATATTACCTGGGTAACACCTGAAGGAACCGGCGGGCCAAATTACCCAAATATGTAATTATACCTGTAAACACTTTCTCTTTTAAAAGCCATATTTCATGGCTTTTATTTTATTTAAAAATTAACTATTATTCAGGGGATTTTTTACACTTCTAAATTAAGGTTAATTAATGAGCGATTTTTTAGAAATACTCACTCATGGAAGGCGTTTACAAGGTGCTGTTAAGGAATTAAGCATTGCTGAACTGGAAGCAGTTCAGGAAAAACTGGCTGGTATTATTGCCAAGCGTGTTGAAAAAGAACAAGCTGAAGAACAAGCCAAACAAGAAAAATTAAAGAAGATAGCTGAAATTCAAAAGCAACTTGAAGAAGCGGGCCTTGAGGTGAGTGATTTAAAATCATCTCCTTCTGAAAAATCCACCACGGGTAAAAAGCGTCCGGTTAAATTCGAATTAAAAGACGACCAAGGAAATATTCACAGATGGACAGGCATAGGACGTATGCCTCGTGTTTACAAACAAGCTCTTGAAAATGGCAAATCTTTAGAAGATTTTGCTATCTAAATAACTAATGCGTGTTGACCCTTGGTGAAAGAACATACCAAAAAATAGCCAGCACGATTCAGGACTTCGTGTTAATTTTTAAATTAGCACGAAGTCTCAAAAAAAGATTTCCCCTCGCCTGATATCGGATCCTAGTCATGTCCTCGTCTATAAATGTTAAGTATTCAGCGCACCCCACATCAAATGAATTACTGGTGTTAATTCACGGTTTATTCGGCTCTTTAGACAACTTGAGTTTTATTCACCGACATTTTGAGCAATCTCATAATGTACTTTCCGTGGATTTGCCTAACCACGGAAGATCAACGCACATCTCTGGGTTTTCACTGGAAAGATGTGTAGAATTAGTACTACCAGTAATCAGCGACCACGCCAACGGTCCAGTTTACGTTTTAGGACATTCCCTCGGTGGAAAAGTAGCCATGTTGATGGCACTGAACAACCCAGATACTGTGCAAAAACTTGTGGTCGCCGATATTGCACCTGTTAAGTATCCCTCTCTTCACGATGCGATCATCACATCTCTGGGTAATGTCAATCTCGAAAAGCTTAACACCCGGAGTGATGCAGACACGCAGTTGAGTGAAGGGATCCCGGAGACAGGCATAAGACAATTTTTGTTAAAAAGTCTATGGCAAACACCAGAGAAGCAGTGGAAGTGGCGTTTTAACCTCGATGATTTAGCGGAAAATTACGCAAATATTCGTGGTTGGCCAGAAATACAAAAAGCTTTTCCAAAACCCTGCCTTTTTGTAAAGGGCGGCAACTCCAATTACATTACTAAAGAGATGCAGTCAGCCATTGTCAGCAAGTTCCCGAGCGCAAAAGCACATATAATCGAAAACGCTGGGCATTGGTTACATGCCGAGAAGCCAGTGGCTTTTAATAATGTCGTTGAAAGGTTCTTAGCAAGCCAATAATGGTTGCGGAAGAACCTGTGAATTCTGAGATAAATTACGCCGTTTTCACTGCGAATAGAACGCACATTGTGATATAGTCACGGCCGAATAGTTGACTAATAAAATTATGCTTGCTGAAAATTACGAATTAATTGAAACCATTATGCTTTATGGCGGACTTGTCTGCTTGTTCGTATTAATGGGGTACGCGGTACACGACGTGCTAAAAAACAATGATGTTCCCCTGATTGGCAGAGTTGTAACTTATGGCGTTCTAGGCTTAGGCGCGTTGGGCTTTGTTGCGAAGGGTATCATTGAAATCGTCTGGCTGAGTTCCGGCGTGTAATTTCAGTTGCGAGTGCAAATAGAGGGTGATTATGGCAAGTGTAGGCTTGTTTTTTGGAAGCGATACCGGTAATACCGAACACGTCGCTAAAATGATTCAAAAAGAATTGGGAAAAAACCTCATCGAGGTCCACGACATCGCTAAGAGCAGTAAAGAACAGATCGCTGAATTCGACCTGCTTATTTTTGGTATCCCTACATGGTATTACGGCGAAGCGCAGTGCGATTGGGATGATTTCTTTCCAGAACTGGAAGACATTGATTTTAACGATAAGTTAGTAGCAATTTTCGGTTGTGGCGATCAAGAAGATTATGCCGAATATTTCCTGGATGCCATGGGCATGATACGAGATATTGTTGAGCCACGGGGCGCCATTCTGGTCGGTCAATGGCCCACCGAAGGCTACGACTTCGAAGCTTCCAAAGGCATGGCAGATGATACCCACTTTGTTGGTTTAGGTATCGACGAAGACAGACAGCCTGAGCTTACCGAAGAGCGAGTGAAAAGCTGGTGTAAACAATTGCATGAAGAATTGTGTCTGGCTGAACTGGCCTGATTTATTAAAAAGACATGAACAAAGCGAGTGACTGCTCGCTTTGTTATAGCTGAAATCTATCCACGACCACCCGCAACCGATCCATTTGTGTATCAACCTGACTAATTGATTGGTTTGCTCTGCGAGTTATTTCGGCACTGGCATCAGCTAAGTTTACAATCCCTTTCAGGTTATCCGCTACATCTGCAAGTAATGTGTCTTGGTTTTGTGTATCTACAACAAAACTCTGATTAATTTTCTTTAGTTTAACTATCAAATCCTCGATCGTAGCCATTTCTCCGTGTACATCCTGACTAATACTCACACATTGCTGTGAATTATCCAGGCTGAGCTTTATGGCATCTACAGCTTGCTTAGCATCTCGCTGTAAGCTCGCAATCATTACTTCTATTTCTTCTGTTGAGTCATGGGTTTTACTCGCCAAAGTCCGGACTTCATCTGCTACTACGGCGAAGCCACGTCCCTGCTCTCCCGCTCTAGCAGCTTCAATTGCAGCATTCAGTGCTAGCAAATTGGTTTGATCGGCAATAGTTTTGATAACATCTAAGATGGTACCAATTGACTTACTATTGACTTCCAAACGGTGAATGATAGAGGAGGACTCTTCTGCTTGTGTTGCTTGCCGCGATACTTGCTGTAGATTTTCATCTACCATTGATGAAGCTCTAGATGTGTTGTCTGCGACATGATTTAACGTGTCCATGGCTACGAGGATATCCTCAAGTTTTCTTTGGCTCGCTTCACGTAAGTCATCCGTGCTCTTTGAAGTTTCACGTACCTTAACACGCTGTTTATCTACTTCTTTGAGACTTTTTTCGCCCAACGCAACACTTCCACCGGAGACCGCTAACAATTGCTTCTCCTGTTCATGGATGTTGCCAATGAGTTCCCGAAGTGCATCCGTTAAACTATTCACTTTTTTGGCGAGAGCTGAAAACTCATCACTACCCTTTTCTTCCAAACGGATATTTAATCGTCCATTACTAATTTTAGTCAGGCCGTCATTTATTGTCTGCAACGGTTGTGCAATGCTACGCCTTACAACAAGTGATAATACAAATGCTGCAATCAAGCCAAGTCCAGAAACAATAAGCGTATTTAACAGGCTCTCTTGTACTGTACTAAGAATAATATCCTGCCCTTGTAAAGTTGAATTTGAAACGTCCTCATAAAGTACATTTATTGCATCAACAGTTGCTTGTAATTCGTTAACACCATCCACCCTTGCTAACCCAGTAGTTTCAATTTGCTTTATTTTTGACTGTTGCAGTTCAACTATGCCATTAGTGTTTGTGAGCACCTCAGAAATAATGGCGTACTGTTCGTCAAACTGCTCCATGATACCTTCAGTGTTTATCCCCTCTGCCATGCGGTATAAATAATCAATATCGACCCGCAGATTACTAAGCTGATAGTCAAGGTCATTTAATAAGTTCTCTGACTTTAGCTTATCGTCGGTATTCACTACATCAGAAACCAATTCGCTCAAACCTAATAATTTATTATCAATATTGGAACCAAGCCCGGCCAGAGCATCCATATCCGGGGAGTCACTTTCTATAAAGCTCAAATCCATCATGAGTGCACCTGCCTCATCAATTGCTTCTACAGCCCGAGCTTCCAAAGTTTGGAGCTGAGTTTGAAGTTGAATACGCTGTGCTATCGCCTTGTACATCTCGCGGCTATTGCTGATAAATTTCACCGCACTCGTTGAGACAATTAGCGCACTGTCATTATCCGGAAAACTTTCTTTCAGCCCGACAAGTTGGCCTTCAAAGTCCTGTAGCAAGTGGGAAAACTGTGTTCGATTTTTAGTAAGGGACGCTTGGTCATCAGTATAAAAACCTGTTGCAGTAATGGCTACGAGAGACAATGCATCACTTTTCAGAGCCACCATTCTTGATTGCAAAGGCATTATTTCATCTACAACACGTTCTGCTGCGCCACGAATACCATTTAGACTCATGAATGAAAGTGAACTGACAATAAGAAGTAAGCATCCAAAAAGAGCAAAAGCAAATGTAATTTTACGGACAACAGTCATGCGCATTCTAACTTCACCCACACACTATTTTTAACAAAAAAATTAACATACATTCTTGTTAAAAAATAAAACATTATGTAAAAGTAGCAAGAAAAAGCGCTACTTTCCAATCAAAATGATCATAAATGTCACTAAAAGCCCACATAACACAAATCTATTCAGCATAGAAAAACCTCAATCTTATATATAATCTATTTACATTTTGTACACATAACTTCCATTAAAAGCCTGCACGTTCTAACCGGTCAACTGATTCAATTGTCACTTAAGCGGCTAAGCTACCTAACCTAACTCTGTTTAGTCGGAATTATAATATTATTAGGCTGTCTCACTGGTAGTTTGTGCAATCAACACTAGTGGCCATTCAGATAGTTTTTCTAGCTGCAATTTCTCGCTTTTACTTTTAAATCTGAGCAAAGTACCTATAATGTGCGGTAAACCAAAAAGCGCTTCTAAAAGTGGTAATTTATGGACCAAAACAAAGAACTGAAAAAAGCGGGATTGAAAGTAACCCTTCCTCGTTTAAAAATTTTGCAGATCTTGCAGGAACCCGCCAATCAGCATATCAGTGCCGAAGATGTGTATAAAATCTTGATAGAACAAGGTGAAGAGATAGGCCTGGCAACAGTATATCGAGTACTCAATCAGTTTGATGATGCAGGCATATTAAACCGTCATCATTTTGAAGGCGGTAAGTCCGTTTTCGAAATAAGTCACAAAGAACACCATGACCACTTAGTGTGTTTAAAGTGTGGCAAAGTTATCGAATTTGAAGATGACGTAATTGAGCAAAGGCAGATCGAAATTGCCGAACGGAATAATATAAAGTTGACCCATCACAGTCTTTATTTGTACGGCGAATGTACAGACGACAATTGTGAAGGAAAAGATTAAAAAAAAAGCCTGCTATTACATGCAGGCTTTTTTTTATAACTCAAATTTGTGACGGTTAAAACTCTCAATTGCTTCCAGCCAGACAAGACCGACTTCGCCATTGCCAACAGGCTTGTCGTCGACATGAGTTACGGGCGCAATTTCCTTGCTGGAACTGGTAAGCCAAACCTCATCTGCTTCTTTTAATTCATCTAAACTAAGTGACCGTTCTACTACATCAATACCATCCATAGATAAACTTTTAATCACCAGATCCCGGGTGATACCGGGTAGAATCTGGTTGTCTAATGGAGGCGTTACTATTGCGCCATTTACAACGGCAAACACGTTACAAGCACTGGCTTCTGTTATCTGCTCATTGTCATTGTATAAAATGACTTCCTGCTTACCTGCCGCTTTGCCTTGCTGAAAATGCAAAACATTACCCAATAACGATGTAGATTTGATATTGCATCGTTGCCAACGTTTATCGCGCTCCGTAATGACAGAAAATGTCGCTACTCTTTGACGGTCGGCGACCGGCGGCGCTGCGCTGGCAAAAGCAAATGCGAACACTGTGGGTGCCACATTATCTGGGAAACCATGGGCCCGCTGCATTACAGTACCTCTGGATACCTGAATGTAGATACCAATAGAGTCAGATGCCAAAGCATCGTGGTTCTTGAGAACTAAGTCAGTGATCAGACTTTGCCATTGATCTGCGCTTTTTGGGTTAGAAATTCCTAACGCCGCCAAGCCATTATCAAGCCGTTCGAGATGACCTCGCAATCCTACAGGCCGCCCAGACAATGTTGGTACGACCTCGTAAATGCCATCACCAAAGAGAAAACCTCTATCCATAGGAGAGATCCGGGCTTCTTCAAGAGGCAAAAATTCACCGTTTAAAAATGCTACTGCCATCGACTTTACACTAATCCTTATAAAGAGAAGATCTAAACCGTTGCTTTAACAACCAACAACTTCTGGCGTCATTTGCATCAGTTCGGGTAAAAGACACAACGTCTGAGGGCACGGCTTGCGCAAGACGGCCAATATCATAAGGCGCTATTGAGCCCAACTTGGGATACCCCCCCAACGTCTGTCTATCGCGCATCATTATAATCGGCTGACCATCTCCGGGCACCTGAACAGAACCCAGATTTATGCCTTCCGACCGCATAGTTCGAGAATTTGCCTTAACTGTCGACCCCTGCAATCGATAGCCCATTCTGCTGATTTGGGAAGTTACTTCGTATGATGACGTGTAGAAACGCGCAAGAGAAAGGCTACTAAATTGCTTCTCCTGGTAACCGGCTACCAGTGCTAAAGGCGTTGTGAGTTGGTAATCAGGTCTTTGTTCATCAGGAATTGTTCGGGTTTCATGTACAAATGAAAACCTGGCTGGCAATACATCGCCACTTTGTAATGCCCTGCCCTTGCCATGGATACCACCGAGTTTTTCTCTGGCAATAGTGCAAACCGAACCCGCTATCAAGGGCAATTCCCAGACCCCGTGTAACCCGACATTGGCTCGCTGACCTAACCGATGAGGTTCTACTGAGAGCTGTTGACCCGGCGAAAGGTGAATGGTTGTCCACGTTGGCATTTGACGTTGATTAACCATTACAGTAATTTCAGGGCCGCAAATTGCCATCGAAGTTTTTGCCGAAACTTCGAACTCGCATCTCCCCATCACCTCTAATGCCGGCGTATTTAACGGGTTACAACACAACCAATTAGCCATTTCGAAAGCTTCTGCGTCCATAGGGCCGCCTTCACACAGCCCTTGTTCCTGGCCGTGGGTTCTCCCCGCATCAACAATAATACTCACCATGCCAGGGTTGACCACTGTGAGTAACGAATCAGTCATGCCAACTCCGGTAATCTTGCTCGTCGATGGAATAAAAAGAAAGTGTATCTCCCATTTGCAGGTAGCCCGAAGGTGAGGCATCAATGTCAAACAACGGAATGGGGCAAAGCCCGAGAAGATGCCAGCCTCCAGGAGATTCACTGGGGTAAATAGCACTTTGTCTGTCAGCAATAGCAACAGCTCCCGCCGGCACTTTGCTTCTGGGACTGGCGAGACGGGGCATTGCTAGAGATGGCGGATTTTCCCCTAAGTAAGCAAAGCCCGGTGCAAAACCCACTGCAAATACTTTAAACCTTGTAGCAGTATGATGTTCGATTATCTCGATATCAGATAATCCTGTATGAGAAGCAATTAAGTGCAAATCGTTTGCATGAGGAGCACCGTACCAGACAGGTATTTTGTGGTGTGATGCCTGGCGTTTTTCCCCCTCGCTGACTTTCAAACCTTTTAGATAATGATAGACACCATGGTTGTCAATTTTGTACGGGTCAAACACAACAAGTAAAGAATCGTAAGACGGGATGAGATGCTTTAACCACGACGGAGGATTGTTCTTTAAGTAATTATGGTATGTCTCCACCTGATCATTCTGTTCGGGCAGATCTAAACCTGAAAAATAACAAATTAATCCATCCATTCCTGCAGGTTCTATCGCTGAAAATGGTACAAACGGCTGCAAAATTACTCCTATTACTTGACGTGAACCTTCATACAATACGCAGCAAATGACTAAAACGTGCTGCCATCTCAATAGCGCCAGGTGAATCACCGTGCACACATAAGGTATCAGCTTTTAGCGCTAACTGTTTTCCACTCTCGGTTATTACAACCCCTTTCGATATCATCAATTCCACCTGCGCTTCAGCCTCCTGAGCATTCAACACAGCACCAGGCTGATCTCGTGGTGTCAACAAACCTTCATCGGTATATCTTCGGTCTGCGAATGCTTCAAACATAAGCGGCAAGGAAAATTCTTGGGCTTCCTTGGCTAGCGCTTCTCGATGTGGTGTTGCCTGAATCATCAACGCCATCCTACCTTGCCCGACTTCTGAAACCGCAGCCATGACAGCCAGACACAACTTTTTGTTTTTTAACAAATCATTGTATAGTGCACCATGAGGTTTTACGTAATCTACGCTACAGCCCTGGCTTATTGCAAGACCGCATAAAGCCCCAACCTGATATTGAATCATCGCTTTAACGTCATCTGGTGGAATTACCATACTGCGGCGACCAAAACCCTGCAGATCAGGATATGCCGGATGTGCACCAATACTAACCCCAGCTTGCTTGGCAAGAGCAATGGCTTTTTTCATTACAATCGGGTCCCCAGCGTGATAGCCACAGGCGATATTAGCTTGGTCAATATAAGACATAATGGCTTCATCTACTGGCATCTGCCAGGCTCCGAATCCTTCCCCGAGATCACAATTCAACTTCATAATGGTTTAGCAATAACTGACAATTGGTTATCATACTACCCGCATTTACTTTTACAGTCAGTTCTGATGATTAAAATTGGAAAAACAAATACGTTGCACGTAGCCGCATCCCTGCCCTTTGGATATCACTTAGCATCGGACAACCCTGATGATCCTATGGTTTTATTACCACAAGATCAGGTTACTACCCCCCTTAAAGACGGTGATGAGGTGTCAGTGTTCGTAGGCACCGATGAAACAGGCAATCTTCAGGCGTGGACAACACCACCGCTGGCAGAAGTGGGCGATACCATTGTATTAAAAGCTGTTGGCGCTACCCATTTCGGCGGCTTTTTTGACTGGGGGCTGAGTAAAGATCTACTGGTCCCTGCCGGGATGCAGGAAAGTCCGGTTAATCAAGGCTTTAATTACGTTGTTCATATTTATTATGACGACAAGACCAATCGCATTCTTGGCGCAACCAAATTGCACCACTTTCTTAAGGAAACAGGGGCTGAAGTTAAACCAGGGGACACTGTGCAGTGTTTGGTATATGCAAAAACTGAACTCGGCTTTAAGGTAGTGATAAACCGCTCGATCCTGGGACTTATATTTCATAGCGACGCATTTGTGAAACTTAAGATTGGTCAGGAAATTGAAGGCTATATAAAAAGCGTGCGTGAGGACGGGAAAATTGATGTCGCTCTGCAACGTACAGACAAAGTTGGCAGAAACAACCTTGAGACCGCCATTTTGGAAGATCTTGAAGCTTATGGCGGCGTATCTACACTTACCGATAAAAGTAAACCAGAAGACATATACACCCACTTTAATGTGAGTAAAGCGGCGTATAAAAAAGCACTGGGCGCACTTTACAAAAAGCGTCTTATCAGCATTGATAAAGACACCATCAGATTAAATAAATAAGCGAACTAATTATGAAAGCGAAAGTTGTTTGGGACAAAGACCTTACGTTTACCGGTACCACGGAATCCGGTTATAAAACGGTTATGGACGGTAACGGGCAGGCCGTATCTCCTATGGAATCTGTTTTACTTGCCGCTGGCTCGTGTTCGAGTATTGATGTAGTAGAAATACTCAAAAAAGGCCGCTTTGATATCACACATTGCGAGTGCGACCTTCAAGCCGAGCGGGCTGAAAAACCGCCTCGTGTATTTACCAAAATCACTGCAACCTATTCAGTCAAAGGTAAAGGATTAACAGATAAAGCCGTAGCACGAGCTGTGCAACTCTCTGCACAAAAGTACTGTTCAGTGATGTTGATGCTTGCTGGAAATGTCGACATCGACACCCACTACAACATCATTGAAGATTAAAATTTCGCCACTTCCTGTTTAATATGGAAGTGGCACTTTCGCCACTAATTAGTCAGTCTCGCCAAATAATAGCCAACACTTATTTTCCTACCGCGTTCAAAAAGAAACAAACCACTGATCTATAAAGTAAAATTATTTATTTATTTTCTGGCACAGTGAGTGCTCAATGGAAAGTATTAAAACAATACTTTTTTACGGGCCAAGATCATGGAAACTAGAAATATTCATTTAATGGGAACTTCACTCGCGTTGATTTTACTCTGTATGCCGCTTACTGGATGTGGCAATGCAAGCGCCGACGATGAACCCCAAAAGGAAGAGGCCATTGCCTTATCAATTCCTGTTGAGGCAACAAAAATTGAAAGAGGTGTCATTACATCAAACTACGCCACATCAGCCATTCTTGAGGCGAAGCAAGAAGCGTTCGTGGTTGCGCGAGCGTCAGGTATCATTGAAGACATCTTCGTTGAAGAAGGTGATTATGTGGAAAAAGGTCAGGTTCTTGCGCAACTCGATAAGCGTCGCTACGAACTCAACCTCATAAAAGCCAAAGCAGACCTTGCAGGTATTGAACAAGAACTTGCAAAAATAAACGCCGTTTACTCAAGAAAACTCGTTAGCGAGGACGTGTTTGAGAAGCTCCAAGCGCAATTTGACGGTGCTAAAGCGAACGTAGAATTAGCAGAACTCGATCTTAAAGAAACCATTATTACTGCGCCCATCAGTGGTTATATCGCCGAACGAAATGCTAAAGTCGGCAATCTTACCGAATCATTTCAACGTGAAAGAATGTTTCACATTGTTGAGCAAAAATCCCTTCAGGGAATAGTGTATTTACCGGAAAGTGAGCTGCCTCGGATTCAAATGGACCAAAGGGCAACGCTACGGGTTCCTGCTTTAGAAAATATCAATGTACCAGCGAGTGTAAGTAGAATAAGCCCGGTTGTTGACGCAAACACCGGTACATTCAAAGTGACACTCCACGTACCCAATGATAAGGGAAGCCTTAAAGCGGGTATGTTTACCGAAGTCGCACTCAATTACGCTACCCGCGAAAATACCCCACTACTTCCACGCCAGGCACTGGTGAGTATTGATAATCAGAGCAATGTGTTTGTCGTAAGAGAAGGCAAAGCACTGAAAGTACCTGTCACTTTGGGTTTTGAGGAAGGCGATCTGGTTGAGATCACCAACGGACTTACCGGTGGTGAAACTGTTGTCACTGTCGGTCATCAGAATCTCAAGGATCAATCGCCCGTTGATGTGGTTAACGGCTAACTATCTGAAAAAAGGAGTATTCAGATGAGTATTGTAAAACTCGCCGTAAAGAGACCCGTCGCCATTGCCATGTTCACTGTCGCAGTATTGCTGTTTGGTATGGTTTCCCTCGGCAGGCTATCGGTAAACCTGCTACCCGAACTCTCGTATCCAACGCTTACGATCAGAACAGATTATAACGGCGCTGCGCCAAACGAGGTTGAACAATTAGTAAGCAAGCCTGTTGAAGAAGCCGTTGGCGTGGTTAAAGGTGTTAAATCGGTAAAATCTGTTTCCCGTCCAGGACAATCCGATGTTGTTCTTGAATTCGCCTGGGGCACGGACATGGATTTTGCAAGCCTGGAAGTACGCGAAAAACTCGACATTTTGCAGCTTCCTCTTGATGTAGAAAAACCCAGACTTCTCAAGTTCAACCCGAGTATGGACCCGGTAATGAAACTGGGATTGTCCCTTGCTCCTGATTTTACGGAAAATGCTGGCGAAAACAGCGTTGCAGAATTAAAACGTTTACGTCTTTACGCTGAGGAGCAAATTAAGCGTCGCCTGGAATCCATTGAGGGTGTTGCATCAGTGCGATTAGGAGGCGGCCTTGAAAACGAAATTCTGGTTGCGGTCGATCATCGAAAAGCCAGTCAGGTAAATGTAGAAATCAGCGACGTTATTACCCGCCTTCAGGAGGAAAATGTAAACACCGCCGGCGGACGTATCGATGCAGGCACGGAAGCGTTTTTAGTCAGGACGTTAAACGAATTTGAAAGTCTTAGAGACATAGAAAATGTCTATATACGTCAGTTTGAAGGACGTAATGTTCAACTCAAAGACGTGGCCACAGTTAGTAACTTCTTCAAAGATCGCGATGCCATTACTCGTTTTAATGGCGTTGAGGGAACAGAAATCGCTATTTATAAAGAAGGCGACGCCAATTCCGTTGACGTTGCGCAACGCGTCATAGAACGCTTGAATGAAATTAACACATCCCTGCCAGCTCACTATGACCTTGAAACTATTTACAACCAGAGCATCTTTATTAAACAAGCCATTGATGATGTAAAAGTATCTGCGTTAGTCGGCGGATTGCTCGCGATGCTGGTCATTTATCTGTTTCTGCGAAATTTCTGGACTACCTTAATTATCTCAATCTCCATACCTGTGTCTGTCATTGCCACATTCAATTTAATGTATGGCAACGATATCAGCCTCAATATCATGAGTTTAGGCGGCATTGCCCTCGCTGTAGGCTTGCTGGTGGATAACAGCATTGTGGTACTTGAGAATATCGACAGACACAAAAGAGAACGAGGGGAAAACAATGCGCAGGCAGCAGAAAATGGAACCCGGGAAGTAGCTGGTGCTATTGTTGCTTCTACACTCACAACCATGGCGGTGTTTGTTCCACTGATTTTTGTTGAAGGTATAGCAGGTCAGCTGTTTAGCGATCAAGCAATGACTGTGTCTTTTGCTCTTGCAGCCTCCCTGGTGGTCGCGCTCACCGTCATCCCTTCCCTCGCTGCGAGAAGTAAAAAAAGCGAACTGGCGCATGCCGCTGTGTTTGAGAAGGCCAAGCGCCGTCCAACCACGGTTTTGGGCTGGGCAGCAACAGTACTTGGCTTCCCATTTAAATTAGTGTTTGTATATATGCCAGCTGCTTTGATCACACTGGTTATAGGCACCTGGGCCATATTGGCAAAGATTTGTGGTTTTGTTTTTCGTCCAATGAGTCTTGGTGTATCAGCTCTATTTGATCGTCTTCAGCGTGGCTACGACAGTATTATAAAAATGGCTCTGCGTCAGCGCATACTTGTTCTCGTAGTTACGATACTTGTGACTGGCGCTTCAATCCTGCTGGTTCCTAAATTGGGGATGGAACTTATTCCCAAGCTGTCACAAGGAGAGTTTTTTGTTGAAGTAACGCTGCCTAGTGGAACCCGTGTGGAACGAACTGATAACCTTCTTGCTGAGCTGGCAAAAGTGACGAATTCACACCCAGACGTACAACGTACCTACTCTTTAGCGGGTACAGGTAGTTTACTCAGCGCCGCGCCTTCACAGGGCGGCGATCATTGGGGCAAACTCAATGTGGTCATGCAGCCAGAGGCGCCTTCTGAAGCCATAAACGCCGTGAAGGAAAAAATGCGCGTATTCTTACGTACCCAAGCTGGTGTTCAGAGTCAATTCGGAGAACCCGCGCTGTTTAGCTTTAGCGCACCGCTACAAATTCAATTACAAGGGTATGATCTCAGTCAGTTGCGCCTTTATAGCCAACAGATCATCAGTGAGTTGGAAACCAATAAACGATTTGCTGATATCACTTCTACGCTTCAAGCTGGTAACCCTGAACTTAAAATACGCTTTAACAACGCTAAGCTTGCCCGCCTGAATTTAGATGCAAAGCAGATTGCCGATACGGTTTCAGCCCAAATTGGCGGTAGTGTGGCAACTCAATACAGTATTGATGATCGCAAGGTAGATATATTAGTCCGCAGTAAAACGCAGCAGCGTGACAATGTTGCTGACGTCAGCGCTATTATTATTAACCCTCAAAGTGAGTTCCCACTGCCCTTAGGCGCAGTGGCAGATATCTACATGAGCACCGGCCCAAGTGAAATAACTCGGGTTAGTCAACAGCGCGTAGTTCTTATTGAAGCAAACCTGGCATTTGGTGATTTAGCTGATGCAGTTGCAGATGCGGACACCGCAATTGACGCCGTTACCCTGCCCTTATCAATGAAAGTCGCGGTAGCAGGTCAAAGGGAAGACATGGATGAAAGTTTCAGATCACTTCAATTCGCATTAGCACTTGCTGTGTTTATGGTATATCTGGTGATGGCATCCCAGTTTGAATCGCTCCTGCATCCACTGCTTATACTATTTGCAGTGCCACTAGCTGGGGCTGGTTCTGTTTTAGGCCTGTGGTTAACCAACACCCATGTGTCAGTCGTTGTATTTATCGGGCTTATCATGTTGTGCGGTATTGTGGTTAACAATGCCATCGTACTCATAGACCGTATTAACCAACTTCGTACTCAAGGTATGGATAAGTCCCCGGCTATTGTTGAAGCAGCTAAAAGCCGTCTACGTCCCATTATCATGACTACACTCACTACTATCCTGGGACTTTTACCCATGGCTATTGGCTTTGGTGATGGCGCAGAAGTGAGAACGCCGATGGCGATTACGGTTATCTTTGGCTTACTCTTTGCCACATTACTGACGCTTGTTGTGTTGCCTGTTTTATACAGCATATTTGATAACAAACGCTTTGCACGGGAATCAATTGCGACTATCTCCACCGGCCAGGGAGAAAATCACTATGGATAATCAACAGGTCGTTGGTGCTGGTCTGGCTCGATTTGCGTTGAGTCATCCGGTCACAATTAGCATGTGCTTTTTATCCATGCTGCTGTTTGGTGTACTTGCCGCTCAATGGCTGCCTCTGGAGAAGTTTCCAGGTATTGATATTCCCCAGATTGTAGTGGAAGTGCCCTATCGGGACGCCACTCCTGCCGAAGTGGAACGCATGATCACCCGTCCGATAGAAGAAGTATTGGCCACCATGTCCGGGATCAAGCGCATGCGTGCAACATCATTTGAAAATCGTGCACAGGTGTTTATTGAGTTCGATTGGGATGAAAATATCAAGGCAAAAAGCATTGAAGCCAGGGAAAAAATAGACGCCATCAGGCAAACACTCCCCGATGACGTGGAACGTATCCTGGTCTACAAATTTAATACTGATGATATGCCCATTTTTCAATTGCGCGTTTCCAGCGAGCGAGATTTAAGCAGTGCCTATGACTTACTTGATCGCAATCTTAAACGCCCGTTAGAGCGGGTTGCAGGCGTATCCAAGGTAGAACTTTATGGTGTATTAAAAAAACAGATCATTATTCGCCTGCTGCCGGAAAAATTAGCGGCTTTGCATATTGACAACCAACATCTGTCCACTCGGTTACAGAATGCTAATTTTTCTGCCACGGCAGGTTCTTTATCCACTCAAAATAAAATTGTTGTTAATCCGGTAGGAGAATTCACCACCATTGAGGATTTCGAGAACCTGTTTATACGTGAGGGTATTCGGCTCAAAGACATTGCAACTATCCGCTATGAAACACCAGAGCGCAGTGAAGGCCGCCATTTAGACAGAACCTATGCTGTTGGCTTTAATATTTACCGGGAATCTGGAAGCAACCTGGTGGAAGTGGCACAGCGGGTGATGGACGTCATTAACCAAGCACAAACAGACCCCGAGTTTAACGGCATCAGCCTTTTTGTCATGGACGATGTTGCCCATAGTGTAAGCACATCTCTTGGCGATTTAGTCTCCGCTGGTTTGTTGGGAGCCTTGTTGTCGGTTGGCATTTTATATTTATTTTTAAGACAATTAACTACCACGCTCATTGTGGTTTTATCCGTGCCCTTTTCTATCTGCATCACCCTTGGAGTGATGTACCTGATGGGGTATTCACTGAATATTTTGTCCTTGATGGGCTTGATGCTAGCGGTAGGTATGCTGGTAGACAACGCCGTCGTGGTCAGTGAAAGTATCTTCCAGGCAAGGCAAAGTGATGCAAATCCGATTCGGGCAACACAAACGGGTATCAGCCGGGTAAGTCTCGCTGTAATTGCAGGCACAGCCACAACTGCCATCGTCTTTCTCCCCAATATTGTGGGTGTGAAAATCGATGTAACTGTATTTCTTGAGCACGTAGCTATTGCGATTTGCATTTCCTTGTTTGCCTCTTTGCTGCTAGCGCAAACGCTCATTCCACTTCTCATATCAAAAGTGTCCGTGCCAACAGTTAAAAAGGCTTCTCCGCCAGCATACATAAATAGGTATGGAAAACTTTTGGGCTGGTCTTTACATCATCCAAAAACTATGGGATTCATCGCTCTATTGCTACTAGCCAGTACCGCTATTCCAATGAGCAGTATCAGTGGCGATGAAGAGAATAACGGTGATCAGGGACGGATTTGGCTCAACTATCATATGACCCAGAATTACAGTATGGATGAAGTCGAAAAAACCGTTGATAAGATGGAAACCTATTTATATGACAAGCAGGCCAACTTTCATATTAAACAGGTTTATACTTTTTTCGAAGCCGGTCACGCCGTTTCCGGTATTACTTTAGAAGACGAATTGCCTGTTCCCGTATCCGACATAAAAAAGAAGATACGAGAGGGAATGCCCAGTTTTGCCAGAGCCCGTCCATCTTTCGACTGGGATTCAGGAAATGGTGGAGGTGTTCGTATTACCCTGCTTGGCGAGTCCTCAGAAAAACTCCGTGAAATTGCAGATCAAATGGTGCCGGTAATTGCTGCTATCGATGGCTTAGAAGATGTCAAAGCTGATGTTGGCACCGAAAAACAAGAATATCAGATTAAGATAAATCGAGAGAAAGCGTGGCGTTTAGGCATTAAATCCAACGAAATTGGTAATTTGATCAGCACCGCTTTAAGAGGCGCAAATCTGCGAACATTCCGTTATGGGGATGCCGGAGAAATACAGGTAAGAATGATGTACGGGGAATCTGCACAAACATCATTGTCAGCATTGAGAAGCGTAAGTATTGGCAACGTGAATAATCAGCCCATTACGTTAGACATGGTAGCTGATGTTACCCAAGTGCCTCAATTGGCAGAAATTCGCCGTTTCTATCGTCAAACCGCGCTGTCAATAGGCGCTAATCTCGGTGAAGATATAACTGTCGAACAAGCCCGCGAACGAATAGAACAAGGTTTGCAATACATCACTTTGCCCACTGGCTATACATGGACACTTGACGGTAGTTTCCAGCGCCAGGATGAAGCATTCGCCGTCATGCAACTAAACATGTTACTGGCAATTGTGATGATTTACATTGTTATGGCGGCTTTGTTTGAATCTCTTTTATTACCCACTGCGGTTATAACTTCATTGTTGTTTTCGTTTAGCGGTGTTTTTTGGGCCTTTCTCATTACAGGCACATCCATGTCAGTTATGGGTATGATTGGCATGCTTATCCTGATGGGAATTGTGGTCAATAATGGCATCGTGTTGGTTGACAGGATAAATCAATACATCAATGAGGGCGTCGATTTATACACAGCAGTAGCAGAGGGCTGTATGGCCAGGATCCGTCCGGTGTTGATGACCGTTGCAACAACTGTTCTGGGCTTAGTGCCCTTAGCTGTTGGTACAACAAGGATAGGAGGCGATGGCCCACCATATTCTCCTATGGCCATCGCCATAATCGGAGGATTGATTTTCTCTACAATGACAAGCCTGGTACTGGTTCCCTTAGCATATGTAGCACTGCTGAAGCTAAGGTACAATGTACAGCGCTTGTTTTCGAACAGTAAGCAATGGGTGTCACGGTGGGTATGAAAAACCTGATGTAACAACACATTTTTCTGAACCGGGTGTTATTAGTGCATACTGCTAACTAATATCCACCCGGCTCACCAGCTTAACCACAATTAAATACGCGATACTAGGAAATCGTGGACTGCTGTTGCATCTCGTTGTACAGAAAAGTCAACCAGATCTGCACCATTGCAAGTTACGCCCTCTTCTGAGGCTAACATGCGCAGAACTTCACGTTCGGTAGCGGCAATACGACCTACATTGCGGCTTAGGTTAACGCGTAAAGCACGAACATCATCTGTAGCAACAGCTTTACAGAAGCCGGCAAATTGGGTATCACCGATAAAGCGATATTGTTTATCAGCAGCAACTGCTGGTGTAGCAACTGCAGTTACAGTTAAAAGAACAGCAAGAGATTTAGCGATAGCTTTCATGATTCATTTCCTTAACAGTTTTGGCGAACTTGATTTTGAGTCTTCAGAACACAACGCCCTGTCGACAACTTTATTTAGCAACAAAACTGAGAGAAATGCTGTTGTATTATTGTATAGGGTGAGTAAACCTAGCGTAAAACGGCATGTTAAAATTTACCATAAACGCTAAACCATTGATAATTAATGAAATAAAAATATGTTAAATTACAAAAAAAATAGATTTTTATTTTTTTATATCATAAAAGTCTAAAAAAATCGACGTAACAGTACACCTCAGACATAAAATAATGAAATTTTAACAAATAAATTGTAAAAACATGAATGCAAGATGAGATAATTTGACAAAAATGTTGTAATAAAACTACAAAGAGCGATGATTTACCCTTGTCAAATTTATATTTTCACGGGATGCCAGTAAACCATGCTATTGCAGGATTGAGACAGCAACTTATTCAACTGGCCGAATCGTGTTAGTGGCGGCGCACAAGTTGTGATGCACTGAGCGACAAACTGATGGCAATTATTTTGGACAACATCGTATTCGCTGTACGTATAAAGCCTGTCAATACCACGAAGTGCCCAGGCTTCCTCAGCCATCACCATCGACGACGGCTTACAGGCGGTGTATATGATGTCGCCGCTTCGATTTGCTAAAAAGCGCTCTGCTGACACCGCTCTTATTAGCCCGGTACCGGCAAGCTCGATCACCATCCCTTCCCACCATACGCCGGTGTGGATCAACACGTCATAAATGCCACAACAAACTACTGCACCATTAACCGGTTCCACAGAGGCAGTTGAACGCTCACCTGGAAAAAGAGCAATATTGCCCTCATCACAGCTTAAAGATTTGGCTATTTCGTTTCCGGCATAGGCGGCAGAAACTGCAGCACCTAACCACAGCAAAGGTAATGGCATAAAATTCCAAGTGAACAAATTTCAATCAGTATAACAAAGTGACAGACCCAAAGGGCTTGCAGACTTATTTGGTTACATTATCAATACTTGCTCAAGCTATTTGTGTACTTAATTCCACGTGTTTCGTTCACAGATGAAAATCTTTCTCATCACTATCAGATAAAATGATGATAAAGATAGCAAATTATTCTTAACAACCAGCCTGACAATGCGATAACCTGACACCCACAATAACCACAGCAAGAAATGCAGTAATGAAACCAGTAGAACGCTCTCACAAATTAGACAACGTGTGTTACGACATCCGGGGTCCCATTGCGGCACAAGCAAGAAAAATGGAAGATGAGGGCCACCGAATTCTCAAACTCAATATCGGTAACCCCGCTCCTTTCGGGTTTGAAGCACCGGATGACATTGTCAAAGATGTCATTCACAACTTGCCAACTTCTCAAGGGTATTCTGATTCATCTGGTATATACGCCGCTCGCGTTGCCGTTATGCAGTACTATCAACAAATGAATATCGCTGATATCCGTATCAACGATATTTTTATAGGCAATGGCGTAAGCGAAATGATCATGATGGCCATGCAAGCGCTGCTGAATCACGGTGACGAGGTGCTATTACCCAGCCCTGATTATCCACTTTGGACTGCCGCGGTTAGCCTTTCTTCAGGTACACCCGTTCATTACCGATGCGACGAACAAGCTGATTGGTTCCCGGATATTGATGATATCAAAAGCAAGATAACAAGCCGCACCCGGGCAATTGTGTTAATTAACCCTAATAACCCAACTGGTGCTGTTTATGACAAGACACTCTTACAACAAATTGTCGATGTGGCGAAAGCACATGAGCTGGTTATTTTCTCTGATGAAATTTATGACAAAATTTTGTATGACGGTCGCAAACATACCTGTATTGCGTCTCTTACAGACGATGTCTTTTGTGTCACCTTAGGCGGCTTGTCTAAAAACTACCGGGTGGCAGGATTTCGAGCGGGTTGGTTAGTTGTCAGTGGCAACAAACGCATTGCCAAAGACTATATTGAAGGCCTAAATATGCTGGCATCTATGCGCATGTGCGCAAACGTGCCATGCCAAAGTGCCATTCAAACTGCATTGGGCGGCTACCAGAGTATCAACGATCTTGTTACTGATGGCGGGCGACTGAAACTTCAGCGAGATATTGCATCAAATATGCTCAATGACATTCCGGGCATCACCTGCGTTAAGCCCAAAGGCGCTATGTATTGTTTTGCCCGTGTAGATGAGAAAAAATTTAATATTGCCAGTGACGAGCAAATGATTTTTGACCTTCTTAATGAAGAAAAGATCCTTCTCGTACACGGGCGGGCTTTCAATTTAAATGAAGGCTGCTATTTCCGGTTAGTATTTTTGCCCCACGTTGATGTGCTTCAACCCGCATTGACCCGCATCGGAAACTTTTTCAAGTATTATCGTCAGCACGATACAGCCGTTAGTAAATAATGCTAAAAGAGAGTGAGTCATGACACAACAAAGCACCTTTTTGGCGTGGATATTACGTATGCCTCTTATAAAGCGCTGGGCGTTAATGCATACCGTTAAACGTGAAAATATTGCCGAACATTCTCATCAGGTAGCAGTCATTGCACATCTGCTCACTGTGATAAGAAATGAACACTTCGGCGATACGTTAAGCCCTGAGAGAGCTGCTACTGTCGCACTTTATCACGAGGTATCCGAAACCAAGCTTTCCGACATTAATCACGTGACTAAATACCATAACCCGCAAATCACCCGCGAGTTCAAAAAACTCGAGGAGACCTCTGAAAAAGAATGTTTGGCATCACTCCCTAAACGATTGCAGCCACATTTTGCCAGCCTTGTGGTTCAATCCAATGTTGAACCGGAATATAAGGCGGTAGTTAAAGCTGCGGATCTCATCTCAGCGTATCTAAAAGCCTGCGACGAAATTCAATTGGGTAATCGTGAATTTATTCCGGTTCGGGATCGCCTTGATGGAATGCTTGCACATTTTAAAGAAACGTTACCGGAGGTTCGTTACCTGTTCGATACGTTTGCGGATAATTGCCTGGTTAGTGTGGATGAGTTATCCCAGCAAGACAATTAATCAATCGGTTCTATCACTCTTGCTATACGACGTTATGTAATGATGTTATGTTGTTGATATTGTAATCATTGTTGCTCCACTATGACTATGCACGGTTCAAAATCTTTAAACAACGCCTTTCAGCATGAACAATCGCCCTGGTGTGAGCGACGTTTACCGCGAAGTCAAAATCGGGATGGTGACCACCGCAATCCCTTTCAAAGAGACAAAGCCAGGGTGCTCCATTCAGCCGCATTCAGGCGATTACAGGCGAAAACTCAGGTACTAGGCGTGGGGCTCAGTGATTTCTATCGTACCCGCTTAACCCATTCACTAGAGGCTGCTCAAATAGGCACGGGGATTACAGCCCAGTTATGTGGAAAGTTCCCTGAGATCGCCACGGAGCTGGGCTTAGACGCTCCTCTCATCGAAACACTGTGTTTAGCCCATGATATTGGCCATCCCCCCTTCGGTCACGGCGGGGAAATTGCGCTTAATTATATGATGCATGAATACGGAGGTTTTGAAGGGAACGGACAGACTTTCCGCATCATTACACAGTTAGAACCTTATACCGCTGAACACGGTATGAACCTAACGCGCAGAAGTGTACTCGGTTTGGTGAAGTATCCGAATTTTATCGACGCCCTTCTCAACGACAACGCCACGCCTGCTAAGCCTCAATCTTTTCGGCAAGTAAAAGCAGATCTGTGGCATCCGCCTAAAGGACTCTTTCGATGTGACGAGCCACTTTTCGATTGGTTACTCGACCCATTTAATGCCGATGACAAGTCCAAATTCACGCGCTTTAAAAGTAAAGATAAAGGACACAACAAAACCCGCTTTAAGTCTTTTGATTGCTCTATAATGGAGTTGTCAGACGATATCGCTTATGGGATCCACGATTTAGAAGATGCCATAGTAATGGGCATGGTGCACAAGCACCATTTTGAAGAAGATGTCACCCTGCCCTTGCGTGAAATGGCAGTTCCCTGGCTATCAAAAAACATTGAGTCACTAACACACAAACTCTTTAGTAGTGAACACCACGAACGCAAAAACGCCATCGGAGCTCTGGTAAATAGCTTTATTACGGCGATAGAAATTCAGCCCGTTGATGGCTTTTCTCACCCCTTACTAGCATTCAATGCGACCATGCCTCCTCACTTTGCTAAAGCCCTGGAGTTGTTTAAGCGTTTTGTATATACAAAAGTCATTCGCCGACCAGATGTCCAGTTACTGGAATATAAAGGTCAGTTAGTGGTTATGGAGCTCTTTGAAGCATTTGCGTCAGATCCAGAGCGGCTACTGCCAGAAAATACCCAGTTGCGTTGGCGAAAAGCGTGTGAGGAGCAAAATGGTATGCGTGTGCTGGCAGACTACATTTCTGGTATGACTGATGAGTTTGCGTCGCGCTTATACGGCAGTATTTTTTCGCCCAAACAAGGTGGAATACATGACTCCTTTCAAGTTTAAATCTCTCTTTAACTGCTAAGATTATGGCAATGTCGTGAGGTGTTTTAACAGAACTTAAGAGAAGTTAAATCATCCGATACACTGCTTATAACATTACTGTCATGTTTTTTCGTGAACTAGTTTTCGATTTAAACCGAATATACTTTATGAAATTTATTTGCGTTGTCACTGGTCTACAATACTGACCTTCGGTGAATCAGGAAACAATTATGGGCAAACCTTATAAACCCACTGTAGTTTTAAAAGATAATGACGTTACAGACGAATCCGTTTACCGCAGCAGAAGACAAGTCCTTAAAGCAATGGGATACATTGGTGCAGGTTCATTACTAAGCGGCAAAGCCAATGCATTTGGCTGGTTTAGCGATGACGAAGACGAAAAAACCTTTACTACCAAACCGCTAACCTATAGCCGAAATGAAAATTACGTGATTGACGGCGAGCTAACGCCCTATGACAAAGTAACCACATTCAACAATTTCTATGAATTTGGTACAGCCAAGGATGATCCGGCAAAGAATGCCCAGTCATTTAAGGTACAGCCCTGGTCCTTAAGTATTGACGGATTGGTAGAAAACCCCTTATCGCTGGACTACGACGACCTTTACTCCACCTTCAGTCTTGAAGAGCGTATCTACCGCATGCGGTGTGTGGAAGCATGGTCGATGGTTATTCCCTGGACGGGATTTCAACTCAGTGAACTTCTAAAGAAAGCCAAGCCCTTATCTTCCGCAAAATACGTAGCCTTTGAAACACTTTACGACCGCAAGCAAATGCCCGGGCAGCGCAGTCGTTTTGTGGGTGGAGGTATTGATTACCCCTACGTTGAAGGGTTAACTATCGACGAAGCCATGCACCCTTTGACTTTGCTGTCTGTTGGGGTATACGGGAAAACGCTACCTCCACAAAATGGTGCCCCTATACGGTTAGTCGTTCCGTGGAAATACGGTTTTAAAAGCATCAAATCAATTGTTCGTATTCGTTTGACAGACAAAGAACCCCCTACTACATGGAACCGTCTTGCTCAACAAGAATACGGTTTCTACGCAAACGTTAACCCGAGTGTAGATCATCCCCGTTGGAGCCAGGCTTCAGAACGAAGGATCACCACTGGTGGCCTTTTTAATCAACAGCGCATTCCCACTCAAATGTTTAACGGCTACGCAGAAGTGGCAGACATATACAGAGGCCTGGATTTAACGAAAAACTATTGATGCAAACGCTATTTTCAAAACCTATCCGCCTTACTACAACGAATCGATATGTTGTAAAAGGGGCGTTACATGCTTTCGCCCTTGGCTACGCTGCGTGGCTTTTTTATGCTGCTGTCAACGATACCTTAGGGGCCGACCCTGTAGAAGCACTGCTAAACGCAACGGGCCTCACAGCGATCAACCTGTTGCTTGTTTCACTGACGATATCTCCTCTTGCACAACGTTTGCCCTGTGGCGATTTGATAAAATTCAGACGAGCAACCGGTATTTATGCGTTTGTTTATGCACTACTTCACGTGACAACGTATATCACCTTCGAACTCCAATTGCAGTGGTCGTTAATTGCTGAAGAATTAACGAAACGCCCATACATCATTGTTGGTGCTATCGCCCTTATCATTTTGTTGATGCTTACCGTGACTTCTCCTGTGGTCATCAGGCGAAAAATGGGGAGAAACTGGCAGCGCCTCCATAACCTGGTATATCCGTGTCTGTTTTTGGCTTTACTACATTACACCTGGTCATTGAAAACAGGGTGGCAAGACCCGGTATTTTATTGGCTGGGCGCAGTTATTATTTTTATCAGTCGCAAATCTGTTTTAAGAGCATTCTCAGCAATTAACGTTAAGAAAAGCAGTTAAGTAGCTAAACAATATAAGAGTACATAGATGACACCGCCCATTGGCGGTGTTTTTTTATGCAAAAAAAACTTGCATCGTCAAAAGAAAGAAACTACTGTATACGCATACACTGTATAAACAAACAGGTTTCGATATGGTTAATGCAAACAGTCATCATGCTAACAATGTGGTTCAACTTTCTTTCCCTTTCGACGGCGCTCCCGCCGAAGTGTCACGGCCAAGGGGCTGGTGTTATTTGTTATCGAATTCAGTGGCTTTTAAAAAAGACATGCCTCACACCATTCGAATGCAAAAACCTGCTCAAGAAACTGTACCCACGTGGATTTCAAAATTAATTACTAGTGGTCAGTGTAAAACCATATATGTTGAAGACCTTGCACTTAAAGCATCGGAGCGCGCAAATATACAAAAACTTTGTCACCTGTATGCTGTGTCAGTAATTAATCTACAGGTAAAAAATGACGACAATATTCAAGGTGCGAAAAACGTAGTTGTTGGACCGTGGTAAATATTGCGGGTATACAATGTGAAGCGTAAACTGCCCTCCTCGGAGGTGATAAATGCTTTGTTATTGTAGTAGTGGTAAAAGATTTAGTGACTGTTGCCAGCCCATAGTTGCAGGGAATAAAGTCGCATCGAGTGCAGAAACACTCATGCGTTCACGATATTCTGCATATGCTATCGGTGCATACAACTACATTCTTCAGACTTATAGCGCTAAAAAAAGAGCAACATTGACTGAAGCTGCACTGGCAGCTGATTGTCATGATACCAAATGGATCCGCCTTCAAGTTGTCACAGTGCCCTGTAACCATGAAGTCGAATTTAAAGCTTGGTACACCGACACCCAACGCCTTTTCCTGTTACACGAAACTTCCACTTTTATCACTGAACAGGGTGAGTGGAAATATCACACAGGGCTCATCCATACTGACACGGGCCAATATAGACCTAGACGAAATGAAGCTTGTGTCTGCGGTAGTGCTAAGAAATACAAAAAATGCTGTATGGCTTTGTACTCTTAGAATTCATACATGCATATGCTTACATGTCATCTACCGTCCTCTATTGTCAGTTCACAGAAGCTAGTGATCCATCTAATCAGCAAATCATAGAAATCTCACATTTGATGATAAATGAGGTTCAAAAATGACGAACGTACTAATTATTGGCGCTAGCGGAAATATTGCGAAAAAAGCAACGATAAAACTGCTAGAAGAGGGAATCTCAGTTAAGGCATTGGTAAGAGATGCTGAAAAACTAAATGATATTCAGCATGATAATCTGACTATATTTGAAAAAGATTTAGAAGACGATTTTTCAGCAGCCTTTAAAGATTGTGAACAAGTGGTCTTCGCTGCAGGCTCTGGCGGTAGTACGGGTGCAGATAAGACGCTATTAATAGACTTGTGGTCAGCCCGAAATGCGGTTGAGTATGCCAAAAAACATGGTACTAATCGCTTTACCATGATCAGTTCTTTAGGCGCCGATGACCCAGACGCCGTACCATCTGAAATAAAGCCCTATTTAGTGGCTAAGCACATGGCAGACGAACACCTGAAACTCAGTGGATTACGTTACACCATCATGCGCCCAGGCTCACTTTTAGATGAACCCGGTACCGGCAAAGTCCAAACTACAATGCCAGAAGATAAAGATGATGCAGTGATCCCACGAGAGGACGTTGCTACAGCCATCGTTAACGCCGTTAAATCCACTGGCAGTGAAAATAGGATAATCCCTCTCTATCGTGGCGATCACGATATCGCAGAATTTTTCTAAAAACCAGATTGGCTTTATAGGTGGTTAAGGAACAACCGCCCTTGATATCCATCCCATTTTATCTCTTTTACTTAATACCCGTAGGTGAGGGCTGTGCTTAAGAGCTAAATAATCTACCTCGCTGGGATCAAATGCAATAAGACAGAAATGGGCAGGAGGTTTCGCAGACACACCAGCGTTGTTAAGCAATTGTTTGTCTTCAAGTGGCGTTTTCGGTTGCCCCCAGAAATACTGTTTTTTCCCGTGGTCCGACATCGATTGCCAACAGGCGTACAACCGTTCTGGCTCTGAATCAAGGGTGATGATTTTAGCCTTGCACGTTATTCGGTATTGCTCACGGGTTGCAGCAAAATACCAACACAAAGCACAATCAGATCGAAGGCGAATTTCAGCTATTTTCTCTGTACGAAGGTCAGAATACGCATATAAAAATTGATTTTCGTTATCCAGTTCCCGCAACACCAAAGTGCGTACCTGAGGTAAGCCTTGGTCGTTACAAGTTGCCATTTGAAAATAGCGGCTTTCCGGTATACCACGAGTCTGCTGAAGACTTTTTCCAACCGGGAGATCCAATCCGGAGAGTTGGAGTCAGCTGTTTTTAACATGATCGAACAATCGATAGAAGTTGTCTGTTGTTATCTCTGCCAGTGACTGCACCGACACACCTTTTAGCTCAGCGATAAACTCGGCAACTTCCACCACATAGCCTGGCTGATTCTCTTTGCCACGATGGGGTACTGGGGCCAACCAGGGAGAGTCAGTTTCAATAAGGAGCCGTTCTAATGGCAATGCGGTCACTACATCTCTTAATGCTTGTGCTGAATTGAAAGTCACGATTCCGGATATGGAAATATAGAAATCCATTGCTATGGCTTCCTGAGCCATTTCTAAAGATTCGGTGAAGCAATGCAGTACCCCCTTGGTGTGAGGTGCCTTATGCGCTTTTAATAAAGCGATGGTGTCTTCTCTTGCATCCCTGGTGTGAATGATTAACGGTTTACTCAGGGTATTCGCCACTTTGATGTGGTCGACAAACGAGGTACGCTGAACCTCTTTTGTATCTGCGCTGTAAAAATAGTCTAACCCGGTTTCTCCAACAGCGACAACTTCAGGACGCGCCGCTTTTTCAAGTAAGGTATCATAATCACAGGCATCTTCCTGATGGAGTGGATGCACACCACAGGATACAGAAACATCTTCAAAACCTTTTACTTTCTCGTACATAGTGTCGAAGTCTTTAACTGAAACTGATACACAGAGAAAATGCTCTACTCCCCGCTTTCTGGCAAAATCTAACGCCTCATTTAGAGCAGTATCATCCAGTTTTAGCCTATCGAGGTGGCAATGAGAATCTACAAACAAAATATAACCCTTAATCGATCTGTATTAATGCGATGAAAAAACGGATAGCAGGCCGGAAAGGATCACCGACTTATTGACCCCAGCATGGGACAAACGCTGCTTCGCTTCTATACATCGCAAGGCTTTTTGATAATCCGCTGAGCCCATACTATTAAGATAAGCCTGATGGGCTTCTGCTTGAAGCCATGTTACGACCTGCAAAGCGTCATCCTGCCATTTTCCAGCAAGTGTGTTGACACTAACTTCTTTGTTTTTAAGACTTGCCAATCCTTGCTCAAAGGTTTCAAAAGACATGCTTTCAGAATTCTCTTCAAGACTTGCGCGTAAGGATAGAGGGGAGAAACCGTAGGCTCCCATATACTGTTCGCTCACATTTGAAAAGCCGGCTTGGGCAAGCCACAACTGCAACTGTTTTTTATCAGGAAGTGGTAATGTGTGCTTTTCGCAACGACTTAAAATAGTAGGTAATAAACCAGTAAGCTGGCTTGTTAATAGTAATAAATAAGTGTTATCTGTGGGTTCTTCTAAGGTTTTTAATAAGGCGTTTGCCGCTGCTTCGGTCATACTTTCAGCCCGAGGCATAACCAGCACCTTGTTGTTTCCCAACTGCGCAGTACCAGCTAGTTTGCCAATACCTTCGCGAATTTTATCTACGCCTAGTTGTTTTTCACTGGATAGCCAATGAAAGTCAGGATGAGTACCTGCGGAAAATAAATCACAGCTTTGACAGACACCACAAGCACCATCTTCTTTGGTATTTTTACATAGGATGGCCTGAGCTAAGCCGCGAGAAAGATCCTGCTTTCCCAATCCCGGAGGGCCATTAAGCAGTAGTGCATGATGCAGACTACGTTTTTGTAAACGTCCCACGAGTTGATTAAATAGTGAAGCAAACCAGGGATAAATCACGACAGATAAGCCTCAAGGGTCGTTCTTACATCATTATGCACTCTTTCCATTGGCTGCATTGCATCAATGATATGTACACGTTCGTCGCCATGGGCAAGCTGTAAATAACGCTCTCGAGTGCGCTGAAAAAATGCCAAACCGGATTTTTCGATACGATCAAGTTCACCGCGACCTCGCGCTCGTTTGAGCCCTTCGGCAGGATCAACATCCAGGTATAATGTGAGATCCGGCTTAAAACCTTGTAAGCACAGCTGTCTTAAAGCATCGAGTTTATCAGCATCTATTTGTCTGCCTCCGCCCTGATAGGCCAGAGAAGACAAATCATGGCGATCGCCAATTACCCACTGGCCTTTTTCCAGCGCCGGTTGAATAACATTTACCAGAAGTTGCCTTCTGGCTGCATACATCAGCATTAATTCCGTTTCTTCCGACACATTTTCCTTCCACTCGTGTTTCACGCATTCCCGTATAGCTTCTGCCATGGGCGTTCCACCCGGCTCCCGTGTGGTAATACAGCTATGACCGCGCTGGCAAACAATGTGCTTCACTATGTCGATAACCGAGCTCTTCCCTGCCCCTTCAAGGCCTTCAATAACAATAAACTTTCCAATCATACTACTTTGGGCCCTGATTGCGTTGATACTGGTTTACAGCTGCATTATGCGCTTCCAGTGAAGATGAAAAGACGTGACTGCCGTCTCCTTTTGCCACAAAATATAATGCTTCAGTTTTTTGAGGATGCAATGCAGCAAGGATCGCCTCTCTACCAGGCATGGCAATAGGCGTAGGCGGCAGACCTTTAATAACGTACGTATTGTACGCCGTTTTCTCACTCAAATGCGCGTATTTAATATCTCCGTCAAACCGATCACCCAACCCATAAATAATGGTTGGGTCAGTTTGCAATCGCATGTTCCTGTTTAATCTGTTTACAAAGACACCCGCAATTAAGGGACGCTCTGCAGCTACTGCGGTTTCTTTTTCAATGATAGACGCAAGGATTAACGCTTCATAGGGTGTGCGAAGAGGCAAATCGACATCTCTTTCCTGCCATGTCTGTTTAACGAATGCGACGAGATCTTCATTGGCACGTCTTAATATTTCACTGACGTGAGTCCCTGATGTGTAAAAATAACTATCAGCGAGAAAAACACCTTCCGGATAAGCATTATCAGGCATTCCACTGACGCCTGAAAATAAGGGGATATTTTCGGTCTTCACATCATTAACAAGATAAGGTTGGTTAGAAAGTACTTCCAGCCATTGCTGCAAGGTCTGCCCTTCAATAAGTGAAACACTGAACTGGCGTACCTTACCCTCTGACATAGTGGCGAATAACGTTATGAAACTTTGCCCTGGCATAAGTTCATAAGTGCCCGCTTTGATGTGAATAGCCTCCGGGTTCAGTTTAAACCATAGCTTGGTTAACCAACCTGGCAGTGACACTATTCGGTTCTCGTTTAGTTTCTTTGCAACCGACCGTGGTGACTGCCCCGGTTCAACCGTAAACAATACCGGCTCGTTAATGTTTACCGAAGCATTCAGCGCATTCATCCCCCACATACTCAGCGCAATAGCTGCACTGAGCGAGATAACAACAACAATGGCAATGCCCACAGCCCATTTCATAAAAAGTCCGCTACCTTGTCCATAATATGTTGCTGTAATTGCCTGACAGGTTTTATATCAAATTCAAACGTCTGTTTCTGGTGATGAACCACTGTTACAGGCACAATTTTCATTAGCGCATTACACACAAATAAACCGTCTGCACAGAGTAAGTCATCCAGCCTGTAATTGCTCACCTCAACACTTGTACCCTCTGCACGCAGGGTAGCAATAAGATAATTCCTGAATACACCTTCCACACCACATTGCTCGATTGCAGGCGTATACCAAGTGCCGTTTTTGTACCAAAAAACGTTACTCGCACTGGCTTCTATGACGAACCCGTCAATACTGGTAACCAGCGCATCATCGAAATTCAAGTGCTGCTTTACAAGTACCTGTTCCAACCTGTTCAGATGCTTAATGCCCGCGAGCAATGGCTGAAGACCAAGCTTTACCGGGCTTACATCAACTTCTATCCCGCTTGTGCGCCAGCTTTCATAATGCGAAGGAATGTGATGGCGAGAAAAGGTTACCCGGGCTAAGGCTGTCTCATCCCGTTGATAACCACGGCCACCGAAACCAGCTGACAGATGAATTTTTAGAACGCCATTGGCCAATGCCTGTGCTTGTTTAAACGCATCATCTTGCAATTGATCACAGTCGATATTAATCATTAAGCGCTGGCTATCAGAAAGAAGACGCTGACGATGAAATTCCCACAATGTAATTTCGCCATTTTTTACCACGGTTGTTGTAAAAAGTCCGTCTCCATACTGTGAAGCACGATCCAAGGCTGGGCTGGTTGACATCAAGATCCCGTTTAACTTACAAACAGGCGGCAGATTATATCAGTAGACAAGGGATAATTCAGCAGACTTAAAGCCTGTTGACCTTTGCAGTGCACTTGAGCTTGAGCTTGAGCGTTCAGCACTCTCAAGAAGTGAGAAATCAGTAAATTAAAAATAGCAAACATAAAAAACCCGCTTTTAAGCGGGTTTTTTAACCGATTTTCAGGTAATTAAATACGTTTGAAAATTAAGGAACCGTTTGTACCGCCAAACCCAAAAGAGTTACACAATGCATAAGGAGACTCGAAAGCTTTTGCTTTGTGAGGTACGAAATCGAGGTCGCAGCCTTCACCTGGATTATCCAGGTTAATGGTCGGCGGAGCCATCTTATCTCGTAACGCGAGAACAGTAAAAATGGCTTCAACAGAACCGGCCGCGCCTAAGAGGTGACCAGTCATAGATTTGGTGGAGCTTACCAGCAAATTATGAGCGTGGTCGCCGAAGACTCGCTTAACAGCTGCCACTTCTGCTTTATCCCCTGCTGGTGTAGACGTACCGTGAGCATTAATATAGCCGATGTCTTTCCCATCCATTTTGGCATCTAACAGTGCGTTTTCCATTGAGCGGGCAGCGCCTTCACCGTCGGAAGGTGGCGATGTCATGTGATAAGCATCACCGCTCATTCCAAAGCCGGTTAATTCAGCATAAATAGTAGCGCCTCGGGCAACAGCGGATTCGTATGATTCAAGCATCATTACACCAGCACCCTCTCCCATGACAAAACCATCCCGGTCTTTGTCCCATGGGCGGCTTGCTTGTTGAGGTGCATCATTATTTGCTGATAGTGCTCTTGCAGCTGCAAAACCTGCAATACCAAGAGGCGTTATAGACGCTTCAGCACCGCCAGCCAACATAGCATCGGCATCACCATATGCAATAGTTCTGGCTGCAACGCCAATATTGTGAACACCCGTGGTACAGGCTGTCACAATATTCAGATTGGGCCCTTTTAAGCCTTCCATGATTGAAAGAAACCCGGAGATCATATTGGTAATAGTAGACGGAACAAAAAACGGAGATACCCGTTTAGGACCACTGTTTAGCAATTTGATATGATTTTGCTCGATTTGCTCAAGACCACCGATACCTGAACCAATAGCCACACCTACACGGTGTGCATTGTCTTCAGTGATACAAAGTCCGGAATCGGCCAACGCTTGTTTACCCGCAGCAATACCCAGCTGGATAAACCGATCCATCTTCTTTGTTTCTTTCTTTTCGATATATTCTTGCGGATCAAAGTTATCAACCTGACCTGCAAATCGAGTGGAATAGTTACTGCAATCGAACAGGGTAATGTCTCCAATACCGCTCTCGCCTTTCAACAACCGAGACCAGGTACCCTCCACTGTAACATCCAGCGGAGATAACATTCCCATTCCAGTAACCACTACGCGACGTTTTGTCACAAAAAGCCCTCGTATTGGAAATAACGATAGATACAAAAACGGCTCTTAACAGAGCCGTTTCCGCAAATTCAACAGACGATATTAGTCGTCTTTGTTTGCATTGATGTAGTCGATAGCAGATTGAACAGTTGTAATTTTTTCTGCTTCTTCGTCAGGAATTTCAGTATCGAACTCTTCCTCTAAAGCCATTACCAGCTCAACAGTGTCGAGTGAATCTGCGCCCAAATCATCAACGAAGGAAGCTTCAGCTTTTACTTCTTCTTCTTTAACGCCCAGCTGTTCTACGATGATCTTTTTTACGCGCTCTTCAATGTTACTCATAATTCTAGGTTTCCCTTAACGTCACTAGATAAAAAAGTGCCGCTAGTTTATTTTGCAAGTCATTGCCTTGCAAGTACCAGTTTATTTAAATTATCTGGTCAAACCAGCAACTAACCAATTAAATTCTACAAATTTTTAACACCATCACCCTTTCAAAACAAGGATAAAGTGTTGTTAACTGCATAAATTGCAGTATTAGTTCATATACATACCACCATTCACATGAATGGTTTCACCGGTAATATAAGCTGCGCCATCACTTACCAAAAAGGCAACAGTGGCAGCTATTTCTTCAGGCGCGCCTAACCGGTTTGCCGGAATATCCTTAAAGATCGCTTCCTTCTGGTCATCTGTCAATGCTTTCGTCATATCCGTATCGATAAAACCAGGCGCAACCACGTTAATGGTAATACCCCGGGAAGCCACCTCTCGCGCCATTGATTTCGAAAACCCAATAACACCGGCTTTAGCGGCTGCATAATTAGCCTGGCCAGCATTTCCTGAGCTACCAACAACAGAGCCAACATTAACAATGCGACCACAGCGTTTTTTCATCATACCACGCAATACCGCTTTAGAGAGCGTAAATATTGACGACAAATTGGTATCGATAATATCCTGCCATTCATCGTCTTTCATGCGCATGAGCAGGTTGTCACGGGTAATACCCGCGTTATTGATAAGAATATCAATAACGCCAAAGTCATCTGCAATGGTTTTTAATACCGCTTCTACAGAGGTTTTGTCAGTGACATTCAAGGCCAAACCTTTTCCACCTGACTCAGCAAGGTAATCAGAGATTGCCTCAGCCCCTTTTTCACTGGTAGCTGTACCAATTACCGTTGCGCCCTGTGCTGCAAGGGCTTCGGCAATAGCTTTGCCTATTCCCCGACTTGCGCCGGTCACTAATGCGATTTTTCCGCTTAATTGTGTCATATTCTTCCTATTAACCCCAGATTAAACTGCTAATAGCGAGTCTGGTGTGTTCACTGCCACGCTGGTAAGTGACTTATCAATACGCTTATTAAGGCCGGTTAGTACCTTGCCTGGTCCCACTTCGACAACCTTGTCTACGCCGGAAGCAGCAAGAAACTGAATGGTTTTCGTCCACTGAACCGGATAATAAAGTTGTCTCACGAGTGCATCTCTAATTGCAGTTGGTGTTTCTTCTATTTTAACATCAACATTATTCACCACCGGAATAGAAGGCGTGCTAATGTTGATCGACGCCAGTGCGTCATCGAGCTTATCTGCTGCTGGACGCATGAGTTCACAGTGAGATGGTACGCTTACTGATAGCGGTAGCGCACGTTTAGCACCGGCCTCTTTACATGCATCTCCGGCTTTTTCCGCTGCATTTCTCTCTCCGGCAATGACAACCTGACCAGGTGAATTAAAATTCACAGGAGCAACAACATCGCCGGTAGCTATGGCAGTTTGTTCACAAATTTCTGCAATTTTGTTATCGTCCAGGCCAATTATGGCGTACATAGCACCAGCACCAGCCGGAACAGCTTGCTGCATAAATTTACCTCTGGCTTCAACCAGTGTTACGGCATCTGCAAAGGCAATAGCACCAGCACATACTAATGCTGAATATTCGCCTAAACTATGTCCGGCAACGTAATCAGCGTTAAGCCCTTGTTCTTGCAAAATACGCCATATGGCCACACTGGCGCTGAGAAGTGCCGGCTGAGTTATGTGGGTTTCGTTTAATTTGCCTTGCTCATCAGTTTGAACCAGTTCCCACAAGTCATACCCTAATACTTCTGAAGCTTCAGCAAAGGTTTGCTCGACGATAGCATGTTCTTCGGCAAGCTCTTTTAGCATGCCAACAGTTTGAGAACCCTGACCGGGGAAAACACAGGCAGTTCGACTCATCTTTGTTCCTTCTTCTTATCTTCTTTTACTCGGAGTAAAAAATGTATATCAATATCTGACTAATGCAGAGGCCCAGGCGAATCCGCCTCCAAATGCCTCTAACAATAAATTCTGACCACGTTTTATTCTGCCATCGCGAATTGCAGTGTCCAGAGCAGTAGGCACAGTGGCTGCAGATGTATTTCCATATTTCTCAAGGGTGATGACCACTTGATCAAGTGACATATCCAACTTCTTCGCTGTGGCTTTTATAATACGAAAATTAGCCTGGTGAGGAACTAACCAATCGAGGTCAGACTTTTGCATATTATTGGCTTCAAGGGTTTGTATTACGGTTTCAGACAATTTCGTCACCGCAACTTTGAATACTTCATTCCCCTTCATTACGCCCCAGTTTTCATGTACCGATGCCTCATCACCGCGAGTCGGATTTCCGACGTATAGTAGATCGCCATAAGAACCTGCGGCATGTATATGGGTCGACAAGATGCCCGGCTCGTCGCTGGCTTCAATAATCGTAGCTCCGGCACCGTCGCCGAACAAAATCACCATGGAGCGATCTTTGGGGTCAACCAGCCTGCTTAAGCAGTCGGTGCCCACCACGAGAATGCGCTTGGCCATTCCAGACTTAATATACTGATCAGCTACGCTCAGTGCGTAACAGTAACCAGCGCAAGCTGCGGCAACATCAAACGCAGGAATGCCATCGAGTTGTAAAATACGTTGAATTTCACAAGCAGTACTGGGGAGAGAATATCGCCCACTGGTAGTGGCACACACAATCATATCTATTGACTGAGGGTCGACATCAGCAGCTTCGATGGCATGACGACTGGCCTCTGCGCCCATCGTTGCCGCGGTTTCATCTGCCCCAATAATGCGTCTTTCTTTGATACCGGTGCGGTCGGTAATCCACTCGTCACTGGTATCTACCATTAATTCGAGATCGGCGTTCGTGCGGACTTCGCTAGGATAATAGCTGCCAGTCCCGATAATTCGTGAATAATTACTCAAATCTGCTCCAACAAAACCGTTTCTATTTTACTTTTTATTTTTTCCGGAATACCCATTCTTGCTTCCTGCATTGCCTGGTAAATAGCATAGTAAAATGCATCGGCTGAGGCGTTCCCGTGACTCTTGATCACAATGCCGCGCAATCCTAACAGACTCGCACCATTATACTGGTCGGGGTTCACGCGGTTGTAGATGCTTTTTAGCAGTGGTAAAGCAATTCTGGCCATAAGTCGGGTCAAAAGGTTTAATTGTGACTGTCTTTTGACCTCACTGATCACGAGTTTAGCTAAACCTTCCGTAGATTTTAACGCGACATTGCCTGTAAAGCCGTCAGTGACAACCACATCAGCACAATCGGTGAAGATATCGTCCCCTTCGACGTAACCAATGTAGTTAAGAGCATCTGCCTGACGAAACAATTGATCTGCAATTTTTACTTGCGCATTGCCCTTAATATCCTCTTCGCCAACATTGAGCAGCGCCACTCGAGGCTTCTCAACACCAAAGACTTCCTGAGCAAGTACGCTCCCCATCACGCCGTACTGAAACAATATCTCCGACGTACAATTTACATTGGCACCAAGATCTAAAAGAAATACTCTGTGCTGACTCGCTGTCGGCATGCCAGATACCAGCGCCGGGCGATCTATACCGGGTAATGTTTTTAACAAATAATAGGCCATGGCCAAAAGCGCACCAGTATTACCGGCACTCACACATGCTGAAGCAGATTTATTCTCCACCAGTTCAACAATACGTCGCATGGATGACTTTTTCTTATTTCGAAGTGCATACGCGGGGGCATCACCCATTTCAACAACATCTTCGCAGTGTTCTACAGTCACTCGGGCTCGTTGTTCAGGTAACAGGTTGTCAAGTGCGGGGTTAATGACCGACTGGTCGCCACACAAAATAAAGTTAAAATCGGGATGAAGCCGGACGGCTTTGAGGGTTGCCGGAAGGATAACAGGGGGACCATGATCGCCCCCCATGATATCTAACGCGATGGTTAGCTTAGACAAAAGGTAATCACCAATCGATTAACGTTCGATGACTTTTTTGCCTTTATAGTAACCATCAGCGGTTACGTGATGACGACGGTGAGTTTCACCTGACGTTGAATCGACAGACAAAGTCGCGCCTGTCAATGCATCGTGTGAACGACGCATACCACGCTTAGAGCGTGTTTTACGATTTTGTTGTACTGCCATAACTTACTCCTGGTCTCGCTTAAGTTCTTTCAAAACCGCGAAAGGGTTTGGTCGCTCATTTGCCGGGTCAATTTTTCCAAATGTCATATCATCTTTACTCACTGCACAATCCTCCTCTGCATGAAGGGCGACAATGGGTAACGAAATAATCAATTCGTCTTCAAAAATTTGAAGCAGACTGACTTCTCCGTGGTCGTTGACCTCTACCGGTTCATAAGCTTCGGGCAATCCTTCATCATCCTCTTGTTGTCCCTGCACCGGACTAAAACAAAACTCTGTATAAAGGTCGTGAGTAAACTCACCATTGCACCGCTGACAGATAAGTGTTACCTGTGTTTGTAAGTGACCGTGAAAGACAGTAAGACCCTGCGCGTCTTTTTTGAACTGTACTTCGGCGTTCACCCATTCATCACAACTGACAACAGCTTCATTTAACCGCACCATGTCTTTACTCGCAATAACGCCCCTGTAATCGGAACGTTTTACGGCGCTTTTGACCGGGTCGACGGAATGAGGTAATTTCACTTTCTGCATAGGGCGCGCATAATATAGATTTGCCTTATCACTGTCAAAGCATTAATCGCATTTCACAGCAATTCTCGGTAATTTATCTTTTCTTCGCCATAGACCTGTGTTGTAGAATCGGTCAGACTTAGGCACATCATACACTACTGTGATTATTCGGATACGGCCGTAATGTTACCTCCACCCTTTATTCTTGCCAGTTCATCCCGCTACCGGCAGTCGCAAATGGCAGCGCTTGGCATTAATGCAAAGTGTATCTCACCTAACATCGATGAACAGCGAAAACATGGCGAGACTCCTGATGCTCTAGCGACTCGACTAGCTGGCGAAAAAGCAACGAAAGTGGCATCTTCCCATCCAAATGCGCTGGTTATAGGCTCAGACCAGGTTGCGTCATTGACAGACGATAACGGAGAGACTGTCATTCTGGGAAAACCCCATCACTTTGAGGCCGCAATGGAGCAACTGACTCTTTGCAGCGGAAAAACAGTTACCTTTCATACTGCGTTGAGCCTTGTTCAGCAGAGCGTGAACAAGCAATATACTGCTATTGACACGACTACCGTGTATTTCAAAACACTCACGAAACAGCACATTACACAATATCTACACTGTGAAACGCCTTATGATTGTGCAGGAAGTTTTAAGTCTGAGGGGAAAGGCGTTTTATTATTCGACCAAATAGATTCACGTGATCCCCAGGCTTTGATTGGCCTGCCAGTAATGCTACTCAGGGACATGCTGTCAGAATTTGATATTGATTTGCTCGTTCTTGCCACCTCAGACAGGTAACAGCCAGCGCCTCAACTCGTCGATGTCGTGTACAATAGCCTGGGGCTCAAATGCTTCCAGATGTAATGGCGCGTGAACACCATAAGATACCCCTATTCTATCAATACCTGCGTCTCTGGCCATTTGCATATCAAAGGTAGTATCGCCAACCATGACAGTTTCGTGTGGTGCTGCACCAGATTCCGCAAGCAGTTGAATAATCATGTCTGCTGAAGGTTTTGACTCGGCATCGTCTGCCGTGCGTGAATAAGAAAAATATTGCTCTGTGTTGGTATTCGCCCACGCTCTCTCCAAACCACGTCGTGCTTTACCTGTTGCAACAGCGAGGACATTTCCATTTTCATGAAGTGCCGTCAGCATATCAGTGACACCAGAAAATAGCGGGCTCGGAATCTGATCTTGCTCAATAAAAACAGCTTTATAAGCATCAACTAGCTCATCAGTCTGTTTATCATCGGTAAGCTGAAACAGGGTTTGAATTGCTGGGCGAAGACTAATACCAATGATGCCACCAACAGCTTCAGGCGTAGGTACAGCTACATCACACCGCTTGGCAGCCAATTGCATACAATGGATGATCTTTGCAGCCGAATCCATCAGCGTGCCATCCCAGTCAAAAATAATAAATTTATAAGATTTCATTTAACTGCTTAATTGAGTTCGTTAACGCTGTATCCAAAGGTGCATCGAAACGCACTGTTTCTTCCGTACCTGGATGAGTAAACCGAATGCTAGCTGCATGTAGAAATAAGCGTTTTAGGCCCAGCCCGTGCATTTTTTCATCAAACTCAGCATTGCCATATTTGGGATCGCAGGCTATGGCGTGTCCGGCGTGTTGGCAATGTACCCGAATTTGGTGGGTACGGCCTGTGATTGGCGAAGCTTCCACTAAGGTTGCACCGCTAAAGCGTTGCAATATACGAAAACGGGTTTCGGAAGGCTTGCCATTTTCACTCACACTAACTAAGCGTTCTCCAGATTGTAAGACGTTCTTTAACAAGGGGGCTTTCACCTTGAAACGATTCTCTGGCCACTCCCCCGCGACCAGGGCCTGGTACCGTTTATCCATCTGACCTTCTCGTAACTGTGCGTGCAGATGGCGAAGTGCTGAGCGCTTTTTGGCCACCAGAATGCAACCTGACGTATCGCGATCGAGGCGGTGTACTAATTCCATAAAACTAGCCTGGGGCCTTAGCGCACGAAGCCCTTCAATAAGTCCGAAATTTAAACCGCTACCGCCATGTACCGCCGTGCCGGACGGCTTATTGATAACTAAAATACGCTCATCCTCATAGAGAATGCAGGATTCAATTTCAGCCACCTTTTCTAACTTAGGGTTTGGCGTGTCCTTGACTTCGGCAGTGCGAAGCGGTGGAATGCGAACGAGATCATCGGTAGCAAGTTTATAGTCGGGTTTTACCCTGCCTTTATTTACCCTTACTTCGCCTTTGCGCAATATGCGGTAAATCATACTTTTTGGCACGCCTTTTAACTGGGTGCGCAAAAAGTTGTCTACCCGTTGACCTGCCAGATCGGGTTCTATCGTTACAAAACGAACTTTTTGATGGATTTCATTTTTCATGGTCGCAAGTATAACTGACTAGATGTAATTCCCTAAGCAAAAATACGCTAAGACACTCACTTTCGATGGCAAAATAAAATACAGAACTACATATTCTCAAATGAGATCACTCGTTTAGAACCTTTAGAAAAAGATAATATCTTGTGTCTAGCTGTGCTTGAGTTCGGAAAATCTTTCCACTGACCTGTACCACCAATCAAAAATAACTAAATATGAACAAAAAACATACCGCGCAAGTTGACATTTCATTGATAATTGAAAAATTAGCAGGAAGTTTGCTTGCGTCTCTCGGGAAGATGGTGAGATAATCCAAAGGATTTTGTTGTTGTTTAAACTATGTGACAAATTGCAACTACAAAATCCGGTTCGAACTTTAACGTGAACCATGAATGTCGGGCGGGCACCTGAATTATTTGAATAGCCCAGTTTATATCGGCAGCACAAAAGCCTTTAAAACTAAGCACCGTCAAAATTTTAAAATAAAAGTTCGCCGTTTAGCCAAACAGAATTAAATTGACCTTTCCCCGGATAAAAGTAATCGGGGGAAAAACAAAAAGTAAGGGCCGTCGTTCCCGACACCCATGTAAATAGCGCAATTATCATGCGCTGGGTAATACGACTGTACAACAAATTCCGCACACAGCCGGGAGGCTGAGTGGCGAGTGTTTGCACGCGTCATTTTGATTTTGTGTCTATGCGGCTGTTCAAACAGAGTTAGATACAATGAAAAGAATGTTAATTAACGCAACTCAACAAGAAGAGTTGCGCGTCGCCCTTGTAGATGGGCAACGCTTGTATGATCTTGATATAGAAAGTCCCGGGCACGAACAAAAGAAAGCCAATATTTACAAGGGTAAAATTACCCGTGTAGAGCCTAGTTTAGAAGCTGCCTTTGTTGATTATGGCGCGGAACGTCACGGTTTCCTTCCCTTAAAAGAAATTGCACGAACTTACTTCCCCAAAGGTTACAAATTCGAAGGCCGTCCCAACATCAAAGATGTTATTAAAGAAGGTCAGGAAGTCATTGTTCAAATAGACAAAGAAGAAAGAGGCCAAAAAGGCGCTGCCTTGACTACCTTTTTGTCTTTAGCCGGCAGTTATTTGGTACTCATGCCAAACAATCCCCGAGCTGGCGGTATATCCAGAAGAATCGAAGGCGACGAGCGCAACGACCTCAAAGACTCTCTATCCCGTTTAGATTTACCCGATGGCATGGGCCTTATCGTTCGTACTGCAGGTGTGGGAAAATCTTACGAAGAACTTGAATGGGATTTAAAGGTACTGCTCAAGCATTGGCAGGCTATTTCTGAGGTTGCCGAAAACCGTGCTGCACCGTTTTTAATTCACCAGGAAAGTAATGTTATTGTTCGCGCCATTCGCGATTACCTGCGTAGAGATATCGGTGAAATCCTCATCGACAAAACCAGTATTTATGAAGAAGCCCTTCAGCACATTGAACTGGTTCGCCCAGACTTTGCCAGTCGGGTGAAGCTCTACAAAGGCGACGTTCCCCTATTTAGTCATTATCAAATCGAAAGCCAGATTGAATCGGCGTTTCAACGTGAAGTTCGCTTACCTTCAGGTGGTTCGATTGTCATCGACCCGACAGAAGCCTTGACGTCCATCGATATTAACTCTGCCAGAGCAACAAAAGGCGGAGATATCGAGGAGACCGCGCTCAATACCAACCTTGAAGCGGCAGACGAAATCGCCCGTCAATTGCGCCTGCGAGACCTCGGTGGCCTTGTGGTAATTGATTTTATTGATATGACGCCGGTACGCCACCAGCGCGAAGTTGAAAACCGAATGAAGGATGCTGTACGCTCGGATCGTGCGAGAGTGCAACTAGGCCGCATTTCTCGTTTTGGTTTGTTAGAAATGTCCCGTCAGCGTTTGCGCCCTTCATTAGGTGAATCGGCGCATCACGTTTGTCCCCGTTGCTCAGGCCACGGTACCATTCGTGGTACAGAATCACTGGCGCTTTCGATTCTTCGCATCATGGAAGAGGAAGCGATTAAAGACAACACCGGACAAATTGAAGCGCAGCTTCCCGTTCCTGTCGCAACGTATCTGGTCAACGAAAAACGCAAATCAATCAATGTTATTGAGAAGCGTCATAATGTCTCATTGCTACTCATCCCTAACCCTAATCTGGATACCCCCCATTATGAGGTTGTCAGACACCGTCCGGATGAAGTTGTTTCTGAAGCCAGCTACAACGTAAGCCTTAAAGAAAATGAAGAAGACACGTCCTTCCAGCCGTCAGCTGCGCCAGTTAAACGGGAAGAGCCGGCACTAAAAGGTTTAGTCGCGCCCACTGAAGCACCTCCAGCTCCTGCTCCAGCTACTCGCCAGCCAAAGAAAGCACCTGAGCAAGCCGCGCAATCAGGTAACCTGTTTACCAAGCTGGGCAAATGGATATCCTTGATCCTTGGCGGTGAAGAAGAAAAAGAGCCGCAGAAAGAAGAAGTGGAAACTAAGCCACGACGTTCACGAAATAGCGACAACCGCAACCGTAAACCGCGTAATAATCGTAATCGCCGTGCTAAGCACTACGACCAGCAAGGTGAAAAAGACGACAACAAATCGTCTGCTAAACGTCAGGAAGAGAAGCGCAATAAGCCAAAACAAAAGCGTAGAAACCAAGACGCTAAAAGCATTGAGCAAGATACAAAAAAAGCTGATCAGCAAACTGATAAGTCGCCTGAAAGCGAATCTCAGGAAGCCAAACCAGCCCGCAAGAAACAAGTGGCTGAGCGCCGTAAACGCCGTGATAAACGTCGCAGCGTACGCGTGCAAAGTGACAGTGTACAACAGCAGCAAAGCACACCAGTAGAAGCAGGTGTTGATTCTCCAACGGCGACAGCTGCACCGGCAGAAAAAGTAGAAAGTCACTCTGCTGCATCAGTGGATAATACTGAAGTCAATGCGTTGCCAGTTGAGAACGAAGTAAAAGCAACTCAGTCTGCTCAGCTTAAGCCTGAGGTACAGCAGGAAAGCCCTGAAAAAACACAGGATCAGTCGGCTACTTCGGACGTAAGTGACGAGCAAGACGCACAAGCCAGTGATGACAATGGTCAAAAGCGGGAAGCTCGTGGGCGCTCAAGACGCTCACCAAGGCATGTTCGGGCAGCGGGACAACGCAGACGTAAAGAACAGGATACGCCGGAAGGACAACAACCTTCAGACATCCACGTCCGACACTCTGAGCCTGGCAACGAAACTACAACGGTTGAAACAAGTCAGGTCGATACAACTACGGGAACTGCTCCTGAACCTGCGGAGAATCCCGTAGCAGAAACTGTGGAGCCAAAAGCTGACAGCAGTTCGGCTCAGGACGACAACAAGGCTGTTGCTAGCGAAGCAGTGCAAGACGAACTTCAGTTTGACCTAGCGGATCCAGATAAAGATACACAACCTAAATCTTCACGGACACAAAAACCTCGTGTTCGCGTTGAAGGTGACACTATCAGCGCACCTGAACAGGTCGAAATTAATCTCGCCTCAGAAGAAAAAGCGGAAACAAGTCAGACACCGTCTTCAGAAAGTGAAGAAGAAACTGTTGTCGCAGAAAAAGCGTCATCAACGAAAGATGCAACGACTGACGCAGCCACTGTTGAAGAAACCCAAACAGATGCTGGTAAGTCAGTGGTAGAAACCACTTTGCCAAGCTTTACACCAACCCGTAGTCTGGGCCAAAAATCAGCATCCCACCCAACCACTCTACCTGCAGAGGTTGATGCGCAGTTTGGTATTGCTGAACCTATTGCAAAGCCAGATGATAAACGCCCGTTACTGGTAAAATCAGCTAAATCTGCATCTGTGTCTAGTGCAACGTCTTCTGCCGCCGCACCCATGACATTACCCACTGAGTTTGGTGATCAAGATGAAGCAAAACAAGAAGCTGTGAATTAACTCACACTTTTAATGACATCATAAAGCCGTACACGTAAGTACGGCTTTTTTTTGGGGAGCAAACAATGACGCAAAAAGTACCAGTACACTTTGTTAAATGGTTGCATGACCTCACCCATGAAAATTATCGAGCGGTCTCCCTTATTCAACCACTTTGGAATAATTATGGCGCGTGCTTTCGTGCTATTGATGAAACCGGAAAGTCTATTGTCGTCAAAGCTGTATCTCCCCAGGCCCCCTCTTCTCACCCAAAAGGCTGGAATTCTCTTGTTGGTCATGACAGAAAACTTACTTCCTACGAGGTAGAACGCCACTTCTACGAAAAACTACAGCCTTTCACAACCCACAAATGTACCGTTCCAAAACTTGTGGCTTCAGATAGCCGGGACAACGCCACCCTGCTAGTTTTGGAAGATGTCGACACTGCATTTCCACGTCGCAGTTCAGTATTATCAGTCAAGCAGGCTGAATGCGTTTTGACGTGGCTGGCTGACTTTCATGGCAAATTTATCAACCTGAAAGACACCCGGGTATGGCAAGAAGGAACCTACTGGCATTTAAATACGCGCCTTGATGAGTGGCGGGTAATGCCAGATTCACTTTTGAAGGAGAATGCTAAAGTTATAGCACAGCAATTGGCGAATTGTGCTTATCAGACTTTGTTACATGGCGATGCAAAAGTTGCAAACTTCTGTTTTAGCGATGATTTCACACAATGTGCCGGGGTGGATTTTCAGTATACCGGCCATGGATGCGGAATAAAGGACGTAGCTTACTTTATCGGCAGCGCGTTATCAGAAGATGATCAAAAAGACCACACCGAGTACTGCCTTTCAATTTACTTCACTCGCTTGTACGAGGCAATTTGCAATTATCACGATAGTGACCTCGCCCATGCTGTCGTTCAGGAGTGGCAAAAACTCTATAATCTTGCCTGTGCGGATTTTTGTCGGTTCCTTATTGGTTGGAGCCCTGACCATTGGAAACTGAATTCAACACTGAAGAAAAGAACGCAAATTGCGCTTGAATCAGTTGTGTAATACTGTTGGAAAGCGAGCAGTGCGCTATGCACGCACTGCGAGAAGGTTACTTACCAGGTTAAATCGTCGGGAATTTCGTAGTCAGCGTACCAATCATCTTCGTCCTGCTCGTTACCGTCGGCACCTTTAGTGTCCAAATCAGCACGATAAATTACAAAGGCCTCGTCACGCTGGGCAATTTTGTCAGCCACTGGTGTTGGTACAAGTTCGTAACTGTCATCAAGCAACACGACGACCAAACGGCCTTTTGTGACCTGCTTGTGCATGTCATCGCTGACATACATGCGTTTTACCAAATTATTGTGAGTAAAATTGAGCAGGGTATCGCCTTTACGGGTTTGCTTGTTAACTTCTATCAGTTGCTTTATCTGAGCCAACACAGAGCGCTTCTCTCGAGCTTTTTGTTGTTGCTCGTTCAACTCCCGATCTTTTACCCTTTTCTCTTCTGCAGCTTTCTCAGCAGCCAGTTTGGCCTCGTCAACCTCAACCGCCTGATTTTTATTCTTGAGCTTCTGCTTTTTGCGCTTCGCCGCCCGGGCCTGTTTCGCAGAGGATTTATCCGCGAGCCCGGCCTTTAATAGTTGGTCTTGTAAAGATGCCATATGATGTGCGACCTATTTTTTCTTTTTGTCCTGGGTAACCCACTTGCCGCCTTCATACCAGGCTGACCAACCAGTAGATTTACCATTTTCATTTTCTGACATAACGTACTGCTGCTTCGTTTTCCGGCTAAAGCGAACAATCGTTGGGTTACCATCTGGATCTTCCTGAGGCGCATCTGCCAAATAATAAAACTTGGGAGAGATACGCTCTCGGAAGCGCGCTAACTCGGCGACCTTGGGCGCTCGGGTCTCCCTCGATTTCGGGAAATTATGGGCAGCTAAAAAGATGCCAGACGCACCATCACGAAGCACAAAATGGGCATCAGTTTTTTCACAAGGCAACTCGGGGAGATCTACCGGATCTTCTTTAGGTGGCGCAGCTTCACCATTGCGTAGCAGTTTACGGGTATTCTTACAGGTTTCACTGGTACAGCCGAAATATTTTCCAAATCGACCGTTTTTAAGCTCCATATCGCTGCCGCATTTGTCACACTCGATAATTGGACCGTCATACCCCTTAATTTTAAAAGTACCAGTTTCTACGTAAGTACCGGGACAAGTAGGTGTGTTACCGCATACGTGGAGTTTGCGTTTTTCATCCACGAGGTAACTGTCCATCGCAGTGCCGCAAATCTGACAACGGCGTTTAGCCCTCAGCGCTTCTGTCTCTAGCTCGTCCTCATCATCAACTTTCACCACCTCATCACCAGATGTGAGGTTCATCGTATTTGTGCAACGCTCTTTTGGCGGTAAGTTGTACCCAGAGCAGCCCAGGAAGACGCCAGTAGATGCTGTGCGCACGTTCATTTCGCGGCCGCATTTATCACATGTTATACCAGAGGGAATAGCCTGATTAGCGCGCATGCCCCCTTCTTCTGCAGCTTTTTCAGCTAACAACAGCTTGGCATAAAAATCATCGTAGAAAGCATCTAAGACTTGCTTCCAATTCTTTTTGCCATCAGCAATATCATCCAGATGCTGTTCCATGTTTGCAGTGAAATCATAGCTCATAAGATCATCAAAGTTTTCCATTAAACGATCATTGACGATTTCACCCATTTTCTCGGCGTAAAAACGTTTATTTTCCAGCCGCACATAGCCGCGGTCCTGAATCGTAGAAATGATACTGGCGTACGTAGACGGCCTGCCAATTCCGCGTTTTTCCAACTCTTTTACCAGTGAAGCTTCGTTAAAACGGGCAACGGGTTTGGTAAAATGCTGTTTCGGGTCAAGAGCCTGTAAATCGAGGCTATCACCTTGTTTTACATCGGGGAGTAAACGCTCTTCCTCACCTTTTTTACGCAATTGGGGCTGAACCTTCGTCCAACCATCAAATTTAAGTACGCGCCCTTTCGCCACCAATTCGTAATCACCTGCAGACACTTTTATGGTTGTGGCATCGTATTTGGCATTCGTCATCTGACAAGCGACAAACTGTCGCCAGATAAGCTCGTATAGGCGCTGTGCGTCTCTCTCCATCTCTTTAAGGGATGCAGCCTGAACACTTACACTTGAAGGACGAATGGCTTCGTGAGCTTCCTGAGCGCCCTCCTTGCTACCATAACGAATTGGGTTGTCAGGCAAATAACGGCTTCCAAAACTGTCTTCGATATATTGGCGACAGTTATCCAGCGCTTCCTGGCTTAAATTCGTGGAATCCGTACGCATGTAAGTGATATGCCCGGCTTCATACAGACGCTGCGCCAGCATCATGGTTTTCTTTACACCAAAACCGAGCCTGGTACTGGCAGCCTGTTGCAATGTCGAGGTAATAAACGGCGCAGACGGCTTGCTTTGCGTCGGCTTGGATTCACGGCTATCGACAATATAGGGAGAACCATTTAAACGTTCCAGCGCGGTGTCGGTTTCAGCTTTGTTTTTGGGCTTGAACGGCTTGTCCTGATAGCGGCTCACCAACATTCTTAGCTGTTGCTGTTGCGCTGATGTCAAATCGGCATGAACGTCCCAGAATTCCTCTGGCACGAATGCCTTAATTTCCCGTTCACGTTCAACCACCAGGCGAACAGCCACAGACTGAACCCGGCCTGCTGACAAGCCCCTTGCAATCTTTTTCCACAACAATGGCGACACCATGAAGCCAACAACACGGTCGAGGAATCGACGAGCCTGTTGCGCATTCACTCTGTCAGTATTCACCTCTCCCGGATGGGAAAAGGCGTCTTGAATGGCATTTTTCGTGATCTCGTTGAATACAACCCGCTGATAGGTTTTGCCTTTATCGCCAAGCAATTCTCTTAAATGCCAGGCGATGGCTTCCCCTTCGCGGTCCAAATCCGTTGCGAGATAAACAGTATCTGCGTCTTTGGCCAACTTCTTCAGTTCGTTGACAACTTTTTCTTTACCTTGCAATACCTGGTAGTGGGCTTTCCAGTCAGCTTCGGGGTCAACGCCCATGCGATCTACCAGCTTTCGATACTCATATTTTCTGAGATACTCTTCCCGCTCACTGTCGCTGAGAAGCTTCAGTTCCTTGGCCGGTTTTTTGGGTTCGACGTTTCCGACAGCCTTTGTCGGCAAATCGCGAACGTGGCCAACTGAAGATTTAACGATAAAATTTTTGCCAAGATACTTATTTATCGTTTTCGCTTTAGCTGGTGACTCTACAATGACCAGTGATTTTGCCATAAAAATTAATTAAACCTGTTCTTAATCAGAGGGTTAACCCTGTTTTATCTAAACTTTGGGACAGCAAAATGCCTATGGTGGCTGTCCTCTCTTTTTTTAACATATATCTACAAAGTGAATGGAAAACAAGATCTTCTTAATAGTTATTCTTTACAGCGTTGCTAAAACCGCCAAACTCTGTTCACTTTTTCGCCACTGGCATTGGCAACGGCATTAAAAGTCGTATAATGCCGCCCAAATGGCCCATTTTAAACCATCATACTTTAACTAGTCTGTTTATTAGGATTCTTCAAGGAATTTCAAGTCCATAGACAAACAGCAATTGAAAAACTACATTAAAAGAGGCAAGTCATGCGGCAATACGAAGTCAATTTTGACGGTTTAGTTGGTCCTACCCACAATTATGCGGGTTTGTCTGTTGGTAATGTCGCCTCGCAAAATAACGCGAGTGCAGTGAGCAACCCGAAAGAAGCTGCAAAGCAAGGGCTGACAAAAATGAAGGCACTGGCTGACATGGGGATGAAGCAAGGGGTGCTAGCACCTCAAGAGCGCCCCGACATCGCCGCTTTGCGTCGTATTGGATTCACAGGTTCTGACGCCCGTGTACTTGCCTTGGCAGCACAGAACGCGCCACAAGTGTTCTTAGCGTGTTGCTCCGCATCCAGTATGTGGACAGCAAATGCAGCCACTGTATCACCCAGTGCTGACACCGCCGACGGTAGAGTTCATTTCACGCCTGCAAATCTGACGAATAAATTCCACCGTTCTTTAGAGCCTGTGGTCACCGGCAACATTTTAAAAGCAACATTTGCGTCAGAAAAATATTTTGCTCACCATACCCACCTACCAGACAATGAACACTTCGGCGATGAGGGCGCCGCTAACCACACCCGTCTTTGCACTGATTACGGCCGGGCCGGTGTAGAATTATTTGTGTATGGTCGCTACGCATTTGACAGTACGAAACCTGCTCCGAAAAGGTATCCGGCACGTCAGACTCTCGAAGCGTGTCAGGCGGTGGCGAGGTTGCATGGTTTGGATGATGACAATGTGGTATTTATTCAACAAAATCCTGATGTTATTGACCAAGGGGTATTCCACAATGACGTTATCTCTGTGGGCAATCAAAACGTGCTCTTTTACCATGAGCAAGCATTCTTAAATACCCACACAGTCCTCAATGAAATTAAAGCCAAATTTGGTGATAGCCCACTTCATTTTATTGAAGTTCCCTCGGCTTCTGTTTCTGTGCTGGATGCGGTTAGTACGTATTTGTTCAACACCCAGATAATTACATTGCCAGACGGTCATATGGCGATTATCGCACCTACGGAATGCCAGGAAAACAATGCTGTATCAGCTTATCTTGAACAACTGACTACCTTGGGCACTCCCATAAAAGAGGTGAAGTTTTTCGACGTAAAACAGAGCATGAAAAATGGTGGCGGACCAGCATGTTTGCGCCTGCGTGTAGCCATGACCGAACAAGAACTGGCCGCAACCAACCAGCATACCCTCATGAACGATATGTTGTTTGCCCGATTGAATCAATGGGTAGAGAAGCATTATCGCGACCGACTCAGTGAAGACGATTTACGGGATCCTGCACTTCTCAACGAAAGCCGTACCGCATTAGATGAACTCACACAAATTATGAAGCTCGGATCTGTTTATCCCTTTCAGCAATCATCATTGTGAGTTGCCATTAGAGCGTGACGAGTTTTTGTAACGGAAAGAAAACGTTTTGATAAGAAAAAAGGCTGTGGATTTTATCCACAGCCTTTTTTTAATTTGGTTTAGTTTGTGTTGTCACACCTAAAACCTGTACCAAAAGGACTGGACGGCGGTCGAATGTTTTCATTCGACGCATCTTCTGCCGCAATGCCATAGAGATACTTCATACTCGCACTGGCTTCACTGCCTGTCGACTGAGCAAATACAGTAATTTCTGCCTCATAGAATGCGGCGTATTCTCGCGGATAACGCAATTCAAGAGTAGCCTGACCATTTGCGTCAGTTTCATTCACGCCCTCCTTGAATGTTACGGAGCCAATGATACCTGGCGTAAGAAATCCGTCACCATTGGTATCTTCACTGTCTATTTCCAAAATACCATTGGCGTTAATATCTTCATTGTCACACATTGCCGTATATTCAAATATCTGCTCATCTTCGCCATCGATTTCCATGATATAACCCACTGTCCAGGTAGGTTCAACGAAGATCCAACCACCTTTGAAATACTGACCTCCCTGGCTGTATTTTACCGGTGTAGACGATGCGGTAAGAGCCACCCCTTCTACCGGTTGTCCAACGGCGTCAGTCACAAACACTGCAAATTCTTTCAGGTATGTGGTTGAATCCGGTTTTGATATTTCATTGCCCGTACCGATAGACACATCGAAAGCGCGATTGCCGACAGTAAGTGTCACGTCACCCGTTACACTGGGTTTATCCTGCACTGTAGCAGTAATTAACACGGCATCTTCACTGGTAACACCGCCAGAAGTAAATACCGTAGAAGCGATACCATTACTGTCTGTTGTAGCCTGGGATGGTGAAATAGAACCCGTACTGGTATCGTTTACCGTAAAGTTAACCACCTCATCTTTTACCAGATTTCCGGCAGGATCCCGAACTATCGCGGTAATTGTACTGGTTTGCCCGTCTGGACCTATTTGGTCCGGGGATGCATCAACCAGAATCGTGTTTGAATTGGTTGCCACAAATTCAACTTCAATAGATGCGCTGACTTCCTGACCGTCGTTATCAACGCCAGTTGCTGTTATTGCAGCAAGGCCAGCGTTGGTTGACGCGATACTGAAGCTAACTTTACCGTCGGTGCCTGTGGTGCCAACTTCATCTCCTGGGCGAATATCTCCTCTTGAGGCAGAAAACGTCACTTCGCCGCCGTCAAAGGGCGCACCGTCTTTGTTCCATGTCACTTCAATTACTGCATAATCACTCGCTTCGTAATTATTGTCTGGTGCGACCTCGATATCATCTTCAGGTACTGAACTAAAACCAAAATCATCTTGTTGAACTGTGATTTCAAACAGCTCTGATGTTACGTTTAATGCTTCAGCAGAAATGATTGCGAGCCCAGAAGCCGTACCGACGAAGCGAATAGTTCCCTGCCCTTCGGTACCCGTGTTTGTCGTGATGGATGTTCCCGCAGTGCCTTCATCCGTATTGCGCAATTCTCCCAGTGTGGTTGTAACGAGTACTTCCTGGTTAGTCAGGTTTGTGCCATCTGAATCCTGCACACGAATGGTGAGTTCGGTACTATCATTCACCGTCATCGACTTCGCACCGTTAATGGTAACCTCTGTGCCAACAATCAAAATATCGACTGTCTGAACTTGTTCACCCGCCGTTGCAGTTACTTGTACAGTTCGGAATGAAGCATCATTCTGACTGGTAACAATGGCTGTTGCGATGCCATTTTCCCCGGTGACCTCATCTACCTGCTGAATTTCCAGGCCTGCGTCTACCGGCGCTGAAAATGTCACTTCTACCCCTTCCATTAAAATACTGCGGGAATTTTTAACCAATGCAATGAGTTCGACTTCGTCCGAACCTGAAGAGGCAAGTGTCAGCGAGTTCGCATATAGTTCTAAATCGGCAGGTACATCATTTATTACTGTTGTACCCGTTGAAGAAAATGTAGTAGACGCAGTTGTGTCGTCCGGCAACGTCACTGTGATTTGCCCGTCGCCAGCTACTGTGCCAGGTGTCAGAACAATACTCGCCCTGCCATCACTGTCAGTTCTTGCTGTCCCGGTATCATTGCTAAACACAGCTAAATCATCGTTAGATAGAGAAAACGTTACCAAAGCGTCGGTGAGCGGATTATCGTTTTGATCCACCACTAACAAATTTACCGTTAGAGGATTGTCAGACGCCAGGTTTTTATCTTCATCCCCGGCAGCATTGACGACAGAAAACGTCACTGTGTATTCAGCATCTTCTTCTTCATCGCTTCCCGCCGACGTAAACGTAGTGGTGCCAGTGGTACCATCAGGCAAGGTTGCAGTTATTTGCCCATCGCCTGCAGCCGCTCCCACAACAAGCCCAATACTAGCTGAGCCGGAGTCGTCGGTTCTTGCCGTTCCAGTATCATTTCCGAAGGAGGCCAGATCTGCGTTTGAAAGAGAAAAGGTAATAAGCGTATCAGCAACAGGTGCACCTTCATCGTCAATGACAGATGCATTTATGGTTAATGGGTTATCTGTCGCAAGATTCCGGTCTGTGTCGCTATTTTGGTTTACGAGTGTGAGGGAAACCGTGTAAGTTGGATCACTGCTGTCGCCAGAGTCTCCGGAGCCGGTATCTGTATCGGAATCCCGCTCAAGGGAACCACCGCCTCCACAAGCAAATAATAAGAACAGCAAACTGAACAGCGTCAGAGACTTGGAATATGTTTTCATAGTTGTCTTCCTGGACCTCTAGTAATTGACAATACTGAAATATTTCTCATTTCATTCTGATATGATTCTGGCACACTAAAGCAATAAAAAAATTAAAAACATCGTTTTTAGGGAACTTACATGTCGCAATCTTCTAAAAAGCTCAGTCTTACTGCCAAAATCTTTATCGGCATGGGCACCGGAATCATTACCGGAGCTTTACTCCAATTTTTGTTCGATGATAGCGGAGATTTACGCTTTTCGATATTCGGCTTTAACTTTTCCACGTATGGGATTGTAGTAGAAGGTATATTCTCTACTATTGGTCAAATTTTTATTAATAGTCTCAAAATGTTAGTGGTACCACTTGTATTTGTTTCGTTAGTTTGTGGTACCTGTAGTCTTTCCGACCCGAGTAAGCTTGGCCGCCTTGGGTTTAAATCCATTTGCCTTTATATTCTAACAACGGCTATTGCGATTACACTGGCAATAAGTCTGGGATTATTAGTGTCGCCCGGAAGTGGGGTTAACATCCCTACCGATGCAGACTACGTTGCCAAAGAAGCCCCGTCATTTGCTCAGGTCATCATAAACATGTTCCCCACCAACCCCATCAAAGCAATGGCTGAAGGCAACATGCTACAAATTATTATCTTTGCTGTTTTGTTTGGCGTATCTATGGCCATGACGGGTGAAGCGGGTAAACGTTTGGGCGCTATTTTTGAAGACATCAATACGATTATCATGCGCCTGGTAACAATTATCATGAACCTTGCACCGTATGGTGTATTTGTTCTTATGGCGAAGTTATTTAGTACCATTGGGGCCGACATGCTGGGTAGTCTGGCAAAATATTTCTTCTTAGTCCTGTTCGTGTTATTTGTCCATGCGTTGTTAACGTACCCCATGCTTCTGAAAGCTTTCACCGGTCTAAGCCCCTTAGCAATGTTGATTAAGATGCGTGACGCTGCTTTGTTCGCTTTTACCACATCCAGTAGTAGTGCCACACTTCCTGTTACCATGGAAACTGCGCGCAACAAGTTAGGTGTAGGCAAATCAGTTTCTTCATTTACACTGCCGTTAGGTTCAACGATCAACATGGACGGCACCGCCATTATGCAAGGCGTTGCAACTGTGTTTATCGCTCAGGTCTATGCAGTGGACCTCACACTCGGTGATTACCTCATGGTTGTACTTACTGCGACACTGGCCTCAGTTGGAACCGCCGGTGTACCTGGTGTAGGACTAATAATGCTGGCAATGGTATTGCAACAGGTAAACCTGCCCGTTGAAGGTATTGCTCTTATTATTGGTGTAGACCGATTGTTAGACATGACACGCACTGTGGTGAACATCACTGGCGATTGTACCGTGTCATGCATTATTGCGAAAAGTGAAGGTGAACTTGATGAAGGCGTATTTAATGATCCCAGCGCTGGCATTAAAGAAGAAACCGTCGATTTTGAGCACTTCGACCACAATAAATAAGTAATTAGCGGGTTAGTTTCTGTCAAAGTGTCCCGAGACACTGATGACAGAAAACCCGCTTTAACTAGCCATTCAATGCCGAAGCCGGGGCAATGTGAACTGCCCTGGATGCGGGATACCAAGTAGCGAGCAAACACAAGACAAAGGCGACGCTGACTGTTACCACTACATCAGGCCATTGAAGCTCCGATGGCAGAAAATCTATAAAATAGATATCCCCAGACAACAATGTGACGCCCGTTAGCTGTTCTAAAAATGAGACAATAGTTGATAAATTCGGCGCGACTAACACACCACCAACCGTTCCAATAACAATGCCCAGCAGCCCGTTAATCAAGCCTTGAATAACGAATGTTTGACGTATCAGACGATCGGATGCGCCCATCGTTTTTAAAATCGCAATGCCCCCTCGCTTCTCTCTTACCGACATGACCAGTGACGACACAATATTAAAACAAGCTACCGCAATAACCAAAGTAAGCGCAATATATACTACGGTTCTTACCAGTTGAATGTCGTTGTACAAATGGCCCTGAGTACGAGTCCAGTATGATATGTAAACCGCTTGTGGGAAATCATAGCCGATACTCCTCATGGTTTCATAAGCACGATAGGGATCATTGAGCCTGAAGCGTAAACCTTGTGCACCAAAACTCACTCCCGCTTCTTCAGAGGCTTTCTCCAGGTGCATCATGGCGACGTAGTTGTCCATCTCACCGCCAACATTTAACGTACCAGCGATTGTTAGAGACATAGTGTGAGGTGCTTTAAATGACAGGTCCTGCGTAGCCGTGGGGATCAATATGGAAATACGGTCACCAGGTTGCAGTGAAAGTTTTTCCATAAACCCCGCCCCTAATAACACACTGTTTGAATTATTTTGAAATTCGAGCCAGTCAGCTTCATTTACCTGATCACGCCAACGGTCGTGTTTTGCAAAAGATAAATCAAGCCCGGTAAGCTCGATGGCCTTCAGCGTCCCCTTGTGTTGCAACATTCCGGTAATTTTGGTGTAGGGTTCAACACTGCTAACCCGGGGATCTTCATTGAGCTCTTTTGTCACCTGCTGCCAGTTATCAATGCCTTCTTCACTTATTGAATACAGTTCCCCGTGCGGAACCACAGCCAGGACCCGGGTTAGCAATTCGCGCTCGAAACCGTTCATGATTGATAGCAATACGATCAGAACAAAACAACCAAGTGCTATGCCTGCCGTAGATGAAAACGAAATAAAAGAGATGTAGCCATTGCGCTGTTTACCTTTTCTGAACCGAACCCCTAAAAACCAGGCTAATTGCATGCTAGCTCCCCTCTTCCACCAACTGACCATCTCTGATCCTAAGGGTCCTGTCCATTTTAGACGCAAGTGCTATGTCGTGGGTTACTACCACAAAACTGGTACCACTTGACTGACTTAGCCCGGTAAGCAAATCATAAACTTGCTCCCCGGTCTTGTTGTCCAAATTTCCCGTAGGTTCATCTGCCAGTACCACAGCTGGTTTGGTTACCAGCGCCCGGGCAATGGCTACCCTTTGCCTTTCTCCCCCTGAGAGCGCCGCGGGTTTGTGGTGCAGACGATGACTTAGCCCCACTTCACTGAGCATATCCGTAGCCAGCACCTGGGCTTTGTCAACGTCGTACTGACCGATTAGGAGTGGCATAGACACATTTTCTAATGCAGTAAACTCAGGTAATAAATGATGAAACTGGTAGATAAAACCCATTTTCTGGTTGCGCAGTGTTGCCAGGGCCTTTGCTTTCAGAGACGTCAACGCTTGCCCCTGAAACCACACTTCTCCTCGAGACGGTGTGTCCAGTCCGCCGAGGATATGCAGTAATGTGCTTTTCCCAGAGCCCGAGCTACCAAGCACAGCAACGTGCTCTCCTGCTTTAATTGAAAGACTTACGTCGGAAAGTACAGCGGTTTCAGTTTCGCCATCATGGTAGGTTTTAGACACCTCCCGACAAGCGAGAATATCATTCATAGAAAATTTCTTCGTGTAAATTTGAACCCGCAGAATGATACCGTGATACAGCGTATGTACCAAGCATAAGGGATTGAATAAATGAATATTTCGAGTAGATGGCGGAGCGGACGGGACTCGAACCCGCGACCCCCGGCGTGACAGGCCGGTATTCTAACCAACTGAACTACCGCTCCAAAGGGAATATTGCGAAACTAAATGGCGGAGCGGACGGGACTCGAACCCGCGACCCCCGGCGTGACAGGCCGGTATTCTAACCAACTGAACTACCGCTCCGAAGAACCATATTAGTTTTGCTATTGAAAAGTGGCGGAGCGGACGGGACTCGAACCCGCGACCCCCGGCGTGACAGGCCGGTATTCTAACCAACTGAACTACCGCTCCACATTTTCAATATTTTCAGCAGCTTGCAGAAACTTCGTTGAACTCTCTGCCCTGACTGCGGCGCAGATAATACGTATTCCCTATGGTCGAGTCAACGGTTTTTTTAGATAAAATTTCCCAATTGGGTTTGTTTGCGCGTTTTCTCGCCATGATGCTGCAATATAGAACAATTAAAATGAAAAAACGCATTTTTTTAGCGTCTTCGATTTATTCGCTTGGTTTTTTCTTTTTAAACTTGGCCAGCAGACCACTAAACATGCCAGACTTTGTCTTGTCTTTTTCAGTTTCTTGCGTAGCTTCAACAGTTTTAGGTTCTGTAGCTTTGCCCTCAGCGCCAGAGCGTTTTTTTCTTCGCCATAAAACCACGCCCGCTACAGCCACACCCACAACGACAATAGTGCCATTTACAATGCCTATCAATAAATAGAGGGTACTGTCATCCATGCCGTGGTGTTCTTTGTCTGCGTCAGGGGTTACCACAGGTGTATCGGTACTTTCCAACTCGGCGGCTAGCTGAGCCTCCATATCCACAGTTTCCCCCGGCTCTGCGACGTCTTCATCGTCTGTAGCGACTTCACCCAAAAATGTGAACTCAGGTACATCCAGGATCACATCACGACCGTCTACAGTGGTTGCATAAGCAGTTACTTTTATACGAAACAAGCCATCTTCGTAAGACAACACCCGATGAATTCGCGCCGCTTCGGAAGGTTCGGTAAGGGAAAAGTTCTGAATGTCACCGTTGGGGAAGCGCACTTTTCCATCAATCAACAGTGAATAAATGTCAATTTGATCACGTACTACGTCGATGACCACATCGTGATAACCAGACTGACCGTCGTCCAGAACAACATCTAATGTGACGGGGTTTGGATACAGCATTAGTACCGGGTCAACCTGTTCTCTTGAGAACATAGGCGTATCTACACTGAATACAGGTCGCCATTCGCCAGATGGAATTGCCAGGTTGAATTGCCCGGTGAAAACGCCATCCAAAGGCGCTTCGTCCATACCCCGCCCATTATCTTCAAAGGTTGCAATAAGCTCATCCGCCGCTCCGAAATTCGTGTAGTTAGGGTTATTAGTGCTTTTCAGCGTAATTGAAAGGTCTACTACATCACGAAATTGAGCATAATCGATAGGTTCGCCACCATTGGTCAGTCTTGCGGTCTGTTTGAGAACTTCGCCAGAAAAAATCACACTCGGTAAAGGTTGTGCATGAAGTTCAATATCTGATAATACCATTACCCGGCTGTCGGGAGAGATTTGCCCTACCGCTTGCCAGGGCCCTGGGACCGGATCCTTAATTTTGATCATGTCGTAGGTATCGTCGTCATACCACACCACATTTTCCCCATCAGCCTGACCAGAATAAATCTTAGAGCCATCTGGCCGCACCAATACCACCGACGCCGAACCGAAGTCACGGAAAAACAACATTGTCACTTCATCGACATTATGATCGATTCTGAACCGATTTCTCAGTAATAAGATGGAGTTTTGATAATCGTCACCGAGGGTTTCAACCACAGAAGCATTGTCTGCCTTCTCAACCTGGTCAGATTCAGACTGAGCCCACACAGCTCCGTTGCTCCTGTAAAGAAGTGCAACAACAATGATGAAAAGAACAACTAATTTTCGTGAGTTGTACGCCACAAACACTTACCACCGCTTTTTTGCACGATATCCAGACGCGCTTCATGTTGATCTAATTCATCGGCGGATGCAGTTATAACCTTTAATTTATTTCCGTTGCGTTGTATGCGTCTTATCCCGTCTGCATCTCCCCCGCTGTCACCATTATTCTGGCCGGCAAGGTTGAGCTTGGTTTGCCCGCCGGTCATCATTAAATAAACATCTGCCAGAATTTCGGCATCTAATAATGCCCCGTGTAATTCACGGTGACTGTTGTCTATTCCATAGCGTTTACACAACGCATCAAGATTGTTCTTTTGGCCGGGGTGCATTTTCCTGGCCAGCAGCAATGTGTCCAGTACGGTACAAATGTCATGGGTTTTTACTGACGACGTTGGCCCGTTCATGGCAAACTCGTGATCCATAAAGCCCACATCAAACGCAGCGTTGTGGATCACCAGTTGACCGCCATCAATAAAGCGGATGAAATCTTCAGCCACTGCTGAAAACACAGGTTTATCAGCCAGAAACTCATTGGTAATACCATGAACTTCGATGGCTTCCTGCTCGATTTCCCGTTGTGGGTTGATGTAAACATGAAAGTGATTACCCGTCAGTTTTCGGTTGATCACTTCCACACAGCCAATTTCTATTATCCGGTGTCCTTCCCGGGGTTCGATACCCGTTGTTTCCGTATCAAGTACTATCTGACGCATTTTTGCAACCTGCTTACAACTTATTTGATGGCAATATAGACAGTGCAGCCACTTTTTTCTGGCACTGAATCTGACAGACCTTTAGTATACCAAGCCAGAAAATCAGTAACAGCATAAAAAGAAGTACAGAGAAAAAAGGCGCTCATAACCTATGAAAAATATTGCAGTGTATACAGATGGCTCTTGTCTGGGTAACCCAGGTCCGGGAGGCTATGGCGCACTACTTATTTACAATAATCACGAAAAAGCACTCAGCGGTGGCTACTTCAATACCACTAACAACCGAATGGAGTTACTCGCCCCAGCGGTGGCACTTGAATGTCTCACTGAGACGTGTGAAGTTGATCTCACGACGGATAGTCAATACGTTAAAAATGGCATCAATCAATGGATCCATAACTGGAAGAAAAATGGGTGGCGTACCTCAGATAAAAAGCCGGTTAAGAATGCTGATCTCTGGCAACGCCTGGATGCCGCAGTACAAAAACACACGGTTAAATGGCACTGGGTCAAGGGTCACTCTGGTCACCCCGAAAATGAGCGCTGTGACGATTTAGCCCGCCAGGCCGCTGAGAACCCCACCCAGGACGATGAGGGGTTTAAAGGCTGACGTCTCTTATTGCCAGGTTACGATTACTTTCCCCATAGTGGCATTTTCTTCCAATAACTGGTGGGCCCGTTGAATTTGGTCAATGGGCAACACCGTATCGACATTGACAGCAAGTGTGCCATTGGCAAAACCTGGCATGGCGTGTGTCACGAAATCGTCAATCAGTGCAGCTTTATAATCGTCGTCGCGGTTGCGTAACGTGGAGCCCTGGATCCTGGCTCGCTTCGCCAGCAGTAGCGCCATATCAAGTTTGTCAGCATAGCGACCGGCTAGCATTGCCAGATACACCATCATTCCATCCCGGCTTAAAACCCTGAGATTGCGATTTACATAGTCGCCCCCTACAAAATCAAGAATGAAATTAACGCCCTCAGGCCATTGAGATTTAATTTTTTCAGCAAAATCTTGTTGTTTGTAATTTACCGTCAGCGAAGCGCCCTGCTGGCGGCACATAGCAAGTTTTTCCTCGCTGGATGCTGTGGTTGCAGTTTTTACGCCTTTAAAACGACACAACTGTAATGCAGCAAGCCCAACCCCACTTGCACCAGCGTGAATCAGTGCTCTGTCATCTTGTTGCAGGTTACCGATAGTAACAAGGGCCTGCCACGCTGTTAAAAAAACTTCGGTTATACCTGCCGCATGAGTTAAAGACACACCATCAGGAGCGGGCATCACGTGCCTTGCATCGACGTTGACAAACTCGGCGTATCCACCGCCTGGCACCAGCGCACACACTCTGTCTCCCACTGACCATTTGGATGCACCATCGCCCACTGCCGAAATCTCACCGGATACTTCCAACCCGAAGATCTCACTCTCTCCAGGTGGCGCAGGATACTTTCCCTGGCGCTGCAACGTATCAGCGCGGTTAACACCAAACGCCTTAACAGCAATGGTAACTTCACCCGCTTTACGTTCCGGTACCCGTGTCGTTTCAAGCTTAAGGGATCCAATCCCCTTCTTTGCATCATAGCTAACGTACTTCATTCTGCCCTCTTCTTGTGCTTTTTCTTTTGTTACAGTGTGGGTCGTGGGTTGGTTCAGTATACCTCACTGCACAGGTCGCGAAAGCCGCGGAATAAGGTTATAATTCGCGTCCTTTGCTTTTACTTATACAATTACGCCCATGCCTGCTTCTGTTATTCTTCATCCTCAACGTGATAAGTCACTTCGTCGTCGCCACCCTTGGATATTTGCAAGCGCGGTTGACACACTCAATGGCCGTTGTCGACCTGGCGACACGGTAGATGTATACAGCCATGACGGAGAATGGCTGGCCCGTGGCGCATGGTCACCGACATCTCAAATACGCGTAAGAGTATGGACTTTTGACAAATCGGAAGTTATCGACAATGGCTTTTTTGTCAGACGATTACAGTCAGCTCTTGCCTTGCGGCAAAAATGGGTCATTGCAGATCACACCAACAGCTACCGATTAATTGCTTCTGAGTCAGATGGTTTGCCCGGCGTCACCATTGATGTTTACAACGATGTTATTGTTATGCAATTACTCAGCGCTGGCGCCGATAAACAGCGCGATAAGCTTCTCTGGGCATTACAAAAGCTGTTACCTGGCAATGCTATTTTTGAGAGAAGCGATGTTGATGTTAGGGCGAAAGAGGGCCTTGAACCTCTTGTGGCATGTCGAGTCGGTGATATTTCAGAGCAAGTAGAAATTCTTGAAAATGGGATGCGAATTAACGTCGATGTAGAAAAAGGCCATAAAACTGGCTTTTACCTTGACCAAAGGGACAGTAGAAATGCGGTCAGACGCTATGCCAATAACGCTGACGTTCTTAATTGTTTTAGCTATACCGGTACCTTCGCTTGCGCGGCCCTGCGGGGAGGCGCCAAACACGTCACCAATGTAGATGTATCTGATAACGCGTTATCTCTTGCTGCAACACATCTCAATATCAACGGCTTCGGACCTGAACAAGCTGAAATGGTCAATAAAGATGTGTTTGAAGCATTGCGTGAATATCACACCAGCAAACGTCAGTTCGATATGGTTATCCTTGATCCACCAAAATTTGTCGATAGTAAAGCCTCTTTAAATCGGGCAGCCCGTGGATATAAAGACATTAATATGTATGGTATTCACGGGGTAAAATCAGGAGGTTTGCTATTTACGTTTAGCTGTTCTGGTCTCATGCCAGCAGACCTTTTCCAAAAAATCGTAGCAGATGCCGCACTGGATGCGGGAAGGACAATTAAAATCGTGGAAAGGCTCACCCAGGCCAAAGACCACCCGGTAATTGGAACCTTCCCCGAGGGCTACTATCTTAAGGGGTTGGTGTGTGAAGTGAGCGATTTATAATCGCTTACTTCATCTCAGAGATTTCAACGCCTATAACGCAACTGTCATCTGACTCAGCCACACAACGCACAACTGTCGCTACTGCAGACAACGAGGGAATTTGTGAACTATTTGAATCAATAGACACAACTACCTGAGTACCAAGCTCAATTGAGGGCTCTTCTACCTCTAAAGACATGCCTGTAGCACTGATATCCTTACAGACCGCCTGAAGCGTTCTACTGGATTCTTCGTCGTTAATTTGTACCTGACAGGGTGAATTCACCATCATCCTGAAAAAATTGCGCTTGTCGTCGTATCCTAACATCTATTACTTCTCCTAAACCTCTGGCTGCAACCTCATACTACATTCTCTTATAGGCGGTGGATGCACCTCTGTCAACTTGAAACAACCCTGATTATCCTAAAGTCACAATACCCGGACAATATGACAACCGTTTTAACCTGCTTTATCTGTTAGCTAAACTCCTCAATGGCGTTTATTACCCGCTTTGCAGACACGGGATATGCAGTACCCAGCTGTTGCGCAAAAAAAGACACTCTTAATTCTTCTATCATCCAGCGAATTGCAAGCAGTTCATGTGGCACTTTATGTTGTGGAAACTTACTGCACGCTTTAGTGAATGCTGCTTGCACTTTGTCAATTTGCTGCTGATGCATTCTGTCTTTGTTGGGGTCAATGGGCAATTTTTCCAAGCGTCTGGCAAGCCCCTTAATATAGCGATTCCAATCTACTAGTTTTTCACTGCCAATATCGGAAACAAACCCCTGATATACAAGTGAACTCAGATGTTGTTTTATATCACCCAATGCACTTACCATAGTTAGCGGTACGTTTCCTTTCATCTGTTTCTGACACTGGTGCGCCAGGGTTAGTCCTTCTTCCACCTGTTTTGCGATGGCCAATACCGTATCGTTAATTTCTGCTCTAACCAGGTCTAGACACTTTTTAAAATCTTCTTCTGAGCGAATATCCGTGTCGGCGCTCTTCATGTATTCCCCCGCCAGCTTATCAATACCCGCAAAAATGCAGTCATCAATGAGCGGCTTGATCTGGCCAAACGGGTTGAAATACAGGCCTAATTTAGCTTTATTAGGCAATTTGGCTTGCAGATAACTCAGCGGTGAAGGCATAGCATTGCGGATAAGTACATTTACGCCTTCCCGGTGTTGACGTCTGGCTTTCTCCGGTTCATCAACTAACACAATATCAACCTTGTTACCCCGGCGAACCAGTGCAGGAAACGCCTGAACTTCAAATCCACCTAGTTTCTGTGTGAACGTTTCTGGTATGTACTCCATATCCCAGGCTTCAATATTTTTGCGTTCCAACTCTGGTGTGGCGGCTTGTTCGAATGTGGCTTTCACCTGCCCCTGGCATTGCTTCTTTAGCGCCTCAAGGTCATCCCCACTGGCAATAACTTCACCTTTCTCACTCACCACTGCAAAATGCATCACCAGGTGTTTATCGAGTTGAGATAAATTCCACTCGTCTTCCTGGACTATTACTCCCGTCATTCTGCGCAATTTTTCGGTTAGCGCCGACAAAAGTGAAACCGGTTTGCCTCGTTTGTCGAAGGCACTTATATCAGCGAGGCAAGCCTCCGCGTAATCAGGTGCGGGAACGAAGTTTTTGCGTACCCGTTTTGGCAAGCCTCTGATCAAACTCACAACGAGTTCGTGCTGCAGGCCTGGAACTAACCAGTCAAAGCCGTCATTGCTAACCTGATTTAAAATGGGGAGTGGAATTGACACCGTCACGCCGTCGTCTTCAGCATTAGGTTCGAAGTGGTAGCGCAAGGGTAAACGAATACTGCCTTGCTGCCACGTATCCGGATAGGCATTTTCCACCGATTTCTTCGGCTGTTGACGATAAACGTCTTCTTCCGAAAAAAGTAACGATTCCTGCTGAGGGTGTTTTTGGTACCACTTTTTAAAGGCCGCTTCATTATTCACTTCAACCGGCAGGCGAGCTGAATAAAAAGCCACCAGCGTTTCTTCATCGACCATGATGTCACGGCGTCTGGTTTTCTTTTCCAGTTCGTCCACCTGGTCCAGCAGTGCTTGGTTATCTTGCAAAAAACCGTATTGAAGCTTGGTATCTCCTTCAATAAGTGCGTGACGAATAAATAGCGCCTGGCACACAGCCGGATCGATTCTACTGTACGTAATCGGCCGTTTTGGCACTATTGGCAAACCGAAAAGTGTGACTTTCTCGAACGCCACCACTGCCCCTCGCTTTTTCGACCAGTGGGGCTCGGAATAACTCGATTGCGTAACATGCGTAGCAAGTGGTTCAACCCATGTCGGATCTATCCTGGCGTTCATCCTGGCAAATAAGCGAGATGTTTCCACTAATTCCGCCGCCATGACCCATTTGGGTTGACCTTTGGCGAGTCCCGAACCTGGAAACAGCATAAATCGGGTGTTCCTGGAACCTATGTATTCCCGATCCTTGTCCTTTAACCCAAGGTGAGATAGTAGACCACTACACAACGCCTGATGAACAGATTGATAACTGGCCTGCTGGCTGCTGATTCCCAAACCAATTTCGGCGATAGATTTCTTCAGTTGACTAACAATATCCTGCCACTCACGCATACGTAAATAGTTGATAAATTGTGTTTTACACCACTTCCTCAACTGATTATTCGTCAGCGCCTGTTGCTGCTCTTTGAAGGCAAGCCAAACGTTGTACAGGCTTATAAAATCCGAATCTTTATCTGCGTATTCACTGTGCTTTTCATCTGCTTGCTGACGCTTTTCCTGAGGGCGTTCTCTGGGATCCTGAATAGTCAGTCCTGCGGCAATGACGAGTACTTCGTTAAGCGCATTCGTCTTGCCCGCTTCAATGACCATTCGCGCATATCTTGGGTCAACAGGTAATCGGGCTATCTTTCTGCCCAAAGACGTTAAAGCAGGCTTACCTTTGTTGCGTTCAATAGCTTGAATTTCCTCTAATAAACGAAATCCATCGGTAATATTTCTGTTGTCAGGAGGCTGAACAAAGGGAAAAGCACCTATATCGCCAAGACCTAACGCTAACATTTGCAAAATAACGCTGGCCAGATTTGTACGCAGTATTTCCGGGTCGGTAAATTCCGGTCTGCCAAGGTAGTCGTCTTCACTGTAGAGCCTGATACAAATACCATTTGAAACACGGCCACATCGCCCTGCCCTTTGATTCGCTGATGCTTGTGAAATAGGTTCAATGGGTAGGCGCTGAACTTTACTTCGGGCACTATAACGTGAAATCCTTGCCGTACCGGGGTCAATGACGTATTTAATACCAGGCACCGTCAAGGACGTCTCAGCTACGTTGGTGGCCAGCACTATACGCTGACCGCTATGAGACTGGAAAATACGATTTTGTTCTGCGGCGGAAAGCCGGGCATATAAGGGCACGATTTCCGTGTTGCGGTATTGCTGTTTTTGTAAGGCATCCTGGGTATCTCGGATCTCTCGTTCGCCGCTTAAGAAAACCAGAATATCGCCCGGTGCTTCGCCTCGTAGCTCATTCACAGCACCAACAATTGCTTCCGTTTGATCAATCTCTTCATCACTGTCTTCCCGATCGTGATATCTGATTTCAACCGGATAAGTACGTCCGCTCACTTCCACAATAGGTGCGTTATTAAAATGCTGACTAAATCGCTCGGGATCGATTGTCGCAGAGGTAATGATAAGTTTTAATTCGGGTCGCTTTGCAAGCAATTGCTTGAGATAACCAAGTAAAAAATCTATATTCAGACTGCGTTCGTGGGCTTCATCAATAATAATGGTGTCATATTGGTTTAGGAAGCGATCCTGTTGCATTTCCGCCAACAACATCCCATCAGTCATCAATTTAATATAGCTATTTTCACTGACCTGATCGGAAAAGCGAATTTTGAAACCCACTTTTTCACCCAATGGTGTGTCTAATTCTTCTGCAATTCTTGACGCCACACTACGTGCAGCAAGGCGGCGAGGCTGAGTGTGGGCAATCATACCTGCTATTCCGCGCCCCAATTCCAGGCAGATTTTGGGTAACTGCGTGGTTTTACCCGACCCTGTTTCCCCTGCCACAATCACCACCTGATGGTTAGCGATAGCTGCTTTGATATCGTCTTTTTTATCACTAACAGGAAGCGGCGGGTACTTTACTTCAGGAAGGTTGAGTTCTCGTAATCCACGCCTTTCAGCTGACACCGCCATGTGCTGAGCCAGCGACGTTAAGCGCTTGTGCCCCTCTTCCGGATTTTTTTTCATTATTGCCGATAAACGTTGGAGCTGGCGGCGAAACGGAAATCGGTCAGCTACCATGCACTTGGGCAACAATTCGTACATAGCAGGAAGCGATGGCTTAGTGAGATCAAACGACAATGAACAATCCTTACGGTAAAACCCGACACACTTTATACTGAAAAAAGGCGCAATAGTTTACCATAAAACCACGTCATTGCAGTTGCTTATCGGCCCCTTAACTCACTAGGCGTATTGCCTGTCCAGCGTTTTACCGCCCGTCTGAAATTAGTTAAATCGGTGATGGCCATTTTTAACGCACTTTGCTCGTTTGACAACTGACAAACCTGCAGCAGAAATATCACCTGCTCCCGCTTTACTTCGTCTGAAAGCCACGTAAATGTGACGTTATAGCCCTTGAGCTTTCTTTTAAGCGTGGCGGGGCTTACGCGTAGCGCCTCAGCCACATCAATTGTACTTGCCTGCGCGTTACGCGTAACCATTTCTCTAATAACATCAGGCAATAATTGACCGACTTTAAGATGCTTCTTGTAGTGACATATAGACGCGCGAAGCAAAAATGAATCAGCGTGTTTAAACGTTGCTTGCATGACGTCTTGACTGATGCTAAACCCGGTAAACGACTGCTCAAAGCATAAACGACGCCCCAAATGCATCTCATAATTTGCAATATAACGAGGTCGTGCGCTGGAAAAATGAAAATGAATTGGGAGACGATGACCACACCATTTTTTGGTAAGTGCAATCAGACATGCCATGACTAACTCGCTGGCCAAACTAAATGCTTTGCTCTTTCCCATCCCATCGCGAAATAAATAGAAAAGTGTATTTTGTTGGCGATAATGACCGATAGATATTAATGGGCATACGGGCAATAAAAAAACTGACAATACACTAAACGCCTGTGACGTATTTTTCGCGTAACGCAGTGCCCGAACCAGTCCGGCATAGTGTGACGTTGCCAAAGCCTGTCCAACCTGGAAGGTAAAATCTTTCGCTCTGACTTGTTTGTGGGCGTTTAGCAACAATGATTCAAACTGGTTTGCTGATATGTAGTCATTTTCTGTCAGTGTATTTTCGAATAACCCTGTGCCACGAAGCAGTTTATTTATATCTGCGCCCAGTGCCCTGGCCACATCAATCACCGCCGAACACAATGGTGAGGCCGGGATCACCCGCTCATCGTGGCTAATAAATTCCGCCTTTACCAACGAACTACTCATGAAGCCGCCATTAATTTACGTTTTGACAGGCCACTTTGCAAAACACTAACAACGTGTTCAGCGGACATATGGCTCTCAATTTGCGTTACAGCTGTTCGTACCGACTGGAATACTGCGGTAGTATTCACTCCACTTTTAAATGCAAGGTGATGAACCGATGTTTCAATATCTTCGGCGATATTCTGTGCGCCGTTATGATGTAAACCGTGTAGTAATAAGATAAATCGGTCACCAGCGTAACGGCAAACCAGGTCACTTTCCCTCACATGCATTACCAACAGGCGGGCAATCTCTCGCAAAAATCGATTACCTTCAACATAACCATGATTGTCGTTAAAAGACGAAAAACCGTTTATGTCAAGCATCAGCGCACTTGCTTGTTCCCCGCTCCTGCGAAGCTCGTCCACACGCTTACACCAATAATCAGCCATGTATAATTGTGTCACCTCATCTATTTGATTGTGATTGCGATAAGCCCATTCACGACGCTGAAGTTGTTTATTCAGCGCTTTTTGCTCGTTGTGCCAGGCCATAAGGCCTACGGACATAATCACCATACCAAGGGCGGCAGGCATTGACTCCATCATGCTCAACCAGTCTGCGGCAGATGAATATGAAAATACTTCATCAAGAAAGTCCAAAATGGCGGTAAATGCAAAACAATTTAAACCTGCAACCATCAGGTTGGTAACCGTACCGGGCGGCCGACTGGCAATGGCAGCAACTATCCAGATCAAAGCAAATACAACCACACTGCCCTCGCCGACCACGTCCATTATTTCGACATCCGCTCTCGGCTTTAAGGTACCATTGGTGAAACTGAGAAAAATAGCCAGGATTTGGATGGCAAAACTTGCACCAATCAAATGGCTCTGTCGATAACGGTAAACTGAATTCATAAATCCTCATTGCTGTGGTTAACTCGGATCAAATAACCCGAACCTGTGCTACTTTAACAGGGTCATTTTGGCTCACTAATATGACAATTAGGTGATTCCGCTCACCTTAAATTAATCAAAATTTCAAAAATTCAACGATAAAACAATGAGTTAAATGGGGGTCTTTTGGGCTCACTAAAGTGTAATAGCTATAAAAACTAGGTAAAATCAATGCTTTATGACAGTAAGTGTCATAGAGAAGTCACATTTTTGTCATCTAATCTTTTTAGCTTAGCGAGCAATAAAAAAACACACGATTTTATTTAGGAACTCGCACATGCTTCGCTTATCTAAACTCTCGTTACATTGTATAGCAGCACTCAGTCTGTCATCTGTGGCTGTTGCGGCCCATGCCGGTGATATTGCAGGACAGTTAACCAATACTGATAAATCACGTGTCTTTGCCGGTGCGCAAGTAAAAATAAAGGAACTCAACCTTCTTACCGAAAGTCGACGTGATGGTTCCTTCCGTTTCAATAATATTCCGGCAGGAAACTATACATTGCAGGTAAGCTATTTAGGTGCTCAACCTGTGACTCAAACCGTAAATGTAAATGATGAAGGTGCTATATCACCGGTGATTTTGTTGTCTGATAACGGTAAAGCTATAGCGGACATACTGGTAAAGGGGCAGCGCAGCGGACAGGCCAGCGCTATCAACCAGCAGAGAGTATCTGACAGAATATCTTCTGTGGTTTCAGCCGATGCTATTGGCCAATTTCCAGATCAAAACGCCGCTGAAGCACTACAACGCTTGCCCGGATTATCCATCGAACGCGATCAGGGTGAAGGCCGTTTTGTGGGCATCCGCGGTATCGATCCTAACCTCAACAATGTCACCATAAATGGTCTTAACATTCCTTCTCCGGAAGGTGGGGTTCGGTCAGTAGCTCTGGACGTTATTCCATCAGAGCTGATCCAAACCCTGGAAGTGTCTAAATCAGTTACTTCTGACATGGATGGTGATGCAATTGGTGGTGCCATTGAAGTAAAAAGCGTCAGTGCATTTGATTATCAACAAGACACTGCAAAAATCACGGCTCAGGCTAGCCATAATGAATTGGTGGAAAAAACGAGTCCGAAGCTGTCTGGTAGCGTCACCCACAAATTTAGTGAGTCACTAGGTGTAGCTGCAGCGCTATCGTGGTTTGAGCGTGATTTTGGTTCAGACAATATCGAAAGCAATGGGGACGACGAACTGGAACAACGGGATTACACCATTACCCGGGAGCGTCTTGGTGCCGCGTTGAACGTAGATTTCAGACCGGATTTCAATAACCAGTACTTTATTCGCACGCTCTATAGTGCATTCTCTGATGATGAATACCGCCAGGCAAACATATATACCTTCGACGGGGAAGACTCAGAAATAGAAAGGGAAAGTAAAGACCGCTACGAAAAACAGACCATCACCACCATCGCCGCCGGAGGCGAACACCAGTTACAAACCTGGGATATTAATTGGCAGTTAGGTTATGCAAAGTCTGATGAAGATGAACCGGATGCTTTGTATTACGTGTTTAAACAAGATAATGACAGTATCAGTGCAGATCTTGAGACTCGTATTCCTCAACTGACCCAAAATGCTGAGGCTATGCAACTCACGGCCTATGATTTGGACGAAATTAGTTCTGAGAAAAACTATACTAAAGACACGGAAGTCAGTGCCAAAATTGATTTTATCCGCAAAATCACCTTGGGTGACTACAACGGTGAATTCAAATTTGGTAGTAAATATCGCAGTCGCGAAAAAGAACGCGCCAGCGACGTGTTTATATACGATGGTGACTTTGACGGCATAACAGGTGAAGCCTTTGCAGACAGTCAACCAGATTGGGGATTGGGCGATTTTGGCGACGGTATCAACCGCCGGGCATTGAGATCAGATTTTGACGCAAATCGCAGTAGTCTCGAACTTGCTGAACTCGACTCAGAAGTTGAATCTAACGGTGCATCTTATGTCAATAACGAAGACATTTTCGCTGCATATGCCATGGTAACAGCTGATATTGAAGAGCTTCGAATTGTTGCTGGTGTCCGTTACGAAAGAACAGATTTCAGCACAGACGGTATGCGCGTGGAATTGATCGAAAATGAAGAGACCGATGTTGAAGAAGTTATCAACACCCCCTGGTCTGCAGACAGAGATTACGATCACTGGTTACCGAGCATCAATGCAAGGTATAACCTGAACGACAAGGTAGTTATCAGAGGCGCCTTTACACAAACCCTTTCCCGTCCAAAATTTGAAGATGTAGCCGCATTCCAAATCATCGAAAGTAAAACTGAAGAGGATGATGGAGAATTCGTTACCGAAAGAGAAGCGGAAGTTGGCAACCCCGAATTGCAACCCTACGAAGCCAACAACTTTGATTTGTCAGTTGAGTACTATCCTGGCTCAATCGGCGTACTATCTGCTGGTTACTTCTACAAGGACATCGACAATTTTGTGGTTTATGCCGACGTTGCAGGTACCGACGACTGGGCCGGGTTTGAAGAGGTTGTTCAACCTATCAATGGCGAATCCGCCAGCTTACAAGGTGTTGAATTATCCTGGGTAAAGGCTTTCGATAACGGCTTTCTTATGTCTGCGAATGGTACCTTCTCTTCCTCCGACGCCACAACATTTCTAGACGGTGAGCGCTACGAGACCAGCCTACCCAATCAATCAGATACTGTGGGCAACCTTACCCTGGGCTATGAAAACAACTCAGTTAGCTTGCGCCTTACGATGACATACAAGAGTGAAAACTTAGAAGAAATAGATGGTGATATGCTCCGAATGGAAGACGATCACCAGCAAGTGGATTTTTCCGGCAAATATTACATTAACGACAGCATGCTGCTGTATGTTAACGGTATTAATTTGACTGATGAGCCCTATTACCACTATTTCGACCAACGCAACCGCAATGCCCAGTTTGAAGAGTACGGACGTACTTTCGAAATTGGTTTTACCTGGCAAATGTGAAGCTATAAACCAGGGGCGCATTTGCGCTCCTATCTTGCCACTTGATTAAGAAAAGGGCTATAACCTTGAAAACAACCTCTTTTGCGCTTTCTGTTTTATTCTTCAATTTACTGTTAATGCCGAGTAAAGCATATTCAGCTTCGTCATCGTCAGCAGTCACCCCAGAATGGCTTTCAGTTAGTGGACAACAATTAACGCCAATCATTCACAACAGTCGACTGTTATATTTGGTTACCAGTGAAACAGACGGACTGTTACTACTTAACAATAAGAGTGATTTACTAGCTCAGCTTAAAGGTCACTTCAGTCAGTCTGACATATTAATACAAGCTGACGGTCAATATTTAATTGCAGCACTGAATAACGATAGCTATGGCGTAGAACTTTATACAATCAATCACCTGTTTACTGAATTCTCCAAAGTCACTTCACTTGCTGCAAAAACAGCAGATATAGAAGCGGTTTGTCTGGCAGTCACCGATGATATCCCTGTGATCACAACTATCGACGCTACAGGCGTTATGCAGCAACATTTGTTGAATAACGGACATACACAGCCACTGCGTTCAGTTAACGTGGGTACCGGTATTAAGTCGTGCCAGTCTTCCGCTGATGAAAACCGTATTTACCTTGCTGATGAATACGCAGGCTTATGGGGGTATCCTTATCATGCAGAAAGTGGTGATGGTAAAGCTCTGATCGCTCATAGTGAAGGTACTGAGGGTGTAGGCATTGACCATAATGGGTTTGTTGCCTGGGTATCTCCCGCAGAACCAGTCGTTATGATGCATGGCGACGGAATCAACCATACGATTAAGATAAACGGCGATGTCGAAGTAGAAACTGTGCGTATTACACGCATGAAAAATACGCTCATTGCTGGCATGTACGACGATAAAACAGGAGGCCTTTTCACGGTGCGTTTTCCTGCCCCGAAAGAAAACGACAGTGTAAGCGATACAATGCAGCCTGACGCCAGTTTACACGCCTTCGAACAAACCTCGCCTGTAGCCAGATTTGGCGATGCCGCTGATGATCCGGCCATCTGGTATTTCGATAATGCCCCCATGCATTCAGTCGTTATTGGCACCGACAAAAAAGCAGGACTTAACCTTTACGATTTATCCGGCCAACAATTGCAACACTTGCCAGTCGGACGACTGAACAATGTCGATGTGCGAACCCACTGGGAAACGCCAAAAGGTACGATATCCCTTGCCGCAGCCACAAACAGAACCAGTAGAACTATTGATGTATTTGCATTAGACAACACAACCAGACGTGCGAAACCTATTGCAAAATTGTCATCTGCGTTGAACGACCTTTACGGTCTTTGTATGTATCGTAATGACGGTATACTCGACGTGCTGGCAAACGACACTGACGGTAACTATGAGCGGCACCGCCTGTCATATAATGGCTCTTCAATAAGCAGTGAAATTATCGAGACCTTCACTGTGCCCTCACAACCTGAGGGATGCGTTGCTGATGATGACAACTCAGTATTGTACTACGGTGAAGAGAGCACGGGTATTTGGATGCGTTCACTGGCTACTACCGGCAGTGCAGCAACGCTAATTGCTGAGGTGGGAGGCAAAATTAAGGACGATATAGAAGGTATGGCACTGTTTGATGTTGATGGAGAACGTTACCTGATAGTTTCCAGCCAGGGCAATAACAGCTACGGCGTTTATGCCACAACTGGCGATTACAAGCTACTGGGCGCTTTCAACATTACAACAAACTATGACAAAGGTATCGATGGCGTGTCGGAAACCGATGGTCTTGACGCTATTTCACTACCCATCTCTGACGATTTACCAGAGGGTATTTTAGTTGTGCAAGATGGACATAATGTCATGCCCTCAGAGCCGCAAAACTTCAAATTAGTAAAAGGCAGTGCACTGGCAGCGTTCATAAGGTCAAATCGTTAGTCTGCACTGATATTTATTGTTGTGGTAGCAGCAAAGCAGCTATTCAAACTGCTTTGCTGTATCCCGACTGTAGCTGCTTGTCTATAGCGCGTAAAACGGCTGCCCGGTTAATAGAGCCAACCAAGTTTCCATCGTCGTCGATCACTGGAAATACTCTTGGTTTTTCACAAATAAGCTTTTGCGCTACTTCTAAGACTGAATTCCATGGTTTAACAACGGCCACGTCTTTTTGCATAATGTCTTTAACTCTGCAGACTTGTTCCCGGTAGTAGCTGGATTCTATCATTTGCACCAGGCAATCCTGCTCTGACAGAAAGCCCACTACCTTCCCGTTTTTGTCTTGCACAGCACTACCCGTTTGATTACTTGCAAGCAATGTTTCCACCGCCTCAGCCACAGGCATATCATCAAAAAGTTTAGCTGGGTGTGTATTCATATAATCGCTGACCAACAAAGATTCCATGGTTCCCCCTTAACGGTCTTCACAACACAACGACAAAGCCAGTAAACGGGAAAGAATGCAATTTTTATTTGCGAGCTGAACCGCAACTATCGCGCTTGTAATCAATTGGCTATCCCATTACCAGCCTCTCTTTGAGAGTAGACCTAAGACACCGAGATAGCGAGAATTTTTACAATTTTTTTAAAAGATTATTAAAGTTTTCCCACATTTTATAAAGACCTTTGGCAACCTCGCCATTCTTGTCAATTTTAGCGCGGTACATGCCAGCAGAATTGAAAAGTGCCGCTATATTTCAATGCTTGTCGAGAGCGATAACCCCAAAAAAACCATTTTCATAATCGTCCTGTTTCGTTGCTCAACTTAAGACCAGTATATGCTACCGTTGCTGGCAGGCATACCACAGCACTGGTATAGTGCGTGACGCGTGAAGTCATACAGAGGAAACGATATTTTCATGAGTCAGCAATCAACCACCCTGCTTTGGCACGATTACGAAACATGGGGAGCCAACCCTCAAAAAGATGCCCCGTGTCAGTTTGCCGCCATTCGCACAGATACTGACCTGAATATTGTTGATAAGCCCATTAATATTATGGCCCGGATCGCCAATGATGCACTCCCTCATCCTCAGGCATGCCTGGTGACAGGTATTACTCCACAACAATCTTTGCGCGACGGAATGACAGAGGCAGAATTTTGCCAGAAGATTCACCATGAGATGAGTAAACCGAATACCTGCGTAGTCGGTTTCAATAGTATTCGTTTTGACGATGAAGTAAGCAGGCACCTTTTCTACAGAAACTTTTACGATCCCTACGGGCGAGAATGGCGAAACGGCAACTCCCGTTGGGATATAATAGATTTGGCCAGGGCTTGTTATGCACTTCGTCCCGAAGGTATTGAGTGGCCGTTAAAGGAAGACGGTACACCAAGCTTTAAACTTGAGGCTCTCACTAAGGAAAATAACCTTAATCACGGACAAGCTCACGATGCGTTATCTGATGTTCACGCTACCATAGCACTGGCAAAGTTAATTAAAACTAAACAACCAAAGCTATTTGATTATGGATTTAAACTGCGCAGCAAACACGAAGTCGCAAAGCAATTTGATTTCTCAAGACCTTCGGTGTTACTCCACGTATCTTCGAAAATACCCGCCAGCCAAGGTTGTTGCACCTGGGTTATGCCTGTAGCACCTCATCCTACAAACAGCAATGCGATCATTGTGATAGATCTTTCCAAGGACGTAACCCCCCTGCTTGAAGATGACGCTGACACACTTAGAGAAAAACTCTACACGTCAAATCATGACCTCGACGGTATTCCCCGACCTGGGCTAAAGCTCATACACATAAACCGCTCTCCCTTTGTTACCACCGCTAAGGCTATGGACGAACAGAATGCATCCCGAATCGGCTTAGACCGCGACCTTTGCCTTAGACATTATCAAATCCTCGCATCTAGAGAGGATCTTCGGGAGAAAGTACTGAACGTGTACAATCAGCAACCTGAAGAGAAAGACATGGATGCAGACCACTCGCTATACAGTGGAGGCTTCTTATCTGACGAAGAGCGACGTTGGTGTGACGAGGTAAGACACAGTGAGCCTGAAAATCTTGATAGTTTCCACAATACAACACAAAACCTGACCTTGCGTACCTTGCTTTTTCGCTATCGGGCGAGAAATTATCCACATACTTTAACAGCAGATGAAGTGCAAAGGTGGCAAATTCACCGGCAGTATCGTTTAACTGATCGAAATTCGCCATCTTCCATAACATTGGAAACGTATTTACTTGAATTGGAAGGGTTAATTGAAACCCATCGCGAAGACCCTAACAAACAAGCCATTTTAAGGGCACTTTATCAATACGCGCAAAACCTTTGACGCGCATGAGATTTTCACTATAAAGTATAATAATTAAAGGCCTGATCATCATCTGCCGATAAGCCTATATTGCAGTTTAATGGAACCATAATGAAAGGTATTTCTCTCGAGTTCGATAGCGACACTCAACTTCTCACGCTACTCGCACGGCCTAATGACATGCAGTCAGAGATCACTATCGACGATGTCAAAGCACTGATAGAAGAAGCGCACTATGAGGCACTGTTCCTTTCAGCAGAAACATTGAAATCTACCTGTGACAAAGCCAACCTTTACTATAAAACCGGTGATACAAGCCCAATTAGTGCCGTTATTGCCGAATTGCGCCACGCTGAAGTCAGTTTTAAAATAAGCAACGACAATCTCACTGCGTCACTAATCTTAACTGCACCTTATGGTGGTCGTTTACCTACCGCGACAAATATCCGAAACTTGGCTCACAAAGCAAGAATTAAGCGAGGTCTCGGTATGCGTCACATTCAAAAAGTTTTAGATGAGGCCTCCCTTGCAGAGCCAGGAAAAATTTTTGAAAGGGTAATAGCTAAAGGCCTGCCGCCCAGAAACGGTCGAAATTCACGATTTATCCCATTGGTTCCAAACGCATTAGAACGAGTTTTAAAACCGCAGACTGACGACTCTGACAAGACCGATTTACGAAATTTGGGCGATGTCATCTGCGTAAAAAAAGGGGCACCAGTGGTACGCCGCACTCCCCCTACAGAGGGGAGAGCAGGTTTTGATGTTCGAGGCTCAGTATTAGCCCCCACTCCCGGCGAGTGGCTTGAGTTTAAAATGGGTAAGAATACAGAAATAAGTCCGGAAGACGAAAATATACTTATTTCAACCTTGTCTGGTATGCCCAAATATCGTGAGTTAGTGATGAACATTGATGACACGTTTATTTGCAATGGCGTGAATGTTGGATCCGGACACGTGACTTATGACGGTGCAATATTGGTCAATGGCGATGTTGCAGAGAAAATGATTGTAAAGGCAACGAAGGACATCACAATCAACGGGTTCGTCGAGTCAGCAACAATTGAAGCAGGTGGTGATATTATCATCACCGAAGGTGCCATGGGCAAAGTCACGGACAATGAGAATGGATACGCGTGTACCCTTATCTCTGGTGGTAATATACATGTTCAACACGGACAAGGCCTTGATATCAAAGCCCAGGAGAACATTTCAGTAGGCAGACAAATGGCATACAGCAGGCTCAAAGCAGGTGGCAGTATCACTGTGGGCCGAGCTCCAAGACCAATGGGTAATTTGTTTGCCTGTGAGATAGCTTGCCGAAATAAAGTTGAAGCAGGAACTCTTGGTGCAATCTCCGGAAGCACACTTAAAATTGATTTTTCAGAAGGTCTACGGGAGATAGAAGAAAAACAAATGGCGATTAAGGAGATGCTTGACCAGCTCCGTCAAAATAACACCCGGCACAAAGAACAACTAGACATCATCAATAATCGAATATGCCATAAAGAACTCGCCAGTAAAGTAGCTGAGGCCAAAGCACTGCTTAACAATGAAACCGCCTTGCTAAACTGGCTCGAAGTAAAGGCTCTGGATTTAAAGAGACGAAAAGAGGAATATCTGAATCGTATCAGCCTTATCGCCAATAAACGATTGTATGCCGGCGTCTCTGCGAAGCTAAATAGTCGCAATTGGCGTTCTGACAAAGAGTTCGATCGCTGCGTGATATCTTATGCAAACCACAAGTGGATTTATGAACCTCAGGTGTGAGTCAACACGCTCTGTTGAGAGTGCAAACAGGTTAGTCTGAAAAAGCGACTACATTCCCACCCTGATGCTTTGACGCAATGATGGCTTTGGTCAGGTCATTATTCCATTCCTGATAGTCTTGAGCAGACTGCAATTCAGCAACACCCACGAAAATATATTTGCAATCAGATAAGGTGTTAAGGAACTGAGTAAGTAAGCGATTCGCAACATGACCAGCTTCTTCCGCCTTGGTTTGTGGACAGAGAATAACGAAACGATTTCGCTCAGCTCTGGCTGTTACATCTACATCCCGAACTGTAGATAAACAAATTGAAGCAAGCTTTCGACTACAGCTGTCTCTACATTCCGTTGACATTGCTTTTTCAGTAAATTCAGGTAATTCTACGCCAATTAATGTACATGGATGATGAAAACGCTGGTAGCGAGATATTTCTTCTTCTACTTTTTTGAGAAAGTAATTTCGATTATATAGCCCAGAAACATCGTCCCGAATGGACAAAAATTCGAGCGTTCTGGTTTTCTCTAACAGGTTACTTTGTAACACTTCAATTTCATCATTTTTGTAAGCTATCTGTCGCTGAAAATCCTGCACTACCCGATTTCGCCATGAGAACAGAGCAACAATCCCTATTGCACCAAATACAATAACCATCACAGGCCAATATTTGGCGTTTTGCACTTGTTTCACAGACGTCCAGCGCTTGTGAATTTGCACTTCACGGCTTTCTGGAATTTGACTTATCGCCTTGTTTAAAACGGGCAAAAGATGGGCATATTGAGTATTAACACCAATCGAGAGCGAATTAAAGGGTTCAGCGAAACCAACAATACTCAAATCATCCAACTGATGGCTATTGATCAGGGTATAAACGCTGAGCAATGAACTTACCATTAGATCGATTTCGCCAGAGCTCACTTTCTGCAGACCTTCAAGTTCTGAATTAACGTATTGTGTTAACACATCGGGATAATAACGCGCCAAATATTCAGCGTGTCGAAAACCTGCCACAATACCTACCCGCTTGTTACCAACACCACCGAACCCTTGAATAATAGGCAAGGCGCGTTTACCAATAAGTACGCTCGGCGCATCAATGTATGAATGAGAAAAATCGAGAAAAGATTCCCGACTAGGCGTTTTGTTTATCATTGGCGTTATCATACACTTGCCAGATTCGACGGCAGCTAAAGAATCCTGCCAATTCTCGGTTGGAACCAGGATAAACTCGATGTCTGTTAGCTCGGAAATGATGTTCAAATAGTCTGCGGAAACGCCAATATGTTTACCATTTCGAAGGGCTTCGTATGGCATCCAATTAGGATCGATACAATATGTCACTTCCGTTGTCGATGCTTTAGTTGGCGCACTAACAACAAGGATCGTCAGTGTAAATAATATTGAAACTAGAAAAGAGAGCCGATTGAGCAAAAATACCTCAGTGTCGCAAACAGAATAAAACGGCAGTGATTATGGCGTAACTTGCTATCGCAACGCAATAAGCGAACCAACCTATGAAACTGGTTTCATACAGTCCAAGCAAATTTTGTTTAACCAACGCAATAATAACAACTGTGATTATTAATCTAAATAAACATAAAGAGAATCTAATTAATACTGTGCTATGGCAACAAAAAACCTCTCACCCATTTTTATTAATAAAAAAAACCCTGCTCAAGAGCAGGGTTTCAAAGAAAACAGCCTGAACATTATGCACGTCTGCGCATTACCAAACCGCCCATTGCCAGCGCTAATATAACCAGCATAGAAGGCTCAGATACTGATACGGAAACGGAGGATACCACTTCCACTTCATCTTCAAACGACTCCCAAATAAAACTATTGTTTGGTAAATCAAAGATAGATACGTAGTTATCAATAGTTGAAAACGCGTCGAAGTATACGTAGTAGAACCAGCCATCAATATCTTCGGCATCCAGTGTTATGAACTCTGAACCAGCAAACAAGTTATCAACGTCAATAATCGCTTCAAAGTCGTTCACCACTGGGCCATAGCCTATAGCGATCGGAATAATAATACTCACTACATCTAAACCTATCATATCTGCGGTACTAACCAAGCCCAAACCCGAGTTGATCAGCGAATCATCCAGTTCCATCTCGATGGTAGCGATTTCGAGACCACCAGCAGAGATAGTTTCTGTTATCAACGCAGCATTGGAACTTGCGGTGAACAGCATAGTGCAAGAAAGCAATGCTGCGGTAAAAAGTGATTTAATGTTTCTCATGTACTTCTGCCTTTTTAAATCGAGCACAGCAAGCTGTGCTCATTGATTGATTGTTAATTATTCTTGAATTGCTTCTACCAGTGTAGTGCCTTGAACAACACCATCACCATCATAGAAGGTCACAGTTCCCATATAAGGAAGACCAGATGTAAGACCCCTAGCGTTAATGCGAACATCGTTAGGTCTACCTTCTACAGCTCGAGGTGTCATTGACATGCGCGTTCCACTTTCGGCGCCATCAACAAACCATATTGGCATGCGGAAAGTCGTTTCTTCGACACCGTTTAAGTCATAACCATGAACCCAAACAATATAGAAGTCACCTGCATCACCATCGGCAGCCGGCTCTGGGTTAAGCAAGGTAACGTCTTCATCAGAACCTGCATTTAACGATGCACCAACCTGAGAACAGGAAAAAGCGATACAACGATAAACATAGAGATCCAAATCAGTTCCAGCCTGATCTACCAATGCATCGCTTAACATGAACCGTGCAACTGTAGTGCCTTCTGGTATGAGGAAGAAGCTCGTAGACAAGCCTTCTTCATTAAACGCAAAGCTGCTATCAGGATCCTGCTGCACGGTATCCTCAAGAATACCTGGTGCTGACAAGCCGGTGTAATCAATGCTGGCTCTGCCAGTATAATTCATACCTGCTGAGAAGAATCCACGTCCGCGACTGTTCAAACCAACGGAAACCGACTCAGGTACGTCGATGAGTACGTCTGATACTGGCTTAACCGCAACCGGGCTGCGAACTACTGTGCCATCAGAACCTGTTAAGACCACGGCGCCAAAAACCCAATCATCAAGAACACTCGTCTCGGTCTTATCTAGGGTGATTGTATAAGCAGAAATTCCACCAGCGTCTACTTCAAGCATATCGCCAGGAACCTGGTTAAATGCAGAATCGTACCCCTGAACCGAAACGCTCAGTGATTCAAGACCTTCTACTGAGATAGTGTATGTACCACCAACACCCGTTACATCAGTAACGTAACGCACCACAGTTTCTTCACCCGACAACTCACCAACCGCAATAGAGGGGTAGTTCATTTGAGAAGTATCTGTAGGATAGTTAAGGTCCTCCAATTGATCACAGGTGATGCCCCATTGTGAGGCAACAAACGTACCATCACCCAGGCCACACATGAAACCTAAATAGTCACCCAGTTGTGTATCGTAAGTAAGCCCAGGAGCCATGGCGGCAACAGGCGCGGCATGACCTGCACCAAAATCAAACGGGTCAGCAGGTGTGAAGCCATCTTCTTTGGTTACTTCCTGATAAGCAGTCGTCATCAGGGCGGACTTAACCTGCGCCGGAGTCCAGGTTGGATTCTGGTCGATAAGCAAGGCTGCCATACCGGCAATATGCGGTGAAGACATAGACGTACCGCTCAGGTAAGCCACCTGCTCTCCCTGAGCACCAAACATGGGTGTATCCGTTGTCGCGGCTAAGATACGTACGCCAGGCGCAGTAATATCAGGCTTGATCACGTCAAGGGTAGACAAGTTTGGACCACGGCTTGAGAAGCCAGCCATCATATTGCCAACTTCTTGTTGTTCAAGGAAAGTACCAGGGCCCATAGTAACAGTAACGTTACCGCCTTCAACGACTGAAGAGTTGAGTTGCGCACCAACGGACTGGCTCACCATACCACCGGGAATAACACCCACGTTGGTACCACCCATAACTGTTACACCGTTACCGTTGTCGTAAACCACGACAGCTTTGGCACCTGAATCAACAGCACGAGTTACCTTTTCAGTAAAGGCACAAGACCCACGTGAAATAAGCGCAATGTTTCCAGAAATTGCATCGGCGTTATCCAGTGGTGTAGAAGCACCATCGACATAACACGCTTCCAGCGGCTGCGCCACTACCAAGGAACCAGAAACTTCACCTGATTCGGCCAAAGGTAGTGTAATTGCACCTTCAGTAAAGGCGTAAGTTTCATCCGCACCAAACGCATTAACTTCCAGACCATTAACAACAGAGGTGCCATCATAAGTAGATGCACCTACTGACGCAACCCATGGTGCAGGCGTACCAACAGTAAACTGAGTAGGACCAGAGTTACCGGCAGAAACAGAAACGAACACACCGGCTTGCGCTGCGCGTAACATCGCCGCTGTTGATGGGTATGTCATATCATCGCGGCTACCGCCGATAGAGAAGTTAATGACGTCTACACCATCTGCTACGGCGTCATCGATAGCGGCCATACTGTCACTAGGGAAACAGCCAGCTTCATCAGCCCCCTCTGGGCTGGTGTAATCTGAGTTCCAGCACACTTTGTACATTGCAACACGTGCACGAGGAGCGATACCACTCATTGTGCCAATTTGTACGCCACCTTTCATGGCTGCGACGCCTTCATTACCCGCAGCGGTACTTGCAGTGTGGCTACCGTGTCCATCTGCGTCACGAGGAGAGATAAATTCACCTAAATCAGTTTGAATATCGTACACAGATTCAAAGGTGTCTTTGTAATAGCGCGCACCGATTAACTTGTTGTTACAGCTAAAAGTACCAGCCTCGGTTTCTTCACCTGCGTCACAGCTACCGTTCCAGCCAAAAGTAGACGGGTCAGAATAGGTGCCGTCGTCAGCAAAGCTCGGGTTTTCAGGAGTAATACCCGTATCGAGTATACCTACAACGACATCTTCACCTTTTATACCCAGGTCGTGCTGACCACCAGGGCCGGTGAGGCCGAGAAATTCAGGCGTATTTGCTGTGTCGACTTTAAAAGGAATGTCTTCCCATACATTAACCACTTCAGGGTTTGCTTTTAACGCTTCAACCTGAGCGGGGGTAAGCTTGGCAGAAAAACCGTTAAAGCTGTGAACGTAGTTATGGATAATATTTACGCCACCAACTGCCTTGGCTGCATTGCGTTGCTGACGTTTGAGTTTACTGGTGTAACGACGAACGCGCTTAGAATCTGCTGCGTACTGATTACCCGTAGTTGTGATTGTCTGATTTTTGGGAATAAGTTCCCCAATTTCTTCTGCGTAGGCGATACCTGGAGAGTTTTTCATCTGAATGATGTAAACACCAGTACCCTTGGTAGCGTTGAGGGAACTTCCTGCCTCTGTAACGTTTACATCCTGGAGAAAGACCTGTTGAGCAGAAACCGTACTGGATAGTCCAGCGGTAACTGCCATTGAGATCATGGTTCCCAATAGCTTCTTCTTAAATGTCATTTGCGTCTCCCATTGACACTTTTTTTTGTTTTGCGGTTACCTTCAGAAAAAAACTTTCTTTTTATCGTCGGGAATTAACATTTTTTCGCATGACGCGAAATCGTGACCCGCTTTCTGGATTTACTGCAAATTTATTATTATCTCGCTCATGTTTAATAAAAAACATTAAGCATGAGCGAATTTTTTAACATTCAACAATCACACCATTAATTTAAATCATTGATAAATTGAAGATTATCAGAGATAAAAAGTATAGCCAGTCAAATAAATGTAAAAATTATTGACATTGGAACGAACAAAAAGAAGGCATCTTGGGCAATTTTTATACTCACAAAAATTTAAAGTGAAAATTTTTATTCTGTAGGAATAAAAAAGGCAGCGTAAATACGCTGCCTGCCATTAGTTTATCAAGAACTGTATTGCTATAGCATCTCCACTGCCAGTGCTACGCCTTCACCACCACCAATACACAATGAAGCGACACCCTTTTTAGCGCCCTTGTGTTTTAGTGCATGTAATAAGGTAACCAACACCCGAGCACCGGACGCTCCGATGGGATGGCCTAATGCACATGCACCACCATGAATATTCACTTTAGTAGCATCCAGCTCCAATTTTTTGATCGCCAGCATGGTAACCATGGCAAACGCTTCGTTAATCTCCCAGATATCCACATCCCCAGTTTGCCAACCTGCTTTATCAAGCACTTTTTCCATTGCCCCCACAGGCGCAACAGTAAAGTTTTCTGGCTCTATAGAATGAGTGGCATGAGCGACAACCTTCGCAAGTGGCGTAAGGCCGAGTGTCTCCGCTTTTGCTGCTGACATTACCAGCAGCGCCGCAGCACCGTCAGAAATCGAGCTGGAATTTGCCGCAGTCACAGTGCCGTCTTTTTTGAAGGCTGGTCGCAGTGAAGGGATTTTATCCGGTCTCGCGTTGCCCGGACCTTCATCTGTGTCCACCACGACATCACCTTTCCGTGTAGAAATAGTCACCGGACAAATTTCTTCACTAAAGGCGCCACTGTTAATAGCTTCATTGGCCCGGGATAAAGATGTCAACGCATACTCGTCCATTTGCCCTCGGGTTAAGCCCTCGGCATCGGCAGTATCTTGCGCAAAACACCCCATAGCTTTACCGTCATAGGCATTTTCCAAACCATCGAGCATCATATGGTCGAGCACCTGACCATGGCCCATGCGATAGCCACTTCTTGCTTTAGGCAACATATAAGGCGCATTGCTCATGCTTTCCATGCCTCCAGCAACGATTACTTCAGCACTTCCTGCTTTAATCAAATCGTAAGCAAGCATGACTGATTTTAAACCAGAGCCACATACTTTATTTATTGTCATGGCACCGGCTGACAAGGGAAGCCCAGCTTTTAAGGTCGCCTGACGTGCAGGTGCCTGCCCCAAACCGGCAGGAAGAACACAGCCCATGATAACTTCATTAACCTGGCTAACATCAATATCTTTACATACAGCCTTTACTACTTCTGCGCCCAATTGCGTCGACTCGACAGGAGAAAGACTTCCGTTAAATCCACCCATTGGCGTTCTTTTTGCCGCTACAATTACTACCGCATTATCGCTCATAGTTTATTGCCTCACTGTTTGTTGATAAATCATCACTATGCTGCACTGCACAATATTGCCAGTACAACATATCTAACAGAAAAACGTAACAGAATCTTTGCAGAGATTGACGGTACATTTTTCTTACTTTACCTTAACGTTAACTGCATTTTACGTTAACGTTAACCCCTTATACAATTGTAGTTTCATAGGCCGAATACAGCACGACTCAGTATTGCGTTCATCAACGAAACGAGAATCGAAATGAAAAACATAAAAGAAACAAAAACTTATTCTATTGGTGAACTGGCCAAGGAGTTTGATGTTACACCACGTTCCATTCGGTTTTATGAAGAGCAAGCTTTACTTCATCCAGGTCGCACCGGTCAGAATCGAATTTACAATAACAAAGACAAGGTGCGGTTAAAGCTAATTTTACGTGGTAAGAGGTTGGGCTTCTCCTTAGCTGAAGTGAAAAACCTGTTCAAACTTTATGATTCAAACCCTGATTCTGCGCTTCAGTTGGAAACCATGTTGCAAATGACAGAACAAAAGCGAGCCCACCTTCGTCAGCAGTTGGAAGATATTCAAATGTTAATGGTGGAACTGGACGAAGTAGAAGCCAGATGCCGGGAAGAACTTGAAGAATTAAAACGAGGACACAAAAAATGAACACCCTCTACCCCAGTTTAAACTTTGGTCTGGGCGAAGACATTGATATGTTGCGAGATCACATTAGTCAGTTCGCCAGCAATGAAATAGCGCCTTTAGCCCACTCATCCGATGAAGAGAATAGCTTTCCCAATGCACTGTGGCCTAAATTCGGCGACATGGGGTTACTCGGTATTACAGTCAGTGAGCAATATGGTGGCGTGGAAATGGGTTACCTTGCCCATACAGTGGCAATGGAAGAGATCAGCAGAGCTTCCGCAGGTATTGGTTTAAGCTATGGCGCACATTCAAATCTTTGCGTTAATCAAATATATAGAAACGGAAATGAAAGCCAAAAAGAAAAGTATTTACCTGGTTTAGTTTCCGGCGCCCACGTGGGTGCACTCGCCATGAGTGAGCCAAATGCAGGGTCAGATGTGGTTTCTATGAAACTTAAGGCCGAGAAGAAAGGCGACCGATATATTCTGAACGGTAACAAAATGTGGATCACTAACGGCCCCGACGCCCACACCTTTGTAATTTATGCAAAAACAGATATCAGTGCCGGCGCCAAGGGAATTTCTGCCTTTATTGTTGAGCGAGATTTCCCGGGGTTCAGTCGGGCGCAAAAGCTCGACAAACTGGGCATGCGCTCTTCGAATACCTGTGAATTAGTTTTCGAAGATTGTGAAGTCCCAGAGGAAAACCTGATGGGCATGGAAGGCGACGGTGTTCGTATTCTCATGAGTGGCCTGGACTATGAGAGGCTTGTCTTGTCCGGCGGCCCCCTTGGCATAATGCAAGCTTGTATGGATATCGTTGTTCCCTATATTCACGACCGTCAACAGTTCGGCAAACCCATTGGAGAGTTTCAACTAATTCAGGGGAAAATTGCCGATATGTACACCCGGATGAATGCAGCCCGTGCTTATGTCTATACCGTAGCCAAAGCCTGTGACCGCGGTGAAACCACACGCAAGGATGCCGCAGGTGCAATATTGTACGCAGCCGAATGTGCCACATCGCTTGCTCTTGATGCCATTCAGATCCTCGGTGGCAACGGATACATCAATGAATATGACACCGGCAGACTGCTGCGAGATGCAAAGCTTTACGAAATTGGCGCGGGTACATCTGAAATCAGACGTATGCTAATTGGCCGCGAATTGTTTAAAGAATCACAATAATCTTTGCGTTAACGCTTTCAACTGGATTTTTTTAGGAGGGGTTATGCCCGTTCTTTCTTCAACGGTAAACACTCAGCATCCAGGCTTTCAGGAGAACGCTGACAACATGCGTACTCTTGTCGCTGATCTACATAGTAAAATTGCACTAATTGCAAAAGGTGGCGGCGAGAAAGCGGCCGCAAAACATCAGTCCAGAGGTAAATTACTGGCCAGAGATCGTATCGACGTACTCTTAGACAATGATTCGCCTTTCCTGGAAATTGGTCAGCTTGCAGCCTGGGAAGTCTATGATGACTATGTGCCTGGTGCAGGTGTAGTCGCCGGTATTGGTACGATCGCAGGTACACAATGTATGATTATTGCCAACGATGCCACGGTGAAAGGGGGAACTTATTATCCGCTTACCGTAAAAAAGCACCTTCGCGCCCAAGCCATAGCGGAACAAAATTATTTGCCATGTATCTATTTGGTTGATTCCGGTGGTGCTAATCTACCAAGGCAGGATGAAGTTTTTCCCGACCGGGAACACTTCGGCAGGATCTTTTTTAATCAAGCCAGAATGTCGGCGAAAAACATTCCTCAAATTGCAGTCGTTATGGGTTCCTGTACTGCCGGTGGTGCCTATGTACCCGCAATGGCAGATGAAAGTATTATCGTAAAAGAGCAAGGTACAATTTTTCTCGGCGGTCCACCATTAGTCAAGGCGGCAACAGGTGAAGTCGTTAGCGCCGAGGAACTGGGAGGTGGTGATGTCCACACTCGCACGTCTGGCGTAGCAGATCTTCTTGCTAATAATGATAACCATGCGTTATCAATGGCACGGGATGTAGTCAGCAGACTAAACCGACCAGCGCCTGCCTATAATGGAACCTCGCAGTTCGAAGAACCTTGTTTCGCAGCCGAAGAAATTTACGGCATCATTCCCAAAGATCCACGCCAGACATTTGATGTAAGAGAAGTCATTGCCCGCATTGTCGACAGTTCAGCCTTTGACGAATTTAAGCCCCTGTTTGGTACTACGCTGGTTTGTGGTTACGCGTCTTTGTACGGTATGCCAGTTGGCATTGTTGCAAATAACGGCATCTTATTTGGGGAAAGTGCCCAGAAAGGGGCCCATTTCATCCAATTGTGCGCCAAGAGAAAAATTCCCCTGCTATTTTTGCAAAATATCACCGGTTTTATGGTTGGTAAGCAGTACGAAACTGCCGGTATCGCCAAACACGGAGCGAAAATGGTGACTGCGGTAGCATGCGCCAACGTGCCCAAACTGACCCTTGTTATCGGAGGAAGTTTTGGAGCAGGCAATTACGGTATGTGCGGACGGGCTTACGACCCCCGGTTTATGTTCATGTGGCCGAACGCGCGGATCTCTGTGATGGGTGGCGAGCAAGCTGCTGGTGTACTTGCACAGGTCAAGCGAGACCAAAAGGAAAACGCAGGTGAAACTTGGTCAGATGAGGCAGAACAAGCTTTTAAAGCTCCTATTATCGATACCTATGAACAACAAGGCCACCCATATTATGCCTCCGCCCGTTTATGGGACGATGGTGTGATAGACCCTGCTGACAGCCGTCGCGTGCTCGGTATGGCCCTGTCAGTGTCCTTAAACGCACCGGTTGAAGAAACCCAGTTTGGCATTTTCAGGATGTGAGGGAAATATCATGACACAACAAGACAGTGTATTGCTGACGATTGCTCCCAATGGAGTGGCAACACTCGCCTTAAACCGCCCTGAGAAGCACAATGCGTTTGACGATGTTCTCATTGCCAGGTTATCAACATTGCTGGACGAGGTTGCGATAGATAAAACCATTCGCGTCGTGATTATTAGTGCAACAGGCAAGAGCTTCAGTGCAGGTGCAGATATAAACTGGATGAAACGCATGGCGAGCTACTCTGCCCAAGAGAATAAAAGAGATGCGCTGGCCCTCGCCACCATGCTGGATAAGCTAAACCGACTGAACAAACCTACTATTGCACGTGTCCAGGGGGCAGCATTTGGCGGTGCCATCGGCATCATTGCTTGCTGCGATATGGCCATTGCTACAAAGCTGAGTAAGTTTTGTTTGAGTGAAGTACGTCTCGGTCTCATTCCAGCCACCATTTCCCCTTATGTAATTGAGGCTATGGGCGCCAGAGTATGCAGAAGGTACTTTCAAACCGCTGAAGTGTTCAGTGCCCGTCGAGCAAGGCGGCTGGGCCTGATAAGCGAATGCGTTACTGAAGCTGAACTGGATGAAGCCATCACCTCACTTACAACGGATTTGCTTAAAAATGGGCCCAGCGCAATGACACAAGCCAAACAACTGGTTTCAACCATCGCTTATCAGCCTGTGAACGCTCAACTAATGGCACACACCAGTCAAATGATCGCTGACATCAGAGTATCTGATGAAGGACAAGAAGGCCTTCAGGCATTCATAGACAAACGTCACCCAGCCTGGAGGGAATTCAACCATGATTAAAAAAATTCTCATTGCCAATCGGGGGGAAATTGCATGCCGAGTCATACGCACAGCAAGATCACTGGGTATAAAAACCGTTGCGGTCTATTCAGAAGCAGATCGACGAGCTCTCCACGTTCTTCAGGCTGACGAAGCTGTCTTCATCGGCGAAGCCCCAGCTAAATCAAGCTATTTGTGTATTGACAAAATTCTCAATGCTGCAAAGTCAACACAGGCCGATGGGATTCACCCAGGGTACGGTTTTCTATCAGAAAATGCCGATTTTGCGCAGGCTTGTAAAGATAATGGCATTGTCTTTATTGGCCCACCGCCAGCGTCAATTGAGGCGATGGGGTCAAAGTCTGCGGCAAAAACCATTATGGAAAAAGCCGGTGTGCCCTTGGTGCCGGGTTATCACGGAGACGATCAAACCGATGCGACACTTCGCAAAGCGGCAGAAGAAATGGGCTACCCGGTTCTTCTAAAAGCCGCGGCAGGAGGCGGCGGAAAAGGCATGAGACAAGTGCACAATAGTGCCGAATTTGACCAGGCTCTTGCTGCAGCAAAACGAGAAGCGATGGCGAGCTTCGGCGACGATATTATGCTGGTAGAAAAATATCTCACCCGTCCACGACATATTGAGTTTCAGGTTTTTTGCGATTCTCTGGGCGGTGGCGTATATCTATTTGAGCGTGATTGTTCCGTGCAGCGTCGCCATCAAAAAATCATTGAGGAAGCCCCTGCCCCAAATATGCCACAAGCTCTGCGCAAGCAAATGGGAGAAGCAGCCTTGCGCGCCGCCCAGGCGATTGATTACGTCGGAGCTGGAACCGTTGAGTTCTTGTTGGACGAAGATGGTAAGTTCTACTTCATGGAAATGAATACCAGACTGCAGGTAGAGCATCCGGTCACAGAAATGATTACCGGTGAAGATTTAGTTGCCTGGCAAATTGTCGTTGCGCAAGGTTTGCCGTTGCCTAAAACACAAGAACAGCTTGTTATTCAGGGGCACGCATTTGAAGCTAGAATATATGCCGAAGATGCTGATAACAACTTCCTCCCTGCCACCGGAACGCTGGAAATGCTGAAAACTCCGGTGCAATCTGAGCACGTGCGAATAGATACAGGTGTCACTGAAGGTGATGAAGTATCAATGTTTTACGATCCTATGATTGCCAAGCTTGTAGTGTGGGATGCAAATCGCGATGCAGCTCTGTTCAGACTCGCGAATGCGCTTCGTGATTATCGCATTGGAGGCGTAACCACTAACACTGATTATCTGCACAGACTCGCAACACACCCAGCATTCATCGATGCGGCACTATCAACAACCTTTATTGAAAAGTACCAAAACGATTTAAAACCCCTTTGTAGTGTTCCTTCTCATTACCTACCGGTGATGGCCGTTTCAACCCTTGCTCACAACCGTGATTCCAATGATTCACCCTGGGGCCAGAACCCCAATTGGCGCATGAACGCTCGCAAGAAACAAACCGTATGGTTGAAAGTGGGTGATCAGCATGTTGAGGCGCAGATCACCTACCCTCACAACAAAAGTGCCTGGATTGTTGAAACCGATTCGTCGGTGTGGAAGCTTGATTTTCAACGCCGTGGGCAGGCGTTACATGCGGTAGTTGATGGGCATTCAATGAATTTCACTTTGTATGAGGGCACTACCGAGTGGCAGCTCTTTGGTGATGATGCAGTGATAACCTTTACTCCCCAACACTTGGCTAAAGGTGAAGAAGAAACCAGTCATCATCAAGGCGATTTTCGTGCTCCGATGAATGGGACTATAGTCGCGTGCCCTGTTGTTGAGGGCGCTCATGTTGAAAAGGGAACGGTACTTGTGGTGATGGAAGCCATGAAGATGGAGCACAATATTACAGCCCCAGTGGCTGGCACCTTGGAAACGCTCTACTGTGCCCCAGGTGACATGGTTAACGGTGAGCAACAATTACTGGTATTTAGTGCAGATGAATAATCGTTATCCAGATACTGTAACCCTGGTAGAAGTAGGTCCAAGAGACGGCCTGCAAAATGAAGTCGCCACAGTTACAACGGAACAAAAAATACACTTCATTGACATGCTAAGCAAAAGCGGGTTGTCTCGTATCGAAGCAGGTAGTTTTGTGTCTCCCAAATGGGTACCACAGATGGCCGGCTCCAAAGAAGTGTTGTCCAGGATACATCGTGTAGAAGGCGTACGCTATTGTGCATTAACCCCCAACGTGCGCGGCTTGGATGACGCATTAGCATCAGGGGCCGATGAAGTAGCGGTTTTCGGTGCGGCATCGGAAGCCTTCTCACAAAAAAATATAAATTGTTCAATATCTGATAGCCTCAAGCGATTTGAGCCAGTAGTTTCTCGTGCTCTAAATGCAAATGTTCCCGTCAGAGGCTATGTATCTTGTGTGTTAGGTTGCCCTTATGAGGGCGAAATATCACCGAAAGCGGTAGCCGAAGTCACTGCTGCACTATTGGACATGGGTTGTTACGAAGTGTCGCTGGGCGATACCATTGGCACGGGTACTCCGTTAAAAACGGCAAACATGCTAAATGCTGTACTAAGCCATTCGCCAGTGCATAAACTGGCGGCCCATTTCCACGATACTTATGGTCAAGCACTAGCAAACCTGTTGGTTGCTTTACAGTCTGGTATTTCCGTTATCGACAGTGCTGTTGCAGGTTTAGGTGGCTGCCCTTACGCGCATGGCGCCAGCGGTAATGTGGCCACCGAAGACGTACTGTATATGCTGAGCGGCATGGGAATTAAAACCAATGTAAATATGACATCAGTATTGGAAGCAAGTCGATATATTTGCGACGTTATTGGTAAAAAACCGGTTTCAAAAGTGGCTGTAGCCATGACGGTAAAGAAATAGCGCCAAGGTTTTCCACAAAGAAGCCGGCGTTATTTACGGCTGTTGATTTTCCACAACTGTTTTCAGATTTTCCAGGCCCATTTCAAAATCCGGACCAATCATTCCATCAATAAACAGCGCCATATATCGATTGACTGGGTTTAACCCCATATCTCCTGCATCAGACCAGGTGACCAATGTACCCTCGTCTGCGTTTTCAAAAGTTAGTTCACCGGTTGAGGTCATATCAAAATCGGGAAAGTAAAGACGATAAGTGACTCTACGGTTGTGTTTTAAGTCGATTATTTCCATTTCTCCGTCCCCCTGGGTTTCACTGCGCCAGGAAGACGTCATTCCAATAGCTCTGTCAGCACCAGAATAACTAACCTGCATGTTTGGATCGCGCTTAAACCACACGCCCCACATCGGCCAGGCTTTTAAATCTACTACATTTGGGTAAATATCTTCAGGTTCTGCTTGGATAATAACTTGCCGCTCCACCCGGTATTCAGAAGGCAATATCAAGCCTATAGCCAGTAAGCCAACGATGAGAACCGCAAAAAATATAATTGAACGCTTCAACCAAACCATATCAACCCCCTTTATTTTTAACAAATATAAAACATTTACATTACATTTTCACCAGTAAATGCCGTGAATGGTCGTGAAAATTGGCTAATGACGTAGTTTCGTACCTGATCACCATTAACATTGCTGACCCACTGAACATTGCTCCCCTCACCTTCAGAAGCTCTGTAAGTCTCTCCTGCATTGGGTGTTTGTACACTCACAGCAATAAAACCCGAAGAAGTTGAAAAGGCTGAAGATGGCAAACCTATGATCGACGTTGCTAAAATATCCCATAAGAAGTACGTGAATTCGTAAGCCGGTATAGCTGTTACTGTGGCAGCCCAGAATTGACCAGCTAAATCAGAAACCTCTGTATTTGCCTCTGCCAGTTGGGTCAAAAACGCCCTGTCTACTGGCAGTGCATTGGTCGCGTCCAGCGGCACCAGTAATACTTTAACACCACTACTTATAAATTCCAGGGTGGCTTTGGGATCCCAATAGGCATTCCACTCTGCGCTGCCATTGTGGTCATGCATAGCAACATTTCCTTTGACATCCACGGCACCGCCCATCCAGATTGCCTTGTCAATTTTATCAGCTATTGAAGGTGAGGCCTGTAATGCATGAGATAAATTCGAACACGGGCCGGTCATTAACACGGTAACCGGTTGAGTGCATTTAGTTATCGTGTGAACCATCCATTCATCTGCCGAAAGTTCACTGACGTTGTGAGAACTCTCTTTTACCCGCAGCATAACAGGCATACTGTGACACACCCGCGGTTGTGCACGCCAGTCTGGTGGAAATGGATTAGGCCCTACTTTATTTCCAACGGCCACGGGAATATTGTGGTTGCCGGTCAGCGCTAAAATTTTCAATGTACTCAATAGCGCGTCATCCGGATAACAATCTGCCGGAGTGATAGTAATACCTAACACATCGACATCTTCCATGGAGAGCAGCAATAGCAGGGAGAGTAAATCATCAATGCCGCCATCATGGTCAAAGATCACAGCCGTACGCTCATTATTTTCTTGCATTCGTTATCCTTATCTGGTGTTACCGCTTATCTTGTGTAAGATGGTATTTATCATTTAAGACAAGTAAGTCTAAATGGTTTAAGACATTTTTTACATCTCAGGCACAGTAGTAGCGTGCTTTTACATGGAGAAATAATATGGCTGATAACAGTTCACGCTATATCAGTAATCTTACCCGTGATACCTACGCGCTCATTCTCGCCGGAGGAAAAGGGTCCAGACTGCATGAACTGACTACCTGGCGGGCGAAGCCAGCCTTATACTTTGGTGGTAAATTCCGCATCATCGACTTTCCTCTGTCAAATTGCATTAACTCCGGCATCCGACGTATCGGTGTCGTTACCCAATACAAATCTCACTCATTAATACGCCACCTCGTTCGCGGTTGGGGACACTTTAAAAAAGAACTGTCCGAATCTGTAGAAATTTTACCGGCATCGCAACGGTTTTCAGATTCATGGTACGAAGGCACGGCCGACGCAGTATTCCAGAATATTGATATTATCCGAGATGAATTGCCCAAATATGTGATGATATTATCAGGCGACCATATCTATCGTATGGACTATGGACCAATGCTGGCAAGACATGTTGAAAGTGGCGCCAGAATGACAGTGTCTTGCATGTCTGTACCCATTGAAGAAGCTGCTGGGGCATTCGGCGTCATGTCTGTAGATGAAAATATGCGGATACTTGGTTTTGAAGAAAAACCCGAAAAGCCCAGTCCAATCCCCGGCGACGACACCCGCTGCCTCGCCTCCATGGGGAATTATATATTTGATACCGAATTTTTATTTGAACAGCTCCAAAGAGATGCCGATACTACAGGCTCCCAACGTGACTTCGGCAAGGATATCATCCCATCTATTATTGAAGATCACGACGTCTTTGCATATCCGTTTCAAAACTCCGGTGACGAGGAGGCTTACTGGCGGGACGTGGGTACCATTGACTCGTTTTGGGAAGCTAATATGGAAATGGTTGCGCCCGTTCCTCAGCTCAACCTCTATGACAGGAAGTGGCCAATATGGACATACCAGGAACAATTGCCACCAGCCAAATTTGTATGGGACGAAGACGGACGCCGCGGTGAAGCCATCAACTCTGTGGTGTCAGGTGGGTGTATTATTTCTGGTTCTACCCTGAGACGAAGTCTGTGTTTTTCCAATGTAAGGCTGCACTCTTACAGCAACATTGAAGAAGCCGTAATATTGCCAGACGTAGAGGTTATGCGTAATTGTAAGTTGAAAAAAGTTATCATCGACCGTGGTTGTGTTGTACCTGAAGGCAGTGTCATTGGCTATAACCATGATGAAGACCGCGCCCGCGGCTTCCGGGTTTCAGACAAAGGCGTCGTATTGGTAACCCGTGAAATGCTGGGTATGCCAGTAGGGTTCCGCCAGCGTTAATTCTGACCCCATTCCCTGAGCGTTGCAGCAATAAGTTCTGCAACCTGCTCGGGTTTTTCTAATGGGAACATATGTCCGCCATCAACATATGAACGGGCGATATTGTTATCTCTGATAAACCTGTCCACATCAGAACGTCTGGATACGCTAGAATCGCTCCCCTGAACGAGCAGTGCAGGACACCGTAATCTCCCTTTATACGAATTTAAATGGTGAGGAAAATGTCTGAAAATATCAGCCTCAACGTCTCGCATGAAAGTCAGCTTTCTATATTCACCTTCTACAGCAGTGGCACTGTTAACGTAATCGCGAATGCAACGCTTATCCATATTTTTAAACAGTGCCTTACCGGCAAAGTAGGCTTCAACATTGTCTTGCTTTGACCAGTGAGTCCGTCGGATCTTAGCCAGTTTGGACGGTGTTATTTTATCCATTAACCCCAGTGCTTTTGCCAGTTTGATAAAGTAACGGTTGAATCCATAAACAATTGGCGGGTCAAGCATGATCAGACCCTGAACCCGATGTGGGGTTCGGCAGGCCAACATAAATGAGAGTACAGCGCCAAACGAGTGGCCGACTAGCCATACGGGTTCATCCCCCACTTGTTTCGCCAGGAAATCTGCCAATTCATCTACCTGAGATTCCCAGTTCCCAGCAACGGAATAACCTGGATGATGGCCAAACTGAGGCTTCGCTATGACCGTCCAGTCATCGGGCAATGCATTGAAAAGCGAAGTGTAGCTTTGTGCGGGGAAACCATTAGCATGAGCAAAGTGAAGCGTCGGCATAATTGTTTTATCTCATTTGACGTACTGTACAACTTGGTGTTTACAAATTGGCTGTTTTAAAAAACTCTGGTAGCATACATCAAAACTCATCCGACCAGAACAATTATGCATGTAGATGAACTCCTCACATTACCGGTAATGTCTGCCACCAGTGAAACGACGTGGCAAAGTGATCCATTAGTCATTCCCAAAAACTGGACCCAAGGTCGAACCGCATTCGGCGGTATTTCTGCGGCCATGGCTTATCAGGCCGTCGTCACAAATGTTACTGATGATCGAGTACTTCGCTCATTTACCACTAATTTTGTTGGCCCATTACTGGCAGACCAACCATTTACTATTTTAGTGACTTGCCTGAGAACAGGAAAAAGTGTTTCTCAATACACCGCACAAATTGTTCAAAATGATAAAGTGTGTGTGTTCAGTCAGGCGTGTTTTGGCATGGCAAGAAAATCCAAGGTAAGAGTGGATAACACAGACACTCATGGCATGCAGTGGCCCGTGAAAGCAAAGTTCATCCCACAGATCCCAAAAGTCACACCGAAGTTTTTCCAACACTACGATTTATCCATTTCAGAAGGTGGATTGCCGTTTACGAATAAATCAACCAGTTGTTATCACGGCTTTATGCGCTACAAAAAAGCACCAGCAGAAATGACCGATGCTCACCTGATAGCCATGATAGATGCCTGGCCTCCAACGTTATTACAAATGCTCAGGTGGCCCGCACCTGCCAGTACTGTAAGTTGGAATTTAGAATTTATCCACCCCCACCATCCGGTTAACGGCGAAGACTGGTTCGCTTATCAGGTTAATACCCGACAAGCAGCTGATGGATACGGCCATACTGAAGCGACCATCTGGAATCGTCACAATGACGTCGTGGCAATAAGCCGTCAAACGGTGGCCGTTTTTGATTGAGAAGTGTAAAACGCCGGCCTAATGTGCATAAATGGTGTCGGCGTTTAATAGAGCATAAATGAATTGGGGTTAAACAAAGACATAACACTGATGCATTGCAAATTTGTAATGTCTAAAGCGTCTTCTAAATCTTCTTTGTTCAAAGACAAGCCTTCGTGAAGGCCAGCCGGTAAATTGTTGTAACTGGGATACACTTCGGGGTTGACGTTGTCTAACGCTAACACATAAGACAATTGCAGGATTTTTACGTCTTCATCTTCAACCCCGCTATCCGTATCGTGTATAAGTGATACAGGTCTGGCAATAGCGTCAGGAATATTCCATTTCTTAATTAGTGCAGCAGATAATTCCGCGTAAGTAAAACCTAAAATTGCCTGTTGCAATTCCGCAGGGCTAACACGGGCATTAAAAGCGAGGCAACGCTTGGCTTCCTGGGGCAGCAAGGACACCACGACCAACTCGCCAACCGAATGAAGTAAACCACATACAAACAGGCGCTCTGGCTCGCGAAGTCTTCGGCTTTCAGCAAAGTATTTTGCAAGCAATGCGCAACTAACACTCTGTTCCCAGAATTTATCGAGATCTATAATTTTTGATTCTACCCCACTAAATGCGTGGGTGATGCCGTAGGCCAGCGCTAAATCATAAGCCGAGCGTGTGCCTATAACCTGCAACGCTTTACTGATAGTCTCAATTTTATTGGGAAAACGATATAAAGAACTGTTGGAGACCTTAAGCATCTGGGACGTCAATCCGGGATCAAACGCGATGATTTCGGCGATATCATCAATGCTAGCAGCACTGTCGTCCATACACTCTTTCAATCGAATGACTGCATCGGGTAAAACAAATATGTCACTGGCTTTATCTGCAATATCTTGTAAATTCATTAACACTTGCTCCACCACTACATCGAAAAAAAATGTGTTCACGCTGTTTCAAAGAGGTTTTATTACGGATTTACTCACTGTGACTTTCCGTAAAATCCTAACACCACTATTCTCAATTACTCTCTCTTTATATAGGCTATTAACATGTCTCATGCCAGCCTTAAATCACCTTTTCACCTGAAGTATAAGTTTCTTTAATCAAGAGTTTTCTGCTCCCATCTTAGAATATCAAAAAAAACAATACTTCCTCATATCATCAATGTACCAACGTATGAAAATGAGTACGCAAAGCCTCACGATATTATCATCAGCGCTTTCACGCCGAATTTGTTACCATTTACCCTCGTTTAACCCGTTTTTGTGAAATACCTTTCAATGTCTGATACAACACCCACGGCGGTAATTATTGGTTATGTGTGGCCAGAATCTAACTCATCTGCTGCCGGGCAAAATATGATGGGAATAATCAATAGTTTTCTCACCAGGCAATGGCGTGTCATCTTTATGAGTGCCAGTAACGATTCTCCCTATGTGGATAAAATTGAGCACCCATTTTTTAGTTTCGAAACAACCGCCCTGAATTGTGAAACCTTCGACAACAGAATTGGCCATCTGCGTCCTGAGGTTGTCATATTCGACCGTTTTATGACCGAAGAGCAATTCAGTGCCCGCGTTCGGCTACAGTGTCCGGAAGCCTTTAGAATATTAAATACCGAAGATCTTCACAGTTTAAGAACCCAACGGATGGAGAGCGTAAAAAAAGGTCAACAAGCCAATATTGACACTCCGGATAACAGCGAAAAAACACACCGGGAAGTAGCGGCAATTCTGCGCAGCGACCTTACTCTTGTCATCTCATCTGCAGAGTTAACTCTACTTCAAGACGTATACAGGGTGCCGTCAAAACAGTTGTGTTTTTTACCGCTATTTTTGGGTAGTGGCCCAGAGTCTCTTAAGGAGTTTTCCAGAAGGCAAGATTTTGTATTTATTGGTAACTTTCGCCATGCCCCGAATTGGGATGCCGTCCTTGAGCTGCAGAGGCTCTGGCCATCGATTAGAAGGAAGTTACCCCAGGCAAACCTGAATATTTACGGTGCTTACCCACCTAAAAAAGCCATGGCAATGGATAATATAAAAACAGGGTTTCGAGTCCAGGGTTGGTCAGACAATGCAGCGACAACCGTTGCCGAGCACAGAGTGATGCTTGCACCTTTGCGGTTTGGCGCCGGTGTTAAAGGCAAATTAGTCCTTGCCATGCAATGCCAAACGCCTTCCGTCACGACAGACATTGGGGCGGAAGGTATTGCAGATAATGCCCAGTGGCCAGGCAGTGTTGTTGGGTCAGATAGCGACTTCGTTGATGCGGCCATAACTCTCTATACTAATGAGCAGCACTGGATTGCAGCCCAATCGAAGAGCTCGCCAATTCTTGAAAGACAGTTTGACAGTGAGAAAAATGCAGCTAATTTTCACCTTGCGCTCAACAGTGCATTAAAAGATATCGAACTGTGGCGAGCTGACCTTTTTATGCAGGGGTTATTGTGGCATCACTCATTGCGTGCCACTCAATATATGACGCAATGGATTGAAGCTAAAAATCGACCTGATCCCTGAGACTATTAACTCTGGATACCGGTGCACAAACGGTTAACCACTTGGTTGAGTCCGTTCGCTCTGGAGTCAGTGAGTACTCGTTCCAGGTTGAGGGCTGACAGGTATTGACGCAGGGAAAACGCTGTTTTTTCTGCATCCGGCCATTCAACATATTCAATAAGTAGTGCCAGCACCCCTCTCATCACTTTGGCATCTGACCACCCATAATATAATCTGGTTTCGGGGTCTTGTCTCAGCCATACTTTACTCTGGCAACCCGGCACCAAATAACGCTCAGTTTGGAAATCAGGCGACAATGCTCTCAACCGCTTTCCCGCCAGCATGATGGCCCGCAGTTTTTCATCCCACCCCCTTGCATTCATTACTGCGCCGGCTAGCGGTCCAGCCTTGTCGCTCACAGGCTTTCTTCCCGCAAACTCTCTAGTAATTCAAGGGCAGAAATTTGAATGCCTGCATCGTCCCCAGTCAAAGGGAATATGGCTATATCCGTATTATTTTTCGCTAGGCCTGGTAACCAAACTTCAATAAAGGTTTGCACGGGTATGACCTGGGCGTGGCTATTTTCCGGTATTTCCTGCCATGTATCGACAAGATCAGCATGGGGCCAGACAGGTAAACAGAGTTGATCGCCTTGTTCAATCATCACAAATCCATCACTGCCTTGGGCAAGCCAAATCTCATTGGCTTTAATGACATATTGAAGAAATAACGCCTGTCTTTCTTCGGCATTCAGGCTCGTTGCCTGCTTGATAACAACCTCTGACAGCTTAACAGTAAGGGTCTGGGGAAACATGGTATTCTCTTTCAATCGTAGTAGGCCCAGTATATCAACGAAACGATGAAAACACATTGATTGATGAATGTGGAAAACCCGTTTCACGTAATTAAAGTCCGTGCTACCCTTTGATTCTTAAAGAACTTGGTGCCAATCACAATGGTTTCTGAATACCACATCGTATCTCCTCTTCATAATAAGAATCTTCCTCTTGAAGAAGAGCAATTTAAAGAGCTTAAAAGGGCTCGCAAGCGCATATCTGCTTCATACGCTATCAATCATAAGTTTTACCTGGTCGAAGCTAATCTCAGACTTATCACTGAGGCGCTTTTGGTGTTTATGGAAAAGTATATGTCTGCTGCAAGTGCAGATGATTTGCTGCAGGCCAGTCATCGTGTAAATGCCTGTGTGAACAATTATGTGTTAAGCGCAAGAACGTACACGGCGCAACTAAAGCGGCACATTCAATCTTGTTTGCCACATGACAGAATGAAAGTGAACGAAGTTACTGAGCAAATGGAAAACGAGTATAAGCGCAGCTTTAGCTACCGCTTCGTTGAATGTCTCTACGATTACGTTTCCTACTACGGCCTTAGCATCCATGCTGTGCAAATTTCCGGCGTGGTAGCCGAGAGTCAGGGGCCTTCGCAAACCTTTTCTTTAAAAGCCTTCATAGATCGTGATTATCTTGGCGGCCCTGGCGATTTTAGAGCATCAGTGTTAAAAGAAACGCCCGCCAGAATCGAACTCATTGGTCTGTTAGAGGAGTATATGGATAGTCTCAGCGCAATTCACAATGTCGCCTTGTCCATAGTAACACCTGTGGCACAAAGCAGTGAGGCAACTATTCAGGATTATATTTACGTTTTCAGCGCCAAGCACGGCATACAGCAGAATTTATTTGTGGAGCACACTACCGGACAAGGGGAAGAAGATAAATACGACCAATTTCCAATTACGATGTACGTTGACAAAGCGCCGCAGTTTAACTCTGAGTTCAAAGGTACTGATGTGCTGCAAAAACAAATAGCAACCCCGGATGTCACCCGCTACATACCAGGGTATTGCTCATCAGAACATTTGAGTTTTAATTACTACAGGATGTCGCAATGGTTAGCACCAGGCTCACTACTGAACTGTCAGTTACCCGTTACCGTTGTTCTTTTTCCATGGCGGGGATCTATAGCAAACTTCGAAAACATTGGTCATTTCGTTGAAGCATGTAGCAAAGGCATAGGTTTAATGACTACCCTATTGCAAAATTTCACCAACAACCAAAACCAACTCGTGTACGTAGACGTCGATCACAAAGCATGCACTTTCGCATTCACCAGCGATAATACTGGTGCTTTACACGCATTTCTTGAGTCCATGACCTGCCCTGAAGCATTTTCGGTCCCAGACATTGACCTAATTGACGAAAAAGCACATGACTATGTGATCAGGAAAACGACATCACTGACTAGCTGATTTTTTTATCATACCATCTGCTGCTATTTAGTATTTCAGATAGAGATTTAGCCGAGCCGTAGTAATGCCCTTGGAAATAGTCAATATTCCAGGTACTGGCGAGCTGTTGAAATTCCGGTGAATTGATACCATCAAGCAATACCTTTTTATCCAGCGCCAGGGCAAAATTAGCGATAGCAGGAACGGCTTTGCGGTAATTGTCTTCCCCATTTTCTACCAGCGCGTCACCATCTATTTTTACAGCAAACGCACTGTCTTCTAGAAGGAAGTTCAACGAACCACTATCACTAACAAAGTCAGAAAGGTAAAAATTGAATCCGTGTTTTCGCAACGCACGAACAGTTAACTTACTTCTGTGCTCAGTTTGTTGCTGTGGTTTGATACCCAACACAAACTGATAAGCTGACACATGAAAATCTCTCACAAAAGTTGCCAATTGCTCGGCAATGGCTGGTGAGTAGATGTTTAGCAATTCACTATCAACAAAGAGTTTCACATCTTGCAAACCGCTTGTAGTGAGTAATCTGCTGGCAATACACAATTCCCGCAGCATGGTTATCCATAGCGGGTTTTGCAGGCCCTCCCTGCCTTCAGCCCGTTGCAACACTGGTATATTGCGAATAGGCTCCCCATAGCAGGAAAACTGCGCATCCAAACCCACTAGGTTTTCTTCCCTATCAAAAATAGGGCGAAACGATGTACCAATTTCATCATTTGCAATAGCTGTTTTTATGTCACTTTTTAGCGCTAAGTTGTACCTGGCTGGAGCGGGTTGTTCCTCGGAGAAAGCTAATGCCACATTTTTACCTTTTCGACGGGCCTCATGAAGCGCTGTTTCTGCGCATCTTAAAAGGTTTTCAGCAGACTGTCTGTCATTGGCAATGGCAAAACCGATACTGGCTGTTAAATCAATATCATTGCCGTTTAAAGTGTAAGGTAAAGAAAGTGCTTTGAGTAATTCTGTGGACAAAAGTGCCACATCGCCATCACCTTGATTCAACACAATGAATTTGCTGCCGCTGGGGCGGATAAGGATATCTGACTCCGGAATGGATTGTTCAATACGTGTTGCACACCCCATGAGCAGTTCATCAGCCAGTTCATGACCATACTCTTCACTTACCCGGCTTAAATTATCTACATGTATGTTTATAACCCCTCTTAACGCTTGAGAAAACACAGCTTCATCGAGCAATAAGTTGAGGTATTGTTGATTACCAGCACCGGTTAGGGCATCACTGAAAGCAAGATTTTCCAACTTGCGTTCAGCTTTTTGTAACTCGGATAAGTCAGAAATGGTGATGACATACAAATCATCGGAATGGGGCTCATCAAGCCTGGACACTGTAACAAACGCTGGAAAAACAGTATTGTTTTTTCGACGTAGCGATAGTTTATGCCGTAATACCGAAGAAGGTATTTGCTCACAAGACGACAATACCGAATCTGGAATACCGAGGTCATTCAATGTCAGGGGTGGTTGTTCGTTTTCAAACCCCAGTAATCTGTACAGGGAGCGGTTTCCCTGAGTGACGTGATAGGAAGCATTAAGTATCGCGACGCCCTCGGCCAGCTGATCAAGGATAATAGAAGAGAGTCGTAACTTCCTGCTGGTTACCTGTTTCTCGGTAACATCTACAACCGCGCCAATAGTAACGTGTTCATCGGCAATAGACACTTCTGAAAACAACACGTCTAGCCAACATTCATTCCCCTGTTCATCTTTTGGCACCCTGATTGTTTTTCTCAGGCAGGACTGTGATTGCATGTCTGCTAACACAGCGTCTTTATCTTCCTCATTAAAAAGAGACAAAAATTGGGCTACAGTGGTTTCCGTTCCCCCGCCCAAACGGTGTTTCAAGCTTGCTGCACCTGTGTAAGTGAATCGGCTCCCGCTCTCATCGAGCTCAAAAATACCCGCGTCTGCCGCTTCAGCAGCTAACCTGAAACGCGCCTCCGCTCCTTTCAACGCCGACTCTAGCTCAAAACGCTTTAGTGCCGTCTCGCAACTTACCTTAATCGTTTTATGATCAAAAGGTTTGACAATATAGCCGTAAGGAGACGTATCAAGGGCAGCAGACAACACACCGTCATCGGAAAATGACGTGGTGTAAATCAGTGGTATGTGGTGCTGGCTTCTAATTTTTTTAGCCGCATTTATACCATTGCCGCCCTCACCTAAGTGAATATCCATTAATATAAGTTCTGGCTGCAACCCATCCACCATTTCTACAGCCTGTCCTTCCGAACGCGCAAGGCCAACGACATTGGCCCCCATATCGGCCAACTCTCTCGCCAGATAGGTTGCGGCAATGGTCGTATCTTCGACAATTAGTACGCGTTTATCGGTAAGTAAACTCATATTTCTCCACAAACTCAGTCAGTCTGCTTAATTCAATAATTCAACAAGCGCGTCTGTTAGCGCAGAGTCGGAAACGGGCTTGGTCAATACGGGTATATCACGGAGTGTGTCAGGAAGTATCAAATCCTCGCCGTAACCACTGATAATGATAACGGGAACACCTTTACGTCTCACTTCTTCAATTAATTCAAAGGTTGTTTCTCTGCCGAGGTGCACATCGAAAAGGGCTAACTCCGGGGTTCGCCTTTCAAAGCTTTGACGCGCCGTTTCTAAACTACCTGCAATACTAACACTTTCAACATGCATTCTCTTCAGCTTTTTCTGCATATCTAACGCGATGACCAGGCTGTCTTCTACGATAATCGCCTCCTGAATTAATCCTGTTGACGGCATCACAGGCGCGGTAGTTTGGGGGACACGAGCACTTTTGTCCGTATTTTCTTTATCGAAATGTAAAAAACGAGAAGGTACTGTAAAAGTCGCTTTTAACCCTGTAGGAGCAAAGTCAATATCCGCCTGTCCGTCAAGTTCATGAGGAACAACACTTCTAATCATTGTCAGCCCAAAACTCTCTCGCTCTGGCGGCGATACGGGCGGCCCACCCCGCTCTTCCCATTTGATGACGAGCTCGCTTTTCTCATTGTTGTACCAGTTCACGTACACCGTACCTTTATTTTTAGAATCAGAAAGCGCGCCATATTTGGCTGCGTTAGTGAACATTTCGTGCATAACCAAAACCAGCGGCGTAGCGGCGTAGGGTGAAATTAACACGTCATCACCGTCGAGCTCGATCTCGCTGTTAACGTTAATGTAAGCCTGAATTTCCGTTTGCAGCATTTTTAGAAAGGACACTTCCGACCATTCAGACGCCGTCAACTGATCATGTGCTGAGGCAAGTGCCACCAGTCTTCCTGTAAGTACGGCAATAAATTCACTTAAGCTTCTGTCTTTCTGCTCTGTTTGCGCTACGATGGCATTAACCAGATTTAAAATATTGCGTACCCGGTGATTGAGCTCAGAGATAAGAATTTCTTGTTTCCTGCTCGCTTGCAGCATCAGCTCATCGCGCTCGTGAGCATGTCTGATAATGACTTCCAACAAGGTAACCCGCAATGACTCGGCATCCTGCAGTGATTGTTCAGTCCATTCGTGGCAACTGTCGTTATGGGTCTGCTTCCACAATTCAAAACTGCCTCTGGGCATTAATCGCGCGCCATTTGGACCAAGAGATACTGGTTTCTCTGGGTTGCCCGCCCAATTTACCGTTTTGGTTTGTGGTTTCCTGTAAAATAACAAGTAATCCCGCGGACTTTTAGACAATGGGATGGCCAGTACGCCGGCTATACCATTGTCATCTGTCTGGTAGCAATCAATTACTGCGGCCAGACTTTCTATTGGCGCAACCTCACTTGCCGCCAGGACATTGAGTTTACGACAAACTATTTTTAGCATCTCTGTATTTAAGCAAGAACCATCATTTTTAGCCTGGCCATCAAAAACCACGCTCATTCCATCACACGGAATAAGGTTTCGCAGTACCGGGAATTGACTGGCTATCATATCTCGCAGCGAGCCAGAAGACGGCATAGTCGCTAGCAACTGGTTGTGAACATTTCGCGCCTGTGTCCGTTCTATATCTTGTTCTCGTGCCAAGCGGGAAGACAATTCCAACGCAAAAACTTCGGCAAACATTTCAAGTTCAGTGCGCATAAAATAGGAAGGAATTTTCTCACTGTAGTGATGACAGGCGAATAAACCCCACAGCTTTCCATTAACCACAATCGAAACAGACATGGAAGCATTTACTCCCATGTTTTTAAGGTATTCAATGTGGATTGGTGAAACGGCTCTTAATGTGGAAAATGACAAATCTAACGGTTGGGTTTTATTCTGGTTTGCAGGTTGAATTGGTACCACTGTATCTTCGACGTTGCCAATAACTCTGAGCAAGTTTTTTATATACAACGCCCTTGCTTGTTTTGGGATATCCGATGCAGGATAACGAAGGCCAAGAAAAGATTCTAATTCAAAGCGTTTGCTTTCAGCGATGACTTCACCAGCGCCATCCGGTAAAAACTGGTAGACCATAACGCGATCATAGCCGCTGATGAGTTGAATTTGTTGTGCCACCATCTCAATGAGGTGACTGCTATCTTTAGCGCGATAAAATTGCGTCAGCAACGACCTGACAAATTGTTCAGGGTCTTTTGTAGGGCTGAAGATTTCTTCACACTCCACAACAATATAATCGCCGTTGTGGTGAACTGAAATGTCCACTCGCTTACCGGTTGCCACAATTTTCCGGTTGAAGAGGCGCTCATTTCTACGGGTAATCATGGCTGATTGCAGCGCTGACCTAATGTCGTGAATGGTTCCGCGATCGAACCACTTTTTCAGAGGCTCACCCAATACCTCCTGCCACTCACAATCCAAATAATACGAGGTATTCTCGGAGCAATACGCAATAAGCCAATCAGATTGCAGTGCCAATAAAAACCCGAAAGACTGCACACTGCCTAACAAGTGTATTGGTTCGCGGTCGCAGGTTGTTAAATCGACCTCAACGTCAGGGGCGACTTCATCGCGGTTTGTCATGAATGGCACCTCTGATTGCGGTATGATGTACACTGAAATTTACTTACCGCCAGAATATCAGAACAACTCATTGATGAATATAAATAAACTATTTTCTTACCTAAAAGAAGATACAGCTGAAGCTCACCATGCACTTGAAAATACTTACCCATTTTCCCAGCAAATGAACAAAAAGACTTTTACAGCAGAAAGTTATCTGGCGAGCTTGCACACTTTACTGGCCTTCCACAACTATGCGACTCCGTTTGTGCGCGCCCTGCCCAACTCGTTAGCCGAGCTAAACAAAGTCAGCGCTGTGATACCTGCATTAAAGGCCGATATCAACGCCTTGGCATCGGCGCCGCTACCAACATTTACCTTTGTAGGCCCCAAAATGCCGGTAACCCCCGAATCACAACTCGCTTGTGCCTACGTATGGATAGGCTCTTCGATGGGCGCACGTATCATTTCTCGCTGGATGACTAAGGAAAACCTCCAATTACCCATTAATTATTACGCTGCCATGACATCAGTAGGCACAGGTTGGACAGAGTTTCGCGAGCAGGCTGTTGAGTATGCACAGGGCCACGAGGTTGATATTCACCAGGTAAGTCAGTTCGCGAATCAGTTGTTTTTTGGGTTGATGGATACGGCGAAAGCCAATTGGCCCAGTGAGTGAAAAAGTTTTAATGGTTTATCAGTATGCGATTAGCGTACACACAGTTTACAGTAGAGGAATTATTGAATGAAAATTGTATCGTTTAACATCAACGGGATCAGAGCTCGCTTGCACCAGCTTGCTGCACTAATAGAAAAGCACCAACCTGATGTCATCGGCTTACAGGAAATAAAAGTGCACAACGAACAGTTCCCACTGGAAGCGGTAAAGGAGTTGGGTTATCACGTTTTCTATCACGGTCAAAAAAGTCACTATGGTGTAGCCATGCTTACCAAGCAGGCGCCAGTTGATGTACAGCTGGGTTTCCCCACCGACGACGAAGATGCACAACGACGAATGATTATGGTTACGCTTACCGATAAGCATGATAAGCCAGTGCGGATCCTCAACGGCTATTTTCCCCAGGGAGAAAACGAAAAGCACGAAACAAAGTATCCTGCGAAACGGAAGTTTTATGCTGATTTAATGGGTTATTTGGCTGAACACCACAATCCAGATGACAATGTGGTAATCATGGGTGATCTCAATATTTCTCCGCAAGACAATGACATCGGCATTGGAGAAGACAATAAAAAACGCTGGCTTAGGACCGGAAAATGTTCATTCCTGCCTGAAGAAAGAGAATGGATTACAACGCTTTACAAGTGGGGACTTACCGATAGTTTTCGGGCACTAAACCCTGATACAGATGATAAATTTAGCTGGTTCGATTATCGCTCCAAAGGCTTTAATGATAATCGGGGCTTGCGTATTGACCATATACTGGCCACTGATAGTGTGCACAAAAACTTGTTGGAAACTGGCATTGACTATGAACTTCGCGGTATTGAGAAGCCATCAGACCATGCTCCAATTTGGGCAACATACGATATGTAACAAGAGGCTGCCGTGACCACAATTCAAACATGGAGTTTGCTCATCTATGCAATTGTTCTGTTCAAGATCACAATCTCCGTATCATGGACAGCACTGATCGGTGATAAAAGTCGGCAGCACGTTATTTTTGGCTTTACCGCCATAGTATTTTTCTTGTGGATATTTAGAGCTGGCATTTACACAGGTCTTTCCGTGCACTTTTTATGGCTCTCGGCCCTGGTACTCACTCTGGGGTTTCGATGGGCATGCCTGTCAGCGAGTATCGCGCTGCTCGGTATTACAGCTACTGGCGCCGACAGCTGGGAAATGATTGGCACAAATGGCTTAGTAGGCGTAGTCATGCCTATATCGGTCACCTACCTGATTTATATGATTGCTTTTCACCGCATCCCTCGCAATGTTTTCGTATACATATTTGTTTGCGCCTTCTTGCCTGGCGCATTGGTTATCGCCATGAAGATGGGGTTACTGGGTGCAGTTTATTTTACTGAGGGCATTTACGATTGGACAACTGTGCGGGATAACTATCTCATACTCATTCCATTATTATTATTCCCTGAAGGCCTGCTTAACGGAATGACAATGACGCTACTGGTGGTATACAAACCACACTGGGTAGTTACCTTTCACGACAAGTTTTATATTGCAGGAAAGTAGTAATAAACCGCGAAGTGTAAATGGATATCGCGAAGAGTTAGCGCTGTAAAAGCCGGTTTACAACTCCGGCTTTTTATCGAATAAAACATCCATTACGCCAGCGAGTTCGGTTTTACCTTCACGAATTTCCTCTTCGCTCAAACCGGCAATTTCATGAGGAAATACTAACCACTCATCACTCTTATTCACGAAGTAGTCTGGTTTGATGTCTGTTTTGTTGTTTTGCGGTTTATACCATGGGCACGCAATGCGAATGTCCTTAGGCATATTTAAACGCATGAGTTTTTTCACTTGTTTAATAAGCGCATCAACACTGCGCCCCGAATCAAACACATCATCCACAATCAATAATTTGTCTTCGGCATTGGCATTCTCTACAAGATAATGTAAACCATGCACCCGTATTTCTTTCGACTGCTTATTAATTCCGTAGTAAGAAGACGTTCTTACGGCGATGTGATCAGTAGAGGTATTTTTAAATTCGAAAAACTCTTGTACCGCGATGCCAATAGGCGCTCCACCTCGCCAAATCCCAATAATAAAATCAGGTCTGAAGCCATCTTCATAGACCATGGCCGCCAGCCGAAATGAGTCTTCAAGTAAAGATTGAGAGGTAATAAAGTTTTTATTCATATCGTCTTTCCGACCACCTGATTTAAAGGCGCGAGTATAGAGAAATTTGCCCGTTAATGCACGTTTAATTCACCAACTGGTCAAACAGATTATCAATATATTCCTGGCTGCCAGCACTTATTATTTAGCTAGTCGTTTTGCAGTGCAGAAGCGGGTTGAACTCTCATTGCCCGGTAAGCGGGATAGATACTCGCCACAAGACATAGCACCAGTGAAAACGCGGTAACTGTCACAACCTGATGCCAACGAAGATCAATGGGGATCCCATGGCCATCAACGGATAATGCAAGGTTAATCTGCAACAGATCCAGGATATTGTTTAACTGAAGTGTTATCCCTACTCCTAAGATTAACCCTGCCAGGGCACCTTTGATACCGTTGAAAATACCGTTCAATACAAAAACAAGCATGACATAACCCGGCGCCATTCCCTGAGTTTGCAAAATTGCAATATCCCCTTGTTTTTCAGTTACCACCATAACAAGGGCCGAGACAATGTTAAATGCTGCCACCGCAATCACCAACAGCAACATCATAAACATCATGTTTTTTTCCATCTTAACTGCATCGAACAACGGCCCTTGCCGTTCGCGCCAGTTATCACTGGAAAAACCTTCTGCATCAAGCTGTGATATTACTTGTTGGTAGTTAAATGCGTCTGAAAGAAATAACCGGGTGTCTGAAGGTGATCCGGGTGCTTGTCGCATCAGTCGTTTCAGGTCGTCCAAAGCCATAAAAATGACCTTATCGTCCATTTGCGACCCTACGGCATAAAAGCCAGACACGGTGACTAAGCGCTGACTGGGAATTCGACCAAGGGGAGTGTATATGCTCGCCCCTGCAACCATAAGGCGCAGCCTGTCACCAACACGAATGTCCAATTGTATGGCTAAGGCGCGGCCAATAATTACGTTAAAGCTTCCGGGCGCGAGAGACGCCAGATCACCTGTAACCAAATTATCGGCAACGATGCTGTGTTCCATGGATGCAGGCACAACGCCCTGAATACGCATACCTCGCAAACCGGTGCGGGCTTGCAGTACACCTTCCGTTTCCGCAAAAGCCATTTTACTACGGACGCCGGGAAATTGGGTTTCATCAAAAGTATCGGGGGCAGTATGCACAACAATTTGCGGAACAATTCCCAAAATTCGCTGTTTAAGCTGCCCTTCAAAACCATTCATTACAGACAAAACAATGATAAGAGACATTAAGCCAAGTGCGATGCCCGCTACTGAAAACAGGTTGATAAAAGAGACGAAACTATTTTGCTTGTCTGCCGTGGCGTAACGGAGAGCTAAAAAAGCAGGGACAGGTTGAAACATGAAGACTCACAAATAGTTTTAAGGCGAAGAATATACGCCTGCAAGAAAATACGCGCTACGGTAAATCCGGTGATTGCAGTTTGCCGTATTAGTAAAGTGGCTATAGTACGTGTAAGCTTAGTGACGTACAAGATTGATGTAGCAGGTAATTAATGGACACGCTGACGCTGGCAGAAAAACAAGCACAATTCGACGAATTTTTCATGATTGCCCATGATATTCCGGTAAATGTAAATCTCATTGGCCACGATGCCCCAGTCCCCTCGCCCAATGACCTGGAAAATGTGATGCCATATGCGTTCCGTATAGCCGGTGAGATGGCAGCCATAGAAGCGCAAGCGCTTCGCCCATTGCGTAACCTTGGCGATCAGGCAGCCGCCTTAACTGATTATCTAAATCACCAGGCTCGCAAAATAGATCTTATGATGTCTTACATTCTGCAGCAACAAGACGATGAAAAACTTCGTTTTTCTTCAATTAAATTTGGCGGAGGCGGTGTGGTAGTAGAATCGACAACACCCATGGAACCTGGCTGTATTGCAGAGCTTAAAATGTTCCTCACTGAAGAAGCGGCGGCGGTATTTTGTTTCGGTGAAGTTATTACTTGCCACCAGCACGAAGATAGCTACCATATAGCTTTTATTTTTCGCAGCATTCGGGAACAGGATCAGGAGTTACTGGTTCGCGCCAGTCTACACTTACAAACCCAACAGCTAAGACAGCGTTCCCAGGAAAAGCGTTAGGTATAACCAACCGGGACAGAATCTTAATCACGCCAATATACTCAGGGTGACATGACAGCAACAATTTTATCTTTACCTTTCCCTAAAGAGAGGAAAACCAACGGTCCCAACGACCATAAACAGTGGGGCCAGTTAGCAGGAAGTAGTCAGGCACTGGCGGTGAGCCAGGCTTACCGACAACACGATGGCCCGGTTGTGTTAATCACCGCTGACACCCCATCGGCGATGAGATTACAGCGCGAGATCAGCTACTTTCTGGATAACGACAGGTCCGTTGCTACCCTGTTCCCGGACTGGGAAACCCTCCCCTACGATATGTTTTCCCCGCATCAGGATATTGTCTCCCAGCGGATGGAAACCCTGTATCGAATGACAAACGATCGGCGCGGTATTTTTATAGTGCCGATAAATACCTTGATGCAACGTTTAGCGCCGGTAGATTACTTAAATAAGTATCTGCTGATGCTTCACAAGGGTGAAACACTGGATAGAGATCAATTCAGACGCAACCTGGAGCAAGCCGGCTATTTACACGTGAATCAGGTAATGAGTCACAGCGAATTTTCCATTCGGGGCTCTATCATTGATCTATACCCGATGGGAAGTGACAGGCCGTTTCGCCTGGACCTATTTGACGACGAAATTGACTCCATTCGCTATTTTGAACCGGAAAGTCAGCGCTCTACCGATGCGGTAAATGAAATACGCCTGTTGCCCGCGAGGGAATTCCCCACCGACAAACCGGCTATCAGTCTGTTTCGCACCCAGTACCTTGAACGTTTTGATGCCAGCAATGTTCAGGAATCTGTACTCAATCAGGTATCTAAAGGAACGATGCCAGGTGGTATTGAATACTACTTACCCTTGTTTTTTGAACAAACGGCAACGCTTTTTGATTACCTTCATCCTCGCTCACTCCTGTTGCTTCACGGTGATATCAATGATGCCAGTGACTTTTTTTGGGCAGACGTGAGTGAAAGATACGAACAGCGTCGTTACGACAAAAGTCGGCCATTATTGGCACCGGAAGATCTTTTCCTGCCCGTTAACAAACTCTTTGAACATATAAAAACCTGGCCCCGGGCTTCGCTCAACACTGACTACCTTGAAGATAAACCCGGGCGCACAAACTTGGGCTGCCCTAGCCTTAAAGATATCGCCTTTAATCAGCAGAAGAAGCAGCCGGCTGCAGCACTGTTAGAAAAGATGAAAGCCGCCCGCAATAGCGGCAGCCGGGTGTTGTTTTGCGCTGAAACCCAGGGTCGTCGCGAAAATCTTAAAGAATTGCTGGCTAAAGCCTCGGTTAAACCACAGTTGGTCAATTCCTTCAGTGAGTTTGTTGAAGGCAACATGGCGGTCGCTATTACCATTGGTTTAGTTGAAAACAGTTTCACATGGCAACGCAAAGAAGGTGATATTCTCTTTATCACCGAAACTGAACTTCTCGGCAATAAAGTCAGTCAACGACGCCTGCGTGACAAGCGGCAAGCCACTGATGAAAGTGCAATCATTCGCAACCTGGCGGAACTGACACTTGGCCAGCCAGTGGTTCATTTCGACCATGGTGTCGGTCGTTACATCGGATTGCAAACCCTCGATGCAGGGGGCGTTACCACTGAGTACCTGTGCATTGAATACGCAAAACAATCAAAACTCTATGTGCCCGTTGCCTCTTTGCACCTTATTTCCCGCTACACTGGGGGCGATGTTGATCACGCTCCCTTACACTCTCTGGGTTCAGATGCCTGGACTAAAGCGAAACAAAAAGCCGCAGAAAAAGTCCGTGATGTAGCAGCTGAGCTACTCAATGTCTATGCAAAACGGGCGGCAAAACCCGGCTACGCTTACGATATACAATGGGAAGAATATCAGAGTTTCGCCGACAGTTTTCCCTTTGAGGAAACACCAGACCAGGTTCAGGCAATTAACGCCGTCATTCAGGACATGGGCTCCCCACAGGCTATGGACAGATTGGTCTGCGGTGATGTGGGCTTTGGCAAAACAGAAGTTGCCATGCGTGCCGCATTTCTTGCTGCTAACCACGGCAAGCAGGTTGCTATTCTGGTACCCACGACACTGTTGGCTCAACAACATTATGAAAACTTCAAAGACCGCTTTGCCAGTTGGCCTTTTAACATTCAGGTGATGAGCCGATTTGTTAGCGGCAAAGCACAAAAAGCGACGGTAGATGGCATTGCCGAGGGCACGGTGGATATTGTTGTAGGTACCCACAAACTATTGAGCAACGATATTCGATTTAAAGATTTAGGCCTGGTGATTATTGATGAAGAGCACCGTTTCGGGGTGCGACAAAAAGAGAAGTTTAAATCGCTACGGGCCGATGTAGATATCCTGACACTCACAGCAACCCCTATTCCGCGAACGCTGAATATGGCTCTCTCTGGTATGCGCGACCTTTCCATTATCGCCACCCCGCCTGCGCGACGTCTGTCTATTAAGACCTTTGTACAGCAAAGAAACCATAGTGTTATCCGCGAAGCGGTTATGCGCGAAATACTCCGCGGTGGACAGGTGTATTTTCTTCACAACGAAGTCGATAGTATTGAAAAAACCGCCAGTGAAGTGGCTGAAATTGTTCCAGAAGCCCGCATTGCTATTGGCCACGGACAGATGCGAGAGCGCGAGTTGGAAACGGTAATGAGTGACTTCTACCACCAGCGCTACAATGTGCTGGTGTGTACAACCATTATCGAAACGGGCATCGATGTTCCCACAGCCAATACCATCATTATGGATAGAGCCGATCACCTGGGTCTGGCACAACTACATCAGCTTCGCGGGCGTGTTGGTCGCTCGCACCATCAGGCTTATGCCTATTTATTGACCCCACACCCCAAGCGAATGACCAAAGACGCCGCGAAGCGTCTTGACGCCATTTCTCAACTGGAAGATCTCGGTGCAGGCTTTGCACTCGCCACCCACGATTTAGAGATCCGCGGCGCCGGTGAACTATTAGGTGATGACCAGTCAGGGCAAATCGCTTCCATTGGGTTCAGTTTGTATATGGATATGCTGGATCAAGCGGTAACCGCATTAAAAGACGGTAAAGAGCCCAGCCTTGATGAAGCGTCAGCCAATCATACTGAAATTGAATTGCGCATCCCTGCACTATTACCTGATGACTACATCGCCGACGTGAATCAGCGATTATCCTTGTACAAGCAACTGGCGAGTTGTCAAAGCAAGGAAGCCATAGATGAATTTCAGGTAGAGTGTATCGACCGGTTCGGTTTGTTACCCGTTCCAGCCAAACAACTAATAAAAGTTGCTGAATTGAAACTGGTGGCGAAATCTTTGGGTATTAACAAAATTGATGTCACCAGTGTCGGTGGTACCATTGAGTTTAAGGAAAATACCCCCGTTGACCCTGGATTTATTATTCAGTTGGTTCAAACACGCTCAGATACATTCAAATTTGAAGGCAGCCAGAAACTCAGGCTGGTAAAGAAAACAGACAGCGCTAAAGAAAGGCTGGATATGGTCGAAACCGTGTTAAACGATTTTGCCAAGGAGGTTCGATGATCGCGAAGTTATGCAGATTTGTTGCCCCACTATTAGTGGTATTGTCGACCTCTTCAGCCCATGCAGCTGAAGACTGGTGGTTTGACGTGGAAGTCATTGTATTCGATCGTAATATGGGGATAGATGACCTTGCGGAGCAATTTAAAGCACCGTCAAAATTAACGCCAGCGGTGGCCGATCTCAATCTCATCGATCAGTACCTTCGCCCGAATATCAGCTTTCTAAAGCAAGGGCTGGCGGTATGCGGAAAACCACAAAACCCACTGTGGATGAACAAACCATCTTTAGAGGACATAACCAAGCAATATCAACAGTGGCAACTATCGCAAATGAACGGGATAGCAGGCGCTGAAGCGGACGTGTCCGACACCCAGCAAGGCAACCCTATACTGGGTTCAGTCGAGGGTAATAGTATAAATGAAGAGCTGCAGTCTTCATTGGCAGCAGGTGAACCACCAGAACCCCAAGAGCTGACAGAGATTGATACAGATAGTACTGAGGTTGACGATATTCCCATCGTCCCACCCGTTTTAGCAGAAGACATCGCATCATACTGGGTCGCATTTTCTGGTATCAACGACTTCAGTCCTGTGTCTGTCCCTTCCTTTTCGTTTTGCGAGCCAGACACGCCCTGGATGCAGATAGATCACATGACTCAACAATGGCAAATCGCTAAGCCGAACAACAGCTTGCCCGCGCCAAAGCACATACCTGAGTTTCTCGATGGCAGAGACTGGCCGCGCAGCTCAAGTGCGCATTTATTGCCATATGACGCCTTAGAACTCACTGATCTCTCCCGTCAAATCAGGCAAACCAGGGGCTTAAACCGTCTTCTTCACATCGCGTGGCGTCAACCAGTTAAGTTTGGAGAAGAAAGTGCATATACGATGCGCATTAGCGCCGGCGATAATTACGCAGCGTTATTTGATATAAATGGTATACCTCTTCCCGTTGAAAATAGCACCTCACAGCCGGTCTCCCCTTCCGCTGACGCCATGGAAGAAGACCCCGAACTCACTTTGCAACAGAACGATTTTTTTGCTGAGTTAAACGCTGCACTTGAGGAAACAACCCCACTGTCGCTGCAGGACATAACAGAATCCAACTTGGAAGTTACGGAAGTAAAAAAATCCGTTGCTCAGGCTAAGGAAGGCGATAATCTCGCAATCTGGCAGCTCGATGGATACCTGAAGGTATACTTGAAATACATTAACCGCGTTCCGTATTTGCATATCGACAGTGATATGCAGTATCGCAGTCCGTCAACACACGCAGAAGCCGATGCTGGAAGTGTCAATGAAACAGTATTAAAAAGTGTACCGTTTACGCAAAAAAGACGGGTGATCAGCAAGCAAATTCATTACTTTGATCACCCTCTATTTGGCATGGTGGTGGAAATAAGACGCCACCAGCGCCCTGCGGCAACGAAGTAATCTATAGCCGGGTGATGATTACCATGGCTGCAACAACTAAACTCACTAAGACATTCAGGATGGTGCCTTCCCGCACCATATCTTTCATCGCAATGTGGCCGCTCCCATAGACAATGGTATTGGTGGGTGTCGCCACTGGCATCATGAATGCGCAGCTAGCGCTCATTGCGGCCGGCATCATGAGTAAAATGGGGTCGACGTCCAGCGCAATTGCAGCGCTGGCGAGAATAGGCATAAGCAGTGTCGCTGTGGCTGTGTTAGACGTTATTTCAGTGACAAAGCTCACTGCCAAACACAGGGTAAGAATGATAAATATTAAAGGGAGCACGGATACTCCGGTTAATGCATCTCCTAGCACCACGCTAAGTCCCGAAGCGGTAAATGCTTTGGCAAGACATATCCCTCCGGCATAAACCAGCAGCAATCCCCAGGGAATTTGTGATGCTGTCTGCCAGTCTAGAATTTGACCTGGTTTATTTTTATTGCCATCGGGTATCAGGCACATCATCACAACCCCGGCAACGGCTATCGTGCTGTCGCTTACGTTTGTCATGCCCAGCCATGCCGTCCAGAAAGGACGAAATATCCAAGCCAGTGCGACAACGAGAAAGGCAGACAGTACACGCTTTTCGGCAGGTTGCCACTGCTCAGCCACAGGCAGCTTAGCTGAAGAAATGGTGCCTAAATGACGGGTAAGCCAAAATGCCATGATAGGAATACCCAGAGCCACCACTGGGATCCCTGTTTGCATCCAGTCGAGAAAACTCAGTTCAGTGCCTGTTGTCTGTTGATAGACACTCATAAAGATGATGTTCGGCGGTGTACCGATAGGCGTACCAATTCCCCCCACACTCGCTGCATATGCAATACCGAGCAATAAAGCGGTAGCCAAACGAGGATTTTGTACGCTACTAATGATGGCTAACGCAATTGGCAATAACATAAGCGTGGTTGCAGTATTGGAGATCCACATACTTAGAATGGCTGATGTGAGCATAAAACCCAGAACCAGTCGCTTAGCATTGCCCGCGCCAGTAAGCGTCAGCATATAGACTGCAAGGCGATGATGTACACCAGATTTTTCCAGCGACCTGGAAAGCATAAAGCCTCCCATGAGCAATAAGATTACATGATTGCCCAGAGCTGAGGCGGCTTCTTGGTAAGACATGACACCCGCCATGGGAAAAGCACAAAACGGGATCATCGAGGTAACGGGTATGGGCAAGGCTTCAGTCATCCAAAGACAAGCAATGAGAACGGTTAGACCCGCGGTAATACTCATTACATGGCTAAACTCGTTAAATGACATTAACGTAAAAACCAACAGACACATTGCTACTGCAAAGCCTATTGCGTAGGGTTTAATTTGCATACAGAAATACCGATTAAAATAGCGCTGAAAATTTTATTTTTTGAGATCTTATGACAGCCGGTGTGACAGAGAGGCAAGACTGTATTATTGTAACTCTTTGACATTGATATCATAACTTGCAACCGGTCTGCAAAAAAAGTTTCGAGCAATGCACCAAGCTAAGGAATACAGTGATGTTCAAAGCGCTTAAAATTACCCTTGTTAGCCTGGTGATTATTGTGACACTTGTTGCACTAATCGCGTGGTTAACCCTGAATGCAAGTTTGCCAAAACTGGATTCCACCTTACGGACTTCGTCTGTTACACAACCGGCAACCTTGTCCAGAGATAAAATTGGGTATAGTGTCATTCACGCAGGTACGCTTGAAGATGCAATATTCGCTTTAGGTCTCGCACATGGCCAGGACAGATTCTTCCAAATGGATCTTCTCCGCCGTTCGGCAGCCGGCGAACTGGCTGCTTGGTTTGGTACTGGCGCAATTCAATTAGACAAGTACGCCCGTTTTCACCAATTTCGGCAGCGAGCTGCAAAGATTTATACTGCGATGAGTGAAGGTGATAAAACACTATTACGCCAATACGCAAAAGGCGTAAATCAAGCCATCAGTGACAACTGGGCTCCCCCGCCCGAATATCTGGTTACACAGTTCACACCAGCGCCATGGAAACCTGAGGATAGCATCCTGGTTGCCTTCGCCATGTACATCGATCTTCAACAGGGGCAAATTGCATTAGATTTAGCCAGAACCGGCGTAAAGCAGTACTTCGGACAGGACATGTTAGATTTCTTATCTGCACCAAGTCCCTATCAGGCCGCTCTGGACGGCTCTACTTTTCCTGTTGGAAATTTAAAAATTCCGCCACGACCTTCCTTCACCGTTTCACAGCCAATAATCAATAAACTTGAAGCGCCCTTGCTCCCTCCGGCAGATATAGGTAGCAATAACTGGGTGGTATCCGGTAGCAGAACGAAAACCGGTGCCGCCATGTTAGCGAATGATATGCATCTCGGATTGAACGTTCCCACCATATGGTACCGGGCACAACTAAACTACATAACAAACAATGAAAGTGTAGCAATGACTGGTGTCTCGTTACCCGGGTTACCGGGCATTGTAGTGGGCACCAATAATCACGTGGCTTGGGGTTTCACCAATGCAAATCTCGATAACGTTGACTGGATTGAGCTTAGTCCGAGTGAAAATACCTGGCAAGAGCCGTCTCCCATCGTCGTGGCTGACGGGGGAACAGTTCCATACGAAATTACAATGTCTGAATATGGCCCGGTTTATTCTTTGGATGGGAAACGATACGCCCTTCAATGGGTCGCTTATGAGCCCTACGCGTTTAATCTTGCTATCACGACACTCGACAGTGTAAGCAACGTTGATGACGCCCTTTCTGTTATAAAGAATATACGGCTACCAGTACAAAATGTAGTGCTTGCTGATGAACAGGGCAACATCGCATGGACGCCAGGTGGTGCAGTGTTCAAGCGAGAGACACCCAGTTTTACAGCTCTCGGGCCAGCTATAACCTCTCACTATATTCATAGTGCGGATAACGCCTTGCCGATGGTAAAAAATCCAGCCGATGGCAGAATTTGGACAGCAAACGCCAGAGTAATGAGTACCCAATCGTACCAAAAATACGGTGATGGCGGCTATGCTCTTGGTGCCAGAGGCTTTCAGATTAAAACGCGATTGTACGAAAAAGATATTTTTGATGTGCAGGATTTCTACGATATTCAGTTAGACAATGAAGCCCGCTTTATGACGCCCTGGCACAGGTTGTTACTGAATACCCTGAAGCGTCAGCCGACAAAATTCAAGGCACAAATAGAAGCACTGAAAAACTGGCAACAATGTGCCTGTGCAGACTCCGTGGGCTATACATTGGTCACCTACTTTCGAGACAAGGTGATATGGGATCTGTTATCGCCGGTGCTCGCGCCACTTGAAAAAAACGGGTATCAGCCTAACACCCTGCTTCGCAAAACAGAAACTGCGGCTTGGGCTCTGCTCCGGCAACAACCCACAGACTGGCTGCCTCGACAATTCAACAATTGGAATGACTTTCTCACTACAGCATATGAACAAACTGAGCAGCGCTTATTCAAGCAAACTAATACCCGAGACATCGCATCCCTTCGCTGGGGGAGTGTAAACGCACTTACTGTGCAACACCCTTTAGCCAAACAAGTCCCCATGTTGGCAAATTTACTGAATATGCCGTCATCAGAAGGCTTCGGTGATTCCTACATGCCCGCAGTTCAACGGCGGGAATTTGGGGCCTCTCAACGGTTGTTTGTTCAACCAGGCCATTTGAACGACGCCATTTTAACCTTACCCGGCGGGCAATCGGGCCATTTTCTGTCTCCATTCTACCGGCGGGGCTTTGATGACTATGTAAAGGGGAAATCAACACCGCTTTTACCGGGACGCATTGAACACACCCTGACTCTACAGCCACAAAAAGGCGACCATACACCATGACTCCTGCAATTAACTTACTTAAGAAAAAGAAATTAAATCACGAGGTATTGCAATATACTCATTCTCCGGATGCGCCATCCTATGGTTTAGAAGCCTGCGAAAAGCTTGCTCTGGAGCCTGCTCACGTATTCAAGACCTTGGTTGTTGAGGTCGACAATGGTGCACTGATGGTGGCATTGGTACCGGTAACAAACACACTGAACTTGAAAGCAGTGGCAAAGGCAGCTGGCGCAAAAAAAGCAGCGATGGCTAGCGCTGAAGACGTGCAACGTAGCTCCGGCTACATTTTAGGTGGAGTAAGCCCCTTGGGACAAAAAAAACAATTGCCAACGTTTATCGATAGCAGTGCATTAACCCTAACGGCAATGTTTGTAAGTGCAGGTCGTCGAGGACTTGAAGTTAAATTATCCCCTAAGGATTTAGGTGCATTAACACGTGCTACATTTGCACATATTGCGACCCCCTGATATTAAGAGCCCTGGGGTTCCTGCTCTGTCTGGTAGCGCTGTTTCCAGAGTGACTTCGCCGCCGCAATATCACTTTCCTTTGGAGGTTGACCGTTAGACAACGTCAGTGCGATTTGCGAAATAATAGCATCCCGTTTAATCAGTAAGGCTTCTGCTTTAGGGAATAAATCTACCGCTTCCGGATAAGTTTCTTTCAAATTCCCCATATCTTCAAGGGCCAGATAGCGGTCTTCAAACGCCTCGTTGAACAACTTGCGTTTCGCATTAAAAGTGATGTATTCACGGGCCTTCGGTGACGCCAAATAAGCCATGTCACTTTCAGATAGTTGCGCTGCTTCAGCAACCTCTCTGGCTTTCGCTAGCCAATTTGACACAGCAGCATCGTCACCTTGCTCTACTGCAATTTTTACGCCTTCTGCCAAATCACTGGCGTGTAAAATATCCATCACGGTGATAACCGGCACTTCTTCCGGAACCGCAGATTCACTGGAGAGATAAACAAGATAACCCGCAACGATAAGCAAGACAGGTGCAATGATTAGAGCAATTTTTTTCATGATAACTCCACACGTATCATATTGTGGTGATTAGTGACATGCAGTCACAATTCGAACTACAAATGTAAAACGACGAGAATGGAACAACCTGGTAAAGAAAGTACAGGTGGCGGGACAAATAAAGCACTTAGCGTATTTGCAACGCTAAGTGCTTAGTTATGTTATAGCAAACCAAACGCTAAAAACAGAAAGTTAAAGCGCAACCTATTCAGTAGGCGGCTTTGAGTTTTCTACGCGGCTTTTAAGTTTCTGACCAGGTCTGAATGTAACCACTCGCCGGGCCTTAATAGGAATGTCTTCACCGGTTTTAGGATTTCGTCCCGGTCGCTCATTCTTATCACGCAGGTCAAAATTACCAAAACCTGACAGTTTCACTTGTTCGCCGGATTCCAATGCTTCCTTAATTTCCTCAAAGAAGCTCTCTACTAAATCCTTAGCATCTTTTTTATTTATACCGAGTTTTTCGAATAAGTGTTCAGCCATTTCGGCTTTGGTCAATGCCATAATTTACTCTCTTAACGCCGCCCCAAATTCATTTTCAAGCCCTTTAACAACGGAGTCAACTGCTTGTTGTATCTCAGTTTCTTCCAGTGTCTTTGTGGGATCCTGTAGTACAAGAGACAGTGCCAGGCTCTTGAAGCCAGGTTCTACACCCTTCCCTTTATACACGTCGAATAAGTTTAGGGCAACTAGTTGATTTACGCCAATTTTTTCTATGAAAGAAATAATCGACCCAACAGTTACGTCATCTTTCACTGTGATAGCAATGTCTCTGCGGTTTGCAGGGTACCTGGATATCACTGTAGCTTCAGGCAATTTACGCACAGAAACTGCTTTAAGATCAAGCTCAAACACAAAAACCCGACCATTTACACCCAGTAATTTAGTAAACCGGGGGTGAATTGCACCCACAACACCCACTTGCTCACCGTCAAGTAATATACTCGCCGTCATCCCAGGGTGCAGGGCTTCATGCTCGCTGCGAACAAATGCCACACGGCTTTTGTCAGCGGTAAGCGCTAAAAGAGCCTCGACATCACCTTTGATATCGAAGAAATCGACACTCTCGTCTTCCCCTAACCAGGATTCTTCATTTCTACGTCCAGCGATAACACCGGCAATCACCGGTTCTTGTTTAACACCATTTGGTGCATCTGCGTCGGGTAAAAAGCGCAGACCGGTTTCAAATAACCGCACGCGGGATTGCTGACGTTTTTGATTATACGCGGTTGCACCGAGCAAACCCGGCCATAAACTTACCCGCATCACAGACATGTCTGCAGAAATTGGATGAGGTAGTACCAAGCCTGATTGAGAAGCAAACAGTGCATTTTGAATTTTAGGATCAACAAACGAATAGGTGATGGCTTCGACATAACCTCTTGCTGTTAATTCTGATTTAAAACTATTGGCAGAAATATGTGCTTCACTTGTAGGCAGCATTGAGAGGCTGCCCTGAGGAGCCGCATCCGGGATACTGTTATAACCGTAGACCCGCGCGACTTCTTCGATGAGATCTTCTTCAATCGCAATATCGAACCGATAGCTAGGTGATACAGCTTGCCATCCATCATCGGTTATCGTGACGTCCAATCCCAGCCGATTGAGAATATCGAGCACCTTGTCATCATCGATCTCAATGCCGAGCACCCGGTTCAGCCGACTACGACGCAAAGTAACCGTTTGGGCTTTTGGCAAATGCGCCTCGTCAACCGCTTCTACAACCGGTCCAGGCTGCCCACCACAGATCTCTGTTATAAGAGCAGTTGCACGTGCCATAGCCTGGTGCTGAAGTTGCGGGTCAACCCCGCGCTCATAACGATGAGAAGCATCAGTGTGTAAACCGTACTGTCGCGCCCGGCCCTGAATGGCATCACGACTAAAAAATGCACTTTCCAACAAAATATGCTTGGTATCGGTTGTTACACCAGAATGCAGACCGCCAAATATACCTGCCATTGCTAAAGGCTTACTGTCGTCTGCGATAACCAGGGTATTGTCTTTCAACTCTACGGTATTTTCGTCTAATAAGGTAAGTGACTCACCTTGCCGGGCAAGACGTACCTGAATATTGCCATCGATACTATCCAGATTAAATGCATGAAGAGGTTGACCCAGTTCCAATAGAACGAAGTTAGTAATATCTACAACTGGATCAATAGACCTTACACCACAACGGCGCAGTTTTTCTTTTAACCATAACGGAGAAGAAACACTCACGTCTACGTTACAGATAACGCGACCAAGGTAACGAGGGCACGCTTCAGGCGCATTCAATGTGATGCTGAGTTTGTCATCAATAGTGGCCGGTACCGAATCAATGTGCGGTTCAGAAACATCAATGCTATTGAGTACACCAACTTCCCGTGCAATACCTCTGATACCCAGACAATCAGCGCGATTAGGCGTTAAATCTACTTCAACGGTATTGTCATCCAGGTTGAGATATTCACGAATATCCGCACCAATTGGCGCGTCTGATGGCAACTCAATAATACCACTGTGATCTTCGCCCATTCCCAATTCGGAAAAACTACACAACATACCAAAAGATGGTTCGCCCCGTAGTTTAGCTTTCTTAATTTTGAAATCGCCAGGCAGCACTGCACCAACTTTTGCCACGGCAACTTTCAGGCCCTGACGACAATTGGGCGCACCGCAAACAATATCCAACAACTCGTCTTCGCCGACATTTATTTTCGTCACTCGCAGCTTATCAGCGTTCGGGTGCTGGCCGCATTCGACCACTTCACCAACAACGACACCCGAAAATGCTGCCGCAACGGGTTCTACGCCATCAACCTCAAGGCCTGCCATACTCAGTTGCTCAGACAAGGCGTCGGTCGAAATTTGTGGGTTAACCCACTCTCTTAACCATTTTTCACTGAATTTCATTTTACTTTGCCTTAACTGAACTGCTTGAGGAAACGAAGATCATTCTCAAAGAACGAACGTAAATCTGTTACACCATAGCGAAGCATGGTTAAACGCTCAACGCCCATACCAAAGGCAAAACCAGTAAATTCTTCCGGATCGATATTCACTGCGCGAAGCACATTGGGATGTACCATGCCGCAACCCAGAACTTCCAGCCATTTACCGTCCTTGCGTTTTACATCAACTTCGGCTGATGGTTCAGTAAAAGGGAAATAAGACGGTCGAAAACGTACCTCTAAGGATTCCTCAAAGAAGTGTTCAAGGAAATCGTGAAGAATGCCTTTTAATTCGGCGAAACTAACATTGCGATCTACCATTAAGCCTTCGACCTGATGGAACATAGGTGTATGAGTCTGATCGTAATCGTTTCGGTAAACACGGCCGGGAGAAATGATCCGAAGAGGTGGCTTTTCTGCTTCCATGGTGCGAATTTGAACGCCGGAAGTTTGAGTCCGAAGCATCACATCAGGATTGAAATAGAAGGTGTCGTGATCAGCCCTCGCCGGGTGATTCGCCGGAATGTTCAGTGCATCAAAATTGTGAAAGCCATCTTCTACTTCCGGGCCGGTTTTGGTCGCAAAGCCAAGTTGACCAAAAAACTGCTCTATGCGGTTAATGGTCCTGGTTACCGGATGCAAATTTCCGGGCACTTCAACTCTACCGGGTAACGATACGTCCACCGCTTCTTCAGCAAGCTTGGCATTGAGTTCAGCGGCTTTAAGCGCATCCCCCTTGGCACCAATTAACTGTTGGATTTGCTGCTTTGCCTGATTAATGCGTTGTCCGGCAGCCGGGCGCTCTTCAGCAGATAGCTTCCCTAACCCTTTTAACAAATCTGTAAGTTTTCCCTTCTTACCCATAAATTCAACCCGGACCTGGTCCAGGGTAGCTACATCTTCTGCAGCGTCAATCTGGCCTTTTGCCTGATTGATAATAGCGTCAAGCTCCATGTTTTCCTCAATTCACATGATGACTGCATGGCCGTGGTGCAAACAAACCCGCTACCAAGGCTAGCCTGAAATAAAGGCGTTAGTTTACACGACTGTAGCTAAGTACGGCTACCTCATATGTCTGATATTGGGCTAAATTCTGTGGATTTTTTGCGATTTTTCAGCAGATGGAATTGTTTTTTCACTGAAACGAAAAACGGCGAGCATCCTGCTCGCCGTTTCCCGAAAGAACTTAAACTTAATTTGTTAAAAAATTAAGCTAATGCGCCTTTAGCCGCGTCGACTAATGCGCTGAATGCTACCTTGTCATGTACCGCGATGTCGGCAAGGATCTTACGATCGATTTCGACAGACGCTTTCTTCAGACCGTTGATGAAACGGCTGTAAGACATGCCATTTTGACGTGCCGCAGCGTTAATACGTGCAATCCACAACTGACGGAATTGACGTTTGCGCTGACGACGGTCACGATATGCATATTGACCAGCTTTAGTTACGGCCTGTACCGCTACGCGATAAACACGTGAACGTGCACCGTAGTAACCTTTTGCCTGCTTGAGGACTTTTTTGTGACGAGCACGTGCGATAGTGCCGCGTTTTACTCTAGCCATTAATCAGTCTCCTCTCTTATACGTAAGGCAACATGCGCTGAACCAATTTGGTATCAGAATCATGAACCAGTTTTTTGCCACGAAGGTGACGTTTACGCTTAGAGCTCTTCTTAGTCAGAATGTGACGTAAGTGAGACTGTTTGCTTTTGAAGCGGCCAGAACCCGTTTTCTTAAAACGCTTGGCGGCACCGCTTAAAGTTTTCATTTTAGGCATTGCTAAAACTCCGCATTGTTTAATATCGACAATCAGTGTGCAGTCACTTCGTGTCGGCTAATGTTTGCAGCAGGGTGTTTCAAAGGTGCAGAATCTTTGAAAACTTTAGACCACTACTACCTCTTAATTGGGGCGAGCACCATGATCATTTGACGGCCTTCCACACGACGTGGGAAAGACTCGCAAGTGGCAATGTCTTCTAAATCCGTTTTGACACGGTTTAGTTGTTCAATGCCGATCTCTTGGTGAGCCATTTCACGTCCGCGGAAGCGAATCGTAACTTTGGCTTTATCACCACCTTCCAGAAAGCGACGCAGGTTGCGCAGTTTTACCTGGTAATCGCCTTCATCAGTGCCAGGGCGAAATTTAATCTCCTTGACCTGAATTTGCTTCTGTTTTTTCTTTTGCTCTTTCTGAGCTTTACTTTTCTCAAAGAGGAATTTGCCATAGTCCATAACTTTACAGACTGGCGGCTCAGCATTAGGGCTGATTTCAACCAGGTCTAGACTTGCATCTACTGCTGTCTGCATGGCTTCCGCTAGGGAAACAATACCTACCTGTTCGCCTTCTTTTCCGATTAAACGTACTTCTCGAGCACGGATTTCGTCGTTAATGCGGGCTTTGTCGCCCTGAGCCTTAGTGTTAGCGCCTTTAATGTGCTATTCCTCCAAAGATTTACAAACAGTGTTCACCTGTTTCTCATGCAGGTGAACCGAATTTTTTAACACTATACCATCATTTAATGGTTTTTTCCGTGATTTCCTCTTGAGCTAACGCAATAAACGCCTCTACCGACATGGAACCTAAATCTTCACCACGACGGGAACGCACTGCAATATGCCCTGCTTCGACTTCTTTGTCGCCGCAAACCAGCATGTAAGGAACACGCTTCAAAGTGTGCTCGCGGATTTTAAAGCCTATCTTCTCATTTCTCAAGTCAGACTTTACTCTAAATCCAGCTTTCTTCAATTTTTGTACAGTTTCTTTGACATAGTCGGCCTGATTATCGGTAATATTCATTACCACCATCTGCTGTGGTGCTAACCACAACGGAAATAATCCGGCAAATTCTTCAGTCAAAATACCAATGAAGCGTTCTAAAGAACCCAAAACCGCACGGTGTATCATCACAGGCACACGGCGTTCACCATCCTCGGCAACATAGGTTGAACCGAGACGGCCCGGCATAGAAAAATCAAGCTGAACGGTACCGCATTGCCATGCACGGTCTAAGCAATCGTACAAAGTAAATTCAATTTTTGGACCGTAGAACGCGCCTTCACCAGGTAGATACTGAAAATCTACCCCTTTGGTTTTAAGTGCTTCGGCCAATGCTGTCTCAGCCTTATCCCAAATCTCATCGCTGCCCACCCGTTTTTCAGGACGGGTCGATAACTTAACTTCAATTTTCTCGAAACCGAACGCTTTATAGGCATCGTAAATCATGTCTATACATAACCCGACTTCATCGAGAATTTGTTCTTCGGTACAGAAGATATGAGCATCATCCTGAGTGAACCCACGCACTCGCATTAGCCCGTGGAGCGCACCGGAAGGTTCATTGCGATGACAACAACCGAACTCGGCCATACGCAGCGGCAGGTCGCGGTAAGATTTCAGGCCCTGATTGAAAATTTGCACGTGGCCCGGACAATTCATTGGTTTAATGGCATATTCACGCTTTTCTGATTCTGTGGTGAACATGTTTTCCGCGTACTTGTCCCAGTGACCGGATTTTTCCCACAATGAACGGTCCATCATTAGTGGACCTTTTACTTCATCGTAGTGATAGTCTCTTAGCATATTGCGCACAAACTTTTCGAGTTCTGTGTAAATAGACCAACCATCGTTGTGCCAGAACACCATGCCGGGTGCTTCTTCTTGCCAGTGAAACAAGTCCAGCGCTTTACCGATTTTTCTGTGGTCACGCTTTTCTGCTTCTTCTAAACGCTGCAAATAAGCTTTCAGTTGTTTTTTGTCTGCCCATGCAGTGCCGTAAATACGCTGCAACATTTTGTTATCACTGTCGCCACGCCAGTACGCACCCGCTACTTTCATCAGTTTGAAATGGTGGCAAAATTTCATATTTGGCACGTGAGGCCCGCGGCACATGTCGATATACTCTTCATGATGATACAACGCAGGACTGTCGTCCTTACTGATGTTTTCATCAAGAATTTCCATTTTGTACGTTTCGCCACGCCCCTCGAATGTATCCCTGGCTTCCTGCCAACTCACCTTCTTCTTCACCACGTTGTAATTGGTTTTTGCCAATTCCAACATACGTTTTTCCAATTTCTGTAAATCTTCCTGCGTCAGGCTGTGCTCCATATCGACATCGTAATAAAAGCCGTTGTCGATGGTGGGCCCAATCGCCATTTTAGCGTCTGGCCACAGTTGTTTAATAGCGTGACCAATTAAATGCGCACAGCTATGGCGAATAATCTCAAGACCATCTTCGTCTTTTGCTGTGATGATCTGCAGCGCGGCGTCGGACTCAATGAGGTCGCACGCGTCAACACGCTCGCCATTCACGCGACCGGCAATGGTTGCCTTAGCCAAACCAGGGCCAATGTCAGCAGCAACGTCCAGTACAGAAACAGCAGAATCGAAAGCGCGTTGGCTTCCGTCAGGAAGAGTAATTACAGGCATGTTTTATCCTTTACAGTGGTGACGCCTACGATGCGCCACTTGCGTAGTTAAATTCAAAGTAGGTGGCACACCACCAATAAGATATTTGGTATTTTTGTCAGGGCTTTCCCTCACAAAAAAGAAGGATTATAACGACATAATTGACAGGTGCAACGGATGTATCCACTTCTTGACGCCATTCTTGGCCAAGCCACTGACAATCAGATATTATCATTGCTTTTATAAACCCGTTACATCAGAGCGACGTTAAGTTCAGGAACCTCAAATGACCTGGGAACATGTAGATCAAATAAGTTGTGAGGGTAAATACCTGTGAATTGGGGTTCTGCTTATTTACCAAAGAAAATATTGCTCGCTTTATCACAAGCTTTGCGTGTGATGTGCCTTGTTGTCAGTTTAATTCTACTCTGCGGATGTGACCTTTTCTCTTCGAACATTGAAAGTGATATTGAAGAATACTCAACTCGCCTGGAAAGGGTGCTGTCAATACGCGCTGATAACTTGGCGGAAACTTCTCTTTCTGACTATCCCCCGAAGCGTGAACTGTATCAGGACGTTGCAAGTGTAGATATTAACCTTACTGAGTTTTATACCCTGCAACAATGTGAACTAGGAACACTGGTAGCAGAAAGAAATACTGTGTTGGGAAAGCAACGGGACGTTGCAGCAAGATTCCACTACGAAACCCAAATTGCAAAAGCTCTCGGCGACTGCAGTCGCTTGGTCGAGCAAAGTGACCCTGCGCTGGCGACGATGCTCATGGAATGGCAAGAAACAAAACTAAGCCAACGCAAAAACCACTGGGCAAATCTTATCCAAACCAGTAATGAGATCCAACTGGCTATGACGTTAAGCCCTCATTTCATTCAACAAGAGCAAAACAACGATGCCTTGGCGGCGATTAACGCATTGGGGTACTTATCACAATTAGATATCAAACCTCACGGCAGCCTTGCCTCGTTAAATCGTCAATTGAAAATTCTCGAATCGTCACGGCTACCCGCGAAAATTTGGCGAACGCAACAAACCATTACAGCGGGTTTGAACAGTCTCACTCCGGCTTTAGCACGTACCTTTGACAACATAAACTGCCAAAAAGACAGTGAGACTGTAACCATTGCGAGAAACGTTTTCTATTTGTACTTCATCGAAAGAGTTCAGCCTGTTGGCAGTGTAATCAATAATTTTCACTATAAAATGTCAGACGCTATGGAGCGGTTACTCTTAGCAGACGCTCTTGATAACCGTTACAAAAATTTTCTACAAAAACATCATCAGGACGGCTTTGAAGCGTATCAGTTGGCATTAAAAAATCATGTTGAGGTGTGGCAAGGCATGTTGTCTCAATGCGGTTTATCTCCCACAAAACCTTAACTTCCAGAGCCAGGAAGGCCTTACACATGTTGTGTCAGTTTTAGGGAGTGGAAACAACTAAAAAAGAGCCTAATCCAATGGTAAATACAAAACTTCCCCAGATAGCATGCTCGACGACTACCACGGGTGTAGAACGGGTTTGAATATAACGATAGCCAAAAAGACCGCCTCCAATCCACGACAACACCATGGCTATCCAGTTGCCATAGACCAAATGAACCAGACCAAAAACAAAGGTGCTTATTCCCCAGCGAGCATATTTAGACGGTAAGATCCGCTTATAGCGGTGAAAAAAGTAGGTTCGGAAAATGATTTCCTGGGGAATTACGGAAATGATAGGATAAATTAACAGCGTCAACACCCACAACTCAGGTTCCCGAAAGGGCCATGACAAAAACAGCTCAGGCTTGAGCAGGTAAACCGCAACCGCCAGTAAACAAGCCCAGGGGAGAAACATTTTAAACGTTGTTTTCAAGTGGGAATAAAAATCATCCCAATGCCACAACCTAAAGCGTTTAAATTGTTTGTCAGCGAGCAATACACTAAGACATATTAAGCCCGCGAAGCCTAAAATAGGCATGAGATATTCCGCAATTTCCTCTGTCCAGTATATAACCGCCAGCGGTAATGCGAAAAAAACAACGACAAGCTCAGCCCACAAACGAACCACGAAAACCCTCCGACTCACAACATTGTGACATAAAGATGACAGTATACGTTCTTTTTCCAGATCCTGCGGAGTTTTTTATCCAAACTTCATGCCGATTATGAAGTTGTTGAAGTACAGCGGTTGGCAGCGACCTTGTTTTCCTTTATTTTGTACAAAAAAAACGGCACGTGGGTATGTATGGTTAAACGAGATGACTTAATGGGTCGCATTGAAGCGCAGTTCCCTTCCCTTTCGCCATCGGCCCGGCTAATCGCGAATCACATTCAACAAAACCCTATGTCCGTAATTTCACAAAGTACAGCTGACATAGCCCGGATCACCAATACCTCTAAAGCCACTGTGAGCAGATTTTTCCGAAACTTGGGTTTTGAGTCTCATCAAGACGCGAAGGACGCCATTCTGGCTATGCGCGAAAAAGGTCTGCCCATGGCTTTGGGACAGGACGAACCTGACCACTTTCAAAAAGAATTGCAGAACGTTTCACGTACTTATGAAGGGCTTAAAGATGCTGCGGTGAAAGATGTTGTGGATTTACTCGCCCACAGTGATCGCATTACTCTTATTGGTTATCGCAATGCCTATCCGTTGGCATTGCATTTCAGACAACAGTTAAAACAAGTACGCAGTACTGTGCGATTGCTGCCTCAACCAGGACAAACCCTGGGGGAAGATCTGGTAGATATTCCTGAAAATGAGGTTGTCGTCTTACTGGGCTTCAGACGCCGAACCAAGTTATTTAAACGCATTATTGATGTGCTCGACCATCACACCACAATTCTCATTACAGACCCCACCGGTCAAATTTACAATAACCGTGTAAATCATCTATTAGTTTGCCACCCAGGCCAAACTATGGCGTTTGACAGTTATGCTGCCCCCATGAGTTTGATCTCCTTTCTGGCAAACAAGGTGTTTGAGACTCTGGGTGAAAAAGCGGTTAGACGAGCCACTCGCATCTCCCAAATGTATGACGATTTAGAGGAACTGGAACCCTAATAAGTGTTTAGCATCGAACCTTTTGGTAAAAAAAAGCGTAAAAAAGTATCTACTACATATTGATTATTTTTTAACCTTTATGACACTATTGTTGAACCAAATAAAAAGGTAGCTTGTCACAATGGAAGTGAGAGAAAGGAGCGTCATGCAAACATCAGTAATTCCTCTTGAAGAGGTATCCAGCGTTCTTGCTTTTTGGTTTTCTGAACTTGAACCACACCAATGGTTTAAAGCAGATGCTGGAATAGATACGTTAATTAAATCCAGGTTTGGTAAAGTTCACACCGCAGCTGCCAATTGCGAATTGTGGCACTGGCGAATAACCCCTCAGGGACGACTCGCCGAAATTATCGTGTTGGACCAGTTTTCCAGAAATATATACCGCAATGACTCCCGGGCATTCGCCAGCGATGGTATAGCATTGGCACTTGCCCAGGAAGCCTTGCGTTTAGAAGCAGATAAAGTGCTCACGGAAGCACAGAAGACCTTCTTGTTTATGCCATTTATGCATTCAGAATCTCTTTCCATTCACGATACAGCCATGGAGTTGTTTGATATAGACGGGTTAGAAGTGCAGTTGGAATACGAGAAGGAACACAGAGAACTATTATTGCGATTTGGCCGCTACCCGGCCCGCAATGAAGCATTAGGCAGAACATCGACAACCGAAGAAATCGCTTACCTGAATAGTAACAGGTAAGCGAAGCAATATTCACACTGTACTGTCAATGTCCTCGAACAGGGTTTAACAGGAAGATCTTGAGTTTTCCACCTGTTAACTCCAATGATGTGCACTGCTTTGTCAAACTCCATATCCAGCGACCGACTAATACGAAACGCATCTGTGATTGACTAACCGCTCGCTCGCAGGCATTTTGCATCTTCGTTTAGACGTTTACTTAACGCCACATGCATCTCCTGTATAGCTGTAAACATGCTCAACCTCTTGCATTACTACGCATTTTAACAAATTCATAACACTTATAGTTACCATTATTTTGATTACTGTTATGAATAAAAATCAGCCGTTTCACTTGACTTAATAATGAAACGATTGTTTCATAGAGAGTATTCCTAACCAGTTGGTCAAGCCGTGTTAATTACTAAAAATCCATTTATTACCACTAAGCCTTTGCAGAGCGCTATTGAACCGGCATCAGATTGCCCGGCGAATGCACCACTTAGCGATTTGAAGCTAGCGGTTAAGGATTTATTTCATATGGCAGGCATACCTACAACAGCGGGAAACCCCACATGGGCTGAAACCCATGACATCCCGTTAATAACCGCTTCTGCTGTCACCCGTTTGTTAGAAGCTGGTGCCACCTATGTAGGGAAAACAATTACTGATGAGCTCGCATATAGCCTCAATGGACAGAATATACATTATGGCATGCCCGAGAACCCGGTAAATACGGAGCGTCTGCCAGGTGGCTCAAGTTCTGGGTCGGCAGTTGCAGTTGCCCAGGGAGCGGCCGATATCGGTTTAGGTACAGACACTGGAGGTTCAATTAGGGTACCGGCAAGCTATTTGGGGTTATTTGGGTTGCGCCCGACTCATGGCGCCATCGCCACAGACAATATGGTTGCTCTGGCTCCGTCTTTCGACACAGTAGGAGTAATGACCAAAACCCTGGAATCATTAACAAGGGTAATGGAATGTTTGTTACCCGACGAACAAGACGAAAAACACCTAACACTTTCCATGGTCGAAGATTTGTTGCCCCTGGCTGAACAAGGTGAAAATATTCAACAAAGTATGGCTTCATTGGGTAACGCCTGGCCAGAGCAGTCCCTTGAATACGTGTCTTTGGAACTTGAAAAGTGGTCACTGGCAGACACTTTCAGGATACTTCAGGGGGCGGAAATCTGGCAACAACACGGCGACTGGCTAATGAAGCACAAGCCCCGTATTGCTGACGACATTCAGTTACGGCTAACTGATTGCGCCACATTCACGGAGCAGGAAATCGCCAAAGCCCAGGCGCAACGAGAACGTTTCAAACTCTGGTTTTATGAAAAAATAAATCACTCTGTGTTGGTAATTCCCACAACACCGGGAGTCAGCCCGCTTATTTCCACATCTGGTAGTGAATTAACCGATTACCGAAAACGGTTGCTTTCATTAACTGCCATCGCTGGGTTAACCGGGTGCCCACAGCTACACCTGCCTCTTTACAAACGTGAAAATGCCCCCTGTGGACTCTCTCTTATAGGGCCAAGGGGAAGCGACAAACAATTGCTAAAAGTGGCGAAAGATATAACAGGAATCATTTTACATGAAGAACAATAATATGATTGGTTTCACCGCACCTCATTTCGCTGCATCTCAGGCTGGCAGTGCCATACTAGAGAAAGGTGGAACAGCAATTGAGGCGATGGTAGCCGCAGCAGCATCCATCGCAGTTGAATACCCCCACATGAATGGACTGGGTGGTGATGGTTTTTGGATCATCAGCGAGCCAGGTAAACAACCCGTGGGCATTAATGCGGCAGGCGTCGCCGCCAGCCAGGCTACGCCAGACTTTTACGCAGGAGAATCGACTATTCCAAGCCGTGGCGGTAAAGCTGCACTTACCATGGCCGGCGCAGTTGCTGGTTGGCAAGCGGCGTTGGATATTAGTGAGCAATGGCAACCTAAAATCCCATTAACAACACTATTAGACACTGCGATTAATCAGGCAACCTGGGGTATTGAAGTTACCCAAAGCTTGTCTGATGCCAGTTTCAAAACCTACGAACAATTATCACAAAACGAAGCGTTTAGTCAGTTTCTGATCAAAGGGAAACCACTAAAAAAAGGAAAGATCCTAAAACTTCCCCAACTTGCCGCAACCCTTTCTCACCTTGCCAACGCAGGGTTAGATGATTTTTACCACGGGGTAACAGCAGATAAACTTGCAAGTGATTTAGCTGCCGCTGGATCGCCAATTAGTCGTAGTGATTTTAGCCGTTATCAAGCGCGAACCACACAGCCAATTTGTGTTCAGACCAGCAAAGGGAAACTTTATAATCTTGGCGCGCCAACCCAGGGCGTTGCCTCACTGCTTATCCTGGCACTATACGACAAGGTGTGGAAACAGGGTAAAAGCGATGCGGATATGGTTCATCTGCTTATTGAATGCACCAAACAGGCTTTCATAAAGCGAAACAGATATGTAACCGACCCGAGCAGACTTGAAACCGATCTTCAGTCGTTGTTGACAGATCAGTCCCTTGCTGAAATGGCGAGTCAAGTCTCACTCGATAGCGCTAAACCCTGGCCTCACCCTGCTCAACACGGCGATACGATATGGATGGGCGCTTGTGACGCTGAAGGGCGCATGGTGAGTTATATTCAGTCTCTCTACTGGGAGTTCGGTAGCGGTATCGTCAGCCCATCTACGGGTATCGTCTGGAACAATCGTGGAACGTCTTTTTCTCTGTCACCCGACAGCAACCAATATTTGCAGCCCGGTTTAACGCCGTTTCATACGCTCAACCCTGCATTCGCTGAACTCAGTGATGGCAGACGCATGAGCTATGGCACCATGGGCGGTGAAGGCCAGCCACAAACACAGGCTGCACTTTTTGCACGTCATGTTTATCACAATCAGCCCATAGACAAAGCGATTACGTTAGGCCGGTGGCTGTTAGGCAGAACCTGGGGCGATGAAAGTCACAACCTCAAAGTCGAACGTGATGTAGACGACTACGTCGGTGAATCCCTTCGAGCTCGCGGCCACGACATGGTGGTAGTAGACGCTTGCAATGAGTTAATGGGCCACGCCGGCGCTGTCGTTCGCGCCGACAACGGCAGCATCACAGCAGCTACTGACCCGCGAAGTGATGGCAAAGCTTTGGTATCTCCAGCATTAGGCGCGAGAAAGGACAGTAATTAATATGCAGTTCATAGTAGACAACTTATCAATCATTCTTGCCATGATGGGCACCGGTATTTTCGCTGGCATTTTGGCAGGTTTACTTGGCGTAGGCGGTGGCATCGTCATTGTTCCCGTGTTGTATTTCTTGTTTCAAGCGCTTGGGATAAGTGCAGACACCGCAATGGTTGTTGCCACCGCTACCAGCCTTGCAACAATTGTCCCCACATCCGTGAGTTCGATTCTGGCCCACAAGAAAAAAGGCAATGTTGATACTGCCCTGCTTCGTCACTGGGCGATCTTTATTCTGGCTGGTGTACTTGCAGGTAGCTATCTGGTTACAAAAATCGATGGTAAATGGCTAACCCTTTTGTTCGGCAGTATTGCCACCCTTTCGGCACTTAACATGCTGTTCGGGAAAAAGCAGGCTATCACCGACGGGCTTCCCGGTCCTGCTGGTCAGGGTTTTATGGCAACCTGTATTGGCTTTTTTAGCAGTATGGTAGGTATTGGCGGCGGAACCCTAACCGTCCCCACTCTAACGTTCTGCAATTATCCTGCACATCGTGCTGTTGGAACCGCGGCAGCTGTGGGTTTAATCATTTCTCTGCCCGCAGCGTTAACCATGCTTATCATCGGTAGCACCCCGGAGGATGCCCCTTTCGCTACCTATGGTTTGGTTAATTTACTCGGCTTTGTTTGCATCGTCCCCCTTACTGTTTTGTTCGCCCCCGTTGGCGCCAGTATTGCCAACCGTCTAGATGGTGCACTACTGAAAAAAGTCTTCGCAGTTGTCCTCATCATTACTGGCGTGAGAATGCTCGCACAGTTATTTATTTAGGAACCTTCATGAAACCACTTTCACTCCCTCCCCGACTTCTGATGGGCCCAGGCCCCATCAACTGCTACCCAAGGGTGTTGCAGGCCATGTCCACGCAACTCGTTGGTCAGTACGACCCTGCCATGACACAAACGATGAATGAAGTAATGGCACTCTACAGACAGGTTTTTAAAACGCAAAACCAGCACACCCTGTTGGTTGATGGTACGTCGAGAGCGGGTATAGAGGCCGTATTAGTCTCATGCATAGAACCAGGTGATAAAGTTCTGGTACCTGTTTTTGGCCGATTCGGCCATCTGCTGGCTGAAATCGCTCAACGGGCCGGCGCAGATGTTCACACTATCGAAACCGACTGGGGCAACGTATTTGAGCCCGAGCAAATCGAATCCGCTATTAAGCGAGTCAAACCTAAATTGCTCGCCGTCGTCCAGGGCGATACATCCACAACGATGCTGCAACCCCTGGCGCATATAGGTGAAATCTGTCGCAAACACGATGTACTTTTCTATTCAGATGCCACCGCATCTATTGGCGGGAACCCGTTTGAAACTGACGAATGGGGCCTGGACGCAGTTTCTGTTGGCCTACAAAAATGTCTAGGTGGCCCTAGTGGCAGTGCGCCTGTCACCTTAAGTGACCGTTGCGTTGAGGTCATCAGAAAGCGTCATCACGTTGAGGCTGGTATACGCGATGCCCATCATACTGACGCAGAAGGCAGCCGCATTCGGTCAAACTATTTTGATTTGTCGATGATCATGGACTACTGGGGCGAGGAGCGTCTTAACCATCACACAGAAGCGGCGTCTATGCTTTTTTGTGCCCGGGAATGTGCGATAACCCTGTTGGACGAAGGTCAGGAAGCGGTGATCCACAGACACCAGACGGCGGGTGATGCCATGCTAGCCGGTATTCAGGCCATGTCGTTAACTCCCTTTGGCGATTTATCAAATAAAATGACCAATGTCGTTGGCGTCGAGATTCCCCATCAAGTTGACGGCGAAGCCATACGTGAACAGTTGCTCTCGTTGTTCAATATAGAAATAGGTACCAGTTTCGGGCCGCTAAAAGGGCGTATCTGGCGCATCGGGACCATGGGCTATAACGCCCGACAGGACGCGGTTCTGCATACACTCCAATCACTTGAAACTACTCTCAGACGAGCAGGCATGCAGTTACCTCTCGGTGAAGCCGTCGATGCAGCGATGACAGTATACGAGCAACGACGTCATGATTGATTATCACGATCTCGCCGAGCTTGTCATGGCCCGACTCGACGAATTGGGCAATGTGAGTCAATCCCCGGACTATCTGGACAGACGATACCTTACTGCTGAACACAAGCAGGCTAATCGATTAGTCGCTGGATGGATGGGAGAAGCAGGCATGATCTCCTGGGAGGATCAGGCTGGGAACCTTTGGGGACGCTATGAATGCCTCGACCCCAATGCGCCCCGTTTTATCCTCGGCAGTCACCTCGATACCGTGCCTAATGGCGGTAAATATGACGGTATGCTAGGCGTAGTGGCGCCCATTTCATTGGTGCATATTCTCAAAGTCACGCGAACACCTCTGCCATTTCATTTGGATATTGTGGGATTTGGCGATGAAGAAGGTACACGTTTTGGGTCCACATTGCTTGGCAGTAAAGCGCTTACCGGAAGATGGCCCGATGAATGGGCCAAGCTGAAAGATGAAAATGGCATTAGTTTACCGGAAGCGATGAAAAACTTCGGTTTGGACTTCGACAATGTGCCGCAGGCAAGTGTGGTGGATTCCGGGGTACTTGGCTATTTGGAATTGCATATAGAACAGGGCCCGGTACTGGAACAACACAAGTTACCTGTAGGTGTTGTTACAGCAATTTCAGGGGCTCGCCGTTTTGACATAGCGGTTACTGGCATGGCTGGTCACGCTGGTACGGTGCCCATGACTTTGCGACAGGACGCACTGGTTGCCGCCAGTGAGATGGTTCTCACAGTAGAATCGCTGGCCCGGGAACACAACGTGGTCGCGACTGTTGGTAAAATAGAGAATAAACCCAACGGCGTAAATGTCATTTCTGGACGCACACATTTTTCATTGGATATTCGTAGTGAAGACGACGCCCACCGGGATGCCGTCCTGGAACAAATTGTGCAAAGATTTCATCAAATTGCAGCGAGAAGACAAGTTGGGCTGGTGATAAATCAAACCCATACAGCATCAGCAGTGCAATGCGATCACAGGTTGCAGTCTATTTTAAAGAATGCCATTGCAGAGTGTGGTATTCCAACCTACGCCCTGCCCTCTGGTGCAGGACATGATGCTATGGCGATGGCCAGGTTGTGTCCGGTGGCAATGCTATTTCTTCGCTGTGACAAGGGTATCAGTCACCATCCGGCTGAGGCGATAAAAACTGACGATGTTGCGGTTGCACTCGCAGCCTTACATTCAACAATAAAACACCTGGCACATTAAAAAGGGAGCCCCTGATGAAAATAACGCGAATTTACAACGATGCAGAAGGGAAAAGTCATTTTGGGGAGGTCGATATTCCACTTTCCGATGGCGGACCTATCGGTTTGCTGTCAGAGCGGTTTGATGCCGGCACGGTCATTTTCAGAGAAACCCCGAGTGATTATGACTTTAAATGGCACCCAGCACCGGCGCGTCAACTCCTTTTTATCATTAAAGGGCGTGCTGAGTTTAAAGTAAGCAATGGTGAGCGACATGTGTTCGGTGCTGGTGACGTATTATTACTCGAAGACACTGAAGGTGAAGGACATTGCAGCCGCGCCATGTACAACGAAGTACGCCACTCCATTTTTGTCACCCTGCCGGATAATGTCACTTTCGACTAATTCATAAGCGCAACGGTCGCCCTTTTTAATGAGGGGCAACTTTCACCATAATAGTGCGTTGTTTCCCCGTTCAGTGCATTTGGGTCGAGTCTTTCTGCAATCGCCTGTAACACACATCACGAAATCTACGTTAATCAGACACTTAAAAATTCACAATTAGTCAGACCACATGGTCATATTTTTGCAACTGGCACTCAGAAAATAACTAGAGTGAGAGTATGTTGCGTTTTATCTTTGTGTTTTTTATCAGTTTATTCCCCCTTGTAAGCAGTGCCGACAGCATAGATAGTTGGTTTCGAAATTTTAAACGCGATGCGACCCCCGCTGAGCTTTACGCATTTCTTCAAGCTATGCCTAAGGGCGGTGATCTTCACCATCATATTTCCGGCTCTGGTTTCCCTGAGTGGTGGTTCGAGCTGGCTACTGACAAGAAGAGTAATGGCGGCTACGAATACTACACCCGTGTAACGCCATCCTTATGTCAGGGGCTGTCGCCGAATACTTTCGGCAGAGACAACCCTTTCATGTTATTTCGCACTGTACAAGCCTCTACCTGGCAACAAATGTCGCCGTGCGAGAAAGGTCACTACCGGGCATTAACAGCCCTATCTGCCGAACAAAAAGAAGGTTTTTTAAACAGTATTCAATTGGATAAACACCACGAGGGTCGCAATGAGTTTTTCGAAACCCATTGGCAGCGTCTCAATGAACTTACCCGCAATCCACACATCATCGGCCAGATATTAGTTAAGAATATGCAGGCGTACCAAAAAGAAAACGTGCGCTATTTAGAAACGCAGGTGAACGTGCAAGGTATGGTGGATGCATCAGGCCACCCCATCAAAGCCGATACGGCTTTGTCGATTGTGCTTGATGCCGTGAACAGTGCCGAGGCTAAAGCAACAGATTTGACGGTTAAATTTCAATATGCCTTGTTGCGCTTTTCAAAAAATGCCGAAGAGCAGCTAGAGAACATTTACGCTTTCGTTGATGCACATAGAGAAGAATATGTAGGCATTAACATGGTGGGCAGAGAGGACAATGATAAAGGCCACCCCTTGAGATTTTTGTCCACATTGAGAATGCTCAGACAAAAATATCCCGCGATTCCATTAGCGTTTCATGCCGGGGAAGTTGATGAGCCCAATCATCACGTGCGTGACACCCTTTTATTAGGCGCAGACAGAATCGGTCATGGTCTCAATACCATAACGGATCCCGACACACTGATACTTATGCGTCATGGTCCTTACCTCATAGAAATCAACCTGATCAGTAATTTACTACTGGAATATGTCGATAGCTACCAAAGCCACCCTTTTGGGGAATACCTCCGATTGGGGATCCCGGTTGCACTGTCTACGGATGACCGGGGAATGTGGGGCGCAACACTCACCGATGAAGTGTACATAGCAGTAACGGCGTTTAACCTGTCGTGGGCAGAGCTACGCAAAATCACAGAAAACAGCATCGAATACAGCTTTCTTCCCAAACAGCAAAAACAGCTGATGCTCAAAAACCTTTCAGAGGCTTTGAATGACTTCGAAGAACGCGCCATGCAAACACGGTTCTCCCACGTTCCGGTACCTGCAGACCGCTTTATCTGCCGACGTGAAGCATCTCTTTGCGAAGATCCGAGTCAGTAGCCAATTAGCACAACAAAACAGATTCTAATAATTATTTGAAAAATGAAATGAGAGAGCGTCATCCAATGCACTTTATTGAGCAGACGCACCAGTTAAGTGCAAAACACCAGCTCACGTAACGCGAGCCGTAAAAAATTCGATTTTTATTAACAATTGAAATTACAGAAAAAAATATAAATATCAGATTCTTACAAAAAACAGACCCATTGACCAAGTGGACAACTATTTGGCATTGAATGTGCTATTCAAGCTTTAGGTCATTTCCTAAAGGCCCGTAGAGGCACAAGAATTAAATCAGAGGAACAACATGAAACACACTTTATTTGCGGTTTCCCCGCTGGCCAGAGCCATTGCATTTGGTCTCGTGTTATCGCCGGTTACGGCGTTTGCTCAAGAAACCAACGAGCCAAGTGACGAGGAATATGAAAAAATTGAGGTCACTGGTTCTTTGGGCAGTCTTCCAGGCCAGGATGTTGAAGCTGTATTTGGCTTTGGTAAGTCCATATTGGAAACCCCTCGTTCTGCTTCTACAATCAGTGATGAGCAAATGGCCCGGTTTAACGTGTCTGACATCGATGAATTGGTTGCATTTGCGCCGGGAACATTCACCCAGTCTTTCTTTGGTGTAGCTGGTTCACTCGATGTTCGTGGTACACCAGGTGAAACCTATTTCCGCGGAGTTAAGCGCTTAGATAACCCGGGGAACTACCCTACTCCAATTGGCGCATCTAGCCGCATCGATATTGTTCGGGGCCCTGCATCACCTATTTATGGTCCGGCAAAAATTGGCGGTTACCTAAACTTTAACCCCAAATCTGCACGGGCATCTTCAGGCCAGTATCTGGAAGAACCAACCGGCGCGATGAGCTACACTCACGGTAGCTGGGACAAGAGTATTGTTACCGCAGAAGTGGGTGGACCAGCCACACTTGGTGGCAAAGAAATGGGTTATTATGTCTATGGCGAAGTAGAAAATTCAGGCAGCTTTTATGAAAACTCAGCCACTGATCAATCTATTCTACAAGCCTCCTTCAATATGGACATCACTGATGATTTACGTATTGAATTTGGCGGTATGTATCACAAGTACGACGGTAATCAGGTAGCTGGTTGGAACCGCTTAACTCAGGAATTAGTAGACAACGGTACTTACATCACGGGTACTGCACAACCTCTGGATACTGACGGTGACGGCCTTATTTCACATGATGAATACGGCGCGGTTAACATTGCCGGAGAAAGCTTCTTTTATGTCCCTGCCTCTTCCTTTACTGATGCAGAAGCCACCCCGCTAATGGCATTGGAAAATGTTGGCACCACTACACTGGATGCGTCTCAGACCCTTGTTGCGCCAGATGATGTGCTTGAAAACGAAGCTAATACTTTATATTTCGATATTATTTATTACGCTGATAGCTGGGAAATCAAAAACCAGTTGTTCTACGATGCCTATGAAAATATCAACGAAAACGCTTACGGGTTTTCGCAATTCCATGATAGCTGGGTTATTGAAGATAAACTGGTATTTTCAACAGAAATTGAAACCAACTCATTTTTAGCACAATTTCAGGTTTCTCCATCATTGCGCTACACCGATTTCCTGCACGGAGACGATTTCACGTACGAATACTTCAACCGTCGTGACTTAACTATGCCATCGACTGCTCTGGATAAGCGTCAACTGGCAACCCGAATCGGTAGAAACTTCGATAACTATGATGAAGGTAATTACCTGGATCTCGGCATCGCTGCCATGACAGATCTCACCTGGGACTTCGGTTTGAACCTGGTGTTGGGTGTGCGTTATGACACCATTGATATTGAAAGTACCTCTCACGTAAATCTATTACTCGGTTCAGATGGTACCGAAGCGCCTGTCACCGAAGATGAAACCGTAGACGGCGTATCGTGGAATGCCAGTATCTCATACAAAACACCTTGGGGACTCATCCCATATATTACTGCGGCGGAACAAGCGACACTTGTTGCGGGACAAGGTGCTGAAATTACCGTTGACCAACTCAATAACGAAGATGGAAGCGGCGCATTTGATACCTCGGATTTATTCGAATACGGTATTAAAGGGTCTTTCTTAGATGATAGCTTGTATTTTGCTTTATCGGTTTACGAGCAGGAAAGAACGGATTACAACAGCCAGGCCATCGTAACAAACGCAACGACCAAAAACGAAGGTGTTGAGTTTGAATTGCGCTGGGTGGTAAACGAAAACTTAGTGCTTTCAGCAGGTTATACTAACCTGGAAGTAATCAACCTGACAGCGTTGGAGAATGGCAACCAGTTCGGTTTCTTAGGTATTGAAGATTTAGTCAATCTGGAAGATCCTTCCTTAATATTGGGTGGTAACGTAATCGGGCTTAACCTTGTTGGGGAAGGCACGAGTAACCCGGATGCACAAAAAGCCGGTATTCCAGAAAACATTTATACCTTAACCGCAACCTACGATTTCCAGAATGGATTTGCCGGTAGTGTTAGTGTTATCGATGCTGATTCTACGAAATCGGGTTTCTCCGGTTCTGTTGAATTACCAGCATATACGTTAATCAATGCTGGATTATCTTATCAAACCGAAGACTGGGACGTTAACTTCACGGTTAAAAACCTAACCGACGAGCGTTATTTCCGTGCTAACTTCCCGGATCTCTTTGGTAGTCAGATTGTTTTGCCTGAATTACCAAGGCACTTCAACGTGAAATTCGGTTATAAATTCTAAAGTTACTTGAAAGGTCAAAACGGCATGCCTTAGCATGCCGTTTTTATTTGGAGACGCTTAAGTGAAAGCACTTTTTACGTTCTGTTTGTTGTATGTAGGCATTTGTTGTTCCGCCAGCGCTGCCCCAATGAAGGTTAAAGCTGTTGTTGTAACCATGTTTGAAATTGGTGAAGACGAAGGAGATAAAGCCGGTGAATTTCAAATGTGGAAAACCCGGTATGGACTCACTAAACGCTATCCCTTGCCCCATGGCTTTCATGATATCTATGCCAACGAAGAAAAAGGCGTACTGGCCATCGTCACGGGTATGGGTACCGCCCGGGCTTCAGCCGCCATTATGTCGCTGGGCTTGGACAAACGCTTCGACTTAACTCAAGCTTATTGGTTGGTAGCGGGCATTGCCGGTATGGATCCCCAAGACGGTACAATTGGCTCAGCCGTGTGGACGCGTCACTTAGTCGACGGTGATCTCGCCCATGAAATAGATGCCAGAGAGATCCCCGCTAACTGGCCGACCGGTTATTTCCCACTGTTTTCCCATGAGCCCTACCCTGCAAAAAACGGTACGCAAAAAGCACATAATGGCGAAATGTATCAGTTAAATATCTCCCTTGCACAATGGGCGTACGACTTGACCAAGGATGTGGCACTGATGGAAACAGACGCCATGGCGGAACTACGAGCTCGCTATAAGCTGTATCCTAACGCACAAACTCAGGCGAAAGTTATGATTGGCGACCACCTCGCTGCTGCTACCTTTTGGCATGGAAAAAAAATGAATGACTGGGCCAATGGCTGGGTTAAATTCTGGGTTGGCGATGAAGGTAACTTTATCACCTCAGGCATGGAAGACACTGGCAGCTATCAGGCAATGCAATATTTGCATAATGCTGGCTTGGTAGACAAGAATCGTTTTATGGTACTTAGAACCGCTAGTAACTTTACAATGCAACCTACCGGACTCTCCGCCGCTGAAAACTTAAAAATGGAAAGTTCTGGTGCAGGCTATGCCGGAATGGTGCCATCCCTTGAGGCCGCATATAAAGTGGGTAGTACGGTTATCAACGAGCTGGTTGATAACTGGAACAAATACAAAGAGCAAACCCCAGGCATATAGTCGTTCTTGCCTTGTACGCCCGCTCCGATATTCTTCCTTACCGGCGGGCGTTCTTTCTGTCAATCTGGCGAAGCGATTTGCGCGAGAATTTCATCAACGTTGTTACACCACCTGGCCTTTTCATCATCAGATAAGAAACTGGCTTCAAAACTATTTTTTACCAGTTGGGCACATTGCCCATGAGATAATTCCAAGGCATCGTGAAGAGCGATAAAGTTATCATTTAAGAAGCCACCAAAGTAGGTTGGATCATCAGAATTTACGGTGACCATCAACCCTGCATCCAGTAACGAAAGGATGTTGTGATCAGCCATATCGTCTATAACACATAACTTTAGATTACTTAAGGGGCATACGGTGAGGGGAATTTTACGGTGTTTTATTAAAGACATGAGTTCCTCATCTTCCTGACACCGCACACCATGGTCGATGCGATCCACATTTAGCAGGTTTATTGCCTGCCAAATGTAGTCCGGAGGACCTTCTTCTCCCGCGTGAGCGACGAGCTTAAACCCTGCCTCTCTTGCCAGACTAAATGCCCGCTCAAACTTCTCCGGAGGATGATCTAATTCTGAGCTGTCTAACCCTATAGCGTGAATATTGTCATACCAGGGTTCTGCATGTCTTAACGTTTCGATAGCATCGGCTTCAGTTAGATGGCGTAAAAAGGACATAATGAGTTTGACACTCATACCCCGCCCTTCTTGTGCTTCTCTTATGGCACGCAAGAAGCCGGGCATAAAGACATTAAAGCCCACACCTCGTTGCGTATGGGTTTGAGGGTCAAACATGATTTCTGTATGAACGATATTATCTTTCTCACAGGCATCGAGGTAATCTTTCATCAGACGATAAAAATCATTTTCGTCACGTAATACGCCAGCACCTGCGTAATAAAGGTCGAGAAAGCTCTGCAAGTCTGAAAACTGGTATGCCTTTTCTATTTCTTCTACAGAGTTGTACGACATGGAAATATTGTGTTTTTGCGCCAACTCCCACATGAGCGCTGGCGACAAACTACCTTCAATATGTAAATGTAATTCAGCCTTAGGAAGTGCCTTTATTAACGTTATTATCGACATGATTTTTTCCTTAGTAACGTACTCACTGCGACAAGGCTAAACTAGCCTCTACACACTGAAATTGCATTTTACCAGTGTAGCAAAACTCTATATGTTAAAGGGGAAGTGCCCCGATAGTACGGATACCACTCACTGGACTAAGCTTGCTGTGCATTTACAAGCGCGCCAGATACGGACAATGTACCATTTTGGTGCAAAATAGCACTCCCCACCCATTCTCTTACGTTTTTTTCCATGCAAGTTTGATATACTTTTAGCTCGCAAGTTCATGTATTTAAAATAGCTTTTCTTTTGTCGTTTTAAAAAAACCTAATTAAATCAAAATGAACGACAACTAACGCCTTTCATGAACCTGATATATAAGCATAAATCACACCATTCCTGACTAAATGGTCAGGATATTGCTAGCACGTGTGTAGTATTAATCAAATCACTATAACAATCCAGAGAGAACCCATGTCACACGCTTTATTGGATCGCTTGTTCAAACTACAAGCCAATGGAACATCCCTCAAGAAAGAAGTCATCGCCGGAATGACCACGTTTGCAGCAATGTCGTACATTCTTGTGGTTAACCCAGGGATCCTCGGATTATCAGGTATGCCGGTTGCCGGGTTAATTACAGTTACCGCACTGGCCGCCTGTTTGGGCAGTATATTAATGGCTCTGATGACAAATTACCCTGTTGCTCTTGCCCCTGGCATGGGTCTCAACGCCTTTTTCACCTTTACTATTTGCCTGAACAGAGAAGTCCCCTGGGAAGCCGCGCTGGGGATCGTGTTTTGGAATGGTGTGTTGTTTTTGTTACTTACGCTTACTGGTGTGCGCACGAAAATAGCAGAGGCTGTGCCACCGTCGTTAAAAGTTGGGGTACAATGTGGCATTGGCCTTTTCATTGCGTTTATCGGCCTGAAGAACGCTGGTTTGGTAGTCGACAACCCCGCAACCTTTGTCAGCCTCGGCGATCTTTCTGACCCCGCTGTGATGTTGGCACTTGCGGGCATTTTGCTGACTATTGTTGTGGTGATGCGAAATATCACAGGCGGCATTTTACTGTCTATTATTCTACTGTCTGTCGTAGGTGCATTTATTCCTACGGAAAATGGTTATCTCACTCAACATCCCGATGCCATCGTTGGCTTACCTGACCCAATTAGCGACACTTTTTTTGCTATGGACATCTGGTACCCCATCGAACACTTCTCTGAAACATGGGATCTCATCTTCGCCCTGATGTTCGTCAATATGTTCGATACCATTGGTACCCTCATCGGCGTGTCACGCAAAGCAAACCTGCTGAATAAAGAAGGCAAGCTTCCCAAGATTGGCAGTGCAATGACAGCAGACGCATCAGCTAGCGTGGTTGGAGCCGCACTTGGTACGTCTCCGGTAACCAGCTATGTTGAATCTGCCGCAGGGGTATCTGCTGGCGGACGTACCGGCCTTACCGCCATGGTTACTGCCTTGTGTTTTGTACTTGCGCTATTCCTTACACCGCTAATGAAAGTAATCCCATTAATGGCAACCACGCCAGCATTGCTGATGGTAGGTATTTTAATGATGGACTCCATCAGACAACTCGACTTTGATGATTTGGGGGCCTTGGCTACCGCTTCCGTGGCTTTGCTGGCCATGCCGCTAACGTTCAGTATCTCTGAAGGTATTGCATTGGGCTTTATTACTTATGTGGTCACAATGGCGGGGAGCGGTCGCTATAAACAGGTAAGTAAAATAACCTATGCGCTGGCCCTGGTTTTTCTTCTGCGTTATATCTTCGATTTGAAATAATTGCATCTACAAACCGCTGACAGGGTTGCCTCTGCCAGCGGTTTCATTCGCTTTATATTAGTGCAAACGATTAAACAGCTGCATGAGGTTGATAGGGAAAATTTGCCTGCCAATGTTTAGCGATATCTTCCCTCGTTGCCAGCCATACTTTGTCATGACTTTGTACATACTCTATAAACCGCTTTAACGCAGCCATTCTTGCAGGACGTCCCACTAATCGACAATGCAAACCTACAGAAAGCATTTTAGGCTGTGTCGAGCCTTCTTCATAAAGCACATCAAACGCATCTTTTAGGTAGCTAAAGAACTGATCGCCACTATTGAAGCCCTGTGGTGTAGCAAAGCGCATATCATTTGTATCAAGGGTATATGGCACCATCAGCAAAGGTGCGCCATTATGGATATCGTAATAAGGCAGATCATCAGCGTAGGAATCAGCGCAATATAAAATATCATCTCGCTCGGCAATCAATTTCAGTGTATTCGGACTCGTGCGCCCGGTGTACCAGCCCGCAGGCTTTGTTCCGGTGAGTTTTTCGTGTAACTGAATTGCCTCATCTATTTGATGGCGCTCAGTATCGATATCCATATCCTGATAATGAATCCACCGCATGGCGTGGCTGGCAATTTCCCACTGCGCATCCAGCATTGCCTGCACCGCTTCGGGATGGCGCTCCAGTGCCATTGTAACGCCAAACACTGTAACCGGGATTTGCTTACCGGTTAACAGGCGATACAGTCGCCAAAAACCGGCACGGCTACCGTATTCGTAAATAGATTCCATACTTAAATGGCGGTCAGGATATGCTTGTGCGCCGACAATTTCAGACAGAAACATTTCTGAATGGCTATCGCCATGTAAAACGCAATTCTCCCCTCCCTCTTCATAATTTAATACAAACTGCACCGCAATTTTTGCATTACCGGGCCACTTGGGGTGCGGCGGATGTGCACCGTAGCCTTTGAGATCTCTGGGGTAAACGCCTGTTGATTGGCTCATTTTGAACTGATCCTATATTTTTCCGGCACCGACAATCCACAGCCATTAAGGATCAGCGTCACCAAATGACGCGTCGCCTCTGCAAAATCCGTCTTTTTCATTTTTGCTCCGCGAAGGCGGGTAATCTGTGTTGAAAAGTCGGCGTAGTGTTGAGTACTCGCCCAAATATTGTAAAGCAGATAATGTGGATCTACAGCTATCATCCTGCCATTATCAATCCAGCCCTGTATTATCGTAATTCGCCCTTGCATCCACTCACTGTGCTCGTCGTTAAAGTAATGATTTAAGTTCGGCGCGCCGTTAATGATTTCCATTGCAAAGATTTTCGATGAAAGCGGATGCGTGCGTGACAGTTCCATTTTTTCAGCGATGTAGTGGGATAATACCTCGGCAGGGTCGTCATTTACCGTTGCCAGATCAAACGTTGAATTCCATAAACCCAGGGTTTGTTTTAGTACGGCAAGATATAGATCCTGCTTGGTTTTAAAATAATACAATACATTGGTCTTTGGTAAACCTGCCAAATCGGCGACTTGTTGAACCGACGTTCCTTTAAACCCATGAGATGCGAAGGCCTTCTCTGCCGCTGCCAAAATTATGGTGCGGTTACGGGTCCCGACACTGGCGTCCAATTTAGATGTCTGAGCCATAACGACTTCATATTCCTTTTTTATCTGAGTCAAACCTGACTATTCAGTCATAGTGCCATAGTTACGTAAAAGTCGAAAAAATAATTCTTTTTTTAAATTTATTCCCGCCTAATCCACTTCGCACAAATCTTGCAGCGCTATTGTAGCGTTTACTTCTAAAGGGTTAATTAAACGTCTTGGCAGGCTGTCAGCCCATTTTTTATGCAACGATAACAAGGCACATCCCCAAAAAGAAGCAACGAACCAAAAAAACGCACCAATTTAAGGCAGTCCTGGTGAGGGCTTTTTTTTATTCTTAAAAACTGACCATATGGTCTACTTTTTTATGCAAAATCCATTTATAGTAATGTATATCAGTAATTCAACAAATAACCGGAGCTCGGCATGGTCCGTTTTCTAATGAACAACGAGCCTGTCGAAATACAGGTTCACGACCCAAACATGACGGTGCTCGCTTTTCTACGTGAGCAAATGAAAAAAACCGGTACCAAAGAGGGCTGTGCAGCCGGTGATTGTGGCGCTTGTACTGTAGTTGTAGCTTCCTTGTGTAACGATAACCAGGATATCAGCTATCGCACCATCAACAGTTGTATAGCGTTGATGTCCGCATTAGACGGGAAACAACTTATTACTGTCGAAGATTTAGCCCGAGATAACGAATTACATCCGGTGCAGTCGGCGATGGTTAAACACCATGCCTCTCAATGCGGGTTTTGTACACCTGGTTTCGTTATGTCAGCGTTTTCTCTGTATCACAACGCTGCAAACCCTGGTCGGGAGGATGTTGTCGATGCATTATCTGGTAATTTGTGCAGATGTACGGGTTACCGCCCCATAATCGACGCGACACTGGAAGCGTGTGAGCAGCCTACGGCCGATCATTTTGATGACAACAAAGCCAAAACCCTGCGCGCCCTGATCGCCCTCAATGAAAAGCAAGACAGCTCTGATGAGCCACGCCTTCATATGCCAGCAAACCGCGAGGCATTACGAGTGATTAAACATCAGTACCCCGACGCGCCCCTGGTTGCAGGAAGTACTGATCTCGCCCTTGAAATTACTCAGCAGCATCGCCGTTTCTCACGCCTGATTAGTGTGGCAAAAGTAGCCGAGCTCAAGCGGGTAGAACGCACATCTTCAGTGTTAACCTTAGGTGCGGCATTACCGCTTACACAAGCCATCGCTGAAATTGTTTGCGACTATCCAACCCTCAAAGAGTTATTTACCCGGTTTGCTTCATTGCCCGTGCGCAATCAGGCAACACTTGGTGGGAATGTGGCAAATGCATCACCTATTGGTGACTCGCCCCCCTTGCTACTAGCCCTTGATGCATCACTGAAATTAGATGGCGGTGACACATCAAGACACGTTCGTGTTCGGGATTTTTTCACCGGTTATCGAACAACCTTACTTAAGGAAACCGAATGGATCGATGCCATCGAACTCCCCCTGCCGACATCAAACCAACAAATCGCAGCCTATAAGGTGTCTAAGCGAATAGAAGACGACATATCGGCGGTTTGCGCGGTATTCAATATCACTGTAGAAAACAATGTGGTAACGGAATTAAAAACAGGGTTTGGAGGAGTAGCCGCAACGCCAGCAGTCTGTGCGGAATTGGAGTCATCCATTACTGGTAAACACTGGAATGATAAGGCGACACTGGAGGCAGGCAAAACCGTGCTTGAAAGAGCCTTCTCCCCCATCGATGACGTGAGGGCATCTGCCAGCTATCGCAAGCAGATTGTGGTTAACTTGTGGCATCGTTTTTGGCTGGAACACCAGAGTGAAGGAAAAATAGAAACCCGGGTGGTGAATCATGCGTAAACTTACACAACCGCCAGTGTCAGAAGCCTCAAACAGCAGGCTCGGAAAAGCAAAACCCCACGAGAGTGCAGCGCGACAAGTGAGTGGTGAAGCTCGCTATGTTGACGATATTCGCGAGCCCATTGGTACCGCTTACGTTGGCATTGGTACCAGCCAGTGTGCTTCAGGTACAATTAAAAAAATTGACCTCACGGCCGTTAAAGCATGCCCTGGCGTAATTGATGTTATCACCGTTGACGATGTCCCCGGTCACACCGATATTGCGCCAGTGTTTGATGGAGACCCGGTTCTTGCAGAAAAGCGCGTACTTTTTTACGGACAGCCGGTTTTTGCTGTATTAGCCACCAGTACTGACGCAGCTAGAAGCGCAGCGCTAGCAGGGGTAGTTGAAATAGAAGAAACGCCTGCGGTGCTGAGTGTGGAAGCGGCATTGGCCGAGCAATCTTTTGTACGCCCTACGCATGTTTTCGGGTCCCCAGAGGCAAAATCGGCAATAGCGGAATCCCCCCATTCGTTACAAGGTGCTTTGTCTGTCGGTGGACAAGAACACATGTACTTAGAAGGTCAGGTTTCTCTTGCGGTACCGGAAGAAGACGGCCGGATGACGATTTACACATCCAGCCAGCACCCCAGTGAAGTACAAAAGCTCGTTGCTGAAGTACTCGGTGAACGTTTACACAAAGTCACTGTTGATATGCGTAGAATGGGCGGTGGTTTTGGTGGTAAAGAAAGCCAGGCAGCACAATGGGCGTGTATCGCAGCGATTTTTGCTAAGCGCAATCAGTGTGCCGTTAAGTGTCGACTACCTCGCAGTCAGGATATGACCGTAACCGGTAAACGCCATCCTTTTGAAAACCATTGGCAGGTAGGTTTTGACGATCAGGGCAAGATTTCCGCTGCAGACATCGTGGTGAATGGCAACTGTGGTTATAGCGCTGACCTTTCTGACGCTATTGTTGACAGGGCCATGTTTCACGCTGACAACGGTTACTCTTTGGGTGTAGCCCGTGTTACCGGGCACCGCTTAAAAACTTCTTATGTGTCACATACCGCATATCGCGGCTTTGGCGGTCCTCAGGGTATGATTGTAGCTGAGGCTATCATCGATGGTATCGCCAGAAAGTTAGGTGAAGACCCGTTGACCATACGCAAGCGTAATTTGTATGACAAAGCGACAGGGAACATCACGCCTTATGGCATGGATATCGGTGAAAACTTACTTGGGGATATGATAGCGCGTCTTGAAGAGTCCAGTCAGTACTGGGAAAAACGCCGTGCCATTTCAGCATTTAACCAAAATAGTCCGGTAATCAAGAAAGGGCTGGCTATGACGCCGGTCAAATTTGGCATTTCGTTTACTGCTAAGCATTTGAATCAAGCCGGCGCGCTTGTTCACATATACACAGATGGCAGCATTCAGGTAAACCATGGTGGCACAGAAATGGGACAAGGTTTACACACCAAAATAGCCCAGATTGCCGCCCACGAATTTGGCGTAGATACAGACAGTATTGAGGTAACGTCCACCCGCACAGATAAGGTGCCGAACACTTCGCCTACGGCCGCATCATCGGGAACTGATCTCAACGGTAAAGCGGTACAAAATGCGTGTATAACCCTCAAAGAAAGACTCATTGAGTTTTGGGCTAATTCTCTGGGCATCAAGGCTGATTCAGTACAATTCATTAATAACCAGGTGCATATTGGTGAGCACAGTATCGACTTCCCGGAATTGGTTCAAGCTGCCTACATGGGCCGTATTTCCTTGTCGAGCACAGGGTATTACCGTACACCAAAGATCTTTTATGATCGGGAAACAGGCAGTGGCCGGCCTTTTTTCTACTTTGCGTACGGCGTAGCAGCCAGTGAAGTCAGTATCGACACCCTTACTGGTGAATACAAAGTAGAGCAAGTAGACATTCTTCATGACGTGGGCGCCAGTCTGAATCCAGCGATAGATATCGGACAGATAGAAGGCGGCTTTATTCAAGGTATGGGCTGGCTCACTTCCGAAGAGCTCAAATGGGACGACAGTGGCAGACTGTTATCCGCGAATATGGCAACCTACAAAATTCCGGCTATTGGCGATACACCAAACGTTATGAACGTAAACCTGTATGCCCGACCTAATGACGAAGACAGTATTTATCATTCCAAAGCTGTTGGAGAGCCTCCATTTATGCTGGCGATCTCTGTTTGGTCGGCATTAAAAGACGCCATTGCCAGTCTTGCTGATTATCGCATCGATCCCGAATTATCAACGCCGGCTACACCAGAGAGAGTGCTGGCCGCCGTCAATGAGGTTCGCAAACACTCAGAAGGATCACCCCATGATTGCGCCTAGAACCTGGTACGGAGGCTTGAGTTTTTGCCACCAGCACGGACGGGCCTACGTGTTGATAACGGTACTGTCTTCAGCCGGCTCTACACCGCGGGAGCTAGGCGCAAAGATGGTGGTCACTGATGACAGCCAATACGATACTATCGGAGGTGGTCATCTGGAATTTGATGCTGTCACTAAAGCCCGGCAGTTCTTGCTTGGCGGCAAAGATACGCAGCACGTAGAGTCTTACCCGCTCTCAAGCAAACTTGGACAGTGCTGTGGTGGCGCGGTAAAAGTGTTGTTTGAAGTGAAAGCCACCCACAGCCAGACCCTCGCTGTGTTCGGCGCGGGTCATGTAGCCCAGGCACTGGTGCCCATTCTGGCGCAGCTGCCGTTAAATCTGTTGTGGATAGATAGTCGGTCGGAAGTTTTTGACAACCTGGACGTCCCGGCGCATGTGAATACCGTGTGTGACCCTCAACCAGAGGGAGAATTGCGTTTACTGCCTGCAGATAGCTGGGTACTGATTTTAACCCACGATCATCAACTTGACTTCAGACTAGCTGAAACTGCACTCAAGCTGGCTCAATTTCCGTATGTGGGAATGATAGGCTCTGAAACAAAGGCCAAGCGATTCAAAACCCGATTAGCCCATCGACAACTGAATGATGCTGCCATGGCAGCCTTTGTTTCACCGGTGGGAGAGTTATCGGTGACAGGGAAACGTCCTGTCGAGGTAGCCGTTTCTATTAGCGCCCAGATTATCAACATGCTAAATACAACACCGTTAAAAGCCAGGGCCGAGGTAATCACTCAATGACATTAGAAGAATTAAATGCTTTATCAGAAGAAGCCAGTAAAGCCTTTTTCACGCAAACCTGTGCAGCGCAACACTGGGTAACACTAATGGATCAGGCTCGCCCGTTTACCACAAAAGACGAGGTTTTTGAGGCAGCCCATACGAGTTGGCAAGCGATGAGCAACGATGACTTTTTTGAAGCATTCTCCGCTCACCCTATGATTGGCGATATCAACACCCTTAGAAGTAAATACGCCAATACCAAAGCAATCGCTGCCGGAGAGCAAGCTGGCACTGCAGTGGCAGATGACAGCATATTGCTCGCGCTTAAAAGTGCCAATGAAGCTTATCTGAAAAAACACGGCTTCATCTTTATCATATGCGCCACCGGTTTGTCTGCTGATACTATGTTAGCAGCACTCAACAAGCGGCTTGATAACAGCACAAAAGCGGAAATTCAAAACGCGGCATCAGAACAAATTAAAATAACCTGTCTTCGCCTTGATAAGGCACTGGTAATATGAGGACCTCAATGATTTCACTTTCAAGCCATGTGCTGGATACCACATCCGGTAAACCAGCGGCTAACCTTCCCCTTACACTGACAACGCCTGATGGCAGTCAATATCAGGGCATTACTGATGATGATGGTCGCTGTAAATCCTGGCAGGACGCCACGCTAACGGCCGGTACTTATCAACTTCGTTTCCACTGTCATGAATACCTGACTACACGGCACGGAGAAAGTTTTTATCCCTACGTGGATATTGCATTTGTTATACAAGAAAACGGCGGTCACTATCACGTTCCACTGCTAATTTCCCCATTTGGTTTTAGTAGTTACCGGGGTAGTTAGTGAAACAACAACTTATTCGCGCCAAGCTGCTTCACTTCCCTAAAGCGTCATATCAACCAGACAAGGATCTCGTTTGGTATCGCGATGGGGGTATGGTGGTATGTAACGATAAAATTGTGGCTATCGGCGAGTTTGCTGCTATTCGCAGTGATTACCCGGATGCCCGGTTGCTCGATTACTCACAATATTGGGTACTACCAGGGCTCATTGATAGTCATCTGCATTTTCCTCAAACAGAAATGCTTGCCTGCTATGGGGAACAATTACTTGCCTGGTTGGAGCAATATACCTTTCCTACAGAAAGACGTTTCGCAGACAAATCATACGCTGAAGCCATGGCAGGCGTATTTCTGCGTCAACTATTTAAAAACGGTACCACTACAGGGTTAGTGTACCCCACCGTTCACAGCACATCAGTAGACGCCCTTTTTACCGCTGCAACCGACATCAATATGGCGATGATTACAGGCAAGGTATGTATGGATACCAATAGCCCCGACGGTCTCAGTGATACGCCCCTGACAGCAGCAGAAGAAAGCGAACGGCTGATCCAAAAATGGCATAACAAAGAGCGAAACCTCTATGCTCTAACACCGCGCTTTGCACCTACCAGTAGTCGCGAACAACTTGCAGCTCTTGGTGAGCTGGCATCACAATATAAAGATGTATTTATTCAAACTCACTTGTCGGAAAACAAGAAAGAAATAGCCTGGGTGAACAGCCTGTTTCCCGAGCGCCAAGGCTACCTGGACGTTTACGATCATTACGGTCTGGTGCGCTCCCGATCAGTATTTGGGCATTGCGTGCACCTCACTGATAACGAGTGGAAGCGCATGGCAGAGGCACAGGCCACCATTGCATTCTGTCCTACATCTAATCTGTTTCTTGGAAGTGGTTTATTTCCTATTCACCAGGCTCGGAAATATAAAGTGCCGGTAACCCTGGCTACAGACGTGGGCGCAGGGACCACTTTCAATATGTTTCGAACTTATGGTGAAGGGTACAAGGTATGCCAACTTCAACAGCAATCCTTATCACCTGTAGAGGGGTTGTACCTGATGACACAAGGGGCGGCCTGTGCTCACGGGCTCAGTCATTCCATTGGCAATTTGAACCCTGGCACTCACGCTGATTTTATCGTGGTTGAACCACGATTCTGCGAATTAACAGAACACCGCCTTAAATCTCAGGAATCACCACAAGACGTGCTATTTGCCCTGTCTATGTTGGGTGACGACAGGGCCATTGTAGAAACCTGGGTGGCAGGTACACCACAATATAAAAGATTGGAGAAGTAACAGATGCAGGGTTTAGACTGGCTTTCACTATTTGTAAGATGGTTCCATGTCATTGCTGGCGTGGCCTGGATTGGTGCCTCGTTCTATTTTATCTGGTTAGATAACAGTTTGCGTACGCCGCCGGAGTGGAAACAAAAAAAGGGCATAAAAGGTGATTTGTGGGCTATCCACGGTGGTGGTTTTTACGAAGTCGCCAAGTATGCCTATGGCCCTGAAACCATGCCCTCCACATTGCATTGGTTCAAATGGGAAGCGTATAGTACCTGGTTAAGTGGTTTTGCCCTCCTAGTCATTGTGTATTACTTTGGTGCTTCTGCATATTTAATCGACCCAACAGTGAATGCCATTTCGCCTCAGACTGCCGTTTTATCTGGCTTGGGGATAATATTCGGTGGACTGGCATTATATGAATTGGCATGCCGCAGTCCATTGAGCAAGTCGCCCCGTTTATTCGCTGTGTTCTTGGTGGCACTTATTTGTTTTGTGAGCTGGCTAAGTGCTCAACTGTTTAGCGGACGAGGGGCTTACATTCACGTTGGCGCACTCGTGGGCACAATTATGGTGGCTAACGTATTTTTAAATATTATGCCGAACCAGCGTAAAATGGTTGCCGCTGTAGCTGCTAAAGAGAGTATTGACCCTTCCTGGGGCGCCAGCGCAAAACTGCGTTCAGTGCACAATAATTATCTGACACTGCCCATCTTGTTTATCATGATCAGTAACCACTACCCCATGACCTATCAACACCCTCAAAACTGGCTGGTGCTGATTGCGATCATGGCCTTGTCAGCTTGGATAAGACACTACTTCAATCTAAAACACCAAGGCGTGAAGAAACCTGTCATTCTCGTTTCAGGCGCTATAGGTATGTTGCTCTTGGCCATTTGGGTGTCAATGCCGGCTAGTACAGGAACACCTGTTTCAGAACAGCCTGGCGCACAAGCGCCCGTGGCGGAAGCTACCCCATCAGCAATTACGACAGACCAACAGGTTCATCAACTCGTTAACACCCATTGCACAGGTTGTCACGCCACAGTACCAACGGATGACATCTTTAAAGTTGCGCCGTTGGGCGTAAAATTTGATTCCTGGCAGGATATTGAGCGCTATTCAGGACAAATATACCGTCGTACAGCCGTAAGTAAAGATATGCCGTTTATGAATAAAACCGGCATGACAGACGCAGAACGAGAGCAAATTGCCAACTGGTATTTGAACAGAAACTAAGTAAACTGGCGTCGCCGCTTTTTCTAGTGGCGATGCTATGTGCGAGCCTTACCCTTGATTCATTGTCACAGCAAAGTAAGAACTCAATTCTGTGGGCCGACAAAGACCAAACGTACCAGCCGGTAATAGCCCCACTCACTCTTTGACGGCCCATTGCATTTTTTCAGCAATAAAATGGCTTAATGCTGTTGCATTGTCATGATGTTGCTTTACCCGTGGGTGTGCAGTATAACCGGTGAAATCAAAAACGAAGGTGTGTAGACGCGCATTCTCTTTGTTATTTTTGGAAGAGGCTTTAATCGAGGCAACTGCATCAGCAATATAGTTAGGCCATCTGGCCGTTTTTGCTGCGTCCATACTGCCTATTGCGCAAACGAATAGAGCATTCGGGTGGTGAGACATAAGTTTTACCAAAAAGGCCTCATACGCTTGCTGAATATCACTGGGCTGCGCTTGAAGTCGCTTCTCGTTCTCAATTAACCATCGATCGTTTTGTCCAAGATTAACTACCACCACGTCAGGTTGCCAATCATCAAAATTCCAACGAGAGCTGTTGTTGTTTTCTCCTGTGAGCTGGTCGTAATAATCCGGCATGATGAAATCAAACCAACTCACCATAAATCCTATGCCACTTTTAGCGATAGCATGGTGTTCTGCATTCAGCTTGCGAGCTGTTATAGACGCATAGGATAGATAGTGGTTCTTATCAGCGGGTTTATTATCAGGGTCGTTATACGCAGCTTCGTTTCCCATGCCAACGGTAATCGAATCACCATAGAAGAGAATACGCTTGTCAGAGGGCTTAGAGGCCGGCAGCAATAGTTGAGAATCACCAACTTTCACACCGTGAAAATACGTTCCACCTTCCTCGCCTTCGGTTCTTTTAAAAATTGTAACCTGGTTTTCTTTGCGGTCAATAAAATGACTGAGATCGTAAACATGTCGCCCTTTTTGTAAGTGCAGTACATAAGGATACTCATCTTGACCATTAAAAATAACATTAAAATAGTTCTGGCCTGAAGTATCCTCTAAATCGAGCTTTAGCGTAGTCCCGGTGAAGGCAAAATGGATACTACTGCCGGGCCAGGTAAGTAAAGCACTGTTATTCTCATAAGCAATTCTACCTGAATATCTGAAACCCTCGTCAGAGTAAGGAAACGGTTGATCCGCGAATGCAGGAAATATCAGTGCACCGAATAGGGAGCAAGTAACTAGCAACAAAATAATGATATGTTTTTTAAACAAGGGGGATGTTGTCCGTTTAGTAAAACCTAAATTTTACGCTGTAAATAGACTTGGGTTAACAATGGTTTTTATTTAAGTGTAAAAAAAGCGCCAATGCGCTTTTTTTCCCCACTGTCGGTTCAACGTTTGCAGAATCTGACCATAGCTAATAACGACAAACTTATTAAACCCAACGTGGTCGGCTCGGGTACACCTACAGGATTTCCTGGCAGCGCCTCAACGTTATACGTCATCTTATAGTCGATGCCTTCCATACACTGAGCAACAATGCCCACGCCATTGGGATCAGGCACATATGTTTGTGCGCACGTGCCTGTCGCGTCCAGCAAACTAGAATACACGCCGTCCATCACTGAAAGGGCTGGTGAACTTGCACTTTGCATTGCTTCACCAAACTGTGTGCCTTCAAGGCCAGAGACAGTGAACACCTCCGGTGTGGTACTACTTTCTTCAAAATACCAGGTCGCAGCAGTTGCACCGAAGGTATTTTGCTGCAGATAGCCTGTAACTGGTGGGAATGTAAAACCAATTCCGGGTAGATTCGTGCCCCACAGAATAGTGGCGCTGGTAAGCACGTAACCTGACATTATTTCTACTGTAAATACATCGGCATTATCGGTCGGGCCCCATACTGAACCTACAAATTCATTAGCTCCCTCAACTAATTTGAAATTGGCCACATCATCTATTCCACCAATAGTATCGAAGTCGCCTGCCGGTAATCCGTCCTCAGCAATGACTGACGCTTCATCGAAAAAGCCTGAATAAGGTACATCAACTAATGCCGCATGCGCTTGAAAGCCCATTGCCACAGCCAATATTGCTAGTGATTTTTTACACTTCATAGCTTGTTCTCATTATACAATTCATTTACATTTCATTAACCTGCAAGTATAGAGCCATCATGAAAAAGAGCAAGCATTCATGCATTTACATAAGAAGTATTATGTTGAAAGCGTAAATTGTAAAGTAAGCTGACATTCGTTTAAATTTTGTCAGGTAGGTAATTCGAGATAGTCGTGTTTTTGCAACAAGGCTTCCATCTCAGCAGCAGAAACAGGTTTGGAAAAAAGGTACCCTTGGGCGTATTCCACTTTCAGATTATTGCAGTAAGACGCTTGCTCGTGGGTTTCAACACCTTCGGCTACAATGGCTAAGTTAAGTTTGTGTCCCACATTAATAATGGCTTCCATCAGTGCACCATCAAAGTCGTTCTCCGGCGCGTCTTTGAGAAACGAACGATCGATTTTTAACTTACTCACCGGGAATTGCTTCAAATAGCTGAGAGAAGAATAACCAGTACCAAAGTCGTCGATGGATATTTCCGCGCCTTTTTGTCGTTCTAACGTCAACCCTTCTAAAATTTCAGGTTGCGACTGAATAAGGACATTTTCAGTAAGCTCAATGCCTATATCTTTTGGTGCTAAACCGTATGATTTGCGACATGCGTTCAGAATTGAAAAAAACTCAACATCTTCTAACTCCCGTCCGGAGACATTGATATCAATTCGCACTGACAACCCCTTTTGTTGCCATTTTTGAGATTGCTGACAAGCTTGTTCAAGCACCCAATTGCCGACCCGCTTTATCAAATCAGTGCGTTCGGCGATAGGAATGAATACGTCTGGCGGTACCGGAACGTCTTCCCCGCGAGGATACCAGCGAAGAAGCGCTTCACATGCTGAGATTTGCCCGGTAGATAAATTAATTTGCGGCTGATAAAAAAGCCTCAGTTCATTGTTAACGACTGCGTCGTGTAATTTAGTAGCAATAGATCGTTGATGAAGCAACCGCTGACTTAGCGCAGAGGTGAAAAAACTATACCGATTTCTTCCTTCAAGTTTGGCTTGATACATGGCGTTATCGGCGTTTTTCAACAAATCTACCACATCATCACCATCCCGGGGAAAAACACTAATACCCATACTGGCAGTAATGCGGACATTTTCATTTCCCAATAAAAAGCCCGTTTTAAAACACCCTATCAAACGTTCGGCCATCGTTTTTATCTGGCTATCATTTTCAATAACGGGCAATACCAGAACAAATTCATCCCCCCCAAAGCGAGTAAGCTCACCGTTACCCGACAAGCACTCAATCAGCCGTTTAGCCACACCTGCGAGTAAAGCGTCGCCCCACGTGTGACCCAGGGTATCGTTCACCTCTTTAAACATATCCAGATCGATGAAAAAAATAGCAAACTGTTGCTGTGATTCTTTTGCACGGGTAATAATATCCTGCAGAAAGCTATTGAGATGACGGCGGTTTGGCAGGTTCGTGAGTAGATCTGTTAAGGCCATACGTTCCAGCTCGGTTCGAATGGCAATTTGCTCGCTGAGATCAACGTCTACACAAAACATTTCTGGTGCATCGGTATCTTGCTTCAACATCACATGGGACGAAAAAACATGAGCCGGAGCGCCGTTTTTACGCACTAATACGAGCTCCTCAGAGGGAATTGGCTCACCCGTTTCAAGCCATTGCGTATGCAGTCTAATTACTTCTGCACGCATGAACTCGGGTATGATGAGATCTTCCAGTTTCTGACCAAGCGCTTCCTGCTCAGTAAAACCGTAAATACGCTCGCTGGAATGATTCCAGTAAATAACCCTTCGGCTTTTATCGTAACCCTGAACAGACACTTTAGGTAAGGCACTTATAAGCTCAACAAAGCGCGTCTCGGCGATATCGTGACTTTCGAATGTCACATCTACTTTCGATCTCTGTAGTTTCATAGCACTCCCGCTGGGCTTTATCTGACATCCCTACCCGTTTGTACTGAAGACGTTGTAAAAAAGTGCAATGTATGAACTGACGTGACGTGAAAAAAACGTCGAACAACCCTTTAAGTATAGTGCAAATAATTTTTATCGCTCAAGTTTCGCGCGAGCGCTTACATCAAGTACATCCCGTACCAAGCAAAGTGTCAACGCGACTTTCTCGGCTTCACTCTTTGGAGCTTTGCAAATGTTCAAACTCGTCCAGCAAATGCGTTAACCTGTGACCTGCAACCTCTTTGTAAAGCCAGTTGATGATTCTATTGTCTCTATTTTCGGGTTTAAGTTTTACAAATAAGACTGCAACCAGCCCCGCAAATAACATGGCAAACACAAAGAACATGACTTTTATTCCTGCAGGCATGAGTGAAAAAAGGTCAACGCCAATAAAAACGTCATAACCAATAAATACATACGCCATGTAAAAAGGAGCAGAGAGCATTATGAGTTTGAAGGTGTTCAGATTGTGTGTTCGAACAGCGATAAGCCCGGAAAGCGTTTCTTTAACCGATTTTGAGAAGTCGATTTTCCTTAGTAACACTATCTGCCCAATACTCGCGATTAAGCCAACTATTGCAAATATATTCAGTATAAAGGCCGACACCACAGGTGCCGTAAATGCCCAGGACGACGCCATGTAGTTGCCCAAACAAACGACAATGGAAAAAAATAAAACACCTTCAATGCCGGCTATCAAAACAAGTTTATTTAGCTCACTGCTTTGACGGGCTACTTTTTTCTCTTCCAGTAACGCCTTATTCAGGCTTATAAACTCATCCAGCTTTTCACTGTGTTGCTGCCAAATTGTTTGCATTTCTTGTAAATTCATAATTAATTCCACCCTTACCTTTTTTACTCTGCGTTTTGCTTGAACTTTTGCTTTATCCGACTAATTTTTGTAGATACATTTGATAGCGATATTGCTAAATTTGCTGCAATTTCTGACTGTTCTTCACCATCCAAATACATTAATAACACCGCTTTATCTATGTCGTTTAGAGTGTTAATAAAACCATATAATTGCCTCAGACTTTGTGCATGTTCGTTTTCTGTTTCCATGTCATAACTGAGCAGCCTGTCTTCCATTTCCACATGCTTGTAAGTAATTGACTTCTCTTTTCTGTAAAAAGAAATGGCAACGTTAAGAGCCACACGATACATCCACGTAGTCACTTTGAATGCTTCGTTGTACGTATCTAAAGAGCGCCAAAGCTGAGCAAAAATTTCTTGCGCCAAATCTTCCTGATCAAACGCATTCTTACAGTAGGCACGGGTGACTTTGAACACAATGCCCTTGTGCTTTTCTATGATCTCTGAATACAGCCCATGCTTATTTGCGTTCATTTCACTTTTCTTAACCGGTTGTTGCATTTATCCATAACCTACAGGACGCCCTATTAATTAACGTTGAATTCCATTCTGCAAACTATTGATAGTGAATCTGCGCGATGCCCTTCCCCATTGCAAAACCCTGTCGTTAAAAAATGTAGTTTTCTAATGATTCGCTGACGGGAGAGAAATCTCACAGATTATTTGAAAAAATGTGAAATAAGACTTAAAAAACCTTTGATCATAAGAAAAAGTTTGGCGTAAAAGACAAACTAACCGTGTTACCTTTGTCTTGCCCAAACTATCGATAGGATGACAGAGTGATTCGGTTTTTTGTAATTTTATGCATGTTATTTAACGCCGGCGCTTTCGCACAAGAATTGAAAATTGCAACATGGAATATTCAATGGCTAAGCGACCATGAAAACAACGTTCGTACAGACAAAGATTATCAGGAACTGCGTAACTATACTCAGCAACTTAACGCTGATGTAATCGCCTTACAGGAAGTAGAATCTGTCGCATTAACGCAAAAAGCACTGGGCGATAACTATGATGTTTATGTTTCTTCGAAAGATTGGTTTCAACGTGTCGGCGTTGCTGTGCGTAAATCCGCAGGTTTCGATATCAAAGCGTTAGAATATCAAGCGCTGGATGTAGGCCGGGTGCGCTACGGTATGGATGTCACATTGAGTAGAGAGGATAAACAATTCCGCTTATTGAGTGTGCATCTCAAGTCAGGATGTTTTGAAAAGCCTCTTGATGAAACGAGTATTGACGCCATGCCGTCAAAAGAAGAAAAACAAGAAAGAGAAAAAAACGCGTGCGATTTACTGAACAAACAAATCGAACCACTTGAAGCATGGATAGATGCCCGCGCAAAAGAAGGAATACCTTTTGCTGTACTCGGCGACTTTAATCGCCGGTTTGTCCAGGACATTGCTAACAAACATTCTGAAGCATCCGGGTTATGGCAGGCCATCGATGATGAAGGCGCTGAGGCCATGTGGAGCCCAACATTAACCAAGAATTCAGCGTGTTGGGGTGGTTACTACAAAGACTATATTGACCACATTGTGCTCGACCCAAATGCAAAATCCCTTTTTATCGACAATTCCTTCGAACAGCTTGTATTTGAGGGTAATTATAACGAAGACGCCCATCGATTAAGTGATCACTGTCCCATCGCAGTGACGCTCTCGTTATAACGAAACAAGCCCAAAACATCAGTGAAAGGCGGGAAAACGCTGTAACTAGCGCTTCGAACGGCATACTGCCTTATTGTTTTTTGCAAAAATAAAGTCGGCGCTAGCGCACCGCATCTAACGCTGACTTTTAGTTTTAAAAATTACCTTTGCCTTAATTACCAAAAATATATTGAAACTGATTAAATTTATTGGTGATAATAATTACATAAACATACTGATAGTCTGGTTTGTATACCGGTACACAAGCTTAACCAGATTACAAAACATATTTGGCCAGCCAGTATCCATACAAAGATATGAACTAGGAGAACGATGCTGTTAGGCGAAAACCATTCACTATGCCACTACATATACAATTAAAGTCAGCTTTCTATCGAAATAAGGATGTGTACTTATGAGCTTACAAAGAATAAAACCAGCCAAACAAGGAGAGCTAGATGGTGCCTGCGGCTTCTATGCCATTGTTAACGCTATCCACGCACTTGAGCCCAGCCTTGATAAGCCTGAACTTTTCAGTCAAGTATTGGCCGCATTCCTAAGAGATGGCGATTATATGAGTTATTTTAATGGTACAAGGCGGGGGACCATTAAGAATACGCTAAGCCGAGTGCTAGACTATCTCAATTCTCATTTCGATATGTACCACGAAAAAACCCAAGAACTTTATGAATTTGAATTTTCTATTCCGTATTGGTTGAACGACACGTCACGTAATAGAAAACAAGTACTTGAGCAGATAGCTCAAGCGGATAATGCACAAAACTGCGTTTGCATTGTCGGCTACGACCATCAGATGGGAGGCCATTGGTCAGTTGTTAAGAAGGTTTCTGACAAAGGCTTACATATGCTCGATTCCGATAACGAAAAAAGTATCATTCCACTTTATGAGCTTACTATTGACAGCTCTAGAAACCCTGGACCATCGAAACCATATAACTTTACTTCAGAAGATATTTTTGTAATCAGAAAAAAATGGCTTGGTGAGTTAGCACAGTTTTAGACACTGCCAGAATTTAGCATGCGACAATTTTTGTCGCATGCTATCTCTATGCTATGGTGAAGTCATAATCGCAAAAGCCAGTTCGCCCCAATGAGTGCATTTCAACGCAAGCTCGACATTCTTCAATTTGTGCCTTCTGCACCTAGAAAGGTATCTAGCCGACAAATTTTTGAAAATCTACAAAACTGCGGTCACCACAACATCGATATGCGCACGGTGCAGCGGGACTTAGTCAGCCTAGAAAATATTGGACTATTTGGGTTAGACGTTGATAAGCGCTCAAAACCCTACGGCTGGTTTATAAACGCTAACTTTAAGAAACTCAATTTAAGCTTAATGGACGGCAATACTGCACTTGCATTTAAGGTGCTTGAACAATCAGGTGCCACACTACCAAATTCTACACTTAAAGAAATGCAGCCTTATTTTGCAAAAGCGAGCCAGGTCTTAGAGCAAGATAGTGATTCTTTACTTACAAACTGGCTAAGATCGGTGGCCGATTCGCACGTTACGCAGCCGCTCATCCCCCCAGAAATAGATGCTGCTTCGTTTGAACGATTAAAAAGTGCAATATTTTTTAAAAAACAAATCTCTGCAGATATTAAGCGTATTTTCAGTGGTGGAAACGAAATGGTTTGGAAGCATTACGAAAAAGTTAACCCTATGGGGTTGGTTAAACAAGATGGCAGGCAACTCTTTGTATGCACTTTTGGATCGTTACACACAAGGCGATACGCATTGCCTTTACAATTTATTAGAAACGTTACCGTGACGGATGAAGACTGCCAGCAAGAATTTGGTGAACAGGAAAATATTCAAACCTTGTCAGCTAACAACAAAGAAGACATTCAGCTTAAGCTATTGGTTAAAAATAATTCTCTATTTTTACTTCACGGCTACAGACTGAGTAACGACCAAGTCATTACGCAATCTATTCAGACAGATAAATCTCTGCTGACTGCGACTGTTAAAGATACTAATAAATTACGAGCATTTCTGAGAGGCTTGGGCGACAACATAGAGGTCATCGCCCCTCAAAAACTGAGGCAGTATTTCAGCGAACTTTCTGAAAAGTTGTACTTCGCTTATCAGGAATAATCTGTGCGAAACAAGCAGATGTTTAATGATTAGCTAAACTCCCTACCCTGCAACCTCACAAAAGCAGGGATATCCAGGTATGCTGAATCCTTTTTTGATGATGTTGATATAGATACCTGCTTCATGGATATCACATTTTTCTCCTGTTCGAAGTTTTGGGCCTCAGAAGGCACACCTGTGGCGATAACTAAGACTTCACCAAAGTGCGGTAATTCTGGCGATAAGGTTACGCCTGTAATAATAAGAGTTTGAGGGCCATCAACTAAAGATTGGAGTGTCGCTAGCATTTCTTCATACATTGCTAAGCTAGGCTCTTCTTTGCACGTAAGCTGCGCAATAACGCCCTGCGCCCCAATTATGTTTTGCTTGTCTACTAATGGGTTTTCCAAAGCATGTTTTAATGCTGCGCTTAATGAACTGTCATCTTCAGCAATACCCACTCCTAACGCAGTATCCCCTTCTAGAGACAGAATGTGACTGAAATCATTAATGTCGACGTTGATATAACCCGTATTCGTAAGCATTACGATAATAGCTTCGACAATTCTGTGCATTTGCGTGTCACAATGACGAAATGCAGAGAGAAGCCCTACGGTTTCATCTAGTGCAGAAAGCAATGAATCGTTAGACATTACGAGTGTAGCGTTCGCTTTGCTTCGTATTGTTTCGAGTGCGTTTCTAGCAATGTCGCTTCGCTTGCCTCCCTCGGCTTTGAAAGGAAGCGTAACAAAACACATCACATCGATGTCGCTCTCTTTTGCTAAGTCAATTAGGATTGGCGTTGCACCGCTTCCAGTGCCACCTCCCAGGCCAGCGATAATGATAATAAGGTCAGCATCTTTTATTAATGTCGTTAAGGCATCTTTACTCTGAATGGCAGCATTGCTTGCTACATCCGGGTCAGCCCCAGCGCCATAACCCTTTGTTGTCGCTTCACCTATCAATACCACTTCATGATTTGTACATCTATGTAAAGCGGCGATATCGGTGTTAACAGAGCTAAACCTGATATTTTCATGTGAGCAAAGACTGGCCATGTTGCTGACAGCATTACCACCACAGCCTCCTATGCCAATAACGTGAATATTAATTTGTTCAGTTCTAATGTTTTGCATGTGCTTACTTTTGTACAACTAACGTTTTGTAAGCATGAAACAACTATGCGACAAAACATGACGCACTGAGTAAACCACAATGTTATTTATTCTTAATATGGAAACCGCAGTAAAAAAAGGAATACAGGAAATTATTTGATAAAACAGGAAGCTATTTCAAGAATGAATTAAGAGAGGCAAACAACGATGAGATATGGCGGCTTTAGAAAAAAATGGTGCGTCTACCCTGACTCGAACAGGGGACCTCTACCATGTCAAGGTAGCGCTCTAACCAACTGAGCTATAGACGCATTGAGATGTAATCAGCGATTGCTGAGAACGGCGCGTATAATAGCCGCGCCTATCATGGGGTGCAAGCAGTTTTTGACATAAACCGTTTAAACGAATAAGTTTTGCTCAGCTTGGTGCGTGCAGGCCACCTTTAAGAGGCAACCTGCAGGGCAACGTCGTTGCGGTTTCGGATTTGTGCATAACTCAATGCCCACATTACAAATCCTCCAAGGAACAGTAATGCTGAAGCATAACCCGTCATATTGAAGCTGCCACCAGAGGTTAACACCACGCCGCCCAGCAGTGGGCCAATAGCGTTTGCAGTATTAAACGCGCATTGAACTAACGCACCAATCATCGCGTGGCCTGTGGGGGATACGTCAAGCAACATAGACTGAATTACCGCAGCCAACCCTACGCTTGCTCCTAAACAAAATACGCTGATATACACCAGGTAAATATTGTGCGCAGCAAAGACGTAGAGTATTGAAATGCCAATGCTACACAAGAGTGCAATACCGGTGGTAGCCAGGGGCGAATGATCAGCCAATTTACCGCACACCAAATTGCCAATGGTCGTACCCACACCGAACATCATCATAGCGATTGAAATTGTTACCTCTGGCGCTTCAGTTACGTTAAGGATTGTGTCTGCAAGGTAGGTATAAATACAAAACACGCCACCAAAACCGATAAAAATAATGCCGGAAATAGACCAGATGAGCTTGTTCTTTAATACGCCAAATTCTTCTTTAAGCCGTGTGGGAGTTTTAATTGGGCTACTTGGTACAATGAAGTAAATGAGAAAAGTGGCGATAAAGGCCATTACGGCAACAATACCCATACACACGCGCCAACTGATATTTTGTCCTATCAAGGTTGCCATGGGTACGCCGACGATGGTTGCAATGGTTAACCCAGCAAAAACCTTAGACATATAACTAGCGCGTTTACCCTTAGGGGCCATTTCAGAGGCAATCAGCAACGCTGTGCCAAAGTAGGCTCCGTGGGGCAACCCGCTTAGCACCCGATAAAAAACCAGCTCTGGTAATGAAGTTGCAATAGCACTAAACGCATTAGCGATACACATCATTGAGGCAAATAGAATTAACGATGTACGACGGTTCGTTCTATTGGTGAGCAACATAAATAATGGCGCACCGATAACCACACCTATTGCATACCCACTTATGGCATTACCGGCTTCTGATGGTGTGATACTCAAGGATTCAGCAATGAGAGGCAACATGGACATGGACGAGAACTCAGTAAGCCCAAGAATAAACGACCCCATCGCCATAATAAATATCGGCCAAAAATGTGACCGCGTTTGTGCAGTATTTATAACTGTCATAACTACCTTTCAGGTTATTGCAAGATTTAACACAACAGCAATAGCTCACCTGGATTTAACCATGGCGGAAGCATTGATATTGACACAATTAAGAATGTAGGAAATTGTCGAAAGGATTATTTTATGATGTCCGCAGTTGTCACGACAAACAACGACGTTTTATTCTATTCTGTTTTTGCGAATTATACCGGCTGACAGCTATCCTTGAAAAGTCCTTTCGACCCTGAAAAATCTGCGTCCCGGCGCTCAGTGTGAGAAAAACGATTAATCAACCGGGTAAATCTGGCACTAACTTAAATGGAAGAGGCTGTATTTTGTCCATAATAGTGCCGTTGGCTGTGATCTCCATGAAGTATTCACCTAACCGATCTGTTTCTTCTAACACCTGCTGCCAATATTTAATTCGTGTAGCGGCATCCAGTTTTTTAAAATCATTCCTGTCTGGAATTTTACCATAAGGCAAGGACGCAACGAATTCGCTGGAGGGAACAAGCATAACCACATTATTGTAGCTACTGGCATGAGGTAATCGCCGTCTTATGCCCTTATCAAACCAGCCAGGAACGGGCGTTGGGTAAAAGTGTGGATATAACACTAGCCCCTCCTTTGGTCCGAATGACAGATCAAAGTGATAATCCACAATGCCGCCATCACGGTACATTCCCTTGGGCGCTTCCAATATATTTTCCACCCCTTCAAGCACTAATGGTATTGAGCCAGAGGCAAGAAGTACTTCTTTGACATTGACAAAACACAACTCGGAAATTTCAGTCTTGAGGTTGTACGGATCATTTATTTCAAAATCACTGCCTGGCGCAGAAAAAATATGACGGGAATAAAACGTCCCCAGGGCTTTTCGGCTTACAGCATTAGCCGCAGCGCTCATGGCAAGACCATGCATCTGGGTAAACCGTCCCCGGCTAGCCATGGCGTGATAGCAACGAGATACAAATATTTGAGCTTTAAAGCGCGGATTATTAAGAACATCCATCACACCATCTGAGCCCATAACAGCGGAAATGAGACTACGTGCCTTACAGGTAATTTCATTTGCTGATGGTTTTGCAGAATAAACTGTCTCAGAATAATGTTTGGCGAGGGCATTAATCGCTTTTAAAGGATCACTTTGAACGGCGCAAGCCGCTCTGAACGCCCCTGCGGAAGAACCTATCACCTGTACCTGTCCACCTCTGTTATTAAACCACTCGGGAAACAACACGCGGTCGAGCCCGGCAAGCACGAACCACTTAGGACCACCGGACGCGCCCAGAAAATAATTGAATAACAGAGGATAAAAGCCGTGCTTTTTAAGTGTCGCCAGCGCGCCTGGGCCAGCGTAAATATTCAGCGGCGCGGTCAATGGATAGTCCTTTACCTTATGGTCAAACCTTTACTCTACCAGCGCATCTGCGCTTTGTCATGAACACTCTCCATATAAAGCAAAACAAGCGCCGGACGGATCGGTAATATAAACAAACTGCGCATTCCCGTGTTGTCTTACTTCGCCCATTACCGTTGCCCCCTTCTCTTTAGCTTTGTGCAAGGCTTCATCAAAATCAGATACCGTAAAATACGTGATCCAGCCGCCCGGCACATCAGCATTAGCGCCTTGCCGATGACAAATTCCCCCCATAACATTCCCTGTGGCATCTTTCATGATGTAATCGTGATAGCCGTTCATGTCGACAGGTTCTTTTTCCCAGCCAAGTACATCCTGATAGAATTCACTCAGCTCATCGGCATTAGCAACGGTAAGATCACGCCAGGTTTCATTTGAATTGCTCATTGTCGTTCCATCTTTCAATTAATGTGTCAAGGTTTACAGAGTAAAGAAATTTCTCATTTTTCCAAATTTTTTTATTTAAAAGGTAGACATAGCCTGTGGAAAATGCATCTAAAAATACCAATGTTATCCACTGAACAATGTTTGACCTATTAAATTAATTCATATTTAACAGCAACCTACAACTTTAACACACACTACTCAACAAACTTATCCACAGATAAAGTGGATAACACAGGGTGAAGTCTTTTCTATAATCATTTAGAATTTACCTACTCACCACCAAACGTAAAATCAATGAGCAAACAAACTCTGGCGATTATCAACGAAGAATTTACCATCCACGCATTTGACCCTCACAGTGCTATTCCAGCACAAGTTTTAAACAGTCGTTTATTCTTTATTGGCAAAACTGAAGACACGCTTTCAATTGTAGTACCCAGCGCCATAAACCTCGTTTCTCTGGAATCAGATAAAGGCTGGCGCGCACTGGAATTACTGGGGCCTCTGGCTCTGTCGATGGTAGGCATTATGGCTAACCTGGGATCAGTACTGGCAAAAGCAAAGGTGAGCATGTTCATCGTCTCCACTTTTGACACTGACTTCTTTTTAGTGAAGGCCGACAAGCTGGATGATGCCGTTACTGCGTTAAGAGAAGACGGCTACACAATAATTGATTAGGTTGCCTGCCATGCCATGGATAAATCAACGCCCGCCAAATGCAAAGCGGGAGATAATACTCACCGCACCTGTGAACGGCACATTGGCCGAGCCTGGTGAAATTAACGCGCCGTTAGCGACCAAAGGGCTCTGGGGGCCAGCTTGTTTCTTTCACGTCGCCGGGCATACGTTAGTTGCACCCATTAACGCTACCGTGATTTCTCTGCCTCGCAATGGGTACGAAGTCACGCTCAAAACACCTTTTGGCCTGAAATTGTGGATAAGTCTGAATTTATCTAATCGCACGTTAATGGGTGAAAAGTGCGAGTTTTTATGTCGTGAAGGTCAAACGCTCAAAGCAGGCGAACCGATCTTCCGTTACCAATTGAACTGGATGAAACAAAACAACATTTCAACCGCCGGAGCCTTGGCTATGGTCAACGGAGAAAAATGCGCGGGCTTGAAAAAAACGCCATTGCAGAACGTCACCGCGGGTGTCGACCCCCTCGTCTACGTTTATCTTTAAATTACGTTTGTCGCAGCGCGATTTCACTTTTTTGGTCTTTCACCGCTGTGAAAAGAAGTTTGCCCGTGCCAGGCTTTGCATCCCTCGGTTAACAAAGCTAGACTGGCTGCACGTAAAAGCTAAGCAAATGTATATCTATGAGTACTACCCTTTATGGTATCAGTAATTGCGATACCATTAAAAAAGCCAAAAAGTGGCTTGAGCAACACAATATCTCTTATACCTTCCACGACTATCGCAAAGACGGGTTAAGTGAAGAATGGCTAAAACAAACGGCCTCTCAACTAGGGTGGGAAAACCTGCTAAACAATAGAGGGACGACCTTTCGCCAATTACCTGAGGCAGACAAAACGAACCTCGATGAACGAAAAGCCCTTGCACTGCTTTTGGCCAATCCCGCAATGATCAAGCGTCCTGTGCTTATTCACGACAATAGTTATCACCTGGCGTTTAAACCGGCGCAGTATGAGGAAATTTTTGCTGATGAGTGACGTTATCGACGTAGCCAAGAATCTTATCAACCGACGTTCCGTTACACCAGAAGATGCAGGCTGCCAGGAATACATGCAGGACTGGCTCAGCGAGTCTGGGTTTACCCACGAAACCATGGTGTTTGAAGACACTACCAATTTGTGGTCACGTCGCGGTACCCAAGGCCCTGTATTTTGTTTTGCAGGCCACACGGATGTCGTACCAAGCGGTCCAGAAGACGCCTGGCAGACCCCTCCTTTTGAAGCCACGGAAAAAGCAGGTTATTTACACGGTCGTGGTGCGGCTGACATGAAAGGGAGTTTAGCGGCGATGATGGTTGCTACCCGCCGTTTCGTTGCCGATCACCCTAACCACAAAGGCAGCATTGCTTATCTCATCACAAGTGATGAAGAAGGGCCGTTTATCAACGGTACCACCCGCGTGATCGACACCCTTGAAGCCCGTAATGAAAAAATCACCTGGTGTCTCGTTGGAGAACCTTCTTCTACTGAACAAGTGGGTGATATTGTCAAAAACGGACGACGGGGCTCGCTTACAGGCGATTTGACAATAAAAGGAGTGCAAGGTCACGTTGCCTACCCTCACCTCGCCAAAAACCCGGTTCACGATGGCGCTCCTGCGCTGGCAGAGCTAAGCCAGACTCACTGGGATAATGGCAACGCGTCGTTCCCTCCAACGAGTTTTCAAATATCTAACATTCACGCAGGCACAGGCGCAGGCAACGTTATTCCGGGCTCTTGCCAGGTATGTTTCAATTTCCGTTTCTCTACAGAAGTAACCGACAAACAATTGATTGAGCGGACCACCACCATATTAGACAAGCACGGCTTGGACTATGACATAAAATGGACATTTAATGGTCAGCCGTTTCTCACTGATAAAGGCGATTTGGTTGAAGCTACACAGTATGCGATTGAAAAGGCAACAGGGTATGAAACCAAACTTTCTACCGCTGGCGGTACGTCAGATGGTCGTTTTATTGCGCCTACAGGTGCTCAGGTTATTGAATTAGGACCGGTTAATGCCACTATCCATAAAATAGATGAGTGCGTCAAAATGCGTGATTTAGACATCCTCGTGGATATCTACTACGGTATCTTAGTCAGGCTGTTGGCATGATGCAGGACACCGCTTGGTTAGGCTTAGACAACCCTTATCTTACCTCTCTTGACAATGGTTTTGAGATACACCAGGACGTGATGGAAGACTGGCTTGCGTTGCAGCACGCCGCCCAGCGGGAAGGCATCGACTGTCAGCTGGTGAGCAGCTATCGCAACTTCCACCGTCAGTTGCAAATTTGGAATAAAAAGTGGCGTGGAGAAGCAACCCTGTTCGATAAGCACGGGGATGCTCTGAACCACCAACTGTTGGATGAAGATGCCAAAATTGACGCAATTCTAACCTGGTCGGCGTTACCGGGAGGAAGTCGTCATCACTGGGGCACTGACATCGATGTGTATGATAAACATGCCGTGGAAGCTTGTGGACAAGGCTTTGATCTCGTTGATGCAGAGTATCGGCAAGGTGGCCCTTGCTATTCATTGGCTCAATGGCTGAATGACAATATTGACAAGTTTGGCTTCTTTCGCCCCTTTATGAAAGACAACAATGGTGTCTCTGTGGAACTGTGGCACCTAAGCCATGCAAAGACCGCAAAGGCATTTGAACAACTACGCAGTGTAGACACTCTGGCTAACGCCATTTCCAGTGCTGACATGGAAGGCAAAGACGCTGTGCTTAATCGTATGGATGAGCTGTTTCACCGTTACGTATTAAATGAAGGTTTACAATGAGTATTGGTTGGGTACTTCTTATCATTGCATTGGCAATGGGGTTCATTATCGGTAATGTATTGTGGTTGAAGTCTTCTTCGAAGTTTTCTGTACCAAAAGGGTTTAAACCGCGAAAGTGGGAAGACGACGAGGACGATTGACCCCGTCACATTCTATTATTACTCGGCTATTCGAACGGCAGTACCTGCGATACTCACCATCAGCATACTGCCTTTATCGCCAATAACCTGATAATCAATATCAATACCAACCACTGCATTAGCACCCATGGCTCTGGCTTCCTGTTCCAATTCAAAAAACGCCAACTTCCTGGCTTTGGTTAATTCGTCTTCGTAAGAACCTGAACGCCCGCCAACAATATCCCGTATAGACGCAAATAAATCTTTAAATAAGTTTGCCCCCATCACCGCTTCACCCACCACAATGCCGTGGTACTGAGCAATAGTTTTTCCTTCAATTGTAGGTGTAGTGGTTAAGGTCATAGTTTTTCCTTGGTAATAAATGCCGCTTTAAGGCGACTGACATGGTCATTAAGTTCTTCAGTTCCGTAATGTATCGCCGGTTGTCTTCCCCAAATAGGTGCCGGCCAGGCGACATCACTTTCAAAACGCGCTACATGATGAACGTGTAGTTGTTTAACAATATTTCCCAAGGCAGCGATATTTAGCTTATCAGGCGTATAAAGCACCGACAGAATTTCGCTGCACAATAAGGATTCACTGGTATATTGGGCTATCTGTTCGTCGTCTAAATCGGTAAACTCTGTTGCGCCATTTACCCTAGGTACCAGAATGACCCAGGGAAATTGGGAGTCATTCATCAACAGAACTCTGCAAAGGGGTAAATCAGTAATAAATACCGTATCATTGTTGAGCCTGGGATCAAGTTCAAACATGTAAATCCTCCAGTTTAGTAGGAACAACCGTGAGCAATGCCCGTTGACCTAGCGCCACACTAGCATTCGGAAACACAATGGCTTCTCCCTCGTATTCTGCCACAAACGATTTGTCTCCATCCTGAGCCAAACAAACTCCCTTACTGAAGCCTGCAAAATTTGGCGTTGATGAATCGAAATGCAAGGTAAAGTCTTCTTGTGTCCTGTTTATCACCTGGTTAACTCGAAACAATTCCAGTGAATCTTTTTGCACGCTATACACCACATCCTGCTCACTCATCAGTCTCATTAAGGCATGCCTGGCCTCTTCAAAACGAGACATATCATTCTGTCCAAATGGTCTGACCTTACCTAACTCTACAGTGAAAGCGTGGGCTGCACACTGCTTGGAAGAAAAATAGCTGAATGTGGTAGTAGGCGACTCTGACAACAGTATCGTATTAACACCACAGGCTTGAAGAAACCCTATTTGCGCTAAGCTGTACGGTTGTCCGTGTAAAAATGGATAAACCGCAAATTTTTCGTTTTTAGACTCTTTAATGGCGGTGTGAAGGTCGTAGTGTAAACGGGTATTATCTGCGCCAGACATAGCAAAAAAATCTGTGACGGCATCTTCTAACTGTTTCGCGCGGAGGCGTTCAGGATTAACTTTTCCATCGCCCTGGCTGTGTGCGCCACTGAACAGACGGTTCATATTCTCTTCCACAAACCGCTCAGCGATGGCCATGGCAGGTAAATTCCCGAACAAGAACAATACGGGGTGAACCGGTTTCAAGGCTCCGGTAAAGATCTGTTTGACGAAATCATCACAGATTTCTATGGGTGCAGTTTCGTTGCCGTGAACCCCACAAGACAACACAATGAATTTACTCTTGTCATCCACAGCAGCAGGCATGAACTGCACAATGCCAGGGCCGATAATGGTTGCGGTAACGCCTGATGTCAGACTTAATGTTTGCGATTGAACAAGGTCGGGAGAAAAACGGGAAAGATTGAGAAAATCACCATGGGCAAGCAGTCGGCTTTGCATTATTGTCCTGTTTTGGCAGCAAATAAAAACCGATCATATCGACTTATGTCGAAAAAACAAATACTGAACTTGTTAAACTAGCATCCTGCGTAAAGGAGAGCCTCCAACCATCACTTCCCCTCGCGCCAGTTCCACGAATGCTGAAAGTGGCACTGCCCGCGAAAAGAGATAGCCTTGCCCGGTGTGTATGCCAATATCCCGAAGTATATGCAATTGCTCTATTGTCTCTACGCCCTCTGCTACTACCTCGCAGTTCTTTGCCTGGCCGATGACTTTCGCAGCTTCGATAATGGCACGGTTTACCGGGTTTTCGGTTAATTCCATTACGAAAGTTTTATCAACTTTAAGTACGTTTATATCCAGATCCCGGATATAAGCCAGATTAGAGTAACCTTTTCCGAAGTCATCAACCGCAATTTCAATGCCTAGCGCACCGAGTTGATGTAATTGCTTTTTCACCATTAACGAGTTGGATAGCGCTACATCTTCCGTTAATTCCAATTCGAAATTCGATAGCGGCAGGTTGTACTTATCTCGTAAGCGAGTCAAGTTAGGTATGAGCTTGCTATCGTATAGTTGTGTGGGTGAAATATTCACAGACAGGGAAACGTCAACGCCCTGCTGCTTCAAACGTTTCATACTTAAAAAAGCCTGCTCGAATGTCCAGTAAGCCAGCTCGTTCATCATATTATAAGATTCAGCTGCCTCAATAAGTGGGCCGGGAAAGAGCACGCCATCAAGAGGATGATTCCAGCGAAGCAAGCACTCAGCACTGACAATTTGCAAGGACCGTAAATCGACTTTTGGCTGGAAGTATAATTCGAGTTCGTTTTGCAATAGCGCTCTTTTCAGATCCGCCTTTAACGCTAAACTACGCCCGGTTTCGGCTTTTTCTTCCATAGTCATCAAATGGAAGTTTTCGTATTTATTTTCTTTAGCCTGTTTAAGGGCCGCCTCAGCCTTAGATACAAAAGCAGTTAACTCAAATCCATCTTGCTTACCAGCAACAGCCCCCACGTTAAAATCTGCAATAAAAGCGTGATTTTCATGGTGCATTGGCGTTTTGAAGTGCTCGACCAGATAATTAAAATTGGCTTGCAACTCACCGCTCTGAGTTTGGTTTGGAATCACTAAACCGAAGACATCACCACTAATGCGCCCAAAATAAACAGAATCGTCAAACAGCAAAATAATGCGATTTGCAATTTCCAGCAGAAATTGGTCGGCGACCTTGATACCAAGGCTGGTGGTGACATCAGAAAAGCGCACCACGTCAATCAGCATCAAGGAGAACTGCTCGTAACGGGATGCACATTTATCGATGGTATCGATAAACGCGTAGCGATTCGGTATGGTGGCCAGGCTTCTGTGTAAACGACTCATCTTATTTTCCGGCGTTAAAACAACGGCTAATGTCGGTAAACCTAATAAAAACACGGCTGTGGGAACTGAGCAAGGGTTATTTCGTATTGGTAACTATACCTGGCTATAAATCCCGGTTTACTATTTCGACACGGCATAAAAAAGAGGTGTCCATGGACACCTCTCTGGTCATAAGATTGCGCAGACTTATTTCACTGCGCAGGAATCCAACTGCCAAATACGCTCAACGTAATCAGAAATAGACCGGTCAGAGGTAAATTTCCCCATTTTTGCCGTATTAATAATAGCCATTTTCGCCCAGCGCTCTTTATCCCGATATGCCTGATCCACAAGTTGTTGGGCATCAGAGTACGCACGGAAATCGGCTAAAACTAAGTACGGGTCGCCGTGATCAAGTAAGCTTTGCTTAATTGAAACCAGCGCACCAGGTTTACCCGGCGTGAAGTAGTCTGTTTCCAGCCAATCCAGTACTGCTTTGATTTCAGCGTCGCGATAGTAATAGTCATAAGGGTTGTACCCTTCTTCCTTCAGGGCGTGCACTTCGTCTACGGTCAGTCCGAAAATGAAAATATTGTCGTCGCCAACTTCTTCAGCAATTTCGATATTCGCACCGTCAAGAGTACCAATGGTTAACGCACCATTAAGGGCCAGCTTCATATTTCCTGTACCCGATGCTTCTTTACCCGCTGTACTTATTTGCTCAGATAAATCTGATGCTGGAATCATCTTCTCCGCTAATGACACCCGGTAGTTAGGTAAAAATACCACTTTGAGTTTGTCATTCACCCGGCTGTCGTTATTGATCTTATCGGCCACCATATTGATGGCGTAAATAATGTCTTTGGCTAACTTGTAGCCCGGTGCAGCCTTGGCCCCAAAAATAAATACTCTCGGGTGCATGTCGTAATCAGGGTTTTCCAACAACCTGCGATATAACGCCATGATATGTAACAAGTTGAGATGTTGACGCTTGTACTCATGCAACCGTTTAATCTGTACGTCAAAAATTGCATTAACGTCTACATCAATTCCCAACGAGTTTTTGATCTCTTCAGCAAGCAGGCGCTTGTTTTCAAGCTTGACCTTCATAAATTGTTTCTGGAAGGTTTTGTTCTCTGCAAATTTAGCCAGGCCTTCAAGCTTCTTAAGGTCTGTCGGCCAATCTTCACCGATTTTCTTATCAATCAGCTTCGACAACGCAGGGTTGCAGGCCTTCAACCAACGACGAGGAGTAATACCGTTAGTAACGTTGGTTAACTTACCAGGCCATAGCTCATCAAATTCAGGGAATAAATTCTGCTTTACCAATTTAGAGTGAATTTCGGCCACACCATTGACAGCAAAGGATGCAATAACCGAGAGGTTACCCATGCGCACCATTTTCTCATTGCCTTCTTCGATAATAGATAATTTGATCTTTTTCGCATTATCGCCAGGCCATTTTTTATCAACCTCAGCCATGAATCGGTGGTTGATTTCATAGATGATTTCCAGGTGACGGGGCAGAATCTTTTCAAGCATACGGGCTGGCCATTTCTCCAGTGCCTCGGGCAACAAGGTATGGTTTGTGTATGCAAAAACTTTCGTACAAATGCCCCATGCACTATCCCAGTCGAGCTCAGCTCTATCAACCAAAATACGCATCAATTCCGGAATCGCAATAGCCGGGTGTGTATCGTTAAGTTGGATAACAACCTGATCGACAAACCTGCTCCAATCATCTCCGTGCGCTCGCTTGTAACGACGGATAATGTCTTTTAATGAACAACTGCAGAAGAAGTATTGCTGGATAAGACGAAGCTCTTTTCCGGCTTCGGTCTCATCATTAGGATAAAGTACCTTAGAGATAGTTTCAGCCTGCACGTTTTCGCGCTGCGCATCAACATAACCACCAGCGTTAAATACATCCCAGTTAAAATAGTGGGAGGATTCACTCTTCCACAAACGCAAGACATTTACCGTATTGCCGCCATAACCCACAACAGGAATGTCCCAGGGTACGCCTTTAACAATTGAACCAGGGTGCCACTCTTTTTGAATACGACCATTTTCACCGTATTTTGTCTCAACGTAACCGTACAGAGATACTTGCTGAATGGATTCAGGACGACAAATTTCCCACGGATTGCCGAAATCTCTCCAGCTGTCTGGACGCTCTATCTGCGCGCCGTTTTGTATTTCCTGGCGAAACAACCCGTGTTCGTAATGAATACCATAACCAATAGCAGGAAGCTCCATGGTTGCCAGAGAATCAATAAAGCAAGCAGCCAGACGCCCTAACCCACCGTTACCCAGAGCCATGTCGGGCTCTTCTTCCATAACGTCGGCGAGTTCTATGCCTAACTCTTTCAACGCATCGTTAGCAACGTCGTACAAGCCAAAGTTTTGAAGATTGTTTGATAACAAGCGACCCATTAGAAATTCCGCAGAAAAATAATGTACTGCGCGGGTGTCATTCATGTAATGGGTTTTCTGCGTTTTGCGCAGTCCCTCAAGCACCTGTTCTTGCATTGCAGCACAAGTCGCCTTCCACCAGGCGTAATTATTGGCTTTGTTTTCGTCCGTACCCAAGGTGCAATGAAGGTGACGGATCACAGCCGCTTTAAAGTCTTTTTTGGTACTCGCACTTACCGTTACTGGTACTGAAGCAGTTTTCGTAGTCTTCGCGTTCATATCAATTCTCTTTTTGCTATGAAAGGGATTAAACGACTATAAAGCAGCCGTTTTTCGTAATTTAATTACAACTTATCACGGTGATATGACAGGAATATAGCAGTGTTTCAAACGAAGTTTTGTAATTTTTTTGTTAAAATTACAAAAAAAAACGACTCCCTCGCGGAAGTCGCCTTTTAATTTACACAAAATTAACACTTATGCATCAAAAAAATTGCATTTGGCTTTTATTTGATTATTTTAGCCACCAGTGCTTCGGCTTCTTCAATTAGGTTTTGTAAGTGACTTTCACCGTTGAAGCTTTCAGCGTAAATTTTGTAAATTTGCTCAGTGCCGGATGGGCGAGCGGCAAACCATCCATTTTCCGTTGACACCTTCACACCACCAATAGCTGCATTATTTCCAGGTGCATGGGTTTGCACAGCAGTAATGGCTTCTCCCGCCAGGCTATCATTGGTCACTACTGATTTATCCATGGCAGAGAGTTTTTTCTTCTCATCCAGCGATGCAGCCACATCCACACGTTGGTAGCTGGGAGCACCAAATTTTTCCGTCAGTGCGTCGTAATGTTGGCCAGGATCTTTGCCTGTGACGGCGAGAATTTCCGCAGCCAGTAAACACATAATAAAGCCATCTTTATCTGTGGCCCATGTCATGCCGTTGCGTTGTAAGAAGATGCCACCAGCACTTTCCTCACCGGCAAAACCGATGTTATTGTCTGCCAAACCTTGCACAAACCACTTAAAACCAACAGGCATTTCCGCTAATTCTCTGCCTAAGTCAGTGGCAACACGGTCGATCATCGAACTTGAAACTAATGTTTTGCCGATTTTCAAATCAGCCGACCAATCCGGTCTGTGTGTATACAGATACTGAATAGCCACCGCGAGATAATGATTGGGGTTCATCAATCCGTGACTGGGGCAAACGATGCCATGGCGGTCAAAATCAGGGTCATTACCCCACGCCAAATCAAACTTATCTTTAAGTTCAATTAACCCAGCCATTGCATACGCAGACGAACAATCCATCCGCAATTTGCCATCTTTATCGCGACGCATAAAACCAAACTGGGGATCGACATTGTTATTTACTACAGTGATATCCAGATCGTATTTTTCCGCAATACGCGCCCAGTAGCCCACACCAGCACCGCCGAGTGGGTCCGTACCCAGTTTGAGTTTTGCCTTGGCAATGGCCTGCATATCGACAACATCGGCGAGATCATCAATATAGGCTTCCATAAAATCGGCTTCCTGCACCCGCTCTTCAGCGCGCGCCGTCTGAATGCCCATCCGCTTAACAGCTTTGCTGTTATCAGCAATGATCTCATTGGCGCGGTTTTGAATGATGTTTGTGACGTCACTGTCAGCAGGTCCGCCGTGTGGTGGATTGTACTTGAAACCACCATCAGAAGGTGGATTGTGAGATGGCGTGATCACGATGCCATCAGCTAACCCCGATGTTTGATTGCGGTTGTAGCGAATAACCGTCCGGGAAATTACCGGTGTTGGCGTGTAACCTCTGCTAGCGTTGTCACTGCGCTGAATGACGACCTGCACATTATTGGCACACAACACCTCGATGGCAGTAACCATTGCTGGCTCTGACAATGCGTGGGTGTCTTTACCAATATACAAAGGACCAGTGATGTTTTCAGACTGCCGGTATTCTGCTAATGCCTGGCAAATTGCAGCAATGTGAACGTCAGTAAAGGTCGTATTCGCTGCTGTCCCTCTGTGACCGGAGGTGCCGAAGCTTACCGCCTCCGCCGCTACTCCAGGAGTGGGTTGGTAGCTAAAGTACTGCGTAATTAACTCTGCAACATTAATCAGTTGCTCGGGTGCTGCGGGTTGTCCTGCCTGAGGGTGTAATGCCATTTTTCATCCTTTTATCACTATGCGTCGTGCTGACTTTTAAATAATGTTATGCAAACTTAGCAATAATTGCGCCGACTGCATCATCACTGTAACCCAAGGTTTCTACTACCTGTTTGAGCATAGCGACTTTTTTGGCGGTATTGTTGTTAGTCACTACCCAATAGTCACTATTTGGGATCTGTTTTGGATTGGTGCTACTGCCTGTACTTAATAGCGCTTCTTTACTGGTGGCAAAATAGATGCGGTTTTTACCTTTTATCTCTTCCACTTTAGAAAATTCACTTTTATGTAAATCGTGCAGTTCAGAAAGAATAAAGAGAAATTGGTCTACCCGCTTCGTATAATTTGCCAACGCTTTATCATTTATTCGATTTTCAATATCGCCACTGCCATTAACAAAGGCAGGCTCTGGTGCAGATGTTCTGGTAGCAGATTGGCGTTTTGGCGCCATCGCTTTTTTGCCTTGCGTTTTTGGTTTGGCAGATTGGGGCGCGTTATCCACCGTATTAACCGTCGCTGATTCCTCTACTACCGCAGATTCGACAGACACAGCGTCAGAATGATCAGCGTCTGTAATCAACAAGCGTCTGAGGATCTCAGAGGCACTCTCGCCGATGTGCTTAGTCTGGCTGGCGATAAACGTATAGAGTTCATCATCTATTTCTATTATTTTCATAGCTTACTTCCTTAACAATCCAGGTCATTATAGACAACCGCAACTGCGAAAACAGCACTTAATCTGCCTCGATTGCTGAATGGCTATTTTTCCATCAAAAAATACCCGTGTCCGTCTATACTCAGGTATTAATTCCCTAACCAATCGCTGACAGAATGTTGATACCATGGACAAATGAGCATTAGGATACAGGACACCATATGCGCCCCGAATTTAAAACGATTATTGAGGCATTGTCCGATGTTATTATCGGCAAACCCGACCAACTTAAACTGGCTGTTGCATGCATGCTAGCCAAAGGCCATCTGCTTATTGAAGATCTTCCAGGAATGGGCAAAACCACCTTGTCTCACGCTCTGGCAAATATATTTGGTTTATCGTACAGCCGTATTCAGTTTACCTCTGATTTACTGCCCACAGACATGTTAGGAGTGAATGTATTTAACCAGCAGGAGCATGCTTTCCATTTCCACCCGGGCCCTATATTTAATGAGTTGGTGCTGGCAGATGAAATTAATCGAGCGTCGCCTAAGACCCAAAGTGCACTGCTCGAGGCTATGGAAGAAAACCAGGTGAGTGTTGACGGTAAAACACGACCGCTTCCGGCGTTGTTTTTCGTTATCGCAACACAAAACCCGACTTTTCAAGGGGGCACTTTTCCCCTTCCTGAATCACAACTCGACCGTTTTCTTATGCGTATTTCCCTGGGATATCCTTCTTGGGATGCAGAAAAAGCTATGTTGAAAACAACTCAGGGACGGGAACGCCAGCAATTAGAAACCGTGATGTCCGGCGACAAATTTAAGCAATATCAGGTTGCCGTGCAGGATGTGACCACCAGTGATGCTGTTTTAAACTACATTTTGAATCTGGTTAATGAAAGCAGAAACAACAGTGCTTATCCTCACCCGCTATCTCCCCGCGCCAGTCGTGCACTACTCAATGCAGCCAAAGCATGGGCTTTTATTCACAACCGAGATTATGTAGTACCTGAAGATGTGCAGGCTACCTTTGTCGCAGTTGCAGAACACCGCCTGCATACAAGTCAGCACAAAAATACGATTGAAACTAGTTTGAGCCAGCAACTATTGGCCAGCGTCGATCCATTGGCTGCGTAGCGATGGGTCTGCGCCAAAACCTGAATATGATGTCAGACCATTGGCTTGACACACGGATCCCTCCCAGTGCCACTGTCCAGTTAAATAGAAAAAATATTTTTATTTTTCCCGGGTTGTTTGGGGGCTTCTACCTTGCCATGACAATCTGTCTGTTCGTTCTTGCGGTAAATTACCAAAACAATCTATTGCTGTTTTTAAGCCAGTGTTTATTGAGTTTATTTCTAATCGCCCTTTTCAGCGCTTATAAAAATTTCGCCCGGCTGGCGGTTTCAGCACAAACGCCCACGGCAGTACACGCCGGTGAAACCGCTTATTTACTGATAAAAACCCAAAAAGCGACTCCGGCTCCTGCAGGCATACTGGAGGTGGGATTAAAAAACCACAAACACACAAACTATCTCAATCTAGACGCAGGGGAATCAAAACTCGCCTTGCCGATCACCACTGATACCCGGGGGAAACGCCGACTGCCACGGATCACACTTCGAAGTGCTTACCCTTTGGGTATAGTGAGATGCTGGACGCATCTTGATTTTGACCAGGATCTCTGGGTTTATCCCAAACCCAAAGCCACTGACCATGCCTTCACTGAACACAACGACTCCGATGGCGATGCAATCAATAGTAGCTCTGGCAACGATGATTTCTTTGCGTTACAACCGTTTCAAACCGGCGACCCGCTGAATAAAGTTGCATGGAAAAAAGTTGCTAAAGGCGGAGAATGGGCGAGCAAGGTGTTTGTTCGCCAGCACGCGACTATTACCTGGCTTGACATAAATGCCTTAAACGCAGACACAGAGCAAAACTTATCAATGCTGTGCTGGCAGGTTAACCATTTAACTGAACTTAAATACACCTTCGGACTGAAGCTGGGAGACGTTATTATACCTCCTTCCAGTGGCAAAATTCATCAGCAAACCTGTTTAGAGGCCTTGACACTATACCCGAAAGGGCTTTCACAATGATGCACGCTCAACTACCAGTAGCCCGCTACTTACCAGGTTTTTTAATTGCAATATTCTACGCCGTTATTAGTGTATCACTGGTTGCGGATCTTCATTTTTGGATCTTACTGTTATGCTTCTGTGCCTGCATAGTCAGGTTTTTTCTCTACCTGGGCTGGTACAATCACGCACCGGGTAAACGGACAATAAACCTCCTTGCTTTACTGGCTTCGGCGGCACTCATTACCACCAGCGATGATATAGATATCCTCCATATCATGGTGAACTTGCTACTGCTGGCATGCTCCCTTAAGCTAATGCTGTTAAATCGTCGACGGGACTTTTATCAACTTGTGATAAGCGGCGTATTTCTGGTTGCATGCGGCTTTATATTTTATCAGTCATTGGTGCGCTCGCTTTTTTATATCGCGGCATTTGGCCTTCTTATTGTGGTTCTTCTTGCAGCACACACCCCCAACCTGCGGCTGTCGCAGCAAAGTAGAAAAGCTTTTGTACTGCTATTTCAGGCTCTTCCCATTGCAGTATTATTGTTTGTTTTCATGCCTAAAATTCCCCCTTTCTGGAAAATGCCTGAAGGAAAATCAACGGAAACAGGCTTGTCTGAACACATTACTCCCGGCGACATTGCCAACTTAACCAAGTCTGAAAAACTGGCATTTACTGCCTCTTTTGACGGCCCAATCCCAGCTCCACACCAGCGCTACTGGCGGGCTATAGTGCTAGAAGACTTCGATGGTGAAAGCTGGTCTGTCAGTGAAACACGACGTTATGCATCCGCTCAATTACAGGAGATGGGAAGACAATTTAGTCCGCAAGTAAAAGGTGAACCTTTTAGATACGAAGTTATCAGTGAGCCCACACAACAGCGCTGGCTATATGCACTGGATACTGCAGTACCCGCCTCGGAAGAAAGTAAACGAGACATCATTCAGGGATGGAACTATCAATTGCTTGCTAACCAACCTTTGTTTAGTCGTTTTTCCTATTCGGTAAACTCATTCCCAGACACCCCTCGCGATCAAGGCATTGTATCAATTGATAACCGGGTGAATTTACAGGCTCCAGTGCAGACAAATACACAAACTCAGCTATGGGTGAAAGAGCTTCGTGCTCGTTATCCTGATAACGAAGCCTATGCCAATGCAATAATGAATTTCTTTAAGGATAATGAATTTGAGTACACTCTGGCGCCGTCTGCCATGCCTTATAACCCTATCGATAACTTTTTGTTTACCCATAGAGCTGGCTTTTGTGCCCACTACGCCAGCGCAATGGCATACGCCTTAAGGCTTGCGGGGATCCCAGCACGAGTAGTGTCAGGTTACCAGGGCGGTAAGCAAATAAACGATACCACCATTAATGTTTATCAATACGATGCCCACGCTTGGGTAGAAGCCTGGTTGGATGATACTGGATGGCAAACTTTTGACCCGACCACTCAGGTTGCCCCAAGTCGGATCAGCGCTGGTTTTGAAGAAGCAGCTCGGTTTTCCGGTGAGTTAATGGGAGAGCACCCCTTTACAGGTTTAGGCCACTTGGAAGCCTTTGCCTTTTTCAGAACACTCTCGGCACAAATGGATTTCTTGTGGGGTAAATGGTTTTTAGGCTTTAACAGCGAAAAACAAAATGCCTTTTTCTCCAAACTATTAGGCGATCTCTCACCATGGAAACTATCATTACTGGGAATTGTGATAGTGCTTGCCATTCTCAGTGCACTGGCACTTTACTTCTTACCTGACTGGCGACGCAAAAGCCGGCCACCCCATTATAAACTTTACCTCGGGGCTACAGATCAGTTATACCGTCACTGCAATATTGCGCGGAAAAACCAAAGTCCGGGTGAACTACTGCATACGCTGGAAACCGAGCTCTCACCCATGGCACTGGCACCATTTCGCGTTATTACTGCTTATTTCGAACATTGTGAATATGGTGGCCCAACGGTGAGCGCAGCCGAAGCTAAAGTGGCATCAAGAAAATTTATTAAAGCATTAAAAAGAAGTTCGCGGTAGTTTATCAGTTCGCTCTTATCCTGTTGTTTAGGAACCGTCGCTCTTGCGATATCGCCTGGATCTTTTCGTGCCGTGCGTGATCAATGAGAGTAAATAAACTATTTTCAACCTACTGATAATTTCAGACAACAAAAAACCCGCCAAATGGCGGGTTTTTTAATCAAACAAGCAAAATATTACTTGGCGTTTTTACGCGCTTTTGCTTCTTCAATTACTTTTTCAGCTACGTTGTTAGGACATGCTGAGTAGTGGCTGAACTCCATAGAGAACTGACCACGACCTGACGTGATAGTACGCAGGTGTCCGATGTAACCGAACATTTCAGACAGAGGTACGTCTGCCTTGATGCGAACGCCAGTTGCGCCAGCTTCCTGGTCTTTGATCATACCACGACGACGGTTAAGGTCACCGATCACGTCACCAACATTGTCTTCAGGGCTGAACACGTCAACTTTCATTACCGGCTCAAGCAACTGAGGATTAGCTTTTGGAATTGACTGACGGAATGCACCGCGAGCTGCAATTTCAAAGGCAACAGCAGAGGAGTCAACGGCGTGGAAGCCACCGTCGTACAACTCAACTTCTACGTCAAGTACTGGGTAACCAGCAAGTACACCCTGGTCCATCATAGACTTAAAGCCTTTTTCGATAGCAGGGAAGAATTCTTTAGGTACGTTACCGCCCACAACTGTAGAGGTAAAAGTAAAGCCTGAGTTTTGCTCACCTGGGCGAATGCGGTAATCAATTTTACCGAACTGACCAGAACCACCAGATTGCTTCTTGTGCGTGTAGCTATCTTCTACAGGTGTAGTGATAGTTTCACGGTATGCAACCTGAGGTTGACCTACTTCCAATTCAACGCCGTAAGTACGCTTCAGGATGTCTACTTTGATGTCCAGGTGAAGCTCACCCATACCTTTAAGGATGGTTTCGCCTGAATCTTCGTCAGTTTCAACCTGGAACGAAGGATCTTCTGCAACCAGTTTACCGATAGCGATAGACATCTTCTCGTTAGCGCCTTTATCTTTAGGCTTAACAGCAATCGAGATTACTGGCTCAGGGAAGATCATTGGCTCTAGTGTACATGGGTGCTTAGGATCACATAGCGTGTGCCCTGTTTGAACGTTCTTCATACCAACAACAGCGAGGATATCACCCGCTTGCGCTGAAGTCAGTTCTGTACGCTCATCGGCGTGCATTTCAACCATACGGCCGATACGCTCAGTCTTACCCGTTGCACTGTTAAGTACAGTGTCGCCTTTGTTTAGCTTACCAGAGTAAATACGTATAAACGTAAGGGCACCGAAGCGGTCGTCCATGATTTTGAACGCCAATGCACGGAACGGCTCGTCAACAGATACTGTTGCAACTTCACCAGTGGGCTCACCAGTCTCTTCGTCAGTAAGCTCCTGTGGATCAACTTCTGTTGGAGAAGGTAGGAAATCTACAACCGCGTCCAGTACCAACTGAATACCTTTGTTCTTAAATGCAGAACCACAGTAGGTTGGGAAGAACGCCAGGTCACGGGTACCTTTACGGATACAACGCTTGATGTCTTCTAGAGACGGCTCTTCACCATCCATATAAGCCATCATCAGGTCGTCGTCCTGCTCTACAGCAGTTTCGATTAGTTGCTCACGGTATTCGTTCGCTTTTTCAACCATATCTTCTGGGATATCTACCACTTCGTAGTTCTCTGGCAAACCAGAGTCATCCCAAATGTACGCTTTCATATCCAGCAGGTTAACAACGCCTTTGAACTCGTCTTCGATACCGATTGGCAGTGTCATTACCAGTGGGTTAGCTGCAAGTACTTTCTTAACCTGGCCAACAACACGGTAGAAATCTGCACCCATGCGGTCCAGTTTGTTTACGAAGATTACACGTGCAACTTCTGATTCGTTAGCATAGCGCCAGTTTGTTTCAGACTGAGGCTCAACACCACCGGAACCACAGAACACACCGATACCACCATCCAATACCTTCAGTGAACGATAAACTTCAACAGTGAAGTCAACGTGTCCTGGAGTATCGATGATGTTCATGCGATGGTCGTTCCAGAAACAGGTAGTCGCAGCAGACTGGATAGTAATACCACGCTCAGCTTCCTGTTCCATGAAGTCGGTAGTTGACTCACCGTCGTGTACTTCACCCGTTTTATGGATTTTACCGGTAAGCTTCAAAATACGTTCTGTAGTGGTAGTCTTACCCGCGTCTACGTGGGCGAAGATACCAATGTTTCTGTAATGAGATAATTCTGACATTAGTTCACTTTCGTTGGTTCAGAGTAAAAAAACGGCCGGATTATAAAGGATTTCAATACCAGATTTATAGTCCTTTGCGAAAAAAGTCTAAAACTTATTCAACATTTTCGCGCCAAGCCAGTGCTTTTATGTTTATAAACATAAAGTTACCGTCAAAAAAGCAAAATTAACCTTTTATGACAGTAACGGTAACCTCGTCGCGATTGTGGTACAGATGCCGGACAGTAAACTGATAATCCTTCATTTTCTTACCTAATCGCGCTTTTATTTCCTCGATAGCAGATGTGACGGTCTCATAGCGTTTTTTCATGGGTAACTTCAGATTGAAGATGGCATGGTCTGCCCACCCTTTTTCAAGCCATTCACTCATTAGCACCGCTACCCTATCGGGGCGCTCTATCATATCACACACCAGCAAATCTACACGGCCAAATTTTGGCTTATAGGTAAAACCGTCTTCCGCGTAATGGTCAACAAGGCCGGTGGCCATAAGAGATTCGTCAATACTGCCATTATCAATGGCTTCAACCGTCATTTCCCGAGCAACCAATTGATAAGTCCAGCCTCCCGGACACGCCCCCAAATCTACCGCTCTGGCGCCTTCTCTGAAAAGGCTCGCCCGATCATTGTCATTCAACATAGTTAAAATGGCTTCTTCTAACTTTAAAGTAGAGCGACTCGGGGCTTTAGGCGGGAATTTCAATCGACAAATGCCATGGGCAAACGGACTTCGACAATCCGGATAAGAGTGACCAATATAGCAGTAGTCATAGTCGGTAAAGAAAACGTGTAATGCCCGCCCATCGTCCCTTTCTTTATAGGTAAGGCGTCCTTGCTTACGAAGCCCCTGACGCAGCGGTACGGTGAACTTCCGACAAAATTTCGCCAACGCTTTACCTGCTTCTGTATCGGCATGCTCTACGAACAACAAGGTGTTTTTCCAATCGTCCGAGTCTGCCTCGCCTATGGCATCCAAAACCGGACCAGCGCGATTGCTTTTGTCGAGAGCCTCAAGAAAAGCAGTCACCACAACAATTTGGCGAGGGAATATGGTATCAGACACAGCCAGGCGCTGGCCGACTCTGTCAGCATCACCGGGCTCGTAAAAGTGAAACAAAATATACCCTTGGTCTGGCTTAAACTCAGGATAACCGTAAATAGAGAAAGATACCGAGACGGACGCAATTTCATTTGCCGTATCGGCTTCATAACCTGGCCTGCAGTAAATTAACAAGCTATTCACTGTCTTGCCCCTTTGCTATACCCACAACTAACGCGCCCCATCCGACCATAAAACATAGTCCGCCTAGCGGCGTTGCAGGCCCGACGAATCGCCACTCCAGTAACGTTAGAAGATAAATACTGCCGCTGAATAATACAGTGCCAAGTACAAAACATAGCCCTGCAAATTTGAGCCAATTGTCTTTAACAAAGCGCTGTAATGCGGCTAAACAAAGCAACGCCAAAGCGTGGTAGAACTGATAATCGACCGCTGTATGAAACGCTGTCAACTGGGTTTCTGACAACACCGCTTTCAATGCGTGGGCACCAAAAGCGCCAAAAATTACAGATGCCAATGCTGACACTGCGCCTACAAGTATATAAGGTTTTAGCATGAAAGATGCCCGTATATAAATTTTGAGGCGGTATCAGCCGCAGCTATTAAATGCTCACTGTACTGATGGCCGCTTGCTTTGCGAGGCTTCAGGCTGTGATCGCCATCGGGAAGAAAATGCACTTTCACTTTATCAGATAAGCTGTAAGCCGCCACTTCCTGTTGGGTACCAAATGTATCTCTTTCACCCTGAACAATACAAACCAGCTTACTTATTTTTTCAAGATGCTCTGTGCGAAGCTTATCGGGCTTACCTGGTGGATGAAAAGGATAGCCAAAAACGATAGCGCCGGTTGCGCCTGACTTTTCAAGTACTCGCGTAGAAACTCTACCCCCCATCGATTTTCCTCCAATGAAAACCGGAACAGCTGCCGAACTTGCAATAGCTTCCGTTAGTGCTAAAAAATGCGCCTCAAGTTTGTCTATTTTATCCGGCGGTCTGCGTTTATTCGACTCAACCATGGTTTGCATATAAGGAAAATTAAAACAAATCACTGTAATGTTGCGTTCGCACAACAGCCTTGCCATGTCCTGGATAAATTCAGACGCCATGCCAGCGCCAGCACCGTGAGCAAAAATAAACACCGCTTGTTCTTTTTCGGCGCTAAAGGTTTGTGTACTAAACGTCATACTGCTCCTCTTCAACCTGAGCCAGGATCCAACTTCTGAAAGCAGCAATTTTACCTAAATCCGCCTGCGCTTCATCACAAACCAGGTAAAAAGCATCACGACTTGCCACTTTTTCTTCAAAAGGCATGATCAATCGCCCTGCATCTAACTCGGGTCGGGCCAAAATGGTGTTACCTAATGCAATACCCTGCCCCAGAGCCGCAGCTTGCAACACCAGCATAGAGTGACTAAATACCGGCCCCTGATTTACGTTAACACCATACACACCAACGCTTTTCAGCCAGTTTTTCCATGCTTCCCGACTCATATCGTGAAGTAGAATGTGGTGCCTTAAATCACTGAGTTTTTGCAGCGGTTTCGGCCCACTGAACAACAGTGGCGAGCATAATGGAGTCAAATATTCTGTATGAAGTTTATCGGCCTTTAGCCCGCTCCATCGCCCTTTGCCATAATAAATGGCAACGTCCACATCATCAGCCAGAAACCCTTCATCAAAATCCACCGCTTTAATCCGTACGTCGATGTCTGGATGCGCCAGGCTAAACTGGCTGATGCGCGGCACCAGCCATTGACTTGCAAAACTCGGAGGCATAGCCACCGTAACCGCCCCTTTACTTCCCTTCGCCAACAGCCTTTCGGTAGCTTCCTGCAGACTTTTAAAAATGTCTTTTAGTTCAAGAAAATATGCCTGCCCCTCTTCTGTTAACAACAAGGTGCGGTTTCGTCTTAAGAAGAGCTTCATAGATAAGAATTCTTCCAGCGCTTTGATCTGATGACTGACCGCCGCTTGGGTCACAAACAATTCATCAGCAGCCTTGGTAAAGCTCAGATGGCGCGCTGCAGCTTCAAAAGCCTTGAGCGCGTTTAGCGGGGGAAGACGTCTGTGCACAAATACTCCATTAAAAATGACAATAAGGTGAATTAAACATTAGATATACTAATGCGAAAACAACAATTTTATTCGGTTTAAGTACACTACAAAACTGTTTATTATTCACCCGCTTCCCAATTAGCACCATTATTTTCAATATGTTATGAGAGCGCATTGTTAATAAAAGGCACTAATTGTTAATTAATTTTAAATTATTTTTATTAGGTGTGAAAATGACTAAATTCAAAAAATTTATTAGCCAAATGGCTATAATCCTTGCATCAACCACTGCTTATCCAACTATTTCTGAGGAAGTTTCCACAGAACAAACCATGACGCCGGTTATCAATACTATTGACCTCAGTAGCCTTACTATTAATGTTCGCGCTGAAGTCACGCAAATTTTGACCACTGAGACTGAAGTGGCTCTTGCTAAACAGTTGCTCGCCATGAATGACAAAGAACAGCCAAAAGAGGTTTCTTCAGAAAAATCTGAATAACCTTCGTCCACACCTGATACGACTGCCAGCTCTGCTACAGAGCTGGCAATCGCCATCAGCGTTCCTAATCAGCACTAGTATCGAGTGGTGCAAACCCTTTAATCAATTCATCCATCGCTTTCATCTGCTCTAAATAAGCCTCCAGCTTAGATAACGGTAAAGCACAAGGACCGTCACATTTTGCTTCATCAGGATTCGGGTGTGCTTCAATAAATAACCCAGCTAAACCCAGTGCCATCCCACTACGCGCCAACTGAGCCGCTTGTGCTCGTCTGCCATCCGCTGACGTCGCCCGACCACCAGGCATCTGCAATGCATGAGTGGCATCGAAAATTACCGGGCCATATTCTTTCATGGCATCCATGCCCAGCATATCTACCACTAAATTGTTGTAACCAAAACAGCTGCCGCGCTCACAAAGAATAACCTTATCGTTACCTGCCTCATTGAGCTTGCCAATAATGTGGCGCATTTCATGAGGCGCAAGGAACTGGGGCTTCTTCACATTAATGACCGCGCCGGTTTGGGCCATTGCGACGACTAGATCCGTCTGACGGGCAAGAAATGCAGGTAATTGGATAACATCTACAACCTCAGCCACAGGTGCTGCCTGATGAGGCTCGTGAACATCGGTGATCAGCGGGACATCAAAAGTGCGTTTAATTTCTTCGAAAATCTTTAGCCCCTCTTCCATACCTGGCCCGCGATAAGAGGTAACAGATGAACGATTTGCCTTGTCAAAAGAAGCCTTGAACACATAAGGAATATTCAGCTTAGTGGTGACCTCTTTATAGTGCTCAGCAATTTTCATCGCCAGATCACGGGATTCCAATACGTTCATTCCACCAAAAAGTACAAAGGGTTTTTCATTATTAACAGTTATATTTCGAAAAGAAATTTCATGTTTGGAGTGGGTCATTTCGTTATTCCAAATCTAAAAAAACAAAGGTTGCTTAGTCACCGCCACATGGGCAATAGCAACAATACATGCCAGGGCACCGATAAACGCCGCCCATCTAACAATTGCAGTTCGCCCTAGTTTTAACGCTACTAAGCCGAGAAAAATATAGGCAACCAGACCAACGACTTTGAATGTGAGCCAACCTTGAGCCAACGGATACTGACTCAGGATGAAACAAAGCCAAATTGCACTACCCAGCAAAACCGTATCTATGACATGGGGTAATATTTTTGCCCACTTTTTTTGTAGTATCCCATTATTGTACTGCGACCAAAGAAAACGCAGGACGAAAAGAAATACACTCAGCGCCACTGCGGTGAGGTGTATGTGTTTGGCCATCATATACATTTAGTTTTCCTTATTAACGGCGTGCTTGTCTGACAGGCTGTGTTGGATAGCATCGAATCGAGGTGCATTATCTATTAACAACTTAACCAACTTCGGATCGAAATGTCTGCCGCTTTCATCGGCAATTGTTTTCAGAGTTTTTTCAAGGGTCCAGGCTGGTTTGTAAGGACGTTCATTACGCAATGCATCAAAAACGTCCACTAACGTGGCAATGCGGCTTTCAAGTTTTATGGCTTCACCTTTTAAGCCCGCCGGATAACCCAACCCGTCCCAACGTTCATGATGCTCTTTGGCAAGCAAAGAAGCCAGTTGTACAGTCGGGCTATCGGAGTCTTTAAGGATCTGGTAACCAAATTCGGCATGTTGACGGATTGAAAAACGCTCATCGTCTGTCAATTCGTCAGTTTTCATCAGTATTTGCGACGACACATTAGTATTGCCAACATCATGAAGGGGAATGGCCATTCTAAGGGTATAAACCTGAGTTTCTGTTAAACCTGCATAGCGCCCCAACAGATCTGCCATTTCTACCATGCGTTGAATATGCTTACTGGTATTAGTATGGCTGTCCATCGCTTTCCCCAAGCGCTCGATAATTTCCCGTTGCGTGCTTTCTACATCCTGGGTTATCAGCACATTCTCAAATGCCAGCTGAACATTATCGGAAAACAGTTTGAGTAAGTGCATACTGGTAGGCGTTAGCTTTCTTGGCACCCCGGATAAATACAACACAGCGCCTTTATGATGTTTGCTGTAGCAGTAAGCAGCTACATAGTCATCGCCAAAGATAATACGCTTTTCTCGCAATGCTTTAATGCACAGGTCGTAAACGTCAGCTGATATGCTTTCTCGGAGTTGCTGACCTTCAAAACCCGCATATTCACCATTACCGGCGAACACAAATAATTCATCTTCTACCGGGTCTGAATTTAACGGGCGAGAAACTGCAACAGCGTTCGTAATATAGGCTGCGTCCTGGGAAAACCCCATAATAGAGGACAGTTGCTGAATGAGCCCTTGCATAAATTTCTCTAAGGAGCGCGAGGTGAATAAGTCGGCAGAGGCATCAATTATTTTTTCAAGCCCGGCGCGACTTTCCTCTATTACCACTATATCTCTGTACGATCGCAGAGACGATATCATCGCAGTAAAAAGTTTTTGCGCGGTTAATTCTGTTTTGGATTTGTAGTCGTTGATATCGTAGTCGACAATAACCTGTCTTTCTGGCGCTTGTCCTGGTTGACCGGTTCTCAGAATAATGCGGGTGAAGTGATTATCAAGCTCATTGCGAATGTACTCAGCGACTTCCAAACCTGCGTTGTCTGTTTCCATTACGACGTCAAGAAGTACTACTGCCACGTCATCGTGTTGTCGGAAATACGCTTTAGCTTCATCACCGGTATAAGCACTAACAAATTCAAGGCGTTTATCATCGAGAAGAAAGTCACCTAAAGCTAGCTTGGTCATTGCATGCACTTCGGGTTCATCATCAACGATAAGTACTTTCCAGGTGCCCACTACCGGTAGTGTTTCCTCGCCATCATCATCGGCAAACAAAAAGTCATCGCTCATTCATACTATCCATGATTGTTTTAACACTAAAAGCATACGCAAAGTATGCCTATTCGCAAGTATTGTATTTACCCAGCGTGATTCTATCCAAGCCAGCAAGGTCTTGTATTGTCTCAACTTCACAATATCCAGCTGCTTCAAACAGGCTGCGAATAGCACTTCCCTGGGGATATCCATGCTCTAGTAATAACCAACCGTCAGCTTGTAAATGAGCAGTGGCACGGTGAATAATACGTCTTATATCTTCGAGCCCATCCAAACCGGACGTCAGTGCCGAGCGGGGCTCAAATCGCACATCACCTTTTTGTAAGTACGGGCTGTTTTCTTCCACGTAAGGCGGGTTGCTGACAATCATGTCAAATTTTGTAGTACCAAGTGCTGCAAACCAGTCACTTTGCAAAAACTGAACATTACTAAGCTGATTCAACTCAGCGTTTTGCTTCGCCAGTAGGATAGCGTCTGCCACCTTATCAACACCAGTAACAGTGATATCCGGGCGCTCACTTGCCAGCGACAACGCCACGGCACCGGTTCCTGTACCAAGATCGCACAAAGTGGAAGCATTTGGGGACAAGCGAGTCAAGGCATTTTCAACCAGTAACTCTGTTTCCGGCCGAGGAATAAGGGTGCTTGAATTGACAGCCAGACGCAGCGACCAAAAATCTCTGTACCCTAATAAATAGGCGACAGGCTCGCCCCGTACCCTTGCGTCAATCAATGCGCTAAATTGTGCATATACACTTTCAGACAGTGTTTTATCTGACCAGGTATACAGGTAGGCTTGATTTTTCCCAAGGCAATGGGCAAGCAAAAGCCTGGCGTCTGTTGAGGGAGATTCACTGCCCGCTACCGTTAACGCTTCTTTTGCCCAGGCTAACGCCTGGGCAATAGTTGAAGGCATTATTCGTCAGCCAATGATGCGAGTAAGTCAGCCTGATGTTCCTGCCTGATTGGGTCAAGCATGGCCGCAAGATCACCTTCGATGACTTCATCTAGGCGATAAAGTGTCAGGTTTATACGGTGGTCGGTCACTCTGCCCTGAGGGAAATTGTACGTGCGAATTCGCTCCGAACGATCACCACTTCCCACCAGGTTTCTACGTGTGGATGCTTCCTCTGCAGCGCGCTTTTCTTCTTCCATTTGATTGAGACGCGCCTGTAGTACAGACATGGCTTTGGCTCTGTTTTTGTGCTGTGAACGCTCGTCCTGACACTCAACCACCAACCCAGTGGGTAAATGGGTAACGCGAATCGCAGAGTCAGTTTTGTTTACGTGCTGACCACCCGCTCCTGAGGCTCGGAAGGTATCAACCCGCAAATCTGCAGGGTTTATTTCAATGGCCTCAGATTCTGGGATTTCAGGTAATACAGCCACCGTACAGGCCGAAGTGTGAATACGGCCTTGAGACTCAGTTTCCGGTACGCGTTGAACCCGGTGACCACCAGACTCAAACTTCATAACGCCGTACACGCCATCGCCGGATAGGTTCGCAATCACCTCTTTAAACCCGCCATGTTCACCTTCATTCTGACTGATCACTTCCACGCGCCAGCCCTGGGTTTCCGCATAGCGGCTATACATTCTAAATAGATCGCCAGCAAAAATAGCCGCTTCATCACCGCCAGCACCCGCACGGATTTCCAAAAAGCAGTTGTGATCGTCATTGGGATCTTTAGGAAGAAGTAGTATTTGTAGCTCTTCTTCTAAACAGGTCAGGTCTGATTTGGCTTGCTTGATCTCTTCCTGCGCCATTTCCCGCATTTCGGCGTCGTCTTCCTCAAGCATTTCTTCCGCCGAGGACAAATTTTCCTGCGCCTGCTGATACGCGTTAAAGCCTTTCACTACATCTTCTAACTGACTAAACTCTTTTGATAACCCGCGAAACTTTTCCTGATTCGAAATGGTCTCCGGATCGCCTAACAAGGCTTGCACTTCGTCAAAGCGTTCTACCAGGTGTTCGAGCTTTCTGACTACTGACTCTTTCATAATTTGATTTACCTTTATTTTTCTTGCTTTTGAGAGGCAAGATCCATTGCATCACCCAACCATTGGGTCAGTGCAACGTCATTTTTTTGTGCAGCTTTCCGCAACATTCGAGTGGGACCATGCATTAATGCATTAGTCAGCTTATAAGAAAGCTCTTCCAGAACATCTTCAGCACTGCGCCCATCTGCCAGTTGATTCATAGCTTTAGCGACAAGTTCGTCGCGAGACTGCATACCTTTTTGACGGTACTGGCGAACCAGGTCAATTGACTGCTGAGACTGTTTCCAACTGGCAAACTGACTAACTTGCTCTGCAATGATTTGTTCAGCTTCCTGGGCTGCGACTTCCCGTGAAGCGAGATTCTGCTCAACAATATGCTGCAAATCATCAACGGTATATAAATAAGCGTCACTCAGTTCATTTACCTGTGACTCAATATCACGGGGAACAGCAAGGTCGACCAAAAACATTGGCATATTGCGACGCTGCTTTAAGGCTTTTTCAACCATACCCTTACCAATTAAGGGCAATTGACTGGCCGTGGAGCTAATAACTATATCAAAGTCTTTCAAATGCTCTGGCAATTGGGAGAGGGTGAGTACATCAGCCTTCAACGTCTGTGCAAGTGCCTCTGCTCGTGCCACGGTTCTATTCGCCACAGCGAGGCGTTTAACACCCTGCTCTTTCAGATGCTGAGCAACCAACTCAATTGTCTCGCCGGCTCCAACCAGCAGCACCGAACGCTTTGGCAGAGCACTGAAAATATGTTTAGCCAGTTGCACAGCCGCGAAAGCAACAGACACTGCGTTAGCGCCAATCTCAGTTTCCGTGCGCACTTTTTTCGCAACAGAAAAGGTGTGCTGAAACAAACGCTCAAACTCGGAACCCACAGTTCCTGAATGCTTAGCGTCACTAAATGCTTGTTTTACCTGCCCCAAAATTTGCGGCTCGCCTAAAATGAGTGAATCCAGTCCGCTCGCCACTCTCATTACGTGTCGAACCGCTTCATCCTGTTGATGCAGATAGCTGTTTTGTTCGATATCTTCTATAGGAACATTGTGAAATTCGGCTAACCAGGTAAAAAGCGACTGTACCTCTTCCCTGCCGTTAATATAAATCTCGGTGCGATTACACGTCGAGACAATGACAGATTCCTCTACTCCAGCCCGCTCTTTTAAAGACGCCAGTGCACCCACCAGAGAGTCTGGCGTAAAAGCAACCTTTTCGCGTAGTGCAACAGGGGCTGTTTTGTGGTTAATTCCGAGGGCAGTAAAGGTCATTCAATTTCAAGCTGGCATCGTCGGAGCGGCATTGTACGAAAAAGCCAAAATGATTGAAAGTATTCCTGAAACTGTGTTCACATAAGTCTGAGTAAAATATCCTTCATCAGGCCGCTGTTTTAAACCGGGAATGCTAAATTATGAATTACAGGGTTTTGTTATCCTTTCTTATCGCGTTAGGGTTAAGTGCTTGCACCATCACCCCTGACGGCCCGCAAACCGCGGTTAACCTGCCATTGCAATTAGAAAAGCTCAAGGATGTGTCCCATTGGCAAATTCGTGGGAAAATGGCAATTAGAAAAAATCGTGAAGCCATTAGCGCCAATTTAAATTGGAAAACCGATGGCGCCGATTTTGATTTTAGATTAACAAACGTGTTGGGGGTAACCCTGGCCCATATGTCTTATCGCGATGGCCTCGCTACGCTTGAAGCTGATGGGGATACCCATACACACACTAACCCGTCAGTACTCATCTATAGTGTGACCAACTGGAATATTCCTATAGACAAATTACAAAATTGGATAAAAGGTCTGCCCCTTCAACAAGACGACTACCGTTTAAACGACAATCAACTACTTCTTTCACTTAGTCCGGGTTGTTCAGCTTGTGGTTTTTGGCAAGTCAATTACGGCCAATATGGTAACATTGATGGCGTGTGGCTCCCTCATCAGTTAACGCTGACACAGCCGCAACATAGCGATACGCTTATAAAAATTAAGATTAATCAGTGGACAATCAGGTAATGATTAAACAAGAGTGGTGGCCAAGCCCCGCTAAACTTAACTTATTTCTTCATATTCTGGGCCGTTATGATAATGGCTATCACCAGTTGCAAACCCTTTTTCAGCTTTTGGATATTGGCGATGAACTCGCCTTTGAGATAAATGATTCAGGAAAAGTTTCTCTTTCTTCCCCTTTAGCCGGGGTAAAAAACGAAGACAACCTGATCGTAAAAGCGGCATTGCTGTTACAGCGTCACACAAATACAACGAAAGGGGCGACTATTTCGTTAAACAAGCAACTACCTATGGGCGGAGGTATCGGTGGAGGTTCATCGAATGCAGCAACAACCCTGGTAGCGCTTAATACACTGTGGCGCTGCGGGCTTGACACACAGACGCTGGCACAGCTCGGGCTATCGTTAGGTGCTGATGTTCCGGTCTTCGTTAATGGCAAGACAGGTTTCGCTGGCGGCGTCGGTGAAAGTATTTCTGCCGTCGAATTGCCAGAAAAATGGTATGCGGTTGTCAATCCAGGTATACACGTGAGTACTGCCGATATCTTTAAAGAATCGGCGTTACCCCGGAATTCACCTGCTATAGCGTGGGAAGACTACGCTTTTGACAAAACCCGCAACGACTGCCAAGCAATTGTGTGTAAAAGGCATCCTGAAGTTGCAAATTTATTACAGTGGTTGGTACACTACGCACCGTCGCGGATGACGGGCACAGGTGCCTGCGTATTTGCCATGTTTAACGATGAAGCTTCAGCCCAGCGGGTAGTAAACAATTTGCCCGAAAAATGGTGCGGTTTTGTCGCCAAAAGTGTAAATACGTCGCCCTTACAAGAAAAGCTAGAACGCGTGAACGAAGCATCGGACATGAACTAAATTTTGGGGTATAGCCAAGTTGGTAAGGCAGCGGGTTTTGATCCCGCCATTCGTTGGTTCGAGTCCAGCTACCCCAGCCACCACTACTATCAATGCACTGAGGAACCACTTGTGCCAGATATGAAGCTCTTTGCAGGCAATGCCGTCCCCGAACTTGCCCATAAGGTTGCCGAACGCCTTTATACCAAATTAGGTAACGCCAGTGTTGGTCGCTTTAGCGACGGAGAAATCAGCGTAGAAATTCATGAAAACGTCCGTGGCTCGGACGTTTTTATTATCCAGTCTACCTGTGCTCCCACCAACGACAACCTGATGGAACTGATTGTAATGATCGACGCGCTTCGCCGCGCTTCCGCAGGACGAATTACTGCTGTTATTCCCTATTTTGGCTATGCAAGACAAGATCGTCGCGTTCGCTCAGCCCGGGTACCGATAACTGCCCGTGTTGTGGCCGATTTCCTATCTAACGTTGGCGTAGACCGCGTTCTGACTATAGACTTGCACGCTGAACAGATTCAGGGCTTCTTTGATGTACCTGTTGATAATGCGTTCGGAACACCTATCCTTTTGGCAGATATGGTACGACGGGACTTCGCTGACCCGATTGTTGTATCACCGGATATCGGCGGTGTAGTTAGGGCGAGAGCCACAGCTAAGTTGCTCAACGATGCCGATCTCGCCATCATCGATAAGCGGCGTCCAAAGGCTAACGTATCTCAGGTGATGAATATCATCGGTGATGTTACCGATCGCGACTGCATCATTGTTGATGACATGATAGATACCGGCGGTACCCTGGCTAAAGCCGCAGAAGCACTTAAAAATCACGGTGCTCGCAACGTTTATGCGTATGCAACTCACGCCATTTTCTCTGGCAACGCGCCGAAGAACCTCAAAGAGTCAGTGATTGATGAAATTATCGTCACTGACAGTATTCCACTGTCGAAAGACATGCAAGCCATCGGTAAGGTAAAACAACTGACCTTATCTGAGATGCTGGCAGAAACCATTCGTCGTATTAGTAACGAAGAATCCATTTCGGCCATGTTCGAGTACTAAGCCAGTTAAACACGCCCGTAGCAACAATGTTGCGGGTGTGTCTTGTGTTCACTTTCTGCGAGCGATCTTCTACTTTATTCATTGTTCACTCAGGCTTTTACCGGCACAATACGGTTTTACAACATAATTTCCTGGTGCAACATGAAACACTTTTCGTTGGCAATATTTGCCCTGTTCGCCCTTTCTCTATCGGGTTGCTCAGAGTCTGCAGACTCTGCCCCTGCATCTACAAATGACACCACACAACACTCCCCCCAGACCGAGAATAACCCAATGACTACAATGACAATTTCTGGAAAGCTGGTATATCAGCAACACGAAGGTGGTTTTCTAGGGTTTATTGCAGACAATGGCGAAAAATATACCCTTCGAGGTATCGACAAAGCTTATCGTAAAAATGGCATGACCTTAACTCTGTCAGGAGCAGTGCGAAACGACATTATGACTACCAGACAATTTGGTAGTGTATTTGAGGTTAAAGACGTACTGGCGTCTGACAGTAGCCATGTAGTAGAAAAACCTGGCGAAAGTGAGATGTAATGGCCTTCTGAGGCTTTTTATTAGCAAATCTGAATTGTATATCGCCACGCTCAGTGGTAGAATTCGCCGCCCTTTTATTTCGGGGCCGGCTAATAGCGTATTGGTATTCGCCGTGTCGCGTGAATTTTGGTCGCAAAAATTCACAAAAATAAACTTATAATCAATTGGAGACATATTAATGTCTGAAGCAATTTTTAACCTGGATGCGGTTATCCGTACTGACCTGGGGAAAGGTGCGAGCCGCCGCCTTCGTCATCAAGATAAAGTGCCTGCCATCCTGTACGGTGGTGAAGAAGCACCAGTAGCATTGACCCTTGATCACAACAAAGTGAACAACGCTGCTGATTTCGAAGCGTTCTACTCTCACGTTCTGACTCTGAACATTGACGGTCAGCCAGTAGAAGCGCTTGTAAAAGACATGCAACGCCACCCTTACAAGCCTAAGATCACTCACATCGATTTCCAACGCGTTATCGCTGGTGAAGAACTGCACACAAGTGTACCTCTGCACTTCATTAACGAAGAGAAATCTGAAGCAATCAAAGCTGGCGGTATCGCAGAACACCACGTAAACGAGATTGAAATCACTTGTCTGCCTAAAGACCTGCCTGAGTTCATCGAAGTTGACATGGCAGCTGTTGAAATGGATTCAACTGTTCACTTGTCAGATCTTACGCTACCAGCAGGTGTTTCATCTGTTGAATTGGCGAAAGGTGATGAAGCACACAACTTAGCGGTAGTAACTGTTAAGCCTGCGCCTAAAGCACCTGAAGCTGAAGAAGGCGAAGAAGACGCAGCTGAGGAATAATCAGCTTGTCATCAGATATTCGTCTGATTGTGGGCCTGGGAAATCCGGGCCCAGAATACGAAAGCACTCGTCACAACGCTGGCGCTTGGTTCTTAAATGAGCTGGCGGCGCGATACAACACTTCTCTCAAACCCGAAAGTAGGTTCTTTGGTCTCACCGGCCGTATCACTATAGGCACTCAAGATATTCGTTTGCTGTACCCCACCACCTTTATGAATAAAAGTGGGCAAGCGGTTGCTGCGTTAGCCAATTTCTATCGCATTCCAGTAGAGAATATCTTGGTTGCTTTTGACGAGCTTGACCTCCCCCCAGGCATAGCTAAGTATAAAGTGGGTGGAAGTTCCAGTCAGAATGGCATCCGCGACATTGTCGCTAAGATGGGAAATAACAAAGATTTCTTGCGATTGCGCATTGGCATCGGTCATCCCGGCCACAAAAGCAGGGTTACCGGCCATGTGTTAGGCAAACCACCGGAAAATGAGAAGCACGCTATTGAAGATGCAATAGATGAAGCCGTTCGGTGTACCGAAATTTTAATTAAAAACGATTTAAAGCAAGCCCAGAACAGACTGCATAGCTTTAAAGCTGACGTTCAGGGCTAATTAACTTTACAAGGGTTCAGCACATGGGTTTTAAATGTGGCATCGTTGGTTTGCCAAATGTGGGTAAATCTACCCTGTTCAACGCACTCACCAAAGCCGGAATTGAAGCGGCTAACTTCCCGTTTTGTACTATTGAGCCAAACACAGGCGTAGTACCAGTACCAGATTTGCGTCTCGACAAGCTGGCTGAAATCGTCAATCCTCAGCGGGTTATTCCTACAACAATGGAATTCGTGGATATTGCAGGTTTGGTTGAGGGTGCTTCAAAAGGCGAAGGTCTTGGCAACAAATTCCTCGCAAATATACGGGAAACCGATGCTATAGGGCATGTTGTCCGTTGTTTTGAAAATGACAATATTGTGCATGTTGCCGGTAAAGTAAGTCCGAAAGACGATATCGACGTGATCAACACTGAGTTGGCACTGTCTGATTTAGAGACCACGGAAAAAGCCATTCACCGCGTAGCTAAACGCGCCAAAGGTGGTGACGCAGATGCCAAGTACGAATTAAAAGTACTTGAAAAAATCAAGCCCCACTTAGATGAAGGTAACTTGCTGCGCTCTTTGGAACTGACCAAAGAAGAAATGGCGGCTATCAGTTATATGAACATGTTGACGTTAAAACCCACCATGTATATTGCTAACGTGAACGATGACGGATTTGAAAACAACCCGTATTTGGATCAGGTTAAAGCTATTGCTGCAGGTGAAAATGCCGTTGTTGTTGCCGTATGCGCAGAAATTGAAGCTGAAATAGCGGAATTGGAAGATGATGAGCGGGCAGAGTTCATGGAAGACATGGGCCTTGAAGAGCCCGGTCTTAACCGTGTAATTCGCGCAGGTTACAACTTGCTGACCTTGCAAACCTACTTTACCGCTGGTGTTAAGGAAGTTCGGGCCTGGACATTCCCGGAAGGCTCAACCGCACCGCAGGCAGCAGGTAAGATCCACACTGACTTTGAAAAAGGCTTTATTCGTGCTGAAATAGTGGGTTATGACCATTTCGTTGAATTTGGTGGTGAACAAGGCGCAAAAGATGCCGGTAAGTGGCGTCTGGAAGGTAAAGACTACATCGTTAAAGACGGTGACGTGATCCACTTCCGCTTTAATGTATAAGTAAACCTCAATGTTTTTTAAACACCGCCATTCGGCGGTGTTTTTGTTTTCAGCGCTAATCACCAGCTTCAGTAGGTTGAACGTATCTCAATACAGACTTTGGACGTAAACCAAGCCTCCGCCAAACTAGCTCACTCATCACCGCTTATTTCTGACATTTAATGTGATATGGTTAAAACAGAACCAATATTCTATTTTATTCATATCAAGCTCTATCTATTTAACGCTCACAGCGGAAGTAAATTCGGGAGAAAGGAATGACGTGGCTGGACTATTCCATTGTAGCTATTTATTTATTGGGTTTGTTAGCTTTGGGTCTGAGGTTTCGTCATCAGCACTCCAGCCAGGAGTATTTTCTTGGCGGTCGCTCTCTGGCATGGCCAACTTTGTCGTTATCAGTAATGGCCACACAGCTTTCCGCAATAAGTTTCATATCCGCGCCAGCATTTGTGGGGTTACGGGAAGGCGGAGGACTTATATGGCTCAGTTATGAGTTAGCCTTGCCTCTGGCGGTTATTATTATGCTCTGGCGCCTGCTCCCCACGTTGCACAATGCCAGCATAGTAAGTGTATACGATTATCTTGAACAACGTTTCTCCCGCTCCACACGTTTATTGATTAGTGCCGTTTTTCAGATAAGCAGGTCGTTTGCAACTGCCATCATGATTTACGCTATCAGTTTGATTTTACAGGGCACCATGGGTCTGAATCAGTTTCATGCCATTTTAGTTATTGGGGTCATCACACTTATTTATTCCGCCATGGGTGGCATGAAAGCGGTAGTCTATGGTGATGCAATACAAATGATCCTGATTATCGTTGGTGCCGCACTGTGTCTCTGGGCCGGACTGGATGCAGTCGGGGGTTGGGATAAAGTATTAGAAATCGTTCCTGAAAGCCGCTTACAAGCGGCGAACACTGAAACAATGGGCTTGCACGGAAGTGATTTTGGCTTACTTCCTATGCTGTTTGGCGGATTAATTTTATATGCTTCTTATTACGGGTGCGACCAATCAGAAGCGCAGCGAGCGCTCTCCAGTCATAGCGTTAGCGACTTAAAAAAGATGATGCTGACCGTGGCATTTGTGCGTTTCCCCGTCACTATACTTTACTGTGCTGCGGGTTTGGTTATTGGTGCTCTGGTCTTTTCAACACCTGACTTGCGACAGCAAATACCTGCAGGTGAACCAGACTGGATGATGCCCGTTTTTATTATCAATTACCTGCCTCCCGGTATCGTAGGTATTCTGGTGGTTGCCATTTTAGCTGCTGCCATGTCATCACTTAGTTCAGCAATAAACAGTCTTTCCGCTGTAACTACCGAAGACATCTGCCGAATTACTAACAAGAAGCCGGACAACAAAACTTATTTAATTCGCGCCCGAATTGCCGGCATTATTTGGGGGCTTATTACAATTACGCTCTCCCTTTATGCTGGCAATATCGCGCCTACTGTAATAGAGGCCATCAATAAAATAGGCTCCGTTTTTTACGGCCCGGTATTGGCGACATTTCTAGCCGGTATTCACAGCCGAAAAGTATCGCCTGTAGCAGCAAACGCGGGTTTACTTGCCGGTGTTACAGTGAATGTATTCCTATGGCTGAGTGACAATGAACTGTTCTGGTTTTGGTGGAATGTAATTGGTTTTGTTACGACAATAACTATCGCTGTGCTGCTATCGCGCCTGATGCCAAACGATTCGGCCCATAAATTACCTTCAGTCAGAGGGATCAGCTATCGCGCAGCCGCCCTGCTTGCGTTATGGTCTGGCATACTGGTAGTGATAGTAATTTATTTAGCAGACTGGCTGGCCTAGTGTGCTCATTGGTGTTGCGCCAAGGCCACAGCAAGACCAACCATTACCAGGTTCAAACCGAGTACAATACCAGGCCTATGATCAGGCCGGTTATGATTAATTGAACCACGCAAAAGCCCATGATGTCCTTAGCCTTCAAGCCAGCGATAGCAAGTACCGGCAGGGCCCAAAATGGCTGAATGAGGTTTGTCCACGCATCTCCCCAGGCGACGCCCATTGCCACTCTATTTACATCAGCCCCTAATTCCAGGGCCGCAGGCAATACAACCGGCGCCTGTACAGCCCACTGCCCGCCTCCGGAAGGTACAAAAATATTCACAATACCCGCACTGATGAAACTCCACACCGGTAATGAGTCAGCACTTGCAAAACTCACCAGCCACTGGGACAGGCTTTGGGCTAAACCGGACTCCACCATAACAGCCATAATACCCGCATAGAATGGAAATTGGATGATTATCCCTGCGCCACCTTTTACTGCCTGCTGTAGGCTGTGTAGCAACGCACGAGGTGTACCGTGTAGCACAACAGCTAAAAACAAAAACAGTCCGTTGACGATATTGAGATTAAGCGTGCCACCATTGAAAAAGTACATAGCCAGGTAGCCCAAACCAGACAAACCAATAAGCTGTGCAAGAACCACACTGTTTTCCAGCTTATCTGCTGGCCGATATTCTTCGACGTCGGGTAATGAGGCGTCTTCCAATTTGGAGGCAGGCACAATTACACTCTCTTCCCGCGTGGGAAGCATTAATCGATTGGCAAGGGGAACACTAATAAATAAAATTGCCACCAGAGCAAGATTAAAGTTAGCAAAAATGGTTTCAGAGGTAGCAATTACACCGATTTGCTCCGCCGTAAAGTGACCAGGGGTCGCAATGGTGAGCGGCACTGACCCGGCTAATCCACCATGCCATACCACAAACCCAGAATAGGCACTGGCGACTAACAGACGATAATCCACCTCAACGTTTCTCGCTAATGCTTTGGCAAAAAGTGCACCGACGACCAAGCCAAACCCCCAGTTTAACCAACTGGCAACCAATGATACGACTGATACCAAAACGATGGCTTTAGGTGCGCTGCCAGCCCAGCCAGCCAACTTTTCCAACGCGCTTTTGATCACAGGCGTACTGGCAAGCATATACCCTGAAACCAGCACTAACAGCATTTGCATAGAGAAGGTCAATAAGCCCCACAAACCGCTCCCCCATTGTTCTAAAACCTGCGTAGGTGATTGCCCTTCTATGGCGACAGCTGCAGCAAAGACAACAACAGTGAGTAGCAATACGAATATGTAAGGATCAGGCAAGTAACGATCCACAGCCTTAACAAATGGAGATGCTATTTTGCTAAGCATTTTTTATCTATCCCTCTACTGAAAATGCGCATCTGTGTATGCACATTAACGAAACCCAAATGACATTTTCGCTTAAAGAAATCAATTTAAGCCGAATCCTGACATTAAGTTCAACTAATTATCGAGTGTAAACTACTCATAAATATTGAATCTCAAGGTAACATATTGTTCTCTTTTTCGTCATTCTGCTGTCATAACAAGCAATTCAGTACACATTGTAAGCACTTAAAAAAAGTTAGTAAAAAAGGGGTTGACGGTAGGGAGTCATATACGCATAATACGCGCCACTTCCTGAGAGGGAAAAGAAAAAGAGGCTACGTAGCTCAGTTGGTTAGAGCACATCACTCATAATGATGGGGTCGCAAGTTCGAATCTCGCCGTAGCCACCATCTCTTCTTTATCAGGTATGTCTAGCTGCGCGGGAGTGGTGGAATTGGTAGACACGCTGGATTTAGGTTCCAGTGCTTCACGGCGTGAGAGTTCAAGTCTCTCCTTCCGCACCATTATTGGGGTATAGCCAAGTTGGTAAGGCAGCGGGTTTTGATCCCGCCATCCGTTGGTTCGAGTCCAGCTACCCCAGCCATTTTCTCAAAATAATTGCGATTTCGCGGTTATCACTTGGGGTATAGCCAAGTTGGTAAGGCAGCGGGTTTTGATCCCGCCATCCGTTGGTTCGAGTCCAGCTACCCCAGCCATATTTGAAAAGCCAGTCTCAGACTGGCTTTTTTTATTTATTCACAACACAAATCCATTCAGTTTATCTTAATAAATATTCAGCTTGCGCCGTCAAGAGTCTTTTACCCGGGCACTTATCTGATACTATACATTTTATCGCTTTTATAATAATTCAAAAAGTTAGAAGGAAATATTGTGATTAACGATATCGTATCGGCCGTAAATAATGTGCTGTGGGGAGACGGTCAGGTCCTTATCGTCATGTTACTGGGGTGTGGATTTTGGTTCACCTGGAAACTGGGTGCTGTTCAACTTAGACATTTTGGCCATATGTTTACGTTGATGAAGGGAAGCACATCCTCGACCAAAGAAGGTATTAGCTCCTTTCAAGCCCTGTGCACCAGTTTATCAGCGCGGGTAGGCACGGGAAATCTGGCAGGCGTTGCCGTTGCTATTTCATTGGGCGGAGCAGGTGCTATTTTCTGGATGTGGGTTATCGCGATTCTGGGCATGGCAACCGGCTTCGCTGAAAGTGTGCTTGGGCAATTATACAAAGTGAAAGACGACCACGGTGAATATCGCGGTGGTCCGGCTTACTATATCAAACAGGGGTTAAATAAAACCTGGCTTGCCATTGCCTTTTCCCTGTGTCTCTTTTTTGGCTATGGTTTTGTGTTCAGCGCTGTACAAGCGAATACCATTACCGACGCGCTGAATAATGCCTATGACTTCCCTCCCCTCTATATTGGTATCGCTATTATTTCTCTGGCGGCGCTGATTGTGGTTGGTGGGCTGCGGGGCATTGCACGGTTCGCAGAGTGGATAGTGCCTTTTATGGCCATTGGTTATGTTATTGCTGCCTTGCTCATCATGGCCATCAATATTACAGAGTTACCAGCTGTTTTACTGAGCATCATTAAGTCTGCTTTCGGCCTGGAAGAAGCTGGCGCAGGTATGTTAGGCGCTGCCATTAAAAATGGTATTCAACGAGGTTTGTATTCAAATGAAGCCGGCTCAGGTAGTGTGCCGCACGCAGCTGCCAGCGCCGCGCCCCAGCCTAATCATCCGGTTTCACAAGGTTACATTCAGATGCTGGGAGTGTTCGTTGATACCATGATCCTGTGTACTGCTACCGCCTTTATTATCTTGTTGGCTGGCGGTGAAGCCACAGGTCAAATGGAAGGGATCGGAATGACACAGGCGGCCATGAATAAACACATAGGCAGCGGAGGAACAAACTTCGTTTCCGTCGCTATATGTCTTTTTTCATTTACGTCAGTCGTGGCCAACTACGCCTATGGTGAAAGTAACTTACACATGTTCAAACTCGATAATAAAGTCGGTCGACTTATCTATACCATAGGTTATCTGGGCATGATTTTATGGGGTTCTGTGGCTGCGTTACCTACCGTTTGGGCCATGGCAGATATGACTCTTGGGTTAATGTCGGTAATTAACATAATTGCGATTGTGTGGATGACCCCAACCATTGTGTCTATTAGCAAAGATTATTTTATGAAATTAAAAACTGGCAAAGATATGGAATATAAGTCCGGAGACTGCGAGATCCAGGGAGAAACAGAAAAAGGAATTTGGTAACTGTAGCGGAGTGACCTGCCCGGTCACTCCAACTCAATATTGCAGCTTACTTGCTTGGCGACCATTCAAATTTAGCAAATGGCGCATCTACTGGTGTTTCGGCCAGGTGATTGGTGTAATTACTCATGACTTTTTGTGCCAGGATCAAAATGATATCCAACACATGACGGGATGTATAACCAGCATCAGAAAACGCCTTTTGAGCATCATCGTCGAAATGACCTCTGTTGCGGGTTAGCGACAACACGGCATTTTTCAATGCATTGAGTTTAGGATCAGACAGCGTCTCACCGTTTCTCAATTCCTCGATTAGTTTATCGTCTGCTTTCATGCTTTTGGCAATGGCTGTGTGAGCCGGAACACAGTAATGACACTCGTGTTCAACATTAACGGTTTGCCATACTACGGTTAATTCGTTGGCATCAAATGCCGTCTTCTGTGCCAGTTCATGAAGCACCTGATAACCTTCCAGCAATTGTGGAGATTCCGCCATAACGGCGTGCAGGTTTGGGATCATACCAAACGCTTTTTCTGAATTGTCCAAAAGCGGTTTAGCATCTTCTGGGGCGGTATCTTTGGTATGTAAAGTAAATGTTGTCATGACTTCTCCTATTGGAAGTAGAGTTTGCAAAGGACATTGGCACTTGTCGTTTCTGACCATAATTAATACAATAAGGCCACTTGAACGTGTGTTCAACCCAAAATTGAACATTCGTTCAAGAAATATGAAATAAGGTATATCAAAATGAAATATACAGACGAGATTGTTGTGGATAGGGCAACAAGCCTGTTTTGGCAAAAAGGTTATTCTTCAGTGGGTATGCGGGAACTCCAGCAGGCCCTTGATATGCGGCCGGGAAGCATTTACCACCGTTTTAATAGTAAGGAAGGACTATTTAAACGTGTTATCGAACATTATGTAGCAATGAGTGAAGCGCAACTTATTGATATTGCAAATCTTGAAGCTCCGCTCACTGAACTTCGCGGCTACTTCATAGAAACACTGACGAAGCCTGAACAAATGCAATATCAAAGGCAGTGTCTGCTGGTGAAAACCATTGCTGACATTGACAATGTCAACGATGACGTTCAACAGGCAATAACGAAAGGAATGAATGCACTTAGAAATGCTTTTGAACAGGTGCTAAAAAAAGCGCAGGCTACAGAGGCGCTAAGTGAAGATTGTGATACCAAACAACAATCTGTCTGGTTACAGTGTCAATTCGTTGGACTACGAACCTTTGCATTACTCAATAACGACACTAATCTTATTACCATGCTGGTAGATAAAACCATGGCCGATCTTTGCAGGGCTGATTAACCCTGCATCATCATTCTGATTAGCTGAATAACAAGCGAAATCATAATTAGCGGCCAAATCCAGCGGCTTATTTTTCCCGCGGTTTGTGGACTGATACGCATTTTGGACCGCTCAATTAACGGCACTATTATAATTAGCGCCAAAAACAGTACGCCCAGTAAAATCAGTACTTCCATTCATTCATCCCCATGGCATATTTCAACACCTGATGCTTAACCGGGCCTGCCATATCAGCGCCCTTTAACATCGCGTTTCTCAACCATTTAAGTGGGGCTATTCTATTACTAAACAAGAGGTAGAACCCATCCATAGCAGACATCATTATGCCGTTATCTCTTTTTCTGGGGCTCTCATAAGATTCACGAAGGCACTCGTAGAAATCAGCACTCTCAGGTCGACAAGACGCAGTCACAGCCAACAATGTAGATACGTCTTTAAACCCTAGGTTTACTCCCTGCCCTGCTAATGGATTAATCGTATGTGCTGCATCGCCGACAAGAATAATACCGGGCTGAACGTAGCAACTGGCATGTGCCCGAGTCAGTATAAATGCTGCTTTGTCTATGACCTCAAAATCGAACGACAGGGATGGAAATTCGTCTTCAATGATCTGTTTAAGAGCAGCAGGTTTTGACTGTTTCAATGCGCTAATTTTCTCGGCACTGTCGTACCAAATCAGCGATGCATAGTTTTCATACATCGGCAATAATGCGCGAGGGCCAGATGGTGCAAACTCTTGCCAGGTTCTTGGGGCACAAGGCGCAGCGCATTTAATCGTGATACCTAATGCTTGTTGTGCATATTGCCAGCCGTTTGTGCCGATGTCAGCCAAAGTTCTAACCTGACTTCTGGCACCATCAGCACCGATGAGATAACGACATGTTAGTTTTTCACCGTTGCTTAAAGTAATTGAAACACTGCTCTCATCCCATAGATATGACGACAATGTGGCATCAGTTATCCAGTCAATATGCGTCTCAGCCAAGGCATCATGACACCCAAGCTGCAGTAACCGGTTTTCCACAAAATAACCCAGTAACGGCTCGCTAATATCTCTTGCGCGAAATTCCGTTGCCATGCCAGGGGTTTCCCAGACAGCGAGTTCACTGTATTCCCGAAGTCGGGTTTTATTTATATGCATCCATGCGCCCAAAGTTTCCAACAACTGTTGTGATGTGAGGCTTATGGCTGAAACCCGTAAATCAGGAGGCTGGTCTGGAGAGAATGGCGCGGGTAACACACTTTCGATTATCGCCACGCGATAACCCTGTTGCACTAAGCCCAGTGCCAGTGACGCGCCAACCATACCACCACCATTAATACAAAAATCGTACATAACCCCTCCTGTAAAGAACCGTCATTATGACGCAAACTACTGATAACTACCATGAAGCCAGTGTTAATCGCTCCTCATAGATCTGACTGAAATGAAAAGCACCGACAATCAGCCAAAGTGTTTTTACTAATCACTGGGAAAATTGCGTTACAGCAGGTAAAATACGCGGCTATTTTGAACATTCCCGGCGGTTTAAAGGTGCAACTGATTCGCAATCGGAGTCAGCAAGCCTCTTCCTAAAAGGTAGGAAACACAACTTAATGATGCCGGTTACCTGAAACGTGACGTGAAAATGACCAAAAAGCTGTTTATTAAAACCTGGGGTTGCCAAATGAACGAGTACGACTCGGAAAAAATGGCAGACCTTCTCGATTCGACCCACGGTTATTCGCTTGCGCAGGAAGCAGAAGACGCGGACGTGATATTATTGAATACGTGCTCGATCCGCGAAAAAGCACAGGAAAAAGTGTTTCATCAACTGGGCCGTTGGAAAAACCTTAAACAAAATAAACCAGAACTTATTATTGGCGTAGGTGGCTGCGTAGCTTCTCAGGAAGGCGATCATATTCGTCAGCGCGCTCCGTTTGTCGACTTGATTTTTGGTCCGCAAACGCTGCACCGCTTGCCGGAGATGATCAATCAGTTGCAAGGTGGTGCCAAGTCGGTTGTAGATGTAAGTTTCCCGGAAATTGAGAAGTTTGACCGTCTACCTGAGCCGCGGGCTGAAGGTCCCACTGCGTTTGTTTCCATTATGGAAGGCTGTTCTAAATACTGCACGTTCTGCGTTGTACCCTATACACGCGGTGAAGAAGTAAGCCGTCCATTAGACGACGTCATCTTAGAGATTGCCCAACTGGCGGAGCAAGGTGTAAGGGAAGTAAATTTACTGGGTCAGAACGTCAATGCCTATCGCGGTGAACATCACGACGGCACGATTTGCCGGTTTGCTGAGTTACTTGAACTCGTTGCTGCCATAGACGGTATCGACCGCATTCGATATACCACATCTCACCCGGTTGAGTTCACCGATGACATAATCGCGGCATACGAAAACGTACCAGAGCTGGTGAATCACCTACATTTACCCGTGCAAAGTGGTTCCGATCGTATTTTGAACATGATGAAACGCGGCCATACAGCGTTGGAATACAAATCAAAAATTCGCAAATTGAGAAAGGTAAGACCTGATATTTGTATGTCTTCGGATTTTATTATCGGTTATCCCGGGGAAACCGATGCTGATTTTGAAGCGACAATGGATCTGATTCAGGCAGTAGACTACGATTTAAGCTTCAGCTTTATCTACAGTGCACGCCCTGGCACGCCGGCCGCAGATGCTGTGGACGATGTCAGTGAAGACGCTAAAAAGCAGCGACTTTACTTATTGCAACAACGTATCAATCAGCAAGCCCTGCGCATTGCACGCAACATGCTGGGTACAGAGCAGCGTATTTTGGTGGAAGGGCCGTCGAAGAAAAATCCTATGGAGCTATCCGGCCGTACTGAAAACAACCGGGTTGTGAATTTTGAAGGGACTCCGGATATGATTGGAGAATTTGTCGATGTGACCATCACAGATGTATTCTCCAACTCACTTCGTGGTGACGTAGTACGTAGAGAAAAAGACATGGGCTTGCGTGTAGCAATTTCGCCCCAATCTATCACAGCAAAGCATCAGGAAACCTTGCCTGATGTACTAGGCGTGGGCCAATTTGACCCATCACTATCAGCATAGCGAGGAATATTACAACTTGAGTACTCTGGTAAGCAACGAAGTTATTTTAGAACCTGCAGACAATAAACGTTTATCCAGCCTTTGCGGGCCGTTTGATGACAACATCAAGCAAATTGAGCGCCGCTTAGGGGTTGAAATAAGTTACCGGAACAACGCCTTTAAGGTGCTCGGTGATGCCTTGCAGGCCAATGGCGCCATTGAGCTACTCAAGTTGTTGTATATCGAAACTCAGCCGGTCAAAGGAGTGGTGCAACAACTTGAACCGGACCAGGTTCACCTGGCTATTCAGGAAGCTCGCTGCCTGGAAAAATCTGATTCCCCCTCTTACGGCAAAGAGGTGAACATTCGAACCAAACGGGGCGTTATCAAACCGCGAAACCCAAATCAGGCACAGTACGTGGCGAATGTTATCAATCACGATATCACCTTTGGGATTGGGCCCGCCGGAACCGGTAAAACCTATCTTGCTGTAGCATGTGCCGTTGATGCACTTGAGCGCCAGGAAGTACGTCGTATCTTACTTACTCGCCCAGCTGTAGAAGCGGGAGAGAAGCTCGGCTTTCTGCCTGGCGATTTATCGCAAAAAGTCGACCCTTATCTGCGCCCTCTTTACGACGCTCTGTTTGAAATGCTTGGCTTCGAAAAAGTGGAAAAACTTATGGAGCGCAACGTTATCGAAGTTGCACCTCTGGCATATATGCGTGGTCGCACGCTGAATGACGCATTCATTATTTTGGACGAAAGTCAGAACACTACCACCGAACAAATGAAGATGTTTCTCACCCGCATCGGTTTTAATTCAAAAGCCGTGATCACCGGTGATATTACGCAGGTTGATTTACCCAGGGGTGTGCGCTCAGGTTTGAGAAACTCTATCGAAGTACTGGAAAATGTGTCGGACATTTCGTTTAACTTTTTTAAAGCAGAAGATGTGGTACGTCACCCGGTTGTCGCTCGGATTGTTCAGGCATATGAAAAGTTTGATAGCGAACAAGAAAAAGTGCGCATAGCCAAACGCGCTGCAGCAGAGCGTGAAAAAGCAGGTGAGTCGCCTTCAGACAAGGGAGACAACTCCCCGTCATGACCGCCTTGGTTGACATTCAGGTAGCAGAAGATTTATCCACTAATCTGGCTACCTCCCTCCCCTCTGCACCAGAAGTTGAAGACTGGGCAAATACAGTATTGCAACATCTGGGCGAAGAGGATAAAGAGTTTACGGTGCGATTTGTAGACAACGACGAATCGCAACATTTAAACGCCACATACCGGCAAAAAAACAAACCGACGAATGTGTTGTCGTTTCCCTTTGAATGCCCGCCAGGTGTAACCATCAACTTATTGGGTGATTTGGTTGTGTGTGTACCGGTGATTTTGCGAGAAGCAGACGAACAAAATAAGCTAGCGCAACATCATTTTGCCCATATGATTATTCACGGCTTGCTACACTTATTTGGCTATGATCACATTGAAGATCAAGATGCAAAAGAGATGGAATCACTAGAAATACACATTTTGGCACAATTAGGCATTGACGACCCGTATCAAGAGCTTTAACTTTTAACAGACAGAGAACAAATAAGACCCACTATGAGCGAAGATAACCCTCACTCTACCAACGGTTCGACGAGCAAAGGTTGGTTAGATAAATTAAGACTGACATTTTCCGGCGAACCGAGAAGCAAAGAAGATCTGGTAGAGGTCATCACTGAAGCCGAACAACGGGAGCTGATAGACCCTCAAACCAGAGAGATGATTGAAGGTGTTATTGGCGTTAATGAAATGCGCGTTCGGGATATTATGATCCCCAGGACGCAAATGACCACCATTGATATTGAACAAAACGTCGAAGAATTTTTGCCTAAAATTCTCGATACCGCACATTCTCGTTTCCCGGTGATCAGCGAAGACAAAGATCATATCGAAGGCATATTACTGGCAAAAGATCTCCTCGGTTACGCCTTTTCCACAGAAAAAACCTTTCAATTGAAAGATGTTATTCGCCCGGCTGTCATTGTGCCCGAGAGTAAACGTGTGGATGTGTTACTCAAAGAGTTCCGTCAGCAACGCTACCACATGGCTATCGTAGTTGATGAATACGGTGGTGTATCAGGGCTTGTCACCATCGAGGATATTCTCGAGCTAATTGTGGGTGAAATTGAAGATGAGTATGATATTGACGAAGACGGCACCGACGATATTAAGCCGTTGAACAAATCCACGTTTACAGTGAAAGCCCTGACCGCCGTGGACGATTTCAACGACTTTTTCAAGACTTCATTCAGTGAAGAGGAAGCCGACACTATTGGTGGCATTGTGCTCAAAGCATTTGGACATATGCCAGAAACCAATGACGAAATTGAAATCAATAATATTCATTTCAAGATAACTAACTCAGACAAGCGCAGGCTTGTTCAGTTAAAGGTCACTGTTCCTTCCATGGAGTAACGCTTTGAAAGCCTGGCTCACTTATTTACTGGCGCTACTTAGTGGCGCCAGTCTTACATTTGCCTACGCCCCTTTCTCAATCTGGCCTGTTACTTTCTTTGCCATGGCAATAGCTATCAGGCAGTTGAACATGTCTTCCCGCCCATTTCTCACCGCCTGGCTATTTGGTTTGGGCTGGTTTGGCGCAGGGATCAGTTGGGTACATGTCAGTATTGCCGATTTTGGCGGCTTGCCTATCGTATTCTCAGTGCTGCTAATGATGTTGTTATGTGGTTATTTAGCACTTTATCCCGCCATTGCCATGTGGTTGGCTAAACGGTGTTTTCACGCTAAGTACTGGCCTCTTGCACTGCCTTTTATCTGGGTCGTGACAGAGTGGTGTAGAAGCTGGATGCTATCAGGTTTTCCATGGTTGTCTGTGGGATACTCCCAAACTGATAGCTGGCTGGCTGGTTGGATGCCGGTTATTGGAGAGACCGGTGTCACCGCATTAATCATTTCTCTGGCCGCTTCGTTAGCCCTTGTAAAGCATTATAAACACCTCATTTATCCATTAGTGCTGGTCGCGATTTGTTTTATTTCTGGTTTCCTTCTCAAGCAAGTACATTGGGTCACTAAAGATAAGTCCTACAACGTCGCCATGGTGCAGGGAAATATTGCACAATCATTGCGATGGGTGCCGGAGCAGGATGCGCCCACCATGGAAAAATATCGCATGCTAACTGCTCCGCTATGGCAAAACGATTTAATTATCTGGCCGGAAGCTGCAGTACCCAAGCTTGAACTGATGGCCACTGCCTACCTGGCTGAACTGGATAATAAAGCGTTTGAAACCGACACTGGCTTTATTACCGGAATTGTTAATTACAACTGGGAATCTGAAGAAGCCTGGAACAACCTTTTAGTTTTAGGCAAAACGACTCCCGACGCCCACAGTGCTCAATACCACTACTTCCACAACAATCGCTACGCGAAGCACCATTTACTACCGATAGGCGAGTTTGTTCCCTTTGAAGATTTCTTGCGACCCCTTGCCCCCCTATTTGATTTACCCATGTCGTCTTTCTCCAGGGGAGATTATGAACAATCAAATCTCATCGCCAATGGGATCCGCCTAGCACCAGCAATTTGCTTTGAAATTGCTTTCCCAAGGCAGGTTGCTGCTAATGTTCACAACAATACAGATATGATTATAACCGTAAGCAATGATGCGTGGTTTGGTCGTTCACACGGGCCAGCACAACACCTTGAAATTGCCCGGGTGAGAGCGATTGAATTTGGCCGACCGGTATTAAGGGCCACAAATAATGGTATTACGGCATTTATTAATGAAAAAGGTGACGTAGAAGCAGTCTTACCCCAATTTGAAGCTGGCAGCATTAGCTCGTCGGTACAAGCACAACGGGGTATCACACCCTATAATTATTTTGGCGATTTGCTAGTATGGGCGATCAGTGCGTTAGGGTTTGTACTGGCACTGTTCTTATCCCGTAACCGCACTACGCCAATACAGCAACAAGAGAGCCATTGACATGCCTACCATTGATCTGACACCGCTCTATCGCTCGTTTATCGGCTCTGACCACCTTGCCGCGCTGGTAGAAGCCGCTAATCGTGCAGAAAAACAGAGTAGCTATCCGCCTTACAATATCGAAATCATTGATGAATTTACGTACCGCATCACTATGGCTGTGGCAGGATTTTGTCAGGATGATATCGCGGTTGAAATTATGGATAACACACTGAAGATTAGCGGCAAAAAAGCCGCTACCAACAGTGAAAGAAAGTTTTTGCACAAAGGCATATCTGAGCGTAATTTTGAACGGAAATTTCAATTGGGCGATAACGTAAAAGTACTTGCTGCCGATATGGATATTGGTTTATTGCATATCGATTTAAAGCGCATTATTCCGGAAACGAAAAAAGCGCGCAAAATTGAAATCGGCAAACCCGCACTAGATCATCATAAAGACAGCTAGTTTTGTTTAGCATGAGTTAATGGCGAGCAGCAGTGTACTGGACCTGCCCAGCCATCGCTGCGTTTGCCAACCATTTTATGAACACCTGATGTTCAGTATCGCTCACGCCAATCACTGACATATGCGACTCCTTGTCGTTTACCACTCTGGTAACGTTAGGGAGCAACCACTTGTCTTGCAAACGGATATTACTGACCAGGTCTTTATCTGAACCGTAGGACAATACAGGCACTGACAGTGCTTCTAAATCTTTAAACATATCTGTTTCATCAACAGACAAACCTGCACGACGTAGCGCAAGTCTCGCACCAGCCCGAATAGAATCATCAGGCACAAGCTTACTTAATCGTGGCTTAAAAGTATGTGCCACACCGACTGTGGCACGATCAAACCTGTCCATTGGCGCTAATAAGATAAGACCTGAGATCATATCCAGCTTTCTGGCGGTTTTTACTGCGGCTAACGCGCCCATGGAGTGGCCAACCAGGTAAACAGGCTCATCGGCGAATGAAATTTTTGAATCAATAAATTCAGCCAGAAGTTCAGCATCTTTTACGCCAAAGCCCAAAGGTGCAGATGACTCGCCCTGCCCCATCATATCTGGCTCAATGACTCTGAAACCTAACGCCTGGAAATAAAACCCCGTGGCCATCCAGCTTTCCTTTTTGGCGCCGTAACCATGAAGTAACACGACAGTGCCTGAAAAAGCGCCTATCACACTATCGTCGATGGTAACTTCTTTCAGAAAGCTAAATTGGTTGCCGAAGTCCCGAGAAACGGAAAAGGATTTACTTGGCAAGCTTTGTGTCTTTGCTGCACCCTCGCGATAAGGGATGCACAATTCCTGTTTACCACTACACCACGATTTACTGACTACCCCCCACTGACTATACATTTCATCAAGGGTGGCTTGCTCATAATGAATAAGCTGTGCTGGAGATTCAATTCTATCGGCGACCATCCGTGAGCAGCCGCTGACTAAAATCAGGACTAAAAAAATAAAGAGTTGCTTCACTGGAAGGTACCGCTCTATTACATATTTGCCCTTCACTGGGCGAGATTAAACATACCCGAAGAGCAGGCGCTCTTCGGAACCAAGGTACAACAGATTAGATGTACTCAACTTCGATGATTTCAAACTCAACCGTTCCGGCAGGTGTCTGAATATTTACAACATCGTCTAATTCTTTACCAATCAAACCACGGGCAATGGGTGAATTCACAGAAATCAGGTTGTTTTTGATATCGGCTTCATCGTCACCTACTATGCGATAGGTGGTTTCTGCATCGGTTTCAAGGTTCATAATGGTAACTGTAGTACCAAAAATCACCTTACCGTTATTATCCATTTTGGTAACATCGATAATTTGCGCATTCGACAGCTTACCTTCGATATCCTGAATTCTGCCTTCGCAAAAGCTCTGCTCTTCACGGGCAGCATGGTACTCGGCATTCTCTTTTAAATCTCCGTGTTCCCGTGCTTCCGCAATAGAAGCAATGATCCGAGGGCGAACAACGGTTTTTAATTCGTTCAATTCTTTGCGCAATAACTCTGCGCCACGAGCGGTCATTGGATACTGACTCATGGATTTTTCTCACTTAGTTTTTGGTTGTCGCTGAGTTAAAAAAAGTGCGCCAAAGGGCGCACTTTTTTAGAAAAGGCTAATCGCGTATATTAACGCAATTTGTGACCTTTGTCATTACCCATGAATACGTGCATGCAATTCCTGCACGGAAGCAACCTTGTTACGGTCATCCGCAGATTTTGCACGAATGGTCGCGAATGCTGCATTCATTGTTGTGGTATACGTAATTTTATTTAATAACGCTTCACGACGAATGTATACAGAGTCAGTGATTGCCTGGCGGCCTTCCGTCGTGTTGATGATGTAGCTGTATTCACCGTTTTTAATTGAATCAACGATGTTGGGACGTCCTTCAGACACCTTGTTGACAACAGAACACTCAACACCTGCGTCAATCAGGCTCTTCGCAGTACCACTGGTCGCCTCAATCTTAAAGCCGGCCTCAATCATTGCCTTGGCAAGGTCGACAACACGGGCTTTGTCATTGTGACGAACAGACAGCAACGCTTTGCCTTCTCTAGGCAGTGGCGCACTGGCTCCCAGGTTGGCTTTTGCATACGCTTCCTCAAACGTATCACCTACACCCATCACCTCACCGGTAGAGCGCATTTCAGGCCCTAACAACGGATCAACACCCTGGAACTTGGCAAATGGCAGTACCACTTCTTTAACAGAATAAAACGGCGGAATGATTTCTTCCGTCACACCCTGAGACTGCAGTGATTTGCCGGCCATACAGCGGGCAGCAACCTTGGCAAGTGGTACTCCTGTCGCTTTGGATACGAAAGGTACGGTACGGGCAGCGCGGGGGTTCACTTCAATCAGATACACCTCACCATCTTTAATGGCAAACTGCGTATTCATCAAACCCACTACACCCAACTCTAAAGCCATATCACGGACCTGCTTACGCATGGTGTCCTGAATATCTTTTGGCAGAGAGTGTGAAGGTAGTGAACAAGCTGAGTCACCAGAGTGAACACCGGCTTGTTCGATGTGCTCCATGATGCCACCGATAACCACGTCAGTACCGTCACAAATTGCGTCGATGTCGACTTCAATCGCGTCGTCAAGGAAACGGTCCAACAGTACAGGGGCGTCGTTAGACACTTTAACCGCTTCGTTCAGATAACGTTTCAGATCTTTGAGGTCGTAAACGATTTCCATCGCTCGGCCACCGAGAACATAAGATGGACGAACAACCAGCGGGAAGCCGATTTCTTCTGCTCGTGCCAATGCCTGCTCAGTGTTAGTCACCGTAGCGTTGGCGGGTTGCTTGAGACCAAGCTTGTTCACCATGTGCTGGAAGCGCTCACGGTCTTCTGCACGGTCAATGGCTTCCGGAGACGTACCGATAATAGGTACACCATTCGCTTCAAGAGCCCGGGCAAGTTTCAATGGTGTTTGACCACCGTACTGAACAATCACGCCTTTAGGTTGTTCTTTGGCTACGATTTCCAGCACATCTTCTAACGTTACCGGTTCGAAGTACAATCGGTCTGAGGTGTCGTAGTCGGTAGAAACTGTCTCAGGGTTACAGTTAACCATGATGGTTTCGTAACCGTCTTCACGCATAGACAGTGCCGCATGCACACAGCAGTAATCGAATTCGATACCCTGACCGATACGGTTAGGGCCACCGCCCAGTACCATGATTTTATCTTTGTCTGTTGGTGCAGCTTCACACTCTTCATCGTATGTAGAGTACATGTACGCGGTGCTGGTTGAGAACTCAGCTGCACAGGTATCAACACGCTTGTAAACCGGAGAGATACCGAAGCCACGACGGATGTCGCGGATATCGCTTTCTGCAACATTAGTCAGCTCTGCCAAACGGGCATCAGAGAAACCTTTACGCTTCAGTGCACGGGTGAAATCTTCAGTCAGTGCGCTAACGCCCTGTTCTGCCACCTGGTTTTCCAGTTTAATCAGCTCTTCCAGTTGCACCAGATACCAGCGGTCAACATTGGTGTAAGAGAACACTTCGTCAACGCTCATACCCATACGGAAAGCATCACCGATATACCAGATACGTTCTGCGCCTGGGTTCTGAAGCTCATACTTGAGCTTGCTCATGGCTTCGTCGTCCTGGGGGTCCAGGATCGGATTCAGACCAGTCGCACCCACTTCAAGACCACGTAATGCTTTTTGCAATGACTCCTGCTGATTTCGGCCAATCGCCATCACTTCACCCACAGACTTCATCTGTGTAGTCAGACGGTCGTTGGCACCAGCAAATTTTTCAAAGTTAAAGCGAGGAATTTTAGTCACAACGTAGTCGATAGACGGCTCGAACGACGCCGGGGTCAGACCACCGGTGATATCGTTAGCCAGTTCGTCGAGGGTGTAACCCACAGCCAGCTTGGCAGCCACTTTCGCAATAGGAAAACCAGTTGCTTTTGATGCCAGTGCTGAAGAACGGGATACACGGGGGTTCATCTCAATGATAACCAAACGGCCGGTCTTAGGATCGACACCGAACTGTACGTTTGAACCACCTGTTTCAACACCGATTTCACGCAGTACGGCCATAGCCGCGTTACGCATGATTTGGAATTCTTTGTCGGTCAGTGTTTGAGCCGGTGCAACGGTAATAGAGTCGCCGGTATGCACACCCATAGCATCGAAGTTCTCGATAGTACAAACGATAATACAGTTATCGTTTTTATCCCGAACCACTTCCATTTCGTATTCTTTCCAGCCAATTAACGACTCATCGATGAGTAGCTCATTGGTAGGAGAAAGATCGAGTCCCCGGTGACAGATTTCGTTAAATTCATCGATGTTGTACGCAATACCACCACCGCTTCCACCCATGGTGAACGAAGGACGGATGATACAAGGAAATCCAATGCGGCTTAGCACGTCGTGGGCCTGCTCCATAGAATGAGCAATTTCTGCACGAGGACATTCAAGGCCGATAGACTTCATCGCTTTATCGAAGCGTTCCCGATCTTCCGCTTTGTCGATAGCATCGGCAGTAGCACCAATGAGTTCAACGTTGAACTCTTTGAGTACACCTTCACGTTCAAGATCCAGTGCACAGTTCAGTGCAGTCTGGCCGCCCATGGTAGGCAAAACTGCGTCAGGGCGCTCTTTTTCGATGATTTTGCGAACAACTTCCCAATGAATTGGCTCAATGTAAGTTGCATCAGCCATTTCAGGGTCGGTCATAATAGTAGCGGGGTTCGAGTTTACCAGAATTACCCGGTAACCCTCTTCGCGCAGTGCCTTACAGGCTTGTGCGCCGGAATAGTCAAATTCACAGGCCTGGCCGATCACAATAGGGCCAGCACCTAAAATCAAGATACTTTTTATGTCAGTACGTTTTGGCATTGTCGGCGAGTTCCTACTGTTTTGATTGTTCAATTAATTCGATGAAGTGATCAAACAGATCAGCCGCTTCATGCGGACCCGGGCTTGCTTCAGGGTGACCCTGGAAACTAAACGCAGGTTTGTCGGTACGGTGAATACCCTGCAGCGATTTATCGAACAATGAAATATGAGTAACTTCTAAGTTATCCGGTAACGTAGATTCATCAACTGCAAAACCGTGGTTCTGGCTGGTGATCATCACTGTACCTTTTTTAAGGTCTTTCACCGGGTGGTTAGCGCCGTGGTGACCGAACTTCATCTTCACGGTTTTCGCACCACTGGCCAAAGCCAGCAACTGGTGGCCTAAACAGATTCCGAATACTGGCAACCCTGTGTCAACAATGGTCTTAATCGCTTCAATAGCATAATCACAGGGCTCTGGGTCTCCAGGGCCGTTAGATAAGAACACGCCATCCGGACTGAGGGCCAATACGTCAGTTGCAGGTGTTTGTGCCGGTACCAGTGTAACCTTACAGCCGCGGTCTGCTAACATACGTAAAATGTTGTTTTTCACACCGTAGTCGTAAGCAACAACATGGTATTTCGCTTCTGCAGGCGTTACGTAGCCTTCACCAAGCGCCCATGTGCCTTTGCTCCAGGCTTGCACTTCCTTAGTGCTCACTACTTTGGCCAGATCCATGCCTTTTAAGCCCGGAAACCCCTTAGCATCAGCTAGTGCTTTGGCTTCATCTAAATCGTCACCACAGATGATACAACCGTTCTGCGCACCCTTGTCACGAAGGATACGAGTTAATCGACGGGTATCAATATCCGCAATTCCTACTACGCCTTTGGCAGTAAGGTATTCAGATAATGTTTGTTCGTTTCGAAAATTACTGGCTACGAGGGGAAGGTCACGAATGATAAGACCTTTGGACCAGATTATGTCTGCTTCGACGTCTTCAGAATTGGTACCGGTATTACCGATATGGGGGTAAGTAAGTGTAATGATTTGTTCAGCGTAAGATGGGTCGGTGATGATTTCCTGATAGCCTGTCATGGAAGTATTGAAAACCACTTCCCCAACGGCAGTACCAGAAGCACCTATCGCCGTTCCTTTAAAAACTGAACCATCCTCTAACACCAAAAGGGCAGAATTAGCCAAGTCAACCTCCAGATTAAGGATAACCGACGGTTTATACGAAAACCGTATAAACCCCACAAAAACGGGAAGTAATATAAAATGTTACTTCCCGTTAACTATACTTTGCAGCTAATAAAACGCGACTCGGGAGACCCGAAACGCTAAATTTTGGCAAATTCCAAGTATTATATAGGAGTTATCTCCTAACGTCTAATTCAAATTCAGAAAAATATCAAAAACACCTTATTTGATGAGTTTTCCTGGTCTAACCTGAAAAATCACCAATTATCTGGTGTTAACAATATTTAAGCCTTACGTTAACCCGATCACATCGTTCATACCATAACGTCCATTCGCTTTGCCCGATAGCCACAAAGCCGCGTGAACCGCGCCCTTGGCAAAAGTGAGACGGCTTGATGCTTTATGCGTAATTTCCAGGCGCTCGCCAATGTCTGCAAACAACGCCGTGTGTTCCCCAACAATATCACCCGCTCTTACGGTCGCAAAACCAATAGTTTTGTGTTCACGGGGAGGCTCTTTGCCTTCTCTTCCGTAAACCGCGCATTCTTGCAAGTTTCTACCTAAAGTATCGGCGATGGCCTCACCAATCGCCATGGCAGTCCCTGACGGTGCATCCTGCTTAAAACGATGATGGGCTTCGAGGATTTCAATATCCGCGCTATTGCCCAGTGCCGCTGCAGCCTGTTTAACTAACGCAAGCATAACATTCACACCTACGCTGTAATTGGCAGCGAACACCAGTGGAATCTTTTTGGCAGCTTCATCCAGAGAAGCGAGTTGCTTTTGCGATAACCCTGTGGTTCCAATAACTACGGGCTTATTGTGTTTGACACACCAGGCCAAATTGTCATCAAATGCAGCAGGAAGGGTAAAATCAATCACCACGTCAACATCGTCCGCGTTGAGTTCACTTACGGCCGTGCAATGAATTTCAAGAGAACCAATGCCCGCCAGTTCTCCCACATCAATGCCCACCCATGGCGAATCATCCCGCACAGTGGCGACAGCCAGGTCTGCCCCTTCTTGCTCTCGCACCGCTTCAATCAACACCCGCCCCATGCGACCGTTTGCACCCAGAATTGCAACTTTCATCTATTCATCTTCACTTAACTAAGTTGACCACATTTTGCCTGATGCATTTCATTTTTCAATTCATCGCGAATAAATATCGCATATTCCGCAGGTATTACCGCCTGATACTTGATTGTAATGTCGTTTAATCGCATGATTTCATCACATTCACACTCTTGTTAGGCTCTTAATGGCCAAAAGCAGTGTATTTCGTCTATAAACAAGCGAGGAGTAGAAATGAGTCAAAAATTAATCTGGGATGTCCCGACACGCTTGTTTCACTGGCTTTTGGTTGTTTCCATCACTGCTCAGTACCTCACCGCTGAAGTGCTGGACGACGCTATGCAGTGGCACTTTTATTTTGGCTACTTTACGCTTGGGCTTATTGTCTTTCGTATCATTTGGGGGTTTATCGGTTCAGATTATGCCAAATTCAGTCAATTTGTATCTGGTCCGAAAGCTGTACTTCGCTATGCTTCTTCTCTTTTCAACCGAAACTCTCAGGCCCATGCAGGACATAATCCGCTAGGTGGTTGGGTAGTTATAGTTATGTTGTTGCTGGTGTTGGCGCAGGCAGTTAGTGGCCTTTTCATGACTGACGACATCTTCTTTGATGGCCCATGGCGCGCCGCCGTTGAAGATAATACACTCAAGGTAATGGGTTTTATTCACCACACTGGGTTTAACGTGCTACTTGCTGTCATTGCACTTCATGTTGCCGCAATCGTGTTTTACGCAGTATATAAAAAGCAGCGTTTGGCCCCAGCCATGGTCCATGGAAAGAAAGAAACAGAGGAGCCAGCGATTAAAACGTCAAAATGGCTGGCCTTTATCATAGCGGCGTTACTTAGTGCAGCAGTGGTGTATTATGTTGTCGAAGTCGCTCCGCCGGAAGTTGAAGACGAGTTTTATTATTAAAGATAGTGGGAAGCACGAATGCTTCCCTCTTTTATATGAAAGCCTGGCTACTCGGGTTTTTCTCGTACCAATCCACGCTCGTGCATGATTGAAGTAATTTCTGACACGCTGCCAGGGTCATCTATAGTAGAAGGTATGGCCACTTCGTGATTTTCCGCTATTTGTCGCAGCAACTTGCGTAAAATCTTGCCTGATCGGGTTTTTGGCAGCCTGGAAACAACGACAGCCCGGTGGAAACAAGCAATTGGCCCAATTTCCTTCCTCACCATCGCCACCAGTTCAGCTTGTAAATCGTCTTCGTCAATGTCTGCGCCGTCTTTCAAAAGCACGAGTCCCACCGGGGCCTGACCTTTTAAAGCATCATGTATTCCAATGACGGTGCATTCAGCGACCAGTGGGTGCGCCGCAACCACTTCTTCCATTTCCCCGGTTGATAAACGGTGTCCGGCGACATTGATGACATCATCGGTCCGCCCCATGATAAATACATAACCCTCATCATCTTTATATCCGCCGTCGCCTGAAGTGTAATAGCCCGGGTAAGCGTCGAGATAGCTATGGCGAAATCGTTCAGTGTCTCCCCATATGGTGGGCAGACAGCCCGGTGGCATAGGTAATTTAATGGCAATGGCACCTTGCTCCCCGGCTGGGAGTGGATCTCCGCGAAAATCGAGCACTTGTACATCAAAGCCGGGAACCGGTAACGTAGATGAGCCCGGTTTGACTGGCATGTTTTCAATGCCTGTGGGATTGGCGCAAATTGACCACCCGGTTTCCGTTTGCCACCAGTGATCGACAACAGGTTTGGCGGTTTTTTCTACTGTCCACAAATAGGTTGGTGGGTCCAGACGCTCTCCCGCCATAAAAATCGTATCCAGAGAAGACAGATCAAAGTTCTGCATTTTGGATGCATCTGGATCTTCCTTTCTTATTGCTCTAAAGGCCGTGGGGGCAGCAAACAATGCTTTAATCTTGTACTCTTCAGCCATACGCCAAAAAGCGCCAGCATCGGGAGTTTTCACAGGCTTTCCCTCATACACAACGGTGGTACAACCGTGCAGCAGAGGTCCATAAACAATATAGGAATGACCAACAACCCAGCCCACATCTGATGCCGCCCAAAATACATCGCCGGGCGCCATGTTATATATCGCTGACATGGAATATTTTAATGCCACCGCGTGACCACCATTGTCCCGCACAACCCCCTTGGGTTTTCCCGTCGTTCCGGATGTATATAGAATATAGAGCGGGTCTGTACCCTTTACAGGCGTACACTCCTCCTCCCCGGCATCTTGCATTGCGATATCCCAGTCAATGTCCCCGTCACCCAATGAGGCTTCGGCCTGTTCTCGCTGGTATACGATAGTGGTATCCGGTTTGTGAGAAGACAAGGCAATAGCCGCATCTACCAGGGGCTTGTACTCAATAACTTTTGTCACTTCAATGCCACAGGAAGCTGTCACCAGGACTTTGGGTTGTGCATCCTCAATTCTCACTGCCAACTCATTGGGCGCAAAGCCGCCAAATACTACAGAGTGAATTGCCCCTAGCCTCGCGACTGCCAGCATAGCTATTACAGCCTGAGGGATCATGGGCATGTAAATTACTACCCTGTCGCCCTTTTCTACTCCTTGTTGTTTAAGGACATTTGCAAAACAGGCCACGCATTTGCGAAGCTCTGAATAGGAATATTTCGCTTTCGTTCCCGTTACCGGAGAGTCGAAAATAAGCGCGGTTTGATCTGCTCGCCCATTCTCGCAATGATAGTCCAAAGCCATATAAGACGTATTCATTTCTCCATCTGAAAACCAACGATAAATTCCATTCTCATCCTTTGACAAAATGGTTTCAGGCGCACTAAACCAAGGTACGTCCCCAGCTTTCTGCCTCCAAAAATCCTCTGGCTGCGATATGGAGTAGTTGTATTCTTCAGCGTAAGACATGACTTACCTCTTGATTTAATAAAGTTGGCCAGTAAAGAGAGAGTTAATCCTCTTTTGCCTTCACATTAACTCAAAATTTACAAATGAGGTGATAAGACTTATGTCGCAGATCTGGTAAAAAATTCGGAGTGCAAACTAAAACGTGTCGACTGTTCCGGTACATTTTCGCTCGTTCTGAGCGAACATCAGCCAGCAAGTGTTTACAGGCTATAAAACCCTCGGCTCGCTATTTATAGAAGTGGTAAGGCTGAACAAACTTTTTTTGCTCTCACTCACTAATACTTCAGAGGACAAGGATATATTTGAAAAAGAGGGAGCCGCAGGAACTAAACGGCGCAGAAGCGCCGTAAAAAAGGAACTATTTATAGTACTAAGCCAGCCAAAAAGAGGATTAATCGGCTTTGTAGTCGTCGTGACAAGATTTACAAGACGCACCCACTTGGCCAATCGCTTTGGCATATTTGCTCTCATCGCCCGTTGCAGCTACAGCCTGCAGGTTTGCAGCAGCAGTTTTCAATGCTTCTACTTTTCCTTCAAAATCAGACCAGTTTTCCCAAATTTCGTCTTTCGCTTCTGTGTCAACGTCGAATTTACGGGTATCCACTTTCACGTAATCGCTCATCATATCAGCGAGTTGCTCAAGACGCATAGCATTGGTAGCGATAACTTCCTGATCGAACGGAATTTTACCTTTTGCCATACCGCCCAAAGGGCCCATGTTGCTGTATACCAACTTGTACAGCGCTTGACGAAAGTTAGTGGCTGCCTGTGCGTGTTTTTCACTCATAGCAGCTTCCTGGGCCACTGCAGCCCCACTCGTCATTCCTGCCATTACTATGGCTGCCAACAGGCCGGTCTTGAACGCTTGTTTCATGTTTTTCTCCGTTACTTTGCAATTAAGTGGTGTCATGCATTGGGATGTTTGGCTGGTACGTGAGATGTATCCAGTACGCTTTACCATACCGGTTTTTTACTACGAAATACCAGTATCAATGGTTTTATTTTTTACAGTCACATTCGGTTTGTGCAATAGCCCACGGGATAAAACAAATAAATAAACGGTTAAATGCGAACTGATATCGCCAGCATCTGTTTTTAATGTCATGCGAGCACATTTTTTACATACTACAACCTTGAAGAAAAGTGCTCATCACGCATATGACAAACCGCATCACCACCAAAGGCCTAATATTTCATATGCAAAACAACCAAATCATAAAAGGAATCTAATTAAAATGAAACACAACAAACAAACCTAAATTTTATTTGAGCTAAATATATTTTAACTCAAATATAAATAATCAAATTTACATTTAATTTACAAAACGAGAGACCTATGCTTTACTCTAATTTCAGCCCTACCGGCAGTAAAATGGGCTGATATCAAAAGTGCATGCAACTACACCCGCATAAAATGTTGTCACGCATAGATTGCTTGGCATCAGCGCTTAATTACGACAAATACATAAGGTCTATAATGAAAATTACGCTTAGAAAACTTGTACACATTGCGCCTTTTATTGCCGCGTTATCGGCCAGTACCCCCTCCTTCGCTTTTACACCAGACGTAGATGGTGAGGGCAATTGGCTTATCAATAATGAAGGCTTCACCTTCGATGCCAGTATTAGTGATGAATTTAATCAACCAGGACAGTGGCAAACGCCGGACACGACAAAGTGGAATCGCTATCACCCAACGGGTTGGCTGGGAAACAACAGTTTTACTTACACCAATAATTTGGCGTATACCCACCAAGGCAATTTGGTTTTAGAGGCCAGACCTGGTGCGTTCTTTGGTGATAAACACACCACAGGTATTGTTTCAAGCAAACAAGCTCTAAAATACGGTTATTTTGAAGTACGCGCCAAAGCGGCAACTAATAACATTGCCAGCAGTTTCTGGTTTTTTAATAGAGACAATAGTAACGGCGACCAATATGAAATTGATGTATATGAACACTTTCCCTATGTTGGCTGGAACGACCAAACAAAAAGTAAAAGCAATATTCATCATTTTGTCTGGACCCAGCAAACCGGCAATGTCGATCAAATCCCCAACTATAGCTATGCACATACGCTGGAAAATAACGGTGTGAATACTGACTGGCATACCTACGGTGTCATGCGAACGCCAGGAGGAATTTATTTTTATGTCGATGGAAAGAAAGTCCGAACTATCTGGAAAAGCGCAGTAGCTCCCGCTGATTATCCAGGTGATTTTCCGATGCCTGTGATACTCGATATTTTAGTGTACGACTGGCAATCTGGCGATAATGAACCCCGTCAGGAACGCTCCTACTATCACGTCGACTATTTCCGAGCGTGGCGATAAGCACTTTTATACAGGGTAGAAATAGTGAATTTCTACCTTCCCTCACTACCCCACTTTTTTTGTACACTCTTGTTCAAACCATTGGAACTATTAATCATGCACTACACCGGTAAGGCTTTTCTAACCTCTTTACTTCTGTCTGCATTGAGTATGTTTGCTTTATCTGCACCCGAGACGTTCGACAACCCAATTCTCCCCGGCTTTTATCCCGACCCCAGCATTACCCGCGCGGGTGATACCTATTACATGACAAACTCAACATTTGAGTGGTTTCCGGCCCTTCCCATACATAAAAGTAAGGATCTGGTAAACTGGGAACTTATAGGCCACGGCTTAACAGAAAACAATGTTCCTGCCTTTACACTACAAGAAGGACTAAGAGATTCGTTAGGGATCTTCGCACCAACCATTCGCTTTCATAAGGGTACTTTTTACATCGTGACAACCTGCGTTGGCTGCAAGGGTAATCTCATCATTTCAGCCAAGGATCCTGCAGGCCCCTGGAGTTCTCCCGTATGGATTAAAGGCGCAGTAGGCATAGATCCATCGCTATACTGGGAAAATGGGAAAAGTTACTATCTCGGTGCCGGTTTACTCAACAACGCCAATGCGCCTAGCTGGCCCGGACAGAACGGCGTTTGGATGCAAGAAATTTCATTGGAAACCGGAGTATTAAAAGGAGAACCAAGACAGTTGACGTTTGGTCACGCGGCAAATGCACGCTGGGCGGAAGGACCTCGTCTTTTCAAAGTGGATGGGGAGTACTTGTTATTAATTGGCGAAGGCGGCACCAACGAATTCCATGCTGTCACGGTGTTCAATAGTCAATCACTCTGGGGGCCCTATGAACCGAACCACGCAAACCCGGTACTCACCCACCGCCACTTACAAAATACATATCCAATTACCCAAACCGGTCATGCTGACTTAATACAAACACCGGATGGAGATTGGTGGTCGGTGTTGCTGGCTAAGCGTCCCCTTGATGGCACAACCTTACTTTCAAGAGAGACATTTTTAGCGTCTGTTAAAATGCAAAAAAACGAAAGTGGTATCACACCTATTTATAATCCTGGCGTAGGACTCGTGAAGCAACAACAGAAGCGTCCCCGGCTACCATGGTCACCGTCAAGGCAACCTGTCAAACGAGACGAGTTCAACCACAATACCTTGTCGAAGAGCTGGAATATGCTACGAACACCCAATGATCGCTGGTTTAAGCTTGAAAATGGAACCCTAGTACTCAACCTCGCTGCTGCCTCCATTGATGACTTATCAAACCCTGCTTTTTTAGGTCGACGTTTTCAGCATCATAGTTTTACCGCGTCGACACGCCTGCGTTTTATCACTACACAAGACAATGAAACTGCTGGTCTTGTGTTATATCGGCGTTCAACGAACCATTATCAACTTGTTAAAGAAGCCAAGCAGATCTCACTGATTAAAACCGCGAAAGTCGCTGAGAAAGGAGAGGTAGAAGTAACCGAGATAGCCCGAACACCTTATGGTGACCCTGAAGTAATATTGCACGTTTCAATAACCGATAATAACGCCCAGTTTAGTGCAGGCCCTGACGAAAATACGTTAACGCCCATCGGCGCACCTCAACCACTTGATATCCTTTCTGATGAAATAAACCAACGTTTTAATGGAAACTACGTCGGTATGTACGCAAGCAGTCATGGTGAAGGGAGTCAAAACCAAGCATTTTTTGAATGGTTTGAGTATGAGCCGACACGTTAAATTGCCCATCGATAGAAAAGCGTACATTTACCCTAAGTAAATAAAAAAGCAAAGATCCAAAGTCTTTGCTTTTTTTGTTCATCAAAGTATTACACACCGGTTCAAGGCGTCGTCACTTCTTCCAACACGAAATCATCGGCGTACCAAGTGTGTCCTTGAGTCATGAGATTCACTTCAAATGAGGTTTGTGTATCCGGCCAGTTCACACCGTCAATTTGAATTTCCACTCTTTCCCATGTGCCAGTTTGCGTACCGCCAAACCATTTTTGCCCAGAGGTCTTCCAGCCGCCATTAGTGTTGATAAACTGACTCATGCCACCAGACCACGGACCAGTGCTAAGCCTTTTTAAATAAAAGCTCAGCGTGAAAGCCTTACCTGCTTTCATGAGCCCTTCTGGTAGTACAGACTCGTCAAGAGTAATCCCTACGCGACCATCGGTGGTATCAAACAGTATGCCGTAATCACCATTCATTGCCGCATCAGCAGTCACCACTGCCTGACCACTTGAGCCAAAGACATAGTTCCAATCCCCCAAATCACCTCTTTCAAAGCCACCATTGTCACCAAGTAAATTGTTTGTTGGGTTTGGAGGCGTCTCTCCGGAGGTAATTTCCACACCAGATATCGTATGACCATCAACACTGGTACGCCAATCACCACCAACCTGGCGAAGTGCGGCAATAATTTTATAGCCCTTACCAGCTGGCAGAATATCATCGAAACTCAGCGTTATCTGAGTTGTCCCCTCGCCAGCAGGAACAGTCAAACGGCTCAAACCCAACCATTTTCCGTCGGGCCCAATGAGTTCAAAAGCCACATCGCGTTCGATATCTGTGGAATAATCGATATCTAAAGTAATACTGCTCGCTGACTCCATAGTAGATACATCATTGGTAATCACAATCGTATTTCTTAAAGTGACTTCATCTTTCACATGCACCTGCGTGGTCGCTTCAAAATCTCCATCGAATGTACGCCCGATTATGTTCACATACCCTGGTGAAACAGGTGTGATTACACCATCCTCCACCGTCGCCACAGCCGGGTCACTCGATGTCCAAACGACATATTTATTAGTAGCGTCAGCCGGTAAAATGTTAGCTTGCAAGCGATAGGGACGATCTTTTTTGATAGCAATATCTAAAGGTAACTCAATACCTGAAACTGGTGTACCCTGATACGATTCTTCGGTATCGACAGTTAAAATGACAGAACTTATATGACCCTGGGTGTCAGGAAAAACAAAATCCACTATGTTGTCGGTTTTAAGGAACTTAGCCGGTACCGGAATTTCTATCACACCAAAAAAGTCATCCCGTGTGGCTTGGTCGGCACCGCGCCAGTCATTAGGGACTGAAACGCTGTGGCCGTTTATCCGCATTTGCGGCTGCTTAGACTTATCGTGTTTCCGTCCAATACCCAACTTTATCATGGCCATGCCTGGCGACGTGTTGTAACCATTTTGCGCAAAATGGTAATGCAGAGCCTTTGCGGTATTTTTAGAGCGTGCCGCGCGATCAAGCAGACGCGTCAATGCGCGACTTTCTTGCCAGTTATCGGGTTGACGACGTTTAATGCTCGCCAACTGACGCTCATAACTGCGCAATAGTGCTTGCAAACGCACTACTTCATTATCATTGATACTATCGTAAATTGCTTGGTCAAAAATAAATGATTCACTTAGTACATCTACAAACTGTGCCTCATCGTCAGGTAATGCCACATCATTAAAAGGAAATGACATCACCGTATCCTGAACGATAGGCTGTAAATAAATATCTGTATAATACGAAGATGATCTCACTATTGATTCAGGTGAAACCGTTGACGCCAGGGTATATTCTAGCACCACGGTTTCATGGGCCGCCATCATAATACTAGATGGCACTTGCGCTAGCACCTCGTCAGTGTAATTCGCTGCTCCGTCGTAAGGTACGTACAAGCGTTTAGCTCGCACCTGCTGTATGCCTTGATCAAAAGAGACGAAATTAAGCGAAACTGGCTTGCTGCTATCTTCATAATTGTTCAGGGCTACATACAGCTTGTCACCATAACTAAAGGCTTGGACAGCCAAGTCCGGGTCCTTTTCTTCAACTACCACCCTGTTACCTTTAACATCAGCCCACAGCAGATAAAACTTAGCCTTTTCTGTTGGCAAATAGCCCTTGACCTTAGAGCCAACAATCTTATCCGGGTCCGGTCGTAGTACCGCGGCAGAGTACGGGTTAAAATTATTAGCATCGTAAAACCACTTGGAAATGCCCGTAATGAACGGTACTGATGTTAATATTCGATCTTCACGTTCTAATAAAGAAAACAGAATATGATTATAGGATCGTAGTTCCTGCGAACTTTTTTCAGGGCTATATTCGAGTGGATAGCCTTCAACTATTCCACCATATTCCGTTACCGCGTGATCTTTTACCTTACCCCACTTTATAAAGCTGTAGGCCTCGATCATGTCGATAATGGCTTCGGCATTGCTGCCAGACCGAAAGTTGTCCTGCCCCGTCACGTTCACGCCATCGTATAAATGAAATGAAAAGGCATCCATGTGTTCACCGGCCACGTCCATGAACATTTTTTGCCGGGATGCCCAATGTGAAAAATCATTCAGTTCATAAGATGGCCATGCAGAGGAAAAACCAATCACTTGGGTATCAAGCCCACGTTGGTCAAAGGCTTTACCAATTTCGCCGAACCAGGTTGCCATACGGTACTGAACTTCAGCGTTGGCGACAGGATCCCACGGCCCTTCAACAAAATCACCAGCATGCACGAATGGCTCATTCATGGGTTCATAAAACACTGGGCGACTTTCATCATCAAAGAAATATTCGAAGTAATCGGCGGCCCAACGCGCGCCCTCAACTGGATCATTGCCTTCGTTGATCACGCTGGCAGGGTGCTCTGTAACAACGACCCGATTACTGTTAAAGGCTTTATAAGTCACGTTCTTCGCATTCTCTATGGCTTTTGCACCGTCGATAATGGCCTGCTCTGTAGAGGGATAATTTGACGTTTCACTCACTGCCATGGGGCCCCAAAATACTCGCCCATAACCGGCATTAAGTTCATGCTTAATAAACAATAAATCCATCTCAGCCGCGTCAGGATCAGCCGGGCTTGAATGAAGGTTAAAGAATTTGGTTCGATCCAATGTCGATGTATCACCAATGTAGTACTGTTGTAGTGGATGAATTGTCACCCTCACAGTGTCGATTTCGCGCGCTGCGCTCGCTTGAAAATACCCGGCAAACACCAGACCAACTATTACACCACAGTAAGATTGTTTTACAGCAAACCTTTTCATCAAACACCCCAATAATTTACATTTGAATATCAATGATTGCATATAAAAATATAGATGTAAAAAATTTTAACAAATAGATTCTTTCCCATACGTTTGACGCGACGACAAATCAGTAAAACACAAAAATAAATTAAAACATTAAATATCAGATATTTATAATTATAATCACTCATAAGTTTTTCTGGTAAAACATTCACCAACTGAACCATAATCGATGAAATCCCAACCAATTAAAGAGGAATAGGGTTCGTTAAGTAAATTAATTGTTAAAAATATTGCGCATCATACGGCATTGTTATATAAAAATATAAATTCATATACAAAGCAGGTTAAACATGAAAAAAATGTCCGCACGTGGATTTATTGCAATTGCGTTAATACCTTTTTTAACGCCAGCGTGGGCCGCCCTCGTTACACCAAGCAACGAGTTCGAGGCATCAGGACGCATCGCATTTGATACGGCGACGTCGCTTGTCACTGCGACACGTCAAGATGACTATTTTATCGTCGAAGGTATGAGCACAGATATCAACAATGGCACGGTAATAGGTGTTAATCCGTTATCGGGTTCACTCGGCTCGGCTTTAACGATGAGCAGTATGCTCAGCGCTGAAAATACAGACATCGATTTTGACTTTGTGCGCTATGATTTTGATTTCTTTTTTAAGAATAATACAGCGAATAGCTCGGCTGCTATCACCTTTGAGTACGATATCACATATGCTTTATCTGCCAGCGCAAGAAGTATAGATGATGATGCCTTTGCCGATGCAACGTTTGCGCTATTTGATAGTAATAATACCGAGCATCTGTTTTCTTCGTATTTCACCGAACTTAACGCAGGGCTTCAAACTTCAACGGATAGTGGCCAGATTCAATTCTCGCTAAATCCCGGAGACACAATTTCATTCAGCGGCTTTTATGAAGCCAATCTCTATACACTGGGTAACGCTGATTTTTCAGTATTGACCGACGCTACATTTAGTTTATCGTCGGTGGAGCTTAGCCCGGTATCGGTAACAGAACCCACCAGTATTGCCATGTTTTTGTTATGCTCTGCGGCTGCGATGTTAAGACGACGCAGGATGTAGCTCAGACTGACCTATCAAAAAAACGCCGCTTCAAGCGGCGTTTTTTTCCAGAATGGCGTAAATAGGCACTCTCAAAGCAGGTGCTTGCCAGATTTAATTCTCCAGTTGTTGACTAATCAGGATAGCATCGGCCTCGCCACGCCATGGCGATATAAAGCGTTGATCTTTTGTAATAATTTGCGGTGTAGTGAACTCGCCGGTAAGGGTATTAAACCAATGCGCGATGCGTTTATTGGCGCTTTTTTTCGGCTTTAAGTACCAATCTCCCCGGGACATCTGAAAATTATCTTTCGATACATAGATCAAGTACGTTTCCTCGTCGTTTACCAGAGTAAATCCCGAGCCGTTTTTTTCTGGCACGGGTTTGAAGTGAGAGAATGTAAACTCATTAAAGAAATCTGATAAATGCTTAAAATAGATAAACTTGGGATGTTCATCAGTACTTGTTGAGGCAAAAGGATGAGAAATAATGACATTCCAGGCATTGCCTTGCCAATAATAGGTACTGTAAACGCCTGCGAACAACGTCAACCAATTCCGGCGAAGGGATACCTCAGGGTCGGTATAATCACCGGGAAATACTTCGTAAGGTGATTGCTCATATCCTCCATGCTCGATGTTATAAATTGCTTTATCAGCAAACTGTTTTCTCACAGATAACATGCGATTATAAATATCAAAGCCCCAATCCTGGGTGGATATAAAGTCGACCTGCTCAGGATACTTTGCACAATACTTGTAATCGTGGACAGTAACTAGCCGTTGGTAGTGGTTAATACTTCGTAAACGTTCAATCCTCCCCTTTATATACGCTTCGTCCGCTCTGCCATAAAATAGTGCTTCTTTGGAAATATCCCAAACAATATTGGGAAACGCCTGATAACGTTTCACGACGTAATCAAAGTACATGTTGTCTGCGGGGCTATTCATATCAGGCCAATTGACCATTTTATTCCACACGTAAATCATGAGATGAGCCACCATGCGTTTATCGTGAAGCAAGTGTACCGTTCTATCTAACTTTTGAAAAAACACCGGATTAAGCGCACTAAAATCGGGGTCATTATTGGTGCCCAGAAAAGGAAAAATGTCTTCCCGACCACCAAACTCATGCTCGGGATGAGAGGCTAACTTTGGGTCTTTGGGCCAGTTAACATCATAGGCATACACATTCATCACCACGTGGTTAAAACCATGCTGTTGCACTAAAGACAATAAATGCTCACTTTTGGGTGTCGCTATGTTATTGTCATAATCTAATGCAAATAGCCAATCGAGCTCATACCCTAGTAAGAAATAGTCGCTTCCGTCTTCATATGCAAAGGCTTGTTGGTTGCGTTCAGACAATACCATGGCTCCATGGTTAGTAGGGTCTGGATTTGCAATAACATTAATCTCACCACGGCGCGCGTTAAGCTGCTCAACATCGCCTGTAATGCGATAACGCCACGCACCTGTCGTTGACGCCGAGAAACGCAACAACCACTGACTATTTCCGTCGTAAACAATTGGTACGATATGTTTTTTTCCTGAAGATACATGCTCAAAATGCGCATTGACCGAAGCAGTAAAAGGATGCTCGGGCACGCCATCAGTTTGTAACGCGATATCGAGTACTTCCCACTTCTCAATCTGATGAACCTGCCCGCTTTGTGCATGGCTAACTGATATGACTGTCATCAGCATGATTGTTACACCAAAACAACAAAGTGCCTTTTTCATTGTATTGCCCCGTTAAACTGTTGCACTAATTCAAAACCATTCAAGCGTACCGACTTATTGACGTCTTCTGCGCGCATTATCAATGTCGCCTCACCATGCTCATCGATGGTGAATTGATGAAGTGCATAGCCTGCAGCGCCTTTATTCGAGCCACCGTCGCCACGCTCCCCACCACCCGCTTCGGTAATCGCAATGCGTTTGCCATATGTCGGCATATAATCTTTCGGACTGTGGGCTTGGCTAGCACTTTTGAGCAAGAAGACAATGGGACTAATCACGTTAATATCGTCGCTAAGTACGTGATGCCAGGTTTTAAGAGTGTAGTCACCTTGTGCCAGCCCACGGAATGTGAGTGATATCGACGCTTGAGGTGCTGAATTTACACCATCTTCTATAAGGAAGCTTAAGTCGCCTGGAACCCCCCAGGTGTTGTCCCATGATAGCGCCTCGTCCGACGATATAGCCACTGATACACTTTCATCATTGAACGATGTGATGCGGCGCTCATCATCACCTTCACTATGTGACCAGATATAGAACCCCTCCTGAGGGTGTTGCTCTGCGTTACCCATGTCTGCGCTCAATACCAATGGGTCGAATATGACATGATTAACGCGCTGTGACGCTGAAGCCGGGGGGGCAGTTAACACAAGCGTCGCAGTATCGGATTTCAAACCATCGGCTTGCGCAGTAAGGGTAAGGGTTGAATTGGATGTACCAACCCTTACCATTACCGGAGCATGACCGTTTCGCCACGCTACCGGGTTGGCACCAATGTGTTTATTACCTACGATCTCACCATCTCCTTCTAGCGTGAAAGTCACACTGGGCGTATTACCGTCAACCGAAAAGCCATCAGCGTCGGTAACTTGTGCATATGCCATGATAATACTCGATCCATTTGCCTGCCCATCGAAACCATCAGTATCAAAAAACACCTTGAGTTGGCTTGCTGCCTGTCCTTTACGACGTTCGTGACGAGCAACAACCTCGCCATTTTCAAGGGCGTGTGCTCTCAATGTACCGCTTGACCATTTAAACGGCACGAAGATAGAAGGCGATGACAAATGTTGGTTTGCATCATCTCGCTGTGCCTTAAAACGGCCAAGAGACTCGTCATTGTGGAAAACTTCAACCTCTTGTGCATTGGTAAATAGCTGTACTTTGTCTTCAGACTGACCGCGTTCATCAGGGATATGCACCATGGGAAATTGCGTTAACTCAGACTGATACCAAAAGAAATTGGGTTTAGGCAGCCTAAAAGCATCCCAACTTGACGCCTGCCAGACAGACAAGTTTGGGTACTGCTCATCGCGTTTGATAAACGAATGACTGTCGTGTGCGCTCCAGGAAGCCAGGCCAATTAAATTTGGATCGCCTTTATAACGAGACACAATTTCCTGCAAGGTGACACTGTCGCTAGACCCTGTATGCTCCATCGCAAATAGTAAATCGTCTGCTGGTCGTTTTGCGCCCCTATAGTCCATTACCGCGTACAGATCGGTGATCCCAGAATGTTGTTCTCCTGTCCACAACGTACCGTTATTCATAGTAATGCGGGTAGGGTCTTCTTCTTTGGCTGCATAGTGAAGACGCTTGATGGTACCCCTGTGGTTAATTCCGGCCCCCCAACCCAATACGGAGGGATGATTGCGATGGTTTCGAATCATACGCCTGGCTGCTCGGTCCAAATTATCCATCCAAGCTTCGTCACCGATTCCAATCCACGTTGGAGGTTCCTCCACCACAATCAGGCCAAGCTCATCACAGGCATCTAAAAATGCGTTGTCATGTGGGTAGTGTGCAAGCCGTACTAAATTCATACCGGAGGCTTTGAATTTAATAGCATCCATTCTGTGTAAGTTATTTGGTACTGCGTCGCCAATATAGGGAAAGTGCTGATGCCTGTTCGCCCCGATAATTTCTATCGGCTCTCCATTTAACAAAAGCCCTTTATCCAGCTCAAGTTCAAAAGTGCGCAAACCTAACGGGTTCCTGCGACTATGCAACAATCGTCCCTTGCCATCGAAGATCTGACTTACTACAGTGTACAAATAAGGGTGTTCGGGTGACCAAAGCTTTACTTCCTTATCAATCCCCGTGGTATGTTTAACCAGGCTTGACCCGCCAGTTGTAATATCTTGCTGTGTTCGTTTTTTTGCAATGACTTTCCCTTGCGCGTCAAGGATGAGAGTCTGTAACGTAATCTGGGCCGACTGGTCACTGCGATTTATCACCTCACTTCTCACACTCACTGTCGCATTTTTAGGGGAAACCGTTGGTGTAGTAATGAAAATGCCGGATGTGGTCGATTCCCAGTCAAAGGAAAAGTGCACAGGAGATAGCACATTAAGATAAACATCGCGATACAAACCACCAAAAAGAATATAGTCAGCGGTATGGCCGTCTGGCGGTATTGTCGCATCGCGGCGATTATCTAATTCTAACGTAATCGTATTCGTCTTCCCTAATTCCGCATATTCAGTAATATCAAAATGGAAAGGCGTATAGGCGCTTATAGCATGTTCGCCTACATACTTACCGTTAACCCATAATCGGGTTCTTTGATGCGCGCCTTCAAATTCAAGAAAAATGAAACTGCCCTTCTCTCCTTCAATAAGCAAGCTACGTTTATAGTAACTTACGTCGCGATGAAACGTACGCTGTGATTTGTCATCGTCGCTGTCATCAAGATTAATAGAGGTGAGTGCATAACTATGGGGCAAGCTTACTGTGGACCAGGATGATGTCTGCCAGTGCTTTGTTCCTGGCATGTGAACCACAGCACCCTGGTGATAGCGCCACTGTAAATTAATATTTTCTCTTGACCCAACAGGTACTTTCATCATGGTTTTTACTTGCGCGCTAGCGTGCTGCGCTACAGTAAAAAACAACAGTAACATCAGTAAACGGATTAGCATATTTACAAACTTATATTAACAATCATAAAACAACAATACATCATTCAAATACAATTGTTAATATTTACATATGATTTTAATAAACATGATCGAGTTAATAAGTAAAATAAGATAATGCTTCGTGTTACCCACTCTATTCAGTGAATATAGAACTGTGCTGAAATTTTGTTAAGCACAGGAAATATAGCTATTTTTAGTTCACCCCCTTTTGATGAACAGCTGATTTAAAAAACACACGATAAATGCAAATTAGAAAATGCATTTTCATATGTAAATTTTATTTGCATTTGCAAGTAATTTATTATTATAGTGGATATAACGTTTTATTAACGTAAAGTATTCAAAATGGCTGGAAATAAATCTCTAATGAAAAAACTGTTAGCAATCTCCGTCGCATCTGCCCTTGCAGCTTGCTCACAACAATCACTGGATACATCGTCTGAGGACGCACATCCTGATCACAGTGCCAAATTGGCAGACATTCGAAAAGTGGCGAATCAAGGGCCATTTAAAGCAAGCTGGGAATCGTTCAAACAGTACGAGATTCCCACTTGGTATCAGGATGCCAAGTTCGGTATCTTTATCCACTGGGGGGTGTATTCCGTACCGTCTCACAATGGAGAATGGTATCCAAGAAAGATGTACTTGAGTGACACCGAAGAGTTCACTTATCAGCAGGAACGTTACGGACCATTGACCGAATTTGGATACAAAGATTTTATTCCTGATTTCAAAGCCGAAAAGTTCGACGCCGATAAGTGGCTTCAAGTCGTTAAAGACTCCGGTGCTAAATATATAGTGCCAGTGGCTGAGCACCACGATGGTTTCTCAATGTACGATAATTCCTACAGTCGCTGGGACTCCGTAGAGATGGGGCCCAAACGGGATATCATTGCTGAACTAAAAGCCGCAGCAGAAAAAGCGGATATCTACTTCGGTTTGTCCAGTCATCGTGCCGAAAACTGGTGGTTCTTTGAGGGTGGTCGCCAAGTACCCAGTGACGTTCAAGATGATGCATATCGCGACTTATACGGCCCTGCGATAAGCAGAGAGACATCCGAAGCAGGAGAAACGCCTCCTAGTCAGGCATTTATGGACGATTGGCTGTTACGCACCGTGGAGCTGGTAGATAAATATCAACCGGACCTTATTTGGTTTGACTGGTGGATGGCTTCTGAACCCTTCCATCAGCACGTAAAGGAATTTACCGGCTACTACTATAATAAGGGAAGTCAATGGGACACCATGCCAGCCCTGAATTATAAAGACCTCGGAGATTTCCGCTCTTACGCCCCAGGCTCCGCAGTATTAGATATTGAACGCGGACAAATGTCTGATATCTACGAACACTTTTGGCAGACGGATACCTCAGTATCGAAATCGTCTTGGGGTTACGTGACTAACCCGCAATACCGAGATGCGAACTCTCTGGTAGATGATTTGATTGATATTGTCAGTAAAAATGGCTCCATGTTGTTAAATATTGGCCCAAAACCCGACGGAACTATTCCACAGCAAGAAATTGATCTTCTGGCCGAAATTGGCAGTTGGCTAAAATTGAATGGTGAAGCAATTTACGGCACACGCCCCTGGGTGACATTCGGCGAAGGCTCTACTGTGGTCATTGACGGTACTCACTCCAATGATGGTGAAGCTCACCGGAAAGACTTCAACAGCTCAGATATTCGCTTTACTCAAAAAGGTGATGTGCTCTATGCCATCATGATGGCCTGGCCTGATGATAAGAATGAAATTACCATCCGCTCAATTAACACCGATAATTATGACAAGCGCGTCTCGAGTGTAACCATGATAGGCGATAACGCTCCGCTTACCTTCTCGCAAACTGACCAAGGATTAAAAGTGTCTCTACCGACACGTTCACCTTCTAAGTATGCGCAGGTACTAAAAATCATGTAGTGTTTTGGGTAGTCACCAAACCTGCCGGTGACTGCCTTTTTTCTAACTTGATAACGCCCCATTTTCAGTTATGAAAGGGGGCGTTTTTTATTATAAGTGAGGAAAAAAGTCGTGTCACTGTAGGTGTGTTGCTTGGCCAGATTCGCGAATATATTTATACCGCGTAGCCATCCGCGCTATCCGCTGTTGCTGCTCAGCATCACCAATAAGATTTTTTGATTCATCTTCGGTGATATTTTCAGCGAGATTAAACAGCCCGACAGGCTCAAAAAGCGATACCGCATGATTGCTTTGTATAATTAATTTCCAATCGCCTTCACGGTATATAAGTTCATTGCCCGAACCACCTTGCAACATCAGGTAATCGCGAAAAGCAGATTGTCCACTTTTTGTGAACAGGGGAAGCATATTAACAGAATCCGGAGCAATCTCGCGGTCTACTGGCTTCCCTGCAGCAGCGGCAACGGTGGACAATATATCCTGCACCATTACTGGCTTATTTAAGCGCAAAGGCTTGTTGATACGGTTTGGCCACGATACGATAAACGGCACCCGATGGCCCCCTTCATAAGGAGAGTTTTTACTGCCTCGATAGCTTCCACTCGGACGATGTCCCGATTCCAAGGTCCCCGGCACTCGATAAGTCAATCCGCCATTGTCAGACGTAAAAATAATCAGAGTATCGTTATATCGTCCCGACGTTTTTAACGCATCCATGATACGACCCACCTGCAAATCCAACTCATAAATCATGGCCAAATGATCCGAGGGAAAGCGCCCTGCCACTTTCTCGTTATCAAAAGTATCAGGCGGCATATGTGGTAAGTGTGCCATCGGGCTTGCATAGTAGAGAAACAGTGGCTCGTCTACTGGCTGCCGGTGTATAAATTCAGCGGCTTTGGCAGACAGGATATCTCCCATTTTGCGGGTATCCCAGCCGCTGTCACCCATGCCGTCCCCTTTGTCTGAAATAGTTCTAGTGTCAGAGACAGACTGGCTGTTTAAATGCCTTATGACGGACGTTGTTGACAGTGGTGACCACTGCTGATTTTCATACGCTAAATACAGCGGCCCCTGAATTCCGTCAGGCAGCATAAAGCTATAATCAAACCCCAGATCATTCGGGCCCCCGCCTACCATAGTCATAAGATCTACATTAGGTAGATTCCCTTTATCAGAACCACGGTAAATACTACTCTTATCTGAGAGTAGGAAATCTCCGCCTAAATGCCATTTGCCCACAAACGCCGTGCGGTAACCAGCAGCCTTGGTTACTCTGGCAAGCGTCGGATCTTCGATGCTAATTGCATTGGGTTGAAAGCTACCCCACACGCCCCATGGTGCATAAGAACGATAATTGTTGAATCCTGTCATCACCGCGTAACGCGTCGGTGCGCAAAGGGCTGTCGCAGAGTGAGCATCAGTAAACCAGACACCTGATGCTGCTAGTGCATCAATGTTGGTCGTTTTCACAACCGCCTCCTTGTTAGCAATACGTTCGTTGTAGAAACTAATATCCCCGGTGCCAATGTCATCTGCAAGAATGACGACTATATCAGTTTGCCGAGCCTCTTGACTCGCCAACGTGGGGAGGGCGACCAGCAGCCCACAAAGGACCGCTAAATAGCGTGGTATGAATGTCATAAAACTCCAACTTTTACATAGAAAAATAGTACCTTCCTCCACGAGCAGTACAAATTAGATGCGCAAGGCTTTCGAAATTATTGCTTTTCGATAACGATTAGGTGTACAGCCATATTGCTTTTTGAATTGCGCGATAAAATGTGAAGGATTAGAAAAGTTAAGATCGTAACTTAGGCGGGTGATAGAGAGTTCACTTTGCCCAAGCAGTCTGGCAGCATGATAAAGACGGTGACGCAGCACGTATTCGGAATAGGAAAAACGGAACACACTTTTAAATACACGTGAGAAGTAAGAAGGAGACATATGGCACTGCTTAGCCGCTTGTTCTAAGTTTAAATCAACGCTGTTTTGCGAACTGAATATATTCATTACAGGCTGTAATCTATCTTTATGTGGAATCGTACTGAGCATGCGTGGCACATTCACATTTGATATAGTGCCATGCTCTTTAAGCATGACCAAGGCAAGATTGAGTAAAGCCATACTTTTGGGGTTGTGCTTATCGCTATTGAAACTCTGATGGGCCCATTTAACAATTTGCATTAACTGTGTGCGGAATTCTGGCGCTACTCGCAAATGCATGCCCACTTCGAACAAATCAGAAAGGTCATGAAACCCTTCTTGTTGGAACAATGTTCGAGGGAATTGAACGATATACCAGGATTTCTCTTTGTTCGTTAAGTCAAAATCATGGGTTTCCATCTCTGGGGTAAATACAATGTCGCCATCATGAAGCTGCGCTTCGCCCCTGTGGTAGAAAAAGGTGCCCTCGACTTTTTCAAAAAATATCAGCTCGTGTACTTCATGGAAGTGCATTTCACATTGATAGTGATCATTTTCGCCATACGTGACGTGGTGAATTTCAATATCATACCCTTTCTTGATACAACAAGGCTCACAATATACGCCTGCGTTTTGAGTCAACATTGATTCAATCCTCTACGGTCTTTTTTATAAATTACTTCACGCGGATGGTCACTGAGGAAGATATTCCGTTTCTGCTGTAGGGCTCCCCACCGCCATTCGCTAATGGGTAAGCGTCATCCCATGAAAAGACTCGAATAATGGCATCACCCACAGCGTGCGCCGTTATTTCTCCAAACTTGTTAACCGATACAATGTCCGGGGCACTTGATTCCCAAATCACGCCCTGTCGATGTGCATTTTTAGGTATGATTGAGACAGTCACTTTCCGACTTTCACCAATCCGAAGTGACGTATCTGTTAAAGAAAGTTCGAGGCTTTTAACTGGTTTAATCGCGTGCTTGTCGAGAATATAGCCGAGTTCATCATACCCTCGCTTTTGTGCTGCGGTGAGCTTATTCACGTCCAACCCACTGTATCGCTTCAGTTTCCATTTTTTTTCTACCACTTTATCTCCCGCGCGTTCGAGAAGATCTGTGGTGAGGTCAAAAAAACGTCCGTAGGGAAAATCAATATCCGGAGCATAGCGTTTATACTGTTTGTTGAATGCATAACGCAGGACAACGTCTTCGTCTTTATAAGTGTTATTGCCGATAAACCAGGTATAAATATATTCTCTATGCTCTTTCGTGGTTTTACCGCTTATTTGTGGCCAAAAGCTAATACCGTCGACTTGTTCTGCATTAGGCATAGCAACACCTGCGGCCTCGGCTATCGTGGGGTAAATGTCGGTGAGGTTGACTAAGCCATCGTAAACGTTTATCGGTCCTTTCCTTCTTTTAGCAATACGTTCAGGAAAGTGAAGAATAAGGGGCACATGCAAACCATTATCGGCATTCCCCCCTTTACGACCCGGGTACAACGTGCCATCTGGTAAAATATGCGCAAAGGTTTCCTTGGTGCCATTATCCCCCATTACTACGATGAGTGTGTTATTGAGCACGTTTTGTTCACGCAACGTAGAGACAACATTTCCGATCATTTTATCCATATAGGCAATCATATCCGGGAAATACTGGCGGTCGTCACCACGGGTATTGTTGTAGTCTGCATTTTCCGGAAAAGTATCAAACACGCTGTGTGGTAAGGTATCTGGCGTAGGTTTGTGGTCGTCATGGACCAATATCATGGGATAGTAAAGGAAGAAGGGTTTATCTTTGTTTTTCTCGATAAATTGCCGTGCGTGACGGTTGATAATATCAGGGCCATACCAACGACGACCCGTTTGTGGATCCACGTCTGTTCGTCCCTGATAGTTCACTGTTTTGCCATTAATCACAAGGTTAGGGTTAATGTATCGCTGTCCTTCTGTGACGACATCAAACGCTGCATAATCATCCCACCCAAATTCACTGATATAACGCTGTGCAGGTAGGGCTGATGTTCCACGGGTTTGTTTCCACTTGCCAAACAATCCCGTAACGTACCCAGCACGCTTGAACGCGTCGCCAAATGTAATATCGGAGCTATGTTGAGATTTGGGTTTAAGATAGTTACGGTCGTTTCGTTTGCCGCTCATAAGAGCAATACGCGTGTTTTCACAAATGGGATAAGCAAAAGCGCGATCGACTCTGATGCCCTCTGAAGCTAAGGCATCAATATTAGGCGTAGAAAATTCGACTTGGGTAAACTCGCCATCAAAACTATGGAGCCGGTTAGCACCGTAAGCGGTAACCCCATAATGATTCAGATCATCAATGAGAATCAACACCACATTCGGTCTCGGCGCTTTGTTTTGCCTTTTAGTATTATCTTCTAACACCTCTGCATAAACATACGCTGCCTGCCAATTTAAAAACAACCACAACGCACTCAATCGACAAACACGAGATATTTTCAACATAACGCACCAATTAAAGCAGAACACGCGATTCACATATGATACACTTTATTCACATTTGATGTGAAATTTTTTTGAAATATTCATTGGATATGTAAATAGAGAGAACTTATGAAAATCAGAAAAACGCTGGCTGCTGCGATGGTATTGTGTATGTCAGTACCCTCCTTAGCCAAAGACAAATCCTGGCTCGATCCCCAACGTCCCATTAATGAACGAATTGAAGCGTTAATCAGTGAAATGACACTGGAGGAAAAGGCCTCACAATTAATCAATAGCAACGTTGCTATACCGCGTCTTGGTATGCCCGAATACGACTTCTGGAATGAAGCACTTCACGGTGTTGCCCGAAATGGCCGGGCGACCGTCTTCCCGCAGGCCATAGGTATGGCTGCAACGTTTGATGATGCTCTTTTATTGGATGTTGCTACAGCAATCTCAGATGAAGCACGCGCAAAGTATAATGTGAGTATCGATATTGGAAATCGTAGCAAATATTCGGGACTCACATTCTGGACACCTAACATCAATATTTTTAGAGATCCTCGTTGGGGACGCGGCCAAGAAACGTATGGAGAAGATCCCTACCTCACTGCGCAGATGGGTAAAGCTATGGTGAGAGGGTTACAAGGTGATCATCCTACCTATTTGAAGACAGCGGCAGCAGCAAAACACTTTGCCGTCCATTCTGGCCCTGAGGCACTCAGACATGAATTTGACGCTATCGCAACACCAAAAGACATGTTCGAAACCTATTTCCCTGCGTTCGAAGCATTGGTGAAAGAAGCAAACGTAGAAACCGTGATGGCAGCCTACAACCGTGTCAACGGGCATCCAGCTGGTGGTTCAGACTTTCTTCTGAACACAGTACTTCGGGAGGCATGGGGATTTACGGGTCATGTCGTGTCTGATTGCTGGGGACTGGCCGACTTTCACCTTTATCACGGTACTACAAAAGATGAAGTAGAATCTGCTGCACTGGCAATTAATACCGGCACTGACCTAAATTGTGGCGCTGTGTACAAGTCACTGCCTCAAGCGGTAAAAGCCGGGTTAGTAGAAGAAGCCACAATTGATAAACGCTTGCGCAATGTATTGGCCACGAAATTTAAGCTTGGCTTCTTCGACCCCAAAGAAGCCAACCCCTATAACGCTATCTCTCCAGATGTGATCAATTCAGATGCCCACGGTAAGTTGGCATATGAAATGGCCGTTAAGTCCATTGTACTTTTACAAAACAAAAACAATGTCTTACCTCTAAGTAAAAATATTCGTAACTTATACGTCACCGGCCCGTTTGCCAGTAGCAGCGAAGTATTGTTAGGTAATTACTATGGATTGAGTGGGAAAACGACAAATATCTTAGATGGTATCACCGCTACAGTGAGCCCAGGCACAACAATCAACTATAAACAAGGTATTCTGCCTTTCCAGCAAAATGTAAACCCTATAGATTGGACCACGGGTGAAGCTAAACAGATGGGCGATGCCATTGTCGCGGTCATGGGTTTGTCAGGCGCTTATGAGGGAGAAGAAGGAGAAGCGATAGCCTCGCCGCATAAAGGCGACAGATTATCACTGGATTTACCCGAACATCAAATTGAGTTTTTACGCAAACTTCGTAAAGATAATGACAAACCTGTTATCGTCATTATCACCGCCGGTACGCCGGTAAATCTTGAAGAAGTAGCCGAACTAGCCGACGCTATCGTTTTCGCTTGGTACCCCGGTCAAGAAGGCGGTACCGCAGTGGCTGATATTCTATTTGGTGAACGGTCGCCGTCCGGTCGACTCCCGATCACTTTTGTAAAATCTGAAGCGCAATTGCCGCCTTACGATGATTACAGTATGAAGGGGCGCACTTATCGCTACATGAAAGACACGCCCATGTATCCCTTCGGATTTGGTTTAAGTTATGGCAGTGTTAGTTTTGACAACATAACCGTTAAAAACGTGGAAAAAATACACAAAAGCAGCGATGAAAAAGCCGCATTGGCTATTACTGTGAATATCACTAACACCAGTGAGCGTGAATTTGAAGAAGTGGTTCAACTGTACCTGCGCACTCCTCATGCAGGTGTCACGCAACCTTTGCATGCCTTGAAGGGGTTTAAGAGAGTTAAACTTCATGCAGGCGCAACCCAAGAAATCTCATTTTCACTTCCGAAACAACATCTCTACGCCATTAATGAAGCGGGTAAACCCGTTTTACTTCGCGGTGAATACGAAATAATTGTTGCGAACGCCTCACCGGGTAAACGCAGTGAAACCTTAGGCGCAGCCACACCGCAAAGCCTTCATTTTACGCTTTAACTGAAACATAAAGAAGGCCAACTTACGTTGGCCTTTTGAATTAAACAGCGAGCGGGTAACAGCATACTATACGTACCTAGTCTCAATGTTATTGCTTTAACACCGCCACATTGTCCACCAACATAAGTCCTTGCTCAGGTCCTTCCAGGCGCAATGAGACAGTTTGACTTTTCCCCATAGATACCACCATTTGATGTAATGTGAAGTTATCGCCTGCTACAACTGCCGATGCTAACGTGTCGCCCAGTTCGTTTACAACACGTAATACACCACCATGAGATCCCGGCGCATGTTTAGCATAAGCAGAAATAACATAATTACCTGAACTGTCGATGCGAAAAGTTTGCTGTGCGCTACTTTTCTGGCCAACCTGCAATCCCCACGCATTGGTATAGCTATAACCGGGGGCATCAGTAAACGCCGCTTCTGAGCCGGACAGAGACCACTGTTTATCGCGGCTATCTGCTTCGAAGCCACCCGCTTTAATCAGATTATCCGACAACGCTTGTAATGCATAACCGCGTACGTGGTCGTAGTACGCAGTATTGATACGCATATCATCTAACTCGGCTTCAGTCGGATACGGAGCATGACCTTCGGGTATCCACTGCGGCTGCCAGTCATAAGTTTCCACCACCATTCGGAGCGACATGTCGCTATTAAATGGAAGTTCATCTTGCGGATGAGCAAGATCGACCGTTCCTGTCAGTTCACCGTTGAAGTAAAAATGCATTTGATTCGGCGTTACCCACCACATGGAAAAGGTGTTAAAACCATCAGACAACTTTTTACCGCTATCAAATTTGGCCCCTTTTGAAAGATATGGGGCCCCCTGACATTTGCCGTCTGCCAACTGAGTCGGTTTGTAGTGAGTATTCGAGCGCATAACATTAGCCCAGCTTTCTTCAGGCCACCCCCCAATGGTTTCAAGAATATCAAGCTCAGTGGAATGCGCTTTTCCGCATCCTTTATCCTTGTCATCATGTTCATCTGAGTGTAGCCAGAACGTGGTCGACATTTTAGTTTTAGATGCCTTGATACGTGCCTCATAGTAACCGAATGTTGCTTGCGCTCTACCTGATACCGCGGCACCTGCCATTGTATATGTATCGTTTGGGTTGGGGTGTGACGAGGTGCGAAGCGCAAGTGTGCCGTCTTTTACAGTGACGTTACTGGGAAGAAATTCTGCCGGCGGACGACCTTGCCAGGTTGTAATGTGATCTCGCCATTTTCGCGTATCCAACGATACCCCATCGAATTCATCAGACATACTTTCTACTTTGGCCCATCCATACCCCATGGGCGCCTCAGGAAGGTAGCTGGGATGAGCCATATTCGCTTTTTCATTTTGTGAGACGACTTGCTGACAACCAGACATAAGAAAAGATGCCGCTATTGCAACACTAAGCGGGTTCGCTTTTATAGTGATCATGCTTGTTTCCTAATAAATCAAATTGAGGGATTCCCACGTTCTTATAAAATATCCGCAGGAGGAGGATTTAATTCTATTTTTATGCCTAATGCATAATTGCCAGGTAGCGATGCGGGCAAGGTTATGGTGAGTTTGTCAGCATGCTGCGTCCAAGAGACCTCCGAATTGTCAGCCAGTAAAGAAACACGCTTGATGCTATCTATAAGGTGATGCTGTTCACTGCCAAGGGCATTGAGTGAAATTAGAGCACCCGGTTTTGGCTGCTCAAGCACGAAGGCGTAGACAGTTTGGCCTTTACGTGTGTAGCGAATGTCGCTAGAAGTATAGCCGGTGTCTTTGTGGTTCCCGTGCAGGACCAGCTTGGCGTTAGTCGGACCTTGACCAAAAACGCTGAAGGGCCGAGTGCCATAAATGCCATCGCCGTTGTTGTCTAGCCAAGCGCCCAGTTGATGGAGTACGGCAACTTGATCTTCAGAAATAATACCGTTGACGTCAGGTGCTACATTCAGTAGAAGAGAGCCATTTTTACTCACAATATCAATGAGGTCACCAATTAACTGATGTGCCGGCATAGTCTGCCAATCGTCATTATAAGACCAACGCCAGCCGCCTAAAGACATATCCGTTTGCCACGGCATATCTCTTATACGGTCTAGTTTTCCAGATTCCACATCAAGGACAGCTGCGCCATCTGGGACAGGTTTGTAGCTAATATTTTTGTAATTTAATACAACGCCTTGGTCACGCGCAGCAGCTTGATTGTAATACTGTGCGATGAGCGTTTTTCTCTTCTCTTCGTACTCAGGGTTTGAAAAACCAAGGTCAAACCAAAGCAAATCAGGCTGATATTGCTTTATCATATCCATACTGCGCAAATACCATTGATTTACATGCTCGTCGCTATGCGGGTCAGTAATGTCGTGAGGCTTGCCATAGAAATCTTCAAAAGCGGGATCCATAGTGTCAGTGCCTTCTTTATAGCCCCACCAGTACCAGCCATAGGCGTAATGTGACGACATACCCACTTTCATGCCTTTTTTTCTTGCTTCAGTGAAAATTTCACCGACAACATCCCGCTTCGGTCCCATATTAACAGCACTCCATCGCGTGATAGTGGAGTCGTACATTGCGAATCCATCACAGTGTTCGGCAACGGGCACAACGTATTTGGCACCGGCTTTTTCGAACAGATCTATCCACTTTCTGGCATCGAAATCTTTGCCGTGAAACAGGGGAATAAAGTCTTTATAGCCAAACTCTTCTGTTCCGCCGTAGTGTTCGATGTGATGCCGGTATACACGATTTATCCTGTCAGGGTTAGGATTACCTTTAATGTCCAGGGTTTCTTCGCGGTACATGTGGTAGCCGTAAAAGGGACCGAGAAATTTAGGCACTACATAAGGCCCCCAGTGTATAAAAATGCCCAGTTTTCCATCGCGAAACCACTCAGGCGTTTGGTAAGCCTTGAGCGACGCCCAGTTTGCTTCATAAGGACCCGATATGAAGGCTTCCGATTCAAGGTTTTTGGTAGTGCTATCCGCGCTACCTGGCGCGCTAAACATGACCATCAGCGCGGCCGCGACATGAGAAAAGAGAGATAAACGGGCTGTCACAGTTTAAAGCCTCAGTACTATAGACCCTGAAAAGCTATCACATACAAACAGAACAATTCAAATTTAAACTTAACATTGGTTAATATTATGATTGTAATGTAACCCGCCGTTTACCCGTCTGAATTTTTACGGCTAGCTCTTATCACCAGTACCGCGTACTTAAGTGACGGCGTCTTTAAGGTCGTAAATTTTTGTCATTTCCACCCATTTCTGGCCATCTTTGGCCCAGGGAAGCGGTTTTTGGAACTGCCACATCAATGTTTCCCACTCCTCACTTTTCTTTTTCCCTTCTACAGTAGCAGGTTGTGTATTCGGGTCGAAATTGGGTTTTGTTTCCATGATCATAAACAATCGGTCACCAATATGGTAAATTTCCATGTCCACGATGCCCATTTCACGCATATTCTGTGTGATTTGAGGCCACGCATTTTCAGGCTTATGAAAATCGATATAACGTTCGATTAAAGAAGCGTCATCGATAAGATCTAAAGCCAAACAGTATCGCGTGTTATTCATTCTTTCCCCTTAATTCACCCATTGACTGTAGTCATTGTGCAAAAACAATTGTTGTTAATATGTAAATGCGTTACATTTAATTATATATGAAAAATTAATTTAACATGTGAATGACATTTTCACAAACAAGCAAATCTTCACATACTATGAAACGAGGTTTTTCCCCAATGCACTTAAAAGGATACGCTATGTTACTCGGTATTGCGCAAGCTTGCCTTTTGGCTATGCAGCTTGCTCATGCCGCGCCCCACAATATTGTTAACGATTGGGAAAACCCAGAAGTTGTCCAAATAAATCGGTTACCCGCACGTGCTACGTCATACTCTTTTGATAACAAGCAACAAGCACTAACAGGCGACCGCGACCAGTCGAGTATCATGATGCTTAACGGCGACTGGAAGTTTCATTTCTCTGAAAAAAGTGAAACGCGGCCCATGGATTTTTACCGTTTAGATTTCGACAGCAGTAATTGGGCTATCCTCCCCGTTCCCTCGAACTGGGAACTGCATGGCTACGGAACCCCAATTTACACCAATTCTGTTTATCCGATGTTTGAAGACGAAACCGATATTCAAGTACCATTGATAACCCGTGACAACCCCGTAGGTTCCTACCTGACAGAATTCGCATTACCTGAGCACTGGAAACAGGAACAGGTTATCCTCCATTTTGGTGGCGTCACATCAGCATACTATGTCTGGGTAAATGGTCATAAGGTTGGCTATGCTCAGGGCAGTCGGCTACCTTCAGAGTTTGATATCACTCCATACTTAAATGGTGGTAAAAATACGCTTGCGGTACAAGTTTTCCGCTGGAGCGACGGAAGCTACCTGGAAGACCAAGACCACTGGCGGTTAAGTGGTATCCACCGGGAAGTCATATTGATGGCGCAACCTAAGGTTGCCATTAACGACTTTTTTGTCAAAACTCATTTATCTGACGATTATCGTCAAGCTGTCATTGAAATAAAGCCTGAATTGTCCAACCCGCTAAGAAAAAAGGTAGATAAGTGGGAAATCACAGCACAATTATTTGATGCAAATAATCAACCATTAGCGCATGAGCCGATGAAGGTAAGTGGTAAAAAACTCACTCGTGTGGCCTATCCTCAGCGCGATAATTTTGCTTTTGGCCTATTGAAAGCAAACATAGCAGAACCTGCATTATGGACATCTGAAACACCGAATTTGTATACCCTCGTACTCACACTGCATGACGACACTGGCAAATTAGTTGAAACACGCAGTACCAAGGTGGGTTTTAGAGATGTCAAAATCAGTGACCGGGGTGAATTGTTAATCAACGGCAAAAGTGTAGAAATTATTGGTGTTAACCGACACGATCACGATGCTGTAAAAGGCAAAGCTCTCAGCCGAGAAGATTTGCGTCAGGATGTAATCAAGCTAAAGCAATTTAACTTTAACGCAGTGCGTACTTCACACTATCCCAACGATCCATACTTCTATGATTTAGCAGACGAATATGGCTTGTATGTCATGGACGAAGCGAATATCGAATCCCACGGCGTTGGCGGCTTAGTAGCTAATTTACCCGAATGGAATCACGCCATGAGCCAGCGAACTTTGCGCATGCTTGAGCGGGATAAAAACCACCCATCTATCATTTCCTGGTCGATGGGCAATGAATCGGGTACCGGTCCAAATTTCGCGTCAATGGCCGGTTGGTTAAAAGATATCGACCCCGGCAGAATTGTCCACTACGAAGGAGCACAGGGCGACCCAACTCATCCCGATTATGTGGGCTTGAGTGAACGCTATCCTACTGACAAGGAGAAGGCGCAATATTATACGCCACTGGCCAATCCTACTGATCCTAAGTTTGTGGACGTTATCAGTCGCATGTATCCGACCCTTGATGAGCTGAGAGGCCTCGCAGACAGTCCTTACATCGACCGGCCTATTCTTATGTGCGAATACGCTCATGCAATGGGTAATTCTGTTGGCAACCTCGCAGAATATTGGGACATGGTTCGCGAGCGCCCGAATTTAATTGGTGGGTACATTTGGGACTGGATCGATCAAGGTTTGGAAACGAAGAATGAAAAGGGAGAAACTTACCTGGCCTATGGTGGTGATTTTGGCGATACCCCTAATGCATCCAATTTCTGTATCAATGGCGTGATGGATTCTTATCGTCAACCCAACCCTCATGCGTGGGAAGCAAAGTACGTGTTTCAACCAGCTGCATTTACATTAACAGATACGGCAAAAGGTGAAATAGCCGTGTTGAACCGTTTTTTCTTTGATAATCTCAAGCAGTATGCACTAACCTGGACGCTTACCGAAGATGGGACACCTATTCAACGAGGCGCGCTCGACATTGGTGATTTGCCTGCCGGCGAGGAAAAAGTGTTATTAGTTGGATATGAAAAACCAACCATAAAGCCGGGCGCTCACTACTGGCTCAATCTGAGTCTTTCGTTAAATGAAGATACCAAGTGGGCGGCAAAAGGTCACGAATTAGCTAAAGCGCAATTTTCCCTGCCTTATTTCAAAGCAGCGACGGCGGTTGAACTGCCAAAGGCTTCATTAACTGTGAACGATACCGCTGAGAAATTAACCATCAGTGGCGACGATTTCTCCGTAGTATTCGACAAAGAAACAGGTTATCTCTCACGCTTTGATGCAAACGGAAAACCAATAATAACGGCACCTCTAAAACACAACTTCTGGCGTCCCCAGACCGACAATGACCGCATTGGCTGGCAAACCATGGAAAAGAAAAAAGTATGGTTTGACGCTTCTCAATCGCTACCTTTATCATCACTTGATGTCCAAAGTAGCAGCAACGGCACCTTAGTTCGGACTCGCCATCAACAAGGCGACGACATTCTTGTGGATACGCAGTACCTTATTGATGGCAATGGCACCATTTCAGTAACAATGGATTTAGATGCTGATACGAGCCTACCAGATATGCTGCGGGTGGGCATGACCACTGATGTCAACGGCAACCTTGAACGCATGGCGTACTATGGCAAAGGTCCACATGAGAATTATATCGACCGTAATCAGGGTGCTAAAACCGATGTTTATCGTGGTCTTGTCTCTGACTTTATTCATAATTACGTCAGGCCACAGGAAAATGGTAACCGCACCGGTGTAAGATGGTTAACACTGAGCAATTACGATAACCTCACTTTCACAGTGAAGGGTGAAGATCTATTGAGTATGTCTGTATGGCCATGGTCCGCTGAGAACTTACAAAATGCCACTCACCCTTATGAATTGATAACTCGCGATGTTTTTACCGTAAACATTGATCTAATCCAAGCGGGCGTTGGTGGTATTGATTCTTGGAGCTCAAATGCCGCACCTATTGAGAAATACCAAATCCCCGCAGGCCAGTATCGCTATCAATTCTCCTTAGAAGCTGGGACAAACCAGTGAAGTCATTGTTAATTAGGACGACCTGGTGGTGCCCCTTGTGGGCCTCCATGGTGTTAGCCGGGCTGTCTGCTTGTTCTTCAAGCCAGGAACCAGCAAAGCAGCCTCCGTCAACGGGCCGTAAACCAAACATTGTGATGATTGTCACCGACGATCAGGGGTATGGAGATATTGGACGTCACCAAAATCCTATTATTGATACGCCGAATATTGATGAGCTAGCGGCCCAAAGCGCCAGGCTAACAAACTTTCACGTCGATCCCACCTGCTCCCCTACTCGTTCGGCACTACTAACCGGTAAGCACTCTTTAAAAACAGGGGTATGGCACACCATTTTAGGGCGATATATGCTCGGCCCCGAGCATGAAACCCTGGCTGAAGTCTTACAAAGGCACGGCTATAGAACCGGTATTTTTGGAAAATGGCACCTTGGAGATAATTACCCCTACCGTCCACAGGACCAGGGTTTTACCGAGGTACTCATCCACGGCGGCGGTGGTATAGGCCAAACCCCGGATTACTGGGGAAATACGCAGTTCGACGATACGTACTATCGCAATGGAAAAGCAGAAAAATTTTCCGGTTACGCCACCAAGATTTGGTTTGACGAAGCCAGACAGTTTATTGATGCTGCCAGCAATTCGCCTACGTTCACTTATATTGCACTAAATGCACCTCATGGCCCCTACCGCGCTCCAGAGTCTTACATTGCCCCCTATGAACAACAGGGGTTGAATAGGACCATGGCAAGTTTCTACGGCATGATCAGCTACATTGATGAACAGGTTGGCGATCTGAAAAAACATCTAGCAGGCAAAGGCGAACTCGATAACACCATTTTTATTTTTATGACAGACAATGGCAGTTCATATCATCAAACCGATCAAACCACGACAATAACCCCTGCACATGCCACTTTGCTTAAACAACACCCCAACTGGAAGCCCAACGACGGTATGCGTGGCTACAAAGGTGAAGTATACGAAGGGGGGCACCGCGTGCCATTTTTTATCTCGTACCCTAATGGCACTCTAGTGCCAGGCGACTACGATCAACTGACTGCCCACTTCGATATTATGCCTACTTTGCTCGACTTAGCAGGTATAACGCATAGCAGCACGGATATAGATGGCACTAGCCTAGCATCATATCTGGCGACGAACGAAGCCGGTTCTCTCGCTGACCGACATATTATAGTTACCAATCAGCGGGTTTATCATCCTAGCGAAAAACGACCTATTGCTGTCGCACAAGGAAGATGGCGTTATCTCACCGAAGGTGAAAATGAAGCATTATATGATTTAAGCGCCGACCCTTCGCAACAAGAAAATGTAAAACATCGTTACCCCGATGTGTTAGCCCGAATGCGCCAGCAAAAGCAACAATGGTGGCGAGCAATGCAAAAAAACGGCTTTAAAGATCGTTACATCACAGTTGGAAACGATGCAGAAAACCCGGTTCGGCTTAACGCCATGGATTGGATGGAAGTACCCGACAACCAACCTGTGCCTTGGTTTATTGGACACCAGGCTCCTGCGCCAGAATGGGACTATGTGCATTGGTTAACAAAAGAGACTGAGTACCAGCCCCTTCCATGGTATATCGAAGTTGAACGAGCGGCACAGTATCGCGTGAAAGCTTATTTTCACGATGCGCCCGCGGCCACGCCCGTTGCTAAAAGATTTTGCGTTATTGAATCAAATGGCAAGACCACTATTCAGTCTGTTCATGGTCGTGCGTCCCATTGTGTACTCACATTGCCTCTATTGAAGGGCAAGCAAAAAATATCTGCCTGGTTTACCGATGACGACCAACAATTGACGAAAGACAAAGCCGCATTTTATTTGTATTTAGAAAGACTCGATAATTAAGGAAAAATTGTGCTCAAAAATCAGCAATCTATTCGCGCGCTTAGCGCCACACTTTTTTGCTTTATCGTCAGTGCCTGTTCTACACCTGACATTACTGTAGTGAGTAAAAGCGATACAACTTCAACACCCAATATTGTAATTTTTTATGTCGATGACTTAGGGTACAACGACATTGGTGTAAATGGAGGAAGCCACGTCAGTACCCCTAATATCGACGCATTAGCGAGTAAAGGGATCCGCTTTACAGATGCGCACAGTTCAGCGGCAACTTGCACACCCTCTCGATATTCGTTGCTCACCGGCGAATACGCCTTTCGCAATAATGCGGCTGTACTCCCGGGTGATGCGCCTTTGATCATTGATGTAGAAAAACCTACGTTACCAGATATGTTAAAAAAAGTGGGTTATCAAAGTGCCATGGTGGGTAAATGGCACCTTGGTTTAGGTGATGGCATAACCCCAGTAAACTGGAACGATGAGATAAAGCCAGGTCCGCGACAAGTCGGTTTTGACTACAGCTTTATCCTGCCTGCTACCGGAGACAGAGTGCCAGCGGTATATATGGAAAATGGCCACGTTCTTAACTTGACTGAAGGCGATCCGCTTATGGTCAGTTACGATAAAAAAATCGGTAACCGACCCACGGGAAAAGAGCACCCAGAACTACTCAGACAGCAAGCTGACCCGCAACACAGTGATACCATCATTAATGGCATCAGTCGAATTGGCTTTATGGCCGGTGGTAAATCGGCAGAATGGAAAGATGAAGACTTCTATCAAGTGTTCACAAACAAGGCTAATGATTTTATCGAACAAGCTGGAGATACACCTTTCTTTTTGTTTTTCTCATTCCACGATATACACGTTCCTCGCCTTCCCCACCCTCAATTTAAGGGCAAAAGTCGGTTAGGCATCCGCGGTGATGCTATCATGCAAATGGATTGGATCACCGGACAAGTGGTTGCCAAGCTGAAAGCCAAAAATATCCTGGATAATACTCTTATCATCTTTACCAGTGACAACGGCCCCGTGTTGAATGATGGATACGAAGACGGGGCTGACGACACTGACCATTTACATGCGCCTGGGGGCATTTATCGAGGAGGTAAGTACAGTGCGTATGAAGCGGGAACTCGCGTTCCTACTATTGTGCACTACCCCAATGCAGTGTCTCCAGGTGTGAGTCATGCTCTTATGTCACAAGTCGACATTTATGCCTCTGTTGCAGCGTTAGTAGGCGTGCCATTAGCGAAGAATGAAGCTATTGATAGTGAAAACCATCTTTCTGCTTGGCTGAACGCTGATAGTGCTGGTCGCCATGAGCTTATCGAAGAGTCTTACACTCTCTCACTAAGAACTGACAATTGGAAATTCATTGCGCCATCTTCCAAAGACAACCCCTGGATAGCCAGTGATAAAGGGATAGAATCGGGATTAGCAAATGCGGCTCAGCTTTACGATCTCAATAATGATCCCGGGGAAAGTAATAATATCGCTTCTCGTCATCCAGAGAAAACCGAGACCTTTACACAGCGAATTGCTGACATTGTTAAGCGAAAAACACGGCCTCAAGGCTAGCTCTTTCTCACTATTTACCTTTGGCTGAGGCCAGTTGTCGTAAATCGTATTCTTTGCGAAACGCACTGGCCGTTACCCCTACTTCCTTTTTAAAAGTACGAGAAAAATGGAAGATGTCGGCGAAGCCGCAATCTTCCGCGACCTTTTCCACACTATCATTAGTCAATAGCAACCGCTGTTTAGCCAGAGCAATACGCTTGTGCAACATGTAGCGTTTTGGCGACAAGGTAAAGGCAGCTTTAAATTTTCGGGAAAAATGCTCTGGAGACATATTGGCTGCTGCGGCCAGTTGGGTCAAACTTGGCGGACTTGTGACATTTTTGTTTATAAGTGAGAGCGAGGTAAGTAGTGCGGGATGCAGTAACTGATTGCGACGTTTGGGCCCTTCATCGAAAATGGATTTCAATGGTGCCATTAGCAACAACAGGAGACCTTGACGTTCAAAAATGGCACTGGGTTTTCTGCTCTGCATAGCGCGAATTAATGAATCAAACACCGTTGAGATCTGTTCCGGAGACTCACAACGAACCCTTTTTGGCTGCCCGTAGATCATGAATAAATCCACTCCCGAATCAAGACTTGCTTGGAAGTGTACCCACTTAAACGAAAGCGTGGTCTGTGCACTATGAGACAACAATTGGTAAGGCGGAATTAAATACAGATAACCTGGCTCCATGATCAATTCAAGTTCAGCAAACTGTAACGTTGCTCTTCCAGATTCGACATAGTAAATGCGATTGTAATGGTTAACAAATTGATTGCCTTTCCACTGCTCGCCAATTTGCATATCAAAAGCTGCATAAATGTGAAATTGCACTTGGCTTAACAAGGTATCGGGCTGCTGATTCTGCCAGACGAACCCACCAGATCCTGTTTCAAACTCTTCAATTATCACGGCTTTGTACCAATTAATACAAATTTGCTTCTCTAAGTATATGCACTCGAATAATTTTTACTAGTGAAATATCAATTTTATACAAAACAAAGTCAAGTTTATCAATGGCTACCAGATTTACAATTTAATAACATTGGTAACATCAGAAATACCTTACAAGCACACTATGGATTTATTTCAATTTATCGCGCGATTCCACGTATTGGTATTGCACTTGCCAATTGGCATTTTAATGCTCGCTGCGCTTCTCGAAGTCGCTACACGCTTTCGCGGACGGACAAGAAGTTCGCTCCTAAATACCGTTTGGTTTTGGGGCGCTGTTAGTGCCTTGGGAGCATGTATATTGGGATGGATGCTATCTCAAGCTGATGGCTACAGTGCCGAATCCATCTTTATTCACCGCACCTTAGGCATATCGGTCGCGGTTGTCGCATGGATGTGTTGGGTCATATTTCGTCGACAAATACATAGTATTTTCGTGTATTCCCTCTCCGGCACCATTCTCTTATTACTTTTCTCTACCGGCCATTATGGAGCTAACATGACGCACGGCGAAACTTATCTTGTGGAGTACGCCCCAGACCCCATCCGAGTTTTAGCGGGCTTTGAGCCACATCAAACGCCTCGCGAAAAACCGACAGAGTTAGGCAATGCAGATGTTTACCACGATGTAATTGGCCCAGTGTTAAAAAAGCGCTGTGCTAGTTGCCACAACGATAGCAAACAAAAAGGAGGCCTCAATCTCGCATCCTACGATGCACTTATGGCCGGAGGGAAAAGTGGTAATACGCTCGTTGCAGGTGACCCAGATGCAAGTGAACTGTATAGACGTATTACCCTTGATCATGACGACAAAGCCTTCATGCCTGCTGAAGGGAAAAAACCGCTCAGTGACGACGAAGTTGCCACCCTCGCATGGTGGATCAGAGCAGGCCTACCTCAGTCGGGTAACGTTGCCAACTACATCAATAAAGATGCCCAGGCAACCTTGCTAAATCGACTTCTCGGATTGGAGGGCAATGCATTGCCAAGTATTTCGCCCATCTCGAATAAACAATTTCAACAACTTAATCAAGCGGGCTTTGTAGTAAAGCGACTATCTCAAAGTTTACCGTATCTTGACTTAGACATGTCTCTTTCAGATAAAACCATAACTTCAGATGTTTTACTCCTTCTTGAAGAGATCAAAAGCCACGTGGTTTATCTCAATTTAGCTAACAAAACCCTTAACGCCGAGGTCATATCAACAGTAGCTCTCCTGCCCAATTTACAAAAACTAAGACTAGACAACACAACGGTGGTATCAGCAGACTTAGCGCCATTAGCTAAGGCCACCCAATTAACCTATTTAAATCTTTACGCCACTCCGGTGGACAATAGCGTGTTGCCCATTTTAGATACGATTCCTGCGCTTAAAAAAGCGTACTTGTCGGATACCCAGGTTCAGATCGACGCTAATCGCACTCATAGCACTGGCAGTGCAGGCCGTTATTACATCACTTCGTCTTCACGGAATGCTTCCGCAATGACAACACCACAGCGCAGTCAACAAACGGAGTAATTATGCACTCTTTAAAAACACAAGCCCAAGATAATGGGTTTCAACAGGCTCACCCTGTAGACAAAGGTAAAAGACAATTTCTTCAGGGTGGCGCGACACTGGGTAGCGCACTGCTTTTAGCCGGTATGAGTGGTTCGGTAACAGCCCATGAACCAGAAAAAAAACAACTTCCTAAAGCGGGGCGGTCACCACACGGCACTGTTGTGGGTCATGGAAACTTTCGTTACAAAGTTAATTATCACTGGGGAAGACTCGATCCTCATAAAGTACCAGTGGAAAATAGCCACGGTTTGGCCATAGACAGTCAGGGCCGCATTATCATGGTCACCGACAGTGATGTGAACAATTTTGTGATCTACAACAAAGATGGCAAATTGCTCGATGCGTGGGGTACCCAATACCCCGGTGCGCACAGTGTCAAAATTGCTAACGAAAACGGTGAAGATTTTATCTACATTGTTGATTGCGGCTGGGTACTCGATAGGAATAGGCCAAATAACGACTGGTCGACGAAATGGTATCGTCAAAGCGGTTTCATCGCCAAGCTCACACTGGATGGGAAGTTAGTCTACACCATCGGACACCCCGTCACTGCCGGTATTTATAGCCCTGACATGCGCTATCAACCCACCGACCTTACCATTGCGCCTAACGGCGATTTGTACGTTACTGATGGTTATGGATCTGACTTTGTCATTCACTACGATAGCCATGGCAGATACATCCGCCATTGGGGCGGTACAAGCAATGAAAATAAAAAACTCAATCTCGTGAATACCCACGGCATTGCTGTGGATACGCGAGACAGTGACAATCCGCACTTACTGGTAAGCTCTCGAGGAGAGCACCAAATCAAACAGTACAGCTTTACAGGCGAATTGCTCGGCAGTATCCATCTTCCCGGCGCGTACGTGGGCGGCCCCGTTTTCAAAGGTGAACATTTTTATGCACCAGTTTGCTGGTCTCATATAGATGGCAAGATGGCTCCCAACTCTGGGTTTATCACAATTCTCGATAAGAATAACCGGGTGGTATCTAATCCGGGGGGGCAACAACCCGAATACATCGACGGTCAGCTTCAGCCTATGAAGACGAATTTCGAAGTGTTTAATCATTGCCACGCTGTCTGTGCAGACGATGATGAAAACCTCTATGTAGGACAGTGGAATGCCAATCAAATGTACCCGATAAAGCTAGAAAGAGTGTAGGTAACAAGATGAAAACCATGACTTCTTTATCTGCAATTCTTGGTTTCAGTGTCTCTGCGACATTCCTGCTAGGAGGTTGCAGCAAACAAGCCAATGAACAGACCTTTGAATCGCCGCTGCCAGAGGTAGTGGACTTCAATTATCACGTCAAACCTATTTTGTCAGACACTTGTTACCTGTGTCATGGACCAGATTTGGCTAACGCAAAAGCCGGGCTCAGTTTAGCCAACTTCGACAGCGCCACTGGACATCAAACCGCGGAGGGGCGACATGCAATAGTCGCTGGTGATGCCAGTGAAAGTGAGACTTATTCACGCATCATGTCCGATGACGAAAATACTGTCATGCCGCCCCCGTCGTCGAACCTAACACTGAGTGCACGTGATAAAGCAATTATCAAAAAGTGGATCGATCAAGGTGCTGAATACAAAAAACATTGGTCTTTTATCAAACCTGAAAAAGCCCCTGTGCCTGCTGTAGCCAATGCGAATATGGCTGACAATGTCATTGATCACTTTATTCTTGAAGCACTTGACCAAAGAGGACTTTCCCCCTCTGAACGAGCGAAGAAAGAAATCCTCATTCGCCGAGTCACTTTTGATCTGACGGGGTTACCACCAACACTCGAAGAAATAGATGCTTTTTTAGCAGATACTGATGTCAACGCTTATGAACGCGTGGTTGACCGATTAGTAGCCTCACCTGCTTTCGGAGAACGTCTTGCCACCGAGTGGTTAGATGTGGCTCGCTATGCGGATACTCATGGCTACAGCACCGATTTTTATCGAGATATGTCACCTTACCGCGACTGGGTAATTAACGCTTTCAATGACAATATGCCATTCGATGATTTTGTAACATGGCAGATAGCCGGCGATCTGATGCCCAATGCATCCAAAGAGCAAATTTTGGCCACGGCATTTAATCGCATCCACGCACAAAACGGTGAAGGCGGTATTGTCAATGAAGAGTTCCGTGTGGAATATGTTAAAGATCGCGTTCAAACAGTGGGAACAGGTTTGCTCGGCCTTACTATGCACTGCGCACAGTGCCATGATCATAAATACGACCCCATTTCCGCTAAGGAATATTACGCAACTACCGCGTTTTTTAACAACGTTGAAGAGTCTGGACAAATTTCCTATGACCCCAACGACATTCCCGTTCCTACACTGATGCTTCCCACGAAAGAAGAACAGCGAAATCTTGGTAAGCTCAGTAACGAAATTGAACAGCTTACTGCGCACATGGATGCCCGTTTCGGTATCGATAATGCAGCCTTTAAACAATGGCTGCGGAATGATTTGAGAGTACAGGAAGCATCTGAGCATGCTGATCTGTTCGCCTATTTTCCACTAGGTGCGTCAGATAGTAACACCCATATTGCCAATCGCATCGATGAGAACGCACCAGGCAAAGTCATTTTTGGGTCAGATCCTAAGAAGAAGGACGGCGATGCCATGCGCCTCGTTCAGGATGAAAATCGTGAAGCAATTCAGCTAAACGGCGATGACCCACTTTACTTCCCTGATGTAAATGACTTTGAGCGTGCAAAGCCTTTTACTATTAGCTTAGACACTAAGCTGCCCGTGTCGTTGGAAGAAGGGGTGTTATTTCACTATAACAAGGCGGGTATTCTGTACAACTTTAAAGGTTTTGATGTTTCAGTAGAAGACAATCACTGGCTTGTCCGTCTGGCACATACTTACCCTTATAACGCTATCACGTTGCGCTCAACCACTCCCGTTGCCAAAGACATTTGGCAAAATGTTACCTTGACGTACGACGGATCGTCAAAAGCTGACGGTGTGCGCTTTTTTATCGATGGTGAGCCTATTGCTATGGAGATAGAAAAAGATAATTTGTACAAAGATTTCAAACACACCCGCGACGGCGTGTTAAAAGAAATCGGATTGAAAGTAGGTGCCAGATGGCGAAGCAGAGGTACACCGGATACCTTAGTTGATAACTTACGAGTTTATCATGATGCCCTCACTGGGGTAGAAATAGCCAATGCCTTTGGTGGTAAACCACAGACAGAATTTGATCAATCTGCATTGCTCGCTTTCTACAATCAACGGTTTAACAATGAGTTTCAGCAAGATGCCAACCGTTTGACCGCATTACGAACCAAACATAATGGGCTTGCTGAGCAAGTTCGTGAAGTCATGGTTATGCAGGAATCGCCAACAGCACGTCAAGCTTATGTATTGAATCGCGGTAGCTACGCTGAACACGGTGAGCCAGTCTCTCCAGGCGTCCCTGAAGCTATTATGCCTTTTGATGAAAGCTTGCCAAAAAATCGCCTGGGTTTAGCTTCGTGGCTAACCGACTCGAATAACCCCCTCGTTTCCCGGGTTGTGGTAAATCGCTACTGGCAATTAGTTTTTGGCCAGGGATTGGTGGCTACTGCGGAAGATTTTGGCAGTCAAGGCAAGCTGCCTTCACACCCTGCACTCTTAGACTGGCTGGCTGTCAACTTTGTGGAATCGGGCTGGAACGTAAAACAACTTATAAAGCTTATGGTGACATCCGCCACTTACAAGCAATCTTCAAAGGCTACGCCTGAACTTATGGAGACCGACCCTGAAAATATTTTACTCGCCCGTGGACCAAAAGCGAGGTTATCTGCCGAAATGATCCGTGATAACGCCTTGGCCACCAGTGGCCTTCTGGTAGACGACATCGGTGGCGAGAGTGTACATCCCTATCAACCGGATGGTATATGGCGCATGAACAACATGGATTACAAACAAGGCAGTGGCAGCGAACTTTACCGCCGCTCTATGTACACTATATACAAACGCAGCGTACCGCCACCCAATATGACCGCCTTTGATGCCCCCTCAAGGGCGCACAGTATAGGAACACGCCAACGCACGAGCACACCGTTACAGGCTTTGGCACTACTCAACGACCCTCAGATTGTTGAGGCATCTCGTGTCCTTGCCGAAAAGGTAATCGCTACGATCCCAAACACCCGAGAGCAACTGAAGCACGTTTATCGGCTCTTAACGAGTCGAGAGGCCAGCGAACAGGAACAGGCTCTGATCTTTGATATGTATAAAGAAGTTGAAGCACGGTTTAGTCAGTCTCCCGACCAGGCGGCCGCGTTTTTATCAGTGGGTGAAACCAAACCAGACGATTCGCTCGATAAAGTACAACTGGCATCCCTTGGAACGGTAACAAATATGCTCTTTAATCACGACGCCAGCGTCATTAAACGTTAGGAGAGGCACTATGTTAAACAGACGCAATTTTCTCAAAGGCTCAGTGCAAAGCATAGCTGCCGGAGCACTGGCAGGAGGCGTGCCATTTATGGCTCGCGGTCAAGCACTCAACAATGGGTTGGACGGCATTTTAGGTTCGCCCCATACACCGGCAAAAGCCAAAAGAGTCATATATTTGTTTCAAAGCGGTGGTCCTTCACAATTGGAAACCTTCGATTACAAACCCACGCTGGATAAACGTCACGGTCAACAGCTTCCTGCGGAAGTACGGGGTGATCAGGTACTTACAGGTATGAGCGCCCAGCAAAGCTCGCTGCCTCTTGCCCGTTCGGTTTACAATTTCAAGCAATACGGCGAATCTGGCGCTTGGGTAAGTGAGCTCCTGCCCCACACGGCTAAGATTGTCGATGATTTATGCATTATTCGTTCAATGCACACAGATGCCATTAATCACGATCCGGCAATCACCTTTCTACAAACTGGCTTTCCAATTGCAGGACGTCCCAGTATCGGCGCCTGGCTGAGTTATGCCCTAGGCTCAGACAATCCTAACCTGCCTCCTTTTATCGTAATGGTGTCCACTAATGCCGGTGGACAACCCCTGTACTCCCGCCTTTGGGGCAATGGGTTTCTACCCTCTATCCATCAGGGTGTACAATTTCGCGGTGGTGCAGATCCCGTGCTGTACCTCAATAACCCGCCGGGTCTGGATGTACGAACACGTTCTGCTCTTATGGAAAAGTTTCAGCAATTGCAAGATGCTCAGTATCAACAGTGGCAAGACAGTGAAATACGTTCACGAGCTGCGCAATATGACATGGCAGAAAGAATGCAAAAGTCGGTACCCGACGCAACGAACTTCAGTGACGAACCAGACTGGGTTTTTGACATGTATGGCCCCGACTCGCGCAAGCCTGGTACGTACGCCGCAAACTGTTTACTCGCCAGGCGTTTAGCTGAACGCAATGTAAAATTCATTCAGCTCTATCATCAGGGCTGGGATCAACATGACAATTTACCTGGTGGAATAAAAGCGCAGTGTGATAAAACCGATCAGGCGTCAGCGGCACTGGTAACCGATCTAAAGCAACGTGGACTTTTAGACGACACTCTTGTTGTTTGGGGCGGGGAATTTGGGCGGACAAACTACTCTCAGGGAAAGTTAACAGAAACCAATTACGGACGAGATCATCATCCAGGCTGCTTCACTATGTGGATGGCAGGAGGGGGCACGAAACCTGGCATTTACGGTGAAACGGATGAGTTTGGTTACAACATCATTAAAGACCCGGTTCATGTACATGACTTTCAGGCAACGTTAATGCACCTGATGGGTGTAGAGCACGAAAAATTAACCTATAAGTATCAAGGCAGGCGCTTTCGTCTTACAGACGTGCATGGAAAGGTAATGAAAAACTTACTCGCCTAGATTGTAAATGAGCAGCCACTCTACGTGTGGCTGCTGAAAATCTGACAGTTTCTAATCAGTTTTCTTATTAATAAACTCAGCAGATTGATGATCAGAACGGAAAGTGAACCGCCGAATATAGTTAGACCCCGACATCCAGGTTTTACCCGGCGGTATAACATATTCGTGATAAAGGCCCCATTGCAGACCTGCGGTTGGATGGGCATCTTTATCAAGGGATTCTACTAAGCCCATAGCGCTTGGTACTTGAGGGAGATAAGCCATAATTTCAAAGTTAATACCATCTGGCGCATATTGAATAGTTTGTTTCTCCGGCCCATCGTGTGATGAAACAAGCGCAATTCCACCTTTGTATTGCCATATACACAATTCATGGCCACTGTGTGTAATGGGATTGTAAGACGACTTTACGTAAGGTCCTTCGGGTTTGTCTGCAATAGCCACCCCCCAGCGAATTTCACGACCACCAGCGGTTTTTCGCTCCCCCCATCCGCTCGCCTTTGTAATACAGATAAAATTTATCCCGATAGAAAAGCAGTGTGGGATCATGCACTTTGTGGCTATCAAAATCGCCCTGCCTTACCACCGCAAAGCGATTGTCCTGCGTACCGGCCCACTTACCAGTTTCAGACGCCTTTAAGATCGGCGCGTCGAGTTTAGTCCATGGCCCGTCAGGAGAAGACGCATACGCCATGGCAACAGTGTTTTTTGTGCGATTTAAATACGGCGCTTTTATGGCCTGATAGACGAGATAAAAACGCCCGTTGCGTTGCAAAATTTCGGGTGTGAAAACTGAGCGATCGTCATAGGTGCCACGTTCCCCTGGCGAGACAGCAATCCCCTCTTCTTTCCAAGTATGTCCATCTAAAGACGAAGCGTACCAGATTTCTGCTTTGTCCCACGGGAATACTTTTGCATCAGGATCACCCGTACCAAACCCTACAGCTTCGCCGGTGGTGTGGGTATACCATGTATAATATTTACCATTAACCTGAATAACTTTGGAGGGATCTCGCCGGCTCACAGCCTTATCAAAAGCAAAATCACCAAACACATCTTGATACCGAAATTCGCCAAACCATTCTGCATTTTTATGATAATTTCTTTCAAGGGCGCGCTTAGAGGCAGCACTCATGGTCTCTGGATTGCCGATAGCTAAATAGTCGTAATCTGCCTGGGTATAACGTTGCGCATCAGATGATGAGTTCGGTACATCGTCATTAGCCTGTTTTTGTGTAAGATTGCAGCCAGACAACACCAGTGAAATGGCTATTGCAACGCTTAAATTCTGTATGTTCACTCCGCCATATTCAACGTTGGGAACGCACTAAGCTCCCGTATTTTCACGTCTCGATAAAAAACTTCAGCCCCTTCACTCTGAATTTGTAATTGACCCAAGGTTAGCGGGTTACCGCTGGCATCCATAGACTCTGTTATCACCATTACTACTTCCCCATTGACAACAAATATGGCCTCGTCGTGCAAGGCAAACAACTCCACAGTGTTCCATTCTCCATGTGCTTTATCAGGTTCAGCACTGGCATGACTATACCCGTGTACAACATGGTTTTGTGAACTCTCTGGGTCATAGTACAGCTGGCCAGCATGACGTGTTCCCCGAATGGTGCCGCTCGGGCCAGCTAAAGGTATATAATCGCCAAAATCATTCTCTTGAATTTGTAATTCCTGACACGCCTTCCAAACGCGCCAAAAGGCGCCATGCTCACCTCTACAATGGAAAAGTAAACCACTGTCACGTTTGGCTGTTAACCGAGGTTCCCATTTTTTATCACCCCACTTCACCTGAAAACTCAGGTGATAGTTTTCGTATTCTGCTTTACTGGTGAGCCCACCATAAATTTCCCCAGTAATATGAAGTACCAGCTCACCTTCTACCTCAGTTACGCTAAACACCTGTTTAATATCGCTATTAAGCCCCATGGCTGTATTGGGGTCTCCGTGCACATTAAGATTGTCTGCCTTAAACGTATTCACCGGCAGACCTTGCGTTGAGCTGTGTGGAACCCCCATCCAAATATCCCACTGAGATAACTCAGCATCTAGCAGAAAATGCCACTGCAGTTTCTTTTTCTCCACCAGCGTATTATTGGTAACCGCGCATCCTGAAAGAAGCGACACAATCCAAACTAAATAAATAGCAGGCAATGTCGCGAAAGACTTCCCCACCCATGATTGGGAAATAGGTATCACAATTAAACCTTTTGCACTGTATTGCATCGCTGAAACCATTATTTGAAACTCACCCAGTCGATATTAAATAAGTACTCTTCAGCATCGCCTGTAAATACAAATGAGAGATTATGCACACCGGTTAAGCGCTGACTAAGCGGTGCCTCGAACGCCTGCCATTTTTGCCATCCACCAGTATTTTTAATCGGTACTTTGGCAATGATATCTCCTTGCGGTCCGCCAAGACGAACCTCTACTGTACCGCCTTTCATCTGAGAAGATGCCTGAACAACGACCGTATCTGTTTTACCGTCAGAAAAATCGACTCTGTCATAATTCACCCAACCCCCATGCTTAATGTGATCGACCTGCCAGTTTGCAGGTAGTGATGTGCCGCTGGTTTTGGATACGGCGACGCCTTTGTCGGACAACATGCTATACCTGTCTATTTGAAGTCTGGCCGTTGCTAATGGTGTCCCTATTCCCCTTTCAGTGGGCGTCACAGGGTGTATTCTGCCTTCGTTGTCGAAAAACAGATAGTCGGCACGCATTGATCTTAAATGTTGGTCCTGACTAATCTGATGGTGATGATAAAAAACGTACCATTGGTTGTTGTATTCAACGACAGAATGGTGGTTAGTCCAAATACCGTCACGCCAGCGCTGCATGAACATACCTTGATATTCGAATGGCCCCATAGGACTATTACCTATGGCATAGGCCAGCTCTTCTGACCCGCTCGGTGAATGAGGGAATGTAAAGTAGTAGAGACCATTACGCTTAAACATAAATGGCCCCTCTTTGTACTTTGCTGGTAACCCCATGATGGCTGCCGGTTCACTGGCTAACTCCACCATATTGGGCTTCAATTTCGCCACATATAACGTTTCGCCGCCTCCCCAGTAAAGATAAGCCTGTCCATCGTCATCAATAAAGGCATTGGGATCGATGCCACTTACACCGGCAATATAATCATTTTGCACAGTAAATGGGCCTTGTGGTTTATCGGCTATACCTACACCTATACGCCGAAAACCGCTTTTATCCAATGGTATGTCGGGAAAATAAAAGTAGTATTTACCGTCTTTTTCAATCGCATCTGGCGCCCACATGCCAAAGCCATCTGTTTCGCCCCAGGGGACATCAGATTGATCTATCACCGTGCCATGATCCTCCCAATCATGTAGATTTTGAGAAGAAAAAACATTGTAACTCGGCATACAAAAGCCATTGTTGCCAAAGCCCTCATCACACTTTACGTCGGTTGAAGGATAAACGAATAATCTGTTTTCAAATACTCTGGCTGTAGGGTCTGCCGTAAACATATAATTTACAAGTGGGTTATCTGCCATCACAGAGAATGGCAGATGACAAAGGGTGAACAACCCTAGTATTACGCGATTTTTCAACATATCTTATACTTCCGCTTAATAGTGCACATATAAACACATGACTTTATATATACACTAACAGCTGATTTTATCTTGTTCAAGAAATGTTAACATTGTGTTTTATCGCTTTACCGGGCTTTACCTATTCCGGCTTTCAATGAAGGGAAAGTTGTATTCGTGTTACATTATGCTTTGGATGTTTTAACTCTCTATCAGCAATGATTTTTATTTCACGTATCGCTGTTTTTACTGTCGTCTCTACCCGTATAGCAAAATATCATCGACGTTGACTCAATGCGCCTACCAAGCAAAATTTTTTGATTAATACTTTTTGCAAAAAAAAATTTCATTTAAATTAATAAGATATTTTCACTCTGACTACTATAAATAATTTGTCTTATGCTTCTTTACAAGCCTTCAGGTCACATCTGCCCCCGACATCCTCTCCCTTCACGTTGTCGATTGCCCGATTCACCATTATTGACGTGTATATTTTAAAAACGTTATTTCATATGTAAAATATCTTTACATAAAAGAAACAACTCAATATACTCATCAATATATAAAAAAGTGATTTTATATATAATCAAAAAGAATGCACACTGAACATTTAGTCGTACTGGTTTGAAATTGGGCTATACAGCGTCTCAGCGCGACCAAAAACAGCTGGTATTAAACAGGAGAACGTATAAATGTCTGCAAATTTCAAATTAAAGCCACTCGTCGTTGCGATGATGCCACTTTTATTTGCATCGCACTCTGCAACAGTCTTCGCACAGGAAGCTGAACAAGAAACTGCGGCAAGTGAAGACGATAAGAAGAAAAACGATAAGGACGAATTAGAAGTCATCGAAGTATCTGGGTATCGCGGTAGCGTGATTCGTTCAATCAACGCTAAAAAACTGTCAGACGGTGTGCAAGATTCGATCTTTGCAGAGGACATCGGGAAGTCTACTGATCAGAACATTGCTGATGCTTTATCCCGAGTCACGGGTGTGACTGTTCAAGAAGCCGATGGTGAAGGTACACGCATCTCCGTGCGTGGTGCCGGTGCTGCCCTTAACCAAATATCACTCAATGGGGTTGCGCTGACCTCAGGATTAAATGGGTCAGGTTCGAATCAAAGTGTTTCTGACGAAAGTGTCGATTTAAGTACTTTCTCATCAGATATTCTCTCCTCTATTAATGTTATTAAAACAGCGGCAGCAGATCACGATGAAGGTTCGTTAGGTGCAAACGTTATACTGAGAACGTTCAAACCATTAAGTGTTGCTGAAGATCGCCGCTCGCTTGAAATTCAGGGGCGCCACAATGAATACGCGGAAAAAAATAACTTTAAGATAAGCGGGACCTTATCTGAAAAGTTCTTTGACGATACCCTCGGTATTATTGTTACGGCTTCTAAAGAAACACAGGATACCCGACGGGACTCATTGGGAGGCGACTGGTTGTCGCCGTATAAAGTAGCCAGGATAAGAGAAGGTGGAGCGAGAAACCTGGATGGTGAAATCATCGGTGCAGAGCGAGATGCACTCATCGCAAACGGGCGTTCATTTAATACTTTTGTGAATACCCGTGATCGTGACACCATGACAATGGGTATCCAGTTTTTACCTACAGACGTTACCGATGTTCAACTCGATTTAAGTTATTCGAAACAAACCTTTGAGCAAGACTCCCACGGTATCAATGTAACGACACCCGATTTATCTGTTTTGGGTTCCTCAGTAACGAACTTCTATAACACTGAGTTCAGTGGCCCCATTCCTGAAGGTCAAACACACCTTGGCCCAATTTTCACCGATCCACAGGAAGACTGGTGGACGCTAGATGAAGATAGCAATACGTTGGTAAAATCTATTAACCGGTTTGCCACGGGAGGGTTCTCTCGTCAACTTTCCGGAAACGAGACAGAAAACAAAGTTGCTACGTTAAAAATTACGCACGAAATCACCCCAGATTTACTTGCCGAGTTCACAGCCGGTTATTCAAGAACCGATTTTGAATCTTTGCCTAATGCATCGGTACGAACACAAAACTGGAACCGTATTCCGTTACCGGATCTGGCCGAAGTGCCCGTCGTTGATCCTAACGGCAACCCTGTACTTCAACCTGTTGGGTTTGACTGTAGCACCGGTCAATGCGTATTGGTCACGGGTGATCAGCCAGTATCTTACGTTCCGACCAACGCTGGCGGTGCACAATCTAATATCTCTCCCACTGGCTTTAGCCCATACGACCTTAATGCGAACCACCTAGGCGGTCTTTCCCGTTTTAATGAGGAGCAAATCGATACCAACAAGTCTGTCTTCTTAGATTTTGACTGGTTAGTAGACTTCGCGGGTGTCAGCAAAGTGGAGTTTGGTGCTAAATACTCAAGCCGCGACAAAGAAGTCTTCACCGATTATCAGGACTTTGCAAATACTAATGATGTGGTCTTAAACCCAGAAACAGGTGAAATTATTTCCGGCCTAGGTCAAGGTGACATTACGGTGGCCGACTTTACGTCTGGAACAGGGTTACCGGTAAACAACTTTTTTGATGGTCTTCTTGGCTCTAACGCCGACCAATACAATACTGACTACCTGAACGGTTGGGCTATTCTTGACCCCAAAAAAGCATTTGCCGAACGTTTCCAAATTCCTAATTCAGAATTGGTTAGCAATAACAATGGCGACAGGCAAATCACCCAAGACAACATATCTGCCTATGCTAAACTGAATTTTGAATATTTAGATTCTAAACTCACTGGTAATGTGGGTGTGCGGTTTGTTCGTACAGACAATACGTCGGTGGGCAACTCTACCTTTACCTTTAACAGCCAAAACGTTGCCTTCGACCCGGTGGCGATGATTTATGAAAAGCAACTGGCCAATACGTCCCTGGCACCTTGCCCCGAAGCCGTTTTTGTCAATGGTTCAGTAGTGGATCCAGATCCCAGCATTTACCCCTGTTATGACCCTAACTTCTCAGGCATTGTAACCGACGACGCGGGCAACTCTATCGACAGAGGTTTTGCTGTGGAGTACGACGAAAATGGCAACGTGATAAGTGCCATCGGTCAATTCCCTCAAAATGACCCGGTAACCAACAATGCCAGAAGCTGGTACGGCTTACTCGACCATCGCGATACATCAACACAGGCAGCCAGTGCGCAGGCGTTACTCGACGCCGGCGTGATCTCATCTTTGCGTGAAATTAACAATCGTGCTTTTGCGGGTACCGGTGAAAACCGGTCAGACATTTGGTTGCCTAGTGTCAACATTAACTATGCTGTTAACGATGAACTTATCGCGCGTTTTGCTGCATCTAAAACCATGGCGCGCCCACGCTTTGATTCGTTAACACCGGGTTTCAGCGCCAATGAAAACCCCTGGGGTGTGGATTCCAGTAGCATTCGCACAAACAACCCGCAATTACAGCCGTTGACGTCCAACAACATCGATGTGTCGCTTGAATGGTACTTTAACAAATCCGGCCTGGTCTCTTTTGCTTTATTTAGAAAAGATATGAAGAACTTTGAAGAGCGCGTCAGTGCTGAAGTATTCCTCAAAGATATTCGTACAGACTACGGTTTGGAATCCATTTCACTTAACGAGGTTATTATTAATCCGGGTACTGAAACCGAAGTTGTGAATCCTAACGACGGTCGTATTACTCAAGTAAATGAAGTTACACCACTCAACAGTGATTGCTTGCCATTCAGAGTCGTTCAAGTGCAATTGGCTGACGTTTTACCGGTCGCATGTCGCAACTTCCAGGCAAGTGTATTGAGAAATGGTAAAGGGGCATTAACTCAGGGTATAGAAGTTTCTTACAATCACTCTTATGACTTCTTGCCTGGTTTTTGGTCTGGTTTAGGTGTGAATTTCAACTATACCTTTGCAGATTCAGAAAATGACACGGATTTCGATGAAACTTTACAACGGGCTGTGCAGGCTGTCCCGCAAGCGTATACACCGCGCCACAGCGCCAACACCACGGTATTCTGGGAGAAATATGGCCATCAATTGCGCCTGACGCACCGGTTTAATTCAGACCAGTTTGTTGGAGAAGTGACGAATGGTAATGCGTGGCAGGACTCCACAACTCGACTGGATTTCAGTGCCAGCTACAAGTGGAATGAAAATCTCACCTTCACGTTCCACGCGCTTAACCTAACAGACGACATTACCCGCACGTATTTCACGGCACGTGATATTACCCTTAGAGATGCAGAAGGAAATGTCACTATTCTAAGCGAGGGTAACGCATTAACAGGTGATGTTTATGAAGGGCGAACCATCACGGAATATAAAACTGGTCGACAGTTCCGTGTAAGCGCAAGAATGAACTTCTAACTTTCATAAATAGTATTGCAGCGCCTGTTACCAACAAAAAACGGGCGCCGAAAAAATTGGAGAACTAGTAAGATGCACACAAACTTACTTAAAAAATGCAGTTTAGGATTGGCAGTGTCATTGGCTCTTACCGGCTGCGGTGAAAGCGATGGTACACAAAAAACCTTTGGCGATAATCTGGAGGCACCTCAGGTTGACAACACTACTCCATCAGTGACATATAGCGAAAATGAAACTGTCACCCTAGATCTCACTGCCGGTGTCACCAACCCTGAAGATACGCCTATTTTCATTCGTAAATTAACTTACCTTGAGAAGGTTATCGACGAATTTGGCAATGAAGTTCCTGGGCCTGACGGCATGGTGCAAAACTTGTTTGTTGGCCCCCCCTTGCCCAACCGCGCCGTTACTGCTGTACAAAATGATCTCACCATAGACGGTACAACCTTTGAAGATGTATTGGTACATCCTTACACTGTTGAGCAACGCAATGCATTAATTGCTGAGGTGAACGCACAAAACAACGAAATCGAACAAAGCAATAACGCTGATGACGACCCCAGTAACGATGAACCGCTTTTAGAAGTGCCACCAGAGCTTTACTCTCAGGGTATCTATCGCTTTACTTACTCAGTAGACAATGGCGCAGATACACAACCCGAGGTGGAATTAACGGTTACCATCAATGGTGCTGAAGTAGAGGCTGAATCTGTTGAATTATCCAGTTCTTCCGATGTTGAAGTTGCCAAAGGCTACACAGCTCAAATTCTGGCTTCATTAGCGCCTGATAATACGACTTACAACGTGCCTGTATACACCAGTATGAATCCACAGATAGCAACGGTTGATGCCAACGGGCTAATCACTGGTGTAGAGTTTGGAACATTTACTGTTCTGGTGGAAAATCAGGCTGGTAGCGTATCTGAAGAGGTGACGGGTGAAGTCGTTCCACTGACTGACCCAACCGGTATTGATATCATTGATGACGATACTGCCAGCACTCCTACCACCCTTGCTATGGTCAATGTGCCATTAGATACGCCAGTAGATTTGGATTATCTACTGCTCCCGGTAACAGACGATGTTGAATTTACCAATGAGGTAGTGTGGTCCTCATCAGACACCACGAAACTAACTGTAGATGAAGACGGACTTGTCACTGCGCTTAAATATAATAACGCGGTTGATATGCAGGAAGACAATATTGTTGTTGTGACTGCGACGGTAGAAGGCACGAGTATATCTTACGATACCGAGGTAACCATAGTAGCTGGCACAAACCTGATGGCCGCTGGCTTACGGGAATTTAGCTCACCAGAAGCGTTAGGGCCAGACTTCATCTACGCCAGAACAGATGCAGGACAAGTTAACACTGGCGTAATTGAAATCCGCGATGACGCTAACTCTATCGATGGACCTAGCTTGTACGTTAACTCCACTGGTGATAAGGGTGTAAAGGCACAATTTTCAACCAAAGCGTTTGCCCATGCCGGCATTGATACCAGCACACCACATGAAGTGAGCTTTGATGTAAGGTTCGTTCAGGGCACAAGGATGCAGGTTTACTTCCAGTCTCCTGGCGTCATTAACTGGCAAAACACGGTACTAACCGCTACCGATGAGCAAGTGGCAAATGGGGAAGTGCTGCGCTTTACTCATCGATTTAATAACCCTGGTGAAAGTCGTAATGACGGATCATTCTTCTTTAACTTCCACGTCGAACCGAATGTAGAAGCCTATATTGACAACTTTTCTTACGAAAACGTCGAATAAAGCCGATATATTCTAATCAAGCCCCGTTCTTCGGGGCTTTGTTGGTAACACGCTTCCACATCTATAATAATGAAGAAGGCGGTTGTCTTATGAATAAAACAGCGATAGCTATCCTTGGCGGAGGTACAGCTGGTTGGATAACGGCCGCGATACTGGCAAAAGGCTTACCAGCAGACAAGTTTGATATCAACCTCATAGAAAGTCAGGCCATCCCCAGTGTGGGCGTTGGCGAGGCGACCATTCCCCCTATCGTAAAACTATTGGCTTTTTTAGACATTAATGAAGGCGAGTTTCTTAAACACTTGGATGGTACCTATAAATATGGCATCCAATTCGAAGATTGGGCTGAATTAGGTAACCAATACATGCACGCGTTTGGCGATATTGGCACATCATTTGATACGCTGCCGTTTCATCAAGCCTGGCTTAAATCAGCACATACCCTAGGGTTAAGTGAATTAGGTAGCTTTATTCCCAGCGCTGTTGCAGCAAACGCAGGCAAATACCATCCGCCGGTTGCGGTGCCATGTGGGGCCAATCCTTCGCACTTTTACCCTCTTTCTCTGTTGTTCTATGCTTATCAATTTGATGCCGGTAAATTAGCAGATTTTTTGAAAGACTATGCCTGCTCGCGAAGGGTAAGACACGTGGAGGGCAAAGTAAGTCGCATCAACAACAAACCAGACGGTGATATATGCAGCCTGACGCTATCGGACAAGCAGAAAATTAACGCAGATTACTTCATCGACTGTTCAGGAACCGCTGGGCTTATCAATAAAACCCATTTTGGCTGCCCGTTTGAAAAATGGCACGATGAGTTGCCCTGTGACTCTGCGGTCGTTGCACAAACGACACGAACCACCTCACCTGCGCCATTTACTCGCTCTATTGCCATGCCTGCCGGATGGCGATGGGAAATTCCTTTGCGTCATCGTAACGGTAACGGCTATGTTTACGCCAAACGCTTTACGAGTGACGAACAAGCCCTTGAAACGTTCACCCGCGCTTTAGAAGGCCAGACACTTATAACAGACCCAAAGGTTCTGCGCTTTGAGACAGGGTGTCTTAAAACGCCCTGGTTTCGCAATAGTATTGCTGTAGGGTTGGCTGCAGGCTTTCTTGAACCACTGGAATCAACGAGTATTCATCTCATCCATAAATTCGCAATGACACTCAAAGATAGCTTTTTATTAGGCACTGATATGGTTAAAGAAGCTGAGCAGTTCAATAAGCAATTTTATGAAGAAGCCCTGAGTATAAAAGACTTTCTCACTCTTCATTATCATGTGAACCGGCGGGAAGATACGCCGTTTTGGACATATTGTAGACATATGCCTATATCAAACACATTAAGACAGTACTTAGCAGAATTTAGCAAGACCGGACACATTACCTTGCCGCAAAACAGTTTATTCCCTTTTGAAAGTTGGTTTCAGATTTTAGTGGGTCAAGGCTATTTACGTGATTATGCGAGATTCTCTGATCATCGTGTTACTGCCAGCAATGCGAAGACGTTCTTCACAAATGTCAAATTGGCGATTCAGTCAGAGATTAGCCGGTTAGCAACACATCAATCCTACTTACAACAATAGCGTGCGACAACAAAGAAGGTGATAGCATGATAGCGAAAACATCGTTAAAAAGAGCATTGCAAACAACATTAATCACATCAGCCTGTTTTACTCCTCCTGCATTAAGTTTTGGCACAGATCCGGTATCAAGCTATCTCACCCAAGGGCAATCAGTAGGTGACTGGCACATGTCCTTGGGTAATGGTTTGAATTATTACATACCGGTTAGAGATCAACGAGCGTCTACCATGCGCGGCAATCTTACCGTGAAACCAGGCAAGATAAACAAATCCGGTGATGCGTTACACCTGACCTGGAAAGGTAGAGTAGTAAAAAATGAATGGGGTGGAAATGCGCTTTACGACAGCACATTTACTATTGGGCGCGCGAATGTAAATATTGACTCGGTGAAAGACGTTGCGGCGTTGGTGCTGAATATTAAGGTCCACCGTGCCCCAATGAGCTGACTAAAATTAATCTACAATGTCAAAATTCAAACAAGTGTGGAGCGCAATACCCTATAAATACAACGTTGAGAAAGCTTGATAAAGGCGTGTGGATTAATCTTCCCATTCCGCTAATGTGCTTCAATCCTGCGTCTGAATTTGACTTCAGTCAATTGTCAGGTATTGCTATCAGTACCCAGGGTAAGCTGGAATTAGAAATTGCTAATATCGGCCTTGCGCCATTGCCCGAAGGCGCTACAGGTTGCTAAACAACTCGCTCTCCCAACCGTCTGAGTTAGGTAGGGAGAGACAAGTCTGAGTACTAACAGTACTTCCGATACTACTGGTTAGCCTGTTTCCACACCCTGACGTATTTTACTCGATATGCCTCGTCTGTCCGACTCTGGTCAGGCAACGCTTTAAACCACTTATTCGATTCATTATTCACGTTGATGGTGATTTGCCTCAGCGAGTCGCGTTAATTGTCATCGTTGCAGGTTTTGCTCCTTTAGTGGAAACCTGCATGGTAATAATCCCGGTAGTATCTGTGCTCTGAATAACAGCGAGTGCTCGCCCATTGTGAGGCACAATGGTATTTCCCTTCTCGTCTTGTACACTATTTTCTGAGCCATTATCCACAGCCAGTAGTCTCGCCGGACCTGTCAGCGAAAATTTAACCGCACCTTCATGGTTTTGCACGGTGTTGCCCTTGGCATCCACCAAACGAACATGTACGTGTGAAACATCATAGTTATCGGCATTCAAATTTTCTTTGGTGGGAGTTAATTCAATAGAGGCTAATTCTCCGTGGGTTCTCAAAGCGTACTCCGTTACAGCTGTGCCTTCGTTATACCCGACCACCTTCAACTCACCAGCTTCGAAAGGCACTTTCCATAACAAAATTCGATTATTCTCATCACTAAGGGTTTGTTTACCAAGGGAGCGACCGTTTAAAAATAATTCACTTTCTTCCGTATTAGCATACACATGAACAATGACCTCTTGATTCGCCGCGTAATTCCAGTTGTTTTCCACGTTGTACCATTCCCACGCACGAAGCCATTGCATTTTTTCAATAGCATGAGGTCTTTCCTTATATACCCATTTCCCCGAACTATCTAATTGATACTCGGACGCCTCAGCCTCTATCGTGGCTAAATAAACCTTAGGTTTGTCAATCCAAAAGCTTTCGAACTGGTGTCCCCGTGGCGTTTTATTGCCCGCGTAATCAAACAATGAAATTTCCAGACCTTTGCGTGGCCAAGGGCCCGCTTCGCCTTTGTAAGCAAAACCAGTCCAAATGAAGATACCCGGAATGAAATCGCGGTCTTTTGCCGCTTTCCATTCTGGCCAAGTTCCCCAGTTCTCAGAGCCATAAATTGGTTTGTCGGGGTACACGGAATGAGCAGCGTCATATTCCTGTGCTCTGTAGTTAAAACCCACGACATCAAGGGCATCGGTATAACCACTCACGAAATTAACTGACGGTGTTACCATACCTGCTGTGACAGGTCTTGATGAATCCAGCCGCTTAACAATGTTAGAAAGGAAATGCGCTGTTACGACCAATGTGTCTTCTTCATCACCTTTGTTCTTTTCGAAGACTTTTTTCACGCGTTCAGGTTCATATACCGGTGAGTTTTTACCGTAGTATGCTTCATCGTTACCATCCCATTGCTGTGAAGCCGCGTAATAAGGATAAGTCCATTCTATTTCGTTACCGATACTCCACATAATGATGGAAGGGTGATTAAAGTCTCTGCGGATCAAATCGGTGAGATCTCGCTCTGCCCACTGAGGAAAATGACGCGAATAGGAATTTACTGACTCGCCTTCTCCTGCGTTATCACTAAGAAACACCACACTCTTATCTTTAGGACGAAGCCAATCGTCAAACATTTCCGCAATCACTAAGAAGCCCATTTCATCTGCCAGGTCGATGAGATCGGTGGAATGAGGGTTATGTGCTAGTCGAATGGCATTCACGCCAACGGATTGCAACTTCTCTAAACGGTAACGCCAAATGGCTTTTGGTACTGCTACTCCCACCGCACCAGCGTCATGATGCAAATTTACCCCTTTGAATTCAGTTGGCTCACCATTGAGTAGAAACCCTTTATCAGCGTCAAAGGCTATGCTTCGAATACCGAATACGGTGCTGGTTGAATCCAGTATTTTGTTTTGAGCGCGTAACGTGATGTTAGCGGTGTAGAGGTGAGGCGTATCCACACGCCATAAAGATGGTGTATTAACTATTAGTTGTGTATCTACCTTCCCCACTTTTACCGAAGATACCGGCGAGGATGATGTGGCGACTTCCCTGCGGTCTGCATTCAGTATACTGACATCCACAAAGACATTTTCCGTATCGGCTATAGCAAGTGAGAGCTTTGTACTCACAGATACCTTGGCACGGTGCTGACTTACTTCTGGTGTAAGGATTTGCACGCCCCAATGGGCGATATGGCTAGCATTCGTTTTCACCAAACGCACATCGCGGTATATGCCTGACCCCGTGTACCAGCGAGCGTCATTATAAGCGGTTCTGTCCACTTTTACGGTGATCTCGTTATTCCCTTCACGTGCAAACGGCGTTAAATCTACCGCAAAGCTGATATAACCATTCGGTCTGCCGGTGGCGAAATGTCCATTTATCCAAATCTGTGCATTGTTGTAAACGCCATCAAATTCAAACCACATGGCTTTGGAAAGATCATCTTTAGTCAGAGAAAACTGCTTTTTATACCAGCCAATGCCGCCCGATTTAAAGCCCGTGCTAGAGGCCGCCGACTCCTGTGTGTAGGGTAAATCTGCAGACCAATCGTGGGGTAGTCGAACTGGCGTCCAGTCTTGAGAAGTCAGCCCATCTATGAGAAAAGCACCCTCTACGTTGCCTAAATGAAAATACCAATTAAAATTGAAGTCCAGCGTCTCTCGGGGTTCACCCACAGCACTGACAGCAAATGTGCTGCAAAACAACATCATTGCAAACAACGACAACACTCTTTTCATTATCACTTTTCCCTTCATCATACCGGGTAAAATTACTCAGTGGGTTGTAATACACTCCACATGCTAGTTGACCTTCTCAGATGGAAATACGCCGCATATGACCAAAAGTGTTACATTCATGTCATGGTTATGTGGTTACTAGGGTAGACGTTGTGGCATAGCGTCGGCCTGTAGTCGAAGCTTTGACAAAATTGCGTCGTGTAGCGGGTAATGTTTTGCGCTCGTTTCAACGAAATGTTTAATTTTCTGCATATCGACCCGCATAGGCTCAGGCAATGTGGATGCTTCGCGATATGCTTCTTCAAATACCCCTTTACCCGCCAACAAACACAACCAGGATTCGTGGCCAAAGAGTTGTAAACTGACTTTTTCTTCTTCTAACACCCGCGGTACGCTCTTCCCTGATCGCCACGTATCCCAAATTCGCATAAGCCTGGCTGATGGAGTATGACTCCTGGCCGCCTTCCAGTATGGCGAGTCATGCCTGCTATTCGCTAAATAATGAAGTTCGATATAGTCGCGAACACAATTAAATCGATCTGTAAGCTTAGCGTTATACTTGTTTACATTTTCGAAAGGGTTATCGGTACTCCCATGCTCTATGGCACTGACAAAATCAATGATGGATTGGCTCGTGAAATGCAATGCCGTGGCCTCTAAAGGCTCAATAAACCCTTGGGACAAGCCCACAGCGAGAACATTCTTCTCCCACCCTTTCTGATAATGGCCTACCCGCATTTTGAGGTGGTTAAAAAGGGTGTCTTCTGACAGCCCTAGATGTTGTCTGAACTCTTCTTGCGCATCCTCAGCCGATAAGTATTGACTGCTGTATACATAGCCATTTCCGTAGCGATTAGTCAGAGGTATTCTCCACGCCCAGCCACTGGATAAGGCCGTGGAAATCGTCATCGGCGGTGTTGATGCCTCACGTTCTGTTACCACGGTCACCGCTGCATCATTTAACAAACTGTCTGCGAAGCTTTGATACGGTACGCTTAACGCTTTACCTAATAGCAGTGAGCGAAATCCCGAGCAATCAATGAAAAAATCTCCGTGAAAAACCTGCCCATCGTCTGAAATTACATGGGTAATCTCTCCGGTTTCGCTTTGTTCAACCCGGGTAATAGTCGCAACGTGATGCTTCACATTCCATGACAGCGCTTTTTGTTTTAGAAAACGCGCCAGCAAAGTAGCATCAAAATGATAGGCATAAGCCATATCGAATGGATAGTGTTTCGGTGCCACCGGCGCCTTGTGCTGCTTGGCAAGCTCACACGCCAGGAGATACTGATCAGGGTGCGCATGCACATCAAACCCTTTGTGCCTAAGCTGGATATTTTGGAAAAACTCGTGCTGAAAGTATTCATCAAGCTGCGAATAAAAAGGATGAAAATAACTACTGTAATCCGGATCGCTGGACCAGTTAACAAATTGAATGCCGGTTTTAAAGGTGGCATTGCATGCAGGCATCCATTCTTGCGCATCGATACCCATCTCTTCAAAAAAGCCTTTTATGGATGGAGTAGTTCCTTCACCCACCCCAATGGTACCAATGGCATCTGATTCCACAATACTAATGTCGATGGGGTGATCCCGCCATTTTTTTGCTAAATAACACGCACTCATCCAGCCCGCAGTACCGCCACCTACAATGACGATTTTTTTAAACGGCAACGTTTTCGCCATGCGTATCCCCTTTTATCAGTGCAGTGTTATGTGGTACAAAGTTTAAACAGCAGCCTTGAAGTTTGCGCGTCATATCGTCAATATTATCGCGTATGATCTGAGCCTTAGGGTGAGGGCGCAGCTCGCTATCAGGGAAGTGTTCCAAGCCCGCAAACAGCGCATACCAAACTGATTCGCCGATGATATCGGCAATAGGATCAATCTGTAAATCTTCGCCATTGACCCATTCAGTAAATAGTTTACGTCCCACCGGTGGCAATGCGTTAGCGTCCTGTGGTGTTTGCCAGTAAGGCGTATCACGACGGCGGTTTAAGAGCAGAAGCATGTTGTTGAATGTTTGCACGTACGCGAATCGACTTTTTAGACGGTTATTGTAATCATCGATGACTTTCGCGTAGTCGTCCTGACTTTGTACACTCATTGTAAATTGTTCAATCATTGTCAACGTGTGCGAAACACTAAACGGTTCGCTCTCATCATTGTTACCACATGTCTCCCCAACAGCTAGACAGTTTTGTATCCATGGCTTGGAAACAAGATAATTCGGGTTCGCTACTACATAGCGTTCAGCGGTATGGCGATAACCCAATGATGCAATATACTCATCGAGTAACGCGACAGCCTGATCTTCACTTGTAAAACGGCTACTGAAATGGAACTGAAATTCTGTACAACCCTGAATAAAACATTGTTTCACAAAACCACATCGCAGTGCCTTGGTTCGCGTTTCACTGACGGGGGCAGTATGCGCCAGGCGACACAACACCTTCCTGTCATTAATTCGCACTTGCGGTAAGCCGTCTACTGCGTACTCAGGCATGTGACGTATCAACAGTTGTTGTGCACCAGTGCAATCAAAGAAATAATCGCCCTCAATCACCTGCTCATCGATTACAATTGCAACCAATTGGCCATTGTGTTTACGTTGTAAAGATTGAATAACGCCATCTACAACAATAATGTTGTTTCTTTTGGCGGCGTCGAGTAACAATGCGACTAAAGCGCCATAGTCAACCTGATACTGATAGTGTGTGTCAAACGGAAAGTCTTGCGATTTAGGTGACAGATTTTGCTCAGCCAGAGCGTTACTCAAAAAAAAGTTGTCCACCGTAAAATCTAAATCATAGCCTTGTCTTCTTAACTGGCTAATTTCCTGCAATAGAGGACGATGAAATATATCGACGTCGGACCTTGTTGCCACACTAAATGGCTTTGGTCCGAAGCCTGTATACTGATTTCTCAACATAAATGAAGCTTTGGTAATGCGAACCCACTGCGCTTCTTCAATCTGATAATAGCTGAGTAAACGGTTTAACTCTCCACCTGCAATAATCACATGAGCTGGAGACTGCGTCTTGTTCGACCCGGTTATACGAATGGCGGTGCTCGCTGACTTATAGGCTCTTCTTAAAGCTAAAGCGGTCAATAGACCATCCAGCGTTAAGCCCGCAATGGCAATATCTTGTGGAATAGGCAACACAAAAACACCCCACTTCATTGTTAAAATATATTCGATAACCTGACAGTATCGCGCTGAAGAAATGCGATACTGACATGCAGTTTACCCGAGTCTCATTTGGAACAGCAGGCCTCTAACGCGCGAATTTAAAATGCGCCCGATAACCGAACCAACAGATCACAGCAAAACAAATTAATGGCAATATGAAGGACGTCTGTACTGATGGAATACCATCAATGAAACCATTGGCATCAATCATAGCCCCCTGCAAAGGTGGCATTAGCGCCCCTCCGACGATAGCCATAACCAACCCAGCGGAAGCCAGGCTGGCATCTTCGCCCATTCCTTTGAGCGCAATGCCGTAGATGGTTGGGAACATTAACGACATACACGCTGAGGTAGCAATTAAGCAGTACAACCCTGTGTATCCTCCGGCGAAAATAGTGCCCAATGACAACAATAGCCCGCCAAGTGCGAGTATCATGAGTAGTTGCCCTGGTTTGAAGAAACTGAGTAAGAAAGTACAAATAAAGCGACTGGCCAAGAAGATCCCCATCGCGATCATGTTATAGTTTTGTGCCTGAGACGCGGTAAGGCCGACAGAAGTCATGCCATAGTGAATAATGAACGTCCAGCACATGATTTGTGCCCCAACATAAAATGCCTGAGCAATAACACCTTCTAAATAGCAGCGGTTTGCGAACAACCGACCAAACGCCGCTTTTAGCTCGCTTTTATCTAATGTCGAGGCATGCGCCATAGTTTTAGGCAGTCTACTCATCAGAAAAACCACAAACATAATCGCGACAATGGCAGCAATGGCAACATAAGGCCCTCTCACTGTCACAAGGTCTGCTGCCTGCATAGCTTGATGCTCTAAGGGATTATTTTGTGCGAAGTTCACCAATGCCGATGTAAGCTCTCCATCTACCTCAGAAGGCAGCATTTGAGCAAACTCTGGGTGAGCCGCTTTTTCTTGCTCGCGAAATGCTTCAACACGTAATTCACTCAAAATGTAATTACTAGCAACGAACATTCCAGCCAACGAGCCGATAGGGTTAAACGCCTGTGCTAAATTCAAACGCTGGGTAGACGTATCCGGGTGCCCCATAGACAACACATAAGGGTTGGCTGTAGTCTCAAGAAGCGCAAGACCACAGGTGAGGATCCACAGCGCCGCCAAGAAGAATGAAAACTCCATGTATACTGAAGCCGGAATGAATAAACTTGCTCCAATCGCATATAATCCCAGCCCAAGAAGAATGCCTGATTTATACGAGAAACGCCTTATAAAGATGGCAGCGGGTATTGCCATTACGCCGTAACCCAAGTAAAAAGCAAACTGAACGAGACTACTTTGCGCGTTGGATATCATGAAAATATCTTTGAACGCTTTGACTAACGGGTTAGTCACGTCGTTGGCAAAACCCCAAAGCGGAAAAAGTGATGCCACGAGTAAAAAAGGAAGTATGAACTTCGTTTCCAAAATTTTCGGTTTAGCTGCCGGTGACATATGTATAGGCACTGCCTCTTCACGCTGTTCTACTCCGCCTATCATTTTATTCCCCTGATTTATTTTTGGTTTTCTCTTTTTATATGTAAACCTTGCCCATGAAATTACGTAACATATCATTCAACAAACATTTACATTAGCTCAACTTTACCTTTGTATTAAATAAAAGTCGATACATACACAAATTAAAAAAGAGATTTAACCAAACTTGTGAACAAGAAGTAATATATTTGCATATAAATTTATATATTCATATAGAAATTTTAGGTAAGGTGTGATTTTAAAAAAACAGAGCGATATGCTGTCACGTCCACAAGCCAAGAAAGCTGTTTTGCACGTTCATAATGACGACAACGTCATGATGGCAATTCGACCCCTGTCTGAGGGTAAGTACATTGGCGACGACCTTGCCAATACGCGCGATAGACTGGCAAGCTTGATGCAGGACGAGTAACCTAAACAGAGACCCCGGAAATGTTTAGTGCTGAGCAAGTACTATTAAAACGGGCTAACAACAAAGAAACATTTGATAAAATTGTCACCCTGGTAGAAAAGTCGCTGAGCACCATTCAAAAGGGCGAACAGCCTTTTTGATCACATCCTCGCCGTGGCATCTGGTAAAAAATAAGAAACGAGGAAAATGACAACCGGGAAATGGCTATTTGGAAAAACGGTGTCACCTTGTGAAAACAAAACGCCTGAGTGTTAATGCTCAGGCGGTGATAAGTTAATGATTCCGTCTTTACCAGGGCCGATACCCATATGTTTCTTAGTCCTGATTTTCGGGATAACCCGAAGGCCATGTGCAGGGCACCCCTGTAAACAAAGCTTGAACCTCTTCCATAAGGGCTTTGTCACCTTGCTTCGCTGCCCATTCGACATTTTTAACAATATTTTTTGGATTAGCAGTACCCACCAATGTTGAAGCAATAGACGGATGATCTATGGCGAATTGCAACGCCAGCGCAGTTATATCAACCGCTTGCTCCTGGCACAAAGCTTGTGCTCGCAAGCAAGCCTCTTTCAATGCGTCAGAAGCAGGGTGCCACTGGGGCGCTCCACGCTCAGTTAACAAGCCCATCGCGGTGGGGGACGCATTGATGATACCGACGTCTCTGCTATCGAGTTGAGGAATAATGCTTTTCAGCGAACTGTCGTGAAGAGCATATCGACAATAAGTCAAAATACAGTCAATATTGTTTTGTGCCACAACGTCCGAGAACACTTTTAATGGGTAACCTGTTACCCCAATATAGCGCACCCTCCCTGCTTGTTTAAGTTTTTGCAGGCATGGGATTGCTTCATCCATAATTTGCCTCATGTCGGCAAATTCAATGTCGTGTAGAAACAAAATATCGACATCATCAACCCCTAACCTGGCACAGCTTTCGTCCAAGCTTGAGAGAATACGCTTTTCGGAAAAATCAAAATCAGCGAACTCAGCACCATAACGACCTGCTTTTGTGGAGAGCACAAATTTTTCTCGGGGAACGCTTTTGAGCGCCTTGCCGAGCACAGTTTCTGCCACGGTATTGCCGTAGTAAGGCGAAACATCGACATAATTAATCCCTAAATCAAAAGCGGCATGGACCGTATTTATGCCTTCCTGTTCACTGATATTTCTGAACACGCTGCCCAGTGGCGATGCTCCATAACTGATTTGAGACAACTTCAGATCAGTCTTCCCTAATTGACGATATTGCATAATTTCCTCACTACAGGCGGTAGAAGCGTTTAGCGTTCAAACCAAAAATCTGCGCAGCGTGCGCTGGGCACGTCCGTTTTACATAGGTATCAACCAAATTGAACACCTCGGTATAAGTTGCGGCAAGTTGACACACTGGCCAATCAGAACCAAATAGAAGTCGTTCAACTCCAAACGCGTCGGATATTACATCCAGGTAAGGCCAAAACGTCTTTTCACTCCACTGATTGTGGTCCGCTTCGGTAACCATTCCCGACACCTTGCAATACACGTTGCCATATTTAGCGATAGCGTACATATGCGTTTTCCAAGCGTCAAAATTGTCGCCGGTGGCAATACTTGGCTTGGCAATATGGTCGATAACTAACCGCTGAAGAGGCAATACTTCAAGTAATTTGAGGACTTGCGGCAACTGGTGAGCGAATATCAACAGATCATATGTATAGTCGTGTTGATGTAACAGACTAACCCCACGGATGAAATCCGGTTGCAACATGAAATCCGGTTCTCTCTCGCCTTGAAGAACATGTCTGAACCCTTTTAGCTTAGTATTCGAGCGCCAACACGCTAACATGCTCTCAAGCGCAGGCGAGCGCAAATCGACCCATCCCACTACGCCTTTAATAAAAGGGTTGGCTTGTGCTAATGACAATAGCCAGTTCGTCTCTTCTTGACTTTGTCGCGCTTGCACAGCAATGCTGCCGTCAAGTTGATGCGGACGACTTACCTCAATCAGGTTTGCAGGTAAGAAGTCTCGTTTCAGCACATTGTCGTTGTCGCCAATCCAATCGTACTCGACCGGGTCGTAGTGCCAAAAATGCTGATGTGCGTCTATTCTCATGATTCATCCATTTCAACTACTGCTTTTACCACACCGCTCTCTGGTTTTGTCCAACATGCAAAATCCTGACAAATTTCACTAAATTTCCCGGTGTGGGTGATAAGCGCTTGGCTTTGCACTACCCCTTCTTTCAAACAGCTCACCACAAACTCGAAATCTTGTAAGGTGGCGTTTCTACTCCCAAGTAACGTGGTTTCCCGCTTGTGAAATTCCGGATCATCAAAGCAGATACTTTTCTTTATCACGCTAACGAATACGATTTTGCCGCCGTGAGCAAGATTAGTAAAGGTAGACTGCATTGCATTTACGTTGCCTGTGCAGTCCATAATCACGGTGGGATATTGACCGTCAGTCAGTGCCGAGAGCTGAGCATTCACATCTCCAGTTGCATCTACAACCCCGTCAAAATTGTAAGCTGCATTACAACAGTCCAATTTATCCTGACGTACATCAGATACAAAGACTTTGGCACCAGCCACTTTTGCAAATTGTGCTGTCCCCAAACCTATGGGTCCTGCACCTTGCACTAAAACAGTATCGTTCGCAGTAAGTTCTGCTCTCCTTACTGCATGCGCACCTATTGCCAGGCATTCGATGATAGCCATGTCATTGAAACTTAAACCGTCAGTTACAACCACAGCAGATTCCGGAACACAGATGTATTCGCTCATCCCACCATCGCGGTGAACACCGAGCACTTCAATATTAACACAGCAGTTCGTTTTACCACTTTTACAAGCAATACACTCACCGCAATGCAAATAGGGAATAATGTACACTGAGGCACCAGATGCAACGCTAACGCCCTCACCAACGGACTCAATGGTGCCCGAAAGTTCATGACCCAGAATACGGGGATATTCGAAAAAAGGTTGATTGCCACCGTATGCATGAATATCCGTCCCGCAAATGCCAATGGATTTAATCTTTACAAGCACTTCTTTTGCCTTCGGAAAGGGCTTTTCAGCGTCCCGCTGCTCTAGAATGCCGGGCTCTATACAAACGACAGTTTTCATCAAATTCTATCCTTCGCTATCTACACGTTGTCAATAATGATGACAAAATAATAACATCCTCACGAAAAAACTCACCATTTATTTTTTGCATATGAATGCAAACATTTATATTTACCTTTAAATGCCATTATAAATCAAAAGACCCCGCAAACGGTCCTTAATATTGAACCAATCAAGAAAACATCCTAAGACCATGAATAAAAACAATTTAAAAATAACCAAGACTTTATTTTACACATCGAAGATAGTTGCCTTGGGTATGAACGGGATTAGTATGAAAATTTATTTTATGGGTAAAATTGGCGAGAAAAATATAAAAACGACGCTGAAAATGTAAACGAGATGTAAAATTTAGGGTTATCGACCCTCACAAAAAAAATAGAAAGTGAGGGCTAAAAAAGCGAGGACGTTAAGATGGCAAGCGTATTGGCACTGTGGCTTATAACTTTCTAACAACCCCGTACGTTATTGCTTTGGATATTTCATCAGCTGCCGTTTTCAATTCTTGCAACACATCTTCTATACCCATAATTTCGGGCATTCTCATAATATAAGGGATCGTTAAAGTTGCTACGGCGTGGTCTGTATCAATGATCGGGTAGGACAGATCGGTTACACCTTGCACGAAGGCACTCGGCGCGCGCAAGTACCCTTGCTTAGCGACTTTTTTACAATCACTTAGAAACTGCTTGATTTCATCGTCACTGTGATGCTGTTTCAACAACTTCATCATTGACTCTTTCTTCTCGGCAGACTGATTCACAAACAGGATTCTACCTGAAGCAGCAAATACAATTGGACGTCGATATCCTACCCTCACTGAATACGATAGATTACTGGGTGTTTCGACACGGGAAATAACCACAATCTGCTCCTGCGATTCAACTGCGATATGGCAGGACATGCTAGTCTTCTCTGCTAATGCCCGCATAATAGGCTGTGCATACTCCAGAATATCTTTTATTGGCTCGTGCTCGGTACCTAACTGCAGTAACTTTCTCGTTACCTGATAGCCATCAATATCTTCGCTCTTCTCAATATAACCTCTTTGTTCAAGCACTAAAATCATCCGATATATTTCAGCATTTGAACGTCCAAGCTTTTCCGCGATGGTAGACGTGCTCAAAGGCGTAGAGTCTTTGGACAGCAGTTCCAATATGTCCAACCCTTTCTCAAGGGCAGGTGCCGAATACTTTTTAGATTGTGTCGCGCTCATTGATAAACCTTTTGTTTATTTTCAGTGTAATGGCAGAGTAATAACTAAGTATTTTAAATACGAAAAAACAATTATCGTATATCAATTTTAGTGCCTTTTAAGAAGATGTCGATAGCTGGGTGTAAAAGAAATGACAAGATGGAAACGAGAATAAAACCCTAAGATCAATAGACAGTAGGATTATCTTAATATAATTTATATTTGATTTGACTTAATTATATATAACGTAAAGGTGATAATGCTATGCTTCGCGTTTATTCTGGCGTATTCGCGCTTCTGATAATAATCTTCATCCATGGCTGTGGAACTACTACGAATACCTCTACACACAAAAAAAACTATAACATCTTATATATTATGACTGACGATCACGCAGCACATGCTCTTGGTGCATATGAAGGAAGGTTCGCCAAGCTCAACCCTACACCAGCACTAGACCAACTCGCTCGTGAAGGAACGCGTTTTAGCAATGCGTTTGTGACAAACAGTATTTGTACTCCCAGCCGGGCTACTATTCTTACTGGTCAATATAGTCAGACAAATGGTGTACTGGACTTACGGGGTGCTATCGAAGCCCCTCAACAACACCTTCCACGCCTTATGTCAGAGGCTGGCTATGAAACCGCGGTTATTGGAAAGTGGCATTTAAAAGCGGAGCCGGCTGCTTTCGATTACTATCAAGTGCTTGAATCTCAGGGCACGTACTTCGATCCAAAGTTTAGAATACAGGGCGACAAAGACTGGCCGCAGAACGAAGTTCAGTACACTGGGCATTCTTCAGATGTAGTGACGGATCTGACAATCGAGTGGTTAAAACGAAGAGACAGCGAACAACCGTTTTTCCTTATGCATCAGTTTAAAGCGCCTCATGATATGTTTGAGTATGCGCCGCGTTACGAAGACTTTCTTGCAGCAGAGTTCATTCCAGAGCCAGATGATTTATATGCCGTAGCCAGCACCTTCGGTTCTATCGCAACGAGAGGAAAGAAAGATAGACTTCGTACAGAAATCGGCACTTCGATTTCAAAGCGCAACAATCGAAGAAATATGGGAATAGATCTGGGTGTAGACCCTAATTTAGACGACGAAGCCTTTACTCGCGAAGCCTACCAACGTTATTTAAAAGCGTATCTTCGCTGTGTTAGAGGGGTCGATGATAATATTGCTCGTCTTCTACAAACGCTTAAAGATACTGGCCAATATAACAACACCATCATCATTTATACGTCAGACCAAGGAATGATGCTTGGAGAGCACGATTTACAAGACAAACGCTGGATGTTCGACGAGTCCATTAGAATGCCTTTAATTGTGAAACATCCTGACGCCAAACAAGTTAATGTTAAACAAGACATTATCATTAACAACACAGACTTCGCGCCTTTTATCTTAGATCTCGTGGGTATAGATACTCCGGAATACATGCATGGTAGAAGTTTTAAAAACGTCCTTTTTCAGGCCCCCCTAGAAAACTGGAGAACAGCCAGTTACTACCGCTATTGGACCCACAGAGCTTATCACGATGTACCAGCCCATTTTGGTTTGCGTACAAAAGATTACAAACTGATTTTCTACTATGGTACAAATCACATGAATAACCCCTACCCCTACTATGACAAAGAATGGGAGTCAAAAACCGGGCAAGCCAATAATGTCATAGATACACCGGTAGCGTGGGAATTTTATGATTTACGCAATGACCCGCAAGAACAAATAAATCTTTACGGAGACAGCCGCTATGATGCAGTTATTACGTCGCTAAAACAAACTTTGCGCGAGCAACGTGCAATGTATAGTGAGACAGACAAAGCCTACCCACACATACAAAAAATTATTGATAGACACTGGCATGATTAAGAAACAATTATTACCGCTACGGGTTATGCATTAGTGAACGCCACCGTTTATTAGAAGACGTATTATTACAATATCAGTGTTGATCATGCCTGTATTTTTATGTCCAAAGACGAGCAAAGGTATGGTGCGCGAAAGGATGAAATAAAAACCGGAGGTTAAAAATAACAAAGCCCTCTAGAATGAGGGCTTTAGATGTCAACGATTAATTAGTTAAATCATCAAAAAATTTCTTCACACCATCAAAGAAACCTTTTTCTTTTGGGCGATGCTTACCCGAATCGCCGCCCATTGAATCATCCAGTTCCTGGAGCAGTTCTTTCTGCTTAGACGATAAATTCACCGGCGTTTCTACAACCACTTTACACATCAGATCGCCAGTTACACCACTGCGCACAGACTTCACACCTTTACCGCGCAAGCGGAACATGCGGCCAGTCTGGGTTTCAGGGCTAACCTTAAGTTTTACTTTGCCGTCTAACGTGGGAACCTGCAATTCTCCACCTAATGCGGCAGTAGTAAAGCTAAGGGGTACTTCACAGTACAGGTTATTGCCATCCCGTTGGAAAATTTTGTGTTCACGAACATGTACCTGAACGTATAAATCTCCGGCTGGTGCACCGTTTTCGCCGGCTTCACCTTCACCGCTCAGGCGAATGCGATCGCCTGTATCGACGCCAGCTGGAACTTTCACAGAAAGCGTTTTTGTTTTCTCTTTACGGCCATGTCCATGACAAGCATCGCAAGGATCAGCAATAATTTTGCCCCGTCCTGAACAGGTTGGGCAAGTTTGCTGGACTGCGAAGAAGCCCTGACGCATCTGTACCTGGCCATTACCATGACAGGTAGGACAGGTTTTAGGCGATGTGCCTTTTTTCGCCCCAGAGCCATGACAAACATCACATTCCACCAATGTAGGTACGCGAATTTCTACGTCTTTACCGCGAACTGCTTCTTCTAAAGACAGTTCAAGGTTGTAGCGTAAATCGGCACCTTGGCGAGCTCGCGACTGACGCCCACCCCGGCCGCCGCCGAAAATGTCACCAAATACATCACCAAAAATATCGCCAAAGTCAGCACCACCGCCGAACCCTGCACCACCACGATTGGGATCCACACCTGCATGACCGTACTGATCATACGCAGCGCGCTTCTGCGAGTCGGTCAGGACTTCATAGGCTTCCTGGATTTCCTTAAATTTTTCTTCCAGTGCTTTATCGCCCTGGGTGCGATCAGGGTGATATTTCATCGCCAGCTTCTTATACGCTTTTTTGATATCGCGTTCGCCAGCGCCTTTATCTACACCCAGCACTTCGTAGTAGTCACGTTTCGACATATCGCTTACTTTTCCTACTCGTTACAACAAGTACCCGGTTTGAGCTTCGCCAAACCACACACTTCTAAATCACCCGGCTTTGAACCGGTCTTTACACGACAAAAGCGCAACAAGAATATCCTGCTGCGCCCGGCTATTACAGCACCCCGGTGCAGGCACCGGAGAAACACTGACTACAGCTTACTTCTTGTCGTCTTTCACTTCTTCAAATTCAGCGTCAACCACATCGTCATCTGCTGTATTTGCGCCAGATGCTTGCTCAGCACCGGCTTCTGCGCCACCAGCGGCTCCGGCTTGCGCCTGCGCAGCTTCCATCAGTTTAGAAGACGCCTGGATAAGCTCCTGTGTTTTCGCTTCAATTTCAGCTTTATCTTCACCTTTGGTGGCGGTTTCCAGCGCTGAAATAGCGGCTTCAATAGGTGCTTTATCGTCTGCACTTAATGCATCGCCCACTTCGTCAAGCTGCTTGCGGGTAGCGTGAATCATACCGTCGGCCTGGTTACGCGCCTGAATTAGCTCTTCAAACTTCGCATCAGACTCTTTATTGGCTTCCGCGTCAGCAACCATTTTTTCGATTTCATCATCGCTTAAACCAGAAGATGCTTTGATGGTGATCTTCTGCTCTTTACCAGTGTCTTTGTCTTTCGCAGAAACGTGCAGAATACCATCGGCATCAAGGTCGAAGGTTACTTCGATTTGCGGCGTACCGCGAGACGCCGGACGGATACCTTCAAGGTTAAACTGACCTAAAGACTTGTTACCGGCAGCTTGTTTACGCTCACCTTGCAGTACGTGTACTGTTACTGCAGACTGATTATCTTCTGCTGTAGAGAAGGTTTGCGATTTCTTAGTAGGAATCGTGGTGTTCTTCTCAATCAGTGACGTCATCACGCCGCCCATGGTTTCGATACCTAAAGACAGAGGCGTTACGTCAAGCAGCAGTACGTCTTTCACGTCACCAGACAATACACCGCCTTGAATAGCTGCACCAACAGCAACGGCTTCGTCAGGGTTAACGTCTTTACGTGGCTCTTTGCCGAAGAAATCAGTTACATACTTCTGAACAAGAGGCATACGGGTTTGACCACCAACCAGAATGATATCGTGGATATCAGATACTGACAGATCAGCGTCAGACAGCGCTTGCTTAACCGGATTCAGTGAATCCTTCACCATGTCTTCAACCAGAGATTCCAGTTTTGCACGAGTCAGTTTAATGGCTAAGTGCTTTGGACCTGAGGCATCAGCAGTGATGTAAGGCAAGTTAACTTCAGTTTGCTGTGAAGAAGACAGTTCGATTTTCGCTTTCTCACCAGCTTCTTTCAAACGTTGCATAGCCAATGGATCTTTACGAAGATCAATGCCTTGATCTTTCTTAAATTCTTCTACGAGGTAGTTGATAACACGGTTGTCGAAGTCTTCACCACCTAAGTGGGTATCACCATTGGTCGCCAGTACTTCAAACGTGTGCTCGCCATCTACTTCGTCGATTTCGATGATAGAGATATCGAACGTACCACCACCTAAGTCGTAAACCGCAACAACGTTATCACCTTTCTTCTTATCCATGCCGTAAGCAAGGGCAGCAGCAGTCGGCTCGTTGATAATACGTTTTACATCCAAACCAGCGATACGACCAGCATCTTTAGTTGCCTGACGTTGAGAGTCATTAAAGTAAGCAGGTACAGTAATAACAGCACCGGTTACTTCTTCGCCCAAGAAATCTTCAGCAGTCTTCTTCATCTTTTTCAGCACTTCAGCTGAAATCTGAGGAGGCGCCATTTTTTCGCCTTTGCTCTCAACCCATGCATCTCCATTGTCAGCTTTGACAATTTTGTAAGGCATGATGTCGATGTCGCGCTGTACTTCTTTATCTTCGAAGCGACGGCCGATAAGACGCTTAATCGCGAACAAAGTATTGGTTGGGTTGGTAACTGCCTGACGCTTCGCAGACTGACCTACCAAAGTCTCGCCATCGTTTGTGTAAGCGATGATTGAGGGGGTTGTGCGATCGCCTTCGGCGTTTTCAATTACGCGAGGTTTGTCGCCGTCTAGAACTGCGACACATGAATTCGTTGTACCTAAGTCGATACCAATGATTTTACCCATTACGTGTCTCCAAAATAAGAATCTTTAATTTCTGCAATATTAGTGGGGTTATTCCCACATATTTTCAATAGTCGCCAGAAAAAATCTGTCGTTTTTGGCTTCCGCCCCGGTTATACCTGCGTGTCAACACCACCGTCTGGTGCACGAGACACCATCACCATGGCTGGACGAAGCAAGCGACCGTTGATCTGATACCCTTTTTGCATCACCGCCATCACTGTATTGGGCGCGTGATCTGCACTTTCCTGCATAGACATGGCCTGATGCAATTCAGGATTAAACCCTTCACCCTGAGGATCAATAGGTGTTAACCCGAATTTTTCAATTGTGCTAACGAAAGATTTTAGCGTCATATCTACGCCTTCAAGCAATGGCTTAACCGCTTCGTTGTCACCGTCACCGGCCTGTAATGCCCGTTCCAAATTATCAATGACAGGTAGTAATTCACCGGCAAATCGCTCAAGGGCAAATTTGCGGGCTTTTTCTACTTCAGCTTCAGCGCGGCGACGGGCGTTTTCCATATCAGCACGAGCGCGCAATACACCGTCTTGTTGCTCTTTGATCTGCGCCTGAGCGTCAGCTAACGCATTTTCAAGCTCATAAATTTTCTGTTCATGCTCTGAAACAGGTTGTGCCTGTTCAGTTGCATCCGCCGCGTTTTCAGTCGCTTCGTCTGCCTGTATTACTTCAACCTCTTCTGGCTGATTTTGATCCTGCACGTCGCGGTTATCGCTCATGCTATCCTCCCAACAATACTCATCTGCGGTGAATTTTCACTTCACTGCCTGTCTACAATTTCTGTATCACAAACAGTATTAATGCGTTCAGTGGGGCTATTAATGGGGTTACTTACTTCCCCTTCAAGGGTATCCATGAAATTTTTGTGGCTAAACTGCGATTTTTTGCAATTTCATTGTTTCGGAGATTGCGGTACAGTTTGTTAACAACTTGTATTACGCAGATTTTCTATGTTCAGCATTTGGACAGTAGGTGCTATCACCGTTGTCTATCTGGCTTTCCTGTTCCTCATTGCATTCTGGGGCGACAAGCGGTTGCGCGACAATCGACAGCACCCGGTTTTATACAGTCTCGGGCTCGGTATTCACTGCACTTCATGGGCGTTTTTTGGTACCACCACCCAAGCGTCTCAGTTTGGCTGGGCGCTCGTACCTACTTATGCCGGGATCATTCTGGGCATGGCCTTTTTGTACCCGGTATTGCTAAAAGTATTTCGGTACTGCCAAAAGCACAATGTCACGTCTCTTGCTGATTTTTTTGCATTGCGCTTTAGACAATCTCACTATTTAGCCGCTTCGGTAACGGTACTGTGTTTTATTGGTGTTATCCCTTACATCGCGTTACAGCTTGACGCCATTTCAGCCAGTATCCGCCTGATTGCTTATGATGCTGAACAAGGCACAAACACGGTGGGTTTATACGTAGCCGCACTGATGGCCTTATTCGCCATTTTATTCGGTACTCGTACTTTAGATTTAACCGACAAACATCCCGGTCTTGTCCTTACCATCGCCGTAGAATCAGTGGTTAAACTCACAGGGCTATGCATCGTTGGGCTATTTGTTTGCTACCAATTATTCGATGGTCCCTTTGACTTAATTGCCCGTGCTGCCAATCACTCCGTTGCCAAAGAACTATTATACACACCAAGTGCGCCCTTGGTTTATGCGAGTCATGTGTTGCTGGGTGTCTGCTCCCTGTTCGTTTTACCACGTCAATTTCACATGAATTTTGTGGAATGCAATGGCGAAGGTGAGATGGCGACAGCGCGCTGGTTATTCCCGCTGTATTTACTCGGTATGACAGTATTTATTTTACCTATCGCTCTGGCGGGCCACGTACTTTTAGATACTTCCGACGTTAAAACCGATGCCTTTGTACTTGCACTGCCACTTTTTGCCGACAACATGGCGGTATCCCTTGCCGCGCTTATTGGCGGGTTGTCAGCGACCACCAGTATGATTATCGTTGCGACCCTGGCGCTTGGAATCATGATTTCAAATAACCTTATTACTCCTATCTGGCTAAAAATAAGGTTAAAGAGTGACCCTCATAACACTTTGCGCCCTACTACCTTACTCACAGTCAGACGTATAACAGTATTAGTGGTACTCTCGGTGGCGTTCTGGTATCACGCAAACGTAAGCCAGTCCGCGCCTTTGGTGAATAGTGGCGTCATTGCTATCGCCTTACTCGGACAATTGTTACCTGCCATGCTGTTGAGTTTATATTGGCAGAAAACCACCAAAGTAGCCGTATTGACAGGCATATTTGTTGGCTTCATTTGCTGGAGCATGTGGCTTCTCTACCCCTCAATACTGTCGAGCTACTATTTTGAAGCCCCGCCTTCTGAACTTGCGCTTGGTAAACGGTTTATCGTTAGCCTTATCATCAATACAGTTACGGTCGTTACGTTGTCATGGCTAATGCACAGTGCAAGAGATCAAAACGCCTTCGCGGATAACGGCACGTTCAATCAAACAATTAACCAACCCGACATGGCTATCCGCATTGCTGACTTGCTGACACTTACTGAGCGGGTACTCGACGTCGATGTCAATCAAACGCTAAAAGCGCAGCTTTCCTCATCACCGGCGAAAACAGAAGGCATTGCCAGCACGGCGTTGTTGTTGAGAGCAGAAAAATTACTTGCAGCTCAGGTGGGGACTCCCAGCGCGCGTATTTTGTTATCTGCCATCGCTCAAACCAGACAAGGCGCACTTAATCACATTGTAGATCTGGTGGAAGAGGCCTCACAAACCTTTCAGTTTAATCACGAAATTTTACAGTCGTCTGTACAAAATATTCAGCAAGGGATATGCGTGCTCGACCAAGAGTTGACCTTACTGGCCTGGAATGAGCGTTATAAAGAGCTCTTCAACTATCCAAGGGGATTTCTCAAGGTTGGTTTGCCTATTCAAACACTGCTGAAATACAACGCGGAACGGGGATTACTGGGTAAAAAATCGGACGTAGAAACTGAAATCGATAAGCGTGTAGCTTATATGCAAAAAGGCAGTGCTTATAAGTACGTCCGAACGCAGACTGACGGAAAAGTCATTGAACTCAACGGCAGCTCTCTCCCTCATGGTGGTTACGTGACAACCTATAGCGATATTTCAGAATATATTCGAATTCAGGATGAATTGCGGGCTGCGAAATCAGATTTAGAAGCCAGGGTTATCAGGCGTACTGAGCAGCTGCAGTTCGCTAAGCTGGAAGCCGATCGCGCCAACGAGAGTAAGACTAAGTTCCTCGCCGCGGCCGGACACGATCTTATGCAACCTTTCAATGCCGCCACCCTTTTTGCCGGTATGCTTTCACAGAAAACCGCAGACAGTGAACTCGCCGGGTTGTCCCAGGGTCTGGTGACTTCTCTCAACAGCGCAGAATCGTTGTTGTCCACGTTACTGGATATGACGAAGTTAGAATCTGGTGTGTTGATTCCGCAAATCAGCGAGTTTGCACTGGATGACATTCTCACCCCCCTTATAAACGAATTCACTGTGATTGCTGAACAGAAAGATCTCTCGTTGCGCTATTCACGAACATCTGTGGTGGTGCGTTCAGATAAAAAGCTATTGCGCCGCATTATCCAGAACCTTATCTCCAATGCCATCCGCTATACCAAAACTGGCGGCGTCCTCGTAGGAGTACGACGTTGTTCAGCAAACCAGGTCAACATTTGCATCTGTGATACGGGCCCCGGTATTCCCGCCCATCAACAGGACGTCATATTTAATGAATTTCACCAGCTCGAACAACATCAAGCCAACCAGGGGCTGGGACTTGGATTAACCATAGTAGAACGCATTAGCCAGTTGTTACAACACGATATCAACTTGCGTTCGGTAGTAGGCTCAGGCACGCTTTTTACGGTCAATACGCCCAGAGCAATGCGCGCATCAAAACAGTACGTCAATGTTAAACACGCTCATACTTCTGCTGAGTCAACATTGTGGCTGGCTGGAAAGACGGTGTTGTTACTGGAAAATGACATACAGATCATCGATGCGATGACTGCATTGCTGCAAGAGTGGGGAGCCACAGTGATAAGTGCAACATCGGCTTCACAGGCGCAAACATTGTGTCCGTCACCGCCAGACTTTCTGCTAGTGGATTATCATTTGGACTTTGGCAATAAAGGCACAGACGCGGCGCAGGAATTACAAGCTCATTGGGGCTGCAATGTGCCGGGGATCCTAAACACAGCGAATCGCGACGATGGGGTACGTGACGAGGCAACCGCAGCTGGCCTGCGTTACCTGCCAAAACCCATAAAACCTGCCGCCCTTAAACGCATAATGAAGAAACTGATTGTAACCAGCTAACCTAATGATGCTAAGCATAGTGTTTAGTACTTTCTGTGACGAAAAAAGGCGCACCTGGACCTGTGCGCCTCAACTTTGTTAAAACTCGGCGCGTAAACCCACACCGTATGTGGCTGGTGCGCCGACCAAACGGGCCCCAGCGTTTAGCTCCAGAAAGTAGGTCTCGTCAGTAATATTTCTACCGTAGGCAAATGCGGTAAACCCGTTTCCGAGGTCTAAATCCACATTAATATTCAACAAGCTATAATCTGGCACTGTATTGCCAGTCCCGGCGTTCAGGCGGTTAGTTTCCTCGTCGTGGAAGGTATAGCTCATCCGCGTAGACAAAAGCTTGTCAGAAAACACCGTTACACTATGGTTGAATGAAATGGCGTAAGAAAGTTCTGGTGAACCTGGAAGCGGGTCACCCACGGTATTTTCCACATCGTTCACCCGGTTCGAATTGAACTCGGTGATTTCCGTATCCAGGTATGTCGCAGATGTATTTAAAGAGAGTTGATGTCCTCCTTTGTTAATCAGGACAGTGCTAAACGCAATTTCAGCACCGCGCACTTCAGCAGCCCCCACATTAGTTCTGCCATTGGTGTCGTTGGACAATCGCGTGGTAGCCTGCATTTCTTCAAAATTATAAGCAAACAGATCCACACTGGCACTGATAGCATTAGTGTTATATCGCAATCCCAGTTCCAATGAATCTACAGTTTCTGACTCGAATGGTTCCGTTTCTTCCAATGAAAAAATAGACGTGCCGTCGAAGCCTCCCGCTCTGTAACCGTTGCCAAGGGAAGCGAATACATTCAGGTTGTCAGATAAATAGTATTGTGCGGTTAACTTGCCTGAAACATTGCTGTCATCAAAGTCCTTATCCCAGGAGAATAAACCTGGAGAATTGAACACATCCTCATAAATTGATGTACCCCAGGGGTCTAAATCTTCGTTGTAACCAGAAAATTTTGCTGTATCCCTGGTGTAACGCACACCGGCAGACAACTTCAAATCGTTGGATACAAACCAATCGATGTTACCAAATGTGGCAAAGCTGTTTCGTGTTTGCGCATATGGAGAGGTGTATTGAGAGCGTACAGCAAAGCTTGTCCAATCACTGACAAAGTCTACCGTATCGCTGACGTAGAATACGCCTGCTATCCAGTCTATATCGCCACCCTGGCCGTCGCTAAAACGAATTTCCAGAGACGATTGGTCAAGGCTTTCGTCAAACGCATATTTGTATCGTGGGAAAGACGTTCCATCACCATTCCCCCCCATTTCACGTTCGCTTTCCTGATAACCAAAGAGTACATTCAGGTTGAGATCTGCGTGAATTTGATGAGCAAGTTCACCATTAAGGCCTTCAATATCGATAGTGTGACGGTAATATTCGTCGGCGTAAAAAGCGTAAGGATCGCTGTTTTCACCAGCATTGCGACTAATACCAGACCCGGTTTCCTCCGCCAGAGCAATGCGGTCGTACTGTAAAGTATCGCCATTGTCTGAACTCATGAAATAACGCAGGGTTAACTCGGTATTCGGTTGAAAGGTATAAACTCCCGTTGCACGTAACGCGAAGAGATCTTTATCACCAAACCCGTCTCGCTCACCCGGGTCGTTGACTGCAGGGATCACACCTTCAAAACCTTCAGGAACAAAACCGGCGAAGTCACCCGCGCCTTTTCCATCCATGTAGCCACCACCTTGTTCGAACTTCGTAGCAATACGCACTTTGAGCTTGTCTGATACCGCACCTCCGAAGGCAACCTCACCCTGGGTATAATCATAACTTCCGTATTCAACGCTTGCATAACCCTCAAATTCCTCCGAAGGCCGCTGAGTAACAGCGTTAATCACGCCTGCTGTGGTATTTCTTCCGTACAGGGTACCCTGCGGCCCTTTGAGCACTTCGATGCGTGCCAAGTCAAACAAGGGCATTCCCAGATAAGCATTTGACGTCTGGTAAATACCGTCCACATGTAATGCCACTGACGGGTTTCCGTTCGGTTTGTAGTCGTCGGCCCCACCTATCCCGCGGATGGTGATAAAACTGTTATTGGCTCCGCCAAAGGCAGAATTAATAGAGATTCCCGGCAGCGCATCAACCAGCCCTTTAAAATCAGTAACACCTGCATCCTGAATTTGTCTCGTATCGAGAACCGACACTGCGGCTGATACGTCCATCAGGCTCGTATCTCGTTTCGTCGCCGAGACTACGATTTCATCGATAGTGGTGGTGTCGTCCGCTTTACTTTTGGGTGCATCTGAGGGCGATTGCATTGCTTTTTTAATAACAAAAGTTCCATTGCTTTGCTTGATGGCCTCTAAACCTGACCCTTCAAGCAGTTGTGCCAGTGCATCAGCTATGTCGTACTTACCCGTTAACGCCGGTGCATCAAGGCCGTTAACCAAACGACCTGGCGCTATAATCATCACGCCAGACTGATACGACAACTGGTTTAACGCCGATGGAAGTGGCGCTTTTTCCAGTGAAATTTCTACGCTTTCCTGTGCCATCACGTTAAACGGTACTGTCACGGTTAATGCAGCAGCAACGGATGTAGCTAACAAATTTCGTTTTACACAACGGGTCGAGATCATTCTGTTTTCTCCGATCCAAACAGCTCATGCTGTTTATTGAATTTCAAATTAAGTGTGTTGCAGTCGACTGTCGTGAATAAAGAGTCAGATCGGGAAAATATTTTTCAGGCTTTTCGCAGGTTTCACGAAACCTTCACAAATGTATTTGAATTGTTAACGCGCTTCTGTCTTCCATCAGAAACGCGTCGACAGATCATTCTTGCTGGGTATAAGTAACAGTAATCCGCCCAGCAGATTTATGTATTGTGAGTGGATAAGCGGCCGACAATGATTCAAGCACCGATTCAACATTGTCTGTTTTCACAATGGTATTGATTGACAGCTGAGCAATTCGCGCATCATTAGCAACAATCGTGTCGCTAACATAGGGTTGAATGCGAGCAAAGAATTCATCCATGGGCGTGTTGCCAAACACCAGCTTATTCTCCATCCAGCTCAGGGCGTCCCGTTTGTTGAAGGTCGTGATTGCCGACACATCCTCACCACTATAATCTGCACTTACGCGTTCTCCGGCTTTAAGATTTAAAGTGTAACCAGTTGCATCCTGCCCGCTCACACGGACGCTGCCTTCAACCACAGATACACGTGTTTGACCCTGGAAATGACTGACCTCAAACTCGGTCCCCGTTACTTCAACGGTGTTTTTGCCATTTACCACTACGAAGGGTGAATCCGGTTTTTTCATGACATCAAAAAAAGCCCTTCCGGCCACCAGAGTTACGGAGCGCAGTTGATTCGTGTGCGCAAATGTCACTTCACTGCCAGGCCCCATTGTCAGGCGACTGCCATCAGCCAGGGTTACTTGCTTAGTTTCTGCCACCGCTGTGATAAAAGTAACAGGGTCTGCCGGGTTAACTGATGACTGATCCGTGAAGGACACCTGAAGTAATATGGCAATCACTACTGATGCCGCCAGCGCTAGTGTGACAGAAAATACGTTTTTGACCTGTTTACCTGACGTTTTTGAGGCCTGTTGAGAAACCTCTGCAGAACCATATTCAATGGCACTATCAGTGAAGCCGCTCTTATCCCATAGAACAACAATGTCCTTATAAGCTTTGCGATTTGTTTCGCTTTTTGCGTACCAAACATTGAACTCGTTTTGATACCGGGATGCTAACGCGGGATCATTCATTAACGTAAACCAATGCACCGCCTGATCAATCACTGCATTTCCTGTTTCATTTCCAGTTCCATTATCCATGGGTGTTTTATTGCTCATGACATTCTCTCAACCTGACAACGAAAGCTCAGGTGTTATTCATCGTGGTTCAGTGTGGCGGCAAGAGCGCTCAGCGCACTTTTCAGTTGACGGCATATGTCAGCAACACTCCAACCCGTTTCATCGGCTATCTGCTGGTAGGTTTTACCGTCAATGCGACTCGCGTGCACCACGTATTTTTGTTTTTCTGTCAGCCCGTCAAAAATCCCACCGAGGTGCTGAAGTGTCTGTTGATTATGAAAAATCTTATCTGGTTCAGCGTATGACAACAGTTCCTGCTCCAGACCTTCATGGGTGTCTGGCAGATAATCCGTTAACCAGCGTTCAGACTTGCGGGCCCGCAAGATAATATTGACAGAAATTTTGTAAAGGAAGGCTTTGGGGTGCGTAATGTGAGCCCGGCATCCCATATTAGCAAGTTGATAAAATGCCTCTTGGGCCACATCTTCAGGATCGGGCGGACCATCTCCATATCGCTTACGCAAGAATGCACATAGTCCTTTCCAGTGCGCCCGATAAAAATCGTGTATATCGGTCGTTTGTGCCTTATCAGTGGTTTTGCTTTTTTCCTTGCGCAATGCAGTTTTTTTAATGGTCGTCCGTTTTTCAAAACCCACGTTGAGAGCTTTAGATAATGTGTTCACGCTGTACTCACATTCGATCAGTATTGCATCGCTGCACGCTATAAAGGGCAAACACAGTACGGTAGAAATGTTACAGATTTTTGTGCGCTGGAAAAATCAGGCTGGCTCTAGTCAGCGCCAGTCAACTGCCTAAAAAGCACGCCGGCTTTGGTGCGATTTATCACATTGAGTTTTCGAAGTACCGCAGATGCGTGTTGCTTAACCGTCGATTCTGAAATAGAAAGCTCGTAAGCAATTTGCTTGTTGAGCAAACCATCAGACATCATTTTAAGCACAGTAAACTGATGTGGCGTTAACTGAGATAAGCGCTCGGCAAAATCGGCCTGAACACTATCAGCATATTGATTTAATTCATTATCTAACCCTTCGGGTAACCATTGCTCCCCGTCCATCACCTGGGTCACAGCATCGGCAATAACAGGCAGTGGCGTAGATTTGGGTATGAAGCCACTGGCACCCAAATCAATTGCTTTGCGGATAAGCGCTGGTGAATCTTCTGCAGATACAATAACCACAAGAACATTCGGGAAAGAAGTGCGAACTTCACTTAAACCCGTTAAACCGTCGTTTCCTGGCATGTGGATATCCAGGAAAACCAATTCTATATCGTCATCGGTTCGAAGCGCCTCGCGGGCTTCGGGAAAGGTAGCCACCTCTGTAACCCTGTTGCCTACAATGTCAGTGATCGCTTGACGCATCGCTGCCCGAAAAAGGGGGTGGTCATCGGCGATTAATACATTTGCCTGCATAGTAAAACCTAAATAAACACTATCAACTATACTCTGACTAAGCTGGCGGCAGTAATCAAGCTGTATTATGACAAAGGCGACCGAAGTCGCCTTTTTAGCTTTGAAGTGCTGCTTGATCAGAAGCGGTAACCCACAGTTAACTGAACTGTGCGCGGATCGCCGTAATAGCCTATCAGTGTCTGGTCGTTACCCAGCCCCGGGCCATACGTACCATCTTCATTGCGCGTCACAAAGTCGTAACCTCCCACCAGGTATTCTTCATCGGTCAGGTTTTTGACATGTAAGCCGCCGTACCAGTTACCTTCCATACTCTCCCAACTGACACCCAGATTAACCATACCGTAAGCATCCTGCTCTATTAAGTCACTGGTTTCAAACAACAGATAGTCATCACGATAATAATAATTCGCGTTAAATACGAAATCGCCCATGTCGGTTTGAAGTAAGTAATTAGCCCCTATGTTCAGGGTGTTCTCAGGCGTACTTGCCAGACCAATCAAAGGCGGTGTGGCGTTGTTTTCTTTTATTTCAAAATCAATATAGCCATAAGCCACATCGAAACTCAACGCAGCATTGACCACGTAGGTCATTTCAACCTCCAGGCCTTTGGCAGCTGTTTCTGCGGCGTTACGCAGACGCTGTAGTAGTGCAGTCGGATCATCCGAGTTCCCTTCAATACCTATGTACTGACGATCTTTATGCTCATAGCTGAACAAGGTGGCATTGAGTCTAAACTGACTGGTTACGTCACTTTTTACCCCCAGTTCGAATGAGTCAACGACTTCCGGATCAACGCCCGGTTCGTTAATGGTTGCCCGCGGGTTAAATGTGCCCGATTTGAAGCCTTGCGCATAGCTTGCAAAGAACATGGTATCGTCGCTGTACTGATATTCTGCGCCCACACGAGGCGTGAAACGCGACCAACTTTCTTTTGCGGGCGCGTCCAGTACCCCATCTCCGTTACTGTCACTACCCAGAACTTGTGGCATGACCACACCATCCGGGCGGGTGTAGCCGTCGAGCCATCCTGACTCCGGGTACAAGTTAAACAACACAGTGCCGTTATTGACCGTCGCTTGTTTTTCTTCGTCGGTATAGCGCGCGCCCAACGAGAGTGACAGTTTATCGGTGATATCATAGTTAACTTGCGTATAGGCCGCCCAACTCTCACTGTTGTTGCAACCAGACACTTCCCGGGTAAACCCTGTTGTGCCTTCAGGGAAAATGCCCAACGCCGCATAATCGCGCCCCAATACCCCTAAGATTGCGTCAAACACACCACATGATTCGCCGTCGTAATAATACAGCCCGCTGACTACACTAAACTGGCGCCCCGCATAATTAACTTGTAATTCGTGGGTATCGTTAGAATCGTCATAAATTGCCGGGACATCAAAAATATCCAACTGGGTATTGTCGAAATCGATATTTGTGTCGGAGTAACTCTCCCGATGCGAACCGATGTACTTCACCTCTAAGTTATCCGTGACGTTATATCTGGCCAACCAACTGTAGCCTTCAAGCTCGACATAATTATCAGTAGGCATGCTGGTGTACGAATCGAATACGGAGTCGGGCTGCGGCGCATCAGTGCGAAGACTGGGCAATAAGCGATATCCCCCTTTAGCGTTGGAATCATCTTCGGTTTTATCCCAGCCAAAACGCAAGAAAAGATTATCAGAGGGGTGAATTTCCAGTGTCAGGCGGGCAGCCCAGAGATCTTTATTATAGTTTTCTTTGTCCTGCCCATCTAAGGCGGAAATTAGAAATTCGCCATAGCCATCGCGATTGAGATTGGCATACCCCATTCCCAGGTACACCTTATCTTCCACCAAAGGGATCTGGCCGGTGAGTTTTACGTCCCGGCGACTGTAATTGCCCACAGTCACTTCAGCGTTAAATTGTGGCTCGCCAGTCATTTCCTTGGTCACGTATTTTACCGCACCACCAATAGTGTTTTTACCGTACAAGGTGCCTTGTGGGCCCCGCAATACTTCAATACGTTGAACATCGAGTAAATCCAAAACAGCACCTTGTGGACGGGCAACATATACGTCATCGACATAAATACCTACGCCTGGCTCATAACCCCAGAGGGGATCTTGTTGCCCCAGACCACGAATGAACGCCGTGAGTGTAGAGTTGGTACCGCGACTTGTTTGCATCGTCGTATTGGGAGAAAACTGCTGAATTTCCGTGAGTACACTGATCCCCTTCTCGTTCAGTTCAGCGGCGCCTACAGAGGTAATCGCCACAGGCGTTTCCTGTAGTGACTCAACTGTCTTACGGGCGGTAACCTCGATGCGTTCCAGCTTGCCAGTTGCTTGCTCCGTTTCTTCCTGTGCCAGTGCATTGGGTGCGTTAATACACGCCACAGCTACAGCTGCCGCACATAACGAACGTGAAAATACAGGTGAGTGATAATGTGTCTTAGTCATGAGATGTGTTCCTTGTAATATTTATTAACTCAGAATCTGAAGCAACGGTCTGTGTAAACTCTATGTTAAATTTGTGTTTCAGTAAGTAGTACCATCGTACTATGGGCATCTTTCTGATTTCACGACACAATTTAATGCGTTCCTGAAGCACCTGCGGTCACAGATTGTCATTAAGGAACCTACTATGATAAGTATGATTGGACTGACGGGCGGGCTTGCACTGCTCATCATTCTCACTATTCGCGGGATGAACTTGTTTATAGCCGCGCCTTTGTGTGCCGTGATTGTGGCACTCACCAGCGGCATTCCGTTATTTCAGGGTGAAGAAAATTTCGTCACTCTATACATGAGTGGTTTTTCCGGGTTTATTGCTGCCTGGTTTTTCATGTTTTTACTCGGAGCTATTTTTGGCAAGTTTATGGAAGACACGGGGGCCGCAGATTCTGTAGCCCGATGGATTGTAAACAAGTTGGGCTTTAAACATGCTGTGTTAGCAGTGGTTCTGGCCTGCGCAATTCTTACTTATGGCGGCGTGAGCCTCTTTGTTGTGGCGTTTTCAGTTTATCCCATGGCACTTAGCTTGTTTAAAGATGCCAATCTACCCCGCCGTTTTATTCCCGCTACCCTGGCATTTGGCTCTGTAACCTTTACGATGACTTCGGCAGGTTCTCCTGAGATCCAAAACTGGATCCCAATCAAATACCTGGGTACTTCGCCCTTTGCAGCTTGGGAAGTCAGCCTTGTAGTTGCCGTATTTATGGCGGTTTTCGGATACTGGTGGTTAAAACGCATGATAGGGAAAGCTATTGCCAACGGCGAAACGTTTTCAGCCCGCCCGGAAGACCCACAAATTGCAAAACGGGATTACCCTCACCCCATCACAGGCATTTTGCCCTTAATCGTTGTGTTGTTACTTTCGTTTTTGTTACACGACAGTATGGCACAACTCGCTCTCATTGTTGCACTCGCCGGTGGCGTGCTTACCCTGATGATTATCAACTTCCGGCATTTTCACAATCTGGCCGCAGCTATTAATGCTGGTACTACAGGAGCCCTGGTTGCCATCGGTAATACGGCGGCAGTGGTAGGCTTTGGTTCCATCGCTAAAAATACAGAAGCATTTCAGCAAACCGTTACTATCATGACTCACATTCCGGGCAACGAGCTTATCGGCGCGGCCATAGCAGTGAGCGTTATTGCCGGTCTCACCGGTTCAGCGTCGGGTGGACAGGCTATTGTGCTGCCACTGGTTGCTCCTCATTATATGGATCAGGGGGTAGAACCAGAGCAACTTCATCGCATTGTTTCTATTTCTTCTGGTGCACTGGATTCGTTGCCCCATAACGGCTATGTTGTTACCACTATTCGCGCTATTTGCCGTGAAACCCATCAGGCTGCTTACCCGGCCATGGCCGCATTAACCGTGGTGGTTCCACTGATTGGTCTTGTTATGGCTATCACAATGTTTAGTATTTTCTGAGGCCAATATGAAGGTTATTTACATACTCTTGTTAACCGTATTCGTTGCTTCGCCAATAACCAACGCGGCAAGCTTACTAACAAATAAACAGACGTTTACAACCTCAGATTTCACTACTTTCGGTGGTACAGTACTGCCAGAAGTAACTGTAGGCTGGGAAAGCTACGGCACATTAAACGAGAATAAAGATAATGTGATTTTAATTACTCATTATTTTACCGGCAATTCTCATGCCGCCGGTAAATATAATGAAAGCGACACGCAGCCGGGTTATTGGGATGCCATCATAGGTCCTGGCAAAGCGATCGACACAGAGCGTTTCTTTGTCATTAGCGTCGATTCTCTCGCCAATTTAGGTGTACACAACCCCAAAGTACGTACAACCGGTCCGGCGTCAATCAATCCACTAACCCAAAAGCCCTATGGGCTGAGCTTTCCCGTTATTACCATTCGCGATTTCGTCAATGTGCAAAAAGCTTTGCTTGAGAGTCTGGGGATAAATTCTCTGTATGCGGTAATTGGGCCCTCTATGGGCTCAATGCAAGCGATGGACTGGGCCGTAGCTTATCCGGAATGGGTTCCAAGGATGGTCGCCGTTATTGCCGCCGGACAAAGCGATGCATGGACCACGGCAGCCCTTGAGCAATGGGCCACTCCCATCAAACTCGATGCAAAATGGCAACAAGGCAACTACGCTACGGATGACGGACCGGTGGAAGGCCTGGCGGCATCGCTTATGATAATTACTCAACAGGCACTCACTCCCGAATTCTTTAATCAGCAAGGTAAGTTATTGGGATACACGCCCGTTGAATCTGGCCCGCTTAAAGATATTCTGGCAAAACACAGTATTGTAGAGTGGCTCTACCAACGAGCAAAACAACGCGCCGCTGAAATGGACGCGAACCACTTGTTATATTTGGTGCGGGCGTGTCAGTTGTTTATCGCCGGCCATAATGGCAATCTGGAAGAGGCGATGGCAAAAGTTAACGCGAAAACCCTGTTTTTGCCTGCCGAGAACGACCTACTGCTATTACCGTACATGGCTGAGTTGCCTCATGATTTGTTAAAAGGCCAAGACAAGGCAACACAAATTTCTGCGTTGGAAGGTCATCTTGGCCATCTCGAGGGTGTGTTGGATATTCAGGAAAAAGCGAACGAACTACGCGCATTTCTGCAGGACTAAGGGGGTTTCATGAAAACATTACTTACAATGGCGATAGGTATTGCTGGTTCGCTTGCGGTGCATTCTGCCCTGGCGCAATCGGCGCAACTCAACCTGAAAACAGACAGCATAACCGTTTCTGGTTTGTCTTCTGGTGGTTACATGGCCAACCAACTTCACCTTGCTTATAGTGATTGGGTTAAAGGCGTTGGGATCCTGGCTGCTGGCCCTTACTATTGCGCCCAAGGCGATATAGGCACTGCCCTGAAGCAGTGTGTGGATAAAACAGAAGCTCCGCTTGACGTTACGGCTCTTACGACGCAGCTTAAGCAGTGGGAAACCAAGGGCAAAATTGCTGCCTTGTCACATTTAGCCAATGATAAAATCTGGCTGTTCCACGGCACTCGTGATGTGCGCGTTATTGCAGACGTCAGCAATGCACTTGACGAACAGTACCGTTCACTTGTTGCAGACGAACAAATTAACTATGTGAATGACAAGCCCATTGCCCATCTTTTCCCGACAATGTCCAATGGCGGTGCCTGTATGTCATCAGAAGCGCCCTATATCGGCAGATGCGACTACGACGCAGCCGGAGAGATGCTCAATTTCCTTTTACCTGAGTTAAACGAACGAGCGGAAACTGTTACGGGCAGTGTCATTACCTTTGACCAACAGGCTTTAGCGGGAAACGATGCAAAAACCATGGCAGACACAGGCTACGCGTATGTACCTAAGGCTTGCGCAGAAGGAGAAGCCTGCGAGGTTCACGTCAGTTTTCACGGCTGTAATCAATATGCCGACGCTGTTGGAAAAGCCTACGTTGAACAAACCGGCATTAATAATTGGGCAGACAATAACCAAATGGTTGTGATTTACCCGCAAACCCGCAAGTCATTATTTATGCCCCTTAACCCACAAGGCTGTTGGGATTGGTGGGGTTATACCGGCGACGATTACGCCACCCGTGATGGCAAACAGCTAAAAGCCATTAGAAATATCGTACTTGGACTTTCATCAAAATAGGATCTTCTATGTCTTTAAACGTTTTTATAACCGGTGGCGCCAGTGGTATCGGCTATGGGATTGCCGAGCATCTTGCCAAAGACGGGCACCACATTATTGTGGCCGACATCAACCCATCGGCAGCGCAATCCGCAGCCCGACAATTAACTGAAGCGGGGTTCAGTGCTCAGGCCATCGATGTAGATGTATGTGATGCACAGCAAGTCGCAGCGCTTCCTGGTCGCCTGGATGGGGTAAAAGTTGATGTATTGGTTAACAATGCCGGTATTCAGCACGTGGCGAAAATTGAAGATTTTCCAGCGGAAAAATGGCAGCAGTTAATCAATATTATGTTGGTTGGGCCTGCGCTATTAACGCAAACATTTTTGCCTGATATGCGCAGCCGGAATTTCGGTCGAATCATTAATGTGGGCTCTATTCATTCCCTTGTGGCCTCGCCTTTTAAAAGTGCCTATGTTGCAGCTAAACACGGCTTGCTTGGTTTCGCCAAAACCGTGGCACTGGAAACAGGTGACTGTAACGTAACCATCAATACTTTGTGTCCGGCTTATGTGAAAACACCACTTGTCGAAAAGCAAATTGCCGCTCAGGCTAAAGAAAATAACCTCACCGAAGAACAAGTGGTCAATGAAATCATGCTGCAGCCAATGCCGAAAAAAGCATTTATTTCGGTGGAAGAACTTGGCGCAACCGCACAGTTTCTCATCAGTGAACACGCCCGCAATATAACAGGTCAAACCATGGTGCTCGACGGTGGCTGGGTAGCCCGATAGCGCTTTATTTTTTGATATCAGCTGTGCTAATGTCCGAAAAACGCTTTTGTAATCGGATGTTAGCCGCTTTATGACTTACCAGACAGTGGGTTTAATAGGAAAACCTGACCACACCGGCACTCACGACAGCTTGAATCAACTCGCTGCCTACCTTGAAAAGCGCGGCTGCCGCATCTTGGTGGAAGAATCCATAGCTGATGAAATGGATCACGGTCAATATCCTGCCGCAAATCTGGTCACTATTGGTAAAGAAGCTGATTTAGCAGTAGTCATTGGCGGCGATGGCAGCATGTTAGGTGCCGCCAGGGTACTCTCCCGTTTTGATATTCACGTGGTTGGGGTAAACCGTGGAAATCTGGGGTTCCTTACCGATATACACCCTGATCAAATAGAAGAGCAGCTCGATCTTATTTTTGCCGGTGAAAGCTTTGTAGAAGAGCGATTTTTACTTGAAGTGTGCGTCTATCGCCACGAAAAACTCAAAAGCAGTAATGCTGCCATGAATGAAGTGGTGCTTCACCACGGTAAAGTGGCGCATATGATGGAATTTGAAGTCTATATTGACGGGCAATTTGTATTCAGTCAGCGTTCCGACGGTTTAATTGTATCCACGCCTACGGGTTCCACTGCTTATTCATTATCTGCAGGGGGCCCCATTATTGTGCCTCACCTCGACGCATTAACCCTTGTGCCCATGTTTCCCCATACCCTCAGTAGCCGGCCGATTGTGGTCGATTCCAAAAGCACCATCTCTATGCGGGTCTCGAAGGTGAATAGCGACAGTCTGCAGGTGAGTTGTGACAGCCATATTGTACTCCCTGTTCTACCAGGAGATGAGATCCGTATTCACAAAACCCAGGACACGTTGCGCTTAGTTCACCCCAAAGGCTATAGTTATTTCAATGTCTTACGTAACAAACTTAGTTGGGGAAGCCGGTTGTACTAGAACCGGTAGTCCAGCATATCGACGTCTCGTTTAAAGTAGTTTCCTACCTGTTCTGCCAATTCGTCGGTGTAATAATCCCGATAGTTTTTTCGGTTGGTTTCTTTTCGCTTATGGGGTAACGCTATTTTTTTCAGGCCAATGTGCTCGCAAATACCATCGAAATCAGCCTGAATATTTTCGTACTTCCCCACCCGATCCACCAGCAAGTTACCCCGTAAGTCAATGAGATAGTCTGTTTGTAGCTGCATGGATGTATCAATGTGATATTGGTACGGTCTGTCCGGGTCTAATTTCCAGCGCATAAAATCCTTAAAATGAGTATGCCCTCCCATCACCGACGGCCTTTCCCGTTTAATATGATGAAAAGAGCTAACCTGCAGATCCCATGGGTTTCGTACAAATGCGAATTTAAACAACTGATTAAAGTACTCTGCTGGAAGCATTTCTTGTGCAGCGACAATTCGGCTGTGGCGAGGAAAGCGACAACCGAGCTTGTGCCCCGTTAATTGACTCAGCTTGTTTACAGTAAACTGGGCCGCTCCATACTTCCAGCTCCAACGATAAGGAGAGAGTGCTTTTCTCACACTCGTGCCCCCGGTTTTAGCAATGTGCACAAATAAAAATTGGTGGCGATGAGACAACAGCAAATGAATCCCTCTACTGACATAAACAAACTAACTAATGAAAATGTAGCAGCATTCTGGTACACAGAGAAGAAGAATACTCACGGGACAGGAGAACCCATGCTCAGATTAACATTATTTCTTATTTTACTTGTAGCCCCTGGTGTTTGGGCAAAAGGATCAAATACCCAGCTTGCCACTCAACTACACACATTTTTGGCAGGCGCGGGTGTTAACGACCCCGCTATCCATGATGCCTTTTGGGCCGATGAGCTGGTCTATACCAGCTCTAACGGCACCCGGTTTGGCAAAGCGGCGCTCATGCAAGGCGTTAATGAAACAGGAAAGTTAGCGCCACAGGCCGTGACCACCCGCTACCGCGCTGAAGATATAGATATTCGCCTGGTCGAACAAATAGCACTTCTCAATTTTACCCTTGTAGCTGAGACTGGCGATAACAAGGTAACCGGAAAATATTTAAACAGTGGTGTATTCGTGTGGCGTGACAACCGATGGCAAGCAATCAACTGGCAAGCAACAATAAAACCTCTGGATCATTGACCTGCGAGAAATGGATATTGTGACAATCCATGCTTAACCTGCGGGATAAATTCGTGCAAAGACACTGTTCGCAGTGTTTACATTGGGAACGCAAAAGCCCTTTACCTAAGGGCTTTTGCGCTTTGTGGATTGGAAATACTAACAAACTAAAAAGAGGATAAATCGGCCCCTGCACTTTCTCGATAGGTCGCGATGACGGAAGAAAGAACAGCTTGATAATTACTGATCACAGATTGCCTGGCAGAGAAAAAACTGCGTTGGGCATTAAGTAAATTCAGAAAGTCTGTATCGCCGGCTTTATAGCGAATATCTGCAAGACGATAGAGCTGCTGATTGTTCTCAAGTGATGCAGTTGCGTAGCGGTAACCCTGCTTATTAAACGCCAAATTGGTTTGGCTGTTCAACAAGGCTTCGATGGCACTGAGCACGGTCTGCTGATACTGCAAAATAGCCAGATCCACGTCCGTTTTTGCCGCTTGCTCTGCAGCTTCCAGCCTACCGCCATCAAACAAAGTTGCTGCAGAGCTTATTGCTGCGCCTAACGTCCACCCTTGCGCTAAGTCAAGCAGATCACTAACACCAACATCTGCACTTAAGTTCATACCCGGAAGCCCGGCTACTGACGCTTCGTAAAATGCTAAATCAGCCTGCTTAAATTGCGCTATGGCTAACTGAACATCCGGACGCTGTTTGAGTACCTCTGCACTTAGCGTTGGTGCCACATCCGGCAATGCAAAATCGGTAAGCGAAAGGGAAAGCAACGCTTTTAGCTGAGGTGTATTAAGCTGCATAGATTCGCGACCTAACAGGACTGCCAACGCCCGCTCATTCAGCGTTAAGCTATTGCGAAGTCGCAGTACCTCTGTCTGGGCACTAATTAATGTATTACGCTGCTGAGATACCTCGATACCAGAAGTATCACCTTCTTCAAAGCGTATTTGAACCAGCTTTAGTAGTTCTTCGCTAATTTCTACGTTTTGTAAAGCAATTGACAGTCTCGACTGCAATGAAATTTGCTCAAGCAGGGTATTTAAAAACAATGCCTGAGTATCTAACAGTGCATCGGTAAATTGATACTGAGCGGAATCAATACCCAGCTGACGACTGCGCTGCTGGGCGTCGCGGGTTCCCCAAATGTCAGCGTCATAATTAAGTCCCAGGCCGCCCGACGTTGAATGACTTGAACGACCACTATCTAGGTCTCTTCCACTGCGCCCGGATACCCTTGCTGTTGCTGTGGGCACATCGCCTGCGTTAGCTTGTTCTAACAGAAATTGTGCTCGTTTCACGCGCTGCTGAGCTTGGTTAAGCGTTAGATTTTGGGTTTCAAGTGTTTTCATCACGGGGGCTAATTCGGGCACTTTGAACACCTTCCACCAGGATGTAGTTACCGTGTTATCAGAGTCCGTTGATGTCGCCATTGACAACGCCTGCGTATCAGTTTCGGGCAACGTTGTAGAAGGTGAATAAGCACAGCTTGCTGTAAGCACTATACAAGAGAACGCGCACAGTAATGAACGAGCACCAATAGGCATGGTAAAACGTAAAGAATGCATGGCGTTACTCCTCTGCCAGTGCGTCGATGGGGTTAAGCTTTGATGCTTTTTGCGCAGGTGCGTAACCAAAAATGAGTCCTACCGCGAGCGACGTGACAAACGCCAAAACGGGCGGCATAAGTGTGAAGGCGACAGGCACACTAAATGAAGCAACAACAAGCACGACGAGATAGCCCAAAAGAATGCCGAAAATGCCACCCAAGATACACACTACCCAAGCCTCGATATTGAACTGGCGCAAAATATCGCGAGGTTTGGCTCCGGTTGCAATACGTAGTCCTATTTCCCGTTTGCGTTCTGATACGTTAACCAGCATGATATTCATTACGCCGATACCGCCAACAAACAATGATATGCCAGCTACAGACGCCAAAAGCCAGGTCAATGTATCCTGTGTTTCAGTTACCGCTTCCACCAACGACTCTGTGGTACGCACCATCACGTCTTCCTGGCCATGCCTAGCTATCAGTAATGCCAGTACATCGTCTTTTACCTGGCTGGCCACTTCAGTACTTTTTGCTTTTATTGTGATACTGCTTAAATAGTCTCGTCCAAACACTTTCAAACGCCCTGTGGTAACAGGAATAAGTACTTCGTCATCCATATCATTACCACCAGCACTGGCTCCTTTAGAATGCAGTACGCCAATAACCTGATAGAAGGCATTTTGCATCAGAATGTACTCGCCCACAGCCCTGTATTTATCTTCAAAAAGGGTTTCCGCCACCGTGTTACCTATCACCACAACTGGCGCATAACTTGTTACATCTTCGTCACTAAAAAACACACCCTGGGCCATTTCCCAATCTTTGGCATGAAAATAGTCTGGCGTAGTGCCCGTAATGCGCCCTGAAAAGTCGTTTTCGCTGTATCTGATGGTTGCCCGAGCACTTCTTTCCGGCGCGACATAGGCTACTCCGGGAACATCTTTCAATGCGTTAGCATCATCTAAAGTTAGCGATGCGATATCACCTGATGAACGCATGTTTTTCCCGCCCGGCCTAATAGAGATTAAGTTGGTGCCAATGGTTTCAATGCGATCTAACACTTGCTGCTTTCCGCCTTCGCCAATGGCCATCATGGTCACCACCGCCGCGACACCAATTATGATGCCCAAGAGGGTTAGCAAGGTTCTGAACCAATTCATTTTGAGCGCGTTGAAAGCCATGGATAACGCAGAAAAAACGGATATACTCGGGTAAGGCTTAATTGCCGTTTGAGCGTTATGTTGACTAGCATTAAACGCTTTTTCCCCCTCCTCCGCTTCTAATTTGATGGTAGTCTGTGCAGCCTTTGTATCGGTAACTACACGTCCATCTAATAAATGAATTTGCCGATCAGCATGTTCAGCAACGGCTTTGTCATGGGTAATAAGAATAATAGTCACCCCTTCAGCGTGAAGCTCTCGAAGCAGTGCCAGAAGCTGCTCACCGCTTGCTGAATCAAGGGCACCCGTGGGCTCATCGGCCAGTATAACTTCTGCCCCATTTATTAGGGCGCGGGCTACCGAGACACGCTGTTGCTGACCTCCAGAGAGCTCTCCGGGCTTGTGCTCTTTTCTACTTGAAAGCCCTAATTTATCAAGCAATTGCTGTGCTTTTTGTGTGCGTTCCTCGTTAGGCGTGCCGCTATATATTGCCGGAAGCGCCACGTTTTCTGTCGCATTTAGCGACGACAGTAGCTGATAACGCTGAAAAACAAACCCAAATGTTTTCAGGCGAAGGGCAGAAAGCTGATCGGAATTTAGTGTTGATACCGATTGTCCATGAATACGATACTCGCCATCTGAAGGTGTATCCAAACACCCTAAGATATTCATTAAGGTGGACTTCCCCGACCCCGATTGCCCCATAATGGCGACGAATTCACCCTTGTCTATTGATAACGACACATTATCTAACGCGGTCACTTCAAAACCTTCTGTTTTGTAGCGGCGCGACACGCCATCAAGCTGAATTAACGACATATTAGAGCCCGTCGCGGGGGCGCGGTGGACCCGATGGGGGCTGTCCTCCCGGCATCCTGCGCATACCCGCTGCTGGCATTGCACTGCCATCAGCCAAACCCACTACCACTTCATCACCTTCCGACAGGCCTTCTGTAATTTGAATATGAGTTCTATTTTTTATGCCTATTTTTACCGGGGTGCGAACTACATCATCCCCTTGCTTAAGCATCACAAACTGATTTCGACCGCGCCCTTTCACTGCCGCCAGAGGAACAGAAAGTGCCCCCTCCTCTTGCGCTTGTACAAAAAACACTTGTGTTGTCATGGCATCCATTAAATTGCGGTCAGGGTTATCTACATCAATAAGCACCTGATATAGCACCACGTCGTTAAGTACAGTGGGCGTAGGTAGCACTTGACGAACGGTAGAGTGATAGAAGGTTTTGTTATCACCGAGCGTAGAGAAATACACGGGCATACCGCGCTTTATTTTCTGCACATCAGCTTCAGACACTTCTGCGCGCAGCGTCATTACCGATAAATCTGAAATTTGGAGCAAAACGGGCGCGTTCTGATTCGCGTTAAGCGTTTGCCCTTCCCGCACTTGTAACGTTGCTACCGTACCTGAAATTGGCGCAAATATCTTTGCAAAACCCAGCTTGGTAATATCACCTTCCAGCGACGCTTCGTCGGCCTTAATTTGTGCAATGCTCGCTGTGATTTTGGTATCAATAACTTTAAGGTTGGTGTTACTGCTTACCACAACATCCTGGCTGACTGCGTTTTGTTTAAACAGGTTTTGGTTACGCTGCGCTCTTACTTCGGCGAGTTCTCGCTCTGCCCGTAGCTGGGCAAGTTGGGCCTTTTTGCTATCCAGCGCCGCTTGAGAATTTTGTACTTGGGTTTCAAATACACGGGCATCTATTTCTACCAGCAAATCGCCTTCTTTGACAATATCACCCTCTTCTACGTGAATGTTATCTACCTGTCCTGAAACCTGAGCGCCTAGCTCTACGTAGCGTTTGGGCTCTAATTGCCCAGTGGCAACCAAACTAAGCTCAATGTCCTGAACAACGGCAGGTTGAAAAAGAAAGTCGGGCCGTGACGACGATTTAAAAAAGACAGAGTAAAGGGCGTAGCTGGCGGCACCTAGTATGATTGCGACCAGAAAGCACTTAATAAAAACAGAATATTTCAACGTGTTAAGTCCTGAAAAAATAGGTTTAAACTATACTCAATGTAAAATCCATAAACGACAATACTGACGATACTTTACCCATCTTTACATTTCTTCTATCCCTTTACCTTATTGATTTTCCATATTTAATAGCATTTTCGATTAAGTAGTCTAAACGCGCGCTTGTTAGCTGACATCGACCCAAGCTGTAGGCTGTTTAGGATTGTCAGTACAATAAAACCTCTGGATCACTGGCCTGCGAGAAACGGGTATTGTGACAATCCATGTTTAACGTACTGGATAAACTGTTTTACCTTTTCTTGATTGCATCGCCCTTCCAGGCTTACCGCCTGGACGGGAAGCAAGTTATCTTCGTAGTTTGCTAACACACTCACTAATTCCCCCGACGCCAACTCATCTGCCACCTGTACACCTCGATGTCCGCACTGGTAGCAAAATTGGCATTGTCGGTGTGGAACTCAGTACAAGACGACGAAACCGGCTGAACGGCACTCTACTTCATGTGGCGAATAACACCCTTGAAATAACCGTAGATCAGAGTTTTGGCAATTGCCCCAAGTACATTCATAAACGATTTACCTCGGATCAAACTACTAAGGCAGACGTTCCATCACAAACAATTCGTCGTTTTACCAAACCAACCCAACAACACTTGGTAACAATTCTTCGGGCTGATACCTTTTTTGCATCCCGCCACAACCATATAACCAGTGACTGCAGACAAGGTGTTGACGTTTCTCACCGAGGTGGCCAACCTGGCTTTATTCATGTTTTAGAAGATACGCTCGTGATCCCCGATTACAGCGGTAATAAATTTTTCAATACCCTCGGAAACATTGCGTTGGACTCCAGGTTCGGCTTGTGTTTTATTGACGACAATACAGGTGAATTACTGTTAATCCAAGGTACAGCCGCCGTTGAGTGGGACATTGAGAAATTGCCTGAAAGCCCGGGCGCGGAGCGGTTTATTTTGGTGGTTATAAACAAAGTCATCGCTATTCAGGGCTACTTCCCCATGCGCTTTCAAATTACAGAGCGATCGCCATACGTGTAGTCTTATTTCATATTCTTCGTAGCGTAACAAATGCAATGGACTGCTTTTAAAAGCAATTCAAATTCAGTGGCTCGTCTTTAAAATATTTGCAGCAGAAATATTCCACAAACCGCACAAGGAAAGAATAATTAATACCCCAAAAACCCAATCAAAAAAAATAAGCAGCAATTTCCTAACGCGCTGCTAAATAAAGATAAAACCCCATTATTATTAAGAAACAATAGATTTAAAAATAGCTTCCCCTCTCTTAACCCATACCAAATAATTAATATTTTATTGCTAAATTTACAATTATTGACAGTAAATTATTCTTGATATTTTAATTTACATTTGCTTAATTAGTCATCGCCAGAAGGGCTATAACAACAACTATTTTTGCTCGGTTATTTATCTCAACCATGATTGTTGAGATGTGAAGACCGCCAATTCGGCGCGGCATTTTTCGCGAATAGGACATGAAAATAGAAATATTACAAAATCTAGGGAACGTAAATGAAAGCCATTCAACACTCGAAAACCGCAATAGCAGTGAGTACTGCACTGATCCTCAGTACCGGCTACACCTCTGTGGTATTTGCAGCACAAGATTCCACTCAAAATACATCGCTAAGTGAAGCGGAAAATCTGGAAATCATTCAGGTATCAGGTATCCGCTCTTCGTTGCGTGAAAATCTCAACAACAAGCGATTTTCCGATTCCATCGTCGACTCAATCAATACGGAAGATATCGCGAAAAATCCAGACAAGAACATGGCCGAAGCACTGCAGCGTATAGCAGGTGTTCAAATTGAACGACAATTTGGAGAGGGGTCTAAAATATCTATCCGGGGTACATCGCCAGAACTTACCAACACACTAGTTAATGGGCAGTCAGCAAAATCTGCATCGTACCTACCCGGTGAATCAGAAAGTAACGCGTTTGACTTTTCCAACATACCTTCAGAACGAGTATCAAAAATTGAAGTGCACAAGTCAGCCCGTGCAGACTTGGATGCAGGTGGTATTGGTGGTACGGTCATTCTACATACCAAGAAACCGTTAGAGCAAGAGAACGGCTACGGTTACTTAAATGTTGAGGGCGAATACAATGATTCGTCAGAAAAGTCATCCCCACAAATTTCTACCGCTTATAACTATGTGTCAGACAATCAAAAATTTGGTGCCTCTGTTGCGGTAAGTCTGCAGCAACGTAACGCATTTCGTACAGGATTTGAATCAGGTGGCCTGGGGTCAGGTACAGGGTTTCAACAAACCAACGCCATTTCATGCCCCACTGAGGCCTGTAACAGCAATGATATCAAACTCAGGCACATGAACGGTCACAACCTTGTCATTACCCGTCACATGGCGATGAACGGCTATACTTACGGCGACTTAGAAGCGGTAGCTGGCAACGGCGACTCATACTGGCCAACCGACGACCCTGCTAATTCGGGGGTATGGAATAACAGCACACAGAACTGGGGTCAACTGGATGAAGTGATGGACCCGACATACATAGACCCGGACTGGGGTTTGTTCTGGGGTAGTCGCAGAACTGGTGGGCTTGGCCAAACCTCGCCGCGACATATCGGCAACAACGTTTATTCTCCGGCCTTTTCAACAGATGAAAGCCGTCTAGATACTACAGTTAACTTACAGTGGGCACCCACAGATAATTTAAACTTTAACTTAGAGTTAAACCGCAATGTTTCGGACAGAGACAACAAAAACGATAACCTGTACGCGCAGACGTTCAGGATGAGTCAATTGCTGTACAGCAACGAAGTTTCTGGTATTGACCCGCGCCTTGTAATGGACCCTGTTCAAGATATCGTTTTATCTGCAACCTACCCGGTAGATGGCGTAAACCTGGTGCGCGGTGCCGGTATGGTATGGGACGGAAACAATTACTACGCAGGTGATACCCGCTGGGGTGAGATGGTAAGAAGGGATTCCAACGACCGCAGTGGCTCTGAGACTGAACAAGACAGATTCCACCTAACCATGGATTATCTGGTCGAGGATTTTGTCGTTAAACTGCAGGTAGGTCGTACTACCGCGAACAGCACAGTGCTCGACAGGGCTACAACACTTGCCACCCGTTATGGCGACTATGAAACACCTTACTCCGGTGATGATGCGGCACTAAAAATTCCGACTTATGAAGGTGTTAACCTTGGCTATGCCTACAACCCGGAAACGGAGAAAGTGTACTGGGGGTTAGAAGCTGATCCATCGTTAACAGGCGAAGAACTGGCCGCTGCACAACAACGGGCTGAAAACTTTCTGTTGGCCCCTACCAACGAATTTTATTTGCTTACCGGCGGATTGAGAAACACAGCCCGCTACCGTGACAATTCGGAAAACTTTTTTCAAGGTGATATAACCTGGGAGCTCGATAACGACTTTTACATCGATAGCGTAAAATTTGGTGCAAAATACCGTGATATTCGCCGTACCGAGCGCTACTTCACTGAGAACGCGACCTTCCATGGCTATGCCAACGAAACCAGCGAATTTCCTCTGATCCTTGCAGATCAACTTGTGGGCGGTACAGTGAGCGGGCTTGATACCGCAGGCCATAACACCCCTAATGAATACTTTGACATTGATCAGGCTAAGCGCAACACTTTGTTAAATGACCACTTCTTACTGTTACATTCGGAAGGGTCGCCAAACCGGGGAGCTTGCGAAGATGCCATTGCAGCATCCGGTTCCGATCTATACTACGGCTGTCGGTCCGGCCTCACAGAATCAGCAGGCGACTACTATGACGTGACTGAAGAGTTGCTGGCCTATTACGCTATGGTAAATTTCAGTACAGATCGCATCAGAGGTAACTTGGGTATTCGTGTCGTAGATACCGACCGTGAGTCTATTGGTCGCGAAGTGGCGAAGGACGAAAACGGGCAATTGCTGTCTTACCCTCAGGATCCCAATGACCCCGGCTACATAGCAGAGCTTGCCGGGTTTAACCAATACGTGCCCTTGGAACAGACCAGTTCCACCAAGGACTACCTGCCAAGTTTCAATATCTCGTATAACCTGACGGACGAAATCATTATTCGTGGGGCGGCATCAAAGAATATCTCTCACCCCAGTCTTAATCAACTGCGAAGCAATTTCTACCTGGTTACAGAGAGAAGCCGTTTGTATACCGATGGCAGGCAACAGGATCTGACTGACGAAGGTCTTGCAGAACGGTTGGCAATGGACTCTCAGCGTCGAGGTTCAGTAGGTAACCCTAACCTGGGCTCCTACTCATCCGTAAATTCTGAAATAGGCGTGGAATGGTATTTTGACAAATCGTCAATATTCACCGTTACAGCATTCCAAAAAGACATTAAAAATATGGTTCGCTCCACCTCCCGTGTACAAAACCTTGACTATTTAGGTGATGAAGGCAGAACGGACAATAATGGTTATCCTATATTTGGTGACTACGTGGTCAGCTCATATTTCAATACCGGTGAACAAAAAGTGCAAGGCATTGAAGCGCAGTTGCAACATGACTTCGGCAACGGATTTGGTGGCCTCATCAACTACACCTACACGGATGTGCCCGATCAGAAATTTGTCACCTCAACCTTCGCGTACGAAATTGGCGATATGACGGACATAGAAACCCATCAGTCGGATCCATCACAGCGAGAGTACTTTGAAGTTACCGGTTTCACGGCTAAAACCACCGCTCAGAGTGAGCCCATGTTTGGTCAGTCCAAAGATACGTTAAATGCCTCTGTTTACTTCGAAAATGAGAATTACTCTTTGCGCTTGTCTTATAACTACCGCAGCGAATTCGCCAACCAAAGCAGCAGCGAAGGCATACGCTTTACTGATGCGCGGTCGCAATTGGATTTCAAAGCCACTTATCAAATTATGGATAACCTGGTGGCGAGTTTCTCGGTTATTAACCTGACTGACGAAAATGTCGTTCATTACCTCGACACATCTCAGATTGTTAACGACCCCGTGGTAAACAAAATGAAGTGGATTGATGAAGTTGACGAAAATGGTGTGGCGACCGGCAATCGCGTGGTGGCGACAGATGACAACGGCAATGAAATTGTCGAGTCTTCAATCACCGGCGAAGAAGCGTTCCAAATCCTGTCTGAAGCCAGCGGTATATCGGTTGAAGAGTTGAAACCTTACTATGAGAATCGTTTAAATCGCATCGTAGTAAACGAATGGACAAATGGCCGTCGTTTCTATGTAGGTGTGAACTATACTTTTTAATTGACCAATAATGACGCAGTCGCTTTTAAAGTGGCTGCGTTAATTCTCACTTGCCTATGTAGTACGACTCTTCTGGCTGTTCCCAGATTAACGCTCACAGTTTCCATGGTCGGTGCCATTAGGTTCGCGTATACGCTTCAGCAGCACGTTGTCTTTGATGGGGAAGAGGTATACCTTGAGCGAGTAATCATAACGTAAGTCGCTTGCAAGAATGGGAATATTTTTTCTGGATGCACCGGTGCTGACTAATTCATCAATTAGAAGCGACATTGCAGAAACGCGGTTTTTTCCAGCGATGTCAAGTGTATCCTCGATCCCAATGGCAAATTTACTCTGCTCTGGTAACATGAAGTGGTTCAGACCTCCAACCCCAGAAATAGGCTCGTATAGGCAAGCCGCAACACAAGAACCGAGGACGCACGCAATATTTTGTTCTGATCAGTAACAAAATACTGACCAGGCAAAAGATTAACGGCGTCAGTAGAGAGATGCTTATCATAGTAACTAAGGGGTAAATCGCAGTTACACGGCTCTATTTATTCTCCTAATTGGCAGAACGATAAATGGTTTTGCCTACCGGCCTCACCAGATTAGTGTACATATTGAAGTTTTCAGAATGCCCCGCCATGTAAAGGCCACCCGGTTTCAACATATTCACCATTTTCTGTAACACACTTAGCTGAGTAGGTTTATCAAAGTAAATCATGACGTTACGACAAAAAATAACATCTAGCGGCCCTTTGATATCCCACGATTGGTCTGTGAGGTTTAGCTTTTTAAACTGTACCATTCGGCGCAATTCATCGACCACCTTAACTTTTCCCTCATTTACCCCCTTCCCCTTATGGAAAAATTGTTTTTGCCGATATGATGGTATTTTTGAAATAGAGGCTAAAGGATAGACACCCGCTTTTGCTTTAGTCAGTACCTTGCTATCTATGTCGGACGCAATGATTTTTACAGGCGTTTCAAATGTGCCAAAAGCTTCAGCTACTATCATGGCAATAGAATAGGGTTCTTCTCCAGTCGAACTCGCAGCACACCAAATGGTAGATACATTTGGATTTTTACTCAGGTAGTTAGCTAGCGCGGTAAAATGATGAGGCTCTCGGAAAAACGAGGTCAGATTTGTGGTCAATGCATTTATAAATTGTTCCAATTCTGACTCGGACTTATTCACCACTACAAGATAGTCACTAAAGCTTTTTAGATTGAGAGCTCGTATGCGTCTCGCAAGACGGCTATATACCATGGCTTCTTTTGCATCAGAGAGGTTAATCCCCGCTTTTTCAAACAGCATTTGTTGCACGTTTTTGAAGTCCGCCTTTTCAAAGGCGAACTCCTTCGTGCCCTCAAGCTTCTGAACGGCAGTCATCATTAAAATGACTCCCACTCACTTTCAACTGGCATTGCGGGCTTAAGTGCGTTTGACTTTGGTTCTCGTTCTAATACCGGTACTTCACGTGGCTTGTGAAATTCGCGGTGAGTTAATCTCTCAACTTGCTTCACTTCTCTCACGGCACGACCGTCAACATTAAATACAGAAACGCGCTCGTTTAGCTGCGCTGATTGCTGCTTTAAACTATCAGCAGCGGCTGCTGCCTCTTCGACAAGGGCGGCGTTTTGTTGCGTCATTTCATCCATCTGAACAACAGCTTTACTGACTTCCTCTATTCCTGACGCCTGTTCACCTGAAGCAGCCGCTATTTCTGACATAATATCATTTACACGTTTGATGGCAGTCACAACCTCCGCCATCGTATCGCCAGACTTCTCCACTAACTGGTTACCGCTGGCTATTTTGCTCACAGAATCAGAAATTAACTCTTTAATGTCTTTTGCGGCCTCTGCAGAACGTTGAGCTAAGTTTCGCACTTCTGAAGCCACGACCGCGAACCCCCGGCCTTGCTCACCCGCGCGCGCTGCTTCTACCGCTGCGTTCAGTGCCAAAATATTTGTTTGAAAAGCAATACCATCAATCACACCGATAATGTCTGAGATTTCCTGTGCTGAGTCATTGATTTGCATCATGGTTTTTACAACCTCTCCGATGACTTCACCACCGTGAGATGCAATCTGAGTTGCTTGGGCTGCCAAACTATTTGCTTGCTCGGCATTTTCCGCGTTAAGCTTCACAGTCCCCGTTAACTCTTCCATACTCGACGCCGTTTCTTCTAGACTTGAAGCCTGTTGCTCCGTACGGCTTGACAAGTCAGAGTTACCAGTCGCAATTTCGCCTGATGCCACATTGATGGTTTCAACAGCCTCATTAATATTTATAATCGTGCCACGCAATTCGTTGATAAACTGATTTATAGCTTCGCCAAGAACAGTAAAGTCCCCGTCGAGTGCATGATCTATCTCGACCGTTAAGTCCCCCTCAGTTAGCTTAGTCATCACGTTTTTAATTTCATCTACAGCTTGCGTTCGTCCAGTGATATCAGTAGCAAATTTAACCACGCGGAAAGGCTTGCCGCTATGGTCGAGTATGGGATTATAAGAAGCTTGAATAACCACCTCTTTTCCGTTTTTTCCCACTCTGCGAAACTCACCCGACGAATAAGTGCCATCGCGCAGGCTATCCCAGAATGCGGCATACTCAGGACCAGCACGGTAGACCGGATCGACGAAAATACTGTGATGCTTGCCTTTGATTTCTTCCAAGGTGTAGCCAACAGTTTTCAGGAAGTTTTCGTTAGCGTGCTGGATAATACCATCCATACTGAACTCGATAACTGCCTGGGACTTCCCAATTGCAGCGAGCTGCCCTTCAAAATAGGCATTTTTCGTTTTTTGTTCGGTAATGTTGCTTGCGTATTTAACCACCTTAACAACTTTACCTGCTACATCCATAATTGGGTTGTAGGTTGCCTGAATCCAAATATCAGAACCATCCTTTGCGACGCGATGAAACTCACCAGAATAGAACTGACCTTCGGCTAGTTGTTTCCAAAAGAGTTTGTAAGGCTCTGCCTCTCGCTCTTTTTTAGTGACGAAAATACGATGATGTTTCCCTTGAATTTCGTCCAATCCATAACCTACAGTTGCGAGAAAATTGTCGTTCGCAGTAATAATGTTGCCATGCATGTCGAATTCAATCACCGCCTGAGATTTATTTATCGCGTCAATCTGACCGGTGTTAAACGCATTTTTAAGCTTTTGCTCGGTGACATCTGACGCGTACTTCACAACTTTGAAGGGCTGACCAAACTCATCAAATATTGGATTATAAGACGCTTGGATCCAGAGTTCGCTACCATCTTTTCTTACGCGTTTGAATTCACCTGATTTAAATTCGCCTTTTTTCAAATCTCGCCAGAACGCGGCATATTCAGGACTCATCTTGTAATTAGGCTCTACGAACATGCTATGATGCTGACCTTTAATATCGTCGATATCATAACCTGTTACAGCACAAAAGTTGTCGTTTGCCTGCTGTATGATGCCATCTAAATCGAATTCTATAACTGCTAACGATTTGCTGATAGCGTTTATCTGGCCTTCGAAATCTGCGTTTTGACGTTTCTGCGCTGTAATATCAGTCGCGAATTTTACCACTCGAACAATGTTGCCGAGCTTGTCGTAGACGGGGTTGTAGGAAGCTTGAATCCAAAATCTGTCGCCATCTTTAGCTACACGACAAAATTCGCCGCTGAAGCGTTCACCATGTCTAAGTGCTTTCCAAAATTCACCGTATTCTTGTGAGACCCCATAATCTGGTAGGACAAATAATCTGTGGTGTTTCCCAACAACCTCCTGTTTTGAATAGCCGGTTAGTTTTAAAAAGTTGTCATTGGCATCTTCAACTATTCCATCGGGTGTAAAAGTAATTATTGCCTGGCAACGGTCGAGTCCGTCCAACACCCCTGATTTATATTGCAATTCCTGGTCGTTAACCCACTCTACTAATGTACCCAGTTCATAATCTTCATCACTTTTTATAGTTGTAAGTCTGAGTGTAAAGAGCAAATTACCGATAGGAAGTAAAAAAGAATCTCTTTGATGGCAGTTGGCATATCTGTGGGCCAGTTCGGGAGTTTTGGAAAAAAAGTCAGTGATGGGAGTGCCGACTAAATTATTATAATTAATAGATGGCAGACTAGACTGAAAATCTTGTTGATATTTCTCAAATAACTTCGAAAATGCGTTATTAGCAAAAGAAATATTATTGCTCATATCTACTAACATCAAACACGCCGTACTTTCATTTAACGCTTTCTCACGAAAGCGCGAAAGATTTTGTGTAGCTGCCAGTTCTTCATTGTTAAAAATGTTAAATACGCCCATGATTTAGCCTACCTTTTTGTGCTGCCCGCCCCACGACGAACTTATGTGTTCTGAAAAAAGCTACTTTAGACATTCAGCTTACCGCCCATGGCAGCAACCTGTACTACCTGAAAAAGTTTAAGGACTATCGCTAATGACACCCTGTGTTACTTAATTCGCAGTTGAGGCCTTGCACTTCCGAAATATCAATAATGAAAGTCAATCAATGAGCGGTTATTCAAACTGCGGTTACCAATATCCACAACAAAACGCCCGACTCTGTGGACCCTATCGGGGATTTCTGCTTTGAATAACGTATGACAGCGCCCAAATTGATGCCTGCTAAATCAGCGAACGTACAAAACCTAAAAAAAGTATGGCTCGGTTTACAATAAGCTCCATTATACTTTTGATTACTTTATTTAGTTTATTGCTTTAGCGACATTTGCGACACAACTAAGTGCTTATATGTCATTGAGGTGGTGAGTGAAACTCTGTTGTCAGGTTTGTAATGTGACATGATTATGGGTTCGCAGATTAACAGGTGACGGGAAAAAATCGCAGTTTAGTAAGTCCCCCCGATACACGAGTTTTTCTATAATGACGATAACTATTTAGTTTGCTAGTATGAGCTCTCGAAGACGTTGGGAACATTAAGACGATAATTGATGATTATTCAAAGACAAAACGAAACACTTCATACCCCAACAGGCCCTATGCGGGTTACTGTATATCGCCCGCAAGAGAGGGGAAGTTACCCAGCCATTATCTTTTTTTCCGAGATTTTCCAACAGACCGCTCCAATAGTACGTAGTGCGCAAATTCTTGCCGGTCACGGTTTTGTCGTACTTGTCCCTGAAATCTTTCATGAGCTAAACCCCGAAGGAACAGTGTTAACTTACGATGACGCAGGCAAAGATAAGGGCAATACTGACAAATTTAGCAAACCACTTGAACACTATGACGCTGACAATCAGGTCATGGTCAACTATCTGAAAGCACAATCGTTTTGTACGGGCAGGGTCGGTAGTATGGGTGTGTGCATCGGCGGCCACTTAGCTTTCAGAGCAGCCTTGAACCCAAATGTGCATGGTGCATTTTGTCTTTATGCGACAGATCTTCACTCCAATACTTTACCCTGTGACGAAGGTAATCAAACACTTGCGCTTTCCCATAACATCAATTGTGAGATGGTAATGGTTTTTGGCAAACAAGACCCGCATGTCCCAGTGGAAGGGCGAAAGTTAATTCATGAGACAATGTTAGAGAAAGGCGTAAATTTTTCCTGGTTAGAAGTTAACGCACAACACGCATTTATGCGCGATGAAGGCGACAGATATGATGCAGCCCTTGCGCTGCAAATGTATCGCAACGCTGTAGACTTTTTTCACCGGTGCTTATAAAACAGTGGTCTTATCTCTAACACATCGGTTTTCTAGCGTGGTTTTTTATTCCAACTTTTGATAAACCTCACGCAGTTATAAATGTAGTTCCATTTGCACGTCACATCTTGCGTAGGGCGATGAAGCGCCTTTGATGTGTTGAAAGCCTAACTTTTGGTATAAATTCAGAGCAGGAGCTAAAACTGAGTTACTCTCTAGATAGAGCCGTTTTAACCCCATGCGCTGCGCCCTGTCTATAATACTTTGACCTAATAGCAAGCCAACCCCTTTGCCTTGGGCTTTCGGTGATACCGCCATTTTAGCTAATTCAAACGTGTGGGTGTTTTGCTTGATAAGCGCACAGCAGCCTACTGGCTCCCCCTTCTCTAAAGCAATCAAGATAACACCCGACTGATTCAGAATGTAGTTTTCAGGGCTATCCAGCGCTTTAAAGTCGGGCTCTTCCAGCTCCCAATATTTACTAATCCACTCGACGTTGAGTGATTTAAACGCCTTGCGGTATTTCGGTGCAAAATCCACAATTTTAATATCTCTCGACTCTCCATCAACTCTTGCGCTGATTGGTCGATATCGAAGATGTCTTTCGACTACACTAACCGCCTCCCATAAATCGACACCCGTTTCATCTTTTAACTCGTGCATCGCTGCGTCTATTGCATCACATTGCTTTATCATCTGAGGTACCATCGCTTTCCCTTTGCTATTTAGCGCCACCAGTGTAACTCTTGAATCCTCGCTCGACTTGTAACTTTCAATTAAGTCCCGCGCTTTCATTTCTTTTACGATTTTACTCACCGAAACATGAGAATGGTTTATCTCTTTGGCGATATTCACCACTGAATCTGTACCTTTAGAAGCGAGTACGTAAAATACTGGGAACCATTTTGGCTCTATTGCAAATCCAAATTTCGCATAAGTATTTTCTGCATCCTTAGACACTTGCGCTGCTAATTGACGCAAGACCGTGCCTAAAGCGATTTGCCCTAATTCATTAAATGACTTCACAAAACAAACTCCGTAACCAGTTACGGATAAATTAGCAACCTAAGGAAAAAAGTCAAATGAATTTCAACTGCTCACTAAAACTTGTTATTTCGCTTAAAAAGTCTGGCCCTGACTGCAAAAATTAGCGTTTCTGGAAGCTGTGCAATGGATCAATCCCTGACAAAAATAAAACTAATCTTAAGTTTAATCGAGATTATTGGAAAAAGTTCGAGACCTAATCTATACAAAAAGCTATTGATTAAAATCAGGTAGCACTATGAATTTTTTTTCCAATGAAAATGCATATAAGCAGGCACTCGCTCAGTCAATTTTAGCGGTAGTCACTATTGACGAAAATAACAACGTTACATTTTACAACGATGCGGCTCAACGTTTATGGGGATACTCTGCAAATGAAGTAATTGGTAAAAACATAAAGAAGCTAGTCCCTCAGGAGCACCAATCTAATCACGATACTTACGTTAACAGCCACCGAAAAACAAACGTAAATAAAATTGTTGGCAGCTCACGAGAAGTAGAATTGGAAACTAAGAGTGGAGAGCGTGTCTGGGTACAACTAGCGTTATCTCAAGTTATGGTAGGTGGTAAAAAACACTACACAGCTTTCGTTCGCGATGTCACTGACGAACGTGAATCACGAGAAATTGTTGAACAAACACTTGAACAAGCTCTGGATGCCGTAATTTGTATCGACGAGAATAATAATGTCACCTTATTTAATGCTTCTGCTGAAAATCTTTGGGGGTACAGTAGACAGGAAGTTATTGGGCAAAATGTAAAAATGTTAGTTCCCCAAGAAATTCAAGCCAACCACGATAACTATGTCAATGCTAACAGGGAAACGGGTCAGGACAAGATTGTCGGAACAAGCCGGGAAGTAAAAATCGAACGCAAAGACGGCAATTGTTTATGGGGACGACTTTCATTGTCCAAGGTTCGGCTGGCAGATAGGACACTATACACAGCTTTCATTAAAGACGTAACCGAGGAAGTGAAGCAAAGAGAGTTACAAAGAATGCTTTCCCTTGTTGCAAACGAAACTGATAATGCCGTTATTATATCTGATGCAGATGGCCTCATAGAATATGTTAACAATGGATTCTATCGTTTGACTGGCTGGAAGCTCGATGAAGTCCGAGGTAGAAAACCCGGCTCATTTTTACAAGGTGAGGAAACAGATCAGCGCACAGTAAGTGTCATTCGCCAGAAATTAAAAAACCGAGAAGCTTTTTACGATGAAATTCTTAATTATAAAAAGGACGGTACGCCATATTGGACCTCCCTGTCGATAAACCCAGTTTTTAATGAGGGAGTTCTAGTTAACTTTATCGCGGTACAAGCTGATATTACCCGGGTAAAACAGATGGCGCTTGACTTTACCAACAAACTCAAGGCTATCGGCAGTGCACTGGTTCTCATGGAAATGGAACCAGATGGAAAAATCATTGAAGCAAATAAGTTGTTGCTTCAAACACTCAAAGATGTAACGAGTTCTCAAGAGTTCGCTAATGAAGTAATGAATAGCTTAACAGCGGAAGACAAATCCACCTTAGAGGCCTCGGGTTTTGCTTCAAAAATCGTCGAACTAAACGTTGGCGAAAACTATTTAGCCTTCGATGCCAGAGTAAGCGCATTAAAAAATTTCAATGGACAGATAACCCGCTATGTTTTCTTTGCCGTAAATATATCGTCACGTAAGCAGGCTGTTAATGATACACAAGAAGCCATGCAAGAATTATTGGTTACCAGCCAGACTATTAGTAATATAGTCGGCACTATCAACTCAATTTCAGAGCAAACAAATTTGCTCGCATTAAATGCTGCTATTGAGGCTGCGCGTGCAGGAGAAATGGGAAGAGGATTTGCCGTTGTTGCCGATGAGGTCAGAACATTGGCTGGCAATTCTAAATCTTCGTCCAATGAAATTGATAACCTCGTGAAAGCTACGGTTTCGAAAATAGACGAGTTAGCTCAGCTGATTCAGCGGATTGATGGCTAGTTAATAACCGAAGACGAAGCTATCACAGCTAAAGGGCAAAGATAAGTTTCGATGTACTAGCTCAGACTCGGTCTGACCGACAAGTTTGGGCGATGTGGCAACGTACATCAGTTTGGGAGTGGGCTAAGGTCAGATCAGGTCTGACCCAGTGCACACTATTTGCACAAAAGCCAGTGGCTCATGCAATACCCGCTGCTTTCAGAACGTCCAATTTACCCCTAGCCACAATCTTCTTCCGTCTTCAACGTACCCAAACTCTTCGTACCGCATTGTTTTATCAAATGCATTGTAGAGCCCCGTTTGCAATTTAACATTGCGCGTAAGCTTGGTGTTGTAACCTATGTCAAACAAACCAACCCCTGGGGATAAAATAGAACGTGAAGATACTGACGTTAACGCCGTTTCTTCCCCTCTTACTGTCCATCTAGACCAAATTTCGCGTTCTTGAGATAGACGATATGTGGTGTTTAGCGTAAACAAATGTTTAGGCTGTTGAACCAAAGGTAGGCCTTCATTTGAACCTGTTTTTTGTTCTGAACGCGTGTAGCTGTATGCACCATTAAATGACCAGTTTCCAACGTTGTACTTTGCCGCGAACTCTGCACCGTACGATTCAGCTTCGTCGATATTGATATTGTAGCGATCCGTTTCATCCAAACAGACTGATAGTTCACATGATGCGATGGCAATTTTATTATCGAAATCATTATGGAACACGGTAATGCTGTACTCCAAGCCATCATCACCAGAATAGTAAAGCGCGAGTTCTTTGTTTAATGTAGTTTCGGGTGATAAGTCCGGGTTACCGTAAACATCTCCCCCACGGCTTTCCTGAATCCATCCATCAGCCATTTCTCGAAGCTCAGGTGTACGATAGCCAGTAGAGACACCACCTTTCAGTACCCAATTGTCATTGAAGTTATACACCGCGTACGCACGAGGGCTAATTTGGGAGCTAAACTGTTCATTGTCATCAAGACGAATACCTAGCGTGAAGGCCAAACTATCGTTAACACGCCATTCATCTTCGCCATATAAAGACCATTGACTGTTTTCAATATTGGTCGCCTCGCCGCCGTTTGTATCAAAGTCATCCAGTGACTCTTCAAGAAACTCCGTGCCAACAGTAAGCATGTGGCTATCGCTAGCTGCCCAAGACCATTGAGAATTAAAGACCAGATTATCAATCGTGATATCTCGCCCTATGTTTTCAACCGACTCTTGCTGAATATAACTTCGAGCAGTCACATCATCATACTTTCCCTCGTGAGTCAGTGCATATGAATGTCTCTCGCTTTCAGTCTCTGATAAGGAATTTCTCTCTGGCAACGACTTACCGGGTGTGGATATACGTGTCTGATCTTGGAAGATGTACTCAAACGTGAGTGTATCTGTAGTATTTGGTGTTAAGTGAAACGCTGTACGAATGTTGCTTAGATCTTTTTCCGCGTAGCCTCGTTCAATATCGTCTTCTTCTCGCTTTTGATAAAGGCCGCTGGCTGTAATGCTCAACAAATTCTCGATTAACGGCCCGGAAAATGCCAGCTGAATCTGACTGTCTGAGCCACTGTCTGAATTTTCCTGAATTTTTGTTTCTGCGCGAAGGTTACCACTCCATTTTCTAAAGTTTTTGCGGGTGATGATGTTGATTACCCCACCCATTGCGTCTGAACCATATAAAGTAGACATAGGCCCGCGCACAATTTCAATACGTTCTATGCTGTCCAGTGGCGGCAACCAATCTTGTTCATACCCGCCACTGCCATTTGGCTGAGACTCTCTTCCCGTTTGCTTTTTTCCGTCAACAAGAATGGATGTGTACTGGGCTGGCAAACCCCGGACGCTGATATCTTGGCGGTATCCGCCACCAGTTACAGTTACACCGGGCACGTCTCGAAGGGCGTCTGTGATATCTTTGTAAGCTCGCTGCGCCAGTTGTTTTCTATCAATGATGCTCACTGACGCGGGAGCTTGAGACAAGAGTTGCTCAAAGCCAGAGGCCGTAACAGTGATGCTCTCAACCTTGTTTTGTTCGTCAGATTGGGCATACAAATTTGAGCTAAATAAAGTACACAGCGAAATTGTCAATAAAGAGGGTGAAAAACGCATACTTAATCGATTAAAAGAAACAGTGAACTAATGATAATCGTTATCATTTTAATGTAAAGTAAGATTTCGCTTTGATTCTTCTATGAAATTTGACTACAACTGGCGTCAGGCTGCTGTGCAAGTAAAATCGCATCGCGTTTTGAACTTTGAGGAGTACTTCCATCGTTTGGTCATACACACTCCTTTTAGGCATATTATGCCTCTTTGACGAATTTGTCCGTATATTAGGGCATGAAATCTTAAACCTTGAAGCTCGTTAAATCTTGCTGGATGTGGTTGCTCAAAGAGCTCAGTTGCTCTGTTAATATCGTAGAAGATTTAGCATTTTTGGCTACATCAATAGTCAGATCAGTAATTGACGACACTTTGGTATTTACGTTTGTCGTGACCACGCTTTGCTCTTCAGTGGCTGTCGCTACACCTGAGTTCATATCATTGATAATTTGTATATGTTTTATTATATCTTCAAGAGCCGCGATAGCATGCGATGACTCATCAATGGTGGCACCAAGCCTATCTTTAGTGGTGAACATCAATTGGCTGGCGTCTTCAGATGAAGCTTGTAAATCGTTTATAATCGCTTCAATTTCTTTTGTAGAGTCTTGAGTGCGCTGTGCAAGTGCACGGACCTCATCGGCAACCACTGCAAATCCACGACCTTGTTCGCCTGCTCTCGCAGCCTCTATGGCAGCATTCAATGCCAATAGGTTTGTTTGCTCTGCAATTCCTTTTATTACTGTAAGTACGGTATTAATGAGTTCACTTTTTTCATTTAGCTCAGAAATTTTAGTCGAGGTCTCTCCAATACTTTCACCTAAGCTATGAATATCATCTACGGTTTTTTGTACTATCTGATTACCCGAGCTTGCAAGCTCGTTACAGCTTTTAGTTTTGTCTGATGTTTGTACGGCGTTGTGAGACACTTCTTCAGTGACCTTTGACATTTGACTTAACGCAGCTGATACCTCTTCAATTTCGGTTAACTGGAGCTGAGTTTCATTCACATTGTTATCAGAGTGTTTTCTTATCTCTTCGGCACATACTGAGAGGCGTTCTGCGTTTTCAACAATCCCTTTCACCAATATCTGTAGATTCGCTACAAACCTGTCGAAGGTATCTGCCAGCTCACCGACTTCATCATTTGATTGGATGTTAAGACGCCGGGTTAGATCTCCTCCGCCTTGAGCGATTTCTGCCATCGCGTCTGACACTTTGCTCAACGGTAATAGCACATATCGCGATAATACAAACCAATTAGTACCGCCAAGGACGGCAATCAAAATTACCCCTATCAATAAAAACATCCATTTAGCTGCGAAAAGCAGAGCGTGATTAGTATCTAGTAGATAGGAAACTTGAAGGTGGCCTATGTCTTTTTTTCCTTCCCATGTTATCGCTACCCTCGCTCTACTGATATCGTGCGGCTGAGCGTTGGCCTCTTTATCTACCGCACTCGCAATCGGGTTTCCCCGGTGATCAAAGGCCTCTATTCGCAATACATGAGGATAAGCCACAAAAGATGAAAGGATGTCTTGGGTTAATTCATTATCGTATGCAAATATAGGTTCTTGCATAACAATAGACAGCGCTTGATTAGTGTCGCGCATATCTTTCTCTAACTGCTCATCGAAATACTGGCTGGTTGCAATATAACTAAGACCAAACACTACTAGCATTACAGCTAATGAAACGAAAGAAAGTGTGATCATGGATTTTTGTTTTATTGATTGCATGGTTTTTCCGTAAATTAGCTCAATTGAATAGGCTGGTTTACTCAAGTACTCAAAAATGTGCTTACTGTAACTTTTTTATATCTAACCAGAATTCCGTTCTGTCTAACGGAGTATCAGGGTGTAAATGAGGATTCTCCACTCGAAAAACAGTTCGGTCAGCAATGTTTGCTTTGGTCAATACATCTTGAATCATGGAATTATTAAAAAAGAGTTCGTCGTAACTACCGTCTTCTATGGCCATCTCAAAGCCGCTGTAAATAAGGTCATGCAAACGCTGTTCACTCTTATTCACATAAAAGTACATGGCATAGGGATAAACCAGCATTACGTTCGAATCTACAACAAGGTCAAGATGCTTGTGATTGGCAGCCTCAATAAATGGTTCGTGCAGCGCCCTTGGGAAATAATCAAACCTTCCCCCTTCTAACATTGGAAATAAGTTTTTATATTTGATTGTGGTTACCGTGGGAATATCGGCACTTATTAATATTTGTGTATCGCCCCAAAAACGTCCCTGCCCTGCCTCAAATTTCAAAAGGTCTTCAAAGGTTTTGATAGTGGAAAAACGCGTCTTGTCTTCTTTTCGAATAAGAAATATACGATGCCCAAGCAACCCTTTTAAAACAGGAATGCGAACTGCTTCAAGGCGTTCGTCTTTTTCTTTATCTCCGCCAGACCACATAACGTCAAGATTTTCAGCTTCGACTTCACTGACCAATTGCGCCTCGTTGAGTACTTCGGGAAGGGTCGACAATTTTATTGATGGCGCGCTTTTACTTAATGCCAGCGCTAAAATATCGTACAGAATTTGCTCCTTCTCCCCTACTACTTTTGGCACCACCACCGTCTGCGCGTGCGAAAAAGAAAGCAAAGCAAAAAGGAAATAAGTAAGCTGCAGGAAAGAGAACTTTCTCCATAACTTCATAAAACCAACTTCCACTCAAAAGTAACACAATTTGAAAAGCATAGTACAAAAGTAAGGATTTAGCGCTTTTTGGCAAAAATCTTTAGGTTTCATTTGATGGGTATTTTATTTTTCTCAGAAGGCTCAAACTGTGTGGTACTTCTTTGCAATAGTGCCGGATTAAACAAGGTCAATATTTATTTTGATCTGCGTTTATGGCCCTGCTCAAATTGGGACTTACATTCTAGCTCTAGTTTTTTAAAATCTTACCTATGACTAAATGTTAGGTACTATCTAGTGTATACTTGAAAAACAAATATGACGCTGTTTTTTAACGAGAGGTTAAATCGTTGATTAGATTGCCTGGTTATCTTACGTTAATTCTTTTTTTGTACTGCTCTTCCTCATATTCAAAGGTTTATCTCTACTCCAGTGACTACAGCCATAAAACAAAACTTCTAAGCAATTCTTCCCATGGCGATAGTTATATAAGTCTGCTGCGATTGATGGTGGATACCTATGATTTACAATTAGTGCCTTTTACACGTGCAATGTCTTATATAGATGAACGAGAAGAAGCATCCTGTCTATTATTTGCAAGAGAGAATGAAGAAAGATTAAACGATTACTTGTTTTCTTTTCCTATTGCGATACTTCCCTCAGTTTATTTGTATCAGAAGCGCTCAGATAAAGTTTTGGAGAAGCCTCTGCTTAACGAAAGTGGAAAAATTTCCAGTTTAGAAAAGCTGATGGCGTCCGATAAAAATAGTTTGTTGTTATTAGCAGATGGTATCAGTTATGGCGATTTTTTAGATAACGAAATAAAAAAAATCAATACCGAACAAATATTTAATGTTGTATTGGGTGATTCCGACAACCCCGTTTTCGATATACTCAGCCACCGAAGAATTAACTATGCGTTAATGTTTCCTTCAGTTTTGAGAAATGAAAATATTGCAAAGCTTCGAGCTTATGACATTGAAGGGAGTGAAACCTATACGAGTAGCCATATTCTATGCAACCGCACAGAAGAAAGCCGCAAGTGGTTGACTAAAGTGAACAACAAGATAATCGCTCTTTATCAAAACCCTCGTTTTATGGAGGAAGTTTTAATTGATGCTCCCGCACACTTGAGAGCCGAGATAAAGTCAAAATTATTGTCATTATCTAGCTTAGACTAATGCGCGAGAGTCAGTATTTTACTTAGCGTTTTAATTTTGTAATGAGTGTTTCACGCAGGGTTTCAGTTGGACGACCAAGTAGCGATGATAAGGTGCCGCTATTATCTCGGAGCCACCCCGAGGCGGCATAATGCTCTGAATCTGCCAACGCAGCTGCCATACCTTCAGGCAGCCCAACTTTAATGAGTGCTTCTCTATAAGCGCTCTCATCCATGTCTAAAAAACCAATATCTTCGCCGGTAATTTCAGATAGGGTGGAAGCATACTCCATTAGCGTAAAGCCCGTGTCGCCAGCAAGCTCATAAATTTTGCCTGCTTGATTTTGCGATGATAGAAGAACGGCCACTGCGGCGTCTGCATAATCTTGTCGGCTAGCGGTAGACAAAACTCCCTGCTTTGCAGCGCCTGCCACCGCTCCCATCTGCAGCACGCTGTCTACATTATCGGTGTAATTTTCCGTGTACCACCCATTTCGTAGAAACACGAAAGGCGCTGACACATCTTTAAAATATGCCTCGGTTTGTTTATGTTCTTGCGCTAACAGCAAAGGAGACGTATCCGCTTTCAACAAACTGGTATAAGCAATGAGGCTAACGTTTTGTGCCACAGCTGCATCTATTACCGCTTTGTGCTGCTCAAAGCGTTTCCCAAACTCCGTACCTGATATTAACAACAACTTCTCGACACCCTCTAAAGCTGACTCAAGCGTTTCCGGTTTATTGTAGTCGGCCTGCCGTACTACTACTCCCAACTGCTTTAATGCATGTGCGTTATCAGGGTTGCGCACTAGTGCAACAATTGTGTTTGCCTTCTCTGTATTAAGCAGTGTTTGAATAACTTTTTGACCTAATTGTCCATTAGCGCCGGTTACTGCAATCATAATCTATCCTCTATCAATTAAATGAGTATTGGTTGAATACAAAGGTGATTATGTGCGTGAAACACTGTTATGATAAGTAGACACATACAGAACGAATTGTCACGAATATGAGTACAATTAACTATTCACATCTTAAGGCACTCGCCGTATTTGCCAGCGTAGTAGAGTTTGGAAGCTTTGCGGAAGCTGCTCGCCGCTTAGGCTCCAGTCGCTCTCGAGTAAGCGAGCAAGTGGCTGGTTTAGAAGCATCTCTTGACGTGCGTTTACTGCAAAGAACCACTCGACAGCTCATGCTTACTGACGAAGGAAATGTAGTATTTTCCCATGCGAAAAAATGCCACGAGATTTTGCATGGTATTGATGAAGGCCTGCGTCAATCTACGCCAAAAGGAAGAGTATCAATAACAGTAACCAACGACATTGCACACAAGTTTTTATTACCGTTGCTGCCTGAATTCAAACATCGCTATCCTGAAATAGACTTAAACATTGTGAGCAGTGACGATAAACTCGATCTAATCGCTCAGAATATTGATATTGCACTTCGAATTGGCTTACCACAAGACGATTCTCTGGTCGGCAGGGTCTTATACCAAGAACAATTCGCCTTATATGCTAGCCCAGATTATCTCAAGAAATATGGTGAACCTAAGACTATTGCAGAACTTAATAATCATACCTGGATCTTGCTGTCTCAGTTAAATTCACGAACCATGCATTACTTAATGCTAGATGACACACCGATAGCCATTACACCCAAACATTACGAGCTGTGTAATTCCCCTCATTTAGCTCAAGAAATGGTAAAAGCAGGGTTAGGAATTTCGACGCTGTTACCTTCAACGGTGCAAAAAGAAATCGCATCTAAGGAACTCGTACGAATTTTTCCGTCGCTTGGCAGCGAAACCTTGTTGTTTACGTTGGTTTACCCTTCCCGTAAGCATGTGCCAAGCCGAACCAGAGTATTAATTGACTATTTAGTTGAGACTTGTCGCTTTAGCGATGAAGCTTCCTTTTAACAGTATAATGCGCTATGCAACGGGCATTGCTTGTTGCGATATTGTACTTATGAGGTTTGCGCACTGAAAAGCTTTACTTAAAACTAGACTGACTCTATAGATATTTGCAACATTTTTCAGTTATGGAGCAACACTCAACCTTTATTACCCTCCCTTACCTACCGTTGAATAATGATGGTTACAACAATCGGGGCTATCAGGTCGTAACAAAAATTGATAGCGATATTAGGATTTTTTTAAACGATAAGCCAACTGTGCTCTGCTAATACCTAAACGACGTGCAGCAGCAGAAAGGTTACCCTTTTCAGACGCGACAGCCTCAGAAATAATTTGTTTTTCAAGCTTATCGAGCGAAAAGCCCCCTTCGTGAATATCTGAAAGTTTCTCTAAGACTTTCATGTCGCTATTTTTGGCGTTAACCAGAGAGCCCGTTTCATCTAGCGAAAAAATCTTCAATTCAGGGAGTTCTTCTTTTTGAAACATATGGTGCAAATCCACAGGTTCTCCCTGCTCCGCCCATATGACCCCTCGCTCTACAATATTTTGAATCTCCCGAATATTGCCAGGAAAGTCATAATGGAATAGCGCACGAGATGCTCGCAATGTAATGCCTGGTAAAGACTTATCATGTAAGGCACAGAATTTTTGGAAAAAATAATCTAGCAGTAACGGAATATCATCCCTGCGTTGTTTTAATGTTGGAATGGCAATTGGAAACACATTCAACCGGAAAAACAAATCTTCTCGAAAGTCTCCCTGTTTTACCGCCTCTCGTAAATCAAGATTAGTGGCGGCAACAACACGAACGTCCACTTTTATAGCCTGTGTACCCCCAACACGTTCGATCTCCTGTTCTTGCAAGGCGCGCAATAGTTTACTTTGCCCGGCCGGGCTCAAGGTACCCAACTCGTCCAGAAAAAGAGTGCCTCCGTCTGCGCGTTCAAAACGCCCTGCGCGACTTTGGCTAGCTCCAGTAAACGCGCCTTTGTCTACGCCAAACAATTCTGCCTCTAACAGGTTTTCTGGAATCGCGGCACAGTTAAAAGCAACAAATGGTGCTGCTGCGCGTTTGCTACTTTTGTGAAGTGTGTGTGCAAAAAGCTCTTTGCCTACGCCCGACTCACCGGTAAGTAAAACAGTAGCTCGTGTGCCAGCAACTTTTTGAAGTGCTTGTCTCGCTTTTACAAAAGCGGCAGATACCCCAATCATTTTGTCGCCTTCTTCTGGATCATAACTCGAAGGCATAATTTTTGTTTCTGCTTTGCATTGCGCGGGTGTTTTTACCGAAAGGTCTACGCCACTGTCTATTTGAAAATCAAGTTGTCTCAACGCTTTAGGCCAAGCATTCGCATTTTTGCCAACCACGCGACATTTGTCATGTCCCATGCCCTGACATTTCATTTCTCTGAAGATAACTAAGGTGCCTAAAAGCGAACTTACGTAGCCCATCGCATAACCCAGCTCCATCCAACACACAGGCTCTGCGCTAACGCCATACGCTTTTACGTGTTGTTCAGATTCACAACTGTTATGCCAGTAAAACTCTCCGTTGTAGGTACCTTTATCACGATCAAATTCTATGTGTACTGTTTCAACGTGAACAGCTCCCTCAAGCGAGTGCATTTGAGGGCCGGCTTCAAATATGGCTGACGGATCGGCGTTTGGCCAACGTTGCCTGACTAAATCAGCGTCTCTACAACCCGACGTATAACCAGACCGCATGAACAACTGTTTAGCCGCATCATACCCTAATGCATTAATGACCTGCTCTCGCAAACTACCAAACGAACTATCATGAAAAAGGAACATTCGCTGTTCGTTCATCCATATACGGCCATCTTCCGGCGAAAAAGAAATTCCGCTTGCTAACGCTTTGAGGGTTGGGTTTGACGAATCATCAGATACCAGGCTAGACGCGCTCTTGGTATCGGTAGTTTTCGAATCAATCAAATCAGAGAGTGGTACCCTTTTTTCAGAAGGAGATTCAGCTTTATCCAAGTGTGGCCTGCGTCGATTGAGTAAATACATGGTTAACTTTATGTTATGTGGGTGAGGTACAGTTGTCCAGAGTATCGCGAAAAACCGCGATACTCTGAGGTAGGACTAGTAGCGAAATGAGAATGTAAGCGACCACGTCCTTGGCGCGTTGTATACCACTTGCGTAGTACCAACATCGTTGTTGCGGAAACCTGTCACGATGACTCTTTCATCGGTAAGATTGTCACCGCGCAAGGCAAGTTCCCAATCTCCGTCTTCTGAAATGTACTTCACTGACGCGTTGTACATACTATAAGAAGGTTGGTTGGTTCCTGGTGAATTCTCAGAGATATTTGCGGTTTCTGATCTAAATGCCCAATCCCCCAAGAATACCCATTCTGCACCAGATGAAGTCATATAGTGGTAGCGCAGGCCAATACTTGCAGAGTTTTCAGGTGTGTTCACAAACTTATCGTCGAGGGTTAACGTAGCACCTTCAGCAAGCTCAGTGTATTTTGCATCAATGTAACCATACGATGCGTTCAAATAAAGGTCTTCGGTTAAAATAAATTGCCCTTCTAACTCTAAACCACTGATTTCACCACCCGCCGCATTTTCAAAAAAAGGAGACAATCCACGGTTAACCGTCACTTGAATGTTGTCATATTTCGTGTGGAAAAGTGCAGCGTTAAGCTGAGCAGAGCCATCCCAGAAACGAGACTTAATACCTAACTCAAAGCTATCCGCTTCTTCTGGTTCAAATGTAGGTGGCAAGCCGCTTGGCTCAGGTACTGTTAGACGAGTTGTCCAGCCGCCTGACTTAAAGCCCTGAGAATACGAACCAAAGGCCATTACATCGTCGCTGATATGGTACTGAAGACCAAAGTGAATTGACGTATCATCAAACGTTTGTTCATGCAGGCCCAATGGGAACACGCGTGTTAGATCTGTCTGATCTGGGTACAACGCAGAAGGAAAACCAACTTTGATACCGAACTGATTCAGTTCTTGTTGCTTGCCTTCGAATGTTTTCTCTTCTTCGGTGTAACGCACCCCTAGAGTCGCCCCCCACTTTTCATTGAAGCGATAGTTCATATGTACAAACGCAGCAAAAGCTTCATTCTCAAAATAGTTGGGGCCGTATACCTGCACCATGCCTTCAGCAAACACTGGTGTATCAATCAATGAGCCGTCTTCTGTGAAATAGTATAAACCAGTTACCCACTCCAACCTGTCGTCAAATGACGCACCAGTTAGCTGCAACTCTTGCGAGAATTGGCTTTGATCCATAAAGAAAGATGTATCTACCATCACCATAGGCATACCAGAATTGTCAACGCCAAAACTTGACTCTAACTCTCGATAGGCAGTAATTGACTTCAACGCCATACCATCGCCTAGGTGGTAATCCAAGGTTAATGCGCTACCCCATGCTGATAGCTTGCTAAAGTTACTACCTGAAGCATAGGTGATATCAGGGTTTCCAGTGATGAACCTTTCATCAATCGGCAGGCGGTCGTTAAAAGGGTTATCGTCTACGTTTGCACCGGCAAGCGCCGTTCCAACGGTTGCCCGGGGCCCACAAGCCGCACCTAAGCCAATCGCATCTAGCGTGGCGACATCTAAACTAATACAAGTGTTGTATAGCGCACCTAAGCTTGCCTCGGGATCAATAGAGATTAAAGTAGACGGCGCTGCGCTCTCATTGGTGTCGGTAAAGTCTGCCGAAAAGGTTACTGTTAAATCATCACTCGGTGTATAAAGCGCTTTAAAGCGGCCATTAATGGCGTTTTCAGCTCCGGCTTCATCGCCGTATGACTGCTGGTTACCAATTGTATTAAATTTTCCTGTATCAGAAATAGACAGTTCACTTCCTGGATACGGTATGCGTTTTTGGTAACCATCTCTTCGCTTTGAAGAAAACGAAACTTGCGAAAGTAAATCTTCATTAATTGGAAGATCCGCTGAAACTCGGATGTCCTGACGATTGAAGCTACCTAATACTGCTTCTGCACGAAAACCAAATGAGTCTGATGGACGACTTGTTACTATGTTTAAAGCTCCACCGATGGTATTTCTGCCAAACAAGGTACCTTGTGGGCCTTTCAATACCTCTATACGCTCTAAATTCAAAGTATCAACTACAGCACCAAGTGTTCTTGCATAGTAAACCCCATCAACGTACAAACCCACACCAGGTTCAAGATTGAAGGCAAAGTCGTTTTGGCCTATACCGCGAATGAAAGCACTCAATACAGAGGAAGAGCCGGCAAAGGGTGATGTAGCATCCATTTCAACATTAGGTATATATGCAGAGACTTCAGTCACGTTAGAAATATCGTTGTTCTTCAACCCTTCCGCTGACATTGCTGAAATGGTGATAGGTACCTCCTGTACATTCTCAGTTCGCTTTTGTGCAGTAACTTCGATTACTTCTAACGATGTCTTAGCTGGTTCGTTGTTTTGTGCTTGAGCAACATGAGGTTGCAGAGCCGCAACAGAGGTAAATAGTGACAGGGTGACGCCCATGGATAGCTTGCTTAGCTTAAAAGGCATTGTGTTCTCCAATTTCTTCATTAATTATATGTTTAATTGTGTTACCAACTTGTTAATCAGTTGTGTATTTAGCAAAAGAAGAACCAACGCTTTAAATTAAATCATAACCAATTGTATTAAATAAAATTTTTACACAGAAGTTATTGTTTTTATGTTGTCCAATGCAGTTACCGAAATTATTCATATGATAATTTTTACTTCTACCACTTTATCATTTGATCATATTTCTAGGGTTCAAATGCGATTGACTTTAGGAGACGGCACTTTGCCAAAATAGGCGTAAACAAATTCAATAAACCGGATTTACAGCACTTCGCCACATTTTTATCAAATGAACAAATCGAAAGGTTAGAACAAGTTAAATTTATTCATTTGATTGAACGGTTTAATTTGGTAAACCAAAGCTAAGCAATAGGCACCTAATTGCGGATGCCTTAAAATCAACCACTTGTTAACAATAATACATACGATTTTTACCCCAAATACACATTTGGCATGTGCTTTGCTCAATCAAACTCGAATTAACAACCTTTCAAAATTATTCACATTACAATAAAAGGAAAATCTGTATGTCGTGGTTAGAGTCTGATAAGCCTTGGCAAAACAACACTTTTAATGGTGACTGGATTTCGCTCGGTAGCGATTTAATCTCAGTGACTGAGCCAGGAAACGGTGATGAACTAGCAAAAGTTTCTAATGTGTCAAAGGACGATGTACTAACCGCAGCCAATACAGCCGCCACTGCGCAACAAACGTGGAAAAAAGTATCGCCAACTGAAAAAGCAGACATTTTTCTAAAAGCTGCCAACTATCTGCAAGAAAATTTTGAAGACATTAGTGTTATTGTCGCTAGAGAAACTGGTGGCATTATTCCTAAGGGGCAACACGAGGTAAACTCAGCAATTACATTGCTAAAACTTGCAGCGTCTACCGCCATGCAACCCAAAGGCCTGCAACTTGCCAGCGAGCATGAAACTGAGTCTTACGCTCGCAGGGTACCGCATGGTGTTGTGGGAATAATATCACCCTTTAATTTTCCTATGATATTAAGTACACGTTCTGTGGCGCCAGCGTTAGCAACAGGTAATGCCGTCGTATCAAAACCTGATCCGCAAACGCCTCTGGCAGGTGGCCTTATCCTTGCCCTAGCACTAGAGCATGCTGGTTTACCTAAAGGCGTTTACCAAGTAATACCTGGTGGCGTAGAAGCGGGTCAAGCACTATGTGAAGCGCCGGAAATCGGCTTGGTATGTTTTACCGGATCAACAGTCGCAGGTAGAAAGGTCGGTGAAGCGTGCGGTAGAAACTTGAAAAAAGTATCACTCGAACTTGGTGGTAAGAGTTCAACAATAGTGCTTGAAGACGCCGATTTAGACGTAGCAGCAAGCAACATTGCGTGGGGCTGCTACATGCACCAAGGGCAAATTTGTATGGCATCTGGTCGCGTACTTGTACACGAAAAAATTGCAGACGCCTTAAAAGAAAAGCTCGTTGAAAAAGCAAAAAACCTCCCAGTTGGTGACCCTGCTACAGGAACCGTTGCTATCGGACCGCTAATCAACACTAATCAAGTTGCAAAAGTGAGTGCTATTGTCGACGACTCTATTTCGCAAGGCGCTGTGCTAGAAGCCGGTGGTGTTGCCGACGGTACATTCTACTCTCCGACTGTACTTAGTAATGTACAACCAGGAATGCGCAGCTTTGAAGAGGAAATCTTTGGTCCAGTAATCAACATCACAACATTTAAAACCGATGAGGAAGCAATATCGTTAGCAAATCACGGTGAATATGGTCTTGCGGGTGCGGTCATTTCAAATGATCTAGCTCGCGCTCATGCAATAGGCGAGTCGTTGAATGTTGGTCTTCTCCATATTAACGATCAAACTGTGAATGACGAGTGTGTAAACCCATTTGGCGGATGCGGTAACTCTGGAAATGGTAGCGCTATATGCGGCCCTGCTGACCTAGAGGTATATACACATTGGCAGTGGGTAACAGTCAAGAGAACGGCGCAAATGAAGCCATTCTAGTGTGAGCCTATGAACTAAGGTCAACGCGTTAAACGACATGTTGTCTTTAGCATATGTTAGACCACTTTATATGTACTCATTTCAATAATGAGTTGAACCGAAGTAAGGGTAGGTAGAAAAAGATGAAAATAAATGCCGCTATTGCCAGAGATAGTTCTCAGCCATTATCAATAGAACAAATTATAATAGAAGAACCTCGTGCAGACGAGATTCGCGTTAAAGTTGTCGCTACAGGTATTTGCCACACCGACCTTGTAGTAAAAGCCGGACTTCTTCCTACTCCCATGCCGGTTGTGTTAGGACATGAAGGTGCGGGTATCGTCGAGTCAGTGGGTGAAAATGTCACCCATATGAAACCTGGCGATCATGTAGTAATGACATTTAACTACTGTAATCACTGCCCTAGCTGTGACGAATCGGCCTATAGCTATTGTCATGAATTCTTCCCTCGTAATTTTTTTGCCGAAAGAGAAGATGGCACCAGTGCGCTAAGTCAAGAAGGCGAACTTATACATGGAAACTTTTTTGGGCAATCTTCTTTCGCTACCTACGCTATTTGTCACACAGCTAACGCTGTTAAAGTGCCACAGACTGCAAACTTGAAAGAAATAGCACCATTGGCGTGCGGTATTCAAACCGGCGCAGGTGCGATTTATGAGGCGCTGCAAGTAAAAGCTGGTTCAAGTGTTGTTGTATTTGGTACAGGATCAGTTGGACTTTCGGCCATAATGACAGCAAAACTGCTTGGCGCCTCTTCAATTATCGCCGTAGATACCAAACCAGAGCGAACAGCAATGGCACAAGAGCTGGGAGCTACACACGTTGTTGACCCCCTTTCGACGAAAGCTTCAGAAGAGATAATTAAAATTACTGGTTACGGCGTAAACTTCGCACTCGACACTACCGGGATCCCAGAGGTTATTCGCGATGCTGTTGAATCGTTAGCGCCAATGGGCCGCTGTGGAATTTTAGGTGCTTCTGGCCCAGATGCAGAAATTAAGCTTAACGAAACTCATTTTATGAGCGGTGGTCGAAGCCTTATTGGCATTGTTGAGGGCTCAGTAAACCCACATACCTTTATTCCGCAAATGATCGATTGGCAAGCCGAAGGCGTGTTTCCTTTTGAAAAACTCATTAAGTTTTATTCACCTGAGCACATTAATCAGGCAATTGAAGATACCGAGACCGGCGTATCAATCAAACCAGTGATTTGCTGGGAATAGCGCGTATTAAAAAGAACCAAGCAAGGGAAGTAGGTCGATGTATGTAGAGTCACCCGAAACTTACCAATTTGAACATAAAGGATACAGTATTCGATACAAAGATTCTGGCGGCGAAGGTCCAGTTCTTTTTTGCTGTACTGGTGTTGGAGCTTCGCTAGAGTTGTGGACTTACCAATTCTTGCTTGCCAAAAAAGGGGTGAGAGTGATTGCGTGGGACTACCCAGCACACGGGTTGTCATCAGAGGGAACCCCTTTAAGCTCGTTAGATGAGTTTGCAGAGCTTGGGCTAGCCTTGCTGAATCAGCTACAGGTTAAAGCCTTTAGTGTAATAGGTAACTCTATGGGTGGCGCTATTGCACTTAGAATCGCAAACAAAGCAGGTCGTAGAGTAAGAAGTCTTTTCTTACTCAATGCTGCAACCTTGTCAAAAGACTCACCCGTACCGTTTAGAATCATGTGTTTGCCTTTGTTAGGTGAACTAATAACCGCACCGGGCGAGGTGGCGTATACCAATCAGGTAAATGCTATATTCGACAATACGATTGATATTAACCCAGAGATATTGGCGGCGATTAAGCGCAACACGTCAAAAAAACAAAAGCAACGAGGGTTTTTACAAGGTGTTCGTATAATCAACAACCTACGTGGACAACGGCCAGAATTGGTCAACGAGAGCCTGAAAATACTAAGAAAGCTTCACTGTCCTGTTGCGTTTATCCATGGACGAAACGATAAAGTTATTCCCTTCCGAGCGTCTTTTGCTGCGCACCAATGTTGCGAAAATTCAACGCTTAATATCATAGACTCATGTGGTCATACGCCACAAGTTGAATGCCCTGATGTGATTAACGACACTATTGTTCAACGGCTCAATGGGAGGGAGGTTTCGACGTGTTAACATGCAATAGACGAATCGAGATAAATTAGTTTAACACTTAGTGAAGTACTGGATAGTGATGTTAAAGTAATTTTTATAGCAAGCTCGGTTCTGTGCAATGTAGTGTGAAAGTGACCTACTAGCAATGCAGTACTTACCAGGAATTCTTTCGTAGGTGCGAATTTGCTAGGAAATTGATGATTTCTTCAGATGCAAGTTAATTTCACTTTACATCCCAAAGATACTGTATATATTTACAAGTACTGTATAAACATACTGCGGTGGACCCATGCTTGTTACGCTTTCAATCAAAAATTTCGCTGTCGTTAAACAACTCGCTGTTAACTTTGAAGCGGGAATGACCGCCATCACTGGCGAGACCGGTGCGGGGAAGTCAATCGCTATTGATGCCCTAAGCCTTTGTTTAGGCGAACGAGCAGATGCAGGCTCTGTGCGTAAAGATGCCAGTAAAGCTGAGATCATCGCCCACTTCAACCTCAGCAAACACCCCTTAGCCCTTAACTGGTTGGAAGAGCAGGAATTACTTGAAGAAGAAGAAAAGACCTGCTTCATTCGCAGGGTTATATCCCGTGAAGGTCGCTCAAAAGCCTTTATCAATGGCTGCCCCGTTTCTCTTCAGCAGCTTAAGCAGTTTGGTCAATACGTTATTGCTATTCATGGCCAAAATACCCATTTGCAGCTATTAAAAGAAGATTATCAGCGCAATCTGGTCGACCAATACGCCACACACCCTGATCTGCTCAAAGACGTATCAGACACTTATCGCAGTTGGCGGCAAAAACAAAAAGTATTAAAGCAGTTGCAAGAAGAAGCACAGATGCGTGCAGACAGACACCAGCTGTTGAACTATCAGGTTCAGGAACTCGATGAGTTTGCTCTGGAAGATGGCGAATTTACAGAGTTAGAAACCGAACACCGAAGATTGAGTAACGGGCAAGCTTTACTGGAACAAGCACAAACCAGTTTTTATAACTTGTATGAAAACGACGAAGGCAACGCCTTATCAATTATTCAGAACGGACTTGATAGACTGATCGATCTAGAAGCCCATGATTCTGCTCTCACCCCCATCATTGCATTACTTAATGATGCGTCTATTCAGGTTGAGGAAGCCGCAAGAGAATTGCGAAGCTATTGCGATGAGCTTGAAATTGACCCCTTGCGCCTCCAACAGGTCGAAACCCGTTACAGCAAGGCAATGGAATTGTCGAGAAAGCACGGCGTTAAACCGGAAGCACTTTACGAACACCACCTTTCATTGTCTGCCGAGTTCATCGCTTTAAGTCACGACGAAGACAGGCTGGTATCGCTGCTTGATGAAGTGGAAAAAGAAAAAAGCCACTACTTGTCAGCGTGTGAAGCCTTATCTGGTTCCCGAGCAAAGAGTGCTGAAAAATTAGCAGCAGCTATACAGACGCAAATCAGACAAATGAATATGCCCCACGCTGTTATGGCAATTGCAGTGAATCATCAGGCTGATAAAACGCCGTCAGCCCATGGGCTGGACGACATTATCTTCCAGGTCTCAACAAACCCAGGGCAAAGTGTAGACAAGCTTGAAAAAGTGGTATCCGGTGGAGAATTGTCCCGCATAGGTTTGGCGATACAAGTATTAACCAGTGATAAACAAGCCACACCCACCATGATATTCGATGAAGTAGATACCGGTATTAGCGGGCCCACGGCGGCGATTGTTGGCGCACTATTACGCCGCCTCGGCAACGTAAGCCAGGTAATGTGCGTTACCCACCTTCCTCAGGTTGCCGCCCAGGCTCACAATCAGTTATTTGTGACTAAGTACAGTGATGGCAATACCACAGAAACGCAAATGCTACCGTTAACCCGCCAGGACAGAATTGACGAGTTAGCCCGTTTACTTGCCGGAGACAAAGTCACAGAATCAGCGTTGGCAAACGCGAAAGAATTATTGCAAAGTGCTGAAAACAACTGATGATATTCAACGTCAAAGGATATAAAAGCAAAGGCCTCTGATGAGGCCTTTGAATTATTGGGAAAGCTCCCAGCAGTAAGGTTACTTTAATAACGCCTACTGATAAAAGTACGGGCCTGACCAACTGTAAGTGTTACCTTCAATGGTCACACTGTGTTTTGCCAGGTTGCTATTATTATTGTTTGAGACAATAAACAGTTGCGTGTCTCCTTTAACATCAGTAATAGAAACCCCCGTATAATCCTCGGTATCAAGAACCACTGTTAATTTCTCGATACTACTTCTGGAGTTAATTGACGATTCGCTAACCGGGCTGTACGAACCGTGAGGCTCTACAATAGAAACAAACACAGTGTTCGCCGTGTCGTTTCTCCTAAGCGTAATGGCAGCATCCCGACGTAGATTAAAGTCTGGATCATTGGCACCAATTCGTGTTAGGTATATCTCGTCTTCAGCACGTGTGGTTGTTGTTAATGTGTAGTACTTACCACTTCCTAACCACTGAAACTTGGTGTTACCAGGGTTAGCCTTACCAAAGCCTTCAACAAATAAGTGCTGATAGCCATTGTCTTCACCGAATGGGGAAAGCGACTCTGGCGATTGATAGGTAAAGTTTTTATCTATTACCTGCCCCATGTAGTAAAAAGGCAAGTCGTACTGATTGTCCTCGTCAGACTTCACCCGCAATATGTCCAACACAAACGGCTTTTCAAAGTTTTCGTCTTTTATCATTGCCATAGTGCGATGCATGAAAATACCCGGGTACGCATTCTCCTCCGTAGCACTGACAACTTTTACGTTATCCTTCTCAGCGTCGAAGAAAAATAACTCAGAGTGATGTTGGCTTGCGACTTGGTATTTACCATCGAAGTGTTTTTTTCCATTCACCGAGAGGGTATTGTGGGCGATTGTCGTTTTAGCCCAGGTGGTATTTTCTTTTAAGTAGTTTCCTCCACCTTTTTGACCTATATTGACAAACCTTGCCAGACCGTAGTCTTGCAAAACTTCTTCTCCTCGTTCGTACAGAGAAAAAGATAGCTTATCGTAATGCCCATGGCTTAACCCTTGCGCAGCATATTTAAATACCAAAGTTAGTTCTTCGTCTCCATACCGCAAAATACCTACACCACCCTGGTCGCCATCTGGGCCATCACTCAAATTTACCGAACTTTTCACGAATGGCTCGGCCTTGCCATCTCGCAATGCCATCGCAGCTTCAAGACCAGATTCCTGCAATAAAACCTCGCCTTGTTTCTCTACAACACTGAGTAATCGAGGATCTTTTTCACCGTAAAAATAGGCTAAATCAACAGCAGTTACTAAAGAAGCTTTTTTATATGACATGCCCTTTTGGGCATCATTGAGTGGGAAGAACTCGCCATCGGCATCGGATAAATTTAGTAGTGCATCAATGCCTTTAAGCAGCACATTATCTTTGTGTTGTAGTACTTTTAGGTCTGGTCGATTGTTTTCCATAGCCAGCGCCAAAATGAGGAACGGATACATGGCATATCGCTGATAATAGGGCCCTTCTGTGTAATAACCGTCAGGTGAGAACGGTTCTTCAAGGTTGGCAAAAAAGCCTTTGCGCTGCCCCTCTACCTTGATAGTGCCACCGTCATTATCGGTTCCCCCCACCTCAAGACCATCATTGTCAATACCGTACAAGGCTCTTTGAATAAGTTCTTCGTCATTCATCACCAGGCCAATCATGCCAACCGCTGCGATTCCCCAGGTGCTATGATTGTGGACGCGGTTAAAAAACTGAGGATTTTCCAGCGAAATAAAATCGGCAAATGGGCGGAATAAATTATCCTCTAGCGTTTGCCGTTCCTGAGCAGAAAGATAATCGTATATAGCATCATAAGCCTGACTCATGTAAACCAGCCAATTGCTGTCATTCAAACATTGCCAGAAAAGCTTACCTCTGGCGTATGACCGCTCTTGAGGATGTAGCGGTAAACCCTTATACATTGCTTCGTATTGGAACAGCATATCGCGAATATACTTTGCGTATTTTTCATCTTCCAATATTTGATAAAGCACACCCGCTTTTTGGGCTATAAAAAAGTTTTGTTTATGACGCTGATGGGTGTATCCGCCTGAAAAATCCTTTGGAATTGGCGTATCTATACCCAGTTCAATTTCAGCATCTACCTCTTGCTTAACAACTGCCAGGCTCTTATCAAATAAGGGGACCTGCCCTAAATTATCTCTCATTCGTTCCACACCTTGCTCGGTGAGAATAAGGTTCGGGTGATTGTTCGCTTGGATTGGGAATGACGACATGCTTATACCAATGGCAAGCATGGTAAGACTAAATTTTTTAATGTTCATTTATTAATTTCCTTGTTATCAAATCGCCACTAGTGAAAATAAATAACAACGGTTGTAGGGTAAAAAAATGTTATTTAAAAATGACGATTTGTGATGAACACAATATCAGATGGGGCTTGAGTTGGAAGTAATAGTCAAAAAATTCACGAGCTATAGAGTAATTATTGTTCAGGCATCCTATTTTTGGCGTTTTATTACAACAACCAGGTATTATCTGAGCGATAAAAGTAATCAGAGCGTTGGTGTGATATTGCTATGTGTGAATACGTACACAATTTCGTCCTTCGGCTTTCGCCTGATATAAGGCAATATCAGCCTGCTTATACAATACATCGTAATTGGCTGTATTGGTATCGCCAACGGCTACACCGATACTGACCGTAGTTCTAGCACCCGATGGGGTGACTATATCAGCAACATCACTGCGTAGACGCTCAGCGAACTGGACCGAATCAGCTTCGTTTGAATCAGCCAACAAAATTACAAATTCTTCCCCACCTATTCTGGCAATAGCATCTGCTTTTCGGCACAGACCTTTTAATCTTCCAGCCAGTAGCACGAGGATGTCGTCCCCTACATCATGTCCATAGGTGTCGTTAAGCTCTTTAAAATGGTCGACATCTAACAAAAGAAAAGCCAGTTTGCCATGGTCTGAACCCATGGCCATAAGTCTTCTTTCAAGGAAGCGCCGGTTGCCGATACCAGTAAGTGGGTCTGTCTCAGAAGCAATCAATAAAGAAGCATTGGCTTGTTCCAACCTTAGCAATTTCTGCTGGCGTAATCGGAGGGTCAAAAATAACACCGCGCACAACAACGATATTACTATAACCATGAACAGAAACAGTGATGCACGTTTAGCTTCGCGTTCTCGTTGAAGTAAAGTTTCCTGCAAACTCGTCAGTTCTTGTTGCGAGGTTAGCTTATCTTCCAATTCCTTTATCATGCCTGCCTGTATAACAGGCTGAATGGTATTTCGCCGCGCGATATATTCAGCCTGCGTTTTAGCCGCCTCTTCATAAAAGCCAAGCTTCAGTTCCAGCAATGCAAGGTTTTCATACAGTTCAATCTCACTTTCCACAGATGTTTTGTTTTTAACCTTATCTATCCCTTTCCTGTAAAGCGATATCGCTTCATTGAATTGACCAAGGGTTGTATACAATTTTGCAAGTCCTAGATACGCCGCTGCAAGCGCTTGGGGGTAAGAACCTCCGCGCGGATCTTCAATTACGTGTTTATAGGTAGCAATGGCTTCATCATGTCTACTGAGCGCCTGGTAAACGTGGGCAAGGTTTACACTTGCTTCGCTATAAGTGAAATCGTAAATCTGATTCCCATCCACTAATATGGACTTAAAGAGCTTTAGCGCCTTGTCATAATAGTGAAGTTTTAAATATGAGACACCTAAGCCCACACTGGCATTCATTGCCATTTCATGGTTGTCGGTGTTTTTGTGAATGGCTACAGCTTGTTCAAAGTATTCTGCGGCTTCTGCGTAATCCCCCTGCGAATTGAGTACATTGCCTAAATTGTTGTAGACCATGGCCAGATCGGTAATGTTGTTACTTAGCTTTCCGAATTTTATTGCTTCTATGTAGTATTTAACTGCGTTGTCGTAATCAACGATCAGTTCGTAATAAACCCCTATTGAACGGTGGCTCACGGATAGCAAATGTGCGTCATTGGTGGCTTCGGCCGCATCGAGCGCTCTCGCCAAATACATAAATGCAGCGTCGTTTTTACCTAGATACATATTTGCCATGCCCACCAATCTTGACGCTTGGGCCTGGAGTTTTTCATCTTCAATAGTGAATGACAAGGCTTGTAGTGCAAGCTCTCGGGCCTGGCTTGGCTCTTGGTACAAATACACTTCACCAAGTTTAATCAACGAAGAAGGATCTGTATGGTCGGTATTGTCTGCACTGAGCCGTTTTTCTTCTAAAGCAACAGGTCGCGCTTCATCAGCCACAGCAAGGTGGGATGTTAAAAGTAGCAGAAATAAAAAGGTGATCCTGATGACTTTCTCTGTATTCACAGCCATGTGAAGGGGAGTACTCTCATTAATCGGTGCCTGGGCAGTTGGAATATTGAACAGTTTACGTACGCAAACAAAAAAGCGCTAGTACAAAGTGCAGAATCGAACTAATAAGCAGTTGATTGGTCATAGGTGATTGGGTAGCATGCTCTCGCGTAGTTTTTCGCGACAATAATAGAGAAGAGAAAATCCTCTTCATGTCATGCACGACACTAAAATTAAGCACAACTGGATAAATTCACCCATGAAGCTGTATCAATCTGCCATTTTGTTAATCGCTGTTCTTTTTTCTACTGCCTGCTCTAACTGGATTTATCGCATAGACGTTCCCCAAGGCAACTTTCTCGATGAGAGGGATGTGAAGAAATTAAGAGTAGGTATGACGAAGGAACAGGTTATCTATGTATTGGGCCATCCAATGGTACAAGACTCTTTTGACAAGGATACCTGGTACTATGTGTACGACATGAAAAGAGGCATGGAAAAACGAGGCAAAGATTTCCAAAAGCAACTAGTCATGACTTTTGATAGTGAAAACAAGTTATCCGCCGTGACGGGTGACTTTGAATTATCTGAAGATTTCAACACACCACTGGACCAATAAGTTTTCTTCGAGCAGTTGTTTCTGCTGTTTATACGGGCGATGAACTTCCAACGCCCGCTCGATTAATCGATAAGTGTTATATCCAGCCAGACTAGTCGGTGGTCTGAACTTGCTTTTCTATCTGCAACTAAACGATACAACGCATCTTCTGGTTTAGGCCAAAACACACCGCCCTCTTTAGGTACCATACCATATGAAGACGGTAATACGTAATCAGCTCTCGCTCCCCAGTATGCAGTATACCGACTGCTGAATGACTCTTCGAAGGCTTCCGCTCCTCCCTCACTTTCAGGTATCAGGCTACTGTTAACCAATGGATTTTTCGTGAGTTGCTCAATGACGTCAGGACGATGTTTGTCACCAATATCAGCAGCGTTAAAATCTCCCACCAGCACAAATCGACTTTCCTCAGTAAGACCTGCGGCCTTATTGTTATCATCATAAATATACTGGCCTTTATAGGGTGATAAATAATCTGCCATCAAACGAATTTCATCTGCGTTTCGTTTGCCATTTCGATCTTCCGGACCGTCGAAAGTAGGCGGTGTAGGATGCATCGCTAAAATATGCACTGTCTGACCGTTCACCTTTACAGGAATATCCCAGTGAGATTTGGAGCTTAGCCGCACCGAAGCCCACTCTGCCTCATCATACCAAGGCTGCCCGGTATCAGGGTCAAAGATAGTCAAAGCATCTGGCATATCACGCCATTTAAACGCAGTAAGTGTGTGTACATTGTCAACGTCAATGGGATATTTCGATAGCAGTGCCATTCCGTATTGACCGGGATAAAGTCCATACCCGTAGGCATCCCCTCCTACACTTTCTTCTTTGCCGTTGTTGTCGAGGTCGAATGGCGTGGGCTCACCCGTATTAACTGGCGAAATGTACACATAGGGGTAATTCACAGGCTTTTGCCCTTGTTGGCTTACGTGAAGGTAATCAGACACGAACTTTTTGACCCCTTTTGATACATCAGGAATATAATCAAACTCGTTAAGTAAAATAATATCCGGGTTTATCCTTTGGATAATTTCAGCAATGTTTTTAACCTGAGGGTGTTCACCTGACGCTAATACCGCTTCAAGCACTTGGGGGCCTGGTGTTTCACTCACATCTTTATAGTTGTTGGCTTCCATACTCACATTGAATGTTGCCACTCTCAGTATTGGCTCTTGCTCTTCTGCACACCCTGCGACAAACAACGTAGCCAGACACCAGCCGATAAAAAATCTTTTTTTCATTCTTTTCGTTTATTCCTAATTTGTTTTTCTATTTTTTAGAGCAAAAGCGCTCGCTGAAAGTGTTGCAAACAGCCTTTGAAGGCCATTGTGTTTAGGTTCTTCGCAGTTTCGGCTTTCCTCTGCGCCAAAACTGCGCCCCTTCATAAGGCTCATCAGGTTCGACGGTAAACGTTTTGTCAGCAATGAGTTTGTTTTCTAACGACAGTGTCATTCGCCAATCACCCACTTTGTCTTCAAGGGGTTCCCACAGCGTGTCGCCGAGATAAAAATCCCAGTCGTTAGTGCGCACGTATTCTTCACCGGTGAATGGTGGCATGGGATTACCTTTTTTATCAGGAATGTCGGGGTGATAAATACAGTAGTGAACCTTATGATTTTTCGCACGTTTTATATTAACAGTGAACCCAAATTCGATGTCTACCTCAAGCGGGACGTCTAAGGTAAACGTTTGTATTTTTGGTAATGCCTTCTCTTCAGCATTCCATTTTGAATAAATCCCATAAGTAAGAATGTCTACAATGGGCTGTCGCTTTGCCACGAAATGGTCCTAAAATAACGTTTTCGATAGAATATCAAAAATCACCTTAAATGGCGTTATGTGGAATACCAAAACTACTGAACTTGCTGCAGCTGTCTCTTAAAGATAGGAAATACCCTGCTCAATGACAAACAATACTGCGCCGATGGCCCCTCCTACAAGGGTGCCGTTAATTCTTACTTTTTGTAGATCTTTACCGATATTTAATTCGATTTGCTCAGCCATTTGCTTGTCATCCCACGCCAAAATAGTCTTGCGGATATGATCTGTAAGAAAATCTGCCATGGCTGGTGCAACATAACGGGCGGCGCCTGAAATATGTCCGTTGACAGCCTGGGCAAGGGTTGCATCAGAGCCAATTGTCCGCCCGGTTTCCTCCAGGGCATGGGCTAATTTTTCCTTCAGCTTACCATTTTCTGATGTCACGTCATTGAGTAACCAGGTTTTCACGTCTTGCCAGACGGTAAGCAGATAATGTTGCAGTTTTTCATTCTCCAGGAACTTTTCGCGTAATTCACCGAGTTTAGCGTCCATTACCGGGTCGTTTTCCATCCTTGCAATGAAGGAGTGTAAGTAACTGTCAACGCTTTCTCTAACCGGGTGAGCTTTGTCGTGAGCTATGTCCGAGAGCAAGCTCACCAAGGCTTTAGACGCAATATGCGCCCCCTTCTCACTGATCCATTCAGACGGCAGCACTTTTTCAAGCCTGCGATACTCCAGTTTCAACCATCCATGCAGTTTGCCAGCAATGTATGCTTCACTCTCTGACCGCTGGGCTAATTCAGCGACCTTGAGCAAAATCTGATCAAGTACCTCCTGATGGCGTTGTTCGCTTGTCAGCACCCGCAAGGTGCCCGCAGCAACGGGTGAAAGGTCAACGTTTCGAAATGCCCTTTGCACGCCGTTTAGCATTAGCTTTTGTACCGGTTTGTCATCGAAAACCCGGACTACACCCGCCATCATACCTGAAATAAAATGGGATACCCGTCTGCTGTTTTCTGGCACTTGCAGCCAGCTAGCAACCCCCTGAGCAGGGCGACTTTCCCGTATTAGCCGCTGAATAGCGGTATCATTAAAAAATTTCTCTTTGACGAAATCAGAAAGGTTGGCGGCTACAGCCGCTTTGTTTCGAGCGACAATATTAGTGTGGGGTATTGGCCAGTGAGCGGGAATGGGTTTAAAAAGTGCAGTAACGGCAAACCAATCTGCCAAACCACCGATGAGCGCAGCTTCTGTTGCCATTTTTAGCATGCCAGCCCAAAAAGGCCATGGAGCAAGCCACTGTTTGGTTTCGGCAACGGTGAGTAATACAAACAGCAATGCAGCACCAACCAGCCAGGAGGTCGCAATGCGTTTTGCTCGGGCGAGTTGCTTTGGTTTATCCCTGTGCATGAATGACTCATTTTACATTGTAATGAAAATTATATGGAGGCGGGTAAAGAAAGTGCAAGCTCCTCCATGAGCTTTACATAACAACTAGTCCCAATCTGGGGCGAAATCTGGGTTGACGATACGCTCTCCGTTATCCAGTTCATCTATACGAACGATATCGTCATCGGTGAGGTTTACCGATGTATACGCAATATTATCTTTAAGATGCGACTTGTCAGTGGACGACGGAATGGTGTGAATACCCTTTTTATCCATCCATGCTAGCACCACCTGAGCTGGTGTAGACTGGTGTGCTTGGGCAATGGCAACTAAAGTTTCGTCCTGCATAACCTTACCAACCGCAAAAGGCATATACGCAGTTACAGAAATGCCTTTTTCCTTACAATGCTCGACCAACTGTCGGTTTTGCATGAAAGGATGTAATTCAATTTGATTTGTCAGTATTTCACCTTTGCCCAGAATCGACTCTGCTTCGTCAATTTGCGCCATAGTGAAATTAGACACGCCAATATGTCGTGTGAGCCCCTCGTCTTTTGCCTCCTTAAGAAGCGACAAATATGTGGACATTGGGATCTGACTATTCGGTGAAGGCCAATGGATGAGTAATAAGTCGATATAGGCCATTTTCAATTTATTCAGGCTTTCGTGAACGGAAGGAATAAATGAGCCTTGATCTAAATTTTCATGCCATACTTTTGTGGTAACGAAAAGTGACTCTCGGGGTAATCCGGCAGTTTGAATACCATCACCCACCTGTTCCTCGTTACCGTAGAATTGAGCGGTGTCTATATGTCGGAACCCTACTTCGAGGGCATCGGTTACCGTTTGCCTTGCCACATCATCTTCGAGTCTAAAAGTACCTACGCCAAGTTGCGGCATGGTTTGCATAATTTCCTCCTGTTACTGAAACAAAAATGGGGATTCCCCCCAAGTACGTGTTGAACTTTGCGGTGCGTTGCTGCAGCAAAGGTCGGCATGGTCTAACTGTCCATAGCTACGGAAAAACAAGATTTTGAGTTTACTTTTACCCTGCACTTCGTATCAACAAACCAAGAAAGCCCTTACATTCACAAGATTAAAAACGCTAGAACAGGTTTCAAGGACAATTGCGTATAGGTTTTGATACAGTTATTTAATTGTAGTGACGGATCAGTTTGATAGCGATTGATACAATTTTTATTAGTCGTTAAATTCAGATTATCGAGGGCAACCCTATGGGTTTACAAAGGGCGGTACTTTGCCTGGTACTAACGTGTTTATCTTCTTTTGTTAGTGCAAAAGACACCTTTTACATTGGGGTAGAAGCTGATCAGGATCCACTCGTTCAGCCGATAACTGGCCGTCACTATCATCCTGTGGTTGAAGCTGTTCTGCAAGCGTTTGCTCTTAAGGAAGGTATTCGTATTGAATTTGTTTCCCTTCCAAATGAAAAGTTTAGTCGATGGTTTAATGACAATACCATCGACTTTCGTTTTCCTGATCATCCGAGGTGGAGTGCCTCACAACAAACCTTATTTTACAGCCAACCCATTGTAAACGTATGTGAAGTAGTGCGCTTCATGCCGCTAAACAGCTGGATGAGAATGCCGGATGTCAGACGCCTTGGTACTTTAGAAAATATGCCCTTACACTCTGACTGGAAGAAACAGGAACGCAAAGGCCTGACTCAGATAGTCACGTATCAGAATGAAAATGACCTGGTGAACGCGGTGGTAAGTGGAGAGGTGGATGCCGTTCTTGGAGCTAAGGAACAAATACAGTGGGGCCTGCAGCACTTGGGTGTCGCTGAAGACACGCTAGTGCCTTCAACGTTTTTGGCTGATAAAAAAGGTAGTTTGCGCATTTCCAGTACAAACTATCCGGCCATGCTCGAAAAACTAGATATGTTCATCAAGACCCATCAAGGTTTAATCGCGCAGGTGGCGCGAAAAAATAACATCGATAACGCCAGAGCTTGTGGGCGACAACCGGTTAAGCGTCAGTCTGAACTGGCAGACTGATTCTTCTGGTGGTTTTGCCGCGCCCGGTGCTTCTTCACAGAACGGCGCATCCGGGTTAGTCGCGCGTGGTCAAGTTTTCCTTGTTTTACATCCACCAAAGACTGTTCTTCATCTGACAGCTGCACCAATTTGCGCAATTTGTTCACATCTTCCAATCCCAGTTCAACCCAGGCACCTTGCGGCAGACGCTTTTGCAATTCAACTGGGCCATAGCGTACCCGCATTAGGCGACTAACCTGCACGTCCTGGGATTCCCAGAGACGACGTACTTCCCTGTTTTTTCCCTCGGCCAATGTGACGTTGTACCAACGGTTCATACTTTCATCATCACCCGCCGCTTTAGCACGAGGTGTGATCTCCAGAAACTTCGCCATACCGTCTTCGAGCTCTACGCCGGCTTTCAACTTGCTGAGCGTTTTACCCGACACTTCACCAAAGACACGTGCTGCGTATTCCCTTTCAACTTCGCAACGAGGATGCATCAGTCGATTGGCGAGCTCGCCGTCATTGGTAAATAACAACAGACCACTGGTATTGATATCCAGACGACCTACTGCAATCCAGCGTCCGATTTTTATAGAGGGTAAGCGTTCAAACACCGTAGGTCTGCCCTCAGGATCGTGGCGGCTGCACAATTCACCTTCTGGCTTGTTATACATGAGTACGCGACAGACCGGTTTCTCTGTTTGGCGGGACAATAAATGGCCATCGACCCGTATTTGTGCTGATGGCTCTACGCGATCTCCTAACGTGGCAATTTTACCATCTACTGAGACGCGACCGGCTTCGATCCATCGCTCCATTTCACGTCGAGAACCTAACCCCTGGTTAGCCAGGACTTTTTGCAATTTTTCACTCATTTTATTCTCGCTTTTGTTCAGCGGTTTCAATCGCACGGTCATCTTCAGACGGTGCATCCAGTGTAGCCGTCGCAGGCGGCTCAGTTTGGTCGTCCAGTGCCTCAAATACATCAGAACTGGGAAGATCGGCCAAAGATTTTAACGAAAAATAATCTAAAAACTGGCGTGTTGTCGCGTACAAAGCAGGCCTGCCAGGCACTTCTTTATACCCCACCACTTTTATCCAGTTTCGTTCGGTAAGCGTACGCACAATATTACTACTTACAGCAACGCCGCGAACGGCTTCTATCTCACCACGAGTGATAGGCTGTCGATACGCTATAAGTGCTAGCGTTTCGAGCATGGCGCGGGAATATCGAGGTGCATTCTCCTGCCACATTTTGCTCAGCCACGGGCTTAAACTATCTAAAGACTGAAAGCGGTAACCACTAGCCACTTCAACCAGTTGAACGCCCCTGGGCTGATAGTCCAGAACAAGCGTATTTAGTACGTCATTAAGCGCCCTTTCGCTCACCTGAAAATCCGATAAAACGGTTTCCCTGAGTGTAAGCTTAGACATGGGCGCATCGGCCACAAACAGCGCGGCTTCGACTAATTGCTTGAGCTGTTCTTTATTGATTTTCTTCATGCTGGCCTAATTTTACATGAATTCTCGAATAAGGTCCTGCCTGAACGCACAACAATAATTGTTCTTTCACGAGCTCAAGAATAGCTAAGAACGATACCACCACGCCACCTCGACCTTCCTCCAGCGTGAACAAAGCGTCAAGCGGTGTGTAGGTGTCGCTGTTCACCATGGAGAGGATCTGGCTCATTCTCTCCCGGGTACTTAGTACTTCACGCTCAATGGTATGATGCTCAAATGCTGCTGCGCGTTTCATCGCATGACTAAACGCCAAAACCAATTCCTGTAAGCTAACCTCAGGTTCTACCCTGATGGGGGCAACGCTCTCGGTCACGTCCGCTTTCACTGCAAAAATGTCCCGCTCTAATCGGGGCTGGGTATCGAGTGATTGCGCGGCAACCTTAACCGCTTCGTATTCTCGCAGACGACGAATTAATTCCGCTCTTGGGTCTTCTTCTTCATCGTTATCATCGCTTCGCTTTGGCAACAACAGACGAGATTTTATTTCTGCTAAAATGGCCGCCATAAGTAAGTACTCAGCCGCCAACTCCAGTTTCAGGCTTTTCATTACCTCAACGTATTCCATGTACTGGGCAGTAATATCCGCAACAGGCAATGCGGTAATATCAAATTTCTGTTTGCGAATTAGATACAACAGTAAGTCTAAAGGCCCTTCAAACGTTTCCAGAATGACCTCAAGGGCATCCGGTGGAATAAACAGATCCTGCGGTTTTTCTATGAGAGCTTCACCGTGGATAAACGCCAAAGGCAAAGGCTGCTGCACCGGTTCGGGTGTTACATGCTCTTGTGCGTTATCCACTTCACTCATAGACATTCTTGCGCGATTTTAAAGAAACGGCGTTGGGTCGCCGCTACCTTCCCTAATTACTTCGGCGGTTCCCTCAGAAAAATCGATAATGGTTGTGGGATCTTCGCCTAAATACCCGCCGTGTATGATGAGGCCAACCTGTTTTTCCAGCTTGTCACGAATATCATCAGGATCAGATTCTGCGATATCATTACCAGGTAAAATCAATGACGTAGACATCAACGGGGCATCTAATGTTTCTAAAAGCTTTAATGCGATGATGTTATCAGGCACGCGAATACCAATGGTTTTGCGCTTGGGGTTTTGTAACCTTCTGGGCACTTCACGAGTAGCTTTAAACACAAATGTGTACGGTCCAGGGGTATTGTTTTTAATTAATCGAAAAGCACTGTTATCGACTTTTGCGTAAAAAGATAATTCAGACATATCCCGACACATTAGCGTGAAGTTGTGATCCTGCTCAATCTGCCGTATCTGACAAAGCCGCTCAAGAGCACGCTTATCTTCCATTTGACAACCAATGGCATAGCCAGAGTCAGTGGGATAAACCACCACTTCGCCCTGACGAATAAGTTCTGCAGCTTGATTGAGCAAACGCTGTTGAGGATTATCCGGGTGTACATAAAAAAACTGACTCATAACCTTTTCCTCGATGATTATTGACACACTGCCCAGTTGTGCCAGATAGGCGTAAGCGACGACGCAATGCCCAGGTTTTTTCCCAGCTCTGTCCAGCGGGACGGAAAATGAAAATCAGAGCCAGCAGATGCTAAAAGCTGGTGTGTTTCTGCCAACTCATTAATAAGTGCTTGTTTATCCGAACTTATTCCCGGAAAAGCGGTTTCCATAGCATCGCCGCCTAAGGTAGCAAATTCTGCAACCAGCCTGCGAAGCCATTTCGCGGTCATATCATAATGAGCAGGATGCGCCAGGACAGCCTGCCCACCCGCTTTATGAATAGCTTCTATTGCCGGAGCCATGCCTGGCCAAACGGCTTTCACCATTGCCCGCTTCCCTTTGCCGAGGTATTTTTTAAAGGCGCTATCCATGCTGCTTACGCCGTATTCATTCACCAGAATACGGGCAAAATGTGCCCGGGTTACCTGCCCTTCCCCAGCTGCAGAAAACGCTTTTTCAGTAACACCGTCAAACCCGCACTTCGATAGCTTATTACCTATTTTAAGCGCACGTTCGCATCTTATTGATGTCTGTTCGACTAAAAACTTCTGAAGGAATGCATCGTCTCGCTGAACGTTGAGCCCAACAATATGAATATCAAAACCGTGCCATGCTGTGGAAATTTCAACACCGTCGATGATGGTCATAGCCCGTTTCTGGCAAGATTGTGTTTTGTGAGCTTCATGCAGGCCTGCCACGGTATCGTGGTCGGTAATAGCCAGCACATCCACCTGCATGTTATGGGCACGAAGCACAAGTTCCTCTGGTGTAAGGTGCCCGTCTGAGTGTTTTGTATGACTGTGTAGATCTATTTTCAATGTCTTATGCAAATTTCCGGTTGACACAACTTCAATTTTGTTTTCTTCTATAGGGCATATTATACGTACTTACCCCTTCGATGCCTATCGAAGAATTTAGAGAGAAGACATGCAAAAGCAATCTGCAGTTTCTGTTGTAATCAACGCTGTTTGGTGGTGGCACTCCCAGTAATGTCGGGCGGTGTATGCATGAGTGCGTAAAAGAACACATTAAAGGCCCGTCTAACGGGCCTTTTTTTTTAATCGCAGCGGGAGAGAATGCGACAATGAGTTTAGCAGAACTGGGCACTGAACCAGGTAAAGTGGAAACAATCGAACAACGGGGAACGTATCTTCACGACCCGCTAGCGGCATTTACGCACGTTTGTGCAAACAAAGCTAATGCACTGCTGCTGGAATCTGCAGAAATAGACAGCAAGGATGATTTGCAAAGTTTGTTGATGGTCGACGCTGCCATGCGTCTGGTGTGTAAAGGCAATCAGGTAATTTGTACAGCACTGACAAAAAATGGTGAGTCTGTATTACCTTTGATTGAATCCCACTGCCCGGCTGGTACAGATATAACGCGGGAAAACAATTCAGTGATCCTGACCTGTCATGATGCCGATAGCAGCCTTGACGAGGACAGCCGCCTGAAAGCAGCGAGCGTTTTCGACACATTACGCTTGCTGGTGAGTGACATAACCCCTATCAGACAACATCCCCATGCCGTCTTTTTAGGAGGTGTGTTTGCTTATGATTTACTTGCTACCTTCGAGGTGTTGCCCGATGTACCCGACGGAGAGAACGATTGTCCAGATTACGTTTTCTACCTGGCAGAGACACTACTCACGGTAGATCATCAATCCAGGGAGACCAATTTAATTGGCAGTGTATTCAGTGGCGCCAACGTGGCTCAAAGCTATTTTGATGTTGCTCAGCGTTTGGAGGATCTGCAGGCAAAGCTTGACCATATACCTCAAGCAGCTCCACTTAAGGCAACCGCACAGGCAGACACTACAGACATTGATATCGACAAAAGCGATGAACAATATATAGACGACGTGATAAATCTGAAATCCCACATTCTCTCCGGCGATATTTTTCAGGTTGTTCCTTCACGCACATTTTCGCTTCCTTGTCACAACCCGCTTGCTGCATACGCTCAGCTAAAAGTTAGTAACCCCAGCCCCTACATGTTTTATATGCAGGATGTTGACTTCACAATATTCGGCGCATCTCCCGAGTCAGCCATAAAATATGAAACACAAAGCAACCAGGTAGAAATCTACCCTATTGCTGGCACACGCCCTCGGGGTAAACGTCCGAATGGCGACATCGACGCCGATCTAGATAGCCGTCTCGAGCTCAACCTTCGCGAAGACAGTAAAGAAAAAGCGGAGCACATTATGTTAGTGGACTTAGCCAGAAATGATGTGGCAAAAGTGAGTGAGCCAGGCACACGGTTTGTGAAAGATTTGCTCAAGGTCGATCGCTATTCTCATGTTATGCACCTGGTCTCCAGAGTTGTCGGCCAGCTTAGACACGATCTTGACGCCCTTCACGCCTATCAGGCGTGCATGAATATGGGGACGTTAGTAGGCGCGCCGAAAGTCAGTGCTGCCAACCTTATACGGCAAGTAGAGCAGAAGCGCCGGGGGAGTTATGGCGGCGCTGTAGGCTACCTCAACAGTAACGGTGACATGGATACTTGTATTGTTATTCGTTCTGCCTACGTAAAAAACGGCCGCGCATACATCCAGGCGGGCGCGGGCGTGGTTTACGATTCTGACCCGCAATCTGAGGCTGACGAAACCCGCGCCAAAGCCCAGGCCGTGATTAATGCTGTTAAACGTTCACTAACGCCAGGAGAATAATATGCGTGACAACATTACGGTTTTTCTGTTGGATAACGTCGATTCGTTTACCTATAACCTGGTAGACGAACTTCGGGCGCTGAACTTACATATTATTGTGTACCGAAACACTGTGGATGCTGAGTTGCTTTACACTCGCATGCAGGAAGAAGCAAAAAAAGCACCGGTTCTGTTACTGCTTAGCCCGGGACCTGGTGCGCCCCATGAAGCTGGCTGCATGCCTGCACTTCTTGCGAAAGTGCAAGGCACTTTTCCAGTATTGGGTATTTGCCTTGGTCATCAGGCCATTGTTCACCACTATGGTGGCATTGTAGATCGTGCTGCAGAAGTTATGCACGGCAAGTCCTCTGCCATTACCCACACTGGTGAAGCCATGTTTGCGGGTTTACCCCAACCCCTGCATGTAGCCCGTTATCACTCGTTGGCGGCCACATCATTGCCAGAAGGGCTCAACCCCATCGCACATTTTGGCGACACCACCATGGCGGTGTATCACGAAGCAGATAGAATGCTAGGCTTTCAGTTTCATCCGGAATCCATACTGACCGCAGAAGGCAGCCGTCTTTTACTGCAAAGTATTCATTATTTAACGAACGAGGAGCCAGCTGATGTTTGATGCGTCTCTTTTACTTGAAAAACTTTTTGACAAACAGCACTTGAGTCAGGCTCAGTCATTTGCTCTGTTCAACAGCATTATGCGCGGTGAACAGCCGGAAGCAATACTGGCGACTATTTTGACGGCACTGAAACTCAATGGCGAATCGCCGAATGAAATTGCCGGTGCGGCCAGTGCAATGGTGTCAAATGCTCAGCCCTTTCCCACACCAGACTACCCGTTTGCCGACATCGTCGGTACCGGTGGCGACGGCCACAACACTATAAATATATCCAGTGCAGCTGGTGTGGTTGCGGCAAGTTGTGGCGTGAAAGTAGCAAAACACGGCAATCGAAGTGTGAGTAGTCGCTCAGGCTCAGCAGATTTATTTCGCGAATTCGGCCTTAAACTCGACATCACTCCTGATGTTGCCAGACAATGCCTTGATGACGCGAATTTCTGTTTTTTGTTTGCCCCCGTATATCACGCAGGTATGCGTCACGCCGCTCCCATCCGTCAGCTTTTGAAAACCCGAACAATATTTAATATTCTCGGTCCATTGGCCAATCCAGCTGGCCCGACGCATGGTTTGTTCGGCGTTTACTCCCCTCACCTACTTGATTCCTACGCGCAAACCCTTATGCTGCTTGGCCAGCACAGAGCTATGATTGTTCACGGCGACGGCCTGGATGAGCTTGCCTTGCACGGCGAGTCACAAATTGTAGATTTGGAACACGGTGATTTGCGCAAGTTTACTGTTTCAGCAGAAGATTTTGGTTTACCTTCCTACCCGTTAAGCGCCATTGAAGGGGGCGAACCTGAAGATAATCGCAAGATGATAGAAGCTGCCCTTGCCGGTGAAGGGGAAGAAGCTCATCGCGCCGCAATTGCTATGAATTGTGCAGCCTTGTTGAAGCTCACTGACAAAGTCGCGACATTCAAAGAAGGAGCTGAAATGGCAATGGAATCAATGAATAAGGGCAACCCGCTTTCTGTTTTGAAAAAAGCGGCCACAATCAGTCATCAGGAGAGTAACATCGATGAGTAATGTGTTAGCGAAGATTGTCGCCGACAAACACGTTGAACTGGAAACCCTAATGGCAGAGATGCCGTTGGCATCGTTTGTCGACACCCTCACGCCATCGACCAAAAGTTTATTCAAAGCGCTTAGCGAAGAAAATGCCGGTTTTATTTTTGAGTGTAAGAAAGCGTCGCCATCAAAAGGGCTCATTCGTCCGGAGTTTGACCTTGATGAAATACTCAATGCCTATACACCTTTCGCGGCTGGCATCTCGGTACTCACAGATAAGAAATACTTTCAGGGCAGCTACGATTACCTGGCCTATGTGACCGCCCGAGTACCTCAACCGGTACTTAACAAAGATTTTTTCGTCAATGAATATCAGGTGTACTTAGCAAGGTATTATCAAGCTGACGCTATTTTACTTATGTTAAGTGTGTTGGACGATGAGCAATATCGTATTTTATCAGCCCTTGCTGACACCCTTTCCCTCGACGTCCTTACCGAAGTGAGCAACGAAGAGGAAATACATCGGGCCATTGCACTGAAAGCTAAAATCATCGGAATTAATAACCGGGATCTTCGCGATTTATCGACCAATTTAGCCACCACAGAAAAGCTGGTGCCGCTACTTGATAATGCAACCCACGATTATGTGGTTATTTCTGAATCAGGTATTTACACCAACCAGGACGTGCGTCGTCTTGCTCCCTTGTGTCAAGGGTTCTTAGTGGGCAGCGCGCTGATGGCACAAAGTGATCTTGAGGCTGCGGTAAAAGGCCTGGTTTACGGCGACATCAAAGTATGCGGCCTAACCAGAAAAGAAGACGCCCAAGCCGCGTTCGCACAAGGTGCCAATTACGGCGGATTGATCTTCGCAGAAAAGTCCAAACGCTGTGTATCTTTAGCCGCTGCAACAACCATCGTCGAGTCAGTACCGGGGCGTTATGTTGGTGTATTTGTTAATCAAGCCACTGACATAGTTGCAGACATTGCAAACGACCTGTCTCTATACGCTGTTCAGCTTCACGGTGACGAAGATGCAACTTATCGGCAAATTTTACGTCAGCAATTACCTGCAGGATGTCAGATTTGGCAGGCCGTTGGAGTATCTGGCAACCTGCCAGACACCATCACCGAAACCCTGAATGACGATCTCGTAGATAGAGTTTTACTCGATTGCCAGGTGGGTAAAGAAAAAGGCGGTACTGGCCAGGCTTTTAACTGGCAATTGCTCAAAGACATTGAAAACAAAGAAAAGCTGATTATTGCCGGTGGCATTAATACGGAAAACTTTGTCGATGCACTTAATACGGGTGCCGGTACTGTCGATGTGAATTCTGGTGTAGAAGACGCACCAGGTCAAAAATCTGCTGAAAAGCTGGCTGCGCTGTTTTCTATAGCGCGGCATTATTAACGCAACATAACAGGATCATTCATGAACCAACTCGATTCAAAATTTGGGGATTTCGGTGGCATGTATGTGCCGGAATTATTGATCCCAGCATTAGATCAACTCGAACAGGAATTTATCAAAGCTAAAGACGATCCTGCCTTTCAGAAAGAATTTACCGATCTACTCAAAGACTACGCGGGGCGGCCAACTGCCATGACTCTCACCCGCAATTTGGTGAGTAACCCGAAGGTAAAACTTTATCTGAAACGAGAAGACTTGCTTCATGGCGGTGCCCATAAAACCAATCAGGTACTGGGACAGGCACTACTTACAAAGCGCATGGGCAAAACGGAAGTCATAGCGGAAACCGGCGCAGGTCAACATGGTACGGCAACAGCGCTGGCTTGTGCACTGCTCGGACTAAAAGCGCGAATTTATATGGGTGCGAAAGACGTAGAGCGCCAGGCGCCTAACGTGTTTAGAATGCGTCTGATGGGCGCAGAAGTGATCCCCGTGAACGCAGGCTCTGGCACATTAAAAGATGCGGTAAACGAAGCATTGCGGGATTGGTCTGCAAACTATGACAAAGCACACTATCTGTTGGGTACAGCCGCTGGCCCTCATCCATTCCCCCATATCGTGCGTGAATTCCACCGCATGATTGGCGAAGAAACAAAAGCGCAAATTCTGGAAAAAGAAGGCCGGTTGCCCGATGCTGTGGTGGCATGTGTGGGGGGTGGTTCGAACGCCATTGGTATGTTTGCTGACTTTATCGACGACTCGTCAGTTAAACTCATCGGGGTGGAACCTGCGGGTAAAGGGCTTCACACCAAAGAGCATGGTGCCACTATTTGTACTGGCTCGAAAGGAATTTTACACGGCGCATACACTTACATAATGCAAGACAAAGAAGGACAGATTGAAGAGAGTTACTCTGTGTCTGCAGGTCTTGATTATCCCGCCGTTGGGCCGCAGCATGCCCATCTGGCTGACATCGGTCGTGCTGAATATGTAGCCGTTACCGACGACGAAGCTTTAAACGCTTTTCAGCTTCTGGCCAGAAAAGAAGGGATTATTCCTGCCCTCGAATCATCCCACGCGCTGGCTCATGCATTGAACATGGCCGATGAAGCTGAGGACGACACCATTATAGTAGTCAACCTGTCCGGCCGCGGCGATAAAGACCTTGCGCACGTTATCAACATTTTGGGAGAAGATTTCAATGGATCGCTATAGTGAAATGTTCCAACGCCTTGATGAGGTAAACCAAGGCGCTTTCGTTCCCTTCGTCATGGTGGGTGACCCGGATATTGAGACCTCAGAAAAAATCATTTGTCAGTTAATTGAAAGCGGCGCAGATGCACTCGAGCTCGGTATACCCTACAGCGATCCCATCGCCGATGGCCCAACTATTCAGGCAGCAAGTATACGTGCGTTGAACAATCACGTGACACCTGAGGGCTGCTTTGGTTTGCTTAGCCGGGTACGTGAAAAATATCCCGACGTCCCTATTGGCCTTTTGCTTTACAGCAACCTTGTTATGGCCAGAGGCATTAGCGAATTTTATGCTCGGGCGAAAGCAGCGGGGGTAGACTCCATTTTAGTTGCCGACGTGCCTTTGCGCGAAGCCTCGCCATTTATCAGTGCCGCAACAGCCGTAGATATTGCTCAAATACTCATTGCGCCACCAAATGCCACTGAGGAAACACTAAAGGAAATTGGCAAGCATTCTGCTGGCTACACCTACTTGCTGGGCAGAGCTGGCGTCACGGGCGTAGAAACGGCGGCCGATATTCCTGCAGATACGCTAATCAGTCAGCTCAGCGCCTATGAATGTGCGCCACCACTACTTGGTTTTGGTATTTCATCACCGGCTCAGGTGCAAACAGCCATTAAAGCCGGTGCCGCGGGCGCTATTAGTGGGTCAGCTACGGTGAACATCATTGCCCAGCATCTTAACGATGTTCCGGCCATGCTGGCCAAATTAGATGAATTCGTCGGTAGCATGAAAGCTGCAACGCAAAAGGAAAGTTAACGATGTATTACATGATTTGCGCAACCGATTTTCCAGATAGCCTGGACAAACGACTCGCTGCTCGCCCGGCTCATTTAGCCCGCCTTAACGCGCTTAAAGACGAAGGGCGTTTATTTGTGGCAGGCCCCTTCCCTGCCATCGATAGTGAAGACCCGGGCCCTGCCGGTTTTACCGGCTCATTAGTGGTGGCAGAATTTGACTCACTCGAAGCTGCACAACAATGGGCCGATGCTGACCCTTACGTAGAAGCAGGAGTGTATGACACGGTAGTAGTAAAACCGTATAAGAAAGTCCTTCCCTAACTTGCTTTTCCCTTTGGCTTTGAGCAGTCGACGTATACAGCTCAAAGCCACTCTTTTATCGATACTAATGAACTAAGTCTGACTGTCTTTTGTGTACGTGAAGCAGACAATGGCGCACTCATTGCGAGCGACAGATAAGAAGCGAGCCTCTTTCAAAAAAGAGGTTCGCGATCGACGTTTTTTAAGAATAAGGCTTAATTTCTGAGTGATTTGATTCGAGAGGAATTAGCTTAATTGCCGAATTAACCTTTATCCTTGTTCAACAACCCCATCAAACCAACAAGCGAAGCGAATAAAACAGCTCCTACTGGCCAGATAATCCAGGTGATATCCCATCTCATTGTCCAGAAGCTCCAAGCTAGATAAACGGCAACCAATAATGGCCAGTAGAAAGCGGCAAGTGCTTCAACCTTTTGAGTCTTCTTTTTCTCACGTGGGTGGTATTCACCTTCTTTGATTAAAAGACTGTATGCATTGTATTCAGTCGACGCAGGAATTATCAGGTACAAACCCGCTGAGATCATAAAAAACAGCACACACAGCATTTTTAAAATTAAGTCAGTCGCTCCACTGTTAATCACAACGAATAGAAAGGGGACAACGCTTAAAATAAAGAAGCCGATACCAATCGATAACTTCTGATGATAGCCTGGGCTCATTTGCTGAAGCTTTTCCTTAAAGATGCCTCTCACACCATATTCCAGCTCAAATTCATCTTTTTCAATCGAATCAATTTCGCTCGAAAGCTGACCGGTTCTTACAAAGAAGCTAACACCCACAGACACCATCACAAGCATTATTACAATTCCGCTTAGTGTCGCGTTATTAGAAGTCAGTTTCATTTGTTCTGTTTCTGCCATCGATAAAAGCAAAAACAGAGGGACGACTGAACAAACACACAAAAGAACGCCTTTTACGGTAATTCGGCTGTTGATATCTTTACATTCAACATACCGGTTAGCCTGAGCAAGACTAATGTTGTTCACGCCTGGCTCAACTTCACCTCCGATTGACTCAATAGTCTCCACTTCATCTTTTAATAAGTAATCGGTGGTCACGCCAAAAATATCCGCCATTTTGATGATTTTGTTTAAATCCGGGATGCTATTGGTGCTTTCCCATTTAGAGACGGACTGTCTTGAAACACACATTTTCTCGGCAAGTTCTTCTTGAGACCATGCCAGTTGTTTTCTTAATTTGATAATTTTATCTGCAAGTATCATTGCGTTGATTCCTCTGTCTGAAGCTGTAGCCAGAATAGGAAAATGGGCAGTTGCGAACTACCAATCAGGGACGGAATTTTGTCAACCAGTGGTTGCAATTTAGATTGCTCGTGTGAATTACACAATAAAATAACTAAAATATCAGAGCGTTATAAAAAATACATTAAAAATGTACGTTTATTGTCTGAAGCTGCAAGGACTCTGGCAATAAGGTATTCACCCTGCAAATATTACCAGCTAAAGATCCTGAAATTCAGAACGATGGCAAGCGCTGGTTTTAGGAGCCGGGGGAGGGTCTACTGGATTTTAAAGGTTGTTTACACTGGCAACACACGTGGCCCAGATTCGATTACGTGAGCAATAATTATGGTCATGATGATACTGAGCTGACTCAGTGGACAGAATCTTTTGACAATTAACTACGCGAAGGCTAGTCACTTTTCTAAATGCTGAACGTCCGCTCCTTGTCTCAAGATGCCTGTGAGCTCGTAGGACTTCTGTGTACGTAAAGCGGAAGTTGGCAATAATAAAACTTAAGTTCAGTATTGAGCGACTAACAGGCACTCGACTTTATTTAATCGAACGACCTCTGCGAGGCAGCAAGCTGACGTAGCTTTTTCCTAAGATTACTGATGGCCTTGTCTAAAAACGGCCTGTCAGACAGCAAAATAAGTGTTAACTGGTAATATAGTTACTACAAAGTAGTTTAGTAATTAAATCGATAGCTCCCCTTCGTAATTACACTACTACACTTTAGTGTTAGTGACTTGGTGATCACAATTATTTATCACATTCCCTGTAAATTGTAGGTCCTACCACATCTTGTATCAGCAAGGTCAGTTTTTTCTTCGTTAGTTAAACCACCTGCGGGTATTATCCGCCTAAACAAAGCTTCATCCATGCATCTTGAGAAATCAAGATATTTATCAGTATGATCCTTGTAAGAACTTATAAGATAGTATACCGGTCTGAAATAGAGTTTCTGTTTGGTTGTAATGTTGTAGCCTTCGTAAGACATTGATATATCAGCGCCATTGTCTAACAGATATGTAATTGCTCTGTCTGCTTCTTCTTGAGTTAATGAACTCGTATAACTATGCTTCAATGTAACAGGGTTATAATTTCTGTTAATTGCATAAATTAATAATGTAAAGCCATTAGGGCTGCCTTTTCTGACATTGATATTGACCCTTGCTACCATTCGTTTGTAATGTTCAAAATCTTTAATTCCATGGTGATATTGATTAAGCCAGAAAAAATCATCTTCGGATATAAAATCTTTCATTTTTAACATAACAATGTCACTGGTTGGGCGTTTATAAAATTGATAATCTGATTCCCTAAAAAGAGAATACTCCTCTGGTTCCTCGGATTTGCCAATTGCTTCTGGAATGATTTCATTACTTGTAGATGATTTAGCTTGTGGGGGGTTATTATATGTCCTCTGCACTTCAGAAATTTGTTGTGCTTGTGTGCCAATATCCGCAGTATTGTCTCTGTTGTAGTCATTGGTTTCATTTTTATTGTCGCCATCAGAAAACACCGCTATGCAGACTATAAAAAAAGCTATGGCTCCAAAAAAGTTCAGCACACCGCCTTTTTTGGCTGGCTTGGAAGTTTTTCTTTTTTGCTTACTTTTACCTTTTCTTAACTTTTCAAGTTCAGCTTGTTGTCTATATTTTTCCCTAATTTGGGCTGAGCGTGCGGCATTTTGCTTATCTAACGAATTCGCCATGGCCCCATCGAAAGAACCGGGCCGAGATGGGTCGTATTCGCCGGTTCCATAACCACTAACATAGCCATCGTTATAATCGTCATTATTGCTCATACTCTTATTCCTATAATCAACTTATAAATCAAATTATTTGTAGCAAGTACAATTTATTTATTCATTGAGGTTTAACCTAATATCGTTCATTATATAAATGACTGCCTTTAACTTGTATTGGTAGAATAAAACAGTCCACATAATTAATGCAAGAAGGACTCAACTAAATTAATCTTGATATTTTCTTGGTTCATAAATTAGGTATTATTAGTTAATTGGGAGACTGATTACTAAAATCCCAAATTTACTTTACACTGCAAAAATATTGTGGCGCAATTGAAATTAACGTCTTCGCTTTTTTAAAAATGCTTTCCCCAAAAGCGTTATCATGGTATTTACGAGCACCTAGCTGCTCTATAAGTTGTGTTCAGCAACAAAACATTTCCAGTCTTTACCTGTAGAATAATTCTCAGTATGTGTGATGACCATATGATTAGGCCCTTCTACGACACCAATTGTTATTGCGAAATATTTTTTTTAGTAAACTTTGACCTACTTATGACCGCTACTGGATGGCAACCGCCATACAAAAATGGCTTTATCAATATCGGGAATTGGCACAAACCGGAACTTCCGCTTCTTGTCTTTAACTGCCTGTCGGGTTAAATCTTATTCGTCTCTATACAATAAGCATCTGACATTTGCTTCAAGATGACCTGTTCTGCACTTTATGCAGGCTCATCCCATATTCGATTAAGTTTAGACCGTAGCTGCGCTTACAAAGCTTTGTTAAAAACACAAACCTGCAAGGTTAGGATACATATCCTTTTTATAGGCAAAAACACAGATAATCCGGTTAAGACACCTTCCAACATGATGAAATACTCTTCAAAATGGTGTTTCACACACGCTTTCAACCCGGAATATCCTCATGGACAGACCTTTCTTTTTTCTGTGTAAGTCGCTGCTCAGTGCTGCAATGGTAAGTATTTTCTCTGCGCCGGTATCTGCCGGCACCGAAGATGCTGTAAAACACATTTTTCCTGAATATCTTAGATACCTGACATTACCCAATGTAGCGAAAGAATCGCCGTCTGATATTAAAGCGGTGGCTGAATGGACCCGCGATACTTACCGGAAACACGGACTGAATGCCAAGCTGCTTCCTGATGGTCAGACACCCATGGTGTATGCCGAATACATGGAAGCAGGCGACGATGCACCGGTCGTACTGTTCTATGCACACATGGACGGACAACCGGTTAATCCGGAACAGTGGGATCAGGAAAGTCCATGGCAGCCTGTACTTAAAGCCCTTGAAGGTGACAGCTGGCAGAGTAAACCTATGACTGCCCTCACTTTCACGACGGATCCTGAGTGGCGTATTTTTGCCCGCTCAGCCTCTGATGATAAAGCGCCCATCATGATGTTACTGGCTGCTATTGATACATTGAAAGCGGAAAACAAAAAGCCGGCAGTGAATATTAAGGTGCTGCTTGATTCACATGAAGAAGGCGGGCCTCCTACCCTGATCGATGTTATTAACCGCAATAAAAATCAGCTTCAGGCCGACGGTGTCGTCATGCTGGACGGGCCGATGCATCCGTCAAACAAACCCACACTGGTTTTTGGTCACCGTGGTGCATCTATGGTGAGACTGACAGTATTTGGTCCGGTATCGGACAGCCACAGCGGCCATTATGGCAACTACGCTGCCAATCCGGCTTTCCTGCTGGCTGATTTACTTAGCAAGATGAAAGATGATAATGGCCGGGTGACGATTCCCGGCTACTATGATGCGATTAAATTTGATGATGATTATGCCAGCGCACTGGATGCAGTACCCGCAGATGAAGCGGCTTTAATGAAGCGGCTGGGCATTGCAACAACAGAGAAAGTAGCCGGAAACTACCAGCGGGCAATTAACTACCCGTCTTTGAATATTAACGGGCTTTCTGCTGCCAGTACTGAAGCTACCCGTACCATTATTCCAGCTACAGCTACGGTGACAATGGATATCCGCACAACAAAAGCGGCAACGGCAGAACGTCAGATCAAACTGGTGAAAGATTTTGTTATCGCACAGGGCTATCATTTGGTTGAAGAAGCGCCGACAGCCAAAGAACGGGCGGAATTTCCGCGAATTGCCCGCTTTATCTCGTATACCGGCACGGCTGCATTGCAAACGCCCCTGGATGAACCATTGGGACAATGGGCACTAACAGCTCTGTATGCTGTCAGCGACTCGGAGCCGGTTATTATTCCCATGATGGGAGGCACTGTACCTACCTCGCCGCTGGTATCCGGTTTGCAAAAACCGGTCATTCTGCTTCCCCTTGTGAACGCAGACAACAACCAGCATGCACCGAATGAAAACCTCAGGCTGGGCAACTTCTTCAGCGGCACAGAAACCCTGTATCAAATGTTCATAACACCGCTAACGCAAAGTTAAGAAACCCTAAAAGACCGCCTTCCGGCGGTCTTACTTTTTCAAACAGATTCCACATAACGGCTGACTCCCGATGCATCACCCTTCGGTGTGCCGCTATTTTAGGAGGCGGTTGACACAGCCTTCACCGGACTTAAAGATAAATAAGCTCCAATATTGGCATCCCAGTCAGTGGTGTAAAAACTGAACACTTTCACCTTATGGGGGGTTGACGCCTATCAGCTTACCGTAGCTGTTATCCCGTGGCATACGGTTTATATCGTCACCGCAGTATGAAGTACCTATGAAGGTAAATCGGCAACCATTCGAATTAGCTGGTCTAAATGAGTCTTAAAATTCAACCTACCGGAATTAGCTAAAGCATCGTTGTTATCCATGCTGGCCAAACGTTCTGACATGGTTAGTTTATTTAATGGGAAAGAGGCTGCACTATTTAGACTTTCCCAACGGAAATAACCAATTCCTTCTCCGTTTACGAACAGCGCTTGCTCTGGAGATATTCCCTTAAGTCGTTGTTTCTCGCTATCGAGTAAAAGGTGGTGAACTGCAACGTTGCGACCATCAAAACCTTTTAGCGATAAAGGAATTGTCCAGAGCTTATTGTGTTCTCCGTGGTAACTTTTTTGAGCAATGAATAACTTGCCATCTTCTTCCAAAACTGAAACCAATGGGTAACCAGACTGCTCAGTAAATGATGCCACGATATCAGAAACAAAATATTGGGGAGGAAATAACTCGGTAAAGTCGGTAGTCGTCACATTTTTACCATGATGGGCCTCTACATACCTACAAATTACGAGTCGCAGCAAATCTTGACCAACATGCCCTTCAAGCATTTCTAATACGCTTCTGCCTTTGGTGTAGTAAAGTTGTCCCGCACCTTCGTTATCCGCCCTGCCCCTGATAAAAACAAATCTGTTAATGCGCCGGGTTAACCCCAATTTATTCCCGGTTCAGCCAATGTTCATTTCAGTTGACTATGCTAGGATATCACCTGATTGTTTATTCACAGTAAAGTTACCTGAAGAGTATTGCAAAGCACCACTATGAAACTGTTAGAGCCGCTGTTTGTCATTTTGTTAACGCTGGGATGTTTCTCCCAGGGTGCGATGGCACGCCAGGATCGTGATCCGCAACCGTTGGATCGCACACAGGCAGCCGCGCGAGCACAGCAGCATGCGAAAGGCCGGGTGCTGCGCGTTGAGCAAACTAAAACTAAGTTTCGGGTAAAAGTACTGAAGGAAAACGGTCGGGTTGTGATGCTAGACGTAGACCGGCGAACCGGTCAGGTGCAACCAACAACTAACAGGGACAATCAACATTAATGCGTATTCTCATAGCAGAAGATGACAGCAGACTGCTGACGCAGTTAGATACGTTTTTACAACAACACGGGTACAGCGTTGATTTGGCAGACAACGGCGAAAACGCGTTATTCCAATTGCAGGAATACAGTTACGATGCCGCTATTGTGGATATTGGTTTGCCTTTGCTTGACGGTTTCGACGTGATCCGTAAAGCGCGGCAAAACGACATTCGTACGCCAGTGCTCATTCTCACTGCACGGGATCGCTGGCAGGAAAAAGTGGAAGGCTTAGACGCCGGTGCCGACGATTATTTAACCAAGCCATTTCACAACGAAGAATTGCTGGCCAGAATAAAGGCACTGATCCGCCGGGCGTCTGGTCAGGCAAACCCAACGATTCAGTTTGGCCCGATTAGCTTAGATACAGTTTCAGAGGAAATTTTACTCCATGAAAGTCCCATGGAACTGACGGCCTACGAATACAAAGTTATGGAATACCTGATGCTCAACCCGCAAAAGGTGGTCTCCAAAACAGAACTTACAGAGCACATCTACGATCAGGATTTCGACCTCGACAGTAACGTCATTGAGGTATTTGTTGGCCGACTCAGAAAAAAGCTGGATCCAAACGGGGATCTCAAACCTATTGAAACCCTGCGCGGACGAGGCTATCGGCTCAATCGCAACTTATGAAAAACCTGTCGCTAAAACTTCGAAGTCTGCTGGTTGCGTTTATCGCGCTGGCACTTTTTATTCCGTTTAGCGTATTCACTCTGGACAAAGCCTTTACCGAAAGCCTTACGCAAGCAAAGCACAACGAGCTTAAGCTGATGAATCTAGCCCTCGTATCAGCATTTGAATTAGATGGTGATGTACCTTACATGCCGGAATTACTGTATGAAGAGCAGCTAAATCTGCCTGATTCTGGCTACATTGGGCTCATTGTGTTCAGAGGTGAAATCGTGTGGAAATCGGCCTCTGCGCTTCACAATACTTTTACTCAGCCACCGGCCTCAGCCGAAGTGGGACAAGAGCGTTTTTCACTCGTTGAAGACGGTAACATAGCTAAGCTCTCCAGCTATTTTACCTATGCTTTTACTGCTGAGTTTGCCTCCGAACGGGATTTTGAACCTGTACACTTCTATATCATTAACGATAAAACTGAGTTCAATCTTGAACGGCAAGCTTATCTGCGCACCTTGTGGCAGTGGTTAGCCATGTTGGCGGTAGGTTTGCTGGTTTTACTTTTGGTAGGAATCAATGTTGTACTTAAGCCGGTCCGACAGTTAATTAGCGAGATTAGTCGCACTGCTAACGGTCAGCAGCCCCATTTAACACAACGGTACCCGGTAGAGTTTATCGGGCTTAAAAACAGCATTAACCGCTTAATTGACGTAGAGGCAGAACAGCGGAGTCGCTACAAAAACAGTCTTGGAGACCTGGCACACTCATTAAAAACGCCACTTGCTGTGGCAACGGGGGCACCGGGCTTGTCTGCAGAAACCACGGAAGCATTACAACAAATAGACAATATTATTCAGCGCCAACTCAAGCGTTCTGCAGCAGCCAAATCAGGATGGCAGGCAAAGGTCAGTGTTGAACCTCTCGGTCACAAACTGATCAACGCCATGAAAAAAGTCCATCGGGAGCGAAACCTTAAATTCACCGTACAGGTTCATGACACCTGTGAATTCAGGGGCGACGAAACTGACTTAATGGAGATGTTGGGGAACCTGTTAGACAATGCATGTAAAGCCGCTACAAGCCTTGTTCAGCTTAGTCTATCCCACGAAGGAAAATGGCATCAAATTATCGTAGAAGATGACGGCCCGGGTATTCCCCACGAGCAGAAGTCTGTACTGCTTGAACGTGGTAAACGGCTGGATACCTACATTGAAGGCCAGGGGATTGGTATGGCCGTAGTGTCTGATTTAGTCGCCATTTACGAAGGCCGTCTCGAGATACTTGATAGTGAACTCGGCGGTGCGAAGGTTGTTTTGTCGTTTCCAGCAACACAGTAAAGTTACCCAGCCAACAATCTTAGACCGTTTTGCTCCGTTATTAAGACTATGAACTCTGTTTACCTTTATCGGCACCACTAGACAGCAACACTGCAAGCCACTGACTTTCTTCCCGGGATTCCAGGGCTATTTTAACCACCATAGTTAGTGGTACAGACAACAACATGCCCACACTGCCGAGTAACCACCCCCAAAAGACTAAAGACAGGAAAACCACCAGCGTTGATAAGCCCATACCCCGCCCCATTAATCTGGGTTCGACCATGTTGCCCATCACCGTGTTGACCATCACAAAGCCCAAAGCTACTAACCCGGCGGTACCAACACCGTACTGCACAAGCGCTATAAGCACTGCAGGAACAGCCGCAATAATTGAACCGATATTGGGAATATAATTGAGTAAGAAAGCCAATACGCCCCATAATAAGAAATGATCGACGCCGAGCACATAAAGCCAGATGCCAATGATCAGGCCCGTGCCCAGGCTGACGACAGTTTTGATGGCAAGATAGCTATTCACCGACTGAATAAAGCGGTCGATGTGCTTCATTTTCATTTCAGGATCGGCCAGCGCGGTATGCAGTCGCGACGGCATGCTGTCGGCTTCAAACAACATAAAAATTACGGTAAGCAAAATTAAGAACAAGTTGGATAAAGCTCCACCCATACCACTTAAAAAATTAGTTGCTACCGACATTGCCATACCCGGGTCGAAATGCTGAGTAAATAATTCCCGGTTAACGTTAATATTGAAGGTCGCCAGTTTATCAATCACCCAGGCAAACTCGTTATCTAGTTTTTCCCGGTATTGGGGCAGGTTTTCCTTAAAATCTGTTAATGATTGCCCAACAAGGCCTGCCAATAGAAAACCGAAAACCAGAATAAGCAGTATTACTAAGGTGATAGATGCCCATCTTGGAATGTGTCGTGACGTGGCCCAATTAATGATAGGGCTGCACGCAATGGCGATAAACACAGAAAGAAAAAATGGCACCATGATAGCGCTTGCAGCTTTAATACCTGCAAATACCACGACAAGGCATGCTAAAACCATCATCGCTTTTGCAGTGGGAGATTTAATTTCCATAGTGTACTTATGTAATGTCCGGTTTCTGCTATCAAATTAACAAATTATACTGCTGATAGATATACTGAAAACAACGAGAAAAGAAATGACGTTAAATCAAGCTACCATCCGAATCAAAAACCTGCGTCTGCGAACTTATATTGGCATTAACGACGATGAAATTCGCAACAAGCAAGACGTGGTTGTGAACGTAAAAATGCATTATGACGCAGCCAGAGCAACCGACACCGACAATATGCAGGACGCCCTCAACTATAAAACTGTCACAAAGGCTATTATAAAATTAGTCGAAGACAATCGGTTTTCTTTGCTGGAGAAATTAACAGCTGATGTATTGGCCATTGCTGCGCAGCACGATTGGGTAACCTATGCTGAAGTGGAAGTAGACAAACCACACGCGTTGAGGTTTTCGGATTCTGTATCACTAACATTGTCCTGTACAAAGGACTAAGAGGGTAATTTGAACATACTGCTTACCGGTGGCACAGGTCTTATAGGCTCTCGCCTCATTACCAGGCTAAACGGCGAATGTCACTTTACTGTGGTTTCACGATCGCCAGAAAAAGCCAGACTTCAGCTTCCTGAAAGCGTTAATGTTGTGTCGGGCCTACATGATGTACCCGATTTCTGCGACTTTGATGCTGTGGTGAACCTGGCCGGGGAACCCATTGCTGACAAGCGATGGACGGCGCTTCAAAAGCGCCGGATATGCGACAGTCGTTGGGACTTAACAGAGCAGTTGGTAGAACGTATAAAGAAATGCAGCTTCCCGCCTGGGGCTTTCATTTCAGGTTCAGCCATTGGTTTTTACGGGAGGCAAGAAGACAAGCCTGTTACCGAATGCAACTACACTGTGCACGAAGAGTTCACCCATACTGTTTGTAATCGTTGGGAGAACATTGCCATGAAAGCGGCCAGCGACAAGGTCAGGGTATGCCTGCTACGCACGGGAGTGGTACTTGATAAAAATAGTGGCGCTCTTCCCAAGATGGCATTGCCTGTAAAAATGGGGGTAGGCGGAAAAATAGCAAATGGACAACAATATTTATCCTGGATCCATATTGACGACATGGTAAAAGGAATCGTTCACTTGTTACATAACAGCAAGTGCGAAGGGGCATATAACCTTACAGCACCAACGCCTGAAACCAATGGCGATTTCACACGAAAACTCGCGCATACGCTACACCGGCCAGCCATTTTCACTGTGCCAGCGTTTGTACTTAAAATATTGATGGGGGAAGCTGCCGATTTAGTGATAACCGGCCAACGAGTGCTTCCAGAACGTTTGCTAGAGGGCGAGTTTACCTTCCAATACCCTACCCTCGAACAGGCTCTTCAGCAAATTTATGGCGGCTAAGCGGCCGCCATCCAGCCTTTATACCATTTTCCGTAACAGCGCGGTGGTGTTCAACGACAGTAATCTCCAGCAACCTATTGCGCCTAGCACGCCAACCATAGCTGCGCCAACAACGGGGGCAATTATCCAAAAGCTCGGATGCAAAGAGGCTTCCATCTGAAACACGTGGGTTTGCAGCAGAAAAAGGCTTAACTCATTTGCCACCGCAGCCATGAAACCAGCTACTGCGCCAATGATGAGGAACTCGTAGACCACACTCAATCGTATTAGCGAGCCTCGAGCTCCCAGCGTACGAAGTATTGCCAGTTCCTGCTGTCTTTCATCCATAGAGGCCTGCACCTGAGCGATCAATACCAGGACCCCGGCCGCTAACACCAAGACCAGAATAAACTCCACTGCCAGCGACACCTGGTCGACTATATCCCGCAGTTGATTAATTCGCGCATCAACGTCAAATAGCGTCGCCGACTGGAAAGGTAACAATAGCGAGGTTAGCTCGGCCTTGCGCTCGGTTGGTAGAAAGAAACTGGTGATATACGTTGGCGAGAACGCCTCCATAGCTGCCGGAGATAATACAAAGAAAAAGTTAGGCTGCATGGTTTGCCAGTCTACTTCGCGTAAGCTTGTCACCCTGGCCGAGACCACTTCACTGCCGATATTGAACGTAAGTACATCACCTAAGACTATATCCAGCCTTTCAGCTACATCTTCTTCCACAGAAACCGGATAAACCCCATCTTCCGGTGATGTTGTCTCGTCGCCTTGCCATATGCCAGCAGTAATTTCATTGCCAGGCTGTAAGGTGTCACTCCAGGTTAAATTGGCTTCTCGACCCAATCCATCCCGGCCTTCGTTATCCCTCGGCGAGTCCTCTTTCGTCACTTCGGTATTTACACGTTCTTCATTAACGGCGACGAAACGGCCACGAACAACAGGATAAAAATCTGACATTTGAACATCAGCCTGAGTAAAGTGTGCTTCAAGTTCAGGTTTTTGCTCGCCTGTAATATTTATCAGGAAATAGTTTGGCGTGCCTTCCGGTAACTGCGCCCGCCACTGCGAGACCATATCATTTCGCATCACCAGAACAATTAATAAGAGCAGTAAAGTGATTGAAAAGCTAATGAGTTGGACACTGTTGTCCATGGCCCGGCGGCGGATCCTAGCCCACGCAAGTTGACGGGCGCCCATAGAACCACTACCAAGTTTTCGGCCCAAGCGAATAAGCCCGAGAGTAACCACCAGCAGGCCTACAATTAAGGCGCAGCCTGATGCAAAAAGAATTACGCTAATTTTTAAATCCTGGCTGTACATCCACATCAAACCAAAGATAGCGCCACCGGCTGCAAAGAACTGCAGACTTCTGGCGCTAAGCCGCGCATCCATATCCCGCCTGAGCACCCGTAACGGGGGCACGGAGAAAAGCCGCAACAAAGGGTATAAAGAGAATAAAAGCGCGCAGATAACACCTGTCAATACTGCGATGACCACAGGCCGCCAATGCCACACATCAAGAGCCACATCTACCGTACCTGCCAGCGCGGTAACTACAACCTGTTGAATAATAAATCCAGCAATTATGCCTAACACAATACCAACCGTGGCGATAAAGCAAATTTGCAGTGTGTAGATACGTTGGATGGTCGCTTTACTGGCACCCAGCGTTTTCATAATAGCAACAGGGTCGAAATGTCGCTGACTGTAGCGCTGAGCAGCCACTGCAATAGAAACAGCGGCGAGAATGATCGCCAGTAAGCTGGCTAACAGAAAATACCGACCAGCTCTGGCTACTGAGCGACCGATTGGTGATTCATCATCTTCCACTGAACGCCAACGATGGATTTCATTATCCAGATTTGGACGCAACCAATCGAAATAGCTATCGAGTTCTGCGTTGTTTCCAGTAAAGTACGCCTTGTATGTGACGCGGCTCCCTGGCCCTGTGATATTCGCTGCATCCAAATCGCTTTTGCGAATGAGAACGATGGGATCAGAATTAAATACACTAAAGCCAGCGTCGGGAATTTCCGCTAATACCCTGGTAATCGTCAATGCGCTGTCACCAATATATACGACATCACCAATATTGACGTCCAGTAGCTGGAAAAGTCGGGAATCTAACCATGCTTCGCCAGGCGCAGGTAAACCTGTGCTATCCAGAGGATCACCAAACGGCGCATCGGCTACACGTATGACCCCTTTGAGTGGATACTGGTCATTAACAGCCCGCAAATCTACCAGCGACATGTTCTCTTCACCGTAGGCCATTGAGCGGGTTGATACTTGCTCGGCGGTTTGGAGGTTTTGCTCTTTGGCTGCAGCAAGCCAGTCCGGGTTGATTGGTTGGGAGGAACGCAACTGACTATCTGCAGCCATAAAACTTGCCGAACGCTCGGTTAACGCTCCTTGTAACCTTTCACTAAACAGCGACAACGACAACACAGACGCTACTGACAATACAATAGCTAACAAAATAATGGTTAGTTCGCCGCGCCTGGCTTCGTGTTTAAATAGTCGCCAGGCTAAATTATACGCCGTGCCCATATTATGCTCCCTGCGCCAGGTCGGAAGGCGTTGTGGTGGTTTCTGTTAATGCGCCCGCTTGCATGGTCAGCTGTCTTTGGCAGCGTTGTGCCAGTGCATTATCGTGGGTCACAAGAACCAGTGTCGTGCCAATATCCTTGTTCATTTGAAACAACAACTGCTCAATTTTATCGCTGTTGGCCGCATCGAGATTACCTGTGGGCTCATCAGCAAAGAGGATTTTTGGCTGTCCGATAAATGCACGGGCAATGGCAACACGCTGCTGCTCGCCGCCAGATAGCTGGTTGGGGTAATGATGTGCCCGATGGGACAACCCCACCTGTTCGAGAATTTTTTGCGCCCTGGCTTTGGCATCTTTATAACCGGCAATTTCTGCTGGTAACATCACATTCTCAATGGCAGTCAGGCTTTGAACCAGCATAAAGCTTTGAAAAATGAAGCCCACTTTCTCGCCTCGCAAGCGCGCTCTGGCCTCTTCATCCATGGTGTGCAGTGGTGCATCATCTAAGTATATCTCTCCGCCAGACACTTCATCCAGGCCAGCCAGTAAGCTCAATAAGGTGGATTTACCGGAGCCGGACGCACCGACAATGGCAACGGACTCGCCATCCTTGACTTCAAATGAAATTGGATGAAGGATCTGAAGTTCACCTTCACTCGTACTTACGTTTTTTATAATATTTCGGGTGCTGATCATAGGAGTCGTCGCTGTCGTGGGTTTGCTACATCAATATCGCCGCAAATTAATTATATTGGCTTTACTCTTTTTACCGCTTCTGGTGGTTTCAGATCATCTTTATGCAAATAGCGATGATCAAAAAACGCCTTCACAATTCAAGCTGTTAGTATTAGGAGACAGCTTAAGCGCTGGTTACGGGTTAACGCAACATCAGGGTTGGGTTAGTTTGTTACAAAATCTGTGGCGGCACGATGAGCTTCAGATTGATGTTATAAATGCTGCGATAAGTGGAGAGACCACGGATGGCGGCCTTGCCCGGCTTCCCAGGCTGTTAGAACAACACTCACCAACCCACGTGTTAATTGAGTTAGGTGGTAATGATGGCCTGCAGGGCCACAATGTGCAAAAAACAAAAGCCAACCTCGACGCTATGGTAACCATGGCAAAGGAATTCGGTGCATCCGTGTTCATTCAGGATATGGAAATACCCACGAACTATGGTCGACGCTATACACAATTATTTGCCAACGCCTTTGACGATGTGGCCAAAGAAAATGACATCACCCTCATTCCGTTCTTCCTACAAGATGTAGCGCTGAACCCTTCGTTAATGCAAAAAGACGGTATACACCCCAATGCCGAGGCGCAACCTATGATAGCTGAGTTTATGAAACAACAGCTTACGCCACTTATTGTGAGATAAAAAAAGAGGACGCCTTGGCATCCTCTTTCTTACAAGCTGTAATATCAGGGTTTTATATAATGGGATGGCTTATCGGAAGTGTTGTCTGACAGCCTCATATAACGGTCTCGCAATTTGGTCTGACGAGATGTCATATCAATAGCCTCACCTTCGATAAACACTTGTTCAGCTGCTTCCGTAACCTCAAGTGGATCACCACTCCAAATGACAACATCAGCGCGCATTCCCGGCGCAAGAGAGCCAACTTTATCCTCAATACCGAGGATAGTAGCCGGTACAGATGTCAAACTAGCGATACCACCTTCGTAGGACAATCCGTTCGCTACCGCATTACCAGCATGCTGCGCAGCCAGCCGAATGTTGTGGGTATCCATACCAATGGCAACCTTTACGCCCGCGGCTTCGAGTCTTGCAGCGTTGTGAAGTGTGGCTCCCAGCTGGCCGAAGTTACCCGGAAGGTTCAGTTGCGGATCTAAAATAACAGGGATGTCTGCACTTGCGAGTTGATCTGCCACGCGCCAAGCCTCTACACCGTGTAACAGCACTATGCGCATACCAGGATGACGCTTTTTGAAAGCCAGTACCTGACGAATATCGGCCGCGCGATCTGCTTCAATAAACAAAGGCATATCGCCTTTTAGTACGCCTCGCAATGCTTTGACATCTGCTCGCGAATTTATGCCGTCCCAATGAGTAATCAGGTTTGGAATTTGAAGGGTATTTTTAGCTTCATCAATCAGTGCTTCAAGGGTTACCCATAAAGCCGACCGGGAGCCACCATGGCTATCAACAGCATTTCCATCCACATTGACAACCATAAAAGCCTTTTCTTTTAGTAGATCGGCCTCATCGTCCAACCCGATTACTGCACCCTGCCCATGAAAGAACATATCAGTGTACTGCACCGTGGTTGCAGCAGATGTCACGCCTTCGATGCGGCTTACGTCAATAAGAGTAGAATCAGGGTTGATTGCGTACGTCACATCTAACGCAGCCCCGGTGTTGGTGATCGGTGAAGGACTTGCCGAGGCATCGACTTCTCCAGCCCAGGACGACACTTCTACCAGGCCCAAAGACGTTAGTGCACCAATGAACCCTGGGGTTACTACCTTTCCGGTTGCATCTACGCGAGTATACCCCTCGGGTACTTGCTCACCTTCAACGACGCGACTGATCATGCCATCTTTGAGTAATACCGTTCCAGACTCAATTGTGCCTTGTTTTGTCTGAGTAATAACCTTGCCACCCACAATGGCGATGTTTTCTGCCAAGGTACAGGTGCTAATTGCTGCGGCGATAGCCAATGAAAGTAAACGCTTCATTTCTCATCTCCTTCGCCTACTTGTCCTACTTCAAAATCACTTAACGGCCAGCTTTGAGAGTCGTTGAGGTTATACGCAAGACCGCCATCAACAAAAACCTGCTCTGCCTTGCTGTAAGTTGAAAACGGATTGCCTGTCCAAAGCACCACATCAGCATTTTTTCCCACTTCCAGCGAGCCAGTTTTATCAAAAATACCCAGCGACTTCGCAGGATTAGCACTTAACCACTGCCACGCTTGTGCCATAGAGATATTAATGCCGGCTCGACGTCCGTCTGACCAAGCCTTAGCAGCTTCCTGATTAAGGCGCTGAATGCCCAGTTCATCGTCGGAATGAACGATGGCACACCCTTTAGCCTGATGCACCACAGGAATGTTTTCCCTGATACCGTCGTAGGCTTCAAGTTTAAAGCCCCACCAGTCTGCCCACATGGAAGCACACACATTATTCTCGGTTAGCTTATCGGCAATTTTGTAAGCTTCCACCGCATGATGAAAAGAACCAATCTGGTAGTCAAACTCTTTCATCATATCCATCATTACCACCATTTCATCAGCACGGTAACAATGCATGTGAACAAGAATATCCCCATTTAACACACCTGCCATGGTGTCTTTATCTAGGTCGCGTTTTGGCGCTTTAGGGTTCTTTCCAGCGTCGTAATCAGCCTCGTATTTTTCCCACTCACGCATATACGCCTGGGTATCAGCCCACGCCTGACGATAGCCTTTTACGTTGCCCATGCGGGTCATGGGGCCGCCCTTCTTGCCGTATACCCGTTTCGGGTTTTCGCCACACGCCATCTTCATGCCGTAAGGCGCTTCCGGAAATTTCATGTCTTGCATTGTACGGCTCGGTACGTTTTTAAGCACCACAGAACGCCCGCCAAACAAGTTCGCTGAACCTGGCAATATTTGCAACGACGTTACACCACCTGCCAGCGCGCGACCAAACCCGGGATCCTGAGGCCATACCGAATGCTCAGCCCACACTCCGGGCGTTACCGGGCTGGTCATCTCATTACCGTCAGACGTTGAACCTACAGAAGGTGATGGATAAACACCGAGGTGACTGTGATTATCAATGATACCAGGGGTTACCCATTTTCCTTGACCATCTATCACTGTGGCGTTTTCGGGGAAAGAAACCGTATCACCGACGGCAACAATTTTGCCATCAGCAAAATAAATCATGCCGTTTTCTATTTTGCTACCCAGCCCGTCGAGAATGGTTACATTTTGAATAACGGTGGGATTGCCCGGGATCGGTGTATATGTGCTCGGGTAAGGATCTGTATTAATTGATAGGTAGGCAGCCTGCTCTTCTGTTTCTGCGGGCTCATCAGAGCAAGCCACAATCGCAACAGAACACAGACAGGCCAGCGCTACGGCCAGCTTTGAAGGTGTGTGGTTCATGATAGTATCCGTTTATAGTTTGTATTATGTGTATGCCACCACATTCAACAGTGTGATGAACATAATGACGACTACGAACTTAGACAAACAAACGGCCTTTCACAATAGGTTATAAGATTAAGCAACCTCAACATGCGAGGATTGTCTTTTTAAAACAGCCACAATGTCATCGGCCTTCTGCATGCGCCGGATGTCATCAAACAGCGTATCTGCTTGTGCATACTGACGTTTGAGGTAGCCACACCACTGCTTAATACGGTTGGGATAGTAACGGCCCTTGTCACCATAGATTTCATAACCCGAATAACGGATCAACAAACTGGCTACTGCTTCCCATGGCATTGGGCCTTCAACTCCGCGAATCGTTTGAGCCAGATTCGGCATCGCTAAAGCGCCACGTCCTATCATTAAATCTGTGCACGCTGACTGCTGTTGACAGATTCTTGCGTCGTCAGCTGTCCAGATTTCACCATTCGCTACCAGTGGAATATCTGTATGCTCCCGTATTTTGGCAATCCAATCCCAGTATGCTGGCGGCTTGTACCCTTCGGTTTTGGTACGGGCGTGAACAACTAGCTGATCCGCGCCCGCTTCCGTTATAGCCAGTGCATTATCAATGGCCAGGTTTTTATCTTCATAACCAAGACGGATTTTTGCCGTGACAGGTTGCTCTGCTGGTACTGCATCTCTTACAGCTTTGACAATCTTGTAAAGGGTTTCGGTTTCTTTAAGCAATACCGCCCCGCCCTTACTTTTATTTACCGTTTTCGCAGGGCATCCGAAATTGAGATCCACACCGGGCGAGCCTAATTCGACGGCAGTTTGCGCATTCTCTGCCAGCCAGTCCGGATGCTGACCAAGTAACTGCACGCGCACAGGAACGCCTGCGGGCGTTTTCGCACCATGATGTAATTCCGGGCACAGTTTGTAGAATGTCCGTTTGGGTAACTTTTGATCCACTACCCTGATAAACTCAGTCACGCAGAGGTCGAATCCACCGACACGTGTCAGCATGTCTCTCATCAAATGATCAACAACACCTTCCATGGGCGCAAGTAAAATTCTCATAACAGATACAGTCCGGCAAACCCTTAACGTGGGACGAGGTAAAATGGCCGCGAAGTGTAGCAGATTTGCCTTTGTGTTACACGGTAAATGCTGCTACGAGCTGCTTGGTTTCCCTTGCCATCCGGGCTAGCTCATCCGTCGCTTCCGAGGCTTCTTCTGTGCCTCTGCTAAGCGCTTCTGTCATCTCTGCAATTCGACTGATATTTTCACTCACACTGTTAGACGTTGCATCCTGTTCCTCTGTTGCAGAAGCCACACTGTCTGCCATAAGCTGAACTTGGATAATAATCGTTGATAACTCTTTCATTGCCGTCGTCACCAAGTCGACCAAGTGAATTCCCCCATCCGCGGCGGTAGACGCTTTGTCCATCTCTTTGACTGAACGACTCGAAGAGACATTCATTTTTTCAACGATTTGGCCTATTTCCACAGTACTTTTTTGCGAGCGGTTAGCCAGTGCGCGCACTTCATCGGCAACCACTGAGAAACCACGTCCCGCTTCACCAGCCCGTGCCGCTTCGATTGCCGCATTTAGCGCTAAAAGATTGGTTTGATCTGCGATAGAAGTGATGTCACTTAATAACAAGTTAATCTCTCCTACTTCATGCTGTAGTGATGAAATGACTTGTGTTGACTCACCAAGAAGCTTCACCAGTAGTTTAATATTTTCAGCAGCCAGGTCTGCCCGTTCCATATTTTCTTTTAAGCCGGAAGAAGCGGTTTCAGTTTGTGAGAGTGACTCCGTGGTGTTTTTTGATACATCAGCAATCGACATTGATAACTCTTCAACAGACGAGGCGACCATCTGAGTTTCTTCCAGTTGTTCATTTGTCTTACTACGACTTTGCAACATGATTGCACTGAGAGACTCTGACGCATCCGCAAGCTTAGATGCATCCGTTTTTATGGTCTTAACAATTTGGTGGATTTGGTCAATAAACTGATTAAAAGGCTGGATCACATTATTTATTTCCGGAATAGATGCAGGCTCTAACCTTGCTGTTAGGTCTCCCTCTCCACTTGTTAACGCTTTACATGCCATGCCTAACCGTTGTAACGGTTTGACCATGGTGTTTGCCAGCCACAATGCAATTACAACGGCAACAACGATAACAAAAATTGCCTGGACAGACATTGAGGTTAGCAGTGTAACACGCAAGTCATTTGCTGGCTGTAAAGCCTCCTCAACGTCAATTTCTGCGAGCAATGCATAGGTATATTCTCCAATTTTAACGGGGGAAAACGACGAAAAAACTTCCACCCCCCTATAGTCCTTTACAACCCTGAAGCCATCCTTGCCAGTCAGTGCATCAACACTAGATGAAGAACGCACTTCCTGTAACCCGATTGACGTGCCTGCACCCTCTATTTGTTGGGAAATCGAAGGGCTGACGTTGTTAATTGCCGCGAGGTATCCTTGCTTATCTTCAATGAAAAAGCGACTTTCGGTCACAAGTAAATTATCAGGCGACACAAGATACGTTTCGCCGCTACTACCAAAGCCACTACTCGTCCATTCCTCTTGATGTGTCAGCACATTATTAATTCTGTCGATGGGGATTTGAAAAATAAGAATGGCAAGTTTATCACCACTCTCATTAAAAACCGGTGTCGCCAGGAACCCTGCCATTGCGTTATATGAAGGCAGGTACTGAGCAATTTTGCTAACCGAAACGGTCTCCGGATCCGTTATTTTATTTGCAAGAGCGAACGCTTCTCCAATACCGGTTTTTGCGTATGGACCAGACAATAAACTAGTTGCGTAGTCCAATTCCTTGAACACACTGTAAACAATATTTCCGGTCTCAGGAGACACGATAAAAATATCGTAGTACCCAAAATCCATTAGAAACCGGCGTATTTCCTGATGGTAACGACCATGAGCGTCAGCATAGTCAGTGCCGTTGCCAAGATTAAGTAGTTTGTCTTTTTCCCCTAACGGGAAGGAGGAGTTGGCGATAAAGTCAAATTGCAACTGCCTGGCTGTATCAGGTAAATCAATCACGAGTGACGCGGGGTCTGCCAAAGCTGTTATGTTACGTTCTTTAAAGGTTTTTGCAAAAGCGCCTGTGTAGTAATTCGTCAACAGGTTAACCTCAGCCCCGGTCAGAGATGCCCGTTGTTGTGCATAACGCTCATAGGAAACTGAAAAGGCCTGGCTGGCATTGCGCACTAACGATGAAGATGCAAAATTTCGCATCTGCGCTTCAATGAATTCGATATAACTTACGATGGATTTTCTTGTTTGCGTATTCTGTTGGCGAAGGCTGTCTCTCGCAGCATTTTCCAATGCTTGGTTTGATTGTGAAACTGCGACATAAGAAGAGGATGAAGTCAGAAACACGACACACAACGAAACCAATGCAACAACTGCAAATAATAACCTGCTTTTTAATGTCACCGACATATTCCTTGGACAAAATTTTTAACACACTTGTCCTAAGAATAATGGAGAACCGGTATAAGTCATCTCTTTTATCCGAAACAATACTAAAGATTAATGCCTTGATCTAGACGGTGTTTTTGCGTTGCATCCACAGACAAACATAAACACTGAAAGAGTGTTTTAGAAACACGGTAAATTCTGCTTCATTTTCACAGGTGTGAGTAACCAACTGCTGCCGGTTACCGTCAAAAATTAGCGCACAGAAAACGTTCATCGTGTACCTCCAGAGTAGTGACACACAATATACATCTAGACGTCTAAACACTCAACAGTCTAGACGTCTAAAAATCACTTTCAGTGAGCAGTATGTAATACTGACGTTATTGCAATATAAAGCGTAAACCACCAATTATTGCCGCTACTTGTGCATCGTTACATATATCGGCTGTTGCCTGAGGACTGTCTGGATATACCTCTGTGGTAGTAACGTAGGGTGCATTTGTTAATCCGCCACACAGAAAAAGGGCTTTTTTGTCGTAGCCGATAACGCCATCTGATAATAAAGACGCGCCAATGATTTTCCCTTCGTTATCTGCTGGGGCAATATGAGTGACAGTTTGGACCTCGCGTATAATTGCCTCTTGAAATGCCAGTTCTACTTTTTTACTGTCTGCAACCAGGTAAAAACCATCGGGAATATTCCAATTATCATGAGTTGTGCCATCTCTGGCTGCCAGTGCAGGTCGAAACTCTGAGTTGTCGGTGTCCGTGGTTTCATGCAAATCGATGTGCATATGAATAGGTTCCTCAATGTCATCTACCATAGCTTTTAACAAAGCTGACTCGGGGGCTGGTGAATTTGCCTTGAAATTACGGTTAGGATCCAACGCAAGAGGATCCCAACGATTTACCGTTTCATAACCCCACGGACTTACACAAGGTACGATAACAAAATTACATTTATCGACCCACGACGCTAAATGTTCCCGAACAAACTTTAATGCCCCCTGAACACCACTGGTTTCGTATCCGTGAACGCCGCCCGTGATAAGGACCGTGGGCAATGATTTAACAAATGATGTTGGGCGAATAACCAGCAATGGATAGCGGTCTGTGTCGTAAGGAAGCGCGCCGTACTGCTCAGTAACATAGCCGGATGGAAGTTGAGGAATTATTGATAACACCTCATCTTTATAACTCCGTTGAATGCGCTGACTGTCTCGCCATTGCTTTTTATGTTCTTCTGACCAAGGTGTACCTGGTGTACCAATGGGGTAATTATGCATAGTTGACCCGAACCTAGTTGTGAAAAGGTGTGCAGTGTAACACGACTGACCTATCAATTTAGTAGGGAGAGAGTGTTGTAGTTGGTGAGCTAATTAACAATGAATTTTTTGCAAAAAAAAAGACCAGCAAATGCTAGTCTTTTTCGTTTTATGGCGTCCCCTAGGGGATTCGAACCCCTGTTACCGCCGTGAAAGGGCGGTGTCCTAGGCCTCTAGACGAAGGGGACAGAAATTTTGTTCAGTGAAGCGAAGCTTCACTAAATTTCTGTAAGGAGAGGTGAGCTCTGCGAACCGAGCGACCTTATTCTTACTGAAATTTCTATCCGAAGCTTAATAAACTCCAGCCTATTTCACAGTTTTAATCGACTGTGACGCGATGTAAATGGCGTCCCCTAGGGGATTCGAACCCCTGTTACCGCCGTGAAAGGGCGGTGTCCTAGGCCTCTAGACGAAGGGGACAGAAATTTTGTTCAGTGAAGCGAAGCTTCACTAAATTTCTGTAAGGAGAGGTGAGCTCTGCGAACCGAGCGACCTTATTCTTACTGAAATTTCTATCCGAAGCTTAATAAACTCCAGCCTATTTCACAGTTTTAATCGACTGTGACGCGATGTAAATGGCGTCCCCTAGGGGATTCGAACCCCTGTTACCGCCGTGAAAGGGCGGTGTCCTAGGCCTCTAGACGAAGGGGACAGAAATTCTGTTCAGTGAAGCGAAGCTTCACTAAATTTCTGTAAGGAGAGGTGAGCTCTGCGAACCGAGCGACCTTATTCTTACTGAAATTTCTATCCGAAGCTTAATAAACTTCAGCCTATATTACACCAAGCTGTGTGAGCTTGGTGGAGCCAGGCGGGATCGAACCGCCGACCTCCTGCATGCCATGCAGGCGCTCTCCCAGCTGAGCTATGGCCCCGTCAATGGCTCAATCACTTTTTCGTGTGACTGTTCCGTGACAGCGGGGCGCATTCTAGGCATCCCCTACTGTCCTGTCAACGGTTTTTTTAAGAATTTTCTCTGTTTGCTATAAAAGTAAGCGCATTGTCTATTCTGTCGGCAATCTTCTGTTTTGGCAGTAGATTTAGTGTGACATCCAGTGACGGTGAGTTTCCGCTACCGGTGGCCGCCACACGTAAAGGCATACCTACTTTGCCCATCCCAACGCCCAGGCTTTCGGCAGCTTTATTAATGGCCTCTGCAATGTTCTCAGGGTTCCATTCATCCACAGCCAATAAAGACTCTTTTACCGTAAGCAGCGCCTCTTTTGCCACTGGCCGTAGGTGCTTTTTCGCTGCATTAGCATCGAAGTCATCAAAATCCTGATAGAAGTAACAGCTTATTTCAGCCATCTCTTTCAACGTTTTAACTCTGTCGGCCTGAATAGCAATCACTGACTCAAGTGCAGGTCCGGCACTTAAATCTACATTCATTTCATCAAAATGCCATTTTAACCTTGACGCTACTTCACTGGCAGGCAGCGTCTTCATGTAATGCTGATTGAGCCAAATGAGCTTCTCTGTGTTAAAGGCTGACGCAGACTGACCAATAGCATCCAGGTCAAAATATTCAATCATCTCGTCGACGGAGAAAATTTCCTGATCTCCGTGGGCCCACCCCAGCCTAACCAGATAATTTAATACCGCCTGAGGAAGAAAACCATCATCCCGGTATTGCATCACACTCACTGCACCATGACGCTTGGATAGTTTTTTACCATCATCGCCCAATATCATAGACACATGGGCATATTCAGGAACTGGCGCACCTAAAGCTTCAAGAATGTTGATTTGGCGCGGAGTATTATTGATGTGATCTTCACCGCGAACAACATGGGTGATACCCATGTCCCAATCATCCACAACAACGCAGAAATTATACGTCGGTGAACCATCTGAGCGTTGGATAATCAAATCATCCAATTCTGTGTTACTTATTTCAATTTTGCCGCGAATGTGGTCGTTAATAACAACGGTACCTTCCAGCGGGTTTTTAAAGCGCACTACAAACGGTTCACCCTCAGGATGATCTGTGCGATCTCGCCAGGTGCCAGGGTAACGAGGTTTCTCACCATTCTCCTTTTGCTTTTCTCTTATTGCATCCAGCTCTTCAGGAGACATGAAACATTTATAAGCTTTTCCCTCATCCAGTAATTGCTGAATCAGCGATTTATAGCGGTCAAAACGCTCAGTTTGATAGTAAGGTCCTTTATCCCAGGTAAGACCAAGCCATTGCATTCCATCCAAAATGGCTTGTTTGGCATCGTCAGTAGAGCGCTCTAAATCTGTGTCTTCAATTCGAAGTACAAATTCCCCACCCTGACTTTTTGCGTATAACCAGGAGTAAAGTGCGGTACGGGCACCGCCTACATGAAGATAGCCCGTTGGGCTAGGAGCAAATCGCGTTACGACTGACATGAATAATCTCTGCAATAAAACGTGGAATGAAAACTGCGTGCATTCTATCAGTGTCAGTAGTTTTGAAAAAGCCCGGCTGTGAAAACAGTATAAAGAGGTGAAAAAGTTTATGACTTTCATTGCTCAGTCAATTAACGACCTGCTTTATGATGATATTTTTTACAACCCGCCGATTACAAAACCGTCAATATTGCTAAAATTCCACCGAAACACCTTCCGATTGATGGCAATTCACTCAATCAGTCATTTTTCCGTAATTTTCTGGTTGACAGTAACGCAAGCAACTCTATAATACCGCCCCACTTGCCAAGCACGGCAGGTAAAACAAATAGCGGACGCTTAGCTCAGTTGGGAGAGCATCGCCCTTACAAGGCGAGGGTCACTGGTTCAAGTCCAGTAGCGTCCACCACTTCTTTTATAAAGTGTTAGCGCTGTTTGTTGATGAAGAAATATCGGACGCTTAGCTCAGTTGGGAGAGCATCGCCCTTACAAGGCGAGGGTCACTGGTTCAAGTCCAGTAGCGTCCACCACTTTCTTTATCTGTAATCTAAATTTGGACGCTTAGCTCAGTTGGGAGAGCATCGCCCTTACAAGGCGAGGGTCACTGGTTCAAGTCCAGTAGCGTCCACCACCCCTACTTTTATCAAATTCAAGCTTGGGTCACTGGTTCAACAACATTCGTTGCGAGTCGCAGTAGCGTCCACCACTCCCGATTGCGCAAAAATCGTGCTATCTTCGAAAAAAAATAATATAAACATGCATTTCGTTAAGGATATGCTTCTTGTCAGCCGATAAGACGACATACCCGATAGTTTGCTATGGATAGGTAGTAACGAGAACAATGAACACACAACTGGCCCAAGAAATCCGCGTACTTATTGTGGATGATCAAATCCTGGCTAAGGGATACCTGAAATACACCATGGAAGAATTGGGTTTTCAGGACATTAGCTATATCGACAGCGCTGAAGAGGCGCGAAAAATTATCAGTGAATCAGAGTTCGACCTTGTTGTGTGTGCCTATGATTTAAAGGAAGAAAAAGAAGGTTACTTCCTTTACGAACAACTCAAAGCCCATCAACTGTTACCGTTAGCTACTGCATTTGTTTTTATATCAGCTGATACCACAGCAGAAATCGTACATTCAATAGTGGAACTTCAGCCTGACGAATTTTTAGCTAAGCCTTTCTCTGTTTCCGAGCTCGACAAGCGCTTAAGCCGGGTATTAGTGAGAAAGAGAATACTTAAGCCTGTCTACTCACTTATGGACGCCAATGCGTTTCCCGCAGCACTGGAAGAACTTGAACGTTTTCTTACAGAACCCAAGAACGCAGAATTTTTCCCCCTCGCCCTTCGAATCAAAGGGGAATTATTAATGCTTTGCGGCAGAATTCATGACGCTGAGGACTTTTATCAAGCCATTATCAATGTTCAAGACTTCACCTGGGCTCGTATTGGGCTTATCCGCTGTTACATTGAACTGGATAAAGACGATGAAGCTGAAAAACTGATCCTGAGGCTTGCCTTCCAGCCCGACGCTATGCTCAGCGCATACGATTTACTGTCCGCTTTACAAATAAAGCAGCAGGCCTTTGACGATGCCCTGGAATCGGTAAATCTTGCCAGCGGCATTTCGCCCCGCAATGTTCACCGTCATAAAAAAGCGGTTACCCTTTCCCGCCTAACGCACGACTATGAAGTGCAGTTTGATGCTGCTAAACGGGTTGTGAAATATGCGAGAAACTCAATTCACGATAAGCCAGAGAACTACTTGAATGTCGCCAGAGCAGGCATTGATTTTGCGATGACCGCTGATGCTAAAGAAACGAAGGTCCTGGTGCACCAGGCAGAGGATTTTATTCGACAAATGAAATCAGCATTTCCCAAAGCCGAGCTAGATTCCGAACTCACCGTCATTAATGCGCGTATGTACTATCTCGACGACGAGACCGAAAAAGCCAAAAACCTGTTGAGTCAGTTGTCTACCGAAACATGGGAACAGGAAAGCACCGAAGCCCTTATGGATAGAGCTAAAGCATTTCACGAGGTTGGGTTACAAGAGCACGCGCTGGCCATTTTGGATAATGTTGAGCAGCGCTGTCTTGCCGACGAGCAGGAAAACAGCTTACTGCTTCACTATATCAAACAGGAAAAAACCGAGAAAAGCGCTACAGCTCACAGCCCAAAAGCGTTAAACAACCTTGCCGTTTCATATTATCAGCAAGGGAATACTCAACAAGCACTTAGTGCGTTCAGACAAGCCTTTACTGTTATGCCGAAAAACCCGGCCATCGCACTTAACCTTATTCAAACGACGGCCAGTGAAATACGCGCCAAGAGGCAACAAAATAACATTGCCACCAGAGAGCTATTATTTAATTGCATGACGACCATTGAGACTGCCCGATTAACTGAAGAGCAGCACGATCGTTATCAAAAACTGAAAAAAGCGATACGAACACTGGTTGATGTTTGAGACGAGTCGCGGATTCATTCAGCGTCGATAGATTGGGTATAAACCACAACATCTTCATCAAATACGTCGTCTTTATAGCGAAACTGATGGGAAAATGTCAGCCCTAGTTTTTTCATCACCGCGATAGACCCAAGATTACCCGGCAAGGCGATGGCTGAAAAGCGGCGATAGCCATGTTCAGTCAAACATTGCTTCAACTGGCGAGCAGCTTCTGTCGCCACACCCCGCCCCCAGCACTCTCGGCTAAAACGCCAGCCCAATTCAATATTTTCGTCATCACGGTCATCAGAGAAATAGCCCATAGGTCGAACCAGGATCCACCCCAAATCCACACCACTTGCGCGCTTTTCTGATACGCGCCACAGCCCCCAGCCTTTGCTGAGATGAGAATATGCGGCCAAGCGCGGTAAAAAAATCTGATTTATCTCGTCTCTGGTAGTTTTTCTTCCACCATTAAGATAACGCATAACTTCTTCGTCCTGGTCTAAAGACCAGAGAAAATCAGCATCGTCATCGGTAACGAAATGATAGGAGAAACGGGTGGAATCGGGTACATCCATAGATTTAACCGCCCAGCATGGCTAAGTGTGAGGTTGCGCCGGTCACACCGTCATGTAAATAATGGGTGGCGTGTTTTTTGCCAAGCAGTTGTTGTAGATGATGCATTAAACCTGGTACATCTCTGGCTCTTAAATAAGGCCTGATATCAATACCGTGTTCACTGAATAAACACAAATGCAGCTTCCCGTTAGCCGCCACACGAAGGCGGTTGCAGGTCTTACAGAAATCTTTGCTGTAAGGCATTATTAAGCCAATTCGACCGGCAAAGTCTGGATGGAAAAATTCCTCGGCCGGCCCAGCATCTTTTGTGCGGATGACAGGTTGCCAACCCTCAGCAAGCAATTGCATTTTTACCGGCCCGCCAGACATGTGTTGTTGTTTAAAGAATGTTGGGTGATCGCCTGTTTCCATGAGCTCAATAAAACGCAGCGTCACGGGGGTGTGTTTAAGCCACTGCTTAAACTCGTCAAGTTGTTTACCGGCATAGTCCTTAAGGAAAACAGTATTGACCTTCACCGTCACACCTTCCTGTAGCGCAACATCGATCCCCTCTAATATTGTCGTGAGCTTATTGTGCCCGGTGATGTCGGCAAATTGGCGCGGGTCTAAACTGTCGATACTCACATTTATTTGATCTAATCCAGCTTGTTTCCAAGCTTTCACCTCACGCTTTAGACGGGCACCATGAGTAGTGGTGGCAACCTTATCTATACCAGAAGTTGCCTTACAGACTTCAATGACATCAACAAAATCCCGCCGCAAGCTGGGTTCACCACCGGTGATCCTGACCTTACTGGTACCGAGAGCCGCAAAAGACCTCACTAACGTCGTAATTTCTGGCAGCGCCATAAATGCGTCATCTGAAGGCCCTTTGTAGCCATCAGGTAAACAATACTGACACCTGAAATTACAGGCTTCAGTAATGGATAATCGCAAGTAATGAAATCGACGACCAAAGCTATCTTCTAACAAATGAGCTCCCAGGTTATTGTTTGTTCACATATCACACAAGACCGCCTTTCTTTACCGGCAATTTCAAATGTGTCACTTTTTACATTTGTAGGTTTAGGATACCATGACCATTCTCAACCTAACAGAGCCCGACTCGTCGTAATGCGCCCTTCGAAATTTAACGTAGACCCTAACGTCCCCATGCGCTGGCAGGTTATTAAACAGCTCTGGCCGTACTTATTAGAGTACAAAAGTCGAGTCCTGTTAGCTTTGACATGCCTGGTGATGGCCAAAGTTGCTTCTGTAGGGCTGCCATACGTATTGAAATACACCGTGGATGCATTGGATTCAGGCGCCAACCAAAATACAATTGTCGCGGTTCCCGTAACACTTATCGTTGCCTATGGCTCACTGCGACTCCTTAACGTCATTATTAGTGAAATCCGCGATACCTTGTTTGGCCGAGTTACAGAACGGGCTATGCGAAGAATGGGCTTGAAGGTTTTTAAGCACCTGCATAACCTGGATCTCGGATTTCATCTTAACCGGCAAACGGGTGGACTCTCCCGCGACATAGAAAGGGGCACGTCGGGGATCAGCTTTCTCATGCGGTTTCTGGTTTTTAACATTGGTCCCACACTGCTTGAAATTGTCGTTGTGGTTGGGTTACTTCTCGTGCAGTACGGCTTGTCTTTCGCGGCGATCATTTTGACATCTGTCGTTTTATACATCTTATACTCAATGAAAGCCACTCATTGGCGCACACGCTATGTTCAGGCTATGAATCAGGCTGACTCCACCACACACACACGCGCAATAGACAGCCTGCTCAACTTTGAAACTGTTAAGTATTTCAATAATGAAGAATACGAAGCAAGACGGTACGATGAAAACCTTGCCGGATGGGAACAAGCCAGACGCAAAAATAGGCTATCACTTTTTGCCTTGAACGGTGGCCAAGCCTTAATCATTGCCTGCGCAATGACGGCAATGATGGCAATGGCAGCACACGGTGTAGCTCGCGGCACTATGACTATTGGCGATTTTGTACTTATTAATGCCTTTACCATGCAAATATTTATGCCTCTCAATTTTTTAGGGTTTGTTTACCGGGAAATTCGGGGGTCATTGGCAAATATCGATAATCTGTTTTTACTGTTGGAGCGAAAATCGGCTATCGAAGACAAGGACAGCCAACAAGAGTTGCAGGTAACACGTGGGGAAGTTCGGTTTGAGCAAGTGAGTTTTGCTTATCGTTCCGACAGACCAGTACTTAAGGACGTTAGCTTCACCCTGGCGCCTGGTAAAAAGCTGGCGATTGTAGGGCCAAGTGGGGCAGGAAAATCAACCATAACCCGCCTGCTATTTCGCTTTTATGATGTTACCGGCGGTCGAATTCTTATTGATGATCAGGATATACGAGACGTTAGCCAGTCATCTTTGCGCAAGCACCTCGGGCTGGTGCCTCAGGACACGGTATTGTTTAACGATACTTTATTGGAAAACATCCGCTACGGAAAACCGGACGCTTCAGAAGCAGAAATCAATCAAGCCATTGAAACGGCTCACCTCAAGGATTTTGTCGCCCGACTTCCCGAGAAATTGGAAACCCGTGTCGGAGAAAGAGGCCTGAAACTGTCCGGCGGAGAGAAACAGCGGGTTGCTATTGCCAGAGCACTGTTAAAAAACCCGCCAATCATGATCTTTGATGAAGCGACATCATCCCTGGACAGCGGCTCTGAACAAGCTATTTTGCAAAGTTTGTCTGCTCTCGCTTCCGGGCACAGCAGCCTTGTTATTGCCCATCGTTTATCAACCATCACAGATGCTAACCACATTATTGTATTGAAAGATGGTCATATCGCGGAAGTGGGTACACATAATAGCTTACTGGCTGAAAATGGTGAGTATGCCCGTTTGTGGACGCTTCAACAGGCAGAACTCAAGGAGTAAGCTTGGACAATTCGATATTAAAAGCAGCAGTGAATACAGTGATGCCGTTTGGAAAATATGCGGGAAGAAAACTATTTTATTTACCCGAACCTTATTTGGTATGGTTTCACAAGCAAGGCTTCCCTAACGGCAAACTTGGCGAGCAACTGGCGTTGCTCTATGAAATTAAGCTAAACGGACTGGAAGCCTTAGCCGAACCACTTTTAGAAGACGACTGAATACAAGGCTGATGGACTGACTCAGCCTTCCAATTGGTATTCAAACTGATAGTAATGCACGCCGTCTTTAATGTTTATAGTCATGTCGCCCCGCAAGCCTGATAGTTCACCTGTGCCTGAATCAGGAATAACTTTTAGCGTTAAACTGTCTTGCCCTTTATCCATAAGGCCGAAGTGTTGCAGAGCAAAAGTACCGCTTTTTTCTGCCAAAGAGCCCGTTACAATTTCCATGGCAACATATCCTGCTGACCCAGGCGTTGCTGTCATTATTGACAACATTTCGCCGTGACTTTCACCGGCCAACTGCCCGGTAAAGGTTTTATTGATTGTCATTCTTGCTGGCTTAAGCCCACTCTGGGCTTTGATGCTACTTTCTACAGGCTCCAGGGCAACTGAAAACTCTCCACTTGCTTCCATGTTCATTCCTTATTTGTTGGTGAATAACTCAAACCACTGTATAATTATACATATCACTTAACCGTTTACCAGGCTTTCTTATTCCATGTATTCAAAAACCAAGAAACAAAAAAATGACTATATTGATAACAGAATTCTGGCGATACACCGGGCAATTGCTGAAAAGGTGGTCTCGGATCCGAACTTTATCAGCCAGGCAAAAGACGTGTTAGAAACTCGCTATGAACAAAAACTCATTCGTTATGGCAGTTATTTGTTGTGGCACAGTCTGCTTGAGATCAAAGACCCAAACGCATTTATCGAGCAATTATTAAGTCATGAACCAAGGTGGCGAGCGTTGCGCAGAAGCACCATTTTTGTTGGTGTTCTAAGCGAGAAAGAAAGGGAGAAAGCACTGTCAGGTGATTTACATCCGACAGTGCTTTTGTGACATCTAGTGACCGTTTCGCAGGCGGTCTGCTACTAAGAATGCCATTTCAAGTACCTGATCGGCATTGAGACGAGGGTCACACTGAGTTTTATAGGCTTGTTTCAAATCTTCATCAGAAATCTGATAAGCACCACCAGTGCACTCAGTAACGTGTTGCCCCGTCATTTCAAGGTGAACACCACCAGCGTGGGTTCCCTCCGCTTCATGGGCCGCGAAAAACTGACGAATTTCGCTCAGAATAGCATCGAAATTTCGGGTTTTATATCCGCTTGAAGCCGAGAAGGTATTACCGTGCATCGGATCTGAACTCCACACAACATTGCGACCTTCTGCTTTAACTCTGCGCAATAAGCGGGGCAGGTTTTGCTCAAGCTTATCGGCTCCCATGCGTGTGATAAGAGTAAGACGTCCAGGGTCGTCATTCGGATTTAACAAGTCGATCAACCGTATTAGCTCGTCTTCGTCCATGGTGGGGCCAACTTTCACACCAATTGGGTTGTGGATCCCACGGAAGAATTCAACATGTGCGTGGTCGAGTTGACGAGTTCTTTCACCAATCCACACCATGTGAGCAGAGCAGTTATAAGGCTTACCAGTAAGGGTATCAATACGGGTTAGAGCCTGTTCGTAGTTCAATAGCAGAGCTTCGTGAGACGTAAACAGCGTAGTTTCATGCAGCGCAGGTGTATTTAAGGCATTCAATCCAATGACCTTCATAAACTCAATAGCATCTTGAATACGACCGGCCATATCCTGATAACGCTCTTTAAGTGGACTGTTTTCCACAAACGCCATGTTCCAGCGGTTTACTTCACTAAGATCGGCCAAACCACCCTGTGCAAACGCCCGTAACAAGTTCAGTGTGGACGCGCTGCGGTGATAAGCGTCTAACAAACGCTGGGGGTCAGGACGACGTGCAGCCTCAGTAAATTCAAAACTATTAATGATGTCACCACGGTAGCTTGGCAGCGTTACACCATTGATTGTTTCCACATCAGAAGAACGGGGTTTGGCATATTGCCCTGCCATACGCGCAACCTTGGTAACAGGGCAACGACCGGCAAAAGTCATCACTATTGCCATTTGCAACAATACTTTAAACGTGTCCCGGATTTTTGGCGCGTTGAATTCATCAAACGACTCAGCGCAATCACCACCTTGCAGTAAAAAACCTTTTCCCTGAGCAACTTCGCCCAACTGGCGACGCAGCTCGCGGGCTTCAGCTGCAAAAACCAGCGGCGGATACGAGCTCAACTTTTGCTCAACTTGTGCTACTTGTTCCTGATCATCGTATTCAGGTTGCTGCAGAATTGGCTTTTTTCTCCAGCTATCGGGTTGCCAGTTACTCACGCTTACTCCTCGTATTCTTTAATTCGCGGTGGCCGTTTTTTAGGGCCCGTATACTACCATAATTCCAATTGACCCGTAGCGCATGAAGCAAGAAAAAAAGCAATTATTTACCATGCCTCGTTGGGAGCTGTGACAAACCGATACGGTGGTAAAAATGCGCTTTTGGGGGCCAATCAACGGCTCTGTAGATGCTGAATAAGCCCGTCCGATGCCTGCTCGATAAGATCCAATACCAGTTCAAACCCGCGCTTACCCCCGTAATAAGGATCCGGCACTTCGTTTTCTGGCCCTGACGTGTACGCTAAAAAATACTGAATTTTGTGTTTAAATTCGTCCGGACATACTTTATTGAGGTTCTCGACATTACTTTCGTCCATGGCGAGTATGAAGTCGAAGTGCTCGAAATCGCCCTCTTCTACCCTTCTACAGCTAATGCCTTCAAATGAATACCCCCGGTGGACACCACAGGCCTGAGAACGCTTGTCTGGCTCTTTACCTATGTGATAACCGTGGGTGCCCGCTGATTCAATTTCCACTGCCAACCCAGCTTCCTTCGCTTTATGACGGAACACCGCTTCTGCAGTGGGGGAACGGCAGATATTCCCCAAACACACAAATAACACCGATGGTTTTTTACTCATTTAAAACCTTACTTCTAAACAATACATCACCTGGACTAAACACAGCCGCTGGCTTCAAGTATGATGAAAAAATAATGCTAAGACCTATGGAGATCACATGCCTGCTCGCGTACTTATGTTAAGTAGCTCCCGCGTTGGGGAAGAAGATTACTTACTTCACGCTAAACCGCTTATTCTGGCACACTTGGGGTCCGTTCGCGACATTCTGTTTATTCCTTACGCTGGGGTTACCGTATCCTGGGACGAATACACAGACAAGGTGCAGCAAGCCCTGCCTCAGTTGAACATTAGAGGGCTGCACAAAGAAGTAAACCCGGCTGAAGCCATTTCTCAGGCCATCTCGCAAGATACTGCAATTATGGTGGGGGGAGGCAATACCTTCAACTTGTTGCATTGCCTCTATAAGTACTCGCTCATCCCATTGATCAAACTTGCCATCGACGGCGGCACACCTTATGTGGGCTGGAGTGCAGGGTCAAACATTTGCGGGGCTACCATAAGAACCACTAATGACATGCCGATCATCGAGCCGCCCTCCTTTGATGCCCTCAATGTTCTGCCTTGCCAACTCAACCCACACTATTCAGATTATCATCCGCCGGGCTTTAATGGCGAAACGAGGGATCAGCGCTTACAGGAATTTACCGCGTTAAACCCCAATACCCCTGTGCTCGCTATTCGCGAGGGTACAGCCTTGTCGCTGAATAACAACGCACTGACTTTTAAAGGAAATCCAGGCGGTTTCATTTTCCTGGCAAAAGAGAAACAGTTAATTTCAGATGGCGATGATTTAAGTCAGTATATCCATTCCCTGAATGACGCGCGTTAACGCCTCACCTGATGAGTCGAAAGGCACTTCTGCTATTAAAGGGGCGTCTATCGCCTCTTTCAACGTGTCGAGGTTTTCCTGATAAACAGGCATATCTGCGCTTAACTGATTGGCGACCCACCCTTTAACAGTCAGGCCATCTCGTTTAATCGCATCAACGGTTAACATGGCATGATTCAAACACCCTAACCGCATGCCAACGACCACAATAACGTCCAAATTCAACGAGCTGACAACCTCGGGCATCCACAATGAGGATGATAAGGGTAAACGCCAACCGCCGGCCCCTTCCATTAACATAAAATCGGGTTGCATACCTGCGAGGTGCTGGAACCCCTCGACAATGCTTTGTTGAGTGATCTCTACTCCGGCGTGTTTTGCCGCAATGTGCGGCGCTATAGGCGGTGTTAACGCAATAGGGTTAATTTCACGAAGTGAAGCCTGTATTGATGATGCTTCACGCAGTGCCCGGGCGTCTTCATTGCTCCACTCACCATTGACAAACTCACACCCAGCGGAGACGGGTTTATAACCTACGGCGCTAAGGCCTATTGATGAAGCAGCTCGTAATAGTAATGCAGAGACGTAGGTCTTGCCCACTTCCGTGTCTGTACCTGTGACAAAAAATGTGGCCATTTTATTTTTCCAGCGTTAAATGCAAAACCTGATAAGTGAGTGGGTATAATTTGAATTCATCCTGCTCATAGGCTTTCTCTAAGGCTTCAAGTCGACCGCGACTAAGTGGTTTCACCTTCGCTTTGGCCAGCGATAATCCGGCTCCCACGCCCGTTATTGAGCGCAACAACTGTCTCACGCCAGCAAATTTTTCGGTGTAAGGCTTAATCGATGATTCCAGTATTTTAAGATCACTGCTGATAGCAGCATTTTGCCATGCCAACGCACTGGCCAGCGTGTTCACTGTAGCTGGCAGGTCTGCAGCCGCTCTGGCACTTATCAGTTCCTGAAAGGAACCTGCAACCATGATTGCCAGGTGAGCAACGCCGCCTTTTTTTAACACCCGTCGAATTTCAACCATCGCCTGTACAGGTGAAGACACCCATTGCAATGCCATTGACGAATAGACGTGGGAAAATGCGCCATTGGGCAAGGGTAATGCCTCTGCCTGACCTTCAATAAATTGAATGTCAGAATAAAGAGACTGTGCGTGTGAAATCATTTTTGGTGATATATCCACTGCAGTTATTGCCCTGGCGAAAGACTTCAGTTCAACAGTTTGCGTGCCCGTAGCACACCCAATATCCAGAAGTGCAGCACTTGTCCCCGCCTCCATGCGCTCACGCACGTCACGAGCGATGGCTGCTTGAATATGGGCATTGTCATCGTAACATCCACTCGCTTTGCTAAACCGCTCAGCAATGGCTTTTTTGCGCACGGTGTCTTGTTGGCAGGAAACCATTGATGTGTCTGACTTCATACGGCATCCCTTGCTAACTGCAGCGCATCCACCAGCACACTGATATCTTTTTCTTCATGCTGCGCACTCAGGGTTATACGCAATCTGTCTGCTCCCTTTGGAACAGTAGGATAGCGAATAGCTGGCACCCAAATGCCTCGCTTTCGCAATTGATCGGAAAATGCCATTGCTCTATTCGGGTCGCCAATAATCAGAGGCTGAATAGCGCTGTCAGAAGGCAGAAGTTCAAAGCCGTATTGTTTTACCTGTTCTTGAAAAAAAACAATATTACTCTTTAACTTTGCCCGCTCCTCGCCCACCCCAATTGCGGTCAGAGAATTCAGTGTAGCGACGGCCTGAGCTGCAGGTATTGCAGTTGAATAAATGTAATGCCTGGAATAGTTTATCAAGTACTCAATGAAAGACTGACTTCCTGCGACAAACGCCCCTGCGGTACCAACTGCTTTGCCAAATGTACCCATTAAAATGGGGACGTCTTCTTGCGAGAGTTGTTCTTGCTCAACTGTGCCAAACCCATTCTCGCCCAATACACCAAAACCGTGAGCGTCATCGAGCATTAACCAAGCGTCTCGATGTTTGCACATTGACGCTATCTCTTGGGCAGGGGCAGCGTCGCCATCCATGCTAAAAATGCCTTCTGTGGCAACTAAGCGATCGCCACTATTACCAGCAAGTAAACCGGCAAGTTGTTCGGTATCGTTGTGTTTGAATCGCTTAAATTTAGCTTTACCAGACATGACGCCATCCAAAAAAGAAGCGTGCATGTATCTGTCGACAAACACCTGTACATCGGTGTTGAGTAATGCCTGACAAATTGCCTGATTTGCAGCAAACCCCGAATTGAACAATAAGACCGCTTCCCGCTGTAAGTGTTCCTCAAGGTAACCTTCCAGCGCGTAATGAGCCTGAGTATAACCTGTTATCAGGGGAGAGGCGCCACTACCGCCACCAAACTGAGCGAGCCCCTCCACCCAGCTTTGAAGCACGCCCTGATGCTGGCGCATGCCCAGATAGTCGTTGCTGGCAAAATTCAGATAGTGCTCGCCGTTTACACAAATAATGGCGTCTTTTTCGTACTCAACACAAACCCGTTCCCGCAAATAGCCGGTTTGTTGTTTTTCCACCAAGCCTGTGCGAATAAAATCAAACGCCATCAGGCCCCCGACAACTCAGATTTTTTTCCCGCAGTTGCATCGTAAAATAAAGTTTCAGCAGTTTTTTGCGTGGCAATTTCGTCCTGCAGAGCCTGAGCGTGGGCTTCGTCGGAAAACGCTCTGGTTCGCTCTGTATTAATGCCCAGCTTCTTAAACAACAACACATCTTCATGAGTGTCCGGATTAGATGTTGTCAACAACTTGCAGCCATAAAATATCGAGTTGGCCCCGGCCATAAAACACAACGCTTGCATTTGCTCATTCATATTTTCCCGGCCTGCAGACAGGCGTACATGTGATGCCGGCATCATAATGCGAGCCACAGCAATAGTGCGAATAAACTCAAAAGGTTCCAAATCTTCCACGTTGTCCAGCGGAGTGCCTTCCACTTTTACCAACATGTTAATGGGTACGCTTTGAGGATGTTCTGGAAGATTTGCCAACTGTACTAATAAGCCAGCGCGATCTGAAGCCGATTCGCCCATTCCCACAATACCTCCTGAGCATACATTCATACCTGCATCACGGACATTTTGCAGGGTATCAAGGCGATCACTGTAAGTACGAGTGGTAATGATGTCGCCGTAAAACTCCGGCGATGTATCTAAATTGTGGTTGTAGTAATCAAGACCAGCTTGTTTAAGCGCAATAGCTTGATCCCGAGTCAGCATGCCCAGTGTCATACAGGTTTCCAGGCCCAGCTTTTTGACTTCAGACACCATCTGAGTGACGTAAGGCATATCTCTGTCCCGGGGATTTCGCCATGCTGCTCCCATACAAAAGCGGGTAGAACCTGCCGCTTTAGCTTCCCGTGCGCGCTGGATGACTTTTTCAATTTCCAACAGCCGTTCTTTTTCTAACCCTGTATCGTACCTGGCAGATTGTGGACAATATTTGCAATCTTCAGGGCACGCGCCGGTTTTAATCGACAATAGCGTACTCACCTGAACCTCGTTTGGGTCAAAGTACTGCCGGTGAACAGTTTGCGCTTTAAAGAGCAAATCATTAAACGGCATGGCAAATAAAGCCTGAACCTCCTGCGAAGTCCAGTCGTGTCTAATATCTGCCTGGTGTTGTGGTGCATTGGCCGCTGTTGTCATGCCGTGTCCTTTACTATTGTTCTGAGCTGGCTTAGTCTATGCGGAACATCAGAGTTGTCAACTCTGACCAATATCAAAAGTTTACTAATGGTTGAATTTTGAACAATATTGATTTCGATCGCCAGCATATTTGGCATCCTTACACTTCATCTATATCCCCTCTGCCTTGTTTCGAAGTAAATGGTGCCGATGGCGCAGAACTATACCTGGCGTCAGGTGAAACGCTCATAGACGGTATGTCGAGTTGGTGGGCAGCTATTCATGGGTACAATCATCCCGTTCTCAATGATGCTGCCAAACGGCAAATTGATGCGTTTTCCCATGTCATGTTTGGTGGACTCACTCATGAACCTGCAATTCAGGTGTGCAAGCAATTGCTCGATATGGCCCCGTCGGGCATGAACCGCGTATTTTTGGCTGATTCCGGTTCCGTGTCTGTGGAAGTTGCACTTAAAATGGCACTGCAATACTGGGCGTGCCAGGGGAGACCAGAAAAGCACCGGGTACTCACGCCGCGTAATGGTTATCACGGCGATACCTTCGCAGCTATGTCTGTGTGTGACCCGGTAAATGGTATGCACACCCTATTTTCAAACGTTTTAAACAAACAAGTTTTCGCTCCAGCCCCACAAACACGATTTGGGCAAACATTTAGCGAGGACGATATTCTGCCGCTCCAGGAATTGTTTGAACGACACCATCACGAGTTGGCCGCCCTTATCATTGAGCCTATAGTTCAGGGCGCCGGTGGCATGAGAATGTATCATCCCGAATATCTAAAACGCTGCCGACAATTGTGTGATGCCTATGATGTTTTGCTGATATGCGATGAAATTGCCACAGGGTTTGGTCGCACGGGGAAACTTTTTGCTTGTGATCATGCTGCTATCAGTCCGGATATACTATGCGTGGGCAAAGCGTTAACGGGCGGTTACATGACCCTGGCTGCAACACTTTGTTCTGAAGACGTGTCTTTAGGTGTTTGTCAGGGAGAACCTGGTGTATTTATGCATGGCCCAACATATATGGGTAACCCGCTGGCCTGTGCGGTTGCAAGCGCCAGCTTGTCACTTATTCAGGAGGGCCAGTGGCAGCAACAGGTAAGTGCTATTGAAGCACAACTGCAAATCGAATTAGCCCCTTGCCGCGAACTGCCGGTGGTGGCTGACGTGAGAGTGCTAGGTGCAATTGGCGTTGTGGAAACCCGTTATCCTGTAGATGTTGGCAAGATCCAGCAACAGTTTGTAAAAAAAGGGATTTGGGTTCGCCCTTTCGGTAAACTGGTTTACATCATGCCACCGTATATTATTTCATCTACACAACTGCGTCAGCTTACCAGAGGTATTTACGAGGTTCTGGCGACACTTTGATTTGAGGTCAACCATGCATTTACTGGCACGGGTAACAGACAAATTATTATTCGCCATTTTGCTTTTGACTACGTTACAAGTGCCTATTCTCGCTGATCACTACCGCCAGTACCTCAGTGGCTTTTACGATGCACAACTCGAACAAGTAACAGCGATCGAACAACTCGCCAGAGACTATAATTACAACACCGTAGACGCACTACTGGAGAGTCTGGCTCAAAATAGCAACCCTGTCGTCAGGGAGGATGCCAGAAACAAAGCTTCCGCTATAGCCCGTTTGCGTGAAGTAGAAACAGGCTTGGAAACACTAACCCACGGAGCATATTACCAGCAGGCCTGGTATATGTTTTCACCTTCGAGAAAAAACACCCTTTTCCGGGTGCTGGATAACTTTTCACCTTCCGTGCCTTTGTCACCAGAACCTGTTGTTTTTAGTATTCTGTTTGCGATATTGCTAAATGTACTTGTCTGGGCACCGTTTTGGATGGGAAAGCATTGCTATTGTTGGCATAAGCATCGCCGGCAGCGAATTAAATTTGGCTAACACCTCCACATAGCCCCCCATTTTATATAACACATTTGTTTTGGCACTCATGTTGCAGAATACCTTGTGAATTCGAAGGTTTGTTATGCGTTTGAGCAGTAAAGATGTGTCAAATGTACTGAATAACAAGGCTTTCACAATAGGTAGAGTGAAAAAGCAGGTAATCGTTATGATGAATGAAAATACGTTATTAATTGGTCAGGTGTTGCAAATAAGAGACAAAATCCTGGCAAAACGTCATGTTATTCCGGCTTCTATGGAAAATGAATGGCAGCGACTGGTAGAAAAGACCTCGGCCTTTGATTTCAGAAGTACGTTTACATCAGCACGCAAAGGTACTGCGCTTACCAAACCTTCTTTATTCGAAGGCAGCGCTCGCGACCTTGCGAATTTAGTGACTGCACTGCGCGCATTTAACAAAAAATTAATGTCATGAATGTCAAGTTGGCTGCGCAACCTACCGCGCAGCCTGGCCCCCTGAAGAAATTACATTGTTCAGCATTATTTTCTCTTTCTCCTGCGAAGAACATCTCTTCCAAACATGGACATTAAATTCATAACAAGTTGAATTTAATAAAGAATGACGCCTTTCCCCTCTTCCGGCACAACCATTGCTCTGTTACTTACAAGCATCATTGCCAATACTGGCGATGTTTCGAATTCACCCAAACAGGAGGATTTATGAGTAACCAGAAAATGGCTGAATTTACTGCACCAGGTTTAACTAATGAAGCAGCAAAGTCTACCGTCGAGGTGTTGGAGCAACGCCTGGTTGCATTACTAGATTTACAACTAACCCTGAAACACATTCACTGGAATGTGGTTGGTCCTAACTTTATCGGTGTGCACGAAATGCTTGACCCCCAAGTTAACGCAGTCCGTGATATGACAGATGACATTGCCGAAAGGATTGCTACCTTAGGTGGCACACCAAAGGGGACACCAAAAGCCATTGTTGAAGGTCGCAGTTGGGAAGATTACAAGATTGGTAAAGCGCTGGTAAGTGACCACCTTGTATCCCTCGATGCAGTGTATAACGGCGTAAACGCAGACCATCGCAGTGCGATTGAAAAATTGGAAGATCTCGACCCTGTGTCTGAAGATATGATCACAGGCCAATTGGCAGATTTAGAACAATTCCAGTGGTTTGTACGCGCACATATTGAATCAGCGTCTGGCGAATTGAAGTCGTAATCACAAAACTCATGTATTTTGCAAACCCAAAGCGGTGTGACTAGGTCACACCGCTTTTTAATTACAATTGCTGACGGCGAACAATAACAATAGCTCTTAACTTGCGTTTACCGTAACTCGCTAACCGCGTGAAATCTTCTCTGCTCACTGGAATGTGTTGGAACTCCACAGCCTGCTCATCTATTTTATCCGGATAAGGGTCGTGAAAATATAAGCATCGTTCATCGAAGGCTGTCACCGTCACCCAGTGAGGCGCTTTCTTCTTATCAAAAGCGTAGGTACTAATTAAACACAATACGCCAGCGCCTTCTTTTAACACCTGCTCCAGATCTTCCATCTTCCATTCAAAAAAACGAACATCAACGCCCTGGCTTTGTGCGTCTGATAAAAAGCTGTTTTCCACCACTTCAACAATCGCCTTTTTATGCGCTGTGCGCACGCCGTCGGTAAATAAGGGTAAGGTATTGTTCAACCATACTTCGCTGTTAAATCCAACGTGCTGCGCGGCCAGCGCTAACCCAATAGGGTGACAGCCACCGTGACCGGACGTCATGAAGATAGTTGTAGCCTGACGCCACAACGACAGCTCCTTTTCCTGGGAAGGTATATAGGCTGCATCTAATTGAGACATGGCCATCATCAGTGACGCAGGTCCGCAGGTAAACTCGGTGGTTTGTTGATACCACGGGTAGGCGTCTGTTTGCGTTGTTACTGTGCGGTGATTCAAAACTTTTTGCATACGAATCGCGTCAGACTTATCTTCATAGTAATCGGTGTAGACACCAAACCGATTAAAGCCTAGCTTCTCATAAAGTTTGATTGCGCCTTTGTTGCCTTCCGACACTTCCAGGCGCATGAAGCGCTTTCCCCGCAACAACGCCCTGCTTTCTAACTTTTCAATAAGCAATGGCGCCACGCCTTTGCCTCGGGCATCAGGTAACACCGCGATGGAATAAAGACGCGTAAGCAGTGTGCCCCGACGCAAAAGTAACAAGGCATAGCCAAGTACTATACCGCCCTCTTCGGCGACCACACATTCAGCGTGTGCGGCACTAAGATAAAAGCGTAACCGGCGTCGACTCAGGCGATCCAGAGAGAAACAGGTTTGTTCTATATCCCACACCGCATCTAAATCAGACAGCAACGCAGTTCGCACCACCATGCTCTTTGCTTCGACTGAAGGTGCTACAGGCTTATTCATCGACCCCGGCGCTCCAACCTATCGGCAAATTCCTGCATGATGAGTTCATACAAACCTTTGCCTAAATATTTATCTTCAACACCGTCATCAATACTAGGGTTATCGTTTACTTCAATCACATAAACCTTGTTCCCGGCTTGCTTAATATCGACACCGTAAAGGCCATCCCCCACCACTTTAGCGGCTTTAATGGCAGCCTGCAGAACCGGCTGGGGTACTTCGAAGGTTGGCATGGTTTTAAAACCGCCTGAGCTGAACCTGTCGCCATTGTGATGATATATTTGCCAATGATTGCGCGCCATAAAATACTGACAAGCATAAATAGGCTTTCCACTCAGAACACCAATGCGCCAGTCGAACTCTGTAAAAACATATTCCTGCACCAACACCAGCGCCGATTGGGACAACATATCTTTGAGCCTTTCTTCCAGTGCTTGCGCAGTTTCGGCTTTGTAAACACCACGGGAGAAAGAACTTTCCGGCAACTTCAGTACTAAGGGCAACCCAAGCTTACTAATCAACCGCTCGCAGGTGGACGATGAGCTGTCAGATACCATTTCACTCTGCGGCGCAGGTACTTGCTGATAGGTGAAAGCATCTTGCAGATACACCTTGTTACAGCAGCGCAAAATAGACTGAGTATCGTCAATAACAATCAGGCCTTCCCGCTCCGCGGCGCGGGCAAGGCGATATGTATGGTGGTCAATAGCAGTAGTTTCACGAATAAATAGTGCATCATAATGCCCCACGGCTTCCGGTGTTAAACTGGTAACCACGTCTGCGTTAAAACCTACTTTCTCTGCAGCCTTGACAAACTTGCGAATGGCTTTGTCGTCCGACGGCGGCGTTGGCTCCTGTGGGTTTACTAAAATAGCCATATCCCAACGCATTTTTTTACCACTGCGATCGTTGCGCCATTGTGACTGAGTAAACTGTTGCAGAAAATCAATGCATACCGGTTTTAATCCGTCAGGCAAATCCGCTAACCCTTTTGCCTGCACAGTCATAAAGCCAATATTGTCCGCTGCGACGTGAATTGTCACTTCTAAAATCGGGCAAGGAAAAACCGTAAATGCTTCACTTGCCAGCAAGCTGAATCGCGTATCTGCTGTTTTACCGAAAAATACAAAAAACGAGGTTGTATTGTCTGTACCAGACCACGTAAACTTCTTAGGTAAAGGCAAACGAGCCACATCTTCACCGACAATGCGCAAATCGTTGATGGTTTTTACCGATGGTAAAACCCGGTGTTGTCTGGCTTGTGCAAGCAGAGAACAATAATACCCCTGGCTAAGATAGCGGGTCGTGTCGCAGAGGTTTATCACCCGGGTTTTCGGCTCGTTTTTTTGTGGAAAATCGTCCAGGTACGCCTGAAATGATAACACGGTAAGTTCCGAAACGGACACGTCGTTGATATCATCAACAATGATCAGGGTTTTATGCATATATTGCTTCTGTTCTCTTTAAGGGTATAGGCACTAATATTTGCCGCAAATTGGCTTGATTTAGCCAAACATTTTGTGGTGCGAAGTGTAGGGTATTTAATGTGTTATACCAGAGTTTTCAGTAAGCTATTTTTTTATCGTTACCATGACTTTTTGTGTTAGTTTAGCCGCGTCTCAGATTCTCTCGTTTTAAGGAATACATATGCTTCTTGCCTCCATTGCCATTCTCGCTGGTTTACCTGTTCTGTTGTGGAGTGCGGGGAAGTTCGTCGATGGTGCAGCAGGAATTGCACGGCGAATTGGTATGTCGCCGCTACTCATTGGCATGTTGATCATTGGTTTTGGTACCTCAGCGCCAGAAATAATCGTATCCGTGTTTGCTGCATTACAAGGCAACTCTGGTATCGCTTTGGGGAACGCATATGGGTCAAATATTGCCAATATTGCGCTCATTTTAGGTCTTACTGCACTCGTAAGCCCCATTGCTGTTAAGTCAGAGATCATTAAACGAGAACTTCCCATACTTCTGGGGCTAACGTTTTTTGCATCCTGGCAGCTTCTCGATTTCAATGTTTCCAAAGACGACGCATTCTCTCTGCTGGGGTTGTTTATTCTGCTGATGGGTTGGAGTATTTGGACTGGCATGAAGGGCGATGATGATAACCTCGCAGCTGAGTTCGACGAACAAATCAACAGCGAAGAAAATACAGTTAAAACCAGTATTATCTGGCTGCTGGCCGGACTCGTTCTACTGATCGCCAGTTCTCGTATACTGGTGTGGGGCGCTGTAGAAATAGCGACTCAATTCGGCGTATCTGACACTATTATTGGTCTTACCATCATTGCGATCGGTACCTCTTTGCCCGAGCTTGCGTCATCGTTGATGGCAGTAAAGAAAGGTGAGCACGACATGGCGCTGGGTAATGTTATCGGTTCAAATATGTTCAACACCTTAGCCGTTGTCGGTATCGCAGGCACAATTCAACCCATGGAAGTGGAACATAGTTTCCTATACCGCGATGTGCTTATTATGTTGTGCTTTTCCGTGGCGCTGTTTGTTTTTTGCATCGGTATCAAGCGCCAGGGCCGGTTAAACCGCCTTGAAGGTGGCGCTTTTGTCTGTGCATATGTGGCTTATACTGTATTTTTGGTGCAATCAGCCTTCGCTTAAACAACTAACAGGTGCGAGTAAAAGCCTGCCATAAAACAGTATTGCACACCTGTTTTATACAACACTGATGTTAAGGGTAAATAAACTGACTAATGAAATACTGGCCAGTATAAATAAATTGACGCCGTAGCTGTCACCGCGCCGGCGATTTCTCTTCCATCGCATTAGCATTGTAACTAACGCTAAACCCAGGCAAAGCTGCAATAGTGTGATAAGGGCCTCGACGTGTTGTTGTGACCAGGTTTCGCGACCTTGTACACCCCAGTATGATTGCAAACCGGTGATCATTTCTGGCCTGGCGAAGTGAAATACCACCAGGGCTCCCATTAGTACGAGCCAGCTAACAAAGTTCACTGACTGTACAAAACGGTAGAATCCGTCTTTCCTGCGAGGTTTTTGACGTCGGTCTTGTTGCACAGGATTCATGCGCTTAGTACTCTCCATGGTCAAAGTATGCTGGTATCCCGTTTGTGAATGAGTATACTAGCCCTTTCGTTTATACGATCGAACAGACAAAACGGATAAACATATTCCGATTTTTTCACCTGCGAGTTGTTTTCTACAGTTGCCTACATCGTGTAGCTATCTGTAAAGACACCGCGGCGTAGTATCAATATCGGCAAACATTCCGTGTTTATTAACGATTTTCGGCAGAGATTCAAATTAAGCCGGCAACAAATCACAATTTAAAACAGGTAAGATGGAGACATTCAAATGACGCATGCACCCGTTTTCGACGTACTTGAAGGTAAGTACGCAGTTGGCGAAACGGTGACGGTAAAAGGTTGGGTGCGTACTCGCCGCGACTCAAAAGCCGGACTTTCTTTTATTGCGCTGCACGATGGCAGTTGCTTTAATCCCATACAAGTAATCGCGTTAAATTCTCTGTCAAATTATGCCGATATTCAGCGTTTAACAGCCGGTTGCTCATTGTCAGTTCAGGGCGAAGTAAAAGCGTCTCAAGGGCAAGGCCAAAGTGTTGAACTTGAAGCCAAAAGTATAGAGATTGTGGGCTGGGTTGAGAATCCAGATACTTACCCGATGGCCGCAAAGCGCCACTCTATTGAATACTTGCGAGAATACGCCCACCTGCGCCCACGCACCAACGTTATCGGCGCGGTTACACGTATTCGCAACTGCCTTTCACAGGCCATACACAGGTTCTTCCATGAGCGCGGCTACTTTTGGATAAGCACACCAATTTTAACAGCCAGTGACACCGAAGGTGCAGGAGAAATGTTCCGGGTATCTACTCTGGACATGATGAACTTGCCACGAACCGATAAAGGCGACGTCGACTACAGCGAAGATTTTTTCGGCAAAGAAACTTATCTAACGGTATCCGGCCAATTGAACGTCGAAACCTATTGTGCTGCCATGTCTAAGGTTTACACTTTTGGGCCAACCTTTCGCGCGGAAAATAGCAACACATCCCGACACCTTGCTGAATTCTGGATGATTGAGCCTGAGGTCGCCTTTGCAGACTTAAGCGATGTTGCCCAATTAGCTGAAGACATGCTGAAATATGTATGTAAGGCTGTGTTGGAAGAGCGGGCTGATGATATGGCATTTTTCGCCGAGCGGATCAGTAAAGACGCCATCTCGCGGCTGGAAAAGTTAATTAGCTCTGACTTCGTTCGCATGGACTACACTGATGCTATCGATATTCTCAAGGCCAGTGGCAAAAAATTCGAATTCCCCGTTGAATGGGGTGTTGATTTGTCCTCCGAGCACGAACGCTACTTAGCGGAAGAGCATGTAGGCGCGCCAATTATTATGCAAAATTACCCGAAAGACATTAAAGCGTTTTACATGCGCATAAATGACGATGGCAAAACTGTGGCAGCCATGGATATTCTTGCACCGGGCATTGGCGAAATCATTGGCGGTTCCCAACGGGAAGAACGCCTGGATGTATTCGATGCACGTCTTGAAGAAATGGGCCTCGATAAAGAAGATTACGCTTGGTATCGCGACTTGCGTCGATATGGCACTGTGCCCCACTCAGGGTTTGGCCTCGGCTTCGAAAGATTAGTCGCTTATGTCACCGGCATGCAAAATGTTCGGGACGTCATTCCCTTTCCCCGTACACCGGGCAACGCCAATTATTAATTGGCGTTTTGTTTACAAAAAGCGGCTCTTGTGCCGCTTTTTTTCTGATAGTTCAGCAACATGTTGATGCAGATTGCCGGTTTGTGTACATTGAAAGGCGGCGAAACTTTTGTTTGAGACTATGCAAAACCACAACTGCCAACAAATTCAATGTGAGCAATGCCTCACCCATGTGCGATTACCCGCCCTTGCACATCGGCAGCGAGCGGTATGCCCACAATGCGGCCACACATTACTCACTTATCGGCGAAACCAAACAGATAACGTGCTGGCACTGGCATTGAGTGCGCTGATCTTTTTGCTCCTGTCATTGCCGTTTAATTTTTTGTCTTTTAAAGCCAGCGGTATTCAACATCAAATCGCACTATCAGACAGCTTCAATGCACTGCTTAATCAGGATTATCTTTCACTGGCAATTATTACAGGCCTGGCAACGTTGGTTTTTCCCGGAATGGTATTGATTGGACTTGTAGTCTTGGCTTATCACCAAAAACGCAACGCAAGACCACCTTATCTCAAGCATGTATTTTACTGGGTAAAAGCGCTGCTGCCCTGGAGTATGGCGGAAATTTTTCTGGTAGGTACGCTGGTCAGCCTCATCAAAATATCATCCATGGCTGACATCTCCATAGGATTATCTTTCTATGCGTTTATCGCCTTTTCCGCCTGCATGACAGCAAGTATCATTCATTTTGACAGTAACCGCACTGCCCATTGGCTTTACGGCAAAGTGCCACCTCCCACACCGGTGACAGACAAAACCGCCAGCACCAGCATTCAGCGAACCTGGGCGTTATTGATTACCGCTGCATTGTTATATATTCCTGCTAATGTTTTACCCATTATGCACACTGAGCTATTTGGTCGGGACGAACCCAGTACGATTATAGGTGGCGCAATAACCCTTTGGGAATCAGGCGATTATCCTGTAGCATTAATTATACTCATTGCAAGCGTGTTAATTCCCGTAGCAAAAATTCTCATACTGGCCTGGTTAAATCTGACGGTACAGCAGCAGCATGAGCGCAGGCCCCGCATTCGCACTAGGTTTTATCGCTTTACCGAAGGGGTTGGCCGCTGGTCAATGATTGACGTATTTGTGGTAGCAATTCTGGTCGCACTGGTACAGTTAGGCAATACTATGTCAATCTACCCAGGGCCCGCTGCACTGGCTTTTTGCGGTGTAGTTTTTGTCACAATGATCGCCGCTATGACCTTTGACAATCGCCTTATTTGGCAGAACAGGAACAAGAATACATGACCGAAGAGGCATCTGTTAAATCCACTACTCACATCTCCAAAGTCTGGATAATTCCTATTCTGGCAATTTTAATTGGAGGCTGGATGGTATGGTACCAGTGGAAAAACCAAGGTCCGCTGATCACGATTGAACTTCCCTCGGCCAGTGGAATTGAAGTAAATAAAACGCCAATAAAAGTGCGGGACCTTGAAGTAGGTCAAGTTAAGAAAATTGAACTTAAGCCCGACCTTGAAGGCGTTCTTGTCACTGCAAGAATAGATGCGAGTGCCTCCCGCTTGCTTACTGAGAACACCGACTTCTGGGTGGTAGCGCCACGGATCAGTTTCTCGGAGGTATCCGGTCTCAATACGTTGTTATCAGGGTCTTACATTGCCATGTCTGCCGATGACAGCGGCAGAGAAAAGTTACACTTCGTCGCCTTGGAACGCCCACCAGCAACCCCTTCTGGCACGCCTGGACTTCATATAACGCTAAAAAGTAACGATAAATTTGCTTATAAACCCGGCGACCCTATTATCTATAAGGGTTTTAAAGTGGGTGAATTTGAAGACGCGGAATTCAATATTGACGAGCGTATTGTATATTATCGCGCGTTTATCGAAGCACCCTATCACAGACTAATTACCCAAAACACCCGCTTTTGGAATGTCAGCGGTGTGAAGCTACATCTCAAATCCAGTGGCGTGAAAGTGGAAACTGGTTCGCTGGAAACACTGCTCGCCAACGGTGTAACATTTGGCATTCCTCCAGGCGCTGACCCAGGGCCGCTCGCCACACCAGAAGCCACCTACAATATTTTTGCCGACGATGCAGCCGCATCAAATGCCAGATATAAATTGTATGCTTCTTACCTGCTACTGATAGACGAGACTGTTCGAGGCCTCACGGAAGGTGCTCCCGTTGAATACCGCGGCATTGAAGTTGGGGAAGTAGAAAAAATTAATCCGGTCGATTTGATTTCGGGAAATATTCTGGAAGAGAACTACCCTATTCCCGTTTTGATCCGAATTTATCCTGGTAAAGTGCGTCAGCAGGACACCCAGGAAAGTTTAAGCGCTGTCAAAGAAACCATGCACCAATGGATTCAACGGGATTTACGCGCAACACTGCGTATGGGTAATGTACTCACAGGTGGTTTATATGTTGATTTACAACACGATAAAGGTGCCACACCCATGTCTGTTAATGTAGTAAACAATATAGAAGTTATCCCCACCGTGTCTAACGAGTTTACCCAGATAACTCAAAAAGCAGACGCCATTTTAGACAAAATCAACAATTTACCCCTTGATAAAATGGTTACCGATGTGACCGCTGTAATTACCGATATAAAAGGGGCTGCGAATCGGGTTGAAGAAGCAAGTGGAGACTTCGATGCACTGATGGCAGATATTGATATAAAAGCGATTAATGACAACCTGAATGACGTTCTGGTGAATGTATCTGCGTTGCTACAGAATTACGCAGAAGGCGGACTCAGTAAATCTGAAATACAGGATACAGTAGATGCAATGCAGGAAACCATGCGCAATATTCAGCCATTGCTTCTGCAACTGAATCAAAAACCCAATGGATTGATATTCTCAGGTGATGCGAAAGACGATATTCAACCCAGAGCCAGTAACCAGGGAAACTAAGACTATGAAATTGTATTGTTCGTTACTAATGGCTAGCTTCCTCACACTGGTAGGGTGTACCTCCTCGGTTGCTCCGCTTAAGTATTACGTTCTCCACGCTCCAGACACCAACACTAAAATAGTGTCAGACGAAGCAAGGCACCGGGTTAAATTGAAAAGTATTATACTGCCGGACTATCTAAAGCAACGTGCATTGGTTGTTCAAACCAGTTCAGCAACACTGCATTTCTCAACCAGTCACGTGTGGGCTGAACCGCTAAATAAAAGCATCCGTCAGGCCTTGTCGGCAGCATTATGGAAAGAAAACCGCATTTTGGTGGTTCCTGACGATGTGTATACAGACTCATACCCACACACCGGCCTGTATATCCAAATTGACGATTTTCTCTCAACCTACGATGGCGAAGTGCTTGTTAAAGGACAATACTGGTTGGATAACGCAGAGAGCCCGCAAGTTCATCACTTTGATTTCCGTCAGACATTGCAAGAAGACGGATTCGAACATGCTGTAGAAAAAATGCGCGTTTTAATCTCCGACCTTGCCAATGCAATATCGTCGGATATTAATGCGGACTAACCAATGGATGCCCTATGTTAGCCACAAATTTTGAAAAGCTCCTAAATCGCGGTTGCCGATCAAAGTACGACGAGGAGACCAACAGACGCATTGTTGTCATCAATTTGTTTTCGTTGGTGGGTATTTCGCTAACCCTCTTTCTGGGTATTACAGCGATACTCGCAGAAGACTGGACACTAGGCTTTAGTTTGCTTGCCGCATCTTCACTTTTCTTTCTCGCCAGTCAAATACAGGCGTCTTCGCGCAGCCGCTTTGGGCACTTGGTTGCCGTTTACTTGCTTACAGGCTGCCTGATGGGCCTGGAGACTTACCTGTTGATAACAGGCGGCTACGAAAATACAGGCCCATTATGGATGTACCTGCTACCACCGGTTGCAATGTTTTTTGGTGGTTTCGCCCGAGGTCTTATTGTCATGGGTGGATTCACATTGCTAATCGCAATTATTCTCTTTTTCCCCCATGATGCGCTACTCCTAACTGAATACAGTCAACCATTTAAGACTCGCCTCATGTATTCATTTGCTACAGTTACCTTCCTATCTGCTTTTTATGAATACAGTCGGCAACGCACGTATAAAATTGTCCGCGACCTCAGTGCAGAATTTGAACGCCAGGCATTGCACGATCCCCTTACAAAACTGCCAAACCGGCGGGGCATGCGACAATTAATGGAACAGGAAATTAGGCGTCATCAGCGAAACAAGCAACCGCTCACTGTTGTCCTCACTGACATCGACAATTTTAAGAAGGTGAATGATACCTATGGGCACGGCAATGGCGATATCATTTTAAAGCGCACCGCAGATATTCTTCGACAAAATATTCGCAGACAAGATTTAGTCTGTCGTTGGGGAGGCGAGGAGTTTCTCATCGTGCTACCGGAAACTAACGAAAAAAATGCAGGTCTGCTTGCTGATAAAATACGAAACACTCTGGCGAGTTCAGATGTGTGGCTGGACGAAAGACAAGTCACAGTGACCGCCAGTTTTGGTGTTTGTGAGATAAACGAAAACCTCTCTGTTGACCGAGCATTAACCCTCGCTGACAACGCCTTATATCAGGCTAAGCATCAGGGTAGGAACTGTGTAGTACTTTCACATGACAACTAAGCCTTTTCTTTTTCGACAAAACCCTGATAATAGATTACGAATGAAATGAGTATGCGTTGACTTTTTTCGGCACGTTTGCAGCCAAGTCCAACACGCTCAGGTTTAGTATAAATAAACTCCAGTAATATCTATAAGAATCATTAAATAAGAAGCGATATTTATGTATTGGAAAAAAATCGTCTTGCCCATTGTTATTCTGGCTTTGGGTTATGCGGGAATGGAAGTTATTGCAGCTTCAGGGTCAGAGGATGAAGAAAAAGAACAAGTAGACACCCGCCCTCTCGTCGCCTTATCTACTCTACAACCAGAAAATTATGCGGTTACCCTATTTTCTTATGGTGAAGTTGCCCCTCTAGAAACGACTAATCTTTCTGCGCAAGTTGCTGGCGAGGTTGTATGGTGGAACCCTGATTTCATCCCAGGCGGGCTGGTTAAGCGCGGAGAAATATTATTTACCATTGAAAAAGATGCTTATGAAGCCGCTCTCTACCAAGCAGAGGCTGCCCTGTCTTCCGCCCGAGCTCAGCTTATACAAGAGCAAGCTCAGGCTGATGTAGCTAAGCGTGAGGCGGCTAACATGCCTGAAAGCAGGGTGTCTGACCTGTATTTGCGAACGCCGCAGTTACTCAGTGCTCAGGCTGCACTAAAGTCTGCTGAAGCGCAGTTGCGTATAGCTAAGCGGGATTTAGCAAACTGCGATATCCGCGCGCCTTATGATGCTCTGGTTACCGCGCGAAACATCGGCACTGGCGACTTTGTCACAACAGGAACAATCGCAGCGACACTTAATAATGTTGAATATGCCGAAATCAGCTTTCCAGTTGCGGGTTTCGACCAGTCGTACCTGCCAGCTTCAGTCAAGGGTATAGAGGCCAGAGTGTCAATTGACGACCGTCACATCAATGCTGTTTTACATCGTGACTTAGGCACCGTGGATAAAGCCACCCGAATGAGTTACCTGGTTGCCAGAATTACCGACCCTTACGGCATTCACAACCCCAAAAACACGATTAAGTTCGGTAGCTTCGCCACTGTATCATTCGAAGGTATCACGTTGGAACAGGTCTACAAAATTCCACAGGAACTGGTAAACAACAATCAGGTATGGCTATTGTCAGACGATAACACGCTTAACGCCAAGTCGGTCAGCGTAATTCGCGCTGAGCAAACATATTTATATGTTCGCGGAGATATTGAAGATAAAAAACTGGTTGTAACCCCTCCGGAGTACCCCATTCAAGGTATGGCTGTTAAGGTCATTGAGAACCACGAGATCGCTGGGATCGCAACGGAGTAAGGAAACGCAACATGCGTCAGGAATACGACACGCATAAGGGAATTATAGCCTGGTTTGCGCACAATACTGTAGCTGCCAACCTGTTGATGATATTTATCATCATCATGGGTGTTGTGGCTTACCTGAATATTCAACGTCAAACTTTTCCCAATGTCGAGACAAACTTCATCCGCGTTAACGTAAGTTACCCTGGCGCCTCTCCCCAGGAAATTGAAGAAGGGATCCTCATTAAAATCGAAGAAGCCGTCAAAGACGTCACAGAGATTGATCGCGTGGTGTCGCGAGCCTTTCGAAACTCTGGCCATGTACATTTTGATATCGACGAAAATGAGTCTCTTACCGACGTGCTTGATAAAGTTAAGGCCCGTGTGGATGGTATTGCCACCTTCCCTTCTGACATGGAACCAGTCAACATCCAACAGCTGGAGTTTCAGCAACAGGTGATAGAAACACCACTGGTCGGCGATCTACCGCTTCAGGAACTCAAGAAGATAGCACGGGAAATTGAGGACGAACTGTTACAACTGGAAAATATTTCTCTGGTTGAGATGAGCTACCCCGATGACGAAATTGGCATTGAAATTCTACCCGATGAACTGCGGAAATATAACCTATCCATCGCTGATGTTGCTTCAGCAATCCGCGCTCACTCGGCCAATCTATCAGCGGGTCAATTGCGCACTCAATCAGGTATTATCTCCGTACGCGTTGAAAATCAATTTTATCGGGGAGACGAATTTAGACAGATCCCGGTAAAAATAGGGTTAAACGGCGCAAAAGTTCTGTTACAGGATGTGGCTGTTATTAAAGACGAGTTCACTGAAGGGGAACAATACTTTCGATTTTCCGGCAAAAATGCGATTTATATCTCAGTCCGCGCCACAAAAAATCAAAATATTATTCCTGTGGCAAACACTGTAAAAGCTTACATCGAACAAAAGAATCCCACGTTGCCTGAGGGCGTATCCATTGAAACTATGGTCGATTTGACCTATTACCTCAACCAACGCCTGGACATGATGTTCAAAAACCTGTTGCAAGGTGCGGTGTTGGTGGCGCTAATGTTAACCATTTTTCTGCGTTTTCGCCTCGCATTTTGGGTAATGCTGGGGCTACCTGTGTGCTTTCTCGGCGCCATCATGATGATGCCGGCGTTTGGCGTAAGTATTAACCTTCTATCTCTGTTTGCCTTTATCATGGTGTTGGGAATTGTGGTGGACGATGCCATTGTGATAGGCGAAAGCGCCTATACGGAAATCGAACACAAAGGTGGAGGAATCGACAACGCCATTATCGGCGCGAAAAAAGTCGCCACTCCAGCTACTTTTGGTGTGCTCACGACCATAGCCGTTTTCGCCCCGTTTACCATGAGCACAGGTTTTGAAGGGCAAATGTTCTACAACATTGCTGTAGTGGTTATTCTTTGCCTAATATTTAGCCTGGTCGAGTCAAAACTTATATTACCCGCACATATTGCCAACACCCGCTTTTCCCCTGTGAAGCCTACCAGCCTTCGGGCCCGTTTCAATCGCCGGTTTAATCAATTTGTCAACGTATCCTATCACGGGTTTTTAGTGAAGGCGGTAGCCTGGCGCTGGGCTGTGATGGCATTTTTTAGCGCCTTGCTGATGTTTTCTTTAGGTCTCATTGAAGGTAACCATATCCGGGTAGTAGCGTCATCAAAAGTCCCCCACGACTTCCCTTCAATTCGTATAGAAATGAACGAGAACGTGTCGGATACGGCAGTGATCGACGCCCTTAAAACTATTGAACATGTCGTTTTACAAGAAGAAGAAACTATCAAACGGGAATTTGGTAGTGACGGAATGATTAAAGATATCCTCGCTTTCAATGATGGACGTACTCAGGGCGAAATAGTTGTTCCGTTAGTCGATGAAGACAAACGGGTCTTTGACACATTTGAGCTTGCCCGGCGATGGCGGCAAGCCATGCCGGACATTCCGGGAATGAAGTCTTTTATCGTACTGGATGATCTGAACAGCACAGGCGAAGATGGTGAGTTCGGGTTCCTGTTATATGGCCCGGAACTCAGAACACTCAATGCGGCTGGTCTTGCCTTTATTGATATGCTTCAACAGCAAGAAGGTTTATTTGACGTAAGCTCCACAATGGACCCAATTAATAAAGAAATTCAGATGTCCCTGCTTCCGGTAGCCTACGACCTCGGCCTTACACTTCAAAATGTGGCATCTCAGGTTGGTGCCAGCCTGTATGGTGGAGAAGCGCAGCGAATTATCCGCGATGGTGAAGAAGTCAGGGTGATGGTGCGTTACCCTTCACTCACCAGAGAGCGTCTTGCAGATTTAAAATACAGTGTGATCACCACGCCCGGCGGACAGGAAGTGATGTTGGGAGACGTGGTTGCCCTGGATGAAAAACCAGGGATAAGTTATATCCGCAGAGAAAGTGGATATCGCAGTATCTACATCTGGGGCAACATTGACGAGCAAAAAGTAGAACCTAACACTGTCATTGATGAGATTTATGAAAACCTGTTGCCTGAATTACAAGAGCAGTACCCGTCCGTCGTGACGGAACTGGGTGGCGATATTGAAGAACAGCAGGCACAGATGGATGAGCAACTGATGTTTTTCGTTGCCGCCATGATCATGGTTTTCATTTTGCTGGCGGTACCGCTTAAAAGCTATGGCCAGCCGCTGATAATCATGTCTGTTATCCCGTTTAGTTTCACCGGCGCCGCTTTTGGCCATTACTTACTTGGCTACGATATTAGTTCCATGTCGTTTTTTGGTCTTATCGCTGCAGCAGGCGTTGTTATCAATGATTCTTTGGTTATGACCGATTTCATTAATCAACGAAGAAAACAAGGCTCTAAACTGATAGATGCCGTGACAGAAGCAGGTACAGCAAGATTTAGAGCAATTACACTCACCTCCATCACCACATTTGTAGGCGTACTGCCCATTATGTTTGAAACCAGTATGCAGGCTGCAATTATGATCCCCATGGCCATAGCATTGGGCTTTGCCGTGCTGTACGCTACAGTGGTAACTTTGGTGTTAGTGCCGTGCTTGTATCTCATTTTAATAGACATCGCTCAGTCGGTGACGTGGTGTTATCGGGGAACCGTAGGTCTTTTTCATCGCCTGAGCACTAAGAAACAAGCGTCATTGTAACCGCCACAAGCAAGTAATAGAGGAAACCATGTCTACACTTACTATTCGGCCTGCCACAAAAGATGACTGTCAGCTGATCCTCGATTTCATCACCGAGCTCGCTATTTATGAAAAGGCGGAACACGAAGTGCAAGCCACTACAGAGGACTTGCAACACACCCTGTTTGGTGAAGCCGCCACGGCCCATTGTGTCATTTGTGAAAATGAAGCTGGGCCAGTTGGTTTTGCGGTGTACTTCTTCAACTACTCAACCTGGCAGGGAAAAAACGGCCTGTATCTGGAAGATTTATATGTGTCACCGCAACACCGGGGTTGCGGCGCAGGTAAAGCACTGTTAAAGCATTTGGCGCAACTGGCCGTTAGCCGCAACTGTGGGCGATTTGAGTGGAGTGTCCTTGACTGGAACCAGCCCGCCATCGATTTCTACGAATCTATTGGCGCGAAACCCAAAAGTGAATGGATAGGCTACAGGCTCGATGGCAAAGCCCTAAGTGATTTCGCTGAACAGTAGTGTTGTGCGCTAACCGTTTACGCCTTTTGCTTCTCGGTTACTCGCTCTTCCATATATTGCATAATATCCCGCCACGAAATAATCCCCACCGGATGACCCGAACTGTTTAAAACCGGCAAGCAAGAAATACGGTGTTGATTGAAAAGCGAAATGGCGTTAACAATACTCGAATGCTCTTGCACTGAAACAATCTCTCTGGTCATGATTTGATGAGCCCGGCGCTCTAATATTGCCCTATCTCTCGACCTCTCGGACAAAGTATCTATAAAAGGACTCAGATTTTTCAGTAAATCCCGATCAGACACAACCCCAACAAGTCGCTTACCCTCAATGACTAACAAATGATGAAAGCCCGTCGCTTCAAAAAGCGCTTTCAGCGTGTGTAGTGAATCATCCATCTTCACGCTGACTACCCGCTTGGTCATTATGACATTGACACTCACCCGCTACCCTCTCAGTTTAGATGTGAACAACTTGAGCTTAGTATAACCATTGTTCAAGCAAAAAATTCAGTGTAAATTATTTTGTCATTTGCCTGGTTTACCCTTGAAATTACTCGCTAACCCATCACTATAGAATGAACATCCACAAAACAGGAAATATGACATGGCAACAGTAACACTTCAGGGCAACCCATTGGAAACTGCAGGCGATTTACCGGCAGTAGGTTCATCTGCACCACAGTTTGAGTTGGTAAAAGCCGATCTTTCTACAGTTACACTAGCTGAATTAGCAGGTAAAAATGTCATTTTAAACATTTTCCCTTCTATTGACACAGGCACGTGTGCAATGTCAGTGCGCAAATTTAACGAAAAAGCAGCCTCGTTAGACAACACGGTTGTGATTTGCGTCTCTGCCGATTTACCTTTTGCTGCTGGCCGTTTCTGTGGCGCTGAAGGTATTGAAAATGTGCTGACAGGCTCTACGTTCCGCTCGTCATTTGGCGAAGACTACAAAGTTAACTTTACCACAGGCCCGCTGACTGGCCTGCTTTCACGGAGCATCGTAGTTGTTGACGGTGAAGGTAAAGTGACATACACGCAACAAGTGGCAGAAACCGCTGACGAGCCTGATTACGGAGCCGCATTAGCTGCACTGTAAATACATTCCCCGGTAATTTGATAATAAGCGCCCTTACAACTATTGTGGGCGTTTCTAACTGAGTCGCGATAACGCCGCTTTCATCTACAGGTCAAACCAGTACTAACCATACCTCTCCTACTTTGAACCTTGCCGACATTGCCCCTCTGGCAGGTAATGCTTCATACACAGGCGCAGAGCCCAGCAGTTTGGTAAATGCGCTGGCGGCCTTTTCGAGATCCCGAACTAGAAAGTTAATGTGATGGATGTGAGTTATCATGAGGATGGCTTCCTGATTATTTCGTTATAAATACGAGGGAATCAATAACAGTGCCAGATGTATAAAAGACGCTCATTCGCTCGCAATTAAAAACAAATGTGTTATGTTATAACGTATTTTAACAGCAAGGATATTCACCACTATGACAAATCCTCCTTTGCTGCCAGTGACCGTTCTATCAGGCTTTCTGGGTGCAGGCAAAACCACTGTGTTAAACCACATTCTAAATAATCGCGATGGACTCAAGGTCGCTGTCATTGTGAACGACATGAGTGAAATCAATATTGATGCCGCCACGGTTAAAAATGAAGTTAGCTTTAATCGTGCAGAAGAAAAACTCGTAGAAATGAGCAACGGCTGTATTTGCTGCACGTTAAGAGAAGACTTACTTGACGAAATCACACGACTAGCCAAAGAAGGTAGGTATGACTACCTGGTTATAGAATCTACAGGTATTTCAGAGCCTTTACCCGTTGCCGAAACCTTTACATTTGCTGACGAAAATGGGGTGAGTCTTTCCCAAGTAGCTAGCCTTGATACCATGGTTACTGTGGTAGACGCATTAAACTTCTTAGCTGATTACGACAAAGCTGAATCGCTAAACGATGTGGGAGAAAGCCTTGGCGAGGAAGACGAAAGAAGTGTGGCTGATCTGCTGGTAGAGCAAGTTGAATTCGCAGATGTCATACTGATAAGTAAAACTGACCTCATTTCAGAGAAACAACTTGAGAGACTCCAGCATATTCTCAAAACACTCAACACTGAAGCTGATCAGATCCCCATCGAAAATGGCAAGGTCCCCGTCAAAGAAGTGCTGGCAACGGGGAAATTTAACTTTGCAAAAGCACAGCAATCCCCGGGCTGGCTCAAAGAACTGCGGGGCGAACAAATTCCTGAAACAGAAGAATTCGGCATTAGTAGTTTTGTATTTAAAGCGAGAAGACCATTTCATCCACAGAAATTTTATGACTTTGTACACAGCAAAGACATTGCAGGCAAGCTCATTCGCTCCAAAGGTTTTTTCTGGTTAGCCACCCGCCCTCATTTCGCTGGAAGCTGGAGTCAGGCAGGAGGGATGGCAAGGTATGGCGCTGCAGGGTTGTTTTGGAAAGCTGTACCCAAAGAACAGTGGCCCGACGATCCGGATTATCTGGCCTCTATTCAGGAACAATGGGTTGAACCCTTCGGAGATATGCGCCAGGAACTCGTTTTTATTGGTCAGGGCCTCAATAAGGACGACATTACTCATCGCCTGAATGAATGCCTGCTCAGCGAGCACGATGTGCTGAAGGGTAGTAAGGCCTGGGCGAATTTACCTGATCCATTTCCATCCTGGGGACATTAACATGCAGCTTGCAGAAAAATACACACAACGTTCCTGGCATTCGAATAACTCACCTATGGTTTTAAGCGATATTTTTTCTCAGACTACCAGTGTCACCGTCTGGGAGAGAGTCTACAACCCTCGGGTAAATCATTTTTATCAACTGGCTTTCAAAGCCCTGGGATTAGGTGTTCGAGGTGTGTTTTCCATGAACTCACTAAAAAGTGAATTATCCAACGCCCTGCCTGACTACGAAGGTAAAGAAGAAGCCATAGACGATATTTTCCTGTTATCAGATATGCTCACCTGCCTTTTTAATTGTGACCATGTGGGATTACGGTTAGCGGCGCTAAGCACGGCCATGTGCCCGAAATTTCACGTTGATAATATACCCGTTCGTCTGGTGAATACTTATGTCGGGCCAGGCACTGAGTGGCTGCCTTTAGAAGTGATAGAAGAAAGCCCGTCAGACGAATGGGATGAACACGGTAAACTAGCGTCCGGGGGCTACTACAATAAGCATCACGTTCAACAGATGAATACCTTTGATGTCGGCCTCCTAAAAGGGAAAGCCTGGTCGGAGCATGGCGATATGGCAGCGATACATCGCTCATGTCAATTGACTAAAGACAGCAAGCGTGTGCTGCTAACACTTGACCCCATGTAGTTAAAAAACACATAAAGAGACAACCCGCTCACTGCGAATAAAGCGCGCTTCATCCAAAGAGGCGCACTATGAGCAATAAAAAAGTCATTACGAACGTAGGTATTGGCCTTGCCGCTGCATCGGTAGGTATTCTGGCAAGTAAATAGCACCTCTAACTCCTCTTGTTATCATAAAGCTAGTCTCCCAAACAAATTTTCCCTATACTTTTTAAAACTGATTAAAAAAAGGACTTTAAATGTATCGATTTGGGATTGTCGGCGCAGGCATGATTGCGGATTTTCATGCCAAGGCCATCGACGCTATACCTAATGCAGAACTGACAGGGATCTATTCGCGTTCGTTGGATAAAGCCACAGCATTTGCACAAAAACATAATTGCACACCTTTTGACGATTATACCTCTTTTATAAACTCCCCACACATCGATGTCATTACTATATGCACACCATCTGGGTATCACTTAGAACCCATATCGGCTGCAGCAAAAGCGGGTAAACATATTATTTGCGAGAAGCCCCTAGAAGTTACCACCGCACGAGTGGACGAAATGATAGCTGTATGCGCAGAAAATAATGTGATGCTAGCGGGAATTTTTCCCAGGCGTTTCAATGCATCATCACGACTTCTTAAGAAAGCGATAGAGCAAGGGAGATTCGGAAAAATTGCCATGGCTGATGCCTATATTAAATGGTGGCGCACCCAAGATTATTATGAAAGCGGTGCATGGCGAGGTACATGGAAGTTAGATGGCGGTGGCGCCCTGACTAACCAATCAATCCATACCATCGATTTGTTGCTGTACGTCATGGGTGACGTTAAATCAGTGCGGGCTGAAACAAGGCTGGTCGCTCATGAAGGGATAGAAGTAGAAGACGTTGGTATTGCCATGGTGGAATTTGAAAGCGGCGCTTTGGGGGTAATTCAAGGCTCAACCGCGTGCTGGTCTAAAAACGGGCATCCTGCAGAAATACAAATCACCGGCTCTCAGGGTTCTGTGTTCATGAGCGATGATAAATTCCGCTTGTGGGAGTTTGCTAACGAAAGTGAGGATGACGATGAAATCAGGCAGCAACATGGCCTTAATGAAAACGAGGCTGGCGCTGGCGCAGCCGACCCCTCAGCGATCGATTTTGTCTGGCATCAGAGAAACTTTGAAGACGTGTTGCACGCACTGGAACACAATACAAAGCCGCTGGTCGATGGTTTTGAAGGTCGCCGCTCCATTGCCCTGCTCAATGCAATTTATCGCTCGGCGGCGAAAGGTGGTGAAAAAGAGTTCTTATAAAATGACAATGCAAGGCGCGGTGTCCAACTCACACCAGCCTTGTATATGCTACTCACCTTAATTATTGACGATAAGATGACGGCGGAAGACTGTGATATCTCGCCCAAAGGCGCCTGAATTGCCTTGGATCTTCAAACCCGCATCGCGAAGCAACTTCTTCTACGGGCAACCGGGAATGTTGTAAAAGCTGTTGGGCCAGACTTAATCTCAATTTGTAAATATATTCTTTACTTGTGATGCCAGTACTGTCTTTAAACATGCGCGTGAAATGACGTTTGCTGCAATGCCCCAAATCAGCTAATTCGTCTATGCTCCAGTTTTTAGCAGGATTTTGCTGAATTTTATCCTGGATAGTATGAATTCTCTGCTGCAAATGATTGCGGTGCTCGAGATACGGGGACAAACTGGGATCCTGCATACCCCGGCGAATAAACAACACCATTTGCCTGGCTATTTTGGCAGATATTTGTGGTCCTAATTGTTGTTGAACCAAATGCAGTGCCAGGTCAATCCCAGCTGAAACGCCAGCACTGGTATAAACGTCTCCATCCTGAACAAATAATCGATTCTCCAGTACTTGCTTCGCCGTAAGTAACCCTGATAACTCCTGACAATGCATAAAGTGCGTGGTACATTTTTTATGCTTCAGCAGGCCAGCTTTTGCTAACACCAAGGCACCTGCGCACACACTGATTATTTTGGCAAACTGATGCTGCGAAAACCAATCATAAACCTTTTTCAACGGTGGAGTATCAAGTTGAAGTTCCTTTCCTACAATGCCTGTTACTAAAACCCAGGCGTTTGGCTCAACAGATGCAGGAAGCGGCTCGACGGATAGGTTTAAACCAAGGGAATTTTTCAGTTCCGTTTCCGGCCCAACGAAATGTAGTTTAAAATGCGTATCTGCATACCGATTCGCATAGACAAACACCTCTGCAGGTCCCACCATATCTAACATCAAAAGCTCTGGGAGCAACACTATGTATATGGGTACACTATCTCTTATAACAGGTTCGGGCATCACAATCTCACTGGGGCGGCCCTGCGCCGAAGACGACTTCCAAAGGTATTGAGTAGCAGGCCAAGCAAAACCAATATAATTCCCATCCACTGCATGGCAATAATACTTTCACCCAGCATGAGAAAAGCAGAGCTCAGCCCTACAATGGGAACACCTAACGACAAAGGCGCAATTTGTCCCGCCGGATAGCGCGTCAACAAATACCCCCAAAGCCCGTAGCCTGTAATTGTGGCACCAATGGCAAGATACAATAATGCACCAAACGATACCCAGCCAAACCCACTTAAACTGGCCCAAATTAGCTCCGGCCCTTCAAAAAAATAACTGCAGATGAAAAACGGAATTGGCGGTACCCAAGCACTCCATATCACCAAATTGACATTAGAATTAAAACCCCGGTTACTAATGCTTCGGGCACTGATGTTACCCAGAGCCCAGCTCGCCGCTCCGGCCATTGTTAAGCCAAAGCCCAAGGCAGTCATAGTGTGTTCATCTTTGCTAAGCGCAATGAAAAGCAACCCCGATGCGGCGATGAAAAAAGCCAGAATCTGATAAGCCTTGATTGATTCTTTTAAAAAAAAGAAAGCAAAAATCATGGTGAATAAAGCCTGAGCTTGCAGTGCGAGTGATGCTAACCCAGCAGGCATTCCAAATGCCATGGCAGAAAATAAAAATGAAAATTGTAGGAAACTAATTGGTATCGCATAGGCCACCCACCACAGAAAGGGAGTATTTGGCCGTTTGAAAAATAACGAGCCCACCGACGCAACAAGAAGAAAGCGCAAACCGCCCATTAACAGAGGAGGCATGCCCTCAAGGCCCCACGAAATAACTACAAAATTAACGCCCCATATCACCACAATAAATATTGCGAGGAGCAAATCTTTACCTGACATACCCTTTCCTTTATCACTGCTATTCCGTCACTAGCGCTGCTGCGCGGTGATTTTCTTAATTCTGTTTACAAACACAGTGATGTCTTGCTCACTTAGTTGCGTGGTGATCCGCTCTTTACTCGAACAGTGATGCGCCAACCCCAAACCTGGTCGATAGGCTTTTGCAGGCCGTATTGGCCTTCTTTGCAAATCACCACCGCAATTGGGACAAACCCCTTGTAAAATGCCATCTACACAATCTGCGCAAAAGGTACACTCATACGTGCAGATGTAAGCTTCTGTTGAGTTCGCCGGTAAATCGGTATTACAACATTCGCAATTCGGTTTGAGTATTAACATAACGTCTTCAACTGATAGGTGTTGATAGAGATATTAAGCCGGTTTTTGCTTCGAAGATAGGGCAAAACGCCAGTCTGAACGGGTCAAAAAAGACATAAAATTTGGGGCTACGTTGGAGTCCGCTGCATTAATGGTTACTCTCAGCGGTCGAAAAACACATCCACCAAATCGGCAAGGGACTCTTCCAACTCCTCTTCAAAAGCATCTATATCGATGTTGAAGCTATCCATATACTTGGCAGCATTTTCCCGGGACACTGTACTTTTCTGGATCTGGAACTCCATCTCAGGCAGTGATTTATCATAACGGGGCTTAACCCCCCAACGCAAACAATGTCCGTGGTGGTCTTTTAGTTGTTGTTTGGCAAAGACACAAAATTCCTCGACATAGTCGGTTCCCTGAGGCCCAAGACAGCCAGGCTCAATGCGACACATCACCAACAATTTTTTGTACAGAGGGAGTCGGGTTTCCATTTTATTTATGAACGATTCAAAGATTTGATTATTAGCAAATTTTACTGATTTTGCCAGTTTGAAATTAACGAGCAGTGTACTCCTAAGCAACAATGTACTCTAACCCGTGTTATGATCCAGAAAAACTGCGAATAAGTCCTGCAATATTGTTCTTATGTGCATTGCGTCACCATCAACCTCATTTTTGAATGCTAACTTATTATTTTGGTTAATGTACCGCTTTTTTATTGGTAGATTTCGACCCTATTCCCCTTCCCGGATGTGAATTTCTCGTTACGGTGTAACAAGTCCCCTTCCGGGACAGAGAACATGGACGTCTTAGTTATATTCTCCCTTACTCAGGTACTTTTTCATTCACGTACTTTTGGAACCCAGTACCAAGTAATGCCGCGGCAACGCCCAAAGCGGTTGGTAACATTAGTGACACTGTCGACAAAACCCCTGGTGTCATATGTGCTGCAAAGAATGTTATCAACCCAAGAAAATAAGTTGGGATGTTTTTCAAAACCGCTAACCCGCGTAAAGATACCACCATTGAAGCAACCACAAATACAATCGGAGTTATGGCCCAAAAGCCCACTTGCGGTGCTAACAGTGCGATTGCCATGACGGCTACATTGCCTAAAACTAAGCCTATCACTAGACAGCCATATGTTTTAGCAGCCCCCGGCAGCGAACTTTCACCTGTAGTAAAAGCTACCCACCCTATAAACATTGCCCACACCGGCCACTCTAAACCATTTGCAACCGTAGCAGCTATTGTAGCAGTGACAGCCGCTATCATGGTCGTTTGCATGTATTTTCCATTAAACATCTACTCCACCTTCTACATTTAATTATATCTTTTGCTCCGTCGTGCCTTGTTGCCAATTGTTGTCATAATTTTACATTCCACAGCTCACATAAATATGTAAACCTGTTGTCCAGCACTAGCAAGGGCGACTGCAGTTAAACGATTAAAACCACTGGATGAACCTGTTACGATACAGGTTTTCTTTAATATAGCGTGCTCCTTAAACAACGCCGCCGTTAGCTCTAATTACCTGACCATTAATCCAATCACTATCAGAGCATGCCAGCATGGAAACTACTGCCGCAATATCTTCTGGTGTACCTAGTCTTTCCAGCGGGTTCATTTTTGCCATACGATTAATCAGCTCCTCTGATTTCCCTTTTAAGAATAAATCCGTTGCGGTTGGTCCTGGAGCGATGGCATTAACCGTAATCTGTTTGCCGCGCATCTCTTTCGCCATAATGGCAGTAAGTGTTTCAACAGCAGCCTTAGTTGCGGCATAGACACCATAGTTTTCAAGCTTCAACCCAATCACACTTGTCGAGAAGTTGATCACCCGTCCACCGTTATTCAACCGTACTGATGCCTCGCGAAGCGTATTAATCGTACCTTTCAAGTTGATATCTATGTGTCTGTCAACGTGTTGTTCATCTGCCGTAGCCAGCGGCTGCAGATCCATAACTCCGGCGTTATTAACAAGCACATCGATGCTACCGAATACATCTTCTATCCGATCAAACATTGCTCGTACTGCACTCGCATCAGAAACATCAGCTTGATGTGCGATGGCTTGACCGCCCGCTTCAGTGATTTGCTTAATTACCTGCTCAGCAGCACTTTTATTGCCTGCAAAATTAACAATAATGGCAAAACCGTCTCTAGCTAAACGATTGGCGATACTAGCACCGATGCCTCTGGAAGCGCCTGTTACTAAAGCGACTCTATTTCGTTCTGTCATACAACCTCCTAGGGTTTATTAACGGGATTTTGGGTATCGATGTTTACAGTAACAATTTCCTTTTTACGGATAATCAACTAAAGTTTGTTAACAGAATCCGGAAATAATGAACAATAATGGATAGAATAGACGCGATGCGGGTATTTACCCGTGTATTTGAAAGGCGCAGTTTTACGCTGGCCGCTGAGGATATGAATATACCTCGCTCTACAGTCACAGATGTGGTGAAACGGCTTGAGCAAAGAATTGGCGTTGTTTTACTTGAAAGAACCACCCGGCAGGTCACTCCTACCATCGACGGTTCCGCCTTTTATACTCGCTGCTTGTCGATTATTCAGGAGGTTGAAGATGCGGAAAGCGCATTTTCTGGTGCAAAACCAAAAGGGGCGTTACGAATAGATGTCCATGGCACGCTTGCACGCCATTTTTTACTGCCGAAACTGCCTCAATTTCTGGCCGAATATCCAGAAATTGAGATGTTCATGAGTGAAAGCGATAAATTGTCTGATGCGGTAAAAGAAGGTATTGACTGCGTGATACGTGTCGGTTCAATAAAATCTGTAGATTTAATAGCGCGCCAAATTGGTTTATTGGAAGAAATTACCGTAGCGTCGCCTGATTATTTGCAATGCTATGGCATACCTTTGCAAATAGAAGAACTGGAAAACCACAAGATGATTGGCTTTCGAGCCACTGGCAGCAGTTCAGCCATGCCACTGGAATTTACTTTACAAGAGACCATCGTCAACTATTCCGTCCCCGTTTCATTGATGGTAAATTCCGCTGAAACCCTAGTCGCTGCAGCACAACTGGGATTGGGAATAATACAGGTACCAAGCTACCATGTGGAGCGGAGCATTCGAGCTGGTTTATTGGTGTCCATTCTCAAGGAGAATCCCCCGGAGCCCAGCCCTGTGTCCGTATTGTATCCTCGCAGTAGACAATATTCACCCAGGGTAAAGGCCTTTTTAGACTGGCTATCAGCTGTATTTTGAATAAACCACGAATATGTCCTCAGACATCAGGCTATTCAAATTTTCGGCAAGTATGCACAACTATTTTCACTAAGCCTTCAACTTCTCGATCTGAATCGCGATATCTCGTTTTGGAGAACTCCCAAACATACGTGCATAATCGCGAAAAAACTGTGAAGGACTCTCATAGCCGACTTTGTAGGCTACTGATGTAGCATCTAAATGTTCAGATAGCATGAGGTTACGAGCTTCTATTAAACGCAGCTTTTTCTGAAATTGGAGAGGGCACATTATCTAGATGTAACATCGAGAGACAATTTTAAACTCATTGTAGAAAAAACAGTTCAAGAATTTGGCCACATAGATGTTTTGATCAACAACGCTGGGTTGATGCCCTTATCTCCTTTATTAGCAGCAAAAGTTGACGAATGGAATAATATGATTGACGTCAATATAAAGGGCGTACTGCATGGTATTGAATCAGTACAAGGGTTAATGGAAGAACGCCGAAAAGGACACATCATCAACATCGCCTCAATTGGGGCACATGCTGTGTTTCCAACTTCAGCGGTTTATTGCGGCACCAAATTTGCGGTGTGGGCAATTTCTTCAGGACTTCGAATGGAATCCAAACATATTCGGGCTACGACAATTTGTCCTGGTGTAGTAGAGAGTGAATTAGCCAACACTACAACAGACAGCGAAACGAAGAAATGGTTAGATAATTTTCGTCAAACTGCTCTCAAGCCTGATGCAATCGTAAACGCAATTCAATATGCAATTGACCAACCAACAAACGTTAATGTGAATGAGATAATCGTTCAACCGACGGTGACTGAATATTAAAGGATATCCATAGAGTCGAATTATTCACAACTCTTCTGATTTTGGTGATTTCCTCTCTACTACAGCGAGACGTCCAAAGGCACCCTTCTGATGTAGTAACACTTGGAATATGAAGGCATATAAGGAGAAACCATGATGCCCATTTGTACCACCTTTTTGTACAAGTAGGTGGTTATGTCGTTTCTCTGTAGCCCAGATACAACAAAGCCCCTAGAGAATTAGGGGCCTGTAGGTATTTGGCGGAGAGAGAGGGATTCGAACCCTCGATACGCTATAAACGTATACACACTTTCCAGGCGTGCGCCTTCAGCCACTCAGCCATCTCTCCAAATTCTGTATCAAGGTTTCCCCTGAGCGCGCGTATAGTAGGTAAAGTCAGACCATGAATCAAGTCAAAACCTTTAAAAAAACACCAACTGCTTTATTATTAAGCGGTTAACTGCTGTTTTCGCTTTAACTGCTCGGAAAAGCCCAGCATTCTGTCCAGTGGTATCAGTGCCTTTTCACGCAAGGCAGCATCAACATGGATTTCGTGATCATTCACACCCTCTGTGAGGCTATTGTAAATCGCTTGCAAGCCATTCATAGCCATCCATGGGCAATGAGCACAACTTTTACAGGTTGCACCGTTACCACCCGACGGCGCTTCTATGAAAGTCTTGTGTGGCATCAGTTGCTGCATTTTGTAAAAAATGCCTTTGTCAGTCGCCACAATGAAGGTGTCGTTCGGCATGACTTCTGCGGCTTTGATTAACTGACTGGTAGAACCTACTGCATCAGCTAAATCGACAACACTTGCAGGTGATTCCGGGTGAACGAGAATTGCCGCATCCGGATAAACAGACTTCATATCCTGCAGTTTTTGTGCAGAGAATTCATCATGCACAATACACTCGCCTTGCCACATTAACATCTCTGCACCCGTTTTCCTGGCAATATATGAGCCTAAGTGGCGATCTGGCCCCCAAATTATTGGTTTACCCGCCTCGTCGAGGTGCTCAACAATTTCAAGGGCAATACTGGATGTTACTACCCAATCTGCACGGGCTTTTACCGCTGCGGAGGTATTTGCATAAACCACAACCGTATGGTCCGGGTGAGCGTCACAGAACTGGGAGAATTCATCGATAGGACAACCTAAATCCAATGAGCAGGTTGCTTCTAAATTCGGCATAAGCACGGTTTTCTCCGGGCTGAGAATTTTAGCTGTCTCACCCATGAACTTAACACCGGCAACAATGAGTGTCTGCTCGCTGGCATCGCGACCAAAACGGGCCATTTCTAAAGAGTCCGCCACACAGCCACCGGTTTCTTCCGCTAGTGCCTGAATTTCAGGGTCGGTGTAATAATGTGCCACCAGAACAGCGTTCCGATCTTGCAACAGTTGTTTAATATCCGCTTTTAACTCCGCCTTGCGCGCATCACTCAGCGGCGCCGGCTTTGCCGGGAAAGGATAATCAACTTGATCGACTCTGAAAGCAATGGTCATAACTAGTAGCCTGAATTATCGACAATAAGGGGGGCGAATTATACCCGACTGTCATAAAAATTACATAGGGATAAGGTATGAATAAAAAATTAAGTTACTAAATAATCCAGCGAGTACTGCATACTATTAGCACATTGCTAATTTGCCACGCTAAATAAGGATAATTAGGAAGATACTTGGAGATGGTGGGTCGTGCTGGATTCGAACCAGCGACCAATTGATTAAAAGTCAACTGCTCTACCAGCTGAGCTAACGACCCATCAAGAATTCGTGAATAATTCAACGATTTGTAACTAAGGTGGTGGGTCGTGCTGGATTCGAACCAGCGACCAATTGATTAAAAGTCAACTGCTCTACCAGCTGAGCTAACGACCCATCTTAGTCTGTGGTAAAAACGAAATTGCAAATGACACTGCGAAAGTGGTGGGTCGTGCTGGATTCGAACCAGCGACCAATTGATTAAAAGTCAACTGCTCTACCAACTGAGCTAACGACCCTTCGCTTTACCTTCGTTACCACTCGGTGGCAACGGCGGCATATAATACTCATATTCTGAGGCGGCGCAACCCAAAACAGGTATTTATTTCAAGTTTTATGTAAATCCTTTACCAAACGGTCAAAATGAAAGCACTTCGCTCATTATTCCCGCATTACAACACCTTTTTATCTAGCACCACAGTCCAGCGAGAACCAGTTAAACCTAACCTGGTAAACCGGTCCTGCCGAACAAAACCTACCGAGGGAGGCTTTACAGGCCGCCTAACCGCGATTGAGCTAATTTGCTCGCTGACGACTCGGGATATTCATTTATCACTTGCTGAAACAAAGTTCGCGCCTGATTTTTATTGCCCTGTCTCTCAGCAATGACACCCAGCTTTAACAATGCATCAGGCCGCTTAGTAGAATCACTAAACTTATTAATGACAGTATTAAACTGTTCTGACGCCTCTGCCCAGCGCTGTTGATTAAACAGCAATTGTCCAAGCCAATAATGGGCATTGGGTGCATACTGACTATTCGGGAATTCCCCTAGGAACGACTGAAACGCTGGGATGGCTTTGTCGTACTCTCTGGATTTCAGAATGAGATTGACAGCGTCTTCATAGGCTGCGGTTTCATCACGCCCGGATGCAGGTTGTTGCTCTGCGCCTGAGGAAGATGTTGCAGGTGACGGAACTGGAGCGGTGTAAGTAGAAGACGTTGACGCCCCTACCCCGGCTTGTTTCAACGCTTCAACCCGCTTATCGATTTCAAGATAAAGCTCGCGCTGACGCTCCAGCACTTTCTCAAGTTGATTAGTGTGAACCTCAACAGCTCCTCTTAACTCGTCAATTTCACCCTGCATGGTGTCAATTTGAGTTTGTAGACGATGCTGCATTTCAGTGCGGCTTTCCACCATGCGTTCAAGAATAGTAATTCGCTGTTCCAGCGACTTATTACCGCCTGAAGAGGCAGTAGAAGGCACCTGAGTAGCACCCACGTCGTACACCGGCGCTTGCGCCATTACCATTGCTGAAGCAGAAAGGGCGGCACACACAGTGACGCCCTGAATAATAGGTTTAACCAAACCTCAAATCCTTACTGGTAAACGACAATACCACGACGGTTTTGCGCCATCGCATATTCGGTTGACCCCATAACTGCCGGCTTTTCTTCACCGTACGATACAGTAGTTACCTGACTGCTGCTTACACCAGCATTCAACAGGTAAGTTTCTACGGCTTTAGCACGGCGCTCGCCCAATGCAATGTTGTATTCTGGTGTACCGGTTTGATCGGTGTGACCTTCGATAACAACTTTCTGGCCCGGGTTTTGTACCAGGAATTCAGCGTGCTTGTCCAATAAAGCCTGGAACTCAGCTTTAATTGTTGAACGGTCAAAATCAAAATACACAGTTTGTTCTTTCTTCAGCGCCGCTTTTTGTTGTTCAACCATCTCTTTTTGGCGCTTAACACGTTGCGCTGCCTCAGCTTTTACTCGTGCTTGTTCAGCGTCGCGAGCTTCGCGCTCAGCTTTAGCTTGTTCCTGAGCGACACGGTTGCGTTCTGCAGCCAACTCTTCTTCAGTTGGGCCGGACGAACATGCCATCATTGTCACCACTGGCAAAGCGATAATGAAGCTCTTCATTACTTTATTCATTTGCATCCTCTTTATTCCTTATATTTCTCTAAAACTTTTTTAAAACAAAAATGGTGACCAACTCGGCGACTTCACTTGTCCATTCGTGGCTGGCAACCTGGCTTTAAAGCGCCCGTCCAGCGAAACCAGAGACAATACCTGCGTTCCGTTGTGAAGAGTGCTGTATATAATCATGCTTCCATTCGGCGCGACACTCGGTGACTCATCCAGATAGGTTCTGGTAAGCACTTGAATCCCGCCATTTTCCAATCCAAGTTTAGCGATATGATAATCGCCACGGGTGCGATTCACTAACACCACCTGTTTACCATCCGGTGTCAGAGTAGCGCCAAGATTCTGCTCGCCTTCAAACGTAAGGCGTCTTACCTTACGAGAAGATAAATTTACGCTATATATCTGAGGTTTACCACCCCGTTCCGAGCTAAAAATTAAGCTATTTCCATCTGGCATCCAGCTGGGCTCTGTATCAATAGCGCGATTTCGCGTAATTCGCTGCAAATTTTTTGATGCAATATCCATCACATAAATTTCAGGATTACCGTCTTTAGACAATACCATAGCCAGTTTTTTGCCATCTGGTGAAAATACCGGGCTGCTGTTAATCCCAGGAAAATCCGTCATTCGCGTTCTTTCCATGGTATAGATATCCTGAATGAATATCTGCGGCCTTTTATTTTCAAAACTCACATAGGCCAGCTTTTCTCCATCAGGAGACCAAGACGGAGACATCAATGGTTCAGGAGATGACAACAAGCGGGTTTCATTTTCACCATCGTAGTCAGAAATAACCAGTTGATAGGGTAAACTGTTGGTTTCCCTGTCTCTGACCACCACGTAGGCCAACCGCGTCAGGAAAGCGCCGCGCTCGCCGGTAAGCTTTTCATACACCACATCACTTATGCGGTGCGCATACTGACGAAAGTCAGCGCCGGCGATAACAGTTTGTCGCTTATCGATAATATGGTCGTCGCTACTCACCAACTGTCCATTGCTCATTGCCTGAGAATTACCACCAGTAACCTGACCTCTGAGAACGTCAATAAGTTCAAAAGAAATGCGGAAGCTATTGTCAGCTTCCTGACTAACACTGCCTACCAGAATTGTATCGACACCTGCCGATGCCCAGGCTCTGTAATTCACTTCTTTATCAGTGGTGGGCATTTGTGGCATTTTTGCTATCGCAATAGGATTGAACTTTCCACTTCGGGTTAAATCAGCCATGACTACATCGGCAATATTACCCGGAGCACTGCCGGCACCTTCCCACTTGAAGGGCACAACACCAATGGGACGAGCACTGTCCACGCCTTCTGTGATAACAATCTCCAAAGAAGCCTGGGCCAGGCCGCTCACACTCAGTAAAATCAGCCCAAAAAACATCCTGATTTGTTTCATCGTCACTACAGTCTCACCGTTATGTTTATATCTCTTATTTGCTCGTACACAGCCGGATCGTCAGACATTGGCAATTTGTCCGGCCTGCGCACGGCGGTTTCTGCTGCGCGGCAAAGCGCGTCATTTCCCCCCAAGCGGGTAACCTGGGTCACGAAGCCGGATGTGGCCAGGCGAATATTTAGTCGGCACTCCTTACCAGAAAAGCTGTCATCGTCGATAAGATAACGCTGAACCGTGGCGGTAATTAACGCACGATAACGATCAACTTCCGACAATACCTGCTTTTGCCTGCGTCGAGCTTGTTCCGCCCTCTCCGCTTCCATCTGCTCTTGCAGGATCCTTTCCATTTCTGCTTTTTCTTTGGCTTCCTGAGCTTTTTTAGCCGCTTCGGCTTTTTCCCGCGCTTCTCTTTCTTTGCGTTCCTGCTCTTTTTGAGCCGCCAGGCGTTTCAGTTCCTGCTGCTTCTTGCGCTCAGCTTCTTGCTGGCGCTGTTTTTCAGCAGCACGCTTTTCTGCAGCCGCCCGGGCCTTAGCTTCCTCTTTGCGTTTACGTTCCTGAGCAGCGGCCTCTCTTGCTTTGCGCTGACGTTCAGCTGCTTCTGCCTGCGCTTTTGCCGCTGCCGCCGCTTCCGCTTTTTGCTTGTCAGCAATGGCTTGTGCATCAATGAAGGTTGCATTAATCACAGGGGCGTCGCTATTGCTGGGCGGCAAAAACGGTTCCGGCGAAAAACTGACGCTAATTAGCAACACTACAGCAATAGCAACGTGAACACCAATGGCTTTCGCTAAAGCTTGTTGGTCAGCATTGAGTTTACGCATAGATATTATTCATCAACCGGGTCGGTCATAAGGCCAACAGAGGGAACCCCTGCTTTCTGCAACAGCACCATCAGTTGAATAACCTCATTGTAAGCCACCTGACCGTCGCCTTTGACCACTACCGGGGTATTGGGCTCTTTTTCAAGTTTTGCGGCAACTAACTCGGTCAGCTCCTGAGTGCCTAACGCGGTATCCTGATCGTTACCGACATTGAGGTAATAATTCCCCTGCACGTCCACCGAAGCGATCAGTGGTGGCGTATCTTCCTGCTCGATAGGCTGAGCACTGGCTTTGGGCAACTCAACTTTAACCCCTTGCGAGATCAGTGGCGCAGTTACCATAAAAATAATTAGCAGTACCAACATCACATCAATGTAGGGAACCACATTGATTTCCGATACTGGTCTGCGCCTTTTTCTTATATACATAGTTTGTCTCCGTGCCCGCAGTTATTGAGGCTGAGCAGACATGGCCTGGCGATGAAGAATAGCTGAGAATTCTTCCATAAAATTACCATAACTGTTCTCCAGCTTTTCCACCTTGTGGCTGAATCTGTTATAAGCAATTACCGCGGGAATAGCTGCGAACAAACCAATTGCAGTGGCTATCAGAGCTTCTGCAATGCCCGGCGCAACCATCGCCAGAGTAGCTTGCTGAACTTCACCAAGTGCTATAAATGCATTCATAATTCCCCACACAGTGCCGAACAAACCAATATACGGGCTGATGGAACCTGCCGTTGCGAGAAAAGGTAAGCGGCTTTCCAGCTCTTCAACCTGTCGGGACATGGAAACGCGCATGGCACGATAGGTTCCGTCCACAATGCCGTTCACGGCAGTATTGCCTTTGCGCAGACGAACAAATTCCTTAAAACCAGAGCAAAAAATATTCGCCATTCCCGACACACCGGTACGGGCTGAGAGTTCTTGGTAGAGTTTATTGAGGTCAGCGCCAGACCAGAATTTATCCTCAAACTGGCGCATTTCTTTTTCAGCAGCATTCAACGCTTTGGTACGCTGAAAGATAAAGGTCCATGAAGCAACAGATACACCGAGTAGTAACAACATGATCAATTGCACTACGAAGCTGGCTTGTAAAAACAAGCCGATAAACGTTAAATCAGATTCCACTGGATAAATCCCCTAACAAAGTGGATGGTAACTTCCGCGGCCTCATCGCCACGGGGTCAACACATGCTATTTTCACGTCCGCGGTAACTAATTTAAGCCCCTGCGGATCTTTTATTTCCTGTCTGAAAGTCAAACTTGCGCCCTTTAATTCTACAATTTGCGATTCAATACTCAACAGTTGATTAAATCTCGCTGGCGCATGGTTATGCATTTCAACCCGTTTGACGACAAAAGCCACTGATTGTTCCAACATTTTATCCTGCTCGTAGCCAAGTTCTCGCAACCACTCTGTTCTGGCCCGTTCCATAAATTTAAGATAGTTGGCGTAGTAAACGATACCTCCCGCATCAGTATCTTCATAATATACCCTGACCTGAAACTGATGAGCCTTATTCAACACCTTCTCCTAAAAAACAAAATAAATAATCAAAAAAAAAGAGACAACTACCGTACCAGTATGGTCCAACCGGTCTACTTTTAGCGTTATAACGCAATAATACTGCGGTAAATTGCAGTATCACATCGCAAGCATTAACACACCATTAACGCATTAGTTTTTCTAATTCAAAATTGAAATTTTACTCAATTGCCGAAAACTCGGTTCTGTTTATAATGCGCACCATCTGTCGAACAGAGCGAAACGGTTTAACACGGTTTTGCACGAGTTTTCTCCTGATTGACATGAGTTCCCTGGATTTATTTCCTTCAACACTTGTTGTTTTAGCCCGTTCAATTTGAACGGGCTTTTTTTATGCCTGATAAAAAACACCAGGACGAACCTGGTGTGTTACCTTTTTATTGACGCCGCCGAAACTGAGCCGATAGTACTTATTCTTGCGGTTCAAAGCCGAAATGCAGATAGGCACGTTGGGACACAATTCGTCCCCTTGGTGTGCGCTGCAAAAAACCCTGTTGGATGAGAAAAGGCTCAATCACATCCTCTATCGTTTCTTTCTCTTCGCCAATGGCTGCAGCCAGGTTGTCGAGCCCAACGGGGCCACCATCAAATTTATCAATAATGGCGGTGAGTAACTTCCTGTCCATGTAGTCGAAGCCTTCTCTGTCCACGTCCAGCATATCCAGTGCTTTTGCGGCGATATCGGCGTGTACTTTACCATTAGATTTAATTTCGGCGTAATCTCTTACCCTGCGCAGAAGTCGATTAGCAATACGGGGCGTACCACGGGAGCGTCGTGCAACTTCTATTGCACCTTCCTCGTCCATGTCGAGATTAAGATAACGAGCACTGCGAACGATGATAGTTGTGAGATCTTTTACCGAATAAAACTCCAAGCGCTGTACGATGCCAAAGCGGTCACGTAAAGGCGATGTCAGTGAACCTGCCCGGGTTGTTGCCCCTACGAGTGTGAACGGCGGCAAGTCCAGCTTGATACTTCGCGCTGCCGGTCCTTCACCAATCATAATATCCAGTTGGTAGTCTTCCATTGCAGGATAAAGTATTTCTTCAACTACCGGACTCAGGCGGTGAATTTCGTCAATAAAAAGTACATCGTTTCGTTCTAAATTAGTGAGCAATGCAGCCAGATCACCGGCTTTCTCTAACACCGGCCCCGATGTCGTTTTAATATTTACGCCCATTTCATTAGCGACAATATTGGCAAGAGTGGTCTTGCCCAGCCCAGGCGGGCCAAAAATCAATAAATGATCCAGCGCGTCCTCACGATTGCGGGCCGCCTGAATAAAAATTTCCATTTGTTCACACACGTGTGGCTGCCCAGTATAATCATCAAGCATTTTTGGCCTGATGGCACGGTCAATAACCTCGTCTTCCGTGGTGGCAGCTGGTGCAATTAATCGGTCCGCTTCAATCATGGGTATCACTCACTAAATAGCTGCTTTTAGGGCTTCGCGGATAAGACTTTCGCTCTCCATCCCATCCTGATAAACCGAGGTGACCAATTTACTTGCTTGGGCAGGTTTATACCCCAATGCAATCAACGCACTCTGTGCTTCTTCTTTGGCATTGTTTAAAGGCACAATAGTATTCTCTTCGGGTTTCGCCATATCAAAGGGGACGTGGATCGCTTCTTGTTTACCAAACTTGGCCAGCCTGTCTTTTAACTCTACCACCAATCGCTCAGCCGTTTTCTTGCCAATGCCAGGTAAACTTACTAGCGCTGACACGTCTTCGTTTTGAACGCTGATAAGAAACTGTGCAGCAGACATGCCCGATAAAATTGTCAGACCTAATTTAGGCCCTACACCATTGGCTTTAATGAGCTCCCTAAAAAGACCTCGCTCCATCTTGTCGGCAAAACCAAAAAGTAGTTGAGCGTCTTCACGCACGACAAAATGGGTGTAGACCGCTACATTTTCACCCACAGCCGGCAATTGGTAAAAACTCGTCATTGGCATTTGTATTTCATAACCAACGCCATTTACGTCTATTAAGACTTCCGGTGGCTGCTTCTCTAGCAAGCGCCCTTCTATACGTCCAATCATTCTATGTTTTTTTACCTTGTTCGATTTACGCGCTATCGCAAACGTCTTCTCACCGTTTTGCTGGCTTTACCTGCCATGTTTATCAAACTTTGCGCTGTATGAGCATGACAAAGTGCCACCGCAAGCGCATCTGCGGCATCTGCCTGGGGCGTTCCCGGCAAATTCAGCAAGTGTTTAACCATATGCTGAACCTGGGTCTTCTCTGCCCCGCCCTTGCCTACCACTGCCTGTTTTATCTGGCGAGCAGAGTACTCGGCTACGGGTAAATCTGACTGAGTAGCAGCCACTATAGCTGCACCTCGCGCCTGGCCTAACTTAAGAGCCGAGTCGGGGTTTTTCGCCATAAATACCTGCTCTATGGCAAATTGCTCGGGTGAAAACTCGCGAATAATTTCCCCTACCCCGGTGAAAATTTGCGCCAGGCGTTCGGCCAGTACATCGCTTTTAACCCGAATGCAGCCACTTCCTAAATACACCAATTTTCCATGCTGGCGGGCAATGACACCATAGCCGGTGATCCGAGAACCTGGATCTATACCCAGTATAATCATGTTCGGGGCCCAGGTACAAATGCTTCTACCGCAAGCCGGTTTGACTGCGACCATAATCTGGTCAGTGCAGCGGGTTTTTCTAACCACTCAAAAGCGAGATGCTCAGTAAGTTTTACGGGGGATGTTGACGGAATTTGAGCGTAGAAGACGTGTTCAGTGTTATACCGCGTACCGGGAGGATAGCGATACAGCCAGCGCTCCCGAATTAGATAGCGATTAATTTGCTGGCAATCAATTATTTGACCAGGCTTGAGAATAATACCGGTTTCTTCAGCGACTTCCCGATATGCCGTTTGCAGTGGTAATTCCGACTTTTCCAGTGTACCGGTAACCGATTGCCAGAAATCTGCGTCATCATCCCTTTGCAGTAGCAGTAAGCGGTGGTGCTCATCAAACAGCACCACCAAAACAGATTCAGGCCTTTTAAAAGCCATATTTACTCTGCTGACTTCTTCACAGTGGCAATGGCTAAATCTTCCAGAGCCTGTGGGTTTGCAGGGCTTGGTGCGTCCGTTAACGGACACGCTGCAGTTGTGGTTTTCGGGAACGCCATCACATCGCGAATTGAAGTTGCACCTGTCATCAGCATAACCAGGCGATCTAAACCAAATGCAAGGCCTGCGTGAGGAGGTGCGCCAAACTGTAAGGCTTCAAGTAAGAAACCAAATTTATTCTTCGCTTCTTCTTTCTCGATGCCCAGCACGTCAAATACGGCAGACTGCATGGCTTGATCATGGATACGAACAGAGCCGCCCCCTAACTCAACGCCGTTTAACACCATGTCGTAAGCATCTGACAATGCATCAGCAGGGTTAGCAACAAGCTCTTCTGCTGAGACACCACGTGGTGATGTGAACGGGTGATGTAGAGCGTATAACGCACCATCAACTTCTTCGAACATAGGGAAATCAACAACCCACAGAGGTTTCCACTCACCTTCTAGGAGTTCAAAATCTTCGCCTAGCTTAAGACGAAGAGCCCCCATGGCTTCGGTAACTACGGTTGCTGAATCTGCACCGAAGAGCAAAATGTCCCCCGCTTTCGCTCCGGTTCTTGCCAACAATGCATCGGTAACATCTTCAGATAAGAACTTGAGGATAGGTGACTGCAGACCTTCCTGGCCCGGCGCTTCTTCATTGACTTTCATCCAGGCCAGACCTTTAGCGCCGTATATTCCAACAAACTTTGTGTACTCGTCAATTTGTTTGCGAGACAAGGATGCACCGCCTGGAACACGAATAACCGCTACGCGACCCTTAGGATCGTTGGCGGGTCCACTGAATACTTTAAATTCAACCTGTGAGAGCAAATCAGCCACGTCGACTAATTCAAGAGGGTTTCGCAAATCAGGTTTGTCACTGCCGTAGCGGGTCATGGCTTCCTGATAAGTCATACGCGGAAAATCACCGAGATCAACATCGAGCATTTTCTGGAACAAATCGCGGATCATTCCTTCCGTGATCGCCATTACACCGTCGGCATCAAGGAAAGTGGTTTCAATATCGATTTGGGTAAATTCCGGTTGTCTGTCGGCACGCAAATCTTCGTCGCGGAAACACTTAACAATTTGGTAGTAGCGGTCCATGCCAGACATCATTAGCAGTTGCTTAAACAACTGAGGGGATTGTGGCAGCGCGAAAAACTCACCTTTATGAGTTCTGCTAGGAACCAGGTAATCGCGAGCTCCTTCCGGGGTAGCTTTAGTCAGGATCGGCGTTTCTATGTCCAGAAAGCCATCATCTTCCAAATAACGTCGCACTGCCCCGGTTACTTTCGCGCGGAACTTCAAGCGATCAGTCATTACAGGACGACGAAGATCGAGATAACGATACTTCAGGCGCTGTTCTTCTGAATTTTCCTGGTTCCAATCTAAGGGCAGTACCGCAGATTTATTGATGATTTCCAAAGACAAACCAAGAATTTCGATTTCGCCCGTTCGCATGTGTTTGTTGATCTGCCCTTCAGGACGAGGACGAACCTTTCCGGTCATTTTTACACAGAACTCACTGCGCAACGTATTTGCCACATCCAGTACATCGGGAAGATCAGGGTCGAAAACAACCTGAACAATACCTTCGCGGTCCCGAAGGTCGATAAAAATAACACCACCTAAGTCGCGGCGTTTGTTAACCCAACCACAAAGTGTCACTTCCTGGCCGATGTAAGATGAATCGATATTCCCACAGTAATCTGTGCGCATGGTCCCTGACCCCTGAATAATTAATCTGAGCGAGTATGTTGCCGCTGATAGTTGGGTTTACCTGATGCACAAAGCGTGATAGATAAAGCAAACTGACAGCCATCGCTCAGTCTTGAGACTAAATTTAAGGCCGCATAGTATAAACAAATGCTTGCTAAAGCCCAATGACAAATGCAGATTTGCACAACTAACTGATGAATTCGCTATCACCTGTTTATATCGGACTGCCCCAGTGGCAGCACAATCAATGGCCAAATAACTGGCATGGAATGTCGTCGGCCCGCGTAAACCCCCTCTATCACTATGCCAGACAGCTCAACAGTATTGAGGGGAACACTACCTTTTACGCCTTACCTAAACCGGCAACGGTAGCCCGCTGGTTCGCTGATACGCCGGACGATTTTCGCTTTACCTTTAAACTGCATCAATCGGTCACCCACAGCGGCATCATCGATCCTAATCATCCCATTATAGCGAAGCAATATGAACTATTACTGCCATTAGCTCAGAAGTTTGGCGCGCTGCTAATTCAGTTGCCAGCATCATTTTCCCCAAACCAGTTGGGGCAACTGGCCAACTTACTTTCCGAGCTACCTGAAACCATACCGGTGGCAGTTGAAGTGAGACACCTGGCATTTTTTGCCAAAGATACACAGGAGGCTGAGTTTAACCGCTTACTTATTGAACATGGTGTAAACCGGGTTATTATGGACACTCGGGGTTTATTCAGTGGCGATGCAGATAATATTATCACTACCGAAGTCAGACATAAAAAACCCAAGGTGCCGGTTAATGTTATCGCCACCCATGATAAGCCGGTTGTGCGATTTGTCGGTGGCAACAGCCTTCGTGCTAACATTGAAAAATTGCAGCCCTGGATAAAGAAATGTCACCAGTGGCGCAGTGAAGGAAAATCGCCTTACTTTTTCTTTCACCGACCTGACAATGCCGATGCGCCCTGGTTAGCACAGCAGTTCATTAGCGCTTATAACACCCGTTATCCCGACAGCACACTGCCACTGCTGTCTTTTCCTGAACCGCGAGAAGACAGCCAGGCGCAGCTGTTCTAATCAAATCGGATTCGAATTCCGCTATTAGTAACATTGTGCAGGCTCAACTTCAGCGCCTGGAACAATTCTCCGCGAGATTATTTTAGCAAACTCCCAAAAAGCGTCTTCGCTATTTAACGATTGATAGCATCAATCAAACACAACTTGATTTCTGCCCTTTTCTTTTGCTTTGTACAGCTGTGCATCTGCGCGATTAATAATATTTTGCAGGGTAACGTCAATCTCGGGATTAAAACGGGCAACTCCCATAGAAAAGGTCACGACATGGTTATCGGGCAAACCTTCAATGGGCGTAGCTGAGAATGAGCTGGCCAAGCGTTCAAAAATGCCAGTTATTTCGTTTTCATCTATTGTATTAAAAACAAAACACCATTCTTCTCCACCATAACGGCCAAATCGGTCGCTGTCTCGTAAGCAGCTTTCGCAACTCGCCGCAAAAGCTTTTAAAACGTTGTCGCCCGTATTGTGACCAAAATTGTCGTTCAAAGACTTAAATTTATCTAAATCGGCAATTGCGATTGTGAAGCACGAGTGATCTTGTATTGATTTGTTGAATAGATGCTCTGCTGCTTCAAGAATATTTCGGCGATTTGGTGAAGAAGTGAGTGCATCGATAAACGCCAATTTTTTCAATTGACGGCTGTGCCTAACTTGTATAGTGAGCATGAGTAATGCAAAGAACAAAGCAAATGTAATAAACGCAGCGCCTAAAACCCACATGTCACTTTGTCTTTCTTGTTCTTCAATTTTCATCGTTTTCAATTCATTCTGCAAACGCAGCGACTCATTTTCTTTCTCTTTGAGCGTTGATTCAAATTGAAGCTTATATTTCTGCGCACCTTGCTGATTTTCAGCATGATGGATTTTGTCTTTTAAATCTGCGTTGATATGAAGAATTTCTACAGCCGTTTTAAAGTCACCTTTAAGCTCTGCTAACCTTATAAGGAGCTTATTATATTCAAATTGATCCTGTTTACTATTCAGCTGTGCATTAATGACATTAAGTTTGTCCATGGTTAAAACAGCATCGCCAAGTTTGCCTAGTTCTAAATAACACCTGCTAAGTCCAAGAAGCGCATTAAGTTCCATTTGCAAGTTCGAATTTAGTACAAACGCTTTATAACTTCTCTCATAGAGTTCAACAGATCGCTGATACTCTTCTCTGGCTACATAGACATCCGCCAAGGCAATTTGTGCATAGGCAACACCCACATCATCGTCTAAGAGCTCGCTCAATTTTAACGCTTGCTCATAGGCATGTTCAGCTTTATCGTAAGCGGCAGTTTTGAAATACACGTTTCCTACATTGTACTGACCGACCGATACAGAGAATTGGTCATTACTTTCAACGGCAATGTCCAACGACTGGCGATAGTATTTAAGCGCAGTATCAGCATCACCCATATCATTGCTGACAGTAGCCATTAGATTGAGCACGCTCCCCAGACCATTCATGTCTGCAGATTTTTCGTATAGCTCAAATGCCTTTTCCAAAGATCTTATTGCGCCAGCGTAGTCATAAAGATATAGCTGGCTCGCTCCGACTGATTCATAAACTCTTGCAGTCAATGGCGTGTATTCGAGGTATTTCGTCTGTTCTATTAGCCTCCGTTGTTTTCTGCGTATCTCGTCATCATTAAGACGCAAAGACGCCAGCTCTAAATCAATGATATCCAAGCGGACAGCGAGGTCTTTATTGTCAAGGTTAACAGCTTCCTGTTTTAATCTGGCTAATTTGTTAGAGGTCAGGTCTGGATCGTCTAACAATAGTAAAACTTCACACTCCATGATTTCGGCTACCAACGCCGCTTTTTTCCAGCCATTTTTATCACTAAGTTCAAGGTGTTGGCGGTATAATGAGCGCGCCTCTTGTGGAGCAAGGTCTTTTTGTTTGTTTAAACGTTCCAGCTCGTTTAATAGAGAAAGCTCATCAGTAATATTTCTCTGATCTTGTGCAGCCCCTTGAAAACTTGCAGCTATGAACGCTGCAAAGATGAAAGCCGACACAAGTCTTATATAAAGTTTCACCAAGAAGACTTCCTTTAACGCAACTAAAATATGATTTACTGGCGCTGATGTGTAAAACCTACGATTTGCCGAAATAACCGGTCTATTACGCCATTACTCTCAAGAATTACAACATGGTCAAATGTAGGTGATGAATCATAAAGAGCGCGAAACCTCAGCGTTAGCAGGGTGATTCTGACGGCAACGCCATAGTTAAATACTATATTTGAAAACCATGTGCCGTGTTTCACATCTATTTTGATAATAGCTAATAGCTTCATATGCGCAACTCTTTTGCACTGAAGGGTGGGTCCCCGTAGTCAACGACGACTGCGAAGTTTCTTGAATAAAAAGAAAGTCAATTGATACAACCTGGTCGTTTCCAAAGCGGAAGCCGTTCCATGCAAAGCACTAGCATTGCACAAACCGACCTCTTAACCAATTGAATATTAATTAAAAATCAGAAACTTTCAGCTTCTAAAGGATGGTTTTCATTGCAGCATTTCATCTGAAATCACCAGCATCTAGCTCGTGTTTTTTCATCAGCTTGTGCATGTCAGTACGATTTCGACCGGCGAGTTCAGCTGCCCGGGTGACATTACCGTCTGTCATTTTCAAAAGTTTGTGTAAATACTTTTGCTCAAATGCATCTCGTGCCTCTGTTAGCGTTGGCCAGCTCTCTCGTGTTGCTGACAATGCCTGCTGTACCAGATGCAACGGTATAACCGGGGTTTGCGTAAGTGCGACACACTGCTCGACCACATTGACTAATTGACGAACATTACCCGGCCACTCCGATTTCACCAGCGATTGCATGGCATCATCGGAAAACTGGGTAACATTAACGCCATGACGATGACCACTTTGTTGCAGCAGCGCCCGGGCTAAGAGTGGAATATCCTCGCTGCGATCTTTCAGTGACGGAAGTTGCAAGTTGACGACATTCAGGCGGTAATACAAGTCTTCCCGAAAACTGCCCTCTTCCATTTCCTTGTGCAAATCTTTGTGAGTTGCAGAAATGATGCGAACATCGATATCAACGTGTTTTGCGCTGCCCACCGGTCGAATTTGCCGTTCCTGTAATGCCCGCAGTAGCTTAACCTGCAGAGTCATAGGCATATCGCCAATTTCATCGAGAAATAACGTGCCACCATCAGCCTCCCTGAACAAGCCAGGGTTCGCATGTACAGCACCCGTGAAAGCACCTTTTGCATGGCCGAACAACTCAGATTCCAATAAATTTTCCGGTAGTGCCCCGCAATTAATGGCTATAAACGGTTTATTGTTCCGGGAACTCGCGCGATGAATTGCGTTTGCCAGCAACTCCTTACCTGTTCCACTGGCACCGCTAATAAGCACACTTACTTCTCGCTGGGCGATACGGTAAGCCTGATCCATCACATTCAGCATTTCTGGCGAACGGGTAATAATGTCTCGACACCACTCTTCCGGTTGTGCCGCTAACGACTGACTGAGTGCTTTTTGCAGCAATGTGCGCAATTCATCGTGATCCACCGGCTTAGGTAAGAATCCGAATACACCCCGTTGCGTCGCTGCAACTGCATCGGAAATAGTGCCGTGAGCAGTCATTAATATCACTGGAATGTCTTTGCGTACTCCCATGATCTCTTCAAATAACGATAGCCCATCCAGGCCTGGCATGCGTAAATCTGACAACACCACATCAAAATCTTCACTTCGAATTTTCTTCAATGCAGCATTACCATCTTCGACGGCTGTTACTAAATATCCCTCGCCTTCTAAACGAATAGTAAGAAGACGAAGCAAGCTCCTATCATCATCTACCAACAATAATCTGGCATTGTTGACTGATAATTCGCTCATCGCTGGGTACTCCTGTTTTTATCCATCAGAGTAGCTTCGACTTTTAGCAACTCTTCCAATTTCTTTGTTTGTAACGTCAGTTCTTTTTCGATCATAGAAAGCTGTTTTTCTTTATCTGTGTTCACGCGATTCAGAATGACCATCGCGGACTCTAATTCCAGCATTTCACCATTAGGCGATTTCACTAGTGAATTCACCACACTCAACATCGAAGGGTTTATTTTTACTTCGACTGCGGTGAGCCAGTGTTGTGCGCGTAATCTACTTTGGTAAGGTGTATCCACGGGGAGGGACAGAATAATTTTCTTTAATGTGTCCTCTGTTGAATCACCAAGAGCCGCTATGGCATCGCGCCTTTCAGGCCATCGTGTATTATCAGCTTTAACCCAAAGATTTACCCAATAATACAAATCACATTGGTTCTCAAATTGCTCAAGGGCTGGTTCAACCAGGCACAAAGAATCATCTTCCTCGAGAACCGGCGAATCCGTGTTGGACTCCAGTGGCACAACTGGTGCCGAACCTTCACGTTCAATCGCTGCACAACCGCCAAGCAACATCGCCAACGGCAGCAACATTCTTATTCTCATTCTTTATTTTCCTCTTGCGGTATCCTTACCCTAAAACACACATCCGCATTTTCCACATCCACCACTTGCACATCACCGTGCATCAGGCGTGCGCAGTCTGAAACGATAGACAACCCTAACCCTGTACCGATGACATTGTCGTTCCTTGGGTCGTCACCGCGGGTAAATGGTTCAAATAATTTGCTTACTTTCTCGGCTGGAATTTTTTTCCCTCTGTTCGCAACATCAAGAATTGCATCATCACCCACTCTATAGATATTCACTGATATCGGCCTGCCTATTGCGCCATGAGCAACCGCATTAGAGACCAAATTATCCAGTATTCGGCGATACAATTCTTCATCAACGTTAATACTCTCTACAGACACAGAGACAGACACTTCACGGTCTTGCAAGGCCAAGGTGTAATCTTCAATACAATCACGCACCAGGTCTTTCGGATTACACGTAGTAAACTTTGGCTGTGCCTGCTGTAAGAGCAAATTGTAATCGAGCAGTTTTTCGACCAAGGTGTTGAGGCGCTGGGTACTTGAAGATAGCAACGTGAGCACCTCAGCCTGCTGAGGATTAAGGGCACCAACCACATTATCAGAAAGCAAACTACACCCTTCTTTAATACTGGCCAAAGGGGTTTTCAGCTCATGGGCAGCATGACGCAAAAGTGCTGTGCGAATGTGTTCAAGCTGCTGTAAACGCTCTGCAAGCCAGTGCAGATCTTTCTCTACACCAATCAATTCATGAGGCGCCCTGGTGGAGAGCGGAGGTAAATCGCCACGCTGATGCGCTACGATCTGTATTATTTGTTTGAGTTTTCGCACTGGGTTCACAATTAACTGGCTTCCCAGTAAGATCAGCAACAGTGAGACAGAAACCAGCACGGCTGTAGACCATGCTTGCTTGGCTTGCATACTAGACATGTTTTCACGCTGCCGAGTCAAGCGGGCCTGAATTGCTTCATCAACATCTGACCTTATGCCCTGCATAGCTGTACTGAGGGTGGCAAGATAGGCATCCAGCAACAACTTGTCCTGAATAGTACGAAAATTCCGTAATTGCTCAATCTGTTTATCGAGTTGCTGACAAAACTCACTCTCAGGTAACGCCTCACACAGCCTCGATTTACTACCGGCAAATTGTAGAATGGCGTTATCGGTCAGGTCGGCAACTGTGGCGTTCTGTATGATAGCAAACTGCCTTAAAGTCCTTTCAAGATCAGTCGCGGCGCCATCAAGGGCCTGAAGCTGTCCAACCACTGTCACTACATAACGGGTTTCTTCCGATGTCATCTTACCCACGGTAGCCAAATCGCTTTGGCTCTGCCATAACAGGGCAATAAGTGGCACCAATGCCAGCAAAAAACTGCCTAACGTGAGTTGTCTGAGGGAACCTACTCGCAAAATTCGATCACTAAATGAAGTCCGGTTTTTCAGGATCGCACACCCCTATACATGTAGCAACAGATAACGGCACCAGTGGTATAGCACCGTCGGTAAATAGAATTTGTATTCACTTTTTAACGCGACATTGTGATAATTTCTACATAGTCGCTTTTCATGAGTTCCTGAGTGCTGAGTAAGCCGTCAGCATTGTCATCTATACGGCTAAAAAGCCTCAACAAACGTGTGTCTGCCACCGCCTCTTTTAAAGATATGAAACCATCCTGATCATCGTCAAACTGCAACAGCAACTCAGTATCTGTAGGGACCTTATCTGTATTCGCCTGAGATTCCGCAATCACCATAGATTGAACAGTCACCAAAGTAAGTAGAGCGAGAAAGAGTTTTTCAAAGCGTTTCATCATGTTCTCCTGTGTTCAAACGCGAACACGGTGCAGGCGCGGGCCAGCCTGAACATCATTCGCGAATAGCCATAATCGCATTCACAACTTGCGTAGCACAGACAATGCCAGGAAGGAATTACGAAGAAAAATCAAATGGTTAAATTATTAGCCCAAGGAGAAACGAATGTCAGTGTTGCATAATAGTTACACACAACACCTTCGAAATTGATGCTTTTATACACACTTTTACTTTCTTTTCGTCCACATTGGACAACGTTTTTGGGCTATTTTGCTGAAGAAAGCAAATGGCTGAAATTCTGTGACATGGTCAGTAAGCCAGACAATGGTACGGGACGGCTGAATAGAAAGCCTTGCATATGATCGCAACCGTGGTCTGCCAAATATTGCCATTGACTGGTATGCTCAATACCCTCGGCACAAACGGTTAACGACAATCGGTTTGCCAAATCAATGATAGTGCCAGTCACCAGAAGACTGCGCTTGGAGCTATCCATATCGCGAATAAATTGACGATCGATTTTCAGCGTATCGATGGTTATCCTGGTCAGATAACTGAGGGAAGAATACCCGGTACCAAAGTCATCCAGGGCAATCGAACAACCTAAATTGCTTAGCCGTTTAAAGAATTTATCGGCAATGACGAAATTTTCCAAATAAGCAGACTCGGTCACCTCAAATTCAAAAAAACTCGGATCGACCTGGTAACGCTGGAACAGCGCGTGAATATCGTCAAATAAATTGGTATGACGCAAATCGTGGCCAGACAAATTAATAGCCACCCGAAACCGGCTTGATATCAGCATTTGTAAATCGGGTAATTCCATACATACCCGCTCCATCATCCAATAAGTGATAACAGAAACCTTTCCTCCTTGTTCCGCTATAGGAATGAATTCGCCAGGCATAATTAAACCGAAATCGGGATGCTGCCAGCGTATCAGCGCTTCTAAACCGATAATGGCACCTTGCATGTCAACCTTAGGCTGGTAGTAAACGAGAAGCTCATCATTTCGCACTGCGTTATCAATGCTATTTGCAATAGACATTTTGCGTTTGTGAGATTCCACCATATCCATGGTAAATAACGTGTACGTTCCCCGCCCCTTGGCTTTTGAACGGTACATAGCAAGGTCCGCATTACTCATTAACTGACTGAGCTCAAATTGGGCGTCGCTCGCCTTTGCGATCCCCACACTTACCCCAACGGTTAAGGCCATACCACGAAGAGAAAATGGTTCAGTGAAAGCTTGTATGAGTTTGTCAGCAAGATTGCACAGCGCCACATCGGCGACCTCTCGGTCTGGCACGATAATAAATTCATCACCGCCCAGACGAGCAACGAGATCGCCCTCCCGCAGTAAATTGTTCACCCGATCAGCAACTTCAATCAGGATGAGATCGCCGGTTTCATGCCCAAGGGAGTCGTTTATGCCTTTGAAGCCATCCAAATCGAAAAAAATAAGAGCAAGATCGCCTTTCGCTCTTCGAACTCTGGCCAGCTCCAGACGTAAGTTGTCCACCACAAACTGACGATTCGGCAAGCCCGTAAGACTGTCGTAATTCGCCAGGCGCATCATGGTCTGCTGCTGTTCAACTAATGTATCGTTTTGTTCCTGGTTTATAGTCAGCTCAGCATCAATTGTTTCAATGAAACTGTTAATGCTCTCTCCCAGACGAGCAACTTCGTAGTGCGCGTTGTGCGAAAAACGGGACGTATAATTTTTACTTTGAGAAATAGATTCAGTGAAGTTGCTGAGCGCTTGCAACGGCTTCAGGTAACGCCCCATTAACCATACAGATAACAGAACAAACACCAGGACAATACCAAATACATACGGAAGTGTTCTATTGACAAGTGCGGAGCGGTTTTCCTCGATAAAATCGGCCAGTTGAGCAGTAATAATTACGCTGCCAAGCACACTACCGTCATGCTCAATGAGCTTGACGGCCAACAACCGCTTTTCCCACACATGGGCGCCTTGGCCAAACAGGGGAAACGAAGTTCCAGCGTTTTTGTCAGTTGTGTTTATATCACCAAAATAAGCATAGGTGATGAGTTGTTTGTCGGCATCGAAAATGTGGATAGCGATGACATTCGATAGTGATGAGAGCGTATTGAGCTCAGTTTGTATGTCTTTAATGGAAAGGTTTTCAGCACCCATTTCGTCGCTGAGATCTTCCGCAATCATTGCTGCAAGCCCGTAAGTATAATCACGTTGCAACGCAGTGACCTGAGACTCGTGTTCCCTTAAGGACAAGAAAAACAAAATACAGACCGAAATTGCAATTGCGCCAGCAACGACCAATGCCAATGGCCACTTCATTGATTTAAACAACGCTTCCATTCCTTAAGTACAGCACGTCGCCAGTCTTAATTTATGTTATGCAATATACCGCTATTCAGTTACCGATAATTTGGCTTTAATAAACTGGCTGTGAGGCAAGTGTAATAAATCTGCTATGCGCCGGATAATATGCTCTTCCAATGGAGCAATTTGTTTGTCTGCGTAAGCAACCTCCCACAATCCCTTTAGGATAGCTTGCTTTTCAGTATTATTACACTGTTGATTAATAACCTGGGTAAACTGTGCTAAATCCACTGCTTCTTCAGCCGAGTCCCGCCCATCTTCCATTAATACTGAGAGCGCCTTATCTGACAATGAAAAATGAGATGATAGCAACGATTCATAAGCCGCCAGTTCCCGCGGGTCAGTGTTGTTGTCTGCTCGAATAATTTCACTTAACAAGGCTGCAGTCGCCAGTTCAACTGTGTGAGCGTCGGCCCCCTCATTTTTTTCCTGGCGAAACAAATCGAAAACGGCTTTCAGCATAAAGTCTCCTAAAGTGCAGTTGTTTATATTACAACAATCCCCGTCTCGCACTTTGGCAACAAGGGAGTTTATTATAGTACGTTGATTCTATAAAACAGACTACAACAATGGATTGTTAAGGTTCCCCAAGATAGGACAAACAGGTCATTATGGAAGAAGAACAACACTCTCTAGCGAGCCATGGATACACTGGCCGTAACACGGGTGCCTTTTTCGGAATACTCAACCCAATCGCAAAGTTCCTTTAAAAGTGAAATGCCCCGCCCAAACGTATTAGCCAGGTCGTCATCCTCCAGCTTGTTGAAATCAAACCCCTCTCCGCTGTCTTTCACCGATACTAACAAGGCATTATCTGCAGGTAAAAACTGCAGATCGAAACGAATTTGCCCGCCCTCCAGCGCCCCGAGACGTTTCTCTCTGATTTCATAGAAGCGAATAAAGCCTTCTGGCGAATTTTTTATAGACGAATCAAGGCGCAGTACACCATGATCCAGGGCATTATTAAAAATTTCAGAGAAAATTGTGTACAAGTCTGAACGCACCAGAACAACACCGGGCTGGGAATTGAGCATTTCCATGAGGGAATCTATAATTCGGGGGTTTCGAAGCTCTGCCCCTTGCAGCGTGAGACTAATCGTGTAAGGAAGCTCGTTGGTGGAAAACCCGTGTTTAAGAGACGAAAGTGACTGACAATTAAAGATAACGATGGTCATATCATCGGTCTGCTGTGCATCTCCCCGAAAAGACTTAGCTTTGTTGTACATACCCTGAGCTGTGGAAACATCGTCCTTGCTGAACCAGTCAATGATACCGTGCTCGTCAGCCATTTCACCTGAAGGGTTCATCACTTCCATAAGACCGTCTGTATATAACAATAATTGGTCGTCCGGCTCAGCTTCTATCACATCACAATCAGAATCAAACTCGTCGTTCGTGAGAATGCCAAGTGCCATATGGCGGGATGGAAAAAACCTCAATTGCCTGTCATGGGCGTTTTTAAGCATCACCTGAGGCATGCCGCCATTCCAGACGGTAAACCGGGTTCCGGATATATCCACTTCAACGATACAAGCGGCAAAAAACATGTCTGATGGCAGTAGGGAAAGCAATGTATCGTTAATGGTCACGGCCATTTCACTCACCGCCAACCCCTTTTTTACCATGGCTTGAAAAGCACGGCTTACCGGTAATACGCCGATTGCTGAAGCCAGGCCGTGACCAGTGAAATCACCAATGAGAAAATATGCACCGCCAGCAGGACTCGCTTCACATAAAAACACATCGCCATTAAATACTGCCGCTGGAGAAATGATATTATCGAAAAAACCAAGCACATCGGGCTGGTTAACTATCGCATTGTCGAAGATGTGTTCTACAATGGCATGTTCACGCTCAACGAGACGCTGGTGATACAGCAAACTCTGGTTCTGCTGTTCTATCTGTCTGCTCAATTGACGAATCCTGCTATGAGCACGAATTTTGGCAGACAGAATGACTCTGTCAAAAGGCTTTGAAACAAAGTCGTCACCACCCACTTCCAAACACTCTACTAAACTCTCTTTATCATCCAGCGAAGTGATAAAAATAATTGGCAGGTAGAGGTTTGCGCTCATCGCCTTCAACTTTGGCGCAACATCAAAGCCAGAAATCCCTGGCATGATGACGTCAAGCAATACCAAATCCGGTTCAATTTGCTCCGCCATCGTCAACGCCTCTTCGCCGTTCCGGGCTTCAAAGCAGTCGCTGTAGCCCTCTTCCTCAAGCATGTGCTTTAACAGAAATCGATTTAGCGATTCATCGTCAACAATTAAAATTCTCATGGGAACGGATAGCGACTTAAGCGATGACAAATTTTTTGTCGAACCGGGATATTTTCAAAATGCGGCTAACCTGCGCCCGGCAATGGGTAATTTTGTACTCAATCTGCCTGTCACTCAGTGTTTTTTGCATATTTAGCAGCATGCCCAATGCGGAACTGTCCATGTACTCCGTATCGCTCAAGTCAACTTCGATGACTTTTACTTTTTCGGGTAGGTTATCGTAAGCATCACGAAAGCCCTGTACTTTACCAAAGTCAAATTTTTCATCCACCTTAATAACCAGGGTGGTGTCGTTATCCGTCAACTCAGAAGTTATGCCCATCGTTTGTAAACCTTGTTTTAATCGGTAGTTGATAACAAGCGTAGCCTGAATCCGTTCTTTCTCAATAGATTATGATGGTAATTTTTATAATTCAATTGGGTTTTCGACTATATTTACCTATTATTGGCACCTTTATGAAAGCGGAATAGCTTGTGCAATCAGAGTCCCCTCGGCTCTAAAAGGTGTTATTAATTATAAGCAACACGGAAAATGATAACTTATGCAAGATTCAAATTTGGTCTACAGTACAGAGAGTGGCCGGATAAAAAATGAAACCACTTCAGAAACTCGCTCAGTGTCAAAAGATGGGATTGTAAGGATCCACCGCGAAACAAAAGGAAGAAAAGGAAAAGGGGTTTCCGTTATCCACGGATTAGATCTGGATGAAAAAGCACTTAAGACACTGTGCACTGAATTAAAGAAGAAATGTGGATGTGGTGGTGCTGTGAAAAACGGTACGATCGAAGTGCAAACCGACGACAGGGAAAAATTGAAAACCCTGCTGACGCAAAAAAATTACAACGTAAAACTTGCTGGTGGTTAGCCTCGATACCCTTCTGCTGTTCCTGAAAGACGCTTTTAAATGAGAAGAACCCATGGACAAACTGTCAATTGCTGACTTACATATAGTGTTAGTTGAACCCTCTGACACTCAAAGAAAAATTATTACCAACCTATTGCACAAGGAAAATGTCAGAGAAATTGATTCAGTAAGCACGATTACTGAAGCACGGCAGGCCATTGAGTCTCACAGCGCAGACCTTGTCGTTAGCGCGATGTATTTTGAAGATGGCACAGCGATTGAATTACTGAAATTCATTAAGGACAACCCGGAATATGCAACGATTCCGTTTATGTTAGTCTCCAGTGAATGCCGAATGGTGAAGCTTGAGGAGTTCAAGCAAGCAGGTGTCGCCGCAATTTTGCCCAAGCCTTTTGAACCCTTACACTTGTCTCGCGCATTAAGAGCGAGCCTTGATCTTATAAATCACGACGAACTCGATTTAGAATTATTTGATGTTCATGAAGTAAGAGTGCTTCTTGTTGATGACAGTCGATTGGCTCGAAACCATATCCGCAGGGTATTAGAATCCATGGGGTTGAAGAAAATCACCGAAGCAGAAAACGGTGCAATGGCCCTTACACACATCAAAGATACACCTTTCGACCTTGTAGTGACCGACTACAACATGCCCGAGATGGATGGCCGGGAACTGTCTGAGTTTATTCGCTATAGCCCTGATACAGCCCACATTCCGATTATTATGGTAACGTCCGAAGCTTCGGACAGCATGCATATGGCAAACATTCAGCAAACTGGTGTCAACGCGTTGTGTGACAAACCCTTCGAGCCCACGGAAGTGCGAGCTATGCTTGCAGCCCTGCTCGGAGAATAGCTGATGCACTGACGGTGAGCCCCGTATTTTTGATTTGCCATGTGCTTAACATAAATAAAGTTGTGTGTGAATAGAGCCCATTTCTTGGTGGTATGCTCACTGTAAAAAACTATTGACACTTAAGCAACCGCAGCTTAAAGTCAGGGGCATGAAATTTAAAATAGTATACGCTGCAAACTTCTTTTTTGGCTTTTTCACCTTCGCCTGAAGGAGGATATGTCGCGTGTATAAACCTCCTCACGGGAGGTTTTTTTTTGCCATAATCACGAGTGGAACACTATGTCAGACACCGCATTAGACGCAATAAGGAAACGCATCACTGAGCTTGACAGCCAACTGCTAACCTTGTTAGCTGAGCGCCGCCAACTCACCAATGAAGTTGCAGAAACAAAAATCAAGCATCACATCCCTGTACGAGACGTAAAACGGGAAGAGCAATTGCTTGTAAGGTTAATTAAAGAAGGCAAGGCAGCAGGTCTTGACCCGCATTATGTTACGCAAATTTTTCACGTGATCATTGAAGACAGCGTACTCAATCAGCAAGCGATGTTAGCAGAGCGCGCAAACCCGGGAAGTGCGTTGCCATTAAATCGCGTGGCATTTTTGGGCGACAAAGGTTCTTATAGCTATCTTGCCACACAAAAGTACTTTTCCCGCAGACCCGGAGAACTCATGGAAATGGGTTGTCAAAGCTTTGCTGAAATCGTACAAAAAGTTGAAAAAAATGAAGCTGACTATGCGGTTTTACCTATTGAAAATACCAGCTCCGGTAGTATTAACGAGGTCTATGACCAACTCCAGCACACTCAGCTTAGTATCATTGGCGAACTCACCCACCCTATCAAACACAGCTTGCTAGTTGCAAAAGATACAAGCATTGGAAAAATTAAAACTTTATACGCTCATCCACAGGTATTTACCCAATGCAGCCACTTTTTAGCAGAGCTGGGCAATGTTGAAGTGAAGACCATGGACAGTACGTCTTCTGCAATGCTTACGGTAAGCGAACTGCAACGGGACGATGTGGCAGCTATTGGCAGTGAAGCAGGCGGTAATCTGTATGGCTTAATGGCTATTAAGTCAAACCTCGCGAACCAGAAAGAAAACCACAGTCGCTTCTTCGTAGTTTCGAGAGAACCTGTTACTGTACCTTTGCAGGTGCCCGCCAAGACAACCATAATCATGTCGACCGTTCAGAAGCCTGGTGCCTTGGTCGAAGCTCTGACGGTGCTTAAAGACAACAAACTTAACATGACGAAGTTAGAGTCTCGCCCTATTCCTGGCAACCCTTGGGAAGAGATGTTCTATATTGATTTTGAAGGAAACCTGCAAGATGGGCCCGTACAGACCGCGGTAGAAAGCCTCAAAAAAATCACCCGTCATTTGCAGGTGCTCGGCTGTTACCCAAGTGAAGAGGTTAGCCCAACTAAGGTTGCAGCAGCCAACGCTCTCACTGAAAACTAATCCACGCTTTGCTCCCACAGTAGTTTTAGTTCACACTAAATTTCCATTTCCTTTCGAACCGGTCACTCAGGCCGGTTTGCTTTTTCCATCCTATTTTGGCAGTGTTCGCCTGAGTTTTTTCATCAGCGATTATCCAAACCCAGGTTTGTAGACACCTTGAAGCATTTAATAAATACAGCAATAGCCTCACTTTATTTACAACCAAGCCCACAACATAGTTTATATCTGCCTCAAAGGAATAGTTAGTGCTCAATGAAAAGTGAGCCAAATTCACACCTGGCAAAGTATAAACCCCAATATTACCTAAATGTACACAGGCAAGTCACATTAGCCTGGTAATTGTCCTTTGTACCGTTTGTTATAGATTTATTTGAGGAAAACCATGCCTTCTACAGTACTACGCAACTTCATAGACGGACGCCCGTTGAGTAACCAGTCGGGTGAAACATTTGATGTTATTAACCCAGCTACAGGAGAAGTTACTTACCAAGTGGAAGTGGCGGACGAGAGCATTCGCCAGGCAGCTATAGAAAGCGCCCAAAAAGGGTTTCAACAGTGGTCGTCAATGACGGCCATGTCTCGGTCGAGGATCCTCCTTAAGGCTGTCGCACTATTAAGAGAAAAGAACGACACCCTCGCTGGTTACGAAGTACTGGATACGGGGAAACCTATTCAGGAAGCAAACGCAGTGGACGTCGTAACCGGCGCAGATGCCATTGAATACTTCGCTAACCTTGCGCCAACACAGGTAGGCCAGCAACAAAATGTAGGCGACGATTTTTACTACACTCGCAAAGAACCATTGGGCATCTGTGCGGGGATTGGCGCGTGGAATTACCCTATTCAAATTGCCTGTTGGAAATCCGCCCCCGCTTTGGCCGCAGGCAACGCTATGATATTTAAACCCTCAGAAGAAACTCCACGAGGTGCAGTGGAGCTTGCAAATGTTTTTATCGAAGCCGGTGTTCCTCCAGGTGTCTTCAATGTTGTTCACGGTGACGGAGGGGTCGGTCAATGGCTTACCACTCATAGCGATATTGAAAAGGTGTCTTTCACGGGCGAAGTGGGGACCGGTCGAAAAGTCATGGAGTCGGCGGCGTCGAACTTAAAAGACGTCACCATGGAACTCGGCGGAAAATCACCTTTGATTGTGTTTGACGATGCTGATGTGTCAGAAGCAGTCAGTGCAGCGATGCTCGGTAATTTTTATACCCAGGGTGAAGTGTGTACGAACTGTACCCGGGTTTTTGTACATGAAGCCGTTTACGACAAATTCATAGCTGAGCTTGTAGACCGAACAGAAAACAACATTGTCGCTGGCGACCCGATGGACCCCAATGTCAACTTTGGTGCACTTATTTCCGCAAAACATCAGCAGTTAGTGCTCGATTACATCGAGAAAGGCAAGGCAGAAGGCGCGACCCTTGCAACCGGAGGTAATGCACTTTCTCCTCAAAGTGCACCGAACGGATATTTTGTAGCGCCAACGGTATTCACAGATTGCAGTGACGACATGACCATCTGTCGCGAAGAAATTTTTGGCCCTGTAATGAGTGTGCTTACGTTTAAAGACGAAGACGAAGTGATCTTCCGGGCTAACAATACTCCTCTGGGGTTAGCTGCCGGGATCATGACACGGGATGTTCAGCGGGCACACCGCGTCATCCACCAATTACAAGCAGGAATATGCTGGGTTAATAGTTACGGTGCCTCGCCTGCCGAGATGCCAGTTGGTGGCTACAAGTTATCGGGAATTGGTCGGGAAAATGGCATTGAGACGCTGGACCACTATACCCAAACGAAATCTGTTTATATGGGTATGGTAAAACTCGACGCGCCGTTTTAAGGAGTAATTATGCAGAATTACGATTATATCATTGTCGGCGCCGGTTCTGCCGGGTGCGTGCTGGCAAACCGCTTATCGGCCAACACAAACCACAATGTATTACTCATTGAAACCGGTGGCAGTGACAAAAGCATTTTTATTCAAATGCCAACAGCTTTGTCCATTCCGATGAACACAGACAAATATGCGTGGCAATTTCACACTGAGCCTGAGCCATTTCTCAACAATCGAAAAATGCATTGTCCTAGAGGAAAAGTGCTTGGGGGTTCCTCATCAATTAACGGCATGGTTTATGTTCGTGGTCACGCTAAAGATTTTGACGAGTGGGCTGACCACGGTGCTCAAAACTGGGACTATTCTCATTGCCTCCCTTATTTTAAACGGGCTGAAGACTGGTATTTGGGAGCAGATGAATATCGTGGAGAAGACGGACCGATAGGGACAAACAACGGCAATGAAATGAAAAACCCCTTGTACCGCGCCTTTATTGAGGCGGGTAAGCAAGCCGGTTACGCCGAAACCTTTGATTACAACGCAGCCCAACAGGAAGGCTTCGGCCCCATGCACATGACGGTGAAAAATGGTACGCGTTGCTCCACAGCACGAGCATATTTAGACCCAGTTAAACACCGCACTAACCTCACCATCGTAACCCATGCAACGGTGGAAAAAGTAATCATTGAAAACAAAGTCGCCACAGGTGTTACGTATACTGGCAAAAGCGGTACCGTTACCGCAAAAGCCCACAAGGCAGTCGTGCTTAGCGCTGGCTCAATCGGTTCTCCCCATTTATTGCAATTATCCGGTGTCGGCGATAGAGAAACCCTGGGATCAGCAGGTATCGAGTGCATTCATCACCTGCCGGGAGTTGGGGAAAACCTTCAGGATCACTTAGAGTTTTATTTTCAATTTTACTGCAAGCAGCCCATAACTCTGAACCGCAAACTGGATCTATTCTCTAAAGGCCTTATCGGTATTCGATGGCTACTGTTCAAGGACGGCTTAGGCGCAACCAACCACTTTGAATCCTGCGGCTTCATACGCTCCAAAGCCGGAGTGGAATGGCCTGATCTACAATACCATTTCCTTCCGGCTGCCATGCGTTACGACGGGAAAAGCGCAGTGAAAGGTGACGGCTTCCAGGTTCACATTGGACACAACAAGCCCAAAAGTCGGGGCTCGGTGAAAATTAAATCTGACAATCCGGCCCAAGCGCCAGCAATTCAATTTAATTATTTACAGCACAAGGACGACATTGAGGGTTTCCGTGCTTGCGTGAGATTAACACGGGAAATAATCAACCAGCCTGCTTTCGATTTGTACCGGGGCGAAGAGATTCAACCCGGCGCTAAAGTACAAACTGACGAGGAAATTGACGCTTTCGTTCGAGAAGCCGTTGAGAGTGCTTATCATCCATCGTGTTCCTGCAAAATGGGGGAAGATGAGATGGCTGTAGTAAATTCTCAAACTAAAGTTCATGGTATTGAACATCTTCACGTTGTGGATTCGTCAATATTCCCGACCATTCCTAACGGAAACCTCAACGCACCGACAATTATGGTAGCCGAGCGCGCTGCCGATCTTATTCTGGGGCACTCAACCCTAGACCCTGAAAACACGGATGTAGCAAACGAACGCAACTGGCAAAACCGCCAGCGTTCCAGCGTGATTGGCGCCTAACGGCGCTAAATCTGTGTAACACATATTGTAAGGAGTAAATCATGACGCTGTGGCTAAGTGCGGGTATTGCACTGACACTATTGTCCATTGTTTTCATATTGTGGAAATGGGGAAACCTGACAATGATCGGGGTTACCCCGGTTAAAACTTTGACATTTATCTCAATTTTATTCACATCCGGTTTAGATGTAGGCCTCATCATGTTCCCGTTAACGGAATTTGGCACTTACGCGGATACTGCCGCAAACCCAGAGTACGACTTTACCAACCCACTGGCAATAGAGTTTGGATTTTGGGGGTTTTTCATATGGGCATTTTATTTTCTTACCTGTTTTTATTTTTGTGTTATTGAGCCCAAGGTAAAATTTTTTGAAATCACCTGGGTACGAATTGTTAATAATGTGGTCATCATTGGCACCTGTGCATTTACCGCCTTTCTTTTACTAAAAAATCTGCCTTGGTATTTACCGTCGCTCGGAGATGGTGAAACCATAGTACCGTCATTTTATCTCATTGTTTTTGCAGCTATTGCGTTTTCTGTTTACAGCAGTACAGATATTAAATTTGTAAAAATTCTCAGTGTGTCTACCACCTGGCTGTTTATTGCGCTCATCGGCTTTATGTGGGGTGGCGCTTTTCTGTGGGGCAACGGTGAAATGGCTGAATACTTCGCGGCCACCTCATTGCTAGGTGGTTACTTTGCCAATATCCAGCACTTCCTCTTTCCCATAAATGGCTATCACGCCTTCTATCTGTTCTGGTGGTTTGCCTGGAGTATTATGATCGGCCAGTTTACCTCCCGCTTTGTCGGAGGATTGAAAACCTGGCAAGTATTGTCAGCCATGTTGATTTTCCCATCAATCCCCATCGCGCTTTGGTTTGGTGTGCTTTACTACTATCACGAAGCTAATTTGGATACTACGGGAATTAGAAACTTAGCCATGGTATTTGTCGGCATTGTGTTTGTTATAAACTCACTGGATTCACTGATCCGCCTTTATACCGACAACTTAAACCTTTCTTCACGTCGCTTAGGCAAATGGAAATACTTCTTCCTGAATTTTATCGCCCTTTGCGCACTCACCCTTTTATTTAAAATAGATTTCCTTCAAATTCAATGGGTTGGAGCACTAGTTATCGCTTTATTCTACAGCTGTCTCGGGTACATTTTGTACAAGAAGTTTGCATCAGTGCGCAAAATAGACAGTTCGCCTAAAGAGAATGAACTCGATTTTGAAAAAATCGAATCCATGCAATAGAAGGAGTAGCTTTGAATTATTATCAACGTAAATTATTGTGCTGTGCACTACTTATCACCAGTTTCTCCACCTGTGCAGACTGGTCGGCAACATTGACTGGCGTAACGGATTACAGTTTCAACGGTGTTAGCCAAACTAACCGCAATCCAGCGTTGCAAGGAAGTGTAGACTATGCAGCGGATGCAGGCTGGTATGCGGGAAGCTGGACGTCACGGGTAGATTATGGCGACAGCGCCGATAGAGAACTGGACTTTTATGTGGGCCACTACCTCTCGTTAACTGATAGCGTTGATGCAGACTATGGTATTGCTTATTACAGCTATCACGGCGGCGATAATGCCAGCGCGTTAAACTACCCTGAAGCCTATGGAACGCTGATTTTCAATAACGACTTTGGCGTGACCGAAGCCACGCTGTGGTACACATGGGATTACTTTGGATTAGGAGCAGACCATCTAATTGGCAAACTTGCCCACACTTATTCACTGGCAGATAACCATAGAATAAGAGTCAGCGTAGATATATCCAAATCGCTGGATACAGAAAAATACGCATGGGATACAGACAGCTCACACTTCGTTCACTACAAAATCGCCTACGAAACTCAGTTTCACGGGTTTGATATTGAGATCGCGGCTGAAGATACCACCATGAACTACCACAATGCTGACGCAAGAATTGTCGCCAGCCTTAGCAGAACCTTCAGCTTTTAATACGGAACAGCCCGCCTACGCGGGCTATCTTCTTCCTGTATTGCCACATCAGGATTTTCTTAACATCTCGTCATCATCGGCTTTAAGCAACAATTGCTTGCTGTCTATCAAGCATTTTCTTGCATAATCACCGAACCAGCTGCCAATTTTATTAAACTCACTAATAAAAGCAGCTTTATCGCCCTTTTCAAGCAGGCACAATGCCTCACCAAAACGCTGATGGAAACGGCGTAACAACGCAAAATTAGCCGGATTATTGAAAATAATATCGGCGTAAAGCTGTGGAGACTGAGCGAACAAGCGTCCAACCATGGCAAGTTCAAGCCGGTAAATTGGTGAGCTAAATACCGTCAGCGAATTTAAATCCGGATTTTCTCCCTGCAGATGTGCGCCATAGACAAATGTGTTGAAATGCCGCATTACCTGAATAAACGCCATGGCTTCATCATGCTCTTTGGCAGTACTGAAGTGTATGTTCGCTCCCCAAATTTTCATTTGTTCGACTAACCAGTGATAAGCTTGTGGGAACCTTCCCTCGCAAACCACCACTACTTGTTTGATCATACCTGGCGCATCGGGGCCAAACATGGGATGTAATCCAACCACCGGGCCAGAATGAGCTTTGAGCATTGCGCTCAAAGGCGCGGACTTGACACTGGTGATGTCAGCCAGCACACAGTTTTCTGGTAGGAACGTTAAACTGGATATTACCTGCTCAGTCAGATTAATGGGAACCGCAACAATCACCAAATCTGTTCGAGCAAACAAAGACGCTGTGGCGGCTTTACCCCAGTCATCTTTTTCGACCACATCCACCTGATAGCCGGATTTTTCAAACAAGCCGACAAAAACGCGCCCAAGCGCACCAGCACCACCAATAATAACCACCTGATTAATATCAGGGTTAATACATCGATAGCGATTATTTTGCGTATGATAGGACTCGCGAATAATGCGACGGAGTAAATCTTCGGTCAGATCTGGTGATACACCTGCCTGCTCGGCGTGTTCACGGCGCGATGCAATGAGTGCCTTTTCCCGATCTGGTACGTAAACTGGCATGCCAGTTTCAGCTTTTATTTGTCCAACCTGCGTTGTGAGGTTAGCCCGCCGGGCCAACAGTGCGACGAGCTCGTTATCGAGCTCGTCAATGTCTGCGCGTAAAGCCGCCAGACGCTTGTCGTGTTCAGTCATTTTACGACTCTGCTAAATCAGCTGTCTCAAGCAACAGCCGTGCGTTTATTTTGTCGCAATGGTAGCACAGTAATAAGTTTATCTCTGGTTTGTGTGATAAGGTTTTCTGTGGTTTCCCAATCTATACAACCATCGGTAATTGACACGCCGTATTCAAGCTCTGCAGGCGTCTTACCGTCTGATTTCTGATTACCGGCATTGAGATGACTCTCAAGCATGACACCAATTATTGATTGGTTTCCTTCGAGGATCTGATTCACAACATTTTGCGCCACTAATGGCTGGCGACGATAATCTTTACTCGAATTTGCATGGCTGCAATCAACCATCAGCCCGGCGGTGAGCTTCGCCTTTTGCAAATCTTCTTCACACTCGGAAACACACACAGAGTCGTAGTTTGGCTGCTTGCCGCCCCGAAGAATAATATGTCCGTCTGGATTTCCGCTGGTACTGATCACAGCAACCTGCCCTTGCTTGTTAATACCCATAAAACTGTGCCCCGACGCAGCAGATTTAAGTGCATTAATCGCGATATCCAAACTGCCGTCAGTACCATTTTTAAAGCCTACTGGCATAGAAAGACCACTGGCCATTTCGCGGTGTGTTTGCGATTCAGACGTACGCGCACCAATTGCACTCCAACTAAATAATTCAGCCAGATATTGCGGACTAATTGGGTCTAGTGCCTCTGTAGCCACAGGAATTTGCAACTCAGCAAGCCAAATCAACAGCTCCCTTGCTTTTCTTAACCCTGTTTCAATATCAAATGTACCGTCAATGTAAGGGTCGTTAATAAGTCCCTTCCATCCCGTGGTTGTACGGGGCTTTTCGAAATATACGCGCATAACAATAAAAAGTGTGTCTTTGCAGGATTCATGGAGTTCTTTTAATCGCAAAGCGTACTCTTTTGCGGCTTCGATGTCGTGAATAGAACAAGGGCCGCAAATCACCAATAATCTGTGATCGCGACCATGGATAATGTCAGAAATAATTTTTCGCGATTCAGAAATAGCAGATAAAGCTTTATCGGAAACGGGAAGTTGGTTTGCCAGATCATCTGGCGTGATCAATACGTTTTCCGCACTGACATGAACGTTATTAACGGTGTCCTTAATCATGATACTCTCTTCATGTAAAAAAATTGTTTTCAGGTCAGCCTGATTGACCCGATTAAAATTGATGTCAACCCTGCGAAACTAAAGGTTGTATAAAATTGTTTACACCTTAAATTTAACTTTATTGGCATTCTCGTTGACTTTGTAACAATTTTTGATATGGCAGGCAACCGTATTAGCCACTTTTTTCACTGTAGCTTTATTCCTCGAAAGCTTGACTAGCCCCGCACCGTGGCCCCGTGTGAAACAACGGTGTTGTCAGGTAAATCGCTACCAGGCAGAATACATGCCCCAGCTCCCACTAACACGTTGTTTCCTATATGTATGGGTAGCGCCTGCTGCCAGCCCTGAAGTCGTTTGCTTGCATTTTCATGATGAGTAACAGTGGCAATAGTCACGCCATCTTCAATAATGACATTATCACCTATTTTCACCATTGCGGCATCCAGAATGACTACATTTTCGCCAGCAGTAAACCGTCCATTTCCGTGGATATTTAAACCGTAGTCACACCAGAAACCGTGGCCAATGTGCCCACCGAGGGCGTTGGGAAGAAGAGAAGTCAAGGTACGCTGCCGTTGCAGACTATCTTCTACCTGAAGTCGTTCACAGAGGTTTTTTGCTTGTTTTCGCAGGGTCACTAGTGCCGGGGAATGAGTGCAATACCATTCTCCGCTTACCATTCTATCCCAGTCGTTTGAGTCTGCCATGGCTTACTAACCGTTATTTAAACCACAGACAGTATGACACTGAACAAAGAAAATCGCCCGCTTAGTGCGGGCGACAAAAGGTATTTGACGGTAAAGTCAGAACGTATAGTTGATACTTACCATGGCATTAGCGCCCGCGGCATAGAAAAACGAGCTGTGTAAACTGCTGATGTATTTCTCATCTGTCAGGTTGTTGAAGTTAACCCTGGCAGAAAACTGACTGGAAAAAGCATAGGAAGCATAGGTATTCACCAACAGGTAGCTGTCTTGCGTGACGTTGTAATCCACGTTTTTAGTTTGGGATTGCCAGCGCCCGTTTATACCAAAACTCAGGCCTGGCTGAGCAGCAACATCGTAAGTCACCGTGTAATTGACGAAATCTCGTGGTGCCCAGGTATTAGCATCAGCGCCGCTTTCATCCTCAACATCCAAAGAGGTATAACCTAATACCACCGCCAAATCATCAGTAATTTGTCCGGCAACTTCTAGTTCAAAACCTTCTGATTCAACATTTATCCCTTTGTAATAGTACTGCCCATTTTCCGGGTTGATGCCAGCGAACGCTGCCAAACCTTGTTGCTCTGCAGTGAAAATGGCAAAGGTGGTCAATAGCCTGTCGTCAAACCATTGCGCTTTAACACCAGCCTCAAGGTTTTTACCTTTTGTCGGGTCAAGGTATTCCCCGGCCAAGTTGTATTGTTCCTGTGGCTGGTAGATATCAGAGTAACTGACGTAGGCATTGACAGTATCAGTAACTTTATAGGTTGCGCCCACATACGGGCTGATTTCACTTTCACTGTTATCTATCGCAGTGCCAGCATTGTCTCCCGTGCGCTCGAAATCAATGGCGTTAAAGCCCGCAATAAAAAATAAATCATCAGTGACATTGAGCTTTGCCGATCCGAAATAGCGAGTTAACTCCTGTTCTATGTCGGAATACAAAACAGGGTCTGCCCAGTCAGGTTCAGGTATAGCGTCTAAATCGTACGGAAAAGATGGCGTTAGCAGCCAGGCATCCGCACTTGGATCAGCAGCATGCCGATACATAATGTCATGACTTTTAGCGTAACTTACACCCAGATTAGCTTCATGCTCTTGGCCAAACAGAGAGAAGAAGCCACTGGTTTTAATTTCGATCAGGTCAGCATCCACTTCAGAATCATAACGGCCCGGCCAGCCATAACCACCTAAACCGGTTTCTTTGTCGATACTGCCATAAACGTAGAAAAGCTTATCCTGTTCTTCAAAATCCCGGCGATTATAGTTAATGTTTAAACGCCAGTCGTCACTAAATTGGTACGCATACTCAATGAATGCGTTGCGATTGACGGTGTCCCACATTGTCCAGTTTTGGGTAGTCGTAGCGCTCTCATCCCACTCGGCCTGGGTGCCGTCGGTATAATTGAAGATTAACCCACCCCAGGTATTACCATCAGTATTGGCGTCCTGATAAGAAAACCCCACAGTCAGGGTTGAGTAGTCAGTTAATTGTCCGTCAACAACAGCGTAAACATAACCTAAGTCGTTTTCCAAACCGTCAAGATGGGATTCTTTGTCTTCAGCAACGGCAACTACTCTGGCAGCCCACCGACCATCATCAGTGAGTACAACGTTGTAATCACCCTGAATACGATTGAAATTATACGAGCCAAGAGAAGCGCCTACCTCGCCACCTGTTTCATTCGTTGGCCGCTTGCGCACGTAGTTGAGTGTGCCTGACGCATTACCTACACCGGTTAATAAACCGTTCGCACCGCGAATGACTTCTATTTTTTCATAGCCATAAGCTTCCAGAGCACCGGTAACAATACCCCAGTCGTTAGGTAAACCAACTCCATCAATTTGAGTATTTTTTATCTCGAATCCACGGGACGAGTAGTTCGTACGATTAGTTTCCCATGCTTCTACCGTCACTCCGGTTGCCAAACGAAGTGCGTCGTTCACGTTGAATGCTGCGAAGTCCTGCATCATGTCATCAGTGATCACACTGATAGACTGAGGTGTTTCACTAATATCCATGGTGAGACCCGTAGCTCCCTGGCTTACTCTTTGTTGACGAACACCAGTGATGAGAAGTGTTTCTATGTTGTCGTCCATAGCTGGCGTTGATTTTTCTTCTGTTTGAGCACTAAGGCTAAATGACAACGCCATAAACAGGGGGGATAAAGCAAAACGCGACGCGTAATTCATGTAAATCCTCGTATTCACAAAGTGGAGTGGTTGTTTTAATGGCGGGCATTATACAAAATAAAAAACTTATTGATAATCATTATTATTAACATTATTGAAATTATCTTCATAATCTACTCATTTATTTTCTTAAGTTGGCTCATATCGAAGATACGAAATGTATGTTTGGTGTGGAAACGAAGAAAAAGCTCAGGATAGGAAAGCAAAAAGCCCGCTTAAAGCGGGCTTTTCAAAGTTAACAATAACGCAAGGATTAGTAATCTTAGTTAAGCTTCTCTTTGATACGTGCAGATTTACCTGAACGCTCACGCAGATAGTAAAGCTTAGCACGACGAACTGCACCACGACGCTTCACTTCAATAGAAGAAACCGCCGGGCTGTGTGTTTGGAACACACGCTCTACGCCTTCGCCGCTTGAAATTTTACGTACGGTAAAAGACGAGTGAAGACCACGGTTACGCTTAGCGATAACAACACCTTCGTACGCCTGAAGACGCTCTTTGTCACCTTCAGTAACGCGAACTTTTACTACTACTGTGTCACCTGGACCAAATGCAGGAACATCAGTTTTGAGCTGTGCTTGCTCAATTTTTTTGATGATATCTTGACTGACTTTGCTCATCATATCCTCTCGTCCTAGTTAACTGTCATCTTGCTGCAACTGCGACTTGAATACTTCAAGAAGACGCTGCTGCTCCTCAGTCAGAGCTAGGTAGTTTAATAACTCAGGGCGACGCTGCCAGGTTCTCCCCAGCGACTGCATGTGTCGCCACTGTCTGATTTTTTCATGATCACCGCTCAACAACACAGGAGGAACCGCTTTTCCGTCGAGTACTTCAGGCCGTGTATAATGCGGACAATCAAGTAACCCGTCGGTGAAAGAATCTTCGATTGCTGAGGCCTGATGACCGAGCACGCCCGGTACCATTCTGGCTACAGCATCCATGAGCACAAGCGCTGGTAATTCACCACCGCTTAGCACGTAATCCCCTACTGACCATTCTTCGTCAACATGGGCCTCAATGACACGCTCATCGATTCCTTCGTAACGTCCGCAGATAAAAATCATACGGTCGTTGCTGGCAAGGTGCTTAACCCCTGCCTGATCCAGCTTTTTTCCCTGTGGTGATAAGTAAATCACCTTTGCATGTTCACCGCCGGCTTGTTTTGCCGCGGCAATGGCGTCAGTTAAAGGCTTCACCATCATCAACATGCCCGGACCACCGCCGTAGGGGCGATCATCCACAGTACGATGACGATCGTGGGTGTAATCCCGTGGGTTAAACATCTCGACATCCAGAATGCCCGATTTCACCGCCCTTCCCACAACGCCTTGTTGCATAAAGGGTGCGAACATATCAGGAAACAAACTGATAACGCCGAACCATTTCTCCGCAGTCACTAGAACCCCGGATCCCAGTCTACCGTTATTACACTTTCAACCTTATCAACCGATTTAATGACGGAATCCATCACATACGGTAATAATCTTTCTTTTTGACCAAATGCATCATTCACCTTGGCGCGGACCTGCAAAACGTCATTTGCACCTGTGTTAAATACATCTTTCACCACACCCAAATTGTAACCTTGCGTAGTTACCACCTGCATGCCGGTGAGCTCCCGCCAGTAAAAATCACCTTCATCAAGTTCAGGTAACTGGTTCTCGCTAATTGAGATGTCTAAATTCTTGATGCGCTCTGCGTCATCCCGACTTTCCACACCTACAACTTTCGCCACCAGATTTTTACCGTGGGGTCGCCACTGGTCAATCTGGTATTCTTTACCATCACCGAGTTGCCAAGGTGAATAATCAAAAATACCTTCTGGCACATCAGTAAAGCTGTTGATTTTGACCCAACCTTGCACACCGTAAGGTGCTCCAATCTTGCCAATAATCACTTTGTCAGACGCTTGACTCATCTCTACCTACCAGATTGAGGGCAGCTTACGCTGCCGCTTTTTTAGCTTCTTTTACCAAGTTGTTGACGCGCTCAGATAAGCTCGCACCAACACCAACCCAGTACTCTACACGCTCAAGATCTAAACGCAGACGTTCAGCCTGACCTTGTGCAGTTGGGTTAAAGAAACCGATGTTTTCAATGAAACGACCGTTTCTTGCGCGGCTGCTGTCAGCCACAACTACTTGATAAAATGGACGCTTTTTTGCGCCACCACGCTGTAAACGAATAGTAACCATAGTTGCCTCAAACTCGTTGTAGCGTTACTGTTAACTTACCTTCCCAGTGCTAAGCAAAGGCTGACACCATTTGGAAGGCCGCAGAATTATACGGATCCCAGCCTAATTTGCAAACTTTATAAGCAAATTAACGTGCAAAGAGTGATAATAAACAGAACGGGCGAATTTATTCACCGTAACGACACAAATCGAACAGCACTGACATTGTGATGTCCCCTGAGGAAAGTAAAAGCACTCTGCATTGTACCTTCTCATCCGACCATGACCGACTTTTCGTCTGATTGTTTTTAGTAATGGTCTTATTTACTCGGCGGCCATTTCTCTATTTACGTACACTCTCATCACGTTTTTTCGCTGTAAAGTAAAGAGATTTCATGTCATCGCCTTCCTCCGCAAGTGTCACCACCACTGCTGTACTTAAATGGCTACGTACCCTGCTCCACCCCTATCGTTGGCAAGTCATCGGCGCTATTGCCGCATTACTCATTGCAGCGGCAGCGTGGCTGGTGCTTGGTCAAGGAATTAAGTTCGCCGTGGACCGTGGCCTTTTAGAAGGCAATGCTGACATGCTAAACCGCGCCATTGCAGGTGTCTTAGTTATTACGACCTTAGCCAGCATAGCCACCTATGCCAGGTTTTACCTGATGACCTGGCTCGGTGAAAAGATAAGTGCCGACATCCGCTTATCCGTATTTAGTCATTTACTTACTTTGCCTCCTTCTTTTTTTGCTCGCCTACGCACGGGTGAAGTTATTTCCCGGTTTACAAGTGATACAGCAATTTTACAAAGCGTGGTAGGAATGAGCTTGTCTATGGCTATTCGTTCTGCCATTACATTCGTAGGGGCATTAGTCCTGATGGTTTTTACCAGCCCGATTTTAACGCTATGTGTTTTGCTAGCTGTACCTGCCGTATTAGTTCCCATTCGGATCCTCGCGCCTCAAGTCAGACGCTACGCCAGGCAAAGTCAGGACACGCTGGCAAATTTGGGTGCCCATATCGACCAAAGTCTCCATGAAATTTCAACGGTCCAGGCGTTTAACGCTCAACTTACCGAAGTGCAAGTATTCACTAATGGGGTCAACGACGTTATGAATGCTGCTAAAAAGCGTATTCATTATCGCTCCTTGCTCATTGGTTTAATAATGTTACTGAGTATGGCGGCAATTGTGGTGATTGCCTGGTTCGGCGCCAGGCAGGTATTCTCCCAGCAAATGACCCCCGGTGAATTATCAGCTTTTCTGTTCTACGCCATAATGGCTGGTGGCAGTATTGCTACAATCAGCGAAGTCATTGGTGAAGTGCAACGGGGCGTTGGTGCCAGTGAACGGTTACTGGAACTACTCGCCACAGAGTCAAGTATTGTGGAGGGTAAGGAAGACAAGCAAGTAATTTATCACGCGCCCCCTTCTATCAGTTTTGAAAACGTGAGTTTTGCCTATCCCGACACCCGGCCTTTATTTGAAGCTCTCACCTTAGACATAGGTGCCGGTGAAAAAGTCGCTTTGGTAGGGGCTAGTGGCGCGGGAAAAACCACCCTATTTCAACTCCTCATGCGGTTCTACGACATACAAAAAGGGCGTATTTGTCTTGATAGCCAACCTATTACTTCATTTACCCTGGCTTCCCTTCGCGCGCACATAGCAATAGTTACTCAAGAACCCGTAGTTTTCGCAGCAACTGTTATGGAGAACATTCGATACGGGAAATCCGACGCGTCAGACGACGATGTCAGACGTGCGGCAAAAGCTGCGTTTGCACACGAGTTCATCGATGAGCTCGACAAAGGTTACAATACAGAGTTGGGAGAACGCGGGGTACGCTTATCTGGCGGACAAAAACAGCGTATAGCCATAGCCAGAGCTTTACTGGCCGACCGTCCCATATTGCTTCTCGACGAAGCAACGAGCGCTCTGGATGCACGTAGTGAAAAAATGGTTCAGGAAGCTTTAAATAAATTAATGCAAGGAAGGACTACAATTATCATTGCTCACAGATTGGCAACTGTCAGGCACGTGGATCGCATCATCGTGATGGACAAAGGATGCGTTGTAAATACGGGAAAACACGATGAACTTATAGAAAGCGATGCACTGTATAGAGAGTACGCTGAATTGCAATTGCTTAGCTGATCTGCCTGTGGTGCTATTGTATATATGTTAACAAAAACAACAAAACAGTATCGAGCCTTCATCATCGATGTCTAATACAGCATAGTGAACGCGCTTTTAATACGGATAACCGATCTTTTCTGGAAATATAATGAACAAGCAAGTAATTAAAACAGTAGTCTTAGGCCTGAGTCTACTGTTAACTGTTGCAGGGAATCAAGCAAGTGCCCAGTATTTTGGCGACAAGCAAGCGAAGTTAGTAGTACTTGAAGAAGTCAAATTCCAATTTGAAAAGCGAGATGTTGAAGCAGTAGGCACAGCAGAAGCCGTGCGTTCCCTTGTTCTCTATCCCGCTGTTGCAGACGAAGTGACCGAAGTTAATTTTGTGCCCGGTCAGGTCGTGGAAAAGGGCAAAGTACTGGTTCGACTGGACGATCGTCGCCAACGGGTTGCTGTCAGACGGGCAGAGTTACAATTGCTGGACGCAGAACGCACGTATAAGCGTTTACAGGAAAGCCGCGCGAAAGGCGCAATTCCTCAAAGTGAGTTAGATTTAGCTCAAACCGCCAGAGATCTGGCTGAAGTCGCATTAGATGAAGCGAAAGCAGATTTAGAAGACCGTGTTGTTGAAGCCCCATTTGCAGGTGTGGTTGGACTAACAGACGTGGAAGTGGGCGACCGTATCACCACCACCACAGTCATCACAACACTGGATGACAGAAGTAAATTATTTGTCGATTTTCGAGCCCCTGAAGCATCGTTGAACGTTTTACTTAATAACCCCAGCGTTAGCTTACAACCCTGGACAAACCGCGATACCAGCCTTCAAGCAGATATTGCAGAAGTCGATTCCCGCATCAGTGAAACAGACCGAACGTTACGGGCGAAAGCCATTTTAGATAACAGTGCCGATAACTACCGTCCTGGCATGAGTTTTCGTGTCAATCTGGCCATTAACGGTAATGAATACGCTGCCGTCCCGGAAGCTTCGTTATTATGGGGAGCGACCGGCGCTTATGTATGGGTGGCCGAAAATGGAAAAGCCAAGCGTGTGGATGTTAACGTTCACCAGCGTTTGCGGGGCACCATTTTGGTATCTGGAGAACTTTCACCAGGCGATATGCTAATAGCTGAAGGTATCCAGCGGCTCAGAGAAGGGCAAGAGATCACCACAGAATTAGCGCGGGGCGTGCAAAATGGGTAAACATGCCTTACAAACTGGCGACCTCCCCTCTTTATCAATCCGCCGCCCGGTTCTTATTGTTGTTCTAAACCTATTAATTGCCATAGCGGGTTTTGCTGCACTTAATGGTCTTGAGGTTCGGGAGTTACCCGATGTTGACACCCCAACAGTAACCGTTACAGCACAATATCCGGGTGGTTCACCCGAAACAGTAGACGCAGAAGTAACAAGCAGGCTCGAGGGCGCCGTTGCCCGGGTCAGCGGCGTGAAAAGTATTTACGCTCAAAGTGAAGAAGGTTCAGCTCGGGTGCGCGTTGAGTTTCGCCCTGGAATAAATCTTGAAGATGCAGCAAACGAAACCCGGGAATCAGTCAGCCGGGTGCAGCGGCAATTACCGGAAGATGTAGAACAAGTATCCATTATTCGCGCCGACAACGATGCACAAGCGGTAGTAAGTCTCGCGGTATCGAGTAAAACCCTGGATATGGAAACCCTAACAGAACGGGTAGACACCGACCTTGCTCCCCTCTTTCTAAGTATTCCCGGGGTTGCCGATGTGCAACTGCGTGGTGACAGAGCCAGAGTACTGCGTGTTTCGGTTGATCCTCTTCGTCTAACCAGTTTTGGGCTGTCGATGACAGATGTCGCTGATGCCCTCGCCCTGGCGCCTTTCGACGTTCCTGCGGGAAGTATTCAGTCGCAGGATCAATCACTCATTGTGCGTGCCGATGCCACGTCAGTATCTGCCGAAGATGTTGCCAACATCGTCGTCAGTGGTGATATTCGCGTTGGTGATATTGCCAGTGTTTTTTTCGGTCCTGCCGATAGTACCAGCATGGTCCGACTTGATGGCAAACCTGTTATTGGTTTGGGTGTAGTTCGCCAAGCCAGTTCCAATACCATAGAAATTTCTGATGAAGTTATTGCCATGGTTGAAGATCTCAATAAGCGTTTTATCGACATGGATATTGTCGTCACCAGTGATGATGCAGAGTTTATTCGTGACTCAGTTGGAGAAGTAGTAGGCTCTCTTACCATCACGGTGGTGCTGGTTGTCTTTACCTTGTTGGTGTTTATTGGCTCCTGGCGAGCAACTATCGTTCCCGCGTTATCTATACCCGTATCGTTAGCCGGCGCACTCGGTGTTATCTGGATGCTGGGTTTCTCTATAAATATTCTCACCTTACTCGCTCTGGTACTGGCAACAGGTATGATTGTAGATGACGCCATTGTGGTGTCTGAAAATATTCAACGACGCCGAGGCATGGGGCTTGGTGCGAGAGCTGCAGCCGTCATTGGGACACGGGAAGTATTTTTTGCTGTGGTGGCAACCACAGCGGTTCTCGCTTCGGTTTTTATTCCCATCGCTTTCTTACCTTCAACTGCCGGTCGTTTGTTCAGAGAGTTTGGTGGTGTACTTGCGGGCGCTGTGATTATTTCTTCATTTGTCGCCTTGTCACTGGTTCCTGCTTTAACCGCGCGCCTGCCTATTAAGCAAAAAGGCGACAAACAAAGTGTGTTTTCAAAAACTCTGGGCCGTTTCGGCAACAGTTGCTTGCAGGCTTATCAATCTTCGCTGCTATGGGCATTGAAATACGCTTGGCTGGTAGTAGTGTTAAGTTTATTGGCTGCTGCTGGTGCCTGGTTCACTGCGCAGAATATTAACAATGAACTCCTGCCCAGTGAAGATAGGGGAACCATCCGTATATTCGCTCGCGGGCCTGATGGTGCGGGAATGAACTTTATGGACAGACAAGCGCATAAAATGGAAGAAGTGCTTTTGCCCTATGTTGATAATGGTACCGTAGATTCGATTTACACAGTGGTCGGCTCCTGGGACCCGAATATCGTTTTCATCACAGTACCGCTAAAGCACTGGGATGATCGTGACCAATCCTTACAAGATATCGTGTCAGAAATACGTCCAAAATTACAGGCCATTCCCGGTGCACCAGGAAATGCCTTTGGTGGCAACAGTCTAAACTTGCGCGGTCAGGGCGGTGGGTTAGAGATTGCCCTGACGGGAAGCAGTTATGACAGTATTTATGACGCTTCACTGGATTTTGCTCGCGCCATTGAAGAAAACATTCCGGAACTGGGTACTCCCAGGGTTAGCTACGAACCCACGCAACCTCAAATGCGTGTTAATATTGACCGTCGCCGGGCGGAAGAATTAGGTGTACCGCTAAGCGATATTGCCTCGACACTCCGTGCTGCCGTGAACGGTGACGATATTGCCGATCTCAATGTTGGCGACCAGGCGATTCCCATTATGTTGCAATCTGACAATCGCAATAGTAGTAACCCGTCTGACCTAACCAGTTTATACGTGAAGTCATCAAACGGATCTCTGGTTCCACTTTCCAGCGTTGCCTTTATTACGGAAGAAGGTGTCGCTGCTGAACTCGAGCGCCAGGCACAGCGTCGTGCCATTAAACTTGAAATGGAATTGCCAGAGGGTTACCCCATTAATGAAGCAGTGGAAAAACTCCGCGCATTGAGTAACGATATCCTACCGAACGGCATTGGCCTGGTTTTCCTCGGTGAAGCACAAACTTTTGAAGAAACGTCACGACAAGTTGCACTAACTTATGTATTGGCATTTATTATTGTGTTGTTGGTTCTGGCGGCTCAGTTTGAAAGTGTGAACAGTGCAGTGGTTGTTATGCTTACCGTTCCTTTTGGCATCGCAGCCGCTATTTATGCGCTCTATCTGACCAACACCACCATCAATGTTTATTCTCAAATCGGCCTTGTTATGCTCATAGGCCTGTTGGCGAAAAATGCCATTTTGCTTATTGAATTTGCCGACCAACTTCGGGATCACGGATATTCTGTATACGATGCTATTGTAGAAGCGGGGAAAGTTCGCCTTCGCCCTATTATGATGACACTGGTATCCACTATCCTTGGTGGTTTACCACTCATTCTCTCCACTGGCGCAGGGGCCGAATCAAGAAATGCCATTGGGTGGGTTGTGTTTGGTGGCCTGGGGCTCGCCGTCGTCTTCACCCTCTACCTTACCCCTGTGTTATACCTGGCGCTGGCACGTTTTACTAAACCACGTGCTGATGAAACACAAAGACTGGAAAAAGAGCTCATAGACGCTGATGAGCAACAGATTGCATAACGACAATTGGCCAGAAAAAAACAAAAACGCATCGATTCAGATGCGTTTTTTGTTAGAACGAGATGCTATTTTCGGCACACTTTTTTCATTTCGAGGGAGTTTCAGGCAATGAACAAGGTGCGTAGTTCGGTTATAACATTTAATTAATTGAGCTCTTGAGAAGATACGGGTTTAGCTCGATTAACCAACGCCTTCGCAAGTACTTTGTGGGTAAGCAAAGACAACAATTCGGTTTCTTCTTCACTTCTTTCACCATCGACGCCAGTGATCCCCATAGCAACTTCAAGGGCCTTATCGGCGTCGAAGATGAGGTCCGATTGCAGAGTGCGCAGATAATGCTGCTCTTCTCCGGCATCCAATACTTGCCGCATTTGATAAATTGCATCAGTAAAGAAAGCCTCCCGGCAAATAGGACTCTGCCAATTGAGTTCACTGATGATTGATTCCAGGTAATCTTGCTCTGATAAAGTAACTTTTCCATCGACCTGGTATAAAAGAACGGACAGACGAATTAGCGCCTGATTGAACGACTGCTCATGGGACAACTGCATGATATTCTCCAATGTGTGCCATATGCCTTAACAGTTTTGCTGATACTGCAATCAACGATTGCGTGCCACAGTAGTTCCCAAATGTGACACGCCTATTACGCATAGCTGCTACATAAAGTTCAGTATGTTACACAAGCTTTAATTATAGACTCATTAACAAAAATGTCACTTATTGTTAATAAAAAATATCATTGATTTTTCCCTTATCGTCCACTCTCCTGCAGTGATTATCGCAGCCCTAACGTCACGTCATTAATATAAAAATTTCCGTTGAAAACCTTATGAGCTTCACCTGTGGCATCGAGAGCAAAAAAACTCTTATCGTTGTCGTCCAGAGCCTGATAACCACCTATAACCTGGTAAATCCACACTTCAGGATCAAACTTTAATTCGTGCTCGGCAAAATAGGTAAGGGCTGATTTTGGCTGCCCTGAATCAATTACGTTACAGAAATAATCATCTACAGCAATGTGGATAGGATCTTTTTCAAGGGAAATACTGGTTTGCTCAGAAACATCAATCTCCTGGGACGCTTCCACGCCCTGAACATCCTTTGATGCGCGAGAAATATCTGTCAGGGACGAGACGATGCTTTGATAGTCAGCTTCGTGTTCCACCCGATTGACATCAGCACTGGCAGCATCAAGCAAGCAATTCGACTGGTTAAACAATACGGGAACCTGGCTAAGTGCAGTGTAATTACCTGGCGCAAAGTCAGGTTGTTGCTCCATATGTAGCAGAAAGCCTTTGAGAATACGGGTACGGCCCTGGAATTCCCGAAATCTACCCAGTAAATCCAGCAAACGAGCCTGAACCACAGATAGCTCCTGAGCCGCTTTAGCAAAGCTCTGTTGCAGTGCGACAACCAACAGGTGTCTTAACTCTCTGTTGCTGCCCGCGAGTTCACTGAGCTGATCAAAGTGAAAGCTTTCTAATTGTTGAAGCAAATCACTCACCTGCCCTTGAGCCAGCTCGTTTTCTCGGATTTTTGCTTCAACTGATGACACATAACCAAATTCGTTATTAATTCGGCTAAATAAGATCCGAACGCTGTTGGTCAAAGATTCAGTGAGCTGATAAACGTGTTCAGTCAAATCGCTCATATGGGCGTGGGCTTCATTGAAGCGGCTGTAATGCAAGGCTTCTTTGTAGTGTTCCGCCAGGGTCCTAAGACTTGCTAACGATGCTGTGATATTGGTGGTAATGGTGCGATTTCTGTCATCCTGTAAACTGCCCTCCAGCAACGTGCGCACGGCATTTTTTAGTCGCAACGGGCTTTGCGGGTCCGGACGCCATAACACACCAAGCTGAACCAGTTGATCGAGTACTTTGCGACTATAGTCACTTTCTTTAACCGACCCGGCGATATAAGCCTGCATAATGAGTTCACTATGCCTGCCCATAGCATTGAGTAACCGGGCTCCGGCTTCTATCAAAGGTTGACTCATAACAAACTACCCTGCTGCACGGCCGCTTCCGCTTGCTCTGATAGCGACAAGGATTCTGTTTCATCTATAAACTTAATCATTTCGAAAAGGTGCTCTACCTTTCCGGTCACCAGGTAGATTTGCTTTTCCGCATTGGGTTTAACCAGATACCCCATATCGGTCAACCGCTTAAACACCTGCTTGATTTGCCCATCTAAGTTCACACTGGTGGAGTTGAACAACCGGTAACGGGAAATTTTTTCCAGTTGCTCAGCGTAAGCAGGCGTATCTTCTATTACACTTTGCAGTTCATTTAGTCGAATCGCATTTCCCATGGTGACGGGCATATCTGATTCATTGGCCTGTTGGACTAGTAGTAACCACTCAACCAGTGGCACCAACGCCGATGCAGTGTCTTGAAATTGCTGGGCTAGCACCTTTCTTTCTTCATCACCGATAGACAAATAAGCTGCAAAAAACACATCCCCTTCCGCCGTTGACGCCAGAGTACGGTTGAGAACATTTAAGTGAGGCTCAAGCTTTTCTCCATTGTCGCGACTTTTCAAAAAGCGCCAGGCCTCTTCATCACTTACCTGACAAATGAAACGCCCCTGTAAAAGCATGCTTAAAATTCGGCCTTGTTCTGACATCATAAGGACGCCTCCTGTTCACGACGGGCTTTGATCCTCTCAGCTATGGCACTGACTTTAGGTTCAACAACCTGCAATTTTCTGCTGACCTTGTCGATGAGATATCTATTTTCAAATAAGGTCAGTACATCTGACTCAGGGTTCGGGAACGCCCCCACGACACTGATGTTATTGTTCTGACAAGCGTCAAAAATCTTTTTCACGTTACTTTGGTGCAGCGTGCCGAGTTCATCAATCGGCCAGTGTATAGTGGCATCAGCCTCGCCTCGAAGTAATCGGGTAAAGGCCAGTAAGAACTTACACAAGATCAAATAGGCCATCCCGTGACTGGATGACTCGTTGAGCTGACGGTCAGTTCTGATCACCAAATCGCTGTTGCCTTCCCGCAGATGCAGCTCGATATCGAGTAATTTACTGATCCCCCCTGTGAGGGCCGCGCGACCGAGAATATCCAGAACACTTCGCATACTGTGACCATACTCTTCATCGGGCAATTCGTTAGCACCTTGTTCCATCCAAGCTTGATATAACCGGCGGAACTGCTCCAGTTCTGGCCAGAACTCGAGTTCGCTTATACGAGAACGAATTTTTACCGCAGAGTCGGAAACACCATCGAGGAACAGCTCACCGTCAACCTCTTTGGTAATACGACGGCTTTGAGACACAATGCGTTTGTCGATATCTGCCAGTACAAAATAGTACTGGCTGAGATCAGCACCAAATATACGCCCCTGCTCTTTTAGCCCCTGCAGTTTTTGCGGCACGATGACGTTGAGCAACTGTGCCAGGTGGGTCACCATTCTTCGATGATCGATACTTTTAACACCGTGAGCATTCATGGTCGCGCACTCTTCCCGTGCACGCTCCCAGGTGTCTGACAAACCGGTACCGGCTTGTGCAGCAATAAGTTGGTCGAAGCGTTCAACGTAAGCATTGACATCAGATAACAGATTTTCACGCTCTTGCAGCGCGCTTTGAACCTGAGATAGCCGCTGATTAATAGAGACTTCGTCTTGTCTTATTTCAGGTTCAGAAGACGCTACTGGCAATGTGATCTTAGCTAAGCTTTTGGCAAAATTGAGCACCTGTTCCAATTGGTCGGAGGCAATTTTTAACGAAGCCTCAATGAGACTTTGTTGCTCTTTCAGGGCTTCCCGTTGTTCGCGATAAGCACTTTGTTTTTGTGCCAGAGAACGCTCGGCTTCTGCCAGTGCTTTTCTTGCCGTTGACAGTGCGTTCTGCCAGGTAACTTTGTGGCCGGTAAAAACCGTTTGATACCAGCGTTCATAATCCTGTACCTTGTGCCGATTCGTCTCCGTGCGATAGATGTCTTCTTTGAGTGTATTGATGCGTTTTTTAATAGCACCAATTTCATCTACGTCAACGCCCCGATTATTTAATTCGTTTTTCAGCCACTGTTCCATCTCCAGACGATCTTTCGCTGCCGTATCCTTGGCTTTCCTAATATCACTATCGAGTTGCTCAATTCGCGTATCGGCGTCGGCAATCAGTTGTTGCCAATGAAAACGGTGCTCTGTTTCAGCTTCACGTTGCTGATCTTTCATCTCATCGCGGTCGAGTTCATACTGAGCCACCAGCTGTTTTCTGACTTGAATAATGTCATCTAATTTTTTACGGGATTTTTGTTTTCGCTCTGAAAGTGCCTGCTGGTATTCGCTTAACACACTGTCGCGATCTTGCTGTGCCCGCTTTCGTGTTGCTTCTGCACTGCGCACACTGTTGTCTTTCTGAGTAAGCGCTAATTCGGCGTTTCGCACTGCTTCATTGGTTTTTGCTAACGCCGCTTCACCGTCATTCTGTGCATTTAGTGCATCTGCTAACACGGCTTCAGCTGATTGCAGTTGCGCTTTTAATTCCTGTTCAGTGTTTGCGTATTCTGGTGTATCCAGTGCCTCTAACGCCAGGGATACACCGAATAAATTGTCTCCCTGAGAAACCGATGGCGTTAAATCTTTGCGTTTCAGCAGTTCTGGTCTGATAACCTTACCGAGCGTCTGCTCCCAGTTCTCAAGGTTACCGCGAAGAAATTCTAGTAGCGAGCCTTCGCCGGGATAGAGTAACTGGTGAATGCTTTCCACCTTTTTCTCAGCCTGTTGGTACTGAGTTCTGGCCTTATCGAGTGCCGCCGATGCCTCCTGGCGTTGTTGTATAGCCTGAGAGTGTTGTTGCTGCGATTTGCGAAACTCAGCTCTGGCCGCATCTTCATTCACACTTGCCTCTTTGATAGAAGCATCTAATAAATCTAGCTGAGACTGTTCAAATTCATTGAAACCAGCGTTACTCAACGCAGATTTCAACTCAGCTTCTGTCACCTTAACATCACTTAACGCGTTCTGATGAGCGTGATTCAGGCTTTGCAGCTGCTGGGAATAATCATCTTTTATGGCTTGTAGTGCTTCTCTTTCCTGTTGTTGAATGTCGCCGCGTTTTTCCGCAACTTCCTGCCTGCTCGCCGACAATGCTTCAAGGTGCGCACTAAGCTGTTCACCAAGTTCAGCAATGCGGCGGTTGTACGTAGATTCTATATCCTGATGTTTTTCAGTAAGAAGATTATAGCGACTGGACAGGGTTTGACGTTCGTTTTGCCATTGACTTAAGTTAGCCACGTCTTCTTTGAGTTGCTCTATGTCTTCGTCTTGCCAGCGTTGGAATTCTTCTTCAACGGCATCGAGTTCCGCAGTGTATTTTTCCACATCGGCGCGGGCAGACGACACGGTCTGATTTAGCATATCACGGTGTTCAGACCAGGTTGTTTCGTTTTGCTTTCTATCGAACTGGTTATCTTCCAAAGCGATTTTGGCCTTGGCGACGGTTTCCGACAAGTAGGTTTTATCGGCTTCGAAAACCTGTTTGAGCGTAGCCAGTTGCTGTTCAGTGGAAGACAGCGCCATGTCTGCCTGTTCAAGCTTGGCAAACTCTGGTCGAATTCGGTCGAACTGTTTTATCAACTGACACTCTTTTAACCAGTCATCTACCCGGGCTCGACTGAGGTTTGATGTCGGAGGTTGAACCCCATCTTCTTCCAAAATGGCAGCAATCATGGCTTTGATAGTTTCCATTTTGCCTTCTTTGGAATGCACCGCCTTGGCAAGTTTCTCAATATGGCGAACATGGAGGTTTGGAGGGCACAGACTAAAAATCCGCGCATAACCCAGTAATTCACGTGCATTACTACTTTGATTCAGCACGCCGTGATCGTTTTGTAATATGGCGCGAAAGTCTTTTGTGGTTAGCAGGCTGGTGACCAGAATATTGTTGCGCTTCATCGCCCTGGCGAGTTCGGCGCTGCCTATGCTTACCCGTTTGTCGTTTTTCTGCGTGATGAGATAATCATCAATGTCAAAAGGCTTGCCAATAAACCGGTAGTTCACACCCGTACCATTTGAACTCAACACGGCCTGACACAAGTCGCCTTCTGCTCTGGTGTATTCATAGATGATAAACGATGATGTTCGCGGCAAATACCATCGCTCGAAACTGTCCCTTGTGGCCGGAACAACCCGGCTCGGATATTCGCCGTAAAAAACGGGGATCAGACGCTGCAAAGTGGTTTTGCCTGAGGCATTAGTTCCACATATATTGGTGTGACCATCTAGTTTCAGCTCAACAACACCCGGTAGGTGTGTATCGATAAGAATAATTCGTTTTAACCCGGCCATAAAATTCCTGTTGTCGTGTCGGCGTTGACGTGGCTAATGTCCAATGTTCTTGTTCGAGTAATGTATTGCCCGACCACATTCTTAGCTACGAAGGCGAAAATAATAAGCCGCAAGGGCTGTTTTTTTCTAATGGGCGGAGTCAGCCCCTCGTGAACCTTCAAAAATTATCGAAGGCGGCAGTTTATTATGAAATAGACCTGTTGCCCAGTTTCGATATACGCAACTGGTTGTAGCTGACCACTTTTCAATCACAAAAGATCGCAAAGTAATTACAACTAATTACATTAGTGCAGTACGCAGTGTTCAATAATGATGTACTGGCATTGTTGAGCGTATGATTATGATGAACCAACGCACCATTTTCTTAATATTGTGCTTTTTCCCTCTTGTGCAGGCTTGTAAAAGTGAGAACAGTGAGGTTCTTGAAACGTTAAATGTCAATCGCGCCAAGTGGGAAAGTACGCAAAGCACACACTATCAATTCGAATCCCAGATGTCGTGTTTTTGCACCCAGGAAGCCACAGCCCCAAGAGTCGTTCTGGTTGAAAACAATAAAATAACGTCATTGGTAAATGAGACTTCTCATGAACGATTGATACTCAGTGACTATGATACGCAAACCATCAGTGAACTATTTCATCGTATTGCCATTGAAGAAAGTCGCGCTGAGCGCCTCGATGTAACATATCACCCAACACTGGGTTACCCCACTAATGTGCGTGTTGATGGCAATATGCAGATCGCCGATGACGAATACAGCATCTCCGTAAGCAACCTTATTCTCGCTGAAGACGCGGTGTGTACCTATGAAGAAGTGCACGGTGTTTCTTTGTCTGTTTTCGTTGATGGAGAGGCTGCAGCATGCGGGGTTACGATTACCGTGACTGATGCTGAACATAATATGACAACGGTGAACACTGATGAAAATTGTGATGCCAGCGCAGCTATTCCACTGCTGACCGAACAGGATGGGTATTTTGATATTGCTATCGCAAAATACGGCTATCGCACAGAAACCCTTACCGGCATCGGTATTGGGAGAGACTTATGCCATGTGTTTACCCGAGAGATCAGTATATCTCTTACATCCACAGACTAACGAAAAGAACAAAAAACGGGTCATTACACAGATACAAGGCATAAAAAAAACCTGAGATGTCGTGACACCTCAGGGTTTTCTTGCATAAAAGATAGGACTTATCTCGGTGGGAACATGCCACCACCACCGCCCATGCCACCACCGCCCATGCCGCCAGGTGGCATCATGCCCTTCATCTGACGCATCATTTTCTTCATGCCGCCGCCAGACATTTTTTTCATCATTTTCTGCATTTGCGTAAACTGCTTGAGCAAACGGTTTACATCCTGAATTTGTGTCCCCGAACCTGCGGCGATACGCCGTTTTCTCGAGCCTTTGATGATCTCTGGTCGGGCGCGTTCACCTGGTGTCATGGAATTAATAATGGCTTCCATTTGGTTGAACTGTTTCTCATTGGCCTGATCTTTAATTTTATCAGCCATGCCTCCCATGCCGGGCAGTTTATCCATCAACCCCATCATGCCGCCCATATTGCGCATTTGCTCTAACTGCTCTTTAAAATCCTGTAAATCAAACCCCTTTCCTTTTTGAACTTTCTTCGCCAGTTTTTGCGCTTTGTCCTTATCAACTTTCCTTTCCACCTCTTCAATGAGGCTAAGGACATCACCCATTCCTAAAATTCGAGAGGCGATACGCTCGGGATGGAATGGCTCAAGGGCATCCACTTTTTCGCCCATACCGATGAACTTAATCGGCTTACCAGTAATTTGTCTCACAGACAAGGCTGCACCACCACGGGCATCACCGTCTGCTTTAGTGAGAATGACACCTGTAAGAGGCAGCGCATCATTAAATGCTTTCGCCGTATTCGCTGCGTCCTGCCCTGTCATGGCATCCACAACAAACAGCGTTTCAACGGGTTTCACAGCACTGTGTAATGCTTTAATCTCGTCCATCATATCGGCGTCTACATGCAAGCGACCCGCAGTATCTACCAGTAGTACATCGTAGAACTGTTTTTTTGCTGCATCGATTGCACCGTTGACGATGTCGATAGGTTTCTCATCCACCGAAGAAGGATGGAAGCCAACACTCACTTCTTGCGCTAAGGTTTCCAATTGCTTAATCGCAGCCGGACGATAAACGTCGGCACTGACTACCAGTACTTTTTTCTTTTCACGCTCTGTGAGGTATTTCGCCAGTTTACCTACACTTGTGGTTTTACCGGCACCTTGCAAACCTGCCATAAGTACAACTGCAGGAGGTTGTGCTGAGAGGTTCAGCTTTTCGTTGGCCTCTCCCATGACAGCTTCAAGCTCTGACTGCACGATCTTAATAAACACCTGGCCAGGCTTTAACGCTTTGGTAACTTCAGTGCCTACCGCACGCTCTTTTACCTGCGCTACGAATGATTTAACAACTGGTAATGCGACATCTGCCTCCAGAAGTGCCATGCGCACTTCCCTTAGCGTATCTTTGATGTTGTCTTCGGTAAGTCTACCCCGCCCACTAACATTTCGCAGTGTCTGGCCAAGGCGTTCGGATAAATTCTCAAACATATCAAACGGCTTCTGTTTTCTTCATTTTCAATTGCTGGCTATTATAGCGAAAAAGCGAACGACAACGAACCTCCTTTGGCTGTATTGATGATATATTCTCCCGAACAACGGAAAAACGCGGGTTGTAGTTGAATTTTTATTGAACTTGAAGTAACAATACACGCTTATAAATGAAAACAGTTCCTATTAACGTAACTTCCCGGTGTTGAAAATAAATGTAACTTCTCAGCCGGAGTTAAGTCGTTTTAGCAGCGTAACAAGTCACGTCAGACATTGAGACAGGATTCGGGATGACCACCTTATTTGCCATTGCAGGCATAGTATTCTACTTAGCTTCAGCCTTACTCCTCATGGGAAAAATGGTAAACCACAAAATAAGCAATAAAAAACTGGCATTTACTTTTGCAATAGTTGGCGCTGGCGCGCACATTTGCTATTTGTCCCAGGTCATTGTGTTGGCACCGGGCCAAAATATGAGTATTACCAATGTACTTTCCCTTGTTTCCTGGTTAATCACTGTATCCATGTTAATCAGCGCTTCCGTTTTACCAAACATTGTTCTTTTACCTGTTGTGTTTGGTTTTTCTGCTATGACTATACTGGCGGCCGGTACGCTGCCTGCCAATCATATTATGCACATAGAGATGCAACCTGGTCTGGTTATTCACATCACGTTGTCTTTATTCGCATACGGCACACTGGTTATTGCGTTTCTTTATGCGCTGCAAATGTCATTTATTACTTATAAACTGAAACAAAAAGGCGCGTCTTTATTACACTCCCCTCTGCCACCCCTGATGCTCGTGGAAGGAATGCTTTTTAAATTACTGGTTGTGGGTGTTGGCTTGTTGCTCATGTCATTGTTCAGTGGTTTTATTTTCCTAAACGATATGTTTAGCACCGAATATGCTCACAAAACTATACTTTCTTTTATCGCTCTTGGCGTATACGTGGTACTACTAGCAGGCCAGTATATTTGGGGTTGGCGAGGCAAAACGGTTATTCTACTTACCGTGATAGGGCTTTTTCTGCTCACGCTGGCCTATTTTGGCAGCCGGTTCGTTCGGGAAGTGTTACTTTAATTCTAATTTTCCCTTAAAAAATGACTAATTTCTGCCTAAACGCAAAGATTCACAAACTTCCCCTTGAAACACGGCCTATGAATAACTAAATTGGGAAGTCCACAAAGGTAAAGGAACCCAGTTTTTGGACGACATATCAACGAGTACGTTATTTATTGCTTTAGGCGTACTGATTTTCTTATCTGCTTATTTCTCTAGTTCAGAAACAGGCATGATGTCGATTAATCGCTATCGATTAAAACACCTGCAGAATGAGGGTAATCGCGCTGCAAATCGCGTTCAAAAACTACTCGAGCGGCCCGACCGCCTGATAGGTCTGATCCTCATAGGTAATAACCTGGTTAACATTGCAGCTTCCTCTATCGCGACAATCATCTGTACCCGCTTGTTCGGAGATTACTGGGGCTTTTTCGCCACCACGTTTGGCCTTACACTTATATTGCTGATATTTGCAGAAGTTACACCGAAAACGCTGGCTGCGCTTTATCCGGAAAAAATCGCCTTCCCCAGCTCACTGATCCTGCTACCTCTATTGTTCGTGCTTTACCCTTTCGTGGCACTAATAAACAGTATTACCAACAGTATTTTATTTCTTTTGCGCATTAACCCGTTAAATGGCAATGATGACTCATTAAGCCGGGAAGAGCTGAGAACCGTGGTGTATGAAGCGGGAACCATGATCCCGAAAAAACACCAGGACATGCTGGTGAGTATTCTCGATCTTGAAAGCGTCACCGCAGAAGACATTATGGTGCCAAGAGCGGAAATTGTGGCCATTGACATCAACGATGATTGGAAAAAAATACAAAAGCAACTTACCCAATCTCAACATACCCGTGTACTGCTCTATCGCGACAGTATCGACGATGCAGTTGGATTTGTTCATGTTAGAGACGCATTAAGGTTGTTGTCTAAAGATCAGTTTACCAAATCCAGTCTGCTCCGCGCAGTAAGAGAAATTTATTTCACCCCAGAATCCACACCGTTACACACGCTGATGTACAAATTCCAGGCAGAAAAAGAACGCATCGCGCTGGTTGTTGATGAATACGGCGACATCATGGGCTTGGTAACGCTGGAAGATATTCTCGAGGAAATTATTGGTGACTTTACTACCTCCATGGTGCCAGACCACAGCAAGGAAGCGAATGTACAACAAGATGGCAGTGTGCTCGTGGACGGCAGTGCCAACGTGCGGGATCTCAATAAAGAAATGGAGTGGCACCTGCCTCTTGACGGCCCTAAAACCTTAAATGGTCTTATCTTAGAATATTTAGAAGAAATTCCAGAACATCAGGTAAGCGTCAGACTTGCAGGGTATCCTATGGAAATTGTTGATATTAAAGATAATATGATAAAGACCGTCAGGGTTTTACCAGAATACTATCTTCCGCAAAACGACAGTCTTACCGACGCTTAACGCTTTTCCCTTTCCCGCTTAGCGAGTACTTTCGCTTTGGCAGCAGCGACTTTCGACGAGAGTGAAGACAATTTATTCATAATGTCTTTTAACTCTTCGTCGTCACGCAAATCGGCTTCAGCCATATGACTTTCCAGAGATCGCCTGAGCAAATCCGGAATAGATTTTGTTGCCATTGGAATACTGCCTCACGCAGCTAATTACACTCTCACTACTCCCTTTATCGGACACGATTTCAGGATCTGAAGTGTTTTTTTGCGTTTTTTCTATGCAGGCGATTAATCACCCTGAAAATGGGTGAGAAGATTTCCGGTGTGAGTACTAAGGCGGTATTCAACAATTGCCATAGATGCTGTAGCAAACAGGCTATTTGTCTTTACTGTGCAAATTTCATCGAGGAGGTAGCTGACAAACGGCATATGACTAACCAGGAGTACACTTTTTATGGGTTTGGACTTTGTCTGCGCAGCGCTCAATAGCGTATCAATATAATCATGGGCAATCTGTGGGTTACCCTCCGGAACGATATCGTCACAAATCATGGTTTTTCCAGCAGCGATATCAAGATTTACCATGTCAAAGGTTTGACGGGCTCTTCGATAAGGGCTGACTAAAGCAAGATCAACGGCTGCTTCCGGGCAATAGTTATTCACTAACCACTTTGCTGCCTGCGTTGCCTGACGCCGGCCAGCTGCCGTTAGCTGTCGGCTCTTATCATCGACACGGAGGGACTCTGCTTCACCGTGGCGCATGACGACCAATAAAAAGTCATCGCTGGAATTTTGACGTAGCATAAGTTAATGAATATGATAAACCACTTCTGGCAAACAATAGCAGACCCGATAAGACTCGCCTAGTCTTTATAGGTAAGACTTTAGTGTTTTAGACTAAATACCTAGCTCGGGAAACATGATGTTTTCGTTTCTCGCGATAAAATGCAGTAATACAAATTAAAAGAGAGCATTTTGATAGCATCATTCTTTCCTGAATCCGCAGAGTATGTAACCCTCGACAATGGCCTGCGTGTCATGATTTGCCAGCAAACCACGTCACCTTCCACCTATGTTTCAATGTCGGTAAAAGCCGGGCATTTTTATGATCCTGCAGAGTGCCAGGGGTTATCACACCTACTTGAACACATGATGTTTCTAGGTAGTCGACACTTGCCTAAAGCCAATGCCATTAACGACATAGTTGATGGTGCCGGCGGCAGTATCAACGCGTGGACGGGTACAGAATATGCGAACTATCACTTTCATTGCCATACCCAGGAAATAAACCGCATATTGCCGCTTTTTGCTGACATGCTGCGTACTCCGTTGCTTTGTCAGGCGGCCATGGATAGAGAAATTAATGCCATAGACGCTGAGTTTCAGTTCAAACGCAAAGACGATCTCAGGCGCTTATACCAGATCCACAAAGAAACGGCGAACCAGGAGCATCCTTTTAGTCAGTTCTCAGTGGGCAGCGCTGAAATATTCCGCAGTATACCACCCACTGAATTACACGATGCCTTACATCGTTTTCACGAGCGATACTATGTTGCTAATAATATGTGCCTCGCCATTTTTACACCTCAACCCGAGGTTGTAAAAACGCTAGTAACACAGAGTTTTACCAGTTTGAAAACGGGTAGACCTGCGGCAGATAATTGGCCTCCCCTTTACACCTCTGCTCAACTTGGCGTTGAAATAAATATCATCCCTCTTCAGGCTGCGCGACGTATGATAGTGACCTTCGCTTTGCCGGGTTTGCATAATAACGTACAAACCAAACCCCTGAACTATTTTAGTCATTTGTTAGGCGATGAAGGTGAAGGCAGCCTGTTGGCTTATTTAAAAGGGAAAAACTGGGCCACAAACCTGATTGCCGGAAGTGGTATTGAAGGGGAGACCTTTAAAGATTTCAACGTCAGTTTTCAGCTCACTGAAGACGGACTACAGAACAAATACAAAGTGCTGGAAGCCTTGTTCGCCTACTTGCATTTGATCGCAGATGCGCTTGACGAGCAGTGGCGTTTTAGAGAAAAAGCACATCTCAGTGCCCTTGCTTATCAATATGAAGACAATCCAAAGCTACAAAATCTGGTCTGTGATTACTCCCAGCATCTGTTCCTTTACAGCAGTGATGACATCAAACAATTTCGCTCTACCATAGATAACTATGACAAGGCAGTACTTGAAGACGCCTTGAGTTATTTCACGCCTCAAAACATGCGGGTAAAAGTAATCGCTCAAGGGCTGCCGACAAACCGGGTTTGTGCGCATTACGATGCTGAGTACAGTATGAGTAAAATTGACAAAGACATTCTAGCTCAGCTACACGCATCATCAGCCATTGAAAGCTTGCAATTGCCACCGCCAAACCCTTATCTGGGAGATGAATACCAAATATGTTTGACACAGGAAGATTTCACCCGCCCTGTGCGCTTACATCAAGACCCGCACATGAGTTTTTGGTTTGCCCAGGATGATCAGTTCCATTCTCCGAAAGGCGATATATATATCTCCTTTGACTGTGAAGCGTTCACAGAAGACCTTACATCTGTGGCCGCTAAGCGATTGTGGTTATCCGCATTGAACGATCATCTGCAGGCTAAATACTATCGCGCCGAAATTGCCGGTTTACACTATCGTCTGTACGGGCATCAAGCGGGTTTTACCCTCCACACCCGGGGGTTTTCCAACCACCAAACTAAATTAGCACTTCAACTGCTAGATACCGTACACAACTTCAAAATCGACCACCGACAATTCGAACGTATTAAATCCAGTCAGATCCAAAGTCTCAGGAACACGTTAATGAACAAGCCTACAAACCGCTTGTTTTCTCGCTTGAGCGTAATTGTTCAGCGCAACACTCAAGCGCCAGTTGAGCTGCTTAAGGCCGTGGAGGCGTGTACGTTTAATCAAATGCAGGACTACTATAGCCGTGCGCTACAGGCATATTATGTAGATAGTTTCATGCATGGAAACTGGACGGCAGAAGATGCGCGCACTTTTGCACAGAGTATGAAAGGACAATGCCCTGGCGCTACTGCTTCGCCCTTGTCCAGAGCTGTCTCACAACTTCCTGTTGGACAATCGCTTTACCACTTTGTCAAGTGCGAACACGATGACGCCGCAGTTGTACTGTATTTGCAGGCACCGAGCGCTAGCGTTGAAGATACTGCAATGTGCATGGTACTCGAGCAGATGATAGCTGCACCTTTTTTCAATGTACTTAGAACTGAAAAACAACTGGGCTACGTTGTGGGCACCGGTTATGTTCCTCATAACCAGCATCCGGGCATGGCGTTCTATATTCAAAGTCCTTCCCACGGACCGGAAGTACTCCTTAAAGAGATCACGGAATTCCTGTTTGAACAACTTAATGAAATTGAATTCTACCGGTTCTATTGGTCTACGATACAGAAAAATCTGTTGAAACAACTGGAAGAGAGAGATTTGTCATTGTCAATGAAATCTCAACGCTTGTGGCTTGCTCTTGGAAGCAAAAACAACGATTTACACTGGAATGAAAAACTGGCAGATAAAATCAGATGCATTTCCTTCGATGAAATTCAGAGTTATGCCAGTGCAATTGCACAGCGTACCGCATTTGGTGAACTTGTGCTCTTTTCACCAGGTAAGTTCGATACCATTACCGTTACTGAAAGCCGTCACCTAACAGACTTATCTCATTTTAAGCGATCTACCAATTATTTTTCGTCCTGAAGGTTAATTAAGCAGTGATTTCTTGGCGCTCTCCCATAATTGGATAATAAACGAGCGCATCTTGAGGGTGAAAGGAAAAAAACTTGTGAATACAGCCGTAATTCGGCATATTGGGCCTTCGGTTTGAAAGGATGCTGCCGATAATAATCATTAGAATAAATAACATCTCCAAAGGTGTATTGGTGCGCTCAACCATAAACTGGATTAAAATTAGTCTGGCAATATTGCTGACTTCCTGTTTTGTTTTACAGGGGCACGCAATATCCATTTCAGACATTTACTTCCAGAACATAAAACAAAAAGACGGCATTGCTGATCACACAATCCTCGATATTGCAGAAGACGAGGACGGTGTGCTTTGGTTTGGTACCGTTACGGGCCTGCACCGCTACACTGGCTACGAAGAGCACGCAAAACAATATCACCCCCAACCACTAGACCCTAACTCCCTTCCATCTGCATGGATTAACGATTTGTTCATCGATGATAAACAGACTTTGTGGGTAGGGACCGACCAGGGTTTAGCACGTTACAACGAGACTAACGACAACTTTGATGTAATTGAGTTTGAGGAAGGCAGCGATCAGTCCAAGTTCGTGACCAATATAATCGCCGACGAAAACGGTCGTTTACTGGTAGCTACATACACACAAATTTACCGACTCTCACCAGATGGAAAAACCCTGGTACCAGCGTTCCGCGGGACCGCCTTTCCCGATGACATGCTGGTTATTTTTAACGAACAACACCGGTTGTGGATTGGCACGCAAAATCACGGCGCCTTTATCCTCAACAAAAACAGCGACAAAATATATTCTTTATCAAAAGCCAACCCCTATGGCTATTTTGTTGAAGAACCGAAGGTAAAAGACATTCAAATTATCGACGGTGAATACTGGTTAGGTACAAACGATGGTATTTTGAAAATATCCAACGCGGGAGAAACCAGTCGGCTTGGAAGTACCAAGGACGATGACGATGTTTCTCTGTCTTCTGTATCAACCTTTCGTCAGATGAATGACCTTGTATGGATAGGGACCTTTGAAGGCATAGCCTTGTATGATTTGAAACTGGGTAAGTTTATCGCTAGTGGTGAACAAAGTATTGGTTTAACTGGTCTTGACCAGAAATATATTTTCTCCCTTCTACCAGACACTCTGGGTAACCTATGGGTTGGCACCTATTCAGGGCTATTCCGATATCAACCAGAACTGAGTGCAGTAAGAACGTTTAAAAATGAAAAAGAGTTTCAACGCAACTTAATTTCATCAACCATTTGGGCAATAGACGAAGACAGTAATGGAAACTTGTGGTTTGTTACACAAAACGAAGGGTTGGGACGATTTTCACCTGAATTAGGCACCATAGACTACTTTCTGACAGAAGAAGATAATTCTTTCTGGGATTTAGCAATAGATCAGTTGGGCCGATTTTGGATTGCTTCATCTAAAGGTGTTCGTATTTACGAATATCGAAATAGCGAAATTGTATTATTAGATAGTCTTTACGACGATAAAATGGTCGACAGGATTTATTTCGATGGTGATGAAATCTGGCTGACAATACCCCCTAATACTTTAATCTCTATTCCAACGAACCTAAAATGGAATTTTCAAGGCAAAGTTGCAGCAAGTGAGTATTCATATACACACCAATTACCAGATTCAACAAGAGAATTTTATCCAATTTTTGTTGATAACAATGGTAGGCTTTGGCTCGCGACTGAATCGGGAATTGAAGTATATGATCCTCAAGTCAAATCGATAATCAAAAGGATTGGTGGATTACAAGGTCTATTTCAACCAGTCAACGTATATTTTTGGCGCAACAATTACTGGGTAACCACATTTTATAATGGCGTAGTGCAAATAAATGCAGATACTTTAGAGGTAGAAAAGGTACAAGCAAAGCGATCTGATGCTGGTGTGACCTTTTCATCTATTGGCTGGAAAAACGCTATCTGGTTTACCAACCGTCTTGGAATTACCCGCGTAGATTTGTTTACACTTGAAGAAGATAATTTGATTCCCCGCGAAGCACTAAACTTCAATGAGTTTAGTGAAGGAGCCTCGCTTCTGACCAGAGATAATGCTCTTGTGTTTGCCGGAGTAAAAGGCTTCAACATCCTCAAACAATCCTACTTAGAAAACAAAGTTCAGAACCTTGGTATAACCCGAACACCCTTGCTATTTGAATTGAAAGTTTTCGGTGGCGGTAATAAGAGCGGAGATCCAGACCAGGGCCAAACTGAGTTTAATACGAATGTAATTCATGCAACGTCACAGCAACTCACCTTCGACCAATCTCGATTTAGTATTACTTACGGCCTGGTAAACCCTGTGATTGCTGAAAATGTCATCTATCGCTACCGCATGGAAGGCAATGTGGATGACTGGTTTCCAGCTGGTAACAGCCGTCTGGCTCAATTTAATAACGTGCCTTTTGGCAGCTATGTGTTTGAAGTGCAAGCAAAAGAAGGAAACAAAGACTGGTCTGACAGTAAAACACTGCAAATTACCGTAGATCGGCCTTTCTGGCTGCACGAGGCAGCACTGGTATTTTACTTGTTTGTGGTATTGTCTGTGCTGTTTTATATCCTCCGTCAATATCAATTGCGCAAACAGGGTCAACAAGCCATTAAAGAATCTGAAGAACGGCTTAAACTCACTCTGTGGAGCTCAGGTGACGAATTATGGGACTGGGATGTTTACCGAGGCCAGGTTTATCGAGCAAATACCTGGGGCACGTTGGATTTCCCGCAGGATAACATCAGGACCTCCAGCGCCTACGATGCCAACATTCATCCTAATGACATGATTAGAGTGCAAGAAGCGTTAAAAGCCCACTTAGAAGGTAAAACTGATTTCTACGAACTTGCTTACCGGGCTAAAACCTTTTCAAATGCCTGGATTTGGGTGTTGGACAGAGGAAAGGTAGTACAACGTGATCACAATCAGCAGCCTATCAGGATGACAGGCACACTGAAAAACATACATCATCTGAAAGAAGCCGAAGAACAGCTTAATTTATTTAAACGCTCCATTGAAAATATCTCCGAAGGTGTCTTTATTACCGATACCAACTTCCGCTTTATTTCGGTGAATAACGCGTATTGTACCTATACCGGTGAGAGCCTGGAGCAAGCTCTAGCCAGCTACATGTATTTTAACCAATACCCGGATGCATTCACCGAAGAAATCAAGAAAACCCTGCGTTCCAAGGGAAATTGGTCTGGCGAAGTTGAATCGGTGCGGATCAACGGCGAGCGCTATGAAATTGAACTTAATATTGACGCCGTGCACGATGACGATGGCCGTATCAGCCACTTCGTAGGTGTCTTTTCTGATATTACGTCCCGTAAAAGTACCGAAAAAGAACTCTTAAAACTAGCCAATGTCGACCCGCTCACCGAACTACCAAATCGTTCTTTCTTCCAGGCCAGCCACCAAAACCTTGTGAGAAAAGCAACGTCACATGCCCTGCTTTGTCTGGATATGGATAACTTTAAAAAGATTAATGACTCCCTGGGGCATCAAACCGGTGATGTACTCATTAAGCAAATTGCCAAACGCTTACAGCGGATCACAGGTTCAGAGGCTACTTGTTACCGGTTAGGCGGTGATGAATTCAGTATTTTGATGGAAGAGAATGCCGACATCCACACTATTACCCATTATGCTCAGGATATTCTGGACAATTTATCACGCCCTTTCATTATCAATAAGCAGGAATTTGTGCTCGGTGCCAGTATAGGTATTGCTTTCTATCCGAACGATGGCAAGAGCCCTCAGGAAATGCTTAAAAACGCCGATACTGCCATGTACTTTGCGAAGAACAATGGCGGGAACACCTACAAGTTCTTTAGCGGTGAAATGAATCAAAACGCGGTGAGACAATTACAAATTGAAAACCTCATCCGGCAAGGGATCAAAGATGACTTATTCACCGTGTATTACCAGCCGAAAGTGGACATTGCTTCAGGAAAACTGGTCAGCATGGAAGCCCTGGTGCGTTTTGAGCACCCCCAGAAGGGTATCGTCAGCCCGGGGCAATTTATTCCCCTGGCCGAGCAAACCGGTCAAATTGTGGAAATTGGTGAACAAGTGCTGCGTAAAGCTTGCGCAGACACGAAACGCTGGGTCAATGCCGGGTTATTCTCAGGCCGTGTAGCTGTCAATATTTCAGCGAAGCAGTTTGAACTTCCTAGCCTTGATGACAGAATTGAGCGTATTTTACAGGAAGTTGGGTTATCCCCGCTTCACCTGGAATGCGAAATTACTGAAGGCACCCTGATGGAAAACCCGGAGCAAGGCCTGGAAATGATGAAGCGTTTGAGAGACAGAGGTATCCACCTGGCCCTGGACGATTTTGGCACTGGCTACTCTTCCCTGGCCTATTTAAAGCGATTCCCATTAAACACCCTCAAAATAGATAAAGCCTTTATAGATGATATTGCTGAAAGTAGTACAGACCGGCACATGGCTGCCGCTATTATCAATATTGCCCATAATCTGGGGCTAAAAGTGGTCGCCGAAGGCGTTGAAGAAGAAAAGCAGCTGACCATATTGCGGCGCTATGAATGCGAAATGTTACAAGGTTATCTTTATAGCAAACCCCTCAATGCTGAACGATTTGAGAAATTACTTCAGGAAAATCAAAAGCTTTATAACTTAATTGGGCAAAACTCATACTAAAGTCAAAGTTCTGACGCTTCTCACCCTAGCCCTGTAGTCTGTGATTTTCCCCAAGCAACCCACTAACAAAACAAATCTGTAACCCTCTGATTTTAAACGCATAAATAAAATATATATACTTTAGGATAAGTTTGGCACGCATATCGCTAAATCTTTGATGACACATCAAAAATTAAAACTGTGTTGTTTGTTCAAATAAAAAATCAGAGGATATTATAATGTTAAAGGCATATGCTGTGGCACTGGTACTTTCAACGAGCGCACCTGTAACGACAACTGAAGAAGGCGCCAAGCCAATCGATAAGCAACAGGAAGCAACCACGCAATTGCAAAAAGTAAAGCCTTGCTCTCGCTTGAAAGCATGTGAGATTAAATAAGCGTGACGATTTCTACACACAAAAGCCAGTCTCTAAGGCTGGCTTTTCTTTTAACTGGCCCACAAGTTATGAAAGCTTTTTAAGCTGAAAATACCGGCCCACCGTAACCCACACTTTGTCGCCATAATAAATAGCGTTTCATGTTAAACATGGGAAACAACACAGGGCCAAATAATAAACCACCCAATGCCCACTTCTTTGCGTTCATACCGCAGCGCATTGCTTCAATATAAAACAGCAACCCACACAAAGAAAACGCGACAAGCAGTAACACAACAACACCCATGTAAATTACCTTTTCAAACTAAAGCGCCAATTTATTGACTACTATTTAAACAAGCAGAGCGAATTGTACTCAGTTGGACGTAAAATTCCAGTTATAGTGGCTATAAATACAAAAAAGTCGGGACAAGCCCGACCTTTTAACACTTTGTAAACATTAATAAAATGTTTTGTTTTCTTCTGCCATGCTTTGTAAACATTCTGCCGGTGTAAATTTATCACCACCGCTCTGAGATAACGTATTAAGTTTATCCACGACCTGCTGAATTCCGAGGCTGTCCATATATCTAAAAGGACCACCAAGGAACGGCGGGAAGCCAATACCGAAGATAGCACCAATGTCGCCATCTCTGGCATTTCTGATAACCCCTTCGTCTAAGCATCGGGCAGCTTCATTGAGCATCATTAGTACGCATCGCTCTGCAATGTTTTTCTCGCTTAGGCGGGAAGACGGGGTAACACCAAGAATACCGTAGATGCTCTCATCAACGCCCTTACCGGGCTTCTTACCTTCGTAATCGTAAAAACCTTTACCGTTTTTCTTACCTTTTCTGCCATCTGCCAGCACTTTATCAAAAGCAGAAGGCGCTTCAAAACGACTGCCAAACTGCTCCACGAGAAACGGGATTATTTTCGTACCTACGTCAATCCCCACCTCATCAAGCAATTTCACTGGTCCCACAGGGAATCCAAACTTAACTAAAGATTTGTCGATATGATCAACCGGTTCGCCAGCAAGTAACAAGCATGCCGCCTCGTTCATGTAAGGTGCCAAAATACGATTTGCATAAAAACCGGCGCCGTCTTTAACCACAACAGGAGTTTTACCTTGTCGGCGGGCAAACTCTACTGTAGTGGAAATAGTCTCATCGGATGTTTGTTCATGGGCAATAACTTCTGCCAGCGGCATTTTGTCCACTGGCGAAAAGTAATGAAGACCAATAACATTTTCCGGCCTGTCAGCTTTTGCAGCAATATCCGCGATGGGGATAGACGAGGTATTAGACGCAAAGATTGTCTTGTTCTGCGTGTTAGTTTCTACATCGCTTACCATTTGCTGCTTAAGTGACACATCTTCGAACACGGCTTCGATAACCATGTCAGCATCCTGGAAACCACGATAATCGAGACTTCCCGTCAACAGGGACATCTGCTTTTGCATTTCGCTTTTGCGCATAAAGCGTTTTTTGACTTTCTTGTTTAAGATGTCGTAGCTGTACTTCATGGCATTGGCTATGCCTTCTTCACGAACATCCTTGATCCGCACAGGCACACCAGCTTTTGTTGCAGTGACGTAAGCAATGCCACCGCCCATGAGGCCGCCTCCCAGAACACCAACTTTGTCAACTTTCTGAGGTTTAACGCCTTCCACACCATGTTCTTTTTTCATTTCTGTGGTAGCGAAGAAAATTTGCCGTAATTGGTAAGATTCCGGTGTCATGACTAATTTGCCGAATGCATTGGCTTCAGCCTCATAGCCTGCTTGCAAGCCTTCGTTCATGCCCGTTTCAATGACGTCGATAATCATCAGAGGGGCCGGATAATTCCCTTTGGTCTTGGCAAAGGTCGCTTCCCGTGCCTTTTTGAACATCAGGTTTCGACCGTAACGGTTCTGTTCAAGAACTTTGTTCATCAGTCCCTTTTGCGGCGCCTCCCGATGCGGCTTGGCTTTCAATGCAAATTGTTCCGCAACAGTGATCAGTACACTGTGAGGCACCATATCATCTACGATGCCGTATTTTTTTGCTTGTTTGGCTCGGGCTGGTGCACCGGTAAGCATCATTTTCATTGCCTGCTGAACACCAATCAGGCGAGGTAAACGCTGTGTGCCTCCACTGCCGGGTAGCAAGCCAAGCTGCACTTCCGGAAGCCCCAATTGGGTTTTTGGTGAGTCAGTACAAATTCGGTAGTGACATGCCAGAGCAAGTTCTAAACCGCCCCCTAACGCGGGACCGTGAATTGCTGCAACAAAGGTAGCGCGCATTTTCTCAATGCGGTCAAACACAGCCTGTCCACCGGCCGCCAATGCGCGGGCATCCGCTTCAGTTTCACAGGCAGCCAGCATGGAGATATCAGCACCAGCCACAAAGGATGAAGTCTTTCCACTTGTCAGCACTACACCTTTTATAGATGAATCCGCTTCAATCTCATCCAACATGGCAGTGATCTCATCGCCGAATTCAGCTTTCAGCGTATTCATAGACTCACCGGGTACATCCATGGTCAGGATAGCGACGCCATTGTCCTGACGCGTCAGCGTAAAGGCACTTTGAGTTTGTTCAGTCACGTTTACTTCCTGCTGTTCTTGATTCGTCATTATTCTGTCTCCACAATCATGGCGGCACCCAAGCCACCGGCTGCACAAGCTGTCACCAAACCTGTACCACCGCCGCGACGGTTAAGTTCGTTCAACATTTGCGTGATCATACGGGTACCTGTTGCAGCAAATGGGTGGCCATAAGCAATTGAACTTCCCATCACGTTAAATTTGTCCATATCAATTTCACCGGTTGCTTTGTCCCGACCGAGTTTTTCCTTGGCAAATTTATCACTGGCAAACATCTTCACATTGGCCAGCGTCTGAGCAGCAAAGGCTTCATGCATTTCAATTAACGTCAAATCATTTAACGTCATCCCCGCTCTATCCAAGGCGATTGGTGTGGCATAAGACGGGCCCATGAGCATGTCTTCCCATACGTCTATGGCAGAGAAAGCGTAGCTGCGAATATATCCAAGAGGCGTGTAACCAAGTGCTTTTGCTTTACTCTCAGTCATCATAAGTACTGCCGAAGCACCATCGGTAAGGGGGGTAGCGTTGGCCGCAGTCACCGAGCCGTATTTCTTGTCGAACACCGGACGCAGTTTGGCATAGCCTTCAACTTTTGAATCGAATCGAACGTTGTTGTCTTTGCCGAGGGCACCTTTAAAAGGTTCTGCGTAGGCAGTCATGACTTCATTGTCAAGCTTACCATCGTTCCAGCTTTGCGCTGCTAATGAGTGTGAACGGTGCGCCAGTTCATCCTGTGCCTTGCGCGTGATACCATGACTTTTCGCCATTTGTTCTGCCGTTTGCCCCATTGACAACCCCGTGGAGTATTCAGCCACAGCGGGAGGCACAGGCATGAGGTCTTTCAAACCAAGGCGACGAAAAATCGCCCATTTTTGCCCCAGTGTTTTAGCTTTTTGCAGGTCAACCAAGGCTCTGGCGAGGTTCTTCGATACGCCAATGGGTGAAACTGAGGTAGAATCTGCACCACCAGCGACACCAACTTCAACAGTACCCGCCATCATACTCTCAGCGATATTTACTGCACTTTGAAAGCTGGTTGCACAAGCCCGTGACACACTGTACGCATCAGTGTGCACATTCATCCCAGTACCCAGTACAATTTCCCTGGCAATATTAGGCGCTTCAGGCATTTGGACGACCTGGCCGTATACCACCTGATCCACCAGTTCAGGTGCCACACCATTTCTAATGAGCAATTCATTAACGACCATTTTGCCCAAATCTACCGCTGGAACACCGTGAAAATATGTTGCCATTTTAGCGAAAGGCGTACGCAAACCCGCGACAATCGCGATTCTGTCACCGTTTCTGGTTGTGACTGATTGTTTAGCTGTCATATTGCACCTAAATTATTGAGACCCAAGTGGTCTGACCTGTAAAGTATGAGATTTTTACAAACTATGAACAAAATAGCAAATAAAGCCATGGGTGAATTTATCTCTGTATATAGTCGTTTTAGCGATATAGTGTGAACTTTTTGCTATTTTAACAGACAAAAATCTGCAAATTCAGGCAATTACTTATAGGCCGTGCCACATGGTCAACGATTAACCTGAACATAAAATATTGCATTTTTTACCTTGAACCCCAGACAGTAGCCCTAATATATTGTCAGAATAATGCCGTTTGCATGTGGGGAATGGCACAACAGCGAATTTTAAAACCGCTGATATTAATCATGTTTACATCAACGAAAAGAAAGTGGATTACATCACTATGTTAGTAGAGCAGTTCAGAGACCTTCACACGTATTTGGATTCACAAATCATTGGCCAGTCCGGTCTCACTAAAAGCTTACTTATTGCTCTACTAGCAGATGGTCACATGTTGGTGGAAGGTCCGCCGGGGCTGGCAAAAACCAGAGCTATCAACGCCCTTGCCAACGGTATTGATGGCGATTTTCACCGTGTTCAGTTTACACCAGATCTCCTTCCAGCCGACCTCACAGGGACTGATATCTATCGCCCCGAAACCGGTGAGTTTGTTTTTCAGCAAGGCCCGTTATTACACAATTTAGTGTTAGCAGACGAAATTAACCGTGCGCCGGCAAAAGTACAATCGGCATTACTTGAAGCGATGGCAGAACGGCAAATAACAGTGGGTAATAAAACCTATCCGCTTTCCCCGTTGTTTCTGGTTATGGCCACCCAAAACCCGTTGGAGCAAGAAGGTACTTACCCACTTCCTGAAGCCCAACTAGATCGCTTTTTGATGCACGTTACCATTGACTATCCCGGCGCTGATACTGAGCTTTCCATTCTCCGCCTCACCCGTGACGAAGAGCTGAAAACGCCTACGCCAACGCCACCAAACCTCACCCAGGACGATATTTTCAAAGCCCGTAATGAAGCACTGGCATTGCACATGTCACCAGAGCTTGAGCACTACTTGGTGCAACTCATTATTGCTACCCGGAATCCCGCAGCTTATGACGCCAAAATGGCAGATTGGATTGCTTTTGGTGTTAGTCCACGGGCGACCATAGCCCTGGACCGCTGTGCCAGGGCACACGCATGGCTGGCAGGCAGGGATTTTGTCGGTCCTGATGATATACAGTCGATAATGCACAACGTACTTCGCCACCGCATTATTTTATCTTACGAGGCGGAAGCTGAAGGGATTACCGTAAATCAGGTATTGGATAACATTTTAAATCTGGTTCCTGTGCCGTAACGCCATGCAAAATTACACCAGTATTCTGCGCCACCTTCAGTCTGACGGGATCCGACTGGGATTACCTGAGCTTGTTCGCTATCAGCAACTTGCCAGACAAGTAAATCTCAAACCGTTAACGCCGCCAAAGGCGATGATGTCTGGTGCGTATCTGACACGGGCGAAGGGTCGCGGCATGGAATTTGACGAAGCTCGGCACTACCTTCCTGGCGATGATATACGCGCAATAGACTGGCGCGTCACCGCCCGAACGGGCAAAACCCACACAAAGATATACCGGGAAGAGCGTGAGCGGCCGGTATTTATTCTCTGTGACTTGAGCTACCCCATGCAGTTTGGCTCTCAACTGCTACTCAAAAGTGTTCAGGCAGCCCATACAGCTGCCATGTTAAGCTGGGCTGCTTCGGAACGGGGTGATAAAGTTGGCGCGCTTATATTTAATGACGCTATGCACCGGGAATGTAAACCCCTGTCGAGAAAACGAGCTGTACTGTCGTTGTGTCATCAATTGCAACGTATTCAAACCATGCCCGTCACGGCACCAAACCCCACAGCACTCGGAGACGCTTGCCAGCGCCTGAGGCGACTGGCTAAACCCGGTAGCCTGGTTTACCTCATTTCAGATTTTCAGGCGATGCAACCTCAGGTAGAGCAACATCTTACTCAGTTAGCCAGGCACTGCGAAGTACATGCCATTCGTATTTACGACCCGCTGGAAACGTCCCTGCCAGAGATGGCCGTTTCACAACAGGTCAATGTCACCGACGGACAGCAGACCCAAGAGTGGCAATTAGGTGACAAACAGTTGGCCGAACGTTACGCACGCTGGCGATCTGACATCACATCTGCGTTAAATCAGCGTTTCAAACAAGCACGGATTGTGCATCACGACATTTCCGCCAGCCAACCTTTGGATGCACAAACCGGTATTTTTCGGAGTAGTCACAGATGAACGAAAACCCTCTGTCGCAACTTCATAGCATTCATACACCCGACGCTGTAAGCGCCTGGCCACTCGCTTGGGGTTGGTGGTTACTTATGGCAGTGTTTGCGGCTCTCAGTGTTCTGCTGGTAGTTTCGGTGTATCGACACATTCGCTTTAATAAGGCTAGACGGCAAGCCATACTCGCCGCAAGCCATCTCGATATCCATAGCGGCAATATGGCAAATCAACTAAATGAGCTGTTAAAGCGCCTTTGCCTTCATTACGGCGATCCGTCTGTGGTAGCAAAAATGAATGGTGAACCCTGGGTAACATACTTGCTTGGCGCAGTTAAAACCGGGGTCGCAGATACCCTGCGAAGTGACTTATCTACAATGCAAGGGTTTCTTTATGCTCCAGTGTCAGCTTCTTCGACTCAAAATAGACAGTTTCAGCAAGCCGTTATGACCTGGATGAAAAAAGCCGATATGTCTGCGCTGAACAAAAATAGTTTTGCTGGGAGTATTACCCGTGTTTGAGTTTGCATGGTGGTGGGTATGGTTTGCACTGCCTTTACCCTTTTTGTTCTATTTCTTACCTCCAATTGAGCGTTCCGCTGGCGCAGCGTTACGACTCCCTGCTCTAATGCCTTCAGAAACACTTGTTGGCCGCACTCAACGCCGTTCTCGCTGGTTATTATTGTGCGCCACAATAGTGTGGATATGCCTGTTGGCGGCAACAGCTCGACCTCAGTGGTTGGGTGAACCTGTAAGTATTCCCAACGAAGGTCGGGAGCTTATGTTAGCGGTAGATCTCTCCGGTAGTATGAAAATTGATGATATGGAAGTGAACGGCCGTCAGGTGAATAGACTCACAATGATAAAAACCGTGCTCAATGAATTTATTAAACGTCGGGTTGGCGACCGTCTCGGCTTGATCCTGTTTGCGGATACAGCTTATCTGCAAGCGCCACTAACCTATGACCGGGACACAGTTGCAACCCTACTCAATGAATCTGTTATCGGCTTAGTCGGTGAGCAAACTGCCATTGGCGATGCCATTGGTTTATCGGTGAAGCGTTTTAAAAAGCGGGAGAATTCAAATAACGTCGTTATTTTACTTACTGATGGCCAAAACACAGCAGGAAATATCACGCCGGCACAAGCAAAAGAACTGGCCATAGAGAGCGGGGCTACCCTGTACACAATTGGTGTTGGCGCCGACAAAATGATGATCCGCAGCTTTTTTGGCAGCAGACAGGTAAACCCGTCCCAGGAGCTGGACGAAACGATGCTGACAGATTTGGCCGAATCTACCGGCGGTCAGTATTTCAGAGCGAGAAATGCCCAGGAACTGGAAGCCATATATCTAACGCTGGACAAACTAGAGCCCATTGAAGGTGAAGCAAGAAAAATGCGACCACAAACCGCCCTTTTCTATTGGCCACTTACCATCGCCTTGGCATTCAGTTTGTTTCCAGCACTGGTTTATGGCGCTCAGAATTTGCGATTCAAGGTCAGGCATTTACGCAAAGGGGGAGTAGAGTGACTGAGTTACCCATTACTGATTTTCATTTTTTACGCCCGCTTTGGTTTCTTGCGTTGATACCTCTTGGGTTGCTTCTGGTCTATATCAAACAAATAAGAAAAACCCATTCAGGCTGGCAAAGTGTGATTTCACCCCACCTTTACAGTCATCTGGTTTCAGGAAAGCTTGAAAAATCAGGAAATGGCCTACTCAGCCTGTTAATGCTTGGATGGGTGTTGGTTACCACTGCCTTGGCGGGCCCCTCCTGGGAGCGATTACCACAACCAGTTTTTCAGGTACAAGAGGGCCAGGTTATCGTTATCGATATGTCCCTTTCAATGCGAGCTACTGATATCACGCCAGACCGGCTAACCCGGGCAAAATACAAAGCGATAGATATCGTAAAAAGTATTAGCGAAGGAGAAACAGGTCTGGTGGCCTATGCTGGTGATGCTTTTACTATCAGCCCTCTCACCACCGACGCCAGCAATCTCGTTGCGCTATTGCCCAGTTTAAGCCCTGAGATCATGCCGGTTACCGGCAGTGATCCATACCGTGGTCTGGCCGAAGCGCAGTCTTTGTTGGAGAACGCCGGATATCAAAAGGGAACTATTTTCTGGATAACCGATGGCATTGAACGAGATCAGCAGCAGGACATATCCACACTCATCAATAGCATGCCATATACTGTTAACATACTTGGTGTGGGCACAAAAGATGGTGCCCCCATCCGCCGCCTGGATGGTGAACTGGTTAAGGATCAGCGCGGTCAGATTGTTATCCCAAAACTGCATGCTTCCGCATTGCAATCACTTGCCCGTCAATCCGGTGGTATGTTTACCTCAATTTCATCTAACGATGCAGATGTGAAAAAGCTGGTCACGAAATCTGCCTTCGCCGCAGAAGCAGAAGCGACGGACGAAAAAACCTCTGCTGACGGCGACCAATGGGAAGAACTTGGTCCATGGTTATTGCTCATTCTACTGCCCTTTGCCGCCTATGCATTTCGGCGGGGAATTGTTGCTGCCATACTCATTGCTCCCATGGTACTGTGGGATTCGCAACCAGTTCATGCACAAACTGATGCAGGTGCGGAATCTTCAGAGCAACAAGTGCATACACCCTGGTTTAAACGCCCTTTCCTCAATCAGGACCAACAGGGTATGGCTGCTTATGAAGCCCAGGATTTCTCTCAGGCCGCAAACACGTTTGATGATCCACAGTGGCGCGGCGCAGCAGAATATGAGGCGGGAAATTTTGCCGCAGCGCTGGAAGCCTTTTCTTCATCGGATACGCCAGAAGCCCTTTATAACCAAGGGAATGCACTGGCGCAACTGGGTGAATATGACGACGCTATTTCCCGCTATGACGAGGTGTTAGCTCAAGAACCTGACCACCAAGACGCCGCTGCAAATAAAGCACTCCTTGAAGCATTAAAAGAGCAGCAGGAAAAGGAGCAACAGCAGCAGGAACAACAACAAGACGGTCAGGACAGCGAACAAGATCAGCAAAATGGCCAGCAACAGCAAAACGGTCAGGAACCACAAGACGGGCAGAATTCTCAAGAGGGAGAGCATAGCGATAACCAACAAGAGCAACAGCCCGGCCAACAGTCACAACAAAACGCTGGCGATGAAGGTCAACAGGGCGACGGCCAGGGTGAGCAATCCACCGACGAAACGGAGCCATCTCAGGAAGCCAGTGAAAACAAGAGTAAAGAGGCCGAACAAGGCGCGCCTGGTGATGAACAATCAGCGCAAGCTTCACAAGCTCAGATGGGTGAACTCACCGATGAAGAAAAAGAAAAAATGCAGCGGTTGGAAAACATGATGAAGAAAATACCGGATGACCCTGCCTTCCTGCTAAAGCGAAAAATGCAACTGGAAGCCCAGAAACGTCGCAGACAGGGTCCGCCTTCAAACCGGAGTGATTGGTAATGAAACGCTTTTGTACGATGTTGAGTTTATTAATGAGCTTGTCTGTGGCGCCAGCTTTTGCTGAGGTGGAAAGAGTAGAAGCCACTATCGATAAGAACCCCGTCATGGTAGACGAGGCTATTCAGCTTACAGTGGTGGCCCACGGCGACCCAGACAGGGATGCCTTTGACAGTTCACCACTACTTAAGGATTTTGTCGTTGGCAGAACCTCGGTGAGCACACAAACCCGCATTATCAATTTTGACAAGGAAGAAACCACCACCTGGACAACCACCCTATTTCCCCGCGGGGAAGGAAATTTTACGATCCCGGCACTTTCTGTTGAGAACAAAAAAACACAGCCAATCACCGTTAACGTCATTCCCGTTAACACCGGCAATGCTCAAACCGCTCGTGATTACTATGTGACAACGGATATTGATACCCGCGAGGTATACCTGCATCAGCAATTGATGTATACCGCAAAGTTGTACCTCGCCACCAATATCGAGCGAGGTAGTCTTCAGGCTCCTGAATTGCAGGGCGCACAAATTCAACAATTAGGTGACGATAAACAGTACACCGATATTGTTAATGGCAAGCGCTATCAAGTTATTGAGCGCACTTTTGCGGTTGTTCCCCAGGCTTCCGGAACATTTACCCTGCGCGGGCCCGTTTTTACCGGCGAGGTGATGGTAAATGATCCCAACGGACGATTCGGTTTTTTTAATCGTACTAAGCAGATAAATCGACTCGGCCCAGACATTTCCATCACAGTAAAACCAATTCCTGCCGACATTGATTATCCGTGGCTACCAAGCGAATATGTCACTTTGAACGAAGAGTGGCCACAACCCGATAACTTTACCGTGGGTGAGCCAATAACACGCACTATTACTCTCACTGCAATGGGTGTTGTAGAGGAACAGTTACCAGCATTACCGCAGCATTATCCACCCAGCTTCAAGCTTTATCCCGACCAGGCTAACACAGCTACGGTGAATAAAAATAATACGCTTATTGCTCAGCGTGTAGAGTCGCTAGCCATGATTCCGACGCAGCCAGGTAAAGTGGTACTCCCGGAGATCACAGTGCCGTGGTTTAATGTGCTTACTAATGAAACCGAATACGCGACGCTTCCTGCCCGCTCCGTATCTGTTTTGCCGGCACCCGACGCACCGGTAAATCAAACACCTTCACTTTCACCATCGACTGGCCTCGAGGCAACCGACACACAAGCGCCCCCAACTCAACCCGAGTTAACACCAACGTCTACTCTGGCTGACCCGCATCAGAACTGGCTTATCTGGGTATTACTCGCCTTGTGGTTAACGACCCTTGCTGGGTGGTTTGCAACCATACTCTGGTATCGCAAACGTCTGTCACAACAACCACCAGTAATTGACCGCCCATCGGCAACGCTTCCGGCGAACGAGGCACAGGCTTTTGCCGTATTAACCCAAACGATACAAAATGGCACTGCAGGACAGATACAACATGTCCTCGCCAATTGGCTCGCCATCCAATTTCCCAATGCCAAAGATTATAGCCGGGCAGATAACTTCGCCGAGACTGCCTGTCTTCAGCCGCAAATTGACGCAATGTTGTCGAGTCAATATGGCCATTCCCCCTCTCAATGGGATAGAAAGGGTTTAATAAAAAAAGTGAGTGAGGTACGTTCGCAGTTGGATAACAAATCCACCGCGTCAACGTCACTTCCTCCACTTTATCCGGAAGGCATTGCACCTTAATGTTGATGTCTTCCGTATCACAATAATCACAATAAGACAGGGAGACATTTTTGCATGCAACACCTTTCAACAAAACTCACCACATTGGCTGTTATGGTTGCAGGCCTTTGCGCCTGCTCTCCTGCTCCCAAAGAGCAAGTATCAACACCTGCCCCTGCCGAAGTGCAGAACACAGTTGCCAACCAGACCGAATCAGAAAGGCTAAACGCTTTTTTTGAACGAACTTTTGAAGAGGATCTGAAACGTTCTCCCATGTTCCAAAGTTATCTGGGCAAGAAATGGAACTACGGAGAATGGGACGACATCAGCGATGAATTCCATGAGCAAACCCTTGCGCTAATGAAAAATCGCCTCCAAACCCTGGAGAGTTTTGATACAAGCCAACTTTCTGAACAGGAAAAACTCAGTCTGCGTCTGTATAAAATGGGAATAGACCGTGACCTTGCAAACGAACCTTTTCGCAACCATCGCTATATAGTTCATCAATTTCGAGCAGCGCACACCTCTGTCCCCAGCTTCCTGATAAACATTCACCGGGTAAGTGATGTTAGTGATGCTAAAGCATATATTTCACGACTTGATAATGTGTCTGGTTATTTCGACCAGGTGATAGCGCAAATGAAAAACCGCGAAAAGGCGGGGGTGTACCCACCGAAGTGGGCCTACGATCAAATGATTGCGGCAGCTACCAATGTAATTACCGGTGCTCCTTTTGACACATCAACATCGCCATCAACGTTATGGGAAGATATTCAGAGCAAAATAGACAAACTGGATATCGATGAGGTTGAGAAACAAACTCTGCTCGGAGAAGCAAAAGCAGCGTTGGTCACCTCGGTAAAGCCAGCTTATCAGGCACTCATCGAAGAATTTGCCCATCAACAAACGTTATCTCCTGAAGGTGATGGAGTATGGCGTCTTCCTGACGGAGAAGCCTGGTATAACAATCGCCTTGCCTGGTTTACTACTACAGATTTAACTGCCGATGAAATTCACCAAATTGGGCTGGAAAATGTTGAGCGTATTCACAAAGCCATGATGGCCATTAAAGATCAGGTTGGTTTTGACGGTGACTTAAACGCGTTTTTTGACTTTATGCGTAGTGATCCCCAGTTCTATTACCCCAATACTGACGAGGGAAGAGCTGCTTATTTAAATGAAGCGAAAGCCGCTGTAGATAAGATGCGTGAAGCCCTACCCGAATACTTTGGTCTCACTCCCAAGGCCGATATGATTGTGAAACGTGTAGAAGCTTTTCGTGAGCAATCTGCCGGAAAAGCGTTTTATCAAAGCCCGTCAGCAGATGGCAGCCGACCGGGGATCTACTACGCGAATCTGTATGACATGAGCGCAATGCCAACTTATCAGTTAGAGGCCCTGGCGTATCACGAAGGTATTCCGGGTCATCACATGCAGCGGGCGATTGCACAAGAGTTAGATGGTATTCCTCAATTTCAAAAGTTCCTCAGTGCCACTGCTTATACGGAAGGCTGGGGCTTGTACAGTGAAGAGTTAGCTAAGGATATGGGGTTTTATGAAGATCCCTATTCCGATTTTGGCCGCCTGGCCATGGAATTATGGCGTGCATGCCGCCTGGTTGTCGACACGGGGATCCATGCTAAAGAGTGGTCCCGGGAAGAAGCAATCGATTATCTACTCGATAATACGCCAAACCCCAAACCAGATGTGGTGAAGGCTATCGAGCGGTACATCGCTATGCCTGGCCAGGCCACTGCATATATGATTGGCAAGCTCAAAATAATGGAGTTGAGGGAAAAAGCGCAGGCTGCTCTCGGGGAAAAATTCACTTACGCTGACTTTCACGATGAAGTTTTAAAAGACGGTCCAGTGCCTTTGTCGGTGTTGGAAGAAAAAATTGATAAATGGATTGCCCGCCAAGCCAAGTAACCATAAAAAAGGCCACCCAATAACGGTGGCTTTTTAACGCACATCTCGTCACCACATCTGGACTTTTTTGTAGTTTCTTTTTATTGCATAGCCCATTACTCTTAAAAAAAATAATTTGAGAAATTTTTTCATGAATAGTCAGGTCTATTCGGACATGAGAGCAAAACAGAAACGGTACGAAGCACTGGTGCATGCTTTTCATGGCGATATATACCGCTATGCGTATTGGTTAACCCGAGACAGCACAATAGCCGAAGATATTGTTCAGGAAACTTTCTTGCGCGCCTGGCGATCTTTAGACTCTTTAAACGATGAAAAATCCGCAAAATCCTGGCTTATTACGATTGTCAGGCGGGAAAATGCAAGACGATTTGAGCGCAGGCAACTCGATCTTGTGGATATTGATGATGTACAGATTGCTGACGAGGCTTACCATTCGGATGCTGGAAGTGAGCAGGAGGAGTTGCGTATTTTGATTAGCCGTTTGCCGATAGACTACAGAGAGCCACTTATATTACAGCTTATCTTCGGTTTTACCGGTGAAGAAATAGCGCAGCAATTAGATTTGAATAAGAATACGGTTATGACACGCTTGTTCAGAGCTCGAAACCAGATTCGGGATATGCTTGAGCAAGAGAATGCTAATGTAAGAGGTCGTTCAAATGGATGATTTAGAATTCAGACGTCGTATTTTCGCCGATCCGAACACCACTGATAGAGAAGTCACAGATGCGGCTCGCCAGGATGACGACAAAGCACAGCTGAAATCTTCACTGCAAAACCTGGATGCAAAACTTAGCCAAGCGGTAAAAGTACCAGTGCCTGACGACTTAGCCTATAAACTTATTTGGCAACAGGCCACCGCTGAGTTTAATCACCACAAAAAGCGAAGTCGCTGGTTTATTGCTATGGCTGCGTCTATCGCTTTTATTATCGGGATCACAGGTACCGTGCTTTACCAGTATGAGCCTGTTGATATGGGAGGCGAAGCTCTAGCGCACATGCGTTATGCTGAAATGGAAGTACCTCATCACGCGATGGACGTTGGATTGCAGCAAGTCAATGCCAAGCTAGCTGGTTTTGGCGGCAGTTTTTCTTCGCCCATTGGCGATGTGGCTGTGGCTAATTATTGTCATCTAAACACTACATTGACGCTGCATCTCATTATGAATACCGATCAGGGTAAGGTTTCAGTATTTGTTGTGCCGCATAAAGACCGTATGGCGATGCCGGACTCCTTCTCCGATGAAAAGTATTACGGCGAGAGTTGGTCTATGATGAAAGCAGATATTATGGTGGTAGGAAGCAAAAACGCTGACCTCAAGCCAGTAATGGAAAAGGTAAAACAAAGCATTACTTTTTCAACTTAACGCCAATACAGCCTGCAGTAACGGTAAGTTGTCCGTTACTGCCCTTCCTTTTTAAATTCAGTGAGCTACTCCCTACTTTTTCTTCAGTGACATAGAGACCTTTCTCACTTCCTGTTAGCATGGTAAAAAAGACAGGAAGGAATACTAATACTATGGCAACTGAAACCCTGATTTCTCTGGGTATCTATTTTGCAGCGATGCTCGGAATAGGGTTATTTTCTTTTAAACAAACCGATACGAGCGTAGAAGGCTACATGCTGGGTGGCCGTCAGTTGGGCCCAGCTGTAACAGCACTCTCTGCCGGCGCCTCTGATATGAGCGGTTGGATGCTGATGGGGTTACCTGGCGCAATGTATGTGTCAGGCATTTCCGCAGGATGGATTGCCGTGGGGCTTGTACTTGGCGCCTTGGCAAACTACCTGTTGGTAGCGCCGCGCCTTCGTATTTATACCGAAATGGCAAATAACGCCGTCACCCTGCCCGACTACTTCGAAAACAGATTTGCCGACAACTCCCGTTTACTGCGCGTAATTGCCTCAGTTGTTATCGTTGTTTTTTTCACCCTCTATACTTCTTCAGGCGTTGTTGCCGGCGGCAAGCTTTTCGAAACGTCATTTGGATTGAGTTATGAAACTGGCCTGTACGTCACCACAGGGGTGGTAGTCGCTTATACGCTGTTCGGTGGCTTTATGGCCGTGTCTATCACAGATTTCGTCCAGGGCTGCATCATGTTTGTATCTCTGGTGATGGTGCCAGCGGTAGTCATTTTCGAACTTGGCGGATTGGGTGACGCAGTATCAGCAGTCAAAACGATTGACCCGACTCTTTTCAATCCATTCACTGATGCGAAAAACGGCACAACACTTTCTTTGGTGGGTATATTATCGCTAATGGCCTGGGGCGTTGGCTACTTCGGACAACCCCATATAATTGTGCGCTTTATGGCTATTCGCTCGGTGAATGACGTGTCGACGGCCCGTAATATCGGTATGAGCTGGATGATAGTATCCATCATCGGTGCTCTTATGACTGGTCTCTTTGGACTTGCTTACGTGTCTGCGCAAGGCGAGTCCATCGACCCTGAAACAGTGTTTATCTACTTGTCACAACTCTTGTTCCACCCTCTTGTCGGCGGCTTTTTACTTGCAGCAATTCTGGCTGCGATTATGAGTACTATTTCCTCACAACTGCTAGTAACCTCCAGTTCGCTAACCAGTGATTTTTACCAAACTTTCGTTCGCCGGGACGCATCTGACAGTGAATTAGTTATTGCCGGTCGAGCATCCGTAGTTATTGTTGCCTTGGTTGCAATCTACCTCGCTTACGATCGCAATAGCACTATATTGTCGTTAGTAAGCAATGCGTGGGCAGGGTTTGGCGCTGCATTTGGTCCGTTAGTGCTGTTTAGTTTATTCAAACGGGAAATGACCCGTCGCGCTGCGTTAGGTGGCATGATTGTGGGTGCGGTAACCGTATTGCTTTGGATTTATCTGCCTGTGCAAATAGATGGTCAAAGCTTAAGTAGCTGGATGTACGAAATTGTTCCAGGCTTTATTCTCTCAAGCATCACCATTATTGTACTTAGCAAATCAGGTAAGCCCAGAGACGGTGTTGTCGAAATCTTCGACGCCTTTGAAAATCAGCTCAAATCCCACAAATAAGCACAAATTCAAACAATCACAACCGTTTATAAATGAAGCGTTGTCGTAAACGGTTGTGGCTGTTTTGAACCACTTTTTCTACAATTCATCGCTGTGGCCACTCTTGAGGGACATGTGGTTATGATAGTTCGGTTACAAAGGTATAAAACGGGTATTTCGTATAGCGAATTAGCATACTACTTTTCCCGCAGAGTATGTTAAGGTTCTATGTATATAATCGTTTAGTATATAAACCTTAACTATCGGACTCGACAATGACTTTAGAAATACCGTCTATTACCCATTTGAAACAACTCGAAGCCGAGAGCATCCACATCTTCCGTGAAGTTGCTGCGGAATTTGAAAACCCGGTTATGTTGTATTCAGTCGGAAAGGATTCCTCGGTGTTACTTCACTTGGCACGCAAGGCCTTCGCGCCGGGTAAAATTCCCTTTCCTTTGTTACACGTTGACACCACGTGGAAATTCCACGAAATGATAGAGTTTCGGGATCAACAAGCCAAAAAGCACGGTTTTGATTTGCTGGTGCACATTAACCAGGAAGGTGTAGACGCAGGTATTGGTCCATTCAGCCACGGTAGTGCCAAGCATACTGATGTCATGAAAACTGCATCGCTTAAGCAAGCGCTTAACAAGTATAAGTTTGATGCCGCTTTTGGTGGCGCACGTCGTGATGAAGAAAAATCACGTGCCAAAGAGCGTGTTTATTCTTTCCGTGACAGCAACCACCGCTGGGATCCTAAAAACCAGCGTCCTGAGCTATGGAACATCTACAACTCCCAGGTAAACAAAGGTGAAAGTATTCGCGTATTCCCTATGTCTAACTGGACTGAACTGGATATCTGGCAATATATATATCTGGAAAACATCGACATTCCTCAGTTGTATCTCGCCAAACCACGCCCTGTTGTAGAACGTGACGGTGTATTGATCATGGTTGATGACGATCGCATGCCTTTGGAAGAAGGTGAAACGCCAGAAATGCGTTCAGTTCGCTTCCGTACCTTGGGTTGTTATCCATTAACTGGCGCTGTGGAATCTACTGCCGCAACTCTGCCGGAAGTTATTCAGGAAATGTTGCTGACCAAAACGTCAGAACGTCAGGGCCGGGTAATCGACCACGATAGTGCGGGTTCCATGGAGAAGAAGAAAATGGAAGGGTACTTCTGATGTCGACCAATATTGTCTGGCATAAACACGAAGTAAACAAACAGTCGCGGGCTAAAAGCCTGGGACAAACACCACGTGTTTTATGGCTCACAGGGTTCAGCGGCTCCGGTAAATCGACGCTTTCCAATCTGCTGGAAAAGAAATTCCAAGAGCAAGGAAAGCACACCTACCTTCTCGACGGTGACAATGTACGCCATGGCTTGTGTGGCGATTTAGGCTTCAGTGACAAAGACAGGGTGGAAAATATTCGCCGCGTTAGCGAAGTGGCGAAACTATTCGTCGATTCAGGCGTCATTGTTTTAACAGCTTTTATTTCTCCATTCCAGGTTGACCGTGACTATTGTCGCAAACTGTTAGATGAAGGTGAGTTTGTGGAAGTGTTCGTTGACGTGCCTCTTGATGTGTGTGAACAGCGAGATCCAAAAGGTTTGTATAAAAAAGCCCGTGCCGGTGAAATTAAGGATTTCACTGGGATCTCCTCTACATACGAAGCGCCGCAAAACCCGGAAATTCATCTAACTTATAAAGACGAGCCCGCCGAAGATACGGCAGAGCGTCTGTATAATATGCTTGTAGAAAAAGGACTTGTGTAATGGCTTTACCTGATCCATTAGCAGAACAGATTGTCAGCATCAGTAAAGAAGCCGGTGCGAAAATCATGGAAATCTACGAAAAAGATTTCGCTATTTATGAAAAAGAAGATACCAGCCCTCTGACCGAAGCGGACCTTGCCGCACACAAGGTCATTGTTGCAGGTTTAGAGGCGGTTTCAGACTTGCCTATTTTGTCTGAAGAGTCTGCTGATATTCCCTGGGAAGAGAGAAAAACCTGGGATAAATACTGGTTAGTTGACCCTCTAGATGGCACCAAAGAGTTTATCAAAAAGAATGGTGAGTTTACCGTAAATATCGCGTTGATTGATGGCGGTAAACCTGTATTAGGCGTGGTATTCGCGCCGGTTTTGAAACGTACTTATGTGGGCATTGACGGCAAAGGTGCATGGTTGGAATCCGACGGTACGCTGGCCCCAATCAGTGCAAAAAAACACCTTGACGGTGAAACCTGGAAAGTCGTTGGCAGCCGCTCGCACCAGAGCCCGGAGATCAAAAACCTCCTTGAACAGCTTGGTGGCGAAGCCGAACTGGTCGCCATGGGCAGCTCGTTAAAGTTGTGTCTTGTCGCCTCCGGTGAAGCACACTTGTACCCTCGTTTGGGCCCCACTTCAGAGTGGGATACAGGCGCTGCGCATGCTGTAGCCACTGCAGCCGGTGCAAAAGTGACGGTACTGGATGCAGCCAACCCGCTGGCAACTGATGCCCCTGACCTGACATACAATCAAAAAGATTCTGTATTGAACCCCTTTTTCTTAGTGAGCGCATAACGCAATGAATGTAGATAACGAATTATTGAAAGAAGACGTACTGGCCTATCTGGAGCAGCACGAGCAAAAAGATCTGCTGCGTTTTTTAACCTGTGGTAGTGTGGATGACGGTAAAAGTACCCTTATCGGTCGTCTACTGCATGACTCAAAAATGATCTATGAAGATCAACTGGCAGCCATCACAAAAGACAGTAAGAAAGTCGGTACAACCGGCGATAAAGTTGACCTGGCACTGCTGGTTGATGGTTTGCAATCTGAGCGTGAACAAGGTATTACCATTGACGTTGCCTACCGTTACTTCTCAACCGACAAGCGTAAGTTCATCATTGCTGACACACCGGGACATGAGCAGTACACCCGCAACATGGTAACCGGCGCATCAACCTGCGACCTTGCAATTCTGATGGTAGATGCCCGTGCAGGAGTGAAAACCCAAACTAAGCGTCACTCATTCCTGGCCAGCTTGTTAGGTATAAAGCACGTTATCGTCGCGGTTAACAAAATGGACCTGATGGACTTCAGCGAAACCGTTTATGAAGACATTAAAGCCGACTTCCTGAAATTCGCAGAAAACCTGAATATTCCGGATATTCAGTTTGTTCCGATTTCAGCTCTTGAAGGTGACAACGTAGTGAACAAGAGTGAGAAATCACCTTGGTTCCAAGGCAAACCACTTATGGAGATGTTGGAAACTATCGAAATCGGTAACGATGCCAACACTGATGATTTCCGCTTCCCAGTGCAATATGTTAGCCGTCCAAACCTGGATTTCCGCGGTTTCGCAGGTACTGTAGTGTCTGGCCAGGTCGCTCCGGGTGACGCTATCACTGCCCTGCCTTCGATGAAGACATCGAAAGTAAAATCTGTGGTCACCTTTGAAGGTGAACAAGATCGTGCTTACGTCCCTCAAGCAGTAACCCTGACACTAGAAGATGAAATCGACATCTCTCGCGGTGACATGATCGTTAAATCAGACAATATGCCTTTGCTTGGTAGTCAGTTCAAATCACATCTTGTATGGATGTCTGAAGAACCCATGATGCCTAACAAGCAGTACATCTTTAAGTTCGCCACCAAAACAACACCTGGCTCAGTGGCCGACGTTGAATACCAGATTGATGTAAACACCCTGGAGCAAACCCAGGCTGCGCACCTCAACCTGAACGAAATTGGTGTGGTGGATTTGAAGTTTACCCAGCAAGTGGCTTGTGATAACTACGATAAGAACCGTGCTACCGGTGCTTATATTGTTATCGACAGACTCACCAATGGTACAGTGGGTGCAGGAATGATCATCGACAAACTTGACGATGACAAACAACACGCTTCGCCAGAGTTCTCAGCATTCGAGCTGGAATTCAACGAACTTGTTCGCAAGCACTTCCCACATTGGAATGCCTTAGACATTTCTAAACTGTAAGAGGCCATTCGGTTTATATGGATGTCAGCCAACTCATGGTGCTGGGGATTTTCTTCAGCACCATTTTTGCTCTTGTCGCATCAAATATGCGGCCATCGACCGTATTCGCCGCAGCCATCTTGCTGTTGCTGATCAGTCAACAACTTACCTTTGATGAAATACTTAACAACCTCACCAACAAAGGTTTAATTACCCTCATATTACTTTTGTTAGTAAGTAGTGCTATTGATAAAACAGCACTGATTAAACAACTTGGCAGAAAGCTGGTAACACCTAGCTTCACCGCATCGTACTGGCGTTTGTTTGGGCTAACATTTTTCTCTTCGGCGTTACTCAATAATACAGCCATTGTGGCCAGCTTGATTGGGCCAGTAAAACAAAATCAATATCATCCTGCATCACGGTTACTTATTCCGCTTTCTTATTCTGCCATACTCGGTGGCACCGTCACCTTAATTGGTACCTCGACCAACCTCATCGTCGACTCTTTTTTACAGGAGCATGGACACCCTGGGTTCGCCTTTTGGGATTTTACGCTTTACGGACTCGTTGCAGGGTTAAGCTGCGGTCTGCTTATGTTTATCCTGTCGTCGTTACTGCCTGACATAGCGAATAAACAAAACAACTATCGCGAATACATTGTGGAAGCGGAAGTAGACGCAGAATCAGAATTGATTGGCAAAACAGTGGAAGAAAACCATTTGCGCAACTTACCTGAGTTATTTTTGGTGGAGATTGTGCGAGACGGCCAATTGATTACACCTGTGTCACCTGAGTTTGTAATCAACCAGGGAGACAAATTGATATTCTCCGGCAATGTGCAAAAACTTGACAGTTTGTCACACATTAAAGGTCTCACGATGTTTGCCGAAGCCGACGGCATCTTGCGCGAAAACCTCACTGAAGTCATTATTTCAAACCGGGCGCAGATCATTGGACAAACCATCAAAGCCCTTGGATTCCGTGCTCTCTTTGACGCCGCGGTGGTAGCAATTCGCCGGGACGGTGAACAATTATCAGGGAAGCTAGGGGAAATTAAACTTCAAGCTGGTGATTTTTTACTCCTGGCAACGGGGCCAGATTTTCAAACCCGTCAAAACCTGTCAAAAAATTTCTTCGTACTGTCAGAGCAAAAGATTTCACGCCCTCTGACAAGTCTGCAGGAATGGATAACCATGGGAGGCTTCCTGGTCACCGTCGCGTTATCTGCCAGTGGTATCCTTGATTTGGGTTTGGGATTGCTGTTCTTTGCCGCTGTATTGGTAGGCGCTAGGGTCACCAGTAACGGGGAAATAAAGCGGAATATGCCGTTAAATTTAATTGTGGTCATTGTGGGAGCGCTCAGCTTGGCGTCTGCTCTTGAAAATGCGGGGGTGATTGCGTTAAGTACCGATGTGTTAATGCCTTACCTATCAGATACCAACTGGTTCATGGCATTGGCTGTCATCTATTTAGCCACGTTGCTGCTCACGGAGTTTGTCACCAACAACGCAGCGGCGGCGCTGATGTTTCCTTTCGCTTATGGTGTCGCCAATCTCATTGGTGCACCTCTGATGCCATTCGCATTAGCCGTAGCTTTTGCGGCCAGTGCCAGTTTTATTTCACCCTATGGTTATCAAACAAATTTACTTGTCTTTAATGCGGCGAATTATCGCTTCAAGCATTTTATAAAAATCGGTTTGCCAATATCTGCCACTTACAGCACTATTGTGTTGTGTTTGCTAAATTGGTCGTATTTTTAAACCAGCGATTTAACGCAAAAAAAAGCGCCGGCTGACTACCGGTGCTTTTTTTGCAAAACGATAAATTACATTCCCGTCCTCCAGGCTCTTTGCCATGTAAATTATCACCTGAATAACACCTTTTCTTTGTTAAACCAATATACGCAAAAACTAATAAGCAATGCAGCAATCAATGCAGTTGAACCGAAAATAGCCACCAGTTGCACATAGTCCATGGTGCCTTTAATCAGCTCCTTTATGGCTAACGCGACATTAGTCAGCGGTACCCAAGCCCAGCCACCTTTTAGCTCTACTCCCGGTAACATAGCCAAAATAACCGGCACAACAGTAAACATAAAAATGGGTGTCATATAACCCTGCGCTTCTTTAAAGCTACGGGCGTAAATAGACAGGCTTAGCAGCAGCGAAGAAAATATTGCTACTACCGGAACAAGCATGAAAAAGATAAGAATGAAATCTAAGGAGCTTATTGCCCCCATAAACTCTGCCACAAGTTGAATAGCCATCCCCTGACTTAGCACAATGCCCCACAAGGCCATACTGCACACAGTCACCAGCGCAGATGTCACCCCGGCAAGCGCGATGGTCAGGAACTTCCCGAGAACCAGTTTGTGTCGTTCAATGGGTGAAATAAGGAGGGTTTCTAACGTCCCCCGCTCTTTTTCACCGGCACCTAAATCTGTTGCGGGTATCATTGCACCCTGTAAACAGAGCATAAAAATAAGGTAAGGAATAAAACCGCCTATCTTTTCCCCCCAATTTTCCCGTTTATCGGCAACATCCACTTTGTCTATCACGATGGGTTTCATCAGTGCAGCTTGTTGCTCTTCATCCAGATCCAACGCCAAAAACGCCTGTAGTTGATTTTCTTTACTGAGCTTGTTGACAATAGCGTTCAGTCGACGCTGAACTAAATTAAGTCCTGCATCGTTCAGATATAAAGTGAGGGTAATTTGCCCCACTGACAGAACATCATCGCCGTAGCTATCCGGCACTACCAAAGCGAAATCTGCCTTTCCCTCCTTTATCCATTGTTTTACATCGCTGTCTTTGGCGAACTGCACTAATGAAAAATCGTCGGAGTCTCTTAACGCTTCAGATAGCTCCGGCGCAAACTCTCCCCCTATTAATACGTATTCAAGCACTTTACTTTCGGCCTGCTGTACGGCTTTGGTAGAAAAGTACGCCACGACACCGAAAATGAGTGGAAAAACCAATATCGGTAACGCAACCATAAAAAACAGAGTTTTGCGGTCTCTGAGAAGCTCTTTCACCTCTTTATAAAACACTAACCACATACTCACAGTTCTCCTTGAAGGGCTGTCATAAAGGCGCGGTTCAATGAACCTGGAGCCAATTCCTGAAATGTCTTGAAACTATCATTGAACACGGTTTTTCCATGGTTTATCACCGACACCCGGTCACACAATTCAGAGACTTCTTCAAGATGATGAGTGGAAAAGATTACCGGCACGCCCTGTTCTTTCAGGGAATGAATAAAATCCAGCACAGTTTGGGCCGCCATAATGTCCAAGCCAGTAGTGGGCTCATCAAGAATAACCACTTGTGGTTCATGCACAACAGCCCGTGCAATGGCAGTTTTTTGTTTCATACCAGTGGAAAAGTGTTCGCAGCGACGATCGAGAAAACTCTCTAACCCGAGAAGAGACGACAGTGCATCAATACGCTTTTCAATCTCAGCCGGAGACATACCGTGTAATTGCCCGAAATAAGCGATGTTCTCCCGCCCTGTAAGTCGTCCGTATAAACCGGTTGCGCCAGATAAAAAACCGATTTTTTTTCTTGCTTCAACGGGCTTGTTCAATACATCTACGCCGCCAATGGTCACCGTACCGGAATCGGGCTTTATTGCCGTGGACAACATGCGTAACGTGGTGGTTTTCCCTGCGCCATTCGGACCTAATAGCCCGAGCACTTCACCGCCGGCACAGTGTAACGTTACATTCTGGACAGAATGAAAAAATTTCCCTTTTAAGCGTGGGTCCTGACGTTCCTGTTCACTGAGCTTTTTAGGGTTATCCACCTTAAATTTTTTAGCCAGGTGACTAATGTCTATCATTACTCTTCCTTCATTTGTGTTTGCCGTTGGCGCTGTTTCCGTGTGGCCTTAACCTTGCTTTACGGGCAATTGCATAAGCTCTTTTATGGTGTAGTCAAGATTAAAGGGGTTTTATTACACAACTCAAGAAATAAAATGACACAGAATATTTCCGCCAACACACTGTACACGCGTCTGCGATTTGCTTTATGGTAAGTCTTCGCAGTAATTACGGAAAACTCCGCTAAATCAGATAGTAGGGAATACAGCATAATGCAGGAAACAGCAAACCCACTGCAAGCAGTTACAGAGGTTTTTTATAAGCCAAATCAGGTTTTTAGCACCTTGGCAGGAAGAGATAACTGGTCTTGGATCCCTTTTATAATCGTATGCACACTCAGTATTCTTCCACTATTTCTTTATTATGAAATGGTTGATTTTGAATGGTTTAAAAACTATCTGACAAACACAACGATGGCCGAAGTCAGCCCCGCTGAACAACAAAACTTCCGAGATAATCTTCACCAAGGTTCGATGAAATGGGGCGCATCTATTGGCGTTTTCGTTATTATTTTGATCATTAATGCCATATACGCTACCTATTTTACTCTGGTATCCCGAAACGATGAGAAATGCGTACAGAGCTTTACAGACTGGTATGGGTTTATGTGGTGGGTTTCACTGCCTGGTATCATTCCAAGTTTACTATCCTTGCTGATACTTTCTATGGCAGATTCACCGCAAATAGTGCCAACGACTATCAATGTTGCTTCGTTAGCCTATTTATTTGATGTCTCGCCTACTTCTAACTTCGCCCGTATCGCCGAATCCATCCGTTTAGATATGATTTGGATGATTTACCTCACCGCTGTCGGCGTGTATCAATGGACGGGGTTTAGCATAAAAAAAGCATGGATTGTCGCTGTAGCCCCTTTCTTGGTGCTGTACGGCCTGTGGTTCATTCTCGCCATGATTTAAACTTTGGAAGGTTTCGGTGAAGACAGGGGTAGTTGAGTGCATTGTCCCGCTCCTTTTCGCAATGGCCGAAAGTAATCTTCATTGCGATAAAAATCACCGGACTGTTGGGCATACCAGCCTGGTATGCCCAACAGCGGAATGGGTTTTAGCATCCTTTTGTCAGTAAAGTCCCCCATCTCCCGGCAACGCTGTAATAGCGCTGCATCCACACACTGGCTTTGTGTCTGGGCTGACATAGAGGCAAAATCGTCATCGACAATCACAGCCAGCCATTTCCCCGTCAAACCTATAAAAGGGTTAAGTAACATTTCCAGGTTCGCATGACCGAAAACAAGAGGAAATACACCATCAAACCATAACGACTTTCGTTCACAAAATACGGCGTTCCAATTATGCAATGCCAAATCAGTAAGCAATTCGTTGGCCTGCGCTATTTTGTTATCAGGCACGGCTAATACCACGCCGCACTCATCAAAATGCGTAATATGGTTACGCCTTGCCGTTCGGGGATGTGCGCCATACTCAGAAATATCTTTTACATGTAATTGATTGAGATAACTTTTGGTATTTGGGAACTGCAGCCATATCAGAGCGTTAAATAAATCATGCCAACTGTTTTCACGGGTAGGCACAACACCGTCCTCTGAAATAATGGTTTCGTAATACCGGGTATCATCCACAGGTAAGTCGTTTTGCCCGCGGAACACAGGCCCCGTCCACCTTTCATGCCACTTCTGCACGCACACATTGAGAGCTTGAGCAGTTGGAAAGGCGTTACTCTGTAAAAGTCCGCTATCAGACAATATCTTGGTAACAGGAAGAGACAGGGAGGCCGATTTTATGGCAGATAACCAGTTCTCTGCGGCAGAATTCATAGGCAATGTATTGGTTCGGTTGGCGTGTTTCTCTATACTGGGTGGGCATTGTAAAACAACGAGACTAATAATGAAAAAAATCCTCTCAGATATGGGTATTCCCGTACTTTTTTGTGGCGCTTTACTCTCTGTCAGCGCCTGTAGCGACAATGAGCCACGTCAGAAACCAAGTGATAATGATGTTATAGAGGCAAACTTTAGCGAAATATATTCAGGTATTTCTGCTGACGACATCCGCGCACCATTGCAAACGCTAGCCTCAGACGAATTTGAAGGGCGAGCTCCGGCTTCCCCTGGTGAACAAAAAACACTGGATTTCCTCGTCGAGCAATTTAAAGCCGCAGGCCTTCAGCCTGGTAATGGTGATAGCTATCTGCAACCTGTGGAGTTAATGGAAATTACTGCCGATCCGAATATGACAATGACCATTGGCGATAAAGATTTAGCCTACAAAGAAGACATGGTTGCATGGTCCAAGCGGGAGCAAAACGTGGTGTCTTTACAAGATAGCGAACTCGTTTTTGTTGGCTATGGAGTGAATGCTCCGGAGTATGACTGGAATGACTACGAAGGTCTGGACGTAAAGGGAAAGACTGTGGTTATTCTTGTGAATGATCCAGGCTTCGAGAACCCACAAAGCGGGAAGTTTCAGGGCACAACCATGACCTATTATGGTCGCTGGAGCTACAAATATGAGGAAGCCAGCAGACAAGGAGCTGCAGGCGCGTTAATTGTCCACGAAACTGCGCCTGCTTCCTACGGATGGTCTGTGGTAGCCAACAGTTGGGGTGGAGCCCAGTACGGTTTGGTTACACCTGATGCGGGCGCAAGCCGTGTTGCCGTAGAAGGCTGGTTGAGCCTGGATGCGGCAAAAACGGTTTTCTCTGATGCGGGCTTAAACTTTGAAGAGGAAAAACGTGCAGCCATGGCTGGCCCCTATCACAAACCCATACCACTTACAGCATCTGTCACGGTTAATAACACCTTTAAAAAGTCGGTCAGTCACAACGTGATTGCCACCCTGCCCGGCGCCAAAAAGCCTGACGAGCATGTAATTTATACTGCACACTGGGATCACCTGGGTAAAGATCCGTCACTAAAAGGCGACCAAATTTACAATGGGGCCCGGGACAACGCAACTGGTACAGCAGCGAGTATCGTTATGGCTCAGGCGTTTAGCAAACTGCAACCAGCCCCAGCCCGCTCAGTAACTTTTCTGGTTGTAACGGCAGAGGAACAAGGGCTACTTGGCTCTAAGTACTATGCCGACAATCCTGTTATCCCATTATCGAACACCGTCGCCAATATCAATATGGACGCGATGAATGTGCTGGGTAAAACAAAAGATGTCAGTGTGGTGGGTATGGGTAAATCTGAAATGGAGATTTATTTGGAGAAGGCAGCTAAAGCACAAGGGCGTTACCTGACACAGGAAGACCGTCCGGAAGCCGGATACTATTACCGTTCTGATCATTTTAGCTTTGCTAAGAAAGGCATACCCGCTCTGTACGCCGACGGTGGCAGCGAACCCTGGGATGAAGAGACCGCACGCTACCGCAAGCGTATGAAAGTTATCGATACAGGCTGTTACCACCAGGTATGTGATGAATTTCGCAAAGAGTGGGATTTATCAGGTATGGTGCAAGACGCACAAATGTTATTCGAAGTTGGTGTGGACGTAGCAAATGCAGACCAATGGCCAGCGTGGAACTCTACCAGCGAGTTTCAACGTCAGTAACAGAACCGGGGCACAAGCCCCGGTTTTCTTATTTGTGCTGTCTTTTTTCAGTTTTACACGTCGCGATTTAATCGCGGCAAGATATGACGCTGTTGATACCATAACAAAGGCGCGCACACAGCGAAAAGTCCAAGGGCGTAAATCATCTTGCTTCCGAGCCCTACGGCGATAGTGCCACAAAATAAGCACCCCAATAGTACCAATGGGCGATACCCAGGTGACAGTAATCGCAACGCCGCCAACATGCTTGCCAGATAAATAAGTACAAATACCCCGTTTACCCAGCCAATGAGATCTTCCAGGTTATGATTACCATAGTGGGTGACGACCAGCGTCAGCGTCATAACTGTTAGTACACACTGAAGTGCCCGTTGAGGCACAGAATAACGGTTCACGGTCTTAAAATAACCTGGCAATACGTTGTCTTTGCTAAGGCTCCACAATAACCGCGATAAGCTGGCAGTATAAACATTCACAGTCGCCAACCCACCAGCCACGCCCAGCGCACCAATTACATACGCACCGTAGCCAGAGAAAATGAGATTAAAAGCGCCAACCATGCTCAACCCGTCAGATGTTGGAGTATCCATCAGCAAATAGGTGCAACCTAAATATATGAGCCCAACCAAAAGCGAACCTGTCATGATAGCCGGCACGAGATCCCGCTGTGGTGATTGAAAATCATCGGCAAGATGTGAAATCGCCTCTATTCCCAAAAAACTCCAAAATGCCAAGCCCATAGCAGCGAGTACAGGGTCGAGAGTAAAAGCGTTTGCTTGTAATTGTGGCGGTGATGTCTCAACTAACCAGGATTGTCCAATCAGCATGGCAATAACAACCAATGCAATGAGAAGCGTTAACATAAGTTGCAACGTTGCCGAAAACTGAATCCCCCGATAGTTAAGCAAAAACAGCAGACCAATCATGCTCAGCTGCACAGGCAGCGCAGAATGTGGCGGCAACCCCAGGAGGGTTTCAATAAACCAGTACGTCATTATGATGGCGGCGGGCGCACCAATTGGCACCACAAACAGGAATAGTAAGCCAATAGTTCGTCCCGCTGATTTTCCAAACGCTTTTTCCACAAAATAAGCTGGTCCACCAGCATGGGGATACCGCGAGGAGAGTTTTGCAAATACCATGGCTACAGGCATGATAGCGAGGGTAAGCAATGCCCAGCTTAACATTGCCCAGGAACCTGCCGTATTGATAGTCATTTGCGGCAAGATAAATACACTGGTACCGAGCAAAGTGGTGGTGAGTAAACCTGCCCCCTGCCAGCGACCTATTTTATTACTATTGTTTAGCATGCGCTTATTGTACTTCCATTGAGGGTAAAAAATTCCGTCGCCAATGCTTCACATGAAAATCAGGTGGAACACTGTGAGAACAAAGCCTAATATACTGTTTTTTTGCATTACAGAACGCGCTTAATAACAAACATTGGGGGTGTTCTCACCGTCATTTTGACGGTTTTGGAACAACTTACCAACACTTTGCCGGAAACCCCATGGATAAATTTGATCACGCCATTGTTGAACAACTCAGACAAAACGCCCGCGCTAGTATTTCTGCGATTGCAGACCATGTGGGCCTGTCGCGCTCTGCAGTTACCGAGCGCATTCGCAAACTGGAGTCGACTAACGTGATTCGGGGCTACCAGGTAATGCTTTCTGAATCACAAAAAGACGGCGTTGCTGCGTATCTCGAAATTCAGCATAAAAGGGCGCGTTGCGCTGATGTGGTGCCTCATTTTCGCGCCATACCTGAAGTAGTATCCTGCTATGGTGTTACCGGAGAATGTGATCTTATCGTATTAATTAAAGCAGAAACCATGCGACGATTACATGAGATAAGGGAGCATATTGACACCATCGACGACATTATAAAAATAAAAACTCACGTGGTGCTGAATCAATGGTTAGGATAATTAGTTGGGTTTATCCCATGTGTTAACGGGTAGGTACTGCGCCACATCCATCCATATGTGACGGTATAAAAAAGCCCTTAGTGCTCGAATTGATTAATTTCCACGCGAATGTGTCAGATTGTCATCTTTATATCCCCAATTACGGAGATATTTTGCTTTTCTGGTCACTTAATCCTTGCAATTTTTTCTCATGCTGGCACATTCAACAGACGCGGAGTTTGCACCCCAAAAAAACAATAAAGTCTCACCCGCGGCCGCGTTAAGCGACCGGACAGAATAAACAATCCTTTTTCAACAAGTCACAAGAGAGAACCCGTTTTATGTGTGGTATTTTCGGTATCCTTGATATCAAAACCGATGTGTCTGAACTCAGAACCCAAGCGCTAGATTTTACAAAGTTGCTGCGTCATCGCGGCCCTGACTGGTCGGGTATCTGGAATAATGACAATACCATCCTGTGCCATGAACGGTTGGCCATCGTCGATGTAGACACTGGTGCGCAACCGCTCATCAGCCAGGATAATCAGAAGATCCTGGCCGTTAACGGTGAGATCTACAATCACAAGCAACTCGCGCAAAACCTTGATACACCGTACAACTTTAAAACTCGCTCCGACTGTGAGGTGATTTTACCCTTGTACGAGCAAAAAGGCGTAGAATTTATTGACGAATTAGAAGGCATGTTTGCTTTCATTCTTTACGATGAAAAAGAAGATGCTTACCTTATCGCTCGCGATCACATTGGCATCATCCCCCTGTACACAGGTTACGATGAGCACGGCAACTTTTACGTTTCCTCAGAAATGAAAGCCCTGGCGCCAATATGTAAAACCATCAGTGAATTTCCTCCAGGTCACTACTTGTGGAGCAAAACAGGCAAGCTGACAAAATATTATCAGCGTGACTGGATGAGCTTTGATGCAGTAAAAGACAACGAGACCAATCTCGACGACCTTAAAGTCGCTTTCGAGAAAGCGGTTAAGTCTCATATGATGTCTGACGTACCTTATGCCGTATTGCTCTCAGGTGGCCTCGATTCGTCATTGGTTTCAGCCGTTGCCGCTCAATACGTTGCCAAACGCGTAGAAGATGAAGATAAATCCGATGCCTGGTGGCCCCGCTTACACAGCTTTGCAGTTGGCCTTGAAGGAGCGCCGGACCTCGTAGCCGCCAAACAAGTGGCGGAAATGATTGGTACTGTACACCACGAAATCCACTTCACTATCCAGGAAGGGTTGGACGCGATTCGCGATGTTATTTACCATTTGGAAACCTACGATACAACAACCATTCGTGCTGCAACGCCCATGTACCTGATGACACGTAAAATCAAGGCAATGGGCATTAAGATGGTGTTATCTGGTGAAGGCTCCGATGAGATTTTTGGTGGCTACCTGTATTTCCACAAAGCGCCAAACGCCAAAGAGTTCCACGAAGAAACGGTACGTAAACTCGACCGCTTGCACATGTTCGATTGTGCTCGCGCTAACAAAGCAACCAGCGCCTGGGGCGTTGAGGCTCGCGTACCTTTCTTAGACAAGCACTTTATGGACGTAGCAATGCGACTCAACCCACAAGACAAGATGTGTATTGATGGTCGTATGGAAAAGTGGATTTTGCGCAAAGCCTTCGATGATGGCAAAACGTTACCTGCTGAGGTGCTGTGGCGTCAAAAAGAACAATTTGGTGACGGTGTTGGCTATTCCTGGATTGACTCCATTCGTGACTTTGTCGATACAGAAATCACTGATCAACAACTGGCAACAGCCGAATTCCGTTTTCCAGTGAACACACCGGATACTAAGGAAGGTTACTATTACCGCACCATTTTTGAAGGATACTTCCCGCAGGAAAGTGCTGCGCGCTGCGTACCTGGTGGTAAATCGATTGCCTGTAGTACTGCTGAAGCACTGGAATGGGACGAAAGTTTCAAAAACAATGCTGACCCATCAGGTCGTTCAATGAAAGACGTGCATGCGGGCAAGAGCCACTAGTCTCTTATTGTTTTGGAAAAGCCCGGTCTAACCGGGCTTTTTTATATCACTACCCATAACTTTATTTTAATTTATCAGGCGCATACCATAGCGCTTTGTTGTCAACAGGCGTTAGGGGGGGAAGTAGCGTATTATCCAAATTAATTGTGTTGCGTTCGTGGAGATTTAAGGATTCGAGAGTTTCCTGGTAAGTCGCCATAAAAAGTGCGTCAAAAGAGCCATCTTCCAATGCCATGTTTAAGCCGGTTTCAATAAGTCTGGCCAATGTAGGGTTACTTTTGTTCACAAAAAAATACATGGCCGTTGGATAATAAATAGCAAGTTTACCTTCCAGAGCAAGCTCCCCACTGAAATCATCACTTTGCATTTCGTTTTGTACTTCAATAACAGAGCGAGGAAAGAAGTCTGCATTTCCTCTTTCTATTACCTCAAAAGCATCCGTATAAGCAGGTACAGTAAACACATTGAAACCGTTGGCCTGGAGAATTTTCGTGTCTGGCCACTCTTCTCCTGAAACTGGAATTTTGCGCAGTAAAGATGTCCGATCCTTAATCTGGCTAAATTCGCTTTTATTAGTTTCATTTACAATAAATACCCGCCAACCAACGAGTCCTTTCGCCAAGGGGATGCGAATAGGTAACAGATCTTTCTCGCGCTGAGTATCGGTCATACTCCACACGATATTAATCTCTCTGTTCTCTTTTAATTGCCTCAGCGCTTTTCCTTGGAGCATTATCCTATCGGAGGGTAAAAGACTGTATTTTACGCCGGTTTTTTCAAGTGCAAGGGACAGCAAGGCCAAAGGATATTCGGTGCGTAAATCTTTATCATCGATTGGTCGTGGATAAGTAATCGACCACAGTGCAGCCTGAGTTGAGAAACAGAAAAACCAGGCAGTTACGACGCTCAATTTTACGCAAAGCGCTTTGAACTTCATTCAGATTACTCTATGCCAATGTATTTATGTGTCTGTAACGATAAACGCCAGTTCCTGGCAATACAAGTAGTAATCGCCAGTTCCGTCGCCCTCTCCTGCTGACTGATGGGTTGCAAACACACTGTCTTACCGGACATATCAGTAATTTGTTGCAACAGGGCATCAAGTTCGTCGATGTGTTTTTGCATGGCTACAGGGTGTTTAATTTCATTTGCCCGCTCCAGCGCACTTGTGAGCACAGGCATACCGCCTTTCATGTTAACTTTCGGCGAAACGGTTACAAAGGTGTGCGCGTCACACAGCACTTCAAATGTGCCGCTGGTCTCAATCTGAGTAGTAAAACCTTCCTCATGTAAACGGCTGGTAAGCGGCCTGAGATCGTACATGCAAGGCTCACCACCTGTAATTACCACGTGAGATGCCGTGTAACCTCGCTCATGGAAAAGCGCTAACAACTCGGTTTCATTTGCAGCAAAATGGGATTCATCTTCCTTATTTTTTTCGATAACAGCGCTGGCTGTTGTCAAAAAAGCGTCGTCAAGAGACCAGGTGTGCTTTGTATCACACCAAGGGCATCCAACAGGACAGCCTTGTAAGCGGACGAAAATTGAAGGTACGCCAGTTTGAACCCCTTCTCCTTGTATGGTTTCGAACATTTCGTTAATTTTTAGCTGTTTTTCTGGCAATGTGGTGGCCCTTTGGATGATTCAGGTTGGGATTTTATCAAGGATCACATAAAATTCTGTCATCTTTTCGCGAAAAAACGAACTTATGTCTGAAAAAGTTGTTGTTATCTACTCCGGTGGAATGGATTCTTTCACCGTTTTACACAAAGCCATTGAGGATGGCAAACAGCCACTCGCCCTGACGTTTAATTATGGTCAGCGTCATAAAAAAGAAATTGATTATGCCGCCCGGGTTTGTAATGAACTGGGGGTTCCGCACAAAGTAGTGGATATTTCTGCCATTAACAGCCTGGTAGGAGGCTCTGCACTTACAGATGATATTGACGTGCCAGAAGGACACTATGAAGAGCCGTCCATGAAAACGACGGTCGTGCCAAACAGAAATATGATTTTACTGTCTATGGCTGTGGGTTATGCGGTAAGTGTAGATGCCACCAAGGTTTACTACGGCGCGCATTCCGGTGACCACGCTATCTACCCCGACTGCCGCCCGGAATTCGTAAGAAAAATGAATGATGTTTGTGCCATAGCTAATTATGAAGCGATAGAAATAGTAACGCCATATTTAGACGTCAGTAAAACAGCAATTCTCACAGACGGTTTGAGAATGGGGCTCGATTATGGAAAGAGTTGGACATGCTACAACGGACGGGAGCACGCCTGCGGTAAATGTGGAGCCTGTGAAGAGCGTTTAGAAGCATTCAGGGACAATAAGGCCATCGACCCGCTCACTTACGAGTCACATGGCCAGTAGCGTTAAGTCACAAAAGCCCGCGATGCGGGCTTTGCTTTACAATACACGGTTATTTTTGACTTTCAGAGATAAAATACGTTAGCTCTTTAATACAATGACGAAGTACCGGATTCAAACGGGTATTCTTGCCATTCATAACGAACAAATCATGATCGAAAGTAAACAAACTTCCTTTGGCTATAGGCACAAGACCTAAACTCGCTCCCTGCTCTTTGGCAATATAGTCGGGCAGCAACCCAATATACTCTCCGGTCATGATGGCAGACAGTGCAGCTTCAAAAGAATCTGAGAACGTTTGAATCGCCAGTCGTTGATCATCATTAATATAATTCGCGGATGAAAGCCCCGAAATACCAATAGCTGGGTATTCACCTATTTTTACGTCTTCAGGTAAGTCTGTATCGCGGTATTTTGCCAATGGGTGCGTGGGCGAACAATACAACCGACCAGAACAGGTGACGTTTACGGGATGAAAAGTCACCGACTCAGGCTTCACCATGTCGTACGTGGAAATGACCAAGTGACACTCTCCTGACAACGCGACGTGTTCAACCTCATTGTAGAGGCGGGTCTGGATATTTACGTGAATATCATCAAACTTCTTCATGGTACTTTTTACGGCTTTACTTACCGCAAGGTGCATAGACAACGGTAAACCGGCCATCATTACCAGCGTGATATGGCCAGAGTAGTCATCGTGAAGTGATTTTAAATTAAATACAAAATTGTCGAAGGCATTAAAAATACGCTTCGTTTCCTGGAAAACCACCTCACCTTCTTTGGTCATCTGGAAGCCACCTCGCCCACGGTGACACAAGACTAAATCCAAACGCTCTTCGAGTTTCTTGATAGCGGCACTGATATTTGGACGTTGCATTCTCAATACTGGCTCTGCAGCGGTAAATCCATTACAACTGGCTACCGCATAAAAAACGCGAAGTAACTTAATATCTGACTCTTGTAAACGATTCAACATGGCGCAATCCGTAAGATTATAGGTATAGTTATAAATACTTGAGCATCATAATAGGTAACTGTTTGTAGGATTACAATGCTCTTTTAGAAGTTTATTTGCGCAAAATTTAATTAAAAGCGAATTTTTACAGATATTTGCCCCTTCTCAGGGAGGAAATGGTCGCCATTTTAAGAAATGGCGACAACTTGTTTGCGCAGGGTCTCGATATCATCCCGTAGTGACGCGGCTTTTTCGAATTCCAACTCCCTTGCACATTCGAACATTTGCTTTTCTAACGTAGCGATTTGTTCCATTAGCTCGGTAGCACTTGCAACTTGTAAATCCTTCTTCTTCTCTGCCACTTTTCGCAGCTTCACTTTTCCTGACGCGGGGTGAGCGCTGTCACCTAAATCCATAATATCCGTAATAGGTTTGTTTAATCGTTGAGGGGTGAGTCCATTGGCTTTATTAAATGCTTCCTGTTTTTCCCGTCGTCGATTGGTCTCATCAATGGCCTTTTGCATTGATTTGGTAACGACGTCGGCGTACATAATCGCTTTACCATTGATGTGTCTTGCAGCACGACCTATTGTCTGAATGAGTGACCGCTCAGCGCGCAAAAATCCTTCTTTGTCTGCGTCGAGGATGGCAACCAGTGACACTTCTGGCATATCAAGCCCCTCCCGAAGCAGGTTAATGCCCACCAGTACATCGAATTTTCCAAGCCGCAGATCACGAATAATTTCTATCCGTTCTACAGTATCAATATCCGAATGGAGATAGCGCACTTTAACACCATGCTCGTTGAGGTATTCACTCAAGTCTTCAGCCATACGCTTTGTCAGTGTGGTAATAAGTACCCGTTCATCTATCAATACCCGCTTATTGATTTCCGACAATACATCGTCCACCTGTGTAGCAACGGGGCGGATTTCTAATTCCGGGTCGAGTAAGCCCGTTGGACGCACCACTTGTTCAACGATCTCACCATCTGACTTTTTAAGCTCGTATTCCCCAGGCGTAGCTGAGACATAAATTGTCTGCGGGGAAATTTGCTCGAACTCCTCAAACTTTAACGGCCTGTTATCCAGTGCTGATGGCAACCTGAATCCGTACTCCACCAGCGTTTCCTTTCTCGATCTGTCCCCCTTGTACATGGCGCCAATCTGGGAGACGGTGACATGAGATTCATCAATGAACAAAAGGCCGTCGGCGGGAAAATAATCAAGCAATGTTGGTGGCGGCTCGCCCGGCGCTCGCCCAGACAGATAGCGAGAGTAATTCTCGATACCCGAGCAGTAACCCAATTCCAGCATCATCTCGATATCAAATTGAGTTCGCTGGGAAATACGCTGTTCTTCCAATAGCTTACTCGTAGATTGCAACTGCTCCTTACGGTCTTTTAATTCCACTTTAATCTTTTCGATGGCATCAAGGATTTTTTCACGAGGTGTCACGTAATGGGTTTTCGGAAATACTGTAGCTCTGATCACTGACTTTTCAACAGCGCCGGTTAAGGGGTCAAACAATGAAATTTTATCTATTTCACTATCAAACAACTCTACCCTTACAGCCTGCTTCTCAGAATCAGCAGGGAAAATGTCGATAACGTCTCCCCTTACGCGAAACGTACCACGTTCGAAAGCCAGGTCGTTTCGCTTATATTGCAATTCTGCTAACCGGCGAAGGATGTCCCGCTGGTCCATAGTGTCACCCTGACGCAAATGCAATAGCATTTTCATGTAGGATTCCGGGTCACCCAAACCATAAATAGCAGATACACTGGCCACGATAACAACATCACGCCGCTCCATAAGCGCCTTAGTCGCAGACAGCCGCATTTGCTCAATGTGGTCGTTTATTGAGGCATCTTTTTCAATAAATGTATCTGTACTGGGAACGTAAGCCTCGGGCTGGTAGTAATCGTAATAAGAGACGAAATACTCAACGGCATTGTGTGGAAAGAACTCTTTCATCTCTCCATACAATTGGGCTGCCAGGGTTTTATTATGAGCCAGTATTAACGTAGGACGCTGTACCTGCTTGATAATATTAGCCATCGTAAAGGTTTTACCAGATCCGGTTACCCCAAGTAATGTCTGACTTGCAAGTCCACTCTCCAGCCCATCGACCAGCGCCTCAATGGCTTTTGGTTGATCTCCCGCAGGCTGGTATTTTGATTCCAGTTCAAATCCTCGACTCATTCGCTTCTTTATCTCCCATTTCGTGACGATGACGTTCCAGCACGCGGTTAAAATACAGATAGGATAAAATGGCCATGCATAAATTTGCTACTACGATGCCCCAAAACAAACCGTACAATTCCCACACCAGGCTGGCGGCGTAAGAAACAGGTACGTAAAATATAAACAACCGGATGACACTGAGTACCAGGGCTGCAATAGGTTGATGCATGGCGTTCAACGAAGAATTGGTTAATATGATAATGCCCTGTAAGCCGTAGCCAAGAGGAACAATCACCAGGAACAGTTGGATCAAAATCGCCACGTCAGGTTCATCAGCAAACATAACTGCAATCCAGTGTGCCAGGGCCCACATCACGACAAATACAGCTAACTGCCACAGCAATACAAATTTAACGGTTATCTTATAGGCATCTTGTACCCGTTCATACAACCCGGCGCCTACGTTTTGACTAATAATAGGTGGTAAAGACATAGACAAAGCCAACACCACTATACTTGCTATTGACTCCATCCGGTTACCCACACCCCATGCAGCTACAGCTTCTGCGCCATAAGTAGCAACAACGGCTGTCATGACGCCGCCGGCAATCGGTGTTAGCATATTGGCGCCCGCTGCAGGCAATGCGATGGTAAGTATCGGTGCACAGCTTTGCTTGAGTTCAGAAAAGCTAAGTAACCTTGCTAGCATCAACTTTTTCTTTACTGCTAATAGCCAAAATATCCAGCCCGCGCCAATTAACCATGCAATAAGTGTTGCTAACGCTGCGCCCTGAATTCCCATTGCAGGGATTGGACCCATACCAAAGATGAGGATTGGGTCAAGAACAGCATTAATGGCTCCACCAGTAGCCATGATGATACTGGGAGTGCGGGTATCACCACAGGCTCTCAATACGCTGTTGCCCACCATGGGTAGTGCTAAGAAAATACTGGAAACGTACCAGAGATTCATATAATCGCGAATGTACGGCATCAGCGATTCATCTGCATTGAGTAAAGAGAAAATAGGATCAATGGTGAGATAGCCAATAAAAGCTAGCGCGCCAACCATCGAGAAAGATAACACCATTGCGCTCGAAGCATAAAGCCGGGACTTCTCAACACTTCTCTCGCCCTGTAACTTCCCAATTATGGCAGACGTGCCTATTCCCAGCCCAATATTCAGACTTATCACGGTGAACGTCACCGGAAAGGTAAAACTAATAGCAGCCAAGGGATCAGTTCCCAATAAACTGACGAAAAACGTGTCCATCAGACCAAAACTCATCATCATGACCATGCCGAGTATCATGGGAATCGTCATACGCTTTAACGTCTGTCCTACATCACCCTCTGTAAGGCTCCGGATGCGGTTACTGCTGTCATCTTTGATAACTGTATTCCTAGGTTGTACTTCACATCGCATCAAAGACCGATATGAGAGAATAAAAGTAGAATTGTACGTTACTGCCTATTCAGTTGCACTAACATCCACCGGTTTCAGGCTAACACTCGCCTACCATTTTTTGACGGTTCAATTTCTTCGGCGCTTAGTATGGTGTAATATTTTGAAAACTGGGCAGGTCATTTTCAGATTTTAATTTGACCAAACGCAAGTTTTATTCTACCACAACGCTAACGGCTAAAATTCGTAGTTTTGTTGCTAATCCAAACTGCAACTTTTACAGTAAATAAAATGACAATAGCATGACAGCTATTTGACACTCAGTGTCATACAAATGACTTAAAAACCTCATAATGTCAGTGCAGAAGTTGAATAAACAATGTTATATTTTTGTAAACACCTTAAAACAACACAACTTCATTGTCCGACATTCGTACAAAAAGAATTAATTAACACACAACAGTGACAATGTGTGACCACAACGCTTCCTTATTGAACTGACGTTTTGCAAAATAATTTAAATTACTGATTTACAACAACTTAAGCGGTTACCTCACTTTCTCTACACTGCGTTGTAATAACATAATACGAGCAATAATCACGCAACTCCCCCAGCTATCAACATAGTTATCCACAGATTTAGTGGATAACTGCCTAAAGCCCAGCAATGGCGGGGCGTATTCCTCTACTACTGCATTTTTTAGTAAGTAGTGACTAACCTTAAGAGTGCCTCATTAACGTGACATTATTATGAATAACTGTACTTCAATACAGTAGTCAACGTTTTTTTAATACTCGTTTTTCCCTAAAAAAGACTTTCTAGTTATAAGGGAGAATATGGAAAATTTGATTTGCTACGCCATTACAAAGCCCTACTTATTTTCAATAACTTAGCGTTACCTATACAACTAAAGTGTACTTTTTGCTCTTTTTGTACGTTTTTTAGCTAGAAAAGCTTTAAATAGTCATTTTTTGAGCGAACAAACAAAAATATTGAAAACGGTTGTTGACAGGGGGAACGTACGTCATTAATATTCGCCTCCGTTGAAAAGCCGGTCCCCCTTAGCTCAGTTGGTTAGAGCGACGGACTGTTAATCCGCAGGTCCCCCGTTCGAGTCGGGGAGGGGGAGCCAACTTTTCAATGTACTTCGGTTCCCCCTTAGCTCAGTTGGTTAGAGCGACGGACTGTTAATCCGCAGGTCCCCCGTTCGAGTCGGGGAGGGGGAGCCACTTCACTTATCTCCAGTTAATTATTTCTCATCTACTCAAAGTTGTTTATCTATTCGCAAAAAGCGATAATATCCAAATAGGTAGCTGATTTATTCTCTTTTTCGCGACATTTTCGCAACTTACACTGGGATTTATGACTGACTTTTTCTTACTTCTTGTAGGCACTGTCCTTGTCAATAACTTCGTACTGGTAAAGTTTCTTGGCCTCTGCCCTTTCATGGGTGTATCTGGCAAGTTAGAAACAGCCACGGGCATGGCAATGGCAACCTCATTCGTTCTGACGTTGGCATCGGCCTCCAGTTATCTTGTGGAAACCTATTTACTCATTCCTTTGGGTATTGGCTACCTTAGAACCCTGGCGTTTATACTCGTTATAGCTGTAGTCGTCCAGTTCACCGAAATGGTCGTCCACAAAACCAGCCCTACCCTTTATCGGTTACTCGGTATTTTTTTGCCACTGATCACTACAAATTGCGCCGTATTAGGTGTCGCTCTACTTAATTTAACCGAGCAACACAATTTTGTGGAAAGTGTCATATACGGATTCGGGGCATCTGCCGGTTTTTCGCTGGTGCTGATCCTTTTTGCCGCAATGAGGGAGCGCCTTGCTGCCGCGGACGTGCCCGTCTCATTCAGAGGCGCGTCTATCGCAATGATAACAGCCGGACTCATGTCTCTGGCATTCATGGGTTTTAGTGGCTTGGTGAAGATGTAATGAGTATTTCGGTTGCACTAATCAGTATAGGGCTCCTGGCACTCGCTTTCGGGTTACTTTTAGGGTACGCCAGTATTCGGTTTAAGGTTGAGTCTGATCCATTAGTTGATCAAATCGATGACATCCTTCCACAAACACAGTGTGGACAGTGTGGTTATCCCGGTTGTCGGCCCTATGCAGAGGCCATCGCCAACGGTGATGATATTAATAAGTGTCCGCCCGGTGGCGAAACCACTATAAAAAAACTCGCCGACCTTACTGGTAAAGAAGCGAAACCACTTGATTCTGCTCATGGCGAAGAAGAAGCCAAAAAAGTGGCGTTCATACGAGAAGATGAGTGTATTGGTTGTACAAAATGCATCCAGGCATGTCCCGTGGATGCCATTCTCGGTGCAGCTAAACACATGCATACCGTTATCACAGAAGAGTGCACAGGTTGTGATTTGTGTGTAGATCCGTGCCCGGTGGATTGTATAGACATGGTTCCCTTACCAACCAGCACAGCCTCCTGGGCCTGGGACTTTGACAAAACTCCTGTAGGAGACATTCCGGTTAAAATGGTGTCCTGATCGTGTTGCAACCAAGCTTCGAAGACATTATCCAAAGACTGGAAAGCGGTCATTTGTACCAATTCCCAGGCGGTGTTCACCCTGAAGACAGAAAGTATTTGTCATGTAAGAGCGCCGTAGCCACGCTGCCTTTACCTGAAAAACTTATCATCCCTGTTCGTCAGCACATAGGAATTGAGGGTAGCTTATTGGTCAAAGCCGGCGATAAAGTATTAAAGGGTCAACCGCTTACACAAAGCGGTCAGCCCTACTCTGTGCCTGTTCACGCCCCAACTTCCGGCGAGGTATCTCGCATTGGCGATCACGTAACCGCCCACCCCAGCGGGCTGTCAGAGCTATGCATAGAAATCACGCCTGACGGTAAAGATACCTGGGGGCCGTTATCTGCCATCGAAAACTACCAGTCAGCCACTTCTGAACAATTACTTTCTCACATTTGTGAAGCGGGTATTTCCGGTATGGGTGGCGCGGGTTTTCCATCCCATATTAAAGCGTCGGCAAGTAAGCCCGTAGAATTTCTGGTCATAAACGGTATTGAATGCGAACCCTACATTACATCTGACGATCGCTTAATGCGTGAGTACGCTGGTCAAATTATTGAAGGTGTGGATATTCTTCGCCATTTGCTGGCCCCAAAATGCATTATTGTGGCCATTGAAGACAACAAACCGGAAGCCTTGGCTTCATTTAGAAATATAGCCGAAGTTAGAGCAGATATAAAAGTCATTGCTGTTGAAACCAAGTATCCTGCCGGCGGAGAAAAGCAGCTCATCGAGGTGCTCACCGGACGTGAAGTACCGGGCAATGGACTTCCCATCGATATTGGGGTAACCATGTTCAATGTGGGCACCTGCTACGCAATTGCAGACGCCGTTATTCACGGCAGGCCCTTACTACAACGGATTGTAACCGTTACAGGTGAAGCCGTGGGAAAACCTGGTAACTACTGGGCTTTATTGGGAACGCCGATTAATCACCTGCTAAGTCAAACAGGCTACCTCGCCGATAAGCAAACATCGCCCCAGGTTATTATGGGTGGCCCAATGATGGGGTTTACCCTAAACGATGCGGCGGTACCTGTTGTAAAAACGACCAACTGTCTGCTTGTGCCAGCAACAGGTGAACTTACCCAGGGTGAAAACGAACGCGCCTGTATCCGATGTAGCGCCTGTGCTGACGCATGCCCGGTATCACTTTTACCCCAACAACTGTTTTGGCACAGTAAGGCAAAAGAATACGAGAAAGCCGAAGACTACAATCTTTTTGATTGTATCGAATGCGGCGCATGTGCCTACGTATGCCCCAGTGAAATTCCACTTGTTCACTATTACCGCAAAGCAAAATCAGATATTCGGTTGCAAAGAGACGAAAAGAATAAAGCAGAAAAAGCCAAGGAACGCTTTGAAGCCAGAAAAGCCCGCTTGGAAAAAGAAAAGCGCGAACGGGAAGAAAAACACCTCAAAGCAAAAGCTGCCAGGGAAGCCTCAGCCGTAACCCAAGAAGCATCGTCGAAGAGCGCCTCGCCATCATCTAAAGATAAAGTGGCAGCGGCATTAGCGAGAGCAAAAGCCCGCAAAGCAGCCCAAAGCAGCGACAACGAGACGGCAACATCTGATGACACCACTGCGCCAAAAGATAAGAAAGCAGCTGTAGCCGCTGCCGTAGCGCGAGCGAAAGCCAAAAAAGCCCAACAAGCGTCACAACAGGCTTCAGCTGAGCCAAAAACAGACGCTGCTAATAGTAATCCTCACACCGACGAAGCGCCGGCCAGCGCCGAGGATGAAAAGAAAAAACGCATTGCCGCTGCCGTAGCGCGGGCGAAAGCCAAAAAAGCCCAACAAGCGTCACAACAGGCTTCAGCTGAGCCAACAACAGACGATGCTAATAGTAATCCTCACACCGATGAAGCGCCGGCCAGCGCCGAGGATGAAAAGAAAAAACGCATTGCCGCTGCCGTTGCGCGGGCGAAAGCCAAAAAAGCCCAACAAGCGTCACAACAGGCTTCAGCTGAGCCAACAACAGACGATGCTAATAGTAATCCTCACACCGATGAAGCGCCGGCCAGCGCCGAGGATGAAAAGAAAAAACGCATTGCCGCTGCCGTTGCTAAAGCCAAAGCAAAACGTGCCGCTAAACAACAAGAGAGCGACTAAGTCATGAAGTTAACCTTGTCCAGCTCACCGCACCTTCGCGGACAACGGGATACTTCACAGATAATGCTGTGGGTTATCCTGGCCATGATCCCGGGAATTATAAGCCAAATATACTTTTTCGGCTGGGGCGTTATTGTTCAAATATTTTTAGCAACACTAACAGCATTGCTGACAGAAGCTGGGATCCTTACACTTCGTAAAAAAAACGTGGAACGCAATATCACTGACTACAGCGCAGCCCTTACCGCCTGCTTGCTCGCTGTGAGTATTCCTCCCACATTACCCTGGTGGATGACCGTCATCGGCGCTTTTTTTGCCATCGCCATTGTAAAACAATTATATGGTGGGCTTGGCTATAATATCTTTAACCCCGCCATGGTTGCCTATGTGGTGTTACTGGTATCGTTTCCTGCCGCCATGACTCAATGGGCTCCTGCAGTCTCAAACGGCACTGGGCTTAGTTTTACCGATTCTTTATGGTTAATATTTACCGGCTTTACTCAATCCGGCATGGACACAACCCAACTCAACACGTTGGTGGATGGCGTTACTTCAGCCACCCCCCTTGATTACGTGAAAACAGGGCTGACTCAATCGCTGACATACAGTGAACTACTGTCTTCTGCACTATTTGAGGGTGGCCCTTTCCAAAGCAGTGCCATCGGCTGGGCCTGGGTAAGCACCGCTTACTTAATCGGTGGATTAGTGCTATTACAACGTCGTGTTATTAGCTGGCACATCCCCGGAAGTATGATTCTGTGTGTGGTGGCTTTTTCAGCTGTACTCCATTTACTGGACGGTGACCGCTTTGCCTCTCCCTTGTTTCATTTACTTAATGGCAGTGTCTTGTTCGGCGCATTTTTCATTGCTACAGACCCGGTATCCGCATCCACAACCAACAAGGGCCGTCTTATTTTCGGCGCCATGATTGGATTTTGGATAATTATTATCAGAAACTTCGGTGGTTATCCTGATGCTGTCGCCTTTGCTGTCATTATTATGAATATGGCTGTTCCCCTGATTGACTACTACACCCGGCCGAGGACTTACGGCCATAAGCAAGGGAAAGCACGATGAATACGATAAGTAAAAACGGCCTCATGCTTGGCGCTTTCGCCGTGGTGACTACAGCGTTAATCGCTTTTACATTTTTTGGCACAGAAGCGAGAATTAAAGAGCAACAACGAAAGCGACTTCTCAGTGTACTGAATGAAGTGGTACCAGCTCAACTTTACGACAACAGGCTGTACGCAGATTGTACCGAAGTTATTGACCCGTTACTGGGTAATACAGGGCTTCACCACGTGTACCGCGCACGCTTGCAAAACACACCTTCTGCCCTCGCTCTGGAAGTTACTGCGCCGGATGGATACAGTGGCAATATAGAACTGGTGGTCGGTGTTGACACCAGCCTGACTGTACTCGGTGTGCGTACCGTAGAACACCAGGAAACTCCGGGGTTGGGAGACAAAATCGACATCGCAGTAAGTGATTGGATCACCACCTTTAATGGCGAATCCTTATCCCCTTCATCAATGCAAAAATGGCAGGTAAAAAAGGACGGTGGGCAGTTTGATCAATTCACAGGTGCAACCATTACTCCAAGGGCCGTTGTCTCTGCGGTGAAGCGGGCATTACAATATGTCGAAGCGAATAAGAACAGCTTGTTCGAGCAACCCGCAAGCTGCTATTCATTAAATCGCGGAGAAACACATGAGTGAAATAAAAAGTCTCACCATAGACGGCTTGTGGAAAAATAATCCCGCCTTAGTTCAGCTACTCGGGCTTTGCCCACTATTGGCAGTAACAGCAACGCTTATCAACGGGCTGGGTCTTGGTTTAGCTACCACCCTGGTTCTCATTGGCAGCAATGTCACTGTAAGTCTGGTTAGGAACGTCGTTCGCAATGAAATCCGCATACCCGTTTTTGTGATGGTGATTGCGGCATTTGTTACCATTGTCCAATTACTGATGAACGCCTTTACCTACGAACTTTATCTTACCCTGGGAATTTTCATTCCACTGATTGTAACCAATTGCGCCATTATTGGCCGTGCAGAGGCTTATGCTTCCAAGAATCCAATACTTCCCTCAGCTCTTGATGGTCTCATGATGGGAGCGGGTTTTACTTTTGTTCTCATGATTCTGGGTGGCATGAGAGAAATACTGGGTTCTGGTACCTTACTGGCTGGTGCTGACAGGCTCTTTGGCCCGGTTGCAGCAAACTGGACACTTACCCTCTTTGCCACCGATCACCCATTTTTACTGGCTATTTTACCTCCCGGCGCATTTTTGGGCATGGGCTTGTTAATTGCGTTAAAAAATATCATTGACGCGAAATTAGCAAGCCGCCAACAACCAGAAGAAAAAACGGTTACCCGCATACGGATAACCAGCGAAAGCTGATACCCTGATAGTAAGAGAAAAAGATGCCGCTGATGTATAACAAGAGATGTACTAAATGAGCGAACACACGCCCTCACTATCAAAAAAAGAGAAAGTCCAGGCAATAATTGCCATTCTCGATGAACTTTATCCGGAAATTCCAATTCCATTGGATCATAAAGATCCCTACACACTCCTTGTTGCGGTTTTGTTGTCTGCTCAGTGCACGGATGAACGCGTTAACCAAATAACCCCCAAACTATTCGCCAGGGCCGATAATCCATACGACATGGTCTTGCTTAGCATTGAAGAAATTAAAGAGATCATTCGACCTTGTGGACTCTCACCAATGAAATCGAAAGGGATTTGGCATTTATCAGAGATGATCATTAAGCAGCACAATGGACGTGTTCCAGCAGATTTCGCTGCCCTAGAAGCCATGCCTGGTGTAGGCCACAAAACGGCGTCTGTGGTCATGTCCCAGGCGTTTGGCATTCCAGCTTTCCCGGTGGATACACATATTCACCGACTGATGTACCGCTGGGGTCTTTCAAATGGGAAAAGCGTCGAACAGACTGAGAAGGATGCAAAACGACTATTTCCAAGAGAAAAGTGGAATGATCTTCACCTTCAGATCATTTATTACGGCCGGGAATACTGTCCTGCCCGGGGATTTTCTTTGGACAAATGCATTATTACCCGTCAGTTCGGCCGCCGTAGCTTTATAAACGATGTGTTGAAGGAACAAGCAATAAAACAAAAAAAGCGCAGCTAATATTAGCCCGCGCTTTATCTTTGTCTGTTGTATCGTGCTTCAGGCCGTCTGGCAAGAGGCACTTACTCGTATAGGCTGTGAATGGCATCAACCACTGCTTTCACGGTGCTTTCATTGGCTGCATCTCTGTGCGGCGCAGCAAATTGGCGGTTATCATTGTCGAAGTATTTTCCCGAACTGTTTTCGAATCTCGCTGATGTCAGCGCTTCCTCGAAAATTGTCGCACCGATGGATAAGTCATTACCTGCCACACCAAATCCCTCTTTCACCATTTTACTAGCCAGTAGTGAACCAGGATTAACGGCGACACTCACCTGCCCCTCTTCGAGCTGTGTGGCCAACCATTGTGACCACATAGTTAGCGCTAGTTTGCTTTGTGCATAGGCCTGAAAATCATCCTGAGTCTTGGAGTCACCTTTGAGCAAGGCAATACTTACCGGCGCTTGTGCTGCCGATGATACATTGACAATGCGCCCTTGCGCAGTCAAAACGGAAAGTAGCGCTTCAGTAAGTAGTGCTGGAGCAAGGGTGTTAACTACAAACCTGGCATCCAGACCATCAGCAGTTTCCGGATTTGGCAATTTAAACACACCGGCATTATTGAGTATTCCATCAAGCTGTTCGCCGCTGTGCTTCACTTGTTCGGCAAGAGTTCGAATCTCCTGAAGGCTCGTTAAATCCGCGCGAAATGAATGCACTTTAGCCTCTGAGGGTATTGCCATTAACGCTGCCTGGACACGGGCTATTTTCTCTTCACTACGACCATGGAACAAAATATTGTGACCTGCACTTCGAAGACGCTTTACCGTCTCAAAACCAATGCCGTCTGTGGCACCTGTGACTAAAAATGTTTTCATAAAGCCTCCTTCAAGACATTAAACCCCGCATCTCAATGGTTATTGGAAGCGAGAGCATGAGCATAGTAAATACCGCCATAGCTGCTCTTGTTTTTTCATTCGACTAAACGCAATTAACAAAGAAACAACGGACTTATTGTTGAAAGTATAAAGCCAAGCAGATAAATTGATAATCCATCACAAAGAATAATCACTTTTCTGATTTTTTTGATAATGAATATTGCTCACTTACAACTTTTTATACGCATTGCGTCAACACAAAATATCAGCGCAGCAGGAGAAGAATTAGGTCTATCACCTGCCGTAGCCAGTGCTCATATCAATAAGCTGGAAAGTACCCTTGGTGTACGTTTACTTCACCGAACGACGCGAAGTGTATCTCTTACCGAAGAAGGAAAAGCGTTTTTACACCACGCAGAAGACGTACTCGACAGTGTGGAAGCTGCAAGAGCTTCCGTTGGTGCCGGCAGTACTTCTCCATCCGGAACACTCAGGATAACCGCACCAGCATCGTTCGGAAGAATGCACTTATTACCCGCGCTAAAATTGTTCATGCTGGAATACCCCAAACTTACTGTCGATTTAAAGCTTTCAGATACCATTGTTGACTTGGTTGAGGGGGGATTTGACATAGCAATTCGAAATTCTGAACTAAAGGATTCCAGTTTAATTGCGAGAAAATTAGTGGAAGACAGACGCGTATTGTGCGCATCACCTGAGTATTTAAAAAATAACGGTATACCCAAGGAACCCGCGGATCTAAAGCAGCACGATTGTATCGTGCTTTCAGGAATGGATACATGGCACTTCAAAGACGGCAATGAAGAACAAGGGTTGAAAGTTTCTGGCACATTTAAGGCTGACAACGGTGAAGCAATAAGAGATGCCTGTGCCATGGGAATGGGTATTACCGTAAATTCAACCTGGAGCGCTTATGAGGAACTGGTAAAGGGCAAGCTTGTGCAAGTCCTTAGTGAGTATCCATTAGTATCACACACAGCGATATGGGCTGTTTACCCGTCCTCAAGGCAACTCGCACCCAAAGTCAGGGCTTTTATTGATTTCTGCTCCGCCTATTTCAGCGGTGTACCTCATTGGGAGAAAGTATTGCTTGGGGAAGACAAAGTGCGCTAACGATTAGTTTGTTGGGCAATCACAGTAGAGCAGCCATCTAGAGCCAACATAGATGGGGTGATGGTAACAGGCGCGGCTTTCATCAATGCATTAATGCCGAGTATATTAGCGCCACCTGGCATTACGGCCACATCAATAGGACCAATTTCACAGCGACCATTGATGCTTACGGAGCTTATTTGATACCTGGTGACCTTTTGAATCTTGCCATTAGCCAAACGCGCAGCCATGGGAGCGAGCGCAACGACTTCAGCGTTTTCTCTCCATTCATTAAATGTAGTTTTGTTGAGGGTCAGTAAACCCGACCCTGTGTCAACCAAGAAAGGGGCTGTTACCTTGTTATCAATGACGACATCAACATAAAGAGTCCCTCCACTGTGCCTCGATAAAGTAAATGTCTCCGCCCGGGCAATAACGGGGCTAATTAACGTAAGGCAAATTACTGCACAAATCACATGAAAACTTGTGCCTTTCGGTTTGCTGATAGTGATCACTTAAACATCCACGAGCAAGTTTCTCAATGTAAGTATAGACAGCAATACTGAGGCCACTTGTTAACGTACTGTTTATTTTAAATAAAACTATCTGCGTTCTCCGTGTTTGCACTATTCAAGCGCGTTTTATATCGATACAAATCACCAAAAAGGTGCACACTGATACTATCAAGTTGATCTTAGCTAATACCCAGGTTGCAAACAGCACAAACTGATAGAAAAAAACTATCACGAGGAGCGCTATTTAATAATCAATCACAAATAATATACTACTAAAGGTTAATATTGACGTAACAACAAAGGACACATGTAATGAAATTGTTAACACTTTTCATTTCTTCAGCACTCACTTTTTCTGTAGTTGGTGCACCTGGCTCAACCCATTCATCCATTTCTCAGGACACGGTAAAAGTACAAGTCGTAGACTACTCAGGGAAGCCTCCTTTTAAGAGAGAAGTCATGCAACTTTCTGTCACCGATGTAGCAAAATTAGAACAAGTTCGCGATGGAAGCCCAGTGGAATATGCAGAAGTCAGAACAGTTGTCATGCGAGGTAAACCCCCCTACAGAAGAATGGTAGAAACGCTCCCTGTGTATGATGTAGCTCAGCTCGAGGTATTAGACAGCTCCAAATCGATCAAAGCTGGAAAGCCGCCCTTTAAACGCCACTAATCACCTTTCTTTTCTTAGCTGCCAGCTTTCACTCTCCCTGCCTGATTGCTGGCGTTTTTCGTTTTTATGGGTAACAATTTTGTCTTTTTCATATGGTAAGGTGCTGATTTTACAGTGTCATTGATGTCCTAGAGGAAGCCTTAGGCAAGTTAGTGCGCTTTGATAACAGAAAAACGTATGCAAAGGAAATATAATGAGATATCGCCGCTTACAGATATGGTTGCTATTAGTTGCCAGCTCCTGTCATTTACCCGCAGTTGCTTTTGACGTCATTGCTCACAGGGGCGCATCCGGTTATCTCCCCGAGCATACACTTGAAGCTACTACCCTGGCTTTTGCCCAAGATCCTGATTACATAGAACAGGATGTGGTCATTACAAAAGACGGTATCGCCGTCGTGCTACACGACATACACCTCGAAACGGTAACCGATGTTGAAGAGCGCTATCCACACCGAGCCAGGGAAGATGGTCGTTGGTATGCCCTGGATTTTACGCTTGAAGAGCTTAGAAAGCTCAGCGTACACGAACGGACCGACAATAAGGGGAACCCGGTTTTCGCAAACCGTTATCAGGGAAACCACGCTCAGTTTCGCATCGCCACACTCGACGAGCACATTGAGTTAATTGTGCAACTAAATCGCGAACTTGGTAAAGATATTGGCTTTTATACAGAAATAAAATCACCGGCCTGGCACCGTGCACAGGGAGTAGATATCTCCGCCATTGTTATGCAGCAACTTAAAAAGCACAACCTAGACAAACCCGATTCCAATATCATTATACAGTGTTTTGATTTTGCCGAGGTCAAGCGACTTCGTACGTCGCTACATTTCAAAGGAAAATTGGTGCAATTGCTGGGAGACAATAGCTGGGGTGAATCGGATACTGATTACGGTGCGCTGATGACCAATGAGGGAATGCAGGCCCTCGCGAAGTACGCCGATGGTATTGGTCCCTGGATCCCCCAACTATTTTCCTCTAGTCCTGAAAACTCGGATACTGTCACTGCACCAGACTGGCTGGGTGCAGCGCAATCACTTGATATGATGGTGCATCCTTACACTTATCGCAGTGACGCTCTTCCCCCTGGAACAAACGCAGAAAAGTTGCTTCAGACGTTGAAAGATGAATTAAAAGTAGACGGTGTTTTTACTGATCAAGTTCCACCAGTAAAAGCATTTCTGCGCTCTCACTAAGCACCAGTATACAAGCGTGCTTATACTCATTTGTATTACTCAGGCTGAGTATAAGCGCCGGTTTGCCACAAAGGAACCGTAGACAAACTGTGTTTAAAGCTCCCCGACGTTTCTTTGGTGCTATAGGTAAGATAAATCAGTGTTTGCGCATTTTCATCATAAATGCGCCTAAGCTTCATATTTTTGAAGAACAGGCTTTTTGATTTTGTGAAAATAACTTCACCGGAGTCAGATTTATCGATAGTTGCCAGCATCTCTTGGGTGATAGGCCCTGTCTGTCTGCACGCAATGGCACTGTCGGATGGATCAGATACATCCAGGTTTGCTTCTATGCTAGAAATATGACACGTCACACCGGTTATAACCGGGTCCTGAAGCGCGTCTATTTTAATGTCTTTGGTCGTGAAAAGACCTAATGACACATCGCCTACTTCATTGTCGCTGCAACCTGCCAGAAACACCATAGTGACAGCCATAAGTGTCAGCGCTTTGTTCATGTTGAATCGCATTTGTTGTCTCCTGTTACAAAACAACAGGGTAAACGATTTCAACCAGGTTTCGCCAGTGGAAACGGCTAGCTTTTAGACAGCCTGACGACAACCCTGCGGTTCAAGGCCCTGGCATCACTATTGGTGTTTTCAGAGATGTGCCTTTTTTCACCATGTCCCGTCACTTCAATACGCGATGCGTCAACACCCAAAGCCGTAAAATACGCTTTAACCTGATTAGCCCGGCGTACAGACAACTGCTCATTACTCCACCGTCCCCCGTAGCTATCGGTATAACCATCAAGAAGTACCAGTTCCAATGCACTGTCTTCCTTGAGGTATTCACCTATCATGTTGAGTCGCTTCTGGGAATACTTGCTAAGTTCCGTACTGTTTTTTTCGTAAGACAGTACTGTGTATGCAATGTCGTCAAAACTATACGGCAGCAAGTTAGAAACGCAATTGACAAAATCATGATATGCCGGAGCAAAATTACTGGCATTAAGTGCTACCGCCACCTTGTCGTAAGTGTTGTACCAATCCTGATAATAAATAGTAGGCCAAAAGCCTTTCTCCAGCTCACTGAGCATTGTCCAGGCTGCATCTTCGGGCAGGTCGCCATTGTACTGTGTGCGCAAGGTCATATCGGCGATAGTTTTTGGCACTGCACCTGGCATCCATTTTGGCGGAACCGAATAGACAGCTGCCACCCCAAATTTTTTGGGCAACAAACGCATGTCCAATTCAAATTCCATGTTCAATTGCTTAGATGCAACGCTGGAAAAAAGCGCTTCACCATACCCTGGCACCGGATGAGTCAGGGTACACTGGAGCCTGCTTTGTTCCTGCATAGCCCAATCAGATGACTCCACCGGTGCAGCGTACTGACGCATTGCGCCATGGCTAAGTGCTGAGAACAGCAAAAGAGCTACGGTGAGAGTGCTTTTCATAGTTGCATCCTAAAGCGTGAACGAACAGTCAATATGGTTATCGTCATCTTGCAAAAAAAGTTTAGCACAATGCGCAGCAGCCTGTCAGATGACGTTTCCACTCAGATATTCCATACAACGGTAGATACCTTTGGGTTATCCTGCGATAATCACGTTTTTACGAATATCGCTTAATCGAAACGTATTTACACGCCAATTGTGAAAGGATAGTCAAACTCTATGTCTGATAGTGCTGCGGCATTGAAAAGTCGCTTCAGAGGGTATTTCCCTGTCGTTATTGATGTTGAAACAGCAGGGTTTAACGCCAGCTCAGACGCATTGCTTGAGATCGCTGCTGTCACACTTGCCATGGATGAAAAGGGTATACTGCATCCCGATCAAACCATCCATCATCACGTTAAACCCTTCGATGGTGCAAATTTAGAAACTGCAGCATTGGAATTTAACGGTATCGATCCACATTGTCCGTTGCGCGGTGCAATTGATGAGTGTGATGTCATGAAAGATCTTTGCAAAAAAATAAGAAAACTGCAGAAAGATGCTGATTGCCAGCGTTCGGTGATTGTTGCTCACAACGCGGCGTTTGATCAGGGATTCGTGAATGCCGCAATAGCGCGAAGTGGTATAAAGCGCACCCCGTTCCATCCTTTTGTATCATTCGACACGACTACGTTAGCCGGGTTGGCGGTCGGGCAAACAGTATTGGTAAAAGCGTGTAGAGAAGCAGGCATTGCCTTCGACCAAAGCGAAGCTCACAGTGCCTTGTATGACGCACAACGCACCGCCGAACTCTTCTGTTTTATCATCAATCGATACAAGCAACTCGGCGGATGGCCACTCTCAATTCAAGAGTAAAAAGCCGGCTAAAATGCCGGCTTCCTTCTTATAACTTGTCTGCTTCTTCTGACAGATATTTTGCTACGCCGTCTGGAGACGCGTCCATACCCGCTTTTCCTTCAGTCCAGCCTGCCGGACATACTTCACCGTGCTCTTCATGGAAGCTGAGGGCATCTACCATACGCAACATTTCGTCGATGTTACGACCCAAAGGCAAATCGTTTACCACCTGGTGACGCACCTGACCTTCCCCATCAATTAGGAATGAACCACGGAAAGCAACGCCTGCTTCAGGATGCTCAACGTCATATGCCTGGCAAATCTCATGTTTTACGTCGGCTACCAGAGTGTATTTCACTGGACCAATACCACCTTGATTTACCGGTGTATTTCTCCAAGCATTGTGTGAGAACTGTGAATCAATAGACACACCAATAACTTCAACGCCACGCTTTTGGAATTCTTCATAACGCTTGTCAAACGCAATAAGTTCGGAAGGACAAACGAATGTGAAATCCAGAGGATAAAAGAAAATTACTGCTTTTTTACCTTTAATAGCATCACTCAGTGTAAAGCTATCAACAATTTCACCACTTCCTAGTACTGCTGCAGCAGTAAAATCCGGTGCCGGACGACCTACCAATACGCTCATAATATTCTCCATCTATAGTTATAATACCCAAGAAAGGTATTTGTAATATGTGTACGCTTAACAAAAAGCCAAGTGTCCACTTAAAGTTTATTTTATTACATTTCAATGAAATAAAACTATTTGCTCCCCCCCCCTCATCGTCCTCTTGCGTTTGACACTAATAACAACTATTATCATTAACGATTAGATTTCGAGGATATTTCATGTACGTGTGTATGTGTTACGGTGTAACAGACAAAGACATTGCTCAAGCAGTTGAACAAGCTGGTGTTGGCAACATGCGTGAACTCCGTGCTCACCTCGACGTCGGCGCACAATGCGGCAAATGTGTTCAAATGGCTCAACAAATCATTGATGCCACCATCATAGACGAATCCTTATTCAAAGAAGTCTGCTAACATTTGAGCAATTTCTAGAACGCCATTCTCGCCTGAAAGTAAGCAAAACCGCCATTAATTCCAGAAGGTGATGTTGACGGATACAACGCCCCCGCTACACCTGAATATGGGTTTTCATCAGGGAACTGATTAAATAAATTCGACGCGCCAATCACCAAGGTGGTGTCTTCAGAAAAATGCCAGGTAAATTCAGTGTCCAGGGTTACGGTACTGCCACTGCTAATATCCAAGCCTGCCGCTGCGTCTAAATGATCTTCATAAAAACTGCCAAAATAATTCACGCGCCAGAGTAAAGTAAATGCATGCCAATGCTGACGAAGGGTCATGTTACCACGAATTGCTGGCAGATTTTCTTCTAGCATACGCACCCGTTGCGGTGTCAGGCTAGGTACAAGAATACGCTCACCGCTTGCTGACACTTGCGGAAAGTATGACAGGCGTTCAACACGGGTATCCGTCCAGTTGACTGATGAGGTAAAGGCATGGGTTAGTCCCGCTACGTCAAAGCGATAATTAAAGACTAAATCGATGCCCTGAGTTCGAGTGTCAAAATCGTTTGCAAAGTATTTTATGGCACTGTAATTCGCCGCCTCGGCATGGCCCTGTGCCACTAAATCTGCTATTGCAGAGTCTGTCAGAGGAATGGGGGAAGTGGTACTGATGCGGTCGGAAAGGTATATGTTAAAGTAGTCAAGTGTAAGATAAAGATCATCACCCCAGAATGCCACCAGCCCCATGCTGAAATTTCGCGAAGATTCTGGCGTTAATGGTTCAGCACCTAATGACTGTGAGATAGGATGTGTTGGCGGCAATGTAGCGTGATCCTCTAAACCGGTAGAAGAAAATGCCGTGGTGATGTTGATGACATTACTTTGCCCCACCGTCGGAGCCTTGAATCCTGTGCTCACTGAGCCTCGCAACGAAAAAATATCACTCAATGCATACCTGAGATTAACTTTCCCGTCGAGGGTAGAGCCAAAATCTGAAAAGTGCTCTCCTCTTAGTGCTACCGCCCACTGCCAATCTTCAGTAAGATGAAACTCAAGATCACCATAAATCGCCCAGTTTTGACGGCTCCAATGCCCCTGTGATACAGGTTGATAACCTGGAAAACCGTTTGAACCAACGCTAAAGCCCGGCGCGCTGTTTTCGCCTTTCACTTGCGCAAAAGGACCGGTTACCCATGACGCTTCGTCGCCTTGTGTTTGACTATAAGTCTCTCTGCGCCACTCAGCGCCCAGTGCAATACTGACAGGCTTGGACGTCCAACCCGAGAAGAAACGCGAAAAATCCAGGTTGATGGTTCGTTCAACCTGGCTCACTGCACCTGGGGAAAAACGTGTGGGTGACGCAGGCCCCAGCGAAGGGTTTACTGTATCTTCAAGATTGAATCGAACATTGGAGTAACCGACACTACCACTAAAATCAAACAACCAATCGTCAGTTAATGCGCCACGAACACCAGCAAACAATGCACCATCTTTTATTATTCCGCCAAATTGTGGAGTGAAGCCGCCGGGAAACCACTCATTAAAGACAAAACAGTTCCTGCCCACATCAGTGTTCTGGTCAGCAATAAGCAAAAAAGCCGGATCATCTAAAACATTGTTATCAACAATAGGTACGCGAGGACACGAAACACCCTGCCCTGTACCGTCGAGGTCAGCAACTAACAATTCACTCGTGGGGCTACTCGGGTCGAGGAATACCCCTAAACGCAATTGTGGGTGGCGGTAATAGAAACCGCCACTGACTTCTCGCCGAGCTGCGGTACCAAAGGAATAAAACGCGAGATTATCTGTTAACGCTTTCTCACCGTTAAATGCGAACTTCCATTCACTGTCAACTTCAAGGGCTCCCCAATTCTGGGTAGGTGAAGCTACATAAGCATTTCCGGCATCAATAAGTGCTTGTGCATCATCTCGTTGAACGGAACGGTGGGTATCATTTTGTTGTCGGTACTCGGTCGTAAAATTGAGAAAACCGTCAGACAGACCAAAGCCCTTGTTAGCCTGAAGTTGTAAAACTTCTCCATCTCCCTCAAGGTGCTGGCCTGTTTTAATGGCGAAATAACCCGACTCAGGGTCGTCATCGAGAGCAAAATTGATGACGCCGGCGATGGCATCAGAACCATACTGTGCCGCAGCACCGTCTCGCAACACTTCCACCTGCTTCATGCCTGCAGCAGGAAGAACAGATATATCTGGGCCTTGGGCGCCATCTGACAAGCCACCGCCAAGAAAGGTAATAACGGCCGAACGATGGCGTCGTTTGCCATTAACTAAGATAAGGGTATGGTCGGCAGCCATTCCCCTTAAGTTTGCCGGGCGTACCAGGCTGGCGGCGTCGTTGATAGGTTGATCATTTACGTTTAATGATGGAACCGTTGCTGACAGCATACTCAATACATCCGTAGCCCCTTGCGACTGCAAAGTATTTGTACTGATAATATCAATTGGTACCGGTGACTTTACCACAGAGCGCGGTGTGCTTCGTGTACCCACCACAGCAATCCTCTCAATTGAAAAGCCGATATTGTCGTTGATTCTTGGAACCGGCCCACGGGTGGTTAAAGGCTGAGGTTTTTTTGTCACTGATTTGACGACCAACATACCGGTGGCATCTATCTGAACCGCCAGCGGCGTGCCTTGCAATAACAATTGCAGACCTTCTTGCAGGGTAAATGTACCTGTCAGACCATTGGCTTTGATTTGCTCCGCCAATTCAATGGGAAACAACAAGGTCGTATTTGCTTGTTTAGCAAATTCTGTTAGTGCTTCATCAGCCTGCTGTGAATTTATATCAAACTCAAAGGTTTGCTGTGCGAGGGAGTGCCCACTCAAACTGGTCGTGAGTAGTAATAAGCCTATTGAAATAAGACGCTTGAAATTAATGGATCTCATCGAGGCTTAACAATATTTCCAATTAACAGGTATAAGAAAATCCCCGCCTTCACTTTGTGACGCTTCGTTACGTGGCATGAGTTTAGTGACTTACAAAGTAAAAGGCATGTCATGTTTGGCAAGCCCTAAGGCTATTCCAGTGTAATAACCTCTTAATATACTATATAAAAGGCGGGAAAGTGTAGACCGGAATTATCATCCATTCTTACTTTACGGTAAGGAAGTGTATCAAACGTTGCGCTCAATGAGGTATTAAGCGCCACCATCAGTTTTTTGTTCAGATAATTGAATCGTCATAGGGTCGAGACGCTTGTGTTCAATATTAAAGCTATTTTTCAAAGCAAAAAGCAACCCGCTTATATCTCCCACTTTGAAATACCCTGCAACCCGTTTTTGTTTAAGGGATTCGCCCTGAATTTCGAAATCTACCGCGGTGTAACGCTCAATTTCACGCAACGCATCTTCCAGTGCCTCCCCTTTAAATACGATCATGCCTTGTTGCCAGGCAAGATCTTGTTCCAAGGCACTGTCATCAAGGTTTTCTCTATCGTTAACTGTACCGGCGACGTTGGCTTTCTCCCCCGCGTCCACTAACCGCGCCTTCTGAGATGTGCTGCCATGGGTGATGGCATCGGCAATTTCTTCACGGGTAATGGTTGCTTTCTTATCCTGCACCAGAACACGGCCCTCAGTTACCACCAGTTCGAAAACATCGTCATTGGTATACTGCATATTGAATGCTGTACCAATTGCCGTCACTGAGTTTGCTCCTGCATTAACAGTAAACGGGCGAGACTCATCGTGAGCAACAGTAAAATGGGCTTCGCCTTTTATCAAATCGATTTTGCGCTGGGCGTCATTGAAGTAAATATGGATAGCGGAATTGGTGTTTAAATGCACCACAGAACCGTCGTTGAGCGTCAGCGTCTTTTGCTCTCCAATAGCAGTACCGACCCGTTGGACTAACTCATAAGCACTGTCATTTCGTCCAAACCATTGAGAGTCAATCATCATCAGTGCTGCGGCTGCCATAAGTATAAAACCGGCTGCCACGCTCCAACGCGCATGTCGCAACGTTTTTCTCGCGCTTAATGAGTCCCCTTTGTGGCTCGTTTTAAGTGGAAACAAGCCTTTTAACTCATTAAGTACGCTGAGATCATCCCATAACTGGGCAAGCTCAAACAAGATGCGTCTGTGACTTTGGCTTGCAGCCATCCACTTCTGCAGATGAAGAGTTTCTTCGGATGACAACCCACGATCGATGCGGCTTACCCAAAGACTCGCTTCTTCGTGTATTTCGTCCTTACTGGAAAACTTACTGACGTTACTCATGCCTAAACTACTTTGATTGTCCTGATGGTGAAGCACTGATGGTTTCCGACCCATCCACCTGTTCGGAAGAGGCCAGGAAACGGGCGCATTGAAGTAACCCCTTGGCAACATGCTTTTCAACGGTGCTCTCGCTCAACCCCACCAATTCGGCGATGTCGCGCTGGCGCATACCGTACACCTTTTTTAACAGAAACACCCTTCTAACCTCGGGTGACAGCGATTCAGTTGCGCGGCAAAAATGTATAAACCGCTGCTTACTTTCGACATGCTTTTCCAGGCTACACCCCACTAAATCATGGGGTAACATGTCCATATTTTCCATAGGTTCATTCAGCTGACTGGCTGCACTCTTCACATGGTTCAGAGCCAGATTTCTGGCTGTCTTTAACATGTAGGTGCGCTCGTATTTTATTTCTTGCTTTAACTCAGCCTCATAACTTTTTATAAAAGCATCCTGAACAATATCCTCGATATCGTCCGCACCGACAATAGCACTAACAGCACGCATCATCTTTGCGCGATACTTTACGAAAGTTGCTGTAATAGTCGACTTTCCAGACATGTTAGTGTTTTGCTCGTGTAGTGAATTGTTTACGCATTGGACTATCATGCCAGTAGAAGCGCTATGAAGTCATGCATTTTTTCTTATTCTTTTGGCGAATAAAGGGGGCTAAGCCCCCTTTAATATCTGCCTGATTTTACTTTTCTTTAGAAAGTATAAATACCGCGAACGTAATAGAAACCACCATTTATACCCAATGGCGACGTTACAGGGTATTTCGCACCTGCTACCTCATTGTCGTAAGCCAGGTTTCGGTCAGGATATTCATCCAGCGCGTTTTTGGCCCCAACAACCAGTTGTAGGTTGTCATTTACCTGGTAACCCAACTCAACGTCTACTGATATCTCTGAGCCCACTTTGTCGATAGGAAGTGATGAGTCAAGGTGGTCTTCAAAGATACTGCCGAAATAGTTCAAACGACCCAGAACACGCCAGTCACCATTAGTGTGATTGGCAGTAAAACTCCATCTTACCGGTGGCAGGTTGTCTTCTAACATGCGGATACGGTCAGGTGTAATGTTAGTTGACGCATCGTCAACAGTGGTCGATGTCCAGTTATAGGCCAGTGAGTACTTGGTGTCACCACCGAACATTTCCTGACTGTAGTTGGCAACGATATCAACGCCTTCTGTAGTGGTATCAAAGTCGTTAGTGAAGTACTTTACTGCAGCGAAGCTAGAAGCATCGCTCACACCTTGTGCCAGCAGTGCTGCAATGTCATCTTCGGTAAGCGCAATAGCTGACGTAGTACTAATGCGGTCTGTGACTTCGATGTGATAGTAATCGGCTGTCAGGAACAAGCCGTTATCAAATTCAGCTACAATACCAAAACTAATTGATTCTGACTCTTCAGGCGTTAATTCAGTACCACCTTTTTGAACGGAAATGGGATCCGTAGGAGGAAGCGTTGCCTGGTCTTCCAACTTACCGCCAGCACCGAAGGCAGTAGTTACGTTTCTCACATTACTTTGTCCAATAGTCGGTGCCTTAAAGCCTGTAGAATAAGCGCCGCGAAGGGCAATGCTATCAGTTAGCTGATACCTGGCAGAAACCTTACCTTTCGTCGTGCTACCAAAATCAGAATAATCTTCGTAGCGTACCGCACCGGCGATGAGGAAATCATCTGTGAGGTACATTTCCGCATCAAGATAGAAAGCAATGTTGTGACGAGAGGCATCACTTTGGCTCTTATTAGACAGACCTGGGAAACCATTTGAGCCGATACCGAAGCCCTGAGATGCCAATGGTCCAATTTCATACGATGCGATATCACCGGCAATGGACTCATAACTTTCGTGTCTATACTGGAAGCCACCAGCAAGGTATAGAGGATCATTCAGGCCAACATCGATAGGTTTGGTCAAATCGATATCAAGGGTTTGCTCTGACTGAGTGTACTTACCTGGCTTGAAAGACGTTGGTGTATCAGGGCCTAACGACGGGTTAATCGTATTCGAAATAGCGTAATCAATTTCGTTCTGTCCCAAGTTCAGGCTAATGTCATAACCAACCTCGTTGGCCAACTCACCTCGGGTACCGAATACCAAAGACATATCGGTTACTGTACCGCCAAATTTAGGCGTAAAACCACCTGGGAACATTTCGTTGAAAGAGAAACAATCAGGGTTATTAGCAACTTCACTTACGTAGCGAGGATTGTCCAGTACATTGTCACCCACCACAATATCCGTCGGGCAGTTTCCAGACATATCTCCGGTTAAGTCACCTACCAGCAGTAATTGCTCACCGGCATCATTGGTGCCACCGTCATAAACACCGCTTCGCGTGTGTGGGTTACGGTAGTAAAACCCGCCTTCCACTTCACGGGTGGCGTAGTTACCGAACGCATACGCTTCAGCATTGTTGCTCAATTCAAGCCCTAAGTTGGCAAACACTTTAATGTCGTCTTTAATTTCCGGGCTACCCCAAATTTGGGCAGGGTCTTCGACAAAAGTGTTGCCGGCTGCAATCAGTGCTGCAGCATCGTCACGCTGTACGCTTCGAGATGTAGGATCTGAAGTACGGTACTCAGCAGACAGGTTAATAAAACCATTGTCGCTTAATGGCAGGCCGATATTACCGGATACCTGCATCATGTCACCATCGCCCTCGTAATAAGAACCATACCGGGCTTCAAACATACCACCTTCATCGGCGTCTTTTAAAACGAAGTTAACAACACCGGCAATGGCGTCCGAGCCGTATTGAGCGGCTGCGCCATCACGTAAAACTTCCACCTGCTTTAACGCAGAAGATGGGATAACAGAGATGTCCGGCCCTTGGGCACCGTCAGACAGGCCACCACCTAAGAAGGTGATTACCGCAGAGCGGTGACGACGTTTGCCGTTAACGAGGACGAGAGTATGGTCTGATGCCATACCACGGAGGTTTGCAGGGCGCACCAGAGTAGAAGCATCATTGATGGGCTGGTCGTTAACGTTAAACGAAGGCACGACAGTTTGCAGCATAGATACCATGTCAGTGGCACCCTGATTCTGAAACTCTTCACTGGAAATAATGTCTACCGGCACAGGTGAATCGCCCACTGAACGTGGCGCCGCTCTCGTACCAACGATGGCAATTTGTTCGATGTCTTCTGCAGCTTCTTCCGATTGTTGTGCTTCTACATTTACCGACGCCAACATACTGACTGCGGCAGATGCCGTCAGCGCAGTGCGGACGTGTTTAGTCACGAGGGACATGGATGTTTTCATAGTGGTTTCCTGGATTTTTACGATTCTGACGCATGTGCCTCGGGGGGAGACAGTCCCTTTGACACACATCATCAATTGTTTTTTTATGTTTATTATTCTGCCCAATAACGAGCAGATAGTGAGGTTTATAGATCGCTAACACCCAGAAAACAAACGATTTTCGACGAAAAAAATATTTTTTTTAATGTCGTAGAGGATTTCTATTTCTCACTTGTCTATTACTGTATATGCGGAATTTAACGACAAGGAAAATAAGCCGAAACACACCTGTTTTTGCTTGTTTTTGCAATTGCTTGTCGTAGTGTTATCTAGTGTGAATCGAGGTGCAAAGAGCAAAATTGATAGCCGGAACTATCGAGATAAAAGGGAATTAAAAAACCCGGCGCTCGCCGGGTTTGCTACATAGAAAATATCTGTAAATGAATCTTACTCAGCAGTATTGTACTTTTCCGCTGTTTCTTTAATAAGAGGCTGCAGTTCATTTTGCTGGAACATTTCGATAATTATGTCACAACCGCCTACCAACTCGCCGTCGACCCACAATTGAGGGAATGTCGGCCAGTTCGCATATTTTGGTAACTCCGCTCTGATATCCGGGTTTTGCAAAATATCGACATAAGCAAAAGCTTCGCCGCAAGACATGAGTGCTTGAACAGCCTGTGCGGAGAAACCACAACTTGGTAACTTGGGAGACCCTTTCATATATAGCAAAATAGGATTTTCGCCTATTTGCTGCTTAATCTTGTCTACAGTTGACTCGGTATTGTTTTCCATCCGATCCTCTTTAAGGGTGAACTAATAACGCTTGAGATAGATATAATATCAGCTTATGTAAATTCAAGCATGTCTGCGATAAGAAAAGTGATCTTTTACCGCTAAATTCGTTTACGATAGAGTATAAGGATATGAAATTCGCTTAGTCATGAAAATTTCACAAGCATTTCATTGTAATAGTGAAAACTATCCCAATATTTACCTTAGTTACTTCGTGCGTTGTTGTTGAAAACAGGCAAAAGCAGCGCGCAATTCATTCATTGGAAAACACGGAGAATTCAAATGGCGTTTGAACTACCACCACTGCCGTACGAGAAAAATGCACTTGAGCCACATATTTCTGCAGAAACACTTGAGTATCACTACGGCAAGCACCACGCCACTTATGTGACAAAATTGAATGGTCTGGTTGAAGGTACTGACTTAGAATCTAAAGATCTCGAAGAGATCATTAAAACTTCAGAAGGCGGTGTGTTTAACAACGCTGCTCAGATTTGGAATCACACCTTCTACTGGCACTGCTTAAGCCCAAATGGCGGCGGTGAACCGACTGGCGAACTGGCAGAAGCAATTACAGCTAAATGGGGCTCATTTGCGGACTTCCAGGCTGCTTTCGATGACAAATCTGTTAATAACTTTGGTTCTAGCTGGACGTGGTTAGTTAAAACGGCTGATGGCGGTCTTGATATTGTGAATACCAGCAACGCAGGTACTCCACTAACCGAAGAAGGTGTTACACCATTGCTGACTGTGGATCTGTGGGAACACGCTTACTACATTGATTACCGCAATGCCCGTCCTAAGTATCTTGAAAACTTCTGGCAGTTGGTCAACTGGACGTTTGCGGCAGAAAACTTCGCAAAATAATTGCTAGCTTTCGGTACGCTCTGAGTATGAAACCCGGCTAACGCCGGGTTTTTATTACATTTAATTAACGTTTATAAAGACCTAGTAGAGACCTCTTTTTATCGAAAAGGTTCATTCTTTTATTAGACCAATTGGCGACCCTTTATTCCCAAATATCCTGAAAAATCCCTTCCAAACTTCTCAAACAGGACTAAGCTGTAATTACGGGAATCCGTTTTTTGGGGAAATCTATGGGTATTTTCGAGCATTACCAGCAACGTTACGAAGAACGCCAACAAGAAGAGTTCACCATCCAGGAGTTTCTGGATATCTGTAAAACAGACCCTTCTGCTTATGCTAATTCTGCTGAGCGTTTACTTCAGGCTATAGGCGAGCCTGAAATGATTGACACCTCCACAGACCCGGCACTCAGTCGCATTTTTTCTAACAGGGTTATCGCACGTTATCCTGCTTTTTATGAATTCTACGGCATGGAAGAAGCCATTGAGCAAATTGTTTCTTATTTAAAACACGCTGCACAAGGGTTAGAAGAGAAGAAGCAAATACTGTACTTGTTAGGGCCTGTTGGAGGGGGGAAATCCTCTTTAGCTGAAAGGCTAAAAGAACTTATGCAGAAAGTGCCTATTTACATGCTCAAGGGCTCGCCGACGAATGACCACCCGTTTTCTTTATTTGACCTCGCCGAAGACGGCCATATCCTTCAAAAGGAATATGGTATCCCACAGAGATACTTAAAAACTATCATGTCACCCTGGGCCAGAAAGCGGCTTCACGAATACGGTGGCGATATCAGCAAATTCAAAGTGGTTCGGGTCTATCCATCCATTTTGGACCAAATCGGCATAGCGAAAACTGAACCCGGCGATGAAAACAATCAGGATATTTCATCGTTGGTGGGCAAAGTCGATATTCGCAAACTGGAACAATTTGCACAAAACGACCCTGACGCTTACAGCTACTCGGGTTCGCTTTGCAAAGCTAATCAGGGACTGATGGAGTTTGTTGAAATGTTTAAAGCGCCAATCAAGGTGCTTCATCCATTATTAACTGCCACTCAGGAAGGTAATTATAACCCTACAGAAGGCTTTTCCGCCCTGCCGTTCGATGGACTTATTCTCGCCCATTCTAATGAATCTGAATGGCAATCCTTTCGCAACAACAAAAATAACGAAGCATTTCTCGACCGGGTATACATCGTTAAAGTTCCCTACTGCTTGCGGGTGACAGAGGAAATGCGCATCTATCGAAAACTGCTTGATAGCAGTGAGCTTAGCGGAGCGCCTTGTGCGCCTGACACCCTTGAGTGCCTGGCGCAGTTTACTGTGCTATCGCGACTCAAAGCACCAGAGAACTCCAGCATTTACTCTAAGATGCGAGTGTATGACGGCGAAAGCCTCAAAGATACCGATCCAAAAGCGAAATCCTATCAGGAATACCGTGATTACGCGGGCGTAGATGAAGGCATGGAAGGGTTATCCACCCGCTTCGCTTTTAAAATATTATCCCGGGTATTTAATTTCGACCATCAGGAAGTTGCAGCTAACCCTGTGCATTTGTTTTACGTGCTTGAGCGTCAAATTGAGCGGGAGCAATTTCCCAACGATATTGCCGATCAATACAGAGAATACCTCAAAGGTTACCTCATTCCACGCTATGTTGAATTTATAGGCAAGGAAATTCAAACGGCCTATCTCGAGTCATACTCTGAGTACGGACAAAATCTGTTTGACCGCTACGTTACCTATGCTGATTTCTGGATCCAGGACCAGGAATACCGCGACCCGGAAACAGGGCAACTGTTTGACAGGGAGTCTCTCAACGCCGAGTTGGAGAAAACAGAAAAACCAGCGGGCATTAGTAACCCGAAAGACTTCCGCAATGAAATCGTCAACTTCGTACTGCGTGCGCGGGCTAGCAATGGTGGAACTAACCCCGCCTGGACCAGTTACGAGAAATTACGCACTGTTATCGAAAAGAAAATGTTCTCTAATACGGAGGATTTGCTCCCGGTAATATCTTTTAACACGAAGGGTTCTACTGAAGATAAGAAAAAACACGATGATTTTGTCAACCGAATGGTAGAAAAAGGCTATACACAGAAACAAGTCAGGTTGTTGTGTGACTGGTACCTGCGTGTTCGCAAAGCATCCTGAATTAACAGAGGTTGTGTCGCTTTGTATTAGAAACTTCTCAGTAGGTAGGTATGGCGCATTTTATAGACAGAAGACTTAACAGCAAGGGAAAAAGCACAGTTAACCGTCAGCGTTTTCTTCGCCGTTATAAGCAGCAAATTAAACGCTCAGTTTCTGACGCGGTAAGCAAGCGCTCTGTAACCGATTTGGAAAATGGTGAGAAAATCAGTATTCCAACCCGGGATATAAGCGAGCCTGTGTTTCACACTGGTCAGGGAGGAGAGCGTACGGTTGTCCATCCTGGCAATGATCAATTCACAGCCGGAGACAAAATTGACAGGCCCCCATCTGGCGGCGGTCAGGGTCAAGGCCAGGGAGACGCAAGCGATTCAGGAGAAGGTCAGGACGAATTTGTTTTTACCATTTCAAAGGACGAATATCTCGACTTACTATTTGAGGATCTCGCGTTACCAAATCTGAAAAAGAATCAGTTTGATAAAGTGGTTCAATATGAAACATACCGTGCTGGATATCAAACTGACGGCGTGCCCAGTAATCTCGATATTGTACGCTCTCTCAAAGGGTCTGTGGCCAGGCGAATTGCGCTCACTGCTGCGAATAAACGTGCTCTTAAGGAAAAAGAAGAAGCTCTGGTTAAGTTAAAACAGGATAAACACGATAATCAGTTAGCGATCCTCGCCCTTGAAAAAGAAATTGAAGCACTGAAAAAAAGAATTGCCAGTGTGCCTTTCATCGACACCTTCGATTTGCGTTTTAAGAATTACGACAAACGTCCTGTGCCAACCAGTAAGGCGGTTATGTTTTGTTTGATGGATGTGTCAGGTTCTATGGATCAGGCCACCAAAGACATGGCCAAGCGCTTTTATATTCTTCTTTACTTGTTCCTTAGCCGCACTTACGAAAATGTTGAGGTAGTGTATATTCGCCACCACACCCAGGCCAAAGAAGTGGACGAACACACCTTTTTCTATTCACAGGAAACCGGCGGCACCATAGTGTCCAGTGCACTAAAGCTCATGGATGAAATAGTCAAAGAGCGCTACTCTGATAGTGACTGGAACATTTATGCAGCGCAAGCTTCTGATGGTGACAATTGGGCTGATGATTCCCCCCAGTGCAAACACATTCTATTGAATGAATTGCTTCCAGTTACCCGGTATTTCGCCTATATCGAAATTACCGAGCGGCAGCATCAAAGCCTGTGGCGAGAGTACCAGTTGGTAGAAAATTCCTGTGAAAATTTTGTCTGCAAACACATTCAATCCGTCAATGATATATTCCCGGTTTTCAGAGAACTTTTCAGAAAATCAGAGCAGGACGTGTCTTCAGGAGGTTAGTAATGTCGACTCCACCAAAGCAAAGCAAAGAGCCCCTAAGTGACGGGCCAGATTGGACTTTTCCAATGCTCGAGCAATATGAAAGCCATATCGATCGCATTGCTAAAAATTTCAGGCTGGACACCTACCCCAATCAGATAGAAGTCATCACCGCAGAACAGATGATGGATGCTTATGCCAGTATTGGCATGCCGATAAACTATACCCACTGGTCTTTCGGCAAAAAATTTATTCAAACAGAACAGAATTATCGTCGCGGCCAGATGGGGTTAGCCTATGAGATTGTCATTAATTCAGACCCTTGTATTGCCTATCTGATGGAAGAAAACACCATTACGATGCAAGCACTGGTTATGGCCCATGCCTGCTACGGGCACAATTCGTTTTTTAAAGGAAACTATCTGTTCCAAACCTGGACAGACGCCAGCTCAATTATCGATTATCTCGTTTTCGCCAAAAACTACATTGCTAAGTGTGAACAGCGGTTTGGCTCCGAAGAAGTGGAAGCGGTACTCGACTCATGCCATGCACTGATGAACTATGGTGTCGACAGGTACAAACGACCACAGAAAATTTCAATGCAGGAGGAACAGGCACGCCAGGAACAGCGAGAAAAATACCTTCAGTCTCAGGTCAACGAGCTGTGGCGAACACTGCCGGATCAGCCCGATGCTCACGCCCCGAAAAAAAGGCGCTTCCCGGAAGAGCCACAGGAAAACCTGCTGTATTTTATCGAGAAAAACGCTCCCTTGCTTGAGCCATGGCAACGGGAGCTAGTGCGAATTGTAAGAAAGGTATCACAGTATTTTTACCCCCAAAAACAAACCCAGGTGATGAACGAGGGTTGGGCTTGTTTCTGGCATTATCACATTCTCAATACCATGTACGATGAAGGCTTGGTAACCGACAGGTTTATGCTCGAATTCCTACACAGTCACAGTGGCGTGGTGATGCAGCCGGAATACAACAGTCCGTATTATTCAGGCATAAACCCCTACGCTTTGGGTTTCAACATGTTCATGGATATAAAACGAATATGTGAAAACCCCACAGAGGAAGATCGCTACTATTTGCCCGATGTGGCGGGTAAAAATTGGTTGGACACAGTGCACTTTGCCATGAAGAACTTTAAAGATGAAAGCTTCATCAGCCAGTTTTTGTCGCCCAAGTTGATCAGAGATTTCAAGCTATTTTCCATTGAAGATAATGCCAAAAACCCCTTTGTCAGTGTCAGTGCCATCCACGATGAACAGGGCTACATAAAAATTAAAGAAAAGTTATCAGCACAATATAACCTGAGTAACCTGGAGCCTAACATTCAGGTATATAATGTGGATGTCAGAGGTGATCGCTCTCTTACCTTGCGCTACGTACCTCACCGGGGTATTCCCTTGGCTGACTCTAAAGAAGAAGTAATGCGGCACCTGTTTCGCCTGTGGAAGTTCGATGTGTTCTTAGAACAAGAAAATGAAAGGGGCGAAACCGACATCATTGCCTCCTGCACACGCCCGGCACCAGCGGCCTGATCACTCAGACGTGGGGACGTCCATTTTGTTTATTGTCGGCCGATGGCAAAACAGCAAACAAGTGGCACCGGCAAGAGCTGCGAGCGCCGCAAAGGCAAAGCTCTCGTAGGCTTGTGTACCTTGTTGCCAAAGTTGGCCGGCTATGTAGTTGCCAAGCGCGCCGCCAAAACCAAAGGCGATACTCACATATAACGCTTGCCCCCGACTCTGATATTGAGCAGGAAAATAATGGGTGATGAAATGCATGGCTGTGACATGGGCAAGACCAAAGCTCAATGCGTGAATAAGCTGACTAACCACCACCACTATGCCAATATGCGCAAAATCAGCAAGTGCATACCAGCGCGCTGCCGTTAGTACCATGCACCAAAGCATCAACGACCACACCCCGAATCTGTTTATCAACCTTCTTGCAAGCAGAAAGATGAGTACCTCTGCTAACACACCTATGGCGATCAGGAATCCGGTTTGCTGCCCCGTATAGTCGAGATCGCGCATATACAAAGCAAAAAAGCCGTAGTAGGCACCAAAACTCACTTGAAGTAACCCAGCGGACAGAAGAAACATCACAAACGTTTTACTGCGTACAAATTCCCATAATGTTCCCGCAATGTGGGCTTTATGATGTTGTTTAGCGGGTTGCTGAATGAACAGGGTACTAATAAATAAACCGGTCAGTACAGCCAGACTAGCATAAATTGGCGCTTCAGAAGAAAACACATCCAACGCCTTTCCAACCACAATAGTCAGTACAATGAAACCTATGCTGCCCCATAGTCTTACCTGGCCATAGCTGACTTTGGTGGGTTGCACAGACTGAATTGTAATGACTTCCAATTGCGGTAACACCGCCGTCCAGAACATCATCATAAGTCCAAATGCCAGCGTTAAGCCCCAAAAAGAATGAAAGAAGAAAACAGAACAAAAGCACGCGACAGTTAGAAAGCAGCCTAACCTGACCACATTAACTGCTTTACCACTTCTGTCGGCGATACCGGCCCAAAGAGAAGGGCCAACAATACGCGCCAATGTTATTACTGCCCACAATTCTCCGATCTCCGCTGAACTGAAACCGCGGCCGTCGAGGAAAATCCCAAGGTACGGCGTGAGTACACCTAGCTGGCCAAAATACAACCAGTAGGTGACACACAGTAAAATGAGATTAGTCCGTGAATGGGCTGGCATTCCCTGCCCCATTATTGATACGTGTTCAAGAGGAGGGAATATTCCCTTTGATGACAGGCGTAGCTGATTGTACACCTGCGTTTTGCGCTCGATGTCGCAAGCAATGATCCATTACAACGATTGCCAGCATAGCCTCTGCAATTGGCACTGCACGAATACCGACGCAAGGATCGTGACGTCCTTTGGTAACGATATCAATTTCATTACCATCAACATCAATGGTTTTCCCCGGCACCGAGATACTGGAGGTGGGCTTTAACGCCATGTGTACCACAACGTCCTGACCACTTGAAATTCCTCCCAATACGCCACCAGCATGATTACTGGCAAACCCGTCAGGAGTGAGAGTATCTCTGTGCTCACTTCCCTTTTGTTCTATCACATCGAAACCATCGCCTATTTCTACACCTTTGACGGCGTTTATCCCCATCATGGCCGACGCTATATCAGCATCAAGACGATCAAAAACCGGCTCTCCCAAACCCACAGGCACGCCAGTGGCAACCACGGACACTTTCGCACCTATAGAGTCGCCGGACTTTTTCAAATCCCGCATATAGGTATCCAAATCGGCTAATTTACTTTCGTCAGGACAAAAAAACGGGTTGGTATTGGTTACGTTATGATCAACAGTTTCAACTTTTATTGGTCCTAACTGGGAAAGGTAACCGTGAATCTCGATACCGTAGTGCTGCTTGAGAAACTTCTTGGCAATACCACCGGCAGCCACCCGAATGGCTGTCTCCCTGGCAGACGAGCGCCCACCGCCGCGATAATCGCGGGCACCATATTTTTGATGATAGGTATAATCGGCGTGACCAGGGCGAAAGCGGTCTGAGATATTTGAATAGTCTTTGCTGCGCTGATCAGTATTTTGGATCAGCAGCCCAATACTGGTTCCTGTGGTTTTTCCCTCGAAGACACCTGAGAGGATCTGTACCTCGTCACCTTCACGCCGTGCAGTTGTGTAGCGGGATGTACCCGGTTTTCTGCGATCCAAATCGACCTGTAAATCTGCCTCTGAGATTTCTAATCCTGGAGGACAGCCATCCACAACACCGCCAATGGCAATACCGTGGCTTTCACCAAAGGTCGTCACAGTGAACATTTTTCCAAAGCTGTTACCCGACATCTGTGTTATTCACCCTTCCCGTTTAAATATTCAATTAATGATGCTTTGGACACTGCAAATATACCGTGACCACCTTGCTGCAATGTTACCCATTCTACATCAAGACCTGGGAAACGATCTGCCATGTGTACTTCTGAATTACCGACCTCAACTAACATCCAGCCATTGTCTTTGAGATAAGCCGGTGCTTGTTGGACCATAATTTCAACCAAATCGAGACCGTCTTCACCAGCGGCTAAGGCAAGTTCAGGCTCATGTTGGTATTCATCAGGTAAATCACTCATGTCTTCATCGTCAACGTATGGCGGGTTAGATACGATCAGATCGTACTGCTGACCTTCCAGACTGGTAAACAAGTCAGAGTGAATGGGAAAGACTCTGTGCCCTACCCCGTGTTCCTGAATATTAAAATCTGCCACTTCCAATGCATCGTGGGAAATATCTACGGCATCAACCTGGGCAGACACAAAACCATGTGCCAATGCGATAGCGATACAACCCCCGCCAGTGCACATGTCTAAAATAGCAGTAGGTTCGCCATGGATATAACCTTCGAAACGATTTTTTATCAGTTCGGCAAAAGGAGAGCGAGGAATGAGTACCCGTTCATCAACGTAAAATGGCAAATCGCAAAACCATGCTTCGTGCGTAATATACGGCAGAGGCATTCGAGTTTGTACCCGCTTTAAGACCAAATCCGCGACTTTTTCTTTTTCTGATGCAGTTAAGCGCGCAGAAAACAAACCGTCACCGGTTCTTGCGGTTAGATCTTGCGGTAAATGCAGGGCAAACAGGGTGAGACATACTGCTTCGTCCCAACTGTTGTCCGTGCCATGCCCATAATATAAATGTGCGTCATTAAACCGACTGACCGCCCATCTCACCATATCCAAAATAGTGTGGAGATCATGAATAGCTTCATCTAAATATATCTTATCGGTCATTGGCTGGGCTACATCGCTAACATAAAGCTGGTATCATACCGAAACTCAGAGGAGCACCCAACTGAATTTATAGGTAATTCGGTTCTATGTTGTACAAAGATGTGGAGACAGCCCCGTTGGCAGACAAACCCAATCACGGAAAACAAAATGAGGACATGGCTTTGTTTCGGGAAGCAACCGCTGGGATCAAGCCTCTTAAACAAGATAAGGTTGTAAAACCTCGTAAAACTACTGTTGTTAAACCCTTGCGCAGCGCTACCACGCCTGATTCACACCAACGCAGACAGCTGGACGCGAGTTTTGCTTTTTCTGATATTTATCAGGCAAGCCTGCCTGACGCTGGGCCCATGAGATATTGTCGCCCGGAGGAACCCACACACAGCCTGAAACGATTGCGCCGTGGTGACTTTTATCCCGAACTGGTATTAGATTTACACGGGTTAACAAGAGAGAATGCGAAGCTAGAAATTTCAGCATTACTTTATACTGCGAGAAAAGAGCTAATTGACTGCGTCGCCATTGTACACGGCATTGGAGCAGGCATCTTAAAGGGCGCCTTGCCCCACTACCTGGTACAACACCCCCATGTCATAGCGTTCCACCAGGCTCCCCTGGAATATGGTGGGCAAGGCGCATTACTGGTACTTGTGGAAACTCTGGAGCCTGTTCAGTAGCTGTCTGTACGGTACTGACTAGTGATCTTCACTGGCACTGTTATGCATGAAGAGATAAGTGTAGTACCCCATCATCACAACCACAATAGCAATGCCAAGCAACGAACCCCATACCACCGGATCTTTTAGCATCATCATTAACATAATTTTCTCCTCATTGGCGTTTGTCAATTCACCCGACTGTTTATTCAGTACTAGTGTGCCTAACGGCAGGGAGACGTTCTGTGATCTGAATCAATAGCCGGAACCAACCTGATGGCAAACACTGATTGAGATCAATAAAACAAAAGAGAAATAAAAAAATAAGAAATTCACCAAAACGTTATTGCAAATCATTATCATTTACAATATAGTAAATTTGCCTGTTCGACGTTGGGTGATTAACGGTCTTGGCTTAGCGTCGATTGTAGGCAGGTGTGTGGTGCGCCTGCCTACTTCTTTTTTCGAATACCTACTCTCATAAACTCAGCATTCAATGAAGGGCTAGGAAAACAACTTCCAGAACCAACTTTTCTGCAAATCTGCCTCGCAGCGTTTTAGCTGTGTTGCATAACGCAAAGACCGGGATTTTACCTGGCTGGCTACTTTTTTAAGCCATGGTTTTTTATTGTAGGTATGGCGTTGATACCCCCCCCAGCCTTCGTGGTAATTGAGATATTGAGCGTAGCCGTCCCATTTTGATACACCATTTATTTTGTGGGATTTAGAAATAAACCAGCCCATAAAATCCATGGCATCATCAAAATCGTCACGATCGGCCCAACTATTCCCCGTTTCCTTGACATAGTCTGCCCAGGTTACCGTTTTTGCCTGAGAGTAACCGTAAGCTGAACTCACCCTGCCCCATGGTATCAAGCCAAAAAACACATAATCTCTTGGCGGCAGCGCATTGTGTCGGAAGCTACTTTCCTGGTACATGATGGCCATGGGAATATGAATGGGCACCCCCCACTTATCCCGGGCATCAGCAGCAGCATCGTACCAGTCATCTTTTTCATAGAAGATTTCACAGATATCGCTGGTATCCTGTGGAGGAGACGTGGCACACCCCTGAAGCACTGAGATTGCAAGAACGACAGAAAAAAGTACGAAAAATTGTGCAGGAGATTGGAACTTTTTCAACTTTGGTTGTCCAAATTAATGTTCTAGCAAAAAATGTGTGTGTTTCCCTGGAACAATCTTTATGCCTGGCTCCCTGCCGGGCATTTTTTTATTCAGATTTTTGTGCCATGGGCTCAGCAAAATAGTCGCTAACGAACTGTTCAAAAGATACTTCATCCCCAGCTTCAATGGCGGTTTGTTCTGCCAGAGAGGATGCTGCCATTGAAAGAAAATCAGCTTCGCTGTAATAGCTGTAGTCATGGGTTTTGAGTTGCTGAGCATATTGCTTTGCAAGCTTTAATCCGAATTCACTGTTGTCCATATCGTCATTCAGCAGATTAGATAGCAGACGTCCTGATGGCGTAAGCCCCGGATCCTGAACTTTTTTCCACTCTGCATCTACGGCAGTAGAGTAGTCTTTTGAACCATTGGCTTCATCCAGCAAGCTGGCGGTTTGCCTAAAATAGCTGAATAAGGATTCAGCCCACGCAGCAAAACCATGCTCCTGTCCTTTTAGTGACAACATGAGCGCCGGTTTGCGCCCTTCCAGTACCACCCTATCCATATTTTCGCGACACTCAGCCAGTTCAGGTGCATCCATTTCCGGACTATCCAGCATAAGGCAAGTCACCATAAATACATCGAGAAAGTCCATTTGCGTTTTATCAATGCCCACTGGCGTAAACGGATTTACGTCGAGCACTCTTACCTCTACGTAGTTAACACCCCGACGTACCAGTGCATCAGTGGGCTTTTCCATAGAAGCTGTTGGTTGTTTAGGTCTGATCGGGGAGTACAATTCATTTTCAATCTGAAGTATATTTTTCGACAATTGCTGGAAATGCCCGCCTTCACCGGAAGCAAATTGCCCGAATCGGCTGGAAGGGGTGTACATTGCACTTCGCAACTTATCAACATAAGTAGACAGTTGGTTGTAGCAAATTTGTAGCGCCGACTGCTCTGAGTTGGTGTAGCCTAAATCACTCATTCGCAATGAGGTAGCGTACGGCATATATATTGTGCCCTTACCAACTTTCTTAAAGGGTAAGGCTGTTTCCTTTCCGCTTAAAAAAGACCCGCACAACGCTGGGGATGCACCATACAAAAACGGCAATAGCCAACAATAACGGCGATAGTTGCGAATTAAAGCAAAATAATCTGCCGAAACCTGATCGGTAGAATATTCAGTATTGTTGAGCGCCGCCCACGCCTGCCAGAAACTGTCAGGTAGTGAAAAATTAAAATGGACCCCCGATATTGCCTGCATCATGCTGCCGTAACGATTTTTCAGGCCCATGCGATAAACCCGCTTCATTTTACCCACATTGGACTCGCCAAAATAAGCTAACGGGATTTCGTCCTGGTTTTCAATAAAGCACGGCATGCTCATAGGCCATAACAGCTCTTCACCAATGTTATCCATGGTAAACTTGTGTATGTCTTTGAGTTGCGTGGTAGTTATCTCACTTTTCGCGACAGGTGGCGTAATGAACTCAAGGAGTGATTCAGAGAAGTCCGTGGTAATACACGCATGAGTTAGCGCTGAACCCAGCGATTCCGGGTGACCGGTTTGCGCGAGCTTACCATTTGTCTGTATGCGTAAACCCTCTCGCTCTACGCCGTGTTTAATATCCTTTAATGCTGCCTGAAAATGCTCAGACTTCATCGCCTCCAGGCGATAGCTAAAAGTTGGCTTTGATGAGATCAACATGTTCATCCATAATGGGGGGGAAGCTCCATCAAATGGGGGGCTTCCCACTATTTTCAATAGTAAAATGACGCTGTAGCTAGTTCAGTGACAACACTTCTATCGGCAAACCCAGAGTTTCCAGCGGTTTCATTAACGTTGTTTTATCACCAACCACGATAATTTGCATCTCATCTGCGTTCAATTGTTCTTTGGCGACGGCCTTGAGCTTCTCTACTGATACTTTCTTTATCAATGCTGTTTGTTCATCCCGGTAATTTTTAGGTAAGTCGTAAGCCAGTAATTGCCTTAAAAACGCCACCTTGCTATTAGGTGTTTCATATTCAAGCGCATCGCTTAACGTAAACGCGTTTTGCATGAACTGAAGTTCTTCCTCAGTAGGGCCGTTTTCCTGATACTCGCGAATTTCCTTGAGAAACTCTTGAATGGCGTCCAGGGTATTTGGTGCTGTAACTTCAGCCTGAGCTTCAAACCACCCTACCGTTTTTCCACCAATGAAAGAGGTCGACGCACCGTAAGTGTAGCCCTTATCTTCCCGCAGATTTAAATTTATACGGCTATTAAACGCGCCACCCAGTGGAAAGTTCATCAGGCGCGAGTAAAAGTAGTTTCCAGTAGCATCAAACGGCATAGCTCGCTTAACAATGTGTACCGCAGACTGAACCGCGTCCGGATTATCTACTAAAAAAATCTTGCTGCCTTCATAATCAGGGAACCCAGATAACGCAGGAACGGTATAAGGCTTTGGAGTCCACTCAGACATGAACGCCAGCGATGAGATGACTTCCCGCTGGGAAAGATCACTGACAATCACCAGGTTTGCTTTGGCTGGATTGTAATAGCGCTCGTAAAAAGTTTTTATATCCGCTAGCTCAATATTTGCCAGGCTGGCCAACGCGCCATTTGCCGGTAAACTCAAGCGACTGTCCTCGCCGAACAAGACTAAATCTTTCGCGCGATCAGCGAGATACCCGGGGTTGCGCAAACTCTGCTGCATACTTTGAGCTAACCTGGCTTTTAAGCGTTGAAAATCATTTTCATCAAACCCTGGACGAAAGAGCTTTTCTTCCAACAAAGCAAGGGTTTGCGGCAGATTTTTAGTCAGTGACGACACGTATACTTGAGAGTAGCGCCCTGACGCTCTAAAACTTATCGAGCTCCCAAGTTTTGCCAAAGCATTGGACAACGCCTCATTAGTATAATTTTCAGTTGATTCGTTCATCATAGACGCGGTTAAAAATGCCACACCGGCCTTATGTGGCGGATCCAGTAGCATGCCGCCTTCCAAGTTGAGCGTTAAAGTTACTGTTGGTGTTTCATCGCTGGTTACACCAAGAGTACTAATACCGGACGGTAGTGTGGTTTCCCAAAACTCAGGAACATGTACGGTGGGAATCGGACCTGCTGTTGGCACCAGGCTGCGATCAAAGTCGTCAGGTATCGCTTTTTGCTCAACCGGCTGATTCACCAGTTGAACATCACCAATATCTCTTTCACCTAAGGTGAAGTTTTGAGGCTTAACCGCGATTTCAGCTCGTCCTAGAGGCACAACAGAAATAGTAACCCCGTGTTTATTTTTGATGTATTTGTTGTACACGCGCATCACATCTTCTGCCGTAACATTATTGTAGCGTTCAATATCATCGGCCACTAAATCCGGTTGCGCAAAGAAGGTTTCTCCGCTTGCCAGGGCACTTACTTTTCCACTTACACTTTGCAAGCCAAATATAGTAGAAGCTTCAATTCCAGCTTTAGTGCGAGCCAAATCGTCATCATTTACGCCTCGCTGTTCAAACTCAGCTAACGATTGCATAACCACATCATTTAACGTTGACAAGTTATTCACGGTATCTGGATTTGCCAGTGCAATGAGCTGAAATTCACAGGCCAGTTCGCGACATGGATGTGACACGCCCGCTTGCACTGCAAGCCCCTCTTTAACCAGATTTTTGTAAAACAGTGACGTTTTACCGCCGCCCAATATATCTGACAATACATCAAGAGGCGCTTCGTCTTCGTGTCTTGCATACACGGTGGGGTACGTAATTTGGAGCAACGGAAGATGAACTTTATCTTCGAGAGTAACATAACGGTTTTCTGCCAACTCAACCGCATGAGGCGTTTGTTTCTCTACTTCAGGGCCTCTGGGAATTGGACCGAAGTACTTTTCTACCCACTTTTTCGTTTGTGCTACATCGATGTCGCCGCCAATGGTCAACACGGCATTGTTTGGGCCATACCAACGTTTGAAGAAAGCCTTTAGGTCGTTGACGGTAACCCTGTCTAAATCTTCCATATAGCCAATTGTCGACCACGAATATGGATGACCAGAGGGATAAAGCGCCTCACCGTTTTTCTCGAACCGCAGCCCGTAAGGTCGGTTATCCACCCGCTGCGCTCTTTCGTTTTTAACCGTGTCCCTCTGGTTTTCAAACTTCTCCTGAGTCACCGCCGGTAATAAGAACCCCATACGGTCAGCTTCTAACCACAACATTTTTTCCAGCTGGTTCGCTGGTACCGTTTCAAAATAATTGGTGCGATCGGTATTGGTTGTGCCGTTTAGGGTACCACCTGCTTCTGTAATAATTTTAAAGTGCTCTTCGTCTTCTACGTGCTCAGAGCCCTGGAACATCATGTGTTCAAAAAAATGCGCAAATCCGCTTTTACCTAACTCTTCTCTGGCACTTCCCACATGATAGGTTACATCAACATGAACCAGCGGATCGGAGTGATCCTGATGTAGGATAACGGTGAGACCATTGCTTAACGTGTATTTTTCGTGGGGTATATGAACTTGCTTTGGTACTTGTTCTAAAGCGGTGATGTTTTCGCTTTGTTGACTCTGGCAGCTTGCCAGAGTGAGAGTAACGCCCGCTAACAGGAAAATTTTTGCGGCCAGAGATTTCGCCATCAGGCATCCTTTATCGTTTAGGTTGAACGGCAGGTACATCTTTTATCAATTTCTATAACCACTGAAAAGAAGGAAGAATTGAAAAGCGTTGTTAATACCCGTGGAAAAAATTGTTATTTTCAGACTACCAGAAAACACAAACAAAAACCTCTTTCGGATAGTCCCCTTTGTATCAATTTATTACATTATGAAATACACTGACAACAAATAGGTTTAGGAGTGATTATGGATTCTTCTGACACGCTAATTGATCTTAAGTTCGGTTTGTCACAACTAAGTGGTAACAGCACACTTTTATTGCGTTTATTGCAAAAATTTTCTGATGAATATATTGATGCTGAAAACAAACTCACCCTTCTCTTCACACAACAAAACTGGGATGGTGCACGTACATATTTGCACACCATAAAAGGGGTCGCAGGCAATCTTGGTATCACTCAACTGCACCAGGCCAGCCGACAGGCTGAAAATGAAATAAAAAGTGTGCCCGAGCTACCAGCTTCCTTTCCATTTTTCTGTGAAACGCTAAGTGCCACACTCGCGTACATCCAGACTTTGCAGGCTAACCCAGGCTTACTTGAAGAAGGGGGACTTAAAAAAGAAGTACCAGGCAAAGCTGAAACGGAAAACGATACCACTGCTGAGGCTGCCACTAACATCGCGGCACCGGATGACTTTATTCGCGCACTTGAGCAAAACGAGTTTATTGCCCAGGAACAATTGGATGCGTGGCTTGCAGCTTCTACGTCTGATAGCGAGAAGCAGCAACAAATTCGCGATGCGATTGACGATCTCGATTATGAAAATGCTCTGGCCTTGCTAAATAGTTAAGTACACCGGCAAACCAGCACATTGATGAATAGCTTACCTAACTGGCCTGCGGTGGTGCTCGACCACCCAGACTTTTTAATTATTAATAAGCCCGTAGGCGTACCCATGCACGACAGTGACAACGGCATTGTTGTGCAAACAAAACGAAGTGAGAACTTATCTTCGCTGTACTTGTGCCACCGTCTGGACACCGTTACTTCGGGCTGTTTATTAATGGCCAAGCACGCTGAGGCTGCCGCTGAACTCAGTGGACTTTTTGAGCAACGGCAAATACAAAAGTTTTATCTGGCGTTTCTCTCGAACAAGCCCACTAAGAAACAAGGAACCGTGTCCGGCGATATGAAAAATCGTCGGCGAGGACAGCACATTTTACTGAAAAGCAAAGACAACCCAGCAGTCACGCAATTTTTTTCACATCATATTGACGGCTTAGGGCGAATTGCCATTGTTAAACCACTCACGGGTAAAACACACCAGATTAGGGTGGCAATGAAAAGTATTGGTGCCCCCATTCACGGCGATACACTCTATGGCGCATTAACCGCAGACCGTGTGAGTTTACATGCCTATAGCCTGCATTTTAGCTATAAAGGAGAAAAGTTTTCGGTTGTTGCGCCACCCACGGAAGGTGAACTGTTTACTTCTTCGGCTTGCCGAAGCTGGTTATCGGCACATAAACAGATGGCTAAGTTACCCTGGCCCGAGTACAAATTTCCCCGAGTTGTTACGCCACGTGCTGCCCACGATGAATAACAGAAAAATAGCCATTGTGGGTGATGGCGCTATTGGCTCTCTTGTTGCCGCCGGAGCGCAGCTTGCTCGCATCCCCTTTCGTTTTCTTCTTCGACATGAACGCGAAAGCGTTGTACTGGTAACAAACCGTGAAAACGAGGCCATATCACTTACCCCGGTTCAATTTGAGACACTCACCGACAACGACATTCTCATTTTACCGGTAAAAAACTACCAACTGGCTGAAGCTATAGGTCAGTGGCGAACGATGCTATCGGCCAGCACCCCGGTAATATTGCTCCAAAATGGAATGGGAGGGGAATCGGTCTTATGTGAATATCTCACTACGCAGCCAGTGTATATTGCAACAACCAGTCATGGTGCGTTTAAAACATCCCCTCAACAGGTACAACATACTGGTGTAGGAAAAACATTGTTAGGTCGCAGTCAGGCGCCGATGACCACTGTTTATTCACCCAACACAGACAGGGTTGTAACACAGCTCCTTTCACATTGCTTGCCGCCCATTACCTGGAGCGAAGACATTCAGTTGGCACTGTGGAAAAAGCTAGCTGTAAACCTGGTTATAAACCCTCTCACCGCACTTTACGATGTACCTAACGGGGCGCTTGCGGAAAGCCGGTTTGCTGAAAAGATTAGCCAAATTTGCGACGAGACTGCCCGGGTCATGACTGCCTCGGGTTATCCCACTACCAGATACGAGCTAGAACAAAATGCTCGTCAGGTGATTGCTGCGACAGCGCAAAACTTCTCAAGTATGCATCAGGACATTGCACATAAGCGCAAAACGGAGATTGACGGTATTACGGGGTTTCTTATCAAACAGGCAAAAAAAAGCGGTATTGATGTTCCCATCAATACCGCTTTATATCAGCAAATTACCAGCCTGTAAAAAAGAGCGTTTCTATTCCTGGCTGTCCGAAGCCTGGGGCTTCATATGGGGGAACAAAATCACGTCTTTAATTGTTGGGCTATCGGTGAACAACATGGCTAACCGGTCGATACCAATACCCTGGCCCGCAGTAGGAGGCAAACCGAACTCCAGCGCACGAATGTAATCTTCATCAAAATGCATGGCTTCGTCGTCACCAGCGTCTTTTTCAGCCACTTGCTTGCGGAAGCGCTCAGCTTGATCTTCAGGGTCATTCAATTCGCTAAAGCCATTGGCTAACTCACGACCACCTACGAAGAATTCAAAACGGTCTGTGATAAACGGATTGTCGTCATTTCTGCGAGCCAACGGAGAGACTTCCCACGGATATTCTGTAATAAACGTAGGTTGGATAAGTTTTTCCTCTGCCGTGGCTTCAAATATCTCGCAAAGATATTTACCCGCGCCCCAGATACCATCAACTTCAGGCTCTTTAATGTGCAACTGTTTGGCCATGGCTTTGAGTTCATCGAGGTGAGCTTGTGGATCACGAATAGCAGCTTCATTCGCCTCAGGCCAGTATTTAAGAATGGCTTCACCCATACTCAGGCGGTCAAAAGGCTTACCAAAGTCATAATGTGTTTCTTTGGTTACATTGCCTTCACTGTCGCGCTCAGTATTCACCAACTCAGTAGAACCTAAAATGTCCTGTGCCAATGTGCGCAACATATCTTCGGTAAGGTTCATCAGATCGTTGTAATCGGCATACGCTTGGTAGAATTCAAGCATGGTAAATTCCGGGTTGTGACGGGTCGACAGACCTTCGTTTCGGAAATTCCGGTTAATCTCAAAAACCCGTTCAAAACCACCAACAACCAATCGCTTGAGGTATAACTCCGGCGCGATTCGCAGATACATATCGATATCCAGCGCATTGTGATGGGTAACAAAAGGCTTCGCAGATGCACCACCAGGAATAACTTGTAACATCGGCGTTTCCACTTCGATGTAGTCGCGCTGGGTCAAAAACTGACGAATTCCATTGATGATGGCGCTGCGAATTTTAAAGTTTTTACGGGTTTGTTCACTGGTGATCAAATCCACATAACGCTGACGATATTTTGTTTCCTGATCACTTAAACCGTGGAATTTTTCGGGGAGTGGGCGCAAAGACTTCGTCAGCAATTGCCAATTCTCCATATTGACGTACAAATCGCCCTTACCGGATTTGTGCAGCGCTCCTGCAACACCAATGATATCACCAATATCCAAACTACCGAATTTTGCTTTGATTTCTTTCTGCACATCTTTGCTTGCATAAGCCTGGATGCGGCCAGTCATATCTTGGAGCAAAAGAAACGGGCCGCGCTTAGCCATAATTCGGCCTGCGATAGACACCTGGTTGCTTTCGCTTTCCAGGGCTTCTTTGTCTTTTTCACCGAATTGTTGTTGCAGTTCTTCGGCGTAGTTTTCGCGGCGAAAGTCATTAGGAAAACCATTGGCACGACAGTTTTCCCGGATCGCGCTCAATTTAGCCCGGCGCTCGGCAATTAATTTATTTTCGTCGAGTTGTTGATCGCTCATAACCTGTTCACTTTTGGGTTATTTACAAGCCAGATTTTAAACTGGCCTGAATAAATTTATCTAAATCGCCGTCAAGAACGGCTTGCGTATTGCGGGTTTCTACTCCCGTTCGCAAATCTTTAATACGAGAGTCATCCAGAACGTAGGAGCGTATCTGACTACCCCAGCCAATATCGGATTTGCTGTCTTCCATCGCTTGTTTTTCGGCATTTTGTTTTTGCAGTTCAAACTCATAAAGTTTGGCTTTCAACTGCTTCATTGCCTGATCTTTATTTTTGTGTTGCGACCGGTCATTCTGACATTGCACCACGATACCAGTTGGTTCGTGAGTAATACGTACCGCAGAATCCGTCCTGTTTACGTGCTGACCACCTGCACCAGACGCCCGATAGGTGTCAATACGCAGATCAGAAGGATCGATATCTATTTCAATATCATCGTCGATTTCCGGATACACGAACGCCGACGAGAATGACGTGTGGCGTCGATTACCGGAATCAAATGGTGATTTACGTACTAAGCGGTGAACACCAGTTTCTGTTCGCAGCCAACCGAACGCATACTCGCCCTGAAAGCGAATAGTGGCACTTTTTATGCCCGCTACATCGCCATCAGACAATTCAATAATTTCTGTTTTAAAGCCGTGGGCTTCGCCCCAACGCAGGTACATGCGCAATAACATATTAGCCCAGTCCTGGGCTTCAGTTCCGCCGGAACCAGCCTGCAAATCTATATAACAATCACTGGCGTCATTGGGGCCTGAGAACATACGACGGAACTCGAGCACTTCCAAATCTTCAGTGAGGGATGCTAATTCGGCTTGCGCTTCTTCAAAGGTTTCTTCGTCTTCCGCTTCAACAGCAAGCTCAAGTAAACCTTCTACATCTTCAGCACCTTGCTCAAGCTTTTGTATGGTGTCTACCACCTGCTCAAGGGCAACTTTTTCCTTGCCAAGTGCCTGAGCCCGTTCGGGTTCATTCCACACATCCGGACTTTCAAGCTCGCGGTTAACTTCTTCTAATCGCTCTGACTTCGTATCGAAGTCAAAGATACCCCCTAAGTGCTTCAGTGCGCACTCGGATATCTTCAATGGCATTTTTCACCGGGTTTATTTCAAACATTCTCTCGCCACAGCTAATTGAAAAATAAGACCGCGGATAGTACCGAATTTGGCGCAATTTTGATAGCACCAGCTGTGATTTTTGTTCGCTCAGCACCGTGGCTTAGCAATAAACGCACAACTGCAGGCTAAATAGTTATAACCAGATTACTTGTATACAGTCCCTGCAAAAATCGCCATGTACAAAAAAGGCTGTCACGGATGCCAGCCTTTCGTACTCAAATGTCTTGCTGCTAAGGCCTTACATTTTTTCCAGCGTTTCAATGCCCAACAAGGATAAGCCCTGTTCAAGAGTTTTCGCCACCAGGGCAGACAACTCCAGACGACTATTACGCATCTGTTCGTCAATACCTTCTTTTAAGATGGGGCAAGCTTCATAGAAACGCATAAAGGCACTCGCCACATCGTAAAGATATGTGCACAGTACATGGGGTGTTGCCTCTCGAGCCACGACAGTAATCACCTCTTCAAACTGCAGTAACAACACTGCGAGTGCGTGCTCTTGCGTTTCGGTTAGTGACATAGCGCCGGAGAGCTCACTGACAGCAATACCAGATTTGCGGAATATACTTTTCACTCGTGTGTACGCGTATTGCAAATACGGCGCAGTGTTGCCTTCAAAGCTAAGCATGGTATCCCAGTTGAAGACATAGTCTGTGGTACGGTTTTTACTTAGATCGGCATATTTAACCGCACCTATGCCAACTTTACGGGCGACTTCTTCAAGCTCATCTTGTGATAGGTCATTAGCGCGTTCAGCAATTAACTTGCCCGCACGTTCTACCGCTTCATCCAACAGTTCAACAAGCTTCACTGTACCACCGGTACGGGTCTTAAACGGCTTGCCGTCGCTGCCCAGCATCATACCAAACGGACAGTGTTCGTAGGTTTGGGTTTCTTTCATGAAACCGGCTTTACGACCCACAATTTCTGTCTGCTTGAAGTGCAGTGCTTGACGAGCATCAGTGAGAATAAGGGTGCGATCGGCGTTCAATTTACCGCTGCGGTAGCGCATTGCGGCCAAATCGGTCGTGGAATACAGATAGCCGCCGCCTGATTTTTGCACAATATAAACGGCCGGATTACCCTCTTTATCGGCAAGCTCAGAAATAAAGACCACCTGCGCGCCCTGATTTTCTACCGCTATGCCTTTATCTTTTAATTCGCTGATCACATTGGCTAAATCATCGTTATAAGCAGATTCGCCCATAATGTCGTCGCGGGTAAGAGTAACGTTCAGTTTGTCGTATACCTCTTCACTATGCTGAATAGATATTTCAATAAACTGCTGCCAAAGTGTTAAACACTGCGCGTCACCGCCTTGTAATTTCACAACGTATTCACGCGCCCGGTCAGCAAAACCTTCTTCTTCATCGAAGCGCACCTTGGCTTCACGGTAGAAATCTTCCAGATCTGACAGTGCGGTTTCCGCCACTTCACTTTCCAGCTTGTCAGATAAGTGAGCTAACAACATGCCAAACTGGGTGCCCCAATCGCCCATATGATTTTGACGGATCACGTCATGGCCAAGAAATTCCAGCACTTTCACCACGGCATCACCAATGATAGTGGTTCTCAGATGCCCAACGTGCATTTCTTTAGCAAGGTTTGGTGAAGAGTAATCAACAACTACCGTTTTTTGTGCGTCTTTTGCCACACCAATACGGGGGTCGTGTAGTGCCAGCTCACATTGATTCGCCAACCAGACATCACTAAGGTGGATGTTAATAAAACCAGGTCCAGCCACTTCAAGTTTACTGGCTACATCGTCTAGATTCACCAACTCAACAATTTTCTCCGCGATATCCCGTGGCTTTTGTCGCAATTGTTTGGCCAACGCCATGGCACCATTAAACTGATACTCGCCGAACTCTGGCCGTGCACTGCGGGCAACGGGTACAGGCGCGTTTTCAGCCCCCAGTTTGTCTAAGGCTTCAGTAAAGCGGCTAACTAATAAAGCATGTATATTCATTGATCGTCTTTCTTAATGTTCGCGAGTTTCTTTAAATTCAATATCGGGATAGCGCTCTTTAGCCAACTGTAAATTAACCATGGTAGGCGCTATGTAGGCTAAGTTATCGCCGCCATCTAACGACAAATTTTGCTCCGCTTTGCGTCGGAACTCGTCCAACTTCTTAGCGTCTTTACTGTATACCCAGCGTGCGGTACTTACATTGATGTGTTCATAAATCGCATCAACGTTATATTCTGCCTTTAACCTGGCAACCACAACGTCAAACTGCAGTACACCGACAGCCCCTACAATGAGATCATTATTTATTAAGGGACGAAACACCTGAACCGCGCCTTCTTCGGATAACTGAATCAAGCCCTTTAAAAGCTGTTTTTGTTTTAATGGGTCTTTTAACCGAATGCGCTTGAATAATTCTGGCGCAAAGTTCGGAATACCAGTAAAGCGAAAGTTATTGCCGGACGTAAACGTATCGCCAATGCGAATGGTACCATGGTTGTGTAAACCGATAATGTCGCCGGCATAAGCTTCTTCAAGTAATGAGCGATCTCCAGCCAGGAAGGTCAGCGCGTCAGATATACGCACATCTTTGTTGATGCGGCTGTGGCGCATCTTCATGCCTTTTTCATATTTACCGGAAACAATGCGGCAAAACGCAATACGGTCACGGTGCTTAGGATCCATATTGGCCTGGATCTTAAACACGAAGCCACTGAATTCTTCGGCATCGGCTTTTACTTCACCGTCTTCAGTTTGCCGACCTTGTGGCGCTGGCGCCCATTTTACCAGGCCATCCAGCATGTGATCCACACCGAAATTTCCTAGTGCTGTACCAAAAAATACAGGGGTTAATTCCCCTTCTAAAAACAACTCTTCATCAAACTCGTTAGATGCGCCCTGAACCAGCTCCAATTCTTCTTGTAGTTGCAACAGCAGACCGCTGCCGATGGCAGCTTCAAGCTCCGGGTTGTCAATACCCTTGATGATTCTAACATCTTGAATCATGTGCCCAAGGCCAGATTTATAGAGAATGACTTCGTCGCGGTGTAAGTGATAAACACCCTTAAATTCTTTACCACAGCCTATGGGCCAGGTAACCGGCGCACAAAGGATATCCAGTTCGGTTTCCACCTCGTCAAGCAATTCCAGCGGATCGCGGATATCGCGGTCGAGCTTATTCATAAAAGTGATGATGGGTGTATCACGCAACCGGGTAACTTCCATCAATTTGCGAGTTCTGTCTTCTACACCCTTGGCGGCGTCGATCACCATCAAACAGGAGTCAACTGCCGTCAATGTTCGATATGTATCCTCGGAAAAGTCTTCGTGTCCCGGGGTGTCCAACAGATTGACGAGGTTATCAGCGTACGGAAACTGCATAACGGAAGTCGTTACCGAGATCCCCCGCTCCTTTTCCATTTCCATCCAGTCAGATTTTGCGTGTTGACCGGATTTTTTACCCTTTACTGTACCGGCTTTTTGTAATGCTTGCCCGAAGAGCAATACCTTTTCAGTGATGGTGGTTTTACCCGCATCAGGGTGCGAGATGATAGCGAACGTGCGTCTCTTATTGATTTCACTAGAAAAATTGCTATCTGCCATACACCAAATACCCTTATTTACACCTAAAATTACACCCGTTTAAAAAACCACTTTCTGTCATCAAAAAGTGAACATCGGTATTTATGAATTAATACCTGCTTTTCAAGCCCCGACAAATTCTAATAAGGCACTTATATCGTGCCCGTCAGCAGCTCTAAGCGCGGCAATATACTGATTGCGGCGCTCATTCATAGCTTCCAGCCTGTAACCACCAGCCCAATCAATGGCTGGCTCATTTAATAGTTTAGTCAATACCGCATCCGCCATTATCCGCGCATGCCGCCCGTTGCCATTTGGAAACGGGTGAATAAATACCAGCTTATGATGAAACCTAGCCGCCAGCTCTTTAGGCGAATAAGTATCATGCTCAACCCAGTATTTGGCATCGTGCAATAGTTGCCGCAATTGAATGGCAACCTGAATAGGATCAACACCGATATTCTTTTCAGTGCGGCGGAATGTACCTGCCCACTTCCAAACACTGCCAAACAACCGCTTATGCAGTTCTAAAACAAAAGCCTCTGACAATACGTCGGGGTTCTTTTGTTTGTCTAACCACTTCAATCCTTCGGTGATGCCAGCTTGTTCAAGCTGGTCTAGCTCCCCTCTGGTACTAACATGCGTGAACTTCAGGCCATCCAGCTCATCAGGATCAAGCGGTGTCGCACCATCTGGGTAATCGACTAGATTTGTGTACTGCTCACTCATTTATTGGCCGTCTTTCATCATTCCAAAAGTCGGATGGCATCTTGTCGATGATTTGCGCTGCAATGCGCTCAATTTCAAATTCAAGCTGCTCTTTACTCAATGATTGCGCTTCAAGCGCCATATGAGTGGATGCAGCTTTCACCTGAGCACGCGCTTTTTCAATAGCGCGCTCTTTAATCACAGCTTCCACATTTTGCTTTGGTATGATGGCGTACACAAACTTGCAATCCATCGCCTCAGCCATAGACTGCATCGTCTTCAGAGTGACACTACCTTGCGGTTCATCCTGTTCAGCCTTGGATATTCTGGCCTTAGTGACGCCCAGCTTTTTAGCCAGTTGCGTACCAGACATACCAAGCGCCGTGCGTACTGTGCGCAGCCAACCCTCTTTAGGAAGCCCATGGTTAGGAAGCATAGATAAGCTACCAAACTGACTTACAGCTTGGTTCACCTTATCTCGATATTGCTTGGCAACTATCTTGTCTATACTCATGTTCTTTTACTCTGGACAACCTTTATGTGTACTCGAACACTCATTTCGTATACATATTTATATACCGACACGACATTTAAGTCAACAAATAGATTGACAATCAAGCAAACAAAGTAAACCCATTTATTTACTTAAAGTGGCCCTTAGTATACATAATTGTATACGCTTTAAGTTTATGATCCTCAACTTTTACGGCGCATATCGCCGTAAATACAAATGATTTTAAACCAGCATAGTTTAAAGCAAGGGCGCTATCGGTACTGATAAGTACCAATAGCCTGCATCTTTTTAAAGTTTTGGGGTGAGCATCGGTGAGCGAAACGAAAGATGGGAACGCGAGCAATGGATGCAGAGCTGGGCGATCCACCATGGATGGTTCGCTCCCAAAAACGCTATTGAACACAAGCCCTGCCTGATAAAGCAAGGGCTCCACTTCCTTAGTGGTTCCAGAAAATATGCACTTCCTGATAGCCAGTTTCGATGGTGAATATTTGAAAATGATCAAAACCGTCTCGTACGGCGGGCAACACACCCGCCGCACGTGACTGCTTAGCGTATTAAAATGCGTATTTTACACTGGCTTTTACTGCTCGCGGTGAACCCGGCATAGTCCAGGCCTCAAAATAAGAGTTCTGGTAATACTCTTCATCAAGTAAGTTGTTGATGTTTAGATTAAGCGATAGTCGCTCTGTAACATCCACGTTCACAAACAGATTCACCAGAGTATAGCTGGGCAAATCAAAATCCTGTTCAAGAAAGTCACCCAATTGCGTGCCTACATATTGGATCACAACACCACCGTTACCAGTATAATTGCCAAACTCAGCAAACTGACGAAGCATTAAGCTACCGCTGTGTTCTGGCACATTACCTAGGCGAGCACCTTCTTCAATGACATAGTAATCCCATAAAGTGATTTCTTTGGCATTTTCGGCATCCACATAAGCATAGGATAAAGAAAGCTGCAGGTCCGAGTTAATACTGTATGACATGTCTAACTCAACACCCTGGCTTTGTGCTTCACCAATGGCTTCTGTCGTACCGTCGCCTGCAGGGCTGCTTGCCAGAATGTTATTTTTCTCTGTAGTAAATATAGCTGTTGAGCCCTGGAAGCCAAGATCACTTAACTCCCATTTAAGGCCAATTTCCCAGGATTTACTTTCTTCCGGCTCATGACCAAGGCCTTCAGCATTGACCCCGGAATTTGGCCGTGCGCCTTCTGAATAGCTAGAATAAATACGGGCTTCATCAGACAGTTCGTATACCAAGCCTAACCGCGGGTTCGAGTAGGATTTAGAAATGCTTGTTTTTGTATCGGTGCGACGATTTGTGATGTCTTGCTCAAAATGATCGAAGCGAATACCGAACATGACTTTCACAGCATCAGTTAAGTCAATTTGATCCTGGAAGTAAACACCTTGCCCACTTTGTTCTTCCAGATCGTCCGTGTTTGGACCCATCTCCGGCAATACATCTGTGTAAGTTGGGTTGTCGTAATCGATTGCAAATGCATCGGCCCCGTCTCCCTCCGCACCCGAGTGACGATAGCGAAGGATTAATCTATCGAGTTCGTATTCGTATAAATCACCGCCGATAAGAAGATTATGTGATAAACCAAATAACTCAGCACTGCCACTAAATTCAAATCGACCAGAATAATCTTCTGCATCAAACTCCCGGTAACGTCGTTGACGAACCACATAATTATTCTCAGCGTCATACCAGCGAGGCTCAGAAACACTCCCCTCAAACATAGAAGTACGCACACTTAAACCCGCGTTAAACGCCCAGCCGTTTGAAAAGTCATGCTGAAGTTCAAACTGATGGCCGATAGCATCAATCTCAACAGGGCCATCGGCTGGCTCCCCGTAAAAGTTGGAATATGAAAATGGTTTGTCTTGTACAAACACAATACCGCGATCCATATCTGCTTCTTGTTTTAGATATTCCAATTCGTAACTCATCAGGGTGTTGTCACTAAGCTGGTAAAGAAACGACGGCGTTATTACCGTTTTTCTCTTGTCTACCGTATCCCGATAACTTTCTGAATCCTCAAAGGCGCCATTTACTCTGAACGCCAGGTTGTCAGCCAATGAATTAGTGTAGTCACCTTCAGTGCGAAATTGCGCAAAGCTACCTGCCGTGAACCTAACGTAGCCAGATTCCTCGAATTCCGGCTTTTTGGTGGTAATATTCACCGTTCCACCCGGTTCTCCACGGCCATACAGTGCAGAAGTCGGCCCTTTAAGCACCTCAATAAAAGCAACGTTAGAGGTATCGCGATTTCCACTAAAACCACGACCGGCGCTAAACCCGTTAATCAGATAAGCGGACGGCAAATTTTCATCACCAGCAAAGCCGCGAATGGCGAACATATCCCACAAACCACCAAAGTCATTTTGCCGGGTTACGCCGCTAACCAGTTCGAGGGAATCTGTGAGTCCGGTAATTCCAGTGATTTCCAAAGTTTCATTGGAAATAGTGGTAATGGCTTGGGGTAAATCTTTTGCAGGTACATTGCCGCGGTAGGATTGACGCATGCTTTTTACTTCAATCAGTTCCATATTATCTTCAGCCGACTCGGCACTATCGGCGGCTTGAACGGCAAAGGGTATCTGTAAAGCAAGAGCGACCCAGAAGCTCAGTGGTTTTAATTGTTGCACAGGTATGTGGCATCTCATGAATGGTGCTTCCTCGTAAACAGAGTTATTTTTATTGATTTGAATAATCAGAAAATCTTGGCAATTCAGACATTTTTTCTACACTGTATTCTGCTCTGTTGAACAACAAGGGATAATAAAAATGCCGTAACGCTTTGTGATAAGCGCGTATATCCTGCTCATATTGCATTGCAGCTTGTGTGTCTGTTTTGGCCAGGGAAGACATTAGCCTTTGTGTCAGCATGGACGGTGACAGCAGTGAAAAACGTCCCGCGAGCACGTCCTTTTCAATAGTAGCCTGGCGATAGGCTTCTGAAAGATCACTGACTTTCTGATCGCCTACCTGTTGGAATGCGTAGTACCATTTCCATTCAAAGGTAGGCCCCATATCAATGTGATCTTTCCACTGCGGGTGGGTAGCCAAAAACGCGTCCCAGGTAGCAGAATCAGGCAGGTCCCATGCATCATTTACCGCTTCCCGCTGGGTTAACAGGATCTCTCCGCCATTAGGGCTGGAAACCATGCTATCAATGACAACGTCGCTGCCAACAGGGATCAATACACTAACAACTATCCACACAGACAGGAGTACCGAAGCAATTTTAGTCGCACTCTGTTTTGCACTTACTTTGCTTGACGTATACCAAAGGATCAGTAAGGTCCAAAAAAGTATGTGGGATACCACGACAATCACAGTCGATAGCGCTTCAACAAAGGCAACGCGAGAAATAACTGCGCCAATAACAAACGGAACTAACATGGCCAGTGCCAATGCCGCACTCAGCACAAATGCTCGGCTAAACCACAGATACTTTTGCTTTACTGCCGTTGTAATCAGTAAGTCATAACGTCCTGTTTCCCGTTCAGAGGCACGCAGGTCATGCAGCAAGAGGATGACAAAAAGCGGCAATAGAATGCTGACGATAAACGCAAAATCGAAACGACCTAAAAATGAAAGCTCTGGATTATCAGCATCGGTTTCATATATCTGCCCTTCAAGGGCCAGCATACGAATGCGATGTTTCCACGGATAAACGTCTCTTTGTCCAACCGCGGCAAAAGCAAGTGGAGACGGCTCTGAATACGTTAAATGAAACGAGTAATAAGCCGCCATGCCATAGTCTGATTGATCTTCGATGACACTATCCCGATCGATTTTATCTTTTTCTTGTAGTCGCTCTATGGTGGACAACTGACTTTGCATTTCACTTATTCCAGACCATACGGCAAATACGGATAGCGCAGCGACAATGGCCAATATGCCTAAAACGTACTTTTGCCTGAAAAGGAATCGGGCTTCCCGGCTTATATTTGGAAATACCTTCATCGGCGCATTCTCCGTACTGCAATAATAAGAACAAGAAGGACAAGCCCAGCCCACAGAAGTAGCTGAAGAAAATAAGGTATGCTATTCGTTAAACGCACACTTTGGGGATCTGGCTTAAACGAGAACGACGACAAGATCTGCCAGTTACTGGCACTTACACGGGCAGCTTTATCATCGTTGTGACGATTCATATCGGCTTTGTAATCCAGACTATCCTGATGCACCTGATTCAATGACTGGACAAAATCAAATCTGAGTTTTTCAGCTTCTCGCAAAAATCTGTGATGGGTTTCCAGGCTGGTGCCAGCAATCATCATAGATAATGAACGAATAGCAGTAGTAGGCGTGAGCCAACCAAATTGACGGGCAATTTTTGCCTGTGACAGCTCTTCATCCATGCGCTTTTCGGCAAACTTGTTGAGAATATTGGTGAGCTGTTCCTCCGAGTATTTTGCAACGGTGCCGCGAAAGTTAACTGGCAACTCGTCAATGCTGTCAACGTTATATTTTATCAGCAGGTTTTTCTTCAACTTTTCAAATGCAGGAGATGTAGCATTATGACCATCGCCGAGTCTACGGACTTCCTCATAGACAGCTAAATCCGTTTCCAACTTACCTGGTGAAGGTGCCAGCACTGCAGCACTTGAACTGCCAATTCTTGGGATGAGAATACAAAAGAGAATCCATACACCAACCAGGGTGGCAAAACTCACACTGTTCTTTTTGCTCTGTGCGGAAATGGCTAAAACAATGCCACTCCATATCAGAATGTAAAGCAGATACCCTACAACAAAACTACTTGTCAGCGAGAGTGATTCTCCTTTGGTTGTTGCCCAGAGTGCAGCTAGCACAAGTGGCAACAACATCAGTAGACCGCTAACCGCTAATGCCAGGTATTTCCCCAACAACAAATGCCAAAGATTCACACCCTGAGTTATCATTATGTTCAGAGTGCCTGCTTCCTTTTCCCGACTAACACTGGCATAACCGATCAGTATAATAAAAAGCGGAACAAGAACTTGTAGCAAAAAGCTCGGCGTTAAGCTGCTAAAGCGTGTCATCCCTGATGCTTGTCTTTGATCGGAGAAAACTGCGCTGTTTTGCCTGTGCCCCTCGAGGAAAATGGAGGTACCTGTGTAGGCATCAACACCGGGCTCAATAATACTGAGCGGCGATGGTGCGCGAAAGACGTAGTGGCCATAGTGTACCATTCTGTGGGGATGGCGGTCGGGCTGATCTAAAAATTGCGCTTCTGAAGCAGACTGGAAGTGCTCCCTTTCATGACTGGCCTTTTCCATTTGGATACTATTTACCACAGCGGAAATTACAGTTAGCACTATACCGATGATAAGTATGGTTGTAGCTGTTTTTGTTCGCTTCCAAAAACGCCACTCGTCTTTGGCTATTTGACTAATCACGCTCATCGTTTGTTTCTCGCGGAAAACGCAGTGTGTACAGCTTCCGTGTCGATATGAGATGACTCGCCGCGTTCGAACGAACCGACAATTTTACCTTGATCTAACAAAGCAATGCGGTGGGCAATCTGGCACGCCCCATATACATCGTGAGTCACCATAAACACCGTGGTGCCTTCCGATGCCAACGCAGCGATGAGTTGGTTGAACTCATCAATAGCATTCGGATCTAAACCCGATGTCGGTTCATCTAAAAATAACACAGGAGCTTCCCGCAACAATGCAAGGGCGATAGCCACTTTCTGACGCATTCCCTTGGAATAATCACTCATCGCTCGGTTCCAGGCTGCAGATTGCAGGGCGACACGATTCAGCGCGTCCGATATTTCATCTGAGGTACGGGTTATTTGAGCAAGGGAGAGAAAATACTCGATATTTTCCACTCCGGAGAGGTGTCCGTACAGGGTGACTGACTCAGGTAAATAGGCAACTTTACTTCTAATAGTGCTTATCTCATCGGCGACAGACATGCCCAGTACCTTTGCACTGCCCGATGATGGCTGTACCGTACCAAGGAAGGTTTTCAACGTGGTTGACTTACCTGCACCATTACCGCCTAATAGTGCAAATACTTCGCCTTTTCTGACGGTAAAACTGACATCATCTAAAACAGCTTGCTCGTTAAAACGAACGCACAAAGACGACGCAACAATGATTTCACTTTGCATTTATTTACTCTGTATGTGATAGGTATGAAATAGAAGGCTCCCAACGCAACCATGATACAATATAACATAATGCTTTCAAGTGTATTTTCGCCAGAATAAGACATATTTACGATAAAAAACTAAAGCTCGCGAAGGCAGTCATCCCACTCAATTTCTATTTCTATTGCCAGGCCATCGCAGATATTTTAGCGCCGCTGACGTGTGGACAATTCTGGCTGGAAACAGGGGCAGATACGTGGATAAAAATTAATACCCATTAGAAGGTAGGCATACCCTAAAAAGGACGCTAATAGCTTGAGTTAACGGGTGAAAAACGTCACGCTTACATCATCAAAAAGAGTAACAAGAAAAGGACGTTTCCATGATGATGAAAATTGAAGTGCTCCGGCGTACTATTGTTCTAATACTGGGCAGTGCGATTAGTTTAACCCTTGTCGCTTGTGGTGGCGGCGGTGGTGACAGTGGCAGTACGAGTAGTGTAACCACAACCGTATCAGTTGCGACACCAACCGTTACACCGACACAGACTACAGAGGAAACACAAGACGAAGTGGTTGAGATGCCAGATATCACCAGTGATGATATTGAAGGTGTTGTGGAAGATATCGCTGAGGTGTCTCCCTTTGACAACCAGGATGAAGTTGAATCGGAAGACGGCTGCTAAAACGGTCTCAGCCTTATAGCGAAATGTTGCTTAGAGGCATTTCTTCATAATAACAGCATCTTCCCTGCCCTCAGCGGCGGGGTAGTAACCTTTTCTTATTTCAATCGTGTCGAACCCAAATGATTTGTACAGGCCAATAGCCACGTTATTGCCGGCTCGCACCTCCAACCAAATTTCTTCACTCTGCCGAGCCTGACACAACGCCACAATTTCATCCATCAGCGCTTTGCCAACGCCTGTTCCCCGTTTTGACGCATTCACTGCAATGTCCATTATTGTTACCTCTACAGAAACGAACAACAATAATGCATAACCAGCTACATGCCCTTCTTGCAACGCCACCAGCCCTTCATAAGGTGTAAGCGTACAGTCTTCAAAGGTTTCAAATTTCCAGGGGGAAAACACACTGTCTTTGTGAATTTCGTAAGCACGGGCGAGATACTCCTTACCCATAGCAGTAACAAGCACTGACATTTACTGACGGCTTAAGCTAATTAGTTTTTGCCACAATTGCTTTTTATCTTCAATGGTCACTTTAACCGGCAGCGACAACTTACCGTCTGCTATTTCAACTTGCTGACCTTGTAGCCACTTTTCTGAAACAGAAACCTGACAATAGGCTATTGCCCCTAAGATATCAGCTTCCATCGCTCCCAGAGAAGACTTGTCGTAAGGTGTTGCAGACTGAGACTCTTGTTTAATGTGCCCGTCGGTCGTCGCTTGCTGCGGCGATACTGATGTCGTCTTAGTTCCCAACACAGCGCGTAATTGTGCAATGCGTTCAGAGCCTGAGGTTTCATAGCCAGACGTCACCTCCCGCGGAGACGTTACCTCAGTAACAGGTGTACCGGTCGTATTCTTAACGACTTGGTTATCGACCCACACTGGAATACCCATTTCCTGAAGTACGGCCTGCTGAAAGGGAGTAAGAAAAGAAGACATAGCAAATTTCAATAAAAATAATAACGGTACTATAAAGTAAAACGGCGAAAAAATCACACCAGCGAATACTTCTGACGTACTCTCAAACAGCAGATCACAAAAGAATAGATTTTCGCTGACTTTCTTATACCTATTAGCACTAATCACCCTGGTTGAACCATTCCCAAGTGTACCAACGTATTACCTGAGTAATCGTAAATCATGAAAATTTCGCTTTCAAAAATATCTAAAAAATACGTGTGTCACCACGTACCGACTCCGTTAATAAACAAGGTATCTTATGACAGGATCAGTGTTATTCCAGCCCTTAAAATGGGCAAACCGCGAACTCAAAAACAGAATGGTACTCGCCCCTATGACCCGTGGTCGCGCCGGCCCCACCCGTGTTCCCAATAAAATCATGGGTGATCACTACGTTCAGCGGGCTGAAGCTGGCATGCTCATCACCGAAGCCACTGCGATATCCAAAGAAGGTATTGGTTGGGTTGATTCTCCAGGTATCTACGCTGAAGAAATGGTTGAAGGTTGGCGCTCTGTGGTCGACAGAGTGCATGAAGCAGGCAGCGCCATAGTATTGCAGCTATGGCACACCGGACGTGCCTCTCACAGTGATTTCCACGATGGGGAACGCCCGCTGTCAGCTTCTGCAGTAAAGATCGAAGGTGATGAAATTCACACGTCAAAAGGTAAGAAGCCTTACGAAGTACCCAGAGCGATGACCCATGAGGATATACAACGCACAATTGCCGACTATAAACAGGCAGCTCAAAATGCGAAGGCCGCTGGTTTCGATGGAATTGAAGTCCATGCTGCTAACGGCTATCTCATCAATCAATTTCTCGATAGCAGGAGCAACAAACGAACTGATAACTATGGCGGCAGCATTGAAAACCGGTATCGTTTTCTTGCCGAAATCATGGAGGCGGTGCTGACAGTGTGGCCGCCGGAAAAAGTCGGTGTGCGATTGTCACCAAATGGCGTATTTAATGACATGGGAGCAAGTGACTTCAGAGAAACCTTTACCCATGTCGCTACCTCACTTGCCGAATTGCAAATTGGATATCTGCACATTATGGACGGCCTGGGCTTTGGTTTTCACGAAAAAGGTGAGCCGATGACGCTGGCGGAATTCAGGGCAGTTTATGATGGTGTGATCATTGGTAATTGCGGCTATTCGAAAAAAGATGGTGAAGAACGTATTAAATCGGGTGATGCTGATTTAGTTGCTTATGGAAGACCGTGGATCACGAACCCGGATTTACCAACTCGATTCAAACACGACTACCCGTTAGCCCCCTTTGACGACCCATCTGCATGGTATGGTTCTGGCGAAGAAGGCTACACGGATTACCCGACTTACCGTGAAAGAAACGGAATAAACGAACTGGAATCGTTCACCCCTTCGACGAAAATGTGACAAATGACGGCGCCCGCCTAAGGGCGCTCGTTCTTTAATATAGTAAAAAGCAAATCAATCATAGCCTGCTGTTGCACAAAATGATCATCACCAAAGCCGTCTTCATCTTGCCGTTCGGCCTCCACATTGACATAACGTCGCCCCTGTTTTTCCGCGAGCACGGATAAAGATCCGTCGTCTTCAGAAGGATCGTGCCCCACATCCGGGTTTTGTAGTACTACATTGAAAGAAGCGTCCTTCATCACCTGATAATCGGCGCTTTCGGTAATAAAAAATAAATCATCTTCGTCCTTGCCTGCATCATGCACGCGAATAAGGTAATTAGCGCCACTGTCCAATTTTTTCTGATATCGCCGGATGGAAATAGTGCCCCGTCCGCCATGCCCATCGTCGTCATATCCCTGGGTATTATTGTGAATGGCAATCCAACTGGATGCTTCGCTGGCATTTATTGCCTTGAGCATAAATTCAGCCAGCGCTTCTGCCCGCTTTTCTGCCTTGGCCAGTAATGAAGGGTGAGCAGCTAATTCGGGATTGAGTTTCGAAAGAGTACTAATACGACCGGGTCCAGTAAAAATCCGGTTGGGGTCGACTTCTACAACGTGTTCATCAACAACAAGCGTGATATGGCGTCGCCCGTTCTGTTTAAGCACAGCAAAAATACCACCGAATTTTTCGACCTGTCGCTTTAAGTATGCATTGCCTACGTGCTCATTTTCGTGAGGTGCTATAAATGCCCAGGGGCGGACTTCATCTGATTTCGTCACATCAAGCTGAATATCAGGTTGCAATGGAAAGCTCAGTAATTGACTCATCAAAAAAATATAGGGGCTCACAATTACTCCTTCAGGTTCATACAAACCGTCAGAAACTATCGTAAAAAATACTGTGGAACAAACCTTATTCCTCGGGAATGGGCAAGGCTATTCAATTGTTTTGAACTCATTAGAGAAAAACGTAAGATGAATTACAAAGATAAAAAGAGAGGAAAGTGGCAGGGGTGGAGGGACTCGAACCCCCAACCATCGGTTTTGGAGACCGCTGTTCTACCAATTCGAACTACACCCCTAGCGCGCAGTGCATTATACGTATGAGATACCAAAGGTAAAGGGTTTTTGTGAGCATTTTCTTTCCTTTGCTTAGCAATCACTCAATGTGGACAAAAAGACGACAACTATCCCCTCTAATCACAATCGACAGCGGCCTGCCAAAGTGTGGCTGTTAGCTCAACCACTGGCTCTTGCTCTTCACACCCTTTTAACACCTCGCTTTTTGAAAGCTCGGCAAGACTTGCGTAATGAGTAAATAACTTGTGTTGTGCTGAAGGGGACAACCCGTTTATCTTTGCACATGAGACCACATCAAAATAGCGATTGCCTGACGCTGCATATTCCCAGTCAGTTATCACAGGGGTCTTCGCGTCTAATATATGGGGAACAGATAGGTCGTTGTGACACAGAACCCATGAGGGATCATCGTGGCTGTCCAGATTGTGCAGTTCTATTAGTGCCTCCGCTTTCGATGTGATGTGTGAAGGCAGTGAAGGTTTTGCACATTGAATATGCCTGCGCCAACGCTGGCCCAGGTTGAGTACTGGGGCTTTAATGCTGCTGCGGTGAATATGATGTAGTGCTTGAGCGAGCAAATAAACCGAATCTGGTTCAGATCTATCTCGTCGAGTGGATATCCACTGCTCAACCCAAATCGACTTATCAGGGCTTAACCACAAGGGTATTGGCGCTAGCTTTTTATCAGCAAGTCGTTTTTGTAAGGCAAATTGTAACTCGTGGTCGACGCCGGTCACATCGCTATGCCCCATCACTTTAACAGCAAAACAATGTGTGCCATCAGATAATTTGTACACCGTATTAACGTCACCCTGGCGCACAGGTCGTAAAGTAGCGCCGACAGACAACCCTAATGGATGGACCAAATTATCAAGAAGTGACTTGTGCGTTAGCACATTGCCCCCTCCACTGCTTTTGCCATTCAACATAGCCGTACACTGAAAAGCCGACATAAGTAAAAAATAAGCAAGCAGATAACGCTAAACCACTTTGGAAGTAGAGGTAAGACGATAACGCGTTAATGACGAACCAATACAACCAGTTCTGTAATACTTTGTGCGCAACCATGACAGTCGTTACCACACTGACTACCTGAATACTGGCGTCCAGTAACAAGTGTTCGCTATTAAACTGCCCTTCTGCCCATTGGGATAACCCCCAAGCGATAGCCAGTAACCCCGGGATCATGAGCGCATGATAGAACCATGGCCATGAGACTACACGAGCTTCAGTGTCACTTTGTCGGTTCCACTGATAATAGCCATAACCGGCCATAACCATATAATAAAGGTTTAACGCTGCCTGAAACGGCAGTGTTACCTGCCAAAACAACCAGGTGTAAATGGCGGTACTGAGAAACGCACACAACCAGCACCAGCGGCTTTGCCTTGCCGCCAGTACCACATAGGCCAAGGCCAGTATCACCGCACAGCCTTCAGCCAACGAGGTATTGCTCAATTGCGTAACAAGGGCGGTGATAAAATCAGCCATTATATTATTTTCTCGCCTGCATAGCGTCGAAGTTTAAAAACTTAGCGACAAAAATAGCCTGCCCAACCTCTTCGTGGGTGCGCTGCATTTCTGCGCTCAATATGCCCATCACTGCTTGGTAGTCACCACTCACCTGAGTGCTGGTGGAACACGTAGTGACAGTAATGCCATCGTAGCTGTTTAAGCGCTCTATAAATGACTTAATGGGCGGAATGTACGCATCGACCAACGGATACAATGATAGCTCAACCATAACTTGCATATTTTCTACTCCCTAAAAGCTTATGCGGGTTGTGATACCCACTTGTCGACCGTCACCCCATTGAAAATAGGGTTCGTTGAAGGCATATTCGTCCCTTGGATCATTGCTGAAACCGCCAAATCCGCGCACGTAGTAAACTTTGTCAAAAACATTTTTCACCCACAGCGTGGTCGTCCAGGGCCCCTTTTGCCAACTGATATCCGTGTTGAACAGCGTAGCTGTGGGAGCCACTTCGTCATGGCCGTCAGACAAACCGTAGCTGTCTTTATAATCCATCTCTACCCGCCAGGAAATGGAATCAGTGAACCAGTACTGGCTAAACACATTAGCGGTATAATCCGGAGATTGTGCCTGCTCCCGCTTTTCAACCACTGAGCCATCGGCTCTTTCATAGTTTTCAAAGGTCGCGTCCAAATAACCAAGGGCAATCTGCAACTGCCATTGTTCCGTGGCTCGCCAGCTTAATTCGGCCTCAGCTCCCTGGTTTGTGCCAATATCAGCGTTGGCAATCACATCGATGAAGGCGGCTGAACCATCATCACGGGTTTGTACCTCGAAATCGCTGATTTGCGTGTTATCACGATCCATATAAAAGAGCGCTGCACGCAGCGACAGGTCATCGCTAAAGTTGCCTTTAAAACCTACTTCATAGTTCCAGCTATATTCAGCATCAAAGAAGCGGCGGTTCTCACTAACCTGTTCATCGTAATTAATACCCGGCCCCTTGAAGCCCCTGGATACACTGGCGTAGTAGAAATGCTCGCCCTGCTGATAAGTCAACGCCAGCTTGCCGCCGGTCATTAGAGTATCTTCATCGTGAGAAACTCCGGCGTTATCCTCGTAGTCATAGGCATACTGCTCAAAACGCAGTGCACTGGTAAAGGTGAGCTGTTCGGTTAATCGGGTGTCGAGCTGACCATAAATTGCCGTCGTCACCGGTTCGAACACACTGGCGAAATCACTGTCCTGATAGGTGTATTGGCGGGTTAAATCCTGTTCACTGTGATTTACCCGCGCTCCGATGACCCACGAAGTTGTGTTGTTGAACAAGGTATTGCTGTCAGCACTGCTGAATCTGATTTCTGCACTTTGCTGTTCGACGTCGCGGTAATAGGCATCAAAAGACGTATAACCCCAGGGGTGAAAACCCGTGAAAGTCCAGTCTTCGTCATAACCATATTCAATATTATGACTTGCGTGGGTTAATATCACTTCCAGTAAACCCGCATCCATGTTGTGGTAAACATGCCCGCTTACGCCGTGAGTCTGCTGGCGATCAAATCCAGGTTCATCCGACCGGGTTTTGTTGTCGTTATCCAGGGAAAAGGCATCAAAGCCGTTATCAATGTCATACCAGCGATAGTTAAAAACAACTGTGGTGTCATCAGATATCGCCCAATCAAGACCAACGCGCGCCGCGTCTTCAGACAACCCGTTGGTATCATCACGGTCCAGATAAATATTTTCAACAAAACCATCACTGCTATTGTGAACGGCTGCCACGCGCAGATTTACCCCATCATTAACGGCGACGCCATAGCCACCTTCAACTCGAAACGACGATTGACTGGCGATATTAACCTCCAGGTGATTCTCCGCTTCATCACCGGGTTCGTTACTTACCACTTTTATAGCACCAGCCAGGGCACCTGTACCAAAATTGGTTGCTTGTGGTCCGCGATAAACCTCTACCTGGCGAGTATCAAACAACACACCTGCTGCCGCTAACCCTGAGAAATCGAAATCGTCTACCAGAAAAGAAACAGACGGATTCAGAGGCTCGGAAAACTGACTGCGTTCGCCTATGCCGCGAATTTGAACAAAACGTCCTCTTGACGCACCACGGGTAAAATTCACATTTGGAGCAACATTTAGCATGTTCTCGATATGCATCGCCTGCCGGCTATCCAGTCGCTCAGCTCCAATGACGGACGCACTGCTGCTTAATTGGTCTAGAGTGAGTTGGCGGAAATCGCCAGTTACCGTGATACGTTCAATATCATCATTGGCATTTGCCCAGAGAGGCACGGAGAGTAAAGCGATGAGTACAGCGTTTTTTTTCATTGAGGATCTCTTTAGCAGTAAAAAGACCCGGTATGTCGGCAAGTATCAGGATACCAAAATTGTATTGTCACCATCCCTACGCCGGTATTATCCGGATCAGGTTAAAGGGTTCCCATTGTGGATCTCAGCCGGACAATACCGGCACCCCTTGGCCTTAGAATATAACGTGGGAGCAGTTGCGCTCTTTGGAAATATCGCGGAGCAGTCTACCAACTATGACGATTGAGTCAAGTCGGCAGACCACTTGCAGAGATGTAAAAAAGCCCGCATGTGACGTTGCGGGCGAGGTGGGCTGGTGAGCCCTTATTTTTGGCGTCTTGCGCGCCATCCCATAAAGCCCACTCCAAGAAGGATCAGTGACATGGCGGTTGGTTCACTGACTTCTGAAATGGAAGCATTGCGGAATCTAACGTCAAGGTTGTTACAACCGGCGTTTGCATCACAGTCATTAAGGAATACGATGTCGGTAATGATGCCGGACATGTAGTCATCAAGTTTGATGGTAAAGGTTTCCCAGCTACCCGCACCGGTATAGGCGATATCGTCTAACCCAAAGTTTTGTGTTCCTTCAAAATTAAAGGTCCGGCTAGCGTCGTTGTTTTGCTCGCCACCGGAGAAGTCTGCTAACCAGATACCAGCGATTTCTGAATAAGAATCAGTGCTGTTAGCCTTAGTTCTGAAATCAAACGACAACTCGATGTTGGTGCTAACGTTGTCCAGATCTAAACTTGAAATACCAAAGGCATCATTCAGGTTCAGCGTAAACCACGCATCTTCTTTAAGGTTCAGTACGCTACCGTTGTAATCCCACGTAGTATATGAACCACCGTTTTGCTGGTGAGCAGTTAGAGTTTGAGCAGAAAAATCTATATCGTAGCTGTTTATAATGCCTGCGTTAGCTGTTGATGCGAATATTGTCGTCAGCAGAGCCGCGGCTTTCATGCTAAATTTCATTTGTGTTCCTTGAGCAGTGTTGCCTGTAAAATGTTAAAAACATGCACTGCAACCCGGCTGTCTTAATGGCGGTACTAAGACCCGTGGCTTTCCGTCCTTACTTCACAGTAAGTTTGGCTGTACGAACTTCTGGTGTGACGACCAGAGAATGTATCGACGGTTGAAAGGATATAGCGGGGAGCGCAAGGTAAACAGGACAGTTCTGTTTTTTATATGCTACAGATCTGTACATACAAGAAAATTTCATTAGCACTGTCATCCTCTTTAGAATTCTTATATTCTTTGTAAATAAAGGGATGAAGGCAGTATGACAGGAGTAAACGTGCAGTATCAGGGCTTATTTTGGTCAGCAATAATTCGTGCGCTATTAAGTCAGCGACGTGATCTTGGCATTAGTGACGAGCGGGATGCAACGTTATTAGAGAGTGTCCATCAACTCGAGGAAGAACAGTTTTCTGAAACTACCCTCGCGAAGCTGCTGCTTTCTCTTTGCCCCCTTGAGCATCAAGCCCAATTTGGTCGCTCCCTAATCGGATACATCGATTTCAACAAAATGAGTAACCTGGTAGTGTTACTTACAGCAAGTAAGCATATCGACGACGCACTGCACGTACTTGGCAAGCAGTATACGCACATTCTTGGGCCCCAGGCTGACTTCACAGTAAAAGAGAACATGGGCACCACGACACTTCTGTTTAAGCCCGGACACCACACAATAGTTACCGAGTTCAGATGCTACTTCATGCTGGCGCTTTTTCGCCACCTTGCTGGCAGAAAATTTGACTTTGCTTGTGTTGAAATACCACACCTTGAGCAATCGGCTTTAATAGGTGCACTGAGTAAGGCCGAACTAAAATCAGGCCAGGAAACAATTAAGCTAGTCTTTGACACCAAGTGGTGTAAGCAACCTTCTTTTTATTTTTCTCAATCCATCAAAAAAATGTTGCAGTCAACACTGGAAACAAAAGAAGAAATGCCTTTAAAACAGCGGGTAAAGGAAGTATTTCAGCGTGCGGCGAGTCCGGCTCGAATTCGCTCAGAGTGGGTTGCTACGCAACTTGGACAAACGGAGTCAGCGTTTCGGCGGCAACTTCGCCAGGAGTCCATTTCCTTTAGCTCCATGTTAAAAGAGCACATTCACGATAATTCTTGTCATCTACTGTTAAGTGGTGTCAAAACCGATGACGCTGCGGCTCAACTAGGGTTTTCCGATCGTCGTTCTTTTGAAAGAAGTTTCAAAGAACACGCTGGTATCAGCGCAGGTCAGTTGCGTCAACTAGGAAGTCGTCTACGCTTCCAAAAAGGCAATAGTAATTTGATAGATGTGGTGGAAAATCTGCCACCGCTTCCTCATTCCATTCAAACACTGTTAGATATTGAAGAAGATAATATGACTCTGGAGCTGGTAGTCAGCATTATCGAAAAAGACCCAATATTCCAAGCCCACGTTATGAGTAAGGCCAGCCGCGCTATTTACGGCAGCCCGCCCAAAAACCTCAAACAGGCTATCGGTCGCAACCTCGGTCTTGGCAATATTCGCAATCTAGCTGTTATTTTTGCTGCCCAGCAGTTGTTATCAGCCCAATGCAGGTTTGGTAATGTTGGCACGCTCACCGACGGTATGTTACTAAGCGCCTCACTCTTTCAGCAAGTTTTCTCTTATCAGTCATACAATGAAGATCAGACCGAACAAATTAAACAGCTTCTTTTGTTTGGTACTTTATCCTTATTCCTTGTATTTCATGATGAATGTCTCTTTGCGGATGGCGCACTGTCACTTTGGGAAGACGCTGATTCGTTTGAAGATTTCCTGCAAAAAATTAACGAAAGTTACGGGATCTGCCTTTATGGCGCAACCTCGTTAATGCTTCTTCGCTGGGGTTTTCAAAGTGCAGTTAACCAACAATTATGGAAGCTTTGCCAGCAAGACAACAGTGAAAATGAAAACCACAGTTTGTCCGACCAAATAAGGTTTTGTCATAACGTGGCATTCACTTTATCATCTCACCGGGACAGCATAGAAGACATCAGTGGCGCGGCATCGCTTAGCGCCCCACAAATTGAAAGGATGGAGGAAATCGTCACGAAATGGTATCAGACGGTTGCCTGACACCTAAACCTTACTCCTGATTGGTGATGACGAGATTCAAACTGCGCATCTCTTCCTCAGTTTGCGCTTTTAACGATTCCAGTGTTTTACCATGGGGAATGGGCTTTCTGGTTTCAGGATCCAGGGTGACAAAAACAATATCGTCAGCCAGACAAATACTCTTTTTAGTCGCCTTGTTTCGCACCAAACACGTCACCGTAATTGAGGTTCTTCCTACAGATTTTGTTTCCAGACCAAATTCTACAATATCGCCCTGCAACGCGGGGGATTCAAACGTAATTTCACCAATATGCTTTGTTACCAGGCAATTTGTTTCCAATTGACAAATCGCAAAAATCGCAGCTTCTTCGTCTATCCACTGCATCGCCCGGCCACCAAATAATGAATTGCCATAGTTCAAATCACTTGGCATAACTAATCGTCGGGATAAAAACCGCATTCGAATTCCTCGTAAACTCAGGATAAAATAAACTTAGTATTATACGTAACTTATGTAGGATTAGCTTTGACAACTGTGTCTGATTGGCTATTTTCTCCCCTCTCGGCATCATTTTCCGCTTATCACAGACAGATCCTGATAATAAGCGGCGAAACCGACTGGGTATTTAATACACTTCAAGGATCTCTATCTGAGAAACCAGCGTCATCCACTGTCGCTTGGCTTGGTACAGAGATGACTGACACAAACCACAAATGGATAACTCAAAGATACCCATATGCACAGTATAAACAACTGTTAGGGAGCGAATTTGACTTTGTCATTGTAAATTGTCTGGACAACTTTAGGCTCAGTGGAATGGCTGCCGTAGCGGGCACCTTACACGCAGGGGGAACATTTATTTTACTCATCCCCCCAAATGCCGCCTGGCCGTTACACCCTAGCGTAACCTCGCCTCACTTTCTCAGCCATGGCTGGCGCATAAAACAAAGTTCCTTTACACAGTTCATGCTATCGACACTAACTGAGTCACCCCGGGTAGGTTTACTGTCTGCCACACAGTGCGAACTTCCTGGTGCGATTAAAACAAATGATATTTATCGCCCTTCGACAAGGTTTGCCACCAACTGTCAGGAGAAAGCATTCAGTCAAATCTTAAACGAATATGATAGTGGCAGCCGGTGCGTTGCCATGCTGGCTAAAAGAGGTCGGGGAAAGTCGACAATTCTCGGTTTGTTAGCGTGCTTTTTAGCGGGAAAATCAAAGCGCGTTGCTGTTACGTCCTCCATTCGCGCGCAAACGAATAACTTGTTCAGTGCTATAAAACAGCATCGCAGTGAGGATGCCCTGGAGATTAGCTGGTATGCCCTTGATAACCCTGTACTCATGAGCTTAAACCTGGACGTGCTTATCATCGACGAAGCGGCCAGCATACCCGTACCGGTGCTAAACAAACTAATTCAATACCATAAGTTTGTGATCCTTTCATCCACCACTGACGGATATGAAGGCTCTGGACAAGGCTTGCGGGAGAAAGTCATCACCGTTAAAAAAGTGCCGGTGATAACACTAGAGACGCCAGTTCGATGGCACAAGAACGACCCACTGGAACACATTATTGATGCACTGTTGTTCCAAGATGCCCCTTTAGCCCCGCTTTCACCTGCCATAGTAGCCAGGCAGACAGACCTCAATTATTCGATAACCACACTTGACGATTGTAGCGACCACCTTTACCCACAGATAATGGCTTTGTTGCGAGAAGCCCACTACCAAACCACACCTGATGATATTGTGCGCTTCATCGATTCCCCAAACAACAAGTTATGTTTGGCATACAGTGGTACACAGGTTGTAGCAGTAGCCATTCTTGAACTTGAAGGTGGCTCAGTATTACAAGAAGTAAGTAACGACATCGCAAGCGGCAAGCGCAGGGTGAAAGGTCACCTCGCAGCCCAGGCGCTGGCACTGATGTCTACCAATTCAGAATTTGCCACCTTACAAAGTTTGAGGATTAACAGAATAGCGGTACACCCCAATATGCAAAATCAAGGCATTGGACAAACCATGATGACGTATATATGTCAGTATAACTGGCAGGAAGAAGTTTATTTTATGACTGTCTCTTTTGGTGCTACAACAAGACTAAAACAATTTTGGGAAAAAAACGGTTTTAAACTACTAAAACACGGAAGTAAAAAAGATAAATCGTCGGGATTAATCAGTGATATTTATGGTAAAGCGCTGTCACCTTCGGGGGAAACATTAATAAATAGCTTGTTCTCAAACACGCCAGAAAGCACTCACTTAACACGAATACGACAATTTTGTGTAGGAACAAGAAGCATTACCCATTTATATGATACCAGCGCTTGGATTAAAACGCGCCTAACCAACTCGGTTATGCACATGATCCTCACTGGACTTGAAAATACATGGGAACTAACGAGGATCTCACGTGAAGCCGGGTTTAGCAGTAAAAGGGACATGATTGAATTTACAAGAGAGATCCTAACAAACACCTTCTAAAAAACTGACAAGTACAAAAAACCCCGCTAGAGCGGGGCTTTTTATCTTTCTGGCATTACATTAGATTTTTATGCCGCGGTTTTTCGCCTTATCTTTAATATAAGGTTCCCACGCGATAGCATTTCTGCGTAATGACTTATCTTTCTTAGCAATTTGCACGTGCTCAAAAGCTTTCTTGTAGTTACCCAGGTAGAAGTTTGCTTCCATCAAAGAGAAATGGATTTTTGCTTCGTCTTCTACACCGCGTTCCAACGCATTATTTAACGCTGTAATTGCGCCACGGTAATCTTCAGCTACGAGTAGCAATGTGCCCTGCTTACGGTAATACTCTGGGTCAGAATCAACCTGAGCAGCTTTACCGTAATACTTTGCAGCATCTTTATAGTCTTTCGCCTGGTGGAAAGAGTTCGCAAGACTTGCATACATCTCAGCATCTTTTTTCAACAAACCGCTGTTGAGATATTTTTCCAGTACTTTTGCGGCTTTGTGGGGGTTACCCGCATTCGCATACAATGACGCAAGTTGCTTAATATGACTGTCTTTATCTAAGTAGCCTGCCATATAAGCAATATCAAAAGTCTGAACAGCTTTGTCAAAACGCTCAACTAACATGTAGAAGCTGGCCAACTGAATCCAGTAGGTTGCATTGTCTGGGAATAAGTTTACTAATTCCTCAGCAACAGTAACCGTTTGAGGGAATTTTTTGCTTTCATAGAAAGCAGACAATTTCAACAAATAAGGGTTCTTGTCAGGCTTTCCTTCCTGCTTGTTTAACGCAATTGCGTTATCAGCAGTAGGAATAACTTCATCGAATTTTTTCTGTTCGTACAGCGCTTGCGCTTTGCGGGTGTATACTTGTGCGTCTTTCTTACAAGTAAAATCCATCCACTTATCGTAGTAGCTAACCGCTTCGGAATACTTTTGCTCTTGCATACTTAAGTCACCAAGTAACTTAAGCGTTTGCGAGTGCTCAGTATCGTTTAAAACCTTAGGATTAACTGACTGCTCAAGGTAACCGAACGCTTCCTGACCTTTACCTTCCTGAGAAGCGATAAGGTTCCCTACAAATCGGTTCACGTAAGCCTTGTCGAAGTCATCACTCGGATCAACGTCTTTGAGGATTGCAATAGCTTCGTCAACGCGATCTTCGTTATAGGCTTCAAAGGCCTGTTGAACCTTTTTACCAGTGCGCTCGCCTACCAGTGTGGTTTTTCCCTTAACATAGCCAGGGCAAACAACAGGGCCAGAGGGCGGCGCAGCGTTTGCTTGCTGCGCAGCGGCCATTGGCGCTGCAATCGCAGCACCAAAACCCATGACTAAAGCAACGGCGGACATTTTAAATGTACGTAGTTTCATGATCATTGCTCCAGTTTAAAGTCAAGTTGTACAAACATACCGGTTTGCTTAACTGCTTTACCATCAACGATTTTAGGCTTGTACTTCCACTTGCTCAGTGCACGACGCGCTTCACGGTCGAAAATACGCTTAGGATCGGCATCGATAACGCTAATGTCGTCTACACCGCCTTGTTCGTTAATCGTAAATTGCAGTTTTACCCAGCCTTCACGACCATCTCGCGCAGCATCAGGTGGATATTTAGGGTCGATACGAACGATAGGTGTAGCGTCACCATCACGCTGCATCGCACCTACGCCACCAATATCTACACCTACACCACCCGTATCAACATTTGGAATAGCTAAGCTAAAGCCATCTGTATCAGGTTCTGCAGCGTCGGGTTCAACAGGTTGAACCTTAGGCGGCTGCTGAGGTGGTGGCGGAGGCGGAGGCGGCTTACGATTACGCGTTTGCGTTTCGTCTTCCGGCGGGCGCATCACAATATCAATAATTGGTGCTGGTGATACTTCATCTGCTGGTCGGCCTGAGTTCTCAATGAGCTTAGCCATAATAATAAACAGACCAAAAGCAACTACTGCACCTAATAAAATAGAAACGATTATCCTTACCATCTTAACCCCTCGCCGCTACCGATACACGATCGATGCCTGCAGCTTTAACCTGGTCCATAACTTTCACTACGATACCATGTTTGGCTTTGACATCAGCCTGGATAAATACATAATCCGTTGGCTGTTCGGTAAGCAATCGTTCCAAAGTAGCTCTGACCGAGTCCACAGCGACTTCACTTTTATTCATCCAAACACTTCCATCTTCTGTTACAGCGATGAAAATGTTGGCATTTTTGTGAAGAAACGCCTGGCTCGCCTCAGGCTTATTTACTTCTATGCCTGCTTCTTTAACGAAAACAGTAGTAACAATGAAGAAGATAAGCATGATAAACACGATGTCCAACATGGGCGTCATGTCGATCGCAGCTTCTTCCTCTTCTGTTCTATCTTTTCGAGCCATAATCGTTCTCTCTAGTGATGTGGAAGGCTATCAACTAAGCCTTCTCTCGCAATCTTCGCTTTAGCTTCGAGACGTGAACTAATAAATAGTCCGGACAGTGCCGCAACCATACCCGCCATAGTCGGGATTGTTGCCATTGAAATACCAGATGCCATCAAACGGGCGTTACTGGTACCTTGCGTTGCCATTGTTTCGAAAACCGAGATCATACCGGTAACTGTACCAAGCAGACCAATTAGGGGACAAATTGCCACTAACGTGCGAATGATTAGCATCCTGGCGTTCAGATCATCTGACGCCTGAGAAATCCATGCGTCACGGATTCTATGCGCATACCAAGAGGTAGTATCACTTCGAGCATCCCATTTAGCGATAATATCTTTCTTCACTTTTGGAAATACTGCAGTCATATACCAGTAGCGCTCAATCATAAGTACCCACATGAGAAAGAGCGCGGCAGCAACGAAGTATAAAACGTCACCGCCGGTAGCGATAAAGTCCCTGACAGATTCGAATAATCCAATCAGGTATAACATATTACGCTTTCTCCGCCTCAGAGTGAGCTGCGATTATACCCGCAGTCTGCTCATCAAGAACATGTACGATAGACTTGCTGCGCGATGCAACGATGCTGTGAGTAAGGATCAGAGGCAGAGCCGCGATGATACCCTGAGCAGTTGTTACCAACGCCATTGAAATACTACCAGCCATCATTTTCGGATCGCCTGTACCAAACAGTGTGATTGTCTGGAACGTTTCAATCATACCGATAACTGTACCTAGCAGACCCAGCAGAGGGGCAATTGCAGCGAAGATTTTGATTACATTGATACCGCTCTCAATAGTTGGCAACTCTTTCAGAATTGCTTCATCAAGTTTCAGCTCAAGGCTTTCAGCGTCAGCACCTTTATTGTCCTTGTAAACCATCAAAATGCGGCCCAGAGGGTTGCTGGCAGAAGGATTGCCAGGGTTTTTCTGTTGGGATTTGATTTTGGTTCCAACCAGGAACAATTGAATCAGTTTGAACAAACCAATCAACAGGCCGATGATAAGCATACCAGTGATAACGTAACCTACTACACCACCTGCATGATAACGCTCAGCCATTGTCGCTTTCTGTTTCAACAGACCAAGAATTGCGCCTTGAGAAGGGTCAGCATAAAAACCAACCATACCAGAGTTCGCATCAACCAGCTCTTGTGCAGAGCTAACCAGGAAACCGTCAGGTTGACGACCGAGAGGCTGAACAACATCGTTCATATCGTCGTAAGCCAGGTAACCTTCTTCACTGATCAGGTTGAATGAACCAACACGAATAACTTCCTGTTCAGAAGAACCGCCATCCAAATTAACTACCTCAGTAGTAAAACGAACAACTTCGCCGCCCTGAGTCATTTCAGTTTGCAGTGCAAACCACAAGTCTTCCAGCTCGTTAATGTTAGGCAAGCCTCTTGACTCTTCAGACATTTCAGCCAGGAAGTCGTCACGACCAGGGTATTGTGCACTTACAATAGAAGTAGAGATACGACCGAACGCTTCAGAAGAAGCCTGACGAACTACACCGAACATCTCACCCAGTGTACCCGTTGCTTGATCAAGCTCTGCTGCTTTTTCATTCAACGTGGTTTCGTTATCAGAGAATTGCTGTGATAAACGGTCACCGCGATTTTGTTCTGCTTTAAGTTCGGCTTGGGCTTTTCTCAATAAAGCTTGCTTATCAGCACGGGCAGACTGGAATTCAGCTTCACGCTGTTTGTTGATTCGTGCTTCAGAAACACGGTTCTGTTTAACCTGCTCCAGCAGGTCCTGCAGACTCACTGCTTCTTGTGCCTGTGCACCAGAAGCTACCACTGCCATTGTTGCAGCGGCTACAAGAGATTTGAATACTAGTTTCATTAAGCTTACTCCGCTGCTTTAATTGGTAACTTAAGAAGATCTGGTGGAATAGTACCCTGCGCCATCTTCACCGCAGTCACAGTAGAGGCCAGGTATTCGTCACCCAGTTTTTCCCATGAGCGGGCTTCGTTGTTCCACACCCAAGCGTGAGTTTGGTCCAGAGACAGAGCCAGCAACGCAGTACGGCCTAAGTTGAAGAAATCAACAGTCTGTTCAGCACCGTCAACATCAATGGTACCCTGGTAGGAAGACATCTTCGTACCGTACTCAACTTCAACCAGATACGCTTCGATTACCTGACGGAATTGCTCAGAAACCGTAACGTTAGAGTTGGCCATCAAATCGCGAAGACGCTGCACGCGCTCACGACGCTCATCAAGGTGAATTGGAGAATCCAGCTCAATGAATTTTTCAAGGCTATCGATCATGCGGAACATAAGAGGAACAATGCCCTGCTTAGTTGCTTCGATGCTGTCAATTTGACGTTGCAAAGAATCGATACCACGTTGCTGGTCAGCAACCAGGCTAGCGATGTAGTCGTTGTAGATTTTCAGATTTTCTGTTTGATCCACAACCTGACGGTATTCAACAAGTAGTTCTTGAGACTGTTCGAACAGCGTGTTGATTTTTTCTTGAGATTTCGCTGCAGCAGCCTGAATCTTCGCATCTTCTTTCTGAAGATCGGATAGCTCCACTGCAGAGACAGCTGCACTACCTGTAAGTGCGAATGCACCGATCACAGTAGAAGCAATAAGAGTTCTCTTGCTCATCTTGGACATAGTTCCCAACCAAATTTCTTATTTGAATCCTCGCACGTAACACAATTGTCACTGCCAGGGGCGTAAAAACTTTTATCAATGTTTTTAAAGGAAGGTAGTGTTTGTCGCTAAAACGCCAACACTACGAATTGCTAATACTCACACGGATTCATGGAATGAGTCAAGTAACACAGTCTTAACACCCCCATACTTTTTTTTGAAATGATTAAGCAATAACCGATTGTCATGTGGTCGTACCATGCAATTCGCCTTAAAACCCCTTTATTCGACGTAAAAAGGCGACCAGATGAACACAAATTGAGATAGATTGCTGTACACATTTTTTTTGCGGGATGATTTTTTATCAAATGCCAATCGATAAATATCATACTCTGCGGCGACAATGAAAATTACATGTTAGAAAGAGTTTTGGGTTTATATCACTTTTGCTACAAATTTGTATCAAAAACCATGTTTTCCCACTTTTATCCCTTCAACATTGTGTCGCAAAATTTGCACACCTTGTCGTGGTAATTTACCTTCTGCTTTATTGTTCTCCATATTCTCCCACATCGAATGCGACGGTAATGCGGTGTGAATCTTCATGAAAAGGCGTGGTGCCGTGCCAAACAAAGGACTGGAATAAAACGCAGTGTAATAAACTCGGCTCTATAGTGACGTCGGGTAACGTGTTTTCTTGCTGATAGCGATATGGTTGGCCCAATGCTAACCACCCTTCCTGCTTGTCTGCGTTTGTGATAGCTTTGGGTAGCGCAAGATATACCACACCAGATATTCTTCCATGTGAATGTATGTGGTTGTGGTGGTAACCATTGCCCGACAACCTGACCGACCACGAACCTTTATAATGTGGCTTTCCAGAACTGTCTGTTAATCGTTTCCGGTCGAGCCGCTGAGCGTCAATAAACTGTAAAACGACCTTATCGATAGCTTCCTTCAAGGTTTGAATTAACGGGTTTTCGGAAGAAAAGAGATGGCCTCTGGTCTGCGTACCCTTTTCCAGGGTTTGGTTAATTGGCTGTTCGATGGCACTGTGCAGTGACGTTAGATAGTCAGTCAATGCGGATAAATAGGCCGCTTTTTTTAGAGAATCCATTTGTGGGAAGACGTCGTATTTATCCACATAGTTCGCAATTGAATAGCCTTCGCGCCCTTCAGCCTTTCTCGCTGCATGCCAGTAGGCTTTTGCAAGTTGGTTATTTGGCTCTCGGCTGAGCACCGCTTCAGTAGCTTGTTGCGCGACGCGGTGTTCATTTACCTCGATGGCAGAAGTACACAGCTCCAACAGTACTTCATTTGATTGGTCCTGCTTTGCTAATTCATGCAAAACTTTATAAGACGATGTGAATTCGCCTCTTCCCCGAAGTGCCTTGGCATACAGTATCTGCCCAGCAATTTGTTTTTTAAGTTCAGGAGCTTCATCTAAGCAACAAATAGCCTTGCTATAAGCTTTCGCATTTAGCAGAACATTGATATAGGCAAATCTCATAGCAGGTGAATTGAATACGCCAGGTTTTTCAAAGTGTGCCAAATATCCCTCTTTGTCGCCCATTTCCCATAAGATAAGACTCAGATTTACATAAGCATCAACGTAGTCCGGGTTCAGAGCAATAGCGCTTTTATAATGGACTACCGCTTCATTAAGTGCCCCTACATCAGAATATGCGTTAGCAAGGTTCTGATGCACCGCAAAATGCTCGGTGTTAGAGAGGATATTTTCCAATAAGGGTATAGCCTGGTTTGGCTTTCCACTCAGGCGCAGAAGTACCGCATACTCGTGAATAACAGAAATGTCAGTGGGCGCCAGTACTGTCAGTTGTTCACTCTCTTCTACGGCTTTATCCAGCCAACCACGCTGCCTATAATAGTGAACTTTGAGTTTACGCAGATTGATGTCTTTATTTGATGTGCAGTTCTGGTAATGGCACAGTCTTTTCTCGGCACCTTCCCAGTCAGACAACTGAACAGCCAGCCGAATGTATCGGTTTAACAAGGCGACATTATTGGGCTGTGCCGACAACAGAAGATCAAGCTGAACAAGTTCGGATTCATATTCACCTTTGAACTGAAACAACATAGCTTTTAACTGAGGTAACCATATTGCAGAAGGAAATACGCGTTCAGCTTGGTTAAGGGCTGCTTCTGCAGCTTCCACTTGGTTTGTTCGAATATAGCTTTGTACAAGCATCTGATAAGCCTCTGCTCGCTGGGGAGATGCTTTAACAATACGCTGACAGAGGGTAATAACCTGATAAAATTGTTGGCTTGAAAAATACCTTGCAGCTTGCTGAAGTTCTTGTTGTAACAAAGCGGACACCCTTTTTAGATTTTGCTCCCTATAGATAACAAAAAACCGGCGCAAGCGCCGGTTTTTTTCTCTGATAAAATCAGATTAGAAACTAACAGTAACGTTAGTAAAGATGTAACGACCTAATGTATCGTAGAAGCCTGCTACAGTGTTAGCGTTCGTAGCCAAAGAGCTGCCTACCATTGGTGGCTCTTTATCAAGAACGTTGTTAACACCTAAAGATACTTGTACGTGCTCGTTAACTACGTAGCTACCGGTAAGGTCGAAGAACGAGTAAGAAGAAATCTCACCTGTTTTCTCTTCACCATTTTCACCTTGCGCTACGATGTCAACTGAACCGTAGTATCTCCAGCGACCGATGAAGTTCCAATCGCCCATTCTGTAGTTAGCAGACACAGTATGACGCCAATCAGGTTGTGCGAAACAGTCTGTAGATACCTTACCAGTACAGTCATAATCAAGTGAAGAGTCAGACAGTAATGGCTTATAGGTTTTCTCAAGACTTACAGAACCGATAGCCTTCAGACCCAAAGTACCTTCGCCGATATCCAAAGAGTAGTTGGCGTCGATATCAAGACCACGCCATGTACGACCACCGATGTTATCAGACAAGTTGATAACATAAGCGTCCTGGCTTAACCACAATGAACCAGATGGGCTACGTACGATGTTGTCACAGAACTGACCTGTAGTACCACATACGTTAAGGATACGCTCTGCACCAACTGTACCGATTACTTCTTCCATGTCTACCATCCAGTAGTCAAGTGAGAAGTTAAAGCCTTCAAACGGAGATGCAACCAAACCTAAGGTATAAGTATCTGCTTGCTCTGGATCAAGATTCGGGTTACCACCAGAGAACTGGTTGTACTGGTCGGCAGGGTTTGCACCGATGTTACCGTATTGATCAGATGTAACACCCGTTAGCGCACACTGTGCTTCAGTCAACGTTGGAGTATCGCCAGCACAAGGCTCGGTACCTTGCCACAAACCAACGCTTTGAGCAGCAAACAATTCAGCAACGTTTGGCGCACGAATCGCGCGGTTGTAACTGGCACGAACCATGTAGTTTTCTGTAATTTCCCAGTTAACGCCAAACTTGTAAGCATTAGCGCGACCAGAAGTGCTGTAGTCAGAGAAACGAACACCAAGGTCTAGGCTAAGCATATCTACGCCTTTCACGCCTTCTAATACTGGAACGCTGGCTTCAGCAAATATTTCGTTAACATCGAAGCTACCTACCAGGCTCTCAGTAGGACCACCCTGACCAACAAGTGTACCTTCCTGGTAAACTGTATCAGCTAAACGTTCGAAATCAGTTTCACGGCGTTCGAAACCAACAGATACTGCTACTGGTGTTTCAGCTGAAGGCAACGCGAAGTCAAGCTCACCAGAAACATAACCCTGGAAAACCTGCAAAGATGTAAGACCAGTCAGTACCGCTGTACCGGATAATTGTGCAGCCATCTCAGCAGTAACACCGCCTGGTGTAAATACATCATACGCTAAACAATCACCTGAACAGTCTTCTGCATCGATATCACCTACGCGAGGTGCAATTAGTGGCAAGTTCAAGTCATTAACATACGCAGATGATGATGAAGTCGACGCGTACATGTAGCTGATATCATAGCTCCATGTATCGTTCAGGTAACCATCAACACCAGTTACAATACGGAAAGAATTGTTTTCAAGGTTATCCGCACGAGGACCACCTTCAACGTTACGTTTACCGATGTAAGCAGCATAACCAAGCAAAGCACCGTTGTTGTCGTCGCTAGGATCAACACTTGGGTAGATTGTAGCGAGTTGTGCTAATTGAGCAGCGCTCAATGCGTTATCGCCAGAAGCGTCTAACCAGTATTCAGCACCGTAGAAAGTACCAGATTCAGCAATCTGACCTGCGGTACGGTTGTGCATGTAAGACGTTTCTAAATAAACACGTGCATTATCGTTAACTTCATACTCAGCAAACGCGCCGATTGAGAAGCGCTCGTTTGGACGCATGAAGTGGTTTACTGGTGCATAGTTATAGGTATTTGAACCGTCATACGAAGAGAACGTACCGTCTGGGTTCAATGTTAACCATTCTTCCTGACCGTAGTCGATAACATCGTCTGCACGAGACAGGATACCGTCACCGTTACCGTCGTACAGTGGATAGAAGAACGTGTTTGGCAGAACTGCAGTAGATGAACCACCACAAGCAGTAGCAGACGTATTCAGTGCACATGAGCTGTAATCGCGCTCACCTTGCAGCATTTCATCATTACGACGCCATACAGCATAAACCGTAGCGTGACCTTTACCACCGTCAAAATCACCACCAGCAGTGATGCTCAGGTTGTAGTCTTTACCGCCAATACCATTGCTGCCATCTGGGTAATCATAACCACGCTCATCCATTAAGCCCTGGATGTATTCGTTGTCATTGTTGTGCTGATAACCAGCCGCACCTGCTTGAATTTCCAAGCCAGTGAAGTCGTTATCCATTACGAAGTTAACAACACCAGCAACTGCGTCTGCACCGTATGCGGTAGACGCACCACCGGTTAACACGTCAACGCGCTTGATTAGCGCAGTTGGGATTTGGTTAACGTCTGCCGCTTGGCTGTATACACCACCTGGCTGTAAACGACGACCGTTTACCAACACCAATGTACGGTTTACACCAAGACCACGAAGGTCGATTTGCGCTGTACCGGTTGCACCGTTAGCTTGGAATGAAGTTTGCGCTGCTTCGATTTGAGGCAGAGTGTTCATCACATCTTCGATACGGGTGAAACCCGTTGAACGGATAACTTCGGCATCGATAGCCAGAACCGGGCTGGATGTTTCGATGTCAGTTCGCTTAATGCGAGAACCTGTAATTTCGATTTTCTCTACTTTTTCAGCAGAGTCATCTTCTTGTGCGAGTACGGAGAAAGGAGTGGTCAGTGCCGCTGTAGCCGCGCCGAAGGCACAAGCTAGCTTAACTGACTTAGCCAGTCTTGAATTTTCAAACATGTATTGTCTCCCTGGACCACTAATTGAATAGTGTGTGTTATTTAAATCGTTTTAAACCGACTTATTATTAAAAGGCATAACACCTCGTGATTGATAATAACCACAGAGTGATAATACGGTCAACTGCCTTTGCGATGGTGAGTTCTAAAAGTTCAATATTTTTTTTAATTTTTACATTATTAGGAAATCAGTCTTCCAAATCAGTCAAAAAAGCGCCGATATGGAAAACACAAGACCAAAATAAGGCAACAGACGAAACATCTATCTCAAAAGATCCCGCTTTTTATGACAGAATTCGTCCAATTATGGAAAAATCCACTCCTGCATCCCTCGTAATTAACGGTTAGTTAAGAATTTGTCGTATTTGAATTTCCGTGACTAATGTAAAACCCACAATATTTTTTGATGGCCTCTGGCAAGGGCGGTAAGTTTTGTTTGGGGAGAAGAAAGCTGGCCATATTATAGAAGTCCAGGAATATCCTGTTGGACTCCGTTGTTTTCTTTAAGTAGTGGTGGCCTGACGAACCACCGGTACCGATTTTGGTACCCAGCATGCGCTGTACCATCATGGCATGCCGATAACGCCAGAGGGTAAGCTTTTCGTCAATGTCGATTAAAGATGTAATAATTTGAAAAGGCAGATTAAAAATAGGTTCTTCTGCGTATTGTTTAATGAAAAGCGCAGCTAGGATACCGTCGTGAGAGAGCCTGAATTTGCCTTCACTTCTCATTGTCTCGTAGTCAGTTTTGTTAAAGAGTGCGCGGAAATTATCCCTATTGCTCTGCCATTCCCTCAACTCTGCTCTGCGGTCACCTTCGGTAAGAGACATATTATTCTCAATAATACTCCTTTCTGCTTGCAGGAGTTTCTCAGCGTTACGCTGATAATGTTCCCAGAATACAAATTCGTCTTTTTTTAATAACGGCAGCCGGGAAAGCCACTTGTCCACCAACTCGAATAAGCTCTGCTTTTGCTCTAAGGCTTCCAGGTAAGCGCGGTCGTCATCATTTAAGCGTTTGTAAAAACTCTGTTTATCGAAATCTATGCGAAACTCGCGCTTCAATCCCAAAGATATTTCGAGCCTTTTAAATTGAATACTTTGAAAACCGGAAGCGGGAACCAGATAGTCTCTGAATGCCAGAAAATCCTGCGGCGTCATGGTCTCCATGACCGATATTTGGTTATTCATGAGCTCTTGAATTTGTGTCATTCGCTGTAAACGATGAACCACTGTAATAAGTTGTTCGTCTTTGACAGGATCAGTTGAGAAAATATCTATGACTGAACTGAGTTCGTGTAGTAACTGCCTGAACCACAATTCGTAAACCTGATGAACAACGATAAAAAGTGTCTCATCGTGTGCAGCTTCTCCGTATTTTTCACTTTGTAAGGTTTGTGCACTAAGAATTTTATCCAGTTGCAGATAATCGCCATAATAAACCGGTGCAATATTTTTTTTCATGTTTGGTCCAGTGAATACAGAATTACACAAAATATTAACACCAGAAGCTCGACTTCTACAGCAAACACGCTATAACAGAGAAAGTGCTCTCATTTGGGTTGCAGCTGTCACGAAAAAACTAGAAACAATAATCAAGCCAGTAAAAAAGGAAATATAATGAAGTTAGACGACGATATTCATAACTATTATGAGCACCTCGTTCTGGAACGTATTGAAAAATTAGGATTGGTAGAAAATAAGTCGCCAGACTATCTGGCTGATTTGTGCTGTCTGGCACTCAACCAGGTACCGCCTCGCTACATTCGCTATGAAGTTGATATGGCGTTTTATCTGCCGCAAAGCGAACGTCAACAAATGGAAATGAACGTTGAACACGCAGTGGATAAAGCGATACGTTATTTAGATCAAGGCGGAGATAAAAAACAAGCCTGAGGATTGGGTGGCAGGCCCCAGCCACATCCCGGCACATGAGTCGTCTGCTGCGGCTGCTCCCTTCCGGGCCTGACCGAGTTCACAGAGTATCATTGCGAGAGGACCAGGGCCCACCATTGAACTTTGCAGTGCGCTTGCGTTTGCTCTGGAAGCAGGAACGAAAGCGGGGCGCATTATGACGATTTGAAGACTAAGTTTCAACCCTTGTTTTGAAATCGTTCTTCCGCAATGACATTGGCAACGCGATTCGTAGCACTACACTCATCATCAGCCCTTGAATAGATCTCCCCTAACGTTGAACCTATTTGCTCGATATGGGTGCGCAATTCAGCATTTGACGATGTCATTTTCTGGTGATAAATATCAATGACGCCCCCTGCATTAATCACATAATCGGGTGCATACAATATGCCTCGCTTGCGAAGCGCTTCCCCCATATCCTCCCTCGCCAGTTGGTTATTCGCTGCACCGGCAATAACTTTTGCCTTAATCTGACCAATGGTTTCATCATTGATTGACGCACCAAGCGCACAGGGTGCAATAACATCAACGCTTAAAGAATAAATAGCTTCAGGAGGAACTGCCGTCGCGCCAAACTCGGTCACGGCTCTGTTCACCCCTTCAGGGTAAATATCAGTAACGAATAACTCCGCGCCGTTTTCGTGTAAATGCTTTGCTAGTCTGTAGCCCACATGTCCGACTCCCTGAATAGCAACGCGCACGCCTTTTAGGTCTGTCTTGAGTGCGTATTCCACTGACGCTTTAAGGCCTACGAAAACACCATAAGCGGTAGACGGAGCCGGGTTTCCGTCAGGCAACTCGTTGTTGTAGTGATATTGCGCATTTACACCGGCAATGTATTGAGATTGCTTTGCCATAGAACGAAGATCATCCACAGCAATGCCTGAATCTTCCGCTGTGTAATAAGTACCGGCAAACGAATCGACAAAACGCCCCATGGCTTGCATAAAGTCATCGGACTTATGTTTACGCGGATCGCCTATAATGACGGATTTTCCGCCACCGAGTTTTAAATTGGCCATGGCAGATTTATATGTCATCCCTTTTGACAATCTCAGCACATCCGTCAACGCTTCGTGACTATTTATGTATGGCCACATACGACAACCACCTAATGCAGGCCCAAGGTTGGTATTGTGCACAGCAATAATGGCCTTCAGGCCGGTGGGTTTGTCGTGATAGTAAGCCACGTGTTCGTGGCCATCAAACTCAGGATGTTCAAATACTGACATGGACTCTTCTTCAATTTGACCAAATTTACGCTATATTATCTGACATGAAAGAGGACATATTTTGCAATGTTGACCAGTGAAATTTACAAGTCGCAATGACGTTGATCGCAAGTACTATAGACTAGGATGTATATCCTAGTATTATAGTAGCCTTATAATAATTATCATACACCTAACGAGACGTTCAGAAATGAAACTAGATAAATTTGATCGCGAGATCCTTAGGGTTCTGCAACAGGATGCCACCGTGTCAATGGCTGACCTGAGCCAGAAGGTTGGATTATCGCATACGCCATGCTGGCGCCGGGTAAAACGAATGGAATCTGAGGGTATTATTTTACGCAAAGTGACCCTTCTCAACAGTAAAAAGCTCAACCTTGGTGTTTCAGTCTTTATATTTGTTACTCTTAAAAACCACGATGGCGATTCGCTTACCGATTTCGAGAATGCCGTACAATCTATTAATGAAATTGTCGAGTGCCACACCACAAGTGGAGAGAAAGACTATCTGTTAAAAGTGGTAGTAGAGAGTATCGAAGAATATGAGTACCTTCTTAAAACCAAGTTAACTCATCTTCCTTTAGTCGACCACTTGAGTTCGACCTTTGCACTTAAGCAAGTAAAAAACACTACGGAACTGCCCATTAAAAGTCAGTAAATTGTGTTTGGCTTTTCCACCGGCTCTGTCTTTTTTCTAAAACCAGAGCCAGTTATTTATTACCTTCTGTTATTCCGGGCAATCAGGTTGATTTTCCGGGCGAGCATCGAAAAATGCAGGGATCTCCTGGCAATGTTCGTAAATGCGCATTACCAACGGGTACGCTGACATATCCAGTCCAAAGCGCTTTGCTATATACACCTGGGGCACCAAACACACGTCGGCCAGTGTCACGTCAAAATCAAAACAAAACTTGCCCGCCTGGGTTTGCAAACGGCGCTCAATTGCCTGGAAGCCTTTCTCAGACCACTTGCACACCCAATTCGCGATCATTTCGTCGTCAGCACCGAACGTTTCCCGTAACTCATTAAGTACACGTAAATTTCCCAAGGGTTGCATTTCCATAGCAATATCGTGGGCTAACCCTCTCACCCTCGCCCGCTCAAGACTGTGTTGAGGCAAAAGTCGGTAGGGTTCGGGATACTTCTCATCCAGGTATTCAATAATACTCAGCGATTGATTCAACACAAAATCTTCGTCATCATCTACCAATGCCGGAACGAGTTGCGCCGGGTTAAGGCGCTGAAACGTTTCATGTGTTTGTTCTCCGCCTTCCTTGACAAGATGAACTGGCACGTAATCATAACTAAGCGCTTTGAGGTTCATAGCGATCCGCACACGGTAGGTGGCTGAAGAACGCCAGTAACCATATAATTTTAAACGCATACGCGTCTCCTCTTGTTGTCAGTTTAATGGCTTCACCTGTTGATCGATGGCACCGAAAATACTATGCCCCTGATCGTCAAACATTTCCATCCGAATTTTATCTCCGAATTGCATAAATGGAGTACAAGGCTTGCCATCCCGAATTGTCTCGATCATACGAATTTCAGCGATACATGAATAGCCCACACCGCCATTTTTTACCTCTGAGCCGAAATCAGTACCCTGTTTATTTGAGACCGTGCCCGAACCAATGATAGCTCCCGCGCCCAAATTACGAGAGCGGGCTGCATGAGATATTAACTGAGCAAAATTAAACGTCATGTCAGTGCCGGCATGAGGCTTTCCAAACAGCTCGCCGTTGTATGTAGAGTGGAGCGGTAAATTCACTTTGCAATCGGACCAGGCGGCTCCCAACTCATCAGGCGTGACCGCTACTGGTGCAAAACTACTGGCTGGTTTTGCCTGAAAAAAGCCAAAGCCCTTGGCCAGTTCAGCAGGAATAAGCCCGCGCAATGAAACATCGTTCACTAGCATAACAAGGCGAATTCGTTGCGCTGCTGTATCTTCATTGCATCCCATTGGCACATCATCAGTCACCACGGCAACTTCACCTTCAAAATCTATTCCCCACTCTTCAGTTGGCAAGATTATGTCATCACGAGGCCCGATGAAGTCATCAGATCCCCCCTGATACATCAATGGGTCAGACCAAAAGCTGTCCGGCATTTCTGCTCCCCTCGCCCGGCGTACAAGCTCAACATGATTTACGTAAGCGCTCCCGTCCGCCCATTGATAAGCACGTGGTAAAGGGGATTCACAACGGGTTTGGTTAAACTGATCAGCCTTAAGCATGCCATCGTTGAGCAATTCATACCGGTGCTTCAACGGTTCACAAACGGTTTGCCAGTGATCAAGCGCATACTGCAAAGTGGGTGCAATATCTGTCACCGCTATGGCGCGTCCTAAATCACGGGATACCAACATGAGCAAGCCGTCCCTGCTGCCGTTTTTATAAGTCGCAAACTTCATTTTTCAGGCTCCTCGTCAGTGGTACGCCAACTGTAAACATAACCGGTGTTTTCTACCGAACCCGCCGCTTCGGTCACTTCCAACGCATCTCTCGTGTCTAGCATGACAGCGACCTCATCGGTAAATGTTTTCTGGTGCGACATGCCAGCTTTCAATGCCTTAGGATGGGGGCCGTGGGTAAACCCCGCTGGATGAAAGGTGACCATGCCTCGTTCAATATTGTCACGACTAAAGAAATCACCTTCGTGATAAAACAGTACTTCGTCATAGTCGTCGTTATTGTGATAAAAAGGCACTTTCAAAGCGCCAGGATCACTCTCAATTGGCCTGGGAACAAAGGTACAGATAACAAATCTTGGTGCCACGAAGGTGGTGTGCGCTGATGGAGGTAAGTGGTAGCGATGACTCATTAGCGGTCGAATATCCCGCCAGTTGAGTTTGACCACACAAACTTCGCCATGCCAGCCGATGGCATCCAGCGGATTAAAGGGGTAAGTGACCACGGATAATCTGTTGTGGCGCTTAATCACAACCTGCCATTTCTCTTCGTCTTGCTGAGCGAGGAAAGAATCGTTAATTTCAGGCGTTTGTAGAACAGCCGGATCAAAAATAGCCTGCCCCCCTAGCATGCCTTTATCAGGTAACTGATACGCCTCATTGGTTGCCTCAATCATTAATATTGTCATTGAAGTGGCCGGTACCAATCGCCACATTGTTGCACGGGGCAATAAGACGTAGTCACCTTTCTTCACTGACATTTGACCATAATCGCAAAACAGCTCACCCTCACCATCGTGAATAAAAAGTAAGTCGTCACCGTCAGCATTGCGGGCGAGGGTTTTCATAGGTTCGCCACATTGCCATAGCCGATACTGGCAATGGGCATTTTTCAATATTACTGGTGCGTGAAAAGGGTTGGTAGTACAGGTATCACCCAGCTGGTTGAGGTCAAATGCTCTGGGGCGTAGTTCACCTTCCCAGTCTATCCAACTGGTTGGCGGATGTTTGTGATGCAGGTGCGTGGCTGGCCCAAAAAAACCACTGCGACCAATTTCCCGTTCGTAAATACCTTCAGGCGGAAAGTCGGCATGAGCTTGTTTAGAATGTGTTCCCTGGGCCGCCGGGAAACGGATCCAGTTACGCATTGTGATCTTCTTCAATAACACCACGACGAATTTGATCGAGCTCTATGGACTCGAACAGTGCTTTGAAATTCCCCTCGCCAAAGCCCTCGTTGCCCTTGCGTTGGATAATTTCGAAAAACACGGGGCCAATCACCGTATCAGTAAATATTTGCAATAAAATACCATCTTTCATCGGTGCGCCGTCAATAAGGATCTTGAGGGCCTTCAGGCGATTTAGATCCTCGCCATGTCCACTCACCCTGTTATCAACAGCTTCGTAGTACGTATCTGGGGTATCCATGAAACGCAAACCTCGTGCAGTCAAGTCTGCCACTGTTTTGTAAATATCATTTGTAGACAGGGCAATATGCTGAATACCTTCACCATTGTACTCGCGGATAAATTCTTCTATCTGAGATTTATCATCTGAAGATTCATTTATCGGAATGCGAATTTTGCCACAGGGAGAAGTCATGGCTTTACTCACCAGGCCAGTGAGCTTGCCTTCTATATCGAAATAGCGAATTTCTCGGAAATTACCAATATTCTCGTAAAAGTTAGCCCACGTAGACATGTTTCCGCGGCGCACGTTGTGAGTAAGGTGGTCTACCACGCATAAACCAGCGTTGGCATGTTCCATTCGCGCCTGCCAGTCAGGGTAAAAAGTAAAATCTACATCGTAAATACTGTCGTCTCCATAACGGTCAACAAAGTAGAGAGTACTTTCTCCAATACCGTAAACCGCAGGGATATTAAGTTCCATGGGGCCCAAATTGCCTTTGAATTGACTGGCGCCATTGGCCATTGCATGACTAAGGGCAACCCCTGCATCTTTTACCCGAAACGCCATACCGCACACGCTTGGGCCACGTAATCTGGCAAACTCTTCAGCTTGTGATGCCGGCTCAGCATTAATGATGAAGTTGATATCTCCCTGTCGATATAGCCAGACCTGCTTTGAACGATGGCGAGCAATTTCAGCAAAACCGAGAGACACAAAGAGTGCTTTTAGGTCACCAATGCCCTTTTCATCTGCAGCGGTATATTCGACAAACTCAAAGCCATCACACCCGAGAGGATTGTACCCATAATCCGGATCAGTCATTTCTTTATCCCTTTGTAAACAAATTATTTCTAAAATAAACATCAAAAGGAGAAAAAGAGGAAGAGAGTAGCTGTCTTTAAGTTCTTTCGTCAGAGCTAAAAAATGCGTAACGATTTGTGAACAAAGATTGAATGGTGTGTATTCCAGAGAAGAGTTTTACCAATCGTGAAGTAATTTTTGTTGATAAACCGGAAGATTACTGGCGATAAGTGTATTTTTTGGTCGAGGCCACCAAAGAGTGTGGCCGTCTCGGACAAGAGAACTTTTGTAAAGTGAAACGTACAGTGCGTAATTATAGCTTTACAGTTCCCTTGTTGATGCCATATTCCCGTAGCTTGTTAGCAATGGCAGTATGACTCAAACCTAGTTTCTTCGCTAACTGCCTTGTGCTCGGATACGATGGATACAAACGTTTCAATAAGTCCCGTTCGAATTTTTTAACTTCTTCATCCAGTGTTCCGTCAAAGTTCTCATCGATGTAGGTAACACTGGGGGCACAACTGGGCAGTTGTATATCCTCTTTGGAAATCTCGTTGCCATGGAGTAAGGATAATGCTCTGAAAAGCGCATTTTGTAGCTGCCGGACATTCCCCGGCCAGGGGTATTGTTGCAAAAATTCAACGCAAGACTTACTGAGCTTAGCTGGTCGGCGACCTAATTTTCCACTGTGTTGTGCAATAAACGCTTCAGCTAACGGTAAAATATCCTTGCGACGCTCTTTCAGTGATGGCAAGACTAAATTAAGTACATTAAGCCGGTAGTAAAGGTCCTTGCGGAAAGCTCCCTCTTCCACTAATTGGCCTAAATCTCTGCACGTTGTACAGATAAACCGTACATCCACCGCAACGGGTTTTGTGTCGCCCACCCGCCTGAACTCGTTGTGCTCCAGCACCCGTAGTAATTTAGCTTGAAGCTGAGAAGACATATCGGCAATTTCATCCAGCAAAATCGTGCCACCCGCAGCAAGCTCCAGTAATCCGGCCTTCCCTTCTGGTTGATTGAAAGCGCCAGCGGCATAACCGAAAAGTTCGGTCTCTGCGACGCTGTCTGGCAAAGATGCACAGTTGAGCACGAGAAACTCTCGTTCACCACGACGACTGGCTTGATGACAGGCTTTTGCAATCATTTCTTTACCCGTTCCCGTTTCACCAAAAATGAGTACTGGCGCATCGAGATCGGCAATTTGCTTTGCTTCTTTTACGACTTTACACATACCGGGAGATTCGGTAATGAAATGATCAAAGCAATCGGAATCAGCTTGGTGAAAAGCGGAAAACTGCTGCCCGAGACGAATTTCAGATTTTAAAATCACGACGCCACCGGCAAAAATCGATTTGTTGTCACCGTCGGGCACAACAACAGGCAAAATGTCCGCAAGATAATCCTGCTGAATAAATTTCACCTTTGTCGAAGCCGCTTGATTATCGGGGTCCCCCATCCAACGGGAAAAATTAAACCCCTTTACAAAGTCGGCTATTTCAAGTCCTTCCAACTGATGAAATGGCATTTCAAGTCCACTTACAACGGCTTCATTACACATTAGAATTCTGCAGCGATCGTCAATGGAAAATACCGGATCAGGCAGGGTACGCAAAATGGCAGAAAGCTGGTTTCTCTCCCTCTCTCCTGGCATAAAGGCCGTTGTTTTCACGTCTTCAATACCAGCAATACGACGTATTTTGGGCATTAAGTGGCGGAAATCCTCAAACTCTATCGTCGGGAAGTTGAGAAAAATCTTACCCACTTCATCAATTTCAATGCCCCGCAAGTCAATTTCATGGGTCACCAGAATATCGAGAATATCCTGAGTAATGCCGAGTCGGTCCTGGCAACTGATTTCTAAGCGCATATTGTGATCTGTCTGATTGTTGTTCTTGTAAATATATATTTACAGCATATCACAAACCGATAACATTGAAACGATAAATAATTCTACCCGGCATGGGCTGGCTTTAGTGCAAACAAAGGTTCAAACAGACTCAGTGTTTTCGCGTGGGCAACTAAGCTCATAATATCCGACTCTGCCATAGTAAAAAGCTCATCGAAGTCACTTAGCACGTAATATAAGGGCTGCATAATATCTATGCGATAAGGCGTTCTCAGCGCATCCAGCGTATTCATTGGTACTCTCACCGGCACAGAGCTGTCGAGGGACTCAACGGTTTCACCGGGAGAAGAAAGAATGCCACCGCCATAAATACGGGTGCCTGCCGGGGTGTTCACCAAACCAAATTCCACGGTAAACCAATACAGGCGAGCCAGATAAATGCGATCTTCTTTGCTCGCTGTAAGACCTAATTTTCCATATGTATGGGTAAAATGGGCGAAAGACGCATTGGTAAGTAATGGACAGTGACCGAATACTTCATGGAAAATGTCCGGCTCCTGCAGATAGTCAAACTCCTCTCGACTTCTTATGAAGGTGGCAACGGGAAATTGTTTATTTGCCAGGAGTTCAAAGAATGATGAGAAGTCAATCAATGCTGGAACTGCAGCTGTTTTCCACCCGGTATGCTTTTCGAGCACTGCATCAACTTCGCAAAGTTGAGGAATGCGGTGAGAGGGTAAATCTAGTAATGACAAACCTTGCAAGTATTGTTCACACGCCCGTTCAGGTACTAACTTTACCTGTCTCTCATAGAGTTCTGCCCAGACATTGTGCTCGTGTAAAGTCCACTGAATTTGACCATCGGGCCCTGGTTGCTTCGCCCGATATTTTGATATTTTTGACATGTTTGCCTCTTCGTCATACTTCATAAGTAAGTCTAAAGGCTTTAATCTCCGAAGAAAGGTGGCGGGCGCTTTTACCATGCGACAAGCATGTAACATTTTTTTTACATAACAGATATAGCTGTCTGATTTCAGGCATAAAAAAACCAGCGCCCGGCTGGTTTTATCTAGAGCGTGTCTACCTTTGCAGTAGGTTGTTGCTGCAAAGGACAACACACTCTAATAGTCGTTACAGTTGATTGATTTCTCTATTGAGCTGAAACTCACGTGATGTGACGTACTTTTCTACCTTTCTCAATCTCAATTCGGCTTCTCTGAAACGACTGGAAATATCGTGAAAAGCTTGTTTGGGTGGCTCACCTGCTTGCCAAACTTTGGTTTTCACAGACACTTTATGCGACTTTTCATCAATCACTTCCGGGTTCTTCCATCCTTTGCCTTTGTGATTACTACCCGCAGCATAAATAGCTTGCTCTTCCTTATCCACGCCGTTAACGGGTTGCTTGTCCAAAATAAACCAGCACGCTATATAAGCGATAAACATGAATGGACCAGCCAGAAGAAAGAACGCCGTGACAGCCAGAATGCGAACTAACCATCTTTCAAGGCCAAAGTAGTTGGCGATTCCTGCACATACTCCGGCTATGCGAGCGTTTTGTGTATCGCGATACATCTGTCCTCTCATGCTCTGTCCCTCCACTGTGGCGCTTCGCTGTCGAGTATCGATTCAAGTGTTTTGATACGATCCGTCATTTGCTCTGCTTTGTCCGCCAGCTCTTTTAGTGATGCGTATTCTTCAGCACTCAGCCCCTGACTTACCTGCTTTTTGCTTCGATAGTGCAGTATTAGCCATATTGGCGCGACGAAAATGATGAACAGTATTAATGGCGCCAATATTAAAGCGATGATTCCTTCGTCCATTACCCTTACCTCCAACAATCAGTGAGAATGCTCACAAAATTCGGGTTCAAGCCGCCTGTGAGCAGCGCAGCCTGAACCAGATTACGCATTATTCCGCGTCTTTACCCTGTTTTATTTTAGCTTTTAATGCCGCTAGTTCCTCATCGATTTTATCGCCGGCTTCCAATTCAGCAAATTCATCGTTAAGGGTCTTCTTGCCTAAATCATAGGCTTCAACCTGCGACTCCAGGTCATCAATCTTCCGTTCGTACTGCTCAAAGCGGCCCATGGCAGCATCCACTTTACCACTATCCAGGGTGCGTTTGACTTCCAGTCGCGAACTTGCTGTTTTTTGGCGCATGATGATAGTTTTCTGGCGACTTTTCGCATCAGCGAGTTTGTCCTGCAGTTGCGCAACTTCATCCTGAAGCTTTGCTATTTGCTCCTCAACCACAGCGAGTTCATCACTCAACGCTGAAGCGGCTTCTGACGCTTTTTTGCGCTCTTGCAATGCCGCTCGGGCAAGATCATCACGGTCTTTGCTCAAAGCCAGCTCTGCTTTAGCGCCCCAATCCTCAGCATCCTTTTCATATTTGCTGATTTGCGCAACAATCTCTTTCTTACTGGCGATCGTTTTTGCAGAAGCAGAACGCACTTCCACAAGTGTATCTTCCATTTCCTGGATGATGAGTCGAACCATTTTTTCAGGGTCTTCAGCCTTATCCAGTAATGCATTAATATTTGAATTCACTATATCGGTGAAACGCGAGAAGATTCCCATAATATTTACCTCTAGCTCGTGTTAGTAAACATGCTGTGTCAGCATGGATGCGTTTAACTCTGTTACTAACTATACAAATAGCTTGCCACTTCGCTAAATTTTATAATTAACTGATATTAAAACAAATTATTCTCTTCAAATAGTTCTCGTAACTACGCGCATTTTCTTCTACACTAATTATTAGTCGAATTGACTAACAATTGAGGGGTTACATGAGTAGATTTCGCCAACAAGACAATTTGCTTGGGCAGGCTAATAGTTTTCTGGAGACACTGGAACAAATTTCCCAAATTGCACCACTCAACAAACCTGTACTTGTTATCGGTGAACGTGGTACGGGTAAAGAACTCATCGCTGCGCGTTTACACTTTCTATCACAACGCTGGGATCAAAACTACGTCAAACTCAATTGTGCAGCTTTGAATGAAAACCTGCTGGAAAGTGAATTATTCGGTTATGAAGCAGGCGCATTTACCGGTGCAGCAAAGCGTCGTGAGGGGCGTTTCGAGGTTGCACACAATGGCACACTCTTTCTGGATGAATTGGCAAACACGTCAGGTCTCATTCAGGAAAAGCTACTGCGCGTCATTGAGTATGGCGAATTCGAACGAGTTGGTGGGTCTAAAACCCTGAAAACTGATGTAAGGCTGGTTGCTGCAACCAACGAAGATTTACCGGCCCTTGCTGAAAGTGGTGAATTTCGCGCTGATCTACTAGACAGGCTCGCGTTCGATGTAATCACCATTCCTCCATTGCGAGAACGAAAAGAAGATATTCTTCTATTAGCAGAGCATTTTGCCATAAATATGGCTCGTGAACTGGAAATGGAACTGTTCAGCGGGTTTACTGAAAAAGCACGCCGTACCCTTTTGGACTATCCATGGCCGGGTAATATCAGGGAATTAAAGAACGTTGTTGAACGGGCGGTATACCGATGTAACAACCCTCATCTTCCCGTACACGAGATCATTATGGATCCTTTTGAGTCGCCCTTTAGACCCAAAGGACGCATTAAAACCCAAGATAGAATAACTCCACAGAATGACCCGGTAGCGCCCGATAACGTGTCTGAGGTAACCGCGGTTATCCCTCAGACAGTAGAGAAATCAGTGCAAACTACAGATTACCCTATTGATTTAAAAGAGCGTTCACAGCAATATGAAATTGATATGATTCGCCAGGCTTTAGAAGACAGTCAATTTAATCAGAAAAAGACTGCAGAAAAACTTAGCCTGACATATCATCAACTTCGCGGATATCTTAAAAAGTACAACCTACTCGATTCTTCAGCAGAGTCAGCGGAGGCGTAATACATTGCAATCAGGGCTTCGGTGGCTGTGGGGACTGGCCGGCATTATGTTTCTACAGGGATGTGACAAAGTAGAAAGAGAGGCTTTTTATCAGTCTGGGATCATCTATTGCTCTGAAAGTAACCCGGTTAACTTCAATCCCCAAACTGACACTTCCAGCACAACAGCTGACGCCACCGCGCACCAGTTGTACAATCGCTTGCTAAATTTTGACCCTGATACCGGGCAAATAATCCCTAGTCTGGCGAGCAGTTGGAAAGTATCAGAAGATGGTTTGGTATATACATTTCAGCTTGAAAAGAATGTACTTTTCCACAACACAGCCTATTTTTCTCCCAGTCGACCATTTAACGCCGATGATGTTATCTTCAGTATTGAACGCTGGCGGGATGACACTCACCCTTATCATGCTGTATCAGGAGGGCGTTATCCCTATTTTGAGAGCTTGGGTATTGCTGACAATATCTTCGAGGTCAGACGTATCAATGGTTATCGGATAGAGATTATTCTCAAGCATAAAGACAGCTCGTTTCTGGCTAATTTAGCAACAGATTTTTCGGTGATCCTTTCAGCCGAATATGCCGACTATTTGCTCAGTAGAGGAACGCCAGAACGCATAGACCACTATCCCATTGGTACAGGGCCTTTCAAATTTGTCAGTTACCGCAAAGATCACTTCATCCGATTTGAAAAACATGAAAACTATTGGCATGGGGCCGAATTAAATAGTGAACATCTGATTTATGATATCACCCCGAAAAGTTCTATCCGTCTTGCTAAACTGATCACTGGCGAATGCGATGCCATCGCCTTTCCGGCACAAACGGAACTGGACATTATCGTCAACAGGGAAGAGCTGACACTGTCTGAAAAACCCGGGCTAAATGTGGGCTTCTGGGCTTTCAATACCAATCGCCCTCCCTTTGATAACCCGAATGTACGAAAAGCGCTGGCCCTCGCTATTGATAAAAACACCTTACTTGAAGCTGTGTATTTTGACAGTGCAACCCGGGCAAAAACACTTCTTCCCAATGCCAGCTGGGCTTTTCAAAGTGATGCTGAAGACACCGGGTTCAACCCAATACTAGCCAGACAACTGCTGGATGAGGCAGGCATTCCACCAGGGTTTAGTATGACGGTTTGGGCTATGCCTGTAGAGCGAGCCTATAACCCTAACGCGGTAAAAATGGCTGAGCTTATTCAGCGCTATCTGTCTGCTGTCGATATAGAGGTAGATATTGTAACCTACGACTGGACTACTTTTCGTCGACATCTTCGCGAGGGTCTGCATGACTCGGTATTGATAGGTTGGTCTGCTGACAATGGCGACCCGGATAATTTTTATCGCCCACTGCTCAGTTGTGGCGCTATTCCATCCGGTACTAACCGCGCGCGCTGGTGCAACAAACAGTACGATCAGCTTGTTGAAGAAGCACTACAAACCCAGGATTTAATGCGCAGAAAGGCTATCTATGTTGAATTAAACCGGCTACTTTACGATGAACTTCCCTTGATACCCATAGCCCATGCTTACCGGTATCAGGCTTACCGCAACAATCTCAAAGGCATGACAATAAATCCTTATGGCGGTGTCCGGTTTGCAGGAGTAACAAAATCGTTGTGATTCAGATCCTCATTCGCTACACCACACTTTTTGTTTTAACGCTACTGGTGCTAGCGGCTATGTCGTTCGCCCTGGCTTACTTGTTTCCCGGTGATGTGTTAGTCAACCTCACAGGTATTACGCCACATAATGAAATACAGCGTGACGCCCTGATTCGTCAGTATCAACTGGACGAACCCTACTTATTTCAATTTATTTATTACGTGCAACAACTTCTGCAGGGAAACTGGGGTTATAGTTTTATCTCAGGGTTACCCTTACGGCAAGAAATAGCCGTTGCGATGCCCGCGACCATTGAGTTGAGTACCTACGCACTTCTTACCGCACTCATCTTCGGTGTACCTATTGGCTGCTATGCTGGGCTGAAGAGTTACACCAAAACAGATTACACCATTAACTCTCTGAGCATGATCAGCTATTCATTTCCGGTATTCTGGTTAGCGCTGGTGTTTATCCTGATTTTTAGTTTAGAGCTTGGAATCGTTCCGTTATCTGGTCGGGTTAGCTTATTATTCGATGTACCTAATGTTAGTGGATTTGTTTTGCTTGATATTCTGCTAGCCGACAATATTGACAGTGGACTGGCGTTGGTCGATGCATTGCATCACCTTATCCTGCCAACGGTATCAATTGCATTAATCAGCACGGCATCAATGATTCGACTAACCCGCAGATCTGTCATTGACGTGCTAAAAAGCCCATACATTGCCGCAGCGGAATCCAGGGGTTTATCTAAGCGAAAAATTTTCTTCCAACATATTTTACGGAATGCACTGTTACCTATTCTTCCATTGATGGCAATTCAAATCACCACACTTATTACTAATGCAATGATTGTCGAGACCTTGTTTTCATGGCCCGGCATCGGTAACTGGCTAATCCAGGCTATTTATCAGCGAGATTACTCTGCGCTTCGAATGGGCATGCTCGCAGTTGCCACAGTGGTTATCAGCTTTACCATTCTCATCGACTTATTTAACAGACTCATAGATCCAAGCAGGGAAAAGTACGAACGTGGCGCAGTTTAACCTCTATCAAGAAGAGTCACAGCCTACTCCATGGCAACGCACGTGGCAGGAGTTTCGTGCCAGTCATATAGCTTTTGCTGGCTTCATTGTTCTGGGATTATTTTTCTTTATTTCTATTTTTGGTCCATTTGTCGCGCCTTACGACCCCTTGCAACAAAATATCGACGCGTTGTTGGTTCCTCCCAGTTGGGAAGCGAATGGCACAATTTCTCATTTGTTCGGCACTGACGCCTTAGGCCGGGATGTGTTTTCCCGCATTCTTGCAGGCTGTCAGGTTACATTTGGCTCGGCAATCCTGCTAGTCCTTATCGCCATGCTTGTTGGTGTTTCTATTGGCACTGTTGCCGGAATGACAAGTGGTGTCAGATCCAGTGTCATTAATCACACCCTGGATGCATTGATGGCCATTCCAACGTTACTGATAGCGATTATTATCGTAGCGATATTGGGCACAGGCTTGGTCAACAGCATGTGGGCTATTACCCTGGCGCTCATTCCCCAGTTTATTCACCATACTCGTTCGTTTGTTCGAAGCGAAATGAAAAAAGAGTACGTTCTGGCCTCGAAACTCGACGGTGCCAACCCTCGACAGTTGTTCTTTCATTCTATCTTGCCGAACATGATAGAAATGTTGGTGGTGCAAGGCTCGCTGGCATTATCTATTGCAGTAATAGACATTTCTGCTCTGGGGTTTCTCAATTTAGGGGCCCAACCTCCCCTGCCTGAACTAGGTGTGATCCTCGCGGACGGTCTGGACGTGGCATACCTAGCGCCGTGGAACGTTGCGCTTCCAGGACTGACGATTTTTCTCATGGTCCTTTCCATCAATGTGGTAGGTGATGGTTTACGGTCTGCACTACGAAAGAGGTTAACCCACTAATGCCCATGCTCGATATTAAAAATCTAACGTTAGAAATCGATAACGGTGGCAACCGGGTAAAAGCACTTGATAAGGTTAACCTAACGGTAAACAGTGGAGAGATCCGAGCGTTGGTAGGGGAATCTGGTTCAGGAAAAAGCTTGATGGTCCAGGCCATATCAGGGTCTTTACCTGCACAATGGCATGTGACCGCTGACCGGATGACCTGGAACGGCAAAAACATGCTGTCTATGAGCGAAAAAGAACGGCGAGAGCTTATGCGACGAGACATAGGCGTGGTTTTTCAGGATCCCACCTCAGCCATGGACCCATCAGCCACGTTAGGAGAGCAGCTCGAAGAAGCCGTTCCCAATGAATTTGTACAGGGAAAATGGTTCTGGCAACGTAGTCAATCGCGAAAAAAAACTGCAATTAGCACCGTGCACAAAGTGGGTATAAAGCATCACAAACATTACCTGAATGCTTACCCTCACCAGGTACCCACCGACATTGGGCAAAAGTTTATGATTGCGATGGCGCTGATTTCACAGCCGAAATTATTGATCGCCGATGATCCTACCCGTGGCATGGAAACCACAACGAAAACCAAAGTCCTGAAACTGCTCACGCGTTTAAATCAAACGAAATCGCTATCCATTCTGTTCGTCAGTCATGATTTGTTGGCTATCGCCAGTATGTCTCACACCATGACAGTACTGTATTGTGGCCAGACCGTTGAATCAGGTCGTATGAAGCACATTCGCAAGCGCCCCTTACACCCGTATACGAAAGCCCTGTTAGACAGTGCCCCAAGCTTCCGGAATGACTTACCGCCCAAGTCGGTACTACCGGCACTGGATGGCACAATACCGTCGTTGCAACACGTTCCCATAGGCTGTCGACTAGGGCCCCGTTGCCCAAGAGCGCAACGCGCCTGTGTTACCACGCCAGATGTTCGCCGTATCCACGACCACACCTACAGTTGTCACTTTCCACTACACATGGATAAATTATGAGTGAGATCATGCATGTCAGTGGGCTGACATTCAAACACAGTGATAAAAAGAGATGGTTGAAGAAGCCAGAAGTATTTTCACTCGGGCCCATTGAACTGAGCGTCAAGCGAGGCGAAACCATCGCCATCATTGGCGAGAACCGTTCTGGTAAATCCCTACTCGCAAAGCTATTGGTTGGCGCAATAAAAGCAGACGCAGGAGAAATATTCCTGAGTAATGTCACTTATAACGCAGCAAAGAAAAAATCGACAAAAACATACAACAGTACCAATGATATCAGGATGATTTTTCAACACAGTTCAGAGGCAATGAACCCTGGGATCCCAGTGGGAAAGATTCTCGATGAACCCCTTAAGTTAAACACGTCACTTACCGAGCCAGAACGCAAGAAAATCATAGAAGAGACTTTGGTGAAAGTGGGCCTGTTACGTGATCACTATTATTTTTACCGTCACATGCTGTCTGACGGCCAGCAGCAACGGGTTGCCATTGCCCGGGCCATGATATTGCAACCTAAAATCCTGGTAGCAGATGAACCTTTCGCGGCTCTGGACCCATCCGTACGCTCCCAAACCGTGAACCTTATATTGTCTCTACAGCGTGAATTTGGCCTGGCTTTTATTTTTATTTCTCATAATCTGGGTATCGTCAGGCATATTGCTGACCGAATTATTGTTATGGAAAATGGCTATATTGTGGAATCAGGTAAAACCGAAACCCTGTTTCGTTGGCCACAACACGACATGACGAAAAAACTCATCCAGGCATACCAATCATTAGTTCCTCAACAAACCATTACCTCTACAGATTAAAAAAGGTTGCTTGCGCAACCTTTTTTACTGGACCATGTTGACCATACTGAGTATTAACCAACCAGTGCGAGCAAAATTCCAGCGGCAACGGCTGACCCTAACACCCCGGCAACATTGGGCCCCATTGCGTGCATAAGAAGAAAATTATGCGGATTACTCTGTAAACCTACTTTGTTAACCACACGAGCAGCCATGGGAACGGCACTTACGCCAGCAGCGCCGATTAGTGGGTTAATACCACCGCCGCTGAGACGGTTCATCAATTTCGCCATTAATACACCTGCAGCAGTGCCAATGGCAAAAGCAATAGCGCCGAGCCCCAGGATCCCAAGGGTTTCCACTGTCAAAAATTTATCCGCAGACAATTTAGAGCCAACGGCCAGGCCGAGAAAGATAGTAACAATATTTATCAACTCGTTTTGTGCCGTTTTAGAGAGTCTTTCGACTACCCCACACTCGCGCATGAGGTTGCCGAAACAGAACATGCCCACTAAAGGAGTAGCCGAAGGTAGGAACAGGATGGTCAGAATAAGCACAGCTAATGGAAAAATGATTTTTTCCCGTTGTGACACCGGACGCAACTGTGCCATTTCAATCTTTCGTTCTTCCTCAGACGTCAACGCTTTCATAATAGGAGGCTGAATAATGGGAACTAATGCCATATATGAGTAAGCCGCCACAGCGATGGCACCGAGCAAATCCGGCGACAGTCTTGAGGCCAGGAATATTGCAGTTGGTCCGTCGGCCCCTCCAATGATCGCAATAGCGCTGGCATCTTTGAGGGTGAAATCGAAGCCTGGTAAAAAATTAAGTGAGATGGCGCCAAACAAGGTGGCAAATATACCAAATTGCGCAGCGGCACCTAACAATAGCATGCGCGGGTTTGCAATAAGGGCACTAAAGTCAGTCATTGCGCCAACGCCCATGAAGATAAGCAAAGGGAATACACCTGAGTGAATTCCTACTTCATAAATGTAATACAGCAAGCCACCAGGTTCACTAAACCCAGCTAAAGGTATGTTAGTCAGCAAAGCCCCAAACCCGATGGGCAAGAGCAGCAAGGGTTCAAACTTTTTTACGATAGCCAGGTAAAGTAGTAAGAGTCCCACCGCCATCATTATTAGCTGGCCACTCTGAAAATGTGCCAGCGCTGTGCTATCCCATAAAATCGCGAGTTTATCCATTACTTAAGTCCAATTAACTGCTGGCCATTGGACACTGCATCACCTTCTTTAACAGCAATTTTCCCAACCACACCATCGAATGCTGAACGAATTTCTGTTTCCATCTTCATCGCTTCGAGAATAATCACAACATCATCGTTTTGCACTGTGTCACCTTCCCCTACCAGCACTTTAAATACATTGCCGGAAAGCGGAGCGTTGATGCTGGCTCCTGTTGCAGGAGGAGCAGCCTGAGACGATGGCTGGGGTGAGGCCGTAGCTGGCGTCACGCTGGTTAACGTACCCGACTCTGCCACCTCGACGTGATAAACCTTACCATCAACCTTCACGTCATAAGCAGCTGCCTGGGTAGGGTTGGACACAGCTTGCTGCTTGATATCGCAGGATGGTGTTGCATTGTCAATGCCTGGAGCTGGTTCAAAGGCGTCGGGGTTACCTCTGTTTTGAAGGAACTTAAGACCAATCTGTGGAAATAAAGCATAGGTGAGCACATCATCCACTTTCGCTTCAGCAAGAGTAAAGCCTTTCTCTTTGGCCAATTCACCCAGTTCTTCACCGAGTTCGTTCATTTCGGGAGCAAGTAGATCTGCAGGGCGACAGGTAACAGGTTCCTCACCATCCAGGACCTTGGTTTGTAAATCTGCATCTACGGGAGCCGCGGTTGCGCCATACTCGCCTTTTAATACTCCGGCAGTTTCTTTTGAGATACTCTTGTAACGTGCACCGGTAAGTACATTGAGCACTGCCTGTGTGCCTACAATTTGCGAAGTTGGTGTAACCAAAGGGATAAAACCAAGATCTTCGCGAACCCGTGGAATTTCCTTCAACACTTCGTCGAATTTATCTGCGGCCCCCTGCTCTTTCAACTGGCTTTCCATATTAGTGAGCATGCCGCCCGGGACCTGTGCTAATAGAATACGCGCATCCACACCTTTTAAGCTGCCCTCAAATTGCGCATACTTTTTTCGTACATCGCGGAAATAGGCTGCAATTTCTTCCAATCCTTCCAGCGATAGCCCGGTATCCCGTGGGGTACCTTCCAGAACTGAAACGATAGTCTCAGTTGCTGTGTGTCCATATGTCATACTCATAGAGGATATTGCGGTATCAAGCATATCGATACCTGCATCGATAGCTTTTTGGTAGGTCGCCGTGCTTAATCCTGTGGTAGCGTGACATTGCATTGCAATGGGAACATCTACCGTGTTTTTTAATCGGGTGATAAGCGTTTCACATTCGTAAGGTTTAAGCAGTCCGGCCATATCCTTAATACAAATAGAATGAACGCCCATATCTTCCAGTTGTTTTGCCATGTCCACCCAACCATCAATGGTGTGTACAGGGCTGATAGTGTATGAAATAGTACCCTGGGCGTGTGCGCCACAATCAATGGCGGCTTTTACCGCTGTACTGAGATTCCGCACATCGTTCATAGCATCGAAAATTCGGAAAACATCCACGCCATTGTCATGCGCCCGCTCGACAAATTTTGTCACCACGTCATCGGCATAGTGGCGATACCCGAGAAGATTCTGACCGCGAAGTAACATTTGTTGCTTCGTTTTCGGCATGGCTTTTTTCAGAGCCCGGATACGTTCCCAGGGATCTTCCCCCAAATAGCGAATACAAGCGTCAAAGGTTGCACCTCCCCAAGACTCGACAGACCAAAAGCCTGCGTCATCAAGCTTACTGGCAACAGGAAGCATATCTTCCAATCGCAGACGGGTTGCGAGTAGCGACTGATGCGCATCCCGCAAAACTAGTTCCGTGAGAGCCAACGGCTTAGACATGACAATTCCCCTAATTAAGTTTTATTGTTTTGTTCGGTGCTGATGGATGGCAGCGGTTATTGCTGCCAACGTAGGTTGGTCGACGGCATCGTCAATTGCACGGGTAGACTTTGTCAAAGGCGCAGCAGATTGCACCTCTGGCCCGGGAAAACGTTCACAAAACCAAGCAATGCCTTTCACTCCACCGATAAGTAAAGTAAGAAAAGCAAACACGAACCCCATGCCTGTAAGCATTAGTGAGGCAGCTTCCGCGAGCGGCCCGGCCAGTGAAGTTGAATCCATGAAGGTACCCTTTTAAATCGAGAAATGAATAAGTACCATGATAAAAAGCCAAAGACAATGAGTAAAAAGCAAGCTTTTTTGCATAATTAGACAAAAATTATGAATTGTAATTCACAATTATCATCTCATGCCGTGCTTTATCTCATGGAAAATGCGCAGAATCGCGCGACGAGACCATGTGCAATGAAGCTACAGCGTTACCGAGGGGAGAAATAATATTCTGAGAGGTTTTCCGTTACATACAAAAAAGCCCACCATAAGGTGGGCTTCTTGATATGGCGCGTGTGGAAGGATTCGAACCTCCGACCGCCTGGTTCGTAGCCAGGTACTCTATCCAGCTGAGCTACACACGCTTTAACTGTACATTTGCATACTAATGCAAACGGTGGTGCTTTAAAAAGTTGGCGCGTGTGGAAGGATTCGAACCTCCGACCGCCTGGTTCGTAGCCAGGTACTCTATCCAGCTGAGCTACACACGCGCAATAAACTGTTTGTTGGCCACCACTCCAACCTTTATAAGTGGCGGAGAGGGAGGGATTCGAACCCTCGATACGCGTAATGCGTATGGTTCCTTAGCAGGGAACTGGTTTCAGCCACTCACCCACCTCTCCGTAACGTGGTGCTGCATTTTACTGATACTTAGAGTGGAGTCAAACCCTTTTTTCAGAAAAATGAAACGTATGCTGCGATTTTAAACAATTCGTTCAAAAAGCCAACTTTCCACACTCAGAACACAATAAAGGCCGGGGTCTCCGGCCTTAAAAAAGGTTTTATTCAGCTACGTTTCCGGGCTGACCCCCCTTCTCAGCCTGAATACGCATGTAAATTTCTTCACGATGCACAGACACCTCTTTCGGCGCATTTACGCCAATTCGTACCTGATTACCCTTAACTCCCAGCACAGTGACAGTAACATCGTCACCCACCATCAGAGTTTCACCCACACGACGAGTCAATATAAGCATTCGCTTGCTCCTGGTCCTTAATTTTGAACATATCCCTCACATATTTGCCCATATCGGCACGACCCGATATCAGCTACAGTGTTTCCCTGTTTTCGTGTCACTTCAAAAACTCACCGTTCACACTTGTCAATTATAGCTTATCAGACAGATATGCGTTAATTGATGCCAAAGCAGCAGAAAGATTTTCCGGCTGACTACCGCCAGCCTGTGCCATATCCGGGCGACCGCCACCTTTACCACCAACCTGAGCAGCAAGGAAGTTCACAACTTCACCGGCCTTCACTTTGCTGGTTAGCTGTTTAGTCACACCGACTATCAGGCTTACTTTCCCACCGTCAGCCATACCTAGTACTACGATCCCTTCGCCAATTCGGTTCTTAAGATCGTCCACCATACCCCGCAATGCTTTGGACTCCACTCCCTCTAACGCAGAAACGAGTACTTTTGTACCGTTAATTTCCTGGGTTTGAGCAAGCATATCCGCACCTTGCTGACTAGCTAACTTTTGCTTTGCAGCAGTAAGGGCCTTTTCAAGCTCTTTTGCCTGTTGCTGCACTGCACTTATTTTATCCACTAAGCCTGCAACGTCTGTTTTTAATAACCCTGCGGCTGACGTCAATAAGGTTTGTTGCTTTTGGACAAACTCAATGGCACTTGCGCCGGTTATCGCTTCTATGCGACGAACACCGGAAGCGATCCCCGCTTCTGAGGTGATTTTGAATAAGCCAATATCCCCTGTTCTGTTGACGTGAGTTCCACCACAAAGTTCAACAGAAAACGGCCCCATGGTCACAACGCGAACCTTTTCATCGTACTTTTCACCAAACAATGCCATGGCCCCTGACGCTTTAGCTTCGTCCAATTCCATCAGCTTGGTTTGTAAGACGTGGTTAGCGCGAATTTCTTCATTAACCCGACTTTCAATCGTCATCAGTTGTTCGTTGGTCACACCTTCAAAATGCGAAAAGTCGAAACGCATGCGCTGTGCCTCCACGAGCGAGCCTTTCTGGGTAACATGATCACCGAGGATTTCTCGCAATGCTGCATGCAAGAGGTGAGTAGCACTGTGATTTTTCTTGATAGCTTCACGATTCACTGTATCGATGGCCGCCCCAGCGAGTTCACCCTTGCGGATTTCACCAACTACTTTACCTTTATGAGCAAAAGCATTACCCATTTTCTGGGTGTCCGTTACGACAAACTCTCCATTTGCCACTTTGAGTAAACCACGGTCTCCCGCCTGTCCACCAGATTCTGCATAAAATGGCGTTTTATCCAGTACTACAATGCCTTCCTGTCCGTCAGTTAGCACATCGCAAAACGCGTTGTCGAAAATCAGCTCAAGTACATTTCCCTGCCCATCGACATCGGTATAACCGGTAAACGCTGTTTCGTGCTCTACTTTTACCATATCGTTGTAATTTGCACCGAAGTTGCTGGCCTTCTGAGCACGGGCTCGCTGCGCCTTCATACATTCGTCAAACCCGGCTTCGTCTATTTTCACGTCATGTTCGCGGGCGACATCATTGGTTAAATCGACAGGAAAGCCATAGGTATCGTACAATTTAAATACTACGTCGCCAGGCAAGGTATCACCGCTCAGTTCAGCAATGGCCTCGTTGAGCATTGTCATGCCCCGCTCCAGCGTTTTACTAAACTGTTCTTCTTCTACTTTCAGTACTTTTTCGATAACAGGTTGCTGGTCGGCCAACTCAGGATAAAACGCCCCCATTTCTTTCACTAACGCAGCGACCAACTTGTAAAAGAAAATATCGGTTGCACCTAACTGATTGCCGTGGCGGACTGCCCGGCGAACGATACGTCGTAAAACATACCCCCGACCTTCGTTTCCGGGCATTACCCCATCACAAATTAAGAAGGCACAGGAACGGATATGGTCAGCGATAACCCGGAGTGACTTGTTTTCCAAATCCTTCGCGCCGGTGATACTTGCAGCGGCTGAAATTAAGTTTTGAAACAAATCGATTTCGTAGTTGCTATGAACATTCTGTAAAATAGCGGATATACGTTCCAACCCCATGCCTGTGTCAATAGACGGCTTTGGCAAAGGCTCCATAGTGCCGTCTTCCTGCTTATTGTACTGCATGAAAACAAGGTTCCAGATTTCGATAAACCTGTCGCCATCTTCTTCTGGCGAACCCGGAGGCCCACCCCAGATGTGCTCGCCATGGTCGTAAAATATTTCAGAACAAGGACCACAAGGCCCGGTATCACCCATTGACCAGAAGTTATCTGACGTACTGATGCGGATTATTTTCTCCGCTGGGACGCCAATATGGTTTTCCCAAATATCAAAGGCCTCATCATCTTCCGAATACACAGTAACCAGGAGTTTTTCTTTCGGTAGGCCAAGTTCTTGAGTAAGAAATGTCCAGGCAAAACTAATCGCTTCTGTTTTGAAATAATCGCCAAAACTGAAGTTGCCAAGCATTTCGAAAAAAGTATGGTGTCTTGCAGTGTAACCCACATTTTCTAAATCGTTGTGCTTACCACCGGCTCGCACGCAGCGTTGAGAAGACACCGCTCGTGTGTAACTGCGCTTCTCTGCACCGAGAAAAACATCTTTAAATTGATTCATTCCCGCGTTCGTGAACAAAAGCGTAGGATCATCTGCCGGAACCAGAGAGGAACTCGCCACTGCCTGATGGCCATGACTTTTAAAATAATCGATGAATTTTTGGCGTAAGTCCGCAGTCGATAATGTCATTGAAATGTAAACTTCCTACTATTGTTAACGAATAAACGCGTTCAACCTGGGAGCCTGTTTTGTCACAATGGGTTGAAACGGATGATAATGATGCGAGCAGCCTGTTGAAAACCTGACACAACACGCCCGCAGGGCGCAAACATACCACGGATCACGCTTAGTTGTTAAGCAGTCAGGCACGAATTAGTCACCATTTACAGCATATTGAATTTGCTCTTGAGTAAATCCTCTATAATTGAGGAATTGCATCTGCTTTTGTTTGCCCTTGAAATCCGTTTCAATTGCTTCCCCAAATTTTTTCACTTTTACTCGCAACGCCAGCTCAAACCAATCGATGTCAGCCTCTGCCATGGCTGTGTCAATAATGGTTCCGCTTATATGATGTTGTTCTAACTCTCTGATTATCCTAACCGTTCCCTGACCTTTAGCTGCACATGCTCGGATCCGCATTTCCGCATATCGCAAATCGGACTGCACATCTGCGGTGGCAAATTCCTCAACCACTTCAATAAAGGCCGGGCGCTCAAAGCCTTTTTGGGCGAGCTTAAGATAAATTTCTTCTTTGCTGTGCTCTCGTCGTGCGAGCATGCGCGTAATCGCGTCAATAATGATTTTCCGCTCAGGATCTGACATTTTCCCTCTGTAAGTGTAAACTTTTCCAGGTTTAAACAACGATACCCAATGGTTTTATCCACCATCAAATATTTACTAATATGACGTATACCACTACCTTTTGCTCTTCATTAGATGCTATTTCAGAAACTGAGTGGTCGACGTTGGCGCTGGGTCAGGGGCCATTCCTGCAATACGCTTACCTTCGTGCACTAGAATTCACCGGGTGTGTCGGAGAAAAGACAACCTGGCAACCCCATCACTTGTTAGTTTACCGCGATAATAAGTTAGTCGCAGCTATGCCAGGCTATACAAAATATGACAGCTCTGGCGAATATGTGTTTGATCATGGCTGGGCCCATGCATACGAGCAACATGGCGAAAATTATTATCCCAAATGGATTAGTGCAGTGCCATTCACGCCAGTAACAGGCGCAAGACTCCTCATTTGCGAAGGTGAAAGCAGTGACCTTTTACTTGCCCATGCAACCACCGCTTTGGGCAACTTGCAGAAAGATGGCTATTCCTCATGCCATGTATTATTCCAACAACCCGAAGCATCACGTACCTGGAGCACTGAGCAATATCTTCAACGATTATCCGTCCAGTTTCAATGGTATAACTATGGTTATCAAACATTTGATGATTTCACTGCTGCTCTGACCTCCAGAAAGCGCAGAGCATTGCGAAAATCACAGCAGAAACTAAAAGATCAAGGAATAACCATTTCCCGGTTAACGGGCACGGCCATCACTCCTGAATATTTAGCTTTTTTTATCGGCTGTTATCAAAGCACTTACCTCAAGCGCTCGGGCCACTGGGGATATCTGAACAAAGCTTTTTTCCAGCAAATTTTTGCGGATATGGCAGACAATCTTCTGCTTGTCGTAGCCGAAATAAACGGAACCCCCGTTGCCAGCGCATTATTTTTCTTTGATGAAAATGGTCTGTACGGGCGCTATTGGGGAGCGCTTGAACCTGTTGATGGCTTGCACTTTGAGTGTTGCTATCATCAGGGCATTGCCTTTGCCATAGAACGCAATCTTTCTTTTTTCAATCCTGGTACGCAAGGGGAACACAAAATTTTGCGGGGTTTCGAACCCACTTATTGTGTATCCCACCATCATTTATTTGACACTCGGTTTCATCGCGCTGTGCAACACTTTTTAAATGAAGAAACACCACAGATCAGGCACTACTTTGCCCAAGCGGCGGAAGTGCTGCCATTTAACGAAAAAGCAAAATCTATGCTAAAAACAATAACCAGTGCATCGCTAACACCAGCCGATGCTATAACGAAAAAGAGTAACGACAATGAAGTATAAAATGCTTGCTGTTGCTGTAGCAGCCACTTTTAACCTTGCTGGATGTAGTCAGCCAGAACAAGGGGCCCAACAATCCCAAACTTCCCAGCATGCCGAAGAAATAAAAGCGCCTGAGTTAGGCTCTTTCGGCGTTGATTTATCTGCCATGAATACCTCAGTGAAGCCCGGCGATGATTTCTTTGCTTATGCCAGTGGTACCTGGTATGAAAATTATGAACTGCCTGCAGATAAAGTGAGATTTGGCGCTTTTTCCGCCTTGCGTGATAAAAGTGAAGAACAAGTCAAAGCGATTGTTGATGATTTGATGACAAAAAAATCACTGACGCCCGAAGAACAAATGGTACACGATTTCTACAAAGCCTATATGGATGTGGACAGTATTAACGCAAAAGGTGTTGCGCCCATTGCGGATGTACTCACTGAGATCAATGCTGTTGATAATCGCCAGAAGCTTACCAAACTATTTGGCAATGCCTGGCTTTACGGAACAGAGACGCCTATTGGTGGAGGCTTATGGTATAACCGGCTCGACCCTAACGAATATCAGGTTAGTATAGGTGTGGGGGGTTTAGGGTTACCAGACCGTGATTATTACCTCAGTGATGAGGCAAGATTTGTGGATATACGTAAGGCGTACCTGGCACACATAGAGAAAATGTTGGCCTTTGTTGGAGTCAACGCCCCCGCACAACAAGCCGAAGAAATTCTCGCGTTGGAAACCCGCATTGCCCATGCTCAGTGGCCCAGGGAAAAACGCCGGAACCGTGATCTAACCCTTAATCAGATTGAACGAGCGTCTTTGTCTGATGCCTATCCGGGTTTTGATTGGGATACTTTTTTTGCCCAATCCGGTCTCAAAGCGCCAGAACTTAACATCACTACACCACAACCTGTGAAAGACGTTATTGGCATTATAAATGACACAGAGCTTGACGTATGGAAAGCCTATCTGAATTTCCATACCATTAGCAATAACGCGTCACTGCTTTCCCAGGACATCTACCAGGAAAGTTTTGATTTCTACGGTAAAACACTTAATGGTCAACAAGAACCTCGTCCGCGATGGAAACGAGCGCTTGGCCAATTATCAGGCACCGAATCTTTAGGCTTTGCATTGGGTAAAATTTATGTAGACCGCTACTTCCCGGAAAGCTCCAAAGAGAAAATGTCTGAATTAGTTGAAAACCTGCGCACCGCGCTCGGCAACAATATTGATAATCTGACATGGATGGGTCCGGAAACAAAGGAGCAAGCAAAAGAAAAACTCGCCGCTTTCCGGCCAAAAATTGGCTATCCGGATGAGTGGGTTGATTTGTCGGGACTCACCATCACAGACGATGAACTCGTTCAGAATGTGCGTAACTTACGCAAGTTCTTTAACGACAAAGACGTTGACGCAGAGTTACAGCCCACTGACAGGGAACGTTGGGGAATGACGCCACAAACGGTCAACGCCTATTACAACCCCTCTTTTAACGAAATCGTTTTTCCAGCAGCCATTTTGCAACCGCCGTTTTTCGACCCCAATGCGGATCCTGCGGTGAACTACGGAGCCATTGGCGCAGTTATCGGGCACGAAATGGGTCACGGTTTTGACGATCAGGGTTCAAAGTCTGATGCTAAAGGTATTCAGCGGAACTGGTGGACAGAGGAAGATTTCGACGCGTTTACTGCAAAAGTTGAACAACTGGGCGCTCAGTACGACAAATACGAACCCATTCCCGGTAATTTTGTAAACGGTCAATTAACCATGGGAGAAAACATTGGAGACGTGGGAGGCCTATCAATGGCCTATGCAGCCTACAAACTTAGCTTGAATGGTAAAGAAGCACCGGTTATAGATGGTTTCACTGGAGATCAACGTTTCTTTTTAGCGTGGGCCCAAGTGTGGCGCGAAAAGCGCACCGAGCAGAGCCTGATAAACCAGTTGCGCTCAGATCCGCACTCACCAGCTCGTTATCGCACTCTTGCGCCGCGAAACCTGGACGCGTGGTATGAGGCCTTTAATGTGCAACCAGAAGATAAGCTTTATCTTGCACCGCAAGACCGTGTACAAATCTGGTAAAGGTAGTACCGGCTACCTATTTACCTAACAGCAAAAAGGCTTCCCGGAGGAAGCCTTTTTATTGACTATCAATTGCCTTTAGGCGTCAGCGAGTATTCCGGTAGCGCTATGGCTACCCCCGCCCTTTCCCGGCGTATTCACCAACTCAACGGCAATCGCTAATGCTTCTTTACGGGTTGCACAAACCGTGACACCGCTTTGATGGGCGTTAATGTTGTCTAATACCGTTTTCACTTCATCAACTGCCCCGCACATTATCACTTTTCTACCGGCAGCTTTTGCATCAGAGGTAATAGTCTCAACGGCCATAGCTGCAGATACATCCATGCTAGGTACCCGACTAAAATCCAGTATTAAGGCATTAGACGTGCTCACTTTCTCTCGAACGTGATGGCCTAAGTCAGCGGCTGCTCCAAAACTCAATGGTCCGCCGAAACTGAATACCTGAACTTTGCCGCGAGTCTGCTTCAAAAGTGCGTCTTCTTCCGGGTCTGCAAGGTTATCAGGAATTTTCTTCACTTCGTCTAACTGCAATTGCGCAACCTGCTTAACATAAGCCAGTGCAGCCAATACCACGCCAACTCCTACAGCCGTGATTAGGTCTACAAAAACCGTCAGACCAAGTACAAGAAGCATCAGTGCAAAATCCCAACGAGGCCCTGTGTGGGCGCGTTTGAGATAGCTCCAATCGATAATATCCAAACCAACTTTAACCAAAATACCGGCCAATACTGCATGCGGTATTTTCGCCGCCAAGGGACTCAGCCCCAATACAATAGCTAACAACACCAACGCATGTACCATACCTGACAAGCGCTCTTTACCACCGCTGCGAATATTGACAACTGTACGCATGGTTGCACCTGCACCAGCGATACCACCGATTAGGCCTGCGACTGTGTTACCCACGCCCTGACCAATCAACTCCTTATTACTGTCGTGGCGGGTACGGGTCATATTGTCAGCTACAAGCGACGTCAAAAGGGAGTCAATGGCACCGAGTATCGCTAAAATAAATGCCGCTTCCAGTACCAATAGAGATTTGGATTGATCAAAGACGGGTAAGTGCAACTCCGGCAATCCAGTGGGGATATTACCCAAAACTGGTGTATCTAAAGACAAGCTTACCAGGGTGCCAATGATCAAGGCCGCCAACGCGCCCGGCACAAACTTACCGAGCTTGGCCGGCCACTTATAAGCAATTACTAAGGTGCCTATGCCCAGCCCTAAAGTCACAAAATCAATATCTGCAAGCGCAGTGGGCAAATACGTTAACGCGCCAATAGTGCCGCCCGGAGGCTCATGCCCCATTAGGCGACCTAGCTGAAGAATAATAATAATGGCACCAATACCGGACATAAACCCGGATATAACAGGATACGGCACCAATCTGATATATTGCCCGACACCGGTGAAGCCCATCACAATCTGAAAAATACCGGCTAACATCACTGCAGTAAAAATAAGGCCTAGATCACCTGAAAGTGATGCAAATAATCCAGCCAGTACCACTACCATTGGCCCGGTAGGACCAGAAATCTGCGAAGGTGTTCCCCCGAGTAAAGCGGCAAAAAAACCTACCGCGATAGCACCATAAAGACCCGCCATAGGGCCCACACCGGACGCAACACCAAGGGCCAGAGCCAATGGCAAGGCAACAATGCCAGCGGTTAACCCACCAGTGAGGTCACCCCTTACATTTGACAATAAACTTTTCATTCTGCACTGCCCTCTTTATGAGAGACGAAAGGCTTATCGCCATAAACTTCAGCTAGCAGCTTAAACTCTCCAGATTCACTGTCGTGACAAAGTACATCACCACTTTCGATATCATAAAGCCATCCGTGAAGTTGAACCTGCCCGGTAGCAATTTTGGCTGCAACAGCTGGATGAGTACGCAGATGCTGTAACTGTTGCATGACATTTTCTTTTGTTACATCGCCCAAATGCTCGGCAGTTAAGTCACCCACTTTCTCTTTAACAACTTCAGTGGCACAACGACAATGGCCTAACCACTCTTTGACGTGTGGCAAAGCATCGAGTTTTTCCGGGGCTAATGCCCCTTTCATTGCACCGCAGTCAGAGTGACCACAAACGATAATATGACTCACTCCAAGGGCAGCAACAGCAAATTCAATAGATGCTGTCATACCACCCGTATGAGTAGAATGTGGTGGAACAATATTGCCAGCGTTTCTACAAATAAAGAGTTCACCTGGGCCCGTTTGTGTTACCAGATTGGGGTCGATTCTCGAGTCTGCACAAGTAATAAATAGTACTTCGGGGTTCTGGCCATTTGCCAGCTTTTGAAAAATCGCTTTGTTCTTCGGAAAAACTTCTTTTTGAAACTTAGCGACACCTGAGATGACATGATCCATATAATTACTCCACGTTTACAATATTTTATCATTGTTATTAACGGAAAGTGTTAACTGATAGCTTTATAGAAATAAACTATATCTCGCGATAGCCATTTACTATCAGACTTAGGATAGCGACCTCAGGATGAAGAAGCAATAAGATTAAGAACCAGCTTCAAGACACCAGTAAGAAAATAGATTCGTAGTCCATAAATAAAAGCAAAGAGGGCGAATGCCCTCTTGATAGCTAGGCTAAAGTAAACAATATTCCGGGTGCTGGGCCAGAGCTTGTTAACCTTTGCGGTACGCTTTTGTTCATTCCAAGGGAGTTTCCGGCAATGAGCAAGTTGTATGCTTTGTTTAAAGTTGAATCGTTTCTACTTTAATATTCTTGCTACTCGCTTTATCGAGATAGTCCTTGACCATCTCTTTCACATCAAACGCAACCGCCTTACTGTTTGAAAAGTCGAGGATCACTTTCGAATCAGCAGGTATAGAGTTAAGTTTTTTCAGGATACTGGGTTTATTGAAGAAAGACACTTCTTCCGCCATCACAATATGATGGGTTTTTTCGCCTTCGTGTTCATCAACAGTCTCAGTAAATTGATAAGAATTTCGGTAGCTGTGTTTAAGAGTGAAAAATACACTCAGAGCCAGCCCGGCGATAACCCCTGTAAGCAGGTCGGTGAATATCATCACAACAATGGTAGTTACGAATGGTATAAACTGCTCCCACCCGGTTTTATACATTACTTTAAACATTGCAGGTTTCGCCAATTTATACCCCACAACAATAAGTATTGCCGCCAATGATGCCAATGGAATGTAATTGAGCAAACTTGCCATTGCGAATACTGCTACCAGCAAAAAAACACCATGAAGTATGGCAGACAGTTTAGTTTTCCCGCCAAAGGCTATGTTCGCGGAACTACGAACAATGACTTGGGTGATGGGAAGACCACCAACCAAACCAGAGACGATATTACCTAAACCCTGTGCTTTCAGCTCTCGGTTCGTTGGTGTTGTATTCTTCTGCGGGTCAAGCTTATCCGTAGCTTCAACACACAACAATGTTTCGATACTTGCAACAGCTGCCATGACCAGAGCAACAGTTAAAACGTCTAGGCTAAACATACTCGAGAAAGCTGGAAATGCCATTTCCGCTTTAAACGCTTCAACGCTATCAATGACAGGCAGGCGCACTAACTGATCTGCAGGCAGTGAGTTCCCCATCGCAGTCAACGCAAAAGTAGCAACAATTCCAAGCAGCACAACAACTATGGGCCCTTGAATTAATTGAAATATTTTATGTGCTTTCGTCAGATATTTATCCCAAACCACAAGTAACACAAGTGACACAGCAGAAATAGCTATCGCTGTGGGAGACATTAATGAGATCGCATGCTGGATTGCAGAAAAAGTATTCTCACCATTAACTTGGCTAAACGCCTCTTCGCCGAGAAAATCCGAGTGCCAACCAAATAAATACGGAAGTTGTTTGAGGATTATGAGTAGTCCAATACCCGCCAGCATACCGGTGATCACGGATGTGGGGAAGAAATACGCAATGAAGCCCGCTCTGGCAAAACCCAGAATTAACTGAAATATACCTGCAAGTACCACTGCACAAAGAAATACTTCCCAGCTTCCCAATGTACCTATCGCGTCAAAGACAATGACAGCAAGCCCAGCCGCTGGCCCACTAACACCAAGTTTAGAACCACTGGCCAAACCGACGACAACACCGCCAATAATACCGGCGATCACGCCAGAAAAAAGTGGCGCACCTGAGGCCAGGGCGATGCCCAGACAAAGGGGAAGTGCAACAAAAAACACCACGATGCTCGCGGGCAAGTCACTTCTAATTTCCTTGAACGAAAGATCCAATTTCATTTTTCTTCCCTATCCATTCGCCGCCAGTCTTCGCTCTGCGTAGGCTTGTTCCATCTCGACAAAACCTTCAGCGTCGTTGTCGTAAACGTGAATGAGGCCAGTCTCAATGTCATACACCCAAGCGTGCAGCTGAATAGATTTTGTCGCTAATTTGGCTGCTACCGCTGGGTGAGTTTTTAGGTGCTGCAGTTGCTGCAAGACGTTCTCTTTTGTTACTTCACCCAACTGTTCGATTCCCAGTGCCCCTACTTTTTCCTTGACGACCTCGGTAGCGCATCGACAATGACCTAACCATTCCTTTACATGAGGAAGGCTATCTAGTTTGCTGGGATCAAGAGCACCTTTCATTGCGCCGCAGTCAGTGTGTCCACATACAACAATGTGGCTTACCCCCAATGCTGCAACAGCAAATTCAATTGATGCTGTCATGCCGCCGGTTTGATTACTGTGAGGCGGAACAATATTTCCTGCATTCCGACAAATAAACAGTTCGCCCGGATCTGTTTGGGTTACTAAATTTGGATCAATTCGGGAATCTGCACATGTAATAAACAACACTTCCGGACTTTGACCGGATGCTAACTTTTTAAAGGTTTCTTTTTTTTCCGGGTAAACGTCGCGCTGAAATTTTGCAACGCCTGAAATCACATGATCCATCCCATACTCCTGATAATGTAGATAGCTTAACTATTATTTGACTATTCCTATAGAATTAACTGATAGGTATATAGAAGTATAGCTAGTATTGTGATAGCTTTTACCTATCAACAAAAGTATCAGGTAACCCGAAGAATGTTAGTGAATGGAAAAACACTTTCCCTAAATCAAATTCGCTATTTTGTTACTGTGGCAAAACAGCTCAATTTTCGTAGGGCAGCGCAAATCCTTGGCATTAGTCAGCCCACACTGACCTCGCAAATTAATGCGTTGGAAAACACGTTACAATTAACCCTCTTCGAACGCTCCCGTTCTGGCACCCTATTATCAGCCCAAGGCCAGTCACTGTTAGAATTTGCCGAAAGTGTGCTTAAAAGTACGTTACAATTTTCTGAAATGGCCCAGGCTCTTGCCGATGGCGAAACAACCACTTATCGATTAGGTATTCCGCCCACCCTTGGCCCCTATTTACTACCTCATATACTGCCTGAGATCCACAAACAGCGCCCGGGTTTGAAATTTTATGTCAGGGAGGCCGCGCCTAAGCAGTTACAGCAGGGTTTATTGGCCGGTGAGTACGACATTATTCTTTCACCAATGTCTAATCGTGACTCACAAATTCAGGTTCAACCACTTTTCCTTGAACCATTAAAGTTTGTACTTCCCGCAGATCATCCCATGTCGGGAAGAGAATTTATCCAACCTGAAGAGATACAGGGGCAAAAGATCCTCACTTTGGAAGACCGTCATCACTTTCATTACCAGGTACAAGAAATTTGCGCCCAGTTAGGCGCTAATATTGACAGAGACTATGAAGGCACGAGCTTAGATACGTTAAGACAAATGGTAGTTATGGGGATGGGCATGGCCTTTTTGCCAGGGTTGTACGTTCATTCAGAGTTACACCACCCTGAAGCGCTACACGTTTGCGAACTCGCCGACATGCCTGTTGTCCGCCAACATATGCTCGCGTGGCGAAACACCTCTCCAGCCAGGGCCACTTTCAGAGAGCTGTCCAGTTTAATGCGCACCGTCATTAGCCATCGCCTGGCCAACGCCGTATCAGTGACAGATGGTGCTCCTCTTTAACTGAGGTAATACACCGGTCAGTTTTTTATCCACTCCAACAGTAAGTTGTTTGCAGGCATCGTATGGACAGCTTTCAAAGCAAGCTGTGGCGCCCAGTCGACTAATTCCTGAATATCGCGATAGCCACCATAACCCTGTTCTACAAGGTGTTGATGAAACTGTGCATTGCTATCGCTATTGAATTTCCCCTCTTGTGTAAACGGGCCATATTGGCAAAATACAGCTTGATGTGGCAACGAGGCAGACAATGCTTCCATCATGGCGATGACTTCATCTTTTTGCATTATGTGAGCAGTGTTAGCGGTAAACACACCATCGTAATTTCCAAATGGCAATGTGGACTGCCCTACTTTCAAGGTGATAGGAGACAATAGATTAGACGAGGGATAGGCTGTAATCCATTGATGAATCCCATCGTGATAATGGGGTTGATCGCTGGTTTGCCAGGTGAGATGCGGCAAATTTTTCGCAAAGTACACGGCGTGCTGACCTGTACCGCTGCCTACTTCCAACACAGAACGACATGCACTAAAAGCCTGTGACAGCACAGACAAAATTGGTGCTTTATTATTTTCACAGGCTTGGGAAAACGGCATTTCAGCTGTCATAATTTAGTCGCTCAGATTCGGCGCAAGCCATTTCTCGGCTTCCTGGATAGTCCAGCCTTTTCGCTTAGCATAATCTTCCAATTGATCCTGCTGGATTTTTGCCACTGCAAAATAACGGGATTCCGGATGAGAAAAATACCAGCCGGAGACGGCAGCACCAGGCCACATTGCGTAACTTTCTGTTAGCTTCATTGTTGTGTGCGCTTCAGCGCTCAATAAATCCCAGATCAGTTGCTTTTCCGTGTGCTCCGGACAGGCCGCATAGCCTGGTGCGGGGCGAATTCCCTGATATTTTTCACGAATAAGGGCATCGTTATCAAAGTTTTCCTCTGGGGCAAACCCCCAAAACTCCTTCCTTACCCGTTCGTGTAAGTACTCGGCAAAGGCCTCTGCTAAACGGTCAGCCACTGCCTTTACCATGATCCCGTTGTAGTCATCGCCTCGTTGGATGTACGCCTCAGCCAGTTCATCTTCTCCAATACCGCCGGTGACGGCAAACGCCCCGATATAATCATGGATACCACTGTCTTTCTCAGCGATAAAATCAGCCAAACAGTAATTTGCAAATTTATCTTTCTGCGTTTGCTGGCGCAAATGATGGGAAACACCCAGAATGTCTTTGCGTTTTTCATCAGCATAAATTTCAATGTCATCGCCAACCCGATTGGCAGGGAAAAGACCTACAACCCCTTTAGCTTCTAAACTTCCCTCGGCGATAATCTTATCCAGCATGTTGTTGGCGTCTTTGAACAATTCTCTAGCCTGCTCACCAACAACCTCATCTTCAAGTATGCGTGGATACTTACCCGCCAATGACCACGTGAGAAAGAAAGGTGTCCAATCGATGTATTTTCTCAGCGTGGCCAGATCGGCAGTGACAGGAGTAACTCCCGGCTTAGCAGGTTTCACTGGGGTAACAGAAAAGTCAGGCTTAAATGCGTTTGCACGGGCTACTTGAAGTGTTACCGGGCGACTTCTGGGTTGCTTGCGAGCATGTTGTGCTCTTACTTTCTCGTAATCTTCAGATAACGCCGATGCAAATACCTTGCGTGATTCTGGATTAATGAGCTTTTGGCATACGCCCACAGCACGGCTGGCATTCGGGACATAAGCTACCGGAGCGTGGTAATTTTGTTCTATCTTTACTGCGGTATGTGCCTTCGACGTTGTCGCTCCGCCGATAAGAAGCGGCAAATCAAAGCCTAGACGTTCCATCTCCTTTGCCACGTGCACCATTTCATCCAGTGACGGTGTGATTAGCCCGGATAAGCCAATCATGTCGACATTTTGTTCTTTTGCCACCTGCAATATGGTGGCGCAAGGTACCATGACACCTAAATCAATTACTTCAAAGTTATTGCATTGCAGCACGACACCCACAATGTTCTTGCCGATATCGTGTACATCTCCTTTCACGGTGGCCATGAGGATCTTGCCATTACTGGAAGACTCACCAGACTTTTCAGCTTCAATATATGGTTGCAAATGTGCCACGGCTTTTTTCATTACCCGGGCAGATTTTACCACCTGCGGAAGGAACATTTTTCCTTCACCAAACAAGTCACCTACCACGTTCATGCCGTCCATCAGCGGCCCTTCTATGACGTGAAGAGGACGCTCTGCTTGTAACCTTGCTTCTTCCGTGTCATCGATGATGTAATCGGTAATTCCCTTCACCAATGCATGCTCCAGCCGTTTATTAACGGGCTGTTCCCGCCACGAGAGATCTTCTATTGCTGCTGCCTTGCCATCGCCTTGATATTTAGGCGCAAGGTCGAGCAAACGCTCTGTACCGTCTTCTCTGCGATTGAGAATAACATCTTCAACGGCTACCCGAAGTTCCTCAGGTATTTCGTCATAAACCTCTAACTGACCCGCATTGACAATCCCCATATCCATACCGGCGCGAATAGCGTGGTACAAGAAAACGGAATGCATCGCTTCCCGTACTGGGTTGTTACCGCGAAAAGAAAACGAAATATTGGAGAGTCCCCCGCTAATGTGAGCATAAGGGCAGGTTTCACGAATAATTCTCGTGGCTTCGATGAAATCGACGGCATAGTTATTATGCTCATCAATACCTGTTGCTACTGCGAAAATATTGGGGTCAAAAATAATATCTTCCGGCGGGAAACCGACTTCTTCAGTAAGTACTTTGTAGCTTCGCTGACATATTTCTACTTTTCGTTCTTTCGTATCTGCCTGCCCGGTTTCATCGAAAGCCATTACGACGGTGGCTGCACCGTATCGCTTAATCAGTTTTGCCTGCTGAATAAATTGCGCTTCACCTTCCTTCAAACTGATAGAGTTGACAATAGCTTTGCCTTGTACGCATTTTAAGCCCGCTTCAATTACTTCCCACATTGACGAGTCAATCATAATGGGAACCCGGCTGATATCAGGCTCAGAGGCAATCAGATTCAAAAATGTGCGCATGGCTTCCACCGAATCCAACATAGCTTCGTCCATGTTGATATCGATAACCTGAGCACCATTTTCCACTTGTTGCCTGGCTACATCGAGCGCTTTTTCATATTCGGCATTTAGTATGAGACGCTTGAACATGGCTGAACCCGTGACGTTCGTGCGCTCACCAATATTGATAAATGTTGAAAATTCTGCAGTCACAATAATACCTTAGTGCACAAACGGTTCTAAACCAGACAAACGCATTCTGGGCTCAAAATGCGGTATCTTCCTGGGGGGAATACCAGCGACAGCAGCTGCCATTGCAGCGGTATGTTCTGGTGTGCTACCGCAACATCCACCCACGATATTAACGAGCCCTGATTCAGCCCACTCTTTAATATGCGTCGCCATTTCTTCAGCGCCCATGTCATACTCACCAAACTCATTGGGTAAGCCCGCATTGGGGTGAGCAGACACCAAACATTCCGCCACATTGCTAATTTCTTCCACATATTGACGAAGCAAATCTGGTCCAAGCGCACAATTCAGGCCCATGGAGACGGGAGTCGAGTGACGCATAGAATAATAAAAAGCTTCAGCTGTTTGTCCGGACAACGTTCGCCCTGAAGCGTCGGTAATCGTGCCGGAAACCATAACGGGCACCCGCTCTCCCTGTTTGTCAAATACCGTTTCAACGGCAAAAATAGCCGCTTTCGCATTTAAGGTGTCAAATATAGTTTCAATAAGAATGAGATCGGCCCCGCCCTCTAATAACGCTTCTGTAGACTCAATGTAAGCCTCTACGAGTTCGTCAAAGGTCACATTGCGCTTGCCAGGGTCATTCACATCCGGGGAAATCGATGCAGTGCGGTTAGTGGGGCCAAGTACCCCAGCTACATAACGGGGTTTTTCTGGTGTTTTGGACGTAAACTCGTCACAGGCTTTACGGGCTAATTTAGCCGCAGCCAGGTTAATCTCCTTCGACTGCGCTTCCATGTCATAATCAGCCATTGCGATGGTTGTGGCATTGAAGGTATTAGTTTCAATAATATCCGCACCTGCCGCCAGGTAAGCACAATGAATGTCGTAAATAATGTCTGGCTGGGTGATAGCAAGAAGATCGTTATTCCCTTTAACATCGCAATGCCAATTGGCAAATGCCTCGCCTCGATACGCATCTTCTTCCAGCTTGTGCTCCTGAATCATCGTACCCATGGCACCATCAAGAACCAGAATGCGTTTTTCTGCTGCTTGCAGAATAGTTGTTTGGGTGTTATTTGCCACGTGTTACCTCTTTGGCTGGGCTTTTTCAGCCAACTGACTCAAATCATAAGGAGTAGTTTGATAAACATAATAATTGAGCCAATTGTTAAACAGCAGACTACCATGAGAGCGCCATCGAACCAACGGCGGTTTTTTAGGGTCGTCTTCAGTGAAATAATTAACCGGCACGGGTGACGGTTGTCCTGCCTCAATATCGCGAAAATACTCGTCGTGTAAGGTCAGCGGGTCATATTCTGGATGACCGGTAACAAATACCATGCGCTTGTCTTCAGACACCACAGTATAAGCACCAGCCTCAGGTGACTCAGTAATCACCTTCAAACCGCTGATGCTGTTGTAAATCTGACTATCGATAAAGCCGAATCGCGAATGTGGCGCATAAAATTCAGGGTCGAACCCCCGCAGTAGTTCATTGTATGGGTCGAGTACCTTGTGGGCATAAACACCGGACAATTTAGCATCACGCAATTCCCGCTGAATACCATAGAAATGATACATGGCAGCGTGAGCTGCCCAGCATAAATATAGAGTAGACTGAACATTGCGCTGTGCCCATTCGAGGATTTCTGTCATCTTATCCCAGTACTTAACTTCGTGATAAGGCAGATGCGCTAGTGGCGCCCCTGTGACAATGAGTCCATCGTATTTTTTATCTGCAATTTCAGAATAGTCGTGATAAAACGCATCCATGTGCGACTGGGGCGTGTTTTTTGGCGCAAGCTTGTCTACTCTTATAAGGTTCACATTCACTTGCAAGGGAGTATTTGATAACAAACGAAGCAACTGTACTTCAGTCTGAATTTTGTTGGGCATGAGGTTTAAGATACCCACTTCCATTGGACGGATATCCTGAGTGGCAGCACGATTGCTGTCCATGGTGAAGATATTTTCACCTGAAAGGACATCCTGGGCGGGCAGTTGGTCAGGAATACAAATAGGCATGGCAGCTCCGACAATAATCCGATAATGGTGTTATTGTGGCTGATCTTTACAGGAAGTCAACTTCTTTACGTCTGGACGTCTAAACGTCTTTTTTTGCGTCTATTTTTTCCGGTGCATACTAATCAGTAATTCCGCCTCAGCGCGAGGCAGATCACAGGCTTGCATAATTTCGTTGACGTCAGCACCCGATTTCACCAACTCCGCTGCTCGGGAATACAAGCGCATGGACGGATCCTGGTTTTTTACTTCTCGCAATTGGTTTTCCACCTGGGTACATTGTTCGCTCAAGCTATGCATGTGCTTTGCCTGCACCATTGAGCGTGTTTGCATTTCCGTGAGTTGGTTTTCCACCGCGTTGATTTCGCTGCGAAATTCTTCGAGTAGAGAGTGTAGCGCCGTCATCTCCTGTTGCGTTGCAGCCTGTTCACTCTTACTGTGAAAATAAAACCACAGTACTGCCACCACAGCAAGTAGCCCGGTGGCGATAGCAAGTAATGACAGTGCTGAAGCATCCATATAACGGCGCGTTCTCCTTGATAACACTAAACGGTTAAGGTTGACCGTCTAGATTGCAGTTATTAAAAACCGCTTATTTCGTCCCATTCGTCATCGCTAAGCAACTTGTTCAAATCGACGAGTATGAGGAGTTCCCCATCGCGGTTACTCACACCCTGAATAAACTTAGCACTTTCTTCAGTACCCACGTTAGGTGCACTGTCTATTTCAGAAGACTTCAGATAAACCACTTCCGCTACACTGTCTACTAAAATACCCACAACCTGTTCATCAGACTCAATAATAACAATTCGTGTATTGTCTGTTGTTTCAGTTGGCATGAGACCAAACCTGGCACGAGTATCAATCACAGTAACAACGTTACCACGCAAATTGATGATCCCAAGCACATAATCAGGTGCGCCGGGCACTGGCGCGATTTCAGTGTAACGCAATACCTCTTGAACCTGCATAACATTGATGCCGTAAGTTTCTTCGCCTAAACGATAAGTCACCCACTGCAACACCTCGTCGTTGTCTGGTGTATTACTCATAGTCGTTTTATCATTCATATTACCCGGCTCCCCAAGCTAGCCCGTTTGATCATTACTGCCCAAACCATTGTTGAGCATTGCAATTAACTGATATACGTCGATTAACGCGCACATCCTCTCTTTCACCATACCGGCCAGCCAGGGGCGTTTACCCCCGGTTTCACGCCATTTCACTTCGTCTTTGGACAAGGTGATAGTATTGACCAGCTTATCACTGGCTAAACCCCAAGCGCTGTCACCCAGCATAATAAGATACTGATAGTGTAGCGTTTCTGCGAGATTTTGGTCATATTTTTCTGGCATCACCCACATCGCAGTGTCCACCACGTTAATTTTTTGCTCCCGCAGCAGCATTACGCCCTGAAACCAAGCAGGTTTGCCAATAAGACTGCCAACTTTCTCCAACCGGTGGATCCCACCCAGTGTAATAAGTGGAACTGCAAGCGTTAAACCGGCAACTTCAAAAAAAAGCGCCTGAAAACGGTTTTCCAATAAGTCTTTAACATGCGCCATTTCCGGCACAACATCCACTGACTTTTCTTCCGCTTCAACTACAGCATTTGCAAGAGTAATCTCTGGCTCAGGCGCAACCACTTCATCGTCAACTGGCTTTTCATCTACAGGCACGCTTTCAGCTAAGTCGAGAACGGCTTGCTCAAGAAGCTTCGCTGTGTTCGCAGTGACTTGTGCCGGATCTTCCGGGCCGTGAAGTAGACTATCAAGATACGCCTGCATTACATCTTCGCGGGCAAACGGCGTACTTTTACTCATGTTCTTTACCCATCCAGTTCATCTAACAATTTGGTGTAAGCATAAACCCCGCGTGCCCTTGGATAGATTACCGACGCAGGAGATTGTGCCTGACTAGCATCGCGAAAACGTGTATCTACAGGAATGACACCTTTCCACACTTTAGTACCGTAATCATCAATTAGTTTCTTGTGCGATTGAATAGCTGCATTCGTCCGCCGGTCAAACATAGTGGGAACGATTACGGTATCGAAGTCCTTCTGCAACGATCGCCCCATAATTTCCAGCGTGTGTATCATTCTATCCAACCCTTTAAGTGCCAAGAACTCAGTTTGAACTGGCACGATAACCTTCTGACATGCAGCCAGCGCATTAACCATTAAAACACCCAGTACAGGCGGGCAATCAATGAGCACGTAATCAAATTCATCCCTGACCGTTAACAAAGCTTTTTTGAGGATTAGCCCCATGCCACTTTGCATGCCCATTTGTCTGTCCAGTGTGGCCAATGCCATGGAAGCTGGAAGAATAAATAAACTGTCGAGCTTTGTTGGACAGAGGCAATCAAGCACTGCATCTGCCGTTATCTCCACTTGAGACATAAAAATATCATATACAGATGCACTTAATTCCTCAGCATCCGTTCCAAAATAATAGCTCAGGGACGCGTGGGGGTCAGTGTCGATTAATAAGACCCGTTTACCTTGTAGAGCGAGAATACCGCCCAAAGTGACCGTAGTCGTTGTCTTTCCTACGCCCCCTTTCTGGTTGGCAATCGTCCAAATTTTCACTTCCCCACTCCCGCTCGAAACTGATTACACACGCATTTCGGTTAAGATACACTCTGCAATATGGTCAATACCGATACTTTTTTCAGCGATGTTCGCCTTCGATACCGCTTGTGGCATACCATAAACCACACAAGATGCTTGATCCTGAGCCCAAATTTTAGCGCCACGCTCAAACAACCCTCGACACCCTTCGCGACCATCCGCCCCCATGCCAGTGAGAATAATGCCCAGAACATCAGCTTCGTATACCTGAACTAAGCTGGAAAACGTAATATCCACGCTGGGTTTATAGGTCGCCTTTTGGTTTGCATCTGCATCTTGAATTTCTATTGTTGGTCTGGCGCCTTTCTTCACCAGCATTTGTTTTCCTCCTGGCGCCAAGTAAGCAACACCAGGTTTAAGTACGTCACCGTGTTCGGCTTCTTTTACTGAAATACGGCAGTGGTTATTGAGTCGTTGTGCAAAAGCGTTCGTGAAAGTCCCGGGCATATGCTGGACCAGAATGATAGGATAGGGAAAATTGACCGGTAACTCAGACAGCACTTTTTGCAGCGCGACAGGCCCACCGGTGGACGCCCCTATCGCCAAACAACGGTATCGTTTACCCGACGCCTTAACTCTGGTTACAGTTGGCTGAGAAACCGCTTCTTCTCTGCCTGTTAGCAAACTGGAGGATTTAAAGAACGTAGCTTTTGGTGCGTTAGCCGGCATCCTCGGCGACGCTGTAGTCCGCTCTTGCCTCAAATTAGGCGCACGCCCAATGCCCACTCCACGCCGTGCTAATAACCTGACCTTCGTGCGTAATAAACCTACAGCATCCTTGCGTTCTTTTGCGATTTCTTCAAATTTCTTCGGTAAAAAATCTAATGCCCCGGCTTCAAGCGCATCAAGTGTCGCCTGTGCGCCGGCATGGGTTAAAGACGAAAACATAAGGATCGGTACAGGGCGTTTCTCCATAATGGCTTTCACTGCGGAAATACCATCCATAACAGGCATTTCCACGTCCATTGTAACCACATCTGGGGAAAGCTCAGTCAGCAACGCTAACGCCTCTTTTCCATTGCGGGCTTCACCAACTACTTGTAGGTCTCTGTCCTCGTCTAGAATTTCCCGAACACGTCGTCTGTAAAAGGTGGAGTCATCCACCACCAGGACTTTAAAAGCCATCTAACTTTAATTCCTTTAAACTAACCCCTACGACTTTCGAGCGTAGCGCTTCAACAAGCTCGGCACATCCAGGATTAGCGCAATACCGCCATCAGAGGTAATAGTCGCTCCCGCCATACCTGGCGTTCCCTGTAACAATGCATCCAAGGGTTTAATAACGACTTCTTCCTGACCAATTAGTGCGTCAACAACGAAACCTACTTGTTGCGTACCTATCTGTACCACTACTACATGACCTTTTTCTCGATCAATGTTTTTAGGGCCACGTATAAGCCACTCACCAAGGAAGAACAGCGGTATTGCTTTAGAGCGAACGATCATCGTTAGCTGGCCATCAACCGTATTGGTCTTTTTAATGTCCATATTAATAATTTCGTTTACCGCTCCTAAGGGTAATGCGAAAGTTTGTTGACCAACCACAATCATCAACGTTGGCAGTATAGCGAGGGTCAGAGGTACCTTTATTTCAAGGCATGTTCCCTTACCGAGTTGCGAATCAATATTCACTGTGCCGTTAAGCTGGGTAATTTTGGTTTTAACCACATCCATGCCCACACCACGACCAGAAATATCACTTATTTCCGTTTTGGTGGAAAAGCCAGGGGCGAATATTAGGTTAAAAGCTTCAACATCAGACATTCTTGCAGCTGCATCGGCGTCAAGAACCCCCCTGCTGATGGCAATTTCTTTCAACTTTTCCGGATCCATTCCCTTACCATCGTCTTCGATAGTCAGTAAAATGTGATCACCTTCCTGAGAAGCCGCGAGTTTCACCGTACCCATTCTTGGTTTGCCGGCATTGGCACGGTCGTCAGGCATTTCTATACCGTGATCCACCGAGTTTCTCACCAAGTGAACCAAGGGGTCTGCCAGAGCTTCTACCAGGTTTTTATCCAGATCTGTTTCTTCCCCTTCAAGCTCAAGGGTGATTTCTTTTTTCAGACTTCGCGCAAGGTCACGCACAACCCGGGGGAACCGGCCAAATACTTTCTTAATTGGTTGCATCCGGGTTTTCATTACTGCACCCTGGAGGTCCCCTGTCACCACATCTAAATTGGCAATAGCTTTAGACATGTCTTCGTCGTTGGTATTGATACCCAGGCTCAATAAACGGTTTCGCACCAATACAAGTTCACCTACCATGTTCATAATCTGATCAAGGCGCTTGGTATCAACACGAACTGTTGTCTCTGCCGGAGGTGGGGCAGGCGAACCTTTTTTATCGTCTTTTTTCGTCGCCGCAGGCTTCGCTGCTGGCTTGGCAGCCGGTGCCGGTTTTGCAGCTGGCGTGGCTTCTGGTTTTTTGGTTACAGGTGCCGCCGCTTTAGCCTGTTCGGCTTTCGCAGCCTGTACTGCTTTGGTAGCTTTTTCATCTACCGAAACATTGGCCTCAATGCTTGGGCCCTGGCCCTTTCCGTGGAGCTGATCTAACAGCGCTTCAAATTCGTCGTCAGTGATTTCATCACCGTCTGAACCTGATGAAGCACTAGTTTCCGCAGTAGTTGCTGGCGTCGACGCTGGGGCAGGCGCTTTACTCTCACCTTTAAACTGCCCTTTGCCGTGCAGCTCATCGAGAAGTGCTTCAAACTCATCATCTGTAATGTCGTCGCCACCATCACCTGGTGCCGCTGCAGGTGGTGGCACTGAAGTCGCTTCCGTCTTCGCTACCGCCGATTCTGGCTCCGAAGGACGACCGGGAGCTCCTGAGCCGTGAAGTTGATCAAGTAACGCCTCAAATTCATCTTCAGAGATATCTTCAATACTACCATCTTCAGATACTTCGTTAACCGCAGCAACTTCCGGAGCAGCAGGAGTGTCCTGAATGACTACGGCGGGCTCTTCCGGTTCCGTCGCTACTGGTTGTTCTCCAACAGCCGTTTCAGTACCAAAGATATCTTCATCAGGAGATTCAGGTTTGCTGAGTTTGTGGAGTACATCTACCAAGGTAGCATCTGCGGCTTCAAGGGGCTCTCTTGATTTCACCTTTTCGAACATTTCAACAACCACATCAGTGGCTTGTAAAATAACGTCCATCAATTCAGGTGTCAGGTTTCGCTGACCATTTCGCATGACGTCGAAAACGTTTTCGGCGCCGTGGCAGATTTCCACCAATTCGGTCAAAGACAAGAACCCAGCCCCGCCCTTAACTGTGTGGTATCCTCTGAATATTGCGTTTAGAAGGTCGGCGTCTTCTGGATTATTTTCCAAATCGACCAACTGCTCCTGTAACTGTTCCAAGATCTCACCGGCTTCAACCAAAAAGTCCTGTAAGATATCCTCATCAACCTCAAACGACATGTTCGCGCTCCCCTAAAAACCTAGGCTTGACAGTAGATCATCTACGTCATCCTGGCCTTGTACTACATCATCCCGCTCTTCAGCATTTATAATCGGTCCTTCAGCTTCCACAGCGTCGACTGATTTAGATTTAGCAGGCGATGGTTGGCCTTCTTTTTCTCCAAATACAGTCAGCATATTTACCAAACTGTCTTCGACCTCTTTTACAAGGTCAATGACACGGCGAATTACCTGCCCGGTAAGATCCTGATAGCCTTGTGCCATTAATACTTCTGTTAATAAACTGGTCAGTTTTGACGCATCAGTTGAGGTTTGCGTAAATAAGGTATCAATATCGAGACACAGCGACTTGAACTCACCCAGCTCGATCTGACGGGTCATTAATTTTTTCCACTCAGGCTCAATACTGCCAATTTTCTCCGACAGCGCCTCAGCGATAGGCATGCAGGATTCCACAGCGTCCATGGTTGTATTCGCTGCTTTTTCCGTTTCTTCAATTACGTAGGTAAGGCGTGTTTGCGCATCCGGGATATCGTCATTGGCAAGGCCAGCAATGCGCTCATCAAGTTGAAAACTATTAAGTGCGTCGTGAAGTTGACGAGTCAACTTTCCCACTTCGGCAAACAATTCGACAGACTCTTTTGCGGAGACTACTTCCAATAGTGAATTGGCTGAATCTTCATCTCCCTGCTCTAAATAGGTAACCAGTTGCTTTGCTTCTTCGAGCGAGATAGGTACTTTTTTTGTTGGTATCATCCAGTAATCCTCTTCTCTGGGGCGCGGCTGGATTAACCTAAGCGCTCAAAAATCTTATCGAGTTTTTCCTTAAGCGTTCCTGCTGTAAATGGTTTTACCACATAGCCATTAACACCTGCCTGTGCAGCAGCGACGATTTGCTCTTTCTTCGCTTCAGCAGTTACCATCAATACAGGCAAGTGCTTCAGTTTATCGTCGGCACGAATGGCACGAAGCAAGTCGATACCTTGCATTCCCGGCATGTTCCAATCTGTTACGACAAAATCAAAGTCGCCCTGTTGGAGCATGGGAAGTGCAGTACTGCCATCATCTGCTTCCTGAATATTAGAAAAACCTAAGTCTTTTAGAAGGTTCTTTATGATTCGTCTCATTGTAGAAAAGTCATCCACAACAAGAATTTTCATGCTCTTGTCCAAAATAGCCTCCGTTGAGGAATGTTCAGTTGTTATTGATATTCGTATGTTTGCTTTATTCTTCAGCCTGCCATGACTGCATTCGTGCTTTTAGTTTTAGCATAGCCTGGCTGTGAATTTGGCTCACCCTTGACTCACTCACGTCAAGAACTTCACCAATTTCCCTTAAATTCAGTTCTTCATCATAGTACAAGGAAAGGACAATTGCCTCTCGTTCTGGCAACGTTGTAATTGCGTGTGCCAGCGCTTTCTGAAAAGCACCTTGCATGAGGTCTTCTAAGGGTGAATCGTTGCCCTTATTTTGCTCTATGCTGATAACATCTTCAGAAACGCCTAAATCTTCTATACCAACCAACTTACCAGCGTTTACTTCGTTGAGCATTTGATGGTAAGCATGGATACTGACATTTAGCTTAGCAGCAATTTCCGTATCTCGCGCATCTCTTCCTGTTTCTCTTTCGACCTGATTGATTGCATCGGTAATAGCTCGGCTGTTTTTGTGGACGGAACGCGGCGTCCAATCGCCTTTTCTAATCTCATCAAGCATAGCACCGCGAATGCGGATCCCTGCGAAAGTTTCGAAACTCGCGCCTTTAGAACCATCGAAATTTTTTGCTGCCTCAAGTAGCCCTATCATTCCTGACTGAATGAGATCGTCAACGATAACACTGGCTGGAAGACGGGCAATAAGGTGGTGAGCAATGCGCTTGACAAGGGGCGCATGGCGCTCGACCAACTGGGCTTTATCAGATTGTTGCTGATAGGCTGCCGCTTTACTATTCAACGTTGCTCACCTACCGCTTGCTTGGTAACCAATTGCTCAATGAAAAATTCAAGGTGACCGCCCGGTTGCGCCGGAACAGGCCAACTAATCGCCTTGGTGGCCAATTGAGTAATAGCAAGCGCCGCCGGTGAAGCTGGGTAAGCATCGACAATAGAAGTTTGTTTGCGAACGGCACGACGGATATTCTCATCAAAAGGAACAGTTGCCACTAATTCTAGCGCTACATCGAGAAAACGCCCTGTTACTTTTGAAAGTTTACTGAATAATTCCTGTCCTTCACGTATGTCTCTGACCATATTAGCCACGATTTTAAATTTAAAAACACCGTGTTCGCGATTGAGAATTTTAATGAGAGCATAGGCATCAGTCAGTGATGTGGGTTCATCACAAACAACCACCATAATATCCTGAGATGCACGGGAAAAACTGAGCACCATGTCGGAAATACCAGCAGCGGTATCGACAATTAACACATCGATTTGCGAACGGAGCTCACTGAATGCTCGGATTAACCCCGCGTGCTCGGTAGGAGACAACTCTGTCATGGCCTGAGTGCCCGATGTGGCCGGCGCAATTTTTATCCCATGGGGCCCGGTAACGAGCACGTCATCCAGCGTACATTCGCCGGATAGCACATGAGAGAGGTTTCTCTCCACTCGCAAACCCAACATCACGTCGACGTTGGCAAGACCCAGGTCGGCGTCCAGCACCATAACCCGCTTTCCCTGCTTCGCCATCGCAATAGCTGTATTCAATGTAATGTTGGTTTTCCCAACACCACCTTTGCCGCCGGTGACGGCGATAACCTTAATGAGGCTTGACTGATTCATCTTTCGTAAGCTACTCGCTTGATCTTCGATCATACTGCCTGAACTGAATTAACTGCGTGATTACACTTAGTATGGTCTAAACCATACTTTTTATAAAGCTTTGCTGCTGCGGAAACCAGAGATTTTGCATCAGCAATTTTAATATCTTCAGGCACCTGCTGCCCGTCTGTAACATAACTAACTGGCAGTTGTTGTTCTACCGCGATACTCAGTACTTCACCTAAACTGTAGCATTCATCCACTTTTGTGAATATACAACCATCGAGCTTCACTGAATTGTATGCTGCAATTATACGCTGTAATGCAGGATATTGGGTATTTGCTTGCGCAACCAGGTATTTACGAACAGGTTGCACTTGACCGCTGTTAAATTGCCCAAGTTGTTTAATTAAACGACTATCCCGCTGACTGAAGCCTGCCGTATCTATTAATATTAGACGTTTATGGCGTAACTGAAAGAGTTGCTCAGATAATTCTTCACTACTTTGTGCTTTTCTCGTAGTGCACCCAATAATTTTTCCATAAGTAGCCAATTGCTCATAAGCTGCGATTCGATAAGTATCTATTGTTATCATGGCCACTTGTTCGGCACCGTATTTTTGTGCGTACCGAGCTGCAAGTTTTGCCACTGTAGTGGTTTTTCCAGTACCAGTAGGTCCAACCAAAGCCACTATGCCGGTCTGATTAAGGATATCATTACCACTGACATTAACGCGATTAGCTAAAAGATTAAGAAGGTAAATCCAGGCTTCCCTCTCGGTGTAATGACCCGGAGTATAATGAACCAGCTGCTCAGCAAGAGTGGAACTCAGCCCCATACCCGTTAATCGCTGCATAAGGTAGCTGTGAACAGGCTTCTGCTGACGCTTTTTTGCGTCCATAAGATCTGCCACCTGATGCTGTAGTACGCTTCGCAATGAGGCCAGCTCAGCTTTAATACCGTCTAACTCGTTACTCGCTGATGGAGACTGGGCTACATTTTGCGGGGCACTAAACCCCGGATTCATTTGTGATACCGGCTTGTCTAAAACCGATTCAGCTTGCGACACATCGCCTGAAAATAAAGAATCATCATCGCCAAACATCATATCGCTTGAAGGTCCATTTGCAGGCTGTTGTTGAGATGCAGAAAATGCCGGAGTCTGCTGGCTTTGCGTCGCCGCAGATGCCGTTTGTTTCTCTAGTAATGCCCTGAGGCTATCGGAGCCGTCATCACCAATTATTTCGCTCAATGTAGGTGTCGCTTTAGGTTGCGAAGTCTTTGCTGTTTCATGGCGGGGTGTAAGCTTCAGCTTAGCTTCCGGTTCCTTGTCATACGCCGCAACGAGCTCAATGCCATCTGCGACTTTTCTGTTGGACATGATAACTGCATCACTCCCCAGTTCAGCCTTAACCTGGCTAAGTGCCTCGCGCATGTCCTTACCAAAAAAACGTCTGATCTTCATTTCACCTTCTCCACACCCGGTGTCAGATTATTGACCCACTGAGCTGACAATTTTAATTTGTTTGTCATCTGGTATTTCCTGATAAGACAAAACGTGTAATCCCGCTACTGAATACTTGAGGAAACGAGATAAAACGGGCCTTAACATACCTGATGTCAACAGTACTGCAGGCTCGCCTTCCAACTCTTGCTGTTGTGCGGCCTGTTGCAGAGACTGCTGTAGTCTGTCGGCTAGGCCTGGCTCTATGCCAGCACCGTCTTCACCACCTGCTTGCAGTGACTGGTGCAACATTTGTTCCAACTCAGGTGCCAGAGTTATGACAGGTACTTCTTTATTGCCCTGACTAATCTCTTGGACAATGAGGCGCTTAAGGGAAATTCTGACCGCAGACACCAATACATCCGGGTCCTGACTGCGGGGGCCATACTCAGAAAGGGTTTGCACAATAGTACGCATATCGCGGATAGGTACACCTTCAAATAACAAGGTTTGCAGTACTTTAACTACCGTGCTTAACGGCAAGATATCGGGCACCAGACCTTCCACTAGTTTTGGACTTTGTTTTGCCAACATATCAAGTAACTGCTGTGTTTCCTCGTGCCCTAACAGTTGGTATGCATTATTACTAAGCAACTGACTAAGATGTGTAGCCACTACGGTGGCAGCATCTACCACTGTATAACCGAGCGTTTGTGCATGCTCACGTTGATTAGGTCGTATCCATACCGCGTCGAGGCCAAAGGCAGGGTCTGTCGTGGGGCGCCCATCAAGCTGGCCAAATACTTGTCCGGGGTTAATGGCTAGCTCCTCATCATGACTAACCTGAGAGTCTCCGATTGTCACCCCTAACATGGCGATGGTATACGCGTTGGGGTCCAGGTCTAAATTATCCCGAATATGCACAGGAGGTACCAAGAAGCCCAGCTCTTGGGATAACTTTTTGCGTACCCCTTTTATTCGGGTCAACAGCTCACCGCCCTGGCTCTTATCCACCAGTGGTATAAGACGATAACCAACCTCCAGACCAATAGTATCTACTTGCTGGACGTCATCCCACCCAAGTTCCTTCACTTCCGGCGCAAGCTGCTCACTGGCTTCTGATTTAGCGGGTACACTCGGCTTCTGCGCCGCTTTCTTGGCTTGGGTGCCTTGCCAGTATGCATAACCAGCGGCTATTGCCGCAAAGCCCAAAAACGCCAGATGAGGCATGCCTGGCACAATGCCCATGACAAACAATACCGCTGCGGCAATATAAAGCGCCCGAGGGTTACCTAACTGCGTGCGGATCTCTTTACCCATCTCTTGGGTTTCGTTTTCCCGCGTCACAATAATGGCGGTGGCAACAGAAAGCAGCAAAGAGGGAATTTGTGCGACCAGTCCATCACCAATGGTTAGAATGGTGTAAACCTCAAGGGCATTACCAAAAGAGAGATCGTGCTGAATCATACCGATAAATAAGCCACCAACAATGTTGATAAGCATAATAAATAAGCCTGCTACAGCGTCCCCTTTGACGAATTTTGACGCACCATCCATGGAGCCATAGAAGTCTGCTTCTGCGGTAATTTCTTCACGACGATTACGGGCTTCATCCTGGTCGATATAACCGGCGTTGAGGTCGGCATCAATAGCCATTTGTTTACCGGGCATAGCGTCGAGAGTAAAGCGGGCGCTTACTTCTGAAATACGGCCGGCACCTGCGGTAACCACTTTAAAGTTAATGATAAGGAGAATTGCGAACACCACTACACCCACCGCATAGTTGCCGCCGATCACAACCGCGCCAAAAGCTTCAATCACTTTACCGGCTGCGTCCCCTCCCTCGTGGCCATATAACAGTACAACTCGCGTGGATGCTACGTTTAGCGCCAGGCGCAGTACGGTCGCAATAAGCAACACTAAGGGGAAAATGCCAAAATCCACAGGTTTTTGTGTAAACACAGCGACCAGAATGATAACCAGGCTCAACGCAATATTAAAACTAAATAGTACATCCAGTAGAAATGGCGGCATGGGTAAAATAACCATCCCCATGATTGCCAAAAGTACCACCGGGGCGCCCATTCCGTTGGTAAAGGTTTGCAACTGGTTTTTATCAAACCGCTGAAGATAACCGGATAACTGCATGGTATGAAAATCTCGCTAACAGAAAATTGACGCTCAATTCGAGTCTGTAGAGGGATTTACAACTACCATGCCACTTTGCACGAACCTAGTGGTTTAACGACGCAATTCGGGAGGAATCGGCAAATCTTTTTTAAGCGGCTTAGGCCGCTTGCCCTTACCCGCTTTAAATGCGCGCAACTGAAATACATATGCCAACACCTGAGCGACAGCCATAAACAATTTGTGAGGAATTTCGTGCTCCACCTCGGTGGAGTAATAAATGGCTCGGGCCAGCATAGGCGAAGGCACAATGGGCACTTCATGGGCATCGGCAATTTTTCGTATGTGCATAGCCAGCTCATCAACACCTTTAGCAACCACCACAGGTGCTCTACCGCCATTGTCATCGTATTTTAGCGCCACTGCGTAATGCGTCGGGTTAGTCACAACCACGTCTGCCTGTGGCACTTCCTGCATCATTCGCCGGGCAGCAGCCTGATATTGCAGTTTTCGGATGCGACTTTTTACCTGTGGATTACCATCGGCGTTTTTTCGTTCGTCCTTCACTTCCTGTTTAGACATTTTCATTTCTTTGTTGTGCTTATACAGTTGATAAGGCACATCGAAGGCAGCTATGGGAATCATCCCCAGAGTCATTATTAGAAAAGCCCAACCCAGCATATCGAGGGCATGAAACAGGTTTCGCGGATACAATTCCATATCCAGATGCAAGGCTTCGTCCTGGAAGTAAAGTAATGCGCCAAAAGCCAGGGAACCGATTACCAAAAACTTGGCGAAAGCCTTAAGTAATTCAACTAAACCATTGATGCCAAACATGCGTTTGAACCCCGCCAGCGGATTCATTTTGGCGAAATTTGGTTTCGCAGAATACCAGGTGAAGTTGTACCCACCCAGTGCAATAGAACCGTAAATACCCGCGATCATTGCCACTATCATGTATGTAAGCACCGGTCCTGCTACCGACGTAAACGCCAAACCCCAGGCTTGAAACATATACGTAGTGTCGTAAGTTTGTGAGCGCGAGAGTTGAAACATGCCCTTCATCATAGTAAAAACAGCCTGAGCGATTGTACCTCCCATCACCAGAAACATAACACCGCTAACAACCAGCACAAGGGCTGTTGACAATTCACGAGACCTTGCCAAGCGTCCCTTTTTTCGGGAGTCATCAAGTTTTTTCCCCGTGGGGTCTTCTGTTTTTTCCTGTTCGTCAGCCATACCTGATTACCTTACACAGGGCATAGTTGTAATAACTCGCACATAAATTGCTGAGCGCGTTGCCATTGACTGGCAAAGTGAGACGTAAAGTTATCCAGGGTTATCCATATGATGATAAGACCCATGATTTGGGCTATGGAAAAACCAATACTGAAGATATTGAGTTGTGGCGCTGCTTTTGTCATAACCCCAAAAGCCAGATTGACGATAAGCAAAGAAACAATGGGTGCCAGAGATAAGGTTACAGCCGAGATGAACATCCAGGCTCCCCACTCTGCGATGCTTTGAAATTGCTCCTTCGTCCACCACGCTTCGCCAATGGGAAATGCATCAAAACTCATGGTAATCATTTGTATCATGGCCAGGTGCCCGTCTAGCGTCCAAAACAGTAAGGTGGCTAAAATCAGATAGAATTGGCCTACTGCAGGTACGTTGATGCCGTTTACAGGATCCACTATTGAAGCAAAGCCCAATCCAGTTTGCATTGCAATGATTTGTCCGGCCAGCACGAAGGTATTGAGTACCATCATAGAAATAAAACCGATAGCGATGCCAATGATGAGCTGTTGCACTACCATCACAAAGGCCGCCACATCAACCAGATTTTCAATGGGTACAGGTTTAACAACTGGCATAATAACCAGTGTCAAAAAAATCGCGAGCAAAGCTCTAACGGTCGTAGGTATGGATTTGGCACTCAACCCAATCATAGCCGCAAACATACCGCTGATGCGCATAAAAGGCAGCAGCATGTCAGCGAGAAACTGATTGACCGTGGCAAGCTCAAGGTTCATGAAAAACTAGCCAACAACCTGCGGAATTTGCTCTACCATGTGAAAGGTAAAATCCATCACCTTTTCCACTAACCAGTTACCGCCCCAGCTTAGCGCCAACAGGGTAACAATTAAGCGAGGCAGGAAACTCATGGTTTGTTCGTTGATAGAAGTGGCAGCCTGGAACACCGCGACCACAAGGCCAACGATCATACTCGGCACAATTACCGCCGATACCAGTAAGATGACCATGAACATAGATTCACGAAGAATTTCAACAAATACTTCTGGTGACATACGCCCTCCTAAACACCCATACCAAAACTGGTAGCCAGCGTACCGAAAATCAGGTTCCACCCATCAACTAAAACGAACAACATCAGTTTAAATGGCAGTGACACAATCATTGGAGAAAGCATCATCATACCCATAGCCATAAGTATCGATGCCACAACGAGGTCGATGATGAGAAATGGAATAAACAACATAAAACCAATCTGAAAAGCAGTTTTCAATTCACTGGTCACAAAAGACGGAATAAGAATAGTCATTGGCACGTCTGCAGGCTCATCATATTTGCCTTCGTCACCGGCAATACGTACAAAAGTTTCAAGATCCTTTACCCTCGTTTGCGACAACATAAATGCTCTCATGGGTTGCGCCGCTTCTTCTAAGGCCTCTCCTGCCGACATGGCCTCTTCGAGATAAGGCTGCAATGCCCGTTCATTCACTTCTTCAAACACAGGCGTCATAATAAACATAGACAAGAATAAGCTAACGCCAATGAGAATTTGATTTGAAGGTGACTGTTGTAACCCGATGGCCTGACGCAGAATTGACAACACCACTATGATTCGCGTGAATGAGGTCATCATCATAATAAAGGCGGGGATCAAACTTAACGCTGTCATGATGAACAGCGCTTGCAGCGTCATCGAGTAATCCTGTGAGCCATCCGGATTAGTGGTGACAGTGACGGCAGAAATACCCTGTTGCGCCAATGCTGGTGTCGCTAACAGCACCGAAAGCAGTAGAGAGATAACCCCCAGTTTTAGCCAGCTACTTTTCATTTTTATTGCCTTCTTTTACTGCCGGATTAAGGGTGCCCGCCATGGCTTTAATGAGTTTATCTTTAAAATCTGCCCCTTGTGTGGTTGAGGGGGCTTGGGTAGACAAAGGGGTCTCCAGCTTAGCAAGATGATTGATGTTGTGAGCAGTAACGCCAACCATGTGTTGCTCGTCGCCAACCTGAATCACCATAATGCGTTCCCGAGCACCGGCCACCATGCTGGCCACAACTTTCATTTGACCACTGCTGGCGTGAGTGACATTAAACCGACGCATTAGCCAGGCAAGGGAGAAAATAATCCCAACAACTAAAAGTAATGATAGGAAAATTGACAGTACTGATGTGGGATTTGTGATTGAGTTAGCACTATCTGCAACTGCGGTGTGGCTAAATAACAGGGGCACCAAAAGGCAACCCCCTGTTTTGGAAAGCGTTTTAGCGAAGCTTTTTAATTCTCTCGATTTGACTGATAACATCCGTTAACCGAATACCAAATTTATCGTTGACCACTACTACCTCTCCATGAGCAATCAACGTGCCATTTACCAACACATCCAATGGTTCACCCGCAACTCTGTCGAGTTCCACCACAGACCCTTGGTTTAATTGTAGCAGGTTGCGGATACTTATCTGGCTTCGGCCCACTTCCATAGAAATAGTGACCGGAATATCCAAGATGGTATCCAGCTTTTTCTTTTCTTCCTGGGTAATAGGAGCGTCATCGGTTAATTCATCCAGTTCGGCTACCTGAACGTCGTCATTTTCGCCCCCATCTGCCGCTTCTGCATCCGCCTGCTCGGCCATGGCTGCTGCCCAATCGTCCATTCCGTCATTTTCACTCATGACAATGCCTCTTTATTTGCAACCTGTTTATCACAGATCTTCTTCAAGTACTTGTAGTTCCGCGTCATTATCAATAACCCGGCCGCCACGTGTTAATAGTTGTAGCTCCGACTTCACTGAAGTCGGCCTTGGAATTTTGCCTGATATTTTAAGGGCCAGATTATCTCTGGACCGGCCTAACTTCGCCCTGAATGTAGGTAAATCTTCTATCAATACGGTAATGTGCTCTGGCATTTCCACAGGAATGATATCGCCAGGTTTAAACTCCATTACCTCCCGCAGTGGGACATCTACCTCTAACATATGTGTGGTCAAAGCCACATGAACATCAAGTATTTCATCCCGCAGAGCCTTACTCCACCTGAGATCAGTATCTTCCTTGTCGCTCTGTACACCTGCGTCCAGCAATTCCCTAATAGGCTCCAACATAGAATACGGCAAGGAAACGTGAAAATCGCCACCGCCTCCATCCAATTCAATATGAAAAGAACTGATAACCACCACTTCTGTGGGACTCACTATGTTGGCCATTGCTGGATTCACTTCCGAGTCGAGATATTCAAACGACACGTCCATTACAGGGGCCCAGGCTTCCTTATAGTCTTCGAAAATGATTTTGAGCAACATCTGAATAATCCGCCGCTCAGTTGGTGTAAATTCCCGGCCCTCTATTTTGGCGTGATAACGCCCGTCGCCACCAAAGAAGTTATCCACCAAGATGAACACTAACCGTGCTTCCATGGTAATGAGTCCAGTACCTTTGAGTGGGCGGAACCTCACCATGTTCAAACTGGTAGGTACAAACAATGTGTGAATGTACTCGCCGAACTTGATCATTTGAATGCCGTTTATCGACACTTCGGCGGAACGACGCATCATATTAAACAGACTCACCCGCAAATGCCGGGCAAACCGTTCGTTCACGATTTCCAGTGTGGGCATTCGCCCACGAACTATACGGTCTTGAGAGGAGAAGTCATACTCCAATGCCGACGCGTCGGAAGGTGCTTCGGAGACCTCTTCTTCTTCAACGTCATCGACACCGTGTAACAGAGCATCAATTTCGTCTTGTGATAATAAATCGCTCACAGTGTTATCCTGTTATTGCATCACGAAGCCGGTAAACAACACTTGCTCTACCACTTCTGAGCCCGTGAATTTTTTCATAGCGCCCTGAACTTCTTCCAGCGCCTTTTCACGCAGTTCTATTTTCCCTGCTTCAGTAACTAAATCATCAGCGTTACTGGAACTAAATACTTTCAGCAAGGTTCCCTGAATAAGCGGAATATTGACCTTGGCAGCCTCTTCATTTTCACTTCCACGCACCAGTAACTGAATTTTTATCTGAACAGTTCTTTCCCGCCCACTACCAGGAATATGGAAAGTAATCGGCTGTGGAATCGCCACATACAGTGCACTGCCCATTTCAGCACTGCCACCACTTTGTGGGGAGGTAGCTTCTGCTTCTGCAGCTGTCACCTCGCCACCTTCACCTTCGGCAAGTTGTTCTGCAGCGGGTTCATCGTCACCTGCAAACAGAAAGAAATAAGCGGCGGCCCCTCCACCAAGGAGAACTACCACGATGATGATGATTAACATCAGCTTACTTTTCTTGCCGCCTTCTTCTTCAATCTGTAACTCTTCGTCTGCCATGGATTACACCTTTTCAACCATTTAGGCGGATATTATGGGACATTACTGACAATGTGCAACACACATCAGGTATGCATCTTCACCATTAAGCATAGTCGTCAATGCCACCTTGTGCTTGCCTGGTCAAAGCTTGCTCGCTAATTTGTGTCTCTTCGTGAGATTCACCTGCCAACTCCCCCTGACCGCCACTGCCAGTGCCAGTGCCAGGTTGATCATCTCCGCTACTTTGTTGTTGCTGTTGACTGACAACGGATTCGCCCAGCGCAATACCTTGTTCAGCTAACATATCCCGCAACCTCGGTTCTGCCTGAGCCAATGCGTCTTTAGCCTGGGGGGATTGCACAACAAAACTCACTGATGCCGAATCACCGGCTACGTTAACCCTGACTTGCATACTCCCGAGTTCCGGGGGATCCAAGCGAATTTCCGCCATGGAGTTTCTGGCATTCACCATCCAGCGAATTTTTTCTGCCAGCTGTTGCTGGCCTTCTGGCTGATGGATATTCACCGGTTTATTATTGTCTTGTAATTGTTTATCGTGCTGCTCTGACGCCAATTGTTGCACTTCGTTAACGGCGTTCACTGTGCCTTGGGTCACGCTTTGTAACGTAGGCACAGAATTAGACGCACTTTGGGTAAGAGATGACGCCATAGCTGACACCATACCTATTTGTTTCAGCTCGGCATTCACTAGCTGCTCTGCCTGCTCCCGTCCCATCGCTTCAGCATTGACAATAACGTCGCTAATAGCGCTTTCCAGGGTCGTTGCGACTGCACTTGAGTCCATCAGGCCCTTTTGATACTGGCTCACCGCTTCAGCGACACCTTGCTTTATTTCGGCCCTTTGACTGTCACTCACCCCTGCAGGTAACGCTGCAGCGACCCGCTCAACAATAGCGCCAGAGACAATCTCCTGAGTTTCTGTCTTCCCTTCGCTGAGAAGCGGATTAATTGATTGTGCTATGTCGTTACTTGCCTCATCGGCCCCCTGCTTAGTGGCGGCGAAAAGTTTTGACAAGTTTTCGGCATGGGAATTGGGGTTACCTTTTGGTTCGCCATCGCTTGCAGACTGGTCTTTTGCATCCCCGAAGAGCTCTGCTTGCATAAGTGATAACAGCAAGCCAGCATCTCCAGACGATTCTGCATCAGCGCCGTCAACTATCTCAGTATCAGCGCCATTGGATTCACGACTATTTTTCGTTGTTACGTGGTTACCCAGCATTGCCAGCAACGCTGCCGCCATTTGACTTACCTCAGCGATGTCAGTTTGCGTTTGCGGAGCTACCTCGTCGGAACCGGCTTCCACGTCCATCATCGCGGTAACCGCATCGATGATTTTATCCGCGAGAGCCTGAATGTCACTATCGTTCTCTTTGGGGGCGGCGCCCTGAATTGGCGTGTTTTCGTTGCTTGCAGGTGAATCTTTAAGCAATGCAATCAACTGAGAAAACTCATCTAAAAGCTCACTGTCATGTTCAACGCCGAGCGATTCATCGACACTTTGGTCTGATCCGGCTGCAAGCTCTTCAACCTTATCGGCTAAGAGTTCCGTTGTTGCCAACCAATCGGGTCTATCAGGGTGCTCTCCGTGCTCCGGTGCCGCGTTCGAGCTTTCAGAGTGATGTTCTGTTTCTCCCTTAAGCTGACGAATTGAATCGACAAAAGCAAGCCAGTCGGTTTCTGCCGTTTGATTGCCTTGGTGACCTAATTCTGACACCACATACTGTTGCTCATGCTCAGGTAATAAGTCTTCATCGGTTAATGTCACCTCATCCTTGTTTTCACTGTTGGCCAAGCCCCTCGCCAAATATTCAGCACGTCCGCTTTTGACCTCACCGTTGCCGTCTTTGTCGATGACCTTGCTATTAACCGTGCTTTTCTCTGGTATGTCACTTGCGATTTCGTCTTCGCTGGCCAACTCACTCTGAGTACTCTTTGATGATTCAGACTTTCTCCAATGGACATCTGTCACATCGTCGGCATTTTTCACCGCACCATTAGCAGCGCTATCTTTCGGCTTAGCCTTCGCAAAGGCATCAGCAAATGCCGTCGCATCCTGACCCTCAGCGTCTGCGGGATTGCTGGCGTCAATAGAAATTGGTAACGCGGCAATATCTGAACCCTTCGTGGCAACTTGTTGCATCATACACTTTCACCTTTTCCCCTATATTCCGCTACTGGTGTCAAAAAAGTAGCTATTTAACAGGGTTAGAACTTAGGACATATAACCCTGAGCAAGAGCTGTTCCAATTATGAGATATTGCCAATAAATTAGTCTGAACTGGTGATTGTCAAAAGATGAGGAGAGGACTAAAAAAGTCGAACTATTTAGTATGATGGGTCCGGAAATAGCGCTGCATAGCAAACTCGTCCATCATGGCCTGTTCTGCGCGGTTAGCTTTATCGACAGCTTCCTGTGCTTTTTTCTCCAGCAGTAACTCCACCGCTTTACGCCGTTTTTGCTGTTCCAGCCAGGCCTGCTTCCTTTGGTCAGCGGCCAATGTTGCTTTTGAAATAACATTCAATTGCTGTTGACAAGCTTTCTCCAATTGCCCGACAAACGTCAGGTGCTGATGATAAGCCTTAGCGCCGACTCCGCCTTTCGCATTTTGCTGAATTTGGCGCAGGTAATCGAGGCGATACTGCTGCAAACTAGACAACTTTTGGCGCTGCTGAGCAAGTTGTTGTTGTGCCATCTGGTAGAGCTGCGCAGCCTTTTGCTCCTTTTCTTTTTCGAATCGGGCTACAAGGGTTAATTGCTCTGTCGCCATCAGCCTTTACCTAAGCCACCAGCAAGTGCTGTCATGCCCTGAAGACAGTCGTCGTAAGTCAGTACTTGCTTCATGCCCTGCTGCAAAAATGCATTGATAGCCGGCTCAGCACGAATCGCGAGGTCAATCCTTGGGTCTGACCCTTTGGCATAAGCACCGATGGAAATGAGATCTTTGTTTTGTTTGTAAGTGGAATAAACCTGGCGAATTCGCCTGGCCTGTTGCAGATGTTCATCACTGGTTACCATTGGCATAACCCGACTTATGGATGCCTCTATATCAATGGCCGGATAGTGGCCACTGTCAGCAAGACTTCGCGAAAGCACGACGTGGCCGTCGAGGATCGCCCGGGCAGCATCAGCAATAGGATCCTGCAAATCATCACCTTCTGTAAGAACAGTATAAAATGCGGTAATAGAGCCTTGCCCTTCACTGCCGTTGCCCGCACGCTCCACCAGTGCCGGCAAGCGTGCAAATACTGAGGGTGGGTAGCCCTTAGTAGCGGGTGGCTCTCCCACGGCCAGGGCTATTTCCCGTTGAGCCATGGCGTATCGGGTCAAAGAATCTATGAGGAGTAAAACATTCATGCCCTGGTCACGAAAATATTCCGCTATGCAAACCGCAGTTTCACACCCCTTTAGGCGCATCAACGGCGATGTATCAGCAGGAGCGGCAACAACGACGGCGCGCTTGCGCTCTTCTTCGGTGAGTATGTCGTGAATAAACTCCTTTACCTCACGTCCACGTTCTCCTACCAGACCTACAACAACAACATCGGCTTCACAGCCCCGAGTCATCATGCCTAACAACACCGATTTACCTACACCAGACCCTGCAAACAACCCCATACGTTGTCCCACACCAACTGTATTCAAAGCATTGATAGCGCGCACTCCCACATCCATTGGCTGTGAGATTTGTCTGCGACTTAGTGGGTTCATTGGCGGACGAGCGACGGGGACGCGGGTATCGGCTTTTACTGGTCCCAACCCGTCAAGCGGTTGACCATTGCCATCTACAACCCGACCGAGTAAACCAAGCCCCACGGCCAAACCGCTTTCTCGATTGAGAGGCAGCACTCTTGAACCAGGTACAATTCCACGGACTGCTTCTGTAGGCATTAGATAAGTAATGTTTTCTGCAAACCCCACCACTTCGGCTTCTATTTCGCCTTCTACCGTTTGTACCATACACTGACTGCCAACGGGCAATTGACAACCTACGGCTTCGAGGGTCAACCCTATTCCACGTACTAATTTACCTGCAGCAACAACAGGCGGCTGCGGAATATCGTTTGCCAGCTCTTCAAAGTAATTTCCCCAGGGACTAGTCATTCCCCAATCCCTGTTCCAGTAAAAACTTGTCCAGCACATCCCGGCAACGGCGCTCAACAGACACATCCACGGCATTTTGCGCGGTGGTGATATCACACCCTCCCCTTGCCATAGAAGGGGTTTCGATTAGCTGCCAGCCTTTATCTGACAACGCTTCTTCCCCATAATGCCTGGTTACCAAATCGATATCCTCAGGATGCATTGCTATCTGATAATTAGTATCATTCACAGGCAAGGCCTTAAGGCCTTCTGACAAAGCCTGTAGTATGCAGTTCTCAGTTGTAGTCACTTCTGTTCGGATCACTGCACGGGACAGGGCAACGGCAAGTTTCACCAATTGCCTTCGGGTATCATCATTTACCTGTGCTAATGGTGCGGCAAGATTATCCGCAAGAGAAGACCAAGCACTGGCTAGCTCATTAATATGCGCTTCTCCTTGCTGAAGACCTTCATCTTTTCCAAGTTGCAAGCCTTCTTCGTAGCCGTTTTGTTTTCCCTCTTCAAAACCTGCGGCCCTGCCTTCCTCAAACCCGGCTTGTTTCCCTTCACTGTATCCTTCGTCGTAGGCGGCTTGTCGAATGGCTTCAATTTCCTCCAGAGTAGGAGGTTTTACTTCCTCTTCTTCCGGTTCTGGCGGCTCGTACTTCCAGTCGCTACGCCGGTTTAATGCATTGGTTTTTTTCTTTTCCTCTGCGCTTTTCTCATCAGCAATAAATGGCAAATCCCAGGATTTTGCTTCCAGGAATTCATCGTCCAGGTGGGGCTTATCACTCATGCTTACTCCGCAAGGCAATGTCGGTTAAAGGAATTCTTCACCGCCACCGCCGCCCAGCATAATCTCACCGGAATCAGCCAGTCGACGAGCAACAGACAATATTTCTTTTTGTGCAGTTTCTACTTCAGATAGACGGACAGGTCCCATGGCTTCCAAATCGTCCATGAGCATTTCTGCAGCACGTTTAGACATGTTCTTCGCAATTTTATCTTTGAGTTCTTCATCAGCGCCTTTGATCGCTTTGAGCAATGAATCTTGCTGTACTTCCCGCAAAATAGCCTGAATACCGCGGTCATCTACATCTATCAGGTTATCAAACACAAACATCAGATCCTGGATCTGCTGGCTCATTTCCTCATCCTGCTCACGGATGGCATCCATAAGCTGCCCTTCGATGGAAGTATCCAGATAGTTCATGATATTTGCCGCTGATTTCAAGCCGCCCATTTTGGCAGCTTGAGTACCTGCCTGACCGGCAAATTGTTTCTCCATAATTTCATTTAATTCTTGCAGGGCCGCAGGTTGTACTTCTTCCAGATTAGCAATTCGCATAAGTAAATCCAGGCGTACTTTTTCCGGAAACTGTGCCAGAATTTCAGCGCTCTGCTCAGGTTCAAGATAAGAGAGTACAATAGTTTGGATTTGCGGGTGTTCGTTGCGAATAATGCTGGCAACCTGTTTAGAATCCATCCATTTGAGAGAGTCGAGCCCTTTGGCCCCGCTACCCATCAGGATTTGGTCTATCAGATTGGCCGCTTTGTCTTCACCAAGTGCCGCAGTCAGTGCCCGTTTCACAAAGTCCTGACTTTGGAAGCCTATGGTACTGTAATTTTGAATTTCATCGATAAAGTGTTTATGCACCGAGGTTATTTTAGGCTGCGTCATATCATCGACTTTAGCCATTTCAGCACCCAGCTTCTGAACCTGCTTAGGCTCCAGGTGCTTCAGGATTTGTGCAGCATCTTCTTCAGACAAACTCAATAACAGAATGGCTGCCTTTTCAATACCTTCCAATTTACTGATGTCATAGCTTTGTTCGCCGCTATTAGCTAATTCTTCTGGCATTGTGCTTAAACCTTAATCGTCTTGCATCAACCAGCCCTTAACAACCTGCGCAGACAGTTCTGGTTCATTTGCAACCAGTGCGCGCACAGCTTTAAGAACATCTTCATCTTTGTGAAGGTCGGGTAGCATCAAGGATCCATCCGGGGCAAAACCAACCTGCCCCTCATCGAATTCCTGAGACAACATGCTGATAGTGTCGTCGCCCAAATCCAGGCCTTCATCGGCATCGAAGTCTTCGGTATCCTTCGTATCCTCAGGATTAATCAAACGACGCAACATAGGTCTTATCACAAACAGAATAAGTATGATGATAATAAGCCCGCCCACAACTAACTTAATTATAGGCAACATTTCAGGACGTTCCCAGAAAGGAAGTTCTTCAATGCCTTCTTCATCCATACGGGTAAATGGAACACTGACCACTTCCAGGGAGTCCCCTCTTGCGACGTCAAAGCCAATGCCGCCCTGCAGTAACCTGCGGATATTGAGTAACTGCTCCTGACTTTTTGGCGACGTAGTGACACTGCCGTCTTCAGCAACGACGCGATCGTGATCCACTGCCACAGAGACACTTAAACGTCTTACAACACCGGTTTGTTTTTTCGTATGACTGATAGTGGTATCGAGCTCGTAGTTTTTCTGAGTTTCACGATTATTACGCCCAGGAACGGGTAGTACCTGACCGTCACCAGCCACGGCATTTTCAGGTATGGTTGAATCAAGAGGAGGTTGATTGCTTAAGGCACCAGGAATGCCGCCGGCAATGGAGCCAACACTACTTGACTCAATGGACATCTCGCTGCGAACGGCGGGCAAGTCGGGATTGTAAGTGCGCTGCGTTTGCTCCATGGCGGTGAAATCCATGGCAACGTCAGCCTGAGCGGTATAATTTCCAATTCCAAGTACCGGAATTAAAATCGAGTCAATTTTCTCAAGGTACTTTTCTTCCCGCTGACGTTCAATTTCATACTCTTTTCGCGCCCGGGCACTCATAGAGTCCTGGGAACCTGAGTTCAACAGTCTGCCGTTACTATCGGTGACGGTTACATTTGACGGCTCCATCATCTGTACCGCTGAGGCGACAATATCAATCACCGCATCGACTTCTTCGCCAGCAATAACTTTGCCTCGTTTGGCCGTTAGAACCACGGTAGCACTGGCTTTTTTCTCACGACGGGCAAACACATTTTCTTTGGGCATTGCCAGCAGCACTCTGGCTTTCTGAATACTGTCAATGTCCTGGATTGTTGCAGCAATTTGCTGTTCGCGGGCGTGCTTCAGTCGCTCCATTTCCACTCGCTGTGAAACACCAAAGCCCATATCTTGCATAATGATGTCTGTACCGGCGTCATCGGCACGCACCAGACCTTGCCTGGTCATGCCTAACCGAATTGACTGAAACTCGTCAGTACGAACGTAAACCGTGTTACCTTGTAATTGGTAATCAATTTGATTGGCGTCGAGATAATCGAGAGTCTCAATCAGCTCTTCCGTTTCCATTTTAGCAAGGGGTCGATAGTCGGGCTCCTGTGCCCAAATAAGAATAAACACCGCGATAGCAACACAGATAACCAGAACCACCACAAGCGCCATCTGACGCATCATGTCGGCACTGCCCAGTGCATCCATAAAGCCTGATTTATTTTCAGCTTCAGTCGAAGCCAGTTCGTCGTTGGAGTCAGTAACCGTTAAGTTGGTGCCCGTTGCTTCAGCCATAACCTGTTACTCCACTACACCGGCATGTTCATAATTTGTTTATAGGCTTCAAGTACTTTATTCCTAACCTGCACTGTCGCCTCAAATGCAATACTCGCCTTTTCCTTTGTTACCATTACTTCTGCCAGGCTCAGTGACGTATCCCCCATCTCGAAGCGTTGCTGCATAGATTTCGACTCCATCTGCATGGAATTTACGCCATCGACGGCGTTCTTCAACATGACGGAAAAATCATTGGCAGACGTGTTTACTGTCTCCAATGATTGCTGAGGCAACTCGGTAGCCTGCAGACGAGTTTGCCCTATCATGGCTTGCATTTCTTGATACAAACTATTGGCCTTGACGTCCATAAGCACTCCTGAAAATATTTGACTGTCAGAAACCTGTCTGACATTTGATTCTTAAATGTACAAAAGCAAGTCTGATACCAACTTTTAAATGACATTTAAAACAACAAGTTACATAACTCGCCAAATAAATGACAGCGGTAGTAAAACAGAAGAAAAAGTGTGGCAGGGAGTCGTAAAGATTGGGCAGGGCATGGTTATCCATGCCCATATGAGGAAAAATGAAATTAGGCGGGAACGTCGATACCTTCTTCGCGCATTCTGGCGAGCTTATAACGCAATGTGCGGGGGCTAATGCCCAGCTTTTCGGCAACATCCTTGCGCTTACCGTTACACAGTTGAAGTGTGTCCAAGATTATTTGATGCTCTTGATGACGTAATTCCGAGCCGAGTTTACTATCGTCTTCCTGCTCCTGTGGTTGCAAACTTTGGTGACTTGCTAAAGTGGCAGCCATATCAATCATCAAATCTGAAGATTCAATCATTTCGCCGTCACACAATATCAATGCTCTTTGAATAACATTATCCAGCTCGCGAACGTTGCCAGGCCAGTCATACTGATTGAGCTTATTGCGCGCGGCTCCGGATATCACTATTTTCTGATGCTGGGCGTTGTGGCGACTTATCAGGTGCTCCGCCAGAGGCACAATATCGCCGGGGCGTTGCGCCAATGGCAACCAAACAATTGGGAAAACATTGAGGCGATAATACAAATCTTCACGAAACTCACCGGCTTCAACCGCCTGACGCAAATCGCGGTTACTGGTTGCAATGACCCTTACGTTTAGCGAAATGGTTTTCCGACCGCCTAAACGCTCTACTTCTTTTTCTTGCAGCACACGGAGTAATTTAGCCTGTAATGCCAAATCCATTTCAGTAATTTCATCAAGGAGAATTGTGCCATTTTGCGCCTGTTCAAACTTTCCCGGACACGCTTGAATGGCTCCGGTGAATGCCCCTTTTTCGTAACCAAACAGGGTCGCCTCAAGCATATTTTCCGGTATCGCAGCACAGTTTATGGCTACAAATGCTTCACTGGCTCTGGCTGATTGGTCGTGAATATAGCGTGAAAGCACCTCTTTTCCCGACCCACTGGGACCTAAGACCATGACTGTCGCGTCAGTGCCTGCCACTTTTCTAGAAAGCGCCAACAGTTGAATGCTTGATGGGTCGGCTACAATTGGCGTACGAGATTCAACCTGATTTGCTGGTGCGTACCTGCTTACTAAATTCAACAAGACTTCCGGCGCAAAAGGCTTGGAGAGATAGTCGGTAGCACCATCACGCATTGCCTGCACCGCGTCGTCGATGGTGGCATAAGCTGTCATCAATAGTACTGGCATTTGCGGATAGCGAGATTTAATGTTTTTAAGCAGTGTAAGGCCACTCATCTCACCCATCTGGATATCGCTAACCACTAAATCAACTTTGTGAGCACTGAGCTGAAGCAGCGCCTCTTCTGCACTACTTGCCTCAACAACCCCATAGTCTGCTAACAACAATGTATCGTTTAGCGCTTCACGCAGACCCGCGTCATCTTCAACAATGAGAATAGTAGTTTGACTCATGATACTTCTCCTGTAACGTCGGTGGGCTGGACCTGTGTATTTTTTATTACTAACGGCAGGCTAATTGAAAAACATGCGCCACCACCAGGCAGATTGACGACTCTCAACTGCCCTTTATGGGCGGTCACCACAGATTTCACCACAGCCAACCCCAGACCGGTGCCGTGAGTTTTGGTGGTGTAAAAAGGTTCGAATATTTTATCTTGCAATGAATCAGGTACGCCCGGCCCCTCATCAGCCACCGACAGAGTGAGTTTTCCGTTACTTTGTCTGCCTGAAACAGTAATAACACCACCTTTCTTAGTTACTTGAGCAGCGTTATGTATTAGGTTAAGCAGAGCGCCTTGTAGCGCTGTTATATTGCCTCTGATCATGGCATCACCAACAAAATCATTGAGTGACAACGACAATTCTGCTTGTTGGGTCAGAGTCAGTGCGGTGGGCTCAATGGACGCCTTCAACTGATCGATTGATATGTCAGCTACAACCTGTTCTTCCCCTGATTTCGCGAAGAGCAGCATATCGTTCACCTGGCTTTCTAATTCTTTTAAACGTAGAGAAAGTTTATCTGCGAAGTTTATGGTTGCCGCCTCACCCAAGCCCTTGCGCTTCATATTTGCCGCGTAAAGCATGGCTGCTGACAAAGGGGTTCTGATTTGATGAGCCAGTGAGGCAACCATTTTGCCAAGCGCAGACAGGCGCTGCATATGACTGACCCTAGCTTGTAATTGTCTGGTTTCCGTAAGATCGGTCAGTACGATAAGTTGCCCGGGCTCATTTTCCAACGGGGTTATGGATAGTTTAACCCGACGGCCATCAATGAGAGAGACCTCATGGCCGTCGTCGGCCCTGGGTTTGAAAGAACGGCTAATGATAGTTCGCCAGACTTGACCTTCCAGAGGTTCACCCAGCAGTGATCGAGCCTGATCGTTGGCTTGTCTTACAATCCCCTTACCGTCTATGACAATAACACCGGCAGGCATGACTTTCAGTAAATGGGATAAGCGACTTGCCTGATTCTTTAAGCTCGCCACATCTTCACCACTGTACTGTGAATGTGTACCAGCACCAAAGTGAAATTCGGAAAAATGCTCGGAAGTCTGGAGCGACCCAGCGTAGCCTTGCCCATCATATGCCATCAGTAACCTCGTCAAAAACCAGACATTATGTCTTAGACGATTAAATGCATTTGATGTGCCAGAATTTTAAATGCTATTTATCAATGGGTTAAGGAATAATTTTGAATTTTGGGGTTGTCAATTATCTGACGACACAGACTCTTCGCGATGGATATCGTATTTACGCATTTTTTCAACGAGTGTCGTTCTACGCATGCCTAATTTATCAGCCGCCCGTGCAACAACCCACTCTTGCTGTTCCAAAGCCTGAATAATGAGATTGATTTCAAGCTCTGACAAATATTCTTTAAGGTTAACGCCTTCTTCAGGTAACTGAGAGGATTCCTCGGATTGAAAATGAACTGATGGTGCATCCTGTTCATCATCCCTACTCGCCTCCACAGCTGCGGATTCGGCAAACAGAGCATTAAACGCATCCCTTTCCAGTAGTTCTTCCGGATAGTCCGGTTCGTAAGCCTGTATATCGCCGTATTGATACTTCACAGGCAGATCCTGAATATCAACAATCTGGGCGGGATAGAGTATGCTCAATCGTTCAACCAAATTAGAGAGCTCTCGGACATTGCCAGCCCAATCGTGCTCCATCAGTGAAGAAATCGCCATTTCAGTGAATTTAACCACTGATACACCATCGCCCTGAATTCGACTGATAAGCTCTTGTAAAAGCAGTGGAATATCTTCTCTGCGGTCACGCAATGCAGGGCTGTCAATAGGAAAGACATTTAACCGGTAGTACAAATCTTCCCGAAATTTGTCATCGCGGATCATGGTTTCCAAATTGCGGTGTGTTGCTGCAATAATTCTTACGTTAGCCTGGATAGGCGTATGTCCGCCAACCCGTTCAAAGGTTCGCTCTTGTAATACCCGTAAAAGCTTAACCTGCATTTGTAGCGGCATGTCACCTATTTCGTCCAAAAACAGTGTACCGCCTTCAGCCAGTTCGAAACGGCCTTTTCGCGCACTGATGGCACCTGTAAACGCGCCTTTTTCATGCCCGAATAGTTCACTTTCCAACAGTTCTCCGGGAATAGCACCACAGTTTACCGGGATAAACGGGCCTTCTTTTCGGGCCGACATAAAGTGAACGTTTCGCGCAATAACTTCTTTACCTGTCCCTGATTCACCCAGGATAAGAACGGTGGCATCAGTAGGAGCAACTTGCTCCACTAATTGACGCACAACCTGAATTTGTTGACTACGCCCAACTAAACTGCGGAAAAGGCGGGTTTTCATTCCTGCGCTTTTGGTTGCGCCAGGGCGGTGACGGGAATATTCCTGACAGCGGTGAATGGCTTGGGTGAGCACCGGATATGTAACAGGCAGTGTTGTACAACTGACGAGATTACAATTAGGGCTTAACTGACCTTCGCTGGATTGAATGGCAACGAAAGGAATGTGTGGGAATTGAGAGACCAAGCTTTGAAGTTGGTCGCCTCTTGCAGCGTCGACTAACACAGCTTCGACAGAATGTGTGTTTAGATAACCCAAACAATCAGCAAAAGACTGACCATAACAAGTCTCACCAATAAAAGTGATGACTGTTTCCAGTTTTTGAATGAGTTCGCCGTTATCACTAACGAGCAGAATTTCCTTCATCAATCCCTCTAGAACGCGTTTTTATTATTTACAGTTTAGCGCATCTTCATGATTGTAGCGGTAAAAGATAAGTTCGCAAACACCGATTCGCTTTCTTGAAGCAAAAAAGCAGGCTAACCTGCTTTTTTGTTCAAAGATTCTACAAAGGCGACACTACTAATTGAGTAGTGCCAGTACCTGACCTTGTTGCTGATTGGCTTGAGCCTGAACTGATGTTGCAGCCTGACCTAACACGCTATTTGCAGCACTTTCAGACGCAGCCTGGGCATAATCGAGATCCTGTATGCGACTGCGGGCCTCTGATGTGTTTACATCTGCCTGGCTCAAGTTACGCGCTGTTCTGGCCAGCTGATTTTGCGTTGCCCCTAAATCTGACTGTGCAGCACCTACAGTTTCCAACGCGGCATCCGCAGCTTCGAGTGCTGAATCCAGATCACCTGATGTCACGTCAATGTTCAGTAAATCTGTCAGATCACTATTTATGTCTGATGTATTCACACCAACTTGCTGACCCGCATTAGCACCAACCTGGAAGTTGATTTCGCCATCGCTGCTGAGCAGAGGCTTACCTGCGAATGTGGTTTGCTCAATGGTCTGACTGATATTGTCCTGGAGCTGAGTAATTTCAGACTGAATGGCCTGTTTGTCGGCATCATTGAGAATACCGCTTCCCGCTTGTAAAGTCAGTTCGCGAATACGTGAAACATCTTCGTTGATACCAGACAAGCCGCTTTCGGCAACCTGTGCCAGCGAGATGCCATCGTAAGCATTATTAATCGCCTGACGATTACCTTCGACCTGAGAAGTGAGCCTGTCGATAATCTGTTGCGCAGCGGCACCGTCGGAGGCACTGTTCACACGCTTTCCGGACGCCAGTTTCTCCATCAGGTTCGTTTGCTTTTCCTGAACCTGTTGCAGTAATGATGATGATGCGGATGAATCGCTGTTGAAATTGATCATAGAGGCCCTCCTGTTTGATATTTAATCATAGCACAAAGAAAAAGACTTCGCTTTTATCGTGCTTAACAGTTATATGAATGCGTACCGAATGGTTTGATAACATACGTTAATCGTCAACCGCAAAAACAGCTCGAATACCATACCCTTTATCATTTGCGGCAAAATCTTTGGGTTGTATTTCCACCCCCGCCTGACGTTGCAAAATGGAAATCCCGTACGATTCTACAGACAAACATTGAAATCCATGACTCTCACAAAGACGGGTAAGTGATAGCGGTGTAAAAAAATGAATGTGTGGAATATCTCTTTCAGGAACATCCCAATAATCATGTTGTGTGTTTGGTACATCAATAACGAGTAAACCATCCTCGTTCAACTTTTCTCGAATTGAACACAAAACAAGGGGTAAATCTAATACGTGCTCCAGCCAGTGACTGGCAACAACGAGGTCAAACTTATCGTCGCCCTTATAGGGGAAGTAGTCAGCAATTCTTTTTAATTCCAACGCTTTGTAATGGCTATCCCACTGCTCACCAGCCTCACAGACAAATGCTTCTACGGTAGATGACTTGTCTTTTAAACACCGGCTGGCAAACGCTTCTCCAGCGCCAATTTCCAATGTCGCTTTTATGGTATCAATAGATTTGAACTGTAATGCCATGGCTATCTGACATTCAGAACGCAACTGATGATTTTTGGAGACAACCCCTTCCTGGGCGTTATCTACCCGACCTTCTCTTTGCTTCCAGAAGAGCGCTTTATAAAACTCCTCTAACGCTTCTTCTGATGGTGGCGATAACATCTTTCCATATCCACATTGTTGACATATCGCCACGCCGCCTTTAAATAAATAACCAGGAAAGTTGTGAAACTCCTGGACTTTCTCTTGCAAATTACTATCATCCACCGCAACCATATGATGGTCATACAACTTCAGTGACCCATGCTCGTGCCCACACGCATCACAAACAAACTTTTCACCCAGCCCAGCGTATGAACTATTCATCATGCTTATTTAGCTTCCATTTTAAGTTGATTGAAAAAGGCCACTTCCTGAAATGCTGCATCAGTTAGAATTTGTCGCTCTTCAACTGTCAGTGACGGTCTGTGAGAGGCATTCAAACCTTGCGGCAACGCGTCCACTTCTACATCTTCATTTCTTAGCCAGCTAACCAACGATGCATCGCCATTATCCAAGACATCACTAAAGGCAAGTTGTTGAACTCTTCTTTGTGCAAATTGAATATTCATATCAGGAGCAAACAAGCTCAATTGAGCATTTAGCAAAGACGAAGGAATAACCCGTAACCATTCGTTAAGTGTAGACGCATCCCAGTACCGCCAAAAAGCATTATATTTTGGAAGAATGCGAAGGTTATAGCCGGACCTGGCACTTTCTAATGATTGCACAAACATTGAGTGCAGGCGGGCAATAGGATCTTTAAATACAGTAAAAGCGGTATATTTATCGTTGTTTATTGGAAAAATATTTGTCCCCATGTGCTTGGTGCTGAGATACGGCAAATATTCACTCAGCTCGTCAACACACAGCGCTGCGAGTGGAGCGTGAATATACCCAGGCGTTAGTGTATTGTGTTGTTCACCGTAAAAGTATTTGCCGAGCAATTGATTCACTGAGGTCCCTGCACACTTTGGTATGTGATAAAACACCAACATCTTAGCTCGTCGTCTGCGTACCGCTGGCAAAATATGCGGCTTTATGTAGCTATCATAAACTTCATCAGCAGATATTTTTTGTAATGTAAGTGACAAACTCAGGTAAGCCTTCACCTGTTCAATAGAATGGGGCATGTCAGCGACTTTGTGCCACAAACACTCGACATCATTATCAATAAGTCCGAGGCTGTGTAAGAACAACAGGTTAGTCAGTGCGTCCTGTCTGTACACATCACTTTCCAACAATCCTATTAACATACCGCATCCTGACGCAACGTCGCCATTTAGCACAGCTAATATCGCTTTGGCTAAAGGCGGCAAAGGCTCGTCGTCGGCAACATTATGTAGAGGGTAGCATGACGTCTTATTGCTACGATCAAACAGACTTTCTGCAATACGCGGCAGTGCACCTGTGTGCAACTCTGACATTTCAGTATCTTCGCCCCATTTTTACATGATCACTATAGTTTGCCACCATTACTCTTCTGCATGCACCTGGTTGTTGGGGAAAGCCCCTGTGGATTCCTGTTTGATTACTGACAATCACCGTGCCTCGTGGTGCTACAAAGCGAATACTTGGCAGATACTCACTGCTCAACATATCCCGCGGTCTAATTCCACTTTTTTCTGTTTGTCGTAACTCCAGGCGATGCAGGTAGGGAATACGATGGCTGCCCGGCACGTAACAATACGGCCCTTCTCGCTCACTATTTACATCGGTTAAATATACAAATACTTTATAAGTACCGAAAATATTATCGATGTGAAACCCTCGTGTATCCAACACAGAGCGGTTTTCGTATAGCTGTACGTTAGAGAAAGTAAATGAGGAAACCTGCCTCACCAGTTGATCTATCCGACCATGAGTAAATTCATTAAAAAGCTGTTTGAACCCTTTATCAGCGCTCAGAGCAGGAATCTTTTGGATATTAAAAACGTCCATCATCCCAGTATCACTCCCTGCACTACCGCGGATATTGACAATCGGTTTTTCATAATCCAGTAGCGCGTTGAAAGTATCAGCTAAACGCAAATTTTTCTGCCATGCGAGATAACCCAAATCGCCGGCATCAACACTATCATCAGCAGCAGTGGAATTAGTGACATCTGAAAAAACACCATCAGCAATTTCATTTAGTCCGTCACACATATTGCTACCAACTAAATTGTTAAGACAAATCACTCCATATTTCTGAAGGTTTGTAGCAATGGTGTGAGTTGAGTGACGCGTCACATCGAAGGTCAGCGCTTCCTGGCTCACCTTTGGCAGACCACTTTTTTCAGTCACAGCAGCAATTTTCTTCAGGTAGTCTTCGTTTGAAGTCAACGCTGCCGCGTAACGCTTAACACTGGGGTGACTACTAGTAAATACAGTATTCATTACGTCTCCGCTTTATGGCCATAACCGACGTAAACAAAAGGCATGAAAGCACCTGTTTTTGTTATTTTTATCAGCCACACAGCACGTTGGCCGCTAGACTGAGTTCGTTTTAGTATACGTTAGATAATTTGAAAATTCTCGTGCGGTACACGCCCGTTGATCCTTGTCGCAAATTTGTACACGACGGATGAAAATCTCAAATACAAAATCACGGTTTGCATTTATATAGCGAAACGATAAGATATCTTCATATCCTATCGACGCAATCACTCGTAAACTACTGAATGAATTGTAATTTACTGTGAGCTCGTCAAATACAGAATGACACTATGACTAATAAAATTCGGAGTTTAGACAGCGAGAACGTTTGGGACTACGAAAACGGATATTACTGGTTCTCCCCTAAGTCGCGCATAAACAAAATGCTGGCCCACTACGAGTTGTACAAAACGATTGTAGATCTTCCTGGTCATATTGTTGAACTAGGTGTTTACAAAGCTGCGTCTTTGGTTCGTTTTGCAACGTTTAGAGACGCACTTGAGAATGACTTTTCAAGAAAGATTATTGGATTCGATGCATTCGGTGCCTTTCCTACTGAACAGTTAGAGGTAGCGGCTGATTTAGATTTTATTACCCAATTTGAAGCTGCCGGCGGGCATGGTCTTAGTGAAGATGAAGTCGCTGATATACTGGCGTCCAAAGGATTCGACAATATTGAGTTAGTCAAAGGCAATGTTTTTGATACGGTACCGGCATTCTTGGACAAACACCCTGAAACCAGAATAGCGTTGCTACATCTTGACATGGATGTAAAAGAGCCAACAGATTTTGCTCTCGATACCCTTTACCATCGCGTGGTACCAGGCGGCCTTATCGTCCTTGATGACTACAACGCGGTCGCAGGAGAAACCCTCTCGGTAGATGAGTTCGTCAGCAAGCACCGACTGAAAATCGAAAAACTGCCATTTTACAATGTGCCTGCATTTATAAGAAAACCTATTTAGCATGACATTGTCGCAGAGGCCAACCTCTATTCTCTGTTGGCCTCAGATGATTATTATTCGCTACGCAGAATGCGCTCCAACTTAGCAAAAGCATTCCAAAAGCCCTCGCCCTGGTTTTTGTGGCCTTGCCATATTTCCGGTAACCATGTGGCAGAGGGACAGTGTTTCTGATACAACGAAAATACACGTTTAACAGGCAAATCTCCCTCGCCAAACTGTAAGCCTTCATCATCTACCCCACGAGCGTCTGCAATGTGTAAGTGCTTAACCCGATGGCCGATGGAAGAAAAAAAGTGCTCAATATTGAGCTCAAAATAGTTAGCAGCAAGCCAGCTATGAGAAACATCAAGGCAAACATTGACATTATGTGTATCACAAAATGTAGCAATTTCATCGGGTTTGACGAACAAATTGTGGTATCGCTGGCCGCCAAAATGCCAGGGAAAAGGAGGCATTGACTGAATGAGCAAGTCAACGTCAGCCAGGTTTAACTTAGATATTGATTCTGCCACTCGTTCGTACATAGCAGTTTTCTCGTCATCATCAACAAAGTAATTTTGAGAAAAGCCTCCGGCATTGACAACAACAGGAATGTTTTTCGTGGCCGGATAAAATTGTTTGATTTCCCTGGCTACATCCAGCACTTGATTTAACCAAGTTATAGACGTTGCTCGGTATTGCTCGCTCTGTGACGCCAGATCCAGAGTGTGATCAGACTCGAACAGTTCAGGGGCATGTACTACAACCCGTTTATTCAATGTCGTCGAGAGGTAACTTTGTGGAGACAACGCTAGATCTTTGAAACTAAGGTGGAATTCCAGCATGTCAAACTGTGACTCATCAGCCAAAGCCACATCGTGATATCGAACAGGAATGCCAAAACTGCCAGGTAGAGTAAACGACGTTTTCCTACTCATAACGTCTTTAGATAAATCTGATGGAAAAAAAGCTTCTCCCGCCGTCATATTTCTTTTTGCAACAGTACCGATTAGCAAAGGCATTTTGTCTGGCGATAAGCCTTTCCCCGGACTTTTTACAGTCACCATCTGTGGAGTAATCAAGGTACCCTTCAAAATGGCTTGCTCTGCATAGACGCTTTTGGCCAACACTTCCCGGTTCATCATTTCGCCTTGACTGAGGCTTCGCTTGTCTGCAGTACCGAGCGCCTCCTCAACCTGACGAATACCTTTTACCATTGCTTTGAATTCCTGGGGAAGCAGACTTACTTTATGATCATTTCCTTCTAGTGAGCGATCGAGTGTAAAGTGTTTTTCCACTACTTTCGCGCCAAGCGCTACCGCTGCTACGGCTACATGAATATCACGCTCGTGCCCCGAATAGCCAACTAACCCTTGATTTAATTCACCAAGCTTTTCTAAATAGCGTAAATTAATATCCTTAAACGGTGCGGGATACGTTGAGTTACAGTGGAGAAGTACATAACTTGCACCTTGCCCGTTTAACAAACTAACCGCCGCACTGATTTCTTCTTCTGTAGCCATACCGGTAGAAACAATAAGGGGTTTGCCCATGGCACACAAATGCAACAAAAGAGGGTGATTAGTGAGATCTGCTGACGCCACTTTAAAAGCAGGCACAGCCAGTGCGTTGAGTTTATTCGCACTCACTTTGTCAAACGGCGTACACAGCACGGTTATTTTCTTTTCTTTACAATATGCGAAAAGTTGAGCGAACTCAGCATCGCTCAACTGATATTTTTTAAGCAAAGATAATACATATTGCGACCCGAGATCTTCGCTGGCATCGTCGGCATCTCCGCTATTGATATATAACGATGCCATATCTCGCATTTGGAATTTAACACAATCTGCGCCTGCATCGATGGCAGCATCTACCAAAGCATAAGCGTTAGATAAACTGCCATTGTGATTGTTGCCTATTTCAGCAATGATCAAGGTTTGCCCAGCTCGGGAAACGGTAAAAGTATCTATAGCAACGACGGGAGACTGACGCCGGGCTATTCCACAAATACGAGCCTGGCTGTCGAGCACGGGTACATATTTGGTATGTTCGTTTAAACGGGATTCCAGTACTTCCAAACCTTGCTCTTCGAAGTATGACACACAGCGGGTATTCATAGCCACCGATACTGATTGCTGAATATCGATAGGCGATTGTCTGAGTACCCATCGTCTGAAATCACCATCGGTAAAGCAGCCAAGTAAATGTCGCTGACTATCAACCACAAATACAATTTGATGTTTATTTGCATTTAAGGCTTCCAGGGCGTCAGCCACTGATTTGTCAGCAGGCAAAATAAACTTGTCAATTTCCCTTTCAATAATCATCAGAATTCTCTGCTGTCACAAACTGAGCAATCATAGATTGAGCAAGTAAAAAGTCATGTTCAGTATCGATGTCCACGTTGCTACTCTCTTCCATTTCATACAATGAAATAGAGCCTCCAAGCCTGTTTCTATGTTGCTTTAATATGGTTGGCGTAAAAATGTAAATTGAGCCATTTTCTTGATACTGAGGTGACATGTCCTGCCGTCTGGGCCTGTTCTTATAATCGTAGTTGACAGATTTAGCGCCAGCAGGCGTCTTCTCCCAGAAAAAACGATGGCTGTTCACTACCGATAGCAGAGAGTCTGCCCCTTCAGCCCGTAATGTAGCAACAGCGTTATCTATATCATTTAACGCCCTGACAGGTGAAGTACACTGCAAAAAAACCACCAAAGATACTGCTTCGCCGCCTTTTTCAATGACCTCTAATGCATGCAACAAAGCTGATTCCGACGATGCCGTGTCGCCACTGATGGCTTCAGGTCGTAAAATTGGTGTCGCGCCGTACTTTTCAGCTACTGCTAATATACTGGCATCATCGCTCGTCACATAGACAGCATCTACTGCAGAAGCGGCGTTTGCCTGAAGAATACTGTGAGCGACTAAAGGCACACCTTGCAGGGGGCGGATATTTTTACCAGGCACGCCTTTCGACCCACCTCTGGCCGGAATAATACAAACCGTTTTACCCATGGAAAATTACCTCTTTATCCTGTGTAACCAGGCGAACAGTATCAGGAAGGCAAGTGTAATTTATCATTACAGCTTCTCGATTTGTAAAACAATCACTGCCATACACACCGCCCTTTTCTGCCCCCGCCATCATAGTTTCTGTTGGCGTATAGCAATATAGGGATAGCTGTTTAAAGGCAATAGCGGCGATGTAAAACACTGTAGAGACGAACCCGTGGATACTGGCAGGGGGACAATCCTGCTGTCGCAGCCACAACTCCAGGGGTTCCTCAATATAAGAAATAGACAATGAGGGGAATGCTGCGGCCAGCTCATCATTGAAACGCTGAGATTGTCCGCGATGTGGGATGTAGATTACTTTTCCGGGGCAAGCGGCAACAATTCCACCGATAAAATCATGGTACTCCTGTACACTGCAAAAATCTCTTTCCAACACTTTAGCACCAACAATCACGGCACTATCCTCATCCACACTGGAAAACGTTTTTGAGACCATTTTTAAAGAGTTATAGATAAATGGAACATCCGCAGGAACGTACTGTGGAAACATAGTAAAAAGTTGGAGTAAGCCAGGGGCGTTACTTGTTGAAAGGCCGAAATCTCTTTTGACATCCTTTGCTTCTTGCCTGCGCTCTGGCGTTCCATAGACAGGCAAACTGAACTGCACGCCTTTCGGAACATGGTAGTGAAGATAAGACAAGGTGGCGGTGCCATCATCTATCATCCACGTATCAGTCTCCGAAAGCGTTGCTGCAATATCGTACTGCCACTGAGAACGAAAATCTGAAATGAGTAAGCGTTGGTAGCTGTGATGACGCAATGCCTGAAAAGGAGTTCCGTACACACTGATCCTATCGTAAAGGCTTTTACCATTAGCTTTATCTGTGTCTCCGTAATGCCAGCTTACTTTTTGGGATGTCAGACGCCAAAAGCACTCCTGAACCGCTTTAAGTTGAGAAAAATTTCTGCTTTGCTGACTTGCGACAACTATTACGTCCAGGAAACTTATCTCCATTGCCTCAATGGCTTCATTGAGGCAAATAAGATGAAAAGGTGACTCAACGAGAGCTAAAACGCGCATACTTACTCAGTTATGGTTATCGATTCTTTCTTTTATCGACCCTCTGCCCAAAATCTTTATTTAAGCAGACATATTCACTTGTTTTTCAACCAGGGCCTCAGTGACAGTTGTTTTTCTCTATACTCGCGCAACCGGTCCAAGTCGTAAGTATCTGTTGCTAAACAGTCCCAACTGACTGGCTCGGATGAGCACATAGCGCGGTGACCACTTGGCATCAATAAAGCATCGTTGCTCAACGCTTTCGAGCTAAACGCCAAACCACTTTGAATGTCGTATACCTGATAATTATTTAACCTCTCTTCGAACAACGGATACGGCGATGTATTGTTCTCGAATAGCAATACTTTGGGAAGAACAAGGTCAAACAGCTCATATTGTTGGAAAACGCTGACTAACATAGATGCTCGAAAATGCTCGTTAGACTGAAGAGGCATGTCATCATCTTCCATACTATTTCCAGCTAAGCGCAACAGCATAACATTTCCAGAATCCAACAACGTCGAACCATCATCCTGTGGAGCGTCGCTTATCACGATAACCCGCCGTTTGATTTTTTCGACCCATGTAAGAACTTGCTGCTGTGGCGTTCCTTTAATATAAATAACAACCGGAATATTGTTGTTCAATGCGTCGCATTCTGCGCTATCTACATCTAACGGCAGAAAACGAAGGGTCAAATCAAAATCGTTATCTTTGACAACTGCTTGTAATGATTTAGCAAAACTCCCGTTATCCGTCACCACCGTCAATGCGCTACCTTTGAGGCTATCAGCAAGGCATGTATACACACGACGCTGCGCTATTGCAGTCGATACATCATAGGCGAGCTCAGGTAAGGAAAGTTGCTGACACATTCGTGAGAAGTAGGTTTGCCAGTATTCCCTCACCTGTTCACACAATAAAACAGTATCTTCAGCGTCCAGGCCTGCTCCCATAATTTTACTGAGCACCGCGTGGTAGTAGTTCATCGAGCCGTAAAAATAATAAAACAGTAAGCTTTTCCCTTGGCTGTAAGAATCAAACAGTTTTATCTTCTGTCGTTCCATCATTTTTTCGATTTGTTGTTCACTGTCAAACCGAGTTTCAATACTATTTTTAAGTTCCCGCAGATCCTGCTGAAGTAAATCTTCAGAAAACTGTTGGTTATAGCGTTCGAAAAATGATTCGGCTGAGAGAGCTGCATACACCCTGTTGCGAAGGACATCCAATGTTCTCTCTTTCAATGCCGTGTCTTTCGCAACAAGTATCATGTCGAGTTGAAGTGGCACTGCACCGCGAATTTTTGCACCGTCAGCAGTGTTATAGCACTCTGGTTTGTAGGCAGCGAAGGCCTGTTCAAGTGAGGTTGCCGCTACTTTAAATTCATACTTGGTATTTACCAAAGGCGAAAAATTCCCGGGAACACGAATAGAAACATTATTCTTCTCACTGTAATCATACACTTCTTCGCCATCTTCATTATAGTAACCAGAAGATTTAGAATGGTGTTTCTTGGCATCCTTAAAACCTAAATCAACACCAAAGAGATACAGTTGCTTCATTCCCCATGCCAACACTACATTAGCAACAAAATTGGACACCGTGGGAAACGCAAATTTCAAGCGCGTATACTTAGAGGCATCTGTAGCGCGCAAAGTCGATAAACTGGAAGACTCACCTTCTTTAAAAGCAAGATAACACTGCCGGAACAACCCACTAGTGTCCGGGTGAAACCCGTTGCAAGAGAGCAAATCAATTTGTTTGAGAAACCCATCGTCGTATACTGATTTCGCCCAATCAAATGTGGAGCGGTTCTGTTCAATTTCAGCATGAAAGTCGGGCTTAATGCCGTGCCGGTGCAACACTTTAATAGCAGTTCCACAACTGATAATGATTGCACTATCTTGGTAGGCTTTTATTGTCTCAATTGCCTCATCTACTGAAGGACCATTCCCCACAATAAAAACAGGCGTTTCACAACATCTCTCACCCAAGATTGCCGATGCCCCTTTTTGTAAGAAACGGTGTTGTCTGAGTATAGATGCCCGAGTATGGCTTATGCCGTAATACGCGTGATCAAAATACTCTCCCATCGCAATAACCACTTGCAACTGCTCTCGAAGTTTTGCTATCGCATCATCGAGCTTCTCGTCGACATAACTTTGATAAAAATACGTTTGCGCTAGTACGTAAGGACCAATTGAATGGAACTGGTTAATGAGGTCCGTAAAAAGGTTCGTGCCATCGTCGCCAACATTCAGATAAATCCGGCCCTCTTGCTCATCAATGCGCTTTAAGATTGCAGCCCAGTCAATGGCGTAGAGTGAGGCATAGAAGAAGTCTCTGTTTGGCTCGCAGATAAACAATTTTTCCACAGTACGATGGTTTGTCAGCGCTTCAAGATCATAGCCACTGCCTAAACCAAAAACGATTAGTGATTTAACGCGGTCGGGTAGTGACTGTTGTCTTTCGTGCACTTCATCAAGAATTTCTTCACTTTTGGCCACGAACTGGTAGTGAAGGTAATGCTTGAGCTTGTCTCCCTTATATCCCAATACGATTCCGTCTTTTCGTGGATGCCTACAAAACCCTTCAAATTGCGCTTCACTGACCTTCGACGGCCTACCTGCATACCAGGAAAGTAACAATTTACGATGAATAAGGTTTATGTCATCTCCATCTTGGACCGCTACCCAGGTTTGGGGCTGATAATCCTCAAACTGCGCATAAACTTCGGGTACGTACTTTTTAAACGCTTCCAGATTTGCTTCGTATCTCTCACTGTGTTTTACCGGAAGCCAGTGTTCAGGCTGGTAACTCCCTGTCCATCGAGGTATATACTGAGCTGGAAGTGCTGCGCTTCGCCCACCGTGAGGAGCCTCCCCAACATGCAGACCATTGACGGCCAAATCATAGACGATGTGATTGAACTGAGGAGTATTGTAGTGCCTGTAGAGGTATACTTTCGAAAATGACACCGCAGCAGACAATTCTTTTATGTCATTAAAAAAGCTGTTTCCATCGTTGCCGACTTGGAGATAAACCGTTGTCTTTTTGTCCTTTGCTGTCCGTAACATGTCCTGCCAGGGCGCAACCAGGACAGAGCTTTTGAAAATCTGTAAATCCGGCTCGTATATGATGAGGTGTGAAATCTGATGGTGTTTGAGCAGGCTTTCAATGTGATATCCCAGCCCAATACCAAATACCACCATGACAGGGACATGCGCAGGTAAAGACTCTCCAAAATAAGGTAAGAGTTGGGCCTCTCGTAAAAGATCCTCATCCGCATTGCGATCATGACGTTGCCCGACGTTAAAACACAAAGGCTGTTGCTGAAAAGACTGAAACTGTGCTTCCACTTCCTTTCTCGGGTGCAAGCCATAAAATACCCGCCCTTCGCCGTAGTCAACGATATTCGCTTCATCAAACTTATTACAAAAAACCGATATATTTCCCGAAGGGGCTTGTTTGATCATTTCAGCAACGGGGGGAATATGGTGATTAAACGCCGAGACGTTCCGCGCATAATTTCGGTGCATGATGGCCGAAAATGCTCTTTCTGCGGCTACTTGCGCTGCTTCATCGTCATGCAGATGAATATTAATCGTGTCAATCATAGTAGTTTGTTTCTGCTAAGTGAGCTTTGCAATTGCTGCACAACCACAGCATTGTTAAAATTTTTTTCGGAGGCAATCCAATAACAGTGATAATCCACAATACTTCCCTTTTAAAAAGGCACGCAAACCTACCGTTTTAATATATAGATATAAACCGCCTATTCCACTTCGAACAGCGTGACGTCTAAGTAGGTGAATCGTTAGAGTTTTGGCATAGTTGCCATACTGCCCATGGGGTAGAAGCGAAATCAGTGATTCTCCTATAGCGCAACTTCGTCTCATAGTATGGCGAGAGTATGGCAATCCGAGAATATCAGCAGGATAAATCAAAAATTGCGCCATGTCAGACTCTTTCACATCATTTATACCAAGCGCCTTGAGTTGCCGAAGTACGATTTGCTGACAGCCGCGGAGTTGCCTTTTAATCTGCGCCGTTGACTCTTGTTTTTCATGCCGGCGGTAACGCACTAAAGGTTCATGGATGATCCCGATAGGTCCTGCTTTGCTTACATCAACCCAAAATTGATAGTCACTGGCACCAGCTAGTGTCGCATCGAACTTAATATGATGTTTCACCACAACAGAAGCTCTCACCATTGCACCCGGATTTAGCACATAGTTATAGAATAAGAGCGCATCGGCTGATACGTCCTGTGGTTGTCTGGCGCGATAAATTTCGTCTTGCGCTGAAAATTCGATGTATTCACAAGTGACAGCGGCATATTCAGTATGCGTGTTAAGAAATGCCAGTTGTTTTTCAAACCTATCTGCCCGAGCAACATCATCGGCATCCAGCCAAGCCAGATATTCTCCTCGCGCCTCGTGCAATAATGTGTTTCGAGCCGCGATAATACCTTTATTTTCACCGTGACTTATTAACCTGATCCGAGGGTCTCTATCCTGCCACGCTTTAAGTTTGTGTAATGAGCCATCACTGGAACCATCGTCTAAAAGTACTACTTCAAAATCCCTGTGGGTTTGAACCATCAAGGATTCCATGGTTTCATCAATAAACGTGGTAACGTTAAAACAAGGTATCAGGACTGAAACAACTGGTACAGGCTCTTGAGGTGACATTTATACACTTACCATGACTAGGTCTGAACGCTGGCGAATCGCCGCCGCTTGAGCGATTGTGTCTGCAATTTCCTCTCTAAAAGCGTGAGAAGTGATCACGAAGTAATTGGCACCTTCATCCAATGCAGTATCGAGGGTGACCACATCATATCCGGCTACCTGATAACCTTCTGCAGAGCCAGCTCGCCGGTCTACCACATGTGAAAGAGAAATACGGTGCTGTTTTAGCAAAGGTAACGCCTGCAGAAAAAACTCACCGGCGCCATAGATGGTGACGTTTTGCCAACCTAAGGCCAGCAATTTATCAATCAGTGCCTCAATGTAATATTTGTTGTCGTTTTCGAGAAGCCCGTGGACCCGAGTCAGGAAAGTCTCATCCTCCAATGCAATTACGCCCGCAGGCCAATGTATTTCTCCAAGCTCCCAGCGATTACTCTGTCCGGACTCAATAAAGGCCTCTTTCAAGCCAGCACGACGAACCCGTTCTTTCTGCTCATCATCTATTACCGGGTATTCTCCATCGGTACCAAAGTTATCCTGATGAAGCAGGTGTTCAAATAGTGCGGCTTCTTCACGGGTAGGCATAAGCAGATACCTTGCCACTACGGCCTGGACACAATCGTTGCTCAACCTGGGGTGATTTGCCTCAAAGGCAGTCTCTATATACGACAAGCAACCTGATAAAAACTGCGAACAGATTTCCTTATTTGCAATAATACCTTCGGCAGTCACTGGCTTTACATGACTACCACATGTTTCGTAATACAACGTAGAACCGCCCTCTCCCAAGAGCAGCGCTTCAATACATTCTGGCGAACGAGAAAGCCGCTCACTTAACCGGAATTTTTCATTTCCTACCGAGATGAAAGCTCGATAAAGGGTTTTATCAACGAATCGATACGCCCTCAACGATGAATAAAAGAGTAGATTCGCACCGGCCTGAGTTGAGAAAATTTGCTCCAAACTATGTTGAATGGTACCGCCATTACCAAAATCGACCACTGCACATTCACTGTAATCACGGGAAGTAAGCTGGCTAAGATAGTTGGAGAGAAGCGCTCTTTGCTGACTGATGCGTTGCCGTAATGCACTTTCGTTTTTCATCGCTTCTTTGCGAAGCCGCTGATACAAGGGTTCAGCTTCTATAAAAATACCCTCGATATTCTTTAACGGTAAGTCTGGAGACAACACATCACACAAAGCGGGGTCGGCGTGAAAATCATCGACAAAATTCTGCAGTGTATAACCCCGATAGGTCATCAGGGTGTCCATCACTGTATCCAGCCACCCTGCTTTGGAGGTATCTATGCCCGGCCAGAACGCCGACTTCCTGGATACGTAAAACCGACTTACCTGAATATCTGTTATTCCCCTTAGCGAAAGTCGTTTTTCTACAATGGGCGCAAACAAGTAACCCTCTCGCATCAGACAAAGAATGTGTTTGCATTGGGTTTGCTGAGTCTGCTCGATTATCCAGTCTGCAAAAGTCTCCATTACCGGCCCCCATACAAATGCACCGGTATCGTAAGCAATTTTGCCAATGGATGAGGCAAAATCGTCATTCATAGAGGCGAGCAGACGCACTGCCGAGGATGTTTCGCCATTCAGGAATTGCCGTTTTTCCAAGTGTCGGATAGACCAACTATCTAAAGACGGATGAAAGCGACATGTTTGGATCCCTGTCGCATTTGCGGATTTTATGTCAGCGTCTGCGTTATCGCCTACATGAAGCCAGTGCTTTGGCTCCCAACCCAGTTTGTCAGCAAGATAAGAAAACATGCTGCCACTGAATTTCGTCTTACCCGTCTCTGATGACACGTATAGCGGTAAATCTCGTAGTTCAGGCTCTGTCGAGAAAAAAGTATCCCGAATTTGCTGAGCTGAAAAATACATGTCGGAAATGAACGATACGGTTAGTCCACGACTCATCAACTTTCGAATTAAATCGACCATCTTAGGGTTAACTATACTAACGGTTCGTTCGATCTCCAGTTCTGCCTTCGCCAAAGCCCTTTGAACGTTCTCACTGAAAGGCATACAAGCAAAAATAGATTCAAAAGCGATATCTTCTGTTTGATTAAATCTTTGCCTGGCAATGCGTTCTGCTTGCTCTCTTAAAATTCGATAATCTTTTCTGTCGATGCCAGCGAGTCCAATGTCCTGCACAGGGATATGCTCAAAGACATCCGTGGGCAACCCGACATGACGAAAGACCAAGGTATCAAAAATATCAAAGGTCACGATTTTAATATCAGTGTTTTCACTCGCAGATAGAATTTTATCGTAGATAGTCATGCTTTTCCCTACGCCCCCAGGCTGGCAGCGACGCTGTCATACCCAATCATCATTTGGCGAACAAATACGGGCTCCTGAATCGTGCGAAACATCAAGACGAACTGCTCATACAATCCTTTAAGCGCTGGCAATTTCGCGGCCTCGCATACATTCAGGTAATCGTCCACCACCCATTCAGCATTCGCCTCGTCAAGTGCGAGAATGTGCGAACACACATGAATCCGCGTCATCTCTCCAGTGCAGCTATCTGTCAGCGGCAACCCTGCGGCAATCAACCGTGTTTTTACCTTTTCTATTTGATGATCATCATCACCGATGAGCATCAGTGGCTTTGCCTGAGAAAATTGCTGTTTAATATCATAAGCTTGTTTATCGAAAACAGCATCGGGTCGCGCAAAGCCTATGCCACAGGCAAAATCGGTTATCGCCATCTGCGCACTCATCGCCTGGCTTTGCTGCCCTTTTCTAGATGCAAAGAACATCTGAGGCGCTAGCTCGCTACAGCGCTTTTTCGCAAATTGCAAAAACTGACCTTCTGACAAATACTTGGCAAAGAAACGCAGTCTGTTGCGTTCAAAATAGTAATTGCTGAAGGTAGTAGGGGTATTCACCGCCCCCATTTTGTGTCTGACTCTCGCCTTACTGACGGCGTGAATTTCATATCCAGCCTGCTTTACCCGTGTACACCAGTCCATGTCATCCCAATAAATAAAATGGGCTTCGTCGAAGGTGCCTACCTGCCGGATAATATCGGTACGGGTAACCATACAACACGCCGGCACATAGTCACACGCCACAGAGGCTGGCAGACTAATCGAGTCTCTTTGCCCTTTTAATGGCGTATTGACGTTGTAATTTTCCCAATCGATAAATGCACCTAGCTCCTGCAAGATATCCGGGTTATCCATCGTACAAATTTTAGCGCCAGCCACCCCAACTGCCGGTTGAGTGTGTAGGTATGAAACCAATTCCGGCAGTGTGTCGTCGTCCAGCAAAATGTCGTTGTCGAGTAAGGCGGTATACTCACATTGGGACGCCACTGCGGCTTGCATCCCACGGGAGAAGCCACCAGCGCCTCCGGTATTGGTGTCTAGTGGGATAAGCTCCACCCAATCGGCGTAATCAGCCTGAATCATTTGCTGGCTGCCATCTTTCGATGCATTGTCTACAACGAATACCTTCATGTCAGGCCAGTCTTTCTTACTTACCCAAAGAGAATCGAGACACCCCTTAAGGTATTGGATTTTATTATAATTACATATCACCACAGCCAGGGATGGTTTCACGATGAACTCTCCCTTGCCAGCCAGCCTTTGGCTTGCTCAGGGTCGCTGCAAAGCTCATACACCCTGCGATGCTTATCGTCAAAAAAAGTACCCTGACTGGCAGACTCGGTTATCCACTGCTGAAATTTGGCGGTGTTATCTCTAAACAAAAAATATAGAGCAGCGGCGTATTGATGATGAGCAATACCAGCCTTTATAACGTTATCACTTACACCAAATTGCGCGGCTAGTTCACAGGCATGACAAATATCGGCCAGACTTTGCTCCCGGCGGGCCGTACTGCGCTGAGTTTGCGCACCAAAACTGTCTTTATGAATGCGATAGCGGCCCAACACGTTTGGAATAAAATCGATATTCGCGTTCAGGTAACCTGCGTTTAAGATATAGAACGAGTAATCCAGTATAATTTTGCAATCTTGCGCCACGGTTTCTGTTAACCATGCATGGCGGCGAAACATCACGCTACTCGCTTGCAAATAGGTGCCGTACCGAATGAGGTGAGTGATATCAGAGCGCTGAGGGATATACGCCCAGTTATAGGAAGACTGACTGTACAAACGAATAGTTTCATTGGTGTCCGAGTCGAACATATCAGATTCGTGAAACACCATTTGGCAGTCGTGATGCGTATCCAGGTAATCAATTTGGGTTTGAAGCTTTCCTGGCAGGGCTATGTCGTCGCCGTCGAGGTAAGCGATGTAATCGCCCGAAGCCGCCTCAAGCAAGGTTTTCATGTTACTTGCCAGCCCGCCATTTTGCTTTTTAATTATGGTTTTGAGGTGAGCAAACTCTTCAGCCAACCCACGGATAATATCTGCCGTACTATCTGTGGAAGCATCATCGCAAACAATGACTTCAAAGGGCGCTTTGACAGTTTGCTCCAGAACTGAACGCAAACACGCATCAATGTATTTTTCCAGATTGTATGCAGGAACAATCACCGATAATTTCATTCAAACACCACTCGACGTGCCAACTGGCTTAAAAGCTCATACCCATCCCAAAGGGAAGAAAATGCCAACGCATTCCCCAGAGGAACCACTCTGTCTATTCCTGCTATCGGCGCGTCACCCAAAACCTTGAAAAGTGCGTCTTTGCTGATCCCTGCGTAAGACAGGGTTTGCCATCTTGGATCGTCGTACTCAAGTAACTCTTTCGCGTTGTTTACCGCTATACAACAAACCGAATATTGCCCTGTATGACGGGCCAGAAGATCCGTTGTCCACTTGCTCACATGAGCAAGATTTATAGCCCCCGCCTGCTCACTGGTGCCAACTAAACCGTCAGCCTGACACCACTGACTGAATACAAGCTGCTCATTTTTAAGGGTTAAAGATGGTGTAATACTACTTGTAAGAGTAGACAATTCATCAATAAATGAAGCCCACTGTTCGCTGTTTCCTCGCCAGAAAAGCAACCGGGGCGACGAGCATGCCTGTTGTTCAAAGGGCTCACATTCCCGCCAAAATAGTTCTGCAGTTCTTTGCACGTCAGTGACACCGGAAAAATCGATGTACGACGCAGAATAGCGATCGGCAAAGCTAATGTCCCTGCATCGAGGCTTACAAGGCATTGCCCGAATTGCACTTACACTCTCATCACCGCCCCAAAGCACCCTCGCATCGGCAAGTAAACTGATAAAAGCGTTGTCAGTATGCTCCCGCTCAAAGCGCACAAACTGATTTGCGTCAGCCACATCCTGGTAATCGGGTAGCTGCATGACAGCTGCCATCAGCTCTAACAAAACCTTTTGAGTGTGACTCTCACGACTGGACAAGCGGACAATGTTTCGGTTTCCCATTAACAACGCACAAACCCAGCTGTAAACAAACATTGTATCGACATTGGTAGGTGTGTAATGCACCACGAGACCAACTGGCTTATAGTCGCCAACAGACAATGTACTGAGTAACTGCTGGATATTGGCACGACGCAGCCAGTAGCCCAATGCGACTAACTCAGGTAGTGCTCTGCTCTCAGGTCGCTTTAGCAACGCGTTCGATAACGCCTCAACGAACGCCAGTACAATCTGCGAGCCGGCACAGCCGTTGCTGGCACTTATCGCCGGTAATAAACTGGCATTTAGTTCAGCCTCACAAGGAAGAATTTGTTGGATATTCACGATTGCCCCGCTGTGTCACTGCAGCCCCGCACTTCGGTTTTAGGCAACCTTCCGGCTACACTAAAATAGCGTCCTTTTCTGCCACATTTACAATCATCTTCTCCCAACACGGTTCCCATATCTTCAGTGAGAATACTGAAGCCCGGATAACTGGTTGGAATGGTGGAAATCACTTGTATTAACCCTTTTTCTCCATGAGGTAAGGCCGCCAGAGAATAGGGACATCGCACGATAACATCTGCATAAGAAGGCGCGTGCAAGTGACCTTGCTCGCACTCAACGAAAACACTGCCAACCTGTTCAGCCATACCGTAAAAGTTATGAATACGGGTTATTCCGGTAAGGGATGTCAGGCGACTTTTAAAGGTGTCGTTAGAGACCTGTTGGTCTGTCAGTTTTTTCCAGCCACCGCTGTGAACCAATATGCCCTGGCTCAAATCAACAGACACATCAGCCTGTTCAAGCGCCTTAACAAAATGCAGCCATACCATAAAGGTAAAACCAAACAGCAAAACCGGCTTGCCACTGTGCTTGTTAGCAAACTCTTTCACGGCTTCAACGTTAATACTCATGTCGCTGTTTAGGGCATAGGTGTGCCCCCGACCAAAAAAAGCCATACCCTGAATGCCCGCGCTCCGTGCAGAGAGATGGGGATTTTTAAGCACACCCGGTGAATCGATAATTAGCATAGGCAAACGCTGCTTTCCGATAAACGATTGCATAATATTGACGAGAACACGACTCTGCCTGGCACTGGTTTGCCGGTCTAGTGAAATTCGCGCTGGCGTTTGGCCGGTGGTCCCCGACGAACGAAGCTCTCGAAACACAGTATCTTGGGGCACGCTGAGCAAATCCATTAGCTTGAATAAACGCACAGCCAAAAAGGGTAGCTGGTCTTCATCTGAAAAAGAAAGCGGTATACCAGCAAACAAAGCGTGATACGCCTGACAGTGACTCAAATGAAATTGATGCAACTGTTCAAAAATTGGGAGCAAACGTTGTGATTTCTCTTGCTGACAAAGTCCAAACACTGGCTGCGATGCATAGTCAGCAAACAATTCGTCGTAGTGCGCTAATGGGTCATCCGACATTCTAAGAGGCCACCATTTTAAATATTGAGGCATAATCTGTTTTGCCATTTGCCAATAACGGCCAGTGTTGCATGCATACGACACAACGTGCTTTTGGTGGGCAGTTAACCATCTCGCCTAACAGGGTTTCCACCTGCGTTTCGTCTGCAGGATGACAAGCCACCACGACAAAATCATCACAGCCAGTCACTTTTACACTACACCCTTTTTCTGCAAACAGGCTTTCCAGCCCATCTAAACTCAACCTTTCACCGAAAAGCTTAATAATTCTCTTTTTGCGCCCGGTAATGAAATAGTCTCCATCTTCATCCCGCCGCGCCAAATCGCCAGTATTGAGATGTGTCTTCGGTGTAAAGCTGCTAAGTTCAGACGCACCAGTCACATAACCAAGCATGATATTCGCGCCCTTATAAACAAGCTCACCTTCTACGCCTGCGCCACCGATTTTCTGGCCCTTATCATCGACCAGAAAAAATGTACCACCGGGAACCGGGCGACCTATAGAGCCTGGTTTATCTGATACCCTGTCCGGGGTTAAGTAGCTCATTCGTGCGGTAGCCTCAGTCTGCCCATACATAACGTAAAATTGCTTGTTATGTTTATCGGCATAGTCACTTAATGTTTTAACCAAGGGGGCAGAAAGCTTTCCACCTGCCTGGGTAAAATATCGCAATTGAGGAAGAGGACGGTTTGTAAAACGCAGCCGGATCAACATCTCATAAAACGATGGCACACCTGATAAAGACGTAATGGATTGTCCTTCCAGTAAGGTCCAGAACTCTCTGTTCATCATCGTCAATGCCGTCAGGTGAACCGAGGCTCCAGCTTTCAGATGGGTATTGAGTACCGAAAGCCCGTATGAATATGACAATGGCAAAGTAAGCAATGCAACATCTGAAGCAATGATAGGCAAATAGTCACTGATTGAATCCGTATTCGCTCTCAGATTTTCATAAGACAGCGCAACATATTTACCGCCCCCGGTAGAACCTGACGTAGTCAGGATAACGGCGAGTTCCTTATCAAGGGGATACGGGCCAGATTGCCCATTAATTATTACATGACCCTCAACAATGAGTTGAGGCGACAGTGTGTTATATAACTGTTTTTTTCCCGCCTCTGATAACACAGAAGAATAAAGAATAACGGGATAAGTGAGACGCAAACAGGCCAGATAGGCACAAATGGCCGCCGGTGAATTGTCCATGGAAAGAGCGACGACTCCCCGACAAGGCAAAGCCTGAGTTAATCGTGTCTCCCAACGCCCTACCTGCTGACAGAGCTCCTGGTAAGTTATTATCGCCGTGTCAGTGATGAGCGCCTTTTGGCTTGGATCGTGTTTGTCGATGACTCGCCAAAACGCATCGTTCACGGGCTAAACAGTCCGTCTACAGGCAATACATGCCCGGTAGTATAAGCTGATTGGCGAGATAACAAGAACACGGTTGCCCTTGCCACATCACCAGCTCGCCCTATCCGTTTCATGGCAATACGCCCTTCAATATCTGCTCTTGCATCAGATTCAAAATGGCGGGTAAGCTCAGTATCGATGAACCCTGGCGCGATGGCGTTCACGCGAATACCAATAGCCGCCAATTCCTTTGCCAGCGATTTCGTGGCGCCGGTTAGTGCGGCTTTGCTGGCGCCATATGCACTCATGCCATTTGCGCCTAACTCGCCCACTTGAGAAACGATATTGACGATACTACCGTGACGATGTCGCGCCATGAGCCTACTTGCCAGTTGCATATGCTGATAAGGTGCGAGGAAATTTACATTCAGTTGGTTTTTGAGCCCGTCCATGGAATTCACTGACAGTGCAGCTTCCTCCATGATACCCGCACAGTTTACCAAGCCCATCAAAGGCCCCACATTAGATTGATTCTGATGTTTCTGAATGTGCCGGAAGGCTTCTTTTACTGCTTTTTCATCGGTAACGTCATAATTAAGCGGCGTAACTCGTTCTTCGAACTGGCTCACCAATGCACTAAGTTTCTCTTCATTTCTGCCTGCGGCGAACACGGCTGCACCTGCTTGCACGCACTCAGTGACGATGGCGCGACCAATATCACCGGTTGCACCAGTGACAAGAACTGAACCACCTTTAAGGACTATAGATTCAGAATGTGACGTCATACTTGGCCAATATTTCTTTCGCTTTCGCCACCGTGCTCATATCGATGATATCGTCTGTATCCAACATGACGTCGAAGGTATTTTCGAGCTCTGAAATCAAGATCATATGAGCAGTAGAATCCCATTCCTTGATCGTATTGTAGGTCAGTTGATCAGTCACCTGTTCTTCTGTTACCCCTAAGGCCTGAACAAAAGATTGAACGAGTTTTTGCTGATTGTTCACAAAAAACCTCTTAATTAGCTAAGACTTGCGCGAACGCGACAAGAATGACTTTAAAGTAACAGTTTGCCGCTCATAGGCCTCTTTTTGCAAGCGCAAGTGAACAAAATCATCCTGATTGATGATTTCGTAGCCCAATTGCTGATTGTATTTTAGCGCCGCAGCGTTTGATTGCTTTACCGCGGCCCTAAACGAGTTTGTAGCGAAGTGTGTAAAGCAATAGTCGTACATAGCCAGGGTTGGCGCAAATGCAAGAATGTTTCCCTGATACTTCTCATCGCCAATATACAAACCAGGTTCCAGAGCCCTTGCTGTAAAAACCGTCTCTCCGGAAACCGGCACTTTTACATTTGTCGAACCTATGGGCTGTCCTCGGTATTCAATCACCCAGTGCATCTGGGTTTCGTCATGACTAATTTTTTTGAACCAGGCAGACTGTTGCTCTGCTGTGATAAGTGATGTGGATACCATTTTTTCACGGACAAAATCACTGTTGCGCCACGCTCGAAGTAGCGACAGGTCCTGTTCTGCTACCGGACGCAACGAAACCTGGTAGGCAGAGATTTCAGGCGTTTGTACTAACTGTGTAGAAATCATTGCTAAATCACCCCGGCAATGGCACTTAGCACCTTTTCAGCGCCATCGGCATGATATCGGCCCGCTACGGCGTTATGCATACCGGCGAGTTGTGATGGCTCGTGCCACAATGCACTGACTCTTCTCGCAATGTCTTGTAGCGGTGCCTGAGTTGTACAATCAAACATTTCGCACCATCCTTCCATAACAGCACGCTCAGTTGCCGAGCGTTGATTTTCAGCAACCATCAGCAGAATTGACGGGGTTTCACACACGCCCAGTTCAAACTGACTGCCACCAGCAGCACTCACAGCCAGCTTGCAATGGCGCCACACATCAGCCATATCCTGACTGTTGTGAATATGCTGAATAGGTAGCTCGCTGGCGCTTATTACCTGCTGCAATGCCTGTACCTCTTTGAAAGCCGCGCCGGTTACTACACGAACAGGCACATCGGTCAGTACCTCGCTTAGCGCTGTTATGAGTGGCGCGGTTAATCCCTTAGGATCGCTGCCGCCAATACACACGGCTATACCATGACGCCGATCAAAGGGGATGTTCGCGCCCTGCTGAAACTCTCTTCGCATTAATCGGTATTGTGAGCCAGAGCATACTCTGGCATGAGGGTTTATCTGCTTGTATCGTTCATCAAATGCGCTCGATGTACTGTTTACAATCAACGACGCCAACGAGATTAGAGATAACTGCCCGTCATCCATAATTACCAACGGAATACCGCTTCTGTTCACTGCATCAAGTTCTATAACACTGATGTCGTATCCATCTGCAATGACGGCACAAGCGTGAATGTCTGCAGCTAACGCGCTAAGCCACTCTCCAGCTTGCTTATCCGGCAATGCAGGTATTTCTGTCACAGGGTAAATCCAGTCCTGACGCGCTAGTGCCAGTGCCTTGCCGCCATTGTCGACAACAAAGTGACAGGGAATGTCGCTTTCTTCCGCAGCTTGAGCCAGCGCCAGACAACGCATGAGGTGCCCCATGCCAATTGTCGGTGACACGTTGACGCGAAATAATAACGGTCTCACGGTAAAATGTGTTCCCACTTAAGCGCCGTGCCCTTTTTCAGCGCACAACGGGCTTTTGTACCAGTGACGTTCTGCCAGTGTTTAGGGGCCAGTCCAAATGCCGGTCGCACTATTTTCAGGTTGTGCTTATCTAACACTTCGCCTGCGGCAACGTCTCTACTAACATAAATTGAACGCCTGTATTGCTTGGCCTTCTCTTCAGCGCGACTGCCGCCGTATCGCACCTGTCCCATGGCTTGCCACGCACGCTCAGACTCGGTAACCAGACTTTTAAGCTCTGCAGGTTCTAAAGAAAAAGCAGCGTCTACACCGCCTGCACTGCGGTCGAGAACAAAGTGCTTTTCAATCACTGTAGTACCAAGCGCTACGGAAGCCACCGACACCCCAATTCCACCTGTATGATCACTTAACCCCACCTGACAGTGAAACGCATTGCGCATGTTTGGGATGGTGATCAGGTTCGTATTGCCGGGCTCTGCTGGATAAGTACTAGTGCACTTCAACAGAATAATGTCATCACAGCCGTGTGAGCGCGCACAGTGTACGGCTTGTTCAATTTCGGACAAACTCGCCATGCCTGTAGACATGATAAGTGGCTTACCTTTGCTGGCAGTGTGGGCAATAAGAGGTAAATCTGTTAATTCAAATGAAGCAATCTTAAAGCAGGGTACGTGCAGGCTATCGAGGAAATCCACAGCGTCATTGTCAAAAGGCGAGCTAAATGCCAGCATGCCCAGTTTATTTGCCCGCTCAAACAGAGGTTGATGCCATTCATATGGGGTAGCCGCTTTTTGATAAAGAGCATGAAGAGACGCTCCGTGCCATAAACTGTCTTTCTCGCCGATAACAAAATCATCGTTTTCTACATCCAATGTCATGGAATCAGCGGTGTAAGTTTGTAATTTAATTGCGTGAGCGCCCGCTTCAGCAGCGGCATCAACCATTTTGCAAGCGAGTTCAAAGTTCTGACTGTGATTACCGCTAAGCTCCGCAATTATAAACGGAGGTTCGTCAGGACCAATTATTCTGTCCCCTATTTTTACGTCATGCATGCCTGCGCTCCTCCAAAATAGCAAGTACGCCCTCCACTAATTCCTCAGGAGGAACAGGTTCAGGTGACATATCCGTCGCGAAATCGGGCATCAGTGTTCTTGGGTCAACACCACCACTAATGACCAACGACGGCGTTTCGACGGTGGCTGCCAACCACTGCGGAGCGGACGGCACAGTAACCAGTAATGCGCTCGCTTTAAGTTGTGCCAGGGTTTGCGCCATAGAACAACGGCCATCAAAACCTGTCCAAACGTCACAACCTGCCTGTTCTAGTTGCCTTTGTAAAGTTTCGCCATGGGGATAATGTCGCTCAATGGTTCGGGCATTTGTTGCCAAAGCGATAACCGGACGCTTACTGGAAGAAAAATACTCATCTGGTGCAACATTAATGGACATATTCATTTCAATACCACTAAAGCCACAACATCGTCTTAAATAAAACTCAGGATAGCCCCGTTCAGGAGGATCTCCATACTCCCACCACGTGGTGTGCCATTGTTCCATACTTAGCCAGGAGCTCTGCATATACTGTGCTGGCGTGTTCACATAATCAGCCGACAGCGTTTGATTTTGAAATTTATCAACTAACTCGGCCACGCCAATACCCATGGTGTTGCCAATTACCGGCTCGCCGGCATCTTTGAGAAAGCGCGCCAGAAAACAAGGCATAAACCAGGTATCAAGGTTAATAATCTGTGTGTATTCTTCTCCAAGAATAACTTCTGCTAACCCCAAAAACGTCTGCATCGCATCGACAATATTTTCTGGCCACTCACCTTGTTTTAAACCATAAACCCGAACAGAAGGTTCAGCGAGTTTGAGAATATCTTCGCCTGCAGCATAGGTCAGTGCATGAATTTCGGCGTCTGGGCATTGCTTGCGAATATGACGGATGGCGGGAATACCAATACAGGTAACGTCGCCCAACCCCAGCATGCGGATGATCAGTATCTTTTCTTTCATATTAATCCATTGCTACATAAGCCCGGTACATCAACTCGGCTCGTTGCCAATCTTCTGGCGTATCTATATCCTGTACTAAATGGCGGGGAAGTACCACGGGAATGCTGGTTGTTGCAAACGTTGGCTTACCGGATAACCACGCCGCAGTCGTCCCCCAATAAAACTGGCCTGCATCGTGATAACACTCCACAAGATCCTGAGAGCGCTTGCCCATTTTATCAGGCTGGATGGGCACCACACCTTTCCCTTCCAGGCGAATAGCGCGCTGAATAGGAAAGGGAAACGTGGTAACAGAAAACGCGAAATGCATACCAGCATCTGCCTGCAAACGCTGTAAACCTTCTTTCAACTTTTCAGCCTGAAGAAAAGGCGCTGTAGCATAAATACAGCAGACATTATCCAGTGGCCCTTTGTCCTGCTGGTAGACATCAATGGCGTGTTGCACCACTGGGAAAGTACCCACAACGTCGTTCGCAAGTTCTTCAGGCCGCATAACCACATAAGTCGCGCCATAATCTCTGGCAATGACGGCAATTTCGTCGGAATCTGTGGTTACCACTATATCGTCGAACAACCCGCTTTGCTTTGCGGCCTCCAACGAATACGCAATTAACGGCTTTCCCGCAAAAGGCCTGATATTTTTTCCTACAATACGCTTACTGCCACCCCTGGCAGGTATGACTGCGATGTTCACCTCAACGCCTCTTCAAGACTACTTACTACCCTGTTCTGGTTATCGGCCGAAAGGTCTGGATATAAAGGTAAAGTGATCGCTTTTTGGTAATACATTTCACTGTTGGGAAAGTCGCCATGTGCGAACCCCATACGTTGGTAAAATGGATGTAAGTGAATAGGAATATAGTGTACGTTGACACCGATCCCTTTCTCGCGCAACGTATTAAAAACACGGGTGCGCTGATGCTCTTGAACTTCAATCATGTACAAGTGCCAAGCGCTGTTGCTATCCAACAAAGGGCGTGTCACCGGCAACGAGGCTAGTGCGTGATGGTAATAGTTAGCTTTTTCTAATCTGGCACTGACAAACTCATCAAGTCTTTCTAATTGTACCAGACCGAGGGCAGCGTGCAGATCGCTCAACCTGTAGTTATATCCTAAATCTATTTGTGCGTAGAACCAGGGCTCATTTTCATGTCCAGCGGGCATTTGCGACGATTGTTTAATAATGCCGTGAGAGGCGAATAACCGCAATTTTTCCGCTGTTGCGTTGTCATTGGTAAATACTACGCCACCTTCTGCTGTGGTGATGGATTTAACCGGATGAAAACTACTTACCGTCATCGCTGAATAAGTGCATGCCCCCACTCTATTACCCACATTATCTTTGCCACCCAATGCGTGAGCGGCATCCTCAATAAGGATAATATCCAGAGGTGATGTTAACGCGGCAATGGCCTGCATATCACAGCTACTGCCAGCAAAGTGAACCACCACGATAGCTTTAGGCAATCGCCCGGCTTTAACCGCATTTTTTAATTTGTCTTCAAGAGCAGAAACCGACAGATTTCTGGTGATGGGGTCAATATCAACGAAGTCTATTTGTGCTCCACAGTAAAGTGCAGCATTTGCGGAAGCTGCAAAGGAATTCGGTACGGTCCATACCAGATCTCCCTTGTCCACGCCCGCCGCCAAACACGCTATGTGTAATCCCGACGTTCCACTATTACAGGCCACGGCATAACCAGCCCCCGTGTAGTCACACAATGCCTGCTCAAACGCCGGTACCCGTTTACCCTGAGTTAAAAACTCATTTTTAAGTACCTGAACTACTGCTTCTACGTCTTCGTCATTTACCGAGTGCTTACCGTAGGGGATCATAGCGTTATCTTATCCAGCTCTCGAAGCTCTTCTACCGTAAGGAAATGGGGGTTCTTTCCCGAGTGATATTCAAATTTATCTTCAACCGATACACCTGATTCACCCAGACGATTCTTGAAATAATCCACATTCTTATCAAAAAAGGTGATAGCAGGTGCAATAACAAAGTGATCGTCGAACTCGATTGAATGATGTGCCATTTCTTCAGGCACCATTACTTCATGTAATTTCTCCCCTGGACGAATTCCAATAGTATCGAATTCGCGCTTGCCACTCATCGCCTCAACCAAATCAACAATGCGAATGGAAGGAATTTTAGGTACAAAAATTTCTCCACCCTGCATACGAGAAAAGTTATCCACTACGAACTTTACACCTTCGTCCAGGGTTATCCAAAAGCGGGTCATTTCGGGATGAGTAACGGGCAGGGATTGACGCCCTTCAGCAAGGAGTTTGCGGTAAAACGGCACTACTGAGCCTCTTGAGCCAACCACATTGCCGTAGCGAACAACAGAGAAACGTGGTCCAGATGCACCAGATATATTATTTGCAGCCACAAACAATTTATCTGACGCCAATTTCGTTGCCCCGTATAAATTCACAGGGTTCGCCGCTTTGTCGGTCGAGAGTGCAATGACACGAGAAACGTTGCTGGCTATACAAGCATCGATCACGTTTTGCGCGCCATTGATATTAGTTTTGATACACTCATTGGGATTGTACTCAGCCGCCGGAACTTGCTTTAAAGCGGCAGCGTGTACCACGTAGTCCACACCTTTCATGGCGGTAATCAGACGGTCTTTATCTCTTACATCACCAATAAAGTAACGCATGCAACTTGCGTCGTAATGTTGCTGCATTTCGAATTGTTTTAACTCATCTCGTGAATAAATAATTATTTTTGTTGGCGAGTAGTTGGACAGCAGATAACTTACAAACTTTTTGCCAAAAGAGCCTGTTCCACCGGTAATGAGAATATTCTTGTTATTAAACATGCGATTGATTCCACAAGTTATCTGCTGTTTGTTGGCAGCCTTGATTTATTGAGCGCACCTTGAAGCCCAAACCACACTAACGATATTTTTGTGCTGCTTTTTGACTTCGCACAAAGTGACTTACATCGTCTTTAGCTGATTTTAGCAAAGTTTGCGCCACTTCTAATAACTTATTATTGACGCTAACTTCCTGTTCTGCAAAAGATCTGGCAGTATTTTTATCAAGAGATGATAGATATGACTGGATAAATTCATCGCGCTCTTGAATAAGTGCGCGCAATGTTTGATAGCGGGTTTCATCATCTTCACCCGCCAGGCACAATAAAATCTTAGCGTTGATTTTGACCAGTGCCTGGGGTGTTAGTTCATGATTTAGTTCAGTATTCACACGGCCTGACGTTTTTGGCGCTGGGCTTCGTAAGCTTCTTCTTTTGCAGCTTGAGGTATTTGTACCCATGCATCCCGAATTGGAGTTAACAGGCTAATCACTTCATCCAGGATCTGCAAGTCATTACGTACGTGAGCTTCACCTGTTCGCTCAATCATATACTCGTAAAGAGCAAACATGTTTTCAGCCATTTCGCCACCCACGTCTAAATCTAATGTGTCGCGCAGGTTCATTAAAATAGCTGTTACCCGGGAAAGGAACTCAGATTTTGCTGCATATTCTTTACGCTCCATCGCTCCCTTGGCATAAGCGAGACGGTCAAGTGCGCCTTGCATAAGCATAAGGGTCAACTTATGAGGATCAGCATTGGCAATATCTTGTTTCAAACTGCCTTTTCGATAAGCATTGATGCCTTTCAGTGCCATGATAACTCCTAACTTATCCTAAGGTTGCCAATAAAGCAGAACCCGTCTGATTCAATTGCGATACGGTTTGGTCTAGATTTAAGTACTTGTCCCGTAATATTTGTTCGTAGCTTGCCATTCTCAATTCTAGTCGCTCGCGATCATCATAGATTTCTTCACGATTATCTTTTGCAGCACGCTCCCGCAAGCTAAGGAGACCACTGTATGATGTGTACTGATCAGCAAACTCATAGAGTTTAACGGCAATACCTTCGTTTTCATCAGTAAAAAGTTTGGCAATTTCGTCAAAATTATCTTCCAACGCGTCTTCAAGACGTTCATTACCCGAACCAAGACCAAAATCAGTATCACCTATTTCCAACTCACCGTCGGAATTTAGTTCCACACCAAGCTGGAAAAGACCGCCGAGTGCGGAAGACGACACATTACCACCGACAATAGAACCTAACCCCGTCATAATACCTCGCATCAGGGAATCGCCAGCGAGGGCGCCGTCTTCTTCCAGTTCTGACTCACCGTAGCGGGTCAAATTCTGAAGCTCGGCCATTACCTTGTTATAATTTTCCACAAAGTCACGGATTTTCTTGTCTAATCCATCGCGGTCGTAACCGATTTCCAAGGTTGAAGTTTGAAACGTCACCCCGTCTGCGGCAAAAGGAGAAACGCGGTCAGCTTCAAAGGAGACATTTTGAATGGTATTTTCAAACTCGTTCGTACTGCTTTCTACGACAATACCATCGATAGTAGCCCTGGCGTTAGTTGCGGCTGTAATATTACCCGCCGATATTAGACCGGACGGATTGCTGCTACTCGTCGCCACACGATTAAGCTCTGCCGCACCAGTATCATTAACGATCTCAAGATCGTTTCCATTTCCCGTGACATCAGATGTAAAGACGAGTTTAGGCCCTGCCGACGTACCAGTATCAATGATATTAGCATTAACGCCAAAGTTATCTTCACTATTGTTGATAGCTTCCCGAAGCTGGGTGAGCGTCATGCCGGCAGAAACATTGATACTAAAGGAGTCACCAGTACCACCCACATTAAATGTGAGCGAACCGGTACCGGAAGAAAGCACCGCATCATCTGAGCTGGTGAAATTACCGTCGTCGGTAACAATACGGCTGCCACTAGCGAGTTGCTCGACAGCTATTTCATAGCTGCCACGAAGTGCTGAATTTGATGCCTCGGCAGAAAAGATATCCACGTCTTCATCAGGATTAGTGATAGTAGGTTCACGACCGTTAATGTCGTTATCACTGCGCAATTTGTCGACTGAATCTTTAAAGTCCGATAGCAGGGATTTAACCTGTCCAAGACCGGAAATTTCTGCCTCAACACGATCTTCACGCTCGTTTAGCGCCTCAGTTTTGGGCGTACGTTCAGCATCAAGCAATTGCGTGACCAGATCGTCAAGCGCAAGTCCAGAACCAACACCTAACGATTGTATAGTCATTTGTTACCTCGTCATTTAAACCTGGTTGTTTACAAGCACTCCCACACTACTACCAACATCTTCCTGCAAATTTTTGATCCGTTCGGCGAGCTTTAAAACTTCGTCAGAAGGAATTTGCCGGATAACATCACCAGAAGCAGAATCTTTTACCGTAACAACCGAACGATTAGTTTCTTCGTCAACGGAAAATGCTAAGTTGCGATTCTGAACTTGTAAAAATGCCTCGACCTCACGAGCAGCAACCTCAATATTGTCGAGATCCTGCACCTCTCTGTTCAGGTTATCGGCAGGCGCAGTATTTCCTTGAACATTTTCTTTAGCGGAAACCCCATCAGTTTGGCGAGATGCATTGTTATCACCACTGCCATTTTCTGCTTGAGTATTTCGCAGTGTTGAAGGAGCTTGTAATTCCGCTAAATTCGAAGCAGCAAAATTCTGGCCACTTTGTATATTTGCAATTTCCACATTACCCTCCCATTCTCAAATGAGCAGAAGGGAAATACACAGTGTATTTCCCTAACCCTTTAAGTACGGATCCTCTGTTATTATCCTAACAGAGAAAGCGCAGCTTGTGGACGCTGATTCGCCTGGCTCAATACTGAGATTGATGCCTGTTGTACAATCTGATTTCTTGTTAGTTCTGCAGTTTCTGAAGCGAAATCTGTGTCGCGAATACGTGAACGTGCAGACGAGAGGTTCTCAGAGATACTGCTAAGGTTGCGAATAGTAGATTGGAAACGGTTTTGCAAAGCACCTAAATCAGCACGTACACCACCAACAGACGAAATTGCGTTGTCGATTGCTGTTAGCGCGGCACTCGCCCCACCCGCAGTACCAATATCAATGGTACCAACACCTAAACCAGATGCGCCGAAGCCGCTGGTTCTGGACAAATTAACACTGATAGATTGACCCGCATTTGCACCCACCAGGAAGGTAGCTGAGTAGCCGCCTTTTAACAGGTCAACACCACCGAACTGGGTGTCGGTCGAGATACGGGAAATTTCTGTTTTAAGCGCAGATACTTCTTTTTGCAGTGCTGCACGGTCAGCAGAACTGTTAATACCACTTTGAGATTGCACGGCAAGCTGACGGATACGCTGCAAGCTGGTTGTTACCTCAGCAAGTGCGCCTTCAGTTGTTTGTGTCAACGAAATGGCATCGTTAGCGTTACGCACCGCCTGGTTCAAACCCTGAACCTGAGATGTCAGACGATCTGAAATCTGTAATCCTGCCGCATCATCGCCCGCATTATTAATGCGAAAACCGGATGACAACCGCTCAAAAGACGTACTTAATTTATTGCTTACATCGAACAACTGACGCTGTGCGTTGATAGAAGAAGCATTAGTATTTACATATAAAGACATTTGAATACCTCCTAGGGATTCGATGTATCCAATGCTACAATCAAACCCTGCCAGTTCAGATTCGCCGGGTCACTACTCCCGTTGAATCCCCTCTTCAGTAATGCAAAACGCATCACGTTAAAAGTAATTAAATTACCCCTCAGCTAAAGGTATCGGCCAAAGCTTTAGGATCTTTAGTTTTTTTTCGAAAAAAATTTAAAATAATTACAAGTCATTGCTTTTAAAGAAGTTTATGATGAAAAAAACGTTTAACAAGCACACACATTGCACTAATCAAACAAAATATATGCTTGCAGAAGCGAAAAATTGAGGGAAAAATATGCTTGAAACGCCATGAATACAAGGTATCGGTTTACATACCACAGTATTAGCTGCCGTTTTTTTGACGCAATGTTGGCACAGGTTGTGCTTTTAATTTGTTAGCGTGGGTATGGCGCAGTGTTCTGGCGAAAAAAAGAAAAAAGGCCAGAACAGATGTTCTGGCCAATTTGCTCACGTTAGGAGATAGAGCAAAATAGTAAAATCGTTTCCAGTCGGCTGGCAGGAATAATAGTAGAATTAACTGGCCTCTCAACCACACTTCTACCTCTCAGTCCTGTTAGTCGGCGTTTTCTTCTGCTGGCGGTGCCTTGTGGTGCCGCCAACATTTGGGTTGGCCTCTCAACTCCTCCCCATCAATCCACTTAGCGAAAATGTGCTTAAGCGAATCGAGTACTTCTTAACCTAGTAATGACAATGCTGCCTGTGGCCGCTGATTCGCCTGCGACAAAATTGTACTACTGGCCTGTTGTAAAATCTGATTGCGGGTCAATTCTGCCGTTTCGGTGGCAAAGTCTGTATCCCGGATGCGTGATCTTGCCGCAGACACATTCTCTGAGATATTACTCAGGTTGCGAATAGTTGACTGGAAACGATTCTGAATCGCCCCCAAATCTGCGCGTTTCGCATCCACAATTGATATAGCAGAATCTACCGCGGTTAATGCCGCCGATGCAAGATCTGACGTTAATACGGAGGTATCACTATTACCAACTAAACCAGAGAATCCAAAGCCACCGCTTCTGGAGATATTGACACCTATAGTTTGTCCGGCATTGGCCCCCACAAGGAAAGAGGCAGAATACCCACCGTCGAGAATATCTACTCCGGCAAATTGTGTAGTAGTGGCAATTCTCGAAATTTCTGTTTTTAACGCTGATACTTCTTTTTGCAGCGCCAGCCTGTCTGCAGAACTATTAATACCATTCTGTGACTGTATGGCCAGCACCCGGATGCGTTGCAATGCCGTAGTAATCTCCTGCATAGCTCCTTCAGCGGTCTGCGCCAGGGATATGCCATCGTTGGCATTTCTAACCGCCTGATCAAGACCCATAATCTGGGAGGTCATTCGGTCAGAGATTTGTAAGCCTGCGGCATCATCCGCAGCACTGTTAATTCGAAAGCCTGAGGACAAGCGTTCAAACGCTGTTGTCAGAGCATTTCCAGAATTAAACATTTGCCGTTGTGCGTTCAAAGACGACACGTTGGTATTTACATACAAACTCATGAGTCTCTCCTAACAATTAATAAGCGCTGTATGAATTATTATTGTCAACGCTGTGACGTTAAAAATTGGCATATACTGTGCTAATACTTAGGTGTCAGTGATAAAAAACTGACACATTGCCGGTTCACTCCCGGTAATGCCCGGGCAAAGTTCGCTTTGCTCCAGCTGACGGCGGGTATGTTGTTCCAGACCTCATACCTCTCACTACCTCCTGGCTTCATTCCTGCCAGTCAGCGCCCTCATAGTGAGTACTTACTTCAACTTCAAGACAAAATTCTCTTTCAATCAAAATTCTATCTTAGAAGGGGTAATTAACCTCCCAACAAGCTCAATGCTGCCTGGGGACGTTGGTTCGCTTGCGACAGCACAGTGGTACTGGCTTGCTGAAGGATCTGGTTACGAGTTAGTTCGGCCGTTTCTGTAGCAAAGTCAGTGTCACGAATACGTGAGCGCGCTGCCGACACATTTTCAGAGATATTGCTCAGGTTGCGGATGGTAGACTGAAAACGGTTTTGTATAGCACCGAGATCCGCACGTTTAGCGTCGACAATGGAAATTGCCGCATCAACTGCTGTTAATGCTGCCGAAGCAAGATCTTCAGTCAACACTGACGTATCACTTCCACCTACTAACCCTGAGAAACCATAACCACCAGCTCGGCTGACGTTAACGCCAATAGTTTGACCCGCGTTGGCACCAACCAAAAACGAAGAGGAAAAACTACCATTCAAAATATCCACGCCAGCGAATTGCGTCGTTGAAGCAATTCGGGAAATTTCTACTTTTAATGCAGAGACTTCTTTTTGCAGTGCTAAACGGTCTGCAGAGCTGTTTATGCCGTTTTGAGACTGAATAGCCAAAACACGGATCCGTTGCAGTGCAGTAGTAATTTCTTGCATGGCTCCTTCAGCAGTTTGCGCTAAAGAAATACCATCATTTGCATTTCTGACAGCTTGATCCAGGCCCATTATCTGGGAGGTCATTCGATCTGAGATTTGCAGACCCGCTGCATCGTCTGCAGCACTGTTGATGCGGAAACCAGACGACAGACGTTCAAACGCTGTACTCAGGCCATTGTTGGTATTAAACAGTTGTCGTTGAGCATTTAACGACGACACATTGGTATTTACAAATAAACTCATTTTCTTATCTCCTAACGATTTTTTATAACGTCGCTATATTTTGTTTTATGCGACATTTTGCGTTTCGCTTGTTATTGTTTTTATTAGCGAATATGGAACTGGCTTGCTATTTTTATTGTTCCCAGCCCCTTTGCTTTATGTATCGTACACAGAGTAAAAATCCTTTAGATATTTTTACGATCTTTTTAAGATAATTTTTCAGAAAAGTTCTTAGTACTTGTTTTAAATAACAAAAAGGCCGGAACAAAGTCCGGCCTACATGCTCAAAGTTAGGAGTCTTTAAGCAAACTCTCACGCACAGGGCTCATAGAGTCACTACCTCCCGGCTTCATTCCCACGCGTATTATTCATCAGCTTATCCCAACAACTGCAATGCAGCCTGCGGACGCTGATTAGCCTGCGACAGTACTGTTGTACTTGCCTGCTGGATGATCTGATTACGGGTCAGATTAGCGGTTTCTGTGGCAAAGTCCGTATCACGAATTCGCGAACGGGCCGCTGAAACGTTCTCAGCAATGCTGCTAAGGTTACGAATAGTAGACTGGAAACGGTTCTGAAGTGCACCCAAATCCGCGCGAACGCCACCAATTGCAGAAATAGCACCATCCACAACGCTCAGTAAGCTTGACGCACCCGTTACCGTAGCAACAGATCCGCTACTGATCCCCAGACCACCAGCGCTGAAGCCATTCAGTCCGGCCAGATTGCCCGCAGAAAGGTTTACAGAAATAGTCTGACCTGCGTTAGCCCCAACGAGGAACTGTGCAGAAAAACCGCCCGTTAGAATGTCTACACCGTTGAATTGTGAGTCGGTGGATATACGGGTTATCTCAGTTTTAAGGGCAGATACTTCTTTTTGCAGCGCCAAGCGGTCAGCAGAGCTGTTAATACCGTTTTGCGACTGTACTGCCAACTGGCGGATACGCTGAAGGGCGGTTGTAGTCTCGTCCAGGGCACCTTCTGCAGTTTGCGACAATGAGATCGCATCATTTGCATTACGTACTGCCTGGTTCAGACCCTGAACCTGTGAGGTCATTCGGTCGGTGATTTGCAAACCTGCAGCATCGTCTTTTGCGCTATTGATCCGGAAACCAGATGATAAACGCTCAAACGAGGTGCTCAGGGAATTACTAACGTCGAAAAGCTGACGTTGCGCGTTCAATGAAGACGCATTGGTATTAACGTACAAAGACATAAGTCTCTCCTACACTCTCAGTCCAGCAGGGCTGGCTGCCGGAACTACCGGCGATTACAAATAGTAGTCACCATAACCTGAGGGGTAAATGATGAACTGGCTCTCTCGTGTTTTGTATCGACTGTTTGGCAGATCCCTTTAGAATAAATTTACTAAAATTGCCGGAAGGCGGCAGAGATTTGCCGCTTTTATTCTGATAACGTATTGGTTTTTATTACATTACAGACTGGGGAAAAAAATGAAAATTGAACGAGTTTCACGCGTATCCAGCCCCGCATCGCATGCCGCTTTTACTGATTTAATCGCCAGCAACGACGGTTTCTTATGTTGTTATCGGCAAGCAACAAACCACGTAAGTGGCGACGGTATTATTGTAATAGCCACACTGAACCATGACGGAAAAGTGCTGTCCAGGGAGTATATTTCAGTACCAGATACTGATTTGCGGGATCCAAAGCTCAGTAGCGATGCAAACGGAAGAATTTGGTTAATCGCTTTTGCCCGATTTCAAGCGAACGAAAGAGGTCACAGTGACACCGCCATGGTGAGCTGGTTTACTGACACCGGTTATTCATGGTCGAGCGCCCATCGGTTCGGTGAAAGTCACTGGTGGTTATGGCGAATTGGCTGGGGTAAAAAGCACGCTTACGGTTTCGCTTACCACCGTGGTCTGAACCAGTTAGACTTGTGTGTGGGACACCCTCATAAACAAATGTTTCGACACCCGGTACCAGCGATGAGCCTGGCTAAGCACGGTTTGGGATATCCCAACGAAAGCGCCCTGATCATTGATGACAACGAACAGATCACTGCTCTTGTAAGACGTGATGCAGACTCTTTTACGGCTCAGTTAGGCCAAAGTAAGCCACCCTATCAGCAATGGCACTGGAAAAGCGTAGGTGACTGCATTGGTGGCCCCGCCATGGTTTCACTGACTGCGAACTACGCATTGGTGGCGGGAAGGAAATGGACCGGAAAAAAACTGATTACACAATTGTGGGTAATTGAGTTATCTACTGCTACGCTGACCCCCTTAATTACGCTGCCAAGCGCTGGAGACAACAGTTACCCAGGGTTGGTATTGCAAGGCGATACACTATTCATGTCTTACTATTCTGGTCATATGGACAACCAGACCAGAGTATATTTTGCTGAAATATCAGGGTTGAATGCATTGCGCCGTAATTTGACCGACGGCGCTTGTTAGATGTAGTTAAACAATGACAGGTTAGTGACCTGAGGAAACGTTGCAAGCGCTGCGCTAAGCGCTGTTTCCTGCTTGGCAAACTCTGCCGAGGCCTCTGCGTAATCGGTGTCTTCAATGGCCGAGCGAGCACTTTTTGCTGAAATTTCTAAATCGAGATTTGTTTCGTAAATTGATTCTGCGACGTTGAGTCGTCCGCCTAAAGACGAGCGTTCAAGACTGATCTTTTCCATGCCGTTATCCAGGCCCACCAGTGCGTCACTCAAGGCTTCGGTTAATGCGTCGCCAGATAGGTTGTCGTTAATTAGCTGGTTAGCCAAATCGTGCAGTGTTTCTGCCACGTTTTTCTTTTCGGGCGCATTAAGGGAAAAATCCACCGTATCGCCCGGTACAGCATCAAGGGTAAAACTCATCCCTTTGATCGTTACTGGCTCTGTACTGGTAAAATCTACGGTATCGACAACGGCACCTGTACCTGTGTTGGTTAATTGCAATTGCCCGGATGCCAGTACTTCGAGTTGATAATTATTGTTGGCAGGCACTAAAGGGTCGTAATTATTCGTATAGAAATTATCAAATGTACCTTGCTCCGATACCAAAGCGCTATCTACTGAAGCACCAACAGCTGGACCCACAGTAAAGTTATTTCTTACCAGTACGTTTTCAAAGATTTCCTGACCTGAAGTACTGCGCTGAACCGATACACTATCAGATAAACGCACTTCGGTTGCGCCGGCATCACCATTGTAGGTAACCGCTGTCCCTGTAGCAGCCGGATTAAACGTAAACGCCTGCTGTTGCGATTGATTACCTGCAAAAATGTAGTTGCCATTAGCATCCCGGGTGTTCATCAGATCCAATACTTCGTTTCTGATTTGCTCAATTTCAACACCAATAGCCCGTTTGTCTTCGTCAGACATAATACCCGAGCCTGCCTGAATGGCTTTTGTTCGCGCCTCTTGCAACGCACTGTGAATATTGCTTAACACGGTTTCCTGTTGTTCAAGTGCATTGGTGAGCAAATCATTATTGCGCTGGTATTGGCTAATTTTATCAAGCTGTTCCGTCAGGCGGATCACGCTAGCGGCACCAACGGGATCGTCACTGGGACGATTCAGCTTTTTACCGGTAGACAAGGCTTCCTGAGTTTGTGTCAGCCCCGACTGATTATCCATAATAGCGCGGATATTTTGATCGTAAATCTGGTTGGTTGAAACACGCATAATTTTACCTACCTTGCTGCAGCAAGAATCGTATCAAACAACTCTTGTGCCGTAGTGAGGATCCGTGCAGCTGCAGCGTAAGATTGCTGATAACGAACCAAATTGGCCGCCTCTTCATCAAGACTCACACCGGATGTGGAATCAAACCAATTCTCTGACTGCACCTTCATGGCTTCAGCGGCATCCAGTGAAATCTGACCAATCGCGGCCTTTTCTCCGACTCGACCAACCAATGAGGAATAGGCGTCGTGAAACGTGCGTTGGTTGTTATTGCTATCACTGCTAAGCTGAACCAATGCATCTTGTTGCAACTGAGCCATTTCCAATGCATTAGTATTGTCTGCAACGCCATCTGTATTGTAGTTAAGCGAGAACGTATCTCCCGCTGTTGGAACACCATTTAAGCTAACGTCATAGCCGGGGTAATCGTCAAGCGCGCTAAATGCCGCAGGCCAGGGAGGCGAAGTCCCATTTGCAGCTGCATCTGCCAGCAAATTTTCATAGTCAGACACATTGCTTACCGTGGTGATTAAACCACCGGCGCCATCTCTCACTTCAAAACTTGTTGCGGAGGTAAATAGTATTTGTGCTGGTGCTCCCACCGTACCTCCAGGCGCACTCGCTGCATCGTGAATACCACCCGCGCCATTAAATGCTGATGCTTCGGCACCAAGTCCAGCATCTACCGTAGCGTTACTCATATGTACCGTGCCTACCGTTGCATCGCCCAAATTACCACTTCCAGCTTCTACCCTTAACGGCGCAGCGAAGGCCAGATCCTCGGGGCGCTCCGTCGCGAGCTCAAGGTCTGAGGCTGCATATTTTGAAGGTTGTATCAGGAACTCATTGCCGGCGCTATAAACCGCAGTAGCTTCAAATTCTACCTGTATACCTGCAGGTAATTCGTTGTAACCCGACGTTACGGCCAATCCTGGATACTCAACGGGGGCATTGGAGGCATCGAGCTTCGGTGTCCCGTCACCGTTTAACAAACTGAGCGTAATTGATGTCGGAAACCCTGAGCCGTCCACAGCATCCACGGTAATTTTGTAATCCGCATCGGTGAGTTGTGCCCCTTCTCCCGGCGTAACCTGAGCCCTGACAGGAAGGTTATCTGGTGTTCCCTCAAAATTGAGACCTGCAAAAGTAGGCATGGTAAAAATGTTGCCCCCCAGCTGCATATCAAGGTCCATCCCAAGTTGGTTTTGGCTGTTGACTGCATCCGCCATGGCCAACGCCATTTGACCTATATCCCGCTGAGCTGGCCCCAGAATTTCATCTCTAAAGCGAAACAGCCCCCCCAGAGAACCGCCTAACCCGGATTCATCTACGTTGATCAGCGTATTTTGTTTTGGCAGCGTAAAGTCCGTAGCCAACTGTAATTCTTTGAAAGTAAGATCTGCGTCGTTGCCTAACTCAAAAAGATTGAAATCACCATTTTCCAGCACCAGAGATTCACCAGACGATAAGTTAATATTCACAGATCCGTACTGGTTTTCTCTCACCTCAATCGACATCAGTTCAGCAAGTTCGTTTATGGCCTTGTCGCGTTCGTTTAACAGGGCTGTGGGCTCTCCCTGTCCGTTGCCTCTCGCCGTGAGAACAGCGGTGTTGAGCTCTCCGATACTTTCAATAATAGTATTTGCACGGTTTACCTCGCTGGTAAATTGCAAATTTAACTCTTCTTCTTTGGCTTCCATAAAATCTGAAAGGGTATTCAATCGTGAAAGCAACCCAGATGCCTTACCTAACACGGCTTCACGGGATGCCAGATTACTCGGATCATCAGAAGCTGTTTGTACTGAAGCAAAAAACTCACTCAACCCGCTTGCAATTGAATTTGCTTCACTAGCCAGTAGATTGTCCAGGGTATTGGTTTTCTCGACGTAAGTATCGAGTTCGCCCACAGAAGTAATATCACGGCGCAGTTGGTTTTGCGCAAAAACACTTATCACCCGCTCTGTGGTAGCTTCTCCAACACCGCCCATTGTGCTGCTTTCAAAGACTGTTCGCTCGCGAACATAGCCTTCGGTATTGACGTTGGCAATATTGTTCGAGGTAGTGTTTAGCAACTTACTCGAAGCGGTAACACCACTATTGGCGATAGTAAATAAATCGCTGCGGATCATAGCTCAACACTCCGAAAAAACGCGCGTATCATGGCTCAAACGATTGCAGCGCTTCACTGCGGTAAACTGACATGACTTTATTTGCATAGTTGGGGTCGGTGGCATATCCCGCCTGTTGCAACTCGTTGAAATACGCTTGTGTGTTACCCGACGCCGCCACTGCTTCTGCATAGCGAGGTTGTGAACGGACAAAATTTACATAGTCGGCTAACCCTTCTTCCAGTGATGCATACTGCCTGAACGCCGCTTTTCGTCTTTCAGGCACGCCATCACTGAATTCAATGGTATCCACCACCGCTTGCTCTCCGGCCCATTGAGAATTGGCTTTAATGCCAAAAAGGTTGTGAGAACTTTGTCCTTGCGCATTGTGGATAACATATTGTCCCCACCCTGTTTCTATGGCTGCCTGGGCAATAATGGCTTTAGCATCTGTACCTAGTTCCGCAGCGGCCTTTTCGGCATAAGGATACAGAGCAGCGACAAACGCTTGTTGGTCGTCGAACATCGCCGCTTTATAGGCAGACGTACTGCCTTTAGACGCCGACTGCAGCATCATATCCTGCGCTTGCGTAATTGCATCTGTACTTGCCCGGTTGATTGAAGACAAATTGCCATCTGAACGAATAGTACTTGCTGGTCGATAGTTAGGATCCTGTTGCCCTAACTGTTTTACAATTAAGTCCGCCAGGCCCATGCCACCATTGCTGGACAAGTCTACCGCGAGCTGCTGATCGTGCATGTCCCGATAGAATTTCACTTGTTGTGAATTAAACGGGCTGTCTTTATCAGCCAAAGCATCTTGAGCCTTACGCATAGATTTCAACATCATCTGCACAAAAATGGCTTCAAATTGCTGAGCAGCTTCCTGCAACACTTCACCATCACCTTCGGCGATGGCTTGACGCAACGTATTCAGCCCACCAATATCATTGACGTTGCGGGCCATTTCCAACTGGCTGTTTGCGTGGCTCTGTGTATCCATCAGATGATCACCAATTCACCGCGCAGGGCCCCGGCCTGACGAAGCGCCTCTAAAATCGCCATTAAGTCTCCAGGTGCGGCCCCTACCTCGTTCACCGCACGAACCAACTGATCGAGGGTAACACCCGGTTCAAACTTAAACATTCTGCTGTCTGCTAAATCGACATCAACGATGGATTGTGTGGTCACCACTGTATCGCCGTCAGCCAGTGCATTAGGCTGTGCCACCTGTTGGTTTTCAGAAATAGTTACGGTAAGCCCGCCATGGGTAATAGCCGCTGGCAGCAAACGCACGTCACGGCCTATAACAATGGTGCCGGTTCTACTGTTAATTACCACCCGCGCCGGGGCATCAGCGGGTTCAAACTCGAAGTTCTCAACGGTGGCGAGGAAGCCGACACGTTGGCCCACATCTCTTGGCGCACTAATGCGCACCGAGGCGGCGTCAATTGGCGTTGCGATCACATAACCCTGATCTGGTTGCGCGCCCAATCGGGTGTTAATTGTGTCTGCCAGACGTTTGGCGGTTGAGAAATCAGGGTAGTGTAGATTAAGTGTCAGGGTATCGCCATTAGCAAAACCTGATGGCACCGCTTGTTCAACAAATGCGCCATTGGGAATACGACCTACAGTGGGCGTGTTTACCACTATCCGTGAGCCGTCCCCGCCTTGGGCACCAAAACCACTAACAACCAAACTTCCCTGGGCAACTGCGTACACATTGCCATCGACGCCCCGCAGAAACGTTTGCAATAACGTACCACCTTGTAAGCTACTGGCCTCTCCCACAGAAGAAACTGTCACATCTATGGTTTGGCCAGGTTTGATGAAAGGTGGCAGTTCCGCGTGAACCGCCACGGCTGCTACGTTTTTGATCTTGGGTTTTGTATTTGCATCCAAGCTGATGCCAAAATTAGTGAGCATTGTTCTGAAACTCTGCTCGGTAAAAGGGCTTTGTTCTCCTGTTCCCGGCAAACCGACAACCAGACCGTAACCGACTAACTGGTTACTTCGAACCCCTTGAATACTGGCAACGTCTTTGATCCGCTGAGCTGATGTCTGTGTGCTTAAAAGCAACAACAAAACTACGCTAATGTGTTGTAGCAATCGCATGACAATCTCCTAGAAAGGCCAGAGTTCAGAGGAAAAGAAGCGGGTTAACCAGCCTTTTTCCTGTGCCCTGGCAAAACTGCCTGTACCACTGTACTGAATACGGGCATTGGCAATTTTGGTAGACACGATTTCGTTTTCCGGGCTAATGTCTGCTGGACGAATAATTCCGGTAAGACGGATATATTCGTCGCCGTGATTCAGCGTCAGCCACTTCTCACCGCGGATGACTAAATTTTGATTTGGCATAACATCTACCACAGTGACAGAAATAGCTCCGGTCAAACTGTTGCTTTGATTGGCGCTGGCATCGCCGGTAAATTCGTTACTTGAATCTATCCCCAATTGAATAGACTGATTACCTATATTAAGGGCATTCCCGGCAAGCCCGGTTATGGGCTGCAAATCAACACCGGTTTCCTTGGATGTGGCGGTATTTGCAGACTTGGTTGCGGCAGTGTTTTCACTCAGGGTGACGGTGATAATGTCGCCGACCCGGCGCGCAGTTACATCGGAATACAAACTGTTAGCCATATAAGGGCGGAACAAGGCACCGTCTTCGGCAATTTGCTCCCTTGGAATATCAGGCACAACCGGCGCAAATGCCGGATCATTCGCCTGAACCGGAGGCTCTGGGGTACTGTTACACCCCATTATCATGGCGCAGAATATTACGAGACTGAGTAACCGCATCACATCACCTGCTATAGTTGTTGAATGACCTGTCCAAGCATTTGATCCACTGATGAGATCACCTTGGAATTCATTTCATACAAACGCTGGCTTTCAATGAGGTTTACCAGTTCTTCCGTAACATTCACATTTGAGGTTTCAAGTGTGCCTTGAGAGATAGTTCCCAGCCCTTGCAACCCTGGTACACCTTGAATAGGTGCACCACTTGATGCGGTTTCAACATACAGATTTTGCCCTGTAGGTTGCAGACCAGTTGGATTAACAAAATCAGAAATGTTTAACTGGCCAAGCACCTGAGGTTCCGCTTCTCCGCGAATTGAGGCGGACACTTCGCCATCTTGGGAAATCGTTATTTGCTGTGCATCTTCAGGTACCGCGATTTCAGGTTGCAATAAAAATCCCGCCCCTGAGGTGACGATTTGTCCCTGGTCATTCATGGTGAATTGACCATTTCGGGTATAGGCAATGGTGCCGTCAGGTTGCAGGATTTCAAAATACCCACGCCCCTGAATTGACATGTCCAAGGCATTTTCAGTGGTTAATAAATTGCCTTGAGTATGGGCTTTTTGCGTAGCCACGACTTTTGAACCCGACCCCAGCATGAGACCCGATGGCAGCTCTGTGTCTGCCGATGAACGACCACCTGGTTGATTGATGTTCTGGTACAGCAAATCTTCAAAAATGGCCCGGTCTTTCTTAAACCCAACCGTTGAGGCGTTTGCCAGGTTATTCGATACCACCGCAACATCAGTTTGTGCGGCGTCTAGGCCCGTTTTACTAATCCATAACGCAGGATGCATATCAACCTCCAGACTACCAAAAGGCAGTCATTTAACTCATTAAATTATTCTCAACAGCATATTGCCGCGGGTAGACAACTCATCAGCTTGCTTCATCAGCTTTACTTGCATTTCATAGTGCCGCTGTAAGCTAATCATATTGACCATTTCATCTACGGCATTTACGTTTGATCCCTCGACCATGCCCGTTCTCACCATCACATTCGCGTCTGCTTGGGCGATAGTGCCATCGATGGTTCGAAACAAACCGTCATAACCTCGTTCCATGTTATTGAGATCAGGGTTTACCAACTTTAACCTGCCAACTTCTTCAGAAACGTTCTCTGGTGCACCTATTGGTCGGGTTGAAATCGTTCCATCCATAGCAATATTTAAATTGTCTAATGGTACCGGAAGGTAAATTGGTCCATTGTCCCCCATCACCACATTGCCATTCATATCAGTCAGTATTCCGTCTGGACCCAACTGGAAACTGCCATCACGACTGTAGGCTTCTTGCCCATCAGCTGCCTGAACTGCAAACCAACCATCGCCCTGAATGGCCACATCCAGGTCTCGATTAGTCTGCACCATGGCACCTGACTCATAGTTGTTCGATGGGCTCTCGGTCATAGAAAATACCCGGGACGGCAAACCTTCGCCGTAGGCCGGCATTGCTCTTGCCTGTTCGAGTTGTGCGCGAAAACCCGTGGTCTGCGCATTCGCCAGATTATTGGCGCGCACCCCTGTAGCCAGAAGGTCTTGTTTGGCACCGCTTGCAGCAATATAAAGTAATTTGTCCATGACTGACTTTTGACGATTTAGTTACCCATAACCAGTAGGTAGCAATTGAGATGCCAAAACGTACAAATAAACGTTTTTTGTCGTGGAGCAATAGGAATAAATTGAATTGGTGTAAAAAAGGCCGCGTGGCGGCCTCTTGAAAAACGGGACGATATAGCCGTTATCGGATATTCAGAATGGTCTGGTTAAGCTGGTTATTGACTTCCAGTGCTCTGGAGTTGGCCTGGAAGTTTCGCTGCGCGATGATCAGGTCAATCAACTCTGTGGTCAGGTTCACGTTAGCTTGCTCAAGCGCAGAAGAGTTGATTTCTCCGAAGGTACCTGTGGTAGCCTCACCGGCTAACGCTTCGCCCGACTCTATTGACTCTTTCCACTGAGTGCTGCTTTGCTGGGTTAAACCTTGCTCATTTGAAAATCTCACCAGTGCAACCCGTACAATAGGTTCGGAAGTACCATTTGAGAAAGTCGCACGAACAAGACCGTCAGCACCAATATCGATACCCGTTAAGCGACCTACGGGCAGGCCGTCCTGTTCTAACGAGGTTACCTCAAAAGCCGACGCGAACTGTGTGGGTTCATTGGGTGTTGCGCCACTTGGATCCAGGTTAAAGTCGATAGCAATTTGTTGCGCTGGGTCAGAACCATTCGCCAAAATTGTGCCACCTAAGGCTTCGGTTTGAATCTTAAAGTCTGTTTGCGCTGTGCCATCAGGGGACTCGATAGCAATAAAATCGCCCCCCTGACTGAAAGACAATTTTGCAGCAGTTGCGGAGAAACCTGATGCAGTACCCACAGTGTTTGTTGCTGTAGTTACATCAGAGTTCGTACCATCTGAGTTTACTAAGTCAACAAGGTTGTCGTCGATTGCGGTAGCGACATACCAGTCGTTCGTCGCAGATGCTGCCGGATCTTTGATGAAGTAGTACGTCATTACGTGACTATCACCTAACGAGTCATACACAGTCACAGACGTTGCCGCATTGTAAGTCAACGGATCATCAGGATTAAATTGCGTGGGGTCGATTGCCTGATCTCCTGCAGGAAGGTTCATGCGAATATCTACTTCCTGGGTTTGCTGTGGTGAGCCCGAAGAATCAGGGATCCGCACTGGCTCTGTGGTACTTAGCGCCACTGATGAACTGGTGCCATCAGAATTCACAGGAAAACCCAGCAGGTTATCACCACTGCTGTTTACCACGAAGTTGTCTTCATCAAGTTTAAACTGTCCGGCGCGAGTAAAGGAAAAATCACGTGATGTAATTTCCGGTACAGTGGCAAAAAAGCCATTACCTGTAATTGCCAAATCGAGAGACGTGTTGGTAAATTGCAAGCTTCCCTGGGAAAACTGCTGAGCGACGTCCTGGGTCAGGACACCGTCGCCAACTTTCGTTTTTCCACCTGCTAACAATGAGGACGCATACACGTCACCAAACTCTGCTCTTGACTCTTTAAAACCTACCGTATTGACGTTTGCAATATTGTTGGCGGTTACGTCCAAATCTTTTTGCGCGGCAGAAACACCACTTAGTGCAATATTAAAAGACATCGTACTTTCTCCTACTCACTGCCAATCTGGATGACGTCGTCAAGACTAATACTGACATCACCCGCCAAATTCAAAACAATTCCCTGACTACTGCCAGTCATACTGACGCTACCTACGTGGCGATTAACGGCAATAGGTACTGACGTGCCTTCACCATCTACACTGCCATTTGCACTGATAACATAATCACCTGCCGGCATAGGATTACCGTCACTGTCTGTGCCATCCCACTGGAACTGGATATTTCCTGCCGCCTGGGTGCCCGCATCTATCGTTTTGACGATTTCACCATATTGATTTTCTATAGTGATTTTTAAATCCTGTATGGTCTGGTCGTTAACCAAAACTCCGCTGAAGCCTTCTCCTTCCTGGCTCATATGTCCAATATTGCCTTCCACCAGTACGTTCTGACCAATGAGGCTGGAAGCTTGCAACGCCTGGTTGGACGTCATTGACGCCGCAAAGGATTCAAACTTTTCATTTAACTGCGAGATACCTTCCGCCATGGTGAAGGACGTCATCTGAGCAACCATTTGATCGTTATCCACCGGTTTACTTGGATCCTGATTAGCCAATTGCTCGGTAAGTAAGGAAAAGAAGTCTTCCTGAGATAATGTTTGCTCTGTGCCATCAGCTACTGCAACAGATTCCTCTTGCCAGTAGAGACTTGATGTTAAGCCGGTATTCGAAACTGTACTCACGCTATTGTCCTCTGCTTAACCAGTCAGCTTACTGACCACGGCCTAATTGAAGTACCTGACGGAACAAACGCTTAGTGGTATCAGCTACCTGAACGTTTGTTTCATACCCTTTTGACGCAGACATCATATTTGCCATCTCTTCGACAATATTAACGTTGGGTTTGTAGATGTATCCGTCTTTGTCTGCCATCGGGTTGTTTGGTGCGTATTCGACCTGCAAAGGCGCATCACTTTCTACGATACCTTTAACCTGTACGCCAACACCCTTACTTTGTTCGTTTGACGCCCGAGCTAGCTCAGCGGCAAACACAGGATGACGCGCTTTATACGTCTCGTCATAACTACTGCTGACACTATTGGCGTTAGCAATGTTACTCGCCGTTGTGTTTAGCCGGACGCTTTCTGCCTCCATGCCGGTACTGGATATGGACATCACATTAAATAAACTCATCAGGCTTGCCCTCCGCTTAAGGCTTTCTTCATCCCTTTCAGCTTACCTTCCAAAAACTGTAAGGTAGCCTGGTATCGCATACCGTTATCTAAAAATTCATTTCTCTCGGCCTGCACTTCCACAGTATTGCCGTCACCGGTATCAGGCTGCGTTGGGATCCTAAAATCTACATCGAAACTGTTCACACTAAGTCTGCCACCATAATGGGCTTCATGTGTTCTGGTCATAGTAGAGCTACCACTTTGCTGCGAGCGTGCGTCTTGCATAGCTTGTTGAAAGTCAATATCACGGGCCTTGTAGCCTGGCGTGTTTGCGTTTGCCAAATTTCCGGCAATCACTTCCATCTTTTCTTCGCGAATATTCAGCGCGGTTTGATGAAAGCCTGTCAACTTGTCTAAATTGATTGCCATGGATGGCACCTCACATGCGTTTTTCACTCTTCAGGAATTACTTAGCAAATGAAGTGCCAATAATTTTTGACGCTGACTTATAGAAGGGACAAAAACTAATCTTTCTTTTGAAAATAGAGGCCTGGATGGCACTTCACCATTGAATAGTAAAGCGCAGCTTCGCCGATAGATTCGGAAGCGCCGAGGAACAAAATTCCGCCTGGCTGCAACTGGGCGGCAATTTGTTGCAGTATCTTTTTCTTTACGTCAGCTGGGAAGTAAATAAGCACATTACGGCAAAAAACGATATCGAAGCGACCCAACCCTGTATAGGAATTAAGCAAGTTCAGGCTTTTAAACGACACCATTCGCTTTACTTCCGGAATAACCTGTTGCATGCCGTCGCTATTGCTCTGAAAATAGCGTTGTCGACGCTCAGCGGAAAGGCCTCGAGACAAGGACAATTCGTCATAGACACCTCTATTACACTTCTCCAGCATGGAAGAGGAAATATCTGTACCGGTGATCTCCACCCCATTGCGCAACGCGCCAGGTTTGCTGCGCTGATGCTCCAACACTGACATGGCAATGGAATAAGGTTCTTGTCCGGATGAGCACGCTGCGCTCCAAATTCGGAGGCGGCGATTTTGCATAGAAAGGGTAGGGAAAATTGTATTGATGAGTAACTCGTAGGGGTAATTATCGCGAAACCACAAGGTTTCATTCGTCGTCATTGCATCGAGAACTGCTTGCAACAGGGCCCGATTTCCTCCGCGAATGGCAGCAGCGATCAAAGCATCGATACTGTCGAAGTTAAATTCATACATCAACGCGGACAACCGGCTTCTCACCAGATATTGTTTATTCTCGCCCAGCGAGATACCGCACTGTTGTTGCAAAAATTGCCCAAACTGGCGATAGCTCTCAGCTGAAACTTCTTTGTTCTTCAAACTCAGTTAGCCCTAATAACTAATCTTTCAGCCATTTGTTCACCGCAGTTGCGAGTTCATCGGGATGGAATTTTGCAATAAAATCATCCGCGCCCACTTTTTGCACCATGGCCTGATTGAAGACACCGCTCAAGGATGTATGCAGGACCACATGCAACTTCTGTAGTTCCGGTGTATTTTTAATTTCCGCTGTTAACGTGTACCCGTCCATTTCTGGCATCTCAATATCGGATACCAAGACGCCTACTTTATCCGTAACATCACCCGTTTCTGCAGCAATTTCTTTAAGGCGATTAAGTGCTTCCAAGCCATTTTTGGCAACTTCAATTTCCAGCCCCAAAGCGGTAAGCGCTTTTTTCACCTGACTTCTGGCAACAGATGAGTCATCAGCAATAAAAATGATTTTATTACTACTTTCTGATTTATCGAGCGCTGAAGCAAGATCTTCGCTCACATCGGTATTCAACGGCGAGATTTCATTGAGAATTTTTTCAACATCCAGAATTTCAACGAGTTCATCTTCCACTTCAGTAACTGCCGTCAAATAACTTGCACGCCCTGTACCTTGGGGGGGCGGCATGATGGCATCCCAGTTAGTGTTAATTATCCGTTCTACCGCACCTACCAAAAAGCCCTGAACAGAGCGGTTGTACTCTGCAATGACAATAAAAGCGGTGTCGAGGTTTTCGATGCGTCGACCACCCGTTGCCATACTCAAATCAATCACCGAGATAGTCTGCCCCCGAATGTGAGCAATACCCCGTACCAATGAGTTGAGTTTAGGCATGGCGGTTAGCTGTGGGCACTGCAGAACTTCCCGTACTTTAAATACGTTTATTCCAAAGCGCTGACGACCGTTCAATCTGAATAACAATAACTCGAGCCGATTCTGCCCCACTAACTGCGTGCGCTGGTTAACGGAATCAAGAATTCCTGACATACATCACCTCTAAATTAAATTGGGCACGAACATTGCGTTGCACCATATCACTTAATGCTTGAAAGTAGAATCGCCAAAAAAGTGACACTGTGATATCGCACCCTTGAGCTTCTACTTCTCATCATAGTCAAATTGCGTTCAGGTGAACAAGAAAAAGTGAACATGAAAAAGATGACTTCATTCTGGGTTGGCCAATATCCCACTACAATAATGGCGACAATATTTGCTTTGCTCTTAAACATAGTCAGTTTTTCGACATTTGCACAGCCAGCAAAGCAATTACATGAAAGAATTCAGAAAGACGCGTCGTCTTACCTGCTGTCCGCCATCGGAGATCGCCATGGCGATGAGAATCTTCAGGTGGATATTGTGCCCATAGATGACAGAATTCAAATACCTGCTTGCCCTACAGGCTTTAACTATCACGCTGACCCAGCATCACTGTCACAAAGTTATGTTTCTGTTCGCGTGAGTTGCGGCAACAACGATTGGTATTTATTCACTAATGCAAGGGTATCTCGCACCCGCACGGTGGTTGTAACGTCGGGTATGTTGAGCCCAGGCACTTTGCTCAGTGCCGAAAATCTGTCATTTTCGGAGATTGATGTGAACATGCTACGTCACACCAGTTACGAAGACATGACGCAACTTATCGGTGCCCGTTTAAAGCGCAGAATAAGAAATGGTCAACCTATTCAATCGAATATGTTATGCTTTGTTTGTAAGGGTGATCGTATTACGATACTTGCACAAGCTGGAGGTATGCGCGTGAAAACTGCCGGCATAGCCAAGCAAGATGGTGTAATTGGTGATAATATTCAAGTAGTTAACGCGTCATCAAAAAAGTCGTTGATTGCTGAGATCGCAAGTACGCAAACCGTTGTGGTTAATTTGTAGAAAAATACAAAAATTATCGTAAAAAAGGTTAAAGATGCGCCGCGATTTGCCGATAACGTGTATGAGGTGTTATTGGTAGTGGAATTTAAATATGGCAATAAATAATGTAAATGGCGGTGGGGTTAAACCACCCATCGACAACGCAAAGCTGAGTAGTCAGCAAAATCAGGCACAGAATGCCGGTCAGCAGGAAGCCGCAGCGCGAACGCAAACGGCTACCGCTCCCCGTCAGGACAGCGTGTCTTTGACACAATCTGCGCAACAATTGAATCAGGTTCAGAAGAAAGGAACCGAAGCCCCTGTGAATCAGGAAAAAGTTGATAAACTTAAAAAGGCGATTCAAAGTGGCGAATATAAAATAGATCCAGACTCTTTGGCGCAAAAAATTGCCCGTCTGGAAGCGCAGGTTTTCGGATTAAAATCCTAACTTAAAGAGATTTGATAAGTATGGCGCAAGCGCTTGAACAGCTACTGGAACAACAAATTGACAACTTAGTTCATTTGTCCGGTCTGCTCGAGCAAGAATTGCACCTTATAAGTTCCAGAGACGCTGAAGCACTGATGAATCTGCTCAAGGAAAAAGAGCAAACCCTCGACACCATCCAATCGTCTGATGCTGCAATTAGCAAGCAATATCAGGCGTTATACGCCAACACGGATGAACCAGAATCAATCAGTGCGTTAATCGCCGATGCGCGAAAGCGTCTTGAAGATTGTCAATATCAAACCCAGGTCAATCAAAAGGCAGTTGAACAGGGGCAATTACGTCTCAGTCACTTGCGAAATCTGATGTTGGAAATCAGAGCCAAAGAATCTCTTACTTATGATAAGAGCGGTAAACCAAAAGGTTCAGGTCTGGGACGGGGTGTGAGCGCATAATCGCGCTCTAGTAATAAGTAACATTCTTAATACGTTTTGGTTTTGCGGTTGTCAGATATATATCGTACACCTTGCGCATATCCAACGTGAGCTCCGTAGCATAAGTATCATCACCGACCGGATAACTTTTTTTCACTTCAGCTCCTCTAATCACACCTTCTACAGAGGCTTTTAACGAAGCACTTTGCATTACCAGGCTTGCCACTGACTGAGTGCCTTCCAAACGCTGACCGTACACTTGCTCAGCCAGTTCACGGTATGCATCAAGTTTTGACGCTCGCATGGCCATTAGCGACTTTTCGTTATCGTTATTGCCCATTTGTTTGGCAATTGGCGCATATCCCACAGCGGTTAAAACGGGGTAAGATTCCGGTTCTACCACCTCCCACTCCACTTGCTTATCAATAAAGCTAGAGCAGCCACCCAGCAATACGCTGGAAATCATCACAGTAAGTGCTGCTAACCTTACATTTCGCTTATTCATATCACCTTACCTGCAGTGCACCAATTTCAATGGGATATTCAGATACCGCTTTTCACAAATTTCTCCAGTGCCGAATTTGCTGGCATCCTGAGATCATTAACATGTGTGCGGTATCCACATGTTTAGTAGAAGCTAATCAGCAATTTCTATGCCTTGTTAACTGTGTCAATGTTTAGTCGTCAAAGCAGGAACGTTTTTTGCTTTTTAGATACTACTGGCAGACGCAATTGCCGCGATGCGCCCTGAATTTAAGGCACTTAGTACTGCCTGATTAAATGTGCTCACCTATGAGATGAATGTGTATGATTAACCTTGTTGTAAAACACCTTACCACAATGGCAATAAGTGTAATGCTCGTGACCTTTAATGGGCAAACTTCTGCCGCTTGGTTTGAAGCTCAGGGGCAAGCTATTATTCAACAAGGCAACAGAGTGGAAGCCAAGGAGCGTGCCACTGAAGAAGCTATTCGCCAGGCCCTGATGTTTGCTGGTGCATCTGTACAAAGTGTACAAATGCTAACCAACGGGCTACTTAGTGAAAATAGCCTGCAGATTCAGGCTTCAGGAGAAGTACAAAACCTCGAACTCATAGACGAGCATTGGCACGATGACTACGTGACGGTGAAAATTCGCGCAGATATTTTTCCTCAACTGGCACAGTGTCATGCTGCAACCTTTCAAAAAACCTTAGTGACCACCTGGTTCCCTCTTGAAAACCGTCAACAGGCACAAGATGGTCAAATCCACAAATTGTCAGAAACTGCGCCCCGTTTTTTGCAGCAACAATTTCGTGCCCAGGCCGATTACGCTTCACTGGTAAAAATAGAGCCTTATACTGTTAGATGGAGCAAAGCCAACGTATTGTCTCAAGCGCCATCATTGGCAAGATTGAGTCGCGCACAATACATACTTGCAGCGGTGATCACCGATGTGAGTTTACATCGGAATCCCTCCTCTTCCCTGGCGTTTTGGAAAAGCGACAGCGCGATGCGGCAGTTTGCCGTAGATATCTACCTGGTAGACGGGATGAACGGTGCAATGCTTTTGCAAGAGCAATATCGCACTGAAGCACCGTGGGAGTTTGACCGTTTTACACCCGTTGATGTTACCAGTGACATTTTTTGGCGCAGCCAATATGGTCAGGCAGTAAATAAACTATTCACCCGCGTAGTGGAAGATGTAGATCAGGTACTAACCTGTCAACCCGCCACCGGCAGAGTGCTTTCAGTTGAAGGCGACCGGCTTCAGGTATCTCTGGGTCGCGCTCACGGTATTAAAGTGGGTGATGAACTCACCTTGTATAAAACAAATCAGGTAATAGACCCACAAGGAATGACGTTTTTGCAATATCAGCTTTACCCAACAAAGGTAAAAGTGATGAATGCCTCCGTTGATAGTTCCACTGTTATTGCAACAGGCGGTGGCGTACTGGCAAATATTCAACCAAATGACTTTGTAGCAAAACAACAATAACGCAGATCGTCAGGTAGAAAAGGACTTAACAGAGCCTCGATTTTACGTATAATCGCTGATGCTGAACTTGATGTCCCCATAGTTTAACTGGATAAAACAAGAACCTCCTAAGTTTTAGATCTGCGTTCGAGTCGCGGTGGGGACGCCAATGGCCAATGCTGACCATTAGGATCTTGTCGTACGTTGTCGCTTCTTGAAGAATATTTAGAAACATCACGTTACGCAGTATGCGCGTAGCTATGGCGCCAGCCGCTCTTCCGCACGTTCCGGGTAACAAAAATGTGTCGGATGGAAAAGATGTCTTTATCGCTCAATGGAATCCCCAGAACAAAGGCTTGCTCAAACACTAGCAAAGTATAGTCATTAGTAAAAAGCAACCTGGCCATTTTTTGAACGTAGAAGATGCTTACCTAACTAAACCTATTTACCAATAAGACGTACTTAGAACATGGTAAAGTAATTGATTACAGGGGAAGTTGGGAGTTATGAGCAACTCAATCGTTAAATTGTTAGATGACATTTATGACGAAACATCTGACAAAACGCAGCTCGGTGAAATCATAAACCGTTTCGAAGACAGGGGCTTTGGCCCCCTATTATTCGTACCCGCGCTAATCGCTTTACTCCCCACCGGAGCAATCCCTGGTGTCCCTACTTTGTGCGGGCTGGTATTATTTTTCATTTGTATTCAAGTGGCCATCGGTCGTAAAAACCCTTGGCTACCAAAAGCCTTAACACAAAAGGAAGTATGTTCAGACAAGTTAGAAAGTACTATAGATAAAGCAAAACCTTTCATCAGGAAAACAGAAAAACTACTCAAACCCAGAATGACGGTGTTATCTAATTCACCAGCTAAAAACATCATCGCTTGTTATTGTGCTATCGCAGCCCTTTGCATGATCCCACTGGAAGCACTGCCATTCGCTGTGGCATTACCCGCGTTGGCACTTTGCGTTACAGCTATAGGTATGACTAACCGCGATGGTGTATTCCTGACAGTAGGCGTGTTACTCCAACTTGGAACAGGTTACCTGGTAATGAAAGCCATCGGCATGATGTAACTTTCAGCGGTTTTGCAGCATATCGCCATGAATATTCGAGAGAGAAGAATGCACTGTCAAAACGAGTCTTTATGAGTTGCATGCTATGTCTGCTCTCCTACAACTCTAGCATTGCTTCAAACCCGCCGTATATAAGTCGCTTTCCATCAAATGGCATGGGATTGCCATCACCTTGCATCCGAGGGTCTTCCATTACCTGCTTCCAACCTTCGTCTCTCACGGTTTTATTGGGCCAAAACGCAATTGAAAAAACGATAGTCTCATCTTCCTTGGCTTTTACAGCTTTGATAAAAGACGTCGTCTCGCCATCGGGGACATCATCTCCCCACGCCTCGATTATTTTTAACGCGCCATATTCTTTAAAAATATCAGCTGCGAGCTTTGCATGCTCCAGATAAGCGCTTTTGTTTTTCGTGGGTACTGCTACAACAAAGCCGTCGATGTATGACATGGTATTACTCCAGGCTAGTGAATGATACTATATTAGTACAAAAAAAAACCAAAAGACTAGTGTTATCGTTTTAGTCCCGTCGTATCAAATACATTGTATCGCCCAAAAAAGCAGAGGGAATTTAAATAGGCAAAATAGTATTTTCACATGAAGATTGGCGGCAAACACTCAAAACGTCTTAACACTTATGACTTTAAACCTGGTAGCTTGCAGCGACCTATTTACTGAGTTGTCTCAATGCGGACCGCCATAATCATGCAAATTTACTTTTATCAAACAAACCTCATCGTCGTTATCGTAACCGTATTCGATTGTATTATTCAAACAGCTCGCAGAACTTAATTCACTGAGGTGCGTTAAGTGCTCAAAAACAGCCACCCCTTCTTCATTCAAGGCAACTAAGGTCGATAAAAAATAATCAGAAACGGCAAAGCGCCATTGCGTACTTCGTGGATATTGCATGAATGAGCTTGTTTCGTACACAAGGTACCCGGCATGCCCTTCTTCAGAGATTTCGATAACAAGATAGCCCCCCTTATCTGAAAAGCCCCAAAAACTACTTTGACCAACCAGGGTACTTTCTTCGACTGTGAGAAATCTCAAGTTCCCCTGCGTCGTCTTCTCGAACAACAGTAAGTCGCTATACATTGGCTCAATCCCTTGTGCCTGACCGGTACAAATGTGATTATCGCCACCGGGTACCGCTATACATGTAAGTGGTAATGAAATAGAGCTTTCTGAGCAATGAGCAACACTCAACAGCTGACAAAAAAATACAATACACAGTACGATCCGCACTTACTTTCTCCGTCCGTATCTAGACCCGAGGTATTTAGCAAAACTTACTATCCCCCCCTATCACTCCCCACTACCGCCACCAGCGGCATTTTTAAGTGCACTGAAGTTAGACAGTGCCATAGGTAAGATACCTAGTACAGCACTGAGTACAGCCAGGAATGTTTGAATAGAATCGGTGGCTACGTATGCCATTACCGCGAAACCAGTGATAATGATCGCAAACAAGGGCACACGAAAATATCGCCATGTGTTGTCCTGGGCGTTGGCTAGCCAGGCTTTCATTTTTTCCGGTGGTTCCGCACTTAACACGAAATGACGAAAACTTTCGTTCAATACAAAATAATTCGCATCGCGATAAAGATACCCTCTTCTTAATAAGTGCTCTAATGGAATGCGATTTGCCGGGTTAGGCTGATCTCCTCTGGCTACCTGATACAACAAAAGCTTTTCATGCTTAGTGCACAGTGCCCATCGCTGGAGATAAAGCGCTCCGGCCTCAGCACTAAAAAATTCGACAACTTCATCGGGTTGCCAGCGGCTTTTTACTTTGCTTTTCACCCAGATAATCTTCTCTTTTTCATCTTCATACGGGCACGGGCCGTAACAAGCCACGATATATTCATAAAACCGCTGGGTGATGTCAGCAAGTTCAAACCACCCTTTAGATTCGTGCTCCACCGCATGCCAAACATCATCTTTTCGACGCGCCCTGCATTTTTCAATCGTGTTCCAAGCGTAGTGTTTTTCAAACTTAGCAAACAAGGCGCTCCATCCATAGGTTTCATCGGCAGCGGCCTTACTACTGGCCTGCACATCATCGCAATAAGCAGGCTGATTGGTTAATCGATATAACGGGGCGATTTCACATTCAATAACAATACGAGCTTGAGAATGTGCGACTAAGCCCCTTAGCAATGCCAGAACCTGTAGCCTCTGTTCCGTATTAAACACGATGTCATCAATACCATAGAGTACAAGGGTAAATACTGCCGACGTCTCATTCAATGGATAGTCAGGTAGTGTTGCTAGCCAAGTGTTAACCGTATATTCATCTATTTCTTGTTGAATTGACTGCTCGTCTCCCTGTTTCTTTAACACAGCTCGTGCAGCAGTAATAACGTGACATCTATAGTCCACTATCGACTTTTCTTCACGGTCCATACTAAAAGCTGACGTTGCCTGACGGATCGCCAAAACTAATCTGCCAGGTTTTGTACGCCCATTTTCCGGCATTTTCGTTCTGAAATGTGGTGGAATATGTAACCCCAACACGCGCCTGAATAATAAGTGGTGTACTAACGGACTGCTGCCAAAAAGTACGACTGCACCCGACAACAATGCAAGTGATATATACAACAGTGTATTGGCTTCGCCCTTACCAAATGCCATCACCGAAAATGAGCACACAGTGTTTTGCTTATGGGCACTTTTTTTGTGCTCTACCTCCATGTCACCACTTGAGATGTCTTCCATCAATTCCAGTGCTTTTAACTTTTCATATAACGCCACGCGGGTTTGCGAAAATGAAAACAAAGAAAAGAATACAGGCGGAGAAAATACAGCCGTGCCTTGCCATAACTCGGGTGACTTCCATTCACTTTCAATAACATCGCATTTCGGTACCTCGTCATTAGGAAATGACATTGAAAATACCCGTGGACGTTCAGAAAATTGCCCAGCCCGGACACCGAACATCTGCTGTTTGTAGGCTAAAATTTTTGATTCAGACAATTGCCGATTTTGCTCAGCACCAGAGGCAAAGATCTGCGATAAAGCAGATACATATTGCATAGATGAACCGTAGTATAGCACCGTTACCACCACTACAACTGCAACTCCGGCAGTGAAGACAAACATATTGCTATAGGCTGATGATCGAAACTCACCAAAGCCCAACTTGCGCACCAGCTGCAATTTAGTCTCAAATAATAAGCCCTGGTGATGGCGTTGATAACAGGCCTGCAGTACTTCCCAGATGAAGATAATAAACAGCATTGCTACCAGAAAGTAAGCAACAATGGTAAACATACGAAGAAAGAACAATGCTCGCTGGTTGGACAAATCATGCATGATCACTAGTGTCCAGGGCAGCGATTTTGCCAAACTCGTTACCACCATTACGTGTTCCTTTCCGCGGTAAACTGACGTAAAGGCTCGTGGCTGACCATCCTGTTTTTCCGCCAGTTCCACTAGCGTAGGGTTATTATCAGTTTGCACAAAAATGTTTTCGTTGAGAACTCTGCTCTCGTCAGTGTGAAACAGCACCTGACCACTGTTGTTGTCGAACACGGCAAACTTATAACCCGGAGTGAGCACAGGGTCGAAAAATGTTCTGAACTTGGTGCCAAAGCTCACCACATGGTTTTCCGATGGCGCTTCTGGCAGTCCTAATGCTTTAGCCATGCTGTGTACCAGCAATAACACAGGCTGCAGCTTGTTCAATTGCTTCTGTACCCCTTCAGAAACTGAAGATGATTTGTACAAGGCCCTGGTATCTTTGTTTTCCATCAATTCAGAGGTACTAAATACAGTGGAAAATTGGGTAGATAACCGAGAGTCTCGCTTATTGAATATACGCTGTAAAAATAATCCCCGACATTGCTCTGAAGCCATGGATTTAAGGCGTTGAGAGGCATTTAGCCTTTCTTCAAGGGGCCACAGTTCACAATTTTTAGCTCTGGTGTAATATTCTCGCCCAGCCAGGGAAATGGCATTTTGCTTTTCTACGTGGCAGATTGAAGCATCTGTTGTACGGGCACATTTTTGATTGCGAAAAAAAGTTCTGTCTGACCAAAATACCGAGCGCATTAACCCAGCGTGTTCTCCTTGTGTACGAAGAACAAATACGTTTTCCAACCACACATCCCGGTTTTGATTACTGGTGAGTATGTTGTCGTTGTAAATAAGGTTGTCGGTAAAGCTATTGCTCAGTAATGCTGCCCGCTCCTTATCAATAAAGTCATTTGCCACCGCTAGCGTTTCTTTGAGTTCTTTTTCAAACGCGAGTCGCATTTGCAACGCAATACCCTCGCCCTCTTCTTCAACCTTGTCAACTTCTGCATATGCGCCCAGGGTGAAAATGACGAATACAGTTGAAAACGCAATGAACATCAACGCCCCGTAAACAGCGAGTTTTCGGTCGGTGGTAGTCAGTGACTGGGCTGGTGAAATCAGCCTTATCTTCAGAAGTGGCAGTAAGCTCACGAGTATAAAAATAAACAGGAGCACAAAAGCAGCAACTGTATTGGGGATCTGAAATTTCTCGCGTTCCAGTTGAGAAAGACTCACACCGCCTACAACAATCAACTGTTTGCGATTGGTGTCGAGTTTCACATCCGCAAGCTCATTCATAGGCATGTAATAAAACCGATAATCCTTCCCGGCAAGCGTCTGATCCACAAACCCGCTATGACCAAATGAGGTTGCATTTGATATAGATAATATGTCATTTAAATGATGCAAATTTTGACTGGCAAGTGCCGCATCACGGGTTACATTTTCCTTTCTAAGCAGCACCTTTCCGGTATCGTCTATAAGCAAAATGACAGCGTGTTTTTTAATGGCAGTCGTAATAAGGTTCTGCAAGGGAACACTGATGCCAAACGCTTCACCTGAAGCACTGTTGATGGTAGCCACATAGCTGTTACTGTTATTAGCTCCCCCCCGCGCCAAACACACCACAGGGGCAACGACATTGCTTTGATAAGAGCAGGCTTGATGGTTGGCGTACAGTACCCCTTTCTTCAATGCCCCCGTTGCCGAGCTAAACAAATTTTCCCCATCAACTATCTTCTCACGGCCAACGTAAGAACTGATGGCTTCACGCAACTGAGCCGCGCCATTGGCAATATCGGTGGAAACAGCCTTAAGCTCACGGAACTGTAATCGGTGCTGATACTCTTCGTTTTGTTTAACCTGATAGTAGGTAAAAAAGCCTAACACCGAAAAGAACACGGTGATGCTTAGTAATATGTATGTGATCCCCCTAATGCGGGACGCGAGGCTTGTCATTGGGTCCATCCTTTGGTTTTTAGCACGCTTTGCGTGTCACAACCTTCCGGACAGATTTTGCTGCGCACCACAGAAGCAGCACAACCGGCACAACGACACTTTACTTAATAACTATACCACGAGTTTACTTTTTAACCACACATTCACATCTTGCCAACGCCCGAAACTTGCAGGCACAATACAGTGAGTGAACAAGGCAGCCTGTCACTCCGTATACGTTAGATTAAAGGTTGCAGCAGTGAGGTGTAAAATGGGTAATCAGGTTGAGAATGAAGATATGTTGTCCTTTCTTGAAGAGATGGGCGATGTTCAGCGTATTAAAACCGACGATAAAGTTTTTACCCAGACTGCGTCGAACAGTCTGGCACAAAAAGCCAGGCGCGCCGCATTAGCACAGGATAACCCGGACATATTCAATCCGTTGAGCATGGAAAATGTGACTGCGGTAAAACCAGACGACTTTATCGCCTTTCAACAACCGGGTATTCAGGATGGTGTATTTAAGAACCTGCGTTTGGGAAAGTACGACATTGAGCAGCGCATTTCACTAAAAGGGCTTGGCTTAAAAGTGGCTAGAGACACACTTTACCCAGCGTTGAAACAAGCTCACGAAAAAGGGATCCGCGCTTTACTTATTCAGCATGGTAAAGGAGAAAACAGCCAACCTATACCTGCACTTAAAAAAAGCTACGTTAATCACTGGCTAAAAGAATTGGATTTTGTGATCGCCTGGCATACTGCACAACCCATGCACGGCGGTTTCGGTGCAACCTATGTGCTACTGAAAAAACATCCACAGCAAAAGTTGATAAATAGAGAAAAAAACAGGAAAAGATAGCAGGCGCACTTTATACGCCTGTATCAGGATATTGATTTTTAAACAGATCAGCTGACGTTTTAACGCTTATTGCGCTGCAGTCTGTTTTTCCATACTCATGGTATTTGCGCACAAATCTGCAGAGTTAGCGGAAGAACTGAATACAGCGGTTAAAATCATTAACGCCACTGCTACTGCAACACCCGTTAGGCCGAAACCCTTTCCAGAACGATACATGTTCGTCTCTTATTATTTAGCTAATTATGGATCTTACGACCCGATATTGATCCCAACGCTCTCCATAATCGTTTGCTGTCTTCCTGACCAGATCTAATGTAAAACAGAGACTTGCAGATGACAAGACGGGAGTTCAAAAAATTGACACTTTTGCATCATTTTTTTGGCGCTAACAGAAAATTCGCGACGATTACAGGCATAATCATCGCAAATTCCGTTCAGAACCCGTGTTACCCTACGAAAACTCGCGCATTGCGGAAAATTCGCATCCAGGCACCGTCTTCCTGCCAATCTTCCGGATACCACGAGTTAGCCACTGCGCGAAATACCCGCTCAGGGTGTGGCATCATGATGGTAGCCCGTCCGTCTTCAGAAGTGAGCCCGGTAATGCCTACTGGTGATCCGTTGGGATTAGCCGGGTAACTATCTGCAACCTGGCCATAGTTGTTAACATAGCGTAACGCCACCTGATTTGCCGCCTGAACAGCATTAAGGGCATCTTTGGAAGCGAACTCCGCCTGACCTTCACCGTGAGATACAGCTATGGGCATCTTGGAACCCTGCATCCCCTGAAGTAGCACTGAAGGGGAATCAGTCACTTCAACCATTGCTACGCGGGCTTCGAAACGTTCCGAGACATTGGTAACAAAGTGCGGCCAGTGTGAGGTCCCAGGGATCAAGGATTTTAAATTTGACAGCATCTGGCAGCCGTTACATACACCTAAGGTGAACGTGTTATCACGGTCGAAAAAGGCAGCGAATTGATCTCGCGCCTGGCTGTTGAACAAAATAGATTTTGCCCACCCTTCACCGGCGCCAAGTACGTCACCATATGAAAAACCACCACAGGCAGCAAGCCCCTGGAAGTTATCAAGGTTTGTACGTCCCGCTAACACATCACTCATATGCACATCAACGGCATTAAAGCCTGCCCGGGTAAATGCTGCAGCCATTTCCAAGTGGGAATTTACCCCTTGCTCCCGCAGAATTGCTACTGCTGGTTTCGTACCTTTTGCTATATAAGGCGCTGCAATATCTTCGGTAACATCAAAGGTCAGATCAGCACTAAGGCCAGGATCAGCAGCATCTTGCTTTGCGGCATGCTCTTCATCGGCGCAAGCTGGGTTATCCCGTAAACGCTGCATATGATGCGTGGTTTCTGCCCACATTGTTCTATAGTTCACCCGGGAATCGGACAGCACAGCCACACCACCACGAACAAACTCCACACTGTCATGGGTGTTGGTGGTTCCGATGTCGAAAAGCAAATCGGAAAGTGCGTGCTTTTCAGCAATTGCTTTTACCGCAGCTACGTCATCTTCGGCAACCTGAATAACCGCACCGAGCTCTTCACTGAATAACACCGCTATATCATCCGCGGGTAATGCGTCAAGTGAAACGGTTACACCCGTTTTTCCTGCAAACGCCATTTCAGCGACGGTAGTAAATAATCCACCATCCGAACGGTCGTGATACGCAAGTAAGCGTTCACCTTCCACCATTTCCTGTACGGCCTGATAAAAGTGAAGCAACACGGCAGCGTCGTCTACGTCGGCCGGATTATCAGCAAGTTGTTGATAAACCTGGGCCAGTGCACTTCCTCCAAGACGGTTTTTGCCTGCACCCAGGTCGAGAAGCATCAGCCGGCTGTTACCTTTGTCTGTGCGTAACTGAGGCGTAAGGGTTTTCCGAATGTCTTTGACGGCACCAAACGCCGAAATCACTAGCGATAATGGCGCTGTAACGCTTTTATCTTCGCCCTGCTCGTCCTGCCAGGCGGTTTTCATCGACATGGAATCTTTACCGACTGGAATCGTTAACCCCAATGCAGGACATAACTCTTCACCCACAGCTTTAACCGCTTCATATAAACCAGCGTCTTCTCCGGGGTGACCGGCTGCAGCCATCCAGTTTGCCGACAACTTAATGCGCTTAATATCACCAATGTTGGACGCCGCAATATTGGTAAGGGCTTCACCAACGGCTAGTCGGGCTGAAGCACCGTGTGAAAGCAAAGCCACCGGTGTGCGTTCACCCATCGACATTGCTTCACCGTGATAGGTATCAAACGCGCTGGCTGTTACGGCGACGTCAGCAACGGGTACCTGCCATGGGCCAACCATCTGGTCCCGACTCACTAAACCGGTGACCGAGCGGTCACCAATAGTAATGAGGAAAGTTTTTTCAGCTACTGTGGGCAACCTTAGAATCCGCTGAGCTGCGTCTGCCAGGGTGATGTTACCTCGCTCCAGCGACGCAGTTTGCACTGACGCAGATTTAACATCGCGGTGCATTTTGGGCGGTTTACCAAGTAAAACATCAAGTGGCATATCGATAGGTTGGTTATCGAACTCACGGTCATTAAGCAACAAGTGCTGTTCTTCTGTTGCTTCACCTACCACAGCATAAGGAGCACGTTCGCGCTCACAAATAGCAGTAAAAATTGCAAGGTTCTCTGGTGCAACTGACAACACGTATCTTTCTTGCGATTCGTTACACCACAATTCCAGTGGTGTCATCCCTGGTTCATCAGACAATACGTCGCGTAATTCAAAACGGCCACCGCGTTCGCCGTCATTGACTAATTCAGGTAACGCGTTTGACAATCCACCTGCACCCACGTCGTGAATGAACTGGATAGGATTGTCGTCTCCCAGCTGCCAGCAGGCGTCGATAACTTCCTGGCACCGGCGCTCCATTTCCGGGTTATCGCGCTGTACGGATGCAAAATCTAAATCTTCGTTGGACTGCCCGGAAGCCATGGACGAAGCAGCACCACCGCCCAAACCGATATTCATCGCCGGCCCGCCGAGCACAATGAGTTTGGCACCAACAGTGATCTCGCCTTTTTCAATGTGATCTTTGCGAATATTACCCAAGCCACCAGCTAGCATAATGGGCTTGTGGTAGCCCCGAACTTCGATACCATTGAAGCTGGACACTTCCTGCTCATAGGTTCTGAAATAACCCAGTAGTGCAGGACGTCCGAACTCATTGTTAAATGCCGCGCCTCCCAGTGGCCCTTCAAGCATAATATCCAACGCACTTACGATGCGCTGTGGCTTGCCATATGTCACTTCCCAGGGCAACTCTGCGCCGGGAATACATAAATTCGATACGCTGAAACCCACCAATCCCGCTTTTGGTTTCGAGCCGCGCCCGGTCGCACCTTCGTCGCGAATTTCACCACCAGACCCTGTTGCTGCACCAGGAAACGGTGAAATAGCAGTGGGGTGATTATGGGTTTCCACCTTCATCAGAATATCGATGTTTTCGTGATGGTATTCATATTGGTGAGATTGAGGGTTGGGGAAAAAGCGTCCGGCTTTCCATCCTTCCATCACCGCAGCATTGTCTTTATAGGCTGAGTGAACAAACTCCGGATGAAGTTCAAAGGTGTTTTTGATCATCTTAAACAAAGATTTACTCTGTTCTACGCCATCAATTGTCCAACTGGCGTTAAATATCTTGTGACGACAGTGTTCAGAGTTTGCCTGGGCGAACATGTAAAGTTCGACATCATTCGGGTTTCTTCCCAAACGGGTAAAGCTTTCAAACAGGTAATCTATTTCATCATCGGCAAGTGCCAGACCTAACCCTGTATTTGCATCAATCAGCGCTTGCTTTCCACGACCGATAATGTCTACTGAGGTATAACTTTGACCGGTTGCCTGATCAAATAAAGCAGTTGCAGATTCCGGAGCGTCAAAAACCGATTCCGTCATTCTGTCGTGAAGGGCTGCTGATACTAGCTGCCACTGTTGGTCGGTCAAGGCGTCTGAGGTGTCAATATAGTAGGCACATCCGCGTTCGATACGCTCTATTGAAGCCAAGCCACAATTGTGAGCAATGTCTGTCGCCTTAGAAGACCAGGGAGAGATAGTGCCAGGACGTGGCGTAACAAAAAAACAACGTCCTGAAGGCGTTTGTGGCTGCTTTTTTGGGCCATATGTAAGGAGCTTATCTAAAACATCCTGAGCGCTTTCACTCAGTGATTCAACTGTGTTGATAAGGTGAATGAACTCAGCGTAGATACCGTTAACGGTGATACCGGATTGACCCAGCCGTTCAATAAGTTTAGTTTGTCTGAATTCAGACAGTGCGGGAGCGCCTCTAAGGACCAACATATCGCTTTACCTGATTGTTTGGAAACAGCGTCTGACAGCTCAACACGCTATCTCTGTAATGGACGAGGATTTCGGCGCGGATTATAGAGGAATTATGCCTCTTTGATAACCTGCATTACTGACATTGTTGTATTTTTTTTAACTATTCACCAAGGTTACAAGGTAATTCGTGGTCTCTATACTCAAGTTTTGTGTTACTCGTTTGTGCCGGCAGTTGATGGGAACCGCGTCACTGCTACTCCTGCTTTCACCAATATTTTCTGCTCATTGTGCATCATTACCACATTCTCTTGGGCAAATCGTTGAGCACGGGGAACTTCGCATTGCTATTGAGTATGGCCCGGATACTTATGAAATTACGGCATCCGGACCATCCGGATTTCACTATGAATTGGCTGCAGGCTTCGCATCATATCTTGGCGTCGACATTGTCATTACCCCCTATTACACGTATTCTGAGATGACGGCAGCCCTTAAAAAGGGTGTAGTCGATATTGGAATAATCGGAAAAGGGTTAACCCAGCCTGTGTTATCTCAAGGGCGTTTTGGTCCCCACATTCAAGCTGTTGAACAACTCATCATTACTCATCGCGATACCCGGTGTACTCTGGAAAAAGGTAACGCCACGGATTCCTTGTTTTATGCCGCAGATACCGCCGTTATTGCCCCCGAGCTTGCAAAACTCACCAGTGGTGATCCGATAGCAGTTCACAATGTCGACCAGGCTGAATTATTGGAGGAAGTGGTTCGCCATAACCATCCTTTTGTTGTAGTTAACTCAAACACCTGGTCGATGTTACATCTAAGGTTTCCTCAATTGTGTATTGCAGCGACATCCGCATCTTTACTTCCAGTCGCGTGGCAACTACCTCAGAACGATGATCCCTCTTTTTTAGCTGCACTTTTCGAATATGTATCAGCCATAAGAGAGGATCAAACGCTAGATTTGCTGAAGAAGCGCTATTTTACTTTTCCCGCAAGCGCTCCTATGGCAAACCATGAAGCATTTATCATTGACTCAAGTGCTAGCCTCGACTCTTTAAAACGCCAGTTCACTGCTCTACCGCTATCACAGCCCTGGGCTGTTGTCGCGGCTGCCCACTATACGTTGCACGAATGGGACGAGCCTGCCAACTTCGCCGTCACGGCTGAAAAACTCGCCGATATTGCTTCACAGATCCCGGCGAGAATTGACGATGAAAACCGCTGGAGGATGAGTCTTGCCGGGCTGTATTCTGGGTTAGCGCATATTGAAGACGCCCGCAATCTGACTCTCCAACAAGGAGGAAACCCTGATCTATGGCTTGATGTTAAACAGCGGTATCCTTTACTTCGTTTAAAAAAGTACTATCAACACTCCGCGGCTGGGTACGTGCGGGGAGACGATACCGTGGCGTTCGTGAATATCGTAGAGGACTACTACCACATCCTTAATGCGATAGAGGCAGAGCGAGATCAGGCCTTGCATTCAAACGACGATGACCAAACCTCCAAACATCCTGCAAACTAGCGCGTTTTGTCATACAGTTTTCACATTTCTCACGTAAAACACCTTGAATCCATTGTCGTTTCACCAGAACATTAAATGGACAACCTGACTGATAAAAAAGGAAGGTTAATGAGAAAACATCGATTTGTCAGAGCAAAGAAAGTAATGAAAAATACACAAAGAAGAAAACTCATGTTAAAACGTGCGCATCAACGTGTGCAACAACGCAGACGCCGCTTTATGTTGAACGAATTATTCTCTTCTAAACAGCCATAACGCTCCACTACCCAACTTTAATTGTCGGTTTTTTCACTCATAGCAGACTTGATTTTACTGGCTTTCTTCTCTGCCCGACGACGTCGGAAGAAAGTGGAGATCTTTTCAGCGCACGCCGGTTGCAATACGTTAGGCGTTAAATCAACCTTATGATTCAGCGCACTGTGTTGAAGTAATTGCATCACAGATCCGGCAGCACCGGTTTTTAAATCGGGAGCGCCAAATACAACCCTGGCGATTCTTGCGTGCACTATCATGCCTGCGCACATAGAGCACGGCTCCAGGGTTACATAAAGTGTCGCGTCTACCACCCGATAATTTTCCATATATTTCGCCGCTTGCCTGATGGCTATCATTTCAGCATGGGCAGACGGATCGCAATCTGTAATCGGGGAATTCCACCCTTCACCTATAATAGTGCCATTGTGTATCACCACTGCACCCACAGGCACTTCCCCCATCACTTCCGCTCTGTCAGCCAGAGACAGCGCGTGGCGCATCCACTTTTCATCTTCTACCGGATCAATCTTTTGCATTGGTTTTTTTGACTAAAAAGTTACATTATAAGCCAATGAAGGCTAAACCTATCATTTACACAATAACATAACTTATTGTTTTATTTGTATAATTAAATTTGGTCACAAAATTGCTGTAGTAATCTACAACGAGTGGCGTATGGTTAATACCATGCTAGTCGCCGTATATACGGGTAATAAGCAAACGTAACAGGTGAAACTGTACAGCCGCTTCAACAACATTCTACTTTGTCGGGGGAACAAAATGAACATGACAGCGATTTTCATTGTGGGTATTTGTGCATGGGCACTGGTTGCCATTGTGAACGGTGTGAAAGACAACCGCAAATCGAAGAAACACGTGCAACATGACGCCGCAATGGAAAACGAAATTGCACAACTGAAAGAGCGAATCGAAGTACTGGAAAAGATTGTTACAGACGAGAATTACGATTTAAAAAAGCAATTTAAAGATCTCGAAAAAGATCGCGTTGCCTGATTTTACGCATGAAATGTGTGTAGGCAAAAAACGCCTGCACACAATGCGGTTTAATTACCTTCTAAAAATCGTCTTTCGGCTCGCTCCACACGCCTCGGTTTACCAGCAATAATCAGTACATCGCCCGCTTGCAGTAAAAGGTCTGCCGACGGCTGTTCCATTTCTTTTCCTTCCCGTCGGAGTCCTTGCAGTCTCACACGCATCCGCGGGAAATCAATAGCCCCAAGGGCAGTACCTAAACAAGCCGCATCATTGTTCAGCACCACAGCGTGAACAAACTCGAGCTTATCTTCTGTTCCGTAACTAATTTCCGTTGTTTCACCGGGGTAAAAGCCATGCATATGATCGTAACGGCCTTGCCGTTCTTCTCTCACGCGTTTGAGAATTCTTGACATAGGTACACCGGCATAATGCAGCACTTGTGAAATAAGCATCAGACTGCCCTCCTGGATCTCAGGGACAACCTGACTTGCCCCAGCCTTATAGAGCGCATCTAAATGATAATCTCTCTTCGTGCGGACCATAACATTGATGTCGGCAGAAATTTGCTTACATGTACTGATCACTTGCTTAGCTTTATCTTGTTGATCAAATGTCACCAGCACCAGACTTGCCCGAGCAACACCTGCACTTTCCAAAATGTCTTTTTGGGTGGCGTCGCCAAACAAAATAGGTTCGCCTGCGTTCCGACTTTCGTGAACCCTTACCGGGTCAGCATCGATGGTAATACAACGCACCCCTTCCACTTTTAATAATCGAGCTACCGACTGACCTACTCTGCCAAACCCGGCAATAACAATATGCCCGTGTAAATCAGATACCTCAGAAGTGGTATTTTCAGGAACGGCGTTAACAGGCTGGCTTTTCACCAGTTTCTTGGCTAAATCGACGCTTTTATCAACGAGCATAGGAGTAAGCGCCATGCTTATTACCCCAATACTAATGATCATAGAGGATATTCTGCTATCAATAACGCCTTCAGAGCTGGCTAATGCTGCGATAACAAAACTAAATTCGCCTATTTGACACAGCTTAATCCCTGTCGCCCAGGCGTCCACTGGATCTGCGCGAAAAACATGTCCAACACCACGCAACAAAACCACTTTTAAGACCATCAGACAAATCACGCCAGAAAAAATCCAAGCGCCTTCCTCAATAAGCACATCGAGCTCCAACTGCATACCCACTGTAACAAAAAAGAGCCCCATTAGAATATCCCGGAAAGGTCGAATATCTGCTTCCAGTTGATACTTGTACTGACTTTCTCCCAGCATCATGCCTGCCAGGAAAGCCCCTAACGCCATTGACAAACCAGACACATAAGTTAAGCCGCCTGCTAAAATAGCCACCAAGATGGTGGTAAGCACAAACAGTTCGTCAGTTCGGGTTTTCGCGACTTCCCTGAAAATCCACGGCAATACCCATTTGCCCACGGCAAGCAGCGCCACCACCACTACGACGCCCTTGACCAGGGCCTGAATCAACGCAGTCGCCAAGCTGATATCACCGGCTCCGGTCATCAGCGGGATCGCTATTAGAAAAGGCACTACGGCTAAATCCTGAAATAACAGGATGCTAATAGCCATTTCTGTGCGGCGGTGGTTTAACGAACCTGACTCTGTGAGCTGCTTAATGACGATGGCAGTAGAGCTCAGTGCCAGCGTGCCACCGACGACAATAGCCGGGCCCAATGCCAAACCGAACGAAAGTGCAATAAATGAGAATACTCCCGTAGTGACTACCATTTGGCCTAAGCCCACACCAAAAACCAAACTTCGCATGGACATTAGTTTTGGCAAGGAAAATTCCAAACCGAGGGAAAACAACAGAAAGACAATCCCTATTTCTGCGAGTAAGTGCATATCTTCCGGATGAAGAAACAAGGCCATAACCTGTGGCCCTGAAACCACGCCGGCAAAGAGATATGCCAGTATGGGCGGAAGCTGTAACTTTCTGAAAACCGCAACACTTACCACTGATATTGTCATCAGAACGATGAATTGGCCAAATCCACTTTCTATCACGACTACTCCTTTGCAAACACAACAGGCACAGCTCTTGCAATGTGATTGTAATATGTACGGCATCGTCGACTTTTTGACAACGCCATGACTTTACTTTTACTGAGTATAACTCACTGAACATCGAGGAGTACTGTTTTGGATTTAACAACCTCAGTGTATGGGCATACAATGCCGGATAGCGTTTATCCGTTAGCCTTTTGCGGCCCGCGGTTGAATGCTGAACAAAAAAATACGTTCCTCAGTCAGATCGTCTCTACTATCGATATTTCTGCGTTAGGGTCGCTGTATTATCATCAACTGCGTCAACACGTTTCTCTGGTTCACTTAAATCTGAGTGATGCTGTTCGTCATCTGGCCTATGGCCGAAATTTCAACAATAGCGACGACAGTTGTGCGTTCAGTTTGCCGCTGAAAGGCCGCGCCAATGACATTCGTCGCTATCATATACGCTACACGTTCTCTGCGCCACCGAGTCGTGAAGAGCGTCATTGCGTGGGCGAGTTACACAGTTTGTTTGCTGCACAGTTCGCACACGCACTGGAATTTGAACGCCTGAAACAAATGGCCACCAAAGATGCCTTAACCTCTCTGGGAAACAGAAGCGCATTTGATGAAGCTTGCACAAAGCTTTCGAGCAGGGCTTTCCGCCATGATGAGACCTTCTCGCTACTAGTGATTGACCTGGATAACTTTAAACAGGTTAATGACACGTTTGGTCATCAGGAAGGCGATTTAGTGTTACAGGCGGTTGCGGTAGCAATTCGCTCAGTACTTCGTTCTGAAGACGAGTCGTTTCGCATTGGTGGAGATGAATTTTGTTGCTTGATTGATTGCCAGGATAAAGATGCATTGCAAAAAGTAGCAGAACGCTTACATCAGCAATTTGCTCAAAATGCGCTCATCACAAGCCACAGGATCTCCTGTAGCATCGGCGGTGCCATTTACCGCAACGGTGACGATATCGACTCCCTGTTCAAACGTGCAGATTCAGCCATGTATCAGGTCAAGGCATCAGGAAAAAATGCCTACTTAGCGGCATAAATCAAACTATTGAGGCAAGGGATTGCCGCTCTCAAGGGTGACATCAACATCGGCAACACGCTCGAGCCACACCAAACTTTCGCGAAGTAAAACAACCATAGGACGCCCTTCGTAGCATAAAACCGGTACATTATTACGCTCCCACGCCGGCACCGCCCAATCTTTTAAATACTTTCTTGTAGTTCGCGATCTAGGTTGGTTTTCTGGTTGAATTTTGTCAAACATGACAAGCGGTTGCAGACATAAGGCTGTTGCGTCCAATCTATCTGACAGGGAAATATGAAAACGTCCATGCCACCATTCAATCTCATTCCATGCGTTGACTTTAACCTGTGTAGGTTGAGCCCGTGCTAACGGATAGCATACCTGCAATGCTCCCCGATAATAGCGCACTTCATAACGACCTGTATTTACAACGGGCTGTGAATCATCTTTTGCATCCATCATGCGAAGTATTTCATTTAGCTGGGTATAGCTCGGCAGCTTCAGCCCCTGTTGCTTGAGCCAGGCACGACACAGCGCACGTTGCCATGGTAGAGAAAAACGCTGTAATTCGGCTGTCTTCAAATAGCCTTGTACACTTTTAATGCCAGCGAGCCGTTCATCCAGTACTTCATCCATTAAGGCATTTTGTTCAATCAGCAACTGACTGCTTCTACTTGCCGCCGCAGAAATCATTGGCCAGCGCTCTGACAACAGGGGAATGACGGTATTTCTCAGAAAGTTTCGATCGAAGCGGTTGTCTTCGTTAGACTCGTCAGTGATCCACTTTATAGATTCGACCTCTGCCGCCCATTCAATTTCGTTCCGGCTACAGTGTAATAAGGGTCTTAAAATAGTCACCCCTTGCTTTTCAACTCGCTCTGGCATCGCGGCAAGCCCGGCAGGACCACTCCCCCGCTTTAGCGCCAACAGTATTGTTTCCAACTGATCGTCCTGATGCTGACCGAGTAGTAACACGCCGTTATGCGCTTTGCAGTAATTCAGTAACACCTCATACCGGGCATCTCTTGCAGCTGCCTCAAGACTGACACGAGGATGATCTTCAACCGTAACCGGTATTGCTGTGAAAGGAATATTTCTTCGCTTACAGAACTGTTCGCAGTGCATTTGCCAGTCTTCGGCATACTGGCTTAATCCGTGGTTAACATAAACAGCATGCACCGGAAGGTTGGGATGACGGGATACGGTGTGAAGTAACAATGACGAGTCGACGCCACCGCTAAAGCCCACAACCAGGCACGAAGGTAGCGTCGGTAAGGTAGAGAGTTGACCGGACAGGGTAACGGCAATCTGAGACATTATCCCGGCTGGGTTGTATTCAGACATAGTTACCCGTGACTAATTAACAATAGCCGAAAGACATCAAACGCTGATAACGCTCTTCCATAAGGTTTTCGACATCCAGTGATTTCAATTGGCTTAACTGCTGTTTAATAGTGGCTTTTAAATTCGCAGCCATACCGTCATGATCGCGGTGCGCGCCGCCCTGTGGTTCTTCAACAATGCTGTTGATCAGCCCCAGCTCTTTGATTTGCGGTGCGCTTACGCCCATGGCTTCTGCTGCCAATGGCGCTTTGTCTGCACTCTTCCACAAAATAGACGCACAACCTTCCGGAGAAATAACCGAATAAGTCGAATACTGCAACATATTAACTCTGTCGCCGACACCAATAGCCAGTGCACCACCAGAACCACCTTCGCCGATAACGGTACAAATAATTGGCACCTTAAGTTGGGCCATCTCAAATAGGTTGCGAGCAATGGCCTCACTCTGCCCCCGCTCTTCTGCGCCAACGCCAGGATAAGCCCCCGGAGTGTCAATCAGTGTCACGATAGGCAAGTTAAAACGCTCCGCCATTTTCATTAAGCGCAACGCTTTGCGATAGCCTTCAGGTTTGGGCATGCCGAAATTTCGTTTAATTTTTTCATGAGTGTCGCGACCCTTTTGATGACCAATCAACATGATGGGCTGATCATCAATTTTAGCTAACCCGCCAACAATGGCTTTGTCGTCTGCATACGCCCTGTCTCCTGCCAGTTCGTCAAAGTCGGTAAAAATACGACCAACGTAATCTAACGTGTAGGGGCGCATAGGATGACGGGCAAGTTGAGAAATTTGCCATGCACCGAGATCAGAGAAAATTTTATTTGTCAGATCTGAGCTTTTTGCTCTTAATTTGGTGATTTCCTCTTCAATGCTAACATCGAATTCACCACCTTGGTTAACCAGCCGAAGCTCTTCAATTTTTGCTTCTAGTTCCGCAATCGGCTGCTCAAATTCCAAAAACTGTATACTCATTGTGTGTCCTATATTTACTATCTAACACGCCTGTTAGTGATAATGCATAACCACCGACTGTTCACCCAGACACTGTTTCAAATCATGTAGCAGTTGGTCTTCCGGTGTTACGTACCATTGGGCACCACAGGCCAGGACTGCTTCTGCGTCAGGATGTATTACATGTATCTGCACCGGACAACTTCCGCCGCGATAAGGTTGTAAAATTGCCTGCATCGCTGATAGTTTTGTGTCGTCACATTGCACTGTATTCACATGAAGCGAAAGTGCTTTCGCATACTGTTCCCGCGCCTGAACAATGTCCATAGCATCTCGGGCTGAGATTGTATTGCCACCCGAGAAATCATCAAAGCTGACCTGTCCCTTTATAACCAGTATTCTGTCAGATTCCAGGATACTTTCATACTTTTCGTACATTTCGGGGAAAAAACGAACATCCATTCTGGCGCTTTTATCGTCTAATGTCACAATGGCCCAACGGCGACCCCGTTTGTTGGTCATGACCCGAACGCCAAGCACTAAGCCAACAGCTGTGGATGTTTGATCCTTACCTGTTGGTTTCAAATCTACCAAACGACCATCACTGTAATGACGGATTTCATCGACATACTGGTTAATAGGATGTCCAGTAAGGTAAAGCCCTAAAGTGTCTTTTTCTCCTTCTAACCAGACTTTTTCTGGCCAGGGTGGCACATCCGCAAATGCCTGCTTTACGTCATCCGGTTCCGTGGTGAGTAACCCAAACATATCAGATTGTCCGAAAGACTCAGCTTTTGCATGTTGATCTGCTGCCGCAATAGCTTCAGGTAAAGAAGCCATAATTGACGCGCGATGAGGCCCAAGGTTATCCATCGCACCGGCAAGAACGAGCTTTTCAAGTACCCGTTTGTTCACCCGCTTGAGGTCTACTTTAGCACAAAAATCAAACAAGTCAGTAAACGAACCATGTTGCTCCCGCGCTTCTATTATGGCTTCGATGGGACCTTCGCCTACCCCTTTTATTGCGCCGATACCATAAACAATTCGACCTTGCTCATCCACGGTAAACTTGTAACGACCAACGTTGAGGTCTGGCGGTAAAATAGTCAGACCCATGCGATCAACTTCATCAACCAGGGTGACTATTTTGTCCGTGTTGTCCATATCCGCAGACATTACCGCAGCCATAAACTCCGGCGGATAATGCACTTTTAACCACAGGGTTTGATAAGATACCAGCGCATAGGCGGCCGAGTGTGATTTGTTAAACCCATACCCGGCAAATTTTTCCACCAGATCGAAAATTTTCATTGCCAGGTTAGGATCTATGTTGTTGTTCTTAGCCCCATCCTCAAACGTCGAACGTTGTTTGGCCATCTCTTCAGGCTTTTTCTTACCCATAGCCCGGCGCAACAAATCGGCACCACCCAAACTATAGCCAGACATTTCCTGTGCTATCTGCATTACCTGTTCCTGATACAGAATAATACCGTAGGTGGGTTCGAGAATTTCCTTCAGGCATTCATGCTGATATTCAGCGTCGGGGTAAGAGATTTCTTCCCGGCCGTGCTTACGGTCGATAAAGTTATCCACCATGCCCGATTGCAATGGTCCAGGGCGGAATAAGGCTACCAGTGCAATGATATCTTCAAAATTATCCGGTTGGAGGCGCTTGATAAGCTCCTTCATACCCCGGGATTCCAACTGGAATACCGCGGTTGTCTCGGCAGCTTGTAAAGAGCGGAAGCTCTTTTTATCTGCCAGGGGAATTGACGAAATGTCGATATCGACACCGCGCCCTTCCTTTACCATATCCAGCGCCCACTGAATAATGGTAAGGGTTCTTAAACCCAGGAAGTCAAACTTTACTAATCCAGCTGTTTCGACATCGTTCTTATCAAACTGTGTAACCGGGTTTTTGCCTTCGTCATCGCAATACAAAGGTGCAAAATCAGTAATCGTCGTAGGAGCAATGACCACGCCTCCTGCGTGTTTACCCGCATTTCGGGTTACCCCTTCGAGTATGCGTGCCATGTCGATGAGATCTTTCACTTCCTCATCATCGTCATACAATTCGGGTAATCGAGGCTCCACTTCAAAGGCTTTGCTGAGCGTCATTCCGGGGTCAGAAGGAATAAGCTTGGAAATGCGATCGACAAAGCCGTAAGGATGACCAAGTACACGGCCTACATCTCTCACTACAGCCTTCGCCGCCATGGTGCCGAAGGTAATAATTTGCGATACCGCCTGACGACCGTACAACTCAGCTACGTGATCGATAACTTCATCGCGGCGATCCATACAGAAATCGACGTCGAAATCTGGCATTGATACCCGTTCCGGATTCAGGAATCGTTCGAAAAGGAGATCAAATTCCAGCGGATCCAAATCAGTAATTTTAAGTGCATATGCCACTAAAGAACCTGCACCTGAACCCCGTCCGGGACCAACCGGTATACCGTTGTCTTTACTCCACTGGATAAATTCCATTACGATGAGGAAGTAACCTGGGAACCCCATTTGGTTAATTACGTCCAGCTCTATTTTCAAACGCTCATCGTATTCCGGTCTTTTTTCAGCCCGCTTTGCGTCGTCGGGAAACAGAAATGCCAGGCGCTCTTCCAAACCCTCTTCAGATTTTTTAACTAAGAAATCTTCTGTGGTCATGCCACCAGTGGGAAACTGGGGCAAAAAGTACTCGCCCAATCGCACTGTAACATTACAACGCTTGGCGATTTCTACTGTATTTTCGATAGCTTCCGGGATATCACTGAACAGTTCGACCATTTCATCTGCACTGCGCAGATATTGTTGTTCGCTGTAGCGCTTAGGCCTGCGAGGGTCATCCAGGGTATAGCCATCATGAATAGCAACGCGAATTTCGTGCGCGTCAAACCCGCTCTGCTCAATAAAGCACACTTCGTTGGTAGCAACGACTGGCAGGCCTTGACCTTCAGCCAGTTCCACCGCACGGTGCAAGTAGTCTTCTTCTCCAGGGCGGCCGGTTCGCAATAATTCCAGATAGAAACGATCTTGAAAATGCGTTTGGTAAAATGACAGGGAAGTATTAAGAATGGCAGGATTGTTCTTTGTAAGTGCAATACCGACATCACCATGCAATCCCCCAGACAGAACAATCACGCCTTCAGCGTGCTCTGCTAGCCAGGCTTGTTCTATCACCGTCCTGTGGTGAACTGCTCCACGCAAATAGGCCTTGGAAATCAACAAGGTAATGTTTTTATAACCCTCGTTATTCATTGCCAGGAGTGTCAGACGGAAGGGTTCTTCGTTAAAGGCTTCACTTTGGACCCAAAAGTCAGTGCCAATAATGGGTTTAATACCGCGATTGTGGGCTTCAGAATAAAACTTTACCAAGCCGCACATGTTCATTTGATCAGTGATAGCCACTGCCGGCATGTTTAAGGCTTCAACCTGATTCAGTATGGGTTTGATCTTGTTCAACCCATCCATCATAGAAAAGTCGCTATGAACGCGTAAATGTATAAACGGCGAGGACATGAAAATTTTCTCTTACTTACCAGCGGCCAAACGCGCCTGTACAGGCTTAAAACTCATACGATAACACGGTAAAACACCATATGTCTCAAGTGCTTCAAAATGCGCTTTGGTGGGATAGCCCTTATGACCTGCAAAATTATACTGAGGATGACGTACGTGCAGCGCAATCATGTCATTGTCCCTTTCTACTTTTGCCAAAATTGATGCTGCAGATATTTCAGCATGTAAGCTATCGCCTTTCACCACAGCCTCAGACCTGAAGTCCCACTTTGGCAAACGATTACCATCTACGCGCACAAAATCCGGGGTGATAGATAAACCTTCCACAGCCCGCTTCATGGCAAGCATGGTAGCATGTAAAATATTGATGTCGTCTATTTCTGCAGGGCTTGCGCGTCCTATACTCCAACAAAGCGCTTTTTGCTTTATTTGCTCAGCCAGCAGGATGCGTTTTTTCTCAGATAGCTTTTTTGAGTCGTTTAATCCATCAATGGGATTTGCAGGATCGAGTATTACCGCCGCAGTAACCACGTCACCCACCAGCGGTCCACGACCAACTTCGTCCACGCCTACAATAAATTCATTCATTAATGATCTCCGCAATAGCCTCAGCCGCCATTTTATCGGCATTCAGCCTTAGTGCCTTATGTATTTCAGTAAAACGCGCTATCAGAGCACTATTATCATTTGTGAACAAGGGAAGTAAGTGTTCAGCGAGGGTAGTTGGATTGACATCTTCTTGCAGTAACTCAGGAACCAGCGGCTCATTTGCTAACAAATTTGGCAATGAAAAATAAGGCGCCTTGTATAGTCGCTGCATAATTTTGTAGGTTAGCGAAGACAACTTGTAACAGGACACCATAGGACGCTTACACAGCATAGCTTCCAGTGTCGCCGTACCAGATGCCAGCAAAATGACATCACTGGCAATCATTACGTCCCTGGCGTTACCCAGAGTCAGTCGGATTTGCTTCGCTGTCACCAGGTCGGAAACTGACTCGTTTAAGTATGCCTGAATCGTGTCCAGGCGGTATTGATTAGCAGCAGGAATGACAAAGAGACATTCAGGTAACTGCTGATGAATTTGTTTGATGGTATCTACAAACACGGGTAACAGAGCTTTCAATTCACCGCCTCTACTACCGGGAAGCACAGCCAGTACAGGTGTCTCTTCAGGTAAACCTAACGCAGTGCGGGCAGCAATCTTATCTGGCTCTAATGGGATGGTATCGGCGAGTGTATGACCTACGAACGTATAGGGTACATCATATTTTTCATACACCTGGGCTTCAAATGGAAACAACCCGAGCACGTGGTTCGTCGCCGCTTTAATTTTATGGATCCGTTTCTCGCGCCAAGCCCAGACGGTCGGGCTGACGTAATGAATTGTCTTAATTCCCCGTTGCTTAAGTTGTTTTTCGACACGTAAGTTAAAGTCTGGTGCATCGACACCAATATAAACATCAGGAGGAAACGACTCGAAATGTGCTAAGAGCGCTTTCTTGAGCTTTAAAATTGCGGGTAAATGACGCAGCACTTCCACCAGCCCCATCACCGACAAGGTTTCCATATCAAATAATGAATGAAAACCTGCCTTCTTCATGTTGTCGCCGCCAATACCTTCAATAATAGCGTTGGGGTAACGCTTGCGAAGCTCGGCTACCATACCAGCAGCAAGCACATCACCAGAAGGTTCTCCGGCAACGATTGCTATGCGAAGAGGTGAGTCAGGCATCTAGCGGATGATGCCTCGTTCTGCATTTTTTAAGAAATTCACCAGGTTTTTAACCGCCGGGAACTTTTCAGCGGGTTCAGCCAATTTAGCAATGGCTTCGTCAATGGTGTTATTATCGCGATAAATAACCCTGTAAGCCCGTTTAATGGCCATAATTTCTTCCGACGTGAATCCACGTCTGCGAAGCCCTTCAGAATTAATTCCCGCTGCAACGTGCTTAATACCGTTGACCATCACAAATGAAGGAATATCACGCAACACAATTGCGCCGGCACCAACGAATGCGTGATCACCTACTTTACCAAACTGGTGAATAGCAGAACCACCGCCGAAGATAACAAAATCACCTAAGCGCACGTGACCCGCCAGGGATACATTATTTGCGAGAATACAATCGTTACCAATCACACAGTCATGGGCTACGTGTGCGTTGACCATCACCAAATTACGGGAACCAATTCGGGTTACCCCTTCGTCTTGAATCGTGCCTCGGTGAACAGTGCAGGTCTCCCGAAATACGTTGTCATCACCAATTTCAAGTGATGTAGTCTCTCCGGCGTATTTCTTGTCCTGACATTCTTCTCCAATGGAGCAAAATTGGAAGAAACGGTTGCGCTTGCCAATGGTCGTAGGCCCTTTGATCACAACATGGGATAACAACTCGCAGTCATCACCAATTACTACATCGTCACCAATGTAGCAAAAAGGACCCACCGTGACATTTTTGCCCAACTTGGCTTTTTCGGAAATCACGGCAGTAGAATGAATCACGTTAAACTATCTCTCTAATTGCACACATAAACTCTGCAGTGCACGCGTCTTCACCGTCGACACTTGCAATACCTTTAAATTTCCAAATCCCTCTGCGCTCTTTCAACAGGGTCACGTCAAAGTCCAATCTGTCGCCAGGCGTCACAGGACGTTTGAAGCGCGCACTGTCAATACCAGCATATAGGTACAATTTATCTGACTTACCCATTGTTTTGAAACCTAACACGCCAGCAGCCTGTGCCAATGCTTCCAGAATTAGCACACCAGGAAAAATTGGGCGATCGGGAAAATGGCCCATGAAACATGGCTCATTCATCGTAATGTTTTTATACGCTTTGATAGACTCACCTTCCACATAATCGGTAACGCGATCGACCAATAAAAACGGATATCGATGAGGAAGTAAATCCAGAATTTCCTGGATATCAATAGTATTCAGTGTGTTGGCCAAAAAACGCTCTCCTATGCCAAAGCCAGCCCCAGTAATAAAAGCCAAAGGCTGTTTGCCGTGTTGTAATTCTAAATGGCGGCAACCATACGCGCATATGCACTTAAAACAAATCAGACCAACGTCTTCCGACGTTAGTCTGGCTTGTTTGCATTATTCATGCTTGTAAATCACGACAAGGCTCACTAAGCCCCGCCCGTTTACTTAATCTTTTTGACCTGCTCAAGTACTTCTTCAGACAGATCATGTTCTTCATTTGCAAACGCTACAGCACCAGCGTTAAGAACCAGATCGTAGTTTTGCTTGGCGGCAACTGCATCAATAGCCTGTTTGATTAAGCCAAGTAACTTATTGCGCTCTTCGTTACTACGACGCTGAATGTTCTGCTGTAAAGGCTGGGCTTTTTCTGCCAGTTGCTCACGAACATTAAGAATTTTCTGTTGCAGATCTTTCTTCTCGTCTTCGCTCATGGTTGCAGCGTCACGTTGAAGGCGTTCAGCATAAAACTGTCCGTCTTTTTGAAGTTGATTCACTTCTTCGATCTGATCTTTAAATTCCATCTGAATGTTGTTAGTGATCTCAGTAGCCTGAGGCATCGCCTGAAACACACCCTGTACATCCACTACACCGATTTTTTGCTCTGCCATTGCAGATGCACTCATTAATGCACTACCTAACACCAGGGTTGCAACGAATTGTCTTGCCAACTGTTTCAAAAGGCACTCCTTTTTTAAAAATTAAGCCCGGTTTTTTCCGGATTAGAATTAGAATGTTTGACCAATATTAAAGGTAAAGAACCTAGCATCATCACCATCGCGTTCTTGTAAAGCCCGCGAGAAGCTAAATACCATTGGGCCCATTGGTGAAATCCATTGTACAGAAATACCAGCCGAACTACGATACTGTGTCCAGTCTGAATAGTCCAACAACTTCCCATCCGCTGCGTTCAACTGATCGAGTTGCTTGTATTCATCATAATCAAACTCTGTGTCCCAAACATTACCCACGTCAAAGAACACACTGGTTCGAACGGAATTGTCGTACTCTACATCAACAAAGGGGGTAGGTACAATCAACTCTAAGCCACCCAAGGCCATGGCATTACCACCTAAACTACGACGTGAGATAGAAATACTATCTGTCGATGGATCCCCAGGATAAACCTGACCATCCGGGCCGGTGGTGGTATTTAAGTTACGACGGATCACACCGCGAGGGCCTACGGTATTGTTTTCAAAACCGCGCAGTGTATCTGCACCACCAGCAGTAAAGTTTTCAGTGAAAGGCAGGATTTGTTCATTGCCGTCTATATCACCGTAACCATTACCATAACCTAAACGCAGCCTTGCCAGGACCGACCAACGTTGATCCCGCGAAAGAGGGAAGTAAAACTTTGTATCCAAAATAGACTTGAAGAAATTCACGTCTGAATTAGGCGTAGTAATACTAAAACTAGCCCGCTGAGATGAGCCTGCAGTGGGGAATAAACCACGGTTCAGGGTACTGCGACTCCACGCCACACTCGCCTGGTAACTATCGTATTTCACAGGCGCTTCAGGGTCACCAGCAGCACGGAATTGGTTGTAAAACTGTTCCGTTTGCTCGTAGTAACCTGTGTTATACAACTCTACACTGGAATAGGTTAAGCCAAAGTTAATCCGGTTGAATTCATTAATTGGGTAACCTACGTTTGCTCCAACAGACCAACGTTTAGAGTTATACTGGATAACGTTAAAGTCAGAACCGTCGAACTCACTGTACCCAATAGTGCCCCCTAAGCTAATCCCATCAATAGTAAAGTATGGGTCGTTGTAGGTTATTTGAGCAGACCGTTGATAAGATACAGTGCTGATGTTCACACCAACCTGCTTACCCGTACCCAGGAAGTTGTTCTGTTGAATACCTGCTTGCAAACTTAACTTAGTCTGGTCGCCGTAACCAATACCAGCGTTAAAGGAACCGGAGGGTTGTTCTTTAACAGAGAAATCCACATCTACCTGATCTTCTTTGCCTGGTAAACGGGTCGTTTCAAACTCAACTTCTTCCATGTATGTCAAACGTGACAAGGCACCTTTAGAAGACTCAAGTAAGGAATTGGATAACCAGGTACCTTCCATTTGATGGACATTGTGACGCAATACATTGTCTGATGTAACAGTATTGCCACCAAAATTAATCCGTCGCACGTATATTCGCTTACCTGGGTCAACAGACAGGGTAAGTTTAACCGTTTTATCTTCATCGTTGATATCAGGAACAGTGGTAACCGTCGGAAATGCATAACCGAAACGTCCCAGATACTTACTGATAAACTCTTCGGTATATGTCACTACTGCCTGGTCGTACAATTCACCTACATTGATAGGTAAAACCCGTTCAATGTATGCTTCATTACCGAGCAAGTCACCCACTAGCTCAACGTCGCTAACGGTGTACTGTTCACCTTCAGTGACATTAAGCGCAATGTAGATGCCGTCTTTTTCCGGTGTCATTGACACCTGGGTGGAATCGATGTTGAAGCGAAGATAACCGCGATCGAGATAGTGGTTGCGCAGAGTTTCCATATCTCCTTGCAACGTTTGTTGCTGATAACGGGTTTCTGATAAGAAGTCCCACCACGGCGTATCAAACTGAAGTTCCAGATCTTCCATCAACTCTTTATCAGAAAAAACCTTGTTTCCGACAATGTTGATCTGCTGGATCTCAGCTGCGTCACCTTCCTCGAAAAGCAGCTTCAAATCTACGCGGTTACGTGGAAGGGGTGTTACGATTGCCGTCACGTTGGCATTGTACTTACCAATACTGTAAAAGAAGTCTTTCAAACCGTTTTCAATGGACGTAAGAACAGTTTTATCCAGCGGCTCACCGATGCGAATACCATTGCCGTCGAGGCTCTCTTGCAACTGTTCATCTTTGATATCGTCATTACCCTCAAAGATTATATTACTGATCGTTGGGCGTTCCGCGACTTTAACGACGAGGGTATTGCCATCACGAAGGATCTCTACACGCTCGAAGTGAGTAGAAGAATATAACGAGCGAATTGCCTGCGTAACGCGGAAACTGTTTAAACGGTCACCAACTTGCACGGGCAAATACGTTAAGGCTGCACCCAACGCAACGCGCTGAAGGCCCACGACTTTGATATCTTCAACAACGAATTCACTGTCAGACGCTGCAGCATTGGCGAAGCTAGCACTGGACACCATGAGTCCGGCTGCTACTAACTGATTTAACTTCATCTATTCTTTTATTCCTGGCCGCGTTTGCTGTTTCTAATTAATTTTGTCGGAAACCAGTTACCCGGTGACACGACTTATATCGTTAAAAATGGCGATACTCATCATTGTGAAAAGTAACGCACCACCAATTTTAAATCCCCACTCCTGCACCCCTTCAGGTACTGGCTTACCGGTTAGCCACTCCACTGTAAAAAACAACAGATGACCGCCGTCTAACATAGGAATTGGCAGTAGGTTGATAATGCCCAAACTCACACTTATCAACGCTAAAAAGCTCAAAAAATAGGCTACTCCGTAGCTCGCACTGGCCCCAGCTCCCTGTGCAATGGAAATCGGGCCACTGAGGTTATTCAACGACACATCTCCGGTTAGCAGCTTGCCTAACATATCAATACTAACGACGGTTAAGCGCCCGGTTTTTGCCAAAGCCCTTTGCATCGCATCAACTGGACCATATTGATGCGTAAACAAGTACCCATCGGGCCAAGCCTCCTGCAGCGGGCTAACGCCGAGAAACCCGCGTTGTCCCTCAGGTGTATCACGGCGAGCGATAGTGACATCAATCACACGCTCTTGTCCATCCCGTGAAACCATAAATTGTACATCCTGGCCCGGCATATCCTGAATTCGCTCAACCAACGACAACCAGCTTTCAATTGGTTCGTCGTTAATCGCTCGTAGCACATCCCCCTGTTGGATACCCGCCATGGAAGCTGGACTGTTTTCAGAGACGATAGCCACCTCCAACGTTATCGCTGGTCGGAATGGCACAATTCCCAGGCTGTTTAAAGCAGACTCTTTATCTGGGTCAAAGTTCCAGTTGTTAATATCTAATGTTACCTGACGGGTCAATTTTTGGTCGTTGCGCACCACAATATCGACAGAATCACCACCTATTGCAGACACCAGCTCCAAATTCACCGACTCCCAGTCAGGCGTGTTATGACCGCCAATTTCTACTATTTCCACCCCTGCCTCTAATTGGGCAGCCGAAGCGATACTAGCAGGTTTTATTTCACCGACAACCGGCTTTACAGTTTCCTGGCCGATTAAAAACATTAAAAAAAGCGCTAACACGGCAAAAATAAAATTCACGGCTGGGCCAGCAACGATAATCGCCATGCGCTGAAGTACTGGTTTATTGTTAAACGCCAGATGCCGTTTGTAGTCGGGTACGTCGTCGATACGCTCGTCCAGCATCCGCACATACCCACCAAGTGGAATGGCTGCAATGGCAAACTCTGTACCTTTTTTATCTACTCTTGTCCAAAAGGGCTTACCAAAGCCTATTGAAAAGCGCTCTACATGAACACCGCACCACCGAGCAACAATAAAGTGTCCCCATTCATGTACTGCCACCAATATGCCCAAAGCGACAATGAACGCCACCAGACTTTGTAAAAACATCATCACTATTTGCGCCCTCTGATTATGTTGAGTGCCACATGACGAGCATTCTTATCTTCCTCAAGGATTTGTTGAAGCGATGAAACCACTGCGCTTTCCATTTGTTCTAAGGTTTCCTGATTAACTTCTGCAATCTGAGTAAATGATATCTGCCCTTCCAGGAAGGCGGCAACAGCCACTTCATTGGCAGCGTTCAAGCGTGTTGTTGCTGCTTGACCCGCTTCACAGGCATCAATAGCAAGCTTGAGATTGGGATATCGCTGATAACAAGGGGAATCGAATGATAAATCTGCCATCGTTGCGAAATCCAATGGCGCTACGCCAGCATCAATACGTTCAGGCCAGGCCAGACCATAAGCGATGGGCGTTCGCATATCCGGGTTCCCCATCTGTGCTATCACTGAACCATCGGTGTACTGCACCATAGAATGGACAACACTTTGAGGATGCAGCACCACGGTAATATCTTTTGCCGTCGCACCGAATAGCCAACAGGCTTCGATAAATTCCAGGCCCTTATTCATCATTGTGGCGGAATCTACTGTTATTTTTCGTCCCATAGACCAATTGGGATGTGAACATGCCTCGTCTACAGTAACCTGTGAGAGTGTATTTAACTCGCGGGTTCTGAAAGGTCCCCCAGATCCGGTAAGCAAAATCTGATGAATACCGGATGCTGCAAACTGACCATAGCAAAAATTATCCGGAAGACACTGAAATATGGCGTTGTGCTCACTGTCAATGGGTAGAATTTCAGCACCCGACTGATTAGCGGCATCAATGAAGAGCTCTCCAGACATTACCAGTGCTTCTTTATTCGCCAGTAGTACCCGCTTACCGGCTTTCACAGCAGCCAGTGTGGGTAGCAGACCGGCTGCACCAACTATAGCGGCCATTACAGTAGTGACCTGGGCATCACTACTGACCTCTTCAAGGGCTTTCACGCCACATAGAATTTCGGACGTAACGCCCCACTCGTCAGCGAGGGAGACTGCATCGTGATAACGGCTTTCATCGGCAACAACCACATAACGCGGAGAACAAGCCTTAGCTTGCTCCATCAGTTTCTCTAACTGATTATTGCCTGTTAGCGCAAAAACCCGGTAACGATCAGGATGGCGTTGCAACACATCAATGGTACTACAACCAATGGAGCCTGTTGCACCAAGTACGGTAACGGTTTGCATTATGCCATCCAGGTTACGTAGCAAAACGCAAAAATAGGAAACGCTGCGGTCAGGCTATCAATGCGGTCCAGAATACCACCGTGGCCTGGCAGTAACTTGCCACTGTCTTTTATGCCAGCACAGCGTTTTAACATACTTTCGTTCAGGTCTCCCAATGCTGAGACTGCCACGGTTATACCGCCTATGAGAAGATGCAACCAAATTCGCGAAGGTGCAACCTGATAGTGTAGTGCGGCAAACGCAATGATAGCGAAAGAGGCTGCGACGCCACCTAGCAACCCCTCAAGGGTTTTACCCGGCGAAACATTAGGTCGCAATTTGTGGCGACCAAACTTCACGCCAACAAAGAAAGCACCAATATCAGCTGCCCACACAATACCCAGTACATAGAAAATTAGCGATGAGCCATATAGCGGGTCTACATCGTGGAGGCTGGTACGTAAGCTGATAACGGCTACCCACGTAGGCACCAGGGTTAGCACGCCAAATACCATTCTTATAGCGTTATTATTTTTCCAGAATCCACTGTATTTGGGGTAAGCAATGATCATACACAGTGAAGCTATCCACCACGCGACAGAGACGCCCAAAATAAAGTGGTACAGTCCGTGAAGTTGGCCTTGGTACCAGATGAGGTCAGCGTCTACAATTGATGATAAGACAATACAGATTGCAAACACGCAGAAGGCAAATACGCCCTTCTGAGGACGTGGACCCACGCCTGACATATTCGCCCACTCATAAGCACCCAAGCCAACGACACCAGCAATAGCTAGTTCAAACCACCACACAGGAAGAAAAAGAATGGCAATGAGCGCGAGTGGCGCGAGGATTAATGCTGTTATTATTCGTTGTTTTAGCATAATGGGCGTAGTGCTCCTTGAAGCAAAATAAGCTCCCCCTACAGGGCCACTTATTTTGCGTTAACGTCTACCTGTTCGCCTGTCAATCCAAAGCGACGCTGACGCCGTTTGAAATCATCCACGGCCTCTTGGAATACATTTTCTGAAAAGTCAGGCCATAAAACATCAGTGAAAAACAACTCAGCATAGGCACACTGCCAAAGTAGGAAATTACTGATACGATGCTCTCCACCAGTGCGAATAAGTAAATCCAACTCCGGCAATTCAGCCGTGGACATCTTACTATTGAAGAGCGTTTCATTGATATCATCAATGGAGACTGCGCCTGAGACCGCTTCGCTTGCCACTTGCTGCGCAGCGTTGACAATGTCCCAACGTCCGCCGTAATTTGCTGCGATGTTAAGTACCAATGCCTGGTTTTCCGCTGTCATCTCTTCCGCTTTGCGAATCTTTTCCTTCAATTTATCGTCAAACGCAGAGACATCACCAATAACTTTTAATCGAACACCATTCTTATGCAGGCGCTTCGCTTCGTTATTTAAAACAAGATTGAACAGCTCCATTAACACAGATACTTCTTCTTCGGGACGTTTCCAATTTTCACTGGAAAAAGCGAAGAGCGTTAATGATTTAATCTCATTTTGTCTGGCAAACCGAACGACGGCGCGAACTGACTCGACGCCGGCCTTGTGACCAAACGTTCTGATTTTACCTTTCTTTTGCGCCCAGCGACCATTCCCATCCATGATGATCGCTACATGTTGAGGCCCCGGCACATTTTCCGGGGATTCAACTTCAACTGACGCTTTGTTAGACCGCTTTCCTAACATAGTATCTGCTTACACTTCCATAAGTTCTTTTTCTTTGTCTGCCAGCATGGCATCCACTTTTTTGATGAAATCATTGGTAAGAGACTGAATATTTTCTTCCGCTGCACGACTCTCGTCTTCGCTGATTTCTTTTTCTTTTAACAGTTCTTTCACGTCACTATTGGCGTCGCGACGAATATTGCGGATAGCAACACGACCACCTTCCGCTTCATTGCGAACGACACGAATAAGGTCTTTACGACGCTCTTCAGTTAGCGGTGGTAAAGGAATGCGGATTGCTGCGCCGGCACTCATCGGGTTCAACCCCAAATCAGACTGCATAATGGCTTTTTCTACCGCTTGAATGGCGCTTTTATCGAAAACGGTTAGTGCCAGGGTACGACTGTCTTCCGCCACTACGTTGGCGACTTGCTTCAACGGCGTATCAACACCGTAGTATGGGACCATAATGCCATCAAGCAAACTAGGGTGCGCACGCCCTGTGCGGATTTTGCTCAACTGACTTTTTAATGCACTGATGCTCTTTTCCATACGCTCACGCGCATCCAATTCAATTTCATCAATCACAAATATATTCCTATTCTTTATTACTTAAAATTTTCGGGATGGTCGATTAACGTGCCTTCGGTTTCACCCATCACTACGCGTTTAAGGCAACCTGGCTTATTCATGTTAAATACGCGAATTGGCAAACTGTGGTCACGGGCAAGTGTAAAGGCAGACAAATCCATCACCTTGAGCTCTTTCTCGAGTACTTCCTGATAAGACAATTGAGGATACATAGTTGCTTCAGGGTTTTTCACCGGATCGTCGTTAAATACACCGTCAACCTTGGTGGCTTTAAGTACAGCATCGGCTTCAATTTCAATGCCTCGTAAACACGCAGCAGAGTCGGTTGTAAAAAACGGATTACCCGTACCGGCAGAAAAAATTACCACGCGTCCGGATTTCAACAAGCTGATAGCTTCAGCCCAATTATATGCATCACATACACCGTTCAGAGGAATTGCCGACATCAAACGGGCATTGACGTATGCACGGTGCAACGCATCTCGCATTGCCAAACCATTCATTACCGTGGCAAGCATACCCATATGGTCACCCACGACTCGATTCATACCTGCTTTTGCCAGGCCTTCGCCGCGAAATAAGTTACCGCCGCCAATAACAAGCCCCACTTGTACGCCCAATTCTACCAGTTCTTTTATTTCCTGGGCCATGCGGTCTAACACTTTGGGGTCGATACCAAAGCCCTCAGCGCCCATTAACGCCTCTCCGCTGAGTTTTAACAAAATACGACGATAGGCTGATTTTGGTGTGATACTCATTGTTTGAATTATCCTTCTGAATTCGGCTTGCCTCATATTTCGCCCGTGTACTACGCCACAAAAAATGAAGCAAATCGACTCTTTACGAATATGGGTTTGTTACGCGGTAAAATGCATACCCAGCTTATAAAAAAGCACCTCCGAAGAGGTGCTCTGTAGTGTATCCGACATTGGCCGAATGAAAAAGCGAAACGCTGAATTATTTCTTCGCTGCTTCCATTTGAGCGGCAACTTCTGCTGCGAAATCTTCAGTTTTCTTCTCGATACCTTCACCAACTTCAAAACGAATGAAGTTGATTACGTCAGCACCTTTGCTCTTCAGCAATTCACCAACAGACATGGAAGGATCTTTAACGAAAGGCTGACCAGTCAGGCTGATTTCGCCGGTGAATTTCTTCATGCGACCAGCAACCATCTTCTCAGCGATATCCGCAGGCTTACCAGATTGGATAGCCAACTCAACCTGAATTTCTTTCTCTTTTTCAACAACTTCAGCAGGAACGTCGTCAGGCTTAACGAATTGAGGGCTAGCGGCAGCTACGTGCATTGCCACATCTTTAGCCAGCTCTTCGTCACCGCCATTAAGAATTGCAACTACGCCAATACGACCACCGTGCACGTATGCACCTAAGTTGTCACCTTCAACGTTGATAACACGACGAGGAGAAATGTTTTCACCAATCTTAGATACCAGATTGTCACGAACAGTGGCGATTTTTACGCCGTCAAGTTCTGCATCGTTCAGTGCGTCGATATCATTAACGTTTTCGTTGTAAGCAACAGCCAGAACCTGATTGCCGAAGCTCAGGAAACCTTCGTCACGGGCAACAAAGTCAGTTTCACAGTTTACTTCCATCATGGTAGCGCGATTGCCTTCAACCTTAGTCAGGATAACACCTTCAGCAGCGATACGGCCTGCTTTCTTGGCGGCTTTTGCCTGACCAGATTTACGCATATTCTCGATGGCTAGTTCGATGTCACCATCGGTCTCAACCAGCGCTTTTTTACAATCCATCATACCTGCGCCGGTACGCTCACGCAGTTCTTTAACAAGTGCTGCAGTCACTGCCATTTTTCAATTCCTCAGCATTAAACATTTATTAAGGTAAAAGGGGCTTTGGGCCCCTTCTAGAGATATTCGTTTTTTTTGATGACAGTGGCATGTCAATGTCATAACCACTGTCACCAGACAGGTCTGATTACTCAGCGGCTTCTACGAAGTCGTCTTGTTCAGCCTGAACTTCCAGGTTGCTTTCGCGACCTGTGTTTACTGCATCAGCAGCTGCATCAAGATACAGTTGAATAGCACGGATTGCATCATCGTTACCTGGGATGATGAAATCAACGCCATCTGGGTTAGAGTTAGTATCTACAACACCAACTACAGGAATGCCCAGGTTACGTGCTTCAGTTACAGCAATGTGCTCGTGATCAGCATCGATAACAAAGATAACGTCAGGCAAACCGCCCATGTTTTTGATACCGCCCAAGCTGCTTTCCAGCTTGTCCATTTCACGTTGCAACATCAGTGCTTCTTTCTTAGTCAGTTTTTCAAACGTGCCGTCTTGTGCTTGTTGCTCAAGTTCTTTCAGACGTTTGATCGATTGACGAACTGTTTTCCAGTTAGTCAACATACCGCCTAACCAGCGCTTGTTCACATAAAACTGATCGCACTTCACTGCCGCGTCTTTAACAGCTTCACCAGCTGCACGCTTAGTGCCAACAAACAGGATTTTACCTTTCTTAGAAGCAACACCAGACAAGTAGCTCATTGCTTCGTTAAACAGTGGAACTGTTTTTTCCAGGTTAATGATATGAACCTTGTTACGCGCACCAAAGATGAAAGGCTTCATCTTAGGGTTCCAGTAACGGGTTTGGTGACCGAAATGCACACCGGCTTTCAGCATGTCACGCATTGATACGTTAGCCATAATATTTTCCTCTTGGGGTTAGGCCTCCATATACCCCTTGCATCGATCCACACAGCGCTAAGACTGGCAGACACCCCGATGACAAGTGTCGGTATATGTGTGTTATTTAAAGATATATTTACGTTCAGACCACAAGACATTTCGCAATGAACATATCAAGGGTTGTTAAACGCGGGCGCTTTATATCATAAGTCGCGCAACAGCTCAAGTTTATAGCTCCTTTATCGATCGCGACTATACAGTAGGTCCTTCAACCGTTAACATAGTATAAATTGTGCTTTGTGGCTGGCGCGACGACGCGCTTAACACGATGTGTATTTGCAAAAGTTCAGAATATCGAGGATACAGTGGCAGCTATCATTAAAACCGCTGAAGAAATTGAAAAAATGCGCGTAGCAGGAAAACTTGCTGCTGACGTGCTCACTATGATTACGCCTTACGTTAAAAAAGGCGTAACTACTGATGAGTTAAACACCCTTTGCCATGACTATATTGTCAATGTGCAAGATGCAATCCCGGCGCCATTAAACTACGGGCACCCACCTTTTCCAAAATCTATTTGTACATCAGTAAATCACTGTATCTGCCATGGTATTCCGTCAGATAAAAAGCTTAAAGACGGGGATATCATCAATATAGACGTCACTGTCATCAAAGATGGGTATCACGGCGATACATCTAAAATGTTTATTGTTGGTAAACCCAGTATTCTCGCTGAAAGGTTGGTGCGTGTGACCCAGGAATGCTTGTACAATACCATTAAGCAAGTTAAACCGGGCATGCGCCTAGGAGATATCGGCCACCTTTGTCAAACTCACGCTGAATCGCATAATTATTCTATTGTTCGGGAATATTGTGGGCATGGTATTGGTTCAAGTTTTCACGAAGAACCACAAATTGTTCACTACGGACGCCCGGGTACTGGTGAAGAACTGGTGCCTGGTATGTGCTTTACTATCGAGCCAATGGTTAATGCTGGTAAACGCTATTCTAAATTACTCCCCGATCAGTGGACAGTAGTCACGAAAGACCGAAGCCTTAGTGCCCAGTGGGAACACACTTTACTTGTTACCGAAACCGGTGTTGAAGTACTAACCCTCCGTGAAGAAGAAGATCTTCCCAGAATCATTAGCCACTAATTGTTTACGCAGACAGTTTACGAGACTGTCTGCGCTCTCCCTGAAGTATAACTTTTTCGACTAGTTATTCACTTTTTCGTACATATTTATTTTTCTGGAATAATGCCCTCATTGCTGATCCATGTTATTGTGCTAGGGTTTTTTACCTTGTGCAGTTGAGAAGGCAAATTTTGAGTTTAGAAAGACTGATAGAAGAAGCTGAAAACATTACTTCAGCGCAAGACATTACTGGCATCAAACAATGTATTGCCAATAGCTATCAATGGCTGGCATCGTCTTTTGGCTCAGTGGCAGTTGGCCAACTCGTACTTGGTCGCGCAAAATTCATTGATGCTCTGTTGTCTCATATCTGGCAACTTATGAATCTTGATACTGTACCCGGGCTTGCCCTTTGCCCGGTCGGTGGTTATGGAAGAGGCCATCTTCAGCCATATTCAGATATTGACCTTCTCATCGTTAGTAGAAGAGCACTCGATAAACCTACCCAGGAAAAAATCGGCGAATTTATCACCTTACTCTGGGATATCAAACTTGATGTCGGCCAGTCTGTTCGCACGGTGAAAGAAACCTTACAACTGGCAAAGGAAGATATCACCATTGCCACTAACCTTGTAGAAAGTCGTCTGCTCATTGGCGATTTAGCTGTATTTGAAGAACTGTGGGAAAAACTCAACAGTAAGAAAGCTGTGTCATCAAAAGATTTCTTCAAGGCAAAGTATGATGAACAGAAAGCCAGACACGCGAAATTTAATGGGACAGCTTACAACCTCGAGCCCAACATCAAAGAAAATCCAGGCGGTTTAAGAGACATCCAATCTATCGGCTGGGTGGCTAAAAAGCACTTCAAAGAATACGATGGGTTCAATCTCGTCGGTCATGGGTACTTTACCGAAGAAGAACACGGTGAGCTTATCGCTTGTCGGATGCATTTGTGGAAAATGCGCTTCGCCCTTCACCTGGTGGCTGGCCGTTCAGAAAACCGCTTATTGTTTGATTATCAACCCGATGTTGCTGAGCGAATGGGCTATGGCGCAGACGGTAAAGCCTCGGTAGAGAAAATGATGCGCGACTTTTTCCGCATCATTCGTCGAGTTTCAGAGCTCAATAAAATGCTACTGCAGCGATTTAAGTACGATATGCTCAATCAAGGCGTCAAAAGCGAAGTTCCTGTAAACGAGAAGTTTCAGCTTACTGATGGCATGATTTCCCCTCTTAGCAAGAACGTATTTGATACGCCTGAAGACATTCTCGATTTTCTGAAGGTCGTGGCGGACACGCCCTCCGTAAAAGGCCTCGATACAGATACAATTCGGCAGTTGCGAAATGCCAGACGTCGCTTCGAAAATAACTACTATGTTGAGCGCCAGGGTTGCAGAGAACGCCTGATGGTGCTGTTCCGCCATCCTCACTTTTTCGATTTTGGCTGGGACATAATGCATGAGTACGGCATTCTCGAATGTTATCTGCCGGAATGGGATAAAATCGTCGGCATGATGCAGTTTGACTTGTTCCATGCCTACACGGTGGATGAACATACCCATCGCGTTGTCAAAAACGTCAATCATTATTTCCAGCCTGAAAATATCGAATTTCCCCGCTGCGGGCGTATCGTAAGAAATCTGGACAGACCTGAAATCATTTATATTGCTGCCGTTTTCCACGATATTGCCAAGGGCCGTGGCGGTGATCATTCTGAGCTTGGGGCTTTGGATGTGGCGAAATTTGGTAAACAGCATAATTTGTCCGATGCCGACACTGCGCTTATAACCTGGTTGGTGGAGAATCACTTATTAATGTCTGTGGTTGCCCAGCGCAGGGATATATACGATCCGGATGTGATTAATGAATTTGCCACCATTGTCCGAAGTCATACACACTTAAATCTGCTGTATGTTCTGACCCTGGCTGATATTCGAGCCACCAATGACAATCTGTGGAATGACTGGAAGTCTTCGCTACTCAGGGAGTTATACCTGATGACACAGAAGGCACTGGATAATGGCCTGCAATGTCAGGTCACCATGGACGAACGTGTAAAAGAACACAAACAAACCGCCAGGTTAATTTTAGACGCCCAGGGGATCAGCGAAGAGCATGCACAAACCCTGTGGCACCGACTTGATGACGATTACTTTGCGCGCTTTAAACCCGCTCAAATTGCCTGGCATACCAAGGAAATATTGGAAGGCTCAGCCACAGTATTAAAAGACAACCCAGATGCACTTGTAGTTAAGGCTAACGACAACAGCGCGAAAGGTGGCACGGAAATACTTATATATGGCCGTGACAGAAAAGCTCTCTTTGCTCAGGTTGCGTCGGTGATTGATAGCCGTAATTGTTCAATTCACGATGCACATGTCACTATCACCCGCGATGGGTTTGTATTCGATAGCATACTTGTTTTGGAAAATGACGGAAGCCGTCTGAATGCAGAAAATCGCACCCGTAGCCTTGAACAAGCAATTGTTGAACAATTAGCAAAACCCGGACGCTCTCATGATAATAAACGAAAACTTCCCCGGCAAATGCGACAACTGGATGTGCCAACGAAAGTTCGGTTCTTTTCATTAAACGAAGAGAGCACCCTTATCGAACTTGAAGCTCTCGACGCACCAGGCATACTAGCCAAAATAGGTCATGCATTTGTTGACGAGCACGCAGTGCTGAAATTGGCTAAAATTGCGACCATTGGCGAGAGAGCAGAAGATATTTTTATCGTCAGCAATGAAGCTGGCAAAGCATTAACCCACGAACAACAGGTTAGCTTGAAAAAGCGCATACTGTTTAAACTAGACCAACTTGAAGACATCAACATATCATGAATGATTTAAAAGCCATTATTGAAGACGCCTTTGAAAACCGCGATGCCTTATCGCCTTCTTCAGCCCCGGATGAAGTGAGAAAAGCGGTTGCCGAAGCTATAGATCTCCTCAACAGCGGCAAAGCCAGAGTTGCAGAAAAGATCGCAGGTGAATGGGTTGTTCACCAATGGTTGAAAAAAGCGGTATTATTGTTTTTCCGCTTGCACAATAACGACATAATCGATGGCGGGGAGACGCAGTATTTTGACAAAGTCCCTCTGAAATACACTGATTACACAGCAGAGCAGTTTGCAGCAGATGGCGTGCGTGTTGTGCCACCAGCAGCAGTTCGTACTGGTTCTTATGTAGGAAAAAATGTGGTCGTCATGCCTTCCTACGTAAACATTGGTGCATTTGTCGACGAAGGTACCATGGTCGACACATGGGCAACCGTTGGCTCTTGTGCGCAAATTGGTAAAAATGTTCACCTCTCCGGAGGCGTAGGTATAGGTGGTGTTCTGGAACCTTTGCAAGCCAACCCGACAATCATCGAGGACAACTGCTTCATTGGTGCCCGTTCAGAAATTGTTGAAGGCGTGATCGTTGAAGAAGGCGCTGTAATTTCAATGGGTGTTTATATATCTCAAAGCACCCGGATTTACGACCGTGAAACTGGCGAAGTGACCTACGGTCGTGTACCAGCAGGCTCTGTTGTCGTGTCTGGTTCTCTGCCTAGTAAAGACGGTTCACACAGCCTCTATGCTGCGGTAATTGTGAAGAAAGTAGATGCGAAAACCCGTGCAAAAGTGGGTATCAACGCCTTGTTGCGTGGCGTTGAATAACGCGTTTTTAAATTGGTAAGCGCGAACAGAAGTTCGCGCTTATTGTCACGCAAAATTGTGCTTAACAGTCTCTATAAACTCGGTCACTGGCTTTTCCGGCTCAAAACACTCCATCGCATCCACTTCCAACAGTGCTGCCAGCGGTTTTCCCTGCAATTCAGTCAATAACTCAAACCACTGTTTCCCAGCTGCGCAATAGGTATCACCATAACTACTGTCTCCTAACCCCGCTACTGCAAAGGGTTTGCCATCCAGCACTGGAAATTGTTCTTTTAGATCTAAAAACAACATTTCTAGATTAGGTGGAATGTCGCCTTGTCCGGTTGTTGAGGTAATGACCAAGACTCCGTCGGCTTCGGTAACGTCAGTCAATTGAGGATCTTCGCACACCTCGCAATCGATACCCTCTTTGGCCAGCACTTCTTCAGCCATTTCTGCAGCGTGTTGCGCATTGCCATACACACTACCCACTAATATCTTTACTCCCGCCATTTCAACCTCTTACCTTCTATGTTTTAAACTCAACAGAATAGCTTGCAATATCAGCCAACAAACGAGCAAAATCCTTGTGTGGCTGTGTACGAACAGACAAAACTTCGTTTGTTATAGGGTGATTAAATGTCATACCTGTACAGGATAAGGCCAGATGTCGAAATCCCAATTCTTCCCTGGCAAATTTGTTTTGTTTACCGTCCCCGTGGGTCGTATCACCAATGATGGGATGACGCAAATGTACAAGATGCCTGCGCAACTGATGCTTGCGGCCAGTAAAGGGGCGTAATTTCACCAGGGTATAGCGCGCCTCGGAATATCGTCCCACAGAAAAAGGCAGCCTGTAGTTCGTGACGGCGCTGTATTCAGTTGATGCATCTTGCGGTTCAACAGGTTTTACTCTATTGGCATCAGCGTATTTGTCTGCTTTAAAGCGCAGTGCATAATCAATGAGCCCAGTTCCCTTGAGCCATCCTCTGGTCAGTGCCATGTATTCCTTAGCGACTTGTTTAGCCATCATGGCTTGTCCCATTTTACTGGCAGTTGGCCCGTCGAAGGCGAAAACCAGTACACCTGAAGTAGGCCTGTCCAGGCGGTGAACGGGAAAGACATGTCGACCCACCACATCTCTTAATTTCTGCACAGCAAATTCAGTCTCTCGTTTATCTATGGGACTTCGGTGTACTAAAAGGCCCGGAGGTTTATCCATCACAACGAGATAATCATCCTGATACAAAATACGCACATCGTCTGTAATGTGCTCAGTGACATCACTCATTGTTTTGCATTGTCTCCAACCGTATTATCCAATTCTCCTAACACTTTCAGCAAATCAACATTATCTGCATGATAAATTTCAGCCATGGGTTGCAGCGCCATTGATCCGGGCAAAGAAAGTCGCTGAGAAACGAGCAAGCGCATTCGCGGTAGAAAAATAAACTGTAGCCACTGTTCAAATAAAAGTGTGTCACAGGCGAAGGGCTGTTGACTACTAAGCGCCTTTTCGTCAGGCGTTTCATCTGACCACAAACCACTTTGAACTAATATATTTTCTAAGCGACTTAATAGCCCCTCAAGCCTAACGTAAGATTCCATAAACCCTCAGTACACTAACACCGAACAGCAATATAGTACCATGCCACTGAATGCGGTGGTCAAATACCAGCGACCTCGCTATCATAACGCCTTTTATCAGCTACGGACGTAAATAGCTTATGTCAGGCAGTCATCAGCACGCTATCACTACACTCAGCGAGTTTTTACTCCATGCTGGGACAAATTTCCAGTTCTTCGATCTCGGTCGTGGCGTCCACTTAATGGATTCCCAAGCTTTTTTAGATTTAGAAAACGGTCTTGCTCCCTGCCCCCGCCCCAGACAACAACACGCGTGGTTTGCCATAGTATTTTGGTCTGGAAAGCCGGTTAAACAGCATTATATCTGGTTTGTGAAGTTTCCCGTGGATGAGCGCGGTTTGCTGGTCGTTGCTGCCCGCAACCATTTTTTACAAATTATTGTCGATGCACTGGGACAAAGTGTGGAAGGTGAAAAAGCTGAAACATTGCCTGACAACCCCTATTCGTTTGTTCCTCCTCAATCTCAAATGGCCCAATTTAGTGCCATCACCAAAGCACATCTGTCATTACCGTTAAGCGAGGGCGTGTCAGCTGTAGAGCAATATATAAATGCGCCTGCAATAACAGATTGGCGACAGCTCTCTATTCAGTCAGTGGCTGATTTTTCTATTGCTGTTAGCAATGGCCAATATGACGACACGATACAAAAAAACCTTAAGCTGTTTCAGCACGACTTTGCTAAAACACTGCTTGAGAGTTTTGAAAATATTGATCTGAGCACATCGTTGAAGATGTTTTTACGTACATTTATAGCCGAAACAATGACGACTTCGCCATCATTGGCTCTGGCGGGTTTACGGGCCGTAACTACGCAGGAAAAAGATCCTGTCGTGAGGGATATACTCACAACGCTTATGGCCACTCCTCAATTGGACATCAACACGTTAAGTGTCATAGCTGGCAGACATTATCACCAATTGGGTGAAGCGCATCTTGTGACATTTTTTGAACACGCAGCGAGGTTAGATGAGAAGGAAGCATTTTCTGGCAAGCTATTTGCCGGTTTCTTCTCCGACCTGGTGCAAATTCCCGCAATCAGAGTGAGTGTGTTGAACGTGCTGCGTTCTCCTCAACGGAGTGAACTTCTTGCCCGCGCTTTCGGCCTTCTTTTCAATCAGCAAGGTGGCGCACAACAATGACCTTAGCTGAACTTTCTTTAACCCTCTTAATAGGATTTATTGGCATTCAATTTTGGCGGATACGAGGTATTTCCGAATCTGCGTACCAACACATAAATCGTTATTGCGAAATGCACCAATTGCAATTGCTAACGCTTGCAAGGAAGTCGACCAGGCTCACTTTTAAATATGGAAAGCCAGACTGGCATTCTGAATTTCAGTTCGAGTTTTCGGGAAATGGGGAAGACCGCTATATCGGCGATATGGTGTTGATAGGTAAAAAAGTGTTACGCACCCAGTTGCCACCATATCGGGTGTAACAGACCGAAGACTGCCAGAGTATAAATCGTGGGTAAACCAAGAAGAAGCTGACGCAAACAAAAAAGCGGTGACCTGTGTCACCGCTTTTTGTAAATTTTGAGCTTCCGTCTCAGCGTTCCTTTGCGACTTTCACCGTCCAGATAAAAATCCCTATACGCCCCTTTCCATCTAAATCCCGCGTCATCCTGAGCGGGCTACCCGAGTCCATGAGTAGATCCCTTTCCTTTTATCCCTTGAAACTCACACAATCCTACGTGTGATATTCCTCAGTCCTGAGGTTGTCCTGTTGAACCTTCCTGGCTCTCATCCCTTTCCCTTAATCCTGTAAACCACCCATCCCTGTTGTGGTATTCTCCAATCCTGGAGTTGTCCTAGTGCACCTCCGGTGCTTCCTATGTCCCTTTTACTGTCTCCCTGACAGTATGCTTCATTCCTGAAGTTGTCCTGGCAGCCTGCCTGGCCGCATCCCTTTTCCCTTGTCCTTTGATATCAGTTCTTCCTGAACTGACATTCCAATCCTTTGGTTGTCCTTTGGGCTTCCTTGCAAATCTTCCTGACTCGTCGTGTATCCCTGTGACATGATTAATATTACGGGAGCTAAAATTTCTTGCGATACACTTTTTTAAAAAAAATGAGGGGAACTCGATAGTGAAAATAACGTCTAAGCAAAAAGTATAATGAAAACAATAGCTTTATACTTTGGTATAATAAAAACGTCATAAAACTAGTCACTATTTCGCACGTGTTTGTAAGACATGTCTTACAAGCATTTAATCCGGTCGCTACCTTATTACATTTTTGATTATGAGATCATATACGTTAAATGTGATCGACGCTCCTTTCATAAATTTGATTTTTACGACGATCAAACAGACAGAACTCGCCTGCCCTGAATACGACCACTAAACGCGAGGGCTGCTTATCCTGCTAAATGTGCAGTACATCAATACCAGATTACGAAAGGGGTTTAGGTTTAAACAAAATGTCACCGCTAACCTTAGATACGGTTAGCGTTGTAATATGCTGATACATACCATCCTGGAAAAAGCGAAGATATTTGGGCACGCTGACGAATACGCCCACGCCTTCGCTAGTACTATCCTCGTTGACTATGCTGTCAATTGCATTCATTAGAATATGCCCTAGACCCACATGCTGATGAGACGGGTGCACCGCAATGAAAGAAACCATGTGATAAGCATCTGCTGGCATGCTATTTCGAATTTTCTCTTCTTTTTCTACCATGGCTTTGGTACTGAAATAGCCAGCTGTTAACAGCATTTTCAAACGCCAGTGCCAGAACCTTCCACTGGTAAAATCGTTGTTGGGTTTGGTCAAACACGTGACTGCAAGCAAGCGGGTATTATCGAATAATCCCACCATAGGCTGTTCTGCTTCCCAAAACGCATCGAGCTCTTCCCTGATGGCTGCGCGCAACCGTCCTTCATACCCTTCTCTTTCCGCCTGAAAGATGTCCATAAACAAAGGGTCGTCGAAGTATGCGTTGTACAAAATAGATGCCGCTACTTTGAGATCATCAGCGGTAAGGAATATGGCTTGAATGTTCTCAGGCTTTATCCTTTCATCGATAGCATTACTCATTGCGGTATCTCCCTGGGAAATTAACTTATCATTGTTAGTATTGCAGAAATAATTAGCTGTACAAATTACAAACCAAATTGTTAAAACAAAGTTAACAGCTTTTTTGGCTAATGTCGAAATACCTGAGAAACCGAGGGTGAAAGGTTGAAGCAGGAAAGTAAAGCGAGAAGAAAGGAAAGCGGGCTCGAAATAATACAAGCCCGCTATTTAACTAATATTATAAGTATTGATAAGCGCTATCGCCCCACCCTACTAACATGCCATCCTTGAATACCAGCGGCGTGCATTCATCTTTTGTTGTCATGCCATCATCCATTTTCCGCTGAGTGCGGTAGAACAAGATTCGGTATGCATGTCCGCTTTTCTCTACCATCTCATTGAAGTCGGCAACGCCCATCTTTCGAACGACTGATTCGTAGGTCATGTTATTTTCTAACTGAGACACATGTTTACGGTTGTTGTATTCCCGATCTTCCCAGTCAGAAGAATAATGACTATCATCTCCTCCCACAGAAATAACGCAACCAGACAGTGTTAAAGGGGCTAGCATAGCGAGGGCGATAACGGCGTGTTTCATATTCGTTTCCTTTGATCAAAATTTTAGTTTTAGTCATTTTGGAATAAGCTAATCAACTTCCAGACCAACTTTTAACTATATGTTTTTAAAAGGAAATCAAAAAACAGGTCTAAGTAGCACCGCTACTTTTTAGTTAGAATTACTATTATCTGGCTTTCTTAACCAATTTATAATCAAATGACCTGGCTACTACTGTGTGCCAGCTACAGGATAAATTATGTCAGACTCAGATATTGTTCAAAAGCTTGTGATGATATGCCATCAAATGGAAAATGCCGGAGTCACTCCAAGTGTAGGGCTGTTAAGGAATAAAGCCCCATTTAAGGTATCAGTTACACAGGCTATCGATGCGATAAAAAACTACAACAGCAGCCGTAAGAAACCCGTCTCGGAACCTGCTATGGCAGCTAGTAATAGTGATATGGCTTCCCTTGAAAAACGGATAGCACAATTGGAGGCTGCGGTACAAATTTTAGAACAACGCTTGGCGAATGACAAAGGGTGAAGTTGGGCCAATTTTTTACCTGGCCCATACATAGTACTGGGTTAATGAGGCTCAAGTGATGCAATGAATTCAGCCAGATTGGGAGCGAGTACACATTCAGGGTTTTTGCCTACTCGCTCCAGAACCACTTCGCCCGTCTGGTTCTCTAAAGAAATTATGTAATCATCGTCCTGCGTAAGGGCAAAAAACAAGGTGGGAGCCTGTTTAAGACGTTGTTTCATGAGGACATGACCGATCAAGTTTTCCTGCAGCCTGAGAAAATCTTGTTCGCTACAGACCTGAAGCAATTCACATTCGCCCTGGCTGGCGACCGCAGGTAAATGAAAACTGTAGTAAGAAGAAAAATATGCGCAAAAGTCACTATGTATATTTAAAGAAAGCGCGTCTGACATATCTGCAAATGTACCAGCAGGAGATTGCTTCACAGGCCGCCACTGTACTGGTTTTCCATTCTCTGCTTTCTCCTGATAACAAGGAGAAGGCCATTCATCATCGTACTCAATTTGCAATAATTCCTTTTTTTCTTGTCCTAATTTCAGGAATTTATCGATAAATACATCTAAACTTTGTTGAACATGAAGGGTCATTTATGGCGCCTTTTGGTTTACACTAAGGGTAATTATTCAATGATTCCAATAAAAAAGGAATCGGAACACCCTGTTTTTAAGGTTACTCGTTAGTACAATGACAGACAAAACAACTTTCGAAATTCCTTCCCACCTTAGTTTGGGCAAGGCAGTAGAATATGAAACAGCCTATAGCCCTTCATTGTTGCAAGCGGTACCAAGGAGCCTAAGCCGTGAAACCTTGTCCCTTCATAACGAGAACCTGCCCTTTACCGGCGAAGATATATGGACCGGATATGAGTTGTCCTGGTTAAATAAAAAAGGTAAACCACAAGTTGCCATACTGGAATGCAGAGTGCCCGTCACGTCGCCTTCTCTTATTGAATCGAAGTCATTTAAGCTTTACCTCAACAGCTTTAATCAGACTGCTTTCGCATCACCAGAGGAAGTGGAAAAAGTACTTCATGAAGATTTATCCCGATGTGCCGGTAGTCATGTGTCCGTTAGCGTTGTATTGCCATCATCTTTTTCCTCTCTAACTATGGCGGAGTTAGCCGGTGAAGTCATTGATGACCTGGATATTACTGTTGACCGCTACACGCCAGATAGCAGCTTACTCTGTGTTGGAACTGAGTTAGTTGAAGAAACGCTGGTCAGTCATTTGTTAAAATCAAATTGTCTTATTACCAGCCAACCTGATTGGGCGTCCATACAAATTCGCTATGCAGGGCCAAAGATTGATCATGCATCCCTGCTAAAATATCTCATTGCATTTCGCCAACACAATGAATTTCATGAACAGTGCGTGGAACGAATTTTCTGTGATATCAACCGGCTTTGTTCACCGGAAAAGCTGACCGTTTTTGCCCGGTATACTCGCCGCGGCGGCCTTGACATTAATCCTTTTCGCTCTAACTTTGAGCAAGCTGGTAAAAATGTTCGCGTGGCGCGTCAATAACACCTAAGCTTTTATTTTTTCGTCAGGAGCATCATGAACGACAAACAAATAGCAACGCTATCCGGATTCAATGAGTTGCTTTCTTCGTTTATTATTCGGCTAAGTGCTTTTTATGAAGGCTTATCAGCAGATACCGACAATGAACTGAAAGTACTTCGCGGACATCTGTCGGGCAAACCGGATTTCACCTTGGCAACGGTGAGTATCAACAAAATTCAGGGCCTTATTCAGCACGCTGATATATCCATAAAAAAACACGCACAACTCAGTATCAAAACTATCGAGAAAACCGTTAAGCAACATCAACAGGCTTTCGCGTCTGACCCGGTGATTCAGAAGCAATCAGCTCAATTGCTCATGGCAGCTCAACAGCCCATTTCAAATATATTTGAATTACAGTCGTTGTGTATAAAAGCCATTACACTGTTTGGTTCGGTTTCTCCTCAACCCGTTGAGAGTGATAATAGCCAATCCGCAACCCCATCAAACGACGACGAAAAAATGCAAGACAAGTTATTCAGAGAAATCCAATCTGAACTAACACAGCTTGTAGATAGCTATGACGGAAAGATGCAGGCAGAAGCGCGTTTGTCCGATTTAAAGACTAAACTGGTTTCTCCCTTATCAGAAAAAGAGCTCCTCGAAGCGTGTATTGCTATTATCAGAATGGTGGTAAGCGATGCCATGCGGGAAGCGTCACTGAGTGGTAAAATGATAAACCACATTCATCGAGCACTGGGCGGGCTTAGCGATGATGTTGATACCAGTATTCAGTCTTCTGTGTCGGCATTTGAGGCGCGTAAAAAACGCGACGATGAATTTGAGGTCCATCTTCATGATATGGAAGGGGTTGTACGGGAATCTGATTCCTTAGAAAAACTCAAAGCAGAAGCCAAAGCCAAAATAGATGCCCTTTCCAGCGCTGTTAAAAATAAAAAAGCAGAGGATAATGAAGATCAACAAGCGTTGATGTCTTTATTGAGTGGCATGCAGCAACAAATGAGTGCATTGCAAAAGCAAACTCAGCTGTATCGACGTAAACTCGCTGAGCAAACCGCGTTTAGCCACACCGATCCTCTGACACGTCTACCAAACAGACTGGCTTACAATGAGCATTTTGCCAAAAGCTTTTCTAAGTTCAGTGAGAATGGAAAAAGCTTATCTTTAGCAGTGGTCGATATTGACTATTTTAAGTCGATTAATGACAGGTTTGGTCACCAGGCGGGCGATCGCACACTGCAAGCTGTTGGTCAACATCTCAAGAAACAACTCGAAGAAGATGAATTTATTGCTCGCTGGGGAGGGGAAGAATTCGTGATCATACTTCCCAAAACGAGCATAAATGCCCTCGCACACCGCTTAGAGGAAATGCGTGCCTCCCTCGCCCGCTTACCCTTTAAGTTCAAGAGTGAAAAAGTCACTATTACAGCTTCCTTCGGTGGTACATCAGTACGTGAAAACGACGAACAACAAACTGTTTTTGAGCGAGCGGATCAGCTGTTATACAAGGCCAAGGAAAATGGTCGGAATCGCGTTGAAGTAAATTAATGCCAAGACTAGGCATTGCCAGGACACAAGCTATGAACAAAGTGCAGTTAAACCCGGTAGGCTGGATGAGTCAACTGTCCCAGGTGGAGGTTGCCAAATTACAAGACACGACTAACAGCGAACTGTTCAATGTTTTCAGACGATGCTGCCTTGCGGTGCTCAATAGCGGCGTCGATGAAGACAATTTTGAACTTTTATTCGCCCCTTACGACGATTTTGATATTCGACTTATCCGTCGGGAACGAGGGGTTAAAATTGAATTGGTTAACCCTCCGGAAGTCGCTTTTGTTGATGGTAAACTCTTAAATGGTGTGCATGAGCATATTTTCGCCGTGCTGCGCGACCTGCTTTTCATGGGTAACAAATATGCTTTTGTTCATCAGCAGGCCCCTACTGAAAGCAATGCCATAACGGATATGGTATTTGATATGCTAAGGCATGCTCAGGCTCTGGAAGGCAATGATGAATTGAATACTATTGTGTGCTGGGGCGGGCACTCCATAAGACAACACGAGTATAAATATACCAAAGAAGTGGGCTACCAACTTGGCCTGCGGGAAATGAACATATGTACCGGTTGCGGACCAGGCGCAATGAAGGGGCCAATGAAAGGAGCAGCTATCGGGCATGCCAAACAGCGCTACAAGAAAGGGCGCTACATCGGTATCTCGGAACCCAGTATTATTGCTGCAGAGCCTCCTAACGCTATAGTTAATGAACTCATAATTATGCCTGACATTGAAAAGCGTTTGGAAGCTTTTGTGCGGCTTGCCCATGGTATTGTTATATTTCCAGGTGGCGTCGGTACCGCAGAAGAACTGCTGTATTTACTTGGTATTTTAATGAACGAGCGCAACGCTCAGCAACCTTTCCCCGTTGTACTTACAGGCCCTTTGGAATCGAAGTCCTATTTTGAAGCTATTGATGATTTCGTAGGCGCCACCTTGGGTAAAGCTGCACAAGAAAAATATCAGATAATAATAGACGATCCCCCCGAAGTAGCGCGCACACTCCGGGCTGGGTTGAACAAAGTGGAAAGCTTTCGCCGGGCCATGGGCGATGCTTTCAGTTTTAACTGGTCATTAAAAATTGAAGAAGCCTTCCAGGTTCCCTTTATTCCAACTCATGGCTCTATGGCATCGCTTCCTCTGATATCTGATCAACCTGCAAGTGATCTGGCGAAAACGTTACGGCACGTATTTTCAGGCATAGTGGCCGGAAACGTAAAAGCCGAAGGTATAGCAGAAATAAAGAAACATGGGCCGTTTAAATTGAGTGGTGAGTCAGCGCTAATGAAACGCATTGATATGCTACTGGAATCGTTTGTCCATCAGCAACGTATGAAACTACCGGGTGCTGAGTACGAGCCCTGTTATGTCATTGAAGCAAAGCAGTAAAGTTTACTAAATTAAGGTAAATCCGCCTTTTTGGGAGTGACATTTATTAAAGTTTGTTACGATTTTGTCGTTCCTTCGCTTATCACTTTTAAGGTACACTGTACACATAAAGTGGAACATAGTGATGAAGGATGAATAGCAAGATTGCAAGGCTCGTTTTTCTTGGTGTCGGCGCATATGCATTGTTTGTATTTTTGGTCATGTCTTTTTATCCGGACAAGCCCGAAAATATGGATTGGCAAGACAGAGAGGAATATAACAAAGTTCAGATCACTAAACTTCGCTTGGGTTCAACCCGGGAAGAAGTGCTTGCTCTGTTGGGTTCTCCGGATATCACTGAAGCAAAGATGGAATCTGGCACTACCATTCAGGTGATGTTCTATCGCACCCAGCACGTTCGCGCTGACGGCCTTACCACACAGGATGAATGTACACCTCTGCTGTTTGAAAACAATCAGCTAATTGCCTGGGGCGATGGCGCTTACCAGAGTTATCTTAAGTCTTAACGCCCGATTTTCGTGAAAGGTAATATGGATGGAATTACTCATTCTGCACAACAAGCACAGCACGCTTTGTTGCAGGAGGCTAATTCGTCTGGCATGCAAAGAGCGGAAGAGCTAGCGTCTGCGCTCCTCTCGGTGGGCAAAAACAACCCCGATTCACTGCTAGCGTTATCCCACCTGCCCGGCGACAATAATCTCCCCCCTAATTCAGCCTTGCGTCAAGCATGCCTGATGGCCTTTATTGGTATACTCCAACAATACAATGATCATTACCTTCTTCATCTTATAACCGCGACTTTCTGTGTTACTACTGTCTCCCGTTCAGAGCGCGCATTACAGCTACAGCGATCACTTTGGATGCAAAAAAAACGTCTGCTTTTTACAGAAATTAGTCGTCTGAGTAAGCTAGCGAGCCACAACAACCCGCTTACTTTTTTACGACTTCCCACCCTCACGGTAGAACAGCGCTGGTACATTCTAGTTGTGGCGATGAGCAACAACCAAACCCACAAGATAGGTGAGGTGTTGAGACAGGCCATGCCATATCTTCCTGTCCATCAGAGACAAACCTTCACTGTACTGTTGCACTACCCTTTAGATTCCATGCCAGGGAGTAAGGTGATTTACAAGCAGCAGCAGGGTATTCTAATTAACCACCTATCGTTAGACAGGGCACTCGTCTGGTTGCCCAAAAATAGAGAATTTGCAGATGTTTTACTCTCAAAGGCCCAGGTTTCTTCGGGCACAAAGCTTACTCTCTCTCAATGGGAAGAACGTCTACATCAGTCTCAGATATCTGCGCTTGCCACAAAAAGCCTAAGTCCGCGAAGCTATCCGGTAAGTAAGTTACCAGCAGATTTAGCTTCTATTATCAGCATGCTTCAGGACCAGGCTCTGGACATCAATAAATTGGTGTCGGCACTGAACAATCAGCCCGACCTGGCCGACTTTCTTAAGCAGATGGCTGGTCAGGAAAATCGATTGCGCATCGCAGTGAGTGACGTAAAGCAAGCAGTCATGACATACGGCCTGCAACGCCTGGCGGATATGCTGGTCTTACGTGCACTCACTCAGCGATTACAGCAGAAGGGGTTTCCCTTACTCCTCACTTGCAACCGTGTGTGCGATGTCATTGCCAGTATAGCGAGTAGGCTGGCTGAAATTAGTGCAGTTTGTTCATTAACCCCTCAATGTGCAGCGCTTTTAACCACATTTTCTGTGGCACCGTTATATTCTGTCCCCGCTCTAAAAACACGAAAAAAATGGCCGATGAGCACAGGCCCGGCATATCGTCTCGACAGGTTCGCCAAAGACAGTAATGGCACATTGCAGAAAATGGCGGTGACACTGGCTTCTCAATGGCAGCAACCACCGCTTTATCAAAGTATTATTTCACACAGCAATTTGTTCCCTGCTGACATTCCCCAGCGGATAAAAGCTGACACGGTTATCTTAGGCATGAGCCTGCTATTGACCAATCAATGGTTGTTCAACGGAATAAGCCACGAAAAAGATGATCTCTATTACCGCACATCACTTAAAATATTGCAGGTGTCAGACGCTGAAATTCTTTCATTACGTCGTGATATTTGCCCATTGCTGTGGCTTCCTATGGCAGAATAGAAACGAAAGGATTATGATGAACATTCACCGCATTTATGTTCTCGAATAGCCCGCCTCCTGTCACATCAGACGCGATTACGTTAAAATATACCCAACCACCGGGATTTTCTATTCTCTGTATACTACGCTTACTACGTATAAAACTAGCCGTATGCAATCCGGTGTTTCGCTACGTGGAATACCCCACTACGCACTAGCAACCTAACGAAATTTTACGACAAGAATTATCAAAGGATTCCTCAACATGACTCAACAACGCATTACCGTTATTCGCGGCGATGGTATTGGCCCGGATATTATTGATGCCACAACGAAGATATTAGACAAAGTTGGCTGTGACTTTGCGTACGATTATGCAGACGCAGGCTTGGTAGCGTTAGAGAATCACGGTGAGCTTCTGCCACAAGACACGCTGGATCTCATTGCAAAAAATAAGGTGGCTTTAAAGGGCCCGCTTACTACGCCGGTAGGTGAAGGGTTTACATCTATTAACGTTAGCCTGAGAAAACAATTTGCACTTTATGCCAATGTGCGCCCTGTATTATCCTTTAAAGGCACCAAAGCGCGTTACGAAGATATCGACATCATTACTGTACGTGAAAACACACAGGGTATGTACTCAGGTCTCGGCCAGGTTGTCTCAGAAGACGGTCAGGAAGCAGAAGCCATGAGCAAAATCACCCGACAGGGCGCTGAGCAAATTGTCACTTTTGCTTACGAGCTCGCCCGTCGTGAAGGGCGAAAGAAAGTGACAGCGGTTCACAAAGCCAACATTTTGAAATCTACATCAGGACTCTTCCTTAAGGTGGCGAGAGAAGTAGGCGAACGTTATCCTGACATCGAGTCAACAGAGATGATTGTTGATAATACCTGCATGCAGCTGGTCATGAACCCGCATCAATTTGATGTTATCGTAACAACAAACCTCTTCGGTGACATTCTCTCCGACCTCTGTGCTGGTCTTGTTGGTGGTCTGGGTATGGCACCCGGTGCAAACATTGGTAAAGACTGCGCGATCTTTGAAGCTGTTCACGGCTCGGCACCAGATATCGCGGGTAAAAATCTGGCCAACCCGACTTCAGTCATTCTTGCCGCGATTCAAATGCTTGAATATCTCAATATGGGTGACAAGGCAGAAAAGATTCGTAACGCACTAAAAGAAGTGATTGAAACAGGCGACCGTACTACACGGGACCTAGGTGGCCAGGCCGGTACTACCGAATTTACAGATGCAGTGTTAGAGCGTCTGTAGCTAGCGTTTTATTTATGTTGAAAAAGCGGGCACTGCCCGCTTTTTTTATACTGTCATAAAGTTCAACTGTCCTAAAACTGGACTCTCCAAACGACAACTTTTGTTCTAGTCTGTCATTGTACGATTCGTACGAAGGAAATATTTACATTTAAGGATGACTGTTATGAACAAAAAAACACTATTGATTAGCGCTCTCACAGCACTACTCACGTTAAGCCACATGCCAGCCTTCGCTGCTGATGCAATTGAAAAGGATCCTCTCGACGTTGCGGGTATCACCTCGGAATCAGCCATGGATTTAAATACCATGTCTGTAGACCAGTTGATGACGCTACCTGGTATCGGTAAAAGTAAGGCACAAGCGATCATCGCGTACCGGGATGAGAAAGGTTACTTTCACGACGTAGAGCAATTAACCGAAGTGAGAGGTATCGGCCAAAAAATGCTTGCTAAAATACGCGATAAAGTAAAAGTAGTTAAGCATTAATGAAAGAAGCCCGCTATTCAGCGGGCTTCTTTAGTCTGTGTTACAAAAAATTAGCCATTCAAAGAGGCAATATAAGCTTTAAATTCGTCACCTAATGCAGGGTGTCGAAGAGCGTATTCCACATTTGCTTTCATATAACCGAGTTTACTCCCGCAATCATGGCTCTTACCTTTCATATAATAGGCATCAACCTGCTCTATTTTCATCAACGAATCAATAGCATCGGTAAGCTGAACTTCGCCACCTGCTCCCGGAGGCGTCACTTCAAGTAGATCCCAAATTTTCTCAGACAAAACGTAGCGGCCAACAATTGCCAAGTCAGAGGGAGCGTCCTCCAAGTCAGGCTTCTCGACCATTCTGTGGATCTTAGCGGAATCGCCAGGCTTAATATCTACACCTTCAAGATCGGCAATACCGAATTTAGTAATATCTTCCTGAGGTACCTGCTCTACCATAACCTGGCTAACACGGCTTGTATTAAATTTGGCTACCATATCCGCAAGGTTGTCTTTCTTCGGATTACTGGCCACATCGTCGATGATAACGTCTGGTAGCACGACGGCAAACGGCGCATCTCCTACCAGAGGTTGAGCACACAAAATGGCATGACCTAAGCCGGCAGCATGGCCCTGACGCACATGCATAATAGTGACATCTTTAGGACAGATTGACTGAACTTCTTCGAGAAGTTGACGCTTAACACGTTTTTCCAGTGTTGCCTCGAGCTCGAAAGAGGTATCAAAATGATTTTCAATGCTGTTTTTACTGGCATGGGTAACTAAGATAATTTCCTTTACACCCGCCGCAACACATTCATTTACCACGTACTGAATTAAAGGCTTGTCTACCAACGGCAACATTTCCTTGGGAATTGCTTTTGTGGCCGGTAACATTCTGGTGCCTAGCCCTGCTACGGGAATTACTGCTTTCTTAACTTGACTCATATTTACAAGTGTCCTTTTTTCTACTGAAAGTCCAAACCGATAACGGAGTAATGCAATCCCTATTCCGTCATGGGGAAAAAATAAAATTTATTAAAGTGTCGGTAAACTACAGAAACAGTGTCGCATAACATAACAAAAGTCTTACCTATTTTCTGTCTTCAATGCTGTCTGGCATCTCTTTTAAGTAGAACTGGCTGTAAATATTCTACTACCTATTGGCTTTTAAAACGCCTAGAACTGATAACCAGTCTGTAAAACCCACAGAGTAATGTAAAAACCTCCCACATGCACCAATATGAAGCGTTATTGCACCATATTCAATCCCAGATTTAGTGCAACAAACAAGAAAAAATTGTCTCTTTCGAGTTAAAGCAAATTGTATGCACGATAACGTGATACTTTTGTGACAGTCGTGCTAACTATCTGCGCTAAGGTTGAAGCGGCAGTTTACCTGGGGTACTTACCTGTTTTGCCCTTTATACCGTGTAGCAGCCCTTTGAATAAGTATCCAGATCGAATTTTTCCATTTTCCAGGCAGAAGCGATTCACACACCATCTCACGGGTAAGGCTAAAACATTTCGCATCTTCCAATAAAGCGGTACGTAGGGTCGACGAACCAGTATGAGTATATTTCTTGCCTGGTAATAAAGTCTTATGGGAGCCCCAACTTTAAAAGCGATACCTGCGATAACCTGTCGTCCATCCCCTTGTTTATGCGGCATCAACACATCAAGTAACTTTATTATATGATAGCCTTGGGTTCTGGCTCGCCAACACCACTCATGATCTACACCGTCGATAAACAACCCCTCATCTTTGCCGCCAATATCGTCAAAACAACTGACTGTAAGTAACATACCCGACGCAATAATTTGTTTAACGTCTGCCATGTTATCACTTACCGACAGTGCCTTTTGAATTCTGGGCGAAACTGCCGTGCTTTCAAAACGACAGAATACCTGCGGGCCCACAGCAGCTACCTTACCAAACTTTTCAATCGCTTGATCTAAGCCTTTGGCGAGCCCAGCCAGTAGTGCAAGGGAAACCTCACTGTCCTGATCGAAAATGTAAACCGCTTCACAGCCGTTATTTTTAAGACAATTAATACCATAATTCTGAGCTGCAGCAATGCCCACGTTTTGAGGAAAATGAAGATATTCACATTGAGAAGGAAGTGGTAACTCAAGCTTCTCTACGGAATTATCGACTAAAACAATAGGCTTATTTCCCTCCTCAAGCACATCCAATACGGTTTGTAGGTGAGCAATCTCGGGATGATACAAAATAATGACCACACCGGTTTTCACTGCTTTTCACTCCGCTCGAGTATTTTGCGATCCAGTTTGTACGCCAGTTTAACTACCTTCGCTGGCATCAACCGTGTAGCGAGCACGCCACATGCATAAAATAGATTCCACAACGTCAGCCTTTTTAAGGCTCGCATGGCGTATAGTCGCGCGCGAAACTCATTTAAAGACTTACTCAACCCGCGGCGCTTGTAAAAGTCATTTACTCGCCTGAAATCTAATAATCTGTCTTTCAAATTTCTAAACACGAAGCCTTCTTGCGCCAGTTTTATCCACAAGAAATAGTCTTGCGTATTCATTAAAGAAGCGTCGTAGCGAAAACCTTTGCGGAAGATATCGTAGCGGAACGCCACAGTAGGGTGATTCAAACTGCAACGCCGTGGGAGTACCCTTAAGATTTGCTTATGGGAAGCAGGCATTACTCTTGCCCCCACCCTATCTCCAGCTTCGTTGATTTCCGTTAAGGCTGTACCAAGGACCCCTACGATTTGATGGGCTGAAAGGTAATCGATTTGTCGCTCGAGTCTCACGTCTACAGAAATGTCATCGGCATCCATTCTAAAAAAATATTGAAACGGCTTGTCTAAGCCCCACTCTATAGCGAAATTCATACTGGCCGCAAGACCAACATTTTTATCGTTTTTGGCAAGAAATACACGCTCATCCCGTTGCGCAATATCAATAAGCACGTCCTGGATGTGGTTAGAAACTTCGCCGTCTATAACAATAAGGAAAGCGAACTGCTTATAAGTCTGTTGAGAAATACTGTCTACAGCTTGCGCCAGCCAATGGGGATCATCATTGCGATAGACTGACATAGCAACAAGTGCATTTGCCGTAGTTGGAATGCGCCCTTGGTGAATAAATGTGGTTTTTGCTTTGTACAATGCGACCGCCGGAACGCCTTATCATTTTTATAGGGCGCAAACATAGCAAAAATATTGCAAGACGTCTGCACGATTTCGTGTTTTAACGACGCCTACTTTGCACGTATATGACGATTGACTCTTCTGATCATCTTCCAAATATTTTGGATTACGTAGCTGTAAATCATCAACAAGGCTATGAAACCCCAGAACATCACGTATTCCGGAACCTGATATACTTCACCAAGGATACCCACTGCGCAGTAACACATACCAAGAAATAAAATTGCTATTAATGCCTGACGGCTGGACAGCCCGGCCCGCATAAAAATATTGTGCAGATGTTTTCTATCGGGACGCAAAACTGACTGCCCTTTCTTCGCCCGACGATACATGATCGCTGCCATATCCATAAGCGGCAAACCGATTAACCAAACGGCCGTTATCGGCCTGAATGCGGCTTGTTGTCCTTGCGTGTGGTCGACTAATAACCAGACGATAGTGAGGCCGACAAACATACTACCGGCATCACCCATGAAGATTTTATTCCCTTTAAACCCTTTCCAACTGAGATTGAAAGCCAGAAACGGTACGATGGCTGCGACTATTATCAGTGGCTCCATGATGGCTGCACCATTTCCTGTCGCAAGTAGAATGCCGACCACAGTTAACAACACGATAAGGCTCATTCCACCAGCAAGGCCATCAATACCGTCGATCATATTAAACGCGTTAATCACTCCAACCACGCAGACTATGGTAAAAAAGTAACCCGCCAACCCCAGATATGTTTCTCCGAATCCAAATATATTACCCAGAGAGGTGATATAGTTTTGTGCACTCCAGGCCATAATAGCTGCAACACCAAACTGGCACATGAGCCTGCCTTTAGCGCTTAATTGGAATCTGTCATCCAGCATGCCAAGCAAGACAATAAATGCGGATGCGGTGAAAAAGAGCGGATTATTCTTCATCCACACGTCGGTAGCGACACTCGCGACTAAAACCGCCATGAAAATCGCCACGCCACCGGTCAGTGGTACCATGCCAGCGTGGCGTTTTCGGCATGTGGGGTGGTCCACAAGTCCAAACTGATGCGCCAACGGTGTCATCACCACCAACAGGATCAGCGCAACAAAAAACGCCGTGAATAACGGGACAATTTGAAGATAATCAAACATATTGACTAATAATCCCACCCTGACGGAGATAGTTGCCGGCCCTGTTGGCCATGTGTATTGAGGTAAAAATTGCAGTATTCCATTTTGTAACGGCTTCCATCATACAAAGCGTTTAACCCACCTTGATTAACTGACACATGATAATCGACTAGCAACAAAATAACTACCACCTGATTTAATTAAAAGTGGGGCCAAATAGATTTGTTTTTCAAAATCCGTGTACCAAGCCACTAAGTTTTACATAACTCACTACTCGTGTGACTAAAGCAAACCTGTTGATATAGTCCTTTCGGCAATACAATCTAACCACCAGCAATTGATTGTTACATTCTCGCGCAACTACTTTAACAGCAGGAAATCAAAGTCGGCTCGTAAGCTCTACCCTCACAATGATCCGTTCACATCCTTACGCAGTATCTATCTGCTCTCCTCAAAATTATGCAATTTTCGTGCAAACAAAAAGAAATCGATTTTTTAGCACCTGGTTGTTTGCGAAACAATCAATTACACTGCCCATATTTTCTGGGCGCTGCATAGTAATAAATTTATGGTATGCTAGGCCCCAAGTTAAGAGAAGGAAATGTTGAGATATGCGTTTTATCAATGGCTTAGGTGTCGCGCTAGTAACTGGCGTTATTTCTTTAGCTGGGTGTTCATCTGCGCCCACGCCAGTTGTCGCCAATATCCCCCTCGTGTCAGGGAACAATATTGAATTGATGAATTCGGCAGTTGTTCCTGTTCCACAGGGCAATTTATCCGCTGGTAATATGTTGCAAATTGCCGACACCACCTTTCTGGTGGGTAAAAATTATCGTTCTGCAACAGGCCTGAATTGTAAACAATTATTCACAGCTGGTGAGCCTCGTACTCCCCGCGCGATGTGTCAACGCAATGGCCAGTGGCAATTGCTTGCGCCCCTTCTCAACCCTAATGAATCCTAAACGATATGATAAAATTTATGTCTTCTAACCGTTTGGCTATTACATTAGCCTTGAGCTGTTCCCTTTTTTCTCATTCATTTTCAGCTAGTGCGCAATCGCTGTCTGACTTACAGCAGCTTAGAGAGCAGGCGCAACAACAAAATGGCAGTAGCTCGACAAACAGTAGTGTGTCCACCTCTTCGGTATCTCCGATGAACGTGCAGACATCACGCACACTACCGGGCGCCAGAAGCATGGGGCAAGCTTCTGCAGGCCAATACACGAATCAACCCCGCTCAGGAATGACATTGCCGGGGGAACCCACCCTTGAAGATGTCTTCCCCATGCAAGAAGCGCTATCTAACCCGCCGTTTGCTGCTAACCTTTTTATTGGTGGGTTTGAATCGGAGCGAAGCTCTGGACTAAATGACAACTACCTCATTGCTCCAGGCGATAAAATATCCATTTGGATGTGGGGTGCCATTAGTTACTCAGATGTGGTTACCGTAGATAACCAAGGTAACATTTTTATTCCTAACATTGGGCCTGTAACCGTGGCAGACACACCGGCAGGGTCTGTCAATCAATTGGTGACGAACAGTATTAAGCAAGTTTATACCAACGATGTTAATACTTATGTGAACCTGTTAACTGCTACGCCGGTCTCAGTTTATATTACCGGGCCAGTGATACGCCCAGGACAGTATGCTGGTCTTGCCAATGACAGTGTACTTTATTATCTCAAGCGAGCAGGCGGTATTGATTTCAACCGCGGAAGTTTTAGAAAAATAGATATTAAGCGCAGCGGCAAAGTAATAGCTACTGCTGATCTTTACGACTTTATTCGCCACGGTGTTTTACCTGGAATATCGTTTCAGGACGGTGATACCATCATGGTTCACCCAGTTGGAAATCGCGTCACAGTAACAGAAGGTGCCAGTAATAGTTACACCTTTGAATTTAAAGATGACGAATTAGAAGGCAAAACCCTGCTTGAATACGCCCGGCCAACTGAATTTATGAGTCATGTTTCGGTTGCAGGCCTCAGAAAAGACGAGCAATTTGCCGAATATCTGGCACTAACTTCGTTTAACAACATCACCTTGCAAGCGGGTGATCAGGTAAGTTTCGTTAACGACCATCCCCCAATGGTGTATCAGATAAACATTGCAGGACAACACAATGGGCCGTCGCAAATCATGGTAGACAAAGGGACTCGCCTCAAAGATGTAATGGATTATGTCCAAATTGATGAAACCTTGTCCGATCCCACTAACGTATTTCTACTGAGAGAAAGTGTTGCAGAAAAGCAACGAGAGTTAATTGAGCAATCGCTGCAACGCCTGGAACGTAGTATTTACACCGCTCCAATTAGTTCTACGGGAGAGGGCTCTATACGCGTGCAGGAAGCGCAGCTGGTGTCTGACTTTATTCAACGGGCTCGACAAGTAGCGCCTCAAGGCAAAGTCATCGTTGCTGAGAAAGGGGAAATTGCCAATGTACTACTGGAGCCGAACGACACCATAGTGATCCCAGAAGTATCCGACCTGATCCACGTTGCCGGAGAAGTAATGATGCCGCAAGCTGTTGTATTCAACGACGAAGCAACCACGGCTGATTACGTCGCATGGGCAGGTGGTTTTACCCAGCGGGCCGATGACGATCGCATTCTCATTATCCGAAAAAACGGTATTGTGGAATTTGATAGTATTCACAGCAGCTTTTGGTCGGAAGGAGAAGGCAGGCTTGATTTACAACCAGGGGATCACGTTGTAGTGCTACCGTCTATCGATGTTAAATCCCTGCAGGCAATAAAAGATATCACACAGATAATCTATCAAATCGCAGTAGCGGCGAACGTAGCGATTAATTGATGGAATTATCTTTGAAAACACAGCTACTTGCGTGGCGAAGAGTCATCTTCGCCCTATTTTTGCGAGATTTGCAAAGTAAATTTAGCGATAAACTAGGCTTAATGTGGGCATTTATTGAGCCCTTCTTGTTCGTTTTCTTCCTTTCTTTCTTGCGCAGCCTAATAAGGGAAGGTGACGTCCATTCCATCCCGGTATTTTTGTTTATGATGATTGGTTTGATGGGGCTGCAATCCTTTTTGTCCTGTTTAAACAGTGTGCCGAACTCGCTAAAACAAAGTAAACCACTTCTGGCATTTCGTCAGGTCCAGCCGATTGCAGCATTGTTGAGCTCAGCGTTTACAGAATTTAGTATTAAAATTGGGGTCATCGTTTTAATTTTCATCGGTGTCTATCTTTTACAACTGGATTTGCAAGTGGCCAACCCACTGATGTTAATTATGTTGTACTCAACTCTATGGCTAATGGGCATATCGATTGGTCTAATTCTTGGTATAGCTATCACATTTATACCCGAACTGAACAAGATAAAAGCGTTACTTTCAAGACCACTAATGTTCATTTCTTGCGTATTTTTCAGTCTTCAAGACATACCGAAAGAATATTGGCACTGGTTCACGTGGAATCCACTGGTACATTTTATCGAATTGGCTCGTTACGCTTGTTATCCCTCTTATGGAAACGCTGGTGTATCACTATTTTTTATTTTTAAAGTCACCGTTATCTCTCTATTTTTTAGTCTCGCCATTTACCACATTTCCTGGAAAAAGGTGTTGGCGCGATGATTAGAATTGAGAATCTGACCAAGAGCTATCCGAGCAAACTGGGCCCCCAATATATTTTTAAAGATCTCAACTTTGATTTCCCGACGGAAAAGAGCGTAGCGATTCTCGGTAAAAATGGGGCGGGTAAATCTACTTTGTTCAGAATGTTGGCGAAAAGCGAATATCCTGACAAAGGCCGTATTATAACCAATAAAGCCATGTCCTGGCCCGTTGCACTTCAAACCGGCATCCATCCGCAAATGAGTGGACGGGAAAATACCCGGTTTATCGGCCGGATTAATCAGGTGCCCTCGCTCAAAGCGTATGAAGCCGCAGTACAAAAATTTGCTGAGGTAGGAAAGCGCTTTGACCTGCCGGTTAAAACGTACTCAGCGGGGATGCGAGCGAGATTAGCTTTTGCATGTTGTATCAACATCAATTTCGACATTTATCTTATGGACGAAGCCACTTCTGTGGGTGACCCGTCTTTTCGTCGTAAAGCCAGAGAAGCACTAAGAGAAAAAAGTAAGACTGCCGGAATGATTATGGTGAGTCACGAGCTCGACCAAATACGGGAGTTTTGTACCTCAGCCGTCATTATCGAAAACGGCGAGTTACGCTACTTTGAAAATTTAGAAGAAGGCATCGATGCCTACATGGCAGAATAACGTAGCAGCGACAACGATTACATTATGAATATATCCAACATTATCAATAAACTAAAAAAGAACAAGATTGTTTTTATCCTTGCCCCCTGGCTTATTTATGCCTTTTACCTGAATGTCATTGCCGCGCCTCAATATGAAAGCATCAGTAAGCTGATCATAAAGTCTACCGATGGCGGCAGTGCCTTTGACCCTACCAGCCTTCTGGCAGGTACGATAGCGGGTGGCGGCTCCGCCAACGACAGTCAAATTATTGAAAGTTATATTAAATCGCAAAGTATGATGCGTTACCTGGAAAATACTGTTGCCTTATCAGCGCACTTTTCAGGGGAGTATGGGGATATGTTCAGCCGCTTAGCAGAAGACCATACACAGGTAGATTTTTATCAGTACTACCTCGACCATATCACCGTAGAAGTCGATTCTGCTTCAAGCGTTATCACGCTGAAAGTGAAAGCCTTTACCGCTGATTTTGCTCAAATTGTTAACCGCGCTATTGTTGATGAAGCTGAGCGGTTTCTTAACGAAATTAATAACAATCTGGCAAAATCAAAAATGGACTTCGCCAAAGGCGAGCATCAGGTGGTCGAGGAAAAGCTCAAAGAAGCCAAAAACGAATTACTTGCCTTTCAATCAACTTATAACGTGTTGGACCCAACCGCAGAGGGTGCAGCGTCGCAGCAAATTGCCTTTTCACTACAGGCGACACTTGCTCAGAAACAAGCTGAGCTCAATACGTTACAAACCATGATGTCGCCCACCGCGCCAGAAGTACAAAACCTGAAAAGACAAATTGGCGCATTACGGGAGCAAGTGGACATACAAAAAGAGACGTTCAGCAATAAACAAGACGGTGCCGAATTATCTGTTACCGAACAAATGGCCCAATACAGTAATTTGCAAGTGCAAATGCAATTGGCGATTCAAGCCTTTTCATCGTCCCTTGTATCATTAGAGAATGCTCGGGTTGAAGCCTATCAAAAGCTACAATACTTAGTGACTATCGAAACACCGACTTTACCCGATGACAATGCCTATCCGAAAACCCTTTATAACCTGGTGTTATTCGGCGTTATCCTGCTGATAATTTATGGGTCGGTACGTATTATCGTTGCTACTGTCAAAGAACTGTAGAATAAAAAACGAGTAGTAACGGACATTTCTCTTTACTGCTCGTTTTTATTCAATGCACATCTGCAACCCCTTCCCTTGTGTATAGTACTTTCCTTCGGTATAACAGTAGCCAGAATATTACAGAACAGCAGGACTGATACACCTGCTTGCTCATGTAAACTACCATAACAATCATTACAAGACGGAACTCTATTGTGACAATAAAAACATCTAACGATACCAGTTTCTTTGGCCATCCAGGGGGCCTTCAAACACTGTTCTTCACAGAAATGTGGGAGCGCATGAGCTATTACGGTATGCGCGCACTTCTCGTTATCTTCATGACCCTGACCATTCAGCAACAAGGTCTGGGTTTCGACAAAGAAACCGCATACGCTATTTACGGGCTCTACACAGGTGCGGTCTATTTTATGGGCTTGTCCGGCGGTTGGTTAGCCGACCGTCTGTTCGGTGGACAAAACGCCGTATGGTATGGCGGTATTATCATTATGAGCGGCCACATCGTGCTGGCGATCCCCACCACTTCAACCTTCTTTATCGGTCTGATCCTGGTAGTCCTGGGCACAGGCCTTCTGAAACCAAACATCAGTGCTATGGTTGGCCAGCTCTACACGGAGCATGACGCACGTAGGGACAGTGGTTACACGCTTTATTACATGGGCATTAATATCGGCTCCATCATTGGTAATTTTGTATGTGGCTGGCTGGCAGTGAACCAGGGTTATCACTGGGCGTTCGGTGCCGCAGCTGTAGGTATGGGGATTGGTTTAATTCAGTACCGTATTACACAACATAAATTGCCTGCTCATTCGGCTAAACCTACGGTAGAAATGACGCCGTCCGGGGTTAAGAAAAGTTGGACAGGAATTACCATTTTCCTTATCACACTTGCCGTAGTGACCTACGCTATGACCATGGGCTTTCTGGTTATTGACGTGGCCCAGGTAGCTGAGTACGTAGCATACCTGTTTACGGTTATTTTCCTACTGTACTTTGGCTTTATCTTTTTCTTTGGCAACCTCACCAGCAACGAAAAGAAACGCATGCTATCGTTGTTTTTAATTTGTGTGGCATCGGCTTGCTTCTTTGCTGGCTTTGAGCAAGCCGGTTCATCATTAAACGTTTTTGCCAATGAAAATACAGACAGAATGTGGGGGAGCTTTGAAATTCCCTTCGCCTGGTTCCAAAGCCTGAATTCTATCTTTATTATCGCTTTGTCTCCGTTTTTCGCAGTGTTATGGATTCAACTTGGAAAACGTATGCTAGACCCGTCCTACGGCATCAAATGCGCCCTGGGCGTGCTGATTATGGGTAGTGGTTTTATTGTGATGTTTTTTGCCGCCATGTACGCAGCGAGCGGACAGCAGGTTGCTCCCTACTGGCTTGTGGCAACGTACTTCCTTCACACTGTGGGAGAACTATGCCTTAGTCCTGTAGCGCTTAGTGCGGTCAGTAAATTATCCCCACGTCGCTTCTCCGGACAGCTGATGGGTTTATTTGTACTTACATATTCAATCGGCAGCGTTATTGCAGGTGTAATGGCTGGTGCGTTCGGAACGGATGAGTCAGGCAATGTATCTTCACTGTTCAGCAGTATTGCAACCTTTGCTGGGGTCATAGGCGTACTTGTACTGGTGTTCTCTTTAATTACCAGACATTGGGAAAAGTTACCTCAGGAAGATGAAAAGGCAGTGCAATAACCTCTGTGATTCAAATTTCCTTCAGCGTAGCTACCAAACTGCGCTGAATTGCACTACCATAGCCGGTGTAAACGTTTAACCTTTACACCGGTTTTTTTGTATTTAAGGCAGCTATGGCATTTTACTTTTCCACAAGAAATATTCCGGGGCTCGAAGAGCTTCCTCTAAGTGAGCGGGTTCGTATTCTTGAACTTGCCGCAACTAAGTTAACTGTGCCCGAAAAAACACTCCTAAATATACTAAAATTACTCGTTATTGTGCCGGTGTTCGCGTTGGTAATAAGAACGTTTACTCACTGGCATGCATTGCTCTGGGTTTTGGTAATCGTGTTGTTCTACCCGCTTATTATAAAGCCCATTCAATATACATTGTGCGCGAAATACGTACCTCAGGTCTTATCTAAGGAGAGACAATGAAAACCGTTTTGGTAACTGGCGGCGCCGGATACATTGGCAGCCATACTGTTTTACAACTGCTTGAGCAAGACTTTTCCGTAGTCGTATTAGATAATCTGGTAAATGCCAGTGCAGAATCACTACGACGTGTTGAAAAGATCACCGGTAAATCTGTTACCTTTGTGCAAGGTGACATAAGAGATACCACTGTTTTAGACAGTGTTTTTAGCAAACATTCAATTGATGCTGTCATCCACTTTGCAGGCTTAAAAGCAGTAGGCGAGTCAGTAGAGAAGCCGTTGGAATACTATGAAAACAACGTTTACGGTACGCTGACGTTGTGTAAAGCGATGCGACAACACGGCGTGAAAAATCTCGTGTTCAGTTCCTCTGCCACTGTATATGGCGACCCGGTCTCATTACCCCTTCACGAAAAAATGGCGACGGGACAACCTACTAATCCATACGGCATGTCAAAACTCATGGTCGAGCATATGCTAACCGATCTGCATAAGTCAGATGAGAGCTGGAATATCGTACTACTGCGATATTTCAATCCGGTTGGAGCCCACCACTCAGGGCAAATTGGCGAAGATCCCAATGGCATTCCCAATAATCTAATGCCTTATATTTCTCAGGTTGCTACTGGTAAATTAGCCCAACTTAGTGTTTTCGGAGACGATTACGATACGCCAGACGGCACTGGAGTTCGCGATTATATCCATGTAGTCGACTTGGCTAACGGACACCTTAAGGCACTCGACAGACTAGCCTTGAACATGGGCCTGGATGTATACAATCTGGGCACTGGCCAGGGCTACTCAGTGCTTGAAATGATAAAAGCTTTTGAGTCCGCGTCAGGGCAAACCATCAACTATAAAATTGCTCCAAGGCGGAGTGGCGACGTTGCAGCTTGCTATGCCGACCCAACACTGGCAGCGACAGAGCTAAACTGGAATGCCGTTAAAACATTAGAAGATATGTGTAAAGACGTTTGGCACTGGCAGTCGAACAACCCAATGGGTTATAACGCTTAAGCTTTTGCGAAAAGAGAAAAGGGCCATTTCGGCCCCTTTTTTTTGTTATTACTCTTGCGTAGTGTCTATGTCGTCTAGCATAGACTCAAATTCAGAGAAATCATCGAGTTCCTCTTCTTCAATAACGCTATCGCCACTTTTACCATCGGTAACCCGAAATTCAAGATTCTGAAAATAGGCATTCTTAACGAAGGTATAATCGTCAATGGCTTGCTCCAGTTGTGTCTCTTGATCGATGAGCGCCGCCCTGCCCTCTAAAATATTAACGGTAAACCTAACCACATTGGTAGTTCCATCCAGAATGGCCATGGGATAATAAACGTTATCGACGAAACGGCCACCAAGAGAACGAGGATCATTTGGCCCAAGTGCCGGAAGCATAAGGAATGGTCCGGTTTCCACGCCCCACGAACCTAATACTTCGCCAAAGTTTTCCCGCTTTTGCTCAATTCCCATCTTTCCTGCCACATCAATGGTGCCTAATAAACCCACTGTGGAATTGATGACGAACCTGGCTAAGCTATCCAGACCAGCGTCTATTTTGCCCTGAAAAAAGTTGTTAAACATATTCCCAGGTTCTTCCAGGTTATTAGCAGCGTTCACTAAACCCGTACGGGCAAATTGAGGTATAACCGTGACATAACCTATAGTAACCGGACGTAAAACATACTGATCCAATACCTCCCAGTTAAAATCCCAGACTACGCGGTTTACAGGTTCAAGAGGATCTTTCGGGTCTCCCTGATATAAATCCCCCTTCCCTTGTTCAACTCGTTGAGCCTGTTGACTGGCACAACCGGACAACACTGTCGTCAACAGGATGAGACTGGTAATGCAAAATCTGGACAATGTGTTCAAAGCACTTCCTTACTAATGATAATTGAATACTGACTGGTTTCTCCCGGTTTCACCGGAACTGAAATCACGCCTTGAAGGTCACCCGCAGTGGGCATAACGTCTTCATCAGACGACACCCGTGCCGTCAACTTAGCCTGCGAAAGTGTGGCCAACGTATACCCAGGCATCATTGCATTATCATTGTTCAGCGTTAGAGTAACAGGAAATTTTTGTAACGGAATTTTGACCACCGCAGCCGGCATTCTATTTTGGCTGTTAGCGTCCTGCGCATAGACAATCAGATAACCTTCGCCGGGGAGTTTATCACTTACCCCTTCATCAATTGTGACAGTTATCTCAAAGCCAGTGTTGGCAGTCGTATTTTCTGCCTCAGGCAACGCGTCTCTTTGTTGGCTAAGTACTGATATCCGTTGCTCCAACCCCAGACGTGTTTCATTTTCCGCAGGCAATTTGTCTTTAACTTGTTCAAAGTAGCGGGTCGTATTAGCCAGGTCGCCTAATCTTGCTGATACCACCGCCATCATTAGGGCGAGATTATCGTTTTGTGGGCTGCTTGCCAACAAACCTTGCAATACAGACTGAGCTTTAGTCATTTGCCCCTCATCGTTAGTTACCATGAGGGTCTGCGCGTAGGTGATCCTTATTGTGGTATCGTCCGGTTTAAGCACAAGCGCTTTTTCAATTGCCTGCACAGCTTGCGCGTCCTGTCCTACAGACAACCATAGACGAGCCAAAAACATCCATCCCGTGGCATCATCAGGATCACTTCGAAGACGGCTCCGTATAGCATAGGTTAGATCTGCAATATCTTTATTTGAAAACGACGATGCTTCTGGGGAGGAAAGCTTTTCGCTTAAAGCAGGCAATGCTTCAATCGCTTGCTCAGCCCCTTTTACCTGTTCGATATGATTTACTTTGGCATAAACCGTCAGAACCACAGCTACTGACAAAATACCTCCGAAAATCAGAGGGAGCGAGGCTTTCTGACCGGTCTGTTTTTCACTTTCGGCCACTTCATCTAACAAGGCGAGTTTGAGTTCCTCACTGGCAGCTTTTTCGTCCTCCTCACTAATGATTCCTTCTCTTACCTCACGCGCCAGTTCATCCAGGCGTTGCCTGATGATTTTCGTATTCGTCAACACATCCCTTGCACTGACTGAACGCTTACGTAACCAGGGTAAAGCAACCAAAAAAACGACCAGGGTAAGAAACCCGGACACCGCTATAACAAAACCTTGCCAGCTCATAAATCGTCCTGCTTGAGCAGCGCTTCTGCTTTTTTAAGTTTCTCATCCCGATTTTCCACCTCAATTTTCCTGGGTTTCTTCAGGATATAAACAGCCACAAACCCAATAAACAGGACTGGCAGGGCCCATAACCATAGGGTCGCAGCATTTAACGGAGGCTGATAATAAACAAAGTCTCCATAGCGGGCTTTCATGTAATCAATCACTTCCTGCTCACTTTTGCCGTCTTTGAGTAAGGCGTACACTTTCCTGCGCATGTCGTGGGCGATCATGGCATCGGAATCAGCGATGTTCTGATTTTGGCACATCGGGCAACGCAGTGACGCGGTAAGCTCCAGGAACAGTGCTCGCTGTGCTGGGTCATCGAAAGAAAAATTATCTTCAACGCCATATACCGGAGTAAAGGCAAAATACAAAGTGAGTACAAACACGCTCAGTAGTTTTTGTATCGACATGATCTACTGTCCCTCTTTTTCTTTGAGAAGGGCGCGATATACAGGTTCGATTTTGCTTTCCCATACCCGTTGGTTAATATCACCGATATGATGCATACGAACGACACCGCGATGGTCTATCAAAAAGTGCTCTGGTGCTCCTGTGACACCCAAATCTAAGGATGTCTCCCGAAAAACATCAAAAATATTGTATTCATAGGGGTTGCCGTATCGGCTCAACATATCCGTGACTTCCTGTTGTACCCGGGTAAGCGTCTTGGTACCAAAGTCAGGGTCTAGATCCTGATCGAAGTACAAACCAACAAACCGTACACCTGCATCCTGGCGTAACCTCGTCAAATAAGGCATCTCAACGGCACAGGTTACGCACCACACCCCCCACACATTCAGTATTGTAACTTCACCCTTAAGACTCTCCGGCGTGTACATTGTATCCGGGGCCATTAAATCTGGTAAAGAAAAGTCAGGTAATGGCTTTCCATCCGCTTGAGAATCCATTTGTCTGGGATTCGAAAACAGCCCCATAAAAAGAAAAATGACTACTATGAGGAAAGCTGATACTGGGATTACAAACAACCACGTTTTTTTCATAAATTCTCTTAACTTTCCGCGCTAACAAAAGGGGTAACGGCTTTCTTCACAGCCTTGAGTTTGGCCATTCTGTAGCGTTTATCAGACAAGGAACACAGTCCGCCGAGGGACATAATTGCCGCTCCGCCCCAAATCCAAATAACAAAGGGTTTGATATATACCCGAACTGCCCATGCACCATCGTCTAAGGGCTCACCTAGTGCAATAAACAAATCTCGGAACAAAGTAGAGTGTATTCCGGCTTCCGTCATCGGCATTCTCTGCACGGTATACAATCGCTTTTCTGGCTCCAAGTGGATAATTTTCTCACCGTCTTGATAAACGTCAAACACACCAACATCCGCAGTATAATTTGGCCCTTTAAATGGTTTAACACCAGTGAAGTGAAAGGTATAACCGCCCAATTCAGCACGCTCACCCGGCGCCATTCGAATATCTCGTTCCAATTCATAATTAGACACTAAGGTTATGCCAATAAGGGTAACAGCAAAGCCAATGTGGCCCAGCACCATTCCCCAGTGGCTTGGCGTCAAACGGGTAAGTTTTGATATGACACTGGCATCGGGAAGCGCATCAATACGCTGCATGACTTCTTGTACGGTTGTGATTAAAACCCAGGCAGCGAGAACCAGTCCCAGTGCGGCCATGTAGGTAGGCTCATCATAGCTAAAATTAATGAGTACGCCTGCAGAAATACTCAACCCCAGGGCAGTCCAGAACTGTTTACTCATAGCTTGCGCCGACTGCTGCTTCCAGCGTGTCAACGGACCAATTCCAAGCATAAATACGAACGGGACGATCAGCAGTGTAAACATTTGATTGAAGAAGGGGGCGCCAATAGAAATAGAGCCCAGACCGAGTTCTTTGTGCACTAACGGCAGCAAGGTACCAAGTAACACGACAATGGTAGCTGCACACAAAAAAACGTTGTTGCCAATCAACAGCACTTCCCTTGAAAATGTACTGTAACGCCCTGGCGATCTCAATTCAGAGGCGCGCAAGGCGTACAAAAGTAACGCCGTTCCACTGAGTACCACCAGGATCCCAAGAATAAACAATCCTCGGGAGGGGTCACTGGCAAATGAATGCACAGATACAATAACCCCGGAACGCACCAGAAAAGTACCGAGCAAACTCAGGGAAAAGGCCGCGATAGCCAGTAAAACCGTCCAGGACTTGAATACTTTGCGCTTTTCGGTAACAGCTAACGAATGAATAAGAGCTGTACCAACCAGCCAGGGCATAAAGGAGGCGTTTTCAACAGGATCCCAAAACCACCAGCCGCCCCAGCCAAGTTCGTAATAGGCCCACCAACTACCCAGTGCAATTCCCAAGGTCAGAAACGCCCAGGCTGCAATAACCCAGGGCCGAGACCATCGAGCCCATGTAGAATCGAGCTTGCCTGAAATTAACGCTGACACGGCAAACGCAAAAGCGACAGAAAACCCTACATACCCCATATACAGCATGGGAGGATGGATAATCATGCCAAAGTCTTGTAGTAAGGGATTGAGGTCTCTGCCATCAACAGGAAAAAATGGCAGCATGGTGTCAAATGGGTTTGAAGTCAGCAACATAAACAGGTAAAAGCCGATAGCAATAACCCCTAGTACAGACAGCACTCTTGATACCATCTCGTCTGGGATCCCTTTGCTAAATACAGCAACAGATGCAGTCCATACTGACAACATGAGTACCCAAAGCAAAAATGAGCCTTCATGGCCACCCCACACAGCAGTCACTTTATAATAATCTGGAAGTTTGCTGTTTGAATGCTGTGCCACATAAACCACACTGAAATCATCAGTTAAAAATGCGTAAATCAGCGCGACAAATGCAATAAGAGTAAATACAAACATCCCCGCCGCCAGCGGTTTCGCTGTCCCCATCAGAAGGCGATGATTTATGTGTGCTCCCCACATAGGGTAAACAGCCAGTAAAATAGCGCAAAGTAATGCCAGTGTCAGAGATACATTTCCAAGCTCGGGTATCATGTTAAACTCCCGGTTGCTCAGGCTTTACGTGTTTTATCCCCTTCATTTGTTCTGCAAGTTCTGGCGGCATGTATTCCTCATCGTGTTTAGCCAGTACTTCCTGAGCTTTGATTACCGTCTTTTCCGTTAACACTCCGGTTGCCACAATTCCCTGACCTTCACGGAATAAATCTGGCAAAATTCCCGTGTACTGAACAGTGACAGTGGGGCCCGTATCGACTAAGTCAAAACTGACAGCCAGGGTTTCTGAATCTCTGACTACACTGCCGGGTACAACCATACCTCCTATGCGAAGCCGCTGGCCGATATCAGGTTTTTTTCCGTCCCTGCCGTCGACGATTTGAGAAGGTGTATAGAAAAGATCGATGCTATCTGACAACGCGAACAACATAAGAGACACCGCTCCGGTGAGTAAAACACCAATAAAACCGACGGCCATAAGTCGTTGCTTTCTACGTGGATTCATTTTTCTGCCTTGTCTGGAACGGAAGGAATAGAGACATGGTTTGCGCGTTTATTTTCAGCGTGTTGAATGCGCTTTCTACGCTGTGTTTCCGCGCTAATTTGATTTTTAAGGGTTCGTTGCGCCAGTATTGTCTGCACGACAATAGCCAACAAGCTCATTCCTGTAAAGCCAAAGGAAAGCCAAACGTAAAAGCCATACCCACCCATTGCCAAAAAGTCTGCCATCGAATCAAACTGCATTACCAGGCTCCTTTTCGCTTACGAGGTGTTGTACCCAGGGACGATGCAATTCTCTGCGTACTATTTCGTTTTTCATTCGCATAAGCGTGACTGCCCCAATAAAGCAGGCAAACCCGACAATGTTTATCAATAATGGCCATAGCATTTCAGGGGCCATGGATGGTTTATCAAACTTGGTAATGGTGGCACCTTGGTGCAAGGTATTCCACCACTCTACTGAAAAGTGAATAATAGGGATATTCACCACGCCTACCAATGACATAACACCGGCGGCTTTGCCTGCTTGTAATTTATCTTCAAAAGCACCGTAAAGAGCGATAACGCCCAGATACAAAAACAACAAAATAAGTTCGGAAGTTAGCCTTGCGTCCCATTCCCACCAGGTACCCCACATGGGTTTCCCCCATGCAGCCCCTGTAAACAGAGCGATTAATGTCATGACCGCACCCACGGGAGCCATCGCTATCATTGCCATGTAAGCTGTGCGCCATTGCCAAACCATGCCCACCAGCGCGGCAACCGCCATGGCAACATAGGTACTCATCGAAAGCATGGCACTTGGTACATGAATGTAAATGATCCGAAACGAATCTCCTTGTTGATAATCCTGAGGTGCAAATGCCAACCCCCAAACAGAACCTACAACAAGGCACGTTAAAGCAAGACTCCAAAACCAGGGCAACAAGGTTTGACACAGGGCATAAGCCCTTTCTGGTTTAGCGTAAGGATGCATCCATTTCCACATCAGTTTTGACTCACTTTTAACGAATACGCGATGGCCGACGGTGCCGCCGCCAGTGCAAATAAGAGCATGGCACCGATAATAGCAACCTGGCTGCGATAAGGTAACTGCAAGGCAGCAGCGTCCACGGCAGAGGTGGCGAAAATCAATAAAGGAATAAATACGGGGATCAATAAAAGTGCAAGCAAAACACTACCTCGTTGAAGGCCCACGGTCAGCCCCACCGCTATTGCGCCAATCAATGATAATAACGGGGTACCGAGTAAAAGCGTCAGTATGAGTGCCTTGTACATGTCGAATGTCAGATTCAAAAACATGGCTAACAGTGGTGACAATAACAACAGTGGCAGAAACGTCACCAGCCAGTGGCTTAACACCTTTACTAAGGCGACGATGTAAAGAGGGATACCAGACACCTGAAGTTGTTCAAGTGAACCGTCCTGAAAATCGTCACGGAAGAGGCGTTCCATACCCATGAGTGACGAAAGAATAGCTGCAATCCATATTACACCAGGCCCTATCCGCTGAAGCGTCTCAGAACCCGGCCCAACCCCGAGGGGAAACAAGGTCACCACCATTAACAGAAACATCAAGGGCTGTAATAGCTCCGCTCTTTGCCTGAATGCCAGAGCCAGTTCCCGCCGAAGAACGCCCTGCGTTACACCACTCAAATTCGGTACTCCAAATCGAAAAAAGTCAAAGGTCCGGCAACGGCCGACAATGGCTGATGGGACGTGGCCAGGATTGCACCACCGGCTTTCACATGCTGACACATTACCTGCTCAAGTTGCAAAACGCCCTCAACGTCCAGTGCGGTAAAGGGTTCATCCAACAGCCATACGGTGGCTGGTTTTAGCCACAATTTTGCCAACGCAACTCTTCGCTGCTGGCCGGCAGACAACATACGGCAAGGCATATCCTCTAAACCAACTAATTCGAGCACTGACAAAACATCCAGAATATGTGCATCAGATACGTTGACTGCGTGTTGGCAACACCAAAATCGTAAATTTTCAAGTGCGGTCAGCGTGCCATTAACCCCGGATTTATGACCAACATAAATCATTTCCCGATACCACGGCAAATCCAACGGCTTGCCCCGCCAGGTAACATCGCCACTTGCGGGCTGAGCCAATCCTGACAGAATGCGAAGCAAACTGGTTTTACCGGCACCATTGGGCCCCCGCAAATACATCAGTTCACTTTCCCGTAGTTGTAGCGAAAGCCCGTCAAACAGAACGCGATCTTTCTTTATACAGCTAAGATGTCTGGCTTCCAGCACCGACTACCCTTATGATTATTAATACTTTGTGAAAAGTTATCGATGGCATTCTACCATAGGCGCTGGGAATCGCATCAAACCCGTCATGCTATTAAACTTTTTTATGATTTAGTTCAAAACAAACAAAGTCAAATAAAAGGCGCTCAAACAATACGACGTTGAGTTTTCACCGAGGCTGCCGATATGGTTGATATGAATACACAGATTGCAGCATTGCTGACGAGCCCTGACAAGGCCTCAACTGAAGACCTGATTAAACAAAAAGCGGTTTCTCCTCTGCTGACGTCATTGTTGCAAACCCGTGTATCGGTTGCCCAGAGCGGTAATTCGGTACACATTCAGGTGCCTTCAGAACCAGCATCACCACAAACGCTATCTGTGCAAACCCAGGGTCAGCTATCTCTGAAAGAGTCTGCTACTTTCTCAATTGGGAAAACCGGCTCATCTGTCACGCTGTTTGACTTTTTACCAATAAAGCAAACTACGACACTGAATCAAGCTGATGTTCAGCGACTGGTGAGAACCCTGGCTGACGCCATCACCCTTGCAAGTATACAAAGTCCGACTTTATCAAAAGGACTGTACCTTCACGGTGTGGTTGAACAGGCAAGTTCGCAGAGACTTTCCGTTTCTCTGCAATTACCAGGCTCTCCTACTGTCACGATACCAACACCGAACAACACCCCTCTTTTTTCTTCGCAAGAGAAAATAAAGGTTCACATACAGGCGCCTGAATTTCAACAAAATCAAAAAAACTGGCCAGTCACAATTAGCAGTATCCCGCCCAAGCACACTCTTCAGTCTGCAGTTCAGATAACATCTCCCTTGGTTAAGCTTGCGTTGGTAAAGGGGCTCGGTACTGAGGGAATTAAAATTGAGGGGGCGCCACCAAAGCATGTCTCTGATGTGCTTCTTCCAGCACAACCACGGCAACCTGCGATTGTCAGCGCCTCGATGACATTAAAAAATGCACAGTTAAGTGTACAGGGGGTTCAAAGTCGCCCGGTACTCCAGTTCCCAGTAGCTCCACAGCCAGTCGACACCTTGAATATAGCAAAACTGACGTTGCCAGAACGTGTCGTGTCTATTTTAAATAAAGTACCACAAGCGAAAGCAATTTCTCTGCAGCCGCTTCCAGCTACCGCCGTCGCATCCAGCAATGCTGTGCCTTCTAGCGCGCAGGCACAGTCTTCTAACTCGTCCACTTCACAGGTTCACGCCCCCACAATTAGTAATGATGCTGTAAAAACGCCTGCTTCGATGGAGCATCACAGCAAAAGCGGCCAAGTTCCCCCTGAAAGTATACCTGCAACCCCTACTACCAATAATACCCCGCGCCTGGATAGCGAAGTAAAGAGCTCCAGTAAGATTAGTCACAGTGATATTCCCGTTGTTCAGGAAAAGATCCGCCAGCTTTCCAGGCAGCTTTTAGCCGAAACAGGTTCTACCAATGAAGCACTGGGTAAATTAGTGCAGATTTTGCGAACTCATTCCACTCATGCTCCAGCAACGACCAGCATTACTCAACAGTGGTTAAACAAAATAGCCGTTGGCCCCCTCACTGCTGTAAAGCCGCCCTCATCTGCAACTCAAAATGTCGCTTCTGCAGAAAGTTCGGCTCCAGCGACACCAGATGCATTGGCAAATACCATTAAACAGGTGCTAACAGCCCATTCGCTGGTCACCACACCTACGGCCATTTTAGCTCCGCCCTCAAACTCCGATTTCCTTGGTGCTTTGGTGTCAATTTTACAACTTGGCCTCACAGGGCGAGCATTACGAAATCAATCTGGCTTGTCAGCCATTATTGATAAACCTGAATCAGTGATCGCAAAAACCATAGGTACGTCAGTTGCGGGGCAATCTCCGTCCAGAGTTGCCAGTGATATGGCCGCACTCGACCAAAGAACCCAAATCCTCAAGCATGTAAAAACACTACTCGCCAACCATCAGCAACAAAAAATACAAGGCGCAGAAAACCGAACACAGGGAACTGAGAGTTTTTACTACGTACTTCCCATCACCCGTGACGAAAACAAAGCGCCAGAATTATTGTTTCGAACCGAAGAAAAACGGGAGCATGAAAATTCAAAATCTACGCAGAAGGGTCGAGTTTGGCACTTAACCATGAAACTTGATATCGGAGAGTTGGGTGAATTGCTGGCTAAGAGCCGTATTGACGGAGAAAAGTTAAAACTTGATATTTATGCTTCCACCGACCCCTTGCTACACAAAGTCTACGATACCCTGCCCTACTTATTGCGACGTTTAAACCAGCTTGGTGTAGAGATAGAAGGACACACATGCCAACGTGGGCAATTAAAAGGGTTGCTAAAAGATGCGCCTTATCAACTTTTTGAGGCAATGGTATGAGTGATAAGACCCGCAGAGCTATCGGACTAAGGTACGGTAGCGGCGATAAGAAAAGCGCCCCGAAGGTCGTGTCGAAAGGCTACGGTGATTTAGCTGAGGCAATTATCCAGTCTGCACAGGACGCAGGTATACTCATCCACGAAGATCCATATTTAAGCGAGATGCTGGCAACCCTGGATTTGGGGCAGGAGATCCCAGAATCACTTTATTACATCATCGCAGAACTCATTGCCTACAGTTATGTGTTGCAAGGAAAAACGCCAGCGGGTTGGGAAGAGAGTGGGCAGCTACCTCAAAAGATATAAAAAAACCCGCTTTCACAGTCTGTGAAGCGGGCTTATATATTTTTGTTAGCGCGGCTAGTTTTTAGAGCGTCTCTTCCGACTCACCCTGAGCATCTTCTTCTTTTACAGATTTACTCAGTAACAATTCAGCGCGCAATTTGGTTTCGATATCATTGGCAATATCCGGGTTATCTTTTAGAAACTTCATTACATTGGCTTTACCCTGACCAATGCGATCACCGTTGTAGCTATACCAGGCACCGGCTTTATCTACAAGTTTCTGCTTCACACCTAAATCGATAAGCTCTGCTTCTTTGCTTATCCCTTCACCGTAACGGATCATAAATTCAGCCTGTTTAAACGGTGGTGCAACTTTGTTTTTAACGACTTTTACCCGGGTTTCGTTACCCACCACTTCATCGCCCTCTTTTACCGCGCCAATACGGCGAATATCCAAGCGAACTGAAGAGTAAAATTTAAGGGCATTACCACCTGTGGTGGTTTCTGGGTTACCAAACATAACACCAATCTTCATACGAATTTGGTTAATGAAGATACAAAGCGTGTTTGACTTCTTAATGTTTGCCGTAAGTTTACGCAGCGCCTGTGACATTAAACGCGCTTGCAAACCAACGTGAGAGTCGCCCATCTCACCTTCAATTTCTGCTTTCGGTGTAAGAGCAGCAACCGAGTCTACAATAACTACATCTACGGCACCTGAGCGCACCAGCATGTCACAGATTTCGAGAGCTTGCTCCCCCGTGTCTGGCTGTGAAACCAGCAAGTCATCAATGTTGACACCCAGTTTCTCAGCATAGACAGGGTCAAGGGCGTGTTCAGCATCGACGAACGCACAAGTCTTTCCCTTTTTCTGAGCCGAAGCAATTACCTGTAGTGTAAGCGTAGTTTTACCAGATGACTCTGGCCCATAAATTTCAACAACTCGTCCGCAAGGCAGACCGCCTATACCCAGCGCAACGTCGATACTCAGTGAGCCTGTTGAAATCGCTTCAATATCCATGGCCTGGTTGTCGCCCAAGCGCATGATGGCACCTTTACCAAATTGCTTCTCAATTTGCCCAACGGCGGCGGAAAGTGCTTTTGATCTGTTATCGTCCACGATATTATCCTCAAGATAATGACTGCTCATGCCACAAACCTGAATTCACACGTGCGTATAGTTGAGGCACGTACAACGGTTTATTTACCAAGCGTTATGAATTAATATTGAATGCATTCTATACTGTATAAGCATACAGTCAAGTGCATTTTGTGTTTTTCCTGTTTACTTCAGAACTCAACTGAAAAAGACATCACTGTGTAGTAGCTTTCAATGTGAATGATTTACAGCGGCTTCACAACAAGACGTTGGTACAGAAAGTCGATGGCAAAACAAATCGCCTTATATCTCACTTCCTCCCGGTTGCCACTGAAAACTTGTTTTACTGCCAACGTTTCCGAAAACACGTCGAAACCAAACCACACCGTACCCACGGGCTTTTCTTGTGAACCACCACCCGGCCCGGCAATGCCGCTAACCGAAACAGCCACGTTTGCGCCCGAGCGTGCAGTTACACCTGCCACCATTTCCAGTACGGTTTGCTCTGAGACAGCACCCTCAGCGTTGAGTGTTGAATGTTTCACTCCTAGTTGAATGTGCTTAGCTTCATTTGAATACGTCACCCAGGATTGATTAAACCAATCTGAGCTACCAGCCACAGATGTAAAAGCGAAGGCTATTCCACCACCGGTGCAGGATTCTGCACAGGAAACAGAAGCTTTGCGTTCCCGAAGTACCTCTCCCAGGGCCAAAATTTGTTTGTGTAAGAATCCGTCCACGGAAACAGTTGAAATATCTGCGCTCATATCAATAATACTCTCCTGAGATTATAATGGAGTGTACCATTTCCCAATCGGCTCGCCGATACGGATTTAAATATTACTCCAGTGTTGTATGCCGGAGCATTGTACCGGAAAATAGGCGTAGGCGCGGGAAAATGCTTTGGTGTAAACCGCATTCATGACTCTCTCGCACTCATCTGTACCAATTTAGTAAAGAGGTTTCCTTGGAATCACATACGCCCATGATGCGCCAATATCTGGCCATAAAAGCGCAACACCCATCTATCCTGCTTTTTTATCGCATGGGCGATTTTTACGAGCTGTTTTATGACGATGCGAAAAAAGCAGCTCATCTGCTTGATATTTCACTTACCGCCAGGGGCAAATCCGGTGGCGAGCCCATTCCTATGGCTGGCGTACCTTATCACGCAGTGGAAAGCTATCTGGCAAGACTGGTAAAAATGGGCGAATCTGTGGCCATATGTGAACAGGTAGGCGACCCAGCTACCAGCAAAGGGCCAGTGGAGCGCCAGGTCCAGCGTATCGTTACTCCAGGGACCGTTACTGATGAAGCCCTGCTGGAAGAACGAAGAGACAACCTGCTGGCTGCAGTGTGTGGCCATAGTATGCAATACGGATTGGCAACGCTGGATATTAGCAGTGGTCGTTTTTTAGTATTGGAATGCGAAACAGACGAACATTTATTAGCCGAATTGCAGCGTTTGAACCCAGCAGAACTACTCTATCCCGAGGGGTTTGAGAGTCTCCCTCTCATTGAAAAGCGCAAAGGCTTACGACGTCGACCAGAGTGGGAATTTGACCCGCAAGGTGCCACAGAACAACTCACTTCACAGTTTGGCACCGCGTCTTTGGAAGGGTTTGGCATTAAAGGGCTTGATAAAGCCATCGGCGCGGCAGGCTGCGTACTGCAATACGTAAAAGATACCCAGCGAACTGCCTTACCCCACATCCGCAGCATTCACAAAGAACAACAAGAAACCCGTATACAACTGGACGCAGCAACCAGGCGTAACCTGGAGCTGACACAGAACTTATCCGGAGGCATCGACAATACTTTGTTCAGCGTGCTGGATACCACCGCAACAGCCATGGGCAGTAGGTTGTTACAGCGTTATCTGCACGCTCCTGTCACTGACCACTACGAACTCACGGGCCGTCAGCGCGCCATCGCCGCGCTCATAGAAAATGGTAGCGAGGACATCACCGAAGCGCTAAAACGCATTGGCGATATTGAGCGAATCATGGCAAGGCTGGCCCTGCGTACGGCCCGTCCCAGGGATTTTTCCAGATTGCGTAATGCGTTTAACGAATTGCCTGACTTGATGCCTGTTCTCACCGGTTATAACGACGAGCTACTCAACAATGTAGCCTCGGGTATAGGTCAGTACCCCGACTTACAAACGTTACTCAATCAGGCAATTGTCGACAACCCGCCTGTCGTGCTCCGGGACGGCGGTGTTATTGCGCAAGGGTTTAATGAGGAACTCGATGAACTTCGGGCATTGTCACAGGGTGCAACAGACTACCTCACAGCACTGGAATTACGTGAACGGGAGCGTACCGGCGTATCTACTTTAAAAGTGGGTTATAACAAGGTGCACGGCTTTTTTATTGAATTGAGCAGAGCCAACAGTGCCAGCGCTCCGGCCGACTACATTCGCAGACAAACGCTGAAAAATACTGAACGCTACATCACGCCCGAACTCAAAGAGCACGAAGACAAAGTACTCACCAGCCAAAGCCGTGCACTGGCGCTGGAAAAACAGCTTTACGAAGCCTTATTTGACGCCTTTGCTCCTCATTTAAGCGCGCTAATCAATACGGCAGAAAATCTGGCTAAACTGGATGTCATCCAATGTTTTGCTGAACGGGCTATCGCACTGGATTTGCACTGCCCTGAACTAACTGATGGCAAAGAAATTGATTATGATGCAGGTCGTCACCTGGTAGTAGAGCACGTGATGGATGACCCTTTTATCGCCAACCCCGTACAGCTTAGTCCCGAACAGCGAATGCTGGTTATCACCGGGCCGAATATGGGCGGTAAATCAACATATATGCGTCAAACAGCCCTAATTGTGCTTATGGCCTACCTTGGTAGTTACGTACCTGCACAAAGAGCGAAGATAGGTCGGGTCGATAGAATCTTCACCCGCATTGGCGCATCTGACGATCTCGCCTCCGGCCGCTCCACCTTTATGGTGGAAATGACAGAAACCGCGAATATTTTGCACAATGCAACAGAATACTCATTGGTGCTTATGGATGAAATAGGACGGGGCACCAGTACATATGATGGTTTGTCCCTGGCCTGGTCCTGTGCGTGCTTCCTTGCCAGGGAAATTAACGCGTACACGCTTTTTGCTACCCACTATTTTGAACTTACCCAGTTGGCAGACACAGAAGACGGGGTAGTTAACGTACATTTGGATGCCGTCGAACATGAAGACAATATTCGCTTCATGCACCGTGTGGAAACCGGTGCGGCAAGTAAAAGCTATGGCTTGCAGGTAGCACAACTCGCCGGTGTTCCCCGGCCGGTTATTCAGGCGGCAAAAGCAAAACTTCACGAATTGGAGAACCGCGAGCGCCATACCTCTGTCGCAGAAAATCAAAGTCCGGTTCCACAAAGTAACGAAGTTGCTCAGGGACAGTCTGAGATGACGTTTACCGACATGCCAGATCCGTTGAGAGATGCCCTTCGCAATTTATCTCCTGACGAACTGTCACCCAGGCAAGCATTGGACTTGATTTATACCCTCAAGCGACTAAGTGTTAATTGAGCGTTTAACGAGGTGATATAGCGGTGATTAATCCCAACGAAGCGTCATTGGCAGCGCTGTTTTTAACGAGAATTTACGAGAATTCAAAGGCGTGAGAGGAAAGCGCCCGGTAACACAGGCAAACAGATTGTTTGCCTGACGTTCTTTCGCTATACTATTGCGCCGTCCAAGTGTTGAGATTATTTCTGTCTCTCTCAACACATTAGCCATACAATCCAACGCCTTAGGTTTCGCATGACAAATTATATTTTCGTCACCGGTGGTGTCGTATCATCGCTAGGTAAAGGTATTGCTGCCGCTTCTTTGGCAGCCATTCTTGAAGCGCGTGGTCTCACCGTTACGATGTTAAAACTGGATCCATACATCAACGTCGATCCAGGTACTATGAGCCCAATCCAACACGGAGAAGTATTTGTCACTGACGATGGAGCAGAAACCGACCTGGATTTAGGTCACTACGAGCGCTTTATTCGCACACGCATGACAAAACGCAATAACTTCACCACCGGACGGGTATACGAAGAAGTGCTTCGTCGGGAACGACGTGGCGATTATCTCGGCGCCACTATTCAGGTTATTCCCCATATCACTAATGAAATTAAGCGCCGCGTTATTGATGGTGCTGAAGGGCACGATGTTGCCATCGTTGAAGTGGGTGGAACAGTAGGTGACATCGAATCTCAACCGTTTCTTGAGGCCATCAGGCAGTTGGGTACAGAAGTTGGCCGCGATCGCGCCATGTTTATGCATTTAACACTGGTACCTTACATGCCTGCCTCCGGCGAGGTGAAAACGAAACCAACCCAGCACTCCGTTAAAGAGTTACGCTCTATTGGTATTCAACCCGATATTCTGGTGTGCCGTTCTGTTGGTGCCCTGCCGGCAACTGAACGATCTAAAATCGCCCTTTTTACCAATGTTGCCGACAAAGCGGTTATTAGCCTGAAAGACGTAGACAGCATCTATCGCATTCCAGCTGCACTTAAAGCGCAGGGTATGGACCAACTGGTTGTCGATCGCTTCCGCTTAGATTGCAAAGAAGCAGACTTAACAGAATGGGAACAGGTTCTGTATGCAGAATCGAATCCTACCGCAGAAGTTAATATTGGGATGATTGGAAAATACGTCGAATTGCCCGATGCTTACAAGTCAGTTAACGAAGCGCTGAAACACGCCGGTTTGAAAAATCGCTTAACGGTAAATATACACTATGTTGATTCACAGGATGTGGAAACCAAAGGCACTCAGATCCTCGAGCACTTAGATGCCATCCTGGTTCCCGGAGGGTTTGGTGAACGCGGTATTGAAGGCAAGATTGCTGCTGCCCGTTATGCCAGAGAAAAAAAAGTGCCTTATTTAGGTATTTGCCTCGGCATGCAAGTAGCGCTTATTGAATTCGCCCGTAACGTTGCTGGCATGGAAAACGCCAACAGTACTGAATTTAATCCGGATACCCCGTATCCTGTTGTGGGTCTTATTACAGAATGGCTCGACGCAGATGGCTCTACTGAACAGCGCGACGCTACATCAGATCTCGGTGGTACTATGCGTTTAGGCAGCCAGCTGTGTCACTTGATCCCTGGCAGTAAAGTTCATGCTATTTACGGTAGTGAAGAAATTTACGAACGTCACCGTCACCGTTATGAAGTAAATAACAATTTGCGGGATCAAATCGAAGGTGCCGGATTGAAAGTAAGTGGTTTGTCCACCGATAAACGACTTGTAGAAGTTATCGAAATCCCAGACCATCCATGGTTTGTAGCCGGTCAGTTCCACCCGGAATTTACGTCTACACCCAGAGACGGTCACCCGTTATTTACCGGATTTGTAGAAGCAGCCGGTAAATACCAGAAAGAAAATCACTGATTCTAATAGTTCGCGGCATTCTCCCGTTGCCGCAAACACAAACGTTGAGGAAAAAAAATGGCGAAAATTGCTCGCATTGTTGGACGCGAAATCCTGGACTCCCGTGGTAACCCTACGGTAGAAGCGGACGTTTATCTCGATTCAGGTGCTATGGGTCGCGCTGCTGCGCCTTCTGGTGCTTCTACAGGTTCCCGTGAAGCACTGGAACTGCGTGACGGTGATAAGAGCCGCTATATGGGTAAAGGTGTAGAAAAAGCCGTTGGCGCAGTAAATGACGTTATTGCACCAGCCCTGGCGGGTATGGACCCGCTGGCTCAAACTGACGTTGATAACAAAATGCTTGAGCTGGATGGCACAGAGAACAAAGAAAAGTTAGGCGCGAACGCGATCTTAGCTGTCTCTCTGGCTGTAGCCAAAGCGGCTGCTATTGAAAAAGGTGTTGCCCTTTACGAGCACATTGCAGACCTAAACGGTACCTCAGGTCAATATTCCATGCCAGTGCCTATGATGAACATCATCAACGGTGGTGAGCATGCAGATAACAACGTAGACATCCAGGAATTCATGGTTCAGCCTGTTGGTGCCAAGAGCTTTAAAGAAGCCCTGCGTATGGGTGCTGAAATTTTTCACAACCTGAAAAAAGTGTTGTCAGCAAAAGGCTTAAACACAGCCGTTGGTGACGAAGGTGGTTTTGCGCCAAACCTGAGCTCCAATGCAGAAGCGCTTGCAGTTATTGTTGAAGCCGTAGAAAAAGCCGGCTACAAAATGAACGAAGATATCACCTTGGCACTTGATTGTGCTGCATCTGAATTCTACAAAGACGGTCAATACGTGCTGTCAGGTGAAGACAAATCTTTTGACTCAGAAGGCTTTGGTGATTACCTGGCTGAACTGACCAATCAATACCCAATCGTCTCTATTGAAGATGGCTTGGATGAGAGTGATTGGGACGGCTGGGAAAGCCTGACTAAGAAGATCGGTGATAAAGTACAATTGGTTGGTGACGACCTTTTCGTAACTAACACGAAAATTCTTTCTCGTGGTATCGAAAACGGTATTGGTAACTCGATCCTTATCAAGTTCAACCAAATTGGTTCTTTAACAGAAACGCTTAACGCGATTAAAATGGCGAAAGATGCTGGCTTTACAGCGGTTATCTCTCACCGTTCTGGCGAAACAGAAGATGCCACCATTGCCGATTTAGCAGTGGGTACGGCTGCTGGCCAAATCAAAACTGGCTCACTGTGTCGTTCAGACCGCGTAGCCAAGTACAATCAGTTGCTTCGCATTGAGCAAGCGCTGGGTGACAAGGCGGTTTACCGCGGTCGCAGCGAAATTAAAGGTCAATAATGACGCATCAACGGGTAGCTCTGGCTACCCGTTGTTTTTAGTGCTACCTTAGTTTCATCTTTTGTCATCATTTGTTGTTATGTCGTCCCCATCAGAAGCCTCTTCCAGCCAAACTACTTTTTTTGCTGCTTCAGATGCTGCTGATCTCGCGCCGCACTACACTGAAATATGTAACGCCCTTTACGAAAGGGAATTGCAAGTACTGTCTCATTCAACTATTTCCCACGTTTCAGCGTTAAAACTGCGTTTGCAAGCCTTGCCGCACAGGGTACAACGGGCTGCTCACTACTTAGCGCGTAACCCTACCCCACTGGACGTAGACAGTCACAATGGTTCATGGCGCTACAAACAGACCTCTCGGTGCCCGGCGAGAAAATGGCGTGCCGACATCAACACGACATGGTTTTCCCAACACGCAGGTTACGGCTTGCCGGTACCGGTTTATTTAACCCAATTTGGCGAAGAGCATATCGAACTGGATTCAATCGACAAAGTACAGTTTGACAATGAAACACTGCACCTTAACAAATATGGCTGGTTTACCTTTGACGGTGTCAGCTTGGGCAAAAGTGAAAAAACAGAGGCTGTGCTTGTTAAACCTACCAAAGTTATTATGGCTGCCGCGTGTTGTGGGCACCGATGGAATCACAAGGGAAAATTATCGCCTCGGGCTATTACTCTGAGAGAGTTATTGCTATCAACCACCATTAACTGGAAAAAATTTATCCTTCCTACTGTTAAAGCTTCCACTGCATAGGATAAATATAACCATTTTTTCTGTTTATCCTGGCAATGAAGGGTTGACCTGAGCGCCGTAGATGGTTACATTGTCACCTATCAACTGGACGGCAAAAATTACGTTAAAATGATGCATAATTTGCTACTTACTTTTCTACTCCTCACGGCAGCAAGACTGCACGGGTAGATTGCATCCAGTTATAGGAATCTCCATAAACCCGTGCACTGCACGGGTTTTTTTTTAACTAAACATCACGAGTACACAGCCATGACGAATCAGGTAAAAATCTTTGATACTACATTGCGCGACGGCGAGCAGGCACTGCCCGCCAGTTTGAGTGCCAAAGAAAAGCTTCAGATCGCCCTGGCGCTAGAAAGGCTGGGCGTAGATATCATCGAAGCCGGCTTTCCCGTATCCTCACCCGGTGATTTCAAATCGGTGCAGATGATTGCAAAGGAAATAAAAAACAGTGTGGTGTGCGGGTTGTCACGGGCATTACCAAAAGATATCGACGCTTGCGGACAAGCACTGAGTGTGGCTGAACAATTTCGCATTCACACCTTCATTGCCACGTCTGAAATCCACGTAGGTGCAAAGCTGAGAAAGTCCCAGGACGAAGTGGTAGAAATGGCTGTAGCTGCAGTTAAACACACCAGAAAGTACACCGATGACGTGGAGTTTTCCTGCGAAGACGCCGGACGGACCCACATCGATTACCTGTGCAGAATGGTAGAAGCCGCTATTAATGCCGGAGCAACGACAGTAAACATCCCTGATACTGTGGGTTACACCACACCCACTGAATTCGGTGGCATTATCGGCAACCTGTTTAACCGAGTGCCCAATATCGACAAAGCCACTATTTCAGTACATTGTCATAACGATTTGGGACTGGCTGTTGCCAATTCACTGGCCGCTGTTGAGCAAGGCGCCCGTCAGGTAGAATGTACTATTAACGGTATCGGCGAACGGGCGGGCAACTGCTCACTGGAAGAAATTGCTATGATTTTGCAAACCCGCGAAGCTATGTTGGGCATGCAAACCAATATCAATTCAACTGAAATTTTCCGTACCTCAAAATTAGTCAGTCAGTTGTGTAATATGCCAGTTCAGTCCAACAAAGCGATTGTTGGTGCTAACGCATTTAGCCATTCATCCGGTATTCACCAGGATGGCGTGTTAAAAGCACAAAACACCTATGAAATCATGACGCCTGAAAGTGTCGGCATAAACAAAAACAATCTGAATCTCACGTCTCGTTCAGGTCGCCATGTGATTAAACATCGGTTAACTGAACTGGGTTACAAGGCTGACGATTACGATTTAGAAGCAGTGTACAGCGCATTTTTGGCCCTGGCAGACAAGAAAGGCCAGGTTTACGATTACGATTTGGAAGCTTTGCTGTTTTTCGATCAACAGAAACACGAAGAAGCCTATTATCAACTGGCTTATTTACAAGCTAATTCCGGCCGTGAAATTATTCCAAGTGCCACAGTAAAACTAAAGGTTGGCGACGACACGGTAACGCAAACTGCCATTGGTAATGGTCCGGTAGATGCGGCGTTCAACGCGATTATCTCCATTTTAGGTCACGAAGATTTAGAGGTCGTGGACTTCAAGCTGGACTCGAAAGGCGAAGGCGCAGATGCCCTGGCCCAGGTAGGCGTCATTGCCGAGTACAAAGGCCGCCGTTTCCACGGGATTGGCTTGGCCACCGACATCGTAGAAGCAGGAGTCAAAGCCCTGATCTTCGTATTAAACAATACCCATGTTGCTGATCAAATCGATGAGCAAAAGAATCAACAAGAACGCGTAGCAGGAGTATAAATGAGCGAATTTAACATTGCCGTACTGGCCGGCGACGGCATCGGTCCGGAAGTCATGCAGGAGGCCGATAAGGTCTTGAATGCCATTGAAACTAAGTTTGATGTTACATTCAATCGCACGGCTTATCCTGTTGGAGGTTACGCCATTGATACTGAAGGGGAAGCGTTGCCAGCCAAAACCCTGCAAGGGTGTGAAGCCGCTGACGCCATTTTATTTGGTTCAATTGGTGGCCCAAAATGGGATTCATTGCCGCTTGAAAAGCGTCCTGAACGGGCCGCACTGTTGACCCTTCGCAGTCACTTTGATTTATTCAGCAATCTCAGACCTGCTAAAATTTACCCGGGCCTTGAAGGGCTATCTCCTCTTCGCGCTGACATCGCTGCAAGTGGTGTTGACGTTCTGGTAGTTCGCGAGTTAACCAGTGGCATTTATTTTGGTCAGCCTAAAGGCAGAGACGGCGAAGGTGAAGAGGAATTTGCTTTTGACACTATGCGCTACTCGAAGCGGGAAATCAGACGTATCGCAGTATCAGCTTTCGAAGCAGCACAAAAGCGCAGAGGAAAGGTCACCTCTGTAGACAAAGCTAATGTATTAGTGTGCAGCAGACTGTGGCGTGAAGTTACTGAGGAAGTCGCGAAAGATTATCCCGATGTGGAACTGGAACATATTTACATCGACAATGCCACTATGCAAGTAATGAAAAACCCCGCTCAGTTTGACGTAATGCTCTGCTCCAACCTGTTTGGCGACATCATTTCAGACGAATGCGCGATGATGACAGGCTCTATGGGTCTGTTAGCTTCAGCAAGTATGAATGAAGATGGCTTTGGCTTGTATGAGCCTGCCGGAGGCTCTGCGCCGGATATTGCCGGACAAGGTATTGCCAACCCCATTGCGCAAGTACTGTCTGCGGCTATGATGCTGCGCTTTAGCCTCAACCTGCAAGAAGCAGCAGACGCTATTGAAAAAGCCGTAGTGGCCACCTTAGAAGCCGGTGTATTAACAGGCGAGCTATTACCTGAGGACAAACGCAGTGAAGCGTCCACCACGTCTCAGGTTGGCGACGAAATCGTTAAACAAATTATGAATCAGGAGTAGAAAAACCGCATGGCCAAGACCTTATACGACAAAGTCTGGGAGGCACATATTGTCGACCAGATGGGTGATGACAGCTTATTGTATATCGATCGACATCTGATCCACGAAGTCACATCCCCACAGGCTTTTGCTGGTCTTAAGGACAAAAACCGCAAGGTTCGTCGTCCTGATCGCACTTTTGGTACGATGGATCACAGTATCTCTACCCGATCTCTTGCCATCGATGCATGTGGCCCGGCGAATGCCCTACAGCTTAAAACACTGGCTGACAACTGCGAAGAAAACGGCATCAAGCTTTATCCCGTTGGTCACCAAAAACAGGGTATTGTGCACGTTATGGGGCCGGAGCTTGGTTTAATTCAACCCGGCATGACGGTGGTATGTGGCGATTCCCACACCGCCACGCACGGTGCATTTGGTGCCCTCGCCTTTGGTATTGGTACATCTCAGGTAGAACATGTTTTGGCTACCCAAACCCTGAAACAGAGCAAAGCCAAAAGCATGCTCATCAACGTCAATGGCACCTTGCCTGTTGGCATTACTGCCAAAGATATTATTCTGGCCATCATAGGTAAAATTGGACACGCTGGTGCAACAGGCTATGTCATTGAATATGCGGGTGAGGCTATTCGCGCATTATCCATGGAAGAGCGTATGACCATTTGCAATATGAGCATTGAGGCTGGCGCGAAAGCCGGCATGGTTGCACCGGATGATACAACTTTTAACTACTTAAAAGGCCGTGAATACGCACCAACTCAACATTGGGACGATGCTGTCGCTTACTGGAAAACGCTGTACAGTGATGACGGAGCAAACTTCGACACTGTAGTAGAATTGGAAGCTGCTGATATAGCGCCACAAGTTACGTGGGGCACAAACCCCGGTCAGGTTATCGGCGTGGATGCACCAGTACCTTCCCCCGATGATTTCAACGACGCCGTTGAAAAAGAAAGTGCTGTTAAAGCGCTATCTTACATGGGTTTAAACGCCGGCGACAAACTCAGCGATCAGCCCGTGAGTCACGTATTTATCGGTTCCTGCACTAATGGTCGCATTGAAGATCTGCGCGCTGCGGCATTTATAGCTAAACAGGGCAAAGTACCCAGCGAAGTGACTGCTATCGTTGTACCCGGCTCCGGCCAGGTTAAGCGTCAGGCAGAAGAGGAAGGTTTGGATAAAATCTTTACGGACGCGGGTTTTGAATGGCGATTACCAGGCTGTTCTATGTGTCTTGGTATGAATGACGACATTTTACAAGCCGGTGACCGCTGTGCATCTACCAGTAACAGAAACTTTGAAGGTCGCCAGGGCCGTGGCGCTCGCACCCACCTGGTAAGCCCGGCTATGGCTGCAGCGGCAGCGATTACTGGCCGTTTTGCCGATGTCAGAGAATTTCAGGAGTAAGTAATGAGTCAAGGTTTCACTGTACATACTGGCCGAGCCTGCCCGTTAGATCAGGCCAACGTAGATACTGATCAAATCATCCCAAAGCAGTTTTTAACGGGTGTTACCCGGGCTGGCTACGGCAAACATTTGTTCCACGACTGGCGGTATCTCGATCTTCATGAAAAAGAGCCCAACCCTGACTTTGTCATGAATAAACCGGAACACCAGGGCGCTTCCATTCTGCTTTCAAGAGAAAACTTTGGCTGTGGTTCTAGCCGTGAACACGCTCCGTGGGCACTGGCAGACTATGGGTTTGATGTAGTCATCGCAACGTCTTTTGCAGATATCTTTTACGGTAATTGCATCAATAACCAATTGGTTCCTGTTGCGCTTAGCAGTGCCCAAATGGATTCGCTGTTTGCTTTAGTAAAAGCCGAACCATCGATGGATATCATTGTAGATTTACCCGCGCAAACGGTAACAGCTGGAGATGAGGTCTTTCACTTTGATATTCTGGCGCACCACAAAAGCAACCTTATTAAAGGGTTAGATGCTATTGGGCAAACCCTTGAATTAAACAGTGCCATTGAAGGGTATGAAACAAAGCAGCCTGCCTGGCTGTAATACATTGAGTGCTGAAAACTAAGGCGAAAGTTTCCACTTTCGCCTTTTTTATAAGCCTACCAATCTGTTAATGCTGCCATGGAGAAATCCCGGCCTTCAAAGTTCAAAATAACCCGCTGTGCTTCAATCTTAACGATTTGCACTTCATCGTTTATCCAGTCACCTTCCCCGAGCTGAACCCCATTTACCCGAACCCAGCGATCTGACGGTCTGCTAGCGTACATGTGGGCATTAAACGCCATGCTTGGCAACCGGGTAAGCATACGCACGGGAAGTTGATCGACTCTGGGTAAGTCGTCCCTCACTACTACCTGAGGCTCGGGTTCATATTCAGTTGCCTTGTTATCAAGCTCTTCGAGAGCCTGATTAAAACGCGCTAGCAGTTCAGGTGATACATCGCCCTTATTTTCCGGTGGCGCGTTTATGATCTCGCCTTCAGGTTCTTCGGTGATGTTTTGTATCGCTCTCTCACGGGCTATTTCTTCGACAGGCTGAGGCGTCGTTGGCGTTTGCAACGTATTGTCTGAGTTAGACTTTTGCTTTGTTGGTTCTTGCTGTTCAGTCGGCGTGTGTATGTCAGCTGTTAGCTGCTGCTCGTTTTCGCCCGCAAGCACATCAATACTTTCTATAGCAGGTGCAGAGTCAGGCTTTTCATCAATCTTACTGCCCCCGTCCTGGTTTTCTAAAGTAATAGATACATTTCCCACTGATTGCCACCAGCGGGGAAAGCTTCCCGCGCCAAAACCTAATGCCAGCCCAAGTAAAATCACTACACCGAAGGATACACTTTGCTTTGCGTAAACCTTCCACAATGACGGCAATCCCTGCACTGTAGGCAGAAAAAGGCTCCTATTAAACTGGTCTGATATATTTCTATCAAGGGATGCAGCAGAGGTATCCCTTTCGCCGCGGATCAGCGCTTGTGTTTCAGTTCGATGGTGTTTATTGGTTTCAATCTCGACCGTTTGCGCGGGGTCAACCTCAACCTCTTGCACGCCCATTTCTGCCAAACCTTGTACCATGGCGTCGCTGGTAACTAACCCTGATTTACGAATTTTTACCGGGCCATTTTGTTTGGTGATCTGAACAATCACCATGCCGGGTTTAAGATCGGTAATATCTATTGTGTCAGACATACAACCTCCCCATTGCGAAACCCAGCAGCACTGCAACTACAAACGCCATTACCAAATACCATTTTTTCTGATGCTGAATGCGCTGGGCGACAACATCCTCACCCAATATTTGCTCAGCAGCAGCGAGGAAAATTGGCTTTTTCACTACGGCATGCTGTTTAGTAAAGGAAAGGGTTAACGCCCTGTCGCATAACAAATTGATCACCCTGGGAATGCCCCCGGTTATCTGATGAATGGCTTTTAGCGCAGATTGACTAAAGATACTGATATCGCCGTTGGCAACCCCCAGGCGATGAGCCACATAGGCTGACACTTCTGGCGCAGTAAGGGGTAACAAGTGATATCGCGCTGTGATCCGTTGAGCAAGTTGACGCAATTCATTGCGTTTTAACAACTGTTGCAGCTCCGGTTGCCCTATAAGAACAACTTTAAGTAATTTCTCACGGTTCGTTTCTAAATTTGTCAGCAAACGAAGCTGTTCCAGTACTTCGGGCATAAGGTGCTGCGCTTCGTCAATCATCAGCACCGTGTTGGTACCTTTTTGATGATTATCTGCGAGTTTGGCCAGAATTTTATCAGTAAAGTACTTGAGGCTTGCCTTATCGTCGTCATAGGCAATACCGAGCTCATCACACACAGTAGCGAGTAATTCCAAAGCAGACAGCGTAGGGTTTAAAATCATTGCTACCTGCGTGTTGTCAGGCAGTTGCTGTAGCAACTTCCTCGACACTGTGGTTTTCCCAGTGCCCACTTCGCCGGTAAGCATCACAAACCCACCACTCTCCTGTAGACCAAATGTCAAATGAGCCAGTGCCTCTTTATGCCTCGGGCTCATGTACAGGTAATCGGGGTTCGGCGCAATGGAAAACGGATTGTCGTTCAATCCAAAATAGTTCAGATACATGGAGTTTTATTGTTAGCGATTCACCGCGACTAAACTACCCACCCCTTTCAAAGAAGTCAAAATGTAAGCGATGGATAGAACAAAAAAAAACTGAATTAAGGCATAATAGCCACAAAGAGATAAGCAGTGAATCGTATGAAAGTATATCTAGTCGGCGGAGCAGTACGTGATGCCCTGCTAAATCGCCCGGTCACCGAGCGGGATTGGGTGGTAGTAGGTGCCACGCCAGATGCCATGCTTAAGCAAGGTTACACACAGGTTGGCAAGGATTTCCCCGTATTTTTACATCCCAAAACCAAGGAAGAATACGCCCTTGCCAGAACTGAGCGCAAAGCCGGTCTCGGCTACACCGGTTTTACCTGTTACGCCGCGCCAGATGTTACTCTACAAGAGGATCTCATCAGACGTGACCTGACCATTAACGCTATTGCCCAAGCAAAAGATGGCACGTTGACTGACCCTTTCCATGGTGTGCAGGATATTGAACAGCGAACTCTCAGACACATATCCCCCGCGTTTGTTGAAGATCCTTTGCGAGTATTCCGGGTTGCCCGTTTTGCTGCCCGCTACGCATATTTAGGTTTCACCATTGCACCGGAAACGCTGTCACTCATAGAAGAAATGGCCAGCAGTGGCGAGCTCACGCACTTGTCCGCTGAGCGGGTATGGAAGGAAACAGAAAAAAGTCTTATTGAGGGACGACCCGGCATTTTTTTCCAAACGCTGGCTAAGGTTAATGCACTTGCTGACTGGTTTGTCGAATTGCAACCACATGTTGAAACGCTCACATCACTGATGGAACAGAGCAGAGCTCCCCAGGTCAGCGCTGAAGAGCTTTGGGCTCTCATAGGTTTAGTATTGAATGATGCAGACGTCCTCACGCTATGCAACAGGTTGAAATGTCCAAATAAATACCTGGATTTAGCGAAGCTTTGTGCCCGCTTCCACAACGAATTGCATTACACATCAACAACAACATCGCTGTTAACTGTGCTAAACCGCTGTGATGCCTGGCGCAAACCAGAACGTTTCAGGCAGTTGCTTACGGTTATTGGCATTGCGGTTAATAACAAAAAACAGCAACAATTTAATCACTCTCTGCTGAACGCCATCGAAGCTGCCGGAAACGTGGATGCCCGGGTGTTTGTGGAACAAGGCCTGCACGGCCCCGCAATAGGTAAAGCCATGGATTCAGCACGAGACGCCATCATTAAGCAGCAAATGTCTCATTGATTGTCTAGTTCTGATACCCAAGGTATACGATGCAATGATATACTTGGCCTTTGTGTTGAAAACTGTGATTTACCATGACGTTTGAAGAATTAGAGCTTGATGACAGCCTCTGTCAGGCTGTGACAGATATGGGCTACAGCAGGCCCACCTCTATTCAGTCTCTTGTTATTCCCCCTGCGATGGATGGAAAAGATATACTCGCATCGGCCCCTACAGGTACCGGGAAAACCGCTGCATTTTTGCTGCCCGCTTGCCAATACTTGCTGGATTTCCCTCGCCAGGAACCCGGCGCAACACGGGTACTCATTCTTACACCTACCCGAGAGCTAGCGCTTCAGGTATACGAACAGGCGCGGGCGCTTACCCGGCATACAGAATTAGTATGCGGCGTGATCACCGGCGGTATAAATTACGGCACTGACAGAGACACGCTTAGCCAAAATCTGGATATTCTGGTGGCCACACCAGGGCGACTGTTTGAGCATATCGAAAAAGAATCCGCAGATTGTCGCGACATCGAGTGCCTTATTCTCGACGAAGCAGACCGTATGCTCGACATGGGTTTCGGCAGTATTGTTGGTCAAATTGCAGCTGAAGCGCGGTGGCGGAAACAAAACATGTTGTTCTCTGCCACGCTGGAAGGCGTCGGGGTAAGAAACTTTGCCCGGGATATATTGCAGGAACCAGAAGTGGTCGAAGCCAATCCTTCCCGTAAAGAAAAGGCCAAAACCCACCAATGGTATCACCTGGCTGACAACATGGCGCACAAAGAAGCCATGCTTATTCACATTCTCAGCAATGACATCACCAATGCGGTAGTGTTTGTAAAAACCCGGGAACGGTTACAAGCGCTCAAAGACAAACTACTCTCAGAGCGCATTGAAGTTTGCTGGCTGCAAGGAGAGATGCCACAAGACAAACGAAACTCTGCCCTTGCTCGCTTTAAATCAGGTGAGGTGCCTATATTGATAGCGACGGATGTTGCCGCCCGAGGCATCGACGTTCCCAACGTCAGCCACGTAATTAATTTCGATATGCCTCGCAAAGCCGACGTTTATGTTCATCGAATTGGCCGTACCGGTCGCGCTGGCGCAAAAGGAACGGCGATATCACTCGTTGAAGCCCACGACTTTGACATGGTAGGCAAGGTGGAGCGCTATTCTGGTGAGCCTTTAAAGCCACGCTTTATAAAAGGCTTGCGACCACAGCATAAAGCCCCATCTGCCACAGCGAAAAAGAAAAAGAAGTCAGCTTCAGCAAAGAAAAGTAAAAAAGCACGTTAAGGAGTGTTTATGGCCTTTCCGGAAAAAATCGTACTCGCTTCAGGTAACGCAGGAAAAGTTAAAGAGTTTACCCGGCTCTTTGCGGAACGAAACGTGACAATCATTCCGCAAAAAGAGCTCGGGGTGAAAGACGTGCCGGAAACCGGCACCACCTTCGTAGAAAATGCCATTATCAAAGCCCGCCACGCTGCCCGTGAAACGGGTTTGCCAGCTATTGCAGATGATTCAGGTCTGGTGGTGAACGCACTGGGCGGCGCACCAGGTATTTATTCTGCTCGCTACGCAGGGGAAAACGCTCAGGATCTTGATAACATTGAAAAGCTACTTGCAGCGTTGTCAAACAACCAGGATCGTCGTGCGCACTTTTTCTGTATGCTGGTGTTTATGCGTCATCACGACGACCCTGTACCTCTTATCAGTGAAGGTTACTGGCACGGTACCATTACTCACGAGATCACCGGCAATGGCGGTTTCGGCTATGATCCTGTTTTTCATGTTCCCTCCCATAATTGCACAGCAGCAGAACTCGACCGGCAGGTGAAAAACGCCATTAGTCACCGTGGGCAGGCCATGAACTTTTTGCTTGAGAAAATGAGGCAATCTTTTGCGTAATCCGCCTTTGGGGCTGTACATCCACATTCCGTGGTGTGTTCAAAAATGCCCCTACTGTGATTTTAATTCTCACGGTTTAAAATCTGATTTACCAGAGCAAGAATATACGTCACACCTTCTGGACGATTTAACACAAGACGCACACCTGGTAGCCGGCCGTGAAATCACTTCTATCTTCATTGGCGGCGGTACGCCAAGCTTGTTTTCGGCCAACGCAATATCCCATCTTCTGACCGGAGTGAAGGATATTGTTAAGGTAGCGAATAACGCGGAAATTACCCTGGAGGCAAACCCTGGGACCGTTGAAGCTAATCGTTTTGACGGTTATGCAGCCGCTGGTGTAAACCGTATTTCCATGGGCATTCAGAGCTTTCAGGATCGTCACTTAAAAGCACTGGGGCGTATTCACGATACCCATCAGGCTCAACGCGCCATTGCCCTGGCCAATAGAGCGCCGCTAAATAGCTTCAATATCGATTTGATGCATGGTTTGCCAGATCAGTCCCTCGCGAACGCACTGGATGATTTACGCAAAGGAATTGCCAATAATCCAGCACACCTTTCCTGGTACCAACTCACTATTGAACCTAATACGCCTTTTGCTTCCCGTCCTCCCGAACTGCCCGATGACGACGTTCTGTGGGATATTCAGGCGCAGGGGCACGCAGAATTGGAACAGGCAGGTTATCGTCAGTACGAAATATCTGGCTACAGTAAACCTGGCTTCGAGTGCCAACACAATTTGAACTACTGGCGCTTTGGTGACTACCTGGGCATTGGTTGTGGCGCACACGGGAAAATAACTCAAGCGCAAAACAATACGATAACCCGAACGGTAAAAGTGAAGCACCCACGAGGCTATATGGATATTGCCCGTCCTTATGTGGATTCCAGCACAATTGTCGCAGGCGAAGATCTGGCATTTGAATTCTTTATGAATCGTTTTCGCTTAGTTGAGCCATGTCCAAAACAAGATTTTTCAGACTTCACGGGAACAGAGCTGTCAGACACACAACTACAGGAACTGACAAAAGCAATTGATACTGGCTTGCTCGTTGAAGATGAGAAATATTGGCAGGTTACGCAAAAGGGCCGCCGCTATCTGAATACGTTGCTGTCGGCTTTTGTCTAAGCCGATGTCATCGCGCTAATTTGAAACAATCACGTCGAAGGGTTTAAACGCGGGAACGTCTTTGCGCAATTTCTCTTCCAGTTTATTGAGTTTTCTGAGCTTTTCACAAAACCACTGGGCTTTGCTATTTAAAGACGCCGGGCCATTATCCAGATCGAGATGTTCCCCTACCGCCTCCAATTGCCGGGTAATTTCTTCCAGGCGTTCATCACTTATCTCAACCTTGCTTTCATCCATGCCTGCAATGGCAGATAAAATTCCCCCCACAGACATGGAGATAGCTTCTTCCAGCTGAGCTTCAATTTCACTGTCGACAAAATCATCAACACTTTCCAGTGAACCTGGACCGATGAAGTAGTGATTGCTGGCGTGACGAAACTTGTCTTTCACTCTGTTTCGCACTCGTTGCATGGCGGTTTGTAACTTCTCATAGCTTTCGTGATCAGCACCAACCAGCCCCTGGTAAACATTATCCACGGTATCTGTAGCCAGCTCTACGCCTTCAGTAGCAAGGATAATCATCTTGGGTACAACATAATGCAGTCCCCTGGCATAATCTCTCAGCCAGCGACGCTGCTGCACGCTGAGATCCTGCCAACGCCCTTTTATAAAAAGTTGATCCCTTTGGTTGATTTGCACCACTGTCCGGCTCTTATCCATTATGCGCAATTGGTTGTCATTTACAGCAATACCGTAAGCAAAATCGATGTTACAAGATTGCCCTGCCAGGGCCGATAAAGGCAATAACAGTAAAGCGGCCACGCAGGCTCGAACAGTAAATAGGGAGGATAAAATCGTATTCATACCGCTAATTGTGTACGCGTCACCGGGAAATAAAAAGCCGTGATCGGCTCAACCTGCCAAAATTCAGGTTGAATAATCACGGCTTAGTAATGGGGTTAACGGTGCGACCAGACTAATCTGTTTGGGTACGGACTAACCTGACATAAACGTAGCGATCTTTCTCTTTTATAGAATGACTCGCATTAAAAAATGCCACTACCCACGCACGAATCGGGTCTTCCATCGATGGCGTCGATGTCCAGAAATCGTCTGGGGGTGTATTGGGAAAAATCGTGTCATTGATGGCCGGGCGAACACATTGTCTCTCGGTAATGGTAGCCAGTTCCTTGATATTAGGTAGCCGCCAACCCAGTAAAGCAGTGCTGTCTTCCTCCTGAGCTTTTACTAACGCCTCCTGCCAGTTGTACTTTACTGCTGTGTCTGTGCAGGTAGATCCATCCCAGGTTTGCCCTAAAGCACAACGCTGCCATATGAGATCAGTGGCCACGTGCAAAACAGAGCCGTCTCCCTGATCGATGAATTCATCATCAGCGGCGGTTTCAATGCCTTCAGACAGACACGTTTGCGCCAAGGTAGAAAACGAAAATAACAATGTAATTATCGCGGTAAATTTTTTCATCACTTATCTCCCTGCTCTAACCAGTCTGACCCTTGCAGCACTGGACTTGATGAGAAAGTTATCCAGACCCGAAGCGAAATCAATTGCCCAGGCATTTTGCGCGGCATCGCCAGACACCCCATCAGCACTTGGAATTCGCGTCCAGTACCAGAGCCGGTTGTCTGTATTGTCAATCGCGCCGGCGAAGGGGAAGTAGTCCTCATCGAGCATAACACCGCTGGGCAGACCGAAGTGGATTAAGGACATTAATTCTTCGTGGGTTGGCATGCGCCAGTCATAAAAACCACATAATCCTGCACTGTTTACCGCTGAAACGTATGCTTCTGTGTTGCAGTTGGTGAGTGTGCATGTTGTATCTGTGCCATCCAGCGTGCCCACGTATCCACCGTTTTCATCAGTAAAGTACCAGGAGTATGTGTTATCACCATCCCGCAGACCGCCATCATCGGTTTTCTTTTCCCATACCAGCCCAGTTATGTTGTCCCGGACACAAGACCAGGCTTGTGATGTGTCATCTTCTTCGTCGCCGTTACTGTTTAGTTTGGTAAAGTCAAAACCAGCCTGGCCGCGTCCGGCTTTTTCCAGAAAGCCAGCAGCGTTAACCAAGTCACTTCCCCGCTGGCCGTCCTGACCAGGAAAATCATTTTGCTGACTATTTACATAGGCGGTGTTGTTTGTCTGAACGGTTACCCCTGTGTCGTTCATCAGTGGGATTGGAAATGGTCGCACGGTGACGTCTATGGTGTCTGAAACTAAATGACCGAAACTGTCAGTGACCTCCAGCGTATAAGTCACCGTTGTTTCCTCCGATACTAAGGGGGCTACGGCGTATGTTGAGAGATCAGAATCATTTGCAATGGAGTCTGCCGTAACGGCGGTGCCATCCCACATCACATTTAGTGGTAAGCCAGCGTTTACCGTTGTGTTGGCGGTACCATTTAATACAATACGTTCACCACTAAACACCGCCTGATTGACGCCTGCTTCCACGGTTGGTTCAGTTTCACTTTCCGATAACGCAAACAGAGTTACCGTTTCCGTATCTGTTGCACCTTCTTCATCAGTAACCGTCAAAGACAGTATGATAGACTGGCCGTCGGCCTCTATAGGCATCACGATGGAAAGACTCGCCGCATTAGTCACCACATTGTTTAATACGCTATCACCGGAGGTTTGTTGCCACTCCCACTCACTAATGGGGTTTTCAGTATCAGTGGCATCTGCATCGCTACTACTACTTCCAGACAATGTCAGTGTGCTACCGGCAGAGAAGGTATTCTCAGGCTGACCAGATTCTTGTTCGAAGGTAATTATTGCTTCAGGTGACGCATTTACCGGCTTTACGACCACATTTACTGTATCTGTATCACTGTTTCCAGAAGCATTTGTTCCCGTTAAGGTAAGCACAAAAGTAGTGTCTGTAGTAACGGTGGGAGCTGTAAAGGTGGCATCAGCCAAAGAGGTATCAGCGTGGGTAATGGTGGCTTGTGGCGATGACGACCACTGCCACACTACGGTATCAGCTTGTCCACTTGCTTGCCCGGTAATAGCCACATCGGTTTCTTCGAGGGTTTGAATGTCAGCACCGGCATTGACAAAAATGGCATCCGAGCTCTCACTTGTGCCACTATCACCACCGCCACCACAGGCGGTAAGAAAAGATACTGCTAAGCAGAGTGTTAGTAGTGTTGTTGGGTATCGAAATATAAACATCTGGCGCATCACAATCAGTCACCTTTATGAAAAAAGACTCATGCCACTATGTCCCAGATTCATTTCCCCGCTTGTGACTGACTTTCTTCACTGCTCACCTGCATGGCTTCCAACTGCTTTTTACCTGAAGCAATATCTGTCATATCGTAGACCATCAGGCTGATGTAGTCCGTTTTGCCTGTTGCCGATGCAAGTGGAGCCAGGGTGATATTCTGGTACATATACGGCTCATTTCCTGTAATCGGCCGGTAGTTGTGAAACTTGAACAAATGTGGCCGCTGTTCCCACGTCATAAAAGCGCGGGTTTTCAGCTCAAAAACCGGTTTGGCTTTTTGTGCAAACCAGGCTTCGTTGATATGAGGAAAAATGCTGAACAGTGTTTTATCACGCACGTGGCTTGGCAAAAGGCCACTGTGAGATTCCATGAAGCCATTCCACATTTTGATCTTGAATGTTCTGTCGAGCACAACTATGCCTACATCCACACTTTGCAGCATATCCATCATCCAGTGGAACGATTGCATCTCCTCCAATTCACTGTCGTTCATCAAATATCCTCCAGTAAATGGGCCAGTTTTGCATTCATCGTTTGCATGGAATCCTCTGTAAACAAAATAATTAGATCACACCGGACGTTATAGCCCTCCAAGCCATAGCTCAATTCTATTGCCAGTGTGCGCTTCCACTTCATCTTACTGGTTTGAATAATTTCCGTAATGGCCCGATGTTGCCCCAGCACAATAGGCTGGCCCTGGGCAAAGGTGACGTCCATCTGCTGAGCTAACCCGGTTAAACAGGTACCAATTAAAATACTGGCTGCATCCATCAGTAGTTCTAACTGAAGCTGATCGTCAACGTCTTCTGTCACATTGAGAATTTTGGCTACATCTTCGAAACTGGAATCGCTGAGAATACACATAACTTCACCGCGAATACCAGAACCAATAAAGCCTTGGCAAATAGCGGTAACCTGTTCCTGACTTTCAATGTCAGAAAGCATCATATGCATTTCTGATGCTTCAATTAGGTTTACGTTGGGAATAGGAAGGTGGACAAATACGTTCATTGTTCTGGCCAGGTGATCCCCTGCCCTGCCCATAGCGATATTCGTGATCTCCTGGTAACAGTCGCGAATATCCGGGTCTAACTCTGCAGCACCTTCCACCTCTTCGGGCCCTGACAACAGGTTGTGCTTTACCAGCACCTCTTCCAGTGTCACTGGGTCAACGGGTTTGCGAATAAACTCCAGTGCTCCCAAACGGGTCACGCGGTCATGGGCTTCGGGCTGAATATCCCCGGAAATCACCACAACGTTAGTGCTGAGGTTATTGTCTTTTATCGCCTGAAGCGTTTGGTAACCGTCCATTACCGGCATGTTTAAATCCAGTAATAGTAACTGTCCTTTACCTTGTTTTAACGCAGCAACGGCTTCCTCACCATTTTTGGCGAAGTGTATTGCCACGTCCCAATCAGGAGGCAGACATTTGGCCACTTGTTTCCTTGCAACCAGCGAGTCATCGCACACTAACACTGACACCATAAAACCAAAACCTTAAATAAAATCCCTACTACATTTGTAGCATGTATAGCTCATTTTTCCATTCGTCATTGGTGTAAAGTGAGGGATTAGGCCGTGCTTTTAGCAATAATTTGATCTATGCAAACAGCAAAGGCAATAAGAGCGCCGTTATTATTCCGTTTAGGCACAGTCCTAGTGTTGCTAATGCGCCAACCTGCTCCCCCATTTGCAAGGCTTTAGCCGTGCCCACAGCATGACACACTGCGCCAAGTGCAACGCCTTGCGCCTGCGGCAAAGTAATATGTAAAACAGCATAAACGGTAGGGGCAACTACCGCCCCAACAATACCAGTAGTGATAACAAAAACCGCAGCCAAAGGGGGAATGCCCTGAATCTTTGCAGCGGCTTCCATGGCCAAAGGCGTGGTAATAGATTTAGCTAACATAGTCATTTGTAAGGCAGTGGGAGCCTCAAGAACATAAAGCACTCCCCAGGCAGTAACGGGTGCAATGATCCCAGCAAGTAGTACAGCCAACACCAAATGCCATCCTAACTCTCTTATTTTCCGCCACTGAGTGTACATGGGTAAGGCTAACGCCACTGTGGCTGGGCCGAGAAGCCAATGAATGATGCCAACGCGTTGCTGATAAAGGGCTACGTTCTGGCCTGTCACGATAAGGCACAGACCTACGAGTACTGCCGTTACTAAAACCGGGTTAGCCAGGGTGTTGCCTGCCGTGATCTTTTGAATTGCAATGGACAATGCGAATGCCACCAATGTCACGCATATCCAGATTGCTCCATCCAGTGATGCCGACCCTGATAATAATTCAGCCGTGGTAAGCCACCAGTCAGCAAACGCTTCCTTCAGCGTCATTTTTCACCTGCCTGTAACGCACTGCCTAACAAACGCTGTGCCAGCAAGGCGGCAATGCCTAAGCTAACTATTGTCGTTCCAACGATGGCAAGGGAAACTGCAGCGAGATTTTCCTCGATGTGTTGCCAGTATATGGCTACCCCAAGAACTGCAGGTACAAACAGTACAGACATGTACTTTAGCAGTGGCGCACCACCTGCGTGGAGTATCGGAGAAGGACGTGACTGAAAAAACTGAAATGCCAGTAGTAACAATAATCCCATCAGTGTGCCAGGCAGAGGTAACGACAACACCCTAACAGCGATTTCACCGATAAAATAGAACAAAAAAATAAGGACAAACCCTAAACATCGTTGAGTCAAAGACGGCATAAAACACACATGGAAGATTTGAAAACAACAGTGTATCTGAGTACTCAATCACGTCAAACCGACGTTGGTCTTACAGCCATCTGTCCAGTTGTTTTGGATCCATCAAATACCGACGACTTACTTTTAACCGAACGCCGTTTTGTAAAATCAAATACACCACCCGTTGTGCGGGTTTTTCGGCACTTTGAATAGCATCGCAATTGACGATTGTAGAACGACTAATACGAATAAAGCGGGGGCCTAACTTTCGCTGCATATCGCAAAGCGTACATCTGACCACGTGATTTTCATCATAGCAATGAACAACCAGATAGTCTCCGGCAGCGTCTATCCAACGCACATCTTTTTGATCTATGTAGAGCCACTCGCTAGCCGAACGCAGCGCCAATTTTCCGCACGCATTAAACCCCTTATTAATGCGGTTTAATCGCGCCATCAATGCAGCTCTTGATATGCCAGATTGCAATGATAAACCTCGACATACATTGTCGTACAACTGTCGTTGACGGCATTGGTGAAGCTCGTGCAAACGGCGGGCAAGACAAGCATTCAATTTATCCAGGGAGACAGGATAATGAATAAAGCCTGCCGCCCGCGCAGAAAAAGCATGTAACGCCTGGGCATTAGTTTCACCTACCACCAAAACAGAGTTGGGCTGCCAGGTAGCTCGCTGAAAGTGGTCAAAGCAACAGATGGTAATCACGCTGCCATCTGACGACTGCATTGCCAGACATTGGTCGTTATCGTTAACCGGGCAAACGCGCTGAACCAGTGGCGACGCTAATAACGCTTCAGTCAGGCAGTTCCGAAGGGAGACTGAGCCAACCCAAAGAATTACTGAAACAGCTTCTGGCTTTACATCCAGATTGTACGCCATCTCACAGGATGTAGACGTTACTGGCATTGCGCGCACAGTGTTTATCTGCGTGCCGTCATTGTGCGATCGGTCATTCCCAGACGGCGCGCAATCAGATCTCCTGATTTTGCAGCATCATGACGGTCGGCAAACGTCAGCATATCTTCGCCATTACAGCGCAACCCTTCTTGCAACGCTTTTACGCGGATTTTGCTGTCGCGTATGGCAAAACGCAATTTAGTGGTGTTATCATCGCGGATAGCTTCGCAAATCTTCACAAGATCATCAGTTTTGTGAATTGGGTAAGACGCTGCAGCAGCTGAGGCTGAAAATAAAACAGCCATTAGTGACCCGGCAATTAAGACAGGTAAACGGCGTACAGAACGAGTGGCATTTTTTTCGGCAATGGAAGTGGTCATGGCAAATCTCCTTATTGGGTGAAACCTGACAACGAAAACGTCACCAGGGACACTCATAAAGTAGAGAAAAGTGATTAAAAGGTTTGTGTATTCTCGTTGAATTACCATCTTTTGAGATTTTGCGATAAACGGCTTAAATCCGCTGACAACTTGCCCGCTGTAACGGTTAGTTATCGACATTGTTTAACATTCTGTAACAACTCATCATCAACAGGAAAACAATGAGAACCCGAGCAAGCTACAACGAAGTGATGACAAAAATAAGACCAGGAGACCTCATCGCTTTTGGTGGTTATAGTCTTTTTTCCCGTTGGGCAAAACTAACGACCTGGTCAAATGTGACGCATGTCGCCTCTGTAACAGCGCCGCAATATTGCAAACAAGGTCACCTTTCTCATCACGCCTTATTAGAAGCAACGGTAAAAGAAAACAAAAAAGGGGTAATGGTAAACAGCTTGAAAGCGCGCATTGAACGGTATCCCGGTGATGTGTGGTGGCTGCCCCTAAGTGATCACGCACAACAACAATTTGCGTCGTCGATGGCTATAGTCGATGAATTTATAAAGTCTGAAAGCGGAAAAAAATACGACATTTGGCAGCTTTTTGGTTCCGCTGTTGATTTTTGCGACAACCTTCCGTTTCTTTGGCGTTTAACGCGGAATAAAACCTGCGATCGACAATGGTTTTGCTCAGAACTCATTGCAGAATTGTATAATCAAACTGGTGTGGTTCGAGACGTGAATGCTGCAGAAACCACGCCCATCGACCTCTGTCGCTTTTCCATATTCAAATCGCACTATGTGCAACTCAAAGGAAAGGACAAAGATATTAGACGTTTTAATTCCGTTCGTGGAACCAGATGGGGACAGTGGCTAACCGAAGACGAGGAAGCCACTATAAAACAGAAACGTTAAAATGCACTATCCTGATGCACTTTAATAAACATGGAACTATCGGCTTTACTGTAATCTACTTTGTATTCTTTGCCGTTAAGGGTTTGTATAAACACCAGTGTTTTCTCGTCACCGAAAACATCACCGGTAGTAATATCCACCAATTCCATATCCATCATTTTAGCTTCCCGTTTGTTATCGGGAATTTTACCTTCGTAACGCTTTATGCCTTTATACGTCACAAGTACAGGGGGATTGTCATCACCGTTGATAAGAAGCAAGTCCCATTTTCTGACTTTGTGAATAATCGTATTGCGGCCGCTTACCAGAAAGGGCTTTTCAGTCATTTTATTCTCCGCGCTGGCTGCCTGAACTTTAATGTAGGAAAGATAGCAAAGAATCTAAAATTGTGCACTATACCAAAAGGGCAAATAGCGCTTTTTCATTTAGTTACGTTGATACGGTTACGATTTCAGGTATACCTTTTCCGGAGCATCCCAGCGTAACCATTGTCGACCGGTGAGATTTTTTATAACCTTCTCACAGCTGCTGTGGTGTGACTTAGCCATGTTACATTCTGCCACGGCCTTCAAATTCACCCTGAATAAAATCTGTTGCAAACTTGCCAACAACGTTAATTCAGAGACATTCTGGGCCATCGGTAAACTTACCGTTACCCGGTTCGGCTGACTGCATACAGTCGGCTTAGATGTGTTGGTATCACCATTGCAGCCACCACTGGCAAGCAGGAAAGACCAGATAGCGGAAGGTTCAAGATTGTTCTGTAACTCTACGCGAAAAAAGTTGTGACCCTCACGGGTAGACTGAAACATCGCAGGTTTATTAAGCGGCGATAGCTGTTCAGCTTGTTGCGTGTGATTACTATCAAAATCAAGCCCCATGGTTAATCGAAGCTCTGTCGCACGCTTCAGTAATGCCTCGTTCGCGTCCAGGCGAATGTGGGTGTTGTTGAGCTTGCTATCACACCCATGGTGAAACTGTAAGAGTGCAACGTCTTTAGATTGCCATTGGTTTTCGACAAAACTCAGGCGAACCCAGCGGCCGTCCACTTTAATCTCGGGTTTGCTGAGGTACATGGCCAGGTAATTGACCTTCCAAAGTGCTTTATCAATGGTTACATCAAAGCCACACTTTTCACCTGACGACAAATCGGTAAACGTGACGGGAATATCTCCAGGTGCAGTTGGTTTGCCAGTGAAATACTCACAGCCGGAGCAAACCACACACAATATACAAACGCCAACCCATCTAAAAAACATAACAACGAAAACCTGTGAAGTAGAAAACAAATAACTGCTTAGTTTGCGGGCTATCAAAAATACACATTTACCCGCACACCTGCATAGTGAGGTATACAAACAAGAAAGGTCAAGCGTACAAGAGACTAACAGATGGAAACATGCGGCATGCTGTGTGTAGTAAAAACAGACTTCTGTGCTTAGCCATTATTCACCAGACAGGAAAGCTCGCGCCGCGTTTAGATGGGCCTCTTTTGTTTCGGGTTTCATCTTTTCAAGCAATCTCGGCATCATGGATAACCGATGATTACGCTTAAATGCATCGATGTGTTTATCTATAAAATGCCAATATAACCCTGTCCAGGTTTTCTCCCAATCTCCTCCTTTGAAGTCTGACATTTTTTTGATGTAGTTCGCACCGCTAATATAGGGTTTGGTTGCAAAACTTCCGCCATCAGCAAACTGACTCATACCGTAAACATTAGGCACCATTACCCAGTCATATGCATCCAAATACATGCCCATGAACCAGTTGTACACATCATGAGGACGGGTTTCACTCAACAGCATCACATTGCCCAGTACCATTAAACGGTCGATATGATGGTTATACCCCCACGCCAGCGCCGTTGATACGGCATGATCCACCGGGGGTAAACCGGTCTCACCCTGCCAGAATGTGTCATGCAACGCCCGTTTATGCTGCCAGTGGTTTTTATTTCGCATCTCGCTGCCGTCGACCTCGTAGCTAGCCCGGATAAATTCCCGCCACCCCAGGATCTGGCGTACAAACCCTTCTAAGGAATTTAACGCTATACCGTGTTCATCGGCAAAGTCGAGGGCTGCACCCAATACCTGCTTTGGCGTCAGTAAACCAATATTCATTAAAGGAGAAATCGCGCTGTGCCACAACCGCACTCCGCGGCTCGTTATCGCATCTTCATAGGGGCCAAATTTTTCAAATCGCTCTTCAAAAAACTGCTTGAGATAGGCCGTTGCTCCGTCATGGGTATAGGGTAGCCAACAACACGCCTCTCCATACTTTTCTGCCTCAACCTCCTCTACCCACTGCACCGCATCTGAGACGGCCTGATTACCAAATCTTGCCACGTCTTCGGGCAGCACTTCAGACTTAGGGATCTTTTTGCGATTGTCTTCGTCAAACGACCACTTCCCTCCTCTGGGCTCTCTGTTATCCATCAATATATTCAAATCGCTACGCAACCCTTTATAAAAAGTTGCCATAAACTTTTTACTGTCGTTGAACCGGCTAATCGCGGTGTCTTTTTTCAAAATAAAGTACGGGCTGTCGTACCAAACCCTATTCAATTGGGCATCTACCAGCGCCTTTTCTAAATAGTTATCGGTGGTATCAGCTACGTGGATATCTTCAATGCCATCGTTTTTTAGCCGCTCAAACACAGCGTCTGTAGTTGGATATTCGCCTATCGACAGCCGTGTCACCTTCATACCTTCTTTTTCAAGACGAGCTTGGTAGGCATCCATGGTGAGTTTATGCAACACCAACTTTGCCCGGTGAATGGGGTTGAATGTCAGTATTAACGATTCTTCAATAAGATAAACGGATCGCTGCTCGTCAAATGCGGGATGAGTAGCAAATAACTGATGGGGATAAATAAGTACGGCTGAAGACATAGTGCAGATTTGATTAGCTGTTTGTATGTATTACGTAAATGTTGTGATTTGGATTAGCGAAGCAGCGAAAACAAAGGTAGCGAGTATGCTAGCGAAAGGCAGACCTACATGCTCAAAAATGGTTAATTTATATGCGTTTGAAAACTGAAAGATTAATTAGGTAATGACAAACACGTGAGCTATGCATATAATGCGGCGCGTTACTTCGCAGGTTCACCCATGCATTTCACAGTAACGCTTTAAAAGTACTACAAATGGCCCTATAGCTCAGTTGGTTAGAGCACACGACTCATAATCGTTAGGTCCCCTGTTCGAGTCAGGGTGGGGCCACCACTTTTATAAACTTTCCAAGTAAATACCTACTAACAGAAATTACCCTGTGCTACCTCTGTGCTACTTTTAGTATAGCGGTAAACATCTCTATATGCTTGATATAATTAATCTCTTACCTTTACTGAGCTTCACTTCTAATCAGAAAAGCTTGTTGCTATATGATTAGATATTGTTTTGCTTGATATTTGTCAACATTCAGGTAAATCATTTCTTCACCGAGTAAATACTGTGATATTCATCGTTCTAAGCAATAGGAAACGAATGAATACTATTTTCTAAAGAGCTTTTTAAACCCTAAAAGCTCATTTCAGGTGTTGAGTATGAAAGATTGGACTAGGGAAACTGCGAATAAGCCCTGCAATTTAGTTCTTGAACCCGCCTTCGCGTTCGCCGTCTAATTTTTGAACGCCAAATTCTCAATTTAGGCCAATATACTACCTTTTAAGGCCTGATTTCGGGCTTATTGCGGGTTATTCCCGGATTTTAGACAGATCTTGGCTGTCGTCGTAACATCAGGTCTACTTTAAACAGGTTTGCCAAGGTGAATAGAATGGCTAACTGCGAGTCATTTTTCATCAGTCCTTTGTATCGTGTTTTGATAAAGCCACACTGACATTTGATGATCCGAAACGGATGCTCCACTTTCGCCCGGATGCTGGCTTTAAAGTATTCGATGTTGATGGCCGTTTTGTTTTTGCGAGGATGCTTTTTCAGTGCCCGGACTTTTCCGAGGCGTTCGGCAACCTGCCATTCCACATTTGTATCTTGCAACTCTCCCCGTTTCTCTGCGCCTTGATAACCGGCATCGCCGGAAGCGAATTCTTCTTAGCCGTGCAACAGGTTGTGTAACTGGTTCAGGTCATGCTCGTTGGCTGCGGTGGTCACCAACGTATGGGTGATGCCACTCTTGGCATCCACACCAATATGGGCTTTCATACCGAAGTGCCATTCATTGCCTTTCTTAGTCTGATGCATCTCCGGGTCACGTTCACTCTTTTTGTTTTTAGTGGAGCTGGGCGCTTCAATAATCGTCGCATCCACCAGTGTACCCTGCGTCATCATCACACCGCTGTCTGTCAGCCATTGGTTGACCGTTTTGAATAATTTGCGAGTCAGCTTGTGCTTTTCCAGCAAGTGCCGGAAGTTCATAATGGTAGTGCGATCTGGAATGGCTTTACCCAATGACAGTTGCGCAAACTGACGCATCGAAGCAATTTCATATAACGCATCTTCCATCGCTTCATCACCAAGGCTGAACCATTGCTGCATACAGTGAATGCGAAACATAGTCTCAAGCTCATACGGACGTCTGCCATTGCCTGCTTTAGGATAAAAGGGTTCAATCACTTCCAGCAGTTGAGACCACGGCAGCAGGTTATCCATTCTGGATAAGAATATCTCTTTACGAGTTTGATGGCGCTTACTGGAACACTCACTATCGGCAAAAGTTAACTGTTGGCTTATGGGCGGTAATGGCTGTGATTTACTATGCAGCTATGATCTCACATCGGGGACTTATTCGCATCTTCCTTAGATAAACTGACTCTACATTGCTGAGTCGTAAATCAAACCTACTTTATAACCATACGCTAAAATAATGAAGTTTCCGTCTACATTGGTCTAATTTACTACGACGCGAATTGACACTTATTAATCCAAGTTTCTACACATCATAAATCTCGCTTACGGATATTGATTACAACACGACAAATGACACACAGCTATAGATAAATGATAATAAAAACTGTTATCATTTATCTTAACATTCTAACTCTCATCACTTTTCTTTTATTACACAACACTTGGATTTTTTTGCAATGAAATATTTAGCCGCGTTAATAGCTGCTTCGTTGACCTCCCCTGCTTTATCACAAGACATTGAGAACTCTTCGGATACACGTGAAATATCACCCGCAAAATCCGACCAAATTGAGCGTGTGGTAGTGACTAGCAGAGCGATCAATCTATATCGCAATGGTAACTCATCTACAGGTAAATTAAGTGTTGACCCACTTAATTCAACCCAACAAATCACTACGATCAATGAAAGCTTGATACGCGATCAGGGTGCGCGCAATGCAAAAGATATTTATCGCAATATTGCAGGAGTTAGCCAGTTTAGCTATGCCGGTGTAACCGCGAGGGGTTTCAGACAAGAGGAAATCTTCTTCGATGGCTTACGCGGAGACCCTTATGTAGGCTTTAACGTACCTCAACTATTTAATATTGAGCGGGTCGACTTTTTAAAAGGCCCTGCCGGAATGCTCTATGGGCCAGGTGCACCAGGTGGCTTATTTAACTATGTCACTAAAAAGCCAACGTCAGATTTCGACGCCAACGCAAGGGTTATCGCGGGCTCACATTCTCGCTTTGGTGGCTCAGCAGAAATAAATGGAGCGATTGATAACAATCAAAATGCTCGTGCTGGTGTTTTTTATGAGCAACAAGATACCTATCGCGACAACAGTGATAGTGAAGTATTTATCTTCGACTCTGGCTACACATACGACCTTCAAGGCCACCTACTAACGCTTCAGTACACCCATTATTCACAAGATTTGGGCGCTAATCGACTGCGCGGCGTGCCCGTTGACGACAGTGGTAACTTTCTCACAGATATAGATTGGAATCATAACGAAGCCAGTGATTTTCTAAATTTGCGCTCCGACTCTGTCCAGCTTTCTCTAGAGGGACAGCTCAGCGATTCAATCAGCTACGATACACGTTTGCGCTATATAGACAATGAACAAGAGCAGAACTACCATGAACCACGAGCACTTATTGATAGTGATGGAGATGGGAATATAGACCTTGTTGGTCGAGAGTTCAGGGATCAATTACGCGAGCAAGAGCAGCTTAGCTTTGGCGCTAACTTTGTGTATTCAGGCGAGTGGTTGGGTGCAGACCATAGAACGGCGTACGGCGTTGACCTTTACAAAGGAAAAGAGGATGCGCTTTTAGGTGGCACTGCTTTAGAGCAGGATTTTGTTCTTCGCTATCTAAGCGGGACATCGCTTGACTCAGACATCATTCCACTAACGCTTACTAACCCTAACTACGGTGTGACGCAGCCTGAAAACTATAACGTGCAATTCAGGCCGCTAAGCATAACAGAGCAAACGCGAAACGGTGCCTATGTACTTAATGAACTCGCTTGGGAGCAGTTTACCTTTGTTGCAGGTTTGCGCTACGACCAGTTTGAAGATGAAACGCCTAGTGCTGTTTTCGACGATTCGAATGTAAGTTTTCGAATTGGCGGTATTTATAAGATTAACTCTAATATTTCGCTTTATGGTCAATGGGCCGATTCTTACGAACCTCAGTCGGTGAGTAATCAGCAAGATGAAGCTGGCGGTCCGTTTGAGCCGACCACAGGAGATATCATCGAGGGTGGTATGAATGCAGAACTGTTCGATGAAACTACCTTGCTACGATTAGCCGTTTACCAAATAACCCGAGAAAATATCCTTCAGTCAACCGGCGAAGACCCTGAAGGCGACGGCATCGATAATGTCGCGCCCGTGGGTGAGGTAACCAGTGACGGATTTGAAGTTGAGGTAATCACTGACATAACGCCAAATTGGATCTTGAGCGTAGCTTATGGCTACAACGACGCACGAATCACTGCAGATAATGGCGGTGGCGGTATTAGTAACAGTGTAGGCGACCGCTTCGCTAATGCGCCTCAGAATCAATTTGGTTTCTGGACGCGTTACCAAATACCTGAGTGGGATCTCGCTTTTGCCTTTGGTGGAAACTATGTTGACGACCAACTGAGTCTGTCGGGACAAAATGTGAAGTCCTATTTCATTGCCGATGCGTCAATAACTTGGGAAGTAGACAACTACAATGTACTGTTTAGAATAGATAACCTCTTTGATAAAGAGTATGCAGAATCAGGCTTTATTGAGCGCACGGGCCACTTCCCCGGAAATCCAAGAAACGGATTTGTAGAATTCACCTACAAGTGGTAATCCACTGCTCTTTTTAAAATTTGGGATTGGCTGAGCGCATGAGTTCTGCTTTTGAATAGCGCTTTTTAGTTAAATTCTTGCGCTTAGCCCTTATTTCTTTTAATTAAACGCCGTGCTTTTTACAATGTTCCCTGCACCATGCAGGGCTTGTCTTTTATCTTATACAAGTATTTCATAACTAACTTTAAAACCGCGCAAAAATAGTACCTAAAGAAGTTATACAACTTGCATGCGTGGGTAGGCTTGATTAAAAGAAACATTAACGCTGTAGGCTAGGTATAATGGCAGCTGTATTTGAGCCTGGTTGTACGTCTACCTAGTAGGTGGTTTTAAGAAAATATGAAATGAGTTGTCGTCAATATAAGTAAGTGAGCTGAACTGTGGTACTGAAATTCGAAATGAGATTTGAGGAAGTTTTTGCCTCACCATATTCATATTGCATGCTCAAGCTCTCGCATACTTTGTAACTTATGCACCAAAGTCAAAATCTCGTTGGATGGCGCAACTCGAATTCCCGCTTTGCTAAACTTTGAGCAGTTCTTGCTTAATAATTTCTACTTCACTAATACGCATTTACTCTTTTCGATAAAATCACACAACAACTCGCTGTCACTTACTCAAGCTTGCTAACTGTTTTGGCTTTTTGCTTTAGCAAAATGAGGAAGCGCTTTAACAACGCCCCCTGATTTTGAAAAAGCCAATTAAACGCTATTCTCCCCTAACGTTCTGCACTTTTTTCAGCAATGTATTCATCCACTAATTCTTCCAGAATGGCTAGCGGTACTGCGCCGTTTTTAAGTACAACATCGTGGAAGTCCCGCAAATCAAACTTGTCACCGAGCTCAGATTTAGCTTTCTCACGAAGGGCGAGTATTTTCATCATCCCTACTTTGTACGACGTCGCTTGCCCAGGCATAACAATATACCGCTCAATTTCCGCTGTAACATCGCTGAGTGCCATACCTGTGTTATTAACCATGTATTCAATGGCTTCTTCTCGGGTCCAGCGTTTATCGTGAATACCAGTATCGACTACCAGACGCACGGCTCTAAACAGCTCTGCTTGTAATCTTCCAAGGTTGTCCAGGGGGTTATCCTGAAAGCCCATTTCCCACGCTAAATACTCGGTATACAGTGCCCAGCCTTCAGTGTAAGCAGTGAAAGGTGACATTTTACGAATCAAAGGAATGCCTTCTAATTCCATGGCGATGGCAATCTGAAAATGATGGCCAGGAATACCTTCGTGATACGCCAGGGTGCGCATACCGTATTTAGGCGTTGCCTTGATGTCATACAGGTTGGCATAAAAGCGGCCAGGACGTGAGCCATCTATTGCGGGCTGCTGATAGTAAGCACCTGGCGCAGTTTTTTCCTTAAACTCTGGAATACGCACGACTTCCATTCCCGCTTCAGGACGAATTCCAAATGCTTCGCTTATACCCGCGTCGATTTCATCCAGTATTTTTTGATAGTCTTCAAGAATTTGCTCACGCCCAGCGTCGCTGTCTTCATAATAATGTGATGGATCAGCAGCCAACGCGTCTATGGCACTAAAAAAGCCTTGTGATACATCGTAGCCTTCATTGGAGAGTATAGTCAGCATTTCACCCTGAATTCTTGCTACTTCTTTCAAACCCAGGTTGTGAATTTCATCAGCAGTCATATCAGTGGTAGTGAAAAAACGCAGTGCGTTGGCATATACCTTATCCCCATCCGGCAAGTGCCAATACCCGTGATCGCTTCCTGCTTTAGCCTGAAGAGTTGTGAAGTAGTCAATGAACAGTTGATAGGCACGATCTACGTCGTCATTTATCACTGCTTGCGCTTCATTTAAATACGCATCCTGTTGTTCTGCTGAAATATCCTCTGCTTTACTCATTTTTTCTTTTAATGAGCTATAAAGAATATTTTCTTCCAGTGGCGATGAGACAAACCCTTGCATTTCATCCAGCACGCGGTCTATTACAAAACGGGGAGGAATGATGCCTTTTTCTTCTCGTAGCTTCAGCCCTTCTAATACTTGCGCAAACTTTTCATCAACAGCGCGCAAACGGCTTAAATAGTTTTCAACATCGGTAGCATCATTTATTTGATGCTGACCTTCCATAAAGCTAGGAAATCCGTTTTGAACGCCAAACAGCTGGTTCACCGGGTAAGTGTGATAACGAAAAGGTGCATTACTGATTAGATAATCTAGCAGGTACAGGGTGATTTTTTTTGAAAGTTGCTCTTCTCTGTTGAGATCTTCATTGTCGTAAGCACCAACCAATTCGCGAACTTGACGGGCCTGTTCAAAAAGAGCATCACCTTTTTCTACACTTGCATCGTCGAGCTTCCCGTTATGCCCTTTGATCCCTACAGATTCTAAAAAGCCCAGCGAGGTAAGCATTTCAGGGCTATCGAAGGCTACTTTTACCAGCTCTCTATTTAATAAATTATTAAAGTAAAATGGTTTATCGGCATGCCATTCATGAGCAGCAAAACTTCCGCCAACTAACACTACTATCAGTAGCCCCGCTCCAACCCATTTAAAAAATCGTTTCATTGTTATTATTTTCCTTAGTTTAGTCACCGTTAACGTTAACGGAAACAGGCAGTATTAGTAAGAGGGTTTGGTTAAAAATTTAGTGTTCGGGATACCGCCTGATTATAACAACTTTGCACTTAACGCCTTCAAAACTGCGCGGGTGCGATCACGGGTTTTGAGTTTTGCCAGGATATTAGACACGTGATTTTTCACGGTGCCCTGAGCTAAAAACACAGTGTCTGCTATTTCCTTATTGGAATAACCGCCAGCAATTAACTTTAAAATATCCAGCTCTCTTTCACTCAATGGCTCGATATTCGGGTCAGCGAACGTAGAAAGCAGCTCATGGCTAAGCTGATCAAGCAACACAGGTTCTGCCAACATTCCACCTTCATGCACGATGGTAATGGCATCGTGAAGCTTATCGGCATCCACGTCTTTTAATAAAAAGCCGTTAGCGCCAGCATGCATGGCTTGAGTAAATAATTGTGGGTCATCGAAGGTTGTGAGTATGATCACCTTTGTATCTGAACCGGCGTCGCCATCCTGCCTGTTTAGTGCATGCAGCGCTTCTATGCCACTTTTTACGGGCATGCGGATGTCCATAAGCAACACATCCACCGGCGTTTCAGCCAGTTTCGCCAAAGCGTCATCGCCATTCACTGCTTGCCATTTCACGTTGATATCGTCAAATAGCGACAACAAACTGCCAATGCCCTGTCGCACCAATGCCTGATCATCGGCAATGGCCACGTTAATCATAATCTTGCTCCTTATAAGGGATCTGAACGGTTAGCCGCCAGCGATTATTTTCACTGTTTACGGTAATATTTCCATCTAATTCTGCTGCTCGCTGCTGCATATTGCGAAGACCCATTCCCTTGCGTGGTTGCAGGATTTTTGCAAACCCATTCTCAACGGTCATCTCAATAACATTGGCGTGCTGATAAAGGGCAATGATGACGTGCTTGTCTTTGCCGTAGCGCAGCGCATTACTTACCGCCTCCTGACAAATACGCAGCAGCACCTCGGCGTGATGCCCAGACAGTAACGGTGCAGATAAACGCTGGGTGAATTCGGCTTTTACCAGGGGCAAGTTAGCAAACAAGCTATCGATTGCAGCATTGAGATCTAACTGGGTCGACTGCTTGTTTTGACGGACAACGTCTCTTATTTGGCTCAGCAAATCTTTTGCGATTTGTTTGGTTTCATTCACGCTTTTTTGCTGAGGCTCGGCCACGGTTTTACTTAAAAACTCAAGGTTGAGTAATAGCGCGGTGAGTTGATGGCCACAAATATCATGTAAATCCCGGCTTAACTTTTCTCTTTCTGCCTGTCTGGATGTTTGTTCTAACAAGGCCCTGGTAGACATAAGTTCCGCATTAACTTGTTCCAGCGCTACCCTCGATGCCTTCTCCTGCACGGCGATATGGGCCACTGCCAGCGAGAAACTTTGAAAAGCGAGATTCAAACCGATGGCAATGAGGGACGGGTTTAACCCTTTGTTCCACATAAGATAATACAGCAAAAAGCACAATGCATTTATCATCAGCAACAGAATAACGGCTTGGCGCTGATTGAGAAAAAAAGGCAGTTGACCCGCAAAAATCACTAACAAAATCAACGCATCGGTAGACTGACAGCAGACAAATACGGCACCAAACCCCAGTATTTGCACAACCAGGCATAGCCCACTGATACGTTTGTCGTGCAGCGCAGCCGGAATAAAGTTAATGGCGATAAAGCCTAGCAGGAACAATCCAAACCCGACGTAGTACAACGTCTCCGCCAGCGCAAACTGTGCTTTAACCCTGGTGATCATCATCACAGAAAACCACCCGAGCACTCCTGCAATGATTAACGTGGTATTTCTATCGGCTTTACCCATTTTGTATTTCCCTTAACGTCGTGCCTGTAGAATACGCAAAGCAAAGAAGCGTCTCAGGTGCCAAAAGTCACGTTTTCACAAAGCATGACTTTTGGCACCTGTTTGTAACTGTTAGCACCGCTACAGTAAATAACATCACAAACAGGAGACGCCCCATGAAACACACACTGATTGCATTAACATGTTCGACCGCTTTGCTTGCATCGGCCCATGCCGCTGACATTACAGTTGAATTTACTGGCATTACGGATGTATCCGGTGAACTTTATGTAGCGGTTTACCCGTCTGCCACGGCCATGAAACAGCACGCAGCCATTCAAAGTCAAGTTGTCTCGGTACACTCCCCCACTCCCCGAATTGTGCTCGCCGATTTACCAGAAGGCCATTACGGCATCATGGTGTTTCAGGATTTAGACGGCAATCGCGACCTCAACAGCAATATGCTGGGTATTCCCACAGAGCCCTATGGTTTTAGCATTAATCCGCAAGTAATGGGGCCACCTTCTTTTGAAGATATTCGTTTTGATGTAACCGCCTCTAACCAAGTCATCACCATCAGCATGGAGTAATTTCGATGAAAAGACGAGATTTTGTAAAAGCGTTAGGTCTGGCAGGTTGCAGCTCTTTAGTACCTGGCTTTGGCGTTAATGCCTTTGCTGGTGAGAGCGAAACATTTAACAGCTTTTTTCAACAGCAATTGGCAAAACACCCGATTTTGAAGGGGTGGGAAGGTTTAAACGACGACATTGCACCACGCACCTTTTCCTGGCAAGGCAGTTTGCCAGAAGCACTTATTGGCAAACAGTTTTACCGCAATGGGCCTGCATTAGTGGTGCGTAATGACGAGCGCTATACCCACTGGTTCGACGGTGATGGTTTTGTTCACCGCTATGGATTCGATAAACAGGGTGTTACCCATTCCGGTAAGTTTGTACGAACCAAAAAGTATAAAGAGGAATCCCGCGTAGGAAAGTTCTTATACAATGGCGCAGGGTCTGTCATTACAGGTTCAAAACTGTCTAAAAGTGCCGAAGCGGTAAACACTGCAAATATTGCCTTGTTGCCTGTCGACAACGAGCTTTGGGCGTTATGGGAAGCCGCTATGCCTTACAAAGTTGACGCTAACACACTGGAGACTCAAGGCCAGGTTTCTCTGGATAAAACCTTAGACGGAGTACCATTTTCCGCTCACCCGCATACTGACCGCTTTGGCCACATCTGGAATTTTGGTGATCTGTCTTTCTTTGGTGAGTCGGCAATTATTGTTTATCAGATGGATGCTAAAGGGTTGTTACTTAACTACGGCGTCGTAGAGGCACCGCAAAGTTATGTCCATGATTTTGCCGTCACTGACGATTACCTTATTTTTTACTTTCCGCCCATCGCGAAATCTGAGGCAGAAACGTTAATCGACAGTATGTCTTTCCACGGCAATGAACCGGGCGAGTTACTGGTTATTGACAAGAGCACATTAAAGCCAGTGTTTCGCCGCCCTTTCGATGCAGGTTTCGTGTTTCACTTCGGCAATGCCTGGCAACAAGGCAACACATTAGCCATAAACGCCTGTTGGTATGAAAATGCGGATATTATTTTAAATGATGTAAAAACACTGGCACAGCACGGTAAGCAGAAACACCACCGAAGTACTGCGGCGCAGATACATATCGACCTTGCTGCGTCCTCAGCACGATTGGAAAACACTGCCATTCCTATGGAATTTGTACAGTTTGATGGGCGTTTTACCGGCACACCAACCACCTTTCAATTTGGTGTGCATGCCAATGCCGACGCGCCTGACGGAGAATACAATGCCGTAGCTCGGATCGATACAAAAACAGGTAGCGTAGACAGCTATAGCTTTGGAAAACACACACTAGCAGAAGAGCCGCTTTTTGTGCCAACAGGCGCACAAGAGGGACAGGGTTATTTGGTTAATACCTGTCTCGATTTTCGTTCTGGCCACACCTACTGCAACGTGTTTGATGCCATGGCGATAAGCAATGGCCCGGTGGCACAAGCGAAAATAGATACCTATATGCCACTGGGTTTTCACGGTGCAATTATATAGTGTATAACCACAGCGTTGCGTTTCATGCCATAGCACGATCTACAACCACCTTAAGTGGCCCGTGTTATGGCGCACTAATAGAATCGTGCACCACTACCTTGTCCCACAGGTGCGCGTGCTCCTCGACAAACTTTACGTGCAGCGGATGGTTTTGATAAGTGTCCTGATCGGCAACAGAATGAAACATCATCAACTCAGACACGTGAAAGCTGTTATCAATAACATCTCGTTTCAACGTTGATGCAGGCAAGCCAACGTGCAAGCTGGCAATTTCAGGAATGGCAGTCAGACTTCTTAAGCCACTGATAAGCTTATCTCTGTCTGACTCTGAAAACGGGTTGCGCAACCAGAAATACACCATATGCACCACTGCCGGTAATGCACCACTATCACAAGGTGTACTGTTGGCAGAAGCCGGTAACACTGTCGCAGCGCCCAGTGCGCCAGTTGCCATCAAAAGAGAACGCCGTTGTTTATCCATAGAGCATGTGTCCTTATCAACATGGTCAATCAAAATAGCAGTATTACTTTATAACGGATTAAGCGCAAAAAAAACCGCGGTCAAATGCCGCGGTTTGGGTTTATATCTTACACAAGCCTGTGTGGTTATTTTAACGTAACAGTAAGTACAGGGGCGTTGCCATCTGGCCCTGTTACTGTGAACTGGTATTCACCAGAAGTCGGTACTTCCATCACCAGATTGTTATTGCTGCCACCCAACACTTTTTCTTCACCTACTATCACCATGTTTGATGCCGCATCGTTGGGGTTCCCCAAATTCACCGTTGCCCAGTCTTCCGAGGCGACTTTAAACTCAACGGTGCCGGCGCTTAAGGAAACATCGGCTGTGTACACGCCTTCACCAAGGTAGGTAAACTTATCAGCCACACCCCAACCGTTCATCCCGCCGCGAACAAACACCTCTGTGCTGCCCCAATACGCCTCTTTGAACACACCTATGGTAGGGGCGTTCATGTCTGACGTGTCGAAGACAAACACATAGCGATCGCTGTCGGTGATAGTGAGCACCAGATTATCGTTAGTGGCCGCTATACCCAGTGTTTGACCAGATGTAATGTTTCTATCACTGTCGTCACCAGACAACGCGCCAAAGTTCACTGTACTCCAATCTTCAGAAGCCACCTTAAACTCATAAGTACCGGGTTCCATGTCTCTGGCAAAGGTATAAACACGGCCCCCCTGATAGGTAAACATTTCATCTGTGCCCCAGCCATTCATGGCGCCGCGCAGATAAATAGACGTCCCTACGTAAGGCTCTTCATTTTCTACTGTGAGTACAGGTGCTTCACTGTCTGATGCATCTACTGTAAACAGATAGGTGGCATCAATAGTCGGCGTAAACGCGAGGTTGTTATTGGTTCGTGCTAAGCCTTTTTCGACGCCTTCCATCACTACACCATCGTCACCGTCTTCGGCACCAAAGTTAACGGTAGACCAATCTTCCGAGGCGAATTTAAAGCCGTATGTCGTTCCACCCGTTAGCGCAACAGCCACGGTATACACGCCATCTCCCTGGTAGATAAAGGCATCATCAGTACTCCAACCGTTCATATCACCGCGCAAGTAGGCTACCGTATCACCGTAAGGCACCACATCGGGTGCGCCTGCTGTTGCATAAGACGATAAGCCGTAACCCTGGGCGCCGGATTGCGGTTTTTCAAACACAGCAATGGTCATGGCTGGCACAGTGAAAGTACCATTGCCATCTTCACCTTCAGCAAAGCTGGCACCGCGCACCACACTATCTACAGAAGCAGCCTGAACGCTGTGCAGCATAAAGCCAGAAGCGGTATTTACAGTAATCGACTTTTCTTCGTACCCCGTGTTCACCAACACCATGAGCGCATCATTCATCATATCCAGATCAGCACGACTTTCTTCACTGTCTGGCACGATTCCGTCGTCAATACTCATGGCGATGAGCCCTTTTTGTTGACGACTGCCAATGTTGTGAAAACCCACACGGTCGATGATGTCTTCTGCAGTTGTCAGGCGGAATAATGGGCTCGACATGCGAATAGACAGAAGTTCGGCAAATACATCTGAGGCAAACATGATGTCTGACATAGACGCTGACCGATCCGGACTGTAAATGAATTCGCCCATTTCAGCCCAGCGATCTTCATTTTTATCAGCAATAGGCAAACCCACATTCCAGTTATTGGTTTCATATGTAAAGTCTACAAAATTGAACCAATCGCCAGAGTCATAGGAATCTCTGTCCATGGACTTGGAACGCAGCATGTCACCGCCCATTTGCAGGAAGGGAATACCTTGAGAGACCAGGTTAATGCCCATGGCAACATTTTGTGCCCGCACCCGCTCTTCGAGGCTAATGTCGTGGGGCAAAGTGTAGTTTAGCTGATCCCACAGAGTCTGGTTATCGTGCTTAGAAACATAGTTGATAATGTCAGCCGGATCTTCGGCATAACCACCCAGGTTGCTGGTTGCGCCTGCCGTACCCGCTGACGTTTCGAGAATGTAATCTTTGAGCGTACCAATCATACCCATCTTCACCCGATCCTGATCGCTTAACAGCGCGTCTGAATCTGGTCTAAAGATATTCCCCTGACGAATCGCCTCGCGAATGCGGTCGTTGTAGGTACCAATTTCCGTGCCTGCCATATTGAGCTGGTTTGCCTGCTCGTAGCCACGGTCAATTTTGGTCCAGCCTTCGCCGTAGAAGTAGTTGTCTGCGTCGATAGTTTGCACAGCGTCGCGCAAACGCACCATGGTATCGCGGGTCGCCTGACTCATGATGTCAAAACGAAATGCATCATACTTGTAATGCATCGCCCACATCATCAGTGAGTCCTGCATAAACTTCTCCATCATAACATTGCGGGGTTCGGTATCTTCGCAACAGGTTTCCCGAACGATAGCACCGGTGTCTACCTCGTAACGATGGTAATAGCCAGGTACCACCTTATCGAGCACAGATTTCGAGAACACACTGGAAGCATTGGTGTGGTTGTACACCACGTCAAGGGCTACCCGAAGGCCCAGTTCATGCAGAGCCTGGATCATAGAGCGCATTTCTACAATACGTTCAACGCCTTCTGCACTTGAGGCATAGCTGCCTTCCGGTGTATTGAAATGGTGCGGATCGTAACCCCAATTAAACCCGTCTACGCCGCGCATGTCGTTAGTCAACTGCTGTGCTTTTGCCCCTTCCGCTAACGGGTCATAGCTGTTGTAAACATCGATAAGCATCGCTCCGGCGCTTTCTTCCTCGCACACAGCTGCATCGGCATTTAAGCGGCACAAGTCGCCAACAGTGTCGTACAGACCAACAGTTTTTGTCGGGTCTTCATCAATGGTGGCGATGTCATTTGCAGGTAGAATGTGGAAATAGTTAAGACCAGCGTCCACCAGCTTTCGTAAGTGCTCTACTGGTGCCGTATTATCTTCTGTAAATGCCAGATATTTTCCGCGATTGGCTTCTGAGGTTGACATGTCACGAACACTGAAATCCCGAACATGTCCTTCATAGATCACCGCATCTTCCGGGTTAGCAATAGCTGGAATAGCATGGGTATCCCAACCGTCCGGTTTTAAGTCTTCATCGTTTAGGTTAACGAATCGAGAAAAGCGGCCATTGGTGGTGACTGCTACTGAATAGGGGTCTGTCACAAGGAGTGTTTCCACGTTCCCCGTAGACGGATGATAGGCTGTAACTTCAAAGCGGTATAGCTGGCGATCAAATGACATATCGCCCTCGTAATACCATACGCCAGAGGTATCGTTTCGCGTCATGTCATAACGCTGTGCCAGGGTTTTGTCATCGTTGTAACGCAGTAGTGAGACGCTTTGAGCAGTAGGTGCCCAGAGTGCCATGGTAATACCTGCATCTGTGTAAATGACGCCCAACTGCGCTTCATCAGCGTCATCTTCACCCAGGGTATACAAGGCATCAATGGCGTTAGCGATCTGAATACCTGTGGCAACCACTAACGCGCCATCTGCGTCGTAACCACCAACTACCGCCTGTGTTGTCAGTACTGTTTTGGCGTCGTCATCTGACCAATCGCCTTCCCATGCAGTCAATGAGGCAAGGTGCGGCGCTCGCGCCGTTTGTTCTTCGCTGAGCGTTGTAGGCATGAGGGTCACTGCAGTGCCATTAATGCCTGATTCTAAAGACGTCTCTAATTCAGCTTGTGCAGAATAATGCAATTTCACTTCAGCAACATTATCAGGCACATTCCACAATATGGTTTGAGCATCTAACCAATGCGCGCCCAGCCCTTCAATGGCCACGGGTTGTGGTCCTAGTGATAAAATGGGAAATTCAAAAAGAGTTGGCTCACCAGATAAGGTGAAGTTCATGCGCACAAAATCAGCATCGTCCTGAATGAGCGAGCCTTGAAAATCGCCGCCGCCCATTTCTTTACCCGCGTCATCAGTGCCTTTGTGAATAATAAAGTTATGGCAGCTTCCATAGCCTTCTTTGAGTTCTAATACCCAGTAGGCACCATAGTTTGGGTCGATTCCGGTATGTACCCGGCCATTTGCCCAGTCAGTGTCGGCATCAGCGTAGGCATCGCAGCTATCATTGTTCCAGGTGTGTAATCGCCAGCCTTCGTAAGCCGGGTCGCTACTACTGTTATCTGCATCCACCGAGGCGCGATTGTAATAAAGTACCGCTTGGTTGGCAGACGGCGTAAATACCGGCTCTGGCAGTGTTGGATCAGCGCCAACCACACAAGCATCGTTGGTTTCATTGGGTACGGTAGGTGCATCACACTGAATAGGTGGCGGCGCTTCGCAGAATTCGCCAGTGGGATCTGGCAAATTGGGGGCTGAGCACGTAAGTAGGTCGTTGGAGCCCGACTCTACACCAGAGCCCCCACATGCGCTAAGTAGTAATGCAGCTGTAATGAATACAGCCATTTGCCATATCCGTAAGCGACTAAACATAGTTTTCTCCTGAGTATTTGCGTGCTGGTGCACTCGCCCTGCTTGTGTTGTTAGGATGTGTTTTTTCATAGTTGGTATGTCATCCCCAGGTAATATTGCGTGCCAAAGAACTGGATAGTGCCGGTTTGCTCAACGGATGAAAAATAGCTCTTCGTGGGCTCATCGGTGAGGTTGTTTATTTGGAATAACACGCTCCAGTTATCGTCTATTTCATAAGAGGCCTGGTAGTCCATTACCAATTCAGAATCGAAATTCACCACCTGATCGTTCACTGCCACTTGCTGGGACACAAAGGCATCGCGATACCGGGTAGAAAGCCGGGTTTCAAACCCTTCGTATTCCCAAAACACGGTTAACGTGGCGACGTTTTCTGACAGCCCTGGCAAATCAGAAGCATAAACGCCATTGCCCAGCACTCGCTGTATTTCACTTTCGGTATACGAGAAGCTGGCGTTCATACCCAGCCCAGACCACATACCAGGTAACATGCTGTAAATTTGCGTGTATGCCACTTCCAGGCCGCGAACATAACCGCCTTCTGCATTGTTTACCGCAGTGCGATAGCTGCCATTTTCCGTAGGCACGGTAACGAAAATCGGAGCCCCGTTTTCATCTCTGGCCAATTCAGATTCCTGCCCGGAAAACTCGGGGGCTAAATACACGGGCACTTGAATGGAATCAGGAATAACAACACCGTTGGCTTCAAAATCGTATGGGTCAATCTCGATATCTTCCACAAAGGACTCAATGTCTTTGTAGAACCCGGCGATGACTAACGCACCGTCTGTTTCACTAAAATAGTACTCCCAAGACACATCGTATTGGGTGGCATAAAAAGGCTCGAGATACGGACTGTTACTGGCATTACCATTTACTCTTGCGGTAGGCGTTGACAGTGTAATTTCGCCCGAATCCCTGTCTTGCAGCGCCGTCACCACTTCAATGTTAGTGGACGCATTCGCCGCAAACCGGTTAATTGGCGCTCGGCCCATGACCTTTGCAGCAGCCAGTCGCAATTGCGTATTGTCGGTAAACTTGAAGTTCAGGTTGATAGAAGGAAGTACATCGCTGTATTCGTGGGTGAGGAAATCAGGACGATAAAAGTTGTTGATAAGCCCGGCTTCATCAACAATATTCTGTGCACCTGCCGTAGGGTCGCTCACCTCTACGGAAACACCAGTTTCCGGGTCAGTTAAGGTTTGGGTAGCTCGTTGCAGTGTAGTGGAGCTTTGCTTACTTTTCACATAGCGCACACCCACATTTCCCGTAACAGGAATATCGCCCACTTCGGTGTTAATATTAGCCATCAAATAGGCTGAGTTTACCGTTTCAAATACATCACCACTTTCCTGTAACGTCCAGGCTGAAGACGGGCCCGAACCTGGGCCATTGATCACTCCCGCAGCACCAGGCCCCCATGTTTGCAAAGGCTCTGGTCGGCCATCGGGGAACCAGGTATTGAGCGCACGATCTAAATTAATGGAGAGATAACTGGGGAAATAAGCAAAGTCACCCTGCCAATCCACCACTTCCACCATGTCGTTGGTTAAACGCAGTGGCGGTTCGCTAACTGAAAATGCACTGTCGTTGCCGTATTCAAATACCGAACGATCGTTATTGTATTCCCTGTCTGAGTAGCGATACCCAAATTCAAAGCCGGTTATTACGGGTAAGTCGACGTAATACTGGAAATCAATTTTATAAGCATCCAGCTCGTCTTTGTTTTCATAAGGGTAAATGCCGTATTTGCTCACCATTACACGATCGACATCAGAAAAAGCATCGGTCTGGCTAAAGCCGATATCAGGTAAATTGAGTCCGTTTAATAAATAGGAAATTTGGATATTTTCATCAAAAACCGGTGTATCTGCTGTGGCGTCTTCCGCTACCAGTGACCACAACAACCCGTTTCGAAAATCACTTTTTGCGGTAGAGCGGGAAACGTCAAACTGCACAGCAAAATCAGGGGTAATTTCCCACGCTGCGTTCACCCCTAAATTGACAATACTGTCGAAATCCTGATTGTCATCGTTTACTAATTCCACGCGCGTAAAGCTGCTGTCGGTGCGAGAAAACGTGCCACCGACAACATTATTATTGACGACAACCGGATTAGTTATTCCTGCATTCACGCCCCCTAGTTTTACCCGAAAACCACGGGCAAATTCTTCTGAATCAAATTTAGAAACAAAGGCATCCGCTTTTAACGTAAAGGTGTCAGTGGGCGCCCATTCAAACGCCGCGACATAACCATCCCGGGTTTCTTCACCGCCTTTGTGCTGCATTTCAAAACCCTCAGAAATGTTTTCACACTCAGGACAGTTTTCCGGCCCATCCGTATCTCCCTCAACCATATCGACATCGACATTGCCGTTATAGGCAAGGCCAATGAATTGCGTTGATACGCTTGGCTGAAATAAACGGGCATAACCCAACGATACGCCTAAGGTGTCGTCAAGGAATTTACCTTGGTACGAGAAGCTCAGACGGTGGCCATATTCTTTGGCATCGGATATTTCTGACGCCCTGTCGTTGTACATACCGCGAACATTGGCACTGAATTTATGCTGTTCCTCCATCGCTAACGGCGAAGCCGTTCTTAGCTCAACGGTACCGGCAATACCGCCTTCAATCAGCGACGCTTTTGGCGATTTATAAACCGCTGCTTCACTGATGAGTTCCGATGGATACTGGTCAAATTCAATGGCTCGACTGCCGCTGGTAGAGACCTGCTCCCTGCCATTGAGAGTAGAAAACACAAAGTCGCCAGACAAACCACGAATATTTATCTGCGCCGCCTGACCGCCGGTACGCACCGCTGAGATCCCTGGTAATCGGGTTAATGCATCTGCCATGGAAACATCGGGCAAGCCACCGAGATCGTCAGCCGATATTTGCTCCGAAACGGTATCGGAGAAACGTTTTTGATTTAGCGACTGAATAAGACTGGTACTGAAACCTCTTACTTCAATACGCTCATACACTTCGCTTTCCTGCGCTTGCGTTTCATCGGCTGACGTTTCGTTTGTTTGTGCAAGTGCTGACGACATACTCACCGCTAGGCCACTGCTCACCAACGCTGCCATTATTATGCTGGGTTTAAATGTTTTCATTTGGTGTCCCATTCCTGTTTTTTATCGACATTTTCGTGGCTATTCCCGCCTTAAAACGCCATTTATGGTTCCACTACAAATGTTACATTTTTGTTTAAAAAGAGAGCAATGGCTTGCATACGTATTCATTAACAATATGAAAACATTTAATAAACATACGTGAGTTTTATGTGGCCCGTCATTTTATAAAAATCATAACCGACTGATATTTAGATATTTTCATCAGGTGCGACAATTTGTCGCATTGGAACGGGAGGTGTAATGAGACAGACTGCGCCGTTTATTGTTGCTGTTTCTCTCGCCAACTGACTAGATTATCAATGCTGCGCGAGCTCATGCAGACCTACAGGTATTCATTTCATGCCAAATTGGCGCAAATTACACAGACGCATTCATCTTTATCTGGGTTTATCTATTGGTGTTGTCTTCGTTATCATAGGCCTGTCTGGTGCGTTTCTGGTGTTTTACAACGAACTGGATACAGCACTTAATTTACCCGAAGTTGAGGCAAAGCCGACCGTCGCTGATTACGACACTGCGCTCACGACACTGCTTATTGCATACCCACAAAAGACACGCTCTTGGCGGTTTAAAGTAAACGAAATAACCCCCTACATTTCGGCCCGCTATTATCAACCCGAAGAAACAGCTGATGAAGACTTTGCTCCTATGATGGTGTGGCTGTCTAAAGACGGTAAACACATTCTCAGGCGCGATTTCTGGGGGCAATATTTTGCAACCTGGATGTACAATCTGCATTTTCGCCTTTTGGCCGGCCCCAATGGCGGCATTGTGGTGGGTTACGTTGGTATTGGTTGCACGTATTTACTCATCAGTGGGCTTTGGGCTTGGTGGCCTAAACGTAAACAGTGGCAAAAGCAGTTGCGCATAAGAAGCACCCAAAATACGGCGGTAAAACTGTATGATTGGCATAAAGTGGCAGGTCTTGTCACAGCGCTACCCTTACTATTGTTGTGTATTTCGGGTGTCATGCTTGCGTTGCCAGAAGAAACACGCACTATTGCCAAGCCATTACTCGGCCCTGCAGATTCACCGAATATCACTCCACTTGCTGAACATAACAACTCCTTTATTTTACCATCCAAAGCGCTGCAAATTGCTTTAGCGCAGTTTGACAACGCAGTGGGCGCGTGGATAGAAACACCAGATAAAGAGGGCGCAAAAAACTATTATCGCATACGAGTTCAATTGCCTGGCGATCCTTCCCGGCGTTTTCCCCACACCTATATTTACATTGATGGCGCCAGCGGGCAGCTACTGGAAATTTTCGATTACTATGAACAGGGGAAGCTCAACACCATGATGAACTGGCTTCATCCGCTGCATGACGGCACTTTGTTTGGCATTTCGGGCAGGCTTTTTTGGACTGTCAGTGGTGTAGCCGTATTCATATTGTTTGTTCTGGGTGTAACCAGGTGGTGCTACCGCAGAAAACGTAAAGAGCGATCCATCCCAGTGAGAACTCACGTATACTCATCAAGTTCTAATTAGTGAGAAACAATGATGCAACGGGACTATTTATCAAGGTTACTGGCACTGACGACACTGCTTTTTGTCATCTCTGGCTGTGCGTCAAATAAACCTGAAATTAATATCAGTGAAGAACAAAATTTTGCTGACATCGACACCTTCTACGTTCAGCCTCCGGTAAATGTGAGCAATGAAACTATTGCCAATCACATGCAAACGTCGATAGGAAATATCCTCACTAGCAAAGGCCTTCGTTCAACAAATCAGGATGAAGCGGATGTCACTGTGATGTTTTACCCGTCTACGGCTAAAAAAGAAGATGGTAAATCGATTAGTTTTGGTTTGGGAACCGGTACTTTTGGTCGCTCAGGTGGAATTTCATTAGGCAGCGTATTTAGCGTGCCTGTGGGTGAACAGGTAAGCCAATATCAGAATTTGCAAATTGATGTGGTTAAAGACGGGCAATTTATTTATAGCGCGGTGGGCAGTACTGAGCTAGATGCAAAAGATAGTATTACTATCCAGAAAAATCTTACTGAACTAGTGACCTCTTTACTTGCACCATACCCTGCAAAACCCTAAAAACTTTCAATGACCGATAGATACTGGTCTTGGTGGAAAAAAATAGGCGGAAACTGCCTGTAAGACCAATACAGGCCTTTACTCTTCTTGCTTTTATCAGAGCGATACGGATTGCTCCAATTGCCCCAGCAAACGAAATCCTGAACACGGGTAATTTCTCCAGTTACAAACCAGCATTCTGGTTCCCCGCAATCACAAGCCAGAGGAGTAAACGCTCCCTTATCTTTCATTAAAATAGCACGCAGTTCCCCTGACGTGATCACTGATGTGTAAGCGCCATTGATAGTATCTGAAAACTGCGCCTCATACTGCCGGAACATGTCTAACAGCGGTATGCCGTCGATCAGAATGTCAACAGCACCTTCATAAACTTCAGATGTTGATGGTACCAAACCAAGCACATTCACTAACCTTGCGCTCCAGAATATTTTTTTGAACCTCAATGGTGCCGTATTCGCAATGCCGGTGCTACAAAAAACGCAGTAGAACAGCCTACTGCGCTTTTGAATTTTAATTAGCTGCGACTAACTTTTAGACGCAATCGCAGTTCGCACCATCAGTCCGTACGCCGGATCAGCCTGATCATACTGACTAAACATAGCTTCCTGAACATCTGACGTTGCCTGGCTCAAGCCGTCAGCAATATTGTTCACAAGTTGGCGCTTTTGATCATCTGACATTATGCGGAACAAATCGCCTGCTTGAGAAAAATTGTCCTCATCCTGAATATCATGTACATCCAACCATGCATCTTCTTCCAGTGGCATAGCAGGCTCAGCAGCGCTTTCGACTTCTGCTGGCGCACCATTCTCACTCCGATTATTTGGATAGAAGTTCGCTCCACTTCCAGCCAGAGCGGGCTGAATACCTGCAAAAGCCCCATCGCGCTGATAGTTATGAACCGGGCATCGCGGTGTATTTACCGGAATTTGATTCACATTAGCCCCCACCCGGTAGCGATGAGCATCCTGGTATGCCAACAATCTTGCCTGTAACATTCTGTCGGGAGAAGCACCAATACCGGGAACCAAATTGCTCGGCGCAAAGGCGGCTTGCTCAGTTTCTGCAAAATAATTATCTACATTGCGATTCAGCTCCAACTGCCCCACTCCAATTAACGGGAAGTCGCTGTGCGGCCATACCTTCGTTAAATCGAAAGGGTTAATACGATAAGTCTTCGCCTCCGCTTCAGTCATGATTTGCACATTTACCGTCCAGGAAGGAAAATCACCGTTGTCGATACTGTCGACTAAATCCTGCTGCGCGCCGAAAGCGGGCATACGGGCAGCTTCTTCGTTGGTCAGTGTTTTAATACCCTGATTGGTTTTAAAGTGCCATTTAACCCAGAATCGTTCACCCTGCTTGTTCCAGAAACTCAACGTGTGTGAACTATAACCATTAACGTGACGATACGATAAAGGTATACCTCGGTCTGACATCAAAATAGTCGACTGATGTAACGACTGAGGGTTATTCGCCCAGAACTCATAAATTGCCTGTGGATCTGGCAAGTTGGTACGCGGGTTCTTTTTCTGGCTGTGAATAAAGTCGGGGAACTTGATCCCATCTCGCAAGAAGAAAACTGGCGTATTGTTGCCGACCATGTCCCAGTTACCCTGTTGGGTGTAGAACTTTACCGCAAATCCGCGAGGGTCGCGGGCATAGTCACTGGAATCCTGACCGCCACCCACAGTGGAAAAACGCAAAAATACTGGAGTTTGTGCGCCTTCTTCCTGCAAAAAATCAGCGATGGTGTAATCAGACAAGCCGCGGGTTACGGTAAAGGTACCGTAAGCGGCACTACCTCTGGCGTGTACTACTCGCTCGGGAATACGCTCGCGATTAAAATGAGCCAGCTTTTCAAACAAATAGTGATTGTCAAAGGTAACTGGCCCACGGCGACCCACTGTGCGACTTTGATTATCTGATGCGACTGGTGCACCGTTACTGCTGGTTAATGGTACCTGGCTATCGATTTTTTTAGAAAAGGGACACTGACTCATAATACATTCCTTAATATAAGTAAGCTGACAAGTTAATCTTGCCAGTCGATTATTTAAGGTAATTATGATTGGAAATATTAATTTAAAATAGTGATATTAATCTATCATCTTAATCAATATTTACGATGAAAGGGAAGTAGATCATTTTGTAACTCCGAAAATACTGTCAAAGAATTTAACACACTCTCTACAAAATTTTTAAAAAAAATCGTAAACCAATGTTTTTAAGTGCTTTTTACGCTGGTACAACATTTGCTTAAACCAGTTTGAATCAGTGATTATACTTAGATTTAAGATACTGTAGATTAATTAAGGAACAATTATGAAAAACGTTAAATTAAAAAGTTTTGTATTTGGCGCTGGCCTTTGCTTGAGCACCTTAACTCAGGCTGCACTCGTAGATCTAAGTACATGGTCTGCTGAGGGTGCAGGATCTTGGTCTTTGCAAGCTGGCAACGACTCTGTATACCAATCTATAAATGGTGACCCAACCGTATTTTTCAGTGGTGTTGATAGTCAAGGATTGTCTTTATCAGGGGAGATAACTGTTCAAACCTCAAGTGATGACGACTTCATCGGTTTTGTCTTAGGTTACAATGCAGGAGATTTTAATAATGCAAACGCTGATTATTTGCTTATCGACTGGAAACAAGGCAATCAGACATTTTATGGAAGCGCAACTGCAGGCTTAGCTATCTCACGTATTACTGATGTCATGGACGTTTCGTCATTTTGGAATCATGGTACAACGACAGGATTCGAGGAATTGCAACGGGGAACGACATTAGGCAACACTGGCTGGAGTGACAATACAACTTACTCTTTCGACCTAGTATTTACATCGTCACTTGTTCAGGTATTTGTAGACGGTAACTTGGAATTAAATGTCGCAGGAAGCTTTGCTGACGGATCATTTGGTTTTTATAATTATAGTCAGTCAGATGTCCTGTATGCTGGCATAACAGAAGATATTGCACCTCCTCAAGCCAATGTGACTGAACCGGCTACTTTAGGTATTCTCGCTCTGAGTAGTATTGGTTTGCTAGGCTTCCGTCGTCGCAAATAACTCATTAAAAGATAATATCAAGTTAGATTTTTCTTTAATCATATAGAAAGGCATCGTTTTCGGTGCCTTTTTTATTGGTGGTTGACCTGTCAGGAAGACAGTAAATACTCACCCATTTCATGCATAAAGCACGAGACTTGGTGTAGTTTCAGTAGAGGACACTTATCATGACAAAAAATGCAAACAAAAACACCTGAAATTACATGTAAATCTATTGCGTTTTTAAATAGCTTTTAGCGCATTAATGATATCATCAGGCTCCGAGCGGGTTCTGTAATCCACATCCACATATCGCCATATAACCTCTCCATTTTGATTTAACACAAAGGTCGCAGGAATGGGCAAAATGGTGGCATTCCCATTGTTTATTTCTTGCAAATCGAGGCCGCGATCTTTGCGCATATGCTCAAGCAAAAATTCAGGTACTTGCCATGCAACGCCGTAACTTGCAGCGACTTTTGCGTCTTGGTCAGACAAAACAGTAAAAGGTAATTCACTAATCTCATGAGCGCTAAGGGTGCCATCAGGTCGTTCTGGACTAATAGCAATCAGCTTGGCTCCGAGGGAGGTAATATCATCAATACGTTGCTTTAAAGCGTTTAATTGTAAGTTGCAATACGGGCACCAACTTCCACGATAAAACGTGAGTACTACAGGCCCCTGCTCTAAATAATCTTGCAGTGAAACTTGCTCACCAGTGGGAGACGGTAAAGTAAACAGTAGCGCTCTTTCACCCACCGGCAGCGCCAATTCACCTTGCTGCAAGGCTTTCGCTTTTTCAATTTCTTTATCTACACCAGCCATAAAGTCCGGGTTGTTCTTTCTGCCGGCATCAACTTTGGCTTGGGTTTGAGCTTTTAAAGATTTCATTGTTTATGCATTCCTGTGTGGGAGAAAAAACTCACTGTCATGACTTTTTTCATACATTAGCACTAACTAAAACCTTAGCTACATGAAAGAGTGGGATGGATAGACTTTTAAGGTCAATAACTATTACACCACCTGCCCCGCTGCCCAACCACTGCTCCACGCCCACTGGAAATTAAAGCCGCCGAGCCAGCCGGTGACATCGACCACTTCACCAATGAAGTAAAGCCCATCGACGTTTTTCGCCATCATGGTTTTTGATGAAAGTTCGTTGGTATCTACGCCACCAATGGTGACTTCTGCGGTGCGATATCCTTCAGTGCCGTTGGGTTGTATTTCCCAGTTTTCCAGGGTGAATGCAATAGCACCGCACTCACTGTGAGATAACTGTTTTACCGGCACATTTCGCCAATTGTGATAATCGACCAGACTTTGCACCATGCGCTTGGGAAACACTTTGGCTAAACAGGTTGTTAAAAGCGCGTCTGGCGTGTTATTTCGTGCGGTTTGTATAAGTTCTGCTGCATCTTCATTGGGCAGTGTATTGATACTCAATGTGTCACCAGCTTGCCAATAACTGGAGATTTGCAGCATCGCGGGGCCGCTCAAGCCCCGGTGGGTAAAAAGCATGGCTTCTTTAAATGTGGTGTCATTACAACTGGCGTAAACATCTACAGCGATACCACTGAGTTCTGCCAGTGTTTCTTTATCTTTATCATGCAATGTAAATGGCACCAAGGCCGCGCGGGTGGGTAAAACATTCAGCCCAAACTGCTCGGCAATCTTATAGCCAAAGGTTGTAGCGCCCAGTTTTGGCATACTGAGGCCGCCAGTGGCAACAACCAAAGACTCGCAAGCATATTCACCGCTTGACGTGGACAAAACAAAACCGCTCTCGGACTTTTCCACCTGCAGAATATCGCATCGCGTAGTGATGGTGACGTCGGTTTTTTCGCACTCTTTTAGTAATAAATCGACGATATCTTTTGCACTGTCATCGCAAAAAAGCTGCCCTAAGGTTTTCTCGTGATAGGCAATGCCATATTCAGCAACAAGGCTGATAAAATCCCACTGGGTGTAGCGACTCAGTGCCGATTTACAAAAGTGAGGGTTCTGCGATAAAAAGTTTTCGGGGCCCGCATACATATTGGTAAAATTACAGCGACCACCCCCTGACATGAGTATTTTACGACCCACTTTTTTTGCGTGGTCAAGCACTTCAACGCTACGCCCTCGTGCACCAGCCTGCGCTGCACAAAACAATCCAGCGGCTCCCGCTCCTATCACCACAACATCGCATTTTTTCACCGGGTTACTACCTTTCCCATAACCATTATTAAACGGGGTATTATAACATCAATCATGTTCCGATTGATGGGATAAACTCGGTTCTCTCCCAGCCTACCGTAATAAATTTACATACCTAACAGAGTACCAGGTTTTCAGAAAGGCCTGTTTTTTCATGATTTTCTCTCATTCTTTAGTCCAAAAATATAAATTTTAATACTTTTTAACAATACTAAACAATGTGTCGTTAGCTTATAACTACCCACCAAGCTGAGATATTACGCAGCAGTCCATTCATTCACTTGTTGATTAACAGAGGAATCTACACCATGGAAGATTTCATCGCGTCATTAGACGTAAACCAATATTTGCCCGGCGCGCTTGCATGGGCAACGAATATCCTACTTGCTTTACTTATCCTTATCATTGGGTTATGGGTAGCTGGTAAGGTTTACAAACTCATTGTTTCTATCGCCAATCGTCACCCGCAGTTAGACGATACCCTATTCAAGTTTTTCGGCAGTGTGGCTAAGTACACGATTCTGGCTTTTGTAGGTATAGCGGTGTTAAACCGGTTCGGCGTACAAACAGCATCGATTATTGCACTGTTAGGTGCCGCGGGATTAGCTGTTGGCTTAGCGCTGCAAGGTACACTATCGAATCTGGCTGCCGGCGTTATGCTGCTTATTTTCCGCCCGTATAAAGTGAACGACTTCGTTGATGCGGCAGGCAAATTTGGTAAAGTCACAGAAATTGACTTGTTCACCACTATTTTGCAAACATTTGATAATCAGCAAATTATTATTCCAAACAGTCAGATTTGGGGTGAGCAAATCGTGAACCATTCACACCATGAAGTACGCGGTGTAGACATGACCTTTGGTATTGCTTACAACGAAAATACCGATGCTGCTCGAGCAGTTATCGACAAAGTACTGGCTGATCACCCACACGTACTGAAAGATCCGGCACCATTTGTTGAAGTATCTACGCTCAACGACAGTTCCGTTGATTTTATTGTGCGCCCTTTCTGTCACGGCGAACACTACTTCGATATCCGTTTCTCAGTACCTGAGCAAATTAAGAAAGCCCTGGACGAAGCTAACATTGAGATACCGTTCCCACACCGCAAAGTCATTGTGGTTAACGAGAACGCTTAATAAATTAAAAAAAGGAAGCCGATTGGCTTCCTTTGTTGTTCCAGCACAATTACGTCATTCATACGATAATTGTTTTTTCTTCACCGTTAGCATTGCTCAACGTTATAAGCACTTCAAATACACTGTCTTGTGCCGCAGATAATTGAATCATGTACATCAGGCAAAGTGTTCGACTGTTTATACCCACCAATTTCAAACCAATTCGATTAGCTATGTCGTCCATAACATCTGCAACTGCAGATTTAGCATCCAGCCAATACCCAAGCTTTTCGTCGAATGTTTTGTTATGTTCTTTAACTTTAGCTAGAAATTGCTTTTTATCATCCATTGAGGCTTGATTAAGATCGCCGATACCTTTGGTCGACTCTGCTACCTCGCGAAGCGTAGGCCCCAGTTGTGCTAGCGAATAAACAGCTTGCAAGGTTGTCACCAATCGCTTAATGCCAAGATCCCAGCTCTCATATTCCTTCTTATCATCTTTTACACGAAAGCTATCACGATACTTCTCGAAATCCCGTTTTCTTTTGAATCTGTCTTCTATGACATTTTCCACATAGTAATCTTTGAAAGTTTTGTCATCTTCGTATAAGAGCAACCACTTGTACGGATGATCTTCATACATACTGCCGTGAAGCTGACAGATTTTCTCTAACTGCTCTCGACTTCGCGCATAACGCACTGAATTAAATTGAATTTGTGTTCCAAGAACCGTAATGGCATTTGGGTCAAGATTTAACAGTGCTTCAAATGCCGTATTACCAGGCCGCAACTTTATACTCACTACACTACTTGAAGGCGTAAACTTCTCCATGGTAAGTAATGCCTTGTAACGCTCTATTGCTTTTCTTACCCGGAGATCTGACACGATAGGCTGAATGCTGAGAGAACTAAAATCGCAACCTTCCTGTGATTTGGATAAATCCAGTGATGCTAACAATGCATATATTTCAGTAGGTGTATGTAGCTTGTCATCTGTGTTGATATAACTGAAACCAATACTACCTGATTGCTCAGGTGACATGGCTTGGCGAACTACATCATAGGTAAGGTTGAAAAGGGTTTTTCTCGATTCCCCCAAGCCTTCCGCGCTTGCTTGCCCCTTAAACTTGTAGGCAATAGATATACAGCCTGTAGGGTCTACATTAATAACCAGATCTCTGGTTACATCAATGACTTTCTTCATTTGAACGTCAAAGATATCTACGGTTAGCGTTGTGGTACTCTTTTCAAGGGCTTGAAGTTGCGTAGTTCGTTCTATTATCGTGAGCCCTCTACCGTCTAACTGATACAGCAAATTAGCAGCTTTCTTTTCATCACCCAGTAAGACAGCGCGAAGGAAAAGTTGAACCAAGGGGCTATTCTCTTCTTCTATAATCGCTGTATATCCAAGCCCTATTGAGTCTGTCGATTCCCTGCTATTCTCCATCTGTAGTTTGAGTTTAATAGACGCAGATTTTTCCAGTGCCTTTGTTACTTTAGATTTAAAAGTGTTGTAGCCGTCAAGAATAATGGAAAGCTTCGCTGCAGTTTCGGTATCTATCGTTTTAACTGCTGTTTTAACCTTCCCGCCCAATGTTTCTAACGGTTCAAAAAAAGGTGCTAGTTTATCATTGAGGTCACTTTTCAATTCATCTAACTTTTCACTCGCCATCCCTTTTAAATTCGAGATCGCCTCAGATAACGCTTGCTCTGCATGCTCTGTAAGTATTGATGTATCGATACCAGAATCAGGCTCTAGATTTACTGCAAAGCGAGACAATAACTTCTCCAGCAATTTTTTAGCTTGCTCATTGCTATCGGTGGTGAGTGATAAAGGTGTTTTATCAAATTCCTCCTGTAACGTTTCAAGCAACAAGCTATCAATCGTATCGCTGGCTGTCGTCTCACCAGTCACTAAGGTAAAAATGCTTTGCATCCATTCCTTATCCGTATCAAGCTTGCTCTCCAGTATCTCCTGCAAGGACGTTGCAGGGTTCTGGTATTCTTCAAGGAAATCAATTACTTTATCGGCGTCATCAAATAGCCTTTTCACAGTACCTGAGGCAATTTTATCCAGCCCTGTAATTTCTGCACCTGCATTGAGAGTCAACACAGTTGAGCTGCTATCTTTTTCGTTTAGCAGCACTTCAAGGACCACTTTGTCGTCAAGGTTTTTAGTAAATCGGACCAGTGTGTCTCCCTTTTGAGAGACCTCCCGGGCGAGGGACACTCCAAGGCTCGATGCAATATCAACATCTGGCGAGCTATCTTTTCCATCTGCTGAAAATTCTATTGATTGACCTAACGAAACGGTTCCTTTGACCGTCATGGAACCTTCAGCTCGAACTTCAACTGCACAATACCCTTCCTTGCGGCTACCGGACACCAGCATCGAAGATAAATCACCAACGGACCAAAATCTTACAGGGCGCTTGTACATCTGCCACAAAGCACTGCCCAACTCTTTGTCACCTTTCACTCTAAAATATGTGTCTATTTCAACGCTTTTACTTCCTGCAACAGACGCGCCCACAGAAAGAACGTTAAGAGTGGCATTTCCTCCAAGCTCTATCCCTAAACCCGCTCGAATATCCTGATTGATCACCTGATAATCACTATAAAGCGCCGCAACAGATGCATCGCTAGGTTTATCACTGAGGGGAGTCAGATAGATTTTCTCTTCCTCAGCACTCAATACCCGAAGATTGAATGCTGTATCTCCCTCTACAGATAAGTACATTGCGCCTTCACTTCCAGAAGAGTCGAGTTTTTTATCAAAATCGATCTCTTTTTCAGTAATTGAAGTTGTGTCATTTACACTGGTTGTAAACTGTTTGATTAGCGACAGCGCTCGCTGAAACGCTTTATATTCATCGCTCTCCTTTATCTTCGATTGCCGTTCTTCTGATAGGGTCTGGATAAACGCTTCTAAAGTGGTCTCTGTCGACGTTGCTACGGCATTGATACTTTCACTGTTTGTCAACGTGACAATGCTTTCATGCAACTTTTTGAGTTCTTCCTCCTCAATAGACAGCTCATCGTCTCCAAGATAATTTATCAGCGCAGTTAACAGTGCAGGGGCTTGGAGCTTTTCAGGTAAGGCATTAGATAGGGATGATATTTTTAAGGTACTCAAAGTAAATCCTCTTTACAGTTGGTTAAGTTGTGATTAGCGCAGTACCGCAGCAATCCCGCTACGCTAGAAGTGTTAGTTATTAAAATAGCAATTAATTCAGAGCCTTATTATGCACTGACCGGGTTAATACAACCCCACCGCTTTGCGCAGCACAGCTAAATGTTCATTGTCAGAAGGCACTTCGGCACTTTTCCAGTAGGCCGTGTGGGTGAAGCCATCTTTTACTGTTGAATAATCCAAAGCAATTTCTTCAATGGGGGTTTTGGATATGTCGCTGGGAGGCGTCATGGTGCCATTGGCCACGTCAAACGCCTCAAAGCTATAGTTTCGGCTTACCGGCCCTGAGATTAAATCGCCCTTGATATAGCCGTCGTGTGGCATGTAAATATTCGTCCACTTTACTGCCCCGAATACTGCACCGTGATGCAGGTAATATTTATCATCGCCACCGTAATACCAGGCACCGTGCTCAGTGAGCGGCGGAGAAGTAGGTAGCTCTCTATCCAGCTTGCGCTTTTCAAAGTTTTCCTGATTTTTGTAAAGCAACACATCGGCATAGGTGAGTGGCGAACCCAGGGTGATAAAATCTGAAATCAGCCAGTTGTTGTCCGGGTCGTTGTCGGTAAGTGAACTGAAAAGTTGTCGCTGAGTTTCCCAGTACGTGTCAGCATCGAAAGCTTCCGTACCACAGCTTTTGGCAAGCTCTGTTAACCCGTTGCAATGCTCACGCGAGGCTTCGCTCAAGGGGGTAGGAACGTCGTTATGATCTTTAAATTTATTATGCCGAGCCCACAAGTGAGTAAGGATGTCATAGGCCACATAGGAACCTAAACTATGCCCCACAAGCACAATTCTGTCGTAATCACCGGTTTGATGAATGCGCTCCAGTAATTCAACACCGCCTTTTCGAATGGCTTGTCTGATGGCTATGTTGGCAGGTTTTGCCTGAATGTAACGGGCCACATCACCAAAATAATGGGTGAAGAAGCTGCGGGCTTTCGACACAAGGAACGCCCAACCAGCACTGGCTGCTGAGACAAACGTCAGGGTCAGGCCCGACAGATCATCCGAACTACTTGCAATATCACGCCACCACAATGCGAGAAAAAAGCCGAAAATAATAAGCCCCCACAGGATAAACCAAAGTGGCTTTAGCGTATTGGCATGGTTGTCATAGCGGCTTGGTAGACAGAAAAGTAACGCGCTGATCCAGCCCCAAAAATGCTCCCATTTAGTGCCTACCGTTCGGTGAGCCCAGTAGTACTCAAAAAAGTCTGTGCGCTGAACGGGTTCTTCTTTACCGCTGGCTTGTGGCCTGTCTGTGGTAAGCCGTCTCTGCTCGAAGGATTCACTAACTGAACTGGGCTTGTTCCAAAAGTGGGGAGAGGTGAGGTTTGGATCCTGCTTCCAAACATGGGTAACAAATTCGCGAATGGTATCCATTGGGCGTTGCTCACCCATACCGTGAATTACCACTACTGCCTGCTTTTTCGCACTATTTGCGTTAGCTGATGACGTCGCCATTGCCTGTTCCCTTTAGCAAAATTTATCCTGCTCTGAGCAACTGGCAAGTACTACAATCAATTTTGTTTAAATATCAAACAGAACCCACGATAAGTCAACGAGTAATTTCAGAAAATTCATGGTACTAAAACACTTCGGGACGCCTGTTTATGTTCATACATGTTGGCATCAGCTTTTTGTAGCAAAGTTTGAATACTATGATGGGGCTTATCTGCTACAGAACAGCCCACACTGGCGCTCATACGCACACTACCACCTTCGGTATTAAGCATGAAAGACTGACATTGGGTCTGCAGTCGCTCAAATAAACGTCGTGATTGCTGCCGATCCCGGCTGTGGCTTAGCACAACAAACTCATCACCGCCAAAGCGCCCGATAAGGTCGCGTTCCCGACACACAGATTTAACACTCGCTGCGACTTTCTTCAGCATCGCATCGCCCGTTGCATGGCCATACCTGTCGTTTACATCCTTAAAGCGGTCTAGATCTATAAACAGCAGCGTAACAACGCCACCTTCCCTGGCATGTCTGGCGAGCATTCTATCGGCCGCCGTTTCCCATCCCCGACGATTAAGAACCGGACAAAGACTGTCGTAACTGGCATCACGAAATGCACGGGTTCGGTCGATATTTAACTGGCGCACCTTTTCAGATACCGCTACTGCCAGCAAAATTGCCTCGATTGTGACCGCAATGACCAAACCATAGCGGTGTAGAAAAGGGCTTACATCATGAAGGTAGAGACGCAGCAACATAGAAAAAAACATCAACACCAGTGAAATAAGAACCAGAGTTGCGGCAGGCACACGCATTTTGACGGCGTATGAAGTGGCCGCAGTAATTCCAATAATTCCAGCGAGCGTAAACATCCCCATTATACTGCTGTAATGCAACGTGAGATTCTCGGGTAGCAGGATCTGTAACACAGCTAAAGCCAAAACTATCGAACCAACCGAGCGGAGAAGGTGGAAAAATGGTTTGCGTAATAAACGGCCAAGATCCAAAAGGCGGATAATAAACCCCATCGCCGTAAATACTGTGAGCCCGGCAAGGAATAATTTCAGCCTTACATCGTTTGCCCACACAATTCCTGGCAGGACGATGTTCAACATGCCTTCCTGAGCAAAAAAGAACAGGCCTGCCGACCCAACATACGCACTATATGCGTAAAACCCGGCATTGCGCATACTGCGCCCTAACACCCCAACGAATATAACCAGTGCCAGACAAAAACCCAAAAAGCCACTCATCATCAGCAAGTGCATGTGTTCCCGGTCGTAAAAGTCAGATAGCGAATCTAACCGTGGACGGATAAAGCGGCTTCGTTGCACGTCGAGAATCAACTCTACATCGTAGTCACCCACTGGCAGTAAGAAGGCTTTGCTAGCACTATTTAACACAGGAAACTCTTCGCCCGTAGAGCTGTTAGCTATGGCATTTCTCGCAACGTCGAGTCGAAAATTAAGTACTTCCTGTACTTTTAAGTGACAATGCAGAAGAACGCGATGCTCGCCCTGGGAAACAGGAATAGAAGGTGGGAGAGATTCCTTTGAAGTCGAAGTAATACACCCCGCTACGACATGGTGAGGGAAGACGTACAACAACAAACAAAAGCCAATACGAAACCAAACTAAGGGCATGGCAGGCACTTTATGTCGAGCCAGAAAATACGTCGCTTTCATAGTACTACTCGAAACGATCTTTATGTTTCATAGTACTCATTAGGCACTTAAAAATATAATACTATTCCAGCATGAGGAACGCGCCTTTAATAACTTTCTTACTGCTAGCGCTGTACGTCAAAATAGCTTCAAGTGTTTATATTTCAGGCTAGCTCATTTTCGCAATTACGCTTTGAGGCACTATGCGTAGAACCCAGTGCAGCAAGGCCCACGGCCAGGTCGGAACATAACTGTTGGCTTTTTCTTTGTTAATGGCTTTCACCATAGCCTTGCATCCCGTTTCTGTATCCACGATGAAAGGGACTTTTTTAACTTTTTCATTTATCTCACTGCGGATAAAACCAGGATGAACGCAGCTAACTTTAATGGGCGTGTTTCGCACATCAATGCGGATCCCTTCTGACAAGGAGGTAATGGCTGCTTTTGTTGCTGCATACACTGTCATCGCCCGTCTAAAGCCGCGCACTGCACTAATTGAAGAAATTGTCACCAGGTGTCCGTGATCCTGAGCACGAAATATAGCCATTGCCGCTTCGCATTGCGCTAGTGCCGCAACAAAGTTCGTCATTGCAGTTTGCCGGTTAGCCTCAAAAAAGCCGGTTCCCACCGATGCACCTTTTCCCATTCCCGCATTCACGATGACTCTGTCGATTACGCCAAACTCATCTTTAAATGCTGAAAACACCCGAAACACAGAATCGTGATCATTCACATCCAGCGCCCTTACCGATACTTTAATGTCAGGGTTAATTTGCAGAAGGGTTTGCTGCAGATCAGTTAGTCTGTCGACCCGTCGAGCACACAACCCCAAGTCGCAACCCTGCCTGGCAAATTCCAACGCCATTCCGCGCCCTAACCCAGAGCTTGCTCCGGTAATTATTATTGTTTTTCTCATGTATATTCTCTTCGTTTATCACTTAAATATCACACAAATAGCTAACTACAGCAATTTGCCATTTATTGCACGCTGACATCGCCACAGCAGGTAGTGGACAAATATCCAAAAGCGCTTAAATGCCGGGTTTCGCGTCTGCTTATGGTGGTATCTATAGTAAATTTGCTGTGCGATAACTGCGAGACGAAATAACCCATACACCTCATAAAAACGAAAATCCCCGATGTCTATGGCCATTTTGCGCGTATATCGTTGCACCCATTCCTTACGGGATATCATGCCCGCTAAGTGCGTGGGCTGACGTCGCGTAGTCTGAGCGAGAAAGTCATCACCGGGTTCAACCCAGTATGCAAGGGCATTCCCCACATCCATCAACGGGTCACCCAGTGTGGCGAGCTCCCAATCCAGTACCGCTAGCGGCCTGGTTATATCACTGGGATCAAGCACAATATTGTCAAAACGAAAGTCGTTATGGGTCAGACAAATGGTTTCTCTGGCCGGCATGTTTTCTTCCAGCCAACGCATCACTTTATGACCTGCGGGAACGTTCCAGGTTTTCGCTTTTTGATAACGGGAACACCAGCCTGTAATCTGGCGTGCAATGTAGCCTTCCCCTTTACCCAGGGAAGCTAAATCCGCCTGCCGAATATCAACCTTGTGCAAGGCTACGAGACTATCGATAAGTGCGTTGCATAAAGCTTCAGCTTGCTGTTTTGATACTGACACCTCACGGGGAAAACGATTGCGGGGAATAATACCCGCTATTTTCTCCATGACGTAGAATTCACTGCCCGTGCAACTGCTATCATCACAGAAGCCAAGTACAGACGGAACCAGTGGATACACTGGCTTTAGCGCCTTTTGCAAACGATACTCCCGCCCCATATCGTGTGCTCCTTTTGCTTTCGTTCCCGCCGGCGCACGACGCAGAATAAGTGAACTATCAGGGTAAGTCAGTTGGTAAGTCCAGTTAGAAGCACCACCTGAATATTGGCTTACATCCGGTAGCGAATTGCCAAAGTGACCAACGTTCTGTTTTAACCACTCATGCACCGCGGCGACATTGAGAGCTTCACCTTCACGAACCTTTCCAGGACGATCAATAGCACTTTCTGTCATAATGTTACCGCCCTATTTGACGAAGTCTGCGGGTTAGCTTCGCCATCATTTTTAAATAGTAGTTGGGAAATAGCCGCTTTATTCTGAATGCCTTAATCCCTTCTTTATGGGTTAGCAGCATGAACTGACCACTTTGCACACCGCGATAGGCAACATCTGCCACATTCTCGGCAGTAACGCTACCACGTTCCAGCAGTTTGGTGACTACACTTTTCATTGCTGGGTTAGCGCTGCGCACAGACTCATCGAGATTGGTTTTAAAGAACCCCGGGCATAGAACACTCACACCGATATTTGCATCAATCAGTTCCAACCTGAGGGTTTCAGAGAAACTAACGATAGCCGCTTTACTGGCATTGTAAGATGCCATCATTGGCGCAGCTGTGATCCCGGCTTGTGATGCCACATTAAGAATGTACCCGCCTTTTACTTTGAGCAGGGGTAAAAAAGCCCGGGTCATACGCACAGCACCCAGCACATTGATTTCCAGTACCCACTGCCATTGGGTGATGTCTTCTTCCATCAACGCGCCGGCAGTTGCAACGCCAGCATTGTTGATGAGTACATCCAGTCCTCCCCATTGCTGTTGTATTTCTTTCGCTAAATCATCAACTTCCGTATCGCTGCATATATCGCAGTGAAAATACTGAATATCCCAACCTTGACTAGACAGTTCTTCCTGTACAGCCTTTCCTCGCTCGTCATGGATGTCGACGATGACCACCTGTGCGCCTGTTTGTGCCCAGCGTAACGCCATTGCTTTGCCCAGCCCGGAAGCAGCCCCAGTTATCAGTACTTTTTTCGATTCCATGTTATTGCCCTGCCTTGTTACCCAACTGTGCCCTGTACTTCTTTACTTCCAGTCGGGACACCATGGCTTTGTGCACTTCATCAGGACCATCAGCTAACCGCAAAGCTCTGGCCATCGCTGCGAAACCTGCAAGGGGGAAATCAGCGCTCATACCCGCCCCACCATGTAATTGAATCGCCATGTCAACAACGTCCTGCAGCATGTTGGGCACCACAACCTTGATAGCAGAAATTTCCGTCATGGCCGCTTTTACTCCCAGATTATCAATTTTCCATGCCGCATGAAGGGTTAGCAGGCGGGCTTGATCGATTCTCATCCGCGCTTCTGCAATGCGCTCAGTGTTGCCACCCAGTTGAATGATAGGTTGCCCAAATGCTTTTCTTGTCATCCCCCGCTGGATCGCAAGAGCAAGAGCCCGTTCAGCAGCGCCGATTGCACGCATACAATGATGAATTCGCCCTGGCCCCAAGCGCCCCTGTGCTATTGCAAACCCTTTTCCAAGCCCTGCAATGACATTGTCTGCAGGCACAGTAACATTTTGCAAATGCATCTGCCCGTGACCATGAGGGGCATCGTAATCGCCGTAGGCGGTCAGCATACGGGTTATAGTGACTCCCGGTGTGTCCAAAGGGACAAGTACCATGCTGTGACGGGCGTGCTTGTCAGCAGAATCATCAGACAATCCCATCACAATTGCAATTTTTGCATGGGGATGGCCAAGACCAGTTGTCCACCACTTTGTACCGTTAAGTTCTAGCTTGTCGCCACGCTTAACAATAGTAGTCTCCATGTTCGTTGCATCTGAAGAAGCTACATCAGGCTCGGTCATCGCGAACACAGAACGTATTTCTCCAGCCAGTAATGGTGTCAACCAGGTATTCTTTTGCTTTGGAGAGCCAAAATGATAAAGCACCTCCATATTTCCCGTATCCGGCGCATTACAATTAAATAGCTCCGCAGCCAGCACACTTTTCCCCATTTGCTCAGCCACTGGCGCGTAATCCAAACACGATAGTCCCTGACCCAAATCTGCATCTGGTAAAAACAGATTCCACAGATCATCTTCTTTTGCCTGCTTTTTTAGCGCTTCAATGTGGTTGTCTACACGCCACTTCGTCCAGTCGCCATGGCCGTTTTCCCTGTGGTTTCGCGACATAATTTCGGCTTCCACGGGCAACAAATAGCGCTCGATGAAGGTTCCTACTTTTTCCGCATAATATTTACTTTGTTCAGAATGAGAGAAATTCATCTTAAATCCTGTAAACGAATGTTAACGCAGTGTAGCCATCAACAATTGATGAATGAAGTGAAACTAATTAGAGTTGTATTATGAATACCATTCACAATATTAATTATGCGTGAAAAACAATTACATCAATTAGATCTCAATTTGTTACGGGTATTTGAAGCCTTGTACGAAGAACAAAACATGACCCGTGCAGCCGAGCGATTGTATGTTACTCCTTCGGCAATGAGCCATGGGATAAAGCGTTTGCGGGAATACTTAGATGACCCACTCTTCGAACGTCGTCACGGCAAAATGCAACCCACCAGCCAGTGCAGAAGGGTGGCACCTCAGCTATTAGCCGGCCTAAACGCCGTGCGAATGTCGCTTCAACAGTTTACCGAGTTCGACCCGCTGAATAGCCGGCAAAGGTTTAACCTTATGGTCCACGATGCGCTGGAACCTTTGTATGTTCCCGCCTTGTTTAGTGTGCTTCGCTCAAAGGCACCGGGCATTGAACTGGCGTGCCAGGCTCTTGAAAGACAACAAATTCAAAGTGCTTTAACCAGTGGTCAGGCAGATATCGCCATTGACGTTGCCAGGCCAATGTCAAAGCCTATTCACCACCAGCGCATCAGCCGGGATGAATTTGTTGTATTGCGGAAGAAATCAGATCTGCCTCTCACCCTCGATACATACCTACAATCAGAACACGTTGTGGTCAGCCACCGGGCTTCGGGAAAGGTAGTGGAAGAGATTAGTTTACAGCAACGCAATGTTCATAGACGCCAGGTTCTGCGGTGTCAAAGCTACAACACCGCTAGGTATCTTCTCAAACAACAACCGCTTTTACTCACTGTGCCATCGTCTGTGGCTTTACAATTACGTGACAACGACCTGGAACTACTGCCCGTACCTGTCAAAACAACGTCTTTGGATATCGACATGTACTGGCACGAAAACAGTGAACAGGATGCCGCTATAAACTGGTTAAGAGAACAGGTAACTACTGTAAGCCGTACGTTTTCGTCTGACTAAATTCAGCCAAGCTTCTTGGTGATCTGCTCCAGCGATAACCCTTTGGTTTCGGGGAAGAGGCGAATAACGAGGAACAAACTGATCAATGCCAGCAAGCCGTAGATGGCAAAGGTAAATGCTGCACCAAACTGTGCTAGCTCCCAGGGAAAAATAAACTGAACCAAAAAACTGGCGAGAGCATTTACCACCCCCACCAAAGACAGCGCCAATGCTCGTGACTGATTGGGAAAAATTTCCGCCAGCATCGTCCACATCACCGGCCCTAATGACATGGCAAATGAAGCCACAAATGCCATTATACCGAATAATACTAACGGGGCATTCATGTTGATACTTTTACTCAGCAGCAATGCCTCATGTTGTTGCAACATTGCCTCACCTACCGTTGATTCGAGCGCTTGTTTAAAAGCTATATCAGAATTGAACGTGACATTGACAACTGGCGCCAACACTTCGGTGAATTCAGGGGCGATTACCGCTAATTCAGCTACTACGTCACTGCCGAGATAAAACACAGCCTGACTAAACCCGTACGCGCATACGGCCATACTCAGTGTTACGCCGCAAAGGCCCGAAATAAGCAGAGGCTTGCGACCCCAGCGGTCGATCGTGTACATGGCGAGTACCGTGAAAAGGACATTGACCAGGCCTATCCATATAGCTTGAACGAAAGCCGCATTAGTCCCTACACCGCTCTGTTCAAAGATGGTGGGTGCATAGAAGAAAATAACGTTTATACCCGTTACCTGCTGCGCAATGCCAAGGATGAGGCCAATAGCCAGAGGAAAACGCAATGCGGGAGAGACCAAGGACCGTAAACTGTCCCTCCAGTGCCACTCGCGTTCGTTCAAAGAAGCGTTGATGACATCAAACTGTCGGCTCATTGCTTCACCTGAAAACAAACGTTTGATGACCTGCTGAGCGGCATCCTTTTGCCCTTTCAACAGTAACCAACGGGGACTTTCTGGCACAAAGAAAAGCAATGTAAACCACGTCAATGCCGGTATAATTTCCAGGCCAAGCATAAATCGCCAAGGTGCCTCGCTAATACCCAGAGAAGATACCCACCCCATTTCACTTTCGCTCAAATTAAGAAAGAAATAATTGCTGAAATACGACAATGCGAACCCGAGAACGATATTAAGTTGGTTTACCGACACCATTTTTCCCCGTTTTTCGGGCTCACTAATTTCGGCAATATACACAGGAGCAACAACTAAAGAGCAAAAAGCCATACCGCCGACAAACCGGGCCACCACTAACATGGTATAACTCACCGCTAAAGCAGACGCTATAGCCGAGCAAAGGTACAGTAAGGCAATACATAACAAGGTGGTGCGACGTCCCAGCGCATCACTCACCACGCCTGCAAACGCCATTGCGACTAGTGCTCCCAGCGTGGGCGAGCTGACGACAAACCCTTGTTGCCAGGGACTTAACGAAAACGCTTTGTCGATAAACCCTATGGCACCGGATATCACACTGGCATCGAAGCCAAAAATGAAGCCGCCCAACGCTACGACAAGGGTGTAAAACAAGGTTGGTGATACCATTCTACGCATCTGGTGGCTGCCCTAATGACCCGCGTTCAACGAGTTCAGGTAAAAAGACGTGCTCTATGGTGTCGAATCGTTTGATGTTGTAAATCTCATCAAGCACCCACTGTGCTGCCATTTCGCCCATGGCTTTAATAGGGTTATTAATGGTAGTCAGCTTAGGATACAAGTAGCGTGAAAAAAGTACGTTATCGAACCCAATAACAGAAAGCTGTTCCGGTATGCTAAACCCCGCATCTCTGGCGGCGTCCATGGCACCCGACGCCATTTCATCGTTTGCACAAACCAATGCCGTTATTTCCGGATGCGCTTTCATTAGTGCATGAAAACCAGTCTGACCACTCGATTCGTGGTAGTCACCTTCATAAACCCAAGACTCGCAATCTTGGATATGAGCTTCACGTAATGCTCGAATATGCCCCGTTAAACGGTCACGAGCATCTTTCTTAAATTGCGGCCCACTGATGTAACCAATATGCGTATGGCCGCGCTCAATAGCCGTATTAGCGGCAATGAAGCCGCCCTGCTCATTATCTACCACGAAACACTGAGACTCTAAACCTGCAACCATTCGATTTATTATGACAATGGGAATATCGCCCTGACTCAGTGATGTAAGGAATGAATCTGAAACTGCCTCTGCGTGTAATATTAAGGCGTCACAACGGCGGCTTTTAAGAAAATCGATTGCATCGAGTTCCTTCTGTTCGTCTACGTGACCGGCAGTTATAATAACGTGCTTGCCATTTTGCTTTAGCGTTCCTTCCACCGTACTCATTAAATCGCCAAAATAAGAACCATGCAGCTCTGACACCAGTAATCCGACACTGTTGGTCCTTTTAGATGCCAGTGACTGGGCAATAGCATTTGGCTGGTAGCCAAGTGTATCCATTGCATCCAGCACTTTTTTGCGTGTTCTGTCGCTGACACTGGCATGCCCATTCATTACCCGGGATACCGTAGCTAAAGACACACCCGCCGTTTCAGAAACCTGATAAATTGTAGCCATAATATTGAGACTGTTATAGTTTTTAACACAATGTAACGATTATTGTGACGGAACACTAGAGCGTATTGACCTATGCGCTATGTTTTGTATAAAAGACAAACACGCTCTTAGGCCTTGTCACACCGACCATACGTAGATGGTAAACAAAGCAAGTTGCCAGAAACACCGGGCTTACTACGGTTTGTTAACCACATCGAATTATATCCTGCACACAAATAACACTATTTTTACATTGAAAAAGTATTATCTTCGTGTAATTATCCTACCAATGTAAGCGCTTACAAAACCAAAAACAAGATTTGAAAGCGCTTACAAAGAATCAAGTTAACATTAATTACAAAAATAGCCAACAAAGGGGATACGCTTTGGAAACACCGGCGATTTCTACAAATAAAAGCGAAACGGGCGCACCACCAAATCAATCTTATCGATTTGCCTTGTTCGCCCTCACATCACTTTTTTTCATGTGGGGCTTTATAACTTGTTTGAATGATATTCTCATTCCTTATCTCAAAGGCGCTTTCGATCTCACCTTTACCCAGGCAATGCTGATTCAGTTTTGCTTCTTTAGCGCTTACTTTATTGTTTCGCTACCAGCAGGCATGATCGTATCCAAAATTGGCTATCAAAAGGGTATCGTACTCGGATTGGGCATTGCCTGCGTGGGGTGTGTATTGTTCTACCCTGCAGCTGCATATGAAGTATATGCCTTATTCCTTTTTGCCCTGTTTGTGCTCGCTTCAGGTATCACTATTTTGCAGGTTTCTGCTAATCCCTATGTCAGTGCGCTGGGAGACCCCAAAACTGCCTCGTCACGCCTGACAATGACCCAGGCTTTTAATTCTCTAGGCACGACCATTGCGCCATTTTTCGGTGCATACCTCATTTTTGGTAGTACGGGGGAACACGGAGGCACTGCAACTGCGTCGGACGTCCAACTTCCTTATCTCATTCTTGCCCTGGCCCTACTGCTACTGGCGATGACATTTGTGTTCCTTAAACTTCCCAAACTTCACCACGAAAATAATGGTGCAGGGTTATTTTCAGGTGGAGCCTGGCAACACAAACACCTTGTGTTAGGCGCTATCGGTATTTTTATGTATGTAGGTGCTGAAGTCGCCATTGGTAGTACACTTGTCAGCTACCTCGCAGATACGTCAGTCATGGGTCTGTCTGAAAGCCAGGCGTCTAAAATGATTGCATACTACTGGGGCGGCGCCATGGTCGGGCGCTTTATAGGCGCATTAGTGTTACAAAAAATACCGGGCGGTACTGTACTGGTTTTCAATTCACTAATTGCCATAGGGCTAATCGTGGTCTCAGTGAGCACGACTGGCAGTATCGCCATGTGGAGCATTCTTGGCGTAGGTTTATTTAACTCCATAATGTTCCCTACTATTTTTAGCCTTGCACTACAAAAGTTGGGCAAAGACACTCCCCAAGGTTCTGGCATCTTGTGTTTAGCCATTGTTGGCGGTGCCATTATTCCCCTTTTCCAAGGCATGCTGGCCGACAGTCTGGGTATCACACTGTCATTTTTACTTCCTGCTTTATGCTATTTCTACATTGCGTATTACGGCTTAGTCGGTAGCCGAGTACACCCATCTTTGCACGAGGAATCACAATGAAACTCAAATGTCTCACTTCAACCATAGCCGTGATGATGCTGGCGGGTTGTTCTGACTCACCCCACAATATGGCTAACCAGAGCGCCGACGAAGGTAAGGCGTCTGAAATCTGGCCAGCGCTCGATATTGCTATTAAGCCTTCTAAAGACGTTGAAGACAAAGTGTCAGCTGTAATGGCCACGATGACACTTGAACAAAAAATAGCGCAAATGATCCAACCTGAAATTCGCAATATCACCGTAGAAGAAATGCGGGAATACGGCTTTGGCTCGTACCTCAATGGAGGCGGCTCATTTCCTAACGGCAACAAACAAGCTACACCTGAAGAATGGATCCAACTGGCCGAAGACATGTACCAAGCGTCAATTGATGACAGTTTGGATGGTTCCACCATACCCACTATGTGGGGCACTGACGCGGTACACGGTCACAACAACGTACTAGGCGCTACCCTCTTTCCTCACAATATCGGTTTGGGTGCTGCAAACAACCCGGCATTGATGGAAGAAATTGCCCACATCACAGCCAAAGAAGTAATGGCCACAGGAATAGACTGGGTATTTGCTCCTACTGTTGCTGTAGTGCAAGACGATCGGTGGGGCCGCACATACGAAAGTTACTCCGAGAACCCTGAGATTGTCCGTGAGTATGCCGCGTCGGTTGTAAAAGGCCTGCAAGGCTCCGCTGATGCAGACTTCCTTGGCGACCAACGGGTGATCAGTACCGTAAAACACTTTGTGGGTGACGGCGGAACGGTTGGTGGTGACGACCAGGGCGACAACATTGCTAGTGAACAGGAACTATTCGATATTCATGCCCAAGGGTATGTGGGTGGTTTAACCGCAGGTGCGCAATCGGTCATGGCATCATTCAACAGTTGGCATGGTGAAAAATTACATGGTCACAAATACTTGCTTACCGACGTTCTGAAAACGCGGATGGGGTTTGATGGTTTTGTGGTTGGAGATTGGAATGGTCATGGCCAGATAAAGGGCTGTACAAACGATGATTGTGCCCAGGCCATCAATGCCGGCCTGGACATTTTCATGGTGCCTGGAGACTGGAAGCAACTTTACTATACCACTATAAAACAAGTGAAAGACGGAACCATATCATCAGCCCGAATCGATGATGCCGTACGCCGTATTCTTCGGGTTAAAGTGCGCGCTGGCCTTTTTGAAAAACCAAGTCCGGCTGCCCGTCCGCTTTCCGGCAACCGCAGTTTGATTGGACACGCGGACCACAGAGAAGTGGCGCGCCAGGCGGTAAGAGAATCCCTTGTGTTGCTCAAGAACAAGCAGCAGGTATTGCCACTTAAATCGGGCCAACAGATTTTAGTCGCAGGTGATGCAGCCAACAATATTGGCAAGCAATCCGGTGGCTGGACCATTACCTGGCAAGGCACCAACAACACCAATGACGATTTCCCTGGTGGTTCATCGATTTTTGACGGTATTAACGCACTCGCCGACGAAGTGGGTAGCAATGCCACACTATCCGAAGATGGTAGTTACACAGATAAACCAGATGTAGCAATAGTGGTGTTTGGTGAGGAGCCCTATGCAGAAGGTCACGGTGACAGAGAAACCCTCGTATATCAACCAAACGATAAACGGGATCTCGCTCTACTGCAGAAATTCAAAAGCGAAGGTATCCCGGTTGTATCTGTGTTTATTAGCGGCCGTCCTATGTGGGTTAACCCTGAATTAAACGCCTCTGACGCATTTGTGGCAGCGTGGTTGCCAGGCTCTGAAGGTGCTGCCGTTGCTGATGTACTCTTCGGCAAACATGACTTTACCGGCAGACTGCCTTTCTCATGGCCTGCCACACCTTCTCAGGTGGTAAATACTGGCGATGAAGATTACGCCCCCTTATTGCCTATTGGTTTTGGTTTGAGCTTAGAAGATTCCAATGTGCTTGTTGATGATCTTGATACAACACTTGCTCAACAAGTAACCTCCGGACAGCCTCTTACGCTGCTTGACGGCGCGGTTCAAGCTCCATGGGTATTGTGGCTTCAGTCGGGTGACCAATTACTGAGTGTAAACGCGAGTACCCATAAAGTAGGCGCACTGACATACCGCACCAGTGACAAAGTGATTCAGGAAGATGCCAGAACCCTGACCTTCGATGGTAGCGAACCTGCTTCCGTGCGCTTTGCCAGCAAAAGCTACTTTAGAGAAGACGTAAGCTCTCATGTGGCAGAAGACTCTGCATTATCTTTAAGCGTTAACCGTCACAGCGACATCACCGGTCCGCTACACGTGAAAATGAACTGTGAGAGTGAAGGTGATGCACCGGGAAGCTGTTCTGCCAGTATTGATATTGCCGACGCTATTGGGGCAATTCCTGCAAATAAATGGCAAACTATTTCCATTCCCACGGCGTGTTTTACCGCACAAGGCATCGACTTTACTGGTTTGGTGGTCCCACTGGAAATAGCCAGTGCATCGGCTGTTGAATTAAGTATTGCAGATGTAGCAATTAAACCCATGAAAAATGACAGCTTGGCGGTGAAATGTACTGATTAAACAGTCACGCCCTTTAGTCTGAACACGCCTCCCAGTAGACAGTTATCTAATCGCTGGGGGGTATTTCATAAGCTCGCGCATATATTCCTTGTCGGCTTGAACGTTACAATACCGTAGTTTTCCATCCACTCAAGCATATTGCCAAACCAGTCAGACCTGTGATTCATTCCAAAACCATGCCCACCATCGGGCAACAGTAACATCTGAACAGGAACCCGTTTATTTACAAGTGCAGCATGATATTGCAAGGCGTTCTCAACCGGTACGACTTTATCATCATTAGCATGTACGATATAAGCTGGGGGCGTGTTTGTAGTCACATTGTTCTGCGCAGAAAATGCGGAAACTAAATCACCACGGGGCGACTCGCCCAATAAACTTTGTCGCGACCCCGCATGGGTAATACCTTGGTTCATTGAGATAACAGGATAAATGAGGATTTGGAAATCAGGACGAAGGACTTTTTTGTGATGTGCCTTATTTACCGGTTGCCTGAAATGCGTTGCCAGAGTGGCAGCCAGGTGCCCACCGGCAGAGAAACCCATAACCCCTACCCTGGTTGCATCGATTTGCCAACCTTCTGCGTGCTGACGCACTAGCGTTATCGCTTGTTGTGCATCCTGTAGCGGACCATATATTGGATTATCCATGATCTCCGTCAGTGGCATCCGGTATTTCAATACAAACGCGGTAATGCCTGATTCAGCAAGGCGGCGTCCAACGTTAAACCCTTCTTTATCGATGGCCAGCCGTTCATAGCCCCCTCCTGGTAAAATGAGAATTGCTGCGCCATTGCGTCTCGCAACAGGAGGAGCAATCATCGTCAGTTCGGGCTTATCAACGGCGACAATGGAGCGATCATCTATACCTCCACTCCCCTGAAATTCTGTTGGCGTGTGGGATTTTTGACCGGGGATCCCGTTTGGATAAAGGGTTAATTCTGTTATCTGCAGTTGCTTTGTTGTCACTGTTTCTCCGCTATGCCTCATTTCACACTCAACCATACCGGATAAACCGGTTATCCGCGATGACAGCGTAAAGTCCGGGTACAACTTTATCGCAACAGTTTACTCACTTCCTCACTGTGCAGTGGTTTATAATGCAGATATCCCTGACTGGCATCACAACCTAATTGAGCGAGAATTGTTTCTTGTTCTTTTGTCTCCACACACTCGCCTAGAGTAGTTAATTTCAGGCTCTTCGCAAGCATAACAATGGTTTTCACAATGCCATCATTAACATCAGATTTACTCAGCTGTGAGACAAAGCTTCCATCTATTTTAAGTTTATCTATAGGTAAACGGCCTATGTAACTTAAACACGAATAACCGGTACCGAAGTCATCAATGGATATTTTTATCCCTATTTTTTTAAGTTTTTTAAGGGAGGTTAACGCAAATTCGGTTGATCCGATAAAGCTGTTTTCAGTAAGTTCAACTTCGAGTAATGATGGCGATATATCATATCGAGACAACACTTCTTGTATTTGTTCAGCACAATCAAGCTGGATCAGAAAACTGGCGGGCAAGTTAACAGCCACCGGAACAAGGTTTACCCCATCCGCTTTCCACTGTTGAATTTGGCGACAAGCGTTCTCAATGACCCAGGTAGTCAAAGGGTTAATAAGGCCAGCCTCTTCCGCTATGGGTATGAACGTTGAAGGAGGAATAAAGTTGCCATCATCATTCCATCGAATTAATGATTCCAAACCTATAATAGCTCCATTATCTAATCTCACCTGTGGCTGATAAACAAGACTAAAAACATCGCCAAGTTTAATTGCCTGCCTAATTTTACTTTCAGTGGCAAGCCTGGCCAGAGAGTCTTCGAGCATATCAATACTAAAGAAACTGTAATGGCCTGGTCCTTTCTCTTTGGCGTTATACATACTGGTGTCAGCATGCTTTAGAAGCTCTATTCCTTTTTCAAAATTCTGTTGATGCAATGCTATGCCGATGCTGGTAGAAATATGCAACTGGTTTCCATTTACAGACATGGGCTCGCTTAAGCTCTCGATAATTTGCTCAGAGATGGTGACAAGGGTATCGCGCTCTGCAACACCTTCTAACATAATGACAAATTCGTCACCGCCCCAACGGCACACGCAATTTTCTCCGGCGATGAGCCTGGTTAGCTTATTGGCAACGACTATAAGGACTTCATCTCCCACATCATGGCCTAAAGTATCGTTTATAAGCTTGAATCTATCTAAATCTAAAAACAGAACCGACAGCGACGCCCCTGTTTTGTTGGCCTTTTCAACAGCCTTGTCGAGTTTTTCAACAAAAAGGTGACGGTTAGGTAATTGTGTCAAGGCGTCGTAATTTGCTCTTTGATACAGCTGACGCGTGCGCAGATCCACAAGCTTTTCTAATTCTTGATTATGCGCTTGTAACTGAGTTTGGTGGCTTTCAACCGTCGACAATATATGGTTAACACCTTTGAATAACTCGCCAAGCTCATCGCTCCTCTGGTCTGGAATGCGCCTCGAATATTCACGATTTTTACCGACAAATTTTACTAGCGCAATGAGTTGCTGGAGTGGTTTACTCAGCATACGTTGCAAGCGCCAGTGCAAAATGTAAGTTACGAGCATACTTAGCGCTAATACGCTTAAAACGACATAAGTGGCATGTCGTTGTTGTTCTTTCAGAGATTTCGTACTGGCACTTAAAACTAAATGTCCAATGACATCATTGTCGAACATTATGGCCTTGCGATAGTAAATGACGTTCTGCTCGAAAGTGGCACCTTCATCTAACAAAGTTAATGTTTTTAAATCATTGATATCACTCATAGTATAACTGGCAAGCAGATTTTCCTCCGCATCCACAATTGTGGCAGTTAGGACAGCCGGCAATTTAGAGGCGGCGACAAGCAATTCCTGTATTGTATTTGTATCGCTGAATAGCACTGAAGTACTGGTAGCAGAAGCAAGCAGTGTCGACTGGTTGTCAAGAACTGCAACCAGATTGTTTTTATAATCATCAACAAAATTGGTATACAGAATGCCTGCGACTAAGCACAGCGAGAAAAAATTTACTGTTAAAACGGTAATGAATTGTTTGGTGAAAAACGATGAGCGACGAATCATTTTTTCAGCCTCGCAACCTGGAGCAGCTTAGCGCTGATTTTTATGTTCAGTCGGTTTGCTTGAGCTAAGTCGATTTCAAAACGCAGCTTTTGATTGTCTTCGTAGAAACGGAAAACAGTTGGTGCTTGCTGCACACTGTCGATATCAGATATTAAGACGGCTTGATTAAGGTAATCATCTGGCAGCCCTTGGCTATCAGTTAAATATATTATACTGCAGGTGTCGGTACTGAGTGTATCAACGACTTTTATTGAAACACTGTTCTGCTCCCGAGATCCTACCAATGCTTTGAGGAAGTCCAGCAATTCGGGATTATTATGCACACAAAACGTGCGGGCAGGAGCGGTATTAACAGGCCATGTTATAAACTTCGTAAAATTATACATGTAAGCCGCTTTTAACTTGTCCACTTTTTTAAGTTCGGCAAGCGCAGAAGGAACAAGCAGACATTGCAATAAGAATAGCCAAGTTAACTTTTGAGTAGTGCTGGATAAATTCAAAAACACGTTTATCGCTTAAAAGAACGTCGACAATTGAAAACCGAAACGCCATAACTCTTTAGGCTGTGGACCGTTTAAATTCTGATATACAGGTTTACTTCCAGTTACCATAATTTGAAGCCAGTCAGCGGCTGTATAACTTAGTCCGGCATTCAACTTTACTTTTGTGCCGCCATATAAAGCAGGGTTAGTAATTCCCGCAGGATAAGGAAATGCGCTATCTACGGTAATCTCATCGTCCTGACCGTGAATAGGATCTGCATAACTTATCTCTGCGCCGGTGAAGAGCATACTACGTTCTGTTAATACAAAATTGTACTTACCATTTAACTCATAATTGTTGCCCAACCGATAATCACGATCGTTAGTACCTGTGCGAATACGTGCCGACAATGAAACGGAAAACGGATAATCTCCCTTATTACGTAACCCAATTTCCAATGGCAAATCATAGGTACCAGAACCTAATTGCATCGTATAAGGTAACTGTTGGTCTCCGGCCGCTCTTGGCGTGTCACCTTGCTCGTCAATTGAGCCAGTGGGAAAGCTGATACCCCCACTTACCCATACGCTGTAATTTTCATTTGCTATATATTCGAAATGCCCCGTAACGACAACGTCACCTAACCCCTCAGATGAAATCAAAAATTCATCATAGCCTGGTACTACACTGATATGGTCAGTTTCCTGACGAATGAAGGGAATTTGCACCCCTACTTTGATGTCTTTTTTATACTGGTACCCTATTTGAACAATCTTGGCATATTGATTGATGACTGTGGGCAGAACGGGGAAGTTTTCATTAGTCCTTTGCTCTTCACCAGGCACGAAAAGTACTTCGTCACGGGATACATCGCTGTCATCAATCATGTAGCCGTCGAACTCTGCAGCTTTAAACTGTAAGGATACCGACCACTTACGTGAACTAGCATCTGTTACAGTTTCACTAATATCAACATCAAGTAAATCCTGAAAACTCATTTCTGCAAATTCAGAAGGAGTGCTTTGCGCCATAGCGCAACCTGAGGAAAAGAAAAAGAAAAGAGAATAAAAATTGAAAAGTTTCATTAGAAAACCGCGCAAACGTGCATGGCTTTATTGTAGGCTATTTTTGTGTCTCACGGGTATTATCTTAATTATCTAATTTCACACTGTTTATTATCTTAAAATACGTCACTGGTGATAGAAGCAAGACATTGGTGGAGTCCGATAAAAAAAGCCGCTACTGTCAAGAAGCGGCTTCGTCGTTACTTACGAACGTATGAGGTTAGAATGTGTAACGAGCACCGAGGGTATAACGAGGGCCGTACTGACGAGCAAACAGGAACTGCTCTTCAAACCGGCCATAACCACGCTCAGTTTCATTGTTGATATTCACGCCTTCAACAAACACTGTGAAATGCTCGTTAAAGTCATAGTTGATACTCGCATCCCACTGCCCAAAACTATCAAACTGAGTAGCGGGGTTATCTGACGAGCCCTGGGCCTGGCCCATGCCCACAACGTAATCTGAACGCCAGGCATAAGTGACTTTTACCGATAAACCTTCTTTTTCGTAGAAAACCTGGAAGTTGGCAGAGTCACTGATCCCCACCAACGGGTTCTGTGGCTCAAGGTCGTAAGGATCATATTCAACATCCCCATCTACCACGGTGCCGTTTACACCCACACCAAAACCAGTGTCACCAAAGGTATGCTGAATAGCCACTTCGATACCATCCACGGTTTTCGTGTCGTCGAGGTTCCGAGGCTTAGTTACGCGCCAGGAAATAAGCGGGTCACCAGATTCAGGTTCTACCACGCCATTAGCATCAGCATAGCCATTATCAACAAAATAGCCGTATATAGCTGAATCGGTTGCCTGAACACCGTTGGCTTCAAGTGCAGCTACAGCTTCATTCCAACGGGCACCTTCGTAGATGTCAAACAACCCGTCGAAGGTCTCATCTGAAGACTGATAATCTATATAGTTTTTCACCGATTTTCTGAACAGTCCTACAGACGCATAGCTTGATTCGTCGTAATACCATTCAAAAGATAAATCCAGGTTAGTAGACTCATATGGCAACAAGCTGGTATTACCCTCTGACACGGTTCTGGCGCCTATTTTAGGACTGCCGCTAAACGAACGGCCACCCTGCAATAAACCAATCGGAGCACGTGTAATAGATTTACCCCAGGAGAAGCGGGCAACCACATCGTCAGTAACATCAACTTTTACGTCGAACATGGGCAGAAGTACATCGTATTCGCCGGTAAAATCCTGCAATTGTAGTTCAGGTTGGAACTCGGTGATCCACTCTGACGCAGCAACCCAGTTAACCTGCACAGGTACACGCACTTCTGCAGAACTCGGTACTTCTGTCTCCTCATAGCGAACACCTGCGTTCACCTGAACGTAATAACCTTTTACATCAAAATCCCACTCTGTTTGCACGTAGATTGAGTCAGTGGTTTCTTCCACCAGGCTTACTGATGGGTCACCGCTGAAGTATGGGTCAGTTGAATATACGTTGCTTTCACCGGTGACATCGGCCGTCAGATACGCCAGCTGCCGCGTGATGGCTTCATCGAAGCTGTAGGTATAGTAGTAATTAGGGTTTAAATCAGAACCTCCACCGTCAAACGCATCAAGGAAATCACCGGTGTCGTTTCTGACAAACATACTGTCGGGGAAGATTTCCGTATATGACGGGCTAAAGCCCGGACCACCACGCAGCCCACTCCACGCAGTAAATCCACTTAATGTTTGCTCTGTTCTAGCTACACCAAAATCCACTTTCACAAGGGGAATATCAAATGCAGAATTGTACCAGGTACCATCGAGCTGGAATTGTTGTATTTCAGACTTTCCGGGCGAGTAAATAAACTGGCTGAAATTCGAATCAATCTCGCTCGGCATGAGCTCATTGGTACCGTTATTCCAATTTACATAAACGCTGGGTACTTCTCCTGAACGGTAGTCATAGACTTTGGAAAGTAACTGATCAGAACCGAGAATGATTTGACCAGCACTGCCCAGGCCGTCGTCGTGGCCGTTGTCAGTTTCATTGCTGGAATCGTGGTAATCCAGGGAGACTTCCCAATCGTCATTAATTTGCCACTCAAGGTTAATACCTATGGAACGTGCATCAACTTGCGTTGTATTTCGACTGGCTGTAAAGGAACCATCATCACCACTAATGTCAGCGTATACCGCGGTACCATTTTCATCCAATTCATAGGCATTAATGTTGGCACCAAAGTTATTCCAAATACCCCAACCCACGGTATTCGTACCAGTGGTGGCACGGGAGGCAGTGTAATCTACAGTGGCAGTAAAATTGTCTACAGGCCGGAACTGGAAAGTTACCTGGGCATTTGTACGTTCACGCTGAACATCGTTAATGCTGTAGTTCATGTCCTTAGGAAAGAAGGCAACATCAGTCAGGTTTGTTCTGTTGTCAATGACATTCTCAGCATCGAGTTCAGGCAAGGCATCATTTTCCTGTAAAACCCAGCCCTGAATACTGGCCGCCTGTTGTTGGAAATCCCGTTCCTGATGGGAAAAAGATACGCCAATACCAAACATGTCGTCATTAAAGGTATTACTGAATACACCAGCGATTTCCGGTGTGATGTCATCGCCCGCTTCATTAGACGTATCCATGATACCTTTAGCGGAGATAGAAAATTGCTGGCCAGGTCTTGCAAGAGGGCGCATTGTGAGAATATTTACCGTGGCACCCAAACCACCACTTGGGTTTTCCGCCCGCGCAGTTTTTTGTAGCTCAAGGGTGTTTACCCCTTCGGAGGAGAGGTTTTCCAAATTATAAGACCGGGTAAAGCCAGTGCCCGGCATTTGCCGTCCGTTCAACGTCACAAGGTTAAACTCCGGGCCAAAACCACGAACTGTGATTTGGCTACCCTCGCCGTTAGAACGACTAATGGTCACCCCGGTAATACGTTGCAATGCTTCCGCCAGGTTGGTGTCGGGAAACTTACCCAGTTCTTCTGCGGAAATGGCGTCAACCACACCGCTTGAACCGCGTTTTAAGTCCATCGAACGCATTAAGCTGCCGCGAATACCACTTACCTGGATCACTTCCATTTCAGGGTTATCAGCTTGTGTATCTTCTTGCGCTGACACCGAAGAACTAAGTGCTGTACCCATGACTACTGCTAAAGCTGTAGCAAGATGAGATTTTTTAAATACTGTGTTTTTCATAATAGCCCTACTGAATCTTGATGGCTTCTCATTGCCGCCAGCCGATTAGCTGGCGGCAGCCTTTATTTCTATTCTGCTGCGATTTCAGCGTTATCTATACGGTACACCGCGCCTTCGCCTTGTCCCCAGGCGGGAAACACCATGACAACATTAATAGCGCTTATATCCAGGCCAGCGTCATACAACGTCTGTAATGGAAAGGTATAGGTCTGCCATTCACCGGCAACAGGATCTGCGCCTTCGAGACTGGAGGAAAGTGGCAATTCCACAGCGGTTGAAGCACCAATGGATTCAATTTTGAATAACCAAGGTGCCGAGCTGTCATTTGGCAATGCACTTACTTTCATTTCAAAGCGAACTACGCCTGTGCTCAATAAAGCTGAAGCGTCAAAAGAAACATCTTCGTCAGCTAAGAATCCCATTACCGTAGGTTGTGAACCAATTCTGAATTCTGCCACGGTGCCGTGAGCGTCGTCGTCAGTTTCTTCGGTAGGAGTAGAGCCACCACAACAGTCCCAAATTGACCATTGAGAGGCAGCGCTGTCAGCGAACAGAGTCAGCTCAGAGGATTGCTGTGCACCAGCGTCCGGGTGATAGATCTTCATGTTATCTACGCGATACACAGCACCTTCACCACTGCCCCAAGCCGGGAAAATCATGATAACGTCAATGGCACTGAGGTCGAGTCCGGCAGCCTGAAGATCTGCAAGTGGATAAGTATAAGTTTGCCACTCGCCTTCAACGGGCGCAGCGCCTTCTGCACTTGCGGTAAGTGGTAATTCTACTGCAGTCGCGGCATCATTAGATTCCACTTTGAATAACCAGGTCGCACTTGCGTCATTTGGCATACTGACAACACGCATGTCGAATTGTAATAACCCTTCATCTGCTATGGCTGTGGCATCAAAGGGAGTATCGCCACCACCCGCTGCCGACCGGGTAATAAAGCCCATTACCGTTGGTTCTGCACCAATACGAAATTCTGCAGTAAGACCGTGTTCTTCGTTATCGATTTCTTCTGTGGGGGTAGAGCCACCACAGCAGTCCCACATTGGCCAGTTCACATTCATGCTGTCTTCGAACACAACCAGTTCCGGGTAAGAATCCTGTGATATTTCCACATTGGTCAGACGATACACACTGCCTTCGCCTTTGCCCCACTCAGGGAATACCATCACTACATCAATAGCACTCAGGTCAAGGCCGCCGTCAGCAAGCACGGAAAGGGGAAACTCGAAAGACTCCCATTCGTTTGCACGAGGAGAAACGCTGTCTAGGTCGCCCGGGCCTACATAACCACTCATCAGAGGCACAGAGACTTCAGTGGTACCTTCAGCACTTTCCAGTTTGACGAACCAGTTGGCAGTAGTGTCATTTGGTGAAGAAGTTAATTTCAGATCGAACTTGAGACTCCCAGTATCAGCCATGGGCGAGGCATCAAAGGTTTGCGCCTGTCCTTCGGGGTCGGTGATGAACAGCTCACGGCTAATAAAGCCCATCACTGTCGGCGTCGCTCCAATGCTAAATTCGTACACCTGGCCTTCGTCAGCATCTTCCACTAACGCAGGTGTGGTGCCGCCGCAGCAATCCCATGCCGGCCAGTTTGGGTTTGGCGTATTGTCAAATATGGTGAGATCTTGCGCTATACCAGTAGATGGCGGCGAAGGAATGGGTGCTGCACCTTCAACTAACGCATCGTCTAATGATTCATAGCCAGGGCGGATAGTTTCACAACCCTTACCTGTATCAGGGTCTGAAGCACACTGATAAACGCGAACATAATCGACTTCATAGGTATTGCCGTTGGCAAACGCATCTGCATCAATGCCAAGCTCGTTTACGTTCGAGGGCCAGTCACCACCCACAGCAAAGTTGAGAATGAGATAAAACTCCTGGTCAAAAGGCGCATTGTCCCAGAAGGTAGTAAGCTCGCCAGTACCCTGCTCGTAGTACTCAGCATACCATCCACGGTGAGACAGCCCGGTAGCTTCGCCTTTGCTGTTGTAACGCTCTTCAGAGCGACGCTGTGTGGCATACAGATAATCATCCATATACCAGCGAATTTCTCCCTCCTGCCATTCTACCGCATAGGTGTGGAAGTCATCTGCGGGGTTAGCACCGTCGGGTAATTTATACGCCTTGCCTGAGCTGTCATTGTTCGGCCATTCCTGGCCATAATGCAATGTACCGTGGATATACGCTTCGGGGTTGCCGTCGGCATCCATTGCTTTTAAGTTTACCGATTCAAGAATGTCAATTTCGCCTGAACGGGGCCAGCCACCATAGACTTCATCCGTTGGCATCATCCAAAACGCTGGCCAACTGCCCTGACCTGCCGGTAATTTAGCCCGCATTTCGATGCGACCGTATTTGAAGTCAGCTTTATATCGGGTGTTAAGTCGTGCTGAGGTATAGGGTTTTTCAGCCCCTTCTTCCGCGGGTAGCGCCACAATATTTAAAATGCCATCCGCTACGAAACTGTTTTCATCACTATCGGTGTAACATTGTGATTCATTATTACCACCACCGTCACAGTTGATTTCGTGAGTCCATTTGTTGTCATCGATGCTGGTGCCGTCAAATTCATCACTCCACACCAACTCCCAGTCTGTGACAGGCTGGGTAGGTTCAACAATCTCTAGGTTGGTTGAAGTGGACGCTCCGCCTCCGCAGCCAAAGAGGGTTGTGACCGAAATCGCAGCAGCCAGCCGCGTAAGTTGAGTTGTCTTATTAGTCATTATTTTCAGCCCTGATACAAAATTTAATCGCTGTAAACGTCGCGAAACTCCCGCAGACATTTTGTAAGCGCTTACAAAAGGGCCAAAAATAAAAGCACCAGAATTGAAAGCGCTTTCATCACATTAAAACATGGTTTCAGAAAGGTCAACATAGTTCTCAAATTTTTAACACTTTGGTTACCAATTAAGCGAGTGAGTAATAACATCTGCATGAGAAAACGAATTGCTGCTGTTTTGTCCAAAATATCCTCGACACCAGTGTTCCGATTCATTATATTGCGCGCCCGCGATGCATTAATCCTGCATTAACCCAGCAAAAATTCACCGCCTAACACTTGGAATTTATTTTGATTACCACTGCCAACGTAACGATGCAATTTGGTGCTTCACCACTGTTTGAAAATATCTCAGCGAAATTCGGAAACGGAAACCGTTACGGTCTCATTGGCGCCAATGGTTGTGGCAAATCTACGTTCATGAAAATTTTAAGTGGCAAGTTAACACCAACTGGGGGAAATGTTTCTCTGGCACCCGGGACCAAGCTAGGGATCTTAAACCAGGATCAATTTGCCTTTGAAGAGATGAGTGTTGTGGATGCGGTTATCATGGGTGACCGTGAACTGTGGGAAGTTAAACAAGAACGGGACATCATTTACAGCAAAGCAGAAATGAGCGAAGAAGACGGCATGCGCGTGGCCGATTTGGAAACACAATTCGCTGAAATGGACGGCTACACCGCAGAAGCCAGAGCAGGAGATATTCTCATTGCTGCAGGCATTGAAGAATCTTATCACTTCGGCTTGATGAAAGAAGTGGCACCAGGTAAGAAAGTGCGTGTATTGCTCGCCCAGGCTTTGTTTGCAGATCCTGACATCCTGTTGCTTGACGAGCCTACTAACAACCTGGACATTTACACTATATCCTGGTTGGCGGAAGAGCTTAACAAGCGCAAATCCACCATGATTATCATTTCTCACGATCGCCACTTTTTAAATTCCGTGTGTACGCACATGGCCGACATCGATTACGGTGAACTGCGTATTTATCCTGGCAATTACGATGCTTATTCCGAGGCTGCAGCGCTTGCTCAAGAGCAGTTGCATCAGGAAAACGCGAAGAAATCAGCTGAAATTGAAGAATTGCAGAGCTTTGTGGCGCGCTTTTCTGCTAACGCCTCAAAAGCTAAACAAGCAACCTCGCGGGCTAAACGCCTGGAAAAGATAGAATTGGCTGAAATAAAAGCCTCCAGCCGTCGTAAACCTTACATTCAATTCAAACAACACAAAAAATTGCATCGACTGGCCATTACCCTGGAAGATGTTGGCCATGGATTCCCCGAGCTTCCTCTTTTTTCAAAGGGTAACCTACTGTTGGAAGCCGGCGCCCGCCTGGCGATTATCGGTGAGAATGGCGCAGGCAAAAGCACACTTTTAAAATGCCTGATAAACGAATTAGAAGTTAACGAAGGCGTAGTGAAGTGGGCGGAAAATGCCGCTGTGGGCTATGTACCCCAAGACAGCAATCGCGACTTTGCTAATGACATGACATTATTCGAATGGATGTCTCAGTGGCGCGGCCCTAAGCACGACGATTTACAGGTTAAAGCCATGTTAGGTCGCTTACTGTTTGGCTCTGACGATTTTAATAAAAAAGTCAGCGTTTGTTCCGGTGGGGAAAAAAACAGACTGCTATTCGGCAAATTGATGCTTCAGGATATCAATGTTCTAGTGATGGACGAGCCCACTAACCACCTGGATATGGAATCCATTGAAGCGTTAAATATTGCCCTTGGCAATTTCGATGGAACGGTTATTTTTGTTAGTCACGACCGTGAATTTGTTTCCTCTCTGGCCACGCAAATTATTGAAATCAAAGACAAGCAGCTCAATAGTTTTGAAGGCACCTATGAGGAGTTTCTCGCCCATTGCGAAAGCGCCAGTCAATAGTAATTATTCCCCCGTCGACACTAGCGCTAACATGAAAATGAAAGGTTAGTCGCTGGCGGGCAAGTTTTTATAGACTACACTCAGTGACAAAGGGAAAACGGAGTATCGCTTTGTCACTATCTGAGCCTGCACCCACGCAAATCGTACCTATTTTAGCTGGCGGTGGCACGCGCTTGCCAGCTCACATCGGTATTTTACAGGCCCTGGACGATCTCAATATCAGTTGTGGCAACATGGTTGGTGTGTCCGGTGGTGCTATCATTGCGGCACTCTACGCGCACGGCCACTCAATATCGTCAATGAAAAACCTGGCATTAACCACCGATTTTCGTCAATTTGCCGACTTTTCCTTTTGGCGACTACTCCGGGAAGGCGGGTTAGCCTCTGGCGACTATTTCGAACAGTGGCTGGATGACTTACTCAAAGGTGCTACCTTCAACACAATGCCAACCCCGCTACACATTCTTGCTACCGATGTTAACGGTGGCGGACCGGTAATATTCAATCGACAACACACGCCCGACATAAAAGTCGCTGCGGCTGTAAGGGCATCTATGTCGATACCACTTATTTTTTCGTTTAAAAAATTCGAGGACAAACTATTGGTAGATGGGGCTATTCTTTCAGAAGACGCATTGTTCAAAGACTGGCAGGAAGACGGCACACTGTCGGTGTGCTTTCGCTTACAAAGCCGGCAAAAAAAAGAAGATCTTGGGGTAAAGCGGCGCTTTGCCCTCCCCTTCTATTTATTGCTGTTAGCCAGAACTTTTATGTCTGCATTGTCCAGGGAATATGTCCATGCAGAATTTTGGCAACGTACCATACTTATTGATACTGGTGAGGTCTCTGCGGTGGATTTCAACGCCTGTACTGACGATAAAGAAACCTTGTTCGACATCGGGTATAAGACCACCATAGCTTATTTACCGGCCAAACTTCAGCGGGAATTTGAAAAAAGGGAAGAAAAATAGAAAGTCCCTAGTCCCCCTATCGCCACTTTTCATCCAAGTTTAAGCAGTTTCATCGTTTATTTACAACGGTTGATAAGAAACTTGACTCTGGAGTAAGCTCCAGGGTTTATACTTATTTGTATGAACGAAGAATTTTACAAAATTGGCCAACTTGCCAAAGCTACCGGGTTAACCGTAGACACTATCCGCTTTTACGAAGAGCAGGGCTTACTTTGCCCTACCCGTCGCTCAGCCGCAGGATATCGACAGTTCTCACAACAAGATCTGGAAAAGCTACAGTTCATTCAGCGCACCAAGGCTGTTGGTTTTACACTGAAAGAAATCAGTGAGCTACTCGCACTGAAACTTCACCCGGATGCTCACACCTGCATGGAGGTCAAAGAAGTGACAGAACAAAAAATTCATCAGGTATCAAAAAAAATTGACGAATTGGAAAAAATTCGTGGTTCGCTCCAACAGCTCGCTATTGCTTGCGATGGCGGCCCGCGCAGTGCGGAACATTGCAATATATTGCAGCTTCTTGATTCGGATACGCCGCTATGACAGACATTATTGTGTTTTTTACTAATTTCCTCGCACTATTCGTCGAATCAGCGCCCTGGCTACTATTAGGCTTACTAGTTGCAGGGATCATGCACGAGCTTGTTCCCATCAGTTTGCTGCAAAAACATATGGGCAACAGCAGTGTGGGCGCAGTGTTAAAAGCCGCTTTCATCGGAGCGCCATTACCCCTGTGCTCCTGTGGAGTAATTCCAGCCGCACTTGGGCTAAGAAGAAGCGGGGCATCCCGACCGGCTACGGTATCATTTCTGGTTTCCACGCCAGAGACCGGCGTCGACTCTGTGTCTGTTTCGTACGCATTATTAGGCCCCGTGTTTGCTGTTGTCAGGCCCATCGCCGCCATCTTTAGTGCAATTTATGCGGGTTTGATGGTTAAGTTGTTTGCCGAGAAAGACACACCGAGCCATGAGCATCATGGATGTTGCTCAAAAGAACCCGCTAGGAGCGACAGTCAGGAGCACAGTACACATGATCATGAACACTGTGATACTGATAGTTCCCACAATAATGCCGACAGTTGCTGCGGCACCCCGGATCCAGCCCAAGAAAAACCGAATAAGCTGGCTACTTTACTGCAATTTTCTACCGGTAAGTTATTAGAAGACATTACCTTGTGGTTACTGGTGGGCTTATTACTGGCTGCCGCCATTCAAACCTGGGTGCCGACTTCGTTCCTAACGTCCTGGGGTGACGGCTTTCTTGCAATGCTGGTTATGGCACTGATTGGCGTTCCTATGTACATTTGCGCCACTGCATCCACACCTTTGGCGGTAGGTTTTTTGTCTGCAGGCCTCTCCCCCGGAGCCATTCTGGTGTTTTTACTTGCAGGGCCGGCGACCAATGTTTCAACGATGGGCATGATTGGAAAGGAAATGGGAAAACGCACCCTGGGGATCTACATTTTCTGTATTTTGTCGTCAAGCATCGGTTTAGGCTACCTGTTGAACCTGCTCGTTGACACATACGCGTTGGGCAGCTTTATTCCAACTGGCGAGGGACAGCATATTCACGGTGGCGGCGTTGAACTAATTTACGGGTTGTGTGCCTTGGTATTAGGTTTACTTATCGCACGTAACACATGGCGAACAGGCATGAAAAAATGGGCGCGAACAAAAACTGAAAACACATCAAAAAGCAGTTCCTGCTGCCACTAAACCGTTAAGGCTGAGCTCACCAGATTACGCTGGTGAACTCAGGACAAAAATTTCCGACACCGCGAGCTAGTTATTTTAATGGGTAATGATTCTTCAGGTATTGTTATGCTGAAATTCCGGTGCCAACACACTTAGGCCCAAACCGCTTCTTTTATTCACCTTAACCTGGGTGGGAATGCGTTCCTTCATCGCTTCAATATGGCTTATTACGCCAATCATCTTGCCGGATGCATTGAGGTTATCCAAGGCGTCCAGTGCCACATCCAGAGTTTGCGCATCTAAAGTGCCAAACCCCTCATCGAGAAATAAAGAGTCGATACTGGTTTTGTGACTTACCAGGTCTGATAGTGCCAGTGCCATTGCTAAACTCACCAGAAAACTCTCCCCTCCTGACAAGGTTCGAGTGTCGCGTTCCACGTCGCCTTGCCATGTATCTACTATAACAAGTGCCAGATCTTCCCCAGTCTTTCTGGTGAGCTGGTAACGCCCCTGCAAACGCGTTAACTGACGGTTAGCGAGTACGAGAAGATTGTCCAGAGTAAGCCCTTGTGCAAAGGTCCGGAATTTACTGCCGCTGGCTGAACCAATAAGGCCGTGCAGCGCAGACAAGGTACTGAAACTTTTTTCTTTATTCGAAATTTCTTCCATCAGGCCTTTATGCTGTTGACGCAATTCGCTGTCGCGCTCAAGTGTGGAGGTAATGTCGAAACGTTGTTTAAGCGAGTCGTCGCGCTGCTCGTTTAAGACAGCCAAATGTTCCACAGTTTGCTGATGGGTTACATCCTGCCACTTGATAGCTTCAGGACGTGCTTGCCACTGTGCAAGCCCCTGTTGCGCTTCTTCTTTTAGTATTTCGGCTTTTCGTATTGATGTATCCAGTGTACTTTTCAGCGTCTGTAAATCTGTGTACTCTTGTTGAGTTAACAAAGCGTTGAGAAAATTATCATCGCTGGAATAGCCCGCTTCATGCCTCGCCTTCGACCACGCAGAGCCTTGTTCTTCACATCTGTTTTCAATGTGCCGCATCAATTTTACTGCTTCTTGCCACACAGTATCAGCACGCCCGAATGCCTCTCGAACATTAGCCAACACATTCGTCGCTTCGTCTCTGTTTTTACTCATAGTTTGAAGGTGTAATGACAACGCTTCTAACACATCGCTAACGTTTTGCTCGCCGAACAACGCCACGCGGTCAGCGGTGATATTTTTAATCACACGTTCCACGGCAGTTATCTCTTTTTGCAATCCGGCTAACTGCTCCTGACCGTTAGTCAGAGCGTCTTGTAACACTTTCCTATCTGCGTGCAATGAAAGCAGACTCTTTTCTATCTGTTGTGTTTGCTGCTGATTAGCCAGCCACTTATCTCGTTCACCTTCCCGCTGCGTTAACCATGTTTCAGCATCATCAACTGGCACAAACGCAAACCCTGAATCTTGTATATCATGGGTAAGTGGTGTAGCTATGCGCGCTTTTTCAGCCTCTAAAGAAGCGATTGTGTCGTTTAGCGCCTTCTCCTGCTTGATGCTATGTTCCAGATTTTGTTGGTGCAGTGCCAATTCACCCTGTAGTGTATTCGTAGTTTGCTGGTACGCACGAGCATCATCCCGTTTATGCTGCCAGCGAGCCCTCGCTGCTTTAATAGCATTCAAAGATTCCGTAAACCGCTTCTGATCTTCAGTTAACTTGCTTTCCATTTCATCTAACGTAGCGGTATCAGTGAGCTCACTTTGAATACCAAGTTGTTGGCAGTACTGCTGCCAACGAGCCACCAGCACTTCCCAGTCACTGTCACATTCACTTGTGGCTTGTGCTATCTGTGCCAAACTTGCCGACAACACACTACACTTATCCCTGGCATTCATACCATCCCGTTCAGCTTCGACTAAACGTTGTTGTAAGGTTGCCTGACGCTGAGTGCTTTGTGCCACATCGATGTGACATGAACTATCAACGGCTCGTACTTGTTCACCACACAGAGGACAAGGTTCTCCCTCTTGTAACTGCTTGCGATAAATCGAGAGTTGTTCTTCCTGAGAAAGTAGTGCAGTTACATCTTTCAGCGCATCATTTATTTCTGCCCAGCGGGCTCGCATAGCACTGTGCGTTGCAGTGGCCGCAGCTAACGCTTCGCTGTCGTGGGAGTGTTTTTTCCTAAGCACATTTTGCTTTTCCGTGAGCGCAGTGGCTGTGCGCTGCAACTGTTTAGCTTCCGCCAGAGGACGCCATAATCCTTGGTTGTCAGACAACTGCTGTTCAAGATCAGCTTCTGAAGACATGGCTAACAAGCCATCGATATTTGCAAGGGCGTCTGTGCAATCCTTTTCACACGCTTTTTCAGCGGCAATGGCTTGGTCTAGTCGATCGTGCGTCTCTGCCTTCAGAGCTTTCAACCTTGCGGTTTCGCTGCGAGCTTCCTCGCGCTTAACCGTGGCTTGAGCAATCTGTGCTGCCACGTCACGGCCCTGTTCAAATCGAATCCGCCAACCGGAAATTTTTTCTGCCAGCGCAGAATGATGAGTGTGAGCAGTGGCATACTCATCACAGGCATTTTTTGTGGCTTCTGCCTCCTGAATAAGCTTTTCTTTCGCAGCCAGATCTTCACGAAGCGCTTCAACCTTGGCTTGCGTACCTTTACGGGTTTTGACCAAATCAGATAAATGCTCGGTCTCTTGTGCTATCTGAGCATCGAGCGGTTTAACCTTTTTCTCGATGAAAGTCTGTTGAGTCTCGTATTCCTGTTGCGCTTTTTGCCAGTTTACATGGGCAGTGTTTGCATCGAGGTTGGCATCGTCCCGCGTTTTTTCAAGACGGGACTTTTCGCTTAACGCTTCTGCAACCAATTGACGTTGTTGACCCTGTTCACGCTGATACTCCTGAAACTGATCCCAAATTGGGCGCAACTGCTGAGCGGGCTCACCCTCTGCCAGTTTCTGCAGACTAGCTGCGTTATTTTCTACTTCGTGCCTGGCGTTATTGAGGCTTATGGACGCCTGTTCCAATGCGGCTTTTCGTTGTTCAACACCCTCCCACCAGCGCAGCCCTTGTTGCCATACAGCTATGTCGTCATCCAGTTTCTTTACTTGCACATTCACGTTTTTGAGCTGTTCGTTAAGCGACTGCCGTGCTGTGTCATCTAAATACTGAACAGCATCAATATTAGCCCGTAGCAATGCTAATTCGTGCTCTTCTGCTTTGAATGCTTCATGGACACGTTGGGAAATAAGGCCGTACACCTCTGTGCCGGTCAGTTCTTCCAACAGCTCTGCCCGCTCACTTTCCTGGGCATTCAGAAAAGCCGCAAACTGTCCTTGAGACAACAACATAGACTTCGTAAAACGAGCGAAATTCAGCCCGGTGATCTTTTCTATTTCTTCCGCTTTCGGTCTTATTTGAGAGGCGAGTATTTTCTTACTGCCGACTTCTGCCAACTCAACTTCTGCCTGCTGTAAATTCCCATCCGGTTTCCCCCTTGCCCGGCGCATACTCCAAAAAGCGCGGTAAGCCGTATTTTTTACAGAAAACTCAACTTCCGCCAAACATTCAGCAGTGCCTCTGGTCATAATTTCATTGGACGATGACGACAACTGACCCAATCGGGGCGTTTGGTGATACAGCGCAAGGCAGATAGCATCGAGTAAGGTGGTTTTGCCTGCTCCCGTAGGACCTGTAATCGCAAATAAACCGTTGTCAGAGAACGGTGGTTGGGTGAAGTCTATTTTCCAGTCGCCTTTTAAGGCATTTAAATTTTTTAGCCGCAATGACAAAATTCGCATTAGTCAATCTCCTCATCAAGAGAAGCTACCACGGCTGCAAAACGTTGACGCAACGCAGAAGTAAGTTGTGGTTCAAGTTGGTCACCCAACGTCTGCAACCGGCGTTCGAATACCTCCTGGGGCGTCAGTTCAGTGAGTGTTTCGCTGCAATCCTGTCCAATAGCATGAGCCTGTGCTGACTTTACACGGCGTAACTGCAATACTTCTACCGGCAGCGCATCTACCATCGATTGAATTCGCTGATGAAGGTCGGTCAAATAACCGTCAGTAGTAACTTCGATGCACAACCAGGTAGTGCCGTCTGAGTCCTTAAACCCTGCCAACTGAGTTTCAATTTCAGCCAGATCTCCTCTCAATACAGACATTGGCTGAAAACGGGGTACCGGCACCGGCGTAATTGCTGTGCGCTTGTCTTCCTGAAATGTCACTACTAACACCTGCTTTTGAGTGCCCAACTCGTCAAAGCTCAAGGGAATCGGTGAACCGCAATAGCGGATGTACTCACGCTTGGCAACCACTTGTGGACGGTGGATATGGCCAAGAGCAATATAGTCGGCGGCAGGAAAACCGTCAGCCGAAAACCCCTCAAGGGTGCCGATGTAGATGTCTCTAACGCTATCTGACTGACTCACACCCAATGCAGTCAGATGCCCGGTTGCGATTATAGGAATGGAGAGACCTAGGGCATCTCGACGCTTACACGCGAGGTCGAAAAGCGCGTGATAATGAGCAGAAATTGCTTCTCCAATCTGGGCTTTCTTATCTTCACCGGATTGTCCCGCCTCACTTTTAATGAGATCTCGTGGCCGCAAAAAAGGCACAGCACACACTAGTCCTACAACCTGATCGTTACTGTCTTTAATGTCAATAAGCTGCTCTGACAAATCATCTGTACAGGCTGCAACTACCCTCGCATGCAAGTGTTGTAGCAAACTTCGGGTTTCGTTTAACACAGACACAGAATCGTGGTTACCACCTAATACAATAAGTCCACAACCGGTTGCCTGTAGGGATACCACAAACGAATGATACATTTCCCGCGCGTAACTGGGTGGCGAGGCGGTGTCGAAGACATCTCCGGCAACGATTATTGCCTGGACGTTGTGAGTACGCACAACGGTTAACAACCAATCGAGAAAAGCCTGGTGTTCATTTCTTCTGTTTTGAGTAAAAAAACTCTGGCCAAGATGCCAGTCGGAGGTGTGGAGGATGTTCATGGTATAGCGTGTTTAAAAAGGTTGGGAATACTTTAACACAGAGGGAAAGAAAAGCCTTAGCAGAGTAGTAAGCCTTAAGACTCTGAAATACCTTCTGCGTGAATTTTCTCAAGGACTCCGCGCCAACGAGATAGTCTTGCGGAGGGGGAGCCAACTGAACCTTTTTGACCTGGGGACCAAATTCCCGAACTGTTAAAACTGAAAACCGGAATAAGGTCAGTACGCTCACGAGCAGGAAGAACTTCCGCAATTAAGCTATCAAGAATAAGAGGTTGTGCACCAGGAGTGTCATAATACCCCAGAACCATGTGAGCCTGGGTGAGTGTGCTACGCCGCCCACCTATCTTAGCTTTTACATAAATTAATCTCAGCTTTTCTTCAGGCACGCCTAAACGAAGAAGGAACACATACTTGGCGATAGCGTAGTCTTCGCAATCGCCTAGTTCTTTAGCTAAAAATTCTGCTGGCGATGCCCAGTAATCGCTCTGTCGCCATACAAGGTCATCAGTTTTGTAGGTAACATTGTCACGAAAATAGTGATTTACCATTGTAAGTTGCGTACGCGTTTCCGCTTGAGAGGCTTTTTCAAATAATGAGGCTAGTTCTTGCTCCCTAACTTGCGTAACTTTCCCACCATAACCGATTACTGCCCGCCAAAAAATGGCTAAATCAATAGATACTACGGCTTGCGAAATGAAAGAATGACAACACAGCATCAACACAGTTACAAAGAGTAATATGTGCTTTTTCAGGCTTGCTGAATAATAGTTTAATACTGTCACAATTCTTCTTCTTTAGTTATCGGCAGTTAATCTGGCAATGCCGTCAAAGCCTATAGACAGTAACACCTCCTCGTCCTTGTCAGAAACCACACCATCAGCTATTACCAGCATACCTAAAGAATGTGCTAAATCTGTCAAACCATGGAGGTATAACTGGTTTGAACGATTATTAACCACATCATAAACATAAGTACTATCTATTTTTAAGTATGTTAATCCAAACTCATGTACATTTCCGACCCGAGAAAAACTTTCACCAACCCGCTTTAAACCCACCGAAACATTCATTTCCCTCATTTCACGACAAAAAATACGAAATGCTTTGGGATGCATGATAGCGGTTTGCTCACGAAGCTCTAATGCCAATCGACTGGCGGCATCAGGCCATTTTTTTAACAATTCAACAAGTGTCGCTCTCGCTTGTTTCGTCGCAATGGATTCTTCATATAATAATATCGCCCCATGCCTCGCCGTGTTTTCCGATAACCATTTGAGGGCATTAGAGACGCTCACTTCATCAATGCGGGGAATGAACCCAAAACGGCGGGCTGCTTCAGTAAACCGACTGATATTTCGTTGACGTCCGCTGTCGTTAAACTCACATAGAAGTTGCTGATGAAAGCTACCACCTTGTGCAGTTTTTATGGGCACAGCTACTATATCAATTTTGTCAATAATCTTCGTAAAGTCGGCTTGCCATTGCGCTTCACTTTCACAGTGATAACCGCTTTGTGGCACAGGTTCTACACTGTAGCCAGATACAACACCACTGTTTTGAACATGTTCCAGTAAATCGTCAAGTCGCCCAAGTAAATCATAACTCGATTCTTCCGGAGAAATGTAAACACCAGCACAAATACAATGTATCGCTGCATCACGTAACTCTGGATGCTGCAAAACCGGTTCAGCTTCTGAGAATTTTAAAAGTATTGCATCTAAGTTAAGGCATTCCGTTAGCAGTACGCAGATGTCCGTTTCATTAATTCGGGCGATGCGAAAATCAGTGTAAATAGTATGTTCTGACAAATAATAATTACGAATTGCATCTGCAAACAATGCGAAAAACGTATCGTATACATTCGGAGCCAGCGACTGAATATCCCCCTGTTGCTTAGCGATGCTGTGAACAATAAGCGCGTTTTGTCCATCTTTATCTCGATAACGCAATTGTGATTCAAGTAATGTAAAAAAAGCGTTGATATTGGGTATATCGGTAACGGGGTCGTGTTGTTCTTTTCGTCGCCCTTCCTCTAAGCGAGTAGTATTTTCCAATAAGTTTGCCTTGAACCTTTCCGCCAATGAATTCATTGCAAGCACGACTCTGGCAAAGTCGGTGGTCCAAGGTTCATCAATTTTTATGAAACGACGCTCTGAAAAACTATTTGCTTGGTCGACGATGGCGGAAAGAGGTTTGAGTATTAACCGAAGTACTAACGAACTTAGTCCGCAAATTACTACAGATAACAAAAGAATACTGAATACAAAATGCTGAAATTTTTCCCATAACATATCCATGGCAAAAGCCGTTTGACTCTTTACATAAAGCGTGCCGAACTGTTCCCATCCGTCGCTCACTTGGGCGACACCATAGGGAACATTAAGAGACGCAATCCGCTGAAACCACTTTGGTGAAGACGACACTTCGCCTTCATAAATTATTTGATCAATTACATTACCATTAAAACTATCAAGACGAATTTCCGAGTAATGACCAGCATCAAACGTGGCAGACAACATCAACCTAACGCTAGCAGGAGACTTTTCTGCCTGCGTTAATACTAACGCCAGTGAATTCGCATCGTCGATATTTTTTAGGTATAGCTGCTCTTCAGTACTCCTTTGTGCGGAGTGAAAAAGAATTGCGAAACTCACTAAACTGTTAGCCAAAATAATGATAATTATAGAGAGCAACAATTGTTTATTTAAGGTCATCCGGGCTTCACTAGCTATTCTTTAATTTCAGTCGGTAGTGTTAACGTAAAAACTGTGCCTTCACCGACTTTAGAGAAAACATCTAAAATGCCTCCCATTTTTTTTTCAGTAATAGTTTTTACGACATGTAATCCTAAGCCACTACCACCACAATCTCGCTTAGTAGTGAAATAGGCGTCAAACATTACCCTCTGCCATTTTTCCGGAATACCTATACCATTGTCGGCAACACTAATGATGACTCTGTCGTCACCTTTTTTTCTGGCGCACAACGTAATTCTAGGCGAGGCGATAGTGCTATCAAAAGCATGTATGGATGCGTTAAAGAGAAGATTGGTTAACACTTGTGAAAGCGCACCAGGATATCCTTTGACGATAAATTCCGCGTCAAATTCAACGTCGAGCTCAATAGTAATGTGTTTGATTTTCAGTTGAGGGCGAATACTACCTGTCACACTCTCTAATGTGGAAATTAGAGAATAAGGCATTAGTATGTCGGCACTCTGATTCACTGCATTCATTTTAAAATCGCGAATAAGCTTGGCGGCACGATCAAGATTAAAAGCCAATAAATCACCGACTTCGTTACTATCGTCAATAAACTCGGTGAAAATTTCTTCCGATAACGTGCCTTCTTTAAAATGCTTGCCTATCTCGTCAAGACTGTCTTTTAAATGAGATAAAGAGGTGATGGCAACGCCAAGAGGGTTATTCACTTCGTGGGCCACACTTGCCACCATACCTCCTAAGTTGACTAGGCGCTCATTGTCTATCGCGGCTTGCTTTTTGCTCTCCAAGTATTCGCTTTCTGTTAAAATTGGAATGTACTGCTCCACAGTAGATTGTAGTTCCGCCTTTTTGTCTAACTCACCACCGACAATCACAATACACCCCCCGCCGTATAACGATGTATCAACCGGATATACCGCGTAACTGTGTGCCACCCCCGCTTTGTCAAGCCACGCTTTGCATGCTGGAAAGTTATTGATATGCCAAATATGCGAACTTACCGACGTTAGTACTGCTTCACTAATAGGTATTTGCCCGTTTATCGGCTCTCCCACCGTATTGACAGCAATAGCCATTCCCTCGCGAAATGTCCAAGCCGAAACATGATACGCGCCTGTAACAATATAAAGAGCTTTGTTGAGCAGTGTGAATTGCGATTGAACAGGAAGTGAACGCAACAGGTCTGCCGTTAGCAAATCAGAAAACGATTTTTCAAGTGATGCCACCATTCCCCCCTAATCCGGATATTGTTCACGCAACGCCCAGAACACATCAAAATGCTCTAACACAAGATCAACCAATTCCGGATCGAAATGTCTTCCTCTTTGTGTCTGAATCTCATTGTAAATATCTTCCTTTGGCCATGCTTCTTTATAGCAGCGCTTAGAGCCAAGTGAATCAAACACGTCAGCGATGGCAGTGATACGGCTCGCGATGGGTATTTCTTCACCACTTATCCCTTTGGGATACCCGGTCCCGTCCCATTTTTCATGGTGAGCAAGACAAATCTCTGCAGCCATTTTAACAATAGGCTTTTTAGAGCGACTGAGGATGTCGTAACCCAAACGTGCATGGCTTTTCATCACATTCCATTCTTCGTCAGTCAGCTTGCCAGGTTTGTGCAATATACTGTCTGGGATCGCGACCTTTCCAAGATCATGCAAAGGTGAACTTCGGCGAATGCGCTCGCCTTCACGTTCATCGATACCTGCGTATTTAGCTAACAAATAGCTAAACTCTGAGACGCGTTTAACGTGAGCCCCGGTTTCCTTGCTCCGAAGCTCTACCGCATCCCCCAACAAATAGAGGATTTCCTTTTGCGTATCTGAAATTTCTTCGTTGATCAGAAGGTTTTCGTACACCAGCGAAACATTGATACAGTAAATTTCAAGAAACTCCTGCTGAGATTCACTTAGTTTTCCATTGGTATCAATATAAAGGAGGTTTTCGTACCCATTGTCAGTGCAGGTGTAAAACACATAACCATGGTCGAAGTGTTTAGATGCTTTATGCTCAAGCACTTCCTTAAAGCATCGCTCTACCCGCTCCGGTAACGGCATCGAATTGGACTTGTCAATGTCTGCCAAATTACCCGTTGCCGCTAACACCCGAGGCTCAGAAATAATGTCACTATTGTCTGGGATGGTTGAACAATAAATTGCACTGGAATCCAGCTGCAATAAATTCATAATTTCTTTGAGCACTGCTGAAGCAAAACCATTCAACGAATTGGATTGAAGCATCTTAGTTGTACTTTCAATCACCTGCCGCAATCCTCTGCGATGATTCTCGATAGTGGAAATATCGCGATAAGAACGCAGCCCGGTGAACATTAGCGTTTTAAGCTTCTGGCTGGTAAGCTCGGTTTTTTCTTTGTAGTCATTTATATCGTACCGCTCAATGACCTCATGCTCAGGAGCTTGACCTGGTTGTCCCGTGCGCAACACCAACCGACATGATGTATTTTTCAGCTCTGTTCTGACGAAATGGACCAGGTCGAGACCAGCATGGTCTGTTTCCATCACCACATCAACCAGCGCGAGAGCAATCCCTTTCTCTTTACAAAAAATCTCTCTGGCTTCCTTGCCGGAGTAGGCATGTAAAAACTGGATCTTTTTGCCCTCAAATCGGAATCGCTTTAACGTTAAATCTGTGACCCTGTGCACTTCTGTTTCATCATCTATGATTAGCACCTTAAGCTCACTAATCGCCTCTTTACTTTGCTCTTTCCTAACTTCACCAGCTACTGCCTTTTGTTTCGCGAAAAGTGGGTTTCCCATCATCAATCCTCACGCCTTAAATCATTTATTTTTACAGAAATCCACAGTCCATTATCTGGGCTACTACCATAATCTATCTCGCCTTTAAGCTTACTCTTGACCAAGTTATAAACGACACTAAGACCTAGACCAGCATTACCAGCCCCTCGGTTTGTGGTATAAAACGGCTCAAATATTTTAGACAACAACTTCTTCTCAACGCCTTGTCCGTTATCTTCTACTTTCAAGACTAAAGATTTTTCGGAAACGGAAACCCCAATTGAAACTATCTTGCCTGACTTCATACCTTTGAAACCATGGATTTCAGCATTAGTTACCAGAATATGAAGAATTTGTAGAATAACTGTTGGGTAGGTGGTGATTTCAGTTCCATTGCTCAACTGCGTTTTAAATGTGATTTCCGAATCTGCTGACTCGTGAACATAGTTGTCAACAAATTCATTTACCAACACAGCCATATTAACCAACTCGGGCCGCTTAGCATCATCTGCATGCAAAACATCAATTCGCTTAAATGATGTAACGAGTTTTGAGGCTCTTCTCAAATTGTCCAGAGCCATAGAGAGCATCTCTTTGGCTGAACCCACAAAATCCTCAAACTTCTCCTGATCTAATACCCCACGCTCAAAGTCTTCTTTTAAATCCCGTAATAAGTCATTCACATAAGAACAGCTTGTCACACTAACACCCAAGGGCGTATTTACTTCATGGGCAATTCCGCTAACAAGCCCCCCCATAGCGCCGATTTTTTCTGCCTCGACGATTTTTTCTTGGGCAAGTTTGAGCTTCTCTAGCGCCTGTTCTCTCTGGCCACTAATGTGATGCATTCTTCTTGCGAAATATACAAGATACAAAATAAGTAGACTTGCAAGAGCAGAAAGTACCGGAATAAGCATGTACAGCTTACTTACTAAGTTTTCAGGTTGATAAATAGTCAACAACCAACGCTGGTCCAGAAAATTAATGCTTTCCTGAAAATAGTCTCCTTCAGTTTTACTATGGAACTCGCTGGAAAACGCTAAAATCTGTTTGTCATCGAAAAGCTGATATATCGCATAGTTAGAAAGTGCATCGTTCATAGCTTGCATTTCTATCACTAGACTCACATCTACAAGCACACTAACCAATACACCATGAAGAGGCATATCCCGTGTAATAAATACAAGTGAACGCTGGCCGTCGCCTAACCGAAAAAGAGGCGTTGCATAAAATTCATGTTTACCCACTTCTTTTAAATCAATTTGGGTAGACATCATTGAAACTATCATCTCCTCATCAAAATCAGGGTAGTTGCTTGAAGTTTCCCAATATTTCAAAGGCAGTGGCGCGGTTGCATTGCCCCGTTGCCCTGGCCCGTAGAGGACAATACCGGCGCCTACTACAGCCTTCTCGTACTCTAGGTTCAGGGCAACATAGTTATCAAACTCTTCTTCTTCTACCGATTCTGAAGAGTTGTACAACTGAACAATAGATTTCATAAAAAATTGAATCTGGTTCAACCGGTTATCAACATTCTCTTTAAACACCATTGAAGGTATGAAAAAACTGAGCTCTTCTTTTTGTATTTTTAGCCGGTTGTATATACCAATTCCAAAGCTGGTACTCAGGGCACAAAAAACAATTCCTAAAACGATATAGAAAGTATATCTTTTAAAAACCATGGCTCTTACCTCACCACCGATACCAAACTATTCATAGTGCCGTCCGACGAAAATTACCAATTTTGAGTAATAAACCTACTCTGTCCTTCACTCGATATTTTCTAAGAATAGATGACATATGTTCTTTTACGGTTCGCAGTGATATTGACATCGCATCAGCCATTGCCTGGTTAGAAGCACCATTAAGCAAGTGAGCAAGAATTTCACCCTCACGCTCGGTCAATTGCTCCTTGTAATCAGGTTGCCGTTGAAAATTTGGATGTTCTGACAAGCGGTGTACCATGGCAGTAACAAGACCAGCAGGCAGCCAAAAACCACCTGAAGTCACCGCTCCGGAAATATCTTCGTATTGCGAAGCTATCATATTGATATGGGTATATCCTCGGGCGCCAACCAGGAAGCTGCGTTGCATCTCTTTAATATCTAAATTATCAGTGACAACAATGGGCTTTATGTTGTCCTTAGCACAAGTGCGCACCGACTGTAACGCGTTGGGCTCTGATGCGTAAACCCAGCATATGCCACCTTTGGAAAGTGACGTAAAAGTGGCGGTTTCCAATTGTATTGCATCGGAAAAGACACTCTGCGATGCGAGTCTTTCACCTGATATAAACATCTGTGTCATCATCGCTCCCCTAATGCAGAGGCAGATGCCCGAATCAGTGGATTAATTAAATATTGCATTACTGTTCTCTTACCTGTTATCACATCAACCTGAACCATCATGCCTGGCAGAATATCCATCTTGAGGTCAGGTCCACCCTGTGTAGAAAGCCTGACAACGTAATACGTTCTGTCTTGTTCGTCAGTCACTGTGTCCGCACTGATGTGCTCTACCTCTGCTTTCATGCCACCATAGATAGCAAAATCATAGGCACTGAATTTGAGGATAGCCGGTTGCCCCAGTTTCAAAAATGCGATGTCTTTAGGAGGAATTTTCGCTTCGACAATCAAATTGTCGTCAGCAGGTATAATTTCTGCTACTTGGCTACCCGGCGTCACAACACCGCCTACCGTGTTAACAAGGAGCCGCTGGACAGTGCCGTCCACTGGAGAGCGAATGTCTGACTGTTTGACAACATCTTCAAGCCCAGTAAGTGATTCCTGTAAAGACGATAACGTAGCGACAGCATCATTGAGTTCTAAACTCCAGCGGTTCTGCATTTTGAGACGCGCTTCTTCAAGGTTGTTCTGCTCTTCATCGATGGTGGCTTCAGCACGGGAAATCGCCGCTTTGGTTCGTTGTATAGCACCTTGATTTTCGATTATTTGCCTCTCTAGTCGCAAAATATCGATTTCGGATACCGCTCCTGAACTCATTAACGGACGTGTCACTGCTAATTCTCGTTGTGCGATGGATAAGGTTTCCAGGTACTGCTTGAGTTCAGCTTTAAAAGACTGCAAATCTTGTTTTCGTTGTGTGATACGGCTCTCAAACCTTGATTGTGCTTCCTCCATTTCTTCCATACTGGAGAAATATAAAGCTGTTTCATTTGTCACTATCTCTGGCGCATCCTTTTGCAGCTGAATAGGAAAATGTAAAGGCTGCGCGCGGGTTTGTGCGGTCAGACGATGTACCTTGGCTGCAACTGCATTAATTTTAGAGTTATTTTCCTGCAGCGATGATAAATAGCGGGTTGGATCTACCTTAAGAATAATCTGTCCTTCTATTACTTTCTGACCTTCACTAACCAATATTTCTTGCACAATACCGCCATCATATGATTGCAAAACCTGCAACTGACTGGATGGGACAACTTTCCCCTCTCCACGTGCGACTTCATCAACAGATGCAAAAGCCGCCCACACCATCAGACAAAAAATCGTAATAACAATGACATACAGCAATACCTTAGCTCGAAGAGGACGCTGCTGAATGCGTGCCCACTCTGCTTCTAACACCCAGTCATTTTCTGGTGGAGGAGTAAAAAGGCTTTTAAGAAATTTAGAAAACACTGTCATATCACCGGCCTCCTGTTGCAGAGGCAAGACGTCTAAGAACCTGATCTCGCGGACCATCTGTCAACACTGTGCCTTTATCGATAACGATAATCCGATCGACCAAAGTCAGTAGCGATTGGCGATGAGTGTTGAGGATCATCGTTTTGCCTTTGGTCTCACGGTCAAGCATGTCTTTGATGCGCTGTTCTGAAGATGCATCCATGGCTGACGTCGGTTCGTCAAGTAAAAAAATTGATGGACGACGAATGAGCGCCCTGGCTAATGCGACGGCTTGCCGCTTGCCGCCTGACAACAATTTGCCTCCTTCTCCTACATTCATATTTAGTCCGTCAGGGTGGTGATTGACAAAATCAGTTAACCCGCATGCAGTGAGAATTTCCCAGACGAAATCTTCATCCATATCTTCCTGGAAGGCGGTAATATTGTCTTTAAGCGTCCCTTTAAACAGATTGATATCCTGGGGTACAAAGCCAATCTGATTGCGAAGGGCACTGGGTTCATATTGCTGCAAATCGATGTTATCTAGCGTGATCAATCCGCTTGTTGGGGCGTACGCACGCATCAGCAACCTATGTATAGTACTCTTACCCGACCCGTTGTTTCCAAGAACGGCTATACGCTCCCCCGGTTCCACAGAAAGTGATATGCGTGCAATAACATGATTGTCAGCTCCCGGATAAGCAAAGGAGACTTTATCGAATACTAACCGACCATGAATCGTGTTATGGTGTGTCCACTTTTTATCTGCCCCAGACTCTTCAGTTTTGTTCATGAGTTCTGTCAGGGTGTCGTAAGACGCTGCAGCATGGTGATATTGCGACAGTAGACCTGCCGCTTGAGATAACGGCCCCATAGCCCGCGAAGATAGTAGGTAGGATGCAATCAACGCGCCCTGAGTGAGTTCACCTTCCACAATCAGAAATACTCCGACGACGATAATCGCTATACCCACTGATTGTTGAATCCACAACGCAGCACTACTAACCGATGCCCCTGCAGTACGAATTTTTGCATTTACCTTTGCCAGAAAAATAGAGAACTGTTCCCATTCGTGCTGTACATGATGACCTGCGTTAAAAAACTTCACATCGTCAAAGCAGTTAACAGCCTCTGTCGCCAATCCATTTCTCGCTGCACTCACGTCGCTGGCAGTGTGAGCTAACTTTGCCATGTTCCGCTGTGCATAAAGGCTGTATAACACCAAGATAGTACCGCCCACTAAAATAGGCAGCGCCAATAACCCATCAATCAGTCCAATAATGACAATAAACACAATGGCAAAGGGCAAATCCACCAAGGCCACCAACGTCAAAGAGTTAGTAAAACTTCTAATGGCCTCAAACGACTGAAGGTTATTTACGAAGGCCCCCGTCGATGATGGCTTCTCCTTGAATGAAAAGCCCAGCACTTTTTGCATCAGGTTGGCAGTCAATGTGACGTCAATCCGACTCGCGGCTAAATCCACAAAAAAATGGCGTAAAATGCGCAAAAATAATTCAGCAAGTAACACCAGTGAAGCACCAATAGCGAGTACCCAGAGTGTTTCTGTTGCAGCATTGGGTACTACACGGTCATACACGTTCATAACAAACAGTGGCATCGCCAGCGAGAGCAAACCAATAAATACTGAGGCAAGCAACACATCTTTATATAAGCCGACGGCTGCAGACACCGTATCCCACAACCAGTGTCTTTGTTTCTCGCTATTAGTGACGGAGTCAGGTTTCCCTATGCGTCTATCTGGGCGCAGGAAAACCACAAATCGGGTGTAAATCGCATTAAGTGACTCAACTGTAATGCTCTCCACAGTTTCAGACTGGTCTGAAAATACAACCTGTGCGTGCTTATCATCAGGCGAAATAGCTACAAGTACACAGGCGCGTTCTTCAGAGAGCACCAGCACCGCGGGCAAGAGAGCCGGATTAACTTCCGGTAAGTCACGCTTGACCACTTTACAGCTTAGCCCCACCCGTGATGCTGCTCGGGGCATGACCGAAGGCGAGAGTTCGCCTTTGTCCATAGGTAAGCCCGCTAGCACGGCATCGGGAACAAACCGCAGGCCATGAAAATCACACACGGTTTTAAGACACGCCATCAAAGGCCCGCCTTGTACAGAGGTGGCCTGTTCAAGTTTTTCCAGCTTTGATTGGTTAAACTTTGGTTGCGCTGTCACTGACGAAGCTCCGCCAAATCGAGGGATGCATGTCCATGAACGAAGCCCCTTAATGTGGTGTTATTCTCAAGTGCGGGGGCAGGTTTGTCGGCGTCACCTAATGAAAATGAATTCAGCTCAAAACGAACAACATCTTTTGATTGTTGAATAATACCAATGGTGTCATCGGTATTCTGCTGCTCCACGGCACAACCAAAATCATCCACAGCTGTATATGAAGGCGTATCGGGGCAATCGTCCCAAAGATCAGTGGTTCCATCACTATCAGTATCGCGGATCAATATATTTGTTTCTTGTGACATCACATCGATATCTTCTGCGGGACAGACGTATTTGGGATCAAAAACTGCGCGGGATAAAGCAAGTCCTTCTCGTATTTCGATCTCAGTTTTAGATACATTTAAGTATTGTGCTAACATACCGCTTCCAGCTTGCAAACGAAGCACGGCTTTGTATTGCGAGTACTGCGCTTGCGTATATGCACGGCCTGATTCATACGCCTCGTTTTCGGAGTCTAGTAAATCCAGTAGCGTTCGTTCACCAATCTTGAATTGGTCAAGGTACGCCGTTCGTACACGGGACGAAGAAAGCCGATGTTCATTGAGGGCGGGGATTTGTCGAGTTAAGTTGACAACGTCGTTATATGCAATCTGTACTGTTTGTCTAACGTCACGGCAAGACTTATCACGAAGGTCTTTTGCCTGGTAGGTGGCATGAATTGCAGACTTAATAGTCGCATCGTCTGCGCCACCGCGATAAAAGTTATACGTCAGTTGTAAGCCGACTCTTGCCTCGGTTTGACGATTGTTTTGCCCTACTTCGTCACGATTTTGTGTACCATAACTTGCGACTAAGTTTATTTGCGGGTGATAGCGGCTTTTGGCCGAATCAATGCTGTAGTTCTGAGAGCGAATATTGAACCAAGATGCAAGAAAGCCGGGATTTCGTTGATAGGCCTCCATTAGACTGTCAACAACAGATGCAGGGAGCTGAACCTCAGCCAAACTATCAATGGGCGACAGCTGCTGCGGCATCATACCGGTTAACCGTAAAAAACGAGATGTTACATCATGCAAATTAGATTGCTCTGTCATCACGTTAGATTCGGCGAGGTAGAGTCGACCGCTAATTTGTTCCAAATCAGCGCGCCGTGCCACACCAGCAGCAGCGCTCTTTTCAATCTGCTTGTAAACATCAACGTGTATTTTGAGGTTATTTTCCGCCACTTTTAACAATTCACGGTACATCAACACATCTGCATACGCAGTAGCTACCTCTAATGAAATCTGTTCCACCTGATTCAGCAGTTCCAGAAATCTCACCTTTTTTGCGGCTTTAAGCCGCTTGACTTCGGACGACGTAAAAAAACCGTCGTAAAGCATTTGTGTTACTGAGACGCGTGCTTCGTTAGATACGAAGCTTTGGTCTACGCCATAGTTTCGCCTTACTAAGCTTGCATTGGCAGTAAAATCAACCGAGGGCCGATAACCTGAACTTGCCACTCTTACATCTTGCTCTGATTGTAAAAACTCTCTCCACGTGGCTTTAACATCAGGGTTTGTATCTATGGCCTCCCTGACAATGTCTGCAAGAGTAACTGGTTCAGCTTTTACTGAATTAAAAAATGTTAATAAAGAAAATGATAAAAAAAAGAGCAACAAAATTGATTTCATTCAACCTCCAACCTGAAGCGAGAACACTTCAGGAAGCATTAAAACCAGCCTGAACTTCTTATCATTAAAGGTAGACACGGTTTTCTGGTCTCGCAAATAGACTAAAGTAGAACTTATTACGCAACAATATTTAAACTAATAAATACCGAAAAAAGACAGTGAGTTACGCTCTCCCCGTACCTAGGTACAGGGTCGTATTTTCTATTTGCGCTAGCTTTCTATACATAATACGAGCTAGGTAACGAAATATGCTAAATGTCATCAATGTCACAGGTAACGTAACTGCTACTCTTTCTAACGGTGAGCAAATCTCCGTATCCGAAGGGGATATTCTGCCGTCTGACGCCCAAATCATCTCTTCTGATGGGGGTACTATACTCACTGAACAAGCAGGCGAAATTACTTTGCAGCCCGGTTTCCCTCAGCTTGTGGCTAACGTTGAATTGGTGCAAGCGTCTCTGTTTGACAATGAAAATGTGGTTTATGACGACACATTAAATGACGTTTTCGCAGATATTAATGGTGAATCGCCCAGTACTGCCGCTGCAGACATCGACACACTGTTAGCCGGCGATGGCGATATTCTCGACGCCCTTGAGGAAACAGCTGCAGGGGGAGCAGGTGGTGGCGGCGGTGGCGGTGCCACTTTTGTTCAATTGAGTAGAATTGCAGAAGATGTTGAGCCTCTGACATTTGACTATACCCCTGAAGTTGGCAGCCCACAGGACATCGAAGGCGACACTATTGGACAAGGTTCCACGCAGGAGCCTACCACAATAGATAATTTTACTGTAAGTGATGGCTTTCCTCCTGTGGTTTCCGGGGAAACCAACCTTGATCCAAACACACCCATTACTATTTCTGTGATCGATGAAAATGGCGATAGCACGTTAGTCGAGGCACAAACCGATGAAGATGGAAACTTTAATTTCTCCCTGCCAGACACGCTTGAAGATGGAAATATTACAGTGGTGGTAGAAGTGCCCGATCCACAGCAAGGTAGTATCGTTGTTTCAGAGACAGTGACCATTGATGGGACAGCGCCAGGGTTAACTATTGATCCTATTGATGTCACAAATAACCCGTTGCCTGAAATAAGCGGTACTAGTGATTTACCTTCAGGTAGCGAAGTATCAGTAGAAATTTTTGACGCTGCGGGAAATACCCAAACGCTAACTGCATTAGTACTTGAGGACGGAAGCTTTTCGGTTACCCCGTTGACATCACTCAGTGAAGGTGAATTTACGATAAATGTTTCCGCTACAGACGCTGCAGGTAATACAACATCTCTCAGCGCTGGTGGAGAAGCAGATTTTACAGCACCCACATTGGAAGCAAGTATAAATAACAGCGATCCAACCAGTACTGTCATTTCTGGGAATTCAGATTTACCAGCAGGCAGCAACATTTCAATAGTTGTGACTGACGCAAACGGTAATGAACAAACTTTTGATGTTCAAGCCACTGAAGATGGCACATTTACCCTTATTTTAGACGACACATTTGAAGCAGGAGAGTACGCTGTGGCAGTCTCTGCCACCGATACGGCAGGCAATACTGTCGATGTCACTGAGACATTTGCAATTGCTGACAGCAGTCCATCCGAATCAGAAGATACGCCACCAGCAAGTGATGACCTCGCGGATCCGTCCCCAGTAGAAGATGGCACTACCCCATCCACTGGTGAAGATGGCTCATCGCCGACCATTACTATTACGATAGACTCAGTAGGTGCAGTTAGCGATTCAACGCCCATCATTTCGGGTACCACAGATCTGCCTGCCGGTGAAACAGTCACCTTAACCGTCACCGATGCCAATGGTGATGAACAAACCGTCACCGCAACCGTACAACCTGATGGGTCGTTCAGTGCCGATGTGCCCGCCGAATTGGCTGAAGGGGAATTTACTATCACCGCTGAGGCGACCGATGCCGCCGGTAATACCAGCACGACTTCAACGTCAGGCACAGTGGATACCACTGCACCCACCGTTACGCTGGATGCACAAGGCACTGGCAACGATACTACGCCTACCATTTCGGGTAGCACAGATCTGCCTCCCGGTGAAACGGTCACCTTAACCGTGACCGATGCCAATGGTGATGAACAAACCGTCACCGCAACCGTACAACCTGATGGGTCGTTCAGTGCCGATGTGCCCGCCGAATTGGCCGGAGGGGAATTTACTGTCACCGCTGAAGTGACTGATGCCGCAGGGAATACGACTACCACTACCCTTTCGGGTGGCGAAGTCGATACAACAGCGCCTACCGTTACCCTGGATGCACAAGGCACTGGCAACGATACTACGCCCACCATTTCGGGTACCACAGATCAGCCCGCCGGTGAAACGGTCACCTTAACCGTCACCGATGCCAACGGCGACACACAAACGATAACAGCAACGGTGCAGCCTGATGGGTCGTTCAGTGCCGATGTGCCCGCCGAATTGGCCGAAGGGGAATTTACCGTCACCGCTGAAGTGACTGATGCCGCAGGGAATACGACTACCACTACCCTTTCGGGTGGCGAAGTCAACACAGCAGCACCCACGGTCACACTTGATGGACAAGGCACTGGCAACAATACTACGCCCACCGTTTCGGGAACTACCGATCTGCCTGCCGGTGACTCAGTCACATTAACCGTCACTGACGCTAACGGGGACACTCAAACCGTCACCGCAACGGTGCAGCCTGATGGGACGTTCAGTGCCGATGTACCCGCCGATTTGGCTGAAGGGGAATTTACTGTCACCGCTGAGGCGACTGATGCCGCAGGGAATACGACTACCACTACCCTTTCGGGTGGCGAAGTCGATACAACAGCGCCTACCGTTACCCTGGATCCCCAAGGCACTGGCAACGATACTACGCCTACCATTTCGGGTAGCACAGATCTGCCTCCCGGTGAAACGGTCACCTTAACCGTCACCGATGCCAATGGGGATGAACAAACCATCACCGCAACCGTACAACCTGATGAGTCCTTCAGTGCTGATGTGCCCGTTGAATTGGCGGAAGGGGAATTTACCGTCACCGCAGAAGCGACTGATGCCGCAGGGAACACAACTACCACTACCCTTTCGGGTGGCGAAGTCAACACAGCAGCACCCACGGTCACACTTGATGCACAAGGCACTGGCAACGATACTACGCCTACCATTTCGGGAACTACCGATCTGCCCGCCGGTGAAACGGTCACCTTAACCGTGACCGATGCCAATGGTGATGAACAAACCGTTACCGCAACCGTACAACCTGATGGCAGCTTTAGTGCTGATGTGCCTACCGAATTGGCTGAAGGGGAATTTACTGTCATCGCAGAAGCGACTGATGCTGCAGGGAACACAACTACCACTACCCTTTCGGGTGGCGAAGTCAACACAGCATCACCCACGGTCACACTTGATGCACAAAGCACTGGCAACGATACTGCGCCCACCATTTCGGGAACTACCGATCTGCCCGCCGGTGACTCCGTCACATTAACTATTACGGATGCGAATGGTGATGAACAAACCGTTACCGCAACCGTACAACCTGATGGCAGCTTTAGTGCTGATGTGCCCGCCGAATTGGCGGAAGGCAACTTCACCGTCACCGCTGAAGTGACTGATGCCGCCGGTAATACCGGCACGACCTCAACCTCAGGCACAGTGGATACCACTGCACCCACCGTTACCCTGGACGCACAAGGCACTGGCAACGATACTACGCCTGCCATTTCGGGAACTACCGATCTGCCTGCCGGTGACTCCGTCACATTAACTATTACGGATGCGAATGGTGATGAACAAACCGTTACCGCAACCGTACAACCTGATGGTTCGTTCAGTGCAGATGTGCCCGCCGAATTGGCTGAAGGGGAATTTACTGTCACCGCTGAAGTGACTGATGCAGCAGGGAACACAACTACCACTACCCTTTCGGGTGGCGAAGTCAACACAGCAGCACCCACGGTCACACTTGATGCACAAGGCACTGGCAACGATACTACGCCTACCATTTCGGGAACTACCGATCTGCCTGCCGGTGACTCCGTCACATTAACTATTACGGATGCGAATGGTGATGAACAAACCGTTACCGCAACCGTACAACCTGATGGTTCGTTCAGTGCAGATGTGCCCGCCGAATTGGCTGAAGGGGAATTTACTGTCACCGCTAAAGTGACTGATGCAGCAGGGAACACAACTACCACTACCCTTTCGGGTGGCGAAGTCAACACAGCAGCACCCACGGTCACACTTGATGCACAAGGCACTGGCAACGATACTACGCCCACCATTTCGGGTACCACAGATCTGCCTGCTAGTGAATCAGTCACCTTAACCGTGACCGATGCCAATGGTGATGAACAAACCGTCACCGCAACCGTACAACCTGATGGGTCGTTCAGTGCCGACGTACCCGCCGAATTGGCCGAAGGGGAATTTACCGTCACCGCTGAAGTGACTGATGCCGCAGGGAACACAACTACCACCACCCTTTCGGGTGGCGAAGTCAACACAGCAGCACCAACTATTACACTAGATCAGCAAGGCACCGGCAATGACACTACGCCCACAATTTCGGGGACTACCGATCTCCCTGCCGGTGAATCAGTCACGTTGACCGTCACTGATGCCAATGGCGACACGCAAACCGTCACGGCAACGGTACAACCTGATGGGTCGTTTAGTGCCGACGTACCCGACGAATTAGCCGAAGGGGCATTTACCGTTTCCGCTGAAGCCACCGATGTGGCGGGCAATACCGGCACGGCGTCAACCTCAGGCACAGTGGATACCACCGCCCCCACCATTACACTGGATGAACAAGGCACTGGCAACGATACTACGCCCACTATTTCAGGGACTACCGACCTGCCTGCCGGTGAGTCAGTTACGTTAACCGTCACTGGTGCCAACGGCGACACACAAACCGTCACCGCAACCGTACAACCTGATGGGACGTTCAGTGCCGATGTGCCCGTTGAATTGGCGGAAGGGGAATTTACCGTCACCGTTGAAGCGACTGATGCTGCAGGGAATACTGGCACGACCTCAACCTCAGGTACAGTGGATACCACTGCACCCACCATTACGCTTGATGCACAAGGCACTGGCAACGATACTACGCCCACCATTTCGGGAACTACCGATCTGCCCGCCGGTGACTCCGTCACATTAACTATTACGGATGCGAATGGTGATGAACAAACCGTTACCGCAACCGTACAACCTGATGGCAGCTTTAGTGCTGATGTGCCTACCGAATTGGCTGAAGGTGAGTTCATTGTAGATGTGACCGCAACTGATGCTGCCGGTAATACCGGCACGACCTCAACCTCAGGCACAGTGGATACCACTGCACCCACCGTTACCCTGGACGCACAAGGCACTGGCAACGATACTACGCCTGCCATTTCGGGTAACACAGATCTGCCTGCCGGTGAAACGGTCACCTTAACCGTCACCGATGCCAATGGTGATGAACAAACCGTCACCGCAACCGTACAACCTGATGGGTCGTTCAGTGCCGATGTACCCGTTGAATTGGCGGAAGGGGAATTTACTGTCACCGCTGAGGCGACTGATGCCGCAGGGAATACGACTACCACTACCCTTTCGGGTGGCGAAGTCGATACAACAGCGCCTACCGTTACCCTGGATCCCCAAGGCACTGGCAACGATACTACGCCCACCGTTTCGGGAACTACCGATCTACCTGCCGGTGAAACGGTCATCTTAACCGTGACGGATGTCAACGGCGACACACAAACGATAACAGCAACGGTGCAGCCTGATGGCTCATTTAGTGCTGATGTACCCGCCGAATTGGCGGAAGGCAACTTCACCGTCACCGCTGAAGCGACTGATGCGGCAGGTAATACCGGTACGACCTCAACGTCAGGCACTGTGGATACCACTGCACCCACCGTTACCCTGGACGCACAAGGCACTGGCAACGATACTACGCCCACCATTTCGGGAACTACCGATCTGCCCGCCGGTGAAACGGTCACCTTAACCGTCACCGATGCCAATGGTGATGAACAAACCGTCACCGCAACGGTGCAGCCTGATGGGACGTTCAGTGCCGATGTGCCCGCCGAATTGGCTGAAGGTGAGTTTACTGTAGATGTGACCACAACTGATGCTGCCGGTAATACCGGCACGACCTCAACCTCAGGCACAGTGGATACCACTGCACCCACCGTTACCCTAGACGCACAAGGCACTGGCAACGATACTACGCCTGCCATTTCGGGTAACACAGATCTGCCTGCCGCTGAAACGGTCACATTAACCGTGACCGATGCCAACGGCGACACACAAACGATAACAGCAACGGTGCAGCCTGATGGGACGTTCAGTGCAGATGTGCCCGCCGCATTGGCTGAAGGCAACTTCACCGTCACCGCGGAAGTGACTGATGCGGCAGGTAATACCGGCACAGCGTCAACCTCAGGCACAGTGGATACCACTGCACCCACCGTTACGCTGGATCCTCAAGGCACTGGCAACGATACTACGCCCACCATTTCGGGAACTACCGACCTCCCTGCCGGTGAAACGGTCACGTTAACCGTGACCGATGCCAATGGCGACACGCAAACCGTCACCGCAACCATACAACCTGATGGGTCGTTCAGTGCTGATGTACCCGCTGAATTAGCCGATGGGGAATTTACTGTCACCGCAGAAGCGACTGATGCTGCAGGAAATACAACTACCACTACCCTTTCGGGTGGCGAAGTCAACACAGCAGCACCCACGGTCACACTTGATGCACAAGGCACTGGCAACGATACTACGCCTACCATTTCGGGAACTACCGATCTGCCCGCCGGTGAAACGGTGACCTTAACCGTCACCGATGCCAATGGTGATGAACAAACCGTCACCGCAACCGTACAACCTGATGGGTCGTTCAGTGCCGATGTGCCCGCCGAATTGGCCGAAGGGGAATTTACCGTCACCGCTGAAGTGACTAATGCCGCCGGCAATACCGGCACAGCGTCAACGTCAGGCACAGTGGATTCCACTGCACCCACCATTACGCTGGATGCACAAGGCACTGGCAACGATACTACGCCCACCATTTCGGGAACTACCGACCTCCCTGCCGGTGAAACGGTCATCTTAACCGTCACCGATGCCAATGGGGACACTCAAACCGTCACCGCAACCGTACAACCTGATGGGTCGTTCAGTGCTGATGTACCCGCTGAATTAGCCGATGGGGAATTTACTGTCACCGCAGAAGCGACTGATGCTGCAGGAAATACAACTACCACTACCCTTTCGGGTGGCGAAGTCAACACAGCAGCACCCACGGTCACACTTGATGCACAAGGCACTGGCAACGATACTACGCCTACCATTTCGGGAACTATCGATCTGCCCGCCGGTGAAACGGTGACCTTAACCGTCACCGATGCCAATGGTGATGAACAAACCGTCACCGCAACCGTACAACCTGATGGGTCGTTCAGTGCCGATGTGCCCGCCGAATTGGCGGAAGGGGAATTTACCGTCACCGCTGAAGTGACTAATGCCGCCGGCAATACCGGCACAGCGTCAACGTCAGGCACAGTGGATTCCACTGCACCCACCATTACGCTGGATGCACAAGGCACTGGCAACGATACTACGCCCACCATTTCGGGAACTACCGATCTCCCTGCCGGTGAAACGGTCATCTTAACCGTCACCGATGCCAATGGGGACACTCAAACCGTCACCGCAACCGTACAACCTGATGGGTCGTTCAGTGCTGATGTACCCGCTGAATTAGCCGATGGGGAATTTACTGTCACCGCAGAAGCGACTGATGCTGCCGGTAATACCGGCACGACCTCAACCTCAGGCACAGTGGATACCACTGCACCCACCGTTACGCTGGATGCACAAGGCACTGGCAACGATACTACGCCCACCATTTCGGGAACTACCGATCTGCCCGCCGGTGAAACGGTCACCTTAACCGTCACTGATGCTAACGGGGACACTCAAACCGTCACCGCAACGGTGCAGCCTGATGGGACGTTCAGTGCCGATGTGCCCGCCGAATTGGATGAAGGTGAGTTCACTGTAGATGTGACCGCAACTGATGCTGCCGGTAATACCGGCACGACCTCAACCTCAGGCACAGTGGATACCACTGCACCCACCGTTACGCTGGATGCACAAGGCACTGGCAACGATACTACGCCCACCATTTCGGGTAACACCGATCTGCCCGCCGGTGAAACTGTCATCTTAACCGTGACGGATGTCAACGGCGACACACAAACGATAACAGCAACGGTGCAGCCTGATGGGACGTTCAGTGCAGATGTGCCCGCCGAATTGGCTGAAGGTGAGTTCACTGTAGATGTGACCGCAACTGATGCTGCCGGTAATACCGGCACGACCTCAACCTCAGGCACAGTGGATACCACTGCACCCACCGTTACGCTGGATGCACAAGGCACTGGCAACGATACTACGCCCACCATTTCGGGAACTACCGATCTGTCCGCCGGTGAAACGGTCACCTTAACCGTCACTGATGCTAACGGGGACACTCAAACCGTCACCACAACGGTGAAGCCTGATGGGACGTTCAGTGCCGATATGCCCGCCGAATTGGCTGAAGGTGAGTTCACTGTAGATGTGACCGCAACTGATGCTGCCGGTAATACCGGGACAGCATCAACCTCAGGTACAGTGGATACCACTGCACCCACGGTCACACTTGATGCACAAGGCACTGGCAACGATACTACGCCCACCATTTCGGGTAGCACAGATCTGCCTGCCGGTGAAACGGTCACGTTAACCGTGACCGATGCCAATGGGGACACTCAAACCGTCACCGCAACCGTACAACCTGATGGGACGTTCAGTGCCGATATGCCCGCCGAATTGGCGGAAGGGGAATTTACCGTCACCGCTGAAGTGACTGATGCTGCCGGTAATACCGGCACGACCTCAACCTCAGGCACAGTGGATACCACTGCACCCACCGTTACGCTGGATGCACAAGGCACTGGCAACGATACTACGCCCACCATTTCGGGAACTACCGATCTGCCTGCCGGTGACTCCGTCACATTAACTATTACGGATGCGAATGGTGATGAACAAACCGTTACCGCAACCGTACAACCTGATGGCAGCTTTAGTGCTGATGTGCCTACCGAATTGGCTGAAGGGGAATTTACCGTCACCGCTGAAGTGACTAATGCCGCCGGTAATACCGGCACAGCGTCAACGTCAGGCACAGTGGATTCCACTGCACCCACCATTACGCTGGATGCACAAGGCACTGGCAACGATACTACGCCCACCATTTCGGGAACTACCGATCTGCCTGCCGGTGACTCCGTCACATTAACTATTACGGATGCGAATGGTGATGAACAAACCGTTACCGCAACCGTACAACCTGATGGCAGCTTTAGTGCTGATGTGCCTACCGAATTGGCTGAAGGTGAGTTTACTGTAGATGTGGCCGCAACTGATGCCGCAGGGAATACCGGCATGGCTTCAACCTCAGGTAGAGTGGATACCACTGCACCCACCGTTACCCTGGATGCACAAGGCACTGGCAACGATACTACGCCCACCATTTCGGGAACTACCGATCTGCCCGCCGGTGAAACGGTCAACTTAACCGTCACTGATGCTAACGGGGACACTCAAACCGTCACCGCAACGGTGCAGCCTGATGGGACGTTCAGTGTTGATGTGCCCGCCGAATTGGCTGAAGGTGAGTTTACTGTAGATGCGGCCGCAACTGATGCTGCCGGTAATACCGGCACGGCTTCAACCTCAGGCACAGTGGATACCACTGCACCCACCGTTACGCTGGATCCTCAAGGCACTGGCAACGATGCTACGCCCACCATTTCGGGAACTACCGATCTGCCCGCCGGTGAAACGGTCACCTTAACCGTCACTGATGCTAACGGGGACACTCAAACCGTCACCGCAACGGTGCAGCCTGATGGGACGTTCAGTGCCGATGTGCCCGCCGAATTGGCTGAAGGTGAGTTCACTGTAGATGTGACCGCAACTGATGCTGCCGGTAATACCGGCACGACCTCAACCTCAGGCACAGTGGATACCACTGCACCCACCGTTACGCTGGATGCACAAGGCACTGGCAACGATACTACGCCCACCATTTCGGGTAACACCGATCTGCCCGCCGGTGAAACGGTCATCTTAACCGTGACGGATGTCAACGGCGACACACAAACGATAACAGCAACGGTGCAGCCTGATGGGACGTTCAGTGCAGATGTGCCCGCCGAATTGGCTGAAGGTGAGTTTACTGTAGATGCGGCCGCAACTGATGCTGCCGGTAATACCGGCACGACCTCAACCTCAGGCACAGTGGATACCACTGCACCCACCGTTACGCTGGATGCACAAGGCACTGGCAACGATACTACGCCCACCATTTCGGGAACTACCGATCTGCCCGCCGGTGAAACGGTCACCTTAACCGTCACTGATGCTAACGGGGACACTCAAACCGTCACCACAACGGTGAAGCCTGATGGGACGTTCAGTGCCGATATGCCCGCCGAATTGGCGGAAGGGGAGTTTACCGTCACCGCTGAAGTGACTGATGCTGCCGGTAATACCGGCACAGCATCAACCTCAGGTACAGTGGATACCACTGCACCAACCGTCACGCTGGATCCCCAAGGTACTGGCAACGATACTACGCCTGCCATTTCGGGAACTACCGATCTGCCCGCCGGTGAAACGGTCACCTTAACCGTCACTGATGCTAACGGGGACACTCAAACCGTCACCGCAACGGTGCAGCCTGATGGGACGTTCAGTGCCGATGTGCCCGCCGAATTGGCTGAAGGTGAGTTCACTGTAGATGTGACCGCAACTGATGCTGCCGGTAATACCGGCACGACCTCAACCTCAGGCACAGTGGATACCACTGCACCCACCGTTACGCTGGATGCACAAGGCACTGGCAACGATACTACGCCTACCATTTCGGGAACTACCGATCTGCCTGCCGGTGACTCCGTCACATTAACTATTACGGATGCGAATGGTGATGAACAAACCGTTACCGCAACCGTACAACCTGATGGCAGCTTTAGTGCTGATGTGCCTACCGAATTGGCTGAAGGTGAGTTTACTGTAGATGTGGCCGCAACTGATGCCGCAGGGAATACCGGCATGGCTTCAACCTCAGGTAGAGTGGATACCACTGCACCCACCGTTACCCTGGATGCACAAGGCACTGGCAACGATACTACGCCCACCATTTCGGGAACTACCGATCTGCCCGCCGGTGAAACGGTCAACTTAACCGTCACTGATGCTAACGGGGACACTCAAACCGTCACCGCAACGGTGCAGCCTGATGGGACGTTCAGTGTTGATGTGCCCGCCGAATTGGCTGAAGGTGAGTTTACTGTAGATGTGACCGCAACTGATGCTGCCGGTAATACCGGCACGACCTCAACCTCAGGCACAGTGGATACCACTGCACCCACCGTTACACTGGATGCACAAGGCACTGGCAACGATACTACGCCTACCATTTCGGGAACTACCGATCTGCCCGCCGGTGAAACGGTCACCTTAACCGTCACTGATGCTAACGGGGACACTCAAACCGTCACCGCAACGGTGCAGCCTGATGGGACGTTCAGTGTCGATGTGCCCGCCGAATTGGCTGAAGGGGAGTTTACTGTCACAGCTGAAGTGACTGATCCGGCAGGTAATACCGGCACAGCGTCAACCTCAGGCACAGTCGATACTACGCCCCCCGCAGTTAGTCTCAACATTACGACAACATACGATGACGCCACCCCTTTAATTTCTGGTAGTCTGGACATTCCAGAAGGAAATCTCGTCTCGATTACTGTTACTGATGCTAGAGATAACGTACAAACATTCAGCGCACCTGTAACTGCAGATGGCACATTCAATATCGAAGTACCCTCTGACTTGGCTGAAGGGGACTTTACGGTAACAACAACAGCCACTGATGAGGCAGGCAATACAGCGACAGCTACAGCCACTGGGAATGTTGATTTGGCAGCACCATACTTGTACATTGATCCGATAAACACAACTAATGACAACTCCCCCACTATTTCGGGAGCTACCGATGTTGGCGTAGGCACAATAGTTCTGCTAATTGTGACTGACGCCAATGGTATTGAATATAACCTTTCTACCCTTGTACAAGCTGATGGGAGTTGGAGCACAGATGCGCCAGTACTACCTGACGGTTCTTTGAGTGTGCAAGTTCAAGTTTTGGATGAAGCTGGCAATATCATCAATGTAAGCGCTGCAGGAACAATTGATACGGCAAACCCTGGAATCAGTCTGGATACATTTCTTAACACTAACGACGTGCAACCAACTATTTCCGGCACTTCGGATGAACTGGGCGCAAGCGTTGTAGTTGTGCTGACTGACGGATTGGGCATAGAGCAAACTTTATCAGCTACCGTTCAGCCAGACGGAACTTGGTCAGTGAAAGTGCCTTCAGACCTTAATGAAGGAGTTCTCACTATTGAAGCGTCAATAGTAGACGACGCTGGCAATTTAGCAACCGTGTCTACATCAGGGTTGATAGATCTCACTCTGCCACTGCTCAACATCAATCCGTTAGCGAACTTGAACAGTGATACGCCGCTTATCTCAGGGACGTCCGATGAAATTGGCGCGTTGATCAGTATTGCTACCACCGACAGCAATGGCGATACCCAATCCTTCACCACCACCGTTTTAGGTGATGGCACCTGGTCTATCGCGTTACCAGCAGCAGCGTCCGAAGGCCTACTGGATGTGAACGTGTCCGTGCTGGATGATGCAGGCAATGTCGCGACCGTATCTACATCAGGCTTGATCGATCTCACTTTGCCTCTGCTCAATCTTAACCCGCTGGCGAACTTAAACAGTGACACCCCGCTTATCTCAGGCACCTCAGATGAAATTGGCGCAGAAATTAACATTGCAACCACGGATAGCAATGGCGATACCCAGTCCTTCACCACCACCGTTTTAGGTGATGGCACCTGGTCTATCGCGTTACCAGCAGCAGCGTCCGAAGGCCTACTGGATGTGAACGTGTCCGTGCTGGATGATGCAGGCAATGTGGCAACGGTCAGTACCTCTGGCCTCATCGACTTGACGTTGCCATTGCTCAACATCAACCCGCTGGCAAACTTAAACAGTGATACGCCATTGATCTCAGGGACGTCCGATGAAATTGGCGCAGTAATTAACATTGCAACCACGGATAGCAATGGCGATACCCAATCTTTCACCACCACCGTTTTAGGTGATGGCACCTGGTCTATCGCGTTACCAGCAGCGGCCTCAGAAGGCCTACTGGATGTGAATGTGTCTGTGCTGGATGATGCAGGCAATGTCGCGACCGTATCTACATCAGGCTTGATAGATCTCACTTTGCCTCTGCTCAATCTTAACCCGCTGGCTAACTTAAACAGTGACACCCCGCTTATCTCAGGCACCTCAGATGAAATTGGCGCGTTGATCAGTATTGCTACCACCGACAGCAATGGCGATACCCAGTCCTTCACCACCACCGTCTTAGGTGATGGCACCTGGTCAATCGTACTACCGACCTCAGCGTCCGAAGGTTTACTGGATGTGAACGTGTCTGTGCTGGATGATGCGGGTAATGTGGCAACGGTCAGCACCTCTGGCCTCATCGACTTGACGTTGCCATTGCTCAACATCAACCCGCTGGCAAACTTAAACAGTGATACGCCATTGATCTCAGGGACGTCCGATGAAATTGGCGCAGTAATTAACATTGCAACCACGGACAGCAATGGTGATACCCAGTCCTTAACCACCACCGTTTTAGGTGACGGCACCTGGTCTATCGCGTTACCAGCAGCAGCGTCCGAAGGCCTACTGGATGTTAACGTGTCCGTGCTGGATGATGCAGGCAATGTGGCAACGGTCAGCACCTCTGGCCTCATCGACTTAACGTTACCATTACTGAACATCAACCCACTGGCGAACTTGAACAGCGATACCCCGCTTATCTCAGGCACCTCAGATGAAATTGGCGCGTTGATCAGTATTGCTACCACCGACAGCAATGGCGATACCCAATCTTTCACCACCACCGTCTTAGGTGATGGCACCTGGTCAATCGTACTACCGACCTCAGCGTCCGAAGGTTTACTGGATGTGAACGTGTCTGTGCTGGATGATGCGGGTAATGTGGCAACGGTATCTACATCAGGCTTGATAGATCTCACTCTGCCACTGCTCAACATTAACCCGCTGTCCAATCTCAACAGCGATACCCCACTCATCTCAGGCACCTCAGATGAAATTGGCGCAGTAATTAACATTGCAACCACGGACAGCAATGGTGATACCCAGTCCTTAACCACCACCGTTTTAGGTGACGGCACCTGGTCTATCGCGTTACCAGCAGCAGCGTCCGAAGGCCTACTGGATGTTAACGTGTCCGTGCTGGATGATGCAGGCAATGTGGCAACGGTCAGCACCTCTGGCCTCATCGACTTAACGTTACCATTACTGAACATCAACCCACTGGCGAACTTGAACAGCGATACCCCGCTTATCTCAGGCACCTCAGATGAAATTGGCGCGTTGATCAGTATTGCTACCACCGACAGCAATGGCGATACCCAATCTTTCACCACCACCGTCTTAGGTGATGGCACCTGGTCAATCGTACTACCGACCTCAGCGTCCGAAGGTTTACTGGATGTGAACGTGTCTGTGCTGGATGATGCGGGTAATGTGGCAACGGTCAGCACCTCTGGCCTCATCGACTTAACGTTACCATTACTGAACATCAACCCACTGGCGAACTTGAACAGCGATACCCCGCTCATCTCAGGCACCTCAGATGAAATTGGCGCAGTAATTAACATTGCAACCACGGACAGCAATGGTGATACCCAGGCCTTCACCACCACCGTTTTAGGTGATGGCACCTGGTCTATCGCGCTACCAGCAGCGGCGTCCGAAGGCTTATTGGATGTGAATGTGTCTGTGCTGGATGATGCGGGTAATGTGGCAACGGTATCTACATCAGGCTTGATAGATCTCACTCTGCCACTGCTCAACATTAACCCGCTGTCCAATCTCAACAGCGATACCCCACTCATCTCAGGCACCTCAGATGAAATTGGCGCGTTGATCAGTATTGCTACCACCGACAGCAATGGCGATACCCAATCTTTCACCACCACCGTCTTAGGTGATGGCACCTGGTCTATCGCGTTACCAGCAGCGGCGTCCGAAGGCTTACTGGATGTGAACGTGTCCGTACTGGATGATGCAGGCAATGTGGCAACCGTATCTACATCAGGCCTCATCGACTTAACGTTACCATTACTGAACATCAACCCACTGGCGAACTTGAACAGTGATACGCCATTAATCTCAGGGACGTCCGATGAAATTGGCGCAGTAATTAACATTGCAACCACGGATAGCAATGGCGATACCCAATCTTTCACCACCACCGTTTTAGGTGATGGCACCTGGTCTATCGCGCTACCAGCAGCGGCGTCCGAAGGCTTATTGGATGTGAATGTGTCTGTGCTGGATGATGCAGGCAATGTGGCAACGGTCAGTACCTCTGGCCTCATCGACTTAACGTTACCATTACTGAACATCAACCCACTGGCGAACTTGAACAGCGATACCCCGCTTATCTCAGGGACGTCCGATGAAATTGGCGCGTTGATCAGTATTGCTACCACCGACAGCAATGGCGACACACAGGCCTTCACCACCACCGTCTTAGGTGATGGCACCTGGTCTATCGCGTTACCAGCAGCGGCGTCCGAAGGCTTACTGGATGTGAACGTGTCCGTACTGGATGATGCAGGCAATGTGGCAACCGTATCTACATCAGGCCTCATCGACTTAACGTTACCATTACTGAACATCAACCCACTGGCGAACTTGAACAGCGATACCCCGCTTATCTCAGGGACGTCCGATGAAATTGGCGCGTTGATCAGTATTGCTACCACCGACAGCAATGGCGACACACAGGCCTTCACCACCACCGTCTTAGGTGATGGCACCTGGTCTATCGCGTTACCAGCAGCGGCGTCCGAAGGCTTACTGGATGTGAACGTGTCCGTACTGGATGATGCAGGCAATGTGGCAACCGTATCTACATCAGGCCTCATCGACTTAACGTTACCATTACTGAACATCAACCCACTGGCGAACTTAAACAGCGATACGCCATTAATCTCAGGGACGTCCGATGAAATTGGCGCAGTAATTAACATTGCAACCACGGACAGCAATGGTGATACCCAGGCCTTCACCACCACCGTTTTAGGTGATGGCACCTGGTCTATCGCGCTACCAGCAGCGGCGTCCGAAGGCTTATTGGATGTGAATGTGTCTGTGCTGGACGATGCAGGTAATGTGGCAACGGTATCTACATCAGGCTTGATAGATCTCACTCTGCCTCTGCTCAACATCAACCCACTGGCGAACTTGAACAGCGATACGCCACTCATCTCAGGGACGTCCGATGAAATTGGCGCAGTAATTAACATTGCAACCACGGACAGCAATGGTGATACCCAGGCCTTCACCACCACCGTTTTAGGTGATGGCACCTGGTCTATCGCGCTACCAGCAGCGGCGTCCGAAGGCTTATTGGATGTGAATGTGTCTGTGCTGGACGATGCAGGTAATGTGGCAACGGTATCTACATCAGGCTTGATAGATCTCACTCTGCCTCTGCTCAACATCAACCCACTGGCGAACTTGAACAGCGATACGCCACTCATCTCAGGGACGTCCGATGAAATTGGCGCAGTAATTAACATTGCAACCACGGACAGCAATGGTGATACCCAATCTTTCACCACCACCGTTTTAGGTGACGGCACCTGGTCTATCGCGTTACCAGCAGCAGCGTCCGAAGGCCTACTGGATGTTAACGTGTCCGTGCTGGATGATGCAGGCAATGTGGCAACGGTCAGCACCTCTGGCCTCATCGACTTAACGTTACCATTACTGAACATCAACCCACTGGCGAACTTGAACAGCGATACCCCGCTTATCTCAGGCACCTCAGATGAAATTGGCGCGTTGATCAGTATTGCTACCACCGACAGCAATGGCGATACCCAATCTTTCACCACCACCGTCTTAGGTGATGGCACCTGGTCAATCGTACTACCGACCTCAGCGTCCGAAGGTTTACTGGATGTGAACGTGTCTGTGCTGGATGATGCGGGTAATGTGGCAACGGTCAGCACCTCTGGCCTCATCGACTTAACGTTACCATTACTGAACATCAACCCACTGGCGAACTTGAACAGCGATACCCCGCTCATCTCAGGCACCTCAGATGAAATTGGCGCGTTGATCAGTATTGCTACCACCGACAGCAATGGCGACACACAGGCCTTCACCACCACCGTCTTAGGTGATGGCACCTGGTCTATCGCGTTACCAGCAGCGGCGTCCGAAGGCTTACTGGATGTGAACGTGTCCGTACTGGATGATGCAGGCAATGTGGCAACCGTATCTACATCAGGCCTCATCGACTTAACGTTACCATTACTGAACATCAACCCACTGGCGAACTTAAACAGCGATACGCCATTAATCTCAGGGACGTCCGATGAAATTGGCGCAGTAATTAACATTGCAACCACGGACAGCAATGGTGATACCCAGGCCTTCACCACCACCGTTTTAGGTGATGGCACCTGGTCTATCGCGCTACCAGCAGCGGCGTCCGAAGGCTTATTGGATGTGAATGTGTCTGTGCTGGACGATGCAGGTAATGTGGCAACGGTATCTACATCAGGCTTGATAGATCTCACTCTGCCTCTGCTCAACATCAACCCACTGGCGAACTTGAACAGCGATACGCCACTCATCTCAGGGACGTCCGATGAAATTGGCGCAGTAATTAACATTGCAACCACGGACAGCAATGGTGATACCCAGGCCTTCACCACCACCGTTTTAGGTGATGGCACCTGGTCTATCGCGCTACCAGCAGCGGCCTCAGAAGGCCTACTGGATGTGAATGTGTCCGTACTGGATGATGCGGGTAATGTGGCAACGGTATCTACATCAGGCTTGATCGATCTCACTCTGCCTCTGCTCAACATCAACCCACTGGCGAACTTGAACAGCGATACCCCACTTATCTCAGGCACCTCAGATGAAATTGGCGCAGTAATTAACATTGCAACCACGGATAGCAATGGCGATACCCAATCTTTCACCACCACCGTTATAGGTGATGGCACCTGGTCTATCGCGTTACCAGCAGCGGCCTCAGAAGGCCTACTGGATGTGAATGTGTCTGTGCTGGATGATGCAGGCAATGTCGCGACCGTATCTACATCAGGCTTGATCGATCTCACTTTGCCTCTGCTCAATCTTAACCCGCTGGCGAACTTGAACAGTGATACGCCATTAATCTCAGGGACGTCCGATGAAATTGGCGCAGTAATTAACATTGCAACCACGGATAGCAATGGCGATACCCAATCTTTCACCACCACCGTCTTAGGTGATGGCACCTGGTCTATCGCGTTACCAGCAGCGGCGTCCGAAGGCTTACTGGATGTGAATGTGTCTGTGCTGGATGATGCAGGCAATGTGGCAACGGTCAGTACCTCTGGCCTCATAGACTTAACGTTACCATTACTGAACATCAACCCACTGGCGAACTTGAACAGCGATACGCCACTCATCTCAGGCACGTCCGATGAAATTGGCGCACTTCTCAGTATTGCAACCACGGATAGCAATGGCGATACCCAATCTTTCACCACCACCGTTTTAGGTGATGGCACCTGGTCTATCGCGCTACCAGCAGCGGCGTCCGAAGGCTTATTGGATGTGAATGTGTCTGTGCTGGATGATGCGGGTAATGTGGCAACGGTCAGTACCTCTGGCCTCATCGACTTAACGTTACCATTACTGAACATCAACCCACTGGCGAACTTGAACAGTGACACGCCGCTGATCTCAGGCACCTCAGATGAAATTGGCGCGTTGATCAGTATTGCTACCACCGACAGCAATGGCGACACACAGGCCTTCACCACCACCGTCTTAGGTGATGGCACCTGGTCTATCGCGTTACCAGCAGCGGCGTCCGAAGGCTTACTGGATGTGAACGTGTCCGTACTGGATGATGCAGGCAATGTGGCAACCGTATCTACATCAGGCCTCATCGACTTAACGTTACCATTACTGAACATCAACCCACTGGCGAACTTAAACAGCGATACGCCATTAATCTCAGGGACGTCCGATGAAATTGGCGCAGTAATTAACATTGCAACCACGGACAGCAATGGTGATACCCAGGCCTTCACCACCACCGTTTTAGGTGATGGCACCTGGTCTATCGCGCTACCAGCAGCGGCGTCCGAAGGCTTATTGGATGTGAATGTGTCTGTGCTGGATGATGCGGGTAATGTGGCAACGGTATCTACATCAGGCTTGATAGATCTCACTCTGCCACTGCTCAACATTAACCCGCTGTCCAATCTCAACAGCGATACCCCACTCATCTCAGGCACCTCAGATGAAATTGGCGCACTTCTCAGTATTGCAACCACGGACAGCAATGGTGATACCCAATCTTTCACCACCACCGTCTTAGGTGATGGCACCTGGTCTATCACGTTACCAGCAGCGGCCTCAGAAGGCCTACTGGATGTGAATGTGTCTGTGCTGGATGATGCGGGTAATGTGGCAACGGTCAGCACCTCTGGCCTCATCGACTTGACGTTGCCGCTACTTACTGTTGATGCGATTGGGCTAATCAATGATGCTACGCCGACTATCAGCGGTACGTCTGACGAAATTGGTGCACAAGTATCCATTCTCGCTACAGAAAGTGATGGTTCAACTCAATCGTTCGATACTATCGTTCAGAATGATGGTACATTTAATGTCGATATTCCCACGGATGTAGCTGAAGGGATCCTCAATGTAGATGTCACCGTGCTCGACCTCGCTGGAAACCTGTCGCTAGTGCAAATTAACGGTGAAATTGATATTACACCGCCTTCTTTGGCAGTAACACAAACACCAACACTGCTGTCTCCGGTTGTTTCTGGCACCGCTGATCCTGAATCAGTAGGTCTTTACGTCGATGTAGATGTGACCGCTAATATATTGGGGCTAGAAACAAACTTGTCGTTGAGAGCACAAATACAAGAAGACGGAACCTGGACAACCTTGCCCATCGCAGATCTGGGAGTTGGGCCTGTTTCTTTATCTGTATCCTTGGAAGACGAAGCTGGCAACATGACGTCCATCAATGAGACTGCCAGTGTTTCTATATTGGCTCCAGAGAGCGGTGGAGAAAGTGCTTCAACTGACCCTGGTACGGACCCGCTGGTAACTGTGAATTTACTGGGTAACAATATCGATATTTGATGAAGAGGCACTTATCAGTAAGCAAATGAGTTTTGCTGATAAGTGCCTGTCACGCGATCAAAAGAAATGTACCACGCTTTAATAAGGAGACGGCCCACCTTCTTCAACAAATCGGTCAATGCGCTTCTCTAGCACAGAAAGTGGCACTGAGCCGAGTTGCAGCACAGTATCGTGAAAATGACGGATATCAAAGTTCTCTCCTAACGCCTGTTCGGCTCTGGCCCGACACGATTCCATGGTCATTTGTCCCAGGTAATAAGATAACGCCTGGCCTGGCCACGCGATATAGCGATCAATTTCCGTTGTCACTTCATGTACCGACAAGGCTGTATTGTCTTTCATAAACTGCAACGCCCGCTCCCTACTCCATCCTTTAGCATGAATGCCAGTGTCAACCACTAAGCGCGCTGCACGCCACATCTGATAGCTCAACATGCCGAAGATTTCATAGGGCGTGTGATACATCCCCATTTCCTCACCAAGCTTTTCAGCATAAAGGGCCCAACCTTCACCATAGGCAGACACATAGGTTTCACGACGAAAAGCCGGAATATCCTCATTTTCCAACGAGAGCGGCATCTGAAATGCGTGACCTGGGGCTGACTCGTGTAACGTGAGCGCAGGTAGTGAATACAAAGGCCGTGAGGGTAAATCGAATGTGTTCACCAGATATATTCCCGGACCTCCCCGTCCAGCCGTGTAAAACGGAGCAATATCGTCAGGCACAGGCAAAATAGCAAAGCGGGCACGTGGCAAGCGTCCAAACCAATCGTCAGCGACGGCGTCAAATTCCTTGGCCGTCCACGCGGCTCTGTCTAACAAGTCCTGCGGCGTTTCAACATAAAACTGAGGGTCGGTTCTTAAAAAAGTGAGAAAGGCTGACAAATCGCCTTCAAAGTTTACCTCTTTCATTACATCATGCATACGTGCACGAATTTTCGCCACCTCCTGTAAACCTATGTCATGAATTTCTTCAGGGGTGAGATCTAAGGTGGTATATTTTTTTGCCTGAGCTTTGTAATACGCTTTCCCGTCGGGTAAATCGTAGGCAGCAATAGACGGTTGTGCGTTGGGGATGTAGTCGTCAACTAAAAACGTCAGCAACTTTTTATGTGCTGGGATCACCGACGCTTCAATGGCCGTTAATACCTTTTGGGTGATGTTTTTTCGCTTCAGTTCACTCATTCTGGCGGGAAATTTTTTCAGCGGTAAAAAATAAACGTTGTCTTCGCCTTGGTGAGTCACCACAGAAAGCACCGATGATTCCCGCCCTTGCAGTGAGATCTTTGGCAAAGTGAACTGTCTGGCCAGCCCCAATTTCATGTTTTCAATTTGTTCTTCGAAATACCGGGGCATATCGTTAAGCCAGGCGATGTAATTCAAATAATCCTGTTCTGAGTGAAAAGTCTCTCTGGCGAGATAAGTTAAGTCGCTCCAAAAAGCGGTATCACCTAACAGTGGTTTTTCATATGTCTTAAACGTCAGGTCTGAAAGCAGTGATTCAACCTGATTTCGATAAACCGCGTAATTGGTTTTGTTCTCATCAGACAATGCTGCAGTATCAATACCATTTAAATCTCGTAAGACCTGTTGCCACATGGTGAGTTTTTGATTCTGCTTGTCCATACTCACATCAGGTAAAGATGACGGTATAGCCTTGGTATCGCTGTTTTCATTAACTGAATTCTGATTTTTTCGCCACTGCCACTCGTTAGTATAAATATCCTCAAACTGACGATTGACGTCTTGCTGATTGGCGTCTGCGTGTTCGGTCATGCCAATTCCTATGGACAGCAAGGCGATAACCAATATTGTTTGTAGACCTCGTTCCACGATCCCTTCCTCTTGTTATTATTTTACCCACCTGTGTCAGCAATTTTCCATTTTCATGGGCATTGCTTCCGGCGATACAGTGATTTCTTTAGTATGCGCAGCCCTGGGCCAATATCGCAATGATAGACATCATATATTCTTGCATTTCTAACGCAAGGTTGCTGCTTCCTTAGTAGCTCCTGTTATAGTGCACGCTTAACCTGGTTCTTTATGCTGGAGAAAAGATGCTACCCAAAGGCATTGGTGGAAAAACACCCGAACAAGCACTCGCCGATTTACACGATATGACGTTGGCGTGTACACCTATCCAAACGGCAGAATATCTGTCTCGCATTGATACAGCTCAGGCGCATATGCGCGAGCAAGGTATTAGTGCGCTGTATTTGAACGCGGGAACAAATTTATCCTATTTTACCGGCCTTGACTGGTATGCCAGTGAGCGTCTTGTCGGCGCGATTTTACCCGCAAAAGGTAGTATTCAATATGTTGCCCCTGCTTTTGAACGCGGATCTATCGAAGAAAAAATGGTCATTCCAGGACCATTTCACGGCTGGCAGGAGCACGAAAGTCCATATGCCTTGTGCGCAGAACTTATTAACAGATTAAATGGGCATAACGGAAAGCTGGGCATTGATGAGTCGACCGCCTTTTTTATCGCCAATGGACTTCAAGGGGCACTCCCGGGCACACCTGTTGTTGACGCCAGTGTGGTAACGGCGCACTGTAGAATGCATAAAAGTAAGCACGAACTAGCATTGATTCAACGGGCCATGGATATGACCCTGGCTGTGCACAAAGCCGCTGCCAGTATTCTTCGTGAGGGTATTTCCACCACTGAGGTTGAAGCGTTCATTCACGAAGCCCACAAAAAAGTAGGTGCCCCTTCGGGATCGTACTTTTGTATCGTTCTATTCGGTAGCGCAACGGCGTTTCCTCACGGGGTGAAAAACGCACAAATTTTAAAACCCAATGACTTAGTACTGATTGACACAGGCTGTCGATTACACGGCTACCTTTCTGACATCACACGAACGTATTGCTTCGGCAGAGCCACTGAAAAACAGGCAACCTTGTGGCAAGCAGAAAAAAATGCACAGCTAGCTGCTTTTAATGCCGCCAAACCTGGAGCAAGTTGCGGCAGTGTAGATGCCGCCGCCAGGACTGAGTTAGCGCAATACGATCTTGGGCCAGACTATGATCTCCCCGGCCTGCCGCACAGAACGGGGCACGGCATTGGTATGGATATTCACGAATGGCCTTACCTGGTTAAGGACAACTCACACAAACTTGCCGAGGGCATGTGCTTTAGCAATGAACCCATGATTGTGGTACCCGGCGAATTTGGCATCAGACTGGAAGATCATTTTTATATGACGAGCTCAGGGCCGAAGTGGTTTACTGAGCCAGCGTACTCACTAGATGACCCTTTCCATGCTCAACGGTAAGATACATGTTGCGTTCAACTTACTATACGGCAAATAAACTTAGATAGAAATGAGTTATGACATCCCTGACAAACAGCACGAGACCTTACTTGAAGTAAAGAAGAGTAAGTTTTATGGCTGCGCAAACTTCGTCGATTCACGTGAGGCAGCTATGGTTTTTCTCACCGAGGTCAAGCAGCGCTATCCTGACGCGAGACACCATTGCTGGGCATACCTGCTGGGCAACCCTGCTCACCCCACCAGCGCCGCCATGTCAGATGACGGCGAGCCCTCCGGCACCGCAGGAAAACCCATCCTAAACGTGTTGCAGCATAAACCCGTTGGCGACATTATGATTGTCGTCGCACGCTATTTTGGTGGCATCAAGCTTGGCGCTGGCGGTCTGGTAAGAGCTTACTCCGGCACGGCTCAGCAAACCATGGAGACCCTGCCTGTAAAAACTCGCATTTCACTTGAGACCAGACTGGTGACTACCGATTTTGCTCAGGAGCAGTTTTTACGTCATTGGGTGTCGACTGTTTCCGGCGAAGTTGAAGCGTGCGAGTATACTCACGTAGTCACTCTGACAGTGGCGATTCCAGCAGGTGCCCTAGCGGCACTACAAACCTTATCTGCCAGTATGGGCTTTCGCCTCTCTACACCCTATTGAGTTTGTTTTCTAAAGACATGTGAAGAGGAAAAACACCTTATACTATAGTGTGTTAACTATTTTCACCGGCGAAAACAAGGTAATCATCAGGGGCTGACACTTTGTTTTGCTTAGCCTGATACATGGCAATGTCCGCGAGTTTTATGAGTGAATTCATGTCGCTACTCATCCTGGGATAAAAGGCAACACCCACACTCATGGAAATCACCGTTGGCGTCGTTTCATTGTTAAAATAAAACGGCTGTCTTATCCCTTCATTAACCTTACCAATAACTTTCTCTACTGATGCCTCATCATCTGCTTGTATAAGTAAAACAAACTCGTCTCCGCCCCACCGGATTGCAACATCATTTTTGCGAATTTGCCCTTTTAATTGCTCTGCGACAAATATCAACACCTCATCACCGGCATCATGACCAAAAATATCGTTTACTGCTTTAAAGCCATTTAAGTCTATGAGCGCTAAAGCAAAGTTGTGTTCCTTTCTCATTAGTTTAGTAATGAGCTTTTCACCTCCGTTGCGGTTGTAAATGCCGGTGAGCGAGTCGAAATCAGCTTGTAAAACCAGTTTTTGCAGTTCCTGTCTACGACTGGAAATATCATTTAACGTCAATTGGAAAAACCGTTCGCCTTCATCGGTTTGTAAAGAGCTGGCAACCAATTGAACCCAAACCACTTTGTCCGTATCTTTTGAATTAAGCCTATATTCGCCGGTGGCAAATTCATCTCTTGAAAATGCCTCCATCAGTGACGTTTTTACTGCTGAAGGTGTTTCAAATAGCTCCTCTAAGAGTTCGCCGTAATCTTGCTTTACACCCACACCAATTTTTTCTACCAGGTCGTTAAATGCATCATTTCTGAGTTCTATTATCCCTGAGTCAGTCATTAACACAGTGGCTGATTTGGCGTTTTCAAACAATAACCGAAAGCGCTTTTCCAGAAACTCAATTTCTTCCCTTAGCTGACGCTCCTGACGAAATTGATCTTCAACCTTATCTAACAACTCATTGGTATCGTGAACCAGTGCACCAATTTCACTTTGGGAATGATATTCAGGGGTGGGTATACGCTGTGCGGTGCCAGGTGTTATCTCATGCAGGGAGCGCCCGACCTTGAGCATAGGAGAAATAATAACGTAGTAGGTAATAATCAACGCAACAATACATACAACAAGTGCTTCGATATATAACGAATAACTGTTATCTGTACTGATTTTTTCGGCCTGAAGAATAATGTGATCCAAGTTTGGATAGATATTCACTTCAGCAAGAGTCTCTTCAGGGATGAAAGGGTGTCTGACTAAAAATACACGAGGGTCTGAGCCCCGATTAATAGCCTCACTTACATTGAGTTGGTAGTAAAGAACATCACTTTTTTTAATAGAAGCGGCGAGAATTTTCTCGCTTTTAACCAAGCCATTAATAGCTTCTTTCGCTAAATCCTCATCTTCTAGAAAAGCTGAAATAGATGCCGTTGCTGCTACAGTTTGATACAGCTCTTCTATATCCGTGTTCGCCTCATTAATTTCATATTCATAGGTGACGCGATAAAAAAACTCAGCTGTCGCTAACACCACCACGATAGACGCAGCAACTGAAAATAACGAAAATCGAAAACCTAACCCATGTATGTTAATCAAAACGGTAAACTACCTTCATCTTATCGGTAACATGAGACGCGTACACGTATGCCAATGCAGACTCGTCTTCAGCCAGCCGTTGTTGCACATCTTTGATTGACTGCTCAATAGCAGGAGGCTTTACACGGCCTGAAAACTTGAGCCTTGACCAGTAAGCATTGACGCGCGCAAGAGGCAACCCAACCAAGGCCTGATAAAATCGCGCTTTGAGGTCTGTCTCTAATTCAATATCGATGGGCGTCGCTAATTCCCCATTTGGAAATGCTGTATATTTACCCATAAAAAGATCGATGAGCCCTTTTTTATCTATTGCTTCCAGTTGATTCTTTTGGCTTGTAACGACGACAATATGATCCTGTGAAGACGCAGTACACGTAAAGCCTGAAACTAGCAGCAGGGTCAGTATTAAAAAGGAATTGCGTTTGAATAGCATCACATCCTCTCTTAAAAACTGAAGCTCAGAGCTAAAAATAACGTATGGGCAACGCCATCTTCACCAAATACCACGAAACCATCACGGGCTCTTAAGCCACCACCACGGGCTTCGATATCAGTTCGCTCAAGTTGCACTTTGAAAGCCAGGTTTTCCTGTAAATCCCATCGCCAGCCTACCGACAATGATTGCTGGTTATGGGCCAGCGTACTGCCAATTTCTTCAATATAGGTCGCTAACATAGCAGTGCTTTCATTGATCGGGAATTCAGGATTTTCCTGACTAAGAAAATAGTTATCGGAGCTCGCGAACGAATACAGCCCGTAGAAAGTATGGGCACCATAAAGGTAGCTGACGTTAAAAAAGCCGTTTAAAGCTTCTCTTAACCCGATAGATTCTGAATCAATATGGGCCAGTTCACCTGATAGCTCCCAATCACCAAAATTACGATCAAAATAAAGTGAGCTATAGCGAATAGTCGCGTTGCGCAACCTCAAGGTGTCAGCGAAGTCGCTGGCACCACTCCATAGCGGTTGTAATTGCGCCACTGACGTTGCAACAAAAGCGGAGTCGGCATTGTCATTCTCAGCTTCCGTTTGGGTGTGCTTTAACGCCACGCTCCAGTCGAATGCAGACAACTCTATGCCAAGAGAACGCAAGTCTTTGAATTTAATTGGGCTGTAATCGTTACTGGTAAAGTCGCTTTCTCCACTGCCCCAAAAACCTTTTACTGTCAGATTGAAGTCGTGATAACGACGAAGATAGCTTACATCCGCGCCATCGAAACTTCTGGCTGGAACGATCCCATACACCTCAGTTGGCACCTTCACCCAAGGGTAAGCGATAGAAATATCCCTGGTATCACTGAAGTGAAATAAATCGGCTGCTAAACGCCCCCCCCTCACTTGCCATGAAGGTGTAACGTCATATCTAAAAAAGGCCATTTGGGTTATTGAATCCAGGTTTTGCCTGTCTTGCTCCCGATAAACAAACTGACCAACAAAGTCCAATTTATTAGAAACACTATAATCGACTTGAACACCGATTAAACTTAACGGCTTAAGTGCAAAGCCACCTTTCTTTGCAATTGCCGCTTGAGAGCGATCGTTTCGATATTGATAAGTGCTGGAATCTGCGGTTGCCGTTGCTAATGTACCGAATCCACTCACTTTCAGGCTTTGCTGCTCAGCTGAAGCGCTATAAACCGAAATGACATTTACCACCATTATAAGAAAGCACAGCTTTTTCATTACTCGTAGATACCCAACTGAATGCGCGGCAATGGCCGTATAGATTTATTTACCAAGAGAGATAGTTCTCTACTCTAAGGATAGTAAAAAATATAAAAAAAGACTGATGAATCGATTGTATTTTTACTTCTGAATTTATTAAGGATTACTAAAAAAGTACATTTTGGCGTCGTGCTGCATTACTTTTACTTTCTTGCAGCAATAAAGGTGTACAAGTGTACGCTGAAAAATTACACTAGGAAAAATCAAGCAGGAGACCGCCATGACCAATAACAACAAAACGCGTGTCACACCAAAATTATATAACCGCGCTTACAGTGCCGTGGAAGAGTGGTTAAATAGCGTAAGTCACGGAATTGGATTTGTAGCCGCCATCGTTGGCCTGATATTTCTGTTACTTCGCGCTGAGCACCCCTTGGCAGTCACCGCCGCTGCAGTCTATGGTGCGACGCTCATTCTTATGTTTCTTAGCTCTACCCTTTATCATGCCATTAGCCATACCAAGGCCAAAGGGCTACTAAAATTATTTGATCACAGCGCCATTTATTTACTTATTGCAGGTACCTACACACCATTGATGCTGGTCAGTATAGGAGGTTTACTCGGTATTACGATGACCGCCGTCATTTGGGCTCTTGCTTTGGCAGGCGTAGCCTTCAAGCTAATTGCCCAACATCGGTTTCCCAAAGTCTCTGTGGCCACTTACCTGTTAATGGGTTGGATAGCATTGGGGATGATTTACCCATTGTATGTAGCGCTACCAGGAGCCGGATTGTGGTTGCTATTCGCAGGGGGGTTATTATTCAGTGTGGGCGTGATATTTTACGTTGCTAAGTCAAAACCCTTTACTCATGCTATCTGGCACCTTTTTGTGTTAGGCGGGTGTAGTTGTCACTTTTTCTCCATTTATTACTTTGTGGTTTAGCTGTCTGTCTTATGCAACATCTGTAACTACAACTGAACTGTAAACCTGCCCTAACCGACTTGAAGCGCTACTGAGTATCGCTTCAGTGGCCCTTTAACACATAGCTCAGAGACCTTTCGCACATTTTGTCAGTGGTTGGTATCAGACTTGCTAACAGAGCTCAGACAATCTCATCAGTTCTGCGAGTTGGAGTACCTTGCATGGCGAACTATTGTCCTTACCGCTTTTTATATCGTTCCCGGTTAATGCTGATACCAGTGTTATTCAGTCTGCTTGTCGGCTGCTCTGAAGCTGTCTCAAAAAACCATCCCGGATACCTCCCTGGTCAACCAGGAGGCTATATTCTTAGTAAAATGCAAAGGCACACTACACCTACTTTGTCAGACGCACAGAAAATTATAGACAACGCTAAGGAAAACCCACGCTTCGCTACACTATTGTCTTCCATATCCAATCACGATACTTCCCATGGAGCCAAATTGCTTTTGCTTATGGAGTCAGGCATGCCCCTTTCAGACGCTGTCATCGCGCTGGTTAAAAACGAACATTCAGTAGATGAAATGGCGCGAATAGTGGATGTTGCTATGGATTTATTTCCACTGCAGCGGAGCCAGATCTATCACTCTTTGCTCAGCAACTCAGCTCTGCGAGCCACGTTAGTAAAAAAATGGGCACACACCAAAGGTGTACTCACAGTAGCAACCTACCCGGAAGCAGACGAAAACGGCGTATTTATCCAGCCCCTGATTGAATCAGCCAGTGTAACCTTAGGCAAAGTGTCTCACCACGCCAGTGGAGCACTGCACTACCGTGAAACCGGTAGTGAGAAATGGCAGTCTGGCCGTGACTTAGAGTGGGAGCCGGTAAAAGGCGTGCTAACGGGGCCACTAGTGTTCCTTAAGCCCGATACTCGCTATGAATTAAAGATCACCGTGTCCGAAGACAACAATCAGGTGCGGGAAGTCATAACCCACTTTCAAACCAGGCCAGACTCTCCACCCATAGACACCAATAAGGTTTATCAGTTGTCTGATATTTACGATGGCGGTACTTTAGATCTTGAAGCCTTGGATATTGAAGGCTCTGCAAAAGGGTACGCAAAAATCGTCGGCAATGACGACACTGTCATACGGCCAGGGAAAGACGATAAATATGGCGTTTATGTTGGAGACAACAGTTATATTTACTTCGAAGATGTGAAAATTGAAGGCGCTCGCGTGCATGGTATCTATGGTGAGAAGGCTCACCATATCTGGCTAAACAAGTGTGATATTTCTGACTGGGGGCGCTCTGCGAACATTATCAGAAACGGAATAGCATTCGAAAAAACAGACGCTAAGCCAATTAACTACGACTCTGCTATCTATTTTCGCCAATCAGGCGTGATAACGGTAGAAAATTGTCATGTCCACAGCCCTAATGCTAAGGCAAATGATTGGTCCCATGGCCATCCTAAAGGCCCCAACGCCTTTCTTGCCCACGCTAATCACCCAAACCCGGCATTCAAAGGGCAGATAATCTTGCGGAACAACCATTTTTCAGGTTCGACGTCACACAGGTTCAACGACATTATTGAAGGCAGAAAAAACGCTGAATCACTGGGCGGCTTCGTTCGTGATTCCGCGATTTATAACAACGTGCTGGCTTACGCAAACGATGATGCCATCGAAATTGATGGTGGTCAGCAAAATGTACTTGTGTATAACAATGATATTTCCAACACTTACTCAGGGGTTAGCGTAACACCGGTTCGCGTGGGGCCATCGTTCGTGTTCAACAACTACATTCATGATCTCGGTGATGAAAAAGGTAAACAGTGGGCATCTATAAAAATGGGCGGTCTGATGACTGGTCCTGTGGGTAAGAGCGTGATTTTCCATAACCTCATCACGGTTAACCGAAACGGTCTCACCGCCTCGCGATTTCGTTCCGATGACACGTTTTGGACGCATGCACAAAACAATGTGGTGATCACCAGAAAGAATAACCATATGGTTGGGTTTAATATCTTTGATCCCGAGAGCTTCCCCGGTTCTCAATTTAACCAAAACTATTTGTATAACTTGTCCTTAGAGAAGCCTAAAATCGAGAGTGATATACTGACAGAGTACGAATTTAATGAACCAAAGTTGAATAAACAAATTGCACAAGCGCTATTCGTAAAAGGTAAATCAGTTCTGCTCCCTAACCGTGAGAGCACTCACATCAACAACTTCTCTCGTACGACAGAAGACAGAAAGCAAACTGTTATCGGTATTACTGAGTAAAACAACCTGTGTATGTAAAATGCCAAACAAGGACGTTCCTGCCATGTCGCTGAAAGTAAAATCCCTAAAAGGCGCGTTTTTTAATTTGTCTGCAAACGGCGCTGCACAGCTTGTTAACTTTGTTGTGTACGCCATTATGGCAAGGATCCTTGGGGTTGAGGAATTTGGTCTGGTAGCCATTTGCCTGATGGTTGTGGATTTTTGCAATGTATTTGTCACTGTCGGCGTGTCTCAAAACCTTATTCAACGAAAGCAATGGGATTCTGAGTTTGCCAATGCCTCGTTCTGGTTTTTGATAGGTGTATCACTGGCTATTACCTTGCTCATGTTTACTATTGCAGTGCCCATTGCCTGGTTTACCTATTCTGAGTTCGCTGCACAACTCATCGCAGCGTTAGCCATTATTCCTCTCACCAACGGCCTGCGTTTAGTACCGAAAGCAAAAATGGAACGGGACTTTGCCAACAAGCGACTAGCGGCCTATGACACCATCAGCGTTCTGCTTGGTGGCGTAGTATCTGTGACAACTGCACTGACAGGGTTTGGAGCGTGGGCGATAATCTACGGCAAAATCGTACAGGCAGCTGTGGCTACAATACTCACCTGGTATGGCTCTTCATTTCGGCCCCGGAAAAGTCGGGGTCGTCACCACCTTCCGGAAATTTTACAGTTTGCCAAGCCACTAATTGGTATGTCTTTTCTCAACTTTTTTTCCCAGCGTACATCAAACATTATTATTGCCGCCTTTCTGGGCGCGAGTACGTTTGCATACACATCGGTAGCCCGCCAAGGATTTTCAGTTTTAAATAATCTCACCTTACAGCCTCTGAACAGGATCGCATTGGCTGGACTGTCCAGGGTCGATAACCACACCCTACCCAAAACATTTGCCCGGGTGGTAAGTATGACAGCTTTGTTTGTCACCCCCGTGTATTTTGGCGTTGGCGCCGTGGCCCATCCATTCATCGACGTGGTATTTGGCGACAAATGGGTAGACAGCGCCTATTTACTATCTATTTTGGCCATTCAAACCCCCTGCAACGTGATGGCTTACTATTTGCCCAGCCTTCTCATTGCCAGAGGCTTACCCAACTCGGCGTTTAAGCTTAACCTAGTCAACCTCGGGTTTAACTTTCTGCTACCTCTCGCCGCGGTGCCGTGGGGACTATTTGCTGTTATCAGTGCGCTGGTTGTGGCCAACTACGTCACGTTATTCATAAAATTCGCCATAGTAAAAAAAGCGCTTAACATTAGCGTCAAAGATGTGCTGGCCGAAACCTGGATGTTTACCTTAAGTGGCATTGTGATGTTTGTTGCGGTATTGCTCACTGAGCGCAGTGGTGTAATTGGTACTGACAACCCGTTTGTGGTTTTACCCTTGCTCGTTGCCCTTGGTGCGCTGCTCTATGGTGGCATATTGCTGCTGTTTTTTCGTCGTCAAACCTTTGCTGTGATGAGAGAGTTTAAAAACAAAAAGAAAACTTCCTAGTGTCATATTTCGCTCAAATTTCTGGCTCCATTGTTTTGGAGAGTTTCCGTACATGCGTTTGAATTCGCGGCTGAATTGGGGTACAGGCTTACTCATGGTGGAATTCGCACAAAGGTGAAATAAGACGCACCACACTGAATAAGTCTTATATGCTTACTGTGCGCTGTATTCTTGCTTAATTACAGTCTACAGGCATATTAGCCGGGCTTACCATGGCAGCTTCGCTTTTGTGGACGGGAACGTCCACTTTGCCACTGGCAATCACTTCCCCGAGTTGCCATAGTTTCCACTCTCCGCGCTCGTAAATATCCCACTCTTCGTCATGGGTGAGTGGTTCTGTGGCAACAATACTAACCACATCTTTGGGTGTTGTTTCGGCAGCAAAGTCAATTTCCACCTCCACATCTTTTAAACACGCCGGACCAAAAGGCGCGCGACGGGTGATACTCGCCAGCTTGGTGCTACAGAACGTAAACAGCCAATCGCCGTTACTCAACAGGCAATTAAAAACCCCTTGCTGTGCATAACCCTGACTAAGTGAAACTAAAAAGTCAGCCAATTGTTGTGGCATGGCGTCCCGTGGCAGTGTTTCCCGGATTTGATTCATCAAATCACAAAACAGCTCTTCGCTGTCAGTATCGCCGATTGGTTCATACATACCGTGGGAACTTGTAAAACCGGGGATCTGTCCATTGTGCGCGAATACCCAGCAACGCCCCCACAACTCACGGGTAAAAGGGTGAGTATTAGAAAGGTTGATATTACCGACGTTGGCTTGCCGAATGTGGCAAATAGCGGTTTTACTTTTAATGGGCAACTTGCCCACGAACTCGGCAATTTGCGACGTGGCACAGGGCTCGGGGTCGTGAAAAAGTCGCACTCCCTTTCCTTCGTAAAATGCCACACCCCAGCCGTCTTTATGGGGCCCCGTTTCTCCGCCGCGGCGGGTTAGCCCAGTGAAACTGAAACACAAGTCAGTGGGGGTATTGGCACTCATACCAAGCAGTTCACACACAAAAGTTCCTTGCTACACATTGATTGCTTGGAGCATAGCCAACATGATGATGTGATTCAACTTTGAGAATCGCTATTTTCACACTACCAAAGATCAAAGGGAAAGGCGTGATAGAGCTCATGGGTAAGATGGGTAAAGTCTGGTGGCGTTGGCAGGTTCATGGTGATCCCCCGTTCGATATTGTCTGTCCGCGGAATGGCTTGTCTACCTGTTCCCTGATAGTAATCTTCGTACTTAAACATGGATTCACCGCTATTTGAGTCATAAAATACAGCAGGAACCCCGTAAGCCTCAGCAATGATAACACCGTGCAAGCTACTTGAGATAACACGTTCACTGTTTACAATTGCTTCGATAAAAGACCCGGGATATTGCATTGGCGATACCAGATGTTGTTCATAGCCCGAATACTGGGCCATGTCATCATTCATGTGATTGATAATAATAAACGGTTTTTTATCAGTTTTTTGCAACAGTTCTTTTTTATAAAAATAAGGCAACAACAAGGCTGGATCGCCATAAACCTCTGGTACCGCGATACCTCGCTTGAGCAAATAATCACGGGTTAGTGGCCCTCTCACCGCACGCACATCCAGAGTGTCAAACTTGATCACACTGTCACCCATTTTTTTGTTATACCCTGTTCCCCACAAAGCGTCGCCGTTTCGGGCGAAGTGCAGCACAGAGCCCACACTTACCAGCTTTTTCCCAGCATCGCGTTTATCAACAATTCGCTTGCCTTTCATGGCAAGCATACGTTGAACCAAATCATAGGCAACATAATCACCGATGTTCGGACGTGGGTCGTACTTTGACTGCCACCAGAATACCCGCTTTTTCTCCTCATCAAGTACCCGTTTTTCTGCCCATTGATTCAACATGTCTCATTTTCCTTTTCATACTTCGTTTTCGTTTCGCCTGACGACTTTTTCTGCACGGCAACACGACTAAGTGGAATACCACACCCAGTTATTTATCAAGACAGTTTTTTCGACAGCTTGTGCCACATACTTTCCGGGTTATATCGCAATAGCTCACTATCGCGACTAAATTCCTGTTGAAAACGGGCCAGCCACTGAGCGTTCACCTCGCTACTCTGTCTTGTCGTCACAGGGACAGGCGGTATTTTGTTAGCGTCAACATTGACGCCCATGAAATCGGCTATTCTAAGCACAGCGTTTGGAGTGTTCGCTTTTACATCAGAAAAATTTAATTGCATAAAACGACTACCTGATGCCGCCAGAGTGTATTGCCATGACGCATTTTCCATGCAGACACGACGCAGGCCATCGTCAATATCCTTGAACCGGTATTCCGGTTGTGCGCACTCACTTCCCTGACCGGATATCCAGCTGCCTGTTTGTTTTGCTATAGCTAAAGAGACAGCTTGTGCCATGACATCTTCGCGGGTCAGTAATACAAAATAAGGGTTGGGAAGCAGTTCACACAGAGCAGCAAAACCGCCAAACCGCTCAATATGACTGTAATGCACTTTTATACCGAATACGCCATTAGGCGATGTGCGCTTCGCCATTAAATCTTCGAGAACGCCTGGCAATGAACGACGATTAAAGCGCTTCTTCCACTCGCTCAAATTGTGCTTATTCGCATACTCAAGGGGAAAGCCAAAGGCATCTGTTTGTTTTAAAACATGGCCAAGCATGTGACTACCTGATCGCACCGTAGAAGCAATAACCAGTGTTTTACGGGTTTCGGTTTGATGTGGATAGTCGTATTCACTGGAGAATTGATCTTCATAGAGTTGCATTGCCCTCTCCTTTTTAAACCACAACGACACTTTTTTTCTGTCCGCCAACACGTTGGCGTAGCTTTTTTGCGGTCACTGAAATGATGTGCACAAAGGTGATACGCATACCAGCCAAGCGTATTGAAGTAAGTACCCACTTAAGCTTCTGTCGCTTTTGGGGAAGGTATACCAACAACTGCGCCGCCACCCGTTTACGATAGTTTTCTTCACCGAGAAACTGTTTGTGCTTATCCGCTGATCGCAACCTGATAACGGCTTCTTCCGGCGTCATTTTCGCCACTTTTGCGCCAATGCCATCCATATTCATAAACCGATAGAGAAAGATAGACTTGGGTATGTTTTTAAGCTCATAACCTTGTTGATGGAGACGAACGTACATATCCCAGTCCTGACCATTTGGCAGAGATTCATCAAAGCGTTCTTTACGCGCAATGTGCTTGCGAATGCTAAACCCGCTCATTCCGCAGTAATGATTGCCAGTGCGAAGGATGGATAACTCAACCCGCTCAGAAGGTTGCACATACACTTCATCTTCTTTACCCAAATTCTGATAACCACTCACCACAGCATCAGCGCCGTTTTCATAGGCTTTTTTATGCTCCAACAGGTAATCCGGTAACCAGATGTCATCATCGTCGAGAAATGCAATCACATCACCCAGAGCTTTATCAACACCGATATTTCTGGCTTTATTAGCCCCCGACGATTCATTGAGATAGTGATAGTGAAAGCCAGGCTTATCAGAAAAACCGCTTATAACCTCTTCATATGGCAAGGAAGATGCATCATTGACAACAATCACTTCCAGCGGCAGTTCAATTTGTGCGTAAACACCATCAAGTGCCTCTTTGAGTTCTGCTGGTCGGTTAAACGTTGTAATCACAACACTGAATTTGATGCTCATCGGGAACCCTGTGAGTTAACAAGAAATTTAGTTCAATCGGGTTATCTTTGAAGATTACCCGAACCTGGAGAGAGTGGAGCAAGAATCATGCAAGAAATGTTGAAAGGGTCATTGGAAAACTATTTGAAACGCTTTCCGAGAATATTTTTCTGTCATGTGCCCAAGTGCGCCGGCGTGTCTTTATCCAACGCGATATATCGCGCCGTCTACCCTGCATACCTCAAAGCCACCCGCTACACAGGACATATTTCACTCCCGGGCAGCCGACATTGTGAATCGCTCCTCGGCATTGACATGATGACAGCGAGAGAAGCGCAGTTAATATTTCAACTCAGTACCCCCAGCCAGCTATTCACAACCGGACACTGCGTGGCCAGGCCGGCAGTAGTCAGTGAGTTTTACAAAGACTGGCACTTTTTAACCGTTCTTAGAAACCCCGTTGACCGTTTTATTTCTGAGTATGTTTACAACCGTTTTAAAACGTCAGAATGGCAAAAAGATGACCGGGGAATAGAGACTTACCTCGATTCAGATACAGCCCTACATTCAGCGCTAACATATGCGAGATACTTTTCTGGTATACAAAATGTGAGTGAACTACTGGCGGATCCCGAGGAAGCCGTTGCCCGTTCTGTTGCAAATTTGCGTCGGTTTTCTGTTATCGGAACACTGGACAAGATGACAAAATGGGAAGCTGACTTTAACCAGCGTTTTAATTCCACTTTGCGCATGGGCAATAAAAATGCAAGCCCGAACCAAGGGGCTTCTGCACTGATCACCGGAAACAAGGAATTTATGGAACGAATTACTGCAATCAGTCACATCGATATGGCCATTTACGAACAGGTAAGTGCCTGGTAATGACAACTCAGCCGTAACCGGTTTTTCTATCCTGTTTCGTTCTGCTCGTATTGGCTTCCCTACGGATAGCCAATACACCACAAGATAAGAAAACTGATGTGTCGATATAATGAGGAGATTTAAGGGGTGAGTACCACTCGCCAGGATTCACGAATGGCGTCTTCGCCATAACGAGCAATAGCTTGATTTAGAACTGTATCAGGGTGCACATATTCCAGGGCAGATAATTGTTCAGCCAGATTTTCCGCATTGATAATTTTAACAAAGGGAAATTCTCTGGCCTTCATTCTGGCAAACGCAGAGTCAAAGCATAGTACGTTAGCCCCCATACTAATTGCCATATAAAAAGTGCCTGATGAAATCATAGCGTTGTCATCGTGAGCCATGATGACAAAACGGGAATCTGAGACCGCCCCTTCGAGGGTTTCATCCTGAACAAATTCGTTATTCCAATCCACTTGCAAACCTCGTCGTTCTATCAATTGATAAAGTAACTTTGCATACTGCGCATCTGCGCAATTCCCCATAATGCGCAGCGCTTTGCCCACCGGCCATACAGAGAGTAATTTGTCCAAACGCTTATACGGTTTAATCGAACCAAAATACAAAAACTCGGTGTTCCGTTGGGTATGACTCGTTATATGTTGGGATTGTTTAATATCCCTATCGTGAAAATACAGCGGGTGCTTGACTACACTACTGTCGATGTCAGCCGTCATTTCCAGGGTTACCACTCTGCTCGCAACCAGTTCAAGCAACCAGAGAACACTTCGATACATCGTTGATTTTGATGAAATATTGTGGGGCTTATAGTTATGCCTAACCCACACTACCTTATTGCTGAACAAAGGAAGGGACAGTAACGTGAGCACAAACGCTGTGACAAAGCCGATTCTTTTGAATGTGCTCATTCCTTTTCTGAAAGGTTGATCCTCGTACCAATTTAAAACCAACCAGTTTTCATTGCGGGAGAAAAGGTGCGACGGCCGAAAAAGACGTTTGAAAGGGTGCAATTCATAACCCAAATCTCCAAACGTCTCTTTGAGGCGTGTTATTACTCCATTACTGTGCTCAAACGGATATAGGTACAACCTTGATTTCATTGGAATCTTAGTCATTAACCTGCCGATGCCGGTTGGATCGGTGTTCCCATAGCCAGATTGTTTGCAATGGTATAAGTGTCGTCAGAAATTGCATCCCAGTTGAAGGTGCTCAAGAACGCCTCTTTGTTAATAGCCAGCGCTAAACTGTCAACGTGAGTCAGTTTACCGGCAAGCGCGTCTGTGTCTCCCACTGTAAAATATGAGTCTGCAGGTAACCCGATATCGGTGTTAGGTGTAATATTACTCATCAGTACTTCAGTTCCCGCACTGATAGCTTCTAATGCCACTATAGGCAGCCCTTCATGATATGAAGGTAAGACGAACACTCTCGCAAACTTGTACAGTGCGACGAGTTCCGTGCCCTGACGACGTCCGGCAAAGATAATATTATCAGACGCTTCTTTTTTTAGGTTTTTTGAATAGTCATCTTCGTGATCTGCACCGCCTACGATGACTAACTTAAGGTCTGTATTCGCCTTCTTATGAGCTTCGACCAAATCGTGAAACCCTTTTTCAGGAACAAGCCGACCCACAGTAAGTACATACTTACCAGGCTGGATATCGAGATCCTTAGGCATGGCTTCAGCAGACATTTGTGTGTTCATATCGGTTTTAGCGCCATTTGGCACAAATACAATGCGGTTAGCCTTGCCAGTAAAGCGCTGTCTTAAACTACGGGTTAGTGACTGCCCCACTACGATGGCGCGGTCAGAAAATTTCACCGCCATGTTCTCACCGAACATGAGTACTTTCTTAGCAAATTGATTCCACTTCTGGCGGTCGTAATCTGCACCGTGGTGTGTCACCATCACTTGCATACCCAACAATTTGGCCAGCGGAGTAAACAAAGCCGGGCCAATGCCATGAATGTGCAAAACATCAGGTTTCACCACAAAACGGGCGTAGAAAATGGCCAAAAACGTATGCAAAAAGGTTTCGACAAATTTGTGTTTTACGGTCCACACAGAGCGAAGCTTAACACCTTCATATTCGTCACGGGAAGTATCTACATAGGGCGAGCGGCAGATCACTGTGACATCCATGCCTGACTTGACCAACCGCGGATAAAGTTGCTGACAATGAGATTCTATCCCACCCATTACATCAGGAATTCCTCTTAATCCAACGGCACATAATTTCATAATATTCTCCAATATCTCAGTGAGTACTGAGAAAGATCAGTTAGCCAAACGAGACGCAAAGGCAGGCGAAGCAAACCAGTCGTTGCGCGGAAGTTTCACCGGTCCGATGGCGTTGCCAATTAATATGGCGAAAAGAATCAGCCCCTCGATATTCCAAAGAGGCATTGTGGCGAAATTCATAATGAGGAACCCCACCATGGAAGAACAAAGCATGAGGGAAAATTGCTTGTTCTTATTTCTGAACGCATGCTTCAACAAACTAAGTGCAGCGAACAGGAAAGCGAGCAGGCCCACAAGGCCATACTCGTAAAGATAAGAGACGTAGGTGTTGTGTGCGTATTTAGGAAACACACCGGCCCAGGATTCAGGACCCCAGCCAATGATTTGGTGTATCAATGAGCCGTTGACGTAATCATAAATGTACATGCTCCATAAATAGACCCGGGCAGAAAATATGTCCCGCTGGGCATCTGAGTAGTAAAAGGGAGCTTTGATCAGCTCATCAAGACTGGTCAAAAAGACAGTCACATCTGCAAAGCGTGCTTGCATTGAGTAAAACGCTACGAGAAACAGCACGCTAAAAGTAAAAATCGCTGAAACGACAAACACCCCTTGATGACGAACAGGTACTCTGGCAGCAGCAGTGGTGTAGGCAAATAAAGCGACAATCGGCAGAATAGCCAGCACTGACGTTCTGTAGTTCACCAGGATCAACAACACGCAACCGAGAACGAACAACGGGCCACGGAAGCGTATATACCCAGGGGATAACAAGCCAACCACAAGAATAAACGCTGCGATAATCATCGAAAACGCCGCTTCGTGATTGTAGCCGCCGATGTAACTGACCGAGCCATCCGCTTCAGTAGCTTTCACCTCACCCAGTAAGATTGACATAATGGCAAGCGATACGGGTAAGAAGAAGGCCACCAGTAATTTCTTTAATGCAAAATCTTTGTCTGTCTTGCGAATAGCCATAAACATGGCGCAAGTCACTGAAAGGAAAAACACCCATTTCACCATGACGTTGATCAAACCGCTTACACTGCCATTTACCAGACCACTGATTAAAATGACTGCAAAAAAACCATATAACGGCACAAGAACGCGCAACTGAAAAACCCGAGGCGGCAGAAGTAGTAAGCCTGAAAGCGCAATGCCTATGGACGCTAAAGCATTAATCGAGAAGCCAGCAACCATTGGTGTATAAGTGAATTGATGAAAAGCCGACAGGAAAAAACGCAACCAAACTGCAATCAACACAAACGCGAGATATTTATTGCAGTTTTTCCTGACGGCCTGACAAACCAACCATCCGCTCAACAAAGCGAATACAGCTTTAACTAACAGAAACATGGTCTGGAATCCTCGTTTTGTTAGTAAGTCCTAACACTTCATGAAAGCGCTGTTTAAACAGCTTATTGCTAAAGGCACTTGCCCGTTCTTTGCTGCGTTTGGCGTAATTCTGAACGCGATCATCATCTGAGAAAAAATTCAGTGCATCTGTCACACCCTGAACATTATTCACCTCGCAAATACAACCAAACGCTTCCGCTTTAAAACCCTTTACAGAATACGGGTACTCACCGGTGAGTATTTCAGCTGGCCCGGATTCACAGTTTGTCGCGATTACCGCTTTACCCAGACACATAGCTTCGGCTATTGCATTGGGAAAACCCTCTGCATTAGAGGTTGAGACAAAAAAATCGCTGTGGAATAGGTAAGGATACGGGTTATTTTTGAATCCCAGAAAATGCACCCGATGTGCAATACCTAAGTCTTGAGCTTTGTCTTCCAGGACTTCCCGTTCTTCTCCCTGACCAAGGATCACTAAATCATGTGTTAATTGAGAAGCAGCCAATGACTCAAGCAATAGTGAAAAGTTCTTATTCTGAACCAATCGCCCAGTGGCAATCACGTAAGGATTAGCGGGCAAATCGTCTACCTGCTCACTTGCCATGGTTGTTATGGTTTTTACATTGTAAGGGTTGTAAATGGTGCTTATACGATTTTGTGGTACGCCGAAGTTGTCCACCAAATCTGCCTTTACTCCTTCTGAAACCGCTATGACTGCATGGGCAGATGGATAAGTCATTCGCACTAAACATTTGGATATAATGTCTTTTATGCCACCAGATAAATGACTACTGGTATTCACCCTTTCACTGATAATAGCCCGGTGTCCCAGTTTTTTACCGGTGGCAACATTTAGCAGGTTTGACCTGGTTAGGAAGCTAACGCACAGAGTTGGCTTTATCGCTCGTAACACAGTTTTAAGCGCACTATAGCCGTTGTGCAGGCTTCCTTTTGTATCTAGTACGTGCTTGCGAACATAGGAAGGGGGAGAATGTGCCTGGGGCAAATCATCAAGTAAAATGAGATGAACATCGAGATTAAGTGCCGCAAAATCCTTTTCCATGATGGATAAAAGCTTACACATAACACGTTCAGCACCACCCCCTTCAAGGGAGTTAATGATAAAAGCAATTGCAGTGTTAGCCTGATTCATGGATATTCCTCGTAGACTGGCCTGTAGTAAATCTGCGAGTTCAGCACGGGATTTACCTACCTTATTACCTCTGTATTCATCAAATGTGCCAACTGTAAAGGTGGACCAGTAAAACTGAACCTACACAAGGAAAAAGCAGACATAGATGCTCCAGAAAAACCACTTAACCAATTGTAAATAAATGTAAAAATCAAAACTCAACGTGGAAATTTAAATTCTGAAAAAATTCTTAAGAGTTCGTTTTTTGAGTCAAGAATTTAAACTTTCGTCTAGGTTTAAAGTAAACGTTCAGGGATGTGTAGCAGGTTTGCTACAGTGAGCCTCATCTTCAAAAGAAGCGTTTAGAAGCGTGAAATATGTCGTTGATGAGTTATGATTAACGGCTGAAGATATCAGTGAAGAGAACCACCGTGAGTGAAGAGCGCCATCCAGTTTATGAATCACAGGCGATAGAACGTCTGCTGAGCAAAATGTCTCCCGAAACAGCAGCATCTTTTAGCGAAGCACAACTTATTGCTATCAACAAAGCACTTGGTGGAAGGAGCTGGGCCCGGCACAAAGTCGATGTACGGGGCACAATCAATATCTGGCGTTCCAGTATCTATTTTGTTGTGCTGGCGGGTAGAAACCGACGGGAACTATCAAGGCTGGAACAGCAAATAAGTCGGGCCACCCTGGCAATGATGTTTGCACTTTTTGTCACCTTCAGCACCTTGTTTGGTTTGTTGGTGTTGTATTTGATTAAGTCGGCGCTGGGCATTAATTTGTTCGAGAACTTTTCGTTGGGAATTTGGACCTGGTTTAAAGCCAATATCCTTAACCACTAATACGACCACCAAACCAACACGTTTTGAACAGCGTAAGCACTACACTACTGGCAAAACGTGTTGTTTTAGTTAGTTTGTTCACTTGGCACTGACTAGGACGCGCTGTAACCGTACTGATCGTAAAACCCCCCATAGCGGGCGGATACATCTGATTTTTTCAAATCGACCTGATTTAACACCACACCGTCCACGCGATGTCCCACCTGGAGGAATCGTCCCAGGCCGTTGTTGATCACTTTTTCGCTGGTACTGTCAGCTTTCACGACGTACAGCACTGAGTCGCAGGTTTTCGAAACGACCATAGCGTCAGAAACTGCCTGAGTAGGTGCAGTATCAATAACCACGTATTTGTACTCTTGTTTTAGCGATTCAATGAGTTTGTTAAAACCGTCTCCGGCTAACAGTTCCTGAGGGTTTGACGGAATACTGCCTGCACATATCAAATCAATACCGGACTGCTCGTCGTGTACCACGCACTCGTCGGCATTGTGGGTTTGCATGATTAGGTTTGACAATCCCGGCTGATAATTTGGCACATTAAACCGCTTACCCACGGTGGGTCGCCTTAAGTCAGCATCTATCAATATGGTTTTATCCAGTTGTCCCAGCGCGAATGAAAGATTAATCGAAACTGTCGTTTTTCCTTCTTTTGGCACCGACGATGTCACCAATATAGCCTTGTGATCGCGATTGAGATTCATCAGGGACAAACTCGTTCGCAACGTTCTTACCGCCTCACTGAACTGATGATGCTGGTTGTCGAAAAACGCGCGCAACGAAAGTGCGGTTTTGCGTTTTACCGGAACACTTGGAATGATGCCGAGCATGCGCTGTCCAAGTTTCTTCTCCACATCATCAATGGAGCGAACACCACTATTCAGTGCCTCGAGGAAAAATGCCAGCAACACGCCAAAACCAAAACTTACGACAAAAGCAGCGGCAATAAGCATGGTTTTATTGGGAGAAGTGGGATTATTAGGCACCGTAGCCGGGTCCAGTACTCTGGCATTTGCCGACTCAAAACCGCCCATTTCACTGGTTTCTTTCAAGCGGGTAAACATTGAATTGTACAATTGTTGGTTAATATCCACTTCTCGCTGTAAGCTGCGGCGCTGATTTTCTAATGTCGACAGAGTGCGGTATTCCGCCTTGGTTTTAGCCACGTCGGCCTGCAAGGTTGCAACACGTTCTTGAGAAGCACGGTACTGAGTGGTAATACTAGAGATCAGATCGCGAATTTGCTGTTGCAATGTCTCACGAACTGACGACAATTCAGCATTCGCAGCTATCATTTTCGGATGCTTTGGTCCAAAAACTTTACTAAGTTCAGATACCCGACTCATGGCCTGTGCTTCCTGACGCCGTACGCTCTGAATACTAGGGTGATTAAGCACCTCCGGTAATCTGGCTAGTGCATTGTAATCAGCACCGTTTTGCTGGGTCTGTTGATAAATTGTACGGTTTTGTTTTAGCGTGGTCTCGGCTTCCAATAGCTGCTCACTGCGCTGCTCCAATGCCTCGGCCGCCAGTCCTACCACACCATTAGATAAATTAACCAATTCATTTTCTTCATAAAACGCTGATAGATCAGCTTCCGCCTTGGTTAATTTATCCCGTAAACTATCCATGCTCTCGGTGAGAAAAGATGTTGCTTTGGTAGTCATCTCAACCTTTGCCTGAAGGTAGTTTTCAACGTAAACATCACCCATTGTCGTAGCAATAGCTGCTGCCAGTTCGGGGGATTCGCTGACCGCTGTAATGGTAATAACCTGGGTGTTGTCTACCAGTGATACCGATACAGCTTTCATCAATTTATTAATCGCTGCCTGCCTGCGCTTTTCAGCCTTTTGCTCGTCACCCAACGATGGTTTTTCGGCTTCGCTTCCCATTGACAGATTAGTAAGTACCCATTTTTTGGCCTGCGTGACTATCGAAACAGATTTATTCCCCGTAGGCATGAACACCGGGTTGTTGGACAAATCCAATTCGTCGACCGCACGTGATGCAACCTGTCGGGATTGCAGGATCTGAAACTGGGTACGCATGTAATCTTTGCGCGATGTATCAGATTTATACACCTCTTCAATAGACATTACGTTAGCCGCAGAAGACTCGATGAGCAAACTGGCGGTTGCAGAATAAACGGGTGTCAACTTCATCACGACTAGCGTCACCAAAACAGTGAAAAGCGTGGCCAGGATGATAATTCGACCGAGGTAGCGTTTTAATATTTGCCAGTAGTGGGCAAAATCGATAGTTTCGTCGTCAAGGATACCCGACTTCATGGGATCCAACTTATGTGATGACATCGGAATTCCTTATTTATCAGAAGAAGCGTTGGGGGATAGTGATGATATCGCCAGGCTGAATACGGTGGGTTACCGGCACTTCCAGTGTTTCAGTTTGCCGCTTGCTTTCTCTGACAATGGTAATATCAGAGCGTGAGGCCCGCTCGGTGTAACCTCCAGCCAGCGCAGCCGCTTTGTTTACTGTTAACCCTGGCTGATACGGATATCCCCCGGGACGCTTCACTTCACCGTCAATAAAAAAAGGCCGGTATTCGACAATAGACACAGCCACTGAAGGGTTTACCAGGTAATCGCCTGCTAGGCCCGTATAAAGTAAGTGCTCAACCTCAGACAGTGTCAGCCCCACCAGTTTTAGTTCTCCAAGAAAGGGGTAGTTGATTTTGCCAACATCGGGCAGGCGGGTTTCCATGGATAGTTCACTTTGGCCGAAAACACTGATAAGAATTTTGTCACCCACGCCAAGTTGGTACGAGCCCATGGCCTGATTCACCTCCTGCGCTTCTGTAGCAAAATGGCAAAGCAAATAAAAAGCGGCAACAAGCCATATTCTGTGTATCATATACCTGCTCATTACAATGTCACCTCTGCCATCAGGCCATACACACTTCTGTCATATTCAACCTCAGACCGATTACTGTCCCGTTTGCTCAGGGAATAATACAAGCCAAGCGTTAACCACCGCCTGAAGTTATAGTCAGCCTGAACGGTAACCTTCGTTGCCTCGTCGTCCCGCAAATCCTCGGCCTCTCCGACATACTCATCATCCATAAACGCAAGCGTGGTAGTGGTAGACAATCTGTCCAGCCAATGATGCTCCCAGGTAGCGGCATAGTCTCGACTGCGAATATAGTCTGCCTCGCTATTTGTTTCCCGTGTATCCTGTTTGGTAGTGAGAGTGAACTTAGAGTAACGCAATGGTAACCAGCGCATCCCAATTTCCCAGGCCATGCCTGAGAAGTCATCGCGGCCTGTGGCTTCAAAAACTTTTTCTTTATAACCGACCTTGGCAAAACTGTCTGTCACGCCATTAACATTCCAAGAAAGCCCAGTTAGAATACGATGCTCAGTACTGTCCAAGGATTGCTGAGGACTGGCGGAATTATCGTAGTTGATGTCATTTCGATCCGCGTCAACTACAAAATTTGTACTGTCGAAGAGGCGATAAGTGAATTCAGCCCCTACTTTAGTAGTACTTCTGTCGCGAATAAGATACATCTCACTATCATTGTCGTAGCCCAGGGTTTCGAAACCCGCCGTCAAATCCACCTTTGCAAAAGAGGTATCTGCGCCGTAAGAATAAGTGCTGCTGACTGCATTGTGTTTATAGGTATCTACCGTCGTCAGTGCATTACCAAATCCATTGGAATAGCGACGTCCACGCTCGTCGTGCCCGGTCTCGTGGGTCAATTGCCCTGCCAGTCTGTGCCGGTCATTAATTGTGTATTTTCCTTTTAAATTCGCAAAATGATCGGTGTAATTATCTGCCGGAGTGCTGTGGTATTCCCCTCTTTCTAACCTGTAACCCATCGAGATCTCGTGCCCGTCAACGGTGGTATACCCATTGACTTGCGGCGATATGACAGTTACCCAACTCGCTTGCTCCTGGTCCTTTTCACTGGCGTAAGTCACGTTATCAATGTGTGAAACCTGGGTAGTCAGAACCGGCGTAATATCGAACTTCCCTAACTGAACAGTTGCTTCCTTCTGCGCTGCCGCTGAAAGAGAGCACAAAGACATGAAAATGGCACTTGAAGTCCGTTTTGACATAGGGTCTCCGGGTTAGTTGTTAAAGCTAAGCGTGCGAACTGAACACACATATTGGGCGTGATTATGCTATTTGCGTGCCACTGAAAAATTCAGGTAGTCGATGACGAATGAATGAACTCAATTGGTATGGGAAATGCAAATCAACCATTATCAAGGCGTTGCGAATGCTACAAAAAAACATCGACTTGACATTACATACCATTGAAAAGTATGGCATTTGTTACTTTTGGAGCTACCGATATGAAATTCAATTTACTGCATAACCAGGCGCTGATAAGAGACAATTCCGCTGACGTGCGAGCCCCAAACAACGTGTCAGGTTCCAATCAAAGTAGTTTTTCAACCTTGTACCGGCTCATTGATCTGGCTGCTATAACGCTGTGTTTTTTCTCTGCACTTTATTACCATTCTGTGGCGCTATCGACGTCCGGACTTTTACTCCTTTTCACCAGTGTGGTTGTCTTCCAGTTATCTGCCGAAGGATTAGATTTGTACCGTTCATGGCGTTCCAGCAATACTATGGCGATGATTAAAACGGCCCTCTATGCAGGCGTAATCAGCTTTTGTATAACATTCAGTGTTGGATTTCTTCTTCCCCCAACAGGCCAGTTACCGACGCAGGAGATTGGTATTTGGTTTACCAGTGCTTTGGTTACGCTTTGCGGTTGGCGTGTTGTGATGCGTCAGGTTTTGTTCGCAATCAGACGCAGCGGGCTGAACAGCCGCTCAGCTATTATCATAGGTGCCAACGATATTGCCATGAATATGGCCAGACAGATGATGGAAAACGAACAATTAGGTATTCAATTCCGGGGAATGTATGACGATCGCCCAATGGAGCGTATTGATGAACAGTATCGCCAACACTTAATCGGAAGTATAGATGAGGCCATTGAACTCGCCCGGCGTCGTCAGGTAGATTACATTTACATCGCTTTACCCACTGCAGCGGAAGACCGTATCAAAGGTATATTGGAAAAATGCAGTGACACAACAGCCAATGTTTATCTTATCCCCAATTTCTTTATGAATACGCTACTGCACTCCCGGTGGCAGAATGTAGGAAACGTTCAGGCGTTAAGTATCTACGATACCCCTTTTCAAGGCGCCAGTAATATAATGAAACGGGTGGAAGACGTACTCTTCGGCAGTGTGATCTTAGCAATGTTGGCTATTCCAATGCTGTTGATCAGCGCTGCGGTCAAAATCACATCACCAGGGCCTGCTATTTTCAGGCAAAAGCGCTATGGACTGGATGGAAGAGAAATCACTGTGTACAAATTTCGCTCTATGACAACACAGGATAACGGAAGAGTTGTAAAGCAGGCGACTAAAAATGACCCGAGGGTTACCCCATTAGGCGCTTTTCTTCGCCGAACTTCGCTTGATGAATTGCCCCAGTTTATTAACGTGTTACAAGGCAGAATGTCCATTGTGGGGCCTCGTCCTCATGCGGTGGCACACAACGAACAATACAGAAAACTGATCACAGGGTACATGCTTAGACACAAAGTAAAGCCCGGCATTACAGGTTGGGCCCAGGTAAATGGTTTACGGGGTGAAACGGATACCCTTGATAAGATGGCTAAACGGGTGGCCTATGATTTAAATTATATGCACCGGTGGTCAGTATTCTTTGACCTAAAGATTATCCTGAAAACCGTCATCGGGGGATTTAAAAACCCTAATGCATACTAGAACTTGTTGACCTCTGGGGTATGTTTCTGCAGCAAAGAGCTACACACTCTAGGGGTTGATCGTCGGAGCAAAGCAGAACATGTACATGTTCTGCTTTGAATTATAAGATTATTTTTAAAAGTCGTAGATATGGGCTTCGGTTAGTAATTTATCCGCAGTCAGTTTTTCTTGCACACAATCATTAACCTGCCCTTTGCTGAAAACATAAATCCGATCCTGGGTCTGTCGGCGGTCTGTTCGTGTGAAGCCTTTCAACACAAAAGTAATATGCTCATTAGCAGGTAGCGCTCGCATGCCGCCGCCGAAATGACACAACGCTTCCCCGACCCCCGTTTCAAAACTACTCAAAAATGCCCTCATCGATTGTTTTTGGGCATTTTCCCGAGCCGCCATCTCTTCGTTTCGCTGTTGTTCAAATACGTCAGCCCGGTCTTCTAGCTTCTGTTCACGCTTAGCCAGTAACGCCAGCTCTTTCTCCATTTCCTCAAGCTCTTCCTTGATATCCTCTTGTCTGGATTTATCTCCCCTACTGGCTTCAAATTCGAGATCCCGCTTACGCCGTTCGATTTCCCGACGCTCCCAGGCTATCTCTCTTTGATCGCTCCGCAAATCATGAATTTTTTCTGATGTTTCCGCAAACGCCTCTTCAAATCGTTCTGCAGTTTCCTCGGCAAAGGATTCCCATTCGCGACTCAATTCAATATCCATTTCCCCACCGTGGACGATGACTGGTACTTCTGGCAACGGCGGAATGGGTGGGATTTGACTGATAAATTCAGACATATGACCGGCCCAACCGCTGTTCCCTGAGGTTGAAACCGTAAACACTACGCCCTGCCCCGCCAAATAAGTGGCATCTAAAGCACGATAGCGAATGCCTTTTTTAGGTTGTTGCTGTTTAAGAGAGGTATCGATTATGCCTTTTACTATCTCTATTTCCTTCTCTATGCGCGAATACGCTGCCGGGGTATCTGCTACAGATGCGCCAGCGGTAAAAAACATGGCTACAGCCAACAAAGTTCTTTTCATCATCATTCTGCCTCTTTTGAATTACTCGCCGGATACGGAAGGCATTACATAGCCCCCTTCCAGCGCATCGATTTCATTTTTAAGATGATTCAGTTGCCTTGCCATAAAGCGCTGATCGTCATCTCGTTGTTGATTAATAAACTTTACAAACTCAGCAAAGTCTTCCCGTCGCTCCTGCCTGCTTGAAGACAACAAATATTGGGTAAGCTGCGCAGCGCTCTCTTTCTGCTGAAGTGCAATAGCATCGACGTATTTGCCGAACATTTCCTGATTGGCGAGTTGATATTGATTGAGCTTGTCATCTACCATGGCTGCGATTTCCTGCTGACTTGGCGCTTTAGCAGCAAAACCCACTGTCATGCGACTATCTTCAACAGACACCTGAAAGCCGGTTAGTACCATGACTATCGCAATAGCTGAAGCACTTAAGGATAAAGCGGGTAACCCCTGCCACTGCCACCACTTTGTTTTTTCAGGCATATCAAATGTGCTGTTTTTATCCCATTGCGGTACAGCTGTATGCTCGAATTGATCTGCCATCATTGCAACCTGATTCGCCGAGGCGACTTGCTCAGCAAACTCATTGTCTTCCATACACAGGTTTTCAAACTTACTGCGCTCTTGCGCCGTCATTACATTATCAAGCCACTTGGCTAACAATATTTCTTTCTCATGCGTTGACATGTTCTACCTCCAAATCCAGCTTTAACCTGGACAATGCGCTATAAAGGCGAGACTTAACGGTATTGGGTGACAACCCCATTTGGTCGGCAATTTCGTCGAACGTAAACTGGCCAAAGAATTTGAGCTCTACCACGGCTTTTTGGGAGAGGGGTAATCGCTGCATGGCAGCCAGTAAAGACTGGCTCGTGCTATCGTTTAACACCTCTCCTTCCGGCGTTGTCCTTTCACATTCAGGTTCTGGTACATCGTCCATTGATTGCTCTGGTTTTCGCTTGCGATAAAACTCAATACAGCGAAAATGGGCAATGCGAAATAACCAGCCTTTGAAAGCACCTTCACCCCGGTAGTTCGACAGACTGCGAAATACCGACACAAAAATATCCTGCATCAAATCAGCGGCATCAGCCTGATTTCCGGTCATTCTGAGGCCGTACTGATAAATTGACTTTTCGTAGCGAGTAACCAGTGCCAGCCAGGCGCGCTTATTCCCCTTCAAGGCCTGTGTAACCAATTGCTCGTCGTGTTTTTCGAACACGTGTGTTCCTCGTACAAATCTTTTCGTGAATGAAGCAATGGTATTGTTATCGACCAACCAGATAACGTTTGGTGCTGTGGCATCACTTCCCGCGTTTCAGTAATAATGTCGCTACCGCACGCAGGAAAGTTTGCTTTAGTTACATATTTTTTTTATTGCCGCTTATTTTAAGGTAGGAACGGGTAACAAGGGGGCCAGAATTTCGCCCACTCGGCGGAACAATCTCATACGGGTAGTGCCCGAGCGCCACACCAAGCCAATCTCGCGAAAAGCTTGGTCTTCAGCGGGCAATGACACCAATTCTGTATGCTTAATAATATTCTGATTTAGCGCCAGTTCGGGAAGAAAGGTATAGCCCAACTTGCTGTTTGCCAGTTGCACCAAGGTATACAAACTACTGGCCGCCAGAGAACTCACCTGCTCTCTGTGTTGTAAGTTACAGGCACTCACCGCATGGCCTGTCATACAATGCTCCTGCTGCAGAAGAAAAATACTTTTATCCGGCAATGCTGAAATATCGAACGGGTCTGGCAGGGAGGATGCGAGGGATTCATGGGCAATCAAATGAAAGGGATCATGCCCAATAACCATCTGTTTGCAACCCGGTGTTTCCATTGGTAAAGCCAGGATCAACAAATCTAACTTGCCATCGGTTAACTGCTCTAACAAGTTCTGCGTGGTGTCCTCCTGCAACTCCAGGGCGATGTCTGGTAAAAATGTTTTAAAACTGCCAATCATTCCTTCGAAGAGAAAGGGAGCGATGGTGGGGATAACACCGAGCTTTAGTTTGCCCTTTTCCCAGTTACCCGCATTTTGTGCAAACTCTACCAGTTCGCCAGCTTCTTGTAGCAGCACCTTACTTCGTTCAACAATTTCCAACCCCAACGAGGTAAACACAAATGTTTTGTGCTCCCGCTCCAGCAACTGACTGCCAAAATGCTCTTCGAGGTTTTGGATTGCCGTACTTAAGGTAGATTGACTGACATTGCAACGTTGTGCTGCGCGATGGAAATGCTGCTCTTGATAAAGTGTAACCAGATAGTGGAGATGCTTGAGGTTGGGCCACTTCATACCGATACCTTGATAGATTAAAAGACTCAATATTAATCTAGCATGCAGATTAACCCGACACAAGGTTACGAAGGCTTACGCCCGCGCAAAACATAACGCAATGCAGCTTATGTCATGAAAGATTCACCTATTCTTTGCTGTGCCGGGTGTGGGCGAAGTCTATAATGAATAACATTATGTTCTTCCAAAGCAGGTAAATCATGAATAAAGGGCGCTTCACCAATATTCTTTGTGTTTTGCATGATACACATAAGCAGGACCCACTTATTGCACAGGCAGTACATATTGCCAAGGTTCACCAGGCGTCCCTAACTGTCATGTTATCATTGGATACACTTCCGCCGAACGCGCAAATGGTAATGCAATCTTTTGAGTACCTCGAATCGCAGTCAACGATGGCACAATCTGCTCAAACCTGGCTTGATAGTAAACTGGCGCGATGGGCTGACGACATTCCAATTAAAGGTGTTGTTGCCGTAGGCGAACTTTTCCTTGAAGTAATTAAGTTTACAGTACGAAACGATATTGATTTGGTGATCAAGCGCAACCAACACGGTTTACTAAATACGCTCACCGGCAGTGACGATCGTCACATGTTACGAAAATGTCCGTGCCCTGTTTGGATAATGCAGCATGAAAAAGAAAAAAATTATAAACACATTGTGGCTGCGGTGGACGTTAACTACCATTATCCGGCACACGAGATAGCGATTCGCAAGCAACTCGCGTTAGACATACTGAATTACTCTGCACATATCGCCGTGCTCGAAAACGCGCAATTACATGTTGTTCATGTCTATGACTCGGTACCGGAGAATATTTTGCGAAGTGGTTTCATAAGTGTTGATGAAAATGCCCTCCAACAGGATCGTCAGGCTATTCACCAAGAACGGGAGGCGGAGATCCTGCGCTTACTGGGCGTATTGCAATTTGATATTGGAGAGGAGCAATACAACAAAATCACACCTTGTATCCATTTGGTACAAGGTTATCCAAGAAGGGAGATTGCGAAAGCCAGTAAACAGTGTCAGGCGAATGTGGTGGTGATGGGCACGCTATCACGATTAGGTGTCCCAGGGTATATCATGGGTGGAACCGCAGAAGAAACAATTGTACAACTGGACTGTGGGATTATTGGTTTAAAACCAGAAGGCTTTGTTACTCCTGTAGACATAGAAGATTAACTTCCCCCTATTGCCAGTAAAAAAGCCGACATCAAGTGTCGGCTTCTTTATAAAGTTTCACCTATCAGGCCACGCCAAACCATGCTTTCAGGCTGAAGAAACAGATTATGGCAAGGATAGCACCGGCTGGCAGAGTGATGACCCATGAAACGACAATGTTTCTCACAATTCCAAGATTCAGCGCTGACACGCCTCTGGCCATACCCACCCCAAGAACTGCACCAACAAGTGTTTGAGTGGTTGATATAGGCAAGCCCGTTCCTGAGGCTATTACCACCGTACAGGCGGCTGCGAGTTCTGCAGCAAACCCCCTGCTTGGCGTCAGGTGAGTAATCCCCTGACCTATGGTCTTGATAACCCGATGACCAAAAAGCGCCAGTCCCGCGACAATACCCAAACCACCTAAAGGAAGGATCCAGGGAGCAAGCTCAGCACTGGTGTTGATTTCTCCGCCTGACGATACCACACTTACCACTGCGGCAAGAGGGCCAATTGCGTTTGCCACATCGTTCGAACCATGGGCAAACGCCATACAACAGGCAGTTACCACCATTAGCATGGCGAATACTTTCTCAACATTTGCACTTTGAATGTCAGCGCTGTGGTCTTCAGAGAAGTGCATTCTGGAGATCGCATAGCGACCAATGAGCCCGAGCACAACAGAAATACCGATTGCCAACAGATATCCCATTTCCGGAGAAAGGTTTAAACCAACGTGCTTAAGCCCTTTTTTGATGGTTACCAGTGACATTACAAAACCCGCTAACGCCATGTAATAAGGCACATAACGCTTGGCATTTTTAAAAGGTGTGGCAGTGTCAAAAATGAGTTTGTGTGCACTTATGAAGATCAGGTACGCAATGATTCCGGAAATAGCGGGCGTGACAACCCAGCTTCCTACGATACCTCCCACTTTACTCCATTCCACGGCATCCATACTTACGCCGGTGGCAGTGAACCCGATAATCGCACCGATTATAGAGTGCGTGGTTGATACCGGCCAGCCTAACCAGGACGCTAAGCCAAGCCAAATGCCCGCTGCGAAGAGCGATGCGATCATCCCAAGTACCAGATAGTCAGGCCTGTCAGCAAAGAACATTGGATCGATAATACCTTTGCGGATAGTGCTGGTGACTTCGCCACCAGCTAAGTAAGCCCCGGCAAACTCGAAAATCATTGCAATAATAATTGCCTGTTTGATCGTCAGGGCCTTTGAACCAACCGACGTTCCCATTGCATTTGCAACGTCATTGGCACCTATACCCCAGGCCATGACAAAGCCAACAACTGCGGCAAGAATGATTAGCGTCATGCCATAACTTTGCAGAAGTTCCACAGGTTTCGCTCCTGGATTATTCGCATTTAAAGTCAAAAAGCGCCGATGTGCGCTCAGGGTTTATCTCATTAACTTTGCCATTGTCTTTGACAACAGACACAAACCATAGCCGCTTGAATACAGCTTATAATTTGACCATTTATAAGTTAACTGCGGCGCATAATAGCGTAACTCATTGCAATGCCATAGAGGAAATTTGCGTTAAAAGACAAATCGCGATAAATGGGAGTTTGAATGCACAAATTAGCAACTATTATTGCAAAATTGTGACAATTACCAGCTTCTACTAAGACAGTTGATTTAACTTTTGCTGAATGTTTTCCAGCGGTGAATGGCGAACATCTGTCCCTCGGGCCAAATAAACCACGTATTCACAGACGTTTTTACAACGGTCACCTATTCGCTCCAATGAACGCATTGCCCACAATACCTCTAGCCAATCCTGCATGTCTTCAGTGGTTTTTTGCATTTCTGATGTGGTGTAGTTAAGCAGTTTCTTATATTCAGCATCTATGCGGTTGTCCTGATCATAAACCTCAAGTGCTGCATTCTCGTCTTGCCGCGCAAGAGCATCAAAAGTGCCTCGCATCATCTGAATAACCCGCTCACCAATTAGCAACATACTACTTTTAATGGTTTCAGAGGCGGGGAGCTTGTTTTTAGTCACCAACCTGGCTATGCGTTCTACTTCGTCGCCCATACGCTCAATGTCGGTGATGGCTTTTGACACCATCATGACAAGACGGAGGTCTGATGCTGTGGGATGCCGCTTTGCAATAATACGCAAGCATTCTTCGTCGATTTGCATTTCCATCGCATTGACTTTCAAATCGTTGAGAATGACCTTCTCAGCCAGGCCAGCGTTATTAGATTTAATCGCTTTTAGGGTATCGACAAGTTGTTGCTCTACTTCTCCCCCCATTGTCAGCACTGAGTTGCGAAGGTTTTCCAGTTCAGTATTAAACTTACCGGAGATATGGGTATTTAACGCTACTTGACGAGACATTATTACTTCTCCTATCCGTACCGGCCGGTAATGTAATCTTCGGTTTGTTTGTGCTCCGGCATGGTGAACAAAGTATCGCTGTCTGTGTATTCGACCAGCTTACCCTGATGCAGGAAAGCCGTATAGTCTGACACCCTGGCTGCTTGTTGCATATTATGAGTGACAATAACGATAGAACAGCGCTTTTTCAGCCCCGCCATGAGCTCTTCGATGAAAAGTGTCGTTAGTGGATCAAGGGCAGATGTCGGCTCATCAAGGAGCAAAATATCCGGTTTGAGCGCCAGCGCTCTTGCTATCACCAAACGTTGTTGTTGTCCACCGGATAAAACGTGTGCAGACTCAAATAGCCGGTCTTTTACTTCATCCCACAAGGCAGCCTCTTTTAATGCCTGCTCTACCGCATCGTCGAGGAAACGTCGTACCCGAATTCCCTGAAGCTTTAACCCGTAACTCACATTATCGTAAATGCTCATGGGAAAGGGGTTCGGCTTTTGAAACACCATGCCTACCTTCGCCCGCAACTGTGACAAGTTTTCCTTTCTACTATTGATGTCACGGCCACCAATAAACACTTTGCCTGAATACAAACAATCAGGAGCCAGTTCATTCATTCTGTTGAAACTACTGATAAGAGTAGATTTCCCACAACCACTTTGACCAATAAACGCGGTAATACGGTGCTTCGGAATTGATAAACTAATATTTTGCAAAACTTGTTTGTGGCCGAAACTCAAGTTGAGATTTTCAACCTTTATGGCTGTATCTTCTTCACGCAGGTTGTGAACGTCCAGGGTTTCATGTTCAAACAGTTTCAGCATAAACGTACTCAGTTAGTCAAATAGCGCTTTCGTAAACGCGCGCGCAATAATACCGCCAGTATATTTAACACCAACACCACCAACAGTAAAAGCAAACAGGTAGCAAACATCATAGATGCTCCCTTGGCGTCAGTTTGACTGTGAAATGCACCATCATAAATCAATACGCCCAAGTGCATAAACTGTCGTTCTAGATGCAAAAACGGAAATTCGCCGTCAAAAGGCAAATCAGGTGCAAACTTAACAGCACCAACGATCATTAACGGTGCTACTTCTCCCGCAGCTCTGGCTATGGCAAGAATAACGCCTGTCATAATTCCCGGAGAAGCAATAGGTAGAACAGTGTGAATGATGGTCTCTGCTTTAGTGGCACCCAGTGCATAACTGCCCGCCCGCAAACCAGTCGGAACCTGACGAAGACCCTCTTCAGTTGCCACAATAACAACCGGTAGTGTGAGCATTGCCATGGTCAATGATGCCCAAAACAAGCCAGGCGTGCCAAAGGTCGGTGCGGGAAGACTTTCAGAGAAGAACAGCGCGTCTATACTGCCGCCTAATGTGTAAACAAAAAAACCTAGGCCAAAAACGCCGTAGACGATAGACGGAACGCCTGCCATATTGGAAACACTCACTCGAATGACTCCGGTAAGTATTGTATCTGGTGCGTACTCACTGAGATAGACCGCGGCAAGCACGCCAAATGGCGTGACAATGATTGTCATTAAAAAGACCATGAGCACAGTACCAAACAGTGCGGGAAAAACACCGCCCGCCGTATTTGCCTGCTTAGGCGACTGGGAAAGAAATTGGCCTACTCTCTCTATTGTTACAGCTATTTTTCCGCCAACGTTGAGTTGACCCGGAAAAACAATATCCTGAATGCGCCCCAGTGCAATTGGCACCGCTGTACCATCGGCCATAGCTACATCAACCGTATAGCTGTCACGCTCTTCTTCAAGATCAATGATTCGACGCTGCCACTGATGAAATGCCTCATTAAGCTTTTCCCGCGCAGGTGCATCCTGATCCACCTTCAACTTATCGAGCTCTGCCAGCTTCTGATGGATTTCCGATAACCAGCGGTTTCGAATATCGGTAATACTGGCGTTAATCTCTTCTACTTTTTTGCGCATAATGTCGTAGGACTGCGCTGTATATGAAGCTGAACCCGGACCATTTAAAAACACCGGAACGCCCATGACAGACAGCCCGTCATTAAGTGTAATACTTGCTCCATTGGCAGATTCGATAACAGACAAGGTGTGTTTTTCATCAAGCAGAACCTGGGTGCCAAACGGATTATCCTCGTCGGAGTAACGCAGCCACCTGACCTTTTCGCCATCTTCTTCGAACTCACTGAATATTTGTGCATAAACCACTTTCGCTCGACCGTCGTTTTCTGACACTAATGCAATGGAATAGATGGGTTCAGGCCAAAAATATGCCACTCCTCGGTAGATCACTAGCGCCAGAATACTGCCTAGCACTAATAGCAAGAGGGTTGAGAAAAAGGCAGTGACGCTAATAACAAAAGACTGCCGTTGCGTTGGGTTAAGCAATGATGTCACTTTGTCACTAAGCATAGCGTGAACTCCGGCGCAAACGCTGGCGCAATAACTCAGCAAAGGTATTTACCAGAAAGGTAAAGCCGAACAGAATACAGGCAGTAAAGAACAACAGTTGAAAATGCGTACTGTTTACGTCAGCCTCTGGTAGTTCAATCGCCAGATTCGCTGTCAGTGCCCGCAGTCCTTCAAGTAGGCTCCAGTCTGCCACTGGTGTATTCCCGGTAACCATTAGTACGATCATTGTTTCACCAAACGCCCTGCCGAACCCCATCATTATCGCTGCTAAAATACCAGGCATCGCAATTTGAAAAACAATGTGATGTAACGTTTGCAAACGCGTAGCCCCTAACGCAAATGACGCATGTTTCAACTCTTTCGGCACACCATTGATCGCATCTTCTGCCAGTGAATAAATAGTAGGCGCAATGGCAACACCAAGGGCGAGGGCTACCACAATAGTCGTTTTGCCTATGGGACTTTTTGATTGTTCATTCAGAAGGTCGAAGCCGTTAATTTCAAGCAAAGCAAACAACCAGTCAGGTATCAAGTGCATGCTAAGATAACCAACAGCCAGCGCACTTACCGGAAGTATTATTAGCTCTGTCCCACGACGAAGACGACTCGGTAACCGGCTGCTTAATCGATGCTGAATAAAAGCTACACCCAGCAACACCACAGGTACAACAAATAAAAAGAATGCGAAAGCGAAAAGCACACGCTCAGCCATGGGTGCAAGCCAGATGGCTGCAACAAAACCAATGAGTACGGAGGGCAATGCTTCGAGCAATTCGATAGCAGGCTTTAACCAGTGGCGAATTCTGGTCTGACAGAAATACGCCGTGTATATAGCGGCGCCGAGGGCCACCGGAATCGCAATAACGAGGGCCAGCAGAGACGCTTTCAAACTTCCGATTAACAGCGGGACTAAACTGTATTTATTCTCCTGAAAGTCCGACCCACTGGTGGATTGCCATATTGTTGCAGGCTCACTGTAGCCTTCGTACAGATGGGAGCTAAACAGGGAAGACCAGGTGGTAATACCTGACAACCAGTTAACCTTATAAATTGCGATGTCTTGCTCTGCACTAAGATATAAATTTTGACCAAACCAAAAAGCCTGATCATATTGGCGAGCAACCGACTGCGTACGCACAACTTCACCTGTCACCCTATTTAGAAATAACACTTGCTTATCATCGTTGAGCATTACCAGGGCGTTAGTCGTAGCATGGTCTGATATTGCACTTAATGATGTTTTGTCAGGTTTAGTGAATGACCAGCTTGGCACGTAAGACATGTCGCCCCCCTGGTTGCGCAGCACCCACCTGGTAACAACATGATCATCAGTCTCAATAATCACCGAACGATCTTTTGCCAACCTGAACCAGTTTTTAATCGGCGTTTCCAGCAGTTTATCTGTATGCTTTCCGTTAACGGAGTATTGCTCTAACAAAGTACCATTGCTTATAAGCATGACGCCACTTCCCGCCAGAGCAAGCACGCGGTGACCTTGTGTGAACGTGTGGTCGAAAACCAGGGTTGGGTTTTCACGGTTCACCCAGCGAACGAAAGTAACGTCTGCGGTTTCTATTGTTGCCACTGCCCAGGTTTCGCTGAGCTCAACCTCCCAATTCACCCGGCTCTCCCACAGTTTTTTCGGCAATACAAAACTCACTGTGGGCGTTTGAATTGACTGAGTTCGCTGCCGGCCAGCAAGGTTGCGCTGAGGCAAAATAATGGCCTGCACTTCCATGATGCGTAACTGGCCTGCTGCAGATACATCAATAAGATACTGCTGCTCTTGTTCTGTAAGTACTTTAGTACTGTGCTCACAAGGGCGAAGGTAATCATGAAAAGGCTGCAAAGCCGACTCCTTGCCCAAGCTGAGCATTGTGATTCTACAAGCATCTGCCTGTACGATAAGAGGCTGGTTTTCTAACAAATCTCCACTTGCCAGAATCTGACTTTCAGACAATGCAGGCAATTCTTTTATGGAGATATTTGCTACAGTAGACAAAGATGGGCGCAAGGCCAAAGGAAGAGCCTGGGAAACCAGGTGTGTTATCAGCACTATTAAAGTTAAAAGCACCAAAGCACCAAAGAACGAAACGGTGATTTTCAGCTGCTTATCTTTGCGCTGCCTTTTGTTATTGAGTTTGTCCGCAGGTGACTTCATTATTATAAAAGCAACTTTTGCCTGATTTTTCAGATCTCAGATAGGGTTGAACACCAATCATGTGTTATTTTAACACTCGTAATCAAGTGAAACTTGACGGGATTTATCAAGCTTCTCTCGCACCACTTTAAGGTGCTAACCGTGACAATATCAGGAGTGCAAATGCAACCATTGATTATCACTATAATGGGTAAGGACAAACCGGGTCTGGTTGATGCCTTAGCCAAATGTGTTTACCGCCACGATGCCAACTGGCTCGGAAGCAGCTTTGCTCATATGGCTGGCCACTTCACCGGCTTTGTTGAAGTTCATGTTCCGTCGGAAAAGCACGATGAACTTGTCGTAGCATTAGACAGCTTGCCAGACTTAACTGTACAGTCTGTATCCATTGCCGCAAAAACTGAAACCCTTCACGATACACTCGCCGTGGAAGTAATGGGCAATGACAAGCCTGGCATCGTACAGGAACTTACTCATATTCTAAACCAGTTTAATCTCAACATTGTGTCTTTTGATTCCCGTTGTGAGAGCGCGCCAAACTGGGGTAGCCTGATGTTTAAAGCAAAAGCGGTTATCGCTGTGTCTGAAGATTTCGATGACAACGCATTGCAAACTGCCTTGGAAGGCATTGCTAACGACCTAGTGGTCGATATAAACACCAACCAGGAAAACTAAGCGTATTTTGTCACATTGATGTCACGGGGCCGTGACAAACTCTCTCATTTTGGAAAACGACTGTTACAGTATGGAACACAACGAACTGTATTATCCCAAAGAACTCAGCTGGCTGTCTTTTAATGAACGGGTGCTTCAGGAAGCCGCTGATAAAAACAACCCGGCAGTTGAACGCATCCGTTTTTTAGGTATTTATTCAAACAATCTGGATGAGTTTTATCGCGTTCGGGCAGCTGACGTAAAACGGCAAATTACTATTGCCCAGGAAAATGGTAGCGATGAAGAAGCCGAACAACTGATTTCGCTGATGGAGCAAATTCAGCGTAAAGTTGTGCAACTCTCGAATAAGTTCGATGAAATTCACAAAGACGTTCTCAAAGCATTAGCGCGCTACAACATTTTTATCCTTCGCAAAAACGATCTCGATGATTATCAACGCACGTGGGTAAGAAACTTATTCGTCAATAAAATTCTTCGCCACATTGCGCCCATTCTCATCGACAAGAAAACAGATTTACTCAGTCGTCTTAATGGCACAGCAGTTTATCTTTACGTCGCTTTGCGCAGAGAAGGCAGAAATACACGCTACGCTGCAGTGCAGGTGCCGACGTCTGAAACCTCACGGTTTATCGTTATCCCGCCAGAAAAGAGCAGAAAGAAAAAGCATATCGTGTTACTGGATGACGTCATTCAGTTATGTCTGGAAGACATTTTCAGAGGGTTTGTTAAATACGACTCCCTGGAAGCCTACTCGTTTAAGATGACCCGCGACTCCGAATACTCTATCAATGATGAAATTGATGAGAGCTACATGGATAAAATGTCTGAAAGCATGAAGCAGCGTCTCATTGCAGAACCGGTTAGGGTGATCCATGACAACGCCATGCCTGAAGATATGGTGCTTGATCTTCGCAAACGTTTAAAAGTATCGAAACTCGATACTATCCACGCAGCCGGGCATTATCGTAACTTCAAGGATTTCATTGGCTTTCCAAATGTGGGCAGGGAATATTTAGAGAACACCCGCTTACCGGCAATCGACAGCAAAATGTTTTCTGGCTACAACACAGTGTTTGAAGCCATCACGGCGCATGACATTCTATTGTATTACCCTTACCATCGATTCTTACATTTCACAGAGTTCGTTCGCCAGGCGGCCTTCGACCCTAACGTCAAAACCATTCGCATCAATATTTACCGCGTAGCCAGCCATTCCCGTATCATAAACTCCCTTATCGACGCCGTGGACAATGGAAAGAAGGTAACTGTTGTTGTAGAGCTCAGGGCTCGCTTTGACGAAGAGGCCAACATTGAATGGTCACGGCGCATGACAGATGCGGGAATTCGGGTTGTCCTGGGCGTACCCACACTTAAAATCCACAGTAAATTGTGTATTGTAACGCGGGAAGAACGGGGTTCTCTGGTGCACTATGCACACTTTGGTACCGGAAACTTCAACGAAAAGACAGCTAAGATTTACACCGACTTTAGCCTGTTCACACGTAATCAGGAGCTTGCTGAAGAAGGGGTTAGCGTGTTTGACCTCATTCAATATCCCTATCGACGTTACAAGTTCCAGCACCTGCAAATTTCACCGTTAAATAGCAGAACAAAAATACAGTCTCTGATACGGCAGGAAATTCAATACCTTAAAGAGGGACACAATGCCCAAATTACATTTAAAATCAACAATCTGGTAGACAAAGAATTAATTGATGATTTGTATAGAGCGAGTCAGGCTGGTGTCAAAATTCGGGGCATTGTCAGGGGAATGTGTTCACTGGTTCCAGGCCTTCCCGGTATAAGCGAAAACATCTCAATTATTTCTATTGTTGATCGTTTCCTCGAGCACCCCAGGGTGATGGTTTTTGAAGGGGGCGGACAACGCAAAGTATTTATTTCTTCGGCAGACTGGATGACCCGAAACATGGACAACCGCATCGAAGTGGGCTGTCCGGTATACGACAAGCGTTTACAACAACAAATTGTGGATGTCATGGAGCTTCAGTTTCGCGATACCTTAAAAGCACGGGTGATTGACAAGGAACAAACCAATCGGTACGTTCGTCGGGGAAACAGAAAGAAACTGCGTTCACAAATAGAAATATATGACTATTTAAAACGCATCGACGGTGAGTAACCCCATTAAATGAGCCCTACTGAAACTATCTTTGAAGCTGTTGAAAGCCGTGAAACTACCAAGGTTGCGGCTTTGGACATAGGGTCCAACAGCTTCCACCTTGTGGTCGCCCGCATTAACGCTGGTTCTGTGCAAATTCTGCATCGTTTAAAGCAAAAAGTCAGGTTGGCTGCAGGTCTGAATGACGACAATCTATTGTCTGATGAGGCCATCGAACGGGGCTTGAAAATGTTGGCGCTGGTAGCTGAAAGCCTGCGGGGTTTTGAGCCTGATTCAGTCAGAATTGTAGCTACTCACACGCTGCGAAAAGCGGTTAATGCCAGGGCGTTTATCAACGCTGCAAAAGAGATATTGCCTTACCCCATAGAAATTATTTCAGGGGTGGAAGAAGCACGGTTAATTTATCAGGGCGTTGCGCATACTAATCACAGCGATGGTCGTCGCTTGGTCACTGACATTGGCGGTGGTTCTACTGAGTTTGTAATTGGCGAGGGGTTTGAACCCCTTGTGTGCCGTTCTTTACAAATGGGCTGTGTCAGCTACACGAAGCGTTTCTTTTCATCTGGCGAACTTAAAAGTAAATCGTTTAACCGAGCGATTACTGCGGCAAAGCAAGAACTGGAGCTCATTGAAAACCGCTATAAGCGTTTGGGGTGGGTTCAATGTATCGGTACATCCGGCACAATAAAAACACTTTACAATCTTGCTCAACGGGATAAAACCAATGGCCATGAACAACCCGTAACGCTGAAAAGTCTCAAGCAATTAGTCAAAACCTTCGTTGATGCAGGACATGTAGATAACCTCACCATGGCTGAAATCAGCGAGGACAGACGTGGTGTCATCGCCGGTGGATTAGCCATTCTAATCGGTACCTTTGAAGCCCTTGGTATTGATGAACTCGTGTATTCTGCTGCTGCACTTCGCGAAGGTGTGCTTTACCAAATGGAAGATGAGTTAAAACACTCTGATATCAGAGAGCGCACTGCAAAGAGCCTGGCGACGCGTTACGATGTCGATACCATTCAGGCTAATATGGTATTGAACACAAGCTTGCACCTGTTCGATCAAGTGTCAGATACCTGGAAGTTCAAAAACAAGGATTACCGCGCCATGCTGGCTTGGGCTGCGCTACTACATGAGGTTGGACTGCAAATAAACTCAAGAGGTGTACAGCGCCATTCGGCCTACATTCTGGCAAATGTCGATATGCCAGGGTTTACCCAGGAACAACAGGAATTGCTGTCGAGCTTGGTGCGGTTTCATCGCAAGAAGATTAAATTGCAGGAATTACCGGAACTACAACTTTTCGATTTTGCAGCAGTAAAACGCCTTATCGCCTTACTTCGTCTTGGCGCTTTACTCAATATCAAACGTCAGGAAGGTTTTCTACCTGACATCACCGTTGAGGCAGCAAAACAAAAACTGGTTTTGCAATTTCCGGAAGGCTGGCTTGAAAGTCGCCCAATTCTGTGGGCAGATTTACAACAAGAAATAACGTATTGTAAAGCGCTGGATTTAGAGTTGCAGATCGCGTAATTGGCGTTTTGCAATATTAGCAGACGCTATCTCTTACTGCTGAGAAATGACATAGAGCGGGCTGGAAGCAACGCCAGCCCGAATTAAATAGTTAAGATGCAGATGCCTGGTAAATAGAAGCTATTGCTTTATCTAGCGTGCTATCAAATTCTTCATCGCTCTGCTGTGCAGAAACGCCTTCCGTTAATGCTCTGGAAAACGATGCTATAACACCTTGGTTTTCTGCCAGTTTAGCGTTAGCGTCATCCCGGCAATACCCACCTGACAACGCAACCACTTTGATCACTTTCGGATGATCCACAAGGGCTTTATAAAAATTTGTTTCCGTGGGTAACGTAAGCTTCAACATTACTTCTTGTCCGTCGCCCAGTAAGTCAAGTTGAGTGAGGATCTCTTCTTTCAACATGGCCTCTGCCTCTGGTTTTTGCGGGCTGTTAATATCGACCTCAGGCTCAATAATTGGCACAAGTCCAGCAGCGATTATTTGTTTGCCAACTTCGAACTGCTGCTCAACCACGGCTTTAATACCCTGTTGGTTAGCTAGTTTAACGACTGAGCGCATTTTAGTGCCAAACACGTCTTGCGCTACGGCCTTGTCCAAAAGTCCATCCAACCCTGGAATGGGTTTCATCACTTGTACGCCGTCCTGCTCCTCAGCTAAGCCTTTATCGACTTTGAGGAAGGGCACAACCTGTTTTTTATCCCATAAATACTTTGCTGACGGCATGCCATCAATTTCACGATCCAGGGTATTTTCGAACAAAATTGCCCCCAAAACCCGATCGCCTTTGAAAACGTCACTTGTAACAATGCGGGTTCGCATGGCGTGAACCATATCAAACATTTCTTCGTCTGAGCTGTACTCAGTCGCATCCACACCATAAAGTTTCAGTGCTTTAGGTGTACTACCACCACTTTGATCCAAAGCAGCAATAAAGCCTTTTTGGGTTTTGATTTTTTCAAGCATAGCTTGCTGAGCTTGTGATGCCATGAGCAACACTCCTTTTTGGGACGCCACCTGACGGCAGCTGTAGGGTTTATAATTATGCCGGCGAACGTCACTGTTCGCCGAACAAGTTGAGTAACGAATTCGTTACACGAGCGCTGTTTTACTTATTATTTTTTTCTTCTAAAACAGCGACCGCTGGCAAAGTCTTGCCTTCCAGAAATTCCAGGAAAGCACCTCCACCTGTAGAAATATAGGATATCTTATCAGCGATTTGGTATTTATCCACTGCTGCCAGAGTATCACCTCCACCAGCAATAGAAAATGCATCGCTATCTGCAATTGCCTGCGCCAACGACTTAGTACCGGCAGCGAACTGATCGAATTCGAACACGCCTACCGGACCATTCCAAACGATTGTGCCTGCATTTTTAAGAATAGTCTCAAGGGCTGCGGAGGAATCGGGACCAATATCGAACACCATGTCCTCTTCTGCAATCTGATCAACAGGCTTTAATGTCGCAGGGGTACTTTCAGAGAATTCCGTCCCAACAACGACGTCAGTTGGTACGGGAATATCACCGCCACTTGCCTGAGCCTGGGCAATGAGCTCTTTTGCTTCATCTACCAGGTCCATTTCAACCAGTGATTTACCCACACTGTGCCCTTGAGCCGCAATGAAGGTATTTGCAATGCCACCGCCAACAATAAGCTGATCGACTTTTTCTGCCAGTGATTTTAATACAGTGAGCTTTGTTGATACCTTTGAACCACCCACAATTGCTACCATTGGGCGTTTGGGGTTGTCCAGAGCCTTACCAAGGGCATCAAGCTCAGCAGCTAGCAACGGACCAGCACACGCTTGTAATGCGAATTTCGCGACTCCGTGAGTTGAGGCCTGGGCCCTGTGAGCGGTTCCGAATGCATCCATCACGAAGATATCGCACAGTGCAGCATACTGCTTGGCCAGGGTTTCATCGTCGCTCTTTTCGCCTTTGTTAAAGCGAACGTTTTCCAAAATAAACAGCTCACCGGCTTTTGCATCCACACCACCGAGGTAATCTTTGACCAATGAAACCGGAACATCCAGAGCCGAGTTCAAATAGTCGACTACTGGCTGTAATGAATATACTTCGTCGTATTCACCTTCTGTAGGACGGCCTAGGTGTGACATAACCATTACTGCAGCGCCTGCGTCTAAGGCTGCCTTTATAGTAGGTATAGATGCCCGGATGCGGGCATCAGAGGTCACTTTACCGTCTTTCACCGGTACGTTGAGATCCTGGCGAATTAACACACGCTTACCGTCGAGCGCGAAATTCGTCATAGTAGGAATAGCCATGTTGTCCCTCTCTTAGTTCAAAGTTTAGTTAACACCCCGCTTGGACCATCGCCAGCGTGGTATCGATCATTCTGTTTGCAAAGCCCCACTCGTTGTCACACCAGACTAAGGTTTTCACGAGTTGGCCATGACTTACTCGGGTTTGAGTCCCATCAACAATACAGGAATGGGGGTCGTGATTAAAATCCACCGACACCAATGGCGCTTCTGAATATCCAAGAATACCGGACAAACGACCTTCCCTTGCCTTTTTAAGCGCATCGTTCACGTCATTGATGTTGACGTTTGTGTCAAGCGTCACACTCAAATCCATTGCCGTGACATTAATTGTAGGCACCCTGACGGCGATAGCTTCAAACTTACCGGCAAACTTAGGTAATATGCGCTCAATTCCTGCAGCCAAGCGGGTATCGACCGGGATGATAGATTGACTCGCGGCCCGTGCTCGTCTGAGATCTTTATTATAAGCGTCTATAACCTGCTGATCGTGCATGGAAGCATGAATAGTGGTAATGGTGCCACTAAGCACGCCAAAAGCATTATCTAGCGCTTGTATGACAGGAACAATACAATTGGTTGTGCAAGAACCGTTGGAAACGAGCTTGTGGGAAGGTTGTAAGGATTCTTCGTTGGTTCCGAAAATTATTGTGTTATCCAGATCGGTACTGCCGGGCTGTGAAAAGAGCACTTTTCCTGCGCCTGCACCAAGGTGCGACATTCCTGCCTCTCTGTCAGAAAAGACACCAGTACACTCAAGGACGACATCGACACCGAGGTCATGCCAGGGAAGTGAATGAATATCAGGTTCAGCCAACAGACGAATACTGTCGCCCGCAACCATTAATTGCTCACCCTGCAAGGCCACATCGAACCCGAAGCGACCATGGGAAGTATCGTATTTTAGTAGGTGGGCAATGCCTTCTGGTTCAGCTAAATCGTTTATCGCAACTACTTTAATCAGCTGATTGCGCCCTGTCTCATACAGGGCGCGTAGTACATTACGACCGATGCGGCCAAAACCATTTATGGCAACTCGGACCATAAAAACCGCCTTTGTTGACGTATTATTTCAAAGACAGCGCTGCTTCTACTACTGCATCTGTAGTGATACCGAAGTGTTTGAACAAGTCTGCAGCCGGACCGGATTCACCAAAGGTGTCCATGCCGACAATCGCGCCGCCGAAGCCTACGTATTTATACCAAGAATCCTTGGCTAAAGCTTCAACTGCAACACGTTTTGTTACCGCAGCAGGTAATACCGACTCTCGATACTCAGTAGATTGACGGTCAAACGCATCAGTACAAGGCATAGAAACAACCCGTGCTTTAACGCCTTTTTCAGCCAGTTGTTCACTAGCAGCCACTGCCAGTTGAACTTCAGAGCCGGTGGCGATCAGCAGCACGTCAGGGGTGCCATCCGTGTCTTTGAGAATATAGCCACCTTTTGCGATGTCACTAACTTGCTCATCGCTACGAGGTTGCTGGGGCAAACCCTGACGGGTAAAAATTAGCGTGGTAGGGCCATCGTTTCGCAAAATAGCTTCTTTCCAAGCTACCGCAGACTCAACCTGGTCACATGGTCGCCAGTTGTCAAGGTTGGGGGTTGCTCGCAAAGCTACCAATTGTTCTACCGGTTGATGTGTCGGTCCATCTTCTCCTAACCCGATAGAATCGTGAGTGTAGACAAATATGGCAGGTGCTTTCATCAGTGCAGCCATGCGCACTGCATTTCGCGCGTATTCCATAAACATCAGGAAAGTTGCGCCGTAAGCTTTAAAGCCGCCGTGAAGCACGATGCCGTTCATCATTGCTGACATACCAAATTCACGGACGCCGTAATAAATATAGTTGCCCGAAGCGTCCTTGGCGTCAACTCCTTTAGATCCAGACCAGATTGTCAGATTCGAACCGGCCAAATCGGCAGAACCGCCCAGTAGTTCTGGTAGTAATGGGCCATATGCATTCAACGCATTTTGCGACGCTTTTCGTGTTGCTGGAGCCTCAGGGTTTGCCTGCAACCCTGCGATGTAGGCATCGGCTTTTTCTACAAAATCAGCGGGTACTTCGTTATTGATTCGACGACTGAACTCTGCGGCCAATTCAGGGTAAGCTTTTTCATAGGCTGCGAAAGCATCATTCCAGGCGCTTTCTGCACCCTCGCCTTTTGCCTTGGCGTCCCATTCGGCATAAATATCTTGTGGCACTTCAAATGGTCCGTAAGTCCAGCCAAGTGCTTCACGGGTCGCTGCAATTTCGTCATCACCCAAAGGAGCGCCGTGACAGGATTCTGTGCCCTGCTTGTTTGGTGAGCCAAATCCGATGATGGTTTTACAACAAATCAGTGTTGGCTGACTATCATTAGCTTTGGCCGCTTCTACTGCGCTGCTGATTTGTGCAGGATCGTGTCCGTCAACACCGGCGATAACATGCCACCCATAGGATTCAAAGCGTTTTACCGTGTCATCCGTAAACCAGCCCTCTACTTCACCATCAATTGAAATACCGTTGTCATCATAAAACGCAACAAGCTTTCCAAGACCTAACGTTCCGGCTAAAGAACAGGCTTCATGAGAGATACCTTCCATCAAACACCCATCGCCCAAAAAGGCGTAGGTATAATGATCGACAATCTCATGTCCGTCTTTGTTAAATTGTGCAGCCAATACTTTTTCAGCCAGCGCCATACCCACAGCGTTACTTATTCCCTGTCCGAGAGGCCCTGTGGTCGTTTCTACGCCCGGGGCATAGCCGTATTCCGGGTGACCAGGAGTTTTTGAATGCAATTGACGAAATTGTTTTAGTTCGTCTAATGGCAGGTCGTACCCGCTCAGGTGAAGCAATGAATACAACAACATAGAGCCGTGACCATTTGACAAAACAAAGCGGTCGCGGTTTGCCCAGTTTGGATTCGCCGGGTTGTGAGACAGATGATCGCACCACAACACTTGTGCGATATCGGCCATCCCCATGGGTGCTCCCGGGTGTCCGGATTTAGCTTGTTGAACGGCATCCATACTCAGGGCACGGATAGCGTTGGCGAGTTCATGACGGGTAGGCATGCTAACTCCTTTAATAATTTATTTAAATTTCTCGATGACAACCCGGAGAATGCGCCACAATTTGATCGAATTTCCTGCTGCCTGCTTTTAAACTGGGTTTTTTCAAACTGCCGACTATTCTTACCTAAGCGTATAGGTAAGTTCAACGTGTTTTATTCCCTTCAACAGAATTCATAAAAGGGGTAAACGAATTCGTTACGCTTTTCGTAACATCGAACTATACTGTCAACAAAAGCTAACAAATAGACTTTTAGACGTCCAGAAGTAAAGATGCTTTTTTTACGTAGACGGGTTAAGATACTTTTTTAATTTGGTAATCCTAAAGAAAACGGAGGATTTATGGCCGCACACTTATTCACATCCGAGTCTGTTTCGGAAGGGCATCCAGACAAAATTGCCGATCAGATTTCTGATGCAGTGCTCGATGCCATACTTGAGCAAGACCCTAAAGCAAGGGTAGCTTGTGAGACATACGTAAAAACCGGCATGGTACTGGTTGGCGGTGAAATCACCACCACGGCATGGGTCGATATTGAAGAGCTGACCCGCCAGACCGTCAAAGAAATTGGCTACAATCACTCAGATGTGGGCTTTGATGCTGACTCTTGTGCAGTACTCAACGCCATCGGCAAGCAATCACCTGATATAAACCAAGGTGTCGACCGCGCTCGCCCAGAGGAGCAAGGCGCCGGCGATCAGGGTCTGATGTTTGGTTACGCCAGTGACGAAACTGACGTCTTGATGCCTGCCCCCATTACCTATTCTCACCGTTTGGTACAAAAACAGGCAGAAGTGCGTAAATCCGGGAAGTTGGATTTTCTTCGCCCTGATGCCAAAAGCCAGGTTACCTTTGTCTATGAAAACGACAAACCCGTCGGTATTGACGCTGTGGTTTTATCGACTCAACACAATGAAAGTGTGACAACTGAGCATCTGCGTGAAGCCGTGATGGAAGAAGTCATCAAGCCTGTCCTTCCAGCAGAATGGCTCACCAAAAACACACAGTTCCATATTAACCCGACCGGTCGCTTCGTTATTGGCGGACCAATGGGAGACTGTGGTTTGACTGGGCGCAAAATAATCGTGGACACTTACGGTGGAATGGCACGTCACGGTGGTGGTGCCTTCTCTGGAAAAGATCCTTCCAAAGTAGACCGTTCCGCGGCCTATGCAGGGCGTTATGTGGCTAAAAATATTGTGGCAGCCGGCCTTGCGAAACGCTGTGAGATCCAGGTTTCCTATGCCATAGGCGTCGCTGAGCCTACGTCGATTAGTATAGAAACATTTGGTACAGGTATTGTGGATGAAAAAACGCTCGTGGCATTAGTAAGAGAGCATTTCGATCTACGTCCTTACGGCCTTATCAAAATGCTTGATCTCGAGCGTCCAATTTACCGCCCTACAGCAGCATACGGGCACTTCGGACGAGAAGAGTTTCCATGGGAAGCGACAGATAAAGCAGCGGCTTTAAAAGCATCTGTGTAGCGCTACAGACGACATTAGGCTGGTATGGCGTGTTTCTTATCGCCACGCCGGCTGATGTCCACAATACTTTATCGTCACAGCTCTCTTGGCGTAAAAATATGCAAATTCACTTTACACATAGAAAAAATCCGTCATAGTTAATTGGCAGAGGTCTGAAAAGTCGTTTATTACGACAAATAACATCAAAAGACACCGTCATTACGTTATTTTCCTGACATCGAATGCATTAAAACCAAAGGGACACGCTATGAAAAGCGTCTGGCTAGCTTTCCTTATTGTTATCTCAATTGGCGATATTCACGCCAACGATTTAGTGTACACAAGCGAAAAGCTCGAAAAAACCACCTTTGTTGCATCCACCTATCAGTCTGAAATTTCATATCAAAGTAAAGATTTACCAGCCTGGCAATTTGGTGTGCGTTATGACCGTTCAGTGCCATACCATACTCAATGGTTAGACAGCATTAATAGTTATCACGTTATTGATTCGGTTAAACTTTCCGCAAGCCGAAGAATAATACAGCATTCAACTCAACGGATTTTTGCAGAAATACAAACCAGTAGTAATTATCAAAATGGACTAGTTGAATGGCAGACACTTCCTCAAAATGCCGGTAACGCAGCGAGCTTAGGTTGGCAGATTGGCGATAGTCGCTCTGTAAACATGGCCGTGAAGTACGAGTTCAGAGCATTGAGCGACGTCGACATAAACTCTCTTTCACTGGGGGTAAACTACTATTTTTAATCGCTCATGAATAAAGAACCAAATTTTGAAACCTAACACAATCAATCTGACAAGATAAAATCCACAATCGCCCGGCAATGAATCTCTGTCGTATCCAACACGGGAATACTTACATCGTCTGCCGTTATTAACATACCAATTTCAGTACACCCTAAAATAACCCCCTGAGCCCCATCGATGGCCAGTTGCTCAATAACCTGCTGAAATACAATTTTGGAATTTGGAAGGATTTGGCCCTGGCAAAGCTCGCGATAAATAATGTCGTGGACTGCTTGTCGCGCGTTAAGTGCTGGTGTGATCACTTCAATATTATTGTTGTTAAGGTACTCGCGGAAAAATGGCTGCTCCATAGTGAACCGTGTCCCGAGCAGCGCAACCTTCTTAACTTGCAGAGATTGACACTCAGCCGCTGTCGACTGAGCGATATGAAGGAGCGGAACAGAAACCGACGTGGCAACTTCCCGAGCAACTTTGTGCATAGTGTTGGTCGCAATAGCAATGGCAGCAACACCGGCGGCTTCCAATTGCTTTGCTGCAAAAACCAAACGCGATGCAATTTCGTTCCAGTCTTCATCGTGTTGCAACACACTGAGTGGTTGAAAATCTACGCTATTGATAATCACTGGCGCACTGTGCAAGCCTCCTAATCTCGCCCCCACCTTACGATTTAGTCTTTGATAGTACATTGCTGTAGACTCCCAGCTCATACCTCCAATAATACCAACCTGTTTCATATGTTCTCCATGTGAGGTGGCTAATCTGAAATGATAACGTGCTGAAGTTGCGTGTATTACCGCGCCAGAGCAGAGAAAGTAGATCCAGATGCCGCCGATATAACAAACGTTTGTTGAATTAATTCTGCATCCACGCTCGCTCTGTGACGAGCAACGCATTGCTGCGCCAGCACTCGCTTCTTAACCTCATGCCAGCATTGCATTTGCTTTTCCGATAAAATATATTCCAACGCCGACAATCGGAAAGACATAGCAATACCAGCCTCTGCGTAGAGCTTAATTAACCAGGGGTGATCCACAACCCAACCATCAGAGTACGCTGTTGAGTGTTGTAAAAAGTCATTAAGCTGCAAGCAAACCGCTCTGCCATCAACGCCAAATTCATCTAGCTGGCCTCGCGTAATGCCATGTAATTTTGCAGCGGTCTCATCCCAGTGATGCCAATTTGCATAGGGTTTTATTAGCTTGCAGAAACGTGCACCATCGGCGCGCTTGACGCCGATTTCAATTGGAAAGCTTCTGCTGCCAAAGCCACTGGCTTCAATATCCAGAATCGTGGGTGGCTGTTTGATAAGTATACTCCCTACTCTCATCATTACTACGTAAACTACGGAGGTCCGTCGAGAACTTCAAGGGTTAATTCCCTGTATTCTCGTCCTTTGTCTAATTGCACTTTTTCAGTGCTCTAGTAATGTCTTGCACGTATTTTTCTAATTTGAGTATAGCTATGTTTCTGCGCTTTTCCTTGCTACTCCTGCTGACTTCACTGGGCGCTTTAGTGCCGGTGAATGCCAGTTCAGAGGGGCAAGACCCGATAGTCATTGCATTGGACGCAGATATGACAGCCGTTGCCGTAGACGGTGGTGTGGCTATTTCCAGGGGTGCTGAACTGGCCATTGAAGAGATCAACGAAGCCGGAGGCGTACTCGGTCGTCCTCTGCAACTCGTCACCTTTGATCACCGTGGGAATCCAGCGCGAGGAGTAAGTAATATTAAGCAAGTAGCCGAGATGGAAAACATACTTGCCATATTAGGTGGCGTGCATACTCCAGTAGCGCTGGCTGAACTTGATATTATTCACGACGCCGACCTTATCTACATAAGCCCTTGGGCTGCAGGTACATCTCTAATAGATAATAATTTTACACCAAACAATATATTCCGTGTCTCCATTCGTGATGAAGAAGCAAGTAAAGTGCTCATTCAACACGCGCGTAAACGAGGTCTGAAAAACGTTGCCCTGGTGCTTGAGCGCACTGGATGGGGGCGCTCTAACCTTGAATCTCTTACCCGTGAAGCTCAGACACAAAATATTGATATTTCGACCGTTCAATGGATAAACTGGCGACAACCCGAATTCACTACTGAACTTGCAGACATTTTGGAAACCAATACTCAGGGCCTGATTTTGGTAACTAACGCACCAGAGGCCGCAACAGTAAGCAAGGCTATCCTCACATCGTTCCGTCCCAACCTACCGATAATTGCACACTGGGGGCTTGCCGGTGGTGACTTCGTATCTTCTTTAGGGTATGAGAATGTAAGTAAATTAGATTTATCTGTTATTCAAACATTCAGTTTTCTCAGACAGACTCACGAGAAAGCCAAAACCCTGCTGCAACGCTATGTAGCCCGCTATGGCAATGACATCCCTCAGGCTATTCCAGCTGTGGTCGGACTGGCCCATAGCTACGACAGCATTCACTTGCTCGCTCTTGCCGCAGAGAAAGCTGGTGGAATTAACACGAACCAAATTCGACAATCACTGGAAAATCTGCCACCTTTCACTGGTGCGGTTAAAACTTACGCACCGGCATTTACACAACAGGCTCGAGATGCACTTATGGCAAAGGACTATTTTATGACAAGATTCGATAACAACGGTCACCTGGTACCTATAGCAGACACCGCTGACAACCAGTGAATAACCGGCCATCTTTCTATCAGCAGCTGCAACGGCGAATTGTCCCGAGGCTTTTGACAGTTTTATGCCTGGTAAGTATTGCCTTGTCGCTGGTAATTTTCTTTATAGCAAGACAGCAAATTACAGAAGAGCAGCGCAATACTATTCAATATCTGAAAAAAGATATTACTGGCACACTCAACAGCACACGCCAGCTTATGGAAGGCATCGCATCTAACGATCTGCTTATAAACAGCTTCATCGACACCCAACAACGCAAAAATTATCTTCCCGTCTTTTTCGATTCATTAAAATTCACGCGAGGGGAAGAGTTCAGCCTCGGACTATTTCAGTTTGACGGTACTCCCATCATTACCAAAGACTGGGAAAATAAGGTGCCAGCCCCTTTAATAAATAGTTGGAAGAACACGACCCTCAACGAGTCACGATCATTGACACGCGTAGAGTCAACAGGCGTGCTCATTGCTGTTCCAGTTTTGATGGGCGGGCAGGCAGAAGGCGCATTGGTGCTGTACGTACCATCTCTTGATGATTTCGTGTTTGAAACAACGCAGGCTGGTCATCAGCTCATTTTATCTGACACAGGCACCATCCTTTATACCAGTCACCCCGAACACTACACCGCGCAACAAATCTACGACACCACACTTTATAACTTTTGGCTGATAGAGTCAGAGCCATGGCACGACCTTACCCTTTTACACCAGACGCCTGCTCTCGACGCATTTGCCAATGTACTCTGGCTACTTCCCGCCATTTTCATTACGTTGATTTCTGCAGTTTTAGTCAGCGTGTATGCCTCCATGCACGCAGCAAAATTGAGTGCCAGAACATTACAAACACTGCTTAACACTATTCAGGATCGCGCTAGCAGCGGGGTTGGCCCAACTTTAGCGCCTGAAGAAGAGCCTCGAGAGCTTTTTGTCATTCGGCAGGCTTTTGAGAAGCTACTGTCAAACCTTAGCTCTATGACATTGTCGAACACACAGTTCTCCAATGTTATTGATTCGCTGGAAGAAGTATTGGTTGTACTGGATGAGAAGAATAACAAGCTCCTCACTAACCGAACATTTACGGAACACAACGCACTTTGTAAACTTTCTGATGCAGATTTATCTGCAATTCGACAACAACTCATCTTTAGTGCAGGTGAGCTTGAAAGGAAGTATGGGGCGAGCGACGGTTCACCTTCATTGACAATTCGTTGGTCTATGTTACCTCTGCAAGATCCACAGAGTAAGCATGTAGGCACCATTTTGTTGGGCAATGACATCACCCAGCATCGTTCTTTGGAAGCTCAAATAAACGTTATCAGTCATGCCATGAAATCGGCGACGTTATCGATTCTTATTGCTGAGAAGCGTGGCGACAACTTCCCCATCATCTACGTGAACCCCCATTTTAGTAGGGTCACGGGTTATGATGAGAACGAAGTGCTTGGCAAAAGCGATTTTCTACTTGATAAAATGAAGGCGGATGGGGATAAGCTCAAGCAAATCAGGAGCGCGTTAAAGAATGGAATGCCCTACTCTGACACGCTTAAATGCCATAAACAGAACAACGTTTTATTTTTCAACCAGGTTATCATTACCCCTGTGTTCGACCAGAGCGAGCTTACTCATTACGTCGCTTTTTTCCAGGATGTTACTGAGCAGGAACAAACCCAGCAACTTTTAAAGGATGCCAAATTAAAAGCTGAGGAATCAGCCAGATTAAAATCGAGTTTTCTGGCGAGTATGAGTCACGAAGTGCGAACCCCTCTTCACGGTATATCGGGAGCATTGCAACTGGTTAATAATACCGACTTGAATCAGCAACAGGCTAAGTTTATAGCCTTGGCAAATGACAGTCTGAGTAATTTGAAACACATCGTGGATGACATCCTTGATTTTTCAAAAATTGAAGCCGGACAACTCAACCTTGAAGCTCTGCCCTTCAATCTTTCTCTGCTAATCAAAACAATCCACGATCAATTTGTTATCAGTTGCCGTGAGAAAGGCATCACTTTCACATTGAATTACGATCCACAAGGACAAGATACAATCATTGGAGATCCAATCAGGCTCAGGCAAATTCTCGGTAATCTACTGAATAACGCAGTCAAATTTACGGAGCAAGGTGGTGTGACCCTTTCCGTAGCAGTCAAGAGATCTTCCGGCAAGAGCAAACTTTTCGCCTCAGTGAGAGATACGGGAATAGGAATTTCAAAACAAAGCCTGGAATCTATTTTTGAGGCTTTCAGACAAGAAGACACCTCCACCACCAGACGCTTTGGTGGCACAGGGCTCGGGTTATCTATTTGTCGTCAGCTCTGTCAGCTGTTGGGCGGTGAGCTCGTAGCAACAAGTGAAAAGGGCAAAGGGAGCTGTTTCAGCTTTGATATTCAAGTGTCCACGACAGACGAGCGTTTTGAGGAGAAGATAGTACCTACCGATCCACTTACGGCCCTCCCTGCTTTTAAAGCGAAAATATTGATCGTAGAAGACAACGAAGTCAATCAGCTCATTGCCAGAGAACATTTGAAACAACACAAGATCATGACTGCTAAGAATGGACGCGAGGCTTTGGAAGCACTTAGTAGAATACGCCTTACTTTCGATGCGATTCTGATGGACTGCCACATGCCGGAAATGGACGGCTTTGAGACGACAAAACGAATTCGTCAGGGCGAAGCTGGTGAACGTTATCGCGACGTTCCCATCATCGCATTAACAGCCAACGCATTAAAAGGCGATCGTGAACTTTGCGAAGCCGCGGGTATGGACGACTATATCAGCAAGCCTTTCACAGCAAACGACTTACACACTGTTTTGGCTAGGTATTGCTCATAGCGTGTTGCGATAACATCATTTCAATGTGCGCCTTACAACGTGATGCATTAATTTCGAACAGTTCCTTACGCTCGGGCTCCAACGCACAATGTAACCACAGGCCGTCAATAAGCGCGGCAGTGGTTTCAGCGGCGTCTTTAACTTTCTCACCGGGTAGTAACGCTCTGAAACTGTAAGCCAAATTGCTAATGAGTCGACTTCTGTTTATTTGTTGTAGTCGGTGCAAATCATCATCCTGGGTAGATTGCGCCCAAAAACTTAACCATGCCCTACCAGACGCTCTGGATTGTTGAATAGGAGCGAAGTTCGCGTCGACTATTCCCATCAATCGTGAAAGTGGGTCAGGATAGTTACCTTTTACTCGCAGTTGAGATACCAAATACCTTACCGTGGCATCAATCAGGCCTTTTTTGTTTCCAAAATAATGACTAATAATGCCCGTCGACATCCCGGCTTCTTTACTGATTAAGGAGAAAGTAGTGTTAGCTAAGCCTACTTCACCAATAACGTTAAGCGTTGCTTCGATAAGCTGTTGACGGCGAAGGGGCTCCATTCCGACTTTTGGCATGTTTTACTCCACACAAGCCATTGCGAACAGTGTATTAATGAAAGTGAGTATGGCACGACTCCCACTATAATAGAAAGTCGTGCCCAGCTTGAGGTTTAGAAAGATGCTTTTACGTTAATAGCAGCGGTGCGAGGCGCACCAATCCATCCTGCATTCGTAACTACCGTTCCCAAATAGCTTTCGTCAAAAAGATTATTGATGGTAAGGCGTATATCCAGTGTCTTAACGCCAGGAGCAACGTTATCCAGCATTACACCCGCATAGAAATCACTGACGATATACTCGTCCGCCTCCATGGTGTTTTCAGCATTCATATAACGCGGGCCAACATACTTTGTGCTCAAACCAGCCAGGTAAACGCCCTTAGCGTAATCAAGACTAATGACAGCCATATCTTGGGCAGTACCTATTACAGTATTTCCTTCAACGGGGTTTTCAACATCATCATAAGCCGATTTCGTATACTCAGAGTTGTTATACGTATAGGAAGCAAAAACACTCAGGTAATCTGTTGCCTGCCACTGTGCAGAAGCCTCAATACCATCTGATTCAACACCACCGTCATTCACAAAACCGCCGGCTGCAGCTTCGAGGAAATCGATTCCGTCTGACTGTTCGTTACTGATAAAGCGAATACGGTTGTCAAACTCGATGGTGTAGTAAGTTAAGCTGGCATTGAAACCTGGCATGGAATAACGCACACCAAGATCAATGTTTTCCGCAGTTTCCGGCTCAATAAGTGACACATCGGCATCATCGCGCTCAAATACAGAATCTTTGATGGCGGCGAAGTTTTCAGCATAGCCACCAAACACTTCAAACTCATCGGAAATCGGGGCGACGAAACCTGCTGATAATAAAACGTCAGAATCAGAAGTTACGTCCAAATCATTTGACGCATCGAACAAATCGTTTTTCTCGAGTTCGACGTCAAATTGTTTAGCGCCAAGGCGGATTTTTGCAAATCCTACATCCAACTCATCTTCGATGTAGTACATCAGAGTTTCCACAGGGAAATCCCGACTATACTGCACCCAATATGGTGTGTGGTCATAATAGAAGCTGGATGCTGAATCAATGATCTTGTGCCAGTCACGATATTCCTCACGGGTATAGTCTTCATACCAAATACCCGCTCGGAGAGTGTTATCCATATCACCGATTTTCGTGTACCAGGTCAAATCAGCATTAAAGCCGATACGCTCTTTTTTGTAGTGAGTGTGACGATAGGAACCCACAGGAACCGCACTATCATCGTAGCAAGACGGGTCGTACTCAGGGCCACTTCCGCCATAAGGAAAGGTTAGGCTACTCTCGCAACCGTCTTCAGCAAACAAAGTTTGTCCTGTTGGCGAAACAAAGAAAAGCTGTCCTAAGCTCGCTCCACCATAAACAGTGTTACCAGACACCAATTCTGAATTTGGTTGGTTAAGGCCGTCATCTGTTACGTCAACTAAATAGGGAGGGATCCAGTCACCTCGTCCTTCAAGGTTGTGATAATAAACATTGGCGCTGATATCAACATCGCCTACCGTAGTATCTGCTTGCAAATAAGTGAAGAAGTTTTCTCTCAGAGTTGACCACCCACGACGGTAGGCTTGATCTTGATAAGGAATACCTGTCCAGTCACTGGTCAATTGATCCCACTCTGGGTTTTGCTCAAACTGCGCTGTACCATAGACGCGTTGATAATTGTCTTCGTGAGTGTCGTCATAGGAAACATAACCGGTAAAATCAATGCCACTAACAAGACTGGTAATTTTCGCAGCAAAGTGGTCACGGGTATTTTCGGCGGCCTGATCCATCCAGTCGCTACTTTCCTGTGTTGATACACTCACCCACGCATAGGTGTCTTTCGCCAACTCGCCGGTTTCATAGCGAAGGTAGATTTTTTGTGCGTCAAACTCACCCAGGGTCCCACTCACCACCATGGTTTCTTCCTGACCAGGATTAATCGTTGTGAAGTTGAGTGTGCCGCCCAATGCTTCATTGGAACGAGAAGCGATGTCTGCTGTACCTTGAGAAACATCAACAGAGCGCAGGTTTTCTGTATCGATATAACGATTGGCTTTAGCACCACCGCCATAGTTTGAGTTCCCGTTAGCGATCCCATCAACCGTCATCCCGATCTGTTGTTGATCCAAATCGACCTGAAAACCGCGAATAGAGATACTGGTAGACCAATCATCAGCACCAAAAGTGTCGCCTTCATTGATAAGTACACCAGGAAGGTTATCAACAGTAGCCAGTACACTGGTCATGGCTGACTGCTGATTTTTCATATTCTCGTCAGTGGCATTGTTCGCGTAGGAAACGCTGCGACCAATAACTTGTATTTCTTCAATTGTATTGCTGCTACCAACATCAGCCGGTACTGCTTCGTCAGCCTTTGCATGAATAACAGGTGTCGCTGCCAATGCCGCGAATACCGACATCGCCAGAAGACTGGGCTTACCAAAAATCGTTTGTCTCATGAGTGTTTTCCCAAAGTATGCTTGTTATAGTGGCGTTAAATAACCGCTTAAGCGTATTGGGAAAATGTGACAGTTGCGTTTTAGTTAATTGACCGTTCAATTAAAAAATAATGACACTTCTGCTACTCTACATACCATTTACTATGCTTGTGAACATCGTCCCGGCTAAGCATGTCTTCAATGGTAAACCACTGATAACGGGCGTGTTGCTCGGTAGGTAACTCAGTGAGTTCAATATCCAAGGCCAATTTGTAGCCTACCACTACGTAATGAGTTGAAATGGCATCATCAAACACGCTGTCATCATACAAATGTTCGTAAACACCGAGAAACTCTGCTTGGTTTCGGGCAATCGCCCTGCCTAATTCTCCCTCTGTTAAACGCAGGAACGCAGCATCCATCTTTTCATTTTTCTGAATTCGCCCACCGGGGACAAACCAATGATTTTGGGCTGGGCGGTTGGTGCGATACCCTAATAAAATTTCGTCGTTACTATTTTGAATAAGAAGGTCAATAGACACTAACGGCGTGGAATCAATAATTGAAGAGAAAACTTGTTGTGGAAGAAAAGCCATAAATGTTACCGCTGAATAAAAAAATATTATCAAGTTTACTGACTTTTACGTTACTTTTCCCACCGATTTTGCAGTTAATCAAAGTTAGTGCTTTACTCTATCGAAATACTCACGCACTCTATTTGTGGTATGTTAATTTTTAGGAAGTTTGAGAGCGGGAATGCTTATAAATCAGGACTTAATCAATTTAAGCCGACACCCACTACACGGCGTTTCATTTGTTCAGTCTGAACAAGAACCCATCCATACACCTCATTCTCTTGTACTTGAAGAATCACCGCTGCTCCCGTTACCGCAAGATGCCAGAATATGGACGTTAACAGATAAGGGAGAGCGGTATGAGTCAACAATTGAACTCTATCGGCACGATGACTTATACCATTTATCTATAGATTGTGAAGGGAAGGGACGATTTTCCCTGGACTGTGCAAAAAAACATCTCACTGTAGATTGGCAGAAAGGAGGAACCGGGCCGTCTCATTATATTCAGACATTAGCTATATCGCTTTTCCTGGAACTCAACAATACTCTCTGCCTTCATGCGAACACGCTGATAAAAGACGACAAAGCTTACTTATTTCTAGCTCCTAGTAGAACCGGAAAGTCGACACTTACAAGTGCGATGACTGAAAGGGGATATCATCTCATTACTGACGATATGGCTGCTATCTACCAGACAGGCAACTCTCTGAAAGTTTTCCCCAGTTGGCCTAAAGTCAGACTGTGGCCCGACTCAGCCGAATATTTTTCGCAAACTACAGCATTGCAAAATACCAGCAGTCAACGAGTTCATGAGCGTTTCGCAAAAAAAGAAATCACTTTTAAAGATGCATCTCCTCACTACCCTTATCCCGTAGCAGGAATGTATTTGCTAAACCGTGAAGAAAACCCCAATCAGGCAGTTTCTTTAACGACGTTACCGCCAAGCCATGGGCTGATTATACTGATGCAAAACAGCATGCTGGGCGACGCTTACAAAGCGCTGGGAATTGATGTACATCGGATGGGTAGAATTGCGCAACTGCTTAATAACATCCCTTTTCAAAAAGTGAGTTATCCTTCAGGATTGGACAAACTAAAGAGCGTAGTGAAAGAGCTAGATACCGTGATCAGCCAACAATCAATTTAGCGCTTTGGGACAACGACGACGAAAGTCGATCCTGACTACAACAAAAGTCTTAGTCAAAAATTTTTACACTTTTTTAGTGTCATAAAAAAAGCCAGTTTTTCAACTGGCTTTTTAATACCACTTACAAAGATTAACCCTGGAAAGGATTACGCTTTGTTTGACCGCCTTGCTCGTCAGGAATACTTCCTGCGAAACCTTCAGTCAATTCAGCCAATGTACCTACTTTTTGTAGTTCAGGCTTCGTGTAAGTTTGTTTGCTTTCTAAAGCAACAGTCTTATCAGATTTCATTTTCTCTTCCTTATGCCTTTTTACGGCGGTTGAAACCCATAAAGCCCAATGCTGCTGCAAAGATGCCCAGAGTAGCTGGAGCTGGAACAGAAATGTCAGTATCAGCTACGAACTGGAAAGAACCAGCAGTATCTAATAGTGCACCGTTCATGCCGGTCAACATCAAGCCACCAAACAGCTCATCTTCAACGTTCATGTCGAACATGCCGCTTACGTTCATGTCATCAGCAACGAACATACGACCTGCACCTGAACCGTTAGCACTTGCATCGCCTTCGGCAGTATCAAATACTACGTCAGCTGCCCATGCGTCGATGTATACAGATTCAATACCAGAAGCCATGCCGTCGTAAGTGAATGTCCAAGCACCCAGAACACCTGGAGCACCCGGAGGATTATCTGAGATTGAATCACCTTGTTGCATAAGCGACCAAGTTGATCCTGTAACACCGCCAGAGTAGCCTTCCATAAACGGCACGGAAGGATCCATGGAAATTACATCCCAGACCATTGTTTCAACGGACATGTCAGAGAAAGTTACAGTCACTTCCATACCTGCCATATCTGCACCTGTTACAGTAGAGATGTAGCTAGCTGAAGCTTGACTGCTTAAAACCAGAGCGATAGCCCCGAATAAAGCCGACTTTTTCATTCCATTTTCCTTGTGAGTTTAAAACTACGTGGTTGAATTATTATTGTACGATGAGAAAAAGCAAGTAGCGTACCAATAAAAAAATTATCAATTGTTACAAACAATTAGAAGGCCACTTTTCGTTCTATTATAAAAACCACGAAATAAAAAAAGCGATCTGTAAAAAAAGCAGACAGATCTTTTTGAGTACAGTCGCGGATGCACCTCTCCAGTGCTATGAAAAGCAAACTGCGAAGCCATGTGCATGTTAAGCATACAATATTTCATTCAGATTTACTAAAAAAACCTTGCCGGCTGTTTTTCTACAGCTTAGCCTATCTACTTTGTAGCCCATATGTGCATAATACGCCTGAACAACCTTAACTAAGACGGATCTTTGTGAAGCCTTTTGTTTTCTTATTTAGTCACAGTGATGAATTTCGCCACCAAGCCCAGCAACACCTTGCACGATTATGGGGCGCAGTAAATGCAACTGACGTCGTTAGTGGGCCCAGCCTTCAAGGTTACATGCTGTGTGCGGGACATTCTGATCAACCACTAATTTCAACAGATTCATCTGCTATTAATGAAAAGCGACTCAATGGCCCGGGCTGCATTGTCCACTCCTCAGACCGGGCGAGTATCGTCACTGATCCACTTGGTCTACAGACGATCTACTTTGCTAAGATCAGCAAGATCACGGTTTGTAGTAACTCCACACAGGCCATACTCAGCCTGTTTCGTTTAACGCCGGAACTCGATGATACGGCGCTTAGTGGTTGGTTAGCCGGACAGCCGGTTCCAGAGCTATCCTTGTATCGAAATGTTTCCGTGTTGCCTGCTGGCTATGCTCTCGAGATCAGTGCCGACAGCTATAGTTTGAAGAAGTACTGGGATATTGATCCGGCTCACACAATAAGATTCACCAATGAGAAAGAGTACGCAGCAAGTTTCCGCTCTGTTTTTACACATGTTGTGGAAGAATACATTGGAGATTCGTCAGTAGTTGCTTCCCAAATGAGTGGCGGCATGGATTCGACATCTGTCACTGCAATTGCGTTAAAGTGGCAACGCCAACACGAAAGAAAATGTATAGCCCTCTCCCATTACTACCGGCATGATCCCAAATCAGACGAAAGTGCACTTATTGAGGATATGCGCACGCACCTTAATATTGATGATTTTATTTTCCAGGATGTGGACCGAGAGCAATATCGTGACTTTCTACAACTGTATCCAGCGCACTTCGATCATCCAGGCATAGTGCTATCCCCCCGTTATAAAGATGAAATGCGAGCACTTGCTGCACAAAACGTGACCATGTTGTTAACGGGGAACGGTGGCGATGAAATGTGTTGGGGACATGCCAGCACCTATACGCAAAGACTAAAACAGGGGGAAATAGGTGTTATTGGTGAAGTGAAACGAGCCTGTAGGGAAACAGATCTTACATTCTATCCTATTGCCAAATCACTTTTTGTTAAGCCACTCATACCGCAGTGGTTAATAAATACCGCGAAACGTTTGAAGGGACAAACACCAGGTCTCATTTCTATGCCTCGTTGGATGACGCCCAAAGGCAGAGAGCTTGCCAGCGCATCATACGACTTCCCGAACCCTTTTGACGGGAGTAAAGATCCCGCCCGTTATGCACGTTACTTTGCATTAAAAACCACGACAACGTTCAATTCAGTTCGTTCGTACGATGCCATTGCATCTGAATTTAATATCAATGTGAAACATCCCTTTTTTGATTATCGAATAGCAGAACATTCATTTGCCGTGCCGCCCGTTCAATTGATCAAAGGGGCCTATCCCAAATATATGCTGAGAAATGCAATGACGGATTTATTACCAAAATCGGTATGCTGGCGGAAAACCAAGACCACATTTGATCACCATTTCGCCAATTTAGTCAGAGAAAATGCCGAAAGCCTACGCAACTGTTTAGCCCACCCCTATTTGGCTGACCGGGGCCTAATCGACACAACACAAGTATTGAAAGCATTCGACGACGCAGTTTACAACAGAAATGGCGGCGTACATGTTGATCTGCTTTTTGTGATCCTGACGCAACGTTGGCTGCAGACATTTCACAAGCTTTGATAGGGATGATTCACGGGGTAACCGTCAGGCAAGGTTTTTGAAAAGAGTACTGGTATTTTTTGTTTTTAATTCCGTATATGCAGAAACGACCTCCTCGCTGTCGTTTATCAGTGCACCATTAAGAGATAACCAGCAATGGGCTTTCGTTACCCCGTTTTCAATTTTAACGCCGAAATGTATTGTGGGGTAAATCTCAATCCGATGTGACATCTCCATGGTAACCAGACAGCGTCGCAAACAATTCATGTGGCAGAGGTGATGCCTGCCAGCCTTTTCAATGGTCGCTACAAAGTTAGCCGGATAACCAGACTGGGAAGTCGCTGTTGTAGGAAAAACACGGTTCTGCCAGGCTTTGTAATTTGAAAAACGAATTCGAACATGCCAAAGCAGAAATGCAAACCAGGCTCTAATAAACCATTTTTTCTGGTTACCAGGCAGACGGAGAAACGCCAGCATTACATCACAACTTCAACTAAACCCTGTGCTTCGAGTTGCGCTAAAAGCTGCTGATAATCAGCTCTCACTTCCTCTGCGTCCACGGCAAACTTTTCTGTCATGGCTGCTACTACTTCATCTTCGCTCTTACCTTCTTCAAGCAGGGCTATCATTTCACTACCCACGCCGTTAACAGTAAAGTACTCGCCGTTTTCAGGTTCTAAAATGACCATTTCATCAACCACTTTTTGCGCTAGTACGTCAGATTTTAATTTATAAGTTGTCATGTCTTCCCTTGTTCACTTTTTAATTGATAATCATGGAGTGTAAACACCCTGTCTGCTACATCAGACAGCGTTGGATCATGAGATATCATAATAATGGTAAATGTTTTAAACACTGTTTCCAATTCTTTGCGAAACTGCTGTCTGCCAGTCTCATCCAACATAGAGGTTGGTTCATCAAACAATAAAATGGCAGGTTTTTTCAGTAAAGCCCGGGCAAGTGCTATCCGTTGCTTTTGCCCTCCAGATAAGCGTATGCCGCCTTCCCCAACCATGGTATGTAACCCATTCGGTAACCGCGCAAGCACAGGCACTAAACCCGCTTGCTCGCACACTTTCTGTACCTCGTCTTTATTTGCTTCTTCCACTCCATAAGTGATGTTGTCGAATATTGAGCCATTACACAAGACAACATCTTGAGAAACATGGCCAATAGCGTTGCGAACCGATGAAGTCGTCACGCCCCGAATATCTTGCCCGTCTATCAGAATTCTTCCAGACTGGGGTTCATGAAAGCGCATCAACAAATGCAGGAGGGTGGATTTACCCGCGCCGTTTCTACCTACAATCAATACAGTTTGCTGTGGCTTTACAGTAAAACAAACACCTTTCAACACTGGTTCATCAGAAATGTACGAGAAGGTAACATTGTCGAATTCAACATACCCTGCTTCTGCTTCTAAAGATTTTTCTCCACTATCAGAAGGTTCACGTTCTTTACCGTGAATCGCCAGCAATCGGGCCAGGGCTCCAGTCATTTGCATTGTCTGCCCATAAAGACCAGCGAGTGTGCTTACAGGACGAGTAAAAATCATACCGTAGAGCAGAAGGGATACAATGTCAGCTATTTCAATTTTCCCAGCTTTGAACTGAATAAGACAAACACCAATAATGGCCATAATACACACGGACGCTAAAAACTGAATTGTAGGCGTAAGCAGCGCCTGGTAACGAAATTGCCGGGTTCGCAACGACAACACTTCGCCAGTTCTGCTGGCATAACGGGTTGATTCCGTCCTCTCTCTGTTAAAGGATTTTATTAACGAAATAGTACTAATATTTTCACTGGCAATCGCCAGAGTGTCAGCTTGTTTTTCGACGATTTGACGAGAGAGAGGATGAATTTGGCGACCGATGATTTTAGTGACCAGATACACAATCGGGATAAGCGTGACAATCATCAGAGCCACCAGCGGTTCTATCCAGTACATCATGATGACTGAGCCAAATAAGACCATGAGATTTGGAACCAGTGTGGTAAGTACACTGGTCACGTAATAACTAACTGTTCCCAAGTCATGGGTTAACAGAGATAATACGTCGCCTTTCTTGACATCCTGGAAATAGCGAAGTGGAAGGATCTGAATATGATCATAAAGCCGACAACTAAGATTTGCTACCAGCTTGGCCCCTAAAACATTTAGTCGGTAAGTAGAGATGAACTTCATTAAACACTGTAGCGCGAATAAAACGCACCACAGGATCAGATAGCCCCCTAAATCCGTAATTTTAACAAATTCGGCACTCGCAAGCTGCCCGGATTGCTTACCAATGACATAAGGAATGGCCAGACTCACCAGCGTCTCTACAAATAAGACGCAAAATATCAGCAAAAAACTAGCCTTGTAGTTTCGAAAGATATTACGTCCGAAATACAGGCTACGTTTCCACATTGCTCACTTCTTTTATCATTAGGTTTAAAATGTCAATCTGCTCAATGACTAACGTTTGTGGCTAGTATACATTTTTGCCAACGAAACCTTTAAAGAAAGTGAAAATTACAATTTTAAAGTCAAGCCACAATGACCAGTTACGAATATATTCCAAATCGTACTGAACTCGCATTTGCATTTTTTCAACAGTATCAGTTTCACCACGCCAACCATTAACCTGTGCCCAGCCAGTAATACCAGGTTTAATACGATGCCTCAGCATGTAATATTTTACGGTTTTCCGATACATTTCATTGTGGGCAATGGCGTGGGGGCGCGGCCCTACCACAGACATAGTGCCCTGTAAGACATTGATAAACTGCGGCAGCTCATCGAGAGACGTGCGCCGTAGGAAGGCACCCAATTTGGTCACTCGGGCATCCCCTTTAGTTGCCTGAGTCACTGTGTCGCCATCTTCAGTCACAGTCATGGAGCGAAATTTCCAGACTTTAATTTTTTTGCCATCCACACCGTAACGGTTCTGCTTGAAGATAACTGGCCCCTTGGAAGTCAGTTTAACCGCAGCGGCGATAAACAACATAGGTATAGCAATCACAGTGAGTATAGAAGTGGCGAGAATAATATCTTCCGCCCTTTTAATTGCTGTCATAGCACCACGCATTGGCGTATCAAATACACTGATCGTTTGCATATTTCCGATATTACACAAACGGGAATGAACCATGTTGTACATAAAGAAATTAGGGACAAAATGGACTTCGGCGTTGGTATCACCTAATTCGTGGAGAATTTGTTCGATACGTCGATTCGCTGTCATTGGCAACGTGATAAAAACCTGGTCTAGCTCACCTGCACGAACTGCATTCACTGCATCGCTGAGGCTTCCCTCAATAGTGATGTTGTCTGGAACTGCCAGGCGGGATAAATCCCTGTCATCGTAAACACCGCCGATCTTAAACCCTATGTGGGGGTTCATTCTCAACTCATTGACCAGGGCAACGGCATTTTCATTCATACCGATAATACCCACAGTACGACTGTTGTAACCCTGTCGACGTATGCTGTAGAGAAATGCACGCATGGCAAGTCGCCATGTGCACAGAAACAGTGGTGCAACTGTTATCCATCCAGACAAAACGACCCTGGAGTAGTCTTCAGAGGTTTTCGTGAGGAATAGATAGCTTAGAACGACCACCACACTAACAAACCAGCTTAGTGCGGTATAGAAAATGAGCTCTTTAGTGGTACCTGAACGCCAGGAACGATACAACCAGAAAAGTTCAGCAGATAACAAATAGGTTGTACTGCCAATGAGCCCTAGTAAATGATAATGCACCGACATACCCACAGAGTAAGCTGTGCCGACGGCCAACAAAGTGACTTGTATAATTAGGAAATCAATAAAACGATAGACAATCGCAAATTGATTCACATTATTTCTAACGAAACCGGTCCCCATAATGTGCCGTCCTTGTTCCTTCTAAACACTCAAAATGAAATCATAACCTTGGTAAATTTTAGGCGTACACATTAGTCTGTCTATGGCGCACTCCATAAGCATACGCCATATTAATGAGCAAAATTGATACCAACATGTAGCGAGTGATTTACAACTTATGATGCATAATTATAGTCGCAACTTCACGAATGAGAAACATCTTCTACTATACATACATATGTAAACCACTATATTTATTTGTGCAGAGTTAAACACTCCCTGAACAGGCGACACTAGCAATGTATGCGTCTAAAGATGTGTAAATGAAACTGACAATACCATCAAAAAACTGTCACTAAGTAACAAAAAAGTGCTAAGCCACCCCCATTTTTTTAACATATCTAATTAATTCAGGTTGCGGTAAGAGTTATTATTCACCACACTGCGGTTCGCATAATACTGATTTGACATGAGTAATACTAAAGGCCTAGTTAAACAATACACAGTATCGGTGTTAAATGAAGTTCATCAACGCCTGTAAAAAAAGCGGACACCACAGTAGGATGCGCATCCTTTTATACACAAATAAATAGCATGAAGCTGTTAGGCCAACCAGGTTTTTACCATTCTTTTGAAAAAAGCGACCTACAAAGTGGAACGAAATTTGAATTAAATTTCAGTACTGGTAGCCTGATAGTCGTTTCTTTGTTCAAATACCGCTCCATGCAGGTCTACACATATTTCTCGTGAAACTGGTATGATTCAATTTTGGTTGTCTTGCCGTTTTTGTGATAGTTGTTGCCATATACCACTTACACGTCGCTTTCGTACATTACGGAGAGTTAACACGGTAATGCCTAATAGTGCCACTGCTGCCCATCAGTCCCTCAGAATACCAATTATTTTCGGTATGGCAGTTTTATTTTCTGGGTTGTATTGTCTTTATTACGCGACAGTTTATGCTGATTTGCAATCAGCGAAAGAATCGGTGAACCGCGCTTTCAACTCGGCCTATGTCGGCAATAAAGCGGTAGCACCTCTGCCGAACAAAACTATAGAAACAATAAACACCCTGGGCAGTTATCTCCCCTACGACAGTGAAGCACAAACTACAGTTTTAAAAGCTCGTATGGTTAATTGGAAGCTAGGGGAAGCTTGCACTCCTGATAACCTTGAGCACGCCCTGAAAATGATTTCGCAAACAGAACAGATTCAGCCTACGCACTATCAAGCTTTTGTTATCCGTACGGTGTTATTGCATCATTTTGGTTCTGCCGATCAACTTTTTATCGACCAACTCGACAAAGGGTTGGCTATAGCTCCTTTCGAGTGGGAGTTTCAGAGCTTAGTAGCACCGGTTTTAGTGGCGCGCTGGCATAGTTTGCCCTCCCAGGTTCAGGAGAAAGCTCTACCAGTCATACGTGGTGCACTTCGCCAGAAACCCACACGAGAACTACTCATAGCCACAATGAAGCGGGAGAAAAATGTTTCCCCTTTTATCAAGCTATCGCCGGGTAAATGGATAACTAAACGATTGCGTAAAATTGAGAGTGAACTTGCCAGCAATGAAGTTTAGCTCTGTAAAAGAGTTCGGGCAGTTAGCCTTTCTAGCTGTAATATTTATTGTTTTCCCTTGGCTCCACGGGCTCGACCTTGTTTGGGAGCAACTTTTTGCGGCAGGTATTATTCTTCTCTTTTCGGCATCTGGGTTATTGTTTTGCAATTTTCAGATGACGCGAAACAGTGCTATTGCTATATCTTTATTGGCATTATGGGTAGTTTATAACCTCATTTATATCGTTCCGCTTCCACCGTCATTTATAGCGCTGGTGTCACCCAAAGCACCTTTCTGGTATGCCTACCAGGGTTTGAATGAAGCAACACACCTAACCGTATATTGGCAAGCATCAATAATTGAGTGGGTGAAATTTCTGGCGTTAGCTTTGTTGTTCATTGCTATGTGGATTTTCATCACGTCGTCTCGCCGGCTAATTGGACTTATTGTTGTTATCTTTACCGGAGCCGCACTAACTACGCTTTATTCAATCTGCAACTTCATTACTGCTGGTGAATACGAGATAGTCAGTGCAATTCCTCCCTGGACGTATCCGTGGAAAGATGGAATAAGAGGTACATTTAGCTATAAGAATCAATATGCTATTTATATTGGACTGGCAGCTTCCCTGGGTATTGGCTTATTAATAGATACACTCAGGGATAATAGTAAAAGATGGATAAGTGTTGTCCTTGCTTTAACAATTGCGGCCATGGCGTATACCCTTATTAATACCAGTAGCAGAGGAGCCTTACTGTCAGTGAGTGCTGGGCTAGGCGCATCTGCGTCACTCTACATGATTAGGCAACCCCGCATTCTTACCATGTTGTTCTCTCTGCGTACTGCGATTGTCACCGCTACAGTTGCGGGTATTTTGGTAACCGGATTTCTGCATTCTCCGTTATATCAACGCTTCTCTGAAGATAAACTTGATGACAATGGGCGAAACGAGTTGCGACAAACGGTTCAAAGTGTGATTAGAGATCACCCTTTAGTAGGTTCTGGCCCCGGGACTTACCCGTATATTCAGCATATTTATAAGCCCATCTTGCTCGGTAATACAAAAATGTCAAAACGGGCCCACAACGATTACCTCGAAACTTTAGCAACTACCGGTAGCATTGGGTTCGTGTTGCTAATGCTTCCACTGGGCTGGCTTTTAATACGACAATTTAAGGCGATAAACACTGCGCACCCTGGTGTTTTATTCGGCTGCCGGGCGGCAACAGTCTCCTATTTATGTCAGGCGACGTTTGATACCAATGCTGGGATCTTCTTTTTACCGGTGTTGTTTATCAGCGTACTGAGTATTGGTTTTATTTTGGGAGAGCGCCCTACCCTTACAAAGCCAAACGCTCATAATGAGGTGTTGTAACAGTAAATACAAAACCCGCCCAATATCGAGGGTCTTGAAAGCGTCGATTTTGCGAAAGTTTTTGCCGAGCGAAAAGCATCGCTTTTGCAATATTTCCGTCATTATCACTTAATGCCGAATAAAATAACGCCATAAATTCAGCCGTCGCCCGATCAGGCACTTTCCATAAGGTTGAGATCGTGGCGCCAGCGCCCTGATATAAATACCCATGACTAAGGCTTCGCATACCAATTCCCCGGTACGCTTTCCCCATCTCTGTTTCACAGGCACTAATTACAACCAAATCATTATGATAAGTGTTAGAAAAGAGTATTTCGTAAGGCAGAAAGCCATTACTGTCTTCTCCGTTTGACGCAGTGACGATACCCACTAGATCTGGCTGTTCTGGCGAATAATACGCATGACTACCGACATGTAAAAGCCTTGCATATCGAGCAGAGTCAGACATTAAATTCTCATCAGTTGCCTGTTCACCCGTATAAGAAATCATGAGAGCATCAGGAAAGGCTGCGGTTACCGATTGAATAGCCTTAGCGGTCCATGGCAGGGGGGGGAAACCAGCTCGCCACTTCATCGCTTCTGAGGCTGGCATGTATTCTGGATCGGGATTTGCCGGGTTGGTAAAGGCCACCACATTATCACGGGCGCTGGAAGGTATATCTTCGCCGAAAAAATCCCTGAGTGACATTACGCGAATAAGCGCCATTTCTTGCCCCAGATACCTGTTTCCCCGGTCACTTGCAAGTGCTGCGAATGATACATTTCGCCAACTCCCTTCAGGCATCAGATAGAGAGTTTTGAAACCGTGAAATCGAAATAAAACTTCCCTAAGCCAATCTGAAACAGACGCTTCGTCATCCGCACATGTACCTTCTATGTATTGTTTGGCAATCAGGTATGCACAGTCCTTTTCTCCTAAGGAAAACAACTTCAACATGGCACTTTCGTTATCCAGGAATCGCCTGATATCTTCTAGTCCGAAATCAGTTTCGCCAATATCAGGTAAGACTCCGGAAAGCATTTTTTGCTCCCACTGTCTATCGTTCACCAATACCTGGCTAAAAGGCAATGATTGAGGTCCAAACTCTGAAACATAGGCGTAATCTTCACCTACGATACTCCCTTCAATATACCTGTCGGAATTACTCGCTAATGCCATTCTATGCCTGCGAAATACGATGCTGGCAAAATGTTCAGACAACATTAGTGCAGTTTCAATATCCTCTTCATTTTTACTTGGCAACAAATAAGAAAGATATTGATTTATCAAGGTTCGAGATTGGCTTAACCAATTCATTCCCACTTCATTACTCTGAAATTTGGTAGAGGCGCCTACTATTTTCTCAAAAGCCCTGCCAAACACCTGTGTGATCTGGCCTCGTTTATGCACTGATTCTGGCTGGGTCAACAAGGATTCTAATTTGGCATTTGCAATTGCGAGATCAACTGACAGAGGGTGCTGATCAGACATTTCAATATTTTCAATAAGTGGCAGAGATAAATCGAGCCTTCCTGCTTGTCGCAACACCTCTAACCATTCACTTAAAATCTGTGAGCGATACGCTGTTGTATATGTCGCCATAATCGTTTCAATGGCACTCAGATATTCAGCTTCGTCAAAAGCTTCCGGTTGTTCTCGGGTCTCAAGCAGCTTCCGCAAGACCCTGGCTCGCTCAAAAGATTTTTCGGAAGATATGTACGTTAACGCCTCAAGGAGATAATGTTCGGCGGCGTCAGGCTCATCAAGGGCAAGCTTAAGCCTCGCCATGTACATTAAGGTACCAGCGTAATCGTGATCATTACTCTTACCCTCGCCATAAGCCAAGGACTGTAAATAGTAACGCTGGGCTTTTTGCAAATCGCCGACTAAATAATATGCTCTGCCTAAGTTCGCATAACTCACTGCGAGTTTCTCTGGTGCAAGTTTGTGTGTATGCTGAAATACTGAAGCCCGTAACATCGTAAGATACAATGGTAAGTTTCCCTGGCGTCGATAAACCCATGCTAAATTGTTAGTTAAATCATCCTGCATTTCCTCTTCTTGCAAACCTACCGAAGGTTTCACACACGCCAGACCGGCGTTGAGTTCACGCTCTGTGCTTTGTAAATCGCCCAATAAGCGGTAATAACTCGCAAGTCCATTTCTGGTTTGGGCACACAATAAACCACTCTGTTCATCAGCGATGAGTTCTGAAGCTTGAGTTAACTGGTTAAATCCGAGCTGAGACGCTTCGGGTGTCTCGCCATGTAACACGCGACTAAAACCACAATATGTCAGGAAAACGGCTTTTTGCTTGCTATTGAAAAAAACTTCGTTATCGCTCCAGCCATCACAAAATTCAATAACATCGGCATATTTACGGCGAAAAAACTGACTCTCTAAGTAAACCAGACTAACGGTTTTAGCCACCTGCTCAGGGGCGTTCAGGTAATCATCTTTGAAAGTAAGGGCAAGAGAATAACTCGTGTTGTACTCCATGGTAGAAAGGGCAAACAGCATGTGCCTAACGTTGGCATCCATGGCAAGAAAGGTGCCGTCATAAGTAGACAGAAATTCACTTAACTCTCGCCGTTTTTCACCCGTCACCGTTGAAAAAGAAGAACGGAGATGCTGGTCGATGAAAGTCAGGTTTTCAATAAGTTGAGCATCTTCTTGATTTGACGCCGACAGTGAAACTCTGCCTTCCGGTGTACACTGAATGTATTCACCATTAACGCTAAAAATACGATTATATTGTTTCCATGAATCGGGCTCTTCACCGCAGATGAAAACAGATTCAGCCAACACAACGTTAGTGTTTATCAGGCACAATAAACAAGCAGCGAGATAAAACACACGTCGCGGCGCTAAACGCGGAGAACGGCATTTGTATTGCATCTTGCCAAGAGCTGAATTCAAAGCGGTGAGGAACACTTAGTCGTTGTCCTTCCAGCGGTAACTCGTCATCACCATCTCTCCAGGGTCTCCATCGTTCTCTGCCGGTCCATCTCTTAACCATGCTAGCGTCGAGCTATAATCTCTGGCGCGTTTCCCGTCGGATTCATACTCATGCGCAATTATAGACACTCTTAATGCCTTGAACCCGTCGACATCAGTATCGTACTTACTCTCAAGAGGAATGAGATTAGAAATAAAAATACCCGCAGGATCAATCACTTTGAATTCACTTTTTGCCATAATGGCTTGCGCGGTACCATTCCACAATCCGCCCAAAGCCACAGCATAAGTATTGTCTTTTTCATTATAAGTAAATTTGACCGGGTAGTTTTCCCCCAATCCTTCTGGATGATAGCTGCTTAGGGACGGGATTATACTGCGGTGGTTAACATAGCTGACACCCGCCTTAGCTGTGGCCCAATAACCCGGCTTAAAATCGTTCATTATTATTCTCTCCTGTTGTGAGTAAATCAGCCATGGTAATGTGTGATGTATCTTTCACTCCAATGTCTGAGCAAAGCATGTGCAAAAATTCGCTGAAATCAGGCACATCTGTAAACGGCGTTCTACTTTCAAGTGTCGCTTGGCTAATTGCGAACTTCAACACATCAGCAACCACGATACTCCCCAGTTTCCCCAGTCGGTGCCCAGGGTTGTCTTTCTGCGCCCCCGCTTCTGCTAATATATACGGCCACAAAGGCAAACGCTCTTCCTGATATAATCGATAAAATGAAGCGCTCTGCTGCATAGGATCTATTTTTAATTCCTCAAGTACAGCTTCCTCTTCCTGAAGCGACAAACCCACAGCCTCTGTTAGCTCAGGATAATATTCGCAAAGATGATGTTTACACTCGTGAACCGTAGCGAGGTTCGCTTTTATACCTGCGCTGATGTTGCGCTCTGCAATATTCCTGGAAATGGGAATATTGCCCATTCCAGCAACGATTATGAGGTTGATAGGTTGAATTTCCTGGGCAAACTCGCCAAAAAACAGTGACCAGTCGATAGGCGGAATTGCCTTACCTTTAAATGGTTGATGAGTGAGAAGTGAATGTAAATTAAAAGAATCATTTCCTCTTAATTTGTAGGTTTCACGAACCATACTATGGCCAAACCGAAAGGCTGCATGACTAAACTCGTAAGGAACGCGAACTAGCTCTGAATCTGATTTGATGAGTACGCTGTCATTTAGCGTACCAGAGAAATAGTAATCATAAACGGATTTATCAAGTATGGCCGGAAGCCACTCTTTTAACACTAATTGATGAAACAGACAGGTGGTGTAATATCTTGCAGTGTAGAAAATACTCGAATTTTCATGCAAATAAGGGAGCTTACTTCCCCCTACCATACGCAAAATACGATTGTGTAAACGCTGCCATTGAACGTGAAACTGCAAAATTATTGTGTTGTCGTTGTTGCGCGGTTCGGGAACCAAAGGAGCTCCACTGCAATCTCTTAGACAGTCCCAGCCATTTTCCGCCAATTTAAATAACCCGTGCTCATCGAAATATGCGTGAGGAGGCAAACCGTGGGCACAACCATACAAACTATCCAGATTGAGAATAGGGCTTACTGTTCGGCTTGAGTAATGGTTTTGCAATGGGTGTGTGGGAGTAATAATGTCATGAGCAATCCATTGCCCCCAATAAGTGAAACCTGCTGGTAGTTTATCGCCCAAGGGGATACGTGACTTCACTGCCAGGGAAATATCGTTCGATACAGGCATCTCAGTTCGGGGAGACAACGCAGCCATTTCGGCCGAGGAAAACGGCTGTTCTGTGTTATCAGGTAAAGGCGAAGACCACGGAATAATCGCTTCGACCATCTCCACAACTTCTGCTTCGGTGGGTACCTTCCTTGTGGTCTCTCCAAAAAGATAATCCTTATCTTTCATTTGCATGATCAACGCTCTTTCAAAGAATAACTCTATTTATATAACTTTTTAGTGATCACTTATAGCTCTTTTTTTAGGCACTACTCATGAGTAATGTTCAAAATAAAACGATTTATTTCCTGATCGCCGGCAGTGAATACAAGTGTGTACAGCCCCGAATCGACTTCTTCCCGTTCAATTATCAGTGAAATTTCACTATTACTATTTGGTTTGATAAGAGATTCCAACACCACCTGAGCATCTTGAGATACCAATGAAGCACTAATGGTTTCTCTAAGTGACGGCGGCGCATCGCTAACGACTACTTTAAAGGCTTCGCCGCTAGCGAAATGCAGTTTAACTGTTTCAGTTGCGTGGCTTCTAAAATCTTCGAGATACACTATACCAGGGCTTATCGTCTCCTGCTTCACCAACAGCGTTGGTAACCATAACCAGGCTACTATTCCAGCCGCTATAGCTGACACCGCCACAGTACTGCGTTTCACCCGCCCATTTTTCATAGGGCTAATCGATGGAACACTTGTCACACCCGCTTTAATGCTGTTAGAGAGCACGACTTGCTCAGTTTTCGCTGCGCTCGATAGCATTTCAGTCTCAAAGTTGATTTCCTCCTCGGGAGAAAGACGTTTATTGAGATAATCTCTTACCAGGTTGTCATTAAACAGTTTACTTTCAGACATAGGAACTATTCTTTAACCTTGGATTAGCCGGCTTTGCCAACCCATTCTGATCATTAAAGTGTTCCGGGCGGACATATTCTCCCACCTCAACTTGAACACCCTGAGCAAACTTTTGAAGTCGTGTATCCTGCCATTCAGCTGAAGTTGCCAGCGTGCTGATTAATGCCAGGATAATTGTGTTGTCTATGGCAGACCAAATTTGAGCGGTATCTTCTTCGTTATTTTCAACTAAAGCTTTTAGACGTTGTCTGGCACGAAAAAGCACGCGATCGAAGTGCGCTGTTGTAAGTGCATACTCATCGCACAATGCCTGCTTATCTTCATCGTAAAGGTAATAGCGCGTGAGTAAATCTTTATCGCGTTTCGTCGACAGTTGTGCCAATAAACGTCTGACCAGCTCAACGTTATCTTGTTTCTGTAATTGATGAACTAAGGATTCTTGTTGTGATTCAAAAGCGTCGGCATGCTCAGTACTTTCGGTTTGTCTCCTTGCTTGCTGACGGCGGTACGCAATGAGCGTGTTAATGCCTGTTTGTCGAATAAAGGAAGACAAGGCGTCTGGATTGCGAAGATCGCCATTGCGAAGTTTTCTTATCACAATGACGAACGTATCTTGCACTAAATCCTCTGCCAGGCTAAATGCATCTGTCTGACGATAGAGAACAAACAACAACCCCTGGTAGTAACTTTCAATGAGTTGTGTTTCTGCTTTTCTGTCGCCGTGAACAATACGGTCAATGAGTTCAGCTGCCGGCACCACAAAGGATTCCACTGTAATAAAATTATTGTCAAAAAGTATTGCTAAACCTTAACGGGTTACGCACATCAGATCAACGCCAATAACACTGATATTTCACGGCAAACTTAATAAAAAAGAACCACATAATAACTATAAATATTATTTTATGATTTTGGTGAGAGGATTATTCATACCGCGACACTTCCTGACTAACAATATCAAAAAATTACAATAATCAGAGGGAAACATGTCTCACCATATTATTGCAGTGGTACTCCACGGCATTGACGCGCACAAGGAGCACAGTGCCGCACAACTTAATGCCCATATTGAAAATTATATGAAAGCCTATGATTTGGAAAACACCTCTGTGACATGGCTTCCGATCCACTGGGCTTGGATTCGGGAGCTTCGCGGCGTTACCAAAAGCAATGACGACGTATTGAACAGCGAATTGGACTATGGCCGACTCTTTGACTATATAAAAAACGCCCAATCTACTTTTACGCTCTACCAAACTGACACGCTAATAAAAGACGAATGCCTAGTTTTGCATAAAACCATAGAGCAGCGCCTGATCGAACTGCTTAATCAGCGTGACTATTCCTTGGATAAGAACGTACCAGTTGTAGTGTTAGCTTCAACACCCACTGATATTATCGTGGAACGCTTCAGATGGAATTCTTCTCATCCAGCCAAGCGGGCCTCTGCGCCATTGCGATTGGAGTTAAGTAGTGCCAACGATAATGTCAACCCTAGTCGAGTGTTTAAATAAACGGGTGAAATATTGGAAGGAGCTGGCCATAAGCCGGGTTCTGTCTTGGGCAATCATTCCTCTAGGCCTGTCATCGCTAACAGGCTCAAGCAACCTACCCGCCTTCCGTGCGGGCCGCACGTATAGAAGGCCTATTTGGTCTTGCTCCGGGTGGAGTTTACCATGCCACATACTGTTACCAGCTGTGCGGTGCGCTCTTACCGCACCCTTTCACCCTTACCGGCGCCTAAGCGCTTAGGCGGTTTACTCTCTGCTGCACTGGTCGTCGACTCACGCCGCCCAGACGTTATCTGGCACCCTGCCCTGTGGAGCCCGGACTTTCCTCCCCTCTCTTACGAGAGCAGCGATTGCCAGGCCAGCTCCGGCGAGCATTTTACAGAAATTATGGAACTGAACAACTAAAAAAGGGGCGATAAACGCCCCTTCTAATCCAATTCACCTGTTAGTTAGGTGTGATTGCATTGTGATATACATCTTGTACGTCGTCACAGTCGTTCAGCATGTCCATGAATTTCTCAAACATAGGCATATCTTCTTCGCTGATCTCTACTTCAGTCTGCGGAATAAAACTAATTTCTTCAGCATCTAAGGTGATATCAGGATACGCGTCAGTCAGTGCGGTTTTCACACTGTAAAATTCTGTATGGGGTGCATAAACCGTAACTTTACCGTCTTCACACTCAACTTCAGTTACGTCTACGTCTGCTTCCATCAACACTTCCAACACAGCATCTTCATCATCACCAGCAAACTGAAAAATCGCCTGATGATCAAACATATGTGCGACTGCGCCGGGACCACCAATTTTCGCATTGGTTTTAGTAAAACAGTTACGTACATCGGTGATAGTGCGGTTATTGTTGTCAGTTAAGCAGTCGACAATGACCATACAATTTCCAGGGCCAAAGCCTTCATAGCGTGCCGGTACGAAATCTTCTCCTGCACCACCTACCGCTTTATCAATCGCTTTTTCGATGACATGACTCGGCACCTGATCTTTTTTCGCTTTTTCCATCAGACGCTTCAACGACAAATTAGTATCTGGATCAGGACCACCGTTCTTCGCGCACACGTAAATTTCTTTACCGTATTTAGAATACACTTTGGTTTTTGCGCCGGCTGTTTTAGCCATGGCGTTCTTTCTTACTTCAAATGCTCTGCCCATCTTAAGTCTCTGTATCTTACTTTTATCTGACAATGCCCGTGAAAAATACAGGCACAGTTAAAAAATTATTCGCATTTTACCGACTTTACGAAAGAGATAACAGTGCTGTGTTATTTATCCCGTAGAGTCAGCGCCGCAGACGAAGTAGCTAAGTAACAATGAAACCAGCTATCGCAGGGAAGCGGCAGTCGAGGCCACAGGGATGTGTTCACGCCGCGTTTCATTTTTACTTGGCGTTTCGGCTTGAAGGCATTTCAGCCAGCGCCGCAGCCGAACCAGCAAAGTGAAAATGAAACCGTCTGCCGCAGGGAAGCGGCAGTCGAGGCCACAGGGATGTGTTCACGCCGCGTTTCATTTTTACTTAGCGTTTCGGCTTGAAGGCATTTCAGCCAGCGTCGCAGCCGAACTAGCTAAGTAACAATGAAACCGTCTGCCGCAGGGAAGCGGCCGTCGAGGCCACAGGGATGTGTTCACGCCGCGTTTCATTTTTACTTGGCGTTTCGGCTTGAAGGCATTTCAGCCAGCGCCGCAGCCGGATTAGCAAAGTGAAAATGAAACCGTCTGCCGCAGGGAAGCGGCAGTCGAGGCCACAGGGATGTGTTCACGCCGCGTTTCATTTTTACTTGGCGTTTCGGCTTGAAGGCATTTCAGCCAGCGCCGCAGCCGGATTAGCAAAGTGAAAATGAAACCGTCTGCCGCAGGGAAGCGGCAGTCGAGGCCACAAGGATGTGTTCACGCCGCGTTTCATTTTTACTTGGCGTTTCGGCTTGAAGGCATTTCAGCCAGCGCCGCAGCCGGATTAGCAAAGTGAAAATGAAACCGTCTGCCGCAGGGAAGCGGCAGTCGAGGCCACAGGGATGTGTTCACGCCGCGTTTCATTTTTACTTAGCGTTTCGGCTTGAAGGCGCTGGCCTCACTAAATGTTTAAGGAAGGTGTTCCCGTGCCAAATACTCTCTCGACTGCATTTCTTTGAGCCTGCTCAGACATCGACGAAATTCAAAGTTCAGTCGACCGTCGGAGTAGAGTTGTTCAAGCGCCACTTCTGCTGTCATGATGAGCTTGACATGTCGTTCATAAAACTCGTCAACCATTGCAATAAAACGTCGGGCCGTGTCGTCATTATTTGCCCCCATTTGTTTTACGTTGGCAACTAGCACGGAATGATAACAACGGCTAAGCTCAATGTAATCGCTTTGGCTTCGTGGCCCTTCGCACAATGCTGAAAACTCGATGACCAACACACCATCGGCTTGTCGCCGTGTAGGGATGTGGCGATTATTAATCTCAATCAGTTCGTTTTGGGTACCTTTTTCTGGCGCCAGCTGTTCAAAATATTCATCCAGATGAACATCGCCATCTTTGTCCAAAGGAAAGTGAAATATTTCTGCTTGTTCCAGTGTTCGTAAACGATAATCTATACCACTATCGACATTGATCACGTCTGTGTATCGATTGATCAGTGCGATAGCCGGGAGGAATCGCGCTCGCTGCAACCCATTTTTATACAACTCATCAGGCACGATATTGGATGTTGCCACTAACGTAATGCCTCTGGCGAAAAGCTCCTGCATCAAGGTACCCAGGATCATTGCGTCAGTAATATCTGAGACAAAAAACTCGTCAAAACAAATAATTCTTGTTTCTTTAGCGAGTTTCGCTGCGATAATTTTTAGCGGGTCAACCGCATTGGGTAACCCCTTGAGTTCATCATGCACCCGATGCATAAACCGATGAAAATGTACGCGCATTTTGTTTTCAAAGGGCAAGCAATCATAAAAGGTATCGACCAAATAGGTCTTTCCGCGCCCCACACCGCCGTAAAAGTAAATACCTTTCACAGGCTCTGGTGTCACCTTTTTACCAAGTATCCCTTTAATCTTACCGCTTAACCTACTAGGTTTTGTCCGCTGTGACTGAATCATATCGTCGTATAATCGCTGTAGAGCCCTAACGGCGTTTTCCTGCGCGGAATCATGTGAAAATGAGGGTAACTGCAAATCCTGCTGATATTTTTCCCAAGGCGTCATCGCCAACACTACTCCCGAAAATTCAGTTTAAAGGTCTGGCTGCGCCGACCTCCTTGAAAAATTGAAATATGTTCTTAAATACCGGGTAAATACCGGTAAAATCAACAACGGCGTTAATCATACCGCAAGGGGCGCCAACAGATGAAGGTTTTACCTTACGAATATAAATGATTGTTACAAATCTCAGTCCGACGCCGCCGAGTATTAGGGGCATTTGTATTAAGATATTGCTATAGTCACGAAGTAGTTTTGCATTTCAGTACTGTCGTTCACCGTACTGTTATTTTTTGGAGATATCAATGGACGTACTTATTCCGGTTGCCTTATTAGTTGTTGGATTAATCATAGGTTTTTTTACTGCTCGATTTATGTATTCAGGAAAAGGTAATACAAAGGCGAGTAAACAAGCTGAGCAGAACATCAAGGAATTGCTGTCTCAACAGGCTGAGCATCATATTCACCAGACTCGTCAGGCTGTGGAATCCATAGAAAAGCAGTGTGATGCCCTCAAACAGCAAATTAACGAATACGAAGGATTGCTCACCCAGGGTGAGGACGACACGCCCCGTGTACCGTTTTACGGTGAGCAAGCAACGACCTACTTGAGAAATAATATCCAGGGCAAAGAAAAAGCGAAGCCAGTCGCCGTGCCCGAAGCGCAACCCAGAGACTTTGCAAACGAAGGATCTGGTTTGTTTGTCGGCGCAACCGGTCAGTCTACCGCACAGAAAGACTGAGTTCGGAACTTTTGTATCTCGCCCGGGTCTGTCAGTGAACGTAACCATATCGCATGTGACATGAAGGAGTGTAAGCGAATATGAAGAAATCTTTACGCCAGATGTTTGTAGTATCGAGTGTTGTAGCAAGCAGTTTAGGCATGTCAGCCAGCGCTAATGCCGCATTGCCTTTTTTCGGTGAAGAAAAAAAACAGGAAATGCCATCACTAGCGCCCATGCTGGAAGAAGCCATGCCAGCAGTCGTCAGTATCTCTGTTGAGGGCACTCAAACTGCCACCCAACGCGTTCCAGAAATGTTTCGCTATTTCTTTGGCGGTCCACAGGAACAAGTGCAAGAACGCCCTTTTAAAGGACTTGGCTCCGGCGTCATTATAGATGCCGATAAAGGTTATGTCGTAACCAACAATCACGTTGTTGATAACGCGGACGAAATTACTGTTAAACTGAGTGACGGACGAGAATTCAAAGCAAAGAAACTTGGTGCAGATGAACAAAGTGATATTGCGCTGTTAAAAATTGATGCTGAAGACCTTACAGCACTGCCCTTGTCCAATTCTGACAGCATGCGCGTTGGCGACTATGTTGTAGCTATTGGCAACCCTTTTGGACTTTCGCAAACAGTAACATCAGGCATTATTTCTGCGCTGGGTCGCTCAGGCCTGAACATTGGCGGTTACGAAGACTACATTCAAACAGATGCTGCTATTAACCGTGGTAACTCTGGTGGTGCACTGGTGAATTTACGGGGTGAACTTGTTGGCATCAATACCGCTATTTTTGGTCCCAATGGCGGCAACGTTGGAATAGGTTTCGCGATCCCGAGCAACATGATGAAAAGTCTTGTCGACCAAATTGCTGAGTTTGGCGAAGTTCGTCGGGGCTTGCTGGGTATTATGGGTAATGACGTGGACGCCGGTTTAGCTAAAGCCATGGGAGTAAGCTCTAACAGAGGCGCGTTCGTCAGAGAAGTTACACCTGAATCTGCAGCTGAAAAGGCGGGCCTCAAAGCCGGTGACATTATTACAGAAGTCAATGGCCGAGAGTTAACCGGGTTCCGCGAACTTGCGGCGAAGATTGCCAGTATGGGTGCCGGTGCTGAAGTCGAACTCACCATCGTGCGCGACGGCGACGAAGAAACAGTAATGGTAACCTTAGACGATGCAGCCAACAGCCAGGTAACTGCATCCACCATTCACCCGGCTTTAGAAGGAGCTACCTTGGTGAATGGAAAAGATGCAGCAGGAAATGACGGCATTCAGGTCACAGAGATTGAGCGAAATAGCCCATCAGCGAGGGTTGGTCTGGAAGCCGAAGATGTCATTATTGGCGTAAACCGTCAACGAGTAAGGACTGTGGCTGAATTCAGAGAAAAACTCGACGATTCAGCGGATGATGTCATTGCGCTAAATGTTAGACGAGGCAATGCTACCATCTATTTGCTTATCCGCTAAGCTACACGGCGCCACTATTTAATGTGGCGCTGTTTTTCCTTCCCTATATTTCTCGTTCATCCTGCCTCATTTTATTTAGATTAGTTAAGTTCGACTGAGTGGTGCATTACTTACGTCAATTGGTATGATAGAATTCTATTAAGTACTTCGCCTCGTTTATCATTGTTGAGGCAATATGGAATGATACAGGCGTGGCAGGCAAGCAATTCATCAGCTTTATTATAAAATCAATTTTTCTGGGCGTAGTTGCAGGGGTTTTACTGTTGTTTTTTGTGCCCAATTTACGCAGTGGCGCAGGCTTCGCTGACTTTATTTTCTCTGTCGACAATTCATTACCTCCTAGACAAACCCACTATACTGCCATTAGCCGTTCGGCACCCGCTGTGGTGAACATCTATAGCGTTAGTATTGAAACTGACACCGGATTGTTTCGCAGTCGCCCCCGAGAGAGAACCAGCCTGGGCTCCGGGGTAATAATGACGGATACAGGTTACCTGCTCACCTGTAATCACGTAGTTGCCAATGCCGATAGCATTTTTGTGGCAGTTCAGGACGGTAGAATCCTCGAAGCACAGATTGTAGGTACAGACCAGCTCACCGACCTTGCCGTCCTAAAAGTGAATGCAGAAGATTTACATGTCATTCCGCAAGCCGGTGAGCCGGATTTACATGTGGGCGATCTTGTTATGGCTATTGGAAATCCTTTCGATTTGGGCCAGACGATTACGCACGGTATTGTTAGCCGCGCAGGCAGAAACGGCTTGTCTAATTATGTTGATTTCATTCAAACCGATGCCGTACTAAATCAAGGAAACTCCGGCGGTGCTTTAGTTGATAGTAACGGCACCTTGGTAGGCATTACCAACGCAAATTTTCAAGTGAGAGACTCTCGCAGCGGTGTCAGAAATGTAGATGGTATAAATTTCGCTGTCCCTTACGAGTTGGCAAAGCGAGTAATGGACGAAATTATCCAGAAAGGCAAGGTCATTCGCGGTCAACTGGGTTTTATTGGTAGCGAAGTAAGAGATCGCCCCGGCATTGAAGTGACTGCAGTTGCCTCTTCAAGCCCTGCTGATCAGGCAGGATTGCGCGCTGGCGACGTCATTGTCGCAATAGATGGGATCCGTCTTGAAAGCGCTTCAAAAACACTTGATATGATTGCCGAAACAGAGCCTGGCAAAACACTCGAACTGGAAATTAGTCGCAATGGTAACAGCATGAAAATTTCAGCGACTGTGGCTGAGTTAGGGCAACCCAGTAGTACCGGCTCTTCTCGCTAATTCAACACTTAACAAGACAAACATAAAAAAACCGGTTAACTCCGGTTTTTTCTATCACTACACTTATCATTTTGCTGACAGTAGTTTTCAGCCTTTGCTGTATTGTCTGGCTCAGCGTTTTCCGCCAGAGCATAAGGCGGTTCACCCAGAAAAATGATTGTGGCCAGCATCAGTGAAAATAGCACAGCAGGAATACTGTTTTTAGGATCTGACGCTAAACAATTCAAAATGTAACGTTGTAACGAGAAAAATTTTCTCACGCGCACACCTCACCCAATGAGCTTGGACTGCAACTTATTATTTTATTTTTTTAGTTACAGAACTTTTGTAATAAAACCACAAACTAAACGAAAGTATATATAGCACATATTGCAGAACGTTGACAGCAAACGACACCATTCTTATTTGTTTTTTCTAACATTTTCTATAAATTTCATACCATGTGTACATACGTTTACCAACTTGTAAATACTGTGTGAATTTTCAGTTTAAATACTTTGTCATCGTAAAGGTTGACGAGTCTGACGTCAGTTCAAAAACGTCATAAATTGTGTGAAAATGTAACCTCCCCTTTTTTACATTCACGTGAAACGGTACTCTGTCATCGAGTTTTTTACAGGACGGGTACTCTTGAATCGCTGGCTTATTTTTCTTCTGTTTTCCCTATGCTTTTCTCATAGCTATGCTGATGATAGCTGCGAACCAGGCGAATGTGTCACTGCTGACTCCTTTCGTTTTGCCCTAGCCATCGGTTACGGACAACGCACCAACCCCTTGCGTAATGGCGACAACCAAAATCTCGTTCTCATCGGTGATTTCGCTTGGTATGGCGAATCGTTTTATGTAGATAATCTGGAACTTGGTTATCAATGGGCACAGAAAGATGCCTTTGGTGTGAGTAGTTTTATTACTTATGATCGTGAGGCCCGGCCATTTCATTTCTTTGACGGGTTTGACGCCAGTCCGCTGGACCTGTTCACCGCCAATGAAATTTTATCCACACCCGGTAGTGTCACGTCGCGAATTAACATTGAATCTCTCGCCAGAAGAAACAATGGTGTTCATGCAGGTATTCGACTCAGCACCGGTAAAACCAATAGTATTTTTCGCCTGACGGTTGAACACGATATAGCCAACGTCCACCGGGGTATGAAAGCAATGTTGTCTTATCGATATCGGTTAAGTTTGGCTGAATGGATAATCTCTATCGGCCCGGAGATTACCTGGCACGATGCAACTTTTAATAACTATTACTATGGTATCTCCACCCGGGATACAGATGATAAACGTTTGTGGTATAGCAGCGGTAGCGGCATTCGGCCAGGTGCTAACCTTTCTTTGACGAAACAACTTGATCCTCAATGGGGTATTTTATTATTTGCAAGGTTCCAACACTTGCCGTCTTCCATAACCCAGAGCCCCATTGTCAGCCAGAACTATATCCGCACGGTTTTTGCCGGCTTAACGTACACGTTCTGAGGGATGGCATTGACAAGCAAGTTAATCGCTCTGGCGTTAATCGGAATTACCTTACCCGTTGTAGCCCTGGCAGCTGGCGGCAAATGGTTGGTATCCCCTCAGACTTGCATTACAGGCCACTTCGGTGATCAGTGCACAATGACTGTGTCTATAAGATCGCCGATAGATCAGGGTTTTCCTGTTTGCCTGTTTTTAGGGTCGGAACAGTTAAACTGCTTTCAACAACCTGGGGAAATGACTCACCAGATAAAGCTAAGTGAGGACAGCTGGGTGTATATTAAAGACGAGGCGGGGCACACCATTTTCTCACAAAAACTAATGGTAAAATGGGAGTATCGACGAGACAAACGTCGTGTTAAAGATCCTTGGAGTCTGTTCTAATGTCACATATTATTCTTGTTGAAGATGATGCCAGGCTACGTACCCTGGTAAAGGATTTCCTAATTCAGAATCAGTTTGATGTGACTGATATGCCGGATGGCTATGCACTGCTTTCCGCGGTGAAAGTGTCGCCACCGTCTCTCATTATTTTAGACGTAATGTTACCTGGGGATGATGGCTTTACGCTGTGTAAACAATTGCGAAGACACTATAATGGCCCGTTATTGTTTATGACGGCCAAAGACGATGATTTTGATCACGTGCTGGGTTTGGAAATTGGTGCAGATGACTACGTAACTAAACCCATTGAGCCAAGAGTATTGTTAGCAAGGATCCACGCCCTCCTTCGAAGAGCGACGGCCAGTCACCAAGAGGAACAAAACCAAACGCCGGCGGTGTTAACTTTTGGCAAATTGAGTATTGATAAAGCAGCTCGTTCTGTTGTTTTGGGGGGAGAATCCATCAAATTAACCAGCCATGAATTCGACATGTTATGGCTTTTAGCCATCAATGCCGCTTCTGTTGTCGACAGGAACACCATTTATAGTGAGATCATTGGTCGCGAGTACGACGGCCTCGACCGCTCTGCTGATGTAAGAGTATCCAGGCTACGCAAAAAGCTTAAAGATAATGCGAGTAACCCCTATCGCATTAAGACCATCTGGGGCAAGGGTTTCTTCTTTGTCGCCGACGCCTGGAACTAGTGTGACCCGTCTTTTCCTCAGCTTTTACTTATTTATCGCCATTGCCATTATCGGCTTAAGCACAGCGTTAGAACCCCTGTTTTATGGTGATGACAAATTACTCCCTCCCCAGGCGAAAGATATTAAGGCTCAATTAGCCGGCCTCTCGGGAGAAAATAAAGCAAAGGTGGTGGCAAACCTTGATGTACACAAACCCAAAGTGTTGCCGTTAACTTCACTGGCTTTCAGTGAAGATTCTCTTACCAAGCTGTTCGAGGGTGAAGTGCTTGCATTGTTTTATCAGGATTCAGTACAACTCTATGCACTTGCTGACAATGAAAGTTTATACGAGTTTACCTTTTCAGTGCCACCCAATGTTCTTCCCGCCCGATTGTATAGCCTGGTCTTTTTTATCACGTTGGGCATTGCAGTAGCACTTTGGATTTGGCCTCTTTGGCGGGACCTTTCGAATATCACCAAAGGGATCCGGTCGGTCAATACAGATGGCTCCTTACCGACTATTATCGTGCCGAAACGTTCTGTTGTCGCCCCAATATCAACGGCGTTAAATGCGCTGAGTCAGCAGGTGTCAGAGTTATTGTCACGCCATAAGGAAATGACCGGTGCCGTTGCTCACGAGCTCAGAACACCGTTGGCGCGCCTTAAATTTACCTTAGGAAGCAACGATACTCCCGATGAAGTCAGTTGGTTAGCCATGCGGGAAGACGTCAACGAACTGGAAAGAATGGTTCAGGAAATGCTCGACTACCTGCGATATGATGGCAAACCTCCTGAATTAAACGTCAGTCAAATTCCAGTCTCCGAATTGCTGCAAAATATAGCTCTGCGCGTAAAACCTCAGTATTCAGAACTTAATATTGAAATATTGCCCGCTCCACTTACCATAATGGGCGATGGTTATTTTATTGAAAGAGCCATTGAAAACGTGGTGCTCAACGCTATCAGATATGCTCACACCAAAGTGGTTTTATCTGCTGAGCAGCACAAAGAGTGGGTTGTTATTCACGTGGAAGACGATGGTCCAGGCGTAGCTCCTGAGGATGCGGAAAAGATTTTCACTCCATTCTTTCGCCCGGACAGCGCCAGAACCAGGGAGCGGGGAGGTGCAGGATTAGGTTTGGCGATAGTAAAACGGATCCAAAGTTGGCATCACGGTCACTGTAAAGTGTCGAGAAGCAAGCTGGGTGGTGCTGACTTTTCTATTAGCTACCCCACCCAACCTTAAATTTGCATTGCTACTCTTTTTCTCTGCGGATATTTGCACCCAATGCACTGAGTTTTTCCTCAATACGCTCATAGCCACGGTCGAGGTGGTAGATTCGGGTGACATGGGTTTCACCTTCGGCGATTAGACCGGCGATAACCAGGCTCGCTGATGCCCGAAGGTCTGTAGCCATGACAGGAGCACCTTTCAGGACAGAACTACCTTTAGAAACCGCACTGTTGGCTTCTAAAGCGATTTCAGCCCCCATGCGTTGAAGCTCAGGCACGTGCATAAAACGATTTTCAAAGATTGTCTCTGTGATTACACCTGTACCACTGGCTACACAGTTTAAGGTAACAAACTGAGCCTGCATATCGGTGGGAAACGCCGGATGTGGTGCCGTTTTGACCTGCACAGCGACTGGCTTCTTGCCTTCCATGTCCAGTGTTATCCAATCATCTCCCGTAGTGATGGTTGCACCTGCCTGGCGTAACTTATTTAAAACAGCTTCCAGTGTTTCCGGTGCTGCATGAGTGCAGGTAACCTTGCCGCCGGACACAGCTGCGGCCACCAGGAAAGTTCCAGTTTCAATACGGTCTGGTAAGACCCGGTAATCACAACCGTGTAAACGTTCAACGCCCTCAATAGTAATGTGATCAGAACCCGCTCCTGTGACTTTCGCTCCCATTTGATTCAAACAGTTCGCTAAATCGACAATCTCTGGCTCCCTGGCAGCATTCTCAAGCTCAGTGGTGCCCTCTGCCAATGCGGCTGCCATCATTAAATTTTCTGTAGCACCTACACTGACCATATCCATAAAGATGCGCGCACCTTTAAGACGACCATCAACTTTTGCCCGGATATACCCCTCATCAACTTCGATATGAGCACCCATCTGTTCTAACCCTGACAAATGGAGATTCACCGGTCTGGCACCTATGGCACAGCCTCCAGGCAGTGATACATTCGCCTGCCCTTGTTTTGCGAGTAAAGGGCCTAAAACCAGAATTGAGGCTCGCATGGTTTTTACCAGTTCATATGACGCCGTAACACTTTGCAGGCTGGCTGCGGAAATGCGTAATTCATTGTCATCAGGCTTACTTACTTCGGCCCCAAGCTGCTTGAGCAAGGCGGTGGTGGTATTTATGTCGCGCAAATTAGGCACATTAGTAAACCGGCAGGCGTCGTCAGTAAGAAGCGGAGTCATGAGTAACGGCAACGCCGCATTTTTAGCACCACTAATGCGAACCTCACCGTTTAAAGGCGGGCTTTTTTTTATAACTAGTTTATCCACGTATTAACGACCGTTATTGAGGTAAGTGAAACTGACGCTCACGCTGCCAGTCGGACTCTGAAAAAGTTTTGATTGAAACGGCGTGCATGGAGCCGTCAGATATTTTGTCTTGCAAAGGGCCGTATACTGCCTGCTGACGCTGCACGCGACTCATGCTGTTGAAGCTGTCGCTAACGGCAATAACAGTATAGTGTGAGCCTTCACCCTTTACATAAACTTCAGTAAGTTCCAGCTTGTCTTTTAACAAGGCTTCGATTTCAGATATTTCCATGATTCTTCATTCTGCCATATAGTGGATTAGGTTACGGGTAAGAGCGTATCGACTTCGCTGATCCTGGCGAGTTTTAGAAGTTTCTCTGGTACCTGCGCAAGTGACACTTCAATGTGATGCCCCTTGCTATCGCGCACTGCGTTTATTAACCAAGCTAAACCTGCACTGTCAATTCTCTCAACATCTCCAAGATCGAGAACACACTTACCCAATTTTGCCAGTGAGGCCTTTTCCGCGGAGTTTAACATACACCACCAATTTTTGGCGAGAGTATCACGGTCGAGATGACCGTGAATGTGCACTACGCCGGCGTCGTTTAGCTGGAATAAACTCACGCTGCTTCCTTGTCTTTCGCTTGTTTTACTTGCTCACCCACCGGCTGCTCAATTTTTTCCCGCATAAGCTTAATTACTGCGTCGATGCCCTCTTGACGCAGGATGGGCTCAAACTCAGCGCGCTTACTGTTGAGTAAGCTGATACCTTCCGCAACCATGTCATATGCTTTCCATTCGTTGGTTCTGCTGTCTTTACGCACCTGAAAAGCGACCTTAATTTCCGGACGACCCGGATCCTGAACAACAGCGCGAACTGTTACAGACTTCTGACCTGTAAAATCACTTTCCGGTTCAAACACTACAGTTTGGTCATCGTAATACCCCATAGCAACTGCATAAGTGGTGATGAGGTACTGACGGAAAACCTGAACATACTCAGACAACTTATCTTTCTCCACCGATTTAAAATACTTACCAAGTACCTTAAATGCTGCGAACTGATAGTCTACGTGCGGCAGTAATTCCTCTTTCATTATCGTGCGCAGTAACTCCGGATCCTGTTCAATCTGGTCCTGACTGTCTTTAATCCGATCAAAGGTTTTCAAGCCTACCGCCTTGACCAGCTGATACGGGTTTTCCTCGTTGACTTCCTGAGCATATGCAGTACTTACCACACTGGCGAATAAAAGGCTGGCAACAAGCAATAGTTTTTTCAATGGATTATCTCCTAAGTTTACAAATTTGGTACAGATTTCAGGTCACGGCTCTATTTAACAGACCTGCGCCACAATGAAAATCTTTCGGGCTATTCGTCTTTTCCACCCCGGTTAAACAAAAACTGGCCTATCAGATCTTCCAGTACCAATGCTGATTTCGTGTCCTGTAAATAGTCACCCTCTTTAAGTTCTTCAACCCCATCAAAAGAAAAACCAGGTTGGAATCCGACGTATTGCTCACCGAGCAGGCCAGACGTCAGAATCGACACAGAACTGGTATCAGGGAACCCTTCGTATGCTGTGGAGATACTCAGTGTCACGACTGGGGTATAATCATCTTTATCAAGGTGTATGTCCGCCACACGTCCAATGGTCACACCACCTACTTTCACTGCAGAACGTACTTTCAGCCCGCCAATGTTGTCGAATTTTGCATAGAGGTTGTACGTGTCTCCGGCACTTGTCATGGTTTGATTAGCGACTTTTAACGCCAGCAATAAAATTGCGCCAACGGTCAGGACAACAAAAACGCCAACCATAAGCTCAGTTTTGTACTTATTCATTACTTTCCCCTACTCAATTCCGAACATCAGGGCGGTGAGTACGAAATCCAACCCCAATACAGCTAAAGATGAAAAGACAACGGTTTCAGTTGTCGCTTTACTGATCCCTTCCGAAGTGGGGATTGAATCATAACCTTTAAATATGGCAATCCAGGTCACAACTAAGGCAAATACGAGGCTTTTAATCACCCCATTTATGACATCTTTTTCCCACTCAACGGTGGATTGCATTAACGACCAGTAGCTTCCTGCATCCACACCCAGCCAGTCAACACCAACTAAATGACCACCTAAAATACCTACGGCACTAAAAATAAGTGCCAGTGCTGGCATTGAAACCATACCCGCCCAGAAGCGAGGTGCCACCACGCGACGTAAGGGGTCCACTGCCATCATTTCGAGGCTCGACAACTGTTCTGTGGCTTTCATAAGCCCTATTTCAGCAGTAAGTGCAGAACCTGCCCGACCAGCGAACAAAAGCGCGGTTACCACAGGTCCTAACTCCCTTAATAAAGAAAGAGCAACCATGGGGCCGAGACTACCCTCTGCGCCGTAATCTACAAGTATCGTATACCCTTGCAACGCCATCACCATGCCGATGAATAATCCTGACACGACAATAATTAACAGAGACTGAACACCCACAACATAAATCTGACGAATAGTAAGGTGCACATTTTTGAGGCGTGGAAGAGAGGCCAGCGCGCCAAATAGCATAAGTCCGGCACGCCCTATTGCTGCCACCTTACTAATGGTGCCACTGCCAATTTGCTGCAAAAGATTCATGCGCCACCTCCAAGCAAGCTTTCTTTCAGCCCAGGCGCGGGATAATGGAATGGGACTGGCCCATCGGCTTCTCCCTTCAGAAACTGTTGAACAAGTGCAGAGTCACTATTGCGTATATCTTCAGGCGTACCTTTACCAATGATGCGTTTATCAGCAAGAATATAAATATAATCTGCGATAGTCAGTACTTCAGTCACATCATGAGTAACAACAATACTGGTTACATCCAGCGCGTCATTCAATTCGCGAATAAGTTTCACAAGCACGCCCATTGATATAGGGTCTTGCCCCGCAAAAGGCTCATCGTACATGATAAGTTCAGGGTCAAGGGCGATAGAACGGGCGAGTGCAGCCCGCCTTGCCATGCCACCAGAAAGTTCACTGGGCATCATATCCACCGCGCCTCTTAGACCGACGGCCTGCAACTTGAGAGCAACAATGGTATTGATAATATCGTCGCTCAGCTTGGTGTGCTCCTTCAATGGAAAAGCGACGTTTTCGCCCACCGTCATATCGGTGAACAAGGCACCACTTTGAAACAGCATACTCATTCTTCTGCGCGCAGCGTACAACTCGCCCCGGGTCATTGAAACAATACTTGCCTTATCAAATCGGATATCTCCCGAACTGGGCAAAAGCTGCCCCCCAATAAGCCTGAGTAGCGTAGTTTTACCGATACCGCTAGGGCCCATCACTGCTGTGATTTTCCCTTTGGGAACCTGGATTGAGACATTGTCGTAGATCACGCGATCACCGCGACGAAATGTCATGTTATCTATCTCGACTAAATTTCCCATAGAGTTTGAAATTACGTTTCCTTTCACTGTCGCGAAATACTCGCGTTAGCTGATAAATTAAAAACTACACACTTCAGTGTAGTTTTTTTGCAATTGTACGTGTTTTCGTTCACGACGCAAAAGCGAAAAAAGTTACAAGGTATGTTCGTTTTTTTAGAACTGTAGACCCGGGCTTATTAAGCGCAACCTACGCTAACACCCAGTGCTGCTTTAAACGGTGAGTTTTGCTCCGAACGGGTGAAATATTCTGAAACTCCCCCATATAGAGTGTATCAACGGGAAAACGTTCATGCTGTATGCCAGGAACCTGTGATTACTTCTATTTTTAAACCCTGATGGCATTTATTACATATACGTTTCTATTGTTAAACTAGTTTTGATTCTACTGAAATCATGGGAAAAAGCCCTGGATTTTGCGACAATCAGAAAAAACGAAGGATGAATGGTTTATTGTGTTACTTTCTGTCTGTATTTTTCTGCTCGGTTTAGCGGTACTTAGCTGGAGTGCGGATCGCTTTGTTTACGGCGCTTCAGCATTGGCGAAGAATATCGGCATCTCCCCAATGATGATTGGCTTGACCATCGTAGCCATGGGGTCATCCGCCCCTGAGATTGTCGTTTCCGCTATTGCATCTGCAAACGGAAACATGAATACAGCGGTGGGAAATGTACTTGGGTCAAACATTACCAACATCGCGTTGGTACTTGGTGCAACAGCGTTGATTTCACCGCTGGTAGTTCGCTCCCTCACCTTAAAGCGAGAGTTTCCCGTTCTCATGATTGTAACCATGCTGGGCATGTTATTTTTGCATGATGGTTCACTTACGTCAGTGGAAGGGATTATACTCCTCGCCCTATTTATATTTGTATTAGCCGGTATGGCGTGGATATCTCTTGAGGTAGATAAAGAAGATCCTCTGGTGGCAGAAACTGATGGTGAAATTCCATCAAATGTGGAAACTAAGCACGCCGTATTATGGATTGGCGTAGGCATACTTTTACTCCCCCTCAGCGCGCAGTTTATGGTGACATCGGCGGTCGACATAGCTCGAACTCTTGGAATTTCTGACCTGATTATCGGCCTGACCATTATCGCTTTGGGAACTAGTTTACCGGAACTTGCAACCAGCGTTGCAGGTGTCCGCAAGGGCGAAAGCGATTTGGTGCTGGGAAATATTATAGGGTCGAATATATTTAATTTACTGGCTGTTCTTGGCATGCCAGGCCTGATAGCACCAGGATTACTGGACGAAGATGTTTACAATCGGGATATGTGGGTCATGTTCGCACTAACCGTAATGCTCTTTTTCCTCAGTTTTAATTTTATAGGCAAGCGACAGTTAGGCAGAATAGAAGGTGGCATTTTTGTTCTGTGTTTCATCGCCTACCAGTTTTGGCTTTTTGGATAAGATGAACAGCAATACGTATATTAAATCGGCTCAACGGGTTATACAGATAGAATCTGACGCTGTCAGTGCACTGACAGACCGCCTGAACGAACAATTCGTTGCGGCATGCACCTGTCTAGCCAACTGCAAGGGCAAAGTTGTCGTAAGCGGTATGGGTAAATCCGGTCACATCGGCAATAAAATTGCTGCAACCCTGGCAAGTACAGGTACGCCGGCTTTTTTCATGCATCCGGGAGAGGCCAATCACGGTGACCTGGGTATGCTGAGTAGTAATGACGTCCTGCTGGCTATTTCTAATTCTGGCGAAACCAATGAACTACTGAGTCTTTTACCTGTGGTTAAGCGGCTCAATGTACCCGTTATAGCAATGACAAACAGCGCCACCAGTAGTTTGGGCCAGTATGCCGATATTTTTCTTGATATCAGTGTTGAACAGGAAGCCTGTTCATTAGGTCTTGCCCCAACTTCCAGTACAACGGCAACCCTGGTAATGGGTGACGCGTTAGCCGTTGCGTTACTTGATGCTAAAGGATTTACGCCAGATGATTTCGCCCTGTCTCACCCCGGCGGAAGCCTAGGGCGGAAATTGCTGTTAAAAGTGAAAGATATTATGATAACAGGTCGCGATTTACCCTTGGTAGCCAAAGAGGCGACTGTGTCTGAAGCCCTGTTAGAAATTTCCACAAAGGGACTGGGAATGACAGGAATTACAGATAGCCAGGGAGAGCTCGCAGGGATATTCACAGATGGTGACTTACGGCGTATATTGGACGCCAGAACCGATATTCATTCTACCTCTGTAGGTACGGTTATGACCGCAGGCGGTCGCGTTACCCAACCTGATACTTTAGCGGTTGAAGCGCTTAATATCATGGAAACTCACCGTATCAGTGCACTGATAGTGGTTGATTCACATCACAAGCCAGTGGGCGCGTTTAATATGCATATGTTGCTAAAAGCAGGAGTAATTTAATGGGCCATGAAGTCACATTTTACGGGGTTATCAGTGAAGAGCGTTTTGAAAAGCTAAAATCCTTAAAACTATTAGTATGCGATGTTGATGGCGTTTTTTCAGACGGGCGCATCTATCTTGGAAACGATGGAGAAGAACTCAAAGCGTTTCATACCCGGGATGGTTATGGTGTCAAAGCACTGGTTAACAGTGGCGTTGAGGTTGCCATCATTACCGGCCGCAACTCCGAGATTGTTAAAAACCGCATGACATCATTAAATGTCGCTCACATTATTCAGGGCCAGGAAAATAAAAGCGAAGCCATTGCCCAGTTGTGTCAGTCTCTTGATTTGACTCCAGCCCAGGTTGCTGCGATAGGAGACGACATGCCTGATTTGGGTATGTATGCCCATGCAGATACTAAGATTGCCGTGAAAGACGCCCATCCCGCGATAACGCGGGAAGCCAACTGGATCACTACACAGCGGGGCGGATTTGGCGCGGTACGCGAAGTCTGTGATGTCATCATGCAAGCGTTAGGCACGCTAGACACCATTCACGGGGCCAGTGTATGAATCGTTTAGGCATCAGTATTTCAGCGCTGTTTGTATTAGCACTGTTGATGTACATGCCTGTGTGGATGGCCGAAGACGACAGTGAAAAAGCCAAAACTGGCTCAGATGCCTTGCGTCCGGCTTATAAGGCCAAGAATTTGACCACCACGCTTTACAACCAGGAGGGAAAGCGTAATCACGAAGTCTTTGCCACGTCCATGGAACACTACGATCAGTTGGGGTTCGTACTTTTTTCCAAACCCAGGTACACGGTTTTCGTTGATGAGGGAAGCCCACCATGGCAAGTTACCGCGGAAGAAGGCACACTGTACAACAATGATTTAATTCAGTTGGAAAACCAGGTGGTCATTAAAAGTCAGAATGCTGATGAGTTTATTCAAACCATTACAACCGACTTTATCAAAGTAAACTTAAACGACAAGACCATGATATCCGATCAGCCCGTGGAGATCCGAGGAGCTGAAACTGTAATAGAGAGTCATGGATTTAACGCAAACCTGCGCACACAAAAATACGAGTTGATAGACCATGTTCAAACAACGTATTCCCCAGGCAATTAGTGCTTTAGGGCTGTCTGTATTACTCGCCACAGCGCACGTGGCTGCTGATACTAACGACTTTGACAAACCGATAACCGTTGATGCTAATTCTCAATTTATCGACGGCAAAAAGAAAACATCAGTCTTTAAAGACAATGTTAAAATTACTCAGGGCACGCTGATCATAGAAGCCGATGAGGTTGAGGTTATTGCCACAGAAGGTGAAGGGAAAGAAATATTTATAGCCAGAGGACAGCCAGCCAAGTACTCTCAGACATTGGATGACGGAGCAAAAGTCAAAGCCAGTGCCGAGATTATCCGCTACGAAGTTTTCGGACAGTTGATAGCACTTAACGGTAACGCCACTATTCAACAAGACACCAGTATGGTTCAAGGCGATAGTATTACTTACGATATGGCAAAGGAACAATTACAAGCCACTGGCGGAGAAGACAGTGGTAATGGTAGAGTGACAACAGTTTTCCGGCCTGATGCTATAAAAGCGAAAGACAGTAAAGATACTGAAAATGAAGGAGAAAACAACTAGCCATGGCCACTTTATCTGCGTCGCATCTCGCTAAGTCTTACAAATCCAGACAAGTTGTGCGGGATGTGAGTCTGTCGGTATCAACCGGGCAAATCGTAGGTCTTTTGGGGCCAAATGGCGCTGGAAAAACCACGACTTTTTACATGATAGTAGGTCTGGTGCCGCTGGATAAAGGCAAAATCAATATAGATAATCAAGAGCTTACGCATCAGCCAATGCACGAACGGGCACGAAAGGGGATTGGTTATCTGCCCCAGGAAGCGTCGATTTTTCGCAAGCTTACTGTTCATGAAAACATCATGGCCATCTTGCAAACCCGTAAAGATTTAAAAACACATCAACGGGAAGCTGAAGCAGATGCGCTACTTGATGAATTTAATATTAACCATATACGCAATAGTACAGGAATGAGTTTATCCGGGGGAGAGCGACGCAGGGTTGAAATTGCCAGGGCGCTTGCAGCCAATCCGCAATTTATTTTACTCGATGAACCCTTCGCTGGTGTTGACCCTATTTCGGTTAATGATATAAAGAAGATCATTCAGCATTTACGTGACAGAGGTATTGGCATTCTTATCACTGATCACAATGTGCGTGAAACTCTGGATGTATGTGAAGAAGCGTATATTGTCAGCCACGGGGAACTCATTGCTCAAGGCACTGCCGAAGAAGTATTGAGTAACCAAAAAGTGAGAGATGTATACCTAGGCGAGCAATTCAGGCTATAGTTAAGATAGCCCTGATAGCAATGCGAATTATCGCAGGCACGGCAGGCATTCTGTCGGGTATCCTTTTTAAGAGTTATAATAAGACGTAGATGAAACCATCTTTACAGCTAAAATTTAGTCAACAACTAACCATGACGCCGCAGTTACAGCAGGCAATTAAATTGCTGCAACTGTCTACGCTCGATTTGCAGGCGGAAATTCAGGAAGCACTGGATTCAAATCCGTTGCTGGAAGTAGATGAAGGCGCAGATAACGAGGTAGTTGAGAAAAATAATATCGATAACGACGACAGCGCACAGGAAGCTGTGAGCGCGTCTGCATCAGATAATATGGACACCGGCGAAGCGCTTGAAAAAAACGACTTACCCGATGAGCTTCCCATTGACAGCACCTGGGATGAATACATTTCGGCCTCATCAGCCCCTGCCCCAGGGCCTTCTTCCGGCGGTGACGACGAACAAGTATTTCAGGGCGAAACCACTGAGAACATTCAAGACCATTTATTGTGGCAAATGCGGTTAACCCCTTTCTCAGACACCGACCGCGCAATTGCCTTAGCCATTATCGACTCCATCGACGAGTCCGGCTACCTCACTGTTACCGTCGACGACATTCTACAAAGTGTCAACAGTGAGGATATGGAAGAACCGGTGGAAGAGGATGAAGTGGAATGTGTCTTGAAACGCATTCAGATGTTCGATCCCATTGGTTCAGGTTCCAGAACGCCTCAGGAATGTTTATTGGTGCAGTTAAATCAGTTTGCGCCTGAAACGCCGTGGTTAGAAGAAGCAAAGTTGATTTTAAAAGACTATGCAGATTTACTCGGCAGTAAAGATTACCGTACGTTAATGCGTAAAACCCGCCTCAAAGAAGATCAGCTTCGGGAAGCCATGCGCTTGTTACAGACGTTGAATCCTCGTCCTGGTAGTGCGCTAATTACCAAAGAACCTGAGTACGTTATTCCCGATGTGTCAGTGGCGAAGAAAAATGGTCGCTGGGTAGTTGAACTCAACCCTGACAGCCTGCCGAAACTCAGTGTTAATCAGCAATATGCGGCCATGAGTCGACGGGCCAAAAACAGCAGTGACAGCCAATTTATTCGCTCTCACATGCAAGAAGCCAAGTGGTTCATCAAGAGTCTCGAAAGCCGGAATGATACCTTGTTGAAGGTAGCAAATTGCATTGTTCAACAGCAAATGGGCTTTTTTGAACACGGTCCGGAAATGATGAAGCCCATGGTATTAAACGACGTGGCGGAAATGGTAGATATGCACGAATCAACCATTTCGCGGGTGACTACACAAAAGTATATGCACACGCCCCGAGGCATTTTTGAGTTGAAGTATTTCTTCTCCAGTCACGTTGCCACTGAATCAGGTGGCGAGTGCTCATCTACGGCGATTAGAGCGCTGATTAAGAAGCTGGTTGCGGCCGAAAAGCCGAGCAAACCACTAAGCGACAGCAAGATTGCTTCATTGTTGGCCGACCAAGGTATTATGGTGGCACGGCGAACAATAGCAAAGTACCGGGAATCACTATCGATTCCACCGTCTAACCAACGCAAAAGCCTAATTTAACTAAGGCTGCTCACAATAAGGAAGACGAAATATGCAAATCAACCTTACCGGTCATCATGTTGAGATCACTGATTCTTTGCGTAATTATGTCGATACTAAGTTCAGTAAACTGGAAAGACACTTCGATCACATATCGAATGTACACGTCATACTGAATGTTGAGAAACTTAATCAGAAAGCGGAGGCAACTGTTCATTTGAGTGGCGCGGAGGTGTTCGCATCCTCGCAGAATCAAGACATGTACGCTGCAATTGACAGCATGGTTGATAAGTTAGACAGGCAAGTACTCAAACATAAGGAAAAGCTGAAAAAGCACTAAACCATGGATATACAAGCCATAGTAAGCCTGGATCGCACCGAGTGTGCGGTCCAGTGCAATAGCAAAAAGCGCATTCTGGAAATAATCAGTGGCATTGCCGCTAAAAATAACCCGGAAATAGACGAAGCAGTGGTGCTTAGTAGCCTCATGTCACGAGAACGCATGGGTAGCACAGGGATTGGGAACGGCATCGCGTTACCTCATGGCCGGCTCGAGGGGCTTGACCACGTAATTGCCATTGTTGTTACCAGTAAGCCAGCTATCGATTTTGACGCCATCGACAGTAAGCCTGTGGATATTTTCTTTACGCTCTTGGTTCCTCAGGATCAAACAGAGGGGCATCTGCAAACCCTTGCCACGGTAGCAGGTAAGCTCAGTGATAAAGAAACGATAAAAACTATCAGAAAAGCGGAAACAAGTGATGATATTATCCGCGCTTTACAGTAACTTATTGTTAAAGGAACTGTTCTACACGTTCGTTTAGGAGAAACGCCCGTGAAACTTATTATCATCAGCGGCCGCTCGGGCTCAGGAAAATCGGTGGCTCTGCGCGCACTGGAAGACTTGGGCTATTATTGTGTCGACAATATTCCTGTCAATTTATTACCCGCACTTACCCACACGGTAGCCGACGAATACGACCAGGTTGCCGTCAGCATAGATGTGCGTAACTTACCAAAAGATCCCAGCGATTTAGTAGAAATCCTTGACTATCTACCCGCCTCCTGGGAAGTGACTATCGTTTATATTGACGCCAGCGACGATATGCTGCTTAAGCGATTCAGTGAAACTCGTCGTTTGCACCCCCTTGCAAAGCTGAATAAATCTTTATCTGACGCAATACAAACTGAAAAAGCGCTGTTAGCGCCCATCGCGGAACGGGCCGATCTCAACATCGATACAGATACACTGAGCATTCACCAACTGGCAGAATTAATTCGCGAGCGCATTCTGGGTAAGAAAAGCTCACGTTTGGTATTGGTATTTGAGTCATTCGGATTTAAACACGGAATTCCCAAAGATGCCGATTACGTGTTTGACGCCCGTTTTTTGCCAAATCCTCACTGGGAACCCGACTTAAAACACCTCACCGGATTGGATGCACCCGTTCAGGTATTTCTTGGCTCACAGCCCATCGTTACCAAATTCATCTACCAGATTCAAAACCTTATTATCACCTGGTTACCTCACCTTGAGAGGAACAACCGCAGCTATGTAACGGTTGCCATTGGTTGTACTGGTGGCCAGCATCGTTCAGTTTACGTAGCGGAGTCTCTTGCCAAGAATCTACGAGACAAGCACCCCGATATCCAAATTCGACATAGGGAGCAAAACAAGTAATGCGCTGTGAAAAATCTGTGACTATTGTCAATAAACTCGGTCTTCATGCCAGAGCTGCTACACAATTGACTCAATTGGCAAATCAATTTGACGCCGAAGTCACCCTCCACAAAGGCGATAAGCAAGCTAATGCGAACAGTGTATTGGGTTTAATGATGATGGAAAGCCATCAGGGCGAACAAGTCACCATCGTGTCTGAAGGGCCTGATGCACAGGCAGCCCTCGATGCAGTTGAAACGCTTATTGCAACGCGTTTTAACGAAGATGAATAAGCGCAATCTTGTACTGCAATTCACTAAGTCTTAACCCCGCCGCCTCTGCCATTCGCCAGATACGATGTTGGTCAAGCTTCAAAGTGTATCTGCTGCGTTGAACATATGTGCAATCTGCAGCCACATCAATGAATCTTCATGACAGCCTTTGGCGGGTAATGTATCCTATGTAAATCCTCTCTTTCCATCTTGTTTCTCAAGGGAATTTCTGTGGCAGAAGCGCTTGAAAGTAAATCAGCACAAAGTCAGCTCTGGGCACTAAATAGTGCATTAAACGATGGCCGTTTTGTTTCCGTCCGAAAGATGCTACACGAGCTGCCTTCCAGTGACGTTGCCCTAATTCTTGAATCGAGCCCCACTAAAACCCGCGATGAATTGTGGGAACTGATTGACGCTGATTTTCACGGCGATGTATTAGAAGAACTATCAGAGGACGTGCGTAACGGCATCATCAGTAAAATGGTGCCGGAAAAAGTTGTTGATGCCCTTGAAGAGATGGACACCGATGACCTTGCCGAAACGCTGAGCAGTCTTCCCGAAGAAGTGTTGCAGGGCATTTTGCAGTCTATGGACACCCAAGACCGAATGCGTGCTGAGCAAGCCATGTCTTATGGTGAAGAAACCGCTGGTTTCATCATGAACACTGACACCATTACCTTACGGCCCGACGTGACCGTAGATGTAGTGTTGCGGTACCTGCGATTGAAAGGCGATTTACCTGAGAATACAGATACCTTTTATGTGGTCAACCGCACCGATAACTTGGTTGGTCTGGTGCCCGTGGCGCGTTTGTTGACAGCCGATCCTGAAGACAAGGTGGCTGAGGTAATGGACGATGACGCTGAAGCCGTACCGGTTAATATGCCAGATGGTGAGGTGGCTAGTTTATTCGAACGCTACAATTGGCTTTCAGCCCCTGTAGTAGACGATAAACATCGCCTGGTTGGACGAATTACCATTGATGACGTAGTCGACATTATCCGTGAAGATGCTGAACACTCAATGATGAGTATGGCAGGTTTAGATGATGAAGAAGATACCTTTGCACCTGTATTGCAAAGTACCCAACGACGCTCTATTTGGTTAGGTGTCAACCTGGTTACTGCGCTAATGGCCGCTGCAGTCAGTGACTTATTTGAAGCTACTTTAAGCCAGTTAGCTGTATTAGCCATACTGAATACCATCGTTCCCAGTATGGGTGGTGTGGCTGGAAATCAAACTTTAACCCTGGTAATTCGCGGCATGGCATTAGGCCATGTAAACGGAAGTAATGCGCGCTGGCTAGTAAGTAAAGAAATAGCCATTGGATTTTTAAACGGCATGATTTGGGCAATACTCATCGCCACTGTCATCGGCGTTTGGAAACAAGATCTCATGTTAGGGGTGGTTATTGCCTTCGCTATGATGGTAAATATGATCGCCGCAGCACTATCGGGAGCAACGTTACCGATGATCATGAAACGGCTTAAGATAGACCCTGCCTTGGCCGGTAGTGTAATTCTAACTACAATTACTGATGTAGTCGGGATATTTGCATTTCTTGGAACGGCCACATTATTGTTAATGTAAGTCACTAAAATAAAAAATCGGCTCGAAAGCCGATTTTTTATTTAATAACTTTAAGATTGGGTTTGCCTTTTTTCGGCGGTACAGGCGCTTTTTGTGCATCGCCTTCTGAAACATCACCAGTCGGTCTGCTTCGTGAGTCATCATCGGCTTCAACTGACGGTGAAGTGGGTTCAGATGGACTTACGTCCTCTTCCACCGCGAACACTGTGCCAGCACCGTTTTCTCTGGCGTATATTGCCAAAACAGCCTGACAAGGAATATATAGTTGCCGCGGTTGGCCTCCAAATCTCGCTTGAAATGACAAAGCATCGAGATCCAGCGTAAAGTTTACACAGGCAGCAGGTGAGACGTTCAGTACAATTTGACCGTCCTTAACAAACTCCTGGGGTACATCAACACGCTCCATTGTTGCATCAACAACAATGTAAGGCGTGAGCTGATTATCTACAATCCAATCGAAGAACGCCCTAAGTAAATAGGGCTGATTCGGTGTCATCGTATTCATAACGGATTATGGATTTCGCGTTCCTGATCCGTCAGAGAAGCTTTAAAGGAACTACGGGAGAAAATGCGGTTCATGTATGCATTTACTTCCTTACTGCCATTACCTGTCAAGGTGATACCCAAAGCAGGTAAGCGCCACAATAACGGAGCGAGATAACAATCGACCAGGCTAAACTCTTCACTCATGAAGTATGGCATTTCCGCAAAAATAGGACCAAGTGCCAACAAAGCTTCACGCAGTTCGTTTCGTGCTGCTTCCACATCACCTTCGTTGCGGAAAATACGCTTGGCAAGTGAATACCAATCTTGTTCAACACGATGCATCATTAAGCGGCTCTGACCACGGGAAACAGGATAAACCGGCATTAGAGGCGGATGTGGAAAACGCTCGTCGAGGTATTCCATAATAATATGGGATTTATAGAGCACTAACTCTCTGTCTACGAGTGTAGGCACTGTACCGTAGGGGTTCAGATCAATGAGATCCTCAGGCAAATTAGTAGGGTCGGTGTAACTAATTTCAACACCCACGCCTTTTTCAGCCAACACTATACGAACCTGGTGACTGTAAATATCGATGGTATCTGAGAACAACGTCATGATTGAACGCTTATTCGCGGCTACGGCCATTCATTTTCCTCCGTCGAGAATTCTACGCCGACAATCAATTATTCCCGGCAACACATGCTAAAAAAGGGGGCGGAATGCCCCCTTGCGTATTATACACAAATTCGCGCGGTTTAGTGCACTTCCTTCCAGTATTCTTTTTTCAATAAAAAGACAAAGAAGAATAAGACAATGATAAACACTAAAACCCACTTGCCAATACTTTCCGACTGGAGACGGAAAGGTTCGCCACTATATGCGAGGAAATTGACCAAATCAGCTACCGCCTGATCATATTCTTCTGTAGTTAGCGCGCCATCACCGTCAGTCTTAATACCAACAAACTGCTCTTTCATCTCACCATCAATCATGGTTTCTTCATGGGTTAAGCGAGGCGTTCCCTGCAGAGGCTGCAGTACGTGAGGCATACCTACATCTTTAAACACCACGTTGTTCACACCAAAAGGACGACTCTCATCAACATAAAAACTGCGCAGGTAGGTATAAATCCAGTCTGAACCTCTGACGCGATTAACAAGTGTTAAATCTGGTGGAGCTGCACCAAACCAGGTTGCGGCAGCGTCTTCAGGCATAGACCGACTTATGTAATCAGTGACTTTCTCACCGGTGAATTGAAGGTACTCCTGACCAAGTTCGTCGGGAATACCCAAATCGCTAAAGGTGCGCTGATAGCGCTGATACTGCATGGAGTGGCAGCCCAAACAGTAATTCATAAAGATTTTAGCGCCCCGCTGAAGCGACGCTTTATCTGTTAAATCTACTGGTGCCTTGTCCAGATGTACATTGCCGCCAGCAGCAAATACTGCGCCGGGGAGGAGAAAGGCTAGCGCGATAATCAACTTTCTCATTTAGGGATCCTCGCTGGTACAGGTTTTGTCTTTTCATTCTTACTGTACAGGAACAGCGCGACAAAGAAGCCAAAATAAAACACAGTAGCAACTTGCGACGCTATAATTTTCCAGTTTTCCTGTGGCGTGCCGCCGAGGTAACCTAAGAATACAAATACAGCCGCGAAAACCAGTAGATTAACTTTGTGCAGGCCACAGCGATAACGCCAGGATTTCACACGTCCCCGGTCTAACCAAGGCAGTGCAAACAGTGCAGCGATAGCACCGAACATGGCGATAACACCGAATAACTTGTCAGGTACAGCTTTCAAAATTGCATAGAAAGGTGTGAAGTACCAAACAGGGAAAATGTGTTCAGGTGTTTTCAATGGGTTAGCAATTTCAAAGTTTGGATGTTCAAGGAACTTGCCGCCCATCTCAGGCGCGAAGAACATGATGTAGCAAAAGACAAACAGAAATACACTAAATGCGACCAGGTCTTTCAACACAATATGTGGGAAGAATGGCACTACATCATCAGCAATGTCGTACTTACTCGTATAATACTCATGAATTTCGTAAGGTGTTTTCTCACTTTCAGGTAATGAGCCTTTTTTATGTTTTATAGCCACGCCATCCGGGTTGTTAGAACCCACTTCGTGCAACGCAATAATATGCAAGAAGACAAGAATCACAATAACCAGTGGCAAAGCGATTACGTGCAACGCAAAGAAGCGATTAAGGGTTGCGCCAGAAATAACGTAATCACCCTGAATCCATATCACCAGGTCTGGCCCAATAACCGGAATTGCACTAAACAAGGAAACAATTACCTGGGCTCCCCAGTAAGACATTTGTCCCCATGGCAATACATAACCCATAAAGGCTTCCGCCATCAAGGCCAGGTAGATAAACATGCCAAAGACCCACAATAGCTCGCGGGGTTTCTGGTAGGAGCCATAAATCATGCCGCGGAACATATGCATGTAAACCACGATAAAAAACGCTGACGCGCCAGTACTGTGCATGTAGCGAATTATCCAACCGAAGTCTACCTCACGCATGATGTACTCCACTGAGAAGAATGCGCCTTCCGCGGTGGGGTTATAATTCATCGTAAGCCAGATACCGGTAACGATTTGGTTCACCAACACAATGGTGGCCAGAAAACCGAATACATACCAGAAGTTCATATTACGCGGTGCCGGATACTGAATAGCGTGCATATTCGCTACCCGCATCATGGGAATGCGCTCTTCAATCCAGTTCAAAAAAGCATTCATAATTAAACAGCCTCCGCTTCTGAACCAATGATCACAGTGGTGTCGTCAACAAACTGGTAAGGGGGGACGACGAGATTCAATGGCGCGGGTACGCTCTGAAAAACCCTACCCGCCATATCAAACTTGGAGCCGTGACACGGGCAGAAGAAGCCGTTGGGAACCCCTTCCACAGCTTCTTCAAAAGCGCCATCCTTCAAATATTGCGGTGAGCAGCCCAAATGAGTACAGATACCTACCAGGATGAGATATTCTTCTTTAAGAGAACGGTAGCGATTTTTTGCAAATGCCGGTTGCTGTTCGGCTTCTGAATTTGGATCACGTAAGATGTCTTCGTGGTCTGCCAAACCTGCCAGCGTCTCCGCTGTTCTTCTTACAATCCATACCGGCTTGCTACGCCACATAACGCGAATCAGCTGTCCGGGTTCGATTGCACTAATGTCAACCTCAACGTCGGCACCAGCAGCTTTTGCTTTCGCGCTCGGGTTCCATGATGTTACAAAAGGAACAGCGGCGCCCCCGACTCCCACGGCACCAACAACAGATGTCGCTACCGTCAGGAACCGGCGGCGAGTGTTGTCAGGCTGGGTTTCGCTGAGTGCAGAGTCTTTTGCATCAACTGATACGTTACTCATCCACATAATCTCCAGATTCGGATTAAGAGTTTGTTACATTATTTTAACGTTATTAATGATAACAGAACTCGGTTCGGCCTGTTTTTGTCTACTAACACCTTCAACACAGACGTTGAATTTGTGTGTTTTGTTATTTTAGTCAAGGATGATAAGGGAAAACCCCTTAAACTTACAAGGTTTTATCACTTTTAAAAAAAGATGTAATGCGCTCGATCAATTTCGATAGAAACTGAGCGCGTATACAACAACCCGTGGAAAGTATAGACCAAGGTTCGTACGAAGAAAGTTACGTGGCATTAAATTAACGGGTAAAGGAATTTATCGCTAACGTCATGGATATTGCCGCCTTTTGTAGTTGATTACCAAAAGACGCAAAAAAAACCCGGCATATGCCGGGCTTTTTGAAAACAACAGTAAAACGAATTAACGTTTTGAGAACTGTGGCTTTTTACGTGCTTTATGCAGACCAACTTTCTTACGTTCAACGCGGCGTGCGTCACGAGTAACAAAGCCAGCTTTACGTAATGCAGGACGTAACGCTTCGTCATACTCCATAAGAGCACGAGTCAAACCGTGACGAATTGCACCAGCCTGACCGTTTGAACCACCACCTTTAACAGTGATGTAAACGTCAAACTTCTCAGTCATTTCTACCAACTCAAGTGGCTGACGAACAACCATGCATTCAGTTTCACGACCGAAGTACGTGTCTAGAGCGCGTTGGTTTACTACAATGCTGCCTGTACCTGGACGCAGGAACACACGAGCAGTAGAACTTTTGCGGCGGCCTGTGCCGTAATATTGAGTATCTGCCATGTCAAATGCTCCTTAGATGTCCAAAACTTGTGGTTGCTGAGCTGCGTGCTTGTGTTCTGCACCAGCATAAACTTTCATTTTACGGAACATTGCGCGACCCAGAGGACCTTTAGGCAGCATTCCTTTAACTGCTTTCTCGATAACCATTTCTGGTTTGTGAGCAATCAGCTTTTCAAAGTTTGTCTCTTTCAGACCACCAGGATAACCAGTGTGCGCGTAGTACATTTTACCTTTCGCTTTGTTACCTGTTACAGTCACTTTCTCAGCATTAATAACAACGATGTAATCGCCAGTATCAACGTGAGGCGTGTACTCAGCTTTATGTTTACCACGCAGACGGCGTGCAATTTCAGTCGCCAAACGACCAAGAGTTTTGTCAGTGGCATCTACCACGAACCAGTCACGTTGTACCGTTTCTGGCTTAGCAACAAAAGTTTTCATTTCTAAATCACCCGAAAAATTCTTCGTTACAGATTACCGGAAAAGCCGGAAATCTAATTAAAATCAATGACCGGACCCCTTCGAGCCCATTGATTCTTCCACCTTCCCAAAGGTGGGTGTAACTGGGCAGGGCGCGAATTATACAGGATTTGGGCAAAAAGCGAACCCCTAAGTGTTTTTTTCTCTAAATTAATTGTTTTCCTATTTTTGCAATACAAAAACAGCACTTTTTCTTAGCTACACAAAACTCATTATTGTGCCAACTTAAACTTAGTGAGGTGAGAACATTCAAAATGGCTATTTTTCGTCTACTATTTGACCAATCAAAAGGAGAATTGCTTCCTTGTGTGCAATACTATGGAACAGATATATCTCGTAATAATATATTGGGAAAGACTAGATGTTTTTGCGTAGCACGATTATCGGTTTATTGATAGCGCCGTTATTTCTCGCTCAGGGGGCCACTACAAACTACACCCTGACAAAATCATTTGCTGGTGATGGTTATGGTAGCTATCACATAGCCGTATTAAGCGCAGCGATGGCTGTCACTGAGGATGATTTTGGTAAAGCTACCATCACCCATCATCCGTTTCCTATGCCCCAAGGGCGGCAAATAATGACTGTTCGCCGAAAGGAGGCGGATATCATGTGGAGTGTAACGACCGACCAACTCGAAAAGGATTTACTGCCAGTAAAATTCCCACTTATACAAGGCCTCGGAGGCTATCGCGTTTTCGTTATTCACAAAGACAGACAGTCGGATTTTGCGCCAAATCAAACTTTGGATAGCATCAAACTCATGTATGCCGTTCAGGGGAATGACTGGCCTGATACCCAGATTTTGAAAAGCCATAACTTTCGTGTTTCTTCTGCAACATGGAGTGACTGGTATTTGACAATGTACCGAAGTCTTGAGGAGGGTATAGTAGACTATTTTCCTCGCAATGTTGTAGAAGTCTACCGGGATTTTAACTATCACAAACGTCCTGATTTGGTGTTAGAGAAAAACCACCTGCTTATTTACCCAAGCTATGAGTATTTTTTTGTTGGTCCGCATTTACCCCATTTGCAACAAAGACTGAAAATCGGATTAACGCGGCTATTGGAAAGTGGTGAGTTATTACGTTTATTCAACCAATATCAGGATCACAAAAAAGCAAAGTATATGATTGCCGATCCGAACCGTAAAAAGCACTTTTTAACATCACCGCTATTATCTTACGAACTAGAGGGCGCAGACTGGTCCATCAACCCTGAAGTAATGTTGAACGCATTAAAGTCCGACAAAGACTAAACATCTTTACCCGCCTGTTTTGCTCTCAGCCAGAGTTGCTCAAGCTCGACCAAACTATGCGCCTCAATCGCCTTACCATTCTCGTGCACATACTGGACGACGAGTGTAAAACGACTTTTAAACTTTTCACTTGCCGCGAGCAATGCGCGCTCTGCATCTACGTTGCAATGCCTGGCAAGGTTTATCAAAGCGAAAAAGGCATCGCCAATCTCCTCTTCCAACCACGCTTGCTGGCGATTTTCACGGCATAGTTCAGTTTCAATTTCGTCGATTTCTTCTTTTACCTTATCCAATACCGGCATAGGATTGGACCAGTCGAACCCCACCTTTGCACACGCTTCCTGCAAAGCTAAGGCATAAGCCAGGGAAGACTTCTTGGCAGACACAGAGGTAAAAAAATCACTGGGTTTTTCTTTTGACATCAACCACGCCTTTCAATTGCAATAAACGGGACATGACTTTCGTTAGCACTTCACGGTTGTTCACTTCCACAGACACCGTGATTAGCGCGGTTTGTCTGGACTTATCACTCAGGCTATTTACACCCAATAGTGCCACACCTTCATTAGCAAGAATGGTGGTGATATCACGCAATATTCCGGTTCGGTCCGTACAATAGATATCAACGGCGGCTTCAAACCCTACCGCCAAACCGGAAGACCAGCTCACTTCAATTTGTCGCTCTGGGTGCTGCTCGAGTAAATGCTGCAATTGATCGCAGTTTTCTTTGTGCACGCTGACGCCGCGCCCTTGGGTAATATAGCCAAGTATGGCGTCGCCGGGAACCGGTTTACAGCAATTGGCCAACTGACTCATCAGGTGCCCTACACCTTCAATAACAATTGTGTCCTGCTTGCCCTTCGCACCTGCATTGCGACGTTTTTTCACTTTCGGGCTGATATCTTCTTCCACTGGAGCAGGTTCGGGCTCAAGTAACTGCTGAATATGGTTGACTACCGTCATCACCCGCAGATCACCCACGCCGATTGCCGCATATAGGTCATCTACGTGGTTCAGATTATATTTTTCACAGGCTTGCGCCGGCACTTTCACAGGCAAGTGAGCTCGTTGAAGTTCACGTTCGAGGAGTTCTTTCCCGGCTTGAAGATTCTTTTCTTTGTCTTGCTTCTTAAAAAAAGAATGAATAGTTGCCCGGGCACGGGATGAGTGCACGTAGCCAAGCCCTGGGTGCATCCAGTCACGGGATGGATTCAACGCTTTGCCAGTGTGGATTTCTACCTGATCACCGCTTTGTAGCTGATAGGTAAAAGGGACGATACGACTGTTAACTTTCGCACCAATACACCGATGCCCTACATTGCTGTGAATGTAGTAAGCAAAGTCAAGGGGCGTGGCTCCCTGTGGTAAGTCCACCACGTCTCCTTTCGGCGTAAATACATACACCCTGTCATCGAATACCTGACTGCGGAGCTCTTCGACAAGATCGCCGCTCTCCGCCACCTCTTCCTGCCATTGCAAAATACGTCTGAGCCAGTTAATACGCTCGTCGTATCCTGACGCTTTGCCAGTAGAGCCTTCTTTATACTTCCAATGGGCAGCAACGCCTAGCTCTGCATCCTGGTGCATTTGCTGCGTGCGAATTTGGATTTCTACAGGCTTACCTTCAGGCCCTACAATTACGGTGTGAATAGACTGATATCCATTTGGTTTCGGCGTAGCAATGTAATCATCAAACTCATTGGGAATGTGCTTATAATGAGCGTGGACTGTACCCAGTGCAGCGTAGCAGTCCTGAAGACGCTCAGCGATGATCCTGACCGCTCGAATATCAAATAGCTGTTCAAACGTAAGGTGTTTTTTCTGCATCTTTTTCCAGATGCTATAGATATGTTTTGGTCGTCCGTAAACCTCTGCTTTAATGTGATTATTGTCTACTAATGCTTGTAAATCTGTTACCACATTGCTGATGTAATCGGCGCGGGCTTTGCGCTTTCCATCGAGTTGACGAGCGATATCTTTGTAGGTTTTCGGGTGTAGATAGCGAAACGCCAAATCCTCAAGTTCCCACTTCAACTGTCCAATGCCAAGACGATTCGCCAGCGGCGCATAGATAGTCGCACACTCTCTGGCAACCATTACTCTGGTTTCTTCATCGGCTTTTTTGACTTGCTGAAGCTCGCAAATCCGCTCTGCCATTTTTATTACCACAGCTCGGACGTCTTCGACCATAGCAAGTAACATACGGCGAATGCTGTCGATATGCTGTTCATCAGGCACAGATAATGCCGATTCGCCCCGCCTTCTGCTATGAAGTGTTTTAATAGCGTCCATGCGCCTGACACCGCAGATCAGATCACTAATATCGTGTCCAAACTCTGCCTGAACAGCTTCATCTGACAATGCGTGCTGTTCGCAATATGGGTAAACTAAGGCCGCCTGCAGGGTGACATCATCCATATTCAACTGATGAAGAATTTCAACCATTTCCTGCCCGACAAGTAAACGTTCAGGCATATGGGATACGGCTTTCAATTTTTCTTTTGTGGTGTCACTGAGCGACAAACTGTCAAGCCATACGTCAAAGGGTGGCCGGTCAGGTTCGTGAACTTTTCGTGTTGATACCATAAAACATCAACTCGCTTTTCTGGTGTTTTTATTGTCCGTTAACAGCACCATCATTTCAAGGTGCCGGGTTTGAGGGAACATTTCAATAAGCCCTACTTTTTCCATGTAGTACCCAGCGTTTAACAGGCACCTGATATCTCGGGTTAGCGTACTTGGATTGCAAGAAACATACAAAATTGATTTTACTCTGTGTTTCGTCAGCGCTTCACATACGGCAAACGCCCCTTCTCTGGAAGGATCGATCAACACTTTATCCATACCAATGCGAAGGCTTGTAGCAATGGACTGAGGGTCGAACAAGTCACGGTGTGCCCAATCAATGGTCGAGATGCCCTGTTTTAGCGCATTGTCTTTTGCACTCTTTACCATGCTGGCTACCCCTTCGGCAGCAAAAACACTGGCACCACGTTTAGCCAGTGACAGTGAAAAATTACCAAGGCCGCTAAACCAATCTGCAATGCGCTCCTCTGGCTTTGGAGCAAGCCACGCCATCGCCTGTGCAATCATACGTTGATTCACCATGTCATTCACCTGTACAAAGTCATTAGGCGAAGGACTGAGAAAAAAATCGTCCTCGGTTTTAACGCGAAGGGTTGCAACTTCGTGCAGCACCACGGTTTTCTGCTCAACTTCCCATTGCACGTTGACTTGTTGTGCAACGGCAAATTGTTTTAACGCTTCTTGCAATGACGCGGAAGGAGGGCGGCTAAAACGCAGCGTAACACTGGAAACATTATCACCAGCCAGTAAACTAATATGCCCTAAGTGTCGAGTAGCCTGATGGGGCAAAAGCGTTGACTTTAAAGGCGCAATGAGTTTTTGCAGTGAGGGAACCAGTATCGGGCAGGTATCAATATCTACCACCTGCTTACCACTGGCTTCACGATATCCAACTTTGGGATTTTTAGCATTGCGAACATCCACCGCAAGTCTGGCCTTGCGCCGATACGCCTGCCTTTCACCTATCAAGGGCGGCTGCCAGGGAATACTCGTTACCCCTAATTGTTGCTGCCAATATGAAGAAATGGCTTGTTGACGCCACTGCAAAGCATCGTCGGGGTTTACATGTTGAAGCTGACAACCTCCACACTGATGAGCTTTGTCACAGAAAGGCGTTAACCGGGAGGCACTGGCGTCTATGACATTTTTCACGCTGGCCTTAGCACGATTCTTCTGGCTTTGAGTAATGGCTACCGTTACCTTCTCGCCGGGTAGCGCACCATCGACAAACAATACAGGTTTTTCATCCCTACAGACTCCCTGCCCTAGCATATCCCAGCTTTGAATATTTACCGTTTTCGCTTTAGAAATTGGCTTACTTTTCTTTGCTGGCTTGTAAAAACTAACCATGTGTACTCCGCTAGGATTCCAGAATGACAGTCGCTGTTGCGTAATGCTGCTCGTCTGATATGGAAACATGGCTCTTCGTTACGCCTTTCTGGTCGCAGCGTTCGGCGAATGCACCATTGAACGTAAGAAAAGGCGCACCAGACTCCCGGTTGCCTACTTCAATCTGATGCCAACTTATGCCCCGACCAATACCAGTGCCCAATGCCTTTACAGCGGCCTCCTTTGCAGCAAAACGCTTTGCAAGGTAACGAGCCGGCTCATTGCTTTGCTGAAACACAGACATCTCACGGGCAGTTAACACCCGACTGGCCAATTTTATTGAGCGAGTGAGAGAGGCAGCAATTCTCTCAATTTCAACAATATCTGTACCCATACCCATAATTGCCATGATTTACAGCACGCTTCCTGTTCTCGCTTCTTGCATGAGTATACGCATATCGGCTACGGCTTTTTCCAATCCATCGAAAGCGGCGCGGGCAATAATTGCATGGCCGATATTTAGCTCTATCAGTGCGGGAATGGCAGCAATGGGTTTAACGTTATGATAATGCAAACCATGCCCCGCGTTGACCTTCAAACCCTTTTGATTAGCATATTCAATACCGCTTTTGAGTCTTTGCAACTCTACTTCCTGCTTTTCTTCCGTCGACGCCTCGGCATATTGACCGGTATGAATTTCGATATAGGGTGCGCCACACTCAACCGCAGCATCAATTTGCTCTTCTTCAGCATCGATAAACAAAGATACCTGGATACCTGCTTTTGCCAGTAGTTCGCAGGCACGTTTGACATTCACTTTATTACCAGCGACGTCGAGGCCGCCTTCGGTGGTAAGTTCTTCCCGTTTTTCCGGTACCAGGCAACAAAAAGCGGGTTTTACTTCCAGCGCAATATTGAGCATTTCTTCGGTTACGGCCATTTCCAGATTAAGCCGGGTATTAATTGTTTGCGCCAGTAATTTCACGTCTCGATCTTTAATATGCCTTCTGTCTTCGCGCAGGTGAACTGTGATACCGTCAGCGCCAGCGCGCTCTGCAATATCCGCAGCATGAACCGGGTCAGGATAGCGTGTACCCCGAGCATTTCTAAGGGTAGCGATGTGATCAATATTAACGCCAAGAAGAATATCTTTCATTCCACGTTCTGCCTGTGTTGTTACATAAGTAATGTATATCTGTTACAAAAACTGCTGCAAAAGTATCGCCAGCAACTATCGAAATAACTCTCTGCTTTTAAGCGGCTTGCCACCAAGCATCACATTTAACGCCTGACGGTTAATTAATTTTGCTGCGCGCCGCGCTTCTGGCGTCCAGGTTCCCTCTCCCAATGCCAATAATGCGCTGCCAGAGATCCTGTATTTCTGATCTGGCCGACTACTTATTACATAACCTTGTTCAGGCGAGTACACATACCAGGCACCGCTCTGCACTGGCTCCCCGGATGAGCCATCAGAAAACCAGTCTGCCAGCATACCCATTTCTTCCAAAAGGGAAAACTCAAACTCCCGTAATGTTAATTCGAGATCCGCTGAACACTCAAGACTGTCAAGGGCCTGTTGATAACGTTCGAACATCCATTCACTTGGAAGACCCTGGGGCAATAAGCGATTAATGACTTCGTTAAGATACATTGCACAAAACAGCGCTCTTCCCTGCAATTGTACTGCATTACCGTCGCTTTCCAGCAATTTCAAATTTTTTAAATCTGTTTTGCCCGTCAACTGAAACCGCAGTGGGCGGAAGGGTTGAAGAAGACTTTTTCTGTCTGACTTACTGTTGCGAATACCCTTGGCAACTGCGCTCACTCTGCCAGATTCAAAGGAAAACAAATCGACGATATAGGAGGTTTCCCGATACGCTCTTCGATGCAGTACATACCCCCGTAACCAACTGTCCATTTGACCGGGCCTTAGCTTCGCTTTATGCGAACGACTTTCATAAATTCAAATTCTAGGCCGCCCACTAACGTCTGCTGAGGGTAATACGTTAAATTAACCCGCGCCCCTTTGAGAGATTGGTAAACCTGTTTACGGCGAAACACGAAAGGAACATCCACATTTTCTATCATTAGCGTATGCCTTACCCATTCGCCTTCTTCTCGCTGTACATGTGATACAACTTTACACTGTTCACTATGGGTAAGTGACGGATGTTTTTGTGTTAATTCCCTACCTTCACTCAACGGGTTCAATCTCTTCTATCAATAATTGAAGCGACTCACGACCTCTGAACGTATTAATATCGAGCTGATATGCAACATGTACTCGTCGGCAAGTCCCACTTGGCCAAACTGAAGTATCTACGTTAAACGCAATTCCATCCACTTCTTCGCCATTGCTTTTTCGAAGTACAAGCTTGAGGTGATTTTTGTTTTCGCCCACCATTCTTTGGTCAACAAGGTCCATAATGCCATCGAACAGAGGCGCTTCGAAGCCCTGCCCAAAAGGACCAGCCTGACGCAAGGTGTGGGCTAGTTCGAGCTCGAGTTCATCCGCAGACAACTCCCCATCGGATAAAATCACTTTATCACCATCAAGATCACTCAGGTGTTTTTGCGTTATTTTATGCAATGCCGCTTCAAAGGCGGGAAGCGCTTCCAGCGACAAACTCAGGCCTGCTGCCATAGCATGGCCACCGAACTTGTCTATTACACCAGGCCATGCCGTATTGACTTCGTCGAGGATATCGCGAATATGTAACCCCGGTATTGAACGGGCAGAGCCTTTTATTTCTGTCTCACTTTGGTTGGCGAAAACAATTACCGGTCGGTGATATTTCTCTTTTAATCGTCCAGCTACAATTCCCACCACACCCTGGTGAAAATGGGGTTGATATACTACCAGCGCGGGGGGAAGATTGCCTTCCACGTCAATAGAAGCTAAGGCAGCTTCTGCCTCTTCCTTCATTTCGTTTTCAATTGCCCTGCGCTGAAGGTTTAGTCTATCGAGTTCACTGGCCATATGTCTGGCTTGCATCGGGTCATCACACAACAGACATTCAATGCCCAGGGCCATATCCTCAAGCCGCCCAGCCGCGTTCAGTCTTGGTCCGATGACAAAGCCGAGATCAGTTGCGGTTAAATAAGCCAGGGGTTTATTTCTGTTAGCTACCTCAAACAATGCTTTAATACCCGGTCGGCACTTGCCACTGCGTATTCTCTGAAGACCTTGATAAACCAGTACCCGGTTATTTTTGTCCAGACCGACTACATCAGCCACGGTTCCCACCGCTACAATATCCAGTAAATTGGCTAAATTCGGAGCAGGACGAGTAGTGTTGAACCAGCCGTTTTCCTGCAATCTTGCCCGCAGTGCCAACATGAGATAAAACGCTACGCCAACGCCAGCGATACTTTTAGAAGGAAATCCGCAATCAGTTCGATTGGGGTTCACAATAGCGTCAGCGTCTGGCAATGATTGGCCGGGCAAATGATGGTCGGTGACAATAACACTTATTCCCAGCGCTTTCGCATGCGCTACGCCATCGTAACAGGCGATCCCGTTGTCAACGGTAACAATAATTTCTGCGCCCTCTTCAGACGCAATATCAACAATTTGCTTACTCAGCCCATAACCAAAATCAAACCGATTCGGTACCAGATAGCTGACGCGTTCGAAACCCATTTGTTTCAACGCCAGCATGCATACTGCAGTAGAAGTGGCTCCATCGGCATCGAAATCACCGACAATTGTAATTTTTTTCTGCTGGTACAGCCCTGCGACAAGAAGTGTCGTTGCTTTGTGAATGTCCTGCAATTGCTCGTAATGCAATAAGGCTTTTGCCGTGGTGTTTAACTCGTTAATGTCAGAAATATCCCGACCACGATAAACCCTGTCCAATACAGGATGTAATTCAGCACTCAGCCGGTTTTCCTCACCAAGTGCTCGTCTGACTATAGGTAATGACATGGTTATTCAGATTCAAAAATATCCTGAATGAGTACTTTAGCAGGTTTGTAACCCGGCACCAGTTTTCCATTATCGTATATGATGGCAGGTGTACCGCGCACCCCCAGGTCTCGACCGGCAGTGAATTGTTCCGCAACTGTATTTGCACAACGTTCTCCACCAAAGGTTGGGTTAGCAATGGATTTGGCTCTGGTCAATGCAGATTTGGGATCTGCTGCACACCAGATTGACACCATGTTCTCGTAATTTTCCGTCCCCAATCCAGCCCGTGGCCATGCAAGGTAACGCACTGTAATGCCTGCGTCGTTTAATTCGTCCACATCTCGGTGAAGCGTTTTACAATAACCACAGGTGTAATCGGTAAATACAGTAATGACATGTTGTTCGTCGTCGGCTTTAAATTCAATTGCGTCATCCTGAAAAGGGGCAATGGCGTCAAGCCTGACTTTGCCTAAGGCAACCTCGGTGAGGTCTTTCATACCGGCATTGAGGTCGTAAATATGGCCAAACAACATGTAGTTTGCATCTTCAGACAAATAGAAAACCTGATTTGCAGCGGTAACTTCTACTATGCCCTTAAGAGGTGCGTTGGCTATGGTATCTGGCTCGACGCCCACGATGGATTTTACTCTTGATACAATTGTCGCCTGGTTTTCTGATGGGCTTAGCGTTGCTGACTCTTTTGACGCTCCCACAGAGGAAGACTCTTCGACAGTTTCAGCCGTGCAGCCTACAGACAATACAAGACCCAGTGCTATTAGCACGGCATAACGAACTTTTTCCACGGTAACTCCTCGCTTCACCGGATATTCAATCAGAAAACTACAAGACCGGTGCAATGGGCAAAAAATAACAATAACGCCATAATACCACAATAATAATTGCCAGAAACGTCACTGATACGCCCTCACCTCGGGTTCATCGACACATATAAAACTATCCACGGGGATGGTGAGTGTGGATGAGGTTTTGAAGCCGCTCGGTGGCAACATGGGTGTAAATCTGGGTGGTCGACAAATCACTGTGGCCCAACAACATTTGCACCACTCGTAAATCCGCGCCGTGATTTAATAAGTGGGTAGCAAAGGCGTGACGCAAAGTATGAGGTGACAGATGCTGTTCAATGCCCGCCCGCTGGGCGTAGATTTTAATTCGATGCCAAAAGGTCTGTCGCGTCATTTGCACGCCCCGTAAACTTACAAAGAGCACATCTGTCTGGTGTTTTAGCAAAGCAGGCCGCGCGACCTTCATATAAGTGGTTATCCAATCCATAGCATCTTCGCCCAGAGGCACTAAGCGATCTTTATTTCCCTTTCCGGTAACCCGCACTACACCTTGCTGTAAGCTCACCTGATCCAGACGCAAACTTATAAGTTCAGTGACTCGTAGCCCTGTGGCGTAAAGTACTTCGAGCATGCAGCGATCACGACATTCTACAGGGTCCTCATCATCGGGCGCTGCCAGCAGGTCTTCCACCTGTTTTTCACTCAGAGACGAGGGCAACGCCTTAGGAATTTTCGGGTTGCCAAGTTGAGTTACAGGGTTGTCGGTGCGTACCTGACGGTTTATCAAAAATAAGTAAAAAGCCCGCATTGCAGACATTGCACGCTGGGTGCTTCGGGCTGAAAGGCCTTGCTTGTGACGCTCGTGTAAATAGCTTTGTAATGACTCTGTAGTTAGCATTCGACAATCACGAGTACCCTGACTCTGAAAAAAAAGCGCCATTTTTGTCAGGTCGGTGCGATAGCTCTGCTGGGTGTGTTCACTGAGTCCCTTCTCCAGCCAAAGCATATCGATAAACTCATCAATAACAGATGCGTTGGGAACAGAAAGCGGTTCCTTTCTCGCCATTAGAAACCGCGCTTTTCTTTTATTAGTTCGTAGGCGGCCTGAATGTCCTGCGCCTTGCCCTTGGCAATTTCCATAGCCTGTTTTGGCAAACCTTTTGAGGCGAGCTTGTCGGGGTGATGTTCCGACATTCTCTTGCGGTATGCCCGTTTAATAGCTTTTTCATCATCCGACGCCGTCACCCCTAAGATGCGATATGCATCTTCAAGGGTTTGAGTTTCGCTGTAGGTTTGACTGCGCTGCTGATATTGCTGCCCGCGAGCACCGCCCCGTTGTCTGAAGCGAATTTCGGCTTCATAAGCAGAGATAAGAAAATCTAAGTCCTGACGTTTAAAACCCAAGGCCCGTGCAACTTTTTCTAACACCTTGTATTCAGGTGTAGACAAGGTGCCGTCAGCAAATGCGGCCTGAATGAGAATTTCGAGAAACATCTGCAGGATATCCCTGCGTCCATGACACGATTCTACTAATCCTCGCAACGTATCCGCCAACGGGAAATCCGTTGATTTACCTTCCCTGAACGCTTGCTGTGCTTCACTGCGCGCATCACCACCTAATTGCATGTCATCCATCAGCAAGGTAGCAATTTTTATCTCCCGTTCTGTTACCTGGCCGTCAGACTTAGCAAGGTGACCGAGAGAGGAAAACAACGCATGAAAAAAAACGGCCTGCTGCTTAACGCCAGACTGGTCGGTAAAAAAACGGCCGAACCCGCCGAGCTGATTAAAATCCTGGCTGTATGCTTTATCAAAGAAGTGACCGACTATCAGTCCCAAAATAGCGCCAGGTATTTTCAGAAACATAAACCCAAAAATGAACCCGAGGATCTTTCCCCAAAATAACATCGCCATACTCCTGTTTATTTCTGACTATTTGGCTTACGCCTCACATCCCCTGAGGCATTAATCGCAAACCCGGGAGAATTTTTACCCTACAGTAATCCGTGATATATGGCATCTAAAGACGTAGTTTAAAGGGCTGGTTTTCACTTATGATGTCACACTAAGGCAAAACTTTGTCTTTTTTTTGGCGTTGACGGTTGGTTCTTAGCGCAGAAGTGCTTAGAATTACCTCTTTTATCTGGCAATCCCCTGCTTGGCGTGGGGAATGCCTTAACTCGGGACACCTTCGCATCGCTTACTCAATACACTGTGCAACCCGCGATGTGACGACAGAAACAGGCCAACCGTCTATACATGAATAAAACCTGTGCCTCCATTCTATTAGCTGCCCTTTGCAGCGGTGCTGTTGTGGCTCAACAAAATCAACCTAAAAACCCCGATAGTTCAACTGTACCGGGTTTATGCCCCGTATCACCTGTGGCATTTTCCAGTGATAAACTCATGCCTGCAGGAGAAGTACGTGTAGAAGCCAACAGGGCCGAAATAATAGAACGGGAAGTCGCACTGTTTTCGGGCAACGTGGATATTACCTCGGATGCTGCCACGATTCGTGCTGATCAAGCGCAAATTAATGATAATGGCCAGCAGCTCTTTGCCAAAGGCGACGTGGAATATCAGGACAAACAGGTTCGGGTATCCTCAGATACCGTGGATATAGACTCTGCGGGTGAAAGCCTGACCATGGCCAACACAGTTTATCATTTGAACGGCTCTCTTGGTCGGGGTGATGCCAATACCATCGCGGTAAACCGTCAGGATGGTCTCGTGCTCAAAGATGTGAGCTTCACAACGTGTCCTGAAGGTGAAGAAGAATGGATGATTCACGCCTCAGAAATAAGTGTAAGAAGAGGTAAAGCCTGGGGAGAAGCTAAACACACGCGGTTTTACCTCGGTGATGTTCCGGTATTTTACTTACCTTACTTCGCTTTTCCGCTTACCAATCAGCGCCAAACAGGTTTTTTATTCCCGCTCATTTCGAACTCGTCCAATACTGGCATCGATTACGAGCAACCTTTTTATTGGAATATGGCGCCTAATTACGATATGACCCTGTCCCCTCGCTTAATGACAAGCCGGGGCCTACAATTAAAGACAGAGTTTCGTCATCTTTCTCAAAGCAGTTACAGTCAGGTTAATGTAGAATATTTAGCAAAAGATAATGACATTTCTACCGGGCCAGATCGGTATTTTTACCGGCTTTACCATCAAGGCCAAATTAACCAGAACTGGAGCACGGCAGTAAATTTAAATGGTATTAGCGATGATAATTACATTGTTGATTTAAGCTCAGATTTCTATAACCGCGCAGACACCCACTTACAGCGTTCAGCCAGTATTAGCTATGCATCAGACAACGTGTTGTTTTCTTTACATGCCCGTGATTTTGAAATTATTGGTGACTATACCGATGTGTACCGTGCTCTGCCTGAAGCGAAACTAAATGTCACCTACCCTTTGGCCGAATTGCTCGAGTTTCGTCTAAATTCTGAGTTGGCATGGTTCGACAGTGCTTCATCAGATGCGCCCACCGCCATGCGTTTTCATGCTGAGCCTACAATAGCCATCCCCTATCAGCGACACTGGGGCGAATTTACCGCAGAGTTTAGTGCACTAAACACCTATTATCGTCAGGACAATATTGAAGGGACGACTCTGTCTGAAAAAGTAAATCGCACCTTGGGGCAGGCGAAGCTTTACGGCGCATTGTACTTCGAAAAGGATCAAAGCTGGTTTAACGACGACATGTCTATGACCCTCGAGCCGAGAATGCAGTACCTTTATACAACCTATGAAGATCAATCTGACATTGGGTTATACGATACCACACTGTGGTTAACTGACGTTGAAGGTTTGTTCAGAGACAGGGATTTCACAGGCCTTGATCGGATTACTGATAATAATCAGCTTACCGTGGCATTAACCAGTCGATTTTTAGACGAGGCAAACCGGGAACAATTTGTATTTAGTATAGGTCAGATATTTTACCTGGATGACAGCCGGGTAATCAGTAATGTGAGAGAAGACGATCGTTCCTTACTGGCGGTGGAACTCGACTGGCGGTTTAATGAAAACTGGACATTGCACAATGATGTTCAGCTGGCCACGTCAACAGATAAAGTTGAACGCAGCAGTACGACCTTCGAATATCGCAGAAGCAGTAGCAAGCTGATGCAATTAACCCATCGATACGTTCGGGAACTATCTGGTGAAACCATTGACCAAGTAGGAATATCGGCCAGTTGGCCGCTGTCAGAACGCTGGCAACTGGTAGGGAGAACCTACCGTGATTTAGACCGAGACCGCAGTGTTGAAAACTATGTTGGCGTGCAGTACGAGTCGTGTTGCTGGGCAATCCAAATTGTTGCCCAAAGACAAATCAGCAACCGTTTTACAGCAGATGGCGCACAGTCTTTAGACGAGTTTGATTCCGGGATCTCCATGAACTTTATCTTTAAGGGGATGGGGTCTTCATCAACCAGTCAGAATATGCTGACAAACGGATTGTTTGGCTACCGGCAGCCATATAGTTTAAATTAACGCGCCTGGCATTAATGAAAATGCTGGTCTGCAAACAGTAAACCTATAAAAAGAGTGATTATGAAGTTCATTATCCGCGCGATTTACATCAGTGCCCTTTTCTCATTTATGAGCATGGCACAAACTGTATCTTTAGACCGCACAGCGGTCATCGTTGACCAGGGCGTTGTTCTTGAAAGCGAAATAGAAAAACTTATTGAAGAAGTGAAACGCAACGCCGAAGCCCAGGGACAGGCGCTGCCTTCAGACCGGGTACTGCGGACTCAAGCCATCGAACGTCTCATTATTAAGAGTCTGCAAATGCAGATGGCTGAACGTATGGGTGTACAGGTGAGTGATCCGCAACTCGAACAAACAATCACCAATATTGCACAACAACAAGGTGCTACTGTCGATGATTTACGTGCAGAGTTACAGCGAGAAGGCATGTCCTACGACGATTATCGGGAAAACGTCAGAGAAGAATTGATTGTGGGTGAAGTGCGCCGGGCAAATGTGCGCAGACGGGTGTACATCACTCAACAGGAAATAGAAGGTTTGGTAAAACTGATGGACCAGCAAGGTGCAGAGCAAGCCGAATATAACCTTGGCCATATTCTTATTGGTTTGCCCTCTGACCCGACAGATGAAGACGTTACCAGTGCCCGCAACCGCGCTGACAAGGTAATCGAAATACTTGAGGGCGGTGCTGACTTCACCAAGATCGCCATCACTTCATCTTCAGGTACGAATGCCCTCGAAGGCGGTGATTTAGGCTGGCTGAATATAAACTCTATGCCTACCCTGTTTGCAGAAGCGGTACAGGGTAAGGAAAATGGCGCGCTAATTGGCCCTATTCGCAGTGGCGCAGGTTTTCACATCCTGAAGATCAAAGACACCCGGGGTATCGAAAAAGTTACCATAGAAGAAGTGAACTCTCGCCATATACTCATTAAGCCATCAATCATATTAAGTGACGAAAAAGCAAAGTCCATGTTACTTGAATTCCGTCAGCAACTCATTGATGGCGATGCTGATTTTGCGGAATTAGCTAAAGAATATTCAGAAGATCCAGGTTCTGCTCTTAAAGGTGGTGAGTTGGGTTGGGCCGACCCCACCATCTACGTGCCTGAGTTCCGCGACACCCTTGCACAGTTGGAGCCTGGTGAGTATAGCCAGCCAGTTCGAACGGTTCACGGCTGGCACTTGATGCAGTTAATGGAACGCCGCTTTGACGATGCAACAGAAAAGCGCAAAGAAGACAGAGCGTCACAACTTTTGTATAACCGGAAGTTCAAAGAAGAATCGGAAGCATGGTTGCGTGAAATGCGTGATTCTGCTTATATCGAAGTACTGGAATAAGCAACGCGAGCCCACATCATGAAACCTATACGCATAGCAGTGACACCAGGTGAGCCGGCTGGAATAGGACCCGATCTTATTCTGGCACTTGCACAGGAAACGTGGCAGGCACAACTGGTGGTATTCTGTGACAAGGCTATGTTGGAAGACAGAGCCGGGCAACTCGGTTTACCAATAAATCTTGTCGATTTCGATAGCGATAACACCGACATTCTTCCTCCTGGCTCATTGTTTATTCAGCAAATTGACGCTGCGGTGAAAGTCATCCCCGGAGAACTCGACAGCGACAATGGCCACTATGTGGTAGAAACACTGCGTCAGGCCTGTCAGGCAAATATGGACGAGGACTTCGACGCTGTGGTTACCGGGCCTGTTAACAAAAGCATTATTAATAAAGCTGGCGTTTCTTTTAGTGGGCACACCGAGTACTTTGCCTATCAGTCAAATACCATAGACGTGGTAATGTTGCTGGCGACTGAGGGGCTTAACGTTGCGCTGGCTACTACACATATTCCCCTTGAGTACGTGTCTAAGGCAATAACCCGGGATCGCCTGTACAAAGTTATCCATATTATTAATACAGACCTGACCCTTAAGTTCGGTATTAAAAAGCCACGCATTTATGTCTGCGGGTTAAATCCTCATGCCGGTGAGGGCGGGCATTTAGGCACTGAAGAATTGATAACCATTATTCCGGCGCTGGAAGAACTCAGAGCCGAAGGACTGGATATCATCGGTCCCCTGCCTGCCGACACTATTTTCCAACCCAAATACCTCGACGATGCTGACGTTGTCCTAGCCATGTATCACGATCAGGGATTGCCGGTACTAAAATACAAGGGCTTTGGTGCCTCAGTTAACATTACCCTGGGTCTGCCCTTTATCAGAACATCAGTTGACCACGGTACCGCATGTGACCTGGCCGGAACTGGTCAAGCCGACGCCGGCAGTTTTAGAAAGGCATTGGAAAAAGCCATCGAGTTAGCGAATAAACAGCAATGAGTAAAACACATTTAGGCCATACTGCACGAAAGCGGTTTGGGCAGAACTTCCTTCACGATGACTACGTTATTAGCAACATCGTAAGCGCAATAAACCCACAGGATGGTGAGAACCTGGTAGAAATTGGGCCTGGCCTGGGCGCGTTAACTGACCCAGTGTGCGAGCAGGTTAATAAACTCACCGTGGTTGAATTGGACAGAGATCTGGCAGAGCGCTTGCGTCACCACCCTTTTCACGGCAAGAAGCTCACGGTAATTGAGCAGGACGCCCTGAAATTCGACTTCAGCAGTTTACTACCCGAACAGTCTGGCGAAACTGCAAAACTCAGAGTTTTCGGTAACTTGCCGTATAACATTTCGACGCCGCTGATGTTTCACCTGTTCAGCTTCGCAAACCTTGTTCGTGACATGCACTTTATGTTGCAAAAAGAAGTGGTTAATAGGCTTGCTGCAGGTCCGGGCTCAAAAAGTTACGGCCGCTTATCTGTGATGGCACAATATTATTGTGCTGTGGTACCGGTACTACATGTTCCACCAGGAGCATTTAAGCCACCTCCGAAAGTCGATTCAGCGGTGGTTAAATTAATTCCACATGCGCAACCGCCTGTAGCGGTGTCATCAGTTAAACTATTGGAAAAAGTGTGTGCTGCGGCATTTAATCAGCGCCGTAAAACCATCCGTAACAGCTTATCTGAGTGGGTAAATGAAAATGAGTTAGTCGCCCTTGGATTAAGCCCGACAGCGCGAGCGGAAACCCTGTCTCTGGCAGATTTTGCCGCCGTGGCTAATTGTGTATTTGAAAGGGACGGAGCACATTAATATGACAAGTGCACCCGACATTCTTATTGCAGTTTCCACCCGCCACTTGCCTGATCACCCCGCGACCGACAAAGACAAGTTTGCATTTGCTTACCAGGTCACCATTCGCAACCACAGCAATCAGCCCGTACAACTACTTCAGCGCTACTGGTTAATTACCGACGGGAATGGAAAAAATACAGAAGTGAAAGGGGAAGGCGTGCTGGGTAAACAACCCATGATTGCTCCTGAAGACGAGTACCAATACACTAGCGGCGCGCTGCTGGACACGCCAGTAGGAAGTATGCAAGGCTATTATGAAATGGAAAACCAAAACGGTACTCGCTTCCGTGTACCCATCGATATTTTTAGTCTTCGCGTGCCGAACGCAATTAACTAACGTTAACGCAGCTTAAGCTTAAACCACTGGTTTCGAGGTATCTATGGCGAAATCCAATACGTTTATCGTGGGGGATATCCAAGGCTGCTACAGCGGGTTAATGGATCTCCTTGAAAAAGTACAATTTGACGAACGTAAAGATAGGCTTATTGCCGTTGGTGACTTAGTTGCCAGGGGTGAAGACTCCCTGGCAACCCTAAAGTATCTCCTGGGTTTGGGTTCCCGCTTTAGCACTGTCTTGGGGAATCACGATTTACACTTGCTTGCTGTCACTCAGGATATAAAGCCGGCAAAGAAAGGGGATCGTCTTACTAACCTTTTGTCAGACAAGCAGTTGCCCGATTATGTTGATTGGTTGCGCCAGTTCCCACTCGCACTGGCTATCGATACCCACACGGTGGTTGTTCACGCAGGTTTGTACCCGTCGTGGTCCATATCAGAATTGTTGGGTTACAGTGAAGAGGTTGCGGCGCATCTTAGCGGCCCGGACTGGCGCACTCTATTACTTCAAATGTACAAAAACACACCCACAACATGGTCTGATACCCTTCAAGGCATTCCCAGACTACGTTTCATTATTAACGCCTGTACCCGCATGCGTTTTTTAAAATCCGATGCATCTTTGGAGTTTGCCACAAAGCATCATCCCGACGATGCACCGGCTCATATCCAGCCCTGGTTTCAGTTCCCTAACGCAAAACTTAAGCCCAAAGACAAAGTTTTATTCGGACATTGGGCTGCACTCGACGGCGAAACTCACACCAACCGCTTTGTCGGTTTAGATACCGGTTATGTATGGGGAAACAAAATGACCGCGTTTCATAAAGAATCCAATTCTTTAATACAGGTATCACGATAAATACATATCCATGCGGTAAAATACGCCCTTAAGGCTATTTGCTATAGCGATTTGAGTCTCTTTATGGGTAGAATCATCACAACCAATATACTTAAGTCTAAAGAATCGTCCTTGCTGGTCGATAAAAATTGGTCAACAATTAACGTTTTGAGTAGCAATCGCGTTTGAAAAAGTGAATGGGAATGCTAAAAATTATAAAAACAGCATAGTGCTTCAGGAGTTCGGATGAAAATCACGGTAGCAATGCGGATTATCGGTGGGTTTATAACCATAAGTTTACTATTGATAATTATCAGCGTCTCATCATTGGTCAATCTTAACTCTGTGGGTGCAGGGGTAGATGAAGTTAACCGCGTTGCGGTACCAACGTTAAGTAGTAGTAACGCATTGAAAGCGAGCTTTCTTAACATGGGCAGAGTCACATTTGAAGCCTATATCGAAGACAGCCTCACTGATCTTGACGCAAAATACGACACTTTTACCACTAGTAAGACCCAATTCGAAACGGAATTGCGCAAACTTGAAAACGTACTGGCAGACGACAACGCCATGAGTGAAAGCTTGGAAAAAACCCAGCGTGCTTATGAAGAATACGTCACCAATGTCGAAGCCATGTACGCTAATCACAAGCAATCTATGGAAATGCGCAATGCCATCGACGATCGTGTAGGCGACCTCGAAGATAACGCCGACGACGCGTCTACTTATCTACTCGACTTTTCAGAATCTGACGAAGTTGCCGCTAGCAACGCTTTGCAGAATGCAGCCGAGATTGGCAACAAACTAGAAACTGCACTCATGTCTCTCATTACTGTCACCACCGAGTACAGAAAGACACAAACTCAGGTGAGAGCACAGGTTATCGGTAACGAAGTAGAGCTGATTGTTGGCAATGTCCGCGAGTTGATGAATTCAATGCAAGGTGCAGCTGCAGGCAACGACACAACAGGTACACTGGACGAAATAGTCTCTTTAGTTAACGATGCCTTAGATGCTGTGACGGGTAGTGATGGCGTATTACAGCTTCAAAAAGCTCGACTTGATTATCGCAGTGCTGCGGAACAGGCCTTGGCCCGTTCAGACGAAAACGGACAACAAGGGATCCAGGAACTGGAAAGTCTGCTCGTACTGGCTGATCGAAAAGCCCAGGAAATTGACGAGCAGGTTTCATCAAAAGTAACCTCCGGTAATACTATTGTTATTGTTGTCGCCATTGCGTCTTTAGTGGCTGCAATTGGCATAGGCTACTGGACTGTAATGGCTATTACACGCCCGCTGAACAGAGTTAACGAATTACTTACCGTTGCTTCATCTGGCGATCTAACCCAAACACTGAACATTTCTACGGAAGACGAGTTTGGTCAACTTGCAGACAACTGTAATAAATTAATCGCCAATCTTAAAAACCTGATTGCGGGTATCAATAATCGGGCAGAACAGTTGGCTGCAGCTTCTGAGCAAACCTCCACGGTAACCACGCAGACAACGCATTCAATTCAAAACCAGAAGTCACAAATTGCACAGGTAGCAACAGCAACTACAGAAATGCATAGTACCTCTCAATTGGTTTCTCAGAGTGCTGAGGATACGCTTAACGAAATTAAAAACGCCGACACAGAAGCAGAAAAAGTACGGGTTATTTCAATGGAAAATAAAAAGACCATTGAAGTCCTTGCGCAAGATGTTCAGCAAGCTGCAGACGTTATCAACAAGCTGCACCAGGACAGCGCGAGTATCGGCGGGATCCTGGACGTTATTCGCGGTGTTGCCGATCAAACCAATCTACTCGCCTTGAATGCTGCTATCGAGGCTGCTCGGGCGGGTGAACAAGGCCGTGGTTTCGCGGTAGTTGCAGATGAGGTGAGAACCCTTGCTTCCCGTACCCAGCAATCTACCCAAGAGATTAATGCTATGATTGAAGTGCTCCAGGCTGGCGCGGAAAAAGCTGTATCGGTAATGAATCAGGGTAAAGAGCAGACTGCGGTTTGTGTAGAACAAACGGACAACGCAACCAAGGCCCTTGACGTAATTTCAGAAGCCGTACGCAAGGCCTATGACGTAAGTACCCAAATTGAGCAATCTGCTCGAGAGCAAAACAACGTATCTCAGGAAATCAGTGAGAAACTTGAGACTATTGTGGGTATTGCAGAAGAGACTAGTGTAGGTGCACAACAAACGTCTGAGTCAAGTACTGAAGTAGCTCGCCTTGCTGAAGAGCTTCAACACTCTATCCGCCAGTTTAAAGTATAATTATTTAAATGCGCCATCATCTGTATGATGGCGCACAACCCCGCTAGAACCTGCCTACTCCTTCACTGCTAACCGTTTTTTATGGCTGGGCTTAACTAACTGTACAACGATGCAAAATGCGATTAGCAGAATTCCCAACCAGCCAGTAAAAGAAAAGCGCTCAGATAATAGCCAAACACCGAGTAAAGTGGCGACCACAGGTTCCAACAGAGTGATTAACGTAGCGACACTAGCATCAATTCTTTGTAACCCAAAGCCAAACAACACATAGCCCAGGAACATGGGGATAAACACCATGTATAGTGCCACGGTAACATTGATTTCACTGGCAAGCAGATTTTCACCCGTAAAATACAAAGAAGGCAACAATAATGCCGATGCCACACCAAATTGCACTGCCATGGCAGCACTGGCATTAATCCCACGAACGATCATCGCTTTGCCCGTCCATGAATAAGCTGCGTAGGTTAATCCGGCAACCAAACCGAGAATGATCCCCCACTCCCGCTCAAACCCGAGTGATGCTGTACTGATGTTATGAGGTTTTGCCAGTGTAAGACAAAGAATACCGATAAACCCCAACAAGAAACTCAGCATCCACTTCCCTGTTACAGGTTTATTATTAAATTGCTTTTCTAACAACACCGCAAATAAAGGCGCGCTGGCAATAGACACCACGGTTCCAATGGCCACACCAGCTAAACGCATGGATGAATAAAATGCCAGTGGATACACGGCCACGCACAAACCGCCGTATACCACCAGATGTTTGTGTTGTAGTAGCGAAGACCACTGTTTATACAAGTGCCGTAGTGCTTTAAGAGACAATAGAAAGCCACCGCCACCAGTAGCAATGGCACCAATAGCTAACGGACTCACGTCAGAAGCAAAACTCGCCGCAGCGCCTGTGGTTCCCCATAAAACACTGGCAACAGTAATAGCTAAAATGTATGCAAATACGCCTTGTTGATTAAACATAAAGCTCGTTAAAGTATGATAAATTTTGATAATTATAATAATGAGGCAGGAGTAAAACTTTGCAGAAGAGACGCTTATTTACGGTATTCAGACGGAGTAACTCTGAACGATTACTGTAATAACCGAGATGGAGATAAACCAAAAAACTGTGAGAAACGTCGGCTAAAAGCAGAGAAGTCTTGATAGCCTACAGCTTCTGCAACATGCTGTAGAGGCATATCAGTATGGATGATCAGTGCCCGTGCTTTTTCCATTCTAAGTTTGGTAATGTAGCGAGCAGGCGTTTGGCCCATTTGCTCGCGAAAGAGTTTTTTGAACTGAGTAGCGCTGATACAAGCTACCTTTGCCAACTGAGACACATCAAGAGGCTGATCCAATCGGCTATCTATATAATCAATAACATTGCGAATACGAAGATCTAAACTGTGCCCCTGTTGCTGCTCACTCAGCACAGCGATAAAGGTATCCATCATTGACAGTTCAACATGCTTGCTCACACGATATTCAAGTTGGGATTCAACAAACTCCAACAAGGCGGACATGGGCTTGCTTACCCTGAAAACACTGGCGCTTGCTGACGATATATTGTCCGGTAACGAATGTAGATCAGCAACAACGAACCTCGCCTGCTCTTCAGCGGTAAAGTGATGTTCTGTCCCGCCGCGGATCACCACACATTCCCCAGGTGCTACTTTCCCGCTAATCTCGCCAGCACTAATATTGATCACACCGCTTAAAGGCAACACCAGTTGATGAAAGTTATGGGTATGCCCCACGGTTTGTTTACTGTATGAACGAATTGAGAGTGAATCAGACATGTGAAAAAAGGGGAAAACACTCCCCTTTCCTCCTGGTCATTCAAACAATTCTTTATGCAGTTTCTGCACGATGTCGTTACTGTCCTGCTCATTGACCAGAAACGACATATTGTGCGGGTTGGCACCAAAGCAAATCATTCGCAGGTTGTAATCGTGAACCGCGGCAAATATCTTACTGGAGACACCTTTCGCCGTTTGCATGTGATTACCCACTACCGTGACCAAATCAAATCCTTTCTCCACCTTTACGTCACAGATGGTTTCCAGTTCTGCAATGGTTTCTTTATTGAGTCTGGAAGCAACGGAATTTGCCGGGTTGTCCAAGGTAAATGACACTGAAATTTCCGAAGTGGTGACCAAATCAACACTGAGTTTGTGCTTGGCAATTATGCCAAAAACCTGTTGCAAGAAGCCCTGTGCATACATCATTTTAGGCGTTTTCACCGTTACCATCACTTGTTCTTTACGGCGGGTAATCGCACGATAGGGGGGTTCATCCTTGCAATCGCGCATTATCCAGGTGCCGCCTTTTTCAGGGGCTTTGCTGGACCCAACGAATACTTTAATGTCTTTGCGCAGAGCCGGCTCCATAGTTGCCGGGTGAAGTACCTTAGCACCGAAAGTAGCCATTTCTGCGGCTTCTTCGAAGCTTAATTCTGGTAGTGGGTAAGCCGCGGAAACAATACGAGGGTCAGTGGTATACACCCCGGTAACATCGGTCCAGATTTCACAGGTATCAGCGTTTAACGCCTCAGCTAACAGCGCTGCAGTGAAATCAGAGCCACCGCGCCCTAATGTGGTTGTTTTACCTTCCTCATTTGCGCCAACAAACCCCTGAGTTACCACAATAGCATTTGCCATCTCAGGGCGCAGAAGTTGCTCAGACAGTTGAGCAATGTCGTCTAACTGTGGAACAGCCTCGCCAAACTCGTTATCAGTGCGCAGTACTTTTCTTACATCAAAGTTCAAAGTCGCTACGCCCTGCTCAGCCAGTACAGCAGAAAACAATAGTGAAGACATGCGCTCGCCCATGGAGAGAAGCTGATCCTTAAGATCGTCCCGATGCAGAATTTCTTCGTGATTAGCCAGGCCCCGCAACTCTTCAAACAAATCCTCCAATTTCGACCCTGTGCTGGCTTTGTCTTTTAGCTGATTTAGTACTGCCAGTTCGATATCAATTATTGCCTGGCAGGTCTCTTTGATTTGTTCGCTTGTCATGGCGGTGTGAGCAATACTCACCAGATGGTTTGTTACACCCGCCTGCGCACTGACCACCACGATACGGGTAGCTTCGTTACCTGCCACAATACGAGCACAGTTTTGCATAGCTTCATAGGTAGCAACGCTTGTACCGCCAAATTTGGCGATATTTAAAGAGATAGTCACGGTTAACTCCGGTTTTCCCAACACGTTTTCGTGTTACAGTTTGACATTAATGTGGTCACCCACGCGAATGTTATTCGCGGCAAACCACCCTTGGTTCATTTCCAGCGCGTACATCACCGCTTTAGAAGCCCCCACAGAAGTTAAATCGTGGGGCGTCATCGGTTTTATATCTGTTATCACGCCATTTCTGTCGATAAATGCCACATCCAAAGGTATGAAGGTATTTTTCATCCACATGCTGGCTTGCCGTTCGGGTAAAAATTGAAACAACATACCGCAATCTTCGCACATGGACTTTTGAAACATTAATCCACGGGCTCGCTGTTCAGGTGTTTTTGCAAACGCCACCGACAAAGGTTGACCGGCGATGACAATGGTTGCAGATTCAAACTCCACAGCCTCCTGGGCTGCAGTTTGACAGGCAGCCAACGTCACACAAAAAACCAATAGCAGATTTCTAAATACCATGACAAATTTCATTATCTCTTCCTTGTCAGCACAAAAAAAGCCGGCCCCTCACGGAGCCCGGCCTGCTAGTTTATACGCCAAGTCAGGCAACATTCAACGTCGGAATGCTATTCGCTCTTGCATCAGCGTCTGCTTTGTCAAAAACTTTTCATTTTATCGAAGTTCAAACAGCGATGGATGAACTCGAGGGGAAGTCGGTGCGTAACAGAAAGACTGCATGGTCAGTAGACAGATTTTTATTTAGGTTTTATCTGTAACAGTGCTGCATCGTCACCGTCTGATAACAGATATATATTTCCCTGCTTATCAGTAGCGATATCTCTTAAACGCGTTTGAATAGTGGGAAATGGTTCAGTTTGGGTGGGCTTTGAAGACTTTATATTTACACTAATCAAGGATTTCGCTTTTAGGGTTGTTATCAGTAAGGTGCCCGTTAACGCTTCAAAAGCATTATTTTCATACAGAATCATGGCAGACGGCGCAACTGATGGGCTCCAATTGAAAAGAGGAGCAGCCATACCTTCATATTCAGTAAAAGGTGAAATTCGCGCACCTGAATAATCCAACCCCAGTGTGACAACTGGCCACCCGTAATTTCTCCCTGCCTCAAGTAAATTAATTTCATCACCGCCGTCGGGACCATGCTCGTGCAAATAGATATTTTTGGTTTTCTCGTCTACGAGCAACCCTTGTGGGTTTCTATGTCCAAGTGTGAAAACGTACGGTGCGGTTGGAATAGGGTTGTCCTGAGGCGCAGCCCCATCTTCACGCAAGCGCAATACCTTCCCCAGTTGGCTATCCAGCCTCTGTGCGTGTTCACGATAATCAAAACCGTCTCCCACTGTGACTAACCAGGTACCGTCATCCAATACTGCCAACCGACCACCGTAGTGTACCGGTGTGTCTTTATCCGGTGCGACGCGAAAAATAACTCTTACATCCGACAATGTATCGTTGGTAAATCGGGCGCTGGCAACGGCAAGATGGTTGCGCTGAGACGTAGCTTCAGAAAACGTGAGTAAAACTCTGCCCGACAATGCAAAATCCTGAGTCAGAGCAATATCCAGCAGGCCGCCCTGCCCGGCTACATATAAATTATCCAGGGGGACTGGCAAACGCAAAAGCCCTTCTTTGCCACCCAGCACAACCACATTTCCTTCGCGCTCCGTTATAAGCCAACGCCCGTCAGGTAAAGATGTCAATGCCCACGGCTTTCTAAGGGGTTCTGGCGATATGCTTGTGACTTCGTAATTTATATCCTGCGCATGACTACTAAAAATACTCCACAAACAGACAAGCACAACGTAAAACGCTTTATTGACTTTACCCATTGTCACTCCCATGGAAACCTTGTGTTATCACGCACCTCATGAAATGATGCGATAATAGTAAATAAACAAACCATTGCTGTTTATGAAAATTGTCCGTGACGCAGTATTCTGGCAGGCATTTTTGCTTTGTTGGGCATGCACCTACCTATGTGCCAGTGTGTTTCATACCCAGATGGTGCTGCATGAACTATCGAAAATCAACGTGGTTATTGCTTTGGAAGATCGGCTCTTCACAACTGTGTACGATCTGTGGGGGTTGTTGCCAGCCTATGGGTCGGCCATCGCAGTGGCACTTTTTATCGCACTGTTGGTTACTGCCAACCTCACTCAACGATTTTCTCGCCGTCCATATCTCGTCCCCATTGCTGGTAGCGTCGCAATGCTCACCATGCTACTCGCCATGTACCCAATTATGAACATTACGCTTATCGCCGGTGCAAGAAACGCCACTGGACTGAGCCTTCAAATGCTTGCCGGCGTATTTGGTGGGCTGGCTTTTACTACTTGGTATTCAAGGAGACACAAGACAAAAGACGCTTAGCCTCTATAGTTTCGTCGTCTTAATAAATATGCAATTTTGAATAGTATAGGCTTCATCAAGGCGCAATCCTAAAGCAGGTAAGCTATCCAGGACTTCCTCACGGGTGTAGGGTCGATTGAGAATACCAGTGCGCTGACCGTAATCATTCACCTTCTTACTTATCTTGTTCATGAAGCCTTCACCTGGATACAAAAGCACATTCATATACAAGGTACCACCAGGTTTTAATACGCGACAAATCTCTACCATCGCCTTTTCAATATCGGCAATGGTGTGATAACCATTCGGTAGGTTAGCAGAATCGAAAGAGGCATCCGGGAAACTCATGTCCCGAAGATCTTCAATAGCAAGTTCAGCACCCTTGAGTTTCTTTTTCGCACCACCCATTAAGGCTTTTGAGTAATCGACTCCAACAAGGGAGAAATTCTGCTGAGGATGTTTTTTACGGGCGTGTTTCATACAGATTTCTGTGAAAGTTCCTGTACCAATAGCACACTCAAGGTGACGGCCTTTAAGATTTTCAGCGAAGAAACGCACTTGTGAATTCAGTGTATTACGATAGGCAAGAGTAAGAATAAAAAATCCGCGAACATCGTATAAAACCGGCGTCAGGTTATAGCTATTTTCGTTAATGTTACTTTGGTCAGACATATGTTTTGCCTTGTTAACTGGCCCGAGTGCAATATATTTTCACCAAGCCATTGTAAATAGTAAGCCTCATAGCATCGTGAATTAGAACTTTACCTCAACAATGACTTCTTCACAGAATGATTGACGATACCTACGCCATGAAAAGAATACGGATGCTACCAATGTACTTGCTGACAGCATAGTTGGCAGACTGCTTATAGTAAAGTAACCGTACTTTCTTAACGCAAAAAAGCCGGTTGCAAGGAACCGGCTTTTTTAAGTCGCAGTGTATTGAATTTTCAATCAATACAACCATGATCGCGTTTTAAATATCAGCTTGTAAGCGCTCTGATTGCGTCTTTTCAGTCTCAACGAAACGCTTCCACTGCTGTGCCATCGCCTTACTCTTCTGATGTTTTTCAGCTTCAGCTAACTCGTTGAGCGCCAGCGCATATTGCTTCTTATTATAAAGCGCCATGCCCTTGATAAGATAAACAATGCCCGGGTTTCTCAAATCGCCTTTCTGCACTGCGTTATCCGCAGCAGTGATGGCGTCATCCCAACGCTCTGCATTGAGCAGGATTTGCGCAAGTTGCGCATCCAGTTCACCGTCTTCAGACAGTTCAGCTGCTGACTGCATCACAGGAATGGCTTTGTCCTGTTCCTTCGCCAGCGTCCAGCTTTGGCCCAGGAAGCGAAGGTTTCGAAGATTTTTCTCCAGTGCACCTTGATCCATCGCTTGTTCCATTAGCAAAGCGCCTTTGTAAGGTACCTTGTGGTAATAGTAAAGCTGAGCGAGGTTAAAGATATCGGCCGCAGACTCAATGTAGCCTTGCTGATAAGCCGACTCCATGATAGCTAATTGCTTGCGTTCCTCACCTAACTCACCGTACATACCTGCAAGCTGGATCCAATACTTGGGTTCATCAAACAGCTTAACCAGCTTAACCAGGACGTTTTTGACCTTTTCCGGCTGCTTTAGCTCATAATAAATCGCCCGCTGTAAAATCAACCAGTTTTCATCAGGGATCATGCCTTGTGCTTCGTGATCGGCAATGGCTTGGGTAATAAACGGCTCGGCTTTTTCGTAATCTTTATTCTGATAATAAGCCTGCGCTTTCAAAATTAGATTTTTCGGAGGAACAGGGCCTGGATTCAGCGACTCCCAACGTTCGAGATACTGAATACTCTTGTCGTAATTACCTTGCATAAGGTTTAGTTGCGCCAGACTAAACAGAGTTGTCATTTCAAACTTCTCTGGTATAGGTTGCTGTTCAACTACCTGGGCAAAGGAATCCAACGCTTTGTCGTACTGCTCGGCATTGTAATAAATAAAGCCGTAGAAGTTATACATCATGGCCCGTTCGTAGCTGTTCATGGAGTCCTTTTTGTCTTCCACTTCGCTGAGAATTTCGATTGCTTCGTCAATCTTGTCCTCATCGGCAGCTGCCTGGGCACGAGCCAGTTGCTCGTACACCTTGGAACGCAGTGTAGGTACCTTACGGGTTTTCTTATCGCTGGCTTTTACTTCCTGGGCCTGCACGCTGGTCGAAACTAAGGTCACAGATAAACAGGGCACCAATAAAGCAGCGGAAAGCGAAACCGCACTAAGCAAACGTTTAGATAATATCATACTCATATTATTTATCCGTCAATTTGGAAGGTGATACGGTTCTGCACGCCAGATACTTCTGTGGCTTCACCATTGACAACCCGAGGCTTGTATTTGAACTTCATTGCGGCATCCATTGCTGCTTGCTCGAATATCCCTTGCGGGTTAGCTTCCACAACGATAGGGTCACGGACTGTACCTAATTTCGTTACTGTAAATTCAACAATAACAAAACCTTCTATGCCTCGTTGTAGTGCTCGACGGGGATAAACCGGCGCAACCTTAACGATAGGCAGATACTCTCCATCACCCGATTCAAGAGCTAAACCACCATCCAGTGCGACTTCAGCGCCCACGTCACCACCAAAATTCATGGAGGTACCAGACGCGTCCGGAGACGGTGAGTCCATTTGCGGTTGACTCATTTGAGGCGGCGGCTCCTTCGGCGGGGGTGGCTTACGAGGTTTGCGGTCTTTTTGCTCGACCGTTTCCTCTTTTTTAACCCTTACGAAGTCAAGCACACTGCCTTTTGGTGGCTCGGTTAACGCACTTCCGCCCATCTTGATAAGGGATTGCATCAAGAAGAACAGACCCAGCGTAATGGCCAGCGAAATGACAAATGCGATGATAAATCGTGGCATGGCTTATGGCTCTTGTGCTGCGATTGAAACTTCGTATACGCCTGCCGAACGGGAGGCATCCATCACTTTAATTAGTGTATCTGTTGTGGCTTTCTGGTCTGCCTGAATAACCACAGTGCCCTGTGGATTCTCAGCATGCAGTCGCTCGATGTTCGCCTGTACCGCGCGTACATCAACACGACGCTTGTTAATCCAGATTTCACCCGTATCAGATATGGCGATAAGGATGTTTGCTCTATCCTGCTTAACCGCTGTTGCCGCTTCAGGACGATTAACATCAATACCCGCTTCTTTTACGAAAGAGGCGGTAACAATGAAGAAGATAAGCATGATAAAAACAACGTCCAGCATGGGCGTCATATCAATTGTTGCTTCTTCTTCGTCTATCAGATTTTGAAAATGCTGCTTCATAATTGGATTCCTGACAGAAAGGCCTAGCCTTTGCGATCAATAATTAAGGCGTCTTCTAAGTGTGAGCGTTCTGTTTTAACCATGCGGTTTAACCAGGTAGAGGCAAAAACCCCTGACAATGCTCCAACCATACCCGCCATTGTCGGGATGGTGGCTTTCGACACACCAGATGCCATAGAGCGGGCGTTACCCGAGCCTGAAATGGCCATTACATCAAATACTTCAATCATTCCGGTTACAGTACCCATCAGACCAAGTAGCGGACACAGTGCCACCAACGCCTGAATGATGGGGATACTCCCCTGTAACCGTATAGTCAGGCCAGAAATCGTCTTCTGTCGAATTTGCGCTGCAAACCAGGAAGAGCGATCCTGACGAGCTTTCCAGCTCGCCACGGCCTGCTTTTTGAAGTTTTTGTGCCAGATCAGCAGGTACATCGCACGCTCGAGAATAAGTAACCACATGATAAATATCAGTAGACCGATGACCAGGAGTACCTGGCCTCCTGTCTCTGTAAAATCACGTATGGCTTCGAGAAATGCGATCATGGCTTAGCCCCGCTCAGCGCGCTCTGCGATAACACCAGACGCCTGCTCTTGCAGTACGTACACGATATTCTTACTACGGGTATTGAGCATGGCGTAAAGTAATGTCATAGGAATTGCTACAACCAGACCAAGTACCGTAGTTACCAATGCGGTTGAGATACCACCAGCCATCAGTTTAGGGTCACCCGTACCAAACAAGGTAATTGCCTGGAAGGTGTTAATCATACCGGTTACCGTACCCAACAGACCCATCAGAGGCGCAACAACTGAAATTATCTTGATGATAGTCAGGTTACGACCTAATTTTGGTACTTCGCCTAGAATCGCTTCAGTCAGGTGAAGTTCTAACGCCTCAACATCTGCATTTGGGTAATCTTCACGCACTTTCAACACGCGACCAAGCGGGTTGTCAGTTTTGATTTCCTTACTCTTGAGCTGCTTGTTCACTTTGCCGTTAATCAGGGTCAGGCTAATCAGACGCTCAAGGGCTAACAACAGGCCAATAGCACCAACAATTAGGATGATGTAACCCACTTCACCACCTTGCTCTACACGCTCTTTTAAGTCGGGCGCCTGAACGAGGAGGCCGAGGATAGAACCGCCCGTAGGGTCGATACCGAACTGTACGAGGTCGCCATTTGACGCTTGAAGCTCAGCAGCAGAGCTGCCGTAGCGGTCAGCAGGCTGGCGAATAAGTTCAGCTACCGTGCCTGTGATGCCGTTGAAATCCAGGTATTTGCCGTCAGAAACTAACGCGAATGGACCTACTCGAACTACGTCTTTATTGACTTTCTGGCCACCCGCTTCAACGACTGAAGTCTCAAAGGTAGTAACCTTGCCTGACTCAGTCATTTCACGCTGAATCTCAAACCATACGCGCTCGATTTCCTCAATAGAAGCCAGTTTAGAGCTCTTGCCCATTTCCTGTGCCATGTTGTCGAGAAATTCTGAACGTCCTGGAATTTGCGCTGAAATAACAGAGTTTTGGAACTTGCTCTTAGTATCCCCAGCTACCTGCTGAAGTACACCAAACAGTTCTTTCAAAGAACCCAATCGCGTATCCAGCGCCTGATTTAAATCAGCCAGCTTAAACTCGTTTTCTTCAAACTGCGTTTCAAGGGATTCAGAGTTCGCCAGCATTTGATCACGCTTTTTGCGTGTATCAGCAAGGATTTGATCCTGCTGCGCGCGCTGGGCCATGAAGTCCTGCTCGCGTTGTTTGTTTTGTTGAGACTGAGCGAACTGCCCTTCTTCAAGCTGCTTTAGCAGTGCGTCCAAATCCAGTGCACGCTCATTTTCTGCTACTGCACCGAAGCTCAATGTTGCTGCGGTCAGACCTGCCGCGAGCCATTTAATTTGTTTAAACATGATCTTTACCTCTTAGTCCGTGATCGCTACAGGCAGCATTAACAGGTCTGGGGCCAATTGTTTCTTGGCCATACGCAGACCTTTTGTGATCTGTGTACGATAACTGCTGTCCAGCTCTTCCCACTGACGTGTTTGTTTGTTCCAAACACCTTGACTGCTTGCATCACGTGTTTGGTAAATCAGCGCTGTACGACCCAAGCGCAAGAATTCAACATCACGCTCAGAACCGTCGATTTTGTGAATACCGCTGTAAGCTTCCATTGTGCGGCCGTAATCCATTTCAACCTGATAGGCTTCCATAACGCGGCGAAACTTCTCTGAAGGCGATACGTCAGCACGGTCCATCATAGATTTAAGATCTTCAATACGCTTGCTGCGCTCTTCTGGCAAGAAAGGCACATCCAAAGCAACGAACTGCTCCAGGCCGTCAATCATGCGAATCATCAAAGGCGTAATCTGGCGCTCGATAACGGAAACTTCATCAATTGAAGCGTTCAGATCAGCCATTTCCTGTTCCTGGTTGGCAATCTGCTTGCGAAGCTGGTTGTTGTAAACTTCCAGACCTTCGATTTCCTTATTCAAGGTTTTAAAAGCCTGAAGTTTGTTATCGATTTGGTCAGCGATGTTGTTAATTTTGTCTTGTGACTTAGCCGCACTTTCATTAATTTTTGCAGCCTCATCGACAACGGGTTTCAAGACATTATCGTCTTGTGCCATGGCGGAAGTGGCCGTCAGGGCACTCGCCAGCAGCAACGAGTTGAAAAGCTTCATACATTCAAACCTTACTGTTAAAAGAAATCGGCACGTGCCGACAATAAAAAATTCTGCGCGTAGGATAGAAAGTTTCCATGACAGTTTTATTACATAACTGTCATATTTCCATTGTCATAAATAGTGCTGGAAAGAATGGAAAAAGAGCCGCATCAGCGGCTCTTTCAGAGTTTTTAGAAATCGTATCGATACGATAAACTAAAGGCTGTGCCTCGTGTTTCGCTTCGAAGAAGTGTATCTTCAAACTCAATTTTCTTTTCCTGATCAAGCATATTCTGAACTTTTAATGTGACAGTGGTATTAAAATCAGGATAGTACTTATAGACCAAGTCCAGAGAGTGGAAAGGTTGCTCAAAACTGTCGTCGAAGAAGTCGATACCAGGAATGAGGATCCTTGGTCCAAACACGTTGTAGACCAAAGAGGCTGAATGCTCGCCGTTATCTGAATCATATCCTAACTGCATGTTAACCACATACTTGGAGTGACCCGTTAATCTGCGTTCAGTATTTGTGATTGCTGCAGATACGCCTGTTTGCTCAACGATTTTCTGGAAGTCGAGTTGAATTTCAGAGTCAGACAAGGTCACGTTTCCGGAAAGGAACAGGTTGTCCCAAACGCCGTCACCGAACACTTCCAGACCTTGTAAAAACTCTATTTCCACACCGTACAGTTCACCAGATTCAGCATTCGCAATGCGCACCAATGGCGGACCATCCTGTGCAGGGGACTGCACTGATTCAATAGGGTCGGTCATATCTTTGTAGAACAAGCCTACAGACAGGTTGTTGCCCGCTTCGCGATACCATTCCCAACGAACGTCGTAGTTCTTAATAGCAGTAGTTCGAATACCTGGCGTACCACCTATAGGAAACTCAGTTAGTGGATCGATATAAGTCGCAGAAGACACTTCACGCAAATCCGGGCGCACTACGGTTTCACCGTAGCTAAACCTGAGCTGCATATCGTTTTCCATAAAATAAGTCAGGGCCAACGCAGGGTATAAATCATCTTCCTGGAATGCTAGTTGCAATCTGTCTTCATCGTCCGCGATATCAATCTGATTGGTACGAGGGTCAAAAGGCACAACCGCCTGACGGAAGTCTTCGTAACGAACACCACCGCTTATGCGCCATTTGTTATCAAAGAACAAATCAGCTTCAAAATAATAAGCATCTACTTTTTGCGCAGCAGCGTAATCATCACCGGCAATTGTTGTATCCCGAAGAATGGGCACATTAGTAAAGGTTGCAGTATCCAGTACGCTGTCACTAACGATATCAGCAAATTGAGAACCCACGAGGTCGTCACTGGATTCAAAAGCACGGGTATTAACGTCGAAACGTCGGTTTTCAGCATTACGGAACTTGCTCATGAAGTTACCGCCTGCTTTGAACTCCATTTCCCACTTGTCTATGGTGTAAGGGAGATTGAAGTTATAACCATAGTTTTCTACGCGATCGTGCAGTTCCTGGAAAGTATAACGAGCCGCAGTGAAAGAGTTACTCAAACTGCTTTCTGTTTCCTTGTCATAAATACCGTCGAGATTGTCATCTTCCAGCAGGAACAACGCATTCATATTACCTGGTGCATCACGTAAAGAGCGCCCAAGTGAATATTTCCAGTCAAAGCCTAAAAACCCTAACTCAGGGAATGTGTGCGTTCCGCGAACCTGGTTGGTAAATAACTTACGCTCTTCGTATTGAATATTGTATTCACGAATTCGCTGGTTATCAGACAAGGTTATGTTTGCGGTATTACCAACACGCTCCTGAATCTGATCGCGGGTGTCGTTCAATACCACTACGCTATAGTCGATGCGGTGTTGACGATTATAATCAATACCCACATTCAATAAAGTTGACCATTTCACTGACGCTTCTGTGGTATCTACTTCATCGAAAAAACGCACCATGCGAATTTCGTCGCCGTTGCGCAGTGGTTGCTCACCGATATACTCTTCTGATACATCCGTGTCTTTGTTGTAGCCAACGGAAGCGAGAAAACCAAAACGCCAGTCGTCGTTGTAATCAAAACTATTACCCAGTGAAAGGTTGGCACCAAAATCCGGGCCGACACTCTCCAAACGTGGGTCGTAATCGCGATTCACATCTTTTAACAAGCTAACGGCTTCATCCTGGGATAAGTTATCGAGAAAGTTCTTTTGGTCCCAGCGCTCGGCGATGGAAGCGGGAACTGCACGAGTACCATCATCTTCGCCCATCCAATCGTCACTGCCACCACTGTAGGTGTACGCATCGTCGAAATTATTCGTATTCGAACCAATACTGCCCTGCATATTAAAGACAAAATCAGATGGAATGGTTTTAAGACGAATATCAACGTTACCACCACCAAAAGATGCAGGCATTGAAGGCGAATATGACTTCTGTACAGACAAGCTTTCGATAATGGAAGCGGGAAATAAATCCAGCGGAATAACGTTTCTGGTTGGGTCAGGACTCGGTACAGCCAACCCGTTTAACTGTGTAGATGAGTAACGCTCACCAAGACCACGTACATAAATAAACTTGCCGTCTACCAGAGTCAAACCGGTCACACGACGCAACGCTGATGCGGCGTCCGAGTCACCAGTACGGGAAATTTGTTCCGCACCCATGATATCAGCAACAAAGGCCTGGTTTTTACGTTCTTCCATAACGGCGGTAGCCGTTCCTTTTAATCGGGTTCCTGTTGCAACCACTTCCTCTATGACATCTTCTTCCTGGGCGATTGCAGGCGCAGCAGTGGCTGCAACAGAAGCCAAAATAGCAAGGCTAAGTGGTTTAAGCGGAAACCTGTTTGCAGGCTTTTTCATTGTAAACCTCGTGGAAAAGCGTTCTTTCATGGCAGCAGGAGATCCTGCTGCCCGTAATACTTAAAAAGCAAGCACGCTACTTCATACTGCAACGTGCTTGCTTGCTAGGTGAGATGTGGAGTGATTACTCCAGACCAACAGTCCAGCCAGCAGTCCAGTCGTTGTCGGCAGATACCGCACCAACGAAGGCTGCATTGTCGAAGAACGTGTCACCAGTCCAGTCTTTAGGTGTTACCGCATCAGTATTAGAGAAGACACCGTTAACAACGTCAGCTTGAGTAGCAACTACCGCGTTACCAGCCATGGTGTTTTGGAACCAATCAGACAGGTCAACCGCGCCGTCATCATTCTTGAAGTTCTCGCCGTTCTCACACGCAATTACAGAATTTGTGAAGGTGATAGTGCCGTCAGCAAGATTGGCTTGCGACTCAGCTACGTTTTCAACTTCAAAACACTCACCCATACCTGCAGGACCTGTAACAATAACGTTAGACAGTTGTGCGCCAGTACCTTCGCGAAGGTATACGCCTTCTGAATCATCGTCACCGTCAAAGGTGTTACCAATGATAGTCAGGTTGGAGATAGTTGGGTTCGATTGTGGCGCTAAATCAGGTGTAGAACCATCGTTGTCAGCCTCAATACCACGGTTTGCATCAGAGTTGTCTGTCGCTTGACGGACTAATACGTACTGCATACGCCCCATGAAACCATTGTCCCAGTCGATGCTGTCATCCTGAATGTCTGTTAGTACAAGGTGTTTAACATCAACATTACCACCGAAGAACTCAACACCGTCATCAGCATTTTTGTGCACCTGTACGTATTCAACAGTTGTACCAGAACCTACACCACCGAAGGTAATACCGTTAAGTTCGTTATCCGGTGCGATTTCGAAACCACCGTGCATTACGCGAACATAGCGCAATGTACCAGAGTTATCTTCTGTGTCAGTTCCGCCAAATACTGCACCTTCCTGAACACCTTCAACTTGCAGCGCACAATCGCCAGTAGTAGGACACTTGTTAGACGGTGCATTACCCAGAATTACCATACCGCCCCACTGACCAGCAGCACCGGCATCAGATACAATGTCGTCCGCAGAAGTGAACGTTATAGGATCATCTGCGGTACCTTGTGCGTCGATTTGCGAACCACGGCTTACTACCAGGTAGTCGTTACCAGAAGCGCCGTAAACAGTCACACCAGGCTCAATAGTCAGAGTTGCACTATCCGTGTTGTCACCGCCAACGAAAACCGCACCAGACAATGCGTACATATTGCCTTCGGTAAGGGTCAAGTCAGACGTGATACGACCGCTAATTTCACAGGTAGTCGTTTCACCATCAACAGATGAAATAGTAGTTGTGTTCGCAGGACAGCCTGATTCTGAAGTGACAACACCAACAGTACCGCCACCGAAACCAAACGCCCATCCCTGACGCCAGTCGTCAGTACCAATGGCACCGATAAAGTCAGTTGCATCGAAGAAACCGTCAACAGCAGATGCATCCGTACCCGCACCCAACAGAGGGCTGTCAGAAGTAGGAGAGCCGTCATTATTTAGAGAGATTGCTTCAGAAACACTGTTACCAGTCTGGGTATTTAAGAACCAGTCTTCCAGGTCTACTGCGCCATCATCACTCTTGAAGTTTTCGCCATTGTTACAAGCGAGTACAGAGTTTGAAATCGTAATTGTACCGTCAGCTAGGTTAGCTTGTGACTCAGTGGAGTTTTCCACTTCAAGACACTCACCCATGCCATCAGTACCGGTGATAACCATATTGTAAATCTGTGCACCAGTACCTTCGCGTAAGTAAACCCCTTCAGAATCGTCATCACCGTCAAAGTTGTTTCCGATGATAGTCATGTTAGAAATCATCGGGTTAGACTGAGGGGTGATATCAGGAGTAGAGCCGTCGTTATCAGCTTCAATACCGCGGTTCGCGTCACCGTCAGCACGGTCGTGCTGAATATATACGTACTGTAGCTTACCTAAGAAGCCGTTATCCCAGTCGACACTGTCGTCCTGGTTGCTGGTCAAAACCAAGTGCTTAACGTTTACACTACCACCAAAGAACTCAACACCGTCGTCCGCGTTGGCGTGTACTTGTAAGTAATCAACTTCAGTACCGGAACCTACACCACCGAAAGTTACACCGTTTAATTCATTGTCAGGGGCAATTTCATAACCCGCATACTTAACAACAACATATTTCAGAATACCTGAAGAATCGGAAGAATCTGTACCACCAAAGACAGCACCTTCTTCTACACCTTCAACCTGAAGTGCACAATCACCAGTTACCGGGCATTTGTTTGAAGGCGCGTTACCAAGAATAACAATACCACCCCATTGACCTGCACCAACTTCATCGCCGGTTACATCGGCATAAGAAGTGAAGATGATTGGCTCATCAGCAGTACCTTCTGCTTCGATGTCAGAACCACGGCTGATTACCAGATAGTCATCACCAGAACGACCAAATACGATTGCGCCTTCTTCGATAACCAGTGTTACGCTGTCGGCATTGTCACCGCCAATGAAAACAGGACCTTCCAGAGCCCAAACAGTGTCGTTAGTCAGGGTGATGTTGCCTTGATCGTCTGCGTCGTCAGTATCAAGAGTGCCGCTTAAAGTTCGTACTTCAACGTCAGTACCCAGGGCTGTAGAAACTTGTGTAGACAAAAAGGTACTAGCTTCACCAGGTGCTGTATCTGTATCGCCTGTGTCACCGCCTGTATCGCCGCCTGTATCGCCACCATTACCGCTGTTATCAATGTTGGTCGTTGTGCTGTTGTCGATATCACCTTCGCTGATATTGATATCGCCGCCACAGCCTGCTAATACGAGTGCAGTTGCGATCGCAGAAGCCTGAAATAAGTGCTTGAGTTCCATTTGTCTCTCCAAGTGCAGATATAATTATGGATTTAGAAAACGCTGGAACTTTACCTAAGCTAAATGACACATTTGTTACACTTGAGCGCTGTAACAAAACTTTCATATGAAAATGGGTTAACATTTAACTTTTTTTGTACTTTAGTATTAGTGGGTGACTTACTTATTGATTTTGCATAAATTTGTAATCAAGGAATCAATAGTAGTGCTATTAGTCAGGTTTACTAATTGTTTATCAAACAAGAAAAAATCCACGGGTCGGTGAAAAAACATGACACTATTATGACAAAGCAGGCCGCATTATTTTTGTTCCAGCATCCTTACCTGACGAAGTAACACGTCTTCTCTAACGGAAAAATACCCATCCCTTATTACCTGTTCCTGACCTTGCTTTGACAACACATAGCGGATGAACTCTCGTTCGAGTGTGGGTAGCGGTTTACCAGGCGCTTTGTTTACTACGAGATATAAGTAGCGGGCGTAAGGGTATGTTTCGTTGCGAACAGACTGGGTTGTCAGAGGAATAAGTGTGTCCGGGGTCTCACCAATTGATAGCGCTTTTACTCCCGCAGTTTTGTAGCCATAGGCCGCATAGCCCATACCGTTTTTATTGGTGGCAACACTTAACACTACCGAGGCTGAGCCCGGCTGCTCATTAACCGTTGCGCGAAAATCTCCGTCGCACAACGCCATGATTTTAAACAGACCGTAAGTACCCGACACTGAATTACGACCAAACAATCTGATAGGTGTTTGGTAATCTTCTCCGGGTATATCAAGCTGTGACCAATGTGTCACCGCTGTGTGTGAACCGCAATAACGTGTATTAGAGAATATTGCGTCTATTTGTTGCAGTGTCAGACCTTCTACGGGGTTTCGTCTTTCTACAAATATCGCGATGGCATCCATTGCTACCCGTAGCACCGTCGGTGGATATCCATGAGCACGTACGAAATCACGGACTTCGCTAGGCTTCATCTCTCTACTCATAGGGCCGATGGTGGCGGTGCCCTCGGTTAATGCGGGCGGCGCGGTAGAAGAACCCGAGGCTTGAATCTGAAACTTGACCTGAGGGTACATTTCGCGAAATTCCTGAGACCACAGCGTCATTAAATTCGCCAACGTATCCGAGCCCACAGACGTAATTTTTCCGGCGACCCCGGGGCTGCGCTGGTACTCTGGCACATCATTTGACGAGGCTGCATATGAAAAAGCAGAAACGTGCAACACACCTATTGCAATCAATATCCACGTAAACTTCATAGCTGCTCCGAGATTAACTCATGATCTAGTAAAAAAGAAAAACGACTACCCTGCCCCAAGCTGCTCTCTATCTCGAGATGAGAGTTGTGATGGCTGAGAACGTGTTTAACTATAGACAAGCCCAACCCTGAACCGCCGGTTTTCCTTGAGCGCGCTTTGTCTACCCGATAAAAACGCTCTGTTAGTCTGGCAAGGTGCGATTCTTCAATGCCATCGCCATTATCAACAACGGCAAACCTGACATCATCGTGTTCCCGTTGCCAGTAAACATTTATCTCGCCACCTTTAGGAGTGTAATGCACGGCATTAAAGACCAAATTTGAGCATGCACTTCTCAGTTCGGTTTCAACGCCAAATACTTTCAGGGTATCGTCTATGTGAAACTGAATGTTGTGCTGTTTGTCTTTATTGAGAGTAGCCGCTTCTTTTTCCAGTTGTCTTAACATGGCAGGCATGTTGACGACGTTCTCATAAATGCGTTCTGAACTGGCTTCAATACGTGACAAAACAAGAAGATCTTCGATAAGGCTTTGCATTCGCTTAGTTTGCGAACTCATCTCTTTAACTGCTTTCATCATCAGTGGATTATCTTCATCTTCCGGCAATATTTCCAAATATCCGGAAATCACCGTCAGAGGTGTTCGCAATTCATGTGACACATTGGCAACAAAGTCTTTTCGCATTTCTTCTAACTGTGACACCCGGGTGACATCCCTGGCGATGAGTAAAAGGTGCTCATCGCCATACGGCATAATACGGTATTCAAAGGTTTTACTGGGGTTAGCTGGCGCGGGCACTTCAATAGGATGATGAAAATCACCAGCGTGAAAATAAGCAATGAATTCTGGATGGCGGATGAGATTATCCAGTCTTCTGCCGGCGTCACTAGGCCATTTTAAGCCAAGTTCAAGGCGTGCTAGCCGGTTACACCAGATAATACAGGCTTTGGCATCAACCACTACTGCGGCATCGGGTAACGCTTCTGAACCTTCCCGAAAGCGTTTTACCAATTCGCCTAACTCTTTGCGCTTGTTTCGGTTTCTGCGTTGAAGATAGTAAATACCCTCGTAAATATGTTCCCATACCCCACTGACCGTGGGCGGTGACATTTTACGACTATGCCATAACCAGCGATTAAGCTTATACAACTGCCAATAGTTTATAATGAGAAGACCAACTGCGCCCAACGACACGGCGAATAACATGTCATCCATATATAATCCAACCAGCGCAAAGATAAGCAAATACGCAAACAAGCGAATCGCACTTCTAAGCCAGGAAAATGGATAATACATAATAACAAGCACGCCTGCTGATTGATGGAAGGTTTATTGTGTCAGGGGAGATGGCAGCGTGCAATGCACGCATATCACAAGCTACATTTTAGTAGAAAAACGATAACCCGCACCACGTACAGTCTGAATCATAGCATCGTGCCCGTGTCTTGAAATCGCTTTGCGCAAGCGACGAATATGCACGTCTACAGTGCGATCTTCCACATATACATTGGTTCCCCACACATTGTCCAATAGCAATTCCCGACTGTACACCCGCTCTGGGTGCGTCATAAAGAAATGCAGGAGTTTGAATTCAGTAGGCCCCATATCGAGAGGATCAGTATTAGCCATCACGCGATGCGAAATAGGCTCTAATTTCAAGCCGTTAAACTCAATAGGTTCTTCACTGGATGTGGGAGTAACACGGCGCATCACGGCTTTGATCCGTGCAATGAGCTCCTTCGGCGAAAAAGGTTTTGTGACATAATCATCTGCACCCGCGTCCAAACCGCGGATCTTGTCTTCCTCTTCTCCCCTGGCAGTAAGCATTATCACCGGGATATCACGGGTAAACTCATGTTGCTTTAAACTTTTCGCCAACTGAACACCCGAGCCACCTGGCAGCATCCAGTCCAATAAAATTAAATCCGGATAAGGCTCGCAAATTTTTTGCTGAGCAACATCGAAGTCTTCGGCCTCGATAGTCTCAAAACCCGATTGCTCGAGTACAAACTTTAACATTTCACGAATAGGGGCTTCGTCTTCTACAATTAAGACCGTTCGAGACATGACTATTTTCCTGCTCATAACAAAATCGCCGCTATTATTAATGTGATCTGTGACAGTTTTATTAAAACGATTACAATTATGTGTCAAGTAAATTACGCTTTTTTATGCTTTTGTAGAATAGGGTTACGCTTGTTAATTCGTTTTTTTGTGCCTATTCTTGTACGTATATTCACCAAAAAACATTAAGGGCAATGCTGCATGGCCACGGTAAAGACAGGGTTGTCGCGAAAACTTCTCACACGTGTGCTGTCTGTCTACTTTATACTCACGTTGATCGTTACTGTAGGCCAGATTTTCACCGAGTACTTAAGTACAAAAAATCACATTGAAAGTGAACTCCGAACACTTAAAAACACTTTTGCGGAAAGTCTGACCCGGGCAAACTGGGAACTCAATAAAGTACAAGCCCGTATTATTTCTGAAGGGCTTACAAAACTGCCGATTGTAGAAGGCGTCAAAGTCAGGGATGAAAATGGCGATATAATCGCCGACGAAGGACAAACTATCCCGACTGCAGACGAGCCCGTTCGTTCCGGCGTTATGAAAGATCACGCCGGTGGAATATTTAGTTACAGCTTCCCACTTATTTTTGAATTTTCCGGGCGTCAGTCTTATGTTGGTGATGTTACCCTTTATTCAAGCTTTGACATCATACTAAGTCGGATAGAAGTAGGTATATTCTTTCTGATTGGCAATGCCATAGTGAAAACCACGTTCCTGGTTTTTCTTTTCATGACAGCTTTTAAAAACATGCTATCCGAACCATTGGCTGAACTCACGCAGCAAATGACCTCTTTCGACCCAGACCACCCATCGGAATCGAAAGTCAAAATTACTGCTCGTGAAGATAACGAATTACGACTCCTTCAGGAGTCCTACAACCAGGTTATAGACGATTTAATCACTTCACAGTCGTCCCTCAGAGGGGCACAACACGCGCTTACCCAAGCGAATAAAAAACTTGACGATCAGAACCTTATTCTGGAACAGGAGGTGGCCAAAAAAACCGCCTCCCTGTCACAGATCATGCTCGATTTAGAGCTACAAAAAGATGAACTCATCGCCAATCAAAGAGAATTAAGACAAGAAAACGAGAATCGGCAGTTTATCGAAGACGAGCTACGCAAGCGAAACAGTGAACTTGCCAAGAACATGGAAGTTATGGAGTTGATGAAAGATCAACTGGTAGACTCAGAACGCATGGCTTCGTTGGGAGGGCTTGTTGCGGGAATTACTCACGATGTAAACACCCCACTGGGCGTGAGTGTTACCGCGGCAAGCTTCCTGCAAGAGCGCTTACATTCATTGCGAACCAATTTTAACGACAAAAAGTTGTCGACCAAATCAATGGACGAATACGTTCAGGAGTCAGAACAAACCCTGGCGCTCTTACTTACCAACTTAAGCCGTGCGTCAGATTTAATCGCCAGCTTTAAACAGGTTGCCGTGGACCAAACCAGCGAAGCCGTCCGCCTGTTCAATCTCAATAATTATTTGCACGAAATATTGCAATCATTGCACCCTACGCTAAAGAAAACCAAACACAGTATTACTCTGCATTGCCCTGCCGATCTGGAAATAAAATGCGCGCCGGGTATTATTGCTCAAATTACTACAAACATGATCATGAACTCCCTGACCCATGGTTTCACAAAGACACAAGACGGTGAAATCACTATTGAGGTAACACGGGATCAAGACATGGTTGTCTTTGAATACAGCGATAATGGTAATGGTATGGATTCACAAGCTTTAAGCAAACTCTTTGATGCATTTTACACTACGCGTCGAGAAGAAGGTGGAAGTGGTTTGGGAACACATATCATTTATAACCTGGTCACGCAGAGTCTCAATGGCACCATCAGAGCATTCAGCGAACCTGGCGAAGGCCTCAGATATATCATTACATTTCCAAGATCTCGTTAGTACACAAAAATGAGACATTAAAAGCGCTATCCGCGATTGCACAGTCACGCCGGCGTTGGTACGCTTGCCGCCCAAAATATTAGCCGTGACAAGCAGGAACAATTTCATATGTGGTTTAAAAACCTTAAAGCCTACCAGCTTACTCAACCTCTCTCACTAAACGATGATGACCTTTCTCGGGCACTGATGGACAATGGCTTCAGACCCTGTGGCAAGCAAGACACCGCTACCATGGGTTTTGCCTCTCCTTTTGCCCAGGCTGGCAAAGAAGGGGTGATGTTCCACAAAGTTCAGGAGCGCTACTGGATAACCGTCAAAAAGCAGGAGAAAATTCTGCCCTCCTCGGTAGTGAACGCTGAACTGGCAGATAAGGTAGCATTGATTGAAGCTGAAACAGGTTCTCCGGTAGGTAAAAAGCAGCAACAGGACTTAAAGCAGGAAATCATGTTTAATCTTCTGCCCCAGGCTTTTGTTCGCAACACCTACACTCATGGCTTCATTTCTATCCCCGAGAAATTGGTGGTGGTTGATTCATCTGCTGATGGTAAAGCCGAAGCCTGGTTGGCTCTGGTGAGAAAAGCCATAAGTTCTCTTCCTGTGGTTCCCCTGGCACGCCGTAGTCTGCAATCTGAACTGACCCACTGGCTTACTGATGGCGCCCCGGAAGACATCGAACTACTGGAGGAAGCAGAACTGAAGTCAACGGATGAATTAGAAAGTGTTATTCGTTGTAAGAATCAGCCTTTGGACAGTGAAGAAATCACCACGCACCTGGACAATGGTAAACTGGTACAGAAAGTCGGTTTTGCCTACAAAGACGTACTCACAGCCACTATTTCAGAAGACGGCTCGTTTAAACGGGTAAAATTCACTGATCGGATAAAAGAAGAAACAGACGATGTACCGAAAGATCAAATTGAAGCCCGTCTCGACGCTGAATTTGCATTAATGTCTGCGGAATTATGTGAGTTTCTGGACTTTATGCGCACCACCCTGGCACTAAATGAAGAGTAGTAGTGGCAGGTAACATCTTTTTTAGAAGAAAAATCAGGGCCGGCTATCCGGCCTTGGTTTCTTCTTTCTCTTCAGCATAGTTTTCATGGTAATGCCTTCCCCAATCACAAAGCTGTTGTAACATGGGTTGCAAACTAGCGCCGAGCTCAGTTAACGAATATTCGACTTTCGGCGGCACCTCTGCATACACTTCCCGGTGAATTAAACCGTCTTTCTCTAACTCCCGCAGCTGCTGAGTGAGCATTTTCTGTGTCACACCTTGCAATCGCCGACGCAACTGACTAAACCGCAAGGTTTTAAACGTAAGGTGCCAAAGAATGACGCCCTTCCACTTTCCACCAATTAAACTTAACGCAACGGCCACACCACACAAATACTCGGGTGCACAAGGTAAGCTGTCTTTGTTTCCAGATGTCATAGCCACTCCAATAGTATCTTTTTGGTAAGTACCTTACAAAAAAGTGCATACTAGCCAAATAGTTTGTTAAATGCATAATAACCTAACTGCTCAGTTTTGCCTACTTGCTTAATAGCTGAGTGCTTTATGCCCTGCAACTAACGAAAGGTGGTGAAGTTATGACTCAAGAATTTACAGCTCTATTGGTAGAGCAACAGGACAAAAAAACCTTTACACGACGCTATGTCACCAGAACACTGGACGATTTACCAGACGGCGATGTGGTGATCGATGTTGCCTATTCCTCGTTAAATTATAAAGACGCTTTATCGGCTACAGGAAACCCGGGCGTATCAAGAAACTTCCCTCATACTCCAGGAATCGATGCTGCCGGCGTCGTGGTATCTTCCCAATCAGACCAATTTAAAGCAGGGGACACCGTCTTGGTCACCGGATACGATTTAGGAATGAATACTCCCGGCGGATTTGCGGGTAAAATTCGGGTGCCGGCAGAATGGGTCGTGCCACTACCTGAAGGCATGAGTGCCCGGGAAGCGATGACAATTGGCACCGCCGGGTTTACCGCAGCCATGTCTGTTCAGGCATTGCAAGTTGCCGGTGTAAAGCCTGATGACGGTGACATCCTTGTGACAGGAGCGACCGGAGGTGTGGGCTCAGTGGCAGTTGCCCTGTTGCACAAAGCAGGTTATCGGGTTGCGGCAGTAACTGGCAAAGCAGACAAACACGACTTTCTCGTCTCCCTGGGTGCCAGCGACGTTATCGAACGCAATGCGCTGCTTGAAAATGCGTCCCGTCCAATGCTAAAGGAAAAGTGGGCTGGTTGTATTGATTGTGTTGGCGGTGAATATCTTGCTGCGGCCATTAAATCGACTAAATACGGAGGGGCTGTAACGTGTTGTGGTCTTACCGCCTCTGCGGAACTCCCTATCAATGTATTTCCCTTTATTCTTCGCGGTATTTCATTACTGGGTATTGATTCCGTCCAGTGTCCAATGGCACCGCGATTAACAGTATGGGATAAGCTTGCCGGAGAGTGGAAACTGGAATGCCTCGACACACTCACCGAAGAAATTTCACTGGATGCCGTAGACAGCTATGTTGATAAAATCCTTCAAGGGCAAGTTTCGGGCCGAGTTCTGGTTCGCGTCACTGGTTAATACGGAGCGCTGCGTAGTATCACTGCGTAGCGCGATACCTAAGGGCACTTGAACCTGTGAGAGCGCTCAAAGTAAAACAGGTGGGTAGTAAATGATATCAATGAACCGGCTTTTTCCAGCTTTGTCCCGATAGCCATGGGGCATATCTGCTTTTAATAAAAACTGCTCGCCAATGGACACTGAGTGCCACAAATCACCTTGTTTAATTTCCAGTTCCCCTTCCACCACGTGGATAAATTCCTTCACTCCACGTTGGTGGGAGGTCGACAACTGTTCATGATAGTCCAGCATGGTAACTTCGAAAGTTTCGAAATGAGTGTCAGCGGAATAAGGGAAAAGGGTTTTCACCTGCATGTTGGCATCACACTTCACGCCGTCTTCCTGTGAAAATACGACGTGGGAATGTTGAGAATTGGCGTCTTGACTGGTAATAAAAGACGAAAAAGAACACTCTAACCCGGTAGCTATTTTCCACAAGGTGGCGATGGTCGGGCTCGACTCCTGCCTTTCAATCTGTCCAAGCATTGCTTTGGATACACCGGTAGCTGCAGCAGTTTTATCCAGCGACCAACCTCTTTTTTGCCGCTGTTCTTTAAGCACGCTGGCGATTTGGCGGGTTAGTATTTCGTTATTTGACATTTTTTCCCATGACTCCAAGACAGAAAAATTTCAATTGTGCGCTATAACGCACAATGCTACACTGCTTCGCCGTGCGTTATAGCGCACATTATCACAACTTAAGTGGGAGTTCATGGTGAAGATCACAGGCCGTCCTCAACTCAGTCACATTGCCGCAGGGCTAACTGCTATTGTAGTAGGCTACAGTAGCGCAGTGGTTATCGTCATTGAGGCAGCTAAGGCATCCGGCGCCACACAGCCGATGATCATTAGCTGGCTTCTCATGTTGGGTCTGGGGATGGGCGTAACCTGCATTGTTTACTCATGGCTTTATAAAGTTCCGGTAGTAACGGCCTGGTCGACGCCAGGCGCTGCATTTCTCATCGGTGCAGTAAACGGGTATTCGCTGAACGAAATTATCGGGTCATTTGTTACAGCCGCAGTACTGGCTTTAGTGGCCGCAAGAAGCAAAACGCTTACCGGCTATCTGACCAGGATCCCGAATGCGATTTCCTCGGCCTTACTGGCGGGAATACTACTACCTATTTGCCTGAACATCTTTACCGATGCAGACACCTACCCTTTGATGGTAGCTGGTTTTTTGGCAGTGTATTTTATTGGTAGCCTCTTCTTTACCCGTTACCTTATGCTGGTGTTACTGACTTTGGCGATAGCACTTAGCTTCCCAATGCAACCTGAAATCAGTGCATTGGGAAGTTTCTCGTTACCTCAAGCCGTATGGGTGACGCCCCATTTCACCTTGCAAGCAACGATTAGTCTGGCCATCCCTTTGTTTATTATTACCTTACTGTCACAAAATTTGCCTGGTATTGCTATCGCCAAAAGTCACGACTTTGAGTCTAACACCCGAAGTGTCCTCACTGGCGTAAGTGTGGTGAACCTTATAACCGCACCATTTGGCGGCTTTGCCTTTAATCTGGCCGCTATAACCGCAGCACTCTGCATGGGCGAAAGTGCGGGTAAAGACCGCTCTCAGCGATACTGGGCTGCAGTGATGACAGGCGTTGGCTATTTATTTATGGGCTTAGCTGCGCCACTGGTAGTAGTGTTTTTCACACAAATGCCAGAGGTGATTGTTCATTTGTTAGCCGGGCTGGCATTGCTGGCGACATTACAGGCATCATTGCTCAAAAGTATGGAAGAACACGAGCACCGAAAAGCTGCCATGGTAACTTTGTTGTGCACCGCATCTGGTGTCAGTGTTATGCAATTGGGTGCGCCCGTATGGGGACTTTTACTCGGGCTTGTGGTTCTCGGGCTTGACAAGGCAATAGCACGATTTAAACAGGAATAAAAAAGGGGCTTATCGCCCCTTAGCCAATTTTTCCGTACTAGGCAAAAACCTGTTTCGCGCTGGCACACATTTCCTTAAACTCATCCGTAGTCAACTCACTGACTTCTTCCAATGCACCGCGCTGAATAGCCAGGTTTAATACCGCATCCTTTTGTGAGTCCATTTTTCCGGCCAGGGCTGCACCAATGCGGACAAAGTCTACGTAAGACAGGTTTTCAGGCAATACTGAAAGATCACGCCAGTTTTCCGCCACCATCGTAAACTCTTCGTCGAAACCCCAGGCCCGCATGATGCTGCCTCCTATGCGTCCGGAAAGTTTATCGATGGCCACTTCCAGAAACGTTGGGTTAGCAAAAACCTCTTCGTGTCGCTCTGCTTCCGTGAGAATTGGCAGTACACCGATATTGTGTACCAAGGCTGCCAATGTCATGGTGTCTAAGCTCAGTTCGCGGTTTTTGGTGCGATTTGTATAAAGTTGTAACGCCGCCATCGAGTAGGCCACGACATTAATAGTGTTTGCCCACTCCCGCTTCATATAATTGCCGACAACGTCATTTTTTGACACAAACAATTGCTCCATTGCCAGTGCCGTAGAAATATTCTTAATTTGACGAAGACCAATGCGCGTTACTGCCTGACCAATTGACGTTACTTTGACCGTGCGCCCCAAATACGCACTATTGGCAATTTTAATCATGCGCATGCTTAAGGATGGATCTTTACCCACTACATCGCCCATCGCATTGAGATTGACATTAGGGTCGTCTGCTGCTTTACGAACTTTCAATGCCACAGCCGGCAACGTCGGAAGCACCAAGGTGTCATTGTTAATTTTCTCGACCAAAATAGTGAGTAGCGCGTTTTGTGTAGACATATACCTACCTTTTCATTTTCAACGAGTCGCCAGCTGATGAAGCAGGCAGACCATGAGGCATGTGGAAAAATGCAATCCGCTGATAAAAATTGGATGTGCTTGTTTTTATAGTTACGTAAAAATATATCAGCAGAATCGGTATTCTGCACCCCGCATTTCTGATTTTTTCGTCTTCTTCTCATACTGAGGTAAGGCTGACAATACCATTACGCAGGGTAAAACGGAGCAGGAGTTAAACGAATTAATATTAACCTTCAACTCTTCGATTCCAGTACAAACCGTTACCTGTATTGTCGTTATTCCAGTGTCGATTTGAGTTTATCTGTGTAAGGCGGCCACCCCAGCGGCTTGCCCGCCAAAACATGCAGATGAATGTGATAAACAGTTTGCCCACCAAATTCATTGCAATTCATTACTGTGCGAAAGCCCTCTTCTGCAAAGCCTTTTTCAGCGGCTAGTTTTGCCGCAACATAACTTAAATGGCCGACTACCTCACGATCACCTTCGCCAATGTCATTGATGGTTGCGATGGGCTTTTTGGGGATAACGAGAAAATGAACTGGAGCCTGGGGGTTAATATCGTTAAACGCCAGTGCAATCTCGTCTTCATAGATAATGTCAGCCGGTATTTCCCGGTTGATGATTTTGGTAAATATAGTCTCAGACATGATCACCCCTGTTATTTAGAATTAGAAAATAGGCAAGGCCGCTTTACACAGGCCTTGCCACAATGCCCTTTACCGGGGAGCAGTGGTGTCCCACGGTGTTAGCCAAATACAAACCACAATAGAATGCCGCCCAATACCAAACGGTAGATAACAAATGGCAACATGCCGATGCGGGAAATCCAGCTAAGAAAGAGAAATATACATAAGTAAGCACTTACAAATGAGAAAGCCGCTCCATATAAGAGCGCGCTCCAGTCAACGGGTTCACTTGCCGCCAACAGGTCGAAAGTTTTCAACGTCCCGGCACCTAAAATAACCGGAATAGACAACAAAAACGAAAAGCGCGCACAGCTCTCGCGATCCAGCCCCAGCATTAAACCGGCGGTCATGGTAATACCTGAGCGCGACGTCCCTGGAATTAATGCCATCACCTGAGCAATACCAATGATCACCGCCTGCTTTAGCGTAATCTTGTCAAGAGACTGTTTATGAGAAGCTGTTGCGTCGGCGTACCAGAGCAATAAACCAAACAAAATTGTAGTCCCAGCTATGACCAAAGCCGTACGAGCGTTCATTTCAATCCAGTCGTCAAGTAATAACCCAACCGCGACTGCGGGAATCGTCGCAAGAATAACGTACCAGGCTAACTTACTGTCTGTGGTTTGTTTTTTAGTGAATCCTTTGGTAAGCCATGCCACCGTCATTTGCGCAATTTCCTGACGAAAGTACAGCATAACAGCTAGCAGGCTACCCACGTGCACGGCAACATCGAATGCTAACCCCTGGCTATCCCATCCAAGTAATTCAGCCGGCAGCAACAAATGCCCGGAACTACTGATTGGCAAGAATTCCGTAATGCCCTGAATGAGCGCTAATATTATAATTTCGAAAAGGGTCATCCTTAAGATTCACTCCATGTAAAGTCGATTGGCCACAGTTTTTGCGATGGGTTGTCAAAAGCCTGCCACAACTGCAGGTATGTTTTCTTTTCCAGCGGGTGTATCCCTTCAGGCACAAGTTCCGAAAGGGGCTGTAACACAAATGCATTGTAGAGAATTTCTTCCCTGGGCAATACAACAGGATGTGTACAAACCTTATTGTCGTAGGTTAATAGATCTAAATCGAGAGTGCGAGAGCAAAACTTTTTTTCGCTGTGAGTGCGACCATTTTTCAATTCAATTGACTTCAATGTAGTCACTACCTCTTCGACTGAAAGTGATGTGTAAGCACGGACGACACAATTGTAAAAGGGTGAACCAGGAAATCCTACCGCCTCACTTTCAAACATTCGAGAACACGCCATGTTGGAAAATGTTTGCCGGAGGGCCACTAAACCACTACGCGCATGCATAACACGGTCAATATTTGACCCCAAACTAATCAAAATACAATGTTGCATCAATTGCGTGACCGGTTAAAGACAACAGTGACTTTCTCGGCATCAGGAAGAATGCCCGGTTTGGTGATTGCCAGCCTGATGTGGTTCACATCGAAACTGGCCAGTACTTCGGTGATGATGCACTCGCCTAATGCCTCAAGCAATTCGAACTGCTGTCCGGCTGCTTTCTGCTGAATGAATGCCGCCAGCTTTGCGTAGTCTATGGTGTCGTTTACGTCGTCACTCTGCATGGCGCGGGTAAGATCGGCATCGACAGTAATATCAAACAACAAGGTTGTGTTCTGAGTACGTTCCCAGTCGTAAACACCTATCAGGGTTTCGACTTTCAAGCCGGCTATAATAATTTGTTGCATAGAAATGAAAGAGCTCTGGTATTGATAACGAAATGTCGGCAACAGACTATCACATAAGCGGCATTTCGCAGCACATTCTCTGGAAATTTAACCGTAATTCCTGCTAGTCTGCGTGAATTGTTTTTCACCAGTTAAAAATGACCATGATAGCCCTTATCATCCTGATGATTTGTATTGCGTATTTGATCGGTTCTGTATCCAGTGCCGTCATGGTTTGTCGTATTTATAGCTTGCCAGACCCCAGAACTGCCGGCTCAAAAAATCCTGGGGCCACGAATGTCTTTCGGTTGGGGGGCCGTGTTCCCGCATTACTGGTTCTGCTATCCGATATCCTTAAAGGCACCTTGCCAGTTTACTCCAGCTACTGGCTGGGCATCGAACCTATTGCTCTTGGGTTGATTGGTATTGCAGCATGCTTAGGCCACATTTTTCCGTTGTACTTTGGCTTCAAGGGCGGTAAAGCAGTCGCCACCGCGTTTGGGGTACTTCTCCCTCTGGGTCTTGAACTGGCGGGCTTACTCATTTTTACCTGGCTGGTGGTTGTTTTTATCTTTGGCTACGCCTCCCTGGCAGCTATTATAGCCGTTAGTGTAGCGCCACTTTTCACCTGGTTTATCAAACCTGAATACACCATACCTGTCATCATGCTTTCCATACTCATTATCATTCGCCACAAAGACAATATTTTTCGTCTGGTTCACAAAGAAGAAAGCAAAGTGTGGGACAAAGTTAAATTGAAATAATGTAGAACTCTCCAAACCTTTCCATAGACACCAATGAACGACTCAGGCAGTTCAAAAAAACACCAAAGCATTTGTCATTACGACATTTCACCGTTACTGTAGGATTCATCGTTTTCTTGTTTGTTATCTAAACAAGCAGCAAAACATTACAAAGCAGTAACTGAACTTAAGGAGAAGCGCAGTGCACTGGATTCGCCTATTTACCTGTTTTCTTTCCATCAGCTTTGCATTGCTTTCCCCTTGCATTGCAATCGCTGCCAATTCACTACAGGTATCATTGTCTCCCTGTGAACAAACTCAAACAGCCAATGACGGATACACTTCGCACCAACGTATTGAAGTGTCAGCACATCCTGCTTTTCGTCCTTTGTGTATTCCCGTTTATCAAGACACACTGATTATGGCAGGCGAAGACACCCAAGCCTATTTCACCTTGGTGGGCTTTCAGCACAACAAAGCCTATTTCGATTATGACGTAATAAGTGCAAATAACGCCCAGCCCGACCGCGAGTACGATAATTATGAAAAACGTTCAGATGGGCAAAAGCGGCGTTATATCAATGCACTTATCCCACACAACGATGCTTTCTCAAGAATGATGGTTTACCTGTTGCCCTGGGCGCTGTTTAACGACGAGCACTTCTTTCATTACTTTTGCCCCACAGCGTGCAAACCGGGTAAGCAACGGCATCCAGCTCGCTGGGGCGGCAACAGAGCCAACGAATTCGAGAAAAGAAGAATATTTAAAGAATTCATGGGCGATGCCTTTCCGGCAATCAGCAACGCTTCACTGCCCATCGATACTACCTATGCCTATATCACGTCTGGTGGAAGAGGCGACTACAACTTTCTTACAAATAAGCTCGAACTTTCGTTGAGTTTTGAGTTGTACGGGGTATACAAACCCAAAGTTATCACAGAATTGTTGAGACCCACCGCCATCTATGAAGACAAGAGTCTCTACGATAAAAACAACGTTAGTCCACAGACAGGAACACCAACTGTTCTGCGTAATTATACAGGCCGTTACGATATTGACATGGACGCGGCGCTGGCTGAAGAAATTTATAACAATAAGGGTATGCGCTGCATAACTAAAATAAAGATTCTCGATTGGGTATTTGCCGACAGCATGGGTTCGTCCTCGAAAAGAAAGTTATTCATCCCGGTGTGGGAATCGGGTAGTGACCAGGTTGAATGCTTTACAGATAATGCCTTCGACACTCCCTACTTTTCCTTTAATTGGCGAACTGGAAAGCGTATTTAAAACACCGTTATAGCCCCTGTCGGGCACGGTCATTAATTACTCACATTACCGAAAGAGAACGAGCATGTATCGAATATCCCATCGTAGTTTTGTACTAGTCGCAGTGCTGTTGAGTATTGCATGGCTTCCCTATGCCAGCGGACAGGATAAAAACCCAGGAGACGACGGCGTATTTTCAAAGGGGATCCGCGGATTCTGGGTTAGTCGTTTCAAGATGAATGACAATGCGAAACAAAACTACATCATTAATTTTACTTCCCTTAAGGTTCCGCCAACGCCTCATAACCCTCCCTATGGAAAACAAGGAAAATTCGGTTCCGTTATGCTTGTATCGAAGGGAAAAACCTGTGCATTTGAAATAGTGTCAGCATTGCCAGACAACAGTGAAGCATCATTTTCGGTATCCCTGTCGCCGTTTTATCAGGTCACTAAAAAAGGAAAAATAAAACGAGAGAAACACCTGACGTACTGTCGCAGCTTAGGGTTAACCTCAATTGATTTTTATGCCATAAAACCCAAACTACTTGGCAGCAGTCTTCACTTTGAAAATGGCGAAGATGTAAACACGTTGTTTAAACCACAAGGGGGCGCGAAATTAGCACTGCGTGAGACTAAATTTATTGATGATAACGCTAAGCGATTTGATGTAACCCCACCCGCTCCGAAACAGCAACAGCCTGTAAAACAAGATATTGCTCTAAGTAAACCGGAACCAACCGTTCCTCGTCCCCCAAAGAAATCTCCTACAACACCCCGTGTCGCGAAAGTTGAACAGTACGTTATTGCCGACCACGCTTTCTCATTAAAACACGCGAATTACACCCATTTTCATCTACCGATGTATGACGGCTTACCAGTACTCGTCAGCAATGGACTGCTGTCCACTGGCAGTAAAAAAGCGCCGTCATATCAGCCAAAATACAGCCCTTCTAACGAGGAGAATTGGCAGTCCCGCTATCGCGCGTTAAGAGATTTTCTGGACATCGCCGGATTTCTTGATAAAAGCGAAATCATCAAGTGGTATAAAACTCAGCCTCAGGGACCAAACGGCGGCGTTCCCAGTTACGACGTAGCGCTTGCTAAAAGGCGTGCAGACTGGATGCTTAACACCGTGATGAAGGCCTTTTTAAGCTCTGCGAAACCGGAACATATACAGAAGTATGTTTGTCCACAATACGACATGAACAGCACACAGTTTTCCATGTCTCGCTGTAGCCAATTTACTGGCAACCCCTTTGAACAACGCCGGTTACTCACCACTTTTTTAGACGAAGTGATACCCGAACTTGTCCAATATGCAGAACCTTTATCCAGAATTACCCAAGTGGCCGTCTTAAATTGGTCGCGTTTGTCACCATACAGCTTTGACCATAATGGTTTTTTGGTCCAGCTTTTCAACGACTACGGCTTTTACCCCTATGGCGACATAACTACGGCCTCATCCAGTGACTACGGCCGCGCTTTTAAAGAGAAATATCCTGTGTTCGAGACTATGCATATCGGCCCTAAAACCATGTTATCGTCGCGAGGCGCAACCGGCGCTTTTTTCCCCATGGATGCAGATGCCGCAGAGTCGCTCATCAACAGGGCTGAAACCAATCAAAAACGTTTCGCCTCGTATATGACTATTTCCCTCATTCCCGAAAAAGCGGAAGCGTATAAGCAGCGAATTTTTACTGAGAAAAAACTGACATCAAGGGAATATCAATACGAATTGACGTCAGACAACGTTACCTTATACCTGGCGACTCAAGAGGGTATGCAGCAAATTTATTCCTTTCCGGCGGATGTAAAGCCGGTAAAATAATGGTCTTTATTTCATAACCGCGGACTCCTGCTAAAGGAAGTCCGCGGACGACAATGCTGCCCAGTTCTCCTCTTTCTTTTTCCAAAGACAATACGGTTCCGGTGATATGTGGCATCTCAGAATGGGAGGAGAGTTTGATCAGTAAACGCCCTACATCACTCAACGCCTTGAAAGACCAGTTTTTGCACTCGTCTCCCAGTGTTTACTTCAGTGGTGTATAAATTACCTCTGCTGTCAGTATCGATACTGTGCAACCAGATAAACTGTCCCGGATAGCGACCATTCTTGCCAATTGAGCCTAACAATTCGTGAGATTTTCGGTCATAAATCCAAATTCGACCGTTCATCATATCGGCTACATACAAGTACTTTCCGTCTGGAGAAAACGCTACGTCTGTGGCCGTACCGAGCCCGCCTGTTTCAGGCCTGACGGCAAAGTTTTTCACGAAGGTAATATCGCCATTCTCGCTTCGCTTAAATATTTGTAGCCGGTTGTTCCGTCTGTCACACACATAAATGAATCCATCACGATCCTGGTTGATACAATGAACGATGTTCCCAAACAATGGGTTTTCCACATCTATACCCTGCTTTTGCGGTTTGGTAGCCTGTGACTGATCAAAGTCACCGTCTCGTGTTGGCCCCAGAGGAGGCTTACCGTAAGCGCCAAGTAATTGTGTTGCAACCACGTTTGACGAAGACACATCAAAACTGGCTATACGGGCATTAATATAACCATCTGCAACCACAAGTTCGTTGTGCTCGACATCAAGGTACATGTCGGCAGGATTCCCTAAGGTATTGCGGTCCATGTTGCCGTTTGTTTCACCTCGCGTGCCAGCTGACTTAATGAACTCGCCGTCAAAGGTAAAACTTGCTGAGATATGATCTCCTTTGCCATTTCCAGCAATCCAGACACCATCGTTATCATCGACATATAAGCCGTGAACGTTCGCTGGCCATTGGTTAACGCCATTGATTGAAGGCGCTTGTGACTCTCCTCCCCAGGCTTTGTCTACTATACCTGCCGGAGTGAATCGAATGACATGGGGAGCAGGCTCACAACAAATTGCTGTAGGTGGGGTCGCCGCCAGACCAGTTTCGGTTCTGCCCAGCGAATTCGGGCGCTGAAGGATCCACACGTGATCGTACTGATCAACGGACAAACCCGGCACCTGCCCTAAAATCCAGGTTTCCGGTAGTCTCGGCCACCCGGCATCCACTTTAAAACGAGGCATGGATTTTCCCGCAACAGGGTAAGTCGCGATATCAACCAGTGGACGGGCGTCATGGTCATAATTTGTCTTTTTTTGTCCGGTATTGTCTGCATAAGCCAATTGCGCGGATAATATAGCGCTTGCGAATAATGCCGTTTTCGCTATGTACGTAGTTATCATTGTAAAGCCCACAGATTGTCTTAAAAGAACAATTAATCTGAGCAAAAAATCATCGAAATGCAACGCAATACGTTCTATGCGCCAAAATTCAGGCTGAACAGAAATAAAAAAGCCCCAACATGTGGGGCTTTCGCTAGATCAGGTCCTGAGGCGCTGATTTAGATGTTTTTAACCGCAACACTAGGCTCAAACTTAGGTGCTACTGCCAAATCTTCTGAAGGTGGAGCAAACTTAGTCAGGTCGATGCCTGCAACGGCTTGCTTGTACTCTTCGGTCGTCGGGAAGCGACCAAGAACCGTTGAAAGTACTACTAGCGGCGTAGAGCCCAGTAGTGATTCACCTTTCTTCTCAGCAGAGTCAGCTACAACACGGCCTTGGAAAAGACGTGTAGACGTAGCAATTACGGTATCGCCCGGCTCAGCTTTTTCCTGGTTACCCATACACAGGTTACATCCAGGACGCTCTAGGTAGAGAATATTCTCGTACTTTGTGCGCGCTGCTTCTTTAGGCTTATCATCGTCGAATTCAAAGCCTGCGTATTTCGCAAGTACTTCCCAATCGCCTTCTGCTTTTAGCTCGTCAACAATGTTATATGTAGGTGGTGCAACAACAAGTGGCGCTTTGAACTCTACAGAGCCGTTAAGCTTCTCCAGGTTACGCAGCATTTGCGCGATGATTTGCATGTCGCCTTTGTGCACCATACAAGAACCTACGAAACCAAGATCTACTGGTTTACCATCGTAGTAAGAAACCGGACGGATAACATCGTGAGTATAACGCTTAGATACGTCTTCGTTATTTACGTCTGGGTCAGCGATCATTGGCTCATCGATTTGATCCAGGTCGATAACCACTTCTGCGTAGTATTTAGCGTTGTCATCTGGTGCAAGGGCTGGTACTTCGCCAGACTTGATTTCAGCAATACGCTTATCAGCAAGGTCAATAAGGCCCTGAAGCATGTTCGCTTCGTTATCCATGCCCTTGTTGATCATGATTTGGATACGGCTTTTCGCAAGTTCAAGTGACGCAACCATGGTCTCATTGTCAGAGATACAGATTGACGCTTTCGCTTTCATTTCTGCAGACCAATCGGTGAACGTAAACGCTTGGTCAGCAAGTAGAGTACCGATTTGTACTTCAATTACGCGACCTTGGAACACGTTCTCGCCAGAGAACTGCTTAAGCATTTGCGCTTGAGTAGCGTGTACTACATCACGGAAGTCCATGTGCTCTTTCATGCTACCTTTAAAGGTCACTTTCACAGACTCTGGAATTGGCATTGCCGCTTCACCGGTGGCAAGTGCCAGTGCAACCGTACCTGAGTCGGCACCGAACGCGACACCTTTAGACATACGGGTGTGAGAGTCACCACCAATAATGATGGCGCGGTCGTCTACCGTGATATCGTTAAGCACTTTGTGAATAACGTCAGTCATTGCGTGATAAACGCCTTTAGGGTCACGGGCTGTGATCACACCAAAGTTGTTCATGAATGACATCAGCTTAGGAATGTTAGCCTGTGCTTTCTTGTCCCATACTGACGCCGTGTGACAACCAGACTGGTATGCACCGTCAACAATTGGAGATATGGTCGAAGCCGCCATTGACTCTAGCTCTTGGCAGGTCATTGGGCCGGTGGTGTCCTGAGAACCTACAATATTTACTTTAACGCGAACATCAGAACCCGCGTGAAGGGGTGCATCTGAGTTTACGCCTACCGCATTGCGGTTAAAGATTTTTTCTACAGCAGTAAGGCCTTGGCCTTCGTGTGATACTTCTTTAGACGCCGCGTATACCGCAGGAACTTCAACGCCCAGCGTTTCAGCCGCAAACGTTTGAAGTTGCTTACCAAATACAACTGCATAAGAACCACCCGCTTTCATAAACTCCATTTTCTGAGGAGTAAATGAGGCAGATACGTCAGCCAGTTCTTCTGAACCGTTGTAAAGCTTCTTCGCTTTGGTATCGATAGTCAGCACAGTACCAGTTGCTACAGAGTACGCTTCTTCAAGCACTGGGTCGCCGTTTTCATCACGAACCACTTCGCCGTTTTCGTCTGTTTTCTTAACCCAGTTTTTAAGGTCAAGACCAATACCACCAGTTACGTCTACAGTAGTCAGGAAGATGGGTGCGATGCCGTTAGTACCAGCAACAATTGGCGCTTTGTTTACAAAAGGAATGTAAGGGCTTGTAGGCTCACCAGCCCAAAGTGCAACGTTGTTCACACCAGACATACGTGAAGAACCTACACCCATTGTGCCTTTTTCAGCAATAAGCATCACTTTTGCGTTAGGGTGCTTTTTACCTAGCTCAACAATTTCTTGCTGCGCTTCAGGAGAAATCATGCACTGGCCGTGAAGCTCACGGTCTGCACGAGAGTGCGCTTGGTTACCTGGTGAAAGAAGGTCAGTTGAGATATCACCTTCAGCAGCGATATAGGTCACTACTTCAATTTTCTCTGGAACGTCAGGAAGCTCGGTAAAGAATTCTGCTTTTGCATAGCTTTCCAGCACGTCCTTAGCGATAGCATTACCCGCTTTATATGCTGCTTCAAGACGCTCAGTGTCAGCTTCATACAGATAAACTTGGGTTTTTAATACTTCCGCCGCTGGCTTAGCTACTGCTTCATCATCAGAAAGGGCCAGGTCAATGAGTACTTCAACAGATGGGCCACCTTTCATGTGCGAAAGCAACTCAAGGGCAAACTCAGGTGTAATTTCTTCTACTTTTTCTTCGCCAAGTACAATTTCTTTCAAAAAAGTAGCTTTCACGCCCGCAGCAGGAGTGGTGCCTGGCAGCGTGTTGTAAATAAAGAATTTCAGAGAATCTTCGCGATGCTCGTTGGTGGTGTCTTTGATCTGAGCGATGATTTCAGACAGCAATTCTGCACTGTCAATAGGCTTAGGGTGAAGACCAAGTTCCGTTTTACGGGTCTCGATCTCTGCCAAATATTCTGAATACAAACTCATAGGGTTCTCTCGGTCTTAGATTTACGTGAGCGTAGAGTTAAGTTGGTCTTAGCGATACGCACTTGGAAATGGCCAATAGTTTAACCGATTTTATCGCCTTGCGTAATAACTGAAGAAAAAGAGAACAAAAAAATCGCAATAAAAGAGGAGAAAACGGTTGTTTTCACCTGTGTATAAGGCGCAATACACACCTTTATCACGATTTCATATTTTGAATATATTTCTTGTGGATAATTTATCCAACTTGCATCTTAAGCGATTTTGAGCTTCTATAAATATCGGCCTGATAACACCATACACTTATGGAACTTCAGTCCCCATGCACGACGCTTACGTATCCTAATCTATATTCTACCGGAAGCTGGCGTTTGCCTTCTTGCTGGGCCACGCTAACACTTAACGACAACAGGGAATAACTTCATGATACCTAAAATGCCAATAGGCGCTATCGGCTTTGCAATAGCCTTTGCACTTAGCGGATGCAGTCAACCGCAAAATACTACAGCGCCAGACACACAATCTGAATCAAAAACAGAAGAAGTAGTGACAACCTACAGCGCAGAAACTTTCTTTGACACAACCTCTATCATGGGCAGCAGTTTTTCACCGGACGGCAAAAAAATACTCGTCAGTTCTGATGAAACCGGCATATTAAGTCTGTACGAGTTAGATATCGCCACCAGCGAGAAAAAACAACTAACAGAATTTGAAGATACCACCTACCCTGTTCGCTATTTCCCCAATGATGAGCGGGTATTATTTACTAAAGATGCTGGTGGTAATGAGCGATACCATTTGTACGTTCGAGAAGTTGACGGGACCGTTAAAGAGTTAACGCCGGGAGAAGAAACCCGCGCTAGCTTCAGCGGCTTTAATGAGGACGGTAGTGCATTCTACATGACTACCAACCAGCGCGACCCCAAATTCATGGATTTATACAAGGTAGATAGTGAAACTTACGAGATCACACCTGTCTATCAAAATACAATGGGACTGGATGTCAGTTCAATCAGTCCCAATGGTCGTTATATTGCTTTATTTAAAAGTAACACTAACCGCGACAGTAATACCTATATTTTAGATACCCGCTTAAAGACCTTAAAGCCACAACTTATTACTGCTCATGATGAGCCCGCTCAATACTCACCGGAAACGTTTTCCAAAGACAATCAATACCTGTACTACTCCACGGACGCGAAAGGCGAGTTCGGTCAGGTGTGGAAATACAACATAGAAACCGAAGAGCATAGCTTGGCTATTGAAGACGAGTGGGATGTGAATTTTGTCTATTTTTCACACTCTGGTCGTTACCGGGTTAGCGGCGTAAATGCTGATGCCAGTACAAAAGTAACCATACTGGATACCGACTCTGGAAAAGAAGTACTCATGCCACCCCTTCCGGCAGGCAGTTTACGAGGTGTTCGATTTTCTGATGACGACAGTCAAATGGCGTTCTACCTGAATGCCGACACTTCGCCAAGTAACCTTTATGTATGGGAAGTTGGCAACGCCGAGGCAAAGCGACTTACCGACACACTTAGTGACGACATTAACCCGAACGATCTCGTTGAAAGCACAATAGAGCGCTTTAAAAGTTTTGATGGGCTTACCATACCAGGCGTGTTGTACAAACCGAAAACCGCCTCTGCAGAGAACAAAGTACCGGCTTTAGTATGGGTTCACGGTGGTCCTGGTGGACAAAGTCGTACTGGCTATAGCGCCATGCAGCAACACCTTGTTAATCATGGCTACGCTATTTTCGCCGTCAACAACCGCGGTAGCTCTGGTTACGGCAAAACTTTTTTCCACCTCGATGATAAAAAGCATGGCACTGAAGATTTGCAGGACATCGTATATGGTAAGAAATATCTACAAACCCTTGATTGGGTTGATGATGACAAAATTGGCATCATTGGCGGTAGTTACGGGGGTTTTATGACTGCGGCCGCCCTTGCCTTCGAGCCGGACGAATTCGAAGTAGGTATCAATATATTCGGCGTAACCAACTGGGTGAGAACACTAAATTCTATTCCGCCCTGGTGGGAAAGTTTTAAAAAAGCGCTGTACGATGAAATGGGTGACCCTGCTACCGATGAAGCAAGACATCGCGCCATTTCCCCGCTCTTTCACGCCAGTAATATCACCAAGCCACTAATGGTTATTCAGGGCGCAAACGACCCACGTGTACTCCAGGTGGAAAGTGATGAATTGGTTGCTGCGGTCAAAGAAAATGGCGTTCCCGTTGAGTATGTTTTGTTTGACGACGAAGGGCACGGGTTTACCAAAAAAGCCAACCGGATTGCGGCATCTAATGCTTATCTGGCTTTCCTTGACAAATACCTCAAAGGCGAGACAACTGAACACCAGGAATAAACTTTCCTTAGGGGCGTTGCTTTAGACCCAGTAAGTCATCTCTTGCTGGGCCTTAACGGCTTTTTTTACAGATACGTAGAGCCAGACAGGTTAACCGCCCTGCATTTTAGAATAGAACAAGTTGAAAACCGGTAAGGATATGATTGTCTCCCTACACCGCTGGTAGCGACTCCAGAGACCATCGGGGTTTAGCGGCAGCGGACAAATCGCAAGTGTGGCCAGCCTTAAGCCTTTGCATGCCAGCGTAAGCAATCATAGCACCGTTGTCTGTACAAAACGCCAGGCTTGGATAAAACACTTCGCCTTTCATGTCTGTCATCATCGTGTCCATTGATGCCCGCAAATATGTATTTGCACTAACGCCTCCAGCAATAACCAGTCGTTTTTGCCCTGTTTGCTTGAGCGCACGTCGGCATTTGATGATCAGAGTATCCACCACCGCCTCCTGAAAAGCATAAGCTATATTGGCTTTGGTTTGCTCACTGCCATCAGCATCACGAATGGTATTGGCGGCAAAGGTTTTTAACCCGCTAAAACTAAAGTCAAGGCCTGGCCTGTCCGTCATCGGACGAGGGAATTTATAATGTCCGCCCTCTCCTTTTTCTGCCAACTTAGCCAGAAGTGGTCCGCCAGGATAATCAAGTCCGAGTAACTTGGCCGTTTTATCAAACGCTTCACCCGCGGCATCGTCAATAGATTCGCCCAACACTTCGTATTGTCCAATGCCCTGTACATTAACCAGCATCGAGTGCCCCCCCGATACCAACAGCGCTATGAAAGGAAATGCTGGCGCATTGGCTTCCAACATGGGAGCCAACAAATGCCCTTCCATATGATGAACGCCTACTGCGGGAATGTTCCATGCGTAAGACAACGCCCGGCCCACGGAAGACCCTACCAATAACGCTCCGACGAGACCCGGCCCCTGAGTAAAGGCTACGCCGCCAAGTTCGCTGCTATTAGTGTTAGCATCAGCGAGGGCTTTTTGAACGAGGGGGATAATTTTTCGTACGTGATCTCTGGAGGCAAGCTCGGGCACCACACCACCGTAATCAGCGTGCAACTTTACCTGGCTATAAAGTTCGTGAGACAATAGTCCCTGCGCGTCGTCATAAACTGCGACGCCAGTTTCATCACAAGATGTCTCAATACCCAAAATTCGCATAGATTACCCCACTAGCTGATTGCGGCGGCAAGTTTACCTCTAAATAGCCCCTCTGAAAATGGGCGATCGTGGCCTAAAGTCCACTTTTAAAGAATATTGTTTAATTTATTGCCAGCATCCGCTTTACAACTGACTCAGAAAAGAATAGAATTTCGCACCATTTTTAACCCGGGTGTCGATTTATCGCACACTATTCACGCCCGGCTAATTAGTAAATTTTTGAGGTGAGAATTTAATGCCTATCGTTAAAGTCAGAGAAAACGAGCCGTTTGATGTCGCTCTTCGTCGTTTTAAACGCTCTTGTGAAAAAGCAGGTGTATTGTCAGAAGTTCGTCGTCGTGAGTTCTTCGAAAAGCCTACTTGGGAACGTAAGCGTAAAAAAGCGGCTGCGAAAAAGCGCCACATGAAAAAGCTGGCTCGCGAAAACGCTCGTCGCGTAAAACTCTACTAAGATAGTGTTGGCTTTTAGCAAAGGTGCCTTATGGCACCTTTGTTGTCTCAGGCCTACGGAAACTTGTTTTCATCAAATTAGAGAATAAATCATGGCATTGATTGACGAATTAAAAAACGCACAAAAAGATGCAATGCGCGCTAAGGAAAAACTGAAGCTTGGCACCATTCGCATGGCTCTGGCAGCCATCAAACAAAAAGAAATTGATGAGCAAACTACATTAGACGACACAGCAGTGCTGGCCATTTTAACTAAAATGGTAAAGCAACGTCTTGATGCCGCAGCACAATACGACCAAGCTGGACGAGATGATCTCGCGACAACAGAACGCGATGAAATCACAGTGCTCGAATCATTTTTGCCACAACCGTTAACCGACGATGAAGTGTCTGCGTTAATCGACGAAGCCATGACCGCAACCGGTGCAGCAGGTATGCAGGATATGGGTAAAGTCATGGGTTATTTGAAACCCAAAGTGCAAGGGCGTACCGATATGGGCGCACTGAGCGGGAAAATCAAAGCTAAGCTAAACGCATAAGTTTCGTGTGGCGCAGCAATTCTTGTTGCGCCATCTGCTCTCCCTGATACAGTACCTTCTGTTTCTCATGAGTTCCAAGTGACATGTCTGGAAGAATTCCCCGCGACTTTATCGATGATCTCCTTGCCCGCACCGACGTTGTCGATGTTGTCGATAGCCGTGTCAAATTAAAGAAGGCCGGCAAAAATTATCAGGCCTGTTGCCCGTTTCATAATGAAAAAACCCCTTCGTTCACCGTAAGTCAGGACAAGCAGTTTTATCACTGTTTTGGCTGTGGCGCCCATGGCAATGCAATTTCTTTTATCATGGAATTTGATCGCCTGGACTTTGTTGAAGCGGTGGAAGATTTAGCCCGATTACACGGCTTGGAGGTTCCCCGGGAGCAAGGCAATCGCCCTGCCATGTCAGAAGAAAAACGGCAGCAACAGCAAGACGACTATGCACTAATGGAAAGCGCTGCACGTTTTTTTCAGCAGCAATTGCGACAGCATGCCAACAGTACTAAAGCCATCGATTATCTTAAAAACCGTGGGTTATCGGGCGATATTGTTAAACGCTGGGAAATTGGCTACGCACCGGATGAATGGGACGGTCTACTCAAGACATTCGGCAAGGACAGTCAGCGAATAAAACAACTTATCGAGTTGAAACTGGTGAATCAAAATGATCGCGGCAAAACCTATGACTTTTTCCGCGATCGCATCATGTTTCCTATCAGAGACAAACGGGGTCGTGTGGTTGGTTTTGGTGGTCGCGTTCTCGACGAAGGCGGCCCTAAATATCTGAATTCACCGGAAACCCGGATTTTCCACAAAGGCTATGAGCTATTTGGTTTTTATCAGGCTAAGCAGAGCCAACGGCACTTAGATAAAGTCATTATTGTAGAAGGCTATATGGATGTCGTCGCACTGAGCCAGTTCGACATTAATATTGCCACTGCGGCATTGGGCACGGCTACAACACCAGAGCACTTAAGCATGCTAATGCGCAGCACATCACACATTGTTTGCTGCTACGACGGTGACAGAGCCGGACGAGAAGCGGCGTGGCGTGCTTTGGAAAACGCATTACCGGCATTGAAAGACGGGGTAAAACTCACATTTCTCTTTTTGCCCGACGGGGAAGATCCAGACACAATGGTTCGCAAAATTGGCACGGATGCATTTCTCAATCTTACTGATGAGGCATTGCCTCTATCGAGGTTCTTTTTTGAATCCCTGTTAAAAAATCAGGAGGTTGGTACCCCAGAAGGCAAGATGGCATTGAAAGCAGCTGCGCAGCCTTTAATCGACCAGGTACTCGGAGATAATCAACGGGCCATGCTGCAAGAAGAGCTGGCGAAGCATGTGGGGGAATACGACCGTTTTCGTCTTCAACAGGATATACAACAAGCGAAACAGTCTAGCCAGCGGCCTGCGTATACCGGGAAGAGCCAGCAGAAAACCCAGATTTCCCCCGTCCGTACCATGGTGCGTCTGTTGCTGGACAACCCCGCCTTGGCGAACAAACATCCGTCTTGTGCGCCCAGTGTCCTGGCCAGCAGTGGCGTACCAGGAATCCATGTACTAATCGATATTCACCAGTATTGTCAGCAGCAGCCAAAGGCAACAACGGCACAGGTACTTGAAAACTTCCGTGACCATCCCCATTCTGCTGTCATTGCGAAGTTACTGTTACAGGAACACCTGATAAGAGAAGACGACGCAGACACAGTGTATTGCGACAGTTTCGCAAGGTTACTGGACTGGCATTTCGATAGCCGAATTGAAACTCTCATTTCTCGCTCTCGGGTTCAGCCGCTCTCGCAACAGGAAAAAACGGAATTAACACTGCTGATGAAGGAACGTCAGAAGTCATAAATTTGGCGTTTGTAGAAAAAACACGCTGAACATCTGGTCAAAAATGTTGTCTATCTGTTATACTGGTTAATTCGCTGCAGGCAGCTTTATCAATACACACGTTGGTTTTTTGCGAACCCGAATAGCCCTTGAGGCGCAACGTTAGGTGTATTGTCATGGCTAAGGAAGAACAGCAGCCAGTGTTCTGACAGGTGCGGTAACAAAACGAACAGCAAGCATGTGCAAGACGGTGTAGGCCGCTTTTGACGTGCTTTTTTGCTTAATAATTAAATGTGAGAAGTGTAGGTTATATGGCGCAAAGCAAGCAGTCTCAGATTAAACTCCTGATTGCAAAAGGTAAAGAGCAGGGTTACTTAACCTTTGCAGAAGTAAATGACCACCTGCCGCAAGATATTGTCGATTCTGATCAGATCGAAGACATCATTCGCATGATCAACGACATGGGCATCACCGTTTCTGAATCAGCACCAGATTCTGACGAATTGCTGATGCAGGAAACCACTGCCGATGAAGACGCTGCTGAAGCAGCTGCTCAGGCACTGGCGACTGTAGAGAGTGAAATTGGCCGAACGACAGATCCGGTCAGAATGTACATGCGCGAAATGGGTACTGTTGAACTACTTACCCGTGAAGGCGAAATTGAAATTGCCAAGCGTATTGAAGACGGTATTAACCAGGTTCAGTGCTCCGTTGCTGAATATCCTGAAGCGATTACGTATTTGCTCGAACAGTGGGATTTATACGAAGCCGAAGAAATTCGCTTAGGTGATATTATCTCTGGGTTTGTCGATCCAAACGAAGAACAAGATTTAGCTCCCACGGCTACCCACATCGGTTCTGAACTTCCGGCTGAAGAGCTCGACGACGATGACGATGATGATGAAGACGATGACGATGAGGATGAAGAAGATACTGGCGTAGACCCAGAATTGGCTCGCGAGAAGTTTTCTAAACTTCGTGAACAATATCTGAAAACCCGTGAAGTTATTGAATCAAACGGTCGTTCTGACAAGAAATCCCGCGAACAAATCGCCATACTGAGTGAAGTGTTCAAAGAGTTCCGCCTGGTGCCTAAGCAATTTGATCGCATGGTCAAGAACATGCGTGACATGATGGACAAGGTGCGTATTCAGGAACGCCTTGTGATGAAATATTGTGTGGTTAACGCGAAAATGCCTAAGAAAGATTTTATCAAGGCATTCGCGGGTAACGAAACCACCACCGATTGGCTTGAAGCAACGCTTAGCTCAGGTGCTCCTTATACGGGTATGTTGAACAACTACAAGGAAGACATTGAGCGTTCGGTTTCAAAAATGAATCAGGTAGAGCAGGAAACCGGCCTGGTTATCGCAGATATTAAAGACATCAACCGCCGCATGTCTATTGGTGAAGCGAAAGCTCGCCGAGCGAAGAAAGAAATGGTTGAGGCCAACCTTCGTTTGGTTATCTCTATCGCGAAGAAATACACCAACCGTGGCTTGCAGTTCCTCGACTTAATCCAGGAAGGCAACATTGGCTTGATGAAAGCGGTAGACAAATTCGAATACCGCCGTGGCTATAAGTTTTCAACCTATGCGACATGGTGGATTCGTCAGGCGATCACCCGTTCAATCGCTGACCAGGCGCGTACTATTCGTATCCCTGTTCACATGATCGAAACCATTAATAAACTGAACCGTATCTCTCGCCAGATGCTTCAGGAAATGGGTCGAGAACCTACGCCGGAAGAATTGTCAGAACGCATGGCTATGCCAGAAGACAAGATCCGCAAGGTACTCAAGATAGCCAAAGAGCCTATCTCTATGGAAACACCTATTGGTGATGATGAAGATTCGCATTTGGGTGACTTTATCGAGGACAGCACGATTATCCAGCCCCTCGATTCAGCCACAGGCGGCAGTTTGAAAGATGCCACCCAGGAAGTATTAGCGGGACTGACGGCCCGTGAAGCGAAAGTACTGCGTATGCGTTTCGGTATCGACATGAATACCGACCATACTCTGGAAGAAGTGGGCAAGCAGTTTGACGTTACCCGAGAACGTATTCGTCAGATTGAGGCCAAAGCACTTCGCAAGCTTCGCCATCCAAGTCGCTCAGAGCAACTTCGCAGCTTCTTAGACGAGTAATTCCGTGTAACTATCGCAAAAGCCACCGCAAGGTGGCTTTTTCATTTGCGGCATACCCCTGATTTGTTTTACCGTACTGAGGCTATTTAAATCTCAGGGAATGTTTATGCGCCTTCGCCATATCGAAGTTTTCCACGCAATTTACACCACAGGCTCCATTACTGGCGCCGCGAATATGCTCTACGTTTCTCAACCTTCGGTGTCAAAAGTATTGGCACATGCCGAACAGCAGTTGGGTTTCGACCTGTTCCACCGCAACAAAGGCAAACTTTCGCCAACAGCAGAAGCTGAAATGATGTTTCCAGAGATAAACAAGATTTATCAGCAACTCAATACAGTGAAGCAGTTGGCCCAGAACATTCAGCGAGGAAAAAGTGGCATGATAAACATTGCCGTAACACCTGCGCTGGGTTTTGATGTGTTGCCCAAAGCGATGCAAATATTCAATCAAAATCATCCGGATGTGGCGATTAACATCAAAACAGTTCACAACACCGAAGCGTTACAATCACTGCTCGAGCACAAGTGCGATGCTGCAATTTTGTACTCCTCCCCCAGCCTTCCAGGTGTTACTGAGCGAACGCTTTCGAGCCAGGAAATGGTTGTCATGTACCCCAAGCATGTATTCGACCAAGCTCCGGAGGTGATGAGCCTGCAGGATTTGCAAAACCAGGATATTATCGGTATTTGGGAAAGTGGCCCGTTAGGGGAAATGGCCTGGCGTCATATTGAACAGTCAGGTCTGAATATAAAAACGCATATTCAAGTAGATACATACTACATTGCCGCTCGCATGGTAGATGCAGGCCTTGGTTGCTGTCTTGTAGATCGCCTGACGGCAGAAGGGAACAAAACGGAAAAAACCGGCATAGCCCGCTTTGAACCCCAACTGCGATTCGACGTTAAGGCGCTCTCATTAAGCAGTCGTTCCCTCGCTAAAGTGTGCGATAGTTTTCTCGATACACTCACAAGTGTCATTACTTCCGGTGAGGAATAACCTTACGTTATAGGTCGCCCAAAGGAAGCTAATTATCATTGACCGCCTAACTTTTTAAGATGGATAACTATTTTGAATTGTTAGGAAATCACATGGTTTTAACTCCACCGTATTTGCTGTTTATTGGTGATGCCACCGACCCATTGAGTATAAAAATGGCGAAAAGCGTTGCAGATTGGAATCCGCAGGCTTGTGTTGGTGAATACAAACTTCCAGGCTGCACCGTGTCTACGGGTTGCCCTTCAATGAGTATTCAGGAAGGTGCATCAGCTGGGGCAAATACGTTGGTTCTGGGTTTTGCCAACAGCGGCGGTATTATTGATAGCGCGTGGATCCCCACCATTATCGAAGCAATTGAGGCGGGTATGCATGTTGTCAGCGGGTTACACGACAAACTCACTGACATCGCCGAAGTCGTTACAGCAGCAGAAAAGCACGGAAAAACACTTACTGACATCCGCCACCCGACAACACGATTTAACACGGGTAAAGGGTTTAAACGAACAGGAAAGCGCCTGCTAACAGTTGGGACCGACTGTTCCGTGGGTAAAATGTATACGTCCCTTTCTCTGGCCAATGCCTTGAATGCTACAGGCAAGAAAGCAACGTTCAGAGCAACGGGTCAAAGTGGCATTTTAGTAGCTGGTGAAGGCGTTGCTATCGACTGCGTTGTTGCAGACTTTATTTCCGGTGCTGTTGAAACTCTTAGCCCCGACAATGACGACGACCACTGGGATATTATTGAAGGCCAGGGGTCTTTGTCTCATCCGGCATTTGCTGGTGTTAGCCTTGGCTTATTACACGGTTCTCAGCCTGATGCACTGGTGATTTGTCACGCACTCAATCGTACTCACATGCGAGGGTTACCGCACTATCCCCAGCCTACGCTGGAAGATGTGATTGCCATGACAACCAAAGCCGCCAGTCTGACCAACCCAAATGTGAAAGTTGTGGGCATAGCGGTGAATACATCCAGTGTTTCAGAGGACGAGGCGCGGCAATATTGTGCGAAAACCAGTGCTGAATTTGGGCTGCCTTGTACTGACCCCGTAAGGTTCGGCGTTGATAGCATTGTGGAGCAATTGTAATGGCACTCTCTGTTTCGGTTGAACAAGAAAGTTTTCCTCTGGCACAGGTATTTAGAATTTCTCGAGGAGCTAAAACCGCTGCCGATGTAATTAAAGTAAGCATTTCTAACGGTACGCACACAGGTTGGGGAGAGTCTGTGCCCTACAACCGCTATGGAGAAACTCTCGACAGCGTTACAGCACAAATTGAAGCTGTTATTCCTGTACTCAATGACGTTACTGATCACAAAAAGTTGCCTGAGTTACTTCCTGCGGGTTCAGCGAGAAATGCTTTGGATTGCGCCTTTTGGGATTTAGCCGCAAAAGTGTCCGGACAACCAGTCTCCACATTGCTTTCGCTTTCTATCGCACAACAATGCTTTACAGCACAAACCATTAGTGTAGACACTGTTGAAAATATGCGTGCATCAGCGACAAAGTTGAAAGGCGCGCCACTCATCAAGGTGAAGCTCGATCCTGATTCCGTCGTCGAAAAAATTCAGGCTATTCATCAGGCAAGCCCGCAAAGCCAGCTTATTGTTGATGCCAACGAAGGTTGGTCAGTAGATGTGTTAAAAGCAGTCGCTGACGAACTAAAGTCTTGCAATGTTGTGCTTATTGAACAACCAGTTCCGGCAGACGACGATGCCGCACTAGAAGACTATCACTGCCCCGTACCCTTGTGTGCTGACGAGTCATGTCATACCAGCGACAATCTAGAAACCCTGCGTAAACGCTACCAGGCTATTAACATTAAACTAGACAAAACAGGCGGGCTGACTGAAGCCGTTACCTTATACAAGCACGCAAAAGCTATGGATTTCTCTATTATGGTTGGCTGTATGGTGGGCACCTCTCTTGCGATGGCCCCAGCCTATTTGCTTTGCGACGGTGCTGATTTTGTCGATCTGGATGGCCCTTTGCTCATCGCGAATGACAGACCAAACGGCTTTGTATTTGAAAACGGTAATATGTCCAGACCTGAGCAATTTTTATGGGGGCAATAGCCCCTATCATTCCCGTCGGAAAACGCTGCTAAGTAGCTTCCGCCAATCCCAGACTTTATAACAATTCTAAAAAGTAGAACGATTCATGAGAATTATGTCGCTTATTAATAGATTTGAGATGGAGTATCTTATATACATCGATTTACTAAAACCGTGTTTACAGGATGAATTATGAAAATTGTTGCTTTTGGTGCCAGCACCAGTCAAACCTCTATCAATAGAGCGCTAGCCACTTACGTAGCCCAACTGGTTGAAAACGCGGATGTTCGCGTTTTAGATTTAAATGACTATTCTGTTCCACTTTTCAGTGAGCAAATGGAAAAGGAAGTTGGCCAGCCTGAAGGCGCAAAACAATTTCTCGCAGATATTGCTTCTGCAGATGCATTAGTGATCTCTTTTGCTGAACACAATGGGCATTACCCCGCCGCCTATAAAAATTTGTTTGATTGGGCCACTCGCATCGAACGAAAAGTATATGCCGAAAAACCGGCGGTATATCTGGCCACCTCACCAGGACCAGGCGGAGCGAAATCAGTGTTGGGCGCGGCGACCCAATCGGCGGGTTTCTTTGGCGGAAATATAAAGGCATCGGTATCTGTAGCTAGTTTCTATGATGTTTTCGATTTAGAAACAAACTCAGTGAAAAATGAAGACGTTGCTCTACAGCTTAAACAAGCAGCTGCAGCGTTAACAGCCGAATAGCTATAAAAAAAGGGCAGTTACTACTGCCCTCTACACACTAAAAAATGAGCTAAAATTACCGCGAATATCTTCTACCGGCAAATACAGCTGCTAAGCCCATCAACATTAAGACAAATGACCCTGGTGCGGGTACATTTACACCAGCATTTCCACCCGGTGTGCCGTCATCAATGTTAGTGGTACCGTCGCCTGGCATCCAACTGGTGGAAATGTAGGAAAATCGAGGGCCGCCACCAGGCTGATCCGCCACATCAACCTGACTGAACAACTCTATACTGTTGTTCAAAAAGTCGGTATACATGCCGGTTGGCGCAATTGCTTCAGAAGGGACAGAACTCCAGTGATCCAAAATATCTGCAGCAGCAACGGCCACTTCATCGTTGAGTAGATCGTTGCCATAAAACACGCCGTCAGTTGACGGATAAGTAACACCTGAGAACGATGCCCCTGGTACTACTGCATTCAATACCTCATTGGCATCAACTTGACAACAATCGTGGTCAGTACCGATCATCATACCGCCACCGCGGGTAGCTAGCTGATTAATCTGGTTTACTAACAGCCCGCCCATTGCCGAGTTTGGTCCGGGGAAATCAGTTTCAGTACTATATGTGATGTTTCTAATATAGAGGGTGCCATCAAGCATTAAGTTTGATTTAGTGGCATAGTGAGCCTGCACTGCCGCTAAATCGTCGGCATTGAATTTCGAAGAACTGCTGGTTGCATCGAAAACAATAACATCATACATGTTAGTGTTTAATTCTGCTGCCAAGGTCCCGGCAACCTCACTACCCATATAAGTCGAGTCAAAGAATCCGCCGCCATTATAGTTTGTAAGGTAATCAGACATTTCCTCGCGCAACGCATTTGCAGCCTGTCCGCCGTATTCAGGGGTTGAATCCCACCAAAGCACAGATACAGGCGCAGCAGTTACAGTTGCTGGTATGAAAGCGCTTGCAAAAATTGCACCTAATAAATAATTTTTCATGCTAAATATCCTTTTAAAAAACAGATTACTTCGCCTTGAAGTAGCTTCGTACAATTACGGCAGTACATACCCAGGCTTTCCACTTTGTGCAAAGCAGAGTTCAGGCCAAAGTAGAAATCCTTCGGTATATCTTTAGGTTATTGAAGCGGGTATTCATTGTTCACACTTTGTTGTAAATCACTTCGACAATGAAAAAGTATTACTTGAATCTTCACCAAAACCTTTAAATTAACAATTGACTTACATCACTAAGGCACTACAAATATTCTGATTTTGTGACTGGCCTGGGTTAAAGTGGCGATTTATGACAAGAAAAGGCTATCCAGTGGACCGCGAATTTTGGCTAAATAAGTGGCAGAATAACGATACTCATTTCCATGAACCTGAAGCTAACCCGTTACTCACAGGGAATTTTCATCATCTCAATCTACAAGAAGAGCAGACGGTGTTTGTGCCACTGTGTGGAAAAACCCTTGATATATCCTGGTTAATTGCCCAGGGCCTGAATGTGGTGGGTGCTGAGCTCAGTCAGACGGCAGTAGAGCAACTATTTGAACAGCTTGGCGCTGAGCCCAAAATCAGCCATGAAGAAAACTTCCTTCGTTATGAAACCCATAGTGTCACAATCTTCTGCGGTGACATTTTTCATCTTTCGGCGTCATTGATAGGAAACGTTGACGCAGTTTACGACAGAGCTGCGCTGGTGGCCCTGCCTTTTGAAATGCGAAATCGCTACACCGAGCATCTGCGGGTAATTTCCAACGCTGCACCGCAATTATTGATCACCTTTGACTATGATCAGGCGAAGCTGAATGGCCCTCCATTCTCTGTGCCTGATAGCGAAGTAGAACAACATTATGTTTCCAGCTATTCCATTGCCCCTCTGTGCTCGAATTCTATTTCTGTTAAGGGAAAAGTACCGGCAACAGAGAGTGTCTGGCTGCTAAATCCTCGTTCTTAGTGCCTGTAGTAAAAATCCAACTCCATAGGAGGTGGTTTAACACTAACAATAAACTAAAACGGGCATTTGCAATGCCCGTTTCTTACTCGTGCGTACTTTACTCAAGTTCACCTTTGCGATAGGGAATTGCACTGTCTTGCTCTGCTAGTTTTTTCTCTCGTGCCTGGGGTGACCCTGTGTGGCGGGCGAGTGCGGCGTATGCTGTAGGCACAATGTAAAGGGTCATGAAAGCAGACACGATAACGCCGGCGAAAATCACCATTCCGATAACCATACGGCTTTCCGAGCCCGGTCCGCTGGCCAGAACTAGTGGTAAAGCACTAAACACAGTAGTAAACCCTGTCATTACAATAGGGCGAAGACGTTGTGCAGCAGCGCGTCGTAGGGCTTCCTCAAATTCAATACCAGCGTCACGCAACTGGTTGGCGAATTCTACGATCAGGATCCCGTTTTTCGCAGCTAAACCAATCAGCATAACAAGGCCTATTTGACTATAAATGTTTACCGTCATGTCAGATAAATACAAGCCAATAAATGCGCCTACCAGCGCCAATGGAACAGTAAGCATGATCACCAGAGGGTGGATCCAGCTTTCAAATTGCGCAGCCAAAATTAAGTAAGTAACTGCCAGGGCCAATGCAAATACAAAAATAAACGAGTTCCCTGCTTCATGATACAGCTGCGACTCCCCTTTGTAATCAATAGATACCTGATCCGGTAACTCAGTTCGGACGATCTCTTCCAGAAAGCTCAAGGCCTCACCTACAGTATATCCGGGTGCGAGATTGGCTGTTATGGTAATAGCCCGCATCCGATTATAGCGATTGAGCAGTGCCGACGTTGCTTGTTCTTCCACGGTAAGCAAGTTATCCATGGGAATAAGCTGGCCGGTGCGCTGTGAACGAACATAGAGGTTGTCGATACTGCTCGGACTGCGATAGTCAGCTTCTATCCCCTCCATGATGACATCGTATTCTTCACCTCTGTCGAGATAAGTCGACACTCTGCGCTGCCCCAGCATGACTTCCAGTGTGCGGCCAATGTCAGAAATAGACACGCCTAAATCTGCGGCCCTGTCCCGGTCAATGTTGATCAGAAGCTGTGGAGACGTGTCCTTGTAGTCTGAGTCCAGGCGAATAAGCCCAGGGTTTTCACCTGCCTTTTCCATAACAATATCCCGCCAGGCCACGAGGTTTTCATAGGTATCACCTTGCAGTACAAACTGAACCGGCCTTCCAGTTCCACCGCTGATACCACTGCGCATAATGGCAAATGCTCTGACGTCCGGCACGACCTCAAGCTTCTTGGATATCTCATCCATTAACTCAAAAGAGGTAAAGTCGCGCTCTTCCCACGGAATAACCCCGACTATTGCCACCCCGGCATTAGTTCCAAACCCTGGGGTTCTTACCAACAGACGGTTAATAACCCCTTCCTCGCGATAAGGCATAAGAATACTTTCTATCTGACTCAGGTTTTCAGCATTGCTTTCAAAAGACGAACCTTCCTGCCCTTGCATCAGAATAAAGAAATTTCCACGATCTTCGGTAGGTGTAAACTCGCTGGGGATTTTCGCTGACAGCTGCCAAATAAGCACCAGTGCAATGATGAATAGCAAGGTCATGACCCAGGGTTGATGAATAGTTTTATCAAGGCTGTTGTAGTAACCGCTCTCAATGCGTTTAAAGCGGTTATCCAGCCATTTGCCCAGCCCTTTTGAACGGGATTTTTTCTTCAGTAATTTGGATGCCATCATTGGCGATAACGACAGTGCCGTAAAGCTGGAAAATGCCACTGCTGCTGCCATAGCTAAGGCAAACTCGGTGAATAACCTGCCGATATTTCCCTCCAGAAATACCAGCGGGACAAATACGGAGATAAGCACCAACGTAGTCGCTATTACCGCAAATCCGACTTCCTTAGCTCCGCGGTATGCAGCCAGTAACGGCGGTTCTCCCAATTCAATCCTACGATAAATATTTTCCAATACAACGATGGCATCATCTACTACCAGGCCGATGCCAAGTACCATGGCGAGCAATGTCAGTAGGTTGATGGAAAAACCAAGCATGTACATCACGATAAACGCGCCGATCATTGAAATTGGTACTGTTACTGCCGGTATGAGAGTCGCTCTTACATTGCCAAGAAAGAGGTAAATCACCACGACTACCAGGATCATGGCGATAATTAGCGTGTTGTAAACTTCGTTTATGGATTCTTCTATGAAAACTGATGAGTCGTAACTTGGAACAATGAATATATTGTCAGGCAGGGTCTTTTCGATATTGGCAATTTGCGCTTTTGCTGAACGCACAACTTCAAGAGTATTGGCTTTCGACTGCTTGATAACGCCCATACCAATCATATTGACGCCATCACCGCGAAACTCGTTTTCGTCATCTTCAGGGGCCAGCTCTACTTTGGCTATTTCACCTAGTCGGACAAGATAGCCATCAGAACCCACCCCCACGGTAAGTTGTGAAAAGTCATCCGGCGTCAGATAAGAACGCGCTACCCTGACTTCAAAATCCCGATCGTTTGACTCAACTTCTCCAGCGGGCAACTCTACATTTTCAGAGCGGATCACCGATTCCACATCAGTGACAGTAATACCCCGCGCAGCCATGGCATTGCGATCAAGAAATACTTTCATTGCATACGTTCGCCCTCCCCCAAGCCTTACCCTGGCCACGCCGTCAGCAATGGACAAACGGTCTACTAAAAAACGTTCGGCATAATCGGTGAGTTCCATGGAGTTGAGGTTTGTACTGCGCAAGTTAAACCATACAACAACGTCTTCGTCGGAGTTTTCTTTCGACACTTCCGGCGGATCTGCCTGCTCAGGCAAGTTATTTAAAGCACGGCTTACCCGCTCTCTCACATCATTGGATGCCGCATCAATATCGCGACTAAGATTGAACTCAATGGATATAGAAGAGCGGCCGTTTCTGCTAGTAGAGGTGATATTTTTTATCCCTTCAATACCACTAATACGGTCTTCAAGCAGCTGAGTGATTCGGGTTTCAACAATATTGGCTGACGCGCCGTCGTAGTTGGTATTAATTGAAACAATAGGCGGGTCAATATCCGGGTATTCTCGCAGTGACAACATGCTAATTGCGACAATGCCAAAGATCACCACCAACAGGTTTATTACCGATGCAAAAACCGGCCTTTTCACTGAGACATCAGATAGCCACATAATTACTGTCCGCCCTGATTCAGAATACGAACCGCGGAGCCCTGCTGTACTCTCAAGGTGCCTTCGGTAACGATGACTTCACCTTCAGACAAGCCGCTGACTACTTGCACAATACCTGGCTTGCGCTCGCCGATAGTCACTTCTCTTTGCTCAACCGTGTCATCATTGACCACAAAAACATATTGCCTGTCTTGAACCGGCACAAGGGCTTTTTCCGGAATAACCAGGGTTTCGAGGACCCGTTTTTCAAGAGTAATTTGCAATAACATACCCGGGCGCAACTGCTTGTGGTCGTTGGCAATAATAGCCCTGACCATCACTGACCGGGACACCGGATCTATGCGAGAATCGATAGTACTGATGGCACCTTCGAATGAACGCCCTGGATAGGCCACAGAATGGGCAACTACACGCTGGCCGGGTAGTAAACTTGCCAGTTGCCCTTCGGCCACGCTAAAGTCAACTTTTATGACACTGATATCATCCAGGGTTGTAATCACATCACCGGGCTGAACCAAAGAGCCATTACTGATTTCACGTATGCCCAGCACGCCAGCAAAGGGCGCTTTAACCTGTAAATTATCAAGCTGAGCTTTAGCCACATCGCGCTGTGCCTGCAAGCTTTTCACCCGAGCTTGTTGCTCATCTACGATTTGCTCTGACGCAGCCCTCGTCTTCACCAGGTTTTCAACCCGTGCTAATTGTCTCTTTGCTTCGCTGATATTCGCTTCCAGCTCTACAATTCTGGCCAGTTCTTCGGCATCGTTGAGTTGCACGAGACGCTGGCCCGCTTTCACCTCTTCGCCATCGTCAAACAACACGCGTGTAACCCGCTCTGTTTGCTGCGCGGTGATGGTCACAGACTCATTAGCATTGGCTGTACCGAGCGCTTCTATGGTGATTGGAAAAGTTTGCAGATTGACGGTGGTCACTTTAACCGGCGTTGGTCGCTTTGCCCCACTTTGCTTTTCGGTGGTTTCGGGTAAATTGATGTAAACCAGGAAACCTCCCAACACAAGCGCACCCAAAATAAGCGGTGAGAGAATAGCTTTTTTAGACATGTAATGATTCCTATCAACAAACTCAGCCTTGGCGCATAAACGTTCTTAATCACCTTCAAATGCCTGGGCATCCTTACGGGAAAGTCCATGTATATTCGGGCTGGAAATATAATGTAAGTACGGTACGCAACTCGTTTTTTCTTGTTATACTGCCGCGCTTATTCTGTTACTTTAAAATTGCAGCGGCCCTCTTATTGTATGAGCTTTATTTTACCTACTCTTAAGTGTTTTAGGACGCGCTTATCAGTTGTATTGTTACTTTTACCGCTTTTTGGCTGCACAGAGCCTCCCGCCCCTGCGACATGCAGGAGTCAACAGCCGCCACAGCAAGTGAGTGGCACTGCTGCTTGTCTGTTGGTAGCAGACAATTCAGTTCTACTTTTGAAAGATCAGCAGTCGCTGTTGACCCTACCTTCTCTGAATACAACCCACGAACCAGATGCACAATGCGCCCTCCACCAACACATTTGGAATACAACCGGCATAAATGTTGAAGTGGGCAGTGCGCTTCTAATCACGAAAAAAGGGCTTACTATTTATCGCTGCAGTGAAGCGGCAGGACTCGCTGACATCACCGAGCCTTTTTCAACCCCTGGCTGGACGAATAACGATGTTACCTGGGTAAAACGCGACCCGTTTAATCTCACTATTAAAGCCATGCAAAACCGCGATCATTTAGTCCCACTGCGGGATGCCTTGATAAAACGGCAACAATCAAATGCACAAAAGAATAAGTCAGATGATTTCTGCGATTGTTGACCGCGACCTCGTCTGCTACTTTGTATAAATGAGATTGAGTAAGGAATCACTTCCATGTTTGAACTAAACCACAGCAGTTTGAAAGGTAAGGTTTCTGAGGAGGAATGGCAGACACGGGTCGACCTAGCTGCCTGCTATCGCCTCGTTGCCGATATGCGCTGGGGCGATCTGATTTACACCCATATTTCGGCGAAGGTACCTGGTACCGACCATTACCTTGTCAACGCTTTCGGCCTGACTTTTGAAGAGGTCCGGGCGTCCAACCTGGTGAAAGTAGACTTATCGGGTAATATTCTTGATGGTTCACCCTATTCTATCAACCCCGCCGGATTTACCATTCACAGTGCTATTCACGAAGTCAGGGAAGACGCAAAATGTGTTATCCACTTGCACACCAAGGCTACTATTGCTATCGCATCAGTAAAAGGTGGCCTTAAACCGTGGAGCCAATACTCAATGTTTTCTTTATCATCGTTGAGCTATCACGGATACGAAGGCCTTGCCGTTGATGACAACGAGCGTAAACGTCTGCAGGACGATCTCGGTAACACTAACCATATGTTGTTGCCCAACCACGGAGGACTTACCCTCGGGCCAACAGTAGGAGACGCTTTTATGCGCTTCTACGATTTGGAAAGGGCCTGTGACATTCAACTAGCACTGATGCAATCAGGTCAAGAGATTGTTGAAATTCCAGATGCCATTGTTCGCGGTATCTATGAGCAGGCCAATATTGTTCACTCTGGGGAAACAGGCGGTCAGAAAGCCTGGCCTGCTATGCTGAGAAAAGCGTACAAGCTTGACCCCACTTTTTGCGAGTAAGTATCAGGTTTCGAACGAGCGCAATATCTCGTTCAACCGTCGACTTCATATTCAGGATACAGACATGAAAATTACCAAAGTTGAAATATTTGATATTGATTGCCCGGAACGCCCGCCCTGGAACCCGGTATTTGTCAGAATTTACACCGACGAGGGGATAACTGGCGTGGGTGAAGCGGGGCTTGCCTATGACTGGGGGCACTCAGCAGCGGCACATATGATTAAAGAAATTGCAGAAGCCATGCTGATTGGTTGGAACCCTTTCAACACTGAAGGACTATGGGCAAAAATGCTGCGCGAGAGCTTCTGGGGTTTAGGTGGCGGCCCGGTGATCTACGCAGCGATGAGCGCCGTTGATACTGCATTGTGGGACATAAAAGGCAAAGCGCTGGGGTTACCGGTTTACGAACTACTCGGTGGGAAAACCAATGGCAAGCTGCGTAGTTATGCCAGTCAGTTACAATTTGACTGGGACAAAGACATCACCAAACTCATTCAGCCAGAAGAATATGGACGGGCGGCTGAAAAAGCCATGGCCGAAGGCTACACCGCAGTCAAAGTTGACCCAATCGTCTATGACAAAGATGGGAATACTCATTTCGATCGCACCAAAATCATCTCCAAAGCAGAAATGAAGTTGTTCCGCGCACGTCTTCAAGCTATTCGCGATGCCATGGGTGATGAAGGTGACATTATTTTTGAATGTCACAGCTTGCCAGGTGCAACCACCGCGATCCAACTTGGCGAGCTGGTAGAAGAAATTGGTTGTATGTACTATGAAGAACCGGTTAATTATTTGAATTCCAAGCTTCACGACAAAGTAGCCCGCAACGTAAAAGCCCCCATCGCAGGTGGCGAGCGCTTATACAACCGTTGGGGGATCCGCCCGTATCTGGAAGATCAATCCCTGGATGTATTGCAACCAGACGTAGGCTTGTGTGGTGGATTTACCGAGGCGAAGAAGGTATGTGATTACGCCGATATTTACGATGTGCGTATTCAGGCTCACGTATGTGGTGGCCCAGTAGCCACAGCTGCAAGCTTACACTTAGAAACTGCGATCCCCAACTTCCTTATTCACGAGCATCACACTTATGCCACGAAATCGTGGAACCGCGAGTTGTGTATACAAGATCCTCAACCGGTTAACGGCTTTATTGAAGCCCCGGACACACCGGGAATTGGCATCGAGCTCAACGATGACGTGGTGTACCGGTCTCCCAACATGTCAGTAACTGCGCTTAAGTAACCCCCTTCGCGCAATTTACCGCCGCTTATCATCTATAAGCGGCATTTGTTTTTTTAGTTTACTTGTGTTCTAGTTTGAATGACATATAAAGAAATTCTTATTTATTAATTTGACTACCCTGGGAGTAAACATGGCTAAATCTTATAAAACCATTACCAACGACTTAAACCCTTACCTTGCAGAGGTCAAAAAAGGTGTCCCTGAAGTAATGAAAGGCTTCTCACAGATGGCGAAAGCAGCCACCAGCGACGGCGCCTTAGACAAAAAAGCCAAGGAATTAATTGCATTGGCAATCGGCATCGCTACTCGTTGCGATGGTTGTATAGGTTTTCACACTAAAGCGCTGGTTGCGCTAGGCGCCACCCGGGCAGAAATTGAAGAAGTTTGTGGCATGTCAGTGTACATGGGTGGAGGCCCGTCGTTTATGTACGCCGCAGATGCCTTACGCGCGTTCGACGAATTCAGTGAAGACTGAATTTAGTTCATTGACTACACGTTGATGTTGGCTTATTCGACATCAACGCGATACCAGCGCTGGGTATTCAGATACGCGAGCTTCGATTGCAAAGAAGCAGAAATACAATTCAACATTACCATCCAATACTCTGCATATAACATGCGCCAGGTACAAAGTGGGAAATTGCTACCCAGCATAACTCTGTCTTCGCCGAATTGCTGAATAGCCTCGGTTATCCATGGCGCTATACTGGACGCATCCCAATGGCGATCATGCATTTCCCACCCTGATAATTTGATAGCAATATTTTCACAACTGGCTAATGCCTGAAGGCTTGTTTGCCACCCTTTCGCACTTCCTGATAACGGAAAGCCTGCATGATTAATTATCACTGCCAACGTCGGATGTTGTTTTGCAGTGTTAATAAGTGCTTCGACGCCTTCGCCATCCAGGAAGGAAAGCTGTGCATCGAAACTGTATCCGGCTTTCTCTAGCAGCTTGAAATTAACGGAAGCATTTGGGTGTGTCAGAATGTCTTTTGCATGCTCATCCAGAATATGACGAACGCCAACCACAGACTTGCGTTCAAGTAATTTATCCAGCGTTATGTCGCCCCGTCCATCCAGTAAATCAAACCCTGCAACGGCTGAAAAGGGCTTGTTACAGGTTGCCGATAAGTGATCGACTTCGCGCCAGGGCTTTTCGTTGTCAAAACCAGCTTCAACATGTACAAAGCCCGCTAAAGAAAAGGGGGCGTTTAGTGCTAAGTCTCTTTCACAAAAGTCCTTGGCGATGTGTGATTTATCTGGCCAGTAAGGCGGATTTTGGGGCGACAGCCAGGCATAATTACCTGCTTCTAAATCAAATAAATGCAGGTGTGAATCAATAATCTTCATTGCTAATCACTGTGCTGTGTAACCGCCATCAATACTATGCAAACTACCGGTAATGAATTTCGCTTCATCACTAGCAAGAAAGTATGTTAACCCAGCAACTTCCTCAGGCTGCCCCAATCGCCCCAAGGGCTGCGCAGCCTGCTCTTCAGCGTGTACCGCCTGTTTATCAGCACCACTTGTGGCGACGTATTTATCTATTGCGTTGTGATAAAGGGGTGTCTCTATGGTACCCGGGCACACAGCATTTGCACGGATACCATAACTGGCGTAATCCAAAGCCGTGGTTTTTGCCATAGATGCAAGAGCGGCTTTACTCAGGTTGTACGCAAATGAATTCCGTTTTCCCACTAAAGCCTGATCGGACGCCATAATGACAATGGCGCCGCCTAATGCTTTTTTCATCGTGGGCAGAACAGCGCGAATAGCGTGATACGCGCCTTTCACATTCAGTGAGAATACGCTGTCGAACATCTCTGGCGATGTGTCTTCTATGTTTGCAGAATAATGCTTACCTGCATTACTCACCAGACAATCAACCCGCCCTGTTTCTGCCACTATTTCATTTATGACAAGCTGCACTGCGTTGCCATCGGTCACATCACAGCTAACCCAGGTGGCTGGCTCGTCACTATCTTCGAACCCCCGAACATCAAGGTTAAAAACCCGGTAGCCATTTGCTGCGAACTTACGCACTACCGCTAAGCCAATACCCAGGCTTCCTCCTGTTACCACACATACCGAAGCAGGTTGATTCATCGCTTTACATTCCAACTTATTGCAACACTAGGGGCATATTACGCGCTGAAACCCTGAATGACAAAAAAGTAAAAAACATTCACAAAACCTACTCACCCGACAGGATTTGTGCATATAATGTTAAAATTCAAACACCCGTTTAAATTGGAGTGAATTATGCCTAAATATCAGGCTCCCCTCGCTGACTTTCAGTTTCTGTTACGGGACTGGTTGTCTCTGGATTCTCATTACCAGGCTTCAGGACTGGCTGATTTTGACTTCGAACTTGCCAATGAAGTGATGTCACAGGGCGCAAAGTTCGCACAAGACATTGTGGCACCGTTAAATCGCGAAGGCGATGAAACAGGTTGTGCAGTTAACGATGGCAAGGTTACCACACCACCAGGTTTTGCTTCTGCTTATCAGGATTACGTAGCAAATGGCTGGAATGCCATGCTAGGCCCCGTGGACTACGAAGGCCAAGGGCTTCCCTACACCATGGCTGTGCCGGTACACGAAATGCTTAACTCAGCAAACCTGAGTTGGCGCCTTACAACCATGCTTACGGAAAGTGCGGTACTGGCAATGACACGTCATGCCAGTGACGAACTAAAAAGCCAGTACTTGCCTAAACTGGTGTCGGGTGAGTGGACAGGCACCATGAACCTCACGGAACCTCAGGCAGGGACCGACCTTTCGTTGCTTTCTACCAAGGCTGAACCGCAACAAGACGGCAGTTATCGCATAACGGGTAACAAGATATTTATCACTGGCGGCGATCATGACTGGACCAGTAATATTATTCATATGGTATTAGCCAGACTACCTGATGCGCCGTCTGGTGTGAAAGGGATTAGCTTATTTTTGGTTCCCAAGTTTTTACTCAATGACGCTGGCGAACCCGACCAACCCAATAGCCTGTCAGTGGGCAGTATAGAACACAAGATGGGTATCAAAGCCAGCCCGACCTGTGTCATGAATTTCGACGGTGCCACAGGCTGGTTGATAGGTGAAGCAAATCAAGGCTTGGCGTGTATGTTCACCATGATGAATGATGCTCGCTTCCAGGTTGGTTTACAAGGGTTAGGTGCCGCTGAAGCTTCGTTTCAGGGCGCGTTAACCTACGCCAGAGAGCGTCAACAGAGCCGTGCCCCTCAAGGTATTCAACAGCCAAACAGCAAAGCCGATCCCATCGTCTATCAACCGGATGTGGCCAGAATGTTGTTAACCCAGAAAACCCTCACTGAAGGATGCCGGGCGCTGTCGGTACTCTATGCTAAATACATGGATATAGAACACTACGGTGATGACGACGCTAAAAAACATGCCGGCATGGTACTTCAATTTTTGACCCCTGTTTGTAAAGCTTTTTTCACTGACATGGGACTTGAAGCAACAAGCCTTGGCATACAGGTGTTTGGCGGCCATGGTTACATTCGCGAATGGGGCATGGAACAACTGATGCGAGATGTGCGGATTGCGCAACTTTACGAAGGAACAAATGGTATTCAGGCATTAGATCTCATTGGTCGCAAGCTGACACGGGACGGTGGAAAGATGCTAAACGCCACGCACCAGGTTTTTGCGGATATGGTTTCGGCCATCGAGGACGATAACGGGCGTCAGGAAGCTGAAGCTGTATTGGCCCACTGGCACGAACATTCCACGCAATGTTTAGCAATGGCTCCCGCCGACGTGGCCGCAGCTGCATGTGATTACCTTGCCTACACGGCTTACTCGCTACTGAGCATATGCTGGTATAGCATGGCTGATAGCGCACGACGCAGTGATAATGCAACTATTGCTGAGGCAAAATGCAAATGTGCAGAATTCTACAATACTCGTATTCTGCCTCGTCGCGATGCGCACCTGGCCGCAATGAAAAGTGGTGCAGAAAACGTGTTGTCAGTATCTGATAGCGAATTTGATTATCTTTGATACCTTGACGGGGTTCGGTTAATTAACCGAACCCTGCTATTAAAAAGCCATTAACTGTAAATTAAATCTTACTCTTTGTTTAACAACCAAATACGTTTAAAGACGTGTTATTTGTATACCATTTTGCTTATATCCTGCTAAAATCCGGCCCCGCTTTTTAAGCTCCATGTTGTGAATACTAATTCATCGTCTAAGCTTGAAGCGTTAATGTAAGTGCTTAGCCTGAAGCACACCCAACAACTTGATTATAATAATTCTGGTGACACTATGAAGACTCCGACCAAAGCTATGCTGGCACTTTGTGTGCAAGCTGCGCTTCTGAGCCACAATACCAACGCACAGGATTCTGCCAGCGCAGAAACCCAGCAAGCGCTGGAACAAATTACTGTAACTGCCCAAAAAAGGACACAAACCATCAAGGAAGTTCCTTCCAGCGTGGTGGCCATTTCCAACGATAGCCTGCAAGATTACCTTGGCGCAGGTGAAAACATTCGCGCCTTGGCCGGAAGAGTGCCAAGTTTACAAATTGAATCGTCAAACGGACGACAGTCACCGCGCTTTTACTTACGTGGCCTGGGAAATACCGATTTTGATGTTAACGCAAACCAGCCTGTATCTCTGGTTTTCGATGAAGTGGCTTTAGAAAACCCCGTACTCAAAAGTGTACCTTTATTTGATATCGGCCGCGTAGAAGTACTCACTGGGCCTCAGGGCACACTGTTTGGCCGCAACACACCTGCGGGTTTGGTTAAAATTGATAGCGCCGCGCCAGAATTTGATAATTACGGTTATGCACAGGGTGGCTATGGTAGCCGTGGTACAAAATTTGTTGAGTCCGCATACAACCTTGCAATATCTGATGAGTGGGCAGCCCGCGCCTCATTCAAATATCAGGAGCGTGATGCCTGGATAGACAACGTGGTTCGCGACGAGAAAGTGGGTGGTTACGATGAATTCGCCTACCGCTTGCAGTTCTTGTATGACGGCGGCGATACCCGAGCACTCTTCAAATTACACGGCTTCGACCAGGACGGCGACATGCCTCAGGTGTTCTACGGTAACGCGCTTGCCGTAGGTCAAGAAGGGCTTCGTGCAGGTTTTGACGAAACGGTTATCTATCACGATGGGCCAGCTGGCTTCGAGATGGATCACACAGGTATGAGCCTAAAAGTTGAACACGATTTTTCCAGCTTTAACTTTGTCTCTGTTACCGGGTATGACGAGGTGGAAAGCTTCAGTTATGCCGACATTGATGGTGGACAGGGTATTAACGGTACAACTTGTACCTTTGACGGCGTGATAGCTGGTCAGGAAGGCTGCTGGTTTGCTCACGCAGGTTCAGGTGATGGCTTATCCGATCACTACCAGTTCAGCCAGGAATTTAGAATTTCTGCTCAGCGGGACAACTTTTTCTATCAGGCCGGTGTGTTTTTCTTCCGTGAAGACTTCACCGTAGACAGCAAAGATTTCACTACCGAGCTGGACGTTTTGGCGTTTGCTCAGGTAGATCAACTAACAGAGTCACAGGCTATTTTCGGCCAGGTTGAGTATACCCTAAGCGAAGATACCGCGATTACAGCAGGTGTTCGTTATACGTCTGATGACAAAGAGCTCACTATAAACCGGATTGAAAATACCGACCCTGCTCTGGTAGGTACTTCTGAGTACCACGAGAAAGGTGATGATTACATCAACTTCGATATTTCTATCCGCCACGATATTAACGACGAATGGACGGCGTTTTCCCGCTTTGCTAACTCGTCACGTGGGCCGGTCACATTGGGCCGCTTTGGATTCTATTCTGAAGCAGATACAGAAACCCTTAACTCCTTCGAAGTTGGCCTGAAAAGTTTGCTGTGGAACGGCGGCGCTCGGTGGAACATTACTGCCTACACTTACCGCATTGATGATCACCAACTCACTGCCACTGGCGGTGAAGCCAATACGAACTCACTGCTGAACGCAGATAACACCTTCGGCGCGGGTGTTGAAACAGATTTTGAAGCTTACCTTTCTGACGAGCTTCGTCTGAACTTCAACATGAGCTACAACAAAACTGAAATTCGCGATGATGAATTAAAAGCTGAGCGCTGCGCCTCAACACCAACCTGTACTTCATCAGATGAAGTGGCCAATGTTGTACCAGGTCCGTTTGGTCCGGTTACCACGGTGTACATCGACGGAAACCCTCTGCCCCGAGCGCCTGAGTGGATCAGCAATATTTCACTGAATTATGAAACACCATTCCGCGATGGTTACGCTTACGCGCAGACCGATTGGAACTACCGCAGTGAATCTAACATTTTCCTGTATAACGCTGTGGAGTTTGTTGCTGAATCACGCTTAATGGGTGGCGTACGTTTTGGCTATAAGAACGATGATGGCCTCGATTTAGCGGTTGTGGGTCGCAACATTACTAACCAAATAACGGTTGATGGTGCGTTGGATTTCTTAAACCTGACGGCGTTTGTCAATGAACCCCGTTACTGGGGTGTGGAAGCCCGTATCGAGTTTTAAGTTTATCGCCAAAAAAAGCCCCGCAAAATGCGGGGCTTTTTAATTTCTACTAATAAATTAGCGAAGTAATACCGATCTATCTGATGGCGAATTATCGCTATCCTGTCCATCGCCTTCTGTTGCACAACGAGTGCGCGTGCACAACTTACGCATGGCGGCAATATCCCGCGTATTCACACGGCCATCACTGTTAAGGTCAAATGCCATATCAATAGACTCACGGGCAAAAATAGCCAGCATAAATGCGCGAATATCGTCTAAATCGATGTCGTTGTCGCCATCCCAGTCACCGACTAGCCCTTGGCCTGCAGCTTCCAGCGCGTATGTGGCAATAACAGGGTCGTGATCTGAGGCTCTGAAAACTAACTCATTGAGGAATGACGAATCTTTGTATTCCTCGTTGTAATCAAAGATTTCAGGTTCATCACTGTTAATGTGCCACTCTGTCACATCTACCAGCCATGACATTGCTTGCTCATTGGCGAACTGATAATCCAATGTACCCACAAGACCGTCAAAGGTGTAGCTATACGCATCTTCACCGTGAGTGTCCGCAACAATATCTACGAACCCTTCACTAACCAGCACCTGCACAGGATCTTCTTTCGCATATGCGTTGAAGTCACCTAACACAATTACTGCAGTATCGCCGTAAGTCTGCTTCAACCAGGCTGCAACTGCCGTAGCTGCACGCGTGCGTTTGCGGTTACAAGCGCCTTGCTGGAGATCACCGTTCTCTTCACAATCAGAGCTTGCGTTCTTCGATTTGAGGTGGTTCACATCAACCGCAAATTGCTCACCGGTTTCCTGGTGCACAAACAGCTGAGACAGCGAAGGACGGTTTCCAAAATCAACAAACAGTGGGCCTTCATCATCAACGATACTGTTGGCTTCCATAAGTATATCTGGCGAGCCGTCTGGTGTTACCACCGCTGGCTTGTAGATAATGCCCGTTGTGATTGCATCAGTACCTAATTGTTCACCACCTGCGTTTACATAAGCATAAGTGCCCTCACCAGCTTCAGCATTCAATGCATCCACGAGTTGTGCCACTGTACTCAGCGGACCAAAACCGTCATTTTCCAGTTCCATTAATCCAACTACATCGGCATCAATGGCTAACAGGGCGTTAACTATTTTTGCCAGTTGACGCTCATACTCGCTGTAACTATCGGCACCGCGTGAGGTGGGGAAACCACTTTGCGCGCCGTCACCGTTAAACAGGTTAAGTACGTTGAAGCTGGCAACTTTAAGGTTGCCTTCAGCCAGCACAGGTGCTTCTTCACGATAGTTAACTGTAAGCAAGGCTGGTACATCTGTGGGACGAATGCGATAAGCAGAAAAACCATAGTCCATAACACCTGTTACCGATGTAATCATATCGCCGGAACGCAGCGTGTTGTAAGGACTGAATCCACCTGCTGGCAACATCCAGGAAGAAGCAAACCCATCTGCGTTATCGTCGATGATCAGCTTATTCAGTGCATTGCTTTGTGCTAAATCGGCTGCATCCTGAGAACCTGGCGCAAAAACTTGCGTAGGCGTGTACAAACGTTCTGTTGATACCCAGATTTCACCGAAATCGCTGTACGGATAAATATTGCTGATGACCCAGTTTTCACTACTGGTTACCAACATCCCTTCAACGTGCTCAAAGCCTTCTTCATCGGTCATTGGCAGCGCGATTGCAACGGCAGCAACCGTATCTGAACCACAAATGCTTGCTTCTGAAGTAGCTGTAATCATTGTACGGCCGTAGTTCTCGCTTACCGTACCTGCCAGACGCACAACATCGCCGACGGCAACTGAATCAAGTAAGTCCGGCGCTTCTACAAACACACCTTCAGACGTCATGGCATCGCCATCTTCGTCGACAGATTCTTCCTGCAACCAGAACCCGTCAAGGGCTGGGGCAGTATGGGTGACAATCGCTTCAACAATGACGCTTTGACCAACCATAGGAGACGCACTGCCAGAACCCTGCACGGCACTGATATAAGTGGCAGCATCTGCACACATACCCAGCTCATCGCCACCGCCGTTATCATTTGAGCCGTAGCTGCCGATAAAGGTGAAGGTGTCCTGATCATAGGCATCCCACTCAACACTTGGGTCAAAGGCATTGTAAGCATCTTCATCACCAGCAGTTACTGCAGGCTTGCGAACCAATGTACGATTTTGTGTACGCACATCGCCGCCAGACCAGTATGAACCGGGGTCCACGCCAATTTGTCCAATGCTGTCCACAATGATGCCATCGTTGCGTAGCACAACTGCGTCATCACCATTAAACGCCAAAGAGCCTGTGCTGATATCAGCCTGATCTTTTAACGGTGCTTCAGCCGAACTATGGGTTACAACAAAAACGTCACCCGGCGCTAAAACACCAGACAGCGAAATTGTCTGCCCTGCTGTACTGCTTCCATTGAAGTAAACCTGAACGTCATAGAGGGAGAGATCAACGTCGCTCACACCTAAATTGACAATTTCCACGGCCTTGTTGTTGCCGCCGCCTTCAATGTATTCAGAGAAGAATAATTCTGTTGCAGGCAGCACGTAGGTACCCAGTGGCACAGGTGTCGCTGCAGTCGCATTATCAGACTCATTGTCTAACGCATTAGGGCCGGCAACCTGCCAGTTGTTAATATCAAATACAGCAGACGGACCGCCACTTACGCGGTATGCCCAGCTATCCAGATATTCCCAATCTTCGCCTGAGCCGTCAGTGTTAATATCACCGTACAGGTCGACAACAACTCCATCACAGAAGACTTCAATGGCGTCATCACCGTTTATAGATACAGCGTTAGATGTGTAATCCGGTGCAAATCCAAAGAACTCGGTGAAACCCGTTGTATCAGTGGCAATATAAATGAACTCACCGGCTGAAGCGGACACAGCAGGGAAAGTAAACTCTTCACCATCACTACCGCCACCGTTGTTGGCACCACCCACGCCACAAACGCTCAAATCGTCAACGTTCTGAGTTACCAATAACTCGACGCCCTTAGGCACACCACCAGACAGTGGACCGTCGAATACTGCAGTCAACATAACAGGCACGGAACCTGATGGGTTAGGTTCTGGATCTGGGTCCGGGTCCGGGTCTGGGTCCGGATCTGGATTAGTTCCGCCATCGTTACAATTATCTGCCGTGTAGAAAAGACTAATCCATTCAGGATGATCGACAAACGGGTTGCGGTTGCCCTGATATTCGTAAATGCGATCGTGACGGTTTGCTTCTAACTCATCAACCGGGTCAGCATCGCTCCACTGCAACAGTGTACAAAGCTTACCTAATTGAGGGTCACCGCTATTTGTCAGCGTGTTTACCAGCACCAAATCAGGCGTGCTATCACTACCACTGCCTTCATAGCGCATGTCCATGTAAAGCATCATACGTGCTACATCACCTTTCACTGCATCACGTGGCTCGAACGAGTCACTATCAAGGCGGTTTTCCGGTGCTTCAGATAACGGGTTGTCACTGTTGTCGAAATCGAGATTGCCCCGAGCACTGTTCACGGTAATATCTGAAGGTCGAAGGTGATGGATATCTGAATAGGCTTCAAAGCTTGTGCTGTCAAAACCATGGCTCTTAGGCCAGCTGTGTTCGCGGTTCCAGTAATCTGGTTGGCCGGAATCGGTTCCAGAGCCATTTTCAGCTTTAGGGATAGATTTACCAGAGTAAATGAGAAGAATATTATCTGCGTTTGCAGGGTCTTCATCGGTTTCAGTTAATGCTGACCATACTTCAGAATAAGTGAGTACTTTTTGCCCTGAAATGGTGTCACTCAAAACCTGTCGAATAACCGCAGCACTTGAGCCGGCATCAATTTCAGTTTGAACAGCTGCGTAATATGCAGCGGGGTCAAAGGTGCTGGCATCAGCAATTTTACTCAGGTTAGGACAGTTAGTGCAGACACCGCTAAAATCGCCGTCTTCACCTGGATCGCCACCACCGGTGTCACCGCCACCGTTATCGGAGCCAGTGCCATTGTGCATGCCTAGCCCGGAAAAATCATCCTGAGGCAAACCATCCCACTCGGTAGTGTCGTAAGTGTCATTCGGGTTTGTATCACCAGAGGTTACGCTGCTTTTTCTAACCAGCGTATCGTTGGCAGTGGTTACCCCATTGCTGCCCCATGATGAACCTGGGTCAAAGCCCACTTGTCCGATACTGTCAACCACAGCGCCGCCCGATGCAGACAACACAATAGCGTCATCTCCATTAAAGAAGCTTTGTGAGGACGTCACATCAGCCTTTGACAACAAATCAGCACTGCCGTTGTCGTCAGCGATTACCAGCGTTTCTCCAGACGCTAGTGAACCACTTAAACTGATATTGGTTCCCGGTGAGGTTCCCCCATTAAAATAAATGGATAGGGTATAACCTGCCAGTTGTACAGTTTGTTCTGTCGGGTTATAGATTTCTATTGCTTTGTTATTGCTACTTCCTTCTACGTATTCAGAGATGATCAACTCACTGCCTAAGACAGGTGCTGACATGCCTAACACGAGAGGGAGCAGGATTGGTGCTTTCATTATTCTTGCTCCAGCTTGTAATTAGAAACTATCCCAAAGTGCAGTTGAAGAGTATAAAGAATTTACTACAGAGAAATGACAACTTTTTGACCTCCACCGTCACTTTTTTGACCAATCAGTCAGTAACCCTATGGTATTACTGAAAAATCACAGGAAAATTTGACCTGTAAATTAAGCAATAATGTTGTTAGCGACGGTAAATGGCATTGAGTACATTGGTTTACACCCAGTCGTTGACGAGTATACTTCTGAGAATGGGAAACACGTTGTGTGTGAAGTGAATGCCAAAAACCAATAAACGAGAGCACCTTGTTGCTACTGCGCAGCGACTTTTTTACCAAGAGGGAATTAAAGGCACTGGTATTGACAGGATCATCGAGGAAGCCGCTGTGGCCAAGCGGACACTCTATAATCACTTCAATTCCAAAGATGAACTCATCATTGCAGCGCTTCATCGCCGTGATGCTGAGTTTATGACAATGCTAACTACGTTGGTTGAAAAGTATGAAAGTAAACAGTCTGGCGACGCCCGGTTCAATAAGATACTGGCATTCTTCGATGCCATCGAAGAATGGACTCAGTCTCGTCATTTCTCCGGATGCATGTTTATTAATGCCTCAGCGGAATACCCGTCCAGGAATGACCCGGTTCACGCTGTTTGCAGCAGCCACAAGAAATTGGTAATGGCATATCTTGAGGAACTCCTCGCGCCATTGGATATCCAAGAAACGCAACATCTATCGGTACAGCTAGCAATATTAGCTGATGGCGCTATTGTAAATGCACACACTGCGAACATTGCTAACGCCGCATCAATTGCTAAGGAAATGGCTCTGCAATTGTTGGAAGCAACAAAAAAGCGAGCCTGAAAACTCGCGATTCATTACGGGTGAACACTGTTCTAGTCCACCTGATTTTTCACAATAACATCAGCCATTTCTTCCCTGAACCAGTCACGCAACATCACTTTTTCGTAATCGAGAAAATCATTTTGTGCAATGCGGCGCGGATTGTCGATAAACCCCATATCCTTTAATTTAACTTCTGCACTCTTGCGCGCCTTGCCATTGGCATCCGTTAGCGTGTAGCTAAACGTCATCCGCGGTATATCTACTCTTTTAATAATGCGAACGTCTGCGCCAGTTGCGTTGCCGAAAACAAAACTGCTAGGCCAAACCTGGCCGGCCAGGTCCAGGTTGGTTACCGTTATCATGAGCTTCTCATCGGTGGGTAGTTTCTCAGCTAATTTCTCCAGATAATTTTCAAGCGCCTTAAAAGTCCGCTCTCTGAACCTTATTCTGCTTTCATTTGATGGTCGAACATCTGTGTACTTTTCAGGGTTTTCCCAGGTCACCTCAACGGAAGCGGCATTTGTCAGCCCAGAAAAAGACAGTGCCAGCAACAAAACACCCGTTGAAAACAAGCTAAACCAGTTCTTCATGTCGTCCACCCTCCCACTCAATGTTGGTACTAAAACTCTACGCATAACGGTTGGAACAGCAAAGCGCTAAAATGTTCCCCATTTGCAAAATAGAATAGCTGGACAAAGGTGAATGGAAACTGAATCAGTCTTTTCAGCAACGAACGAATGCTGATTTACCCTTTCATAAGAAGAATTTTGGTGTTTTCAATGGTGTGACAGAACTGGTCCAATTCAGCGCCTTTTAAAAACGGGTTAATGGCAGTTTTACCGCAATAGGTTGAATGAAAGCCTTTTATTTCATTACCGTCGTTTAGCAAGCCCACTACATAATCTTGTTGATAGGGGCGCAGCATTGACAGCTGAGGGGCGACTAATTGTTGTAAATCTTCCAGTTCTTTTCGCTCTTGCCAGGTAGCCAGATACTGGAACCACCCCGTAACTTCGATCTGAGCATCCTCAAACAAGTATTGTACAAAAGGCAAACGTAAAAATACTATCAGTAACGCAATCTCTAATAAAACCACTATACTGCGCCGCATGGCTTAGCTTTTCCTTTTCAATAATACAAAACGATAAATGCGAACTGGTATTCACAACCCAAGGAGCATAAATGTATAAAATGTCAACGAAAAAAGGTAGATCACATTTCATACTTATTTATGAAGTTCTATAATTCACTGTTAGTTTGCCCGTAAAATATTGATCTGCATTAAGGGCATGCTTTTTATTGCCCGTATAATGGGGTGCAGAATCACCCGTAGTCATAAGGTTTATCCATGAGCGAACAGATCGAGGTTAAAGACGTCACACCGATTAAGGTTCACAAACCCGCCGGTGGCATGCCGAAAAAGCGTCAGTCTTCCCGTAACCAGATTTATGTCCGCGCCGTTAAGGGGCCCATTGAGTCTTTCAGACGGTTTTTCGGATTTATTTTTCTCGCTGTGTTCGCCGTACTACCCTGGATACAGTACGACGGGCATCAGGCCATACTGTTAGATTTCGTTAGCCAGCGTTTCACTATCTTTGCGATGACCTTATGGCCCCAGGATCTTACACTTCTGGCGTATATCTTTATTGTTGGGGCCTTTGCGCTGTTTTTTGTGACCACTTTCGCAGGAAGGGTGTGGTGTGGCTTCATGTGCCCTCAAACCACGTGGGTATACATGTACATCTGGTGCGAAGAGAAAATAGAAGGGCCGAGAAATAAACGCATCAAGCTTGATGAGCGCGAGATGGATTTCGATAAGTTTTGGCGCAAAACAGCGAAGCATCTGGCCTGGCTGTCCATCGCCCTGTTAACCTCGTTAACTTTCGTCGGATACTTCACGCCCATTGGCCCTTTGTTTATCGACTTTTTTACCTTTAACGCAGGGTTCTGGGCAGTATTTTCTATCCTGTTCTTCACTTTTTGTACCTATGGCAATGCCGGATGGATGCGGGAAATCATGTGCACACATATGTGTCCCTATGCCCGTTTTCAATCAGCAATGTTCGACAAAGATACCTTTACGGTATCCTATGATTTTAACCGTGGTGAAAGCCGGGGCCCCCGTTCTCGTAAATTAAAGCACGAAGATTTAGCTGCAAAGAATTTGGGCGACTGTATAGATTGTAACTTGTGTGTACAAGTGTGTCCCACCGGTATAGATATTCGCAACGGCCTTCAATATGAGTGTATAAACTGTGGGGCTTGCGTTGATGCGTGCAATGGTGTGATGGAAAAAATGAACTATCCCAAAGGTCTCATCAGTTTCACCTCAGAAGAAAGATTGTCCGGTGGAACCACCCATATTGTCAGGCCCAAGCTTGTTGGTTACTTGGTTGTACTAATTGTTATGGTGGCCTTACTCATTGCCGATATAGTCACCCGAACACCTCTTGAAGTTGATCTGATCCGCGATCGCAATTCATTGTATAGAGAAAATGGCAGGGGCAATGTTGAAAATGTATACACTATCAAAATACTCAATAAATCTCAGGACACCCATACCTATACTATCGACGTAAAAGGATTAGCCAGTTACAACATTCTCGGTGAAACAGTGGTCACTGTGGGTGGCGGAGAAGTCTTCAGTATGCCACTATCACTGGAAACCTCACCCAAGAACCTCAGCGAAGCGGTTACGGAAATTTCATTCCACGTAATAACCACTGACGCAGAGGGCAATGTTGTGGAAGTCAATGAACCAACAAAATTCCTCTATAAATAGTGAAAAGCAAACGGATTTTGCTTTTGCAGGGTTAAGCCCGGATACCGTTTTGGATGCCCTTGAGAGCTGCCGGATTTACCCTGAATCCGGCTTGCTGGCTCTGAACAGTTACGAAAACCGGGTATACCAGTTCAAAGCACAAGACGCCGGTCGGTTAGTGGTGAAATTTTATCGTCCCGGTCGCTGGACTGACGAACAAATTCAAGAAGAACACGATTTTGCTAAAGAACTGGCAAACGCTGACATTCCCATGGTTGCACCTATGGAACTCGACGGTAAAACACTCCACCACGCATGCGGTTTTCGTTTTGCGGTATTTGCATCGGTAGGTGGCAGACAGTTCGAAGTAGATAACCTCGATCAGTTAGAATGGATGGGCCGTTTTATTGGTCGTATTCATCGGGTAGCACAGTCATCGCCATTTCAACATCGTCCTTCATTAACACCGTCAGCATTCCTGGACAAACCCCGGCAGATCCTTGCCAACAGCAGTCTTCTGCCCGGTCATTTGAAAACAGCTTTTTTTGCTATTCTCGACCCTCTTATTAATGAAACCCGTCAACGATATATTCAGCCTGAACACATTCGGCTACATGGAGACTGTCACCCCGGCAATATCTTGTGGCGTGACGGCCCTATGTTTGTGGATTTAGATGACTGTAGGATGGGTCCTGCCATCCAGGACATATGGATGATGTTGTGTGGCGACAGACAGCAACAATTGTTGCAACTCGATGTATTGGTTGAAGCATACGAAGAATTTAATACTTTCGACACGGCCCAACTACCTTTAATCGAACCCTTACGGGCCATGCGCATGGTTCACTACATGGCGTGGTTATCACAGCGCTGGGAAGATCCTGCTTTCCCGCGAGCATTTCCATGGTTTGCCGAGGATAAGTACTGGGAAGGACAAATTCTTGCACTAAAGGAACAGCTTGCAGCGCTTCATGAACCGCCGCTTAAACTTGGTTATTAACCTGCCTTTTGCGCGTCTTGTCGCGTATGCTAGTCGTGCGCGGACCACTGTGGTAATCTTTTTTTAATTGAATTATGACGGAAGTACTAACAATGAAAAAAATCTTTTTAGTTCTATTAGTTGCGCTGCTAATACCCTTACAGGCATGTGCAGATGATAGCAAATGGAAAGAAGGCACTCACTATAAAGTGCTTAACCACCCTGAAACAAAGAAGCCTGAAATCTACGAATTCGTTTCGTTCTGGTGTGGCCATTGCTATCGTTTCGAACCTATTGTTGCAGATATTAAAAGTTCATTACCTGAAGGCACTAAGTTCACAAAAATCCATGTAAATTTCATGGGAGGTGCATCTGTTGAGGTACAAGATGAAGCCACTCGTGCAATGATGATTGCCCGCGCCATAAAAGAAGAAGACAAGCTGGTAAACGCTATTTTTAAATACATTCATGAACAACGGGCTCCTGTTACCAGCCTTAATGACTTACGCAGCCTGTTTATTGTAAACGATGTTGATGCAGCCGAGTTCGACAAACTCGCCACCAGCTTCGGTGTAAATAATATGGTCAAGAAAAACAATAAATTACTGGCACAGTATCGCGCTGACGTGAATGCCACACCGTCATTTATTGTAAACGGTCGCTACCAGACAACTTTTGTAAAAGGTATGACGGCAGACGACATTAAAGAGTTGATTGTTTGGTTATCAAAACAATAATCTTATTCAGCTATAAGTAAAACGCGCCTGACGGCGCGTTTTTTATATCAACAAATCAATGCGGTTGAGATCTTAGAACTTGGTGTTAACCCACACCCACAGCTTGTCCGCATCTACTTTTATATCACCGGCTGAATAGCTGCCGTATTTCACACCCAGGGTAAAGTGCTCAGCTACTTTAGTAACGTATTGCACGTTGATTTCACTACCCAGGTCGCTAACTTCGGCTGATGACTCATCTGCCTCAAAGTTGTGATATGCCAACAGCCACTTACCACCTGCGAGGGTGCCACTCAATGAAAATGTGAGATCTTCCAAACCTTGCGCAGGCGTTGCCAGGAATTGGTCGGTCCAACCGTTGAATTTATGCAATGTTGCCAACGGTGTTGAAAATCCGTACATGCCATCATCAGAGCCCAGCACTTCGTACGTTACTTTACCGGTTATACCGGACACCACTGCCCCAGCTTCCAGTTTTAAATAGTCAGCATCAAAACTGTTGGTACCACTGTCAGACGTTTGCGTGGCAAACTCGGCACTGTACACTAACTTCATGCTATCTAACGCTGTACTACCCGCATAGCTAACACCATAAGTGTCCAAGCCATTGTCTGTATCGTTGTCGACTTCCAGTAAATAGGCATAAGCGGTAAATTTACCTATCTCAGACTTATATGACGCGTTGAGCAGGTGATCTTTGCTGTTTAAATCAGCAGCTTCAGCAAAAATTCGATTGCGCTGACTTACATAACCGTAAAACAATGACAAATTGTCCGTCGCATATTTAGCGGTTACTCCGTCAAAGGTTTGCCAATCTTGTCGCCAGCCCACGTGACCTACAAAGCGGTGGCCATCGAGGGTAATAATTTGACGACCACCTTTAATGGTGAGGTTATCATTTTTGTATTGTACAAAGCCCTGATGCAACTCTGTGGTTTCAGGGTCAGCGATCACCGAATACTCACCAGCTTTATAGCCTGCAGGCGGCACTGAGTAATCGCCCTGACCAAATGCTATTCTTACATCTTCCATTTCTGCGGTGATAGAGAAGCCGTTATAGCTTCCGGTGGTTACACCAACCATCGTTCTCAACGTCAACGCATCGGCATCTGCCAGCGCGTTGTCTTGATCGACGGACTCATATCGCAAGTTAAAATTCGCTGTCGCCGTGGTTTCTTTCATTGCCTCGTACCAGTCTGCTGCAGTAGCCGGAAATAGAATACCCGACAGCGCAACGACCAGAAGTGAACGTGTGTAGCGTGCTGATAGTTTCATTGTGTGTTCCTCTATATTTGAGACGAGAATAGCCCGCCCTTCACATCTAGAAGAGCTACCTCTTTGTTTTCTAATAAGTATCTAAACTGTTAAGCTGCGTCTGACTTATTGCCTGATTTACCGTTTTCAGAAGCCTTTGCTGACTTTTTGCTTCCCACCGGTTCTATCTTTTTTTGTTTTTCATACAGGAAGGTTAATACCTCATGGCGATAATGGTTATATTCCGGGTTATCAGCTAAGGCCAATCTATCTCTTGGTCTTGGCAACTTGATATCCAGAATTTCTCCAACAGTAGCTGCGGGGCCATTTGTCATCATTACAATGCGATCAGACAATAAAACCGCCTCATCCACATCATGCGTAATCATGATGACCGTATTGCCCAAGTCTGCATGAATTTCCATGAGTGAATCTTGCAAGTGAGCACGGGTTAAAGCATCAAGTGCCCCAAATGGCTCGTCCATTAACAGCACTTTCGGCTCCATGGCCAGGGCTCTGGCAATACCAACACGCTGTTTCATACCGCCGGATATTTCAGAAGGTAATTTGTCTGTGGCATGGGTCATATGTACAAGCTCAAGGTTGTGCATAACCCAATCGCGAATTTCTTTTTTGCTTTTTCCACGCAAAGTTTGCTTTACCGCCAGTTCCACGTTCTTGTAAACGCTTAGCCAGGGCAGCAGAGAGTGGTTCTGAAAAACCACCGCCCGCTCCGGGCCGGGCTCTTTGACCTCAGCGTTATCGAGAATAACGCCGCCGGTGGTAGCCTGATGTAAACCAGCAACAATGTTGAGAACTGTTGATTTACCGCAGCCCGAGTGACCAATCAGGGAAACAAACTCGCCCTTATCAATTTTAAGGTTCACGTCCGTTAGCGCTGTAAACGGGCCTTTCGGTGTGGGGAAATCAATACCAACCTGGGTTAATTCAAGGTGTTTAGGTGTCATGATTTTGTCTCCAGTTAATTAGCGCAGTACGCTATTTTTGTCCCAGCTCACTAAGCGCTGCAGCATGAGCATTACCCTGTCTAGGATAAAGCCGATAGCACCTATGGTAAGTACTGCCACCATTATTCTGGCCAGTGATTCCGAACTGCCGTTTTGGAATTCATCCCAAACGAACTTCCCAAGACCGGGGTTCTGCGCCAACATTTCGGCGGCGATCAGTACCATCCAGCCAATGCCGAGGGAAAGGCGTAAACCAGTAAAAATCATCGGAATTGAAGCAGGTAAGACAATCTTAGAAAGATGTGTTAGCGGCTTTAATCGCAGTACCCGGCTAACGTTCACCAAATCTTTATCAATATTGGAAACGCCTACCGCAGTATTGATTAGCGTAGGCCATAAACAACACAGGGATACAGTAAATGCTGACGTCACAAATGATTTGGAAAACATGGGGTCGTCCGACACATAAAGGGCACTGACTACCATTGTCACCAAAGGCAGCCAGGCCAAGGGAGAAACAGGTTTAAACAGTTGTATAAGCGGGTTTATGGCTGTGTACGCTGACTTACTTAGCCCACACAGGATCCCCACAGGTACGGCAATCAATGAGGCAATAAGAAACCCCACCATAACCGTATACAAACTAGTCCAAATTTGGTCGAAGAAAGTCGGCGCACCGGTAAACGGCCTGATTTTAGGCTGATAACTCGGATCCTGAGCTACCCGTTTCGCATTGCGCTCTTCCTGGCGAACGTAGAACGCTTCAGCCTGTTCTCGCTGAGCATTATGCTCGTCGATTAGGGTCAGTGTTTGCGTCCACACCTGAGCGGGCCCAGGGAATTGTCCCAATGATGTATCAATGTTTTTTGCTACACCGTTCCAGACAGCCAAAAAGAGCAGCAATCCAATAACGGGAAGCAATAACGCTTGAGTATTGCTCATTAGTGTTTTCAAAGGGTTACCCTCTTTAAGATGTCCGATAGAGGTTACCAGCGACGCCGACTTGCTCATGTTCTTCTCCTGATTCTTACTGTTAAAGGACTTTGTCGCCCTTCAGACCTATGCTGAAGCTTTCCAGATAGACATTAGGTTTAGTACCGTCATAGGTAACACCGTCAATGAATTCTGTTTGCGGGGGTTTAAAGCCTGATTCAGAGTCAAAATCAGGAAAGTCAGCGGCATTTGCTTTACCTTCTTCAATAAGCGCTTTGGCGGCAACTGCGTAGATGTCAGGACGATAGACTTTCTTCGCCATATCCATGTACCAGCTGTCAGGCTTATGCTCTGAAATTTGGCCCCAACGACGCATTTGTGTCAGATACCAAATAGCGTCGCTGTAGTACGGATAAGTGGCGTTGTAGCGGAAGAATACGTTGAAATCAGGAACGTCTCGCTTGTCACCTTTCTCATATTCAAATGTACCAGTCATGGAGTTCGCCAGAACAGCTTCATCGGCACCAACGTAAGTACTCTTCGCTAATATTTTCACAGCTTCAGGACGGTTAGCATTGTTGTTTTCATCCAGCCACATGGCTGCGCGGATCATCGCTTTAACAACGCGAATATGAGTGTTCGGATACTTCTCAGCCCATTCATTGCTCACACCGAATACTTTCTCCGGATTGTTTTTCCAAATTTCATAATCGGTAATAACGGGAACACCAATACCCTTGAATACAGCTTGCTGATTCCATGGCTCGCCAACGCAGTAGCCATAGATAGTGCCGGCTTCCATGGTGGCTGGCATTTGTGGCGGGGGTGTCACTGACAACTGCGCCTGAGCATCAATTAAGCCTGAATTATCATCTTTGTGAGGTGCGTAGTATCCGGGATGGATTCCACCAGCAGCCAACCAGTACCGCAATTCATAGTTGTGCGTAGATACAGGAAATACCATACCCATTTTGAAAGGTTTGCCCTGGGCCCGATAGCTATCTACTACTGGTTTAAGATAGTTAGCTTTAATAGGGTGAACCGGTTGTCCGTTTTCCATGGGAATATGTTTCTTCATCTCTTCCCATATCGTGTTTGAAACCGTAATGCCGTTACCGTTTAAATCCATACTAAATGCGGTAACAATATGCGCTTCGGTACCAAACCCGATAGTAGCGCCTAAGGGTTGACCCGCCAGCATGTGCGCACCGTCTAACTGCCCGTCGATGACGCGATCAAGCAGTACCTTCCAGTTTGCCTGCGCTTCTAAGGTGACATACAAGCCTTCATCTTCAAAAAAGCCTTTCTCGTATGCAATCGCCAAAGGCGCCATATCAGTGAGCTTGATAAACCCAAACTTGAGTTCTTCTTTTTCCGGCCAGCCAATGTCTTCTGCTGCCACACTTTGTGCGCTTAGCCCCACTGTGGTAAAAGCCAGAGTTAGCCCGCAAGCAATGGCTTTCATTTTTTTCTTTAAACCTGTTAAGGGTGTTGACGCAATCATGTGTATTCCTCGTTGCCAAAAAAAAACCCACCAGGTTAATGTTTGACCATTAACCTGGTGGGCTTCGTTGCCTAGCACCTTCTCGGTGTGCGAATTTATTTTTAAATCACCACAACCCTGTCACTTTTGAGCGGATTATTATTATGTTGCGATGAAATGCAAAACTGTGCGACTAATACAAAGCATCAACAATGCCAACATTTAAAACACATATAAATCATAAACTTAAAATAAATCACTATTCATCATTATCGATAATTGATTCATGATTGTGCAAAACCATTGCACTGAATGCGCTGTCATGATGCATGCCCTTTTATTAAGCACAAAGCAAGCGGCACGTTCGCGCAGCTTGCTTTACACTTATTAGCATTGAAATACGTATTGAATTATTTGGTTTTAGCAGGTTCTGTTTCCGGCCCCATCCGATAATCAAGTTGAACAAGCAAACCGGTTTGCCGCTGCGCTTTCCCGCCCTGGACACGGGGTTTGTACTTCCACTGTGCCAACGCTTGCTTCGCACTGTCGTCAAACACTGCCAATGGCTCCGATGACACCACCTCTATGTTTGCAGTATTTCCCTGTTCAGTAATATCAAATCGCAGCACAACCGCGCCTTCTACGCCATGAGCAACGGCGGCATCAGGATAAACTGGGTCAACTCGTTGCACCGGATGCGCTTTATTCACCTCAGCTTTGGGCATACTATCTACAGGTAATTTAGCTAATGCAGTATTACCAATGAGCAGTGCTGCGGCTGTAATAGCAGCGCCAATCATTGGCCTGGTGGTGATTCGAAAGCTTTGCAGCCCGTTTAATCGTTTTATCATAATAGTTTTTCCTCCAAAGGATGGGTAGGGATTGCCCCTGAACGACGCGCGCTCTGCACATAACACCAGTGCTTTTGCGTACGCCAATTTCTCTTTCACTGTTGCGCGATGCAACACGGATTCATCACACGCTCTTTCCTGTGACAACCGAAAAGCACGTAATCCAAACCACACTAAAGGGTTAAACCAAAAGCAGGTTACTACGATAAGTGCCACACCATTCCACAAGTGATCGCGATGCTGTATGTGGGTATGTTCGTGCTGTAATATAAGCGACTGCTGCTGCGCATCGAAAGACGTGTGAAAATGCTTGGGCAAAAGCACTCTGGGCCGAATTACGCCATATAACATGGGTGAATCTACCTCATGAGTTAGGTAGGTATTTTCTGCCACGGCCATACTTTGTGTTAACGCCCGCTTAAACATCCAGTGTTGATAGAGAAAATAGGCAATAAGCAGACTAACGCCACCAGAATATAAGTAACTAAAAAAATAACTATTATCGGACACAACATCAGCCGAAATACCGACGACATAACGGCTGATTTCATGATTATCTAATGCCGCTAGCGGCAGCGGAATATTGTTTAAAATTAACAGCAATGGCACCAACACCCATAACCAGTAGCTCAATCTGCCACTGATAAAGTCACTGCCTGAGTAGGTGATCAACGCAACTACCATTACAGTCGCGCTAACAACAAATTGCTGCTGAATTAACCATTCAATCATTGTTGTCTTCCCATTGCTCAATTAATGCCTTTAACGCCTCAACATCCTGTTTGGATAGAGATTGCTCATTCGCAAAACCCGCCACCATAGGCGCAACCTTGCCTTTAAAAAGGCGACTTATAAAACTAGCGGTTTCTTTTCGATTGTAGTCTTCACGGGCTATTAACGGGGAATACAGGTACTGGCGTTGCTGCTTCTCAAAACTCAATACGCCTTTTTTTAAAAGACGGCTAAGTAGCGTTTTCACAGTTTTCTCGTGCCAAGGCTTGCGACTATTCAAGCGCGCAATAATGTCGCCAGATGTTGCAGGATAACTTTCCCACAGTGCGTCGAGCACCTCGAATTCAGCATTAGAAATATCTGGCATATCTGCCATAGGCTCACCTTTAGGATTACACTTGTAGTCAAAATAAGATTACACATGTAATTCTTAAAAGCAAACATTTGTTTCACAGAAAATTGTAGTGGAGTTTTGAACCTGAAATCAGGTAAGTAAGGAGGAACGAGAATCCCGCCTTATCGCGACGGGAGAAAAAATTACGCCTTGACGCTAAATGGTAATGCGCTTTTATCCCGCTGTTGCCAATAGGTAGTAGCGAGATTAGTGGCGGCTTCGATAGATAACGACTGTGTGAGGATCAAATAGCTCGTCAGTGTCGCTTTAATCGATTGCTGAGCATAAGCGTGCGCTCGCTCTCCTCGCCAAAAGGACAACATGGATGATATATCCATATCTTTGTCTTTAAGCGCCCATGTTTCTGCCATTTCAGGTAGCGCAATGACATCTGTACTGCCACCTCGGGTAACGAAGAGTTCAGTGGGACGTTCTGCGTTCACCTCAGGGTCGCCGCCGTCGCCGCGAAAGCACAAAGACTGAAATTGAGGGAATGCTTCATTCACTCGCTGATGTTTATGATCAAGATGCATGTGATACACCCCCTGCACATTAAATGTCGAACCGGTTGGGTTGAGCAAACGCGCCAGGGTATTTGCACAAGAACGCAATCCAAACACTTCGCGTAATTTAATCAGGGTGTTTAAAGGCGGCAGTACTACGCCTAAATCCAAATACGCCGCATTGTAGGTATTGAGCTGCGCACTTGCTTCATCAACAGTGGATATAGCTGGCAAGCCGAGTTCGGGCAGCGCAAGTGAAGCGTATAGACGACCAGAGCCAGGCTCATGAGCACCGTGTAAAAAAACCCTGACACCCTGTTGTGCCAAACAGGCCACGGCTAATAAATACCAGGGCAATTGTCGGCGCTTGCCTGCATAGCATCCAATATCCAGATTTACACTAATCGTTTTAAAGGTAGCTGGGATGAGTTCCCTGCACGCTTCCACAAAGCCAATGACTTCTTCCGGCGTTTCTTCCCGGGTGCGAAGCAACATTAAAAATGCGCCCCGTTGATCACCCGTCACTTCTCCGGCAAGTAACATTTTCATTGCCGTGTAGGCTTCTTGCCTGGTTAAACTACGGCTTCCTTTTTGACCTTTCCCAATAATCTTTATGTACTGACTAAATTCCTGTGACATGGCTAACCTGTTGAAGAAGTGCTGGCGTGACGCTTTGCCGAGACTTTACCACCTCTCCGAAGATCAACAAAGCAGGACCTTGCAATTCTGCCTCCGCCACCTTTTGTGCAATAGAAAAAACCGTGGCAGTCAACACTTGCTGGTTGGGACAGCAAGCATTTTCTATGACAGCCACAGGAAAATCGTCTGGTAAACCCGCCTTTCGCAATTGTTCACAAATCAATGACAAACGCTTCAACCCCATATAAACCACCATGGTTTGGGACATCATTTGCGCCGCCATTTTACAAAAATCAGGCAGCACATCCTCATCTTTAAAGTGTGCAGTTGTCAGCGTAACAGATTGTGCACAATTGCGATCTGTAAGAGGAATACCGGTATAAGCTGAAGCCCCTGAAGCTGCGGTGATCCCGGGCACAATGGCAAAGGGAATCCCCGCCGATTCCAACGCCGTAGTTTCTTCTGTTGTACGTGCAAAAACGGCAGGGTCGCCACCTTTCAGGCGAACAACGTTAAGGCCAGACAGGGCCAATTCAACCATTCGCTCACAGATGGAATTTTGCGGCATTGAGTGCTTGCCTGAGCGCTTGCCAACGAACTCTGTCTTAACGTGGCGCGGGATCTCCGCTAAAACAGACTGATTCACTAACCAGTCAAACAACACAACGTCAGCTTGTTGCAAACACTTCCAGGCTTTTATCGTAAGTAACTCTGCGTCTCCAGGGCCCGCACCGATAATCATTACTCGTCCTGTTTGACGACGTTCTCTTGCCGTGAACGCGTCAGAGTGCTTATTGCCTTTTGTCGTGCTTTCCATTCCCCGGCGAAAGAGCAGCCCGGGTAATTTAAAAATAGCGGTGTTAATCATGGAGACTTACCCCTTTCTTAAAGAATTCTTCTTGAGAAGATGTTGCCATTTCAGACAAACAGCGTTTGAGCTCAGGTTTACATGACCCGCAATTGGTACCGCACTTGAGCTGTTCGCCCAACGCTTCTACCGATAACGCGCCCGCAGTGATAACATCATCAATAACTTTTCTGCGCACACTAAAACAGCTACAAACCACCGGCCCTTGTAAAAATGATTCGTCTGGCTGACGACGGAGCAAAGATGCCAAATCATCTTGCGTGAGCGCATCCCGGCCCAGGCAATCTTCCAGCCAGCTGTCTGGTAAATCTGTTTGCTGTGGAGCTGTCCATACACCAAGCTTCAACTGATTACTTTCTGTGGCAATCAATGATAATCCACGCTCACCCACTGTGTAAGTAAGCACCCACTTATCGGGTATTATCTGCAATATTTTATTGAGCAAATCAGAAGGCGCATCAGAGGTGGCAAGCATGGCGGATGTTCCACCGTTAAGTGGCAGCATTGCCCAATACTCAAAAATGTCACACACAGACTTCATCGTCTGCGATTCATGTACAACAGCTTTTCCATAGAATGGAAAAGTGACAGGCTTAAGCGCTACGGCTCCCTGCTTGAGTTCTGGTTGACCGGAGATCGGGTCGTGAGAACCGTCGAATAAAGCCCCGATGGTGAGATGTGAGCCCCAGGTTGCAGACCAGTGGATGGGCGCAAAACAGGCGCCTCTGCGCAGTTGGGGGTCAGCCTTTACTGGCAATATAACCGGGCGGTCAGAGCTACAACCACTGTTAACAGAAGTTAAGTCTCCTTCTGTCAGATCTAGTGCAGCCATATCGCTTGGAAACATGTGTAAAGCTGCATGAGGCGTATGCGCTAAAAGCGTTGGGGCACGTCCTGTTCTGGTCATGGTGTGCCACTGGTCACGCAATCTTCCCGTATTCAGAACAAAAGGAAATGCCGCGCTTGTTTGTTGCTGAGGCAAACGGGGAGAAATAGGGACAAAATGAGCCCGCTTATCTGCGGTATAAAAGCGCCCATCGCCAAATAATCGTGAGGGAACATTTGTATATTTTAGATTAACTGGCCACTGAACAGGCGTCAGTGAATCATAAGCTCGTCGACTTAAATCACACAGGCCACTGAGGTCTAGCGCCCGTTCGCCATTGTTCTCAAAGGCCGTTAACGCTGCGTGCTCGGCAAAAATATCTGCAGGGTGACTATAAGAGAACTGGTCTGCGTACCCGAGCTTTTTTGCAACATCGCACAAGGCTTGCCAGTCGTGGCGCGCTTCGCCTGGGGGTGGAATAAGTCCTCGCTGCCGGGAAATACGACGCTCCGAATTAGTTACGGTGCCGTCTTTCTCAGACCAGCCTGAGGCAGGCAACACCACATCGGCAAAGGCTAATGTGTCGTTTTTACTCACAATATCCGACACGACTACCATGTCGCATTTCGCCAATGCTTGCTCCACTTCTTTGCGGTTGGGCATGCTAACTACAGGGTTAGTTGCCATTATCCACACAAATTTTATTTTGCCCGAGGCCATTTGTTTGAACATATCAACGGCTTTAAGGCCAGGTTGCTGACAAATAGTTGGAGACTGCCAGAACCGTTGAACACGTTCCCGGTGAACCGGGTTGTCAATATCCATATGCGCGGCAAGCATATTTGCCAGCCCACCGACTTCCCTGCCTCCCATGGCATTAGGCTGACCTGTGATGGAAAATGGGCCACTGCCTGATTTACCAATTTTTCCAGTAGCCAGGTGGCAATTAATAATGGCGTTACCCTTATCCACGCCAGAAGTCGACTGATTGATACCCATGGAGAAAAAAGAAATCACTTTTTCATTAGCAGTAAAATGCTCGAAAAACTGCAGTACTGCTTGTAAGTCAACATCGCATTGTTCTGCTACTACTTCTGGGGTATAGCTTTCACTGGATTCAATTGCGTCACTGAAACCTGTCGTATGCTGGTCAATAAAACCGCTGTCCAGCGCATTTGATTTGACGGTGTAACGCAATAAACCGTTAAAAAGCACAGCATCGGTGCCGGGCTTTATCTTGAGGTGACAGTCGGCCAGTGTGGCAGTATCCGTTCCCCGTGGGTCTATCAATACGATTTCCAGGGCAGGATTGAGCTGCTTGGCCCGTTCAATTCGCTGAAAAAGTACCGGATGCGTGAAGGCCGCATTGCTGCCAATAAAAATAATACAATCTGCACTTTCTAAATCGTCGTACTGACAAGGAACGATATCTTCTCCAAACGCCCGTTTATGTGCCGCCACTGCAGAAGACATGCACAAACGAGAATTAGTGTCGATATTTGCCGTTCCCAGGAAACCTTTCATAAGCTTGTTGGCAACGTAGTAATCTTCGGTGAGTAACTGACCGGATACATAAAAGGCTACGGCTTTAGGACCATGTTCGCGAACAATGCTGGCTATCTTATCAGCAATGTGAGTGGTGGCTTTTTCCCAGCTTTCCCGCTTGCCATCTATAGCCGGGTACAACAATCGGCCATCCGGGCCGGTTGTTTCCAGCAAATTGGTTCCCTTTACACACAATCTTCCAAAATTAGCAGGATGTTCTGGTGTGCCTTTAAGGGATACAGCTTCAATCGTGCCTTTTTGCGACTGCAGTGTAATATCAACGCCACAGCCCACACCACAATACGGGCACGTCGTTTGCGCCAGAGCCGGTGTCCTGATTGGGTCTGCTAACGAACCTGATGTGTTAACCTGTGTGGTGCGGGCATGATTCATTACTGTGTCCTGTAAAGCGTATTATTACACTGCGACCAGAATGCGGCCATCGCGTAGCTGGATACCAAATGTTTGCAAGCTGACTTCATCTTTTTCAATACAAAGGCCCGTTTCAAGGCTGTAATGATCTTTGTAAAGGGGTGAAGCCACTACAGGTGTTTCACCCACAGAGCCAATAATGCCTCTGTAAATGACGTTCGCTTTTCCGATAGGGTCCCAGTTTGAAACAGCGTATAGCTGACGACTTCCCTGGGTTACCAGGGTGAAAATAGCAATTTGCTGATCTTCAATTAACGCACAGATCCCACTGTTATCAACGAGCTCTGACTCTGCACAGATATCGTGCCAACGAGGTTCTAATGCTGCTTGTGCCTGCATAATAATCTCCTTTATTTAATTTCGACGGGGATGCGCGCTGAGCCAGCAATTTTTTCTGCTTCAGTAGCAGGTCGAATTTGGCCTCGCTCATCCACAAATTGGATATTGGAATCTTCCTTCTTGCTGTTAACAAATTGACGGAAGCGTTTCCTTGCAGATTCAGATTCAAGGGTGGTTTTCCACTCGCACTGATAAGCGTCAACAATGGTTTGCATTTGCGCTTCCAATTCGTCTGCTATACCCAGAGAATCTTCAATAACAACAGACTTGAGGTAGTCGAGCCCACCTTCGAGGTTTTCCATCCACACAGACGTGCGCTGTAACCGGTCTGCGGTTTTCACGTAGAACATGAGTACTCTGTCGATGTATTTAACCAGTGTTTCGCCGTCTAAATCTGTGGCGAATAAGTCAGCGTGTCGTGGTTTCATACCGCCGTTTCCACAAACGTAAAGATTCCAGCCTTTTTCTGTGGCGATAATACCGATATCTTTACTTTGTGCTTCGGCACACTCCCGGGTACATCCGGAAACCGCAAATTTAATTTTGTGCGGCCCACGCAAACCTTTGTAACGATTTTCGATGTTAATGGCCTTGCCTACAGAATCTTGAACGCCATAGCGACACCAGGTACTTCCTACACACGATTTAACTGTTCTCAGCGCTTTCGCATAAGCGTGTCCGGTTTCAAAACCACCGTCAACCAGCGCCTGCCAGATATCTGGAAGCTGCTCAACGCGGGCGCCGAATAAATCGATGCGCTGTCCGCCGGTGATTTTTGTGTACAACCCGTACTGTTTAGCTACCTCGCCGATAAGGATGAGCCCTTCCGGAGTGATTTCGCCACCTGGAATGCGTGGAACAACCGAGTAGGTGCCATCTTTTTGCATGTTACCGAGGTACGTATCGTTGGTATCCTGAAGCGGAAGATTGTGTTGATTGAGAATATAATCATTCCATACAGAAGCTAGAATGGAGCCCACTGCGGGCTTACAGATATCACAGCCCAAGCCGCTTCCGTGTTTGGCTAACAGGTCGTCAAAGCTGCGTATTCCTTCCACTTTAACAATATGGAACAGCTCCTGTCGGGTATAGTTAAAGTGCTCGCAAATGGCCTTTGATACTTCTACGCCACGCTTCTCCAGTTCACTGTCTACTACGTTTTTCAGCAGTGCAGTACACCCGCCACAACCGGTGCTCGCTTTGGTAGCACTCTTAACGTCACCTAAGCTTGTACAACCGTTGTCTAATGCCTGGGTAATGTCGCACTTAGCCACATTGTGACACGAGCAAATGGTCGCAGAATCTGGCAACGCATCCGCGCCAAGCGCTGGCTGCTCCCCAGCTGACGGTAAAATAAGCGATTCCGGATGTTCAGGTAATGCGATGCCGTTCAGGCAATACTGTAACAAGGTGTCATAGTCGCTGGTGTCACCAACCAGAACCGCGCCTAATACGTGCTCTTGGGTGCCATCAACTACCAGCTTTTTGTACACGCCTTCTGGTTGATTGTGGTAGATATAACTCAATGAACCTGGCGTTTTACCATGGGCGTCGCCAATTGAACCAACTTCCACGCCCATGAGTTTTAGTTTGGTACTCATATCTGCGCCGGTAAAAGACGCTTCTTCACCACCAATGTGGCTAGCCACCGTACGAGCCATGGTATAACCCGGTGCGACCAGACCGAAAATTCGGTTATTCCAGAGAGCACATTCTCCTATGGCATAAATGCTTGGGTCGGAAGTCTGGCAATGATTATTGACGACTATGCCGCCCCGCTCCCCAACCTCAAGGCCGGTCTTTTTGGCGAGAAAATCTGAAGGGCGAATACCTGCTGAAAACAGAATCATATCGGTTTCCAGGTGAGTTTCATCGGCAAAATTCATTCGATAGCGACACTGACTGCCGGTCTCGATCACTTGCGTGGCTTTTTGGGTATGAACCGTTACCCCGAGATCTTCAATTTTGTCCTTGAGGACAGTTCCACCAGCTTGATCCAGTTGCACTGCCATAAGCTGGGGAGCAAATTCCACCACATGGGTTTCCACGCCAGCTTCTTTTAATGCATTTGCCGCTTCAAGCCCAAGTAGCCCCCCGCCGACAACCACACCAACTTTGCTGTCTTTCGCTGAGGCTTCGATAGCTTCGAGATCCTCAATAGTGCGATACACCAGACAATGAGGTTGTTCATTCCCGGGAATAGGCGGAACGAAAGGATAAGACCCTGTAGCCAGCACCAATACATCATAAGCAAAGGTTTCAGTAGCCGTAGACACGGTTTTATTTTCACGGTCGATATCTATGACCTGGGCGTCCAATTTGAAGTTTACGCCCCATTGCCGATAGGTGTCTTCGTCAGTCATTGCGAGGTCGTCGGCGGTGCTACCACTAAACCATGAAGATAAATGCACGCGGTCATATGCCAGCCGCTTTTCGCCGCTCAGAACGGTTATGTCACAACCCACCTGGCTGGTGACCAATTGTTCGACAAAGTGGTGCCCCACCATCCCGTTACCTACTACCAGGATTTTTGGATGCGGTGTTGATGTTGTCATTGTTGAACCCTTTTTTGAGCCAAAAAAAAACCCATGACCAGCTATCTGGTCATGGGCTTCGTTGCCTGTTGCACGTTCTTTCGTGCGCGAATTATTTACACAATAACGATTTTGTATGCCTTGTTGTGGTTAATGCGCAAATGCACGCCACTGCTATTATTTTCTTACTGTGATTGATGTTACTACTTACAACATTGATGCTTACAACTTTGATGCCAAATTTTTAAGACATTAAGTTTCAATAGGTTAACGTAAAAAGGGCGGCTACAAAGCCGCCCCTTTTGCACTCAAAAGTCGCACAATGCGCCAATTATGTGCATTTCCCTTACGCCAGTTTATCCGTCGCGACGCGATAACGTGGGTCTTCATTCACGTTAATTTCGACAAACTTATCTGCCTTCTTCAGCAGACTACGACACTCAGAACTAATATGACGGATATGCAGCTTTTTACCCTGTTGATCGTATTTATCGGCCAGAGTATCGAGGGCATCAATACCTGAAGAGTCCCAAATCCGGCTGTTGTGAAAGTCAATCACAACATCCTCGGGATCATTGGCTACATCAAACATTTCCTTGAAATGGCTGATTGAACCAAAGAACACCGGCCCCCTTAATTCGTAGACCTTCCAACCATCATTATCAATATGGGTTTTCGCCTCAATGTAACGTGCCGCTTTCCAGGCGAACACCAAGGCAGAAACAATCACCCCTACCACTACGGCAATGGCCAGATCAGAAATCACAGTGACTGCGGTTACCAGGAAGAGGACAAACGCATCTTCTTTATTTACGCCGCGTATAATACGGAACGATGCCCATTCAAAGGTGCCAATTACCACCACAAACATCACGCCGACTAACGCTGCTAACGGAATCATTTCGATCAAAGGCGCAGCAAATAAAATAAAACCAAGCAGTACCAACGCCGCTGTAATACCTGACAAACGGCCTCGACCACCAGAGTTTATGTTGATCATGGATTGCCCAATCATCGCACAACCACCCATACCGCCGAAGAACCCGTTAACGGTGTTAGCAACCCCCTGGCCGATACACTCTTTATTTCCGCGGCCGCGGGTGTCTGTCATTTCATCAATGAGAGTAAGGGTTAACAATGATTCGATAAGGCCCACTAAACACAGAATGACAGACGTGGGCAGAATAATCATCAGTGTGTCGAGGGTAAATGGCACCATGGGAATGGCGAAAGTCGGTAGTTCACCAGCCAGAGTTGCTGAGGCTTTCTGGTCTTCTGGTAACAGGTCGCGTACAAAGTCAATAACCGTTCTCGCTTCTAAATCGAGGCCGTGAACCAACGCGGTAATAGTAACAATGGCAACCAGTGAGGCAGGTACCGCCTTGGTCAGCTTTGGCAATAAATAAATAATAGCCATGGTAAGTGCGACTAAACCCAGCATGATATAGAGCATGCTGCCTTCCATCCACGTCAGATTGCCCGCTTCGCCTATCACCTTGAACTGACCGAGCTGTGCTAAGAAGATCACAATGGCCAATCCGTTCACGAAGCCAAGCATCACAGGGTAAGGCACCAGGCGAATAAATTTCCCCAACCTAAACACGCCACACAAAATTTGAAGCAAGCCGGCAAGAAGCACTGCCGCGAATAAGTACTGCACGCCGTGTTCCGCGACCAGCGCGACCATTACCACCGCCATGGCACCTGTGGCACCAGAAATCATGCCTGGACGCCCGCCAATAGCGGATGTGATAAGTCCCATCATAAAGGCGGCGTAAAGACCAATCATGGGTTCAACACCAGCCACGAATGCAAAAGCGACAGCTTCCGGCACCAATGCCAGCGCAACCGTGATCCCCGACAGAACATCATTTTTCACGTTGCTGTCTTTGTTATTAATTAAATCAAACATTACGATCCAATTCAGATTAAGGGTTGTTTAAAAAATGGGCGGGGATTCTACCACTAATGTTTTGTAAAGTCCTTTAATAGATTGTTAACACCGAGCGGGTGCCAGGCTGGTATGGCTTGCTGAAAGGTGAACTTCACCTGCACTGGTAAGGGAAATTTGCAATCTGCCGATCACCTATGCACACTGTTGAACTTTTTACCAACTTGGGGAATTGATTAATGGCATATCTGTTGGCGGCAGTAGCGCTAATTCTGGCCTTTGCAATAAATTGGGTAATGCCCCGGCCATTCTGGCGGGCAACGCTGGTATCGGCCGTATCAATTGTTGTGGTTACAACTCTGGGCTTACTCTACCTTCCTCTGGGGGCAGATATCGAAGCAGAAAAAGTGCGCAGATGGGTATGGTCAATACTTCCACTTCTTGGCTTTTTCGGCATTCTTATTTCCGTTTTTGTTGGCTGGTTCCTGCACGTAGTTCGACGATAACCAAACAGGCCCTGTTAATCAGAGCCTGTTGCTGAACCATTAGTAGGTTTTGTACGGCAAAAATTTTCCAGACATAATGACTTTTACCCGGTCGCCTTTTGGATCCGGCTCCCGCGTCAGGTCCATAGAAAAGTCAATGGCGCTCATAATACCGTCACCAAACTCCTCATGGATCAACTCCTTCAACGTTGTTCCATAAACATTAACCAGCTCGTACCAGCGGTAAATTAAGGGGTCAGTGGGTACCGCTGTTGGCAATGAACCTTTGTAAGGTGCAATTTGCAACCATGCTATCGCTTCATCACTCAGTTCAAATAATGCGCCTACGGCCTCAGCCTGCTCTTTTGTCATTGCCATCTGGCCCAAACACGCTGCTGTACTCCATTCTTTCGACTCACCGACCACCTCGGCTACCTGAGACCACTTGATCTGCTTACTGACTTTTGCACTCATGATCATAGCCGTCACTTGCTGTCTATCTGAAATCATAGGATTTTCCTCGGGTTAGTTAACAAAACGCTCTGTAATGAGCACAACAATAAGAATAAGTAATGCACCACTTACACCCTGCCAAAATGCCACTGGGTTTCGCTCAATGAGCGGTGGCCGTTGCTTGGAAACATAAGCAGGGTTTGGATGTCGCAAATCGTAAATAAACTCTGAAAGGGCGTCATAACGTCTGCTGGGGTCAGGGTTAAGGGCCTTTTTCAGCGTGTGATCCAGCCAAAAGGGAATATTTCTTTTTGGATCAAGCACACTGCGATAAACAAGTTTTTTCTGTGCCGATACACTCAATGCTTTGGCGACGTTAGCACCGTACGGATAACGCCCGCTGAGCAGGTAGTATGTCAGCACAGCAAGGGAGAATTGTTCGGAACGCTCACTGCCACCCTGCCCCAGAAAATATTCAGGGGCAGCGTATATCGCTGTACCAGGCACACACGTTTCCTGTTCAAGCCCGGTATTCAAACCAGCCACTGAGGCGGCACCCAAATCTATGAGCACTACTGCCAGATTGTCGTCTACCATAATATTTTCAGGCCGGATATCCTGATGTAAAACATCCTTCCTGTGTAACGCCATCAAGCCTTTCGCGACCTGTTCTACCAGTTGTCTAATGGTTTCCAGATCAGGCGCAGAATTGTCAGCAAGCCATTGGGCCAACGTAACACCTTTAACCCTTTGACTGAGGGTATAAAAAGCGGTTCGCGGGCCAGTATCAGATGGTGCAGCGACCACATGCTGACTACTGATACGCCGCATTACCCACTCTTCCATACAACACCCATTAAGGAATGCTGCGTCGTGGGCCATCTCAACAGATGGCGCTTTTAATATCATTTCCCGCCCGGTAGCTTCATGTCGTACCAGGTAAACGTGACTTCTCGCACTGTGGTATACCGGCCTCAAAACGGTAAGTGCATCAATGGTATCTGACGCTTTCATTACCGGCGGTATCGGCTGTGATGTCTCGCCAATTTCAAGTGGCTCATCTGCAGTACTTTCTACCCAAACCACTTGTACTGATAAGTTATCGTCGCTACCAGCCTGAAAGGCCAAGTCCACCAGTTCGTTCGCCGCAGTTTGTGGGTCGTTGCGATGTTTGCAGATCACATTTTTGATAACATCAGGCGCGATGTGCTCATAAACGCCATCTGTGGCCAGTACAAACCCATCTCCTTGTTGTAAAGGCAATTGAGCAGTGTCTGCTATCACTGGCTGATGAATGCCTAGTGCGTTACTTAAATAATGTCCTTCACCTGGCTTCGGCTGCCTGTGTTGTCGGGTTAGCGTTTCAAGTTGTCCATCTCGCAAGCGAAAAATACACGCGTCGCCAATGTGAAATAAGTAGGCCGTGGCATGACGAAGAATAAGGGCACTAAATGTACAAACATACCCTTTGTCCAACTCGCCGTTGAACGGACTTTCCCGGGTTTGCGCTACTAACCAACGATTTATAGCCTGTATAACCTGCTGGGCAGCACGGGGAACCGACAAGGTGTCAGACGTGCAATAGTAATCATCAAGAAATTGTTTAACCGCAACCTGGGAAGCAATATGACTGACGTCACTGGAACTGATCCCGTCTGCTAGCAGAACACATGCGCCTTTAAAATCCAGACGATCGTTGTTTGGCACGCATGCACCAATACTATCCTGATTTTGCGGTTTCTCGCCCGCGCTGGAAAACTGGCCTATGGAGAGTGTGAGCATGATCTGGATGCACGAGAAGTGTGAAAACAAGCTGATGGTGTCATTAACAACACCATCAGCTTAGCTTTGTTTTGCATTGTAAATTAGTTCGCTGCAACAGGTTTGGTTGCTGATTCAGACGTAACCGGCGGTGTGCCTGTAGCTAATTTACGCTTTGGCGCAGTACGGTAGTGGGTACTGTAAAGGGTTAATCCGGTAAACGCTAAACCGCCCACCAGGTTGCCAAGAGCGGTAGGGATTTCATTCCAAATGAAATAGTCCAAGACAGAGAAGTCACCGCCCATAATGATGCCGAATGGGAATAAGAACATGTTAACAACAGAGTGCTCAAAACCCATGAAGAAGAACAACATGATTGGCATCCACATAGCAAAAATTTTGCCGCTCACATGGGTAGATATCATGGCACCAACGACACCCATTGATACCATCCAGTTACATAGCATGCCGCGGATGAATATTGTCAGCCAGCCGTCAGCACCGTATTGGGCATAACCTAAGGTTCTGGCTTCACCGATACCAGCCACTTTTGAAGCAATAGCACCGCCATCAACGTTGTAACCGTAGGTAAATATAAAGGACATCATAAATGCCACCGTTAAGGCCCCGGCAAAGTTCCCGCAGAACACCAAGCCCCAGTTTCTTAATATCTGAGACCATGTCACCCCCGGACGTTTGGCCAGCCAGGCTAACGGACAAAGCACGAACACGCCTGTGAGCAAATCAAAGCCCATCAGATATAACATACAGAATCCCACCGGAAACAAAATTGCTCCAATGAGAAATACGCCGGTTTGCACCGCGATAGTAATTGCAAATACAGCAGCAAGTGCAAGGATAGCACCTGCCATATAACCTCTGACTAACGTGTCACGGGTAGACATGTAAATTTTGGATTCACCCGCGTCCACCATCTTGGTTACAAACTCGTTGGGTAATAAGTAAGCCATTGTGTATACCTTTAAAGTGAGTGTGTTGGATTATTGCGCGAGTCAACAACATCACAACAAAATGCGGGCACAAAAAAACGCCCAAACCATCGCTCTTCAGCGTGGTATTGGACGTCGTTATCCAAATTTCCATTTTGTTGTACTGCGTCGCACAAGACGCGCTTACTCGTTACAAACTTTCAGCAATTTGAATACAGCAAAGATAAGGCCAAATTTAACTTTTCATTACTTAACAGTGTGTTAGCTTTTTTTCCAACCTCTTGTTCTAATTTCAACCAGCCGTTTCGCACCATGAATGTGCAAGCGCGCACTGATTTGATCGTTTTTCTTCACTTTAACTTACTCAACGGCCACTTCGTCGCAATCAGCATAGTTTTGCAGTGCTTATTGCCAGAGGGTTGTCGGCGCTTTTATCTGCGAATTTAATGCCAGGTAATGAAACGGCACAAAATAAGCTTTACTCCATGTAAGGCATTACACCACCACCCACAAATAGCGTTTTATGGCAACCTATAGCGAAGCGACCAAGCGTTTTCTGCTAGCAGCGAAACACGCGGAAATCCATGCACTGAATCAGTTAGCGTCGAACTGTAAGTTAGTGATTACAGTGGCTGATATGATCCACGAATTACAAAAAGAAAGAGGGGTCAGCAATGTCTTCCTGGCTTCTAGAGGCACCCGCTTTAACACTACTCGAGCAAATCAGGTTAAAACCAGTGAGGAGGCAGAGCAAACACTGAGAAGTCAGTTAAAAGCCTTGTATCTGACTTCTGAAGAAAATACTGCCAACATGAGATTGCTCGCAAGCATTACCATGGCACTGCAAGGCCTAGATAACCTACCAGTTTTGAGAGAAAAAATTGGTTCGCAGGAGGTTACCGCATTATCATCTACCCAAGCGTATTGCCGCTTGGTGGGAGGTTTACTTACCGTTATATTTGAAGCTGCTGATGTGGCCAGTGATCCTAAAATCACCCGTTTACTGGTAGCACTGTTTAATTTCTTACAGGGTAAAGAGTTTGCCGGACAAGAACGGGCATGGGGTGCTATCGGTTTCGCAGAAACACACTTTAACACCTCGCTGTGTGAACGTTTAGTCACCTTGCAAGAAGATCAAAATCACAGTTTCGACATCTTTTGCAGTTTCGCACAAGAAGACGTGGCTACAAAGTGGGCACAAATTACCCAAAGCGATGTGCAACAGGATATATCCCGCCTCCGAAAAATGATTCAGCAACTGGCTGATGGTAGCCCCATCGATGGTCAAATAAGCGAAGTGTGGTTTGATGTTGCCACTAAACGCATAGATGCCATGCGTGACATAGAGGTGAGTTTAACCCGTTCGTTGGTTGAAATGGCAGCCCATCGGGTAGAGGAGGCAGACGCTGAGCTTAAAAATCACCGTAAACGGTTGCGCTACCTCGAACAACAACCCGCACCTTCGGGAAGCCCGCTGACCATGCTCTTCGACCCGCAAATCCCCGGCTTGCGAGGCAGTGATTCGTTAACAGCTCATCAGGTTGCTGAAGCCGAGAATCTCTCCGCCCATCGCTCTTTTTATGATTTGCTATGCGATCAATCTGCGCATATTAAAACCATGACCGCAGAACTCGATGAAGCAAGACAGGCCATTATCGATCAGAAAAATATCGACCGAGCTAAGTTACTCATCATGCAACAATGGCAACTGACGGAGGAGCAGGCCTACCGACGACTACAAAAATCTGCCATGGATCAGAATTGCAGATTAGCTGACGTTGCCCACAAGGTAGTAAAAGCCACCGCGCAAAAACCTAACTGCTAGTGCCCTCAAAACGCATCAATCTCAGTGCTGTTCGCCAGTGCGAGAGGTGAGCGATTTAAGCTTTTCCCCTAACATCAGCAAGGCCGGTGTCAGCAATAAAGTCAAAAAGGTGGCAAAGGTTAAGCCGCCTGCGATGGTGCTCGACAACACTGTCCACCATTGCGCTGAGGGCGCGCCTACAGAAATTTCTCTGCCTACAATGTCGATGGTCAGGGCAAACACCATGGGCAGCAAGCCCAAGATAGTGGTTACCGATGTCAGTAAAACAGGTCGGGCACGCTGTGCCGCTGTGCGCATGATGGCTTCCTGAGCTGACATGCCTTGCGCCTTTAAGGTGTTGTAAGTGTCAATTAATACAATATTGTTATTCACAACAATGCCGGCCAGCGCAATGGTTCCAATTCCGCTCATCACAACTACAAAGGGCTGCGCCGTTACCATTAAACCGATAAGCACACCTGCTGTTGAAAAAATGATAGCGCTCAGTACAACGAAAGCCTGATAAAAACTATTAAACTGCGTTACCAGAATGATCAGCATAAGAAATATTGAGCCGATAAACGCATTGCCCAGAAACGCCATGGATTGCTGGGTGTCTTCATCTTCCCCCTGAAACGAGAGCATAACCCCAGACGGCAGAGGCGATGCTTGCAGTTCATCACGCAATTGCGCCAACTTTTGATCGAGCTGCTCGCCTTTGGCAATTTCCGCTTTTACTGTGTAATTTCTCATGCCATCCAAACGGCTGATCCGGCCTGTTTTCGGAGCCGGTTCAATGGTGACAAAGTTCCCGATAGGTACTGCCCCGTCCGCCGAAGGAATACGCAGTTGATATAACTGCTCTACGTTGCGAAAGTCTTCGGTGAAACGCAGCCGGATTTCCACTTCTTCTTCGGCATCATCGGGGCGATATTCAGCAAGGAGTGCACCGTTGGTGATCAATTTCACCACATTTCCCAATAAGGTCACGTCGACATTGTATTTGGCAGCTTTTTCTCGGTCTACAATTAGCCGCCATTCCACGCTGGGTAATGGCCGGGAATCTTCCACGTCCACAAAGCCGCCTACTTTATCCATTAGCTGCAAGATGTGTTTCACGCTTTTAATTAACGTATCCTGATTGATACCGCTAAGGGCAATTTGCACCGGTTTACCTGCTGTTGGCCCCATATCCGGCAAGCGCACCTGCACCTTAATACCGGGAATGGTACCTACATAGGCGCGGATCTTCGCCATAATTTCAGACGCAGGAGGCCGGGTTTGCCAATCGCTCAACTCAAGTTGTATGACGCCGATGACATCTTCCGGAATATCAGACTGATTGTTACTGCCACCGCCAATGGTTCGCGCGTATACCGAATCAAGGTTATCTTGTTCCAGCAGGAATTGTTCTACTTTGCGAACGAGCTTATCGCGCTCGTAGATAGACAGGTCGCCTCGGGACTGTACCTGAACCTGCAGGTACTCAGGTTCAATGCTGGGGAAAAAGAGCACGCCCCTTCCCAGCGCGCCATAACACACGAAGGTAAGGATCATAATCCCGATAGCAGCCAGTGTGGATTTGCCAGGATGATTCACTATTACCTGTAAAAAACGCAAATAGCGCCCCAGCCATCCTTTGATGGCAGATAGCTCGCCTTTTTCTGCCAAACGAATGTATTTCACCGTGGTGGAATTGGGATCTACGCTGACTTTCCGGGTAATAATACCGCCCAATACCGGAATAAAAATAAGTGCCATGAACAAAGAAGCTGTTAAGGTAATAATAACTGTGAGTGGCAGAAAACTCATGAACTCGCCAACCAATCCGGGCCATACGAGTAACGGAAAAAATACAGTGAGCGTAGTAATGGTGGACGCAATAATGGGCCAGGCCATGCGCTTGGACGCCGAAGCAAAGGCCGTTTTGGGCGGTTCACCTTCAGAGATTTTTCTGTCGGCCAGTTCAATGGTAACAATTGCGCCGTCAACCAACATGCCTACGACTAAAATAAGGCTGAACAGCACAATGATATTCATTGTCATGCCGAAAAAATAGATAACCGTCATGGCCGCCAGGAACGAACCGGGAATAGCCAGGCCCACAAGAATACTCGGCCGAATACCAAGGGCAAACACAATAACAATCATCACCAGTATGATGGCTGTTATGACATTGTTTTCCAAATCCCCCAACATACTTCGAATATCATCGGATTTGTCTTGCAAGTAATCCACCTGAATGGTATCGGGCCATTGGGTTCGGCTCATTTCCACCAGGTTTCTCACCGCAGCAATGGTTTCAATAATATTCGCACCACTGCGTTTAGACACCTCAAGGGCAATGGCATTATCGCCCCGAAGGCGGGCAAAGCTAACCGGATCTTTAAAGGTTCTGCGAATGGTGGCCACATCGTCGAAGGTGATGATGGTATCGCCTACTTTCTTGACTGGCAAAGTAGCGAGATCCTGCATGGTTTCAATCACACCCGGCACTTTAAACACCATTCTTCCCGCGCTGGCATCAATAGCACCGGCAGCCACCAGCCGGTTGTTCTGACTCACGAAGTTAAGTACATCGGGAAAAGACAAGTTATAGGTTTCTAACGCCATTGGGTCGATAACAACCTCTAGTAGTTCTTCTCTGTCGCCGGCAATATCAACCTCCAGCACGCCGGAAAGGGCTTCTATTTCGTCCTGCAAGCGGCGAGCGAGGTTTATCAGTGTGCGTTCTGGCAATTCTCCTGACAACATCACCGTCAATACAGGAAACAGCGACAGATTCACTTCTGTTACTCTGGGTTCTTCACTGCCAGGGGGTAGCTCTGCTTTGGCTAAATCGACTTTTTCACGCACATCCAACAGCGCCTGGTCGGCGTCAAAGCCTGCATCAAACTCTAGGGTAACGGAAGCAAAACCCTGGGATGCGTTGCCTTTCATCTCCTTGAGCCCTTCGATCGACTGGAGTTCTTTTTCTAAGGGTCTTACCAACAAACGTTCACTGTCTTCCGGCGCAATGCCTTCATACACAACAGAAACATAGATAAAAGGAATGGTAATGTCGGGTTCTGACTCTTTGGGAATGGCGAAATAAGCACTGGCACCGGCAATGGTCAGTACGAAAAATACGAGCGCCACCGTGCGGGCGCGGGCAAATGCAGCATCAATAATGGCATTCATCACGGCGCCGCCTTTTCAACAGGCGTTACCGTGTTTCCGGCTTCTACAAATCCTTGCCCAGTGGTTATCAGGTTCACACTTTGGGGCAAGCCTGTAACCCAGACGCCGTCATTATCTGATTGCAGTAAAGTCACCTCGTGAAACACAACCTGGTTGTTGTCATCTACTGACTTCAAGCCGATTTTGCCATCTTCCGTTAGCGAGAAAAGCGCTGGGGAAACATAATGGGCCTTTTTGGTCTCAACCCTTAAGCTCACCGTGGCACTAGAGCCGGATTTCAATCGCCCATCAGCGTTGGGGATACCAATTTCAGCTAAATACGTTCGCGATGCACTGCTCGCCCGTGGCGCCACAAACCGCACCTCGCCGCTTACCTGTTCGCCAGTAGCCAAAGCAATGTCAGCAACAAGGCCCGTTCTCACCTGATTTATCTGCTGCTGGGCAATTTGAACCTCTACCACCAAAACCGAATTGTCAACCAGCTCTAACATTGGATCACCAATGCTCACCACATCCCCCACTTCAGCACTGAGTGATTGCACCACTGCATTAAATGGTGCGGTAGGTTTCACAAAACCGATGTCGGAACGAATGCGGGCGATGGCGGCTTCCGAAGCCTTAACATTGGCAAGGGCAGTATCGAGGTCAGACTCTGATTGATATTGTTTGTTGGCCAGTGTGGATAATCGTTGGTACGTTTTTTTCCGCGCTTCGTACAGGGCTTGTTGCTGTTCCAGTTGAATTAACCTGTCTTCCAGCTCAATGTTGAGAAGTTCATCACCGGCACTGACCTCGTCGCCTTCCTCCACCAGAATTTTTTCTATTCTGCCGCTGGTTTGCGCCTTTACCTGCAACGTGCGCTCGGGCACGGTTTGCCCCTGAATAACAATAGTAACAGGTACGTTTTGAGCTGTAGATGTCGATACTTCAACGGCAAAAGGTTGATCTTTGCTGACGGTTTCACTTTCCTGCTCGCTGTCTTCAACCAACATTCCCGATAGCATCCACCCCACGATTAAGCAGACAAATATCAACGCAAACAAAGAGGATTTATTCATACTACAACCATTCCTTTTGACATCAGTGAAAGCCGGCGACCACGAGTTTCATCACCAACATCCTATACAACCATGACATTATGACCGAACATGGCCGCAGAACCAATTTCAAAGGTCGGAATTGTGTAATTAATCGTGTCAATATGTGTCAGCCATATTCGCTGCAGTATAGCCTAAATAGCAACGCACTATTCCTCCAACTGCCCTTGATTAAAAACACCCATGCCCTGGATGATTTGGTATACTAGCGCCATCTCATTCCATTCGACGCCATTCATGTTTTCATTTGTTATCAGTACGTTAATACCAGTGCTCATTCTGTTGTTACTGGGTTGGTGGTTTTATCGCATCAAATGGCTCAATGAAGGCTTTGTCGAAGCTGGTTCCCGTCTTGTTTTCAATGTTGCACTGCCTGCCTTGTTGTTTTTATCCATAAGCCAGGCAGATTTTGCCAGCACGGCTAATCCGCCACTCATTGCAATTGGCGTTTCTGGCTCGTTGCTGATGTGCTTACTGCTGATGCTGGCGGTGAAATATCTGGTAACAGCGGATGCTGCCAAAGGCGTAGTGGTACAAGGGGGTTTCAGGGCGAACATGGGCATTATCGGTTTGGCCTATTGCGCGAACACCTATGGCAATGAAGGGTTGGCAGCAGCATCGGTTTACATGGGGTGCATCACCATTTTGTTTAATGTGGTGTCGGTTTTTGTCCTGAATTTTTATCAGGGACATCGCCGCTCGCCCATCAACCATCTCAAAGGTATTCTTCGTAACCCCTTGATAATTGCCATCACAGCGGCGTTGCCTTTTTCATATTTTCAATGGACTCTGCCTGCGGTTATTGCCACCACCGGCGAATATTTTGCCCAGCTCACCCTGCCCCTGGCCCTTATTTGTACCGGCGCGTCTTTGCAGTTTCGCTCATTTTCAGGTGACTGGAAGAATCTGGCACTAAGCACTGTAAGTAAATGCTTACTTTACCCAGCGCTATTAGTTTCAATGGCATACCTGGCGGGTTTTAGAGGCATGAACCTGGGTATCGTTTTATTACTTTCCATTGCACCTACAGCCGCAGCCAGTTACGTGATGGTAAGGAATTTAGGTGGCGATCATCGATTGGCTGCCAGCATTATTGCCGTCACCACCCTGGTATCGTTACCGGTGACGGCAATCGCATTTGGTGCACTATCTTCAATGGGGTTGGTGTAAAAAGGTAAGCCTTTTAGCCTTTCTTGCTACCACCTAAACAATCCGGCGATGCCACCACACTTTCCCCTCGTGCTTCCCACTCAGCGGGCGTGTAAGTGTGTAGTGCCAGTGCATGCACCGGGCCAGCTAAAGCATCGGCAAGCAACGCGTTCACTTTTTGATGCCGGGGTACGCGGCGCACATTGTCAAAGGCATCACTCACTACTGTCACATTAAAGTGACTTTGAGCGCCTGCTGGCACATTGTGCCCGTGACTCTCATCCACCACATTGAGGTACTGGGGTGATAGCGCGTTCGTAAGCTGTTCTTCAATAAAGGTTTTTACATCATTCATGGCAACTCCGGCATGGCGGGATAAACATAGCGAAAAGTGAGGTTAATTCTACCACCCAATGGTTTTCTGGTCTTGTTAATACCGTGGTGATAATACCGTTGGGTGTCTTTACTCATAATAAGCAGTGAACCAGGCTCCAGTAACACCCGGGTCGTCACTTTCGTTTTCTTATGACGAAATAAAAAAGGCCGGGCCTGGCCCAAGGTGACAGAGGCAATTATCGGCTGTGGCCCAAGTTCAGGCTCGTCATCGGCATGCATACCCATACTATCCTGGCCATCTCTGTACCAGTTTACCAGTACACTGTTGAAACGGGTTTGGGCTGTTACTTCACATCGCTGTTTTATATGAGCCAGTTCGTCGGTCCAGGGTGAAGGAACCATGGTGAGGCCAGAATAAGAATAGGTGGTGGTGCTATCACCGAACCACGCTTGTAAACGGGAAATTTTCACCGGCTTGCCAAACAGTTTAATGGTATCCTGTCGCCAGTTTACGTTACGACATAACGACGCATAAAGCGCCCTCGCCTCGGTGGCTTCCAGCCAATTGGGGTAATAGCACACGTGAGCACCGGGTAAATCCGGTAGTAATTGAGGCGCGTCGTTGTTGTCGAAAAGCGATTGTTGCATTGTTTTAAGAGCCAGAAACCTATGAGCGATAATACGAATTTTTCCTTTCGCGACCGTCAGTTAACCCTTATTCGCCATCCCGCCAAGCATCAGCATGTAAGCCTGCAGGCATGGGACAGCGCCGACGAACTTATTATTGATCATGTGGCTGAACAGTGCGATGGACAAGTCGGCAGATGCATTATTTTTAATGATGATTTTGGTGCACTGGGGTGCTGGTACGCCGAACAAAAGCCTACGTGGGTATCTGATTCGTGGATAGCGCACCGCTCGCTGGCAGATAACCTGCTTGCCAATACCCATGGAAATATTCAGGGTGTGGTACAAGACAGTGAAGGCAAGGTATATTCACCGGTTCAGGCGTTGGATTCCCTCGCCCCGCTTGCCTCGCCGGTAGACACGGTATTGATAAAGATACCCCGTACTCTGGCGTTGCTTGAACACCAACTTATTGCCCTGCAAGGTGTGATTGCTCCCAACACCCGTGTTGTGGCTGGCGCGAAAGTCAAAACCATTACCCGGGCCGTATTGAACTTATTTGAAAAATACATAGGGCCCACTATTACGTCGCTGGCGAAGAAGAAATCCCGGTTAATTTTCGCTACTGCCAGTGCTGATAAGCTTGCATCACCAACCCCCTCGCCTTTTCCTACCGACTGGCAAGTGCAATTAGCCGGTGGCAAAACCGTAGACATCAGTAATCACGCCAACGTTTTTTCAAGACAATCGCTGGATATCGGCGCCCGTTTTATGCTTGAGCATATGTCTGTGAGCGGCCATGAACGCATTATCGACCTTGGCTGTGGCAACGGCGTTTTAGGGCTGAACGCCCTGACCATTGCCCCGGAAGCTCATGTCACTTTTGTGGATGAATCTTTTATGGCGCTGGCCAGTGCCCGTGACAATGTGGCGCGCAATTTCCCTGATAAACTCGGCCAATGTGAATTTGTGCCTTCCAATTGCCTCGACGCCCTATTGCCGCTGGAAAACGGGCCGTACAACAAGGTGTTTTGCAACCCGCCTTTTCATCAGCAAAACGCCATTACCGACCATATCGCCTGGCAAATGTTTAACGACAGCAAGCAATGCTTAGCCAGGGGCGGCAGCCTGGTGGTGGTAGGCAACCGCCACCTCGATTATCACGTGAAACTCAAGCGCATTTTTGGGGGAGTAAATCAGCTGGCCAGCCATCAGAAGTTTGTTATTTTGCATTCGGCGAAGCGGTAATAAGATACATGATATTTCGCGGGTTGTTCGGGTGACTGCACTTAACTTCGGGTTGGCCACCGGCGCAAGCGCCGGAAAAAAGCAAAAGCTTAAGGGAAAAACGTGCCTGCGGCACAAAATGCGCTTCGCGCTAAAGGGAATGCGCCTGACGGCGCTAGTCCTGGGCCAAACGAAAACCGTAGGAAACTTTGCGATCGGCAACAACAAACCTATACCGGCCTGATGCACGCACGAACTGCGGACTATCGTTCCACGCACCACCGCGAAGCACGCGAAGACTGCCGTCGCCGCGCAACCAGGGGCTACCATTTACCGGCGCGCCACTATAGCTGTCATTCCAGTAATCCGCCGTCCATTCCCACACATTGCCATGCATGTCGTACAATCCGAGTGCATTGGGTTGATATTGGGCTACAGGTGCTGTAAACACATGACCGTCGTTACATTCGGCTTTACGACTCCAGCCACGACCATCAGGACGGGGTTTACTGTCTGCTACATTCCCGAAACGACAAAGCCCGCTACTGTCGTTTCCGAACGTATATTTGCTGCCACTCCCGGCCCGGGCAGCATATTCCCACTCGGCCTCAGACGGTAAACGGAAGGCTATGCCCGTTTCTGCGCTTAACCAGCGGATAAATTCTGTGGCATCGTTATGGCTAACACAAACCACCGGATGATTATCTGCTTGCTTCAGGCCTTTATACGCCGCATTACGCCAGTTAACACCCGCAGACCATTGCCATTGGTCATCTGAAAAAGCGTAGCAACCCGCATTTCCACCGGCGTTTTTCTCAGCATCGGTGCGGTAGCCAGTGGCATCAACGAAAGCGGTAAACTGCCCGCGGGTCACTTCTGTTGCCATCATTGAAAACGCTTTGATATTAACGTTATGCCGTGGCTTTTCGTCATCATCACATTCGCTATCGCCGGGGCTACAGCCCATCATAAAGCTGCCTGCAGGAATGGGTTTCATGCTATTTATTAAGACGATGATAGGTTCAGGTAGGGCTCGTTCTAAGGTATAGTTGAAACGATTATTGGAGTTTGTCAGTCGCACCGCTTCCATTTTTGTTTCGTACCCTTTTCGGCTAATTTTGACAGTGTATTCGCCGGGCAAAAGCTTAATACCGTTGATGTACTTATCTTTGATATTGGTAATTTGAATGGTTGCATCTGACGGTGTAGTCGTGATGATAAGCGGCACCTTGCTGTTTTCGATTTCAATGTTTTTGATAGCTGCATTAGCCTGGGCTACATACTGCCCCTGAGGCTGACCTGAAAGGTATTGATTATAAGCCTTAATGGTGTTGGCTGATTGGGCAGTGCGCCAGGCATTGTCGTCTTGTTGTTTAGCTGCTGCCAGTTCCGCTGCCCTTTGCTTTTCATCTGCTACCGTTTTTAGCTTGGTAATCAGTATGGTATCTACCGTGCCTGTGACCATGAGCTTTTCACTGGCTTCAAAGGCCTCAATGGCTTTTTGCGTGCGAGTATCAAGCTTTCCATTTTCGGCCACCACATAACCCAACTGCTTCAGGTAACCCTGCGCTTTTCTGACTTGTTCTGTACGCCGCTCTTCTGCACTAAGTTGTGCAAGCCTGGCCTGCTCTTCCAGCTCGGCTTTCGCCTGTTTTGCCAAATTCAGATGGCTACCCTGTGGCCAGTTCTTAAGGTAAAGGTCGTACGCTTGTACCGTGTTTAATTTTTTCGCCTGTTCCCACGCGCTTTGCTCATTCTTTTTCGCCACAGCAGCCTGCTTTTCCTGCTCTTGCATTTGCTGGTAGTAATCAAAACCAAAGTAGCCACCACTGCCAAGAATGATAAGCAGGGCGGCCATACCCAGCCATTTGCTTGCGCCGCGAGATCTTGATTCGGTTTGCGCTGTGGAAGTACTGGCCGTTATGCCTTTTTCTGTCAGAATGTCGCGTAGAGTGGCAGCGGGCTTATTCGTACTTGCCTCCCCGGCTTCAATTAATACTGCTTGTTGCTGTGGTGATAACGACTCACCCCGTGAAAGGGCACTGTTTATATTCGCCACCCACTGCTGAAACGCTTTTTGTTGTGGACTTTGGCTGGCTTGTTGCACAGAAACCTGCGTAATTAGCGCGTTCAGCTCTTCTGCACTTAATCCCGCCAGGTTGGCAAGGGCCTGCAATACGGGTAAATCACTTTCTCGTACTTCCCCCTGCTTTTCTAACAACTGAATAATTTTTTGCTCAAGGGGTTTAAGTTCAGGCTTTATCTCATCGGTGCCGCCTACCCAGGTGCCGGTGTTTTCATCAACACCGCTGCTTGTGTTCCCATCTAGGCTTCGCAAGGCGTTTACCATGGCGGCACCATCAGCGAAGCGGTCTTCTTTTTTCTGCTCAAGGGCAGTGAGGATAAGGTCGTTCAGGCCATCAGAAAGCGCTGGCTGATATTTTTTGGGTTCGGCAAACCGACCTTCCGGTAAGGTACCGGTAATCATGCGATAGGCAAGTACCCCAACGCTGTAAATATCGCTTCTGGCATCAACGTGCTTAGCACTTTGACGCTGCTCCGGGCTCATGTAATTGCGGCTGCCCATGCCAATACCGCTGTTGCTGTGTTCTGTATCCGGCACTTTGGCAATGCCGAAATCACAAAGTTGCACTTCTCCGTGTTCATTTATCAGCAGGTTGGCAGGTTTGATATCTCTATGCACCAGCCCGGCTTTGTGCACATCGCTTAAGCCCTTTAGCAGCTGTTCCAGATACCCTACGGCCGTAGCGACGGGTAACGGCCGTGGTTTATCTTCAGGGTCGAGTTCGGCAATGACAGACGTATCGGTAGCATCGCTGCCCAGCAGATTGCGAAGTGAACGAGGAAGGTAAGGCATGACGTAGTACGGCGTACCATTATCGAGTTCATCGAACTCAAACACATCAACAATATGGCCGTTGCGATTAAGTTTACGCAGGGTACGTGCTTCGTTTAAAAAGCGCTCTTTGAGTACGGTGCTGGCGTCACTGGTGGCACTGGTTGCCATGCGGGCGGCGTTATCATCACGAATTTCAAACACCTTGATGGCCACTTTTTCACTAAGGCGCGGATCTTCTGCTAAATACACCGCGCCAAAGCCGCCTGCCCCAAGTTCCCTGATGATTTTATACTTCCCGATTCGTTCCATAAAGATACTGCTTACATTCCGACGGATAATTTTTGACCAATCAAACTTACCTGATATTCATTAAAATTCAACAGTTAATCATAAAGATATGGCCTGCGTGCACTGCGCCCGGAGACAAAAGCAATACTGCACTCTAATTCACGTCATTTTCTGTTATACCCCAGCAATTAATTGACTGATAGTGGTGGGACGTTACCATCTCGATTATCATATAAAGCTTAAACGAATTATTCAGCTAAACCCTAAGGGAGTATTCTATGTTGCGCACGTTGTTTCTGGTTTTAACACTGGTTACCACCTCTGTAGTGGCGAAAACCAAAGAAGACGGCTCACACATCCAACCTGACAACTTTTATCCGCGGGTAAAAATGGAAACTTCCATGGGCGATATTGTGGTCGAGCTGTATCGTCGCCGCGCCCCTATCACCGTGAATAACTTTTTGCGTTATGCCAGTAAAAACGGTTTTAACGGCACGATTTTTCATCGTGTGGTGCCCGGTTACATTGTTCAGGGCGGCGGATACAATCAGGATTACGAAGAAAAGCCCAGCTACGCACCTATTTTCAACGAGTCTGGTAGTGGCATGAAAAATCGCAGCTACACCATTTCCATGGCCCGTGAAAACGACCCTCATTCAGCTACCCGTCAGTTCTTCTTTAACGTAAACGACAATGACAATCTCGACCCTGGCAAAGATTGGGGTTACGCCGTATTTGGTATGATTGTAGAAGGCGAAGAAGTGGTAGATAAAATGATGGAAGTGGAACGGGAATATTCCATGGAGCTGGGTTTACCCAACGCGCCGGCTGAACAGATAATTCTTAAGAAAGTGACCGTTTTGCCGCCGGTGTAGAGTTTATTTCAGAGGCCATACGCCTGATAAACAAAATCTGACGGGAGCCATCGGCACTGTACATGGTTCCCTGTTTTTGAAAACCCAGGCGGGTAAGCAGTGTTTTTGAATCGGCGTTATCTACGTGGGTCATTGCAGTTAGGTGCGACACGTTTAGTGTATTTGCGGCGAATTCAATGACGCCGCTGGCTGCTTCTTTACCAATTCCACGCCCTCGGGCTTCTGGCAGTAATGCAAACCCCAAATCCGGTACAGAAAAAAGTGGCCGGTTAATCAAGCCACATAAACCAAACGGGCGTTGTGTTAGTCTGCATTCCACGGCTAACAAGCCGTAACCATGCTCTTCTATATGTTCATGTGTGCTCTGAATATAACGCTTGGCGTCTTTAATGCTATGCACGCCCCGGTTACCGATAAACCGCAGCCAAAGTGGATCGTGGTTAAGGGCGAAAATCCAGTTGCAATCATTGTTGTTCGCCTGACGTAGATTCAAGCGCGGTGTCTCAATTTTCACTGGATCTCCTTCATTCAAAAAAAACTCCCGCTATGGAAAACCATGACGGGAGCCAGTATAGCGATTTGCTGTCTCAGCTTCATCCCTTACGGGATTTACACACACACCAGTGAGAACAGCAGGCCAGGGACTTAAAACACGGCGCGCACTCCCATAGAGAAGTTACGGCCTGGCAAAGGTGCCAAATCTTTCAGGAACGAAGTATGAACCCGCGCCTCTTCATCAGTGATGTTATCTGCACTGGCGAAAAATACCCAGTCTATACCACCAGCGGCGATATCGTACTCAACGCTGGCGTTAAGCAATGTATAGCCATCAGTAGTCGTTTCAAAAGGCGCTGTTTTGTCTTGATCGTCATACCATTCAACACCAATTTCACCGGATAAAGACTGGCTTTGATAACGCAAGGTTGAACCCAAACGCAGTGGTGGAATACGAGGAAGATCTTCGTTATCTAATTTCGCACGAATGTAGTCGCCATACACTTCAAGGCGCCATGATTCGTTCAGATTTACAAAGGTTTCCGCCTCAATACCGTAGAGATCAGCATCAGACTGCTGGAAGTAATAAACCGGGGTTCCTTCTTCCTCGTGCTCGTCATGGCCTTCTTCCTCTTCGTGTTCTTCCTCTTCATGCTCGTGCTCTTCGCTTACGGCAATCAGACCGGTACCACTTTCATAGATGTAGTTATCGGCCTGAGTATAGAACACAGACACTGTATAACCCCAGTCGCCACTAAACTTGCGGAAGGTTAGATCGAGGTTGGTGGTGACTTCCTCGTCCACACTGCGCAGTGTATTGAGCAACTCGCCGTCTTCATCTAACTGATAAACCAGGCCAATCTCGTAGGTTTGTGTAGCGATATGCTGGCCACCAGAGAACAACTCTTGCTGACTCGGTGCCCGTTCGTTACGAGACAGTGTCAGCGCCACCGCATGACCGGGCTGATATTCCCAGTTTGCACCAGCAGACAATGAAACACTGGTGAAGTCATATTCCGGAAAATCGAACGCGAGCGCTTCTTCGTGCTCTTCATCCTCATGATCTTCATCTTCATGATCATCGTCGTGATCATCATCATGCTCTTCGTCATGCTCTTCGTCGTGATCGTCGTCGTGTTCATCAAGGTGCTCAACGTGCAGTTCAATTTCTGCATCATCAGCGTCGTAAGTGGTGCGTTCAACACGACCACCTAGCTCAAAGGTCACATCGCCCACTTTTTTCTGTTCAATTAAAAACAGCGCCAATGCACTGGTATTAGTGGGAGGGGAAAACGCCTCTTCACCGTTGGCTTCATAGTCGCTGTCGTCAAACTGCAAACCGACAACGCCGTGCCAGCCCTGCACACCGGTGTGCGTAACTGCGAGTTTCATATTGGTACTTTCGTTCGTAAATTCGGTACCCACTTCCCCGTCTTCAATTTCAACGTGGGAATAATCGGTATATGCCGCTGAGAAACGCACATTGTCGATACCTTTCGACGGCGAGTGCCATTCACCAGCCATCTGATAGCGGGTCATGTCCACGTCTATCATGGTGCCTTCTTCTGCATGTTCTTCTTCGTCGTGCTCGTCGCCCTCATGCTCGTCTTCGTCGTGATCATCTTCATCATGTTCGTCTTCATGATGATGATGGTGACCAGGTACGCCATACAGATTATCGAGTTGTTCGACAGAAAAACCAATAAAGCCTTCATCCTGAATGTAACTCAGGCCTGCAGTAAAATTGGTGGTATCCATGTCACTGCTGTCCAGAACCCCAGGACTGTCCTCTTCATCCGGTTCTACTGACGCGTAACCAGGGATTTCCACATCATCAGTTTTGCGTTTAAAACCATCAAAGTGAAAAGCGAGGTCACCGGCTCCGGTTGTGACATCAACCTTACCAAATTTGCCATTGTCTACGGTGGAATAACGAAGTTCTGCCTCACCTTCTGTGCCATAGGGCATTTCCTGTGGGATTCGGTTATCCACTACATTCACTACACCGCCAATGGCACCGGAGCCGTATTGCAGCGTTGCCGGGCCACGCAACACTTCTACCTGCGTTGCGCTGGAAGTGCTGGCTGCCACATTGTGATCAGGGCCAATTCGAGAGACGTCTGACACATCCAGCCCATTTTGTACAATTTTAACTCTGGGGCCACCAGCGCCGCGAATAACCGGGCTACTTGAAACCGGCCCATAATAGCTGGAGTGTACGCCTGGTGTACTTTTGAGGGTTTCACCTAAGGTAGGTTGCTGTTTACGTCTTAACTCATCTGCGCTAATCACAGAAACAGGTGTAACGCTTTCAAGCACAGAATTTTGCATTGCCGTGGCAGTAACCACAATGTTCTCAATAGACGCTGGCGCTAAAGTGAAATTCACTACCTTGTCTTTTTCAACGATGCCTAAATCTTCGTCACCATGAAGGTACTTCGGCGAAGAAACGTGAATATGAACGTCGTTGTTGGCAATATCATTTATCGTGTAGCGCCCTTGCTCGTCAGTCGTAATAACGCGGCGAGAGCCTTCTAGCGTAACCTCTGCGCCGACAACCGGGTTACCCGCTTCGTCGACAACTTTACCAGAAATGGTGGTAGCAGCTGCGCTGCCAGAATATGCCGCTACGAGGGCCAGTGCGAGTGCGGTTCGTTTGTACATGTGATGTAAGATCCGTTTTTCTTTTTTGGAGTGTGCGATGTTATAACATTCTCGGACAATTAGAGTATGAGATCAACAGTCTTCCATCGTGTAAATATGTGATTCATCAAGATGATATATTATAACATTTGCCATATGCAAGACATTAGTAGCGGCAAGATAGGTAGTTGGTATTTATGCCCGGGGAATAGGAAAAGGAATGACGTCTTTTATGTGTTCGGCATTGAGTTTTAACATCAGCAGCCTGTCAATACCCATGGCGACACCGGCACAGTCTGGCAGGCCAGCATCAAGGGCGCTTAGGAAGTGCTCGTCTACCGGCAGTTCAGGTAAGCCTAGTTCGCGTCGTAAATCGTTATCACGAATGAACCTGTGGCGCTGCTCGTCACTGTCGGCCAATTCATAGAAGCCGTTTGCCAGCTCAACACCTTTAAAATACACCTCGAAGCGATCGGCAGTTCGTTTATCTGTGGAATTTACCCTTGCAAGCGCGGCCTGGCTAACCGGAAACCCAAACACGAAGCACGGGGCTTCTGCACCGATAGCCGGCTCAATTAATAAACTAAACAACAATTGCAGTAAAGTGTCGGTGTCATTGGGTAAACCAGATGGCATATCAATGTTGTGTGCTGTGGCTACAGCTTGCAACTCAGTAACACTGGCAGTGAGCGGGTCGATGCCAAGCTGCTGTAGGAATACCGCCTGATAACTAAGTTGCTGCGCGGGTTTGGTATTCAGTGTGAGCTGCAGCAAGGCATCCATTTCCATCATTAATTCGCGATGGGTAAAACCCAGGCGATACCATTCCAACATGGTAAATTCAGGGTTGTGGAAACGACCAGCAGCTTCGTGACGAAAAGCCTTACAAATTTGATAAATATCGCCGTATCCTGCGCAAAGTAGCCGCTTCATGGCATATTCAGGTGATGTTTGAAGATAGAGATCTTCCACTTTACCGGTATGACTTTCACTAAACGAGCTGGAGAATGCGGACAGGTGAACGTCAGTAACAGTGCCGTGACACAACAGTGGCGTATCCACTTCCAGCACATCCCGTGTTTCAAAAAACTGACGAATTTGCTTTAACAAGGTGGCTCGAGCTTTTAGGTTTTCAAGGCGTGCCGTTGGTTGCCAGTCGTGAAGATGAGAAGTCATATGAAATAAGGTGAGATTGTTTGTGTTGCTGAGTGTGGCTTCGCGTTGTTAGCGCATCGCCACACTCGAATCGTACATTACTAAAAAGCTATTCAGTAAGCCGTTTATTTCTGTGCGCGAGACACGTATTCCCCTGAACGGGTGTCAACGCGAATCACTTCACCGGTCTGAACAAATAGTGGAACGCGAACGACCGCACCGGTAGACAGGGTCGCAGGTTTACCGCCAGTTCCCGCAGTATCACCTTTAAGGCCTGGATCCGTTTCCGTTATCTCCAGCTCGACAAAGTTAGGAGGAGTAACCGTGATTGGTGAACCATTCCACAATGTGATGGTGCAGATATCGTTCTCTTTTAACCACTTTATGTTTTCGCCCACGGCTTTTTCATCCGCAGCAATTTGTTCGAATGTATCATTATTCATAAAGTGATAGAATTCGCCGTCGGTGTACAGGTAAGCCAGTTCCGTATCCATAACGTCTGCGCCTTCCACGGATTCACCGGAACGGAATGTTTTTTCTAAAACTTTACCGGAAATCAGTTTACGGATCTTCACTCGGTTAAATGCCTGGCCTTTACCGGGTTTAACGTATTCGTTTTCCAGAATGTTACAGGGTTCGCCATCAAGCATGATCTTGAGGCCGCCTTTAAATTCGTTAGTGCTGTAAGTAGCCATATTTTTCTCTGCCCATACAAAAAGGTGTAAATACGAAGTGGCGCAAATAATACCTAAAAATCCGCTGTCTGTAGAGACAAACTGGCAAAAAGAATTAGCCATGGCGTACACCACGCCGGAAGCCTTGCTAAATTTCCTGGAATTAGACGTTGAAAAGTTTGCTCCACACAGTGCAGCTCGTCGTCTTTTTCCCATGCGGGTACCCCGTCATTTTGCATCTTTGATGGAAAAGGGCAATTGGCACGACCCATTGCTCCGTCAGGTTATTCCGATGCTTCAGGAGTTTGAAACCGCCCCGGGTTACAGCACCGATCCATTAGAAGAACACAACACCGCAGGGCAAGGGTTATTACACAAGTACAAAAGCCGGGTATTGCTGATCATCAAAGGTGGCTGTGCCGTCAACTGTCGGTATTGCTTTCGCAGGCACTTCCCCTACCAGGAACACGCAGTTAGTAAGAATGAATGGCAGTCTGCCATCGACTATATTGCAAACGACGAGAACATCAATGAAGTCATTTTCTCAGGCGGCGACCCGTTAATGGCAAAAGATACTCACCTTGCCTGGCTTGCCGAGCAACTTGCCGCCATTTCTCATATTAAGCGGCTGCGTATTCACACCCGTTTGCCCGTGGTTATGCCTGCGCGTATAGATACAGCTTTTGAGCAGTGGTTTACAAATTTACCTCTGCAAAAAGTGCTTGTTTTGCACGCCAATCACAGCAATGAATTTAGTGCGCCATTAAAAATGCGAATGCATGCGCTGCGCAATAAAGGAGTAACCCTGTTAAACCAGGCAGTGCTGCTAAAAGGTGTTAACGACAGTGCCGATGCACTTTGTGATTTGCAAGAGGCCGCATTTGATGCCGGCGTATTGCCTTATTATTTGTACTTGCTCGACAAGGTACAAGGGGCGAGCCATTTTGAGGTCAGCGACGAGCAAGCGCGGACGCTTATGGCTGAGGTTATAAAGCGTCTACCGGGCTTTTTGGTACCAAAACTCACCAGGGAGATCGGCGGCCAGCCCGGTAAAACGCCTGTCGACTTACACATTCACCCGTAAATCACGCGAAGGTATCAACGTTGGCACCCAGCGACGGATTTCCGGATGATGGTTTTGGTACGTCAGCTGCTGATTCCAGCAGCTGAAGCGTCGCCTGTCCCTCTTGTTGTTGCTGGCTTTTTGCCATTTTAAGAGAGGCCAACTCAAGCGACGCACCGGACGCTCCCGAGGCACTTGTACCTTGTAGATCCATACCAGTTTCCTTTGTTACTTGTAGCAAAGTGAAAAAGTAGGCAGAATTGCCCACCTTCGAAGGTTATCGGCCTTACTCTGATTAACTTTAGCAAAAAAATAGGAATGTCATGCAGGCGATTAATGAACAACTCCGAGAAACCCTTCAGGTATTGCATAGAAAGGCCATAGATGCCGATGCCACACTAGACGCACTGCAACAAGCTCAAAAGGGGAAATTTCAATCTGTTTTTGCCGAAGATAGCGGGTTTACCACTAAAGCAAAGCGCTTTTTACCCTATGTGGAAGAAATCGCTCAGGACTGGCAGGACATCAAAGATGCCGACGAGGAGGCTTTCAAAGCGGGCCTGGCACCTTTGATCAAAAAAATAGAACTGGCTTTAAAAACGTTAAATCAGTTTCAGTCAGTTGGCAAAAACTAAAGCCCGGTACTCTGGTACAGGGGAATAGCGGATAAACGAGTTTTAATTTTTTCGACTTCCTGTAAATACGCTTCACTATCGACTTTTTCAAATTGCTTTACGAATTCCGCTTTTGACAACCCCTCTACGATGCCGTCGATAGGCGGCATAATGTCGTCTTCACCCTGTAACTCCGACAATACATTCTGAAAATCCATAGCAGTTTGTGGTGAGGTAGCAGCATCCGCAAAGGCGACACCCGCCATATCAGCAGTAAGATCGACAAAAGAGTAACCGCTGCCTCCCATCGCCCGGTCCATTAACTCTTTAAACTCGCCAATCGCCAGGGTCACCCCCTGTTCACTGAGCACTTTAAGCGCGGCGGAAATAATAAAGTGGCGGGCTAAATCGTTGCGTCCTCGCAAGGTGGGTGGAGACGCGGGCTTTAACGCTTTATCTGCGTTAGGCTGCACATCGCCAACGAAATTTGCCACTCTGTGATGGCCAACAAAAATTGCCAGCGCCAGAATAGCAGCGCGATTGTGCTCAACCGCATCACTGTCGCTACTTCGCTGTTTTACCCGCTTCATTAATAAGCGTATGTAATCACTAAGGGGCTGAGGTGTGTCTTTTAGGGCGATGTCCTGCCAGGAAATATAACGAAGATAGTAGGCTGTTAAGTCGCGCAGGGCATCATCCTGATCTACCGACAGGCCGTTTTTAACTTCATTGAGTTGTTTAAGAAAACCGTCCAGTGGTTGCAAGGAAACAGCCACTTGTTGATGAGTCATACTCACCCGCTCCACCTGCAGCCGGGCCTGAGTTGCAATATTGCTATCGGTCCAGCGATTCACTAACCATTCAACCAGACTAACGGCCATGTCACCAGGTACGCGCAGGTCGCCAATTTTCACATTATCCAGCGCGAAGCGATTTGCCGGCAGAACTGTTGAGTCGATATTCAAATAGCCGTCAAAAAAGACCATCGGCAAAGCGATACTTAATTGTACCCGTGTACCTTCCGGCTGAATGGCTACCGCGCCGCGAAAATCGGGTTTTGCTCGTTGAAGAAAGCCGACAATCGAGTCGAATTGCTGGCGATTTACAACAATATTGTGCGCCTGATGGCGATCGTTAATGCTCGATTCGATTTGGCTCAGCAGCGCGTGAACGGTATCGGCATCGGCCAATTGTTCAGCGCCCCTCGCCTCTAACGAGGGCGTGGTTTCCACCATTAAAACCAAGGTACCGATGACTAGCGCCACTAACAGGAGCACCACAATGAGTAAACTTCGACCAATCCGCAACGCTTTTGCCTCTTTTTCTCTGTACTACTATTTTTTGTTAATCGGAGAGCAAATACAACTACCAGCACGTAAAAACTGTTACAGGACTTTGCGATAAATAATTCAGAGCTGATAGATGCTTAGCTAACACTCCTTCGCGTACCACGCCTGCAACGAGTCATATTTAGCGGTAGCATCGGCAAAATCGTGATGAACTGAATGAACCGTGGGAATAACAACGCAGGGCACACCAGCTCGGACAGCCGCGCGCATCCCATGCTCCGTATCTTCAATTGCAATACACTCAGATGGGCTTCTGTTGAGCTTCTTCATGGCGAGTTGATAACAATCCGGCGCGGGCTTACTGTGAATGACATCCTCCACAGAAACAGTTGCAGAAAACATATGCTTAATGCCTCGCGCAGTGAGGGTGCGCTCGACTGATACTCCGCTACCACCGGTAACAATAGCCAACTGAAACCCTGCGTCGTAGCATTTTTTCACCGTTTCAACCGCATAGGGCATCAGCGGAAATGGCTGCTGTTTAAGATAAGCTCTGGTCAAAACATGCTTTTCTTCTGCAAGCTTCCGGGCTGATACAGCAAGAGAGAATGTATTGACCACATCAATGGCATTTTGCGCCACGGGTATACCGGCCATGACGTTAGAATAAAACTCGGCAGTGAGATGGGCACCATATCTCGCCAGGAGGGCTTGCCAAATTTCAAAATGGGCATGCTCAGAGTCAATAAGTGTACCGTCGTGATCAAATAAAATGGCTTTAGTGGCGTCACTTATCGCTGTTGCAGTTGACATTTTTCTCTCCATTGCTCTGCTGGTAACATTATTTTTGGACGCTTAACACTACCATACCTGCTCACAGAATATATCGACGACACTTCATCCCACAAAGACGATGTTCAGCGCAAAGTACCGAGAAAACTGTCAGTAAAATTTACGCTTAAGAAAGACTGCTCAAAAAACACACTTAAATTACAATAATTTAACCTTTGGCACGAGTAATGCTTCTGTCTCAATATTAATCCCCGAGCAGTGAAGTACGGGAAATAAAGTAAACAGGAGTTACACATGAAAAATATAAAACACTTTGCAACAGCAGCCGCGTTAAGTTTGTGCAGCTTTTTCTCTCAAGCTAACGTAATCACTCTTGATTTTGAAGATATTACAACATACCCAAATGCCAATAATGTTCTCATTCAAGAGTTTTACAATGGTGGAACGTCAAGCATAGGTACCAGTGGAACTGATTATGGGATCAGCTTTTCTGACAATTCACTATTGATTTGCCTTAACAGTACAACAGTTAGCTGTTCCAACACTTCACGCGGTGGTTTAGCTCCTGGTTCTGAAGAGGGCGGTCTGTTCTTCCTCAGTGGTTCAGCTTCAATCATGAATGTGGCTGCGGGTTTTGACACCGGCTTTTCATTCTTTTACTCCTCTTTAAGTCAGGCTGGTTCGGTTTCAGTGTTTGACGGTTTAGATGGTACAGGTAACACGCTTGCTACCATCAGCCTTTCGCCAAATGCTGGCAGCTGCCCGGGTTACGGCGCTGGTTTTTGTCCATTTGAAGCAATAGGTGTTGCCTTTACTGGCATCGCTCAGTCAGTGGCCTTTGCTGGTGTAGCAAACCAAATCGTGTTTGATGACATCACGTTCGGTTCTGTTACTCCAGGCCCAGGCCCGCAAGTTGGCGTTCCTGCACCGGCATCTTTAGGCTTGCTGGCAGCCGCTTTACTGGGTTTACGCTTACGCCGTAAAGCCTAAGCCTTACTTTTCTTACGACAAAAACGGAGCGCAATTGCGCTCCGTTTTGTTCTTTCAATATTGCGATTGGTTTCTATCAGCCCGGATAACTATCGCAGCCTAGGTAACCATAGATTCACTGTTACCATTTCCCTTCTCCCTATTCACAACGATGGCGATAATGCTTGAGCATGCTGAACTTGCGAAGGTACACTACCAAAGCCTGAACTCTGCGTTTAACACACTTGCATCAACAATAAGAGAATAATAATGCAACCTCACGACCATTCCCCTCTGGACGATTTCATCGCGTTTCCCGAACAGGATATGTTATCCCGCAGTGCGGACTTTTTATCAACGATGCGGCGACGTCATAGTATTCGCCAGTTTAGCGACCGACCGGTAGACCGAGCGGTTATCGAAAACTGTATTCTGACGGCGGGTACAGCACCAAGCGGCGCGAATCATCAGCCCTGGCATTTTGCCGCCATTCACTCTGCTGCGATGAAGCAGAAAATCCGACAGCAAGCAGAAGCTCATGAGCGAAGCTTCTACGATGGGCGAGCCGGTCAACAATGGTTGGATGATTTGAAGCCTTTGGGCACTGACGCGAATAAACCATACCTTGAACTGGCACCATGGTTAATTGCCGTTTTCAGCCAAAAATCAGGTGAAGCGGAGGCAGGTGAGAAACGTCAGAATTATTATGTGCATGAATCTGTGGGTATTGCTGTAGGAATGCTTATCACTGCTCTACACAATGCGGGATTAGCCACACTCACCCACACCCCTAAGCCGATGAACTTCCTGACTGAAGTGTGTCAGCGCCCTGACAACGAGCGTGCATACATGCTAATTGTTGCAGGTTATCCGGCTGCCGATGCGACAGTGCCTGCCCACGCAAGACAGAAAAAGAGCCTTGACGAGATCGCCAGCTTTCTCTAAAGAAACTACGCGCAGTTTTCACGACAATAAGAACGAGGATGAAATTATGCTTAAGTGGCAATGCGTTAGCTTCGATGAACTCTCAACTCATCAGCTTTACGCCCTATTGAAAGCAAGGGTGAACGTATTTGTAGTAGAGCAAAACTGTCCCTATCCCGAATTAGACGATAAGGACCTGCACCCTGAAACCCGTCACCTTATTGGTTACCACAATGACGACATTGCGGTTTATGCCAGGTTACTTCCGCCTGGAATAAGCTATCCCTCGGCCAGCATTGGCAGAGTGCTTACCACTGAAAAACACCGGGGAAACAAGCTGGGCTATCAACTTGTGGAAGAAGCAATTAACCAGTGCACTGTCATTTGGCCAAATGCCGCGATTGAAATTGGGGCCCAGGAACACCTTGCCCACTTTTATGAAAAATTCGGCTTTAAGGCCACCTCCACCATGTACCTCGATGACGGTATCCCGCACATTGACATGAAGCGGCAGGTTTAGGAATCCTACACTACCTCTGCCATGTCACCCTTGCTTTCCAGCCAGATTTTTCTGTCACCAGAACGCTTTTTCGCCAGCAGCATATCCATGGTTTCCAACATAGAGGTATCGTCGTCAATAGTCAGTTGAACCAATCTGCGCGTGTTCGGATCCATGGTGGTTTCCCGCAATTGAATAGGGTTCATTTCACCAAGACCTTTGAATCGTTGAACGTTGACTTTACCGCGTTTTTTCTCAGCCTCAATGCGGTCGAGAATGCCTTGTTTTTCACTTTCATCCAGTGCGTAAAACACTTCTTTGCCCACGTCGATACGAAACAATGGCGGCATTGCGACATAGACATGTCCGGCATCCACCAAGGCGCGGAAATGCCTCACGAATAAGGCACACAACAAAGTGGCGATGTGCAGACCGTCAGAGTCTGCATCTGCCAGAATGCAAATTTTACCGTAACGCAACCCTGATAAGTCTGATGAGTCCGGATCTATACCCAGCGCCACTGAGATGTCATGAATTTCCTGGGATGCTAATACCTGGGATGAGTCAACTTCCCAGCTATTCAGAATTTTCCCACGCAACGGCATAATTGCCTGAAATTCTCTGTCACGGGCTTGCTTCGCTGAGCCACCCGCAGAATCACCTTCCACCAGAAACAGTTCGGAATGATTGATATCCTGAGAAGAGCAATCGGTAAGTTTGCCCGGCAGTGCCGGACCTTGTGTGACCTTTTTACGTGCCACCTTTTTGTTTTGTCGCAGCCGGCGCTGTGCGTTGCTAATACACATTTCTGCCAGTGCTTCAGCGATGTCAGTATGTTGGTTTAGCCATAAGCTGAACGCATCTTTCACTACACCGGAAACGAAAGCCGATGCCTGACGGCTTGATAAACGCTCTTTTGTTTGCCCGGCAAATTGTGGATCTTGCATTTTGGTGGACAAAATATATGCACAGCGATCCCAAATATCATCGGGTGTTAACTTTACACCGCGAGGCATAAGGTTTCGAAACTCACAAAACTCCCGCATGGATTCCAATAACCCCTGACGCAGCCCGTTTACATGGGTGCCTCCCTGTGCCGTGGGGATCAGGTTCACGTAACTCTCTGTTACTAATTCGCCCCCTTCAGGTAGCCACATTACCGCCCAATCTGCTGCTTCGGCATTGCCGGAAAACGTACCTACAAACGGTGTGTCTGAAGGCAGCGTTTCAAACTCTTTTACCGCCTGATAGAGATAATCCCTCAGACCATCTTCGAAATACCACTCGGTAGTTTCACCGCTGATTTTATTGTCAAAGCGAATGCGCAACCCCGGGCAGAGTACTGCTTTTGCCCGCAAATTATGTGCTAAACGGGAAACTGAAAACTTCGCTGAATCGAAGTATTGAGGATCTGGCCAAAAGCGAACACGTGTGCCGGTGTTACGTCTACCGCAAGTATCAATGACTCGTAACTCTTCCAGCTTATCGCCATTGGCAAAGTCAATCTGATAAACGTTACTGTCTCGTCGAATGACAACTTCCACCTTTGTCGACAAGGCGTTGACCACTGAAATACCGACGCCGTGTAAACCGCCCGAGAACGCATAGTTTTTATTAGAAAACTTCCCGCCTGCGTGCAGTTTTGTCATGATCAATTCCACACCGGAAATCTTTTCTTCCGGGTGAATATCCACCGGCATACCTCGTCCGTCATCAATGACTTCTAATGATTGGTCTTCATGCAAAATCACTTTTATGTTACTGGCATGGCCCGCAAGCGCTTCATCCACACTGTTATCGATGACTTCCTGTCCCAGGTGGTTCGGACGCATGGTATCGGTATACATGCCAGGGCGGCGTTTTACCGGTTCTAAACCATTGAGAACTTCAATTGCTTCGGAATTGTATTGATTCGACATAATGCTGCTTATTTTAAGACGCTAATTATTATAGACACGGGCGTGTCACGTTTTGATGATGTTAGCAGGCCTTAGTGAAGGCGGCAATTGAAACACTTTTGTTATTGCTGTTGTCACCCTATTTATTGCAAATCGCTCACATACACCTCCCACCATTATTATTTAAACTATTGATGTGATAACTTGTTAACAGATCACTATATAGAGAACTACAAGGTTGTTACGGTTACTCATCGCCGCTTTTTTATTTTATTTTTTTGCTGGCATTGTCATCGCAGCAGAACCTGACCAATGCGTTAATTGTCACGGGGAAGTCGTCGCTGACTGGGCTATGTCTGACCACGGTAAAGCAATGTTACTCCCTTCAGCCGACACTGTTGTGGGAGATTTTAATCAAACCAGTGCCTCTCATTTTTCTCAGCAAGCCACATTTTTCATGGAAGGCGATAGATTTCGCATTTCATTTACCGAAGGTGATAAAACAACCGAATACGACGTGAGGTACACCTTTGGTCATTACCCGTTGCAGCAATACCTCATTGCAACGAATGACGGTAAATATCAGGTTTTTCCCTTCGCCTGGGATAGTCGCCCCGCCACAGAAGGCGGGCAACGCTGGTTCCCTAATTATCCCGATGAAGATATCGCCAGCAACGACCGTCTTCACTGGTTACAGCCCATGCAGAATTGGAACGGTATGTGTGCCGATTGCCACTCTTCGGGCCTTAAACGACAATTTAATATCGATACAGAAACATTTAATACAACTTATGACGACATCAATGTATCTTGTGCGTCATGCCACGGTGATATGAATGAGCATGCAGAAAACCCTTCATCTAAACCTCAGGGCGGACAACTTGCGTTATCATCAAAAGAACAGAAGGCGTTGGGTCAATGGTTGCTCAGTCCTGGCGAGAAAATAGCGCATTGGGAAGGTGAACCCAGAAATAATCAATTTATGGATACGTGTTATGGTTGCCACTCGTTGCGCTCACCATTGACTGACGGCATCGACCCATCGCAACCCTATCTCGACCAGTTTACGCCTTCTCTTCTCACGCCGCCTTTATATCACGCCAATGGTCATATCAAAGAAGAAGTTTACGTGTATGGCTCTTTCCAGCAAAGCAAGATGTTTGAAGCCGGGGTGAATTGCATTGATTGTCACAACCCACACACTATGAAAGTAAAAGTGGAAGGTAACGGCCTGTGCCTCCAATGCCATTCCGCTGAAGCGTACCAACAGGAAACACATACACATCACCCCCTTGATAGTGCTGGCAGTGAATGTGTGAATTGCCATATGCCGCAAACCACGTATATGACCGTGGACGCCCGACGGGATCACAGTTTCAGTATACCGAACCCCGCGGTCTCAGCCACAACCGGTGCGCCTAACGCTTGTTTAAATTGCCATGCTGAACAATCTAATGACTGGTCACAAAGTCATATCACGACATGGTTTAAAAACAGTACGCAGTTTACATCCGCGGAAGCCCAGTATGTTGCCGTCATGCACGGTCGTATTACGGATAAAAACGCGATCTTAAACCTGGCCAGCGATGAATCATTGCCCGTCATCAAGCGCGCTACTCTTCTTGCCATGCTGCCACGCTACGCAGAAACATTAAGTAACCGGGATTTAGCTGCGTTTATCTACGATGATGCACCGTTGCTTCGCTTAGCTGCAGCCCAAGCTGCGGTATTATTGCCAGATGCAGAAAAACAAAAATCATTGGTGCGTTTATTATCAGATAAATACCGTGCAGTACGTGTTGCAACGGTCAATCAACTTATTGGAAGTGGCCTTAAAACTACTGCTTACCATCAGGCTTTGAAAGAGCTGTTTGCTGCAAACGACATCAATAGCTGGCGTGGTGAAGGCAACCTGAACCAAAGCCTGGCTGCATTTGCTACAGGTGACATTACCACTGCAGAACAGCGCCTGAAAAAGGGAATTTCAGTCGACCCATACTTTGAAGCGAATTACGTCAATCTGGCCGAGCTTTATCGTGCACGAGGGGAAACAGATAAAGAAAAGTCGCTACTCACCTCTGCCATTGCAGCAATACCCACCAGCGATATTTTACACTACACCATGGGCATGCATTTGGTACGAAAAAAAGAGAAAATCAAGGCCGTTACTTACTTTAAACAAGCTGCACGCCTTGGCCCGGACAACCCGAGAAACTGGTACATCTATGCACTGGGTTTAGACAGTATTGGAAAAACCAAGGAAGCCATAGCTATCCTTAAGCGAGCGGTAGCGAAGCAAGTCGACCCATCATTGGTGCAGCTAGGGATGAGTTTAGCGCAAAGCAACAGTGATGAGGCGTCGCTGCGTTACTTTATGCGTTACCGGCAGTAATGACAATCGCTTACAAGCTAACGAATGCCCGTTATCATTCATTGATTTCGCTAGTCGAGAAACTGAAATATGGCGGGCAAATGTGACTCGAAGTTCACAAAGCTGTGATCGCCACCCTGCTCGACAATCAGATCACTGCCTTCGTACTTCGCTTCGGCCTGGCGGTAATCGAGAGTCTCATCACCGGTTTGCAATAACACTTTGTACCGTTCAGCTTGATTTAGCACAGGCGTATCCATAGCGCGCAGCACTGCCATATCATCGGGCACAATGGAAAAAGGCTCATTGGTGTAAGGGTTGGTATGTTCACCAATGTATTTAACCAACAATTCATATGGCCTGACTGCCGGGTTAACCAACACGGCCTTACCGCCGAATTTTTCTACCAGCCAGGTCGACAAAAAGCCCCCCATGGAGCTGCCAATGGCCCGTAAGCCCTGCTCTGTTAGCATTGGATTTTCAGCAATATATGCCTCCAGTTGACGACCAACACGAGACGGGAAATTTGATAATTGTGGGGTATGTAACTGAATATCCGGCCGGTGTGCTTCACACCAGGCTTTGGTTTGCTGCGCCTTCACTGAAAGCGGTGAACTTAAAAAACCATGTAGGTACAACACGTGCATTCAGGGCACTCTCCTAACTATTGATGACCACTCACCATACTGGCCCAAATGAAATTCCCGGTATCCTGGCGGCTGTTGCTCCACAGCAAACTCCGGGCTTAATTGCCATTGCCAGCAGGTGGACGGCGTACTAAGTACAGTTGCATAAGTGGAGCGAGAGCTGCGCTCGGCATGAATATGGCCATGTAATACGAGCAACACGTCGGGCATTTTATCAAGCCAATTCAAAAGTATTTCACCGTTTTCAAGTGCGTGCTTATCCATCCAACTTTGGGTTGGCACCAAGTGGTGGTGTAAGACGAGTATGTGTTTCACACTTTTTGGCGAAACATGGATACTTTTCTCAATTGCGCGCAATTCAGCCTCACGTATTTGCCCTTTGGCGCCTTCAAAACGGGTGTCCAAACCGTGAACGAGCCAATTTTGCAGCGCCCAGGGAGCATTTGCACGAAGCTCGGCTTCGCCCAGATAGTCGGAAAAACAACTGTTATTGTCATGGTTTCCGGCAATGACTTTCCAGGGTAAGCCAGGAAGGTATTCCGCCATAGCCTTTAGAAAATGGGAATAGCTCTCTGGAGAGTTATCTCCACTGATATCACCAGTAATTAACACAGCATCTGGCTGCTGTACTGCCACGAGCCGAAGCACTTTTACCAAACTTTGATAGGGGTTGACCTGATATAAACTCGCTTGTTTGTCAGCCAGTAAATGACAATCTGACAGTTGGGCCAGGCGCATTACACAGGGGCCGTTACAGTAGGTTTATTCTTCAGACAGAACTGTAACCACTCAGCTAGAAAAATATTAATCATCAATTTTTCATTGCGCTGGCGCATTTTGTTATTGGGATAATCGTAAGAGGGCTTAAACGCCCCCGTATTCTGGCTGGTTATCACTTCAGCCATTCTGGCGTCGTGATACAAGCGCACGGACATGGACGGCTTTAAGTAGGCAGGCGTGCCAGCGTTATCCTGTTCAACGGTAAGTGTGGTGGTATATCGCGCGGCTTCATCAATAGTTACACTATAGGTAAATTGATCTGCCACAGAAAACCGGTAAGTCAGCGAGGTAGTATCACAATCTGGCAGCATGCGAAGAAAGCGACTGTAATTTAACTCACAGAGCGCTTGCATACTTGGCAGGTGTGGTACGTACTTTCCGGTTGTCTGACTCAAGACTCACTCCACTGGTTTAACAGTTTTTCTTTGTGCATGAAGAACCATTGTAGCGCAATTATTGCCGCAGCATTATCAATGCGGCCACTTTCGAGCCATTCAAGGGCATCTTTTTCTTTCACCCTATGCACTTTTATGTCTTCTGCTTCATAGTCGAGCCCGTGTATACCGCTAGCTTTTGTTGCATCTGCTTGCGCCATAAAAATGTGAATACGCTCAGTTGTGCCTCCGGGACTTGCAAGATAACTCAAGGCCTTGGTGACTTTCTCAAGTTGTATACCAGCTTCTTCCTGTGCTTCGCGAATACACACGGACATTTGCGTTTCGCCCTCGTCAATTACGCCAGCAATTACCTCAATGAGCCAGGGACTTTCACAGGTAGCCATAGCGCCAATGCGCACCTGCTCAATAAGAACAAATTCTTCAAGCTCGGGGTCGTAAGGTAAAACTGCCACCGCATGACCCCGTTCAAATATTTCTCTTTTTACTGTGTCACTCCACCCACCGGCAAAAAGACGGTGACGAAAGTCATAACGCACCATTTTGAAAAAACCGTCGTATAAAGGAGTAACAGCCTCAATTTCTATGTCTTTTGAGGTAAACGTCTCGTTTTCTTTGCTCATTTACATTCACCCGCGCATGTAAAACGCCTATTATATGCATCAACTTGAAATTGGCTCAATAGCCACCATGATGTGGTCAGGAAAAAAGTGTTCACTGGAATCAAAGTGTAAACCCACTTTGTAACATATTCTGTTACAGTTAAACACGCCCTGTTACCACAACAGACTATCGGTTTGCGACGAGGTTTCATACACTTATTGGCTTATGAGTCCAGTGGACCGTCAAATTTTACAGGAAGGCACATTTAATGAAACGAACACTCTTATCATTGATGGTTGGATTGGGTGTCACAGTCGGTGTACCGACGTCAGCATTTGCGGATGATCTACTGCAAGTTTATCAGCAAGCCCTAGCCAACGATCCTGTGGTTAACCGAGCAAAAGCTCAAAAAGACGCAGCCTTTTCCGGTATTAAAATTAGCCGGGCATCTTTGCTACCACAAATTTCAGGCTCAATCGGTTACTCTACCTCATCATCGGAGAATGCTCAGTTTTTAGGTGAAGGCATCATCACTATCGACTCTGACAGAGATACCACAAGCTATGGTATTGATTTATCTATGTCGTTGTATGACCACGCAAACTGGGTTGGTTTAGACAGAGCAGAGAAAGTGGCTGAGCAAAGTGATGCTAACCTTGCTGCTGCCATGCAAGAACTGATAGTTCGTGTTACTACCGCCTATTTTGACGTGCTAAGAGCCAAAGACAGCCTCGAGTTTGTTAAAGCGCAGAAAAGTGCTATTGAACGTCAGCTGGAACAAACCAAACAGCGCTTTGAAGTTGGTTTAACCGCCATTACCGACGTGCACGAGGCACAGGCTAACTATGACAGCACTGTAGCCCAGGAAATTCAGGCAGAAAACGCAGTAGAACTAGCGTTAGAAGCGCTTCGCGTAATTTCTGGTAAATATCACGACAGACTCTACGTTCTGAACACAGAAAACTTCTCTGCCACTATGCCCCAGCCAACGACGCCTGAAGCCTGGCTGGAGACGGCTGAAGAGAAGAACCTGTCATTACTGGTAAATCGCCTGGCGATGGATATTGCTAAAGAAGATATACAGGCGGCACGGGCAGGTCATTACCCGACACTTGATTTGGTTGGCTCTGCTGGCAAATCTAAAACTGAAAGTACCACGACTGCAGGCGACACTGTTATTGATAACACGACGCCGTATCTCGATAGCTACAGTGCTGGAATTACACTTACCGTTCCAATTTTCCAGGGTTTGAGGGTAAGCGGACAAACCGAGCAGGCCAAGCACAACTACATTTCTGCAAGTCAGGATTTAGAGTTGTCTTATCGTCAGACCGTACAGTCAGTGCGCAGCTCGTTTAACGATGTAAAAGCCTCCATGTCGACCATACGCGCTTTAGAACAGGCCGTAGTGTCGGCACAAAGCGCACTTGAAGCAACAGAAGCAGGTTTTGATGTGGGTACAAGAACCATTGTTGACGTGTTGAACAGTACACAGAACTTATTCGATGCACGCAGAAACCTGGCAAGTGCCCGCTATGACTTCATTCAGGCAGTGGTTAATCTTAAGCAGGCTGCAGGTAACTTAACCGCACAAGACTTAGAAATGATAAACAAAGGGCTTCGCCCCGCAGAAATGGATAGCTAAGGCCCAAGGCCTTAGTTAAAAAGCCGCACAGTTTGTTTTTTCTGTGCGGCTTTTTTGTCTATTCCTCAACGCCACCGGCAGAGCGGCGAGACTGCATTGCGTTCAGCATGCCCAGCAACTCACGCAAATCGCCCTCTAATAAGGTAGCGTGGTAGTTGGTAGGCACAAAGTTTTCCAGTTTTTCGCTTGCATCAAGCAATTTTCCTTGCAAGCGAAGTAATTCGTCATCCATTATACGTGACCTTTATCATGCAACTGTCTTTTGCATTTTAGATAAGTTTAAAACGTAATTACAACAGATTTGGTTCTTAAAATTTATACTTAAGTAGCATACACACCGAAACCATGAAAGCTTCTGAACTTCAAACGCGTTTTGAACGCATCCGATCTAATAAAACTTTCGAAATATTCGTTATTTCGGTTATTGTTATTTCCGCCCTCCTCGTTGGAGCAAAAACTTATGATATGCCAAGGGGTTTTGCTTCAGTGACCCTGATCCTGGATTGGTTTATCAGTGCGTTTTTTCTCACCGAAATTACTATTCGCTTTTTGGGAGAAAAACAAAAGGCGCATTTCTTTAAAAGCTTCTGGAATTGGTTTGACACACTTATTGTAGTAATTAGCCTTATACCTGCTGAAAGCACAGATCTCGCCGTTATTGGCCGATTGGTTCGGGTATTCCGGGTACTGAGGATGATTTCGATAATTCCCGAGCTGCGCATTCTTCTGGTTTCATTGGTTAAAGCACTTCCGCAGCTGGGCTATGTCATGTTGCTCATGTTTATTATCTTTTATATCTATGCCGCTATTGGCAGTACGTTATTTGAAGATATTAACGGGGAGCTTTGGGGAGACATTACCATTTCAATGCTGACACTGTTTCGCGTCATGACCTTCGAAGACTGGACTGACGTGATGTACGAAACGATGGCCGTCTACCCCTTTAGCTGGCTTTACTACCTCACCTTTATCTTCTTCACCGCATTTGCATTTCTCAACATGGTGATAGGTATTGTGGTGGGCGTAATGGAGCAGGAAAATGCTGCAGCAAGAAGAGAAGCTGCCGCTGAGAACAACGAACCCACACTACAAGATGTCATGGACGAACTCAAAAGCCTAAAGGCGCAGATAGATTCCAAGGGACATAACTAAACTATGCCTATGCGCGCTGCTTAAACGCTATGAATGAAAAAGCCCGCATGACGCGGGCTTTTTTAGCTTTGCAAATAAGCGTTACAGACTGTAGCGAACGCGCATTCTCTCTGCCCGTTTTTTACCTTCGTCAGTCATAAAGTCTTTTCCCCGCATTTTTTGACGAGCTACTTCTTTTCTTCCCATGTCCAGTAGCAACTGAACGTAGTTTAAATAGACAATATCAGACACACGACTGTCGCCATCAATCACGGCATTGTACATAGACAGCGCCTCTTCGTACTTGTCTTGCTGAATGGTAATTTGCGCCAGCGTGTCCACGGAGTCCGCATTGCGTGGCTGTAAGCCTACCGCCCGTTTCGCCAGTGGCGCCGCTTTATCCAGCTCTCCATCCTGATAGTACAAATACGCCAGATTATTCAATACCACGAAATTATTTGGTGATTGCTCAAGAATGTTGTTGTAAACCGATTTTGCTTTGGCGTTGTCTTTATCGATAAAACGCTGGGCATACATCATTGCCACCCGCAAATCATCGGGCTTTTGCTCAAGGTGTTGCTCTATAAAAGCCTGCGCTTTATCTGACTGCCCTGCACTTTCATAAACCGCCACAACCAAAATAGCATTTTGCGCATTCGGCGTTGCCTCATATGCCGCAGTGGCATCATCAAGCGCTGCTATGCCCTTACCTTCAAGCAGTGCTATCCTCGCGTTGATACTACGTACCAATGGTAAAACCTTCACGCTGTCGGGCATATCATCCATGATCGCTTTTGCCGCCTTACCTTGTCTGCTAAGCGCCAGAAAGTGGGCTTTCAGCAAACGTATTTGTGAATCAGGCCTTTTGCTCAAAAACGTGTTGGTGAGAGTTAATGCATCACCGTACTTTTGTTCCGCGTCCAACAATAACAACATACCAAGCACGCCGGTTTTGTCCTGCGGATACAATGACAGCCACTGCTCGTAGTGCCCTATTGCACCTAACAGATCATTCATTCGCATGAGCGTCTGCCCCTTCAGGTTCCAGTACACTTTAGGGGTTTTGGACGTTTCTTCAACGGGCTCAAGTAAGTTAAGGGTTTCCTGATAGTCTCCCTTAGTGAACGTTACTCTTGCAGCCAAAATGCGCAATCCAAGATTGTCTGGCTGCTGTTTAAGCTGTGTGACAATTTGCTGTGCTACTTGCTCTGCGTCCGCAGCTTCATTTTGTGAAGCGATAGTGTAAAGCAGTGTTAACGCTGCCTCATCTCCCGGCGAAGTGGTCAAAGCGCGGTTGAGCATCTCAACTGCGCCCTCAAAATCGCTCTCGGTAACCAGTAACCTTGCCCGCACAACATCAATGTCAGCTTTTTCAGGTTGCAATGCTTCCGCTTTGTCTATCTCTTCCATCGCCAGAGCTTTATCGCCTTTTTTGAAAGCAATTTCCGCCAGGAACAAGTGCGGAACGTGATTATCAGGTTCTTTATCAGCCCACTCCTGTGCAGCAGCAGTGGCCTCTTCAAATTTTCCGGTGCCCATGTAGGCAGTGATAAGAGTGCGCTGGGTAACGATGGACTCTGGCGCTTGCGCTGCTGCAGCCTCAAGGTTTACCAAGCCTTCAATATCGTTCACTGATAACTGCAACACACCCAAACGGGCAAGATCTTCCGCGGTTTGCGACATCCCGCTTGATTTCTCAATCATAGCTTTGGCGTCAACCACATTGCCTTGTTGCAACAATTGGTAACCTGCTTTAGAGAATAAAGTGGCATCGCCCTCGTTCTTAGCATCTACTCTACTTAGAACCTGAGAGGCGCTTTCACCTTCACCCAACTGCAACAGGCTATCAGCATATAAACGCAGTGCCGGGTGCTCCGGGGGTAGTGAAGGCGCAACCTCTGCCAGATATTTGTTCGCCAGTACAAAATCCTGCATTTGATAAGCAGCATACCCTGCCACTAACTTGACAGCCGGGTTGTCCTGTCCGCCCTGAATAGCGGTTTTAAAGTGGGCTATGGCCTGCTCATAATCGCCACTGTTGGCTTTGATGATGCCTTTGTATTGATTAAGCAAAGGATGGACAGGGTTGAGGGTAAGCAGCTCATCCACCATAGGTGCGGCCTGTTCCGTTTTTCCCTGTTCAATTAATAGCGTGATGTACACAAACTTACTGGTGAGATCGTTAGGGTCAGCATCGACATAATCTTCAAATGCATCCTCAGCGGTTTCTTTATCTCCTGCTGCAATAGCAAGCTTGCCTAATTGCTGGAGCACATCTTTATTCTGTGGCGCTTGTTGGCGCAAGGTTTTCAACGACGCGATAGCAGCGTCTGTGTCGTTGTTGATGATATCGCGATAGGCCAGCGCAAGCCCGCGGTAAACCGAACTGGTATCCAGCTGTTCAAGATCATCAATCAAAGCCAATGCATCGTCGTTTTTGCCCAGCTGGGCCAGCGCCTGCATTTTGTAGAAGCCCACCTCTGCCGATTCCACGGCATTCATGCCTTCCATCCGATAATCTACATCGGCCAGGGCGTTCTCTGCTCCTGTTTTTTGATAGGCAACAGAAAGAAGGGGAATGACTTCAGACGCAGAGTGCCCGAGATCCATTGCGCGATTCAGCTCTTTCTCAGCGCCTTCATAATCGCCCATTTGCAAATAGAGTTTGCCCAGTTCAAAGCGAGGCAACGGTGCTTTAGGGTTACTTTTAACCGCATTCTTATATTCGATGATAGCTGCGTCACGATCGTTAGCCGCTACAAACTGTCGGGCCGCATCCATGTGTTCTTCGGTGCTTTTCTTTCCACAGCCACTTAAGCTCATGCTCAGGCATACTGAAACGGCCAGAGATACCAATAATTTCTTTCCTGCTCTGTTGTTCTTCATCCTTTTTACCCTTTTTTACTGGCTAAACTATCAATAAATTGTCAAATTGCTGTACTAAATCTATACAATGCGTATAATGCCGCCGCGATTGATACAGAAATTAGTACGAAATTCAAAAACTAGGCGTTTCTTCGCCACTCAGACACTATCCTGTCGAGTAATTCCGTGGCAACCGCCATGCGAATGGAATATAATATCCGTTTAGTTATACATGCCGGCAATTGCCGTGCCCGCCTTACATTCATTAGGATCCTTAATGACCAATACTGTCGAGCTGACATTTAAAGACCTCAACTTACCACCAAGCATCTTACAAGCTCTGGAGAAGGTTGGCTATGAAAAGCCTTCACCAATTCAGGCTGAAAGTATTCCGCTACTACTTGAAGGGCATGATCTATTAGGTCAGGCACAAACAGGTACCGGTAAGACAGCGGCCTTTGCGTTACCTATGCTCGCTAATATAGACCCAGAAGCAAAACTCCCGCAACTGCTGGTACTTGCTCCTACTCGCGAACTTGCCATTCAGGTAGCCGAAGCCTTTCAGGTTTATGCCAGCTTTTCACAAAAAATTAAGGTGCTGCCTGTATACGGTGGTCAGTCTTACGATAACCAAATACGCCAGCTTAAACGCGGTGTACAGGTTGTTGTAGGTACGCCGGGCCGTATTATCGACCACATTAAACGCAAAACATTAAACTTAAGTGAATTGCGTTTCTTAGTTTTAGACGAAGCTGACGAAATGCTGCGCATGGGCTTTATTGACGATGTGGAAACCATCCTCAGCAATGCGCCAGCTGAAAAGCAGACAGCGTTGTTCTCTGCCACCATGCCAGGGCCGATTAAAAAGATCACTCAGCGTTATCTGAAAGATCCAAAACACGTTAAAATTGCTTCTAAGGTTAGCACGGCGAGTACTATTCGTCAGCGCTACTGCCAGGTCGCTCCGCATCACAAGCTCGAAGCTCTTACACGTATCATGGAAGTTGAATCTTTCGATGGCGTAATTATTTTCGTAAGAACGAAAACCGCCACCGTTGAATTGTCAGACAAGCTGTCTGCACGGGGTTATGACGTAGAGCCGTTGAACGGAGATATTCCGCAAAATGCCCGGGAGCGCACGGTAGAAAAACTCAAACAAGGCAAAATTGACATTCTGGTTGCAACGGATGTCGTTGCACGTGGTTTGGACGTTGAGCGCGTTAGCCACGTTATTAACTTCGATGTGCCTTACGACACAGAATCATACGTTCATCGCATTGGACGTACAGGCCGTGCCGGACGAAATGGTGAAGCCATCTTGTTTATCTCGCACCGTGAAAAACGTATGCTTTTCGCCATAGAGAAAACCACTCGCCAGCCTATTGAGCGCATGCCAATTCCATCGATTAGTGAATTGAACGAAACTCGCTTGAGCAAGTTTAAACATGCTGTTAGCGAAGCAACTACAGATGACAGTCTTGAATCACTGATGCCCATTGTTGAGTCACTACAGCAGGAAACTGAGGCTTCACCAGAGCGTTTGATTGCAGCACTTATCAAATTGGCGCAAGGTGATGAACCTCTGTTGCTGAAAGAATCAGACCGTCCCGACTTACACAGCAAACCACAACGGGAAGACCGTGGTGACCGTGGTGATCGTCGAGGTGACCGCGGGAACCGGGGTGATCGCCCAGAGCGTGGCGACAGACGAGGTAAGCGCGGCAGCAGTAAACCTGAAGCAGGTATGCAGCGTTTCCGTATCGATGTGGGTCATACCCATGGCGCGAAGCCAGGAAATATCGTAGGCGCGATTGCCAACGAAGCCAATATCAACAGTAAAAACATCGGTGCTATTGAAATTTATGACCGATACAGCACTGTGGATTTACCAGAAGGCATGCCTCGGGAAACAAAAGAGCTGTTACAGAATACCCGCGTGGCAGGTCAGAAACTGGCAATTCGCGAATGGTCAGACACGCCGCCTAAAAAGCGAAGCCCACGTAAAAACTAAGCGCGCTAGAGCGAACTATGAAAAGGCAGGTGAATAAAACCTGCCTTTTTTATATCAAAAAGAAATATCTAGGCTGAAAAAGGATTTTTTAATTTTGCCGGAAAGGGGCAAAATATGTGCTTAGTTATCATGAGTAATTTTATACAGGTGTGGGGCTCTCATGCGTTATTTCCCGGTTTTTATCGACACTCAGACAATGCAGGTTCTCGTGGTTGGCGCCGGGGAAGTGGCCGCTAGAAAACTGGAATTAATTTTGAAGTCGGAAGCGTCTGTCACCGTGGTAGCCCCATGGATGTGTGACACGGTAAAGTCTTATGCCAATAATCAAAGAGTAACGCTGGTAGAACGCCCCTTCGCCGATGATGATCTCAATGATATAAACATGGTGTTTGTCGCTACCAATGACGGCGCGGTAAACGAATACGTCCACGACCAAGCGCGGGCTCGTGGTGTATTAGTGAACGTTGTTGATAATACACCACTGTGCCAGTTTATTACGCCATCAATCATCGACCGCTCTCCCATTGTTATTGCAATGAGCAGCGGCGGTGTTGCGCCAGTTTTGCTGCGCTATTTGCGTCAGAAACTGGAAACGGTTATTCCGGGCAATATTGCTCGTTTAGGCGCCTTTTCTGAAAAATTCCGAGAGAAAGTGAAAGCCACCCTTTCAGGGGTTACGGCCCGCCGCTATTTTTGGGAAGATGTCCTCGATGGTGACATTGCCGAAATGGTGGAAAAAGGTCAGGATGATAAGGCCCAACAGGCATTCCTTGAAGCACTGGACGCTGCCAAAGAAGAGAAGAAAACCCAAGGCCAGGTATATCTGGTTGGCGCTGGACCTGGCGACCCAGATCTACTTACTTTTCGAGCTTTGCGACTTATGCAAAAAGCCGATGTGGTGGTATATGACCGTTTAGTATCGCCAGCGATTCTGGAGTTGGTTCGTCGTGACGCGGAAAAAATTTACGTAGGCAAAGCTAAGAGCAACCATACATTGCCTCAAGAGCAAATTAATTCGTTGATGGTAGAAGAGGCAAAAAAAGGCAACCGTGTAGTTCGCTTGAAAGGCGGCGACCCATTTATTTTTGGCCGCGGTGGAGAAGAAATTGAAGAGCTTATTGCAGCCAACGTCGATTTTCAGGTTGTACCTGGCATCACTGCCGCATCAGGTGCAAGTACATACGCAGGTATTCCACTCACCCACAGAGATCACGCGCAATCAGTAACGTTCGCCACGGGCCACCTGAAAGACGGCACTATCGATCTCAATTGGCCAGCGCTCGCTCAAAAAGGGCAAACCCTCGTATTCTACATGGGCTTGACTGGCTTACCTATCATTTGCGAAAAGTTGATTGAATACGGACTTGATGCTAACACTCCCATCGCTTTGGTGCAGGAGGCAACCCGTGACGCACAAAAAGTGGTAACCGGCACATTAGCGACAATCAATGACGACCCGCAAACACCACTAATGCGCCCCCCTACGTTAATAATCGTAGGTTCGGTAGTGTCATTGCACTCACAGCTGGATTGGTTCACGCAACACAAGTAGTGGCCCTAAAAACTCGCCTGGTAACTGGTGAGCAGAGATGCTCTGTCATCATAGGGAAATAAAAAAGCGACGCTCCATGTTTCAGGAGATCGCTTTTTTTTACGCTTAATGACTCTTTTGCGTTAATGCATAAAGTACTGCTGTGCTAATTCCTGGTGGATATCAGCAAAGTCGATTTGTAGCTCGTCAATATAATCGTGAAGAGCTCGCCCCCTTAGGGTAGCCACTGGTTGCTTTTCCAAATCCTCAATACTGTGATCGATATGCTCAATTATTGCCTTACTGTCTGGTAAGTTCAAAAATAAACTCTTGAGTTTATACAAGCAAAAGAGAACGCTACGAGGGAATTCTTCACTGTGCAACATGAAAAGCAGTACGTCGCCAGGGCGGATCCGCACTCCCATTTTTTGCCGGTACATTTGGTAACCACTCAGCGAGCGAAGTACACTCATCCAGAGTATGTTCTCAAAAGGCAAGTCGCTCATATCTTCTGGTAGTGTTGCAGAGCGTACATCAATAATTCTTGATGTCATATCTGCCCGCTCTAGCACTGCACCGAAGCGCCAGAAGAAATAGCCTTCATCGTGGCTCATGCTCGCATCCATTGTTCCATATATGAGCAAACATTGGTTGATAACCTGTTTTAGACTGGAGAAACGCCCTCGTTTACTTAGAAAGCTGCTACTGTTTTCTTTCACAGACAAATGTAAGGCATTTAATGTCTCCCAGACTTCCCGGGGAATAACATCTCTGATGGTGCGCGCATTGTCTCTCGCATACTGAAGCGAACTGAGAATAGATGACGGATTTTTGCTATCTACTGTTAAGAATTTGAGAATATTTCTCTCGCTAAAATCTGAATAGGCAGATTCAAAAGCTTCTCTGTTGCCAGTGATATCTAATAACGGTTCCCAGCCGGGAGAAAAACCTTTGGGTAAATCCATTAGAAGAAGGTTATTCACATTGATTAAGCGAGCAAGATTTTCTGCCCGTTCAACATATCTCGCCGTCCAGTAAAGTGTTTCTGCAACTCTTGATAACATGACAATCCCTCCCCCTAATCTACAATCCAAGTATCTTTACTTCCACCACCTTGTGATGAATTGACCACGAGAGAACCTCTGACAAGCGCCACTCTGGTTAAGCCGCCAGTTGTCACATACGTATTGGTTCCCGATGAAAGAACAAATGGACGTAAATCTACGTGACGCCCTTCGATGACTCCGCCATCGAGGGTTGGAACCGTCGATAAATTAAGCGTAGGTTGTGCGATCCAGTTGCGAGGATCGGCTTTTATCTGAGCGAGGGTTTCCTGCTGCTGTTTCTTTGTCGATTTAGGGCCTATTAGCAAACCATAGCCACCAGATTCATTGGCGGGCTTAATAACCAGTTTATCTATGTTTGCCTCTACATATTCAAAATCTTCAGGCTCATAACACCGATAGGTTTTTACGTTGGGAAGTATGATCTCTTCATCTAAATAATACTTAATAAAGTCAGGCACATAGGTATACACCACTTTATCATCTGCAACCCCGGCTCCAGGGGCATTGACTAAAGTAACGTTACCCTGACTCCACGCTCGCATTAACCCCGGAACACCCAACATTGAATCTGGATCGAACACTTCCGGATCTATGAAAAGGTCATCAATGCGTCTGTAAATAACATCTACGCGACGCAAACCTTTAATCGTTTTCATATAGACGCAGTCGTCTTTTTCTACTGTCAGATCACTTCCTTCCACCAGCTCGCATCCCATTTCCTGCGCAAGGTAGCAATGCTCAAAGTAAGCAGAATTGTAGATCCCAGGTGTTAGCACCACGACTTCAGGCTTTTCATCCTGCCTCGGCGATAAGGTTGAAAGCATATCGAATAATTGTGAGGGGTAGTCGTTAACTGGAAGAATGTCCATTTTTTCGAACATGTCAGGAAAAACACGCTTAATTACGGAGCGATTTTCTAACATATAAGACACGCCGGAAGGCACGCGAAGATTGTCTTCCAGAACGTAAATGGTACCGTCTTTGTCTCTCACCAAATCAGAACCACATATGTGAGCCCATATGCCATTAGGCGGCGATATTCCAATACACTGTTTACGGAAATTAACCGATTTGTCGATTAACGCTTCTGGAAAAACCCCATCTTTTATGATTTTTTGATCATGATAGAGATCGTCGATAAACATGTTAAGCGCTTTGACTCTTTGTTTGAGCCCTTCTTCTACACGCTGCCATTCTTTGTTAGAAATAATGCGAGGAATAATATCGATAGGCCAGGCTCTGTCTATAGAGCTTCCTTCGCCGTACACCGTAAAGGTTATGCCCATTTCTTTAACGACCAATTCAGCGGCATTTTGCGCGTTTTTGAGTTCGTCTTCAGACAAGTGGGTTAAATAATCCATCAATGGCGCACAGTGTGGGCGTGCGACCCCATTCTCATCTATCAGTTCGTCATAAAATTCGGAAAAATTGCAGTGTGCTAAATTTACAGTATTTGATGAAGACTGACTTTGTTTTTGGTTACTCAAACTACACTCCTTATTATCCCCGATTCATATCCACTGAAACATCCAAAACCTGATTTCCACCTCCAAACATAATGCCTTTAAGTGGTGTGATGTCTGCAAAGTCCCGTCCGACCGCTAACGTAACGTGCTGGTCATAGGGTTTTAAATTGTTGGTTGGGTCATAATCAATCCAACCAGAGCCTGGTACAAATAGTGCGATCCACGCATGAGTGGCGTCTGCACCTGTAAGCTTTTCCTGTCCCGGCGGCGGAATGGTTTCGATATAGCCACTTACATAACGGGCCGCCAGACCAACACTTCGCAAGCAAGTTAACGTTAAATGTGCATAATCCTGACAAACGCCACGCTTGTGCTTAAATACATGGCTGACAGGTGTGTTAATTGTGGAAAAAGACGGGTCGAATGTGAAATCGTTAAAGATTCGTTCCATCAATTCATCGCAAGATTCCACGATAGATCGATTAGGCGTAAACGACGCCAGCGTGTATTTGTGAATGGCTTGATCTGCCTGGGTAAGACGAGTTGGAATACTGAAGAACTGGGCGGCTAACATGGACTTGTCCGCAGGATAGCGAATTTGGTCACGAACGTTTTCCCATTGCGTATTATGGGCAAATAAGCCTTGAAGAGGGGCACCCTGAATTTCTACTTCACTGCTTGCAATGACTTGCATTTCCTCATGCAAAGTAGGAATTTCAAAAATAGTGACAGTATTGTCGAAATAATCTACAAATTCAGACTGATAATCTGGCTCAGGAATAATAGTGACACTCGCACTGATTTGCTTCTGGTTGAGCGTATTAAGCGGAGTAAGCCTGGCGTGGTTTTGAGTAAGGCTGACTTTATCCGAATACTTATAGGTTGTGATGTGTTTAATTTTGTATTTCATTATTCCGCTTCTCCTTGCTCGCTAGTGCCCGAAGGTTCAACGGATGAATTTGTTTTAGGTAAAACCGGACTTTCTATAATTTGTGGCGTTGCTGTACCGATTCCAGACCAATGAAGTTGAGAAGCTGGCTTGGTGTGGCTGAAGTATTGGGTTTGCATCATTTCACTAAATTTTTGCAACTGCAATGTCACACTTTCCAGCAATGCCGCCAATTCTAAGGACGATTCCTGGGTGTGGATACTTAGCGTGTCTCTGTCTGTCAGCGCAAAACTCGCTTTAAGCTGTAACAGAATTTTTTCCGTGGTGCTGAGGAACCCGGGTTTTGCATTCACAGGGAGGCTGCCACACAGCTCAGTAATTTTCTGAATCTGATGAGCCAGAGAACGAGGGTATTCGGCATCCAATAACAGTAATTCCAGCCCTGTTTCTATGCTCTGAAATGCGCGATATCGCCTTCTGTGTGTAATGGCGCTGACCTGAGCAATAAGGACAATGTCCAGTACGTTTTGCTGTTCTGCGTCGGGTAGCGGGGATTGCAACAGGTTTTGGACCATGGAGACTAATTGATTACTGCGCTCTAAACGCTTGCCGATCTCTATCATAAACGCACCGTTGCTCTTTGACAGACTATCCTGAATAGAACCGTTGAAGGCCATTATTAATCCAATAAGTTTATCGAGAGTGGTCTGCAGTCTGTGAGTCGGTGTTTGTACTGTTATTGATGAAAAGTTGTGATGTTCTTCCTCTAAACTTTCAATGATCCGTAAGCTATCGTAGGAAAGCAGCTCTCTGACTTGCAACGCGCTTTGTACAACCATATTGATACTGCTGAAGAGCCCTCCAACAAACTGATTGGTGCTAATTAGCGCGACAACCAGCTCTTTGAACCCCGCGCCAGAATTGGATAAATCAGTGGTTGCTGCATGTTGATAAGGGTATATGAGCGCTTGATTTTCAAGGCCTACTTTAAATCGGAGTAATGCGTTTCTGTGTGCCTCGTCTGGATAAATCGCAAGCTCCGTGAACTTGTCGATAAATGCTCTTACTAAGCGAATAACGTTTTCACTTCGTTCAACAGCACAACCTAACCAAAACAAGTTTTCGGCAGTTCTGCTCGGCAACAATCCCTCGACCAAAGCTAAGTCGGCGTTCAACTGTAAAGATTTTGGAATAGATGGCGCTTGCCCCTCGGGCGGACCAATGGTTTCTACCCATGTGTCTTTAATTTCCACTTTACCCTCAGTACGCGCTGAACTAGGGGTATAACACATGGCTGAAGGTAATATAAATACCTGATCTTGAGAAAGTAATGCATAGCATCGCAAGATAACAGGCTTACTAACCACCCCGGTCTCATTCCAGAAGGGCGCCTGTGAAAGCACCAGCTTTTTACGCCAGTAAAGATCTTTTTGAGCGACATTATCAAGGCATTGTGCAATGGCGGCTTTGTCTCGTTCGCCATCGAGTTTCAATGCTGGATCTACATAACTCAGTAGTTCATAGTCAGCCCAGTCTTGCTCTAACACAGCTTCAACGGAAAAGGTTTCCTGCTGACGCATTAGCAAAGGCTCACCGTTTAAATAGTCAGCAGCGCGGTGTAAATTGTTTCGAATGGCGGGAATTTGTATAGTGCCGTTACCTAATGGGTTCAGCAAAACCACATTCTGTGAACGTACCGCATGAATAAGACCGGGTATACCAAAAGCTGAGTAATCCACCTGCTCCAGAGAATCCAGGTGTCTGTCTTCAATCCAGCGCAGAATAACGTCTACTTTGCGCAATCCATCAAGCGCTTTTAACCAGACTTGCCCCTTTCTTACCGTTAAATCTGCACTTCGAACAAGGGTATATCCCATATAAGTGGCTAAATAAGCTTGTTCGGAATAATACTGATCATCAGGACCCCGACATAAAATAACGATACGAGGATCGCTCAACCCGCTAGTTTCTTGAGAAATCGCACGTTGAAGTTGTTCAAAGAACCCAGCAATGCGCAATACGCCACACTCTGTAAACTCTTCACTCATCACTCTTCGCGCAACAATACGATTTTCTAGCAAAAGACCAAGTCCTCTGGGAAACTGACAATGGTCATTTAGAACGAAGTACTCCCCATCGGTATTTTGCCCGATGTCAATCGCACATAAAAAGACACCCTTGTTTTGCGCAGGTACGGTATGACTATCAGCTAAATAATAGGGGTGACGCATTAGGTGTTCGGTAGAAAAAATACCCTGGGTCAACGTGCTTTTATCGTTATTGAGATCGAGTAATACATCATTTAAGAGTAATACCCGTTGCTTTATCCCACGACTGATAGTGTCCCAATCCTGGCTTGAGACCATCATTGGTAATGGGTCTAGTTGCCAGTTTTGTTGCTCATCAATATCCGCAAAACCACTGTTTCGCATGAGCCGGCGAATTTCGTTTGCTCTGAAGGTGACTTCTTCGCTGTTTAGTGCTGCCAGGCGCGAGAACAAGGTGTTGAGAAGACGCTTGTTCTCATCTGGCAGCGTGCTAGATGCTGTATAGCTATTTAGCCATTCTGGCATGGAGAGATCTTCGCTCATAAACTTAATAGACACCTGAACTATAAAGTAGGGGGCCGTCGTAAATCCAGCGTATTTGGATACTCTTCATTGTCCGACTCCTCCAAAGGTAAGTCATAGTCATTTTGCCCCTCATGGTTGACTACTCGTTGGGTGGCTAAATGGGGTGACCACTGCGGCATTGTGTCCGGTTTAAACGAAGGTGTGTGGCCATGGTCCCAGAAGCGGGCAATGCGCCTACCTTCAGCTTCAAAAGCATTGACGGGTACAGTTGAGAAGTTACGGCCTCCAGGGTGACTGACATGATAGGTAAAGCCCCCAAGAGAACGGCCAGCCCAGGTATCGTAAACATCAAACACAAGTGGTGCATGCACACCAATAGTCGGGTGAAGAGCAGATGCAGGGTGCCATGCCCTGAACCGAACGCCAGCAACATGCTCACCGCGAACATTCGTCGATTTCAGTGGCAATCTACGTCCATTACATGAAACGATGTATCTGTCCGTATGCATATTTGACACGGTTAACTGAACCCGCTCAAGGGAGCTATCTACATAACGAGCGGTGCCACTGCCAGACGCTTCTTCACCAAGTACGTGCCACGGCTCGATAGCGCTGAACAAATCAAGTTTAATTTGACCCACTTCACGGCTTCCACATCGTGGGAACCGAAATTCAAAAAACGGCTCAAACCAATCTAATTTTATTGGGAAATTAGCGGCGTTTAGATCACTACACACTTCTGCTATATCTTGTTTAACGTAGTGCGGCAACATGAAGCGATCATGTAACTCTGTCCCCCACCGAACCAGCTTCTTCTTGTAAGGTTGTTTCCAGAACCAGACAAGTAACGTACGTAGCAGCAACATTTGCATTAGACTCATGCGTGCGTGCGGCGGCATTTCAAACCCGCGAAACTCCACGATACCTAAACGACCAGTAGGTGAATCGGGGTTAAACAGCTTATCGATACAAAATTCAGCCCTGTGGGTATTTCCAGTCAAATCAGTGAGTAAATGCCGGAGTAAGCGGTCTACCAACCACGGCGCTGGTACTTCACCATCAGGTATCTGGGAAAAGGCTATTTCAAGCTCATATAAGGTTTCATCCCGTGCCTCGTCTACACGAGGTGCCTGGCTGGTGGGGCCAATAAAGAGACTTGAAAACAAATAAGACAGACCCGGGTGATGCTGCCAATAAGTAATGAAGCTTCGCAGTATATCGGGTCTTTTCAAAAACGGGCTTTCGAGGGGTGTCGGTCCACCCATGGTAACGTGATTTCCCCCTCCGGTACCGGCATGACGCCCGTCGAGCATAAATTTTTCAGTACCAAGCCGACATGTTCTGGCCATTTCATAAAGGGCGTGGGTGTTGCTGACAAGCGTTTTCCAATTTGTCGCCGGGTGCACATTAACCTCGATAACACCCGGATCCGGGGTAACGGCAAACTTCTCTACCCGGCTGTCGTATGGCGGTGTGTACCCTTCTAAAATTACGGGGATTTTCAGTTTTTCAGCAACGACTTCCACAGCGTTTAAAAGCAAAGCGTAGTGCTCAAAATAACTGGCAGGAGGCATGAAAATACAAAGCTGACCATCGCGAACTTCAATACAAAGCGCTGTTAATACAGATTCTTCGCCTACGTAGCCACGTTGCTTAGTAATAGAAGCGAGTGAGTCCGTCATGTCAGCGGGATCACGTTCAAATATCTGTTTTGGTTTCCCAAGACTATTTAGCGGCAAGCGATATCCCATTGGCGAGTCACCTGGGAGCAAAAAACAATGCCCCCTTTTAAACGTCCACTGGTTACTTTGCCATCCTCCAAACACCGTGTCGTAAGTAAGAGGGATTACAAAGCCCACTGGCTTATCTAACCCTTTTTCCAGTTTGGCCAGAAAGCCCTTACGGGTCATTGCATCGAGTAACTCCGGCGCATCAGGAGACGGATCCTGAGGTAAACTTCCTTCCTGCCATAAATGATAAAGCACATCTTCATAAGCAGTGACGACAACGGATTTATCAAGACCGAGTGCGATAGAAAGGTGGCTGGCAAATGCTTCAGCGTCTGACGCTTTAGCCGAAGCGTTGTTAATTTTATCCGCAAGCAAAGCCTGATTTGACCAAATCGGCGTGCCATCTTTGCGCCAATAGCTTGCATATTGCCAGCGAGGCAAGGGCTCACCTGGATACCATTTACCTTGCCCATAGTGCCTGAAACCACCTTGACTAAAAGCGTCCACCATTTTCATAAACAAGGTGTGAGCCAGTTCGCGCTTTTCTTTGCCGTCAGCAGCGGTGTTCCATTGGTCACTTTCCATATCGTCGATAGAAATGAAGGTTGGCTCGCCGCCCATGGTTAAATTAATACCCGCGTCGTGAAGCTCGTTGTCAATCACTCCGCCTAAACGGTCTATTGCCGCCCATTGTGCATCACTATAAGGTTTGGTTACGCGTGGAGGTTCGTGAAGACGCTGCACGTTGTTGTAGAAACTAAAGGTTGATTCACATTCATCGATAGCGCCGGTTACAGGAGCTGCAGACATAGGTTCAGGCGTGCACGCCAAAGGTATATGCCCCTCACCGGCAAATAACCCTGATGTTGGGTCCAGCCCAATCCAGCCTGCACCGGGAATGTATACTTCACACCACGCATGCAAGTCGGTAAAATCTTTTTCCGGTCCGCTGGGTCCGTCAAGACTTTTTTCATCTGGCGCTAACTGCACCAGGTAACCTGACACGAACCGTGATGCAAGGCCGAGATGTCTGAACATCTGCACCGATAACCAGGCTGAATCCCGACAAGAGCCGCCTTTTTTCTCAAGGGTTTCATCAATACTCTGGACGCCTGGCTCCATGCGAACCCCATATTCAATGAGGTCATATACGGCTTGATTAACCGCCACCAGAAAGTCAACGGTGGCAACAGGTTTATCTGGAATTTGCTCGTTAATTAACGCTGAAAACACCGATGACGCTTTTTCCTTTTCCAGATAAGGGGCCAGGTCACGGGCAATCCGTTCTTCGTATTTAAAAGGGTACTTCTCAGCGTATGACTCCAAAAAGAAATCAAATGGATTGATAACTGTTAGTTCTGCGACCAGATCGACTGTAAACCAAAACTTTTTCGTTTTTTCAGGAAATACGACCCGGGCAAGATAATTGCCGAAAGGATCCTGTTGCCAGTTTATAAAGTGATCTTCAGGGTAAACTTTTAATGAATAACTCTTTATAGGTGTTCGGCTGTGGGGTGCTGGTCGAAGTCGGAACGTGTGTGGAGACATACTGATACTTTTATCATAGTGGTATTCAGTATGGTGTGTTATCCCAACAGTTATGGTCATGCTTTGACTCCATTGACAACAATTGTTTACAGAACAAAAAATCACCTTATAGACAATAGTATAAAGTTACAAGACATTAGGAATAGTTATTATATAAAGAATGCAAATTGTCGGTTGAGTCAGAAAGGATTGGCCTGGCTTTGGATGATAAATCTTTGCTTTATTGTATAAAAATTGATTTTATTCTCTATTTTACCGTTATTCAGCTACTATCAATGTTCATTGAATGTTCAATTTATTAAGGAGCCAGTTTGCGTATTCTTGCTCTGTTGCTATTGCTGTGTTTTGCATATCACGCTTGTGCAGAACAACTGTCTTTTAACCGTTCCGAGCAAAATGGTACCCTGACTTACCAGTATGAATGGCTGGACGTGGACGAAAAAAAGCAAGAGATCAGCTTTAATCTTAATGCCGAAAAGTTAGCCTCCAGCCCTGCAGAGCAAAAAAATTATCGTCCTGTGCTGGCCATGCGTTATGTAACCGTTGAGTTACTCAAAGTTGCCAGGGGATACGACCCCAGAGAAGCGACTATTTCGGTTCGCCAACAAGGTGAAAAGGTGGCAATAAGTGTGCGCTCCAGGGACGAGGTAAAACTAAAAGCTGTGCAAACCCATTTGGCACGAGCAAAGGAAAAAGCATTTACCGACTACCTCACTGAGCATTACTACACCCGCTATCGCACATCGTTTAACGAAAAAGCCATCAAACCTGACCACGTTCGATATATGAAGGAACTCACTGATGTGTTGATCCCCTTATCACAGGCGTTTTACGAAAAAGTCGTCGTGACTTCTGATGCCAGAGAGTACTTTAATTTATTACTGGGGTGGGTGCAGAGTATACCCTATGACGCATTGGACAATCGCGCGCAAAGCAACGGTTCAGGCTTCGCACCGCCCGCACAGCTATTGAATGAAAACCGGGGCGATTGCGACAGTAAGTCTGTGCTCACTGCGTCCATTGCCAGGGCTTTTTTACCTGACACCTCCATGGTCCTCATTCTTCTTCCCGACCACGCCCTGCTCGGTGTTGCTCTTACACCTCGAAAGGGAGAGAAAACCCTTGATGCCAACGGCGAAACTTACGTACTTATTGAGCCTACAGGCCCTGCAAAGCTCAAAATTGGCGAAGTAGCAGACAATACCGCTTTAGCGCTCGCGCAGGGAAAATACACATTAGAAGAAATTCAATAACAGGCATGAAAAAGCCCGAGATAACTCGGGCTATATTAAAGCAAATTGTTGCTCATTACTGTGTTTTTTCGGAATGCTGGCGCAATTAGGAATACGCGCCACTTGCATAGTGAAGCTCATAACTGTGGCTGTAAATTTCCAGAATATTGCCGAACGGGTCTTCCATATAAATCATACGATAAGGTTTTTCTCCCGGGTAATAGTAGCGTGGCGCTTTCATGCGCTTTTTCCCGCCAGCTGCGACAATTTTATCAGCGAGCCCTTCAACATCCGGGTCCTGAACACAGAAGTGGAAAATGCCTGTCTTCCAGTATTCAAAGTTGTTCTCCGGGTTTTCCTGGCCTTTAAACTCGAAAATTTCAACGCCAACTCTGTCTCCTGTAGACAAGTGTGCGATGCGAAATGACTCCCAGCCAGGTCCGAATACGTCAGTACACATTTCACCAATCGCTGAATCGTCTTCTGTAATTACCGTAGGTTTCATAATAAGGTACCAACCCAACACTTCGGTATAAAACTTTACTGCTGCGTCGAGGTCGGGCACAGAAATACCAATGTGTGAGAAAGTACGAGGATACGGGGTGTTCACTTTGTTCGTCATAGTTAACTCCTTGATCAATTGATGAGCAAAGTTTACCTGGACGAAAACAAAACATGAAATTATCATATATTCTAATTTTGATAATATAAATTTATACCATGTTAAGTCCTAAGCTTTTACAAACCTTTATTACCCTTGTGGAAACCGGAAATTTTACCCGTACTGCTGAAACCTTATTCATGACACAACCCGGTGTGTCGCAGCACATAAAAAAACTAGAAAGCGTTTGTGATTGCAACTTACTAACGAGACAAGGGAAAGGTGTCCAACTAACCGAACAGGGACGACGGCTTTACCAGTTCGCCTTGGAATCAAAGAAGAAGCAAGCAAAGTTCATTGAAGCGTTAAAATTCGACGCGCCTTTTGAGGGGAAGTGCTCAATAGGTTGTTCAGGCGCAATAGCGCAACGGGTTTATCCCGCCTTGACAAGTCTTCAGCGAGATCATTGCAAACTGAATATACAAGTTGAAGTCTCTCCGCAACGTCGAATTTTAACGGCTGTGGAAAACGGTGATATTGATATTGGTGTTGTCACGCACAAACCGGATGATGCGTTATACGTATCGCGGTATTTGGGCGAGGAACCGCTTAGTCTATTTCTACCCTCACAGACAGACCCAAAAGTACCTATTCGTGAAACGCTGAATACTTTAGGGATCATTAATCATCCAGACGCGAACTATTATGTGCAACTGTACTTTAACCATTGCGGCGAGACAACTCTTGCAGATTTACCGGTAACTCAACTTGTTCAAGCAGGGTATATCAATCAGTTGTCTCAGATCCTGCTACCTGTGAGCCAAGGCGTAGGTTTTACTGTTTTGCCAACCAGTGTAAAGCAGTTCGTACCTTTTGCAGATTCGCTTACAGTTTACTCACCGAAGAAAGATGTGTCGGAACCTCTCTATTTAATTCAATCGCGCTATCGTGATTTACCAAAGCGATACGAGCTAATAATGGATACCATTCAGCCTGTCATCTGAATGAAAACCTTTCAGCACTTAGACAAAATGCAATTTCATAAGCAACATTAACTTTTACCATTTTTTTTAACAGAATAAAGCGAAGCCAGCACTAAACCCAACGTTCAAAAAACCAATTAATTAGCCACGAGAAAACCAGAAAATATAGTTTTATATCATCATAAAAAACACGCAAACAAAAATTATCAATATTGATAAATACGTATCTGCAAGTATAATAACTTCTTGCACTTCTTAAAGGATCACCACATGAAAAACCTTTATAAATTAAGTCTTATACCACTAAGCATATTAATGATAACAGGCTGCAATAAAACGTCAGAAAGCAATTCCACACCGCCCGTAAAAACCGGCTATAATATTACGACGTTGACTTATAAAAAAACTGAACAAAAGAATCTACAACTTGATTTATATTTACCTGATGAAAAAGAAACGGATATCTTACCCCTGGTAGTCTGGGTTCATGGAGGTGCATGGTTCAGAGGCTCAAAAGACGAGTTCGTGCCTAAAAATGGAACGCTCGTGAATGCGCTGGTTAAAGAGGGATACGCAATTGCGGCGGTTAATTACAGGTTAAGTGGTGATGCGATATTTCCTGCACCGGTAGCTGATATTAACGACGCGATTAACTATCTGGTAGATCATTCGAATGATTATGGCATAGATGCAAAAAATGTTGGCATGATGGGGCGCTCCGCAGGAGGACACCTTGCCTCTCTTATTGCAACATCTAATAATGATACCGATACAAAGTTTTACATTAAGGGCCATCAGCCCAAATATACCGTTGCTGTGGTACTTGATTTTTTTGGGCCTAGTGATATCAATGCAATGCGCGGTAACAGCGGAAAGGTTGATCACGACGCTCCTGATGCAGCAGAAGCAAAATTGCTGGGTGCCTCGCCCATAGAGAGGCCTGACCTGGCCGAATGGGCGTCGTCAACTACATATATTGATGCGAATACTCCTCCATTTATCATTATGCACGGTGCAAATGATCAAATCGTGCCGGACAGTCAAAGTAAATTGCTAAAAGCGAAGCTTGATTCTGTAGATATTCCAAATAAGTTGATTATCGTGACAAATGCACGGCACGGGGATCCTGTGTTTGACACGCAAGAATATGTTAATGCCGGTGTGGAATTTATTAAAAAATACCTACCTGTTAAAAATTAAATGCATATAGATAATTAAATTTCACTTAACCATTAATGCGATCAATAAAAATCTAAAATAAACAGTACAATTAAATATACAGAATATAAAAAAGCCCGTAAAAACGGGCTTTATACATACTCTTGCTTTAATATATTCTTTCTAACCTTACCGGCACCTGTTCGGGGCAAGGCGTCCATAAGTTTTATTTTTTTAGGTAATTTATACCGTCCAAGTGAAGCTTCGAGCTTATCATTTAAATGACCCATATCAAATTGCTCAGCTGGGCACTTAGGTACGATAAATAAACATCCTACTTCACCCCATTTTTCATCTGGCACACCAATGAGAGCACACTCTTTAACGTTATCCACACTAAGGGCAACGGCTTCAATTTCGGCAGGATAAACATTTTCACCGCCGGAGATAAACATGTCCTTTATCCTGTCGACTATGCGATAAAAACCATCCTTGTCACACAGTGCAATATCGCCGGTCTTAAACCACCCATCGACTGTGAAACACTCAGCGTAAGCGTCGTCTTTGTTCCACAAACCAATAAATAAATTCGGACCTTTTAACTGCACTTCTCCAGCTTCGTTAACTCCCGCTACATCACTGGAACCTTTCATCAAACGAACCTGGATTCGGTGAGTAGCCACTCCAACAAAACCTGCCTTTTCATCGAGAATGTTGAGGTCAAACGGCATGCCAAAAACGGTACCGGCTTCACTCATACCATAACCATCTACGATAGGTATCCCGTCGTTAAGCCATGCGCGAATTTGTACAGCCGGATGTGGTGCTCCACCGGTCAAAATTCCTTTTAGACTTTTCAGCTTGCCAGGATCAAAAGCTTCTTCGTGACGCAACGCGTTGGCCATTTGGGGCACACAGAAATAATGTGTAATTTCAAGCTGAGGATCTGCCAGTCTAAGCAATGTACGTTCAGGAATAAATCCATCAGATATAAGCAGTGTTCCACCTTGATACAACGCAGGTCTGACACAGGAAATCAGGCCAATGACGTGGAACATTGGTGCTTCGCACAGGAACACACTTCCCTCATCAACCTGGCCGAGCAACGCCATATTTAACGTCGTTTCCATGATCGTATTTTCAGAATGAAGCACGCCTTTGGGTAAACCTGTTGTCCCCGATGTATATAATATCAATGAAGGACTGTCCTGATGTTTTCCAACAAGTTTCAGGCACTCACCATTTTCGACACTTTCACTTAGTTTATCTAAATTAAAGTAGGCTTGTCCTATACCTTCTGCAAGCTCATCACCCACAATAAGGGCCGGCTTGCAGTCGTGAATTAACGTGTTGATCTCGTCTTTTGACAACCGCCAATTCAGTGGAACAAATAACACACCAGCCTCAGCAGTCGCAAAATGCATCGCTACCAATTCGGCACAGTTTTTAGCCACGCAGACCACTCGGTCACCTGACTTCAAACCTTGCTCGCGTAACCAGAAAGCGGTTTTACCAATAAACTCTTCCCATTCTGAATATGTCCAAGAACGACCTGAAGTCAGGTCGTTAATGGCCACTTTCCGGGGTCTGAGTCTTGCTTGCAGGGTTAAAGCATGCATTCTAGCCCCCTTACTCAACCTTGTTTGGATTTGTCGTAAGCGCCCAGACCTGGCTTGTACGTTTTATCGTCGATAAACTGTTTAATTCCCTCTTTACGGCCATCATTGTCAAAGCTATTTGCAGCTTCCTGAGCTCGTACAAGGTAATCCTCAGCATTGTCGTATGTCATTTCCTTCACACGACGAATTGCGTCCTTGGTAGCCTTCAACGCCACCGGATTTTTCTCTTTCAAGACATCACATACCGCTGTAACGCGATCTTTCAGTTGTTCGAGAGGTACAGCTTCATTGACCAGACCCCATTCCGCTGCTTTTTTACCATCGATGTTTTCACCCATCATCGCGTGATACATGGCATGACGTAAAGGAAGCAGATCAGCAACCACTTTACTTGCTCCGCCACCTGGTAAGATTCCCCAGTTGATCTCACTCAAGCCAAATGTTGCTTCTTCAGCTGCAAACGCCAGGTCACAACTGAAAAGTGGCCCATATGCTCCACCAAAACACCAACCATTGACCATGGCAATTGTAGGTTTCTGGAGCCAACGTAACCGGCGCCACCAACCATAGGCTTCTCGCTGAGCCTGACGGGTAGCCCCCAGGCCTTTCGCCTCATTTTCGCGAAAGTACTCCTTCAAATCCATTCCAGCACTGAATGATTCACCGTTGCCAGAGAGCACTACAACGGATACATCATCGCGGTATTCTATGTCATCCAGCACCCGCATCATCTGGCGATTAAGCTTTGGATTCATACAGTTACGCTTTTCTGGCCGGTTTAAATTGACCCATGCGATCTGGTTCTCAATAATAACTTCAACTGTATCTTCTTCTATTCTTTCGTTACTCATATTAATTCCTTAACCTTCGTACATATTCTAATTTGGTACCTAAAATCGCACTCACTTTTTGTCTTTAAAAACGGAGCACAATTAACACTACTAGTGGTCTAAATCGGATAATGGCCGGCTTCTGTTTCTACTGTTATCCAACGCAATTCTGTAAATTGCTCAATTCCCGCTTTTCCTCCAAACCTTCCATATCCAGACGCGCCTACTCCGCCAAAGGGCATTTGTGCTTCGTCGTGCACCGTAGGGCCGTTAACATGACAGATACCTGAATTAATTTGATTGGCGACCTTCATTCCTTTCGCTGTATCCTGAGTGAAAACAGCGGCACTTAAGCCATAGTCAGAATCATTAGCAATGCGTATGGCATCAGCTTCATTCTTAGCACGAATAACTGCTACCACCGGCCCAAAGCTCTCTTCTGAATAGATGGCCATGTCTTTGGTAACGCCGTCAACAACCGTCGCGTCCATCAGCACACTCTCGCCTTGTCCACCGGCAACCACCTTCGCCCCTTTTGAAACAGCGTCTTCAATCAATGCATTCACTTTGTCTACCGTTTTTTGATCGATCACCGACCCAAGTGGCGTTTTACCTTCTCGTGGATCTCCAGCGCGCATTGTTTTCACTTTCTTAGCGAACTGAGGAACAAATTCATCAGCAATGGCGTCTACGACAATTAGTCGTTCAGTTGACATACAAATTTGTCCCTGATTCATAAAAGCGCCGAAAGATGCTGCTTTTACCGCTTCATTGAGGTCTGCGTCTTCCAATATTAAGCAAGGCGCTTTGCCACCAAGCTCAAGCAAGCAAGGCTTGAGATGTTCTGCTGCGCGCTTGGCAATAATTCGCCCGACTTCAGTAGAGCCTGTGAAATTAATGCGCTTAACATGCTTTGTATCAATCAAAGCTCCAACCACAGCAGGAGCATCCTCCGGAGCATTGGTTACAATATTTACGGTATTGTCAGGAAAGCCTGCCTCGGACAATGCTTCAATAATCAGAGAGTGAGTTTGAGGGCACACTTCAGAAGCTTTGAGAATAACCGCGTTCCCACAAGCCAACGCGGTGGAAATGGCCCTTACCCCAAGGATGATGGGCGCGTTCCAGGGTGCGATCCCCAGAATAACGCCTACGGGATGACGCTGGGCCATGGCCAGGCAGCCAGGCTTGTCGGAAGGAATGACCTCACCACTGATTTGAGTAGTCAGTGAAGCTGCTTCTCGAAGCATTGATGCACCAAGCATGAGATTAAACATTGCCCACCCTGCAGTTGAGCCAGTCTCTGCCATCATGGCATTTACAAAAGCATCTTTTTTACTTTCCAGCGCTTCAGCCGCTTTCAGTAAAACGCCGCGGCGCATATTTGGACCTTGTTGAGACCAAATTGAAAAGGCAACTTGTGCTTTTTCAGCAATATCATCTATCATTTCAGGCTTCATTGCTTCCGCTTCACTGGCGATTTCGCCTGTAAGTGGATTTATTCGGGTAAATTTCATAAGTTCATCTTCACCGTTATTGTTAGTTTGTTATTTCATCGGGTGCAGCAGAGATATGTTCCCTGGCTGGTCGCCCCAACAGATATACCGCTATCGCAGCGATTAATGCACCTGCCCCCATTACCGCAGCGACTGCGAGCAAGCTCAATCCACCGCTAAACAAAATTCCGGCTAAAATAGGACTTAAGGCTGCACCACCCCGGCCAAATCCAATTACCACTCCGGTTCCGCTGGCACGCACTTCGGGGGGAAAAACCTTTGCCATTAAACCGTAAAGACCGACCACACCAGCATTGGTAAAGAAGCCTGTCGCGGCTGAAATTATCGCAATCTGCGTCAGTGAGTCGTAGCCAATTCCAAATACTGTAACCATGACGAACCCCATTACCAGAACGGGTAAAAGTACCTTGCGAAGATCAAACTTACTTGCAACAAGGCCCAGTAGTATTGCACCTGTCCCGCCACCTAGATTTGCATAAACTAAGACCTGACCAGCTTCACTTGCCGGGAAACCCATATCGACAACAATTTTTGGGATCCATTTGAGAATGAAATAGAACGTCATAATTTGCGCAAAGTATGCAATCAGCAACAAAATAGTCAGCCGTTTTAAGTTGGGAGAAAACAATTCAGCGAAGCGAAATTTGCGTCTCATAACCGCTTTATCAGTGATGACATCCACAACGGGTTTACCCATCTTGCGAAGCGTCTTATTAATTTTTTCTAACTTGTTTGTTGCACCACTGGATGCAAGATAAATAACTGACTCGGGCAATAGCAGCCAGACTATGAGGATAAACACACCTGTCACGGACCCACCGAAGAAAAAGACAGCACGCCAGGAATAGGTAGTAAGTAACTCAGATGCAACCGTTCCGCCAAGTACCGCGCCTATGGGATAACCTGTGGCCATAATAATCACGCACAGATTACGGTATTTTGCATTGGCAAATTCCGCGACCATAGCATTGGTCGACGCCAGCATTCCGCCAATGCCTAACCCGGTAATGAAGCGAACTATGAGCAGTTGAGGTATGCTGGACACCATCGCCGCTGCTAACATACCGAAGGTCATCAATAGCAAGCAGAATTGAATGGTTGGCTTTCGTCCATATTTATCTGCCGAACCACCCAAAACAATTGATCCAATTGCCATGCCGATGAGTTCCATAGCAAGTACGACTCCTAACTCGGCTTTCGTAATTCCCCATTCTGCGGCAATCCCCGGCGATGCAAAACTGATGGCCAAGACGTCAAAACCATCGAGCGCATTAAGTGCTACACAAATAGTGATGGCGAGTAGTTGAAACCTGCTGATGTCGCTGTTGTCGATAATCTTCGCTATAGGTTGGTTCATATTTGTCCAAATTCAGTTTGTGTGAAACGCCGTTAAGGCATGCCTTAGGCGACATGAAAACCCGGGGACGTTAAACTGATGTTTACAACTTGAAACCAATTGTTAATGAATTGATGTGCATTGTGAATGGCAGAACGCGACTAAAAATATGACAAAAAGTGACAGCTTTGTAATTAATGCAAAGTGCGCTTAGTCTTCTTGCAGGAGTCTGACCCGGTAAGCGCGGGGTGTTTCCCCTGTCCACGCGCGAAATGCGCGGGTGAATACAGTAGGATCCGAGTAACCGACACGCTCGGCTACTTCGTTAATGGGAATAGCTGTTTGTGCAAGCAGATACATCGATCGGTCTCGCCGAATAATATCTTTGAGTTGTTGGAATGATGTGCCTTCGTCTTTTAACTTACGCATTAGTGTGCGGGTGGTCATGTGCATTTTGTCTGCGCAATTGTGGATTGTCGCCGATCCGTTTTGAAGGCCTGACTTTATCAGCGCTTTAAGTTCACCACTTAAACTGTAATCAGCTTTATACTGACGAAATAACTCCAACGGACACCGGTTCATAAAAACTTTAAGACTAGCGCTGTTCTGCCTCACTTCTTTATCCAGATATCGAGTGGGAAACACTAACGAAAGTTCGTCAGCCTCAAATACGTGAGGGCCTGGGTACAGGTAGTTGTACTCTGCGATATGTGCAGGTGTGGGATATGGAAAACGGCATTCAACGATCGGCAATTCATCAGCAATTAACCACGCTGCGTAACGATGCCAAGACAATAGACAAATTTCGGCAAAAAGGTGTTGATAATCCAGTTCAGGCTTGTGAAGCCTTGTGCGAAGAACCGTTGTTTTGCCGGCTTCCTGCAACGTTATCTGCTCTCTTCGAAACAACAAATTATAAAACCGGATCCCCAGTTTTAGTGCTTTTTTTAATGTGGGTTGCCCAACCGTCAATTGCCCCATCATAAAGTACGAGCCAAAAGGAATTGGGACATCGTTCAACCCCATGCTCTCATCATCCATCCAGCGCCAGATTGCTTTTTGGATCTCAGCAAGTTTTTCAGTGGGAATGCGGTGTTCAGGTCTAAACAGATCGTTTCTTGACAAGCCTATGCCTTGCATCAGAATATCAACGTCAACACCTTTGAGCGCAGCGGCCTCGACCAGTGCAGTCAAGTAATGATTAGCAGCGGACCCATACTCCATTTTATCAGTGTTCACCGTCTGACTCTCCTAGATTCCTGGTACATTTCTAACTTAAATAAGAAGGCAAAGTCATTTAATCCACAAGAATAATGCGTATGTCGTTCACATTAGTCAACGTTGGTCCGGTGATAAATAAATCCCCCATCTCTTGAAAAAATGAATAGCTGTCATGCTTCTTAAGATATTCCTCAAGATCCAGATTATTTTCCATAGCTCTGAATTGACTATCTGAGAGTAAAAATGCCCCTGCGGCATCTTCGGTACCATCTATGCCATCGCTGTCTACGGCTATTGCACCGACACCTTGAAGATTTTCCAATTCATTCATCAGCGCCAGAACAAATTCCGTGTTTCGGCCACCCCGTCCATATGATTCACCTGAAATGGTAACCGATGTTTCTCCACCACTGATGATAGCCAAAGGAGGTTTATCAGGATGACCGGCTGTTTGAGCGGACTTCACTATGGCAGCCATGATACTGGCCAGGACTTGGCTATCGCACTCAATTTGATCACTTAGCACGACAGGCTTATAACCGTATTTCTTTGCTTCTTCCGCGGCGCGTTGCAGAGCCTGTCGGGGAGATGCGACAATCGTGTACTCTATGTTTACATCATCGCCCGACTCTTTGTGCTGGTGAAGAGGAACGAATTGGTTCCACTCGGATAACCCATATTTCTCGAGTATTTTTTGTGCACACAATGGTCTTCTCGTGCTTGTCATTGTGGGGCCGGAAGCCACATCCTCCGGTATATCTCCGGGTATATCACTCACTATCAGGTTAAATACCCGTGCAGGCGCGGCAGCTTTTGCAAGCTGGCCGCCTTTGACCTGACTCAGTGCTTTCCTGACTGCATTCATTTCACTGATAGATGCGCCACTTCTCAATAACGATTGGGTAATTTTCTGCTTCTGAGAAAGATGAATACCTTCAACAGGTAATGCACAGCACGCTGAGCCACCACCGGATATCAAACTAATGACCAGATCATCTTTTGACAAGTTAACTACGGCATCCAGCATTGCCCTGGCAGCACGTTCGCTATTCTCGTCGGGTACCGGATGTCCTGCTTCGATTACTGCAACTCGTCCCGCACAGACACCATGTCCATATCGGGTTGCAACTACGCCAGAGAGCGGCACCCCCTCCCAGTAGCTGTTTAATTCCGCCGCCATCAATGCGGACGCCTTACCTGCCCCTATCACAACACACCGCCCCTTGGGCGGTGCGGGCAAACAAGCAAACCAGTCAGCGGATGGAACCACGCTATCAATAGCTACCTGCGCAATAGCTGTTAATGTTGCTTTTTGTACATCTGCATTCATTTCGCGTGATCACGAATATAGTGAATGACGGCTTCAGTAACGTCTTTTGTCGTTGCTTTACCACCTACATCAGGAGTCAGTTTTCCTACACCCGTGGCGTGCTCTATTGCTTCCATCAGTAAGGCTTCGAGCTCAAACTCCCCGAAGTGATTCAACATTTGTGCTGCACTCCAGAAGCATGCAACCGGGTTAGCTATTCCTTTTCCGGTAATGTCAAACGCTGAGCCGTGAATTGGCTCAAACATCGACGGAAAGCGACGCTGAGGATCGATATTGGCAGTCGGTGCAACACCCAGACTTCCCGCTAAAGCACCGGCTAAATCAGATAAGATGTCTGCGTGAAGGTTCGTTGCAACAATGGTATCCAAAGATTCTGGTTTTAGCGTCATACGCATTGTCATAGCATCAACCAGCATTTTGTCCCAGATTACATCGGGAAATTCCTGCGCCACTTCGGCCGCTATTTCATCCCACATAACCATACCATGTCGCTGTGCATTGGATTTGGTGACGACCGTTAACTGCTTCCTTGGACGGCTTTGCGCCAACTCAAAGGCATATCGCATAATACGGGTCACGCCCACACGGGTAAAAATAGACACTTCTGTCGCAATTTCCTCTGGCATTCCGCGGTGAGATCGCCCTCCCTGACCCGAATATTCACCCTCAGAGTTTTCCCTGACTATTACCCAGTCCAGATCCCCGGGCTTACAATTTCTTAACGGAGAACTAATTCCGGGCAATACACGGGTTGGTCGCACATTAGCGTATTGATCAAAATTCTGGCAAATATTTAATCGCAGGCCCCACAGAGTTATGTGGTCTGGTACGTCTGGTGCCCCCACCGCTCCAAATAATATGGCATCGTGTTTCTTTAACTTTTCTAAGCCATCATCTGGCATCATTTCGCCGTGCTTTTTATAGTAGTCTGATCCCCAGTCGAAAAACTCAAAATTAAAGGTCGCTTTTTTGGTTTCCTCCTGTAATACATTGAGAACGTCAACGGTTTCGTTGATGACTTCTATACCTATACCGTCCGCCGGTATCGCCGCAATTGAATAGTTTTTCACATTTACCCCTTATGCACTTACTTAAGCGCTGTTGAATTAATAGAAGTATGGGTTTGGGTTGGCTTTCCTGTTAAAAACAACACGATACATGCTGAGGCCACCAGACTAATACCAACGCCAATCAGTCCCCACGTATAGTCTCCGGTTGACATCTTGATGTAGCCGATTAACGTTGGCCCGAAAAAGCCGCCAAGATTGCCGATAGAATTGATTGCAGCAATACCCGCTGCAGCCCCTGAGCCTGTCAAAAACTGAGTAGGAATTGCCCATAAAGGTGGTTTAGCAGAACTCACTCCCACGTTGACGACAATGAGTGCCAACACCGCAGCCAGCAGAGATGTTGTAAAAGCTGCGGCAAACAGGCCTACGGAAGCAACAATACACGCGACGAATACGTGGGTTGTACGCTCGCCCGTTTTATCTGAGTGTTTTGCCCAGAAAACCATTGCTACTACAGCAAAGACAGGGGGAATCGCATTAACCAAACCAATCTGGGTTAAGGTTAGATCGTATTGCGCCAGTATTTGTGGGGCCCATATCCCTATTGTGTAAAGCCCGGCAGATGTGCCGAAATAAACCAGTGCCAACGCCAGAATTCGCGGGTTAAGCAGCGCAGAGAAAACGGCTGAAGCACCATGACTTGCTGCAACGGCTTTTCTCTCTTTGCTCATTTCTTCCACAAGCCACTGTTTTTGCTCTTCAGGCAGCCATTTCGCCTTTTCCGGCCTGTCAGTAAGAAAGAGTAGAACTGCAGCAGACAATAACACAGCAGGTAGGGCTTCAATGAGAAATAGCCACTGCCAGCCTTTCATTCCCATGATGCCGTCGAAAGACAGCAGCCATCCGGATATTGGCGAACCAAGGCCGATTGAAATTGGCACTGCTGCCATAAACATTGCCGTGATCCCCGCGCGATATCGACATGGAAACCAATAACTTAAATACAGAATTATGCCGGGAAAAAAACCCGCTTCTGCAGCCCCTAATAAAAATCTGAGTATGTAGAAACTGATGGGCCCCTGTACAAAGGCCATGGCGCCGGAAACAAGACCCCAGGTTAACATAATCCTCGCTATCCACCTGCGGGCGCCAACTTTGTGAAGAATGAGATTAGAAGGGACTTCAAAAAGAAAATAGCCGATAAAAAAGATACCTGCCCCCAATCCAAACGCAGCCTTGGACAGGCCAATATCATCGTTCATCGTGATTGCAGCAATACCGACGTTTACCCGATCCAGATAAGCAACAAAGTAAAGCAACATAATGAAAGGGACGATTCTCCAAGCAACCCTTTTCATCGTTAATTGTTCAGTTGACAACACCATCACCATTTTCATTAATTTAACAATGAAAAAGGACATTACACTCAAAATAAAAGTTGAACAATATGCAATTTTTTTTACAAAAAAGTAAAAAATCATCTGTAAATTTAAACTTTACTGGTGTTTTCAAGTGCAAAAAAACCAAGATTAAATCACAATAAAATATATATATTTCATAACCTTAAAAACCATACCAACCAATATAGAAGCACTTTATCAGACATCAATAATTTCTTTGCATAAACTTCCTAGTGTCACATTATGCAAAAAAAATAGTCATCATCTGCCATTTAATAATTTAAACATTTAATTAACACTTCAGTTAACAAATTTGCCTGTACCGGTTCGCCGAGCTAACGCACTAAGACTGATTATATTAAAAGACACACTGGAGCATTTATGACTGAATCACACGCTAGAACGAAAATTGCCGTATTGATTGGAGCTATGTTAAGTCCAGCAATGGTTTTCGCACAGGAGCCGCAAACGACAGAAGCTCAGGAAGAACAACTAGTCGAGACAATTTCCGTAACAGGTACCAGAATTAAGCGTAAAGATCTCGTCTCTTCCAGCCCGACAGTGACAACCGACGCAGAAGATTTTGCCCGTGCCGGCGACGTAACGCTGGACAATTATCTGCGTCAGCTTCCTCAGTTTCAGCCTGGCCAGGGTAGCTTCAGTAACAGCAGTTCCGGGGGAACTGTTGGGCAGTCTACACTGAATCTCCGCGGCTTAGGGCCTCAGAGAAACCTTGTGTTACTCGATGGTCGCCGCATGCAGTCTTCTAATGCAAACAGTGCCATTGATATAAACACGCTTCCTTCCAATGCTATAGGTGGTGTAGAGATTGTCAGTGGCGGGGCTTCTGCAACTTACGGCTCAGACGCAATGTCAGGTGTCGTAAATTTCCAGACCCGAACAGATCTTGACGGGCTGGAACTATCTGCGAAACTAACTCAACCCAAAGATGGTGATGGCCAAACCACACTATATGGTATCGCTTATGGTTCGGATTTTTCTGATTCTAAGGGTAATGTGTTTATTAGTGCTGAATGGGTAGACCGGGAAGGGATTTCTATTCAGGACAGGCCGTTCTTCTTAGATCAACCAGCTAGTGGATTTACACCTTTCAGCAGAACGTTACCTGACGTACCACCAAGTGCAGATGCTGTTAATGAACTGTTCGCCGGCTATGGGTTTGAGGGTGTGAGTAACAGAAGCTTTTTCGGGGTTAATGATGACGGCTCAATTTTCGCAGTCAGTCGCGGCCAGGCGATCAATTACCGAGGCCCTACAGAAGCTCCTTTCCTGGTGAGTGATTCTGGTTATGGTTACCACCCTGGTTACTATAACTATGTGCAGGTTCCTCTTGAAAGAAAAGCCATATTTGGTAAAGCAAATTATATTCTGGATGACGACCTGACACTTTATGGGCATTTCCAATACTCAGATAGTGAAGCTCAAAATATAGGGTCAGAGCCCGTACTGGCAGCTCCCTGGAGTGTGTTCGTTCCGGTAACCAATCCGTATATTGTTGCAAATGAAGCCTTCTCTGATTTGCTTGCTTCAAGGAGCCAGCCGGATTTACCGGTAGAATATCAGGTACGTTTAGGTGCGGCTGGCCCGCGAACCTATAATACCGACTCAACAGTATGGCAAGGTTTAATAGGGTTGAACGGCTATGTTGAATCCATGGATTTGTCCTGGGACGTGTTTGTTTCAAAAGGCCGTACCAAGAATACCGACTCTACAACATCTGGTTCGGTGAGTTATGTTGCAATGCAGGAACTGGTTGATGCACCTGATGGTGGTAACAGTATTTGTAGTGGCGGCTACCAGGTATTTAACGGTCTCAACCAATTATCTGATGACTGTCTGTCATATATCTCCCGCACACCAGTCAATGAAACGATAATGGAGCAAACAGTTATTGAAGGTGTCGTCGAAGGTTTGATAACCGAGCTTGATGCCGGTGAGGTACGATTCGCTCTTGGTGCCCACTATCGCGAAAACACATATGACTTTAACCCGGATGATGACATTGCAGCTAACAGGCTCGCTAGTTTATCCGCAACACAACCTACTTCAGGTAGTATTGATGTAAAAGAAATTTCCGCGGAAGTTTATGTTCCTTTATGGGCATCGAGTGATATGGACCAGGCAGTGAATATGACTGTCGGTTACCGTTTTTCTGACTACAACCTGGCTGGTACAGCAAACACATATAAAGCAGAATTAGACTGGCGGGCGAATGAACACGTGTTGTTCAGAACCGGCTTCCAGCACGCATTACGAGCTCCAAATGTTGAAGAATTCTTTAACGCAGGGACTCAGCAAGTTTCCGGAATAGGCTCACCAACTAGTGGCGGCGGTGATCCCTGTGACTACCGCCATCCGGGTCTGAGCGGTGAAAATGCAGACGCGATAGGGGCACTTTGTATAGCAACAGGGCTGGATCCATCCCTTCTGGGTAGATTCAGACAGCCCTCAAACTCGCTGGTTACAACAACCTTCGGTGACAGAACATTGGATCCGGAAGAGGCAGAGTCATTCACGTTAGGTATGGTGCTGGAATCCCCCTTTGACAGTGAATACTTCGAGGATATGTCGTTAACCCTGGATTACTATGATCTGGAAATAGAGAAGGCAATTGCGGCTATACCGGCCGACCAGTCTTTGGCGAAATGCTATAACCTGGACGGCTCAAACCCTGAATACAGCACAGAAAACTTTTTCTGTCAGCAGTTCGACAGAAATAACAACGGTATTTTCCAGTACGTTAATCAGCCATATCTAAATCTGGGTGGTTATAAAACAAGTGGCCTGGATATATCTTTTAACTGGACAGTGCCAGCTAAGTTCGTAAACGACTCATCGAAATTAGTCTTTAATAGTTTTGCTAATCACTTAACTAAGTTTGACATTGCGGTATTTGAAGACAGTCCTTATCAGGATTACGCCGGAACAGTTTCGGGTACAGAAAGCTATCCTGAATGGAAACTGGTCAATAGCCTGACACTCGTTAGCGAAGATTTCTCTGTTACAGCACGCTGGCGTTATATTTCTAGTATGGATGACGTTAGCGTGGTTTCAAACCCAGCCTCAACAACGCCTGGCAGTAGCAGTTATAGCTATATTGACTTGTCTGCCAGCTATACATTTGAAGAAGCAGTAACATTCAGAGCAGGCGTTAACAACTTATCAGACAAAGCACCTCCAGTCATAGGTGGCACCAGCGGAACAACAAACCAGGGTGTATTTGACGGTATAGGCCGCACCTTGTATGTCCAGGCAAACTGGAAAATATAAAGATAAGGGGCGCTTAGGCGCCCTTTTTTAAGGAACCTACAATGTTACTTCGTTACACGTTTTTTTTTACTCTCCTTTATATACTTAACTCTTCTGTCTTCGCCCATGAAAACTCAGACACCGATGCTTTCCCGGCCCCTCATATTCAATCTGCGCCTGTGCTACAAGTACATGTTGAACTCGGGACTAAAATTGATGTCGGTGAAACTGACGACGGCCACAGATACATAGTTCCTATTACTGGCGGGCATTTCACAGGTCACAATATTTCAGGAAGCGTAATTCCCGGCGGCGCCGACTGGCAGGTGAATCGCCAGGACAATGTAAAGAATATTGAAGCTATTTATGCACTTAAGACAGATGATGGTGTTACTATTGTCGTTCACAATAAAGGTATTGTTCACACACTGACCGGCCAGCGATACGCATTTACCCGTCCAGAGTTTCATGTGGCTACCGGAAAATATGACTGGCTCAATAAAGACTTTTATATTGGAACCATTGAGTCAATTAAATCCCCAAGAGCGGTAAATATTCGTATATACCGCGTGGAATAACTACATAGAAGGATCCTGTATGCAAGCTCATCGTTCGCTGCTATTTGTTCTCCTCATTGGCGTAGTGTTTTGCAGCCAAGCAGAGGAAGCAAAAACTAAAGCGGAACAACTCGCAAAAAAAGGTATTTCTGCCGGCTCGTACTTTCCTGGTTATACCAATCTCTGTGACTTAACAATGACCTTCCGCGATGTGAATCCCCCCAGAGACCGTGCCGCCCCCCCTCGCAGGAAGGATAGCGCCGACGCTAAAAAGTCTCCGCGAGAACGTTCTCCCGGAAAAGAGATAGGCCCCATGCAAGTCTTCGACAACTTGTATTTTGTTGGAAACGCGGGTGTATCTGCATGGGTATTGGGAGATGAAGATGGCTATATTTTAATTGATGCCCTGACCAGCAATAAAGAAGCACGTGAAACCATTATTGGCGGGATGAAAACACTGGGACTTAAACCTGAAAAAATTGCGTATTTAGTAATTACTCATGCGCATGGCGACCATTACGGCGGTTTCAGATACCTGGCACAAGAATATGGTATGCCCGTGGTGATGAGTGAAGCAGATTGGAAGCTTGCTGAAATCATGCCCGAGCACCCCAGATTCGGGCCAGCTCCGGCGTTAAAAGGTAACATTGCAGTAACAGATGGTACTATACTTTCAGCAGGTAACGCTGAGATGGAAATTCGAGTGACTCCGGGACATACAATGGGTACGATTTCTCCCCTTTTTACGGTGTATGACAACGGACAACCATTCAGAGCCGCATTATGGGGTGGAACCGGATTTAACTTTGGCGTTAAACCAGCCCAATTTGCTGCTTATGCAAAGTCTGCGAGTAACTTTAAAGCGCTGGCGGAAGAGCAAGACGTGACTGTTTTTCTATCGAATCATGGAAAAAGGGATGACTCAATTAGAAAAATGGAGATGCTTGCCAATCGTACTAAAGGGGAACCTCACCCTTTTATAATGGGCGAGCATGCCAGGGATGTGTATGACGTCCTGTCTAATTGTGCTTCAGCACAATACAACAGGATTATCAGCCAATAGTCACAGGCTGTCAGTCTTTAAAAGGTTATCTTCAAGTCTACGGGAAGATAGATTTGATTACGCTGTTTCGCTATGCCCTGACTCAACAGTCAGGGCATAATACTTCATTCTATTACAATTCTTGCTCAGCAAACTCCGCCAAGCGTGAGCGCACTACACCATCCAGATTAATGGTGGCACTACCCGAGAAGTTTTTGAAACGCTCAACCAGGTATGTCAGGCCCGATGTCACCGCTGATAAATAATTGCTGTCAATTTGCGCCAGGTTTCCGGAACAAATTAACTTTGTGCCCTCACCGCAGCGCGTAATAATGGTTTTTAATTGTGCCGCCGTGAGGTTTTGTGATTCGTCCAAGATCACAATGGAGTTTTGAATGCTGCGGCCTCGCATAAAGTTCACCGATTTAAACTGGATATTGGCTTTTTCCATAATGTAGTTCATAGAGCTCTTTGCGTTCTCATCGTGTTTGTGAAGCACTTCCAGCGAATCCGTAATGGCGGCCAGCCAGGGCGCCATTTTTTCCTCTTCGGTACCGGGTAAAAAACCAATAGACTCTGCAATCTCAGGTGTCGAACGGGTTACAATAATCTTATCGTACATGTTCTTTTCTACCACCATTTCCAGCGCCGCCGCTAGCGCCAACAGAGTTTTACCGCTTCCCGCCGGGCCTGTGAGGATAACAAGGTCAACATGTGGGTCGAGAAGAGAATGCAGTGCCATCGCCTGACCAATATTCTTAGGTGAAATCCCCCACGCGTGGCGACTCATGAGTCGTTCGTAGCCCAAATCCAACACTTCCAGCGTGTCAGATGTCATGGCTTCCACAATACCGGCAAACTGCTTTGATTCATCGAGTAAATATTCGTTGATGTAGGGGTCGGCCATCACCGAGCGGGGAATAGTGTGAATAGTGTCACGGCCCTCGCTTCTGCTTTCAACAGACTTAACCTGCTCCCAAAAATTCCCTTCAAACTGATGGTAACCTTTCGAGAGATATTTGATGTCGCTAATAAGCTGGTCAGTACGATAATCTTCCACATGTGCAAGGCCAGCGCCTTTAGCTTTGAGCCGCATGTTAAGATCTTTGGTGACCAGTACGACCTGTTGTGGCGCATAGGTTTTCTGAAGATGCAGGGCAACGTTGATGATGCGGTTGTCATTTTCGTTACTGGTAAAAATCTGTTGTGATTCTGCCATGTTTAAGTCGGCAAAAATTGACAACGAACCGGATGGTTTATTATCCCCTGCCCCCATCCCTTCCATAGAAACGCCAGCCAGCATATCTTCTGGTGTGGCGTCGTGGAGTAAATCTTCCATGGACCGAATAGAGACGCGCGCATCTCTGGCTACATCTTTCTTGCTGTCTTTGATGTAATCAAGTTCTTCTAACACAGTCATTGGTACAACAACGTCGTGTTCTTTAAAAGAGAGGAAAGCAAGAGGTTCGTGTAGCAGGATATTCGTATCTAAGACATAAATTTTGGTGTCTGTGGATTTTTTTCTTGGCATCCTTCGCTCCGACAAGAGAAATCTAAGCCCGTCGATTACTGACGTGCAGCAAAGAGCCTCGCTCAACAGAGATGGATACCGTCGAACCGGATTATCTACTCCGTATCGCGTCGACTTTCAATTCCACCATAATCCAGTTTTGCCAACTTATCACTTTTTTTTGCTATTTTTTTATAAGCCCCCCCTGAACTTCGAAGAATTACCCTAAATACGGTAGTTCACCTTTATTCGTATCAGGAGTGTCAGTACAATACCGGCCGCAAAAATTTGAGGTATCGATATGAGTTCAGTAAATACATTTTCCGCTGGTCAGCGCTGGTTGAGCAACACCGAATCCGAACTGGGTTTAGGCGCAGTGATGAGTGTCGATTTTCGCTCGGTAGAAATCTTCTTCCCTGCCACCGGCGAAAACCGGATGTATACCAAGGAAAATGCCCCACTTACCAGACTCATCTTCAGCGAAGGCGATACTGTGACTAGCCAGGAAGGCTGGACATTACAAGTGCAGGAGGTTGAAGAATCCAACGGCGTGCTGGTGTATCACGGTCTTCGCGAGGACACTAAGGCCTCTGTGCGACTGCCAGAAATGCAGTTGGACAATCACATTAAGTTGAATCAACCGGAACAACGGCTTTTTAACTTTCAAACCGATGCGCCCAAGTGGTTCGACATGCGCTTAAACGCACTTCTTAACCAGCACGCTTATCTGAAATCCTCCACCATTGGTTTGTCTGGCGCCCGAATCGAGCTCATCCCTCACCAGCTTCACATTGCTTCAGAAGTAGGAAGCCGGCATGCTCCCCGCGTATTGCTGGCAGACGAAGTTGGTTTGGGGAAAACCATTGAGGCGGCATTAATTATTCATCGCCAGATAAAAACCGGGAAAGCGCAGCGAGTCCTTATCGTGGTGCCTGACTCTCTGGTGCATCAGTGGCTGGTCGAAATGTTGCGCCGGGTTAACCTGCCATTTGCCATTTTTGATGAGAGCCGCTGCGAAGCACTCGACGATGCCGGCGGAAATCCATTTGAAAGTGATCAATTAGTATTGTGTAGCATCAACTTTTTAACAGATAATCCCAAGCGCCATCAACAAGCCTTAGAGGCAAGCTGGGACATGCTGGTAGTTGACGAAGCTCACCACCTTGCCTGGTCAACAGAGGCACCGTCAAAGGAGTACCAGCGCATTGAGTCACTGGCTAAGATCACCCCTAGTGTATTGCTGTTAACGGCGACACCTGATCAACTTGGCCATGAAAGTCACTTCGCTCGCCTGCGCCTGCTCGACCCTGCCCGGTTTCACGACTATGGCGCTTTCCTGGAAGAAGAAAGCCAGTACTGTGCGCTGGCTGATGCGGTTTCACCTTTACTGGATGACGAGCCATTATCCGACGAAGCTGTGAATGCGCTAAACACTGTAGCACCGGAAATAATGGCTCGATTTGAAAATATCGATAGCTCCGAATCCCGCCAGGCAGCAATTAGTCAACTTATTGATACCCACGGTACCGGTCGTTTGCTATTCCGCAACCGCCGTGCCGGTATTGAAGGGTTTCCCATCAGGCAACTTAGTTCGTACCCCCTTGCGCTCCCTGAAATATACGACAGCGCCGTGTATGGCGGCGAACTTTTCGATGCACTCTATCCGGAACGCCAGGCCACACTGGTAAACAGTTGGTATGAGCACGACCCCCGAGTGGAATGGTTGTTAGACTTTTTGCCCACCGTTCGCCCAGAAAAAGTGCTACTTATTTGTGCCGATAAAATCACGGCCCAGCAACTAGGCGAAGTCATTCGTTCCCGAAGTGGGATTCGTCATAGTGTTTTTCACGAAGGTATGACTATTGTCGAACGTGACAAAGCCGCCCATTACTTTTCTGATCCTGAAGAAGGTGCGCAAATTCTTTTATGTAGTGAAATTGGCAGTGAAGGCCGTAACTTCCAGTTTGCACATCATTTGGTGCTATTTGATTTGCCCCTCACCCCGGATTTACTCGAGCAACGCATCGGGCGTCTAGACAGAATAGGACAATCCAAAGACATTCAAATTCACGTTCCGTTTATTCAGCAAACGGCACAATCTGTATTGTTAAAATGGTATCGCGACGGCCTCGACGCATTTGAGCATACCTGCCCTACCGGTTCGGGTGTGTTTGACAAAGTACAGGACAAATTGGTTGAAGCTTGCCTTGACCCAGAGAACGATGCACTGGTGAATAACCTGGTGGAAAGCAGCCTTTCACTAAACCAAACCTTAAAAGCGCAACTAGATGCTGGCCGGGATCGCTTATTAGAATTAAATGCATCCGGTGAAGGGCGTGTTGATGGTCTCATCGAAGACATTGTAGAACAAGACACTTCCGTTGAATTATCACGCTTTATGGGCAGGCTTTTTGATGCATTGGGCGTCACTCAGGAAGAAAAAGGCAATGACTGTTTTATTCTTACTCCTTCTGAATCAATGGTGAATCATTTGCCGGGGCTCGACCCAGAGGGTATGACAGTAACCTACCGCCGTCGTATCGCAACGACGCTGGAGCACGTTCATTTTCTTAGCTGGGACCACCCGCTTGTGCACAATGCTATTGACATGGTGCTTTCTGACACCCTCGGCAAAGCCAGTGTTGGCTTTATTGCCGACAAAGCGCTGCCCAAGGGCGCATATTGGCTCGAAGCCTTGTTTGTGTTGCAAGCTAATGCGGAGAAAAAGCTACAACCCGGTCGTTTTTTACCCGCCACACCAATACGATTGTGTTTAGATGCGCAGGGAAACCAGGTTGACCTCTCCTTTGATGTGGGTCGTCCGGTAGGCAGAAAAATTGCTCACCAGTTAATAAAGGCGCTTCAGCAGCCTCTTACCCAACACATTGAGAAAGCAGCCCTATTGGCCCAGCGTCTTGCAAATCAAATACAGCATGATGCCATTACAACAATGACAGACACCCTGTTGGCTGAAGCCCAACGCCTGCGTGATTTGCAAGCTCATAACCCTGCAGTACGTGACAGTGAAATAGTCTTTATTGAGTCACAACGTCAGGCGCTAACAGAAGCGTTACAGCAAGCTTCCGTGCAATTAGACGGGTTGCGTATCGTGGTGAATAATCCGTAGCGACTTATGAAAAAGACCTTTGTTTACCAACCGCCTTACACGCCTTATTTGCAGTTGATCCATCACGATGACGATATCGTGGTGGCAAACAAACAAAGCGGCCTATTGAGTGTTACAGGCATACAACCCGCCCACAAGGACGCGTTGATTACCCGGGTGCAGCGTGTTCTGCCTACTGCAACGGTCGTCCATCGTCTGGACATGGCGACCTCTGGGGTAATGGTAATGGCGTTAAACAAAGAGGCACATAGAAAGTTATCTAAACAGTTTCAGGATCGGATAACGAAAAAACGCTACTATGCGCGAGTTGATGGAATCGTTGAACCCGACGAAGGCAGTATCGACATCCCGTTAATTGTAGACTGGCCGAATCGTCCAAAACAAAAAATCGATTATGAAAACGGTAAACCGTCACTTACACATTTTAAGGTGGTAAAACGTTTAGACAATGAAACCTGGATGGAACTGTTACCGGTTACCGGGCGGTCACATCAGTTGCGGATGCATATGTTGGCCCTGGGCCACCCTATTTTAGGTGATCGACTTTACGCTCATGAGGAAGCAAGGGCCCGCGCACCACGGCTACAACTACACGCTGAAACATTAATGCTGCAACATCCGCAAAGTGGAGAATGGCAACGTTTTACTTCTGCCGTACCGTTTATGTCCCACATTCCGGCTCCTCTGGACATCAATAACCCTTAAAACACCATTAAGTTTCCCCATTACACGCCGATAAACGATGTAGTACCTTGTGATTATGGTGAAGACAAAAAGGTGAAATCGTGCTTCGTATAATGTTGCTTATGCTATGGGTTGGATGCGCAGGCAGCGCTTCAGCACTGCAGATTGACGACATAAAACAACAGTATTTGCCTGAAGAATATACCACTCTACTAGTGGGCGAACAGCTAGTGCCTGCCTTTCCCGGACAACCCACGGTAAGTTTAAGCCGAGGTGTGGCGCTTATATTTTTAGATACTGGTCAGCGCGGTCTAACCCTAAGTAATGCCAATTCTCTTGCTAAAAAACTAAACCACTCTGGGTGGCATACACTTATCGTTCCTTCACTGTTATCAATAACCGAGTCAGAGCAATTGCAGGAATCAGACATTGACCTCGTATATGCTATGCACCCCCGTGCGTCTGCCTCACCCCGTATCATCAATATTGAAACCGCCCAGAATGAAGCTGTCTTGCTTGCGCAAGCAGCATTTAACGAGGTTAACAGCATCAGTGGTTTCCGACTTCTTATAACTCAGGGTATGCAAGCATCACTGCTGACGGGACTTCTTGCTGATGAACGTATTCCCCCAGTAGATTCCATTGTTTTATTAAATTCCTTTTGGCCACAACCAGAGCTAATTAATAGTGTTAGTGAAAAAATGGCTAACTCCTCAACTCCTACCTTTGATATTGCCATTGCTCAGCAAAACTCATCATTGTTGAAATCTCTAGAAATACGGCAGGCGGCGGTAAATAAAGCATTAAAAATGCATTATCGACAAAAACGCCTGAGCGAAATGACACTAGTATCCAATAGCCAGAATACATCTGATTTTACTTCGGTCATTTATAAGGAAATACAGGGTTGGATCCGGTATCTGGGCTGGTAATTCCATTAAAACCTTATAAAAAGTAAGCCATTTATTTTATTTAGTGAATATTCAATAACATGTTTACTTTTTATTCTAATTAAATGAAAATCTTCACTTACCAACTATAATAATTATATTAATAAGGTATCTGACGGCCACTTACTATGCTTAATTCTTTCGTTGATACCAAGGCCGCACAACTATGCTTTTATCTTCGCGGTTTTTGGCAAGAGGAAATACCACATACTGAATTAGAGATTTTCTTCTGGGATACGATGGAAGAATGGAGCTTGGTTGATTATCAACAAGATCAGCCATATACACCTAAAGAGCGTGTATTTTGGCATGTACTTCATCAATTGCATTATTGGTCAGAAGAAAAGCTCCGCCACGACCCAACTATGGTCAATGAACTTTCAAATTGTCTGGTGTTTCTTGAGGGTAAAGGTGTTTGCCCTCTGGATTGTGTAGGGATCCGACCGTAATATCAATGCAACGTCGATTTGCAACCTTTGTGATGCAATACAAATGAGCACCATATGACAAGTTTTGAGCAGTTGCAGAAGAAAATTAAACAGACCTACTTGACTACCCTTAGTCTCGCCCTTGTCTTACTTACTTTTTGGTTTTTCTGGACGCAGCACTATTTCTACTCTTTAGAAAGCCAGCCCTATATTATTAATATAGCAGGTAAACAGCGTATGCTGTCCCAGCGAATAGCACTCGTTAGTAGTGCCTTTACCTTAGCGTCATCCCCAGAGGAAGCTGAATCCCTTAAACTAGAACTCGTTGCACTTACCCGGGAATTTCTGGATAACCATGAAGTATTAACAGGACGTGTACCAGAAAAAGGGGAATTCACCGAACTCACCAGTGATCTTGAAGCGCTGTATTTTGCTCCTCCAGCTATGCTGGACACGCAGGTTAGCGAATATGCAGAACAAGCGCTCCACCTGGCCAGTTTGCCTCACCCGCTGCCCGAAATCGCACGCCCCATTCAGCCAGGAACAGCAAAAAAAATTCTTAGTGATTTAGATCTTGCGGTGTCGTTTTTCGAGCAACAACTCTCAAATAACCTACAGGGCAATCGCTGGTGGCTCGGGGTAACCTGGTTTGTTACCCTAATTTGCGCGATTTTCGCCATAAGAATGTTATTTACCCCGCTTACACGATTAGTTCATGATCAGTTTGAACAAGTCAAAGAGGCCCAGCAACGGGCGCGACAGGAAAGCGAACAGGCAAGCAAACTGATGGCAACAAAAGAAGAATTTCTGGCCAGCATGAGCCATGAATTTCGCTCTCCAATTTCCGCTATTATCGGAGCCCTTGAACTGATCCCCAATATACGTGAAAAACAAGAGCAGCTAGTTCAACGTGCAGAACAATCCTGCTATCGCCTGCTGATGCTAACCAACAATCTGGTCGACAGCATGCAGAACCGACAACTCGAAGAAAGCGACAGCAAAGAAGAGTTCGACTTAGTTCGCCTTCTTGACGATGCGCTCAGTCACTTTTTTTATCAATGTCATGAAAAGGGTTTAAATTGCGAAGTATTTAACGAAACGAGCTTACCTCATCTCGTGATTGGCTCACCTTCAAAATTGAGTAAAGCACTTAAAAACTTGTTAGACAATGCGATTAAATTTACCAATCAGGGTATGGTTTCCGTGTATAACCGAGTGGCAGTGAATGATGGCAAACTCTTACTGCAAATTCGAATTGTAGATACCGGCATTGGGATTGATGATGCCGAAAAAGAGAAAATTTTTGAGCGCTTTTACAAAGCACACGATAAACCCAAATTATACAGTGGCGCAGGAGTAGGGTTATATGCAGCAAGACGGCAAGTTCGGGAGATGGACGGGGACATCACCGTTGTAAGCGCACTTGATTCTGGCTCAGAATTTTGCCTCACTGTTCCACTACAAATGCGTGACGAGACTTCTAAACCGCCAATAAATAAGCCAAAAGGGAAGTTTGCCATTGTAGATGATCAGGAAATCACTCGCTTACACCTGTCATATATGATTGAGCATGAAGGTTTTGAAGTACACTCGTACAAATCCGGCGCTGAATTACTCAGTAATCAAGATGCTATTCAACATTATGATGCTATCATAACCGACTATTTAATGCCGGGAATTAGCGGCATCGAGCTTGCGAATTACCTAAAAGCAATGCTAGGAAAGAATACACCTCCTCTCATTTTAGTATCTGCGGCACCGCAAATTGCCAATATCATTGCAAACTCAGAAATTGACGCCTGGCAGGTTTTTGTTAAGCCTATCGATAAGAACCGGTTTATCGATGCCTTAAACTACCTCGCCACCCCAGAATTGGCAACGAGTCAATCCCCCTCATCTGCCTCAGTGCTAATTGTGGAAGATGAAACCATTAATGCAGAAATTCTGTATGATATGATTGTAAACCTCGGCTATCGCGCGGATATTGCGGAAGATGGTGAAAGAGCACTCTCTAAAGCTGGGGTAAACCACTATGACGTCATTTTAATGGATCTAAACCTACCTGATATGAGTGGATTTGAAGTGGCGTCCATCCTGAAAGAGCAGGGTCAGCAGGCTCAAATGGTTGCTGTTACCGCAAGTGATTACGAAACCGACCGCGCCAAATCACTGGCTATAGGTATGCGATATCACTTGGTTAAGCCCGTTGCTTATCAGGAACTAAAGAATACGCTTAAGCTTCTTCTGCGAAAATCGGCAAACTAAATCGTTATAAATGATTACGCTTCACAAGTCCTATTGTCGGCACAGACTACACGATTCCTTCCGTCTGTTTTGGCACGATATAATGCTTGATCGGCTTGCTCCAACCACGCCATCGCTGTAGAAAATACAGGGTTAAATTCACAAAGCCCAATACTAATCGTGAACTGTATTTGCCGCCCTTCAAACTCCACACGCATAGCTTCACTTAGCCGGCGGATGCGTTCTGCAACGCTTTTAGCATTATCTGCCGAAGAATCCTCCAGGACAATGGCGAACTCCTCTCCCCCATAGCGCCCAGGTAAATCAGTTTCTCTTACGCTTTTACGAATCACTTGTGCCAAGGTTTTAATTACTTCATCGCCAGCCTGGTGTCCGTACGTATCATTAATTTTCTTAAAATGATCGATATCCAGCATAAGGGCAGTTGATGGTGTTTCTCTCCTTCGTCCCAGCTTAAAAAGCCGTTCAAAACGCTCTTGCCAGTACCGACGATTAAAAAGACCGGTGAGGCCATCGGTTCGGCTTAACTGTTTTAAGTCATCATTTAACCGCTCCACCCGTAATTTCCCGAGTGCCTGGTCGGTCACATCATAAACCAGCATGCACATTCGCTCTACGTTACCGTTTGGAGACGTTAGCGGAAACATAGTGATATTCTGAAACATTTGTGTCGCGTCTGAGGTAATAGGTCTGGAGGTAGAAAAATTAAACAGATATGGCCGCTGCTCCCAAATGATGAAAACCGGGGTCTTTAAGTTGAATACAGGCTGTGCTTTTCTGAATAACCAAGAGCGATCAATTTCCGGAAACAATGAAAATAGCGATTTGCCTATCACCTCACTGGGCAATTTGTCGGCGTGGTTCTCCATAAACTGATTCCACACCTCAATACAAAAATCACTATCCAGTACCACAATTCCTACTTCAATCGAACTAAGGAGATCATTTTGTAAATGCATATGCATTATAACGTCATCGGTCATGCTACATACGCCTCTTCAACTAAGCGACTAAATATCTTATCCATTGCCGTTTGCGGAAAGAGAAGCAGCATATCAAAACTGATGTCTTTGTGCTTGATAGCATAAGCAATTTCCACCGCCAATACTTTCCCCCACCGCATACCATTACCACTTAACAGCGCGTCGAGCCCGTTATGCTGACCAAGTAAAATTGGGTGACTGTGGCTAAACGAGACATTCAACTGTGCTGATAACGCGTTTAAACAAGCGCCTGTAAGGATATTAGACACATCCATAAGCGCTTCGAGCTGTTGCTGTTCACCGTCACTTTGTCCACCATAGTTAAGTAGCTCAATGATATTCTCAACTTTCGTGTCGCTAAATATCACCAGGGCTTCGCCGCGAATACCAGCGCTGGTGAACCCTTTCGACACAGCAGAAACACTCTCATTCCGGTCGATTTCGGCAATAGCCATATGTAGTTCATTAGACTCTATCAGGTTAACGTTAGGCACTGGTAAATCGATGAACTCACCTAGTAAGCGGGCCAGACTTTCACCCGCCCGACCCATTGCAACATTAACTAATTCCCTGTAGGCATCCAACTTTTCATTAAGTGACGCCACGGGCCTTTGCTGTACAGAAATTGCACGCCTTGTTGCCGTACCATCACCCGTGTAAATACCGTATTGGGACAGAAGCGACACCAGCTTATGGTTGTCGATAGGCTTACGAATAAAATCGAGTGCCCCTAGCGCTAACATACGCTCGCGAGCGGTTGGTTGCACATCACCGGAGACTACAATCACTAAACACGGTAGGTCGTGTTGTCGAATATATTGCATGGTCTCGTAGCCATCCATAACAGGCATGTTCAAATCCAAAAACATGACATCGGCTTTTCCAGAGCGGATCCCGCGAATGGCTTCTTTGCCATTGCTGGCAAAAGAAATAGCGACATCCCAACCATCGGGAATAGCCCTGGCCATTTGCTTTTGAGCAAATGCGGAATCGTCACAAATAAGAACAGGGGTGGTCATCCTTATCTCCTGGAGACAGGTACTAACTGCGCTCAATAGCTGGGCAGAGTATACAAAGTGTTATTATTATAAAAAAGAAAGCACATACCGCCTTTCTATGCATAAGGAATAGCTAGCATAAACAACTTATTGTTTTAGATCTACTTTGTATAACAAAAAGCCTATATTGGCCAAGCCAAAAAATTCGTATCAGAAATATCCGGTACAAAAGAACCATAACGTGCGCGGCCCAATGTATAATTCATTCAAAGGCCACGTTAAATTGCATTCAGGTGACAGGTCTGAGATTTGACGCTAAAAATTAAAGACTAAACCGCTACAGGCGCAGATATTGCCGGATGGGGGTCGTAGCCTTCCAATTCAAAGTCATCAATTGAGTACTCAAATAGTGAAGGTGGTTTACGCTTTATTTTCAGTGTAGGAAAAGCTTTAGGCTGTCGTTCTAATTGCTTATTTACCTGTTGGATGTGATTCATATAAATATGAACATCCATACCGAACCAGACTATTTCACCCACGTCATAACCTGTTTGATGGGCGAGCAAGCTTGTTAAAAATGCTAAATTGGCAACGTTAAATGGTTGTCCTAAAAATCCATCCGCAGAACGTTGTACCATCGCTCCGGATAACTTTTGGGTATTTGGGTCAACGAAGAACTGATAATGTTTGTGGCAGGGTGGTAATGCCATTTGGTCCAACTCCCCAACATTCCAACCATCAAATAAAATTCGCCTTGAAAACGGATTATTTTTGAGCAGATCAATAACCTGGGATATTTGATCTATTTCCTTTCCATCCTCTGTGCGCCAACGACGCCATTGTTTGCCATAAACGGGGCCGAGGTCGCCCCACATTTCAGCAAACTCATCACTGTCAAGCACCCGTTGTTCAAACTCTGCCATTGACAAGGACTTATCCGCACTACCTTCGGGCTGAGCATCAATAAATTTTTTGTAGGGCCAGTCACTCCAGATGTGCACATTCTGTTGAACCAGTTCCCGAATATTTGAGCCACCAGATAGCATCCATAGCATTTCTTTAAACGCCGTTTTCCAAAAAACACGTTTAGTAGTAAATACTGGAAAACCTTCTGACAAATCAAACCGCATGGTATGGCCGAAGATGGCTTTGGTTCCTACCCCGGTTCGATCCACCCTTTCACTCCCCGTATCAAGGATCAGTCGCAGCATATCCAGGTATTGTTCTTCAGGGTGTAAATGCTTCATTTCGTTTCGCTACCTTTATAAATCCTAAAATTGCCTGTCTTTACCACGAGTCTGCCGCCAAATTCAGGCATTAATCATTCAAATTACTGCGCCCGGCAATGTCAGCTTTATTTTTCCTGCTTTACAGGCCGGTACTTGTAGGCCCAGGCAATCAACCCGATTCCTGATAAAATCATGGGGATGCACAACAACTGCCCTTGGCTAAGTCCCATGGAATAGAGCCCAATGTGCTGATCGGGCTCGCGGAAATACTCCACAATAAACCGGAAACTGCCATACCCTAATAAAAACAGTCCACCCACAGAACCGGTTGGTCTGGGCCTGGCTGAGTAAAGCCAGAGAATGGCAAACAGCACTACCCCTTCCAAAGCAAACTCATAAAGTTGAGACGGGTGCCGTGGTAGCTCACCTGCTCCGGGGAAGATTATTGCCCAAGGTACATCCGTTGTCCGTCCCCACAATTCAGCATTGAGAAAATTTCCTATTCGTCCGGCACCTAAGCCAATGGGCACCAAGGGCGCCACGAAATCGCCGATCTGTAAGAAAGTCGCGTTCATGCGTTTAGCTTGCCATGCAAGGGCCACCAAAACTCCAAGAAGACCACCGTGAAACGACATCCCACCGGTCCATATGCGAAACAGGTAAGTAGGATCTTCCAGGAACATCCCGAATTGATAGAACAGTACATAGCCAATGCGGCCACCGAGAATAACGCCCACAAAACTCCAAAACAACAAATCGCTAAGTTGTTCGCGGCTCCAGTTGGTCTGAGAGAGACGTTTCTGTGCCAGCATGTAGGCAGCAATAAAGCCCACCAGATACATCATACCGTACCAGCGCACACTTAAAGGCCCGAGGCTGAAAATGACCGGGTCAATATTTGGAAATACCAGATAACTGCTTTCTGTCATGGTTTATTCTAATCCTACAATCATTCGTATACTCACCAGCACCAGCAGACCAGCAAGTATTCGTTTCAATAAATTTGTATTCATTTTCTGGCCTAACTTAGCGCCAATATTCGCGGTAAATACCGACGTCACTACAATGCCCAGCGTTGCCGGCCAGTACACATAACCTATGGCATGGGCTGGCAGGTTATCCTCGCCATGCCCACTGACAATAAAACTTGCACTGCCAAACAGCGCCACTACCAGCCCGCTGAATGCAGCACAACCTATGGCCTGACGAACATGTACCTGTAGCCAGACTAATGCAGGAACCAGCAATGCTCCACCACCGATCCCCATCAGCGCGCTGACACCACCAGTGCCGGCACCCACGGCCATTAAACTGTATCTACCAGCTGAATGGGCTGAGGGTTGTCTTTTGCCAAACAGCATGTGCATGGCAACTGCAATGACAAGAACCGCAAAAATATTTTTGAGTGTATGCCCGGAAATAGATGTCGCAACTAATGCGCCACCAACCGAACCTACAGCAATGCCCAATCCACACCAGAGCATGATAAATGGGTCTAAATTACCCAGTCGGTAATGTGCCCTGGCTGATGAAATACTAGTAAAAATAATGGTCGACAAAGATGTGCCTATTGCCAGGGGCATCACTGTGTCGGTATCAATACCGAGAAAATGTACCATGAGGTACGACAACGCCGGGACAATGATAAGTCCGCCGCCGATCCCCAACATGCCCGCCAGAAGTCCAACTCCCAACCCTATTCCCATACAGGAGACAACGATTATCGCAATGGGATCCATTTGGCCTCATCCTTAAAAAAACGGGTGTAGCGTAACACAAAAAAATGGGCTGGATGATGCAGAAATGTCTGGAATAGATGAATTACCATTTGGCTGAGAGTACCAGAGCGCCAACTAAGACCCTGCTCTTATCAAGCCACCGAGGCCACGTTGCTCAAGGTACTGGTTTAAATGGCTAAAAACTTCTTCATGAGTAGAAGCAGTAAGGGCTTTATTCAATAAAGCACGGGAATCTATGAGGCTGACATTGCGAATCACCCAATTTATTTTTCTAAGGTTGTGGGCGTTCATACTGAGTTTTCGATACCCCATAGCAACGAGTAAGATGGCACCACCGGGCTCACCAGCAATTTCGCCACACACTGTCACCGGCACCTGGTTAGCGTCAGACTGCTTGACGATATCATAAAGTGCACTTAACACCGCGGGATGATAACTGTTGTATAGACCGGCCACACGCGTATTGTTTCTGTCAACCGCAAGCAGGTACTGGGTAAGGTCATTGCTTCCTACTGAAAAGAAATCAACATGTTTAGCAAGTTGCGGCAGTTGGTAAAGTACTGACGGCACTTCCAACATGATGCCAAGTCTTGGCCTGCTCAGCATCATATCGGTATTCTTTATCTCATCGATGATTTCATCGAAGGCCTGTTCAATAAGACGGCGAGCTTCTTCAACCTCCGACACAGAGGAGATCATTGGCAACATGATTTGCAAATTGGTGAGGCCAATACTGGCCCTTAACATTGCGCGGATCTGCACCAGGAAAATGTCGGGATGATCGAGTGTAAGCCTTATTCCACGCCACCCCAAAAAAGGATTTTCTTCGTTAATGGGGAAATAAGGTAAGGGTTTATCGCCACCGACATCCAGCGTGCGCATAGTTATCATCTGCTCGGGCGTTGCCATCAGAATTTGACGGTACAACTCAACCTGCTCTTGTTCCGACGGAAAGCGCTGCCGCAACATAAAAGGAATTTCCGTTCGATAAAGGCCAATGCCGTCAGCGTTAGCAAACTGTGTAGCTTCGATATCCGCAGACAAGCCGGCATTGACGTATAGAGCAATGCGGCATCCATCCTGGGTTTCACTGGCCAGGTTCGCATCAGCATCTATGCGTTTAGAGAGAATTTTTTCTTCTTCTATGAGCTGTACGAAATCACTGCGAATCGTGGCATCAGGAGAGACAATCACTTCGCCGGAATAACCGTCTAATAGCAATTCTTTGCCATTTAACAGTGCAGGTGACACATTTTGGCAGCCCATTACAGCTGGCACGCCCATAGCCCTGGCTAATATAGCAGCGTGGGAGTTATTTGACCCGCGAATAGAAATGATACCCTGCAAATATTGGCGGGGAAATTCCGCCAACATTGATGCACTGACTTCTTCGGCGACTAATATACTTGGTTGTGTAGCTTCCCGGGCAGCTGGCTGCTCGCCTGTTTCATCGTAGAGAATATTCATGAGAATGCGATTGGACAAATCTACGATATCAATAGCGCGCTCTTGCATGTATGGGTCTTCCATGCTTTGAAAGCGTGCGGCGTAATCCTCTACCACCATTTTCAACGACGACGCAGCATCCCACCCTTCACGGATCTTTGCTTCCACTTCCCTGCCCAAACTGTTGGCATCCAGAAGGTGATGATAGAGCTGAAAAATAGATTTTACGTCATCCGGAATACTCATATCCAGGCGTTCCGACAATCCATCTACGTGTTTGCGCGTTAACTCAACGCCCCGGCGATACAAGCGAATTTGCAGATCCGTATTACCCCCGCGTTTTACCACCCAGTTTCTAAGCGTTATAGAACTGTCAGTGGAGAACCCCTTGCCAATTGCGAGACCAGGTGACCCGGCAATGCCACGCACATTTTTTTGTACAGGCAGTGATTCCAATGAGGAACTGTTACTCAAAGCGCCTCGGATTTCCGCATTAGTTATTTCCAAAGCCAGCTGCGCGGCAAGGGTGACAAGAAAAGCCTCCTCATTTTCGCTGAAGCGACGCATGGCCTGCTGTTGCATGGTGATCACGCCTAATACGCGGCGCTGATGAATAATGGGCGTTCCGAGAAATGCGTTGTAGCTCTCTTCCCTTACTTCCGGGTAGTGTTTAAATCGGGGGTGTTTGTGGGCGTTTTCAATATTGAGCGGCTCTTCCCTTTGACCAACCAGGCCAATCAACCCTTCGGAAAAGCCGATTCGTACTACCTCAACAGCATCAGGGTGCAAACCATCTGTGGCCTTTAAGACAAAAACCTGGTTTTCCCCGTCAGTGAGATAAATAGAACAGGAGTCCACTTCCATGGCTTGCTTAACCCGGCTCGCCACGCGAAAAAGCGCCTGATCCAATTCTGGGATCTGGTTCATCTCCTGAACTATGCGTTTTAATGTGGTAAGGATATTCCCGGTTTCGGCCACCTGACAGTCTCCCTGAGTATTACCCGTTGCGTCTGCGTTTGCGGTTACGCTTAGCGGAACCTGTGGATTGTGGTCGTTGGCCCGCCGGCATTGCTACGCCTGCAAATTCTTTCATCACTTTGCGATAAACATCGCGTTTAAAAGACACAACATTGCGGATTGGGTACCAGTAACTCACCCACCGCCAGTCATCAAATTCCGGATGTCCGCTTTTTAGCACGTCGACATCTTTCTCCTGACAGTCAAGCTGAAGTAAAAACCACTTTTGCTTTTGTCCTATGCACACCGGAGAACTCCCCTGGCGTATTAGCCGCTTGGGCAGTTTGTATCGCAACCAGTTGCGGGTAACACCCAGGATGGTTACATCCTTCTTTGTTAACCCTACTTCTTCGTGCAACTCCCTGTACATAGCTTGTTCTGCAGTTTCCCCTTCATCAATTCCGCCTTGTGGAAACTGCCATGAATGTTGACCATAACGTCTTGCCCAAAACACCTGACCCATTTTGTTGCAAATCACTATGCCCACATTCGCACGGAATCCGTCGGCATCTATCACATAGACTCCCGGGCACGATAAACTTTTCTATTTCTGCATTCTTCCATAAACTATAGCCCTTTCAAAGCATTAATACACATTCGCCGGATATTAACTGGAGCTACTCTTTGCAACCGCCAACTCAACCACCTGCAGACGCGGGGGAATTATTACAACGAAGCCATCAAATTGCCGGGCTTTCTTTGGGCGAACTCGCCCGTATGGCAGGCGTGGTAGCACCAGAAAACCTCAAGCGCCACAAGGGTTGGCCGGGCATGCTCATTGAAAAATGGTTAGGCGCAACAGCAGGTTCCAAACCACAACAGGATTTCCCCGAGCTTGGTATTGAACTTAAAACTATTCCAATCGACAAACACTTTTCACCACTGGAAACTACCTATGTTTGTTTTGCTCCGCTTATTAATCAACCAGGTGTAACGTGGGAAACATCGAATGTGAGAAACAAATTACAACGGGTACTTTGGGTTCCACTGGAAGGAGACCGTCAAATACCTCTGTCGCAAAGACGCGTTGCCACTGCATTTTATTGGCACCCCAACCAAGAAGAAGACGGGTTGCTGAGAAAGGACTGGGAAGAGCTTACGGAATTAATCACACTTGGGAGATCTGAAGCAATAACGGCACGCTTGGGCGAGGCGTTACACATTCGCCCAAAAGCAGCCAGTGGGCAGGTACTCACCGATGCACTGGGCCCGAATGGAGAGAAAATTAAAACAAGACCGCGGGGATTTTACCTGAGAACCTCGTTTACCCACGCATTATTGCAGCGTCAGTTTGCCTGACATAAGTAAGGTTTAACCAGCAGGCTTATTAACACCTCTCTGGCCGGTAGCTATAAACAAACTGCCGGAAATCTTTTTTCTCCAGCAGACGCAATGCAATAATGAGAACGGTAGGATCGACGCCGGAATCTAAGGCAAAGCGTTTTAACGTGAGGCCAGGTAAATCATAAGCCTTTTTTGCTACCATTGTCCGCTCTGCTCGCTGCAATACTTCACGCATTACACCAGGCTCGGCTTTAAGCTCATCAAGACGCTCGTAATCCAGCGGTGATGGTGACACATTCTGAGGCCTGATTAGAGCAATGAATACCTGCAACATAGCTACGGCAAAAAGCACGGTATACAATGGTTGCCAGAAAATCAGATTTATAAAACCAAACGCGCCACCTGTGGTAAGCAAAATACAGCAAAAAGAAAGCCCGGCAGTTATGCCCATAGCGCCGCCCACCCAACGCAACTTGTGCGCATGCACGTCCACTACCTGACTGGACAAGTGGCGATGGTAGTTTTGCACCAATTCTGTAATCAGAATACTGAGGATCAACATACCGAACCCTGTGATCATATATACCAGATAAATATTCCAGTTATCAATTGGGTGACCAACTGGCGATTTACTAAGCCAGGTTGAACGTTCGGTTTTGGCAATAAATAACACAGGTATCTGACTGATAATGGCCAAACCTACTGGTATCCAGAGTAACAACTTAGATGCCGGAGGGTTATCAATAACCATGTTTTTGACACAGCGATAGAGAAAAGAGAGGCAAAGTAAAGGGACGAACACTGTCATTCCGGTTAAAGCGCCCAACTCCATGTCAAAGGCGCGTATAACTTCGTCGACTAAAATAAATGGCCAGCAGAACAACGCAGCCCACACCCACCGAACAGCAATAATACGCTTTCGCTCCACGATGCTGGTGATCAGCAAAAAACAATAACACGCAGCAAGAACAGCCAGTGTGTAGCGATGCAACATTTGCCCTTTACTCCTTTTCCTTGTGAAGTTGGATAGTGTCTGGTGTCACCAGTATATATCGCCCTGCATTCCCGCTTGGCGGGTTCGTTCCATAACACGCATCAAGCTAATGAGTTTATCTTCTACCCACACAAGCACCTCATCAATATCATCCAGCTCGGACTCGCTGGCCATGGCCCGCAGCATGAGTAGTGCTTTCATTTCATCAATACCCGTCAAGATATCCAGCCACGGGGCGCGAAAATGGTGTCGCTCCTCGTCGAACAAACCCGCTAACAAAAAGCCGTTCCAAAGTGTTTGGCGCAGTAAAACTTCAATAGATATATAGTTTTCTGGTGTCATATTGCGGCTTTTCGGGAGTGTTTGCTGAACGGTTTGCCACCCCTGAGACAGCCAGCCTTGGGCGTGTTCCATTACGGGAACGTCATAGGCCTTTGAATGTTCACGCCAGGGCTTTAAGGCAATTATCTCTGCCAGTGCTAACTTCAGACCATTGCTTTGTGCACTGAAGAACAGCGCTTCTGGGTCATGGGCGTGGATCAGACCGGCCTTTCGGCCCTGCAAATAGCTAATTAATGCGGGATACTTATTCAGACACTTGTTGAACAAACTTTTTTTAGATAACAAATAGCGCAAAGCTTGTAAGTCGTCCTGCCACAGCCACTCCTGCATGTAATTCATCAATAACTGGTGCACGGTCAACAGCTGTGGACATTGTAAGACGGGTAAATACAGTGACACAGTTTGCATTAGTAATCGGGCGCTTTTGACTATCTCAGCAAGTACCTTTACTGACCCTGTTTCATAAAACAAATGTTCGTGTTTTTGCCAGTGCGACAATGCTTGTTGTACAGCTTTGCAAAACGCAGCTTCAGTGGTCTGCTGTGTTTCCAATGGCAAATAAGCAGCCAGCGGCACAACAGTGGGGGAAATACCGCTGAGTAACTGATATCCCTGTGCGGCCTTAGAGACGTCACTTAACCTTACTTGCATGTGACTGGCAATAATATTTGCCAGTGCAAACAAGGCATCTACATTGCCCGCTTTAAGCTCCAATTCCACTTCGCGAATAGGAGAACTGTTTTTCCCCGTAGTAGCCTCGCCCTCGTCGACCACCACTTCCACAGAAGCGTTTTGCAGGGTGATATTAAACGCGGTGCGAACAAAGTGGGTACTAAATTGCCGTTCCAATGCATTATTAACCTCTTCAACCCGCCAACCCGATGGCCATACCCCTTTATCAAACAAAGTGAGATCCGGTTCTGGATTTGCTAAATCAACATTGTGTTCCGCCCGCTGATGTAACCCCCCACTGACTTTGCCGTGAGTTTTCATGGTTTGTTCAAAAAACCCATTACACCCGCGCACGCGAAAGCCCATCTTTTCTTTTTGAAAATGGTGTTCCGGCGTATCGTAGTAATCGTTTTGTAAACGCACTTCGGGTTCTTTGTTTATCTGGTAACCAGCTTTTTCTATGGCAGGCAGTACACTGGCGATAAACGGCGCAAGAGGACGTTCACGGGAGACAAATTTTATTTCAATTTCCGACATAGAATCCGTGGAAAATGATAAGAAAGTATGGATAACACAATACCTTTGTCTACGTTTTTTAGCAATGGACCCGCATTGATATCCTCAGTTTTTCTCTATCTATTGGGAACTGTCGGCTATGATTCAGGTCGAAGCCGCAAGCGTGCACTTGCCTTTCTGGTAAGCAGCCCATACCATCACAGAGTTTTTATCACGATAACGGACGCATTATGTTACGAAAGTGGCTGACAATCACACTGATTTGTCTATCTTTTCACGCTTTTGGCCAGCAAGACTCCATTGAAGAGTCATTGCAGCTAAACGCATCTTCAGAAAATTATATCCGCGACGACCTCTTCGTCTTCCTCCACACAGGTCCGGGCAGAAATTACCGCATCCTCGGCTCTATTGGGGCGGGATCGCCAATTACCGTATTGGATACCGATGCAGACGCGGAATTTACTCAGGTAAAAGACAGTGAAGATCGCACCGGCTGGGTTGAATCCCGCTTTGTTAGCGATACTATGTCCCGAGCTGAGCAGCTCCCCCTTCTAACTCAAAGACTAGCCGATAGTGAAGCGAGTGTACAAGGATTGCAATCAGAGAATGCTCGCTTAAAACAACAACTAAGCACTGCTCAGCAAGAATTGACGTCGCTGAAAAAAAGTACTGGTGTACAGGAGCGGGAAATTAAAAATCTGGCTGAACAACTGGATGCTCAGAGTAAAGACGAGATGATCAAGTGGTTTACCTGGGGTGGTATCGTGGCTGGAAGCGGCGTTCTACTTGGCGTTATTCTCACTTTCCTGCCTCGTAAGCGCAGGCGCAATGATGAGTGGATGTAGATTTTCACACTCTTAAAGATTATTTGAACAGACTCTTTATATAAAATAACCCGTCACACTGGGTGTGCCGGGTTATTTTGCTTACCACTACTCGTCGTCTTCAACTAATGTCATCAGTGACGTGTTGCCACCTGAAGCGGTTGTATCAATACTGATTGTCTTTTCTGTTACCAGGCGCTGAATAAGGTTGTCGTTGTATTCAGCGGTAATCACCGGCAGGATTGCTCCTTCACGAGAAGACAACATGGCGGTGATCTGAGCGGTTCTTTCCGTATTTGAATCGACCACAACACCGGCAAGATGCTCATGCATAAGCAGGTCATTGAGGTGACTCAATCTCGCTACCTGAAACACACCTTCCGCCGCACCCGTTTTATTGAAGTTCTTCTGAAAAGCCAGCGCCTCTTCATAGAACAGGTCGGAAACTACCGACACCACCACATTTCCAGTCGCCAGTGCAGTAACAATAGACAAAGTCCAGTATTCAAAGGTTACCCCTTTGTCAGCAAAGCAAACCAGCACGCCACGGGGTTCAAGATATAACTTGTTCGACTCGCCCGTGGGCCCGGGCAACTGTTTAGGTTTAGCCAGTCTGCGTTCCACACTGGTTAACTGCTGTCTTGAAGTAGCAAGGGTGCGATTTAAATCGTCAGCCAATTCGTCAACGATGTCTTCTTTTGCCAGTTTAGCCAACAATTGGCGAACCATAGAAATACGGTCGTTTAATGGTGTATGACGCCAAATTGACTCCACACTCACGCCTTTGTCCATTAACCGAATAGCGGCTTCCCTGTCTTGCTTTTCACCACTTAAGGCTGCGTCCAGATTATCCAAATCGTCTACTTGTGACGGTTTTGGTGTGGCTCGCTCCTGCATTAAACGACGCAAATAGTTTGGTCCGCCGGCTTTAGGACCGGTGCCAGATAACCCGCGTCCACCAAAAGGTTGCACGCCAACAATAGCGCCAATCATATTGCGATTAATATAAACGTTACCAGCCCGGCTTTTGCCCGCAAGTTCGTTGGCCCGCTCTTCAATGCGCGAATGTACACCCATGGTTAAACCGAAGCCCGTACCGTTAATTTGGTCTATGACTGCATCGAGATTTTTACCATGGAAGCGAACAACATGAACGACCGGACCAAAGACTTCCCGCTTCAATACGTTGATGTCGCTAATTTCATAGAGCGTTGGCGAGAAGAAATAGCCATTTTTGTATTGTTCCGGAACCTCAACACGGTGTAACAAGGTTCCATGACTCTTCATGTACTCTTCGTGTTCTTTTAAACTGTTGAAGGCTTTCTCATCGATCACTGGGCCCACATCAGTACTCAGCAAGGCCGGATCGCCCAACGCCAGCTCCTTCATTGCCCCTGTGAGCATGTCGATGAGATCGTCGGCAATATCTTCTTGAACGAAAAGCACACGCAGCGCAGAACAGCGTTGGCCGGCGCTTTGGAAGCCGGAATGAATGACGTCATCAACGACCTGTTCGGGTAAGGCCGTAGAGTCGACAATCATACAGTTTTGCCCACCGGTTTCGGCAATAAGGGGCACCTGTTCACCGCCTCGCTCTGCCAATAATTGCGAAATCAATGTACCTGTTTGTGTCGACCCGGTAAACATGACAGCTTTAATACGTTCGTCAGGCAGTAACGTACTGCCGACGTGCTTACCCGGCGCAATGATAAGTTGCAGCGCGTCTTCCGGTAAGCCAACAGTGTGCATAATTTCTACCGCTCGCTTAGCAATAATACTGGTCTGTTCAGCCGGTTTTGCAACCACGGTGTTTCCGGTAACCAGCGCAGCTGCCACCTGCCCCATAAAGATGGCTAAGGGAAAATTCCAAGGACTGATACAAAGTACAACACCACGAGGTCTGAACCGTTGATCTTCATCCAGCTCGCGAGCACGAACGGCATAGTAGCGGCAGAAGTCGACCGCTTCTCTTACTTCATCAATGCTATCCTGTGTTACTTTTCCGGCTTCGCGAATACAGATGGCAATAAGCTCGCCCATATGTCGTTCCAAGGCGTAGGCGGTGCGTTCGAGAATCTCTGCCCGTTCATCCACAGAACGCTTCGACCAAGCCGAAAAGCCATCGTGAGCAGTATTCAGTGCCGCTGTCATATCTTCCGGGTTGGCATAATGGTGATAACCCACTACATCCTGAAGATTGGCTGGATTGTTTACCGCGGCGCTACCCTGGGGCAAAGCATCACCCGCTATAGTATATGTATCTTTCCAGCGTGCGAGTTCATGCTGTAATGCATTCACTGCATTGACGTCAGTCAGGTCCAAGCCCCTGGAGTTATCACGCTCCGGCGCATATAAATCCCTTGGAGCACTAATTTGCTTGTTATAGCGCACCTTCAGACGCTGAGTCTTTTCAACAGGATCTTCAAGCAGCGATTCAACCGGTTTTTCATCGTCGACGATGGCATTCACAAAAGAAGAGTTAGCGCCATTTTCCAATAATCGCCGAACTAAATAAGCCAGCAAATCTTCGTGTTCGCCCACTGGCGCGTAAACCCGACATTGTATTTTTTCTTCAGTGACAACCTGATCATACAGCGTGTCCCCCATGCCGTGGAGACACTGAAATTCAAAACCATCTTTGTCTTCACCGGCTAGCTCAATAATGACCGAAGCCGAGTAAGCGTTGTGAGTGGCAAATTGAGGGTAAATGGTATCTCTGTAATCGAGCAAACGGTTTGCGCAGGCGTGATAAGATACATCTGTCGATGATTTGCGTGTAAATACCGGGAAACCGTCTACACCAGATTGTTGAGTAAGCTTAATTTCCGTATCCCAATACGCCCCTTTTACCAATCGCACCATCATAGAACGACCAACGTCAAGGGTGAGTGTTCGCAACCACTCGATGACGTGAATACTGCGCTTTTGATAAGCCTGTACAGCCAAACCAAAGCCGGTCCAGCCATTTAAGTCTGGATCGCGGAAAACAGCCTCAATTACATCAAGAGAAATATCGAGCCGATCAGCTTCCTCGGCATCTACCGTCAAGCCTATGTCGTACTCTTTGGCCAACATACACAGCGCTTTTAGTTTAGGAGGAATTTCTTCCATGACTCGTTTGGCATGCAAAAACTCATAACGGGGATGTATGGCCGATAACTTCACTGAAATTCCCGGAGAACGCTTTGGACCCCTGCCCCCGGCCGCCTTGCCGATCACGTGAATTGCATTCTTGTAAGAATCGTAATAGCGGCCAGCGTCTTTCATTGTGCGGGCACCCTCACCCAGCATGTCATATGAATAGACGTAGCCCTTTTTCTCTTTTTCTTTGGCTCGCTCTACAGCATCGTCAATGGTCTCGCCCATAACAAACTGACGACCCATTACGCGCATAGCAATATTCATAGCCCGGCGAATAACCGGCTCACCCAAGCGCCCCAATGTTTGTTTCAGCAACCCGAACTGCTCTTTGCGGCGCTTATCAGCATAATTAATCATGTTGCCTGTAAGCAACAAACCCCAGGCTGACGCATTCACAAACATGGAGTCAGAGTTACCCAAATGCGGCGTCCACTGACCTTTTGACAGTTTATCGCGGATCAGCTCATCCTGCGTGGCTTTGTCTGGCACTCTCAGCAAGGCTTCCGCAAGACACATTAACACTACGCCTTCAGCAGTAGACAGGGAGTACTCATTAAGTAAGGCATCAACGCCCCCATGACCTTCCTGTTCCCGCCTTATTTGTAATACCATCTTGCGGGCGCGCTCCCAGGCCCGACTTCGAGCACGAGGATTGACTTCAGCAATGGGGAGGATCTGATCGATAGCAGTAGACTCATCGATGCGATAATGGTCGCGTATCCGCTGACGGATAGACGGTAATGTGTTGAGATTGTCGTGACTTAGCATTGACACCTTCTTCAATTAGTTCGCTGGAATTTACCTGATTGGTTAACGTTTGATCGCACGTTGCACCAGACATGCTTAAATAGCAAGTGAAGTCGCTAAACAGGCTGCAAAATTGTGTAAACTATGATGGTTTATAGCGACGCTGAGCAAGAAAGATCAGCCAGATCGCCATATGTGGCAGATGCAATGCAACCATGGGGCTTTCGCTTGCTGAACAGGTGTTAAAAAACTCGCTATAATGGAGTTTACAGACAGTCCCGATGAAAAGACCCTGCGGCCGGTAGACCACCGCGCGTAGAGTGGGCATAATAACAAACAGGCAGAATAACAGGTAAAAACTGTGTGGCAGGAAAAATGGGTTACTCTCGTACTGGTCGTGTTGCTGGGTTTACTCCAGTATCGTTTGTGGTTTGGTAAAAATTCCATCCCCGATTATCTCCAGCTTGAAGGTGAGGTAGAGCAGCAATCTTTGCAAAATGCCAACCTTCTCCAGCGGAATGACTTGTTAAAGGCCGATATTAACGACTTAAAAATCGGCCTGGAATCTATCGAAGAACGCGCGCGAAACGAACTGGGTCTGATTAAAAAAGGCGAGACCTTTTATCGCATTCTTCCTGCAGAAAACGAATAATAGTTATGCTAAAACAACCCGTTGTTGCTGTAGTACCGGCAGCAGGTATTGGCAGCCGCATGCAAGCAGACAGACCTAAGCAATATCTTACCCTTGCGGGGAAAACCATACTGGAACATACCCTGTACACCCTTCACGACCATCCTGCAGTGGATAGCGTAGTGGTGGCGATTAGCCCGGACGACCCGTATTTCCATTCTCTTGATGTTGCAAATGCATCCTGGCTCAAGGTTGTTCATGGCGGCGATAGCCGCGCAGATTCTGTGTTAGCCGGTGTGAGTACGCTGCCAGCGGAAAACTGGGTTATGGTGCACGATGCGGCTCGCCCCTGTGTCAGCCACAGTGATATAGATAACCTGCTCGCAGTGCGAGAAAGAACTGATGTAGCCGGCGGGATCCTGGCAACGCCGGTGAGAGACACCATGAAACGCGCCGTTGACGGCTCCAGCGAGATATCCCATACGGAATGCAGAGAAAATCTCTGGCATGCACTCACGCCACAATTGTTTAAGGCGGGAGAGTTAAAAGCGGCACTGCTACAAGGCTTCCACAAGAAAGTGACAATAACCGACGAAGCTTCTGCCATGGAGGCTGCCGGGTATGCCGTGGCTTTAATTAACAGTAATCCGGCGAACATTAAAATTACTCACCCTGCTGATATGCCATTGGCAGCATTTTATTTTCAGCAGTTAACCAAACAGAGGTAAGCAATGCGAATAGGGCACGGTTTCGATGTTCATAAATTTGGTGGACAAGGCCCAATAGTTGTAGGCGGTGTTAGTATTGACTATGAACAAGGCTTGTTAGCACACTCAGATGGGGACGTGTTGATCCACGCATTGTGTGACGCGCTACTAGGCGCGGCGGCCATGGGTGATATTGGCAAGCACTTCCCCGATACAGACGACGAATTCTCTGGCGCCGATAGCCGGGGCTTGCTTCGTCATGTAGTCGGCCTATTGAAAAAAGAGGGTTATATTCTTGGTAATGCTGACATGACGATAGTTGCCCAAGCGCCCAAAATGGCCCCGCACATCGCCACGATGCGCACGCTTCTGGCTGAAGACTGCCAATGTGATATAAGTGCAGTTAATGTGAAAGCCACAACCACAGAAAAACTAGGCTACACAGGTCGCAAGGAAGGCATAGCAGCACACGCCGTCGTTCTCATCAACAGGGTAGCGTCTTAATGCTCTCAACATCAAACTGGCGCCATGCCGATGATGATAATAGCCGTCCATCAGGCATTTTAAAGCAGGAACCCGAAGACTTTAAGGTAACCGAAGAACTGGGCTATGCGCCTTGCGGGGAAGGTGAACATCAGTACCTTTGGGTAGAAAAGACGCTTGCCAACACAGCCTGGGTTGCAGAGCAACTTGCTAAATACACAGGGTTGCCACTGCGGCAAGTGACCTACGCTGGTCGCAAAGACAAATACGCTGTTACCCAACAATGGTTTGGAATACATGCGCCTGGCAAGACAGACTTTGACTTTTCCTCATTTAATTGTGACGGCGTAAAAATCCTCAGCCAACATCGACACAATAAAAAGCTGCGTACAGGGCAACTGCGAGGAAACCGGTTTGCGATTACCTTAAAGCAGGTATCAGACCCTGAGACCCTGATTAAAAACCTCAATCGCGCTGCTGTTGATGGTGTCCCCAATTATTTTGGTGAGCAACGCTTTGGCACTGTTCGTGTTGACGAAAACGGACAGCGCCAGGAAGGTGGCAATTTGCAACTGGCAGAGAAAATGCTAAACGGCGAAGTTATTCGCAATCGCAATAAGCGCAATATGGCTATGTCTGCACTACGCAGTTGGTTGTTTAATGAAATTATCAGTCAGCGCATTACCAACGGTCAGCTCAACGTTTTGCTTGCAGGCGATGCACTTATGCTAAACGGCTCAAATAGCTTTTTCATTAACGATTTAAGTGACGATTTACCAGCCCGCTATGCACAACAAGACCTGGCTCCCACAGCCGCATTATGGGGGAAGGGCAAACCACCCTGCCTTGATGATGCCCTTGCTCTGGAAATGTCAGTTGCCAACACCGCCCCAAAGGTCTGTGACTATTTACAGGATGCCGGGCTTAGACAGGAACGCCGGCCAGTGAAAATTTGGCCTCAGCAACTTGAATGGCAACATAGGGGTGATACAGTGAAGGTTGAATTTAGTTTGCCTTCGGGGTGCTATGCCACCACTGTGCTCAGGGAATGTATAGATTTTTAATTGCTTTTGTGACTTCGCGGTAACCCAAACCATAAAGGATAGCTAATGCGAATTTTATTGAGTAACGATGACAGCGTGTTTGCAAAGGGCATAAACGTATTGTTCAAAACCCTGTCGGAAAAGCATGATGTAACGGTAATTGCACCTGATCGCAATTGCAGTGGCGCCAGTAATGCGTTATCGCTTCACGACCCACTTCGCATTCAGCAACTCGACAACGGATTCTACTCAGTGAATGGCACACCATCGGACTGTGTTCATCTTGGGGTGAATTGTTTTTTGGACGATGACCCCGAATTAGTGGTGTCCGGAATTAACCATGGACCAAACCTCGGTGATGATGTCATATACTCTGGTACCGTGGCCGCCGCGACCGAGGGACGTTATATGGGTTTACCGGCGATTGCGGTGTCCCTGGCGAGCCATAATGGTAAGCACTTTGACACCGCCGCTAAAGTGGTGCTGCAAATCATAGATAAATTACAAGCTCACCCCTTGCCGTCGAATCAAATACTCAACATTAATGTTCCCGATATCCCCTTCGATCAACTCGCTGGTATAAAAGTAACACGTCAGGGCAGAAGACACAGAGCAGAAGCAATGGTTAAATCTACCGACGCATTTGGCCGGGAAATATACTGGTATGGCCCGGCAGGCGCTGAGCAGGACGCTGGCCCGGGTACCGATTTTCACGCTGTTGCCAATGGTTTTTGTTCCGTAACACCCTTGAGCGTAGATATGACAGCCCATAACAGTCTTGCCGAGATGGAAGACTGGATGAACAAAGATATTAATTAAACCGCAGACAGGAACACACCACTACAATGAGAACAACAAGAAAAGGTGAAATGCTCGCTGAGTTGCTATTTAGCGAGGGCGTCAGAGATCAAAACGTGCTGACTGCCATTGCGGCAACACCAAGAGATTTATTTCTGCCCGACGCACTAAAGCACAAGGCATATCAAAATACAGCCCTGCCTATTGGGCAAGGACAAACTATCTCACAGCCATATATCGTGGCAAAGATGACTGAGTTATTGCTTAAAGCGCCAAACAAGCCACAGAAGGTACTTGAGATTGGTACCGGCTCGGGTTATCAAACCGCGGTTCTAGCACAGTTATTTGAACACGTTTACTCAGTTGAACGAATCAAGTCGTTACAGTTTCAGGCTAAGCGCAGAATGAATCACCTGAATCTTCACAACATCTCTATGAAACACGGCGATGGATGGAAAGGCTGGCCCAGCAAAGGGCGTTACGATGCAATTCTTGTCACCGCAGCTGCAACCTCCTTACCGCAGGATTTATGCGATCAGCTCAATGAAGGCGGTCGACTGATTATTCCCGTGGGCAGTGACCAGCAAAATTTACTCTGTGTAGACAATATTGATGGCGAACTACAATCGGAAACCATCGAAGCGGTGCGCTTTGTCCCCCTTGTAGCCGGAGAACTTCAGTGAAGCTATTTCAACCTTGTTATGATATGGCACTTCGATGGGCAAGACACAGGCACGCTAGTCGCTATCTCGCCGGTTTAAGCTTCGCAGAATCGATGTTCTTTCCAATTCCTCCTGATGTTATGTTAGCCCCCATGTCTATGTCACAACCGCAAAAGGCCTGGTTTTTCGCATTTCTGACGACTATAGCTTCAGTACTGGGGGGTATAGCAGGCTTTGCCCTCGGTTATTTTGCTTTTGAGGTTTGGATAGAACCTCTTGTCATCTCTGCCGGTTACGAGCAAAAGTTAGACACAACCGTAGGTTGGTTTGAGCAATACGGCGTATGGATAGTGTTTCTCGCAGGCTTTTCTCCCATTCCCTATAAAGTTTTTACGATCAGTGCTGGCATGTTGAGTATGGCCTTTGTTCCCTTCGTTATTGCGTCTGCCATAGGTCGTGGAGCGCGTTTTTTCTTAGTGGCGGCCCTCATGCGATGGGGAGGTGCAGCCATGGAAGCGAAGCTAAGGGAGTATGTTGAGATCCTCGGTTGGGTTACTGTGGCACTTGCAGTTATTGCCTATTTTGCACTTAGACACGGATAATTATGCTGGGGAAGCATAGGTACATACTCCTCACATTAGTGATTTCCGTCATAAATTTGACGGCTTGCAGCACCAGAAGTGGGCCTGCCCCAGTGACTTTGTTAAATAGCCAACCACAAAAAAATGATTCGGGCTTTGTAAGTGATACCTACGTAGTAAAAAAGGGCGATACCCTTTTTGCTATCGCTTGGTACACTGGCAATGACTATAGGGACATAGCAAATTATAACAACCTTTCAGCGCCTTACGCGATTTTCCCAGGTCAAACTCTTCAACTTACAGCCATAAAAATGGTTGATAAAGAGCCAAATGTTAAAAAAAAGTATTATCCAAAAGTGCAAGAAAAAACTGGTACGACCACACCAATATACGACGAAAGGAGTGTTGACCCCCCCCCTGACCAAGCGTACGATAAACGTGAAATTAATGTTAACAACCAAGAAGTTACGACCGTCAAACCTTTGACGCAAAACGCCAAAAAGGTGACACGAAAGAGCTTTGCAGAAAAAGTGTCACAGTGGCACTGGCCAGCAGTTGGTAACATAATTGCAACATTTAATAATAGTGAATCCGGCAACAAAGGTATAGATATAAGCGCCCAAAGAGGCTCACCTGTTTTTGCTGCTGCCGATGGTAAAGTTGTTTATGTTGGTAACGCTCTTCGAGGCTACGGTAATCTGATAATTATCAAGCATACCGATGCGTTACTCAGTGCATACGCACACAACGCTGACTTTAGGGTCGAAGAACAACAATGGGTATCAGGCGGCGAGCAAATAGCCACTATGGGAGATAGTGGTGCCGACACTGTTAAGCTTCATTTTGAAGTGAGATACCGCGGTAAATCGTTAGATCCGCTTCGGTATCTGCCAAAAAATAATAATAATAAATAATAATAATAAAGTTGTTTAGGAGAACATCGCAGGGTAACCAACAACGCAGGAGATGCAGTCGTGGGTCAACAAAAAGCCGCTGTAATCGAAAGTCCGTCTCATCAAGATGAGATAAATATGCCAGTGAGCATGAAAGCTGGTGAAGTTTTAACCGAAACCCTTGATGAGGCCGCAGATGATGCTGTACTCACTCAGGAAGATCATCCTAAAAACCTGGACGCCACCCAACTTTATCTCGGCGAAATTGGCTTTTCCCCTCTGCTTTCAGCAGAAGAGGAAGTGTATTTCGCGCGGCGAGCACTAAAGGGCTGTGAACCCTCCCGAAAACGAATGATCGTGTCTAATCTGAGACTCGTGGTAAAAATTGCCCGTCGCTATAACAATCGTGGGCTGGCACTGCTCGACCTCATCGAAGAAGGCAACCTTGGCCTTATTCGCGCAGTGGAAAAGTTTGACCCTGAACGAGGATTCCGCTTTTCAACCTATGCTACCTGGTGGATTAGACAAACCATAGAACGGGCTATTATGAATCAAACCCGTACCATTCGTTTGCCTATTCACGTAGTCAAAGAACTTAATGTTTATTTGCGATGCGCACGAGAGCTTTCACAAAAGCTCGATCACGAGCCTACTGCTGAAGAAATAGCAGCAGAACTGGACAAGCCAGTAAGTGAAGTGAGCCGAATGCTTAGGCTGAACGAACGCATCACTTCGGTAGACACCCCCATTGGTGGTGAGAACGACAAAGCGCTGCTGGATATTCTTTCGGATAGCAATGACTACAGCCCTGAAGATAATCTTCAGGACAGCGACATGAAAGCTAACATTGTGAAGTGGCTTGAAGAGTTAAACCCAAAGCAACGTGAAGTGTTAGCCAGACGGTTTGGGTTGTTGGGTTATGAGCCATCCACACTGGAAGACGTTGGTGCAGAAATTGGACTCACCAGGGAGCGAGTTCGCCAAATCCAGGTTGAAGCGCTACGACGCCTAAAAGATATGCTTGGCCATCAGGGGTTAACACTGGAAAGCATGTTCGACCAAATGGGCGAATAAGCACTTTTCCACAGATACTAAAAGCCATGTTTTTGAACATGGCTTTTTTGTTTGGCCTATTTTCTAAGCAGTTTTTCGAATCTGTACTTATGTGGGTTCTTCTCGTCTTCTTCGTGAGAAGATGTCCATACACATTCCCATTTGCTTTCGGCCTGGTAATCAGGGAACTGAGTATCGCCCTCTACGTTTAAATCAATGTGAGTCAGATACAGCACATCCGCCCGGGGTAGAAAGGCAGCGTAAATTGTACCGCCACCAATGATCATTACTTCATCACTGCTGTCATTCACCATTCCCGATGCTATTTCCAGTGCTTCTTCAGGAGACGCTACTACGTAAGCCTGTTCGGGTAAGTCATGGGTTTGTTGACGGGTAATAATGATATTGGGTCGCTCGGGAAGTAGCCTGCCAATTGATGCATATGTTCGCCTGCCCATAATCACTGGTTTACCCAGGGTCACAGCTTTAAAGTGCTTTAAATCGGCAGGAAGATGCCACGGCATGTCGTTATCAGCACCAATGACACGATTATTTGCCATGGCGGCTATCATTGCAATTTTCACTCTGCTACCTTACTGACTACTCGGGGCTTTATTCTTTTGTGTACACAACGTTAGGATGATCATCCCACTCGTCATCATCATCGTCGTCATCAAATTCATCGCCGTCGTACTCAATGGCTTCTTTGTGGTAAGTGTCCCACTTGAATTCGACATCGTCTTTTTCTTCTTCCGAAGCGATTTCGGTAGGCAGGGTTTCGATGAAGTTCATGATGTCATGACACAGGGGAGCTGTGTTTAATTTCTGGAACGCCGATATTTGATAGACAGGTCCGTCCCATTCCAATTGCTCAACGATACTTTTAACCAGTGCGTCCGCTTCTTCTTCAAGCAGCAAATCAACCTTATTGAAGACAAGCCAGCGGGGTTTAGCAGCCAGTTTAGGGCTGTACTTTTCCAATTCAGAAATAATTTTCTTTGCATTTTCAGCCGGATCGCTTTGATCAGCTGGCAATAAATCAACCAAATGCAACAATACCCGACAGCGTTCGAGATGTTTCAAAAACCGAATGCCTAAACCTGCGCCTTCTGCAGCCCCTTCAATTAGCCCCGGAATATCAGCAATGACGAAGCTGCGCTGAGCATCTTGCCGTACCACACCCAGGTTAGGCACCAGGGTAGTAAAGGGATAATCTGCCACTTTGGGTTTAGCCGCTGATACAGAGCGAATGAAGGTGGATTTACCGGCATTTGGCATACCAAGCAAGCCAACATCAGCTAACAACATCAATTCGAGTTTTAAGTTGCGTATTTCCCCGGGCGTACCATCGGTTTTCTGCCGAGGCGCACGGTTAGTACTACTTTTAAAGCGCGCATTACCGAGACCGTGAAAACCACCTTGTGCTACTTTCAGGCGCTGACCGTGTTTGGTGAGATCGCCCAAAACCTCAGCAGTTTCTACATCGGTAGCACGGGTACCAACAGGTACACTTAATGTTAAGTCTTCGCCGCCGCGACCAGTACAGTCACTGCCCTGACCATTCTGCCCTCTCTGTGCGCGATGGAAACGCTCGAAGCGATAATCGATGAGTGTGTTGAGGTTTTCATCGGCTTGCAAATAAACCGAGCCACCATCTCCACCATCCCCGCCGTCTGGTCCGCCTTTAGGGATATATTTTTCTCGTCTAAAGCCTATTACGCCGTTACCACCGTCTCCGGCTTCAACACGAATTTCAGCTTCATCAACAAATTTCATTTATCACTCCGAGTCGCAATTATCGACTGTATATATTGTGTTAGTTTACACCATTGAACATAAGTTCGACAGGCTCACTAAAAGTGATCAGAATGCCTCGCTGCTGAGCCATGTGATCACCCTTTCCCGCTTACTCAGGTATTCAAAAAAAAACCCCGCTTGCGCGGGGTTTTTCTAAGCCTGTTCGGCGAGAAGCTTTCGCGCTTACTCAGCTACGATGCTTACATATTTACGGTTCTTCGGCCCTTTAACGTCGAACTGAACTTTACCGTCTTTTAGTGCAAACAACGTGTGGTCTTTACCGATACCCATGTTGTCACCAGCGTGGAAACGAGTACCACGTTGACGAACAATGATGTTACCAGCAAGAACAGATTCGCCACCAAAGCGCTTAACACCTAGGCGTTTACTCTCTGAATCACGACCGTTTTTGGTACTACCACCAGCTTTTTTGTGTGCCATGTGTTCGTGCTCCTATTATGCGTTGATACCAGTGATTTTCACTTCTGTGAACCACTGACGGTGACCCGCTTGTTTGCGAGAATGCTTACGACGACGGAACTTGACGATTTTTACTTTATCGCCACGACCGTGTGTAACCACCTCTGCAGTCACCTTACCACCAGCAACGACAGGTGTGCCGATTTTTACATCGTCACCGTTGCTTACCATTAAAACTTTGTCAAATTCAACCGTTTCGCCTGGGGCTACTTCGATCTTTTCAAGACGAACGGTTTGGCCTTCGGCCACACGGTGTTGTTTACCGCCACTTTGGAAAACCGCGTACATAGTTAACTCCGCTCTGCGTCCAATGACGCTTCAATTCAAAAAACAGGGCGCGAATTGTACGTGAAGCATCCTAAAATCACAACCCCGAAAAACATAAAATTTGATTATTTTTCGCTCTTCGCCGAATTTTCTCTCCCCAGGCCCGAAAACAAGGCTTTTTTGGGTCAAATAAATACGATTTTAACAGCATATTTGCGATTGGCTCACGGGTTTTTCAGTTATCTGGGTGGATACCCATAGAGTTTCAGGTACAATCACCCCTTTATACAAAAAGTAACTAATTAGCACGCACATAATGTCAATGGAAATAAACACCATTCGCGATCTGGCAGCCGACGATATGAAAGCGGTCAATGCCCTTATCCAGCAACAGGTTGATTCTGATGTTTCTCTTATTAATCAGCTCGGCTTTTACATAGTCAACAGTGGTGGTAAAAGACTTCGTCCACTACTGTCAGTGCTTGCTGCGCGGGCCATGGGGATTACCTCAAATAAACATCACACACTGGCTGCTATTATTGAATTTATTCACACTTCCACTCTACTTCACGATGACGTTGTAGACGAATCTACGCTTCGCCGTGGGCAGGAAACAGCCAACGCGATATTTGGCAACCAGGCCAGTGTGTTAGTCGGCGACTTTTTGTACTCCCGATCTTTCCAAATGATGGTCAGTTTAAACAGTATGCGAGTCATGGAAATACTGTCTGATGCTACCAATCGTATTGCCGAAGGCGAAGTGTTACAGCTCATGAACTGCAACGACCCTGAAACCACAGAAGCCCGTTACTTTGACGTGATTTACGGCAAAACAGCACGCCTGTTTGAAGCTGCCACACAACTGGCTGCAGTACTTACAGATCAGCCCCGTGATATCGAAACCGCCATGCAGGATTACGGCAAGCATCTTGGCACTGCATTTCAACTTGCCGACGACATACTCGACTACGCGGCAGATGCCGACGAAATGGGAAAAAATACCGGTGATGACTTAGCTGAAGGCAAGCCCACCCTGCCATTACTTTATGCCATGTGGCACGCAAAAACGGCAGATGACAAAGCGCTCATCCGCGAAGCAATTGAAGAGGCCAACGGCTTGCCGCACCTTGCCAGAATTCAAGGGATCATGAAGGAAACCGGCGCGCTCGACTACACGCGATCGTGTGCCGACGGGGAAAAGGAAAAAGCGATTAGCGCATTGTCGGTGATCCCTGAATCGCCATTTAAAGAAGCCCTAATCGGGCTGGCGCATATTGCTGTAGAGCGCACCAAATAGTTTTTGCTTTTTTTAATGAGCAATAGTAGCGGACTTAGTCGAGCATGAAACCTATCATGCCTATCAAAAAGCCCGCTATCGCGCCTAAGGGCGGCAGCCACTTGTTTTCCATGCGAATTTGCGGCGCCATGTCCTGAAAAACAGAATACAAAATTCCCCCGGCGGCAAACAGCATGACCCCGCCGATTATGGCAGGATAGTCAGAAAGCCAAATATATCCGGCCCATGCGCATAGTGGTCCAAGCAAAGCCAGCGTAGTAAATTTTAAAACTAAGGCTTTGGGGTTAGATGCTTTAGAACTTGCCATTTCCCTGTAAGCGTTAAAACCCTCTGGCAAGTTTTGCACCGCGATAAGAATACCGAGTAAAAAAGTGCTTCCGCCCATAGCAGCCGTAGTGCCCAACGCTAACGATTCAGGAATAAAATCGCTAAGCATTGCCGCCAGTTGGCTGGCTGGCGTTTGGTTTTTTGCCAAGTAAATATCCAACGCCATAAAAGCAAGTGCGCCTGATACAAAACACAAAGTCGCGCTCACCACATTATGATGAGCAATGCCATCTGGAACGAGCACCAATGCCACTGCTGAAAGTAGTGCACCGGCTCCTAAGGCAATCACTCCATGGCGTATTTCTTGTTCAAGCCAGCGGGGTTGAATAGCATCATTAAATGCTAAGAGTGCCCCAACAGGCATTGCCATACCTGCGGCCAGAGCAATTAGCACAACATTGAGTAATTGTCCGTCTTCAAACACTATTTCAGCCCCAAATCCCGTGTCATATTCTCATTTCTGTCTCTGTGGACAATAATGTTGTCCTCAATGCGGATCCCGCCATAAGGACGAAACTCGTCGACGACACCCCAGTTAATAAATTTTGATGCTTCCGACGCTTTGAGATCAGCCAATAAGCTATCGATAAAATAAAGCCCGGGTTCAATAGTAAATACCTGGCGCGCTTCCACTAACCTGGTACATCGCAAAAACGGGTGTTCTTCCGGCGGAGGCTTAGGTGTACCGCGGTCATCATTAACCTGCCCGCCTACATCGTGTACCTGCAATCCGAGGAAGTGACCAATACCGTGAGGAAAAAACGTTTTGGTTATCTTATTCGCAACGATGTCTTGTGGGCTCAGGTTGACCACGCCGGCATCATGCAAAAGCTGAGCAATACCGTCATGGGCCAATAAGTGAATATCAGTGTAAGCCACGCCTGGTTTTAATGCATCTGCCAGCGTAACGGTGATGTTGTCAATCTGAGCGATGAGCTCAGCGAACCGGCTGCCGCCGTTCTCGTACGTGCGAGTAATATCTGCGGCATAACCATTAAACGTTGCTCCGGCATCAATTAAGAAAGAGCGGGCTTCGCCAGGTGCATCCAAGTCGCAATGCATATAGTGTAAAATTGAGGCATGTTCGTTTAATGCCACGATGCTGGTATATGGCAAATCATTATCGCCATGTCGAGCAGCGCTGTTATACGACTGCTTGATAGCGAACTCGCTCTCTCCATTGAGAAATGCCTGCTTTGCAGCCTTGTGACCGAGTACTGCCAGGCGGTTTGCCTCACGCATGCACATAAGCTCGTAATCGGTTTTATACGCCCGTTGATAATGCAGATAGTGTAGAGCGCGGTCAGGGTTTACGTTTGCGAAACCCAGTGCACTGGCGACCTCAATATATTCACCGACATAAGCGTAGTTTTTCTTGTCATAGGGCAAATACTTCTCAACAGCGTCTGCCTGCTTTAACAGCACAATTTCAAAGCTATCGGTCCAGAAATCATTTGGCTCGGGAGGAACTTTATGCCAGAAATCCACTGGCCGATAAAAAATGAGTTTGGGTTTATCAACGCCATTGACGACTAACCAACAGTGTGGGTTGTCAACCACAGGCACCCAGGCTTTAAAATGAGGATTCACTTTAAAGGGGTAGTCGTTATCGTCTAAAAACAAGCGCTTGCTTTGCCCTGCATGAATCACCAACCCTTCCAGACCTTCGCGCTGCAACGCTTCTGCCGTTCGCTGCTGAAGTGTTGCTATATGTTCACGGTAAGCATCAGATAATAATGTCATAAACCCTCGGTATCTTTTAATCAGACTGTTTTTTCATTGCTGATGAGTAGCTTAACACGTCAGGTGCGCTATAGTTAAAGCAGAAGCCTTAGAGACATGTTAAGTTACTATTACGTACTCTTTGTATTTTTTGTTTAACGAAGTGCTTGTTTCATGAAAATATATGCAGCGTCCTCCTCCCTTGATATTAGCCAGGAAATGGCAGCGGATGTACTCGCTCAGTTATCCTTCGATGATTCTCCGTCGTTGTTGTTTGTCTTTCTCAATGCCAATTACGATGCAGACCTCATTCGACAGCTACTACACGACGCTTTGCAATGCCCAATACTTATAGCCACATCCAGTCACGGTGGGTTTATTTGTTCGCCGCACGCGTGTGATGCTTCGGCCTCACTCACCGTGTTTGCAATAGTTGACCCCAACGGGAGTTACGGGGTAGGCATGGCACACGTGGGTGAGATAGATGGCAGACAGGCTGCATCAATGGCAACGCAACGAGCCCTTCAAAATTCAGCAACGCCCTTTGAGTCACCGTCTCTTATTTGGTGTGTTCCCACTCCGGGTACAGAAGAGCAGATGATAGAAGGTGTCGCAGATGTTGTCGGGCCTAATATTCCCGTATTTGGTGGCTCTTGCGCCGATAATGACGTCACTGGTAACTGGCAAGCAGGAGATCAGGGCGAGGTTGGCCCTTCCACTATTTCTGTGGTTGTGATGACACCGTCTTCCCCATTGGGCATGACATTCAGTTCTGGTTACCAACCGACAGAAACCGCGGTAACGGTTACAGAGGCAGCCAATCGCACACTATTCGCATTAGATGATGAACCTGCGGCATTGCGATACAACACTGTTACAAACGACGCAATAAAAGCAGCGCTTGGCGGTGGACAAATACTCGATCAGTCGTCGCTACACCCGCTCGGACTGGAAATCACCTCGCCAGTGGGTATACCTGAATTCCTGCTAATCCATCCGGCCAGTATTAACCAGGACAATAGTTTGCAGTTATTTGCTGATGTGACCACAGGTACCAGGCTACAAGTGATGGAAGGAAGCATCAGTGGCCTGGTAAATCGCGCCGAGAAAGTTATTCAAAATGCGATAGATTTAGTGCCGCAATATCGCACTGTTGAAGGAGTTCTTCTTGTATATTGTGCCGGGTGTATGATGACAATAAATGAACAACTTCCGTTGATGTGTAGCCGGGTTCAATCCCGGTTTCCCCACTTACCTGTAGTGGGTATGTATTCTTTTGGTGAACAGGGGCGCTTTCTTGACAATCAGAATCGTCACGGCAACCTCATGATATCAGCAATCGCATTTTCCTCATGAAACAAGATCAAGAAGAGCTAAGAGAACAGTTAAACCTCGTATACCGGCTCAAAGAGCAGGCCGAGACCCTTGAATATCGTACCCGGCATATGCTTGCGGGGATGAAAGATATTCTTGAAGCACAAGATGCTGACGACCTATACAGCCGCATGTTCTCTCATTTCAGAACGCTATTACCCTATGATGTTTGCATTGTTTTAGAACAGCAAGAACCGGGGTACATGAAGTGTAGTGCTGCCACGTTGCCTGCAGTGAGAGAAACCCGCTGGGAGGTGGGTGACATCCTCAAGCGCGTCTTAGCCGGGCATTCTGTCGCCTTATTCAATATAACTATTCACCCGGAAGCCAATGCGCTTGATTTTCTGCAAGACGCCGGGATTAGCAGCTTACTTCTTACACCTTTTCAGGTAAATGAAGTCGATGCAGTTGTTGTTTTTGCCCGCAAAGAGATTGGTTTTTACACCCAGGAACACGTACAGATTGCAGATGCTCACAGAGCCTTCACCGAACAAGCGCTGTTGAGCGTTAATGCTCGCCTGCTGGCATTGGAGTCTGAGCAGCTTCGGCGTGAAAAAGAACGCGCAGAACAGTCATTACTGATGTCGGAAAAAATGGCATCGGTGGGTTTATTAGCGGCAGGTGTTGCCCATGAAATCAATAACCCAGTGGGGTTTATCAGCAGTAACATCAGCTATTTAAAGTTGCACATCCCCGAGCTAGAACGTTTTTCAACATTACTCACCCGTTTATTTGCTGCTCATTCAGATGATGATATTCAAGCGGCGTTAGATGCGTGTAAAGCCTGGTATGAGTCAAACCACTTCCCTCACTTAATCAACGACATCCGAGACATTTGTGAAGAGTCTGATGAGGGGTTGAAACGGGTTGCCGATATCACTACCAGTCTCAAATCATTTACCCGTGCAGACTCATCGACAGAAGACAGTTCTTTTGATGTTAATCAGTGCATCGAAGATACGATGCCACTGGTTAATCCAGAACTAAAACACCATGTTACAACACAACTTACCTTAACTGATGTGCCAGAAGTACAGGGAAGTCCAAGAAAGCTTAGCCAGGTAATGATCAACCTTATGGTAAATGCCGGACAGGCCATTAAAAGCAATGGACATATTGTGATCAGCACCCGAACAGTAGTCGAAAAGGGAGAAGACACTGTTGTTATTAAAATAACCGATGATGGTTGTGGGATAAAACCCGCAGATCTTGAAACAATTTTTCAACCCTTTTATACCACTAAACCGGTAGGACAAGGCACTGGCTTAGGGCTGTATATTTCCCTAACCATTGTTGAGTCACTCGGCGGTAAAATTTGGGTGGAAAGCAAGCTTAACCGAGGCACAACGTTTACCATTCAACTGCCTGCCGCCAAGCACAAGACGCTCATTTAGGAGCATATAAACCGCCCTCAACCTGCTGCGGCGATGCCAGACCTGTGACAGAGGGAATTGCCGATGCCGCCAGTTGCAAAAACAATTCGGAACTCTCCCCCAATTGTTGTTCGTAAATGTAGCGGTATGCCATTACGGCTTTGACGTAGTTTCGCGTTTCTTTGTAGGGAATGGTTTCAATCCAAATGTCTGTTTCTACATTTGAATCTGCCGGCAACCATTTCATGACCCGCTGCCAACCCGCATTGTAAGATGCTGATACTAACACAGGGTTATCGCCCATCTTGTCCATCAAATATCGCAGATATTGCACGCCAAACTGCACGTTTTGTCCCGCGTCAAACAAATCATCGGTTGCCACTTTTTTCTGTGCAATATATCGCGCAGTACCGGGCATAAGCTGCATAAGACCTCGCGCTCCAGCAGGAGAAACGGCATCAACCATAAATGAACTTTCACGGCGAGCAATTGCCATGGCAAAAGCCGGATGAACATCGTAAGCTTGCCCTACGGTGGCAAACTCCTCACTGTATGCCAGAGGGAAGCGCTTCTCTACGTCATCCATAAACCCGCTTTGAGAAAAGTTGAAAATAGCCTGATCAAACCATCCCCACTCGCTGGCTAATAGTGCTGCGTCTTTTACTTGAGAACTATCGAGGGAGTTCACCAAAAAACGCCACTCTCTTCTTGCATCCACTGATCTACCCAGTGCCAGAAACTCTTTTGCTCGCTGAGCGGCTGGCCGCTGAGCGATCATAGCTATATTACTCTCGTCCCGAGGGGCGCTTTGATGTTGCAGAGCAGGTTGGCGGTTTACTTTAGCGCTGGCCAGAAAACCGTAGTAATGTCGCTCATTGGCTAACGTGTCATACAATGAAAGCGCCTGCTCAGTTTGCCCTAAGGCTTCCAGACTCCGAGCCCGCCAGTACCGGTAACTATCTTGTTTTTGTATGTGAGCAGGAGCTTGCTCTATTAACGCCAGCACCGCCTGCCATTGCTTATGCCTCAGTAAATACGCTACATGCCAGCGTTTGACGTCTTCTTTTGCCCCCGTCACATCAGCCCGTTGAAGCCATGCAACAGATTGAGGTTTGTCGTCAATGGCCAAACTAAGGGCTATCGCTCGATTAATAGTGAGGAGTTGAGCAGTGGAAAACTGTTTTTTAGGTTGCCAATAACGATGCGCCTTGATGGCCCTTTCCGCATCTTTCCACGCCAGCTTTTCCAGGCCGTATGTCAGAATTTTCATTTCTGACTCAGGCTGTTTTAACGGAAACCTGGTGTGGTTCAAAACCAGTTCAGGCTTGCGACGCACGTCATACCAAAGATCTGCCAAGTACTGATGAGAGGCCGGAAGTTGCTTTTTTAAATAAGGGACCAATTTTGGATTGCCAGAAATAGCAGCTTTTTCGATGCGCCCTAAAACATGGTCGATGGTCATCATGCCGGCTTTTTGCCACTGCTTAAACAAAGGATCACATTCGTCGGGTTGCGAATATCCTGCTAACCAAAGGGCCTCTACTTTCTCTAACCAATAATCTGGCTGTGTGGCGTCTTCGAGTTGATACTGTAGATACTGACAGGTAATGGTAGCGCCCATACCATCGCGATAGTTTGCCAAAAACGCTTTTTTCTCTCCATGTTTTGCCAGATAACGCAGCCAACGACCGCGCAACCCGTAAGTAAAAGGCTGATTGTGATAGGTGAGTAAAAACGCTTCAATTTCTGCCCGATGACTGATGTCCATAGTGGCATCAATTTGCTGTCTGACCAGATACGGATGTAACGGATAAGCAGACAAAGCCTGCACTTCGGAACGTAATTCAGCAACTTTTCGTGGCGTAGCCCGGCCCAGCTGTTTTTCAAGCTCAATAAATTGCGCCCTGGCTTCTTCCTTAACTGACACATTGTTGTTTGAAGACGCAGAGGCTTGTACGACCGCTGTGTTGCACAAGCACACAGCAGCGCAGAGAAAAAAGCCAATAGGTTTCCGAAAATTTACTGCGGCTGTTCCCATAGTACCATCCGAAAAAATTGAAAATGTGACACCCTGACTGATGATCACATCCTAATGAAAAATAAAACCATCCTAAAGGTTAATTTACACTGGCGAATCGTCTTATCTCTTACCATTATACAAAGGTGTTTTGAACTTTGCCGCGCAATTTTAAGCAAAATTCACAGCCTCCAGCCCAGTTATTGAATAAGGAGTCATTGAAAACTGTGTTAACGCTTGAATTTACTCACTTACATCGCCATATAATAAAAAAAATGTAAACACTTGTTTGAATTTTTATTGCAACTTGTGTGTGGCATTGTCAAAATCAACGCACCCTAACCTGTCAGGATTGGACGCCGATATACGATATCGGTTCCATAAATCCTGATTCCTCGCCATTGCCGAAGGAGAAGAGAATGATTTACGAAGGCAAAAGTCTGACCGTTTCGCTGTCAGACGATGGTATTGCTGAGCTGGTATTCGATGCTGCTGGTTCAGTAAACAAATTCGATCAGCAAACCGTTCTAGAGCTGGACGAAGCCACATCAGCTATGGCCGCCCATAGTGGTATTCGCGCAGCTGTAGTGCGAAGCGCCAAACCCGCCTTTATCGTAGGAGCAGACATTACCGAATTTACAGGTATGTTTGAAAAAAGTGATGAAGAGATTCTAGGCTGGGTAGCAAAAACCTCACAAGTATTCGACCGCTTTGAAGACCTACCTTTCCCTACCATTGCTGCTGTTAATGGCTTCGCGCTTGGCGGTGGCTGTGAAATGGCTTTGGCGTGTGACATGCGTATTGCCGACACCACCGCTTCAATTGGTTTGCCAGAAGTTAAGTTAGGCCTTATGCCTGGTTTTGGTGGTACAGTTCGTCTACCTCGTCTTATTGGTGCAGACAATGCCCTTGAGTGGATGACCACTGGCCGCGACAGAAAAGGCGCGAAAGCCCTTGCTGAAGGCGCAGTTGATGCCGTTGTTGCACCAGAAGCACTTGTTGAAGGCGCGCTTTCAATGGTGAAAGACGCTGCTGACGGTAAATTTGACTGGCAAGCACGTCGTGCAGTTAAGAAAGCCCCACTACAGCTAAACAAAAACGAAGCCATGATGAGCTTCAGCACTGCCCAAGCCATGGTATTTGCACAAGCTGGCAAACACTACCCAGCGCCGCACAAAATGGTTGAGACAGTGCAAAAAGCTTCTGTGCTAGACCGTGAAGGTGCACTTAAGCTTGAAAACGAAGGCTTTGTGGCGTTAGCGAAAACCGACGCAGCGACAGCGCAAATTGGTATTTTCCTTGCCGACCAGCTAGTAAAGAGCAAAGGTAAAAAGCAAGCGAAAGCCGCTACTAAGCAATCTAAGCTTAACGCTGTACTAGGTGCAGGCATCATGGGCGGCGGTATCGCATACCAAAGCGCTGTGAAAGGCACGCCAGTTATCATGAAAGACATTAACCAAGGTGCACTAGACCTTGGCCTTTCAGAAGCAGCTAAAATACTTGGCAAAGGTATGCAGCGCGGTAAAGTTGATGCGACTAAAATGGCGCAAACACTTAACGCGATTACACCTACCCTTGAGTACAGCACGCTTAAAGACGCAGACCTTGTGATTGAAGCGGTTGTAGAAAACCCGAAAGTAAAAGGTATTGTACTTAAGGAAGTAGAAGACAACGTAGCAGACGACGCTATCATCACTTCAAACACTTCAACTATCTCTATCAATCAGCTAGCTGAAAGCCTAGACAAGCCAGAGCGCTTCTGTGGTATGCACTTCTTCAACCCAGTGCACCGCATGCCGCTTGTTGAAATTATTCGTGGCGAAAAAACGTCAGAAGAAACCATCAATGCAGTAGTAGCCGCTACCCTTAAAATGGGCAAAACCCCAATTGTGGTTAACGACTGCCCTGGGTTCTTGGTAAACCGCGTATTGTTCCCATACTTTGCGGGCTTCAGTAAGCTTCTTATCGACGGCGCAGACTTCGTTGCAGTTGATAAAGTAATGGAAAAAATCTTCGGCTGGCCTATGGGACCTGCTTACCTAATGGACGTTGTAGGTATCGACACGGGCGATCACGCAGCAGACGTGATGGCAGCGGGTATTCCAGAGCGTATGGCGCGCCTAGACAACGACCCTGTAACCCTGTTCTACAAAGAAGAGCGTTTAGGTCAGAAGAACGGTAAAGGTTTCTACAACTACGGTGTTGATAAGCGCGGCAAGCCGTCTAAAACACCTGCTGAAGAAGCATACGCACTAATGGCGCCGCACGTAGCTGACAAGACAGACTTTGAAGCAGACGACATTATTGCACGCCTTATGATCCCTATGGCAAACGAAGCAATTCGCTGCCTGGAAGAAGGCATTGTAGATAGCGCAGCTGAAGCAGATATGGCGCTACTTTACGGCTTAGGTTTCCCTCCATTCCGCGGTGGTATTTTCCGTTGGATTGAAACCATTGGCTTGGCGAACTTTGTTGCAATGGCAGACAAGTACGCTGAACTTGGTCCAATTTATCAGATTTCAGATGGCGTTCGTGAAATGGCCGCTGCTGGTAAATCCTATTTCGCATAAGACCCGGAGGACAAACTAATGAAAGAAGTGGTCGTAATCGATTGCGTACGTACCCCAATGGGTCGTTCAAAAAACGGTGTTTTCAGAAATGTGCGCGCAGAAGACCTATCTGCTGCGCTAATGACCGCGCTACTAGAGCGTAATCCTGGCGTAGACCCAGCGGAAATTGAAGACATCATTTGGGGCTGTGTTCAGCAAACTAAAGAACAAGGCTTCAACGTTGCACGTAACGCGCAACTACTCACAAAAATTCCACGCACTACAGGCGCGGTAACGGTTAACCGTTTATGTGGTTCATCAATGCAAGCCCTTCACGATGCAACAAGCGGCATCATGAGCGGCCGTGGTGACATTTACATGATTGGTGGTGTTGAGCACATGGGTCACGTACCGATGAACTACAACATCGACTTCCACCCAGGTCTTGCTAAATACACCGCGAAAGCGTCGGGCATGATGGGTATGACTGCCGAATTACTTGGTCGTCAAAACGGCATTACTCGTGAGCAACAAGACGCATTTGGCGCGCGTTCGCATCAGCTAGCACACAAAGCACACCTTGAAGGCCGTTGGGCTAACGAGATTGTGCCTGTTGAAGGCCACGATGCGAACGGCGTGTTAAAGCTAATTGACTACGATGAAGTAGTACGCCCAGAGAGCACTACTGAGAGCATGGCCGCGCTTCGCCCTGTGTTTGACCCAGTAAACGGTACAGTTACTGCAGGGACATCTTCTGCGCTATCTGACGGCGCATCAGCAATGCTTGTGATGTCGGCAGACCGTGCGAAAGAGCTTGGCCTAACACCACGTGCGAAAATTCGCTCGATGGCAGTGGCTGGATGTGATGCAGCAATTATGGGTTACGGCCCAGTGCCAGCAACACAAAAAGCCCTTAAGCGCGCTGGCCTTACTATGGACGACATTGAACTTGCTGAGTTTAACGAAGCGTTCGCGGCTCAGGCACTTTCGTGCATTAAGCAACTAGGTTGGATGGACCACCTAGATACTAAAATTAACCTTAACGGTGGTGCGATTGCACTTGGTCACCCACTTGGTTGTTCTGGTTCACGTATCTCAGGTACGCTTATCAACCTAATGGAATCACAAGACGTAAGCCTAGGCTTAGCGACAATGTGTATTGGTTTAGGCCAAGGTATCGCTACCGTATTTGAGCGTGTATAAGCGTTTGACTAAGCACTTGAATCAATAAATTTGAAAGGGCCTACGGGCCCTTTTTTGTTGGCTTTGGTTAAAATAATGACTATTGCATGCGGTTTAAAAACGTAACACAGAGATCAAATCGCCGTTTCGATTACTACTTTAACACCCTGGATAGAGGACTTACCACGCCTTGCGCACCTTGCTGAAGCACATGGGTATAGATTTGCGTGGTTTTTACGTCCGAATGCCCTAACTGTGTTTGCACAGTTCTAATATCAGCACCTGCTTGCAGCAAGTGTGTTGCAAAAGAATGGCGAAGTGTATGAGGCGTGACTTTCTTTTTTATCCCGCAAGCTTTAGCCGTATTTCGTATCGCTTTTTGAATACTCGACTCATCAATATGATGCCGTCTCACTTTTTTGTTTTCAGGATCGACAGACAAACGTGGAGAGGGAAATAAATAATGCCATCCTAATTCCCTCGGTGCACTTTTATACTTCTCTCGCAATCTGTGAGGTAAATAAACACCTGCATATTTCGGGTTCTCTAAATCAGCCGCCAAAAAGTTTTCAACCATAGCTATTTGCCGGGTAAGTCCAGGCTTCAATTCTGCAGCCAAAGTTACAATACGATGCTTACCACCTTTCCCGTCCCAAATGCGAATAGCGTTGTAATCGAAGTCAATGTCTTTGACTCGTAGCCTAACCGCTTCCATTAGTCTTAGTCCGCTGCCGTATAACAAAGATATGGGCAATTTAAGGTTGGCAGGGATTTGCTCAAAAAGAGAAACGACCTCTTCCTGCGTTAATACAACCGGAAGCTTAGCTTGCCTTCGACTTGCAACAAAGTTGAGCTCTAACGATAAAGGAATTTCCAGTATGTCGCGATACAGGAAAGCCAATGCGTTAAGCGCACTCGCTTGCGTAGCGGGAGCGACATCTTTAACGTTAACCAGGTGAGACAAAAATGCCTCAACCTCTTCATCCCCCATTTCAGATGGGTGCCTATTGTTGTTGAAGCGAATAAAGCTAATAATCCATTTAGTATATAACTCAATTGTACGTTTAGCATAGCGACGACTTCGCATATGCTCGACAACCATTTGCATGAACATTGATTTCATTTTTTAACTTCGAAACTGTAAATGAATACAGCATTACTGTTTTTATTCTAATCGTAAAATAAAAAGGAAAGATTCCGTACTTAAGTACAGCATTTTCAGACACTAAGTGTAGGATATTGAAGAAAGTGAATTTACATGCGAAAGTAGAACAATTCTCAAAGTGATATACGGACTTTATCCACCTTGCATAAAGGATTTTTTCCGTACATTAAATTGTTAAATTCTATGAAATATTACGTGCTACTTTTCATACTAGTATCTGGATCATCTGTAGCTGGGATCGATCTCGTTAAGGTCAATAAGTCTGAGAATAAAATGTACCTTATAGAAGAAGGAAACGTGGTTAAGCAATACCATGTTGCTTTTGGTGCTAATCCTAAAGGCCATAAGCAACAGGAGGGTGATGAGAAAACTCCGGAAGGTACGTATACTCTAGATTACAAAAAAGAGGATTCGTCTTTTTACGAAGCTATGCATATAAGCTATCCAAATTCAAAGGATATCGAGAGCGCCAAAAAACGTGGAGTTTCTCCTGGAGGTTTCATTATGGTTCATGGTCAAAGAAATTGGTTTGGCTGGCTATCGTTTGCAACTCAAAGATTTAACTGGACAAATGGTTGTATCGCGTTAACGAACGCTGAAATGGATGAATTTATGAAATTGGTAAAAGTGGGCACTCAAATAGAGATTGAATGGTAAAAATTTAACAATTCGGTCAAGCCGGACGCTCAAAGCTTCGTTTCGTTTTTGCAATTGCTACGCAATTTTAATACAAAAACTGCACTCCCGCTTTGGCGCCGCTTACCGAGGCGTTATACGCTTCAGGACGGTTATGATTCCAGATTTTAATACAATCAATGACATTTTCGCCAAGATGGATTCAAATGGTTGGGATACTTTAAATGACTTGAAGTGGGGATTCTTTTTCCTCAGCTCTGAGAAGGAACACCTAGAGGGGATATTTTCAGAGTTAAAAGAGTATAAATACACAATCGAAAATATTCATCTAAATGGAAACTTTGAATGGGTTTTACAGGTCACAAAAACTGAAATACTTGGAGCTGATAAACTTTACCGACGATGCATCGCCTTTAATGAGTTAGCAGACACTTACAGTTCATATTTTGACGGCTGGGATGTGGGTAAAAGCGTATAACAAACACATTAAGTCGCTTCGCTGGGACAGTAACACGTGGGCTCTGTCGCTGCGCTCCTATTTTAGCCCACATATTACTGCCCCTTATGTGGGTGTTAGCTGTCATTTGTGCCTTGTAGTCTGTGAGCTTATTTAACAAGTCACATTGTTTTTTTATTTCTTCATGAAACAGGAGGTTTTATGCAACAAAGGGACTTGCCGGTTCTCACGCGGGGAGAGCACGGCATTATCGCAGGCGTATGCTCAGGACTTTCTCAATATTATGGGTTCCGTAAAACGGGGCTTCGAATAGCGTTTCTTGTATTTTCATTTTTCTTTGCCTTGCCAGTTATTTTGTATATTGTTTTGTGGCTGATTTTGCCCAAGTACCCAACTACTCAGGCAATGGCACGGCAGCTTCGAAGGCAAAGTGGTCGTTTGGGAAAAGACAGCTAACAAACAAATTAAGTCACTCGCTTCGCTCGCTGGGACACAAACATGGCGGCTGTGTCACTTCGTTCCGATTTTAGCCGCCATGTTTGTGCCCCTTATTTGGGTGTTATGTGCCTAAGGTGGTAGCTTGAAAATTATTGATGCAATTAAATCTGCTTGGGGCTGGGTTGGCATAGATCCCGTAAAAGTAGTTGCAGAAAATGAATTTGGAAATTTGATAATTAGAGATTCTGCTGGAAAATATTGGCGCTTATGCCCAGAAGATAGCTATTGCTCGTTAATCGCGCATGATCGAAGTGCACTCGATGAAGTACTCGCAGACCCAGAGTTCATTGAAGACTGGGTGATGGCAAATCTGGTAAACGATGCAAAGGTAAAATTAGGTGAACTAAAATCAGGTTACAAATATCACCTAACAATTCCAGGGGTGTTGGGCGGAGAATACTGCGTCGCTAATATCGTATCAGTCCCTCAAATTGAGCAACTTACTTTTTCCGGAGATGTAGCAAGGCAAATAGAAACGTTACCAAATGGAGCTCAAATTGAGCTTAAGGTAATTTCGTAGCGGCACATAACAAACGCATTAACACTCGCTTCGCTCGCTGGGACGCTAACACATGGGCTGCGTCACTTCGTTCCTAATTTTAGCCCATGTGTTAGCGCCCCTTAGTGGGGTGTTATGTGCCACTGATTCTCAACATAGTGTCATGTGGCTTTAACTTTATATTTTCAAACAGTTTCAATTCACAAGGAAATAGTAATGTCAGAAGGAATTGCAAATAGCAGCCAGTATTTTGTCGGGTGGGGAACACTGGCTCTGATCAATGCAGGTTTAGCACAGTCCAAATGCCGTAGGGGCCTAATTTGGTTTCTAATCTCTCTTTTTCTAGGGCCTGTGGCTACTTTTTTACTTGTTGTCTTACCCAAAGGTGATGTTTAAGGAATGTCACCTAACAAAAAAATTATGTCGCCCGCTAGAGCGGGCTGGGACACAAACACGCAGGCGGCTTCGCCATTATAGCCTGCCTGTTTGTGCCCCATATTTAGGTGTTATACACAATGCGCAAAATCAGGAAGATTAAAGTGAATAAAACCAAAACGTCTCTTCTATTTTCTGCTTTCATAGGCACTTGTTTAGTAACGATAAGTGCATTTGCTTCATCAACAATAGAAGGCGTTTGGAAACATGCAACAAAACCAGCTCTAATCGAATTCAATTTAAAAACTGGTGTAGCAAGTGTCAAAGAGCACCAAATTCATAAACAAAACTCTGGCCTCACAATCATCAAAAATATTGTGCAATCAACAGAAACTGAGTGGTTTGGGGAAATGTACAATGGCTACAAAGAGAAATATGTATTCGTTACAATCAAGTTAAATGGCACATCGCTATCAGTCTTCGACTCCGAAAACAGTGAAGTGCTTAAACTTATCAAGGAGTAGCCTTGTGTATAACAAAAAAATCAAGCTCGCCCGCTGCGCGGGCTGGGACGCAAACACGCAGGGCGGCTTCGCCATTATGCCCTACGTGCCTGCGCCCCTTATTTAAAAGTTATAAGCCACTGGAATTTTGGCAATGAAATCGATAATCGGAAAACTTGATGTATTGAGCGTATTCACAGCATGGGTACTTTTGGTGGTTTTCTTTTTATTATTGGCTTATGAAAAAATGTTTTCTGATCCTGAAACTAGCGCTCACCATTTAGTTTATTTGTTCATTGCATTTATTGGTGCAGTCTTAGTCCATGTAGTTTTGGCATTTTTTAACCGTTGCCCTCATTGCAATAAGTGTTTAACTGTAAAAGGTTTTAAAGAACCACATCCAGCTTCTAGTGGTAGTTGGGATAGAGTTGTCTTACATTGGTTCTCTGGTTCAATTGTTTGTATCCACTGCGGTCAGAAAGTGGTAACTAATGGCTTATAACAAACCACTCAAGGCTCTCGCTTCGCTCGCTGGGACGCTAACACATGGGCTGCGTCACTTCGTTCCTAATTTTAGCCCATGTGTTATCGCCCCTTAGTGGGGTGTTAGAAGCTTATAGGAATAAATACATGGAAAAGGTTTTATTCGCTCTTGATATTGAAGACGGATGGCCGCCTGTTGGAACTGAGAGTATTTGGTGTGAACGGATTGGTGACCACTACAAGTTAAAAAATGTCCCCTTTTTTATAGAGGGCTTGGCTAATGACGATATATTTAGTGCTTCTCCTGATCCTGTAAATGAACACATATTCGAATTCGAGATCTTAAAGGAGTCAGGACATTCGGTAATTTCTCTTTTGAACAATATTGATTTGGACTTGAATGCGTTCTTCGGAGAGCTGATTTCTATTGGTTGTACCTACGAAGGCTTAAAACAATACAATCTATTTGCCATAGATGCTCCGCCAAACATAGATATAGTAAAACTAAACCATTTAATAGACACATACGAGGATCTCGGTATAGATTTCGCGTTTCCAGTGTGGCGCTTCGACTAAGAACGCTTCTAACAAACCAAGTAAGCGGGACAATAACACGTGGGCTCCCGTCACCTCGTTCCGTATTTTAGCCACGTGTTATTGCCCCTTCTTGGGGCGTTAGTTGCCTACAGGAAATTTTTGCTTTTGGTGTAAAACTCGAAGAATGTGAATAATGTCGTCTTTTATGAAATATGAAACAATCATTGAAACCTCTGGAATTATTAACAGTCTTCCCGGTATACCCTCTCTCTCCACTCCCATACGAGGTTGCTGGTTCAGGTTTTCAACTTTCTTCTCAATTATATCATCAGTTTTTTCTGCTGCTAATGGGTTAAATTCGTATAAAAACTCGAAAATAGCCTCACGATCGTCCAACGAACTTTTTTCCCATAAGATCATTTTTTGGCTTTATTCCTAATTTTCATTTTTCGAGCTTCCATGTCCAAGTTCGCTTCTTCATGACTGACAAACTTGCTTTGCCCACTCTCTAATTTACTGAACGCAGCATTAACCTCTTCAGTAAGCCACTGATCATGAGTAATTATTTTTCGTTGCTGTTCAGCGAGCTCTTCCGTAAGCTCTCTACAAGCGTCACTTAAAGTGCGTCCTTGGCTTTCGGCCATTATCTGAGCTAGCCGTTTAGTTTCTTCATCTACTCTAAACTGAATACGGGTATCCATGGTAAACTCCTTATGAAATGTACACACAAATGTTAGCACGCTTATTGAATTTACGGCAACTAACAAACGCATTAACTCAGTCGCTGGCGCTCCTTGGGACAAAAACACGTAGGCTCCTTGCGCTTCGCTTAGTATTGTAGCCTACGTATTTTTTCCCGTTATGCGGGTGTTATGTGCCCAAGGAGAATTTAAATAACATGAAGTTTTTAAATTTATCTCTTTTTCTTTTGTTGCTTGCTGGTTGCACGACTGGTCGTTTGGAATATGTGACTCCTGAAGGAGAAACAAAGTATGCCTGTGAAGTGGAATACACTTGGGAACCAAGCGTAGATAAATATGCAGTAGAGTACATTTTAAGTCATTGTGCTAAACAGGCTGAAGAAAATGGTAATACCGTAGTCCGAAAAGAATTGGTCAGTTTAGACTTATCAATTCCAGAAGCGCCAAAAGGTATGCACTGGAGCTTCGATTTAGCAAAATCGTTACATAAACAAGGACAACTCACCGACAAACAGTACGGATATATCATCGCGCACATGGACTTAGGCCATGACAAAAGTTAGTGTTTTGGCAGGGTCACATAACAATCCGCTGTAGTTCGCTCACTGCGTTCGCTGGGACAAATACTCGCTGGCTCCCGGCGCTTCGCTTGGTATTATAGCCAGCAAGTATTTGCCCCTAAGCGGGGCGTTAGCTACTAAAAATGAAAATACATCGCTGGTATATTCAAATACCCATAGTTACATTTCCTTTTGTTGCTATAAGCATATTCTTTCCAACTATAGGTTGGTTTTTGACCTTGCTTATTGCACATTATGTTGAATCAATAACCGGAATAAATATCCCATTGACCCGTTATGATGAAAATGTCAATTTGGGGGCTGTAATCGTTACAATCATTTACTTTGGTGTTTGTATCTATGCATTTACTGTGCTTTACAAGTCTAATCTTAAATTAGGGGCGGCTGTCGTTGGTGTAGGGACTATGTGTTTCTGCATATACTGTTACTCTTTGGTTAGTTCGTTGGCTTGGTTGTAACGTAGCTAACAAACACATTAAGCCGCTCGCAAACTCGCTGGGACAGTAACACGTGGGCTCTGTCGCTTCGCTCGGATTTTAGCCCACGTGTTACTGCCCCTTATGTGGGTGTTAGCTGCCAAAGTGTGAATCAAGCTTATCTAGAAGTTCCAAACCTTTGTTTTTGTCTCCAGTAGCAGCAATCGCCTTAAATCTTACCTCAGTATCAAATTCAGCTATCGCTTGCGTAGACAATTCTTCTATCAATTTATTTAAGCTCAACTTTTTATGCGCCGCCAAAGCCTTCAATCGATTATGCTTATCGTCTGGTAAACGTACCGTTAAAGTGGACATATTAAACTCCTCTCAGATAATCTTCAGGCGCTAACACTTTCAAACCATCAAATTGTAATTCCGCATTTCTCAGGTCTTTTAGGTTATTCGTAATAATGCCCTCGGCATTTCCTGCCACTGCAAGCTCTATAAGAAAATTATCGCCTTCATCTTTTAAATTTGGCCGCCACAAATAATGTATCTGCACCCATTCGCAAACACTAAAAAATGCTGCTAGCAACTCGCTCACTTCGTCCTCGGTAAGCGGGCACAACTCTTTAATTTTGTCTCGCTTGCTTACTGCTTCGTACTCCAAGAATAAGGTCGTGCTAATCAGTGGCTTTAAATCCCCCAACAAGCATTGCCTTATCACTTCTCGGGCTGGCCCTGTTTTGCCAATCAGGGCGCTAATAAGTACACTGGTGTCAATAACTACTTTACTCATAGATTATATGCTAGCGTATACGCTATCACTTTTCAATTTGACAATGGCAGCTAACAAACAAATTATGGCACTCGCTGTCGCTCGTTGGGACACAAACACGTGCGCGGCTTCGCCATTATTGCACACGTGTTTGCGCCCCATATTTGGAAGTTATAAACCATGGCGCAATTTGGGCTTAAACCCTTTTTTCAGTAGTCAGTAGATTCACGTTTTACTTTTCAATTTACGGCATCAATTCTCAAACATTCTACTGCGTAAACAACACGCTCTTTTCGGCCTCTCTTCGCAGATAATTCAAGAACGGCTACGACCAGGAAAGTGAAAGGCTGTTTCCTGTTCTACAGTTGCTGCATCAGTGCTTACTTGCGGCCGCAAATCTCTTTTTATCGCCGCTTAAGCTCAGCATGCGCCATGGCCGGTCGTTAAAAACATCGCAAACAAAAACAAAACCGCACCCTTTTTACTTGCAGCTTTATCCACAAATCATTTATAACAAACAAATTAAGTCGTGCGCTAGCGCGCACTGGGACGCAAACATGTGGGCGGCTTCGCCATTCTCGCCCACATGTCCGCGCCCCTTATTTGGGCGTTATGTGCTTCAAGGTCGAACCATTACTGATCTGCTAATATTAAGCGGTGAACTGTAAAAAGGAGTTTGATTTGGGTTATAAAGTTAATTTTTTTGCTAGACCATTAAATTCGAATTATAAGCTTGCTTGGGAGTCATTCCTCATCGAATTTTCTTTGTTTGTCATAAGCAGTGTTATGGCACTCTATGGATTCAAAAATGGCTCATTGCTTATGGCTGTACCTTCTGCTGTAGTGGCTACAGCATGTTTTGGCCTTGTGTCTTATGCTTTATTTAGCCTATTCGCAAATCGAAAGTAAGCGCAATCAATTAGTTCTTCCCAACTTTCGACAAGGTTGTGAAATGCGCGCACATAACAAACAAATTAAGTCACTCGCTCCGCTCGCTGGGACGCAAACACGTGGGCTGACTCGCTTCGCTCGGGATTTTAGCCCACGTGTTTCCGCCCCTTATTTGGGTGTTATGTGTCGGGGATAAGAATTAGCTTTGAAATGTAAAAAATGCGACAGTTTGATTCGTCCCGTAGAAATACCCGTGCCGGGCAATCATTCAAGGTTCAAATGTCCAGTTTGTGGTAATAGTGTTTCTGGCAGCAGGCGCGGAGGCTTAATCGCATTACTTGCCATTGTGGTCGTTTGCTGGAGTGTCGCATTCAGTTATTATCACTTAAAGAACTAACTCGATCCGAGCGATAATTATATTAAATCAAGGTTGTTTTGCCTTAGCCACATAACAATCAAATTAAGTCACTCGCTCCGCTCGCTGGGACACAAACATGGCGGCTGTGTCACTTCGTTCCGATTATAGCCGCCACGTTTGCGCCCCTTATTTGGGTGTTATATCCGTAATTAATTATGACTATCTTTTTTTATACAAAAACTGACGCTTACGGTGATTTCTCTAACTTCTCAAAACATGGGATAGAAGTAGATGGATTGTGGTGGCCGACAGTAGAACATTACTTTCAGGCGCAGAAATTCGAAGACAAGGAATATCAAGAACAAATTAGAACTGCCCACTCATCCAAGCAAGCCGCTGAATTAGGGCGGAGCAGAAAAGTTCCCATTCGAGAAGACTGGGAGAAAGTAAAAGATGAAATAATGTTCAGCGCTGTTTTGAAAAAATTCAAAACTCACCCCAAATTAGCTGAATTACTTTTATCGACAGAAGATCAGGATATAGTTGAGAACGCTCCAGGTGATTACTATTGGGGCATTGGTAAAAACGGTACAGGTCTAAATAAATTAGGGAAAATCCTTGTCTCTGTTCGGCAGCAAATCAAGATATAACAAACCACTGTAGTCACTCGCTGGCGCTCGTTGGGACACAAACACGCAGGCTCCCATCGCTTCGCTCTGTATTATAGCCTGCGTATTTGTGCCCCTAAGTGGGGTGTTAGGTAACTGTCATGCTTGATCTCACGAGCAGTAATTTTAGACTCAGAGACCTGAGAAAAATTATTGAGCCATCTCTTCATGAAGTCGAATGGCAGCAAGAAACGGGCAATAGCGAGTGGATTCACATTGAAAACAATTCATTGCTCAAAAATTGGGTTTCAAATTTACCAATCAAATCTAGCGAATCAGTTATTGTTACTGACAAATCGTGGTCTAAATCTGCTATACATGATTGGCAGTTTGTCAGTGCGAACCTATTAGGATTAAAAGAAGATCGTTTTTCTCTTTTTATTTCCCAGCACAAGTTGTGGGTTATAGAAGTTAACCTCATAGGTGTCGCTCGGTTTGGCTTTTGGCGGTAGGTTACCTAACAATCTGCTGTAGTCGCTCGCAGGCTCGCTGGGACGCAAACACATGGGCTGCGTCGCTTCGCTCCTAAATTTTAGCCCATGTGTTTCCGCCCCTAAGCAGGGCGTTATGTCTCAGAAGGAATTGATAAATGCGGTTAATTTTTTTATTACTTCTATTAGTCAATTTTGGCTGTCTTGCCTCATCCTGCATAGTAACAGATGAAATGCGCGAACAGTTCAATTCCAAACATGTCGAAGACTTTGCTATTGATACAACCCTTAGAGATTCAAATTTCTCTGTAACTATTAAATTGCCAGAGAGCATTGAAGGTCAAAGTTCTTATTCAGTATGGCTGTTATCAGACAGCCTTGAAGAACCAACATTCATCTTCCCTCTAGACTTGTATGAAGAAGATAACCAAACAAAGGCATGGTATGAAATAGATGCTGGGCTTGTGAGAAAGCACTTCGTAGTGGTCAGCTTAAATGACTATTGTGCTCCTAGCATATTCAAGGAAGTTTTTTACCAATGAGACATAACAAAAAAATCAAGTTCGCCCGCTGCGCGGGCTGGGACGCAAACATGTGGGCTGCTCACTTCGTTCGGATTTTAGCCCACATGCCTGCGCCCCTTATTTAAAAGTTAGGTTTTCAATTATGCCTATTAAAATATCTGATCATTTAAACAAAGATGACAATGGTAAAAGCACAGATGTCGCTTGGCTTTTACCAGACAACTGGCGTCTACCAGATCAGATGAAAGCATTTGATATTTGGTTACAAGAAAATCAGAATTTAGCGCCAGGTGAATATTCAGCAGATATTGGTTTCTGTCCTAGAGAAGATGCTTTCGGTGGCGGTGGGAAAGTGTCAATTAAATCCATGGAAATCATGCTTCGTTTAGGTTTAGAGTTATATTTATCAGAGTATCCTGAGGACTAGGATGTTTAACCACAAACCTAACAAACCGCTGTAGTCGGTCGCAAGCTCCCTGGGACAATAACACGTGGGCTCAGTCGCTGCGCTCCAATTTTAGCCCACGTGTCATTGCCCCTAAGCGGGGCGTTATAAACCATGGCGCAATTTGGGCTTAAACTCATTTCTAATTCGTCGGTAACTTCTCGTCTTGCTTTTCAATTCACAGCACTAGTACTTGAACATTTCACTGCGTAAACAACCCATTCTTTTCGGCCTTTCTTCGCGGACAATGCAAGAACGGCTACGACCAGGAAAGTGAAAGGCTGTTTCCAGTTCTACAGTTGCTGCATCAGTGCTTACTTGGGGCCACAAATCTCTTTTTATCGCCGCTTAAGCTCAGCATGCGCCATGGCTGGTTTTTAAAAACTTCATCAGCAAAAACTAAAACCACACTCTTTTTACTTGCAGCTTTATCGGTAAATCATTTATAACAAACAAATTAAGTTCGCCCGCTACGCGGGCTGGGACGCAAACATGTGGGCGGCTTCGCCATTCTCGCCCACATGTCCGCGCCCCTTATTTGGGCGTTATAAACCATGGCGCAATTTGGGCTTAAACCCTTTTTTCAGTAGTCAGTAGATTCACGTTTTACTTTTCAATTTACGGCATCAATTCTCAAACATTCTACTGCGTAAACAACACGCTCTTTTCGGCCTCTCTTCGCAGATAATTCAAGAACGGCTACGACCAGGAAAGTGAAAGGCTGTTTCCTGTTCTACAGTTGCTGCATCAGTGCTTACTTGCGGCCGCAAATCTCTTTTTATCGCCGCTTAAGCTCAGCATGCGCCATGGCCGGTCGTTAAAAACATCGCAAACAAAATCAAAACCGCACCCTTTTTACTTGCAGCTTTATCCACAAATCATTTATAACAAACAAATTAAGTCGTGCGCTAGCGCGCACTGGGACGCAAACATGTGGGCGGCTTCGCCATTCTCGCCCACATGTCCGCGCCCCTTATTTGGGCGTTATAAACCATGGCGTAATCTGGGCTTAAACTTATTTCTAATTCGTCGGTAACTTCTCGTCTTGCTTTTCAATTCACAGCGGCAATACTCGAACATTTTACTGCGTAAACAACGCGCTCTTTTCGGCCTCTCTTCGCAGATAATTCAAGAACGGCTACGACCAAGTACGTGAAAGGTTGTTTCCAGTTCTACAGTTGCTGCATCAGTACTTAATTGTGGCCGCAAATCTCTTTTAATCGCCGCTTAAGCTCAGCATGCGCCATGGCTGGTCGTTAAAAACATCGCAAACAAAATCAAAACCGCACCCTTTTTACTTGCAGCTTTATCCACAAATCATTTATAACAAACAAATTAAGTCGCCCGCTGCGCGGGCTGGGACGCAAACATGTGGGCGGCTTCGCCATTTTCACCCACATGTCCGCGCCCCTTATTTGGAAGTTATAAACCATGGCGCAATTTGGGCTTAAACTCTTTTTTAAGCCGTCAGTAACTTCTCGTTTTGCTGTTCAATCAGCTGCGCCTGCACTCATACATTCTACTGCGTAAACAACGCGCTCTTTTCGGCCTCTCTTCGCAGGTAATTCAAGAACGGCTACGACCAGGAAAGTGAAAGGCCGTTTCCAGTTCTACAGTTGCTGCATCAGTACTTACTTGTGGCCGCAAATCTCTTTTAATCGCCGCTTACGCTCAGCATGCGCCATGGCTGGTCGTTAAAAACATCGCAAACAAAATCAAAACCGCACCCTTTTTACTTGCAGCTTTATCCACAAATCATTTATAACAAACAAATTAAGTCGTGCGCTGGCGCGCACTGGGACGCAAACATGTGGGCGGCTTCGCCATTTTCGCCCACATGTCTGCGCCCCTTATTTGGGCGTTATATTCGTTGAGGAAACATGGATATTCTTATTTATCTAATCATTGGACTGGCTTTCTTATTTATATTTCTTCATTTTTTCTCAAACGAACGAAAGCTAGCCCAGCGATTTAAAAATATTAAAAGACAGAATTACTCAAGCTTAAAAGATGCAAACACAGTACATGTATATGGTCGAACAAAACTCACCAAGGAACTGCTCTCTCCTCTAACTCAAAATAATTGCTGCTATTATGAATCTATAGTTTATGAGACGAATAGGTTTGGAAAAGATGATGTAATAAAAAATGAAGCTGACTGGAGTATATTGAAAAAGGAGATACAAAGTGCCAACTTTTTGCTAGAAGTCGATATGAATCCGATATTCATTATAAATTCGAGCCCTGAGGTTTTAATAAAAAAGACAGTTGATACACATAGCGAACAGCTCTTAAGTAAGTCTGAGTACGAAAGTTACTGGCCTAACATTAAAAACTTTCTTGAAAAGCATGGTTTTCGAGTCAGTAATATTTACGATAAAAATGAAAAGCGAATAAAAGAATCGCTTATCGGAGATAATGAACCTATGGCAGTAATAGGTTGTGGCAAGTGGGTTAAAACTGCTGAGTATCCAGAATTACTTGAGATTGTAAAACAGGATGATATATACGTAATATCGGCTTCTGATAAATCACCGCTAATTCTCACAAACCAAAATTCGTTATTGTGGGGTTAGCCGGCGAAGAGTGGTCAACGAACATAACAAACACATTAAGGCGCTTCGCTGGGACAGTAACACGTGGACTCTGTCGCTTCGCTCGGATTTTAGCCCACGTGTTACTGCCCCTTATGTGGGTGTTATGTGGCAAAGGAACATGCAGAGATATAAGGTAAGCCTCAAGCTCAAAAATTCTCACGGCGACAGAAACTTTGAATTTCTGGGTACATGGATTGGGTTTTCGGGAATGCTCTTTGTCATAGGTTGCATATCTTTTTATGAATATCCTAAACCCGCATTAGCTGACACTGTTCCGGTAGTTACTGTCGCTTTTGCATTCTATTGGTTTGCTAGTCAAATTCGTTGGTTAATCATAGTCTTTTGTGTTTTTTCCTTGCTCGCTTCATGTCTATTTTTAGCTTCTTCAATTTTCTCAAATATCGACTGCGCTCAACTAATAAACCCACGCCAGCAACTACATTGCGTACAGGACAATCTTTACCCAAGGGTAGCTTTTGGTTATCTTCTTAGTTTGTTTTTGGTCAGTTTGTATTACTGTGTAGGTTATTTTAAACGTGCCACATAACAAAAAAATTATGTCGCCCGCAAGCGGGCTGGGACACAAACAGGCAGGCGGCTTCGCCATTATCGCCTGCCTGTTTGTGCCCCATATTTAGGCGTTATATGCTTCAAGGATGACAAACAATGATACAGTTTTTTCTTGGAATAATTCTGCTTACGATTGGAATGTATGGTTTATACACAGGCTTTAATGCCTATTTAAACAGCGCAATATTATTGGCAAGTACCTTATTGATTTTTATCAGCTTCAGAAAAAAAGCGGCTTTAAAGAAAGTTAGGAACAAAGATGCATTTGTAACAACACAATCTGGACTAGAAGGTAGCGATTCGGGGTGTTCAAATACTGTAGGCGCTGACTTTAACGATTGCTAGGCGGGTTTTGTAAGCACGCACATAACAATCAAATTAAGTCACTCGCTCCGCTCGCTGGGACACAAACATGGCGGCTGTGTCACTTCGTTCCGATTATAGCCGCCATGTTTGTGCCCCTTATTTGGGTGTTAGGCGTCATTTACTTACAGCATTAAAATGTGGGTTTAACCGTGACACTCCAGCATCAAGGTTGTTTCGCTAGGGTGTCTTTACAGCTTACTTTTTCGGTAGTTTCAACGGCTTTAGCAACGTGCTTTTCATCAACACCGCAACGCCAACATTCTGCATCACCAGCCTTCTAAACTCGCTCTTTTATCCTGCAATGTCCTTAACATCTGGCATTTCGCACAGGGTTGTTTTATCTTAAATTCAATAATTTAAACAAGCGGCCTATTTGGCTAGTGGTGGCAGCAAAGCTGCGTACTTTCCTTTGTACGCCTAACAAAACGCTGTTGGCACTCCCTTCGGTCGCTGGGACGCTAACACGTGGGCTGACTCACTTCGTTCGGATTTTAGCCCACGTGCTAGCGCCCCAAAGCTTAGCGTTATAAGCCTTAACCAGAGCTGAGCTATGGAAATTGAAATCTCTTCTGATAAAACGAAGCTCGACGTTGAGTTCATTCATCGTTTCTTGTCTCAAGAGTCGTATTGGGCGAAAGGCCGTTCTCTAGAAACAGTGGTTAACACTATCCAAAACTCTTTTTGTATTGCAGCCCATTCAAAGGGACGTCAGGTTGCATTTGCAAGGGTAGTAACAGACTATTGTACTCATGCATACATTATGGACTTCTTTATTTCAGATGGTCTGCGAAATACCGGAATTGGTAGTTCATTGTTAACGGCATTACTTGATGCGCCTGAGTTGGCTGCAGTTAACAAGTTTACTTTAAGTACAGACTCAGCTTCGCAGTTTTATTGTCGTGCGGGTTTTAAACCAGTAGCGAAATCAGTATTAGCTTGGGAGCGGGGCGGCTTATAACAATCGCATTAAAACGCTCGCAGGCTCGCTGGGACGCTAACACATGGGCTGCGTCACTTCGTTCCTAATTTTAGCCCATGTGTTATCGCCCTTTATGCGGGTGTTATGTGTCGGTGGATTAGAATTAGCTTTGAAATGTAAAAAATGTGGAAGCTTGATTCGCCCTTTAGAAGTCAGGGGGTCAGGCAGACATTCAATATTCAAATGTCCAGTCTGTGGTAACAGGGTTTCCAGTGGCTCGCGGAAAGGCTTTATAGCGTTAATTGGTATTGCGGTCGTTTGTTGGGCTGTCGCATTCAGTTATTATCACTTAACCAACTAGCTTACGCCGAGCTAAAACTATCTAAAATCAGAGTTGTTTTTAGCTTCGCCACATAACAAACACATTAAGTCGTTCGCAGGCTCGCTGGGACAGTAACACGTGGGCTCTGTCGCTTCGCTCGGATTTTAGCCCACGTGTTACTGCCCCTTATGTGGGGTGTTATGTGTCACTATGAAATTGAGTCTTATTGTCGTATTTTATCTTTTTTCTTGGGATGTTATTGCAATGGAGCGCAACACCGGCGTCATTGATAAATTAATTCAAAATAACAATTACTCAGTGGAACTTTGGGAGCCTCGCGGGTTAATACCATCTCCAACCGCAGTCATTATCTCTCTTGAAAAAACAACGAATGAGTTTTTGATTTCGCTAAGGAAAATCCATCTCAATGACGGCCTTACTAGCGAGCAAAAGAAAGAACAAATTCAATTGTTAGTTGATCAGCTTCCATGGCTTGATTTTGATACTGAAGAAAGGGAGTTTCTTGCAGACACCATAGCGCCCGCTATTCAGTCTGTTGGGTTCAACCCTTGGAGCATCATTTGAGTAAAACACATAACAAACACATTAAGTCGGTCGCAAGCTCCCTGGGACAGTAACACGTGGGCTCTGTCGCTTCGCTCGGATTTTAGCCCACGTGTTACTGCCCCTTATGTGGGTGTTATGTGTTCTGAGGTAGACAAATAATTAAACGGATTTTTTTAACAGTTATTTTTTTCTTAGTTGTAATGCCCGCTTATTCTTATGGTACAGCGTCAGGCTGCAATTCAGAATGCCAAGAACTTGCTAGAAATATTTCGTCCAACAACCCTTTGATTGGGTTAAGCTACCTCTTTGCTCCAATTGTAGGGCTAGTAGTGTTCATTGAATGGAAGGGAAAGCCAAATAAAGTAAGCTCAGGGCAACACCAGTCTTTAGCAAAATTGCTTTATACCCTTGCGCTCATTTCGCTGATTTTATTGCTTTTGTTATAGACAAACACACATAACAAACGCATTAAATCGCTCGCAGGCTCGCTGGGACGCTAACACATGGGCTGCGTCACTTCGTTCCTAATTGTAGCCCATGTGTTAGCGCCCTTTATGCGGGTGTTAGGTGCGCAACGGAGTATTTATGCCGCCAAGTAGGTTTTGGGATAAAGATAGAAAAATCCAGGAAAGGTGGTTCCGCTATAAACTCCACAAAAGATATGGAAAGCGGCTTCAAAATTTACTTCTATCGAGACTTCATAGAAAGTTAGTAAAGGAATATCGGGTTACGGATGAGGCTATAGGTAATACTATCAGTGTTACAGTCACTCAGCTTAAAAAGATAGATGGGAATCTATTCCCCGCAACAAAAGAGTTTTTTAATATTTGCTTGTATTTCTTACTGGCTGAACGGGATATACAGGCTTTAAAGCCAGACGCTTTTGCTCACCCCAATGAGACAAAGAGAAATATAGCTCTGAGAGCATTGCTATTAACTATTTACGAATGGGATATGGGAAAAGTTACAGGCAAGAATATGAAGAATATTTATGAAGTAACTGGCATCTCTGCACAGGGTAAAAATAGATTAGTCAATAGTCTGAAAGAAGTGCGAAAATCAAGGAAGAACATAATAAGCCAATTTTCAGAGCTGCGTCATAATACTATTGCGCATCGAGATTCTGATGCATTGCAGCAATTTGAAATAATCTCAAATTTGAACGTACTAAAATACAAATCTTCTATAGAGAATTTCTATATAGCGACAAAAGAGCTATTTAGAGCAATGATCGATGCATTGTTAGAAATTGGTACGTTACCAAACCTGTTCTATCAAGTAATTAATGGTAGCAAGCGCACCTAACAATCACATTAAGCCGCTCGCAGGCTCACTGGGACAGTAACGCGTGGGCTCTGTCGCTTCGCTCGGATTTTAGCCCACGCATTACTGCCCCTTATGTGGGGTGTTAGCTGTCAGTAGGTAACCATGACTCAAAAGTCTTTACCAAGAAGAGCTGTTAAATATGCAGTAATATCATCTTCGATAATTATGCTTTTGGTTCTGTATGCAATGCTAACCAGAGAGGTTGTAGGTACACCTTTAGAAATCGTTTTCCGTTTGGTTGTCAGTGCTATTGGCGTATTTGGTGCAATGTGGCTGGTTTTTATTTTTTATCTGTTCACAAACCCAGATGCAGAAAAGCCCAGAGAAAAGGACTTTTAATACAATGGATCGTAACCAGCAATTCTTTCTTCGGTTAGCAATGCCAGCTAACAAAAAAATCATGTCGCCCGCAGGCGGGCTGGGACACAAACAGGCAGGCGGCTTCGCCATTGTAGCCTGCCTGTTTGTGCCCCATATTTAGAAGTTATAAACCATGGCGAAATTTGAGCTTAAACTCTTTTTTCAGTCATCAGTAACTTCAAGTTTTTCTTTTCAATCAGCAACGTCTGCACTCAAACTTTCGACTGCGTTAACAACGCGCTCTTTTCGGCCTCTCTTCGCAGATAATTCAAGAACGGCTACGACCAGGAAAGTGAAAGGCCGTTTCCAGTTCTACAGTTGCTGCATCAGTACTTACTTGTGGCCGCAAATCTCTTTTAATCGCCGCTTAAGGTCAGCATGCGCCATGGCTGGTCGTTAAAAACATCGTAAACAAAATCAAAACCGCACTCTTTTTACTTGCAGCTTTATCCACAATTCATTTATAACAAACAAATTAAGTTCGCCCGCTGCGCGGGCTGGGACGCAAACTTGTGGGCGGCTTCGCCATTTTCGCCCACATGTCTGCGCCCCTTATTTGGAAGTTAGCCACTTATGTATAGAATGGATGTTGTACAAACAATCAGGGATGAGAAACTTACTCTAAAAACCCCTTGGGCCTTAGGGCATTTTCATGTTTCCTTTCAGGTGCTTTTCAACGGCCTGCCTTTTGTTCTTATTAGTATATTGGCAACTGAGCTTCTTCAGCCATATATACAACAACAGTTCGCTCTTTTCAGTCTATTGATTGCAAGTCTAGCGGTCAGCTATTTCTTTGTTAGAAAGCAGTATTACCCAACAGTAATATCAGGAATTACTCGCGAGCAATTTCAACAAGCTGTAGAACCAGCTCTAAAAGAGCATGGTTTCAATATTGTTCAAGATAACAAGAAGTTCTTATCCGCCACCCGTACTGCAAACCGCGTACATATTTCCGATAATTTTTATGCTGCATACACACAACATAGCATTCTTATATTTTGTATTTGCGAACTGCCGCTTCCATTTTCTTACATTAAATCAAAAGCCGTTATTGCTTCTATTGTGACACGGTGTAAAAGTGGCTAACAAACGCATTAACCACTCGCTGCGCTCGCTGGGGACAAAAACACGTAGGCTCCCTCGCTTCGCTTGGTATTGTAGCCTACGTATTTTTGCCCGTTATGCGGGCGTTAGGCGTCATTTAATTACAGCATTTAAAAGTAGGTTCAGCCGTGACATTACAGCATTAAGGTTGTTTCACTAGGATGTATTTACGGCTGGCTTTTCCGGTAGTTTCAACGGCTTTAGCAACGCGCTTTTTATCAACACCGCAACGCCAACATTTAACATCATCAGTCTTCTAAACTCGCTCTTTTATCCAGCAATGACCTTAACATCTAGCATTTCGTACAGGGTTGTTTTATCTTAAATTCAATAATTTAAACACGCGGTCTATTTGGCTAGTGGTGGCAGCAAAGCTGCGTACGTTCCTTTGTACGCCTAACAAAACGCTGTTGGCACTCCCTTCGGTCGCTGGGACGCTAACACGTGGGCTGACTCGCTTCGCTCGGATTTTAGCCCACGTGCTAGCGCCCCAAAGCTTAGCGTTATATTTTTTAGGAGACATCGGTGGAAACCTGTAACACATGGCAGTGTATTAATAGCTTCGCGCCCTGGCTTTCTGCTGTGGGCACAATAACTATTTCGGGTATTGCACTGTGGCTGTCACTAAGGGATAAATTTATTCGACTCCGAAGTAATTTCAGTGGTGGATTAATCCCTAGTTATGATCCTCAAAAACTAGATACCTATGTTTATATTTTGGATTTTGTGAATATAGGTGCAAGGGAAGTCCAAATTGTTAACTTTGAGTGGCATAGTAGAAAACTTCCTGTTTTTAAAAAAATACGCAGTGTCATTCATCCATATCAAGATGAAAGAGTAGCTAGGTTTAGCTCAAAATTTCCAGTAAGGCTCAAAGACGGAGAGTCTGGCCAAATAGTTTTCGCGAATGACTTTATCGAGGTGTTGGAGCAACCAGAGTTATTTATCTTTTCTCAAAACTCAGTTGAGGCTTTCATTCAGATATTTTCTTCGAATATCTACCTCTGTACCTCTGTAGGTAAGAAAATTAAAGTAACAATGAAAACAGGCATCCGTAAGGAATTGTGGAACAAGTATAAAAAATATAACAAACCGCTGTAGGCGGTCGCAGGCTCCCTGGGACAATAACACGTGGGCTCAGTCGCTTCGCTCCAAATTTTAGCCCACGTGTTATTGCCCCTAAGCGGGGTGTTAGAAACCATGGCGCAGTTTAGGCTAAAACTCATTTTTAATTCGTCGGTAACTTCTTGCTGTTCTTTTCAATCAACAACATTTGTACTCAAACATTCTACTGCGTAAACAACGTGTTTTTTTCGGCCTTTCTTCGCGGATAATTCAAGAACGGCTACGACCAGGAAAGTGAAAGGCTGTTTCCAGTTCTACAGTTGCTGCTTCAGTGCTTACTTGCGGCTGCAACTCTCTTTTAAACGCCGCTCAAGCTCAGCATGCGCCATGGCTGGTTGTTAAAAACATCAAAAACAATTTCAAAGCCGCACTCTTTTCACTTGCAGCTTTGTCCACAAATCATTTATAACAAACAAATTAAGTTCGCCCGCTACGCGGGCTGGGACGCAAACATGTGGGCGGCTTCGCCATTTTCGCCCACATGTCCGCGCCCCTTATTTGGGCGTTATAAACCATGGCGAAATTTGGGCTTAAACTCTTTTTTCAGTAGTCAGTAGATTCACGTTTTATTTTTCAATTTACGGCATCAGTTCTCAAACATTCGACTGCGTAAACAACGCGCTATTTTCGGCCTTTCTTCGAGGATAATTCAAGAACGGCTACGACCAGGAAAGTGAAAGGCCGTTTCCAGCTCTACAGTTGCTGCACCAGTGCTTACTTGCAGCCGCAAATCTTTTTTTATCGCCGCTTAAGCTCAGCATGCGCCATGGCTGGTCGTTAAAAACATCGCAAACAAAATCAAAACCGTACTCTTTTTACTTGCAGCTTTATCCATAAATCATTTATAACAAACAAATTAAGTCGCCCGCTGCGCGGGCTGGGACGCAAACACGTGGGCGGCTTCGCCATTTTCGCCCACATGTCTGCGCCCCTTATTTGGAAGTTATAAACCATGGCGAAATTTGGGCTTAAACTCTTTTTTCAGTAGTCAGTAGATTCACGTTTTATTTTTCAATTTACGGCATCAGTTCTCAAACATTCGACTGCGTAAACAACGCGCTATTTTCGGCCTTTCTTCGAGGATAATTCAAGAACGGCTACGACCAGGAAAGTGAAAGGCCGCTTCCAGCTCTACAGTTGCTGCACCAGTGCTTACTTGCAGCCGCAAATCTTTTTTTATCGCCGCTTAAGCTCAGCATGCGCCATGGCTGGTCGTTAAAAACATCGCAAACAAAATCAAAACCGTACTCTTTTTACTTGCAGCTTTATCCATAAATCATTTATAACAAACAAATTAAGTCGTGCGCTGGCGCGCACTGGGACGCAAACATGTGGGCGGCTTCGCCATTTTCACCCACATGTCCGCGCCCCTTATTTGGGCGTTATAAACCATGGCGCAGTTTAGGCTTAAACTCTTTTTTCTGTAGTCATTTAATTCACGTTTTACTTTTCAATTTACGGCATCAGTTCTCAAACATACGACTGCGTAAACAACGCACTCTTTTTGGCCTTTCTTCGGTGTTAAGACAAGAACGGCTACGACCAAGTACGTAAAAGGTTGTGTCCAGTTCTACAGTTGCTGCTTCGGTGCTTACTTGGGCCCACAAATCTCTTTTAATCGCCGCTTAAGCTCAGCATGCGCCATGGCTGGTCGTTAAAAACATCGCAAACAAAATCAAAACCGCACTCTTTTTACTTGCAGCTTTATCCATAAATCATTTATAACAAACAAATTAAGTTCGCCCGCTACGCGGACTGGGACGCAAACATGTGGGCGGCTTCGCCATTTTCGCCCACATGTCCGCGCCCCTTATTTGGGCGTTATACCCTAAAAGGAATTTATGAAGATCTGTTCTCTCGAAAATGCTGAACATTACGTTTGGGGAAATGGCTGCGACGGCTGGCACCTAGTCAAATCCGAATCGCTTAGCGTGATACAAGAACGTGTTCCTTCTGGGTGCAAAGAAACTCGACATCTTCATCAGTTCTCTGAACAGTTTTTTTATGTCATTAGTGGCGTCGCATCGATAGAAGCCGACAAAGAGATTTTCCATTTAGAAAAAAATCATGGGCTTCATTTACCAGCAAATACGCCTCATCAGTTGTGGAACGAGCAGGAGTGTGATTTGATTTTTATAGTTACTTCAACACCACCTAGTCACGGAGATCGTATTGAGGTACGGGTATAACAACCCAATCAACACACTCACTACGTTCGCTGGGACGCATACACGCGGGGCGGCTTCGCCATTATGCCCCACATGCCTGCGCCCGTTATTGGAAAGTTATAAGCCACTATGAAAACAGTAACTTCACTGCCAGATGATGTAATAAACGAAGGAACATTCTTCGTAGAGACTTACAAACGGAAAATGCTCGGATTTATTGCGCCAGCTTTTCTTTATTTTCTAATGCCACTTTATTTAAATGTTGAGATGGTTGTATTCGTTTGCATTTTTTACGTGTACGTTTTGTTTTTTTCAAAACTATCAAGAGTTCTGTGGAAGTTTGGACGTTTAACTTGGTTTAAGTTATTTGGTTCTTTGTTGTTTGGTTTGGCGGCTGTTACATTCTTCAGGTTTTTTGATATTGGCCATTGGTTAATACATGAGGTAGGTTACATACCCGAGGGAGAAGTGAAGCATTACTTTGCTGCTGTTTTCTTTGTTCCTTTTGTCGCAGCATATTTTGATTCTTTTAAAAATGTAGAATTAGCCTTTTACAGGTCAAAAGGGTTTGATTATCAAGGATGGCTGGGTGGTTATTTTGGTGGCTTATAACAAACACATTAAGCCGCTCGCAGGCTCGCTGGGACAGTAACACGTGGGCTCTGTCGCTTCGCTCGGATTTTAGCCCACATGTCTGCGCCCCTTATTTAAAAGTTATGTGCCTAAGGTGGTAGCTTGAAAATTATTGATGCAATTAAATCTGCTTGGGGCTGGGTTGGCATAGATCCCGTAAAAGTAGTTGCAGAAAATGAATTTGGAAATTTGATAATTAGAGATTCTGCTGGAAAATATTGGCGCTTATGCCCAGAAGATAGCTATTGCTCGTTAATCGCGCATGATCGAAGTGCACTCGATGAAGTACTCGCAGACCCAGAGTTCATTGAAGACTGGGTGATGGCAAATCTGGTAAACGATGCAAAGGTAAAATTAGGTGAACTAAAATCAGGTTACAAATATCACCTAACAATTCCAGGGGTGTTGGGCGGAGAATACTGCGTCGCTAATATCGTATCAGTCCCTCAAATTGAGCAACTTACTTTTTCCGGAGATGTAGCAAGGCAAATAGAAACGTTACCAAATGGAGCTCAAATTGAGCTTAAGGTAATTTCGTAGCGGCACATAACAAACGCATTAACACTCGCTGCGCTCGCTAGGGACAAAAACACGTAGGCTCCCTGCGCTTCGCTTGGTATTGTAGCCTACGTGTTTTTGCCCGTTATGCGGGCGTTATGTGCCCAAGGAGAATTTGGATAACATGAAGTTTTTAAATTTATCTCTTTTTCTTTTGTTGCTTTCTGGTTGCACGACTGGTCGTTTGGAATATGTGACTCCTGAAGGAGAAACAAAGTATGCCTGTGAAGTGGAATACACTTGGGAACCGAGCGTAGATAAATATGCAGTAGAGTACATTTTAAGTCATTGTGCTAAACAGGCTGAAATAAATGGTAATACCGTAGTCCGAAAAGAATTGGTCAGTTTAGACTTATCAATTCCAGAAGCGCCAAAAGGTATGCACTGGAGCTTCGATTTAGCAAAATCGTTACATAAACAAGGACAACTCACCGACAAACAGTACGGATATATCATCGCGCACATGGACTTAGGTCATGACAAAAGTTAGTGTTTTGGCAGGGTCACATAACAATCCGCTGTAGTTCGCTCACTGCGTTCGCTGGGACAAATACTCGCTGGCTCCCGGCGCTTCGCTTGGTATTATAGCCAGCAAGTATTTGCCCCTAAGCGGGGCGTTATGAGACAGGGATATGCTCGTTCTTCGAAATTTTGAAATAGCCGACAAACCGGTAATCATCGATATATTAAACGATCCAGAAGTCACAAGGTTTCTGTCTTCTCGTATTCCTTTCCCTTACGCTGACAGTGATGCTGATTGGTGGCTCAGCGTTGGTTGCAAAAATGGAATTATCCGAGCAATAGAAGTGGACGGTAATTTTGCTGGTTGTATCGGTATCGAGCCAGGTCAAAATGAGTATGCATTCACTGGTGAACTTGGTTATTGGCTCGCTCGCGAACACTGGGGCAAGGGCATCGTAACGGAAGCATTACGTACACTTCTAGCTCAAATTAAACGCAATAATTTTGCGCGTGTTCAAGCTACAGTTTTTCAAGGGAACACCGCATCAGAATCCGTACTTTTAAAATGTGGTTTTAAGAAAGAAGGCAACCTTGAGAAAGCAGTGTATAAACGTCAGGCATTCTACAATGCTGTTTTATATGGCAAAGTAATCTCATAACAAGCGCATTAACACTCGCTGCGCTCGCTGGGGACAAAAACACGTGGGCTCCTTGGCGCTTCGCTTGAAATTGTAGCCCACGTGTTTTTGCCCGTTATGCGGGTGTTATACGAACGCAGGATAATTCGTGCTATATAGGTTTAATTTTAATCACTACATTTTATTGTCTGAAAAATGGCTAACGAAGATAGCCTTATTATGGTGCGGTTTTTCAGTATTATTGGGCTTTGTTGTTCAAGTAGAGATTGCTTTAATTATTGCGGCCCCGCTGATGACACTATGTATGTTCTTCGCGGGCATGATTTTGTCAAGCACTCTAATTGGATTTCAGAAGATAAATCCGTTTGCTAAATCAAATCCTAACTTCATCAAGTTTGCTATTTTGTTTTTTTGGTCTTTTGGAATTATTGCAGCGTTGTATTTCTTGTCCTCAGGAATTTTTCAGATAGATGAAAAAAATAGTACACGCTATTTCCTTGTTGTTGCAGCAGTCTTTCCATTAGGTCCAACGTTAGGAGCAGCAAAAGAATGGAACAAGGACTAATCAAGAGTTCGCATAACAACTCAATAAACACACTCACTTCGTTCGCTGGGACGCATACACGCGGGGCGGCTTCGCCATTATGCCCCACGTGCCTGCGCCCGTTATTGAAAAGTTATATGACAAAGGTACTTTTGTGTTTCCAGTCTTCTTTTTGATTTCATTTCTTCTTGGAAATTTCATAGGTTTTCGAATTGTTCTCCACCTACTCAAAGTGACTGAAAATGTAAACAAGCGTAGTATGTTACTTACTGGTTTATTTTTAATTACGCAGGCTTTTTCAGCTTCAATTACCTATTTGACGGGTTTAGTAGAGCCAGCGTCAGTTGTAATATCTATAGTGTTGTTTTCGTTCATTTTAAAGCGCTTTATGGTTTTGAAACTATGGCAAGTTATCTTGATCCCCATCGGCGTATCATTAGTCTCTGGGCTTATATTGGCTATCTTGCTAATGTCTACAGTGCAATTATGGGGTGGTTCAAGGGTTTAATCAGCATGTCATATAACAACCCAATCAACACACTCACTTCGTTCGCTGGGACGCATACACGCGGGGCGGCTTCGCCATTATGCCCCACATGTCTGCGCCCGTTATTGGAAAGTTATGTGCTAAAAGGACTCTCGCACTATGAGTTTTAAAAGCTGGAAAACAGGATTTTGGTTTTGCTTTGTTCTTTTACTTTTTTCAAATGGGTATTGGTTCTTGGTTGTGGTTGACCAAGCAGTAACTAATAAATATACATCAATGGAACTCTACTCTCAGGAAGAAGCTGTAACTGAGCTAGGAAAGCTCATCGTTGCTGGAATAGAGTCCAAGTCTAAAAAAGATGTTATTTTCCTTTTACGTCAAGCAAATCCTGACGCATTCATCGTGGACGGCGAGGATGTAATTAGCTATCAAAACATAAGTTTTTACTTTAAAAATGATAAGCTTGTAAGTATTGGTGAGCCACGCACATAACAAACCACTCAAGGCTCTCGCTTCGCTCGCTGGGACGCTAACACATGGGCTGCGTCACTTCGTTCCTAATTTTAGCCCATGTGTTATCGCCCCTTAGTGGGAAGTTATGCACTACTTTATGAATCGAATATTTTTAGGTATTTTCTATAGCACGCTGACAGTATTTACAGTCACCTTTCTCGTTGGTGTTCTTGATTCAATGTATAACGAAAATACCATGATAGAAATATCAGCTTTTATTGCATGCGTTGCCGCACTGGTAGCATTAATTGTCACAACCTTCCTTGGGTTGCCCATTCATTTCCTCTTGGCAAAATTTAATAGAACTAACTTAATCTGGTACGTCTGCGCGGCAACAATTCCTAGTGTATTATTTGTTTATATTCTAAAGCCGTTTGGGCAAGACGCAGAGAGTGTTATTTTTTACCAAGCACTTTTTTGCAGTGTCTGTGGTATGTTAGGTGCGACAGCTTTTTGGTATGTGGTTGTTTTCAAACGCGCATAACAAACAAATTAAGTCGCCCGCTGGCGCGGGCTGGGACGCAAACACGTGGGCTGCTTCGCATTATAACCCACGCGTCTGCGCCCCTTATTTGGGCGTTAGGCGTCATTTACTTACAGCATTAAAATGTGGGTTAAACCGTGACATTCCAGCATCAAGGTTGTTTCGCTAGGTTGTCTTTACCGCTGGCTTTTTCGGTAGTTTCAACGGCTTTAGCAACGTACTTTTCATCACACAGCAACGCCGACATTCTGCATCACCAGTCTTCTAAACTCGCTCTTTTATCCAGCAATGTCGTTAACATCTGGCATTTCGCACAGGGTTGTTTTATCTTAATTTCAACAATTTAAATAAGTGGCCTTATCGGCTCGTGGTGGCAGCAAAGCTGCGTACTTACCTTTGCACGCCTAACAAAACGCTGTTGGCACTCCCTTCGGTCGCTGGGACGCTAACACGTGGGCTGGCTCACTTCGTTCGGATTTTAGCCCACGTGCTAGCGCCCCAAAGCTTAGCGTTAGGTGTCAATTGAGCAATGGTTCCTTTATCAAAGCACGACCTCAACTCTGTAGAAAAACTCTCAACCGCCTCAGACGATGAAGTAATGCAAGTTTTACCTCAACTTCTTGAATGGCTACAAGATTACAATTGGCCTGTTTTTCCCATAATTTGCAATAGAGTCGCAGTGTTAAATAAAGGTCAAGAAGAACATATTAGAAGTATTCTCAAAGGAAATGACATCATTTGGAAATGCAATATTGTTGGCCTGTTATTCCCATTGATGCCTTTAGAAAAAGTTGTAATTTACAAGGATGTTTTGCATAGCCTCATTGATAACCCATCAAGAGAAGGTGCCGAAGAAGGGCTAATTGACTATGCTGAAGAGCAATTATCAAGAATCAAAGGAAACACCTAACAAAACGCTCAAGTCGCAACCCGCTGCGCGGGTCGCTGGGACAAAAACACAATGCGGCTTCGCCATTTTCGCATTGTGCTTTTGCCCCTTAGCTTAGTGTTAGCTGTCATTTGTGCCTTGTAGTCTGTGAGCTTATTTAACAAGTCACATTGTTTTTTTATTTCTTCATGAAACAGGAGGTTTTATGCAACAAAGGGACTTGCCGGTTCTCACGCGGGGAGAGCACGGCATTATCGCAGGCGTATGCTCAGGACTTTCTCAATATTATGGGTTCCGTAAAACGGGGCTTCGAATAGCGTTTCTTGTATTTTCATTTTTCTTTGCCTTGCCAGTTATTTTGTATATTGTTTTGTGGCTGATTTTGCCCAAGTACCCAACTACTCAGGCAATGGCACGGCAGCTTCGAAGGCAAAGTGGTCGTTTGGGAAAAGACAGCTAACAAACAAATTAAGTCACTCGCTTCGCTCGCTGGGACACAAACATGGCGGCTGTGTCACTTCGTTCCGATTTTAGCCGCCATGTTTGTGCCCCTTATTTGGGTGTTAGCCACTTATGTATAGAATGGATGTTGTACAAACAATCAGGGATGAGAAACTTACTCTAAAAACCCCTTGGGCCTTAGGGCATTTTCATGTTTCCTTTCAGGTGCTTTTCAACGGCCTGCCTTTTGTTCTTATTAGTATATTGGCAACTGAGCTTCTTCAGCCATATATACAACAACAGTTCGCTCTTTTCAGTCTATTGATTGCAAGTCTAGCGGTCAGCTATTTCTTTGTTAGAAAGCAGTATTACCCAACAGTAATATCAGGAATTACTCGCGAGCAATTTCAACAAGCTGTAGAACCAGCTCTAAAAGAGCATGGTTTCAATATTGTTCAAGATAACAAGAAGTTCTTATCCGCCACCCGTACTGCAAACCGCGTACATATTTCCGATAATTTTTATGCTGCATACACACAACATAGCATTCTTATATTTTGTATTTGCGAACTGCCGCTTCCATTTTCTTACATTAAATCAAAAGCCGTTATTGCTTCTATTGTGACACGGTGTAAAAGTGGCTAACAAACGCATTAACCACTCGCTGCGCTCGCTGGGGACAAAAACACGTAGGCTCCCTCGCTTCGCTCGTAATTGTAGCCTACGTATTTTTGCCCGTTATGCGGGCGTTAGGTGACAAGTGGAGAGCCTGAGAACAATTCTTTTTTTATGTGGCGCTTTCTCTTATTTGTATTTTTTATATAAATACGTCAATGCACTCGACCTAGTTTGCAAAGAGTTGAAGTCGCAAGACAATTTAAAAGTTTTTGGTATAACGGTAGAGCCGACAAAGTTAATTTTACTTGCAACTCCCAAGCTGACTGCTACGTTGATAAGTCGCTCGTATATGAAAGGCCGTCAAAGTGGTTCGAGTTTTGTGTGCGCTCATAATTTGGCAAGAAAATACTTTTTAGCTATGGCTTTCTCTGCGCTTTCTTCGTTTTTATTGGTAGTTTTGCTCAAGGATGTTTGAGATGTCACCTAACAACTCAATAAACTCGCTCACTACGTTCGCTGGGACGCATACACGCGGGGCGGCTTCGCCATTATGCCCCACGCGCCTGCGCCCGTTATTGAAAAGTTAGCTGCCTTTGGAAAGATTCATGGATGTAATAGATATAAAAACATTTGTTCCAAGTAAGGATTACGAGATTTCTAAATCTTTCTACTCGGAAATTGGATTCAAATCAGAATACGTAACCGATGACCTCACGCTTTTTAAAAACGGAGAATGCCTTTTCTTTTTGCAGCGCTTTTACAATGAGGACATGGCCAAGAACTTCATGTTGCAAATCTGCGCTTCAGACATATACGATGCGTATGAGATATGTTCTAAGTCGGAAAACAAATCCAAGATTACGCCAATACAACAAGAATCTTGGGGCAAAGTTTTTTATTTATGGGGGCCAGTAGGTGAACTGTTGCACATTACGCAGTTGGGCAGCTAACAAAACGCTCAAGCCACTCCCTTCGGTCGCTGGGACGCCAATACGCGGGGCGGCTCCGCCATTATGCCCCACGTATCTGCGCCCCTTAGCTTAAAGTTATAAACCATGGCGCAGTTTAGGCTAAAACTCATTTTTAATTCGTCAGTAACTTCTCGCTGTTCTTTTCAATCAACAGCATTTGCACTCGAACATTAGACTGCGTAAGCAACCCACTCTTTTCGGCCTTTCTTCGCTGACAATTCAAGAACGGCTACGACCAGGAAAGTGAAAGGCTGTTTCCAGTTCTACAGTTGCTGCATCAGTGCTTACTTGGGGCCACAAATCTCTTTTTATCGCCGCTTAAGCTCAGCATGCGCCATGGTTGGTTTTTAAAAACTTCATCAGCAAAAAATAAAACCACACTCTTTTTACTTGCAGCTTTATCGGTAAATCATTTATAACAAACAAATTAAGTTCGCCCGCTACGCGGGCTGGGACGCAAACATGTGGGCGGCTTCGCCATTTTCGCCCACATGTCCGCGCCCCTTATTTGGGCGTTATAAACCATGGCGCAATCTAGGCTTAAACTCGTTTCTAATTCGTCAGTAATATCTCGTTGCTCTTTTCAATTTACAGCATCAGCTCTCAAACATTCTACTGCGTAAACAACCCACTCTTTTCGGCCTCTCTTCGCAGATAATTCAAGAACGGCTACGACCAGGAAAATGAAAGGCCGTTTCCAGTTCTACAGTTGCTGCATCAGTGCTTACTTGTGGCCGCAAATCTCTTTTAATCGCCGCTTAAGCTCAGCATGCGCCATGGCTGGTCATTTAAAACATCGCGAACAAAATCAAAACCGCACTCTTTTTACTTGCAGCTTTATCCATAAATCATTTATAACAAACAAATTAAGTCGCCCACTGCCGTGGGCTGGGACGCAAACATGTGGGCGGCTTCGCCATTTTCGCCCACATGTCCGCGCCCCTTATTTGGGCGTTAGGTTTAAAGGAGTAAAATTTGAAACTCTGGATGTCGTTTTTAGCGCTTATTTGCCCTAGTGTTTTTGCCGCTGGTGATTTAATGTCCACTTATCTCGAATTTGAAAATTCGTACATGAGTAACTCCGTAGAAAAGTACGAACCTTGGCTAGCTAAGCAATATAAGATTGTTCAAACCTTGCATGTTCCTGGCATGGGGTCTGATAGTAGGGAAGTTACGGGAGAGCAAATGCTAGCCGTAATGAAAAGTATGAAACTTGCAAATTCAACGCCACACTCCACGCCTGAAAATACGGAAATTGAAGTTATATCTACAAATAATTTTTGCGCTACATCCACTACGATATCGGAGACAAAAGTTGGCGGTAAAGATTATGAAGAAAAAGAAGTTCGCAATGTTTGCTTTACCAAAAAGTCAGCTAATTATTTAGCAACAAGTCATAAAATCGATGTGTATTATTCAGAGATTTAAACCTAACAAACCGCTGTAGTCGGTCGCAAGCTCCCTGGGACAATAACACGTGGGCTCAGTCGCTTCGCTCCAAATTTTAGCCCACGTGTTATTGCCCCTAAGCGGGGTGTTATGCGCCAAAGCGTACAGGATTTACATCCATACTTTTATGAAGGATTCTTATGATCAGTATTTCCTGACTGCCCGTTTGCTTGTAGTAAATCACATGGCTACCTTGAGGAAATTTTCTGTATCCATCTCTTATTTCGTCTCAGCTTTTACCAATATCAGGATTTTCAGACAACATCCAAAATGAATCGTCGAATTGTTTAAGATATACATTACGCTGTTCTCGGCCCCATTTCCGTTGCGTAAACAATGCTATATCTTTTAGATCTGATTTTGCTAGTACGGTTAATTTAAACGGTTTCACTCTTTTAATTCACCGTCTAGTTCTGATATCAGATGCTCAAGGTCGTATTCAGCTTCACCGCTTTCTTCACCTGCTACAAGTAATTGACGCAGAGTGTTTAATTTGGTTTCCTGTGTTTCTAGCAAGCGAAGAGCTGAACGAATCACCTCACTTGCTGAACCATACCGACCAGTTTGAATTTGGCTAGCAATAAAGCCATCAAAGTGGTCTCCAAGGGTAATGCTGGTGTTTTTAGCCATCTGATTCCTCCAAGTACCAATATATACCTAATTATGGTACTTGCGCGTTGTAAGTCAATAGCGCATAACAATCACATTAAGCCGCTCGCAGGCTCGCTGGGACAGTAACACATGGGCTCTGTCGCTTCGCTCGGATTTTAGCCCATGTGTTACTGCCCCTTATGTGGGTGTTATATTTCAAAGTTGGAGATGAGCTATTTTTCGCAGTTTTAAGGTAATCGCTTGGATTTATATTACGTTTGGTAGCTTTGCTGCGTTGACTGGACTCGGCTATGTACTAGCTGCTACTCATAATGGTGCCGGCAACCCTACAGGTGCTTTGGTGCAGGTTGCATTGTCTATTTGCTTAGTTGTAGCCAGCATATTTTTCCTTAAAAAATCAGCACGCGCACTGTTAGCTTTAAAGCTTCTCACTGCTTTAACTATTGTATTTCTGGTATATACCTCTGCCACATCAGAATTCATATCTGTTCCCGCTAGTATATTTGGCTTACTTTTCTATATTGCACCTCTAGCGGTAATAATGTTTAAACTCTGCTCTTCGAGCGCTAAGCTCTTCGTTGACACAAATGAAATATAACAAGTCAATTAACGCGCTCACTTCGTTCGCTGGGACGCATACACGCGGGGCGGCTGCGCCATTATGCCCCACATGTCTGCGCCCGTTATTGGAAAGTTAGGCGTAAATGGATTTAAACGATGATTATCGAGGCATTATCAGAATTCGGTCTAGGAATAGTGAGGTTCATCAGCTATTGCGTCACTGAGGTCATAGTTGAGATTTTGTGCCGTGGTGCGGGCTACCGTATATGTCGATTGTTTTCTTCCAACGTCAACCGAGAAAGCTTTAGAGTGTTCTTTGTCGGTCTGATATTTTGGGGCGTCATGTTTGCGTTGGTTACAATGTTCTTCAATTCTAGTTCGCAAGCACTGGAAATAGATAAGTGCTTGGACCGTGGCGGAAGCTTTAATTACCAAACCAAGACTTGTCGATATGAATAACATTCAAACTAGGTTGTACAAGCATTACGCATAACAAACCGCTGTAGACGCAAGCGGAGCTTGCTGGGACAAAAATACGTGGGCCGTCCTCGCTTCGCTCGTTATTATAGCCCACGTATTTTTGCCCCTAAGCGGGGTGTTATAAACCATGGCGCAATTTCAGCTTAAACAAATTTTTAAGTAGTCAGTCACTTCACGTATTTCTTCTCAATCAGCAACGTCTGCGCTCAAACATTCGACTACGTAAACAACGTGCTCTTTTCGGCCTTTCTTCGCAGATAATTCAAGAACGGCTACGACCAAGTACGTGAAAGGTTGTTTCCAATTCTACAGTTGCTACACCGTAGGTTGCTCGTCATTCAACCCTCTTTTTAAAGTCGCTTAAGCTCAATGCGCGCCATGGCTGGTTTAAAAAAGCATCACCACGAAAAACAAAACCACGCTCTTTTTACTTGCAGCTTTATCCGCAAATCATTTATAACAAACAAATTAAGTCGCCTGCTGGCGCAGGCTGGGACGCATACACGTGGGCTGCTTCGCATTATAGCCCACGCGCCTGCGCCCCTTATTTAAAAGTTATAAACCATGGCGCAATTTGGGCTTAAACGCTTTTCCAGGTAGTCAGCAAATCCCTGTTCTTCTTTTCAATTCACAGCGGTAATACTCGAACATTAGACTGCGTAAGCAACCCACTCTTTTCGGCCTTTCTTCGCTGACAATTCAAGAACGGCTACGACCAGGTAAGTAAAAGGTTGTTTCCAGTTCTACAGTTGCTGCATCAGTACTTACTTGTGGCCGCAAATCTCTTTCAAACGCCGCTTAAGCTCAGCATGCGCCATGGCCGGTCGTTAAAAACATCGCAAACAAAATCAAAACCGCACTCTTTTTACTTGCAGCTTTATCCATAAATCATTTATAACAAACAAATTAAGTCGCCCGCTGCGCGGGCTGGGACGCAAACATGTGGGCGGCTTCGCCATTTTCGCCCACATGTCCGCGCCCCTTATTTGGGCGTTATAAACCATGGCGCAATTTGGGCTTAAACGCTTTTCCAAGTAGTCAGCAAATCCCTGTTCTTCTTTTCAATTCACAGCGGTAATACTCGAACATTCTACTGCGTAAACAACGTGCTCTTTTCGGCCTTTCTTCGCAGACAATTCAAGAACGGCTACGACCAAGCACGTGAAAGGTTGTTTCCAATTTTACAGTTGCTGCTTCGGTGGCAGCTTGTAGTTACAAACCACTTTTAAACGCCGCTTAAGCTCAGTATGCGCCATGGCTGGTTTTTAAAAACTTCATCAGCAAATTCAAATCCGCACTCTTTTCACTTGCAGCTTTATCCATAAATCATTTATAACAAACAAATTAAGTTCGCCCGCTACGCGGGCTGGGACGCAAACATGTGGGCGGCTTCGCCATTTTCGCCCACACGTCTGCGCCCCTTATTTGGGCGTTATAAACCATGGCGAAATTTGGACTTAAACCCTTTTTTCAGTAGTCAGCAAATCCCTGTTCTTCTTTTCAATTCACAGCGCTAGCACTCGCACATTCTACTGCGTAAACAACGCGCTCTTTTCGGCCTCTCTTCGCAGATAATTCAAGAACGGCTACGACCAAGTACGTGAAAGGTTGTTTCCAGTTCTACAGTTGCTGCTTCGGTGCTTACTTGGGGCCACAAATCTCTTTTAATCGCCGCTCAAGCTCAGCATGCGCCATGGCTGGTCGTTAAAAACATCGCAAACAAAATCAAAACCGTACTCTTTTTACTTGCAGCTTTATCCATAAATCATTTATAACAAACAAATTAAGTCGCCCGCTGCGCGGGCTGGGACGCAAACATGTGGGCGGCTTCGCCATTTTCGCCCACATGTCTGCGCCCCTTATTTGGGCGTTATGCGCCAAGGAGGAAGTTTTGAAAATATTTATCGCACCGATAATGGTTTTGTTTTGCATTGGTTGCGTCACGATTCCAGATACTGAAGAAGAATTGAAAACCAATGCGTACAAAGTAGATAAATATTGCTCTCCTCTCAACTTTACTAGTACGTACAAAGTTGTGGCAAAAAACACAGCCAGATGCCACGCCCAAAATGATGATGCTCTCGTTCCGGTCGCAGGAATGTTTATCCCTTTATCAACACAAGATAATGTAAAAGGTGAGATAACAGTTCCAAATCAAACGGCCAAGATTTTAGTCGAATATAAAAATCCTGTTGAGGGCGGCTTTCTGCAGGCAATAGATATCGAAGCAACTACATCATGTGCAGCAGAAGTATCTGTATTCGTATTGAATGATACAAAAAAGTGGCAAACTGCCAGTGAATCTATTCCAAAGTGGCTAAACGGTGATACTGAAAGTTGTTTTGACCTTTTCTGACGCATAACAAACCACTGTAGTCACTCGCTGGCGCTCGTTGGGACACAAACCCGCAGGCTCCCTTCGCTTCGCTCCGTATTATAGCCTGCGTATTTGTGCCCCTAAGTGGGGCGTTAAATGCCAATGGAAGCTACAAAGACAACATCATTTATAGCTGGTGCATTAATAGTACTCAGCCAAGTCTTTATTGAGTTGTACTCTTTTCCCGGGGGAGTTTTCGCATTTATTTTTTTCTTCTTAATATTTTTTCTAGTCATCGGTAAGCAAATTTTTAGAGAGTATGAGAGACAATTACGAAATAGTAACGAATTTGACAGGTCCTGTTGGAACGATCCAGAAGGTAAACGTTTTGCTGTTCGCCTTATTACGCGTATGTTGTTTTTGATTTTTGGTTGGTTGTCTGTGGCAACTGTGATCGATTTGGTAAATGTCATTTAACAAAAAAATTATGTCGCCCGCCAGGGCGGGCTGGGACACAAACAGGCAGGCGGCTTCGCCATTATCGCCTGCCTGCTTGTGCCCCATATTTAGGTGTTAGGCGTCATTTACTTACAGCATTAAAATGTGGGTTAAACCGTGACATTCCAGCATCAAGGTTGTTTCAATAGGTTGTCTTTACAGCTTGCTTTTCCGGTAGTTTCAACGCGCTTTTTATCAACACCGCAACGCCCACATTTAACATCATCAGTATTCTAAACTCGCTCTTTTATCCAGCAATGTCGTTAACATCTGGCATTTCGCACAGGGTTGTTTTATCTTAAATTCAATAATTTAAACAAGCTGGCTAATTGGCTAGTGGTGGCAGCAAAGCTGCGTACTTTCCTTTGTACGCCTAACAAAACGCTGTTGGCACTCCCTTCGGTCGCTGGGACGCTAACACGTGGGCTGGCTCGCTTCGCTCGGATTTTAGCCCACGTGCTAGCGCCCCAAAGCTTAGCGTTAGGTAAACCAGTACATGGAAATTTTGGTTGCTGTAATTAGCTTACTTGTTTTCGGAGTATTTCTCGCTGTAGCCATAGTGCTATCCAGAATTCCCGTTTTAGGCGACGCTTTAGATTTCTTTGCAGAATTAGCCAGCGGACCTCGCTTTGTATATCTTGCTTGGCCGTTTCTACTATCAAGCTCTTACAGAAAAGAGTTAATTATCGAGCATAAAAATAGAATTAAGTGGTTAGCTTGGGTAGAGTATTTTTTGGCAACAATTGTGTTTCTTGCAATTTGCGCCATTGGGCTTTTAGTCATACATCACAATGTTAATAGGCTCTTGCTACAAGGCGCTTTTTTAGAGTAATTTACCTAACAATCGCATAAACTCGCTCGCAAGCTCGCTGGGACAAAAACACGTAGGCTCCCTTCGCTTCGCTTGGTGTTGTAGCCTACGTGTTTTTGCCCGTTATGCGGGCCGTTATACGCTACAGAAAATTGAGATATGGAAGATTTAAAATTAATACAGGAGCAATGCTGTAGTCACTATGAGGTCAAGCCTGACTTTGTCTTAGATACTCAAATGGTTGTCATTTCCAAAGGAATTTACGAAGGAGTAGTTCCTGTTGAAGGAGTTAGGTATGCATCGCCAACGCATATGAGCGGTTGGTGGCTTACTACAGATGAATATAACGGTGACATCAATAGCCTAAATACAGTGCACTTCAAACATGTTCTTGAGCAGCGGCCCGAATTAGCTATTTATATGGCACTGCCTAAAGGCTATCGCTTTCTGCTGGGTGGTGAATCAGAGCACGTTTGGTTTGACAAGGATGTTGCAAGCGAAAGCGTATAACAAAACACTAAAGGCGCTCGCGCTGCTCGCTGGGACGCTAACACATGGGCTGCGTCACTTCGTTCCTAATTTTCGCCCATGTGTTATCGCCCCTTAGTGGGGTGTTATGCGCCGTAGTTTATTTTTCAAATGTTTGGTCCGGCTATAACTATTCAGGGCAAGGTTGTTTCGCCAGGTTGTATTGGTGTCTGGCAGCGTCAGTTTTCAGAACAGTATTATCAGCCCTTCAACTTTCAACTCAGCAACGCCAGCGTTGTTGCTAAGCGGCTTTCTTTGCTAGTTCATTTCTCAGACGTCCGCTTTATCATCTGGCATTTCGCACAGGGTTGTTTTAGTGTTGTATTTAATTGTTTAATCAGTACGTTTTGGTGACAGGCGCTGGCGGCAAAGCCGCGTAGGGCAGACACCTCGTAACGCATAACAAGCGCATTAACACTCGCTGCGCTCGCTAGGGACAAAAACACGTGGACTCTCGGCGCTTCGCTTAAAATTGTAGCCCACGTGTTTTTGCCCGTTATGCGGGTGTTAGGTTTTCAATTATGCCTATTAAGATATCTGATCATTTAAAAAAAGATGCCAATGGTAAAAGCACAGATGTAGCTTGGCTTTTACCAGACAACTGGCGCTTACCAGATCAGATGAAAGCATTTGATAATTGGTTACAAGAAAATCAAAATTTAGCGCCAGGTGAATATTCGGCAGATATTGGTTTCTGTCCTAGGGAAGATGCTTTCGGTGGCGGTGGCAAAGTGTCAATTAAATCCATGGAAATCATGCTTCGTTTAGGTCTGGAACTTTATTTATCAGAGTATCCAGAGGACTAGGATGTTTAACAACAAACCTAACAAAAAAATTATGTCGCCCGCAGGCGGGCTGGGACACAAACAGGCAGGCGGCTTCGCCATTGTAACCTGCCTGTTTGTGCCCCATATTTAGAAGTTATGTGCTAAAAGGACTCTCGCACTATGAGTTTTAAAAGCTGGAAAATAGGATTTTGGTTTTGCTTTGTTCTTTTACTTTTTTCAAATGGGTATTGGTTCTTGGTTGTGGTTGACCAAGCAGTAACTAATAAATATACATCAATGGAACTCTACTCTCAGGAGGAAGCTGTAACTGAGCTAGGAAAGCTCATCGTTGCTGGAATAGAGTCCAAGTCTAAAAAAGATGTTATTTTCCTTTTACGTCAAGCAAATCCTGACGCATCTATCGTGGACGGCGAGGATGTAATTAGCTATCAAAACATAAGTTTTTACTTTAAAAATGATAAGCTTGTAAGTATTGGTGAGCCACGCACATAACAAACCACTCAAGGCTCTCGCTTCGCTCGCTGGGACGCTAACACATGGGCTGCGTCACTTCGTTCCTAATTTTAGCCCATGTGTTATCGCCCCTTAGTGGGGTGTTATATTCCAGTGATAGCGAAGTCTATTGCATCTATCAGCAGTTCTCTGGATTGCTCCAGCGAACCAATGCGGTCCTTGAGCACGTCTTCGGGTATAGAACTAAGCTGTTGTGCTAGAAATAAGTATGTTGTGCCTTCGAATTCTATTTCCGGCGTCAGCTTGTTCATGTAAAAACTGTTTTTAGAATTACTAGTTGTTAACGGTACAACCAGCCTTGTTGCCAATTGGTCAATTACAGAGTTTTGAACATCAACAAGAAAAGGGTAAGCTTCGCTAGTTTTCTTGCTTGGGTTTCTGTAAACATCAAATTGCGCCATTAGAAGTTCCTGTACTCATCACCTATACAACCGTTCTCAGCAACAAACTCGTTGTATGCAGCTATGGCAGCTTTGTTTTCTTTTTTCCATTTTTCGGCTTCAATACTTTTTAGCTTGTCTCTAAGTGCTTGTTCTAAGGTCGCAGACAGGTTAACTTTTAAAATTCGAGCTTTTTGCAATAGGTCGCTATTTAAGCTTAGATTTGTCGCTTTCTTGGGGGCATGGACGTCATATAAATCTTGCATTTTATCACTCCAACTAATTTTACCACCAAGTATACGCATGCAAATGCGCATTGCAAAGCATGGTTGGAATATAACAATCACATTAAGTCGGTCGCAAGCTCCCTGGGACACAAACATGGCGGCTGTGTCGCTTCGCTCCGATTATAGCCGCCACGTTTGTGCCCCTTATTTGGGTGTTAACTTCCATCATGATTGACATCTTAACAGCCATAGCCTTTCTACTTTTATTGACTTACGTAATGTGTGTGGAATACAAAAATCCACTTTGGAACGAATTTGTTACTAGAAGTACGTACATCCCTGCGGCCAATGGAAACCGGCGCTCAGTTGAAATGGTTTTTTTCTGGAAAAATTGCTCAACCTATAAAGAATCAAATGAAAATGATTACTGGAACTCAATGGCCGTATATTGTCTCGAAGATGGCATCTTAATTAGACGTCCCTTTTTTCTTTTTGCTCGAAAGGCTGTTTTCTTTAAGTGGTCAGAGATTGAAGCCGGAAGCTGTTTCAGGGAATGGATGGCCAAGCGAAGAGAAATTCATATTAAAGACACGCACCTATATTTAAGTATTTCTGAAAAGGTTTACCAACTCGGCCTTGAAATGGTAAAAGATGGAAGTTAACAAACCGCTGTAGCCGGTCGCAAGCTCCCTGGGACAATAACACGTGGGCTCAGTCGCTTCGCTCCAAATTTTAGCCTACGTGTTATTGCCCCTAAGCGGGGCGTTATGCGCCGTAGTTTATTTCTCAAATGTTTGGTGAGGCGTTAGCTTGTCAGGGCAAGGCTGTTTCGCAAGGTTGTATTGGTGTCTGCCGGCGTCAGTTTTCAAAGCTGCATTATCAACGTCCAAGTTTTCAACTCAGCAACGCCAGCACTTGTACTAAGCAGTTTTGTTAGCCGGTTCATTTCTCAGGCGTCCGTTTTATCATCTGGCATTTCGCACAGGGTTGTTTTAGTGTTGTCTTAAACCATTTAATTAATTTGTTGTGTTGGCTGGCGTTGGCGGCAAAGCCGCGTAGGGCAGGCACCTCGCAACGCATAACAAGCGCATTAACACTCGCTGCGCTCGCTGGGGACAAAAACACGTGGGCTCCTGGCGCTTCGCTTGAAATTGTAGCCCACGTGTTTTTGCCCGTTATGCGGGTGTTAGTTCTCTCGAGGAAGATTAATGAAAAAGGAAGTTTTACCCTTTTTAATTTCAGCCTTAGTTGCTGTGTGTGTCTCAACATATTGCTTTGGTAGTGAGGCTGCAACAAACTTAGATAACGAAACAAATAAGGCACTTGAAGGCTGGGTTCGCATGTCTTTTGACATAACTGAATCCGGAACTACTGATAACATAAAAATCTTAGATTCATCGCCATCTGGAAAATTTGATAGCGAAGCGGTCAAAGCACTTTCAAAATGGAAGTACAAGCCCAAGGTCGTTGATGGCATTGCAGTACGGCAAACTGACTTAAAGGTACAACTTGATTTCGTTTTAGAAGACAATGAGAACTAACAAACAACTGTTGGCGCTCACTGCGTTCGCTGGGACACAAACACGTAGGCTCCCTTCGCTTCGCTCCGTATTTTAGCCTACGTATTTGTGCCCCAAAGTTGGGCGTTAGGCGTCATTTACTTACAGCATTAAAATGTGGGTTCGTACGTGACATTTCAGCATCAAGGTTGTTTCGCTAGGTTGTCTTTACGGCTGGCTTTTTCGGTAGTTTCAACGGCTTTAACAACGCGCTTTTTTTCAAAACCGAAACGCCATCATTCAACATCAGCAGCTTTCTAAGCTGGCTCTTTTATCCAGCATTACCCTTAACATCTGGCTTTTCGCACAGGGTTGTTTTATCTTAATTTCAATTATTTAAATACGCGGTCTATTTGGCTAGTGGTGGCAGCAAAGCTGCGTACGTTCCTTTGTACGCCTAACAAAACGCTGTTGGCACTCCCTTCGGTCGCTGGGACGCTAACACGTGGGCTGGCTCGCTTCGCTCGGATTTTAGCCCACGTGCTAGCGCCCCAAAGCTTAGCGTTATATTTCAGGGAAGGGTTATGAGTAGAAAGGATGACTTGAGAACAAAGCTATTACAGCTACGTAAACTGTCTGATAGTGGTGAACATAAAGAGAGCAGCGTTAAAACTGAAATCGCCTTTTTAGAAGACTTATTGGAAAAAGAAGACGAACAAAGCTTAGATGCAATTGACGACTTAATTATACACCTTCCTTCTGAAGAACACGATCCATCGTTGATTGTTCTAAAAGGTCATCTCCTCATAGAGAAATTAATTAGAAGGTTCGTTACTAGTAGGTTAGTTAATCCTGAACCGTTTGAAAAATCACAAATAAACGCATCATCGTGTATTACTATTGCGGAAAGCATGTGCCTATCGAATGAAGAGCCCAAATGGCTTTGGGCACAGATAAAAGAGCTAAATGCAATAAGAAACAAGCTCGCTCATAACCTTCCTAATGAAAGGATAGAACAGCGCATTAATAACTTTGTTTCAACAGTATCTATTCGTGAAAATTTACATAGTAAAACTCTCACAGGTTGCATAGCTAGATTATACGGCATGTTGAAAGGACTTTGTGAAGTGGCTGAATCCAGTGAATTCAGGTTGTACAAGCGATGAAATATAACAAAAAAATTAAGTCGCTCGCGGGCTCGCTGGGACACAAACATGGCGGTTGTGTCGCTTCGCTCCGATTATAACCGCCATGTTTGCGCCCCTTATTTGGGTGTTAGATTCTGTTTAGTTCTTTCGTTTTTCTGTTTGGTTCTTTGTGCGCCTAGCCGCGCTAGGTTGTTTCTTCTGGGGCTAATTCATAATTTAACGGCATCGGTTTTGTCAGCGACAAGCCAACTATCGTCGTTTCAGAAATCGCAAAGCCAACAACCAGGCATTTTGCATTTCTCAGCATCGCTATGTTGTTTCGGCACGAACATCAGTGCCCTTTTGGTTTCAGGCTTTAAAAGCGCTTCTCTGTTCAGCCGCATTTAAAAGTACCAGCCAACGTTTTGCCGTTGTATCAGCATCCCCTTCTCTCCGGCAGCTTTTTCACATCTGGCTTTTCGTATTAGGTTGTTTTAAAGTCAGTTTATGTTTTGAGCTGACCGCATTTTCAAACTAGCGGTGGCAGCAAAGCTGCGTTCGTTTATTTCTCCGGTATCTAACAATCTGCTGTAGCCGCTCGCGGGCTCGCTGGGACACAAACACGGCGGCTGTGTCACTTCGTTCCGATTATAGCCGCCGTGTTTGCGCCCCTAAGCAGGGTGTTATAAACCATGGCGAAATTTGGGCTTGAACGCTTTTTTCAGTCGTCAGTAAATTCACGTTTTATTTTTCAATTTACGGCATCAGTTCTCAAACATTCGACTGCGTAAACAACGCGCTCTTTTCGGCCTCTCTTCGCTGACAATTCAAGAACGGCTACGACCAGGAAAGTGAAAGGCTGTTTCCAGTTCTACAGTTGCTGCATCAGTGCTTAATTTCGGCGGCAAATCTCTTTTTATCGCCGCTTAAGCTCAGCACGCGCCATGGCTGATTTAAAAATGCATCACTACAAAAACTAAAACCACGCTCTTTTTACTTGCAGCTTTAACCGTAAATCATTTATAACAAACAAATTAAGTCGCCCGCTGCGCGGGCTGGGACGCAAACATGTGGGCGGCTTCGCCATTTTCGCCCACATGTCCGCGCCCCTTATTTGGAAGTTAGATTCTGTCGAGTCTTTCGTTTTTTTGTCTGATTCTTGTGTGCCTAGCCGCGCTAGGTTGCTTCTTCTGGGGCTAATTGAGAGTCTGGCGCATCGCTTCTATCTGCGACAAGTCAACGCTGGGTGTTTCATAAATCGCAAAGCCAGCAGCCAGGTATTTTGCATTTCTCAGCATCGCAATGTTGTTTCGGCACGAACATCTGTGCTCTTTTGGTTTCAGGCTTTACAAGCGTTGCGCTGTTTAACATCATCTAAAAAGTAACAGTCAACGGTTTGCCGTCGTATCAGCATCCCCTTCTCTCCGGCAGCTTTTTCACATCTGGCTTTTCGTATTAGGTTGTTTTAAAGTCAGTTATTACTTCGAGTTTGCAGCGTTTTCATACCGGCGGTGGCAGCAAAGCTGCGAACGTTGGTCTCTGCGGCATCTAACAATCGCATTAAATCGCTCGCAAGCTCGCTGGGACGCTAACACGTGGGCTGCGTCACTTCGTTCCTAATTTTAGCCCACGTGTTATCGCCCTTTATGCGGGTGTTATAACTCAAGGATAGTTCGGTGAAATATAAGAACTTCAAGCCACTGGTTCATAATTTTACTCACTCATTTGTGGGTGGCTGTAACTACCTTGATGGTAAATTTATATTCGAAGATCTTTTCGAGTTAGCAGAGCAACGACAAGGTCGAAAGGTAATTGTGCAATGGCTACCTTTTACAGAGCAGCAAGATCCCGAACTTTCAACACGAGTTAAAAGTTCTATAGGTTTTTACTTGGATTGGCTGCCCAAAATGGCCTCAAGTTTGGGCGTAGAATTGGAAAAACTCATCGATTACCGAACTGAAGTCTATGTGACACTTCTTCGTAAGATTTGTGTTAAAGCGATTGCACACGATGATCGTGGAAAAGAATATTCCTACATCGTCAGCTATTGAGTTATAACAAACTGCTGTAGTCGCTCGCAGGCTCGCTGGGACGCAAACACATGGGCTGCGTCGCTTCGCTCCTAAATTTTAGCCCATGTGTTTCCGCCCCTAAGCAGGGTGTTATGTGCTATTAGTAAGTTTTTATATCGAGGGTTTTATGGCTTTAAGGAAAGAAGACTTTTTGACTTCAATTTGGGCGTTTGACAATAGGAAGAAAGTACATCCGTATAAAGGTGAGAGAGGTGCGAAAAAGGGATTTTTCTCAGTAAATTTCACTAACGACACTAACAACTTTAACCCTATGACTGAAGAACAGCTAATAGAAGCCGTTGAAGCTGGTAAATTTAAAGATCGTGGCACAATTAGAATGCTGCCTTTGGATTATAAACCGGGCGATGAGCGAAACGCCTTTGCTCCAGTGTATTTTGATAATAAGCCAGTAAAATCATTCGGTTGACTTTTGTTAGCACATAACAATCACATTAAGTCGCTCGCAGGCTCGCTGGGACAGTAACACGTGGGCTCTGTCGCTTCGCTCGGATTTTAGCCCACGTATTACTGCCCCTTATGTGGGTGTTATGTGGCAAAGGAACATGCAGAGATATAAGGTAAGCCTTAAGCTCAAAAATTCTCAGGGTGACAGAAACTATGAATTTCTGGGTACATGGATTGGGTTTGCAGGAATGCTCTTTGTCATAGGTTGCATATCTTTTTATGAATATCCTAAACCCGCATTAGCAGACACTGTTCCTGTAGTTACTGTCGCTTTTGCATTCTATTGGTTTGCTAGTCAAATTCGCTGGTTAATCATAGTCTTTTGTGTTTTTTCCTTGCTCGCTTCTTGTCTATTTTTAGCTTATTCCATTTTCTCAAATATAGACTGCGCTCAATTAATAAACCCACGCCAACAACTACATTGCGTACAGGACAATCTTTACCCACGGGTAGCTTTTGGTTATCTTCTTAGTTTGTTTTTGGTCAGTTTGTATTACTGTGTAGGTTATTTTAAACGTGCCACATAACAAAAAAATTATGTCGCCCGCAGGCGGGCTGGGACACAAACAGGCAGGCGGCTTCGCCATTATAGCCTGCCTGTTTGTGCCCCATATTTAGGCGTTATAAGCCTTAACCAGAGCTGAGCTATGGAAATTGAAATCTCATCTGATAAAACAAAGCTCGATGTTGAGTTAATTCATCGTTTCTTGTCTCAAGAGTCTTATTGGGCGAAAGACCGCTCCCTAGAAACAGTGGTTAACACTATCCAAAACTCCTTTTGTATTGCAGCTTATTCAAAAGGGCGTCAGGTTGCATTTGCAAGGGTAGTAACAGATTATTGTACTCATGCATACATCATGGACTTCTTTACCTCAGATGGTCTGCGAAATACTGGAATAGGTAGTTCATTGTTAACTGCATTACTTGATGCGCCTGAGTTGACTGCAGTAAAGAAGTTCACTTTAAGTACGGACTCAGCTTCGCAGTTTTATTGTCGGGCGGGTTTTAAACCAGTAGCGAAATCACTATTAGCTTGGGAGCGGGTCGGCTTATAACAAACAAATTAAGTCACTCGCTTCGCTCGCTGGGACACAAACATGGCGGCTGTGTCACTTCGTTCCGATTATAGCCGCCATGTTTACGCCCCTTATTTGGGTGTTAGGTGCTAAAGGAATGTTTGACCTATATGGAATGAAATGGCCTAGATCTTTTGAATTCGTTGCAGTTCAAAGAGCTGTTAGCGAACTTAAGGTTACAATTTTTGCTCTTGGTGTTTTGCTGACGCTTATCATCATTATTCTTGGCCTGCTGCATAAAACTCACTTTAAAGTCTATGCGGCTTTTTCTTTCGCTTTTGCCAACGTTTATCTGCTTTTTTCTAGTTGGGTAGAAGACTATCCCAAATTTGCTTGCTCATGCATCTTTGTCATTAGTTACACAGTAGTAATTATATCGGTCTATCTAACTACACATTCACTAATATTGGTAGGCTTCAGCCTGTATACTGCTTTTAACATTTTTATTTGGCTTTACGCGCTAGCGGTTTCATTAATGGCAGTCCGCCCTTTATTGGCACTACGCACCTAACAAACCGCTGTAGTCGGTCGCAAGCTCCCTGGGACAATAACACGTGGGCTCAGTCGCTTCGCTCCAAATTTTAGCCCACGTGTTATTGCCCCTAAGCGGGGTGTTATATGCAAAAGGAATTTGTACAATGAATATAAATGCAACACTCTTCGGCCAAGTTGTTATCGTTCTGGCAGTTATAATGGCTGTACTTGGGTACTATTTGGGTAAAAGAAAAACTCAAACTCCTGTTCTTACAGCGGTAATCGCATTCTTCACTGCACTATTACCGCCTGTAGCACTCATTTTTTTAATTGTTCTAGTGGTAAAAAACGATGTCCAATCTACTACTAGCAATTGACTGTATTTTTGCATATAACAAACAAATTAAGTTCGCCCGCTACGCGGGCTGGGACGCAAACATGTGGCCGGCTTCGCCATTTTCGCCCACATGTCCGCGCCCCTTATTTAAAAGTTATAAACCATGGCGAAATTTAGGCTTAAACTCTTTTTCAAGTTGTCAGTAGATTTACGTTTTACTTTTCAATTTACGGCATCAGTTCTCAAACATTCGACTGCGTAAACAACGTACTCTTTTCGGCCTATCTTCGCTGAAAATTCAAGAACGGCTACGACCAAGTGCGTGAAAGGTTGTTTCCAATTCTATAGTTGCTACACCGTAGGTTGCTCGAAACCACAAACCTTTTTTTAAGGTCGTTTTAGCTCAGTGCGCGCCATGGCTGGTTTAAAAAAACATCACCAACAAAATTCAAAACCACACTCTTTTTACTTGCAGCTTTATCCACAAATCATTTATAACAAACAAATTAAGTCGCCCGCTGGCGCGGGCTGGGACGCAAACACAGGCGCTGCTTCGCATTATAGCGCCCGCGTTCGCGCCCCTTATTTGGGCGTTATATTTTTTGGAGTAATGCTGAAATGAAATGGATTTTTTTAGTTCTGCTTTTTCCTTTTCAAGCTTATTCATCAACGTGCATTAGCACTGAAGATAATTCCTTTGCCTGGAATCAAAAATTCGCTGACGAAATTTCAATAAGCACTGAGTTTTTTGATGGGAGCTATACCGTTGCAATAGAAGCTCCCATTGAATTAGAGGGCTACGCTTTTAATGGTATATCTTTATCCGTTGATAACATCGAAGATCCGACTTTTTATACAATGCTGTTTACTGGTGAAGTAAATTATACTCATAGGGCATGGTATTCCGTGAGAGCTGAAATGGTTAGAAAGCATTTCATAACAGTCAGTTTTGGGTTTCACGGTTGTGAAGGTATTGCAGTTACCAAGCAGGTAGTTTTCAACTAAAAATATAACAAACACATTAAGCCGCTCGCAGGCTCGCTGGGACAGTAACACGTGGGCTCTGTCGCTTCGCTCCTATTTTAGCCCACGTATTACTGCCCCTTATGTGGGTGTTAGCAGCCAATGAGCCCTTTATTTAGACTACTAATAATTGTTGAAACTGTCGTTTGCTTTGGCCCTTTGACCATATTGCTGGCTATGTCTTTAATTCTGGTGCCTGTGGTATTTTCTGAGGCTTTCAACGGTTCGTTTTGGTTGCTGCCTGTTCTTGCGCTACCGGTCTTTGGCTTTTTGGGGCTATTCGCTATTATTAGTTTGGTTTTGCATATTTTTGAACCAACTAAAGTATTTTTAAAAAGGTCCAAGTTATTTTTATTCACCGCGGTGGGGATAGTGGCTTTATTATCAATAATTCCACTCTTCGAAGGGGCTTTTTACAGTTATATAATGGTATTTCTTCCGCTGCTGGCCACAATGCACTTATTTTACCTTTCGCGTGCGGTTTGGCATATTGGCAGCTAACAAACAAATTAAGTCACTCGCTTCGCTCGCTGGGACACAAACATGGCGGCTGTGTCGCTTCGCTCCGATTATAGCCGCCATGTTTGCGCCCCTTATTTGGGTGTTATATGCAAAAGGAATTTGTACAATGAATATAAATGCAACACTCTTCGGCCAAGTTGTTATTGTTCTGGCAGTTATAATGGCTGTACTTGGTTACTATTTGGGTAAAAGAAAAACTCAAACTCCTGTTCTTACAGCGGTAATCGCATTCTTCACTGCACTATTGCCGCCTGTAGCACTCATTTTTTTAATTGCTCTAGTGGTAAAAAACGATCTCCAACCTACTACTAGCAATTGACTGTATTTTTGCATATAACAAACAAATTAAGTTCGCCCACTGCCGTGGGCTGGGACGCAAACATGTGGGCGGCTTCGCCATAATCGCCCACATGTCTGCGCCCCTTATTTAAAAGTTATACGCTTATGAGATTATTTGCTTCTGTATTTTTATTAGCTTCACCTGCATTAGCTGGCGAGCAAAATTTGAATGAAATTTTTGGTAATGACAGGTTTCTGAACTCAGAACTAGTTTTGACAGGGTATTTGAGTGCAGTTGAAGATGAAAAAATGTCGCAGACAGCTTCGAATCATTATCCAATTATGTACTTTTATGGTTCAAAACAAGATTATTTGAAATCTAGTAAGCGTTTTATATTTTTTGATACACAGAGCGAGTATTGCCAACAAACAGACTGCACTGAGTTTGTAGGCCAAACTATTAAAATAACCGGCTCAATACGTTACATTGGTGAACCTGTAAACTTCCACTCAATTACAGATATAAAAAGTATCATAGTCGTAAGGTAGTACGCATATAACAAACCACTCAAGGCACTCGCTTCGCTCGCTGGGACGCTAACACATGGGCTGCGTCACTTCGTTCCTAATTTTAGCCCATGTGTTATCGCCCTTTATGCGGGTGTTATGTGACTTATTAATTATGGAAGCCCTTTTTAACAAAAACGGAATCAAGTTTAAGCTTCCAAGCGGAATACAAGTCTTGGAGGAGTCTTGGCATGAGCAACTCTCAAGTATAAACCTTGACTGCGAGGGAACCGAACTTAGTATCGACATATATCATAAAAAGAAGTCGAAAGACTTGGATAGCTATATCGGTTCCGAAATAGTTCATTTTGAGCGTGAACTTCCTTTCTCATTCAGTCTTTCTGAAGCTCCGGCCATCTCACCACTACAAACCAATAGGAACGCTAATAATGTCACCGGAAAACAGGTTGCATTGAATATAAGAGCATTCTTTTTCATGAAAACACAATACACTCTATATTGTTACCGGCTGGAATTTGAACAAGATTTATGTTTCATCTCCTGTGTGTTTGCCGACGAGAGAAAGTCACTTATAAAGGACTCAATTGACCAAATTATGGGTAGTATTAAACTTGGGAGTTAGTCACATAACAAACGCATTAACACTCGCTGCGCTCGCTAGGGACAAAAACACGTAGGCTCCCTGCGCTTCGCTTGGTATTGTAGCCTACGTATTTTTGCCCGTTATGCGGGCCGTTATGCGTAATTGAGATGAAGAATATAGTTATATCCAGCTTGGCTCTGTTGATTACAGTATTTATGCTGGTGTTTTCAATCGCGTTAATTGATTCAATTGGCAATGATTTTGGTGGGTTTGCAATTTCAGCTATGGTTGCTGGCGTAGCAACAATGGTTGCTTCAATTGTATTGTTAGTGTGGGCAATTCCCATACATTTAGTTTTGGTAACGTTAAATCGAGCTAAACTAATATGGTATATAACATCAGCATTAATACCGGGATTTATCTTTGTTTACTGGCTAACTCCGTTCGGCCGAGACCCAGATATACACCTATTTTTTCAGGCACTGTTTTGTAGTTTTATAGGGGCAGTATCGGCATCTGTATTTTGGTATCTCGCCGTATACAGGGTGCAGCGCATAACAAAACAATCAACCGGACTTCGCTAAGCGTGGTTCGCTTTGCTCACAATACCACGCTTAACTCCGCTCGGTTATTGTGGCGTTAGCTGTCATTTGTGCCTTGTAGTCTGTGAGCTTATTTAACAAGTCACATTGTTTTTTTATTTCTTCATGAAACAGGAGGTTTTATGCAACAAAGGGACTTGCCGGTTCTCACGCGGGGAGAGCACGGCATTATCGCAGGCGTATGCTCAGGACTTTCTCAATATTATGGGTTCCGTAAAACGGGGCTTCGAATAGCGTTTCTTGTATTTTCATTTTTCTTTGCCTTGCCAGTTATTTTGTATATTGTTTTGTGGCTGATTTTGCCCAAGTACCCAACTACTCAGGCAATGGCACGGCAGCTTCGAAGGCAAAGTGGTCGTTTGGGAAAAGACAGCTAACAAACAAATTAAGTCACTCGCTTCGCTCGCTGGGACACAAACATGGCGGCTGTGTCACTTCGTTCCGATTTTAGCCGCCATGTTTGTGCCCCTTATTTGGGTGTTAGGTGCCAATGGACATTCTAATTTTGCTCTACTTTTTAACAACTTTAGTTGTTGGCGCTATCGCTATTTATTCGTACATTAAGGCAATTAAAGCTGTTTTTGGCTCTATTTTTATTGGTGTTGACCTTTTTGAATTTATTGGTGTTTTTGTCTTAAATTCGCGTGGTTCTCTAAGTGAAAAGCAATTACAAAAGAGGAACCATGCTGGCATATGGATTTTACTTTTATTTATTCTAGTAATGTCTTCACAAATTATTGTGTAAGCCATATAAATATAAAGAGCGAGATCAAGGTTATATAAAAATGTCACCTAACAACCCAATCAACTCACTCACTTCGTTCGCTGGGACGCATACACGCGGGGCGGCTGCGCCATTATGCCCCACATGTCTGCGCCCGTTATTGGAAAGTTATAAGCCACAGGGAATTTGAGTTTGGCAATATTATTTTTAAGCGTATTTGTTTGTACATTTTTATGGATTGAACTTCATTACTATGTAATCAGTCGGTACGGAAACAGGGCGGCACTCGTTTTGTCGTTAGTAGGGGTGCTTTTGGGATTTCTCTACTCATATTTTTCCTCGTCATCAATGTACGCGCGAGAGACAAAGCAAATAGCCCTCATAAGCTTCAGCGTAATAGTATTTGTAGTTCCAATTATCGTATGTCATTTTTTAACATGGCTTACGCAAAAAAATAGTGCCAATACACGTCATGTGATTTCTGCTTTCTTAGCATTTATTAATTGTTTTTTATGGCCATTTTTTGCTTTGGTTACCGGTTGTTATGTGCAACTAGATTGTATTTAATACGGCTTATAACAAACGCATTAACCACTCGCTGCGCTCGCTGGGGACAAAAACACGTAGGCTCCCTCGCTTCGCTCGTAATTGTAGCCTACGTATTTTTGCCCGTTATGCGGGCGTTATGTTCTTTGGTGAATTATGAGCTTTGAAAAGCCAACAATTTGGGGGAACGGCTCATTGGTTGCGTCGGCTAAATGTCCACAGTGCAAGCTTCTAATGTACCTCGGAAACCAATGTCCTCATTGCAAACATTGGCTTTCAGAAAAGGAAAAAGACGAACAGAATCGTTTTTGGAAAAAGCGCAGAAACAAAGAAATTGTGAAAGGTCTTATTTTCTTCCCTACATTACTATTGTTGCTGTTTTGGCTTTTTGTATAGAGTTGGAAATAGGCGGTTATGTTTAGTTAGTTTTTTTAAACCCAATAGGTAAACATAACAAAAAAATCAAGTTCGCCCGCTGCGCGGGCTGGGACGCAAACATGTGGGCTGCTCACTTCGTTCGGATTTTAGCCCACATGTCTGCGCCCCTTATTTAAAAGTTAGCCACTTATGTATAGAATGGATGTTGTACAAACAATCAGGGATGAGAAACTTACTCTAAAAACCCCTTGGGCCTTAGGGCATTTTCATGTTTCCTTTCAGGTGCTTTTCAACGGCCTGCCTTTTGTTCTTATTAGTATATTGGCAACTGAGCTTCTTCAGCCATATATACAACAACAGTTCGCTCTTTTCAGTCTATTGATTGCAAGTCTAGCGGTCAGCTATTTCTTTGTTAGAAAGCAGTATTACCCAACAGTAATATCAGGAATTACTCGCGAGCAATTTCAACAAGCTGTAGAACCAGCTCTAAAAGAGCATGGTTTCAATATTGTTCAAGATAACAAGAAGTTCTTATCCGCCACCCGTACTGCAAACCGCGTACATATTTCCGATAATTTTTATGCTGCATACACACAACATAGCATTCTTATATTTTGTATTTGCGAACTGCCGCTTCCATTTTCTTACATTAAATCAAAAGCCGTTATTGCTTCTATTGTGACACGGTGTAAAAGTGGCTAACAAACGCATTAACCACTCGCTGCGCTCGCTGGGGACAAAAACACGTAGGCTCCCTCGCTTCGCTCGTAATTGTAGCCTACGTATTTTTGCCCGTTATGCGGGCGTTATATGCAAAAGGAATTTGTACAATGAATATAAATGCAACACTCTTCGGCCAAGTTGTTATTGTTCTGGCAGTTATAATGGCTGTACTTGGTTACTATTTGGGTAAAAGAAAAACTCAAACTCCTGTTCTTACAGCGGTAATCGCATTCTTCACTGCACTATTGCCGCCTGTAGCACTCATTTTTTTAATTGCTCTAGTGGTAAAAAACGATCTCCAACCTACTACTAGCAATTGACTGTATTTTTGCATATAACAAACAAATTAAGTTCGCCCACTGCCGTGGGCTGGGACGCAAACATGTGGGCGGCTTCGCCATAATCGCCCACATGTCTGCGCCCCTTATTTAAAAGTTAGGTGAAACCGGAATGTTTACCTTTGGATTGAAGAAAAAAGATATAGCATGTTGTTTGCTCTGTTACAGTGAAGCTGAATATGTTTTTTCAAAGAGCGTGTGGAACGCGGTTTTGCATATTCTAGTCGTTGCTTATGTTGTGGCTTTTTTCTCAGCAATACTTATTGCACCATCAGCGCTATATAAAATCATCGCCTTTTTTGTCACTTCAGCATTAGGTATTTTCACTAAGCTTCTCATGGATGTAGAGCTGAAATGTAAGAAATGCGGTAATTCTCTACTCATCAAGCCATAGGTTGTGTTAGCTTTTCACCTAACAATCAAATGTTGGGGACACAAACACGCGGGCTCTGCTTCGCAGTATAGCCCACGGTTTGTGCCGCCAAATTAGGGCGTTATATTCCAGTGATAGCGAAGTCTATTGCATCTATCAGCAGTTCTCTGGATTGCTCCAGCGAACCAATGCGATCCTTGAGCACGTCTTCGGGTATAGAACTAAGCTGTTGTGCTAGAAATAAGTATGTTGTGCCTTCGAATTCTATTTCCGGCGTCAGCTTGTTCATGTAAAAACTGTTTTTAGAATTACTAGTTGTTAACGGTACAACCAGCCTTGTTGCCAATTGGTCAATTACAGAGTTTTGAACATCAACAAGAAAAGGGTAAGCTTCGCTAGTTTTCTTGCTTGGGTTTCTGTAAACATCAAATTGCGCCATTAGAAGTTCCTGTACTCATCACCTATACAACCGTTCTCAGCAATAAACTCGTTGTATGCAGCTATGGCAGCTTTGTTTTCTTTTTTCCATTTCTCGGCTTCAATACTTTTTAGCTTGTCTCTAAGTGCTTGTTCTAAGGTCGCAGACAGGTTAACTTTTAAAATTCGAGCTTTTTGCAATAGGTCGCTATTTAAGCTTAGATTTGTCGCTTTCTTGGGGGCATGGACGTCATATAAATCTTGCATTTTATCACTCCAACTAATTTTACCACCAAGTATACGCATACAAATGCGCATTGCAAAGTATGGTTGAAATATAACAATCACATTAAGTCGGTCGCAAGCTCCCTGGGACAGTAACACGTGGGCTCTGTCGCTTCGCTCGGATTTTAGCCCACGTATTACTGCCCCTTATGTGGGTGTTAGAGTTCGAGGTTTTATGAATAGGATGTTTTACAAATGCTCAGTGGATGGCCCTTCAGATATTGAGCATGTTGATTCTGCTAAAGCTCAAGACATAACGAGCCAGTTTATTGAAAATCAAAAAGACTTTTATGAAGATGCCGACTTGGCAATACTCGAATCGATGTTCGGATTTCATGAAACACCACATGATTTCATAGAGATTTCAATTGATTCAAAAGAAGATTATAGAATACGTCTTGAGTGCAAAGTACCAAAATCGCTATGGTTCATCTCTTATAACTCGATTTACCAAAAAGAGTATAAAATGAAGTCTCCCACAAAGCTGAACATCATAATCAACGAGTTTTTTAAACGTGAAATATTGGACTTTAAAAACTATTTCGATTGTTTAGAGCTTGAAGAATCTCCTCCTTTGAGGTTCAGTTGAAGAACTCTAACAAAACGCTCAAGTCGCAACCCGCTGCGCGGGTTGCTGGGACAAAAACACAATGCGGCTTCGCCATTTTCGCATTGCGCTTTTGCCCCTTAGCTTAGTGTTATACGCCTCGGAGAAACAAGTGACGCTCATAGACGACGTAAGCAACGCTTGGGGATGGACTGGAATTGAACCCGAACAAATTGTTGGGGAAAACGAATTTGGCAATCTCATGGTGAAGGCTGAAGACGGCCGATATTGGCGAATCTGTCCTGAAGAACTTTATTGCAAAGTTGTTGCAAACACCCGGGGAGAGCTCGACGAGCTCTCAGCCGACCAAGAGTTCCTTCACGATTGGAGGATGGATGAATTGATCAAGATCGCGGAAAATGAACATGGTCCCCTTGAACCAGGCCGTAAGTTCTATCTAGTAACACCTAGCCCACTTGGCGGTTCATATGGGCCCGAGAATATTAAATCACTACCTATCAACGAACTAATTCGCTGGTCAGGTGACATAGCGCAACAAATAGAGGGTCTTCCCGAAGGCGCTCAAGTTTCGATCAAAATCGTTGAGTGAGTCGGCGTATAACAAAGTGTTGAACTCGCTCCAGGCTTCGTTTGCGCAGCAAACGCTGCCTTCCGCAGTACGCCCCTTAACAAGGTGTTATGTGCTAAAAGGAAAAGGAATTCGCAAGTGACTCAGATAAAAACACCAAGACCTCTATTAATCTTAGTCATTATTTACATTGCCTGCTCACTCATATCTCTCATAACCATGTCGAGCATTTACCTCTCTATCATACTGTTCGCAATAGTAATTGGTATAAGTGCAAGATATAGTGGTGTACTTATTGCGCTGCGCTTATTGGTCATTTTACAAGTTTCAATGGGTGCCATTGTATTTATGTTTCTCGTAGTTTTTTCAAACATCGAGATACCAGAGAGCTTCAAAAAAATTAGTGAATTATCAGCTACCGAAACAACAGCTTTCTTTTTGTTTTTGGTTTTTCAGTGCTTCGTAGTTTTCTCAAAAAACACGAGGTTGTATGTTGAACGCACATAACAAAAAAATTAAGTCGTTCCCTTCGGTCACTGGGACGCAAACATGTGGGCGGCTTCGCCATTTTCGCCCACATGTCTGCGCCCCTTATTTAAAAGTTAGTTGCCTACAGGAAATTTTTGCTTTTGGTGTAAAACTCGAAGAATGTGAATAATGTCGTCTTTTATGAAATATGAAACAATCATTGAAACCTCTGGAATTATTAACAGTCTTCCCGGTATACCCTCTCTCTCCACTCCCATACGAGGTTGCTGGTTCAGGTTTTCAACTTTCTTCTCAATTATATCATCAGTTTTTTCTGCTGCTAATGGGTTAAATTCGTATAAAAACTCGAAAATAGCCTCACGATCGTCCAACGAACTTTTTTCCCATAAGATCATTTTTTGGCTTTATTCCTAATTTTCATTTTTCGAGCTTCCATGTCCAAGTTCGCTTCTTCATGACTGACAAACTTGCTTTGCCCACTCTCTAATTTACTGAACGCAGCATTAACCTCTTCAGTAAGCCACTGATCATGAGTAATTATTTTTCGTTGCTGTTCAGCGAGCTCTTCCGTAAGCTCTCTACAAGCGTCACTTAAAGTGCGTCCTTGGCTTTCGGCCATTATCTGAGCTAGCCGTTTAGTTTCTTCATCTACTCTAAACTGAATACGGGTATCCATGGTAAACTCCTTATGAAATGTACACACAAATGTTAGCACGCTTATTGAATTTACGGCAACTAACAAACGCATTAACTCAGTCGCTGGCGCTCCTTGGGACAAAAACACGTAGGCTCCTTGCGCTTCGCTTAGTATTGTAGCCTACGTATTTTTTCCCGTTATGCGGGTGTTAGCAGCCAATGAGCCCTTTATTTAGACTACTAATAATTGTTGAAACTGTCGTTTGCTTTGGCCCTTTGACCATATTGCTGGCTATGTCTTTAATTCTGGTGCCTGTGGTATTTTCTGAGGCTTTCAACGGTTCGTTTTGGTTGCTGCCTGTTCTTGCGCTACCGGTCTTTGGCTTTTTGGGGCTATTCGCTATTATTAGTTTGGTTTTGCATATTTTTGAACCAACTAAAGTATTTTTAAAAAGGTCCAAGTTATTTTTATTCACCGCGGTGGGGATAGTGGCTTTATTATCAATAATTCCACTCTTCGAAGGGGCTTTTTACAGTTATATAATGGTATTTCTTCCGCTGCTGGCCACAATGCACTTATTTTACCTTTCGCGTGCGGTTTGGCATATTGGCAGCTAACAAACAAATTAAGTCACTCGCTTCGCTCGCTGGGACACAAACATGGCGGCTGTGTCGCTTCGCTCCGATTATAGCCGCCATGTTTGCGCCCCTTATTTGGGTGTTAACTTCCATCATGATTGACATTTTAATAGCCATAGCCTTTCTACTTTTTTTCACTTACGTAATGTATGTGGAATACAAAAATCCACTCTGGAACGAGTTTGTTTCTAGAGGTGCAAACATCCCTGAAGTCAACGGAGATCAACATTCCATTGAAATGGTATTCTTCTGGAAAAATTGCCCAACTTATAAAGAATCAACTGAAAGTGATTACTGGAACTCAATGACTGTATATTGTCTCGAAGACGGCATTTTGATTAAACGCCCCTTTTTTCTTTTTGGGCGAAGGTCTGTTTTCTTTCAGTGGTCACAGATTGAAGTCGGAAGCTGTTTCAGGGAATGGATGGCCAAGAGAAGAGAAATTCACATAAAAGATACGCACCTTTATTTGAGTATTTCTGATAAGGTTTATCAACGCTGCCTTAAAATGGTAAAAGATGGAAGTTAACAAACCGCTGTAGTCGGTCGCAAGCTCCCTGGGACAATAACACGTGGGCTCAGTCGCTTCGCTCCAAATTTTAGCCCACGTGTTATTGCCCCTAAGCGGGGTGTTATATTTTCTGAAGGATTTTCCAAGTGAAACGGATTTTTCTCATAGCAATAGTGCTTCTTTCTCTTACAGCATGTGATTTTGGTGTCTTTCCAGAAGCTGATACCACATTCGGTACCCAGAATTTCGTTTCTGCAATATCAATTATTGAGTTGCATAAGGTTCGTAATGGCACTTACCCTGAATCGTTAGAGGAATTAGAATTTCTTGGGCAGTGGGATGCAATTTGGTTAGGTGCAGTCCGTTACGAAAAAACGGACTCTGGTTATAACTTGTTTGTTGAGCGCGGTTGGGTAAACGAACCTAGCCTCGAATTCCCAATTAAATTCAAACAGGGTTTGGGCATCCAGAAAACAAATGTTCAGTGGATTGAATAACCACAAATATAACAAACCGCTGTAGACGCAAGCGGAGCTTGCTGGGACAAAAACACGTGGGCTGTCCTCGCTTCGCTCGTTATTATAGCCCACGTATTTTTGCCCCTAAGCGGGGCGTTATACGCTAGGAGTTTAAATGGAACTTAACCAAGTTACGTTACCAGTAAAAGATATGGATATTGCTGCTAACTTTTACCTAAATCTCGGCTTCACACAAATTGTCGATACGCCTCATTATGCAAGGTTTTCTTGCCCAGATGGGAATTCTACCTTTTCCTTATCACTCGAAACCGGTGAATTTGAAAACAGTTCTGTGATTTACTTCGAGCATGAAAAACTTGACGAACTGTGTGCTGAGTTAACTAAAAAAGGTTTTCATTTTGAACAACTGCCCACAGAGCAACGGTACTTGTGGAAAGAAGCCATACTTAAAGATCCGTCTGGTAACAAAATCAAACTTTACTGGTCAGGTGAAAACCGCTTAAATCCTCCTTGGAAAGTTGAGAAACGCGTATAACAATCTGCTGTAGTCGCTCGCAGGCTCGCTGGGACGCAAACACATGGGCTGCGTCACTTCGTTCCTAATTTTAGCCCATGTGTTTCCGCCCCTAAGCAGGGTGTTATATTTTCGGAGTAAGTTCAAATTGAGATGGATTTTATTAAGCTTGTTATTTTGTGGGGCTTCCAACGCGACTACTTGCATTGTGACTGAAGAACAAGAGTTTCTTTGGAATGAAAAATATCGTCAGCTTTTTAAAGTTAATACCGATTATTTTGATGGAAGTTACTCAGTAGAAATTGTGATTCCGAACAAAATTGATAATCGAGAATATCAAAATTCGGCACTTTTTATCGATAGCCTTGAGGAACCTTCTCTGTTTATGCCAGCGGAAGCTTTCGAGCATGATGATGGAAAAGTAGTGTGGTATACAGTTGGAAATGAATTGGTTAGAAAACACTTTTTTGTCTTTTCATACGGTGAAGGCTGTGGGATTTCGGTAACTTTACCGGTTATTTTTAACTAAAAATATAACAATCACATTAAGGCGCTTCGCTGGGACAGCAACACGTGGGCTCTGTCGCTTCGCTCCGATTTTAGCCCACGTATTACTGCCCCTTATGTGGGTGTTAGCTGCTTCAATGAAATCAAAATGCCTTTTGTTTAATAAACAATTATACTAATAGCACTACATATATTAGGAGACCTGCTATGAAAATAGAGAACCTCTCAACTATAGAAAAAGTTGAACTCGCCCAGAGAATTTGGGACTCAGTAGCTGCTGAACAAGTTTCTATTGAATTATCAAAAGAGCAAGCTCAGCTTCTTAACGATAGACTAATGTCTTTCGAAGCTGACCAGAACTTTGGTTCAAGTTGGAGCGACGTTAAGAGCAGAATCACTGGCTGATGAAATTTATCTTATCAATCAGGCCAGAAGCAGAAGAAGATATCAAAGAGGCATATTCTTATTATCAACAATGCCAAACTGGGCTAGGAAATGATTTTATTACCTCTGTAGAATCAGCAATGATTAACATCACAGAAAACCCAGAGATTTACCAGAAAGTGTACCGAGATTTTCGCCGCGTACTTATCGGACGCTTTCCATTCGGCATTTTTTACAAAATGTTTGACAATAAAGTTCTGGTATTTGCTGTCATGCATACAAGCAGAGCACCAAGAACGTGGCAAAAGCGCAGCTAACAAAACGCTGTTGGCACTCCCTCCGGTCGCTGGGACGCTAACACGTGGGCTGACTCACTTCGTTCGGATTTTAGCCCACGTGCTAGCGCCCCAAAGCTTAGCGTTATAAACCATGGCGCAATTTGGGCTTAAACCCTTTTTTCAGTAGTCAGTAGATTCACGTTTTACTTTTCAATTTACGGCATCAATTCTCAAACATTCTACTGCGTAAACAACACGCTCTTTTCGGCCTCTCTTCGCAGATAATTCAAGAACGGCTACGACCAGGAAAGTGAAAGGCTGTTTCCTGTTCTACAGTTGCTGCATCAGTGCTTACTTGCGGCCGCAAATCTCTTTTTATCGCCGCTTAAGCTCAGCATGCGCCATGGCCGGTCGTTAAAAACATCGCAAACAAAATCAAAACCGCACCCTTTTTACTTGCAGCTTTATCCACAAATCATTTATAACAAACAAATTAAGTCGTGCGCTAGCGCGCACTGGGACGCAAACATGTGGGCGGCTTCGCCATTCTCGCCCACATGTCCGCGCCCCTTATTTGGGCGTTATATGCCACCAGGAAAACCTAACTTATGGTTTACTTATTAGCTGGAATTGTTTGTGTTCATTTGGCTTGGGCATTTTTTAATACACTAGCTGTTAACAACACATTATTCATCAATAATAGCTCTCGAGTTATTACGTTACTTGTTAATTGGCTTATTCCAGTAGGTGGCCCAGCTATTACTTTGCTTGTCCTTCGCTCAATAAACCCTAAAGTAAATGCCGGCAATCCTGTTGCGGACGGTTCTGATAGTAGTAACTTATATTCGGGTAATGAGGGTTCAGATTCTGGTGGCGGCTGTGGTGATTAATTTAGCTAAACTAGGTCGTATTAAAAGTGGCTTATAACAAAAAATTAAGTACGCCCGCTGCGCGGGCTGGGACGCATACATGCGGGGCGGCTTCGCCATTATGCCCCACATGCCTGCGCCCCTTATTTAAAAGTTATAAACCCTAAGGGAATGATTCCGATTCATTTAACAAGGACTGTACTTGAAAATTAACGAAACCGTACGACATTACTTGGGTATGTTCTTAGGCTTTGGATTGTTCTTTCTGCTTGCGTTTGGTGGCTGGGAACTTTCGGAGCACTCCGAGTGGTTTGGAAATCTATGGGCATCTGAACTTAATCGATGGTTACTTCTCCTTAGCGGAGTTGTTTTGATTCCTATGTTACTCCTAAAGATCTATTCTTTTTTCTGGGGTAGAGGAAAGTTAATTAGAACGTTTAAACAGAAGGCTAGATCTAGAATATCCAACTGTAAAGATAATGATATTGTGCGTATTCAGGGGAATCTTGTTTCTTTGGCAAAGCCACTAATTGCCCCATTAACTCAACGAGAATGTTCAGCCTATACATTCAGATTTTCAGAAAAGGTGCAAAGAGTTAATGCTCGGTCTAGGACAGAGGAAGCGTGGCAAACTTCGAAATATGTAGAAACTTCAAAACCATTCTTAATAAAGTGTGAGGATGCTCTGGCTCTAATCCGCACGGATGAGGCAAAAGTAATTGTACATGTAGGTAAAGTGCATGATGAGAGTACTTACATGAAAGATAGCGGTGGATTTCTGACAAAAGAGGAAAACGAAAACCGTGCGTTGGTGTTACAGTCTATAGGCTCTGAGCCAAAGCGATTTATTGGTGTCTATGCTGAAGATTTAAAATTTGAAGAGGGCGTTCTACAACCTAACGAGCAAGTTACGGCTTTAGGTCAAGGAAGATGGATTAAAACTTGTAATGACCATGAACTAAATTACTTACACGATGAAGGCATTGAAAATGTCTTTGAATTGAAAACGAGTGAGGCCCAACAACTTATAGTTAGCGATGCTAAATATTTGTTAGATGATGTAAAAGCTCAGTATGATTTTCAAAAAAATAAATAGAGGTCGGGTTTATAACAAACCACTCAAGGCTCTCGCTTCGCTCGCTGGGACGCTAACACATGGGCTGCGTCACTTCGTTCCTGATTTTAGCCCATGTGTTAGCGCCCCTTAGTGGGGTGTTATGTGGCAATAGGATAATTTGACTATGCATCTTCGATTTTCTTTAAAACTGCTTTTATTAGTGAAACTGTTAGTTTCTTCAGGGCTCTGTATAGCTGGCGGTATAGAAGTGAAAGAAATTGTATTTGATGGTGTTAGTATCTACGAAGCTCAAACTAATGATCCTGAAATTCTTGGCGTTTCTGTGCAGCCAGCTGAAAACGAAAATACTTGGTATGTCTTTTTGCCAGTCGCAGAATTTGTTAGAGACGAGCCGTTAGAAACTAAGTTTAGGCGATTGATAGACGAGACGTTAACTAATATAGCCGGTGTTAAATCAGTCGAGGAAGCAGATAGAGAAGTTTGGTATGTCGAAGGCAAAGTATCAGGTGAGGAACTCGTTATTAAAACGGTTGAAGCACTTAACTCCATTTATCCTGAACTCAACGATTACATCAATTCGTTTTAACAGGCGGCCACATAACAAACAACTGTAGTCGTTCGCTGGCGCTCACTGGGACAATAACACGTAGGCTCAGTCGCTTCGCTCCAATTTTAGCCCACGTGTTATTGCCCCTAAGTTGGGCGTTAGGCATTTCGCGATATGACCATAGTAATGATGCTTAAAAATGAACGACAATCACTACCTAAGTGTTGTTGTACAGACATGGAAGATGCAGTTAAAGATGCTGAACACCCAATTTATTACAGTGGGGCTTATCAAGAGTATGGGCTGAGATTGAATAGTGGTTATGAATATTCAATCATGAAATACTGCAATTGGTGTGGTGCAGAATTGCCGTCATCCCGGAGAGAACAATGGTTCGACTCATTGGAAAAACAAGGTATAGATCCTTGGGAAAACGACATTCCAATTCATTATTTAAGCTCTTCGTGGTGGGAACATGCCTAACAAAACGCTGTTGGCACTCCCTTCGGTCGCTGGGACGCAAACACGGGGCCGCTTCGCGATTATAGCCCCGCGCCTGCGCCCAAAAGCTTAGTGTTATAACCCATGGCGCAATTTGGACTTAAACTCTTTTATTCATTAGTTAGTAAATCCCCGCTCTTCTTTTCAATTTACAGCAGTAATACTCGAACATTCTACTGCGTAAACAACGCGCTCTTTTCGGCCTCTCTTCGCAGATAATTCAAGAACGGCTACGACCAGGAAAGTGAAAGGCCGTTTCCAGTTCTACAGTCGCTGCATCAGTGCTTACTTGCGGCCGCAAATCTCTTTTAATCGCCGCTTGAGCTCAGCATGCGCCATGGCTGGCTGTTAAAAACATCAACAGCGAATTCAAATCCGTACTCTTTTTACTTGCAGCTTTATCCACAAATCATTTATAACAAACAAATTAAGTTCGCCCGCTGCGCGGGCTGGGACGCAAACATGTGGGCGGCTTCGCCATTTTCGCCCACATGTCTGCGCCCCTTATTTGGAAGTTAGCTGCTTCAATGAAATCAAAATGCCTTTTGTTTAATAAACAATTATACTAATAGCACTACATATATTAGGAGACCTGCTATGAAAATAGAGAACCTCTCAACTATAGAAAAAGTTGAACTCGCCCAGAGAATTTGGGACTCAGTAGCTGCTGAACAAGTTTCTATTGAATTATCAAAAGAGCAAGCTCAGCTTCTTAACGATAGACTAATGTCTTTCGAAGCTGACCAGAACTTTGGTTCAAGTTGGAGCGACGTTAAGAGCAGAATCACTGGCTGATGAAATTTATCTTATCAATCAGGCCAGAAGCAGAAGAAGATATCAAAGAGGCATATTCTTATTATCAACAATGCCAAACTGGGCTAGGAAATGATTTTATTGCCTCTGTAGAATCAGCAATGATTAACATTACAGAAAACCCAGAGATTTACCAGAAAGTGTACCGAGATTTTCGCCGCGTACTTATCGGACGCTTTCCATTCGGCATTTTTTACAAAATGTTTGACAATAAAGTTCTGGTATTTGCTGTCATGCATACAAGCAGAGCACCAAGAACGTGGCAAAAGCGCAGCTAACAAGACGCTGTTGGCACTCCCTCCGGTCGCTGGGACGCTAACACGTGGGCTGACTCACTTCGTTCGGATTTTAGCCCACGTGCTAGTGCCCCAAAGCTTAGCGTTAGCTGCCAAAGTGTGAATCAAGCTTATCTAGAAGTTCCAAACCCTTCTTTTTGTCTCCAGTAGCAGCAATCGCCTTAAATCTTACCTCAGTATCAAATTCAGCTATTGCTTGTGTAGACAATTCTTCTATCAACTTGTTTAAGCTCAACTTTTTATGCGCCGCCAAAGCCTTCAATCGATTATGCTTATCGTCTGGTAAACGTACCGTTAAAGTGGACATATTAAACTCCTCTCAGATAATCTTCAGGCGCTAACACTTTCAAACCATCAAATTGTAATTCCGCATTTCTCAGGTCTTTTAGGTTATTCGTAATAATGCCCTCGGCATTTCCTGCCACTGCAAGCTCTATAAGAAAATTATCGCCTTCATCTTTTAAATTTGGCCGCCACAAATAATGTATCTGCACCCATTCGCAAACACTAAAAAATGCTGCTAGCAACTCGCTCACTTCGTCCTCGGTAAGCGGGCACAACTCTTTAATTTTGTCTCGCTTGCTTACTGCTTCGTACTCCAAGAATAAGGTCGTGCTAATCAGCGGCTTTAAATCCCCCAACAAGCATTGCCTTATCACTTCTCGGGCTGGCCCTGTTTTACCAATCAGGGCGCTAATAAGTACACTGGTGTCAATAACTACTTTACTCATAGATTATATGCTAGCGTATACGCTATCACTTTTCAATTTGACAATGGCAGCTAACAAACAAATTATGGCACTCGCTGTCGCTCGTTGGGACACAAACACGTGCGCGGCTTCGCCATTATTGCACACGTGTTTGCGCCCCATATTTGGAAGTTAGGCGTCAAGTTGCACCGCGTTGCGCAATGCGCTACACTCTTCCCATGATTAAGTCATTTAAACATAAGGGCCTGAAGCTGTTTTTCGAAAAAGGGAAAACTTCAGGCGTACAGACTAAGCACGCGAAAAAACTTCGCATGCAGTTAGCTGCTATCCATACCGCACAAGAAATCGATGACATCAATTTACCTGGCTTTTCTCTACATCAACTTAAAGGGGAAAGGTCAAACATTTGGTCGATATCAGTTAACGGCAACTGGAGAGTAACTTTCGAGTTCACGGATGGTAATGCTTACATCTTAAATTACGAGGATTATCACTAATGAATATGCATAACCCACCACATCCCGGTGAATTTATTGAGTCCATCTACATGGAACCACACGGCATCAGTTGCAGGACACTTGCTACCCACCTTGGTGTTGCCGCTTCAACACTAAATCGTGTCGTTAAGGGGAAAAGTGCAGTAACACCAGAAATGGCATTAAGGCTATCAAAGGTATTAGGGCGCAGCCCTGAAAGTTGGCTTAGCATGCAAGACAATTACGAGCTTTGGCAGGCAAAGCAGAACATCAATTTGGATAACGTGCAGCCCATAGATCTGCATGCCGCCTAACAAACAAATGTTGGGGACACAATCACGCGGGCGCTGCTTCGCAGTGTAGCCCACGCGTTTGTGCCGCCAAATTAGGGTGTTATGTTTCATTGAGGGATTTTTGCTCATTATGAAAAAAAATATCAAAATTCATGGTTCTCTAAAGTCGGCAAACTTTAGAAAAGTGGTGGCTGTTGCACGATATTTGGGAATCGAATATTCACACGCAAGCAACGATGTATATAAGGGAGAAGGTCAGACAGAGAGTTATTTGTCTATTAATAAACTTGGGCAAATTCCTACTCTAGTAGTTGATAATGACATCATTACTGAATCTAACGCAATTATTATTTATCTTTCAGAATATTCTCGTACAAACGAGCTGTATTCATCAAATCCTTCTAGTCAGACAGCTATAAATCAATGGCTATTTTGGGAAAGTAGTCAGTGGCAACCTGTATTGAGTAAAGTAATGGGTACTCATGTAGGCCATAAGTTATTGCCGTCAGTGCTTCCAGCACCTACCTCACCGGTCGATTGGGACTCCCCCGATTGCATGAAACAGATGTCTTACTTAGAAAGTAGCCTGAAAAATGATTGGCTTACGGGAGCTAATATTTCACTGGCCGATTTTTCCATTGCGGCTATGACAACCTACTTTAAAGTATGCGAATTCCCTTTTCATGCTTACCCAAATATAAACCGCTGGTACGTTTCAATGAATGATCTTCAATCATGGAAGTCTACCGAAAGTCAAACTTGGAGTTGCTGAAATGAAACATAACAAGTCAATTAACTTCGCGCCTTCAGCGCCGGACAGCTAAAAGCGTGGCTTCCCCACAACGCTGCCGGTTATTGAAACGTTAGAACTCAATGGTGCTCTTGATGGAACCGGATTATTCAAAATACGCTACGTCAGAACTTTTAGATGCTTTGGAATCGATTAATCACGATGAGTTCCCGGAACGGGTGAAACTAATTAAATCTCAACTGGAGCGACGAGAAGTTAACAATAATTTAGTAGAGGATGATGAAGCTCTTTCTTCTAAAGAAATAAAACTTGGTGCAGGTGGACAAGTTGTTCTGATAATTGCTGCACTGTTCTTCGTATGGCTAAGCTTAGATGCGGTAAATACTGGTACAGTTAGTTTGAGGAGAAGCACCTATAGATATGAAACATCGCCATTCATCTTTTTATCCATTCTTGCGGCATATATATTTGCTATTGTCGTATGTGTAAATCGTGTAATCAAAGCTAGGCGGGTATCTAAGCAATAAGTTCTAACAAACCACTCAAGACTCTCGCTTCGCTCGCTGGAACGCTAACACATGGGCTGCGTCACTTCGTTCCTAATTTTAGCCCATTTGTTATCGCCCCTTAGTGGGAAGTTAGCTGCCAAGGAGGTAGGTTTGGCAATAGATAGAGATGCATGGATTTTTGGTTTAGCCGTTGCGGCGATTGCTGTTTTATTTAGTCTTACTTCACTAGCTAAACAAGGAAGTATCACAGCGTATTTCTTGGTGTTTTTCTTGTGTGGCATTCCTGCTGGTGTTGGTTTCTTTATTGGGCAGCGCACACACAAAAAATCCTTAAAAATTCAGCACATTTTGGTTGCTGCTTTTATTACGTACTTCATTACCGACAATAGTGTAAAGCTTATCGGCCTCACTCAAGAGTACTGGTATCTAACTTTTGCCGTATTGCTTGTATTATCAGGGCTTGTTAGTTGGCGCTCACCAAAAATGTTTAACAAAAGTGGCAGCTAACAAAAAAGTCATGTCGCCCGCAGGCGGGCTGGAACACAAACAGGCAGGCGGCTTCGCCATTGTAGCCTGCTTGTTTGTGCCCCATATTTAGAAGTTATAAGCCACTATGAAAACAGTAACTTCACTTCCTGATGATGTAATAAACGAAGGTTCATTCTTCGTAGAAACTTACAAGCGTAAGATGTTAAGTTTTATGGCTCCAGCATTCGCATATTTTTTAATCCCTAAGGACTTAAATATCGAAGCTGTTTTATTTGTTGTAATTTTTTACTTTTACGTTTTATTCCTGTCAAATGTCTCAAGAATTCTTTGGCAGTTTGCCCGTTTAACTTGGGTAAAACTGTTTGGTTCTTTAATATTTGGGTTACTTGCCGTCACATTCTTCAGGTTCTTCGATATTAACCATTGGCTCATCCATGAGGTAGGATACATACCTGAAGGTGAGGTAAAGCAATACTTTGCAGCCATATTCTTTGTGCCATTTGTCGCTGCATACTTTGATTCTTTCAAAAACGTAGAGTTAGCCTTTTATCGTTCAAAGGGTTATGAGTATCAAGGATGGCTAAGTGGTAATTTTGGCGGCTTATAACAAACGCATTAAATCGCTCGCCAGCTCGCTGGGACGCTAACACATGGGCTGCGTCACTTCGTTCCTAATTTTAACCCATGTGTTATACGCAATTGGTCAGAATAACTTTTTAACATCGCGATAAAAGTTTTCATGAGAGCCAAGAGCTATCAATTCAAGTATTACAGTTCCATCCTCGTAGCTGTAACCAAGTAAAGTTAACTGCTTGACCATCTTGAATTTATACACACGAAGAAAGGCTAGGTCGCCTTTTTTCTGCTCGCCTAGAAGAGGATCGGCCATTAGCTCCTTAATAGCTTTATCCAAGTCTTTTTTTTGATTCTGATGTAACTTTTTTACTGCTCTCTTAAAATTAGCTGTCTGTAAAACACTGGTAATCTTAGCCAAAATCGTAAGGCTCCAATTTTCCTGCCTCTTTTTCAGCTTTGGAAATAATTGCTTGTTTCACGAATTCGTATGGTAAATCAGGATTATCTTCCATCATTTCACCTATTTTTGCCCAATGCTCAATCTGTTTTGGCATCGTTCGGTTTAGTGCTTTACCCATAATGGTAGCTTTCTCAACTAGATCTTGGTCTAGTCTTACGCTCGCGGTTGCCATAATATGTCTCCTTATAGTTCATTATCACATTGTAGCAATGTGCTACATTTGTGGCAAATTGCGTATAACAAACGCATCGTCTCAGTCGCTAGCGCTCCTTGGGACAAAAACACGTAGGCTCCCTGCGCTTCGCTTAGTATTGTAGCCTACGTATTTTTGCCCGTTATGCGGGTGTTATGCGCCCGAGAGACCCACAAACTTAGGAAATGAAAATGGCAGATTCTGTAGAAACATTTTTTGATGCTTGGAAAGAAGAAGACGCTAAAACTCGACTTGCAATGATAAGTAGTGCAGTAATAGAAAGCGTAAGATATAGTGATCCTAGAACACCAGAACCACTCATTGGTACTGAAGCCTTGAATACTTACTTGGGTATGTTTAGCGATAATGCGCCTGGTTGGTCTGCGAAAGTTTTGAAAAGCGACGTCACCGAAGACGTAACTCGGGTTACTGTTGAGTTTGGTGGTCCAGGCCCAGATGGTTCTCATAAAGTACAGCTTGGCCAATATTTCATAGAAAAGAAGGGTGATCTAGTATCCCGCATGGTGGGTTTTGTTGGGACTGGTGAGTAGATAATATGTCATTAATAAAATGGCATAACAAAGTGCTCCAGCGGACATTTTCTCCGTCGCTTGGTTTTGTGGTTGTTACCACAAAACAGCTCCTCCAAAAATGCCTCTGAGCACGGCGTTAGCTTCAAGGAAGAATATGAATTCAAGTCACAAACCCATTTTCAGCATAATAATATGTGTATTAACGATAACAGTTTCTATTTTTGTCGCTTTTCAGGTTTCAGGCTCGCTATTCGGTAAATCTAGAATCATTTATCTCGCTGATTACGGCGGGTTAACAATAGATGGTCTAAAAAATTTTGAATTTTGGCGCCTATTCACTTCTCAGTTTATTCACGTCCATCAAAAGCATATGCTTTATAACGTGTTAAGTATCGCCATTTTATGTGCTCTTATAGAGCGTAAGACAGGCTTTTGGTATGTATTTTCAATTTGGTTAGTTGCCGGTTCACTAGGTACATTTTTCACTACACAGTTTGGTTCAGCTCCTTGGAATACTGGTACAGGTGCTTCACAGGCTGCGCTTGGTTTTGCTGGTTTTGGGTTATTATTTTATCTATTCAGGTTTAAACGAGATTACTTACTATTATTTTGTGTTTTGTTCTCCACATTACCCGCGATGTACCTTGACTTAAGAACGTCCGGCTACCCTAAACCAGGACATACTTTAAGTTTTGCAATTGGGGCATTAATGGCACTATATTTTCTCTTCGGACAATCAAGTAAAGTTCAGAGGGATGAAAGAAGCTAACAACCCAATCAACCGGACAAATACTCGCTGGCTTTGCTCGTACCTCGCTAATTTTAGCCAGCAAGCATTTGCCGTTTATTAGGGGCGTTATATGCAAAAGGAATTTGTACAATGAATATAAATGCAACACTCTTCGGCCAAGTTGTTATTGTTCTAGCAGTTATAATGGCTGTACTTGGTTACTATTTGGGTAAAAGAAAAACTCAAACTCCTGTTCTTACAGCGGTAATCGCATTCTTCACTGCACTATTGCCGCCTGTAGCACTCATTTTTTTAATTGTTCTCGTGGTAAAAAACGATGTCCAATCTACTACTAGCAATTGACTGTATTTTTGCATATAACAAACAAATTAAGTTCGCCCGCTGCGCGGGCTGGGACGCGGACATGTGGGCGTTACACGGCAGGAGAATTTAGTTGATACCTGATGGAATAGAAAAGAAACATTTAGAGCTAGCAGTTCAAGAAATTATTAGGGATGGGATTCCGGTTTCTAGAAAGTCTGTCCATTATGACTATCTGCATGGCAATAAACGCTATCCTCCAAAGTATGTCATTTCAATGGCCGCTAAATATGCTTTTGGGAATGAGCTTTCCGCTAATGATTTTAACGCAGTGAGGGCAAGAGACTATCTAAGAAGTAGAGGTTATACGGTTATAGATCGTCGTGAAGGCGCTCTAGATGTAATTGTCAGTGATGAGGATGAGTCTTCATTCGCAGAAGGAAAAGAAAAATACCTCCTTCATCGCTCAAGGGAGCGCGACTCTAGTATTTCGAGAAAGGCTAAGGCGGCAAGACTCAAAGAAACTGGAGAATTATCCTGTGATGTTTGTGAATTTGATTTTTATAAAAAATATGGAAAGCTGGGCTTGGGATTTATTGAGGCGCACCGCAAGGTTCCAGTTTCCAAGCTAGATGGAAATACGAAAACAAAAGTATCTGATTTGGCTCTAGTTTGCTCGAATTGCCACAGAATGCTGCATAGACAAAACGAAACGATGGATATCTATGATTTAAAGAAAATAATTAAGTCCTATGAAGCTTCCGTGTAACAAGCCGCTCAAATTCGTTCCGGCCACAAAAAGCGTGGCCTCCACCGGACTCGCTAACGCTCGCCGTTTAGCGGGGCGTTATACGCGCCGAAAACTCCACTAGCAAACCGTAACCCATGAGGTTACAATGGCCGTATGATTAAGAGTTTTATACATAAAGGCCTTCAGAAGTTTTACGCTAAAGGAACCACATCAGGAATTCAGAAGAAGCATGAAAATAAGCTTCGTCTGATCCTGTCCAATCTCGATCAAGCTGAAACGCCTGATGACATGGATTTTCCCGGTCTCTATATGCATAAACTCAAAGGTAACAGAAATGATATTTGGTCTGTCAGAGTGAGTGATAACTGGAGAGTTACATATCGCTTTGTTGGACGAGATGTCGAAATCGTTAACTACGAGGATTATCACTAATGAATATGCATAACCCAGCGCATCCCGGTGAGATACTCAAAGAACTTGTTATTGATGCTCTAGAACTCACTATCACTGATGTCGCTCAGCATTTAGATGTTAGCCGCAAAACACTGTCAAAAGTTCTTAATGGCAAAGGAGCCATCACCCCAGAGATGGCACTTCGCTTAGAGCTGGTCTTTGGTAAGCCTTCAGCTGACCATTGGCTACGTTTGCAAAATGCTTTTGATTTATGGCAAACGCGGCAACATCAAAGTTCTTTACATGTCTCACCTTATAACCTAGCGGCGGTATAAAGGCGCGTATAACAATCACATAAGGGGCAGTGAAATCAGCATTGCCAACCAACGGTAAATAATTTTTACAATCCGCTAGGTAAAGTGTCAGATTATTTTGCACTTGGCGAAGCATTTCGATTGAGAAAAACAAATCCCTAATAAATACAATAAGATACATATTTGGCCTCTTTTTTGCTCTATCAGCTATAACTTTAAATCTTTTTAACTGGGTTAGAAAAAAATGAAAAAAATCGCATTGATAGCGCTGGGTTTAGTTTTGAGCGGAAGCGCACTTGCCAGTCCCATCATCAATAACACAGGTTTGGCTAGCCCGGTAAACACGATAACATTTGATGAATTTGTCTTCGCTCAAAACACCGTCGTTGATACTCAGTACTCCTCCCTAGGTGTTACTTTCACTACTGGTTTGCAATACGATACACAAGGCTCTTCTTCATTCCCTGGAATAGATGGTCATTACTTAGGTAATTTCAGCCCTCTAATAAACCCTTTCTCAATGTTTTTTAGTACAGACCAAACAGACGTTGCTTTTGGTTTTGCAACTAACCCACAAACAACAACATTCACTGCTCTGTTAAATGGAAGTGTAGTAGAGTCATTTTCGGAGAGTACAACTTTCGATGACCCCTCAGAAGGGTTTTATGGATTTTCTAATATCCTTTTTGATGAGATTCAAATTAGTAATACTAGTTCAGCGTTAATTGATAATATCCAACTGGGTAGTTCAGTATCCGTTCCTGAACCTGCGTCTATGGCATTATTGGGGCTTGGATTAGCAGGCATTGGTTTCTCAAGAAGAAAGAAATCTGCGTAGAATTTTGGTAGCCAGTATTGTTAGAAGCCCTGGTAATTTCCGGGGCTTTTTTATGCCTAACAAAAAAATCCACTCGGACAAATTAAAGCTTGGCTCCTATCGTCGCAAAGCTTTAATTTGCCGGTAATTTAGGCGTTAGGTACTCTTGAGTAAAAATTAGCCCAAATGACGTTTTGACGCTATAATGTTTTGATGTTACTTATTTGAGGACTTACCCATGAGTACTTTATCAAAACGATCAACTGTCTATTTCGAGCCAGCAATTCATAATGCGCTGAAGCTGCGGGCAGCATCATCAGATACCTCAATATCAGAACTGATTGATGAAGCTGTGAGACTTCTAATGAAAGAAGATCAGGAAGATTTGGCTGCGGTAAAACAGAGGGCTAAAGAGCCAGTAATTTCCTATGAGGACTTGCTAAACAGTTTGGAAGCTGATGGAAAAATATAGAGTCACTTTCAAGAAATCTGTAGCAAAAGATTTTAGGACAATTCCCAAATCAGACATTAAAAAGATCCTCGCAAAAATTGACTTATTAGCTGAAAACCCGCGAAGGGATGGAGCAATTAAGCTTAGTGGACTCGACTTGTATCGTATCCGACAGGGTCTTTATAGAATAATTTATGAAATCCGAGAAACCGAGCTTATAGTACAGGTGATAAAATGTACTAGCTCAGACCTGATCTGACAGTTACCCAGTTTTTCTGGTGCCAGCGTCAGATTAGATTTGAGCTAAATTCTTCTCAGCCCAAATCTGTTTCCCATCAATTAATGTTTCCATCGGCGTTCTGCCACAGCACATTTTGCCCTGATGAGTTCGTTCATTGTTGTAATAATCCAGCCACTCGTCCAGATCTTTCTGCAACATTTCCAGTGAATCATAGAGTCTCTTGCGGAACGTAACCTGATAAAACTCGTTTAGAATGGTTTTGTGGAAGCGTTCACAGATACCGTTTGTCTGGGGATGACGGGCTTTTGTTTTGGTGTGGTCGATATCGTTTATCGCCAGATAGAGCTGGTAATCATGCTGTTCGACCTTCCCACAATATTCCGTGCCTCTGTCGGTAAGAATTCTTAGCATCGGCAGCTCCTGTGTCTCGAAGAACGGCAATACGCGATCATTCAGCACATCTGCTGAGGTGATAGGCGTCTTCGTTGTGTAGAGCTTGGCAAACGCTATTTTGCTGTAGGTATCAACAAACGTCTGCTGGTAAATCCGACCAACACCTTTTAAATTCCCAACATAAAACGTGTCCTGAGAGCCAAGATAGCCTGGATGATGTGTTTCAATTTCACCGCAGGCTTCATCATCCTGCTTCTTCTTTTCCAGTGCTGCAACTTGCTCATCGGTTAGTATAATTCCTTCCTTCTCGACCTTCTCCTCAAGCGCAGCCAGTCGCTTTTTAAAGTTCTCAAGGTTATGACGAAGCCAGATAGAACGCACGCCACTGCCGGACACGAATACGCCTTGCTTGCGAAGTTCATTACTGGTTCTGGCTTGGCCGTGTGCGGGAAAATCGACAGCGTGAACGAGTACAGCTTGCTCGGTCTGTTCATCAACGCGATTCTTTAAATTAGGGGTTCTTCTGGATTTGCTGATGAGCGAATCAACACCGCCATCTTCAACTAACTCCTGATAGCGATAAAACGTATCTCGGGATACGCCCATCACTTTACAGGCCTTAGAGACGTTGCCGAGTTCTTCGGCCAGATTGAGTAATCCTGCTTTGTGTTTAATGATTGGATTGCTAGTATGCAACATGAGAGTTACCTTTTGGTTTGTTTAATAAAGATTCGACACCTTTATCAAACTGGGTAACTCTCATCTTTTCAAGTCGATGTGTCAGATCTGGTCGGAACTAATTCAGATAAAATTCGGGCATCGCTCCGATGTTTATAAACGTACCTAACAAACCACTCAAGGCTCTCGCTTCGCTCGCTGGGACGCTAAACCCCTATTCAGCATCAAGTCTCTTTAATGCTTTTTTGTAAGCCTCATTTCTCTCGCGTTTTCCCACAGCAAGCACTGTAACTACAACTACGTCATCAAGTACCTGATACACCAACCTATATCCTGATTGACGTAATTTTATTTTATAAACATTATCGGCACCTAACACTCTATCTGGGGCTACGTGCGGTGTTTTTAACCTCTCTTCTAACTTCTTTTTCAATTACTGCTGCAAAGTACTACCAAGCTTATTCCATTCTTTTAGGGCGCTTCTCTTAAACTCTAATTTATAGGTCATCCAAATTCACCGAAACGCTTTCTTCACCTTGCCTTTCTTTAACAAGCTGTAGTAGTTCCAGATCCTCCAAACGATCCATCATTTTTTCGTAAATCTCAGCCGGTACACAGTAGAATGCGGGTTCATTCCTATTCAATATAGCGACAGGATCGCCATATGCACTGCTCGCAACTTTCATAGGGTTTGCTTTTAGTTCTGTAATACTCGCAGCAACTTCCGCCAAAACTCTCGCCGCCATAACGGTCTCCTAAAAGGTCTTTAATTAGGTCAATTTAGGCTATCATTGTTGGTTTAACAAGCACGTAAACTCACTCACTACGTTCGCTGGGACAAAAATACGTAGGCTCCCAGCGCTTCGCTTGGTATTGTAGCCTCATATTTTTGCCGTTACGCGGGTGTTATATTCCAGTGATAGCAAAGTCTATTGCGTCTATTAGCAGTTCTCTGGATAACTCTAACGAACCAATACAATCCTTGAGCACGTCTTCGGGTATAGAACTAAGTTGTTGTGCTAGAAATAAGTATGTTGTGCCCTCGAATTCTATCTCCGGCGTCAGCTTCTTCATGTAAAAACTGTTTTTAGTATTGCTAGTTGTTAACGGTACAACCACCCTTGTTGCCAATTGGTCAATTACAGAGTTTTGAACATCAACAAGAAAAGGGTAAGCTTTACTAGTTTTCTTGCTTGGGGGCATGGACGTCATATAAATCTTGCATTTTATCACTCCAACTAATTTTACCATCGGGTATACGCATGCATATGCGCATTGCAAAGCATGGTTGGAATACAACAAACGCATTCACACTCGCTGCGCTAAAGAGATTTTTACACTATGAGTTTTAAAAGTTGGAAAGCAGGATTTTGGATTTGCCTTATTCTTTTATTTTTTTCAAATGGGTACTGGTTCTTGGCTGTAGTTGACCAAGCAGTAACTAATAAATATACATCAATGGAGCTCTACTCTCAGGAGAAAGCTGTAACTGAGCTAGGAAAACTCATTGTTATTGGAATAGAGTCCAAGTCTAAAAAAGATGTTGTTTTCCTTTTACGTCAAGCAAACCCTGACGCATTTATCGTGGACGGAGAGGATGTTATCAGCTATCAAAATATAAGTTTTTACTTTAAAAATGATAAGCTTGTAAGTATTGGTGAGCCAAGCACATAACAAACAAATGTTGGGGACGCAAACACGTGGGCTCTGTCGCTTCGCTCCAAATTTTAGCCCACGTGTTATTGCCCCTAAGCGGAGTGTTATACCCTTCAATAATGATAACGCAGCTGTGCAATTAGCAGGGTATCTTCGTTCACTTTGTAGATAAACCTATGCTCATCATTAATTCTTCTAGACCAATAACCAGATAATGCATGCTTAAGGGGTTCTGGCTTACCTATTCCTTCAAAAGGTTCCCGCGCAATATCTTTAATTAGTATGTTTATTCTTTTTACTAACTGCTTGTCAGTTTTTTGCCAATACAGGTAATCTTCCCAAGCTTGCTCGGAAAAAATTAACTTCACCCAATCAATTCCTTTTCACTTCCCTTGCCCGCCTCTAGCTCAGCGACTGCAGAAATTAATCTTTGTGCATTTTTAGGGCTACGTAGCAAGTATGCCGTTTCTTCTAATGACTGGTAATCTTCCATAGAAATCATTACTACGGCACCCTCTCCTTTACGAGTTATAGCCACTGGTGCATGATCTTGGCATACTTGCTTCATCGTTTTGGCCAAATTGCCGCGAGCAGATGTATAGCTTATACTTTGCACATTAAAACCTGTACATGTACTTAAAGATGTACGTAATTTTAACAGGGTATAACAAAACGCTCAAGTCGCAACCCGCTACGCGAGCTGCTGGGACAAAATAGGTTAAGTAAAACGTCAAAACTTCAGTAAAAGGAATTTTTATGAATTTATTGCCTTATTCAAACATTAAACCCAGGAATCTTGGATTTCTGTTGTTTCTCGCTCGTGTACTAATGTATTTAAGTTACCTGATACTTGGAGTCGCCTTAATTCTTACAAGTTCTGCACTCATTGGTTACTATTTCCCAAGCCAACCTGTCCAAGGTTCAATTGAGACATATAGAATAAGCCTTGATGGTGTCAGGGTCGGTGTCTATCTTTTGGTTGCGTCTGTCTTTACATTTGCATTAGCAAAAATCTTGGCTGCAGTGACGCATTGGGAAAGCTCGCTTTCAGATGTAAAACATGAAAGCATATAACACACCACGATAGTCAGTCGCTGGTGCTCCCTGGGACAAAAATTGGGGCTGTTTCGCGATTATAGCCCCATACTTTTGCCCCTAAGCGGGGTGTTAGCAGCCAAATAGAAGATGCAATGGACGTAACAGATATAAAGGCTTTTATTCCAAGCAAAGATTACGAGTTATCCAAGTCATTTTATTCAGAAATTGGTTTTGATTCTGAGTATGTATCTGACGACCTCACCTTATTTCAAAATGGTGACTGCCTTTTCTTCCTGCAACGCTTTTACGATGAAGCGCTAGCTAGCAACTTTATGCTTCAAATTTGCGTGTCTGACATCGATGAAGCCTTTAGGTTATGCTCTAAATCCAGACTTAAACAAAAAATCACTTCAATATCCCAAGAATCGTGGGGGAAGGTTTTTTATTTGTGGGGCCCATCGGGTGAGCTACTACACATCACTCAGGTTGGCGGCTAACAAACTGCTGTAGCCGCTCGCAGGCTCGCTGGGACACAAACACGGCGGCTGTGTCACTTCTTCAGATTATAGCTCACGCTCTAGCGTCCCAAAGCTTAACGTTAGGCACTGAAATAAGCATCGACAACAATTGTAAAATATTTTTACAATCCGCTAGATAAAGCGTCAGCTATTTCTACACCTTTTGCGAGGCACTTAGCACAAAACCAAAAATTACATTCAAAAACAACAATATAGAAAATGGCACTCTTTCTGCACACGCATTATTAACCTTATTAGTTAGAGTAGAGTATGAAAAAGATATTATTTGGTTTTTGTCTTTTGAGTTTAATTAGTGCTTCTAATGCTAGTGTTATTGGCTTCGAAACTGGTCTCCAAGCAACAGAGTTTAGTGGTAACTATTCCGTTACTAGCACTCCGGTGAGTCCAGCTTCAGGCTATGACAATGTAGCTAATTTCACAAATTCAACGTACGTTGCATTCAACGGTGGAGCATCTAGTCCTACAACTTTTTCGTGGACTGGAGCTGGTACATTTGATCTTACTTCTTTTGTTATCGCTGGCGCATGGGGTTCCCAAAATCTGCTTTTTGAGGGTCTTTATAATAACTCCGTAATAGAGTCATCGAATTACGCTGTTACAGATTCAGCATCAATTTTTACTGCCAATTGGTTTAACCTAGATGCTTTTAGAATTACAATTGATCCTAATGGTTATATTGATTCTGGTACTGCTGGAAGTGGACAACACTGGGCGTTAGACAACGTAGTGATAGACGAAAACATAGTAGCCTCTGTGCCTGAGCCAGCATCATTGGCACTACTTGGATTGGGCTTAGCCGGAATTGGTTTTGCACGAAGAAAGAAAGCAGCTTAATCGAACATTCGGTATAATCTAGAAGCCTCAATGTTATTTGGGGCTTTTTTTGCCTAACAAAAAACTCAGTCGGACAAATTAAAGCTTGGCTCCCGTCGTCGCAAAGCTTTAAGTCGCAGGTGATATCGGCGTTATATAGCAATGGAATGTATATGAATTATTGGTTTCTAAGTGCTTCATTACTTATCGGGTTTGTGATTTGCTGGCCGCTCTTTAGATACATGTATAAAACAGTAACGCAAAATGCTCCTGAATTTGATCAAGGTTACTCAAAAGTTGTTAAAAGAGACGCAACAGAGGATTTTTTAAATGCACACGGTTCAAAAGATAGCACGGTAAACTCATTTGTATTTGCAAATGTTGTTGTGTTACTCCTGCCTCTGATTCCAGCATGCTTTGTAGCAGTACCGTTTTATTTCTTAATCAGGTGGTTGTATCAATTAGCAACATAACAAGCACATTAAACCGCTCGCAGGCTCGATGGGACAAAATACAATGCGGCTTTGCCATTATAGCCCACCTGTCTACGCCCGTTATTTGAAAGTTATATGTTTTTGTTCAACTCAGCGCTATTATCTTTGTCAGAATGAATTGTTAACGTTTCTAATGAAAAAGGATTTATATGAAAAACTGGGAAGAACTTTCTCTTTTTCAAAAGCTGATTATCGGCTTTGCAATAATTGCTGTTGCAGTGCTTGCCCCGGAAATAGCCATGCTATTGCAATTTGGCGGTATAGAAGTCGCGTTTACATTTCTTCTATTTTGTCTGAAGCCTGCACTAGACGTCATTCAAAACTGGTACACAAAAATAGAAAAAGTCGCAGCTACGGTGGTTATAAGCTGGCGGCACAGCGCTTCCGCTAAGCCTAGCGTGTTCGCAATACAGGCGTCGTTCTGTTTACTAGCTATTGCGATGACTGGCTCTTCTTTTTTTGCAGTAAGCTTCTTTATGCCTGGGCTAATTCTTAACGGCGCTCTCATTTAGCACGATAGAAACAATAACTTTAATCCGCTCGCAGACTCGCTGGAGACAAATCAGGGAAGTTAAATGAAGTACACTTTTTTAGGTTTGCTAACTCTTTTTTTATTCAATTTGGCTTCGAATGCCGTCGGTAAAGATAAATTCGACAGAGAAGTCGAGAGAGTGGTTTTCAAAACAAAAATCGCTGGTTCAACTTGGTCTTATACGTGGAGAGAGCGAGATTATATTTTCTCATTTTCCAAAGGTGGCGGTATTTCCAAACTTAACAGTTGGTCATCTGTTAACTGGATAGCCAAAGAAAGAGGTCTAGTTGTCCTCGAATCAGGTAGCCAAAAAATGTATCTCCACTTCAATAAAGAGGGCAATTTCTTTAAGACTGTTGACTGGGATGGGCAACTTGCAACTGGTAAATTGCTATTTGACGACGATTTTTAGATGGCATAGAACACAAGAATCAAGTCACTTTCTTCGTTCGTTGGAAACATACATACGTGGGCTTCTTTGCGATTTCAGCACCGTAACTAACAAGGCATAAAAACGCCCGTAAGCCTAATGGGCACACCGATAGCGGCGGGTGCCCTCCTTCTTCATTTGAAGTTATACACTAGGAATTTAAATGGAACTGAATCAGGTTACACTGCCGGTTAGAGACATGATTGAGGCGGTAAACTTTTACTTGAAACTGGGTTTTACACAAATCGTCGATACTCCGCATTACGCCAGGTTCTCTTGCCCCGATGGCAATTCTACTTTCTCTCTGTCACTCGAAAATGAAGATTTCACTAACAACTCAGTCATTTACTTCGAACATGAAAAACTCGAAGATCTATGCATTGAGTTGTCTGGGAAGGGAATTCAATTTGATCAGTTACCAACAGAGCAAAGGTATCTGTGGAAAGAGGCTATCCTCAAAGATCCGTCTGGTAATAAAATTAAACTATATTGGGCTGGCGAAAACCGACTAAATCCGCCCTGGAAGGTAGAAATAAGAGAGTAGATCTATGATTTTTGTTTGCAGATATTACGCCCAAACAAATTAATGTTTACGTGTGATTGAGGCGGTCTATAAGAATAACCTTTTACTGGTACTAACTCCGGACTTGGATTCGAAGCTGCACAAGATAACGCCGCTACCGTCATCCATAGTTGTTTTTAAGTGTTCCAGGAGGGAAAATGCAATCGAAGCGGGATATTAAGCGGGTAAAACACATGTTCGTTGCGGGAAGTCTTGCCAGGTTGGGCGTAAATCTGGCATTTTGTGAGCAGGCTTGACGCTATGAATCTAGTGTTGTTTGATTTTGACAAAACGATAGTAAATAAAGACACCGGCGCAACCTACATAAAGTTTATGCTTTGTAGAAATCCGTTGCGCCTTTTGGCCGCTATTGTATCGCTTATATTTACAGCCCCATTTCTTCTGCATGCTAAAACCAAGTATGTCTGCTTTTCGACCCTTCTGTACCTCGCAACCATGGGAATGTTGCCGCGAAAAATTATTTGTTTGCGGAAAGCTTTTATAAAAAAATATTTGAATGATGCATCTACAATCATTTATCAAAGTGCGCGAATACAGCTGGCATCACACCTTCAAGATGCAGACAAAATTGTTGTTGTGAGCGGTGCATCCTTATGGATGGTTAAATCTGTTTTTAAACAGAGTGCGCTACCTAACGTCGATTTTGTTTGCTCAGAAGAAAAGTACACCTGCAAAGGGTTAGTCAGTAAATTTCATTGCTATGCGTCCAACAAAGTTAAGCGTATTCAACAGCTTTATAACGTGGATCAATACGATTCGATAGTCGGATACTCAGATAATGCGGCTGATATTCCCATATTGCGCCTATGTGCTAAACGATACATAGTTAATCCACGGGACAGATGCTTAACTAAGTTTTCCAAATCTTTCAATAGCGGCATGGAAGTCGTACATTGGACGAGTTAATTATTTTCGTGAGGTTAAAAGCCAGACCTGATCTCTTTCTGCCTAAATCTGACGTGCAGAGATGTCTGCAGCCATTACTGTTTAGCAACTCGTCTTTGGATAGAACATGTCTTTGAAAAGTCACTTCACCCTTTTAGCGCAATATAACAAATGGATGAACGACGTTATTTACGCTGCCGCTCATGAGTTAACTGAAGATGAACTATTTAGAAATAGGAACGCATTTTTCGATTCTATTTTTGGCACATTAAATCACATTGTGGTAGCCGATATTTTCTGGCTCAAGCGCTTTGCCACTCACCCTCATGGCTTTGGCTCGCTGGAATATGTTAAGACTCTGCCAACGCCCGCGCGCTTAGACTCAACCTTATTCAGTAACCTAAATGAGTTAGAACACCAGCGAGAGCTTTTAGACAATGTAATTTTAACCTTCATCAATGAGCTTTCCGATGCCGTGCTAGTTAGTTTCCTGGAGTATAAAAACTCGAAGAACGTCGCTCATACAAAATGTTTTGGATTCCTTTTACAGCATTTCTTCAATCATCAGACCCATCACCGAGGCCAGGTATCTACCCTGTTTTCCCAACTGGGAGTCGATTTAGGCACAACAGATCTCCTGTTCAAAATTCCAGATAAATAATTACTTTATCTGAAGTCACAGGATATGAATTGAACATAGATATTTGCCTTACAATACGATAAACCATTGCATTTCCAGTCGCATTGTTCTTAAAGTAGAGATCGCACAATCCCTATTGCCGAAGCAGCACAATTGGCAAAACAATTATCCACTCATATCCAGATGGAGGATTTTATGAAATTAGGTTGCTTCTCACTAAGTTTGACGGTGAAAAATTTAGCAGAATCTCAAGCCTTTTATGAAAAGATCGGGTTTGTCGTCTTTGCCGGAGATCCGTCTCAGGGCTACTTAATCATGAAACACTGCGAAACTAACATAGGCTTGTTTGAAGGGATGTTCGAGAAAAACATCATAACCTTTAATCCGGGCTGGGATCAAAATGCAGAAAAAGAAGCGTCTTATGATGATGTTCGCCAATTACTGGCAACATTTAAGGCCAAAGGCATAGACATTGCCGACGAGGCAATCACTGGTGATACAGGGCCATCGAGCTTCACTATCATTGATCCCGACGGGAACCCTATTCTCATTGATCAACATATATAGAATTTTGTCTAAATTACTTATCACCATGAGGACCGACAAAGGCGTTTTACCTGCGAAAACCGCAGTAAATAGAGATCAACAAACGACGATATGATTGCATCATTCTCAAAAAAGTATTTATGGTATTGTTACATTGCGGTGCTTATTTTTTGCGGTATCGTAAGAATGCTAGAGCGTATTCAGACTGACAGCGGAGGGCTTGCTAGCCGTTATGCACCTGTCCTGATTGCAGTAGTCGTATCTGTCGGTATATACGGCAGCACGAATAACAAGCCGGTATTCGTCCGGTGGTTCTGGCAGTGCCTTTACATCGTACTTGGCTTGGCAGCAGTTGTGGCTACAGTGATGTTTGCGTATCTTTTGCTTTTTGTTGGACTAAGTACACTTCCTGCTGCAACCATGCTACTGATAGTAAGTATTGTCTTACTCCCCGCGCTTATCAAACTGCGGATCTATGTTCATAAAACACCAGGCTGCTGGCAATAGGTAAGCGTATCGAACAAGCTAGGGTATATTCGGTAGCGTGAGCTGACAGCTTAATTTAGAGGAGCACTATGAAAAAAAGGTTTTTATCGTTATATGTCGCATGCTTCCTGCCGTGTTTTGCAATGGCAGCATCGACCATTAAAACAGAATCGGCCTTAAAAGAGGCGGTAGAGAGCTACGAATCGTTGGCTGACAGTGGCGATGCATGTAAGAAAAGTGATAACCGCCAGTCTTACGCATGCAAGCGGTTTATAAAACGCTTTAACGTGGGTAAGAAGAGCGAAGATATTTCCCTTTTCACCACTAAGGCCAGTCGCTATCAATCCATAAACAAATCGCTGACACAAAGAGGGCTTTCCGCTATCCGACGGATCAGTGATGCCGTGGTTTTTGTCACGTCTTCCCATAACTATTAGTAAACGTGTGTTGATAGTTAAGAGCAACCAGGATAACTATAAATGACAGTAAAGTTCAGCTATTGCGCGAGTAAGCTGAAGTGAGCTACTCGACTAACGGATTTGTTCATTTTACTGGCTTTCTCAGTCCTCAGGAAAATAGCGCTCTTCTGAACGTAGTTAAGCGTTTTCAACGGGCGTGGTTAGCTGACAATGAAGCTTTTTATAAAGAGCGAGCAATTAACGCTGCATACCTCACCAGCCCCAAATACTTGTCAGAGACAGATCGCAACAGTTTGTTTGATTTTATTGGCTCGGAAAAACTGAATCACATAGCCAAGAGACTCATTAATTGGCAACCGGCCTTCATGAATACCCAGCTATTTTTCAACCCTGCAAACCCTGAGCAACCCAACTATTGGCATCGCGATACTCAATACCACCTGACCCTAGATGAACAACGTGAAGCCCTTTGCGGGCCAGAAGTCATTCACTTTCGCATTGCCCTCGAAGACGAGCCTGGAATCGAAGTTATCCCTTTTAGCCATAAAGAGTGGGACAGCCCTGAGGCACTCAACATTCGCTTGAAGAAAAACGGCCGTTTACCTCACGAAGATATACCCGGTAGTGTTGTGACACCGCTAAAGGCAGGAGATTTGTTTATTTTTTCAGCGAATATGCTTCACCGGGGACTGTATGGCATGAACCGCTGCGCATTGGACATTATTTTTTGTGACCCTCTTCCCCATTTGCTACAGTTCGTAGATCCGGAATGCCTTCCCACTCCCGACGTCATGGCCGGTTTGCAGTGTGACGCGACCTTCCAATCTACTTCTAAAGTACTTAGAAATATGCCTGCCAATGATCAGAGTGTTTAGATGCCCCAAATACCGCCAAACGCGTCGAGACGAAGATTGCATATCTGCAACAACTGCTTTCTGTGAAGACCAGGTCCAATAAATTAATCAGTTCTCTGTTCGTTTCATCTTGGTTAATGCTAGTAAAACTAATACACTTTGCGCCCCGCTACTACGAGTAAACATTAAATGACCGGTAATACAGAACGACACATTGGTAGCATTGCCTTTCTGGTAAAAGACTACGACGAAGCAGTCACCTATTTTACCCAATGTCTTGGATTTTCATTGTTGTGCGACATCGATAAAGGTGACGAATCCCGCTGGATTCAGATAGCACCAACCGCTGATGGCAACACCAGTCTTGTGCTCGTGAGAGCATCAACAGCAGAACAGCGAGCAACTATCGGAAATCAAACCGGAGGGCCAGTTTTACTGTTTTTACACACAACAGACTTTTGGCGTGATTACCAACAGATGAAAAATAAAGGTGTTAGTTTTCTTGAAAGCCCACGTGAAGAAGAATACGGTACTGTCGCCGTATTTGAAGATTTATACGGTAATAAATGGGATCTCATTCAACCAGAAAATGGTTGATAGTTAGCGTGTATGCATTCGAGCGACCAGTGCTCTGGTCGCTCAGCATTCGAATTAGGCGAGTAAAATAGTAAGTTCCTGCGCGCCAAACATAACTATCTCAATGGCAATAAGAATGATGATGATCCACTCTAAAAACGATGAGTGTTTATGCTTTAGTTCATCAGCCAACATTTCAAAAAGCTCATGTATCACGTTGAGTTTGTTTGATAGTAATTCGATCCTAGACCGAATATCCAGATATTTACACGTTGCATTGTACGCGTCTTCATACTCAGAGTATTCCCAGAAAAATTCAGGAGTATCTAATAAGCCATAGTGCAGGAAAATATCACTTTTGGTACTAAACAAATGCCCTCGAATACTGGCTATTCGCTGCCGACTAAGTTTGATTTTACCCGATTCAGCCAGTGCTTTTGGTAAATGTGCATATTGTTCAATGGTACGTTCTGCTTGTTTTTCATATTCTCCCAGTTTTGTAGACTGAGCGAGCGCATGACTTACAGCCAGGCGCAACAAATGATCATCTCCCGGTAAAGAAATTAAATCGCGGTTGAGCTTTAGTGCTTCTACCTGGCTTACAAAACGAAAGTGCTCCTGGTGTTCACAAGCCAATGCATCACTGCTCACTTGGGAACGATGGAGAAACGCTAATCGCTCGTCTTCATCGACACCCCAGAATATCAATACTCCGTAATTAAACATCCAGGCTTCGCCACCTGGGAGGAGAAAATGCACAGCATCGCGGTAACCAGTACCTTGCTGTGTTTGTAGCAGGGTTTCGGTATCCTCAATTGAGAGAATGAAGACGGAAACCCTATTATTAGAAAATGACATATTATTCGTCCGGTCAGGTAAAAAAACTGGCCGAGTATGCGCTTTAACCCACAGACAAACCACATATTAATATCTATGAATATCAGACACTTAAAATATAATTTCATTTATCTTAACGGACATTTTTTTTAATCGAATATATTTTTAGCAGTGTAAAACCTGCTGCAATTTGTTTATTAAAGCGGCATAATGCTCTCAGTTTGATGCCTCCGCCGGTTTTGGTGAGGTACTTTTTATTAATAAGGAATAATAATGAAAAAATTACTATTGGCCGTTATCGCCATCAGTTTCACATTGGCGGGCTGTGCCCCTGAAGTTGGCAGTAAAGCCTGGTGTGAAGATATGAAAGAAAAGCCCAAAGGCGATTGGACCACCAACGAAGCCACTGACTTTACCAAACACTGTATTTTCAATAGCGAAGATTAATGTGACAACCATACGCCCGTGTCGTGCTGATGATGCATCTAGACTTGCTGACATCTATAATCACTATGTAAGAAATACCATAGTAACCTTCGAAGAAGACCTTGTAGATGCCCAGGAAATGGAGGCTCGCGTGTCACGGGTGGAAGCCTCGTCCCTTCCGTGGTTGGTCACTGAAGAACATCAAAAGGTGGTGGGGTATGCTTACGCTACCCCCTGGAAACCTCGCAGCGCATATCGCTTTGCTGTAGAAGTTACGATATATATCGACCCGGAATATTTAGGTAAGGGCTTAGGAATAGATTTATATCGAGCCCTGTTTGGACAATTGCGAGAACAAAACATCCATACGGCTTTTGGTGGCATCGCGCTTCCTAACCCCGCGAGTGTTGCACTACACGAAAAGTTAGGGATGATAAAAGTCGCTCATCTCGAGGAAGTTGGTTTTAAGTTTAATAAATGGGTAGATGTAGGCTACTGGCAAACTAAACTGACTAACTAAATCTTGTTACTAATCATGCTAATCTTTGTAACCCTTCCATAAAAATATCCGTTCAATAGCAACTTAACCCCGATGGCACGGTTTCTGATTATACAGAGCCAATGTTACCTGAAGAACGGACTGCACCATTGCTTACACGACTTGCAAAATCACCTTGGTTTGGCCACCCCCCTTTAGTTTCCTGCGTTAGCGCTTGCAGAGCACGAATCCACGGTGGCTTTGCACCTCTTGATAGCTGTCTGCAATTAGCAACATATTTTACGAAGCTGGCATGATCAGTATTCGCTTGATTGAAGCAGACATCACATCGCTTAATGTTGATGCCGTTGTCAATGCAGCAAGTTCGACTCTGTTGGGCGGAACTGGCGTAGACAACGCCATACATCACGCTGCGGGGCCAGATTTGTTTGAGTTCTGCCGTCAGCTTGGTGGCTGTGAAACCGGTCAGGCTGTGCTTACCCCGGGTTTCAATTTGCCAGCAAAATACATAATCCATACGGTAGGGCCGATTTGGCGAGGTGGTGAACATTTTGAAGAAAAGCGTTTAGCAGAATGCTATCTGAACAGTTTAAAACTCGCCAGTAAACACAAAATAAGAAGCATTGCTTTCCCCGCCATAAGCTGTGGTAGTTATGGTTACCCCTTGTTTCAAGCCTGCCAGATTGCTTTGGGAAATATACGGCTCCACGGGAGTGGCGGACAATACCCTGAGCGTATTTACCTGGCATGTCACACCAAGGATGTGTGGAAAACATATAAACAACTATTGGGCTAAAGAGCCAAAATCACAATAATTTCACAAATAGCTTACGAAACTTATGATTTACGTAAAGAAAAGCTACCATTTGTGTATCTGTCACTCACTAGAGTTTGTTGCGGCGACTTAGGGTAGATGACTATCCCCGATATAATAGTGTTTCACTCAATAGGGGACCCGATTATGCAAAAAAACACTCATAGCGTAGTTGAAGACATTTTCGCGCTGGTTAGTGCCGGACTGTTTGTTGCTTTCGGTGTTTACTTGTTTCAATCGCAAGATCTCATGGTAGGTGGTGCTGCAGGACTTGCTTTACTGGGTACTCACGTTTTACCGATTAATTTTGGTGTACTTTTTTTTCTTATTAACCTGCCTTTTTATGCTCTGGCCTGGACCCAAATAAGCAAGCGTTTTACCCTGAATACTTTCATATCCGTATCAACCGTTTCTGCTCTTACGGATCTTATCCCACGGTTTGTGGATGTATCCCATGCTAATCCGGTTTTCACTGCTATCTTTGGTGGTTTGCTCATCGGCGTAGGCATGCTAATCATGTTTCGACACAGCTCAAGTCTGGGTGGCCTGGGTATACTCGCTTTCTACCTACAACAAAAATTCGCTCTGCGGGCCGGCACATTTCAGTTAACTGTTGATACCCTCATTTTGACTAGCTCCCTGTATATACTTGATTGGAAGTTAGTTCTTATTTCTGTGCTGGCTGCATTTTTCCTGAATATGGTGTTATCGTTAAACCACCGTCCGGAAAGATATTCCCTCTCGGTGAAGCCTTCAGAAGCCCCCCACTCGTCTGCGATGTCGGATGATGGCGCCCACGCTCAGTAGTAGGCTGCGAATGTTCGCAATCTAACCGTACGGCTGCCCAGCCATACATCGTGTTTTCTCTTGCATACCAGTTAAAATTCTTTATTCTAGAAAGAATGAAAAATTAAGAATAAAAAAACGCAACTGCAGAGGAAGACTTATGCTCGTATCCCGTGCCTCTATTTTAGCACTGTGCCTGGTATGCCCTGTATCCATTGCTGAACAGGTGGAACAAGAACCACCACGTGAGGACTTCCGCCATATGATTATGGATGCAGAGCCGTACTTCCCATCAAATACCGATGCGACCTGGCCAGATTGTGCGCCGACAGTGCCCGGAAGCAACACCACGTTCTCCACCATCGACGAAGTTGGCCTTCACAAAGGTTGGGAATTGAGAATAGCTGCAGACTGGACATACTTTCCAACCCCGGCAGAAGATGGTTATGTGACTGTCATAGATTACGCAATGAAAAACGACAAGCTTGCTTACCGTTATTTGGCTAATGATGACACACACAACGTTCTTTACGAACCATGGAGTTCATCAAAAATCATGGCTTATACTGGAGCGTTAGCAAGTCTTCAGTTAGAAAGCATCCCCGAAGATCTAAAAGTTGGAAACACCCGAGTGGCTGACCTCATTACAAGCATAAACTCCTATGCCCACAGTGGTGAGGCGGATGGCAATTCAAACGCCATTGCAACCTACTTTGCCAACGTAGCGGGGCGAACTTTTCTGACAAATCTTTTTCACGAAAACTGGTTAAAACTAAGTGATCCGAACATTCGTTTCCGTGGTGCTTACGGCAGTGAGGTGTTTACACCACAACCGGCTATCTTTAGCAGTAGACGGTCAACTTTACGTCAGGAGGTAAGTTTCTACAAAGCAGCAACGGATGATCCTTACTATCAACCTTATTTGTGTGAAGACTGTAATAAAAACGGAAATAAGCCAATGACTACACTGGCTGAAGCCGAGTTTTTAAAACGCATTGTATCGCAAAAGCGCGTTCCTGAGGCAGCTATGCCCGGGCTATCAGACGACGCTGTAATAAGCCTGTTATACGCGCCAGGTCATGACACTAGCGCCAACACGTCAGGCGGCATGATGGCTGGTATTAGCAGGATGCTTCATATCGCTTTGGCTAAATCTGTCGCACCTGGTGACAAGCGTTCGCCCAAGGCTATTCTTGATGAGTACACTGAAGGTCAATGGCGGGTATTCCAGAAAATCGGCTGGGGTCCAAGCGAAACCCGGGGACAAGGTGAAACTGTTGTTTTGGCCCACGTTTGCCTACCTCTTAAAAAGGCTAAAAAGGAGTTCACGTTAGCGGCGAGAACAGCGGCTCCAAACCCTACAGAAGACGCAGTGGATAAGGCCGCAGTAAAAATGCAGACACTCCTCGATAGCACTATTGAGAAATTATTGTCGGCTCATTAGAGATGTGCGTGTAGGCCAGGGTTAAGATTGCCATCGCACCAAACGCGGTACCCGGGGAGAAATACGAGTGAGTAATTCATAAGAAATAGTACCTGCACATTCAGCGACCTCATCAACGGGCAGGTGCCTTCCCCATAATTCCACGGTATCTCCCACAGCAGGGGTCGGAATATCAGTAATATCCACGGAAATCATATCCATCGATACCCGCCCTGCTAGTTTCCCTCGATAGCCGTTAATATAGACGGGTGTTCCATTTGGACAATGGCGGGGATAACCGTCAGCGTAACCAATACCAACAGTTGCAATGATGGATGGCTTTTGTGCTTTCCATCGTTGACCATAACCCACTGTATCGCCCGATTTCAGGTGCCTGATAGCAATGATACTCGCCTGGAGTGTCATTACTGGTTCTAATGACGGTGTTGGCTTTTCACTCAGCGGCTGGGCACCATACATAGCAATGCCTACTCTGTTCCAATCTCCGTGAGACTGAGGCCAGCCAACAACAGCCGGAGAATTTGCGATACTAACTTTACATTGTGTTCCTTTTACCACGTTTTCAAAATCGCGAATTTGTTGAGCGGTAAAGGGGTTATCAGTTTCATCGGCACAGGCCAAATGAGTTACCAGGACAGGCTTTTCCTCAGATAAGGTTGCGTATTGTTGAAGTACCGAATCAATTTCATCAACAGAAAAGCCTAATCGGTGCATGCCAGAGTCGACCTTAAACCATACATTGGGTCGCCTGGTTTGCGAGCATTGTTTGAGCCATGCTAGTTGATGATGTTGATGAATTACAGGTACTAAATCTAGTTCCCAGGTAAGTTCTAACTCGTCTTGCTGATGCGGTCCTTCCAGAACGACAATAGGCCCACCTATTCCAGCCTCTCTTAACGCAATGGCTTCTTCAGTAATGGCTACAGCAAAACCCTGACAGTAAGGTTGTAGAATTCGAGCCACTGCCACAGCTCCGTGACCGTAAGCATCTGCCTTTACGACAGCCATCGTATTGCCTTTGCCAGCAATGCCAGACAGTAGAGTGAAGTTGCTAATAAGTGCATCAGCATCAATAATGGCTTGGGTTTGTCTGCTCAAGGGATGTCGATCCTGTCTAGTATCATATTACTACTTGGCACCTATTTTACAATGACGAGAAAATTCCAGCTATACAAATTAAATGGAATAATCTATTCTATGTTTTCTGGTGAATAAAAATAATGTAACAGGGTGCCATGTTAGGTCAGTATGCGTTCGTAGATATTCTGGTATTTGTTGGATACGGGTTATTGTTGTTAGGCAGTGGCTGGCTTTTCAACAGAAGAAATCGTTCAGCAAATGACTACTTCCTGGGTGGAAATGCCATTCCTATGTGGATGGTAGCGATTTCTGTTCTTGCTACCTCCCAATCTGCCGCGACATTTCTGGGTGGTCCAGACCAAGGCTACCGCAATGATCTCACTTATCTCTCGACTAATATCGGGGCTTTTATCGCGGCGTATTTTGTCGCCATTTTTTTGATCCCTCGTTTTTATCAGCAAAAAGTCTTCACCGTTTATGAACTGTTGGAGCAACGATTCGGCTCCAGGGCAAAACGACTTGCCGGGTTAATGTATCTGTTTGGGCGGGTCTTTGCCAGTGGCGCTCGCCTTTACATGGCTGCGCTGGCCGTATCAATGATCCTATTTGGCAATATCGACGCTTCCAGTGTAATCACTGCAACATTAATAATTACGATCTGCGGGTTGGTATATACCGTCTACGGCGGCATTAGAACCGTTATATATTCGGATGTACTTCAAGCTGCTATTTACGTAGGGGCTGCGATAGCGGTAATTATAGTGTTATACCAAGCCATTCCCGCCTCCTTAGGCGATATCGTTAGCGCCCTGCAACAACCGGCTCCCGGCGAAACGTCTAAACTCAGATTAATTAATACTGATATAGACTTTTCCAACAGCGGTGTGTTTAGCCTGTTTTCGGTGCTAACAGGTTTCGTACTTTTAAATATTGCCGCTTTCGGTCTCGATCAAGATATGACTCAACGGGTTCTAACCTGTAAAGACGCCAAAGAAGGCAGCAAAGCCATGTTGATGTCTGTTGTGATGGTAATTCCGGTGATGTTGTTGTTTTTAGTTATTGGATTACTGCTCTATATTTATTATCAGCGACCAGACATTATGGCCGCCGGTGTAACTGACAGCCCGGTACCCACGTTTGCCGGTGAACCCGTTACCATTTTCATGTATTACGTGCTTACTGAAATTCCCGCTGGGGTGAGAGGACTTGTGACGGTGGGCATACTTGCTGCCGCGCTCTCGACCCTTAATTCTGGATTAAACTCGATGGCCAGTGTACTTGTACAAGATCTCTACAGGCCATGGAAACAAGCAAAAGAGTCTCAGGTCGATGAAGGGCACTACGTAAAAGTAGGACGCTGGGCAATGACTCTCGTTGCAGCAGCGCTAGGTGGGATGGCTTGTCTCTGTTACTACTGGCAACAATACACCAATATGCCGCTGCTGCAGTTTGCACTTGGTGTCATGGTATTTTCTTACAGCGGTTTACTGGGCGTTTACTTCATCACATTGTTTTCAAAGAGAGGAAGTCAGCGATCGGTTATTGCTGCACTGATTGTGGGCTTTTTTGTTCCACTATCTATGCAACCTTACGTAATACATACAATACTGCCCTCGCAGTGGCAATTCGAGCTTGGCTTCACCTGGCAACTGGTTGTCGGCACCATAATTGCAGCTGTTGTATGTGCAGCGGGGAAAACGTCTAAAAGCTAATAGTAGTACTATAGTCAAGCGTTGTATATTGAACGACAGCATACTGCCAGGAGCATCAGACAGGCAGTAAAATCAGATAAGGCAAACTATGCAGGCAAAAAAAGTAAGTGGAACATCAGATTTACTGGCACAGCTCAATAGAATCGTGTCTGAAGGGAGAAACCCCGACACCATGGATATCGATTTGCTGTCCACTGAGGCCATATTGCGTAAAATTAATCAGGAAGACGCCAAAGTAGCTAATGCCGTGGCACAGGAAATTCCACATATTGCAAATGCCGTAGACGCGATTGTAGAAAAACTACTGGCAGGAGGAAGACTTGTATACACAGGTGCGGGCACAAGTGGTCGCCTTGGGATCCTGGATGCAGTGGAATGCCGGCCAACTTTCAGCGTACCAGACAGTTTGGTGATTGGCATTATTGCCGGTGGCGAGCCAGCTATTCAACATGCGGTAGAAGGCGCTGAAGACGACAAATCGCAAGGCGCACGAGACATTCAGGCAATTGACTTTTCCGACAACGACGTTTTAGTCGGTCTATCCGCCAGCGGTCGTACCCCATACGTTGTAGGCGCGTTGGAATACGCGAACTCTTTGGGCGCGAAAACGATAAGTATTGCCTGCAACCCGGATTCAATCGTTCTGAACAGCGCCGGTATTGCTATTTGTCCGGTGGTAGGCCCAGAATGCCTGACTGGCTCTACGCGAATGAAGTCTGGCACCGCGCAAAAACTGGTGTTGAACATGCTCAGTACTGCCAGCATGATTCGTCTGGGGAAAACTTACCAAAACCTTATGGTTGACGTTAACGCGACGAACGAAAAACTCAAGGCCCGGGCAATTCGTATTGTGATGCAGGCAACGGATTGCGAAAGAGAAGAAGCAGCAAGAGCGTTGGAGGCTGCCAATCACAAAGCGAAAGTAGCCATTATGATGATTTTAACTGACACCTCCGCCGAGCAAGCCGAGTCGATGCTCACCACGCACAATGGCTTTTTGCGTCGTGCAGTGGAAGAGCAATGATTAGAGTAGCCACTGGCTGGTTGACGTGCTTAGTATGTCTGCTCCTGCCCGTTCAGGCAATAACACTTGGCGCCGCTCAGCCAGACAAATACCTCCCCTTACTGGCTTCTAAACGGGTGGCCTTGGTGGTAAATCAAACATCTAGGGTCGGTGGCGAACACCTGGTTGATTACCTGCTTTCCAAAAACGTGAATGTGGTAAGTGTAATGGCCCCTGAACATGGCTTTCGCGGCGATGCCGGTGCTGGCGAAACCATCAAAGACGGCATAGATGAAAAAACAGGCCTGCCCATTTTGTCGCTCTATGGAAAAACCAAAAAGCCGACGATGGCAATGCTCGAAAACGTAGACACTCTGGTATTTGACATTCAGGATGTTGGCGCGCGGTTCTACACGTACATCAGTACCTTGCATTATGTCATGGAAGCTGCTGCGGAACAGGGCAAACACGTTGTTGTTCTCGACCGCCCGAACCCCAACGGAGCATACGTTGACGGCCCGGTACGAGAAAAGGCTTTTACTTCATTTGTAGGCATGGACCCTATCCCTTTGCTTCATGGAATGACCGTAGGCGAACTGGCTGGCATGATCAAAGGCGAGGCGTGGATTAACAAAGCATCATCTCTGGCCTTGTCTGTTGTTCCTATGGTTGATTACGAGAGAACCATGCCTTATTCATTACCCATTGCCCCCAGCCCGAATTTACCCAATGATCAAGCCATTCAGCTTTATCCGTCGTTGTGTTTGTTCGAGGGTACAGTGGTGAGTGTGGGGCGTGGAACGACATTTCCTTTTCAGGTAATAGGGCACAACGAGGTTGCGCTTGGTACGTTTTCATTTACGCCAGTAAGTATGCCGCAAAGTGCCCCCTACCCTAAACTCGAGGGTGAAAAGCTTCTTGGTCGCGACCTCCGTAAGAGTAACGTAAAAGGTTTCGATCTTGGTTTACTTATAGCCGTTTACGCTAAATTTAAGGCTGCCGGCACGACGTTGATCAATCGGCCAGACTTTTTCGACAAATTGAGTGGTACTGATTCGTTGCGCAAAGCTATTGAAGCAGACAAAACGGAATCAGAAATCCGGGCGCTTTGGAAACCTGGGCTAACGGCGTTTAAAGCAAAACGCCAGCCTTATTTGTTGTATCCGGATAGCGCGCATTAACTGCGCTGCATTCTGAATCGGGAAACCACATCGTTCGTTTTTTCCAGTAACTTGCGGCCTGGGCGCGATGCCTGGGTCAGGGCGATGAACAACATGTCGATAATCAATTCCTGCGCTGTCCTGGCCAATATGGAAGACAGCCTTAGAGACGCTTCTTCTGCCACTGAATAAAGCTGTACCTGAGCCAAATCGGCAATCAGGTTTTGGCCATACTTGGTAATAGAAATAACTGTCGCATGATTGTGTCTGGCCTCGGTAACGACATTCGCGACTTCGCTGGTTGTACCGGATTCGCTTATCGCCACCACCACATCACTTTCTGAGAAGGTAGCAGCTAAAGCCAACTGTATGTGGCCATCGGCTTCGGATACCGCATTGATGCCTAACTTTTGCAGTTTGTAGGCAAAGTCCTTACACACAAGCGCCGAACCACCCACACCACAAATCATGACCCGCTTGGCATTTTTAATCAGTTCAACCGCCCGTTCAAACGCCACCATCTCATTGAGATTTCGGGTTTCGTTAAGCACACTTATTTTGCTTGCCACCAGCTTGTCGGCCATCTGTTCAAAGCCATCGGTCAACGTGATTTTCCCGTGGATCTGCGTATTGGGCGCTTCCTTGTTAAGTGAGTCAATTACCGCCAGTTTGAACGCGGGATACCCCTTATAACCTAACTTCTGAGCAAACTTAACCACACTAGACTGACTTACCCCTACGACATTAGCTAACTCTTGTGAGGACAAGTCCCGAACAGCATTTGGTGAATCCAGGGTAAAGGTCGCTAACTTTGATTCGCTTGCGGAGAGTGAGTGCTTTATTGCTTTTATTTTTGTAAATGCAGACATGATCGTTCACTTTTTAAACTTATGGCCAAAAGAGACTGTAACAACAGCAATAATAACGCTGTTTATCTCATAGAATTAATTATTCAAATATAAACCAGTTGAAGAGAATATCAAAATACCATTACATTACTAGGTAAATTATTCTACACAAAACTCAAAATCGTTTACCGGTTAAGGATGCTGTATGACTGCTCACCCTCATTTACCTTCGGCCGATATCGACGAAAAATTCCATCGTCTTTACTGGCAAGCACTCGATAAGGTGCACCTCACAGCATCTGACATCGCCCCCATTGTGGATTCCCTTCGTCTTCACGATCTAATCACAGCGACGCAGATAGGTACGTCTTATGAAGGTCGCAAAATTGAACGCTTAACGCTTGGCACAGGCCCGCTGACGATACTCGCCTGGACACAAATGCATGGCGATGAAGCTACGGCAACAGCCGCTGTACTGGATTGGCTGCACATCCTGCTTACGTCCTCTCCCGTTGGATTACCAGGCGATTGGCAATCTCGCGTTACTCTGCATATTATTCCCATGTTAAATCCGGATGGTGCCCAGCGCAGAACCCGGGTAAATGGGCAGGGTGTCGATATCAATAGAGATGCCAAAGCATTGCAATCCCCTGAAGGGCGTATTCTTCATCAACAAGTTGCCGAATTATCGCCTGATATTGCGTTTAACCTTCACGACCAAAATCCATACTACACAACAGGCATGTCTGCTAATCCTGCCACAATCGCATTTCTTGCTCCGGCCTACCATGAAGACAAGCACGTAGATGGCCCACGACTTCGAGCCAAACAACTCATCGCGACCATGAATGGCACCTTGCAGCATTACATCCCTGGTTGTGTTGGTCGCTACGATGACACCTACTCTTTCCGTTCATTTGGCGACAATATCGCGGGGACTGGAGCCAGTACCATTCTGATTGAAAGTGGGGCAGCGCCTGACGATCCAAATCGGCAGGTAGCCCGAAAGATGAACGTAATTGCCCTGCAAACGGCGCTGGAATCTCTGCTTACTGAACAATTTCAGCAATTCTCTTTGGCGGATTACTACCGTATCCCGGACAATCGCGAGAATGGTTTGTGCGATCTTAAAATAGAAAATATTAGTCTGGGTGAGCGAGATACCTTTAAGGCCGACATTAGCCTTGTTGTAGACCGTAAAACTAAATTCAGTCAAATTGGTGCCATTGGCGATTTACGAACTCTTTATGGGTTTGACACTGTAAATGGAAAAGGCATGCATCTGAAAGGAGGCAAATGTTTTACTGTGAGTTCGGACACAACCCTCGACGATGATTCGTATCTTGAGCTTTTAAAAGATGGCATCACACACTTTATCGACGATGGGAAGAAACTGGCAGTCACCACCCGTCTTCCCGTAAACATCGTCAGTAAGGACAATGCTAACAATCCTATACTCCCGGGTAATCCGGCCTTTTTTAATGTACAGGATAGTATGGGGCTAGTGGCTGTCGTGCTTGAGGGTCAATGGATATCTCTTCGCTAAGTTAAACAGGGGACAAGGGCTTATTGGTAAGGAAAAGCCCTTTCCTTTTCTGCTTTCTTTGAGCACTTTGCGCTTCAAATTCTGATAAAGATCCGTTTGTTGTACAACCACCACACGGGCAGGAAGCACATAATAAGAAAGCACACGGCGAAAAGAAGTGATGCATTATGAGGTGAAGCCAGGGGCAGGAAAACCTGCTTGTACAACCATGGCTTGAGAGTTGTATCGTCAACAACGATCATTTGGAACACCCTGGCCATTAATCCCGACAACATAAAAAAGGCAATACTGTTGGCCCCAGCTATCAAAAAAGGCGTAGCCCAACTCTTGCGCTGTTTTATGTCGAGTACGACTATTAATATAGCCAGCGTTAACATTGCCAGTCCAGCGGTGATAAGAACGTAACTTGGCGACCATAAGGCTTTGTTAATGGGTACCCAAGGCGCAATAGCACTTCCCAACGCGCTAAATGCGACGCCGTAGATTAATAGCTTTTTCACCGTCTGCCAGCCATTTCCACATACAATGAGCCACTGCCCTGCCACTACACCGAATAAGCAACTCGCAACTGCAGGCACGGTACTTAGTAGCCCTTCGGGGTCAAAAGGGAAAGGCGTTGCAGTTCGATAGTAGATATGATGTTGCCCGAACACAGCATTGTCTACCCATGCGGCAAAACTATTTCCGTAATCCCACATACCCTGATAAGTATTTCCCTGGTTGTCGCTGTAAGGTACTAATGTCATTAGCAACCAGTATCCAAACAAGCATCCAAGCAGAACAATCCGCTGCCCTCTTTCGCGAAAAATAATAAGCAACGGCGCGGTTATTAGGTAAATCAGCCCCAGACGTTGCAATACTCCCATAACGCGAACTTTATACAGCTTGTCATTCAACCAGTTGTAGTTTGGGTCCAGGGTGTTTACGTAAAACAAAGTAAGGAACAAACCCAATGCAAATAATATGGCGCTGCGCTTTGCAATTGATAGTAGCTGTGGCAATAGGGAAATCGAAGTGTCTTTGTTCTTATTGAAAGAAATTGCCGCTGATACGCCCATAATAAAAACAAAGAAAGGGAAAACTAAATCTGTCGGCGTTAATCCATGCCATTGAGCATGAAGCAATGGCCAGTATACATTTCCCCAGTTACCCGGGTTGTTTACCAGTACCATAAGCACAATGGTTAATCCACGCATCACATCAACGGCTGCAATTCTCTTCATTGTGTACTCTTATCTTTCGCTTAAGGTGTGTTATTTCAGCCCCATTATGGAATATTTTATTATTTACATCCATACGATTTGTGATAATTTGGTCATCATGAATTTTTTCTCTTCTTATAAGTAATATGCACATCATTTCAAGACTTTTTCGCTTCTGCTTAATAGCAGCCGGCGTTGCAGTGCTAATAGGCTGCGCGACAGGCTATACAACCATGCCTTCAGAGAATGCAAGCGAACGGGTTAAATTGCTGGTAATGCATTTTACCGCTATCGATTACGAAAAAAGCATTCATGCGCTTGTTGATGAAGGAGGCTTAAGTTCGCACTATTTGGTTGCAGACCCGAGTGATCCAAGCTACAACGGCGGTGAAGATTTGATCCTTCAGCTTGTCGATGAGAACAGACGGGCATGGCACGCTGGTACCAGCTACTGGCAAAACCGGACTAACCTCAATGACACCTCCATCGGAATTGAGATTGTTAATGTACCAACATGTGAGCGAGACACTGCTGCAAGTATGTCACGCTCAGAACATGGTAGTAACCGCCTTTGCGTGTTTCCCGATTTCAACTCCGCACAAATCCAGGCTGTGATTCGCCTTTCCCAAGACATTCTTGCCCGTAACCCCGATATTCACCCTACAGCAGTCGTTGGCCACTCTGATATTGCCTATACACGTAAAAACGATCCGGGCCCGCGCTTTCCTTGGTTTGAACTCTACAAAGCGGGAGTGGGGGCCTGGTATGACAACGACACACTTACCGAATACTGGAAATTGTTTAACCAGCGCCTTCCCGAAATTGGCTTATTTCAAAAAGCATTACGAGACTATGGCTATGACGTACTTGAAACCGGTATATTCGATGAACACACGCAAAGTGCTATTTCTGCATTCCAAATGCATTTTGTTCAGGATGAGGTCAACGGGCAGTTAAACAGTGAAACCGCTGCGGCGTTATTTGCTCTGCTGGAGAAGTATTTTCCTCAGAAGCTCAAGGTATTAATGGCTCGCTACGAGCGTGAACTTGCAATTAAAACCGAGCTTCCAATGCGGCCCGTCAAGCAAGGGCAAATAGATGCTGTGTTTCCCCAAGAAGACCGTTCTAACCGCAAAGAGGTGAACGATAAAGTACGCTTTGCCGCATACAAGGCTCGGGGGGAAATCTTTTTGCGCCCAGAGCAAGACACCCACGCCACTATCGCAGTAAACGGCGAAGTACTGAATATTGCAACTCCGCTACTAGCAGATAAAACCTATCACTACTCCCTTAAACGGAGAACCAAAGACGGTATCAATACGTTATCGGTGGAAACACAAAACGATACCGACAAATTACATGTACGTATTCCATGGCCAACACTACAAGATGACACTGAAAGCTGGCAGACAAAATTCGCCAGAGTTGATGCCCTGATCAACGAAGAAATTGCTGCAGGTTTCCCCGGCGCTGCTTTGCTCGTGGTAAAAGACGGTAAGGTTATTAAGCGCAGTGCGTATGGCTATGGGCGCAAGTACAGTGAAGATGGAAGCTTGCTGGCAAACCCGCAACCAATGACACCGACCACCATGTTTGATATAGCCTCAAATACCAAAATGCTGGCGACGAATCTGGCCCTTATGAAATTGGTATCGGAAGGCAAGATACACGTAGACGACCCCCTTTACGCTTACCTACCTGAATATCATGGTGACGGTAGAGAAGCACGGACAGTGAGGGATTTGCTCAGCCATCAAACCGGTTATGGCCCGGAAGTGCGTTTCTTTGAGCCACAACAAAGTTACGGCAATGGGTTTTTCTCAAGAAGTAAACAGCACACCAATCATTTACTTGCCACTAAAGTGCCTTTCCGCGAAGGGAATAAGCTAAAGGCAAAATACAGCGACACGAACTTCATGCTGTTAGGATTACTGGTTGAACGTGTCACCGGCATGTCGTTAGATCGTTACTGCGAGCAAGTGCTATACAGCCCGCTTCAACTCAACCACACCATGTTTAACCCCTTACAAAAGGGCGTACTCCCCAGCTCTATTGCAGCAACGGAAATCAACGGAAATACACGCAGCGGACATATACACTTCCCAGGCGTACGCGAGTACACCCTTCAAGGGGAAGTGCATGACGAAAAAGCCTGGTACAGCATGCAGGGAGTAGCAGGTCATGCTGGACTCTTTTCTACCATAGATGACATAGGTGTACTGCTGCAAATGCTTATTAATCAGGGCGGCTATGGCAACGTAGCGCTATTTGACGAGCAAACACTCTCGCTATTCACCGCGCCGTCTTCTCTTGACCCCGGTTTCGGTCTGGGTTGGCGACGTGCCGCGGATGGCCGGAACCGATGGCATTTTGGCCCCTACGCCAGCAACCAGGCATACGGACACACTGGCTGGACTGGCACGGTGACGGTTATCGATCCCCAGCAAAACTTAGGGATCGTGTTGCTAACCAATGCCAGACATACCCCTGTAGAGGAAAGTGACGCTGGGCAACTACACTTTGCTGGTTCTGATTTTGAAACCGGAAAATACGGTAGCGTTGTTACGCGAATATATGAAGCTATTCTGGCGAATTAACGACCCCAGCAGGATAACGATGGCAAAGATTGGGGTAATTGTCGCAAACTAGAAACATTTGTTCCTTTAAACCATCGTTTTCGGTTAAGGTAATATTAACGTGCCCACGTCAACATTTCGTTCGATGTAACAGCTAGCGCACGTTATTTAGCAACCATAATAAAAACTGCCGCATTGCTGGGTGTTCTCCAAACAACACAATGTCAGTAAAGACAACAAAAGCAGGAAACAGTGTTCATGGAATGGGTCTCCATTATCCCCCCTTTAGTCGCCATTTTTGTGGTGTTCTGGAAAAAAGAAGTCATTATGGCTTTATTGCTGGCCGTATTGTCAGCCGAAGCCCTTATCTTGTTAAACAGCGTTTCTGAGAGTGTATTACTGGCGCCAATTAACGCTATTGAGCGGACCATTGGTGTAGCCTCCAGCCCTGGCAATACCCGTATATTGATATTCTCTGTTCTGGTAGGGGCGTTGTTGGCTTACATTCGCGATTCGGGTGGAGTAACCGCGACCGTAAACTGGTTGATAGGAAAAGGCGTAGCAAAAAGCAAAAAACAGGTGGGAAGTCTCACCATGCTTACAGGTATTGCTGTTTTCATTGAATCAAATCTAAGCGTACTTACCGCAGGTATTTTCGCCCGAGGCTTGTTCGATAAATTTAAAATGAGTCGGGCACGGCTCGCCTACCTCATCGACAGTACCAGTGCTCCTGTGTGTATTCTCATTCTGCTAAATGGCTGGGGCGCCTTTGTGCTCAGTCTTCTTGACGGTTACGCCCTGCCCGCTTCATCTGCGAGTATTTTGTGGGGGTCGGTTCCCTTTAATTTTTATGCTCTTATTACGCTGGCAATTGTCGTTTACACTATCGCAGCAGACAAAGTACACGGCCCGATGGCAAAAGAAGAAGAAGCCATGAGCCAGGTGGATACTCAGCTATCCTCCGAGCCTCCAACTAAGGCCCGTTTCATGATTGTGCCCTTGTTGGTCATGGTTGTCAGCATGGTGGGCTTTATGTTGTGGACGGGTAATGGCGTACTTGCAAACGGCAGTGGCAGTAAATCTGTGCTATACGCCACCATTTTAGCAACGGCTACGGCGTATTTCCTGTTAATCGCGCACAAGCGTTTCACCCATCACAAAGCCGTAGAAATCGGCTTTAAAGGCATGGGGGAACTTCTGCCACTTGTAACGATTGTTTTAATGTCTCTTACTCTTGGAGCCAGCCTGAAGGTACTCGGTACTGGAGAGTTCGTAGCCGGGCTAGTTGGTGAGTACTTACCCTTATTTCTTATTGTACCCATGCTTTTCCTCGCTGGCGCAGTGATGTCATTTACAACGGGCACCAGTTGGGGGACCTTTGCCATACTAATCCCTATTGGCGTTCCTTTGATCCAATCTTTAGGGTTGCCTCCCTCTTTGGTGGTGGCAGCCATATTAGGGGGCGGTGTTTTCGGCGATCACTGCTCACCTATTTCAGATACCTCTGCCGTATCTTCCATAGCCGCTGGTTGCGACTTACTTACTCATATTCGCACTCAGCTTCCTTACGCACTCACCGCTGGTGGCCTGACGCTCGTTGCTTATGTCATCGCCAGTTTCATTATGATTGGATAACACTATGAGAATATTGTTTTTATCACTTTTCCTCTGGGTCTGTGTTGGTTGCACCGACAACAACACGCCCCCTGCAGACACTCAAAAAGTTGCTGAAATTGTTCAACAAGCGGTAGCTATGCCCGACCAGTTCGCCGCTGATGCAGCAATAGCTGTACTTAATGATGGCGGCTCGGCGGTAGACGCTGCCATCACCGCACAATTTGTTCTGGCGGTTACATTTCCTGAAGCGGGTAACATTGGCGGCGGCGGCTTTATGACCATCTACCAGGACAGCGAAGCCGCATTCGTGGATTATCGTGAAATGGCCCCAGCTAAAGCCCATCGCGATATGTACTTAGACGAAAATGGTGATGTTAAAAAATACGAATCGTTGTTTGGTGCCAAAGCGTCTGGCGTTCCCGGCTCGGTGGCTGGCATGTGGGCCGCCCACCAACGTTTTGGCAAGCTACCCTGGAAGCGTCTGGTTCAGCCTGCCGTAGAGTTAGCGGAAAACGGCTTTGCTGTTCCCGAGAAATTAGCAGATCGCATTACACGTTACATGGCCAGAATGGAAAAGAATGGCATTGAAAGCAATTTCGGCGACTATTTTGGTGATGCCAGACAAGCGGGTGTCATATTTAAACAACCTGAACTTGCAGCAGCGATGACAAGAATACGCGACCAAGGTCAGGATGGTTTTTACAAAGGAGAAACCGCAAAAATTATTGCCGATTTTATGGCGGCAAATGGTGGGTTAGTAACACAAGAAGATCTCGCCGGTTACGAAGCAAAATGGCGTGCGCCGATTGTTTACCCATGGCAAGATTACAAACTTCTCACTGCTCCGCCTCCGAGTTCTGGTGGTGTTGCTGTCGCTCAATGGATCAGCATGTTGAACGAAGTGCTGGAAACCCGAGATTTACCAGCTCACGACAGCCGGGATTACGTTCACCTGATGTCAGAAATAGGCAAACGGGTATTTGCTGACAGAGCTGAATATTTAGGCGACCCCGATTTTATCGACGTACCGGTAAAAGCCTTACTCGACGAAAACTACATCGCCAAGCGTGCCGGGGAAGTCGATGTTAATGCAATTTCAGTTACCGAAGACGTCAAACCTGGCTTGTACGAAAGTCCAGATACCACCCACTTTTCTGTCATGGACAAGTGGGGTAACGCCGTTGCCAATACTACTACTATTAACCTTTCCTTTGGCAGTGGTGTAATAGTTGAGGGGGCGGGTTTCCTTCTCAATGATGAAATGGACGACTTCAGTGCCAAGGCTGGTGTACCTAACTTTTTTGGCGCCATCGGTGGCACGGCGAACGAGATTCAGCCCGGGAAACGCATGTTATCTTCAATGACACCAACTATTGTACTTAAAGGTGACAAAGTCACTCTGGTAACAGGCTCACCAGGTGGAACTACTATTATTTCTTCGGTAGCCCAATCTATTCTCAATGCCCTGTTTTTTGATATGAATGCAGAGGCTTCGGCAAACAGCCCACGCTTTCACCACCAATTGTGGCCAAAAGACACCATTGCCTATCACAGTGGCCTTTCTGAAGATGTGGTAGCTGAATTAACCGCAATGGGATACATCATGAAAGAAAGTAATTTTGGTGACGTTCATCTTATCAAAAGAACAGACAAAGGCCTTGAAGCTGCGTCTGAAGCAAGAGGACGTGGTAAAGCGGTAGTAGAAGATACGACGCTGTAAACACGAAACCTGACCAGGTGTTTGCGGTTAAACCGCAAACACCTGGTCCATTGATTTAAATGCTTTAAACTCCAATGCGTTACCCGCAGGATCCAGAAAAAACAATGTTGCCTGTTCACCTGGTTCCCCTTTAAAGCGAATATAAGGCTCGATGACAAATTCAGTACCCGCTTGTTGCAACCTATGGGCCAGGGTCTGCCAATCATCCATCGACAACACAACGCCAAAATGAGGAACAGGTACGGCATGATTATCAACGCCGTTGTGCTGAGGTGCCGGTGGCATAGAATCGACGCAATGGGTGACTAATTGATGGCCAAAGAAATTCCAATCTATCCAACGGGTATCGCTTCTGCCTTTTTCACATCCCATTACTTTGCCGTAAAACGTTTCTGCTGCGTCGAGATTGTCAACGGGTATAGCTAAATGAAAGGGTTGAGGCATTAGTTGCTCCTAGACGTTTGCTTATTACAAGAATTTTTTCAATAACCAGAGTTTCCAACGAGAATATGGCGCATAGCGCGCTTTCACATCAAACTTTGAAGACTTAACCATCACCGCCTTGAGATGGCTGAAGGTGTCGAAACCGAACTTGCCGTGATAACGGCCCATGCCGCTGGTTCCCACGCCACCGAATGGCAGAGCGGGATTTGTCATGAACATCATTGTATCGTTTACACACACGCTACCTGCGCTGGTTTTGGACAACAAACGTTCACGAAAGTCATGATCTTCACTGAACACATACAATGCCAGAGGTTTTTGCCGGTAACGAATAAACGCTATGCTATCTTCGATATTCTCAAGTACCACAATAGGTAAAATAGGACCAAAAATTTCCTCTTGCATCAAGGGGCTTTTAAGATCGGGATTTAGAACGATAGTAGGTGCCAACTTACGCTGCTCTGGTAAACGCTCTCCGCCAAATACCACATCCTGTTCATGCAGAAGTTCACAGAGCCTGTTGTAATGGCGCTGATGAATAATTTGTCCATAGTCTTTACTCGATAGAGGTGTTTTTCCGTACTGTCGATGTATTTCTTCTTTCAGTGCGTCAATCAGCGCTGTTACCTGATGTTTATCAACCAAGACGTAATCGGGTGCGATACAGGTTTGCCCGCAGTTCATCCACTTACCCCACACCAATCGTCTGGCTGTGACCCTTAAATTACATGACGCGTCAACGACACAGGGACTCTTTCCTCCCAGCTCCAGTGTTACTGGCGTTAAATGCTGAGCAGCAGCCCGCATCACTATTTTTCCTACCTGCTCACCGCCTGTATAAAACACATGATCCCACGCGAGGGAAAGTAACCCTTGCGTTTCCGACTTGCCTCCTTCTACCACTGCGACAGTGTCTTGCTCAAGGTATTGTGGAATTAAACGGGTCATCAGAGAGGAGCAAGCAGGTGCAAGCTCGCTAGGCTTTAGCACTGCGCAGTTGCCAGCAGCCAGGGCTGCTATTAGTGGCGCGAGTAGCAGTTGAACCGGATAGTTCCAGGCTCCGATTATAAGCACAACGCCCAAGGGTTCAGGTTGCATGTAGCTGCGACCGGGTTGGGCCGCCATGGGGGTAGAAACATGTCGCAAATCGGCCCAAGCGTCCAAATGTTTAGCCGTGTGGCGAAGCTCAGACAGTAAGTACCCGATCTCAGCGGTCCAGGATTCTGTCTCCCCTTTGCCCAAGTCTTGGTATAGCGCCTCTTGTATTTCTTGTTGATGCTCAGTTAACAGGCTGGAAAGGCTTTGAAGTTGCTTCTTTCGCCATTGAATACTACGGGTTTTATCCGTATTAAAACCCGACTTTAACAACGAAAACATTGATGAATAATCAGGTGAGTTTTCTTTGTTTTCCTGAATACTGCTTGATGCCAAATGCATAGATAAACACTCCCAATGTAGCTACCCTCACTGTACTGTAAATACACAAAAGGTTGCCAATTGTTTCGGTGAATAGCAGAAACAAAAGAGCCTGCACATGGCAGGCTCTTTGTATTGGATAGCTGCTTACGCGTCGTATGGGTGACGCAACACGATAGTTTCGTTTCTATCCGGGCCCGTAGATACGATATCTACAGGTACACCAGTAATAGTTTCCAGTCTGGCGATGTAGTTCTTCGCCTCTTGTGGCAACTTGTCAAATTCAGTTACACCGAATGTACTGTCTTTCCACCCTGGCATTTCTTCATAAACAGGTGTGACAAGATCATAGCCATCAGCAGCCATGGGAGGCACATCTTTTACATTGCCGTCGGCATCTTTATAGCCAATACAAATTTGGAGCGTATCCAGGCCATCAAGTACATCCAGTTTGGTCAAACAGAAACCTGTAATTGAGTTGATTTGTACCGCTCGCTTCATGGCTACAGCATCGAACCAACCTGTACGACGCTTACGGCCTGTGGTAGCACCAAACTCGTGGCCTTTCACACCCAGGTGTTCACCAACATCACAGTCTAGCTCTGTTGGGAAAGGACCAGACCCCACACGGGTAGTATAGGCTTTCACAATGCCAAGTACGTAATCGAGATTCAAAGGACCAAAACCTGCACCAGTGGCCACACCGCCTACAGTCGTATTGGAAGACGTTACGTACGGGTAAGTTCCATGGTCGATATCGAGCAGTGTACCCTGGGCGCCTTCAAACATAATAGGCAGACCCGCTTTATGGGCTTTGTCCAGCTCATCGGTCACATCAACAACCATGGCTTTTAATATGTCTGATACAGCCAGTGCCTGCTTCAACGTTTCGTCGAAGTCGACCGCAGGCTCTTTATAGTACTGGGTTAGAGTGAAGTTATGTACGTCAAGGACTTCTTTCAACTTTGCGGCGAAGTCTTCTGGATTAAACAAATCACCAACCCGTAAACCACGGCGGGATACTTTGTCTTCGTAAGCAGGCCCAATACCACGACCCGTAGTACCAATAGCTTTGCTTCCGCGGGCTTTTTCCCGGGCGACGTCGAGCGCAACGTGGAACGGCAGGATAAGCGGGCAAGCTTCACTGATCTTCAGTCGCTCCCGTACAGGCACACCACGTTCTTCAAGCATGGTGATTTCCTTCATCAGGGCTTCTGGGCTTAACACCACGCCGTTACCGATAATACAGGTAACGTTATCGCGCAGAATACCAGATGGAATTAAGTGAAGTACGGTTTTCTCACCGTCGATTACCAGTGTGTGACCGGCATTGTGGCCGCCCTGATAGCGAACCACGTATTTCGCGCGATCTGTTAACAGGTCTACGACCTTTCCTTTACCCTCGTCACCCCATTGAGTGCCGAGTACCACAACGTTCTTTGCCATGAATCTAGTGCGTAAAAAAATTAGGTGAGGATTCTAACAAAAATAATGACTCATGATCATCTGTTTTATGCGCAAAAAAAACACAACGGTGCAGACATGACAGATTTTACACAATTTTACCTGCCGGATAGATAAATCAGACTGACTAATCCTACCACAACAAGAGCGCCACCTAAGCGCCTGAGCTGATTAGTTGGTTGCTGACTAATCGCCAGTAAATATAAACGCCATCGATTCGGTATAAGCAGAGGGCCAATGCCTTCGATGATACAAACCAGTGCCAATGCAGGCCAAAACCAATCCATTTTTATCTCTTCCACAACTCATTTGACCAGTAAATTTGTAATAACATTAGCTAAAAAATCTGCTATATCAATATAGTATGCAATAAAAAAGGATTGATAATGAGGTTTCCGTTACAGGGCCACTATGCACTTGATGTGTCCGGCAATATACTGGAAGTCTACGCGACAGGAGCCTGGAGTAAATCTACCGCTGAAGCACTTGCTGACGATATGTTTCGCGTTGTAGAACCTTTATCCGGTCATCCCTGGGCTGTACTCATGGACGGGCGGCGCTGGGTGTTGTCTACCCCTGAGTGTCAGAACGTACTGACCCTTGCAATCAAGAAATGCATTACCAAAGGGCTGGTTCGGTCGGCATATGTGCTTGATTCTGGCATGGTAAAACGGGCGCAACTAGAGCGAACCCATCCGCACTTGCGGGAAGACATGGCAAAAAGCAACTACGAGAGAGCGTACTTTAATCGTTATTTTGAGGCATTATGCTGGTTGCAGGAACGTGGGTTTACGCCTTACCCGCAAGATTAACGCTTCCCACTAATGGGATACGGGAACAGGTGATAAATTTCTCACCACCTGCAAACACTAAGCAAGACTAAATCGCGCTCTAGTACAACAAGCTATAAACCTTACGCCGATATTCTGACTTCAAGCTATCGCCATCTGGCAATGCATTAATCATATCTAACATGAGCTTTTTCGCTTCACCAAAGTTGAGATCTTTGCTCAGTACACTAAACAGCAATGCCAATGCGTCGGCGGACTTGTGCGCTTGTTGCAGCTGTACTGCAAGGTCGACTTTCAATTGTAAATTGTCAGGCTGAGCTTCGACTTCTTTGGTTAGTTGCTGGATCTCAGGTGACTCTGCAGCCTGCTCGGCAAGTTCAATTTTCCCACACAACGTCTGATAACGACTGTCCTGATCGACCAGCTTTACCTCTGAAAGCAGCGCCTTTGCCATATCAATAGAGCCGGTTTCCACTAAACAATCGACGTACATATAGCGGGCGTTAATATTCGTATCATTAAGCTCAAATGCTTGTTTTGCATTGGGGAAGGCAGCAGCGTAATCGCCTTCGTATATAGCTTCACCAGCTTTCGCTAAGAACGCATCCTCTGGTTTCGGCAAGTATTTTTCCAACATTTCCCTTATTTGCGCTTCTGGCTGCACCCCGGCAAATCCATCCACTGGCTGGCCATCTTTGACAACCATAACTGTAGGCAAGTTGCGGATCCCGAATTGAGCGGCTACTTCTTGCTGGGCGTCACAGTCCACCCGGGCGAGGATCAAACTATCACCATACTCAGCGGCTATTTTCTCTAATACCGGAGAAACGTCTTTACTTTGCTCACTCCATTCAGCCCAAAAATCCACCAACACCACTTTTTCCTGGGAGTCGGTCAAAATCACTTGCTGAAAGTTTTCCGGGGTGATGTCAACGGTACGGTTCGCTACTAAATTATCCATGAAAATCGCCTTTAAACAGTTTGCTCATTGATATGGGTATCTGTGTTGAAAACTCAAGCCTTCTACAAAGAGTAACCCCCGTTTACGATAGCCTATGAGTACGAAAAAGGTGTAGTGATAACACTGACATAACAGAAAAAGCAGGATAGACTGAGTCAATACCGTATCAATGGGCAGTAGAACCACTATGCTTCCAGCCTTAAAAATTCTTATCATCGAAGATTCAGCAGCACTACTTGAACAACTTACCGACAGTATTCGCAACACCATCGCTCTGTTTGACCGGCCTGACATCGACATTGCCATCATCGAGGCGTCATCGGTTGAAGAAGCATTAAGCGCTGTCCACAGTGATGGTGATCTTCAGGCGGTTGTTTTCAGTTGGGATACTGAAGTTAAACAATGCGAAGTAGACCCTCACAGCTCAAGTCAACAACGGGTGGACAACAATGCCACTGTTATCGAAGCTATTAAGGCCATACGACCAGAGCTTCCCGTGTACGTTCTTGGAGACGCAATAAAAGGTCTGGACATTGTTAATCAGGCTAATGGTATGGAGTCATTCTTCTATCGCAATGAAATAATTTCCGATCCGGAATCGATTCTTGGTTATATTATTAACGATTTTGACGACCGCAATGAAACGCCGTTTTGGACTGCTTATAAAGAATATGTGCTTGAGGCCAATGACTCCTGGCACACGCCAGGGCACAGCGGTGGTGCCAGTTTCCGCAACTCTCCATATATCAGCGATTTTTATCGCTTCTTCGGTCGCAATGTCTTTGTTAGCGACTTGTCGGTCAGCGTTGATTCACTGGGCTCATTATCTGATGGCACCCATGCTATTGGACGGGCTCAGGCAGCTCTTGCGAATACCTTCGAAGTACGGCAGTCTTACTTTGTTACTAACGGTTCTTCTACTTCTAACAAAATTATCTTACAAACTTTGCTTCGTGAGGGCGACAAAGTTATTGCTGACCGCAATTGTCACAAATCAGTGCACTACGGTATTGTACAAGCCCGTGCGATGCCGGTTTACCTCGACAGCGTGTTTAACCCTGACTACGGTATTTTCTCTCCGCCAAAACTGTCTCAATTACGGGAGCTTATTGAAGCTAACCTTGACGCTAAACTGATTGTTTTAACCGGTTGCACCTACGATGGCTTGCTCACGGACCTAAAGCAAGTAGTGGAACTTGGGCATCAACACGGAATAAAAGTCTTTATCGACGAGGCCTGGTTTGCCTATTCTCTGTTTCACCCCTATTTCAGGCACTATTCAGCGATTAACTCGGGCGCAGACTACATCACTCATTCCGCCCATAAAGTAGTCTCGGCATTTTCCCAGGCATCATTTATTCACATTAACGACCCCGATTTCGACAAGGATTTCTTTAAGGAGGTTTATAGTATCCACACCAGCACGTCACCAAAGTACCAACTCATAGCCTCCTTGGATGTGTGTCGTCAACAATTGGAAATGGAAGGATATAAAATTCTCAATGAACTACTAAGCAACGTAGCAGAATTCAAAGAGCAGGTTTCCCGTTTCTCAAAAATTCGCATTTTAGACGCTGCCGATTTTACAAAAATATTCCCTCACTTTACTCAGGATAATATTGGCCACGACCCATTGAAAATCCTCATAGACGTGTCGGAGCTGTCTTACTCGAATCAGGAGATTCACCGTTTCCTTATGGATGAGGTGGGCCTGGAAATTGAGAAGTTCACTCACAGTACTATTCTGGTTCTGCTAACTCTGGGCGGAATGAGATCGAAAATAGTCAGGTTGTACAACGCACTGAAAAAGCTGGATCAAGGAAAAGTCGCTCTCAGCAAAAGTAAAAACAGGCCGGTATTACCTGCTAATATCCCAGCTATCACCCTGGAAACCTTACCATCAACTGCTTTTTTTGGGCAAAGGGAGGCTATTCCGTGGCAAGAAAGTGTAGGTCGTATTGCGGCAGGGTTGGTAACGCCCTATCCACCCGGTATTCCACTAATCATTCCGGGGCAACGCATTGAAGAAGACCACATTAACTATTTGAAGTCCCTGTCTAATCAGAAGCTAACAATACAAGGTCTTTACGACGGTGAGCTTTACGTTGCAAAAAGTCTGTAACGAAAAAAAGGTGTCTGGCAACACGGCCAGACACCTTTCTTTATATTGTAAAGTTATCGCCTACTGAACTTAGTTCGGAAGGGTCGCGCGAAGCATCCACGCCGTTTTTTCATGAACGCGCATGCGATCAGAGACCAGCGCTGCTGAGGATTCATCATCGGCGTCCTGCGCTTGTTTCAATACTTCTCTGGAAGTTTTCACAACCGCTTCGTGACCCAGAGTAAGTAAACGCACCATTTCACTTGCTTCAGGAACGCCTTCAACTTCTTTGATTGAGCTCAATTCAACGAATGACTTATAAGTGCCTGGTGCTGCTACGCCTAAGGTACGGATCCGTTCTGCAATTTCATCCACGGCTTCTGCAAGCTCTGTATAGTGCTCTTCAAACATAAGGTGAAGTTCACGAAATTGTGGGCCGCTCACGTTCCAGTGAAAGTTATGAGTTTGCAAGTACAATGTGTACGAGTCGGCAAGTAAATGCTTCAAGCCTTCTGCTACGGCAGTACGATCTGTTTCTGAAATACCAATATCTATCTTGCTCATCTTACTCTCCTGATAGTAATTACCAATTAATAAGAAAACTTTAAATCTATAATAATGATACTAACATGCTTTGAGTTTGGATTACACTCATTCAAAAAATAATCGCATTAATGATGATGGTGAGAGTGGGCGTCGTCATCTTGCCCCGATTTTACCATGATATTCACAGACTGGATATCTCCATCAGAAAACCGAAAACGCATCGGCACCATGTCTCCTTCCTTTAAACCAGTCTTCAAACCCACCAGCATAATATGTTCAGACCCAGGCTGTAATATCACGGTTCCCAGTGCGGGGATCGCAAGACCTTTTTTGAGCTCTCGCATTTTCATCATACCCTCTTTCATTAGCGTGGTATGAATTTGTGCATCTCTGGCAATATTCTCATCTGTTGAAACACTTTCCAGTATCAATTCACTGTCAGCCTGATTAGTAAGAGTGAGATAAACGGCGCCGGAATTTGCCATTGGGAATGTCGCCCTTGCCCAGGCGTCAGTAATACTTACCTTGGCAAAACACATTGAAGAAAAAACCAGGGATACTACTGCTACAGCGCCTGCCATACGTCGTAAAGTCATAATGCCAATCCATGTTTGCGTTAGGCTTATACTATCCGTAAGCATAGACAGAATGAAGTACTTTGCGCTGATTAATGTTATCAAAATGTGATGTACAACAAGGAAAGCGGAAAAACACAGATTAAACGGATGGGGAAAGAGGCTGTTGATGTGTGCGATAAAATGGTGCCGACTGCCGGAATCGAACTGGCGACCTACTGATTACAAGTCAGTTGCTCTACCAACTGAGCTAAGTCGGCACACTTTCACACTTTTTGCTGCTAGCAGCGGATGCGTATTCTAGCGATGAAATTCTCTGTGTCAAGGCTCAATATGTTTTAGTTTCCGCGCTTCTTTGCCGAGCTTCGGAAAATACTCTGAAGGCACAAACTGCCCCAAGGCTTCCAGCTTTTCACCGAGTTCACGATAGGTAGTAGCCGTAACGTTTATATGTCCCATCTTTCTTTTCTCTCGCACTGTTTTGCCATACCAATGCAAGTGACAACCGGGAATCTTCAATAAATCCCGGGAAAAACTGCTACATCCGATAATATTAACCATCGCACTCGGTCCCCGGGCTTGTGTATTTCCAAGCGGTAAGCCCACTACAGCACGAAGGTGATTTTCGAACTGGCTGGTATCGCAACCGCTCATTGACCAATGACCCGAATTGTGAACCCTGGGCGCCAACTCATTCACCAACAGCGTGTTACCGCACTGAAACATCTCCACAGCCAGTACACCAACGTAGTTCATGCCGTCAGCAAGCTTGCGGAAAATGTCTTCGGCCTTATTTTGTAATTCGTCGCTCACATCAGGCGCTGGCGCGACAGAAACATGAAGCTGCCCCTGATGATGCAGGTTTTCCGCCAGGGGATACACTTTAATATCACCAGATTTATCGCGAACACCAACCAGAGAAAGTTCACGCTCGAAATCTACCATTTCCTCGACAACCAATGGTACGGCGGTAAGATTCAGATTGCTCAGCGCTTGTTTTAGCTCTGGGAGCTGTTCTTCACTGGTTAAGCGCCACTGACCATAACCATCGTAGCCATCGCGACTGGCTTTTATGATAAGTTTGTCGCCCATAGCAGAAACACAATCTTCCAGCTCGTCAGTATAGGTGACCACTTTATGCGCTGCATTGGGAATACTCAGTGCGTCCAGTAAACGTTTCTCTCTGACACGGTCGGCGCCCACCAATATGGCATCAATAGACGGAAACAACTTCTCGGATTTACTAGCTTCTTCTAACAAACGTTCCGGAACGTGCTCGAACTCAACGGTCAGAGCATCGGAAGATTCAATGGCCTGGGCGAGGTTGATGTCCAACGGGCGTTTGCTAACAGGGTGTACAACGGTATCATTGCTAACGTCTACTGCATGAACCTCAATACCCAGCGGGCATCCTGCCAGGTACATCATTTGCGCGAGTTGGCCCGCCCCATACACCAAAACCCTCATTCATCTAACTCCAGTTGACCACTGCTCAAAACAGTGTCGGTTTGCGACTTTCTGAAAGTAATCACCTTTTCTCGCACTGCATCATCATTTAGTGCAACAACCTGAGCGGCGAGCAAGCCAGCGTTTGCAGCTCCAGCGTCACCAATCGCCAAGGTTCCCACAGCCACGCCTTTGGGCATTTGCACAATGGACAGTAAAGAATCAAGGCCATTTAAAGCCTTAGATTTGACAGGGCAACCAAACACGGGCAGATGTGTATGGGCTGCTATCATGCCAGGCAGGTGCGCCGCACCGCCGGCACCGGCAATAATACAGCTAAACCCCTGTTCATGAGCAGACTCAGCAAACTCCACTAACAAATTCGGTGTTCTATGGGCCGACACCACGCTTGCCTCGAAATCAACGCCGAGGTTTTTCAGCATTTTTGCAGCGTTCTGCATAGTGGGCCAGTCAGAGGTTGACCCCATAACAATAGCAACTTTGGCCATCGAGTGACTCCCGTCTTTAAATTAAAAGCTTGTGGGCCTGCGAATGTGTGTTCTTTTTGTAGCAAGCCAGAGAGCGGAGGATTTTAGCACAGTTTCTGCTAATACCTATATATGGAAGGCAGCGCAGTCATGATAAATGTATCTTTTTAAGATTTTTTCTATAGTCTATGTGGGACAAGAAACTAAGCTCCGCTAACAGGTAGAATTTTATGCAGTCTCTCACGTTCAGGCTACTGGAAGTGTTCCAAAGTATTGTAGACAATGGCTCCGTTACCGCTGCATCAACTGCCCTGAACTTGTCTCAACCTACCGTTTCATTGCAATTAAAGAAACTCGCTGGCATTGTCGGTATGCCTTTATTCGAGCAAACCTACGGACAATTAAAAATGACCGAAGCCGGGGAAGCTGTGTATCAGTGTGCCCAGGAAGTGCTCGGTTCACAGTCCCGCCTCGACAGCCAAATCCAAGCGCTCAAAGGAGTTGAAATAGGTACGTTGAAACTATCGGTGGTCACAACTGCTAAGTATGTTATACCGCCTATCCTGAGCCCATTTTGCCAGCAACATCCGAACATTGACGTGCGTTTTACTGTGGGCAACCGAGCCGACATTATAGAACGATTACGACACAACCGAGATGACATTTATATATTCACACAACCGCCTACCGACGAATCTTTGGAGTGCACGCCATTTTTGCAAAATAAGCTGGTCGTTATAGCCCCACCAAATTACGACGGGCCTGACCATTGCGATCTACACACCCTTAGCAAGCAAAAATTTCTGCTTAGAGAGTTTGGCAGTGGAACCCGAAGAACCATCCAGGATTATTGCGACAAACATGGCGTTGTGTTTGAAAACCCCATGCTGATCGAAAGTAACGAAGCAATTCGTCTTGCAGTGTCGTCTGGCCTTGGTTTAGCTATCATCTCCCAACACACCTTAGAACAAACCCACAAAGACAGTGTTCGTATACTTACTGTAAAAGATTTTCCTTTGGTGAACCACTGGCAGGCTGTCACCGTAAAACATCGAAAGATAAGTCTTGCAGCCCAAGCATTTAAGAGGGCGCTATTGAACGTGGAGTGATTACATGGACAAGAAAGATGTTGAGCAGGTGCTGGAAGAAATTGTTTCCGATGTTCACGATTTCTTACACCGTGACTCAGCTGCCGGCATTGTACTTATGGCGGCCACCGTCCTCGCGTTAATCGTTGCCAATACCCCCCTTAACTACTATTACAACCAGCTCATTGACATGTATGTCACCATTGCCGCTGGTAGTTTTGCCATCGACAAGCCGCTGCTATTGTGGATCAACGACGGACTGATGGCGGTGTTCTTTTTTCATGTTGGTCTGGAATTGAAGCGAGAAGTCGTCGAAGGAGAGCTTTCTAACCCCAAAGATATAATTTTGCCCGCAGCAGGTGCAGTGGGAGGGATGATTGCCCCGGTCGCTATTTATTTGTGGCTCACCTGGGGAGCCGAAAATGCCATGTCCGGCTGGGCAATTCCGGCGGCAACAGATATTGCCTTCGCGCTGGGTATCATGGCCCTGTTGGGTAGCCGGGTGCCTGCCAGCCTAAAAATCTTTCTGGTCACGCTCGCCATTATTGATGACATCGGAGCGATCATCATTATCGCAGTGTTTTACACCGAAAATATCACTTTAACAGCGCTGATTGTTGCCGCTGTGTGTTTGCCTGTTCTTTATATAATGAACCGTAAAAACGTGGTTGATATTCCCGCCTATGTGATGGTAGGCATTATTTTATGGGTTGCCATGTTAAAGTCAGGCGTTCATGCCACCCTGGCTGGCGTTGTACTGGCTGCATTTATTCCTATGCGAGATAACAAGGACCAAAGCTACTCCCCGGTAACCCGATTGGAGCACAGTCTCAACAGCACAGTTAGTTTTGCTATTTTGCCAGTTTTCGCCTTTGCTAACGCCGGGATAGATTTTAGTCAAATTCGTCCCGAGGGCATCTTACACCCTGTTACTTTCGGTATTTTCCTGGGTTTGGTTTTAGGTAAACAACTTGGCGTTTTTGCATTCAGTTGGATGGCAGTAAAGCTAAAATTGGCTACCCTGCCCAGTGATTTATCTTTCAAGCACATTTATGGCTGCGCACTGTTGTGCGGTGTGGGCTTTACCATGAGTTTATTTATAGGCTCATTAGCGTTTGAAGGCTCAGGAATTAACAGAGTATTTGACGAACGGGTGGGTATCCTCGCGGGATCACTGGTTTCCGCGCTCTTGGGCTACTTTGTGTTGTACATAGTGGGAAAACCACCTCAATCTGCAGATGCTACCGATGTGGACACACCACTGGAGCCATAGTGGCGTTGATAAATCTCGGACAGTTTGGCAAAAAGCGCCTGCCGCTTGACTGGTTTGCTTAGGTATCCGTTCATCCCTGCATCCAGACATCGAACCTGATCTTCACTAAAGGCATTTGCAGTAAGGGCTACAATGGGAGTGTTGCGCTTTTCTCCCACTAAAGCTCTAATTTCCCGGGTCGCTTCAAAACCATCCATTACGGGCATCTGACAATCCATCAATATAATATGAAAGTTGACCTGATTCACCGCATTGAGGGCGTCTTTGCCGTTACCAACCCTGACACATTTCACCTTTTGTGCTTTAAGCATATCGAGCACAATATGTGCATTTATATCATTGTCTTCAACGACCAGCACTTTTAACTGCTCAGGAAGGGTGACCGGAGTATCATCGGCGTTTTGCACACTTGCGGTTGCCTCTGTAAACGGCAAGGTCACTGTAAATCGGGTCCCCTCTCCTATTTGAGATGCAACCTGAATGTCGCCACCCATTAATTCAATTAGTCGCTGAGTGATAGCCAGGCCAAGCCCCGTACCGCCGTAAACCCTTGTGGTTGAGGTATCAGCTTGAGCAAACTGCTCAAATATGCCTTTTAACTTATCTTCTGGGATCCCCACCCCAGTGTCTTCAACGGTCAGCGTAACCCGTTGCGCTTCATAAGCCAGTGAAACAGTAATTTCACCTTCTTGCGTGAACTTAACGGCATTGCTTAGCAGATTATTTACAATTTGCGATAGCTTACCCATATCGCCAACCAGCGCATTCGGTACGTCATTTAAGTAAGTCAGCGAGCACGTAACCCCCTTATTAATTGCTGCATCCTGATGTAAATAAAAGGAGGCTTCAATTACGTCCTGCAATGAGAATGTCGTACTGTCCAACTGCATTTTTCCCGCTTCGATTTTAGACCAGTCCAAAATACTGTCTAAGATCATCAACAAGTTCGCCGCAGACTGAGAAATCATGGTGATCCTGCGAGCAATAACGGGCGGCACTTCATCATCCAAAAGATTCTCACACGAGCCGATAATACCGTTCATAGGCGTACGGATTTCATGGGACATATTTGCGAGAAACTGTGACTTAGCTATATTGGCAGCCTGTGCTTCACTCAGTGCCAATTCCAAAGATTGGGTTTTCTCTTCTATGCGCGATGCCAGGGTCTGATTAAAGGAGTTGAGTTGGCTATTCAATTTGCGTTGATCAAGGTGGGCAGAATCAAGTTCATTGAAAGCGTGAATAAGGCGCAGTTGCAGTGACCTGAACGCCTTTTCCAATGCTTGTATTTCTGCAATAGGCTGATAAGAAGCGGACTTGATAGAATCTTTTGAAAGCTTGGGGTTAAAGCGCTCGAACTGACCAACTAAGCGATCAAGAGGCTGAGCTAAAAAGCCTGCTAATGCCATGCCACCAGCAAGACCCAACACTCCAAGAACTACCAGCAACCCCAGGACAGTTAATAGAGACTCGTTAGTAATAGCGACAAACATTTTGTAATCAAAGAATAATCGCACGTGCCAACCATAAGGTTGAATTACTGCACTTTGCGCAAACCGCTTTGAACCATGATAGTTGACTAAACCATCACAGGACTCAGCTTCACATGAGTCAAAAGAAAACATTGTCAACGGTGTAATATGTAAGGGAGTCGAGGCATATACAACCCTTCCGGCCCGATCTTCAACTACCATTTTAAAGCCGCCGATATTCTGCGCATCAAAGCGACTGAATGCATTCAGCGATAGCGAACCTTCGACGATACCGATAATATGTTCCTGAGCATCTTTGACCGGGGCCGAAATTGCCACAATAGGATCAGTGCCAAAGCCTCGGCCTTCAAACGCATCTGAAAAGTAAGGCTCGCCACTCTCCATTATATGCTTATAATACGCGCGTTCTGAAATATCGAGCATGCCCGAACGCTTCACCATTTCAAGCAGATTGTCCGGCCAAGCGTTAGTAATAATGCCATCATTATCTGTTGTTAGAAATGTCAAAAATGACTTATTAGTCTGTGACAGAGTTTCTAATATAGCGTGAGCATTTTCATTTTCTACGTAAACAGCCCCATCTACTTGTGACATGCTAATAGCTGCAAGATCTATCGCTCCCTGATGCTCGGTAAGATATGCCTGAACCTGTTCTCCCAGCACAAAGACCCGTTGCTTCATGTAGTTGTTGAATTGTTGCCACTGGGTTTGTTGGTGTTGATAAATAAAGGCATAACTGACGGTAAAGACAGCAATAAAAAACAACGCGCTAAAGCAGTATCCGAGCAGTTTTTTAACGTGAATTTGCTCCGATTTACGCTGTGGGAAAAATCGCATTTGAATGAAAAGAAAAGCGAGATGACCGGTCATGACACTCATGAGCGCACAAAACCAGGTCACTGCAGTTGCCGTTACTGTAAATAAGGAAAAGCTGCCTGAGCTGACGCTGTAATACCCTAGTAAAATAAACACCAGGCCACAACTGTATATTACTGTAGTGACTTTTAAGGCGTAAAATACGGGTTTCCCGTATGCGTGAAGCGATATCAATGCAGGTAATGCTATGAGTGATAATAGTGGTAAGCTTAATTCATGCAAATAAAGTGCTGGCAGTAGTGATACAAAAATAGCAGGTAAAGCGCAACGGGGCGGAAAAAATAGTGCTATCAGCACAGTGACGGGCAAACCAAACAGAGTAAGCCCTTCACTAATAAAAGGTTGTGGCAATAAGCTTAGGCCAAATCCTATCAGCGTTAACGCCACTAACCATTTTAAATTTTTTTCGCGCATTACGCCATTCTCTACGCGAGACTAACCTTTTCGGTTAGTCTGCTTGGTTCATGTAATCTAACGTCAGATTTGTCAATAATTTCACACCAAGCTTCATGCCTGCATCGTCTACGTAAAACTCAGGAGTGTGGTGAGCTGGTGACGCTTCTTCCGGTACATCCAGCGGTTTCCCTCCGACCCACAAAAAGAGTCCGGGGACCTTTTCCTGATAAAATGAAAAATCTTCTGCTCCCGTCACGGCTTTTGCTAATATTGCTTTATCCTGACCAGCAGTACGCTGCAGGGTCGGGAGCATTGACGCGGTAAGCTCAGGGTCATTATAGGTAATTGGGTAGCTATAATCGAGTGGTAATGTTAGTTCTGCCGTTGCTCCCATACTATCCGCAATACCTTTTACTTTTCGCTCCATGGCTTCATAGACATGTTCGCGAGCTTTTTTGTCCAGAGTGCGAATTGTACCAACCAATTCCACCTCACGGGGGATGATGTTTGAACGATTTCCGCCATGAATAGAACCCACAGATACTACAGCCGCGTCATCAATAAGTTTTATCTCACGGCTCACAATGGTTTGCAGCGACATGACCATTTGCGCAGCTGTTACCACGGGATCAACACTCTTCCATGGATAAGCGCCATGGGCTTGTTTACCTTTTATAACAATCTTAAACGGGTCAACTGCGGCCATAGCCCCGCCGGGTTTGTAGCTAACTTTGTTAACATCCAAATTCGCACTAATATGCAAACCAAAGATGACGTCGACATCCGGCCCGTTTAGCACGCCCTCTTTAACCATAACCTCAGCCCCACCAACTTCTCCAGGAGGCGCGCCTTCCTCAGCCGGTTGGAAAATAAATTTCACCTTGCCTTTTAATTCGCTTTTCATGTCCGACAGAATTTTTGCAGCCCCCATCAGCATTGCCATGTGAGTGTCATGACCACATGCATGCATTACCGGGACGGTTTTGCCGTTGTACTCTCCAGTTACCTGAGAGCGCCAGGGCAGGTCATTTTCCTCAGGTACTGGCAAGCCATCCATATCTGCCCGTAAAGCCACAACCGGCCCCGGATTTCCACTATCAAGGACAGCAACCACACCCGTTTTAGCCACACCGGTTTCCACCTCAAGGCCTAATGAGCGCAAATACTTCTCGACGTATTTTGCGGTTTCAAACTCTCGATTAGATAATTCAGGATGTTGATGCAGATGATGACGCCATTTTATGACATCAGCCTCGATATTATCTGCCATGGTATCAACGTTGGATGCCGCAAGAGTACATGAAGAAAACGCGAGTGCAAGGGATGCACTCAGTAGTTGCTTACGCATAGTTTTATCCTTATTTGGTGTGTGTCTTGTTGTTGTTTTCTACACACTATCCCAATCTGTACATTTTTTACAGCCGAAAAAAAACCGCCGTACAAGACGGCGGTTTTAATTTCAAGCAAATTCAGCTTGATTAGAAGTCGTACTTCACACCAACACGGATTTGCCACAACGACTGCTCGTTGAAGTAACCATTTTGGTTAGTATTACCTTCATAGAACTCATTGTAAGTGTAGGTACCATCGTCGTTTAACGATGCATCTAACACAGGCGCAGACACAAACGGACCAATGCGACGTACGCCCCAGTCATCATTTAAGAAGTTACCCACGTTCTTAAGAATGAAGTAAGCACTTGCTCTGTGACCTTCCATGAAGCCTGGCAATTCCTGATCAAGACGGAAATCTACGCGGCTATACCACTCAGCATTTTGGGAGTTACGGCCGTTGATTTCACCGCGAGTTAACCCTTCACGGTCGATGAAGTCGTTGAATGCAGCAAGGTCGAAACCTTCAGCGTAGGTTACGATAGCATCGTTTTCTTCTGGGATATAAAGCAACGCATTGTCAGTGTTAAATTGCGCTTCACCAATTGTGATACCGTCAAAGGTGTAAGAGAACGGACGACCTTTCTGGCGCGAACCAAACAGTGAGAAGCTGGTTTTGTAACCATCTACAAACTCAGTGGAGTAACGCAGGTTAAACGTGAAGCGATGCGGCACTTCGTAGTTTGAAGTAGCAACACCAGGGTTCAATGGGTCAGAAGACGCAAAGTTTGTGAAGTTCGAGTAAGCTACAGAACTCGCCATTGGTGTTACGTCTTCAGATTTGTTATAAGCATAACCAAAGCTTGCATCTAAACCGAAGTCGTAGTTTTTCTGAACTGCAAAAGAAATAGTGGTAGATTTACCGTCTTCTTTTGCATTTGTCAGTACCAGGTCACTCTTCAGGAAGTTACGTACAACAGCATCGCCATCATCGTCTGTACCAACCTGGATGTAGTTATAAATAGGACGACCGTCAGCAGTATAAGTTACGTTTTCAGTATCCCAACCTACGTTGATGATTTGTGCGCTGTCCTGCTTGCGATTGTGCAAGATATCAGCCTGGAACACGTAGTCATCTTCTGTTACCCAGGTAAAGCCTAAGTTGAATTTCCACTCGCTAGGGATTTCAAAATCAGGGTGCACGGCATTGGTAGACGGCTCATTACCCAGTGACGGGTTCGCGTCAGTTACTTCGTCATACATTTCCTGAACCGGGTCGTAAATTAAACGGCCACCGTTTGCGATAGGCACATTCACGCCATTTTCGTCGAACAGGTAGAAGTCACGACGATAGGTATCAATGTTAGTAATACCATCGTTAGAGAACGAGTTTGACAACCAAACGTTCGGGTTACCACCTGAATACAGACCTACGCCACCACGAAGCTCCATGCTGTCGTTGATAATGTAGTTAAAGCCCACACGTGGTTGCAACAAGTCAATGCCGTCGAAAGTTGAGGTGTTGGCATAACCATAACGGTCTTCAAATACTTCGTTCAGTTTAGGCTTATCATCGCTAACGTACTTGTCGTAGCGCAAACCGAACAATAAGGTTAAGTCGTCAATGACCCATTCGTCCTGAACATACAGGGTATGTGTGTCGTAGCTAAAGCGCTGTGCCGCATCTTGTGGGTTGTGAGTACCTGCAGAGTTGTTGTAGTAGATATCGTCGGCCAAGCCGTTTTCAAAATCATCAATAGTGTTGAAACGGTATTCACCAATAGTATGCTGCATAAACAGGTTGTAGGCTTCTAGCGTTTCCCACTCATAACCAAAAGTAATAGTGTGGTCGTCTAAGTAATATGTACCTGCGAATTTCGCTGTGGTGCTGTTCCAGTCCATTTCATTAGACTGACGTGAATCATCAGGACCGATATAAACATCAGCGCCATTCACGTTATCAATACGAATTTCACCAAAACCGCTGTCAGCATCCAGAGAATTCTGGCGGTTTGTCAGGCTGATGTGGCCTAAACGCACTTCGGTAGAGAAACTGCTCGACCAGTCAGAGTAAAGTGACGCTACAGTTGAGTTAAGTTTTGCACCCACTTCGTAGAAGTGACTGTCTAAAGATAACGCAGTAGAGTAATCGTCAGACTGGTCAATACGGAAGCCATCGTTGTAGTTATAAACCAAAGAGGCACGGTGGTCGCTATTGATGTTCCAGTCGAGTTTAACCAGCACTTTTTCGTCTTCTACCGGCATTGAACCAGGCATTTCACCGATGTCATAATTATAAACATCACTGGCAATTTGTCTGATGCGGTCAAGATCAGCTTGGGAAACCTGATTACCCATAGGGCCATAAGAGAAGATTTGTGCGCCTTCCAGTTTCTCGTATGCACCAAAGAAGAAAAGCTCATCTTTAATCAGCGGGAAACCAACGTTAACACCATAACGCTTTTCAGTGAAATCACCGGTATCAACGTCGGTGTCTTCAATTTTATCACCCATCAATGAATCGCTGGTGTAATCGAAGAAAACGCCGCCGTGCACTTCATTAGTACCAGATTTAGTTACCGCATTGATGTTACACGCTGTAAAGCCACCGTACTGTACATCAAACGGAGCAAGTTCTACTGCTACCTGATCGATAGCATCAAAAGAAAATGGCATTCTAACTGTAGGGTAGCCATTTTGATTAAGACCAAAACTGTCGTTCATGCGCACACCGTCAACGGTCAATGCACTGAAACGCGGGTTACCACCACCACAGATTATGGCTTCTTCGCCGTCACTCTCAGAAATACTGATACGCGGGTCAACACGAACAATGTCTTTTAAATCACGGTTCGCAGCAGGGGCTGATTGTAAATCTTCAAGGTTGAAAGTCGCCGCTGGGCTTTTCTGGCCGAAGACATCTGCTCCAATTTGAGAAGCAGTTACCTGAATACGCTCAATGCTGGATTCATCAGACAGTGCCAGGTTTAATACCAAAGGCTCACCTAACTGAAGGTAAACATCGCTTACGGTTTTATCGTCGAATTTATCAGAATCAAACGCCACCGTGTAAGGACCACCTACACGCAAACCTTGCAGGCTGAACTGACCGCTGTTTCCAACTGTGACAACTTTTACGGCCCCGGTAGGTACGTGAGTAATTGTTACAGTAGTGCCAGCAGCTGGAGACCCTTGGGGGCCAACAATGCTACCTTTAATTGCAGAAGACGTTTCCTGAGCCATTGCAGCTGTAGATAAACCTACAGACACTGCTACGGCTAACGCTACGCGACTTAGCTTAGACTTGTTAAACATGTGTGTTTCCCTATCGTTTTAAAAATTTATCTGAACGCCAGCGAATTATTGTTGTCTGACATTTCGAGATAAGATCTTGGCATCATTGTGCTTGTTACAGGTGTCACTCTTATGACAATACTGACACTACTACTGAGTTCAGTTTACGCTTTTTGTCATTTCAGACAAGTAAAGCCCCTGTACTAGCAACACTACAATTAATTTCTTAGCTCCCATCCTGGCAAAAAGAACAAGCTACCCATGTCGGTAGCCTGTTTAATTCTGTCACCAGTCGTACTTAACCTTGTATTTCCAGCTCGTGCTCCTACCTATAATAATGGTGTTGGTAAGTTCGCACAGGTTGTGATTCTGACCGAGGAAAAGCCGTGCACTTTGGAGAAGTGGCTTTTCCTCTGGTCACAATCAGCAAACGAACAACACGCCAGTATTTCTGTGTCATCCGATTTTTAGCTGAGAGCGGCTGCAATTCTTCGTGAGTTTTATGTCAGCTTTATGACAGTTTCATCTCCCAAACATAATATAACACGCTGAGAAAGCTGATTTTTTTATTGTAATCCGGAGCAAATGGTCCAGAAGTATTTTACATAAAACGCTTACGATTGCTTCGCGCTGCCAGCAAATCTATTCAACTCTGTATTCTTTCAGATAACCATCGTTTATTCGAATTCAAACTCCTTAATTAAAAGACTTTAAAAATCATATAGATAACACTTTAAAATAAACTTACCTATTGCATTAAATAAAGTTAGCTGTTGAAATTCATCTATTAAATAACCCTGCGAATCACGATTCATCTTGGTATATCTTAAGATTTTCAAACAATATCGCTTACTGATAGCCACAATAATGGCTGTTTGTTGTGTGCTCGCAGGTTTTTCACAAAATTTTGCTAAAATGTCTGCAGTCCCTCCGCAAACAGGTCAAATTTTAACCTGCCCTACTCCACTTTCTACCAATCGGGAAAATTTCGACATCTATTTAACTGAGCAATCATTTGCAGAACTGGCTTTGACTGCTTTATGTTCAAACGCTGTTATACAGAGACAGTTTGGTAATGTCAGAGTAACCATTGGTGAAAATGATTATGATACATTCCGGTATATCAGCCACGGCGTAAGTGATCTAGCGTTAGTGAAAGCAAATGTAGTCACTGCATTTGGTGCCGACGACATATATGGTTACGAAGAAGTGGCCATGCACCCCGATTACAGCGCTTATTTCATTGCTCTAAAGGAAAAACCGGTACTAACTAAAGAGTACTTACTCGGTAAGCGCATCGGTATCTTAGATTATCCCAGCAGTCGTTCTGGTCATATTGTGCCGAAAACCCGCCTGAAAGCTCTGGGGTTGAATGCTAACAATATTGACCTGCGTTACTATAATTCCCATGCCGAGCTGCGCCGGGCACTTTGGGCGGGAGACGTTGATATTATTTCTTCCTATTGGGATAAGAACGATGGCAACAAGTTATCGAAGAGTTACATTACCGCACTTGAGGACAGTGTTAGCGGTATGCGCTGGTATCTGAAAATGCAAACGCGAAACACGGATTTGCGTTGTGCAGTGCAATCCGCCATTAAGATGATGTCTGCAAATCAATCCAAGAAATATTACCAACAAATCATAGTAGAGGAGCCTTGTGTTGATGCAGTCAATCAGTGAAATGCCATTATCCCAATGGCGCAGATTAGCTTTGGTAACGCTTTGCCTTTTTATATTATTTCAGGCCATAACTGCGATTGGCCAAATGGCTGGGTCATATGTCAATCGTCATCACGCCCTGGATGAAATTGAACGTAGGATCAGCCTCGATTCTGCGTATTTAGATGTGGGAAATCAGACGCTGAACACGCCAGTTAACGACGGTGCTGTTTATCGGTATCTCAACAAGATTAACAGCTACCTGCAGAGTCAGCAGTACCCCATGTTTATTAATAGCCTACAGAACGTTGAGTTTCGCAGCGATACTCATCCGGGCTGGACAACAAAAACAGTTCTCAACCTTGCCACCGCAGAACAGGAAATTCAGGTGGAAGTAGCAATGGCTCCACTATTTAGTGCGCTCCACTTACATCCGCTCCCTATTATCTTTGCTTTTCTCATTGCCCCTGTGACTTATCAGCTTAGGCAAAAAACTAAGCGCAAGCGGGTCCGCAACAAGGATATGCCCCCTCCACCAAAACCAAAACTTATCGTCGACCTGAACTCAAAATCAATTAGCAACGGAATTTCCAACCAGTTTGTACAAATGCAGAACAAGCCTTTCTGTTTTTACGTTGCCCTGGTGCGCTACTGTATTGATAATCCAGAGGCGATGTTACCGCAGAACAAGGATGCACCTCAGGAACTTATTAATATTGCCAACCGGGTTTTCCTGCGACTTATAGAGCTTGGTCACACTAAGCGGAAGCGCCCTGACTTCAACGCCAACCTGGATAAAACTCTCAGTGAAATACGCGCAGCGCTGGACGAGGCGTTTATCGCGCACCCCAGGGAGAAAGAAAAATATTACCCACCAAGAGCACAAGGTGAAGGTTCGCGATCCAAGCTGCATTCCTATGCGCTGCCGCCTCTCACGGAAGATGATTTGACTATTAACGGCAAGTAACAACACAAAAAAATGCCGTAAGCCTTTGTATTGTCGAATCTATTAACTTCATCTAACCCCCTTAAAAATAAACAAAAACCATGCCGAAGTTATAAACCTTTTCCAATAATCGAGAATTAGACATTGATTCACACAGACCAAATGCGTATCTTTGCAGGAGGAAAAACAGCCCTCGAAAGTTATGCAGTCGCCATTAATTATTGCTATCTCCGGAGCATCGGGCTCCGGAAAGTCACTATTTACCGAAAATTTATTAAATGCTTTTAGTGCACAAGGCAGACCTGTACAGATATTACGTGAAGATCACTACTATCGCGCTCAGGATCACTTGCCCATGGAAGCAAGAGAAAAAAACAACTATGACCACCCCAATGCATTTGAGCACGAGTTACTAAAAGCGCATTTGCAAGCGTTGAGAAACGGCGAGCCAATCGACTACCCACACTATTGTTTTAAAACGCATACGCGGCTACCAGATACGGAGCGATTAAATCCTGCGCCTGTTATTATTCTGGAAGGAATAATGTTGCTTGCCAGGCCTGAGTTACTCCCTCATTACGACGTCAAAATCTTCATTGATACACCTTTGGATATCTGTCTTATGCGCAGAATGATGCGCGATGTAAAAGAACGTGGGCGTACTCTGGATTCCATTGCTAAACAGTATGAGTCTACGGTAAAACCAATGTACCACCAGTTCATTGAACCCAGTCGGTTCACTGCAGACGTTGTGGTAACACAAGGTGGTGAAAATCAGATCGCGCTGGATGTCATCAAATCCCACATTCAACAGGCATTACAATAATAATTAGAGGAGCCTCATCATGGTGAGTTTACTGGGCATAGTGCTGCTGCTTGGCATCGCTTATCTTTTGTCTTCCCATCGCAGCCAGATTAACTGGCGTACGGTAGGCGGCGCGTTTGCTATTCAGGCACTTATTGGTGCATTTATTTTGTACTTCGAGCCCGGTATCAAGCTATTGCTGAGCATGACGGAGTTTGTCGGTAATATTATTGGCTACAGCCAGGACGGCATTAACTTTGTGTTTGGCGCTGTAGGCGACAAATCCATAGGATTTATCTTTGCTTTCAATGTATTACCAGTAATTATTTTCTTTTCCTCCCTAATAGCTGTGCTCTACTACCTGGGTATCATGGGTTGGGTGATTAAACTTATTGGTGGTTTTTTACAGAAAGTTCTACGCACGAGTAAGCCTGAAAGTATGTCTGCTGCGGCGAATATCTTCGTCGGACAAACCGAAGCACCACTGGTAGTGAGGCCCTTTATTCCCCATATGACGAGCTCTGAACTCTTTGCTGTGATGGTAGGAGGGCTCGCTTCTATTGCTGGCTCTGTGATGGCCGGTTACGCAGGTATGGGTGTGGAACTCAAATACTTGCTAGCAGCCAGTTTTATGGCAGCTCCTGGCGGTCTACTTATGGCAAAAATCATCCTCCCGGAAACAGAGAAAGCCAAAGACGGTTTGGAGGAAATAGAAGCGTCAGAAACCAGCTACGCCAACGTATTTGATGCCGCAGCCAGCGGCGCAGCATCAGGGTTACAACTGGCGTTAAACGTAGGTGCAATGCTACTTGCGTTCGTGGCTCTTATTGCGATGCTGAACGGACTGATCGGTTGGACTGCGGCATTATTCGGATTTGAAGGTGTTACTTTCCAGGGTATTTTAGGCTATGTATTGCAACCTCTCGCATGGGCTATTGGTGTGCCTTGGGATGAAGCCCAACTGGCGGGTAGTTTTATCGGACAGAAGTTTGTTGTCAACGAATTCGTCGCATATCTGGATTTTTTAAAGCATCAGAGCGAGCTCTCTGAAGTATCGCAAGCGGTTATTACCTTTGCTTTATGTGGCTTTGCCAATTTCTCCTCCATTGCTATTCTCATGGGTGGAATAGGTGCTATGGCGCCTACCCGCAGAAAAGAAATTGCCCGCTTGGGGTTAAAAGCCGTCTTTGCCGCGACCTTATCAAATTTGATGAGCGCATCGCTGGCTGGATTCTATCTATCCATGGCGTAAACAAATATTCGCAAGGAAGTGAGCGAAGCTCGCTTTTTTGTGCTCACAAACCAGACTAAATGGTCAGCTTTGTAAACATTTTTGACCACAATACTAACGGTAATTCGGACATTCGACGTCTCAAACCTTTTACCGGCTACACAGATTTTCTATAATCTGTACATCGATTGAACAGGATAATGTTATGCAACTAAAAGCTGTAGATTACCAATCTCCCACTGCCCAAGAAGAATTTGTCGCTTCATTGCGGGAAACTGGCTTTGGCGTACTTAAAAACCACCCTATTGCCCAAGACAAGGTAACAGCGATTTACGATGCGTGGCAGTCGTTTTTTGATAGCAGCGATAAAGACGATTATCACTACAACAAGGGTACTCAGGACGGCTTTTTCCCTCAAAGTGTCTCAGAAGTTGCCAAGGGTTTTACCAAGAAAGATATAAAAGAGTATTTTCATTTTTACCCGTGGGGTCAATGTCCTGAGAACCTGAGGTCACAGCTACAGGATTATTACGACCGAGCAAATACTCTTGCCAGGGAATTACTCGGTTGGATTGAAGATCACTCTCCAGCCCAGGTCAGCCAGCATTACAGCCAGCCTTTGTCTGACATGATCAAAGACAGTGATCAAACATTACTGCGCGTACTGCATTATCCGCCGCTTCAGGGAAATGAAGAAGTCGACGCAATACGGGCAGCCGCGCATGAAGATATTAATCTTATCACCATACTTCCTGCGGCAAATGAACCCGGTCTACAGGTAAAGGCAAAAGATGGTAGTTGGCTGGATGTACCCTGTGACTTTGGTAATCTTATAGTCAATATTGGCGATATGCTACAAGAAGCATCAGGTCACTATTTTCCATCAACTACACACCGGGTAGTGAACCCCGATGGTACTGATATGACTAAATCGCGAATTTCCTTACCGCTGTTTTTGCACCCCCGGCCAGATGTTGTGCTTTCAGACAAACACACGGCCCACAGCTATCTTCAGGAACGACTCAAAGAGCTTGGTGTCATTTAATCACCTGAGAGCAAACCACAACCATGTGCTGTCATTGTGATGCAGCACATGGTGATGATGTTTTGCCTAGAGTGAGCTTTGAAGCATAGAGACTTTGTTTAGATAACGATACTCATCCTGAGCATCTACAGCGTGTTTAGCCGCTAATTCCATGAACTTCTTCGCCCTGGCAATATCTCCAAGCTCTAAATGCGCTTTCCCGAGACCAAAGAGAATTTCATGCCGGGTTCTGTCCAGCCGCCTTGCACGGTTAAAGTGAGCAACGGCCTGTTCTGGTTTACCGATATCAAGAGCCTCTTCCCCGAGGATATAATGATAAAAAGGGTTCGCCTCTCGCTTGGCAATAACCATACGTCGTATATCTTCAGCGTCTTCACTTTTTCCTTGCAAACGGAAAAGTAAAGCCAGGTTTTCCCAGGCTGTAAAATTATCATCATCTAACGCAATGGCGTTCTCATAACTCGATTGTGCCAAATCAAACTGCTCCATCCGACGATACAATACTCCCAGGTTTACCCAGGTAGAACCAAAGCCATCGTAAAAGGTTGCCGCCTCCTTAAAATAAGCATAAGCCAGCAAATCGTTCCCTGCGAGTAATGCATCTGCCCCCTTATTGTTGTAAAACATGGCAATAACTTTGTTTTTACTTACCGCATGACGGTGGAAGTCATCCCTAATTGCTTGCGGATCAAAATCTACATCAATGTAATCTTCTGACATCTGGTTCTTCTTGCTGTTGTTGCGCAAGGAGATACGTAGATTTATATGACCGTTGAGTAAATTTACCCCGTCCCTTCGTGTCCAGTATTCAGGTATGTCGACTTCATAAAACGTCGCGTCATAGCCAGCGTGTTTGGCCATTGCATAAGTCATGATAGTTAACGACAAACAATTGGCCGCCTGATTTGCAAAGGTTTCTACGGCAACAGAATTAGCATCGGATTTATAGCGCAAACCGTGCTCAGAATGGTCAAAAATTTGTCTAACCAAATTTTTTAAATTCTTATTCTCTGTTTGTGTCTTTAACTGGGTACTATCGACAAAAGCTCGAGCATCTCTGTCAAGTTCGAAAATTTCATCAGGCCCTTCAATTGTTACTTTTTTGTGTCCAGCGAAAACCTCATCATTCAATAGTGTTTTAGTGTCAATTACTGAATAATTCGTAGATTGGCACCCCATTAGTGTTAAAACAGGCAATATAACGAGTAATTTATAGTTAAAATTACGTCCCAGCATCGGCGTGTCCTCCAAACTTGGTACGTATTAGTATTATAGCTCACATCACTAAATTTAACATTTCATTCACATTCGATATTCGGCATTCTGTCGCAAACCAAAACTAACTGAAGCTCCCCTTTACAAACGCATAAAAAGCTGTGCATATTTTAACCCTCCCATATCAAACTCTCATCAAGGACAAACATGAAGCGCGTTGTGTTTAATCAAAAAGGGGGAGTAGGCAAATCAACAATCAGCACGAATCTCGCTGCACAAAGTGCTCGTCAGGGATTGCGCACCTTGTTGGTTGATTTAGATGCTCAGGGGAACAGTACCTATTATTGTGGTGTTGATATCAGCGACAACGCCCTCACTGTCGCTGATATGTTTAAACAGGTTGTTGGCTGGTTTAGTAAACCCGAGCCTGCGACTGCGTTTATACATGAAACCGCCTTCAGTGGACTTTCCGTTCTACCTGCACATCCTTCCTTAACGGAATTGGAGCGGGAACTTGAGACCCGCTATAAGATGTTCAAACTGAAAGAAACGCTGGCCGCGCTGGAAAACGATTACGATCGGGTTTTTATCGATACGCCACCAAACTTTAACTTTTATTCAAAAGCTGCGCTCATTGCAGCGGACAGCTTTATTGTGCCTTTCGATTGCGATGATTTTTCAGTACAGGCAATTGGCAGGTTACTCAATAACGTGCTTGAGTTAAGAGCAGATCATAACCCGGAACTCGCCTTCGAAGGCATTGTGATCAATCAATTTAACCCTCAGGCGAAACTTCCTACTGCACTTATTGATGAATTGAAGAATCAGTCTTTGCCGGTGCTGGAGTCAAAAATAACCAGCACAGTAAAAATAAAAGAGTCACACTCAAAGCGAACGCCCATGCCATATTTGGCGCCCTCACATAAAGTCAGTTTGCAAATTGCGGCGCTGTGGGACGAGCTTGAATCTTCTTGAGAGGGATTTTGCTAAGCTACTGGGTGATTTAGCGTTTCAAATAAAATGACCAACCCGAGAAGAAGAAGAATAGAACCAGCAACCCTCTCCTGCCAGATCGCAAACCGGGGGCGGCGTTCAATGAGAATTTTGATTTTAGCGTAGAGTGCTACGACGAGAAGGTCGCTGCTCAAAGCCACAATAGCGTAAATAAGCCCTAGAGTGAGTAGCTGGGCCTTTACATCGGCAGCCTCCACATCAACAAACTGAGGCAAAAATGCGAGAAAGAAAAGGATAGTTTTGGGATTTGTTAATTCTACCATCAGGCTTTGCCTGAAGATTGTACGCCTGCCTTTCACAACTGCGCCTTTTAGCTGAGGCTTGTGCGCTTTGTATAGCCCGCTTGCACCCAAGTACAGTAAGTAACAAGCCCCGCACAGCTTGATACCAACAAACAATATGGGTGAAACAACTACGACCGTAGCAACGCCCGCAGCCGTGGCTACTGCGTAAATGATACTGCCTAATGCCATACCTGTTGCTGCTGCCAAGCCTCCACGGGAGCCGCTGCCCATGGTACAGGCCAAAATATACAGATTTGATGGGCCTGGAGACAAACTGAGTGCATAAGCGGCCACAATAAATGCCAGAAGCGTGTCCAAAGATACGATGAGGCTCTCTCTCTAAATCAAGTTAACGGTGTATTGATGAGAGCCAATTGTAATCTAATAACCTTTCCAACCAAGCCTATTTTATTTTTTTTTGCTATCACTATAACCATAAACTTACTTTTGGGTTGATCCCATTTATTGTTGACTGAGAAAAAAGACAGACTTAGTTTAAAAAAAGGCGAGAACACCGTGGTAGATACTTATTTTTGGTCCTTGATGGGTTTATGGGCTATATTTTTAACCGTGATAATACAAAGCATCGTTGCTGCCACAGCCCACGCCAAAGCGCCGGGGGCAGTTCCAGGTAAGTTGCAGGAAGATCTTAGTCACGATTCTTTCGTTTTTCGCAGCCACCGCACGTTCCATAATTCGCTGGAAAACCTTCTTGTATTCGTTGGTCCCGCGTTAGTTGCAATATTCGCTGGTGTCCCTCACTTATGTTTAGCAGTGATTGTGTGGGTTTATGCCTTTGCCAGGTTCGTGCACATGGTGCTTTACTATTTCATCGCCACAGAGAAAAACCCGAGCCCCAGGAGCTACTTCTACTTAATTGGATTAGGCGCTAACCTTATACTTTTTGCTGTGTTAGGGTATGAATTATTTACAAGTTATACCATGGGTTAATATACATCTTTTCATCGGAAGTTTAGTGTAGGCATCTGATGGACAATTAATTACTAAATAAAGAGGGGTTCACTTGTATCAACGCCCAGCTCAAAGGTCTATCAGTGACTGCACGGTTCTCATTGTTGATGACCAAACATCAAGCCGTTTGGTAATGGCCACCCTGTTACAGGACATTGCAACATGCGTGCAGGCAAGTAATGCACGAGAAGCGCTGGATTACTGCGCCCATATGCCTCCGGATTTAGTACTGATGGATGTATTTATGCCGGAGATGGACGGTCACGAAGCCTGCACTTTGCTAAGCTTGAACCCTAAAACCCAGCAAATTCCGGTTATTTTTGTAACCGGCTCCATTTCGGATGAAGAACAGGAAAAATGCTGGAACGCTGGCGGCGTGGATTTTGTGCAAAAGCCCGTTAATGCGACGACTTTAATTAACCGGGTTAAGTCCCACCTCGCCCATAAATTGAAAACAGATTTACTCGAGCAGTTGATTTATACCGACAGGCTTACTGGCTGCTTTAACCGCCACTATCTTGAGGAACGACTTCCTGACATCGTCAGAGACGCAAGCAGGGACGAATCCCCGTTATCCGTTGCCATATTTGATATTGATTTTTTCAAGCAGTTTAATGATAAATATGGTCATATTGAAGGCGATACATGCTTGTGGAAACTCGCAAAGGCACTTAAAGAGTCTTTACTGCGCCCCATGGACAGGCTGGTGCGTATAGGCGGCGAAGAGTTTATGATCCTTCTTCCGGATACAAACGAAGCGGGGGCAAAAACGGTCTGCGAACGCATTCTCGTCACCATTGACAGACTGCAATTAAAACACGAAGACTCGGCCTTCGGCATAGTAACAGTGAGTGCCGGAGCCGCAACCTTTTCACCGGAAGGCACCTACAACATTGACCAAGTTGTATTAAAAGCAGATCAATGCCTGTATAAAGCTAAAGAGAATGGCAGGAATACTTACGCATATATTGACGAAGCAGGCAGTATCAAAACACCAGGATCATAATACAAACTATGAGTACAACTGACACGTTAGACAAAGCGTCCGCACTTAAGCGGTTGATGAACAATGAAAGCTTGTATGACAAACTCGTGATCTTGTTTACTTCTCAAATTGACGACGTGAAAACTAAACTAGCAGAGTTTCGAGAGTTGCCTCCTGAAACATTGCGATTTGCACTTCACACATTAAAAGGCTCGGCCGGAGAAATCGGTGCAGAAGCTCTTCACAGTGAACTTGCCAGAGTAGAAAACATCGTGAAAACAACACCAGAGAGCATTTCTGAGAAAGACATTCGCGCTGTTGAACATGAAATTAACCGTCTGATGATTGAGTTAGCAACTCCCGACAGCTAATTCTTGTCGGATGATTTCCACGGGGTTAATTTCACCCGTGAATCTTTTTATCAATTAAGAGTTCTGACTTTCCTATTTATGCTTTGGCAAGTTTGTAGAAGTGCATCAAGCGGCGCCGGTTTTGCAATCAGATACCCCTGGAAATACCTGCATCCCAAGCCAGAGAGTTTGTGCATCTGTTCTTCGGTCTCCACACCTTCCGCCACTACGTCATACTTGCAAATACTGGCTATTGAGATAATGGCATCCACAATAACGGCGCTTTTCTTGTCATCGAGTGTCCACACAAAACTACGGTCTATTTTCAGCTCATTGATTGGCATATTAAGCAGGTGCTGTAGAGACGCATGCCCCGTACCAAAGTCGTCAAGGGACAGCCGAATTCCCAATTGTTTCAAAGCCTGAATGGATTCAAAGCACATGGTGTTCACGTCGACAAAAAACGTCTCCGTGATTTCCAGACACAGATAGCTTGCGTCAACCTGATATTTTTCGATAAGTCGTTTGAGTTCTTCTGCAAAGCGGGTATCCATTAATTCTTTACTGGAAATATTTACCGACAACGTGAAATCGCTTTCAGGGATCGACTTCAATGCCAGGACTGCTTGCTCCATAACCCAAAAGTCAATATCCCTAATCAATCCAACTTTTTCTGCAACTGTTATGTACACTTCAGGCGAAAAGCTTGCCAGCGGCAGATGACTGGTTCTCAACAGAACTTCAGCCCCTGCTATCCGTTTTGAAACAACATCGTACACCGGCATAAAAACGATATTAAATGCCTGCTTTTGCAATGCTATTCGCAATTCTTGTTCAATAAAGCGCGCTTGACGATACTCTTTTTTCAATGCGGGCTCGTAGACTTTATAACTCGCTTCTGCATCGAGAATAGCATCAATAGCAATGGTACTTTGTGATAGAACCTCATCAATAGTCATGCCCGCGGTGCCTCGGGCAATACCCATTTTTACGTCAAGACGCAAGTGCCCGAGTGAAGGAAAGTTTACCCCCCGCTGCGCTGCCGACACTAATGTGGCAAAGAATGCCTCATCGCAATCCTTCATTACCATCAAAAGGTTCTCATCTTGCTTTTTTACTAAAACCGGTCCTGACTTGTCCCCTTGTGAGAAGGGAATGAACGTGGAGTTAATTAAAGCAAGAACCGTTTCTCTGGAAAATTCACGCTGTAAGGCAGCAAAGTTTCTCAATCGAATGTTGACGATGGTCAGGGGCTGTTTGAGGGACGAAGGATAACGCCGTTTGAATCCGTGCAGATTCAACATATCGAACTCTGTATCGTAATCGGCCAGCGCCTGTAGCCTGGATACCTCCTTGCTTTTAATTCTTAGGTAGTGTCCCAACAGAAACAGAAATATTATCGGCCAAGCAATGGAAAGCAACGTGTGAACAAATGTTGGGGCAATGAAATAGCTAACAAATACTAATTCGTGAAGATGTAGCAAGTATCTTCCCGGCGCACTTAACACGTTGCCGGCAAAATTTACCGAAACATGGGAAATTGACGAAAAGTCAGTACCCGCAGCTGAAAACGGCACATCAAACTGTCTAACCCACCATTGATCAGTGGTCACCCGATCTTTAGACAACTGCTGAACAGCACCAGGTGAAAACCTTACTGATTGATAGCGCGTAGTACTCGGATCACGGTCATTGTACTCTACATCCTGACGCAATGAGCGAAGGGTGAGCTTTAGCGGCAGGTTTACATCGATACCGGGATTTTCAGCAGTCGCATAAACACTAATGAAAGCCAGGTTATGCAAGTGTACAAAGCTACCAGCTCCGTCTCTTCCTCTCAAATCGAATTGTAAACCACAAGTACTACCTGCCCTGATGGTGCCTATAGCACAATCCAAGACAATTTCTTTGTCCTCATTAATTTCAAACAAACTCTCTTTTCTGTAGCCGGAAACGTCGACGCCGGAATATGTCGTCAGAACGTTAATTTCACTTTTATTTAGGGAGGAGTGACAAAATAACAATAACGCCAAGGAGCACAGTGCCATCGCAAACAACAATTGTTTGTATATCTTTATAGACAATCTGCTTAGTCCTGAGGCCGGTGGCATGATTTTTTTACATGTCCTGAGTTGTAATTCTTTAACCAGACCAATTGGAATTGGCCACTATCGGCGATTGTATCGATCCTCTCATGCAGTTAAGTATCGAACTTTATAACCAATTATTTATTTCTATTATTTTTTCTAGACTTTTGTCTATGCCATCCCAAACAGCCCGAGGGGTTCAGCCATTTGTGTACAATTCAACTTTTATGGAAGAATTCTTGAAGTATAGGGAACAGGTTTAGAAACACACCTGGAAATATGTAAAATTGGGTAACAGTGGTTACATTCTGTTACAGAATATTTCTTAAAATTATTGGGTTAGCTAAATTTAAAAGAGTTTGTAATTTGAGTAAGATGAGAGTTTTGTGATGGTGCCCAGGGGCGGACTTGAACCGCCACGACCGTTAGGTCACTAGCACCTGAAGCTAGCGTGTCTACCAATTTCACCACCTGGGCTAACAAGAAAAACCAGGGTTAGGAGCCCTGCCTTGTTGTGGGAGCGCAATTTACGGGTTATCTGTTGTTTTGTCAATTCCCTTGGTCAACTTTTTTCCATTTTTCTATAGCCAACAGCATGAGTATGCAACAAATCACCTATACTCACCTTCTCACACCCATTGAGCACATGATTCTGCGCCATCCAAAGTTGAATTGTGGCCATAGCATCGTCTAACGCGTTGTGCGCTGGCGCTGCTGGTAAGCCCAGTCGCTGGCGGCATACTGATAAGGTAGCGCTGTTTGGTGGCAACACTTCCTGATATTTTTTTAACTGATACACAGCGAGTTTAAGGGTATCCAGGTACAGCACAGGCGGACAGTGAACACCTGTATCTTCGAAGGCGCGTTGTAAAACTGCCAAATCCAGGTGTGCATTGTGAAAGACCCAAATATGGGAGTCGGCATAGGTTACCAAATGCTTAAGCACTTCCCGAATGTGCTCGCCATCGGCTATATGTTCTTGAATCAAACCATGAATAACCGGGCTTTGAGCTACATCTCCAGTCGCCCTTACAACAGAATAATAACAGCTATCTAACCGGATACTTTGCCCTTTCCCTTCTACCCATCCTATTGATGTCACTTTCGCACTTGCCCAGTCCAACGAGGTTAGCTCTAGATCTATAGCCAATAAGGGCGTTTCATGTAGTGATAGTCGTTTTTTTTCGGTAGGGAATTTACCAAACAAATTACCAAACAGACGAAGAATAGCAGACACGTTAGCTCATCCCGCCGGAAAAATGCATTACCGCACCTTGCTGCGCCCTGTCTATCGCTTTGAACGCAGCTTTTAGTTGGTGCTTTTCAATAGACGATAAGTCGGACACCCGAATACGGTTATCCGTTACATTATTAGTGAGTTGATGACGCCAGCGTAACCTGTTCAAAAATAGCCAAATATCACGCAGGTTTTGGGCGTCTCTGGTCGACAAACCCGCTCCGGCAGGTAACGCAGCTAATCGGGATAAGGTCGCCGGCATTGTCAGTCCACTTGCCAGGGCATAAATGCGAGCTAAATTATTGATGATCGCGACGGCTTTTACTTTCAGATCAATGGAATCTTTATGCTGATACCCTTTTTCATAAACAAACTTCTGAAACATCGATAGCGGCACAGTTACATCATTGTTGTGACGGGCTAGAGCAGCCAGAAAGATTTTTTGCTTTAACAATGGCGCCCTTAGCCGCTGCAAGCTACGAAATAGGTCGCTATCACCCGCAGCACAACGAGCGTCCAGGAAGATATTAAAATGCATGATAGCGGTGGGTGTTGGCTGCCTGACCCATTCCTTCGCTTCTTTTTCAGCCTGTTCCAGCGACAGCCGTAATGCTGAATTCGAAGCCATAATATTTCCGTCACACAGTTTGATCCCGCATTTGGCCAAACCATTACAAACATAGTCTGCCAGGGCACTAAAATATTCTGCCTCTTTATCATTGGGCGTTTTTTCCAGCAGTAATCCGTTGTCTTGATCCGACCCCATCGTTTGATCTTCCCTTGCCTGGGATCCATAAACCACCCAACTGTACTTCATCGGCGCAGCGCCGTTTTCACGCTGATAAAAATAAATTAGTTTCCGGGTCATAATGTCCGTTGCCTGAGACAGCACTTTCCCAGCGATATCAAAGTCCCCCAGCCGCTTGGCGTGAGTAGCAAAGTAGTGCGGCATTTGCCATGATAAACGGGTAAGTTCATATAAATTATCCGCTTTTGCCAATTCACCAATGATAAATAGCACATTACCTCGCTGGTGCCTTACCACGTCTGACGCGGTAATCATCCCTAACGGTTTTCTGCTATTGCGATCTACCACCGGTAAATGGTGAATATTGCGCTCAGTCATTAATGCCATAGCATCAAACATAGTCCGATACTGGTGTATCATAGCCGGTGAGCTGGTCATGATGTCGGCCACAGGTAAGTTGGTATCCGTCGCCTTAGCGACAACCCGGTTACGCATATCCCGATCGGTTACAATACCGACTAATTTGTCATTTCCGGTTATTAACAATGAAGAGACTTTGCTTTCACTCATAATGCTGGCAGCCTCGCGAATGGTCACCCACTCTGACGCCTGAACCGGTGTACCGGAAATAATTTCATGGAGGGCTTTGTACAACCACATGGAGTTAGAATCATTTACCGCCTGATTCTGTAATCCATCAGTGCGAGCACAGTGAAAGAAGTCTCCCACCACCGGCATATCCATAGCGCGGTAGAAAGCATCTGCAGTAAAGCAAAATATCAGACCCGGCTTGTCCACACTTACTGTCAGAGGATAGACAACTTTATCAATTAACTGATGGTAACCGAAATAATCGCCTTCACTGAGATGTCGTTCTGCCGCATCGGAGTCTTTTACTGAGAATTGACCATTTTGAATAAGAAAAAGCCGGCCTTCATTTTCCTTTAATAGCTCGCTCTTGTTTTCTTCAGTGAGATAGATCAGGGTGGCCTGTTTAGCAAGTTCGCTCATGTCGTCGTCACCTAGCTTGTCAAAAGGCGCTGACGTTTTAAGAAAATCAACCACCTGCTGTGGTAACACGCTCATAAGTACACCTACTTAAATATCTTTTGTGGTGATAAACGACAAGAGGCTCATCGCGGGGATAAGCCTCTACTTTGGTCAAGATTGCAAAAGTTGCTATCAGTGAGCAGACGCCTCTCCTGCCCCTTTGGGATAACGAATATCCTCAACCATTTGTTGGATCTCATCCGGTGCTTCACCCGTCATCTTAAATACTACGAATGCCACCAGGAAATTTACCACCATGCCCAAGGTACCAATACCTTCAGGTGAGATACCAAACCACCAGTTATCTGGCGTATTGGCTGCAGGATTTACGAACTTGAAGTAAATGATGTATGCCGCAGTGAATGCAATACCTGCAATCATGCCTGACACAGCGCCTACTCCGTTCATGCGTTTACTGAAGATCCCCATTATTATAGCCGGGAAGAAGCTCGATGCAGCCAGACCAAAGGCGAACGCAACCACCTGTGCTACAAACCCTGGCGGATTGATGCCAAAATATCCCGCAATCACAATGGCGACACCAGCGGCAAGACGGGCGTAGAACAACTCAGCTTTATCAGTGATATTCGGCGCAAAGTTTCGCTTCAATAAGTCGTGAGACACAGAGGTAGAAATAACCAGCAGCAAGCCCGCTGATGTTGAAAGTGCGGCAGCCACGCCACCAGCGGCAACGAGTGCAATCACCCACGCTGGCAAATTAGCAATTTCCGGGTTCGCCAACACCATGATATCTCTATCCACTTTCACTTCATTTTTGCTTGCTGGGTCATCGATACTGCCCGCAGCATAGAACATTTTACCATCGCCGTTTTTGTCTTTAATGGTAATGAGGCCCGTTTTCTCCCAGTTCTTGATCCATTCCGGACGTTCAGAGATTTCAGTTCCGGCCAAATCAGGGCCATTGATAGTTTCAATCATATTCACCCGGCCGAATGAGGCCAGTGCAGGTGCTGTTGTGTAAAGTATTGCAATGAACAGTAACGCCCAGCCTGCTGACTTACGTGCGTCACGTACTTTCGGCACGGTGAAGAAACGCACGATAACGTGGGGTAATCCTGCCGTACCTACCATCAGTGCAAAGGTAATAAAGAACACATCAATGGTACTTTTCGAGCCATTAGTATATTCATTAAAGCCAAGCTCGACGGAAAGGTTATCCAGTTTTTCAAGCATGTACATACCTGAGCCATCTGCTAATGTGGCACCGAATGCGGTTTGCGGCAGTATGTGCCCGGTAACCATCATGGATATAAACACAACCGGAACAAGATAAGCGAAAATGAGTACGCAATACTGCGCAACTTGAGTATAGGTAATACCTTTCATTCCACCTAAAACGGTATAGAAGAAAACAATGGCCATACCAATAACCACACCGGTTACGATGTCAACTTCCAGGAAACGGCTGAATACTACGCCTACGCCGCGCATTTGACCTGCTACATAGGTAAAACAAACGAAGATGGCACAGAATACTGCAACCGTTCTCGCTGTTTGGGAGTAGTAGCGGTCTCCGATGAAATCCGGTACAGTAAATTTACCGAATTTGCGTAGATATGGAGCAAGACATAAGGCGAGTAAGACGTAGCCGCCCGTCCATCCCATAAGATAAACAGCGCCATCGTAGCCCATAAAGGAAATTAAACCTGCCATGGAGATAAATGATGCAGCGGACATCCAGTCAGCTGCGGTTGCCATACCGTTCATGATTGGAGGAACACCGCCTCCGGCAACGTAAAAATCATTCGTAGACCCTGCGCGGGCCCAGATAGCTATTGCTATGTATAATGCGAAAGAAGCACCAACAATGATAAAGGTTAATAATTGAACATCCATGGTTTACTCCTCGTCGACACCGTATTTTTTGTCCATTGCGTTCATTTTCGCCATGTAGACAAATATCAGCGCAACAAACACGTAAATTGAGCCTTGTTGTGCAAACCAGAAACCCAATTTAAAACCAAAGAATTGAATCGTGTTAAGTGCATCGACAAACAAAATGCCAGCGCCAAACGACACAACAAACCAAACCACCAACAATTTGGCGAGGAGGGAGAGGTTTTCCTTCCAATATGCCTTCTTGTCGTCTTCATTCTTAAATGCCATCTTTCCGTCCTCTTGTCAGGTTAAGCAGATGTTCTTTTTTTACATTTGTATAACGACTGTTTTTTTCCCGTTTTTTTCATTAAAGCGAACTATTCACCTGCTGAATCAAAACGCGCAAAAACCTGCCGAGACTCACTTTTTCTATACTCTAGACGGGGTAAGGCATTCGAGAAATGAGACCATGGTCGTAGGTCAAGAAATAATCAGGAGCGTATAATGAACGCCAAATTGTTAAGGGAATGTATATAAAGCAATGACTTTCGCATGGGTTTCACTGGCACTGATTTATCTGTTCACCCTGTTTTATATTGCCAGTTGGGGAGATAAAAATTCACCTACCGCCAGATGGTTGACTTCTCACCCTGCTATCTACTCTTTGGCGCTGGCTATTTATTGTACTGCCTGGACGTTTTTTGGCGCGGTGGGACAGGCTAGTCGTGACACCTGGATCTATCTGCCAATATTGCTAGGCCCGGTGTTGGTGTACGTCCTGGGCTACCGGTTTATCTATAAGCTCACATTAGTGAGTAAAAAGCAGCACATTACCACCATTGCTGATTTCATTGCATCACGTTACGGCAAACGGCAAGGCGTAGCCCTTTTGGTTACGCTAATTGCGCTACTGGCCACCATTCCTTACATCGCCTTGCAATTAAAAGCTATTGGATCAACTTTCCAGCTATTAACGCAGCAGCCAAACAGCCATTTAATCATCATTGTTGCTACCAGTTTTATTGCTATTTTCGCCATTTATTTCGGAACCAAACAAACCGATGTTACCGAATATCGTCGTGGGCTTATGCTGGCGATTTCCTTTGAATCGACGATAAAACTGATCGCCCTGTTGCTGGTTGCTTTTGTGGGTTACGCTGCCTGGAAAGCAATGGAAAACCCTCCTCAGTACAATCGCTTTTTTACCAAGCAAGCGCTGTCTCAATTTGGATCATACTCTTTCATAGCACAAACAATCATGGCGGCAGCCGCGGTTGTTTGTTTGCCCCGCCAGTTCCACGTGGCAATTATTGATAACCTTAGCCTGAATCATCTTAAGACTGCACGATGGCTATTCCCGCTCTACCTGGTGATAACTGCAACGGTGATCCCTGTTATTGCTATAGCTGGAAATGCTATTTTTGCAGGCCAAAACGTAGAACCCGATACCTACGTGCTTTCCATGGCAATATATTCAGAGTCGTTGATAATTCAGATAATCGTGTTTGCCGGGGGGCTTTCTGCTGCCACTGCAATGATTATTGTCGCCACATTAACGCTGAGCACCATGCTCACTAACGATGTTATTTTGCCCCGCGTATTACTTTTTAAACCTGGTGGTCCCCGTCATAAAGACTACGGCAGACGCATTCGCCTTATTCGCCGTATTGTCATCGCTATCATTTTACTGCTGGCATTTTTCTACCACCAGCAAATGACGAACAGCCGCTCATTGCATTCCATCGGATTGATCGCTTTTTCATTGGTGATCCAGCTTATTCCAGCCGTAATTGGTGGCTTATATTGGAAGCGTGCTCACGCAAACGGCGTTTATGCTGGTTTGGTTGTCGGCTTATTTACGTGGGTATTATGGTTAATTCTGCCCCTAATAAACGGTGCGCCTACCACCGCTGTGCAGAGCGAGCAAATCAGTCAGGGGGCGCTACTTAGTTTAGCGATGAACTTCATAGCCTACGTGGGGTTCTCTATTTTCGCTCCCGCCAGGTTGGTTGACAGAATTCAGGCTGAAGCGTTTGTATCCCCCACCAATGTACGAAGCGATGCGGTTCGCAGGAACAACACTCATGTTACAGTTTCAGATCTGATCACCCTCCTCTCGACCTTTATGGGCACAGGTCGTTGCGAGCAGCTTATTGAAGAATATCAGAACCTTAATCATCGTCAGATAGATAGAACCAGTACCCCGGACGATGAGTTTTTAGCCTTCTGTGAGCGAGCACTAGGGGGGGTAATTGGCGCTGCCAGTGCAAAAGCACTCATCGATTCCATTTTGAAAGGGAAAAAGCTCGACTTTACTGAGATTATTAATTTTTTTGATGATACTACCCAAGCCATGCAGTTCAATATGACCGCCTTGTTAACGTCATTAGAGAACATGGACCAGGGAATTAGTGTAATTGATAAACACCTTAATCTCGTGGCATGGAATAAGCGATATTCCACCCTGTATAGCTACCCTGACGGCATGCTTACTGTAGGCACGCCGATAGAAAAGCTAGTACGCTACAATGCGCAAAAAGGCGAATTTGGCCCCGGAGACCCAGAGAAGCAAGTCGAAAAAAGGCTTGAACACTTGCGGTCCGGCACACCCCATCGTTTTACCCGTCAACGCCATGATGGGCGGGTCATTGAAATGGTCGGCAACCCATTGCCCGGCGGCGGTTTTGTAACCAGTTTTAATGACATTACCGGTCACATTGAAATTCAACAGGCTCTGGAAGAATCGAATGTCGATCTGGAAGCCAGAATTAAGAAACGTACGGAAGAAGTTCACTCAATAAATGCGGAGCTTAGGCTTGAAATTGAACGTCGTTCTGAAGCGGAAAAAGAATTGATCCGCGCGCGAAAAGCGGCCGAAGATGCCAACGCCAGTAAAACCCGTTTCCTCGCCCTCGCCAGTCATGATGTCTTGCAACCACTTAACGCAGCCAAGCTGTATGTTACAGCCCTCCAGGAAGCTGAGTTGTCAGGTTCAGTAAACGAAATTATTACCAAACTGGCACACTCAGTCTCGTCCAGTGAAGCCCTTATAGGTACCCTTTTAGATATTGCGCGCTTGGATCAAGGTGAGCTTAAACCATCAATAGAAGCCATACACATACCCACTTTGCTCAAACCATTAATTGATGAAATGAGAATGCAAGCGAAAGAAAAAGGCCTTCTGTTGCGCACGCGTATCAGAGACTGCTGGGTCTTGGCAGACAAAACATTTCTCTACAGAATTGTGCAAAACCTACTTTCTAATGCGGTGAAATACACTGACAGCGGCAAAGTTTTACTTACCGTTCGCCCTAGGAAAGACCGTGTTTTGGTGCAAGTCAGAGACACGGGTATTGGCATTTCTGAAGAGCAGCAAGGGATGATTTTCAGTGATTTTTATCGTACTCACGACTCTACAGAACACGGTGTCGGTCTGGGCTTAGGCGTTGTTCGCCGTCTAGGTCAACAGATGCAAAGCAAAATTTCCGTGTCTTCTACACCGGGTAGAGGCAGTCGTTTTACGCTGGAAGTGGGTAAAGCCGCAACCCGCCGCCAGGTTCTTCAGGAAACCCCTTCCAGGTTGTCGTCCTTTATGGGTCTTCGGGTGTTATGCGTAGACGACCAGCAGGAAAACCTGGATGCACTTCAAACTCTCCTGGAAAAATGGGGAATAACCGTTGTGCTAGCAACCAACTGGGACGATGCGTTAAAGCAGGCCGATATCTTCGCGCCCCAGATTTTGTTAATGGACTACCAACTTGATGCTGAAAAGAACGGCCTCGATCTTATCGAAGCTATCCGCCAGCATCTGAATATTGTGGTGCCAGCCTCGTTAGTAACGGCGAACCACGAAGATGAACTCATCGCGCAGTGCAAAGAGCAAGGTGTAAATTACCTGACAAAACCTTTGAAGCCCGCCAAATTAAGGGCGTTACTGCAGAGCTTGTCTCGCCACATTAAGGACGGGAAGAAGGGGTAACTTCCTCAGACAATGTGTCTTTTTTGTCTGACTCGGTTGGGGCAGGAGGCGGCTGAGCACTGTTCGCTGTCACTTTACCAAGTGTTCCCCATTTACCCTTTGGATTGACCAGAACCGGCCGGGTTAAGAGCAGGTTATTGGGGTAGAGCACGGTTTCTCTATCTTGGGTTACCAAGCGGGTATTGAACAGGTTGATATCTGCAATATAGCCTTCAATAAAGTTATCGCCGTCGAGTATTCGCACATAATTTCCCCGGCGATAGGTGACATTAGTGAGCAAAATGAAATAAGCAGTAACGTTACTAATAAGCGACCAGTTGGCAAACAACGCCACGCCAAGTAACGTGAGTATAGACGTGGAAAGTACCAGTAAACCGGAGAAATCTACTCCCCAGGCCAGCAGAATTAGTGCCAGTGTCACTGTACCGCTTAAGATGCGAGCAGTAAAAAGGCCCTTCATGGCACTTGATGACTTCAGCTTGCTTTTTTCTACATTTTTTTCGAGACGAGGTATCGCAAAACGCGTCATGATCACATAAAGAAAAAACATCAGAACAGTCCAGATGACATTTGTCTGATATTCGATGAACCAAGCGCTAATTTGTTGCAGCCATTGCATGCATGACACCCTGATAAAAGTTGGATTGTTTAGAGAAAGAAGCAGGAATATTGAGCGTTCAATAAAAGATCGCTTTGTGTTCAAACGCGGGTAATATAATATCCACTCACTCCCTGCTTTGTCACGTTTTTAACGCGGTCGTGACAGCAAAATTACTCTGTTAAGGTCTATTGCCGTTATGCGTATTGCCATTTTGTCCCGCAATCCCAAGCTATATTCAACGCGCCGTCTCAAAGAAGCTGGTATCGAGAAAGGTCACGAGGTTGACATTATCGACACCATGCATTGTTACATGGACATAACCAGTGCCAAGCCATCAGTGCGCTACAAAGGGAAAAGACTCCCTTTCTACGACGCCGTTATTCCCCGTATAGGAGCTTCTGTGAGCTTTTACGGAACGTCCGTCGTTCGCCAGTTTGAAATGATGGGAACCTACAGTATCAATGAGTCTGTGGCAATTAGCCGCTCAAGGGATAAATTGCGATCTTTACAGTTGTTATCTCGCAAAGGGATTGGCATGCCAAGAACCGGCTTCGCACATCATCCGGACAAAATCGACGACCTGATTAAAAATGTTGGCGGCGCTCCTGTTGTCATCAAGCTATTGGAAGGCACCCAGGGTATCGGCGTTGTACTCGCTGACACACAGAAAGCCGCAGAATCGATTATTGAAGCCTTTATGGGCTTAAACGCCAGTATTCTGGTGCAGGAATATATTAAGGAAGCCGGCGGCTCTGACATCCGCTGCTTTGTTGTTGGAGATAAAGTGGTTGCGGCAATGAAACGGCAAGCAGCGCCGGGAGAGTTTCGCTCCAATCTTCATCGAGGTGGGTCTGCAAGCTTAACGCGTTTATCACCGGAAGAACGTAAAACCGCTGTCGCAGCTGCTAAAACCATGGGGCTGAACTGCTGTGGTGTAGATATTCTTCGCTCTAACCATGGACCTGTGGTGATGGAAGTAAACTCCTCCCCAGGCTTAGAAGGTATTGAAACTGCGACCAAAAAAGATGTTGCCAGTATGATTATCGACTTTATCGTGAAATCAGCGAAACCTTTCAATACACGCACAAGAGGAAAAGGGTAATGGCTAACCAGCCTCTTGAAATTGGTGGCCAGCGCATTTTGCCCGGCGAAACTAAGCAAATCGAGCTCGAAATGCCGCCCCTGTATACCTCAACGAATATGAGTATTCCAGTATACGTAAAGTGCGGTAAGCGAGCAGGCCCGACGCTGTTCGTGTCAGCAGCCATTCACGGCGATGAACTCAATGGCATTGAAATAGTCGGCCGTTTAATTAATGCAAAGGCCATTGAAAAGCTCCGCGGCACCTTAATTGCGGTGCCAATGGTAAATGTTTATGGCGTCTTAAACCAATCTCGCTATCTTCCGGATCGCCGTGATTTAAATCGCAGTTTCCCCGGCAGTAAAAAAGGCTCCTTGGCCGGCCGCCTGGCTAATTTGTTTTTCAAGGAAATTGTCACCAAGTGCGATTTCGGCATAGATCTGCATACCGGGGCCATTCACCGCAGTAACCTCCCCCAAATAAGAGCAGACCTCGATGATGAGGAAGTACTTGAAATGGCAAAAGCATTTGGGGTGCCAGTACTGTTAAACGCAGATTTACGCGATGGCAGTTTACGCCAGGCTGCCAGCGAAGCCGGAGTTAAAATACTTTTGTACGAAGCGGGGCAAGCGCTGCGTTACGACGAATTTTCCATTCGCGCCGGTGTAAGAGGAATAATTAACACTATGCGCCATATCGGGATGCTTAACAAAAGCCGTACTAAAGGCCATACAATACAACGCTTTATTGCCCGGGAAAGCGGCTGGGTTCGGGCTCCTGAGAGCGGCTTTGTGCGGCATTTGGCACAACTGGGTGATCACGTGGAAAAAGGTGATCGACTCGCTACCATTTCTGATCCATTTGGAGAAGTGCTGGAAACTATATACAGCCCAATGCACGGCGTCATAGTGGGCAAGCAAAATATCCCGCTCGCACAGGAAGGCGAAGCCATTTATCACATTGGCTATTTCAACAAACCCGATTCCGTAGCAGAGCATGTAGAACTGCTACAAGACAACCTGGTACCTGATGAACCCGGATTACCGGGGCCTTAAGGAGACACGATGCAAGAGCAAAAAAAGCGATTAATTGGCGCATTGGAATATTGTGATTTACCTGAGTTAGCCATCAATGATCTCACCATCCGCGTAGATACCGGAGCCACGACATCATCGCTACACGTTGATAATATCGATGAGTTTGAAAAAGAGGGTAAATTGTGGGTGAGCTTCGATATTCACCCGGATATTCACAACGTTGACAGTATAGTGCGACGGGAAGCGCAGGTTGTAGCACAAAAGAAAGTGAAAAGTTCCACTGCTACGCTGGAACGACGCTACGTAATAGATACCGAGATTGTCATGCGTGAAGAAAGCTGGCGTATTCAACTCACACTCACTGATCGCCGGGAAATGACTTACTTGATGTTATTTGGTCGTGAGGCAATGAATGGGCGCTTCGTGGTTGACCCTGAACTCGAATTCGTACTTACGGAAAAGCGTCTCTAACTACCTTTTCGGTCAATAAGGAAAACCGCCTACTTGGGCGGTTCTAGTTCTAGCTGAGACGCGATGAGTACTGCCTGGGTGCGGTTATTAATGCCCAACTTTTTGAAAATGGCGGTGACATGTGCTTTTACCGTTGCTTCAGCAATATCAAGATTATAGCCAATTTGCTTGTTGAGCAGCCCATCACGCATATAACACAACACCTTGTACTGAGACGGCGTCAGTGTAGCGATGCGGTCAGCTAACTGCGAAAATTCATCATCTACGTTTTCTATCTTTTCACTTACCGATTCGGGCAACCAGATATCACCGTCGAGAATTGATTCTACTGCGTTGGCTATGTCACCGGAACTGGCCGTTTTAGGAATAAAGCCCAAGGCTCCCACGCCAACAATTTTAGAGATAATTGCAGCATCTTCAGTACCAGATACTACTGCAACGGGCAGCTCAGGGTAGAGCTTGCGAATGTGCAACAGGCCGAACAAATCGTTACTGCCTGGCATATGTAAATCCAGCAACAGTAAGTCGATATCCTCCTTCTCAAGAATATCAACTGTCGTGTTAAGGTCTCCGGCCTCTCGCAGCACGAGGTCGGGCAAAGTTAACGATAACGCCCCCCTTAAGGCATCCCGATACAAAGGATGGTCGTCAGCAATCAACAACGTTATCATATTTTTCCCTATTTACTTGTTTAGGCGCTCCTCTATGAGTGTATCAACTACTGATGGATCCGCCAACGTTGACGTATCGCCGAGCTGCTCGTGCTCATTAGCCGCTATCTTGCGCAAAATACGACGCATGATTTTGCCTGAACGGGTTTTCGGCAAACCTCGCGACCATTGAATCATGTCAGGTGTAGCAATGGGGCTTAATTCCTGGCGTACCCAGGCACGCAGCTCTTTTGTCAGCGCTTCATCTGGAGCAACACCTTCGTTTGGTGTTACATAAACATAAATTCCCTGGCCTTTGATATCATGAGGGAATCCCACAACAGCGGCTTCAGCCACTTTCGGGTGTGCCACCAGCGCACTTTCAATTTCTGCCGTTCCTAAGCGATGCCCGGATACATTCAATACATCATCGACGCGACCTGTGATCCAGTAATAACCATCTTCATCTCGTCTTGCACCATCTCCGGTAAAGTAAACGCCTTTATAAGCACTAAAGTAAGTACTTATAAAGCGGTCATGATCGCCATAAACTGTTCTCGCCTGACTGGGCCAACTGTCTTTTATGACCAGATTACCTTCCGCAACACCCTCAAGTTCATTACCTTCTGCGTCAAATAACGCAGGTTGAATCCCAAAAAATGGGCGTGTTGCAGATCCTGGTTTAAGCGGTGTTGCACCAGGCATGGGTGTGATCATCAAACCACCTGTTTCCGTTTGCCACCAGGTATCCATAATCGGGCAGCGACTCTCGCCCAACACCCTGTGATACCACTCCCAGGCTTCCGGATTAATAGGCTCGCCAACCGACCCCAGTAACCGTAGGGATGATAAATCGCAGCCTTCTGCAGGCTTATCACCGTGAGCCATCAGCGCACGAATAGCTGTAGGAGCAGTATAAAGACTGTTAACCTTGTACTTTTCCACTACCTGGGCAATGCGTCGGACATCCGGATACGTGGGTACACCTTCGAAAAATACCTGCGATGCGCCGTTGATAAGTGGCCCATAAACCATGTAGCTGTGCCCGGTGATCCAGCCCACATCAGCGGTACACCAGTAGACATCATCTTCACGGTAATCAAAGGCGTATTTGAATGTCATAGACGTATAAAGTAAATAACCGCCTGTGGTATGCACCACACCTTTAGGCGTACCTGTAGAACCTGATGTATAAAGAATGAATAAGGGATCTTCAGCGTTCATTACTTCTGGTTCACATTGCGCACTGCAATCTTCAACCAGGGAACTCCACCACACATCAAGGGAGTCATTAAAAGCTACGTCGCCCCCCGTAAGCTTATGCACGACAACGGCAGTTACCGAGGGGCAAGCGCCATTAGCAACCGCTTTATCGACGTTCAGTTTCAACGGTACCTGGCGACCGGCCCGGCGACCTTCATCACATGTTATAACGACTTTCGCCTTACTATCGTTAATGCGGTCAGCTATAGCGTTGGGTGAAAAGCCGCCGAAAATCACAGAGTGAACCGCACCTATTCTGGCGCAGGCTAACATAGCGTATGCAGCCTGAGGGACCATTGGCATGTAGATCGCCACGCGGTCGCCCTTCTCTACGCCAAGCTTTTTCAAACCATTGGCGAGCTTACATACTTCGTAATGCAGTTGCTGATAAGAGACTTCCTCGCTATCTTCAGGGGAATCTCCCTCCCAGAATAATGCTGTTTTCTTCCCGTTATCCCCAAGGTGGCGATCAATACAGTTGTAACTGGCATTAATTTCACCATCTTCAAACCATTTTATAGACACGTCGTCTGACCCAAAATGGGTATTTTTTACTTTGGAGGGCTTGGTATACCAATCCAGCGTACTTGCGTACTCCCCCCAAAACTCCGTGGGATCGTCAACGGAACGCTTGTACATCTGATCATACTGCTCTTTTGTCAAATGGGTTTGTTCGAGAATATTCTGTGGGACAGGATACGTCTTGCTGGCAGTCATGGATAATGCCTCCGATGTCGTGTGTAATTCATTGAAAAAATAACTGTGAAACAGGGTAGCGTTATTAATGTAAAGCAAAATGAGACTTTGGTCTTAGCGATTTCCTGCTTTTAACACTACAATAATACGACTTTAGTCTGATAGACCAACCGCTTATTTGCAACTGATGAAATCTCAGCCAAATTAGTCTTCGTTAACTCCTTTTTTACAGTTTCTTAACTTAACACAAGAACACGGGAACGATAATGACACACACATTCAAAAAATCGGCGTTGTCTCTTTCTGTAGTAGCCATGATGACACCAGCAACAATACAGGCTGCCAGCCTTGGTGGTACCGATATAAGTTTCACCGGCTATGTAAAAGCAGATGCGCTTGTCAGTAACTATTCAGAAGGCACACTGGGAGCGGGAAGTATTGGCAGGGAGTTTTATATTCCTTCACTTACCCCAGTGAGTGGCAATGACGAAGGGACACAGTTCGACTCTCATATCCGTCAATCCCGTTTTCGCTTTACTTCGAATACCGACACGCCAGAAGGCGACACCGTCACGGGCGTTCTCGAACTCGACTTTCTGGTTACAGATGGCGGTAACGAGCGTATCAGCAACTCATACACACCAAGGATCAGGCACGCTTTTATTAAATATAAGAACTGGCTTGTTGGCCAAACATGGACAACCTTCATGGATGTAAGCTCCTTGCCGGAATCGTTAGACTTTATTGGTACCACCGACGGTATTACCTTCGGGCGTCAGGTAATGGTGCGTTATTCTCAAGGTGGCTTTCAGTTTGCGTTGGAAAATCCGGAAACCACAGTGACACCTTTTGGTGGCGGAGGACGAATAGTCGCCGACGACAATGCAGTACCTGATGTGATCGCGAACTACACCTGGAAGCAAGATTGGGGCTATGTCAAAGTGGCGGGTATTGTGCGTCAGTTGTCCTACGACGATGGCGCTGATATTGACGACAGTGAAACCAGTTATGGTGTACAACTGTCTGGTAAGTTCATGTTGAACAATAACGATGATATACGCTGGACGTTTAACACAGGGTCAGGCTTAGGTCGCTATGCAGCGCTGAATGCATCGAATGGTGCTGTTATCAATGCCAACAATGAGTTAGAAGCTATCGATTCAATGGGGTATTCGATTGCGTATCGTCACCTGTGGAGCGAAAAAATGCGCAGCAGCGTCATGTTTTCAGCTCTCGATATCGACAATGACACCAACCTCACTGGTACAAGTGTAACCCAAAGTACATACAGTACCCGGGTGAACCTGCTCTACTCACCGACAAAATCACTCACTGTGGGCGCAGAATATGCTTACGCCAAACGGGAAACAGAAGGCGGATTGGAAGGCGATATGAACCGCATCCAGGTTTCCGCCAAGTACGCTTTCTAGAAACTAAAACCATTTCTGAAAAACCCTGTCTTCGCAGGGTTTTTTATTGTGACAGGAAAATCACTGATAACGGCACAACAAAGAAAAGCCCAGCGATATATGCAGCCCCGTATACCTTGCGTTCCGACGCTGCACAAGCCAGCCCGTAAGACAATTTAAGGGGGATATTCCTAAGAAACGGTATGCCGAAAATTAGTAGCACAGAAGCGATATTAAAAAGTAAGTGAACCAGTGCAATTTGCATGGCAAACCCACCCATAGGACCGGTAATAGCCAGTGCAGCAATAAGAGCTGTTATACAGGTACCAATGTTTGCCCCCAAAGTGAATGGATAAATATCTTTGGCCCGCAATATACCACTTCCAACTAAAGGCACCATGAGTGATGTGGTGGTAGATGATGATTGTACCAACACCGTCATTACAGCCCCGGACGCAATCCCTGATACCGGGCCTTTACCGATACTAGTGTGTAAAACCTCTTTTGCTTTACCCACCATTAACACTTTCATGATTTTACCCATAAACGTGATTGAGAGCACAATTAGCAATATCCCGATAGCAATTTTAGCAATTCCCGGATACACCGACGGTAAGAACATTAATGCGTCTGTGACCCAATTCACAACAGGCTGGGTTACTGCTTTGATTGGATTCACACCATCCATCGCCAAACCGCCATCCATATGCATCAGGCTGACCAAATATTCACTACTTTTCTCCAGCACACCGGTAGCGATTTCCAATGGCAGGAAAACGAGTACGGCCAACACATTAAAAAAATCGTGAATAGTTGCGGCGTGAAAAGCATTTTTGAATTCATCTTTTCGGGCAACGTGGCCCAGACTTACTATGGTATTTGTAATACTTGTACCAATATTTGCGCCCATTATCATTGGAACAGCAATAGTGATAGGCAAGCCACCGGCTACCATGGCAACAATTATGGACGTGACAGTGCTGGACGACTGAATTAATGCGGTACTGACCATGCCGATGATAAGCCCCATCACAGGGTTAGAGGCAAATTCAAATAGCCCCTTTGCATGGTCAGCAGTGGCAAATTTAAAACCACTGCCTATCATAGATACTGCCAGTAGCATCAAATAAACCAATGCCATCAGCAATAACCAGTTTTGTGCAGAATGACGAGGCGCTCCGGCCTGTAGCACCTGTTCCGTGTTGGTGGTTGAGAGCGTCATACAATTACTCACTAGTATCAGTGACACTAGTCTATGTCGTATTTATGACATATCCATGACGCTCGTCTACGAGCTATCCTCCCCTTTCTTTCGCTGCATCAACCTCACGCTCAGAAAGGCTGAGGATAACGCTTATAAACATCGTGAATTTGTCGCAGTACCGCCTCGTCTAACGTAAGTTCAAATGCCTTAATGTTTTCAGTCAACTGAGAGGGTGTCGTGGCACCGATGATTGTAGAGGTGACGCCAGGTACTTGTTGGCACCATGCCAGAGCTAATTGGGAAGGGGTCATGTTTGCCCGACGGGCAATTTCCGCATAGCGACGCGTGGCCTCATGCGCCAACGCCTTATTCCGAAACAACCCCTGACGTTGCACAAATGTCCACCGCGACCCTTTAGGTCGTGCATCATCTAAGTATTTTCCGGATAGCATGCCTGTGGCCAACGGCGACCAAGGTAGGTAAGCAATATTCTCTAACTGACACATTTCAATAAGATAAGGCCAGTCTTTCCCATGCAGTAAACTAAATTCATTCTGAATAGAGACAGGAGGAGGAATATTCATTTCTTTGCACAAGTTTAAAAACGTATGAATGCCCCAGGGTGTATCATCGGACAAGCCCCAGTGACGAATTTTGCCACTTTCTAAGGCGTTGCGAATGCCCTCAAGCATATCTCGCATTCCAGCAATTTCTTCTTCCCTGTTGATATTTTCCGCTGATATTTTACCCGGCCAATGCTTGCCAAAATGGGGTGTGGTGCGATTGGGCCAGTGGAGTTGGTACACATCCACATAATCGGTTTGCAGGCGAGCCAAAGACGAGTCCAGCGCTGAGGCAATTGCTTCACCTGTGATGTCGCCGCCGTCACGGATCCAACGAATGCCAGACCCGGCAATTTTAGTCATTATAACCAGATTACTTCGCTGTGACTGATGACGTGACAACCAGTCCCCAAGCATGCGCTCAGTATCACCGCTGGTAGGTTCATTAGGAGGAATGGGATACATTTCAGCGGTATCGATAAAATTGACTCCGCTATCTAACGCAATGCCCATTTGCGTATCCGTGTCGTTCTGGTTGTTTTGTATTCCCCAGGTCATAGTGCCCAGACATACTTCAGAAACAGATAACTCACTGCTTCCCAGGGTAGAATATTTCATTTTTAACTAGCCTTACATTGCATTTCTAAGCAGAGTGGGTGTTACTTTTTTCTAACTTAGCCTCTGCTTTCGCGAGTTTACTTTCTATGTCACGCCGCGACTCGACCATCTCATTCGCCAACTCAGCCAACGACTTGAACTCAGAAAAACCGAGTTTTCGCGTGTCTATTTTTTGATATTGCCGTTTGCAACGATAAAAAAACATGACAAAGTTAGCAAAAGCCCGTTGAAAGGTCGCGAAACTTTTGACCAGCAGTAACACCAGCACGACGGATGTGCCCGCGGCGATAGATAAACTCACTATTTTTACTTTTTGCTGCTGACTTTCAATCATAGGCTGCAATGCAGAACCCACACTTCTGAGCTTCTCCTCTACATCGTGAGCCTGGCGTCGAAACTCTCCTTGCAACCCGTCGTTATGGGTTAGCCCCATAGTATTATAAGCATTACTCAGTTGTGAAAATGTGTTGTCGTACTGTTTGATAACAGTCAGTGCCTGGGTATCATTCTGCGTTTTAGCAAGCTGGTTGAGCTTTTCCAGAGCTTGCCTGACGTCTTGACGATGAAAGCTGTTTTTATCCAGCAAGTAACTTTGATTGGCCAGCTGTAGGCCTACCTTCAATGGGTAAGCGTCACTGCCATAACTAAAAAACGACGACGCTGCCATGGACGCTTCCAGGTCATTAAGCTTTCCTCGCAAGCCGGATTGCCCATGTAACCCCAGCTGATTTTGCAATGTTACTAATTGCTGAAACAGTTGCTGGTAATCGTGCATGCTTTTCGCCAATTCACCTGTTTTTTCCACTGGTAAATCATACTGGTTAAGTAGTGGAGACAAAGCGGATAGCTGCCTGTTAAAGTGCTCTGCCCTGCTAGTAAACTTATGAAAGTAAGCCATTTGGTGTCGCAGCAAAAAATCTTTTTCATGGCGGCGTAATTGCAACAACTCCTTTTCAAGATTCAATAGCAAGTGGTGCTGCGCCTGCAACCTAAATAATGTTTTGGTAAAAAAATGCTGGTTAGCCACCATCAGCACCATACCCAAAACACAAATTAACGTCATTAAGAGTAAACGGGACTTAATTGAGTCGAATTTCATATGCACACCACTTTGTTGATAATTATCAACATACGCCAGAATTATGACCAGTTTGTTATACCCTAAAAGGGTTGGAAAACACGTCACCTTTGTTAGTAGCACCCAGCCGGCGGATTGCAGACACAAAAAAAGCGGGCTAGCCCGCTTTTTTACCAATTCGCTGTTTTAGCTTTTCTGACGCTTCATGGCGTCGAAGAATTCGTCGTTGGTTTTGGTCATCGACAGTTTATTAATGAGGAATTCCATCGCATCAATTTCCGACATTTCATGGACAATTTTGCGCAGGATCCACATCTTTTGCAGTTCATCCTGGCTAGTCAGTAGCTCTTCACGACGGGTACCTGAACGGTTGAAATCAATAGCAGGGAAAACTCGTTTCTCAGCAATCTTACGATTCAGGTGCAACTCCATGTTACCTGTACCCTTGAACTCTTCGTAGATAACTTCGTCCATCTTAGAACCGGTATCGATAAGTGCTGTGGCGATGATGGTTAAACTGCCACCTTCTTCAACATTACGGGCAGCTCCGAAGAAACGCTTGGGTTTATGCAATGCATTGGCATCTACACCACCAGTAAGTACTTTACCTGATGATGGGATAACCGTGTTGTAAGCACGAGCCAAACGGGTAATAGAATCGAGCAGAATCACCACATCTTTTTTGTGTTCAACCAAGCGCTTGGCTTTCTCGATTACCATTTCCGCTACTTGCACGTGTCGACTTGCCGGCTCATCGAAGGTTGAGGCCACAACTTCACCACGCACTAAGCGGTGCATTTCTGTAACTTCTTCCGGACGCTCATCGATAAGCAATACCATCAGTTCACACTCGGGGTGATTGGCGGCAATAGACTGAGCAATATTCTGCAACAATAGCGTTTTACCAGCTTTAGGTGGAGCAACGATAAGACCACGCTGACCTCTACCGATTGGCGATGCCAAATCCAGAACCCGTGCGGTGATGTCTTCTGAAGAACCGTTTCCACGCTCCATACGCAGGCGATCAGCGGCATGCAGAGGAGTTAAGTTTTCGAAGAGGATTTTATTGCGGGAGTTTTCTGGCTTGTCGAAGTTAACTTCACGAATTTTCAGCAGGGCAAAGTAGCGTTCACTGTCTTTTGGCGGTCTGATTTTCCCTGAAATCGTGTCGCCTGTACGAAGGTTGAACCTTCGAATCTGGCTGGGTGATACATAAATATCATCAGGGCCAGCCAGGTAGGATGAATCTGCGGACCGCAAAAAGCCAAAGCCATCCTGTAAGATTTCGAGAACGCCGTCTCCGAATATATCTTCACCGCCTTTAGCGTGGTTTTTCAGAATGGAGAAGATAATGTCTTGTTTTCTGGCTCGCGCCATATTTTCCAGGCCCATTTCTTCGGCCAGGGCGACCAGTTCGTTGATCGGCTTGTTCTTAAGTTCGGTTAAATTCATACTGGTGGGTCTTTGTGCTTGAACTTCATTTACGGGACGCTAGCCCCTGATTAAAATTAATATTTGGAATAGATGTTCGCCCAGGTTGGACGTAAGCAGTGCGCAGCTCGGCTTGAGCTAATAAGTAAAAGTTAGCACCTTATTTAGCCAGCGTCCACTTTTTTTCCTTCATATGTTAAAAACTTTTACATTCTGTGGGTTATACGGCCATTTAACCACGGCAAATAGTTGCAAAGAACAGTGATGTCGAACACCCAAAAACAAAAAACTGCCGTCAAAGACAGCAGTTTTTTTAATTTATAGAGACGGACCTGAGGTCACGCTCCATAACTTATAGATTTTCGTTTAAGAACTCAGCAAGTTGAGTTTTCGACAATGCACCAACCTTTGTTGCAGCTACATTACCGTTCTTGAATAACAGTAATGTTGGAATGCCACGAATGCCATATTTTGGCGGTGTTTCATTATTTTCATCGACATTCAACTTACCAACTGTTAATTTGCCTTCAAACTCGGTCGCAACTTCTTCAAGAATTGGTGCGATCATTTTACAGGGGCCACACCATTCGGCCCAGAAGTCAACTAGCACAGGGCCATCAGCATTGATAACATCTGCTTCAAATTTGTCGTCAGTTAACTTGATAATTTTGTCGCTCATTCTTTTCTCCAATATTTGGTCAGCAGCTGATTTGTCTCAGCTTTACCATTAGTGTTATAAGAAACCGTTTTTGATGCAAGCACAGATAAGCTATAAGCTATGCAAACAACACATTTAACTGAAACACATTTTTCTGATTTACCCATAAATGACAAAGTCATTACGGCACTTAAATCAGCAAACTTTACGCACTGCACACCTATTCAGGCGCTTGCCTTACCTCCGTTGTTAGAAGGTTTGGATATCGCTGGCCAGGCGCAAACAGGCACCGGCAAAACAATGGCATTTCTTGTCGCAACTTTCCACCACCTATTGGAAAAAGCACAAGACAACGTCACTGGTAAACCTGGTCCTCGTGCCATCATTATGGCACCTACCCGCGAACTGGCAGTGCAAATTTATAATGATGCCAAGCCTCTAAGCGAGCACACCGGTCTCTCACTTGCTTTAATATATGGGGGCGAAGGATACCAAAGTCAACGTGAATCCCTGCAAGAAGGGGTAGATATTGTCATTGGTACGACGGGCCGCATACTAGACTATTACAAACAGGGCGTTTTTACCCTGGATAATATACAAGCTGCTGTGCTTGATGAAGCAGATCGTATGTTCGATTTGGGTTTTATCAAGGATATTCGCTTTTTATTCCGTAGAATGCCTCCTGCTACTCAGCGATTAAGTATGCTTTTCTCTGCTACACTCAGTTACAGGGTTCAGGAACTGGCATATGAACACATGAATAATCCGACTCATGTACAGGTTGAACCTGAACGAAAAACGGCAACGCGAGTAAAAGAGGAACTCTTTTATCCATCTGATGACGATAAGATGCTGCTGTTACTCACGTTACTTGAAGAGGAATGGCCGGATAAAGCCATTGTTTTCGCCAACACCAAAAGTGGTTGTGAACGCGTAACAGATTGGTTGTCGGCCGATGGTCATCGTGTAGGTATGCTTAGTGGCGATGTTCCTCAGAAAAAGCGATTGTCTATTCTGGATGACTTTACCACCAACAAGCTTGATATTCTGGTGGCTACAGACGTCGCAGCCCGTGGATTACACATCGACAAGGTCACGCATGTCTTTAATTATGATTTACCCGATGATGCCGAAGATTATGTACACCGTATAGGAAGGACTGGCCGTGCGGGACAAAGTGGACAAGCCATTAGCTTTGCGTGTGAAAAATACGCCCAAAACCTGCCGGACATTGAGGAGTACATTCAGCACCCAATTCCGGTTACTGATTTTGACAAAAGCGCGCTTCTCGACGATGTAAAGCCACCGCGACCACGCCGTCGTAGACCGGCTAACAACAGGAATGCCTCCCGAAGAGGTAAGGGCCGTGGCAACGGTGGTAACAGTAGAAAAACGTCTAGCTAAAGGGTTTTATGCAGCCAGAAATTCAACATGATACCGTAGTTCACGGCGAGTACTATGCGGCGGTTGACCTGGGTTCCAACAGTTTCCATATGGTCGTGGTTCACGTGGTCAACGGCAGTGTCCAAATCATTGGAAAAATTAAACAAAAAGTCAGACTGGCTGCAGGCCTGAACGAATCACTGGAACTTGATGATATTAGCATGGAGCGAGGCTGGCAATGCCTGCAAACTTTTGCTGAGAGATTGCAGGATATTCCCCGCTCCAACGTTAAAGTCGTTGCTACCGCAACCCTTCGCCTGGCAACTAACGCCCGCACGTTTATTTCCAAAGCTGAGGAAATTTTAGGGCACGACCTCAATGTTATAAGCGGCGAGGAAGAAGCGCGTCAGATATACCTGGGGGTCGCTTATACTTCCGCTAATCAGGGGAATTCCCTGGTGATCGACATTGGTGGCGCCAGCACAGAAATTATCATTGGCAATGACATGCATCCTATTCATCTGGTGAGTATGGACATGGGCTGCGTGACCTTCATGGAGCGCTACTTCAAAGGCGGAATAATTTCACAACAAAATTTTGCAGCGGCTCAGCATCATGCTGACTTACAGCTCGCTGGCACCGCTGACACATTCCTGTGTTTCGACTGGCACAATTGCCTGGGTGCTTCCGGCACACCTCAAGCCATTACGGAAATTTTGGTAGCACAGGGCATTAGCGACGCCATTCGCCTCGATTACCTCTATGATCTTCGTGAGCAATGTATTCGCTGTGGTCACATTGACAAGCTACATATCAAAGGCCTTGAAGAGTCCAGAAAACCTATATTCCCAAGCGGGCTGGCCATTCTTATCACCCTGTTTGAGCGCTTGAAAATCAAAGATATGAATATATCCGGGGGCGCATTACGGGAAGGGTTGATCTACGGCATGTTAGACAATCTGCAGGAAAATGATCGTCGCAGTCAGACTATTAATCAAATGATTTCACGTTATCATATTGACAGACATCACGCTGAATCGGTGAGAGGCCTAGCCTTGCGTCTGTGTCATCAATTATGCGCTCAAACCAGCCTTTGTCATCTTGATACCGAAGCAGTATTGGGCGCTGCAGCGTCTTTGCATGAAACGGGTTTACACATTGAATTTAAGAAACACCACGAGCACGGGGCATATATTCTCACCTACGCAGATTTGCCTGGTTTTACTAAGCTTCAAAGAGTAGCCATTCGCGATCTGGTTCAGGGGCATCGATTAAGTATAGATCGTTCCCGATTTGCTCACTATCACGACGAGGTTCGCCCTATGTTAGAAGGGCTACTTCGGGTGTTGCGGATCGCGGTAGTAGTCTGCCTGCGCAGACAAAATAAGCACATACCGGAAGTGCAACTACAAGCAGACGACGACGCCTGGACACTTGTATTTCCGTCAGGCTGGTTAGCGGCGCACCCGTTAATAAACGCCGAATTGGCAAATGAAACATGGTTACAACACAGAGCAGGCTGGAAGCTTACCTGTCAGTAGCCGGGTTGGCAGCATTGCGCTGTAGGGCAGATGTTTCCAACTCTCAGTTCTGCGCTGTTTTACTTATCCTTTGAGTAATGAAATAGCTTGTGGCGCAAAGTAGGTTAGTACGCCATCAGCACCCGCCCGCTTGAATGCCAATAAAGACTCTAAAATAACGGCATCTTCATTTAGCCAGCCATTATTAAACGCGGCTTTGTGCATAGCGTACTCGCCACTCACCTGATAGACAAAAGTGGGGACTTGCAACTCGGCTTTACAACGTCTGACAATATCGAGATACGGCATACCTGGTTTGACCATTACCATATCAGCACCCTCCTGAAGATCCATGGCTATCTCGTGAATAGCCTCGTCAGAATTAGCAGGGTTCATCTGATAAGTTTTCTTGTTTCCACCCTTGATGTTGCCCGCGGAGCCTACTGCATCACGAAAAGGCCCGTAGTAACTCGAGGCATATTTCGCAGAATAAGCCATGATACAGGTATTTATGTAGCCATTGTTTTCCAATGACTCTCTGATAGTACCTATACGTCCGTCCATCATATCTGAAGGAGCAATGATGTCAGCGCCAGCATCAGCGTGGGACAAAGCCTGCTGCACCAGAACGTCGACAGTTTCGTCGTTCATCACGTAGCCTTCACTGTTTATAAGACCATCCTGACCATGTGATGTGAAAGGGTCCAATGCCACATCAGACATTAGCATGAGATGCGGAAATTCCCTCTTTAGCGTACGCAAAGCCTGTTGTGCCAGCCCTTGGGAATTAAACGCTTCTTTGGCGCAATCTGACTTCAACTCCAAAGGAGTAACCGGGAATAACGCCAGCGCGGGCAACCCCATCTCTACAAGCGGTGCAAGGTGAATCATCAGCACATCCACAGACATTCTCTCCACACCTGGCATGGAGGGAACTGACTCTCGTTTATTTTTTCCTGGTAAAATAAATACCGGATAAATTAAATCATTAACTGTTAAGTGGCTTTCTGCCACCATATCACGCAGTGCATCCTGACTGCGTAAGCGACGCATTCTTTTCGCGGGAAAAGAAGAAATTGACATGTTAGTCTCCCGTAAAATATTCCGCAACAACGCGGTTTCTGCCTTGCTGTTTCGCCACATAGAGCTGTGCATCAGCAAATTTAAGCAATTTAGCTTCGTGTTCTGCGTGAACGATAACCGTGGACGCAACACCCGCACTGATGGTCATGGGGATAACTTGTCCGTCCACTACCACGGGTGTATTTTCAACTTTTTCACGCATGGACTCCAACACCTGGCGAGCCCCTTCTTCGTCAGTGTTCGGCAGGATAATACCAAACTCCTCGCCGCCATACCGACACACATCGTCAGAAGAACGTCGCAACAATAGTTTTAATAAGTTTGCGACGTGCCGAATACATTCATCACCAGCACTGTGCCCATAAGTGTCGTTAATGTTCTTGAAGTGGTCAATATCTACCATCGCGACACTCAATGGCGTTTGTTCTCGACGACTTCGTCTACTCTCGGCTAACAGGCGTTTATCAAACTGTCGGCGGTTTTTAATACCTGTGAGCGAGTCGATACTGTTGAGGGTTTCTAACTCCTGATTGGCCGCAGACAGTTCCCTGAGGGCTATTTCAAGTTCCAGAGTGCGCTCCTGAACTTTGTACTCAAGATCATCCTGATGCTGCTTTTCCAGAGTGAGTAAGTCCTCTCTTGCTGCAAGTGCAGCCTGTTCCTGCGTCAATGCGCGTTGGCGGGAAGCATAAACGGCATCTTTATGCTGGCTGTAGCTAATAGCAATAACAAAGGCAAGTAAGATAGTTTCAACGGTCGCACCGAGCATCAATAGATAAATTGACGGTACCGGAAGTATCCAAATTCCAAGATTATCCATACTCGCTAAGAAGCCGCTCAGCAGAATGATGCCCCACGCAATAGAATAGTAGCGGGCAACAATATGCCCTTTGAAACTAAGCCAGACGCCAATGAAGAAGATAAACATAACTACCAGGCAAAGTAGTACCAAAAAGGCTTTGATGAGATAACCGTAGGGGAGAATAATACTTATAAGTACATTTGCGCCGAACAGAATACCCACCCACTTCAGCGCTTTGTCCAGACGCATGCTGTACTGTGTAATGTCCAGCAACTGGCGGGAGAAAAACATGGCGAACATAATTGCGGCATTAGCGAAAACGGCTACAGCCCTGTGTTCGAACCACACCCAGTCTGGCCACAAATAGGCATATGCATGACCATTCATCGCCGATAATGTCAGAGCCAGACTAAACACGTAACAAGTGTAAGAAAGGAACACGTTGCTATGGGTTGTCAGAAAAAAGAAAAAATTGCTCAACCCAATAGCAAGTAAAAATCCTAAAAAGCACCCCATTAATAGCGTCAGACCGCTGGATTTCTCGATAAATGTGACTTTTTCCCATACTCTGACAGGCACCTTGATTGACCCGTTAGATTGCACCTTTAGCACCACCTGCAAGGATTTGTTTGTAAGCGGCACAGGGAACAGCATAGAAGGGTATTTAATGACCCAGTCTTCGAACGCCAGAGAATCTCCGCCGCGATAGATAACAAGAGGCTGACGTTGACCTGGTACAAAATACGCTACTGTAATGTTATCGAGCAAAGGGTAAGCGACTTCCAGCAGCAAGGGAGAATGATTTTGCTCATTCGCCTCAATAGTGAATCTAAACCATTGTGAATCGGCTAGCATGCCAAGATTGACGGGATTTTCGATTGCTACCCAGTCTAATGAATTTGAATAAGCAAGTTCCGATAGAGTCACACTGCTTGCCGGTGGCGACTGAAGATGCTCTATCTGTGAAAGCTTACCTTGTTGTGCTTCCAATTCAATATAAGGGTTTACAGTATAAACGAAAAGCGCAACAACGATCACAGTAATTGCAATTAGCCACTCATCGTAACGACGAACTGTGCTCGCATTGATTTCCATGCTGCCCCCTAGTCAGGTAACCCGAATAAATCGCAGGTATTAGCAAAGCTTTTGGCTGCAATATCATCAATGGACTGCGCTTTTATATTAGCAATCATTTCGCCCACCGACGCTATAAATGCAGGTTCATTATTTCGCACTCGTGGACGACGGTTTTTCGGAAACAAATAAGGTGCATCTGTTTCTAAAATCAATTTTTCGAGAGGTAATTCAGCTATTGCCTCACGAAGGGCTTCACCTCGGCGAGGGTCGCAAACCCACCCGGTAACACCAATGTACAGACCTTCCTGCAAATACGCTTTCATTGCATCAATTCCGCCGGTAAAACAATGAGCAACACCACCGACCAACTGACCTTTAAAGCCATTTAGACATGCCATTTGCCTATCAAGCGCATCTCTTTCATGTAGGTAAACTGGCTTTTTGTGTGCAACAGCTATCTCAAGCTGAGCTTTGAAAACACTTTCCTGAATATTCCGGGGAGAAAAATCCCGGTTGAAATCAAGCCCGCACTCCCCAACAGCCACCACTCCTGGAAGCGAAAGGTGCGCTTCCAGCAGCGTAAAATCTGCGGCAGTCATAAGTTTAGCATTGTGAGGATGACAACCAACTGTATAACACAAGACATCAGGGTAACGGAGATAAAGAGATGCTGCTTGTTCCCATTCACTGGGCTCTGTAGTGATCACACACAGCTTAGTCACGCCCGCGGCAAGGGCGCGCTGTATCACCTCGTCAGCCTCGAATCTTTTATCGAGAAGATTGACACCTGCATCAAACCATTTCACTTGGCCAGCACTTAATACGACTATTCAACCCGACGCACTGACATGCGACTGTTTTGACCCTCTTTACCCAGGTAAAACGCACCAAGCACACCACGCTCGATAACGACTGTATCACCTTCGTTAACACGTAGATTGCTGCGCTTGTCATTTTCACGCCACACCATGCCATTATCAAGGGTAATTATTCGGTCCCCTCGAGGACTCTCCGTGATGCTCGCCACAGTTGCGCCCAGTGTAGATGGCAAGTTTTCTTTTGCTAAACGCTGAGATTCAAGGCCGAAGTCATCTCCTCTTGAGGGGCTGCTCGGGGATGCAATAACCGCCTGTTGGGTAGGCCTTTCGCTGGCAATATCATCCACTGACTTAGTAGCTCCAGCATATATATTCATGGATTCCGCAACGGCGTCAAAACATATTAACCGCTTTAAATCATTTTGCTCGTTTCGGCATGCTTGCATGGCATCGGCAACGGTTTCAGCCTGAGACACTGAAGATAGCAAGACTAAAAGTACTGCTCCGGCAATGTGAACGGTTTTTTTCATGGTAATTCCTGACTTTGTCATTATTTTTCTAAACGATTTTCTTCGGCGACTGACTCGGATGTATTGTCGGACTGTATTTCCTCATCTTCGTCGGCTTTGTTACCCGCATAAAAGCCACCGACGATAACGCCAACCTCAAACAAAAACCACATTGGTACAGCCAGTAGAGTTTGCGATATCACATCGGGAGGCGTTAGTAACATGCCCACAATAAACGCTCCAACAACAACGTAAGGTCGCTTGGCGCGCAGGGTTTTAGCATCGGTCACCCCCGTCCAGCACAACAAGATGATGGCTATGGGGATTTCAAATGAGACACCAAAAGCAAAAAATAGTTTTAAAACAAAGTTGAGATAACTTGATATGTCTGTACTAACCGTTACACCTTCCGGCGCAACACTGTTGAAAAAGGCGAATGCGATGGGGAATACCACGAAATACGCAAAGGCCATTCCAGCATAAAAAAGCAACGTACTTGAAAACAGAAGCGGTGCAACAAGCTTTTTCTCATTTTTGTATAAGCCTGGTGCTACAAAAGCCCATACCTGATACAAAACATAGGGAATAGCGATAAAAAACGACAGCACCAGGGTAAGCTTAAACGGGGCGAAAAAAGGCGATGCCACATCAGTGGCGATCATTGATGAGTTCTCAGGTAACGACTGCAACAAAGGTTCAGCTAACAAGCGGTATAAGTCTTGTGCGAAATACGCAAGACAAAGAAACACGACCAATACACTGGCCAGCGCTTTTAACACCCTGCTGCGCAACTCGATAAGGTGAGATATAAGTGAATTAGCGTCAGACATCTATTTCTTTTTATATGGTTCTTGCACAGATTCTGCTGCGCCTTTTAGCTCATCGACGCTTTGCTGCAACTCTGGCGAAATATCTTTGAGACCCTGTTGCTCGGCTTTTTTCAGGTTTTCGTGCAATTCGTGCACGCGTAACTGATGCTCCATCTCCTGCTTAAAACCAGTCGCGGTATTTCGTATACTACGAACAGTGTTAATAGTGGAACGCAAAGCGCCTGGAAGTCGCTCAGGCCCTAAAATCAGGAGCGCCAGCACGCCGATAACCAGGATTTCCCAAAAGCCAATATCAAACATCAGGATTTTTCTTTAACGTCTGCCTTAGTGTCTGCTTTTACATCTTCAGCAGTCTCTTTGCGTGCCACTCGCTTCTCTTCGTTGAAATCGGCATCGGCCTCTTCGTCAGTTACTGCTTTCTTAAAGCCTTTAACCGCACCGCCTAAATCTGAGCCGATACTTTTTAACCGCTTGGTTCCAAACAACAAAACTACAATTACTAACACAATAAGTAATTGCCAAATACTAATTCCACCCATTGAAAATCTCCATCTACAACTATGACATACAGTATGCCACTGCCAGAGACAGCTTTCACGACATTATTTAAAGTGTGTCGCAGGATTGCGGCAATTTATCGCCTGTGATCTATAATTCGCTTTGACCTCTTACTCGTAACCTTGCATGCTACACCTTACTACACGGATAAGTTAACGAGCATTCATGTCATGTATAGTACTGTTGATATGTCTGTCAGCGCCAGCGATTACCTCAAAGGCGTCTTCTGATGACATACAACCTGACATTGTCGTTCCGGAAAAAGCCAATAAACTTTGGTTCGATTCCTGGCAGCAGGAACTCACCCAATCTATGGACTATACCGCACGCCAGTTAGACAGTTTTTTCGCTGTAGCAGGTAGTGACGCATACCGCAATGCCAGGGCCGAGGGCAGAGTCAGTCTTGGGTGGGAACCACGCAGCCGCGACCTGTCAGAGGTCGACTTGCGTTTCCGCGTTCGAGTAAAGTTGCCAGCACTGGAAGACAGAGTCGACCTGGTACTGAGTGACTCAGAGGAAAGCGATAGCCGCAATGCCATTAAGGCAGCAAGGGTGCAACAAACCCGAGGCCAGGACAACACCACCATTGCACTGCGATATAAATCCAGTGATAACGCCCGACTTTCCCATCGACTGGGAACCGGTCGTCGCGGTCAAATTTACGGAAAGTCACGATTTCAGGATGTATGGTCTTTTAATCAACAACTCGCCTTGTTTTACGATACCGAACTATACTACTACAATCGGGATGGTTTTGGTGCTGAAGCTGGCGCAACCCTTCAGTACCTGAGCACGCGAGACCACGTTTTTCGTTTCAATAATCGCTATTATTATCGCGATGACAGAAAAGCATGGTTCTGGCGCCACGACGTGCAATATCTTCAACCACTATCAGTAAAATCCGCCGTGATCTATACGCTGTATACTGAAGGTACAGAGCAACCCCATCGCTCTCTGACAGAGGTATACTCCAGCGTCAGGTATCGTACAAACCCCACTAGGGACTGGCTATTTTACGAAGTCGAGCCCTTTGTTCTGTGGCTCGAAGAAGAAGACTTCAAGCCATCGTACGGCATCGCACTGCGCGTTGAGGTATATTACGGCAAAGATACATAACGCTCTTCTTGCTCCTTAAAATTTATAATGAGATAGTTGTTGTTGCATCGCCGCTATTTGTTCTACCAACGCTGTGCAGTCGTTGGCAACACTTTGTGCATGGGCCTGATTTTCATTCCCTACTGACTGAATGCTAACTAAACGCTGAGAGACATCCTGAGATAATGTTGCTTGCTGACTCGCCATAGTCGCCGTATCTGCATTAAGGGATGTAATGGTAGCGACTGCGCTAAGGGCTTTTTGCAAAGTTTCACCCGCGGCTTGCGTCACCTCTACAGTAGCGAAAGCATTATCTTTATTAAGTTGCATTCTGCCAGATGCGTCACGACTTCCTTGTTGCAACCGCTCTATCATCACTCGAATTTCTTCTGTAGATGCTTGGGTACGACTGGCCAGTGAACGTACTTCGTCAGCCACTACAGCAAAACCACGGCCTTGTTCTCCAGCTCGCGCAGCCTCAATGGCTGCATTCAAAGCCAGTAAATTAGTTTGTTCCGCAATATTGCGGATAACATCCATTACGCCACTTATTTCTTCGCTGGAGCGGGCAAGATTAGAGATCACATCAACAGTCGCGTCTATATCCTGTGCCTGCTTTTCAATATCACTGATAGTATCCTTTAACACACTGACACTGTGCCGGGTGTCTGTATCTGCAGCAGAAGCAGCATCACTGGCGCGATGAATATTATCAGATACAGCTACCGCGCTGTGCTGCAATTCTTCTACTGCCTGAGTGATGGCCTGGGTTTCTCCCGTCAATGCGTTTACAGTAGTTTGTGAATCAGTTGCCGCCCTACTCAGCGTCTGTGATTTGGTGAGCATCGCTTTCGTCCCGCTGTCTACGCTTTGTAATGTCGATTGTAATTGGGCTAATAAGCGATTAAAAGCTTTCGCCATTGTACCGAATTCATCGTCGTTGGTGTTTTTAAAACGATAGGTCAGGTCTCCCTCACCGCTAGCCAGGTCAGTAACAACCTGGTTAAACTCATCCAGCGGCTGGCCCACATACCGTTTTACCAGCAGCACTAGACAACCCAGGATAATTCCCCCAGCGATAAGGATTTTAAACAGCAGAACCAGAATGGCATTACGCACCATAGCGTTTTTTTCTTGGTTTGACTCACCCAAAATGATGTCGTAACCCCAAGCAGAAAATGGCACCACAGTGAGCCCCCAATCCTCGTTGCCGGCTAGTGCGCTGTTCACATCTCGCTCAGTTACGTGTGAAGAATGCATTCTCACATTTCCCTTACCATCTCGTAGCGCAACAAAGCCATTCTCAAGCAAACGGCTGCTCAGTATGACATCCTCCAACATCTTCAAATCAGCTGAATAACCTACATACCAAATACCAATCACTTGATTGCTGGCATTAAACATGGGCTCGTAGCCGGTAAGATAAGGGCTGCCTAAAATGTCCACCTCGCCATAATATGCCTGACCTTGTTTTATTTTCGCCATAGCCTTACCCGTGGGTGACAGCTTTGTACCAACGGCACGCTGGCCGTCTTTAATGACATTGGTGCTGACGCGAATAAAGTCGTCACCACGACGGCTAAACAGGGTAGCGGTTCCCCCCATGACGTCTGTAAGTCCATCTACCAATTCGAATTTATTAGCCTGAGGTTTACCGCCTAGTAAGAGCTCTGTAGATAAGGTTTCTTTGACCATCACATCTCCGCTTTGAGATGGTGTTCCCAGTGCCAGCCCCCGCTGTTTGAGCAATGCCATACTACTTTTTACGCGTTCAGACATAAGAGAATCGGTAATAGCAAAAATATTGAGTAACTGGTTCGATGTTTTTGCTTTTTGCGTTTCCACCTGGGTTTCCATATCTGACGTAATTGTCAGAGTTGTAACGGTGCCAATAATGACGGTGAAAACAACTATTACAATCGTAATAGCAACCAGGAATCTGCGTTTAATCGACATAGGGGTCCTTTATCACGGCTTGGCTGACAATCTGACCGACCTTCCAAAATCTGTCTTATTGTCTGATATTTAACATTGCCTTTTAGCTTAGTGTAAGCTAGCTGAAATAGCGTAACTTTTTCTTTAGATTTAATATTATTGTTTAGGTGGGGATATAAAAAAACCGGCATGTGCCGGCTCTTTTTCAAACGTTTGGTATCAGGGGCGAAGCGACCGCTCCCCGCGAGCCAGGCCGCAAACACCAGTCCGGGAAGATTCAATGATCTCAGCGCAATCAGCCATAGCAGCAGCAAACGCATCGAGTTTATCCGTGGTACCGGTAATTTCTATGGTGTAGTTGCTACCGTTAACATCGACTATTCGTCCTCGGAAAATATCACTATTGCGTTTCACTTCCGCACGAATGTCATCGGTACGTGTTGCCACTTTAATTAGCATTAGCTCACGTTCAACGTGAGTCCCATCGGTCAGATCCACAACTTTCAATACGTCAATAAGCTTATTTACCTGCTTGGTAATTTGCTCGATAACCTTGTCATCACCGTGAGTAGTGATGGTCAGTCTGGATAAGCTTGGATCATCCGTAGGTGCTACGCACAAAGAGTCGACATTGTATCCACGTTGAGAAAATACCCCGACGATACGAGACAATGCACCCGGCGCGTTTTCCATTAATACTGAAATAATTCTTCTCATTAGGTTCGCTCCGTTTTGCTCAAGCGCATGTCATCCATGGCACCGAATTTCACTTGCATGGGGTAAACGTGTTCGTTTTGATCAACAGCAATATCCATAAATACCAGCCTGTCTGTATAGCTGAAACACTTCTCCATGGCAGCATCCAGGTCTTCCAGTCGGTCTACTTTAATACCGACATGACCATAGGCTTCAGCTAACTTCACGAAATCAGGCATTGAATCCATATAGGAGTGAGAATGGCGGCCTTTGTAAATCATATCCTGCCATTGACGTACCATGCCTAAAGCACGGTTGTTAAGAGAGATAATTTTTACCGGCAAATTATATTGCAAACAGGTAGACAATTCCTGAATGTTCATTTGAATACTACCGTCACCCGTAACCACAACAGACGTTGCTTCAGGATGTGCAAATTGAACGCCCATGGCAGCTGGTAAGCCAAAACCCATGGTGCCCAGTCCACCGGAATTAATCCATTGACGAGGTTTTTTGTAAGGGTAATACAAGGCTGCAAACATCTGATGCTGACCCACATCAGAACTTACATACGCTTCACCATTCGTGTGCTTGTATAGGGATTCAATGACCGTTTGTGGTTTAATTACTGTATCGCCCTGCTCAAATTTCAAGCACTCGCGTTTGCGCCACTGGCTTATCTGCTGCCACCAGTCAGCGAGTTTTTCACCTTGTCCGGATAAATCTTGTTTTTCGAGCTGTTCGAAAATTTGGTCTAACACTTTGTCGATACTACCCACAACCGGGATATGTGCATTTACGGTTTTTGAAATCGAAGCGGGGTCGATATCAACATGAATAATTTCAGCATGAGGACAGAATTTGGCAACATTGTTGGTCACCCTGTCATCAAACCGTGCACCTAAAGCGATGATACAATCTGAATTGTGCATGGTTTTATTGGCTTCAAGAGTGCCGTGCATTCCAAGCATACCTACGAATTGATCGTGAGTTCCGGGAAACGCACCAAGGCCCATTAGTGTGCAAGTTACTGGTACTTGCAACTGTTCAGCTAAAGCAATCACTTTTTCAGATGCGTTACAGGCTACAGCACCTCCGCCTACGTACATAACCGGACGCTCTGCTTTCATCATAGAAGCAATGGCTTTTTTGATTTGCTTCATGTGCCCTTTTTCAGTGGGATTGTACGAGCGCATAGCAACAGACTCGGGGAATACGTAAGGATGGGTCTCCTGCACATTCACAATGTCTTTCGGCAAATCGACGACAACCGGTCCTGGTCGACCCGTATTGGCGATGTAATAAGCTTTTGCGATAGCTTCTGGAATATCAACCGCGCGCTTTACGAGAAAACTGTGTTTTACGATGGGCCGTGAACACCCAACCATATCCGTTTCCTGAAACGCATCTTCGCCTATCAAAGATGACGCTACCTGGCCTGACAGTACAACCATAGGAATGGAGTCCATATAGGCGGTAGCAATGCCTGTAATAGTGTTGGTTGCGCCTGGGCCTGAAGTGACGAGGACTGTACCAGTTTTGCCAGTCGAACGTGCATAACCATCCGCCATGTGGGCGGCAGCTTGTTCGTGACGTACGAGCACGTGCTTGACATCATCCTGCGCAAACAACGCATCATAAATGTCTAAAACGGCACCACCTGGGTAGCCGAACACATGTGTGACCCCTACATCTTTTAGCGCTTCAACCACCATGGCCGCGCCTGACATCATTTTCACAGTCAAATCTCCTGTTTGTGGATTTGTTTCTCGTAACCTTAATTATCGTATTTGCGGAATATACCGTAGCGCGGACTATATCGAAGGATTTAGAAAGATAAAACAGTTAAAAAGGCAAAAGTGAGATATATATCCCAATATACAGAATAATTAGGATGAATATCTCATAAAAATAAAATTTCTTACTCGCCATAGGACAAGCCTTTACATGTTTTTTACAAACTAATCGTCTGTAAGCACTAAGTCGGTATCGTCCGGCGTCATGTCTTCATCGCTCTCAGCCACCGCCACCTTTTTCGAACCGTAGATAGACGCGGCTTTAGGACGATTAATACGCTTTTGGTATTTTAACCATACTTTTTCTTCCGGCGTGCTTGCCTCGACCTGTCCATGAGCAACGCCGATATAGCGCATTTCAGACTCTGATTCAGGTGCCAGTTTGCCGTCGACCAACGCAGCGATAAGCGTACCACTTTCTGTTAAAACTTTCGCTTCTTTTATTGAAAAATCCCCGGATCGTGCAAATCCATAAGGATAGTTTTTTCGGTCGTTAAAAGGTCGCTTTATTAATGCTTCACGCTTTAGCTCTGCCATAGTCAAACCCTGTTTTTGAATTACTTAAAACTGGAACTGCTTTTTTAGCTAAGTAGGTACAAAAAATCATGTTTTGTTACCCGCGAATGAAGGTCGTACAGCCCAAACCGTACACAGACACATCAGCACTTCACGTAATAGTAATTCAGTGCCAGATTGTCAATCAAAAAAAGTGGCAAATGCCACTTTTTTCTACATCTTAATAAAACTGTCATGTACCCGTTAGTTTTTGGGGTTATTAGATAGTTATATGACTATTTCCTTTCACTAACCCAAATGGTAATCGTTCCCTCCACAACTATATTATCTTGCTCGTCATAAGCTGTAACTGTGACGGGTAAATTTCCGGGCTTCCATCCGTCGCTCGGCACCTCTGCAACACAACGGATGTTTGTATCAGCTTTGGCGGGATACGTAACTTCCATTCCCTTTGGTATCCATCGCAAATTTTTAGGAATGGAAGCTTCACTCATGAATCCCATTGCCATTTCCAGCCCATTGCAAATCGCTATAACGTGTACTGTTCCAATGTGGTTTTGTAGCAATTTTCGCTTCTTGATCAGCACTTCACAACGGTTAGGTTTGAGATCAGTGACTAATGGTGAAATAGTCGAGAAATACGGCGCCCTTCGCGCTGAGTACCAACTAAAGAGCTTTCTTCCAAAGGGAAGTTTTAAAAACTTGCTATATATCTTGAGTAAATAATTATCGGCCATTCTTATTCGCCCCAACTGGTTAGACCAGAAAGGGTAGCCCGAAGTAAACGTAAAAGCAATGTCTTGTAAAAATGGATAATAAGTATGCGAACTCGCGCCCCCGACCTTGGCAATCACTTCGTGACGAGGTATGTGCTCTATCAACTGAGCTGTGGCGTAGGAATTTAATACAAACTGAAAATTGGAGCGGGAAACGAGATTCGAACTCGCGACCCCGACCTTGGCAAGGTCGTGCTCTACCAACTGAGCTATTCCCGCTTTGTTTGCAAGGATAGTGTTAATCTAACATATTTCTTCGTCACCTTGCCAAGCTTGGCAATCACTTCGTGACGAGGTACATGCTCTACCAACTGAGCTATTCCCGCATATAGATAGGTAATATAACTGAAGCATTGGAGCGGGAAACGAGATTCGAACTCGCGACCCCGACCTTGGCAAGGTCGTGCTCTACCAACTGAGCTATTCCCGCTTTGATTGCAAGGATAGTGTTAATCTAACATATTTCTTCGTCACCTTGCCAAGCTTGGCAATCACTTCGTGACGAGGTACATGCTCTACCAACTGAGCTATTCCCGCATTACAAAAAAGCTTCAGTAAACTTTGCGAAAGAATGAGCCCTCGCGAAAGTGGAGCGCATTGTACAAAAATAATGACAATGCGCAACCCTTATTTTATTTTTTTTGAAAAAAAGCGCCCTTTCGTCTAAATCGTAAACACTTTTTCACGGTAGAACTTGAGCTCTTCAATGGATTCGCGAATGTCGTCCAGGGCAAGGTGAGCACCTTGTTTGGTAAATCCGTCCAGAATCTCAGGTTCCCATCGTTTTACCAGCTCCTTTATAGAACTGACGTCGATACTGCGGTAGTGAAAATAGTCCTCCAGTTCAGGCATATATTTCACCATAAAGCGTCGATCCTGACCAATGGTGTTGCCGCAGAGCGGAGACTTACCTGCAGCCACATATTGGCTGAGGAAGGCAATTGTTTGTCGAGCAGCCTCGGCTTCATTAATTTGACTTTCCCGACAGCGTGCTGTCAAACCGCTGTTCCCGTGAACCCGTGTACACCACTCATCCATACCGTCGAGTATTTCATCAGGCTGATGAACGGCGATTACCGGCCCCTCTGCAAGCACATTCAATTGCGGGTCAGTAACGATAGTGGCAATCTCAAGCACTTTACAGGTTTCAGGGTCGAGCCCCGTCATTTCCATATCTATCCAAACCAGGTTGCCATCGTTTGTTGTCATGCATTCTTCCTCGTGATTAGCGTGGCACACCGGCCAGACAAACGGTATCATAACAGTAGTATACGTTAACTTTGCAGGAAATCGTGGCAAAAAAACCAAAACTCACCCATCGCCAGAAACGTCAGGTGGCAGCGAACAGAGCACGTAGGCTTAAAGATAAAGGTGTGGATTCACAAAACAGTCTGGATACAGCCAAGCTCTCCCAGGGCCGTGTGGTGGGACGGTTTGGAAAACACGCGGATGTGGAAGACGTCCAGGGAAATGTGTTCAGGTGCCATATTCGTCGCACGATTGAATCTGTTGTTTGTGGTGATGACGTGCTTTTTGATACTGGCACGCAAGGTGATTCAGGTGTTAGTGGTGTCATCGAAGTAGTTCGTGACCGCCGCTCTGTACTTACTCGCCCCGATTACTACGACGGCGTTAAACCTATTGCTGCCAACATAGACCAAATTATTGTAGTCAGTTCAGTAAAACCTGACCTGTCACTGAATATCATCGACCGCTACCTCATTGCCTGCGAGGACATTGGGATTTCACCCATCCTCATTTTAAACAAAACTGAACTATTGTCCGATGGGGAATTTGATGAAATTAAAGGGCAGTTAGCTATTTACGAGTTTTTGGGTTACCCGCTAATTTACACCAGTTGTAAGCGAGGCGATGGTATTGCCGAACTCAAAACTTGTCTGAATGATAAAGTGAGCGTGTTTGTTGGTCAGTCCGGGGTAGGAAAGTCCAGTCTTATAAATCAGGTACTCCCTGATGCCGATGAATTGGTTGGCGAAATTTCAGATAATTCAGGGTTGGGCCAACATACCACCACAGCGGCCAAACTGTTGCATTTCCCCGATGGCGGAGACCTTATCGATTCCCCCGGCGTTCGTGAGTTCGCGCTTTGGCATATGCCTGTTGAACGGATCACATGGGGTTTCATCGAGTTCAGGGACTATTTGGGTGGCTGTAAATTTCGCGATTGCAAACACCTTAATGACCCCGGCTGTCTGCTAAGAGCTGCCGTGGAAGAGGGTAAAATAAGTCAAACCCGCTTCGATAGCTATCACCGCATTTTGGCCACCATGGATGAACAGCGTCCGAGCTATACAAATCCGTTTTAGGCAATAGCCAACCGGCTTATATCAAACATTGATGGTTCATAACTCGAAATTGCATTATCCCAACAAATTTTGCGCTACAATTGGCCGCTGATAACCTTCACATTTGGTATTTTTTGGAGAGCTTGTGCTGGATTGGTTCAAAGTTAATTTACAATACGTTTTGCCCAAACATTTATTGTCTCGATTAGTGGGGAAATTTGCTGCTGCCGAAGCAGGCAAACTCACAACCCTATTTATTAAGTTCTTCATAAAAAAATACAAAGTGAATATGGATGAAGCTTTGTATCCCCATCCCGAGCACTATAAAACCTTCAACGAGTTCTTTACCCGTGAATTAAAGACTGACGCCCGCCCGCTTGCACAAGGCGACGATGTTATCGTTCAGGCCGTGGATGGCACCATGAGCCAATTCGGTGACATCCGTCAAGACAGTATTTTCCAGGCCAAGGGGCATGATTACAGCCTGACAACTTTGCTTGGTGGTAAACCCGAGCTCGCTCAACCCTTTAAGAACGGAAAGTTTGCCACTGTATACCTGGCGCCCCGCGATTACCATCGTATCCACATGCCAATAGAGGGCACGCTTACAGATATGGTTTACGTGCCAGGAGAGCTTTTCTCTGTAAACCCGTTAACAGCAGAAAATGTACCCGGATTGTTCGCACGTAACGAGCGCGTGATAGCATTTTTTGATACGCCAGTGGGAAAAATGGCCATGGTATTGGTTGGTGCTACGATAGTGGCCAGCATTGAAACAGTTTGGGCTGGTACAGTTACCCCGCCAGCTGGCAAGAATGTCCAGCACTGGCAATATGAGCAAGACTCAGAATCGAGCGTATTTTTGCAAAAAGGTGAAGAGTTGGGCCGGTTTAAACTGGGGTCAACCATTGTAGTGTGCTTCGAAAAAGACAGTATAGACTTTGAAGACTTGGCACCTGGCTTGGTGACGCGCCTGGGAGAGCCATTTGCGGTTATATCTGACAATGAGCCATCTTAACGAATGGACCCCGTAAAACGGAGTCTGATAGCGCTTCACTTTACCGTTATCTTACTAGGAGCAACTGGCTTATTTGCGAGTATCATTCCTTTGAGTGCCACCGATATTACTTTCGGTCGCTCGCTTTTTGCTTGCATCTGCCTGTTTCTCTTTTTACGTGTTTCCAAAACATCTTTAAGACTGAAGACGGCTAAGGACTACCGTACTGCGATTTGTCTGGGCGTCCTTATGGCCGTTCACTGGATAACTTATTTTGCAGCGATGCAATACGCCGGTGTAGCGGTAGGAATGATAGCGTTGTTCACCTTCCCGGTAATCACAGTGCTCATTGAACCCCTGTTTGAAAAAATCAGGCTTGTGTGGCAGGACTTTGTTAGTGCATTGATTGTGCTAACAGGTGTAGTATTGCTGGTACCTGAAATATCGCTGGAAAACGACGTTACCCTTGGGGTAATAATCGGGGTGTTTTCTGCCGTGCTCTATGCCATGAGAAATCTACTTCACCGGCAACATTTCTCACATTACTCTGGCGCGAAAGCCATGGCCTGGCAAATCCTTATCGTTACGGTATGTTTGTTACCCTTTTCAAGCCCGGACATGCGTGCAGCGAATGGCGAAACCTGGCTGTTACTCGCGCTTTTGGGGTCTTGCTTTACTGCCTTGCCCCACGCTCTTGTAGCAAGTTCGCTGCGCTACTTGCGAGCTAAGACATTCTCACTCATTGCATGTATGCAACCTATGTACGGCGTAATCCTTGCCATTATTTTACTGCAGGAGTCTCCGGGTTGGAAAGCGCTGATAGGCGGGGTTTTAGTTACATCCGCGTCCTTATACGAGACGTTAAATGCACACAAACTCCACAAGAGAAATCACTAGATGGATATTTTTGCCCATAGAGGCGCTAGCGGTAACGCTCCAGAGAACACACTACAGGCCTTTGACTTAGGGTTTGATCACGGTGCAACTGGCGTTGAGTTTGATACCTATGAAGTAGAAGACAAAATTATGGTCATCCACGACCGTCATCTTGAGCGCACAACGTCTGGAACAGGGCGGATTGAAAACTCAACCGTGGCATATTTACGCTCTTTGAATGCGGGAGGAAACGAACCAGTACCGTTTTTGGAAGAGGCGCTATGCACTGTGCCCGAAGGCAAGCTTTGCAATATTGAGATTAAAGCCGTGAAAGATGTGGAATCATGGATTTCTTGTTTTGAGCAGGCATGTAAGCAAGCAACAATAGCGGCAGAAAATATTATTATTTCGTCTTTCAACCACCCTCTACTACGCCATATCGCCCAGCTAAGGCCAGACGTAAAAATTGGCTTGCTCACCGCCAGTTACGAACTCGATATTCCTGCCTTTGTAAAAACGATGAATCCCTGGTCAGTCAATGTCGCTTTGGACGTAATAGATAAACCCATGGTAGACGCTATTCACAAAGAAGGCTGCAAGGCGTTTGTTTATACCGTCGATATGCCAGAGGATATCTTGTTAATGAAAGCCTGGGGTGTAGATGGGATTTTCACTAACTTTCCAAAGCGCGCCAGGGCACTAATCGATATAAGCTAAGTTTCTATTTAGTAAAGTGCGCAGAGAAAAGACTGTTTCGGCAACAATCACATTGCCGGCACAAACGCATATTAATCCAATGGCCAGTTACGATGAGCAAGGCACCGATAGTAACGGTAAGCGGCTCATAATGATGGCCGAAAATATCTTTAAACCAATAGATGAGTCCACCACTAAACAGCAACCCAAGAGGGTAAAATTGGCCGTGAAAGCGCAGAGCGCCATTAGTCAGCGCAACGCCACCAATAAGCATAGAAATAGTGAGAATACTACGCTCAAACCAGACTTGAGCAAAGAATGTAGACCCTATTAGGGGAATGAGCGGTAGCAAAAGAGGTAACGACAAGCAATGCAATGCACACAAGCCGGATATCCATATACCCAGCTTGTCTAATTTCGTCGAGTTGTCAGCGTCATCAATCGGCGTCATTATTGAGCTCATTCGCAAAAGGGACGTTATACTATAACAACCTGCAAAAAAAGCAAAATGTCAAACGCCAATTTTTAAACTAATTCGGCGCAACTAACGGTGGAACAACGATATTTTGTTTTGCCATCATAGTTCCTGGCGCCGGTGTAAACAAATCACTGACCGATGCCAACTGAACCCCTGCCCCATCCAATTCCGGTAATTTCTTTCGTAAGAAACGCAATGTAATTGGATAGGGGTGCGCAATAGCCACTGCAACCCCTTGCTTTTTAGCTAATTCCAGCAACCGCTGATATTGCTTTTCCATGGCTTCATGCGTACGTACATGGTCCAAAAATACGTGGCGTCGCGCCGTAGGTACACCGGCATGAAGAGCAGCATCTTCTGCAACAGTTTTTACGGAAGTACGACTGTCGATAAAGAACAAATCCCGCCGCTTTATCATTGCCATTAACGAACGCATAGGACCGGCTAAACTAGTAAGCCTGCTGCCCATGTGATTGTTCACACCAATGGCATACGGTACTTTATTGAGTGCCTGTTCGAACAATCGCTGCATTTGAGTATCGTACATGCCCACTTTAAGGCCATCAGGCCCCATGTCCTGTCCGTCGTAGGACTCCATGGGCATGTGTAACATTATATCCCGCCCCTGGGCATGAGCCAGTTCGGACAATTCAGTTGTCAGGGGAGCATCAGGTAAAATCGAGAACGTCACTTCTCTGGGCAGGTCTAAAGCCCTGTGATCAGAGTCGCGATGTCCGATGTCGTCTATGATCAAGACGATTTTTGGTTGGACACTTGCAGCTGTGACTGGTAGACAGAAGAGTGTAAACAACACACTCAAAAACAACGCAAACCAATCAAACAACTGACGGTCAGTTCTTTTGAGTAAACAAATTTTTAGCAAGCGCACGCCTATTATAATTGTAAAGTGCCCGTATTCCCTTTTGGGCTATTTATTTAGTATTTATATCCATACATAACGAGCATAACAGCGATTTTAGAAATTTGAAGTTTGTTGTAAGGTTTTTTGCTTTTTTTTTGCAAAAACACAACTTTTAGACAGGAAGAAGTACATCTGGGTAGGCGTGAAGCGCTGTGGCCCCACCTGTGTGGAGGAAAATTACCGTATCGGTGGATCTGAAATCCTTATTTCGAAAACCACTAATAACCGCAGCGAGCGCTTTTGCGGAATAAACCGGATCAACAAGAATCCCTTCTTTTCTGGCCATCAAATGAAGCGCTTCATTACCTTGGTGAGACGGTATTCCATAAGCCTCGCCTTGAAAGCCAGGTAGCAATGTAAACACTGGAGGGACGTTCAGAGACAAAGAAAAAGACGACACCATTTCATCGGCAATAGCTTTAACATTGTTAAGAACGGCAGCATGATCAGATTTATACACGTTAACACCAACAACGTTAAACGGGTTTCCTAACAGCGCGTTGCCAACAACTAAACCGGCCTGGGTACCGCCACTCGCGCTGGCGTGAAAAATAAAACACCTTCCACGATTGAGATGTGCTTTGCATTGCTGAGCCAACTCGTCCACCGCACAGGCATACCCCACAGCCCCCAAGGCATTGGAACCGCCAGTGGGAATAAAATACGGCTTTTTGCCTTGTTGCTTTTTTTGCTTTTGGAGTTCTGCCACCTTATTTTGCTGCATCGCTGCATCAGGTACCCGATGAATAGTGGCACCGAGAAACTCGTTCAACAATATATTGCCATTTTTTACATACACATCCTGTGTTCTTGGTACCGACGTTGATAACACGACATCACACTCTAACCCCATCGACGCACAAGCCGCTGCAGTTTGCCTGACGTGATTCGATTGCAAGGCACCTACGGTAATAACAGAAGTAGCGCCTTTCTCAAGTGCGCCACCGAGAATGAACTCCAACTTGCGGGTTTTATTTCCACCGTGGGCTAAGCCAGTGCAGTCATCACGCTTAACCAGAATTGTGCCACCTTCGGCGCCAATTGCAGCGGCAAAACGGGGAACAGGTGACAATGGAGTGGGTAAAAAAGCCAGTTGTTTGCGAGGAAGTTCAGAGAGTTGCATCAGACACCTACAAATCAAGCCAACTTGAGGGATTTAGCGCCTTGCCTTTGTGGCGAATTTCAAAGTAAAGATTCGGCGATACCTGACCGCCACTTTGCCCGACAAGGGCAATAGTTTCTCCGTCAACAACGGTGTCACCAGCCTGTTTAAGCAATGCCTGGTTATGCCCGTAAACACTCATATAGCCTTTCCCATGGTCGATAATAGTGACCAAGCCAAACCCTCTTAACCAGTCAGAATAGAGTACTCGACCATGAGACACTGCTCGCACGGAACTGCCTTCAGCACCCTCAATAATAATGCCTTTCCACCGCACCTGACCTTGCCGACGAGAACCGAAAAGCCGTCTGACATTGCCTGACGCTGGTTTTATCAGCTTGCCCTTAACTCCGGACAGACCTTCTAACTCGGTATTAGCTAATTCTGCCCGCCGCCTGGCTTCCTCAATAGCACTGACTAATGCAGCTTCGTTTTGTTTTAACTCGTTGACCTTAGCGGCGTCGGAAGCAATTTTTTGATTGAGCTTTGCCAGGGTGCTTTTTCGGTCTTGTTGCCGGGTAACCAGCACGTTTCGTTGATTTTTCTGTTTTGTCAGCAATGTGTTCAGTTCTTCAGCTTTTTGTGCCAGCCCCAGGGTAACAGTTTCAAGTCTGGCCACGTTGTTTTTAAAACGCGTTATTTGCGCTAGCCTCGCCTTGCTGAGATATTGATAATAAGTCAGCACGCGCTCGAATGTGCTCGCCTCATCCTGATAAAAAAGCATTTTGGCGTAATCAAAATTGCCCGCCATAAAGGCACTTTTGAGCTGACCTGCTAATGTTTCCTGCTGTTGAATGATGGCCTTTTTCAACTCCAACTGCTCTGCAGTCAGCTTTTTCTGTTGATCTCGATTATCATCCAGTGCCTGAGATGTAACATTCAGTGCCCGCGCAACCTCTGCTATTTCAAGCTCTGACTGTCTCAACGCATATACCAGCTCATCAGCATTGGCTTTGTTGGCAGCGAGGGTGGCCTGACGTGCTTTGAGCTCTGCCTGTAGCTCAGCGAGCTTTGCCTCGGCCTGCTCTTGGGCAACAGCAGACACCGGCAATAGCAAGCAACTTATCAGACAAATAAGCACCAGCCCACATTTGCGAGGAAACAGGTACCAAAATTGATTACCGTGGTATGTCATAGGTTCCGTGTACTGTAAGTGCGCACTTTTTACTGCGAGCATGAGGAATTTCTTGAGTTAACACCATAATATATCAACAAGATAGAGGATTCATCAGCATTCTAACGCATATCCCAATACGTCAAAGCTGGTTTCTAACCTATTTTTCTATATACTTTGCAGTCGTTTTTACTCGTCCAACCATATAAAAGGTTTTTTTGAAATGGAACAGCTCGTCGAATTCGCTGGCAATAATATGTTACTGGCTGGCGCCTGGGTAGCCTTAGTTGGCATGTTAATTTTTAGCTATGTCTCTGCCCTTGGCTCTTCTGTAAAAGAAGTAAATACTCATGAGATGACCTTATTAATTAATAAAGAAGACGCTGTTGTCCTGGACACCAGAGCACAAAAAGAATTTAAAGCTGGTCACATTTTGGGGGCTAGACAAATTAAACCTGAAGAACTGCGGGAGAAAAATTTCAAAAAGCTTGAAAACGCAAAGGACAAACCCATTATTGTTGTTTGTGCAATGGGTAATACTGCACGTGGCGTGGCAAGCGCCATGACAAAAGCGGGCTTTGACAATGTTAAAGTACTCAAGGGCGGCATGAACGCCTGGTCTTCTGCAGGGCTCCCCGTTTCAAAGTAATAGGAGCAAATTTGTGAGCAAAGTTGAGATTTACACCAAGGGGTACTGCCCGTATTGTCATCGTGCAAAAGCGTTGCTGTCTCAAAAAGGTGTCGAATTTAAAGAAATCGCCATCGATGTAAACCCAGAGTTGCGCGAAGTGATGATAGAGCGCGCCAATGGCGGTTATACCGTGCCACAAATTTTCATCAATGATACCCACGTGGGCGGATGTGATGATTTATTCGCTCTGGAATCAAAAAATAAACTTGATGCGTTACTGGCTCAGTAGCGCTCTATTTTCATAGTAATTGCAATCCAGCAAGTATCGACGTTACAGGATCTAAAATAATCATGGCTGAAGAAAATCAAAACACTAACGGTGCAGACGCGGGCCAACAACAAGCAGCCCCTCAGTTTAATATCCAACGCATTTATACAAAGGATATCTCTTTTGAATCACCAAATGCACCCGCGGTGTTCCAAAAGGAATGGAAACCAGAAATTAAGCTGGATATCGACACCTCTACTGACAAGATGGCAGAAAACGCTTTCGAAGTTGTTCTGTCTGTAACTGTTACAGCCAGTATTGGCGAAGAAACTGCTTTCCTGTGCGAAGTTGAGCAGGCGGGTATTTTTGCCGTTGCACCTGAAATGCCAGACCAGGCAAAAGCGCATTTGTTGGGCTCTTATTGTCCTAACCTGCTCTTCCCTTATGCAAGAGAAGCGATTTCCAACCTGGTTAACCGTGGTACATTCCCACCGCTGAATTTGGCACCTGTTAACTTTGACGCTATTTTTGCGGCATATATGCAAAAACGCGCACAACAGGCCCAGGAAGAAGGCGGTCAGAAGCTGGACGCGTAAACAGTGATGAACGCACGCTCAGTATCGGTACTCGGCGCAGGGTCTTACGGCACCGCCCTTGCCTTTTGTCTTGCCAGAAACGCTATTCCCACACTCATTTGGGGTCGTGATAGCACTCACATGCAAGCATTGGCCAGTGAGCGTGAAAACGCTCGGTATTTACCGGGCGCAGCATTTCCCGACAGTTTACAGGTAGAGCCTGACTTAGCTACCGCTGTTGCTGCCAGCAGAGACATTTTAATAGTGGTTCCAAGTCACGGATTCAAAGACTTATTGGTTGCCATTAAACCCATGCTCACCTCTCAACACCGTTTGATCTGGGCAACCAAAGGCCTGGAGCCCGGCACGGGTAGATTGCTGCGTGATGTCGCTTTGGACGTGCTTGGAGATATCTACCCCCTTGCGGTTTTATCCGGTCCCACCTTTGCCAAAGAAATGGCTGCTGGGTTACCTACCGCAATATCCTTATCATCTACCAGTCAAGCGCTGATCGATGACTTTGCCCAAAAACTACATTGCAGCCGCTCTTTCAGGGTTTACAAGAACCCCGATTTCACCGGTGTTCAGCTTGGTGGAGCGGTCAAAAATGTGATTGCCATTGGAGCAGGACTCGCTGACGGTCTGGGCTTTGGCGCAAACGCCAGAACCGCCTTGATCACGAGAGGTCTGGCCGAGTTAACCCGTCTTGGTGTGAAGCTTGGCGCACAGCCTGAAACGTTTATGGGGATGGCCGGCCTTGGTGATCTGGTGCTAACGTGCACAGACAACCAATCCCGTAACCGTCGCTTCGGTTTGGCGCTCGGCGAAGGTAAAGATGTCGAAACCGCCATTAAGGATATAGGGCAGGTTGTTGAAGGTTACCGCAACACCGAGGAAGTACATATTCTGGCCAGGAAATACGGCGTTGAAATGCCTATTTGCGAACAAATTTATGCCGTTCTCTATGAAGGAAAGTCGCCAAAAGAAGCCGCTTTGGCATTACTTGCAAGAGATTTAAAAGCCGAGTAATTAACGGCTTTGAGTACTGATAACGGAGCCAGTCGCGCTTCGGAGTTAGCGTTTATTCACCAAGTGACATGCAGGCAGCTTTGTTAGAAACTTTAACGGGCACCTTCGTAACCTAATTGTCGCCAACTTTCATAAACAAAAACAGATACTGCGTTTGAAAGATTCATGCTGCGACTGCCAGGCGACATGGGTATACGCACCCGTTGCTCCGGTGGTAACGACTGGATAATATCGTCTGGTAAACCGCGGGTTTCCGGACCAAATAATAAAGCATCACCCTTTTGATACTGCACATCACTGTGAAATGATTTTCCTTTTGTTGTGCAGGCAAAAAGTCGCTGGGGTGAAGCATTTAGAAGGTATGCATCCAAACTAACGTGGCGCTTTACATCAGCAAATTCGTGGTAATCAAGGCCAGCTCTACGAACGCGTTTATCGTCCCATTCAAAGCCCAGGGGCTCAATGAGATGGAGCGAGAATCCGGTATTTGCACAAAGCCGAATAATGTTTCCTGTATTAGGAGGGATCTCCGGTTGAAAAAGAATAATGTCTAGCATGTATGCCACCGCTTATCTATTTGGCGCGCTAGCATAAGCCCAGAGACCGCGCGATACAAGTACCGCGCGTCCGTAGTTGCGTTTTGCTTAATATTGGTGCATTGCTACGCTATTGAGGGTGCAAAACACGGTTGGAATTGCGCTGCGCAAGCCAACGGCGTGCACGGCGTTGAGCTGATGAAGAAGGGAGTACACTTGGCAAGCTCAAGGATACAGGTAACGTGGCTTCCATGGCGTGGCCATAAACACTGGCTAGCCCCGTATCACCAACAACATGTAATTTCATGTTTTTTAGCTGTTTATCTGGTTTCATTTCATTCTGCCTTTTCGGTGCTGCGAGTGCCTCTGCGGGCATTTTCTGTTTTCTTCGGTATTTAACACTGGCTCCCATCGTTAAATCACGCAAAGCGTCCAGGGAAAACCAGTTTTAGTTATCAACAGGTATTGCACAACGCGTTCCTACTTTAGTTCTGTCAATAAAAATTCATCAAAAAGTAGTAACTTCATGGCCTTAGTTCAGCTCTACGCGAATAAGCTAGGGCATCAATCCAAGTTTTTTAATTCAGAATGTGTAATTTTTTCCACAGATTGTAAAAGTTTACTGCCGGGTAATCTGGGAGTATTGAGTGAGGAAGTCTAGTAGAAGCGTCATCACTGGACGACGGATATCATCTCGTTCTATGAGCAACTCGTGACGAGCACCTGGAATCGTTTTAAATGTAGCATTTGGCAGTTTTTTGGCTACGCGTTTTTGCCTGCGATTATCAACAACTTTGTCAGCCCCAGCGCTTAGCACGAGGCAGGGTAAACCGAGGTTACCTATTCGTTGTTCAATATCGTCCATTGCTGACAATGCCGCTTTTAGCCAGTTAAATGTAACACCGCCAAGCTGAAGAGAAGGGGTTTCTGTATAGAGTTTGCGAAACACCTGATACCTAATGGGGCTTTGCGTGAGTTTATTTTGGCTAAACGGCACCGCGGCATAATCTGCCTGTCCGTAAAAATAACCGAAGTTTTTTCCCAGACGAGAATATTTACGCATGGATGCATTCAACAATGCCTTTTCAATCCAAGCAGGTAAAGCAGGCCGGATACCAAACATAGGTGAACAGAAAACCACACGCTGAAATGCACTTGGCGCGAGCAAGGCTGTTAGTGCCCCGATGGCGCATCCCATGCTGTGAGCAATCAGATATCGAGGGCCTTCGGGGGCAAGCTTGCTAACAATATCGTTAATAAACTGCATCATATCCGTCACATAGTCGTTAAAGGTAGTTACGTACCCGTGATGTGGATTGTCAGTCATGCGCTCAGACAACCCCTGGCCCCTGTGGTCATGGATAAATACCGCAAAACCATTTCGATAGAAATCGTAGATAACTTCTTTATATTTTAGATAAGCTTCAATACGGCCAGTACTTATCACTATCGTCCCCCTAGACGATTCAGGCGCGCACCAAGCGTACGCAAGCTGCACCTCATCGACACCGGAAAAGCTGCCGGTAACAACGCAATCTTGCCAGAACCCATCTATCGTTTGGGCCGCACTCTGCAACTGTGTTTCAGATGTTATTTTCCAGTCCATGACTCTCTGCAGCTGCGTGGTAATGTGATTTCCACATGCAAGCCGCCGCGTTCGCTTCGATTCGCAATTATACTGCCATGATGCAGGTCCACTGCGGCTTTTGCAATGGCCAGTCCCAGTCCTACACCTCCGGATTCTCTATCCCGTGCCAGGCTGGCGCGATAGAAAGGCGCGAAGATAGCCTCACATTCATCGTCAGACAACCCCGGTCCATCATCGTCGACCGTAATCTTCCAATACTGTTCTTCTGTTTCAACGTACAGTGCTACTTTCAGTTCAGCGTACCTCAATGCATTGCGCACTACATTTTCGACAGCGCGACTAATGAGTGTGGCATTCACTGGCACGGCTTCATCTGGGATTGTACCAACAACTAACTGCTTATTGAGATTCTCGGCCTCGAACCTGGCGTCAGATACAATCCCGTCCAATAGGGTCTTTATGTTAAAAGGGCGTATTTCAGGTTTACCTGCTCCGGCTCGTGTAAGCTGCAAAAGCTGGCTTATCAACGCTTCCATTCGCTCTGCTTCCCGCTCAATCCTTTCTAGTGACTGAGTATCTACTCCCTTCTGATGGGCTAAGCCAACCGCCATTTGCAAACGGGCTAAAGGTGAGCGCAATTCATGAGAAATATCAGCCAGTAAGCGCTGTTGAGCTTGCCACAACTTTTCTAGTTGTGCAGCCATACTGTTGAAGTCTCTCGCCAAATGGCCTAACTCATCTTTTCTCAATGCCGGCTTTTCAACCCGGGCTTGCCAGTCTCCTGACGCAAGTTTTCTGCTCGCTTCCTGGATATGATCAATGGGCTTAACTAAAGAGCGAGCGAACAAATAGGACAATAGTACCGTGACCAAAAGTGCCGTTACCATAAAGTAAACGATGGGGCGCTGGGTATTTGGTGGGCCAGCGGGAAAACCCACAAAAACAGCGTATTCGGTATCTTTTATCGACACTTTCATCGGTCCAACAGCGCGGAAACCACCCTGTTTCAGGGTAAGGGGTTCATCCTCATACGCTAGCTGTAAAAAACTCCGGCGCTCCATTAGCGGCATTGGCGGCCCGCCACCGCGAATCACCTGCCCAGTTTTCAGATCGACAACAATTATCATGTGTCGGGAAATACGGTCAACGCGATTCAACAATCGTCTCAATGGTTGAGCTTCTTCACGACTCACCCGTTTCAACGTGCTCACACCGCGTTGCAATGCGCTTGCTTCTTGCTCTGTTGGTGTCTCAATTACCATCTCGTCTGAAAAGAAGCGAACGGCGTAGAAGGTGATGGTTGCAGTGGCAATAAAGGTAATCCAGAACCATAGGAATAGCCGACCTACCATTCGTCTGGCTGGGTTAACTTTATCAAACCACTTCATGATGATAATCTGAGCAGATACCCTGCCCCCCTGATAGTTTTTATTTTGTCCTCAGATGTAGTTTCGGCCAACTTTTTGCGCAAATTACTCACGTGCATATCTATACTGCGATCAAATGCCTGAAGTGGTTTGCCTAGCACGTTTTGACTGATGTCTTCTTTAGTAACCCGCTCTCCGGCATTTACCATGAGAAGTTGGAGTATGGAGAACTCTGTGTTTGTCAGCGTGAGAGGCTGACCATGACACATAGCCGATTGTCTGGCATTACTCAGCTCAATGCCATTGACGGTCAAGTCTTGCTGATGTCTCGACTGGCTGCTTAAATCCAGACGACGAAATATTGCTTTTACCCGTGCAACGAGTTCCCTGTGGTTAAAAGGCTTGGGCAGATAATCGTCTGCGCCTAACTCAAGCCCCAAAATTCTGTCGTAGTCATCGCCTCTGGCTGTCAGCATCAACACAGGTGTTAAATGGGTAATTCGCAGTTTTTTAAGCACGTCGAAACCGTCCATTCCCGGCATCATGACATCCAGTAAGATTAAATCTACCTTCTCTGTGGACGTTGCTAAGCTTAGGCCTTTCATACTGTCGTTTTCTACCATAACGCGGTAGCCACTACCTTCAAGGTAGTCTTTGAGCATATCAGTCAGTTCATGATCATCATCAATAATAAGTATGGTTTGACTTTTGGCACCAGCAACCATGTTATTTCCTCCAGACGACGGTAATAGGGAAAAGCTTCGCGTTCCGTAGCGAGCCATAGTGCCTACTATGGACTTGGGAAAAGTGGACTCTGTCACGGTAATCTCCTGTTTAGTTTACCCTAACAAGACCATTGTAAAGACGTATTACTCCGTTTTTTACGAAAGCTTTACAGTACCTAGTCACACATTTTCGAAATTTGCCCATACACTTAATTCAACGTATGAAAAAAGCATATCGCGTTTTTTCAGCTTTACCTGGCAACGAGCCACTATAAGCCGATACGTTCATTAAGTGGAGAGATATGATGAAAAAACTACTGATTGCGTCATTAATTAGCGGCATTCTTTTAGCTGGTGCTGCTATTGCAAAACCTGAGCACAAAGCACCTGAAGGCAGGGCTTTGTTGCACACGCTGCAACAATTGGATCTGGAAAAAGATCAGAAAAAGGCCCTAAGACAACTGGTTAGAGACTTTCACGAAGCACAAAAAAGTGAGAAAGACGGAGATCGTAAAGGCAAACGCCGTGGCGAACCTAAGGTTGACATGGCAGAGCTAAGTGAATCCGAAATTGCTCAACATGCTAGCGAAAAGTGGACAAAAATCAAAACCCATCGTTTGGCCATTGCAGAGCTTAAACACAATGCATGGCAGATACTAACCGACGCACAACGCTCTCAACTTGATGAGTTAATGGAAGAGAGAAAAGCCGAACGGCTAGAGCATATGGCTGCTAAGAAAGAAGAAGGTGAATTGCCAAGACCATTTTCTGAGCTTGATCTTAGCGAAGAGCAGGAAAGCCAACTAGCGGCTATTTTCACGTCTCATCGACCTCAAAAAGAGGCAGAGTACGAGGAAATGAAAGCCCTTAGAGAGCAAGAACAGGCTATCATCAGGCAAACAACCTTTGACGCTGAAGCCTTGTCTGCTTTGTTGGACAGCCACCAGCAGCAATTTGTTCAACACGCTGTAGAGCGCGCGCAGATGCATGCCAGTATTGTGGCCCTGCTTAGTGAGGAACAAATTGAAACTCTTAAAGACAATCGGCCTTTTCATGGACCGGGCAAGGGACGTCATCCACACAGCTAGTGTTACTAAAGAGTTACCTCGATAAAACAAAACAGCCCAAACCAGGGCTGTTTTTGTATTTAATATTCGGGTTTAAAGGGAGAGTAATCAGCAGAGAAAAACAACGGCGATGTAATGACTAAATCAGCAGTGGCTGACGTACACGCCACAGGAACATTCCACACCGAGCACAACCTGAGCAATGCCTTGACGTCTGGATCATGAGGTGCAGGATTTAGCGGGTCCCAAAAGAAAAACAAACCGTCGAGTTGTCCTTCTGCGATTAGCGCACCGATTTGTTGATCGCCACCTAATGGGCCGCTTTTATAACGCTTCACCTCTAACCCGGTATTGTCTGCAATGAGCCCACCCGTGGTTCCCGTTGCCACAAGATTGCATTGTTTTAACCCTTCGAGATGCTTTTTTACCCATGCCAGAAGCTCTGGCTTTTTATGATCATGAGCTACCAGTGCGATTGTTTTTTTATTCATTTTGTGTCCTTAAATAGTGCTTGTATAACTCAACGCCTCGATATGTATTCCAAACGTAAACTGTATGCTCGGCTAGGCTTAGGTGAAAACCGCTTAGAATTGCCAAAAACTGCTCACTAATCTTCGGGCATTGCACAAATAGTACGCTAACTGTCAACGCTTTGTCACAGTTTATCGATTAACTAAATAGGATCAATAAAAGTGCTACGACCAGATAAAATAATTATACATAAATATTGAATAATTATTCTAAATAGGTATTATAGCCCACGGTTTAGTAATCTCTGCAAAAACGATAGCTATTAAAAGTCAGCCTCTGCGCTGTTTTCTTTCGTTGAAGACGGAGAATTTGACAGGAAAATCTCATGATTCAATCAACCAGCAGGCCCGACCAGCAGGTTGTTAAGGTAAAACAGTTTAGCTCTCCCCTGGCTGGCTACACATCGTATATTCCATGCCGACGATTTGGTATGGGTGTGCGTTTGCAGTAGCACACTTTTTACCTTTGTACGCGACGCGAGTGAAAACCAGTATCCCTTTCATTCGTGTACAAAGGTAGAAAGTGATTTTTTTCGTTTTTTAAGTAATTAATCCCACTATGTTAAAAGTATCAATTATCGGAGCCAGTGGTTACACCGGGGCTCAACTCGTTGATTTAGTTCACCGTCATCCGACTATGGAATTGGCAGGTACCTACGTTTCGGAAAAAAGCGCCGATGCGAATAAATCCCTGGCATCACTTCATGGTCAGTATGCCCATTTAGCTGATTACACACTCACACCCATGCAGGACGGTTCATTGGGTGAACTGGCAAACACCATGGATCTAGTGTTTTTAGCCACCCCCCACGAAGCCAGCCATGACTGGATGCCAATACTGAGTAGTGGTAAGGCTAAAATTCTTGATTTATCCGGGGCGTTTAGAATTAAAGATGCATCAGTATTTGAGCAATTTTATGGTTTTCCTCATACCGCCACTGACAGTCTTGCGCAAGCAGTATATGGGTTAGCCGAATGGTATGCGGACGACATAGCTGCAGCTCATATTGTCGCTGTACCAGGCTGTTATCCCACTGCCGCGCTCAGTGCGTTGAAACCTCTTGTATCGAGCGACCTTTTAGATAATGGTATGCGGCCCATCATCAATGCCGTTTCTGGCGTGAGTGGTGCAGGTAGAAAGGCAGCGTTGGCAAACAGCTTTTGTGAAGTAAGCTTGCAGGCTTATGGCGTATTAGGGCATCGACATACCCCTGAAATCGAAGCTTGGTTAGGTACTGGCGTTATCTTCACTCCACACCTCGGCAACTTCAAGCGCGGTATACTTGCTACCATTACAGTGAAAGTTAAAGCTGGAACCACAGCAGCCCAACTTAATGACGCTTATTACAAGGCTTATGTAAATAAACCCTTGGTTCGGCTGCGCGACACATTTCCTAAAGTAGATGACGTCGTTAACACGCCTTTCGTAGATTTACACTGGAAATTCGATGAAACATCCGGATATGCAGTGATCACCAGCGCCATCGACAATACCCTTAAAGGCGCGGCATCTCAGGCTGTGCAATGTGCAAACCTGATAAGCGGATTTCCTGTATCAGCGGGGTTGTTAACAGCATGAACCTGCCTCCGATTGTAATAAAAGTGGGCGGCGCATTACTTGAAGATGAAGCCGCAGCCCTGAAACTTCTCGCTTCTGTTAAGCACGTCATGGCGCAACGGCCGGTTATTCTGGTTCATGGTGGCGGGCCGCTGGTCGAAACGCTTATGGCAGCATTGAATCTGCCTAGTCGAAAAATTGATGGGCTGCGTGTCACGCCTGACGAACACATGCCCTATATTTGCGGTACGCTGGCTGGTAGTGCAAACAAAGCATTATGTGCACTCTCAATTAAAGCGGAAGTGACACCAGTTGGACTGTCCCTGCTAGATGGCAATATGGTAACGTGCGAAGTGCTCGACGAAAAGTACGGAGCAGTGGGTGTGCCAGCCCCTGGAAGCCCAGCTCTGATAAACAGTATTATCGAGCAAAAACTGTTACCGGTGGTGAGCTCAATTGGCGCAAACAATCATGGGCGCTTACTGAATATCAACGCCGATCAGGCTGCTACCGTTGTTGCACAACTGGTCAACGGTGAACTGTTACTGCTATCTAACGTAAAAGGCGTTCTTGACGCACAGAAAAAGCTACTCAGCAGTCTTAATCAGTATCAAATTAACGCCCTGGTGGCTGAAGGTGTTATCACTGATGGCATGAAGGTCAAAACCGATGCAGCCTTGTTAGCAGCCAGCTCACTTGGCCGCCCGGTAACCATTGCCAGTTGGAGTGATGACATAAGCGCCATATTGAATCAGGACACAGGTACGCGCATCGCACCTTAGCGTATCTTTAGGAGAATAGAATGAAACAGGATTTACTGACATTTGCAAGCTGGTCTCCCGAAGAGGTTAAATCTCTATTGGAGCTAGCCGTTACGATTAAACAAACTCCCGCAGCTTATAATCAGGTACTGGCGGGTAAGTCTATCGTTGCATTATTTGAGAAACCATCACTTCGCACCCGGGTGAGTTTTGATATCGGGATCAACAAGCTCGGTGGTCATATGGTCTATCTCGACGCACAAAGCGGAAAATTGGCCGGCCGTGAAGATAACGTAGATACGGCTGCAAATCTTGCTTGTTGGGCAGATGCCATCGTTGCCAGAGTATTTTCTCATGAAACCCTGGAGCAATTCGCCGATGCAGCAAACGTTCCTGTGGTTAATGCGCTTTGTGATAAATATCATCCGTGTCAGGGACTTGCCGATTATTTAACGATGTTCGAAGCATTTGGGAAGACTGAAGGCCTCACCATGGCTTACATTGGCGACGGTAACAATGTTACCCACTCATTGCTCATTGTCGGTGCATTGTTGGGCTGTCATCAGGTCGTTGTTACGCCTGCTGGCCATGAAGCCGACCCAACTATCGTTGCCCAAGCACAGGAAATCGCAGCACATACTGGTGTAAAGATTGTGCAAAGCAACGATATTGACGCTGCTATTGGCGCGGATGTACTTTATGCAGACACATGGCTCTCCATGGGAGACGATACGCCATTGGAAGCCATAAAAGACAAGTTTATGCCCTATCAGGTCAATGAAGCCCTGATGGAAAAGACCGGTGCTAAATATGTCATGCATTGTCAGCCAGCTCACAGAGATCTGGAAATTACCGGCTCGCTCATCGACAGTGACAAATCACTGCTGATGCAAGAAGCGGAGAACAGAATGCATGCACAAAACGCCATATTAACTAAATTACTCGGTTCCTAAGAGGACAGCTTTAATGAAAAAAATTAACAAAGTAGTGCTCGCTTATTCAGGCGGGCTTGATACCTCGGCCATCATTCCATGGCTTAAAGAAAACTATGATTGTGAAGTTGTTGCTTTTGCAGCTGACGTTGGTCAGGGCGAAGAAGAGCTTGAAGGCTTGCACGAAAAAGCCATCGCTTCAGGTGCAAGTGAATGCTACATCGTCGACCTTAAAGAAGAGTTTGTTAGCGAATACATTTTCCCTACTATCACCACGGGTGCGGTTTACGAAGGCGAATATCTGTTGGGTACGTCAATGGCGCGTCCGGTAATTGCTAAGGCCCAGGTGGAAGTAGCGCGTAAAGTTGGTGCAGACGCGTTGTGCCACGGATGTACGGGTAAAGGAAACGACCAGGTCCGCTTTGAAAGTACTTTCGCAGCCCTGGCACCTGAGCTTCACGTAATTGCGCCATGGCGTGAATGGGACATGGTATCCCGTGAAGATTTGCTGGCGTACCTGGCAGAGCGAAATATTCCTACTACGGCATCAGCGACCAAAATTTACAGCCGTGACGCAAACGCATGGCATATTTCTCATGAAGGTGGCGAGCTTGAAGATCCATGGCAAGAGCCGACTAAAGGGGTATGGACCCTTACGGTCGACCCGGAAGATGCGCCAAATGAAGCTGAGCGCGTGACCCTGTCTTTCGAAGAAGGCAAACTGACCAAAGTAAATGATGAAGCCCTGTCTCCTTACCAGGCATTGGTTAAATTAAACACCATTGCAGCGGCCCATGGCGTTGGACGCATTGACATTGTAGAAAACCGCCTTGTGGGTATGAAATCCCGCGGATGTTACGAAACACCGGGCGGCACTGTTTTGCTAAAGGCGTATAAAGCGCTTGAAACCATGGTTTTAGACAAAGCTTCCTTTAAATACCGTGAGCAAATTGGCCTTGAATATTCTCACGTTATGTATGATGGCCGTTGGTTTACGCCTTTAAACGATGCACTGCTCGCAGGTGCTGCATCATTCGCAAAACGCGTGACCGGCGACATTGTTGTGAAACTTTACAAAGGTCAGGCTACTGTCACCCAACGTCGTTCACCTAACAGCCTGTATTCAGAAGACTTCGCGACTTTTGGTGCAGACGATGTATACGACCAGAGTCATGCTGAAGGCTTTATTCGCCTGTTCAGCTTGTCCAGCCGCATTGAAGCGCTGAAAAAGCAGTAGTCACAGGAGAATATCATGGCATTGTGGGGCGGCCGTTTCGCGGCAGGTAGTAGTAATATGTTCAGGCAGGTAAATGACTCCCTGCCCTTCGATCGGGTAATGGCAACGCAGGATTTGCAGGGGTCCATTATTTGGTCTCGCGGACTTAAAAAAGCCGGCGTGTTGACAGAAGACGAACAGGCAAAGCTGGAATCAGCTTTGCTTGAACTCAAAGCTCAAGCGGAAAACGGCGAACTGGATTTTGACGCCAGTGAAGAAGAAGACATTCACAGCTTTGTTGAAGCTGCACTCATCGACAAACTTGGTGATATTGGTCGTAAACTGCACACTGGCCGCAGTCGTAACGATCAGGTCGCTACAGATTTTCGTTTATGGGTACGCGAGCATGTTGATTCATTAAAAGCTGACTTAAAAGCGTTAATTCGATCTCTGCTTAACACTGCTAGCCGCCACCAGCAGGCCATTATTCCCGGGTACACCCATTTACAACGGGCACAACCCATTCATTTCGCACACTGGTGTCTGGCCTATGTTGAAATGTTTAAACGAGATCTCGACCGTATGCGAGACCTCAAGAAACGCATGAATCAGTGTCCGTTAGGCTCTGGTGCTCTGGCTGGCACGACTTATCCGGTAGATCGTGAAACATTGGCTGAAGAGTTAGGTTTCGATTCTCCCTGTCTCAACAGCTTAGATGCAGTGTCAGATCGGGATTTTGTGCTGGAACTACTGTTTTGTGCATCTACCAGTATGATGCACATTTCACGCATGGCAGAAGATCTTATCTTCTATAACTCCGGCGAAGCTGGCTTTCTACAATTAGGCGATGCTGTAACGTCGGGTTCCTCACTGATGCCTCAGAAGAAGAACCCGGACGCGCTGGAATTAATGCGTGGCAAATGCGGCCGCGTATTTGGCAGCCTTCAGGGGCTGCTGGTCACTATGAAAGGCCTACCGCTCGCATACAACAAGGATATGCAGGAAGACAAAGAAGGCGCTATTGATACCGTCAACCAATGGCATATTTGTTTGTGTATTGCAGTGGAAGTACTTGATTCACTCTCGCTTAATGAAGAGCGATGCCGTGAAGCAGCGACACAAGGCTTTGCCAACGCCACAGAGTTGGCCGACTACCTTGTTGGGAAAGGCATTCCTTTCCGTACTGGTCACGATATCGCCGGTAAAGTAGTGCTGGCAGCCATCGACAAGGGCTGCGCCATAGAAGATCTGCCGCTGGCTGATTTACAAGCCATCTGCGACGTTATTGGCGACGATGTATATCCGGTCCTGCAACTGGAATATGGCGTTAATCAACGCAATATTTTAGGTGGAACCAGTCATGAAACAGTGACTAAAGCACTGTATCAGGAACTGGAGAATCTGGACAAGCTGGAGTAATACAGTAATGGTGTTAGCTCATCATGACGGTATAAAGCTGTTTAGAAGCTCTTTGCCGTACATTAACGCACACAGAGGAAAAACCTTTGTGCTGATGTTTGGCGGTGAAGCCATAGAGCAAAATAACTTTGCCAACATTATTCACGATATCGCCTTGCTTGCCAGCTTAGGTGTGCGATTAGTGCTTGTCCATGGCGCAAGGCCACAAATTGACGAGCGCGTGGGTTTGCGCGGTATTGAAAGCCGTTTCCAGGATGGTGTGCGCATTACCGACAGACAAACGCTGGAATGTGTCAAAGACGCCGCGGGCTCAGTGCGAAGTCACGTTGAAGCGCTTCTCACAATGGGTTTACCCAATTCTCCCATGCACGGTGCACAAATTCGGGTATGTACCGGAAATCTCGTCGTTGCCAAACCCATGGGGGTGCGCGGTGGCGTCGACTTTGAAAGTACCGGACTGGTTCGCCGCATCGATACTACGGGTATAAGCGATCACTTGAACGATGGCTCTATTGTATTGCTTTCGCCCATGGGTTATTCCACCACGGGCGAAGTATTCAACTTGTCCCATGAGGATGTGGCAACACAGGCTGCCATCGCACTGAAAGCAGATAAAATAATTGTTTTCTCAAAGGACGACGGCATTCGCCACAACGATGGTAAGCTACTGCGCACCATCGAACGCCCACAGTTAGAACAGTTGATATTTGAAGAACAAATACAGACAGAAAATACCGTACTTAGCGCCCTGACAACCAGTGTTGCAGCCGGCGTACCTCGCGCGCATTGCATCAGTTATGAAACCGACGGCGCGTTACTGCAGGAACTTTTCACTCGTGATGGCGCCGGCTCTTTGGTACTGGAGCATCACTACGAACAGCTGCGGGGTGCGACCATCGAAGACGTGGGCGGCATCATCAATTTGATAAAACCTCTTGAAGAAAGTGGTGCATTAGTAAAGCGCTCTCGTGAACGTCTAGAAAATGAAATCAATCAGTTCATTATCATTGTTCGCGATGGGATGATAATAGCCTGCGCAGCTCTGTTTCTTTATCCAGACGAAGGAAAAGCAGAGTTGGCCTGTGTGGTTACTCACCCTGATTATCGGGGCAAAAGCCGCGCAGAACGCATTCTGGATGAAGTGAAACGCCGGGCATTAGATGCGGGCATTCACACACTGTTTGTATTAACAACACTAACAGCACACTGGTTTTTAGAGCATGGTTTCCGTCCGTCTGATTTAAGCGAGCTTCCACAGGCGAAAAAAGAGCTTTACAACTTTCAGCGCAATTCGAAGATATTCACGCTTGCACTTACCTGATGTGTTTTGCGGGGTGATGCAGTCTACTTTGTCGTGTGCCGGTTATGGCACACGACAAAGTAGACAAGTTTGTTTTACGAAGTAGTACCAGGCCGATATCTTAATTTCCAGATCGTCACCAGGTTCACTAAAATAAGTGTGGCTTCCAGCAATGCAGTACCCATTGAACCCACCAGTACATTATTGGTTAACCAACAAAGTGCGCCTACGATAAATCCAATGCGCATGGTGATGCCATGCAGACAAAATACTGCGTAAGTTCCGACACAGCTCCCCAAGATTGGAAACATATCCTCCCACTGTTCTGCGAGGAATACGCCCCATGTAAATGCTACGACAATGAAGAAAAAAGCCACCTGTTTGGAATTTGTCTTCAGGGAGACCCCCGTACGCAAGACTGCCAGTATCGCCCCTGCTGCGGCCGTCATCGCATTCAAGAAATAAAAATGTATTGCGTTATTGATATTCATGATGACCAACAAAATTTTTAGGCGCCGATCATCTCGTTGGTAAAAACAGGCGATACCAAGTGCGAAACTGAGAAAGCCCAGTGCCTGAACACCATCAAATTCTGGGAGCGTCATAGATAAAAAGACAAAGTGCGTTACAAACGGGAAACGTTATCAACGCTGCAACGGATGCGCAACAGACATTCACTTTCTAATCATCTTTCATTTCATATGTGGAATAAAAGAGCGGACATTCCCTTGTCCGCAAACAGGCTCGTCAAAGCTAATTGTGCTGACGGTGTTGTGTTCAACATAACTTTCTTTGACAGTAAAAACGCAAACAATAATCAACACCTTCGTATATAATAGCTATTTCAAAGAATATACCACTTCGACTTATAGCAATAATTTCAATACCTTATGAAAATTCACATTTATCTTAACCCCTAGCGAGAGCCTGAGGCGTAGCCAGACGAAGACGCGCGATACAGATATCTCTGCTTCAGCGCTTCTGCCTTTCGAATTAAGAGGGATTAAGAAAAAAATAACGGACAACAATCGTTTTACCGCACAAATTGATGATTAATTGAACAATATGCAGGTAAATTTTAAGAAGCTTCAACTGCTCTTGGTATTTGCATGTACCCATATACCGACGGTAACGCTATTTCTCGGCACTTCATCTTTTGCTTTAACTGATAGCCATGGAATACTTGCATTAAGGTGCCACAGTATGATGAGCTCCTATGCCTCAATGTGTTCTCAGCTGTCACCAGGTAATTATTTATGAAAATTAACGACAAATCCGGCTATCACCTTTATACACCTGACCCGAACCGCTACGAGAAAATGGTATATAAACGCTGCGGAAACAGCGGTATTTCGCTACCTCTCATCTCATTGGGCCTGTGGCACAATTTTGGTCACGCTGATAACTTGTTAAAAGGGCAGGACATTCTTCGCACCGCATTTGATTTAGGCGTGGTACATTTCGATCTTGCCAACAATTACGGCCCGCCTTATGGCGCTGCAGAAACGAACTTTGGCCGCTTATTCAATACAGATTTCGGTCCCTACAGAGATGAATTATTTATATCAAGTAAGGCTGGTTATGACATGTGGCCAGGCCCTTTTGGGAATTTTGGCTCTCGAAAGTACCTGATAAACAGTCTGGATCAAAGTCTCAAACGCATGAAACTTGATTACGTAGATCTTTTCTATCACCACCGTCCAGACCCAGAAACGCCATTGTATGAGACCATGTGTGCGCTGGATTATATTGTGCGTTCTGGCAGAGCCCTATATGTAGGTATATCTAACTACCCTGCCGAAATGGCAGCTGAAGCGATAGAAATCTTAGATTCACTGGGAACACCCTGTTTAATTCATCAAGCCCGGTACTCTATGTTCGATCGCTGGATTGAAGATGATCTACTAGATACATTAGCGCAAAAGGGGGTTGGCTGTATTGCATTTAGTCCGCTTGCACAGGGTATGTTAACCAATAAATATATCGACGGCATCCCAGAACGGAGCCGAGCTCACAGCCCTATGACTTACCTGCAAAGAGAAACCGTAGAACAACAACTGCCTAGGATTAAATCATTAAATGAAATCGCCCTGGCAAGAGGACAGTCGTTGAGTGACATGGCCATAGCGTGGCTCTTAAAAGACCGGCGCGTGTCTTCAGTGTTGGTGGGAGTAAGCAGTGCAGAGCAACTTAAGCAAAACGTTATGGGGTTAAGTAATACTCATTTCAGCGACGAAGAACTCAAGGCTATTGAGCACATACTAAAATAAAAAAGCCGTGCCAAGGCACGGCCAGACATCGTGAGATACTATAGTTTATATGCTCACACGCTTATACGGACGATACTCAGCTTGCCAGAAGTTCTTATCAATACTAATTTTTAATGCTTCATCTGACATTTCAAGTGCCAGGTCCTGTGCCATGGCAACTTTAGCTACTGCGAAAGCTATGTCTCTGCTCAGTGATGCAATTTGAGTCAGCGGTGGTAACAAACCACCTTGCTGAGTATTTGCTAAGGGAGATGCTTCGGCTAACGCGTTACTTGCCGCCATCAACATTTCATCACTTATGAGTTTAGCTTTGCTGGCAATCACACCCAGACCGATACCGGGGAAAATATAACTGTTGTTACACTGTGCGATGGGAAGGCGCTTCCCATTGTATTCAACTGGCTTAAAAGGGCTGCCGGTAGCGATTACCACTTCGCCTTCTGTCCACTCGATAACTTGTTCAGGGCGGGCTTCAACCTGACGAGACGGATTACTTAGTGGAAAGATGATGGGTAATTCACAATTGGCCTTCATTGCCCGGACAACCTGCTCCGTAAATAGCCCGGGCTGCCCGGATACACCTATGAGAACATCAGGTTTAGCACAGTGCATTACATCCAACAGTGATGGGTAATCGCCAGAAAAGCTCCAATTTTCAATGTGCTGCTTGGTTTGTTGTAACTTCTGCTGGAAATCACGCAGTCCTTCCATTCCCTCCGTTACCAGACCGAAGCGATCAATCATAAACACTTGTTGGCGAGCCTGAGCGTCAGAAAGCCCTTCTGAGACCATTTGTTGGATGAGCATTTCTGCGATACCACACCCCGCAGAGCCCGCGCCAACAAATACCACTTTCATTTCCGACAGCTTGCGTTGCGTGGTGCGACATGCTGCCAGAATAGTACCCAATGTAACCGCTGCTGTGCCCTGAATATCGTCGTTAAAACAACAAATTTCGTTGCGGTACCGTTTAAGTAATGGCATGGCATTAGGTTGGGCAAAATCTTCAAACTGAATCATTACCTCAGGCCAGCGCTTCTTCACCGCTTTAATAAACATATCTACGAATTCGTCGTAGTCTTCCTGCCCGATGCGAGGGTGTCTGGCCCCCATGTACATTGGGTCATTAAGCAATTTTTCGTTGTTGGTGCCGACATCGAGCATTACCGGTAATGTATAAGCAGGGCTAATACCTCCACAAGCGGTATACAGTGACAGCTTTCCGATTGGAATCCCCATCCCTCCTATACCCTGATCACCCAGGCCTAAAATTCGTTCTCCATCAGTAACGACAATGACTTTGACCTTGCGTTTAGTGGCATTGCGAACAATATCATCCAACTGATGACGCTCTTCCCAGGACACAAACAATCCCCGTGAACTGCGGTAAATGTCGGAAAATTGTTCACAGGCATCGCCTACGGTAGGCGTGTAAATAATGGGCATCATCTCTTCAATGTGAGACTGAATGAGGCGATAAAACAAGGTTTCATTGTTATCCTGAATAGCACGTAAATAAATGTGCTTATTCAGCGCATCGTCAAAAGAACTGTATTGTAAAAAAGCCCGTTCAACCTGCTCCTCAATAGACTCATACCTAGGCGGTAACAAGCCTGTGAGATTAAACGACGCACGTTCCATGGCCGTAAAGGCACTGCCCTTGTTTAACAAGGGCGTTTCCAGTAATGATGGGCCAGCGTGGGGTATATATAGATATCGGTTTGACTCGTCTGACATTGTTTTTCCGATTTATTGTTAGCAATTTAGCCCGACTAAAGAAAGTTCTCGCCTAAAAAATTTCCTCTGGCTCGGGCGCTGAATTTTCGTCACCTTGAGCTGGGTCAACCACTTCATCTTCGAGTACGAATACCTTCGGTTCAGTGCCCTGCTTAAAGTATTCGAATAGTGTCGTATGGTCTGTGCGTCTGGTCAACTTCCCTGTGGTTCGATCTATACGAACTCGTACCACTCCGTCGGGAATCGACATAGGCTGTTCAGCAACACCATCCAGCATTTTTTGCATAAACCTGATCCACGCAGGCTCAGCAGCTTTCGCACCATCTTCACCGCCAATCATAGCATTTCCAAACCAATTGAATTTTTCCGGATTGCGGTTTATCAGGTTTTGATTTCGGGTAGCTCTGCCCAAATTTCGATTCATGTCGTCAAATCCGACCCAAGCAGTTGCGATGATATCCCTATGAAATCCGCTGAACCACGTATCCCGGGCATCATTAGTAGTACCGGTTTTCCCAGACAAATCGTCTCGTTGTAAAATATTACGGGCCCGCCAACCGGTTCCCATCCAATAAGTTTTCTTGTTCCAACTGCCATTTGCGCGCACGCCAGTTCTCATCATATCAGCAACAAGAAATGCATTTTCTGCACTAATAACCTGAGGTGCTGAACGCTTTTCTGGTGAGTCAGCCCCGTTACTCGGAATAGCGGCAGCCAGACCACCTTCTTTATTCAACTGCACTTCAAGTAACGCTTCAAGGTTTTCCTCATGTTCAATGACATTGCCTTCTTCGTCGTGGCAAGGGTCACATGCCCAGGTTGGTTCTGTTTTCCACAGCACTTCACCCAGCTCGTTTTCCACCCGGTCAATGAAATACGGCGTGACGAGAAAGCCGCCGTTGGCGATCACCGATGTCGCCCTAACAACTTCAAGGGGTGTGTGTGAGCCTGAGCCTAAAGAAACCGTTTCGTCATTAGGGATCTCATCAGGGTCAAAACCAAATTTTGCCAAATGTTCTCTGGCTCTTTGTAACCCCACGCCGCGCATTAAGCGCACAGAAACCACGTTTTTGGATTTGCCCAACGCCACCCGCATACGAATAGGTCCATCGTATTCAGGAGGCGAATTTTGCGGACGCCAGGCTACTCCTGTCGATGCATCCCACTGATTAATCGGCGCATCATTGATTACTGATGCCAGTGTGTAGCCATTTTCTAAAGCGGCAGAATATATAAAGGGTTTGATATTCGAACCAACCTGACGTTTTGCCTGGGTCGCCCGGTTGAATTGACTCTGGTAAAAACTGTAGCCGCCCACCACAGCCTGTACTGCACCATTATGAGGGTTAAGGGCGACGAGAGCCCCGCTTACAGCAGGTATCTGTGACAACTTCCATAAATCGTCTTCTTTGCGGATGTACACCACTGCCCCTGGCGATAATATGTCACTTGTCACAGCAGGTTCTTTACCCTGCCGTGAATCAGTGATGTAAGGTCGGGCCCAGTCTAAACCTTCCCAGGTAAGTGCTATTGATTGCCCATTAAGGTCTAATACCTTTGCTGACTTTTCTTCAATTTCTGTGACAACGGCCGGCACCAGAGGATGGAAATGAGGAATACTATCCAGGGTGGATGTGATTTCATCGAGTGTCCAGTCGCCCTTTGGTTTTGATTCAATTTGCGGGATATCAGATGCTGTCTTTGCCTCTTCAGGACGATTCCACAACCACGTTACCGGCCCTCGATAGCCGTGTCGCTCGTCATAATCATGGAGGTTGCGCACTACCGCATGTTGGGCAGCCAGTTGAGTTTCTGCAGGTGCGGTAGCATAAACCTGATATCCACCGGTTTCTGCTTCTTCTTTGCCATACAACTCAACCATTTCATTATAAATATAATCTGCGAGATAAGGCGCATCCACATCAATTTCAGCGCCGTGTTTTCTGGCGGTCACCGGCGCAGAAACAGCTTCGTCAAATTCAGATTTGGTTATGAAGCCTTCATCAAGCATACGCAATAAAACGATGCGCCTGCGCTCCACCGAGCGCTCGGGCCGGCTAACAGGATTAAGTACAGATGGCGCCTGCGGTAACCCGGCAATCGTCGCTAATTGCGCCAGGGTGAGATCCTTTAAGTTCTTACCGTAATAGACTTGCGCTGCGGCACCAAATCCGAAAGCCCGGTGACCCAATTCAATTTTATTCAGATAAAGTTCGAGAATTTCCTCTTTCGACAATTCCTGTTCCATATGAATCGCAATGAACACTTCTTTAATTTTTCGAATGAAGGTTTTGTCCCTGGTTAGAAAAAAGCCCCTGGCTAACTGCATCGTTAATGTACTGGCACCCTGTTGCTTCTCCCCCGTGATCACCAGGTTTATTGCCGCTCTTACAACGCCGATGGGGTCGATTCCGTGATGATCATAAAAACGGCTGTCTTCAGTAGCGATGACAGCTTCGATTAATTTTTCCGGTACATCCTCAAGTTTTACTGGAATTCGCCGTTTAACTCCATATTGAGAAATCAATTTTCCGTCTTGAGTATAAATTCTCATAGGTGTCTGCAAACGAACGTCCTTCAGGACAGTGACGCTAGGCAGGTCAGATTTGATATAAAAATAAATACCAGTTAGTGCGGCAATTCCAAGAACGCCGCCTATAATTATCAGTAAAAATAGGGGTTTAATATACTTCACGAGGTTACAATTACCCAGAGTGTTGTGTCAGTTAGGCCGAAAAAATTATACCTATGTACCGGTAATAGAACCATACAGTTTAAATGTTTTACGATACATTCTACTTTAGAGCATTAATTTTCGAGATTCGGACGTCTACAGATGAAATCGCTGTTTAAGAAAAAGTTACCGCCTATTGTGGGCCTCGACATAGGTACGCGTCAAATAAAAGCTGTTCTTATTGAACGCACGGCAAAGGGGTTCGTGCTTCAGGCATATGCCTGTGAATCCATTGTAAAGCGAGCTTTCGCCGAACGGGAAATTAAAGATTTCGATGCCGTGAGTCTCACTCTGAAAAAAATTAAAAAAGTATTAAAAACAAAAGTTAAGTCTGTCTCTATTGCCGTTGCAGGATCATCCGCTTTAAGTAAAGTCGTGCACATGGACCCTGATCAAACAGATTTCGAGCTCGAGGGCCAAATTGAAATAGAAGCTGACAGCCTGATCCCGTACCCGCTGGAAGAGGTTTATCTGGATTTTGAAGAGCTAGGACCAAGTAAATCCCATCCCGGTAAAAACAATGTGTTACTTACCGCAGCCCACAAAGACATGGTTGACAGCCGTATAACACTTGTTCGAGAAATTCCCTTTGAGCCTAAAATTGTCGATATGGAAGGCTACGCGTTAGGCAATGCGTTGTTTTATTTTAACCCCATTGAAAGCGAAGACGAACGGGTGTGTTGTATCAATTTGGGGGCGTCACTGCTGCAACTTTGTGTGTGGCAGAGCGGAGAAGTTATTTATACAAAGGAACACGCCTTTGGCACAAATATGCTGATGCAGGATCTTGCGGCCATAAATATGCTGGATGCTGAAGAAGTTGAAAAACAAGTACTAGCTGGCTCACTTCCCGGTAATTGGGAACAAGATACCCTGCCGATTTTCGCAGCTAACTTGCAACAACAAATAAACCGCGCCATTCAAATGTACGTTTCTACTCTTCATGCAGAAAGGCCACAGCGAATATTATTATGCGGCGGCGGTGCTACCATTCCCTCTTTAGTAGAAGCGCTTCGACAGGATCTCGGCATGGAAGTTGATGTATTTAACCCTTTTGAAGACATGACTATCAACCCCAAACTAAATCTAGATAGATTGAATCAAATAGCACCACAACTGGCACTTGCTGCCGGGTTAGCCAGCCGGAGTTTTAGCGAATGGCACATGTAAACTTACTTCCCTGGCGGGAAAAACAACGGCAACAACAAAAACAAAATTATTTGGCCAGTTTGTTAGGCGTCGCCATGCTGGTTGGCGCTGTGTTTTGGCTTATTGGCCAGGCCATCGACAATCAAATCAACAATCAAAACTCCCGCAATAACTATCTCAAAAGAGAAATAGCGGCTCTTGATAGCCAAATTGCTGAAATCCAAAAAATCAAAGAAAGTAAAAAAGCCATCGAACAGCGCATGGCACTAATAGAACAGCTTCAAATTAGTCGGAACGTAGCGCCATCTGTTTTCGATGAGCTGGCTAAAATTGTTCCTGCCGGCGTGTCTTTCCTGTCAATGAAACGCAGAGGCAACAGTATTGAAATTCAAGGCTTAAGTGATTCGAATAACAGGCTATCTGATTTTATGCGTCGTTTGGAAAATTCAGAAGTTTTCACGGGTGGCGAACTCTCTTCCATAAAGGCGGATACATCCGCACGAGACGCGGTAAGCGATTTTACGTTAACGTTTTTTATTAGTCCCAGTGTATCTCCCAGGCTGGAACAGGCACCAACAGGAGCCAAGCCATGAGTTTTGACGTAAGCAAGCTAAAGGAACTCAACGAACTCGATTTTGACCAGGTGGCAATTTGGTCAAAAGAAGTGAAAATTGTTGTCGCCTTGTTTGTCATAATTGTAGTAGGAGCGTTGGGCTACTGGTTTATTGTTAAACCCAAGCTGCCAGTTTTAGATCAGGCTGAAATTGAAGAGCAGGAGCTGAAATTGCAGTTTCAGGCAAAATATCGTATCGCCGTTAACTTAAACGCGTACAAAGAGCAACTCAAACAAATAGAAGCTGACTTCTCGACTATGCTTCGTTCTTTGCCTACGAGTAACGAGACCCCAGGCTTACTCGACGACATTACTTACGTGGGCACTACCTCGGGCCTGACATTCAAGTTGTTAAACTGGCAGCAGGAAATTCCCAAAGAGTTTTATACTGAATTACCCATAGAAATTGAAGTTTCTGGCGGATACCACAATTTTGGGGCTTTTGTTTCAGAAGTTGCTGACCTGCCCCGCATTGTTACCCTTCACGATTTTGAAATTATTCATGAAGGCAATAGACTCAATTTACAAATGCAGGCCAAGACCTACCGCACATCGATGTCGGGGCAGCCGGAGGAAAAACAGTGATTACCATCAACCTTCGTTTTTTCCCAGCGCTGACTCTTTGTTTGCTTTGTAGTGCCTGCGCACCGAAGCTCGACGATTTGGTAGCCTACACAGACCAGGTAAAAGCCACGACAGTCGTTCAGGTAGATCCTTACCCTGAATTTACTTCACAGCCGGCTTTTAAGTACGCAGCAAGTTCATTTCGAAGCCCTTTTGCCCGACCTGAAGACCGCACTTCTCCGGTTGCAGCAGCCACAAGAAATAACTGTATTCAGCCTGATTTTGATCGAAAAAAAGAAAAATTAGAGAAGTATGGTCTTGATTCTTTAACGTTATCTGGCACATTTAGCACGCAAGGTGTACGCTGGGTATTGTTTAAGACAACCGAAGGTGCGCTTTTGAAAGCCCGAAAGGGGAATCACGTAGGTTTGTTTTATGGTGAAATCACACATATTGGTGATGACGCAATAACTATTGAACAATTGCTGCCCGATGGAGCGGGATGCTGGCAACGGGAAAAAACCACGCTGACGATGAACACGTCAGCAGGAGATAATAACAATGTCTGAGCGATACGTATTCAATAACCTATTTCTGCGGAGTAGAAAATGGGTTTGGGTTTATGGAAGCCTGTTGCCCTTTTTTGCGGGCGTATCTTTAGCGGAGCCGGCTCCGGCACCAGTGCAACAAACAGATGCCGTACTGGTAGATCCGTATGCAGAAGAAGAACAAATTTTTTCTACCACACTGACTAACATCGACTTTTCCCGTGAAAGCGGTAACCTTGCCGTTACCACACTTTCTTTTGATAACGATATTGTCAACGCGCAACTCATAGAAGCACAGGGGCGCCTGACTATTATGCTTCCTGAAACACAACTTGCCGATAACCAGCTGGTAGAGCTGGATGTTACCCAGTTCAGTACCAGCGTTAATACAATCGAAACCTTTCAAGAAGCCGACCATTCCACAATCGTTATTCAATACGACGGTAACGTACTGGCAAGACATCGCAAACAGGGTGATACACTACGTATTGAAATTCAGCCAATGTCCAAAGAAGAGTTGGCGGAGCTGGATCAGGACACGACCTATTCGGGCAAACCAATTTCCCTTGATTTTCAGGATGTGCCTGTACGCCAGGTACTGCAAATCATCGCGCAAACTAATGGCTTTAACCTGGTAACCACCGACACCGTCACCGGGAATGTCACGATTCGCTTAGAAGGTGTTCCATGGGATCAGGCCCTTGCAATGATCCTCAAAATCAAAGGACTTGATAAGCGAATGGAGGGGAATATTTTGCTGGTTGCCCCTGCCGAGGAGCTTACAGCACGAGAAACAGCACAATTACAATCAGTTAAACAGAAATCAGATTTGGCCCCCCTGCAAACGGCTAATATCACAGTAAACTATGCGAAAGCAGAAGTACTCGCTGCGATTTTAAAATCTCAGGATGGCGGTATTCTGTCTGAACGTGGGTCGGTAACTGTAGACGAGAGAACCAATACGTTACTCATACGCGATACCCAGTTCTCCATCGATGAGGCAAGAGACGTTGTTAATGCGCTGGATATTCCAGTGAAACAAGTTCTGATTGAATCCCGTATGGTTACGGTGCGAGATAATGTAGATGAAGAGTTAGGCGTGCGCTGGGGCTTTACTGATACCCAAAGCAATGGTGCAATTTCTGGCTCCATTGAAGGTGCAGATTCCGCGTCGTCGGGCGTCGTACCGTCCATAGATAACAGACTAAATGTAAACTTACCGGTTTCCAGTACATCCGCCGGGCGGATTGGGTTCCAAATAGCTGAATTGGTGGATGGTACCATCCTCGATTTAGAGCTTTCTGCATTGGAATCGGAAAACAAAGGCGAAATCATCGCCAGTCCGCGAATTACTGTGGCTAACCAACACGAAGCCTACATTGAACAGGGTACAGAAATACCTTATGTGCAGGCTACCTCAAGTGGTGCCACATCTGTAGAGTTCAAGAAGGCCGTATTGAGTTTGCAAGTCACGCCTCATATTACGCCGGACAACCGGATTATACTTGATTTAGTTGTCACCCAGGACACCCGCGGGGAAACAGTTACAACGCCAACTGGGCCAGCAGTCGCTATTGATACCCAGGAAATTAAGACTCAGGTATTGGTAGACAATGGTGAAACTGTGGTATTGGGTGGTATCTTCCAGCAAACCAATACCGATGACATTACAAAAATTCCACTTTTCGGCGATTTGCCTGTAGTGGGTAATCTGTTTAAAAATACCTCTACGGTTTACCAAAAACGGGAGCTGCTAATTTTTGTAACGCCCAAAATTGTCACTGAATCATTGTAAAATGACTCTCTAAAGTCAAAATTTGAGTAGAAGGGCTGTTTAAAGCCCTTTTAGGCATTTTATAAGCTACTGTTTTCTAAATTGATAGATTAAAAGTGCAACAAAACTTGCATCGCTAGCGGTGAAACTGAGATAATCGCGCTCTCGAAAATAAAGCGAGGTCTTAAGTTTTGTGTCCGTTAGTACTAATGACAGACGCAAGTGAACGGGTAGCGAAGAAGCAAGACACCTACCCTTAACAGTATAAAAGTTGTGATATAAGCAAATATGGCTGAAAAACGTAATATCTTTTTGATTGGCCCAATGGGTGCCGGTAAAAGCACAATCGGCAGACACCTTGCAGACGAACTCCACCTTGATTTTTATGATTCCGACCAGGAAATCGAACGCCGTACCGGCGCAGATATTACCTGGATATTCGATTTGGAAGGTGAAGACGGTTTCCGCAAGCGCGAAGAAAACGTCATTAATGATTTGACGGACATGCAAGGCATTGTGTTGGCAACGGGTGGTGGCTCTGTAACAAACAAAGCCGTACGCAATCGGTTGTCTGCACGTGGTATTGTGGTCTACCTGCAAACAACTATCGACAAGCAGGTTGCCCGCACTCAGCGCGACAAACGCCGTCCGCTGCTGCAGAAGGGTGAGCCTGAACAGATCCTTCGAGATCTTGCCGATGAACGCAACCCATTGTACGAAGAAGTCGCAGATTACATCGTAGATACCGACGATCAGTCTGCACGTGCAGTTGCAAACCAGATCATCAGTAAAATTGGATTATAAGTAACATTTAGAACGGAGCTACGTGATGTCGAAGTTAACTGTAGAACTCGGAGATCGTAGCTACCCGATCCTCATTGAAGCGGGTCTACTCTCTCAACCACAGTTATTTAAACCCTTCATCAAGGGTCCTTTGGCAGTGATTGTCACCAATGATACTGTCGCTCCCTTTTACCTGGATAAAGTTAAAGCCGCGTGTGGTGATGTGAGGGTTGAAACCATCACCATTCCCGATGGTGAACAGTACAAATCCCTTGAGCAATTTAATGTCATTATGACCCGCTTATTGGAGATGAACGCTGCCAGAGACACAACGCTAATTGCGTTAGGTGGTGGCGTGATAGGTGATTTGTGCGGCTTTGCTGCAGCCTCGTACCAACGGGGCGTTCCGTTTATCCAAGTACCCACTACCTTACTTTCCCAGGTTGATTCCTCGGTGGGTGGAAAAACTGCGGTGAATCATGTTCTGGGTAAGAACATGATTGGGGCGTTTTATCAGCCCGTGTTCGTTGCTATCGATACCGAGACATTATCCACTCTGCCAGCAAGAGAATTTGCAGCTGGCATGGCCGAAGTAGTGAAGTACGGCATTATATACGACAAAGATTTTTTCAAGTGGCTGGATGATCATGCCGATAACCTGAAAAAGCTCCATCCGACAACCTTGGCTGACGCTATCTACCGGTGTTGCGAAATAAAAGCCGATGTCGTCGCTAAAGATGAGCGTGAAGGTGGTTTACGTGCCATACTCAATCTTGGCCATACATTTGGCCACGCAATAGAAGCTGAGCAAGGTTATGGCAATTGGCTACATGGAGAGGCTGTCGCGGCAGGTATGGTACTTGCTTGTCAAACAGCAGAAGCATTGAATTGGATGACAGCGTCAGAAAGCCGACAGGTCAAAGCTTTGCTCGAGGTATTTAATTTACCGGTTTCAGGCCCAGACAACATGTCGAAAGAGGCCTACATGAAACATATGCGACGGGACAAGAAAGTTGAAGCCGGAAACATCCGGTTTGTCATTCCCAAAGGAATTGGCCACGCAGTGGTAACTAAAGAAGTTAACGACGACATCCTGAACCGGATTCTCAACTAACGGCAGTGCCAACGGTAGGTTGCTGAGCAGTCACTGCAGTCGTTAGAAACGGCAGTGAGCAACAGAGGGTGTAATGGTGCAATCTGAATTGCATGAAAGACTGGAATATCTGGTCAACTATTCTTCACAACTGATTTTTGTCAGCGGGGATTCCGTTGCACAACAAAAGAAAACACTGGAGTCATTTGTATTCCAGCAGCATGACGAAACGGAAATAGCGTATTTGTCAGCAAAACCAGATATGGACTTGTCTGACTACCGACGTGAGCTTTGTAAACAGTTATTGGGTACCCTTGTGGGTAGCTATGTTCGCCCGCTAAACGAGCTTCTGGCCGGGTTAAACGAACATGTTGGCCCGATTCTGATTACAATTACACAAGCGGAACACGTACCTGACGCCTTGTTGCAGGAATTATGGGATCTTGTGCTTCAAAGCCGGTTTGCTGGTAACAAACAACACCTCAATGTATTGTTGTTTGGTGAAACCCAGTGGGCGGAGAAGGCAAAGAAATGGCTACCTGCGAAGAATACCGAAACGCCTCTGCTGATAAGCAGTCAGTCAGTGGCGGCTCAACAACCTGGCTCAGAGTTAGATATTATGATTGAGAATCGACGTAAAGCTTTCCACGAACATCTGGCAAACCGTGACGGTTATGAAGGGCACATTGAAACGAAAAGTGCGAGCACATTGGGCTCTCCACTATTTATTTCTCTCATCGCCATACTGTTCTTGTGTGTGTTTGCCGGTTTAGTGTATTGGCAGTACAGCGACGACATCAACGCATTGTTTACGCCAATAGAGCAACCAGCCCCACCCCAAACATCGGTGCAACCAGGCTCTGCATATAATGAATTACAAACAGATACGGCCAAACAAGCTCCGCCTTCAACCAACACAAATACTGACAACACTGTGGTGACGAGCTGGGATGAAGCTGTGGCCGCAATCGATGATGAACCAAGTTCCACTAGCACAGGTGCACAAGAACAACAGGCAGACGAAAATAATGAGGACTTGTTAGCTTTTATTGAAGATGTCACGTCAGAGCCAACCCAAGATAATACTGAGGAGCCTGAGCCTGCAAACAATTCCGCATTCGCTGACAGTGTAGTCGACTCCGTATCAGCAAAAGATACTTACAACGTCTCAAAAGACCCACTTTCTACATCAGGGTTTTCTGACATGACAGTGAAAAAAGCGCCGACAAAAACACCTCCTCCACGACCAGATGTACAGGAAGAAAATGTTGTTACGGCACCTGAAACAGAAAAAGTCGAGCCAGAAGTGCGGGAAGAAAGCATTGCTCAAGTACCAGTAGTAGAAGAAGTAGAGCCGGAAGTTCAGGATGTAGAAACGCTCAACACTGCGACTGGTGAAGAACCAGCCATAACAGTAACTCGAAATCCACAGGTAAGCGAGGCTACACCCCAGGCGGTTGACAATATGGAAACATCATCTGGCCCGAATATGACTGAACCGACGGTTACTGAGCCTGAGCTTATTGAAGAAATGACACCTGCTGAAACACCCATGACATTCTCAGGCTCTAATGATTACGACAACCAGCAGCTATCGGAGATGATCGAAGCCAAAGACTATGTGATTCAATTAGCGGGCCTTAAAGATGAAGCACTGATGGCTGAATTTATTACTGATAATAACCTAGAGCCTTATATTTGGATCTACCGTACTCAGCGCTATGGTGGAGACTGGTTTGTGCTTATTTATAATCAGCGATTTGAAACCTTTTCAGCAGCGACGGCAGAAGTAAACAACTTACCTCCGTTCCAGGGCCGGGAAGGTGTTTTTATCAAGCGCGGTAAGAATATTCTCGATGAATTGCAGGCTGTCGCAAACTAATGCCAATACAAATTTGGGTTGACGCCGACGCTTGCCCAGTCGCGATCAAAGAAATTTTGTTTAAGGCCGGGCACAGAGCGAAAGTGTTGGTCACCTTTGTTGCCAATCACGGTATTCGCGTTCCTCCCTCTCCCTGGCTAAAGCGTTTACAGGTAGAGAAAGGTTTTGATATTGCTGACAACGAAATCGTCATGCGCGTGAATAGAGGCGACCTGGTTATTACATCAGATATCCCACTAGCAGATGAAGTCATTGCCAAAGGGGCAGAAGTGCTTACATCCCGTGGAGAGCAATTGACGAAAGAAAATATCCGTTCAAGACTCAATATCCGTGATTTTATGGATACCATGCGAGCAAGCGGCGTACAAACCTCAGGCCCCCCGCCATTATCATCAAAAGAAAAACAAGCCTTTGCCAATGTTCTGGACCGCTTTTTAGCCCATTGCCATTGATGGCACTACCAGCATCGCTCCATTTTTGTCACAATCTGCATTGGGCGCAAGATTGCAGGTTGTGGCGATCAACGATGACAGATACAATTACGGAATTGTTCTTAATCGGATTTTCTCCTGGCTAAATTAACCAGCCAACGTGATTGTCCGACAAAAGTTGCAAGCTGTAATGGTTCTGTTCGTAGGTTGAAATCCAACGGGCCTGGGAAAATCTTCTAATAACATCCTTTTCACGTTAATTTCGTGGTGCGCGCGTAGGTATTATTCAAAGAGCATGAAGCAGAAAAAAAACCGGGCATTTTTGAAGTGGGCCGGAGGAAAGTACAGTCTGGTTGAAAATATAAATGAAAAGTTGCCAGCGGGAAACAGACTAATAGAGCCTTTTGTTGGTGCAGGTTCTGTATTTCTGAATACCGATTTCAAGCGTTATCTGCTTAATGATATCAACCCCGATCTCATCAACCTTTATAACTTTTTAAAAGCACAGCCTGACGCGGTTATTCACGATGCCTCTCGCTTTTTCACCCCCGACCACAATGACGAGGCAACATATTACGCATTGCGAGAGGAATTTAACCAGACTTCTGACGAATATTATCGCGCGATCCTCTTCCTTTATTTAAACCGTCATGGCTATAACGGGCTCTGTCGCTATAGCCTGGCCGGACGATTCAATGTTCCCTTTGGGCGCTATAAACAACCCTATTTTCCGAAAGAAGAAATGCTGGTATTTGCAGAAAAATCTCAGAAGGCGGTATTCACTTGTTTACCCTTTGAAAAAGTTTTCAGCAGAGCCAGAAGAGGCAATGTAATTTATTGTGACCCTCCTTATGCGCCAATTAGCAAAACCGCAGCATTTACAAGCTACGCAGCAAAACATTTTGGCATAGACGCGCAACACAAGCTCGCCGCGCTAGCCAATCGCGCTTCATTGGTAAGGGGGATCCCAGTGCTAATTTCTAATCACGATCTTGCACTGACCCGTTCTCTATACAAGGTGGCAGAAATGTCGGCATTAACAGTGAAGCGCTCAATTAGCCAAAACGGAGCAAAGCGCAAACCCGCAGAAGAGCTGTTAGCATTCTTTCCGCCAAACCCCAACCTGCCGCCACCCAAGGTAAGAAAAAAACGCACCATAGTAAAATAGCCCGAGCGGACAAGGTTCGAAAAAGAAATTCAGGTGAGGATAAGTTTTACGACAAGCATCAGGCCAAGCACAAGCAACGTGACGAATACCACGCCGATTAAAATGTAACTTGCCATTTTGCCATGCTTAAAATCACGCTCGTAATTGCTGTGGCTTTGAACGCCAAAAGCACTAGCTAAAACACTGAGGATCACAGACCATAAACCTGGCGGTGTGTTATGCTCCATATTAGGCAGACCGGACTATCGGGCTAGTGATTCGTTATGACTGAGCGAACACTTTCCGATCTTCCGTATAATAATTCGAGTAAATCGAAAAAGTGGAACTGATAAGACGAGGACTTGCCAGAAAACCATTCCAGCCAGCTCACTTCACTGACCATTGCAGCGCCACATTGCGTGACCAGATGCCCCTGAGGTAGTGCCTGCTCATACTCTTCACTAACAGGATGGAATTCGCACATTGCTAAAGCTTGAGTGCTTGCGTATTCTTGCGCTAAAAACAAACTTACGCTCAAACACACCGCTATTACAGCCGTTTTTTTACAGAGATAATCTCTAAGGGTTGTGCTTTTTGCGCTATTCATCTTGCGACCACCAAGGTTAATATTTAAACACAGTATATCTGTTTATGGGTTACGAACAAGTGTTAACTAACCTGACCTTCAGAACGGATTTGTAAAAAGCGCTGAGACCAGCAGGATGATTGTATCTGTTGAGTGGTATGACGTGTAGATGTAAAAAAGCCGGAACTCTAAGTGCCCCGGCTTTTACTCTCAACGTCATATTTTACAGTGTGTTGTTACAGCTCGAAATCCATGCCGTAAGCTACAACAAACTTCACAGAATCATTGTCGTAAGCGTCTGCACCAGAGTCGTCTAAATCAGTGCCTGTAACTGCAAAGCTAAAACCATCTTTTGCAATTGAGACTGCCCAGTCTGCATATCCATCAGGAACACCGTTGAAATCTTCGGCGAAGTCACCTTGGTGATAACCAACGTGAAGACCCAGTTCGGCACCGGATGCAACAGGCATTGCATAGTCTAAAGAAATATATGACGCTGAACCAAAGCCATAATCACGCTCGATAGTGCCGTCATCAACAGCCATAGTCTCATCGTGTTCAGTATTTGCAAGTAGAGATAACGTTGCACTGAAGCCGCCGTAACCAATGCTGCCGTATACTTCGCCAAAATCGAAGTCAGCTTCGTCGTCGTAGTTGTAGTATAAGTAACCTACGTCATAGGTGAAATCGCCCGCTTCACCAGAAAAACCAAAATAAAGGTCGTGCTCGTAAGAATAAACATCATCGGCACCGTAGTTTACGTTGGATGCCCATGTACCAGCATAGAACCCACTTTCGTGTGCGTAATCGATACCACCTTGTACAGCTGCATCATTGGTTGTTTGAGTCAAACCACGCCAGATGTAGTTATTGGTGACGCTTACGTTTGCGCTAAGTTCTGCAAAGGAAGGCGCTGAAGCAAATAACGCAGCTGACGATACGGCAACAGCCAGCAAGGTTTTTTGAATACGAGTTTTCATGTGTTCTCCGAAAATTATTAACTTATATAGGTTTTTAGCTATCAGTGTTTATATTGTTTTTATTAGATTTTTTTCCATCTTATCTGTGTAACGCAAAACTAATGCCCACATGACCAACTTTTTAAGATGTTAATAAAAATAGAATAACTAATTGAATAAAATGAGTTTTTATTCACATAAAATAATTTATTTCCGGAGCATATCGGCGAAGCACCAATATGGATCGCACCATGCTGGAACACATTCACATTATTGGTGCATTAGCAATGCGAGACAAATGTCGTGCTACGGGGTATTATCCGCCTCGTCTCGTCGCCACAGATACAGGTATTTCCTATGAAAGACTTTTTAATAGCCCCTTCTATTCTTTCTGCGAATTTCGCGCGTTTGGGTGAAGACGTTGATAAGGTGCTTGCAGCTGGTGCCGATGTTATCCACTTTGATGTTATGGATAATCACTATGTCCCTAATTTATCTTTTGGACCGATGATTTGTAAGGCTCTCAGAGAACATGGTGTCACAGCACCAATAGATGTGCACCTAATGGTCACGCCGGTTGATGTTCTTATACAACAATTTGCTGATGCCGGCGCAAGCTATATTAGTTTTCATCCTGAAGCGTCTGCCCACATCGACCGCTCGTTGCAGTTGATTATAGATAATGGTTGTCAGCCCGGTCTTGTATTTAACCCGGCCACGCCACTGCACTATCTCGATCACGTCATGGACAAGCTTCATCATATTCTAATCATGTCGGTGAACCCTGGGTTTGGTGGCCAATCGTTCATACCTTCTACCCTTGAAAAAGTGCGGGCAGTGAAACAACGGGTAGAGGAAAGTGGCAGAAATATCCGAATTGAAATTGACGGCGGGGTAAAAGTCGATAACATTCGAGCCATCGCCCAAGCAGGTGCTGATATGTTCGTTGCCGGCTCGGCAATTTTCAATGCACCAGACTACAAGCAGGTTATTGATTCAATGCGGGAAGCATTGAGCTTAGCCCACGAGCAAATATAAATTTTAAGATCTCCAAACAGGTAAAATGTAATGAGCAAGAAACCCATCGTACTTAGCGGCTGCCAGCCATCAGGACAACTCACCATAGGCAATTATATGGGTGCTCTCAAGCAATGGGTTGCCATGCAAGATGACTACGACTGCCTTTACATGCTGGTCGATCTTCACGCTATTACGGTAAGACAGGAACCCGCAGCGCTGCGTGAAGCTTGCCTTGACGGGTTAGCCCTTTACCTGGCCTGTGGTATTGACCCTGAGCGCAGCACTTTATTTGTTCAGTCTCATGTACCAGAACACGCCCAGTTGGCATGGATCCTTAACTGCTATACCCAAATGGGCGAATTAAATCGCATGACGCAGTTTAAGGACAAATCAGCAAAAAACGTCAGCAACATTAATGCGGGATTGTTAACTTACCCCACTCTCATGGCTGCAGATATTCTGCTGTATCAGGCGAACCAGGTTCCTGTGGGTGATGATCAAAAACAGCATCTTGAGTTGTCTCGTGATGTAGCTACCAGAATGAATAACCTGTATGGCGAGATGTTTAGCATACCAGAGCCCTACATACCTGACTTTGGTGCCCGCATTATGAGCCTGCAAGAACCGAAGAAAAAGATGTCCAAGTCTGACGATAACCCAAACAACTTTATAGGTTTACTTGAAGATCCTAAAAAGTTGATTAAAAAGATAAAGCGTGCGGTAACCGACTCTGACGAACAAGCGCGAATATACTTTGATACCGAGGAAAAACCTGGCGTCTCAAACCTGTTAACCCTGTTATCCCTTTCAACCGGACGAAGTATTGATGCGTTGGTTCCTGAATATGAAGACAAGATGTACGGCCATCTCAAGGGCGATGTAGCCAACGCTGTCGTGAGTCTTTTAGAGCCAATACAAACCAGATTTAAAGCCATCCGCGAAGATCGGGCTTACCTTGATACGGTGATGAAACAGGGGGCGGAAAAAGCTTCTGAGCGCGCCGCGGTCACACTTGATAAGGTGTATGACACGCTCGGTTTTATTCCTCGTCCTCGCTAATTAAGGGTTTTAAAGGGTCATGCTGTGTTGTTGTTAATAGATAACTTCGATTCTTTCACTCACAATTTAGCCCGATATTTCGAAGAACTGGGTCAGCACGTACACGTAGTAAGAAACGACGCGTTGACCCTTGCGGAAATTGAGGCCTTAACGCCAACACACCTTGTTTTTTCGCCTGGCCCCCGAACCCCTGACGAAGCTGGCATTACACTGGCTGCGATCCAACATTTCGCCGGACGGATCCCCATGCTAGGCGTTTGTCTGGGTCACCAATCCATAGGTCAGGTTTTCGGTGGCACCGTCACCACGGCAAGTGACATACGTCATGGTAAGACATCGCCTTTATTTCATACCAATGAAGGTTTGTTTGTAGAGTTACCCCAAGGCTTTTCTGTCACCCGCTATCACTCATTGGTTATTGATCCTGAATCACTCCCACCGACACTCTGCGTTGATGCCTGGTGTGAAACGCTATGCGGCAAGCGAGAAATAATGGCTCTGAGGCACACTTCCCTGCCTGTTTGGGGGGTGCAATTTCATCCAGAATCCTTACTCACACAGCACGGTCATGATATTTTACGACGTTTCTTAACACTCGCAGACGACACATTTTGATATATCAGTCTATTTTTGTTTGCACGGACTGGTAAAACATCAATATTTTTTCGATATCTGCCGATAACAAGGTATTATGATTGAACACGAAGTGATGACATGTTGTCGGATGCAATTGCAGATAAACGCCCAGAACGAACCCTTTTCAGTCGGAGCACCACGTTGGTAAAGCAAGCCACGCCTCAATTTCCTCCTATAGAAGAACGATTCAACAATTTGTTACTTTCAAGTGACATAGTGGCAAAAATGATGGGGAAACGTAGCCCAGGAGAGGTCTCCTTCACTGAATCTGAGCAGAATAACGCCCGTAGGCTATTGCTGCAGGTTGAAAAAAATGCAATTAAAACTAAACAGGTTGAAGCAGAATCTGCAGCCTCTTATCTCGAAAGGGTTAGCGCCATTCTCCACCAGCGGCTATTCGGTGAGATACAACGTCAGATTCAAGATGTTAATTCCGTGCTAACCCAAGCGGTCGGCCTGAACGAGAATGTGGCACCGCTTCTGGACACACTTTCCCTTAGAGCGACATCCATAACGCGTATCGAACCACTGGCAGCGGCATTGCCCTGGTTATATGACGATCTCATGGCTGTGGTGAACACACCCAAATTTCGCCGTAAAGATTCCCGTGGAAAAATCATTCCAGTTGAAACACTGAGGACAGCGCTAAGTTTTTTGGGTATTGATAACCTCCGTCTTCTCGTGCCAGCTATGATTTTCAAAAGAGCAGTACCCAAAATTACCGATCCTTTTCCAGAAATAAAACATCGTGTAATTCAATATGCACAGGGGATCGGGCTGTGTATGCGCGCTATGGCAGAGGCCCATAAGCAATTGCCTCATGAAGCTTTCGCCGTGGGTCTGTTTTCTCAACTGGGCCGCTGTGCAATTATTCGACTATACTTTAAATTTTTCGAACAGCTTCGCGTAGAAATGTTGCTAGAAGCAGAAGCAGAGCGAGACACCGAATTGCACAGTGCATTGGGCCAGATCCAACCCTCGGCAAACTACTTAATTGCTGTGCAAGAAGCCTATTCAACCAGCCTAAGTGAAAGATTGTTAACGGCAATGCAGTTCAAACGACTAAGGCTTGTTCTACCGCTTACTGAACTTGAGGAGCAAACAGACTCTCCACACCCGCTTACCACTCTGTTAACAGGGTCGACATCGTATTGTGCTATCCGCATGTTGCATGCCGGTAAATTTATCAATAAAGAAGAAACGCCCGCTGCCTTAAGCCGAACAAAACTGACACGCTCTGAACGCGATACGTTAAAAATGTTGGATATATTCCAGTTACCACTCACTGAAAACACAAAATAGCATTAATTTTTTATGGATATTCATTCACTTTAATGAATATCCGCCGTTGCCTCTGTAAAGTCCTATAACCCCAATCTCTCCTATTAGTAACAATTAGAATGTGCTTTGGGGTTGCATCCAAATAGTTATTCACTTTTACTGCAAATTATACCAAAGGCCCCTAAAAACAAGGCCTTCAGCTAAACAAGCATGGTTACAAAGCGGCGTAATAAATGGCATACTGATACGCTAATATATGTTTTATATCCAGGCTTTCCGTGCACCGGTTTCTGGATCACCCGATAACAGAGGTAACGAAAATGAAAGTAACTCGCGCAACCTTCGATGAGGTTATGGTTCCAAACTACAACCCTGCTAACATAATACCGGTTCGTGGAGAAGGCTCTCGTGTTTGGGATCAGGACGGTGCTGAATATGTCGATTTTGCCGGTGGTATTGCGGTAAATGTTCTGGGTCACAGCCATCCGGCCCTTGTTGCCGCTTTGAATGAACAAGGCAGTAAACTTTGGCACCTAAGTAACGTTTTCACTAATGAACCGGCCCTTCGACTGGCAACCAAGCTTACTGAAGCCACATTTGCAGAACGGGTATATTTTGCAAACTCTGGTGCCGAAGCAAACGAAGCAGCGCTGAAGCTGGCGCGTCGTTTTGCGTTAGAGAAATTCGGCGAAGACAAAAATGAGATCATTGCTTTCAACAAAGGGTTCCACGGTCGTACTTTCTTTACTGTGACAGTTGGAGGCCAGGCTGCCTATTCTGATGGTTTTGGCCCAAAACCTGGCGCAGTTGTCCATTGTGACTACAACGACCTAGCGGCGTTTGAAAAGCTTATTTCCGATAAAACCTGTGCTGTTATGATGGAGCCGCTGCAAGGTGAAGGCGGCATAATCTCGCCAGATCCGGCTTTCGTAGAAGGTGTTCGTGCTCTGTGCGATAAGCACAACGCCCTGCTCATTTTCGATGAGGTTCAATCCGGTGTCGGACGTACGGGTCACTTGTACGCTTACATGGGCCTGAACGTAGTACCAGATATCCTCACTACAGCAAAATCTCTGGGCGGCGGCTTCCCCATAGGTGCTATGCTTACGACCGCAGATATTGCCGCACATCTTAAGCCTGGTACCCACGGCAGTACATACGGCGGCAACCCGCTGGCATGCGCTGTGGCCGAAGCGGCCTTTGACGTTGTGAATACCCCTGAAGTGCTCAATGGTGTAGTGGAAAAAGAAGCATTGTTCCGCGAACTACTCACGCAGATAAACGACAAATATCACGTTTTTGAAGAAATTCGCGGTAAAGGTCTGCTGTTAGGTGCAGCCCTCAATAAAGACTATGAAGGACGCGCTCGGGATTTCCTCGTAGCATCAACCAGTGAAAAACTCATGTGCCTGGTAGCTGGCGCCAACGTGGTACGTTTTGCTCCATCGCTGATCATTTCAGAACAGGAAATTCGTGACGGTATGGCAAGGTTTGAGCGCGCTGTTGCTCATGTTGTATCAGCCTAATCAGTCTTTAGCAGAGTAAGCGTTTATGTATATTATTCGCCCAATCTCAAGTGACGATTACGCGGCATTGCATACCATTGCCGTTGAGTCCGGCATCGGCTTTACGTCGTTGCCGGTGAATGAAGCGTTACTTCAGAAAAAAATTAACCGTGCAGAACAGGCTTTTGCTTCTTCGGTAAACTCACCGGGCAATCAGTCATACCTGTTTGTGCTTGAAGACACTACTTCCAAGACCGTGGTGGGAACGACCGGAATAGAAGCTGCCGTCGGCCTCGACGATGCGTTTTATCACTATCACGTGGGAAAAGTAGTGCATGCTTCCCGGGAACTTAACATTCACAACACCGTTGATATTCTCTCCGTATGTAACGACTACACAGGCGTGACGGAAATATGCACACTGTTTCTTAGAGAACAGGCTCGCGGTGGCATTAATGGGCGTTTTCTATCTAAAGTACGCTTTTTGTTTATGATGGAACACAGAGAGCGCTTCTCTGAGACTATTATCGCAGAAATGCGCGGTGTCAGTGACGAACAGGGAAAATCGCCGTTTTGGGCATGGTTGGAAGAGCATTTCTTTTCTCTCGATTTCCCAACGGCTGATTACCTTACCGGTATAGGCAATAAACGCTTTATTGCCGAGCTGATGCCTAAGTATCCCATTTACGTAAACCTGCTCAGTAAAGAGGCTCAGGCCGTAATTGGTCAAGTTCACAATAAAACCAAGCCGGCATTGCAGTTGCTGGAAGAAGAGGGGTTCGGTTACAGAGGGTATGTTGATATCTTTGATGCTGGCCCAACTGTTGAAGCCAACCTCAGCCATATTCGTACAGCACAACTCAGTAGAAAACTTCCCGTACTTATTGATGACCAAACTGCCGCGCAAGGTGGGCAAACCCATTACATTATCAATACATCAGTGAAAGACTTCAGGGCGGTTGCCACCGATTTGGCCGTCAGTGAAGAAAAACAAGTAGCCGTTATTTCACGTCAGGCGGCCGCTGCACTGAATATCAAAGAAGGTGATATGGTGCGCTTTGCGCCAGTTCACTATCGCGACTAACCACAGGATTGATTCATGCAAACTACACACTTCATTAATGGTGAGTGGGTCGCCGGACAAGGACACACTTTACAATCCATCGACCCTGCTAAAAATCAGGTGATATGGGAAGGACTTTCAGCTTCTTCAGCACAGGTTGACGAAGCCATTAAAGCTGCGCGACAGGCCGCTCCCAAATGGGCATCGCTGGCTCTGGAAGCGCGCATTACCATCATCAAAACATACGGTAAATTATTGGCTGACAACAAGCCAGCTCTGACAAAAATCATAGCCAAAGAAACCGGTAAACCCGAGTGGGAAACGGCCACAGAAGTTGGCGCTATGATGGGCAAAATTGGGATTTCCGAGAAAGCCTATCACGAGCGGACGGGCACCGTTGAAAATCCAATGCCAGTGGGGCAAGCCTTCATACGGCACAAGCCTCATGGCGTTGTGGCAGTGTTTGGCCCTTATAACTTCCCTGGCCATTTGCCAAATGGTCACATTGTTCCTGCGCTGATAGCTGGAAATACAATCGTGTTTAAACCCAGTGATCTTACTCCCCTGGTCGCTGAGTTCATGGTTAAACTGTGGGAAAAAGCCGGTTTGCCTGCAGGTGTACTCAACCTTGTTCAGGGAGAAGTAGACACTGGCAAAGCGCTGGCGTCTCACCCGGGCATTGATGGGCTGTTCTTCACCGGCAGTTCCCGAACGGGAAAAATTCTGCACGAGCAATTTGCCGGCCACCCAGGCAAGATCCTGGCCCTTGAAATGGGCGGAAATAATCCGCTTATCGTTAAGGATGTGGGCGATACTGATGCCGCTGTTCATGACATTGTGCAGTCGGCTTTCGTTACATCAGGACAACGTTGCACCTGTTCCCGTCGATTATTTCTCCCCGCCGGAGCAGCAGGAGACAACATCCTGGCCCGTTTGATAGAAGTAACGAAAAACATACGGGTTGGCGAATACGATGCCGAAGAACAACCATTCATGGGCGCGATGATTTCCGCAAACGCTGCCAACATGATGGTAAAAGCACAGCAAGAACTGGTTGCCTTGGGTGGCAAAATCGTCCTTGAACTCACGCAACCTGACACCAATAAAGGCTTTGCAACTCCAGGAATCATTGATGTCACAGATATGCTTGACTCACTGCCTGATGAAGAGCACTTTGGGCCATTGTTAAAAGTCATTCGCTACAATGATTTCGATGCCGCCATTGAAGAGGCCAACAACACACGTTATGGGCTTTCCGCTGGTTTCCTCGGCGATAGTGAAGCCGATTACCGTTACTTCTTCCAGCGAATTCGGGCAGGTATCGTTAACTGGAACCGTCCAATTACCGGCGCAAGCAGCGCAGCTCCCTTCGGTGGCGTAGGCGAAAGTGGCAATCACCGCGCCAGTGCTTTCTACGCGGCAGACTACTGCGCGTACCCAGTAGCTTCTGTTGAACTCGACAAAGTCACACTGCCAGGGTCTCTCAACCCAGGTCTGACTTTATAAAGAAGGATTTTTTGAATCATGCATACTGATGTAGATACCTTGTTCTCACGCTTGTGGGACAAGTACGTGGCTATAACTCCCTCGGCTTACAAAATTCATCAACTGTTAGCCGGTGAAGAGCAAAGTAAAGAGATCGTCAACGATCACGTTGCCTTCAGGACGTTCAACCTGGATAAAACTTCGTTAGACAAGTTAGCTGCGCATTTTCTTGCCCTCGGCTACGAAGCTAAAGGCGATTACGACTTTGAAGTCAAGAAACTCGACGCCAAACACTTTGAGCATCCTGATAAAACCAAGCCAAAAGTGTTTATCAGCGAACTACGGGTTGATGAGCTCTCTGACCCAGCTCAGGAGATTATTCATAAGCTGGTTGATCAGATGGACCCTGATGTTGTTAACAGCGAAACCTTTTTATACTCAGGCCCTCAGTGGTCAATCACTAAGGCTGATTACGACACGCTACTCAATGAGTCGGAATACGCAGCATGGCTTGCAGCATGGGGTTTTCAGGCAAACCACTTTACGGTAAGTGTAAATTACTTGAAGCAAACTCAGTCACTAGCTGACGTCAACACGCTGTTGAAAGAAGCCGGTTTTGTCCTCAATACTTCTGGTGGGGAAATTAAAGGGGGTAAGGATGTATTCTTAGCTCAATCATCCACCATGGCTGATAAGGCAAGTGTAGACATGGGAAGTGAAGCTGTCACAATCCCGTCGTGTTTTTACGAGTTTGCCCAGCGCTATGAATTGCCAGATGGCAGTCTTTATCAGGGGTTTGTTGCTGCCTCGGCAGATAAGATTTTTGAGAGCACTAACGCCAGATAACAACGTTTTTTATAAAACATTAAAAAGGGCGATTTGCCCTTTTTTTGTTCATGTTCTACCAAATGTCAGTACCGGCTATAGTCGGTTTACCCCACATTTACGGGTACTAACTATAAACCCGCACGGGTAGTTTTGTAAGAAACTCCCTGAACGGAGAGGGCTTATCAAAATAATACCCCTGTAACAGATCAACACCGGCTTCTCGCAATATGGGTAAATACTCGGAAAGTTCCACCCCTTCGGCGACGGTTTGAATTTCCAACCGTTGCAGCATGGCAATAATACCCTGAAATAACGCCAGGGCTTTTTTGTCATAATGAATGTCTTGTAATAAACTGCGGTCGAGTTTCACTGTCGTAAAAGAAAACATCCGTAAATAACTGAGCGCAGAAAAACCACTGCCAAAATCATCCATGGCAAGGCTAAAGCCTTTATTTCGCAGCGAAGACAATGCGTCAATAGCACGCTCGGAATCCTGGATGAAGATGGATTCTGTTAACTCAATCTCGATATACGCAGGAGAAATATTATGCTCCCGGCAAATTGTCGCTGCCTGGGCTGGAAATTCTGGGTCGAGCAATTGGTTAACACTAATATTAACGGCCAACTGTATAAGTTCATGTTCGGCATCGAGCTCTTCAAGGTATTTACACGCACGCTCTAAGCTGAGTAATCCGATATGAAAGTCGAGTTGATGTTCCTCTGCAAGGGGTATGAACACGTCGGGACGCACGTTGCCGTGCAACGAAGAATGCCAGCGGCAGAGCATTTCTCCGCCCTTTAGCACACCGTGCAAATCGTACTTCCCCTGAACATAGAACTCCAAAGCACCTTGCGTGATAGCCTTGCGCAAGTCAGACAATAAACTCACTTTAGCTTTTACACTTTCCCACAACCCTTCTTCATACACATTGACCTGTCCTTTACCCCTTCCTTTCGCCTGATACATGGCAGCATCAGCATTTTGAATAAGGCGCTCTGCTGTCGTACCATGAGAGGGATAATTAGCAATGCCGATAGAGGCGGAAAGCAGCATATCACCAGCTTGGTTTTCGAACACCAATGCCTCAATAGCATCAATTATGGCCTGCCCAAAATTAGCCGCCGTTTCGGGTTTGCTACCGGGCAAGATTATAACAAACTCATCGCCCCCCCAGCGGGTGACTACTTTATTAATTGCTGGCGCATTTTCCATTACCTTTGCAACTTCTTTAAGGCATAAATCTCCAATATCATGACCCGCGCCGTCATTAATTTGCTTGAAGCCGTCAAGGTCGATAAATAACAAAGAAAATTCATTGTCACTCTGTAAGTAGTTTCTGAGAACGTCGTTGAGCCCGTTGCGATTAAACAACCCCGTCAACACATCATACATTGCCAATTGTTTTAAACGGGTTTCATTATATTTTTTCTCCGAGATATCTCGGATAGTGGCGATGATATAAGGCTTTTCCTGATAACGCGTTTCAAAGTGGGCTAGTGAGACGTCTACCGCAATTTCTTTCTTTTCAGTCAGTTTTAATTTGCTTTCAAACCGGATGGGTTTATCTTTTATCCCGTTACTATATTTACCCTGAAGAACCAGGAATTTATTTAAATGCCAACCGACACAATTCTTTTTATCGTCGAAGCTGAGCAACTTAAGAAAAGCGTTATTACATTCGGTAACAGTAAGCTCTTCAGAAAGCACTAACATGGGTTCCCGTGAACTGGCGAACGCCGACGCCATTAACTGAAAACTCTGTTCAGCTTCTCGCTCATGGGTGATGTTTCGTGTGGTACCGACGATGCGCATAGCAGAACCGAATGCGTTTCGCTCCAACACCCGACCTCGCAACCGCATCCACAAAAATTCTTCTTTGTGCCGATAGCGAAATGAGACTTCAAGGTGCTCTTGATCGCAATGCATTGCTAAAGACCACTGAAACTGCAAGTACTGTATGTCGTCTTCATGAATGTGCGTTAGCAGGGAAAACGGGTCTGTTTCAGTAATTATTTCTTTAACTTCGTGCAAAGAGAAGGCGCGAACCGAGATCTTGTCAGTAGTGGCTTCCCATTCCCACAGAGTTTCTTGAGCAGCCCAAAGCGCGAGTTTTAACCGTTTCTCCGTGCTTTGACTTTCCTGCAAGGCGCCATAGAGGGCTTCACTTTTTTCCGTTAATAGAGTTTCAGCCTGAAGTCTGGCCTGCTTTTCACGTTTGAGTCTGCGTTGTAAAGTTGCTAATTCCTTGCTTTCTTTATATTCAGACACATTAGCTCTCCACGGTAATACCGAACTCGTAAGTATGTGCTTGTTCTAATTTAACCGTTGTCCGTGATATACGTTGCCCGAAATGCGCAGCGGCGCCATCCATCAACCCTTCAGCAAGTGGCGCCAGTTCACGCACTGAATAATATTGGAGGCGCATAGTAGTGGCTGTTCTATCTATCACCTTAAAAGTAGGTAAATCTGCATCGGGATAAAGCTTCCGTACCTGGACGTGAATGTCGTTATCCAGTACAGCGAGAGCATCGAGAATACCTTCTCGCCCCGCCATAACCTGTCCATGGGCTTTAGCAAGCCTTGCAAACAAGTAGAGACCAAACTCATGCAAGAGTGTCTCCACAGGTTTACCGGTTTTGACCACCAGCACCGCTACTAACTTTTGCAGTTCTGAAAAGGGGTAATAACCAACCGCAGTGTAAGCGCCATCATTTTCGAGTTCGGCCTCAGTGATCACCTCATCGGCAAATTCAGGCGACACTTTTTCTTCCAGCATGTCGATTAGCGTTGTAAAAACGATTCCCAGCATAATTGAATCAGATTCTATTCTATTTTGACCTACTACCAGTGTAGTGCATGGCGATCAATAGACAAGCTAACCATTGGTATTACTTAGCCTTCCTGAGCATCTTCACTGTCTTGTGATTCGACACTGTTATATTCAACCACAATGTCATCTACCCGTTGTAATCCCCGGGGTAACTTATTACCTCTTCGGCCTCTTTCTCCCTGATAATGGGCCAAGTCTGATGGGGTTAATGTCATACTGCGCTTTCCGGCAATGACTTTAACCGATGCGCCTTCCGGGACAACAGCGGCAACAGACATAAACTCTTCTCTGGTTTGCGCTTTGGCACTTGGAATATTGATGAGTTTATTGCCCTTCCCTTTGGCCAGACTCGGCAAGTCCCGCAGTGGAAATAGCAGCATACGACCTTCATTACTCACAGATAAACACCAATCAGATTCGATGTTATTTACACGCTGTGGTGCCATAACTTTCGCCGCAGTAGGCAAAGTGAGAAACGCCTTACCCGCTTTATTTTTACTTATCATGTCGGCAAATTTACCGACAAACCCGTATCCGGCATCAGACGCAATCAAATAACGTTGCCCTTCATCACCCATGAGCACATCGGTGAACTGTTCACCTCCGACAACGCTAAACCGGCCAGTGAGTGGTTCACCCTGACTTCGTGCAGAAGGCAGACTGTGCGCGTCGCATGAAAAAGCCCGCCCGGAGGAATCGAGGAATACGGCCGGTTGATTGCTGCGCCCCCTGGCACTTGCAAGGTATCCGTCGCCGGCTTTGTAGCTCAACCCTTGGGCATCGACATCATGACCTTTGGCGCAGCGTGCCCAACCCTTTTCAGACAACACCACGGTTACAGCTTCAGAGGGAATGAGTTCTTTTTCTGACAGCGCTTTGGCCTCCCCTCGTTCGACCAAAGGTGAACGCCGATCATCGCCATACTTCTCAGCATCCGCCAGAATTTCTTTTTTGATCAATGTCTTCAGCCGGCGATCTGAGCCCAGCAATGTTTGCAGGTGATCTCGTTCTTTTTCCAGTTCGTCCTGCTCTCCACGGATCTTCATCTCCTCGAGTTTGGCAAGGTGACGTAACTTTAATTCAAGTATTGCTTCGGCTTGTTTATCAGAGAGCGAGAAACGTCGCATTAACTCCGCTTTGGGCTCTTCGAAAGTCCGGATGATCTCGATGACTTCATCAATATTCAAAAAGGCTATCATCAAACCTTCGAGAATGTGTAAACGGGCCAGCACCTTATCGAGGCGATATTGAAGGCGACGGGTAACAGTATCTTTCCTGTAAACTAACCACTCACTGAGGATAGTTTTCAAATCTTTAACTTGTGGCCGACCATCCAGCCCAATCATATTCAAGTTTACCCGATAACTTTTTTCTAAATCCGTGGTGGCAAACAAGTGTTGCATTAATTGCTCGTTATCCACGCGATTAGAGCGGGGGGTAATCAGTAGGCGGGTTGGATTTTCATGATCAGATTCATCCCTAAGATCGCTTACCATAGGCAACTTCTTTGCCTGCATCTGAGCTGCAATTTGCTCAAGTACTTTTGCGCCCGACGCCTGATGAGGCAGAGCAGTAATGACAATGTCACCATTTTCCTCATGATAAACTGCCCGCATCTTCACCGAGCCCCGCCCGGTTTCATACAATTTACGGATATCACTTTGCGGCGTGATGATTTCAGCATCAGTTGGATAATCCGGCCCTTGTACATGAGCGAGAACGTCAGCAAGCTCTGCCTTGGTGTTATCCAGCAACATGGCACAGGCATTGGCGACTTCCCGCGCGTTGTGAGGGGGAATATCTGTTGCCATACCAACAGCAATGCCCGTTACGCCATTGAGTAAAATATGCGGCAAACGGGCCGGCAATACCTTAGGTTCTTTTAATGTGCCATCAAAATTTGGTGTCCAGTCGACTGTCCCCTGACCAAGCTCATTTAATAAAACCTCGCTGAAACGAGAGAGCCTTGCTTCTGTGTATCGCATGGCTGCAAAGGATTTTGGGTCGTCTGGTGCGCCCCAGTTCCCCTGGCCATCCACTAATGGATAGCGATAGGAGAATGGCTGAGCCATCAGTACCATTGCTTCGTAACAAGCCGAGTCTCCGTGGGGATGAAACTTACCCAATACATCACCAACAGTTCGGGCCGATTTCTTGTATTTTGCTGTGGCACTCAAGCCCAGATCACTCATGGCGTAAATAATACGCCGCTGCACTGGTTTCAGGCCATCAGAAATGTGGGGTAACGCCCGGTCCATGATGACATACATGGAATAGTTCAAATAGGCATCTTCGGTAAATCTGCGCAAGGGGAGCTGCTCTACACCTTCCCCATTTATGATAATGTCGTCGCTCATGCGTTCTTTTCGTTATTCGGTGGTTAACTGCTTTTTAGCCATTGTGAGCCAAACCCTGACGATTCGCAATACACACCTTACTCACCGCATCCCAATGAAAAAAACCACAAACTGTTTCCGCTTACTTTTGTACAAACAGATGCGGTAGTGGTTTAATAGTCATCAACAGGAATAATGAAAATAATACTATGCGCGCAGCACTCTGGCCCTGGCTTTCCACACTGATTTTTACGTTATCGCTGTCTGCTTCTGTGCAGGCACAATCTACTCTGCAGCTTATTAATGAAGATTCCGCGACCAATTTAACAGACAACTTCGAAATTTATTACGAAAGTGATATTCAGCTTACCATAGGTGAAGCCGTTAAACGCCGGCCTGATTTTCGCTGGTACAGTAACAGCAACCCCAATTTCGGATTTCAGGTACGCGGGCTTTGGTTAGTCACTCGTTTTAGTAACGCCAGTAATATTGAAGACTGGGTGTTCAACATCAATTTCAGTCAACTCGACAAAGTAGATTTATACCTTGTACAAAACGGGCAGGTACTCCAGCAAAGCCATCAGGGAAAACTGCAAAAAGAACAAATTTTTCGCACGCCCACACTGCGTTCGACACTACCGGTAAATCAACCACTGGAATTGTATATTCGGGTGGAAAGCACATCCTCCAGCCTGATCGTCCCATTAACTGTTACACCGGAGCAATTACACAGTTACGGATCACAACTCGACAGCCTGCTCTGGGGCCTTTTTTACGGTGGCCTGTTCATACTTGCCATTTATAACTGCGTCCTCTTTATTGGCGCCAAAGAACCCGCTCTGCTTGCCTACGTCGGCTATATTATCGCTGTTATACTCTGGCAATTCGTGTGGGGCGGACATGTGCATTTACTGTTCCCCCATGGCGTAGAGCCCTGGTTTGCTTCGCATACAGAACTCATATTTGTATTAATTGGCATCAGTTCCGGCGTGTTCACAATGACGTTTTTGGAAACCCGGGCCCATTGTCAAAATGCTCACCCCATCATCGTGATGCTGCTGGTTCTGCAGCTTCTCGTAGGCATGAGTTGCGTGTTGGATATCCTTCCTCACATATGGAAAAACAACCTGGTGTATGGCGTGGGGCTTCTCGCTATTTGCAGCTATATCTATGCCGGTTTTGAAGCCTTTCTAAACCATTTCAAACCTGCCAGATACTTTATTTTTGCCTGGACCATGCTGGCGTTCGGCGCGGTCATTGGCATGCTGAGCCTTATCGGTCTTTTACCATCTAACGACTTCACAACCTACTGTTTCCAAGTCGGTGTATTTCTCGAAGCAGGACTGTTCTCTTTTGCCCTCATGGATAAAAGCCGCGGCCAGCTTGAATCAGAAGTTGACCAGGCCACCAATGACCTGCGCAATAACATGGAACTTATCGAAGAACAGAACGCACGTCTGGACATCGCGAGAAAAGATGCTATTAAGGCCAGTAACGTAAAGTCACAATTTCTGGCGAATATGAGCCACGAAATTCGTACCCCGCTCAATGCTATCCTTGGCTTTAGCAAAGAACTCACACATGCTGCGCTGCCTGTGGAGCAACAGGAGCAGGTTAGAATTATCAATACGGCTGCAGACAACCTGCTAGGTATTGTTAATGATGTACTCGACTTTTCCAAAATTGAGGCCGGCAAGCTCACTATTAATAACCAGCCATTTTCGCCCAACCAGCTATTGGAAGATATGGTCACGCTAATGTCAAAGTCTGCCCATTCCAAGAAACTGGAATTCGTTTTCAACTTAACACCACTGCCAGAAAAGCTTATTGGTGACGTTTTTAGAATTAAGCAAATCCTAAACAACTTATTGAGCAACGCACTAAAATTCACACCTTCTGGGACGATCACACTTTCAGCTACGGGTAAGTCTCTGCCTCATGGTATCTATGAACTGGCGTTCAGAATTGAGGACACTGGGATTGGTATTAGCCGTCAGGACAAGAAAAAGCTCTTTAATGCTTTTTCGCAGGTTGACGATTCTCTGAACCGAAACTATCAGGGCACGGGCCTTGGCTTAGTCATTTGTCGGGAACTTGTAAGGCTAATGCGTGGCGAATTGGAATTAAAAAGTTCCCCGGGGCTGGGAAGTGTATTTGATGTTACGCTTAGAACAAATCAACTGAGTCAGAAGTTTGCCTTAGGCAACCATGCTGAATGGATCGGCAAGCGGGTTGTCGTCTTCGACCCCATTCCTGACACTCGTCGTGCCACAGCCACCATGTTAACCCACATGGGTGCTAAAGTAATAAGCGCAGATTCTGTTGAGTTTTTACGTACGCGTAACAATCAGGCGGATTTGCTTTTTGCTACGCTACCGGGTTCCAAAGCAAAATTACGCAATACCTATTTAACCGAACTGGTCGAGTTCCCCGCTAAAAAACGCATTTTGTGGTATTCCGGACAAGAACCGTTTAATCAACTCCCAAGCCTTGCCCAGCACTTTCACGAACAAGTAAGAATGCCCGTTACCATCAGCAAACTGGAAAGCATTCTTCACCACAAACTTGCCAAAAAGAAAAATCCATTGCATGACAAGGTTAATACCTTACCCGCTGCACGGATCCTGGCAGTTGACGACATGGAGATGAATCTCAAATTACTGGAAACCTGGCTTGGTCATTCTCCTGTTTCACTTACCTGTTCCATGAGCGGACAGGACGCGGTTAACCGCTGCCACAGCACCGAGTTCGATCTGATCTTAATGGATGTGCAAATGCCCGGAATGGACGGTCTGCAAGCGTCTCGGCTTATCAGAAAAACGGCGCTTAACATGGGCACTCCTATTATTGCCGTTACGGCCCACGCTTTTAAAGAAGAGCAAGAGCGCTTGCTAGCCTCAGGGATGGACGACTATTTACCCAAACCAATGGAAATGGGTCAGTTGCTCGACCTGATTAAACGCTGGTGCCAAAACAGTGAACCAGCAGCAATGGCTTTGCCATCCATGGATTGGCAACTCGCCGTGAAGCGCACCAATCATCAGCCAGAAACAGCAAAAATGATGCTTCAGGACTTCAAGGCTTTGCTGCCGGCTACCATCACAACGTTAAAGACTTTGTGGGATAAAAGAGACTTCGAAGGCTTGAAAGCCGAGGTTCACAAACTACACGGCGCATGCTGCTATACCGGCGTACCAAAATTACAAGCGCAGGCCAACGAGCTTGAAACGGCGCTCAAGTTGGATCAAAAATTTCTTGTCGCTGAGCTTCTACCTGCATTGCTAAGTGAAGCGGAGGTTGTTGTTGCCGAAGTGGATGGTTTCATTCGTGATATGCATTAGCGCGGTTGAGCTCTCCGCTTACAAAGACCGCGCCTGCTGACACTGACGAAGTAACGCAACGAAGTCCGTAGGCTCGCGGTCAATATCTACGGCAGATATGTAGATGTCGTAGCCCAGCGAGGCTCTCAGCGTTTGCATGCGATTTGCCAACATGGCCTTAACGCCGGTAAATGTCTGGCCGTCAGAAGTGGAAAAGTGTTTGTCATCAAACATTGTTTGGTTATAGCACCCACCAGTTGAACAGCTTTCTTGTTTACTGTGCATCAACAGGGGGCGTTGCTCCATAAGCAGATGGGTCGCCAGACGCGGAGAAATCGTGCGCAAAAAATCAGCGTAGTCCTTAATTTTTATTCCCACTGCTTCCAATTCCACATGGTCGAGCCCCTGTTGCACTCGGGGGCAATCCACCCGCTGTATATTGTCCCATTGAAGAAACCAGTTTCCCAACCGATGGTGATAGCGAATTTCTTCCGGGGATATTTCAATACTGTACTGAGGCTCCCGAAGTTTAAACCACCCAATAAGCAAAGACACAATAGAGGCACTGGTGAGAAAAATACCTGCCAGGAACAGCCATTCAGGCATAAAGCTTAGCCATAAGGCAGACAGCAACAATCCGAACACACCCAACACGCATGCTGTTATTCCGTTGCTCTTAGATGTAGCCCGGACATAGATTGGTGAAACAGAGCTAGTTCCAGACATAAAAGTACACCACAAACATAATTATCGCCCAAATCACAATTAGCCGGATACGCTGACATTTGGGGCAATTGGTTCGCCAACCCTGTCTGTGATAACGGCTATTGTGAGTACGTTTCTTTTCTTTCATGTCTTACGTAAAACACGATGATTTTGTTTTTACCTGACAGTATTGTAACGCAAAAAAGCCAAGCCAACGCAACCTCAGCAAAGTATTGTTCATTCCTTAACAAAGTTTGTTCTACAGCCCAGTTTGAATTTGATAGACTAAGTAGGTTTACTTCATTTTTGAGAGCACTATGTCACAGTTTACTGGCAATCATGTCCTTTCGGTCAATCAATTTGACCGTGACGCCATCGAAAAAATTTTTAACGTGGCGCACTCTATGGAACCCTATGCACGACGAAAGAAACGTACTGCCGTTCTCGATGGTGCAATATTAGGCAACCTGTTCTTTGAACCGAGTACCCGAACCAGGGTTAGTTTTGGTACTGCATTTAATCTTTTAGGTGGTGAAGTAAGAGAAACCACCGGTATGAGCAGTTCTGCTCTTGCCAAAGGAGAATCCCTTTTTGATACAGCAAGGGTACTCAGTGGCTATTCAGATATTATCGCCATGCGTCACCCTCAGGCTGGCTCAGTAGCTGAATTTGCTGAGGGCAGCCGCGTACCGGTATTAAATGGCGGCGATGGAGCAAATGAACACCCCACACAGGCACTGCTCGATTTATACACCATCAAGCGAGAATTGGAATACAACGGTAAAAATATCGACGGATTACACATCGCAATGATCGGTGACTTGCGTTACGGCAGAACAGTTCATTCACTATCAAAATTATTGTGTCTGTATAACAACATTCATTTTACCCTCATTTCGCCGCAAGAGCTGGCCATGCCAGACAACGTTATCTCCGCTATCGAAAACGCGGGACATAAGTTAACCGTGACAAATCAAATTGAAGGTGTAGTGAATGCGGATATTTGCTATCAAACCCGTATTCAGGAAGAACGCTTCACCTCCCAGGAAGAAGCCAACAAATATCGTGGCCGATTCCGTCTGAATCAATCCATTTACACCCGTCATTTCCAGTCAAAAACCGTCATTATGCATCCTCTTCCACGGGATTCCCGTATGGAAGCTAATGAGTTAGATAACGATTTAAATTCGAATCCGAATCTCGCTATTTTCAGGCAGGCTGATAATGGGGTCTTAGTGCGAATGGCACTCTTCGCGCTTACATTAGGCGTCGAAAACCTTGTCAGCAAATACGAGCGTGATGTGGTGTGGTATACAAATAAGAGTCAATCATTATGATTTCAAAATCAGAAGCCCTTTTTAGCCGGGCGCAGAAAACAATTCCCGGTGGCGTTAATTCTCCGGTACGCGCCTTCAAAGCAGTTGGTGGCACGCCGCGCTTTATCACCAAAGCAGACGGCCCCTATATTTGGGATGCCGACGGCAATCAGTATATTGATTATGTCCAGTCCTGGGGGCCAATGGTGTTAGGCCACAATAATGATGCCATACGCGAAGCGGTAATAAACGCTGCACAAAACGGTTTAAGCTTTGGCGCCCCCACTGAAGCAGAGATCAACATGGCTGAAAAAGTCAGCGCCATGGTGCCTTCCATGGAAATGGTGCGTATGGTTAATTCCGGAACAGAAGCCACCATGTCTGCCATACGGCTGGCGCGAGGGTTTACCGGAAGAAACAAGCTGGTTAAGTTTGAGGGCTGCTACCACGGTCATGCAGATTCATTGCTGGTAAAGGCTGGCTCCGGAGCACTTACTTTCGGTGTTCCGAGTTCCCCGGGTGTGCCTGCAGATGTAGCCCAGCACACACTTACCGTTGAATACAATAACCTTGATAGCGTTGCAGACGTCTTTGCCGCCCATGGCGATGACATTGCTTGTATCATCGTAGAACCTGTTGCCGGTAACATGAACTGTATTCCACCTGTGGAAGGGTTTCTGGAAGGGCTGCGCAACATTTGCGACGACTATGGCAGTGTATTGATTTTCGATGAGGTTATGACTGGTTTCAGGGTTGCCAAAGGTGGTGCCCAGGCGCGCTATCAGGTTAAACCAGATTTAACCTGTTTAGGTAAAGTTATCGGTGGAGGTATGCCTGTTGGCGCATTTGGCGGCCGCCGTGAAATTATCGAGCACATATCGCCTACTGGCCCGGTTTATCAAGCTGGTACCCTGTCAGGGAATCCGGTTGCCATGGCTGCTGGTCTGGCGGCACTTGCCCAACTAGATGACGATGCAATGTATCAGGGAATATTCACACAAACCCAGGCATTGGCAGAGGGCATGGCCAATATTGCTAAAAGTCATAGCATACCTATGAGTACCAACGTCGCTGGTAGTATGTTTGGCTTGTTCTTCACCGATATTCCCCGCGTAACAAACTATCAGCAAGCCATTAATTGTAATCAGGAGCAGTTTAAGGTTTTCTATCACGGTATGTTAGAGCACGGTGTATACCTGGCACCAGCGTCTTATGAAGCTGGCTTTGTTTCTAAAATGCATACTACGGATATTATTGACAAAACGTTAACAGCCGCAGATAGTGTGCTTGGCAAGCTGAAGTAGTCTTTGGGGGCGTTGTGAGCATATCTGTTGTTTTTATCATTGTTGTGGTGGTTTACGCCTTTGTAATTACCATTATGTACGGAAAAAACAGACGCAAAAAAAATGAGTTGCTCGACATCATTGCTCGCACTGCGCCCCGGAATACCCCCATCGTCGACTCTGACCAGGAAAGGCAAGCCAGTTACCTGGAAAAAGCCAACGAGGCAATGCAACTCACTAAGAATTTCCAGAAATTTGTGCCACGACAATTTGTCGAACACTTTGCCAAAAACGGTAGCAGCGCCACCCTCGAACTGGGTCACGCCGATGAAGACGAAGTAGCCATTTTATTCAGCGACATCAGAGGCTTCACCGGTTTGTCAGAACGCCTGAAACCTCAGGAATTGATGCACTTCCTCAACTCCTATTTTTTGCGCATGAACGACCCCATCCACCAAAATCGGGGCTTTATCGACAAATTTATTGGTGACGCTATTATGGCCCTTTTTGACCATCCGGGAGGATCTGCACAAGATAAAGCCAGAGATGCGTTACAAGCGGCTATCGATTTGAGAAAGGCGCTGGGAATGTACAATTCACACCGGGACAACTGTGAATATGTGCCTATTAACATGGGGATTGGCATGCACTATGGACCGGTTATCATCGGTACTGTAGGTTCAGATGACCGCATGGACACCACAGTTATTGGTGATTCCGTTAATATTGCGTATCGCCTGGAATCTCTCACACCCAAATACAATGCGGATATTATCGTCAGTGCACAATTTTTGCAAACAGTGGGAGCGGAATACCCGGTCAAAACCCGACTACTGGATTGGGTGAGAGTAAAAGGGCGTCTTAAGCCCATTGAAGTCTATGAAGTTCTTGAGCATTTACCTGAAAAGGAACAACAAGACCGATTAGCTATTCAGACTCAAATTGCCGCTGGCTTGGCCTGTCGAATTCGTCAACAGTGGGATGATGCTTTAGCACACTTTATGAAAGCGCAGGAAATCAACCCTGATGATATGCTTCCCCAACATCATATTGATGTGTGCTTACAATATCGGGGAATGGTACTTGAAAAAGACTGGGATGGTGCGCTCAATCTCAATCAGTAATTAGGCCTCGCTGCGCTTAGCCTGCGCTTGAATAAAGGGCAGAGACGGTGCAAAAAACGCTCCCCCGGTTTCGGCACTGGTGTAATCCAGCCAACGGTCGTAGTCACCTTCTCCTGTTCCAAAAACCTGGCTGTATAACATGGCTTTAAATGGTCTTGCACTGGCAGCACAACTTACAAAAAACAACCCTTGTGTGGTGAGATCGCCATAGGGCATTCCTTGCTTTATCAAACCAGGTTGTTCATTGTCTCCGACCACCGCGCTGGCACGGATACAATGAGACATTGGGTTTTGTTCAGGACTGTGTAAATTGTGCTCCCTTGTTTTTCCCATGACTTGCTCTTGTTGGCGTACAGACAAACTTTCCCAGCGTCGCAAATCGTGGCGAAAGCGCTGAACATGGACATAACTGCCACCCACAAACTCACTTTCATCTTCTTCAATGACGGCAACCTTGCGTCGTAACATCCCCCGCGGATTATCCTCAGCGTATACATACCCGTTTAAATCACGTCCATCCAGAAACCGAAAACCTCTGACTTCCTCTACTAATTCAACATGAAGTCGCAATAACTCCATTACCTCTCGCCCCACCGCGTGACAAATATCCAGTCTGTCAGCTCGAATTTGGATAAACAAATCACAGGGAGTGGACGGTGCAGTTCTATCTTCACATTGCATGTCCGGAAATGGCGCTAATTCAGATGGCAATAACCCCGGATATAGCTCTGGCCAAAACCCGGAGCCAATAGCGACCATACCTGTCAACATGGCTTCATAATGTTCATTTTCGTAGTGCTCAAATATGTCAACGACACGAGCAAGTTTACCGCGCACGGTGTCTGCATCGTCATCGACGACGTTAAGCAACAGGTACTGCGCATGTAAATTAGGTTCAGCGCATACCCCTTTTTGAGGTTGACTCATGGTTCTGTTCCATTCGCCTTTTGTTATTGAGCCCCAGGCTCTTTTTAGGCAATAAGGTTAAGTGTGGCTCAATAACCTGCGGCTTGTCCATCTTTTCGACTTTCAGACGCCCCAATATAAACTTTCCGTTCACTGTCCCACATAATGGCCTGATAACCGCCATAGATGCCCGTTGCCGGTACTAACTTATGTCCCCGGGACATCAAATTACGTTTGACCTGCTCATCAATACCCGACTCCAGATGCACTTCGCCCCCATTTGTCATTAATGCGCCAGTGGGGCTACTTGAGCCTGAATGTAATATACGTGGCGCATCACCGGCTTCCTGTAAATTCATGCCAAAGTCAATTAGATTAACAATGATCTGGGCGTGCATCTGAGGTTGTGTTGCGCCCCCCATCACGCCAAAACTTAACCATGGTTTGCCATTGCGGGTAACAAAGCCTGGGATAATGGTGTGAAAGGGTCGCTTACCCGGCGCATAAACATTGGCATGATCGTCTTGTAAGGTAAATAGCTCTCCCCGGTTTTGCAAAATAAAACCAAGACCTGTAGGCGTCATTCCCGACCCCATGCCCCGGTAATTACTTTGGATCAGCGACACCATATTACCGTGTTTATCGGCAACAGTAAGATATACGGTGTCTCCCTCGTATACACCGGCATCTACTGTTTTTGCGGCAATGCCAGGTTGGATCAGCGCCTGTCTTTTAGCCGCATACTCTTTGGAAACTAACCACTCCACTGGTACATCGCTAAACGCGGTATCGGCATAAAATTTTGCCCTGTCTTCGAAGGCAAGTTTTTTTGCCTCAACGAAAGTGTGGATGTAATCGGCAGAACCAAACCCCATACCCTCTATATCATAGCGCTCAAGAATATTTAATATTTGCAAGGCTGCAATGCCCTGCCCGTTGGGAGGCAATTCCCACACATCATATCCGCGGTAGTTTGCTGAGACGGGCTCCACCCAATCGGAAGTATGGGTCGCGAGATCCTCGTAGCGCAAAAATCCTCCCTGAGTTTCCATGTAAGCGCTAATGGTTCTGGCAATATCCCCCTTATAAAACGCATCCCGTCCTCCGGTGGCTATTTTTTCGTAGGTGGCAGCCAACGCTGGGTTCTTAAACACATCCCCCTTTCTGGGCACCTTCCCATCTGGCATAAATGTTTCGCTGAAACCATCATAATGGCCAATTCGATCTGCATTCATCTGCCAGTAATACGCTATGAGTTCTGATACCGGGAAGCCGTTTTTGGCATACTCTATAGCTGGCGTCAGCACAGATGTCATGGGCAACGAGCCGAATTTATCATGCAACATAAACCAACCATCTACAGCACCGGGCACAGAAACGGGTAGTGGACCAAATGATGGAATACTGGTTAAGCCTCTGGCTGCGAACTCTTTCTTCTCCAGCGCTTTGGGAGACCGCCCTGAGGCATTTAGACCGTAGAGTTTTTTCTCGTCTGCTATCCACACAATCGCATAGAGATCGCCGCCGATTCCACTGCCGGTAGGTTCAACTAATCCGAGCATAGCATTCGCGGCAATTGCTGCGTCAATGGCGTTGCCGCCTTTTTTAAGGACATCCAGGCCAACCTGAGTAGCCAGTGGTTGACTGGTAGCTACCATGCCGTTTTGTGTTATCACTTCAGAGCGACTGGCAAACATCTCCCCGGTAATTCTATCGAATGCTAAAGCAGTATTGCATACACACCCCGTCATTAAAGCAGTGAAGAAAATTAGCATCGTTTTTTTCGTAAACTTATGGGTATAAAGCACGGTTTGGCTCTCCGCTTTTGAGATATGTAAAAATTACCGGTTGTGTGTAAATTACTGTTTATCACAAAGCGCTTAATGATGCAGCTAAAGCGTTGATCCGTTAATTTTCCTTTATTTCCGCGCACTAAAAAGTATTGACAGGCTGCTCAGCAAACATGGCGCTAAGTTTGCAGTATATCGCAGCGACTGTTTTCTATATTTTTACTAGACGCACCACGAGCCGTATCTGTGGAATTTACCTAATTCGTCCACTATTGGACAGCAACCGACAGAGAGACGACGTCATGAGCATTGAATTTAGTATTGTTACTATTGTTAAGCGACGTACCCAGCAGTTGTCTACATTGGTTAACAGTATCGAACGCTCGGAGCAGTTACCCAAAGAAATGGTAATTGTATGGATGGCTCCGCCCAGTGATGAATCCCTATTAAGTAGCGACCACTTCCCTATTCTGCACCGTTTTGCTGCAAGCGAATCATTTCCCATTGCTAAAGCACGCAACCGTGGGTTTGATACGTGTACAACCGATCGAATTATCTACCTGGATGCAGATTGCATCTGCCCCGACTCACTTTTAGGTAACCTGACTTCATCTTTGACGACAGGCAAACTCGTCACTGCCAACGTCAATCAACTCAATCAACTCAATCAAACCGTTGACGATATTAGCGAAAGTCACTTACAACAACTCGCACCTTTGCAACAAAGTACGGCGGAAAAAATTCCCTTTATAGAATTCGATACAACCATTTTTGGTATCACCCGAAAAGATTACGAGCGTGTAGGGGGCTTCGATCTTGATTATTGCGGCTATGGTCTTGGGGATCTGGACTTCGCAGCACGTTGCAGCCAGGCTGGACTTTACCTACTCAACACCGGACGCAATGTATACAAGCAATTCCATGGCCATTACCATCCTCCGGTAAATCATTTATGCGATATTGTTACCAATGCGGAAACCTTCAAACGAAAGTGGGGAACCTATCCCACGAGCAAGGTGTTTTCTCAGTTCGCTGAATTAGGTTTGATAAATAGCGACTATGAACAGGCGGGCATGCGAATAACCCGCTTACTCGATGAAGCTGAAATGGCTGAATTTTTCATTGATGCCCCCAGGGAAAAATCAGAGCCTGACGCTATTTCTCTGCAGCAAAGTGCCTAAACGTTTTGTTACCTAAGTAATAAAACCCACTTACTCATATAATAAAAAGCCCGGTCGATACTCACTTCGACCGGGTTTTGTTCTAACCTATATTGTCAGCTTAGTTATCTTCCAGTGGTGTTTGCTCAGTCACTGGTACAGCATTGACATCTGTGTCGAGGGCTTCCACGGCCTTTTTCACACCTGCGGCGTAGTCAGGGTGCACTTTCTCTAACACAGCGTACCAACGCGATTTAACGCTGTCAGAGCATGGCCCCATAGCGGCGGCATAGTTCTTATACAAACGGTCTTTCTGTTCTTCAGAAAACATATTGTAAAGGGCTCTTGGCTGTACGTAATCTATATCAGACTCTTCCTGATAATACCGGTCAGCATCACCGTCTATGCGAAGTGGGGGTTCGGGATGCTTTATCTGTGCAACAGGCCCATTGTGCTGATTGGGCTCATAGTAGGCATCAGGATTGCCAAAGTCATTTGTGAAGAAACGCATGGCGCCATCTTTGTGGTAATGATTAACCTGGGTATTTTTAGCCGCGTTTGCTGGCAGCGCCTCATAGTGGGTTCCGAGGCGATAACGGTGAGCATCTGCATACGAAAATACTCGCGCCTGTAACATTTTGTCAGGGCTAAAGCCAATACCCGGCACTACGTTAGAAGGGCTGTAAGCTGCATTCTCGACCATCTGAAAGTAATTTTCCGGGACAGTATGCATTTCCAACTCACCCACTTCGATAAGAGGATAGTCGCCATGGGGCCATACTTTGGTAAGGTCGAAGGGATTATATGCCTGCTTGCCTGCCTCTTCCTCTGGCATTACCTGGATATACATGGTCCATTTCGGATATTTTCCTTCTTCTACAGCGTTTATCAAGTCTTCCTGATAGGATTCCCGGGTTTTACCAATAATACCTTCCGCTTCCTCATTGGTGTAATGAGCATGGCCTTGGTGAGTTTTAAAGTGAAATTTCACCCAGAAGCGTTCGCCCTTTGCATTCCACATACTAAATGTGTGCGAGCCGTAGCCGTTCATGTACATAGGGTTTTTCGGAATGCCACGGTCAGACATAAGAATAGTTACCTGATGCACGGATTCAGGCTGCCCGGCCCAAAAATCGAACATCGCCTCAGGACTGCGTAAGTTTGTTTTCGGGTGACGTTTTTGCGTACGAATGAAATCTGGAAATTTAAATGCGTCGCGAATAAAGAAGATAGGCGTGTTATTACCTACCATGTCCCAGTTACCTTCGTCGGTGTAGAATTTAAGACTAAAACCGCGCACGTCCCGTTCTGTGTCAGCTGCACCTGATTCCCCTGCTACGGTAGACCAGCGGCTGAGCACATCAGTTTTTTTACCTATTTGGGAAAACATATCTGCGCAGGTGTATTGCGTAATATCGTGAGTTACAGTGAACGTGCCCTGTAAGCCCCACCCTTTCGCGTGAACCGTTCGCTCTGGGATCCGCTCGCGATTCTGATGGGCTAGTTTCTCAACGAGTTGATAGTCGGTGAGCAGTGCAGGACCTCTGGAACCAGCTGTTCTGGTAGTTTCATTTGATTCAACTGGTGCCCCGGCACTGGTTGTGAGTGTTGGCTTATCGCTCATCATGTTCTCCTAAATCAATTTTAATACCCTGCTCTGCTATTGATTGTTTTATTCAATAGTGTGATGCATACCAAGGTAGGGTCTATACGATCGGGTTTTGTACATGCATGGTGATAAAATGGCTCAATCTAATTTTGTAAACGATTGACCAGAATTTGAACGTGTTGACCCTTGCGGTATGTTCTGGCTATGAAGGGAAAATAAAAAGCCCCGCAGAAGCGGGGCCAAGTGATGGTGAGTTGAGCATTATTATTATTGTTGGTAGTTGCCCAATCGAGTCTTCGGATTAAAGATTAGCGACCAGAGGTAAAGTCAGGATATGCTTCCAGACCACACTCGCTCACGTCTACACCTTCGAATTCTTCTTCTTCTGTCACTCTTACACCGATGATAGCTTTAATGACTACCCAAACGATGAGGCTGGTTACAAACACCCATACAAAGATAGTGGCTGCACCCAGTAATTGACCGCCCATGCTTGAACCATCGTTGGTGAAAGGTACCAGAATCAAACCCAGTAAACCTACAACACCGTGAACAGAGATAGCGCCTACCGGATCATCAATCTTGACTTTGTCGAGGAAGATAATAGACAACACAACTAACAGGCCACCGAGAGCACCAAACAGTGTTGCTTGAAGCGGCGTAGGTGTAGAAGGTTCAGCGGTAATTGCAACCAAACCAGCCAGTGCACCGTTCAGTACCATAGTCAGGTCGGCTTTGCCAAACATCACTCGCGCCAGGATAAGTGCAGCAATAGCACCACCCGCAGCAGCGGCATTTGTGTTCATAAATACAACGGCTACGGCATTTGCACTTTCAACGGTCGCTGTAGCAAGTACAGAACCACCGTTAAATCCAAACCAACCCATCCACAGAATGAATGTGCCGAGTGTAGCAAGTGGAAGGTTAGCACCTGGGATAGCGTTTACTTTGCCATCTGCAGTGTATTTCCCTTTACGAGGACCAAGTACCAGTACACCCGCGAGCGCAGCTGCAGCACCAGCCATGTGAACAATACCGGAACCAGCAAAATCAGAGAAGCCCATGTCACCCAGAGTGTACATACCAAACACAGAATCACCATTCCACGTCCATGCACCTTCCATTGGATAAATGAAGCCAGTCATGACTACTGCAAAAGCAAGGAATGCCCAAAGCTTCATACGCTCAGCAACAGCACCAGATACAATTGACATAGCAGTAGCAACAAATACTACCTGGAAGAAAAAGTCAGCGGAAGGCGCATAAGTTGCAGCATCTTCGGCCACGCCAGTAGCGCCATCAGCAATAATACCGTCGAGGAATATACCGCCGCCATACATGATGTCGTAACCACAAATCATGTACATAGTGCACGCAATAGCGAACAAAGCGACGTTTTTCGTTAAGATTTCAGTTGTGTTCTTTGCGCGGACAAGGCCCGCTTCCAACATTGCAAATCCGGCAGCCATCCACATGACTAACGCACCGCAAATCAGGAAATAAAAGGTATCTAATGCATACCCGAGTTCAAATGTGATTTCCATTGTGTTCTCCGCAATTATTATTGTGTGGTTTTACAGTGCGTCAGCGTCTGCTTCGCCAGTACGAATTCGTACAGCGTGTTCAAGATCGTAAACGAATACTTTACCGTCGCCGATTTTGCCCGTTTTCGCTGCACCGACTATAGCTTCAACTAAACGCTCAACCTGGTCTGTCTGAACCGCAATTTCCAGCTTAACTTTTGGCAGGAAATCGACCTGATATTCAGCACCGCGGTATAACTCGGTATGCCCTTTTTGACGTCCAAACCCTTTCACTTCGGTAACGGTTAAACCGTCGATACCAATTTCTGAAATGGCTTCACGAACATCATCCAGCTTGAAGGGCTTGATGATAGCTGTGACTAGTTTCATGTGTTGCTCCCAAATAATGTTTTTATGTATTCGCCAGTAGCGGGTACAGACTGCAACACAAGTCCTGTGCCACAAATATTAACCATTACAAAACAACAACTTAAAATTATTATCCAGTCAGAAAACCGCCAACGACGCACCAAACGAATGCAACAACAAAAAACCGCACCAAGATAGTGCATTAAGTTACAAAAATGATCTCTTTGTGGAACTCTTTATAAAAAACGCGGTCTTTTTGTGCGTTATGGAAATCACTTTACAACCTGTATTCAGCCCAGAAAGAGAACATTTCGTCCCTTCTGCTCGCTCCCGAGTAGGGCGAGTTTTGCTTGTATCTGTAGTTTTACACTTTCTTCTTATTGCTATCCTCGCTTTACAGGAACGCAATCCTGCTCCCGTGCGTTCTGCTCAAAAACCTCCCATAGCCGCCACTCTGTACCCGGCTCCAGTTAAACGTGCCATTAAGGAAAGTGTTTTACGAGATCCTCCACCACAAGCGCCAAGTAACCATACTCAGAAACCACTCGCTGAAAAAGATAGTTACAGCAGTGAGATTGACACTAAAACGCCAGTAGACACGACTTCCACTGCGCCTTCACAAGCTTCGAACCCTGAGCCTGAACTACCTGCCCCTGCCGTAGAATCAGCAAAACAGCCACTTTCTGACCCGGCAAAGCCAGATTTGCAACCGGCCCGGTCGCCTGGTGCAACACGTCCAAGGCTTAGTTCTCGGCAGGCGCTGGATGGCTATTTTTCCAGGCTCGAAGAGGAAAAGCGCCAGGCGCAAGCAGAGCAAGCTGCTCGAGACAGGCGCGAACAACAGCGGTCACCTGTCATTGTGGATTCCCGCAAGGATGAGCCAGAAGAAGATACCAGTGCTCCACCGCCAGTTAATGTAGACTGCAGCTCAACAACCACCAAAACACTTAGCGTTATTTCTCGATTTACTGGCGGGCGAGTCACCTGTTCTGATCGCAGCAATGGCTTTGACACCTTTATTGATAAACGGCTGAATAAAGGCGTAGATCCAGAGGAAAATCCTGACAACAGACGCTGATTTTATTGTCAGTGGCCACAACAGTGGTTAATCTACATAAGAATTGATTTTTTATAAGGATTTCATCAACGTGGCGGCTGCAAACTTACTGGCACTTATCGACGACATCGCAACCCTGCTTGACGACATATCGGTCATGTCTAAAGTGGCTGCGAAAAAAACGGCCGGCGTACTGGGTGATGACCTCGCGCTCAACGCTAACCAAGTTCAGGGCGTGCGCGCTGAACGAGAACTGCCCGTTGTGTGGGCGGTAGCGAAAGGTTCGTTTATTAACAAAGTCATTCTTGTCCCTGCTGCACTCCTGATCAGTGCTTTTATCCCCGTATTGATCACTATTTTGTTAGTACTCGGTGGCCTTTATCTTTGCTACGAGGGTGCAGAAAAGGTATTACATCGCTTTTCCCCCCACCATGACGATGCCGAGAGAGAAGCACGGCTGGCACAATTTGCACAAGAAAATGTTGATTTGGTTGCGTTAGAGAAAGATAAAATTAAAGGGGCGATCCGCACCGATTTTATTCTGTCTGCAGAAATTATTGTTATTGCCCTGGGCAGTGTTCAGACAGCAGATTTCGCCACGCAGGTTGGCGTGCTGTGCGCCTTGAGTATCGCTATTACTGCCGGCGTCTACGGCTTAGTTGCTGGTATCGTAAAGATGGACGACGCAGGGCTGTACTTACTCAGAAAGTCTCTCACCGGAGACTATAATCAGTTTCAACGATTCAGTGGCAGAGCCCTGTTAATCGCTGCACCGTTATTAATGAAGACGCTGGCATTTGTCGGCACTATTGCTATGTTCCTCGTAGGGGGCGGCATACTCACGCACAACATTCCATTTCTTCACCATCTGGCTGAGAGCGTCTCGGGTTTCATACCCGTCCTGGAAGCTGTTACCCCTATTGTATTTGACGGTATAGCTGGCTTTATTGCTGGTTCAATTATCGTGGCTGCGTTGTCACTGTTTAGCAAAAAATAAATCAAAAAGGATTCAACAAGAATGGACTCATCGGACACGCAAACTGGATTGCCTAAACGCCTTATGTTGACGCTATCAGCGTTTCAAGGCATTGCTTTGACATTACTTTATCTTAGCGTGGAACATCAATGGTGGCTGGGGCAAAATCCTACTTGGTTTACTGCGTTGGCCACCTTTGCATTTAGCTTTCCACTACTGATGTTGCTTTGTACAACCCGCGAAAATGCCGTTCAAGCCGCGTGCTATATATTGCCATTTACCCTGCTGCTTTCTTTACTCGGTGCTTATGTGGGGTTCCAGAACGAACCCATCGAGTATGTCAGCAATGAATCGGCTATGTTTATCTTTGGTTTTACCGCGCTTTTGGCCTGTTTCAAGGGGCTTATGTACATACAGTTGCGCCTCAGTGGGACACCTTTAACCTATGCGTCGTTATTCCGCATCTCTTGGCGCAATTTTCTTATTTTCGTTGAATCCTTACTTTTTAAGTTTATCTTCCTGGGGATTTTACACCTTGGAGCTGGCTTGTTCAGCATTGTAGGTATCGACCTTTTTTCAACCTTGCTCGACAAAGCCTGGTTTACCATTCCAGTACTATGCCTCGCTTTTGGATTTGCGGTGGTGATTTTCAGAAATATTATTCATACCGTCGATAACATCGCCACCATTTTGCAAACCCTAATAAAATTTCTTTTACCCGCACTTTCCATTGTATCGTTAGGGTTTCTTATAACCTTGCCTTTTACTGGCCTGACCGCGCTATGGGAAACGGGAAATGGCACTTTTTTGGTGATGAGCCTGCAGTTACTGTCTCTGTTTTTCATTAATGCAGTGTATCAACAGGGTGAGAAAAACCAGCCATACCATCTTCTGTTACACCGTTTAATTTTAACTGCTACTGCACTCTTACCTGTTTATAGTCTTATCTCAGGTTATGGTTTATTACTGCGTATAATGCAATACGGATGGACACTTGACCGCTGTTGGGCGGTGCTCATTTGGGTGCTGCTTGCATGTTTCTCGTTTAGTTACCTCGTGGGTATTGTGAGGTTACGCGACCAATGGTTATCAGCATTGAGTAAAATTAACATCACTATGGGGTTAGTTTTTCTCGCGATGATGTTGTTAGTCAATTCTCCTATTTTAAATTTTCAGTACATTGCCGCTCAAAGTCAGTTGGCCCGTCTCGATAAAAGTGCCACTACATTCGACAAGTTCGACTACTACTATTTTGAAAACAACCTGGGACGTCAAGGCTACCTCGCCATTCAAACGCTCAAAACCCAAGTAGCCGAAACCAACCCTGAAATTCTTGCCATCATAGAACGAATGTATATTCCAGCCCCTGAAGGCGATAAAGATATTACTGAAGAAGCGTTTATCGCCCGTATTAATTATTGGCCAGATGATGCAAGTGCCCCACCGTCATTACTCACTGCATTATACGAACGGGAAGTGGGTAACGATTGGCAGGATCATCGCACGTTTAGTTACTATTTACTGCGAATAGATATGAACGAGGATGGTGAGGTGGAGTCCATTTTCATCCGGGAAAACAATCACACCACGCAGGCGACACTTTGGCTTCTTAACAACGAAGAGTGGAATGCGCACTACATGCCTTCTGTGAATGGCAAGGCTGCGCTCCTCCAGCCCGCTTTGGAAAATGGCGATGTCAAAGTAGTTGAGCCCACCTGGTATGACGTTCAAATTGGAGATATGCGCCTGCGCGCACCTTCACAATAAGCCACATCATTTTTGTCTAGTTACGCAGGCATAAACACAGATGCCTGTGCTAGCTTTTCTCTCTGGTTTTTTTAACCAATATAGCTGGCGAAAAATACTAAAAATTAGTAAAAACCTCATCTCCTGTATCTCAGTAATTATCTTAATATAATTAAATTAATTTAAAATCAAATAGTTAAACTTTTTTCTCGATCTGGCACAACTATCGCAAAAGTAAATGCGACTTAACGATTAACTGCCATGAAGTCAGTAGGAGTGCAGTTTTTTAACACTATCTTTGGAGGAAATATGTTTACTTTACGTCGTCAAATTACCGCACTTACTATTTTAGCTTCAGCGGCTTTAGCAGCACCATCTATGGCAGAGCAAAACACAGTTACACCATTACATCAGTATTTGGATGCCGTGGTTGAACAGCAAATTGTACAGGTGCGCAGCGATATCAATCTTGAGGTTACGCAACTCATTGCTAATGCTACGTACAACGCAGAGCCAGAAATTAACGAACAGACATTAATTGCTGACGTCACGGTCACTGATATTAGCGAACTTGCGGATCAGGAAAACCGCGAAGGAGAATAATGATGATCACATCCAGCGCCCTTCTATTGCTTGCTCTTAGTCCGGTTGGCGCTTTTGTGGCAAGTGCGATGATTTTCAGCGGCGTTAAACTGCTTAACGACCGCTTAAACTAATCCCAACGAGCTCCCGTAGGGCCCTTCCCTCAGAAGAGACATCACAGCAGATACCAGTTTCACTCATGGGCTGTCATGTCTCTTCCTGGGGGCTTTTTACTCATTCCCGAATAAGCGTTCCCACCAGCTTTTTTTCTCTTTTTCTTGTCGAATCGGTTGCCCGTAACAATCTTGACTGGCCGGTGGTAATACATCCAGTATTGCAGGAACACTCATAGAATCAGGACAGCCAGCAATGACTACCTCACCTGTGACTTTGTCAAAATGCGCGATTCCTAGCCCTTCAGGGAATCGTCGAGATAATGATTTCGGCTCCTGCAGCTTTTGATAATTGATGAACACAGGCAGTGCTCCTCCGGCTCCGGTAAGCAGTATTGGCTGGTTATCATCATTACCTACCCACACCGTGATAACATTGTTTCGGTCAAAACCACTAAACCAACTATCCCTATAATCGTCAGTCGTACCAGTTTTACCCCCCATATTGACTCCGGGGAACGTTCTACCGATGCGCGTAGCAGTGCCTTCGGTCGTTACCTTATAAAGTGCGTAATTGAGTAGATAAGTGGCAGCCTCATCTACGCGCTGAGAATAAAACTCCGCATGCTGCCAGATTAAGCGGTCGTTCGATGACACCACCGAAGAAACAGTATGAAGGGGAATATAACGACCATTATTAGAAATCGTCTGATACATCTGGTTTGTTTCGTAGGGTGTTAACGACATCGCCCCCAGAGTCATGGCGGGTACTTCGGGGAACTCACTTTCCACACCCAGACGACGAATGGTATCTGTAATATTCTCCAGTCCCACTTGCATCCCCAGGTTGACAGTTGGTACGTTTAGCGAGTGTGCTAACCCATCAATCAAAGGCACCTGGCCACGGAATTTTTTATCCGCGTTCTTAGGAGACCAGGTTTTACCGCTGGTGTTTTCAAGTGTAATAGGCTCATCTGCCAGAGGCGTAGCCAAATTGTATGCAACAGGGTCTTCCAGCGCTGTCAGGTAGACAGCGGGTTTGATAAGAGAGCCCACCTGACGCTTGGCATCCAAAGCACGGTTGAACCCCTTAAACCCGGCTTCTCTGCTTCCCACAATTGCCCTCACTTCACCACTAGCAATGTCCGTTACCAACATAGCGCCTTGTAAAATGGCTTTACGATCAGATTGCAGGCCCTCCAAAGTATCCCGCATTGCTCTTTCTGCCCGGCGCTGTGCATATATATCCAGCGTGGTGAATACCTTTACTCCTGAATCACGCAATTGCGGGTCAGCGAGTATAGTGGACAGCTCTCTTCGCACCTTGTCCATAAATGCAGGGTGTTTACCACTGGCTAAGCTAGCCCCCGAGGCCAAACCAAGCGGTGCATTAATGTATTGCTCATAGGCCTGGCGATCAATTTCATTGGCTTCGAACAGAATTCGCAAGACCAGGTTTCGACGCTCCAGAACCCGCTCTTCATAGCGACGGGGGTTGTAATATGAAGGCCCTTTTATCATTGCGACCAGAGTTGCAATTTCAGGCGGACTCATTTCATTCGCAGGCCGGTCGAAATAGAAGTAACTGGCTAAACCAAAACCATGGACGGCCATTTCACCATTCTGACCGAGAAACACTTCATTGAGGTAAGCCTGAAGTATGTCGTCTTTGCTGTATCGGGCATCAATTATTAGTGCCATTAACGCTTCTTTTATTTTACGGGTAATGGCCTTTTCTCTGGTGAGATAAAGGTTTTTCACCAACTGCTGTGTGAGAGTACTGCCGCCCTGTACTGTTCTGCCAGCGCGGATATTCGCCACTAGAGCCCTTAAAATAGACAGCGGCGCCACACCGTGATGGTCGTAGAAATCTCTGTCTTCTACTAAAATAAGTGCTTTGGGCAAAAGACTTGGCACATTGTCCAGTTGCACCAGCATTCGGTCTTCCTGGCTACTGCTAACCATACGGGTGACCAGCCATGGCTCCAGACGAATTCGATTAATTTTTTGCTGTGCTGAGAGATCTTCAATACTCGCTATCCGGCTACCACGCCAAGACACTGAGATATGGCGCATGGGTTCATCGCCATCGGGAAATGAAAACGCGCGTCTTTGTACTTCAAGTTTATTATTACCGTACTGGTATTCACCGCTACTGTCGGCTTTGCTCACCCGTCGATAGCCCAAAAGCTTCAGCTCATCGAGTACTTCTTTGGGGGTGATCTCCTGTTCGACATCCAAAACCAATGGGCGGGCAAAGATCTGCGCAGGCACTTCCCATTTGTTGCCTGTGAAGGTGTGCTTGATTTGTGCATCGAGATAAATCATATACCCCAGCAATGTCACTACACCCACCAAAAAGAGCTTGAAGAAAAAGCCCAGCCACCGGCGCCGGGGTTTCGCGCCTATTTTCTTTGATTTTGTCACTTTCGTCTGTTTTTTAGCCACTTATCATGCCACTATAGAATATGTCAAAACAGAGTTTGCGGGTTTCAGCACTGAATTTCCAGTGGCATTCTCAACCCCGCTGTCTTGACGGTATTGTTTCAGCCATGCAACCAGGGTTGCGTATGGTCTAGAAGACCAATATGGAGGACAACATGAAAATATCAATCGACATCGACCTCTCACCTCAAGAGGCCAGAGAGTTCATGGGTTGGCCTGACCTGAGTAAACTCCACGAAGCCACACTCTCGCAACTCAGCGAACAACTAAAAGACGGAAATCAAGAAGCCATGATGGCCATGCTTAAGCCCTACCTGGATGGGAGTCAGCATGCGTTTTCTTTTTATCAAAAAATGCTGGAGACCATGACGACCACAGCCAGCAAAAAATAATCACGGAGGTGTTCTGTGCACGAGCAGGACAAAGAAGACATTTTGGACACACTTAATCAGTATGCTCAGCAGTTCAATGACATGGTTCACAACATACTGACGAAGAAAAACAGCAGCGAGGAGACCGCCGCCATGTTTGACCCTGAAAAACTGGGCTCACTGCTTTCCACCGATACCGTGGAAGTGGATTCAGCCCGCTTAATTCAAACCCAAATGGATTTTATGCGACAACAAACCGAGTTGTGGCAGCAGGCAACAAAGGCCATGCTGGGGGAGAAGGCACAACCGGTAGTGGAAGAGGAACGCAATGACCGCCGGTTTACCCACACAGACTGGCAAGACAATCCGGTGTTTAGTTATTTAAAGCAAGCCTACCTCATCAACTCAAAAATGCTCCAAGGCACTATTGCTGCTATGCAGTTCAAAGATCCCAAATCTGCAGAGCAGGTGAAATTCTATACTCGTCAGTACATCAACTCTGTATCGCCCACGAACTATCTTCTCTCAAACCCAGAGGTCTGCGAGGAAATCCTCAAAACCAAAGGACAGAATATGGTTAAGGGTATCGAAAACTTCATGCGGGACTTAGAAAAAAGTCCGCTGGAAGCCTTTAAAATCACCCAGACCGACATGGACGCATTTACCTTGGGAGAAAACCTCGCCACAACGAAAGGCGAAGTGGTGTATCAAAACGAATTGATGCAACTCATTCACTACACACCAAAACACGACAAGACCTTCGCTAAGCCCGTTTTATTTGTCCCGCCATTTATCAATAAGTATTACATTCTCGATTTGGAAGAGAAGAAGTCTGTGGTGAACGGCCTTCTTGAAAGCGGTTTTTCTGTATTTATGATTTCCTGGGTAAACCCAGATGCTCATTTGGCCGATAGAGATTTTTTTGACTACATGAAAGCAGGCCCGATTGAGGCTCTGGATGCAGTGTGCGCCATTACTGGCAGAGAAAAAGTGAATATGGTGGGTTTTTGCGTCGGCGGCACATTATTGAGCACCGCAGCGGCCTACTTACGGGCAAAAGAGGATACCCGCATTGGTTCTCTGACGCTACTGACCACCCTGCTGGACTTCAGCGAGCCCGGTGAAATTGGTAATTACCTCACTGAAGACGCGCTGCCTATTATGGAGCAAAATGCAGACATTAAAGGTATATATGACGGCCGCATTCTGGGCTTAAGCTTTAGCTTATTGCGAGAGAATAATCTGTTTTGGTCGTACTTCATCAACAATTACCTCAAAGGCAAAGATCCTGCAGCCTTTGATATTCTGTTCTGGAACAGCGACGCCACCAACATTACTGCAGCCTGTTTTAAACAGTATATTCGCACCACTTACTGGGAAGACAAGCTGAAAACGCCGGGGGCTGTGGTTATCGACGGCATCCCCATTGATTTGTCCAAAATCGACATACCAGTGTATTTTCTTACGACACTCGCCGACCATATCGTGCTTTGGCAAGGTGCCTATAAAGGAACACAGTTAGTCAGCGGTGATACCACTTTTGTATTGGCCGGGTCGGGGCATCTGGCTGGCGTTATCAACCCCCCAGTTACCGGGAAATATCCTCACTGGACCAATGAATCCCTGCCTGGGTCTGCAAGTGAGTGGTTTGATGGGGCAACTAAGCACGAAGGTTCGTGGTGGCCTCACTGGCATAACTGGTTAAAACATCAAGGTAAGGCCAAAGTTAATGCGCCGCAACCTGGGGAGAATGACGCCTTTCCCGCTATCGAACCAGCTCCAGGAAGCTACGTACGAAAACAGTTGGGATAAAACAAGAAAGGGCGCTATTTCAGCGCCCTGTTTCAACCGGCAAATAGTTTTACGATTGACTACCGTGCTTCTTCGCAATGTTTAACACTCTTTCACGCAACTGCTCATTAGTCTGTACCAATTGAGCAATGGTGGTGTAAGTGTCGACCTTCAGGCCAGTTTCTTCTATCACAGAAACCATCTCAGATTGGGCGGCCTGCTGAATTTCCTTCATTTTTTCAGGTGACTCTTCACCACTTAATTCCGTTTGGTATTTGTCTGCAACTTTACTCACTGCCGTCATGGCCATTGTAAATTTTTGTAACGTAGCGTCATCAAAATTCTGATTCTGCGTCATCACAGGGTTGGGTGCCTGAACTTCTTTAGTATCTTCTACGGCCTGAGCGGAAAAGTGAACAGTACAAGCTGCGGCGAGGCTCATTACAAAGAGTTTTACAAGTTTAGTCATGGCTATACTCCGTTTTTTTGAATTGCCCTTATCGGGTGCTCAGGATAAGCAGGAGCGATAACCGTGCCACAACAAAATAATCTCGTTAGATCATAACTTTAGGTTTTATCCTTAGTAAGTAAGCCTGCCATTATCGAAAAATGTGTCGCTTATTTTCACACCCTCATTGCTCACACAACCGTTAGTGCGCTACTCTTTCAAAGAAATAAGAAAAAGGTAGCGTCATGATCACTATTAAAAAATACCCTAACAGAAGACTTTACGACACGTCATCCAGTCAGTATGTGAATCTCGAATATATTAAGGGGTTAATTAATGATCGGGAAGAATTCAAGGTTATCGATTCCAAAACAGAAGACGATATAACTAAGTCCCTTCTTTTGCAGATCATCAGTGAATCTGAAGCAGATAAGAACCAATCGTTGCTCACCAATTCATTATTAAAGCAGCTCATCCGGTACTACGATACGGATATGCAACCTTCTGTTCGTCAGTATTTAGAGCAATCATTGCTTACCTTTATAGAACAGCAGGATCAGGCACAAGGTCTGATGAAGAATATGATGGAAAACTCCCCATTTGGTATGTTCAACAAAATGGTTGAACAGAATATGGAAGCCTGGAAGAAAAATCAAAAATGACCTTTATGCTGCCATGCAGCATAAAAACACCTAACCATAGTCAAAACTGTTCTAACAAATAATTGCTGCGACGCAACATAACCCTTGATCTCTCCGCCTTCACTGGTTAATATCTAATCAAATCTTGCTGCATCGCAGCACGCATTCGTTTCTAGTCTGTTAGGAGAAAGACATGTTTGGCTCATTTTCAGAACAATTAAAAAATTCCAGTAAACCCGTTCATACGTTATTTGCGGTTAATACAAAAACACTGGAGAGCTTGTCTGAACAGCAAACTACTTTAATTACTGGCTTGCTGAGCGATAGCGTTCGTTACCTTGAAGCTGTAGCGAAACAAACAGAGTTCAAAGGTGTCATGAATGCAAATTCTGAACTGGCCGAATCTGTTCGTGAACGAATGACCAGCGCTTCTAAAGATGCCTACTCTACTATGAACGCCATGCGTGAAGAAGTGGCAGAAATTATGTCTGTTTCTTTATCTACTGCCAGTGAGGAAGCGAAAAAAGCGACTGAAGGAGTTGTGAAACCAGCAGCTAAGGCCACTGTAAAGGCAGCGGAAAAGAGTACCGAAACAGTAAAAGAAACGGTGACGGAATCTGTCAAAGCAACATCTGAAACGGCAAAACAAACCGTGACTAAAGCTGAAGAAACAACCGCTAAAACTGCTAGCACAGCAAAGAAAACTGCGAATGCTGCTGAGCCAGCTAAAAAGCCAGCAACGCGGACGCGCCGAACCCCGGCAAAGAAAACAACTACCGCAAAACCTGCGGCAACCAAATCAACTAATTGATTCACACTAGAAACTGGAGAACGGTAATGTTTGAACAAATGAACGAGCAAATGAAAACTGCAATGAAGCCTATGTCTGACCTGGCGTCTTTAAACATGAGCACTATGCAAGAACTGGCTGAAAAGCAAAATTCACTTTACAAGTCACTGCTTTCTGAAGGTATGTCTTACTTCGAAACAGCAACGCAACAGAAAGACTTAATGAGCTTGGCTGAAGCTAACAAAGCTTATGCTGAAAGTGTTCAGGAAAAAGTTTCTGACGCTGCTAAAAGTTCTTATGAAGTACTGACTGAAGCACAGCAAAAAGCGGGCGAAATGTTTAAAAGCATTAGCGATGAGATGACCGCTAAATTCCAGGAAGCAGCGAAAGCTTAACTTCTATCGGGCGGCAACAGCCGCCCTTTCCCTTCGAAAAGTGAACCTTTTTCTTTCTCTATAGGTCTTAGCCCCAGCCAGTTTTTGAGGAGAGACGTAATGAATTACCAGGCATATGATTATTTGACTCGCAGTGCATATATTATGCATGAAGGGTTCAGTCTGTTAAATGATATTGCGAACCATCCTTCCAACCTTCTCGCTCACACCTTACCCGGTCGCCTTACCCGCGCTTCGCTGGAAACTGCAATGCGACTGACCCAACGCTACGAAAAGCTGGGGTTTAATATTGATGAAATCAAAATTGAAAATAAGCGGCACAAGGTTCGTGAGGAAATTGTTGTCACCAAGCCCTTTTGCGATTTAATCCATTTCAATCGCGCTGGTGTTAAAGACGACCACAAAGTACTTTTGGTAGCTCCCCTTTCCGGACATTTTGCCACCTTGTTAAAAGGCACTGTGGAAGCCCTGTTACCTGATCACGAGATTTATGTTACTGACTGGGCCGATGCCAGAGAGGTCCCATTGGAAGAAGGGCCGTTCTCATTTGACTGTTATGTTAGCTATCTTATTGAGTTCATGGAATACCTGGGGCCAGGCACTCACCTGATGGCTATATGCCAACCCACGGTTCAGGCATTAATAGCAACCGCGGTGATGGCAGAGCAAAAGAATGACTGTGTCCCCAAATCATTAACGTTAATGGCCGGCCCGCTAGACTGCTCCAAAAACCCAACCCGGGTGAACGAGTTTGCAGAAAAACACCCCATGAGTTGGTTTCGAAACGTTGCCATCATGAAAGTACCCTATGGTTATCCCGGCGAAGGAAGAGAAGTCTACCCAGGGTTCATGCAGCTCGGCGGGTTCATTAGCATGAACCAGCAGTCGCATATGAAGAAATACCAAAATTTTTTCCAAAACCTGGTTTTCGGAGAAGAAGAAGACGCCGATCGCTTTCGTGCGTTTTACGATGAATACATGGCCGTACTGGATATGCCTGCGGAATTTTATTTAGAGACCATCGAAAGGGTGTTTAAAAACAATGAAATTGCACGTGGTGCCATTACTTATCAGGGCAACCCGATAAGCTTTGAAGCCATCGACAACACAGCTCTTCTCACCGTAGAAGGTGCTGATGACGATATTTGTGGTTTAGGACAAACTCAAGCAGCTCAGGATATTTGCAAAAATATCCCTCGCAATATGCGAAAACATCATGTGCAACAGGGTGCTGGCCATTACGGCATATTCAGCGGTTCTAAGTTTCGCAAAAACGTGCGACCAATAATTACTGAATTTATTCATAAGTACGCATAGTTCCAGCGATGTTAGTTGTCGCAGACAAAGAACAGGTTGTCTGCGATTTCTCACTTTCCCTCTCGCACCTTCCCCCATAATTGAGGTAGCATGCCTGAATAATGAAAAAAGAGTTCAGCGCTATGTCAAAATGGATATCCCGTTCACTCGTGGCATCGGTAATTACGATGGTCAGTATAAATACGGCCTTTGCCAACGAAGCCTTCGAACAATGTAAAAGTAACCTCAGCGATCAGGCCGTGTCTGCTGGTATTTCCCAGGATCTCGCTAACCAGGTATTTGCAAAGATTCACTATCAACCTAAAGTGATAAAACTCGATCGCAGCCAACCCGAGTTTGTCCAGACCTTTCCCGGTTACTACAGCAAGCGGGTGAACGACTGGCGCATAGATAAAGGCAGAGCCATGTATGCAGAACACAAGGCGTTACTTGGCGAACTCAGTCATAAATATGGTGTCCCGGCCCACTATTTGGTCGCATTTTGGGGCCTAGAGACCAACTTTGGTTCCTACAAAGGAACTATGAACGTATTGGATTCCCTTACAACCCTGGCATGTGACGAAAGAAGAAGCCGCTTTTTCACGAAGGAACTCATTACCGCAATTAAGCTACTGGACAGAGAATCTCTCAATCAAACCAAAATGGTAGGTTCCTGGGCGGGTGCTATGGGACATACTCAATTCATGCCTTCAGCATATATTCACTACGCCATTGATGGTGACGGCGATGGGCAAGTGAATTTGTGGGAAAGCGAGAAAGACGCCCTCGCATCTGCGGCTAACTTTTTGGCCCAACTGGGTTGGCAACCAGGGTATCGTTGGGGTCGGGAAATCGCGCTACCAGACAATTTCGACTATAAGCAAGCTGGTTATAAACAAAGACGTTCTATTTCCCAGTGGAACGCCATGGGTATAACCAAGCCCGACGGGTCTCCTCTTGGTGAAAGTGACGAAACTGCATTCATCGTCGTACCAGCAGGACACGAGGGCCCGGCTTTCATCGCTTATCATAATTTTCGCATTATCATGCGTTGGAATAACTCTGAATTTTACGCCATTGCGGTGGGCAAGCTGGCCGATCAAATTGCCGGGGAAAGTGGTTTAATATCACCACTGCCCGACCTACCTGCCTACAATATAGATGATATTGTGAAACTTCAGGAGGCTTTGAATAGACTGGGGCATGATGTAGGTAAACCCGATGGCATTATTGGCCCTGCTACACGTGCAGGCTTAAGACAATATCAAATAGATAATAATATGATTGCAGATGGCTTTCCCGGGCTGGATGTGATGAAAGCCATCGGCGTACTAAAAGATCAAGAAAGTCAGGACTGACTTTCGCCTGGCGGCTAGTACATGTGCTGGCCGCCGTTAATTGATAGCGTTGAACCGGTGATAAAGCCAGCCTCATCACCTACCAGGAACATCACACTACGGGCGATGTCTTCTGGTTTGCCCAACCTGCCTACCGGAATTGTCGCGATGATCTTCTTAAGCACTTCTTCTGGCACAGCGCGTACCATGTCAGTATCAACATAACCCGGAGCAATAGCATTTACAGTAACGCCTTTCCCTGCACCTTCGAGAGCTAATGCCTTAGTAAAGCCGTGGATACCTGATTTTGCAGCGGCATAGTTTACCTGCCCGTACTGCCCAGCCTGGCCGTTCACTGACCCAATATTGACAATACGTCCAAAACCCCGCGCACGCATTGAATCAATTACGGCACGACAGGTATTAAAACACGAAGCCAGGTTTGTCTGAATAACGGCATCCCACTGCTCGAAAGACATGCGGTGCATGGTGCCGTCCCGGGTGATCCCGGCATTGTTGATCAATACTTCCACAGGGCCATAGTCTGCGGCTATTTGATCAATGGCGTCTTTTGTTGCCTCGAAATCTGAAACATCAAATTTAAATGAAGGGATCCCCGTTCGTTCAGTGAACGCTTTCGCGGTCTCATCGTTACCACCATAATTTGCTACTACTGTATATCCCGCATCTTTCAATGCAACACATATTGCCTCACCAATTCCTCTGGTACCACCTGTGACTAATGCTACTTTGCTCATTTCGTCTCCCTATATTGTTGACGGTAAAATGTACAACGCATCTATATAAACACGCTAATGAGCAGAATGACAATGCTTTAATGACAGCTTTATGACGATGGTCTCAAAACAAAAAAAGGGGACAAAGTAGAAGGAAAAAAAAGATAATAATTATCAGTACCTTGACAAATATCACGTCTGTCACAATTGTCAACTGGTCAGATCTTTTCGAGTAATAACAACATGTTATCAAACTGTAACTGTATTGACGAAGATCAATTATTAACGCGCTCTCATTTATTTTTTCCGAGGCTTTATAGATTTTCCTGCTTCTGCGGTAACCGGGTCATCTGGCCATCGATGTTTCGGATAGCGCCCCTTCATGTCTTTTTGAACATCAAAATAGCTACCACGCCAAAACGCCGATAAATCAGATGTGGTTTGAATTGGCCTGCCAGCTGGGGACAACAATTCAACAATAATGACTTTATTGTTATCTCCCACCATGAGCAACGTATCGCAACCGAACATTTCCTGGAGACGAACAGAAAGTATGACTTCTCCATCACTTCGATAATTCAGTTTTCGCTTTTCGCCAGATGGCACTAGGATCTGTTGCGGCAGTAGCGTGTCCAGAGCATGTTGCTGGCTCCATGGCAAAGATTCATGACACCATTTGGCCCATGGCAAAGCCTCCAGCTCATTCCAGTGTTTATATGCGCTGAGTTGTTTAGTCAGGAACTTTCTGTCTATAAGCGCTAGTGGCGACAAAGCCTCACGCCATTTTGCCGGTGTATCAAATGCCTGGGGCTGAGAGAGATCGAGAGATTTCGCCAATTGATAACGGTACCACCATTGCCAGTCCTTATCGCTCAGGGGCCACTGCTTACTATCAATTTTCTGTAAGTGACTATACCAGGCTTCGCCAATCGCCAGCTTTTTTGACAAGGCTATTGGCTCTGATTGCAAAATGATGTCGCCAAAACCTTCTATAGCCCGCGCTTCCATTTGCTGCTTTTGAGGATTGTAAACAACCGTTTCTTTGGTTGCGAATGCATTGCAATACAACCGGCGAAGTAACCCTTCATCAATGGGTTCAAGCACACGACATACTACGTCACTGGCAGATAACTGACCGCTAACAACCACTAGCCATGATGCTTTCTCATGGCAACCCGCAGGCATTATCGCGCCCCGTCCACACGCCATTTTATAGCGCCCGTCGCCGCGATAAATACTCACCCTCTGTGCAAACGCAAGTGCCAGGCATGCCGAGAGTGCCTCTTTGCTACTAGCGTCATAGGGCGTATTGAGTTTGATATTTGCTAGCCGGGCATATCGATTAGCTTGCTTTTCGATTCTGCGAATAGTGTATTTATCTGCCCGAGCCATCCAGTCAGACAAATGCAATATGGTATCGGCGGACGGATTTTCCTCCATCACAGCGGCACAATAACAGGCAACATCTGGCAACTGAGGCAGGGCTAACTCATCACAGCGCCGTTTAGCTTCTAACAACATATGCCCAATGTTCGGCGACACTGGCAATGCTGACAACTGACGTCCATAAGGGGTAATACTCCCTTGCTCATCTACGCCCCCCATGGCGGCAAGTTGAGCGAGAGCCAGTTGACATTGTGTACTCGTAGGCGGCGTGAGCAGGGCCATAGCTGATAATCTGGTACCCCAGGCAAGCGCATCGAGCATCAAGCCGGAGATATCTTCCCTGAGAATTTGCGGTTGTGCAAACCGGGCGAGTCTGTGATGGTGTTCTTTACTCCATAAACGATACACTTTACCTGGCCCCAAGCGCCCTGCACGCCCCTTTCTCTGCGTAGCAGAAGCTTGAGATATCATTTGCGTAGTCAAACTGGTAAGGGCCGTCGACGCATGATACGACGGCACATTTTCAAGCCCGCTATCCACCACCACTGTGACACCTTCAATGGTTAAACTCGTTTCTGCGATATTGGTTGCAAGAATAACTTTTCTGCGCTTGTTTTCGTCTGGCACCAATGCCGCTTGTTGCGCATCCTTATTCATTGTGCTGTACAGAAGGTGCATTTGAATATTATGTCTACTGAGAACATCGGACAAGGCGCGACGAACCTGATTTATCAGGGCAACACCAGGCAAGAGCACAAGAATGTCCCCATCATCACGATTAACGCTATCGATGACGGCCCGGGCAGTTTTTTTTGCTACAGAATCTGAATGAGTTTCGCCTAAGTACACTTCTTCGACGGGAAACTGGCGTCCCTCAGTTTTCAATACCCGGGCATCGGGTAATAAGGTTTTTAACTCATCCACATCCAGCGTGGCCGACATTACCAGCAGTCGCAAATCTTCGCGCAACCCCTGCTGAACTTCTATGGCAAGCGCTAAACCAAAATCACTGTGTATACTGCGCTCGTGAAACTCATCAAAAATAATGATGTCTGTACCTGTTAATTCAGGATCGTTTTGAATTAACCGTGACAACACCCCTTCAGTGACAATTTCAAGACGGGTTGACGTACTTGTTTTGGCTTCCCCACGTATGCGATAGCCTACTGTTTTACCGACGTCTTCTCCTAGCAACGAAGCCAGATAAGCAGCCAGATTTCGCACCACCACCCGGCGCGGCTGTAGCATAATGATCTTTTTATCTGGATCAGCAAGTAAGGATAGGGGTAAAACTGTTGATTTACCGGCGCCCGGCGGCGCACCAACAATGACATTGCCTTGTTCCAATTGGTTTAACAGGGGGGTCACTAGTGTGCTGGCGGGTAGTTGATTTTGGCTTGGGTGCATCAAAACACTTTGGTGGTTGCTACAATCACGCTATTTTACCTTTCTCGAAGCATGCTAGCCACCATAGATAAAAACATAAAGTAGATAACCTAATGCGAAGTTTTATTGGTCTTGACCTTTCAATTACGGAAAAGCTGTCTCTTGAGCATTGGCGGGAAAAAGCGCTGCCTGACATTCAGAACAAGCCCAAGCGCGGAACCGCTAATGGGGCTTATGCGGTGCCCTCCGCCAACTTCCATATTACCCTCGCCTTTCTGGGTAATATCACACCGCGCCAACAGGATGCACTGATACCCGCCCTGGATGCATTAAATTCCAAACCTTTTGAGTTGTACTTAGACACCACGGGTTACTGGCAAGGTCCAAAAATCGTCTTTGCCGCCCCATCAACGGCACCTGAAGCACTTTTTCGCCTGGCCGCCAATGTTAGAAAAGCAGCGCGTTCCGCCAATATAAATATCGACGGCAAGGCTTACCAACCTCACGTAACTTTGGTGAGAAAAGCCAGTAATAGCACACCGCCACCATTGTTTATGCCATCGTTAACAGTGAGAGCAGATGCTTTTCATTTATTTGAATCAGTATCTGTACCCTCTGGCGTGCAATATCCCATCAGGGAATCCTGGACACTCACTCCTGATTTGTCTGTTCGCGAACAACTCAAACGCGGTTTACTATGAGTTATGTCAATTCGAGCTTTACAGATGGCCCAGTGATGGGTAAAACATCACAATCCTGAATTTACATATACAGATATCATGCAACAAACATTTCGCCTGGTTATCGACTGCCCGGACAAAATAGGGCTTGTCGCCCGTGTGTCACAGTTTCTGGCTGACCACGGCGCTACTATTGTCGAAGCCAACCATCACACCGACCTGCAAACTGGTCGTTTTTTTATGCGCCATGAAATTGGTGCCGATTCTATACGCTTGGATTACGCTGCTTTCGTTGAAGCTTTCACCCCTGTAGCCAATGAATTCCAAATGAATTGGAAATTAACAGATTCAAGAGTTAAACACCGTGTTGCCCTTCTGGCGAGCCTCGAGTCTCACTGCCTGGTAGATTTACTGCACAGATGGCATACAGGCGAACTCCATTGCGATATTCCACTTATCATTGGTAACCACCCGCAAATGAAGCAGTTTGCAGATTGGTACAAAGTGCCTTTCCACTGGGTGGATTTTAAGGCGTTAGGTAAAGAACAAGCATTCTCACAAATTGAGACACTCTTAGACGAGTACAAGATTGACCTCACCGTCCTAGCGCGTTTTATGCAAATTTTACCAGACACTCTATGCAGTAAGCTGCAAGGCAAAGCCATTAACATACATCACAGCTTTCTGCCTTCTTTTGCTGGCGCCAGACCTTATCAACAAGCCTACGACCGTGGCGTAAAACTTATTGGTGCTACTTGCCACTACGTGACGAAAGATCTCGACGAAGGCCCAATTATTGAGCAAAGTGTTAAACGCATTAGTCACAGTGATACTGCCGCTGATATGGTTCGAAAAGGAAAGGACTGTGAAGTTACTGCGCTGGCACACGGCGTTCGTTATCACCTGGAAGACAGGGTAATTATACATCGCAACAAAACTGTAGTGTTTGCGTAGCAGACAACGCGATAACAAGCTTCCTGAAAACCCGCTCAATGGCAGCGGGTTTTTTCTTTCCATCTATACCCGCCTATTGTCTTGTGTTTTTGTCGTTTGCCGATAAGCATTGTACTCATCCGAACATAAAGGGTTACACTGGAAAATGACAGAAAATGGGATCATACCCTGACAAAACATTAATAACGATAACGATGGAATTATCTATGGGAAAATTAACTTACACTCTTGCCGCAGTGGCAGTCTCTATTGCAATTGGGGGATGTTCTGATCCTTCGCCAACTAAAACATCACCGGTAGATAACACCAGTGCACAACAAGCAGCATCGCCTGCTTTCGACAATGTATTACTCCAGGAATATCAAGGTCCTTATGGTGGCGTACCCCAGTTCGACAAAATGGAATTAGCAGATATCAAACCGGCGCTGGAAGAAGCTATGGCGCTGAACATGGCTGAGATAGAAGCAATTGCCAACAACACTGATACCCCTACTTTTGACAACACCATTGTGGCAATGGAGCGCGCCGGCAGTGCACTAAGTCGCGTGTTTACCTATTACGGCATCTGGAGCTCAAATAAATCAAGCCCGGAATTTCGCGAGATCCGCGCAGAGATGTCGCCTGTCCTGTCCAGTTTTTTCACCAAAATTACACAGAATGAAGCTTTGTTTGCCCGTATAAAAGCGGTTTATGAAAGTGATGCGCTAGAAGCTCTCACTCCTGAGGAGCAACGCATTACATGGATCACTTACAACAGGTTTGCCCGAAATGGTGCAACCCTGGATGGCGAAGCAAAAGCACGATACGCAGAAATAAGTAAAGAACTGGCAACACTATACAATCAGTTTTCTACAAATGTGTTAGCAGATGAAGAAAATTACGTGACTTATATCACGGAAAGTCAATTGAGTGGACTCCCTGATTCTTTCGTCAAGGGAGCGGCAGCTGCTGCCAAGGAAAGAGGCCAGGAAGGTAAGTATGCAATTACTAACACGCGTTCATCTATGGACCCTTTTCTCACCTACAGCACCAACCGGGCCTTGCGGGAGCAGGTATGGCGAACCTATTACAACCGTGGCGACAATAGTGATGAGTTTGACAACAACGCCATCATAAAGAAAATCCTGAAATTGCGGGATGAGCGAGTAGAGCTACTAGGTTATGAAAACTACGCCCAGTGGCGGTTGGAAGATCGCATGGCTAAAACGCCGGAAAACGCCATGGATCTGATGATGAAAGTCTGGCCTGCTGCTATCGCGCGTGTGGAAGAAGAAGTTGCTGATATGCAGGCCATTGCCGATGCTGAAGGTGCCGATATCACAATTGCGCCATGGGACTATCGCTTCTACGCAGAAAAAGTTCGTCAAGCCAAGTACGACCTTAATTCCAACGAAGTAAAACAGTATTTGCAACTCGACAAGCTCCGCGAAGCGATGTTTTACGTTGCAGGAAGATTGTTTAATTTCGATTTTACGCCAGTTAAAGACGGTAGCGTGCCCGTATTCCATCCTGATGTTAAGGTGTGGGAAGTGACTGACAAAGACTCTGGAAAGTTAATAGGTTTGTGGTACTTAGATCCCTTTGCTCGTCAGGGCAAGCGCTCCGGCGCATGGGCCACTACCTATCGCAGGTACACTACCTTCGATGGTGAGACCACTGTATTGGCGTCCAACAACTCTAATTTTGTAAAAGGCGCTGATGGAGAGCCCACACTGATTTCCTGGGATGACGCTGAAACCTACTTCCATGAGTTTGGCCACGCCCTTCATTTCTTATCTGCAGATGTGAAGTATCCTACTTCACACTCAGGCGTCCGGGATTACACCGAGTTCCAATCCCAGTTGCTCGAACGGTGGCTGACAACAGATGAGGTCATCGACAAATATTTAGTTCATTACAAAACCGGCGAGCCTATTCCTGAAGAATTAGTAGCCAAAATCAAAAAAGCCTCTACTTTCAATGAAGGTTTCAAAACTACTGAGTATATGGCTTCAGCAATAATGGATTTGCTTTACCACACCACTGCACCTGAAGGCATCGACCCCGATACATTCGAGCGGGAGCAACTTGCCAAACTAAACATGCCTGAAGAAATTGTGATGCGACACAGGAGCACACATTTTGGTCATGTGTTCTCAGGTGAAGGTTACGCATCATCTTATTACGGATACATGTGGGCCGAAGTTCTTACTGCTGACGCTGCAGAAGCTTTCGCGCAAGCGCCAGGTGGGTTCTATGATGAAGCATTAGCTGGAAAGTTAGTGAAATACTTATTCTCGGTACGCAACGCCATGGACCCAGCAGAGGCTTACCGACTGTTCAGGGGCAGAGATGCGCAGGTAGATGCATTGATGCGGGACAGAGGCTTCCCTCTTCCTTCTGAAAACTAACCCTTAACCGTAAAAGCCTCTGTAATTTCACAGGGGCTTTTTCTTAGAACAGCCTAAAAACCTATTCTGTAAGCCATATGAATTTGGTTATCGGCGCTGCGGTCCCACGACAATGTTAAATCAGAACTGTTAGCTCGCCAGGATTCCCGTCGAAGAGCAAACGACAGCGTGTGCGCTTCTTGCCACCCTTCGGTTTCGAAATAAACTGAAAATGTTGTGCTGTCCGGAAGGGCAAATGACCCGCTCATAGGCAAGTCTAAACTGTGAGCAGGCCGCAACTGAGACGCAAGTCCCATTCTATAGTCTGGCTGCTGCCACCAGGTAATGAGCTCATAAGCGCGGGATGTCACCCGCTGATTAAACACGCCAAACTCCAAAACACCCCGCCCGTAGCGCGCGACCGCCTCCAAGTTAATGGCGCTGGTAATCGATGTTGCAATACTCAGGCGGTAGTCTTTTTGTCGACAGCCATCAAATTTAATTTTGTTTTTAGACAGGGAAACAGAGACGGCATCAGCTATATCTATCTTGTCGCTCAGCCACTCCTCGGCTTTTTCGCCAAAAGATGCACTCGCAAGACACGTACCCGGGGCTAATAACACCGATGCAAGAAGTGAAAGACAGTAATACTTCATTATCACATTACCCCGTTTATGTGCCTTTCAGCCGAGTGGACGCGTTTACAATGAGTAAAGTATAGACAATGAACAAAATTTATTGGGTATAAAAATTAATGCTTGGGCATTATTTCTACACCCTCTGAGGGATCGAGAAAACTTGTCTATCTAAACTTAAGTACGGCGAGCTTAGCACTGCTGTATGGGGTGCTTTCCTGAGTGATCCACACCTCTCCATGTTCGCCATAACACACCCCTTCGACCTGTGTGAATTCCGGAAGAAAGTCGACTGTTTTTACCTCATACTCTGCATTGAGCGTAGCAATAAATGATTTGAACAGACCGAACGCATTACTGTGATAGCCCACCAACACAAATTCCTGGTATTGTTCGCTCCAGTCAGCGCCAGTAACCACACCTGGCAAACCTTTCACGGAGTATTTCGAAGTAAGTACTTGCTTATCGACATCTGTCGGTAATTGGTAGACATGTGAAATGCCAGTATCCCAGCTTTTAGAAAAAATGATGAGATTTTCGTCTCGATAAGTCATCGCCTCACCGTCAAAATCATGGGCGTACGGCTGATTTTGCGCAGGTCGATTGTTTTCGTAAGAAAGCATCATGGTTTGTTCCACATCACTGTGTTGTGCGGAAATTCGATAAATGTTCACTGTTGCTCGTTTGCCAGCATTATTGCCAATGTCGCCGATATAAAGATTCTCTGCATCACCGGTCAGGGTTTCCCAGTCGCGATTGGTGGCAGCCACTTCAACTCTGCCCGTGATCTCCCCATGTCGATTTATCACAAATACTTCCGGCTTATTCCCCGAATCATTAATGGTAAATGCCATATCGTCGCGACAGAACAACCCAGATGTTTCTGATAAATCCGTAGCAAGTGTATTCACTGAATCCACGGAAAAACCGTGCTGGGGAACAGCAGAAACTGAACAACCCGCTATCATCCAAAGTGGGGTTAATAAAAATAAAACTCGGCGCACCTTAACGATATTCCTTTCATGTTTATATCAACTAATTGATAGTAAGCGATTAAAGCAAACTCTTATAGCATACTTAAGTGTATATCAATGCTGTTTGCGGCTAATCCGCATGATTAAAAACACAGTATAAATCAACAGAATGAAAAACAAATGCCGCTAGTCATGCTGATTGCACAAATGACAGCAACAGAAGGAACACATTGTGTCAGACCCACTACTCAGTTTAGTTAGCGTTGGACTGCTCTCTATTTTTTGCCAGTTCCTGGCATACAAAATAAGATTACCTGCCATTTTGCCGTTGTTGATCACAGGTATCGTTGTCGGCCCCGTTTTCGGCATTTTAGATGCCGATGCCTTGTTCGGGGATCTCCTTTTTCCCATCGTATCACTCTCGGTTGCCATTATTCTTTTCGAAGGTTCACTAACGTTAAAATTTAGTGACATTGCAGGCCATGGAAATATGGTTCGTAATTTGTGCAGTATAGGCGTTTTCGTCACCTGGGTTGTGGCGGCGGTTGCAGCACACTATAGCCTCGGGCTCAGTTGGCAACTGTCAGCGTTGTTTGGCGCTTTGGTAACCGTAACCGGGCCTACGGTTATCGTGCCCATGATCCGCACCGTCCGGCCCAAAATAAATGTGGCAAATATCCTTCGGTGGGAAGGCATTGTTATTGACCCTATCGGAGCCTTACTGGCAGTACTGGTCTACGAGTACATCGTCGCGTCTCAGGAAACGGCGCTGCTTCACACGCTTATAGCGTTTGGTAAAACCGTTGGAATTGGCACTCTACTAGGCGTTGGTGCTGGTTATTTACTAGGTCTGGCACTACGAAAAAAACTCGTTCCTCACTATCTTCAGAACACCGCAGTGTTGACCCTGATACTCGGAGTCTTTGCTATTTCGAATCATGTGGCTCATGAATCAGGCTTGTTAGCAGTGACAATCACCGGCATGGTCCTGGCCAACATGAAAGACGTTGAAGTGGAGGATATTCTCGAATTTAAAGAAACCCTGAGTGTACTGCTAATTTCCGGGCTCTTTATTATTCTGGCCTCCCGACTCAACCTGGATAGTGTCTTTAATGTCGGTTCCGGTGTACTCATCGTTTTAGCAGCGATCATGTTCGTCGCCCGACCTTTGTCAGTACTTGCATCCTCAATTGGTACAGGCCTGAACTGGCGTGAATTAGCACTTATCAGTTGGATAGCACCTCGGGGAATTGTCGCTGCCGCTGTATCAGCGTTGTTTTCTTTAAAACTGGAACAAATAGGCTATGAAGGTGCAGGTGTCGTCGTTCCCATTGTGTTTATAGTGATCATTGCCACAGTGGTGATTCAAAGTCTGTCAGCCAAATACGTCGCCCAGTTTCTTGGTGTCCGTTCCCCTCCACCCAATGGATTTCTGATTTTCGGCGGGAGTAAATTTAACCGCCTGCTGGCAAAAGAACTTATTCAGCATAACCTTCCGGTTTGTATCGCCGACACTAACTGGGATGCAATAAAAGCTTCCCGTATGATGGAAATTCCCGCTTATTTTGGCAACCCCACGTCAGATCACGCGGCTCGAACCCTGGATTTAGGTACCTTTGGAACAGTCCTGATCATGTCTCCATATAAACAACTCAACCCAATGATTGCCTATCACTTTGAATACACCGTGGGGAAAGATCGGGTTTGGGGCCTGACCAACAACGAACAAACCGCGCGTCCCAGTCATCAGGTTGGGACGCAATATGCTAAAACACTGACCTTATTTGACGAAGGTGTGACATACGGCTACCTGGCCTCTGCTGTTTCAAATGGCGCGAAAGTAAAAACCACAGGTTTGAGTGACGAGTTTAGTTTTGAGGACTACGTGAAAACCTACAAAGATCGTGCTATTCCCCTTGTTGCTCTGGATGAAAATAACCGAACACACGCGTTTTTAAATGGCAGGGAATTAAAACCAAAATCTGGATGGAAGGTGATAAGTCTGATAATACCTGACAGCGAACCTGTGTGATGTAAATTGGCACCCTATCCGCGGACAGGGTGCCTCTCCCTGGAAAACTGTGCAATCAAGCGCTCCCCTCTGTTCTTATTATTGGATGCTTTATTGTTTGTTTTTTACTTGATTTACACTGTCGGCCAGTTAATAGCAATTATGTGGCCAACTTTAAATAATCATTTAATTTCAGTAATATAATGAATTTATAGTATATTATACAAACACTCGGTGACGCCGCAGGTTCCTTTGTGGTGCACAACTATCTCCGCACGCCCTCACTTGGTGCACTGTATAGACTTTTGAACAAGCTTTGCTGTTATATTTACCGCACCTTTATTAGCTTCTAACACGCCAAAACCTGCTCGACCTGCGCGTTCTGCACTAAACTGGTTTTCCAGCCACGATGCACACTGATGGGTTAGTGCTTGCTCGTCATCAACGATAACTAGCGCCCCTTTTTCCTGTAGATACTGGCAGATTACCGGGTTATTGTATGTATTGGGCCCCATGATTATTGGCAATCTCCACGCAGCGGGTTCCAACGCATTATGACCGCCTTTATCGGCCAAACTACCTCCAACAAAAGCGATGTCGGCTACACCATAGGCGTCGTTCAACTTACCCATTTCGTCAATCAGAAATACCTGCACATTGTTATCTACACAATGATTTTCAGAGGAGGAAGTGAAGGGAACGTTGGATTCCAACAGGAGCTGCCTGACAGTGTCAAATCGCTCGGGGTGTCTTGGTACCAGAATTAGCAGCAAAGAAGGGTGGGCAACAAGTAAATGCTTATGGCAGGCCAGCAATGCCGCTTCTTCACCATCATGGGTGCTGCCGCCGATAATTACTGGCCGCTCACCTTTCTTTAACCCCCACAGGTCGGGCGATGAACTCTCTTTTCGGCTAACCTGGTCAAATTTAATATTGTTGGTAAGTGTTAACTTACCTTCTGGCATACCTAGGAATTTGTAGTTATCATAGTCCCGTTGTCCTTGGGCACACACATGTGAAATCTTATTTAACATGGGTGAAAACAACAGGCTGATCTTTTTATACCGCTGTGCCGACCGGGTTGTCATTCTTGCATTGGCAACGATTACAGGAATTTTCCGACGCCAGCAGCTGTGAATTAGGTTTGGCCACAATTCGACTTCTGTAATTACCACCACCTTTGGCTTTACCCTTTTCAACATACCAGCCATGGCCATATGCAAATCGTAGGGTAAATAAAAATGATGTACTGAGTCTTTAAAAATATCCCTCACCCGTGCAGAGCCTGTAGGTGTGGTTGTGGTAACGGTAATGGCCGTACCCGGCTCTTGTTGCATAATTTTCTTGATCAATACAGACGCGGCCACCACCTCTCCAACGGAAACACAGTGAAACAGGTAACCATGGGGTGCTTTTGGTCGCATGACAAAGCCGAACCGCTCGAATCGACGACGATTGTACTCATTACTTCGTTTTTGCCCGCGAATGATTAAATTGGCAAAGGCAAACGGAATAGCTAATGCCAGTAAGAATGAATACAACCATCTAAATGCATCTTCCGCCAGTGAAGGGGTCCATTCTTTGTTCTTATTTTTCATATAGTGTCTTTTCTCACCGTCATTAAAGTGTCGTGTAAATTTGTTTAGATCGACAGGTATAGTACAAGTATTCCACGACGAAATGACATCCAACACGACACAACCAAAGGTACTCTTTGTAAAATTAAGTGCAATTGGAGACATTGTAATGGCCTCTGGTCTGCCGTCCAATATAAAAGAAGGGTTGAATGCCGCCGAAGTGTACTGGTTGGTGGAAGCTCCTTATGCCGACTTTGTTCGTGCCCACACTTACGTTGATGGCGTCATTCCCTGGCCCAAGCAAGCCTGGTCTTTACTGTTTAAACAAAAAAAATGGCGGAAATTGTTTAGCGAAATACGTCGCTTCAGACGTCAACTTAAACATTTACAAATAGATGTGGCTATTGATGCTCAGGGACTATTGAAAAGCGCAGCTCTGTGCTGGTTGAGCGGCGCACGTCGCAGAATTGGATTTCGCAGTAAAGAGCACAGTCACTGGTTATTAACAGAGTCTATCGACAAACCCGTTTCTGAGAACATGTGTTCTGAATATATTGCGCTGGGAGCTCACTTGGGAGCAACCAATTACACCATGCACCTGCCTGCAGGTAAAAGCGCCATAACATCCGTTAACGTGCTCCTTGAGCAGTACAATCTTTTACCGGCATTTGTCGTACTTTGCCCATTTACCACTCGCCCACAAAAGCACTGGCCTCAATCTTACTGGCAACGGCTAATTAATCTGGTACAGGCTGAATTTTCATTACCTGTGGTCATACTCGGCGGGCCCGGTGACACCGATGCTGCAGAGGAGCTTGCTAGTACCAACGAAAATACGATTAATCTGGCAGGCAAGTTAAGCCTCAGTGCCAGTGGTGCAATATTGACCCACGCACAGGGGGTTATTGGTGTCGACACGGGGCTGACACACCTTGCCATTGCCCACGGGCGTCCGGTACTGGCCCTATTTGGTTCAACCCGCCCGTACACACGAACACCATCGAATAATACCAACGTTTTATTTCAGCCTTTACCTTGCGCACCATGCAAGCGAAAGCCTAGCTGCGACGGCGCATTTACCTGTATGTCGGCCATTCATCCCGAAGACGTTCTTGCCCACCTGCAGACATCACTCCCTACGGCAGTTGCGTTTTGACTATTCGCGTACTCCATATTGAATTAGGCCGGCACCTCTACGGAGGTGCAAAGCAAGTGGTTTATTTGCTCAATACCCTTGATACAGACATGACAAGCAATATTTTGGTGTGTCCTGAAGACAGTGATATTGCAAAGTTGAATCTGGCAAATTGCCATACAGTGCCGATCCCTTACAGTGGCGATCTGGATATCTCTTTTCCTTTCAGACTAAAAAGGCTTATTGCAAAACATCAGCCTCATATCGTCCATGTTCATAGCCGCCGGGGAGCTGATGTATGGGGCGGATTGACATCATCACTTTGCCATATTCCCGCCATTTGTACCCGGCGGGTAGACAACCCGGAAGGAAAAATGGCACGTTTCAAATATCAGTATTACGATGCCATCATCAGTATCTCTAACGGCGTCCAGCGAGTAATTTCGCCACACTGTAATGAGCAGGTACAACACGTCATTCATTCGGCGGTTGATACCTCTGACTTTCATCATCAGCCCGACCGCATTTGGTTTAACGAAGAATTTTCTATACCGCACAGCCATAACGTAGTTGCAAGTTTTGCACAACTTATTCCACGCAAAGGACAAGCAGACATCATTCTTGCGATGAAGGATGTGCATAAAGTATTTCCCAACGTGGTTTGTTTACTCTTTGGCAAAGGTAAACTGAAAAATCATTATCAGGAGTTGATAGATAAACATAATTTAAGCAACTGTGTGCGTCTTTGTGGATTCACCGAAGACGTTCCCAAAATATTGCCTAACATCGACATTTTAGTGCACCCGGCATACGCCGAAGGACTAGGTATTATTCTGCTTCAGGCTGGAGCTTGTAGTAAACCTATCATAAGTTGCCCGGTTGGAGGAATTCCGGAAATAATCATCCACGGAAAAACCGGTTTCATGATTGAACCCGGTAAAGTGTCACAATTGGAAAAGGCTATTTTGCACCTTCTTGAGCAACCTCGGGAAAGGAATAAATTAGGTTTAGCACTCAATGAACATGTAAACGCCCATTTTACTCCTCGCGCAATGGCAGCTCAATACGAAACCCTGTATCAACAACTCTTACAAAAACGGGATCAAAATTAACCCGAAAATACTCTACTAAAGTACTAGATTTTTTTTGCCAAATACTTTTCTTTTGTCGAAGAATCTGACGAAATTTATTCCAAACAGGCGCCAAAAATAGATAACCCCTTGTTTTAAAGACAATTTCCAACTCGGCATAGTTCATGCTAATCAAGCGTGCGTGCTAAGTTTGTTAGCGCTCTACCTAATCATCTTTATAAAGGAATCCACAGATGAATATTAAAAAATTATCAAAGTCAGCCTTGCGTAAAGCGGGTGTTATCGCAGGTTTGACAATCGGAGGTATGTTGTTTGGTGCCGCTTCAGCACAAGCGGCGGCAATAAAAACTGATATTGTTATGATTGTTGATGAGTCTGGCTCTATGGGCGGTGTTCAGGCTAACTTACGTAACAACATTGGTTTGTTCGCATCTATTCTGTCTGCCGGTGGTATTGATGCGCAGTACGCGTTGGTAGGCTACGGCAGAAGTGGTGATCTTATCCGTCTTATCACAGACTTCACTGACCCTGCAGGGTTTGCGACAGCAGCTGCAAACCTGGTTGCTAGCGGTGGTACAGAGCCAGCTTATGATGCAACGGCCTATGCACTTAACTCACTGGCGGCAGAAACAGGGAACCTGACTTACCGTGCAGATGCTGTTAAAAACATGATTTTGTATACCGATGAACGTTCAAATGGCGATAGCGAGTACACAGCGGCATCACTGGACGCGCTTTTAAAAGCAAACAGCTCGCTGTTTAATGCTGTTGTGTCTACAACTGCTTTTACTGATTTGGTTAATCTTGCTGTCAATAATGGTGGTCAGTTCTTCGACCTTGACTTCCTTAACACGAATGACCAGCAAGTAGTGGAAGATTTTGTTACCCAGTTTGCTCAAGTGAAACTACAGGAAACTATCGACTTCTGTGTTGCAAACCCAAATGACCCTGCGTGCCAAAATGTACAGGTTCCTGCGCCTGCTACATTAGCGTTGTTCGTTCTTGCTGGCCTTGGCTTTGCCAGTCGTCGTAAATTCGCTTAAGCCTTAGTTTAACGGGTTCGTTGAACCCGATTTCCAAGCATAAAAAAACCGCTCACATGAGCGGTTTTTTTGATTCTTTCAGCGATTACGCTTCTGCGATAACAACCAACTTAACAGTAGTCATAACATCAGAGTGCAATTGCAGATCGATATCGTATTCACCAGTTTCACGTAAAGTACCTGTAGGCAGTTTAACTTCTGCTTTAGTCACTTCTACGCCAGCAGCAGTTACTGCATCAGCGATGTCACGTGTACCGATAGAACCGAACAATTTGCCTTCGTCACCAGCTGGAGCAGCAATAGTTACTTCACCCAACGCAGTTACTTTGTCAGCACGGGCTTGAGCTGCAGCCAACTGATCAGCAATTTTTGCTTCCAATTCTGCACGACGTGCTTCAAATTTTTCGATGTTAGCTTTCGTTGCAGGAACTGCTTTTCCTTGAGGGAAAAGGAAGTTACGTGCAAAACCAGCTTTAACAGATACCTGATCGCCCAGACCACCAAGGTTAGCGATTTTGTCTAATAAGATGATTTCCATCTAGGTTACTCCTTCGCCAATTACTTGTTGTGTGAATCTGTGTACGGCAGCAACGCTAAAAAACGCGCACGTTTGATAGCTGTTGACAGCTGACGCTGATACTTAGCACTGGTACCAGTGATACGGCTAGGAACGATTTTACCGCTCTCAGTGATGTAGTTTTTCAGTGTAGCAATATCTTTATAATCGATTTGCTCAACACCTTCTGCAGAAAAACGGCAGAACTTACGACGTCTGAAAAAACGAGCCATGATTGATCTCCTTACGCGTTGTCTTCAGTGGTTTCAGTTTTCTTTTCCGCGCGCTCAGGGCGTGGAGCAGAATCGTCACGACGCTCACGACGTTCTTCCTTCATCATAGGAGAAGGTTCAGTCACAGCATTCTTCGTGCGCATAACCAGGTTACGCAGGATCACATCGTTAAAGCGGAAAGCATTTTCCAGCTCGTCAACAGCTTCTGCAGTTGCTTCAGCGTTGATCATAACGTAGTGTGCTTTGTGAAGCTTTTCGATTGGGTAAGCCAGTTGACGACGACCCCAGTCTTCTAAACGATGAATTTGACCACCGTCTTGCTTCAGGATAGTGGTATAACGCTCGATCATACCAGGTACTTGTTCACTCTGATCAGGGTGAACCATAAATACGATTTCGTAATGACGCATTACACGCTCCTTACGGTTGTAGCCTCGACAGTACAGCCAGACTGTATAGAGACAAGGAACTTAAAGTAAGATGGCTGTAAGGGCGCGCATTATATAGATGATCTGGTTACTACACAAGCAAATATGTTGTAGAAAAGCATAGTCTGCTGAGTACAGGTTAACTTGCGACGAGTACAGCAACACCAACCAGTGCAGCCGACGACCACAACATTGTACTACGACTGATCTTATCTCCCATGATTGCTGCCACCATCAGAGAAAATATGGCACTGGTAGCAATCAGCGTTTGAACAATACCCGCCTTGGCATTGGCGAAGCCCAGCATTTGAAAATACATGGCCAGGACAGTACCGAGGAAAGTCGCAAGGGCAAAAATCCCCCACACTCTGGCTTTGATTTGTACTTTCGGTAGCCACTTCTCACGGCGGCCTGCCATAAGTAAAGCCACGAAAACAACTCCCCCAGCCAATCGCCAACAGGTGGCTTCTGTTGCACCAATATTATAGCTGGTTAATATATCGCGGCTGATAACCGCTCCCACGGCCTGACAAACTGCAGCAGCGGCAGCAAAAAGATAACCTGTTGAAGGCACAATATGCGGTGACATTTTACGTGTCGACTTAATGACCATATCCACCGAGAGAATTACGACAGCCACGCCCAACCACTGCTTCCAATTAAGCCATTCAGCTATCCAGACCATAGCCAGTAACGCAGCAAAAATAGGCGCTAGAGTTTCAGTGACCAACACGGTCTGGCTGTCTCCTATGCGCTTTAATGCAAGAAAGAAACAAGTATCACCAATGCCAATACCAACTACACCGCTGACCAACAGCCATATATAAGCCTCAACAGGAAGATGAGAAAAGGGAATAAAAACCACACAGACTAAGCTGAGTAACACCAGTGTGACGATACCTTTATACAAATTCATCGACAGTGCTGAAAAGCTATCACCCAATTGACGAAACATACGTGCGGCAATAGCCCAAAAAAGTGCGGTGGCAAGGGCGGCGAGTTCACCGGTCATGGTTATTACTGATAGTTATGGATTACGAGGGACAGCATGCTATCAAAATAAGCATGCTGTGAGTAGTGATCTTGGTGAGAAGTAAACGTCTCAGGCCAAACAGTAGTTAGTTACGAAAATCGGTCAACGTATTGTCTTTAATTTCCCGCGCCCAGATGTTTCTAAAAGAAACCGGGTTTGAATGATCCTGCAGTTGCAAGGGTGCGCAGCCGTGCTCTTCATATGATGGCCCGCCTATCCACTCAGTTTTACCCAATATTTCAGTATGATTTTGAACCAGTACACCATTAATTAACACGGTAACGTAAGCAGGCTTTATTAATTTCCCGTCAGTAAACTTGGGAGCATTAAAGATGATATCGTAACTTTGCCACTCTCCAGGTGGATGCAATGGATTTACCAATGGGATTGACTGCTTGTAGATACTGCCAGCCTGACCATTGGGGTAGGTTTTATTGTCATAGGAGTCGAGAATTTGTACCTCGTAGCGCTGCTGAAGAAAAATACCCGAATTATTCCGCTCTTGACCTTTCATTCCTTTAACTTCTGGTGGGGTTTTCCACTCGAGGTGCAGTTGTACATCACAAAAGCTTTGTTTGGAGACTATATCCCCTGTTCCGGGTTTTACGGTTAAAATATTGTCATTCACCAGCCACTTCGCTTCACCGCCCTTGCTACTTTCCCAGGCATGAAGATCCTGACCGTCGAATAATACAATAGCATCTGACGGTGCTTGCCCCGGCCTTGCTGAAATTACTGCTGGTACCGGCTCCCACACCTCAGACTTTTTAGCCTGCTCATGAGGGGTCAGGGTTTCGGTGGCAGCCACAGTCGAAAAGCCCGCGACCATCACAGCAATACCCATGGAATTTAACCAAATCTGTTTCACTTTATTGTTCCTTTCTACAACAAGGGACATCAACTCTTATCCCTCGCAAAATTAACACTAAACCCAGCCTGACCTTTACCACGACGAGACCTGTCAACAAGGCAATGAATCATGTTGCCCAAGCAGCTTGTCCTTTTTTATAGGGCACGTTACCGTCGTACCGAGTGGGAATAGGGTCGTAACGAAGCACTTGTGTGCCGCCTACTTTAGACGTAAAGAAGCAGAAAATGACCAGCTGTTTAATAAGGGAAAAATAATGGGGGAGTACAGCTACTTCTTGAGGACCCCAAGAGTTCGGTCGCCGGGTATCCACACTCCACAATCCTTTATCTTTGTTATACTGACGGGCCTCATCATCTAAATTGGTTAACATGGCCAGCTTGTTCTCGCCACTGAGTAACAGGAAATCTTTCCCGTACTGTGATTTTGCAGAAGCGTTCAGCTTTAACAAACCATCCCTAAACGTTTTTTGTAGCGCGGGGGTATAACAATCTGCAACTAATACCGCCATCATACTGCCGACATCAGCATCCTTCGCGCCAGGGCTGGTCGTGCGAGGCAAAATAACCTCGCCAATTTCATTCATATACGCCACATCATCTTTTGAAAAGCCCGTTGCTTTGAGTGGGACGGATGGAAACTCCACGTAAGCCATAACATCGCCCATCATGGCAACCCCTGAAGCAGCAGTAATCATTTTAAGTAAATCACGACGATTCATATTACAGATTCCCCTTCTTTAACTCTTCCACAGCAAAGTGCGCTGCCCTGGCAGTCATCGCCATATACGTCAATGAAGGATTCACACATGATGCAGAGGTCATAGCAGCACCATCGGTGACAAACACATTGGGTGCATCCCATACCTGATTGTTGCCATTTAGCACGGAGGTTTTCGGGTCCCGCCCCATCCGGGCAGTACCCATTTCGTGAATACCCATTCCCGGCGCATATTCAGATTCAAAACCCCTGACATTTTTTAATCCCGCAGCTTCGAACATGTCAACTGCATCCTGCTTCATGTCCTTGCGCATCCTGCGCTCGTTTTCCTTTATCTCTACGTCGACTGCAAGCACTGGTAGCCCCCACTTGTCCTTTTTGTTTTCATCGAGATAGATACGATTTTCATGGTAAGGCAACATTTCACCAAAGGCCGTTGCACCGATATTCCAGCCACCTGGCTCGACCATGGCTTCTTTAAGGCCTGCTCCAATCCCCATCTCTGCAATATCTTTGCTCCACCCACCTCGGCCTGCACCTCCCTGGTAGCCGAAACCGCGCAGATAGTCACGCTTATCATCGCCCCAATTTCTAAAACGCGGAATGTAAAAACCTGCAGGACGACGCCCTTTGTAGTACCTGTCATCGTAACCTTCAACCGGTGCGCTTGCCCCCACTCTGAAATGATGATCCATGACGTTGTGACCTAGTTCGCCACTGCTACTGCCAAGCCCACCTTCCCAAACATCTGTCGCCGAATTCATTAACAGCCAGGTAGAATTGAAAGCCGACGCATTAACGAATACGATTTTGCTGTTAAACACATAAGTTTGATTAGTTTCCGCATCGATGATCTCGACACCCGAGGCCCGTTTGGTGTCTTTGTCATAAATAATTTCTTTAACAATGGAAAATGGACGTAGTGTGAGGTTACCTGTCGCTACAGCAGCCGGCAGTGTAGATGACTGTGTGGAAAAGTAACCCCCGAAAGGACAGCCAAGCCAGCACTTATTCCGGAATTGACAGCCGACTCGAATATCATTGATGCCTTGGGTAATATTCGCGGTTCGTGCATGGATGATTTGACGACTACCGTTAAACGCTTTTTTCACTCTTGCTGCAACGTCTTTCTCAACAATGTTAAGCGGAATGGGAGGCATAAAGTGCCCGTCTGGCAGTACATCCATGCCTTCCCGGGTGCCGCTGATACCAGCGAATTTCTCTACATAGTCATACCAAGGTGCTAAATCTTCGTAACGGATAGGCCAGTCGACAGCGATACCTTCTTTAGCATTTGCCGTGAAGTCTTCCGTGTTCAAGCGATAACTTTGACGCCCCCAAAGCAGTGACCGTCCGCCAACGTGATAACCGCGGTACCAATCAAAACGTTTCTTTTCTACGTAAGGTGCGTCTTTCTCATTGGCCCACATGCCAAATGTAGGCTCATTTAAAGGGTAGTCTCTACGCAGCACCGGATAGCCTGCCTTCATTTCCTGCGTGGCTAACCCCCGGTGCGGGTAATCCCAGGATTCCTTATGCGCATTTACGTAATCTTTAACGTGCTCGATATTCTTACCGCGCTCCAGCATGAGCACTTTCAGCCCCTTTTCTGTGAGTTCTTTGGCAGCCCAGCCGCCACTGATCCCCGAGCCTACAACGATTGCATCGTACGTGTTATTTGCCATGTTTTTTCCCCTTAAACATATGCGGCAACGCCTTGACCTGTTTAAACATCACAAATGCGAACCGCTTGACTAAGCGATTGTAGTTTGTCTGCCTGATTATCTGGTGTCGGTAGAAATTCCTGAGCTAGATAGCCGGTGAAGTTCAAGTCCGCTATTGCTTTTGCAATGGCGGGATAATATAACTCTTGGGATTCATCAATCTCATGCCTCCCAGGCACACCGGCCGTGTGGTAGTGGCCAAAATACTGATGGTTTTCACGAATGGTGCGAATGATGTCCCCTTCGCTTATCTGCATATGATAGATGTCATACAACAATTTAAAATGGTTTGAACCGAGACGTCGGCACAGCTCAATACCCCAGGCCGAGTTATCTGCCATGTAATCAGGATGATCGATTTTGCTGTTAAACAATTCCATTTGCAGCACTACGCCATGTTTCTCTGCGTGAGGGACGATTTTCGACAAGCCTGTTACGGCGTTTTTCAGCCCTGTTTCGTTGTCCATACCCCGTTTGTTGCCACTAAAGCAAATGAGGTTTGTGTATCCAGCCTCTGCTACCTTTTCAATGTGGGTAAGATATCGAGGAATGAGCTTGTCGTGAAAACGGGCATCACACCAGCCATCTTCAAGATTGAGCTCTGCACCGTTGCACATTGAACAATCAACGCCGTGCTTTTTAAGAATATGCCACTCGTCCGGCCCCACCAAATCGATAGCAGCAAAACCCATGTCCTTTACAGCAACGCATAGTTCATCTAACGACAAGTCCCGATAGGTCCAGCGTGCTACTGCATGGCGAATGTTGCCTTTTAGTGTTGTGTTATCTGTTTCAGTACCATGGGCAGAGGCCTTAAGAGAAAGCGTGCCAGCTGTGGTTAGCCCAATACCAGAAAAAGCCAAGCCTTTGAGAACTGTTCTTCTTGAACTATGCATTTGCAGATACCTTTTCGTTTTTAAAAGCCAAAGCGAACAGAGCCAGCACAACCGCGGCAAACCCTGCTGGGAATAACCAAATACTTGTCCAGTCACTGACCCCATTTGCGGTGTATGAATCTGTAATTTTTCCTGCTACCCAGAACCCTATCAGCATACCCATACCGTAGGTTGCAAGCGTGATAAGGCCCTGCGCTGCACTTTTTACTTTCTCACCGGCCTTGGCATCGGTATATATTTGTCCGGATACAAAAAAGAAGTCGTAACAGATGCCATGTAACGCAATACCCAGTATTAGCATGAACATACCATTGCCGGCATCGCCATAGGCAAACAACATATAACGTAGTACCCAGGCCAACATCCCCAGTACTAAAGTCGCTTTGATCCCAAAGCGATTCAAAAACACCGGTAGGGCAAGAATAAAGATTGCCTCTGAAACCTGCCCCAACGTCATTTTGCCAGTAGGATTTTCGACGCCAATTCCCGCCAGAAAGGGGTTCGCATTTTGGTAGTAGAACGCCAGTGGTATACAAATCAACACAGAAGAGATGAAAAACACAAGGAAGCTGCGGTCTTTTAACATGGACAATGCGTTCAGACCTAGCATTTCAGAGATGCCGCCGGTACTTCCCGCGCCTTTTGGCGGCGTAGCTGGTAATGTAAAACTAAATATACCCAAAACTAAAGATGCGACGGCACACAACAAGAAGGTGTTTCGTAACATGCCCTCACCGATAGCTGCCTGGGAATCCCAGGAAAATACGTAGCTGATAACGAGGCCAGCAACAATCCAACCAATAGTACCCCATACTCTGACCTTACCGAACTCTTTCGAAGGATCTGTCATTTGACTGAACGACACTGAGTTTACTAATGCTAATGTAGGCATATAAGCAATCATGTAGCCAAGTACATAAGGATAGAAAGATGCAAAGTTCTCCGCCTGGTACATCATGTACATAAGCACGGCGCCGGCGAGATGTAAAATCCCAAGGATCCGTTCAGCATTGAAAAAGCGGTCGGCGATAAGCCCCACAACGAAAGGAGCGATGATGGCGCCCCACGACTGGGTGGAAAACGCCATACCTATTTCACCACCGTTGGCATTTAACGTCTGTCCCAAATAGGTACCCAGGGTAACGAACCATCCTCCCCAAATAAAAAACTGGAGAAACATCATGATACTCAGGCGCGTCATTATCATTCTTATATCCTCAAGAAGGTGCGTAGCACCTCGTTATTCATCCAAACCCAAAATTCTGCGGTTACGACTCTCACTGCTTCCTGCCCCGGCAAAATCATCGAAGGCCACGCTGGTAGGTTGAATGATGTGTTCTGCGATAAACGGAGCCCCTTCTGCAGCACCTTGTGCTGGATCTTTTAAACAGCACTCCCACTCCAGCACTGCCCAGCCTGTAAACCCGTACTGCGTCAATTTACTAAAAATACCTTTGAAATCGACTTGTCCGTCTCCCAGTGAGCGAAAGCGTCCGGGCCGCTCTACCCAATCCTGGTAGCCGCCGTACACACCACTGCGTCCATTGGGATTAAACTCTGCGTCTTTGACGTGAAACATCTTAATGCGGCTGTGATACCGATCGATAAAATCGAGGTAATCAAGTTGCTGCAATACAAAATGGCTCGGATCAAACAGAATGTTTGCTCGTGGATGATTATCAACGGCTTCGAGAAAACGTTCGAAGGTAGCACCGTCGTGTAAATCCTCTCCCGGATGAATTTCGTAGCACACATCAACGCCTGCATCGTCAAATGCATCAAGAATAGGCTTCCAGCGTGTTGCAAGCTCTTTAAACCCTGCTTCGACCAGTCCGGGCGGACGCTGCGGCCAGGGGTATACTAAGTGCCACATGAGTGCACCGGAGAATGTGGCGTGGGCGTTCAGACCTAAACGCTGACTGGCTTTAGCCGCAAACTTAAGTTGCTGAATTGCCCATTCAGTGCGTGCTTTAGGGTTTCCATGTAAATGCTCGGGTGCAAAGCTGTCGAAGAGTTCGTCGTAGGCGGGGTGAACAGCAACCAACTGACCTTGCAGATGCGTCGACAATTCTGTTATCACCACACCGGCTTTTTCACATACCGCTTTGGCTTCGTCACAATATGCTTGGCTATTGGCGGCTTGCTCCAAGTCAAAAATCTTGGGGTCAGTGGGCACCTGTATACCTTTATAGCCCAATTCACCGGCCCATTCGGCCATGCCTTGAAGTGAATTAAACGGCGCTTCATCGCCGACAAATTGGGCAAGAAAAATAGCCGGCCCTTGAATTGCTGACATACTTTATTTCCTTTCAGAAGTAATTAAAGACACGCTTATTCTGTGTCCGGAATAGCATGCCATTTGACGTCACTGGCACCGCTCTCTAACATGGCCTGGATAAAAGCCATACCGCGTAAACCGCTTTGCAGCCCGGGCACGCCAGATGCTTTCCCGACTTCTCCTGCACGTATTGCTGCAGCAAAATCTGTGTACAAGTTGGCCATAGCCTCTAAGTATCCTTCCGGATGTCCTGCAGGTGTACGACAACGACGGGATGCTTCAGAATACAGACCTGGTTGACCCGCTCCAGCCCGGTATACGCTGAATGGTTCGCCTAGTGGTCGATAAATCACCGAATTTGGCTCCATTTGATGCCATTCAAGACCTCCTTTGTCACCATATACTCGGATTTTCAGCGCATTTTCTTCGCCGGCACAAATTTGGCTGGCAATTAAGACTCCTCGGGCACCTGTTTGTGTTCGGAAAAATGCGGTACCGTCATCGTCTAAACGCCGCCCTTCTACAACCGTGTTCATTTCTGCACACAAGCTTGTTACCGTTTCTCCGCTAATAAACTCGGCTAAACCAAACGCGTGCGTGCCAATATCACCCATGCAACCAGAGCCACCAGACTGGGATGGGTCAGTTCGCCAGGACGCCTGCTTATTGTCGTGCTCTTCGGCATTGGTTAGCCAACCTTGTGGATACTCGACCAGCACCTTTCTTACTTTTCCGATCTTGCCGTCTTCCACCATGGCTTTGGCCTGCCACACCATTGGATACCCGAGGTAAGTATGTGCAAGCCCGTAAAGGCGGTTAGAAGCTTTTACTACACGAGCAAGCGTTTTTGCTTCCTGTAGATTTAACGCAGCTGGCTTCTCGCAAAAAACGTGAAATCCGGCCTCAATAGCTGCAACAGAAACAGGCACGTGCAAATGGTTTGGCGTTACCACTACGACCACTTCCATTCTTTGCTCACAAGGCAATGCTGTCTCGCCTGTCAGCATCGCTTCCCAGGACGAATAGACGCGGTTGTCGTCCAGCCCTAAGCCGTCACCGGTTCTTTTATTGTTTCCTTCGTCACGACTAAATGCGCCGCAAACCAATTCGTACTGTCCATCTAACCCAGCAGCATGACGATGCACTGCGCCTATAAAAGCGCCTTCGCCACCACCTACCATGCCCATACGGATCCGTTGCATCGCAGCCATGTCACCTCCTAGATTCAGCGCATTGTTACAAAGTTGTAATTAGTGTAAAAATGTAACGGATTACATTCTAACATGTCAATGTATTTTCTGCTTACATAGTATTTCAATAGGTCAGATGACTATTTACATGACAAATGTGTATATTTAATGTTTTAAAAATGAAAATTTAGCTGGATTTTTTTACTCTCATAGGTAATTCTACAGAATACAATGTAATGCGTTACATTTCTTATCGACCTTTTCGCGATATGGAAAATAGCTGGCGCAAGAGCAAATACAGAGAACCACAGATGTCTAATATTCGTGAAGTGGCAGACAAAGCAGGTGTATCTGTAGCAACCGTTTCACGAGCGCTACAGCATCCCGAGCGAGTGTCCCCTAAAACACGGGATAAAGTAATGACCGCAGTTAAAGCCGTAGGTTATAAGCCCAACCTCATGGCTGTAAAATTTCGTTCAGGAAAAACACACAACCTTGTAGTACTTGTGCCGACTATAGCTACCGTTTTTTTTGCACGGGTTATTAGTGGTATGCAGGAAGCAGCAGCAGAGCTCGGATACGCCCTTCTACTGGGAAATACCCTGGGACGTGATGATATCGAAGCAGGTTATGCAAAAATGGTTCAAACTTCCCAGGCTGATGGTTTAATTCAGTTAAGAGCGAAAAACCCATTCGATCACGAGGATATTGCCGACGACATTTTATTACCTATGGTGAATGCCTGTGAGGTCTTAGATTCTCCGCTATTTCCTACCGTTGTACTGGACAACCGGGCTGCCGCCAGAGAGATGACGACTCATTTACTCTCTTTAGGACACAGGCGAATTGCATTAATAAAAGGCCCCGCAGAAAGTCCTCTCACCAGGGACAGGCTCACCGGGTATCGCGATGCATTGGAAAACGCAGGTCTTGAATTTGACCCCAATTTACTGTTCCCCGGCGATTTCACGTTACAGGCAGGCCTCGCTGCAGCACAACGCATTCTGGCACTTGATGACAGACCTACCGCAGTATTCTGTGAAAACGATGAAACTGCTATTGGCGCTGTACAGGGTTTCAAGGCTGCCGGGCTGCGTATCCCCGAAGACATTTCCGTAGCAGGCTTTGATAACATTGATTTTGCCGCGTACTGTGACCCGCCTTTAACAACAATTGCCCAGCCCGCAGAGGCCTTTGGTCGTGCCGCAGTTAATTTACTGATAGATGTACTTGAAGGAAAAATTAAAAAGGCCCCACGAGTAATCATGCCCTTTGAGTTGATTTTAAGAAAGAGTACCGGCATAGCTCCCCACAGGCGAACGTCACCGGAGCAGGTTAAATACGAAGAACTCGTTGAAAGAAATCATATTGAGTAAGGAATGAACCATGTCTGAAAATATTAAGGTGCAAGAATCTTTTTTTACGAAAACAGGCTTTAACAGATTGAATCGCCGTCAATTTACCAAACTTGGGGCGTTATCCCTGGGTATGATGGCTGCCCCCAATCTGGCTTTAGCCCAAGCCAAAGCTCATTTGCGCGTAGGCCTTCAATTATACACGCTTAGAGAGATGATGGCGGTTAGTGTTCCTGCAGTATTAAAGCTGGTAGCTGCAGTTGGGTATAAAGAGTTGGAGTTTGCCGGTTATTTTGGCCATTCGCCCAAGGCTATTCGTAAGATCATCGACGGTGAAGGCCTGTCAGCGCCATCTTCTCATGTACCATTAGATATTTTTAGAAAGGATGGCATCAATAAAGTTATCGAAACCGCACAGGAAATAGGTCACAAATACGTTGTTATACCCTACCTGACTGAAGAGCAACGAGGCACATCCATCGATGTGTATAGACACTTGTCTGAGGAATGTAACGTATGGGGAGAAGCGTGTAGAAAGCACGGCCTGGTTCTGGCCTACCATAATCACGCATTCGAGTTTATCAGCACGGATGGAGTCGAGCCGTATGACGTACTTCTCACTGAAGTCGACCCTCAGAACATGGCGATGGAGCTGGATTTATACTGGACTGCTAAAGCTGGCAAAGATCCACTGGCTTATTTTGCAAACCATCCAGGCCGCTTTAAACTTTGGCACGTTAAAGATATGGACAAATCTGGCCAGTTCGCGGATGTCGGCACAGGCATCATAGATTTTGACGCTATTTTTGCACAGTCAAAGCAAGCCGGTGTTGAACACCGTTTCGTCGAGCGCGACAAAACAGACGACAAACTTAAGACCATTCAACAAGGCTTTAAAGCCGTACACGCATTAATGGAAGGCGCATCTTAATAAAACGTAACTGAGAATGGATACCCCGCTTCACAGCGGGGTAACGTTGTTGATATTACGATGATTTCTGCAGGTATTCCCTGATGACATAATGTAGTATTCCACCGTGTTCAAAGTAAGTGAACTCGTTGTCAGTATCAATTCGAACATCCATTTTAAAACGCTTGCTCTCACCATCGTCTGAAACAGCGACCACATCCACCTCTTTTTGCCCACGGCTGACGGCGTCAATAGTAAAGGTTTCATCACCGCGGAGCTCAAGACTTTCAGCGCTGTCAGAAGGCTTAAATTGTAACGGCAAGATTCCCATACCAATGAGATTAGAGCGGTGTATACGCTCATAACTCTCTACCATTACCGCTTTTACACCGAGTAACGACGGTCCTTTTGCTGCCCAGTCGCGACTTGAACCTGTGCCATATTCTTTCCCTCCAATCACTACAGCTGGGACGCCTTCGTCTTTATATTTCATCGCAGCATGAAAGATTGACATTTTTTCACCACTTGGGAAGTGGGTGGTTGCGCTGCCAGAGGTGCCAGGTGCAAGCTGGTTTTTAAGGCGCACATTCGCGAACGTCCCCCGCATCATGACTTCGTGGTTGCCCCTGCGTGACCCAAGCGAATTGAAGTCTTCGGGCGCAATTCCCTGCTCCTGAAGATATAGACCTGCAGGGCTATCAGGGGCAATGGCACCTGCTGGAGAGATGTGATCAGTGGTAATAGAATCACCGACTTTTACCAGACATCGCGCATTTGTTATTTGCGAGAGCGCTGCAGGTTCAACTCCCATGTTCTCAAAGAAGGGAGGCTGCTTGATATAACTTGAATCAGGCCAATCATAAACGGAGGTTTTAGCAACTGTAAGGTCGTTCCATACGTCGTTACCCTTGAAAACATCTGCGTATTTTTGCTTGAACAATTCACCAGATACGTGCTCGGCGATGTGTTGTTGAATTTCCTCCTCGCTGGGCCAGATATCTCTCAGATACACAGGTTTTCCTTCGCTACTGGTACCGAGTGGTTCACGGGTGATATCAGCCCGCATATTACCTGCTAATGCATAAGCAACCACAAGGGGTGGAGATGCCAGATAATTTGCAGCTACATCAGGGTGAATTCGCCCTTCAAAGTTTCGATTACCTGACAGTACTGACGTCACCGTTAATTTTGCTTTTTGCACCGCATCACTGATTTGGTCAGGCAAGGGACCAGAGTTACCAATACACGTTGTACAACCATAACCCACCAAATTGAACCCAAGCGCCTCCAGTGGTGCCATTAAGCCGGCATCTTCAAGGTACTGTGTAACCACCTGCGAGCCCGGAGCCAATGATGTTTTCACCCAGGGTTTTCTGGCTAAGCCCAGCGCTACAGCTTTTTTGGCCAATAAGCCGGCACCAATAAGTACTGAAGGGTTTGAAGTGTTTGTACAACTGGTTATAGCAGCAATAACAATTGCACCATCTTCAAGGTTGAACCTGGCACCGTTAAAATCAACGAAGGAGTCTGTTTCCTCGTCAACTTCGGCCATATCACCGCCCTCGGAAACGAACTTCGCTTCTTCTTCCACGACTTTTACGTCAATTTGAGACTGATACCACTGGGTAAAAGCATCCGCCGCTTTATCAAGCGCAATACGGTCTTGCGGTCTTTTGGGGCCAGCCACAGATGGCACAACTTCATTGAGATCTAACTCAAGGGTTTCGTGGTAAACCGCGTCTTTTGTATGATCATCGTGCCATAAGTTGGCTGCCTTTGCGTATTTCTCAACCAGCTCAACCTGAGATTCATCCCGCCCTGTGAGGCGCAAATAGTCCAGCGCCACATCGTCAATAGGGAAGATGCCGCAGGTTGCGCCATATTCAGGCGCCATATTCGCTATTGTCGCACGATCGGCCGTTGTCAGATATTTGATACCAGGGCCATAGAATTCTACGAACTTACCTACTACGCCATGTGCGCGCAATTGTTCTGTAATGGTAAGTACCATATCAGTGGCCGTAACGCCTGGCGCAAGCTTGCCACTTAAACGGAAACCAACGACTTCTGGACGCAGCATCGTGACAGGCTGTCCTAACATGGCGGCTTCAGCTTCAATGCCACCGACACCCCAGCCAAGCACGCCCAAGCCGTTGATCATAGTAGTATGGGAATCTGTTCCCACCAACGTGTCCGGGTATACCCATGTCTTATCGCCGTCTTCAAGAGTAAAAGCACAACGTGCCAGATATTCCAGATTAACCTGGTGCACAATACCGCGCCCAGGGGGGACAACGACAAAATTGTTAAAAGAAGACTGCCCCCATTTAAGGAACTGATAGCGTTCTTTATTTCTCGTGACTTCGATATCTGTATTCTTTTCAAATGCGTCTTGTGAGCCAAAATGATCCACCATCACCGAGTGGTCAATAACCAGCTCTACTGGATTGAGCGGATTTATCGCCTTCGCGTCTCCTCCAAGCGCATTAACAGCATCTCTCATAGCAGCCAAATCAACGATGGCTGGTACGCCAGTAAAGTCCTGCAGAATGACCCTCGCAGGTACAAAGGCTATTTCCTGCTGACTTTGCTCATTGGTGTCCCAGCGCGCGACACTTTCAATATCATCGCTGGACACGAAGGGGCTATTTTCATGACGAATAAGATTTTCTAACAATATCTTGATGCAAAAAGGTAACCGGTCGAGATCGTATTTATCAGCGAGACCATCGAAGCTCACCGCCGTATACACTTTTCCACCACTTTCTAATTGAGTTGTTTGTTGATAATTCACGCGTTCACCACCTGTTCGATTGACGAAGCGCCCACGAGGCACGCAGCCCTTAAGGACGGAAGAATGTAACCTTCATACGGTTCACACCTGAAAAAAAGTTCACAGAAAAATAGGTTACTCCAAACGGGCGAGTATACGCCGCAAATAAACTTTACTTACCCTGGAGGCGTATGGATAAATACATCCTTAATCCGTACTTCGGCAAAATCGAGGAACATACATGTCTCCCACGTCATTGATTTTCGATATTAACGAGACCCTGTTAGACATGGCAGCAGTTAAACAAGCTATTGCGCAGGTGTTGGACAACGAAGATTTAGTACCGCTGTGGTTTTCCACCTTACTGCATTATTCACTGGTAGATAATGTCACCGGTAAGTTCCACAATTTTAGCGATATTGGCGCGGCAGCTTTGGTCATGGTCTGCCATGCTCACCAGCGTGCTATAACAATGGACGAAGCCCAAAAGGCGATTATACCGGCAATGACAAGTTTGCCAGCGCACAAAGATGTCAAACCCGCTCTTCAGCGTTTAAAGAATGCAGGCTTCACTCTCACTGCGTTATCAAATTCCGCGCACGAGGGTTTGCAAAACCAATTGCAGCATGCAGATATCATCACTTTATTTGACAATGTTCTTAGCGTTGAACAAATTGGGGTATATAAGCCCAGCGCGGCAGTTTACCAGTGGGCCGTAGATGAAATTGGCTCACATATTGAGCGAACCATGATGGTCGCAGCTCATGGCTGGGACACTACCGGGGCCAAAGCTGCGGGCTTGCAGGCGGCCTTTGTCAGCCGCCCGGGTAAAATGCCTTATCCTTTAGGCATCGATGCTGATATAACCGTAAATGATATACAAGCTTTGGCAGATCACTTAGGCGCATAAATGCGCCTAAGTGATTCACCCTTCCATTTCTTCGAGCTCTTTTCCTCGGGTTTCGCTTACAAAGCGAATTACAAAGATCACCGACAACAGCGCACAGAACGCATAAAAACCATAGGCTCCCGCCAGGCCGATACCTGCAAGTAACATTGGGAAAGACAAGGTAATGCCAAAGTTTGTCAGCCATTGCACCAACCCTGCCACAGCCAAACCGGAGCCCCGCATTTGATTGGGAAACATTTCCCCCAACATAACCCACATTACTGGCCCCCACGAAAAATTAAAGCAAAATACGTACAGATTAGCAGCAATAAGCGCTACTGGCCCCCATACTCCGAGTACCAGCCTGCCGTCATCACCAGTTTGCGCATTCGAGAAGGCCAAAACAACTGCAGCCAAGGTGATAGTCATGCCCACAGAGCCCCACTTGAGAAGAGGCTTTCGTCCGATTTTGTCAATAATGAGCAGGGTGATAATACAAGCGCCGATACTGATACCACCGCTAATTACATTAATTAGCAGCGCATCGCCCTCGGAGAAACCCACAGCCTGCCAAAGTACGGCACCATAGTAAAAAACCACATTAATACCAACCAACTGCTGCAGTGCCGCCAGGCCAATACCTACCCAAACAATTGGGCGCAGTCCACTGCCCGATGGGTTAACCACATCGCGCAAGCGGGGTTGGTGATCATTGGCCAATGACGCTTTAATATCGGTTAGCTTCTGTGCTACGCCTTGAGAAAACAGTTTATTAAGAACATTGGACGCCTGGTCAGTTTTGCCTTTGGCAACAAGGAACCGGGGGCTTTCAGGAATAAAACACAGCATCAATAGAAATAATGATGCTGGAATAAGCTCCATCCAGAACATCCATCGCCACGCAGCAAAATCGAGCCATAATGGCTGAGTGGAACCTGACGCAATATCTGCCAATAAGTAGTTGCTGACAAAAGCGGCAAATAAACCACTGATAATGGCAATTTGCTGGATCGAAGTTAGCATGCCGCGATATTTTGCCGGAGACACTTCTGCGATGTATGCCGGTGCCATTACGGATGCCGCCCCAACAGCTAAGCCACCTAAGATACGGTAAACAATAAACTCGCCGCTGCTATCAGCTACACCTGAACCCCAGGCACTGATGATAAACAATACCGCCGCTACCAACAGTAGCGTCCTGCGACCTAACCGGTCTGCCAGCCAGCCAGCGAAGAATGCACCAAAGGCACAGCCCAACAACATACTGGATACGTTAAAACCTGTGCCCATGCTCTGTGACTGAAAGGCAGTTTGTAGTCCATCCACTGTGCCGTTGATAACACCGCTGTCAAAGCCGAATAAAAAGCCACCGATAGTGGCAACCACACTTATAAATATGACAAACCCATTGTTTACGCATTCACGGTTTGTTGAATGTTGCGCTTCATTCATTCTTATTTCCTTTTTAACTTCTTTTTGCACAACGCTAATGTGCGTTACGCAAGCCCTTACCCGTTGCTGCCCAGTAGATCCCTCCTGCCAGATGCCATTGAAACGCCTCTATTTCATAAGTACCAGCCATATGTCCTAATGATGTATAAAACGACCTGCCTCCGTCAAAGTAGTGATACCAGGCGATTGGGTGAAATGCCCCCATACCATTACCTTTTATATTTTCCCAATCTGCTTTAGTGTCATAAGTATTCTCATCTACTGAGATCAGGTAGTTTAGGCCGCTGACGTGAGGAGGAGAGAATTCATACCATTCTTCTGTCCATATTTGCCTGTCTGCGAATCCGTGCATACCGGGAAAACCTGCGTCCAGAATACGTATTTGAGCAGTCTGTACGGGAGGGTGGATGACAAAAGTATGCCCTACTAATTGCTGATACCAAGGCCACGACTTTTCCGTGTCAGTTGCGCTGTGAATACCAACAAAACCGTTACCTGCGCGGATAAATTCGGTAAGTTGTAGTTGCTGTTGCTCGTTGAGCACATCTCCTGTTGTGGAAAGGAAAATAACAGCGTCAAAACGCGCTAAGTCCTTACTATTAAAAATATTCGCGTCTTCATGCCATTCAACTGAGAAAAAGTGTTTTTCAGCAAGATTCTGAATAGTTTCCACACCTCTGTGCTGTGATTTATGATGCCAACCCGCAGTTTTGGTAAACAACAGTACGTCAAATTCGGTTGCATGGGCGCGTTCGATTAAGGCTGCAATAACCAAAACCACGATCAGTGGGCACATTCTCATAAGTTTTAACATTCACATTCCTGAGAGCGCCAATCTTGCACCCTAATGTTAATAGCCATAATGCCTTTATATTCGCGATGAAGTCTACATTAGCTATGTTTTATGAGTCTTGATTACGACGTTATGAATTTTTGTTAGCGCCAAAAAATGTTAGTAAATTGTTGCAACTAATTAACTGGCGTAAGTCATTTGAAGGGCTGTTAAAGAACGCATTGTCGATCATATTCTTGCAAAGTTAGCGAGTTTATCGCGACTTCGAAGCCCTTTCGTGATGTTCGTCTCTGTATTGAGTGGGCGTTAGGCCAAAATGCTTTTTGAAAATAGCATACATATACTGAAGGGAAGGATAGCCGCTTTGCAAAGCGACGCTTTTCGTTGCTAAATCCGTTTCTTCCAATAAGTTTCGCGCCTTGTCGAGTTTTTCGTTGTGAATTTCAGTATGCACAGTATGCCCGCGCTCCAGAATAAAGCGCTGTTCTAAATTTGAACGTGAAATTCCAATAAAATCTGTCACCTGATCCACCTTGATCCCCTTGGTAGCGTTTTGTCTGATAAACTGCATTGCCTGAATCACATAGGGGTCGTGGAGTGCTTTAAAATCAGATGACTGTCTGGCGGATATTCCTGCGGGCGGAATAAGTACTCTTACCGTGTTGGAAGATGGTCTTGTCAGTCTTCTATGCAATAGTTTCGCTGCGCGATAACCCATTTCAACCGCCCCCTGGGTAACAGAGCTCAGACTTATTCTACTGAGGTGCCGGGCGATATCATCATCATCAATGCCTATAACAGAAACTTTTTCAGGAACTGCAATATTTGCCAACTCACAGGCTTGTAAAATATGACGCGCGCGACTATCTGTTACGGCTATTATACCTATAGGCTTCGGTAGACTATGCAGCCAGTCTGCCAATCTGTTTATGGCATAATGCCAGGTCTCAGGGCTGGTCGCTAACCCCTGATAGTAAAATTCTTCATAGCCCTCCGATTTCATAAGATGCTTATAGATTTTCTCTCGCTCTAAGGCCCACAAATGTGACGCATCAGCCGGAGCACCATAGAAGCCGAATCTTTCTAACCCTCTGCTCTTGAGGTGATTAAACGCCTGTTTAACCACCTGATAGTTGTCAGTGGCAACATAAGGCACAGGCGGGTAATCACATTCATCAAAATAGGAACTGCCCACACCAATAACAGGCTTGTCCGATTGTGACAATGCCTGCCTGATTTCTGCTGAATCAAAATCGGCAATCACGCCATCGCCAGACCACTCGTCGATGTGATCCAGTCTCGCAATAAAGTCTTCCTCGAGGTAGACATCCCAGTTAACTTTCGATGCCTGTAAGTAATTACCTACACCTTCAATTACCTGTCGATCGTAGATTTTATTCGCATTGAACAGAAGAGAAATACTATGCTTTACGTCAAACAACTTGCGCCTCCATGGGAATCGCGAAACGGCTTTACTTACTTAACCCAATACTAAGTAGACTCGAGCTTAACAATAACAAAAATAATTGATTGTCTTGCTGCCGTGTTACTGAACTACATCTTAATGTAAAAACGACTATTATAAAATCGTAAAATATTTTAACCTCTATTAACATTATTTTTAATTTAAATCTAAGAAAAGTATATTTGCCGTGCTTAACTCAAAAAGTAAAAAATTTCTCCCCCACCTTTCTGTAGACAATATTGTATTTGGTATAATTAACGGTGAATTACACGTTCTTATTGCCGAATATAACGAAGGGGATGCGAAAGGAAAGCAGGGACTTCTGGGTGGTTGGATCGGCATTGATGAAGATATAGACGATGCAGCTAAACGACTTGTTAGCGCAATTACCGGCGAGCATAATTTTCACATGGAACAACTCCGGGCGTTTGGCGCACCGGACAGGTTTAAAATAGGCAGAGTTATTACCATTGCCTATTACACATTAGTTAGACCTGAAAACTATTCTTTTCACCCAGGCTTCACAGCAGACGATGTCAGATGGCATCCGGCAAATAAGCTTCCTCAACTCATTTACGACCACAATCAGCTGATTCACTTTGCACTAGAGCAGCTCAAACGAAAAATAAGGTTCGAGCCCATTGGCTTTAATCTACTACCAGAAAAATTTACCCTTCGGCAGCTGCTGGAGGTTTATGAAGCCATTTTAGGCATCAAACTGGATAAACCCAATTTCCGCCGAAAAATTCTAAAAATGAATTTACTCGTCGATTGCAAAGAAAAACAAAAAGGAGTTACCCACAGAGCAGCCAACTTTTATCGCTTCGATCCCGTGGTTTATGAAAAACTCTGCGAACACGGCTTTAATTTTGAATTTTAACCATAAACAATAAATTAAGAGCCCAAATTAAATCTGGGCCCTCCTCGGTTGCTACCTTTCCCCAGCACTGGGTAATCGCTTTGCGAAAGCTTTCAACTGTTTGTCGTGGTCAAATAACAGCGGATAATCTTTCCGACCAGGCATCGGCCAGTCGTTTCGCCATGAGTGCCCATCGTGAACTCCCCAAAACGTAACGCGCCCTATCTTATCGCTATGGCGATTGAATATTGAAAACAGCGCTTCGTATCGGTTTGCCAGCTCTTGTAACTTTTCTTCAGGCAGCGTTACTTTGTAAGGGTTATATTCGTCTTGCAGGGCAACAGACATACCGACATCAGCCCCCATATCCCCATCTTCGGGAAAAGGTAGAACAGAAATGTCCAACTCGGTGATCATCACATCCACACCCTCTGCAGAAAACGCTTTAATACTCGACTCCACATCCTCGAAAGAAGGGTATTCTAATGCGTAGTGGGCCTGCATACCTATACCATCGATTTTAATGCCTTTTGACTTCAGACGTTGCACCAACCTTATTACCCCTTCACGCTTAGCTGGTTTGAACAGGTTATAATCGTTATAGTATAAATTAGCGTCTGGTGCCGCAGCGTGGGCGAACTCAAACGCTAAGTCGATGTAATCTTCACCAATAATCTGATACCACAACGACTGCCTTAATGAACCATCTTCATTAAACGCTTCATTGACTACATCCCATGCGTAAACACGCCCTTTATACCGACCAGCGACCACTTCGATGTGATTTTTCATCAACGCAATCAGTTCTTCTCTGCTTTTTTTACTTCCGTCTTCACGGTGAAATACCCAATCTGGTGCCTGGCTATGCCAAACAAGCGTATGTCCTACAAGCCGCATGTTTTGAGATTCGGCAAACGTCACCAGGGCATCGGGGTGCACAAAATTAAACTCCCCGGGCTGCGGATGGATCTCTTCCCATTTCATCATATTTTCCGGAGTGAGCGTATTGTAGTGCTGTGTAAGCAAGGCACTATCAGCAACATTTTCAATGTGCAGTTCATTCACTGCCGCTCCGATAGAAAACTTTTCCTCAAAAGCACGTTTCAGACTGAATTGTTCGCCGTCGTCGGTACCTTTGCGATGATCACTGCTACACGCTGTCAACGTGATGATTGAACTCAACAGACAGACTCCAATTACACTTAATTTCACTTCACACTCCTTATAGTCAAAAACACTATAAAGTTTGATAGACAACTGGTTAATAGACAAACAATTATTTTTAATAATGCTATTACATTTTTACGTTTTTATGTGGACTTTTAATTTACACAATATACTTTACATTAACAAAGGCGGGTTATAGTATTTTTGACAATTAGAATTAGAGAGATGGTTCGTGAAAGCAGCAACATTAAGTGCTAAACAAAAGTTTGGGTATGGACTAGGAGATACCGCAAGTAACATCGTGTTTCAGATGGTTGCTAATTTCATGCTGATTTTTTACACCGATGTATTCGGAATAACCGCTGCGGCAGCGGGAACCTTACTATTGGTTGTTCGCTTGTTCGACGGAATAACTGACCCTGTAATGGGAACCATTGCAGATAGAACCAGGGCGAAGCTGGGAGGATACCGCCCGTATCTCTTATATCTGGCAGTGCCTTTTGGCGTTTTCGCAGTACTCGCGTTCTATACGCCAGACTGGTCTTATAACGCAAAACTCATCTATGCGTATATCACATATGGTTTGCTGATGACGGTATATACAGCAATCAATATCCCATATGGCGCGTTAGGTGGCACAATGACGACCGATCCAACGGAACGGGCATCACTGCAATCTTACCGCTTTGCAATGGCAATGTTTGCGATGTTCCTGGTTGTGTGGGCAATTCCAAAAATGGTAGCCGCTTTTGGGGGTGGTAATGACCAGCAGGGGTACCCAATTGCGATGATAGTCATGAGTGTGCTTGCAATTATCTGTTTTGTCTTATGTTTTATATTCACCAGTGAAGAAAAGTTCGAGAATTGCGAAAATGAAAAAGCCAAACTGAGCGACTTCTACACTCTGGTCAGAAACAGTCAGTGGACATTAGTAGCGATTATCAGCCTGGTAACGCTGATATTAATTGGGGTACGCTCGTCGGTTGCACCACACTACATAAAGTATTATTTACAGGCTCCAGAGCTTATCTCGCCATTTCTCACCGTTGCTGCGGTTGGATCAGTGTTAGGTGCAGTTTCAACCCACCTACTAACTAAAAAGATAGCCAAAATCAGACTTTTTAAAATAGCGCTATGTGTAATTATCGCTTCTCACCTGCTATTTTTTGTTGTTCCACCAGCCAGTATCGCAATTATTTTCGTTCTGTTTTTCGTCGCAAACTTCGCTCACATGATTATCACCCCGCTGATGTTTTCAATGGTGGCTGACACTATTGATTTTGGTGAGAAGTTAAGCGGCAAAAAACTTACTGCTATTGCTTTTTCCGGACATTTACTCGCCATAAAGCTCGGTTTCGCCATTGGCGGAGCCCTCGCCGGCTGGCTACTTTCAATATTTGGATATGTCGCCAATCAACCTCAGTCGGAAGAAGCCTTACAAGGTATTTTGATTGCGTTTGCAGGCATACCCACATTGTGCATGGTGGCAGCCTTGTTCTTTATTTCCAGATATCGTCTGACAGAAACAGCAGTGTTAGATATACAACAATCTATTTCAAAGTAGCAAACAGGATTATTATGCAATTAAGCCACGCAGAAGAAGTGCAGCTCAAAGACGCAGAGCGTGCTGAAACGCTAACAAAATCGCAAAAAGATACGCCACTTGTAGAGCACATATTTACGGCCGATCCTTCGGCACACGTATTTGATGGAAAAATATATGTGTACCCATCGCACGATATAGAGAGTGACAACGGCCTAACTGTGAATGACGATGGCGATCAGTATGCAATGCGTGATTACCACGTTTTGTCATTATCAGATGACTTAAGTGAAGCGACCGATCATGGTATTGCCCTAGCCCTTGAGGACATTCCTTGGGCGAGTGAGCAGCTTTGGGCTCCTGATGCGGCCAAGAAAGATGACACTTACTACTTTTACTTTCCTGCCCGAGACAGAGAAGGACTCTTTCGTATTGGCGTAGCAACCTCTGATAATCCTGCAGGTCCTTTTGTTGCCGAAGAGAATTATATTGCAGGAACGTACAGCATAGATCCGGCTGTTTTTGAAGATGACGATGGCAGTTTCTATTTGTACTTTGGAGGTTTGTGGGGTGGCCAATTAGAGCACTGGGAAAATAACGAATACTCGGCGACTGCGAAGCAACTCGATGCTGATGATCCTGCATTTAGCCCCAGAGTCGCCAAACTCAGTGACAACATGACGACCTTAGACACACTGCCTGAAGAAATACTCATATACGATGCGTCCGGAGAGTTAATCAAGGCCGGTGACAATGACCGCCGCTTTTTTGAAGCAGCATGGATGCATAAACACAACGGGGTGTACTATTTTTCTTACTCTACCGGAGATACCCATAAGATCGTTTATGCCACTGGAACGTCCCCACTCGGTCCATTTACTTATCAGGGAACAATTTTAGAGCCCGTGCTGGGTTGGACTAACCATCACAGTATTGTTTCCTACAAAGATAAATGGTTTCTGTTCTATCACGACAGCACGCTATCTAAAGGTAAGTCACATTTGCGGAGTGTTAAGATGGCCGAGCTCAAACACGATAATGATGGCAAGATATTGGCTTACAACGCGTATCACGAGTGAGCCTTTGTGCCAAACAGATGACATTGCCCTGACAACTCTCCCTACTTTTGGAGTATCCACAATGACGAGACTGCTTTGTGCTATTGGTTTATCTATATGTACCAGTTGGTCACCATTAACTTCGGCAAATACCTCGTCACTGAAGACGCATTACTCATCTGATTTTAAAGTAGGCGCAGCAGTTAGCCGTGAAATAGTAAATGGGCATTCTCCCGATGCTGATGCCATCGTTGCCAAGCACTTCAACACACTCACTGTTGAAAATGACATGAAGGCAGAAATCGTCAGCCCAGGGCGAGGGCAGTATGACTTTTCACATGCTGACAAGTTTATTGATTACGCCGAAAAGCACGAGGCTTTCGTAATTGGTCACACGTTGATTTGGCATAACCAAACGCCGCCGTGGTTTTTTGCAGACGAGAACGGTATGCCCTATTCTGCGGAGCAACAGAAGAGAGTGCTAGAGCAGCATATCAAAGTGATGGCACAACATTATGCAGGCAAAGTTGACGCCTGGGATGTGGTAAATGAAGTCATAGACGACAATGGTGAATATCGACCAACAATTTGGGTTAGGCAGATTGGCAATGGTGACAGGCTGATAAAGCTGGCTTTCAGTACAACACAAAAGTACGCACCGGATACCGAACTTTATTACAATGATTTCAATGCATGGAAGCCCGGTAAAGTGAAAGGTATTGTCCGGATGATCAGAATGCTCAAAAAAGCTGGCATTCGTATCGATGGTATCGGCATTCAAGGTCATTGGGGTTTAAACTACCCCAGTATTGAACTTATTGAAAATGCTATCGATGCCTATGCTGCAGAAGGCGTGAAAGTGATGGTTAGTGAAATAGATATTGATGTGCTTCCCATCACAAAAGAAGGACAGGTGATTGGTACGGGCTTGTTACACAAGCAATTTCAGGAACCGGAATTTGAAGTATTTCTCGACCCTTACAAAAATGGGCTTCCTGCCGATGTTGAAGCACAACTCAACGCCCGCTGGACCGAACTGTTCGCATTGTTCAAACGGAAGTCCGACAAAATTGACCGCGTGACGTTTTGGGGCGTGGACGACTCCACTTCATGGAAAAATTATTATCCGGTAGATGACAGAACTAATTATCCGCTTATGTGGAATAGAGATTTCACCGCAAAGGGAGCCCTCAAAACGATTTTGGCGCTGTAATTATGAGCCACCGTTTCACCTCCCCTGGACAGTTTAGTGGCTGAGTCTCCTCGCTCTCAATGCTCTTGTTTTAACAGCGAACCAAATAAACATAAATTTACCTGGCACTTTTCATAATTGTCCCCGGCCCGTACTTCGTTAACTATACGTTAAAAAATGAGGACAGATTATGAATTACGTGGGTATCGACATCGGCACTTCGGGTGTTAAAACAATCGTGTGCGATGCGTCCGGCCAGGTTGTAGACAGTGAGTCTCATGCTCTCACTGTTAGCACTCCTTTCCCCAAATGGTCAGAACAGAACCCGGCAGAATGGTGGGATGCAATAGATTACACGATGACGGCATTGGGTGAGCGTGGCAGTCTGGACAACGTCAAGGCTATCGGTTTGGCCGGCCAGATGCACGGCGCTGTACTTATCGACAACAACGGCAATGTTATACGACCCGCCATCTTGTGGAACGATGGCCGTAGCGAGCAACAGTGCGTAGACCTGATGAACGCATGCCAAGACGCAAAACGCATTACAGGCAACCTAATCATGCCCGGTTTTACCGCTCCCAAAGTCAAGTGGGTACAGGAGGCTGAGCCAGATAACTTTGCTCGCATCGATAAAGTACTTTTGCCCAAAGACTATGTCCGGTATCTGTTAACTGGTACGTTTGTAAGCGATATGTCTGATGCTGCAGGAACCTGTTGGTTAGATACTCAAAAGCGTGATTGGTCCGATGAACTTTTAGCTGCGACCGGACTCACGCGGGAAAACATGCCGGATTTGGTCGAAGGGCCAGTTTCAACTGGGCGACTCAAAAAGCATATTGCTAAAAAATGGCAGATGCAGGAGGTTCAGATCGTCGGTGGCGCAGGTGACAATGCCGCCGGAGCAATTGGCAGTGGTATTACAGAAACCGGGCAAGCGATGATATCCTTGGGAACATCCGGTGTCATTTTTGCTGTTACTGATCGTTTTGTCGCCAACCCCGATGCTGCATTGCACAGTTTTTGCCATGCTATCCCCGATAAATGGCACGCTATGTCGGTGCACTTAAGCGCTGCTTCGTGCTTGCAGTGGTTTGCCAACATTGCGGCAGGGGGGGATGTACAAGCGTTGCTGGATGAACTAGGCGACATCCCGGCTCCTCCGTCAGAACAGAACTGCTATTTCATTCCATACCTTAGCGGGGAAAGGACACCACACAACAATCCAAATCTTACTGGTCGATTTTGTGGTCTTACCCATAATACAGCGCGAAAAGATATGACTTACGCCGTGCTGGAAGGCGTTGCATTTTCCTTCAGGGACGGACTACAAGTTATGCAAGATGCTGGTGTTACTCTTGAGTCTGTTTCAGTTATCGGTGGTGGAGCACGTAGCCGTGTGTGGCGACAACTTATCGCTGACGTGCTTGGCATTGATATCACCTATCGTCAGGGCGGCGAAGTTGGCCCTGCTCTAGGTGCGGCCAGGTTAGCCCAACTCAACGAACACGACAGAGACGATATTTGCCGGCTGTGTCCGGTGCCTGATGCCATCGAGCACCATAGCCCAGATGGAACCCGCACCGAGAGACTAAATCGGCGCTATGACGTTTTCAGAACACTAGCTGGTCAACAATGATTGCGCGGGATTCGGCCCATTGTGAATTGCCTATCACCTATTAATAAGCAGAAGGCTGTTAATAAAAAACATAATTGTTAGCAGCTTGTAAACACTCAATAATCGCAAGCTATATACTATTTATTACGGAGAGTCATCCATGTCTCAATATTTTGAGTCCATCGATAAAATTAAATACGAAGGACCTTCTTCGGAAAATCCTCTCGCTTTCAGGCATTACAAAGAAGACGAAGTGGTGCTGGGTAAAACCATGAAAGAGCACCTGCGCTTTGCAGCGTGTTACTGGCATAACTTTTGTTGGGATGGTGCCGACGTATTTGGCGCGGGTACATTTCAACGTCCCTGGTTACGCCCTGGAGACGCTATGGAACGCGCCAAGCAAAAAGCTGATGTCGCTTTTGAATTCTTTAGCAAACTTGGTATTCCCTATTACTGTTTCCATGATGTAGACGTGAGCCCGGAAGGTAACAACCTCAAGGAATACACTGAAAACTTCGCTGTAATGACCGACGTGTTGGAGCAAAAACAGGAAGAGACTGGCCTGGCGCTACTGTGGGGTACAGCGAATCTGTTCAGTAACCCTCGTTTTGCTGGTGGCGCGGCAACAAGCCCTGATCCCGAAGTGTTTTCTTATGGCGCAACACAGGTATTTAATGCGCTTAACGCAACTAAGCGTCTTGGCGGAGCCAACTATGTATTATGGGGTGGTCGTGAAGGTTACGAAACACTGTTAAATACGGATTTGCGTCAGGAGCGCAAGCAGCTTGGTCGCTTTATGCAAATGGTAGTAGAGCACAAGCATAAAATTGGTTTTACCGGTACCCTGCTTATTGAACCCAAGCCTCAGGAACCGACGAAGCACCAGTACGACTACGACACAGCAACAGTGTTTGGGTTCCTTAAAGAGTATGGTCTGGAAAACGAGTTTGCGGTAAATATCGAAACTAACCATGCCACACTGGCTGGTCACTCCTTTCACCACGAAGTGGCCACTGCCATATCCCTTGGTATTTTTGGAAGCGTTGACGCCAACCGGGGAGATGCACAGAACGGATGGGATACTGACCAATTCCCCATTAATGTGGATGAGCTCACTCTGGTAATGTATGAAATTCTAAAATCTGGTGGCTTTACCACTGGTGGCTTTAATTTTGATACAAAACTGCGCCGCCAAAGTAATGATCCTGCCGACTTATTCTACGGCCACATCGGTGGCATGGACCACCTGGCGATGGCACTCAAACGGGCAGCTAAACTGATAGAAGACGACTTTCTCGGCCAAGCGGTATCAGCCCGTTACAAAGGCTGGAACACCGATTTAGGCAAAGGGATTATTGACGGCAACTTCTCACTTGAAACGTTATCTGAGCTTGCTCTAAACCAAAACCTGACGCCTGCACATAAAAGCGGTCAGCAAGAATTACTGGAAAACAAAGTAAACCGTATTATTTACGGCTAGTATACACTACGTCTGGTCAATACAAAGGCAGGGAACAAACACCCTGCCTTTTTTATTTGCAACCTGACAGGGAACCCACGATAGTAACAACATCACGCGTCAAATCTGGAAATGTACTATGCAGAAAAAAGTAAGATGGGGAATCATATCAACCGCGCGAATTGCAGAAACCTTCGCCCGGGATATCAGGCGTTGTGCCAGCGCCGAGTTATGCGCCGTTGCATCCCGTTCTCAGGAAAGTGCCGACGCCTTTGCCGAGCGCCTCGACATTCCGCAGGCTTTCGGAAGTTATGAATCGCTACTTAGCGACCCAAACATTGATGCCATATACGTAGCAACTCCCCACACACTGCACGCCGAGAATTCCATCATGGCGCTTAAGGCAGGTAAACATGTACTTTGTGAAAAACCGGCCACCACATCAGAGGCAGAATTACAACGTATATTACAGGTTGCTAAATCACAAAAACGTTTTTATATGGAGGCCATGTGGACCTACTTTTTACCAGCTATCACAACTGCCTTCGAGTGGGTGAGTGCGGGAAGAATCGGCACGCCACTTCACCTCAAAGCCAGCTTTGGGTTTCCCAAGCTCTACTCTCCTGACTGTCGGGAATACGCCCTGGAATTAGGCGGAGGATGCTTGCTGGATATGGGTATTTACCCCATTGCTTTTGATGCCTTGCTCAACAAACAAGAAACAGAACCGCAAATGATTCATTACTCACAGGCCCCCAACGGAGCAGACAATGACGTGTTATGGTTTCATCGCAATGGTAGCCTCATTTCAACTTTACACACCAGCTTTAAAAGCCGTCTGGGGAACGAAGCGGAAATCATTGGCGATAAAGGCTTCATTCGCATTCCTGATTTTTGGGCTGCCAATGAGTGTTTGCTATTCGACGCTAACGGAAAACAAGACCACTTTATAGATGAACGTACTGGCAGCGGATTTGAGTTCGAGATTGAACATGCCAGCCAACAAATACTCAATAATTGCACCGAGTCTGATGTTGTATCCCACGAAGTCTCTCTCAGCTTCCAGCGAAGGCTGGCTGCGGTGAAAGCACAATTCACTTCCGTCAAGTAAATTGCCCGCCCTCACTTATCACTGGTATGATTGCGCCTCATTTTTTTTATGAGGCCAATGTAAGTGATACGATTTTCTGACCGCGCAAACGCTATTTCCCCTTTCTTTGCAATGGCTTTTTCAGAAAAGGCTTCTGCGTTAGAGGCACAGGGACATGACGTTGTGCGATTGAATATCGGTGAACCTGACTTTGGCGCTCCGCCTCCGGTAGTCAGTGCAATGCAACAGGTTATGCAAAACGCAGAGCTACCTTATACCTCAGCTCTAGGTCTACCAGCTTTAAGAGAAGGCATCGCCGGTTTTTATAGACAAATGCACAATGTTGATGTCTCTGCGAACAATATTGTTGTGACTGCAGGCGCGTCTGCCGCTTTGTTACTTGTCTCTGCAGCTCTGGTTAATGACGGCGATTCGGTGATGCTGGCCGACCCGGCCTACCCTTGCAACCGGCAATTCATAACAAGTTTTGGTGGTAAGCTACAGAGTATACCGTGCAGCGCGGAAGAACGCTTCCAGCTCACGCCTGAACTGGTGCGAAACAATTGGCAGGTCCATACGCGGGGCATTATGCTGGCAACGCCCTCCAATCCCACAGGAACATCGGTGCCGCCAGAGCATATGAAAACTATTCTTGAGTTTGTAAAGCAACAAAAAGGATGGCGAGTAGTAGATGAAATTTACCTCAACCTCAGTCACACTCCAAATGCCCAAACTGTACTTGCCTACGATGAGGAAGCCGTCGTAATCAACAGTTTTTCCAAGTATTTTGGCATGACCGGCTGGCGATTAGGGTGGTGTGTGGTGCCAGATACCATGGTGCCCGTTATGGAAAAGCTGGCGCAAAATTTATACATCTGTCCTTCGACACCAGCTCAACATGCAGCACTGGCATGTTTTTCTCCCGAATCTATTAAGGTATGTGAGAGACGCCGCGACATTCTCGTACACCGAAAAAACCTGGTGATTAAGGGCTTAAAAGAAATTGGTCTAAGCGTAAATGTAGAACCCGATGGCGCATTCTACGTATATTTCAACGTTAGTCGCTTCGGTTTATCATCAATGACTTTCTGCGAACGTTTACTCTCAGAATGTCATTTAGCACTTACTCCTGGGAATGACTTTAGCGAAACCTCAGGGAATGACTATGTCAGGCTGTCTTTTGCTGCTTCAGAGCATAAATTAGAGAAGGGACTGTATCGGTTAGGACAATTTGTGTCATCTTTACAATGTTAGGAAAGTTCTTAAATTAATCGAATAAATCCACACTTCCTGACTGCGTGTAACTTTCGTTGATACGCAAAGACAGTTCTACTTCCCGTTCCGCTATCGTATTGTTGTTTACGTCATGGATTTTTTTCATCAAGACAGTGCCGTTAGAGGGTGTGAAGTAGATTTTGCGCGCGTAATTATTCATTAAATCACTACTGATGATAGGTATATTTTCTGTCCGAAGGTAGTTAATAACAAATTCAGAATTAGACGCGCCAATATTATTTTGAATATAACCTGGTAATACCCTTGCCCCACCAAAAACCTTTGCGATCAGCCGTTTGCGCTCGGCACCTAGAGACAGGCAGTCGTTTATCAGAACTTCCATTGCATGTACGCCATACCTTGCTGCTTGCTCACTCTCTTTATCAACGGCTTTATTGCTGGGCAACATAAAATGGTTCATACCGCCAATTTCTGTAATTGGGTCGAAAATACATGCAGCAACACAAGACCCCAGCACGGTGACGATTAATTTATCTTCTGTGGTGGCGAAGTACTGGCCGGGCAAAATTTTCGCTGCATGCCGACCAAAACGACTATCGTAGTAATACGTAGGCTGGCTAAAATCGCGATCGTTCACCCTTCTCGTATCTACCTGGCAGGCGTGTAAATGGTCTTAAATACGGTGGCGCGTATCCGCTCGAAGTCATCCTGACTATACGCGTAATGCTTGCAGACTTCTTCGGCGGATACTGGGATCATTTTAGAATGTCTCCCATTCACTTTCGACCGGAGCACTTGGCTTCAGTGTTTTCGGCTGGCTCATTGCGGTTACTCGCATAGCCGGTTTTGCTGAGCCATTTACTTTTGGTCGCGCTGGGGGCGGTGTTAGCATACTGCCACTACCCTGTTGCAGTTTAAACATAGCGACACGTTCTGATAAGTTCACAGCTTGTTGCTGCAAGCTGTCTGCGGCAGCCGCAGCTTCTTCTACTAACGCTGCATTCTGCTGTGTCATTTCATCCATATTGTTAACGGCTTTGCCTACTTCTTCGATACTGGTGGCCTGTTCAGACGATGCAGCAGAAATCTCGGACATGATGTCGTTAACACGCTTAATAGCATTCACTACCTCAGCCATGGTATCACCAGATTTATTTACCAGGTCGTTACCATCGTTAATTTTACTTACTGAGTTAGAAATAAGCTCTTTAATTTCTTTGGCAGCTTCGGCAGAACGTTGCGCCAAGGTTCTCACTTCTGACGCTACAACCGCAAAGCCCCGACCTTGCTCACCGGCTCGAGCAGCTTCCACAGCAGCATTCAGGGCGAGAATATTGGTTTGGAACGCGATGCCGTCTATTACGCCAATAATATCGGAAATTTCCTGTGCAGACGCGTTAATATCACCCATAGTGTTCACTACTTTGCGGATGAGATCGCCACCTTCATTCGCCACCGTCGATGCTTGTGACGCCAACATATTTGCCTGTTCTGCGTTCTCTGCATTTAGTCTGACAGTACCAGTAAGTTCTTCCATAGCGGAGGCAGTTTGCTCGAGGCTGGAAGCTTGTTGCTCAGTCCTGCTGGACAAATCGGCATTACCTGTCGCAATTTCCGATGATGCCGTATTGATTGTTTCAACAGCTTCATTGATGTTGGTAATTGTACCGGTTATTTCATTGGCAAATGAGTTAATAGCATCACCGAGAACCTGAAACTCACCTTGGAAGGATTCTTCAATGCGCATGGAAAGATCGCCGGTAGACATCGCTGTCATTACCTGTTGAATCACACCAATAATGTTTTTAATATCACTAACAAAGCGGTTAATTGAATCACCCAGTTCTTCAAAATCACCCTCGAAGTCCAGTGGTTTGGTATCGAGATTACCTTGAACAAGCTGTGTCATGGTTGCTTTGATGTCATTAACTGCTTTCGTCCTAGCAGTAATATCCGTGGCGTATTTTACCACGCGATACGGCTTACCATTTTGGTCGAAAATAGGGTTATAGGACGCCTGAATCCAGATTTCTTCACCTGATTTATTTATTCGCTTGAATTCATCAGCAAAGTAAATGCCCTTGCTCAGTTGGTCCCAAAAAGAGCGGTATTCGGCGCTCTTACGATATTCCGCATCAACAAACATACTGTGATGTTTGCCCTTGATTTCATCCAGTGAGTAACCCATTGCACCCAGGAAATTGTCGTTAGCATCAATAATAGTGCCGTCAAGCTGAAACTCGATAACTGCCTGAGCGCGATTTAGGGCTTCAATTTGCCCGCCATAATAGGCATTGCGCATTTTCTCTTCGGTGATATCTGTGGCAAATTTGACAACGCGAACAACATTTCCTTTATCATCGTAAACAGGGTTGTAGGATGCTTGGATCCAAATTTCACTACCGTCTTTCTTTATACGGCAATATTCGCCAGAGGAAATTTGCCCTTTTGCCAGATTTCTCCAGAAATCTCTGTATTCATTTGACGCAGCATAGTCGGCAGCCACAAACAGGCGATGGTGCTGACCCTGAATTTCATCCAATTCGTAGCCAACTGCACCACAAAAATTATCATTCGCAGTGATAATGGTGCCATCAGGTTTAAACTCTATAACTGCTTGAACCCGGTGGAGCGCATCGGTTATTGCGTGCATCATCTGACTATCTTCGTTATCGATAAGCTCTACTGACCAGGATTTGACTTCGCCATGGGTATTCTTAAGCGGAGAAACTTTAATTTTTATATTCTTGTTGCCGTAGCCTACTGTTGATTCAACAGGCATCTGCGATGCTTGATTGATTTGAGCGGAGGAAATACCCAGTGTACTGACATTACTTCCATGTAAATTCATGGCGGAAAACTGCCCGTTCACTTTTTTAATGCTTGCCTCCAGCCCATTTAATAATTGCTTGGCGGCACTATTAGCCACTACGATATTGTGCTGACTATCAAGTAAAAGAAGACAGGAGGAAGAAGCTTCTAACGCCTGAATACTCTCAACCGCACCCACTACCGCGCCATTGTCACCGCTTAACCACTTAAACATCCCCATGTCTCAATCTCCTGCCTTAACCTGGTTTACATCTACTAAACCCAATTCATTACTGGTTATTAAATTTTCAATATTCACAAGTATCACCATGGTGTCTTCAACATCAGCTAACCCATGCAAGTACTCACCGTCAAACGCTACGCCAAATTCTGGCGGCGGTAATATTTCATTTTCAGTCAGACGAATAACATCTGAAACACCGTCTACAACAATACCGACAATTCTGTCGTGTACATTGAGCATAATAACTATGGTGAATTCGTTATATGTGGCCTCGCCGACACTGAACTTAATTCTCAAATCCACCACGGGTACGATGTCGCCCCTTAAGTTCATAACCCCTTTGATAAACGCTGGGGCGTTCGCAATTTTGGTCACTTGCTCATAACCACGAATTTCTTTGACTGTAGTAATGTCCAACGCATAGTGCTCTTCGCCCAATACGAAGCTCAAAAACTCCTGATCATCGCCAGCCATTTCTGAGTGCTGAACCGCAGCATTACTCATAAGACTTACTCCTCATTTAGTTGTTACCCGTTTTAACTAACATGGACACAGGTCACCCTGTCTATTTACTAAACAACTGGTTTATTATTTGTAGACCACTAATCGCAAAATTGCGAAGCCGCAAAACGACTGAAACCACGAAACACGACTAAAGAACTAATTTAATTAGTGATCCAGTTAGAAACTCAAGACCAAGCCTGATATCGCTTCAACCACACAAAAAGGTGTTAATTTAAATACCTTTTCATATACACCCATACCTGACAGTTTGTGATATTGCCTACTCTTTCTTCAGCCGCCTCCTCCCACAAGAATTGGTTTTTGGCGTTAAGACATCTGAAAACACTTCTTTTCTTATATGCCTTAGCAGCAAACTGTTGTACATAGTATGAACAACATTATAAAAAGTTAAATTATACTTTTGAATACCCTGTGACATTAATGAACAAAGTGACATTTGCGACTATTATCCGCTTTATTTATTTAATTATGGGATGTGAATCGCTTAGAAACTTGACGGGCCTGATTAAAGTTAGGGGATTATTTAAAAACAGATGATTGACCAGAAAAAAAAGCCCAACGAACGACAATCAGTTGGGCTTTTGATAAGGAAATGGCAACATGCTCTACATCATTGCTGGATACCGTGTGCGGTAAGTACAAATGAGAACTCTTCAGCGACATCTTTTAGCCTACCGTAGCGGCCACTGTTGGCGAAGTGCCCTGCTCCCATGTTTATTCTCATTATCAGCAAGTTATCGTCAGTTTTTGTTGCCCGCATTTTAGCTGTCCATTTGGCAGGCTCCCAATAGGTAACCCTTGGATCATTGAGCCCACCGGTAACCATCATTGGTGGGTACGCTTTTGCCTCAATGTTGTCGTAAGGTGAATAGCTTGCGATATAGTCGTACGCTTTAGGGTCGGTAATTGGATTTCCCCACTCTACCCACTCAGGTGGCGTTAGAGGCAAGCTTGCATCCAACATGGTATTAAGGACGTCCACAAAAGGTACTGAGAGCGTGACCGAACGCCACATCGATGGAGCCTGATTAATAACAGCCCCCATCAGTTCACCACCAGCACTGCCTCCAGCAATAGAAATATTGCCCTCTGCTGTATACTTTTCATTAACCAGAAATTTGGCCACATCAACAAAATCGTTAAATGTACTTTCCCGCTTAAACAACTTGCCGTCGAGGTACCACTGATAACCCATAATGTCAGACCCTCTGACATGAGCAATGGCAGCAACAAAACCGCGGTCAAGTATACTTTGCCTGACTACTGAGTAGCTCAGTGGGTATGTAATGCCGTAAGCACCATATCCTGTCATAAACAAAGGGGTTGTGCCGTCTTTTACAATGCCTTTTTTATACACCAGTGAAACGGGAATAAGGGTACCGTCCCGTCCGGGTGCCATAAGGCGTTCGGTGACATAATCGTCTTTGTTGTAGCCAGAAGGGATTTCTTTCACTTTTAGTGTGATCAATTTCTTCGATTGTGTATCGTAGTCGTACACTGTCAGCGGCGTGATTAGCGACTGATAGTTAAGGCGGAGTTCAGTCTGATCGAACGACGGATTTTGCCCTAACGACACACTGTAGACAGGTTCGGGAAAATCAATGTTGTATTCGTCACCGTTGTACTTACGCAAAGTGATTTGATCCACGCCATTAACCCGCTTGGCAATGGCCATGAAACCAGAAAAAGTTACAAACCCCGTCATATATTGACTGTCACTACCGGCTATCAGAGTCTCCCAATTTTCATAACCGGCATTGTTATCTTCTACCGAGGCGAGGCGAAAATTAGCATGGGAGTCGTTGGCAAGAATATAGAAAGTATCACCGGCGTGATCTACAGAATAAGAAAAGCCCTTATCACGGGATGCAAACAAGGTGGGCTGGGCGTTTAAGTCATTGACCGGTAAGTAATAGTACTCACTGATCTCCCGCTGCCCACTGCCAAGCACCAGGTACTTTTTGTCACTGGTCAGGCTGAAATTAAGAAAAAAACCATCATCACTTTCGGCTAACAGCACCCTGTCATCCGCTTGGTCCGTCCCCATCATATGGGCATTAATACTGGCGGTACGCCATTTTTCCTGCTCCAGCATGCCATAAATTAATGCACGATTGTCGGCACCGAACAAAACCGGACCTGATGCATTACTTACTTTATCAGTGAGGTACTCCCCGGTGGTTAAATCTTTAATTCGCAACTCATACCGTTCTGCACCGTCGGTGTTAAACGAGTAGGCTAAGTAACGATTATCAGAGCTAATATCCCAACCACCCAGGGTGAAATAGTCGTAGCCTTCCGCCAGAGTGGGTTCATCAAGAAATACGGTTTCTTCGCCCGTTTCTAAGTTCTTTCTGGCATAAGTCCGATATTCCTGCCCTTCGCGGAAATACCAACGATACTCGTACCCGTTGTCTTGCCAGGGCACTGATGTTTCTTCTTCTACCAGCCGCCCTTTATACTCTTCAAAAAGAGTGTTAATCAGGGTGTCGTTCTTACTTAGAAACTCATCGTAATAAGTATTCTCTGCCTTCAAATAATTGAGAATACGCTCATCGTTTACTTCCGGGTAATCCTGATCTTTCAACCAGTGATATGGGTCGCTGAGAGTTTTACCATGATATTCAGTAGTATACTCCTCTCGCTCAGCAACTGGCGCTGGCATACTGAACTGCTTTATTCGCGTGTACTCTTTCACAGCCACCTCCTCTACGTCCTGCTGTTTAGAACATGCTGTAATGCCAACTAAGCAGATAATGGCCCCTACAATGCGCTTCATTATTGTATTTCCTTCTTCCGTGTATCGTTAGGTCCTGTCTGTTGCACACAAAGTGCAGACAACGCCCGAATTTGTGATTATTCATAGTACCCTTAACCGGTAAAAAGTCTATTTTTCATCCAGGGGCGCTGGAAAGAATTTCATACATAGGCACTAGAAGCCTGCCGGTTTACCCGGCGCTTTAGCAGCATTGCATAGCGCCCAATAATTGTAGATAAGCGCCGATTTACAATAACCAGGACGTATCGATAGGATGAAAATAGGTTGCCTGCCTGATGAGTGAAACAGCGGTTAAATCTTGTGCACTGAGCACATGGGTTTGTACATGAGAGTGCTGCTTTAAGTGCGCAAGTAAAATATCAAAATCGCCGTCGCCACTTAGCAAATACACGTGCTCCACCTGGGGGCCATATTCCATGACATCAATGGTAATACCCACATCCCAATCACCTTTAGCTGAGCCATCCCGGCGCTGAATATAGGGTTTGGTTTTCACCTCAAAGCCCATACACGTTAATGCCTTTTGAAATTTGTGCTGGCCATCGCTGTTACTTTCGGTGGCATAGGCAAATGCATGTTGAAGTGAATAAGTTTCATTGAGGAATTGCATAAGTTTGCGGTAATTAAACTGTCGGGAGAATGCGTCACGACACGTGTAATAAATATTTTGAACATCGACAAACACCGCAGCCGACCCGGGGGAGTGGTTCATTACACATCCATTGATATAACAAATATAGAATCTATGCTACGGGGAACCCTGCCGCTACGCAAATATCTTCAGAGCTTAACGGCAAGGGAGATTTAGCTAAAATGCAGATTTGAGCACCTATATTTTGCGCGTCAGGCCTGACACTTTTACTGGTGAGCCCGGAGTATCTTCCATTTCCACATGAATAGCTGAAGGCGCACCCATGTCTTCTCCCTGATAAAGCGTAATTCGACCACCGTGAGGCCATTGCACATCGCGAAGATAGCCTGCGAATGCGGCAGACGCTGCGCCCGTTGCCGGGTCTTCAAATACACCACCAGATGCGAAGGCATTGCGGGAATGAAACGTGGTGTCATCTTTGACGTAAACCAACATAATAGTAACCAGGCCATGTCTTTGCATAATCGCTTTGCCAGTTGCTAAGTCATACGTCATAGCGGCTAAGGTTTGACGGTCACGCACTGGGATCACGATGTGATCAGCACCGCCGTGTATTCGTGCGGCGGCGAGATCATCGCTTACATCGTCAGCGTGTAAACCAAAAAGAGCTAATACGTCTTCCCGTTCCCGTGCAGAAAGTGCCTGACTGCGGGTTGGCGGCGAGAGTAACGTTGCCCTGACACCTTCTGATGTTTGCGTGGTCAACACGTGAATATCTGCATTGTTAATTGAAAGTGCAAACATGGGCGCGGAATAATACTCACCAAGAACTGCGCCTAACGCTACTGTGGCATGCCCACAAAACGGCACCTCAGATTGGGGAGAAAAGTATCGCACACGCCAACTGGCATGATCGTCTGATAACGGATAAGCAAAAGCCGTTTCTGAATACCCGACGTCAGCGGCGATTTCTGCCATTGCTCTCTCGTCCATGGGTGCTTCCAGTAATACCACGCCCGCAGGGTTACCGCCTTTGTTGTCGACACTGAATGCCGCTATCCGGTGTAATTGTAAATTGTGCATAATTAAAACCTTATAGAAATAGTAAAAGTGGCGTCATGACGTGCTAGAATATTCACTTACTATTATAGTGAAGCCATTACGAGCTTATCACTGTGAATTGAAGGCTGTTTCGTACCTTTTGCTTTCGAAATAATGCTAAAAGTACGTTTTTACTTTTTCATACTGTTCGGTTACGGTGATTTTCAGTCTGTCAAAGTGGTAAATTACTAATGTAGATTACTCTATAAAAGATAACTGGGAGACCTCTTTTGAGTACGATTGACCATCTCGACCGCGCAATATTGGAACTTCTCAACCGTGATGCGCGACAGAGTTTTGCTGATATTGGGAAACAAGTAGGTATTTCAGGGCCTGCGGTAGGGGAACGAGTTAGGCGGCTTAAAGATTCCACTGTTATTGATCATTTCGGTGTTAACATAAACTTGCGAGAGTTGGGCTACACACAGCATGCGTTAGTTCGCATCAAACCTCGTGGTGGCGAATTGCACAAAGTGGAAAAATTGATTCAGCAACAGCCCCGTTTTATGGATTGCAAGCGAGTTACCGGAGAGGACTGTTTTGTTGCAACGCTTGCCCTGACAGATGTAGCGGAGTTAGATTCACTGCTTTTGCCTCTTCACGATTGTGCGGAAACTCATACTGCTATTATCAAATCAGAGGTAATGCCACCGCGACTACCGCCGCTTATTCCTCATTCTTGAACGACCGCAATCAAAAAATCATGAATTCAAACTAACAAATTATCAAATTATCAAATGGACATTACTCCAGGAAACAGTCAAGTGCGGAGCAAAATACCTTTACCTACGGGCAATAATGCCCCTAGTTTTGCAAGCTGAATCTTTTTTAGAAAAAATGGCGACTTTTCAGACTGAACTTTAACAGCGTTTTCTCACTTTTTTATGTTTTTATCTGTTCTATCAGTCTCATTGTTTTGCAGAGGTATTGATTGAAGCCGGATTGTGGTTTTTACTAGCTTATAATTTATACGCAACTCATTGAGGTTTTTTGTGACAACATCAAGCGAAGCCGGTGTTTACCGCTGTGTTCTTGGCGCAAAGACCTTTGTGTTTTCAAATTTGACTGAATTGATGGCAAAGGCGACACCATTGCGTTCCGGCGATGAGTTAGCGGGTATTGCGGCAAAAAACGCCGAGGAACGGGTTGTGGCACAAATGACCTTGGCGGACGTGACACTTGCGACCTTTTTGAATACGCCACTTATTCCCTATGAAACCGACGACGTGACTCAGTTGATTGTGGACGAGCACGATAGCACTGCATTCCAATATATTGCACATTTTACTGTGGGCGATTTCAGGGACTGGTTACTGAGTGACGACGCCTCGCCAGAAAAACTCGCCGAACTTCGCCAGGCGATCACACCGGAAATGGCCGCTGCGGTAAGTAAAATCATGCGCAATCAAGACCTTATTCTAGTTTCCAAGAAGTGTCAGGTGACCACCGCTTTTCGCAATACCATAGGACTTCCGGGCCGCTTTTCTACCCGACTGCAGCCCAATCATCCCACGGACGACCTTACTGGTATTGCCGCCAGTGTGCTCGACGGTTTGTTGTACGCAAACGGGGATGCGGTTATTGGTATCAACCCGGCTACAGACAATGTTCCCCAGGCAATGCGCTTACTACACATGATGGATGAGGTCATTCAGCATTACGCTATTCCAACACAGTCCTGTGTGCTTACCCATGTAACGAACACCCTTGAGTGTATTGAACGAGGTGCACCCGTTGACCTGGTATTTCAATCCATTGGAGGCACACAAGCCACCAACGACAGTTTTGGTTTTACGCTAGCGCAATTAGCGGAAGCGCAAGACGCGGCACTGTCTTTGAACAGAGGCACCAAAGGCAACAATGTGATGTATTTTGAAACCGGCCAGGGCAGTAGTTTATCGGCGAATGCTCACCACGGCGTCGATCAGCAAACCTGTGAAGCCAGAGCTTACGCAGTTGCGCGCAAATTTAACCCCTTATTAGTTAATACTGTAGTTGGATTTATCGGTCCAGAATACCTGTTTAATGGCAAGCAAATTACCAGGGCAGGACTTGAAGATCACTTTTGTGGAAAGTTATTAGGGTTACCCATGGGTTGCGACGTGTGTTACACCAATCACGCTGACGCTGATCAAAATGATATGGATAACCTTCTCACCCTACTTGGCACGGCAGGCTGCACATTTTGTATGGGGATCCCTGGCTCTGACGACATCATGCTCAATTACCAAACCACGTCTTTTCACGATGCGCTCTATTTGCGCAGAGTCTTAGGACTTAAGCCTTCACCGGAATTTGAAGCATGGCTTAAACGCATGCAAATCGTGACTAACGCAGAACAACTTACGCTCAACAGGCAGGTGCCCGACGCTTTTCACACGCCGTTGCAACGAATCATGGGAAGCTAAGCTCAATGGAAAACAAAACATCCGCCGGCCTATCATCATGGAAAATCAAGGATGACGAATGGCGCTCCCTCAATCGTTTTACTGCTGCCAGAATTGGGCTAGGACGTGCTGGCGTAAGTACGCCAACAGTTCACTCGTTAGCCTTTCAACTTGCCCACGCACAAGCCATTGACGCCGTGCATTCCAGCTTTTCAGCTCCAGCCATGGCTGAAAAACTTGAGCGGGAAAATATCACGCCCTACCCTCCATTTTTGCTTCAAAGCAAAGCGCCAAATAGAACCACTTATTTACAGCGGCCTGACTTGGGGAGAGAGCTAAGTGAAGAAAGTGAAAAAACGCTTTCGAACTACAGGCACAAATCCCCTGGGGTATTTGATTTAGCAATTGTTGTAGCAGACGGTCTTTCTGCCTTTGCAATTGAGAAAAATGCGCTGCCTTTTTTATCCGCTTTCAATGAAAGGCTTGCTTTGATATCCAACGACGCTCCCTGGTCCATAGCGCCGTTGAGTATTGTTTCTCAGGGGCGCGTAGCCGTGGGTGATGACATCTGTGAAATGTTAAAAGCAAAATGCGTTTTACTACTTATCGGTGAGCGTCCTGGTTTGAGCTCACCAGATAGCTTAGGTCTCTACATCACATGGAATGCAAAGCGCGGAACCACTGATAATCACCGCAATTGCATTTCAAATATACGAGAAGAAGGAATGCGTTACCAGGATGCAGCAGACAAAGCTGTATACCTGCTGACCGAGGCTCGTAAGCGAAAGCTCACCGGCGTTAGCCTGAAAGACCGAACTGATACCCCAGGGCAATTAGAACAAACTAACACAGACAAGCCATTTCTCATTGAGACATAGGGAATAAACAACACCGCAATTACAAAAACATTGCGGTGTTGGGTTTATCAGTTACCTACGTAAAAAACGGTATCTGATATTTCATTAGCTATACTGGTGTTATTGCGAATAACATCAGCAAGCGTTACACCTTCGACTAAGTCGAGTTCGTCCTCTGTGAGATAATTTTGATACCAAAATCTGTCCCCATCACGCAACGCTTCAAACTGTGTAGCAATCATGGCGCGAAACAAAGGGCCCACCTGAGAGCCTTGCTCGGTTAAAGGGTCTTCTGCCAGTCCACCTGTAAACAAGTCGATGTCATCAACGCTGTCGTAAGTGGCTTCCAGTGCTAACTGCAGCTCGGTGTCCGATGTTACCTCGCTAAATGTCTGCTTGGGTGCCAAACCAAAATGCTCGCGCATAGCGTTATAAGATGGAACACCGTGGTCTCGGCCTCGTTGAATATTAAGCGCAACCAGATCCAACCCGCCTTGTCCCGGCGCGCCAAACAGAAAATTGCGCAGTTCACTGGTTACCTTAACATCAATAGCCTGATGCAACTGACTCGCTAACCCTCTTATGATGGGCTCTAAACTGTGTTCATCAGTAAGAATGTTGGGCGCGGTGAAAAACACACCTCTGACTGATAAATTCCCCGCGTCGATGGTATTTCCTTGCGCATCTAATCGAAGTATCTGATCATTGATCAACGAATGACCATGGCGAAATGCCGCCACAGAGAACGCATTGTAGAGCCCTGGATCGACGGTATTATCGTAGCCTTCATAGTCAGACAGCGCATCGTCGCCAATTAACGCTGGTAAGTATTCGTTATAGGTAATTATTTGCAACTCTGCGATAACTAACCGCCGCGCAGCTTGAAAAATTTCCTCCCCAGAGGAGCCGGGAGACTGAGCTTCCAGGATAGCAGCCCAACGGTTGTGCTCTCTCATCCATAGCGTATGCATTACCGTTAAACCAACCTGCTCGTTGGCCCGCACTTCGCCGCCTAAAAAAAGTTCATCGACTTCAACACCAAAAGCGTTAGCATTTGTTTGCCCACTGGTATTAAAAGGCAGCAAGTTTCCTTCGCTTGTTGCCAGATAGGCACTGTTTTCACCTACCCTGATAGCCAATGCACGCTCTTCGTCAGAACCGTAAATCATGCTGCCGTCAATCCACGCAGTAAGCTCATTTTCTTGCTCTCTGGGGTTGCGGGTATTCGTGCCCGTATCATGATCATATATGGCTCTGGAGAACAAAATGGTTGCCGTCCCTGTGCGTTGCGGGTCGAAAAAAGTATCGCCCACTGGCACGGGAATATCCGCAACTTCCTCAAGGCCATCGGTTAAACCGAAGTCATGATCGATGAACTGGCCCCATTGCCATAAAAAGTCAGAGGTGCCAAACGTGTTTGGTACAACCTCGCCAGTATCCTGATGATGAATATTGTTGGAAACTAAACGCGCGCTTGGCCTATCGGCTCCAGACATAGACGAAACGCCGTCTGTATAGTCCGGGTCAACCCAACGTTTTAAATGGGTGAACGCTGCACCCCACAGTGGGTTAGCATTGTTGTTAAGTGATCCATCGACGGTTCTTACTTCTCTGTTGTCGACAAAATCGTTGTCATCATCCCTGTCATTGTTCACCCGTTGTCGACGTTCATTTGCATCTTCATCAATCCCTTGCGATGAGGCTCTGCGGTCGTTAACGAATACTGTTACGTCGTCCGACGCCGTTGCGCCTTCGTTATCTGTTGCTGTGAGTCGAAATACAAGTGTTTCATCATCAGAGGTAGATGGTGCACGAAAGCTCGCGGTTAGCGTGTTCCCATCTACTATATCTACCGATTCTCCGGACACTTGCTCCCACCGAACGGTAACACTTCCCTGAGCATCAGTGGCACTTCCTCGCAGAACGACGGTCGTCCGTTCATCAATTGACTGGGTTTCACCGGCACTCACTACAGGCAAAGTGTTCTCACTATTTTCTTCCGAGCTGCACGCGCTGATGGCTATAGCGACCAGGGTCAGTGACAATCTCATTTTTTTCATATTGCACGCCTTATTTATTTCTAACGTGAAGTAACTTCTTTCACGGAGGAGTTTGAAACATTTTCTTACTCCACCCGCAGCCTAGTAATATCTCGTTACTGCAGCGCAATTCCAGGGGCACTTTGAGAAACTACTTATAGCTATGACCGATTAAAAATAAGGCTGTTGAAGAGATTTTTAGATGAGAGCAAAAGAAAAAACAGATTAAACTAAGCAACTATTATCTATTAAATTGATTTGACAGTGTTTTCGCCCTTGTTAAGAGGAAGAGGCTAGTTGAATGTACGAAAGACATAGATTCCCAAGGAAATCGCAGAAATAGAACCTATTAGGGTTTTTATTGCCTCAGCGTGGCAGATTGATGTAATGAGACGCTGGTGCTCCATTTACCTCTTGGTAAACAAACTGGGCAAGTCTCACTGTTTTGGTTTCTTGTGACCGTTGAAATAAAACCGATGTGCGATGGCTTCTTATTTCATGCATGATGGCATCAAATTGAAGTTCCAGAGGAAAAAAAGTGTCATCAAGTATTCGCTGAGCATTTAGACTAAACCGTGCAGTCACACGCTTGTAATTACCAACATGCTCATTGAATTCTTCACTGACGTCAATAGATTGGAGGGTGTGCATCACAGGCATCCCTTCACGGGTTATTACCAGATGTTCAGTAAAATAGTCTGCCAAACGGGCTTTGTTCCCTTCACTTAACGCTGACAAAGAAGGGGACTTCGCAACAAACGATAAGTGTGGCGCAGCGATAAGAAAATCTTCTAGCGGGAAACTCAGTGCTATACCAGGCTTAGACGAAATATTCTTAAACACCAACTCGCTTCCCGGTAAAGCATGAGCATCCAATTTAAAACTAACGATCAGAAAACAACCAAGTACTGCACTGTGTAACCATTTAAAAAACGATGAGTTCATGATGTTTCTCAATGTTCCTGACCACCGTAGTCGCTCTGCCTGTCCCGCCACACAGAATGAGGATGATTACCTGGTTTATTCGTTGACTTGTTAGATTGCATGGAGAATTCCAGCCATAAGGAAGGACCATGTACTCTCACATAATCGTCTTCAGCGTCGAGTGATGTCGTTCCAGAGAACGCGATAACTGTTTCGGAAAATTCAGACGTATACTTTTCCATAAATTTCTCAGCTTCACTTAAATGGATATCACCCACGTATGTGAAAATAGCGTCTTTCAACAGGTCAATTTGCTCTTGTGACAAAGATGATACAGGCATGCCTTCCTGAATGTCAGGGATTGCGTCATCAGCTTGAGGGCCAGCAATAATGTCGCGGTAGGTCCCTTTCAGTGTCGCTTTTTGTTTCTGCTCTTCGTTAAGTGAACCAAGCAGCTTTGCGAAGGCGTCACGCTCCTGTAACAGCGGCTTATTCTCTCTGCCATTCATTTGAAAAGACGGAAATGGTTCAATACCTCTAAAAGATGGCGTTGCTCCGACTAACTTGCCTTCGTTATAAGTATTTGAAAAAGCGAAGTGATGCCCACCGTAATACAATTGCCATAAGCCTTGTTCTGAGGGGGTTCCGAGAAATGCTATTTTACCGTTGTATGAAGAGTAACTTGCTTTGTAATCTGTGCTAATGGTTCCTATATAATCATCGGCATTTAAAGTTTGTACCATTTCATCGAAACCTTCGTTTACATTTTCACTGGCAGCTTCTTTTAAAATCGCTTTTACAATACCTCTTTGCTGAATAGTAAGTTCACCCAAAAATACGCCAGGTCTGGCCGGAAACGCACCTGCCGGCAGGTTACTCCAATTTTGCGCTTGCTCAAGGGAGTAATCTAGTTGTATCAATGCAAGAGATTCATCTGAAAGGGATTTTTTCAGTAGTGAAATCAAACACAGAAGCGATTGTATGTGCGCTGACTTCTCACAAGATTGAGTCGCATCGGGAATACTAATATCGCCCATAAGTGTACTGGTATCTCCCATCCTCGCTTTTATCGCAAGGGTTTCTGGCGTGTCTGGACGAGGTGGTGGAGGGCCATCCGGATGTGGTCCGTTAGGATGTTCCTGAGACAAGGCCATTGACGAAAGAGATAACGACGTTGCCAAAAAGACGGATGACAGATAGCGGTAACGGCTCAACAGCATGATTGGTATTCCTGTGTTAAAAGCCGGCGCACGATATATTGCCCGGCTTTGGAATGTGTAGCTCTTACTTAGCTACTATTCCACTCGCTATATAAAGGATCAACGCTGACCACTTTTTTCGACGTTAATATTTATTGTCAGCACAGTGGACATTGGGTAAATGTTGCTGTGTTAAGCCTGTCTACTTCTTACTTTCGTGATTCCGGGTGTGAAACATAATCACTTCATCCATAATCCCTCGCCAGTGTGCCCACTTATGTCCACCTTCAAATACTAGGTGCTCGTGAGGCTTATTATGCCGTGACAAGTGCTGATGAAAATGCTCATTTCCCTCTCGGATTGCATCACCTTCCTCTGTCCCCCAAGCCAACAACAAGGGAAGTTGAAGTAAATCCTCTCGCTTAACCCAGCTTTTGTAAGGATCGATGTCCTTCGGCATATCCGAGTTATCCCCGTCAATATCACCCCATATGCGTTCAATAGGAAGAAACCAGCGCATGATCATCATTCCAAGGCTGGGTTCAGACTGATATTGCTTGGAAATGATAGGGCCGCTAAGGGCGGCTACACTGTTGAATTGCCCTTTCTCGTAATAAGCAAACCGCATGGCGCCGTGTGCCCCCATGGAAATCCCAGACAAGTAGCATCCTTGGGGACACGGCAAAGTATTGTAACGCTCTGTGATGTAGGGCATCAGATCATCCACAACCCAATCGCGATAATGGCGGGAACCATCGTACCAGTTTTCCCAAAAACCAAGCTCACCGTCAGGAGAAACAATAATAATACGCGGCAAATCGCCAGAGTCTATTTGTTCATCAAGATGCAAGCCTACGTCATAGCGGTCAAAGGTTCGATGATCGTCCCTCGCACCATGTAACAATACCATCACAGGTAAATATTCGTCTGGTGTCCAGCCAGGGGGAGTATAAACTGAGTAAGCCATCGTCCGGTTCATGGCAGGGCTGAACAGCGTGCTGTGATCACTTCTCATGGTGTAGTTCTGACTTGCACAGCCACCCAACGACGAGATTGTGAGGAGTAAAAAAAGTATGCGTAATTTGCTGCGATTAGGAATTGTCATGATAGCCAGCCACAAGCGGTATAATAATTTTTTACCACTGCGGCTGGGTATTAAGATCTACTATGAATAATTGTTAATTAAACCATCCTCATCTCAGGCGCAAAGTCTGACTAACATAATTCTGCCACTGCGTGAGAGTAAATGTTTGGGTTTCACTCGCATCCATCACTGACGTACCAACCAACAACGATTCTCCCTTATTGACTTCAACAGGTTGCAATTCCATGACAAGAGAAATGCCTCGGGGCGTTCTCACCGTAAGCACGTGAGTATTTCCAAGAAAACCAGGAGGTTCGAAGTCTAGTAAGGTGTAACCCTTCTCCTTGAGTGCACAAATAAATAAACCAAGGGTGCTCGCGCCGCTACCGGCAAGCAACCCGGTGTCGCGCTCATCTTCATCTATCTGCTCACCGGCGATAGAACCATAACATGTTTGTTTTACCAGTTGGCTCTGCATTTGCTCAGCGCGAGTTTCCGCGATACGTTGAAAATCTGCAATATTTGACGGCAAGGGCTGCTGTACAAATAAGCGTGATGCAGCGTTTTGCACTGTTTTCAAGTGTGTCTGTGTTACAGGGTAATCGTTTAGCAAGTCTTCAAATTCATCCACTGCTTCTTTAGCAATTTCATCGAGCCTCACTTTATACGCTTTGTTGAAGCGATAACTTCCCATTGCCTTGGCTTGTTGCAATGCAATACTCACACGCTGCTGAAACGCTGTCAGTGCCCGCAAGCCCTCTAGAGATGAGGGAAACGCCTCCAGTTGGCCAACTGCATCAGTAATGGCAGCCTCAGATAGCTGTTGCAGCTTTGCATGCACAGCTTGCTGCAATTCCCATGACATAGCCTCTACTCGACGTGTACGATGATCCCGGCCACGGCTTTGCACCCAGTGCCCGATGAATGCTTCTAACCCTTCCAGAGACATAGCAAACTCGTCCAGCGAAGCGATATGCTGTTTCGCCAGCGCGCCAGACATGTGTGAGGCAATATCAGTGAGCTGCTGCTGATAATCCTGCCGCTGTGTTACATCCAAATTTGCGACAAAATCGAGTTGTTTCATTCTATTCACCGCTTGAATGTTGCTCTCACTTGGGGGCAGTACTTTTGCCTGTGCGAGGTGAGCTGTAACCGCCTGCTGCGCTTCTATTCTTTTCATTAAAACGAGTTTCTGATGGGAAAAAACCTTCGGTAAGCTATCGGCCATTTTTTCTGGTATTTTCAAGCGCAGAACAATGGTCATGAAATGATTTGCTTGTTGGTATTTTACTGCTGAAGCCCTGTCACCTTGCTTGGAAAATGCTTGCATAATTTCACGATTTTCCTGCCAGCAATGCTCAAGCTGGGGTTTCAGTGCGCTAATTTGAGACTCATCAAACGCGGTTAATGACTGCCCAAAAGCAGCAATAAAGTATTCATCCTCTAACGCCTTTACAAGACGATTGCCGGTGTTCAACGCGCCACTGGCGTTTTGCTCCTGGTTCCACCCCAATAACGCCCATTTTGCAATTTCCTCGCAATTCAGCTGGTCTGCCATTGTCGGCCCGCTCAACAGGCAAAGCAGAAGACAAAAACCAGCCACGCCACAGTTGTTTGATTGCATGTCTACGTTCCTTCTTTGTTGTTAACATCTAAGGAGCAGCTTGACTAGCGTATAAAAAACATGCATCTATAGTTAACTGCAGATAAGCGGGTTTAAACGGATTTAGCAATAAGGAGTAAGCTGATAGTGGCGACCTCAGCAAAAATACAAGGAAAACCTCGGCAACGAGGCGTACGAGCCTCACGAGCTAAATTAGAGCGCGCGTTACATCGAGCTGGGCTAAAAACGCAGGCTGCACTCGCGGAAAAAATAGCCGAACGCGAAGATATTGTCTCACCACCTAAAGATCTGGTCAGCAAAGCGTTCAGAGAAATTCTTGTAGAGCCACAATCACTGGAGCGCATAGCCGCTGCACTGGACGTACCGGCTTACAGTCTGTATCAAACCCAGGAAGATGCGCAATCACAACCTGTTGTCGATACAGCTGCCGAATCACCTAAACGCACTCTCTCGTCTTCAAAAAAAACGGGGGCCATAGCGCTTTTTATTTTTGTCATCGTCGCCCTTATCGCTTGGCGAAGCTGGACATTAGTGCATGAGCAAGCGCCATTAACACTGCCGGGTTTAAAACCAAGCATTCTTATATACCCGCAGGATAAGTGGCTTTACACCATTGCCGATGAATTAAAAATGCCTTTCGAAAAAGACTTTGAGGTTACATTGGTTCCTTTAGCGCTAAATACGTTTAATCACAGCCACAACGATTTAAAAAAGTCATATCAGTCAGACGTGGTAGTCACTGTTCAAACTCAACACATTGGCCGCTACTCGGGTATTAGGCTTTACCTGTCTGACGGTAGCTTCGACTACCTCATCGCCTCACCGAGTATCAGTCAGCACGACATGCTCTCCATTATATTTGACCGCGACACAATGCATGAAATGCTCCGTGCTAATACGAAGGCATTACTTAGTACTCAAAAGCCACTGCAAAACACTGGATTACTTAACGCGCAACAACAGCAACAGTATTTATTAGCCAGGCAATTAACCGAGGACTACCAGTCTTTCGAAACATTAAATGAGGCGCAGCGACAAATTGAACAATTGGTAAGGGAAAAGCCATTTTTTGCCGCAGGCCATGCTTTGCTTTGTGAAATAGCCATTTATGAGAGCTGGCGGCAGAATGAAAAGGCTGCCCTTGAGCATGCCAACCAGCAATGTCAAAAAGCAATATCGCTGGCGCCCGATGACTTATACATCCAATCAGTACTTGGTTTTTTGTACGACAAGACCGGTCAACGAGTTTTGGCGCAGGAACAATTTGAGAATATCTTACAGCGACACCCTAACAACACTGAAGCGCTGATGGGCCTGGCAACGGTTCACCTCAATAGATTTAAACAGACTGGCTCACAAGCTGACATTACAGATGCGCTGAATCTTGCCCGCAAGGCAGCTACATCAAACGAACACTATTGGCGCACTCATCAGTTGTTAGCGGTAATAGGATTTGCAAGTGGTGAAGTCAATACTGCAATTCAGGCGTGGGAAGCCCAGGTATCGATAAAGCCGAATGAGCTAACGCTAACCAACTTAGGATTGATGTACCTTTGTCGCGGACAGTTATCACAATCGGAGGAAAAATTTCAGCAAGCCAGGGCGTTAGCACCCAATTCATATATGCCTTTGGAGGGTTTGGCATCACTGTACTACTATCGGGGGAACTACGCTGAAGCATTGTCTCTTCGTACCACCGTTCAACAACTGATTGCTAATGAAGATGCTGGAATACACCAACAGTGGGGCGATTTAGCAGATAGCTATCGGCATCTCGGTCGTTTACAGGAAGCCAGAGATGCTTATCGAACAGCGCTTTTGATTCTTGAACGTGACACCCTGCGCGGAAACACTTCTCAGGATGACCAAATTTATCGTTTGTACTACGAAGCCTATTTATTACCCGACAGTTCAGACCACCAACACATCGGTGTGCAGCTAACTGAACTTATCAACCACCCAGTTTCCACGCCCGCACTAGCCAAAAAAGCACTATTGCTGAAGCGGCTAAACCGAATTGACGAGAGCCTGGAGGCCTTACAACAGGCTTCGTCTCAGTGTCCTATTTATATGCACCTGCCCGAGTTTGTAGCGAACCAATAAGACTTTTTATAAACTATGCAGCTACCACGCTATTATGCCCGTATGTTTTAGCTGGGTATAACGCTTTGCAAAAACACGTTGGACTAAGTTTCTTTTTACCTTTGCCCTCATTGAACTGTCGATTTAAATGGCATATTTAAGCCGAGATATGCCGGACCGAATACCGAAAGACCTCGGGGTGTGGTGAACTCCTTCGGCGCTGGCAGAACCACCACCGCAACTTTCTGGCCCACATAACAGTTTGGGTTTGTAATTGGTAGGCCAGCCTCTTCATCAATTAGGCAAATGAGTTCAGGTATGGTTACTGCTATTTTTCCGTTTCGGTAGCCGGCCATATTTTCATTTTTAACCTCGATACGGAAACGGTTTGAGTCATGTTCTGCATCTTCAGCTATGTCAATTGCCCCAACAGTAAACCCCTTTTCTGTCTCATAACTTACACCTGCGACCTCGCCTGTAAAGATAAGGTTTCCTTCTCCTAAGCGCGCAATTTCCTTCGCCACGTTAACACCTTCCTCTTTGGCTACTCTTACCGCCCTTCCCAAGGTCAGTGCTTTAGTTATTGTACCGTGTATTAATGCCTCTTTTATCTCGTCAACACGCATGGCGTGGTCGACAACAGCAATATCGTTGGCACTTTCCTGACAGATTGCTCGCATCAGTTGTTCAGCACGAAGGTCGTCGCTAACATTTTCGACTACAAACGTTTCGCCAAATTCATTTGCCGCCACCAGTGTGCCCACGGGAAGATTATTCAAATAGTAAGTTGAGTGTGTAATTTCCGGTACCGCCCTGCCGGCAGGGTCAGCGTCAATAACAACTGCGCCGTGCATAGCTGCCGTGTAAAATGCTACCGCAGTATTAGCTCCACCCATTTCACAACAGACAGTTCCAAAAAACCTGTCGCCACAGAGCGTCTCTAATTTGCGATAAGCCGCAGTAATTGCCGGTTCGGGACTTTGTGGTAAACGTTGGTATTCTGGCTTTTGCTTTTCTCTTAAATCCAGCGCGCCCAACAAATAGGGAGTGCAGATCAACGCATCATCTGGCGCTTCATCGAAGGTGGCCAACTTTACCTTGCGACCAGCGTCGTAAACTTCACGCATCAGACCTAACCCTTCTTCTATTTCTCCGCCGCCGCCTGTGCCCAATATGGTACAACCCAGCAGAATATCTTCAATATCTTGAAAACTAAGTTCTTTCATGACTTTACTCTTAACGATATTAGGTTTTTAACCAACGAGCGGCTAATAAATAGGTAAAAAATGAGACTAACAGAGCATCAAGAGCCTCTATTGGCGTGATAGAAACGCCATAAACCTGCCCTGCACTACCGGCGATCACGCCAAGAAACCACGCAAGACAAGCGGCGTAGTTGAATGTAGCCACATCGGTATTTGTTTTGTATCTACGCCCTTTTCTGAGAATGAAAAAGTCACAGCAATAAATGGCTGCGACGGGGGTGAAGAGTACCGACAACGAAAATAAAAAAGTCGAAAATTGTTCCAGAATATTCAACGAAGACGCGACGGCTCCCACTAGTCCCATGATGAGAATCACCAGGTATTGTCTCGTGCTATTCACTACCGCTACAGCGCCTAACGAAGCGCTATACAAATTGACAACATTGGTTAACCAGCTCGAGCAAATAAGTAAAATAAAAGCGAAAACTCCCAACCCTAATTTAATCATTAGCGCGAGAATGTCATCACTGCCATAGACACTTGCCGCCAAAGACGCTGCAATGTAGACAAATGTACTCAATAAAAAGAAGGGAAGAAAAGAGGCAGTCCAGGTATCTCGTTTAGTTCGGCAAAAGCGGGCAAGATCAGGCATCAGCACGATTGATACAATAAAACTTCCCACAACCGCAGAAACAGCGGTCCCGAAGCTCATTGTAGCGTCAACGACAGCTATTTCCTTTTCTGACGTAGCGCTTTTCACCAACAGAATAAAAGTAACTAAACCCATCACCGGAACCAACCAGGCTGACAGTTTTTCAATTTTTTTGAAACCGAAAAGTGTAGTTATCACAATCACAACACTGGCCGACAACTCGATCAGTACGGTAGACGATTCTGCCTGAGTGTAATGACGCAGCATGCCCTTTGCAGCCAAGGCGAATAAATCTAAGTTCACCCCGTACCAGCCCATAAGTGAGAACACAAAGCACAGCGAAACCAGTTTTGCTCCCCAACGTCCAAAAACGTGCCTTAAAGTCAAAAATGAGGTTAGTCGGTTATAATAAGCGACACGTGCGGTAGCGACACCAAATAAAGCCAGCAGTAAACCTCCCACCAGAAAAGCGGCGACGCTTGACCAAAAGCCAAGTGATTGTCCAATTTCGATGCCCGTGATCAAACCCGGTACAGCGAACGCAAGAGCACCGTTGACCATCCCTACTGAAACCCCCGACGTATGAGCACTTTCTGGTACAGGCTCCAAGGCGTAATCATTACCAGCCCCACCCATGGTGCTGGTAGCTGAGCTATCTTCAGTGCTTTTTTTCGCCTCAACTGTCATTAGAACTGATACCCAAGCTCAACGCCGAACTGCCTGGGGGTATTCGGCTGACGCATAAATTCAGACACACCATCTCCTAGCAAAAACACATCCTCGGCCATACGCTTGTCGAACAGATTGTCCGCATACAGTTGGAAATGCCAATCGTCACATGTTAAGCGCACATTTGCGTTCACGAATGCAGCTGAACCCGTTTTCAGTTCAGGGGCATCAATATTATAGTATCGCGGCCCGATTAAACTGATGCCTATATGGCTATCAAGCAACCAGTTTTCACCAATCTCGCCACTGTAATTCAGCGCAGCACTAGCGTTGTAATCACTTACCCACACCTGACTTAATCCTTCCAGAGTTGGGAAACTATCGAATTCAATTATTTCAGAATCTACGATTCCAAATCCTATCCGTGTAGACAAAGACGAACTGATAGCATAATTGACTTCGACTTCGGCCCCTTTTATTTCAACTTCATCAATACCCAGGTTTTCCAGCGTGAGCGTATCTACGTTGAATTGCGTGATTTGAGCATTAGCCTGTTCAATATAAAATACCGAAGCATTTAAACTTACCGCTCCCGACCAGTAACTGTCTTTCATACCCAATTCATAGCTGTCTGACAGCTCTTTATCGAAAGTTCTTGAAATGTCCGGTGCAGGCTCGTTAAATCCGCCACTGCGAAATCCTTTTGAATAGCCAGCATAGATAAGTTGTTCATTACTGAGCTGATAGGCTAGTGAAACCTTTGGTTGCCATTGGTCGAAACGTTCTTTCGCGAAGGTTTCTTCAGCATTGAAGGGGTCATATGACTCTCTGGAATCACTGTCATATCGCAACGCCAATGTTAGTTCGAGTTTACTCGTGACATCAATATTTGCCTGTCCTGCGACCGCCCACGCTTGCGAGGAATTAATGTCAGCAATAGTCAGGTACACATCTGAGTCACTAAAGTCGGCCCGCTTTTTCTGCACATCACCGGGAATATCGTCTAAAAAGTCAATTTGATTATCTCGCTCTTTGTCCTGATAAAAGGCAGAGAGCGACCATCTGAACTTATCAACCGGCTCTGCTGTAAATCGCGTTTCAACTGTCCAGGCATCCACGTCATTTTTACCCGCCGAAGCAAAGGGCGCTCGTAGCAAAAAATCACCATCAAAAATGACAGTCGGATCGGCAGTATAATCCCCATCATAGAAATGTTGATCGTTAGAACGGCTGCTCGCAAGAATTACTTCCAACTCACCCAAATCGTACATTTGGCTCAGGTGAGCACTTAATTCAACAACCTCCCGTTCGTCGAGGTTCATAATATTCTGCGAAGTAACGATGGAGAAATCGTTCAATTGGTCTGCCTCAATAGGCTGATAGTAAGCAAAACCTGCTTCGGTATTCGCATATTTGGCATTTAGCGTGAGCACCGTGAAATCGAATAGGTCAAATTGCAACTGACCAAAGGCGGCGTCCTCATCAAGCCCATCCGCTTTTGTTCCGCTAAATATATTGTCGATAAGACCGTTGAATCGGCTTATGCGACCGCCAACGCGAAAATAGGCATCATCGAGGTGACCCAGTTGCCCGGTTAACACTGCATCTAATGCCCGCTTTTCGCCGTTACCAATATCGAGGTTTACTTTCCCTTCCAGCTCATCACCAGGGCGTTTGGTAGTAATCAATACAGCGCCGCCTATAGCGCCGCGTCCGTACAACGCCCCTTGTGCTCCACGCATTACCTCAATGCGTTCAATATCAACCAGCCCCTGATTAATAAATTCAATATCGGGGGCCGTAACACCGTCTACCACAAACGCTAAGGGCGCATCACCGACTTGCGGCGTGATAAGACCGCGAATGTTAATCCGCGTCAGTCCAGGACGAAAATTATCCAAGGCCCCCAAATTTAGTGTTAGGGCTGCGAGATCTGACAGCGAAGATATACGTGCTGCCTGAATATCTTTAGACGAAAAAGCGGTAATAGAGTCTGGCACCGATTGGAGTGTTTCAACTCTGCCTCGAGCAGTTACCTCAATACGCTCAAGGGCGGGGTCTGGGCTGTTAATTTCATCAGCTCTGGTTGCGCTAAATCCAACCAGCAACCACATTGCAAGCCCAAATGTTAACACTTGTTGTTTTGACATTTCATTCCCCTCTTTTGCGGGTGTTATTCTCATTATTACTGATTGCGTGACTTTCCTTTCAACGTATTTCTATTGTCCAAATAACAAGCAAAATAATATTTTGTATATTGAGAAAAATCCGTACTATTAAGGGTTAATAAAGTGGAATAGAAGGACTTTATTAGCGCTACCGAAAAATATTATGCTTTTAATTGCCATAATGACTTGCAATAGCACCAGACAAACTGATAAACCAATGTCTGTAGTCAGACAAGATACTCCTCCTTATGAAAAAAGTGATTCGACTCGACAGCTATAACCGAAATATACTCGCCACCCTTCATCTGCAGGCAGATCTTACCAATGTAGAGCTCGCTAATCGGGTAAACTTATCGCCAAGCGCCTGTTTTCAAAGAGTCAAGATACTCAAAGAGGCTGGTTATTTTCGTACGTTTCACGCCGATGTAAACATTGAGGCCATGTGCGAGCACGTTTTTGCCTATGTCGAATTCACTCTCGAAAACAACAACGCAAGAACAAAACGGGAATTTACTAAAGCAATTGATAAAATTCCGGAATTTATGGATTGCATGGCGGTAAGTGGCGAAGCGGACTACATCTCATTTAGTTGTTTCGCCAATATTGCCATGCTAAATAAAAAATGTGACGAATTAAGCGCAATAGATAGCTTGTGTATTAAGCGCATTCAAAGTCGAATTGTACTGGAGCGTACGAAGTTCTTTCTGGGTTATCCTCTGGCACAATTAAAGTGGCTCGATGAAGCGAATTTCGATGAAATACGTTAAGAGTTTAACAGGCTCGAACATGGACTATTGCTTTGTTTCGAAGTTATGCCGCAACAACACAGTTGCGGCCGTTGGTTTTTGCCCGGTACAACGCTTTGTCAGCTTGCTTGAGTAATTGCTCTGGGTCTTGAGATAACGAAGCCGGCGTGGCTAACCCGACGCTCACACTAATCGGCAGGCCAGCAGTATAACTCTGGCACACAGTTTCCCGAATGCGCTCAGCTAAAATTAGCGCATTTTCTTTAGTGGTTTCCGGCAACAAAATAGCGAATTCCTCCCCACCCCACCGGGCAACTACGTCACAAGCTCTCAGGTGTTCCCTTAATTTCTCAGCGAGACTCTGTAGCACTTCATCACCTTTCATATGCCCATGAGTGTCATTAATCTTTTTAAAATGATCCACATCTATAAGCACCAGACAAACGGCTGAATGTTGATACTTTTTGAGTTCGCGATCGAACTTGTCCCGGTTATACAGACCAGTGAGACGATCTGTTTGCGCCAATTGTGTTACCAGCGCATTTCTCTCCTGCAGCTGAGAATAAGCTTGTGAACGCGTTTTTTCATAGAACCGAAATAACAAAATCACAACGATACTGGCTTCCACTACGTTAAGAAAAGCCCCCAGCCCTTGAGGCTTAGGAAAGTCCTGCCCTACCTGTTGATAAACAACATATGCACAGAATATGAATGCTAAACCCGAATACACGGTACCCAGCTTTCGTCCCACGAGAAAAAAAGTAATAGGTGGAATAACCAATAGCCACACCACCGAATTAGCATATCCTTTGGTTAGATACAGAAACAGGCAGACAGCAAAAGTGATTAAAAAAGCAAGGGATGCAGAGGCCACCACCACATTGCCAGTACGACGAAACCATGCATAAGCGGCAAGACTAACCGCACTTACAGCAGCATCCAGCATAGCCAAATCGTAACTATGAAAAACTATCGCGTTAATCAGACAAAGAATAAAGGGCACTGCACTGGCAATAAGCAAACAATGGAAAACCATTACTACCCGCCAGTAATCGCGATGAGAATTTGAAAACTGAGGAAACTCTTTATACCAAAATCGCCAGATTTTCATTTACTTAACCAACATAAAAAACTGCGCTGATTGTAAATGAGTCTGATTGCTGCGTCTATGAACCAGCACGTTCATAGTAAAAACTTAACAGTATCCAAGCCTATCAACAGCAAGTTTCAACAACAGACGTCAGAACACGATGGTGTTGTTATGACTGGAGGTTTAAAACATAAGATCATTTTGCATTGTTCGAATAGGCGCACAAAGAGCATCTAACCAATACTTTTAAGAACAGAACTGAATGGCGATACACCTTCAAATCATTGGTAAAAAAAATTGGTAAATCAAAGACCAATAATTGGTTGTTTATCTGGTAAAGTTTGTTTATATTATCCGCAACAATTAAATAACAACTAAATAACAGCAATGTCATTTTTGCTTGCACTATTAACATCGGAGAACATGATATGTCGGTGATATCAGGGAAACACAAGGACTATAGCCATCAGAAAGAACATTTCAGACTTTCACCCGTTGCCAAATTGGTAAAATTTGCGGCTTTCGCTTCAGTTGCCAGTTCTATTGCTTTTTCTGCAACAGCACAAGAAGCAGAAGATCAAGCAACTGCAGATGATAACGTTGAGGTTATCGACGTTGTGGGTACGCGAAGAACGATTCAGGATCAAATTGCCATCAAGCGTGAATCTACAACCGTTCTTGACGGCTTATCTGCTGAAGACATTGGCGACCTTCCTGCACTGTCGATTGGTGAAGCACTGGAATCTATCACCGGCGCCTCTTCTCACCGTGAAAACGGCGGTGCGACTGAAATTACCATCCGTGGTTTGGGCCCATTTTTGAGTGCAACCCATATCAATGGCCGGGAAGCAACTAACGGCAGTGGTGACCGCTCAGTTAACTTCTCTCAGTTTCCTTCCGAGTTGATGAAAAAAGTGGGTATTTACAAAACCCAGGATGCCTCGATGATTGAAGGTGGTGTGGCTGGTGTTATCACCTTAGAAACGTTGAAACCTCTGGATTTTGGTAAGCAACGTTTTCAGACTGAATTTAAGTTAAACGCCAACCCAGACGAATTCAATGTTGATAATTCACTACATAGTGACCTAGGCTATCGGGGCACAGTCAGCTACGTTGACCAATTCGAATTCAATAGTGGTCAAGAACTCGGCTTATCAATTGGTATTCAAAAGCAGGATATTAGTCAACCGGAAGCGGAATACCGTAGCTCCAGTCCAACTGGCTCTTCTCTTTGGGCTTGTTTGAATGATCCAACCAATTCCAATGAAGGTTTTTTCCGTAGTTCTGCTGGGGATTGTGAAGATCAAGTGGCCGGAAGTAACAATCAGGGTTATCAAACAGATATAAACTCGGGTACTGAAGCTGGAACACCTTACGCCTGGACGGGCTCCAGCCGAAGCTTCCGTCAAAACGAAACATCTGACGAACGGGATGCGCTATTCATTGGCTTGCAGTTCAGACCCTCAGATAGCTGGGACATCAACTTCGACGCCCAAATCTCTGATCGTGTCCAGTCGGAAGCCCGTCACGATTTACTCTTTTTGCAAAAGCGCGTTACTCCAGGCGTAACCGGTGAAAATTTAATTACCAATTCAGTGGGCGGCATTCTGCATTGGGAAGGTGAAGAGCGTTTTGAGTCAGCCGGTGAGCAGTTCTCTCGTGAAGAAAACTATCGCGGTTACGGGTTAAACATCCAGCATTCCTTTAGTGATGATTTGGTTATAGAGGCCGATTTCAGCTACTCTCAAACCAAAAGGGAAGAATTACAAATATCCAACCGTGGTCGCACCAGCGGTCGCCCGTTTTTCTCCTGGGACATGGGTGAATATATCCCCAACCTGACAGTCACCGATTTTGATGTAACGGATATATCCAATTTTACTGACAGCTTACGTACTCGCTTAGACCACGAAAATGTGCGGGAAAATGAAATCATGGGTGCTAGGCTGGATTTTGAATACTTCTTAGGTGGAGATACCTTTAGCAGCATTCAGGGTGGCGTCAGACGTTCTGAGCTCACTTTTGTGCAGTTCGGTGGTACCAACGGAAACGGCTCAAGAAACGAGTACAATTTAGATGAAAGTGTGACATCTGCTATCGATGTACTTGAAAGTTGCCAAATTGATTTCCCGGAATCTGATTTTCTATCAAATGTCTCTGATGGCGACCTCATTACCCATGTTGACAGTGCAGGTAACGTGGTAAGCAGTGGCACAGGGTCTTCGTGGGCAACTTATGACAATGTTTGCTTCTCCAAGGCAGTAGCTTTATCCACCGGTGCAGAGTTCGGTTACCCTGATGTCGAGTACGAGAATTCCGGTACAGTAGACGTGACAGAAAAAACCACTGCTGCCTACCTTATGGCAAGTTATGACACTGAAATGTTCGGTAAATTTATTCGTGGTAATTTCGGCGTTCGCGTCGTAGATACTGAGGTTACCTCTGTCGGCTTTAGACAAGCTGTCGAAATTACCGCTGATGAAAATGGCATATTCCAGCTCACCAGAAGCCCGGATGACATCGAACGTGTTGTCGGTGGCGGTGACTACACTGAAGTACTACCGAGTTTCAACCTGGTTGTAGACTACACCGATGACATCTTGTTGCGAGTTGGCATGTATCGCGGTATGTCACGCGCTGACCCATCGGATATGGGTTATAGCCGTGACTTTATTGAAGACTTGGGCGCAGACCCGACCACCATCAGCGACCTTTTAGTTGGCGTTAATGGCTCAGGTAACCCTGACCTTCAGCCGCTTATGTCGTGGAACTACGATGTGGCCATTGAATGGTATCCAAACGAAGACTCTATCTTTGCATTTGGTTTGTACCACAAGCAATTTAATGGTGGCTTCCAACAGCAAACGCAATTGGAAAACTTCGTTGTTAATGGTGAAGACATCGCGCTACCCATCACCAATTCAGTGACCACCGACGATTCAAGCAGCCTGACTGGTATCGAAGTTTCTGTTGCCTACCGCTGGGAAAGTGGTATTGGCGTGAAGCTCGGCTATAACTACGCAGACACTGACTTCGAGTTCGAAGACAGTAATTATGGTACCACATTTGAGACAGACCTGGACGGCGTTACCACTCAGCTTACAGAAGGCATCGTGCCTCCTGGTTCTGTACCTGGATTTTCCGAGCACGTATTTAGTGGTCAGGTGTATTACCAGGTTGGTGATTTTGATACTGCGCTTATCTACAAATACCGTAGCGAATACTTCCAACCTTATGTTAGCAATGGCACACGACTTCGTTTTGTTAACGATGTAGGTGTATGGGAAGCCCGCGCATCTTACAAAATCAACAAACACGTTCGCGTAAAAGTGGAAGCCATCAACCTGTTTAGCGAACCTCGCTCAGATGATTTCTATGTACTTGGCAACACCGGCCAGGTTAGCGATTACGGCCCGCGTTTGTTCGCCGGTATTAGCTTTAAATATTAATGATGTGATTCGACAAGATTTAAAACAAAAAATTTAAACATCATGGGTATGTCAAAAGTTACAACAGCCCTTTTGGCATATCCACTCAAGTGTGCCAGGTGAGCGTATTTGCCACCCCGCGTAAAAGATAGAGCAACACTTGGGAACTAAACTTTCAGGAGTAGAAAGCATGGTTAAAAAGTTATTTGTACCCGTCATAGCCGCAACAGCCTTAGCGGGTTGTTCAGGCAGTGATGATGCAGAGTTAGACAGCAATAGTCGCGGCAGTATTACCATTTCAGGAGGCGAGTTTATTGCCGGCACGACACTCACCGCAACGGCAAGCGACCCCGATGGCATTATTGCAGATACGCTTACGTACGCATGGTCCACTGGCGCTACTGGCTCATCATATACCATTACCGAGGCTGACGAAGGCTCGGTAATTTCTGTATCAGCAAACTATACCGATGAAGCGGGCTTCACTGAAGGTGTTGGTGCTTCAACTTCAACGGTTAATCCGACGCTCAATGTGACGGCCAGTGTCGTTAAAGGCCCTGTTAGCGGTGCAAGTTGTGAAATCTTTGCCGTGGACGACACCGGCGCAGCAGTAACACCAGCTCAGGCATCGTCAACAACAGACGAGGCCGGAAGTGTTACCTTTACAGACGTGCACTTTGAAGGAAACGGCCTGGTATCCTGTACAGGTGGAACCTACGTTGACGAAGCCACAGGCAACACGTTAGACGCACCAGCGATGCGTTCAGTACTTAACGTTGTGGAAGGCGATGAAGACACGCCAGCCCCCTCCTATGTCGTATCGCCGTTAACTGAAATGGCCGTGCAAGGTGCAGAGTCAGACTTAAATACTTTTGCTGATGTCGCGGCAGCTTACAACCTGCGGTTTGGTATTCGTTTTGACGCCACTGAGGTGTCACCCACTGCTGTTGGTGTTACACCATTAGGTGCAGATGGCGCTGAAAATGCCGACAGATATGGTTCCGTACTTGCACTCTTATCTTCTCTGGATGCCAACGATGCAGACAATGATATGACTGCATTACTGGCTGAACTCGCCACTGATTTAGCTGATGGGTCATTCTCAGATGACTACCTTGATGCGCTGGAAGCGGCGCAAATCAGTTTGCAGACTACCTCTGCTGTTGCTGGAGATGTGGATTCATCAGTACTCGACCTTGTTGGCGCAGCCATTGGCTACAACAACACGCCGGTCGCCGCCATTATCGGAGGAACGTTGGAAGGTACTGTTGAAAATACGGCAATAGACCCACTTACCGGCATGGTAACGATTGACGATCCTAATTTCTTGGAAGACGCCGTTATTGCGCAAACTGACGTTGCTCTGGACTATGGTACTTTTAGTATCACAGAAAATGGCGAGTGGTCGTACACCGTTGACGTTGCGAATGAAACCGTGGCCAACCTGGAAGTGGGTAATTCAGTACGTGACTACGTTACCATTGAATCTGTTGATGGCACCACGGCTGAGATTTCCATTCGTGTAGCAGCATTAACTCAGGTCGTTAAACTTTCAGACACAGGCAGCGACACCGGTGAAATCAGGTTCAGCGTCGGCAACCTGCGCCAGGGTAAGCTAACAGCGTCTTTCTCGAAAGAAGAAGCTCTTGGTAGCGATGGTAACATTAAAGATGCCTATATTACTCTGTACGGTAGCTCAGGCAGTTCAAGTGAGTCACTTATCGACTTGCGAATTCAGGGTAATCAGACCGATAGCGACGGCCTACCTATTGAGCCTCGCTTCTTGGTACGTAACACTGATAGCGATGCGTATCCGGGTTCTATTGTCACAGCGCCGTTTGTTGAAGAGCAGTTTTACGACGTAGAAATTACCTGGAACATGGACAATGCCGAGCAACTGACCGTGAGTATTAACGGTGAAGTTATCGGTGGTGGTTCGTTCTCAACGGCAGCGGTGGTTGATTCCGACTTTACCGATTTAGATCAATGGTTTGTCGATGGTGTTAAAACCGTACAATTCAGATTTGGTGACAATGACAGAACCATTCCATTCGGCTCATTCTATGTTGATAACATTGCCGTGTATTCAGATACCGACGGCACGACAGCAGTATTTGAAGATGACTTCGAAGGTTACGCTGTTGGTGAAACGCTGGATGGTGACACCAGCCAATACAGCCTGGCAATATACTCTGAGGTTGTGGTATTTGATGTTGGAGACGGTGAAGCTGAACCAACCCCAGCGGTCTTCTTTGACTTAAAAGGCGCTACAACAAGTGATGCTGTTGACCCGGCAACGGGTGTGGTAAGCGTACTTGACCCAGATGCCGGCGAAGCATTCATCGTTCCTGCATCCACCGTTAGCACCTATGGTATGTTTACCATCATGGAAGACGGCTCATGGACTTACACTTTAGATACGGCCAACCCCACCATCGCAGCGCTTGTAAGTGGCGATCGCGTGACAGATACCATCACAATATCCTCTGTTGATGGCACCACTGCCGAGGTTGAAATTACCATATCAGGTGTAGGTGGTGACACAGGCGGTGCCAACAAGGTAGCAGTTATCAGAGACACCGACGCCAGTGACACCGGCGAGTTGCGCTACGCTCTGGGTGATGACGGCCCGCTTGCAGCTGGTAGAGTAACCGCTTCAGTTATGCGCCTGGATGATGATTTCGGTGACGGCGATGCCTTCATCACGCTGTTCAACTCTGCAACCAACAACGATGGTGCCATTCTAGACTTACGCATCAGAGATAATAGCTTCGGTGTACGCAGCCCTGGTGACGTGGATACCTCTGCAGCGACCGTAATATTAGATCAGTTCATGGATGTTGTTATCACCTGGGAATACCCGGAAGGTAACCTTGAAACGACACCTCTGGTGACTGTTGAAATTGACGGTGTTAGCTTCACTGCTGAAGGCTTCACTCCAGATAACAATTCAACGGGCGGTGTTACTCATGTGGCCTTCAGATTTGGTGACAATAGTGGTGTAAGAGCTGACACTGGCACCTTTACCATTGATGACCTGGTTATTTACTCAGACACCGATGGCACAACTGAAGTCTTCTCTGATGACTTTGAATCCTATCTTGATGGCGATTCACTGGATACAGACAACCCAGCTTCTGAGTACAATTCCAGTACTTCCGAAGCAACGGTAGAAACCATTGGTGAAGACGGCGGCCCGGGAACAGAAGGCAACAAGTTTGCTGAAATCCGCGACACAGATGCCTCTGATACAGGAGAGCTGAGATATGCGCTGGGTGATGATGGCCCGTTAGCCCAAGGTCGCTTTGAAGTGGCAATTAAACGTCTTGACGATGATTTGGGTGACGGTGATGCGTTTATCACACTGTTTAACTCAGCAACAAACAACGACGGCGCTATTTTGGATCTGCGTATCAGAGATGATAGCTTTGGTGTTCGAAGCCCAAGCGATGTAGATACATCTGCACCTACTGTGGTACTCGACCAGTTTATGAATGTAGTCGTGACATGGGAATACCCGGAAGGCAACCTGGAAGTAAACCCTCTGGTAACTGTTGAAGTTGATGGTGTGAGAATGACCACCGACGGATTTACACCAGATAACAATTCCGTAGGTGGCGTGACACACGTTGCAGTGCGCTTTGGCGATAACAGCGGTACAAGACCTGATACGGGTGTGGTATCGGTTGACAACTTTACCATCTACTCGGACACCGATGGTACAACGCAAGTCTTTATGGATGATTTTGAAGGATTCCTTGAAGGTGATTCATTAGACACGGATAACGCAGCGTCACTCTACAACTCCTCCACGTCTGAAGCTGTGGTAGGCGTAGAATAAGCTAATTATCAATACCAAAGGAAGGCGGGAATCCGCCTCTTTTAAATAACAAACCCCTCTCATTTAGGAGGGGTTTGTCGTTTTTAAAATCTATCTACGGTTCTACGTGTTTTCATTATTTCGCAAACCGCTTTTAAGCCACAAATAACGTCCTCAGCTATGGGTTTTCGAACTGGTGTTCGTTCGAATCACTAACACAAATTAAACGAAAGCAACCACGAAGAAGTATAAACCTCCAGGCAACCTTCTTTTAAATGCACTTACCGCAGCGATACAGCTTTCCAACAAGGATTAAAAACCACATGGCGCAAGTAAGTAATTTTGATGAAATCTATGGGTTTCTCAACGACAAGTTTTCCGACGAAACTGAGTACCTGCAAGCAGTTCATGAAGTTCTCGAAGATATCATTCCAATTTACAATGCGAACAAAGACTATAAAGCGTTTGATATCGTAAGACGGATTTGCCTGCCAGAACGCGTTATTTACTTTACTGTGTCATGGATGAATGGCAATGGTGATATTGAAGTTAACCAAGGTTGGCGAGTACAACACAATTCTTCCATGGGCCCCTACAAGGGCGGCTTGCGTTTCCACCCCACGGTTAATTTGTCGGTTCTGAAGTTTTTGGCCTTTGAACAGTGCTTTAAAAATGCCCTCACCGGTCTGCCGATGGGAGGAGGTAAAGGTGGTTCTGACTTCAACCCTAAAGGGCGTTCAAACCGTGACATCATGTTGTTCTGTCAAGCGTTCATGCGAGAGTTACAGCGCCACATAGGCGCAAACACTGACGTTCCGGCAGGTGACATCAATGTGGGCGCGAGAGAAATTGGCTACCTCTATGGAGAATACCGCAGACTCAACAATAAATTCGAAGGTGTTTTAACCGGTAAGGGCTTAGAATTTGGTGGTAGCTATGTGCGTACTGAGGCAACTGGCTTTGGCCTCGTCTACTTTTTAGACGCAGTTTGCAAACACAAAGGAACGCAAATAGACAGCAAAACTATCGCCGTCTCAGGCGCTGGAAATGTTGCACTTCATGCCGCCCTTAAAGCAGCAGAGAAAGGCGGCAAAGTTATTTCGCTTTCTAATAGCCGAGGGCTTCTTTATTGCAAAGAAGGTTTAACTGACACTGTGCTTAACTGGGCAATTGAACATTACGCAGCAAGTGACAACATCCTCACTGATATGGCCGACAAGCACTACGGTACCTGGCTTGCGGACAAAACCCCCTGGCATTTACCTTGTGATATTGCGCTGCCATGCGCAACGCAAAACGAGTTGCGTGAAAGCGATGCCAAAGCATTACTGGAAAATGGCTGTGACACGGTGTTAGAGGGCGCCAATATGCCTTGCACCAATAAAGCACAATCACACTTTTTACAGGCCAGGATAACTTATGTACCTGGTAAAGCGTCCAATGCTGGCGGTGTTGCGTTGTCAGGGTTAGAAATGAGTCAAAATGCCATGTTTAATCAGCGTGACGCCAGTGCGCTGGATGAACAACTCTATTCCATCATGGACAGCATACATCAGCGGTGTGTCATTGAGGGTAAAACTGACAGTGGCTACATTAATTATATGAAAGGAGCAAACATTGCTGGTTTTAGGCGTCTTGCCGACGCTATGGTCGCTCAAGGTGTTTAGCACCGCTCAGTGCCACGTCGGACAATGTGCGTAAGCTCAGGGCCTTGACTGGTTAAATAAGCTCGGCTTTCAGGGCTTTTACTCGTGTTCTGCCGACGGGAAGTTGTTCGCCATTTTTTAACCACAACCAGTATTTACTACCAACATCGGTACTGATTTTTTCACAGTTTTGCAGCGGTACTAAGTAAGAGCGATGGACGCGAAAGAAGTCCTTTGGGAGCAGTTGATTCAGCTTTTCAATGTTCTTGTCGTGGAGCAAAGCACGGTTATCATGGGTGATTATTTCACTGTAGTGACCGGCGGCTTTAATGAAAGCAATATCTTCAATAGGCAATAATTCTATTACACCATGCTTGCGATAGGTTAAAAACCGACATCCCTGTTGAGACGTTTTTTGTTCTGCGCGGGCAATTGCCGTTGCCACTCTTTCCAGGGTGAAAGGTTTGGCAACAAAATCGAGTATACCCAGTTCAAACGCTTCTATGGCTCTATCGGTATTAGCTGATACCACAATGGTATGAAAGCTTTGCGTTAATTGATTTTTTAATAACTCAAAGCCGTCTAGCCCACCTAAATTAAGATCTAAAAACAGTAGATCCACAGTATGGTTAACCAGGTGATCCCTGGCGTCGTCAACACTGTGAAAGTGATGAAGTCTGGTGGGCGTATCTGCGGTAATTTGTTGAATAAAACGCATCAGGCGCTTTGCTACCATTACCTCATCTTCCACAATTACCCAATGTTGCATGTGGCACCTTTTTCAATCATTGGAAACGAAAGCGTCACCGTTATTGCCTCTGTGCTCCGGCTCTCTTGCATATCCCAATCATGGTTAAAAATCTCTTTAAATCGAGACTGAATGTATTTATTGCCAATACCGGTTTGTAACCCACTTGCGCCTTGATAAGGAGATAAGGGTATTTGCATCATCAATATGTGCTTGTCGCCTCTTATGCTCTGGGTCAGATGGAATCCAAATGCGCCCTCGCGATAGCGGTTGTGTGAAATGGCGTTCTCTAACACGGTAAGCAAAATACCTGGGGGTAACAATGCTTGTGGTTTGCTTATCTGCTGGCTTAACTGAAAGTCGACGCAGGCTCTATAACCCATAATAGTAAGATGGCTTTGGCATAGCGCAATCTCATTTTCAAGAGCAATGAGTGGCTGCTGTGAAAGCTTGGTGAGTAATCGAAATTCATTGGCGAGGGCTTGAATAAAATTGACGGCTGTTTTGGGGTTCTCTTCAATCCACTCTTCAATGGCAGTAAGCGTATTCATAATAAAGTGGGGTTGCAGGTTTCGCTTTAACAATTCCAGTTCCATGCGACTGGCATTTAGCTGGCTTTGCAGTAGCGCTTGTCGCTCCGTACGAATTGAATTTAAGGTTAAATATAAAATGAATACGTTTAAAACAGAGAAAGAGATAAAGAAAAACGTATCCATGTAAGAATAAGTATTACTTAACACCGGCGAGATAAACACCAGTAATGCACAAAGCAATTTTCCGCTGTGTGCCCGTTTTTGTACAAGGCCTTGCATGCAGATAAGTCCGCAAATACCGACACTGGATACAAAGACCAGCAGACTGCGATCATCATACCCAGATAATGTGAGCAACCAATATCCTTGAATGCCAAGTACCAGGCTTAACCAACCTAACTTCCACGAAGATGAAAGCTTAACAACGCAGGCAATAAAGGCAACGAACAGTATACCCAAACAGCATGAAAGTCCTAACACCAGCTCTAACCGTGGCAGGTGCCAATCGTAGGTGTAGCCAAAAATACCACGAGCCGATTCAGTGATAATGAGTAACATGGTGGCACTACACAGTAACCCAAACAGCAAATATTGCACTTCACGCCAGGCTGATGCAAAAAGCATAAAGCAATACACCGCCAATAATCCAAGCGCACTTAACATCAACAGTGATGGTAACGCGCGTTTGATCGACATGGAGATCAAGGTTGTGTAGTCACCAACAAAGGCAAAGAAGCCGCCATATTGGACTTCAGAAGGATGATGATGGCTCGACAAGTATAAGCTCAACGTGTTCTGCCCAATGACGACAGCATCTTTGTTGATAAGCAGCACCTTGTCGATATCGCCTATGACTTCGTCTTCTTTGGTAAGTGCAGGCTTGCCGTTACTCCCAATATACTCGCCATTCCAATACGCATCGAATGAGCCCATTACCGAAACGAAGACGCCTGTGGGATTTGGTGAAGGCTCATCAATGGTAAAATCTATCTGAACCCATATGGGTGTATCGAAGTGAGCTATGCCTCGAAATGTTGAGCTCTGCCAATTTGAGCGTTCTGATGGGCGAGAGCTAAAATCCTGTTGGTGATCTTCAGACCAATAATAAGTGTCTGTGAATATGATGTTTTCATCGACCTCATTTGCTCTATTCGATTGAAACATCGCTGTGCCAGTCACAACCAGAGCTGCTATTGCGCTAAACAATAAGAAGTATATGAGCGTGCTGGTTCTGGCTTTCATTAATCAGTGGGCAAGGTTAGGTCGAGTTAATGCAAGTATAACAAGAGTCTATAAGCTTATTTGAGCAGTTGGTAGGGCTTATCGAGCAGTTGGTGCAGAATATGATCTGACACACTGTGAACTCAATAACATAGATGCCTCATTACCTACCCACGAGGCGATTGATATGTATAAACCTTGTTTACCCGTTCTTGTTTTAAGTGTGTTATTTAACCTAACGCCCCCTTCTCACGTGGTCGCCAAAACCATGTCAGAGCAGCACATCACTGAGCAGCAGTTGGGAATCAATTATCACGAACTGCTTAATAAACATAAACTCACTGGCGTGAGTGTAGCCATTGTCGATAATTATCAAATAGTGGCGCGCCATGTAGCCGGCGAAAAGAGTGTTGACAGTGGTGAGCTCATTGATGCCGAAACCGCTTTTTCTACAGCCTCAATGTCTAAGCCGGTCACTGCGACTATTGCAGCGATGTTGGCCGAAAAAGGTGTTATCGACTGGGATATGCCCGTTAATCACTATCTTACCCGGTGGAAATTAGCGGAAAATGACTTTACCAAAGAGCGCCCGGTTACCATCCGCGATTTATTGACCCACACTGCGGGCACAAGTCAAAGTGGTTATGCTGATTTTTACCAGGGTGATGACAACATACCTACGTTAATGGACACCTTAAACGGAAAAAATTTACCCCGTTACGACAAGCCAGTGCATGTTCAAGCTCCAGTGGGGAAAAAGTGGGATTACAGTGGCGGTGGTTATGTAGTGGTGCAAGCGGCTATCGAAGATACAACCCGGAAAACTTTGCAGCAACTCGCCCAAACCATGCTGTTTGACCCTTTGAACATGACTCACACTACTATGTATCAACCAAATAGCCCTGAGTTTCTTACTAATGTTGCCAAGGTACATGACGACGATCAGCAGGTCATAAAAGCCGGGTTGCCTATTTGCCCACAAATCGCGCCCTCGGGCATGTGGTCGACACCTTCAGACTTAGCCAATTTTCTGATTGATTATCAGATGGCGTTAGCGGGTAAACCCACTCGCGTAATTTCACCTAAGGTGGCGGCTATGACCACTCAAATTCACACCCTCAGTACCGTAAATGGAATGAGTGCCGGTTGGTTTAGAGGTGACGCTGACGGTAATCTGGATTGGTTTTCACATGGTGGCTCAAATACGGGCACAGGAGGAGAGATGAGAGCGACGATGGAAGGCGGCCGGGCGCTTGTGATTTTAGGGAATGGTGGTAACGGGGCGCGTATGCCTGTGATCGACACCATCAGGAAAACGACTATTGAGCAATTAGGCTGGTCGCAATCACTGCCTTTAGAGCCGGATAACTCGCCTTTACCACAAGCGCTAATATCTCAGTGGGTAGGAGAATACAAGCAACCCTTTGCGTTTTTGAAGGAGCCAGCCGTTGTGACAGCAGAAGGTGGAAAGCTATACATTTCAGGCATGATGATAATGGCTCAACGACCCGAAAAATATGCGCTTATTTATGTCGGTGACGGTAAGTTTACGATTGATGAAATGGCCGGTGAGCTTTCATTGAAGGTTAACCCGGATGATAAACGCACTTATTTGGTAAGGACCAGAGCAGGCACAAACCTTTCTGATTATAGCATGTTGAAACTCTAGTTTTGCAGTTATGCCCTTTACAGGAGTGGCCGCTTAAGCGCCACTCCTGTTCTTCCCCCGATAAAGTGAGAGCCTGGTGCTGGTAAAGACGATAAGATAACTTCACTCTATTAAAAATAATAAGTAAATTAACAGGCGATTTTTCATATGTTTGAAGAGTTTGTTTCTTTTTATCTGAACAACGAATACAACTTCGCCGCAACACAATTAGCCCTGGCAATGCTGGGGATGGGCGCAACCTTACGTGTGGCTGATTTCGTTAGGATAGTGAAATATCCCTATTCATTTTACCTTGGTTTAACTGCGCAAATAGTCGGTGTTGTACTTGTTGTATTCGCCTTTATTGGTAGTTTGAATATGGCGACGGGTATTGTCATAGGTCTTGCACTTTGCGCCGCCGTTCCAGGCGGAACAACATCAAACATATTTACCCACTTGGCCCGCGGTAACACTGCACTTTCGGTTTCGTTAACTACCATTTGCAGTATCGCGTGCCTGTTAACAGCACCTCTAATTCTAGGCTTGTTCTTGTCGGCAGACTTACCTGATGATTTCACAATGCCCACTGGCATAATAGCCAGAGACATCATCATCAACCTGTTGTTGCCTCTGGCTGTGGGTATGGTCATTCTGAATAAACGTCCTTCGTCTGCTTCGTTGCTTTCTGTTTGGTCAATTCGAATATCTCTGTTCATCATTGCCGCAATTGTTGTCGGTGCGGCTGGAGCAGGTCGGCTCGATCTGCAGGCATTCGGTATGCACAACGTGATAATCATTGCCGGCTTCAGCGCCGCGCTGTTGGTGATGTCTGTTGTGATTGGCTATCTAAACAAAAGACCTGGCGAGGACATCATTGCCATCGCGATGGAAGTGACTGTGAGAAATATAAATCTTGGGCTGTTGATGCACGTGGCGTTGTTTTCATCGGGAAGTTACTCCCCGCAAGTCGCAAACCAAGCACTGCTGGCAATGTTGCTCTACGGCGGGTTACAAATGCTGATGTGTATCCCCATCATTTTTACTGGTCGCTGGTTAGCTCGTTAACGTGTCCACCAGCGACAGGGACTTTATTACATCGAAACCTTGCCGGTTAATATGTCTTTGTACATCACCCAATCACCCATAAGACTGTAAAGTGGATGCTTAAAAGTCGCTGGTCTATTGTGCTCGTAAAAAAAGTGACCGCCCCATGCGAAACCATAGCCGGCAAGAGGAACAAACCACAACGCTGTCCACGCTTGCGTCGCCATAGCGTACCCTATGATTGCCAGTACCAGGGTTGAACCTATGAAGTGTAAGCGTCGACAAATTTGATTGCTGTGCTCTTCAAGATAATAGGGGTAAAAGTCTGCGAACGACTTAAAAGCCTTCATATATTCGCCTCGTTGCGTTTACGCCATATTAACAATTAGAATATGGGAATAACAAGTTCAACAACATTGTCCAAAGGTTTGTCCAATTTATATTTCACTCACCAAACTCAAACCATGTTAAACAACGTTGACAGCCTGCTTATTCAGGCTTGGAGCGACTGATTGCACATGCTTTCAGCCACTATTTACCCAAGATAAGTATGACTTTGCAAAGATGAAAGAGGTCCGGGACAACTGGGTATCTGAAGGTTACGCGCCAGCGCTGACTTACAAGACCGCCAATATGGCTCGAGCAGCTTTATCTGATAAAAAATCTGTCGCTGCGGCCGAAATAGCCGAATGTTAATTGAACAATTTCCAACCTGGAAGTCTTACCCTTACTGTTTACCCAATGTTCGATTTATGCAAACGAAAAATTCAATTAACAATCCAACCGCCAAATGATATCGTTAACAAAAAATTGAACTCATATTGATAAAAAGAAGGGTTTGTAAATATGAATACGTCTGGTTTGTTTTCGGTAGAAGGTAAAACGGTATTTATCACAGGTGCTAGCCGAGGAATTGGGCAATCCCTTGCATTAGGCTTTGCCGATGCTGGTGCTTTTGTTATTTGCGCCAGCTCCAAAGAGGGCGGTTGTAATGAAACAGTAGCAGCTATCCAAAAAAATGGTGGAACGGCATCATCAACATTTTTCGATTTAAGTAATGCAACTAACATAGCCACAGCGGTTAACCTTACGCTAGAAAAACATGATGTTGATATAGTTATCAATAACGGAGGTATCATCTCTCGTTATCCAGCTCAAGAGTATCCAATCCAGGAATTTCAAAAAGTGATCGATGTAAACCTCAATGCTACATTCCTTATTTGTCAAATATTTGGACGTGAAATGCTCAAACGTCAACAAGGAAAGATCATCAATATAGCTTCAATGTTGTCTTATACCGGAGGTTTAGGTGTTCCCGCTTATACTTCGAGTAAACATGCTGTAGCGGGCTTAACAAAAGCATTAGCCAACGAGTGGGCGGAGAAAAATATTCAGGTAAATGCGATAGCTCCCGGGTATTTCGCCACCGATAACACTGAGGCATTAAGGGAAAACGCTAAAAGAAACGCTGAAATACAGAAACGCATACCATGTGGAAAATGGGGCCAACCAAATCAGCTTGTTGGGGCTGCACTTTTTCTGGCTAGTCCGGCAAGTGATTATGTGAACGGCCACATTCTTGCCGTAGACGGTGGATGGTTGGCCAGGTAACTTATTTGGCTTGCCCAACAGCCTGGTTTACAAGTAAAAAACTGGCTATCGCCACTTCTTCATATCAACGAGATTCTGACAAATCAGCAGTAGTGGAAGGCCATATCGAATTATTTTCAAGGCGGAAAGACCACCATAAAAGTCTACCCGCGTTACCCCCCAAATCCAATAAAGGCTATAAGGTATATTTATAGTCTTTAGTGATAAATTAATTTTTCCTGAGCCCCATCATGGTTAATTTTTTGTAAAAAAATATTGCACCCTCAAATTGTTATCGTTATCATAGAATTGTTAACCAATGGCGCTAACGACATAAAAGTGTCTTTGGTGAGCAAATGCTTTTAAGGTTGGATATGAAACGAAAGAAATTTTTTAAATGTTCTGCTGCTGTTGGACTGACTAATAGTTCCACGCCAACATTGGTCTCTACCTATTCCCAAGAGCCGACTATACCAGCTCATCCATTGGCTATTTTTAACTTCCATTCAGGCGATGGCTATATCCAAAATGTGTAACTATCACGATTACTCACAGCCGGACGAGGACAATATGAGGGAAGAGTTATGCTGCAGAATTCTCTAGCACAACGCAGAGCATTTTTAAAAATGCTGGCAGCCGGAGCAATGGGTGGAACAACGCTATCGTTAGTGAGTGCCTGTGATAACTATCTACAAAACCCTGCGGTAGCGAAAAAACTTATTGACGGAGGTCTCTACTCAGCGCCGTTAGAAAGTGTCAAACTATTGCCCTCTCCCTTTTTGACGGCCAGCCTGACAAACCTCAGTTACATCAAAAAGCTAGATATGGATCGATTGCTAGCTAGATACCGCAGTAACGCTGGCCTTGAGCCTTTGGCCGAAAACTATCCAGGATGGGAAGCAGATGCACTTGCCGGACATACCTTAGGTCACTACCTGTCCGCTATTTCAATGTTATGGTCCCAGTTAAAAGACCACGAATTGCTTACTCGAGCTGAATATATCATAGACCAATTAATGGAGTGTCAGATCCAACATGGAGATGGTTATGTAGCGGCTCTGGGACGATGGACGGGCGGAAAGTTAGCCGTTAACGGGAAACCTCTATTTCACGAAATAAAACGCGGCACTATCAACGTCAAATATGGAACACTGAACGGCGGTTGGGCTCCATTCTATGTACTCGATAAAGAAATCAGCGGATTGTTGGATGTATACATTCACATGGGCTATGAATCGGCATTAAGTATCGCACTAGGTCTTGGGAAGTTTATTGAAAACACCTTATCAGGATTAACTGATGAAGAGTTACAGGAAGTATTAAGTTGTGAATTTGGTGGAATTCAAGGCTCATTAGCTCGGCTCGCTGTTGCTGCAAATGAGCCGACCATAATGGTATTGTCACGCCGTATGAACCATAAAGCTGTGACCGTCCCGATATCGAAAGGTAACGACATATTAAATAATCACCACAGTAATACCGAAATACCAAAATTTGTTTCCGCGGCCCTTATTGGCAGAATTGATAACGATCCAAATGCAACTTTAATCGGTCAACAGGCGTGGACAATGATTACTTCCTCTCGCACGTACGCGAATGGAGGCAATGGGGACCAAGAGTGGTTTAGGGAAAAATCTCGGCTGTCAGATTATATTACCGATCAGAACTGTGAACATTGCAGCACCTACAACATGCTCAAACTCACCCGAGAACTGTTCATAAAAACACCTGAATCTACTTACTTTGATTACTTTGAAAACGCCCACCTAAACCACATTATGGCAGCTCAACATCCGAAGGATGGAGGGTTTGCCTACATGACGCCATTAATGGCTGGCGCAAAACGTGTTTGGTCAAAAGTTGATGAAGATTTCTGGTGTTGTGTCGGTACGGGTATGGAATCACATGCAAAACATGCAGAATCGATTTTTTGGCTTGATGATGCGAAACCCAATCAAGTGTATGTCAATCTTTTCATCCCTGCAGAAATGTCATGGCAAGGCATCGGTAAGCTAACCATGCTAACGGACTATCCGGTCACAGGAAATATAACTATTGGGCTCGATTGCTATCAACCACAGCAAACCGTAATAATGGCAGTTCGCTCCCCTGCTTGGTCTTCTCAAATTTCTGCTACGTTTAACGGCGCTCCGGTGAAAAGTAAAATAGATAAAGGTTACATGTGGCTGGAACTTCACTGTCGTGGCAACGACCAGCTTAACATTAACCTCGATCTACCAGTTCGGAAAGAAACCATTGCTGATAATGGCAATTTTCACGCCTTTTACCATGGCCCATTATTGCTGGCGGCGGACATGGGAAAAGAAGGCCCTGTATTACCAGAATATCAATGGCCAGCGCTCGTACATAACGATAATGAAAAGGTCAAATTATCTGCCCTCCCAGCAGTGACGCACTACATCACAAACGCTAACGATTCACTCACTCTAAAACCATACAACGAACTCGCAAGTAATCGCACATCGGTATATTTCCCATTGTTCAATCAATCACAATGGAAGGAAGAATCTCTGCGGCGTAGAAGACTTACTGAAGAAGAGCGTGTCAAACAAGCTAGTACCATCGACAAAGTATTAGTTGGGGAACCCGTCTCTGAGGAAGCTCACAAAATACAAGAATATCGCACTGAACCAACGCCCTACAGAGGGAATTATGGCAGGCGTATAAAACCAAATGGCTACCTTACCTACACCTTTTCACCACATATCGCTCCCCTGGCTGTATATATCACGTTTTGGGGAGAGGCAACTCGCGGACATTTGGAAGTTCGTATAGACAACAAAATTATAGGGCAACAAAAACTCGAAGGAAATTACCCCGGACGCTTCTTCGAAGCGGAATTCGTTATTCCTTCAACTCTTATACAAATGAAATCTTTCGCACTAACCTTGTTTACGATGCCAGAAACCAGGGCACCTTCTGTCTATGGAATTCGTCTCGCACCGCCAAGCAATATGCAACACGCGATGACCTGAGCTCATTGCGAATAGAAAAAAGCCGACTGACTATCAACTTTAAAGGAATTCAATAAATGTGGCGTACACTAAAACAAAAGTTTATATCGATAACCGTTACAATAACCGCCCTTTTGTTCATAACCTCTTATCAAACTCAGGCTAATGATGAACTGACACAACGCACAATTGCGTCGCCAAATGAACAAATACAACTATCTGTCACATTTTCGGTCAGTGATAGCGGCGAGACAGCATTAACCTACAGTATCAATAAGGGAGAAAAAAATGCGGTGCTGCCCTCGCAGCTGGCATTAGAACTGGATAACCACCTGTCTGAGTGGGCACTGGCTATTAAAGACACGCCCCAAGCACCTTGGATGAAAAACCTTGCGCTAGTAGATATAACCCAAGACAGTCATCGTGGGCAATGGACCCCTGTGTATGGCGAACGAAATACAATCAGCGATAACTACAACCAATTAACATTTTCATTTATCCAACAGAATAATCCTAATTATCCGATGACCGTAGAAGCCAGGGTCTACGATGAAGGCGTCGCATTTCGCTATCATTTTCCAGACAATCCCACTGGTATCTATTACCGCATAATTGAAGATGAAACACAGTTTACCCTGCCTTCCGGCACCGAAGCCTGGCATACTCCATGGGCTCAAGGAATCGCTAAAAAGCGTCCGCTAAATGGCTGGGAGGTAGACAGCGAACGCCCGTTAACGCTTGAATTATCAAACGGCTTATATGTTAGCCTGGCAGAAGCAGGCGTCGTGGATTTTGTGCGCACAAAATTTACATTAGACGGGAATAAGGCTGATACCATCGCTATGAATCTTCATCATCCAGTAGACATAATCACTGGAACCAGTACGCCATGGCGAGTAGTAATGGTTGCGGATTCAGCAGCTGAATTACTGCAAAACAACGACATACTGCTAAATTTGAATGCCCCACACTCTCTTGAGAATACCGACTGGATTAAACCAGGCAAGATTGTACGAGACATGACACTGACTGAAGAAGGTGCTCTGGAATGGATCGATTTTGCTGCCGAGCACAACCTGCAGTACATTTTGTTTGACTGGAAGTGGTATGGTCCCTCCTTCACGTTTGACTCGGACGCAAGTACGGTTTCAATCGACCTTGACTTACCCAAAGTAATTGCATACGGAAAGTCAAAAGGTGTTGGTGTTTGGCTGTATGTCAACCAACAGGCTTTGCTGGCACAAGACGAGGATATTTTCCCACTGTACAAGGAGTGGGGAATTGCCGGTGTTAAATACGGTTTTGTGCAGGTGGGCTCCAGACGCTGGACAACATGGTTACACGACTCAATTCAACGCGCTGCTGACAATGAGTTAATGGTTAATATACATGATGAATTTCGGCTTACAGGAGAACAGCGTACCTGGCCTAACATTGTTACCGTAGAAGGTATTCGCGGAAACGAAGAAATGCCGGATGCAAACAACAACACCACCTTACCGTTTACTCGTGGTTTGGCTGGAATGGGCGACTATACTATTTGCTACTATGACGACCGTATCAAAACCACACACGCCCACCAGCTAGCATTATCGGTTGTTATGTATAGTCCTTTGCAAACCCTTTTCTGGTATGACAGTGCCCGGGATTATGAGCAAGAACCCGAAATTGAGTTTTTTTCAGATGTACCAACCGTTTGGGATGATACAAAAATTCTTGCTGGTGAAATAGGTGAATTTATTACTACCGCCAGGCGTCGCAACGACGATTGGTTTGTTGGCACTATTACTAACAATGATAAACGTGATGTAACAATTCCACTCGACTTCCTAAGCCCCGACCAGACTTATACGGCCACGATTTACACTGATGACAAATCGGTCAACACCCGTACTGAAGTAGCAATTGAACATCGCAATGTAACTAAGAACGATGTGCTCTCATTCTCGCTACAGCCATCTGGTGGTGCAGCAATCAAACTCACTCCTATGTAAAAATTTGAAAAATATAGCAAATAGGCTCTTTTAATTATGGCGTTTGTGCTACAGACAAGCTAAGCGCCATAAATAGGTTTGTGAATCAGGGGATACCGGTGAAGTTACAATAACTGACTTGTCATCTATAACACTCAATAGAGATTAAAGAGCGCGTTAGTAGTATAGTAACCACCAATGTTATCGTTAAAGTAGTTATCATCACGAGAGAGTTAAAATTGGACAACAAAAAAAAGATTAACAAGCAAACTCCAACTTTACACGACGTAGCTGCGTATGCGGGTGTTTCATCAATGACAGTTTCCCGCGTAGTTAATAGTTCAGCACCAGTAAGTGCAAAGATGCGTAAACGCATTGAGGACGCAATTCGTGACCTCAACTACATACCAAACTTAGCTGCTCGCGCCGCTAGAAGTGGCGTGCAACGAATAGGTGTTATCTTCAGTAATCCGAATTCATCTAATCTTGGTAATTTCTTAATGGGCGCATTTGGCGCAGCATCGACGTTAGGGTGCGAGGTACTTATAGAACCTCTACCTGCACATCCTTCTCCACTTGCTGCTGTACAGAGATTAATAGACAAGGGGGTAAGTGGAATTATCTTACCTCCCCCAATATGTGACTCAATTGAAGCTCATCAATTAGCAAGAAAGAACGGCGTTATCGTTCTCAGTTTCGCATCTGGAAGTCCCAAACTACATTCTCCCGCCGTGTTAATAGACGATTTTGCTGGTGCAAGCGCTATGACACACTACCTTGTAAAACTAGGCCACAAAAAAATAGCTTTTATCAAAGGTGATCCAACACACTCACCTGCTATAAGTCGCTATGAAGGCTTTTTAGTCGCAATGGCTGAAGCAGGACTTGATGTCGAAGACAACTTTGTCAAAGACGGAGACTTTAGTTATAAGAGCGGCCTGGATATCGCCAAGCAATTACTCGACGCTCCGGAGGAGCAAAGACCAACTGCAATATTTGCAGCAAACGATGATATGGCTTCCGCGGTACTTGCGGTCGCTCACGGATTAAAACTAAATGTACCTGAGGACATTAGCGTAGCAGGGTTTGATGATACCGCAATAGCATCTGCAGTTTGGCCACAATTAACCACAATCCACCAACCAATTAAAAGCATGGCAGCCAGAGCAGTACAATTATTAGACAAGGCAATAAAGGGCGACAAGACTGGTAAGGCAAGTAAAACCGAATCTGCCGTCAACCACTACGTGGCTCCTTTCGAACTAAAAGTACGTGGGTCCACGAGTTAATGAACGTGATATCGTTAACTTCTACATTAGCTTCCTGAATATAACAAGTTGCTCCATATGAGCTATCTTAAGCGATAATTTTCGATTCCTCTGGCAAAACTTAACTTATTTCGCCGATCATGAACTATCTCTCTGCCCTCTGTTGATATCGATAACATTTAATGATAATGTTACCTTAATGTAAATGAAGAGGTTTATACATTCCGAGATGTATGTCCTCATTCAATGTTTTTCAGTGAGTTACTAGGAGTCTGCGTGACAGCAATATCATCAGTTTCTGTCGAGGGGTTAAGTAATAATAGTGACACTCGACGCGCATACATTACTTTAAGCGTATACACTTTTGCTTACTTCGCAGCCCAGGCAATGAGCATCTCGCTACTATCCAACTGGCTAAAGACAACCTTAGGGCTAAGTGGCGAAGCAACAGGTATTATTTTTTCGGCTAATTTCGTGGTTGCGCTCATTTCACAACCTTTGTATGGATACATTTCTGACAAAATAGGTCTTAAACGTAGCATCCTGTTTTTCATAGCAATAATGGTTTCTCTGTGTGGGCCATTCTTCTATTTTGTCTACGAACCAACTATAAAAGCCAACATAATGTTAGGTGCAGTTTTAGGAGGCGCGTATTTAGGCGTTACCTTTATCGCGGGTTCATTTGCCCTTGAGTCTTACATAGATCGTGTAGGCCGGAAATATCAGTTTGAATATAGCCGGGTACGCTTATGGGGGTCATTGGGATTTGCGTTTGCAGCGTACTATTCCGGCACACTCTTTAACATCAATCCAAATATCAACTTTTTCATAGCATCAGCTACCGCCCTAGTTCTGTTTCCTGCGCTGATGTTTTTGAAAGTAGAGTCCAATAGCGCAGAATCACATGACTCTTCTAGTTTGCAGGTAAAAGACGCCCTTGCCTTGCTTAAACAAGCTAATTTCTGGCGATTTATGGTGCTAATCTTGGGAGTGACAAACCTGTATTTGGTGTACGACCAACAATTCCCAGTCTACTACGCTATGCAGTTTGCAAGCGAAGCTGAAGGTAGGGAAATGTTCGGACGCCTTAACTCCGCTCAGATTTTTGTCGAAGCCGGAATGCTATTTGTTGCACCGTTTATCATAAACTGGACAGGTATCAAAAAAGGGCTATTGCTGGCTGCAGGGATCATGATTATAAGAATTACTCTATCAGGAGTTGTTGAAGGGCCAATTGCAATATCACTTGTAAAAATGCTTCATTCTTTCGAGTTGCCCATCCTGGTTGTGTCAATTTTCCGCTATATCAGCGCGCATTTCGAACTCAGGTTAGCTTCTACTATCTATTTAGTCGGCGTAAGTTTCGGACACTCTATCGGACTAGCGATACTATCAAAACCAATTGGTAAATCTTATGACCTAATTGGCTTCCAAGATACTTACCTCATTATTGGCGCAGTGGCAGCAATTTTCTGGCTTTGTTCACTGTTCGCGCTGAGTCCAGATCCTAAACCTTCGCATTCTATTAGCCGTACAGAGAACATATGATGTCACGATTTCGAGAGAATTCAGCCGCTGTAGCGCAATCAGCGACACGCGTTGCCATCGAGAACAAAACGCGTTTCACCAACCTAAACGGGTTATCCAGGGAGTTACTGCAGCAGGCAACACAAAAAGCTTTGAAACAAATTAGCTGCAATATCAATTATTTCGGTGAACAATACCCTGAACCGTCTTCCACCGAACAGTGTTACCGGTTGATTGACAATAACGAATGGACAAGTGGGTTCTGGAGTGGGCAGCTCTGGCTCGCCTACACATTAAGTAGCGAAGATGTTTATTTGAAAGCAGGTGCTGCACAACTCACCTCTTATACCCATCGCATTAACAATAAAATAGCTGTTAATCACCACGATTTAGGCTTTTTATATTCACTTTCTGCCGTTGCACAGTATAAACAAACAGGTTGCGAAGATGCCCGTCATACGGCAATTAAAGCCGCAGATTGTCTTTTGCAACGATATCTTCCGGTTGCGGGTATTATTCAGGCATGGGGAAACCTGAAGGACCCAGATGAAGCAGGCAGAATGATCATGGATTGCAATCTAAATTTGCCACTGCTGTATTGGGCAACTGAAGAGACAGGAAACCTAAAGTATCGAGAAGCCGCTAATCAACACGTCAGGCAAGCTATGAGATATTTGGTCCGTGAAGACGCATCAAGTTTCCATACATACTTTATGGATATACATAGCGGTGCAGCATTACGAGGGGCCACTCATCAGGGCTTTTCTGACGACTCTTGTTGGGCCCGTGGACAGGCATGGGGAATTTGCGGGTTTCCCCTCGTCTACCGATACTACCCTGCTCCGGCATTACTTGAACAATCAGCTCGAATGGCTAACTACTTCCTTAACCGTCTACCAGAGGATTTGGTTTGCTATTGGGATCTGATATTTACAGAAGGTGCGCAGCCTAAAGATTCATCGTCAGCCGCCATTGCCGTATGTGGATTACTTGATCTGGCTAAATATCTCCCCTTGCAAGACCCGGACAGAACGACTTATCAGACAGCTGCACAAGCAATAATGACGTCACTCATTAAATTTTATACACCCGAGACAATATCTCCGGGACAAGGACTGATTAGCCACGGAGTGTATCACATTCCTAATAATGTGGGGGTGGACGAGTTCTGTACCTGGGGAGATTACTTCTACCTGGAAGCATTGACTCGAATTCAACACATTTGGGAGCCCTACTGGTGATAAAGTTGGGTATTGATTTTGACGGCGCGATGATCGAAGCCGTAGCTATAGATAATAACGGAGAGTTATTAATTCGAGAGCGCGAAAACACGCCTGAAAAGTATAGCGACGCTTTAGAATCAATTGCGAAAATGGTGACAAAAATCGAAACTGAGCTCGGCTCATCCTGCACCGTAGGCATTGGTATCCGAGGGTCAATGTGCGTGAGAGCGAGTACGATAAGAAACTCAAATATCCCTTATTTAAACGGAAAACCTTTCCACCGAGATATTGAACAAACCCTTAGACGGCCCGTAAAGATAGCAAAACATGCCAACTGTTTCGCATTATCAGAAGCTTACAATGGCGCAGCGGCCAATGCTGACATTATGTGTGGAATAACCCTGGGAACTGGATGTGGCGGAGGTTTGGTCATCAACGGAAAATTAATAGAGGGTTTTAACCACATCGCAGCGGAGTGGGGACACAATCCCTTACCGTGGGCTAGTTTTGAAGAATCGAACCAACCTGCGTGTTACTGCGGACAAAAAAGTTGTATAGAGCAATGGATTAGCGGGGCTGCGCTAAGTCGTTGTTATGAGAGCCGCACAAAGCAAAGCAAAACAGGGGCAGAAATTGCCGAGCTGGCTCGACAAGGAGAATCAGCGGCAGTATTTGAATTATCAGCGTTAACTGAACGGCTGGGAAGATCTATTGCACACATATGCAACGTGATTGATCCTGAGATCATTGTGGTGGGAGGGGAGCTTTCAGGTATCAACTCCCTCTATCAGCATTTACCTGAAGTTGTTCAAAAATATGTATTTTGTGACCATTGGCAAGGACGTATTTTACCTCCACGCTGGGGAGACACATCAGTGGTACGGGGCGCTGCACGGCTATGGGATTAATAAATCTACAGTATCGTTTTACAGAGGCGATACACAAAATTAGCTTAAATGGTAAAAAGCGTTTTGATTTTGACACTACATTTATGCTTATAGCCCGTGATTTTGTTGCGGGGTGGCACACTAATCGACCTATTGGTTAAAGATGTAAACTGTCTAATTTTTTAGCCCTCTTATGTTCGATGCCGCAGTCGTCATTGACCTTTCTTCGAACGTGAGCCAATAAGTTGAAACTTATTATATTCCAAACAAATCCGAAAGGTTTCACAAGTAACGCCCACGGCCAAGGTTACAGGTCCCACATCAGTTAGACCTATCGTAATTTAATCCTTGAAAGGGAACATAAAATGGTAACGTTATCACAAAAAAATTAAATAAGTACTAGTTTTGGTTATATCTGGAACAATTCCAACAAAAGAAACAAAATAAAAACACCTACGACAACACCGCATAAGTAATTGTATTAAATACTTTTAACCACCCATATTCAGAAAGACATTTCACTTTCGCATATACAAATCAAAAAAAAGTACAAAATAAACACAAAACAGTTGAAAAAAATTGTGATATCGATATCATTTAATTACTGCGTAACTTTTTATTAACTTAAAAATAACTCAATAACGCTGAGATACGAGAGAATAACAATATGAACACTAAACTAAGATATTTGGTTATAGCTATAGCGACGTCAATGTCTGGATCGCTATGGGCACAACAGACTCAGGACGCGGCCGAAGAATCAGCAGAAATAATTGAAGTCCGAGGCATAAGAGGTAGCTTGGTTAACTCTGCTCGCCTGAAAGAATCCTCAAGTGAAATTGTCGACACGATTACCGCTGAGGATGTGGGTAAATTACCAGACCCCAATGTCGCAGAAACCTTGACGCGCATTCCTGGAGTACAAGGGTACAGGTACGGTGGCGAAGGCGCTTCGCCTGTTGGTAATGGTAGTGGTCTCACTGTACGCGGGCTATCCGGTCAAACAGCTTCTCGCCTGGATGGACGTGCATACTTCACAGCGGGACAGCGGGAATTCAATATTGAAAGTGCAATTCCCGGTATGATTTCAGGCATAGAAGTATATAAAAACCCATCAGCCAAACACATTGAAGGGGCTATAGGCGGCCTTGTAGATTTACATACTCGACGCCCTTTTGACATGCAGCGAGAGGTGATCAGCGTATCGGCAGGAATGCGTTACAACGATTTCGCTGGCTCCACAACCCCAGATCTTTTTGGTCTGTATTCGAACAATTGGGACCTTGAGAATGGTGGGAAGATTGGCTTTTTGTTTGCCGGCAACATTCAGGAAACCCACAATCGTTCAGACTCTACTCCTGCTAACCGAGGTGCGTCATTACGTCGGGCTATTCGTGCAGATGACACTGATTACCTGGCTAGGGGCGGTGACTCTAACTATGCAGGACGCACCGACATATGGCATTTAGCCGACCCCATATCCACTGATTCAGCCCCTGATTTAATGACAGTGATAGGGCAGAATGCTCACGTTTTTGAAGAAGATATTTATCGTGAACGTCAAGGCTACAACGCAGCGTTTCAATGGGCTCCAAATCGCGACTTTATGACTTATATCGAGGGTAATTATAACCGTTATGAGTATAATCAGGAATACCGATTCATGATTATGAACGATAGCCGCACGGTGCAAAATCTACAAACAACTGATTATGACCTCACTGCTGATTTGGTGACTCGTGGAGGTTCTAGCAGTGACGTACTAGCAACCGAAGCCTTACTAAGCGGCACGTTTTTAGATTCAGGTTTCTTCACCCTTGGAGGCAATGAAGATCGCCCTTACGAGACCTATTTGGTTGCTACGGGGTTTGAATGGACAATTAACGATTCCCTGCAAATGGATTTGGATTTGTCATACGTAAATTCAGAGCAAACGCAAGATAATCGAAATGTGCGAATGAATACTTCTGAGGGATTAACTTGGGATGTATATCGTGAATTAACGGGTGATGTTCACGATATCGCTATAACAGGCCCTGACTTAACTGACCCTGCCAACTATGTATTTGAAAGCTATAGCAATGGCACACATCGAGTCAATGAAGACAACGGTATCGCTTTACAGACTGACTTTAGTTATTTTCTTGACGGCGGTTTCTTCAAAGAAATTCAGTTTGGAGCCCGTTATGCGACCCAGGAAGCTGAAGTCAGAAATTACAATTTCGGCGGTAAGTATTTGACAACAGACGGTCAAGTATTGGCCAGCGATTTCAGCAATGCTATTACTGCTTCGAACATGCCAGGTTTAATACAAAATGCTCCCACCGACTGGGTACGCAATGACACAATGTTTGATGGAGGATATGTCACTTTCAGGCCATCAGCATTACCCGGAAATACTGTACAAGAAAATTTTTCCAATGCTGGTATTCCTAGCCAAAACAATTTACCTGAAAATATCCTAACCCGCCGCTATGCAGAAGAAGATACGTTGGCGGCCTATGTCATGGGTGATTTTTCAGCGATGGATGATCGAATTCGCGGTAATATTGGCGTGAGAGTGGTCAATGCCGATACAACGACACGCGCTTGGGTCACTGATACCAGCACAGGTTCAGCTCAGACTGTTGCTATCGACGCTAATAGCTCAACCACTGACGTGCTGCCGAGTTTAAATGTCATAGGTGAATTGGACGATGGTCTTTTATTGCGTTTTGGTTATTCAAAAGGTATTACGCGCCCAGACCTGGGATCACTTAGTCCAACAGTGACAGTCGAGACGGTCAGCGGAACAGGTTCAGCCGGGAACCCGAATTTGAAGCCCTTGAAAGCAGACAGCTATGACATTTCATTGGAGAAATATTTCGGCGACGCCAACTACGTTTCGATGGCTGTTTTTAACAAAGAAATAGATGGTTTTATCAACACAATCGGATCCTGTGAAACGGTGGCAACTGCGCCAGCATACAATGGTGGAGTCGATAACTCGTGTTCAAACGGTCAGTATTTTATTGAACGTGAAGTCAATGCGGAAAGCGGGAGTGCTCGTGGTGTGGAGCTAGCAGCTCAGACTTTTTTTGATATCTTTGACGAGAGCTTAAAAGATTTCGGAGTTTCAGCATCCTACACTTATGTCACGACCGAGAACCCTGTGGAGATTAATGGTGAGATAGTCGATACCCCGCAAGCTTTTCAATCAGACAATAGCTTTAGTATTGCTGGTTTATATGAAAGCGAAGGGCTATCTGCAAGAGTCGTGTACACCTACCGCTCAGATTTCATTCTTTTTGGTGTTACTGATGCGCCAATTAATGGACGCTATGTAAAAGGGTATGGCATTGTAGATGCCTCACTAAACTACGATATCAATGATACATACACACTTAGTCTGACGGCTTCAAACCTTACTGATGAAGCTCCTTCTCGCTATGTAGGCGAGCCTGGTGCGGGAACGACAGATTTCTTAAACCAGTATTATGTTAACGGACGAAACTTTGGTCTGACAATAAGGGCAAACTTCGGTGGATAATTAGCCGCCGCCCACCGTATATCCAAGGTGCCCCAAACGGGCACCTCTTCTAAATACATACAAATTAACACGCTACTGACAAATTCGCCCTAAAAGATAGTATGTGTCAACTATTGAACATACTGCATGTCTTTTACCCCTTAAATTACGGGAGACTGACACCAAATGAACACCTTTGCGCAACCTGACAGACATTGGCTTCACTATGCTTGCGGGATATTTTTGAGTCTTATCTGTATGCATGCAGTACAAGCGGCAGCTCCGGATATCACAGATTATCAACCCGAAATTATAGAGTTTACTGATAGCAACGGATTCACGCACCCAGGCATTGGTTTGACCAAAGCTATTCTAGAAAATGCCAGAGCACGAATTCATGCCCAGCAAGAGCCTTGGTATTCTTACTATCTGGACATGACCGAAACTTCCTATGCAGCCATTGATACGCAATCGAGTAATTCCCTGTCTGACTCCCCGACTACACCGATATCAGTGGTCTTTGACAGCAAAGGCCAAAATGCACGTTTCATTCAGGACGGCCTTAAAGTGTATACTCAGGCCTTGATGTATTACATTACGGGGGAACCGACTTACCGCAAAAACGCCATTGATATTCTGACGATATGGAGCAAAATGGATCCAGCACAATATGCTAATTTTGCCGATGACCATATCCACACAGGTATTCCACTCAACCGCATGTTAACGGGCGCTGAGATTATACGGTATACCTCGAGCCCTATAGCTGAACTGGAGTGGACACAAGCTCAAACGGATGCTTTGACTGCAAACCTTATCACTCCGGTTATAGACACATTTCAGTACACTCAGGATGAATTTATGAACCAGCACTTGTACCCTTTATTGGGAGCAATGGCAGGTTATATCTACACCGGTAACTCTGAGCGCTATGCCGAAGCAGTAGAGTGGATGACCGTCAATAAAAACGCCAACAATCAAGGTTTCAATGGCTCGATAAAACGTCTTTTCCGCCTTGTTGATACCAACGCATTAACCGGAGAGATACTCAAGACACCCGTAATACAACATGTAGAAATGGGCAGGGATCAGGCGCATGGAGGTGGTGATTTGACCAATTCCGCGATTATCGCCCGAATGTTCTATGCTCAAGGTACATTGGTTGACCCCATCGAAGGTACATTATCAACAGATGCTGATGCCGTAGGTCTGTATGACTTTCTGGATGATCGTATTCTTGCAGCAGCGGATTACTTCTGGCAATACATGCTCGGATACGAAACTGACTGGGTACCCACACCATTTTCTATCTTCCCAAATGGAGATGTAAAAGGGATATACACACGCATATCAGATTCGTATCGAGGTCGAATGGAAACCGCCAATTTCTGGGATATGTATTACTTCTACACTTACGAGAAAGAAGAAGACCTCAGCGATATAGCGCCGCATTTTTATGAAGCGTTCACTAAGCGCCCACCCTCAAATCGCTATTACAAAAACACTCTGAAAACAAACTGGACTAATGTTGATGGTGGTGGTGACTTTTGGCTCTACATTCCAGCTGAGGCGGCAGGAGATGATTTTTTGCCACCTGAACAGGTGGAGAATATTATCGAGGTTGAAGAACGTTACACTGCCTATGACAGCGGCTCGGAGACATTAACAGATGGCGAGACAAGTTATATCCGATTACAGGCTAGTCCAACGGGAAGTCGCATAGGATTGCTAAACCTCTCGTATGATAATCGTGAAAACGACGTACTGGTTGGTTTAAAAGTACGCTCTTCTGGCAATGCAATTTTTGCTCTGAGTAAGGATCAATCATCACCACCCTATCAGCAAATTGTTTTACCAGACACGAAAAATACGTGGGTATATTTGGTCTATAACATGGGTATAGACGCCGTAAGTTATGGTCAATTGGACAAAGACTATAGCCTGGGTTTCGTTACCGTTTCAGGCGACAACTCAACTGTTGATATTGATCACCTAAATGTCGCGTCAGATGGAACATTAAGTCCTGCTGTATTTAACTCACCTTCGCCTGTTGCATATGGTTACGTTGGCAGTACGGTTACATTAGATTTATCTGCCAGTGACGACGAAACCCTGTCCTATTCGTTAAGCGGTGCGCCGGATAACGTGATATTTGATCCTGCTACTGGAGAATTTTCATGGACGCCACAAGCCGCAGGTAGTTATCAATTTGTTGCTATTGCCGATGACGGCAGCAGTTGGCAATCTGAAATTGTCACTATTCATATCGGAGAAAATCGCGAGCAGGCCATCGCGCTTGCCAGTGCGAGTTATGTTGAAAGTCTTGTGTATACAAGGTCTTCAGAAGATAACTATCTCAGCGCACTAAATTCTGCATTGAGTGCACAAAACAGTGACGAAGTCACTTTCATCAATAGCCTTGCTACGTTAGGACGGGCATCGCAGGCACTGCAAAAAGTCACTCCATTACTAGAAGATAACAGTATCGATTATACCGGACTAGTGGCCGAATCAACCTTTGGCACGGCAATCTCCATGCTAACGGACGGGAACAATAACACCTTTCCATTATCAGGACTTGCGCCGTTTCCAGATTTATACCACATCATTGATTTCGGGCAAGATTTCAACATCAAACTGTCTGCTGTTGGGATCCAGCCAAGAATGCACTTTATAGATAGGGGCGCAGGTACTACCGTTTTTGCATCTAATGATGCGGTAAACTGGGAGCGTATCACTCCTGAACAATCACCTTACTCTGGCGAATTATCAGTATTATCTGTTGCAACAGAATTCCAAGACCGGCAGTTTAGATTTATAAAAGTTGAAATGATTGACCCGCAGCCAGATGAGTTACGTAATCAAATCCTAAATATTTTCGAACTTGGCGAATTGCGACTCTACGGCGAGCGCGTTGAAACTGACAATAAAATTGAATCAACTCAATGGCAATCTGGTAATGATTCTAACGATGGGCTAACGGAAATCGGTGAATCAGTCACTATTACTTTTAGTACCACAGAACCTGTTGACGATGTCAGTGTTGTTATTCAAGGACTCGACGCAGTGGTAACGACTACAGATGGCATTCACTGGACTGCAACGGTTAATTTAAGCCAAGACGTCGACACCGGATATGTGCGCTACAGCATCGAATATACGACCACAGAAGGGACTACCAATACTTATTCAGATGTTACTGACCTCTATGTAGTGAACGGCCAAGACATGATTGCCGCGTTCTCAAGCAGTGCAGATTATATCGACCCATCAACGTCTTACGGTCGCCCTAGTGATGCGGTTACCCAGACACAGGTAGGCTACCTGTTTGACGAAGACATTACGACCAGCTCAGATTTCCGTAACGGCGTGAATGGTGCGGGAGGTTACATAACGTTTGATTTACGCAACGGCAATAGTGCCGCATTAACATCTGTCGATTTACTGGCTCGACAAGATCAATATTTTGGTCGAATATACGGCACAGTTATACAAGGCTCCAACGATAATCAAACCTGGAATACGCTGACCGAAGAAGCTTTTTCAAGTATTGATTGGCAGACGTTAACTGTCGAAGACACTACGCATTACCGCTACATCCGAATATACAACAGTAGGTCTTGGTTTGGTAACCTTGCTGAGGTGCGTTTCCACGGCGATTATGTTGGGCCGGTGAATCTGGTTAGTAGCGTGAGTATTGACTCCCCTCAAAAGCTAACAAGTGGCTTAGTATACAGTGGTGACGAGGCAGTCCTTACCGTAACGATGACCCAACCTGTCTACGATATGCGCATAACAATACAAGGTGAGGAAGCCTGGGTTGAGACTGCAGACGACATTAACTTTACTGCCTCACAGATATTATCAGCACAAAAAGAAGCTGGATTTGTTGACTTCACCGTCAATTATACAAGCAATAACGGATCCTATGGCATGCCCATAGTAGCCACAACAGACCAATCAAAACTATTTATTATTCATAATTACGACCTTTTGACAGAGACTTTGCTCGATGCAACCTGGTTTGATCCATCAACGTCGAATGGGCGCCCTAATGATACAGAAACTGCAAAACAGCTAAATTACTTATTCGATGATGATCCAGCCACCTCTTCCGATTTTCGGCTAGGTGGTAATGGCAGTGGGGCTTATATAACATTTGATTTAGGATCTGCTGATGCGATATGGCTGGCGGGCGTTGAGGTACTGGCTCGACAGGACAGATATTATACCCGAATAGAAAGCATGGTGGTACAGGGTTCTAATGACAATGAAACCTGGACAACACTCACGGAGCCGGCGTCAAAAGTGGAACACTGGCAGAACCTCAGCGTAGATTCTGACCAGTATTATCGTTACATCCGCCTTTACAATAGCAAGAATTGGTTTGGAAATATCGCGGAAATCCGGCTGCATACAGACAACACTGCTCCCGCCACGTCAAATGACAGCCCCACTGGCTGGCAAAACTCCGCTGTTTCAGTAAACCTATTAGCTATTGACGATTGGGATCCGACTCCAACTACTTATTTTACAATTGATAACGGGGAACAAGTCACTGGCTCAGAAGTTATTATCAGGGAAGATGGAGTCTACCCACTACACTATTATAGTGTAGATGCCGCTGGGAACGAAGAAGCCCCTACCATCGTTAATGTCAAAATAGACACTAAGAAGCCAACCTTAAACATATCAACCTCAGGTGGGCCATTAGCTGAAAACGATGTGATTTTGGACAATGAGATATTATCAATATCATTTGGCGATGATATTTCGGGTTTGGCACAGATCACTGTTACGCTGGATAATAAAGAGGTGCCGGTTCAAGATAGTGACGTATCTCTGACAATACCGCTAGCCGCCAAATTGGGTGATCATGCAGTGACAGTCGAAGCCATCGACTCAGCGGGAAATAGCGTTACTCAAAATATTAACTTTACCGTGACGACTAGCATTGAATCTATTTATTCACTGGTACTGGAATATAGGGAGAAAGGTCAAATTGAAGAAAGGTTTGCCAACGGAATACTTAAACGCCTTAAAATAATCCTTCAGAAAATCCAAATGAAAGCGCATAACAGCTCGGGGGTCAGGTTACTACATCAACTAAAGAGAAAGCTGTCTCACCCGCAAAGTAACTATTGGGTTAGCCAGGAGGCAAGTGCTGTGTTGCTTACCGATATTGACTATCTAATTGAACAATATGCCATCTTGCAAGAACACTAAATTATGCCCGACGTGCCCGTTTAGTTCACAAAAACCGCGATAACTTCGCGGTTTTTTTTATCTGTACTATCGGAAAGTATCGCCGTCCTAAGGACGCAATCGACCGTTTTAATGAGTGCGATATTTGTTTGCAAGACCATCCTCGCTAGATTAGTATAACCGCAAATAATAATAACTCGCATTATCACTTGCAAAGTTAAACTATAAAGATTTCCTATGAAAAAAACACTTTTAAGCACGCTTATAGCCACTTCATTAAATGCTAGCTTCGTTCCCACAGTACAGAGTCAAGAACAAGGAACCGCGTCTAAAGAAATCGAAGATATTGAGGTGATTAGTGTTGTCGGTACCAACCAATCTCGTTACATCATCCAGGCGAATGACGGTGCTACCGGCTTAGACCTTTCTTTTCTACAGAATCCCCGCAATGTCACCCTTATACCCGAACAACTCGTGCTGGACAGAAAAATCACTACTCTTGAAGAAGCACTTAGAAATGCTCCGGGGGTAAGTGCTGGTGATGGATTTGGCGGTACAAACGATGACTTTTTCATGCGTGGTTTCAGACGAAACTCAGTTTATCGTAACGGTTTTAGGGTAACGTCGAATTTTAAAACTAACCTTTCGAATACCGAATACGTTCAGTTAGTTAAAGGCCCTGCTGCGATTACTTACGGCCAGGTCGAACCGGGTGGAGTGGTTGACGTGCGAACTAAACGGCCTTTGGACGAACAGCGCATAGCGGGTGAAGTACGCTACGGTTCATTTAACGATAAGTTTGCGATGATTGACTATGCTCAACCAATCAACGAGGACTTGGATATTCGTATTGTAGCCTCTACTCAAGATGCAGAAAGCTTCCGGGATTTCTCTGAAATTAAGCGCGATACCATTGCCTTTTCGTCCCGCTATTTTGTAAGCGATGACACGAAGGTAAATTTTGCATATGAATGGCGTGATGAATCTCGACCACTTGATCGTGGAACAATTGCTATCGAGACCTCTGAGGGGCCGCGAATTATCAACGAGTTGCTTGATGTCCCCTTCAGTCAGCGCTTTGGAAGCCCTTGGGAAATTGCAGAAGTTGACTATCAAATTGTTGAGTTGGGCCTCGAGCACGAGTTTAATGCTAACTGGAATTTAGAAACAAATTTAGCTTTCGAAGACTCTACCGGTAATGACCTGCAATCTCGCCCTAGAGTTGCTTTTGTCGTTGATGCTGATACGCCGATCAATGACCAAGGCTATGCGACTGGTGTGTTCGATTCTTCCATTATTACATCCGGGGCTATTTATGATGACCCTACTGATCGCGTGTATTTGAATAAGCGTTTAGACGGTAGCCGCGATCGCAACATTGAATCTATCCTTGGCAATGTAAAACTGCGGGGAGCTTTCGACTTCGCAGGAATGACCCATCAGCTCATTATCGGGGCAGATTATATTGATAACAACACAACCCGTCTGTTTGTTACTGGTGCCGAGACTGATGGTGATACAGCTCCGTTTCACAGCTTTATTGACCCTGTCTATGAGCTTTCGGATAACTTTTCTTTAGACGGCGTACCCCTAGATACGTGGACTGAAAATGACAAAGGTTATTACGCCAACATTTTTACCGACATTACCGATAAAGTTGGCGTGCTCGTCGGTATTCGATATAGTGAAACGGATTACAAGTCTGATCGAGAAGGAACCGTATTAGCGCAAACCAGCGCATCAGGTACAACGCCACAATTCGGTTTCACCTATCGTCCATTCGAAGCCTTGTCATTCTTTGCATCCTATTCTGAGTCTTTCCAACCGAATACGGTTGTCCCTAACAACGCTGGGGACGTCAGGGAAATAGATCCAGAAGAAGGGGAACAATTTGAGTTAGGTTTAAAAACCGAACTGCTTGAAGGTAAAGTTCAGGGCTCCCTTACATTGTATAACATCGATAAGGTGAACGTAGTAGACGGTTTAGATGATGATGGAAATGTCATATTTATTGATGGGCGCTCCTCTGAAGGTGTTGAATTGAGCGTTACAGGTCAGCCACTGGACGGTATGAATATTTCGGTTTCTTATGCGTATACCGACGCGAAAGACAAAGATGCCTCAGGAGAATCGCGGCAAGCTGAGAGTATTGCAGATAACATTTTAAACCTCTATGCATCCTATGAATTCCAAAGTGGCAACTTTGAAGGGCTTGGACTTGGCGCTGGCTACTACTATGAGTCAGATCGAGTAATGGATGCGGAAGGAAACCTTTCGTCACAATTAAATTTGGGTGATATTTCTCTGGTCGATTTATCAGTGTGGTACACGGTTCCAACATCGAATATGTTTGGCAAGTCTGGCAATGTACGTCTTCAACTTGCGGCCAAGAACGTATTTGATGAAGAATACTACGGTGCTGGCTTTACTGTACTACGCATCCCATTAGGAGCCCCCCGAACTGTTACTGCTTCGGTATCCTTTGACTTTTAAAAAATCTAACGCGTATTAAGTAAGTGGGGTGCATTATTTTGTATTCCACTTTTCATTGGTTAATGATGCAATCAAACCTCAAATGTCTGCTCAGGCACGAGGCGTTTAATACATTAAACTTTAAAGGCAACACGTGGCGAAAGATAACCGAAAGAGTTTAAAAAAGCTGTACAACTGGCACGCTTGGGTTGGTTTTAATTTCGCAATTCTAATGTTTGTTGTGCTTTTAACAGGCACCATAGCCACGGTTTCTAATGAAATCGACTGGTTTATTTTTGACGAACTACGCGCATCTTCCAAGCCAGAAGGGCGAAGCAGTAAGCCCACCGCTGATGATTGGAGTGAAATATATGCATCGATTAAAGATGCATACCCCAACGGCCAGCCTCGATTTATGCTTACAATGGGTGAAGATTATCTGACATTTCGGGCAATGATTGATGACGAGGCCATAAACAACGAATTTGTTCAGGTCGATCAATGGACCTATGAGGTTACCGGCACCATGCCGAGGCTTAGCGTTCAACGCTTCTTTCGGGATTTTCACAGATACCTTTTCATGCCTGCACTACCCGGTATTATTTTTTCCTGTTCCATGGCGTTTATATTAGCTATATCAATATACACTGGGTTGAAAACCACCAGAAACTGGCGCAAAGCGCTGTTCCGTGTTCGCTTCGATAAAGGTGGTCGAATCGCATTGAGCGATCTGCATAAATTCATGGGCCTGTGGGGTGTATGGTTTACCACCCTGATGTGCGTTACAGGTTTGTGGTATTTTTACGAATTTGGTTATCGCCTTACAGGCAATAGCGTTGAACCTCGCGGCCCACAAGTTGAGCTCGCTGAGCAAAGCAATTCGCCTTTGTCTACTAATAATAATCAGTCAGCCAACGAAATTTATTTAACGGCTGAAGAGTTTACACAGGCGATCCGCACCGCACAAAACGTTCACGACGATTGGCATATCACCTCGATCATTATACCCCAAAACAAAACATCCCCCATTCAAATGCGCGGTGTAAAAAACAATCCACTGCTGCGAGATAGGGCATATAGAGTCTTTATTCATCCAGAAACTTTAAGAGTAATAAGCAGATTTACACCAGAATCAATTGGCGTAAACGCCTACTTGAACGAATATGCCGACCCATTACATTTTGGTACCTTCGGCGGCATTTGGACTAAGGTTATTTGGTTTATTTTCGGCATTGCGCTTACTGGAATGTCTTTAACCGGTGTATGGATGACGTGGAAACGTATCAAGTCTAAGTCGCTAACACGAACACAACTCGGTACGTTACCTATTTTCGTATTAGCGGCTATAGCGTTGTACTTTTATATTGGCCGATTTACATAGTAATTCTCGCTTACGCCATAACTGGGCATCACGCTACACCTAAAGCGAACAGCATTATAGCACCCTTGGAACGCGGGTAGTGCCATCCGAAAAGCGAATCTAGTTTTTGGAATAACCGGTTTTATTTAAAATGACGCATTGGGGGCTTAAAATCAAAAAAGCCCCGCAATCGCTTGCAGGGCTTCTTGAATAATGGTGCCTCGACCCGGGATCGAACCAGGGATACGCGGATTCTCAAAAGAAAGCTCAATCAATTCCTTTTATATTTCAATCAATTAAAATAAAAAAATAAGACTTTGCAAATTCTTTGCAAACACACACATTTCCTGTTCTACTATTAGCATGGCTAAACAGATTGCTCGACACGATATTAACGACGCATTGTATGTCTTCAAACAAGATAACAGCGAGCGTTGGTATGCGCGTTTCGTTCTATTCAATAAATGGTACTGTAAATCCACTAAGAAGAAAGATAAAGATGAAGCTATTGCTATGGCACATCGTATCTTCCTCGACCATGAGGTACGGATTGAGAACAACACACTAGTTCAAAGCAAGCGGTTTCGTGATGTTGCAGAACGGGTCATCGAAAAACTGCAAAATGAATTAGCACATGGGGGCGGTAAGCCTACCTACAAAGACTATATCTCTGTATTAAACAAATACCACATTCCTTACTTTGATAGAACATACGTCACCTCTATCAACCAAGACACAATTAAACATTTTGATACGTGGCGTATTGAGAAAATGAAGCGGACACCCGCGTCCTCTACCCTACTTACTCACAACTCAGCACTGCAATTAGTATTTAAAGAAGCGATTGAACAAAAGTGGATGATAGCCGCACAAGTTCCCGTACTGTCATCAAAAGGTGAACATAGTAAACGGCGCGCTGCATTCTCAGAGGACGAATACGATACTGTACTGGAAGAAATCTATGACGGAGAGCTAAACGCCCATAGTGACAAAACCAGACAAATTCGAGAACTACTTTATGACTACTGTGAAATAGCAGTTAACACTGGTATTAGACCCGGTACAGAGATGGAAAATCTAACGTGGAAAGACATTGAAATTAAGACTCAAGGTGCCAAAGCCCAGTTTTTCATCCATGTCACCAAAGGAAAAACGACCAAATACACTGGTGCGCGAAAAGTAGTCTGTAAGCGGGATGTCATAGGCGCATTAATTCGACTGCGTGAGCGTTTCCCGTTGCGCACGCCAAACCAAAAAATATTCTTACTGGCAAACGGTGAAGCTACGCCACAACTGGGCAAAGCATTTGAGAAAGCACTGCGAAGTTCTGGACTGAAAGATTCACCCAGAGGACCCAGAACGCTTTATTCACTGCGACATACATATATCACTTGGCAACTATTAGCCGGAACCAGCACGGACGTTATCGCGCGTCAGTGCGGTACAAGTGTAGCCATGATTGAGCAGCATTACAGCCATGTTAAACCTGAAATGTTTGCAGATACTTTATCTGGTGTGACATTCGATGAAGAGAAGCCAAAGCCCAAGTCGAAAAAACGTTAGCAAGGCAAGAAAGGAGTAAGGAGCGTGATGAGAAACAGTTCAAGGAATGGACAAAAGAGTATAAAGATAGAGGGTGTATTTGATACGATAGGTATCAATGCCTCGGGAGCTTAAGCAATACAATAACCAACAGGATGGTACTTCTGACTTATGAAAACTTTAATTATTCCGAAGGATTTAAATCCTAAAAATCAGAGCGCCGTTTTCAAAAAAGTATTAGACAATCCTGAAGCATTCATTCGTATGAGCTCTAAGGGTCTTAAATTTAGCGGTTCGCTCGGGTTAGAGACTCAAGTAATACAATTATTAGCCAGTTGGTTCCGTTCTAAAAATTCCAGCAAAACAATTCAAACCTATTTAGGCTACGTTGAAGACCCGCAGTTAGGTGACCTATGCCAAAGTTTACTTGGAATGGCTTACCTGACTTTATGTGACAACATCCTTCTCTCAGATGGAGAGACCCTTCTCTCGAAGGGCAAAGCCTTTTCACCAGCAATTAGTTCTATTGAAAAATTGCAAAAACTTGACTTTAAAAATGCGTTCAAAGGTAGAAAGCTTTTTTTTCCTTGCTTGAAACCATCAAAAAGTAACGGATTAATAGAGCCCTTGTACCAAGCGGGAGAAATATCAAAAAGAGGAGAATTCAAATATATATTTCAGGAGGCATTGGATTTTCTTCTAGGTCATGAACAAAGAAAAATAATAAAGCCAGAGCTGTTTATTAATCTGGCTACTTGCGTCTACGAACTTTTTAAAAATACTGATGACCACTCTTTACGGGACGAAAAAGGTAACTTCTATTTAAATTCTGTAAGAGGTATTAATTTAAACATTTCTCTTCTTGAAAGAAATCAACTCTTGTTACTTTTGGGTGAGAAAGAAAGTTCGTATATCAATTGCTTATACAACGGCCTCCCTAAAGTCACTTTTTTAGAACTGAGCGTTGTTGATACAGGTATTGGATACGCAAAAAGTTGGATTAGGAATACAGGCGACGCTGCTAAATCAATATCCATTAATGAAGAAATTAATGCAGTTCTAAGTTGTTTCAAAAAGCATAATACAACCAAAAATAAAAGTTATGCTGGGTCTGGCTTAACGAATGTTTTGGATAGCCTGGGTTCGTTGAATGCCGGCTTTATTCTTAAAACAGGTCACACAACAGTGTCAAGTTTCGCGAGGGATGGTGAGGTCAGTATCGATAAAAACTCAATACAAATTGAAGACTATGAGCTAGCTGGGACTTCGTTCACTATTCTGGTACCACTGATATTTAAGGATGAATATTGATGCTTCATTTCGAGATGGCACAAAGAGAAAAAATAAGACTTGTTTTGTTCATCCCCCTAATTCAGGAAGAATCATCTTCTCTCTCAGATATAGTTGAGCAAACTTATGAGAAGTACCATAGGCCTGATGAAGTAATTGTGGTTATCCCGTTATGTGAAAAAGACATCTTTAACGACTCTCTGAGTTCTTCTAAAGATTTAACGAATAATTTATATCGCTATGGTGAAAAAGTTAAGTTGTCTGTTGTCGCATTCGACGAACGAGGCGATCTATCTGGAGTGAGCGGAGTCGAGCTGAATAGTGATGGGCTTGGTCCACTGAGAGATGAACTTGTAGTGCAAGGGATCAGGCATTTGGCGTCGAAAAATCAAGTGGTAGAGATGAGTCCCCCTGGCTCCTCATTTATAAAACCTTCTCAAGATCAGCGCACAGAATTTATTGCAACAAATAGACTGGCGCAAAGCTATTCCGAATGTGTATTTGTTGGTTTTTGCGTATTGACCAAAATCAAAAACATCACCCAGTACAAAAAAATATACATTGATACATCTGCGATAAATCACATTGTCCTTGCGCTAATAAATTTAATAAACCGACTAAAGGAAAGCGTTAACTATCAACCAAAGTTTGAATCATTTCATTCCTATCGAGGACTAGGAAATCTTCGAATACCTCTCGGTGAAAAAGCCTTAATCCTCATATCAGCATCATCGAGCAACAATATGGCGAAAGAGATTTATCAGAAATGGAATAGGCTCCAAAACGAGGACGTTATTACACTTTTGTCATTCACTAAGTCTGAGAATGTTCTTTGCTCCCTCGAGTCTTCAATAAAAAGGAGACCGGACAATATTGAACGTTATGTAAAAAGGGTAGATGAATACTTCACCATAGAGCACTCTGAACCCAAAAGCGTGGTAATTAAGAAAATACATGGAGAGGAACTTTCTAAGTGGCCTTTCAAACAGCTGTATCAATCTCTTAGCCACGCATGTAATAGACCTAAAATAGCTGGGCATAAAGAAAAAGAATTAACTGTGGACCTGAATGAAATACCAGAGAGTCTACTCAGTAAGCTGGATGACTGGTGGAATGATATTGTCAATTGGCACATTCCAGTCACTACAAAATATATCATTACAGATAAAACGGACGCGTTTCTCAAAAAGTATATCGAATCATTGCAAACACACCTCACTGTTGAGGTTATCGACTTTGAAGATGTTATAAATCAAGAATTTCAGTCTGCAAACTCAGCTGCCGTCCTTCTCCTCCCTGTTCTGGGTTCCGGCGACAAATTTATTGCTGCCAATAGAGATCTTCGATTAGCAGGCCACGATGGACTGAGAGTATTTGTAACGTTTTTCCATTTATTCAAGGGTAAATCAGCCCTTGCAACATTCGAGAAATCCCTGATTTTTGGGCCAGTGTTTAAGAAGTACAAGTTCTTTTCCAAATATTCTATCAACGTTCCAGCAAGGATTGACAAGAGTAGTTGGCTGGCTGAACGTCACCTATTGCAGAAACACGAAGACCTCATAAATTCCACGGAGCTTCACGATAGATTCATGTGCTTGAATGACGTGTCAAAAGGACTGGAAGGAAAGATAGGCGTTAATGGACGGTTACACTCGGAACATCTTTCCTTTACTCGTCACTTCGCATTCTGGAACTTTGAATATGAGCCCGCTTCTGTGCAACCAGAAGCAGTATATTTAACAGTTGCGTCAATACTACAAAGCGCGAGAGATAACTTTAAGCACTCACCTGAGGATAGTTTGGAGTCAACACCACACCAGCAAGCAATCCTATCGCCTGATAACTTTGTTCGGTATAACGATCCACTACTACAGTCTTGTTTATGGCGTGCTGCTAAAGGCTCAGAACTTGATTACAGCTATGATGAAACGCTATCTGATGAATTTGTTGCGATTATGGAGCGACTATCACGCGCTACTAAAGAGGAGAGAGGAGAGGCATTTCCCGATTTGTTGTTGGCAGTGATTCTTGGGCGGGTTGTGCTTTGTAATACAGCTTTGGAGAGACTTCGTATGATCATCAACGAACTCGACCCAACAAATTTAAATCAGGTTACATCAGTTATGATTCAGATTTTCAATCTCGAACTCTGATTTAATAGTATATGACGTGGGAATAAATAGAACATATATCAAGCGTACAGTCTGAATGTATACGAAGGCATGTTAATGTAACTACGTAAAAGCAGATTAAATTACTAAGAATTGGAACCAATGAGTGATTTAAATTTTGGATTTACTGGAAGCTCTTCCTCATTAAAGGATTTCTCTACCAAATTAGGGCAGTGGTGGTACATATTTGCGGCAGCCGTTGGTTCAGCAATTGTTAGTGTATCAGCGTCATTCGCTGGAAGTTATGACATTTGTGGCAATTGGCAATCGACCTCTGGAGTTGCAGACTTTGCATTATTCGTACTTTTCATGCCTTGGGCTTGGCTAGTCTTGGGCTCTCTGATGATAATTTATGGAGGAAAAGGAACTTATATTGATCAAAAAAATCTCAATTTAAGAAATGAAGAGCTCAGTGAAGAGATAAAAAACGTTGATCAGCTAAAAGAGCAAATCAACAGTGTTAGTGAGGATTCTGAACTATTACAAAATGAGCTTGCAGAATTACAGGTCAAGTTAGTAACGACTTGGTTAAAAGGAAGTGCTAGGCAACTAAATCTAGGAACCCATTGCCGTGCAACAATCTATTACTATATTAATGAGAAGTTTTACTTAATAGCAAGATACTCACAAAACCCTAAATATGCAGAAATTCACAGACTAACATTTCCAAGAAACAAAGGCGTAATAAGCCAAGCATGGGAACATGGAGTTTGTGTAGATATTGAAAATATCCCTGTTTTTGATGAGGACAAACAGGAATACATTGAATATATGAAAGCACATTATGGTTATGAGCACGACAAAATCGAAAAGCTTACGATGAAAAGTTGTCAGTACATAGCCATCTCGGTAGTTGAAGCTGACAAGCACATAGGTGTAATTGTTTTTGAGTCTGACAAGAAATCATTATGGAAAGAACAAAAGGTAGCTCAAATCAAAAGATACTGCTCTGATTACCAAAGCTATATGGTCGACTTTATTCATGGGGCGATCAAATATGATAAAACTTTAAAAGTTACTCCAATTACTGATCATGATGTTGACGATGAATTCGTATCTACTTTTAGGAGGAAGTCATGAATAAATTGCGCTCGATCATGGCCTACATTGCGACAAGTTATCCTCACAAGAATGAATTGTCGAAGGCACGGTTGACTAAGCTGGTATATCTTTCGGATTGGTTTTCTTCGTTGCTAGATGAAAAGCAAATGACGGATATTGATTGGCTGTTCAATCACTATGGTCCTTACGTTGACGATGTATATGATGTTGCAAGTACAGACAGCGAGTTTTCAATAAAACCAGAAAAAACAATATATGGCGGTGATAAATTCGTTATCGCGTTCAACGGAAACCTGAATTCTTTAGAGCTCACTGACCGCGAGAAAGATATCATAGACACCATCATTGAGAAGACGAAATCAATGTACTTCAATGAATTCATCAGTTACGTATATTCTACGTATCCAGTGTCTTCTAATGAGAGATACTCTCACATGGATTTGGTTTCTCTAGCTAAACAATACAAATCTCAAAAAAGAACGGCTAATGCGTGAGATACGATTTTTACTTGAATTAGTTTGTTCAAATTAGTTCAAGTCAATTGAGCAGTAGTGAATTGGCTGATCAGTAAGTTACTGTTCAGTTAAGTCGTATTAATATAAGCTATTTTTTTCCTTCTCAGCTTATGACGTCGAAAAATTAGTGCTGTGAATCATTGTTCACAATACCAATTAGCTCTATTACTCCCCACTTCTCACCAGCGAATTTTCGCAGATGTTTATCAAGTTGCTTTTTGGTAAACGTCTTCTAAACCTGACCTTTCCCCCAAAAATAACACCATGACATTGATGAGATTTCCAATAAACTGGAGACAATGGAGATCTCAACATGAAGAAACGTTACAGCGAAGAGCAAATCATTAAGGCAATTAAGCAACATGAAGCTGGGGCCCATATCACGACATATGCCGTGATATGGGCATATCGTCCGGTACGTTTTATAACTGGCGAAGCAAATATGCGGGTATGGAAGTCAACGAAGCTAAGCGGCTCAAAGAATTGGAGTCAGAGAACAGTAAGCTGAAAAAGATGTTGGCTGACAAACTTCTGGAAGTTGAAGCAATGAAGGATGTGCTTTCAAAAAAGTGGTGACGCCAGCAGCAAGAAAGCCTGTAGCCCGCTATTTGATTGATGTATTTAAGCTCAGTGAACGGGTTGCTTGTAAGCTTGCTGGTGTCAGCAGAACGGGATTTCGCTATTGCCAAAAAGGTAAAGCTGATGAATCTGTTCGCTCACGTTTGAAAGAACTGGCGTCGCAGTATCCTCGATACGGCTATTTAATGCTTCATGGCTTACTCAAAGGAGAAGTGTAGTGGCATCCGTAGCTAAAGTTATATTTATAGCTGTACATCCTCTTATCGAAAGTCAACATCAAACCCTCCTTAAGTATGTAAAGTGAAGATTATTTTTTAAGCAACTATTGATGCCAAAAGCATCTGTATATAAAGTAAATACCTGCCGGTTATTTTTTAACCACCCATATCAAGGAAGAAATATGAAATTTGTAAAGCCTCCAAGCTGGGTACACGTTATTCAGGAGCCTGACTACAACGCACCACGTCAGGTTGTCATGTACATCAGAGTCATATTATGGCTGATACTTAGCCTATTTATAGCGATCGCACTTACAACATATATTTCGGAACTAAAACAACAAAATAAAATCGCTAAAAAGTATCAGAAAGATGTGACAGAGACTATTAAAGAGATAAAAGAGAATGGCGAAGATTCAAAACCAATTGATGAAGAACTAGATGAAGAAATAATAAAAATTGAAGAATATAGAGCCTTTTTCAACAAATCAATAACAAACGATCTCGAACTAGAAAAATACGCCGAATTCGAAAAAGCCTATCAAATATCAGCAAAAGAAATTGTGACTTACTTTGAAAAAATATCCTTAAATTGGAGAACTAATCATAATAGCTGTTCTGACATTCAATTTTTTGTAGATGATGAGTATGGAAAAGAAATAATTTTGAAAGAAACTGGTAGAACAGATAAAAAGCTAACGAAAGTAAAAGTTTTTGTAGATTCCAATGGAGGAGGATGGTGGTCTGATGATATTTATCAAAAAAGAATAAGCATACCATTTAAAGAACATGTTTGCGCTTTTATCGAAAACTTTATTGATAATCCAACTCAAAAAATTGAAAATACTGAAAATTATTCCCTGCCGCTAAAGTATTTAGTTATAAAGAGAAAACGAATTAATCGCAACGATGAAGATAGCAAGGAATACACAAACTTATTTACAATAAACAATTTAGAATATGTTCCGTTCACTGACACCGTAATCCCTTTTTCTGAACGACCGTGGTTGAGAGATGAAACACGGTTTAGAACTCGATCAGGACTTTTCGATTCTATAATTGATTCTAGGAAATCAATTATACCTATTAACGAAAGGATTCCAGATGAAAACTATGAAACCAATTGTTACCTTACTGAGTATTATGAAACAATAGCTAGGATAAATTCCTTCGACAATAACATGTCAAATGACAAAGATATTAGAACTGTGCTCTGTCAAAAAAACATGAGCTTCATAGATTTCAACACTAAATCCACTGAGAAAATTACACTATTCTATGCCATCGACATTGCCATTAGATTCAATATAAAAAACTACAACTCATCAATTAGAGAAAAAGTCGTGTCATTTATAAACAAAATCGTTTTTAGTGAAAAATTTAATAGCTTACTCACTGAGAAGGAAGAAGAAGATAGAAATGCAATTACGGACGTCATGGATAATGAAGTTACTGAGTTGAATTTAGAAGATATAATTGAATACACGCCGTATGATATGGTTATCATGATCATTATTTTTTCAATAGTATTTATTTTCCCCTTTAGAATTTTAGACATAGACACTGTGGTTCTTGTAGAAAAAAGCAACCACCATCCCTGTAAACCCAATACCAACTATCATTTCAATGGGAAAGTTTATAACAAATTTAAATCCTACCTAATATTAATTATAAGCACATTGGTTAGTGCTTTTAATTTAGAAAACTCAAAAATATATTTCACACAGTTAAAAACATCCCTTCTTAAGAAACTAAAAAAAATAGAAATAGAGGCTGACATAGAATTACAAAACAAAGAGAAAATCCTAGATAGACAGAGAATAACCTCAAGTTCAGACGAAAATACAACGACTTATTCCTTTAGACTAAAGTTATCAAAGTCTAAAAGGTTCTATTTTTTCAATCGAGCCATATATATTTATTTAAATCATGGATTATTTGACATTCAATTTAGATATGTTCCATCACGCGCATCCGTTAAACTTGAAATATTGCATAAGGATGACTTCATAGAAACGCTAAAATTAATTGACGAAAGCACCACTAATACAAAGTCTGAAACTCCCGAAATTTTCTATGCTATCAAATCTCTTATTTCAAAATCGGCCACGGGCAACTTCATATTCTATCAAAAAGAGTATTTTACGACACATTACAGGCCTGCCACAGATAGAATTTTCGCTGCTCGATATGGTTTATTAAACTCTAATTTCAACGAATCAATACGTGAAATTTCAGAGTCTGACATTTTCGACCTTCCTTTAGATAGATCAGGCATGGGATTTTGTAGAGATAGTGTTACTGCTGTCAAAAAAATCTTCCACAGTAACACAAGCAATGAATTATTTTCTGTCGTTAATATCTTAGATTTCAACTTAATAGAAAATGAAATTAATACTTTAGATATGAAAATAAGTCGTTGTGACGGTGTCAACTCTGCTGAAAAATCTAGATATGAGTTCGAAAGAAATGAAATTATAAATGCGTTGATTGATTGGTTTACATTTGGCCGTTCCAGATGCACAAAAATTTTTCTTTATAAAGATGAGCAGTCCTATAAAACTCAGTCCCGATTATTAATAGATTTAATAGAAAAAAGTAGACTAGCAAATGTTAATTTGTGTTACATTCTTCTGGAAGAAATTTCAAAATCCAACAAATTTAAAGATGAGAATATACCTCTCAAGGAGCTTGACTTCTTGCTATTGAAATGCAGAAATCAGAATATATGCTTTGAAACCAAGAGAATTAAAGCAATAAAGAAATTTAAAAGTGGCAGTACCAAAAACTCTAGAAAAATCGAAATTGACTCTATGATTTTGTGGGAAAGAGGAAAGGTAGATTACTATAAAAATCTCTACAAAAAATTAAAGAGCATTAGCAAACCATTAACATGACCTTTTGTACTACATATCATATATCCAAAATTAATTTCGCTTTAATTAGACTGGAAAATATTTTAATATAGACCACGGTCATGTTAGATATTAATTTAACTGAATTTGACGAAAAAACACCTATATATGGATTTTTTGCAGACTTAAGATAATTCCAAAAATTATGCGAAAGTCTGTCTGTCAAAGTAACTGTTACTTACGAATCAAGTTCGAAAGAATACCTCTCTTGGATTATGGGCACCCTAACCCATGGTCTTACTTTTTCAGTAGTATACCCAAACAATTATCAACTAAAGGTCGACTACTTTGGTTTTTCACAATCTAACATCCAAGAAGTTGTAGATTCCAATGGGTGCTATTGTAAAAAATATGACTCTTGGTTACTACCAAATAGCGGAATTGCAATTCAACTTTTAGACAAAGATTAATTCAAATCTAATATTGTGGATATATCAACCCTTGCGTTCTGACCACACCTTAATGCTTATTAACGTCACCAATTAAACAGTTCTATGAAAAACAGTGTGCAATACCAAAAGCCCTTACGTTCTGACCAGACTAATGCTAATTAAACTTACCTAGTTATTTCACTAAATACCAAAAAATTAGTCTATCAGATCAATAGTTTTCGTTATAACCGCATCAAGATCGCTTAACACCTTAGAGTTATCATCTTTCAAAGAAAGACCCAATGCCCCAAGTATTGGTTTTTGAGGACTGTCTCCGAATAAAGAAAATGGGTGCATGTGAAAATCCAAAAAGCTATTTTCAATGTCATTCCCAGGAAATAAGATAATCATAGAATGGGTAATACTCGGATTATCAATAGCTCCTATTCCATGAACGTATTTTATTACGCAGTCATTTAGATAGGTCCCATAAGCCAAATCTGGATTTGTGTATTTTGCATCGAAGATTAATAATTTTCTTACCCCATTACTATTTTCTAACTCCAAAACTATATCAGGGCAACGTTGTTGATATTCTCCTCGTCTAACACGAGTTGGATTGTCATTAATTGACTCGTTTACGGTTTTAATTTGTGTATTGAATATTGAAGTTGAAGTATTGTTATTAATATGCCCACTAGCCCAGAAAATAGGCTCATAATAAAGACGAGCTTTGTAATCAAACAGGTTCCCTTCCCATGAGCAGGTCGATGACCGATCCACTGACACACCATTGGTTTGGCACCATTTCCGCACTAATAAAATTGTATATAACTCGAAAAGCTTAGGAACATTATCAATTGCTATGAGTAACTTCCTAGATTCCCAATTAATTATAGAACCTTTGTACCAATCAATAATAGAACGAAAAATCAACGAATAGACTCGATTAGTCCTTACTTTAGGGGTGAATTTAGGTAGCGTGCTATCGCTCTTTGAAATATTCAGCTTGTTCTGAAGAACAGCTCTAATTTTCATAAGTTTTCTTTGATTGATGAATACCCGTTGCTTCTCAGGCATCATATTTTTAAGTAACTTTTCTGCTACAGAACCAAAAAAACTTACGTAACCATTATAAGTATTAAGTGATGGACGTGTCTGTTTTGTATTTTGAGTCTCTTTTAATATTTCCTGTAAAAAGCCTAGTAAGCTATCAATATAACCAATAATTATCTGATTTTCATAAACATCTGCACTTTCATAGATTACTGATGTTTGAACATACTTAGGAGCGAGCGACGAACCATACCATTCTAACAAGGTCGAGTCAGGGTCAGTACTCTGCTCAAATACGGAAACATTTTCGGCTAACCAAGATATTCCCTGCTCTTCAATATCAATATAAGGATTATGATGGATCGTTTTTAGCTTTGTATCTAAAGCAATAATTGGTCTATTGACAATAAAAGCAATATGTTCCTCTAAAACTTGTATATTACTCTCAAGCTTTTCAAGCAATCTGGATGGGGTGTCGCTGAAGTCGGGAGATACATCAGCCCCTCTTCTAGTCGCACCTCGCGAATTCAATAACTCAGACTCATCAGTAGAGAGAATAAAACTGATCATTGATTCGATCTGAGCTGCTGTGGCCTTTCTTGCAAGGACTTCTATCTGGCCGAGTTCAGATAATTCAACGCTACTATTTAACCCAAACCGTAAATAGAAGGTTGCTATACCAAAATAGTTGTAAAAAAGTGACTGTGGTCTGCCATCTTTATATACAGGATCAGCGTAATAATAGTAATCGCCGTGCCGCCCTTGATCTGGTCTTAAATTTATTTCAGCGTCTTCCAGTAACAAAGTAGGGTTATCAATCCATTCAGGCGAAGAGAGTACGATTCTGAACGGATCTGTTTCCAATATATACGGGAGAAGGTTATTTAAGTGCCTAGTTTGCGCAACATTTATTACTTCTCCCTTTCTTCTTCCTGCTAATATCTCAAGTTGGAGTTTCATTAATATTCCTTAAAAATAACTGAAACTTCCAACGTGCGCATCACCAGTAACTAGTATTGACTCTAAGATTTCACTAGTTCGATTTAAGCCTGAGCGCTGTGACTGATCTAAGATTTTCTCTATCCTTTTTTTGAAATCGGGCCCGAATCCTGTAATAGATGGCAGCATGTACTGTGATACAGCAAAGTCAACGGCTGTTGTTTCATCCATATACTCGTTAGTTCGCTTAAAATATGCTTGTATGGAATTAATTTTTCGCTTACTCACACGAATATTTTGTCCGAACTCTCTATTCGTATCTTCAAAAATATTAATTAACTGTTGAATTTTAGCTGGAACGTCTTCGTAACCATCATCGCTACTAATTTTTCCAAAGTACTTTTCTAAATGTTCATATTTTATTGAGCCGTTAATGTCACTTGCGGCAGAGCTCTTAATGCTCTGATAATCCTGTAAGTCCATTGAAATAATAGGAACTCTATCGCACAACCTAGGCGATAACATTTCTGTCGTTGCATCATTATTTATCGTCGCTATAAATCTTAGATTCTGAGGGACGTCTAAATACCTTTTTTTAGTATTAGTGTTACCAGTATCAATCGGACGATTCCGACCTTCACTATCAAAAAGGCCTAGGAAATCTGACATATAATGTTCTATGGGAGATAAATTAGCTTCATCAAGTAACACTAGCCTCATCGCTTTCTCAGCGTCTTTTAGGTTACCTTGAGCTAAAAACTGAAAAAGTCCTGTTTTGGCTGGCTGATAATTACCTTTCAACGCATTAAAGAAACCTATAAAGTCTCTTCCTGAAACCCAGCCTCGACTTACAGGTATATTCAAAAAGTTATCAAATTGGCTTACTGTTTTGTTAAGCCAAAGGGCTTCTGCAAGTCTTATCGCTGTTGACGTTTTACCTGCTCCAGGCAATCCCTTCAGTACAATCATAAATGATTGCTGGATAGTAATGAGGAGATTTGCCATCTCTTCAAAGCTGAAGGAGCGACCACCATCATCAAAACAGTTCACAAAGTACTGTATCAGCGAATCACCGTTACCTATAGGCTGCTCATGAAAAGTGGGTGGGGTATATGTAAGGTTTTCACTTTGTCTTGAAAAATCGCGCCCTTGCAGAAGACCTAATATTGTATTCTGTTTGACGACTTCACGAGCGATGTCAGGACTATTAAGTAATTTTTCTTGCTCTCTTACTGCATCTTGTAGCTCATTTTTTCTTCTCTCTAAATATTCCTTTTCACTTTCTAGATCATTTATCTTAGTAATATCTTTTAGTCTAGTAGACTCATTATCTACTTGTTCATTCAATTTCTTAAGATTATTTTCTTTTTCTGATATAGCTTGCTCAAGGTCTGCAATAACTTTCTTTCGTTCACTCTCTAGCTGCTCGCGAGTTTGCTGATGTATTTTCTGTATTTCTTGTTTCGCATTTTCTTGTTCTTGTGCGACTCGCCCTTTAACAAGAGTAATTTCTTTTTCTAATTCAGACTTTTCCAGCCTCAAAGATGATATTTCATCTTCAAATTGATTTTTTTGTGTTTTTAATGCGCTTGTTTGTGATTCAAATTTTTCAGGATTTTCCGTAATAAGGTTTTTTAAAAAAACTTTACCATCGCTACTCGATAACCAGTTATCAACAACCTCTTTACCAAGATCATTATCTGAAAGATATGTATCAAGTATACTTTTAATGCGACTCAATCTTTCATCATCATTTAATTTATAGTTTTTCTTTGCTTCTTGACTAATAGCCTGTTTCAACTGCTCTGCTGATTTTCTACTCAACTTCCCCGTTGATGAACCAAATCTGAATTTCGAAAAATAGGTTACCAACTGTGCATCATTGATATAGTCAATCTGTTCGATATTTTTTCCTAGTCGACTCGAAATATCTTTATGTGACGAAATAAACGCTTCAAATGGAAAATCTGTATTGTCTGTAATGGGAATATAGATACTATGCTCTGCGAGCTCTACAGCAGAGACCTTTGCCACAAAGTTAGTATTCAATCCGAGTGGAAGACATTGCGACGGTGTTACATATACTTCGTCATCAGCAGGCGCCGCAGTAAATGGTCCATATAAAAATGAATCATTTTCAATATAAAACTGCTTACTTGGAATAGATTGCTGTGTATATTTTAACAACCCCGTGCTCTTGTCCGGCAAATCGCTTTTTATGACTGGAATTAATTTTTCCGAGTCTAATTTTTTTGCATGTTTTCCTAAAGACCAGTGTTCAGCGATATTCGCATGTGCATTTATTTCATCTTTTTCTTTATCAATTTTTCCGTAAAAATCGAGAATGAAAGGTTCATCTTGTAGAAATTCTTGCTCAACACTGTCATAACCTTTTGATATCCATATTAAACCTGAAGGAAATTGTTTGATATCTATTGGAATTATATTATCGAATTCATCGAGGCAACAAAGGAGCTGCACAATTCCAGTGTCTTCAGCTTTCTGGTGGAATTTTCTAGTAACAATTAAACGCATGGTACCAGTCATATACATCCTTATAGGTATTGGATTGCTGTTTCTCCGATAGAGTAACGCAACTTAAACAAAGAGTTAACCGGAATTCAAATACTTTGCTACGAATATCACCTCATTTGCTTGAATTCAAAATTAAACTGGCTAGCGTATTGGCTAAGTTCTCTTGTTCTTTTACCAACCAGTCCTGGTCAATCTTGTTTACGGTTAACTTTTGGTCGTGATGTTTAAGCATTTTGCGTACTAGTTGTCTCCTTTTTTTACACTTACTTGTCGCTTGTCGGTAAGCATTGTTTGCAACATGTCATCGCTCAAGAGGTAAAAGTACTTAGGTGATATGATCCTGACTTGTTTAAGCCTTGACGGAAACTTAGCCAAATCAATTAAATCAGAATCATAGCCTTCACGGTTAGGTAAGTGTCGAAACTCTATACGGGTAGTGATAGCCAACTGCCCCAACAATTCCGACACTTCAGGATACCACTTTCTTTCCTTCAGTAGCTTTTCATAAACGATACAGTGACTAGCGTTAAACCTACTGCCTAGATAAGTAGTTTCTGCAACTCGTTGTTCACCGAACGGTATACAATCCGACTTTATAGATTTAGCGTTATATCTGTACGCCTGTATAAACGCTGATGTGATACCAGGTAATAAAACACCGAAATCGATTCTGGTGACCTTTGCCTTACTGAACAATTGTTTATAACGATATTCACCACCAATCCTTTTTTGAATATGCATTAGCGCCTGCTTTATTTCATCCCGTGTTAGCTTGTTCGGATTAAATGTCAACCGTAGTGAATACTTACCGGCCTTCTTTGTGTTCCCCTCTAGATATAAGAATACCGACTTATAAGTATCACCGCTGAACCGAAGCTCGTATCCATGTGAATAAAATGGTTTGCCGTAAACAGGCCCAGAGTATCCACCATTGAGTTCGTAGGTTGAGGTAGGATAAACTGTGAAGTCTGCAGGTTTTGCCGCTGTAGCTGCTTTATAAAAGCGAGGCTTACTTTCAACACCAATGGTTTTTTGTAGTGATTCGATATACTTCTTTGAACACCTCACTGTCAGTGTGATTTGATCGCAGTCTAATCTCAGGTATCGCTGCGGTTCATTACAATATTTTCGCAGCAGCGTGGCTTGGTATCGGCATAATGCTTTGTCTTGAAGCTTTGCTGTAACGTTATTAATTTGCTTAAAGCCTGGTTCAGTATTATCCAAATCAAGCAATGCCAATAGCTGCGAATTGTATTTGTTGTTAATAAGTTCATGGTGTGACTTATCAAAAGTGCTACGAATCCATGACTGTGTATTTTCGCGATCTGGCATCTAACTGCTGGTCTAGATGGGCTGCGTTTTCACGACTTACGTCATAATTGGGCATCACGCCATGCTGAGAGTGGCACCGACCTATTGGCTATTAAAGAATTAGGGGGCTGGAAAACACTGGAAATGGTTCAGCGTTACACGCATCCGTCGCTGGGATATTTGTTACAGCAAGCCAATAACATTGTGACAAAAGATTCTGATGATCTTGTCACAAAAACGGGCTGTGACAAAAAAAACGTCACACTTTGTGGAAATCAACGGATTGAAAATCAAAAAAAGACAAGGCCTAAAAATGGAAAAACCTGATAGTTTTCAATAAACTATCAGGTTCCAATAATGGTGCCTCGACCCGGGATCGAACCAGGGACACGCGGATTTTCAATCCGCTGCTCTACCAACTGAGCTATCGAGGCAAATCTGGTTAGCGATGCAGGCGTTTAGTGCCTGTTGCGCCGTGGGTGCGTATTAAACGGATTTCCGCGTAACAAGTCAACCGTTTTTCTTGTAATTTTTTTCAATTGCGCACACTTTGTGCAAATTAGCGAAAAAACACTCACCTGCGTGGGTATTTTAACCGTTTTTCAGGGTTAAATCGCTAAAAGTACTCATTTACTTTGGCGGTGGTACATACCCTTCGATGGTGGGCTCTTTGCCCTCGAACAAAAAGGCTACCATTTGTTCTTCCAGAAACTGTCTGTCAGAAGGTGCCATCATATTAAGTTTTTTTTCGTTGATCAGCATGGTTTGCTTTTTCTGCCATTCAGCGAAGGCTTCTTTAGATATATTGTCGTAAATACGCTTGCCCAGTTCACCCGGGTAAAGCTGGAAATCCAGCCCGTCAGCTTCTTTCTTAAGGTGCTGACAAAAAACTTGTCTGCTCATATGTGCCTCCTTCGGTAAGGCCACCAGTTTAAATGATTTGTTTGATTTGTGAGATAATTTTCTGTGTCGGCGCTGCAGTACCTACACCCAGAGGCTCGAATAACTGAAACCAGCGATAATTATTTTCTGCTACAGCTTTACTGTTGATGTCATCGGCAATGACCAAATACGGTGAAATATCCAGATGAAAATGACTGAATGTATGGCGAAATGCAGTTAGCGTTTTAATTTCTGCCTGCGTAAGTGGCAATGTATCAACGACTGCCTGAACATCGTCATCGGCTTCTATAAAACCAAATAATCCGCCCCATAAACCCGTAGGTGGGCGCTGGGCCATTAAAATACTGCCTTGATACAGTACAGCTATCATATTGGTTTTCTTCACTGGCAAAGTCTTCTTAGGCTTTTTCCCAGGGAAGTCCGCTTGACGACCCTGAGCATAGGCCAGGCAATCTGACTGCACCGGGCAATCGTCACAACGGGGCTTACTGCGGGTACACACCATAGCGCCTAAATCCATCATCGCCTGGGTGTAATGATTACACCTTTCAGTCGGTGTATTGGTTTCAGCGTAAGCCCAAAGCTGGTTCTCTACTGTTTTTTGCCCCGGCCAGCCTTCAACGGCGTAGTAGCGGGCCAGTACCCGTTTTACATTACCATCTAAAATGGCATGATTTTGACCACAGGCAATAGACAACACAGCACCAGCAGTAGAGCGCCCTATTCCCGGCAATGAAACCACGTCTTCCATAACCTGAGGGAACACACCATTGTGTTGCTCACAGATAATCACGGCCGCTTTGTGTAAATTTCTTGCCCTGGCGTAATAACCCAGCCCTGTCCAATGATCGAGTACAGCATCCTGAGGGGCTGCAGCAAGGGCATGAACGGTTGGGAAACTTTTCATAAAGCGCTGGTAATATGGGATAACTGTGGTTACCTGGGTTTGCTGAAGCATGATTTCAGACACCCAAACCCCGTAGGGGGTAATTGTTTCTTGCCAGGGCAGCGTTTTCCGCCCGTGTAAATCGAACCACGCCAATACGCGGTCACTAAAACCTGAAGTCATTTGTATATTTCATAAGCCTGCAACCCCAATATGATACCATGCTTGCTTTGTTACTAAACCTCGGGGTTGTTATTGTGTCGTTGCCTTGTCTGTTTTTACCGGGAACGCTTTGTGATGAACGCGTTTGGCTACCGGTGTGGAAAACTCTGTCTATTTCCCAGCGTCGTTACGTTCCTCTACAGTGGGCCACATCACTAAAGGATATGTTGTCGTTAACGGATGATAGGTTGCTGGATGGCGAGAAGGTGAATGTAATTGGGTTTTCCATGGGAGGATACATTGCCGCCCGCTGGGCTACCGAAAACCCTGAAAAAGTGGCGTCGCTGACATTGATTGGATGCTCCCCTTATGGTCTTAGCAAAGACGAAATATCCAGACGCCAGCAATTATTAGCGATGCTAAAAAAAGGGCAGTTTCACCCGCAAAAATCCGCATACTTGTCGCGTTTTATTCGCCCCAGTCATTTGCAAAGTGAGCACGTTGCCGGAGTGGTGACGGCAATGGGCCGGGATCTTGGCGCCGCCACTCTCATTGCTCATACCCAAGCAACAACACCACGGGAATCGCTGGTACCTTTGCTGAATAAAGCCCCTTTTCCGGTTCACATTATCGGAGCCGGCGAAGATATGGTTGTACCCCAGGACACCCTGCACAAAGCACACAAGGCCATATCAGGTTCTACCCTTACTGTTATTTCCGATGCAGGGCACATGTGCTTGCTGGAACGTCCGGAAGAAGTTGCCAGGCTGTTGGCTGACATTCTTCAGTGACTACCCTAATCTTTAAGAATTGCAGTATTATTGTTCAAAGTATTTTGCAATCATAAGTTCGACGGGCATAATGCCGCCCCAATCTATCAGGTCGCTGACGCTCAGCGACTTATCTGTACAAGCAACATCAGGCAATAAAATGGGTCAATACAAGAATCAACAGGAAGCGGAAGCCGCTGGCGTATATATCAGTAAAGTACGCAGCTTCGTAAAACGCGAAGGCAGGCTAACTAATGGTCAGGCTAAGGCACTGGAAAGCTACTGGCCAACCATGGGTGTCGAGTTTCAGGAGTCTATGCTGGATTTAGCTACATTGTTTGGCCGCGACGCTCCTGTTGTTCTGGAAATTGGCTTCGGCATGGGTAAATCTCTTGTTGAAATGGCAGCACAAAGCCCGGAATTAAACTTTCTCGGCATTGAAGTTCATCGCCCCGGCGTGGGAGCCTGCCTTGCAGATGCGGGAGAGCGGCAGCTAACGAATCTACGGGTAATGGAATACGATGCCGTCGAAGTATTCAAAAAGATGATTCCCGATGGATCATTAACCCGGGTGCAGTTGTACTTCCCCGACCCGTGGCACAAAAAGCGTCATCACAAACGTCGAATTGTGCAACCTGAGTTTGCTGAAATGGTGAGACAAAAACTGACTATTGGTGGTAAATTTCACATGGCTACCGACTGGGAGCCCTATGCTGAACACATGGCAGATGTAATGAATGCTGCGCCTGGCTATTCAAATACCGCCGAAGCTGGAAATTATGTACCGCGCCCCGATTACCGCCCCACGACGAAATTTGAAGTGCGCGGACAAAAACTAGGGCATGGTGTATGGGATTTAATTTACCAACGTACATAATAACTTAATGGAACTGCAGTTATGCTAAGCCCACAGAGTCAGTTGCTGGAACGCAATCTTGAGCTTTTTGAGGAAGGACGGTGGTTGATTATCAACCCCGCCGATGCCTATTTTTCCGATTTAATCCCCAATACCGATGCCACGTTTTTGTATCAGTATGCCGATGTATTCATTGAATCCGTTAAGGTTATTCCATCTTGCGAATTTGATAGCAGAGACGTAAGCACAAGAGAGCACGGTTTCAAAATAACGCAACGAATAGGCAGACACCTACACACGTTTGCGCCCTTCATTGACGACACCGACAACTATACTGACATTCTCATTTATTTACCCAAGTCAAAAGCCCACATGCAGATGCTGATTGCCATGGCTCATAGTGCCCTTGCTGAAGGCGGTAGATTGCACATTGTTGGTGAGAATAAAGGCGGTATTAAAAGCGTCAATAAGTTACTGGAAAATACTGGTCCTCATCAGAAAGTGGATTCAGCCAGGCACTGTAGCCTGATCACCGTTCTCCCGACAGCGGGTGCCGATGCTTTTTCCGTCTTACAATGGCTGGATACGTACACTTACGAAGCCGCAGGAATAGCCTGGGACGTTGTCTCTATGCCAGGCGTATTTAGTCATGGAGAGCTTGATGAAGGCACTCGACTGTTACTGGAAAAAGGGTCTGACCAGCTGCGTGGTGACGTTCTGGATTTCGCCTGTGGTGCTGGCGTGATCGGTGCTTTTTTATTGAAGCAATTCCCACATGTAGCCATAACCATGCTGGACGTCAGTGCTCTGGCCCTTTTTTGTGCTGCCAGAACCCTGTCGGCGAACAATCAGGCTGCTGCACTGATTGCAGCAAACGGCTTACACGGTGTAGAGAAGCGCTTTAACCACATTACCACTAATCCGCCATTTCATACCGGTGTAAAAACCGATTACACTGTTACCCGACGATTTATCGAAGACAGTAAACATCGTTTAAAAAATGGGGGCAGCTTACAACTGGTAGCCAACCGATTCCTGCCCTACCCTGGCTTACTTGGTGATGTATTCGCGCAAACACACACGGTGGCACAAGACACTAAGTTTTCCCTGTACAGAAGTATTCACAAATAATTGATGAGGCAGGCGTGCCAAACCGAACCACAACCATACCGGCTACGCGGTGGTTAAAACAACTGGAGACTGAACGTTGAACATTGTTTTTGCAATTTCTGAAGTAGAAGACCTGGTTAAAACTGGTGGTCTGGCTGATGTAGGCAAGGCGCTCTCACTTGCCTTGCGCGACGCCGGCGAGGATGTGGTGTTGTTCATGCCCTATTACAAAGCCATTGCCGACGAATACAAGCTAGCCGACGCTTGTAGCCAACAAACCCTGTTTGCTGAAAGCAAAGTATACCACTACAACATTAAGCAGCTCAGTTGGAACGGCCTCACAGTTTATTTTATCGACCACCCGGAATACTTTAATCGCGACGGTCTTTATAGCAACCAATATGAAGCCTATGCCGACAACGCTGAACGTTTCAGCTTTTTTTCCGGCGCTGTGTTACATGCTATACAGGCATTAGGCATTCAGCCCGATCTGATCCACTGTCATGACTGGCACACGGCAATGCTACCTTTTTTACTGGTTCACGAACAAAGTGGCTACTTTGCCGACACAAAAACGGTATTTACTATTCACAATGCCGCATTTCAGGGCGTGCACAAGCTAGCTGAGATCCCGTTTCTCAGGCACCACCCTGCCATTTTGCATCATGTTCATGGCGGCTATATCAACATGCTGCAATCCGGCATTCAGTTCGCCACGAAAATTACCACCGTTAGCCCGAACTATGCTCAGGAGCTTCTCACCAATTTAGGCTCACATGGGTTGCACGACAGATTGATGCTTCGCAAAGACGATTTAAGCGGTATTCTCAATGGTTGTGATTACGGACAGTGGAACCCCGAGGACGATGCATTTCTGCCCGAAAACTATTCTGTTGATACGCTTCATCTCAAAAAGGTAAGTAAAAAAGCGCTACAAAAGGCCAGTAACTTACCCCAACAACCCGATGTTCCGGTTATTGGAATGGTGTGTCGTTTAACCGAACAAAAGGGCTTTGGTTATATCGTACCCATTTTGGACGACTTGCTTCAACACAACCTGCAAATCGTTATCGTTGGTACAGGCGACCCGGGCGTGTGCATGGACTTAGATGAGTTTGCTCAGCACCACCCAACTCAGTTTGCATTTATCAATGGCTTCAGTATTGAGCATGCTCACCTGGTTGAAGCCGGTGCCGACTTCTTTTTAATGCCATCCCAATTTGAGCCTTGTGGTCTCAACCAGATGTACAGTTTGGCCTACGGCACCATTCCTATTGTTCGATCTGTGGGGGGGTTGAAAGACACGGTGCTAGATTGTGCACAAGCGCCGGAGACTTCTACCGGGTTTGTATTTGACGCCCCCTCTCCCAATGCGCTTCTCAATTGTATCCGTCGGGCTTTGTTGTTTTATCACGAACACCCAAACCGATTCCGACAAATGCAGATCCGCGGCATGAAAACCCGCTTTACCTGGGATGCCGCAGCTGAAAAGTATCGGGTCTTGTATAGAGAAATGGTGACAAACAAACAATAAATAAGCTGCTTGCTTTATTTTTCCGCAAACATAAGCCACTATTTACTCATAGGAATGGCGCGAAACGGAATACCATGAATTCAGCTCCAGTGCAGCTTTCGATACGCAGTTTGTTTTTGTGGGCGGTGATGTCTGTCACTGCTCTGGCACTTATCATTCCTGCCTGCTTTTCCATTTATTCACAAATCACTTTTTATGAAAAGACATTACGTAATGAGGTGATTACAACAGCAGAGCTCCTTGCCGCATCTGTTGGCAGTGAGCTCGATAACCCGGATGTACAAAATTCAAAATACGCCATCAATCGTAAATTAAAATCTCTCAAGGCTTCACCATCTGTGTTAAACGCTCATGTTTACCGGCAAGTAAGTACATTTGAAGTACAGCAAGTGAGCAATTATACCCGCGAGGGTGAAACCCAAACCGCATCTCACAGCCAAACGATTACCAATTATTTTCAACCTGTACTAACTGAAAACACTATTGAGGTTTCAAGAGCAGTAGTCAGTGATCGCGGCACCACTGCCGGTTATGTTTTTATTCAATCGACGATAGAACCCTACAAAACGGTTATACGACAACTCGTTATAAACCATATGGCTGTTACTATTATTATGATGTTTCTTAGCTTCATAGTTACATGGAAACTCCAGGACCTGCTTACTTCTCCGATTAAAAGCTTAGGTGAGTTTCTGAACAAAACCTCCAGGCAACGGGATTATGCATCTCGTGCTCGCCCCACTAAATTTAATGAATTGGCCATATTGTCAGATGCCATCAATGTCATGCTCAGCCGCATTCAGGAGTACATGCAAAAGCAAAAACTCGCAGAAGAACAGCTCCGCAAGCTCAATACTTCTCTGGAGGATATGGTAAGCCAGCGCACCCTTGCGTTGAGGGATGCCAACCAGGAGCTTATTCAGACATTAGAGAAACTGCACCAGTTTCAGCGACAAATGGTGCAAAATGAAAAAATGGCGTCTCTGGGTGACATGGTTGCAGGCGTAGCCCACGAAGTTAATACGCCAATCGGCCTCGGTGTCACTGCTTCAACGATGATGTTAGACAAATTAGCGATTATTCAAAAAGAGTTCGAGAGTAAAACATTAAAAGCCAGTACAATGTCACGGTTTATGAGTGAAAGTCAGGAAAACCTGAATATTATCTACAGGAACCTGAACCGGGCAGCGGAACTTATTTCCAGCTTTAAACAAGTCGCGGTAGATCAATCCAGTGAAAACAACCGTACATTTTGCGTTGAACAGCTGGTTAATGAGATACTGTTGTCATTGCGTCCGCGGCTGAAAAAACACAATCACGTAATTAACGTGACGTGCGACCCCACACTTGTGGTTAACAGTAAAGCCGGACCCATCAATCAAATTCTGATCAACCTGATAATGAATTCAGTAATTCACGGATTTGAGGGAAAAGAGAGCGGAGAGATAGATATTGTTGCGGAATTAATTCCTCCCGCTAAGCTAAAACTAACATATAGAGATAACGGCAAGGGGATCTCCAGCGATATTCGCAAGCGGATTTTTGACCCGTTCGTAACAACCAAAAGAGGGCAAGGTGGTTCAGGGTTGGGTATGCATTTGGTGTATAACCTGGTAACCCAAGCACTAAACGGGACCATTACTATCACCAGTGAAGAGCAAAATGGTGTGGAGTTCGTCATCATTTTCCCTGTAGAAAGGGCCGAATCAGGTAATTTACCGTTAAATAGTGAATAACCCCTTGTAATTTTTGTACAAATCCTTATACCGTAGACAAGTTATTCGAAAGAACTTACAAAATACGTTCGGGTAGTGTAATTTGTCAGAAGCTAGCTTAATCGATTGTAGAAGAGTGTAAAACACCATGCAGACGCCAAATATATTAATTGTTGAAGATGAAATGGTCACCAGGACCACGCTGAAGAGTTTGTTTGAAGCGGAAGGCTATAATGTGTTCGAAGCCGAAGACGGCGGTCAAATGCATGACTTTTTTGAAAACCACTCTATCAATCTGGTGATAATGGATATTAACCTCCCAGGTAAAAATGGGTTAATTCTGGCACGTGAAGTACGTGACCGTAAGAATATCGGCTTAATATTCCTTACTGGCAGAGACAACGACGTCGATCGTATTCTTGGCCTTGAAATTGGTGCAGATGACTATCTGACTAAGCCATTTAATCCACGGGAACTGACAATTCGCGCCCGTAACCTGTTAGCGCGCACTACCAATTCAGCAGAAGATGATGACTTGCCAAGCCGCGTTAGCTTTAACGGCTGGACATTGGACGGCGACAGCCGCTCATTAATATCGCCCAGCAATAATGAATTCAGACTGCCCCGTTCAGAATTCCGCGCTTTGCATCTGTTCTTGAGCAACCCTGGCAAGATCCTGACACGGGAACAGCTCATTATGGAAATGACTGGTCGCGAACTCCGTCCGAATGACAGAACGGTAGACGTTACTATTCGTCGTATTCGCAAACACTTCGAGTCTGAGCCAAGTGATGAAGAGTTGATTGTGACTATCCACGGCGAAGGCTACCGTTTTTGCGGCTCTGTAGATAGCTAAACCTGCTACATCCTGAGTACAAAAACAAAAAACGCAGCTTTACGCTGCGTTTTTTTATGTTGCCGTTAACTACCGGCTATATGCATTTCGCCAATCAGCACCGAGCCGGTTTGTACACCACCGCGAAGTTCCCGCTCTGCACCTATGGCCTGAATATTCATAAACATGTCTTTTAAGTTACCCGCTATCGTGACCTCGTGAACCGGGTACTGAATAACACCATTCTCAACCCAGAAACCGGCGGCTCCGCGGGAGTAATCACCGGTAACAGTGTTAACGCCCTGACCCATGAGCTCTGTTACCAACAACCCTGTCCCCATTTCCTGCAGCATTTGTGCATCACTATGACCAGTATCACCGATGATCCAGTTGTGAATGCCACCCGCGTGACCATTGGAAATTACACCGAGCTTTCTGGCGGAATAGGTTGTGTACAAATAATGAGATAACAGACCATCTTCAACAATGGTCATGTCTTTGGTGGCAACGCCTTCAGCATCGAAGCTTGAGCTAGCCAGACCAGCCTTAAGGTGAGGCTTTTCTTCAATATTCAACCATTGGGGAAATATCTGCTCGCCGAGCTTATCGAGTAAGAATGACGAGCGACGATACAAACTACCGCCACTGATAGCACTGACGTAGTGCCCGAACAATGAGCTGGCAACGTCTTTGTGTAACATAACAGGCACCTTCCCGGTAGCCAGTTTACGCGCGCCCAACCGGGCCACTGTTGCTTCTGCGGCTTCACGCCCTACCTCTTCAGCACCTTTAAGCAAAGATGGTATGCGGTTTACCGTATAGGCATAGTCACGCTGCATATCACCGTCCTGGGCACCTATCATCATGCAACTTAAACTGTACCGGCTGGAGGGGTACCCGGCATTAATGCCATGGGTGTTGCCGTAAACCCGCATACCTAAATTGGCATTGTAAGAAGCGCCATCAGAATTGGTAATACGCTTATCATGTTCCATTGCTGCTCGTTCCGCAGCAATGGCCATTTCGATGCCTTTTTGTGGGTCGAGTTCAATGGGATGATAGAGATCCAAATCGGGGAATTCCGTGGCGATCAATTCTTTATCGGCCAAACCGGTACAATCGTCTTCACTGGTATAGCGGGCGATGTCCACGGCCTTTTCCACCGTAAGCGCCAACCCAGCTTTACTCAAGTCAGCTGTTGATGCACTACCTTTGTGTTTACCTACGTAAACACTAATCCCCAAGCCGCCGTCGTTATTAAACTCCACGTTCTCGACGTCGCACATGCGAGAAGAAACAGCAATGCCCTGTACCTTTGACATGCTCGCTTCTGCTTGGGTGGCCCCTTTACTCAGCGCCATTTTCAGCACGTCATCAACAATGTTCTGAATTTCCGCAATTTGCTTTTCTATTTGCATAGTCAGTTTCGCTATTTCTGTCTGTATGTCACAATAACCGGATTCTAAAGTGTAACATTTATGAGTGCCAAATGAGCGAGAACAACCATCATTCTGAAGAAGAAAACTTATTTGACGACATCGAACAGGATGATGATGTTGAATTTGTCAGTAAAACCGAACTTAAGCGTCAGTCTGCCGAACTTCAGAAACTCGGCGAAGCCCTGGTAAACCTGACTCCAGCCCACCTGGCAACAATTCCACTAGACGAGGAACTAAAAGACTCTGTGGAGTTGGCTCAGCGTATCAACAGGAAAAAAGACGGATTCCGCCGCCAATTACAATTTATTGGTAAGTTGATGCGAAGCCGTGATGTAGCAGAAATTGAGGCTGCAATGGACAAGCTTGCCCATCAGCATCAACAAACCAATGCCGCGTTTCACGCTCTGGAGAAAGCCAGGGAAGCAATCATTAATGAAGGCGACGATGCTATTCAGCGCTTAATCGAATCGCACCCCACCCTCGACAGACAGAAGTTGCGGCAATATCACCGTCAAATCAAAAAGGAGCGGGAAAAAAATGCTGCACCGAAAGCATTTCGAGAACTGTTTCAGTATTTAAAAGAAGTGATACACGAAGAGTAAAAATACACAGACTAGTCACGCTCTCGTTAGCGCCATGCAAATTTTAGCTTACATGGCGCCTGTGTCACTATCAGGCTGTACCGCCTACCGTTAACTCATCTACTTTCAACGTTGGCTGACCAACACCCACGGGCACCGACTGGCCGTCTTTCCCACATACGCCAACACCGCGGTCCAGTGCAACGTCATTGCCTATCATGGATATTTTCTGCATGACTTCAGGCCCATTACCAATAAGCGTTGCACCTTTTACCGGCGCTGTGATCTTTCCATTCTCTATCAGGTAAGCTTCTGCACTTGAGAAAACAAATTTGCCCGAGGTAATGTCTACCTGTCCACCTGCAAAATTGGGAGCATAAATCCCCTTTTCAATAGACGCGATAATCTCCTGAGGGTCGTGTTGCCCTGCCAGCATGTAGGTGTTTGTCATTCTCGGCATCGGCAAATGCGCAAAAGACTCGCGACGTCCGTTGCCGGTAGGGTTCACGCCCATCAGTCGCGCATTCATTTTATCTTGCATGTAACCCTTCAAAATGCCATCTTCAATGAGCACATTGTGTTGAGTAGGGGTACCTTCGTCGTCTACTGACAATGATCCACGGCGATCCTGAAGTGTGCCGTCGTCAACAACAGTAACGCCTTTGGCAGCAACTCTTTCACCAATGCGTCCGCTAAAGGTAGATGCACCTTTGCGGTTAAAGTCGCCTTCCAGGCCATGACCTACAGCTTCATGAAGCAAGACTCCTGGCCACCCTGACCCCAATACTACCGGCATCGTACCTGCTGGTGATGCAATCGCTTCCATGTTAATTCTGGCCATGTGAAGGGCTTCATCGGCCAAGGTTTCATAATACGGACGACCGTCTTTATCTGTAGAGAAAAATTCGTAGGAATGACGTCCGCCGGCACCGGCGCTGCCCCGCTCTCTTCGGTCTCCCTGCTCCATTAACACAGAGCAATTCAAGCGCACCAGTGGGCGAATATCTGTGGCAAGGGTACCGTCGGTAGCGGCAACTAACACTTCTTCGTATACGCCACTCAAACTCACAACGACCTGATTAATACCAGGCTCTTTCTTGCGAATATAGCTGTCTACCGCTCTCAGCAAGGCGATCTTTTCTGCGTCTTCCATAGCCAGTAGCGGGTTGTTATCGTTGTAACGAACCTGATACTCGCCATTGCTTAAACTCTTCACCTCGTGTTTACCACCAGCTGGCGCGATACTTCTCGCTGCGCGACAAGCACTGAGTAACGCATCTTCGGTAATTTCATCAGAATAAGCGAAGCCGGTTTTTTCTCCACTGATGGCTCGCACACCTACGCCACGCTCGATGTTGTAGCTACCGTCTTTAATGATGCCATCTTCCAGTACCCAACTTTCGTGCTGACTGGACTGGAAATATAGATCGGCATAATCATTGTCATGATGGTAGATCTGGCCAAGGGCTTTTTCTAATGAAGACAGATCCAAACCAGAGTCTGTCAGTAAATGCGATTTCACGTTATTAAACAAAATGACTCCTGAATCGATTGTGTTCGCCCACGGGCATGTCCGTTTTCAGCGTTTTGCGAACGCCTATATCGATGTCTGCAATAACAGTACCTGTGTCGGTGGTTTTTTCCGCGATAACGTCTCCCCAAGGGGAAACAATCATACTGTGTCCATAGGTTTCACGCTTGTTTTGATGCACGCCAGTTTGGTTTGCTCCCACGACAAAACACTGTTTTTCGATAGCCCGCGCTCTGACTAATGTTGTCCAGTGCGCTTCGCCTGTGCGTTGTGTGAAAGCTGCCGGTAACACCAGTATGTCAACATCGTCCATTGCCGTGAACAACCCGGGAAAGCGCACATCATAACACACCGCCATGCCAATACGTCCTATTGGAGTGTCGATTACGACAACGTTTTTACCTGGTCGGGTATATTTTGACTCCCGGTAGGCTTTTGTAGCGTCATTGACGGCAGCGTCAAACATATGAATTTTCTGATATTCCGCCAGCAATTGTCCGTCAGGACCGTAGCACAAACACGACGCGGTAAACTGTGACGCATCATCAGTTTTAAGCGGTATGGTGCCACCTACAAGATAACAACCAAACTGTTTGGCAAGCTGGCTTAGCGCAGTTTGAATTTGTCCCTGGCCAGCTTCTTCAGCCACGCTAAGAAGCGTGCCGTCTCGGGTGCCAAAGCATGCAAAACACTCGGGAAGGACAACTAAGCGCGGCATCTTGTCATCAGACGGTATAGACGACATTGCCTGTTCCACAAAAGCCAGATTTTCGCTGATATCCGGCGTTGATGTCATTTGCAGCGCAACCGCTTTAATCATTGTTGATCTCCAGTTTTATGCGTTCCATATCAGGGTCTGCAAGGGGTTCTAACGCGGGATCCGCCGGTGTTGTCTGAGCAGGTAAACTGACTTCTTTACTGTCTCTTCCCACCTCATCAAATACCGGGTTACTGAGTGTTCCGGTAACACGATAATTCACGTTGGAAATTACCTTCGCAGAGGTAAGTACCTGATCAAGGGCCAGCGCAGCAAGCGCTGTAGGTGGTGTTGCCAGGAAATACACCAGAATAGGTAAGTTGCCCGTTACGTTAGGCGTAAACTCTACGTTGTAGTTAAGCGCGCTGGTCGCTAAATCCGTATACCCGCGAATATTAATCTCACCCGCGCCTCCATCAATTACGGTGTCATCAGTGAACGCTTTACCGTTATCTATGCGTAACGTCCCGCTCATATCGTCGTAGAAAAAGCCTGTTGCAAACACATCGCGGAAATCCAAACTCAGCTTACGCACTAAAGAGTTTAAACTGAACACTGTGAAGATTCGGGAACCTTTGTCACTGACCTCGCTAAGATAACCATCGGACAGCGACCAGGACACATCTCCGGAAACCTGCGATGGGTCAAAGTCCATTGGGGACTTCTGCCAATTTAGCGAAAATTCGACATCTGCGCCTGAATCTTTTATGCCGCTATCCAGCCCCCAGGCTTTGAGCATTAAACCCACATCGTCACTTTTTACCGTTCCTTCCAGCGATGTGCGGTTAACGTTTTCTTCAAACAACCACGTACCCGTTGCAGCAATAACGCCATGTTTACTTTGCGAGCGAAGTTGTCGAATATCAAGGCCATGGTCAGCTTTCACCACATCCAGGGTTACTTCGCCGAGATCTTTCTCCAGCACCGAGCACTGAGCACAATGAAAATAAACAGGTGGCAATGTGTCCGCATTCCACTCATGCTGTGCCTGCTCTTCGGTTTTTTCTTTCCACTTATCGAAGCGTAAATAATCAGCATCAATACTTATTCCACGGGTAAGCCAGTCATCGTACAAATTTACCGTAGCCCTGGCCTGAGCAGCATTGATATCCAGCATCCAATTGTTGTTCTGCTGTTTTGCGGTTACCCGAGCATTGGTAAGCTGCTGACCAGCAACAACCAGGCTGTCGGTAGTAATAAAAATACGCTCCGGTACCGAAAAGATCGCCGTCTTTTTAGTATTACCCTTGTTTGCTGATATACCGGCAACTAACAATTCGATAGTTTTATACCAGTCTGCCGTATCGACATAAGGTAATTCGGCGGAAATACTAAATCCGATCCCCATACCGACAAAATCACTTTCTCCCATGGCAAGGTGGGCACGGGAAAATTGCTTTTCCTTGTGAGGCAGCACGCCTTCAAAACGTACCTCATCTCCTAAACTTGCCTTTACGGTAGACGCCTGCTGATTACCTTCGCTAACAATATTTAGTAACAGAGTTTGGTCGGCCGCTTTTGTAAATGGAAGGGGCAATGCCGAATGGACCCCTTCTAAAGGCGCGGTGAGATTCGCTCCATAGGTAAATCCATCAGAATGAATGGTTAAATCGACAACTGCCTGCCAATCGGTGGCACCGCTAAGATACTGTTTGAAATCAGAATTGTGCTGGCTGAGTAATGGCTCTACATCCCAGCGACCAGAAAGTCCGATATCCACCTGATAATCCGCTTCTTCTTTATATCCAGAAAATGACAGCTCCACAGGCTGTTCTAATAGATCGGCAGTGATTTTCTCTGCGCTCACAGCGTCGTTTACGAAAGCAATGTTACCGCTTGCGGCAGAGAAATTCATATCGGTGCTGGCAATAGTGATGTCGTTGTTATCCAACTCCACACTCCCCTTTGCAACGACGTTCGGACTATCAAATGGAATAACAAGGTTTAGCGAGGCACTTAAGGGGCCGGACACTAAAATATCTTTATCTAACAACCTGCCTAACGACGCAGACAAACTGCTTTGTAACATCAACGAAGTGACCGCATCTGCATCACCCTCGCCTTCAGCATCAATAACAAGCTCACCGCCTTTGGCCAATGCCGGGATACTGGCTCGCATAGCACCCACACGAATATCGCCTAGTACGCCACCCGGGCTGGTAATTGTCAGACCTTTATTCCTGAAAACCAAAGTAGCGTCTGTGTCAGTTAACGGCAGCCAGCGTCTTGAAAACTTAAACGCAGCGTCTTCCAGATTAACTTCAGCCAAAAATACACCTTGGTTTTCAGCAAAAGGGAAATCAGTTAATTTTCCTTGCCACAGAATGGTTCCACCGGTCAGTTCCCCTGGCCCGGTCAACGCGCGATTCAGAAACGCTGTCGTGTTCTTGCCCATTAAGGGGCCTGGAAGTAGCGCCTGAATATTTTCCAACGAGCGCGGAGCAATATCAGCCCTTGCCAGCAATGCCTTAGAACCTGTTTGATAGCGAAAAGCAGGCGAAAATGACAACTTGTCTGAGCTAAACTGTAACTCACGACTTTCAACAACCCAGTCGTCTTGTGTGGAATACACAAATATTTTGCCCGTTAAGGAATCAATACTGAGGTTTTCCGGAAGCACATTATCAATGTCGAGTGAGGCGTCGTTTGCAGAAAGTAGAACAACGCCCTGATTTTTATACCAGTAGATGTCGGCATCAATGCTGTCCAGGCCAGGGATCTTTTTATCCTGCTGCCAACTGATATCGATAAGCTTTGCTGCAAGTTGTACGCCCTTATCAGTAAGGTGCAGTTGCATCGTGGCAAGCTGTCCTTTCGGGTTTAGCTCACGAACATTATCGTCTGCGGTGTCGTTAGTGAACAAGGGTAACAACACAAGAAAGGGGTTTACCGGTGCAGGCTTAACCGTATTGACGAGTATTTCACCCTTGCCATCTACTGTACCAACGAGGTCTGTAATCAGGCTTTGATCATTGGCCTCAAAGATCAATTGATCAACGCGAAAATGCCAGTGTTCACCAACGGGTAAGGCCTGAATACTTCCCCCGCGAATACCGGAATTAAATACCAGTTCGTCTTCCTCACCCCATGCGAGTTTACTGTCGTCAAACTGTGTATAAAAAGCACTAAATTCGCCGCTACTAACTTCTGCCCATACCTCAAAATTAGCACGGCTTTCCTGTAACGGACGATGGGTAGATAACAGGCCTTTTACCCAGGGAGAAATGTCCAGGTCTTTCGCCTTGGCATAGAGCACACCATTCAGTTCATCAGGTGTACCGGTTAAGTCAATGATAAAAGACGCAGAGTTGTTGGTTAGCTCCTGAACTCTTATTGCACCTGTCCCCTGGTGGCGTTCATGCTGGTTAAGCCAGCTTAATGCATCGATCTGCAGGACCTCACGGGCCCCATCTCGCAGCAGGACAACTTCTCCATCAACGAGGGTAAAGCGTTGTAGTTGCTCTAGAAAAAGGCTTTTCAATGCATCAACAACCGGAAAATCGCTGTCACCGGCATTGTGTAGTCTGTCAGTATCAATCTCGACACTGAGCGTATCCAGTGTAAAGGCGTGGGATGAGAGCATACGCAGGCGCAAACTCTCCCAGAAATCGATTTTCATGTGAACCCGTTCGATTTCCAGTGCTACAGGAGACAACTCGCTGTTGACCAGCACGACGTCGTTGAGAATAACACTGGGCCCTTCTTTCACCCAGTCCGCCTGAACACTGCCGATGTGCAATTCCACACCGTACTTGCCGTTGACGTATTCTTCGAGTATGTGTTTTTTATGGTCGAGGTGAGGCAATGCGTAGCGCAACACGCTAAGCATGACAGCAAAAAGCACCAGTAAAACTGCCAGTAACAACCACACTTTCTTAATTGTGTAGGCTGCTACCTCCCCTGCTTTTTTCACAAAACAGACACCACCTTACATCATTACAACGTCGTATTTATCCTGGTTATAAAGTGGCTCGGTTTGTACCTTAATTTGCTTCGATACGAACACTTCCAGTTCCGCAAGTACATGAGATTCATCTCCCAGCAATGCATCTGCCACTTTAGGTGATGCGTAAATTACAAACATATCCGCATCATAGGCGCGGTTCACCCTAACTACTTCACGCATGATCTCGAAGCAGATAGTTTCAATGGTTTTCACCGAACCACGTCCCTTACACACAGGGCATTCGCCACACAGTGTGTGCTCCAGACTTTCCCGAGTCCGCTTTCGTGTCATTTCAATCAGTCCAAGGGCGGTAAAGCCATGGATATTGATCTTTGCTCTGTCCTTACTTGTCGCCACTTCCAGACTATGTAAGACACGTCTTTTGTGATCTTGTTCCGACATATCAATAAAATCAATGAGGATCATGCCCCCGAGGTTTCGCAGCCTGAGTTGCCTTGCAATGGCCAGTGTCGCTTCAATATTGGTATTGAAAATGGTTTCTTCTAAATTCCTGTGACCCACAAAGGCACCCGTGTTGATATCGATCGTGGTCATAGCTTCCGTTTGATCGATAATGAGATACCCGCCAGACTTTAGATCTACACGGCGTTCAAGAGCGCGTTGGACTTCATTTTCCACATCATACAAATCGAAGATGGGCCGCTCGCCCTTGTAGTATTCGAGTTTGCTTTGCAATTCGGGCACGTACTCGCCAGTGAAATCCCGTAGTTCCTGAAAGGACAAATTCGAGTCGATGCGAATGCGATCCAGCTCAGTGCCAACAAAATCACGCAGAACCCGTCTTGCCAAGGGCAAATCCTCATAAAGCACATTTGATTTTTTGCGCTTCATTCGCTGCTGTATTTTATTCCACAAACGCCTTAAGAAGGCCGCATCAGACGATAATTCATTCTGACTGACACCTTCTGCAGCGGTACGCAGAATGAATCCGCCATCCTGGTCACAATACTCCTGAACCAGGTTTTTCAAACGTTCACGTTCGCTTTCATCCTCGATGCGCTGACTGACGCCTACATGGGTAACGCTAGGCATAAATACCAGGTAGCGGGAAGGAATGGTGATATCAGTGGTTAAGCGCGCACCTTTTGTGCCAATAGGGTCTTTTACTACCTGAACGACGATATCCTGTCCATCTCTTACCAGGTCCCGAATGTCCTGTTTTTGAATGTGACTGCTGTTAACTTCGTCAGCCACTTCATTGTGGATGACAATGTCTGAGGCGTGCAAAAATGCGGCCTTGTCTAACCCAATGTCTACAAATGCAGCTTGCATACCGGGTAACACCCGACTGACTTTGCCTCGATAAATATTACCAACCAGCCCTTTTTTGGTATGCCGCTCAACATGCACTTCCTGCAAAATACCGTTTTCAATAAGCGCAACCCGCGACTCAGATGGTGTAACGTTAATTAGTAGTTCGGCACTCACTGTTCTATTCCAAATTCTTTTAACAAGCAGCGTGTTTCATACAGTGGTAACCCCACCACAGAACTTGCGCTTCCGGTTATAGATTTAACAAATTGCCCGCCTATTCCCTGAATAGCATAACTACCAGCTTTGTCCGCGGGTTCTCCAGTGGCCCAGTAAGCCTCAATTTCTTTTTGCGACAAAGGCGCAAAATCCACATGGGTACATACATGAATGGTCTTTTGCTGTTGGCTGTCTTTCACACTCACCGCGGTAAGAACCTGATGGCGTTTGTTCGACAATGCACTTAGCATGTCCATACAGTCAGCTTTATCTACTGGCTTACCCAGTGGCTTCCCTTCAAATGAAATAAGTGTATCCGATGCGAGAATGACGCTGTTATCACGAGGGCCTTGCCAGCGATGCCATGCTGTAACTGCTTTCTCTGTCGCCAAACGGTTTACCAGTTCTAATGGCGCTTCTTCACGTCGTGGAGATTCATCGATGTCCACTGCAAATTGTTGATGAACAAAGCCCATTTGAGTTAACAGCGCGGTGCGGCGAGGAGACGCTGACGCAAGGATCAGTGCTTTTGCCATGAACTTTCTCCTAACTAATATTCAGTTGTCTGCGGACTTTGCGAAGTATCCAGAAGATCCAGGGCCACAACACCATGGAACTCGCCACCGGCCACAAGTAATTTAGCTGGAACGGGATCCCGGTAAGTAAGTGTTGTAACCAAAACAAAACCGCGTGGTAGAGCGCGCTAATGAGGCCAATAATAATGGCCTGCTGCCACACTGAGTAGTTGCGCAAACGCTGATAATTGGCAGCCAAAGTATACACTGCCAGGCTTAAGGCAAAACTGTGAATGCCTAAGGCTGTGCCCAGAAGTATATCGGTAGCAAGGCCGCTGATGAAGGCAACACCTACATTAGCTCGATGGGGCAGTGCCATTGTCCAGTACGCCAGCACGATGAGAACCCAATCAGGCCGATAGATATCAACTTGAATTGGAAGAGGCATAATTTGCAACACCAGCGCAATGAGTATGGACAGAGGAATGGCATAGTGACGGGTTCTAATCATTTGTTTCCCCTTCCACCGGCGCGACGACATTGTCCTGTATACCGTTATCACTGCCGAGCAATAACAGATATTTTAATCGGTCTAGACGTGCCAAAGGGCGCGCTGACACACTGGCAAAAGGGCGGCTTTCATCGCGCACAACCCGTGTAACAACAGCTACAGGGTAACCCTCAGGAAAAACATTTCCCAGCCCGGAACTCACCAACACATCGCCTTCTTCAATGTCGACACTGTGTGGAACGTGCTCTAAGGTGAGTGCATCAATTGAACCCGTTCCACTGGCAATAAATCGAATGTCGTTGCGCGCCGAACGAACAGGTATTGCGTGTGTCACATCAGTAATGAGCACTACCCGACTGTTGGTACTGCCCACTTCCATTACCTGCCCAACAATGCCTTTGTCGTCCAGTACTGATTGAGAGAGGTAAACATCTTCCAACGCACCTTTATTGATAACAATTTGCTGGCTGAAAGGACTGTTATCCACTGCCATTAACTCTGCCACCATTTTTTTTGTAGGCGTTTTTACCGGCGCTTGAAGAAGCTTGCGAAGTTTGTCGTTCTCGGCCTGCAACACGCCAAAGCGCTGCAGGCGCTCGCTCATTAGCAGCACCTGGTTTGTTAATCGCTGATTTTCCTCAACCAGTTCTGCTCTTGAGGTCAAACGTTGAGAACTTACATCCAGCAATACACTGGGAAGATTGGCAAAATATTGCAGCGGGCTCATCAGTGAGTTCATATAAACTCGGGAAGACTGAAATGCGTCGAATTTGTGGTCTGCGATAATCAAAACAACAGACATCACCAGCGCCATAGCGAGACGAATATTAAGAGATGGGCCGCGGGTAAAAATGGTATCCATAAAAACAGCAAGGCAACCTTACGGTTGCCTGATTACCTATTTATTCGTAGCTGAACAGGTCGCCGCCGTGAAGGTCAATCATATCGAATGCCTTACCACCGCCTCGCGCTACGCAGGTTAATGGGTCGTCGGCAATAACCACAGGAATACCGGTCTCTTCCATCAGTAAGCGGTCAAGATCTTTAAGCAACGCGCCACCACCGGTTAATACCATGCCTCGCTCAGAAATATCTGACGCCAGCTCTGGCGGAGATTGTTCCAGCGCTACCATGACCGCCGAAACGATCCCGGTGAGCGGTTCCTGTAAGGCTTCGAGAATTTCATTTGAATTCAGGATAAACCCACGTGGAACACCTTCAGCCAGGTTGCGGCCTCGCACTTCAATTTCCCGAACTTCATCGCCAGGATAAGCTGCGCCAATTTCATGCTTGATACGCTCGGCTGTTGCTTCACCGATAAGTGAGCCGAAGTTACGACGAATGTAGTTAATAATCGCTTCGTCAAACTTATCACCACCAATGCGCACAGACGATGAGTAAACAACCCCGTTTAACGAGATGATGGCCACTTCCGTAGTACCACCACCAATATCGACAACCATGGAACCGGTTGCTTCGGAAACGGGTAACCCGGCGCCTATTGCGGCCGCCATAGGCTCGTCAATTAAGTATACTTCCCGCGCACCTGCTCCAAGTGCCGATTCTTTGATCGCCCTTCGTTCAACCTGGGTTGAACCACAGGGAACGCAAACCAACACCCGAGGGCTTGGTCTTAAGAAATTATTGTCGTGCACTTGCTTAATAAAGTGCTGAAGCATTTTTTCGGTTACGTAAAAATCGGCAATAACGCCGTCTTTCATTGGTCGGATCGCACGAATATTCCCCGGCGTTCTGCCCAGCATTCGCTTGGCTTCAGCACCGACTGCAGCAACACTTTTAGGGCCGGAAGCGCGTTCCTGCCGAATAGCGACTACAGAGGGTTCATTAAGGACGATGCCCTGATCTTTAACGTAAATGAGCGTATTTGCCGTTCCGAGGTCGATGGACAAGTCGTTGGAAAACATGCCTCGAAGCTTTTTAAACATGAAATGCCAGTTCCTGTTAATGCGCCTGCACACCTTTATTGGGTATGGTTTTTGGCGTGACTGCAATAAAGAAGAAAAATATCCGCACACTTTAACAACGGGTGCCCGTTTCAGCAAGCAAATCGGCGGCTCACTCGCACATAAAGTGCGTTTCGAAGCGCTAGATTGTTCTGTTAGATGAAAAACTGTCGATTAATTCATCGTTGCCAGAAAGATTCACCTCAAACTAGTGATTTCCCGGATGCCAGATAGCGGACTGCAATTAGACCCACAGTGACAGGCTGGGTTCAATTATTTACGAAAAGAAGTTGCTATTCATCGCAGTTACTGTGGTCTGGTAAAACTCATCGACCGGGTAATGGTTGCGACTCCTTCGGCCAGTGCGCATGTACCGGTACTTTTCAGTTCATAATGATAAAACCCAGTGGAGGACTCAGTAAAAGGCTGAGTTTCACACCGGGCAATATAGCTGCACCCTTTGAAACCATCCACCGAGGAAAAAGCCGAGGGACTATTTATAGACCCAGAGCACTGTTGCGCATTGCCGTTAAGCGGTGTGACTGAAAGTGCCAATTGTCTCAATCCCGCATCGGCGGCCTGGGTAGCTCGCACGCCAAGGACGTCATACACCACCGACTGATTACTCGACGCTATCAGGCGGGTTAAGGTTAGTCCCAGCAACGCCATCACAGTCATTGCAAAGATAGCCATCACCAGCATACTGCCTTGCTGGCGCACCACCGCACTATTAAGGCCTGCCATTAGGGTACACCTCTTTATATTGAATGAGCGGTTCGTCACCATTACCAAATATTAGACGGAGCTGTACGCCGTTGCTTGCATCCTGACTGCCCGGGTATAGATGAAAAGGGTCGAGCGCACCGGGGGCCGTTGCCGGAGAGGCTGACAAGCTATTAACCAGTGCAGTGGCAACCAGATGAGCCCGAGTCAAAGATAACGATTGCGTTGCCGAGACCACATCTTCTTTGCGGTACAACGCGCCGCCCGAAACGCAATAGCTCACCGTTCTACTGCCGAAATAAACGTGTTTGCCAGGGGATTCTTCAGTAAAAGCGTTACTGAGTTGTAACTGAATAACGTCATCACTGTCATCTCGTGTCGGACATCTGCCATCCCCGTCGTCAGTACAATTGAGCACCTGCGCACGGCGGTTCTGACTAAGGTCATACACGTGCGCCGAAACAAGAGGGTTCACCACCACAAACTGATTGAAGGCAACCAAGTGTATTTGTCCATCTGCATCTGCGGGAAAAACCATGTCCATGATGCGATCAGAGGTAGGTAGAACAGGAATGTGGGTGTAGCCAGCAAGCCATTGCACCGGAACAAACTCCAGGCAGTGCACGCTACTATTCCCCGCTAATCGTAAACTGTTGGGTATGGCTTGTTGAATTTCTTTCGTCATGCGCGTTAATACAAACCGGCTTTCATTCATGAGCTGCTCACGCTGAACAACGCCATTGAAAAGCTGTACTGTATTTCCCATGAAAGCCGAAACCCCAGCGCCTAAAACGCCGAGCACGACGATCACAATAACCAACTCCAGTAAGGTAAAACCGGCCGCTTTTTTCATTGCAGATTCCCCTTGTAGCCAGAAAATGCAATTCGTTCACCACTAGGCGTGGTGACAACCACCAATACCCGCTTCATGTTACCGTGATACGTGCCGGTATCATAAAGACCATCGCCGTTGAGATCGTCGTCGTCGACCCCGTCCATATTGTCGTCATAGTGCACAACTACTTGCACTTGAAACCCCTGATAAACCGGGCTCCCGTTAGCAACTAGCGAATTTCCCAGACTGTCAGTTATATTGCCATTCGCCTGTGAGAGGCGATGGTAATCATCGATGTCATCGTAGGCACTGCGAGTTTCACCGGTATCTGGCCCCAGCGAACCGCTGAAGGTGCAATCTACACCTTCGTTGCACCTGGGATCACCAGTGGAGCCTGAATGTTCGTCAAATGGCTGCGCCATGATTTCTGCCAATAGTGACTCAGCCAGCACCGTCCCGCGGGTTTGCCATAATGGCTCAATACTGTTTCTGGATTGTTCGGCGAACAGCGCAACGGCGGCAAACATCACGATGGCAAATACAACCATGCCAACCACAACTTCAATGAGTGTGAAGCCGCGACTAACATTCATAAATATGCCCTTCTGCGTTAATGCACACACCCACAGTCTCTTCACCGGTAAACCAAATAGCACATCCTTCCAGAGAACGACAACGGGCTCCATCGGTAAGTGGTTTGCCAAAGTTGTTAAAACCAATGTGAGCAGGAACAATTGCCCGGCCGTCGTAGCCGCGCATAGTCACCTTCATGGTAGATAGTTCACCGGGATCAGTGCGCAGCGCTTGTGGGGATGTAAAATTCGGGGTGGAATGACAAGAATTGCCAGTGTTTGCACTACTAAACCGACTTACCGTAGGAGCAAACCCTTGTGCCCCGGGCGTGTAATCGAAAGCCATCCGATAACATACATCACGTTCGTCATGCATGGCTTGAAGTTGTATGTGTCGCAACGCGCTAAGTAATCGTTTTTGCAACACAATTTCATTGTAGCCGCTGTCGTCCTGAAAGCGGGCAATGGCGGTAATCGAAAGAACCGACACCACGACCAGTACAATGATAAGTTCAACTAGTGTGAAGCCTGCGGATGGGTGAAAAAACGCAGGGCGCAAAGGCCCTGCACTCATAGGCACAGGGATACTCGGATTAACAACCGGTAGACTGTACTTCAATAAGCGGACGCGCATTCTCGCTGGCAGCTTCGGTATAAATAACCTGGCACTGATCAGCTGCAGTTGCCGTGTAAGCTACGCCTTCAGGGGTGACTGCAAATGAACCTGCAGCTGGTGAGTTAGCAGTCACTGTCCAGTCGTTATTGTTTAAATCGGCCCAGGCATTTAAACGGGTAATATTCGTGCGTTCTGCATCCGGATACCCAAAATCAGTATCTACAGCAATATTGTTGATGGTAACCCGGGTAGTATTATTTCCCGCATAAGCAGTATCCTGCTCACCGGCAATGGCGGATTTTGCGTAAACTAGCTGCATGCCACTTTCAAGGGCAGCTTTAGCCCCTTGCAGTGTTGATGCGCGAGCATCACCTTGTAAGTCAATAAAACGGGGGGCTGCCGTGACTGCGAGAATGCCGAGAATAACGATCACGATGACCAGCTCAATTAATGTAAAACCACGTTGCTTCATAGTATGTGCCTCTTATGCAAATTTTATTTATAAGTATTATGATGTAATTTAGCGCTTAGTTAGTTATAGATTGATCGCCATTGTTAGTAAATACAATAACCTGACCAATTCTGGGGTCGTACACAAAGCCGTTACCCAGTCCGGTACCCGTGGGCGCACTGGTAAAGTTTTTAACTGTTTGACTGAGGTAGTAATAGCATTGGTCGTTACCGCCAACGCCAGAGCCATTGCTTACCGCGGTATAATAACGAAAGCGATCTGTTGACACATTCTGCCAGGTGGCAGTAATAGTTGGTGCGCTTTGCATGATCAGATTAAAAATACTCTGGCAATCATCACCTGTAATGCTGCTGTCTTCTGAACTTTGGTCATTTGCCAACTGGCCGGTTGGATAACCTGTGTCTTTATCGACGCCTACCTGCACACCGCTTAACGTGACAAACGTCAAATTGGTATTGTCGTTATCCATGGGGCGGGCTTCCAATTCCCATTGGGCGCGCACCAGGCCGACTCCAGTGGCAAATCCGCCGGCTACTCCCTCTACGGTGGCATCTTCCGCATCTTCAGTGACATCGAGAAATCGAGGAATTGCCACTGCAGCCAACAGGCCTAGTAACACAATCACAATAGTGAGCTCAATTAACGTAAATCCTGTCATAGATGCGGGATTGCGTGCAGGTACTTCTCTGGTTGTTTTTGTCATTGTATTTTCCACGTAAAGGTTATTCCTCATAGGTGACGTCGCCAGTGTTAACAGCATAGTCGAAATAATCGCCCGCGCTCAGTCGATAACGGCAAAATGCACTGTTCAGGGTTTCCCCGTCATCATCTGCCTGAAAGTATTCGCCAAGAACACGAAAACCATCCACTTCCATTGGCTGGTTCAGTAACATCTGCCAGAGCTTCTTACAGCCTTCGGATGTGTTTTCTACGTGTGGCCAGCCGTTTAATCCCATTCGCACCGGTCGTCTGTCGGTTTCTTTACCCGCACGGTTATAATGCACCAGCATTATCATTTCCGGATTGCCTTCAGCCCGCCATTGCCAGTGCGCTGAAATTGCGCTGTCCTCAAGCTTCTTACCAATTTGCTCCAGTATTTTCTTTTTCAGGTTGGGCTCTTCTTCATAAAAGTAGACGATCAGCGTTCCCATTAGCACGGCAAAAACGAGGGTCGAGACGATGCCAATAAACAACTTACGCTGTTCCTCATTTGCCTTCTTTTGCATTTTCATCACCGGCCTCCTTTAATGGCGCCCATCATATCCCACATAGGCGAAAAGATGCCCAAAGCCAATACCATCACCATGCACGCCACCACCACGATCAAAATAGGTTCTATCCTGGCGGTTAAACTCTTCAGGTCGTAGTCGACTTCCCGTTCATAAAAACCAGCCACCTCTGCCAACAATTCGTCTACCCGGCCCGTTTCTTCGCCTACGTTAATCATTTGCATGATCATGGGTGTAAACAAGCCACTGGCCTGGCTCACCCGGGTTAGGTTTTCACCTTTTTCAATACGTTGGCGCATTTGAGTGATTTTCGACGCCATAAAGGTGTTATCGACCGCATCAGCCACAAGGTTAAGCGCCGATGTGAGGGGAACACCGGCTTGCAGCATCATAGAAAAACTACGACTAAAGCGAGCCAGCAAAGAGCGCCTGATAATGTCGCCGATGATGGGGATCTGAAGTTTAAATTTATCCCACCGATGCCGCCCTTCTGTGGTACTGAGATAACGGTATACACCAAACCCCACTACCGCCAAAACAATAACCAGCCAGTAACTGCGGTTGACCATAAAATCAGATATTGCCAGGAGCGCACGGGTCATAGCAGGTAGCTCTGCTCCGAACTTGGCAAACATGGTGGCAAACTTTGGAATGACGAATATATTCAACACCACAAACGCCATGGCCAGAGCAATCAATACAAAAATGGGGTAGCGGGTAGCTGCTTTTATTTGTTTGCGGGTTTCTTGTTCCCGCTCCAGATAATCAGCTAATTGCAAAAATGCCTCATCGAGGCGACCTGTATTTTCCCCAACGTGAATAATACTCACAAACAGGTGATTAAAAATTTGTGTATGCTGATTCAGTGCTGTGGAAAGGGTTCTTCCACGCTCCAACTGAACAATGACGTCCCGTAGTGCCTCCTGCATTCGCAACGACTGACTGGATTCCGCAAGCCCACTGACCGACCGCAATATAGGAATGCCCGCTTTGGTCAGGGAGTACATCTGGCGACAAAATATGACCAGTTCGTTGAGAGATACGTTAGGCGTAAACCAATTAACTTTGGAGTTAGCGCTGGCACTGTTAGCTTCGCTGCCATTATCACGGCTTATAGAGAGCGGAATTACACTGCGAGCCATAAGGGTTTTCGCAGCAGATTGCTCGTCAGAAGCCTCCACCGAGCCAGATAAGAGCACGCCATTTTTATCCTTGGCAGTGTAACTGAACTTAGCCACTGTGCTCGCTGCCTCCACCGTCGTTGTGTTCTGCCTCATCTGGCTCTGACACCATTTCGGTTAGTCTGAGCACTTCCTCCACCGTGGTAAGCCCCATTTTCGCGTACGTAAGCGCAGCGAAGGCAAGCGGTCGGTAATGTTTACTTTGTGAGGCATATTCGGCAAACGACACAGTGTCACTTACCTTGAGTGCGTTCATCATGGGTTCATTCATTTCCAGTAGCTCGAACACGCCTATGCGCCCCCGGTAGCCTGTTTGATTACATTTTTGGCAACCAGCACCGCGCTTAAACTTAACTTGTGAAAGTGCGCTGTCGACATGTTTTAGCCATAACTGCTCGTCGTGGTTTGGCGTGTAATCTTCCTCACAACTATCGCATATGCGACGAACAAGACGCTGGGCAATAACACCTTTCAGGGAACTGGCCACCAAATATCCCGGTGCTCCCATATCCAATAATCTTATCGCGCTGGAAATAGCATCGTTGGTATGCAGGGTGGATAAAACCAGATGGCCGGTTAATGCGCCACGAAGACCAATCTCCACGGTTTCCTGATCGCGCATTTCCCCCACCATGATGATGTCCGGATCCTGACGCAGAGTTGTTCTCAGCACACTGGAAAAAGTGAGGTCAATTTTGCTATTTACCTGTACCTGATTCACTCGTGGTAAACGGTACTCCACCGGATCCTCGACGGTAATAATTTTTCGCTCCGGCTGATTCAGCTCACTAAGCGCGCCATACAGTGTGGTGGTTTTACCGGAACCGGTTGGCCCGGTAACCAACAACATGCCGTGGGGGCGATGTAACAAATTGCGAAAACGTTTCAACATTTCCGCAGGCATTCCGGTTTGATTTAGGGTTAGCAATCCTGCCGATTGGTCAAGCAAGCGCATAACAACAGATTCTCCGGCCTGAACCGGCATTGTTGACAGGCGTACATCGATGCGATGACCTTTTACCGTGATTTGTGTCCTTCCATCCTGAGGTAAGCGCTTTTCAGAGATATCCAGTCCGGCCATAAGTTTAAGCCTGAGGACCAATGCGGCAGCGATATTTGCCTGCGGGATAATGTTTTCTTGTAAAACACCATCAACCCTGTGCCTAATTCGCAGCGCATTTTCGTCGGGCTCAATGTGTATATCCGATGCTTTAGCTATAACAGCATCATCGAAGATGGATTGGAGTAAGCGGGAAACAGCTGTGTCCTGTTCCCCTTCCACACTGCCAGAAAGCGTGAAGTCATCATTATCTTCATATTCTTCTGCCAGCTCATGGGCAAAGGACGCAATCTCTTCGGTTTTGCGATAAAAACCATCATATGCGTCGTACAGCTGAGATTCGCTGACAACAGCAATATCAAAAGGCTTTGGCAACAATTCAGCAAGGTTATCCTGGGCGTTGAGATCAGCCGGGTCACTCATGACAACCAGCAGTTTTTCACCATGATCATCAATGACCAGAGCCCGGTTTCTGCGGGCCTGCATCTCTGGCAGAAATTTCACAGCGTTCGCTTTTACCTGATAGTCATCCAGGTTGATTAGCGGGACCTTCAGGTGGCGTGACAAAAGAGTGAGCAACTCCTGTTCAGACACCAGCCCCAGGGAAATTAGCGTTGCCCCGAGCTTGCGCCCAGTCTTCTTCTGCTCTGCCAGAGCTTGCATCAAAGCAGCCTCGGAAATGATGCCGTCACTGACCAGTAAATCGCCCAAACGAATGCGTGTTCGACTCATTGTGCTCCCTCCGCCAATACGGCTATTCTATTGCTTACGAAGGCTTCCACATTGCTGTTAACCCCGCCGTGTTGAAGTACACGTCTATACGCCAGTAACGCATCGTGAGCGTAGCTTAGTTTGTCGTTGGCAACCGCCAACCCCAGCCACCAGCGTGCTTGCGTCGGTTCTATTAGCAAAAGCTGCCGGTAATCTTGTCGCGCAGCTTCATGGTTCATCAGCGAAGAGGCTAAGGTCGCCCGGTAACTCAGTAACTCTGTGTCTGTTCCCCCTGCCTTGGCTATAGTTTCCCATGCCAGGGTGTCCTCACCCTGATGCTGATACAAACGGGATAACATCAAAAGCAAACTTGGAGCGTTGGGAAACTGTATTCTCGCTTGCTCTAACGTTGCCATGGCCTGGGTGATTTGTCCGGCGGCAAACTGCTGAGAAGCCAATTTTTTCATTGCCGACATGTCGTCGGGTTCTTGCCCCACCAATTGTTGCAACAACGTGATGCTTTGCATTGTGTCACCTTGTTGTATAGCTTGTTCAACTCGCGTTTGCAGGCTGACTTTTTCAATGGCATCAGTAGATTTGATGACTGTCATACGAGGCGTTTCATTGTCTTCGGTTAACGTCTCTGCCCCAAGCGGTTCCACGCCAGTTTTCGGTTCACTGGGGGCAATGGTAGCTGGTTTCTGAATACTGGCGTCCTGCCCTGGGGAAGTTGTAAGCAAGTCAGAGTCATCAACACTATTTGCAGCCATTGCCAATGATGATACCGGATTATTCTGCTGTGTATTCTCGCTGGAGGTCAGGGCTTCGCTACGCAGAGCTACCGGTGAATTGTCTGTAAGCGCTTCTTCTGGCAGCTCAATTAGCTTTAGTTCACTGTTTTTTTCTTCCATTTGAGGCGTTTCAGCCCTCGTTACCGGGTTTTGTGTCGATACAGTAACAGGCTGTTGAGAGATAACGTCTTTTTGTTGATGGCTCAGCCCCAAATTCAAATAAAACAGGGCTATAGCAACACCTGTCAAAACAACAACAAGCGCAATCAGCAGCCACATTTTATGGCCATGGGATGAAGGTTCGGGCGCAACGTATTGATTGTTCTGCGATGGGGTTTTTTCGCGATTTTCTAAATCTTGCAACATCTTGTTGATCACACTCATTGCGCTGCCCCCCAAATAACTACACTTACAGCTATGAGCCCGCTAATCAACAACCCCAGAAGGGTCCACATTGCCCATGAAAGGCGCGAATTTGTGAGTGGCTTGGCCGAATCAGTGTCTGTAGCAGCGTAGGACACATGGGCTTTGGTAATTTGCTTCCTGCCTTCTCCGTACGCCAGCATCATGCATTTATGAGCGAGAATATTCACTAAACGCGCGGTTCCCCCGCTGGCTTTCTCCAAAGCCCGGCACACAGCTGCGGAGAAAAGAGGTGCGCCATGATATCCGGCTACTACAAGGCGATGTTGCAAGTACTGTTCTATGTGTGGCGCTGCCATTGGCGTTAGTCGATAACTGAAACTAATCCGCTGGCGCAGCTGACGAAGGGCGTGTTTAGTAAGCTTTTCGTCAAGTTCAGGCTGCCCGAACAGAATTACCTGAAGCAACTTTTTTGATTCAGTTTCAAGGTTTGTCATCAGGCGCAATGCTTCTAAACTCTCCTCCGGCAACGCTTGGGCTTCATCAATAATAAGCACAACTGATTTACCCCTCGACGACAAAGCAAGTAGCTGGCGCTCTATTAGTTGGGTAAATTGCTGTTGATCGACGCCGTTGGCAGGATCAACGCCGAGCTCCGCAGCCACTGCGCGGCGAAGTGCCTCGGGCGACAGCATGGGGTTGGGAATATAAGCAGCCTGAAAATTCTCAGGCAGTTCTCTTAATAACTTCCGGCACAACAAGGTTTTCCCTGTGCCCACCTCTCCTGTGACCTTAATAAACCCCTCACCCACATCAAGGGCCGTCATCAGCACTTCCATCGCTTGCTTATGCATGGGCAAAGCAAAGTAATACTGTGTATTTGGGGTGAGAGAAAAAGGCAGCTCGGTGAGGCCAAAGTATTCCTGGTACATAGCTATTCTACGTACAACCAGTCAGCCATTTGCGCCCGGCTCATTTCGATCTGCTTACTCCAGGTGCCCGGTTCCACTACCGTTGGCTTCAGCAAAATAACCAGTTCCTTTTTCACTTCCTCTTCACGGCGATTCTTAAACAAATTTCCGAGTACGGGGATATCGCCAAGAACAGGTGTTTTCGATTCTGTGTTTGAGCGCGTGGTTTGCATCAGCCCGCCAATCACTACAATTTCTCCAGAGGAAGCGCGAATAATAGTGTCTGATTCACGAATTGTGCTCTGTGCAAGAGGCAGTACAATTTCCTCTTCGTTCAGAGTGACCACTTTTGTCTGCTCTTCAGTTTCAATTACCGACGGATGAACGTGTAACAGCACACTGCCTCTTTCATCAATTTGCGGCGTCACATCAAGGGCTATACCGGAAAAAAACGGGGTCAGTTCAATATCAGGAACCACTGATGTGGTGGTTGCGGTAATTGTATTTTGGCTGGACACATCGGTAACAAAATACTCGTCATCACCGACTTTGATCACAGCTTTTTGATTATTGGTTGCGGTAACCCGAGGGCTCGACAACACCTGCACATCACCTTGCGTTGAAAGTAACGACAATACGCCTGAGAAATCATTATTGAGGAACGACAGACTGGTCACGCCGCCCATGTCCAGAGTAACGTTGTTGCCAACAGCCCCCGCAGTAGTAGAAAACGTGAAGTCGGTACTGCCTACACTGGCGATAATTTCATTCCAGTTAATCCCCTGTTGGTATCCATCGCTAAGTACCACTTCAAGAATTCGAGCCTCTAATACCACCTGGCGCTGAAGGTGCTGCTCAGACACTTGCAGGAAATGCTTGATGGAACGAATTTCCGACGGCAGTGCCCGCACTGTCACCAGGCCCGCCTGGGGAGTCACAAACACCGCCCGCCCATTGTCGGTGCCAAGCATTGCAGCCAGACTGGCCTGAAGATCCGTCCAGAAATCTGTTTCTGTTCTGGTACTGATGGTAGTGCCATTACTGTTGCCCGCTAACCCGCTATTTCCGCCAACAGAACCTGCCCCCGCGCTGTTGAAGTCACTGAATTGCCCGCTACCATTGAGATTATTATTTGCACTTTGCGACACGCCACCAGAAATAATACTGGTTTGCGTAGCACCATCACGCTTCATGAGTAAGTAATTGACGGCAAAGGTTTCTGTCCGCATGCCTGCGGGCAATACCCGAAACACATTGCCCTGGCGCTGAATATCGTAACCGTACAAATCGGAAAGAAGTGACATAACCTCGTCTAAAGCGACCTGCTTGAGGGATAAACTCACCGACCCTGACACCTCAGGATGCACAGCAACACTGTACGGCGTTCCTTCGACCATACCAGCCAGGAAATCCTTAACATCCACGTTTTTCGCATTGATGTCGTATTTTTCCGGGCCTGATAATAAGTCAGCAGGGGACGCCGGCGGTAACGCTAGTGCCTGGGACACTTCCTCTGGCACGTGTTCAAGCGCTTGGCGTTGTTCGGCTTGTGCCCGTTCTGCTGCTATTTGCGCTTCCAGTTCAGCTTTTAGCGAACGCGCTACCACAGATTCGTTTTCAGTTGACTGACAACCCGTTAGCAGCAGTAATGTGATCAATGACGTAGTCGCTCGACGCATTGCCTGACCTCTAATTGTTATCCGCATGGCGGATTTTTATTTTTTTACTTGAAGCATTAACATTAAGCGTCACGCTTTGCCATGCATTATTTTTTTTCACGTTAAGCCGCACCGAAGCAGGAGCAATTGCCACGACAGTAACCGTATCAGACAGCTTATCGCCCTCATACACCAACTGATTGTTGATCACTGCAGAGGCGCGTTGTGGCGAAACAAAAATAGCTGAGACCACCAGTGCGGATTCAGCACTTTGCTGTTTACCGGTTTGATAACCGGCGCCTGGTCGTGTTGGATCTTGTTGTGCCTGCACCTTTGCTACGAGAACAGCGCACACGCCCAGGAGTATAAATGTTTTATTCCACACCGATAAACGCCTCTTGTGAACTCAGGGTGTATACCCGCATCGTGACTGACGCATTGGGGTAATCGGTTACCTGATAATCCAGAGAATGCCAATAAAACTGGCTGGTCTGCGCCTCCAATTTTGCAATAAATTCCTGCACGTCGAAAAACGTTCCCGTGAAAGTAAGTCGAATACCGTGCTGGTAAAGCGAACGCTCTTTTATAGGTTTCTGCTCTTCAGCGTTGGGTTTTATCATATCGATGACGGGCAGTGTGACCATTTCGTCCAGCGTTAATGGGCCTGCGTGTTGAAACACCTGCTTAATGAGCGGGCCCATAGCAGCTGGGTCAACCAACTTCGCAAATTCCGCTTCAAAGGCTGCGTTTAATTCAGTAAGAGACTGACTAAGTGCTGCCAGTTCTTCTTTTAAAGCTGCATCCGGGTCTTCACCCAAGGCTTCAACATAAACCTGTTGGCGTTGCTGTAATGGTCGTTGTCGCATTTCTTCAGCCGTAAGATCAGCGCGATACTTTTCCCAGTCTTTCAAGGCAGGCTCAATGAAAAAGGTAAAGCCTACCAACACAATAAGCACCACTCCTGCCGCCAGTGTCAGCACTTTTTCGCGCTTCGACAACAGGGAGAATTTATCTGACGTGGTTTGAAAACTCATGGCACCCCCCGCTTCGACTCATCCATGACTGAGGCAGGCTCAGTAGACAGGGTAAATTGCATATTTCCTTCATCATTTAACAGTGTAGTAGAAGAAAATTGTTTCTGGCTTAGTGACGCCGTTCCTCCTAGGCGTTGAATCCACTGTGGTAACGCCTGCGGTGATGAAACGCCACCTTTGAAGGTCATGGTATTTTCTGCTACCAGAATATGGGTTAACCACAGTGATGATTGCGAAGCGTCTGCCAGTTCAGATAGCAGCAGAGAAAAGCGTCGCTGCTTGAGTGGGACCTGAGTTTCAATGGCTTCCAGCAGCAAGGAATGCTCTCCAATGCGCTGCTTGGTGTTTTCAATTTGCTGGACAAGCACAGGATCATGAGCCCGATTCATTACTTGCTCTTCAAGCTCGGAAACTGACCGTTCGAGTTCCTGGGTAGTCATAGCCGTTTGCACATATTGCGATTCAGCCGAATTCGCCATCCCTTGAAGGGTAATTGCAGACAGCACTACACCACACAATAACAGCACAAGAATAAGCACAATGCTCGGCAGAGAAAGCCAGTCAACTTGCAGCTTATAACTGTCGTTATAGAAATTCAGGCGATGTTTCATTATGCCACTTCCGCCTCTTCACGCTGCACGTCAATTCGCGCATGTGCCATGCCCATGCTTGTGAGGTTTCCATACCGTGCTTTATGGGTTTGAAATGGCAATTCCATCACGTCTACCTGTGCATCCACCATATCTGACACAAGCATAGCAATGAGTGCTTCGTGATTGGAATTAACGTTGATGTATATCTGGCGAACAGGAGCCTGTCGCAATTGGCTCTCGAAAAAGTCCATCGACCGTTGCAGTTGAATTCCCAAGGTATCAAGTACACCCATTTTTAGCTCTTGTTCTGAAAAGCTACCGAGGTTTTCAAACCCTTTTAAACGTCTGCTGATATAGACCTTGCCTTTTACCACAACATTTAGAATGATTTCCTCCCCCACATCTTGAGTAAGGGATATTAATGGCTCGTCTGATTGAGGTAAAAGCTCGCAGTGGGCAAGCTCCTGAATACTGATTTGCTTTAACCGAACACCTGCATCTACACAAGCGGAAACCACGTTTGTTACATCATCTTGAGGCAGTGCAACCACATGTAACTTTTGTGAACCAGCCAGAGGAACCGGTAAATCGAAGTAATCTATTGCCATGGGAGTGTCAAAGCCCAGCATATCTTTTACCGTCCAGTTGAGGGCAGCATGTATTTCACTGTTATCAACGGCAGGCCTGTCGAGCTGTAAAAGCTGATAAGCATGCTGAGTAAAGGAAACGCAGCAGGGCACACCGGTAAGTTTTTGCTCGCTGACCCAGTTAGCAAACTCTGTCGACCAGTTTTCAATTTTGGCACTGTGCTCATTCACAATTGAGTTAGCGTTTTTGTCCATTACTGTAAAAAATGCGACTTCATGAGACAAAGCCACACCCAGTTGCAAATGTGTTTTCTGCGGTTGAAATTTGTGTTTTAAGTAGGTTTTCCAACCAACATACATAATGTGTGATTCACTTTAAGGTTTAAATTATGAATGACTAAACGTGTTCATTCAGATAAGTATAGCCGGTTAACACCCCAGTAATGGTTATCTTTTTCTGCAACTGCCCATCCTTTGGCGACCAAGAGTTTACGTATTGACCGATTCATCATTCCGTGTCCAAACAACACCACTTTATTGTGTTTTTTAACACGGGTTTCCAATAGGTTAACGGCTGCAATCGCTCTGGCTTTAGCATCGCGATAGCTCTCAAATGCCCCTTTATTCCCCATCATCCACAGTGCCCTGCATAAATAAACCCAGGTCCAGGCTCGACGCAGCCCTGGAATGCGATAATAGGGGATCTCCATTTCCCTGAATACGCTGTGATATTCCTGCACCGGGTTAAGACTATATTACTGCGCGCTCAACCGGGCCCTGTGTAAATCACTACACAAATGATAATACTCAGCCAAGTCAATCACTTTAAGGGGATTACTGTTAGGATCAAGGGCACTGCGATTATACTTTCGTATCCAGTTGGCATAGCCTGCGCTGTTTAATCTGCAATTTGACGCGGAAAGTGGCTTTCCATGACGAATTAAAATAATTTCCATCACCTGCTATGCGCAACCTGTTATTATTTTCATTTCAACAGTGTAATAAAGGACTTGGTAAAGGGAAAGAGCTGTGACCCCATTAACCTACTCTCCCGGAAAAATAAGCGCATTGCGTCATCAGTGTCGTGTGTCAGAAGCGCATCGTGATTCACTGGCGGTTTACAATGATATCAGTACGCCAATGAAGCAAAAAAAGCTAGCGCTAAAACAACTTGCAGATGTATCAATGCCCTGCTGGCTGGAAGGCAACCTCTTCATCGCCGGTTTTGGCAAGATAACAATCGAAAAAGGCGTTTTCGCCAATCATAACCTCACAGTGATCACTCATGCTGACGTGACGCTTTGCAAAAGTGTTTTTATCGGCCCTAACGTTGTAATCGCGGCCGCGAGCCTGATTACTCAGGGAATCGAAAGTGCACCACCAACTGACATAACCGTGCACCAACACGCATGGATTGGAGCTAACGCCGTTATTTTATCCGGAGTAACCATTGGCGAAGGCGCAATAGTTGGCGCAGGTGCCGTGGTGGATCAGTCAGTTGAGCCTGGCGCAGTGGTAGCTGGAGTGCCCGCGGTATTTAAACGATGGGTGAAAGACTCATAAGGGTACGAAGATCACGATTCATTCAGACGCCTTCTCTTGCTCAATATTAAGCGCTGTAATTGGGAACGGAATAACAATGCCTTCTTCGTCAAAACGCTTTTTCAACATTTTTATAAACGCGCTTTTTATAAAGAAGCGGTTAAAGTATTCACGGGTTCTCAGCATAACCGTTAAGTTAATACTTGAGTTATCAAAGGTGTGAAACAGCACAAAGGGTTCATAGGTTTCAACCCCGTATTCATGCTGTTCTAAAATAGTATTTGCCACTTCTAAACACACTTTTTCAACGTGTTCTAAATCTGAGTTGTAGTGCACGCCAACATCAACGGGCACCGACAGTTCGCGCTCGGGGTAATAGTAGTTAATCAGCTTAGAATTAGAAAGCTTACTGTTAGGCATAACGACTATGTTATTCGGTAGCATTTTAACCCATGTAGAACGCCATCCTATTTTCTCAACAAACCCTTGCTCTCCCGAGTCAAGTTCAATGAAATCACCTATCCGGATGGGTTTATCCATCACTAACTGAATGCCGGAAAAGAAGTTTTCCAGCGTAGGTTGAAGCGCTAACGCTACCGCGAGGGAGGTAATACCCAACGACGCAACAATGGGTGTTATTGATACCCCTAGAGTACTTAGAATAATAAGAATGGCGAGCACAGCGAATACTGCTCTAACTGCACCACCCGCTATAGCACTGGTATTTTTAACTATGGTTGACTGGTCGCTATAGCGATTCAGGGAGTAAGTGACAAAACGCTCAAAAAATAGAAACAGCGTGATAATGAGGCCAGCTTCAATAACAACGGTTAATGCTCTTATCGCCCCCTCGCTCTCTATTTTAAAAACCGAAACGATGCTTTTTACTAACAACAGAAAAATAACCCAGATGAGTAAATTCATCGGAGCATTTAGTGACAATACAAGCACGCGATAAATATCAGACATACTGCTATTTTCTGAACGGGCTTTCGCTTTCAGGCGCACCAAAATGATTCGTTTGACGATAAAAAGTACAACAACAGCGCCAATTAATCCGGCTATCGCTAGTGCCTGCTGATTTTCAAGAAGTTGAATACTTTCCACGGCTGACGGCGCTCCTGCGTAATAGTAAAACGCTTTTTACTGAAGACTACACGTTTGTTCGCGATAGAAGACGCAAAAGTTGCACCACTTTTATATTCAGAGCCTCTGAAGCGTTACTTGATGAGAGATAGTCTTATCAGTCGCCCACCCTCATTATCTTCAAGTACATAAATATTGCCCGAGCCGTCCTGCTCTACTTCGCGAACTCGCTTACCCCACTCATAACGCTCTGCCTCTTCAACTTTCCAATTACCTCTATCGCCCCCGTTAAAAGCCACGCGAACCAAGGCTTGTGAAGACAAGCCACCAATAAAGCCATTGCCTTTCCAGGCGCTAAACTTATCGCCTTTGTAGATGATAAAGCCAGCGGGGCTGATAGCGGGCACCCACGCCATTTCAGGTGATTTAAAAATAGGAATATCTTCGTGATTAGGGATCTTCACCCCTGAGTAGTGTTCGCCCTGCGACACGGTTGGATAACCGTAGTTGCGGCCTCTTTCAATAATGTTTAGTTCGTCACCATGGCGCGGCCCCATTTCATGAGCCCATAAATTACCTTGCTCATCAAAGTCGATACCAAGGGGATTGCGATGGCCCAACGTCCAGATTTGCTCAGTTACGCCACCCTGACCATAGAACGGATTATCTTCAGGCACACTACCGTCATCGTTTAGGCGAACCACTTTCCCCAAATTCATTGCCATATTTTGGGCCGGTGTGAATTTTTGTCGTTCGCCGGACGTTACAAATAAATAGCCATCAGGAGAGAAGGCCATGCGGTGAGAGTAATGTCCGTTACCTGTCATTTTGGGCGACTGACGCCAGATTAGCTTTCTGTCGTCTAGGGTCGCCCCGGAGTCACTCACAGTAAGGGTTGCTCGTTCAATTACCGCGCCACTGAACCCATCGTCTTTTTCATCGCGCTCAATGTAAGATAGATAGATAGTTTTGTTCGACGTAAAGTCGGGATGGACAATAACATCGCCCAGGCCACCCTGCCCGCGAGCGGTGACATTCGGCACATTGCTGACTGCAAAACGCTTTTGCTGATTTTTATCAAGCAACCACAGTTTACCGGTTTTTTCCGTTACCAGGCTGTGGCCATCAGGTAAGAAAGCCATGGCCCACGGGTTATCAAAGGATGACAGCACGTCACCAACCACAATTGTGCCCTGACTGCCCTTCATCTCAACCTGTGTAGATGAGCCAGATTGAGCAGAAGCAAAGAATGAAGTGACAAAGAAAGTAAGTAGTAGAGCTGTTTTATGACGCGTGTTTATTTTCTGCATGATTTTGTTTTGCATTGTATTTATACCTTGTTGAAGGTTCGCGTACTGCTGGCCTGTAAAGCTTGCCGCGCAAATGGTTATCTTTAGAGATGTTTACGTAAATTTGTATGGTTGGGATTGTTTAAGATAATAAATATAGTGAATAGTGGATTGCAATAGTTATCGAGCCGACTGTAGTGTCCGTCCGCGCTTTACACGATATAAAGGGGGATATTGTGAAATCGCCAATCAACTCTGTACACTAAGACCTAACCATAAAAACAAAAAAGCCCTTATAAATAAGGGCTTAATTAATATATTTTACAAAACAGATCTAAGGTAGATCCTAGAACGGAATATCATCATCAAAATCAAAATCTGGCTCTGCCATAGGCGGCTTGTTACCACCTTGATTAGCAGGTTGATTCTGGTTGTTGTAACCGCCGCCTTGGTTGCCTTGTGGACGCTGCTGATAACCGCCACCGCCGCCTTGTTGGCCGCCCTGGTTACCCTGAGGGCGCTGCTGATAGCCGCCACCCTGACCGCCTTGCTGGCCACCGCCTTCACGGCCGCCCAACATTTGCATTTGGTCAACAATGATTTCGGTTGTGTAGCGGTCCTGACCTTGCTGATCTTGCCATTTGCGGGTTTGCAATTTACCTTCTACGTAAATCTGCGAGCCCTTCTTAAGGTATTCACCAGCAATTTCAGCCAAGCGACGATACATGGTGAGTCGATGCCATTCAGTGCGTTCCTGCACCTGCCCTTGCTGATCTTTCCAGCTTTCGCTTGTGGCCAGACTCAGGTTTGCTACGGCGTTTCCATTCGGCATGTAGCGCACCTCCGGGTCGTTACCCAGGTTGCCTACCAAAATGACTTTATTGACGCCTCGTGTTGCCATCGATGTCTCCTGTAATTCTTTACTTGTTGCGCCAGGTCGCTCTCGACAGCGCATGGGCATAACTGATTGATTCGGGATGTAAGCGCTCTAGTATACCTTAAAATACGAGCTAACTAACGACATTTTCGCATTCATCATTTAAACACATCTGAGGTTACCCGATAACGTCGGACATGAAAAGCCGGACACGAGATCAGGCGAATGACAGGTATAAAAAAGGCGCTGCCAGCACACACTACCGACAGCGCCTTGCAGGCACACCAATGGGAGGCATGCCTGTGGGACTCGTTACTTTATTTAGGCAAACGCACCTTGTGTAGCAGTACAAACGTACACATCTGCAACGTAGCCAGTGACCGCCTGATAGTTGTCTTCTACTACTTTACGCACTGCATCAACCGAGTCTGAAGGTACCAGTGCCACCACGCAGCCGCCGAATCCTCCACCTGTCATGCGCACACCACCGGTTTCGCCAAGAACCTCGCCGATAATGTCGACAAGATAATCAATAGGCTTAACCGTAATTTCAAAATCATCGCGCATGGACACATGGGATTCCGCCATGGCCCGGCTTACTGCTGGAATATCGCCTTTGCTCAACGCCTCACTGGCTGCCAGCGTACGGGCATTTTCAGTAAGTACGTGCAGACAACGTCGATACACAACCTCAGGCATCTCAGCCTTCTTTGCTTCCAGCATGTCGAGAGTTGCACCGCGTAATGAGCTCACACCCATCACAGCTACGCCTTGTTCGCATTGCTCTCGGCGCAAGTTGTATTCACTGTCTACCAAACCGCGCTTCACATTGGAATTGATGATCACTATTTGATGAGAATCGGGTAGCGGTGCGTGCTGAACTGTCAGCGACTGACAATCAAGCAGCATTGCATGACCGGTATACCCCATGGCAGAGATCAGTTGATCCATAATACCGCAGGAGCAGCCCACGAACTCGTTTTCCGCTTTCTGACCCAGGAGAGAAGCCTTAATTCCGTCGAGTGGCAACGCGTACAGTGTGGCAAAGGCTTTTAAAATCACAATTTCAAAAGATGCAGAAGAGCTCAACCCTGCGCCTTGAGGCACATTGCCAGTTACCACCAGTTCGGCCCCACCTATTTGCGGAAAATCAGCCTGAAGAACTTTTACAACACCGCGAATATAGTTAGCCCAACCTTGAGTTTTATCGAATTGAATGTCATCTAAACCGAATGAATTGACCTGGTTATCATAGTCGAGGGCTTTTACTACAACCTGATTGTCGTCACGCTTGCCTGCGGCAATCCAGGTACCAAAGTTGATAGCTGCGGGAAAAACAAAGCCTTCGTTGTAGTCGGTGTGCTCTCCAATCAGGTTTACCCGACCTGGCGCATGCACGACGCAGTCTGGCTCACTCTGAAACGCGTCTTTGAAATGAGAAACCAGCGTTGAATTATCCATTGTTATTACCACTTTTTTTATAATGTACCGTTGGCAGTGCTTTTAATCTGTCTGCCGCTTGTTCTGGTGTCAGATCGCGCTGGGTCTCCGCCATGAGCTCATAACCCACCATGAATTTCCTCACGCTTGCTGAGCGCAATAAGGGCGGATAGAAGTGTGCGTGTAATTGCCATTCATCGTGACTGTCAGCGTCAAAAGGCGCACTGTGCCAGCCCATGGAATAAGGGAAAGACGTTTCGAACAAATTATCGTAACGCGTGGTGATATCACCTACAATTTGTGCCAACGACAACGACTGTGCATCGGTTATATCTGCCAGTGACTTCACGGGAAAACGGGGTAAGAGCAAGGTTTCAAAGGGCCATGCAGCCCAGTAAGGTACCACAACCACCCAATCGTCATTGCTGCATACTACCCGCGACTGTTTCTCCATTTCGCGCTCGGCGTAGTCAAGTAACATAGTGCGACTGTGCTTTTCAAAATAGGCACTGAAGTGAGCAAGCTTTTTAGTCGGTTCAGTAGGCAGGTGCTTTTGCGCCCACACCTGTCCATGAGGGTGCGGGTTCGAACAACCCATCATGGCACCTTTATTCTCAAAAACCTGCACCCAACGGTAGGTCTGACCTAAATCGGCTGTTTGCTCTTTCCAGCATTCAACCACAGCTAACCTTTCTGCATCGGTGAGCTCCGGAAGTGTTTTACTGTGATCCGGCGAGAAGCAAATTACACGGCTACAGCCTTGCTCTGCCTCAAAGTGAAAGAGCTCGTCTTCTTCCTTTGCTTCTATAGTATCTTTTTTTAATGCCGCGAAATCATTCTCGAACACAAACGTGCCCGTATACTGTGGGTTTACCTCGCCATTAACCCTTGTGTTACCCGCACACAAATAACACGTTGGCTCGTAAGCCGGCTTCTGTTCTTCTGAAGGAGGCTCAGACTGACCCTGCCAGGGACGTTTTGCACGGTGTGGTGAAACCAGCACCCATTCTCCAATCATCGGGTTGTAACGACGATGCGGATCGTTTGTAGGATCAAAAGGCGTACCCATAGTATTTCTCACGAGCTGATTCCAAACTAATTCGGAATGTAGGTTAAACGTTTACCCAACATGATATAGTAAGGGTTAGCGGGAATCAATTCCCGCTAAAAGAAAATTTTATGTTAATAACTATAGTACAAAATTTAACTTATTCTTGTGTGCCGAAATGATAGCGAATGATGGCCCTGTAAGGTTGCTCTGGAGTAATGATTGCACTGGGGAAACTCGGCTTATTGGGGGCATCGGGGAAGTGCTGAGGCTCTAAACAAAACGCGCCAAGTTGCTGTTCTCCCTGTAAATCACCGGTGTAACACTGTATCCCCGGCAAATCTGTATACAGTGACATAGTAATACCCGTATCTGCTGCGCTGGCAATAGCTGCAGGTTTATCTTCATCACGAGTATTCAGCACGTAATTGTGATCGTAACCACCAATAGGGTCAAACAAGGGATGAGCCCCCGAACACTGAGAACCAATTAAGCTTAGAGAAGTAAAATCAAACGGCGTACCACTTACAAGGGTGAAATTGCCTGTAGGCCTTAAGGTGCTATCAACCTCAGTAATGTTATCTGCATTCAGGTAAAGGGCCGTGGATTTGACCGATTTTTCACGACTCAGGGTAAAATATGCATGCTGGGTCATACTAAATGGTGTGGCTTTGTCTGTCGTCGCCTGCAGAGTGAGGGAAAGATCATTGTTATCATCCAGCCAGTACGTCGCTTCTACTTCCACGTTACCTGGAAATCCACTTTCACCATCAGTACTTGCGTGGGTCAGCTTTACTCCCACCGCACTTTCTGTAGAAACTGCGTCAGCGCGCCAGACTTTTTTATGAAAGCCATTCAGGCCACCGTGCAGACAATGTTCCCCGCCATTCTTATCTAACTGATAAGTTTCGCCGTCGAGAGTAAACTGGCCACCGCCGATCCGATTAGCGTAACGTCCCACCAGTGCGCCGCGATAACTTTCATCATTTATATAGCCATTTATATCGTCAAATTGCTGCACGCATTGGTGCAAAGCACCGTCTATATCAGGCACTTGCAGACTGTGTATGATGCCGCCGTAATTTAGTACTTCAACACTCATTCCGTTGCTATTTTCCAGCCGAAATAAGTAAACCGCCTGACCGTTGGCTTCCCCAAAATGCGTTTTGTGACTTTTCATCGTTCCTCAGTTCCCAGCAGGTGTCTTTTACACAAAAAATACAGTTTAATTACAACCGGTCTATTATGATAGTGCAAGGGTATACGTTTTCCTGAATTTGTTTTGAGCGTTATCTTATTTTCTTCCTGTTAACAATAGTCGTGGATTCGCGGGGACGGTAAAGGTAAAGTACAGCAAAATGTTGCGGCATATAAACCTAAGCCGCGAAAGAATATGCAGTTGCAATGAAATAGAAGTTCAAGAGTCATGGCCACTATAAAAGATATTGCCGAAGCCGCTGGAGTGTCACTTGCCACGGTGTCACGGGTTGTCAACGACGGCCCCAAGGTCGGTACTAAAACCCGTCAGCGCGTAAAAAAAATTATGGCAGAAATGGGCTATCGTCCCAACGCCAACGCGCGAGCGCTTGTCACACGGAAAAATACCGCTTTAGGTGTTGTGTTGGCCGAGTTGCATGACCCGTTTTTCGCTATGCTGGCTCATGGCGTTGAATCGGTCACCCGTAAAAAGAAAATTCAAATTCTCTTAAGCGCAGGCTCTATTGAAAAAGATACTGAGCTCAGAGCCATAGAAACACTGATGGAATACCGGGTTGAAGCCATGGTGGTACATAGTAAAGCACTGGATGACGACACCCTGATACGGTTCGCCAATCAAATCCCCGGCTTTGTATTAATTAATCGCTTTATACCCGCCATCGCTAATCGTTGTGTGTGGCTCGACAATGTTACCGGTGGCCGATTAATGGCAGAATATGCCATTTCACAGGGGCACACCAACCTGGCAGTAATTAGCAGCCAATACCGTATCGATGACCCAAATCACAGGCTTGAAGGCATTCGAAATGCTATTGCAAATGCCGGTCTGTCATTGCCAGACAGTCAGGTTGAGTACGCCACACCTGATCAGGAAGGTGGCGAACAGGCAATGCAAAACCTGTTGGCCACTGGTGCAAAATTTACCGCAGTACTAGCTTATAACGATGCCATGGCATCAGGCGCAATGACCATGCTGCAAGATCAGGGAATAGCAGTTCCTGAGCAAGTATCAGTGCTGGGCTATGACGATGTATTACTCGCAAAATATTGTCGCCCCAAGCTCACTACATTGCGTTACCCGGTTGAAATGATGGCGGCAAAAGCCGCAGAACTGGCTTTGCGTTATGCCAGTGGTGAAAAACCGGAACCTGGCATCATGTTTAAGTATACGCCCACGTTAATAAAGCGAAATTCGCTGGTCAGAGTCTAGCGCCCTTTGGCCCCCATTTTGACAACTGCATAGAAATCAGTAACTATTGAGGCTTATTTATCGTCATTAGCATTGTTAATGCTCATGGCAAGGGCCTCAATTCAAGGTCTGTTGTAACCAAGGATGGACAACATGAGTGTGCTTCGCGTATTGGCTTTTTTTATTGTGTTTTACGGGTTACAGTCGGTAGCAGTTCCCCTCCCAGCTTCCAGCTTCAGTCAACTTCCCAGCGCACAAAACCCACAACTTTCACCTTCTGGGAACAAGATGGCATTCATCGCAAATGTCAGCTCCCCCAAAGCGTCAGTCAGTTATCTTACTACCTTTAATTTTGACACTGGTAAAAGACAGTTATTGCTAAATTCAGATAACGAAACTGTTCGTATCCGCTGGTTTCGCTGGGCTAATGACGACCAAATTATCGTGAGTGCTGTTTATGCCGATAAGCGCCCGAACGGCTTCTCAAGAACAAAGGTAACTGAAACCCGGTTGTATGTACTGGATGCTAACACGCCGAAAGAACCAGAATTACTGATCAAACCCAGACGGCACCAGTACTATTCTCAATATCAGGATAACGTGATCGACTTTCTTCCTGACGACCCCGAGCATATTCTACTTGCAATAGATTTGGACCAAGCTCTACTGCCTTCTGTTTTCAAGGTGAATATCAATACGAAAAAGAAAAAGAGAATTGAGAAAGGCAAGCGCAAAATTCGTGACTGGGTAACTGATCAACAAGGTAATCTGCGCATTGGGATTAGTATAAGCTATAAGAACGGGGAAACTAAAATTTTACATGCTGAGCCCAATTCGAAAGACTTTGAACCGCTTTTTAGCTACAACGCTATGACTGAACCAGAAATAGCTATTCTGGGCTTTGGCCTCGACCCACATACCCTCTACTACAAAAAATATCACAATGGATTTCTCGCGCTTTTTCGCATGGATCTCAGAAACAAGTCTGAAAGTCTGGTACTGGCAGACGATAAAAGAGACGTGGATGGCAGGTTAATTTATTCCCGCAAATCCGGTGACGCTATAGGCGTAGGTCACTCGAATGCCAAAGGCGGAAAATACTTTTGGGACGAGGAGGCGAAATCATTTGCAGCGGCTATCAGCAATGCTCTGCCAGATACCAGAGCTGTTATTGTGAGCTTCGACAAAAAGGAGAACCGCTACCTCTTGTATACGGAAAAAGAAGACCAACCGGGCGAGTACTTCCTGGGAGATAGAACGACAAAGCAATTAGGATTCATGTTTGGTCAATACCCTGCTCTTGATGACGTTGTCTTACCAGAGCACAAACGCGTCACCTATAAAGCTAGGGATGGCATAACTATAGAAGGATATTTAACACTTCCCGACAACCCAAACAATGCGCCTCTCCCCACTGTAATTTTCCCCCACGGCGGTCCAGGAGCCAGAGATTACGATGGATTTGATTATTGGACGGGATTTTTTGTCAATCAGGGCTATGCTGTGCTGCGCCCCAACTTTAGAGGCTCTTCCGGCTATGGTTACGAGTTTGCACAAGCGCAGATGAAGGCCTGGGGGTTGTCTATGCAGGATGATATTACTGATGGCACACAATGGTTAATTGATGAATCCATTGCTGACCCAGATAAAATTTGCATTGTGGGCGCCAGTTATGGCGGTTACGCGGCGGCGATGGGATTAGTAAAAACACCGTCGTTGTTTAAATGCGGGATCAGCATCGCGGGTGTTATGAATTTGAAAATGTTAGTTTATCAAAGCCGCAAATATGTAGGTTCCAACTTCGTGGAAAATCAAATTGGTGATGACAATGACGACTTGGCCAGCCGCTCACCTTATTACGGAGTTGAAAAAATCACTTCCCCTCTATTGTTGATCCACGGAGAGGAAGATCGAGTTGTAGACGTATCACACAGCCGCCAGATGTTTGATGAAATGAAAGACGAAGACAAACAAGTTGAATATATCGAATTAGAAAATGGTTCCCATTTTCTCAAAATACAGCGCAATCGACATGCTGTTTTTGCGGCTATGGAGCGTTTTCTCGCCCATCACTTAAAGCAGTAAAAACTCTGGTCAGATTCAACCACACCGCTAGGGAACAGCAGTGTGGTCAATCAATCAAAAGGCTTACTGTGCCTTAAAGCAAACCTCGTAACGATACTGCTTTTTGGTCAGCAAGAACTCGTCGTGAGTACTTGGGCTCCAGGAGTCATCGCCTCCCACTCCCATGTGAGCATGGTCAATAAACACATAGAGATAACCGCTGTCTTGTAGTTCATTTGTGTGTTTTGCTTGCGCAAGCTGATGCTGACTAAAACGACTCACAGCAAAATGAAAATCGCCACTGACTGTTAGGTGCCCGGTGCTTAACGAGTGACAGTGGCTTCGAAGACCGTTATCCGAAGGAAAAATGTATGGTGTATGTAATGCATCTACAGGTTCTTTGTGCAAACCATATAACGCTCCTTCACAGCGATCAGGATAGTTTTCAAATGGTCCCAGCCCCTGCCACTGAACAAAGTCACTTCCATTCGCTGGGTCTACCGCCAGTTGTACCCCCACTCTCGGCATGGGTGGCAACTTTTCGTCAAAATTTACTTTCACATCAACCTTGAGTTGCCCAAGATTGCCAATTGTGTAGCTCCAACGGGTTTGCGCCTGTACCTGGCCTTCGTAGGTGTATTCGAAAAGTACCGTTATGCGCACATCGTCAATGCTTGTACTCTGAGTAACCCCTGCACAGGTTCTCTGCCACTTGCCCACACCCGATCGCTGCCATCGCGACTCCCATGCGTTGGGATCCGGGTTGTCTACCTCACTCACCCCAATGTCATTGTCGAGTGGCGCGCGGTAAAAATTATCTTCCATGGGTAACGCCAATACTGACTTACCCTCATATTTCCATTCACTTATCAAACCGGTTTCTTTACTCACTTCAAATGTAGAAGTGTTCACCTTAACTTGAATTGATTTCTCAGATTCGACAACATTGATCGATTCTTCTACTGAGGTACCAATTGACTGTGGAGCAAGGCCAGCATGATTAGCAACAGCAAATTGCTCTGCCATCATTTCGTGCCCCGATTGTGCCCAAGAGCAAGATTGTTTCAATACAATTTTAATATTGATATGATACATTACACCTGACTGGTGCTCATGTGTCGGATGGATGGAGTAACGCCTGGACTCTTGTGGCGCTAACAGAGCGTCTTCATGCCCGCTTTCCACTACCACACCATTTTCCAGTAATTCCCAAATCATTTGCTCATTATCGGAATGCCTGAACAAATACTCACTGGTGAGTTCAACTAAATAAGCATTGTCAGTTTCTTGTAGCGATGCTGTGATTTGACGCTGGCAGTATTTGGCCTCAAACAGTGACGGATGGGGCGAGCGATCGGGAAACAATAAACCGTTAATACAGAATTGCCGGTCGTTGTAGGTATCGCCAAAATCACCGCCGTAAGCCCAATAGGTGGTGCCTTCGCTGTCTGTCTTTTCTAAGCCCTGGTCTACCCAATCCCAGATAAACCCGCCTTGAAGCCTTGGATAGCTGCGAAACGCATCCCAGTAATCAGAGAAGCTCCCCAAGCTGTTTCCCATAGCATGGGCATACTCGCACAGAATAAGCGGTCGGTTCTCTCCGGGTAGCGATACCCACTTCTTAATTGACCATTTCGGTACTGCTTCATCCTCAACATCGGTATCTACTCTGGCGTACATTGGCGCAATAATATCAGTGGCACTGGTATCAGCACCGCCGCCCTCGTACTGCACCGGGCGAGAGGGATCGTAGGCCTTCGACCAACCATACATGGCATCGTGGTTTGGTCCATGTCCACACTCATTCCCCAACGACCACACTATCACCGATGGATGATTTTTATCCCTTTCGACCATTTGAGTATAACGGGCCATAAAAGCGCCAGCCCACTGAGGATCCGAGGCCAACCGGCCCATAGGAAACATACCATGGGTTTCAATGTTCGCTTCGTCTACCACATAGAGTCCGTATTCATCACACAGTGAGTACCATCTTGGGTGATTGGGGTAGTGAGCAGTTCTCACGGCGTTGAAGTTATTCTGTTTGAGCAAGCGAATATCTTCAATCATGTCAGCTTCAGTCACTGCGTGCCCCCGCGTTGGGTGGTGTTCATGACGGTTCACACCGCGAATAAGGAGCGGTTTGCCATTTACGCATAACTGCCCTTTGATCATTTCAACATTGCGAAAGCCAATGTCGTAGGCTTCGATGTCAATAGCGCAGTCTTGCTCATCCAGGAGTGTTGCCACTAAGCGATAACGGTAAGGAGTCTCTGCTGTCCAGTGTTTTGGCTCAGCGATTTCGACAGATTGAAAAACCACATCCTGCCAGCCGCCTTTTTCATCTATACGCCTGTTGTCGGTAGTTTCAGTACTTTGTGTACCGACTGGCACTTCCCCATCGAACAACTGGATCTTCACCTTGTAGCCTGCGGGCGCCTGAACAGCGGTACGCACACTTACCTTGCCATCCCGATAGCAAGCATCTAATGAGGGAGTAGCAAACACATCTTTGATGCAGTAAGTCGGTTTAGTCAGCAATGTCACATCCCGGAATATGCCGCTCATCCACCACATGTCCTGATCTTCCAGATAACTTCCATCCGACCATCTGATCACCATCACGAACAGTGTGTTATCGCCTTGTTGAAGCACCGAAGAGAGATCAAACTCAGCGGGTAAGCGACTGTCTTGGGAATAGCCAACGTATTGCTCGTTGCACCACAAATGAAAGGCACTGTTCACACCGTCGAAAATTATATGATTGCGTTTTTGCAGCTGTTCGGCACGAACATGGAAAACCTTTCGATAACAACCCGTGGGATTTTCATCGGGAACAAAAGGGGGGTTAACGGGAAAGGGATATTTCACATTGCAATAAATGGGTTTATCCACGCCCTGCAACTGCCAGTTTGACGGTACGGGAATGGTTCGCCATCCAGAGGCTACCTGTTCCGGTAGTAAATTTTTAAGAGCCTCATCAGGCACGGCTTCAGGACTCTGATACAAACAAAAATCCCACTCGCCGTTGAGAAGTTGCCGCTGCTGCCCGGTATTACTCAATGCATCTGAAAGCGTTGAAAAACCATTAAGTGGGCTATGAGCACGAACTTTGTTTCGCTGAATTACCGTGGGATTTTGCCATTCTTGCCTGGCAACAACGGTACTGATACTGGTCATAATAATGCTCCTGAGAGGGCCTCAAATTTCTGCTTCGCACTATAGCCAACTTCCTCCAATTACATTATGCTCAAAGCTCTCTTTTATTTATCCAAAAATATCATATTACATTTTGCTAACATCATTCACTGACATCGTAAACATTGGCCAAGATTGCGTAGAGCGCTTTATTGATAGTGTTAATGCACCTGAAATAGGCAGTTTAGACATAGAGTTAGCGGGTTGTTCAAATTTATCAGGCGAGTACCGGGTAGGCAGGGCCAGTCCCACCAATCACACCCTATTCTATACTCTTGAAGGCGCTGGTGTTGTGCGTACGCCAGATGGCGAATACCCTTTACCAAAGCATGGGTTGGCAGTTTTAAAAGCAAATGCGCCCTTTGAAGTAGAAATAGCCGATGTCCACTGGGATATAATTTGGCTTAATCTGTCTGATACATCCAGGTGGCATTCAATTTACGATGTCAAAGCGCCGGTAATCGAACATTGCGAACTCGAGGCTGTACATCACGCCATGGAGATATTGTATATTGAACAGCAACCTAGCCTGCGCGCCGCTTTATTGCCGATCATTGAAAAATACCTCAGCAAAACGGTGCTGTTTTCAAATACACAGCAGAAGCCCGACAGGCTGACCCAGCTTTTTTCCCATGTGAACAACCAGCTACAACTACCGTGGACAGTACGAGCCATGTGTGAACGGGCACATTATTCAGTTCCGCATTTACACAGATTGTGCTTGTCACAGTTTGGCAGAAGCCCTATACAGCATTTGATTTATTTAAGAATGGAAAGAGCAAAGAAACTACTTACTAACACAAACTGGCCAATCTCTCATATTGGCCAGTACGTGGGTTATCCGAATGTATTTAACTTTTCAAAACGGTTTAAAAAGTCAGAGGGATTATCACCTTCTGCTTTCAGGAAACAGCTTTAACATCTGAGATGGAGTCGCTGGCTTCAGAGGTCAGGGTGGAAACTTTTTCCACAATATATTGCTCTAGGTTCGCCTTTTGTGCCTCTGACAACCGCAAACCTTGTTTTGTTCGACGCCAAATAACGTCTTCAAGCGTACGGGCCCACTCGTGTTCAACGAGGTAATCTATCTCGGCCTGATGCATACCACTGCCAAAGTCCAGCCCCAATTCAGACACTGATGATTTACCTTCCAGGAATACATAGCACAACTTGCCATATTGACGTACGAAGCGTTGCACTTGTTTGTCGCTCAACCATGGAAAAGCCTGATTAAGCTCATCGGTAAGTTGTTGCTTGTTGGCAAACTCACCACCTGGAAGAGGCACCTTCTTAGTCCAGGCATCACCAGCATCAGAGAATACTTCGCAAAGCTTATTCACAGCGTGTTCTGCCAGCTTTCTATAAGTCGTGATTTTGCCACCGAAAATGTTTAACAGCGCAGGCTCACCTTCCCTACCCGTTAGCTCAAATTTGTAGTCCCGAGTAAGTTCTTGTGCAGACGCATTTTCTTCTTCAAGAAGCGGTCTCACACCACTGTAGCTGTGTACGATATCCTTAACGGTAATTTTCGTTTTGAAGTATTTATTCGTAATCGCCACCAGGTAATCGGTTTCTTCCTGTGAAATGCTGGCAGCACGTGGATCACCAGTGTAATTTTCATCTGTGGTGCCTACCAGTGAGAAATCATCTTCGTAAGGAATAACGAATACTATTCGCCCGTCTTCGTTCTGCAGAATGTACGCTTCATCTGTGTCATACAATTTCGGCACAATAAAGTGACTGCCTTTTACCAGGCGCATAGCATTGGGGTTTTTAATACCTGAAACCCGATCAAGAAACGAAATTGCCCATGGACCAGCAGCGTTTACAATGGATTTAGCCTGCACTATAAACGTTTCCCCCTGTTCATTGCGCATTGTCACAGTCCAGTATTTGTCACCTTTCTCAGCGCTAACCACTTCAGTGCGTACGTGAATTTGCGCACCTTTATCCTGAGCTGCCAAAGCGTTGAGCACAACAAGGCGAGCGTCATCAACCCAACCATCTGAATATTCGAAACACGTGGTAATTTCTTCTGATAGCGGGCTTTCCTTACCAACAGACAATTTCTTTGAACGGGGAAGGACATTTCGCTTAGCAAGTGAGTCATACAAAACCATGCCGATGCGGATCATCCAGGCCGGACGCAAATGTTTTTGATGAGGTAATCTAAAACGCAGTGGCCACATTATGTGTGGAGCCTTGGCAAGGAGCACTTCCCGCTCAGCCAGCGCTTCTTTTACAAGGCGAAACTCATAGTGCTCAAGATAGCGAAGTCCACCGTGAATAAGCTTGCTACTGGATGAAGACGTAGCGCCACCCAGGTCACCTTTTTCACAAAGTGCCACTGACAAGCCTCTGCCTACTGCATCAAGTGCAACACCAGCACCGTTTATTCCGCCCCCAACTACAAGGACATCAACGACATTCTGGCCTGTTTCAGCGTTATTCACCATGAACATATTCTCTTAACATTTATCACAATGCTGACTATTTGAACGCCAAAAAGAACACAAGTCAACACAAAACGAAAACAAACGAACATTACCAATGTTAAAAGTATGTTTCTAGTGATTTTATTTTATAGTGGGTATAACTGGGAGGAAGCAAGATATCTGTCGTGCATCATTTACTGATAGTGCGCGACTTCGTAGCAGCCTATGAAAAATGACTACAGTTAAAGAATACGTCGAGCCCTGATATCAGGCTTTCACAAACTTAATTTTATGCTCTTTAATGATTGGGGTAATTGAAGCAGGTGGTGTCTTATCACACACCAGATAATCGACTTGGGACAAGTGTCCTTGTTCCACCATGGCTTTACGTTCAAATTTAGAATAGTCAGCAGCTAAGATAACCGTTTGTGTATGTTCAATAATAGCCTGAGAGACCTTTACTTCGCGAAAGTCAAAATCAAGGAGCGCGCCATCAGCGCTTATACCACTAATACCGATAATGCCGTAATCCATGCGGAACTGGCTGATGAAATCGCAGGTCGCTTCCCCAATAATACCGCCATCTCTAAACCGCACTTCACCAGCGGCAATAATTACCGAAAAATCTTCCTTTGCAGACAATATGGTGGCCACATGGATGTTATTGGTAACAATGTGCAAATTTTTATGATGAAGCAATTTTGTGGCAATGAGTTCAGTTGTGGTACCAATGTTAATAAATAGTGACGATCCATCTGGAATCATCGCTGCTACAGCTTCAGCAATTCGTTCTTTCACTTCCTGATTCTGTGTTTTTCTTTCCTGATAGGGGGTGTTTTCCCAACTTTTAGTTAGCCCAGCACCGCCGTGGTAGCGACTGACCTTACCTGAATCCGCCAGTTGGTTGAGATCACGCCTTATGGTTTGCGGTGTGACATTGCAGTGAGAAACCAGATCGTCAATCGACATAAAACCAGTTTGTTTTAATAAGTTCAAAATTTTTTCGTGGCGCTGAGTTTGGTTCATTTGATCGCTATTTCCTTTTACACCTCAACAAATTATACAGTGTTAAACGTAAATTTAACATGTTCGCATTGAAGCTAAAATGTTCGTTTCCGAAAATTTACTATTGTTAATTGGCTGTAAATAATGCAAACTGCTGTCAAATAGCGTAACGGAGTGTTTACTTGAACAAGTTTATTCTTGCCATTGACCAAGGCACGACAAGTTCCAGAAGCATCATTTTCTCTTCTGCTGGTAGCATAGAGGCAATTGCTCAAAAAGAATTCCCTCAACACTACCCTAATGATGGTTGGGTCGAGCATGATCCTGAGCAAATTTGGGAAAGCGTTATCCTTACGTTAAAAGATGTTTTCAGCAAGTGCCAGGTAACACCGAATGATATAGCCAGTATAGGTATTACTAATCAGCGAGAAACCACCCTGGTATGGGATAAGCAAACTCGTGAACCCGTATATCCGGCAATAGTCTGGCAAGACAGAAGAACCTCGTCACTGTGTCGCGAGTTAAGTGAAGACAACGAGCTTGTTGACTACATTACCGAAACCACCGGGTTACTTCTGGACCCGTACTTTTCCGCAACGAAAATAGCCTGGATCCTCGACAACGTGGAAGGAGCCAGAGAAAAAGCTGAAGCAGGCCAATTGCTGTTCGGTACCGTCGATACGTTTCTTATCTGGCGTCTTACTGGAGGTCAGTCTCACAAGACGGATGCCACCAACGCATCGCGCACCATGTTATTCGACATTCACAGCCAGAAATGGGATGCCAAATTGTTGGATACCTTCCGCATACCTGAAGCTATGCTGCCTGAGGTGTTGGACTGTGCGGCTGATTTTGGCTCCCTTGATGAAAGTATACTAGGCACATCTTTGCCCATTGGTGGCGTGGCCGGCGATCAACAAGCAGCATTAGTGGGTCAAGCATGCTTTGAAAAAGGCATGGCGAAAAGTACCTATGGAACCGGTTGTTTTATGATTTTGAACACCGGTGACACCCCTCTCAAATCTGAAAACCGATTGCTAACCACTGTAGGTTATCGCCTGAATGGCAACACCACCTATGCGCTGGAAGGCAGTATTTTCATGGCAGGCGCAACAGTTCAATGGCTGCGCGACGGCCTTAAACTCATCGACGATGCTGCTGAATCAGAAGCCCTCGCCCAACGAGCCCGTCGCGATAATGGCGTATTTTTAGTACCTGCCTTTACCGGCCTTGGAGCTCCCTATTGGGATCCCGACGCCCGTGGCGCCATCCTCGGACTTACACGGGATACGGGCATTAGCGAAATCGTAGCGGCAGGTCTACAATCTGTTTGCTATCAAACTAAAGATCTTCAAAAAGCGATGGAAAGCGACGGTGCCAGACCGACCACTATTCGTGTGGATGGTGGTATGTCGCGTAACGATTGGGTAATGGGCTTTCTTTCTGACATTCTCGGTGCAGAAGTAGAACGCCCCGAAGTCACCGAAACCACTGCGTTAGGTGCAGCATTTTTAGCTGGATTGCAGGTAGGTGTATTTGAATCTGTGGATACCCTAACCGAATGCTGGAAGAGCGATAGTATTTATTCACCCAGACTTTCAAAGTCTGAGCGAGATCAGGCTTATGAGGGATGGAAAAATGCTGTTAATCGAATCAGATGTAGTTAAATTTTGCCGTTTTCGTGCAAAAAACACCTTGTAACCTTGATTTTATATACCAAAGTTAATTAATAACATTGTTATTACATTCTATAATTATGTTACTATTTACGGAATATTGGGGAAAACGTTTACATTAGTTTGACTCAAAATAAGAGGGAAGCCCTTATTTATTAGTGAATTATGCAAACTTTGCTGTAAATAAAGACAACCCAAAAAATGTGAAAGTCATGTTTAACACTTTCAGATGCAATTAGAAAATCACTAACTGCAGACTATTGCGAGTGTTACATGTTACCAAATCACGGAGAAAACACAGTGACACATAACACCAAGAAATCTAAGTTAGTCCCTATCGCAAAACGCTCTTTGCTGGGCGTTGCTATTGCCTCTGCTTTACACACGCCAATGGCTTTTTCTCAGGACGCCGCAGCGGACGGTAACGTAGAAGTTATCGAAGTTCGTGGTATTGTGAGCAGCCTGAAACGCGCCATGTCTGATAAAAAAGAAAGTATGGCTGTGTCTGACGGCATCGCTGCCGAGGATTTGGGTAAATTCCCTGATCTGAACGTTGCGGAATCGTTGCAGCGTATCACCGGTGTCTCTATCGACCGAAGTGGTGGTGAAGGTCAACAGGTTACGGTCCGTGGTTTTGGCCCGCAATTTAATACTGTACTGGTAAATGGTCGTCAATTAGCTTCTGACGCCGACGGTCGTGCGTTTAACTTTGACGTACTGGCAGCTGATCAAATCACAGGCGCTAATATTTACAAAAGCGCCGTTGCAAACATGCAATCCGGTGGTATCGGTTCTACCATAAATGTTAGCACAGCCCGTCCCTTTGATTACGACGGCATGCAGATCGTTGGTTCAGTAAAAGGCATGTACGAAGATCTGTCTGAGGAAGTATCCCCACAGGCCAGCTTCCTGGTGAGCAACACCTTTGCTGACGACAGATTCGGTGTATTACTTGCCGTTTCTCATCAAGAACGTCAGGTTCAAATCAACCGTATTCAAACTGGCGGTTGGCGTCCGGGTTTGACACTGTCAAATCGCAACGACGGCATTTTAGCTGACAATGTTTACTTCCCGAGAAACTGGGACCAGATTGTTGATCAGCAAGACAGAACCAGAACGAATGCGTCATTAGTAGCGCAGTTTGCACCTAGCGACGATATCACAATCACCCTTGACGGTTTTGTATCTAAGTTCGAAGTTGATTCACAAGTGACTGACTTAGCTTCTTGGTTCGAACCGGACCGTGTTGGTTCTGCAACTGTAAACCCAGACACTGGTACAGCTATTCAGTTTACCCAGGAAATCGATCTGCACCAAGGTAGTGGTAACCCAGCATCTGACTTTGTATCACACACTCGCAACCAACGTGATGTAACAAATGACGGCTTCGGGTTGAATGTTAAATGGAATATCACCGATTACCTGATTGGTAACTTCGATGTATCACACTCAACAGCTGAAAATGATATCGCTGGTGACGCGCGCTTTAACGTAGTTGGTATAATCAACAACTACGAGTTCGATAGCACGGGAAGCATTCCTACAGTTATCCACGACGGTTTTGGCAATGGTTCACTGCCAGATATCAACTTAAACCGTTTGCACTATAATGAGTTGGGTAACCCACGTGCGTCTGAAGATGAGATCACAGAATACAAAGCTGATTTCACCTATTATTCAGATGCTGAAGTATTCCAGCGCGCCGATTTTGGTGTATTGTACTCAGAACGTGAAAAGTACAGCTATCAGGAATTCGGTAACCAGTGTGCTTTCTGTGGTTACAACGAAGTGGCGCCAGTTGACGCCCTCAACATTCGCGAGTTTACTGCGAACAACTATTTCGACGGCCTGATTGATACTTGGTATACCTACGACGGCGATGCCTATCTAGACTACCTGGCATCACAAGGCGCTCCAGTAGTTACTTCACTTGCCTCTAACCACTACACGGTGGAAGAAGAAGTACTGGCGTTGTACGCACAATTCGAGTTCGGATACGACCTTGGCGATATGCCCCTTAACATCAACATTGGCGCCCGCTACGAAGAAACAGATGTGAGTGTTTCAGCGGTTCAGGCATTCTTGGAAGATATTATCCCTACCACAGACTTAACTTTGTTCCAGAACGTAGCTGGTCCTGAGGAAAACATCACTGGCACTTCTTCTTATTCAAGCCTGTTGCCCAGCATCAACGTGAAGCTGGAGTTGGAAGAAGACATGATTTTGCGTCTGTCGCGCTACGACTCTTTGAGCCGCCCAACCATGTCGCAGATGTCTCCAGCGACCACGTTTGGTGAGCCACGTCGTCAGAACCTGACTGCGTCAGGTGGTAACCCAGCGCTCAAGCCTTTTGAAGCGGAGAACTGGGACTTGTCCTTCGAATGGTACTACAGCGACGACAGTATCTTCAGCTTCGCGGTATTCAGCAAAGAAGTTGAGAACTTTATCGTTACTTTGTCTGGTGAAGAATCTTACACCATGAGTGCGCGCTCGGCGGACGACGGATTCCGTTGTACCTCTGCAGACTGTGCGGTAGGTGTTTCTCTTGACCCAGCCAACCCGGATGTAGATGTTGTTGCAACCACAGAAGAACTTAACGGTGCTGCTGAACTATTCACTGTTACCCGTCCGCAAAATGGGGAAACAGCTACAGTAACAGGCTACGAAGTGGCGATTACTCACGTGTTTGACAACGGCTTTGGTGTGACTGCGAACGCAACTGTAGTAAACAGTGATGCAGAAGTCAGCGGCGACACCACGCAAACCTTCGCACTTGAAGGCTTAGGTGATTCACAAAACCTGATCGTGTTCTATGAAAAAGACGCGTTCCAGGCACGTGTAGCCTTTAACAATCGCGAGTCCTTCCTGTTTGCCCTGGACAACACCTCTGTGGGTGGTGCAACTGGCGAACCTGTAACCACGAAGACTTACGGTCAGTGGGACGTAAGTGCAAGTTATGACATCAACGAGAATTTCACTGTTTTCGTTGAAGGCATTAACGTGACTGGCGAAGAGTTAACACAGGTCGGTCGTTTCGATGACCAAATCTACTCAGTTGAAGATAACGGCTCCCGCTTCGCGGTGGGTGTACGCGCTACCTTCTAATCTAATTGGCAGGGGCTTTCCCCTGCCATTTATCCATGGGCTACCTGGATTTTTGCCAGAGTCTATGGATAAATGGCACAACCCAACCAACCTGACGAATAACCATGATGCAAACCGGTTCAGTTTCTCAAAAACAACGTATTGTCATCGTCGGTGGCGGCACTGCCGGCTGGCTGACGGCAGCCATAGTTGCGGCTAAGCACAAAATAGCTAAAGGCGAGTGCGCCCTTGACATCACCCTCGTTGAAGCCTCCGACATACCCACTGTAGGTGTGGGCGAAGGCACCTGGCCAACCATGCGCAATACTCTTAAGGACATCGGTTTATCAGAAAAAGACATGTTCCGTCAGTGTTCGGCCGCCTTCAAGCAAGGTGGCAAGTTCGTCAATTGGGTGCATGGGAATGGCGATTTTTACTACCACCCGTTCACGGTTCCCTTAGGCTATGGACGTATTGAACTAGCGCCTTATTTAGACGATATCTCTCACTTCGCCACATCAGTGAACTTCCAGCAGCACGTGTGTGAGAGAAACCTTGCGCCGCGTACTTTATCTGATGCTGAATACAGCAGTGCGCAATCAAATTATGCTTACCACCTGGATGCTGGCGCGTTCGCTGATATGTTGAGAACCTTCAGCAAAGAGGAATTGGGTGTTAAGCACATCGTTGCCACGGTAGACAACATACGCAAAACGGATAGCAACAACATCGGCAGTATCACACTGAATAATGGCGATACCCTGCATGCCGACCTGTTCGTCGATTGCTCGGGCTTTCGTTCGTTATTGCTGGGTCAAACGTTAGGTGAAGACGTCACTTCCACCAGCGATGTACTGTTCAATGATACAGCGCTAGCGTTACACGTGCCTTATGAAGAAGACTACGAAATTAAACCATACACCCAGGCAACTGCTCAGGAAGCTGGATGGATCTGGGATATTGGGCTAACCAGCAGACGCGGTGTTGGTCATGTTTTTTCTTCCCGTTTTATGAGCGAAGATGAAGCCAGTGACACATTGATGAACTACGTGGGCGATAAACACAAAGACCTCAGCCCCCGCGTCATAAAATTTGAATCGGGCTATCGCAAGACGCTTTGGAAAGGCAATTGCGTTGCCGTTGGCCTGGCCGCGGGTTTTGTAGAACCACTTGAAGCCACGGCATTGATGCTCATTGAAATTTCTGCTCGTTACATTGCCGATCAAATGCCCATGCCTGCGGCTGCTGCGCCTGTTGTGAGCAAGCGATTTAATGAGCAGATGAATTATCGATGGCAGCGTATTATTGATTTTTTAAAGCTTCATTATGTGCTTACCAATCGTCAGGAGCCCTACTGGCAAGCGAATAGAGATCCATTGACGATTCCTGAGACGCTGAAAGAAGACATGGAAATTTGGCGATATCGAGGCCCACAAATAGCAGATTTTTCAGCGGCTATAGAGCTTTTCCCTGCGGCCAGTTATCAGTATGTGCTCTACGGTATGGGCTTCTCTCCGGATTTCTCTCTACACGGTCATTTAAACAATTTGGGTTCAACGGCGACGTCTTTGCTAAACCAAAATCAACTAATTACCGAGCAAAAAATGCAGGCTCTGCCAAACCATCGCGATTACATAGAACAATGGCTGAGCGCTTAGGATACTTTCATGCAGAATTTTGAACACGTTAATGCACTGGCTCACAGTGAATTACATATCGACGAACAGCAACTACCTCAGCTGTTTGAGCGCTTTCATCTTGTTAATGTAGAACTCAAAGAAGCGGTACAGGCCGCCAGCGAATATCCGCTGTTTTTTAGCAAGGTCGCCAACAGCCAACGCTGGGCTATTTCTGCCATGTGCGGGTTTGGGCTAAATGAAAATGTGTTTGTACAGGATGCCGAGTGGGTTGCCCACTACACGCCACTAAGTTTGCAGACACTTCCATTTTCTTTACAACGAAATGACGCAAATAGCGAAAGCATGTTGTTGGTGGACACAGCATCGCCCGCAGTAAGTGAAGAAACCGGCACGGCATTGTTCTTATCCAGCAAACGCCCTTCCGCTTTTTTAGACAGCAAGCGAAAATTATTAGAAGAGCGCAGTGCTGCCATGGTACAAACCGCCGCGCTATTAGATGAGATTGCATCTATGGGGCTTATTCGCACCGTCGATATTGTTATTGAGTTTACTGACGGTTCGCAGCAGCGTGTGGGCGGCCTGGCAGCCATCAACGAACAACAATTTCAGGCCTTAAGTGCCGAGCAGCTTTTGCTGCTAAATACGAAACAGTGTTTATCAGTACTGGCCAATATTCTTGGTTCAGTGTTTCAAATGAACCGGCTTATCCGACTACACAATAAGAAGTACCCAGGCAGAGCCATTTCCAACATAAAACTAGAAACAAGCAAAGCATAATCGCCTAAGGAGCTTTCGATGTATTCAAGCACTATTCAGGTGTCCGTATTTGTGTTCGTTACTGCCCTCATCGGGTTGTTAACCTACTTAAGTTGCCGGGGGCAAAATCGCAACGGACAGCAAAACCAAAACCGTGAGTTTTTCCTTGCCGGAGGCGGCCTTGCCTGGTATTTCGTCGCCGGTAGTATCACGCTAACCAACCTCAGCACCGACCAGCTTGTTGGTATGAACGGCAACCAAATGGCGTTATTAGCTTTGTGGGAATTGTCGGCGGTGGTGGGCTTATTCATACTGGCAAAAGTGTTTTTGCCCGTGTATTACAAGTTCAAATGCACCACTACCACAGAATTGCTCGAGCAGCGTTATCACAATAAACATATACGCGCGGTCATTAGCGCCCTGTTTTTCCTCGGTAGTGCACTTATTTTCTGCCCTGCGGTGATTTACTCAGGCTCATTATTTATGCAGTCTATGTTCAACGTTGAACTGCCGCTCATGTACATTGCTGTCGTATTTGTAATTGTCGGCGCCTTGTACGCTATTTTTGGCGGGCTACGAGCTGTTGCAGTTTCAGACACCTATTCCGGCGTTTTACTACTCTCTATGGCGGTAATAGTTACGATTCTTGCGTTGCAAGCCATCGACTACAACTTCGACGGCATACCCCAAGAACGCCTCACTCTTATTGGTGACAGTGATTCTCCGGTTCCCTGGCATACTCTGCTTACTGGTATGATATTCATACAAATGTTCTACTGGGGTACAAACCAGGTTATCACTCAACGTGCTATGGCAGCCCCGTCTCTGAAAGAAGCGCAAAAGGGTGTATTCGCTGCTGCTGGCATCCGCCTGATCATTGTTCCTGCAATAATCGTGGTTCCGGGTATTGTGTCTTACAAACTGTTTGGTGATGTTGGTGACAGCGCCTATGGTCGTATTGTTGCTACCGTGCTACCCGATTGGCTCTCTGGTATCTTCGCCGCCGCTATGGCAGCCGCTGTGCTGACAACCTTTAACAGTAACTTAAACTCTGCAACCGCATTGTACGTATGTGATATCCATGAAGCATATGTTGATAAGTCTCCCAACGTGCCTAAATTAAGTGGCTTTGTTACCATTTTACTGTGTTTTGTTTCGCTGGCGCTTATACCAGTTTATCAGCAAGCAGAAAGTATTATTAACCTTGTTCAACAATTGTATGGCTTGCTGAGCATGCCGATCCTTTCAGTATTTATTGTAGGCTTGCTGTTTAAAAATGTGCACGCTAATGCTGCCATTGGCTCGGTGGTTTTCGGCGTAGCGCTTTACGCCCTGCTGAGTTTTGAGTTTTCTCCCATTTACGCGCCGTTTGGTTTGCACTACATCCACTTGATGTTTGTTACCCTTATCGCTTGTGTAAGCTTTGCGCTACTGGTGAACAAACTTATTTTCGGACAAAGCGCACAGTTTTCTATGGCCATTAGCAGTAAAGAAAAGGTCACGTAACACGACTAGCAATACATCGTTAAATGTTTCACCCATGGAAGCTCTGTTGTAGAGCTTCTTTTTTAACTTTATTAATGAGGTTTTTATGGCTTCTCTTCCTCAATTTGTCAGGCTGGACAACGCTTACACGACTATCATTTTTGATTGTCAGGGTCGTAGCCCATCACTTTTGTACATGGGTGAACCACTAAGTACATCTACAGATGGCGCAATGCTGAGCCTGCTGCGTACCCGTCAGGAAGCAAAATGTGCTCCGGTTATTGAGCCACCGGTATCGTTAGTACCCACCCATGGTGAAGGTTTTACTGGCGCACCAGGCCTTGAAGTATTTGGCCAGCAAGACGAATGGTCAGCGGGGTTTGAAACCACATCAGTTGTTCAGCAAGGGCTTACCGTTACTTTTACCGGTACTGACGAGCATCGCAACATGACTTTGGTTACCAAGGTGGTGCTGGATGAAAACAGCAGCGTCGCTACTTATCAATCCACAGTAATAAACAACGGCGCACAAGCAATTAACCTTGGCTATTTGAATGCAGCCAGCCTTATACTGCCTATGAACGTGACCAAAATTAAAACCTTTGAAGGTCGTTGGTCTAACGAATTCCAAACCGCTGACCACGATCTCTTCTTCGGCAGCTACGTTAGAGAAAACCGACGTGGTAAAACTTCCCACGACACCTTCCCTGGCCTGATAGCTTTTCCCCAAGGAACAGGTGAATTAACCGGTGAGTGTTTCGGTTTTCATTTAGGCGCGTCTGCTAACCATAAGTTACGGGCAGAAGTCATGGCTGATGGCCGCAGCTATGTACAGTTTGGCGAGCTACTTTTCCCTGGGGAAGTACAACTGGCGTCGGGTGAATCCTATTCATCGCCAGTGTTATACAGCGGTTTTGGCGTAGATGGCTTTTCTTCATTGTCGCAACAATTCCACAATTATGTTCGCAGCAATGTGCTGACTCACAGCGCTGACAGCAAGCCTCGTCCTGTGCATTACAATACCTGGGAAGGTATTTACTTCGACCATGACGTAGACACTCTCAAAGTGCTGGCCGATAAAGTAGCGCCGTTGGGCGTCGAGCGCTTTGTTCTGGACGACGGTTGGTTCAAAGGCCGCCGCTCCGACAAAGCCGGCTTGGGCGACTGGACAGTTGACGAAGCGATTTATCCTGATGGACTTGACCCACTTATCAATCATGTCACTGACTTAGGTATGGAGTTTGGTATTTGGTTTGAACCTGAAATGGTAAACCCGGACAGCGACTTGTACCGCGCCCATCCTGAGTGGGCGTTACAGACAAAGAACAACCCCCACGTTCCTTTCCGTAATCAGTTGGTGCTCGATTTAACCAACCCTGATGTGGTGGAATATTTGTTCAAAGTGATTGACGATGTGCTCACTGCCTACCCTAAAATCAGCTACATTAAATGGGACATGAACCGCGATGTGAACCACCCGGGTAATCTGCAAGGCAAACCAGCCATGCACGGACAAATGCCTGCGCTCTATGCTCTCATTCAACGGGTTAAAGATGCCCACCCTGGCATCGAGATCGAAAGCTGTTGCTCTGGCGGCGGCCGTGTGGATTTAGGCATACTTCAGCACACCGACCGGTTCTGGACATCAGACTCGAACGATGCGCTGGATCGCTTGCGTATTCAGCGGGGTTTCTCCTATTTCTTCCCTTCAGAAGTAATGGGCGCCCATGTTGGCCCGAGAGACTGTCACATTACCGGGCGAAACATTCCCATCGAAATGCGCGCTGCCGTGGCCATGTTTGGTCACATGGGTATTGAAATGGACCCAAGAGAGCTCACTGAGCAGGAAACCGACGCATTGAAAGACGCCATTGCGTTGTATAAATCGTTCCGTCATTTGACCCACTCAGGCGACTTGTTCCGTATGGACGACGATGGCCTGAACGTGAAATTTGGCTATGTGGCTAAAGACAAGTCAGAAGCGGTATTTGCTTATAACAGCGTGGTTGAAACGCCTAAAACCACACCACTTCGATTCTTATTTGCCGGGCTAGATAGCGATAAGTCTTACCGCATTACCCGGGTGTGGCCAGAGAAACTCAAAGAGTACTCGCCTTCTATTTTGCAGAAGGTCGACGGTGAGGTGTTTACTGGCGAAGCATTGATGAAATTTGGCTTGCAGATGCCGGTGCTGTTCCCACAAACGGCCCTGCTTTACAAGTTAGAAGCTGTGTAACTACGGTGAACCAAGTTACGTTCTAACTAAGAGCGGTGAGGCGTACCTCACCGCTCTTTTTATTTATGCTGCATGTCGAGCCCTAACGCATAGCGGTGATCAAAACCTGTCCACACCTCCGGCACTACGCCGTTAACCGCCTCCTGATCGCTGCTTCCGGACACGGCAAGGTACTCACAGAATTCTGGCTTCTGCTTTACATAGCAATGCATCAGCGCAAGAGCAAAATGGGCGTTAATAGCGTTAAGTGATTCCGAACGCCATGCCGGCTCAAGGTAGTGACCAATATCAAACTCACTTCCGAAAGCTTCTGGCGGAGCTGGGTGCGGCGCAATATTATGCCGGGCATTCTTTATGGTTAATAGTTGAGAGTCTTTGTTTCCAGTTTGCTCAAACAACCACTTTATTCCCTCATACCCGGAAATATCATCGTGATCGCCCGCTACGTACAGCACGGGTGTATTAATTTCAGCCAGCGCTTTTTCATCAAATAACTTGTGCTGTCCACCCCAGGGAGCTAACGCCATCATGGCTTTAAAGCGTGGGTCGACGCTACCAGCGTCCTGTTTCCCTCCGGCACACGTATTAAGTAATGCTTTTACTTTTACGGCCGCTTCCGGCGAGGTCGCGCCCGTAAACTGTGCTGCTGATTTTTCATTAAACGAGTAACAACCACCTACGGTGTTCACTGCACCAAAACCGCCCATTGAATAACCTATAAGACCGGCATTAGTTTGGTCGGCATACATCTTAAACATTGGATGGGAAAGCACAGCTTGCAGAGTAAAAACCTGATCGCGGGAACGATTCATCAAGGTGCTTGGGAAGCCTGCAAATGGTGCGTTGGCAAAATCAACATCAGCATTGGTGGAATCGGTATGATCGATACCAGCAACAATATAGCCATGGGACGCTAAATGCTCACCAAGGTAATACATAATAGTGCGATAGCCGGTATAACCGTGTGACAGCACCACTACAGGGTAACTAGTATCACTCGCTAAAACGTCTGCATCCCGCGCCGCATGGGCAGTAACACTAAAAGGTTTACCGCTTCGGGTTTGGTTATCATAGCTACTGGTGTTCTGATGCTGTGTTGTGGGATACCACACTTCCAAAGTAAGAGCGCGGGACTCTTCTTCACCTTTAACGTTTATTACCGGCGTATCGTATTTTAACTTCAGGGTGGTAACGCCAACATCTAGTGCTCCGGGTTCGCTTAGTTCCGGCATCACATCAGCGGGATACCCTCCAAATACCTGCTCCTCTGCAACACCCTGTACGGAATATCCAAAACTAAACGCTGCTGCGACAAAAAGAGACTTTATCTTCACACTTGAAACCTACTGTTATTTTTATTGTGAAAGCGTACCTGTTGTTCCGCAGAATGCAACTTACAAAGTTGTATATAACTCCATGTAAAAATCGTTTCTGACAACATAAAAAAGTACCTTGTTATATCCGCTTACAATTCGTTTTTTTGTTCGAAACTTTCGCGTGCTTAGGTTTTTGCAGTAGGCTCTTACAACAATGATCACTACGCTTCCTACAACCTTAGCTCTTTTTTTTCCTCAAAAAAAGGCATTATGTAAGGTAAACAAATCAGGAGTATTTTTTCATGGCCGACCCAGGTATTTACGATGGACTTAGTCTGGATGAATTGCGTGCGCTGTCTGCAGCAATGAACAGAGAAGCTGACCCAGAACGGGCAGCGGAAATAGACGCCGCGATCGCGAGAAAAGAGGCGGCAATGGCCAGTGATGATATCACAACTGAAATAAGTACTGATGGCCCAGTGTTGTCTAACGAGGCAATACAACAACCGCAGGAAGTTGAAGACCTCCTGGCGTCAAGAGGTGAACGTTTTGCCGCTGCCCTGATTGATGCCGTGGTATCCATACTTATTACCATCCCGCTATTTTTCGTAGTCGGTTTAGAAAACCTGCAAGAACCGTCCATTGGCTTAACCGCCATGACCTTTTTATATGGATTTGCCAGCTTTCTTATCGTGCACGGTTTTCTGCTGTTTCATTACGGTCAAACGGTAGGTAAGCGGTTCTTAAAAATCCGCATTGAAGATCTCGACAACAACCAGGCCACTTTTTCCAACATCTTGTTAAAGCGCTACCTACCCATTAGCATCGTGGCTTATATCCCGGTGGTGGGCAGTATCTTGTCACTGGTAGATGTGCTGTTTATTTTCCGCGCAGACAAGCGTTGTGTCCACGACCTAATTGCCAATACCAGGGTTTGTCGCGTGCCTGAAGGTTTTAACGTGTCAGCCTAAGACGTAACTTTGGCCGCTTTTACCGCTTGTATAAACAGGCGGTATTGGCCTTTCACATCCGGGTAACTCATCGACTTATTGTGTTTTCCCCCGGGAACAATATAGATCATTTTATCTTCACTGGGCGAAGCTTCGTATAATTCCCGGCTAAAAGTGATAGGTGTGATCCTGTCTTTATCCCCCACCACTAAAAACAATGGTTTGTCGAATTGACGAACAAAATCATCGTTTTCGATAATAGCCAGTTCTGGCGAGACTTTTAAAAAAGTGAACACCCTGGTCCAGTCGGGCACCATATTTTGTACAACATCGTTCACGCGATTAATCGCGCTGTCTAAAACCAGACCGTCAATATCCCGTTTAACGGCAACGTAAGATGCCAGTATAGAACCCATTGAAATACCGTGAACAACAGTGGGAAGATCATTGGTGAATACTTCCTGAGCATAATCGTATACAACCAATGCATCCCGTTTAAGATTATACATTCTTGCTCTGGATGCCTTTTGGCTGGCACCTGTGCCCTGATAATCTATCCACAGTATGTTCGCTGGCAGTTTTCCAAATTCGTGAATTAACGCTGCGTTTTTACTAATACTCATACCGTTGTCTGCGTACAACACGATGTTCACGATTGGGTCAGGATAGGCCACAGCAACCCCTTTTAGCGTGAGTTCCTGCCCATTCTTAATTTCTACTGTCGTGATGGTCATGGCGGCTTCATCTTCGGTTACCGCCTGAGTTAACGCTGTGGTATCTAACCCCTTGGGTTTTGCATCCTGATGCAAATAACTGGAGGAACTCACATCGATGGCGCAGCCATGTATGAACGACAAACAGAATAGTAACGCAATTTTTCGACTAAGAAGATTGAACACTGTGGTTTACGCTCTGTAACAAATAAAAAGTAAAAACGAAATAACTCAGACCGGACATTACTGTAACATCATTACCAATTTCGCAGTGTAATGAGGATACGATTGGCATGCAAAAAAAGATGTTTTCCTTGCGCATAAAAACCATTGTGGCAATTGCATTTAGTTTAGGCCTGCTGACGGGATGTGTGTCTACAGACGAAGAGCAGTCACCGCAAACCCGCTTGTCTGAAACAGAAGAAAAAGCCATTCGCCAATCTCTGGAATCCCATTGTCCGGCAAGTCTGCAGGCCTACGACGACCAGCGCACATCGTTAAGCATTCCCGCCTCTGAGGCCAAAATAGGCCCGGACCAAATGAAACAGTGGGTCTTCTCGGCCCTCACCAGCGCTCACTTTTCTCTCACACCATCTCCACGGGATGGCCGCCTGTCGGTCATTCTTGAAAAGAGCTTTCTGCAAACCTATAGTGACAGTGTGATAGCTAACGTTGTGATTTCAGCCCAATATCAGGCACCAGACAGTGACGCCCGTACAACTGCCAGAGAGTTCAAGGGAATGGCTGTACAGCCTGCAACTGCGCCACTTGCTGCCGACGAGTTATTCCAACAAGCCATTGCACGTGCAGTGGTTCGAATGAATCGCACTTTTCGTTATGGCTGCGCCCTGGCAAAGCAACAGTCAACCGGGGTTAACCTAGCTAATGGGTCTGCTATTCAATAACGCACTTTCCCCTGCACAACCATAATGCACTGCATGCCGGCTCGAGTGGCAGCTTGCTTGCCGATTTCCGTATCTTCAAATACCACACACTCGTGAGGCGCTAAGCCCATTTGTGACGCTGCAGACAAAAACGTATCCGGCGCAGGCTTGCCGTTTTCTACGTCTGAAGATGTTACCAGTGCATCCAGAGAATCTAACAGGCCGTGATGTGCTAACAGAGATTCTGCATGGGCGCGGTCAGCCCCGGTACCTACGGCGACTTTTTTAAAAGGCCGGTAGTGATTAAAAATCCTATGGGTATCCTCAATAAGCCCTGGCATGTCTTGCATTGCAGCTCTCACTGCATTCTTAAAGTTCGCCACCGTGTTACGGTCGTGATTTTTGCCATATTTTTCATTCAGCAAATCTACCGTTGCAAGTGTAGGCACTCCCCCGAGGTTATACATGTACTCTGCATCAAACGGATATCCGAACTGCTCACAAGTTTTCTGCCAGGCTACATTATGACCGCCCATGGAGTCGATTAGCGTGCCGTCCATATCGAAAATAATACCTTTGAAATGGTTTAAATCTAGCATGTAACTCCACTCTCCTTATTTTTCCCATGTGTTTGAGCAGAAGACGCCCACCACGTCGATTTCATAATAATGTACGAACAATGACAAGCCGATGAATGTCATAGACTTAACGATAAATGTGGAGAAAAGATCAGATAAACCTGGATATAACCTTCCTTGCTTCGTCAGTATTAAACCCTTTGTCAATTTTCAGGTATACCGCTCTGTCTTTTGTTGATGTTACCGCATCGTTTACGCCGGGCAGGGCCATCAGTGCGGTATTGAGGTGCTGCTGACTAGACTCGGATACATCGGCCTCTAACACCAAACGCTTTAGTTTTGTTACTTCGCGCATACCTGCCAACACAATTATCCAGAGCGCTGCACCAATGGCTCCTGCAAGATAAGCCAGTTTTGGCGACCATATGTCTGTAACAACGCCCGACAACAGTCCACCGAGAAACGCACCGAAGAACTGAAAGCTCGCGTATATTCCCATCGCCGTGCCTTTCTTCCCGACTGGTGCAAGTGTGGAAACCAAGGCGGGTAAACTGGCTTCCAAATAATTAAAGCCGGTAAAGAACATCACTACAGCCGCCATAACAATCCACCAGTGGTGATCTTGCATATGCAGCATAAAGAAAGCCGCCATCATTAACCCGGCCGCTGTAAGCATCACTGATTTCGGTGTTCTGCCACGGCTTATACCCATTAATAGGATGAGCCCAACAATCGAGGCGCCTAGCACTGGCAAATAGACCATCCAATGACTGGCCAGGGTGACGTTGAAGTTCACTAATGTGAGTGGAAGTTGCACAAACAGCAAGGTAATTAACATGTGTAAAACCATGACGCTGATATTCAACCGCCACAGTCGGGGCGACACAAAAAGATTTTTCACCTCTGAAAGCTGAGGGAGTGTATCACCGCTGGCGCTGCTCGGCGCATTTGGTACCACCCACTTCACCAAAGGCATACAACAGACAGCCAGGATTCCAGTAATACCAAAAACACCAGGCAAGCCCCATCGCTGTGCAATGAGCGGCCCAATGAGTACAGCGAGGTAAAAAGAAAAACCGATAGCAATACCAATTACTGCCATCACTTTTGCCCGCTGAGCTTCACGACTAACATCGGTAGCTAGCGCCATTATTGCCCCTGCAATGGCACCTGCTCCCTGCAAGATTCGACCGACAATCATTGTAACCATGGAATCCGCAGACGCTGCGATAAGTGAGCCTAGCGCAAAGACCGCCAAACCAAGCAAGATAACTGGTTTTCTTCCCCAGCGATCTGACATCATTCCCATGGGAATTTGCAACGTTGCCTGGGTGAGGCCATAACCTCCCACTGCAAGTCCTACCAAAAGAGGTGAATAATCCGGGTAATCCATAGCAGCCACGGCAAGCACGGGCATGACCATAAAAAGACCCATCATTCTTAATACGTAAACCAGCGCCAGTGCCAAAGCAGCGCGAATTTCAGTAGCGTTCAACAGCATTGTCCCCATTCATTTCAGGGTGCGAAGTGTAACACAGATAATTAATCAACCCAGTTCGCCTGTCCTTTGTTCTGATCTCAGTGTCCTATAACACGTAAGTAATGATTAATTTTAGCGCCTAATGTGGCATAATTTCTCTTTTGGCAATTCTCAGGTTTCAATGGATAAAATCGAAATACGGGGTGCCCGCACCCACAACCTTAAAAATGTCGATTTAACCCTTCCCAGAGACAAACTCGTGGTAATTACGGGCCTGTCGGGTTCCGGTAAATCGTCTCTCGCCTTCGATACCCTTTATGCAGAAGGTCAGCGACGTTATGTCGAATCACTGTCAGCATACGCCCGTCAGTTTCTGTCAATGATGGAAAAACCCGATGTGGATCACATCGAAGGTTTGTCACCGGCTATATCCATTGAGCAAAAGTCGACGTCACACAACCCGCGTTCCACTGTCGGTACCATTACAGAAATTTATGATTACCTTCGCTTAATGTTTGCCCGAGTCGGCACGCCGCGATGTCCAGAGCATGACGTCCCCCTCGATGCACAAACTGTCAGCCAGATGGTGGATAAAGTTTTGGGCATGCCGGAAGGCACAAAGCTAATGCTACTGGCACCGGTTATTCAGGAGCGAAAAGGTGAGCACGTGAAGACGTTGCAGAATCTTGCCGCACAAGGTTTTATTCGCGCACGGATTGATGGCGAAGTATGCGACTTATCCGACCCACCTGAATTGGATTTGCGCAAAAAGCACACCATTGAGGTGGTTGTCGACCGCTTTAAAGTGCGTGACGATCTTCAACTTCGATTAGCTGAGTCGTTTGAGACTGCGTTAGAGCTGGCCGGAGGTAACGCCAAAGTCGCTTACATGGATGAATCGGATGCAGAAGAAATCATGTTCTCTGCAAATTTTGCCTGTCCCCATTGTGGTTACAGCTTAAGTGAGTTGGAGCCGCGATTATTTTCGTTTAACAACCCTGCAGGGGCATGCCCAACCTGTGATGGATTGGGAACACGACAGTTTTTCGACCCGGCGCTGGTTGTAACAAACGACGAGCTTAGTTTATCTGGCGGCGCTATACGCGGATGGGATAAACGCAGTTACTATTATTTCCAAATGCTTCAGGCTGTTGCAGACGAATACAAGTTTAGCCTGACGGCTCCTTTTGCTGAATTATCAAAAGAAGCGAAAGATGTGGTGCTCTTCGGGTCCAAAGGGAAGTCATTGAAGTTTAAGTACATCAATGAACGGGGCGATGTCATGGAGCGCAAGCATCCCTTTGAGGGAATCATTCCTAACATGGAGCGGCGTTATCGGGAAACCGAGTCTAATGCCGTTCGCGAAGAGCTTGCTAAACACTTATCACAGCAGCCCTGTAATAGTTGTGGCGGCGCTCGTCTTCGGGAAGAAGCCCGTCATGTTTATATCGAAAATACAGATTTGCCCACCATTACTGAAATGTCAATTTCAGAGGCTCACGACTTTTTCGAAACACTCAATTTGCACGGTCAAAAGGCCCAGATTGCTGAGAAGATCCTCAAGGAGATTCTCGACCGACTCGGCTTTTTGGTTAATGTAGGGCTAAACTATCTATCCATGTCTCGTAGTGCCGATACGTTGTCTGGCGGTGAGGCACAGCGTATTCGTTTGGCTAGTCAAATTGGTGCGGGCCTGGTTGGTGTTATGTATGTGCTCGACGAGCCCTCTATTGGACTACACCAACGGGACAACGAACGCCTGTTGAAAACCCTCACACGTCTTCGCGACCTCGGTAATACCGTTTTAGTTGTAGAGCACGATGAAGACGCTATTCGTGAAGCGGACTTCGTGGTGGATATTGGTCCAGGCGCTGGTGTTCACGGCGGTGAAATTATCGCAGCCGGCTCACTGGATGACATTTTAAATAGTGAAGACTCACTTACCGGAAAATATTTATCTGGCAGGGAGAAAATTGACGTTCCCACCAGCCGCACTCCTCATCAGAAAGACAAGTGGCTCAAACTGGAAGGCGCAACAGGAAACAACCTCAAAAACGTCACTTTGAATATCCCAACTGGCTTGATGACCTGTGTTACCGGTGTGTCCGGTTCTGGAAAGTCCACTTTGGTGAATGATACGTTTTACCGCATCGCCCATCGAGAACTCAATAAAGCGACCACGTCAGAAGCCGCTCCTTATAAGGCAATGACAGGTCTGGAGCAGCTGGATAAAGTGGTGGATATTGATCAAAGCCCCATCGGCCGCACACCCCGCTCTAACCCGGCCACCTACGCAGGTATCTTCACCCCCATAAGAGAAATGTTTGCTGGAACCCAGGAAGCTCGTTCACGAGGCTACAAACCCGGACGATTTAGTTTCAATGTCAAAGGTGGGCGCTGTGAAGCTTGTCAGGGTGATGGTGTCATTAAAGTTGAAATGCACTTTCTGCCAGACGTATATGTCCCTTGTGATGTGTGTAAGGGCAAACGCTACAATCGTGAAACCCTTGAGGTTCAATACAAAGGAAAGAACATCCACGAGGTTCTCGAGATGACCGTGGAAGACGCGAGGGGCTTTTTCGATGCCATCCCGTCTATTGCCCGTAAACTGCAAACTTTAATGGATGTAGGTCTGGGTTATATTCGCTTAGGACAGGCTGCCACTACCCTTTCTGGTGGTGAAGCTCAGCGGGTAAAACTTGCTAAAGAACTGTCGAAGCGGGATACCGGACAAACCCTGTACATTCTCGACGAGCCAACCACAGGTTTGCATTTTCATGATATCAAACAGCTTCTGGTGGTATTGCATCGCTTGCGGGATCACGGAAACACCGTAGTGGTTATCGAACACAATTTGGATGTAATCAAAACCGCTGACTGGATTGTAGACTTAGGCCCTGAAGGTGGCTCAGGCGGAGGGCAAATCATTGCTGAAGGTACGCCTGAAGATGTGGCTAATGCCAAGCAATCACACACAGGTCGTTTCCTTAAGCCCATGCTGTAATTTATCGACTAGCAAAGGGGTGAGTTCGCCGAACTGCCCCTTTTGCCTGGTTGGTTTGTGCAATAATACCGCGTTAAAAACAAAACGGTTTACATAATATGCGTTACATCAAAACCTTTGTACTTGCTGCAGCCCTGTTTTTTATTGCTGCCGCGAGCTGGGCTAAAACACCCAAAGAAGTCTTTTGGGAAGATCTGGTTCCACCAGGTTTCAACGAACTTGCCCCACCACCTGTAAGCAGCCACAACAGTACCATGGCTCAGTTACAACCCAATGCGCCGGTGGTCGATGCATTAGACGGTGAGTTTGTGAAGATCCCTGGCTTTGTCGTGCCATTGGAAGGGACTGATGAACTGACCACGGAATTTTTACTCGTGCCTTTTTTCGGCGCATGCATACACGTGCCCCCACCGGCTTCGAATCAGATAGTCTACGTAACCTTTGAAGAAGGCGTGGCCATTGAAGATTTATACGATGCAATTTGGGTAACCGGCACCTTATCCACAAAGGGTTGGGTAGGCGATATTGCCTCTGTGGGATACCGCATGAAAGGTGTATCAGTGGAGAAATACTAGTTAATATGTTGACAAAGAAGATTGAAATTTATTCTTTGAAGTCACAACAACACTATTAAAACCCTCCACCGATAGTAAGCGCTAACAAACTAAGATTGTGTGTAAATTCGATCCGCCGGGTTAAACAGCAGCCACGATGTAAGGATATATTTGTCGTTGCTCTTGGGGATCTGGCCACGATGTGTATGGGTAAAGCCAGCGGGAGCAATCACCATTCTCCCGGCTTTTGGCGTTATACTGCGCTGTTGATAATAAAAATCCGTTTCCCCGCCCTCTTCCACATCGTTTAAATAAAACATAAACAACAGCACACGGTGGAGTGCGTCGTTATGTGGTAATTGGGGATAAACTTCGGAGTGCCAATACGGATAGCCGCCCTCGTTCGCCAAATAACGCTGGGTGTTTATATCACCAATGCGAAATAGATAATTGACCAAATTCGCCAGATTAGGGCGTCCAACTTCTTCATAGTTGTCCCCAGTGAGTTTAACGGGTTCCCCAATAGAAGGATGACGCACCGTTAATCCAATAGGCCCAACAAGAGAATAGAAATAGTTGTCGATGTATCGAAGCAGGGCATTACCGGCGCGGGTCATGACGTCTTGTATGAAAGGTTTAAATACAGGGTCTTGGGTGAAAGACACATCCATACTGCGTTTCTTATCTTCATCTACGCCTCCACCGGTTTGGCCTTGCTGCAAATTGCTGCAGCTTTCAAAGGCAGTGATAATATTTTTGCATAATTCTACTGGCAGTACGTCATCTACTACCGTGATGAAATCGGTTTGAGCTGGATGCATCAGGCTTCTCTTAGGTGTGCTAGCATTTTTTGCCGAATATCATCGGGAATTGTTTCGGCTTTTTGGTTTTCATAATTGAAATGTACCATGGTTGTTACACCGGTTGCACAATGCTCACCATTTTGCCAGATTTCCTGATAGACATCGAATGAACTGCCTCCGAGGCGACCTACCCAGGTTTTTATTGTGACAGGTTTACCGTAATAAATTTGAGCGAGAAAATCGACTTTGTAACTGGCTAAAATCAAAGGCCATGCAGAAAGGTTTAATTCCGGTGAGAATAGTTTAAACAAAGGGTCTCTTGCAGCCTCAAACCAGCCAACGTGAACCGTGTTTCCAACGTGTCCTAATCCATCAGTTTCGTAAAAGCGAACATCAAACTGAACCTCAAACGGTTGTGATGTAGCCATGGCTGTCTCCTTAACAGGTTTATTGTCATCATTATTTGGCTCATTACTATTAGCGCCCATTTCCATGAAAGAATCAAACTGTGTTGAGGATCAGCACAATAGTGCTGTTTACAAATTAATACACTGAGGATGTTGCGATGCTATCGCGTCCGGCACAAGGTGGGTAGCAATCACCACCAAACCATGCTCACTTTGCGCGATTAGTGCGCTGGCAATGGCTTCCTGATTATGCTCATCAAGCCCCTCAAAGGGCTCGTCTACCAACCACACTCTCGGCGCAGCGATAAACGCCCGCGCCAGCGATAATCGCTTAGCTTCTCCCCCGGACAGTCTTCTTCCCCCTTTCCCAAGCCATTCTTTTAAATTATTTAAATAATCTAGTCCAAAGGCGTGTAATGCATGGTTGCATTCCGAAGCGCTAGGGGACGCATCAGCAGGACACAAATTCATCATCACTGTGGCTTCCAGAATGACAGGTGTTTGCTCAACATAAACCCAGCCGTCCCGCCGCCCTGCTTTTACCTTTTCGCTGTCAAAGCGCATGCTTCCTTTAGCAGGTGTCAGCCCGGCGAGGGCTTTAAGCAATGATGATTTTCCACAGCCTGACGCACCTGACACAATCACCAAGCCCTGTGTGGGTAGGGTTGCAGTTACACTATCCTTCAGCGTACAAGCCTGAAAGTTATCCAGGGTGATTTGATTAACCGCTTGGCTTTCAACGCGCTGTGGCAATGAAACCGCGTCGGAGTTGTCTACGGCGACTTTAGCCTGATGAAATTTGCCGTAGTGCGCGGCTGTACTGATTGGCCGGCCCAGCCAATCACTGATACTCAGTAAAAGCATTGGCACTATTAACGCCGTTGGTTCTCCAAAACCTTGCACGGATTGCTTTGCAAACAATACGAAAATACCGCCTATTGCCAGGCCTTGTAGCAACCATAGCGCCCATTGACCGGCCGACTCAATTACCTGATTGTGTCGCCACACACCACGAAGATCAGGAGCTTGTTGAAAGGCACCGTTATTTTCTTGTAACTGAAGATGCCACAAACTACTACTATCGAAAAAGTGTTCCGATTCAAACCGAAAACGACTCTCCAGTAAGGTTTGCTCAGCGGCTTTTTTAAAGCCAAAGTGAATAAGCCAAATTGTAAGCAACAGCCAGACTCCGGCAATCAGCCACATTTGGGTATATCCAGGAAGAGCAAGGTAGCTACAAATAGACACAGACAACAAGATGAGTACCACGCCGCTCGCCTGATGGGCAACCCAGCCCACCCAAACAGACGATAAAGTCTCGGTTTGTGCAGCCAGACGTTCTACGTCTCCAGACTTATCAGGAAGATGCTGATCTTTTAGCCGATGAAATAAAGTGCTTCTCAGCCATGTTGTTCGCCCCAGTAAGTCGTGGTGTGCCAACCACATATGTCCATATCCGGCACCAATTCGAATCAATGCTAATGCGCGGATTATCACCGCTGGCAACATGTAATTGAAGTTAACTGGCATCAATGCACAAGCAGCAATAAACCAACTGGAAAATATAAGAATAAGTAGTCCTGAACTAGTGTGGACCACGGCGAGAAACAAGCTGACAATAGGTATTCTTTTCATGAACTGACCTCGCCATTTACCACATTCCATTGCTGGGAGAACCATTGGTCTGGCAACGATTTGTGTGAAGCCCATATCACTGTGTTGCCAGCGCATTTTTGCCTGATAAGCTCACTTAGTGATTCATGTTGCTCAACAGGCAAATGAGCAGTTGGCTCGTCTAATAGCCAGACTGACGGACTTCTGAGTAACATGCGGGCGAGTGCCAAACGCTGTGCCTGCCCACCGGACAGTGGAGGGTATTCGCCCATCGTGGTATCCATCTGCGCTGGCAATGCGTTTACCCATTCGGTCAAGCCAACATCTTCCAACACGTTGAGTAATTCATCGTTGTTAAATGCCATCCCTAAAGACAGATTTTCTTTCACGCTGCCTGGCAATATCACAGGGGTTTGTGTAAGTAACGCATAGTCGGCAAGGGGTGTCATGAGGCCTGTTCGCTGCCCGCTCAAGTATTCCATCAAGACCGTTTTGCCTGCACCGGATGCGCCATTTAGCCTTACCCAGTCTCCCTTTTTAAGGGTTAACCCTTTTGTGAATAGATGGGGCGCTTGCGTTAGTTCGCCCTGGATATGCAAAGTTGTAAAGTCTCCCACGTCCTTGCATCCAGGTTGTTTATCGCACATCAATAAGTCGCCAAGCGCTTCTTTGGCGGCTTCAGCCTGCGCTTTTTGATGGTAGAACTGCCCCAATTTTTTCAATTCAGCTAATAACAATGGCGCAGTTAACAACAACCATAGGCCTTGATGCAAATTTATAGCTTCACCAAGGTTAAATTCACCCAACAACGTAAAGCCGATATAGACCGCAATGAGGGCGACCGCCAGGGTTGAGAAGAAATCGAGCACTGTGGTAGATAAAAAGGCCACGGACACCACTTTCATGGTTCTTTCTTTAAGTCTTTCTCCAGCATCATCTAGCAGGTCTGCCTGACGATCATGAGCATTAAACTGTGACAACAAGGGCAATGCGCGCAAGCGATCAACAAACAGCGTCCCAAGGCGTTCCAAAGCAACAAAGTGTTTGCGATGCAGCACCGCCGCGCCTTTGCCTACAAGGATCATAAAAACGGGCACTACCGGCAGCGTCAGTAATAAGCTGGCACCGACGACCAGATTGACAGTGAAGATAGCAATTAACGCAAAAAACGGAACAATTACTGCCACCATTTGCTGTACGCGGTAGTCGAAGTGCCAGTTGACGACAGCAGGAATGTGCAATTGCCACAATGTTTGCCAGTAGAACGAAGAATGTTGACGAACCAGTGCGTGTTGCTGGCGAGCGAAGGTCGACAGTAATCGGTTTTGTAGTTGGGAGAGCAGCTGTAAACGCCATTTATGATTTAAAAACTGACTCAGCCCCTGGCTAAGCCACATTGCCAACAGCGCCGAGAAAACGAGCCTCCACATGGGCTCTGTTCCCGGTTTGGTATTGACTATCCAATCGGTAACAATGGCAGCAAAGCCCCAATAGCCTGCCAGCAGGGTGAGGTCTCTGAAAACATGTAGGAAAACAAGTACCACCAGAGCACCGCGGGGGGCGATATCTCCGGTGGCAACCGTGCGCTGAAACCAGCGCGACAACGTCAGGGGTTTGGGTTGATTCAAATTGCCTCTTATTCTTCGCTGTCAGGACGATCCAAATTCTCGGTCGATTCAAGCCACATGGCATTGATAATACCGAAAGAACACGCCAACAGCACACCCAAAATCCAAGTAAAGTACCACATATTGCCTCCTAGTAAATGGCGTGTGATTTGTCTAAATCAGATTGTTTTACCCGACCGCGCATAACATAGAATGCATAGGCGGTGTAAGCCAGCACAATGGGAACGAAGATACAGGCAACAACAAACATTACCTTAAGTGTAAATTCGCTGGATGTGGCATCCCACATTGTCAGGCTGTTTCCAGGAACTGTGCTGCTTGGCATTAAGAATGGGAACATGGAGAAGCCTGCCGTTAAAATGACTCCGGCTATCATGACCGAGCTTGAAACAAAAGCCCATCCTGCACGACCTAGTTTTGAGAAGAACGCACATGCAAGCCCACCTGCGATGCCAAGTATTGGTGCAGCAATCATCCATGGATACAAATCATAGTTATTCATCCACGCGCCACTTTCTGTAGCTACCGTTTTGGCTGTGGGGTTTGATACTGCCATGGTGTCAACAGCAGACGTGATCACGTAGCCATCGATGCCAAAGGCTACCCAAATGCCCGCCAGGATAAACAACAGCACCGTTGCCAGCGACAACACAATAGATGTAGCACGGGCGCGCACCTCAATAAAACCATCGGTTTTCATCTGCAGAAAAGTAGCGCCATGGTTAAGTAACAAGGCTACAGATACCAAACCTGTTAGTATTGCAAAAGGGTTGAGCAAACCAAAGAACGAGCCTGTGTACGTTGATTTCAGCGTACTATCGAACTCGTAAGGCACACCGAGTAACAGATTGCCAAAGGCCACGCCGAAAATCAGTGATGGAACAAATCCTCCGGCAAACAATGCCCAGTCCCATCCTTTGCGCCATTTGTCACTGGGCAATTTGCTGCGATAGTCAAACCCAATAGGACGCATCCACAATGCTGCAAGTGTGAGAAACAAGGCAATGTAAAAGCCCGAGAACGCGGTGGCGTAAATCATTGGCCAAGCGGCAAAAATCGCACCACCGGCGGTAATAAACCACACCTGATTCCCATCCCAGTGAGGACCAATGGTGTTTATCATTACCCGGCGTTCTTCATCTGTTCTGCCGATAATTGTGAGCAGCGAGCCCACGCCGAGATCGAATCCATCTGTTATGGCAAACCCGATGAGTAGTACACCCACCAGCACCCACCAGATGACGCGGAGTACTTCGTAGTCAATCATGCGTTTGCTCCTTTTGTATTAAGGCCAATAACACTGTCTTCTGCTTCGCGTTCCTGAGGCGGTACGGGGCCTTTAGTGGCAAATTTTTTCATCAGGTAAAAGCCTATGATAAACATGACGGTATAGAACAGGGTGTAACCCACCATGGTAAAGATCACATCGGACACCGAGAGGTTTGATACCGATACATGCACGGGCAGCACCTCGGCAATCGACCATGGCTGACGACCAAACTCGGCCACAAACCAGCCTGCTTCACACGCAATCCACGGCAAAGGCAAACTAAACAGTGATGCTTTTAACAGCCAGCGAGGTTGGGTGATTTTGTGTTTTGTGCTGTACCAAAACGCTGCAGCAAATAAAGCCAACATAAGGAAACCAGCAAGCACCATAATGCGGAATGAATAGAACAAGGGCGCAACCGGAGGAATACTGTAATCTACGGCTTTATCCAATGCAGTTTCCGATGGCTGGGTAACATCTTCAGTATAAGGTTGCAGCAGCATGGCATAGCCTAAGTTACCCTTGTTTTCTTCAAACAATCTAACCTGTTCGAGGGTAGCAGTGCCGTCGCGTACCGCATCCATATTTTCGTAAGCGAGAATACCGGAGAGTATACGCTCGCGGTTGTGCTCTTTAAGGTCTTTAATACCAGTCACTTCTTCATCGAAACTACGGGTAGCAATAAGGCCCATTGCCCAGGGAATTTGCAGCGCATAATCCGTGCGCTCTTCTTCGTCGTTGGGTACACCAAAAATTGTAAATGCCGCCGGTGCCGGATGGGTTTCATATTCAGCTTCAACCGCAGCTAGTTTTACTTTCTGTACATCGCCCAGCTCATAACCACTTTCGTCACCCAGAATGATGACGGAAATGACCGACGCTAAGCCGAAACTCGCAGCGATGGCAAATGAACGACGGGCAAAAGCTACGTGACGATGTTTCAGTAGGTAGTAGCTTGAAATGGCCAGAACAAACATGGCACCTGTGGTATAACCTGCAGATACGGTGTGCACAAACTTCACCTGTGCTACAGGGTTAAAGATAACATCGGCAAAACTGGTCATTTCCATACGCATGGATTCAATATTGAATTCAGCACCAACAGGGTATTGCATCCAGCCATTGGCGATGAGGATCCACAATGCTGAGAAATTTGACCCAATAGCTACCAGCCAGGTGGCCATAAGGTGTTTTACTTTTGACATTCTGTCCCAGCCAAAGAAAAACAGCCCCACAAAAGTAGACTCAAGAAAGAATGCCATCAAACCTTCAATAGCTAGGGGTGCACCAAAAATGTCGCCCACATAGTGGGAGTAATAGGACCAGTTCATGCCAAACTGGAATTCCATGGTGAGGCCTGTTGCAACACCAATAGCAAAGTTAATTCCGAACAACTTACCCCAGAACTTAGTCATCTCTTTGTAGATTTCTTTGCCTGTCATCACGTAAACAGATTCCATGATGGCAAGCATAAAACTCAGACCAAGAGTAAGTGGAACGAAGATAAAGTGGTACATGGCAGTCAATGCGAACTGCCATCGCGATAGCTCGACCAGTGTATCGCTCATAGCGGTTATCTCCAGATTATTGTTAAAACGAATTTTTTAGCGTAAGAACAGAGCCTACATCCCAAAATATAGCGCTAGACTACACTTGGTAAGTTTTGGTCACATTGATCTGGCACAACATTTCATGTAGGTGAGAAAGAGAAACAAAGTCACTGCCATGCTTTCATCATGGTATGATGTGTTTATATGAATATTGAGGGAATCTTTTATGCTTTCTGATGCTAAGGACATCATCCAACAAGTGCTTTCTCCACTTCCTTACGACGCCTTCTTCGACGATTTTGTAGGCCGTAAACCAGCGCTTGTGAACGCCCCAAACTCACATCGCAGTGCCCTCGGTGGTCAGTCAGTCAAACAATTGTTGCTAAGCGATTACGAACGCTATGCCCCCACGTTAACCTGCCATGCCCACGCGCCTAAAGTGCCACCGCCGCAGGCCAGAGCGGTGAGCGATGCAGACGCGTTCCACGCACTTATCCAGGAGTATTTTGCACTAGGCTATACAGTAAGGATCCCCGATGTAGTTGCTCTGAGTGAACCCCTTAGTCTATTCACCCGGGCGTTAGAAAAAGTGTTGCAAACGCCGGTGAACGTAGTGACATTTTGGAGTGCACCTGGCGCCTCTGCGCCGGTACACCACGACGAAGTGGACGTGATCGTTATTCAATTAGAAGGCACCAAACGCTGGTTTATTTCTGATACGCCTACAACCTTTCCCAACCGTTGGAAAGAAGCCGGTGAGCTGCCGCCTGCAATGCCCAAATACAAAACTGTTGATGTAAAGCCCGGCGATTTTCTTTATATACCCCGTGGTACAGCCCATACCGTAGAATCCACATCTGAATCCATTCACTTGTCTATCGGTTTTGTGCCTCTCACTGCCAGAGACATACTTAATGCTGCTTTGGACCACTTATCTGACCAAAAGCTTGCCTTGCGCAAAGATTTTGGCCCCCGGGCAGATGGTCTTGCCACTGCAGGAAGCAGAGACTCAGTTACGACGGATGTATGTGAGCAACTACAGGCGCTGATTAGTGCTTGTAAAGACAAGGCCTTCGTCGACCTTGCCTTACAACGACGTCGAGCGAAGATGATTCTGGACCTGCCCAAACTTTCCGTGCCCCAGCCTGTCCCTACTGTGACTTTAAAGAGCAAAGTAAAGCACAACCCAATGGCCATATCTGAATGTATAAGCACAGATAAGATTGTAGATTTCACTCAACCCGGCGAACAGATACTGGTTCACCTCGGTGCCAAAGAGGGCATGGAATTCATCCGAAACAATCGCGAATTCCGAGTTTCCGACATACCTGGCAGTATTGATGACCAGGTTAGAGTTGCCCTGGCACAACGTCTGGTTAACAGTGGTTTTTTGCTAGTTGAGTAAGCCAGCCTCGATGCACCTGATATCATTGTATCCCTGAGTTTCGACACTAAACTGATGCTAATTCGAAAGGCCAGAAAAGGCTTCAAATTAGCGTCAGGCGATCAAGCTTTGAATGGCCTGCCATAACAATCTGATTGCAAGAATTGTTACAACGAACTTAAAGATCATGCTGAAGCGTTCGTTTGATACTCGCTTCAACAACTTCAAACCGACGTATGTGCCACAGAAGCCACTGGCCACCATCATGGCGACTAACGGTAGCCACTGAAAAAAAGCGAAACCAACAAAACTAAACACGACAGCTTTGAGTAAATGCTGAAACGTCATGCAGGTTGCAAAAGTGCTGGTCAGCCCCATTTTTTCAGTGCTATGGCGATGAATAAACCCAGCTACCAACGGTCCGGTGGCTCCCACGAACATGGTTGCCAGGGTGGTTAAAATACCTGCGACGAGACGACCGGTATTTGATATATCACGCGCTTTAGGCTTTTTCCCCCACACCAAAAATAAGATAAAACCTGCTACAGAAAATTGAATAACAACAAGAGGCAGCTGTACGACAATGAACGAAGCTGCAAAAGCACCGAGTCCGGCCCCCACACAAAACCACCTTACCATAACCCAGTCAATATGACGTCGGGTTAGCCAGGCCCGGTTGCCGTTGGCACCGAGCTGCACAAGACCGTGAACCGGAATTAGTACCGAGACGGGCATAAGGGTAGCCATTGTTGCCAGCAATAGAACGCCGCCTCCAACTCCCATTGACGCCGTAATGAGGGCCGTAAACGCAGACAGTAAAACAAGCCCAAGAGCCACCGATACAGATAAGACGCCATCAGCAGTTAACCAACTTGCGAATTCCAATTAATCTTCCTTTTTAAAAAATGTTTAACCCGTTTTAGATTTCTGCATCGTTACTTTAAAAAACGGGAGAACAATTATGCACATTCAACAAACTATCACACCTGCGTATATAGTACCGACGCTGCGTCTGTTTTTCATTGTCCTGGCAGGCTCTATTGTCACCCTGGCCCTGTTTGTTCTTATGGCAAAACTCATAGAGCAGGACGATGTATCGGTTGTTCCCGTGGTAACACCCACAATTGGTCCTGTTGTGTATGAAGCTCAAGAAGAAGATACACGTATAAAGACCCCGGTAAAACCAAGGCAGGAAACACCACCGCCACCTTCGATTCCAAAGGCAGTAAATCCAGAACCTCAGGAAACACCCAATGTAGAGTGGCAAGCCCCTAGCGTAGGGAGCCCCAGCCTTCAAATCAATAGTGCGTTAGGCTCAGGTATGCGTGACCAATCTGCAAGACCGGTAGTTCAGGTGGAACCTACCTACCCGCCAGAGGCTGCCCGTGACGGAACAGAGGGATGGGTCAAGTTATCATTCACCATTGACGAAACCGGTAATGTCATGGATATTGAGATCATTGAAGCTCAACCCAAAAGGGTATTTAACAGGGCCGCCCGTCAGGCACTCAGGCGCTGGAAGTATCAGCCAAAAGTTGTTGACGGCAAACCTCAGACCCAGCCCGGTATGCAAGTATTACTATCTTTTAATCTGAATAGTCAGGGCTAATCGATAAGCACTAAGGAGATGTAAATGAGCGCAGTATTTGCTATCCGTGAGTGGCTTAATTTCCCCGTAAGTAGTGAAGCGCTAATGCTGCGCTATGCAGAAGACGGTGATGAGCGAGTACTGGCGCTACTGTACGACCGTGTGGCGAGCGACCTTTACCATTTCTTGTTAGTCCTGACAGACAAAGACACTGCCATGGACATCGCGCAGAAAACATGGCTTAAAGTTATCGAAAAGCGTCACTTATATCGTCAGTCTGGTCGTTTTGAGGCATGGTTATTTACTCTTGCCAGGAATGCGCTTATCGACGATGTTCGCTACAATCAGCGCTTTGTGGCTGACGCATCAGTAGACAATATTGCCTATCGCAATACAGTGTCACCACTCCAGGATGCCCTGCCCCAGGCTTTATCGACTCTGCCATTTGATCAGCGGGAAGCCTTCTGTCTCCATCAGGAAGGCTTCGGCATTCAGGAAATCGCGATGATGTGTAACGAGAACACTGAGACTATTAAAAGCCGAATTCGGTATGCCAAACAGAAACTTCAAAAACTTTTGGAGAGACATCATGACTGATCGGCCTGACACTCCCGAACAATACTACCAGCAGCATAAAAAAAACACCCACCTTCCGGTGTCCGCGAAGAAAAAGCTCATGCTGCAGGCCCGGCGCGCTCGTCGTGGTTCAAAACCTGTGTCAATGTCACAGTGGGTTGTAGCTGCAGGTAGTGGTTTCGCTTTTTTGGTGCTGGTAGGTATGTGGCAATGGACACTGCTTTCATCACAACCCAGCAATATGACAGCCCGATTTGTAAATGTTGAAATGCACGGCTTTGAAGACAAGGCCAACCCATTGTTGGCTGAGACTTTTAATGTAAAACAAACCCGCTATTATCAGGATTACGCACGGCGAACTCTGACTACACAAGCCCGTTATCAACAACAAGCTACGGTAATTGAGGCGGTGGACAAAGGAGCATTAGTGTTGCTCACCTGCTCTGACACTATTATTAAAGTGTCGGAACAACTACTTTATTCACTGGCACGTGAGAACATGGAAAACCAGACATTCAGCGCAGGCCAACTGGTTTTACTCAGTACCAGCGAACAAGGGTATATTCTTGCAATTCAACCACAAATGACACCGCGCCAATGTGGCTAGTCTTGTCCTCTCCATCCATCACCTGGCGATAGCAACTTATCCTGCTGATAACGCGCAACTGCGCGTTCATAGGCTGCCAGAATTTTTTCCGTCACGACACGCTTAGACAGGGAATGTTTGTAGTGGTGGTAGTATGTGGCGATGTCAGTCATTGTCTGGCGCATAAAATCAGCATGATTGAAATCGTGTATTCCCAACCGCTCACTCATGTATGCTGGTAGCGTCTGAGCATTTAGAAATGAGAGCGCACTGCCATGTGCTGCCGAATTGTGACCTCTTACCACAAATAGAGACGGTAACTCGTGCACATCAGAAAAGAAAGCCACATCATCACAGCGTGCCTTTAGTAAAGGCGCAAACATCCTTTCAGTATTTTTCCTGCGCTGAAACACAGTGATAGCTCCAGGAATATGCCCCATCAGCTCAAGTATATGCAATGCCGCACCTTCAGCAAATACAATGTGCTCGGCGCTTTTGTAATAACGCAACTGCGTAATAATGTCGTGATCTTGCGGTCGAAACACGGTAAATCCATGCTGTTGCATGAGCGACGCGACAACACTCTCTGCGGCATATGCACCTCGAAGTAAGAAGCCATCCCGGGTTACATACAGTTTTCGGGGTAGTGTCGCATCGGCAATGACACTATTAGCCTGTTCCCGACCACATAAGAAGGCCCGGTAAGAAGGTGATATTTCTTGCCTGTCCCGAAACAGGCTCGCCTGGGGCGCTACCCATATCTCGTCAACGCACAGCGGTTCTTTAGGTAACTCAACGTACTTCGACTCTACACCTAGGTAAGCCAAAACTTCATAAAATCGCGCCGGCAGAACGAATTGGCGCTTTCTGAAGCTACGATTGAGTCGTTGAGGCTGAAAAATGACCTTTACAGGGCCGTGTTGTTGCACAATATCCTGATAGCAAGCCAGGCGGTGAACCGATTCCGCCAAAAAATGTCCGAAATTAGTGAACACCGGGCCGCCATAAAAGAAACTACCGCGTTTACGCTTTTTCACAGGCTTATGCTCAGCAAGGGCTGTCGTATCCGTAACATTTTGCGGCGCACCCTGCGTATTCGCAACCGGTGGAAAACGGAACTGGCAGGCATAATCTGGCAGCGCGTGTTGCCCACGTAGCCCACCCTTGACACACGCAGGGGATGAGCCTTCTCCCTGGGGAATTACCTCAACATGAGGCACACACGCCAACTTATCCGAGGTATCTGGCGGTAACCTTGTCGATAGGCGCTTACTGGCTCGCCATTTTCTGTCAATGTTCACCGCCATTGAGAGAAAGCGCTGCGCCACACTAGCAAGCTTTAACAATGGCCGAGAAGGAAACAAGGCTTTGTCTTCCTCTGTTTTTGCGGCGTTATTCACGACTGTCGCCAGCGCGAGATACAACAGCAACTTTTCCTTGCGCAAACGCGCGATCAACGACTCGTTTACGGTGGCGTGATCTGCCTGTAGTCGCATCGGTAATCGTTTAATTCGCCCGGAGGTTTCATTCACATGACGCCATTGCTTTTCGTCCAGTAGCGAGGTGAAATCAGCTTGTTTTTCGGCAAGTTCAGCGTTGTATTCATCAAGCGTGACATCGTTGATAAGTCGATAACCATGGTCATTTTCACTAACCGATTGCAGGTAGCTATCCAACTCACGCTGAATATTGGCAATGGGAAATCGGTTTAGCCAACGTTTGAGTTCTAACGCTTCAAAGGTATAAGACTTATTCACCGCCTGATTGTTAACACTCAGTTTGCCCGATAAGCCCAGTACGCTTAGCACATCACTGATTACACTTGGCCCCTGACCAGGCATTTTGTAAGCAAAGCTGTGGAATTTCCCTTCCGAGACTTGCTCCTTAAGTGCTAACAGCCGCCTCCAGAGCCCAACGTTTAAGGAACTTTCCCCGTTGAACTTTTTGGTATTGCTATGGCGCTTCACTGATTGGTTATAAATAGATAACTGATATTCAATAGGGTTGCGTACAAAGCAGATAATTTCAGCGCTTGGCACTGCTTGAGGAAGGGTATCGGCGATACGAAAAAAAGACTCAGAACTGAACAACAATATGTGTTTATCAGTGGCTTCAGCAAAATTATCCAGTACATGCTGAAGCTTTTCAGCACTGAGAACAAGGCGCCCTTCACGATCTTCTTCACAAATAGTTCGCGCATTACCAGAACTGATGCCATTTTCGTCAACGCGATGATGAGGATAAACCACCCCATGTTCGGCCAACTTTTCTCTGTGAAGATGGAGAAAATGCTGTATTGCCGAACTCCCGGTTTTTGGCGGGCCAATGTGAAAAATAATGCGTTTATTCAATACCACTGCTCTATCCATTCTGAACCGCAGTATGTTACCACATCAACCTGACGGGTCGACTACTTCCCTGCTAAGACGACTGTTTTCATAAAGCTAGTTTTTTCAGCCTGAGGCTCTTGATAACGAAATGAAACCCAATTAGTCTGTTTTTTAAACTCCAAGGAAAGAAGGGTAACGGATGAACACACTAAAACGCAGAGACTTCATAAAACTAAGCAGTACGGGAATATTATTAACAAACTCGCCGTCTTTACTCGCCTCCCCCCCTAAAAGAAAAGTAGGCGTAGCCCTCCTTGGCCTGGGTAATTACAGCACAAAGTTACTGGCACCAGCACTACAACACACCCGTCATTGTGAACTGCGCGGTATTATTACCGGGAGTCCGGAAAAAATCCCCCACTGGCAGAAAAACTTTGGCATTAAAGACGGGAATGTCTACACATACGATACTATGGATGCCGTTGCTAATAACGACGATATAGACGTTATTTATGTCGTGACACCCACTGGTACCCACAAAACATTTTCGGTACAAGCCGCCAATACAGGTAAACATGTGTGGTGTGAAAAACCCATGGCTATGGATGAAGCAGAATGCCAGGCCATCATCGATGCATGTGAAAAAAACCGGGTGAAATTGTCAGTGGGCTATCGTATGCAACATGAGCCAAACACCCGCGCATTTGCCGACTACCATCTGCGTATGCCTTTTGGCGCTTTTGATACTATCGAGAGTTTTGCAGGCTATGCGGGCAGAGGCCGTGATGCCAGTAATTGGCGAATGCAAAAACACATGGGTGGCGGCGCTTTGTATGATATGGGTGTATATGCTGTAAACGGAGCCCGTTTTATCACCGGTAAATCGCCCGTTGCTGTTACCGGTCAATTTGAAAAAACTCACCCTGATGTATTTAAAGAAGTGGACGAAACCACTCTGTTTACTATGGATTTTGGAAGTGGGCTTATCGCAGATTGTGGCACAAGTGTCGTTAGAGGCTTCAATCATCTCAAAGTCAACTGTGACAATGGTTGGTATCAACTGAAACCTATGCAGAGTTATTCCGGCGTTACCGGCACAACCAGTGATGGTCTGACACTACCGCCTATTTCCGGTATGCAACAGACACTGCAGATGGATAACGACGCCCTTGCCATTTTAGGTACCGGCCCGTCTTTGGTTTCTGGTGAAGAGGGCCTTGCGGATATACGTATCATCAACGCCATTTTTAAAGCGGCTGAAACAGGGACCCAGGTCTCTTTATAACCCACCCACTCAAATTGCTGGTCATTTCAAAAAGGGGCCAGCACTCTTTTTAATGTGTATGAAAAAAAAGACAACGCCTGAGTAAATTCTACCCACCGGTTGTACTTTCTCTTCCAAAGCAAAGTTTCACACCCTCAACAAAATCAAAAAATCCTTCACATTATCAACAATTTAAACTAAATACTCGCACATTCTTCAAACTTGGTACACATATCGCTTTACTTACATCAAGTTTTTAACGCGAACGCACACTAACAGGAGACATAGAATGAAGGTTGGTAAAGCAATTATCAGCGTACTATGTTCGGCAATGTTACTGCAGCCTGTATATGCTCAATTATCAGACGCTGATGCATCTATTGATAGAAAAGCGGAAGCTGCTCTGTTATTTAGCGGAAAGCTGGATACTCGTAGCATCCATGCTCATGTTTCAAACGGGCACGTGCAGTTAGATGGTCTGGTTGATTCTTACTCTGACCGCTTGCTCGCAGAGGATATTGTTGCTCGGTTAGATGGTGTGCGCTCCATTAACAATCAGCTTTCTGTCAGAAATAATTTTGACGACAAATTTCCATTATTGTCGGTGCAGTCTACACTTAGATTCTGACAGTACACATTTTGACCAACCGAGTGATTTGTGGAGAGCACTCAACAGGTCAAGAACGAACACTGATGACGTCTGTGACGTTGATGTGAACTGTCGATTTGGCAGTTAATCTCCCCTCCAGGCCACCTTGGCCTACTTTATACCTCTGATTTTCTCCCGCCTTATGGCGGGAGCTTTTTTTCAGCTGCATTTAATTGAGTGTCGACCCTTCACGACATTCTTATAACGTTCAAAGCAATGTCCAGGCAGAGAACGAGTTCGTTAAGTTGGTTACAAAAGGTATGAATTAAGAAACCCTGATATAAAGCTGGATGTCGAATATCTTAATAAACCTGTCTAATATTCAAACTACGGAGTCTTTGAGTGATGTCTTTGCCTCTGTTTCCATGTGTATTCCTAAATGTCTTTACCGGAGCCTGGTGCTCCGGTTTTTTTTATTCGTTTTTCACGGTTCAATACTCCTCTGTTATCCTATTTACTTCACTTTAATTGATAATTATTCTCATTTATAATTTGCCATAGTCATTTATCAAGAGGAAATAATTCCCATATGGAACAGAAGTCGCGAAAGAAACCCGCTTGCTTTACCGTTGTTAGCAATGAAGAAGTAACACCTAACATGCGCAGAGTTACGCTTACTGGCGAAGCATTGTCCCATTACCCGGAGATTGACAGTTCCGCTTATGTGAAACTGTTTTTTGATTTTGCGGGTAACCCGCTTTCGGCTCCTCCCGAGTCAATGGAGGAGGCACAACTTCGAACCTACACGATTCGTAAACTAGACCGTCAGAGGCAAACCATTGCTTTAGATATGGCACTACATGGCGAAGGACAAGAAAGTGGACCTGCATCACACTGGGCGAGACAAGCACTAAAAGGGGAAAAAATTATTGCTGGAGGCCCTGGCAGCTCCAAAGGATTAGCTGAACAATATGACTGGGTATTATTTGTCGGGGACATGACATCCCTGCCCGCTATATCTGTCTATTTAGAAAAACTCCCTGCCGATACTCAGGGCTATGCCGTTATTCAAATCACCAGTGATGAAGATCGTCAAATACTTGTGAAACCAGAAGGGGTTAAAATACAATGGGTTATTGACGGTACCCAAACCCTTGCCGACGCTGTAAATGAACTAAGCTGGCTAGCCGACACGCCTGCAATTTGGGCCGCCTGTGAATTTTCGTCTATGCGAGCATTGCGTTCACTATTTGTAAAGGACAAGGGAATTGCTCATGAACAAATCTATATCAGTAGTTATTGGCGACAAGGGCGGTCAGAAGACCAGCACAAAGTGGATAAGCGAAAAGATGCTGAAGCGTTTGCCAATGATCAGCAATAAATGACACTATTGCACCCAGTACAATAGGGCCGAAATGCTATTCAGTGGTCGTTGAATCTGTTTTAGGTAACAGGTTAGTTTTTACCTGATTTGCATCGAATATGTCCGGGTCATCGGACGCTTCACCTTTGCCTAAAACAATACTGATGATACTTTCAATTTCTTTGCGGTCAGTGCCCCCAATAAAGATACCCGTGTCAAAACCTGTCATTGGGTACAACACTTTACGACAACGATTACCGCTACACTCTGTGACTCTGGTGTAGCGTTGACGAAAACCAACATTAGGCTCCCAGCCCACGTTTTCTTTGTCTATCGTAGTTTGTCTGTTTGTTACTTTAAACCAGCTGTATCCGTTCTCAAGTGTAACTTCAGCAGCACGCAACATGACATAGTCCATCGCTTTCATCTTGTCTGTCCCAAAGGCCTTAAAATGCACCCGATATTGAGTTTCACTCAGTTTAGATTCCTGATAGCCAAACCCGCCATTTTCTGCCTGGCGATAGACCGGACGATTGGCACAGGCACTTAAAACTGTTATCGCAACCAGTAGACTAAAAACCCTTAACATACTACTCCCCCTACCGGGTAAACCTTATCTAAAATGTGCAAATTTTACTCAATGCAGAATTCATTTTACCGCGCATACCGCCGCACCTTTAAATCGTGAGTAGCGCGCATACCCTTCTTCAAATCCATCAAAGGCATTGGCTCTCCCTCCTGCATATCTTCGAGATAATCGGTAAGGTAGATTATACCCGCCATACTCTGGACAACTTGAACAGGCGTAGTATTGAGATGTGGGTTGTGACGATTTAACCACTCATAAATCGCCCTACTGTCGCCATCTGACAACGCATAAAGGAGGTGATACAAACGAATAAAAGCCAGTTGCAACTCGGTCTCTTTTGACCCTTCAGCAAAACCGATATAAAGACTTTGCTGCAGTCCTTCTTCGCTGATACTGAGAAGCTTTGCTGCTTGAGTCGTGCTAACCCCGAGGCCATCGCAGGCGATAATGAACGCCCTCATGATGACTGCGGGAGATGTGCCTATTGGTTGCATAATCGCTCCTTATGTTCAGCTGGACTCGTTGGGTTTAAGATTGCTATGCGAAATACGCGCCAAATGCATTGTCAGATAGATAGATGGGATATCCCTGGCTCGTTTGCCAGGGATAGATCAGTTACGCCGCGATGATTGTAGACAACGCAGCAAAGGAAGGTTGAGCTTGAATATCAAGAGGCAGTCGCAAATCTCGAGCAATGTCACTCACACTGATGATGCCTCGTATTACATGAGCACTCCTGTCTATCACTAAACAGTGTTGTTGCCCATTGTCTTTCAGAGTTTCTACAATGTCACCCACGGTTGATCTTTGAATTTGAGAGTAATCGAACGACTGCAAACTCGCTTTTGGCTGCATAAAATCTGCCGCAGTGAGTTCATCTCTCGCTTGACCTTCAGCCACTTTCTGCACAATCCGTTGTTCTGATAGATCACTCAATGTGACTATTCCAGCAAACTGCTCATGCTTATCAAGTACGATTTTCATTTTCACGTGAGACTGTTTCATCAACTGCTCGAGCTCTATGGCCTTCGCGTTATAGTCTATGACCATGGGTTCGTGAATAGTAAAATCAGTAAAAATAGCTTCAGCAGGCGATTTTAAATTCAATCTTGCTGGGTTTTCCGGCCATGCGAGCTGGTCGATAGTTTCCGTTTTAAACAGGGGTAATGAATGCATAATACTTTCCTCAAATAGACATAGGGGCGCGCGTGCGCCGTAATTAGTGAACTAAGAGAGAAAAGAACCTGGAGGCGCCCTTATTGTATTCGCGCCGGAGCATTGTACGTTTTGAGGATCTGTATGAAATGAATAAGCGTTACAATTGAAAACGTTGGCAACGACACAGTGACTAATTGCACTGTCACCACTGTCTTTTTCGTCATCAACCTCATCTGCCAGATCAGCAATAGCAGTCGCTTCAACGGCGTCAATGCCAATCAGGGTTTTAGTCTGAGACGCAGCGTGTTCACTGTTGGCCCCAAAGGGCAACAGTAGCAACAGCCACAATCCTAACAAACCAAATCTCATGAAAAGAGCTCCGCGTTGAGCGCTAAGTAGTGCGCTATAGAATAAGAATACGCCTGAATTCGATTAAAAGAAGGCTGCTTTGTCGCAAATATTGACGACTCATCGACAAACCGCCATAGATGCAAATTACACAAAGACGCCTCTTAGCATCCAAAGAGGCGTAAAACTACAAAAGAGTGAATCGGCTCTATATTCAATGAGCTATTTAGAGCCTGACTCTTGCGCCTGCGCTTAATTATTGAAATCGTCCAATAGAATAAGCTGAGGGAGATCACCCGCCATTGTGCCATCAGCGGCAATAGCCGTGTAAATCATGTTAGCTTCGAGATTGAGCACACCCGTTTCGATCACCGCCTCTTTAGACCCTGCTGCAGTTACAGACACAACGTAACTCCCGGCGTCTAAACTCACATAGCCAGTTTCAGCGAGGGCGTCAGTACTATAAGGTATTGCGGAAAAAGTAGGCATTACATCTGTGATGTTACCGTCACCTGTGACGTAAATATCCACGTCTCCGGCGGCAGGTGATGCGTGCACAATGCGAACCTGTGCTGCGGTAGCAACACGACGTGGCATATCCATAAGCAGGTCAAGCTCTGGTGCCGCTAGTAAGTTGTTGGCTATAGCGGTGTACGACTGACCAACTTCAAGAGTAACCTGGGCATCATCAATGGCCACAATACTCTTGTCGGCATCTGCCACTACGTCCACCAGATAAGTGTCGGGCGCAACAGATACATAGTCGGTTGTATTGGGGAAAGCCAGACCATCCACAAGCACCATATCGTTGTTAACAATTACGTCAACAGCGGGGGCATCACTGATCCCATGAACGACCCGCAAATCAGCAGGTGCTTCCGCATCCCACAGTAGGGCAGATGAAGTCCCGTCGGCTACCAGCAGTGTTACTGGTGCGTCACCTGTACCCGTGTTATTGGTGGCAGCAATGACTAAATCAGCGCCATCGGCAAGATTCACGGTGCCAGAGTCATAAACGACGTCCATTGAGCCGGCTGGTGTAATTCTGATTTGATAGTCACCTGCGGGTACCTGTAATAGATCAGTGAAATCGGTAAAAGATGCCGTTACTGTGGGTTGTTCAGTGCTCAGCGCTGTTTCTGGTGCAGTCACATAAATATCCACTGTGGGTGCACTTGAAGCAGCGTGTACGATCTGAACCTGTGCGTTTCCCGAGGCGACCTCGGTTTCGGAGCTTGTCACGGTTAGTAAATCTAACGAATCATCTGCGACCGAACCTACGGCGAAGATATCGTAGTTCATATCCATGTCCACGGTGAGATCTGCCGAAAGCACTTCCGCGGTAGTGTCACCTGGCAACTGAGCCTCAACTGCTACATCGTAGGTTCCCGTTTCCACATCGAAGCGGGCTGATGCAATTTGATAATCGACGCCCTCAAGATCATTTAAGATCGAGCCGTTGGCGGTAATATTAACTTTAGGCGCATCCGATGCAGCGTGAAAGATACGAATGTGACCTGTGGTCATTTCCACTGGCTCATCGACAGAATTGTCGTCGTCATCGGAACATCCGACCAACGCCACTGCGCTGAGAGATAAAGCAAATAAAGCGTGTAGTTTGTGCATGACTGATTCCTTGAGTTTTGAGTACACAGTCCTCTTACGCTGCTATCAATTGTTAAAGTTCAGTTAAAAAAAGTTCATATTATGCAGACTCCCTAATCGTTTGCTTGAAAAGATAAAGAATAAAGGGCGTACCTGGTTTTTCTTCACTGAAACAGGTCATGTATACAAGGGTTAATTTCTGTTAGTCTGTAGCGCATCAGACAAAAACTACATCTATTTCATGTTATCTATTTTTCGCATTCCAATTTTCGTCTCCGTGTTCACCTTAGCGTTGGCGGGCTGTTCATCAGCACCCGATACGTCAACCACACCACCGCTATCACCAACGGTGACGACCACCACTACCTTTTCCGACGTTAGTGAAGCCGTGAACAAACTCAACAAACGATATTCTGTTGACCGGGTATTAATCGTATCTGATATCGACAATACCCTCCTGACCAGTACTGCAGATCTTGGTGGAGATATCTGGTATCAGTGGCAAACAGGAAAACTTGCGATTAAACCTGAAGATACTGAGCGGGTGAGCTGTCTTTTTGAAGACACAATCGGTTTGCTTTATGAACTTAATCCAATGGTGCCCACTGAGCCCGCATTAGCTGACACAGTTTCTAAGTGGCAATCACAAGGCAACACTGTGTTTGCACTTACTTCAAGGGCCCCTAAATACAGAGCGGCAACGGAAAGAGAGTTGTTGCGCAATGGTTTTGATTTGTCTCTGTCTGCACTGACGCCTGAAAGACAGAAAAACCCCAATTACCGGGAGGCGCTGGAGCGAGAGCTTAGTTACAGCCGGGGCGTGATGATGACAACCGGAATGAACAAGGGACTCATGCTAAAGTGGATTCTGGATAAAACTGAACAAGAATTTGACGCGATTGTCTTCATTGATGATTCGAAGAAAAACATCGATAACCTCGCCGCGGCCTGGAATAACAGCAATGTTGAGGTGCAGTTATTCTATTACACTCGGATAGAGGAAAATCGTGTGCATGAGAACGGCGCCGTGCTCACCGAAGAACAGGCCCATGCAATGGCAAGCAACTACCAGCAACTAATGGCAACATTGCAAACGGTTTTTCCAGCCAGGAAATCGCAAAGTTGTCTGAGTGTAAACTAACCCGATGATTGCGATAACACCTGGCATCAGCTTAGATGAAACAGAAATAGACATGACAGCCATCCGCGCGCAAGGCGCGGGCGGCCAGAATGTAAACAAAGTCTCCAGCGCTATTCACCTGCGCTTTGATATAGGCAAGTCATCTTTGCCCGAAGCCGTAAAAAGTCGTCTTCTTCAACAATCTGACTCCCGGGTCACCGCAGAAGGCATTTTTGTACTAAAAGCACAAAGTTACCGCACTCAGGAACAAAACCGACAAGACGCTGTAGACAGGCTGGTAGAGTGGATTGCACAAGCGACCAAAGTGCAAAAAAAGCGAAAACCGACCCGTATCAGCAAAGGTGTAAAAAAACGTCGCGAGGCATCAAAAAAACAGCTTAGTGAACGAAAAAACATGCGCAAAAAAGTCGATTTTTAGAAGTCAGTGGGTTTTATCATCTCAATGAGTAAGACCGTTAAACTCCAGGGCAACAAACATCATTCGGTACGCATTATTCCCTGAACCATCTTTTTCCGAACTTACGTAAAACGCGTTTTGTCCAAACCCATTTAAGTCGCTGAATGTACTGGCACTCGTACTTCCTGAAGTAAAGCTCAACAGACAATATTTACCTGCGCAAGTCATTTGTTCAGCAAACATGTCGTATTTGTGGTTGTCATAGACCAGATGGGACAGTTGCTCTAACCTATTGGCACTGGCAAGGTCACCTGATTGAGATTCAATAAGGGTAAATAACTGAGGGAAACCTTCCTTGCTGACCAGCGACGACGCATTAATATTGTTAATTATCCCCCTGGGAGAAAATAGCAGGTAATCCAGTGTATCCAATTCCGGCGCGTACTGTAGTATGGCATTCACATCTTCCATCTTTTGTGTCTCGCCGGGTCTTTTTTCGAAATAATGGTTTCCATGCCCTGATGGAATGGAAACCGCTTGCTCTGAAGGTTGTGAGTCGTAAATGGGATGGTCTGGTTTGTTAGACGTAGCATCCAGCTGCTTTTGTATTTTCACGGTCTCTGTGGAGTCAGTAACCGGCTCGGCTGGGTGCATGTGCTTAGCTTGAGGCTCAGGCCCATGCATCCAGAAAAATAAGCTGGCAATAACAAGTACAATGACAACTCCCCATACCAGCCTCATCTTTATCCCTTACATGCTTTCGTTATACCTGACTAATGTAACTTTAGTTTAGGACCTACAAAGTTGCTCACTTTTCTGCCGAGCAAAGTCATGGTGCCTTTAAACCACCCGTGAACAGCGTATTGATGCATATTGTACAAAGAGATGTATACCAGCCGCGCCAATCGACCTTCGATAAACATACTGCTGTTAACCAGCGCCCCCATTAAACTGCCCACCGTGCTGTATTTACTCAAATGCACTAGGGAACCATAATCCCGGTATTCATAATTTTTTAGCGGCTTGTCTTTGAAAAGATTAATGATGTTATCTGCCGCAACACTGGCCATTTGATGAGCTGACTGCGCTCTTGGCGGCACCCACGAGCCATCTTTCTGCTGAAATCCGCAGCAATCGCCAATGGCAAAAATGTCATGGGAAGCCGTGGTTTGCAAATAACTATTAACTAAAATCTGATTAGCTCTGTTTGTTTCAAAAACACCCATATTAACCAGAAAATCGGGCGCCTTGACGCCCGCAGACCACACCAGGAGATCGGCATCCACAGCTTCCCCGGTTTTAGTGATAAAGCCTCTTTCTGTGGCTTCAGACACCATGGAGCTCTCCATGACATTAACCCCCAGATCTGTCAGCGCTTTTTTCGCAGAAGCAGCTATCCTCTCCGGCAATGCAGGCAGTATTCTGGGGCCGGCTTCTATGATTGACACTCGCAATCGCTCTGAAGACATCTCCGGCATGCCATAAGCACGGGCCAAATTCGCCACATGGTGTAACTGAGCTGCCAGCTCCGTGCCGGTGGCTCCTCCACCAACAATGGCGACGTGCAAAGACGATTGCGACGTACTTGACTGATTAACTCTTAACAGTTGGTTTAGAAGCGCTTTATGAAACCGTTCTGCTTGTGTCAACGAATCGAGAAAATAGCAGTGCTCTGCAACTCCGGGCGTGCCAAAGTCGTTGCATACGCTCCCCATTGAAAGCACAAGGTAATCATAATCGATGGTGCGCTCGGGCAAGATTTCATGCCCTTCATCATCCAGAAGCGGATCGAGAACAATAAATTTCTTCTCACTGTCGAGATGTTGCATGTTCCCAAGTTGAAACTGGTATTTATTGCGCACAGCGTGCATACGGTAATCCACACCATCAGAGTTTTTATCAATCACTCCTGCTGCTACTTCGTGTAGAAGTGGTTTCCAAACGTGAGTTTTGCTTCGATCAACTAAAATGATTTCTGCTAAGCCTTTGCGGCCTAACTTTTTGCTCAGCCGGGTAACCAGTTCAAGTCCGCCAGCACCACCACCAACAACGACAATTTTTTTCATGACGTATCCTTAAAACAATTTTTCCAGTTATATAAAATCGCGAGACATTACATAGCTCGAAAAACTGATGGATAACGTTGGCGGCGATTTACCTTTTCATGTGAGTGGGGATAGCTTTACGCGTCCCACCGATAAATCAGACTAAACATAAAATTTCTGGGCCGACCGGGAAAATAACGCTCTGCGGTAAACGAAGTAAAGTCTGCTCGCTCGGCGTAAGCAGTATCAAACACATTGTTAACTCTGCCATATACTGTGAGTGCCTGGGATAGTTTCCAACTACCACGTACATTCACGATATCGTGCCCTTTATACTCGTGTAGATTTTCCGGGTCGGTATAATAACTCCCCGTATGATACCACTCTGCCTCTACTTTTGCAGAAGGTGAAATAGCATAGGCAAGACGAATATCGAATACTGATCTGGGTGCCGAGTCAATCAAATTACCGTTTATATTGACGTCGCTAAGTACCTGATTATGGCGATACGTGTGCTCAGCCAAAGAGAGAGCCGATGTCAGTGTCCATGATGAGGAAATGAACCACTCAGTTTCTAATTCAATACCTGTATGGCGGCTTTTACCGTCGTTCACGTAGAAAAAGTCACTATCCCGGAAAATGAAATTATCTTTATCCATACGATAAATTGCGCCCGAGATACGCAGGTCACTAAAGTTTCCACGAAGCCCGAACTCAAGATTATTAGCTCGCTCCGAAGATAAAGAAGCAACGGTCTGTGCTCTTTGCAACCGGTAAAGTTCGGTTGCCTGGGGAGCACGAAAGCCCATCGACGCATTGGCGTAAAACTGCAGCGCTTCTGACCATTGATATACGGCGCCAAGTTTTGGCGAAAGGTTGTCAAATTGGTTGTTTCCACTCGGCGGCCGGGTATAGCGACAACCACCAAAGCCACAGGCAGTGCCATCCTCGCGAAGACGTCCGGAATTCATATTATTGGTGTACCGGTACGCCATGTGCTCATACCGCAAACCGGCATTAAAACGCCAGTTATTCAGCAGCCATTCAACAGCAACAAAAGGGGCAACAACGGTGGCATCTACGTCATAGTCGTAATGCTTGCCTGAAGGAATTGTTTCCATAAGAAACGCTGAGCCAGAAGTCTCGCCCTCCTGAAATTGCAGTAGCGTTCCCCGGGTGAACTCGCCATCCAACCCACTGGTTACAGTGATGTGTTCAGACAGCGGGTGCTCCCACAAAGATTGAATTCCCACGCCTTCCTGAGCATTTTCTTCTTCCGGCTGGCCGGGTAAAAAATGCATGAGAAAATCCATGTCCTGATTGCGGTAGTAGGGTGTTACAGTAACCTTATCGCCATTTTTTAACGTTGCTGCAAACTTACTCCACAACCTGAGTGAAGTAGCGTTTCGGTAAGCTTCGGGGTTTTCATTGCCTTGCGCCAGCGCACTGTTTTTATAACTTTCAAAACCGGTAATGTAACCTGCGGTTTCCTGATCCAGATGGGTGTAAGTTAACCCACTCGTGATGCTTAGCGCATCACCATTAAACTGATACCTCAGGTTTACTTTTTGCTGATCAAATCCCTCGTCAGTACGATAGCCACTATCATGGGTTGCACTTACATTCACCCCGACGCCATGGTCACCATGGGTAGTACCAGCGCGAAACTTACCTCTCTGATATCCGAACGAGCCGGTATCCAGTGCCAGTAAAACGCCGCCTGTTGTTGTATCAGGCGTAATCACATTAATCACACCATGCACCGCATTCGAGCCGTACAGAACCGAACCGGGCCCCTTTAAAACTTCCACCCGCTCGGCCATTTCGGTGTGCGCTTCAAACATTTCATTGATATTGCAAAAGCCCGCTGCACGCAGGGCAATACCATCTTCAGCCGTTAATAAACCGCCGCAAGCCCCCGCACCAGAGAACACCTGGGAACGCAGCGCCGGTAAGTACTCCTGACCATTTCCTCGCTGCAGTTGCGCGCCCGCAACAAGCTTGAGTACCTCTTCTACATGAGACGCTGACAACCTCTGTAGCGTCTCTTCGTCCACTATTTGTAAGGATAAAGGTAACCCTGACTGCCCCTTGGCTACACGACTCGCTGTGGTCGTTATACGCTCTATATCTTCCGGTGTCTGACCAATGGCAGAATGTGGTACCCAAATAACTAAGCACAGAACAATAATTTTAAACACCCGGAACCACCCATGTCGTGTTGTCAACGCGCTGCGCCGATATGGCCAGTAATTTCAAAAAAGCCTGTGCTTGCGCCGCCGGCTCATGGTTTGGTACCGGGCAAGCCTGCAGAATGGGCAAGAAAGAGATGTAACTCTCATCGCGATTAGCAAGATCAGCAAATTTCCCCGCATTGCGGATTCTATAGTAATCATTTGCCAAGGCAATGGCTGGTTTGGCGAGAAACTGTTCTGACAATCCGCTGACATGGGTGTTGCAAAGAGCGTGATTAAGTACCTCTGCTACCGTGAGTTCTTCAAAGTATTGCGCCATCTCTTCTGGCCACTCGCGACCAACGTACCTCTGCCTGACCACTTCTTTGAGGTGACCATCGGTGAAGTCGAGGTAATTTGAAGCCGACAGTATACTCTTGTCCCATTGTGATAAACCGGATTGCTGGCGATGTTGCCACTCTTTCACATAAAGTGGGAATAACTTATCAAAGCCGGGGACCTCTTTTTTTATGACGGTTTCTATGCGCGCAGTGCGTTCAGGAGTTAATGTCACAATGGTGTACCCGGGCTGATACGCTGCTAACGAGGGCACCTGAATATTGACCAGACCGGGCTCTTCTGACAGTGAAAATGGAGCCGGACCATGGACATCGTACAAATGCATATGCCCTGCCATGTGTAGCTTCAGCCCTGTTTGAGAAAGCGCTTCAGTCGTTTCTTTTGTTGGCATGCGCCTGAGTTGCATAGCAGTAGGGCCAAACAAATTTGACACTTCTTTTTCAGTATCATCATAGAAGTCAGCCATAGGAAAGTGACTGAATGCCACAAGCCGCTTTTCTTGCTTTTCTGCCCTTTCAACCACGCTGGTTATCCATGCTACCAATTCCGGTTTGTAAGTGAGTAATGCGTTATAACCGGCGTTTCCCGAACCGTTAAATTGCCTGTCGGCGTAGTTGCCTGTGGGCACATAGACGTTTGCATCAATGGCCAACAACCATACACCTTCTACTGGCTCTACCAGATAACTACTGTCAGGCATGAAAATACATGTGCCGTTGTCGTCACACCAATTCCAGCCACGCTTAGTCAGATCCTCAGTGTCGAAGGGGGTTTCATACAGCACATCCTCTGGACGAGGCGTGAAACCATGGGAATATAAGGTCTGTGTAATACCTGCATATCCCCATTCCCTCACAGCATGACTACATTGCCACGCCTTCTGATCCTGACAAAGTGAATGATCCGGACTAAAAACCCCAACTTCTTTACCCGATTGATGTAAAAAGTCGCCTTTACCACCGGCGCGGCTAAACGGCCGTGTGGGATCGTGATTCCCTGTAATAGCGAAAAAGCGCATGCCATAGCGTTCGTGATAAATATCCAGTATTCGCCGCAGTGCTTCAACATTGGCGGGCTGGCCGTCATCGGAAAAGTCCCCCGGCAAGGCAACCAGTTTAATGCCCCGCTGCGCAAGATCGTCCAGCGTGGCCAGAAACACAAAGTAGTTTTCATTAAATAATCGGGTGGAATTCAACTGTGCTTGCATACTTCGAACTAACACAGGGTTTTGCGTGCCAGGAAATCTTGGCAACCCTGTTGGCGATAAATTTTCTGCAGCTACGAAAAAATCATGAAGATGAATGTCAGCCAAAAACGCAATAGAAATGTCGCCATGCCTATTGTAAATCGTTTCGTCTTGAGTATCAGTTTCGCGATGATCAACTTTTTTCTGAAACCCCATGGTCGTCAGCACTAACGCACACAGCGCCCAAATACAATACTTCATCTTCAACCCTGTTTTTCCTTCCCAACCCATAATCCGCAGTGATATCAGGCCAACAAAACATTACTTAAATTTACGTCCTAAACCACAGACGTAACAACAAACCAAACGGGGACAACCCAATGCCAATGTTCATAAAAACTTCATCCATTATATTACATTTTTATGAATATTAATGACTTAAAGATTTTTTTCGTCCCCGTTAGTTCATTTCAACACTCTACCTCCACAGAACTTACTGAGGGCAGTTTTATGATTTTTCGATTATCTGTATTATTTTTGCTATTGATAGCTGATGTGACTGCTGCACCACTAAACCACTATCAATGGATTGGCTCTCATAACAGTTACAAACAAGCTCTGCCTCCTTCGGCATTTAGCTTTCTGGCCGAAAGGGATCGCCACAGCGCGATACAAATCGACTATGCCCACCCGGATTTAACTACCCAACTGGAACTCGGTCTAAGACAACTTGAACTAGATGTCGTAAATGACCCGAATGGTCATCGATATCACACTCCTGAGTTGGCGGTACGCTTACAAGAACAGTGGTTAAGCGAAGAGAGCAAAGCTCGTTTAGCAAAGCCGGGCTTCAAAGTACTGCACATTCCGCATGTTGATGTTCGCTCACACTGTATTGAATTCACTAGTTGCCTCTCCCAGTTAGTAGCCTGGTCTGATGCCAACCCTGAACACTTTCCCATTGTGGTCATGATGAACGTGAAAGAAAACCAACCTGCATTTCTTTCCAGCCCTGCCCCCGCTTTATTTGACGAGCAGGCTTTCACCGCACTCGATACGACTATTAAAACAGTAATGCAGGAGCGTTTAATAACTCCGGCAATGCTGCAAGGCAAGTTCGGCAGTTTACGGGAAGCAATCATCAATCAAGGCTGGCCAGACGCAGACAAACTCAAAGGAAAATTCTTGTTTCTGTTTGACGGCAATACTGAACAACGCCGGCGTTACTTACAGGGGCACCAACGCTTAATACATCAGGCCATGTTCGCGTCGTTTGATCCCGACCACCCCTCTGCTGCAATCATGATTCGGAATAACCCCATTGAACAGCAGGCTGAAATACGCGCTCTGGTAGCCAGTGGATTCCTCGTGCGTACTCGCTCCGACGCTAACTTCTCTGCGCCAGTTTCAGTAAAGGCAGCCCGTAAAGACGCAGCATTACGCAGTGGCGCACAAATAATTTCCACAGATTTTTATCCCCAATCGCCACAGGCAATAGAACTCAACTATCAGGTTAGTTTTGCCAACAGCGCATTGCGACGACCACACCCCTTTATTTCGCAACAATGAAATTTAATTGAAGGAACACACTATGCATCCACAATATAACAAACATATCCTCGCCCTTTCAGTGGCAGGTATTTTAAGCGCAACATCCGGTTACGCTGCGGCACAGCAAGGCAACACGCCATCTGCCGATGATCCTGCAATGGAACAAATTGTCGTCAGCGGTTATCGCAGTTCGCTAATTAAAGCGAAAGACTTAAAACGAGAAGCCGTGGGCTCTCAGGATTCAATAATTGCTGAAGACATTGCTGATTTCCCTGATCTTAACCTTGCAGAATCGTTACAACGCATTCCAGGGGTTACCATAAACCGCGAGGCGGGTGAAGGACGCCAAATATCACTTCGCGGATTAAACGCCGACTTCACTCAGGTTCAGCTTAACGGCATGGAAGCACTGGGAACATCTTCCTCTGCTATGGATAGCCGCGGAACTTTAAACACATCCCGCTCTTTTGACTTCAACATCTTCGCCTCAGAACTGTTTAACCAAATTGATGTGAAAAAGTCTTATTCAGCCGACATGGATGAAGGTGGTATCGGTGGTACAGTGCAGCTTCACACCGCAAAACCTTTTGACTATGACGGCTTCAACAGTGTCATTAGCGCCCAGGCGGGACAAAACTCTCTAACCGATGACACCAGCCCTCGAGTTGCCGCACTCATATCCAATACCTGGGATACTTTCGGCGCACTCTTCTCCATCGCGTATAGCAATCGCGACACCAGCGAACAGGGTTATAACACCTACCGCTGGCGACCAAGAACTGACCAAGGCTCTGATATTTCGGGATTGTCAGCAGCCAATCAGGCAGCAGTGGAAAGTGGCGAGCTTCGCTTTTCCCGAGGCAGTCGCTACTCGCAATTTAACAGTGATCAAACCCGAGTAGGCGCAACCGTCGCGTTACAATACCGACCTAATAACGATTTGTCATTCGGCCTGGACGCCCTGTACGGTAAGCTCGACAGTGACCGCAAGGAGTACCATTTGCAGAGTCGTGGCTCCAGCTCTACAGCATTGGGATGTACTGGTCCGGATTACAACGAAGGCGCCAGGTATTTCTGTTCAGAGCTAGTGGACTTATCGTACAACGACAACAATGAAGTTATCTACTCTGAATGGCGTAATACAGCGATTCACTCGGAAAGTCGTAGCCAGACAGCTGAAACAGAAATCGTTCAGGTAGTGCTAAACGGCGACTGGATTATCTCTTCAGATCTTATTGTTAGTGGTCTGATTGGGCATATGGAAAGTGATTATACGAGTAACAGCGCCAAGGTATACTTAGAATCCTTTGCTGATATGACCATCGATTACCGCGACGACCGCTTTTATGGTACTAACACATACATTAATGACTATGACCCCACAAATATTGATGAATTCCGCTACCATGAAATTGATTTAGCCGAAGATGAAGTGAGCAATAGTTTCGACGTTGCTAAACTCGACGTCGACTATGTGCTAACTGATTCCAGTAACCTTAAGCTCGGCATGTCATCCAAACAATTTGAGCATGTCAGCGGCAGAGTTCAGGAAGGCAACGTACTGCGCAGCGATTGGCAAAGTGGCGACGTTCCAGATGTAGTGGAAAGTAGTTTGACGTTCCTTAACGACAATCACAAACGACAGGACTGGCTTAGTGTTGATGTCGATGGCGTGTTGAACAGCTTCAGCGTAAACCGGGACATTGCCATGACAGATACGCCCAACAGAGTTACCGAAAAAACCCAGGCCGCCTACGCGCTCTATGAACTGGATCTTTTCTTAGGTGAAAGCGAATTGCGAGGAAATGTTGGCCTTCGTTACTACAATACAGAAATCGATTCCACTGGCTTGGTCAACGGTACTGAGTACGTCACGGTTACACGTGAGTACGACGGTGTATTACCGGCAGTTAACCTGGCTTGGTACGCTACTGAGCACCTGGTAGTACGCGCTAGCGCAGGTAAAAACCTCACCCGTCCAACTCTGGGTAGTCTTACCGTCACAGGGACAGTGAACACTGATCCTCTTTCTGGTTCGACCGGCCTGCAGATTAGCGCAGGAAACCCTGCACTCGAACCGTTTGAAACTACCAATATGGAAGTAGGAATAGAATACTACTTTGAAGATGTGGGATACGTTTCCATGTCTCACTTTAGAAAGGATATTGATAACTTCATCGCTACCAAAACGATTAGTATCCCTTATGGCGACACAGGTTATCCACTGGCACTACTAGAGGGTGCAACGGATGAAGACGGCAATGCCCAAACCGGTGCAACCTTGTATAATTTTTCACAACCACAAAACCTCACCGACAGCGATTTCTCAGGATGGGAGTTTGCGGTTCAGCGTGATTTTGACTTTCTACCGGCCCCCTTTGACAACTTCGGTGGCATAGCTAACTACACATATGCTGATGGCGATTCACTGCACACCATTCTTGTGGATGGCGAAAATGTTGAAGTATCACGACCCTTCTTCGGTCTGTCTAAAAATACCGTTAATATGACGCTTTATTACGAAACAGAAACTTGGGGCGCAAGGGTCTCTGCCGCACACCGCGATGAGTATCTGACAGTCGTCGAAACGTCAAGTTCAGATCAGGATGAAGCAGGCTTCCACGGTACCACCTATTGGGATTTCTCAGCGTTTTATAACGTATCAGAAGATATAAAGGTATCGTTAGAGGGGATAAACCTTAGTGATGAACGAGAGGAGCAATACTCCGATTCCGACGACCGTCTGTACAACACAACGGTAAGCGGACGGACTTTCTATATTGGAGTCACCTACGCTATGTAACTTTGGCGAGCGATTACCGCCATAGGGTAATCGCTCCCATTTACTTTAATGACGGTAAGTTAAGCCCAGATAATAGTTGCGCCCACTTAGCGTCGTATTATACGGGCGGTGTGACGAATCAGAATACTGTCGCTCTCTTTCGTTGGTCAGATTGACCGCCTCGGCGCGTAACTCCCAGTGTTCGTCAATTTGATAAGCGGCCACAGCATCTACGTAAATGCTCGATTCAAAGCCTGTTTCGTCCTCGTCAATTAACGTGTTACTGTCTACCCGAGCAATATAAGTATCACGAAAAGTAGCACTCAAACGGACGCTCATTGCATAGCCTTCCCAGTACGCAGTGACATTCGCCAGCCAGGGAGAGAGATAAGGCAGTGATTTTGTTACCAACGGCTGACCATTATTACTGTTGTGGTAGCGCACCTTTCCCTGTGTGTAACTGGCATTGGCCACCAGACCAATGTGATAACCTGGAAATACTGAAAGCGGCATTTCCAAATGGGAGCTGAGCTCCATACCGAAAAGGTTTGCGTTTTCTGCATTCTGTGGAGCCACCCTCAATAAAGATGTGTTATCAGATACGCCTATCATATCGACGATATCCTGTTCGGGTATTTGTCCTACAGGTAAATACTCGCCAAGAGTGACAATATAGTCATCAAGGTATTTATAAAAAAATGAAAGTGAGACGCGATTCAGGCCTGATAAATACCGCTCCCAGGCAATATCCACATTGTTGGCAACATAAGGGCCAAGAGCGGGATTAAAACCATAAAGCACATCTTGCTCTTCATTATATTCAACGGTTTGCGCGAGATCGGACAACAAAGGCCTGCCAATTGTGCGGCTGATAGCAACGCGGTACACATCATTCTGATTACTGTCATACCTCAAATTCAAAGAAGGCAGAAATGATGTATAACCCAACTCATTGCTGCGCTGTGAAACAAGGTCTTTTGCCCACACATCAATGTTTTCCCACTCAACACGCAATCCGCCATTTATCTGCCACGGCCCCTGTTGATAGCTCACCTCACCAAGCAGCGAATACCGCCATTCTTCAACGCGATCCTGCAGTTCGTTCCAAGGCCTTCTTCTTGCCACTTCAGAGCCTTGTATGCCTTCAATATGTGCGGGCAGGCCAAAGGCTTGAAATACATCTACGGAATTGAGTTTCATCCATGCCAGCCTGGGATGAGCGGTTAAGGTACTCCCTACAACCTCTGGAACACTGCTGTCCAAACTAATAAGTCTATTTTCTTCTCCAGCTTGCGCCGACCCCCCTTGCCGAAACACAGCCCACTCTTCAGCCAGCATATCCTGAACATTGAACCAACTTGTTGTGCTATTGAAATTAACGACTTCAATACCTACTTCCCAGTTCAAATTATTGCTGAATATATGTTCTATGGCGTAATTAGCATTACCAAAACCGGTACTGGAAAAATAGTGCTCAGCATCAAGCTCTTTCATATACCAGAAATCGCGCTCGGTAAGATCATCTGAGTAATTAATGTGGGCAAATCCGTAGTCATCCCGGTAATCAATAGTGACATCTGTTGAGCTTTCCATGTAAGCCTTGATTCCCAGCGGAATGTTGTAACCTGCCTTCTCCCAACCCAGTCTCAGCTTACCCGTCGTCGTGTTATTCCACTCATGCTCTGCGTTTAATACCCACTGACGGTAAAGGGTAGATACCTGCTGGAAACGACTTTCTGTACCCACTTGTCCACGTTGATACACACCATAAACCAGCTCGTTTCGATCATTGACCTGTGCATCCGTTACAATTGTCTCTCCTTCGATCACCGGCGTTGACCGATATCCTCTCGGATAGAGGTGATATTCACGACGATCGCCACTAAATTCACCAAACAGCCAGTCTACCGTGACGTGGTGCCGATCGCTCAGGTATTCCAGGGAACCACTTACACCGGCTCTGGTCATGTCACTTTGCCATACTGAATAGCGGTTTCCTCTGGGCACGAATAAATCTCCGCTTTGCCACGCAGACGCTATTACGTCGGGAAGTTGGGAAATGTCAGCACCTTCCGGTGTGATCTGACGCCATCGGAAAGTATTACCTCCAACCTCTTGAGAGAGACGCTCACCATAAGACATTGACAATAGCGCTCCCCAATGACCTTTTGTCGATGACACCATGGTAGAAAACCTGGCGGAAGGCTTATTGATGTACGCGTTTTTTCCGACCTGTGTATTCATGTGCCAGTTCAGTCCAGGATGGTCGAAAGGGTGTGCGGTTTCAAAGGCAACGATACCGGCTAAACCCCCTGTAGGCTGGCTGACATCATAGCTTTTAAAAACTTGGATATTGCTGAACAACTCAGTGGCAAATAGGTTTAAATCGAAAGAGCGATCACGATGCCTTTGTTGCCGGCTGTCCATCGGGGAATCGTTGTTTGCCAACACTGGCATACCGTTTAGCGTCACCAGAGTAAAATCAGGGTTTAACCCGCGCAACATAATTTGACGACCTTCACCGGCTTCCCGGGAAATAGACATACCGGGAATTCGCTGCATCGACTCTGCCAAATTACGGTCTGGATATGCAGCAATATCTCTGGAAGCAATGACGTCCGAAATGACCTCGCTTTCTCGTTTTTTTTGCCGCGACACATCGAGTGAGGCTCGAATTCCCGTAACCGCCACCTCTTCGATAGTCTTGCGTTTACTTTTAGGCGTTGCAGGCTTGAGCACTATACCTTCAGGAGAAAGCTGGTACTCGAGAGAAGTGGAAGACAAAATAATCTCCAATGCTTCGACGACGGTAAATTCCCCCGATATCTCAGGTACTGTGATATCTGCTGTCAGTGACTGATTAACAACGAACGGCCGATTGAATTTAATTGACAGATAACGCAGCCTATCTGTTAATGATTGTGTTTCACTGTGCAGTGAAATGGATTTGCCCTCTGCTGCAATTACTCGTGGCGGAAAAGACATACTTGATGTAGTAATAAGTACCACTACCAATAGCAACCGCAGTGAACTCTGGCAGGAAATAGTCTCCATCACAAGGTAAGTGGCGGTCTACTGCGATGCTGCACTGATGACAAACTGTCTGCCATCATCCTGAAACATGAGCCCGTTTGCCGATGCCAATAGCTTCAGGCTCTGCTCAGGTTTCTGTAGATTAAACCGTCCAGATAGTAACACCTGCTCAACACCCTCTGCCGTAACAGGTTTATCAATATGTCGTCCAAGACGCTCTAATACCGCTGACATTGACTCATTCTCTACATCAAGCCAACCACTGCGCCAGGCGGGTAGTTGCGAATGCGGAAGTCGAAATGTGCGAGACCAGTTGCCGTTTTTAAGCTCTACCCCTTCCCCTTTAACCAGCATCAGAGTTTTATCTGCCATCACTTTTACAACACCGTCATAAACACTGATTGTAGTTTTGTCTGCCAACCGGTCGATGTCGAAAGCTGTTCCCACTACTTGCACGCGAATATCATCTACCTGCACGACAAAAGGACGTGAAGGTTCATGTGAGACGTCGAAATAAGCCTGCCCTTTCGTCAGTCGAACATTACGCCACTGTGCATCGTGATTTACTGCAACCTCGCTATTTCCGTTGAGGTAAACCACCGAACCATCCCGAAGTACTTTTGATGCCATCTGCGCGGTATTTGAAGACAACCCGATTTTCTGTGTTAGTGCAAATTCTGTCGACTGAGTTGGTTGCGATTCATCGCCATCAAAAGGAACAAACCAGAATGCAAGAAACGATACGATGAGCAGGCTAGCAGCCGTTGCCAGCCACAATGGAACGCCTGACCGCTTAACTTTATGTGTGCTGGTTTGGCGGTTCTTAGCTGCGACCTGCTGACTGGCGCTTGCCAGTTCAGGCTGCCCCATGGCGGTAGCTACTCGCTGGAACGCCTGCTGATGTTCTGGTGTAGATAACCAAAGAGAAAACGCTTGTTTCTCCTCTTCGTCTAGCTCATTTAAACGGTCAAACCATTCAGCTGCTTGTTCTAGATGCGCTGATTCCGTCATACGTGCCTCTGTATTACTACTCTATGTAAGAAGAGTGTCGATTATGCTAAGTGGGGACAAAAGCCAATAAAAATAATGCTAAAGATCCGTCCATCCACCGTCTTCTAGTTTAAGGGTGAGTTCTACCATTGCCCTCGTCAGATGCTTTTTCACTGCCTCCACTGATAATTCCAACTTTTTAGCAATCGCATCTCGGCTCAAACCTTCTACTCTGCGAAGTAGAAACACTTCCCGTCGAAGAGGTGACATACTCTCCAGCGCCATCTCTATGAATGCGAGTTTTTGTTGATCGAGGTAACGTTGTTCGGGACAGTCATTTGCTGCATCTAAAGGCACTGACTGATAATCAACAGGATGGGGCAGTTTCTTTCTCTGAAAATCGTAGAGAACAGATTTAGCCACCGTAATCATGTAAGCGAGGGGATTATCTAGCTCAGAAAAACGTACACTCTTGCTTGTGCGAATAAGTGTTTCCTGTAGCACGTCATCGGTAAGTGCATTATCATTCGTCAATCCAAAGATGAACGATCGCAATGCTAAACGCGCTTTCCGTCCTTCACGATCTGTTAAACCCTGCCATAGATATTGTTGGGGAGGTATAGACACAAACATTCACTTCATTGACAATCAATGAATGAAAATACTGCAGAAATATGACAGCGACATGACTGTTCGTTCCCCATCAATGCCTCAAGAGCCATAATTTGACAAATAAATTTACTCAAATGATATTCATTACCACTTTTAGTAAAAAAAATTTACCAATTTTTCATTTAATACTTACCAGAACGGCCATTTTGATGTCTAATAGCAAGATAGGTTAGTTGGGTATTTCGCGCGTGGCATACAAGGTGAATCGCGTCATATATCCTTTGTTGAAGAGAGGAATCCTGTATGAAAAAGCGCAGACGTTTTTGGGCCGTAGTAGAAAAACTCGAATCACTCATTGATCAAGGCGTGTATTCAGTTGGCAGCCGGTTACCAGCAGAACGTGAACTGGCTGATGCCTATGATGTAAGCCGCCCAACCATCCGAGAAGCTATCATTGCCCTGGAAGTACGTGAAAGAGTGGAAGTGAAAACTGGCTCTGGTGTTTATGTAACGAGTACTGCAAGCAGAAATCAGCCAACGAAACCTATTAGCGCGTTCGAATTAACACAGGCTAGAGCTCTGGTAGAAGCTGAGGCGGCGGCACTGGCTGCAGCAACAATCAAAGAAAGTGAATTATCAGAACTAAAACAAACCCTGGAAGACATGGCTAATCCAGAGCAAGCGGATGAAGCCGATCAGCACTTTCATGAAATCATTTCCCAGGCAACACGAAACAACGCTATCGTCATGTCTATTCAAAATTTGTGGAACCTGAGACGTAATGAACCACAAATAATTGCGGCCTATGCCGATGTTTGTTCTCAAGGTTCGGAACAGCGCCTTAAAGAGCACCGGGCAATATATGAAGCAATCGCTAAAAAGGATTCAGCTGCCGCAAGAAAGGCCATGCATAATCACTTCAACAGACTAATCAATGCGTTATTCGAAGCCAGTGAAGCAAAAGCGTTGGAAGAAATAAAGCGCAAAACAGACGAGACCCGGGGTTTATACTCAATTTCTCACGTGACGCAGTAATCCAAATTTACTGAAAACGAAGCATTGAATAGAAAGCCGGCCATATGAAATCACTTCATATGGCCGGTTTTTCATTTTACGACAAGACGTAGTCTGTGCCTCATTACCATCCAATGATGATTATTTTTGTGCGTCGACACATGCGTCTGTAATAGCTTGCCAATTACCTTCTGCTACCCATTCTTTCTTCGCTACCCAGGTACCACCTACCGCAAACACGTTGGGAAGTGACAAATAATCCTGCTTATTGTTAGCGTTGACACCGCCGGTAGGACAAAAAGATACCGATTGAAATACTGACGATACGGCTGCTAAGAAAGGCGCTCCACCAGAAAGTGACGCTGGAAAAAGCTTTTGTTCTTCAAAGCCGTACTCTGTCGCCAGTAAAATATCGGCGGTATTTGACACGCCGGGAAGTACTGGAATATCGATGCTACCAAGGGCACCAAGCAAGGAAGGTGAAACTGCCGGTGTCACGATAAAGTCTGACCCTGCCTCCACGGCCTGGTCAAGAATTTGCGTACTTATAACTGTACCAGCACCCACGATTAATTCGGGTACTTCCTGCTTTATCGCTTTCAATGCCTGTAGCGAAACATCCGTGCGCAGGACAACTTCAACCAGCTTTAACCCTGCATCGGCCATAGCACGTGCTATCTGAACGCCCTCTTGTATTGAATTTGCCTGAATAATTGGCAATAGCGTCTGCGACGACATTAATTCAGAAAAACGTGTCATGGTGTGTTCTCTCACTTTTTATGACGTTGGACCTGGCCAACAAAATAATGACTAGGCCAACAAGAAGTCTGCCATAGCTTGTTTAAAGGCACCTGAAGGCGCTATTGCCCCCGGGTATTGAATAACTGTACCTGCCGCTTTAGCGCCACATGCCACTGACGCTTTTACGTCCAAACCAGACAATCGAGCGCCAAGGTAAGCCCCATTAAAGGCGTCTCCGGCAGAGGTCGTATCTACCACCTTTTCAACCGGTACAATTGGGTGTGTTTCCAATGCTCCATTTACGCTGGTAACCACCGAAGACGGGCCGTCTTTTACTACAATTTCCTGACAACCAGCATCACGACAGAACTGGATGACTTTGTCAGCACTATCGAGGCCGTAAAGTACCTCCAGGTCTTCGATTCCTGGCAAAGTGGTTGTAGATAAAGAGAATGCGCGGTCGAAAGCAGATTTGGCGTCTTGGGGCGATTGCCACAAACGGGCACGATAATTAGGGTCAAAAACTATATTAACCCCCTTGTTCTTCAATGTTGTTAACACCCCCCACAACTTATCGAGAGCTTCAGCGGCGAGAATAGCTAGTGAGATCCCCGACAAAAACACCATATCAGACTCAGCCAATTGGTTTACGACGCCATCGTCGATGAAGGTCATAACTTGCCTGGCCGCGGAGTCATTTCGCCAATAAGTAAAAGAGCGCTCTCCATGCTCGTCAGTTTGTATGTAGTACATCCCCGGCGCTTTGGTTGCATGGTTGAAAGTAAATTGCACTTCAATTTGCTCGTGTTCAAACTGTTCTACCATGCGCTTACTAAGCGCATCATCACCTACAGCGGTTATCATACCGCTGGCAAGAGAAGGGAAACACCGCTTCAGATAAACAGCTGAATTATATACATCTCCGGCAAAAGATTGTCGCATGGTAGTGTCATCGACGGATTTCAGTTCCACCATACACTCACCCAGGAAATAGATACTTTTCATGATTGTCATTTCTTTACAAAGTGAGGAAGCGCCGGACAGACAAGGTGTACTATCCGGCGTAACTAGGTTTATTACTTGCGTTTCAAAGGTTCAATTTTGGGGATCAACACCCACACAGCTAACATTGCGATGATCGCCAGGGAAGCTCCAATGACAAACGCAGGAGTATAGTTGCCGTCAGCAGTCAAAATTGGCACGAGTGAGGTTAGTCCGACTGCGCCAAGTTTTGCAGCCATACCTGAGAAGCCCGATAAAGAACCCACGGCTTTCTTACCAAACAAATCACTGGGTAACGTTTGCACGTTGCCAATTGCCGTTTGAAAGCCAAACAATATGACTGCCATGATCAGTACTGCAGTCACTGGTGCACCTGGATCTGCTAAAGCTATCAAGGCTGGTAACATGATGATACATCCCAGGGTAATTACCAACTTTCGGGTTTTATCTGTAGTCCAACCAGCCTTCAGGCGGTTTTGGGCTAGCAAGCCTCCAAACCAGGCGCCAAACATGGCTCCCACGTAGGGAACCCAGCCATAGATACCAATTGACTTAACATCCATGCCATAAACTTCGTTCAGGTAAATCGGAATCCAGAAGACGAATAGCCACCAGATAGGGTCGATTGCCGCTGAAGCAATGATAACGCCCCAGCTTTGCTTCCTCGATAGCATCTCTGAAGTAGACGGGTTGTATTCTTCCTCTTCAGCCTGCTCTGAAGCCAGCTCTTGACTCGCAGTAGTTCGCTGCCCGGTAAGAATATATTCGCGCTCTTCCTCAGTAATCCAAGGGTGAGAACCTGGAGGCGCTTTAACCAGAATAAGCCATGGAATAAGCCATAGCAGACCGATACCACCGACAATAACGAAAATTAATGTCCAGCTAAAAAATACGGTTAAATAAGCGATTAGCGGAATTGCAATGATTCCACCAATTGCAGCACCTGAGTTGAATATACCCTGAGCAAGAGCACGTTCTTTTGTTGGAAACCACTCAGCATTTCCCTTAGCTGCGCCCGGCCAGTTACCCGCTTCAGCAATACCTAAAATTGCGCGGAAGAAACTAAAGCTCAGCATACCTTGTGCGAATGCATGGGCAATGGTTGCTAAAGACCACACTCCGATGGAAAGAACAAAACCGAGACGAGTACCAATCCAGTCAAACAGTTTGCCAAAAATAGCCTGACCAAAAGCATAGGCAAAGACAAAAACAATAGAGATATTGGCATAAATTTGCTTTCTTTCCAGTGCGCTTTTATCTGGAAACAAATCTTCTACAATAGCAGGCCAGAGTACGCTAAGAGCCTGTCTGTCGATATAATTAATAATGGTCGCCAAAGCGATTAACGCTATGACCCACCAGCGCAACCCTGGCAATTTCATAACTCGTCCTTGATAAAGTCTTCCCGCGCAGGACTAAAGGTATCGATGAGAATGCCCCCTGTAGGGCAGATAGCGCCATGATCTGCATGAGGAGGTATATAACAACTGTCGCCTGGCTTCATTACTTTTGTTTCACCGTCAATGGTGAAGTGAAACTCCCCCTCGACGACATAAGTCACCTGCGAATGACGATGAGCATGTGTATAACCTTGCGCTCCTTTGTCGAACCAGATTTTGACCGCCATCAGCTCGTGATTGTAGCCCAACATCTGTCGCTTAAGCCCGCCACCAATATCTTCAATTTCTGTGGTGTCGCCCGATAGAAAAATTTCGCTGTGTTTTGACATAATTATTTCTCCTACTGACCATTTAACCCAATTACACTCAACCTATCGTGCAGAGTAAATCGTTGGTCCTGATATGAAAAGGTAACGGAATTAACGTCTTGCGCCCCGTTAATTGCAATTAAATACGCGTTGCCACTAATGTGCAGCTCCACCAGTGTTAGTTCGCCTTGCTGAACAATGGATAACGCAGACAACCGGCTTTTCGCTTCAAGCGTGTATTCCTTACCTGGGTTGTACTCGCCGTGCGGCTCTAATATTGATAAGAATCGATGAGAAGGCTCGCCTGAAACGCGTCGAATATAGCCGTTTTCATTTCGTAAATTGAAATTGGGATCGTTGGCTCCGACCTGAGTAAACAGAAACGTCTCATGTCCATCTACCAAACTGGTTTGAGTATAAAAACGCCCATTGAGCTCATTTAGCCATGTAACTTTCGCCAAACCGGCTGATGGCGTACTTTTTCCTTTGAGCCACAAATGTTGATAGCCATTTTCAGTACCCAACGCTGATAGCTGGGTGGTATTCGCACTAATTGGAAAACTGGTTTCTATAATTTGTCCCAGATAATGCAGCGGGAGGTCTATTTGATGACTGTTTTCGCCAGCCACGTCAAAGATATCCAATACCACTGACTGCTCAACCTCGGGGAGATTCACCAAGGCGACGGTACGCTGTAGCGAAACATCTGCGTAGGCTGTATTGATGTGCGCTTTAGAAACAGAACCGCTGGCACTGGTTTCAAAAAAATCCAGGGTGGGCGCATTTGCATTACCTCTTTTAACATCACCGTTGAAATGGCTGATTTCATCAATAACCACTGTATTATGGGCAACTGTTTGCTTGGCGTAGGTATTGTTCTCTGGTAGGTAACGTCCGCCAAATTTTGCTTCAACGTTAAGAAATCTGGCTGCGCCATAATCAGACACAATTTCCTGGCCGTGATCATAATACTGCCAGGTGAGTTTATCGAAATGCCCATGGCCAAGCCCCTGAGATGCAGGTTTGAACAACACTGCCTGCTCGCCACCCAACTCACCACGCATAATGACCAATGCCCCCTCATCGCCTTTAGCACCGTCACCCAGAGCCATTGACTTGTATTCATACGCTGTGGCCTTACTGGCATCTAGTGCTTTTGCAACTTTTAAACCATCACCTGTCAGTAAAATCGTGTTTTGCTCTTCAGCTATTTCCAGTAAACCCGTATTACCTGTTCGCGCAAAAGCAGTAGCGACGCCCAGTACTAATTCTATGGTATCCGTACCCTTGCTTTTTATGGCGTCGTTTATGGGGAAGAACTTGCCGTTGTAACTCAACTGAATAGTCGTATCGATGGCTTTCATAAGAACGCCATCCCGATAACCAAATACGTCGCGCTCTGGTTGATTATTTTCTATGGCCTTGGCGAAAGTAACAAACGGTAGTAAAGCAAAGCGTTGATAATACGGACCTTCATTGTAATAGCCGTCTGGAGAGAATAATTGCTCTAATTGTTTTAAGAACCCACCTTTTCCGGATTTTTGTAGGTCGTAAAGTGATATTTCAACCCACTCTGGCTCGTCCATAACGTAGCCGGCCATACCAACCCCTGCGGTAGCCCATGTACCATGGTTGTGAACTTTGTTAAATGTTGATGGCTGGCCCACTGAAAGAAAACGTGCTACCGGTTTCAACACATTGTTTTCAATTTTCGTTATTTCTGCCTTTGTGAGGTCACTGATCACCATGTCATATGCCTGGATGGTGTAAACCAACCACATGGCTTCATTCAGGCTTTGCCAGAAAAATTTACCGGGATTTTGCGAGTTCACTTTCCGTTTCGGGTGCACATCCAGCGAAGGATACAGCGACGCATATTCAAGCAGCATATCGCGAACATAATTGCGGTATTTTTTCTCGCCACTTATCTGATACAGCACGCCAGCCTGATACATGTTCTGGTAATTGCGTTTGTGCTGCTCGTGGGTATAGCCTCCTGCACCATCCTTAGGTACAGGAACATCCATGGGTGATGACAATACAGTGTCAAAATTCGACTTTGCCTGTAGATAAGCACTCTGGAACCTGCCAGGCTCAGATATGGCCTTTTGCATAGCTTGTACATCTGCTTTAGTAATGACTAAATTGGGATGCGCTGCAAGTACAGAGGCGGAAAACATAAAAAGGGTAACTGAAATAAACAGCCCTTTTAACTTTCCCGCCTTTGATAAGCCTTTCAACAATTCAGCCATCGGATTACTCCTCCATCGCCGACGCGAACTGGTTGTTATTTAAAGTAGCAGTATGTGACCCTTCTACGCGTAACTCTTCCACCGATGGTGCTGGAGTATCGATAAATGTGTTGTTACTGATAACCGTTTTCGGTTCACCCACTGTATGCTCGACAACAACCGGCGCTGAACTTTCGAACGTGTTTGCTTCCATGTCCGTTACTTGAACACCATGAAGATAAACACTGCCTTTGCGCTTGTTACGCTTGCCTTTACCTGCGTTCTTCACAGTATTGTTTTTAGCTATGAAGTGTGGCCCGAAGGTACTTTCATCAGTTCCACCACGATACAAAGACACAACAGTACCATCGACATTTTCAAATACATTATCAGCGAGTGTTACGTATTCGGCGTTATAAATGCCCAAATCTTCAATTTCTTTGTCCAGTACAAGTATGTGGCCTGTAACATTTGAAAACGTGTTGTTAGCCAGAACAATGTCGTCAGCCAGCGCACCTTTCCCTGATACAAAGAAGTCAAACGAGTGATTTATGTTGAGATCAGCAATCTGTGAGTTCGTCATTTCAAAGCGGTAGTTTTCTGTCATCCCCCATTTACGGGTACGCACAACACTGTTACCAGCGGCATCCGGGCTGTCTTTACCAGTTAACACCAGGTCTGCGAGTTTTAAGCTGCCGCCGTCGTGAATTTCGAACAGTGCTGTTCGTTCATAAGACAATGTGGTAGCTTGTGGATCTTTGGCGCGAATCGTCAATACCTTGTCGATAGTAAGCAGGCGAGGAACAACTATTTCACCTTCTTCAAGCACCAATACATCACCGTTTTCCGCACTTTCTATTGCATCAACAAAGGCCTGTGGATCTGCCATCACGGTGTGTTTCTTGCCAGAATCAAACGCGACTAAAGCAGGCACTTTTGGATACCAAGAAACACCAACGTCATTTTTATCAACAACAGTCAAATCATCACTTACACCAGCTTTCACATTAGATGAAACAGGGTATAACAGACCGTTCTCACGACGTTCCATTTTACTTGCAAAAGGTTTAAAGCCGTCTTCCAGTTCAGGCAATACCTTCTGGTTGGCAATGTTGTCTTCAAAACGAATACCACTAATGTCATCAAACAGCGTAAAAGGCTGATTTTGCTCATTAATGAGCAAGTTATTCTTCATCACACTATTTGTTGGCGCGGCAGTTCGTTCTGCGTCACTACCGGCAGCGAGTTGGATGTGGTCGACGTTTATCAGAGTATTATTTTCAATGACAGCATTTTCCACCTGATGATAACGATTGATGGGTGAATTCGGTACGCCGTTCATTACGGTAAGCCCACTGCCAAACCGATATCCGGTTAACCCTTCCAGATAATTGTTGCGGATCACCTGATCTTTGTTGATAACACGGATGCCGCCAGTGTGGTCCACACCGTTACCCAGAAAAACGTTATTCTCTACAATGTTGCCGTTTCCATGTCTGAGTGTAAGCGTACCGCGCGCTTCCAAAAACAGATTGTTAGCAAGGGTATTTTTCCCTGATTTAACTGAAATAATTTCTACTTCACCATTGGTTTTTTCAAATACATTGTGGTCGACCTGGGTGAAGGAATTCGTCAGAGAATAGTGACTGGTACCAATACGGAGCGTTTCACCACCGTTTGAACCAAATATAGGACGATAGCCAAAATAATTGTGGTCAATTCGATGATAATTTTCCTGGCTCTCTTTGTTATTTAGGCGCACTGCAACTGTGACACCTTTATTTTTCTTTCCCACTAAATGATTGTGATCAAAGCGGTTGTGCTTACCATATAACGCAACCCAGTAGTCAGACTCCTGCTTATCCGGATTACTGTAATTGTCGATAACGACTTCCGATACACGAGAATGGTAAGCCAATTCTTCTTTATTGCGCCTGAATTCAATGACGGCACTACTTGGCGTGTAGCCATCCTTAAAGACCAGACCAGATACGTGCAAATATTTACCAGCCAGTCTGAGATTGGATTCACCGGACAAAATAACGCGACCTTTAGTCTGCGCGGTCAGAGTGATAGGTTTTCCCTCAATACCAGAACCGGTAAAGAGTATTTCGAAATCGTTCCAAACACCGTCTTTCAGCACCAAGGTGTCACCTGGTTGAAGTTTACTAACGGTGTCAGTGTATTCTGCCGGTGTCGCAACAAGATAAGTCTTAGCCACCACTGAAAATGACATGAAGAAACAAAGAATCGTCAGGCAAGATTTTATCATTTTAAAATTCCATCTCTCACACAGTAAGTGTGGGGCTGACCCACTGTGTACGACCATTATCACAGTGAGCTCAGCGGGTTCGTAGGGTACTACGAGATAGCCTCTGCTATTATTATTGTTCAGAGACAAGTGAAACCAACGCAATTAAACGTTGATTGTTACTTTTCGAGTTTCAGAAAATAATCGTAAATTTCAGGTACGTTACCGCGCCCCATACCTGCGTCAAAAGCAGCCTGTAAGTTTGCTGATGAACCTTCGGCGATTTTTGATTCCGTGCCCAGGTCGCTCACCATTTGCAGGAAGTAACCCAAATCTTTATTTGCGTTCGCAATGGAGAAGCCCAAATCACTTACATTATCAACAGCATAGTTTTTACAGAATTGCATGAATGGTGAGCTGGAAGGCCCTGTAGACATGATGTCAAACAACTGTTGTCTGTCTACGCCCGCTTTTTCCGCTACGGCAAAAGCCTGAGACATTGCACATACTGTAGTCATACCCATGAAATTATTGATGAGCTTGGTTGTATGGCCAGCACCTAACGCGCCTAGATAGAATACATTCTCACCTTGGTCTTCCAACACAGGTTTTACTTTGTTGAAAGTCGCTTCGTCGCCAGAAGCCATAATGTTCAGTAAGCCGTCTTTAGCGTGAGCAGGAGTACGGCCAAGAGGCGCGTCAACCATACCAGCGCCCTTGGCTGCTAAGTCTGCACCAATTTTACGGGTAGATTCTGGAATCGACGTGCCGTAATCAACGAGGACAGCGCCTTCCTTGATACCTGCTAAGATACCGTCGTCTGCGTAGATAACTTTCTCTACAATGTCAGACGTTGTTAAGCACAACATCACAATGTCAACTGACTCTGCCAGTGATTTCGCAGAGTCTGCAGTTTTTGCTCCGCGCTCTACACAAGCGGCTACAGCGTCAGGGTTTAAATCCATAACGTATAATTCGTAACCTTTCTTCTGCAGATTTTCCACCATATTGCCACCCATCAGCCCGAGGCCGATGAATCCAATGACGGGTTTAGCCATGACGTTCTCCTAAATAATTGCTTTGAGTATGTGTGAATCTGTAACCTCACTTCTGTAACGATGAAGTGGTAAACCTACGGGCTCTTCAACACATACCAGGTGATTAAATATGACAGCCCGACATGGGCAACCACAAAACTTACCAAAACAATATTTTAGCACGACCAATTTGTCAACCAATTAATGTTAAATAATTTAACATTAATTGGTTGACTTGAAATTGTCAGCGTATAGAACACATACTGAAATAGGATTATGGTGCTGATTTTATTGGACAAACAACAAAAAACAAGCTTGCCAGATTATCTGACACGGAGGTGGGGCGGCATTTACACTGATAGAAATGCAATAAGAAAAAATATTTAAATTGGTCACCCAATTGAAATTATCAAGCTTACCTCGGAAGGGAACACAAAATCTGAAATTGGCTTCAACAAAGCATTTAATTACTTTGTTTGTAAGCCTTTCATCTACAATGATTAGACCTTGTGCTGGTTCGCTTTACTAACACAAGGTTCAACACGGGCTAATCTTGCTCTACTATCTGATCTTTACCTGTGTGCTTAGCACGATACAACCGTGCATCGGCTTTTTCGACCATCAGTTTAAGGCTTTCCATCTCCTCCGCACACACGCCAATACTGCAGGTCAGAGGGACCCTGTACTCTGTAAACTCAAACTCCCGGACTTTATCTAAAAAGCGATCCAAGCTATCAAGTACAGCTTCATAACTGCGGTCAGATATGACAGTGAACTCCTCTCCGCCGTATCGCGCTATGAGATCAGTTTCAAAGAAGTCTTGTAACAGGCTGGCAAATTCCTGTAATAGATTGTCGCCCGTCTGATGACCATAGGTATCATTAACCGGTTTAAAATTGTCTATATCTATCATAGCCACAGTGATACCAGCTTGCTTTGTATGGCTTTTGTGAAGCTCTTCTCCACGTTCAAATAAATAGCGACGATTATATGTTTTAGTCAGCGGGTCGAAATTCGCCGCTTCACGAATAGTCATCACCATTTCTTGCGCTTCGAGATTCTGTAGCACCCGGCAGAAGAACTCCTCGTGATAAAATGGTTTACTTAAGAAGTCATTGGCTCCACTTTTTATAAACTTGGCAGAAAGCACGCTGTTACCGTTTGCTGACAAACCTATGAAGACCAGGTCCTGAAACTCTCTGTCCTGACGAATCGATTTAACCAATTCAAAACCATCCATGTTCGGCATCATGTAATCGGAAATGACCAATCTTGTATCTGAGTGTTCTTTTAACAGCTTCAATGCCTCCACACCGTCACTGGCAGATAGCACCTGAAAGCGGAAGCGCTTTAGAAAGCTTATTAGGTAAGAGCGACTGGTAGACGAATCATCAACCACTAATACTTTTGTTGTGAGATTCTTTCTCAAGCGATCAATAAGCTTGATTACCTGCATGTAGGAGTAGCGGGATTCTTTGGTAATATAATCCAATACGCCCTTATCGATGAGAGCCGAGCGCAAATTTTCATCAAAGTTTCCTGTCAAAACCGCAGTGGGTATATCATGTGTCAACATTAAGTCAACAATCTCCCCCCGTGGCGCGTCAGGTAAATTTAAGTCGACAATGGCAGCGAGGTACGAGTCACCACTTTGCAGTTTCTGTTTTGCTTCAGCGTAATCTGAGCACAACACACTGTGAAAGTGAGGATTGTCTTCAACTAATTTGTTTAGGATCTTTCTGACAATCTGGCTGTCTTCGACGACGAGAATTTTAAACATCACTACCTACTTGCGACTACTTACTGTTGACCTGATGATAGCGAAAAATTGCTCTTAGCGCCCCTTTAAACTATAAAAATAGACGTATGTATAAGGTAATTTTTGTTAACCAGTAATACACAAAGCCTTACTACCACGTTCAGCCAAATCGCCAACCAATCAACCCTGCAAGTATGCACTGACTTCGCCAGCAGAAAAAATCACCTCCAGAGATGTCCTCAGAACATCTACGTGGGCTTTCACTGCATTTAGACGGCTGTTGATAGCGCTCGCTTCTCTACTGTTTAAAACGAAGAGATCGCTGGCACCGATATCAAACCGCTTTTTCTCCTGCTCAAATAAAGCCTCTGCAAGGGATGCCTGCTTGTCTTGCATGTTCGCTATTTGTTTGCTGTAGTGCCAGTTTCTTGAAGCTATTTCTAAATCGCGCTTCAGGGCATCTTCGACGGCTTGATATTTAAAGGTGAGGGCTTTTACCTTTTGCGCTGCACTACCCAGTTCGGCCTTGGCTTGGCGTCTGCCTAAAGGCATTGAAAATTGTAGGCCAATTTGAGTTTCAGTTTGTTGAAGGCTGCGCGGCCCATTCCCTAAATCCCTGGCAAGCTTGGCCTCGATATCTAACGATGGTAACAAGGCATTCTCTGCCAATACCACTTTGTTCTGAGCCAACTGCTGTTTAAAGCGCATTTCTCGAAGAAGCGGGTGTGCAGAAAGTGTTCTGCGGAAATACTGCAGTGCACCTTCGTCAATATCCCAGGGCCACTGAATATCGTCGGGCACTGTCGCTAAAGAATCGGTTTGCACTGGTTCAAACTGCTTATTTCTAAAATAAAAGCTAAGCTTTAATCGCGTCTGCTCCGCTTTTTGCTTTGCTGCTTGTAGTGCAAGTTCCCGCCGCATCACTGTGGCATCAAATTCCGTTAGCGCAATAGCAGCCAAATCGCCTGCATCTACCCGTGTAGCTATGGCTTTACGACGTGCGCGAGTGGTGGTGACGAGAGATTCATACACATTGAGCGCTAAATGCGCCTCATACCAAGCTAAATAGGACACTATACCATTGTAATAGAGTTGGTTTTTAATTGCTTCCTGGGTAGCCTGCCATTCATTTATGGTAATTTCAGCATCTGAAATGGCCATACGTTTTTTGTCTACGTCTCTATCTCGAAGCAGTGACATGCCAATACCCAAACTGGCCTCGCCGCCAGAGAGTGTGTCAAATTCAGCCTCGTATACGGGGAACTGACCGTCTGCATAACGATATTCTGCTTTTAATTTAGTATTGCCGTAGGGCAAAGGCTTTACCACCCGCTGAGTGAGCATAAAACCATCGTAGTAACCACTAGCCCTCACCATGCTGTCTTGCTCTAGCTGTACGTCAAATGCAGCAGACGCGGCATCTCGTGCAAACTGGCGCTGAAGCCCCTGAGCCTCAAGCTCCATGATTTTAGGGTGATGGGCAGAAAGCGAGGCCATCAGCTCAGTGAGAGTTGGTGAACTTGCCTTAGCCTGCAAACCAGCAAAAGCCAACAATAAACACCCAACGGCAAGCTTCCATCTACATGATCCCATTCGCTTATTTTCCATTTTGCCCCCACTGGGCAGTTGCATTTGGATTCTCTGGCGGAAAATTATTTAACTGACGCCAGAGTTCGTAACCAAGCTTTACTTCTTCCAGTAGAATCCAGGCTTTCACCCTGCTATCGAGCCTTACGACAGAGTCATCCGGCCAGGGCTTATCCTTTAAATCTGGTTTTACCCAAACACTAAACTGGCCGCTCTGAGTCGCTACCGGATCAACGGCCACCACTTCTCCACCAAAGGTTCCAACCGAGGTACCCGGCCACCCGCTAAACTGGAAAATAGGCCAGCCTTCAAATTGTAAACGCACTTTTCTGCCAGGTGTTACAAGTGGCGCGTCCAGCCCTCCCACAGAAACCCGTACCATGCGCTCCACACCATCAGGTACAAACCAGGCAAGTATGTCACCCGACTTGACCAGTGTGGAGGTGCCTCCAGATTGTAGCCTTGTGACGGTGCCATTCTGCGGCGCGAATTTTGTTTGAGTAGATTGTCGTGCCAGTGACATGCTAATTGTGTTTCTGTCTTCTTCCGTTTTTGCAACCGTGGCCAATCGCTCTTGCAAGCTAATTTCCGCAGCTTCAATATCCCGTGGTGAAACCAACCCTTCGGACAACAAAACTTTTTGTCGGGCCAGATTGTTTTTAGCATTTTCCACGGCCAATTTGTTGGCTTGTAACCTTGCATCGGCGGCATTGAGTTGAGCATTAAGTTTGTCCACCAGGCCCGCATCTGTGTCTATCAAAGTCACCAGCGGATCTCCTTTATTAACGCTCTGACCCTCATTTACGTGCCACTGTTTAATTTGACCGGGAACCAGCGCAGAAATAGGTTGTGCTCTATCTGCCGGACTCAGGGTACTAACCACACCTGAAGCTTGTGCTGTTTGCTGCCAGGGCACGAAGTACAGCATTAGCCCCGTTACTATCATAAACGCAACCATCATTACGGCTAATACCCGATACCACCTTGGAATAGTAATCGACGACAGGGTTGTCATTTTGTTCATAAAGACATTTGAATCAAAGGTCATGGCTGTCGTCCTTACTAATGGCATTTTCACCGTGATTGTGAACAACGGCCTGATCATGCAAGGCTATGGTTGCCTGGAAGTATTCCAACTGAACAGCACTGGTAAAATATAGTACTGTGAATTCAGCTTGCTCCAGATAACGCAAGAGTTGCTGTCGCAAAGGGAGAGGTACCGCATCAAAGTGCTGATTTAGCACCACCACACAAGGGGATGACAACACGGCTGCTGCCAGCTTAAGAAGTAAAAAGGAGATTGGCTGCAAAGGATTCCCCAAAGGGCTTAGTTTGGTATCTATACCATCTTCCAACTGTTTGATGGTGGTTGACAAATGAACGTCCTTGAGCACTTTCCACATTTCGCCTTCCGAAGCAGATGGTGCTGCCATACGAAAATATTCCCGTACTGAACATTCCACAATTAACGAACGGTCTACCACTGCTATGGCTTGTCGCAATGCATATGTATGATAGTCTGCCAACGATAGCGTTCCCAGCTGTATCCAGCCATGCTTGGGTTTGTCATAACACTTAAGTAAATGAATTACATCGCGCTGCAACCAGCTTCTTTCGGTAGTAACAAAGTACTTGCCGGCACACTGCAACGGCAGATCGATAGTACTGTATTCATCCCCATACCGCAGCTCGACGTCGTGAAAGTGCAATTGACTGTGTTGAGGAATGGGTTTATCTGCAGATACCACTTCTTCCTGAGGAATATACAGTGCTGAACCCATTTTTTCTGCTGCGCCATACAATTCATAATATAACTTCAGATACTGGCTAAAGCGGGATATACCGAAGAAAACCACCGACATAATGAGCTCTGCTGCAACCAGTTGTCCAACAGACAGTTGGCCCTGTACTACCAACCAACCTCCTAACCCTAGCAGTGAGGCGCTGGCTAAGGCATACAACATCAGATATGACACAGTTTGCGCAAAGGTGAAACGAAAGTGACCGGCATGCTGTTTCGTGTAATTGGCGATAAGGGCCTCTGTTTGCCCCGCAGCGTAACGCAAATGCTGGCTGGATTTGAAAAACGCATGAGCTGATGAAATATCCTGCAACCACTTCGCTGTATCATATTTAGCATGAGACAACATAATTGCGGTGCGCTTAGCCTGGTTAGCCCATAGTCGCCAAACCAGATAAACCAGAAGCAGTACAATAGCGTTAAATGCAAACAGTAATGGATGGTAAAAAGACACCAGGGTAAAGCCCACCAGCATCTGCAATACCAAGGCGAAACCATCAACCATTAGAGAAGGAATATTCTTCTGTAAGGTCATGATTTCAAAGTATCGTTGGGTAAGCGCTGCATTCCTTTGCCCTTCGAAAAACGAATGAGGCGCCTGAATAGTTCGCAAACTCAAACTAGCAGTAAGTCGCGCGTAAATCCGGCGTTCATAATATTCCATCACCCGTGTTCGCATGGCGGCAAAAATACCGGAAAAAACAAGCGTAGCCATAAGTATCCCGGCCAGCAGCAGAACCGCTCTGGTGGATGCGATATTTACAACCGTGTTAATGAGCGTTTGCACGGCGATGGGAACCGCCAGTGTAAGCAAACCAATACCCATACTGTATACAATTACTACTGTAAAAAAACCGGTCTCGGGCCGGAGAATATCGAACAATAATTTTTTGGTCTTTCTGAGATTGATCGGTTTTGCAGCCATGAGTAATACAAATCCACAATGATTTTAGTCAGATTACCCTATCTAGAAATAAGAAAATATCTGTTATATTCTTAAAATAACTTCGAAAATTCCTGACTATTATGCAACAACTAAATTACCATCAGCTCTATTATTTTTATATGACAGCTAAAGAAGGTGCCGTTGCACGCGCCGCGGAAAGGCTTCACGTCACGCCTCAGACGGTAAGCGGTCAAATAGCAACTCTAGAAGAAACACTCAGTTTTCGCCTCTTTATACGTCAAAAAAAGCGATTGGTATTAACTGGTAAAGGCAGAATGGTACTTGAACATGCCGAAAAAATTTTTGACGCAGGTCATCAGCTGATGTCTGCGCTGCAAAATAATTTTTCTGAGCGAATCGACAAAATTACCCTGGGGATCACCGATGCCATTCCAAAAGTTCTGGCCTACGATTTTGTAGCTCCGATAATGAAACAATCTGCTGAAACGCAATTCGTTTTTGTCGAAGGCGCATATGACGAACTTCTGGGTGAATTGGCAGTTAATCACATCGATGTGATTCTTGCCGACCATGGCCTCCCTCCAGGCAGTCAAATACAGGCCAATGAAACCGTTCTGGGTACATCGGCGGTGAGTTTTTTCTCTGCAGCAGACAATCATAGGGAGCTCACCGAGCAATTTCCTCAGAGCCTGAGTGGTCAGCGATTTCTGATGCCAGGCATTAACTCAGGGTTGAACATAAGCTTATCATCCTGGTTTCAAAGCGAACAAGTTCACCCTACTTTGATAGCTGAATTTGACGATAGTGCCTTACTCAAACTGTTTGGCAGTGAAGGACATGGTATTTTTTGTGCGCCAAGCTGTATTGCACGTCATGTTGAAACCCAATATAAGGTGCATCAAATTGGCGTGGCGAATACTATTCGAGAGCAATTCTACGCAATTACTCCCCGGGCACTAGCCGGTCACACGCTTATCACAGCGATTTGCGACAATGCCCGGGGAATCCTAAAACGCAAACCTGACAATTAGCTGTCAGCGTTTGCCAGAGCATCAAGTACAGCGAAAAGCACGTTTGCGCCGACTCTGGATACTTCCTGGTCGTAAATGTGCTCTACATTGACGCCTTCCTGTCCGCCCGCGAGATCACTAATCGCCCGGATAATTATCCAGTCAATATCGTTAATGGTACACACCTGACCCACGGCAGCAGATTCCATTTCGGTGACCTCAGCATTGAATACATCACGGGTCCACTTCCGATACTCCCGGTTATCCAAGAATACCGACCCGGTTACACCGTTTCCTCCTACCGTCAATCGCGCCTTTCTCTTCGACAGGATCATTTGATCAGGCATGGCGGTTATCGCTGAGCGGGCTGCATCAAGAAGACGAGGTGTGGCAGAGAAATACGCAGTGTCCTGAGGTTTATCCATGCCTTCTTTGATGATCAGAACTTCATCTGGCTGAATAAATTTAAAATTCTTGTACTTTGGTAAGTGCGGATCCACTTTGCGTCTGTCTTCCTGCTCACTGAGAAAACGCGCATAGTATTCAGGCAGTATAAATTCGCCTTCGCTTTCCGGATCTGGGTTGGTGTACACACTTTCATCGTGATAATACCAGCGTTCGGGAATGATCACGTCACCCGGTTGCCATGCAGGATTCACAGCGCCGGCAATCCCCATGTACACCACTTGTTTAACTGGGAAATAATCAAACGCCATTTGCATGGTTAGCGCAGCGTTAGCGATACTCATGCCCGTTGCGAAAATTATCACTGGCTCGTCGTGGTAGGTACCTAAACGATAGGTCACACCTTTAAACTGAACAGCACTGTCGATACGAGCAGCAGGGTCAGCGCTTATGCGCCCGAGTATACCTTTCATTTCAGGTTCGTAAGCCACTACAATTGCAGTGTAACCAGAATGGTCGAACACCTTCGGTCCAAACTGCTCTGCAGCAGTATTCCCAGGTTTCTCACTATTGCCGGCGCAAGCGGTAAGACCGACAACAACAATCCATAGCACGACACTTCGCGTCCAGGTGGTAAAAAGTTTTCGCATGTTCAAAGTACTGAAGAGGTTGGATGGAAATACTTTACCAGCTTTTTTCAGTGGATGTCGGCAATATAAAAATGAATGAGGAGGAGATTTAACAGACTGCGGGCGGCAGAGTTGAATCCACCACCCTAAACCTACAAATACTTAATTTGGCAATACTTCCATCACTAAAACAAAAGTGCCGCGACGTTTTTGTGCTGGTGCTTTCGCTTTTTCATCATCATACTCAGCTTCAAGCCAGTACATGCCGGGCTTGTCAAAGGTGACCGCTATATTGCCTTCGGCGTTGGTGGTGAAAGTCATGGCGTCATCAACATCACGGTACTTTTCCCCTTCGCGCACAATAGTAACACTGGCATTAGCTGCTTTTTCGCCATTGATCAAAAAGCCCAAACTGACCTCTTCACCTGTGTATAAATCGTTAGGATGCGTGTTGCCATCGAGTTCGAGGCCTACTCCACTTGGCATGATGCTATTTTCAGTTGGTGCTCCGGAAGTTACGAACACATTAACGCGACGTGCTGAATCTACAACCTGTAAATCCGTCGCTTTTTGGGGTACTTCAGCATGAAACTCTTCTACAGTGCCCGTTTTACCACGTCCAGGCCACATTTTTCGCTTACCGTTTTCGTCCTTCCAGAAAGCCATCAATGTTTGCGATGCCAGCTCGACCCGATACGTTCCTTCTTCTTTCAGGTTAATGTCAAACACACTTCGATAACGCAGTTTCTGCGTGTGTTGTTTTTCAACGTCCTTGCCAGAGGGAGAAGTCACTTTAATGGCGTCTGTAGACAAGGCAACGTGATCAGGAGAGAAAATACCGTTCGCGACTGCAGCATCAAAACTAATCCACTCATCATCTCCCGACACGTTGGTGGTAGTGGGCTTGATCCAAATCCGGTGTGCCATTGCGGGGGCGGCAGCAAGAGAAAGGGCAAGTACCCCAGTTGTGAAAAGACGAGATAACTTCATTATTTAGGCTCCAGTAATAGTTCAATAGACGCAAGCTCTTGGTTTCCTTTAACAAGCTGCGTTTGAGAAGATGAAATGGGTAAAGTAACAGGTATGCTTAACACTTCCCGACCACCGAGTTCACGAGCAGCTTCTACGTACAGGGTGTAGTCACCCGCTTCGATGCCATCGAATTGTCCGTCAAGGTTAATTTTGTGCTCTCCGGGACGACGGGTTGCGCCACTCACACCATCGATTGGCATGTCGGCACTTCGACCACTGCGACGCCACCACAGACGCATGTCTTTTAACCATTTTTCGCCTTTGCCGTTTTCCATATTGATGTCGTACCAAACGGCCAAATCTTTCACTCTCTTATCTTTGCTATCAGCCAACCATACAGCCACATAAGGTGCATGGTACTCAGCCACCGACATACGTGGCAAAGTAACGGTTACTTCATCAGCACTGGCCGCTATTGGTTGTATTAAAAGCACGACTGCGCAAAGTGCAGCGCTAATCAACCTGGGTCTAGAGGTGAAAATAGACTCCATTAATTACACTCCTTTATAGATAAATGACAGTGTTCTCATTGACAAACTTACCGATGGAAAATGTCCGAATAGCTTGTCCGTAATATGCCGCTAACCTAGTTTTCTTCTAGCTTTGTCTAAGAAATATCGACAATTCGAGGGATTACTTATAAGTTATAAACAAAAATCGTGCAAATGAGAATAATTTCCATTTATATTAATCTGAGTGCGTGAGATTCTCAACCACTTTATAAACTGCAAAGAGACCTACTGAAATTTATGAATACCAAACTGCTGCGCTCCCTCCAGGTTTTTGTTGAAGTTGCTAATAGCAACAGTATGAGTATGGCTGCGAAAAATCTTCATATGACGGTATCTGCCATTAGTCAGCAGTTGCGAAAACTGGAACAGGAACTGGGTATGAGTTTGTTCAATCGAAACACTCGGCATATCAGTCTTACCGAAGCCGGTCGCATTTATTATCAGAGCAGTATGGAGCTAATCGCAGTGGCCGAGCGAGCGCAGTACAAAATCGAACAACTACAGGAGACTCCCTCAGGAAAATTAAAAATAATTGCGCCTGAGGGCTTTGGCGGCGGGTTGTTAAGCAATCCTATAAACGAACTGATTACTGCGTTTCCAAAAATTTCTGTGTCTCTGATTTTAACCGATTCTCCCTATGACATCATTGCTTCAGGTACAGATTTGGCTATAACACTGGAAGCGGTATCAGATGTCAATTTACACTGTGAGCAATTAGCTTCATGGGGGTTACTGCTATGTGTTGCTGGTTCTCACCCGCTGGCACGACAGATGCCAGATTCTCCCGAAGCGCTATATAATTACCCGCATATCGGACACAGCGACCTGGACGCCTTTGAACTCACATACGAAAGACATACTCATCTGTTAAATAACCCTCGCATGGAAGTAAACTCTATGCAGGCTCTCATTCAACTAGCGCAGGATGGGCTGGGTTTCGCAGTGTTGCCAGAACCGGAAATTAGGCAGCAGTTGTTGAGACGCGAACTAGTTCAGATTTTGCCTGAGTGGCAAATTGCAAATTATCAGGTTTACGCAGTCTCTCCGAAGCACGACGCCATTCCGGTTAAGACGCAGGCTGCAGTAGCCTGCCTGAAAGCCGCTTTTTCCCGAATTTGATACAAGCTTGATGGCCCGGCAAGGGCCGGTTCACGCCTTTCCAACTGATGTAATTGCTTTGTTTACCAGCGGTGATGTTCTTGTTCCTCTTACCTTATAACGATAGTGCTTACTTGCTTCACAAGGCATTTCGTCTTTTCCAGGTATCACCTTTCTCAGTTTTTTCGACTTTCTTGATATTTTAATAGCATCTAAACACATCTTCAGCTCCACAACGTTACAAACGCTAACCAGGTTCTGACAGGTTCCATCATGCCGGGCATAACTTGAAATGGTTATAAGGCACCAACCAGTCAGGATTTTGACGAATACTGATATTTCGTTACAAATCAGATGTCGAATTGCAGGATACGGGCCAGCAATATCTCTAATTTAAAATTTTTACCAGCTATAAAAAAAGCATTACAGTTCAAAGAGATCTGTTATTAGCTGTTGCGAAAAACTGGATTTTTGTTAACGAATAATGGATGATAGTTTCACAATCTGATGTAAAAATGGCATAGCACTGTGTATGCCTTTCCTTTTTCATTTCAATACCAAGTCTTAGGGAACCTATAATGTATAAACTGGTACTTATCCGACACGGCGAAAGTCAGTGGAATCTGGAAAACCGCTTCACCGGCTGGCACGATGTGGATTTGACAGACACTGGTGTAGCTCAGGCACAAAATGCCGGTAAACTAATGAAAGATGCAGGCTTTGAGTTTGATATTGCATATACGTCGGTATTACTGCGCGCCATCAAAACCCTTAATATTGCGCTGGAAGAAATGGGTCAACATTATCTTCCTGTACAGCGTCACTGGCGATTAAATGAACGTCATTACGGTGCGCTGACTGGCTTGGATAAAGCAGAAACCGCGGCGAAACATGGGGAAGATCAGGTAAAAATCTGGCGTCGTAGCTTTGATGTGCCACCTCCGCTGGTTGATGAAAGCAGTGAACACTTCCCTGGACACGACAGACGTTACAGCAATGTAGACCCTTCCATCTTACCTCGTGCGGAAAGTCTGGCTTTGACAATAGAGCGTGTTCTTCCTTACTGGCACGACGTAATTCGTCCGTCCATACAAAACGGACAGCGAGTGGTTATCGCCGCTCACGGCAACAGCTTACGTGCTTTGGTGAAATACTTAGACGGCATGTCTGAAGAAGAAGTACTGGAACTGAATATTCCCACTGGCGTTCCACTGGTTTACGAACTTGATGAAAACCTCAAGCCCATTTCAAAAGAATACCTGGGTGACCCTGAAGCCATTAAAGCCATGATGGATGCAGTTGCCAAACAAGGTAAAGCCAAATAAATGTCGAAAAGGCGTCCTACGGCGCCTTTTTTGTATCGGGTAGCTTATCTATGACACTGAGAACACTGTCCCATGCTGGTTTTAAGGATGGATAGCGACCCGACTCAGGCAGTCCATTGTGCTGACGATTCGTCAGCATGATGACAATTAGCTTGTCGTCAGGCCTGAACATTATTTGTGTACCCGTAAAACCCGCATGTCCAAAACTAACCCGACCATCACCACTTTCATATCGCCAGAATCCATGGGCCTGATTAGTGTCAAAAGGCGTGGACAAAAACGTTGCGACTGTTTCCGGGCTTGCTATCATCGCATTATCGTACCCGCCTTCGTTAAGCATCATCTGGCAAAATCTGGCCAAATCAGTAATATTAGAAAATAGTCCTGCATGTCCTGCCACACCATTTAAGCCATACCAGGCGTTCCCATCGTTAACTTCTCCCACTAACGTGTACTCCCTGTACCCCGTAAAAGTGTCAGTAAAGGCTGGCTCAGACAATATAGGATATGGTGTGGATGTGGCCACCATGTTTTGCTCATACTGATTACCTTGGGAAGTAGCCGCAATGTTCTCACGCCATGTTGCTGGCGGCGTATAGGTGGTTGACACCATGCCCAGAGGTGTATGAATGTGCTTTTTCACGTAATCATCAATATCCTCACCTGATACGCGGCTAACGATATGTCCGAGCAACATGAAGCCAATATCAGAGTATGCCCGTTTTTCACCGATGTCATACCGACGTTCCAGGGCCGCGAGATAAGTATATACCGAGGCATTACTGAGCTTGCGGTGTAACCAGGTGGGTTGCCATTCCCACAAACCACTGCGATGCGTTAATAATTGTTGAACGGTAATGGTAGCTTTGTCCGTTTCAGCAAAACCGGGAAGTAGTTCACCCAGAGTGTCAGACAGAGACAATTTATTTTCGCTTACCAGATGCATAATCGCAGCCGTCGTACTGGCTACTTTGGTCACCGATGCCAGGTCGAAAACAGTATCAACAGACATCTTTCGCGGGAGCCCGTCACGTTCAACTCGCCCGTTTGAGAGGCGCTGAAATTGTGCCATGCCATGGCCTTCGGCAAACAAAATCTCACCGTTTCGTGCTACCAAAAGTGCTGCGCCCGGAAATAGATGCTGCTCGGGATCTGTGCCAATGTAAGGCTGTAAAGCTTTTCGAAACTCGCGTTTCTGCGCGATAGTAAGTGCTTGCTCGGAACTGACTTCTCGCAATACCGGATAGTCAACAGTGACTGCCACATCTCCTTTGCGCAAATGTACATCGAGATTGTTATTACCCGGTTTTACTGCGTTTGAATCACTTATCATGAGTACTGCATTTTGGCTTGGTCGTACCTCACCATCAAAAATAACCTTATTGTTAACAGATAGTTGTATTTCGCTTACTGTCGCCGGATATACCCGCAATTGAACAAACTTGCTTAAGGCCTGGAACTGGCCGGTTACGGTGTCATCGGCAGTCTCCGACTGGAGTACCAATTGCCCCTGGTAGTCAGCGGCGCTGGCAGGAAAACTGGCGATAACAAATGTTATTGCCAGGCGCGTTAAAGAAAGGGCACGCCGTTTAATGCCCATTTGACCCCACAGGCTGCTCATCAAGAAACACAGGCACTGAACCGCTGGGAATGAGCATGCCGTTTAGTACCCGAGTAAGACTGTCGATAATTGCGCCTGTGTAGGGGCTGTTATCATCTTCAGCCAGACGGTAGACATTGGCGTTGTAAGTAGCCAGCACGGCGTCGCTGTATTTGTCTAAACGATCTTCATCATAGGGCATGCGCAGGTAAACCAATACACTGCGCTTACCTGAAGCTTTGATGTCTTTCAGCAAATCTGGCAATTGCGCTTGAGCCTGCTCGTAGCCGAGAATTTGTTGAGTGTTCTCCTTCATATCTTCCATGCCCCCAAGTTCTACCAAACTCGGTGACGGTGTCATACTGCCTAATACCACGGTATCTGCTTGCGCAATACCCTGCAAAAGTGCGGATTCCGTAAGGGTTTGCAAACTCATACAATTCACGGTTTGTTCAGCGCGATACAAGCTAAAGTGGTAGGTTAAAGCTTTACACACAGGTTCAGCAGGCATGAGCATAAGTACATTATCCCCTTCGCTAATTTGATAATCTGTCGGCTCGCCTTTCAACAAGGCTATCGCTTCATCTGCCATGCGCTGCGCCTGGCGTTTGTTATCTGCCAGATTATCCGACAGCGTAGCAACATCGGGCTTGCTCCACTGCGCTAAGGCAAAACGTTTTTTTACCCGGCGTATCCGTTCTGCCGAGGCAGCAATCTCGCCGCGATCCAGCTCGCCTGATTGCACTTTGGCGACGAGTTCATCCAGCATATCGTTGTACCTGGCAATATCTTCGACAGTATGAACAGGTAATGGCATTACAGCCATATCGGTGCCTGCAGCAAAGGTTGCAGCAACGGCTTCTGTTTTATCGAAGAATTTCGCAATACCCGCCATATTCAGTGCATCTGTAACAATAAGCCCTTGGTAGCCCCATTCTTCCCGCAAAATACCCGTTAGGATTTTTCTGGACAAAGTTGCGGGCTTTATTTGCTCGTTACCGTTTTTGTCTTTCAATGTAGTGCTGTCGAGCTGGGGATACTGTATGTGCGCCGTCATCACGACTGCCGGATCCGCTTTTTCGATGATCTCTTTAAAAGGATATAAATCAATGGCATCCACAGTCGCTCTATCGTGATCCACTACCGGCAAACCAAGATGGCTATCAGTTTGTGTGTCACCGTGACCGGGGAAATGTTTCACCGTTGCCAGAACACCTTCGCGCTGCATTGCGCTGACTTGCGCTTCGCCAAGCTCAGCTACTCGCTGTGGCGATTGCCCAAAAGAACGTATATTTATGACCGGGTTTGCCAGATTTGCGTTTACATCCACGTCGGGCGCAAAGTTAGTGTTAATACCCAGCGCTTTAAGCTCTTGGGCCATAATAGTCCCGCTTACCGTCGCGTGGGCGGTGCCTGATTTTTCCCAGGTTGCCCCCAATGCCATATTTCCTGCGAAATCAGTAGTAAATACCCGTGGTGTACGAAACACCCTCCCTCCTTCCTGATCTATACCAATGAGCAGCGGTTGGGGGTTTTCCGCTTGTTGTGCTGCTTTTTGTAAATCCTGAGTCAACTGCGCAATTTGTTGGGGATAAGCGAGGTTTTCACTGAATAAAATGACTCCACCAAGACCAGACTCTGATACCAATTCAGATAGTTGTGGGGGTAGCACTGTCATAGGTTCACGGCACCGTTTGACTGCTCCTTCGCAAAAGTAGCGAAAATCGAGCATGAATTTTTGCGCGAGATCCCGGCGAATTTGCTGTGTATCGCTATCAGGTGGCATAGCACAGCCATTTAAAACCGCAAAACCACTCACACAAATTACCGTTTGAACGACGCGCTTACTCCGCTTTAGAAAGTTGTTCATGCAACTCCTTTTAATAAATCTTTTATTATTAACAGTGCACCAAGCGTAGAATTAAATATACATTGAGATGAGACTATTTTTAGTCCCCATCGTATCAACTACAGCTTAATGATTGTTATGCTGCCAGTAAATCGTCTGACAGACAGTTTATTTCGACTGGCAGACGATTAATTCAGACAACCGTGTTTTTAGCATTACAACGCTGGACTATAGCGCAACGAAACACCAAATGAACGACCCACTACATCATAACCATCAACGGTGTTGTAGCGCGACGCTCCTGCTGCCGGAACAGGTGGGGCCTTGTCGAACAAATTGTCGATTCCAGCACCCACGGACACTTCTTCACTTACCTGCCAGGACGCAGCTACATCAATGTAATTCTGTGAACCAATGGTTACGGAAGGGTCACTGGCATATTCAACATCACCAATTCTGCGCCAGCTCAATTGAACAGTGTATTCATCCAAAGACCAGCCGACACTCAGCCTGTGTTTGTAGTCGGCCTGCAGAGAGCTTGCATAGTCACCTGTACAAGCAGAGCCGTAAGTTCCCTTACAATCTTCCACCGGCAGTGTTGGATCGAGACGCTTCTCTGCTTTTGTTACGGCGTTTGCTGCATAGTTAAGGGTCAAATCTCCCCCCATGAATTCGGGAGCTGCAAAGCGGTACTGTGCGCTAACATCTACCCCTTCTTGTAAGAATGAAGACACGTTGAAATCGTTAACTAAGGCTGTGGTTATGAAGCCAGTACTAGGATCGCGCAATACCGCGTCGCACAGCGGATTCCCCGCAACTGGATTGTCGATGTAACAATTTTGCAGCGCCGCTGCAGGCTGTATCACCCAAATTGCATCGTCAATTTCAATTTTGTACCAGTCAACGGTAAGGTCGAATCCGTCAAGGTAAGTTGGTGTATAAACAAAACCTACAGTTGTAGAGTCGGCTTTTTCCGGTCGAATGTTCGGATTGCCACCATAGGTATACTGGGCTGACGAAGAATCCCACTCAGTGCCTACCGCAGGAGCGCCGTAGCGACTACATTGCTCTGCATCACCTGTACCCAGTAAACATGGGTCCCCTTCAAAGCGTCCCGCGAGCCGGCTAATAAAGGCTTCATTGTATGGGTCAAAAAGGGCCAGAGATAATCCGGATACAGGGCCGGCAAATTCACCGAGGTTAGGCGCTCTGAACGCAGATTGCCTTGTCCAGCGAACACGCCAGTCGTCGTTCACAGTCCAATTGAGGCCCAATTTGTGGGTATCGTCTGCATCTGTATTGGAGTAACTGGAAACCCGGTACGCGCCTTCAAAGTCCAACGATTGGATGAAAGGCTGGTCGTACACGAGTGGCACTAATACTTCTGCATAGCTCTCTTTACTGTAAAAGCTCGCATCAATTTCCACAGAACTACTGGAAGAAAACGTCGTGCCTCGTCTGAAGGCATCACCTGGCATTTGCACACCTGCTTCACGGCGATATTCATATCCAATGGCGAAGCTAACTGGTCCAGCCGGCAGCTCAAACAAAGGGGTTGATTCACCTGAAAAGGTGATCGAAGCCACATTTTGAGTACGCTCACGATCGTGATAGAGAAGTGTGGTTTCAAGTTCACTCAACGCCACATTCGGATTAAACAAGTCCACACTGTTGGCTATCGCTGCAAAACTGCTGCCACCCGATGCCGTGGTGTCGTAACCGGAATTAAGCACCTTATCTGTTTCATCGGTTTTGCCATGCTGGAAATAGGCGTCGTAGCGGAGGAAATCAGTGATGTCACCGCGCACACCGACCTGAAACTGGAAGCGATCTCGTTCGGTGACTGTTTTCTGTAGCCCCAAGCCTAAGTTACGCTCTACCTGCACCAGAGCCTGACCGTTTTCATCAAAAGTAAGCTGATCTGCGATAGCCGATGTTATGTAAGGGTTGTCAGCTTCCAACACTACTTGTTCATTTACAGAAACAGGAGTTTGGCCTGCGCCACCGGCCGTATATACTTCCATTTGCGAGAACAGCGCACGGCCGTAAAGAGTAACATTGTCGTGCAGATCCACATCCCAGAATAGTCCGGTAGATTTACGAGTCATCGGCGATACAAGATAACGCCCGGCGGTGGAATCTACCGTATTTCGACCTTCGGTTATCGCGCCGCTGTCGTCAATGCCAAAGGTGTTTTCACTAACAACATCCTCGTAAAACCCCCCGGTATTAATCACTTGCGTGCCGTTTTCCATGGCAAAGTCACGGTCGCCTGCAAACAACGCTTTACGGTCAGCAAAGCTGACGAAACCTGTTAAGTGACCTTTTCCATCAAGAATATCCCCACCAAAAATCGCTTCGGCGCTAAACATCTCGGCACCATCCTGGGGCATCTCATAACTGGTAGAAAACTCCAGCCCCTCAAACGTATCATCCATTATAAAATTAACCACACCCGATACCGCATCAGCACCGTAAACTGCTGCCGCACCTCCGGTCAGAACATCAACCCTTTTTATAAGTCCGGCAGGAATGGCATTTACATCAACGGCATTGCGGAAGCCGAAGGGAACATCACGGGTACCATCCAGCAAAACCAGTGTTCTATTTTGTCCGAGTGCTCGCAAATCAATAGTCGTTGCAGAGCTACCACTAGCGCCACTACTTGGGGCTTGGGGAAGCTTAAAAATTATATCTTCAACATTCACAGCCCTGTCCAGCTGTAATTGAAATTCATCAACCGATGTAACTGGGCTGGTAGACACCACTTCTGTTCGGGCAATCCGAGAGCCAGTTACACTCACCACTTCCACATCCTGATCGTTAATGGTTTGCGCCACACCTACGCTGGAGAATAGCGCCAAATGAATTGCGGCAGTTAATTTGCCAATAGGACAAAGTGAAGATGACTTAAACAAGTGCTGCATAAAAACTCCGAGAAAACAGAAAAAATAACCATCACTAACCTACCGGTATTTCGGTGACGGTTTACATCGTGGGATAATGAAACAAATTTTGCGTTCGTCTTGTACAATTTTTTATCTCAATTGCAGTTTTATTTCAAGAATATTTTATTTTTATGTTACTATTAGCGCCTCTGAATTATGATTTTTTACCGTTATAGGCGGGACTTGTAACAGCATGTCTGTAGGGAAGTAAGAAAAGTGCTATGAAAACTTCTATTGAAAAGCTATATCAAAGCAGTGAAAAGCAAAGTCGTCGTATCATTGGATTAATGAGTGGCACTTCTCTGGACGGATTAGATATTGCTTTATGCAGAATAACGGGCCACGGCGTAAAAACTTCAGTTGTACTGGAAAGGTTCATTACTGTGAGTTATGAAAACACTTTTCGTCACGCTGTTCAGCGAATATTCGCCAAACGCCATGTTGATTTACAAGAAGTAACGCTTCTCAACGGATGGATTGCCGAACAACATGCTGAAATGATAAATCAAGCGCTGGAAACATGGCAGGTATCAGCGAGTGAAATCGATTGTATCGCCAGCCATGGCCAGACCGTTTTCCACTGTCCACAGGAGCAGCATGGCTTGGGGGAATATGGCAATGGTACATTACAAATCGGCGACGGAGACCGTATTGCAGTTCTCACGGGTATCATTACTTTGTCTGATTTCAGGCAAAAGCATATTGCAGCTGGTGGTGAAGGGGCGCCCTTAGCTGTGTATGGGGACTACCTGATGTTCAGCCACCCCGTCGAAAACCGGCTACTACTCAATATGGGAGGTATTGCTAATTTCACCTGGCTACCCGCCGGTGATGACCCGCATTCTGTTTTCAGCACGGACGTTGGTCCGGGCAATACTATTATCGACGCTTTCGTCGCCAAGCACTACAGTCACCTGCGTTTTGACAAGGATGGCGCTCTCGCCGCTGCAGGTGAGGTTAATGAAGACTTACTTGACTCACTTTTAACCCACGAGTTTTTCAGCTACGCCATGCCTAAAACAACTGGCCCGGAAGTGTTCAATCTGGACTATCTAAAACACGCTCGTACCACTAGTCAGACGCTGTCTATTTCAAATTGCGATGTGATAGCAACTCTCACGGCATTTTCAGCCCGGACAATTTGTGACAGCATCATAAAAATGGCAGGCACTGCTAATGAAAACGTCGTATACGCCAGTGGCGGTGGTGTTCATAACCCTGTGCTAATGTCTATGATAGCCACCTTACTTCCGGATAATATTCAGATCCGTGTTCTATCCGAGATTGGTATTAGCCCCGACGCCAAAGAGGCTGTGTTATTTGCGATTCTGGCAAACGAAGCCCTCGCCGGTGCACCGTGTTTTAAGGGCAACCAATACGGTATTCCCAATACCACCATGGGAAAAATTAGCTTGCCTTAGGAGGCGCAATATTAAACTATCGATTAACTACAATTACTGTAACAAAAAAGTATTATAATGTGCCAAAAGTAAATAACATTGGAAATATTGTATGTTCACACTGTCCTCCACACACTCTGCAAAAGTAGGCGCATTACACGAGGAACTCTACAAATCCTGTGCTCTTATTGATGCGTTAAAACGCAGCGCTCTATTTGCTCTTTTCAGTCCAAACGGACACGTGATAGAGGTAAATACGCTCTTTGCAGACTTACTTGGTACTGTCCCATCGGCGCTCATCGATGAACATCATCGAACTTTATGTGCACCAGCACTCGCAAACAGCCATGCCTACGTTTCATTTTGGAAGCACCTCGCTGACGGACGAGCACAACGTTGTGAACAGGAGTATGTTAACAAAAACGGTAATACGCTTTTGTTTGATTGCACTTATGAGCCGGTGAAAGATAAAAATAACAACGTAACACACATCATCTGCATGGCGTCGGATATTACCCGTCAGTGCGCAGAAAGTGATGATGCGAAAGCCATTGCGTCGGCGTTGGATAGATCGATGGCGGTTATCGAGTTCCACCCCGACGGAACCATACTTCGTGCCAATAAGAATTTCACCGATACCGTGGGTTATTCTTTAGATCAGATTGTTGGTCAACATCACCGCATGTTTTGTTTCGACGATTTTTATATCGACAACCCTAATTTTTGGGATAAATTGGCCAGTGGAAAATTTGAGTCAGGACAATACAAACGCAAAGACTCGTCGGGGAATGTGCTCTGGCTGGAGGCGACGTATAACCCCATTTTCTCTGCAACAGGAAAAGTGGAAAAAGTCATTAAATTCGCCTCTGACATCACTGAAAAAGTAATTCTTCAACAAAATATTGCCAGCGCCTCTGAGCATGCAGTGTCCATTTCAGAAGAAACCTCACAAATTGCACTTCGGGGTACCGAATCATTAAATAGTTCCGTAGATGTATTTAGTGCCACACTTGAGGAAGTCGACCAGGCTAACGTCCTAATTGCACAGCTAACAGAACAGTCTGCCAATATTGAGTCAATTGTCTCTACGATTAGAAGTATTGCTGATCAAACGAACTTACTCGCTCTTAACGCCGCTATTGAAGCTGCAAGGGCCGGAGATCAGGGTAGGGGTTTCGCCGTAGTGGCAGATGAAGTCAGACAACTGGCCAAACGCACCAGCGACTCAACCATTGAAATAGAGTCTGTTGTTAATGAGAACCGAGGGTTGGCGGAGCAAGCCAGTAATAAAATGGGTGAAGTTAAAGTGAAGGTTGATGAGAACGCTAACCAAATTAGTAGCGTTAAAGCCGTGATGGATGAGATTCACCAGGGCGCTGTGAGCGTCACTGAAAATGTTTCCCGCATCATGCAAGCCTAAGAAGTCCAACCGACTGGAGCAGGGAAGCTCCAACTCCAATCGATTGCCAGTGGCACTAGGCCATATGGATAACAGTGCGGATACTCTTGCCTTCGTGCATCAGGTCAAAAGCATCGTTCACTTTTTCAAGCGGCATGGTATGAGTAATGAAGTCATTTAGTTTGAATTCACCCTGCATGTAGCGCTCTACGTAATCAGGCAGTTCGGAACGCCCTTTTACACCACCAAAGGCAGAGCCGCGCCATACGCGTCCCGTGACTAACTGAAACGGTCTGGTTGAGATTTCCTGACCAGCGCCAGCGACACCAATAATGACCGACTCACCCCAGCCTTTGTGGCAGCATTCCAAAGCTGATCGCATCACATTGACATTACCGATACACTCAAAAGAAAAATCAACACCGCCGTCTGTCATTTCCACAACGACTTCCTGGATCGGCTTATCGAAAGATTTGGGGTTAATGCAGTCGGTAGCACCCAATTTCTTCGCCAACTCGAACTTACTTTCGTTAATGTCGATAGCAATGATCCGACCCGCTTTAGCCATGGTCGCGCCAATAATAGCCGACAGACCGATGCCGCCAAGACCAAAGATGGCAACAGTATCACCTTCCTGTACCTTAGCCGTATTCATAACTGCGCCCATACCCGTTGTTACGCCGCACCCCAATAAGCAAACTTCTTCAAGCGGCGCTCCAGGGTTTATCTTTGCCAATGAAATTTCGGGTAAAACGGTATATTCAGCAAACGTTGACGTTCCCATGTAATGATAAATGGGCTTGCCATTAATACTGAAACGGGTTGAACCGTCGGGCATCAGTCCTTGTCCCTGGGTATGTCTAATAGCCTGACACAGGTTAGTTTTGCCAGATAAACAGAATTTACATTTTCCACATTCAGGGGTGTATAGGGGAATAACATGGTCACCAACTTCAACACTGGTAACACCTTCGCCGACCGATTCTACAATGCCGCCGCCTTCATGCCCCAAAATTGCCGGAAATACACCTTCCGGATCATCTCCTGACAAGGTGAACGCATCGGTGTGGCAAACGCCGGTAGCAAGAATTTTAATTCTGACTTCGCCAGCTTTGGGCGGAGCCACCTGAACTTCTTCGATAGATAAAGGCTCACCTGCTTTCCAGGCAACCGCTGCTTTACACGTAATTGTCTCTGTCATCTTTCAACCCTTATGGAAAAACATGTCACTATTGTAAACTCACCAATATATGAAACAATACCCTCTTTTTGAAATTAACTTTTGCATTTTTGCAAAAATAACGGGTAAGCGCTATGAACTGGGATGGAATTTTTGAATTTGTTGCCGTGATCGAACAAAAGAGCTTCACCCGTGCCGCCGAGAAACTGCATATTTCCACCGCCAAAGTGAGCCGTCAGGTAACCGCACTGGAAAAACGACTTGATAGCAAATTGCTCAACCGTACTACGCGTATTGTGACGCCCACTGACATAGGGCTACAGTTTTACCATCAATGCAGACAAATTACAGAATTACTGGAAGATGCACACAGGCTGGTTAGCGAGCAACAGCACACACCCACTGGACACCTGAAACTCACCGCACCTGTAACGTATGGCGAGCGGGTGATTGCGCCTCTGATTAACGATTTCACACTACTTCACCCGGGTTTGCGAATACACCTGGAATTGACCAACAAAGTTCTCGACCTGGTGGAAGAAAGCTATGATGTGGGCATTAGGTTGGGTCATTTGGAAGATTCCACGCTCCGAGCGCGGAAACTAGGCGCGCGAAAGCTACATACCTGTGCATCACCAGCGTACCTCCATAATGCTGGGGTGCCTTTGCGAATTGCGGATCTAAAAGAGCATCAGTGTGTTGCAGGCACATCGGCACTCTGGCAATTTGATGTGGAAAAAAACCACAAAACATTTCGCCTTGCGCCACGACTGCGCTGTAACAGCGGTTTCGCTGTTCGTGATGCTGCGCTAAAAGGGCTGGGAATCATTCAGTTGCCCGATTATTACGTGGCTGACGACATTGCCAATGGACGTCTTATTCCAGTATTAAGTGATTTCGACACGGAGAACGATGGTATATGGGCTGTGTATCCCCAAACCCGACACGTCCCCAATAAAGTCAGATTACTACTGGATTACCTGGTTAAGAATCTTTAGTCGCAATAACTTTTGCCTGTGTATACAATTAAAAGAACAATACAGCTGCAATAGCTAACCCACGGATATCAATAAAATAAGTTGGAATAACAATGAAGAAAATACTGTCCCTTTTCGCTTTTTTACTCTCTTTTAACGCCTGCGCACTAGATGCCTACAGCTCGGCAGATGAAGGTGTGAAAACACTGGTTAAGGCGGTCATGACAGAACTAAAACTCGAAGAGTCGTTAGAAACAGAAAAAAAGATCTTCAATGCAATAAGCTTTGTTTTTACAGACGACAATGACTGGAATAGTTACTGGCTCGGCTACAACGATCTAGGCGACTCAAAAATATCTAACCCGAGCATTACTTATATCGAGCAATTCATTAATACCTCTGACAAGGGAATGTTTTTCCTGAGCTTCTTATACGACAAGCGAGTGAATCAAATTTTGCTCAGTACTAAACAAATACGTCATGGCTCAGATAAAGAGGTACTCGATGTTTTTTCAGGTTTGAAATCAGACGATGAGTATGAAGTTACACACGAGGAAGATAGCTATGCGTTGACACAAAAAAGCGGTTGGGTAGACTTCGCTGGATTCTCAGTGATGGGTGGTACGGCTGCCATCGTCTATTTTGATCAAGTCACCATCGACCTCTAATTACACGACTCAAAAGGATAGCTCATGGAAATCCAGCGACAGGTAATAGCGGCCTTGTGTGTAGGCCTGTGTGTTTGCTTCGGTGCGCAAGCGACATCTTTGCCTGCGTTTGGTGACATGGATGTATTCGAGCTTGAATGGGCCGATAACCCTGCAATTTCGCCTGACGGCAAGCATATTGTTTTCAACCGTCGCTACATGGATGTGATGACTGATAGCCGACAGTCGAGACTGTGGATTGTATCGTCAGATGGCTCAAACATGGAAAAACTCACCCATTCAGACAAATCGGAAAGCGCCGCTGAATGGTCGCCTGATGGCAATAAACTTGTGTACACAAGCAAAGGCCTGAATGGCAGTGAAATATTCACTTATCACATGTTGAGTGGCAAATCTGTTCGCCTGACTGAGTTACCTTCATCGCCTTCAGGGTTATCCTGGTCTCCAGATGGGAAATACATCGCTTTTTCCATGCTGGTTGCTGAAAAGCCACCAGTGTTAGTTACTATGCCTCAACGCCCTAAAGGCGCGAAATGGGCTGAAAGTGCCAGAGTCACCGATCGTCTTAAATACGAACAGGATGGCAGAGGTTATCTGGAAACGGGTTTTTATCACTTGTTTGTGGTGCCTTCTGAAGGCGGTACACCTCGTCAAATCACTTCCGGCGACTTTCATCACAGCGGCCGTGCGCAATGGACGAATGATAGTCAGCAACTGGTATTTTCAGCCAATCGCCACGACAATTACGAGCATGATTTTCGAAACAGCGAAATCTACGTCGCAAATATTCTAAGCGGTGAGATAAATGCCCTTACTCAACGCCAGGGCCCGGACCACTCCCCAGCAATCTCACCAGATGGGAAACGCATTGCCTGGCTGGGATTCGACGACAAAATTCAGGCGTATCAGCTCACCCGCTTGTATACCATGAATATCGACGGTTCAGATAAGAAAGAAGTTCCTTTATCATTTGATCGCAGTGTGGGAAACATCGCGTGGCAACCTAAAGGGATTTACTTCACCTACGACAGCGAAGGGAATACTAAAATTGCAGTCACTACAACGTCCGGAAAAGTGACAGCACTGGCTGACAATATGGGCGGAACTGCGGTAAGCAGACCGTACGGAGGCGGCCATTTCTCGGTCAATGCGAAAGGGCAAATAGCCTACACTTACACAACGCCTTATCGTCCGGCCGACGTCGCCTTTGTTACTAAGGCAGGAAAAAAACCGACACTTGTCACTCACCTGAATGAGGACATTTTGGCCTACCGTGAGTTGGGTAGAGTAGAAACAATATGGTACAAGTCGAGCTTCGACAAACGGGATATTCAGGGCTGGGTAGTATTTCCTCCCGACTACCAAAAAGGTAAAACTTACCCGCTGATTGTTGAAAACCACGGTGGTCCTATTTCCAATTATGGTGACAGATTCTCTCCGGAAGTTCAGCTATACGCCTCTGCCGGTTATATTGTTTTTTACCCAAACCCAAGGGGAAGCACTTCCTACGGTGAAGAGTTTGCGAACCTGCTCTACCACAATTATCCCGGCGAAGATTATCAGGATGTGATGGATGGCGTTGATGAAATGATCCGCCTAGGTTACACCACCGAAGACCAACTCTATGTAACCGGCGGTAGTGCGGGCGGCATTATGACCGCGTGGATGATAGGTAAGAACAATCGCTTCGAAGCCGCTGCTGTTGTAAAACCGGTGATGAACTGGATAAGCAAAACCCTTACTGCTGATAATTATTACGCATATGCGAATTATCGCTACCCTGGACAGCCATGGGAGAATGCTCAGGACTATTGGTCTTTTTCTCCCCTTTCGTTAGTCGGAAGTATTAATACGCCAACACTGGTGATGGTGGGAGATGCTGATATGCGAACGCCATTGTCCGAAGCTAAGCAACTTTACGGTGCGCTAAAAATTCGCAATATCGACACTGCACTGGTGGAAATGCCAGGTGCGTTTCATTTCATTGCTAATCGCCCAAGCCAGCTAATTAGCAAGGTCAAGCACGTGCTGGCGTGGTTTGAAAAATACCCATCTTCTGGAGAGAAAAATAATAGCGAGAAATAGCGCAGAAGTTTTGCAAGCAAAAAAGGCGTCACTTAATCACTCGGCGCCCAATGCTGCCTCTACTATCACTGCCAAAACCATAACTTCTTGGAGTGGACAGTATGCCAAATCTGACATAACCTGAATTCAGGGAGTATCGCTATGCCAGAATACGTTTCAAAAATTAGTCCTGCAAACCGTCAGATCAGACTGAAAGACATTGATACTACACAACAAATCACCAATAAATCGCTCTACAAAAAGAAACTCAAAAGATTGCAAACTGCTTTGCTTCATACTCAGCAAGCGTATTTTCATCAACAAAAACGTGCCATTATAGTTTTTGAAGGCTGGGACGCGTCAGGTAAAGGCGGCGCGATAAGACGAGTCACTGAGCCTCTCGACCCCCGCGGCTTTTCAGTTCATCCTATAGCTGCACCTCAAAAAGAAGAACAAGGTCGACACTACTTGTATCGTTTCCAGCGACGACTACCTAAGCCTGGCACTATTGCCATCTTCGATCGCTCCTGGTACGGACGGGTGCTTGTTGAAAGGGTTGAAGAATTTGCCACGGAAAACGAGTGGCATAGAGCCTATCAGGAAATCAACGAATTCGAACGCTTGCTCATTGACGACGGTGTTCGCTTGGTTAAATTGTTCATGCATATCACACCGGAAGAACAGCTTACTCGTTTTGAGGAACGGTTGCAGAACCCCTACAAGCGCTGGAAACTTACTGAGGAAGACATTCGCAATCGGGAAAAGTGGCCCGAGTACGAAGAGGCCATTGAAGCCATGTTCGACAACACTGATACCGAGGCTGTGCCATGGCATGTCATTGCAGCTGAGCACAAATGGTTTGCGAGGATAGCCGTACTCAAAACGCTCGTTGAAGCACTTGGAAAAGGCGTGGATATTTCACCGCCACCCATCGATGAAAATGTGGTTAGTCTTGCAAGAAAAAAACTCGGTATAAAGAATATTGGTAATGAGGACTAGTACAAAAGAGATCTTGGCTCCACTAACAGTTATCGGGCCCGATAGCTAATTTATGGCCAGCGAGTAGCTCGTAAAAGGGCATAGACTGCGCAAGAACGCTCTGCAGAGACGCGGGTAACTGAGGGACGGGTTTTCTCTTTGTCTTTGTTAGTCCACTACTTTGCCAAACAGCATTGTACCAATGTTTTGCCCACACTCCATCAGCAGGGTTACCACCCGGCTCCCATGATAACATGGCACTATCAAATGGAATGCCAATTGCATCACACAGTATTTCTAGTCCAAGCGCGGGGTCAGTGAGTAAGTCATCACTGTCGATAACTACCGGAACCTTCCCGCTTCGCAGATACTGACGTTCGAAAATAGCTACTTGCTGCTCTACGCCAATGTCCTGCAGGTTTGGCAGCGCACGTTTTTCATGATAGCTGGCAATAACACGCGCCGGGTGGCGTATGAGAAATACATTATTTAATTTATCGGTAAAATCCAATGGGAAATCTGGTAAAAAATGATGCGCCATGTGTTTTTGATAGCTGAGCTTTTTCCCCTCAGGTAGTGAACTCAAGCACGCTTGTATCACTTCTTCAGGCTCAGTAGGCTGGGACGAAAGAATCTCATCCTGCATGGGATGCACTTCCCCACTAGCTTTAAGATAGGCAGCATAGAAAGGTTCATCCATAACTACGCAGTCTTGCCTGGACGCAAATGCGTACATCATGGCTGTAGACAAGTTGCGGGGCCCCGACCACATGGCAATACGCATTAATGCTGTGCCTTAATCAACTGATAATAAGCATGCCGAATTTTTTGCGTGATTGGGCCAGGGTGAGCCACGCCAATTTCCCGTCCGTCGATATGACTTACAGGCGTTTGCGCCCCAAACGTTCCGGTTAAGAATGCTTCGTCTGCACCATAGGTTTCCACCAGGGAGTAATTGCGCTGATGTACTGTTATGCCGAGTTTTTCACATACTTCTATGACTTTTTGCCGTGTGATGCCGTTCATGCAGTAATCACCTGTTGAGGTCCAGACTTCACCTTTGCGCACGATAAAGAAATTACACGCATTGGTGGTATTCACAAAACCGTTCACATCAAGCATTAACGCTTCGTCTGCACCGGCCTTTTCGGCAGCAATACAGGCCAGAATGCAATTTAGCTTAGAGTGAGAATTGAGTTTTGGATCTTGCGTCATCGGCAAACCCCTAACGTGAGGTACGGTAGCCAATTTAATAGGACGCCCTATGGCAGGAATGGAGTGTTCGCAAATAATGACCAGTGTGGGACCTTGAGTGGACAACGCCGGATGCTGAAAGGGCTTGTTCTTTTTGCCTCTGGTAAACATCAAACGCGCATGCACATCGGTTTGCATTTCATTCGCTAAACGGGTTTCCTCTAAAGCAGCCACCACGTCTTCACGGGTCATACCCAAATTCATATCTACCGTTTTCGCGGCTTCAAATAGTCGGTCTAAGTGTTCGTCCAGAAAAGCCCATTTTCCGTTGTAGAGGCGCAAACCTTCCCAAATGCCATCCCCCAACATAAAGCCGCTGTCATATACAGATACTTTGGCTTCGTCGCGATGAACAATATCACCATTAACATATATCAGTATGTTTTCGTTGCGTATATCCTCCGCTGCCGTGTGGGTAGATACGTCACTGATACTCATAATATGTCCCTTCAGTTTTTCACATCGCCAACAGGCTCAGAGCAACTCAACAACATGAGCCTGTTGACTAAAGCGGATTAGTTAAAGATATCTTTAAGCTTATCTTTACCTTTTTCCATTAGCTTTTCTTTTTCTTCGTCAATTTTTTCCTGAACTTTTTCTTTGGCCTTTTCTGCAAGCACTTTCTTGGCTTCGTCTTTTGCCTGAGCAATAACGTTATCCAACATTTTGCTAACGATGGCTGCACCAACCTGATCAGCTGGCAGGCCATCAGGCTGACCGATTGCACCAGCACTGAAAGTAGGAAGTGTCACTTCATAGGCTTTCTTGTCAATTTTGAAATCACCGGTTTCCAGTTTTTCAAAGTTCAGCGTAAGTTTCACATCGCTCACCGTTACATTGTCTACGATAAGCTTAGGGTTAGCGCCTTCTGACTGAGTAGGCTCGCTCTCACCCTTTGGCAAATTAGCCATGAGATTGTCTTTAATTACCAGTAGGTTGCCTTTTCCGTTGACATCCACTTCATATAAAATTTCCGGCGCATTAATAGACACTTCCTGAATGCGGTAAGGTTCTTCTGTGGCACCGGCTAAATCAAGGGTAACACTGTCAAGGCTAAAGGCGTCTTCTTCGCTAAAACCATCGGGATTCTCTACATCAATGTCTGAAATAGTAATTTTGCCTTCGGCAAAGGATAAATCCACTGCAGCAACAGTTACTGGCGTGCCCAAGAAAGTTGAGCCCTGGGTTTCCATTTGCTTGCGAATAAACTCGTTGGCACCACTGGCGAGATAAATCACACCACCCACAATTACCGCGACAATTAACACTAAGACAATCAGTACTTTTTTCACGCTTTCATTCCTTCTGAAAATATAATGAATAGACAACTACGATACCTTGTTCAGCGCCGACTTGCTATTAACCATTGGACGACACCCTGGCCCCATTTATGGTGTAGAGCTTTTTGAAAACTCTGCCAACTGATATGGTTACGACATGCTGCCGGTAACTGTATCAGGCAGCCATCAGACTAAATTGAAGAGTAAAGGAAAGCAATGAATAAACTCTCATTGACGCTAACCGCGAGGCTTTACAGACCAATCAGTGAGGAGCGTTCGACGAGCTTAGGTTGAAAAATGCGCTCTGACTCAGGGGGAATATAGCTTCCCTCGCTTAATGCCATGCGAGTTGCTAGTTCAGCCATCTCTTCAATAGAGTTGTGAATAGTGGTAAGTTTCGGCTCGATGCAGTTTGCTAGAATGAGATCGTCAAACCCCACAACCGAAATGTCCTGTGGTACAGAATAGCCTTGTGCATTTAGCATTGCGATAGCACCAATTGCCATACTATCGTTATATGCGGCTATTGCTGTGTAGTCGCGGCCGCTCGCAAGTAAATCCTGAACAGCAGCCTGACCGCCTTCGTAAGATGCGCTATTGGTCTCTATTGCAATGTCACTATCTTGGATACCGTTTGCATTGAGCTCAGAGATCAATGCGCTCATTCTGAACCGACTGTGGCTTTCACCACAATCTACCCCCAATACTGCAATTTTCTTATGGCCTTTTTCAATCAGGAGTCTAGCCAATAATCGTCCTCCCTCCTTTTCATCAAGCCAAACACACCGAGTCGCGATAGGAGCAATATACCGATTCAGTAAAATCATACCTGGAATAACATTGGCAAACTTGATTAACTCTTCGTCGCTTAGAAAAACACTGTAGACAACTGTAGACTTGTAGCGATGCTCAAGGAGAGTTTCTATCGCCTGGCGTTCGGCGTACTCGTTATCATCTGAGGAGTTCAGCAATATTTGTACATCAGCATCCGTGGCTACTTTTTCAATGCCATGAGCCATCGCAGCAAAAAATGGGTCTTGTAGATTAGGTAAAACAATCCCAATAGATTTGGTAGGTTGTGCATTAATGGCCTTAGCTGCTGCGTTAGGAAAGTAGCCCATTTCTTCGATAATTCGGAGTACTTTATCTCTAGTAGCAGCACTAATTTTAGAACCGTTATTTATGACTCGGGAAACACTAGAGGGAGAGACACCCGCTGCGTTTGCAATGTCACGAATGGTAGGCATTAGCTATCCCCTATTGTATTAATGATCGTGTTCACCCTGTTTTTCCCGAACCACATGCTGGGAATACTCAACACTAAAAGAAGTGAAACAATGTTAAGTACTGCGGACCCAGGGGAAAGCGCAACTCTAAGAAACAAAATGGTATCACTATGTTGAATACCTTTAAGTGCCGCATCAAACCCAGACATGTTTATCAAAATACCGCTTAACAGTAACGACACGATAATAGACCCCTGCATTACGAAAGATTGCCAGGACGCAAAAAAGCCGTGTTGAGTAATGCCTGAGAGCTGGCTATGACGAATACTCAGTTGATTAATCATTGATGGGATTATTGCCCCAATAGCCACAAACGAAGCTGCGCCGAGCAACGCATCCAGTATTAGCCAGTATTGATTACCCGGGAAGAAAATAAACCACTTCGACACTGCTCCTACAAAGCTAATGGTAAAAATTAAAATCAGGGTATTTTTGGCACCTAAACAGAGGGTGACCTTACCTAGTGGCACTATTAAAATAAGACTGAAAATTGCGAAAGCAGAAGACAAAACGCCTTTCCACAGCGCTCCTTCTGTTAAATCCCCACCTTCTACAAAGTAGACCAATAAATAAAAATCGAGACTGGTAAGTGCAGTGATAAACGCTAGTTTCGTAAATAATAGTAAAAGAAGAGTGACAAATACCCGCTTAACCAGAGTGTGCAAGGCGACAATATCTTTTTTTTGAGACGGATTATTCTCCGTAATTTTTACGTGCGTTTTTAGATCAAATAAACTGGCAGAGATATGGGTAAGTAGTGCAATAAAGCATATTCCTACCAAAACACCAACGCCTCTGACACCTTGAGTCAGCGATGCCCATCCGCTCCACTGCGCCAAAGGAAAAAGCCAAAAATAGAGAACCGCTCCTAGACGTTCAAATATGCTCGAAAAAGACATCACGCGAACACTTTGCTCTGCATTGCATGAAACTGAATAAGTGATACTTCGAAGGTTGATTAACTGAACACTAACTGCAACATAGAAAATCAAACAAATACTGGCCAAGTACAAAAGTACATGTGTACTAGGCCAATTGATAGGTGCAAACCAAAGCAACGCGAACATTAAACCAGCTAACCAACCACTTAGTTTTAGTAGACTTTTTTTATTATTATTGCTGAGTCGGTCACAAACTCTCCCAATAGCTGGGTTCAGTAGCATACTCAGAAGTAGAGGGCTCGTGATTGACACATTGAGCCAGAACGGATCAAGTGCTAGAGACATTTGATAATAAGGTGTCGCTAATGCATGAATCGCCTGAGTAGAAAAGAAAATCGCTAAAAAGCCAGTCGCAATGGCTACCTGATTATTTATGCTGAGGTGAGCAATGCGCATTATACCTTAACTACCGAATCTCTTTTGACAACATAAGGTTTATAAAGGTAACCATCACTTTTCACCGGCTCATTTTGAGCAAGCTTTAACGCGAGTTCTGTGGCTTTTGCTGCCATGACATCGATAGGATAATTCACTGTAGTAAGTCCAGGTACGCAATATTTGGCCAACAAAACATCATCAAACCCTATAATTGAAACATCCTTTGGTATTGAATATCCGTGATCGAGCAACTTTGAAATTGCGCCGGTAGCCATGGCATCGTTGTAACAAAGAATAACTGAATAACGATACTTTCTTTGTTGCAAGTCTTCTACTGCACGTTGTCCCCCTAAATAGTCCGGCGTTGCATGAATAATTCTTTCTACGGGCAATTTGATTCCCTGCGATTGAAGCGCTGCCCGAATCCCTTTGAGCCGTCTGGAAGCATCATGGTCTTTATTTCGAGTGCTGAAAACAATGAGTTCTTTATGTCCCATGCTTAATGCATGGTTTGCCATTAACTTGCCGCCGTGAATATTGTCAAACCAGACACAACGCCCCCGAATCTCATGTATATATTTATTAATAAGTACAAAAGCAGGATTCTCATTGGCGAGCGTTATTAGTTGCTCTTTTGAAAGAGCTTTACTGTTTACAATAATCGCGTCACACCGCTGTACTAGCAGGTTCTTAATTGCTTTCATTTCTCGATCTGCATTCATCGAACCTGTGCTAATGAGTACTTTAAAATTTAATTGTTTCGCAGTCAGTTGGATACTATGAATCATTCTTGCGAAAAAAGGGTCGGCTAACTCCGAAATGACGACCCCTAAAGTCTGAGTTGATCGATTCACAAGCGCCCTGGCATTTGCGTCCGGTCGGTAATCAAGCTCGGCTGCGGCTTTCAGCACACGTTGACGTGTTCCTTCATTGACCGTACTTCCCTTTTTCAGCGCTCTTGATACCGTGGCCGGCGATACGCCTGCCAACGTTGCGACATCTTTAATAGTTTTCATAATGAATAATTTTAGTGCCCAATGACACCTACAAACATTGTATGTTTTCGACACTACCACGAATTTTAAACCCTGTTAATCAGCTGACTGTTCACATTCGTCCACTCAGACAGGACATGACGTAAAAAACATATTAAATATATTTACAACTAAAGGAAACCGTTTTCACAAATGAAATCAAAAAGCCAAAAATAGCCGGGAAAATATATAAAAACAAAAGATAAAGATCATAAAAGACATGAAAAAACAACAGTTTAAAACAAAAGCATATTTAAACAATATGATTTATATGCAAAAAACTGAGGAAACGGTTTTCAATATGTATATTTTATGTTAATTTTATCGGCAGATTTGGTTTGTAATTTGTTTAATCACGAGGGTACAGGCTGTGCAACATGCTAAGCACTGAAGCTGATACCAATACGTTCTGTACAGATATCTATTTGAGGGAAATATGAAAATGGCAATGAAATTATCTAAACTGGCAGCGACTATAATGCTAGTTACAGGCACCTTTCAGGCATTAGCACAATCCGTAGAATCCCCCCAGGACATGGAAATAATTAGTGTTAAAGGAGTTAGAGCCAGTGCGGTGACTTCAGTGAATACAAAACAGGCTTCTGTACAGGTTGTTGATGCCATTACTTCTGAAGAGCTTGGGAAGTTTCCTGATACGAACATTGCAGAGTCACTGCAGAGGGTTCCTGGTATTCAGGTATCACGTTCCAGAGGGGAAGCGTCAGGCATTTCTATAAGGGGATTAGATGAGGTTGCAACATTACTGAATGGCCGTAATTATTTCGGTGGCTCTGGCGGCACCAGTATTAATCGCTTCGCTAGCTTTGAAGATATTCCTGCAGAACTTGTCGGTTCAGTTGAAGTATTTAAATCAGTGTCTGCAGATTTGGTTGAAGGTGGTATCGGCGGTGTAGTCAATATTCGCCGTACAGATGCACTTAGTCTGAATGATTTTAGTTTTGCCGGTAGCGTAAAAGTTCATCATGGCGATCTTTCGGATGAGTGGAGCCCTAGAGGCTCTCTGGTAATAGGTGATTCTTGGGGCGTTGGAAACGAAGGAGAGGTAGGTGTTATTTTCGGTGCCTCTTATGTAAAGCGAGCTTTTCGGGAGGATCTGGTTAGAAATTCCAATTTTGCCGATATCGGTGGTGAGTACCCATCAGGCACAGTTCCACAAGGCTCATTGGTTACCACATCGCTGAACTCCTCTCCAGCTTGGGGGGAGCGGGAACGGGCTGTTTATACCCTTGGCGTCGATCTAAGAACCAGTGACCAAACCCGTTTCTTTTTTGATGGCGGTTACACTGAATTCACTACTGAACAGTTTCGAGAAGAATTCGTTTGGGGCTTTAATGCGGCAAATGTTATCGATGCGACTAATACTGGTGGTGGCAGATATGCTGATGTCGTGACATTTAATGACATGACGTTTGATGTTCTGAATATGATTGATTCACGGGACACTGTGACGTTTGACTTGGCAGTAGGGTTTGAACACGTCGCCGACAACTTTGAATTAAGCGGAGAGATTAGTTACGTTGATACCGACAACGACACAGCGTTTCGCAATACACGAATTCGAGATAACTCTGATTCGCTCACTGCAATTGTCGATCAGTCAGAATTTCCTAATACCCCTCCGTCAGTATCCTTTAGCAATTTTGACTACACAAATATAGATAATTTTAACATCGTCCAATGGCGCCACGAAAGTCGTCAACTTACCGCTGATGAAACCGCTGCCCGAACCGATTTTAAGTACTTTTTAGATGACAACTGGCTAACTAGCGTTGAAAGCGGATTGAGGTTTGCCAATGTAGATACTCTAAAAAATATTCAGAATAACCATGTTTTTGATGCTTCAGGAAACACCTATGGCACTGACGACCCACTGGGCTTAATTGGTGAAAGCCGTTGGAAAGATTTTATGAACGAGTGGCCCGGTGCTCAATTTCCTTCATCATACCTCGCGGTTGACCCCTCACAATTGAAAACCAGAGACAACGAAATTCGTCAGCAATATGGTTTGCCGGCTCAATCTGAAATTGCAAACCCACGAGATTTTTTCGACTATTCTGAGTCAGTTGCCTCAATGTACGTCAAAGGAAACTTATATTTTCTTATCAATGACATCGAAATAGAGGGTAACGCCGGTGTCCGCTACGTGCGCACAGATACGACAGCCGATTATTTCTTTAACACAGGAAATTTTGATGCGAATGGCATTGCCATATATGAAGGAAAAACTGACAAAGGGAACTATAGTGAACTCCTCCCTTCCATTAATCTGCGAGCAGCGTTAACCGACGAAACTGTATTGAGATTTGCAGCTTCTCGAACGTTTGCCCGACCTGCATTTGGCGATATGGCCCCATCGCTCAACTTAAACTTTGAACAAGGCCGTGGCAATGGAGGTAATCCGGGGTTGACCCCATTTACCGCTGAAAACTTCGACCTTTCCCTAGAATACTATTTCGACGAAGGAAATATTCTTTCATCCACACTGTTTTACAAAAATGTTGACGGTTTTTTGCAGACCAGTGAGAGTGCAGAAAACATTGGCGGACAGGACTTTATTATTCTCAGAAAGTCCAATGGTGGCTCAGGAAAAATTAAAGGAATAGAAGTTGGTTATCAGCAGTTTTTTACCACTCTCCCCGCGCCGTTTGATGCTTTAGGCATACAGGCTAATTATACATATGTAGACTCTGACGTACCTTCACCCAATCCAGAGCTTCCTAATATCTCTTTGGAGGGACTTTCTGATAAAAGTTACAACCTTGTGCTGATTTACGAAAATGACTTGATGTCAGCCAGGATCGCCTATAACCATCGGTCCGATTTTCTGGTGACCACCGAATACACGCAAGAAGGATTTGGCCAGCTAGACGCATCATTCTCATACACGATTAACGATTCACTAAAACTCACCCTTGATGCTCTGAATTTGCTACGACGGGATCACTTTGAGTATCGCGCAGGGTTTAGTGACAACCCGTACCACTGGATTGCTACCGAAAGACAAGTCCTGGCGGGGGTTTCGTACTCGTTCTAAAACAAAGCAAATGGCTTTGCAAAGCCATTTGCACCTCGTTTTCTACCAAACCTGATTTAATAAAAGATATCCATATGTATAAATTTTCTTTTACGATAACACTACTGTCAATTTTGATATTCACGTCGAGCTCTGCATTGGCGAAATCACCTACAAGAGACGGCGTCAAACCAAACATCGTTATATTTTACGCCGATGATGTGGGCTACGGAGACTTAAGCAGTTATGGTGCTTCAGCAGTTTCAACGCCTATTATAGATAAGCTTGCTGCAGAAGGGATTCGCTATACGGATGCTCATAGCCCTGCTGCAACATGCACACCTTCACGATACTCTCTATTAACAGGGGAATATGCCTTTCGTAACAATGCAGCGGTTCTGCCAGGCGATGCACCTCTAATTATCGACCCAGAGAAACCCACATTGCCAGCAATGCTACAACAACAAGGATACACCACTGCGGTTGTTGGGAAATGGCACCTCGGTTTAGGGCGCGGAAAAATAAATTGGAACGAAGCTGTCAAACCCGGTCCACTTGAAATTGGTTTTGATTACAGTTTCCTCATCCCCGCAACTGGCGATCGCGTGCCAACAGCCTATCTAGAGAATCACCATATAGTAGGTTTGGACCCAAACGATCCTATTGAAGTCAGCTACGAAAAAAATATAAGTGACAGACCAATAGGTACTGAGCATCCCGAACTATTGAAACAGCAGGCAGATCTCCAACACAGTGGCACCATTGTTAATGGGATTAGTCGAATTGGATGGATGAAAGGCGGTCGCGCAGCCGAATGGAAAGATGAAGAGTTTCCCATGGTCATGACACAAAAAGCGTCGAATTTTATAAGCAAGCATACCGATAAACCTTTCATGCTGTTCTTTCCTTTCAATGACATTCACGTTCCACGTGTGCCAAACCCAATGTTTCAAGGTGCTACAGATATGGGCCCCCGAGGTGACGCTATTGCACAAATGGATTGGATGACCGGAAAAATAATAGAAGCACTTAAAGCAAACAACGTACTAGACAACACGCTGATAATTTTCGCGAGCGATAATGGTCCAGTATTAGATGACGGATATGCAGATCAGGCCGTTTCAAGAATAGGTGATCACGAACCCGCAGGCCCCTTTAGCGGCGGAAAATACAGTATTCACGAAGGCGGTACCCGCGTACCGATGATCACTTGGTTTGCTGGCCGACAGAAAGCAGGAGTAAGTACTGCTCTTATCTCTCATATGGATTTTTACGCCTCAATTGCCGAGTTAGTTGGTTACGAGTTAGCTGATAAAGAAGCGATAGACAGCGAAAGCGTATTAGCAGCACTACTCGATGCTAATGCGAGTGGTCGCAATGAAATGCTTGAAGAAGCTTATACGCTCGGGCTTCGACAAGGCCCATGGAAATATATCGCGCCATTTTCGGGTACTACCCCTGACTGGCTGGCAAACAAGGACGTTAGAAGTGGCCTTCAGAGTGAGCCACAACTTTACAACCTTAGCGACGATATAGAAGAACAGCGAAACCTAGCCAACGAAGACCCCAAAAGAGTAGAGCAAATGGCACTAAGGCTCAAAGCCATCATAGCCAGAACTCATCGTGATTAAGTAGGCACTACACTCTTAATGTAGGCTGAGAGAAAACGAGCATGAGACTTCTATTTGCAATGATATTCAATCTCGCATACTTTGCGTTTTGCACGCAAGTTTATGCTTCAAACCAAATCACGGAACAAAAAACTGAGCAAAACCAGGTAAAACCTAACATCATTTGGATAGTCCTCGAGGATATATCCCACGATTTAGGCACATATGGAACAAAAGAAGTAAAGACTCCAAACCTGGATAAACTGGCAACAGAAGGAATAAAATTTACTAACGCCTTTGCCACTGCAGCCGTTTGTTCAACCGCACGAAGCTCATTTTTCACGGGCATGCATGCCACTAGTATAGGAGCTCAACATCACCGCAGCCACATAGATGATGGATATAACTTACCCGAACACGTGAAAATGCTATCTGAATATCTGAGGGAAGAGAACTACGTTAGTCTTTTAATGGGGCCTAAACAAAAAACTGATTTTAATTTTTCGCCTCAGGTAAAAGCTTATGACTTGCAAGATGGTGAAATAAAATATTCAGGTGGCGCCTACACGCATGCCCCAGTCAATATGAAACTTTTAGATCGTCCCGCATGGCGAGCTTATGAAGAGCATCACAAAGGCCAACCATTTTTTGCTCAAATTAATTATAGTGAAACACATAGAACATTTATCAACGATAAGGAAAATCCGATAGCGCCGGAAGACGTTAAGCTGCCCAGCTATTATCCTGATCATGATATTACTCGCAGAGATTGGGCGCTGTACTTAGAAACCGTACAAACGGTGGATAAGAAGATTGGTGACCTTTTTCACGAATTAGAACAGGCGAACGCGCTCGATAATACTATTGTTTTTATTTTTGGTGATCACGGCCGTCCAATGCTAAGAGATAAACAGTGGCTCTACGATGGTGGTTTACGTGTTCCTTTAATTATTTGGGGGAAAGGCATTCAGGGTGGAAAAGTTAACAACGAACTGGTCAGCCTAATAGATCTTATGCCTACAACCATGGATATGGTGGGTATCAAAATACCAGATTATATTGAAGGAAAAGTTATCTTGGGTGAGAAGAAATCTCCCAGAGAGTATATCTATGCTCATAAAGACAGGTGTGATGAAACCGATGACCGAGTTAGAGCGGTTCGAGACACTCGTTTCAAATATATACGCAACTTTTTCCCAGAGAAACCTTACACTGATTTCAATACCTACAAACGCTTACAATACCCTGTTTTAGCCCTTATGCAGAAGCTACATCAGGAAGGAAAATTAACTAAAGAACAAGCGCTATTCATGGCTGAATCCAGACCTGAAGAAGAACTATATGACACTTTAAACGACCCTGAAGAAGTCCATAACTTAGCCGGTGATCCTGCTTATCGTGCGCAGTTAATTAAAATGCGAGGCGCTTTAGCAGAATGGCAAAACAAAACCAATGATCAAGGCATGTATGATGAGAGTCCCGTAGTAAAAGCATACTGGGACAATTTCTATCGAGAGCACTATGAAAAACAAATGGCCCAGAGAGGCTTATCACCAGACGTAAGCCCTTCAGACTATTTGGAGTTTTGGGATGAGTTTCTCACCAAACAAGGAAAATAGATTGCCCAAGCTCGTTATGTCAGAACGCATCTCGAGGAAAGTGAGCCTAGTATTGACCAGTATTATTTATTTTAAACCGGCGTCGAGGTAAAGCTATGCAATATTATGTCATTTTTGTGCTTTTTTTACTGACGTTATCACAATGCTTAGCCAGTGAGAGGGAAAGCGGCCTAACTACCGAAACCTCCCTGTATGGCACGCTTTCAGACGGCCGTGAAGTGATGATCGTTAGCCTGATTTCGCCGATTATGCAGGTCAATATTATTAATTATGGAGGTATCATTACACACATATATGTACCCGATAAAAACGGTGCAATGAAAAATGTAGTGTTAGGTTACGATAAACTTTCCGATTATGAGCATCGAAATCGTTATTTTGGTGCCATTGTCGGCAGATATGCGAATCGGATCCGAAACGGGGAGCTAGACATCGACGGTCGCAAGTACCAGTTGGCTCTCAACCGTCCTCCGCATCACTTACACGGCGGTGAAAAAGGGTTCGATAAGCAGTTATGGCAAATCGCTCCTTATCAAAACAATTCCAATGCCGGTGTAAAGTTGACTTATGTTAGCCCAGATGGCGAACAAGGATACCCTGGAAATTTATCCGTGACGGTAATTTATGAGATTGATTCTTCCGGGCAGCTTACTGTGGATTATCAGGCCGAAAGTGATGTTGCTACGGTATTTAACCCCACTCAACACACCTATTTTAATTTGTCCGGAAAGGCAGATGAGAACGTGTTAAATCACAAACTTCATATACACACCAAGCATTTCTTAGAACTTGGTGAAGATGGCGTACCAACGGGGAAAACGTTAAATGTAAACGCTACGCCGATGGACTTCACTTCACCTAAATTGATTGGTGAAGATATCTTTGAAGAGCACCCACAGATAGCCATCGGCAACGGTTATGATCACTACTTTTTGCAAGATAAAAAGCGAGGTAAATTTACCAAATTTGCTCATTTGTCCCATGAAAAAAGTGGTCGTACGCTAGAAGTGTGGACCACTGAACTAGGTGGACAAATATACTCTGGCAATTACCTCTCAACGACAATTATTGGGCAGAATCGTCACCCCATGCAAAAACATCAAGGGATCTGTATTGAAACTAGTCAATATCCTAATGCTCCCGCGGAGCCAAAGTTTCCGCTTGTTATTATAGCGCCTGATAAACCTTTTCACTCCAAGACGCAATTTAGGTTTAATCAACATACTAGCCAAAATAATGAGCCGATATTGATTCCATGAAAATGGAGCGTTTCCGAAAGAGTCTCATTCACGTCAACGAAGGGTTTATCACCGACAATAAGTAATATTTTGATACAAATGAACATCAACAGCCGCACTAGCGGCTGTTGTTTTTTTGGCCATACTCTATATACTTCTGCCATGGTGTGCAGAGACGCCATTCCGCTGAAGATGACATCACTCTGAGGAAAATTACTTATTGGTTTTGGTTCATATGAACCTAAGTGTGGTATTGCGGAAAGCCATTGTTACTTAGGAACAATTGAACATGAAACTAACTTGCCCTGGTCACTTCAGGCCGCTTTATTGTTTTTTCTTATTCGTGCAATCTCCGTCGCCGCTTCTCTGTGGGGAGGTATGTAATGATTAAGGCTATCAACGAACTCCGCTTCCACGCTAAAAAGTGTCATTTATCGCTCAAGGAAGAAGGCGTAACAACGACGCTTACCCAAGCCAAACAATTGGTTTCCCGGCAAGCAGGTTTTGCCAGCTGGCAGGACGCCAACCAATTATTAAACGGCAACGGAAACTTTCAAAATTGCACATTGTGGCACCATCACGCCTGCGATGCTCACATGAACCATTGGTTTGCTGATTATCAAGAAGCCAGAGCGTTTGCCCTATCAGCATCTGGGCTAGTGTTGTTCCCTTATCGACATCAGTTTGTGGTGGGAGATGAACACTATATCTATAGCCTTGGCTTATCTGAACACGATGAACTTATCTATGAACATTGCCAACGTGATATGGTCAGCAGCTACTATACTCCAGCGTGGGATGAATTGGCCGCCTATTGCATAAAGCAAAAAATAGTACGATGCAAAAAGTGATACCGCTCAAAATGTAATTGAAGTGTGGATTAATGTTATTTTTATGTTAATAATAAAGGTGTGCATTATTTCCACAGCCAGGAGCGTTGCTTATGAGTAATCACCTTTGGGGGCTTATCCACCACCCTGATAAAGAATGGCGGTCTATTAACGAAGAACACGAAACCGTTAGTCACCTGTATACCCATCATGTTCTCTGGTATGCGTTGATCCCCGTGGTCTGTTCTTTCATAGGTACAACCCAGTTTGGATGGACTTTTGGCGGCGAAGAAGTTTTTCAAATTTCTGTTGCCAGCGGGTTGGCTTTGGGTGTCGTATTTTACGCGCTGATCCTCGGGGCGGTGGCGGCAGTGGGTAGCATCATTCACTGGATGGCGCGAAAGTACCCGGAGAGACCATCAAAAGCGGAGTGTATTGTGTTTGCTGGCTATACTGCCACGCCGCTATTTTTAAGCGGTGTGTTCGCTCTTTACCCGGTATTTTGGTTGTGTGTACTGGCTTGCGTTATCGGGGTCTGCTACACCGCCTATCTGCTTTATGCCGGCACGCCGAGCTTTTTAGGGATAAGCCATAAGCAAGGGTTTATCCTGTCCACTTCAACCTTGTGTATGGGAGTGTTGATCCTTGAAGTACTGATGATTGCAGTCGTTTTGCTGTGGAGCATGGGCTCAGAACACAGCATGGTGTGGCGCTTTTTCAGCTAATCTTTCATAAACCTACTAAAAAAAGCCGCGATTGCGGCTTTTTTTAGTGATTGTTATATCTTTAACTACTCAACATCTTCCATAAAGAACACCAGTTCTCCACCAGCCATCAGCTGGCTGTAAGTAATAACCGGAGAGGTCAACGTCTTGCCGTTCAACGTAACCGACTTTACATACTGGGTACCTTGTTGAGTGTTTCGCTTCACCACAAAAGGCGCATCGCCTAAGTTTAGTACCACTTCTTCAAATTGTGGCGTACCTAACACAAACTCACCGCCCACCGGATTCATAGGATAAAACCCAATGGCACTAAAGGTGTACCAGGCTGACATTTGCCCCAGGTCGTCATTTCCCGCTAAACCGTCTGGCTGTGCTAAATACATGGTGTCGCGAATTTCTTTAATTCGCGCTTCACCGTGTCGCTTGTTGTCGGTAAACGCGTAGAGATAAGCCACGTGATGCACAGGTTCGTTACCATGGGCATATTGACCGATCAGCCCGGAAATATCAGGGGAGACATCGCCCTGTAACTCAGAACTGGTAGAAAACAGCTCATCCATCTTGGCAAGGAAAGGCTTTTCACCACCAAATAAATCAATCATTCCTGGCACATCGTGGGGAACAAAGAAGCTATATTGCCACGCATTTGCTTCGGTGTAGTCGGTTTTTCGGTGCTCTACATAGGTAGGGTTAAATGGAGTAACCCACTCGCCTTTTGCATTTTTACCACGCATAAACCCTGTAGACTTGTCGAACAAGGTACGGTAACTGTTGGCCCGCTTCGTATATTCTGCATAGTCATCAGCTTTACCCAGTGCCTTGGCCATTTGAGCAATGGCCCAATCATCGTAGGCGTACTCTAAGGTTTTAGATACCGCTTCTAATTCCATTTCCGAAGGAATGTAACCATACTCACGATAAAGATCGATACCAAACTTATTCTGCATAGCAGAGGTTTTGATGGCTTCATAAATGTGTTCAGGATCCGCACTAGTAAGCCCTTTCAAGTATGCATCAACCAGAACTGGTACGGCGTGATAGCCAATCATCACGTCGGTCTCGTTGGACATCAAATCCCAGGTAGGCAACAAACCAGTTTCATCGTAGAAAGCTAAAAGAGACTTTACGATATCGTCTACCCGTTCCGGGTTGCTCAATGTCATCAGTGGCTGCTGTGCACGAAATGTATCCCACAATGAAAACAACGAGTTGCGTTCAAATTTAGTACTGTTGTGTGACGCACCGTCGGCACCAAAATAGTCACCGTTCACATCGTTAAACGTCTGAGGAGCAACAAAAGCATGGTACAAGGCTGTATAGAACTTAGTTTTGTTTACTTCGTTATTGTCGGTAACGTCAAACTTGCTCAGTTGCTGTTCCCACGAAGCCTCTGCCGCTGCTTTAACAGTTTCAAACGACGCTGATGCTAACTCTGCATTGAAGTTGGCTTTTGCCCCTTCAACACTCACATAAGACAGTGCGACTTTCGCTTCTACGGGCATCTTGCCGTTAGCATCAAAATTCAGTACTAGCTGACTTTTTTCCGCTTGCAGATTATGACCGTCTACGGCCTGTTGATCGTTATAAAACTGGTAAGTAAAGGGTTGATTGAATTCAGCCTTAAAGTAAATGGGCTGGTTTCTCGCCCACCCGGTGGAGAGTCTATACCCAACAACAGTTTTCTCGTCTACCACTCGCATAAAACTCACCACTGGTTTGTCGTAGTTTTGTGCATAGGCCAAATCAATTAACAACTGACGGTCGTTTGTGCCCTCAAAGTCGTATCTGTGCATTCCACCACGACGGGTGGCTGTAAGCTCTACGTTAACCTGTTCTTCTGGTAGATAAAGCTGATAATACCCGGCCGTTGCGGCTTCTTTATCATGCCCGTAGTGAGTAAAAATTCGCCCTTTCTCATCCCTTTCCCTCGCTGTATAGTCTCCGCGAAAAGGCATGAATAGAATATCGAGCAAATCGCCTACACCAGTGCCCGATAAATGGGTATGACTAAAACCCACCAGTACGTTGTCAGAGTAATGATATCCAGATGTCCAGTCCCATCCCTTAGACGGGTTATCCGGGCTAATTTGTACCATACCGAAAGGCATTAGCGCGCCAGGGAAAGTGTGACCATGACCACCGGTACCGATAAAGGGATCCACGTAGTTAAGTACCTGAGATTGCGCCGTAGCCGGGACCATCGGCGATACCTTTTGCGTGTCCTGGGTTAAGGTTGATGCGCAACCGGCAACAATTAAGGTGGCTGTAATGCCCGCTACAATCCGGGATAAAATACTTTGCTTCATGTTTTTCTCAGTCTTGTAATTTGTCTAACCAGTTCTTTTTAAGGAACCACATGGAAATAATCGTAACAACGAGGGCGGCAGCAACACCATCCCAGTCTCGAATGACTAAATAAATTGGCAATACAACCAGGCTGATCTGCCAACCCATTCCAACCAGGATATTAACCACATCCCGGCCTGGGTTATCATCGCGGATGAAATGCGGATCGTCCGCTAACACTTTATCTCTGATTGGCCCCCAAAAACCCCAGGGTCTTACCTTGCGGTAAAAGGCACACAATACAGACTCATCTTCGGCTGGTGTCAGCAATGTTCCTGCAATACAGCCTACGGTACTTAAGGCAAGCAATACGGGAAACGCCATCAGCGGGTGCACATCAGGCATGAGTAATGGCAGGAACAATGAACACAGCAAGCCCGCCATCATACCCCAGAAATAACCATAAGCATTGAAGCGCCACCAGTGCCATTTGAGTAAATTTGCAGCCGCATAACCACCAAATAGTGCGCCAAAAATCCACTGCATAATGTCGTTAATTGAACCGAGCACCAAGCCCAGTCCGATACCAATGGCAACCATGGTAAAGCTCACCAGGTAACTCACTCGTACATAGGTTTTCTTGTCTGCGTCGGGGCGAAAATAGCGTTTATAAATATCATTCACGAAATACACAGGTGCAGCATTAACAGACGCAGCAAATGTGGACATAAATGCCGCCAGTAAACCTGCAATCAGCAAACCTGTTAAGCCAACCGGTACAAAATTGTTGATGGCGTAAGGCAATATTTGTTCAAAGTCAAAATGTTCACCTTGCGCTTGTATCTCTGGCCCCATATAAACCAGTGCCAACACCGTGAGGCCCGCCACCATCATGTACCGCGGCAAGAACATTACCAACGACACCAAGCCGCTCATTTTGGCGGCTTCTTTAGGAGATTTTGTGGCCAAAATCCGCTGCATGTCATAATTGGGAACCGGGCCTGCCATGGAAAACAGGGTACCTTTGAACAACATCATCATGATCATCAGCCCAAATAACTCAAAGCCATCGCTGTGAATTTTGCTGTTTACGCTGTCAATTAAACCTGTCCAGTTGAGATCTAATTGCCATCCAAAAAGAATACTCGACCAACCATCCGGCGTTGCCGCATTGATTTGTTCAGGAGAGACCAAGTTCATAGCTATCACACCAACTGCTACCGCAGCAATGGTCATGATGATAAATTGAAGCACTTCGGTGAATACCACCGAGTACATGCCGCCTTTGATGACATACAGCGTAGTGATGGTGAAAATGACCAGTGCGTACATGTCTGGTGATATTTCCCACGGAAAAAAAATGGCAGCAAACTTGCCAATGCCTTTGAATGCATAGGCGATAAATCCAATGGCACTGATAAGCGCAAATACCACAACCACAAGTTGGCAAAGCTCTGCACTTCGGCCTTTACCAAAGCGGGTTTCAAGCCATTGGGCTCCGGTCATCACATTGGAACGACGCAGCCATATTGACAGATACACCATCAAGAAAATTTGATTAAAGATAGGCCAAATCCAGGGTAGCCACGCACTTTTAAGGCCGTAAACAAAGCACATTGACACCAGCCACATGGTACCGGTGATATCGAACATCCCAGAGGCGTTCGAGACCCCTAACGCCCACCAGGGAATCTTCTTTCCCGCCAAAAAATAGGCGTTCATGTCTTTGCTGGCTTTTTTGGAAATGTAAAAGCCAAGCATTAAGGTGCCGAGCAAATATCCGGCAATCACCACTAAGTCGATAACACTTAAGTTCATGTTATTACCCCGTGAAACTGTCTATCAGGGATTGGCAAACAACCCCGTGCTGACATTGTTCGCGCTCGGTTTCTGAAAGACCTGCCACAGACACTGAAATGACTTTTTGTACCCCTGCTAACAAATCAAAAAAGTTATCCGAGAAATTCGCTTTTGCATCGGGCACTTCTACAAAAACGTGACGATGCAGCACCGGGGCCTGTAATATCACGTTTAACGTATCACCATCGATAGTGGCGGTGACGTCGATGTCGCTGTGAATCAACTTCAACGCTTTGTGGGGTGTAAAATAGTGGTTCATAACGGCGAGGTTTGCCGCCCCTTCATCAAGTGAAGCCACCAACACACAGGCGTTTAATGGGTTGCCTTTAAATTCAGTAATATCGATACTTTGCAGTGACTGACTGGCCGTTGCGGGCAAAGTCACCTCCGTTTGTTGATGCCACAGCGCCTTGCCGTGGAAATCTTGCAGTGACAGTGTCAACGTGCCTTGTTTAGTTTCAAGGGCGTCGTTTACGACCTGAATATTCACTGTGTTGTTGTCACTGGTGATCACGAGTAACTGCTTAGCAAAACTCCTTTTTGCTTGGTAGTGCAACGCCTTCCACTTACCGTAGTAATCGATACCTGACCAGGATGCCGCCGGCCAGGTATCATTTAACTGCCAGTACAAGCTTCCCATACAAAACGGCATGGCTGCGCGGTGCGCCTCAAACGCCAATTTCAAGCCTTCAGCCTGCTGAACCTGGCTAAGATAGAGTAACTGGGTAAAGTCTTTAGGGGGCTGAAATTCTGCTTCCATATAACTGTGGATCAGTTGATTACCACGGGGATGCTTTTGATGCACCCGCAATACGTTCGACTGTAAATCGCGATCGGCTTGTTCTGTGAATTTGTTCAAAGAACTGGCAACAGGGAACGACTGAAAACCGTATTCACTCATAAACCGCGGAATGCGTTTTTGATATTCACTGAAGGGCTGTTCTCCGTGCCACACACCCCAAAAATGGTGATTCCCAATGTGATCAGCGTCTTCTTCCCAAAATCCTATGGGGGAAGAGCGCATGTAAAAGCGATTGCTGTCGAACTTAGCAACCATTGAGGGCAGCAAGGTATCAAACAAGGCTTTATAATCGTCCCTAAGACCGTTATAAACTGCCTCTGAATAACCAAATTTCTCTGGCCATTCCCAATGTTTGATGGCCATATCCACTTCGTTATTCCCACACCACAATGCAATACACGGGTGATTGCGCAAGCGCTTAATGTTGTACTCAGCTTCCGCTTTTACGTTTTCAAGGAAGGCGTCATCCCCTGGGTATAAAGTACAAGCAAACATGAAATCCTGCCAAACAAGCAAGCCTTTTTCATCAGCCATACGATAGAAGACATCATCCTGGTAAATGCCTCCGCCCCACACTCGGAGCATATTCATATTAGCGTCCACCGCCGCATCCATCAGTGCGCCGTGGCGTTCAGTTGTCATGCGGTTTAAAAAGCTATCAGCCGGAATGTAGTTTGCGCCTTTCATAAATACGGAGTGACCATTCACTTTCACGTAAAAGCTTACTCCAAGGTCATCCGGTTGATTAACCACTTCAATGGTCCGCAAGCCAATGCGGGTTTGGTGGCTATCAATAGTCTTTTCATTCTGGGTTATTACAACGTCTATGGTGTACAAAAATGCTTCGCCAATGCCGTTGGGCCACCAGCGTTTGGGGTTGTCGAGGTTGCAGGTAATGCACACCTGATTATTGTTAAAGGCTTCAGCTGTAACGGTTGCTGAAAGCTGGTCACTTTGCTGGCTACTAAGTTTCAATAAACTTTGTTTGGGTAATGTACCCTCTACCGTCACGGTAAACTTTACCTCTGCGCGCTCATCTGTTAACGATACTAAGGTGTAATGAACATCGTCGATGCGCGCATGGTTGTACGCCTGCACACTTATATCTCGCCAGATCCCACTGGTGACAAAACGCGGCCCCCAGTCCCAGCCAAAATGACAAGGCGCTTTGCGGCAGTATACGCTGAGCTTTTCTTCCGATTTATCATTCTCAGCTGGATACGCATAGCCTGCTTGCAGATAACGCGGCATAGTTTCATTGATAGGCGAACGGAAAAAAACTTCTATGAGGTTTTCGCCTGCGACAAGGTGGGTTTTACAGGGAATACGATGGCCAACAAACATGTTATCGGTACTGGCCAGTGGATGGCCATTAATGCGAATATCACAAAAAGTATCCAGCCCATCGGCAACCAAGTCAATAAATTCCGCCGACAGCATGTCGCCGTCTATCTCGAATGTTTTTCGATAAATCCAGTCTTCTTTTTCAATCCACTGAAGTTGCCCCTCATTGTCGCGGTAAAAAGGGTCTTCGATTCGACCGGCGGCCACTAGGTCAGTAAAATTACATCCTGGTACGGTTGCTGCAAACCAATGTACCGTGCCTGCCTGTTTACATTCCCATGCACCGTTTAACGAGACGGAACCGATTGATTGAATTGATGCCTTAGTTGCCATAGTGTTTAAATCATCTTGATTGGCTGTCTGTGAGCTAGCGAATGTTATCGATAGCCCCGCGACAGATATTTAAAAGGCGGGATAATTTTTCTACATCTATCATCCCATTACTTAGCACCGACGAATAACAATGAAGAGAAAAGTCAGTGCGATTGTTGTGTATATTGCAGCCCTGTTGCTGATTAAATCCGGTGATGATCGCCGCTGCATTGTTTGGCGACACGCCACCACCAATGACAAGTTCAACATGTCCGTTTGTGATGGTGGTGAGCTTCTTCAGCAAATTTAGCCCGTCGATGGCGTTCAAATTGCTTTCCCACGGAGTGCCAGAAGTGAGTACTCTGGAAACACCCATATCAATCAGTGTCAACATGGATTCCAGGGGGTTGTTGACAGCATCAAACGCACGATGAAATGTCACCGCCATGTGTTGACGACGAGCAAGATTAATTAACTTTGCTGTCTGTCTTCTGGCGAGTGTTTGAGTACTGTTCAGTACGCCCAAAACCACACCATCGGCCCCATTGGCTGCAGCCATGTCAATACTCGACGACATTGCCTTACATTCAGCAGCCGAATAACAAAAGTCACCATCTCGTGGCCGTATCATGACGAGCAATTCACCTGTGCTGAACACCGATCGGGCTTTCTCAACGGCATCGGCGCCTGGCGTTACGCCCTCGCTGGCCATATCAGCGCACAGTTCAATTCGGGCTACTTTGCACGCCTGCACATTCTCCAGGTTGTCAGTGAAATGCGGGGAATCGGCGTCCAGGCAAATCTCAAGCGGAATCATGGTGTCACCGTTAATGCGCCAATCAAGCCTTCAATGCCTTCCCCCTTCTGACTGGCCACAAAGCCAATATGCACAACCTGTGTCCCGTTTAGCTCATCTAACGCGAAGGCATGCGTTTCCCAGTCGGTACTGGTTTGCAATTCGAATGTCCAACGCTTGCCCTCACTATCCTGGATATACACGGCCAAGCCGCTTAATTTTCCTTTGCTGACCAGTGAAAGCGCGCTGTTTTCTGTAAGGACAAACGCTGTGGCGAATAGCGGGATGCGCTCCCCCCTCGCAATGCCCTGCAGACGCAAAGAGCTGCCGCCTTCGTAAGCATCATCAAACCAGTAATTCACTGAGAATGGGTTGTTCTTTTGGGGCTGAAATACAGCAAACTGCCAGGTCGGTAGTGGTGATTGTTCACTGATATCTGTCCAATCACCCTCCATTGGCTCGCCCTTTTCAAACCACGCCCGACCATGGCCTGTATTGAATGTGGTGTTAAAAGGCAAACTCAAATGAGGGGTTGTGGCGGCAAGTTTACTGGCCAGACCCGGCCAGCCCGAATGGTCATACTCGGCAAGGTTGAGATCATCACCTACAAAAAGACGTTGCTCCGTAGTATAAAAACGTTCCACATCGCTGCTGTCGCGGTCAAAATCACTAAAGTTGTCGCGCTTTTCATCGCCCGCAAAGTTGTAGTTGAAATTAGGTGCAAAAATAGCGAGGGAGGTTTTAGCCCGATTGCCATCAAATAACCATTGATACCATTCAAATTCACGGAATGCAGCCTGGGCATTGCGCTGAGGCCAGAGATCAGCGCCGGTATAAACATCGTAAGGGGAACGACGAATAGCGGTGGCTTTTGCTACTGATTTATCCACCATGGCTTCATTCCACCAGTAATTGAGAAAGATGGCATCGCTGGTACGCACAATGCCATCTTGCAAATAGTGGCTATTCTCATCATTCAATGTATTTTGCCATTTTACTTCGCCACTGCCGACCATGGAATCGTACCAATGAATCTCCATGCCCACAGGAGCATTGGCGGTAAGGTACTGAACGAAAGCCCGCATTTTTTTTGCCAACGCCTGGCCGCGAATACGATCTTTTTTATTTTCTATCAGATTGTTATGCTCATCTTTCACCGCGGTTAAATCTGTTTCCTGGTTTATTAACCAACCATCAAACCCGTAGTACTGTGCGATTTCGAGCAGTTGGTCTGCCATTACAAAATGCCCATCAGCATCTTGCCTCAACAGGGTTTCAACAGTGTCTGCACTACCACCCCACCGTGACACACCGAGAAATACAGAGCCAATTACTTTGACACCATTTTTATGAGCCGCATCAACCCAGGGACGAGCGGGAATTTGAATAGTATGCTCTGCCGTTCCAGCAAACCAATTCAACACATCTATGTCAGCCCAATGCGTAAAGTTATATAAATTAAAAGTCGGTTGGCGGGTAAGATAATTGCCGAAGTTGTTCATACCATCTGGCGCATACAATACGGCAGCGCGATTATCCGTTTGCTCCTTCGCCGATAAATTTGGATTCAGATACGCGGGCATGCGGCGAGCAAGTTTTTGCTGTGCAACGTTCTCTTCGCTCGCTAACCCTGATTCTGCAGTCCATTGTTCAAGTTGCGACAAAGTAAGGGCAAATGGCGGGGCATTGGCCATTATTGTGGTGGCCGATTCTGCTTTAGCCCCTACAAGTAGCAGTGTCAGGACGCTGACTATAGTGAGCAGCTTACCCATTATGTCGTCCCTCTAGCAAGCTGTTGCCATCTATCAACTGACTGCCGCTGGCATCTTGTACCGCATAATTGAAGCCGGGCTGAATACAGTGCGCACCGTACTGACCATGCTTGTTTAACGCTAAAAAGCCCACCTGAAAGGCTTTGTAATTGCCCAGCTTTTTCGCAATTCTTTCCACCGCTCCTTCGCATGCCTCTGCGGGAGATGCTCCCTGACGCATAAGCTCAACAACCAAGTGGCAACCCACGGTTTTCATCATCAATTCACCCATGCCGGTCGCTGTAGCCGCACCCACCTCATTATCGACATATAACCCACTGCCAATAATAGGTGAATCTCCTACCCTGCCAGGCATTTTGTACGCTGCTCCAGAGGTAGTACATGCGCCTGAAAGATTACCCTCACCATCCAGCGCTAACATGCCGATAGTGTCGTGATTTTCTATATTTATTTGTTTTACTTCCCGGGTTTTTAACCAGGTTTGCCAGTCTGCTTCTGCTTCTGGCGTTAACAGGTTGGTTTCAGTAAAACCTTGGGCCAGCGCAAATTGCTTTGCCCCTTCACCCACTAACATGACATGGGGGGTATCATCCATAACGCGGCGTGCAACAGATATAGGATGTACAAACCCTTTTAAATACGCTACGGACCCACAGTTCATCTTGTCATCCATAATGCACGCATCCAGTGTGACTTCGCCTGATGCATCCGGGTATCCCCCAAAACCTACTGTACGCACAGCGGGATCTGCTTCAGGTATTCGCACGCCTTGCTCCACAGCATCAATAGCTCGTCCCCCTTGTTCCAACACTTTCCAGGCTGCCGCATTTGCTGGCATGCCATGTTCCCAGGTAGAGACAACAATGGGTTTATTTACTGTACGACCTCCCTTGGAAAATGCGGGCAGGGCTGTACTTATCGCGCCGGTGAGAGCAGATAATTGTAAGAAGCGGCGTCGTGAAGTCATAAGTTACCTCGGAGAATCCCTGTGCTGTAATAATTTTTTTACGTTCAACATTGCGCCTTCCTGAAGTGATGCGTCGGGCTCGCTAAGCAACGCATTGATAGCCAGTTGCAATCGCGTTTCATTGCATACAGATGCGTTAGAACCGCCCTCTCCAGGTTAAACACCAAGATCATGTAAACGATTACAATAATTTATGGTATGTGGTGAAATCTTTGATGTCAACCAAATGTTAACGCATCTCTTACAGTAAAATGCGATTAGCAGCACACTACTTTTGAGTTTAAAAAAGAATATGCACTTATAATCAGTGTCTTATATAGCCAATTCCCAATGAGTTTGAAAGGAGACTGTGTACGCAGCCATTACGTTTCATCGCATTGTTAGATTTGATTTTAACAACGCTTGTCACGCAACGACGATGATCCCGGATGATTTATGAGCACTCATGTCTAACATGTGCTTCTATTTAATGATCTAAACATCACCGATAAAGGTAAATGAGGTTTCCTTGCCATTGAAACCGGTTTCAAGTCATAAAAAGTTGCTTGTGAAACCGACACAAAGACTAAAATGTCAATTTTTTTCACCTTCCGTCTAGCCCACCAAGCTGTAATCGATTACACTGATTACAATTTATTAACGAATCATCCTTCGATGTCTCTCCTTATGTGCATCTGAAGGCCAGACAGGACGGTTTATTTGATGTTAAGACAATCACTTACGAGTATACCTTTGTTAGTAGCTCTGGTTGGCTGCGGTAGTCAGCAAGCAGCAGAACCTACGCCAGTAAACCTGGTAGAACAGGATGTTGTGCAGTATGTAAACCCATTGATGGGGTCCGACTCTACTTTTGCACTATCAAACGGTAATACATATCCTGCCGTTGCCACGCCTTGGGCAATGAATTTTTGGACGCCTATGACAGCGCCAATGGGTGACGGTTGGGCATACAAATACGACGACAATAAAATTCGCGGGATAAAACAAACCCATCAACCTAGTCCATGGCTAAATGATTACGGCGCATTTTCTTTTATGGCCGTTACCGGTGAACTGGCCTTCGAAGAAGAGGCGCGAGCGTCCTGGTTTTCGCATAAAGCGGAAGAAGCCAAACCTGATTATTACAGTGTCTATCTGGCAGATTATGATGTAACAGCAGAAGTGACTCCCACAGAGCGTGCCGCACAGTTCCGGTTTACCTTCCCGGATACCAACAACGCCTATATCTTGCTGGACGCTTTTGAAAAAGGCTCTATGGTAAAAATTTTGCCCGAGCAACGGAAGATTATCGGCTACGCGAGAAACAATCACGGTGGCGTTCCAGACAACTTTCACAACTATTTCGTTGCAGAATTCGATAAGGATTTTACCGTCGCTCAGACCTGGCACGACAACTGGACACTACAACCAGACGCACTGCAATCAGAAGGTGATCACGTTGGTGCCATTATTGGGTTCAACACAGAACGCGGTGAGCAGGTAACCGTGAAAGTTGCGTCGTCATTTATTAGCCATGAGCAAGCGGAGCGTAATTTAGCGCGAGAAATTGGTGCTGATAGTTTTGACGATACACGCCAAAAAGCACACGACACGTGGCAAAAGGAACTTTCCCGTATACAAATTGAAGATACGGATATCGAGCAAGTCCGCACCTTTTACTCAGCACTATATCGCGTACTACTCTTTCCTCGTAAGTTTTATGAATATGACGAAAATAATAACATAGTGCATTACAGCCCTTACAACGGTGAAGTACTGCCGGGTTATATGTTTACTGACAACGGTTTCTGGGACACTTTCCGTGCTGTATTCCCCTTCTTTACCTTGATGTACCCTGAACTTGATGCGCAAATTATGGAAGGGTTAGCGAACACCTACAAGGAATCAGGCTGGCTACCGGAATGGGCAAGCCCGGGGCACCGCAATGTGATGGTTGGTTCAAATTCAGCCATCAACATTGCTGATGCATATTTAAAAGGTATTCGTGGCTTCGATATCGAGACCCTCTATGAAGCGGCGCTTAAAAACGCGAACGTGAACGAAGGCCGCCCTATGACATCAGTGGGCCGTGAAGGTGTCGATTACTACAATGAACTCGGCTACGTGCCTTACGATGTTGGTATTCATGAAAATGCTGCCCGCAGTCTCGAGTACGCTTTTGCTGATTTCAATCTTTACAAACTGGCTAAAGCACTGGGTAAAGAAGATGATGCCAAGCGCTTTTACGAGCAAGCCTTTAACTACAAGCATTTGTTTGATAAAGAAACAGGTTGGATGCGAGGCAAAAACGCCGACGGCACCTTCGACGAGAACTTTAATCCATTAAAATGGGGAGATGCGTTCACAGAGGGTAATGCGCTGCACTATACCTGGTCTGTATTTCAAGACATCGAAGGGCTTAAAAACCTCATGGGTGGTAATCAGGCATTCGTCGATAAGCTTGATCAGGTTTTTGAGATGCCGCCGGTATTTGACGACTCATACTACGGCTTCACTATTCATGAAATTCGCGAGATGCAAATTGTAAACATGGGCAATTACGCCCACGGTAATCAGCCTATACAGCACATGATTTATCTGTACAACTACGCCGGCGCACCGTGGAAAACCCAATTCCATGTTCGCAATGTAATGGACAAGCTGTATAAGCCCACGCCAGACGGCTATTGCGGCGATGAAGATAATGGCCAGACATCTGCTTGGTATGTGTTCAGTGCCATGGGATTCTATCCGGTTGCACCGGGTACAAATCAGTACGTATTGGGTAGTCCACTGTTTGATAAAGTGACAATGAAGCTTTCAAATGGTGAAACCTTCACTATTACGGCAAAAGACAATCATCGCGACACGCCTTATGTGCAATCAGTCAACCTTAATGGCGGTGCTTACAATAAAACCTGGCTAAGCCACGAAACCTTATCTCAAGGTGGCGAAATGACATTGCAAATGGGCGACTCGCCAAATAAAACCCGTGCCACAGAGATAGACGCTTACCCTTATTCACTGTCACTCGAAAAATAGCTCCTTTACAACCAATAACTAATGCGCGATCACGTTTGGTCGCGCCACAGCAAGTGAGATAATTATGGCCGCGATCCCAGGAAACACGCCGGTAACGAGTAAAGGAAGTGCAAGCCACTTCGCTTTTGCCGCCATGACCACCCTATTTTTCATTTGGGGGTTTATTACTGCACTGAACGATATTCTTATCCCGCACCTAAAGGCATCGTTTTCGTTAAATTACACCCAGGCTATGCTGGTACAGTTTTGCTTTTTTGGCGCGTACTTTGTGGTATCGCCCTTTGCTGGCAAGCTGTTAGAAAAAATTGGTTATTTACGGGGCATTATTACCGGTTTATGTACCATCGCCGTTGGATGTGCTTTGTTCTATCCAGCCGCAGAAATAGGTGCCTATTGGGTGTTTCTTTTAGGACTATTTATTCTTGCATCTGGCGTCGCCACATTGCAGGTTTCTGCTAACCCATATGTTGCGATATTGGGCCCCGAAAAAACAGCAGCAAGCCGACTGAACCTCGCCCAAGCCATTAACTCCCTTGGGCATACTGTCGGGCCGTTATTTGGTGCAGCGTTAATATTCTCCAGTGTGGCCGATGCACAGGTTGATGCGAAATCTGTTCAATTACCTTATCTTATTTTGGCTGCTTTTGTGATAGTAACGGCAATAGCCTTTAAATTCCTTAAGCTTCCGGAAATTACTTCTACCGGGTCAACAAGCCCCACCACAGTAAAACAAAGTATATGGCAACAGAAAGGTCTGGTGCTAGGCGCGCTGGCTATCTTTCTTTACGTAGGCGCAGAAGTATCCATAGGTAGTTTCCTGGTGAACTACTTTGCCGATCCGCGTATCGCAGGCTTGAGTCAGCAAGATGCCAGCACTATGGTTTCATATTACTGGGGTGGAGCGATGGTAGGCCGTTTCGTGGGGGCCGCGCTCACTCGTTTTATCAAGCCAGCTTATGTGCTTGCAGGCAACGCAGTCATGGCTGTTTTACTGTTGATTGTCACCACACAAACCACCGGTGCCATAGCCATGTGGTCTGTTATTGCTGTGGGCTTTTTCAATTCCATCATGTTTCCTACTATTTTCTCCCTGGCAATTCGCGGTTTAGGCGAATTAACTAGCCGAGGCTCTGGTTTATTATGCCAAGCTATTGTAGGTGGCGCGATTTTACCCATGGTACAAGGAGTAGTGGCTGATATAAGCAGCGTCCAACTAAGTTATTTTGTACCGGTACTAGCCTACGTTTATATCGGATGGTATGCCCTTAACAGCAGCAGTTTTGTCACTAAGCAGCAGGTAGGTGAGGCATGATCAAACACGCATTGGCAGGTGCTGTGCTGCTTGCTTCGTTTGCAGGGTTAACAGGCTGTGAGCAAACCGTATCTCAAGTGCCTCAGAGAGACGGTGACGATGTACTTAGGTATGTCGACCCTTTCATAGGCAGTGATGGTAAAGGCAAAACCTTTCCTGGCGCCACCGTCCCCTATGGCATGGTACAACTCAGTCCAGACAACGGTAGAGGCGGCTGGGACTGGATTTCTGGGTACTTTTACCCTGACAACATCATTGCTGGTTTCAGCCACACACATTTATCGGGTACAGGGGCTGGTGATCTGTACGATATTTCGTTTATGCCCTTAACCAAACCTTTCACGCGGGTAGAAACCGAGGGCGGGCCTGCTGAAGGCACTATTGTTTCTCACTTTAATCACGAAGATGAAATGGCCTCACCGGGGTACTATCAGGTCAAACTTCAAGATTACAACATCGACGTGGCACTTACCGCCGGTTTACGCACTGGTTTTCAACGTTATACCTTTGCTGAAAAAACCACAGAAGGTTTTGTGCGAGTAGATTTGGGGTACAGCCGAAATTGGGATGCCACCGTCGATACTCAACTTACAGTCGTAGACGAATACACCATTTCTGGATACCGCAAATCCACCGGTTGGGCAACTGATCAGCGCGTGTATTTTTATACCCGCTTTTCTCGCCCTATTTCGGCCTACACATTGAGCAATGGCAGTGATAAAGCCGATGGCTCTGTAGCATCTGGTAAACACGTTGTGCTTGAAGCCGCGTTTGATGTGTCCAGTCTGAAGGCTCTCACCGCACGTACCGCAATCAGTTCTGTGAGCGTTGATAATGCCCGCGCCAACCTCGAGAGTGAAGGCGCTGACAAACCTTTTGATGTGGTAAAGCACGAAGCCGAAAATGCGTGGCGTGCAGAATTAGCCAGTGTGCGAACCGATGCGCCCACAGACACGAAAACCCAGTTCTATACTGCCATGTATCATGCTGCTCTGGCGCCGAGGGTATATTCCGATGCCAACAAACAATACAAAGGGCCTGACGGTAAAGTGCATATAACGGATGCTGAATACCGCTACGACTTTTTCTCCTTGTGGGATACTTTTCGCGCGCTGCATCCATGGAAAACACTGGTCGCGCCATCTCAAAATGAGGAAATGATGCGCACCCTGATGTCTCATTACGATATCTTTGGACGCTTACCTGTTTGGATCTTTCAAGGCAACGAGACCGACATGATGATGGGCTATCACTCCGTCCCCGTTTTAGTTGATGCCTACCTGAAAAACCCTGACAGTTTACCAGGCGACGCGATACTGGAAGCAGCATTACAAAGCGCAATGCAATCGGAGTTTGGGCTCGATCACTATCAGCGTCTGGGCTATGTGCCCTATGAGTACGGTGGCTGGAACGTATCGTTAACACTGGAATACGCCTATGACGATTGGGCCATTGCGCAACTGGCTAAAGCACTTGGTAAAGCGGATATATACGATGCTTATGTAATGCGTGCGCAAAATTACCGACATCATTTCGACAGTCAAACTGGTTTTATGCGCGCAAAAAGTCTTGTGGGTAGTTTCCGTGAACCCTTCAACCCCGATGCTTATCATCCGGAAGATTATTGTGAAGCGAACGCGTGGCAGTATTCTTTCTTTGTGCCCCACGATGTTGAAGGCCTTATTAGGTTGATGGGCGGCAAGGCACTGTTCGCAGAAAAACTCGATGCCATGTTTGATGCCCAACAAGACGACACAGATTTTCCAGAATGGATTTCAGGTACCATCGGCCAGTATGTGCATGGCAACGAACCCAGTCACCACGTACCTTATTTATACCAATATGTAGGGCAAGGGCATAAGACTCAACGCATCGTTCGAGAAGTCATGCGAGATTTGTACACCAACGAACCAGACGGGCTGGCAGGTAACGAAGACGCAGGCCAGATGTCAGCATGGTATTTGTTCAGTGCTCTGGGTTTCTATCCGGTTGATCCTGTCGCCGGAGAATATGTGCTAGGTAGCCCTGCGGTCACGTCGGCCGATATTACATTAGAAAATGGTGCAGTGTTTTCAATTCGTACCAAGCATCAATCGCCAGACAATGTCTACGTATCCCGTGTCACGCTAAATGGTGAAGATGTGGATGGCTTCAGATTGTCTCACAGAGATATTATGACCGGTGGCGTTTTGGAATTTACCATGAGTAATCAACCATGAAAGCGATGATAGTAGCGCTAACCGCCTTATTCAGCAGTGCTGCTATGGCGGGCAACAGTGAATATGTCGACCCATTTATCGGCACCTCAAATTTCGGGGCAACCCACCCTGGCGCACAATACCCTAACGCACTGGCGTCGGTAGCTCCCTTTAATGTGGCGTACGGTGGTGAGTACAACCCTACAAAAAAAGATGATGCCTGGAACTCTCGGGGCTACATCAACGAAAATGGCTATCTCACCGGGTTTAGTCACCTCAATTTAAGTGGTGTAGGCTGCCCGGAAGCCGGTGTCATGTTGCTGATGCCAACCACAGGGGAACTCGCCTTAGAAGCCAGCGAATACGGCTCGACTTATTCTGACGAGTCAGCCAAGCCGGGCTATTACCGCACAGAGCTCGAAAAATATGGGGTCACAGCTGAAGTAACCAGTACACTTAGAACAGGGTTGAGTCGCTTTACCTTTCCAGCAGGGCAGTCTCATATCCTTATGAACCTGGGCTTAGGCCTGACGAACGAAACCGGTGGCACTATCAAGGTGGTTTCTAATACAGAAATAGAAGGAATGCGAAATATTGGCACCTTCTGTTACCACCCCGAAGACGTACGACCGGTCTACTTCGTTGCAAAGTTCAGCCAGCCAGCGGTTGATCACGGCGTATGGAAGCGCATGCCCGCTTACAAAAATGTAGAGGCTGACTGGATTGGCTATAACGATACCATCAAACCCTATCATAATTATCAGGCTCCCATGGCCGGAGACGATGTGGGTGCCTGGCTGAGCTTTAACACCTCCGAAGGCGAACAAATTCAGGTAAAAGTTGGTATATCTTTCGTCAGCATTGAAAACGCCAGAGCTAACCTGAACGCTGAGCAGCCAGGGTTCGATTTCAACCGAGTGCAAGCCAATGCCAAAAAGGCTTGGGATGGTTATTTAGACAAGATCCAAGTAGAAGGTAAGCAGAGCGACAAGGTGAAGTTTTATACCGCTTTGTATCATACCTTGATCCACCCAAATATTTTTCAGGATGCCAACGGAGATTACCCATTAAATGGGCGTCACGGTACAGGAAATAGCAAAGACAAAAACCGCTATACGGTTTATTCACTGTGGGACACTAACCGAAATGTCCACCCACTATTGAGTTTATTGTACCCCGCTTTACAGGAAGACATGGTAAACAGTGCGGTGTCTATGGCAAAGGAAAGTGGCTGGCTGCCTAAATGGGAGCTTTATGGCATGGAAACGCAAGTCATGGTTGGCGATCCTGCCACCGCGATGATTGCAGATACTTACTTACGAGGTATCCAAAATTTCGATGTGGAAGCCGCTTACACCGCGATGAAGCGTGCCGCAGACCAAGCTGATGACAACCTTCTTCGACCTGAGAATAAAGACTACCTTGCTTTAGGTTATGTACCTTTTGATGACGAGGGGCCGTACGACGGCAGTGTCTCTACAAGCCTTGAATACTACCTGGCTGATTACGCCCTTGCACAGTTTGCCAAAGCGTTGGGTAAACAAAACGATTATCAGCATTACCTGAACCGCGCCATGCAATACCGAACCTTGTTTGATAGCGAAACCGGCATGCTGCGGCCAAAAAACCGTCAAGGAGAATGGCTAACGCCCTATGACCCTGAACTCGGTCGTAATTTTGAGCCTGCGCCAGGTTACATTGAAGGTAATGCCTGGAATTACCGCTTCTACATTCCCTTCGATACGCCCGGATTAATCGATTTGCTGGGGGGCGAAAGCGCGTTCATACATGCCCTTGATGCAACCTTCGATACAGATAATTTTGATATGGCCAATGAACCGGACATTACCTATCCGTTTCTCTACAATTTTGTTAAAGGGAAGGAGGCCAGAACAGGTGAGCGTGTGCAAACTTTAATAGACAAGCACTTTCTTACCACACCAGGCGGTATTCCCGGCAATGATGACACGGGTACGCTGTCGGCGTGGTTGGTATTTAGTATGATGGGGATTTATCCTATCAGCCCCGGCGATATGGACTATGCCCTGTTCACGCCGACTTTTTCAAAAATTACCATTACCCTTGATGAGGCATACTACGCCAATAAGCAATTGGTGATTAAAAGAGAGAGAAACGGCACGTTGAGTTTTAACGGCCAGGCACTGAGACGGCCGTTTATTTCTCACAACGTGCTCACAGAAGGCGGAACCCTCACACTTCGTTAGTATTCAGGTGCACAGTGCTAAGCGCTAAGTTATTTTATTGTGCACCTTCTCGTTTTGCATTTGCGACAGGGCGCGTTTTACGCTATCGGCAAAAAAGCCGCCCTGAGCCATTTTGGCCTTCACCCTGCACACGTTTTCTTTTAGTTGTGCAATATCAGCGTCAGTTAACGCTGCCAGCGTTTCAGGTAACGTCTTAAGCGAAGACAAAGCAAATCCAAGGTTGTTATCTGTTACAAAGTCGGCCATGGCAGCTTTATCCCAAATAATAATGGGCATTTCGCAAAGGATATACAAAGACAATTTGTGCGGGTTGTTGTATTTAAGATACTGGCCGGTGTCGCAATCGCAGCAATCTAATGAGTCGCCGTACCACACGATGCCAAAGTCCCCGTCAATCCGGTCGATAACTTCATCAGCAGGAAACTTACCTTGGTAGTGCAGGCGCGTCTTCGATGAGTCTTTGACTTTCTCAGGCTTAAAACCCACACCGTATAGGTCAAAGCGAAAAGGGCCCTTCGGCAAGGTGTCTAACTCATACAAAAATTGTTGTTTGCCGCCCATATTTCCGGCGAACACCACACGAAGCATATTGAGATCGGGCGCTGTTTTCTGTGCCTCAACTTTTGGCTCATGCAAATAATCAAAGGCATCAATATGCACCAATTTGGCATTTACCTCCTGCTCCCTGAACCAGGTCGCCATGGCGGCGTTATGAACAATCAAAACATCAGATTGCGACAAAAGTGCAATTTCACCGGCGGGGTTTAGGTGACGCTTTTTTAGCGACGTAACATCGTGGACAATGGTGAGCAAAGAACACTTTTTAAGTCTCGCTCCCCACACAGCGTAGCGGTAAAACTTCTTGAACGGGTACTGTAGGCATACCCTGCTTTCACGTTTTAATCTAAGCAGTGCCCATGTCACCCCCAATGCACTTAGCAAGCTTCCCACCGGACCGTTTGCTATCCAGGTTTGCCGAAAACCTATATTTTTCCATCCATTGTTAGCCAGAATGGTTTCACAATCCATTTTAGCCTTGCCCGCCGCATCAAATTTAGAGCGATAATTTCTCGCAATGTAAACTTTTTCTGTCATTTTGCTTTCGTTCTTGTTCTTGTTTTAGCAATTTAAAGTGCTTGTTTTGTCAGAGCCAACGCGGCTTCGATGGTGTCATCCATGTCATAGTACTTATAATCTGCAAGCCGGCCGCCAAAGAGATATTTATCCTTGTATTCAGGCTCGTTGGCCAACGCTTTGTATTGCGCCAGCAGGGCGTTGTTGGCGTCATCATTAATGGGGTAGTAGGGTTCGTTATCTTTACTAAACTCGTGCGGGTATTCTCTGGTTACCACAGTTTTTGGCTGTGTGCCAAATTCAAAGTGTTTGTGCTCCAAAATACGCGTGTAAGGCACCGATTGCTCGGTGTAATTAACCACTGCATTACCTTGAAAATTGTCTTGCTCAAGTACTTCAGTCTCAAAGTGCAAACTGCGATATTCGAGCCTGCCTAACTTACAATCAAAAAACTCGTCGATTTTACCGGTGTACAAGACCTGCTTAGCTAAGGTATCCAGCTCTTCTTTGTTTTCGAAATAATTAATGCCAGTACGTACTTCCACGCCGTCAAAAAGGGCATCGGTGAGGGCGTTGTAACCACCGTGGGGAATACCCTGGTACAAGTCATTAAAATAATTGTTATCAAACGTAAAGCGAAATGGCAGACGTTTGATGATAAAGGAAGGAATTTGTATGGCCGGGCGTCCCCACTGTTTTTCCGTATAGCCTTTTATCAGCGTCTCATAAAGATCTTTTCCACCTAAAAATAACGCTTGTTCTTCTAAGTTTTGTGGGTCGAGATGTTTGTATGGCGCTCGCTGCTCTTCAATTTTAGCTTTGGCCTCATCCGGTGTAGTCACGCCCCATAATTGGTAGAAGGTATTCATATTAAACGGCAGGTTATAAAGCTTCCCCTGATAATTCGCCACAGGGGAATTGACGTAACGATTAAAACTGACGAACTGATTCACATAATCCCACACCTCCTGATTACTGGTATGAAAAATATGCGCGCCGTACTTGTGCACATTGATGCCTTCTATCTGCTGGCAATAGATATTGCCGCCGCTGTGCGAGCGCTTGTCTATAACCAGTACCTTTTTACCAGCCTGTGTTGCCTCGCGTGCAAACACAGCACCGAATAACCCCGCACCCACAACTAAATAGTCGTATTGAAATGTCGTCATGTTCTTACCTGAATATGCGCTTTTTTAAAAAATGTAACAGACAATTGCTCTTCTTGGTAGAAGACTAATGATGTATAAGCGCAACTGACTACAATTGAAAAAATACTGCGTACCCTGTTTTTACCGGGTGTTAGCCACCTAGTTGAAAACACTTTGCATAAACTGGAAAAAAACATCTGTTTTGCGGGTCACCAAGCTATTTTGTGGTTTGAGAAACCACACAGGTGCATCATTATCGGCAAGCAACCCAGGCAGAATTTCCACCAAAGCCCCTGTTTGCAACTCTTCTTTCACTGCAATTAGCGATTTAATGCCGATACCGTGGCCAGCGATAACAGCCTGGGTCATGTTGTCAGAGTTTGATACGGTAAAACGAGTGCGTACGTTGAGTGTAGAAGTACGATCGTTTTCCCTCACCTTCAGTTGTCGCTGCCAGGGCAGGCAAACCCAATAGTGGTGTTCCAAATCTGCCAATGAAGTAGGCACACCATAACGGGCAAGATATTCTGGCGAGGCGCACAACAAGCGATGATTTTTAGCAAGCTTTCTGGCTATAAGAGCAGAGTCCGACAACTTTCCCACCCGAATGGCAACATCCTGTTTATCTTCGACTACATTGACGAAATGATCGTTAATTAAGAAATCTAAGGTTAAATCAGGATAAGCCTGCTCAAACCGAACCAGATTAGGCATAACAAACCGGGAAAACACCCACGGCGGCATAGTAGCCCTCAAGGTACCTCGAACATCGCTGCCTTTTGCGCCGATCTGATGCTCGGCTTCACTCAGGGCATCAAGGATGTGGCCTACCCGCTGGTAAAACACGTCTCCAGCAGGAGACAATTGCAACTTTCTGCTATCGCGAAATACCAACACGGTTTTTAGTGCCTTTTCAAGCTTACTCAAACGCAAGCTCACTGTAGCTGGCGATAGCCTGAGCGCCGACGCTGCTGACACAATGCCGCCGTTTTCAACTACAGCCACAAAGGTTTCTAATTCTCGAAGGCTATACATGAACACTTTAATAAAATTAAATACAGGTTTTAATTATCAGGCCTTCATTTAACTATTTCAAAGAAATACACTGTATTTTGTCTATCGTGTATTTCTACAACAGGAAATGTTATGTCCTTTTTTCGCAAACCTTTAGTGGCGATAGCGCTATTAATGGCGGTTTTCATAGTACCACAGACGCTGGCAGATACTTCTCTACCAACACCCAAAGTAATCATTTTTGATGTCAATGAAACACTGCTCGATTTGACCTCCATGCGAACATCTGTAGGTGACGCGCTGGGTGGCAGGCAAGACTTACTTCCATTGTGGTTTTCAACCATGCTGCATTATTCACTGGTTGCCACTACCACAGGCGAGTACCACGATTTTGGGAAAATTGGTGTCGCTGCCCTGATGATGGTGGCCGATATTAATGACATTGCGCTTACACCTAAGCAAGCGAAAACTGCCATTGTTACTCCATTGCTGCAATTGCCTCCTCACGGCGATGTAAAAGAGGGCTTAACTGCACTCAAGGCCCAGGGTTTTAAGCTCGTGAGCTTAACCAACTCGTCGAATTTTGGCGTTAAAACGCAGTTTGAAAACGCGGGTTTAATGTCGTTTTTCGAAGCCCGTTACAGTGTGGAAGACATTGAAATTTACAAGCCAGACCTGCGATCCTATGCATGGGCGCTTGAAAAACTCGGCGTCAAACCAGAAGAGGCACTCATGGTGGCAGCCCATGGCTGGGATATTGCGGGCGCGAAAGCCGCGGGATTACAAACAGCGTTTATCACTCGCCCCGGTAAAGCGCTCTACCCACTGGCACAACAGCCCGATTATATCGTCAGTAATGTCAATGAACTGGCAGCGCTACTTAACACTAAGACACAGTAAAGCAATGCCTTACCGCCCTTCGCTTTGCAGCGTGTGTTGATATACCGCGAAGGGCACGCCAAACACACTAAGTTTCCTCTGCAAACTGGCCGAAGTAAGGGTGTCGGGCCTTGCCATTTCAAACAAGAAGCCTTTTAGCGCATTAGTGGCTTTCTGACTTAAAGGCGATGCCAGTGCCACCAGAAAATACCGCCGCTCACCGCTAAACTGCGCGGGACGAGGTAGCGACATCGAGTTATCACTCGCCTGTTTTACCATTGCTTGCCGCTCGCCTAAGCCAATGAACAGTATGCCACCTACGGTATCACTTCCCCCAGCCTTCAATACGCAAACTTCACCGATGACAGTCAGGGGCTCAAAGGTAAAATCAGCTTGTTCAATCTCGGTAGGTGTTGGCATGCTGTCGTCACAATTAAGTGCAGTGGCCGCAGTTAAGGTAAGGGACAGCGCTTTATCAGCTGATACGGGCTTACCTGTGTGATTACCCGGTCTGTCATCTGCCGGGGACACACTGCTCCCTACCGATGCATTTATCGTGTGTGAAGCCTTAGGAGATACGCCCTGAACACCCAAAAAGTACGCCGCAGCCGCTCCAACACACAACAGTAACGCCGCAGCGACTGCCACTTTACCACCGCGCATTGTTTTTTTAGTGTCCGTTTCATGTTCTTCACCAGGTGTAACGGTAACGGATGTACCTGGTTCTCCAGGTACAACAACGCCATTTCCCCCTGGCCTCAAACCGGCAGGGTCTGGAAAATAAATAGCTAAATAATCAAGTTCATCGGCTGTATTGCAAGTGATACCCTCAAGCTCAACAAGCTCGTGCTTATTGGCTTCAGGCACCAACATGACGATGTCACATTTACCTTTGTACGGTGTCAGCGCTTCGTCTGCTAAAGCCAGCTTGCGAGGGACCTCATCCACCGCCCCAACTCGTCGCTCAGCCGTATTGATACACCCTGTGGCCACAATGATCATCTCACCATCTTTGGGTTTACCATCGCCCAATGCGTCGAGATCTTTCGCCATGTGGGCCAAATAAAATCCTAACTGCCAGCTGTTGCCCTGGGTAATTTTATCGCTGAGATCGATGCGAAACGGGCCAGGTGAAAAATCAGCTTCGATAATCCCAGACCCCAGTTTGACAAAGCTGTGATAGCTGTTCGTGATAGGTAACGGGTCGGCAAACCCTCCGGCAGTAACTGTCGAACTTGCTACTGCCGGCAGTGAGTATAAATTATTGACCGCCACCAGGCCCTGAGTTGTCGCGATAAAAATATGAATACTCACCTAACTTCCTTATTTTACTAGTCTGTAATTACGATGCTAGCGTCGCAATCGAGTAATGCTTGTAATGCCGCTGATGACTCCTCAAATAGCCCCTGGGTTTTGTTGTCGATAAGCGGTGGCAACCTGAGTTGCTGCAACGTATCATTCAGCTCGATATGCATTGTGACCCCGTTTTTCATTTGCTTTTCCGTGGGGAAATGTACCGCAAGAATAACGTAAATTTGCGACTGTGAAACCGGATCCCGACTAAACGACAATGAGAATTTGTCGGTGGACCGGCCTTCCAGCGCTTCAGTAGTGCTGGCGGCAGCTTGCGCTGGACTCACCTCGTAAGCAAATTGCCTGACCAGCGTCATATACTGGCGGCGCAAAGGCAAATATTGGTTCACCCTTTCCATTAGTTGTATTGTACGCTCTCCAGCACGGCCGGTAGCCAGCAGCATCAGGTCGTTAAATATCAGGGTTTGCTGGATGTCGTCACCCATACCGTTTTGCAAGGTATCGTAGTGCCGTTTGGCCGTGAAGATGGCTTCTGCCTGCTCATGATTAGATGGCAACATGAACTTCTCCGTATAATTGATTAAACATAGCTGTGAATATAGAAACATCAGAGGCAAAAAGTGTGTCCAATGACGAAACCGCGCTGATTTTTTCCAAGTGGCTAAGATGAGCAGCCGTTAACTGTTTTGTGGCTTCCACACACACTAATGCCTGCAAGTAGGGCTCGATTTCCCATCTCTCCGGCACGGTTTTAAAGCCAGCTTTGTTGTTTGCCTTAAAGGATTTTTCCAGGCGACCTAGCAACGCAGCAAAATCGGGCCAACGCTCACAAAGCTCGCGAATCACGCTATGCATTTCCGCGGGACCAGTTGCCTGCTCCAGCCGTTCACTTAAAAATTGTTGCAAGTCAGCAGGGACTCCGGGCAGCTGCGTGATCAGCTCAGCGAGAATGGACTTGGGCTCGTGAGGCATCAACACATAGTGCAGGCAATCCGTGCTGTAAGTCAGTGTATCTTCGCTGGCAAGGATCTCTTGCTGATACAATAGATAGGTATAGTCTGGTGGCGTTGCCAGCTTCGCTTTTACGGCTGCAGGCGATGCACGTTTGGCTTGTGTTAACATCGCTTGCCACCGACCAAAAACCTGCACCCGCATTAAACTTAAGGCAAAACGTGCCAATTGAGTTTTATGCCGGTGGAGTGGCTCACACAAGATTGCTTGTGCTTTCGTAAGACATTTTGGCGCTGTCGTTAAGCTTACTGGTGAAGGGGTTTCATTGTGTTGGCCGAACAATGCTGACTGCACCCACTGCCCGGGTTCGGTCTGGAACTGGTCATCGCTGTCGACATCGGAGAGCGACAGCCTGTCTAAATCCACATCGCCTTGTTCGCTATCGTTACCTACACTGTCACTGTGCTTCACTGCTTTCTGGGCCTGTACTACCGACAACGCGAACAGGGTATCCAGGATGTCGTCTACCGCGGTATCAAATCGTACATGACTCGGTTTATTTGGCGTCGCATCATTATTGGCATCCTGCCAAAAACAAACAATATGGCTGTCATCCAGCGCACCATGATCAGTCTTCGTATGGTTAAGCCAATCAGTAACATAGCGATAGCGGTTTTGTTCCTGGACTTCCGGCATATGCAATTTGAGGTAATCGTAAATCGCTTTTTGCATCTGTTTCGATAAGGTGTCGATGATCTCTGCGCCAGGTGCACTGAGCACAGTTTTCATATTTTTCACTAAAGGTGGTGCGATGGTAGCCATAAACTCCATCATCACCGCGAGCACTCCTGCCCGGGTAGGAGAGATATCAAACTGTGTACCGGAAACGCAAAGATGCAGCACATCAGACTGCATCTCTACTTTGCTATCATCTTCTTGCCAGGGCGCGGAAAACGCTTCGCGAAAGGCACTGGCGCGGGTTACACCATCCAGCCAGAAATAGCTGAAAAGCGGCTCTTGATAAACCTCGTCGCGATAGGCCCTTACAATGGCCCAGCTTAGAAAGCACAGTTCGCGACATAAAAAGCCGTAATTACGGCAACAGATATATTGGGCAACTCTGTCAATATCATCGCAGTGGTACTTTCTGGGGGCATCGCCACTATCATCAGTCGTAGTTGTAGTTTGCCGCAGTCCGTCAAAAATACTCAATAGCGTTTCACTTACGCCATAGCCAATTGTTGATGTCATCGTTCACCTATCCCTTTTCTGATTATACTGACTACCGTGTTATTTCCTGTAAATTGACTCCCACTGGGCCACTTTGGCGCGCTTACTCACCGTTGTAGGCTGGGGGCGAGGGGTGATATTCGCACTTTGGTAAGTGTGCGCTGTTCCACCCGCTCTGGTCAAGTTATGAACACGGAGATCTTGCAACATGGCGATGCGAGGGTCGCTCTCATTACCTGAAGACACGCTGTTATTTGATGAATAGGAAACTGCGGCAGTAACCCTGGCTGGTGCCGCCACTTTGTTGTCTGGGTTGCCAGCCAATTGTCCGCGATACGCGGCTGAATCCACACCTTCATTGATATACTCTCTTTGATGCGCAAGCACTTTGTTCACATAGCCTCGTGTAGCAGGAATAATGCGATAGTTATTGTAACTGTCGCGTACTGCTGAACCGCCGTTGTAATGCGAAAGCGCGATATCTACACGACCATCGTAAGAGGCAATTAACTGCTTTATGAATGCGACGCCCAGTTTGATATTGGTTTTAGGGTCGTAAAGACGCGATGCCTGTACATTGTATTCCCCTAACGCTGTCGCAGGCATCATTTGCATTACGCCTCGTGCACCAGCATGGCTTAACGCATACGGGTCGAAGTTCGATTCTACCCTTGCAATAGCTAACGCCAGCGATGGCGGCACACCTTGAGCAAGCGCTTCTGTTACCACCATTTGCTCAATATCCGTTTTTTTGTAGGGGCTGTATGCCCAGCTCGTCGCACTCACAGCGAGTAAAAAGCCACACAATAACGCTTTCGTCATAACTGTTATGGGTTTCATGGTAATTGCTCCAATCGTGTTTTCCATGCTTGGTTGAGCAGGGTTATAGAAAGGTTTGGATGATTTATTTGCGCTTTGATCTTTATGACCTCGTCCATGGCCGCATTAGCAGGCACAGCAAGGTATACAGGCTGACTTTTTTCCAGCATTGCCGCTTCAAAGGGTTTAAGTGCACTGTTATACAAGTTGCCCTCGTACAGAAACACAAACTGAGGTTGTTCTTCCAGCGAAGCAGTAGCATTACCCTGAGGTTCTGAGGTGTCTCGACTCTCAACCAGGGAAAACTTATTCTCTGTATTTGGGGTAGCTTGTGCGCCGGTTTCAGCATCTTCTGAGGGCGGCACACCCATGGATAGAAGCGCCACAATGAGTATGGCAAAAAACGCCATGGAAAGTCCCAGCGCCACCTCGGTCATGGCCTGGGTTGTAGTATCCTGATTGATTGTATTTTGCATAGTCACCTCCTAAGAGGGCTATACAACGGTTAGGACGTTTTTTTGCTTTGCTGTGAGAGAAGGGTGGTCAGTGTGCTAGTCTTGGGCTAAACGGAAGCCGATATTGTTGCCAAAGCGTGTGACATCCGCAGAAGTGCGACTTGAGACGCGCATATAGCTTGCTGGCTCATTCCACGACCCACCTCGAAGCACACGGGTTTTAGTATTTCCCCACCATGGCTCACCCGAAATGGATCCAACGCTGTAGTTGTCACGCCAGTGATCAGTTGTCCATTCAAACACATTTCCTTCCATATCAAACAAGCCAAAAGCATTGGGGGAAAACGACTTTACTGGCGCTGGATGCTTGTTGTCCCATCGCGAGCCGCAATCCTCGCAATTCGCATTATTATTACCAACAGCGTCGCCCCAGCTGTACTTTGTTTTGCTGCCCGCTCTGGCGGCATATTCCCATTCCGCTTCGCTTGGCAAGCGAAACGTTTGCCCGGTGACACTATTTAGCCAGGGTATAAATTGTTCAGTAAAGAACTGATGAGTCACATTGATAAGTGGCTGTTCTCCTCGCCCCCAGCCTTCATCATCAGGGTTATACCTACATCCGCCGGATGACAAACAAGCATCCCACATTGCAAACGTCACTTCGTGCGACATTAATTTGAACCCGGGCACCTCGACATTGTGAACTGGGCGTTCCCAGCTTAAACATTGATCATCCTGAAGACTGCATCCCATGTGAAAATTCCCAGAAGGGATATCTACCATGGCATTCAAAATACTTTTTACCGCTTTATCTCTTTCTATTGATGTCGTGTAAAGGGTGTATCCATACAATACCGCACCAATGCACACACACATCATAAAAGAACGAACCACCCATCGTTTCTTGCGCTTCGGCTTTTCCTCAACACTTGTTTCGCGGTTCACTTGAGCAGTCTCTTCAAAAGTATTAGGGGTCTCTTCTACTTCCTTATTAGAGAGCTCTGAAGGCAACTTTTCGTCAATAAAATGCTCCAGAGTGGACGCTTGCATGCCCGTACTGGCTTCACCCGCTTCTATCAATACAGCTTTCTGCTGTGCACTTAGCGACTCACCTTTGACTTGCAGACTGCTGAGATGCGCCACCCATTGCTGGAAAGCCTTTTGCTTAGGATTTTGATTAGCTTGTTGTTCTGAAACTTGCTTTATTAATGCACTGAGCGCGTCATTATCTAAACCGCCTAACTCTGCCAGCGCTTGTAATACTGGTAAATCATTCTCTTTTATCTCGCCTTGACGCGTCAGGAGTTGAACGATTTTTTGTTCCAATGGTTGTAATTCAGTTTTTATACTGGCACTGCCACCAACCCAGGTGCCCGTCGCTTCATCCTGAGTAGAATTTTGTGTATCAATACCTGCCAGAGCCTGCTGGAACCGGGCCAAAAAGTCACTGGCGTCTTGCGGGCGATGGTTTTCATTTTGCGAAATCGCCTTGTCTATCAAGTCGTTTAGTGGCTTACCTATTTCGGGGACGAAATGACTGACATCATCAAATTTTCCCTGCGGTAGCTGGCCGGTTAGCATGCGATACGCCAAGATCCCTAAGCTGTACACGTCTGATGTAGGGGTAACGTATTTGGCACTTTCTCGTTGCTCCGGGCTCATATAGTTACGACTGCCCATTCCCACTCCGCTTTGGCTGTATTGTGCGTCCGGGAGTTTGGCGATACCAAAATCACACACCTGCACGTTGCCTTGCTCGTCAAACAGGATATTAGCGGGTTTCAAATCGCGGTGAATAAGCCCAGCGTCGTGAACCTGGGCCATTGCCTGTAACAATTGCTCTAAAATAGTCAGCGCACGATACATAGGCAACTTGCGGGGGTGTTGGCTTGCTGGAATTTCTTCTAACCGACCACGGCTAAACGCGTCTTTGCCAATTTCTCCTTCCAACGACCGGGGCAGATAAGGCATGACGTAGTAGGGCGTGCCGTCTTGTAGTTCGTCGTAGTCTTTTATATTGACAATGTAAGGGCTGTGCGACAGTTGATGCAGGGTTTTTGCCTCGGCCAAAAAGCGCTCTCGCAGTACTTGTCCGGCATCCTGCGACGCACTTGTGATCTGGCCGACGAGGTTGTCATCTCTTACCTGAAATACTTTAATCGCGACTTCCACGCCCAAGCGGGGGTCTTCACACAGGTAAACTGCACCGAAGCCGCCGGCCCCGAGTTGTTTTATGATTCTATATTTACCGATGTTTTCCATTACCCGCTTCTTTTTTATTGCGCTGCTAGTTTAAAATCGAGTTGAACCACCAGCCCGGGTTGACGAACAGGCCTGCCATTAACCACTTTGGGCGCGTACTTCCATTTTGATAACGCTCTTCGTGCTTCGCGATCAAAAACCCGTAGCGGATTTGAGTCAATCACTTGTATGTCTTCTACGCCGCCCACTTCGTTCACCGTAAAGCTCAACTGCACCCAACCTTCAATGCCATCACGAGCAGCCATGGTGGGATAACTCGGATTAATAGTCACAATGGGAAGAGGTTGGTCATCGTCCGCTTTCTCGCCAACAGGTTCTGTCCCCGGTGGGCTTTTGGCTACTGTCGTTCTCGCCGTTTTTTCTGTGCCCGGAGCGCTTGGCGCAATCTTGCTTTTTTGCTCTTGCGCTGTCGGGTTGTCTTGCGTGCTTGCTTCGTCAATTTCCGATAATAGCGCATCGGAGAGTTCCCGCCCCACAGAAGGTGGTGTCGTGACATCGTAATCGGGCGATACCGACCTCTGCTCCGCTACCGAAGGCACAGTTTCGTTTATTTCTATACTCAGCGTATTGTTTACCTGGCTTAGCACATACCAGCCAGTATACGTATCAAAACCTGGCTTGCTAACTTCTACCTCATAGCGACCCGGCAATAGTTGCATGCCGTAATCGTAGCCAGGTCCAATATTTAGTATCCGAACCTTGGCGTCTTGCGGCATGGTATTGACGTAAAAGGGAATGCGTTTGCTCGCTTCTAACGCCGCTTCATCCAGGGCGCGTTTTGCCTGACGAGCTTCAGTAATATGTTCACCCCGCGGCCAATTATCGATGTAAGCGGCGTAGCCGGCTGCCGTATGTGTTGCTTTTGCCGTCTCCCAGGCTGCGTTGGCTTCCTGCCGGGTTTGTTCTAATTTGCGTTTCGCCGCAGCGGTGTCGCGGGCGATGCGCGCAGCCAGGGCTTCCTGCTCAACAGCGTAATAGTAATAGCCGCCACCCACACTACCGATAAGCAAGATAATCAAGGCAAGCCATACCCACCGACGTGAGTTGTTGTCGCTTTCAGGGTCAGGCGAAGGTGAGGCTTCATGCGGTTTGTCTTGTGTTGTCGCCTTGCTGCTAACTGGTTTTTCTTGTGCAGCGCTATGAGCTTGCGCTTGCTGCGGTTTTTGCGAGCCAGCACTACCTCTTGCACCAGTTTGTGCCGTTAGTTCGCCCAGGTAGTTGGTCATAATAGTGGATAGCGTTGCTTTATCACGACCGGTTGTCATAACGGCGGCTTCAAGTAATGCTTGTCGTGTGGATTGATTCGGTATTTCGCCGCTTTCTCGCAAAGCACTGAGTTTAGCCACCCATTGCTGAAATGCTTTTTGCTGAGGATTTTGCTGGGCTTGTTGCTCGGCTATTTGATAGATGAGTGTGTCTTGTTCGTCGGGCGTCAAACCTCCTAATTCAGCCAGTGCACGCACTACTGGAAGTTGATTCTCGGAAACTTCTCCGTAGGCATGCAGTACGGCTATAATTTTGTCTTCTAACGGTTTAAGCTCTGGGCGAAGTTGACTCGACGACTCTCCCACCCAGGTACTCGTGCCTTCATCAGGTATGATGTTATCGCCAGATTGCACGGCCTTCAACGCACTTAACATATCTCCGCCATTGGCAAAGCGTTGATCTTTTTGCTGACTGAGTGCTTGTAATATAAACGCATTTTGCGCTTCATTCAGTGCCGGTTGATAGTGAATAGGGTCTGCATAGCGGCCCTCGGGCAAGGTACCGGTGATCATGCGATACGCCAGTACGCCCACACTGTACACATCACTTCTGGCATCAACGTGCTTTGCACTTTGCCGTTGTTCCGGGGCCATGTAATTGCGGCTTCCCATGCCGATACCACTGTAGCTATGCTCACTGTCGGGTACCTTGGCAATACCAAAGTCACACAGTTTCACATCACCATGGTCGTCAAATAATAAATTTGCAGGCTTAATATCCCGGTGAATCAAGCCTGCGTTGTGTACATCTTTGAGAGCAATAAGCAGTTGCTCCAGATAAAGCCAGCACTGGGCGAGAGGTAAACGGCGTGGTTTTTCTTCGGCGGGAAGTTCAGCTATTACCTGGGCATCGGTGGCGTCACTGCCCAGTTCGTCTTTTAACGAACGGGGCAGATACGGCATTACGTAGTAAGGTGTGCCATCGTCTAGTTCATCAAAATCAAAAACTTCAACTATGTGTGGGTTGCGCTGCAGCTTTCGCAGTGTGCGGGCTTCGTTTAAGAAACGGCCTCTCAGTACATCACCAGCATCGCCGGTGGCCGTTGTGGCTTGTTGCGCCAGATTATCGTCGCGAATTAGAAATAGCTTTATAGCGACTTGTTCACTCAAACGTGGGTCATTTGCTAAATACACCGCACCAAAGCCGCCTGCACCCAGCTTTTTTATTATTTGATACTTACCGATGCTTTCCATACGCTTAACTACTGCTTATCCGTTTCATTTGCGTCAGCGCAATTAAACCTGGAAGACCGGGTAAGCAACGCTGCTGTGAGTATTTTGTTTACTATTCAATCAGGGTAACTGTAACTCATAACTGTTATTTTTCAATCATTAATGGTTAACAGCGGCCTTTCGGGTTGTATAAAATCCAGTCTCCCTCCACCGGGACATCGTTAACAATAACATCAATTAAATAGAGCTTGTTCTGACGGAGTGCGTAGCGTCCACGTAAAGCCTTGAGTGTTGTTTGGCTATGAGTAAGGGTGCTGGCAATATGTGACGACAGGTTTATATCCATCTGTTCAGGTACAATACGGACCAATGTCCCTGGTATGGTATTGTTATTACGCCATGATTTCTCCTGGCGGCTTAACTCACCTTGTGCCACCCGCAACCAGCTACTGGTCGCACTGTATTGCTGTAGCGAAAGGTAAGTAAGTGCTTGCCCATCATACACAGCAAACTCTGCACCCACGCATTGATACAAATAAGCCAACACCGTTTCTCTTTCCTGCCGATCCCCAGGCCAGGCTAGTTGAATATTTAAGCTTTCATCTTCGCTGAGTTGTTTATACACGTCACGGGTTGTCACCAGCGGCTGTGGTCGCACTGTAGACATGTTACCAGTTTTAGAATCAGCTTCGAAGCTGATGTCGATATCTTGCTTGACTGAAACCTGCGCTGTTAGCGTGGCTTCCTTCTCCGGTACGCCAGGAGCTGCGCTTCGCTGTTGATTGACAATGTCTGCGTCCGAAGCAACGACTTGCTGTGATATCGGCGTTAGTCGCTCCGGTTGCTCTGGTATTGGTGGCGAGGGCACAGGCGGCAATACAACCTGTCTAACCGCCACTTGTACCTCAGGTTCAGTGATAGTTTCAGGTTTCTTTTCTTTCAGCTTTTCTTTTTCATCCGGTTCGGCATCCAGGTTTTGAAAATGCGCCAGCGCTTGCTGAAAAACCACCGTTGATTGATGTTTCGTCCACACAACCAGTGCCATCCATACCAGCACAATCAATAACAGCAACCCAGGAAACTGACGCGCCATCCTGCTCATTACTGACCACCGTTATCCAGACTAGAAAAAGACAAGTTTTGCATGCGATTTGCAATGTCTTGCAATCTTGCTCGTTGCTGTTCTGTACTTGTCTGGCTTACAGGCACGGTTCTGGCAACGTCATTGGATACATCTGGCCCATCGAGTGTTACGCCCTTAACCGGCTTTAGCGGCTGGTACGCCAAAGGCCCGGTAGAACCAGTCAACTGCGATGGACCTTGCAAGGCCGCTACTTGCTGCTCAAGCTCTGCTATGCGTTGGTGTAGTGCGTCTATGTGCTTCTGATGCTTTGCATGTTGCTCTTCTCGCACCTGAGCGATACGCTTTTCAACTTCATCAATTAACGCATCCGTGGTTTGCTGAATATTGGTATTCGCCACCGTATCGTCCACCCATTCAATTCCCGTTTCATTCTGGCTTATCAGATATGCACCAGCCCCTACAACAGCAGCTAAAAAGATCATTGTTTTCATGTGATATTCTCCTTGAGACTTAACACAGCCTGATAGCGAACACTGCTCCAGGCCCGGAGTAAAGCGGCGGTGGGCAAGCCCACTACAGTAGTCATAAATGCAGTGGAAAATTGTCCGGTCAGCTCGCCAATGGTGTCTTGGATTGTGTCTGGCGTTAGTGGTTGTTCAGACAGCGCTCCAATACCCAGGCTGATGCCTAACAAAGTGAAGGTGAGCGCCAACGTGGCGACACCATTCCCGGTTTGCTGAGCAATTTCCCAGTAATACGCGGCTTTGCTGTTTGCCTGAATTGCCTGACAAGCAAGAACGCCGGTTATCAACAGTGCGATATAAAAGCCCGCGAACCCCCAACCGAACACGTTTTGTGCCCAGACAATGAGGTCCGGCAGTGACATGTTGGTAAAGTAGGTTGCTGCGGCGAGCAACACAATAATTGCCCCGCCGCCAGTGACCATCCATTTACCAAACAACGTTAGTGGTTTGTGATTCACGGCATCCATTAGCGCATACCCTGTTCACTGCGCTCGATAGTTTTAGCCGTTATATTCAGTGTACGCAACCAATGGCTGTAGACGTCGCGATTTGCCTCTGTACTGGCGTGGGCCAAAAAAGTGAGGTCGTAATTATCGAAGGCCTTTTTCACAATGAGCTTGTCACTTTGAGCGATTCGCTCATCGCGCAGCACCATGCGTTCGATATCCACCATGCGCTTAAAACTCATTGCAACCTTGCTTTGACGCTCATTAATATCAAGGGACGTGTCTGTCATGGTGCTTAACATGACGGCGCGCTCACGCTCGAGATTTTCCAGACTAAACAATGCATTCGCCTGACTAGTACCTGATACAAGAGACGCCGCAAAGGCCAGCCCTGTGAAAAGTTTTTTAGCAGAAAGTGATTTTGCTTTTATATTCATAATGGTGCTCCTTATAAAGTAAACAAATCAACGGCTTTACTAGCCTTGTTTACAGTTCGCGAACGGGTGAAGTCGGCATCTTCGCCATAGGCAATTTGGTACTTCAACTCCTCGGCATCCAGCGCAACGATCCTGGCCATGTATTCCAGCATCACGCCTTCTTGGTGCAGTAAGGATTGCTCCATAGAGATGTTGAGCAGTAACTGGCGGAGGTATTCTTCCGAACTCACCTCAGCCCCATTCAACATGGGCGATGCATTCGCTTTGTGCGTGGCAACTTTCTCTCGAAGCCGGTCAATGTTCGCCACGTTCTGTGCGTATTCGTCAGCATATGGGCTACTTTCATTGAAACCAGCATGCATCAGGTTTTGATCTACCTGCGCCATCACTTGTTCCATTCTTGCCAGTGCCGATTGTTGCCTTTGTTGCAGTTGCAAGCGGTCTGGGTTTTGCGCCGTTCCATGCTGATTACGGTATTGCTGTAACACGTCCTGATAGACACCTTGTTTCTGCGTCGCCGCTTGCTTACGCAGCGTATGGCTTTCTTGCAGCAAGTCGAGATAATCTGATTTCTGCTGAACCAGCTCGTACTTGATGTTTACCCTCGCGTCACCGCTGGTTTGTTGCAATGCTTCTTGCAACTGTGCAATGCGGGTTGTTTTATCCGTCATCTGGCTATCTACATCTGCCAGGCGACGTGCCATGGGCGAAGCACTGAAATCCTTCTCCACACGTTTTTCGATGATGTTGGCAGGCAGCTTTATCAGCCTGTCGCTCGCCTCGGGCTTCCATTCACCAGCCGACGCCAGATTAGACATTACCACCAAAGCAACCATGGCTACTGTGGCCTTTACGCCGCCTGTTTTTACAATGTGCTGTTTCATAGTTTTGCTCCTTAGTGGGTTAGCCAGTACTGCTGACGTTCAATTTCCTGACGCAATTCCCGGCTGATGTTCAGCGATGCCAGTTCCTGGGTACTCAGGTGACTGCCGCCAATCAGGGCCGTTAAGGTGTCACGAAAAGACGTGTAATCGGGTAAATACAGATCCTGTCCAGGGAAATGAGTTTCAAAGCGCTGCATTTGTGCCGCCGCGGCGTCCATTTCACCTGCTTTCATGTAAGTAAGCGCAGAAATTGCCATTACTTGCATAACACTTTGCGTATCGCTGTCACTCAATGACGGCGGCAAGGGATTAGCAATACAGTGCTGTAGGGCATTGGCTGACGAGCGCATCTGTGCAGCTGAACGACTGCTTTCTGCATGTGCTGCCATATTACTTGCGCGGTCTACACAGGCATTGTCCACAACCTCTGTAACTGTTTTTTCAGTGCTGGAGCAAGCCGACAAAGCCAGCGCCATTGCCACACCCGCCACGAACTTTACGTGCTGGGATTTCGATTTTACGAGAGCTATCTTTTTCATCATCTTGTCCTTTTAGTTGGTACACATAGCGTTATGAAATGCTTTGGCGTTTTTTTTGCGTTCCTAAGAAGGAAGGAGTGAAATAACTTCTTTTGCCCATTGAAAACCCATGGCGTTACAGGCAATGACGATGATTGCCCCTACAAAAGCCACCTGAATAACAAACGCCGCAACCTTGATGGCGTAATAGAGTAGAAAAAGACCCACGTAAGAGGCGATAAAGAAGACGCCTCCTGCCAGAGCTACTTGCACAATGTTCAGGTTGTTATTGTCATTCCACAGGATCACCGCACCAATAATGGCAAACAGTACTGCAAGGCCTCCGATTTCTTCAGATACCCTTTTTTGTTTTTTCTCCGCTGATGTTTGTGCTGAGGTTTGCGGCTTTTTGATTTCTTTTTTTGGTTTTGTATTTCCACCGGTGCCTGGTGATACGGGGCGCTTAGGTTCATCGGGTACATAAACACTGCCCTCGCCGTGGCAATGCAAACAGGATTCCCGAGCTGGCATGGTTGACTTACCGCTGCCGTTGCAGCTCATACAAGCCACATTCGTATAGCTGCCATGGCCAGAGCCTCCGCAGCTTGCACAAGCTTCGTAGTTACCACTTTCTACCGTGCCGACGCCGAAACAATAATCGCAGGTTTTTCTAGCCATGATTCGTCCCCTTAGTGATAAAATCGTATTGGTTCACTTCAGGTAACGCATAGGCTTTCCCTGCCTGAAGTTGTTAACTGAAAATATGAAAAGGTTTGGTGAGAATTTTGGCGCACTGGGGCGAAAACAGACGTTAACTGATATTATATGCCGCAAAACGCGACACCCTGCATGAACCGGAACCACAATGGCACTTAAAGCAACTATTTTTAAAGCTGACCTATCGATAACCGATATGGATCGCAACTACTACAACGATCACAATCTCACCATTGCGCGCCACCCATCAGAAAATGATGAACGCATGATGCTAAGAATCATCGCCTTTATTGCTAATGCACATGAAAGACTGCAATTTACAAAAGGGTTATCTGACGACGACGTGCCCGATTTGTGGCAGAAAAGCTACAGCGATGAAATTGAACTCTGGATTGAACTTGGCCAACCATCTGATCAGCGTATCAAAAAAGGCTGCAACCAAAGTCAGCACATGATGATTTATGCTTATGCTGACAATAGCTTTGACGTGTGGTGGAAAAAAGAGGCCAACAAACTGCAAACCAGAAAAAACCTGTCTGTGTATACCTTACCTGAGCATCTGGCGGCTTCCCTGGCCGGCGCAGTACAGCGCTCAATGCAAATTCAGGTAACCATACAAGATGGTCAAATGTGGCTGACCATTGAAGGCGCAGACATTACAGAAAGTGTGGAAATCGCCATAGAGAAGCGCTTGTAATGAAGCCATTATCTGCTGTACAACGCAAACAACAGGCTGTCGTATTTAGTGTTGCTGATTCTCTTGAAGCGCAAGGCCGTGAAGCTCTCCAGGGCATGGTGCAATGCTGGTTTGACTTGCAATATCATCATTTCCCCGATTCACTGTTATTGCGATTCCAATTCGACAGTGAAGCAACACTGACAGCTGCCGAGCCTGAACTCAAAAAATGGCAAAGGCGTTTAAGCGCTGCCTTACTAAAAAAAGGTGTGGTGCTTAAAGACATGCGCAGACATCTTATCTTTACCCTCGATGGCCCGGAAGACTAGTCCTTTATATTTGCGGTCTATCGCCGGGGTTTATATGTATTTATGTAAAGCGTGCGTCCATCAATGCCTTTTTGCTCAAGTATCGCTTCCAACTCTGCAGATGTTTTGCCAGTAGCGGCCACGCCTTCATGTAAAAGTGCGGCCACATCTGGAACGGTCAATAGTGTCTTTTGAGCGAGTGTGTCGTTTAGTTTCTCAACCCACTGCTGGAAAGCTTTCTGTCCAGGGCTTTGTTGGGCGCAACTTTTCATCACTTGCGCTATTTGTTGATGCAGGTCTTGGGCTGACAGTCCAATTAAATCAGCCGTTTGCTGCAACAAGGAAAAGCTATCCTCGTCTATTTCGCCGCGTGAGTACAACCTCTGGATAATGTCTCGCTCCAGGTGCACCGCAAAATACTCTCTCTGTTCAGTGCTAAGCGGCCAGGCTTCTATATCATCGTCTTGTGGCCGCTGATCACTCATTACTCTTCCCAGCTATGTAAATCATCGAGTTTGGTGTTGTGCGTAGATTTAATAATCTTTGCCGTGTTGCCCGTCAACCTTACACTGCCGTTGAGGTTCAGTTCAGACAGTACGCGATTTAAGTTCTGCGTCAACTTGTTACGACTAATAGCGGCCACATAGTGAATTTCTGCGTAATTCTGGCTGGAGTCGACGTATCGCATATGACTGTAGCCGGAAAATATGGGCAGGTAGCTGTCGATATCTTCCATCTCCTGAAAGTTAAATCCAGAGAATACCAGGGTAAATTCCACCGCTTCTGGTCCATCTGAGTTAACCGGCACCGGTGCTTTATCGCGGGGCCTGGAAGATTTATAACCAGTAGGTAACGTAGACAGTATGTGTTCACTAACCTCATCTGAAACAAGCGTTAGCGAACTGACTAAAAGGCCATTCACACAACGGGCAGGACAATTGTCTTTACCGTTTTGTGTTGCGCCATCTACATTAAAAGAACCATGTACACGACCAGACCCCACCGCAATAGTTTGTCCAACTACATCCGCACTGACGCGGGTAGTGTAATTACTGCGGGTTACTTTGGCGTCTGCGGTTAAAATAACCACATAATCGATAGCTGCACGTTGATAACTACGGGCCATATCGAGCAACATTGCTTTGTCATGGCTACCGTTGTAGTTAAACTCAGCACGGTGGTCGTATACATTCACGCCGTGGTGAGATAAATCACCAGACACTTCGCTTATGAGCCTTTTTACCGCCTGATGAGAGTGCGGTAAAGCGTCGGCACTATCGTCCTGCACCATAATCATTACGTTAACCGGTTGTACACGGGTATCCTTACTGGCGCATGCGCTTAAGCAAGTGATAAACAATAAGGTAATTAGCTTTTTCATATCTGTTCCTGATAAATGTCGGATACCCTAAGCTATAAAAAGCTTTGGACGGTTTACCACTCGATATCAACGTTGCCGTTTTCGTCGCCGCTTACTCGACCGGCAGACTGTACCGCCAATTTACAGGCTTCAGGGTTTGTTAACGCCACCTGAACACGGCGATGGCGGGCATCGTTTTCCGCTAAGCCTTGCAGTAAAGCCGTTTCACCTTTCCCAATGGCGATTAGCTTGTTTTCACCTACCCCGTACCTGTCTATCAGGGTTTGCTTGACGGTTGTCGCCCTGGCAGCCGACAAAGACAAATTGTTTTCAGCACTACCTGACGCATCCGTATGCCCGGTTAGGGTAATCTCACACGCAGAAAGCGTAGAACCTGCCAGCGCTTTTCCAAGAGCAGCCACTTGTTCAAAAGCACTGTCTGTTAGTGTTGCTGAATTAAGGGCAAAGCGAATATCAAGGTCGATACTCATGCGCACCCCATCGTAATTCGCGATTGTTTCCAGAGGGTTAAGCGCCGCTTCTATATCAGCGATAGATTTAAAACCATCGTCTTGCGCTAAGCATAAAGAAGGGAAAAGGCTGGCACCGCTAAATAGCAGTGCCGATGTGAGGTAGCCGATGTACTTCATATTATTAACGCCGGTTTACCAGCCGTCATCTTCTGACGGTTTACGGTTTTCACCGCGACGGGTAATGCGTTTCAGGGTATAGGTATTACCTTCAAACGTTACCGTTGCCCGCATATCCAGCTCACCCAGCATTTTTTTCAGGTTGCGGCTTAACTTAGCAGTACCAATACTTGAGCGATACATTACTTCAGTTCGGGTATGGCGCTGTTCAGTAGGGCGGTGGGAATCATAACCACTGAAAATAACCAGGTATTCTTCAATGTCCATAAAATCTTCGGCACTGAATCCATCGAACACCAGGTAATAGTCAGTCACCATTCCGTTAGTTGCACTGCGATCTTTACCGCTACCGGAACCATTACTCTCCACTAACCAGTCGAGTTTTTCAGCCAGTACTGAACCAAGCTCATCTCCCAGGATTTTGGCCTTGTCACCCACAGTTTCAAGGATACATTCGCGGTTACACTCATTGGGTGCATTCCAGAATTTACCGCTATCCACTTCGAAGTTATCTACAAACTTACCAGTTTTCGCGTTAATCATTCGCCCTTCAATACGCGCTTTCACTTTGGTGGTGTAATCTTTCTTTTGCGCACTGGCATACATGGTGAATACAACAACCACATCGATGGGTGGGCGCTTCACGGAACGGGCAATGTCATACAACTCTGCGTCGGTGCGTCTTACCCGGCCTTGTTTGAAATTGTCCATGGTGACGTAAGTTTCATCGTACACATCGAAACTGTAATAGTTCATTTGGCTTTGCAGCGCATTTACGACCCGCTTAAACACGCGGCTGTTTCTGGGTACTGAATCTTCATCGGCATCTTCGCCCATCACTAGCAAATTGGGGTTGTCCGCTGCGGTTGCTGGAACGGCACAGAGGCCGAGGGTAAGCGTTAAAGCCAGGGTTTTGAATAAGTGACGCATAATGGTTCCTTAAATAATGTGTTCTTCACTACCAGCATTTATAAAAATATCAGGCAGATTTTCTTCCATCGCATACAAATTGTTAAATTTGGATACCTTGCCACGTTCACATTCCACAGTGTTGCTTATGAAACATTGTCGCTGCGCTGCCCGTCTTATGTACAACTCAGTCAGTATTTTCTAATACTGACACAGTAATATTGTCTTTACCTCCAGCTCCAAGTGCCGCCTCAATAAGCGAATCCAGAGCCTGGTTCGGTGACTGCTTTAATAACGCGGCGATGGTATTGTCGTCGACCATGTCTGTAAGGCCATCACTGCACAATAATACTTTGTCACCAGTTTGCCAGCTAAACAAGCCGCTATCTGGGGCAATAGGATTATTTACGCCTTCAACTCCAAGGCAATACATGAGCGTATTTTTGTCAGGATGAGTGGCGACATCGCCTGGCTCGATCCGCCCTTCTTTTAACAATGCCATCGCCACGGTTTGATCTTCGGTAACTTGTGACAGCGTGCCGTCACGCCAATGGTAAATGCGGCTATCACCAACACAAACCCAACCCACGTTTTCACTATCGGCCAAAACACATACCAGGGTACATGCCATGCCAGAATATTCTTTGTTTTCCCGGCCCATAGCAGAAATTTCCTGATGAGCCCGACGCGCGCTCATATCGAGCATCGGCCCCCGCATATCCGGGTCGGCAGCCATTTTCAGCTTATTCGAGTTCACCAATTCCTCGAAGACGTGGCACGTCTTCGCGCTGGCAATTTCGCCGAATTCCTTCCCCCCTACGCCGTCACTGACCAAAGAAAGTACGCAGGAAGAGGGCTCAGGTAAGGTCGCAAACCAGAATGCGTCTTCGTTATTCTTTCTGACTTTGCCCACATCAGTCCGACTTACCACAGTCACAGGCATGATTACTGGCACTCCTCAAATTGCAATGATTCTCCGCCAATGTGTATAACAACTCCGGGCGACACCGGTACCTTGCCATGCACGGACTGCCCATTTATGAACACCTCTGATTGCTCCGGATGACACGTTGCAGGCTCAATGAAATAGCGCTCATTGAAACTGAGTGTCGCCAACTGTTTAGATGTTGAATCAATCGCAATACTAAGTTGTCCCTCTTTATTCATCCCCAGAGGTATTTCACTGTCGAATAACACCCAACGCTTGCTCATATCTTCATCCATTGACGGCCACATTTGCCCCATGTTGGTATCGTCAATAAAGCGAACCACCGAGTGAGCTAACTTCATTACCATGCACCCGTTAATGTGTTCTGGCAGGATAGTATCTATTTGGCAGGCGCCTGTAGTGGCATTTTGCACACCGCTCCCGAGTAAAAGGCAGCCACCAGAGGTGCACTTAACCCGACTAAAAGGTGCCAGGGTTTGGCCGTTGTAATGGGTGCCGTTTGTACTGGCTAAGTCTTCAATAAAATACTGTCTGTCCTGACGAACAATGCGGGTTTGCTTACCGGTTCGTGAAATGCGCTTAAAACCAATCACCAGGGTAGTATCACTTTGCCCGGCTGTGCGCCCGATTTGCACTTCACTATCGGTGTAGAAATAGTGTCCTGCAAGTGCGCCACCACCTTGCAATGCGCCGCTTAGTACAGACACCTGTGCAGACAACTCCTCACGCAAGGCAATTAATTCAGCCTTCTCCTTAAGAAAAGAGTTCAAGCCGGCAATTTTCAATAACGAGCTGTCGATAATGCCATAAGCCTGATAAATATTTCCGTGATCAAGTGCTGACCTGGCTTCTTCAATGGCATTTCGCCCCAGACCTTCATGCATCAATTGAATGCAACGTTTCTCCAGCGGCACAATTTTACTCTCAAGGCGAGGATTAAGCTTTTTCGCCTCCTCTAAAATGGGTAGAGCTGAAGCAGGATGGGTTTCAATTTCAGATTCTGCGAGTTGCAAGCGCTCAAAGCCCCGCTTGTAATCCACAATATGTTTTTTTAGTGCTAAGGCTTCTTTGTCGTCTCGGTTTAGCGCCAATGCGGCCTCAATTTTTTCCTGGGCGTCTTCGTACTTGTGTTGATCAGCCAGTAACCAGGCCTGCTCGCTAAGCTGTTTTGCTTCGCTAATTTTACCCAGCCACAACTTTTCTTCTTCGAACCATTGCTTTTGTTGTGGAACCAAAGGCGATTTTGCCTGCTTGAAATAGTCCAGCCACTGCTGTGCTTGCCCTTCGCTGGCGTACTTACCCAATACCCGACCGTGCTTTTGTCGTTGCAATAAAAAGTAAGTGCCGTAAAACAAAACAACAATGAGCAAAATTGCGGCAATGTAACCCCACAAAAACGGCAAGGTTGAACGATTGAGATCGAAGCGTCGTGCCGTCTGGGAATAACTCACATCAATGGGAATACCTTTGTCTGAAATAAAGCGCTCGATATCGTTGCGCAAGTCAGACCCGGATTGAAGCGAGACGTAACGAATATGGCGGTCCATCACCTGATGTAACAGTTGTGGGCGAGCGTTAAAATCCTTTTGCAAACTGTCGGCTATATAGCCTGGTAGTTCTTTAAGATATTGGTCTATTTGTACTACTTCAGAGGGTGTGAAAGACGAAATATGAAGGTTGTAGCGGAAGCGTCTGGGAATGGCATCCAGCTTCTCAGACAATACCGCCCCCAGGTCCTGGGCGAGATAACCGGCATTTTTTGTCAACCAGTCGGAAAAACAAACGCCCTCACAATCTATTGATGTTTCAGTAAATCGCCCTTCCGTTTCAAACCCATCCACATGTGCACCGGTTTCCAGGTCAAGTAGTCGGCCACTTAAATTAAACTGCCATTTATTAACGGCTCTTCCCGGTTGTTCAATGGCGCGAATTTGATATAGCAACGCCAGGTTGACTTCTTTACCGGAACTGCGGGCAATTTGCTGAATTTTTTGATCGGTGAGGGTGGAACAATCGTCCTGAATACAATTGGGTAAACGCAGGTTTTCTTTTGAAATAACGTCGAAATCGGCTGATGTCATGGCGTTGACCAACCGACTGCTAAGAGTATGGTGTACAGGCAGCAACTCAGAAGACGAGGTGTAGGTTGTGTCGGGTAGCACCACAATTTGCCAGCGCTCCGCCGCCAACACCCGGCTCCCGGATATCATCAATAAGACAATGAGTAGTAGCCTGCCCGAACCCAGTTTTTTTATACGCTTATTCATTTTTTATTTTTACTGCCCTGCGCAACAACGTTTCCATACACAAGCACTCGTTTCTTGCTGCTTGTTTATTCGCCATTTTTTACGATAATGTTGATAAAAGCAAACTTAACTTGTGCATTTACCACTCAACACAGGTTACGTTTCCATTTTCATCGGTAACGGCCATTCCTTTACCTTCGCAATTTGTTACCTTAGGCGCAGACGGTGCCGGTGCAGGCTGCCGTTGCCTGGGTACAGGTTCCTGTGGTTGGGGCGATACAGGGGTTGCTCGGCGTGAGCGCGAGTTGCCCTCGGCAGGTGGCGTTGCCGGCGGTTGCTGCGGTGTCTCGGCTCTGCGATCCCGTTTCGAAGCGGGCAAAAACCTGCCTATCTCAGCAAATATTCGCGCAGCAGAAATACCTTCGTTAATCATCGCCTGACCTTCCTTATTTGTGATACCCGAATGGTGCAATGCAATTATGCTATCCCCCGTGGCAGTGAATACGGGCGAACCGCTTGAACCGGGTTCTGTATCAGCAAAATAATGCACCAACCCACGGTTTAAAAATTCCTTATATAACCCAGTATTTTTGAGTACTACTTCTTTCGAGCGGCCCTTGGGATGCTGGATTATTCTTACACTGTTGGCCCTCATAGTAGCCTTGTCATTTCGTTCAAGAGCAAGCCAGCCAAGTTTTTCGCCGATGGGTTGGTCGAGTCGGAACAACGCATAGTCGAGCTGTGCATTGTAAGCAACAAGCTCGGTTGCCCGGAACAGCGGCTTGCCTGAGACATGCTTTAAGTCATCCACATAGTAGTCAAAACTAAATAAATACTTCGACAGCGGAATTTGCTTACCGCCTGAAAATGCACAATGCTCGTTGGTAAGGAAGAGATCGGGCCCGACTAAGCTTCCGCTGCACATAGGTCGACCATCCATAAATACGGCACCAATGCGCTCACTTAGTTTGTATAAATCACTGGTTTGGGGGAAGTCACGCATTTTCTCGAACTCGGCAGCACCGATAACAAGTTTAGCGCCATAGTCAAAACCCAGCTCATTTTGCTTTACCGGTTCAAAAAATTCGCTTGAGGGAAAATCTGTTGCAGGCTTAAGATCTGCGGCCTGTAGTTGCCCTGCCAGGCTTGCTACACCCAGCACAAAGAGTTTTAAACAAAGATGCATGGTACAAATCCTTTTCCTTTATCGTTTTGAAAAGCGAACAGATTCTGGCGATACAGGCTGCCAAACATCACTGCTATCGGTTTGATATTCGTAGGTCAAATGGTTAAGCCGAAAACTTTTTACCGGCGTCCACTGGCTCTTTATATAAACATCAGCCTGATAATTTTCGTCTGAGACATGGTTTGGGGCATAAATTTCATCGATAAAATACGTCGCCGACTGATCACTGTGATAGGCAGTCACGTGCATTTGCGGAGGAAAACTTTCCAGCAACGCTGTGTCGGTCGCATGAGCTGGCCAGAGAAAACCGTTTTGCTCCACCAGCATTAAATTCCCCTGAGCCAAAAGCGCAAGCTGGAAGCCGTTATAATCGGGTGTGGCTGGCTCTAGTAAAAGAGTCGGCTCAGGCTCCTCTTGTTCTGTCACGTTACACCCACCAGCACCTGTCAAACCCGCCATTAGCAATATCAGCGTACTCTTACGTAGTAAACTCATCACGTTGCCCTCCTTAGCGAGGATAAAATTTATCTTTCTGTATGCTTTCAATATGTTCGTGCTGACTCAATTCAGAAAATGCTGATTTATCTACTTCCAGCAGCATTTGCCCGGTTGCTTCAAACGAAGCCAGAACGGCAATATCTTTACTTTCCAGCCAACGCGTGAATGCTTGTTCGTCTGCTCCCATCGCCAGCGTGACGATAACGTTTACCGGAGATTGACTCTCCAGCTCAGCGCATACGTCAGGGTATTGTTCGCAGGCAGAGGGTTCATCATTACTGCAACCCACAACACTCAGGGTCAACAATAGGGCCAATCCTTTACACCATTTCGTTACCATTGGAAATTGTCTCCGTTAGTTTGACAGTCTTCTGTCGTGTCTTCGATGATGATGCCACCCACCCTTGTTTCGCACACTGGCTGCTTGTCTGGTGGGGGCGACTGTCGGGAGTCTGGCGGTGTTACTGTGCCCTGCTTTTCAAGATATTGAATAGCTGCAGGTACGAATAAAGAGACGGTTTGTAACCCGTTGCGTGGGTCTGAAAATGGCTTTCCATGTTTAACAGCACGTGAAAGCTGCTCGGCGGTGGCATTGGGAAATGCTGATTTTAACATTGCGATAGCACCTGCCACTTGTGGTGCCGCCATTGATGTGCCGGATGATACGACATAGCGCCCATTCAGCCCCGAAGACTTGATTTCGCTACCTGGTGCAACTAAATCCAGCGCTGAATAACTGTTGGAATAAGTAGAAATGTGACCCACAGGGTCGATTGCCCCAACCGTAAGCACCTCTGTTATACATGCCGGGCTGGCGACTGCATCGGTAAAGCCCTCGTTTCCAGCGGCGACAACGGTTACCACCTCTTTTTCAGCAAGCAAATCAACAAAACGTTTGATAGGCGAGTCGTTGCAGGTTTGGGTAAAACGGCCGCCTCCTAAACTCATATTCACTGCAGCAATATTGTGTTTTTCAGCATTGTCATACACCCACTCTAAGGCCTGCATAATATCTGAATCTCGTGAACCCATACGCTGTCCAGCAACAGAGAATACGTTAACTGCCAATAAGTTCGCTTGTGGAGCAACACCTGTAAACTCAGCCTGGGCGCCTGCGACAATGCCCGCCACGTGGGTGCCGTGGAAGCAGCCTGTATTGCCTATGCACGGCTGACTCGCATCCACACCAAAAGCGCGCTTTTGGTTTCCTGGGCATGAATTATTGAAAGAAAAACAGGCGCCATCAAGTACCCGGTTTTGTAGAAAGGGGTGAGAGCTTTCTACGCCTGAATCTACAATGGCTACCGCATATCCTTTCCCTTTATGAGAAAAGTTGGGAATGCGTGACAAGCCAATCAATTCATAGCTGTTTGCTAATAAAGGTGTGTTAAACCTGTCTTCATATACGGCTGCAACTAAGTTTGATTGTTGTATTTGTTTAAGCTCGACTGCTGAAACGCTTTTTGCCACAGCAGGCACGTGCTTGAATTTAACTAATTCATTGAAGTTCACCCAGCCTTGTTCTTTGGTAAATTCCTGCTGAACCTGACTGATATAGTCCTGCAGGTTAAGCCAACCTCCTTCGTTACCTCGCTCCTGGGAGGCTTCGGGGTTACTTTTAAGCAAAATGATAACGGGCACTTCACCGTTTTCTGGCTGCGCCTGAAAGTCGCTGGCTTGTATCTGTTGTGCACAAAGCGCCGTAGCACTCATCACCATGCACAACACAACCCTAAGTAAATAGTGTACTACATACATTCTGCGATGGGCCGCCACCATGTTCTTATTCCTTTAGCTGCGCGTTACCGTTATACAATGCGTGTTATGAAAACCTTTGAGACAAAAATCGATTATTGAAAAATACTTTCAATATCCAGCGGTGTTGACTCGGCTTCGGGGGTTGTTGCCGGTACGCTAACCGTCAGTACGTTACCCGTTTGCTCTACAATTAAACCTTGAGGCCACCTCGCGGCAATGCCTCTTAGTGCTTTGGTGATGTCATCTCTGCCTGTTCGTGAACTCACAATGAAACCCAGCGCTTTGTAATTTCTCAGGCTCACTACACTCTTATGGTTGGCCAGTTGCTCGGCAAAATGCTGTTTATCCGCGTCAGTGAAGCGGACTACATTAACCTGATACTTAAACGTGAAGTCAGGGCGACTTACCTCATCATCGAGGATCTCCGCCAGCACCGCACCAAGCTCGTCTGCCAGCCAGCGGGAATATTCGCCCACTGACTCAGACAGGCATACACCTTCGCAGTCGAGAGGAACCATCCAGTATTCTGACGCCTCTGTGTCAAACGCGCCCAGAGATTCTCCGGTATTAATGTAAATTAACCGCCCTGCTAAACGGGCCCGTACTGCATTGGCTGTTTTCGATGGGTTTTCTTCCAGGTAAAGATGGATGGCAAATTCAACCATGATATCAACCGGCTGGTGTTGAATAGTACGCACCAGCGCAGTGAGATCGAGCCCATGATAACCCTGCTTGCTTGTCACAGTACTTCCCAGTAATTCGGAAGCGGCATAAGTAGAAAAACCACGACCGCGCATTTGATCAACAATGGCCGTGGTGACTCGTTTATAAATTGGCGCACTGGAGGCAATCGTTCCTTCTTCTCCGCCAACGCCAATCACCACCAGACTGGGCATAGGCGCAGCGCTGCTAACTTGCGACAATACAAGGAGCAGAACTAATCCAGTGGCGCACCATCCTGACAGCTTCATATTTTCTACAGGCTCATTTCAGCAGCATCGTTTAATGCTTCCATATCTGACGGTACGTCTATGCCTTGATCCTGAGAATATTCATATACCAAAGAAGTGGTTTCATACAGGGTGTTAAGGTAGTCAGGGCTGGTACGAATGATTTCAGTCACAGCGTTTAGTTGCATCATATTGCGGTCGATCATTTTTACGTTCATGGCATTATTAGCCAGGCTTTTAGAGTAAGACGGCGCGACTTCAGTAACGTCTTTTGCCTGCTTAACCCCGATGTAATAGGGTACAAAACCCGTTGCAAATAAAATACGGTTCTCACGACTCAATTTGTCTTCTTCGGCTTTCTCTGCTGCCAATACGTCTTTAGCTTCCTGGCTCAGCGCGTTGATGCTGTCCAGCACGTCGCTGTCTAAGGTATCGCCGTTTTCCAGCGCGGTGCGCTTTTCTTCCATTTCGGCTGCCAATTCAGCTTTACCAACAGCTCTGAGCCAGATTTCCTGGGCAGTCATGATGGACATCAACGAGGTAACATAAGCCCCGAGTAACGGGTCCGCTACCGCCAGTCCCGGCGAGATAGTAAATCGCTCGGCCAGGTTGGCTTCGCTAACGTTAGTGTCACTCTCACCGGTAATAACCACCAGCGTTTCTTTAATCATGGTTTCGGTAGACTGGCAGCCCGCCAAACAGGACAAGCCCAAAACAACTGCACCTATTTTAACTTTCAACATGTTCCCTATCCTCTGAATTACAGCATTTGTAAAAAGTGACTTTTTATTTTTCCCGCTAGTTTTCTTGATGCGATATTAATTCCCGCCTGGGTCGCTATTTGTTTTGTTTCGCCTTCACCTAAAGTATTTGAAACGTTAAGTGTGGTTTTGTCATTAGTGTATGCATCGATAATGACAGCCGTGCTATTCAACTTTACCTGATGGATATCCGGCCTGAGTGTATCTATGCCGCTGAATATCAGGGTGTGAGTCACAATAGCACTGAAAGCTTTTGCGCCACCGGCCTTAGCTTTGGCTGCGGCGTTTAGAGGCGCTGCAGCCACGTTTCCCCTGTCGACATATTCTTTTTCCATTAAAGCGTAATTAAACATGCCGCCAGTGCGGTCTGATAGTTCATCATATTGTGTAGAAACCTCAATATTCCCACCTCCCAATGCTGCTGTTAGTGGGAGGGAAAAAGAGTTGGACGCGGCTGGTAAGCGTTTTTCATTCACTCCTACAAACTCCACCACAACTAAAGTGATAGCCTGTTGCGAAGACGCCAGTTTTTGTAAGCGCTTTTCAAAGTCTGATTTCTTGAAACTGGCTACCACATCTGTCACCCATTGACCTTTATCGTCATAGCCTTGGTCTACCCGATAGTCGTTTATCAGTTTTGCGATGTTCTTTTGCATCAGTGTTTTGGGAATTTTTTCCTCAATAAAAGTCAGCATATTGGGGTCAGTGTCGCCGTAATAGTCGAGCACGGCCTGATACAGCGCCTCTGCAACTTGCTGTTCCTTGTCTGCATCACTGATTTTCGAGCTAGTCAGGATAGAATACCCTTCTATACGCACTTCCCTGGCGACACTGTGAGAAGCCAGTAATACACATACTAGTAGCAGACTGAATCTTATAAACGGCACGATGCGTACGCCTCCTTGAGTTTATCGAATTGTTTGAAGAAGGCCCTTTGCTGACTGCGATCAAAACCTTGTGTTTTCATGAAATCGGTACGGTCGTCGTAAATTTCGGTGTTAGCTTTATAAATTAACGACAATAGGTTGGTGTCAAAGAAATGCCATTCCTCATGGGATAGGAAACCACTTGGTAGCTTCTCATTGGTAACGTATTTCAGTTGTTGGCGGAAGACCTCCTCATCGCCCCGCTTAAGATTCTTCACCACCGCTAATTCACTAAACACGCCATAGTAATTTGATTCTCCGGCTTTATTCTTACTATAGGGGACTTTTTTGAACCCTCGCAAGGTAAACGCAACCTTGTAATATGGCTTTGGTAGCGTGAGCTGATAGGTTTGCTCACCACCGAAAAAGCGCCCTTGCATTTGCAGTACCGACTGATCTGCCGTGAAAGGCTGCACTGCTATATTCTGTGTTTCCGACAAGGCTTTTGTTAATTGGTTGGCCACATAACGTTTGTATACATCAAGACCACTGCCCTTGAGCCGGTCAGGTAAATAAGGCAAGGCCTTGTCGCCTATCACAACGTCAGAGACAGCAAACTGAACCAAACTGGCCTTTGCTGGCGCAGGTGCCTGATGCAAGGCGTCGGCAAAGTATTGAATAAGGCCCTGATGGTCACCACACACATCAGTGGTCAGCATTGCCTTCACCTGCAGTGAAATTTCATCATCAGATGGCGGCTTGCTGGCAATGTCTGTGCACCGAAGAATAGGTAAGGTTTTGGTATACACAAGCTGAGATGCCTTAACATCAAATATCACTAATTGTGCGGATATCTGCACCCACCAAGGAAAAGCTTTTTTCTTAGATAAGACTACTTGTTCTTGTGATACAGCTTCGCTATCAATCAGCATACTGATGGCATATTTGTGGCCGTCGTCTTTGTCGAGGCTGCTGGCTGACACTGTCATGTTGCGGGGGGGCTTATTTGCAATCGCCTGATAGAGCATTGCGTTGAGATTACTGCTTTTTACTACCGAAGAGGTCAGCGGATACTGAATATCAAGATCCTGTTTTCCTCCTAAAAACGTGATGCCAGCAAATGCGACGGTATCAATGGCAGGGGGAGAAGCCGTTGTCTGCGCAACATCTGGCGCCGACCAAACGGGCAAGGTACCACCCCACATTATCATGCACGCTAACAGAAAAAGCTGCCGCAAAAACGTTTTAGCGGTTTTTGGAAACGCACTACAATAAATTGAATTCATACCACCCACGCCCAACCTGTCCTTTTGAATTTGGCTATAAGAGGATCTGCGTATTTTTTATACCAAAGTAGAGTATATTAACTTCTTTTTGCGCGCAAATTTTGATCAGATGGTGGTTTGATATTAACCAGACTTTAGGTCATATTATTGACAGGCAGTGTGCAGTAGTCAGAAAAGATAAGTAGTCATTATGGACAAAATCGGCAAGTACAAAGTAGAGAGGGAACTAGGCTCAGGGGGATTTGGTGCGGTTTACTTAGCTGAAGACCCTCGATTGAGAGAGAAAGTGGCCATCAAGGTTTTCCAGATAAAGGACGAAAACCTGGCAAATCAGGCTACCAGCACCGCCTCTGATGCCTCCGAAGTATTGCGTACCCGATTTTTAAATGAAGCAAAAGTGCTGCGCCAACTGAGCCGCAACGCTTATATTGTAGACGTCTACGATTTTGACGAAACAGAAACTGGCGTTCCGTACTATGTAATGCCTTATCTCAATAGCTCTTTGAGAAACCTGCTGGGAACAGACGATACCGACGTATCGGTTATTTCAGAACTCGACCCAGAGTCCCGCCCAAAGTCACTACCTGTACCACAAGCCCTGGTATTCCTAGAGCAGTTGCTAATTGCCTTAGAAGATGTTCACAAAGCAGGGTTAGTACACAGAGATATCAAACCGGCAAATATTCTGCTTGATACGCATAACGATGTGAAACTGTGTGATTTTGGTATTGCTAAAGCGCCTAATTCAGATATTAGTTACAGTGGTATTGGTATGGGAAGCCGAAATTACATGGCGCCAGAACAACGTCAGAGTGCTAAACACGTAGATGCCAGAAGTGACATTTACAGCGTAGGCGTGGTGGCATACCGAATGCTAACCGGAACATTACCGGAGGGTCGCTTTCAGGATCCAAAGACTTATCAGCCCAACCTTGGTGATGACATAAATGCCATCATTGTAAAAGCACTGGAGCAACGTAAGGAAAATCGCTTCGAGAATGCGGCAGACATGCTTACGGCGCTTAAATCTGCCAGTAAGTCTACTGCTGAAAACATTCAGGATGATACCACTGAAACTTTTGTGGCTGGTGACGTGAGCTTTCGGGCCGAACTTACTCCGGTTGTGGATAAAATAGAAGCCTGCTTTTTGCAACAAGGTGAAGTGTTACCTCAGGACAGAGTAATGCTCACGGCCTTAGCTGAATTGGTCGAATTATCCTCTGAAGAGCTTGAGGCTTTAATTAGTCAAATTGAAACAAAAGTAGCCAATACCTCTTCGCAGCAAAAAGCATTTCATCAGTGGATCGTCAGCCTGTCTAAATATCAGTCCAGAGAGCAAGCACTCACTCCCTCTGAGCGTCATACAATGATTGAAGCCGCTGCATTAACCACTGGCCGCGACAAGCTTACCCTGAATTCCATTATCGATGCCAAATTCCCGGACAGTAAACAAACCGAGTCACCTCAATCTGCCCCAAGGGAGGAACGACAATCACCAAGCGACAGCTTGGATATTACCTACAAGCTGGCGTATACCCTGGCCCAGTCTTTTGAGAGTCGGGAAGTCGACATCAAAGTCCCTCAGGGCGCACAACAGCGTGTGCTTCGGGTTCGAATTCCAGCAGGTGTTACTGATGGCTCACGCATAAGGCTAAAAGGAGAAGGCAAGCCCGGCATTGGCGACCAGCCGGCGGGTGATTTATATGTACATATTGATATGCCTGCTGACAATCACCATCGCATTGATGGTCTGGATCTCCATACCACCGTGCAGGTCAGCGATAAATTATGGGGTACATCAGAGAAATTTACCTACACCACCCCCGGCGAAGTGACAGTTCAATTACAGATGAAACCAGCCTACCAGGATGGACAAGTTCTTAAATTACGCGATTACGGGCTCCCTGATGTAAGAAACCCCGACAAAAAAGGTGATTTATTTCTAACCCTCACGAGCACGCAGGAAACATCAGTCAATATCAAACCTATCAAGCTGCTCATTGACAGTAATTTAGCGCTTGCATCCGATGGCACCCTTAGTGAAGCGATTGGCATAGAGACTCTGGGTGGAGTTTTTACTCCAATGGTTGATAAAGGTACCGATTTATCTACCCCTTTCAAACAGGAATTCTCGACAGCAGAAGACAATCAATCAGCTATTTCTGTACGATTGTTCAAAGGTAACGGGGAAAAAGTGAAAGATACAACTGCACTTGGGGTTTTTGAAATTGAGGGTATAAAACCAGCTAAAGCCGGCGAGCCAAGAATTGAGTTGCGTTTATACAAAGAAAATCAGAATTTGTTTTTGCAGGTAGCCGACCTCAACGGAAATGAGCTTTCCTTAATTAAACAATCCTCCTCTACAGACCCTAAACCTGAAAAACAACCTTCATCGAACGAAACAACCAAAGACGAGAATCAGGCGCAAAAAAACAAGCCTAAGGGGCGCTGGTTTGGAGTTGTCTTTTTTATCATTTCATTGGCCTTTCTCATTAAAATGTTTGTCTTCAGGTAAGGCTAATAGCTCTTGAAGAAAGGCGGCTTTCCGCCTTTCTGATTTCAGCTTGTTAGTTACGGCTGATAAGGTAGTGAAGATTGATGCAGTATAATTCTTACCTTGCCATCATCACACAGCTTAAAGACAAAGCTCTTGTTTACGAAAATATGACTGTCGTCAGAACCTATAAAGTGCACGTTACACTGCACAATAGCCAGGTTATCATTAAGAATGAAATCTTCCTTGCTGTACCATACTTTCACCCAGGGTTTTAGCTTAAAACCACCATCGTCAGGATAGTCGCTGTTACCACCTACGAAATACGACAGAGCGCCTTCTTTAGTGGTGCGGAATGTTTGCTGGCCAAAAGTCAGTGTAGGTTTAAACAGCACTTTGCCATTGTCATAATCATAATGATCAGATAGCACCTGATTGGCAACGGCTTTGGCATCACCTCCTTCTGCATGCACTTTGCCTACTTTTACCACGTTATCGCACCATGTTTGTAATGCGGTATATACCATTTCTTCGGTGAACATAATTTATCCCTTAACATTCTGTTGCAATAAGATGATTACTAATATTGTTTAAAATGTGTATTCAAAGGTTGTATATTTTCTCTCAATTAAAAAGAAATGAGATAACATCACATATTTATATTAAATGCCAGACAATGGGAAATAATTCTTCAACAATGTATAAAATCTTAGGGGTATTGGCCGGTAGTAGCTTGCGAGCGTCGATAAGTGCAGGTTTTGTGGAAATAAAAAAGGAGCAAGATTGTGCTCCTTCAAATCATTCACACTTGGGTAAAAGTTTTTTACCGTCAGAACATCAATATGCATAATCCGGAAGCGGTTCGTCAAACATGCCCCGCTGATACTGGTCAACTGTTTCTTCTGCCAGCTTCTCCCGATTCGCTTCAGCGTACCGTCTTAGTTTTCTAAATTCGCTGTTTTCTTCAATTTCCCGCAAAGCTTCGGTATATCGGGCTGAGCCAGTACTGCCGATGGCATTACTCAACCATGCAAAGGTATCAAGTTGATGCTTTTGTGCTGTGGCGTAATTCTCTAGCAAAATTTCAGCCGCTATATCAGCCAGCATTTGATCTTTAGTACGGGTGCTGACCATCTCTTTCGCAGCCTGTTTCAAGCTTTTCAAGTCACCGGCTAGCATCAGAGACTTCAACCGAACCACCAGGCTTGAAGCCGCTTCTTTTTCATAAATACCTTCAGGCAGTTGATACATGCCCGCCACATATTGCTCGCCCTCTTCTCCAGGTAGCATATCCAACGCTTTATCGGCGTGACGTTCTAACTTATCAAACTCCGTTTTATTTACTACTTCAGACAACGCACTGTAGTAACGACCATTTTCAGAGGCGCCAATAGCTCTGGATAGCCAGGCGAGAGTGTCCACATCTGACGCATATACGTCAGGATATTTTTTCAACAGTACTTCTGCTGCAATATCCAATAATGCAGGGTCGGAGATTTTGTTGTCATAAATCTTCTTTGAAGCCACTTTTAGTTGCTTCATATCACCGGATAAAATCATATCAGCCAAATCCTGATATTGACTGTCAACTGCTGCATGGGCTGAGAAAGACAGCACTAAAGCTGTCACTGCTATTAATAGGTGCTTCATGAGAAACTCCGTTTTCCAAATGTTGTAGATTAAGGGTAATTTAGTACATGCCGCCGTTTACGCTGATAACCTGGCGCGTAATATACTTGGCACTGTCAGAGATAAGAAAGCCAATGGTATTGGCCACATCATCGACGTGCCCAAAGGTGCCTAAGGGAATCATTTTCTTCGCTTCATCGGCAATAGCGCCTTCAATCATACCGGTTTCAATAACGCCGGGCGCCACACAATTAACGGTAATTTTCCGTTTTCCAAGCTCAATGGCAAGCGCTTTTGTTGCACCGATAATACCGGCTTTTGATGCGCTGTAATTTGTCTGACCGCGGTTCCCCATCAGACCGGAAACGGACGACAAGGTGACTATCCGTCCACCTTTGCGCAGGCGGATCATTGGCATAATAGTGGGATGCAGTACATTATAAAAACCATCCAGGTTTGTGTGTACCACGCCGTCCCACTCTTCACTGGTCATGGCGGGAAATGCCGTGTCACGAGTCACACCAGCATTACATACCACACCATAATAAGCACCATGTGCTTCGATATCCGCTTCAATAGCTGCCCTTGTACCGTCTCTGTCTGCAATGTCAAATTGCAGGGTACTTGCTTCGCCACCCGATTCAGCAATATCTTTAGCCACTTTCTCGGCGGCGTCTTTTCCACTGCGATAATGTACGGCTATGGCAAACCCTTGTTCGGCTAATTTGTAAGCCGTAGCCATACCAATTCCACTACTGGCACCGGTAACCAGTACTCTTTTTTTATCTGACATAGGTGTTGTCTTCCTGCTTTACTTCATCACCATTAAACAGGCTAATTGCTGCAATAAAATTAATGGTATTTCCAATAAGAATAATACTTCCAAATGCCTGGACAATGGGCATGGAACTAAACGCCAACAAACCGAATGACAGTAAACTGGTCACTGCCGATAACAGAATTGCCTGCTGTGTTGTGCGGCGCTGGTTAGCCATTTCTTTGGCGAAAATAATATAATCCATACCCAGCCCAAGGACTAAGAACAACGCCATCACGTGGAATATGGTCAGCGCCTGCCCCATTGCCAAAACCATCGCCACCGCTATCAGGCTCGCCGCTGCAGGTACCAGTAACAACATGACAGCAGACACTTTGCGATAATAGAGTAATAACAGCAATGCAATAAGCCCATAAGCCAGCACTAACAGTTTTGTCCCTGCTTCCCGCTGCTGCTGCAAGGCCTGAGATGCATTGGCCAGTGTATTGACATACGTGACATTCGTAACGCTCTGACTGGCGGTTTCAATGCTAGCAAGATTGCTGTTTTTCTTAATCAAAGCGAAGCTGTACAGGCCACCGTCATGGGCTATCCACAATGGCGGTAACGATGGCAATTGTTCCATGAGGTCAGAAAAGCTAATGACGCTATTCTCAGCATTTGTATATTGCCTTTTTACTGCATCAAAAGTGCTATCAGGCATACCGAGCTTACCGGAAAACTCATCAAGCGCGCCGCCGCTCGCGTACAAAGAGCCTTGCAAGACGTAATTTTCTCGCTGCTCTTTAGGTGAGGGCAACCAGTCAAGAATGCTCGACAAGCCTTGGCTATCGTCTTCCAATACTTCATACAGGGAAGTCAGCGCATCAAAAATATCCTGCGGAGTGTCACCGCGAACAAGTAAATATCGCCCTGGTTCATACACCTGAGTCAGTGAAGCGACATCTTGTTCCTGCTGCAATAGGCTTGGTGACACGTGGAAAAAACGGCGCGGATCATCATTCACCGCAGTATTACCGGTAAAGATAAATACACCACACCCAATTGCTACAACAACGCCACCTACAGCCAGCAAGGCTGGCCGGCGGGCAAAGATTTTTTGCATCAGGTTGATAAGACCGGATAACAAGGTTTGTCTGGCTTCAATAGGACGCTTTACTATAAATGGCCCGAAGATCATGACACTCAACCAGGCCATTACCAGGCCGGAACAGGAAAACAAAGCTATCTTTTTTAGAATAGTGAGTTCAGACAAACTCAGCGCCCCGTAACCCACCAGAGATGTAACAACACTTAATAACATTGCTCTGAATAAGGTACTCGCTTTCTCGCTGTGGGGTTGTTGATGTTCATCGCTTTGGGATAAAAAGTGGTAGAAGTAATGCAGCGAATAATCCACAACGATACCGATCAAACTTGCGCCAAAAACGATGGTAAGTATGTGCACCGAGCCAAATGCAGCAATACTGGCCAATACACCAAACCCCACACCAATGGCGATTGATGTAAGAGATAGCATTAAGGGCAACAACGACCTGAACACCAACAACATCAGAACAAGCACGCCCACACCCGAACCTATCGCAATAAGCTGAATATCTGACTTCGCTGACTGGGCAGAATCCACTGCAAAAAAGAACATACCCGAGTGCAATATATCCACATCAAATTGCGCTTCAACTTGCGCTTCGATCTCTTTGATTTGTTGATATAAAGCTTCCTGCTCTGACAAACTGGCAGGGTAGTTGTTGAACATCACTGAGAAGGTGTTAACAGAAGCCGGCAATTCCTCACCCTCTTCCCCATTCATGTCGTCCAACCCTGATAAAAGGTACTCTGAATACCAACCCAGGGGGTCATCGTTAAATGGCACTAGTCTTACGCCATTACCAAACTGATAAAGCTTACGCTGCGCTTCTTCAGCTATTTGCTGACTATTCCCCGATATGAGTGCTTCTTGCTGAGCCGGAGTAAGCAAGTTAAAGCGATAAGGCGTTAGCGCGGAAAAATAAGCACTTTGCACTTCCTCTTCCATCACCACTGTCAGTGCTGGTAACGCGTTGATACTCGACTGAATGGCTTTTGTCGCCTCCTGAGTTCGTGTTTCCAAGTCGCCAGTAATAGCAATGACAAACCGTTGACTTACGTTTTCCGTTAAGGAGTCCAGTGCATACTGCAAACCCGGGTCGTTAACTTTGTCCGGGTTGAGATCATTTAGATTGGTATCGATGTTTATTTGGTGAGTATTGACGATAAAAAACAGAACACCTGCGACAACAACAAGCACAAAAACCAGTCTGGAGAATAACGCATTCATAGTTATTTATCGCGTTCGATATCGGGCCGGAGAGCGCAACACCTGACACCATGTAGCAGTGTCGGCATACAGTGTTTGGCATTGTTCGTAAGCACTGCGTTTGCCTTCAAAAGCGTACTCATTAATATCTGTGATATTTACGCTGGTAAGCTGGCCAGTGGCGTCAGTAATAGCTATTTCCAAAGACATACCTGCTTCTGCAGTCGCCTGTTTTTTAATATGAATGTTATCCAGCCCTCTGCGCAGGATATCGCTGTGCGGACGCATCACTATAGCGTTGTTTTCAGCAGAAGAAATTGCAAACTCTTCAGTAAAATAACTGGTGTCACCTTTCAACAGACGCACAAAAATATTAGACATTATATAGCGAGTGGTGCCAGTTAGCGGAGTGAGTTCACCGGTTTCATCCGCCCTGAAGTTGTTACTGCCATTAACGTACAAGATGGCGTCTTTAAACGGTTCACTGGTGTGCCACACCAACCCGAGATCGCAGGAGTAATAGAAATCGCCAGTGGACATAAGGGGTACAGGCAGGCCTTCAAGGGCCTTTCTTTGCATAAATTCGCCAGAGAAGTGACAACCAGAGGGAAACACAGTCGCCAACAGAGCTTCGCTTTCATTTTCAGTACCGTGTGCGCCTAGCGCGCAACTTAACCCGCCAACAAAAAATATACTGTTAAGCCATTTCCCTAAGGTTTTTGTCATTCTTCACTTATCCATGCATTCACGACGTCAACCAGAAAAGGAGGAGATACGTATTGGGTCAACATTTCAGGCATTGCCACGGCGAACTGGGTGGTTTTGGCCTTTGTGTGAACTTCACCTGTGTCTCTGTCTTTAATTACATAACTAATTTTAAGACGATTTTCCCATTCTGTTAGCCAGGTTTCCACGACCACCTTTTGTTCAAACAAAAGCGGTTTGATGTATTTCACCTGAATATCCACAATTGGAAAGAAGAACCCTTGTTCTTCCATCACACTGTACGGGCAACCGATTTCTGCCAACAATGCACAACGAGCCATTTCAATGTACTTGGGATAATTGCCATGCCACACAACACGATAAGCGTCGACATCGAAGAACGGAATGTCGATATCCAGGCAAACCTTTTTCATTAGACGTTACGCTTTGGCAGAAAGTTCAGCGAAGACGTCAACCACGTCCTGAATGGTTCTGACCTGCTTGAATTGTGCAGGCGATACTTCAACACTGGTGGTTTTCTTGAGATCAACCAATAGATCAACGGCGTCAATGCTGTCGATATCCAAATCTTCGTAAAGTCTGGCTTCCGGAACAATTTCTGCTGGATCCAGTTCAAAAAGGTCTACAAGGATTTCTCTGATTTTAGCCAGAATCTGTTCTTTTTCTGTATTCATAAGTATATCACTACTGTTGCGTTCCACTTGTCCCCGGATAAGTCGAATGACCATCAGCAATCCGGTTTTTATAATACTCTTCTAAAAATTTTGTCAATTGTCTGTATTGTTTTGGTCTTGGCAGTGTTCTGTCAATACAGTCATCCAACACTAGCAGGTCGCCCGATGAAAGGGTAAATTCAGGACCACCTTCTGGGATATCATACCACTTATCCCCTTTTTTTAATGCCCTTGGATAACATTCTATAACAACTGGCATTATCGCGGCATTCACGGCTACAGCCATGTTTGCGGCCCCCCGTTTAAAACGGATGATGTTATCTTCTTTAGTTCGTGTACCCTCTGGAAAAATAAGCAGATTTTCACCTGCTTCCAGTTTTGCTGCCGCCATTGGCAACACATGTTCTGCATCGTTAGGAATAAATCCCGCTTGCTTAACCAAAGCACCAGTGAAAAAGTTATGCCATACCGCGCTTTTAACAAAACAGCACATTTGTTCGTTTACAGCTAACAGCAGTACAACGTCAATTAATGAGGGATGGTTAGCAATAACAATATGGCCCTGCCTGACACGCTTCATAGAGCTAACATCAAAGTTATAGCGAATAAGGCCAAAGAAGCGCATCATTCGAATAAACGTTAAACACCCTTTGTGAATGCTCCAGCGGATCATACGTTGTTTTTTCTCGGGGGAAATAAGCGTAATGGGGCTCATTAGTCGAAAGAAGATCCCCACTATTAATGCACCCAGTCCGAATAAGGCGTAACTGATCCCTGCACTTACTATTTGCCAGATTTTTCGCAATCGAGTGATTATCATGCCGAATGTTCGCTTTTATCTACTTACATGCAGAAACATTCGATTTCTACCAACAGCGCTTTGCGGCAGACATCAGCAAGGGTGAACACGGCCTCAACGTTTGGATAACGCTCTGCCAGCCACTGGCGGGTAAACGCTACATGTTCTGGGTGTCGGACATACACTTTAAATGATGCCAGTTGGCACCCTTGTGGATTTGCCGAGTCGAGTAAGTGGCCAATATTGCTCATGGTAACCTCCAGCTGGCGTTGGATATCACCTTCACCTAAGGTTTCGTGCCCAATAATGCTGGCTGTACCAGAAATGAACAACAAGGGAATATCTTTTAAGGTTAATGCTGTTGCACGAGCAAAAGACGGGCTGCTGATACCGTACTGGCGGGGGTATTCGTAAGCATTCACCTGGTGATTGTTTTTAAAGTGTTCTGGTTTGACATTACTGGCAAACACATAAATCACAGCACCTTCACTGTGATGCCCCAGGGCTGAAGCTGCAGGAAAAGCGTCGGGTTTAATACCTGCTGATTCAAAGGCGTTTAAACGACCGGTACAAAACTTTTTATACAGTTCTTGGTCACCTTCTCCGACGTTAATGTCTGGCAGATAGTTCCAGAATCTGAAGGGATATGCATAGCCATGCTCCGACAGCAGCGAAAGCACAGCCGTATAAGCCGCTTGTGTACTCTTCTCGATGGCTTCGCATTCGTCTTTGGTCAGCCAATGTGCAATGCACATTACATCATCAGTTTTAGCCCAGTAACAAGGTCCCGCCTGCCCTCTGCTAACCGACGTTGAAACTGTCCATACCTCGTTCATCGTGCGACCACTGGCCTCTTCCAGACCTGTCGTTATCATACCTGGGTCATAGGGCTCACACTGCTTAGCAAGAGGCATTACCGCCAATGTATTTGGTTGTGATAACAACTCGTGTACGGGTTTGGAACTAAATTGCTGTTTTAACATGATACAACTGGGCGTGGCATTATTATTATAAGAAAGAAGCAGGCAACCCACTGACAAGAGTGGACAAGCTTTCCTTTGCTTTTCGCTTGGGTATACTTTTCTTGCATGCTGTCATACGAACTAATTTGTGGGACGTCAATCCGTGACACAACATTAGTGTTTATTTCGGCAGTAGTTTAAACTAGCAGTACTTGAAAATAAAGCGAATGGAGTGCCAGTTTTCAACTGTCGCCTTAATCCACAAACACCAGTAGTAAAACCTCTCATGCCAAACACTTTCCCGCTTGTTCACCGTCAACCCGCTGATCCGATTGCTTTCTTAACCCAAGCTATTGAGGACATAGGATTATCTGAAGGTATTGTCTCTGCTGGGCATTTTGTTTCTCATGTTCAACAAGTGGCTGAGGTGCTGGATAACGACGGCTGCTACGCGATAAATTTGTGTGGGAATCGTTATTTATTTCTCGTGGGACTGTGCGCTGCTATTTTACGTGGCCACACGACCCTGCTACCACCGAACCACAATATCGCCACTCAGCAACAGTTGAGTGAAGATTATTCTCGTTGTTATGTTATTCATGACGGCTGCGACATTCATCAGGACCTGAATTCCTTAAACCTTTTATCCGTCCCTGTTCAGTCTGCTACTGATGCTGAATCGATGCATATTCCTAACATCAATGACGATTTTCTCGCATGTATCAGTTTTACGTCAGGTTCAACCGGTCGCTCTAAACCCAATTTGAAATATTGGCGAACATTGCACCGCAGCAGCAGTATCAACTACGCATTTATGACCCCAGACTGTGACACCACTTTATATCAGCTTGCCACCATGCCTGCTCAACACATGTGGGGGCTGGAGACTTCAGCGCTGCTGCCCCTGTTTAGCCCGGTGTGTATGACCGATGCCAAACCGCTGTTCCCCCAAGACATCATTGATACGTTTTCATTGCTGCCTGAGCCCAGACAGCTGGTGTCGACTCCGGTTCATTTACGGGCACTGTGTGCCAGTATGCAATCATCGCTTAGTGCACACTCAGTGCTTTGCGCCACCTCGCCTCTTACAGTGGAGCTGGCCAAAACGGTTGAAAAAAAATTCTCAGCGCCGCTCAGAGAGGTTTATGGCTGCAGCGAAGTGGGGTCAATGGCGGTTAGACGCACCGCAACCGAAAAGGCCTGGCTCAGGTTTTCCGGTATCGATTTCCATCAAAGCGGCGAAGTAACTACCGCAACTGCTGAGCATTTGCCAGGCCCGACCGCATTACAGGATTTCATCGAATTACGGGGCGATAATCATTTTGTCCTCGCAGGTCGCGCAACCGACCTCGTCAAAATTGCGGGAAAGCGTGGCTCGCTTTTTGACATAAACCAAACACTGCTAACGTTCGATGGCCTGGAAGATGGCATTGTGATTCATCCAACTACCGCAGGCCAGACAACCAGGCTTGTAGCCATCGTTGCTCTTAAAACAGGCGTAGAAAAGGCCGAATTAATAACATTCTTAAAGCAGCGCTTAGACAGCGCATTCGTACCAAGACCTGTTTATGTTGTTGATGCGCTGCCAAGAGAGCCCAATGGCAAGTTGCTCAGAAAGCACATTGACGCGTTACATGCCTCGTTAAAGAAGAAAAGGTAACACTTACAGCCATTAAAAAAGCGAGGACGTATCCTCGCTTTTTTCAACAAAATCTAAATCATTCTTCTGGGTTGTACATCACATTAATCACTTTCGCCTGGCCGCTATAGCGATTAATAGAAAATACCACACGGCCCTCGCCGTAATATAACCAGTCTGTTCTGGCTACGTCAGTACCATAATAAAATGGGATCCAGGCTTTACCTGTTTGATAGGAAGTGGAGTCGTCAGGCTCTCCAATTAACTTTCTCACCCGGGTGTCTGTCATACCGAGTTCAATTTGAGACAGTTTGGAGCTTTCAGGAATTTTTGCCATTTCAGCTTTGATATCTGCTTCAGCTTTCGCTCTTGCTTCGGCATTAGCGGCTTCATCGTCAGCTGAGTTGCCAGTAGACATACAACCACTCAGACCAAGTGTGGCAGTCATAAGTATTAAGAGGGTAGCTTGTGATAGTTTTTTTGCGAACGTCATTAATTCACTCCTTGTTTATCACTTTTTTAAAATTATCTTTCCGTGTGCTACATCACTGTAGCTAACCACAACTATATGACAAACAAAACTAAAGAGGAACAAGAATTCAGCAACGCCCCCACCTGAGGGCGATATCAATTACACCCGTTTGATAACCAATGATGTATTGATGCCACCAAAGGCGAGGTTATTACTAATAAAATGATCGGTATTTATATCCCGGCAATCGTGCTGAATAAAATCTAAGGGGGCGCACTCCGGGTCAATATTGTCCAGGTTCAGCGTGGGAGCGAACCAGTTTTCTTCCATCATATTCAGCGTAGCCCACACTTCAAAAGAGCCACATGCACCTAACGTATGCCCGGTGTAACTTTTCAGTGAGCTAACCGGCTTTGCGCCCAACACTTGATAGGTTGCCTGACTTTCTACAATATCACCATGCTGAGTGGCAGTACCGTGAGCCGATACATAGCCAATATCGTCTGCACTAACGCCCGCATCCTTCATCGCGTCTGACATAACGCGTTGAACCGTTTCAAGGTTTGGCTTAACCAAATAGGTACCGTCAGTATTAGTAGCGTAACCCACCACTTCCGCCAGAATATTTGCTCCTCTGGCTTTCGCATGATCATAAGACTCAAGAACAAGGGTGCAGGCACCTTCTCCAAGCACCAGACCATCCCGATCTTTGTCGTAAGGACGCGGTGTGGCTTCCGGTGTAGTATTTTTCGTACTGGCCGCGAATAACGTGTCGAAAACAGCAGCCTGTGAAGGGCACAACTCCTCCGCACCACCAGCAATCATCACATCCTGCATGCCATACTTAATTGCCTCGTAGGCATATCCAATAGCTTGACTGCCCGCAGTACAGGCACTTGACGTTGTATGCATGCGACCTTGTGTACCAAAGTAAACACTGATGTTCACTGCCGCGGTGTGGCTCATCATGCGTAAATATGTGCTGCTGTTAATTCGTGAAGTAGACAAATTTTCCAGCATGGGGGCAAACTCAAGCGCGGCCTGACTACTACCTGTTGCAGAACCATAGGCAACCCCGGTAGCGTGAGAACGAACAACCGGATGATCAGTAAGATTGGCATCGGCTAACGCGCGCTCAGTAGCTAGTACGCCCATTTGAGCTACCCGCCCCATGCTGCGCTTTTTCTTTTTGGTGAAATGAGCTGGCATTTCAAAGTTGTGAACGGGTGCAGCGAGGTGCGTGCCCAGTCCTTCGTACTTCTGCCAATCTTCCATAAAGCAAACAGCCGATTTTTTTGACTGAAAGCTGGCCTTCACTTGTGCCCAATCATCGCCAAGTGCCGATACAACACCTGCGCCGGTAATCACTACACGTCTGTAATTATTATTATTCAAAGTCTATCCTATTCGTTTATCGGGCGACGAAACACCGACAGGCTCGCCGTTGCCAGACAGTTCATTTCTTGTGTGTCCTGAGCGTAATTTTCAATGAAGCAACTAAAGGTTGCAAGCCCTTCACCGACCAATGCGGTTTCTTCACAACGCACTTTGTAGGTCCCCGGTGAAAAATAGTCACATTCAGTTTTAAACGCTCTTGTACCTAGCAAGAAGCCTAAGTGAGGGCCAACTAACCCTTGCTCTAACTGATGCCCGGCGATAAGTGCAGCGGTTTGGCCCATATATTCAAGACCAATCCAGGCAGGCACACCTTTACCAGTCTCAAAAAAAGATGCATGTTCATCTACAATGACCAGGGATGAAGAGGAACGGGCATCAACGTCCAGCACCTTGTTGATCAGCAACATGGGCGGGCGATGAGGGATCAATGCAAACAATCGCTCGTCGAACTGAGATTCAGACACCACTACCCCCTCTCCTGTTTAGTACCGTTAAGGGCGATATAATCTTCGCCAGGCTGCCAAAAATCGTAAAAATTAAACCACTGATACGGTGAATTGAGGCAATGTCCTTGCAGTGCATCAGCGAACTGCTGGGCGTAGCTCTGTAAGTCCTGCTCACGGGTTTTTCTGCTAATAGTGAGTTTTTCACACAGTGGAACCACATCAAACAACACTTTGTTATCACAAGCGCGGCTGCGGTATGCAAACATGAGTTTTACCGGGCACGCCAGCGCTTTCGCAAGCATGTAGGGGCCTATTGGCAGCGGCGCTGCATCGCCTAAAAAATTTACACTGATGGTGCGCTGCAAACCACTCAAGGGGATGCGATCGCCAGCAATAAACACCCACTCTCCGGCATCGATCTTTTCTTTAAGCATCATAATGGTGGTAACGTCAAATTCATCCACCTGAAACACATTGAGCCGGGAAGCGCCGTTTTGCTTTTGCATCATTTTGACAAAATTACCGGCGTGCTTGTCGTATAGAAGAATATTGATAACCTTACTTCGATAGCGGTGCATGAAGCCACGGCAAAACTCTAAATTACCGAAGTGAGAACCAATAATGAGCTGACCGCGCTCGTCATTCATCAGCGCCTCAACCCGTTCGGGGGATGCCAGTGCAAAATCACTTTCTTGAATGTCGTTAAGCCAACCCAGCATTTTGTCCAGAATCACATCTGCGAAGGATTTAAAGTGTAATAACACATGCCAATAACCCGGTTTACGGCGCCAGGCTTCTGGCTTAAATTCATAATGCGCTCTGAGGTATTGCAGTGACGCACGGCGCTGTGCAGGTCGCGCTAACATAAAATAAAGTGCCACCGGGTACATAACCAGTGAAAACACCCAGCGCCCAAACACACGATAAATAAAGAAAACCAGTTGCATGGCAGCCATTGTGCCAGCCTCTTTGGTTTGCGACCAATGAGCCTGCTCGCCTGTGGCTTTGTTATTCTCTACCACCGCCATAATTAACTAAATAACCCTTTTACTCGTGCGTATAACAAACGCGGTAAACGCACCACCATGCCAAACATCAGCCGCACATGCAGTCTGATAAGCATTAAATTGTCTTTTAGGTAGTGGAAATGGGATACGGTGTCGTCATGATAAATGACCTTTGTAGGAATGAAGTGCAAATCGATCCCCGCCCATACGGCTTTAACCAGTAACTCTGGGTCGAAATCCATACGGGGGCCGAGATAATAGTTATCAAACACGTGTTCGATTTGCTTTACAGGGTAAACCCTAAAGCCGCACAAGCCGTCTTTGATTTTTAATGACAAAGTTTCCAATGCCACCCAGAAATCTGTGATTTTGCGACCATACTTTCGGGCGAATGGCGCTGTCTCATCGAAATAAGGCTGGCCAGAAATGAATGCAGTCGGATGCTCTTTACTGTAATCAAGGAGTTTTTGCGCATCGTCGATGTTGTGTTGGCCATCTGCATCGAGTTGTAGCACATGGCTAAAACCCATGGCACTGGCATGGTAACAACCTGTGATTACTGAGGCCCCTTTTCCACGATTAGACTGATGCAAAACCAAATGAAAATTCGGATAGGGAGCTAACAACTGTTTCAGTTTTTCTACGCTTGTGTCACCACTGCCGTCGTCTACCACAATGCAGGGGAGCTGTAACGAAGCCAGCGACGGTAAAAACTTTTCAAACAACACTTCGTGTTTGTAATGAGGAACGATGATGCAGTATTTCATGATGCGATAAACTTAAAGCTTCCCTGAGAAAATGAGTCAGTGTCATTGAAAAAGTGAAAAGCGACGATACCCTTTGCCGCCTTATGTGTTAGTTTGAGCTGCATCGCCGTATCCGGCAACACCATGGTTTTAAACTTAATGTTTGTTAGTTGTGTAAAATTCCCACCTTCGACAAACAAGGCTTTTGCCAGCTTTCCGGCCCAGTCAATTTGTACTACACCAGGTAACACTTTTTGCTGGGGAAAGTGACCGTCGAACCAACGCAAGTCAGACGCTACGGTAAGGCTTAATAAAGCCTCATCCTGCTCTGTTTCCAATTGGGAAATCTGCGGCCCTTCCAAAGGGTTAAACAGTCCGTTTAATGCACTTGTTGTATTAGTCATCGATAATATTGTGTTTCTTTTTATAAAAGTGTCGGTAAACCAGTTCCAGTGCGATAAATACACCAAAAATCAAATAAGACAGCAATCCGTTGTACCAGGTCCAGGTAGCCAAACTGCCATACCATGATGTCCATGCCGCTACTAAGCCATTAACCATTAACAACACCCCCCAGATTAAGGTCAGGGCGCGTAAATATCCCTTCGCTTGAGCGGGGGGCTGCTTACCACCAGCACGGGCGAACCGCTCTATTAATGTCTGTTCATCGAGTAAAGACGACAAAAACAAGACGCCCATACCGGCACTCATCAGAACGGGGTAGCAGCGCAACAATATCGCACTTTCAAGGAGTATGATACCTGAGCAAAACAATACGATGACAGCAGTCATTACCCAATCACTTTTACGTCTTTCTTGCCCGGTTACACCAAGCCGTATAAGCGCAACTACCAATAAAACCACGCCAAACCAGCGCGGATTTACCGTATCAATATGAAAGTAAACAACAAAGGGGTAAGCCAGGGTTAACAACACAAGGACTAATGGAAACAAATCCTTTAGCCCTCGTGGTTTGCTCGTGTTCATCAGGCCAGAACACTTAACCTGTAATCGCCAAGAATAGCGCGCTCTTCTTCATCAATATGCAAAGAAGCGTCATCCTGTAGCATATCTTCAAAGTAAGGCACAATTTTCTGCATGATGGCGATGTTCTTTTCCAGCGCTTGTTCCACGTCGATACCGGGGTTTTTCAGCACTTCATTTAACTCACATAAGCACGGCACCAGGAATTGATCCATAAACCCACCTTTTGCAGGCAACACCTGGCGCTTCTGCGCACGCTCGCTCAGTAACATCTGCATTTTCTTATTGAGCTTTTGGGTTTTAAGTAAATTTGGCGTGATTTTACGCATGGTGTCTAAATCACCGATAGCATCAGTAAAGAATAACAGTGCAAACACACCCCAGTAATAGGTGTAATCCCATACCAACTTTACTGACATCATTTTACGATCGCCGAAGCCACCGTATTGATCTTTGTAAATCGACAAGGTATTTTCGAAAAACGAATCGTAGAATTTGTGAAACAGCGCCGCTTCGAACCGGATGTCCTGACCTTTCATATCTCTTTCAATCAAGTGAGTAATGAAAGTGTTATTGAGCGCAATAAAATCGCTACCTGGCGAGTAGAATGGGTCGGCAAAAGCGCCGGCTTCGCCGGTCATGGCCCAGCCACTGTCAGAAAACATCTGTTTACAGCCATAGGAGTAATCACGCATCACTTTAAAGTCGAGCAACTCGGCTTCTTCAATGGACTTAGCACAAAGTGGATGCTCTTTTGCCAGCCATGCCATGGTGTCTTCGAAGGTCTCAATGCCACTGTCAGCAAGGGCTTTGTTGTCCATAACAATACCGAAACTGGTTGCACCGGACGCAAGTGGGATAATCCATACCCAGTAACCCGGCCCCATAAGGTGATTGGTGCTCAGCCAGCGTTTCCCCGGCTCTTTTACCCGGTTCTGCCATGCTGTGTTTTCTGACCACTCATCAATGATAATTCGCTTTTTCACCCGGAAAAAAACAGCGTTACCTTTATGACCCGTTTCTGTTTGCAAGCTCAACTTGTTGCGCAATAGCGCCTGTCTGCCCGCGGCATCCACTAACCAGCGCCCTGTTATTTGGGTTTCACCGTCTTTGTGGTGGCAAAGTACTGTTTGTTTTTTGTCACCTAAATCAATGTCGGCTGGCACTGCGCCATCGAAAAAAGTAACACCTTTTTCAGTCAGCAAGGTGTACAGGTAGTTCTCCAGTGTACCGCGTTCAATTTGATAGGCAGGAATGCCAAACAACTCGCTCACACCTAATTCGTCATAATCGCTGTAGTCACCGTCTACGTTGCCAAAAAACAAACGCAGGCCGTATTTACGCAGATGCTTTTCTTTAAAATGTGCATCAAGACCAAGTACATCAGTGAAGTAATGGGCACCAATTTCAACTGTGGACTCGCCCACTTTTGCTGTGGTGTCGTCTACCGGAAAAGTGTTTTTCTCAATGATGGTAATCTTCAGGCCGTCGTTTCTGTTCAATAATTGCAAAGCCAGGCTCATACCAGCCAGTCCGCCACCTGCAATAATGATATCCGTATTGATCTGATTCATAGCATTCCTACGCGAAAGAAAAAGTCATTGAAGTGCCTGTGCTCAATGGCACGGTGACAGCTTTACCCTGAGAGTCTGACGAGACTATCATCTCTGCCAGACAAAGGACTTTAGCGCTGGGGTTCTCTGCATACACTTTCCCCATGTATTCATTTTGGCTTTGTAGCGCAGGCCAATCTGAAACAGGTGAATTTTGCACATTTGCACAAAGTACCGGGCCTGAAACAGGTGCATCTTTTGGATAAATAACCAAAGAAAAAGCAAACGTTTCCTGATTTTGCAAAATAGGCGACAACACCTCAGCAACCGGCGCATCGTAAAAGGTGAGCAACATCGGCTTGCTTTCCGCATCACACTGGATCATTGCTTCAAGTAACGTGAGCGATACAGATTGCTCGTACCCGGCCACAGAATTTGCTGCACTCATGGTACCCGTGCTAATAGTCCAGTACCCCGCAGGGGCATTGTGAACAGAGTTGTGAAACTTGGTCGGCGACAGAGCTTTGTTGTCTGACGCCAGGGTTTTACACATGTAATCCGTGAGGTCAGTATCACCTAAACCCGATACAAATACGCAAGTCAGGGTGTTAGCTTCGACACCGGCATCCTGGGTGGCTTGCCAGGAGCTTTCCACTGCCAAGCGCACGGGAAGGGGTGCACGACGGCGTTCGTTGGCCGGAATGATAGTCGGTTTTGGGCCTTTGTTTTTTGTTTCTGGTATATCGTTACCCGACAACAGTGCTTGTAACGCCTGCCAATTGTCGAAGTAACTCCCCCAGGCACCAACACCTGCAATTTTACATTTTAGTTCTTTCGCTTGCATATTACCCTGCCCTGCTAAACAACAGCGTGCAGTTATTACCACCAAAACCAAACGAGTTGGTCATTACATGCTGGCATGTTCTGTGTTCGTCCTCGGCCTGAATCGTCAGTGTTAACGCCTCATCCAGCGTTTCGAGATTCTTTGACCCAGGAATAACGTGAGTATTTAGTGTGTCCATTGCGATAATGGCTTCTGTGATCCCGGCGGCGCCTAAAGTATGCCCCATCCAGGCTTTGGTAGAAGAGCAACGGGTAGTCGCTGGGAAAAGCTCGGAAATTAACTGCCCCTCAATGAGGTCATTGGCTCGGCTCGATGTGCCGTGCAAGTTGACATAATCGATTTCTTCGGCACGCAAACCAGCTCGCTCTAGTGCCTGTGTCATCGACACCTTAGCGCCAAGACCATCAGGGTGAGGGTGTGACATGTGATGGGCATCAGAGCTTTCACCGTAGCCTGCCAAGCGAATACCGCTGCTATTTGTGTTTTCGCCGGCGCGTTGTAGTACAGCAAATCCCGATGCTTCACCTAAATTGATACCATCGCGGTGCTTATCGAAAGGCTTACAGGGGTTTGCAGACAAAAGTTGCAAGGAATTAAAACCGTGTAACACGCTCAAACATAATGTGTCGACGCCACCAACTAATACGGCATCAACGATACCAGCTTCGAGCCAACGTGCGCCGGTGGCAAACACTTTGGCTGAAGAAGAACAGGCAGTATTAATAGTGAGTGACGGACCTGCAATACCCGTAAGATGCGCAGCAAACAAGCTTGGAGCGTGAGGGTTATGCACGAAAGGCTGCTTAAAAGCGTCAGCAAGACTGTTGTCACTGAGCTTGCTATATGCTTCTTCAGTGCGGTCGATGCTCGATGTACTCGACCCCATCACCAGGCCGATACGTGCGGCACCGTATTTTTTTATCAATCCTGACACGGTTTGCTTTATTGTGCCCTGCTCATAGCCTAGTGCAGCCAAGGCATTGTTGCGGCTCTGCCATTGCCCGAGGTCATTTACAGTTGCAAGCTCGCCTACCGCACCTATCCAGGTATCTAAATCAGAACCTGGCAGGTTGTTTTTTATCAAGCCGCTTTTGTGCTGTTTTAATGATTCCCGCAAGGTTTTAAGATTAATACCTGCTGCCGAGCAAGAGTCGTAATCGATGATTTCTATATTCATTGTCTTTCTAACCAGCTCATTGAGTGCGCGATAAAAGGAGATGATTAATATCTACGCGCACTGATAGAGGGGAGCTGAATTGCTATTTATTTTGTTCAACAAATGCGGTTAAGCTGCGCAGGGTTTCAAACGCCTCACGGGTGCCTTCGTCTTCTGCTTTGATCTGCACACCGTATTCTTTCGAAATTGCTAACGAAATCTCCAGTGCATCAATGGAATCAAGACCCAGACCGTCGCCGAACAATTGCTCTTCAGGGTCGATCTCTTCTGCTTCCATGTCTTCAAGGTTGAGAGCTTCAACCATCAGCTGCGCCATTTTTAATTCTGATTCTGTTTGTGTAGCCATAGCTAATTATGTCCTTACTGCGAACGCTTTTTACTTAAGAGCGGTAGTGTAAACTAATGTCACAATAAAAACTATTTCTCCGATTTTAATGCCCGTATATTTAATTTTTACCCGACATTTCCAGCTATTTCACGTTAAATCATAAACGAACAGCCTAATAATTGTACTATTCAGCCCTATCAAACAGAAAATCATGTGCCAAACAAAAGAAAATCCGCTAATTTAGCGCAGTTTTATTGAGCCAATATTAAAGGGACGTTATTTGTGAAACACATTCTTCGCTTGTTACGCGCAGCATCCAAAAAAGCTAACACAGACCTGCTAGTGTCCTGGTTTCACGAACGCCACCCCATTGAGTTGCCATCTATTAGTTCAACGCGCACATTCAGTGCCGGGGAACTCCAGGTAAAACGTCGTCAGTTTGATAAGCTTCACCAGTGGTCGCAGGTACAGTTACACCCGTGCTTTCCACTTTTTCTAGGTATCACACAGCACATTGATACCCTTACTGATGAGAAATCACCTTTTTCGTTGATGGGGCTGGTACACACCGATAACCTGATAACCCAGTATGCTGCGCTTTCAAACGACGGGATCCATGCCCACTGCTACTTTGATGCTATTCGTTTGCATCCACGGGGCATAGTGGTGGACATTGTTATCGACTTCAGTCAGGCAGGCCAGGTGTGTCAAACTACTCGTAGCACGTATTTGTACAGACAAACGTCTGACCGTGTCACGCAATCCGGTAATCATGAAAACGCGAAAGTCGTTTTAAATGACACGTCGTCTGCCGTCATCGATGAAGCCATCACGTTTGAGGGGAACGCAGGAAGGCGATACGCAAGACTCAGTGGTGACTATAACCCAATTCATCTATTTAACTGGAGCGCGAAATTATTTGGGTTTAAATCTGTGATGGCCCACGGAACACACGTGCTCGCCAGAACGTTGTCGGCAATGCATAACCATAGAGCGCTCCCTGAAGACGCATTCACTCTGCAAAATCAGTTTCACTACCCTGTGCCTCTGCCATCAAAGTTAGCGCTTACTTTCAACAAGGTTACTGATGAAAATGAAAGTGTGAGTTTTTCTCTTAAAAACCTTAACACACCAAAGAGAAAGCAAGAAGTGATGTGGGGTAGTTTGACCGAGAGTAGCTAGATGTATACACGTTTCACAATGCCGTGCAGCACTTACATGATGAGCCCTTTTCTCACCTCATTCCATCACGGGAAAAGGATAACCCATAGGGGGCTATTGCAATAGCGAACTATATCATTCCAGCCATATAAAATTGCTCAGCCCAGCGTTGGATTTTCGCTGCTCGGGTTAAAATGAAAGTTAAGCTTATTGCTGTCCAAATCTCTAACGTAAGCACAATAAAAACCACCTGACCTCATCCCAGGTGCCCCCTCATCGGGTGCGCCCAACTCAATGGCTTTGCCATAAAGTTCATCTACTTTAGCTTTAGACTCAGCGCATAGCGCAATCATGGTTCCGTTCCCACTTGTGGCAGACATCTCGTTGACTGGTAGCGTCAATACAAAAATAACTGATTCGCCTTCTTTAGCCCACGCAATACTTTTGCTGTCCTCGTGTATTCTGCGGGCACCCAGGAGATCAAAAATCTGATCATAAAACACAGACGATTTGGCAAGGTCATTCGTGCCATACATAACATACCCAACCACTTCACTCTCCTTTTGTACCGACCTAATGAAGGATAACCCTTTTGCAAATTTAGCTTATAACAAAGATTGTTAATATTTTGATAGTATTTTTATCAATTCTGCGTTTATCATTGCTATAAGCTCAAAAAATGAGACTGACATTCAGACATCACCCTGGAGGCACTTGCCTTCATTGTTGACGGAACATTTAGCTTTCATCTTGAAGAGCTATTTTTTTAGTTAAGAATGAAACCGGTTACAACAATAATTTAAAATTAATTAAACAGATAACAGTAAGCTAAACCTGTGTATAACTCGGTTCTCACGTTTTATCAAAACAGGCTTGCATATGAACTTGATGCCTATTGTTTTTGACAACCACGGTCACTTATTATGTTAAAAAGACTGCTCTTACTCTGTGCCATATGCACAGGTTGCGCTGACAACAGCGCCCATCATGACGAGGCACGAGGTGTTGAATCCCGGCCTAACGTTATTTTATTTCTCACCGACGATCAGGGGTGGGGAGATGTCGGTTTCAATGGCAATAGCACCATTTCCACGCCTCACATTGACAACATCGCACAACAAGGCGTTAGCCTGGACAGATTTTATGTAAACCCGGTGTGTTCTCCTACACGAGCAGCTTTGCTTACCGGTCGCCAACCTTTAAAAACGGGCGTTTTTAGTGTTACCCGAGGTGGAGAGAAGATGCGAGCCGATGAAGTCACCCTCGCTGAGGCACTGAAAGCAGAACATTATGCCACCGGCCTGTTTGGCAAGTGGCACAATGGTGCCCAATTTCCTCACGACCCCAACGGCCAGGGCTTTGATGAGTATCTTGGCTTTGTGGATGGTCACCAAACCTTATACTTCGATGCCGAACTATTACACAACGGCGAACCGGTGAAAACCGAAGGTTATATTGCCGATGTGACCACAGACGCGGCCATCGAATTTATTCGCAGCAACCATAAAAAACCTTTTTTCGCTTACGTGCCGTTTAATACACCCCATGGCCCATTTGAAGTACCCCAACAGTATTTTTCGAAATACAAAAACAAGGGGCTAAGTGATTTAGATGCCGCCATCTACGGCATGGTTGAAAACATCGACGACAACATTGGCCGGGTTATGGATACCCTGGATGAGTTAGCCCTGACAGACAATACCATTGTCATCTTTTTATCTGACAACGGGCCAGCTTTTCCTCATGGTAATCGTCGCTATAACGGTGGCATGAAGGGCAGCAAAGGGCGAGTTGACGAAGGTGGTGTTCGCGTACCCTTTTTCATCCATTGGCCAGAGCACATCGAAGGTGGACGGACTGTTCAATCAATTGCTCAGCACATGGATCTCTTTCCCACACTGATGAACCTGCTTGATATTGATACACCACCGGTAAACCCGCTCGATGGAGACGATATTTCTCCTTTACTATTAGATGAGAGCGCCGAAAAAACCTGGCCTGATCGTACCATTTATACTAACCATTTCCGCAATACTCAGCGAGAGAACCAACAGGCTGTAGCGCCAAACCCAGGCTCTATTCGCACGCAGCAATGGCTTGGCGTGTATGACTATGACGGGGAATGGTATTTGTACGACCTTATTGCAGATCCTGAACAGAAGCAAAACTTAGCGACCATCAACGCAGACACTCTTGCAACCTTAAAAAGCGACTATATGAAGTGGCATAGCTCACTCATTAACGAACCGGTAAAACCTATTGCCATTGAAATCGGACATCAGGAACGTCCCGATGTCACCTTGTCTGCCCACGAGGCCTACATTTCAGGCGACGCTGCTGACTATGCGTTTAAGGCCGGTTGGGCTCACGACTGGGTAGTAGTAAAAGGCAATGGACAAGCTGAACTGAAGTGGCCGCTGAAGAATGTTGCAGAAGGAAATTATAAGGTAGTAATGGAATATGCCTCTCCCGCAGGCGACATAAAGCTCGATGGTTCACTTTCCGTTGCCGATCACAGTCTTACACTAAACCAAGGCTTGACGGCGTATTCTGCCAGGGAAATTCCCGGTAACCGTTTGTACTATACCGACGAAGCCCCCGAGTTAGTTTGGCAAACAGTAGATCTGGACACCATACAACTGGATGCTATTGAAGACGCGCTGCGCCTCCAGCCTCAGTTGTCTGGAGATAACCTGGAACTACATATCAAATCGCTGAGATTTGAAAGAAACGAGAAAAATACAGGCTATTAACTTGCCACTCCCACTGAATTCTAAATTTCTTTGCGCGCGTTTCTGACAAGAGGAGCTCGCTCCATCAAATCGCGCTAAGTCTTTTATATCCGGCACGGTAAGAACGTCAGCAGTTGTGACTAATCGAGCCCGTGCTCAGGTATCTTATTTAGCGCGGCGCACTTCTATCTTTCTCATGATCAACATTCTACAGGGTAAGAGACAATGGCAGACAGACAGAGAATTCGCGGCGTGAAAGCGTCAAGACAAAAGTTAGAGTCAGCAATGGCTGCAAAAGGATTTGAAACTCAAATAGAACTAGCCCGCCATATTGCTGAAATAGAGCAGCGGGCTACGCCTCCTAAAGATTTAGTTAACAAGGTATTTCGAGAGCAACCAGTGGCTTTTCACAATATTTCGCGTATTGCTATAGCACTGGACGTTGAGGCGCACACACTATTTCTTACTGCCAGTGATACGCCCATGTGCGATTTGTTGTCACAGCAAGCGCCCATAAAACATCAACATTCATTTACGGCGCAACTTTTAAACAGAATAAGGGGCTGCTAGTGCAGCCTCTTCGCTAAAATTCAGGGTAAAGGACTGCTTTTACCGCCCTGCCTCCTCCTAAAGCCCAAATAGCTATTTCTGCTGAATCATCGAGCAACTGAACTTGTGCACCGTCGTTGATAACATAGTCGCTGTTTACCAAATCATACTCTTCCACGCCTAGTTGCTTGTGCAAATACACATGACTTTTGACAATGGGATACCCCTGATCATCGTAGAACCACACTTTTTGGGCCGAATCGTCGAGTACTAATTGGACACCAGTAGTATTAGTAAACGCCAGGCGAATTCCGGGTGAACCATCGACGTACAGCCATTCCATAAAATCAGGCGTGAGCGTTTTGTATGTTACGTTATTGGCAACAGCGTTGTACTCAGCCTCAAGGAATAACGCTATTTCTGTTACCGTTGGAAACAGTATTTCCTGCTCTTCTTTCACCATAAACTGGTTAAGCGAGAGATGTACCGTAGCAGATGCACTGGGAGGCAAACACTTTACACCCGGCACATCAAAGTCATGAAGCCCACTAAATTCCATAGTGTAAGTGGTATCGTTAAATTGATAAGACACATTCACAGATTTCGTCAGCGCGGTGCCATCAGCTTGAACCAGTTGCCAATCGTCGTAGTCCGATAAACACAGTTCATGACTGCTGGTATTGGTGATGTCAAAAGCCCCTTCAACAATGGCCTCGAATACTGGCTGACCTGATTCGTCAGTATAATCAACGCCTCTGTCTATAAGACGAGTATATATCTTTACTGCACTATCGATAGCCAAACTACCGGAAGAAGCGCTGTCGCCCTCGTTGACGACAACCGCGGTGAGGGGTTTTGTGAAGGTGTTGTGAGTCACATTGGCTAAACCAATACAGTTTCCTGACTCGGTGGTATAAGCAAGGCCACCATTTGCCAGGGCAACTGCCGACGTACTCAGGTTCGATTCGCAAAACGTACTGTCGGAGGGCAACTCGGAGCCGACCCAGTCGCTAGTATCAACGTACTCGTCACTGGCAATCCACGGTACCGTGCCGTTTATTTCGATAGATTCGTTACCGTCGTCCCAAATAAATTCAGCGCCGATAAAGCTAATTTCCCTGTTAGTAATATCAACACTGACTTCACAGTTAATTGTGCACTCAAAAGTAAATTCCTCACCACCAAAGTTGGCAAGAAGAGACGCACCGGTAAATTGCGTACCATCTGCGAAGGCCGCTACTAATGCAAAGCCATTCTGCGGTTCTTCGTCTAAGTTACTCAGGGTTTCTACAGAATCAATATCTGCACCTCCCACCAGCAACACAGATTCTTCCACACCGGTAAATGCTGTATAGCCAATGGCGATGTCACGTACTTCTAATTCAGATTCAACCTTACTTAACGGGCCGTCATTTCCGGTTACCTGCAAAACGTACGATACTGAACCGCCGTCAGAATCACCATCGCTACCACCGTCGTTTCCGCCATCAGAGCCATCATCGCTGCCACCGTCGTCGCCGCCATCAGAGCCATCATCGCTGCCACCGTCGTCTCCACCATCAGAGCCATCATCGCTGCCTCCGTCGTCTCCACCATCAGAGCCATCACCGCTGCCACCGTCGTCTCCGTCATCAGAGCCATCATCGCTACTACCGTCATCACCGCCATCAGATCCGTTGTCAGAACCACTATCTGAATCACTATCACCAGAAAGGGTGGCATCCAGATGCGCCATAGCGTCGTTAATGGATTTTACCCGTTGAAAGTTATAGGAAAGATGCGCACCTAGCTGAGTGAAAGCAGCAGCCACTGCGCTGTCTTCGGCAAAGGTTTCCGCAGACTGATCTAACAACATCGTCAGGTTTTCCGCTTCCAGGCGAATAGCTTCAGTGATCAGTATGCCGTTTTCAGGGTTACCGTCTTCATCCAGGGTTTGCAGCAAGCGTGCAATGTTAATCACTATGTCTGTTGCTTTATCACCACCCGTAACAGAAAAAGAATAAGGGGTAATGAGTGCGTCTCCAGCTACCGTCCCAAGCTCAATACCACCGATGAAAAACGAAACGGAATCGCCCTCTTTATACCTGAACGTACCTTCAGCATCGGTGATGCCGGTCTCGCCCGATATTCTGTATTCAACCCCCTCCACCGCGCTATCAATAAAATTACCTGTTAACCACGTATCGTCATCACTGCTACTGCCACCGCAACCACCGAGCAGTGAAATAAATGTAGCGACCGCTACTGTACTACCCACTTTTTTACCATTGAACATTGCCCTTTCTCCCTAACAAAACAACTGCTCTAGCGTTTTAAATTCCGCACCGAAAGGCGCGTAACCCTGTTCAGGTTGATACCAGGCGTTTGTTTTTTCAATGAAATACAGGTGTAGGCATTCTTAACTGGCGCTAAGTAACGCTAAATGCCAAGCGGGTTTTGAAACACGTGACTAAACGATAACGAATCCGCATAAATTAAGATGTAGCTGGTAGTGAACGGCAGTACATTCCGGCTTCTGTCAGTGATAAACTAAGATCTTTACCGGCGCTGTGCCTTACTGCAATTTCCATGTGAGACAGTCACGTGAAGAACAACAATTATGGTGTAAAACAATGCTTTTTTCCGATTTAGGTCTTCACCCTTCCTTACTAGCGGTACTTAAAGCACTGGGTTACTCAACACCAACTCCAGTACAACAAGCCGCTATTCCACCAGTGTTGGCGGGCCAGGATGTAATGGCCGGCGCACAAACAGGAACAGGAAAAACTGCAGCGTTTGCACTTCCACTCATACAGCGCTTGCTTGCTCAGTCCTCAGCTGAGAAATCACTCAGTGTGCTAGTACTTACTCCAACGAGAGAGCTTGCCCAGCAGGTATATCAAAGCTTTATAAAATACAGTGAAGGCATGCCGATTAACAGTGTAGTGGCATACGGTGGTGTAAGCATAAACCCTCAGATAGCCGCTCTTGAACAGGGTTGTGATGTGCTGATTGCCACTCCTGGCCGATTGCTTGAACTGGCAATAAAAGAGATTATCCATCTCGACACGATAAATACGCTGGTGCTTGACGAGGCCGACCGCATGCTTGACATGGGTTTTATCACAGACATTAACCGCATTCTCAAAAGATTGCCGGCAAAACGACAAACCCTGTTTTTCTCAGCCACATTTAACGATGAGGTTTACCGGCTCAAGGATGCCTTATTAACGAGTCCTGTCATGGTTGAAGTTGCTCCCCGCAATGCCACGGCGGAAAAAGTTGAGCAGCGCTTCTACGAAGTGGATAAAAAACGGAAAGCCAGTTTAATTGCCTATATGATTGGGGCTAAGAACTGGCATCAGGTGCTCATTTTTACGCGTACCAAACAAGCGGTCGATGAGCTCGTCGCTGAATTGGAAAAAGATGGAATAAGTGCTGCGGGCGTGCACGGGGATAAATCACAAGGTGCCAGAGAGCGCGGCCTGGAAGCATTTAAAGCAGCGCAGGTTCGGGCACTGGTGGCAACAGATGTTGCAGCCCGAGGGCTGGACATCCCATCGCTGCAATACGTTTTCAATTATGAGTTGCCCTACAATGCTGAGGATTACATACACCGTATAGGGCGCACCGGACGCGCAGGAAAAGCAGGCACTGCAGTATCCTTATTGTCAGAAAGCGAAAAGTATTTGCTACAAGACATTGAAAAGCTTACCGGTGAACCCGCTCTACTTCAGTGGGCAGAGGGGTTTGAGCCCAATGCTTTAGCAAGAACTACCCCGGCGACCACCACCCGCCCGCTTTCTAAAAAAGCTCTGAGGGCCAAGGCGCTGGGGCAGGAAAGTAAAAACAACAAACGATCTGGAAAGCCACGCAGACGACGTTAGCTGACAAGGTAATGGGAACTCGCGTGTAAATAATATAAAGGATGAAAATAATGTCTAACATTGATAGTGAGTTACACAAGGCAGCGGGTTTATATAATGATGGAGACTACGAGGCCTGTATTACCCTTTTTGAAGAGATGGCCAGCCGCCACAAGAGTGAAGCGGAAACCATTGCCTATCTCGACATGTTCAGCGCCATTAAGTACCGATGCTACTACGAGCTTAACCAGCACGAAAAGCTATATCAGGAACTGGGCGTCTTACTGAACAAATACCAAGATAACCACCGTCAGTCAGCATCTATTGTCGCGGGGCTGGGTCAGTTCAATCTGGACAGTGTTCTATTAGAGGTACCAGCCACACACCGTTTTATTGCAGGTCAACATTATCGCGTCGCGTTCGCCCAACAACGCTTCGGACAACTACCGGTAGCCTTAGAGGCGTTTCAATCTTTCCCCCCTTTGCCTTTTGAATTTAATATGGCACTTAAGTTATCAGGGGTGGGTGACGTTCTGTTCACACCACAGCACATCAAACACTTCACATCAAAAGCGTTACCAAACAACAATGCCTACTTCGAATTTGAAGCGCAAAGCGACAAACTAAAAATAGCTGGCTCCATTCCCTTGCCGGGCAACGACGCCATCTGTGAATCAGGTACGATTACCCTGACCACTGACACTGGCAAGCGACAAATCGAGATCAATAGGGCGCACGTCGAAGAAGTCCCACCTTTTGGGCCATATGCTTTGAAAGTGACCATGCCTGAAGGTAAGTTAGATATTTATAATTCCCGTTTAGCTGGCAGTAAACCTGACGAAGGCAAAGATTCAGCCGGAGCATAAACCTTGGGGCTTAAATGAAATATAAAAGAAAACTCAATATTCTTGTACCTTGGCTGTGGAGCATTACGCTTTGCCTAATACTTTCATCGCAAGCAGTTGCGCAAACCACTTATCAGCTCGATAAACAGCTGGAAACGTCAATTAAGTGGTACATAGGGGCCAACGGCAAAGTCGATGATAACAAGGCAAAAGAACTCCTCGACACTGCTGTATCCACTGGCGACCCTTTGGCCGTAATGTGGATGGCAAGGGTCTATTCAACGGGAAGAATGGGCTACCCGGCAGACAAAGCCAAGGCGAAGGACATTGCACAAAGCGTGATCCACAAAGTGGAAGCATTAGCAGAGCAGAACGTGCCAGAGGCAGTGTTTTTAATGGGTACCGCTTATGCAGAAGAGATAGGTAAGAATAAAAATTCTCAGGAAGCAGTTAAGTGGTACAGGCGTGCGGCTGAACTGGGACATACTCTGGCACAACATAACTTGGGGAACGCGTACGCATTTGCACAAGGCATTGAACAAAATTATGAGCTAGCAGTGACATGGTGGCGCAAGGCAGCTGAGCAAGGCGATGCCATTCCTCAATACCAGCTAGGGCTCAGCTACGAAAAGGGAAATGGAGTGAAAAAAGATCTCGAGAAAGCAAGGTATTGGTATCGACAGTCAGCAGAGAGAGGCTACGCCAAGGCGACAGCCGCTCTTGCCCGATTGAATAGACTAGAGCGGTTAAACAGATGAAAGCCCTGTTCGAACTCGGATATCACGACTTTCTCCGCCCTCGCCCCCGCGGCATTATTATCAGCAGACATTACTGTCTGGCTGACTAACATCCTGGAAAGGAGAAAAATACCAATCCGTTGAATGATACAAATCCTGCCATTCGATCAGGAGATGATGATGCGCTTGTAGGCCAGCAGGGAGCCGTCGTCATTTTGTTCGAGGTTGAACACATACTCATTGTAATCACTGCCGAATACCGTGTCATTAGTCAGGTATGTGTCTGGCGCACCGTGATTAATATAATCAGAATGGCTGGTACAGATATCTGTGCAGAAATCATCATCAAAGCCAAACTGGGAAATCAGTTCGTCGTTGTTATTATTCTTCACTCTGAAGTGAATGTGGATGGCACGGCTGGCATACCAACCGGGGAAGCAGGTCTTAAAGTTCACACGGCCACTGCTGTCTGTTACAGCAATCCCCCTGAACCAACGCGATTGCAGTGCTTCACTGTCGTTCCCTGTACAAAAAGAAGAGCTGAAACCGTTAGTGTCACTGCTTCCTGTCGTGTCGCCGGAATAAATACCTGCCACATCACAATGCCACACTTCAATTTCATAGCCTGACAGCGGGTTACATTGTTCGTCTATGAGTTGCAGGCATAACTGCATCGGGAGGCCGGTTTGACCTTCTGAGATGTCATCAAGATAGTCAGAATCGAAATAGCATGGACCTTCCGTTTGCTGTCCGGTCAATTCAACAGAGCAGGTATTACTGTTTTCAAAAATGCTGTCAGCGGGGAAATCCGCAGTCATTGAATCTGTACCGCCGCTCAGCCAACTGCCGTTGTCAGCCACAGGCGTTGTCGTTGAGCCTGTGCCGCTGCTGCCGGAGGAAGAACCGGTTGATGTGCTGCCTGTTGACGTGCTGGTTGAAGACGAGCCACTACCGCCGCTGCCACCGCAACCGGTGAGCAGGATCACTGGTGTTGCTACTGCCAGTGAAGCCAGAGATTTAAGGGTTTTGCGCCGCCCGTCAAAAAGGATTGGTTTGGTCATTTTTTGCCTGCCTGAATAAAATGCATGAAATATAATGTGTATCTCTGACATCAATGACCCGTAAACGTCATCATCTTTACTAATAATTTACACAACAAAACGATTCAACCAGCCGGACAAACCAGTTCTTCCGGTACATCCATCATACCGGCAAAAACATCACACAAAGAAAGTTACTGCCAACAAAAAAGAAGCATTGAAAGGCGAAAAAAGCAGACTGTCTTTGAGCCGCAGGTTACTGCGGCTCTTTTCAGTAAAGCCGGACTAGTTCAGATCAATATCGCTGCGAGAGGGCAACGCATCAAACGCACCGTACTTTGATACCGCATGGGCGCCGCAGCGGGTAGCAAAACGCAGAGAAGACATAATGCTTTCAAAATTGCCTGCCCAGGCCACAAAAGACGCTTTATCCTGCACTTCTTCTGCTAACATGAATAAGAACCCGCCCACAAAGGCATCACCGGCCGCTGTGGTGTCTACTGCACTGACAGGTGGCGTGGGATAAATACCATTAGTGTCATGACTGTAAAAGGCTACCGGATTTGCGCCATCCGTAACCAACACTAGCGACACACCGCAGTCCATCCAGCTTTGAATTTGCCCGTCGATATTCGACTCGCCATACAGCTCAATGAGTTCCTCTTTACTGGCCTTTATCACATCCACTTGTTTAGCCGTTTCATCAATAAAATACGGTGCCAGGGAAGGCTCTGCCCAGAATGCCGGACGTAAATTAATATCCAGACACAGAATGCTACCTGCCGCTTTGAACCTGTCGATAGCAGACAAGGTGACTTTACGTAAATCGGGCGTGCTCACTGAGCCCGAGCAGAAACTGACAATGCGGGGTCTGTCAAATAATGCAGGCACCAGATCCGCTTCTGAGATATCAGTATGGGCCGCATTGTCAATATAGAAATCGAAAGATCTTTCACCGTCAGCGTCAAGGCCGACAAAAGCCAGAGCGGTTTTCCCTTTTTCAGAATATGTGGTGAAAGCGGTATTCACCTCAAGGGCTTCCAGTGTACGGTGCAGATAATGACCAAACTGATCTTTCCCCAGCTTACCGAACAGATAACTTTCGCCACCCAGTTTGGCAACCGCAACAGCCACATTCGCAGGTGCGCCACCGGCAAATTTTCTGAAGCTTTCCGTTGCGTCTGTAATTCCGGGCTGCCCCTTGTCAGACAGCATGTCGATTAAGGCTTCTCCCATGCATAACACTTGCATTTGCAATCTCCTTACTGATTGTGCAGCAGATAAAACCGGCTTACTGGAAAAGCAAACCTGCGAGATTGATATCAAAGCGCAGCCCCAGCACCACGGCATCACTTAAGTCTTCCTGTCTGGCTTTGTCGCCAAACTGATCGGGATTAACGATGTAATGGATGTTGGGCTGAATGCGGATGTTGTTGTTCACATGAATGCCGTAACTCAGCTCCATCATCGCCTGCATACTGGCGGGACGGCCCGAACCTTCGTTAAGATTGCGCAAAATAAACTGGTCTTCAATAGCATCATGGCTGTAATGTTGTTCTGTATAAACAAAAGCGACCGTATCTTTATCGCGGCCCGAGAATGTCCCCCGCTTCACAAAACCGGCCTTAAAATAAAAATCTTCAATCAATTCACCCGAGGTGCCGGTCAGCACAGCACCAAACAGGGTGACGCTGCGCTGAGAGTTCAGATCGGGTCTCAACACGGTTTGTTCAAATCTTGCAAAAACACCGGAACGACCATTGCGGGTGGCGTAATCATTTCCGCTCAATGCGGCATAGTCACCGTTCTCGTCCTTTGACGGGTCGGTATAATCAGCACCGTCATACCAGCCGCCCACTTCATAGCGGCGCGGATAGTCATCATTGTCCCATGTAGTCTGATACCCCAGCGTGACAGGTACCACCACCCCGGTAGAGTCTTCAGTCCCCCAGTCCAGACCATGATCGTCTGACGCCTGGTGAGGAGTATTTTCTTCGTAAACACCGGCATGGAAATAGGTTTTGTCGTTCAGCCAGAATTTAGCATGACCGCCCCAGCTGGACACCGGCCACCAGGTAAAGTTACTGGTACGAAACACGAATGTGGGATTGCCGCACGCAGAGTTGGTCTGAAAATACTGACACAGCTCCGAACCCAGAAAACTGATATTGGCTACAGTGCGGCCGGCTTCAACCTGAAGTTGCCCGTCAAGAAAGTGTTTTTCTACGGTAAACCGGGCCAGACGGCTGTTCTGTCCGCCATAGATTTCCTGCACTGACGTACTGTTACCAATATATTTTGGCGCAAGGTTTTGTCCGTGACGGTTAGTCACTGCCACATGGATTGTGGTGTCTTCCCAGCCAGATGCCTTCTCCATGTCGAAATCTGCACCCAAAAAAAGCTGTCCTGCGTAGGCGCTGCCCCGCTGTTCCCCGCCATTTACATTCGCTGCCGCTTCGCCGGTATAGCTGGCCTGAAAATTAACGTAATCAGGCATATCCTGTGCACTTACCTGCCCGGTGGTAAGAAGCAGAGCGACGGTTGCACCACAGGTTGAGCCTGCCTGAGACACCGCTGTCTTCAGCGGTTTATGGGCGAAAATTTCAGATATCGATGAAGGAAAAAAACGCATGCAGTATCCCCTGGTAGAGTGTTATTTAAATACACAACACGATCACACCGCGTTAACAGTGACTTCAAGGAGATGCAATTTAATGCAGCTGAATTATTAAATCAACTATATTTATTTAATAATTATTGACGAATTATTAAAGACTGTACTGTGCGAGCAAGGGCAAATTGGCGCTGCCAAATGATTGGGCATCCGCCCCAACAGAGCCTCCGCGCAGGATTAACGAAGATAATCCCCGGAAATCAGCCGACTGCAATAGTAGCCCGCAGCGACTAAGCAATTCTGATTTAATGTTATCGGGAAGAGCGCCTTCAATGATCACCGCATCAAGATCCAGGAAGGCATGGGCACTCATGGCACTGTGTACAATGCCGGTAGCCACAGAGTCCAGCCATTCGCTGATCCCGGGCACATCTTCAGGCCATACCTGTTGCCTACCATGCAGGAACGCCGTGTCTTGCCCCGACTCTTTCAGGGTTTTCTCCAGCAGGTATATTGATGCCACATCGAGAAGCTGGCCACCAACAAGACTGCCGGGATAAGGCAGAGAGCCCACTGCGCCGGCATTACCGTGACGACCGGTATGTAACTGACGGTTCAGTACCATACCGCCACCGATGAAGGTGCCGACAAAGCAATACAGGTAATCGTTGAGATCCCGGTGTTCGCCAAACCAGAGTTCGGCGGCACAGGCTGCGGTGTCATCGTTGCACAGATAAACAGGCAAATCGGTGATCTTCTGAATGGCTGCAGGCACATCAAAGTCCTGCCACTCTGACAATGCCTCTTCCGGCGCGCCGGCCTGCTCACTCCACCGCCAGATTTCAAATGGCATGGCGACACCCACGCCGCTCACACGCTGTTTTTCCCCGTCACTTAAAGTAGATAACATGGCCCGTATTCCCTTTTCTGCGAAGCGGATCATGGCTTCCACTGCCGGATAATCCCACTGTTCCCGAAGTGACGAGCGCACTTTGCCGCAAAAATCGATGAGGGTGATCTGAATACTCCGGCGACCAATTTTGATACCAATCCCGAAAGCCCCGTCTGCCTTAAGGGAGAAGGGTACGGTGGGTTGTCCACGCTTGCCTCTTTGAGGTTCTCCTCGCAACAAAAGCCCATCTTCTTCCAATTTGTTGATTATGACGGTGGCGGCCTGGGCTGACAGGCCTGTTTCATTGGCAATACGGGCTTTGGGCAATTCCTGATGCTGACGGATCAGTGTCAGAATGCGGCGTTCATTCAGTGCCCGCAGACCAGACTGGCCTTTCAGCGGGGTACTTTTTTGCCAGAATCCGTGGGGTTCAACTTGCTGGCCGGAAGAATTTGCAGGCATATGGGACATCTTATTTTCATTAAATCAACAACGTATAGTAGTCCTTCCATTCCCTGCTGCCTAGTCCCCTGGCAAAATGCCTCCTGAAAGTCATCCCGGAAAAAGAAAATCGATTAAATAAATTATGTTGATTTATTGACACGTAAATTTTTTGTTGCTTAAATTGCTTAACTAATTATTTACATGCTGAGGAATGACCGTGCAAAAACGCGCGCCACTGGTTTCTAAAGAAACGCTTGTCCCATTCATTTTACTCACCGTCTGCTTTGCAGCCTGGGGCGTTGCCGCCAACATGACGGACCCGCTGGTAAAGGTCTTCAGTAAAATTTTTACCATGTCGTCATTACAGTCTGCACTGGTGCAGTTCGCCTATTACGGCGCTTACTTTTGTCTGGCAATTCCCGCAGCATTCATTAACAAACGTTTTTCCTACAAAACAGGTGTGTTAACAGGCCTTGGCTGTGCTGCCACCGGCGCATTTCTGTTCTACCCCGCCAGCCAGACCATGACTTACGGTTTCTTTCTGGCGGCGCTGTTTGTTCTCGCCGGCGGTCTGTCGATTCTGGAAACCTCTGCCAACCCTTATGTTATGGCCATGGGATGCGAAAAAAGCGCAACCCGACGCTTAAACCTGGCCCAGGCATTTAACCCTGTGGGCACAAACTTAGGGGTTTTCCTGGCGGCAACCCTAATCTTACCCAACCTTAATCAGGCCTCAGCGGAAGAGCGGGCGGCCATGTCAGTTGCAGAATTGAAATCAGTCATTGGTGCTGAACTAGACGCCGTTATGTTGCCTTACGTAGGCATGGCCTGCGTGCTGGTGCTGGTATGGATTGCCATTGCATGTATTAAAACGCCGGTAAACGAGTCCACTGAATCCCGCAGCGAAAATGTACAGCTGGGCGCGTCACTGAAACGTTTGCTGGGTAACCGCCACTATCGTTTAGGTGTGCTGGCGCAGTTCTTTAATGTAGGCGCGCAAACTTGCGTATGGACTTTTACTATCCAGTACGCCATGAAGGCCGTGGGCGGTAATGAAGTGGATGGCGGTCAAATTCTGCAGTACAGCATGATTGTGTTTCTGATCTCCCGGTTTGTCATGACCTGGCTGATGCAGTTCCTTTACCCTGCCCGCCTGCTGATGATCATGTCATTAGTTGCTGCAGGGCTGTGTATCATCATGACTCAGTCACCGGATTTCATCGGCGTCATATCACTGGTATCAATCTCTGCCTGTTTATCTTTGATGTTCCCGACGATTTACGGCATCGCACTGGACGGACTGGGCGAAGACACCAAACTGGGCGCGGCTGGTCTGGTCATGGCTATCCTGGGCGGTGCAATTCTGCCACTTTTCCAGGCCGCACTTATCGATTCATCCGGCATCGTTGTGTCATATATCGTTCCTGCCATCTGCTTCCTGCTGGTCGCCGGCTATGGATTGTTCGACATCAAATCTCACTCTACAAGGGTCACCCACTCCGACGGTTCTGAAAAAGTAGCGTCAGAAGACCAGTTGATGGCGAAGTGATGGGCTAGGGCGATTGATAAAAGTTTGTAGCATACACCTGCGCCTTATCCCACAGCGTGCTCGTGACAATCTGCCACTTCCACCTTTTTATTCATGTTCGCTACTGCATGGCCTGTAAACTCGGCAACAATGCCGGCTTGCCCGGTCTAACAAACCTCAGCTTTGGCTTTCTCGGCTTGGTGTAGATCAGCATTTATTTCGTCGACAACTTGAGGATAGATGGCGTTCACTTCACCATTTTGAATACGAATAGTAGCGACATTATCTAAATGCTGCAATTTACAACTTCACTCACGATTTTCTCCTAAAGGTTTTCATTCGATCCACTGAAAACCTTTAAACATAAAAAAGCGCGACTTTTTATGTATTGGATGTCCCGCCATCTGTTGCTGGGGCCGTGCCTCCAGATGCAGGCGGTGTCTGAGTTTGGTTGGGGGTTTGTGGAGTTTCAGCGCTTTCTAACTGTTCTTCTGCCGGCGCATCACTAAGGCTTCTATCATTAACGTGATCTTCTTTTGACATGCGTACTCTCCAAATAGCTAGACATTTAGGTGCAATAAAATTAAGGGCTTACTGCGCTGCTACGACTACTCTGATTGAACTACAAATCCCCAAAAGTGAACACTACACTGTGGTGATGAATCGGCAAGGTATACTTCTCGCTAAGCGTTTACAGTTGTACTATATTTGTACACACAATACAAAAACTATTTAACAACGAACAAACATTTAGGAATGACTCACACTGGAATTATGCCCGGGATAGGGAACCCAATACGACTTTTTGCTAACACATTTTATTATGCGGTTTTGGTTATCGTGTTGCTATTTTTATTCTTAGGTGTGATTGGTACGGCAAGTCTCAATAACAAAGAAAGCACCGCAATTCACGAATACGACGTCGCCATATTCAAATACCCCATGCTCAATCGCTACCTACTCTTTTCTCATGAGGGTTCGAGCTTGCGCCAGCAGCGATTTGTCAGCGGACGACTACTGGAAGTCAACGGCTGTGACGTTTCCAAGTATGAAAATATCAAGAGTCTATTCACTTGTGCGAAAATAGGTACGGCTGACACCTTGGTTTTGTCCTTAGAAAAGTATAATAGGCCACAAAGTTATACCGCCGCTAAAACGCCTGTTTCCGAGAAAGACACTACTCAGAGTAAAAACACGAAGAAAAAGACCGACAATGACATGCAGCACAACGTGCCTTATATGTTACTTGATAGCATCCTCCTATCCCTGTGTCTGGCTCTTTCCTTAGTTTTGTTTAATAAAGCGCGTCGTTTTCTATCCGGTTACCTTATCGGCTTGACCCTATTACTCGCAGTTGGAGAAAGTAAATTCTTTTATATTGGCTCAAATGTCATCGATGCAGGAGTTTTTGAATCATTGCGAATTAGTATCGCCTTGTTAGTCGGTTCTATTGGGCTATATTGCTTTCCTCAAGCTGACCATCAAGATTTTTGGCGCAAACCTCTATTCTACCTTGTGATGTTCTGTGCTCTACTCATGCTAGTGAGTTTTCAATTGATTGATGCTGGCTGGTATTCAAACGCTTTCTCTGTATATCTCGCGAGCATTTCTCTTTCCCTGTTTGTTCTTTTACTGCACTTCATTTTTAAATTTAAAAGAGTATTGAATACGAAAGAACGCAAGCAAGTACTCACAATGGTTTACTGCCTTTGCATAGGATTAGCGTTGTATTTTCCGTTGATGACTTGGGGGGGTAAATATGGCCTGTTAGCTGGCCGTTATATCATTGTATTGAGTGTTGGTTTTGGTATTTTTTTTGCCTTAATGCGCTACGGATTATGGCAAGTCAATTCTTTAATTTCCAAGTCTGCCACTTTGAGTTTGCTCTCAATCGTCGCGTTTTCCGCCTGGGCGGGTTTAGATCAAGGCATGCAAGTTTTGCTGAATCAAACCCTCGGATTGAGCAACAAAACCTTTTCAGCGTTTGTCGCCGCGGCAATTAGTTCACTGTTCGCCATCCCCGCTTATCAATATATTTCAAAATCCTGCGATGCTTTTTTCAATAAAGATCTCCACCTCCTAAAGCGATTTCTCTCAAAAGATATCTTAGTGTTAGCTGAAACACAGAAACTCAACATATTCGTTAACCAATTAGGCACACGTCTACTGGAACTGAGTGGCGCTCAAAAAATAGAATTGAGCTTTATTGACCATAATCGTTTATCAGAACCAGTTAGCTTTGAGAGTAATCAAGAAGAAAAAGTCGCAGATTATTTTACCAAGGATGAAGTATTTGAGTACGAACTTACCGACCTCCTGTCTTTGAACTTTACCCTGCACTTCGTTGATAGACGGATTAACAATGAAATTAAGCAAGAGTTGAATGAAGGTACTGACGAAATCGCTCGCGCCTTGGCGTCTTGCACTCGCTGGAATCATTTAGAAGCTCTTTAGTGTTGGAAGGTGAAAAGTGATGCCTTATTTTGAAAAACCTGTTAGATTGATTAAAAATTAAACAGGAAGAATAATAGCAATAAGCGAAATTCCCTATGCCTAGTCATACAGAAAGTAGTCAGGTAGTCAGCGATACATCTATCAAATTAGTCACCGTTCATGGCACTGGAGCAGGTGATGTTACTAGTTCTGGAGATAAGTGGTGGCAATTGGGCAGTGTCTTCATGGGTGAACTACAGCAACGCCTACAGCTAGACCCCGAGACTGTTGAAATTGTGCCGTTTCAATGGGAAGAAGGCCCCAATAGTGAAGATAAGCGCCGTGCCGCAGGCTTCTCATTGGCCAAACTATTGCTCGAATATGACGCAGCAAATCACGATTATTACGTGATTGGTCATAGCCATGGTGGCTCAGTTATCTATAACGCCTTACTAAAATCCGTCGCCGATAAGACCCCTTTCGAGAAGCTCAAAATTTGGTGCACCGTAGGCACTCCCTTTTTAGATTACCGTCCCAATACTTTTTTGTTTCAACGCTTGCGCAGTCTAGGGTTAACCATTTGTACAACAGGTATCGTATTATTTATTTTGGGTTTATGGATTGCTGCCATTGGCTTTTTCAGTGAAACCTTAGATGAAACAGTTTTAGATATGGGTTATGCAATGATGTTGTATGGTGTGATCAATTACGGGGCATTGTGGTTGTATGAACATCGCAAAAAAAGCTGGTTCACGCTGAAACAAAAGAAACAAGTAGAAAAGCAATATTGTAAACGGTGGTGCGGTTTATGGCACAAGGAAGACGAGGCAATCAGCGCACTAAGTAATATCCGTCAGATCAATGCACCTATCATCCCAAGTAATTTTTTGTATCCCATAGTATCTAGCTTGCAGTTTATCTCCGTTATCTTCGTAGGCTTATACTTCGCGGTGGATATTGCTTTTGATGACAGCGAAAAAATACTCAGCATCGCGCACTTTTTCTTAGAAGATATGGAAGATGATGGTTTGGGTGTCAGCTTTTTTACATGGATGATAATGGTCATGATCTTAGCTTTCTGTCTCCCAATTATTTGGGGATTTACCAAAATACTTAGCTTTCTTGCTGGCATTGTGGGCAGGCCTTTATCATCCTTACTCAACAATATTGTGTGGACGTCAATCAAGCAAAGAGCTTGGGGCGATGACCTGCTAAAAGAAGATGTACATTCGGTAGGTTCGCACCCCCCTTTATTTCAACATCAGTGTGATTTTCTCAGCGAAGATATTGCAGCGCCTTTGCGCAAACACAGTGAAAAGAATGCAATTAAAACCTTACATAAAGTCCGAGTGGTGTTGGGAATGACAGAACAAGCGGGTGCTAGCCCCGATATTCGCAGCGAATTGAGCGAAAGCCTGAACTGGCAGGAACTCATACATACTTCCTATTTCGATGTTCCTGAATTTATCGATTTACTGGCAGTGAGTTTACACAAAAATGGCTTAGGTGCTGCTCCTCAAAAGAAGGGCTAGCGCGTTTCGCAGTTAGCTCTTGAGTTTGTATTCATAAACCTCAGCCTCTTTTGGCTTTTCGTTTACTTTGTACTTCTCTTCACTTCTCGCATCGCACGTTCACGAGCTGGTATGATTTTGTGCTTGCAGCAAAATCGAAGTCGTATTGGGCGGTATAGTCTTAGCTGTATGTCGGATTACGTACTGAATAATCCACATAATGTAAAAAAGAGCCGCTTGTGCGGCTCTTAGTAATGTTAGTTATTACTCTTCTGAACTGTCTTCAATACTACCTTCTGACATACGCTGATAACGGGTATACTCCATCCGTGTAATTAGCTCATCGTCGTTAGCGTCGATTTTATCAAAATCGTCTGTCACGCCACTTCGCGATGCTTCCGCCTTGGTAAGTTCTCCGTCACTGTTGGCGTCCATCATTTCAAATTCACCTTTAGCGACCATGGAATCTTCACTGGTGTCGCTCATGTCTTTTTGAGTGACAGTCTCGTTTACACGTGTTTCAGTTTCGGTGTACAGCTCTTGAGACTGCGACTTGTCGTGCAGGGTAGCTACCTGCTCATCAATAGCGCTATCAACGTCCACGTCGCTCTTCATCATGTCATCATCTAACATGCCCTTTCCACTCATACTGTCTTTCATAGACTGCGCAGAAGCGAGTACATCGTCGTCGAAGTGTTGTGGGTATTTCATCACATGTGTATTAAATTCTTTCATCGACAACTGCATGTCGGAATTCGCATCTATTTTGGAAAAGTGCTCAGAAATCTCATCGTCATCGGCTTCTTCGCGAGAAATATAACCATTGTCATCGTTATCCAAATCAGCAAATGTTGTATCAATCTTGTCCATGTCATCACCTGCAAACGCACTTGTTGACAGGGCAGCACTAATTAATGTCGCAATTGTTAACTTTTTCATATCAGACTCCTTGGTTTTTGGCCTCCATACAGCTTTAAAACGGAGGAGAGAATTCATAGTGATTCATTCACAAGGTATGCCACACGAAAAAACATTTTAGATCATGTATTTAATGAAAATCGCGTTCTATTTCTATTCACCAGAATTGTGAGATCTATAGAACGCCCTGCAAAAGTTACTCAATATCGTTAACAAAAATTCTACACTTGGTTGCGTTACCGTGAGCGATCCTGAGTGCAAAGTGATGCGTTAGAAGTACGGTAACCATTATCACGTGCGGGCGTGCTGGAAAAACACTATACCCGCGCGAAACCTTAAAAGGAGAAATACCTGTGAAGGCAAAAACTATCAGCCGGTCAGATCTAACCATGTTGTTAGGTGGGCTTATTTTAGCTGGGTGCCTTTGGGCATTTATCGAAATCGCTGGCATGGTGATGAGTGGCGGAACAGGCGCCGTCGACGAGAAACTACTGTTGTTATTCAGAACGGCAGACGACTTGACTGACCCAATAGGTGCACACTGGGTTGAAGAGCTAATGCGTGATATTACGGGGCTGGGAGGCGTCGGCATTCTAACCTTCTTCACTCTGGTATCGGCTGCCTACATGTTACTTATCAAGAAGCCTAAAATGGCACTTTTTATTGTTGTCGCTATCGTTTCAGGCACCTTACTGAGTTTTGCTCTTAAATACGGGTTTGACCGACCCCGCCCCGACTTAGTGCCTCACGGCAGTTATGTTTACACCCACAGTTTCCCCAGTGGCCACTCGCTGATGTCTGCATTGGTATATTTCACCCTAGGTACTTTACTTTCCCGTATTGAAAGCCGAAAAAGAGTTAAAGTATTTTTATTAGCTATTGCAACACTTCTCACAGTCAGCATTGGCATTAGTCGTGTTTATCTTGGTGTACACTGGCCTTCAGATGTATTAGCAGGCTGGACAGTAGGAATTTTTTGGTCGATCTTATCACTGATGGTAGCCGCCTCATTGCAATCCTCCGGGAATATTGAACAAGAAGACAGACAAGGAAATTGAAAATGTCATTGAGCCTTTCCCTTACGGGATTATTGCTAGCCACACAAAGTGCAACCTTTAACCCTGAAGAAGTCATTAACGCACTAAAGTACGAGACTGATCCTGTGTTTATCCTTACTTCTTTACAACAACTTGCCACAGACAATGAGGCCTATATTAACCAGCTTCAGCAAGAGGACAGTTATCGTCCTGATGATTTGTATTATGCGATGAATTTAAAATATTATTTACGGCCAGTACGAGAAAACATGCGTTGTGATAGCTATCAACTTTTGGTTTCGGATTACTTTAAATCTTCATTTGATGAGCTTGAACCACCAATTGAAGACGTTTGGCAGGTAGTAAAAAAAATATGTCGATAAGAAACTTGTTGAAATGATTGATACTTAAACTCGTCAGCGATCGCTCTTAGCGCAAGGAAGCCCACCAGCATTTACGGGCAGCATTAACACATGAAAAATAACGGGCAAAATGAACCTCAAAGCGGCAACAAGCGACATGGGTTTTCAATAGGCGCATTGATGCTAACAACGCTGCTCTACAGTGAACTAATAACAGCAAACCTAATAGCAAAGGGCGATGCCGCGAGCACCAACATCAAACGCTTAATGGGCGCCTGGCAATGTCACTCGAAACTATCGGACGGCATCTATCTGGAAATTAACACCACTGATGCGTTTATGGATAATGGGCTGTATGTTTCAGTGGGAAGCATGGTGATGATGCCAACACAAGGCTTTACCACCCTTGATTATACCGTAACGCAGTATTTCACATGGAAAGACACCCAAGATGGCATATTGCTCACCGTTAGCCACTCAGACATCAAGAACTTATCTGGCAGCGGGCACGATGATATTTTTCCAATACAGACATTGTTTTATGAAACAGGAGATAGCTTTGTGCTACCTATTAGTTGGCAAGGCGATGAACTTATTCTACAAAAATTAAACGGCAAACTGCCCTCAATCTGCACCGAAATTCAGCCCTGAAGCTGCTGACGCACTTGCATAAGGGCAAAACCCAGTAGGTTCTCGCCTGGCCATTGGCGGGGGTCAATGGCGCGTGTATCGGTTTCGCTTAGCCCAATACCCCAAACCGCATCTGACGGACTAGCTTCTACCAGCACCATATTATTAGTCCTTAACAGAAATTGCTTAAGCGCTGTATTCTGTGCAAACTTGGCAAGATTACCCGCCACCACAATGTCGAATTTGTGTTTATCCCACACCCGGCTTTTGAAGCCTTGCACCTCTCTGCCCAACTGTTTGGCAGCTTTCACGGAAGGATTCTTCACAATGGCCTTAAAGTGCTTTTTATCGCCAAACAACAACGCTTTCTGCGCCATCATATAGTGCTCAGCACTGCTGTACCACACGTCATCCACCTGAAAACTGACGTCGAACCACTGACTTAAGCAACTTTTGTCGACATCCTTACCCTTAGGTTTGTGATGTTGGCAGAACAGCAGAAACGCGGGCGAATAGCCATGCTGAAGTTGTTGTATCAGCGCAGCCTTATCAGTGGGTAGCTTCCCGTTATGACGCATTCCCTCGTCTCCGATTTCTTATCAAATTCAATGCTGCACGATAAACTTATGTCTAAGTGCCGGACAGTGATAGCCGTCAAGCCGTTCGCGATTCTTATCATTGTTTGTCTTGCTTATACTCACTTAGCGACTGCTTCTCTTTATTTCCTCATAGGTTGAGCAGCAATCACTATAGTCACAACTTAGTCGTTTCGCGTAATCACCTGATAATCTATCAATAACGACCTCAGTGAATAATACACCGACAAAACATCACTGCGTCCCGTGCTGTATTCACCCTGCTGGTTTTGTTTGTCGGCCATCGCTTCAACGCCTGTAAAATGCGCTGCCAGCGGGTACACCACGGCAGCAGTGACATTTGTCTTCGCACTAAATCACACGCTGCGCCACGGGCAACAATACCAATTTTTCGGTCGTATTGTGCGCGCTCAGCCTGCTTATGTTGTTGCAACAACATCGCTTTTAGTTCGCGCTGCACGACCCAAGGTAATACTATGCGCTGAAGCAGTGTTAAGCGATGAGGCATAGTTGTGTGTGTCTTACGGTTTATGGCAAAGTGAGAATGAATATGAAACAAAATGCACATTTTGTAAACGAAGGGCGTTTTTATTATCGTGGCGTTCGTGTAATCATGCCTGCGCGAATTTATACTGCTAAAAGCGTTAATTATGGATAATCATTACATCGCTAGCGTCTTGAAACCTCAACTCCTCGCGGTTGGTTTAGACGCGTCTTATATTACCCGATTCACTAACGCACTCTCGCCTGTAGGACTGCAATCGCTATGTGATGAACACACCGCGTCGCCGAAACAGCCAAACACCTTGTTATTAGACTTATTGATTGTGTATTTCTCGCGGAGCGGTTTCGTTAGTACCTGGATACCCATTTTGTGTTACGCCCAGTCGCATGATCACAATTTCAGGCTAACAAAAGCGCGAGTGCAAGACTGTTTAGCTTTTTTCGAACCACCAGAAGACCCGCGAACGACGGATGTTTTGCTAAACCAGTATTTTGAGCATCTATGCCATCCTATGGTAACGCTGGTGTTAGGTGGCGCTGCACGGCGTACCACTCCGTTAACTATGCGCCGGGGGATCATGACCGAGAGTAGTCTGAGCATCGAAGATTTAACTGAAGGACAAAGTATTACAGGCAGTTATTATGAACCTTTGATTTACCCGAACTTCAACAGGGTAAAAACACGGTGCTGGCACACCGCTACCCGATATCAGGATGAGTTTCGTTTACTGTACCTCAGTGTTGAATATATTGATGCCAGCATGGTAAAGACATCACCCATGCATTCTGAACAACCAGTAATTGCGTTGTCAGAGGAAGTGGGTATTGCGCGATCACGATGGCCTGAAAACGCAAGCGTGTATTTGCAAATAAGTAACGATGACGATGGGACTTTATACAGTGGGAGCATTCAGCCAAACCAAGAAGAGTTTGGCTTTACGTCTTTCCAACTGACTTCAAACGCAGCAACAAGGCTCAATTTGTACAATACGTTGCTAGCCGAAGCACCCTTGAACTTTACCTTTAAAGTTGGCAACAAAACCATACTGGATTTTTGGTTCTGCTACCCTTAGGTAGAAATGCAATGACAAGGCTCTGAAAAAAATCGCCACAGAACAAAAAAATTGCATCTTCTAAAGGAAAAGCAACTATTCTATTTTGTAGGAACGGAGCCCTGTACTCTCCGCTGTCTTCAGTTCTTCCCATGCTGTTGCTAGAATGCGGAAAACACTTTTGCCAGGCCATCTTGTGAATATACACGTTATACCGGTTACGCCCTTTGCACAAAATTGCTCTTTAATCTGGGATCCTGACACCATGAAAGGGGCATTTGTTGACCCCGGTGGCGACAGCAACAAGCTTTACGAAGCTGCGGCGCAAAACGGGGTAACTATCGAAAAAATTATCCTTACCCACGGACACCTTGACCACGTGGGTGCTACCACTGAAGTGGCATCACATTATGACGTCCCCGTAGTTGGCCCACACCTTGGGGATAAATTTTGGCTTGACGCATTGGCGCAGCAAAGTCAGATGTTCGGTTTCCCGCCGGCAACGCCTTTTACGCCTGATCAGTGGCTAAACGACAACGATACGATAACAGTGGGCAAGTTAACCCTTGAGGTTCTGCACTGCCCGGGCCATACACCCGGCCATGTGGCTTTGGTGGAGAAAACCTCGAATACCGTTATAGTTGGCGATATTTTGTTTGCCGGTTCCATCGGCCGCACTGATTTTCCACAAGGTAATCATCAGCAACTTATCGACAGCATTCGCAGCAAACTGTTTACCCTACCCGATGAAATGAAAATCTATCCCGGCCACGGCCCTACCAGCACAATTGGTCATGAACGCAAGACGAACCCATTTGTGGCAGACAGTAAGTTTGGTTAGTACGCCCACATGGCCAACAAAAACGGTTTAGAGAAAACCCATAATTAAGTCGATTTTTTACACCTAACGGAGCCTTTATGAACAAAAGATCAGCATACCAGCTGTTAGTTGTTTTGGTTTGCATCACTATCGCAGGATGCAGCACACTTGCTTCCATTGCCTCTTATAGCGTCACCAGCGCCGACTTGCAGCGGGAGATCGATAAACAGGTTTCAAGCCTTCAGGAACGCACATCCATCGTTGGTATTCCAATATTACTGGACGTTAACGACATACAGGTAAATGTGGGGCCGGATAACCGCCAGTCTATACAGTTAATCGCTGACGCAACCGCAAGTATATCTGTGCTCGGGTTAACTTACCCCGTTAAGGTAAAGTTAGATGTTGAAGGCATGCCACACTACGACGCAAACAAAAAGGCGGTATTTATTCACTCTCTGGCACTCAACGACACCACGGTAGATGCAATGGGCTATCGCGGTAACCTTGCGCCAGTGAGCAGTGAAGTAATGGCGCTACTGAATCAGTTTTTAATGAACCAGCCGGTATATGAAGTGAAAAACGTACCCGCCAGCTATGCATGGCTCACAGACATACCGCTAACGATGTCCGTTGAATCGGGCAAGATTGTGTTTCGGCCACAAAATACGCGATGAGGTGGGTGGTGATGTGAGGGATTTGGCAGGCTTGCAATTTGAAGCCTGCTTTTTGCTAAGTTCTACTTTCTAAATTTGTCGGGATGTCACAGCAATTACATTTAAGTTAAACCCCTATCACTCCACCGTCACCGATTTTGCCAAATTACGGGGTTGGTCCACGTCAGTACCTTTAATCAGTGCCACATAGTACGACAACAGCTGTAACGGCAAGGTGTACACGATAGGTGCGATAGGTGCTTCGCAGTGAGGTACGTTAATGACCCGCATGGTGTCGTCGCTGGCAAAGTTCGCGTCGCGGTCGGCGAATACATACATGATACCGCCTCGTGCACGCACTTCTTCCACGTTAGACTTAAGCTTCTCCAGCAGTTCGTTGTTGGGGGCAACCACAATCACCGGCATTTCATCATCAATCAGGGCCAGTGGGCCGTGCTTTAACTCCCCCGATGCGTAGGCTTCAGCATGAATGTAGGAGATTTCTTTGAGCTTTAATGCCCCTTCCATGGCGATGGGATATTGATCCCCTCGTCCTAAGAACAGCGAATGGTTTTTATCGGCAAATTCTTCCGCTAAATCTTCGATGCCCTGGGTAATGGCCAGGGTTTCTTCCAGTTTGGCTGGCAGGCTGTGCAAGGCTTTTACAATGCTGGCGCTGTCATTTTCAGACATACCATGGTGTTTACCAAGGGCTAGTGTGAGCATTAAAAATGCCGTTAACTGTGTGGTAAACGCTTTGGTAGAGGCAACGCCGATTTCTGCGCCTGCCCGTGTCATAAAGGCTAAATCTGATTCCCGTACTAACGACGAACCGGGCACGTTACAAATGGTGAGGCTGGACATATACCCAAGTTCTTTCGCCAATCGAAGCGCAGCTAAGGTGTCAGCGGTTTCCCCCGATTGGGAAATGGTTACTAGCAGGCTATTTTCGTGAACAACGGATTTGCGGTAACGAAACTCCGATGCAATTTCTACGTTACAGGACACATTCGCGTACTGTTCAAGCCAATATCGCGCCGTCATACCCGCGTGGTAACTGGTACCACAGGCAATGATTTGCACGTGTTTTACTTTGGCTAAAATATCTTCTGCGCCCTGGCCGAAAATATCTGCGGCCACATCAGTTTCACCTAAACGATTCTGTAGCGCGTTGCGTACAACGGTGGGTTGCTCGTGAATTTCCTTAAGCATGTAATGGCGATAACCGCCCTTATCACCGGCGTCATGCTCGATATTCGATTCAATAATTTCCCGCTCTACCGGGTTACCGTTCACATCAAAAATACTCACCTCGCGGCGGGTAATTTCCGCTACGTCGCCTTCTTCTAAAAAGATGAACCGGCGCGTAACGGGCAGCAAGGCCATTTGATCAGAGGCGATAAAGTTCTCACCTAACCCCAAACCGATAACTAACGGGCTACCAGAGCGCGCCACCACAACCCGAGACGGGTCTTCACTGTCCATGATCACCGTACCGTATGCACCGTGAAACTGCTTTACGCTATTTTGCACTGCGGCAAGTAACGTGGCGCCCTTTTGCATTTCAGCATGTACAGTATGAGCGATGGTTTCTGTGTCGGTATCGCTGGTGAAGGTGTAACCCTGTTTTTTCAAAGCTTCGCGCAGTGCTAAATAATTTTCAATAATGCCGTTGTGGACAACAGAAATGCGTTCTGACGAACAGTGCGGGTGTGCATTTTGCTCGGTTACACCGCCGTGTGTAGCCCAGCGAGTATGCGCTATGCCTGTTGAACCCAGCGCACTGTCTTTGGCCACAGCATCAGCTAATTCCTGCACCTTTCCGGTACGACGAATGCGCGTTAACTCACCATTGGGTTGTAACAATGCTACTCCCGCAGAATCGTAACCACGATACTCTAAGCGTTTAAGCCCTTCTAATAAGATCTCTACTACGTTGCGTTCGGCAACAGCACCTACGATTCCACACATGATTAATCTCCCTCCACAGGAGTAACCATGAGTGTTACGCCCCGCGCTTCAAGTTGTTGTTTAATTTTGTCGCTGATATTTGCGTCTGTGATCAGCATATCGATGTCTTCCCAGGGTAATTCCAGGTTGGGCATGCGATGAGAAAATTTGTTTGATTCAGCCAGTACTACCACGCTCCTGGCAACACTTGCCATGGCTTTCGACAAACCGGTGAGTTCGTTAAACGTTGTAGAACCGCGCTCTACATCAAGGCCAGAAGCACCAATAAACGCCGTATCAAAACTGTAGGCGCTAATCATTTTTTCTGCCATGTTGCCCTGAAAAGACTGAGAATGAGCATCCCATGTGCCACCAGTCATCAGCACCGTTGGCTCATTAGGCGCATCAGTGAGCACGTTTGCGGCGTGAAGTGAATTGGTCATTACCACCAGCTTGTTTTGAGTAAGAAATGGCAAGAGGGCGGCTGTGGTATTGCCGCAGTCGATAATGAGTTTATCGCCATCCGCCACCAGTGTTGCGGCTAAACGCGCGATTCCGGTTTTCACTGTGGGCCGTGTATCAAGCGTGACACTTTCACCTGTTGCAGATGAAGAGGCAGGCATGGGCGCTGCCCCCCCAAATTCCCGGAGCACACGCTTTTCTTCGGCCAATGCGGCCAAATCTTTTCGGATGGTAACTTGTGATGTGCCAAACCGAGCAGCCATTTCATCTACGTGAACATGGCCTGCCTGATTCACCCAATCAACAATATCACTACGACGTTGCTGGGTATTTCGCTTTTGCATTTCGAAACTTATAAATTACGATTTGAAACAAATAAAGCAGCAAAAGTTTCGTTATGCAAGTTTTTTTAGTTATTTTCTTTCATATTTAGGTATACCGGCATGGTTTTCCCGGTTTCAGCACTTTCGAAAGCCAGTTCAATAAGTTGTATTACTGGCAACACTGACAGTCCATCGGCTGGTAGCGGGCACTCACTTTCAATGGCATCGGCCAACTGATGATAAAAAGTTTGATATTGTCCGGGCTCTGTCACAATAACATCATCACCGGCTTCTGTGCTTAACACCCCGTGCTCGCTTTGCGGGGTTTTCGCCCAATCATCGCTGCCGATTATCACACCGGCTTTCAGCTGGCTTTCCTGAGCGTCCAGGCCAAACTTTCTGAAACTGGCGGCATCACCTTGCACATCAAACCGCAGTGTTTTACCCGCCTGAAACGGTGAACTGCCAAGCTGCACTGTTTTATCGCCATAATGCAGAGTAAGGTCGAAACAATCATCGCTTTCACCGCCCTCACGGGCAATTTGAATATCGGCAGTGATTTGCGTGGGCGCCCCGAATAATTGTAACGCCTGGTCGATAAGATGCGGCCCCAAATCCCAAAAGATCCCCGCCCCTGGCCCGGCGTTTTCCCGCCAGCGATCTCTGGGCTTAGGGCGGAAACGATCAAACCGTGATATGAAACGTTTGATGTTGCCCAGACGTCCCGACCCCATCAGCGCTTTCACAGTGAGAAAATCACCGTCGAAGCGCCGGTTGTGATAAACGCATAGCTTTTGCTGTCGGGATGCAGCCATATCCACCAACTCTTGTGCGTCTGCACTGCTAAGGGTGAAGGGCTTCTCTACCAACACATGACAACCCGCACTGATAGCTTGTTTAGCCTGCATGGCGTGATACACATTCGGTGTGGTTATCACTACCAAATCGACTTCTTTAGCTTCCAGCGCTTTTGCCAGTGACCTGTGAACTACGGCATCAGGAAGCGCGGCAGCTACGTCATCCGGGCGGGAAGATACGACGCCAGAGATCTGAAATTGCGGGTTATTAAGGAGGAAAGGGAGATGAAAGGTGGTGGCCGAAAAACCAAACCCAACCAATACGGTTTTAATCATAAAAAAATGCCAGCATGGTTACACATGCTGGCACTGTATCGTATGTGTCTTCGCAGCACAAAGGCCCGTGAAGGTATCTCTACTTTTTAGTAGGTCTCGGCCAATCCTGAATAGTGCGTTGACGGGCACGAGCCACCGCCAGCGCGTTATCATCCACATTGGTGGTTACCGTAGAGCCTGCGCCAACTGTGGCGTTATCACCAATTTCTACCGGTGCTACTAGCGATGAGTTAGAACCGATAAAGGCATTGCTGCCAATGATGGTTTTGGATTTGTTCACGCCATCGTAATTACAGGTAATGGTGCCCGCGCCGATATTTGCTCCAGCGCCAACTTCAGCATCGCCTAAATAGGTAAGGTGATTAGCTTTCGCGCCTTCACCTAACGTGGCCTTTTTCATCTCAACGAAGTTGCCCACTTTTGATTTGGCTTTCATCACAGCCCCCGGGCGCAAGCGACCAAAAGGCCCAACGGTGCATTGCTCACCAACCTCTGCATCTTCAATAATGCTGTTGGCTTCGATAACAGCGTTATCGGCGATGATACAATTAGTGAGTAAACAGTTAGGGCCGATGCGCACATTGTTACCCAGCACGACCTTCCCGGTCATCACTACATTCACATCGATAAAAACATCCTGACCCGTTTCTACCTCTCCGCGAATATCTGTACGCGTTGGATCAGCCAATGTCACACCATCCATCATTAAAGCGTGAGCCTGACGCGCCTGTAAGGCACGCTCTAAGGCCGCCAGTTGAGCCCGATTATTAATGCCTTCCACTTCTTCAACGGCGTCTGGATGTGCAGCCTGAATGAGCTTACCTTCCGCCGCGGCCATCGCAATTACATCAGTCAGATACAATTCACCCTGGGCGTTATTGCTGTCGAGGTTTTTCAACCAGCGTTTTAAATCTGCGCCCGACATCATCATCATACCGGTGTTAATTTCTTTTATCTCACGCTGCGCATCAGTGGCATCTTTGTGTTCAACAATAGCAGTAATGTTGCCGTTTTCCCGCACAATACGGCCCATACCTGTAGGGTCAGCCAGCTCAACAGTAAGTAAAGCTAAATCGCATTGTGCTTTTACGTCGGCAAGCCGTTGCAAGGTAGCCGTTTGAATGAGTGGTGCATCACCGACCAACACCATCACATCTTCGTCGTCGGTAATATGTGGCACTGCCTGCTGAACTGCATGCCCAGTACCTAACTGTTCTTCCTGTAAACACCAGTTAATATTTTTACCACTAACACTGGCTTTAAGCTGGTCTCCACCATGGCCATAAACCAGATGGACTGCCGTGGCGTCCAGTGCCTCAGCATTGTTAATAATGCGCTGTACCATAGGCATACCACCGATGGGATGAAGTACTTTCGGCAAAGATGATTTCATACGCGTGCCTTTGCCGGCAGCAAGCACCACTACAGAAAAAGCCATTGTTATTTCCTTTAAATATGCTGTAATTTAATTGTATGTTGCCAAGTGTAACCAAGGACGGATGACAAGTCAGCGACACAAGACCACAAAAATAGTAGTGCTGTCTCTTATCCTTTTGTCTGGCTAGTAGTTTAACCGGCTAAACGTTATACTTTGAAGTTCATTTTGTCGTCAATAAGATTGCCGGAACGAGCAAAGGAGAGCGAGCACTCTGTGAAAACATTCAGGACCCTCCACCGAAGTATACTGCTGTTGTTTGCAGTGGTGGTTATTGCCATTGTCACACTGGTGCATTTCAGCGTGAATCAAATTGTTGCGGAACAAAGTCGCGCGCAACAGCAGTCGTTATCTCCGGCTATCTCTCTTATCGTCACGCAACTTCTCAAGCCTTTGCATATATCAGAAGCCCTGGGACGCTCTCAGGAACTCGTAGATCTGATGGACCACGAAGAGCTGAACGAAACAGAAATCTTCAATACCCTCACCCGCTTGAAAGACGAGTTTGGCTTATACTTTTTTATCGCCAGCGAAAAAGCCCGCATGCAGTACAACTCTGACGGCACCACGTTACCGCTGGAGAAAGGCCAGGTAAGCTGGTACTTCAAGTACAAAGAACGGCCTGAAAACGCAGTCGCTGATATCGGTAAGTGGGAAGATACACATTTCTATATCGATATAAAAATTTACAATGAAGACAACGAATTCCTTGGTTTTTTTGGAATCGGCAAAAGCCTGAAAAGCTTTATCAATATCTTTGATTCTTATAAAAAGCAATATGGTTATGATTTCCTCTTTGTTGATGAAAATGGCGATATCATGTTGTCTTCAGACTCCGCTCTTATGGCAGAGTTTTCTGATTTTACCAATTTGTCCGAACTAACCTGGTTTGCCAGTTTGCCCATTGATGTTCGGGATCAACGAGCACTTAACAACCGTTTGGTCACGATAGATCAACAAGAATTCCTCATAGCCGAAGTGAAACTCAATCAGTTTAACTGGACAGTGTATTTGCTTAGTCCACTTGATAAGAGAAAGGCAGATATCTCCAAAGCATTTGTTATCAGCGTTGTAACGCTACTGGTAGTCGTGTTCTCGCTGTTCATGATGATTTACCACCTTTTGTATTACTTTAGAAAGGACATGCAGCCAGAATTACACTTGCGAAACAGCCAGCGCCTTCCCGATCGCAAGAAAATTGATGTTCAGTACAAGGCGTTACTTGAAGAGTTTAAATCGTTAAGCGTTGTTATAGTGGGTATTGATAACTTTTCTCGTATTAATGATACCTACGGACGCAATACGGGCGACGATGTGCTCGATTTTGTCGCAGGCTTCCTGGTTACTTCAGTGCGTACAAAAGACGTAGTAGGCCGCTGGAGCAGTGAAGAGTTCATTATTTTACTGCCAGAAACCGGCCCCCACGAAGCAATGGAAATTGCACAAAGCTTACGTCACGGCATTGCGACCATAGACACCGATGACCTTCAGCCGCAAATCCAGCTCACCGGCTCTTTTGGCGTTTCATTCACTGCCACTAACAGACCTTTGAATGAAGTAACAGCTAACGCAGAAGATGCTCTTTACCAAGCCCGCCGGGATGGCAAGAATTTGGTGCGCAAGCAACTTATTGACTAAAGCGTGTCGACGGCACGCTTAATGCGTAGCCGTTGGACAAGCCCAGTAGTGAGAGCAACGCCCAGCAAGATGAGTACGCCGCCCACGATTGTTTGTACTGACAAACTCTCTTTTAAAAATAACAAACCCCAAATAATGCCAAAAAGTGGTACCAGGTAACCCACCGAAATAGCTTTCGCAGGGCCAATGCTAGAAATCAGATTAAAATAGAGAATATAGGCAATACCAGTACCCATAACAGCAAGACCGATGGCATTCATCCACGCTAAACCAGAGGGAAGAGTGTCTGGTAACGTGGCAAGAGAAAACGGTAACAATAAAAGGGATGCAAAAATTTGGCTTCCCGTGGCTACAACGATTGGTTTCACACCAGCTAACCAGCGTTTCATTGCGCAGGCTGCTATACCGTAACATGTCGTTGCAGCGCAAGCCGCAAGAATAGGTACAACGCTAACGTGCCCAGCACCAACTTTATGAGCACTCAGTACTATTACGCCAATAAAGCCAATGAATAAACCAGCCACGCCTGAGGGCTTAAGCGTGTCCTTTAACCACAAAAAGGCGACCAGTGCACCAAACATTGGCGCAGTCGCATTTAAAATTGCGTTCACGCCCGCCTCTAGATACAAGCTACTGTAATTAAACAATACGAATGGTATAGCGGTATTTAACGAGCCAATAAAGGCAATTTGCCACCAGTACTTTTTGATATTTACCCAACCCCCTACTGCTATCATAAAAGGCAGCATAATGAGCGTGGCTAAGACAGTCCGTATCTCGACTAACGCAAATACACCAAATTCCGGTGCGGCAATACGCATAAAAAGAAACGAACTGCCCCAAATAGCGCCCAATACTGTTAGTGTAAGAATATCCTTGCTTGTCATTGCTTATTGCATACCTTCTAATTTAAGTAACCCGGCTTTTCGCTCAAGTCCGCCAGCATACCCGGTTAATTTGCCATTCGCGCCAATGACACGGTGGCAGGGCACCACGATAGCGATGGGATTCTTTCCGTTGGCCAGACCGACCGCTCGCACACCTTTAGGGTTTTCAATGCGTTTGGCAATGTCGCCATAACTACATGTTTCTCCATAGGGAATGCTACACAATGCCTGCCAGACCTTTTGTTGAAATTGGGTACCTTGAGGTGCGAGAGGCAGAGTAAAGTGTGTACGGGTACCCGCAAAATACTCTGACAACTGCGTTAGCGCCAGGGAAGTTAACGCGGACGGGTTGGTTAATTCAGGTACGCCAGACACAAACCGAATGCATGTTATCCCATTCTCACTGGCCATTACTTCTACAACCCCAAACGGGCTGGGCATATTTTCACAGTACATGGTTAATCCGCTTTTGCTGTTGTCTCGTTTGCTAACTGCCACATTTGCAGCGTTAAATAGCTTCGCCATGGAGCTGCACGTGTATCGTCAGTGGGAAAACGCTCGCACATCTTTCGCACGATTAAGTCTGACCCTAAAAACCGATCAGGCTCACTTTCGCCGCGCATCATCAAATAGTCTACCGTCCAGGGGCCAATACCTTTAAGAGACAGCAGGTCATGCTCGTTGACGTACCCATCTCCTAAATCACGAAAGTAAGCAGCCAGGTTTCTAAGTGCTTGCTTCCTGGCTTCCGGCATTTTTAAGAATGTAAGAGGGTCGTCAGCCACTCGCTCCGGTAATGGAAACGCCTTGCCAGATGGTGTTTCTTGTCCCAGTTGCTGTACTAATTTCACCACGTTGTTAATAGCTGCTTTCACTGAGACCTGTTGCCCGAGTATTGCCCGGCAACCGGCTTCAAACGTACTCCACACCCCTGGAAGACGAATACCCTCACACAGCCTTGAGGCGGGTATACCAGCACTTACAAGAGCCGCTTCTATGAGTTGAGGATCTGCGTTTAAATCGAGTACCCGAGTAAGGTTTTCAACAACTCGCCTGACTTCACCCAGATTACTGATAATGAGGGTAACGTCAAAAACATTTTTGCTATGTTGATAGGTAGCTTCTATTACTCCCTGACAGTTATGACTGCTAAAAACCCGGCGATAGCTGGAAGCAGTCACGTTTTCCGTACCTGGTATTGCTCTTAGCTCGAGAAAATTCCGCACAAAGGGCCAGTTATAGGGCGCTCTGAAAAACAAAGTCAGATTAATTTTCCGGTGGGGAGCAAGCTCTTTTTTTGTCCTTCCCCGACATTGCGTTGGCGTTAAAGACCAATACTTTTGCATGGTAATTTGCAACCGTCTGGCAGAATTAAAGCCGCAGGCCATTGCAACATCCTCTACCGACAACGCCGATTGCTGCAACAGACGCTTAGCGAACAAGAGTTGCTGATATTTTTGCAACACAACAGGAGGCATACCCACTCGGGAGGAAACAAGCTTGTGTAAATAGCGGGAAGATACACCCAGACGCGCTGCTACTTGTGTTACCGGTTGCGGCGGAATTTCACTGAGTAGTCGTTCAGCCCGTTGCACAGTGGATGCAACGCCGCGCCATGCAGGTGACAAAGGCGCACTGTCAGGCCGACACCGCAGGCAGGGCCGAAACCCTGCATGGGTAGCTTGCGCGGCGTGATTGTAGTATCTCACATTCATTTCACTAGGCAGTCGGGCCGGACAAATGGGACGACAGAAAATGCCGGTCGACATCACTGCCACGAAAAAGTGGCCATCGAACCTTGGGTCGCGGGACTGTCTCGCCTGACTGTACCGTTGTAGTTGTTCTGTGTCTTTTACTTCGCCGCTCATGACATTTCACTGTAATACCGTTGTTTACATTACGTGCAGTGTAATGCAAATGCGTTAATTAAGAGCGACGATTTCGGTACTCAATTCAAACTATTTGCCAATTTTAATGTCAACACTGCTTTACCGCCTCTGCGTATCGGACATTTTTCGTTATTCACAATGACAAATAGGAGGTAAAAAGCGGGTGCATACTCATGTGATGCAATAACGATACAGTTGATTCTACATAAGCCCGGCAGCATAATACTTGCAAATAATTGCGAGTTTCACGGATCGAAACTACATAATAACCAGTGGAGTTATTCTTGTTGAAGACATTGTTTCGCTTTATGAGCAAGGCCCTGCTTTGTGTCATATTGTGTGTGACATTACCCGTAGTGAGCTATGCAAATGAAGCCTGGCTGGAAGATTACGCGCGGTATGTAAAAAGGCAAGCGATTAAATACAATGTTCCTGGCTACGCCTTTGTCTATTATCAGCAAGGAGAAACGCCCAAGATTTACGTGTTTGGCAACACCCGGACAAACGGCGAACCGATTACTGCCGATACAGTTTTCCGCCTCGCTTCGGTGTCTAAATCATTTACCGCATTAATGACAGCAAAACTGGTTCAGCAAGGGAAACTCAGGTGGGACATGCCCATTTCTGAATTGGTTCCCAGCATCCCATTTACTGGTAAAGGCATGGATACCCTTACGCTACAGCATATTGTCAGCCAATCCAGTGGGTTCATGCCAAATGCTTATGACAACCTCATTGAAGCCGATTATTCTCTGGAGCGTGTACTTCGACAACTCGCCGAACTAGAGCCTTTGTGCAACCCTGGTAATTGTTATACCTATCAAAACGCCATGTTTGGTGCCATTGCTTATTATTTAGGCATGCACAATACCTCTTACAATCGTCAGTTAGACGAACTCGTTTTTAAGCCGTTGGGCATGGCAACGGCCAGCGCTGGAAAAGGGGCATTACTGGCTTCAGATAGCTGGGCCCGCCCGCACATTGCCATTGCAAGAAATAAGTGGCGCGAAGGCATTGTAGAAAGCAACTACTACCGCTTTTCACCTGCAGCTGGTGTCAACGCCAGTATTAAAGACATGACAATCTATCTACAGGCAATGCTGGGAGAATTTCCTACGGTAGTCCCACCGGAAATCATTGAAGATATCACCTCGCCTCTGGTAAAAACCAGCCGTGAAGTGTACCGCCGGGGTTGGCGAGAGTATTTGACTAGCGCTTACTATGGCAAGGGATGGCGCATCTACGACTTTGATGGAAAGCGTTTGAACTACCATAGTGGATGGGTAAAAGGCTACCGGGCCGATGTGGCGTTTTCTCCGGATTACAAAGCGGGCTATGTTATGCTGATGAATGCTGAATCTAATATGATTAACACCACAACGGCACAATTTTGGGCCCGCTATTTTGAACAGGCTGATAAAAAACGGGCTCAGTTGTAGAAGTCATTTACTGAGCCCTGTCCGACTTTATTTACTGGTTTTCATGTACGTGTAACCGCTCAGACAGTTTTCGTAAAAATCTGTCCACTTAACGGCTTCACGTGGGTTCAGTTTGCCACTGGATATCTGGCGGTCAATCATACGCTTCACGTCTGATGCCATAGCCCTTGGGTTATATTGCATGATCTCAAGTACATCTTGCACCGATGAACCTTTAACCACTTCTTCAATGTAGAAGTCCTGAGGATCATCGTCGTAACTGAAGATATGCACTTCATTAAGCCTGCCGAAAAGGTTGTGCATGTCTCCCATCACGTCCTGATAAGCACCCGTCAGGAAAAGTCCCACATAGTAAGGCTCATCTTTATTCAGCTTGTGCATGGGCAGAATGTCGGTAATTTCACGGCCGGCAGCAAACTGATCAATTTTCCCATCGCTGTCACAGGTGATGTCCACCAAAGAGCAATTCACGTCAGGCTTTTCGTTCATGCGCGTTACCGGCACTACCGGCAATAGCTGATCAATGGCCCAGGTGTCGGCGGCAGACTGAAAAACAGAAAAGTTTGCCAGATATTGTGATGACAAGCTGTAATCAAGTCCCTGAATTTCTTCAGGCACATATTCCGCCGTGGAATAATACGCCTGGATGCGCTTCATGATACGCCAGTAAAGGGTTTCGATTTTACCCAACTCGTCAAGGGTCAGTACCCGCAGCTTGAAGGCGTCCATAGCCTGCTCTTTCCACTGAGACGCATCGTTAAACACTTCCTGCATATTGGTTTGTTCATCAAAGGTTTCCGACAACTCTCTGATATTGCTCACAAACACATGCTCACCGGCGACGGGAGATACATCAACTTCGGCCATATCCGAGCGAATTTCACCCACGATTTCGGTGATCACACAACTGTGATGAGCGGTAATGGCGCGACCGCTTTCACTCACCAGGTTAGGATGGGGTACACCTTCCAAATCGCACACTTCTTTCATGCCGTATACAACATCAGACACGTATTCCTGCATGTTGTAGTTACGCGAAGATTCATTCGTTGAAGCGCTGCCATCGTAATCAATACCCAGGCCGCCGCCCACATCGACATAGTCGAGAGGGAAGCCGAGTTTGTGCAATTCAGCATAAATGCGAGCGCCTTCTGTCATGGCTTCTTTCACCGAACGAATGTCAGTAAGTTGGCTACCAATATGAAAATGCAGAAGTTTAAAGCAAGACTCCATGCCCTCATCGCGCAGGAAGCGAGCCGCTTTTAAAATTTCTGCAACGGTTAGCCCGAACTTCGCCCGCTCGCCACCGGAACTTTCCCACTTTCCGCGACCTTTTACAGTCATCTTAGAACGCATACCAATAATAGGGTCAATGCCGAGTTCTTTGGCAGTTCGCACTAACAAAGTAAGCTCTGAATACTTTTCTATAACCACCACAACACGACGACCAAGCTTACGTCCTAACAACGCGAGTTTCATAAACTCTTCGTCTTTGTAACCGTTGAGCACGGTGAGCGAGTCTTCGTTGGTGTTAAGCGCCAACACAGTGATCAATTCGGCCTTTGAACCGGCTTCCAAACCATAATTAAACGGTTCGCCTGCATCCACGATTTCTTCAACCACTTCGCGCATTTGGTTTACTTTTACCGGGTAAACGCCCTGATATTCGCCCTGGTATTCAGCTTCAGCAATGGTATTGCGGAAAATGGTATTCAGATTAGCTACCTGAGATCGCAACACATCGTGAAAACGAACTACCACAGGAAATTGAACACCTTCTTCACGAATCTCTTCAAGAACCGCTTTAAAATCAATGCGTATACTTGGGTCTGAAGGCACGGGGGTCACGTGAATATTTCCATTTTCACCAATGGTAAAGTAGCCGCCGCCCCAGCGAGAGACGCCGTACAACCTTTCCGCTTCTTCGATGCTCCACTCAGCCAATTTAATATCACCTTAAAAAATGTAAAAACCTTGTCTGTTATACCAGCCAAGATGAGTTGTGGATTACAGGTTCCAAATTGCTGACATTATAATCGTCTTGTAAGTCAGTGCTATGAAAATTGTCGTTTAAAGTGATAATTTAATAGCAAGGTGAACACACCTGACACCAACAGTTTACCGATTCAACACGAACTTTTACCGCCCAAGCATTGTTGCACCCTGACGAATTGCGTAATGTGCTCGTTCACACTCCACAATTATTTATAATTTTATGCTGAAAATGTTATTCACCGGCTGCGCTTTTCTGGTTGCCACCAGCGCTTCTGCTGCTACCACAGTTTCGTCCATTGGCGACGCTATCAATCTCAACAAATATCGTCTGGACGTAAAAGTTCTAGCCAGTGATGACTTTGAAGGCCGTGCACCTCTTACTGACGGAGAACAAAAAACTGTCGATTATTTGGTGAAACAGTTAAAAGACATTGGGTTGGCCCCTGCGTTTGGCGACAGTTACATTCAGAAGGTACCTCTGGCAAAAATTTCTGCTGATCAGAACATGACGCTCAATATTGGCGATATTAGCTTTGATAACGGCACAGACTTTGTCGCCAGAACCGAGCGTATCTCAGAGCAAATTACCTTAAACGACGACGTCGTGTTTGCCGGTTACGGCATTAATGCTCCTGAATATCAGTGGAACGATTATGCAGATATCGACGTTGAAGGTAAGACGGTTATTGTACTGGTGAACGACCCTGGGTTTGCCTCTAAGCGTGACGACTTCTTTACCGGTAACGCTATGACTTACTACGGCCGCTGGACTTACAAATACGAAGAAGCTGCTCGGCAGGGGGCAAAAGCGGTATTTATTGTGCACGAAACCATGCCAGCTGGTTACGGCTGGGGCGTTGTGCAGGCGGGCGGCACTACCACAAAATACAGCTTAGTAGACAGCAACAATAATCAGTCCAAGGTTGGCGTAATGGGGTGGATTCACCTGCGTGCTGCGGAAAAACTGTTTGCGGCAAACGGCCTGGATTATCGTGAATTAAAAGCCAAGGCTTCTGTACCCGGTTTTAAAGCCATGCCCCTTGAAGGCAAAGCAACACTCGCTTTGCGCAGTTCGTTCGAAATGGCTGAATCGCAAAACGTGGCAGGTATCATTCCGGGCACATCAGCCGACAATGAATGGGTTGTGTTGCATGCGCACTGGGACGGCCTCGGGAAGGGTGCAGAAAACGGTAAGGAGGTCGTGCTAAATGGCGCTGTTGATAATGCCACTGGCGTAGCCGGCGTTCTCAGTCTCGCCCGGGTATTGAAAAACAACCACGATAAACACCCCAACAAAAGAACGCTCATGTTTGGTGCCTTCACCGCGGAGGAAACCGGGCTTATCGGCGCGGAGCATTTTGCCTTGAACCCGCCAGTACCTGCTTCTGATATTGTGGCATTTCTCAACATTGACGGTATGAACGTGAATAAGGCCACCGACTATATTTTGCAATATGGCAACAATTTGTCTGAATTAGAAAGCTATGTGGCTAAAGTTGCTGCCTCCCAGGGGCGTTTTGTAAAACCCGATCCACGGCCACAAAATGGCTTATTTTTCCGCTCTGATCACTTCGCAGCAGCGAAACAGGGCATTCCTTCCTACCTGTTTATGAGCTTGGGCGACACCGACCCGTCATTCATTTCTCAGCGTTATCACAAAGCAGGTGATGATTACTTTTCTGACTGGGACTTGGACGGCGTTGAACAAGATCTTGACCTTATAGGTCAAATCATGGCCCAGCTTGCCAACAATGGTGACTGGCCAAAATGGACAAGTGAATCTGATTTTAAAGCAGCCCGAGAAGCCTCTAAACAATAAATCTTTCATAATTGAAGGCACTTAGTTCCTTAACTAAAGTGCCTTTCACACATTCCCGCTGAATCCTTATTTGCCTTACATCGCTTGTCAGAAACCTATCAAATTGATCTATTTCTCTAGTGTAAATACTCTTCAAGAATCGTATAGAAAAGTAAATTAACTAGACAAAGACAAATAAAAACAGTTCGCATTTGTATTCCATTCTGATACCATCTCCGCGCTTAAAAATGGATCATAACAACGCAATATTTGGATTTGACTGATGACACGCCTCATTCTGAACACCCGCTATTCTTTGTTGGCAACGGCAGTTGCTGTTTCTATGTTTTCTCCCTTTGCTACAGCAGAAGATGCTGAAATTGTTACCCCAGACGGTAGTGAAATTGAACGCATTGTAATTTCGGCAACGGGCTTTGAACAAAAACTCACAGAAGCACCAGCCAGTATTTCTGTTATTACCCAGGAAGATTTACAGGCACGATCTTTTATTACTCTATTGGATGCCGTGCAGTTTCAGGAAGGCATAGATATAGGTACGACTCGCGATAAAACCGGCCAGGGCACAGTGAGCATGCGCGGCCTCACTGGCGAATACACGTTGCTGCTTATCGACGGCGTGCGTATGAATAACCACGGCGACATTTACCCCAATAATTTCGGCGGTAACGCTTTTGGCCATGTTCCACCAATGGAAGCCATTGAACGTATCGAAGTTATCCGTGGGCCAGCGTCCACCTTGTACGGCGCAGATGCACTGGGTGGTGTTATTAACATCATTACCAAAAAGCGCTCAGAAGAATGGGGCGGTTCAATTAATTTTGGTCGCAGTATTCAAACTGATGACCAATTCGGTGATGACATCACCACTGACTTTTTTGCCCAGGGTCCACTTATTAAAGATTTGCTGACATTAGGTGTGCGCGGCAGCATGTATGAGCGCCAGGCGTCTAACCCCGAATTTGCTCCAGCCGTTGACCCTAACGGTGATATTCACATTCGCGAACTAGGCTTTGGTAGTGGCGGAAAAACCGTAGACAGTGACAGCGAACAGTTCGGCTTTACATTGTTCTACACGCCGTTTAAGAACCAGAGCTTTAAATTTGATTACGATAACTCGAACCAAACTTATGATAATACGCCAACCTACAATATCGACACCGGCGCTATTTCATATCCACTGGGCACTAAAGACAATATTGAGTCGATTTGGGCTGACAGAGGCGGCGTAGTTAACCCAAGAGCCGGCTATGCGGCTGATCAGGAATTCAATCGCGAATGGTGGTCTATCACCCATCAAGGCGAATTTGATGGTTTCTCAAGCATGATCGCACTCTCTCATGTTGATACCTCAAACGATGGCCGTACGCTCCCGCTGAGTGTAACTGAGCGCTTGCTGCTGCAAGAAATGTACGATGGTACCGGCGCGTACGAAGGGTTAAGTGAAGAAGAGCGCAAGGATCTTGCAGAAGAAACCTTCCTGCCACGCCCGAAAAGACCATTAGAAAGCAGTCAGTACACGTTGGATGTACGGGTAGATATTCCGGTGACTGATGTGATGGGTGATCACAACATTGTGTTAGGTGGCCAGGTTATTGACGGCGAGCTGCTAGACGGTGTTTTCGGCTTAGAAGACAGCGATGCTGGCGGTGTTCAGGAACAAAGAATGTGGTCGTTATTTGCTGAAGATAACTGGAGCCCTAATGACTACTTAACGCTAACCGGTGGTGTGCGTTACGATGAACACGATGTGTTTGGCAGTCAGGTTTCACCACGCTTGTATGCCGTTTATACCTTTAGCGACAACTGGACGGTGAAAGGTGGTGTTAGCACCGGCTATAAAACCCCCAACACAACTGATTTGTACGATGGTATCACCGGCTTCGGCGGTCAGGGAACCTCTCCGTTTGCGGGTAACCCTGACCTTGAGCCAGAAACCAGTGTAAACAGTGAAATTGCCGTTTACTGGAGCAGTGATGCCGGTCACAACGCCAACATCACCTACTTCAACACCCAGTTTAAAGATAAAATCGCCAGCGGTGATACGGTGTACAGCTGTGAGGTTACCGGCGGCGTGCGCCCTTGTGTGAACTTAGGCGATTACGACCAGCTTGGCTACGACACCTACAGTCAAAAGATAAACATCGATGAAGTTGATTTGCAGGGCATTGAAGTTGCGGGTCGCTGGCAAATAAACCGGACCTGGTTTATCACTGCCAACTACACCTGGACAGACAGCGAACAAAAAAGCGGCCCGGAAGAAGGCGAGCCACTCACCAATACAGCTGAGCACATGGCGAATATCACGGCCAACTGGGATATTACCGACGCCTTCAGCGTGTACTTGCAGTCGCAGATACGCTCAGACCGCTATCGCGGCTGGGATAACACCCTTGATAGAGCTTTGTACTACAAGAATTACCAACTGATGACGTTGGGTGCGCGCTATCGCATTAACGACTATGTGAGCGTAAATGCCCGTATCAATAATCTGTTGGACGAAGATTTCACATCTTATACTACGGAGTACAATGATCTGAACAACGATGGTACCTATGAATACCTCACTGGACGTGGCGTTGTAAGTGAAGTGGTGTTTTTGGATGATTACAACATCAAAGATCGCGCCCGTAACCTGTGGGTTGGTGTGAACGTGCGGTTCTGATCATCATCGCAATAAATAAAAAACCGGTAGCACCATCAACTACCGGTTTTTTATTGTTTGATATTCGGTTAGAGACAACCTAGTCGTCACCAAACTCCCGAATAATAGTATTGATGGTGTCTTTCGCATCACCAAGTACCATACGAGTATTGTCTTTAAAGAACAATGGGTTGTCGACACCCGCGAAACCTGCATTGGCAGACCGTTTAAGTACAAACACGGTTTTTGCACGATAGGCTTCAATTACCGGCATGCCGTAAATTGGGCTTCCTTTAATTTCTTTCGCTGCCGGGTTTACCACGTCGTTAGCACCAATCACGATAACCACATCGTAATTTTCCATACGCGGATTAACCTCGTCCATTTCATAAAGCTGGTCGTAAGGCACGTCGGCTTCCGCCAACAGCACATTCATGTGCCCCGGCATTCTGCCCGCAACGGGGTGAATTGCGTATTCTACCGTACAGCCGTTTTCTTCAAGCAACGTTTGCAGCTCGCGAACCGCGTGTTGTGCCTGAGCCACAGCCATACCGTAACCAGGTACCACCAGCACGGCTTGTGCGGCTTCTAACACGTAAAAGGCGTCCTGGGCAGGCAAGATTTTCACTTCGCCCTCAATTTTCTCAGCCGCTTCCACTGGCTTGGCAAAGCCAGATAAAAGCACATTCATCAGTGACCGGTTCATGGCTTTACACATAATGTTAGTGAGAATAAGACCAGACGCACCTACCAACAGGCCGGTGACAATCAAAATAGTATTGCCAACGGCTAAACCTGCTGCTGATGCGGCTACGCCGGAATAGCTGTTTAGCAGGGCGATAACCACGGGCATGTCGGCGCCGCCAATGGAAATAGTAGCCAGCACTCCAAAACTTAGCGCCAGGGCAATAGTGGCGTACAGCCATATGGGGTTTGCCGGTTCAGAGACAAACAAATACCCCACCACAACAAAACCCAGTAAATGCGCAATACTCAATTCGCGCAGACCAGTAAAGATGACGGCTTTTGCCCCCATCTTCCCGGACAACTTACCCCACGCGATAACAGACCCGGAAAAGGTAACACCACCAATCAAAATGGTGATCACCACGGTAGTCAGTACAGCGCCTGACAAACCGGTAAAGCCCACTGTTGCTTGCTGACTGATTGTCGACCAACCAAGCAGCAATGAGGCAGCACCACCAAAACCGTTAAAAAGCGATACCATTTGTGGCATCTCGGTCATTTCTACCGACTTTGCTTTCCAGGCTCCATAGGCACCGCCAATGACAAACCCCAGTAAAATCCAGTGGTAAGTGATGATGTCATGATCAAGGAGCGTAACCACCACAGCCACCAGCATGCCGATAGCAGAGACTAGGTTTCCCTTTCTGGCAGATGAAGGGTGGCTTAATAGCTTCAGACCTATAATAAACAGGGCGGCAGCCAGCACGTAGGCTAAATTAATAATTAACGATACAGATTCCATTGTTCAGCCCTTACTTCTTGTCTTTCTTTTTGAACATACCCAGCATTCTGTCGGTAACCATGTAGCCGCCCACAACATTGATGCTAGCCAGCGCCACAGCTGCTGTACCCAGTATGGTAGTGAGTAAGTCGTTATCTGCACCCGACGCAGCAAGTGCGCCAACCAAGGTGATACCAGATATGGCATTGGACCCCGACATTAACGGCGTGTGTAACGTGGCCGGCACTTTACGGATCAGCTCAAAACCCAGGAATGCCGCCAATAAAACGATAAAGATCAGATAGATAATTTCCATTATTAAGACTCCTTGTAGGCGTTGATAAGCATATCGTTGGTGACGTTTCCGTTGTGCGTAATAACGCTACCGGCAAGAATTTCATCCTCAAGATCGAGATTAAATTGCTTGGTTTCATCGTCGAAGAACTCATCGAGAAGGTTGTAGAGGTTATTGGCATACATATCTGTAGCGTCTTTCGCCACGGCTTGACTCCAGTACCCGGTACCAATAACTGTGACACCATTAATCTGTACCACTTTTCCAGGCTCTGAACCTTCCACATTGCCGCCGGATGTGGCTGCCATATCAACCACCACACTGCCCGGGCGCATCAATGCAAGAGTATCTTTGCTAATCAACTGGGGAGGGCGACGACCAAACAACTGTGCTGTGGTGATCACAATATCAGCATCAGCAATGGCGTCTCGTTGGGCGTCCTGTTGCTTTTGTTTTTGCTCTTCAGTAAGTGCTTTGGCATAACCGTCTTTGGTTTGGCCTGTTTCTCCTAAATCAATATGAAGAAACTTACCGCCCAACGACTCAACCTGCTCGGCAACCACATCACGGGTGTCATACGCCAACACGCTAGCGCCCAAGCGCTTAGCCGTCGCAATGGCCTGCAAACCTGCCACGCCTGCGCCGATAATATACACCTTGGCTGGTTTTATAGTGCCCGAGGGCGTCATCATCATGGGCAGAATACTGGGCAAGTGGTTTGCAGCTTGCATCACCATGACGTAACCGGCCAGGCTGGCCTGTGAACTCAACGCATCCATTTTCTGTGCTCGTGACGAGCGCGGGATCATTTCCACAGAAAGGGTGGTGAGCTGTCTTTCTGCCAACGCCTCCACCAGCGACTGCTGGAAAAAAGGGTCGATGTGACCAATAACTAAAGCTTTAGGCTTGAGCTGGCTAAAAACAGCCTCCCCTGGACGGTTAACACAAAGCAGTACATCTGTGTCTATCAACACAGAAGCAATGTCTTCAATAATTGTGGCACCAGCCTCGGATAGCAGGGTATCTGCATAACCTGACAATACACCTGCACCTTTTTGCACGCGTACCTGTATACCTCGTTGTACCAAGCGTTTTATGCTGGACGGTGACACCGCACAGCGCTTTTCTGTGTTTCCTTCTTGCTCGTGTCCTTCATTCAAAATCAGTATATTCACAGTGTGCTCCTCAGGCGACGGGATACTGAGACTCATAATCCGAACACAATAGTGCCGGAATGGTTAATTTATTATTTTTATTATTGGTTATTTCTAAAATTTATTTTCACCCGCGAAAACCACCTAATTAATAGAAAAAAATTATTAATAAGTGATTTAAAAGTGACTATTCACTATCTGAAATAACCATATTCTGCCGCTCTAATATTTTCATTGCAGTAGGGTAAACCAAGCAAGTAAAGCATTTTAAGCATATATATCAGCGAATTGCTAAATATAAAAAAGACATATGATATGGTCATTTTTATATCAAAATAGTCTTTCGCACAAAAAACACACCACTTAAATGAAAAACATAATAATCATTCACGTCATGAATAATTGCAAGTGTAATTTGAGTAGCTGGCCCTAGGTGGCTGATGTCAGTAGAGAATATCTTGAGATAAAAAAGAGGAAGTAAAAAAGGCAGCCTAAGCTGCCCTTGAAATAATTACTGCGTTACATACATAAGCTTGGTTGTACTTATCAAAAATTGCAGCGATTTATCTTCGGTTTGTCTCACATAAAGAGACGAATCACTGGCGTTACCAATAAATGCTGGGCCTTGCCAAATTAGCGTGCCGTCAGCATCGGGTTCAAACACTTAACGCAGAAGATCTTCGATTTTTAGTTACATATAAACGACGTGGTGTATAGAAGCTAAGCGCAATGGCAAGGTTAACCTTCCCAAGACAAACCCTTAACTTCGATAAAGGGTTTTAATGAGGTGATAGCCGAATTTGGTTCTGACAGGCCCGTGCACTTTCAACACCTCTTTTTTAAATACTACGTCATCAAAAGGCTTTACCATTTGCCCGCGGCGAAACTCACCTAAATCACCACCGCGCTTTCCAGATGGACACAAAGAATGTCGTTTTGCCAATTGAGCAAAATCTTTCCCTTTCTTAAGTTGCGCCAGAATAGACAACGCCTCTTTTTCTGTTTTCACCAGTATGTGTAATGCGCTTGCTGTTGCCATACGTCTCTCTGCTTATTGGTCTGTGTGCACTTTATTTGAGTACTGGCTCACAGTAAAAATCTAGCAATATTGCTAATTTTATCACCATCTCAGAAATGCCAGACTACACTTGTAACTATATTATCGTTCACCTCACCCCAAAATAATACGTTATAGCAGGATTAAAAAAAGTGTTTAAAATTCTCTGTTTATCTCTGGCGATGGTACTGACTTCCTTGCCTGTATTCAGTGCATCGTACACTATTGGTATCGTGCCTCAGCACGCGCCCAAAGTCATTGCCCAGGCCTGGCAACCTTTACTGACAGTTATTGAAGCGCAAACCGGCCATACTATTCAATTTAAAACAGCGAAGGATATCCCCACCTTTGAAAAATCACTGGCCAACGGTGAGTATGATTTTGCCTATATGAACCCGTATCACTTTGTGGTGTTTAACCAATCACCGGGATATCGAGCCATGGCTCGCCAGCGTGACAAAGCGATTAAAGGGATCATTGTAGTTAATCAATCCAGTTCAATTAATTCCCTTAACGATCTTCAGGGCAAAACCATCGCTTTCCCTGCGCCAGCAGCCTTTGCCGCGACAATTATTCCAAGAGCCACGCTGACAACCAGAAATATAACGCACACACCAACATTCGTGCATTCCCACGACTCCGTTTATTTGAATGTGCAGCGTGGTTTCTTTGAAGCAGGTGGCGGAATTGTTCGTTCTTTAGAAGCCTCGCCAGCAGAGGTGAAAGATCACCTGCGTGTCTTGTGGGAAAGTCAGCCTTTTACCTCCCATGCTATTGCATCTCACCCCCGGGTCCCCCTAGAGCACAGTGAGCAAATCACAGCGTTTTTGCTTTCTCTAAACAATAATCAAAATTATGAGGACGTACTTTCCAGTTTGCATATGAAAGGCTTCGAACGTGCCAAAGACAGTGACTGGGACGACGTTCGTGCACTAAACATAGACTTGCTTTCTACATCAGAGAAATAGGCACCAGTGAAGCGCATCTCCCTTAGAACGAAAACTATTTTAGGCGTGGCACTCATAGAAGCAACGCTACTAGGCATTCTGCTTTTCACAACATTCAATTTATTGTCAGCACTGATCAACGACACCGTAATAAAACGGGCCACAACTACGTCAAACCTGTTCTACTCTACTACCAAAAATGCCTTTTTGGCGTTCGATTTGGCGTCACTTGAAGCCGATGTAAAAGAGCTTATGGCCAACCCGGATATTGACTATGTGAGGATCAGCGATGCGCAAAACCGTATCTTTGCGCAAAGTGGTAGCGAGGCGCTGCTTGCACGCCCTTTTCAAGGTGATACAAATGTAGAAAAAGCCACAGACGGCACCTACGACATTCGCAAGCCCATTACAATAGATGACACTGTGTACGGACACATTGATCTCGGCATCAATATTTCTTCGGTTAAATCTTCTTTGGAAGATATCCGGCACTGGGCTACGTTCTTGGCCGTAATTGAAATGGCGCTGGTAGCCTTGTTTTCCTTTGCTCTGGGCAGTTACCTGACTAACCAGCTTAAATCACTACACGTCGGTGCCCGGGCGCTTATGAAAAGCCCGGATGATCAGTTCGGCAATATTCATATAGCGGTAAAATCGAATGATGAGTTGGGAGAGCTTGCAACCGCGTTCAACCATTTGGCAAAACACTTACAAATTGAAAATGAACAGCGCAAAGTCGCGGAGTTGGAACTACAGCGCTTCAACGAATCTCTGGAACAGCGAATTTCTGAGCGCACCGCCCAATTGCATAACAAAAACGAAGAACTCGACCAAACAAACCGTTCATTGAAAGAAGCCCAGGTTCAACTACTTCAAGCTGAAAAAATGGCTTCCGTTGGTCAGTTAGCTGCGGGGGTCGCACACGAAATAAATAACCCTGTAGGCTTCGTTACATCAAACCTGGAAACCCTAACCGATTATGTGGCAACGTATCGTTTTTTGTTTCTGGAAATGGACAATTTACTTACAGCTTCCAGCGATATCCACAACGATCCTCGTTATAAATCATTAACCCAAAGCTCATCGTATCAGAACATGACCTTTATCAATGACGACCTGGAGCACCTGCTCGATGAATCACGAGATGGACTAAAACGTGTAGAAGCTATCGTACAAGGCTTGAAGCAGTTTTCTCGCGTTGATTCTGACGACTTTCAAATGGCAAGTTTAAATGACTGCGTCAGAGGTTCCCTAGCCATGGTAAACAATAAACTCAAATATGTATGCAAGATCGAAACTCATTTTGCCAAACTACCCAATGTACAAATGAACCTGGGCAAAATATCTCAAATTGTGACTAACCTCTTAATTAATGCCGCACAGGCAATTGAAGCAACCAAACTGATGGGCGAACTCACTGTTTCCACAAGCTGTGACGGCGATTTTGTGGCATTGCAGGTAAAAGATACGGGTTGTGGTATTTCAGAAGCTAACCTAAGAAAGGTATTTAACCCATTCTTTACCACCAAATCGGAAGAAGAAGGCACCGGCCTTGGGCTTTCTATTTCCTATGGTATTGCCAAAGAACACGGCGGCGATCTCACCGTTCAAAGCACCGAAGGTAAAGGCACCTGTTTCACGTTAAAGCTACCGCTTAAGCAAAAGGGCGCCGGAGAAATAACTTCGTAACCCCACGGCTCAGTTCAGCAGTGGCCTACTGATCATCTTTTTTATTGTTCAGCTTTGCTGCAGCCATAAAGCCTACAATAAAGATAAAAAAGATAACTACGCCAACCCAAATCAATACGTTTAAAAGAAAATCCACGCCCTTACTCCTGCAAAATATGACTGGTGATACCACTGTTTGTGACATCCAATACTCTTTTATACCACGATACTGACGTTTTAGGTTCTTACGCGGAGCAACTGTAAATGTAAAATCGGGTTGATGGTCGGCCTGGGTTGGGGCCGTATGCAATTAAATTCGTGGGGATTTTTCAGACTCTGACCCCAATATATTTCGACAGGGTTATTTCCGCTTCATGTTTTCAAAAAGCGAAGGCTCCCACGGTCGCATCGCCATCAGCAAACCTACATGCTGACGCTCTTCTATCGGTAAGTCATTATCTTCGCTGCTGAGCTTAGCTGCTTCCTGCCTAAGCTGCTCTAGACGCCGCTGAATAATAGAGACCGAGGTTTGTGAGTAGCGACCCCGTAAGTAAAAGCGAAACATCCACGGCTCGCTCTTCTTTGGGTCCATAAACTTTACCATGACTTCTCGTTCCATAAACTTCTCTAGCGGGCCGCCAGGGATCCACCGAAAGTCTTGGGCAATAAGTAGCTTATAATGGTTGTTCGGCAACAGTTCAATAAGTTTAAGCCTATCAAGGGTTGTCATTAGTTTAATGCCTTCTACTTCATCGATATCGTAATGTTCGATGAGTTCTGAAAAGCGCCAACCATCTCGAACACACACCGCGGCAAGCAGTAACTTAGGGTTAGCAAGCAGTTCCATTTCTTGCTGTTCAGACAGCTGTGAAATCTTCTCCTGCTGTTTTTGTGAAAGACTGAATAAATCGCTTAACGACAAATTTAAGCATTCACAAATCTGCTCTAACTTATCAAGACTGAAAGCCTGCAACGAAAAGTTACGCTTCACACTCGCTTCGCTCACATTAAGCGCTTCTGCAAGCTGCTTATAGGTGAGTCGTTGTTCTCGTAAGCACTGTTTCAAGGTGTCGTACACAAGGCTAATTTGGCTCATGGTATTACTTTTTTATACTTGTGGTGTAATTTAATACTACATTAATCATTTTGGTTTACGAAATTTATTCTTGGTTCTAGTGTAGAAAGTGTTCAGACACATCTTGTCTTTACAAACTAGGAGCAAGTGATATGAAAAATACACGTTCAACATTGATGTTAACTGCACTACTAAGTAGTGCACTACTTACCCATTCTGCAATGGCGGATGATTCTTTTGACCATAGCGGCAAAGCCTGTAAGCACAGTGTGTTGGCTGCTTCGGAAGGTTTAGCGACAACCGCTTCGGTAGCAAGTGCGGTGGTGGCAGTACCGGTAGTATTGACCGGCAGTGCGGTTGTCGCCGGAAGCGCGGTGGTAGAAAGCGCCGCGAATGAAAGCGCTCGCAGCCTTCATCAGGCCAGCCACCAGTCTTCCGAGGCGCAGAACCAACCTTTGGTAATAACCGAAACCATTATTACCGCTGACCCAGCTCCAAACCACGTGATTACTACTAAGACAAAAGTGATCACAACCACAACTAATACTCAACGGTAGGTTAAACATGAAAGCCTACTTAACTTCAATTGGGTTTGCCCTTGTACTATTAATGTCTGGTATCCATGACGTGTACGCGGGAAGCCAGCAGCATGGTAAGCCTACATTTACGCCAGAAGCGATTGCGACTTTTTCAAAGGATGTGGAAAAGTATGCGGCAGGTGAAGGGGCCCGAGCGTTTATTATCGCCAGACGTGGCAGACCTATTGAGGATATGCCAAAAGGTATTCGCTTTACCCATACCGCGATTGCTATTTACTCAAGTATTCAGCTAAGTGACGGCAATACGGCGAAGGGCTATGCCATACATAATTTGTATCAAGACGCTGAAGAACAGGGCAGAAGCCATCTGATTACTGATTATCCAGTAGATTTCTTCTGGGGCGCGTATGCGCTAGAGGCAGGAATAATTATTCCTTCAGCAGAAGTGCAACAAGCGTTAGTGAATCTATATCGCGATGACAAAGCTAAGCAGCTTCACAATGCTCGATATTCGGTAGTGGCAAACCCGTTTAATAGTGAACGTCAAAACTGCACGGAATACACGCTAGATGTTTTGAACGCGGCAATTTATTCAACCACTGATATTGCGCAGCTAAAGGTAAATGCAAAAGCCCATTTTTCGGCGCAAAAAGTAAATATGAGCCGCGCGAAACTTGGCTTGGCAAGTATGTTCAGCGATGGCGTAACCCTGTCAGATCACGGTCGCAAGGTAGAAACCACCACCTTCGGAAGCCTTGCTCGCTACATGCAAAAGTACAATTTAACAAACAAGGCCGTTACGTTTACCCGCACGGGTCAAATAGAGAACATTTAGGAGTTTTACTATGCAAAACATGAATAAACCCACTAAAGCGTTTCGAATTGCGTCGCTAGCAGCACTTATTGTAGGCGTAGGTTCGTATTTCATAGGTTTGTACAACGCGCCTATGGCCCTTAACGAAAAAGGTTATTACTTCACTATTATGCTATTTGGTCTATTTTCAGTGGTGAGTTTGCAAAAAACGGTACGGGATAAAATGGAAGGTGTACCTACAACCAAGGCATACTTTTTAGCTTCAGCGGTAGCCACCGGCTCAGCCATTGTACTGTTAGTTATTGGATTGCTGAATGCCGAGCTTTTATTAAGTGAGAAGGGCTTTTTCGGAATGGCGTTCACATTAAGCTTATTTGCGGCCATTACAGTTCAAAAGAATGTTCGTGATAGCCAAAATCAAAATGAACTTAGTAGCGTCGAACCCCAACCAGAAACTAACGTTTCACAACCTGAAACAACCACCAAAGTAAAAGCCGCCTAAAAATTGGGGGTTGGGGTCGTATGGAATTAAATTCGTGGGGTTCCTTCAGACTCTGACCCGTTTCACAAAAATGAATAGCAGCATAACGCTTAAGCCAAATATGGCAATACATAAAGAACCGATGGTAGCTGCTCTAAAGCTATAAAACTGGGCTACGGTGCCTGCCCCAATAGTACCCAGCATCATGCCGACACGGGTGGCATTTGAATAAAATGCCGATGTGAAGCCGGTTAAATTTGGCGCTTGTTTCTGCAATAGCGTTAAGCCTATACCAGCGTACAAACCGTAAAACAATGCATTTAAAATTTGCAGCGCTATTAATTCCCAACTTGTTTGAGAAAAGTACACGCCAATATAAAAGCAACATCCGAAAAGAAAGGCTACCGCCATAATACCCGCAGATGAAAAGCGTCGGGCGAGTTTGGCTGTTAATAACATAGTTGGTATTTCAAGTGCCGCTACTACGCCCATCATCAGCCCCGGCAAATTTTCGGGTAAGCCAAGTTCCTGCATGACGTACAACGGCATAGACGACAGGTACATCACGTTACCGGCCATACCGGCTAGTACGGCAAGCCCTATCAGCCAGAACGGCAGTGATAGGGTTTTGTCTAAGGTAGCGTTGTGCGCACTCTGGTTAGCTTGCTGTGGCGGAACTATTTTCACCACAAAAATGGTTGCGGTTATCACACAAACAATCGCGACTGAAAACGAGGCGGCAAAGCCAAAGTGCGCAACGATTGTAAACGCTAACGGCGGTCCAACTACCCAAGCGAGGGAAATAGCTGCCCGTACTTTTGCATTAAACGCAGCTAAATCGACATCTTCGTTCTTTGCCCACAGCCCTGACACCGTAAGCATTTGTGATACCGCGCCAGCGCCTATGGACATAAACAGAACACCAGCCAGAAATACATGCCAGAATTGGCTGCTAAAGCTAAATGCCACCATCGCAATACCGACACATATCATGGTGAGCCCGTAAAGGCGATTTGCGTTAAACCCTTTGTCTGCCAAGTTCCCAAGGTATTGGCTTACCACCAGCCCGGAAAGGGTCACTGACACCATGTAAACGCTAATGAAAATGGGCTCTACATTAATCTCGTCAATGAGGAAGTAACTCATAAGTGGCGTGACAAACGACGAGGTTAACCCCGTTAAAAGGCTCAGCAGTAAAAACGGAAGCTGTTGGGAAAATGCGTGACGCGATGACATAAAATACCAGCCTTTGAACAAGAGGGCGCATTATAAGTGCTGTACATCGCATGTCTATGACGATAATGAAATCATACCCGGGATCCTGATTTTCAGTTCTGTAAACGCAATTACTTTCACGCAAATGGGACATAAGTTGTCTCAATATGGTTGAAAGTATGAATTGTTGATATGACCTGAGGAGTTCAGTATGCAATTCATTCGAAATAAACACGGTATAGCGATTGGTAAATTTCAAGTTCTAAATAATGGCGTTAAGCACATCTATTCAGTAAATCCCAGTCGGCTCTTAGGTTGGTACGACCCAGCATCAGATCGAACGGTTGACGTCAGTACAGGTGGCTGGTTCGGATATGGTGATCAAACATTTTTACTCCTTTCCAGAACGCTTTGAGGAGAATACTGTAAATGGAATTACCAGTGAATTAGTGCTTCATCATTTTTAAGCTATGAAGTCAGCCCATCGAGAAATTGCTCAAACCAATTACTTATTTCAGGCAATGTCTCCGTGAGACTATGATCACCATTTATAAGATGGAGTGTAGCCTTGGCTTGCTCAGCAAACCGAACGGAATGTGAAAAGGGGATCACATCATCATTCCATCCATGAATAATTTCTGTCGGACAATTTGCACTATATTCCTGCTCGTCGTAATTCGGCATATAGAACGCAGGGGCAAGTAAAAATAGCCCGGCAACCTTATGTCTCATGGCATTAGTCACACTCACATAGCCCCCCATACTTGAGCCGACCAAAATACACCGGGCTTTTTCACTTTCCAGATACGCACTCAGTATTTTTACTCGTTCGTCAGGATCTAAAGTATTCGTATAATTTACGCTGTCTACTTCAAGGCCACGTTTTTTTGCCACCTCAGCCAGCACTTTGATTTTTCGTCCCCACGGGCCACTTTCTTTACCATGGGAAAATATAACTTTCATCATCGTCTCTCCTTGTATTTCGATACGTTATAGTAGGTTGAATTGAGACACAAATTGTCTTATTTAATTTGCTTGGGCTATGATCGAATAACAACAACGCACTCTCGACCGAAATGACCCCTTATGTCCATAAACTACAAGCACTACACAGATGCACTTATGAAGTCTGTTCGAAGTGGCAAAAATGCAGCACGTAGCGTTACAGAAATACTCCAAGATGAGAACATGCTCCAATGTGTTGAAGAGTACAACCCTCAATTGTTGGATAGATCCGACGCCGACAAACTTTATGCAACGACAACTAAGCCATACAGTACATTCAAACGCAACATCACACGAAAGCTCAACGAACTCGTTGATATCTTTCAGGATAACGAGAGCCCTTCTTTCGTAAAGACAATAAATTCGAGTGAACGAGGTTTTGGAAAAGCACGTTTTTATTGGGCAACTGACGAAACAAGAAACGAAGCATTGGGGCTTGGCTCAGTTTCAAATACCCGTGTCGAGGCACGCGTTTTTGCATTTCGTTTTCTTGACGCTTACCTTAGGCAGTTTTTCCCTCCTTCTCTCATCGACGAGCTCAAAAGCGATATAGAAGAGGCCGATATTGCCAACAAGCAATTTAAAGGCATAGAAAATAAATTAAAATTTTGGCCGGCGTTTATTAAACGCGATCAGCAGCTGTCATCTGAAAATCAGCCACATTGGCGTGACGTGTTCGATGCATTAATTAAAAATCGCGTTTTTACAGCTACTTATAAGTCTATTCATAACAATGTTATCCCAGAGCGGGTAACATTATCGCCACAGCGGATCCAATACATTAATTATGATGTCAAACTCCTCGCTTATGTACATGAAACTAAGCGCTACCATCATTTCCAGCTGGACAAAATTGAGGATCTAAGATGGTCAGAAGACGCCCAGTATCACTCCATCCGCTGGGACAAGTTTGAGAAATACTATGATTTCGAAATCCGAGGCGCCGACTGGGCAGTGAATTATCTTATGCGTATCGGATTTGGTAAGAATCTTAAAGTGACATCTAATGGCGGCGGAACATCAAAGATCTCAGGTCAGCTACCAATACCTGATCACTTTAGCCACGGACGCCCCGACGCGTTTGACTGCGTTAACTTTTTATCGAGCTTCGGAGATTCTGTTCAAGTATTGAAACCTGACTTTATTCGCGAAGAGTTCAAACGCCGGGCTTTAGCAATGCTTTCTCTATATGAGAGCGAAGACATCCAGACAAGTATCCCGCTCCTTCTCAAAAGCGCTCACCAACAGACGTCAAATGACGTCATGTTAGATGCTTATGATAAAAGGTATTCGAGTTAACTTTTCCGTTCAATGTTGAAGGAAAAACTCAATGCATAGTGGTAGAAATCGAAGCCCTTTAATAGCGCTGTTGGTATTTGCGTAGCAAAGTTTTTGGTTTACGGTTTATCAACAAAGTGCCAGTAATTTTTATCGAATTCAGGGTTAACGCTGTATCCAATCATAAATAACGCCGCCTCTAAATTTCTAACTGCATCATGGGGGCGAATATCTCTCAACTTCTCAGACTTCCTAACAACAGCCTGGAGGATCCAGTTTAGATACATATTCATAGACAATCGTTGTTTGCTTGAAACGTTAGCCAGATAAGGAAATATTGGCTTTGCAATGAGTGTATTAGGGTTGCGCTTTTGCTTGTTTCTACCGAGATTGAAGCGCGAGCCATTAGATTTAGCTGGCCGGCTGAAATCTTTGTTGGGCGAATCTTGCCACCCAAAACGAAGAGCACTATGCAGTTTGGTTTCGCTGATATCGGCGGAACGCATAAAATGCGTCAATAAAAACCCCAATGCTGCGCCTACGCGGCTATCGTATATAGCAAACTCAGTAAACAACAGTGCAAAAACCTTCGTGGTACCTGAGTCTGAAATGATCCCGTCAACCAGATATTCGTCTACCTTAATTGAAGTGTCTTGCATAGGATCAAAATCTTCCTGATGGATCTTATGGCCTACTTGTTTAAGATAAAGAGCTCTTTGTTTATCGCTATCCAGTTTAAATCTTATATCCCGCGCAATCTCTTTCTTATCTTTAACACCACCCCAACTCAAAATGTCGTTAATAACCTTTAGTACTCCATCGCCATTATCTACGGAGCTTCTGAGTGAATGGGAAAGATCATCAAGAAAGTGTTGAGTATCCGGTAAGTTAAAAACCATAGAGCCGTCCAACTTTTTCGCTGGCCATCTATAGTTGTTAGTTGCATCCTCCAGTGATGTGCATTGCCACTCTTCTCCTTGGTTAAAGCAAAAACTACTATTAACAGAGCGCCACCTATGATTAAGAGGATATTCACCTGGATTATCAATCAGAAGAATCAGCCAGTTTACAAAATCAGACACCTGCCGAACCAAGAGAAAATCTTTTTTATTCAAATTTATTACTCCTCAAAGAGACATACTCAACATTGACCGTTTCACCTTACACACAAATAAGACAAAAGATGTCTCATTTCAACGCAAAAACAATCTATCGGCACTTGAATCATGCTCAGGCGTAAGCAATTGGAAACGAAAAAGGCACTCCGAAGAGTGCCTTTCTTTATAGCGATAAGCTTATGAGTGGCTTACATCATGCCGCCCATGCCGCCCATTCCGCCCATGCCACCCATATCAGGTGCGGCTGGTGCGTCTTCCTTTGGCAGTTCAGCTACCATCGCTTCAGTGGTGATCATCAGTGATGCGATAGACGCTGCGAATTGCAGTGCAGAACGGGTTACTTTAGTTGGGTCAAGGATACCCATTTCCAGCATGTCACCGTAGGTGTCGTTGCCAGCGTTGTAACCGTAGTTGCCAGAACCGTTCTTGATTTCGTTAACAACAACAGATGCTTCTGCACCAGAGTTGATAGAAATTTGACGTAGAGGTGCTTCCATTGCACGCAGAGCAAGCTTGATACCGTGAGTCTGGTCTTCGTTGTCGCCAGTCAGTTCAGCCAATTTCGCAGCTGCGCGAACCAGAGCAACACCACCACCAGGTACCACACCTTCTTCTACCGCAGCGCGGGTAGCGTGAAGGGCGTCTTCTACGCGGTCTTTCTTCTCTTTCATTTCAACTTCGGTAGCAGCACCTACTTTGATTACTGCAACACCGCCAGACAGCTTGGCCAGACGTTCCTGAAGCTTCTCTTTGTCATAATCTGAAGTAGATTCTTCGATTTGACCTTTGATTTGTGCACAGCGGCCTTCGATAGCAGCTTCGTCGCCGTTACCGTCAACAACAGTCGTGTTGTCTTTGTTGATAACAACGCGCTTAGCAGTACCTAAGTCTTCCAGTTGAACTTTTTCCAGGTCCAGACCAATCTCTTCAGAGATAACTGTACCACCGGTCAGAACAGCGATGTCTTGTAACATAGCTTTGCGACGGTCACCGAAACCAGGTGCTTTAACTGCAGCCACTTTCACGATACCGCGCATGTTGTTCACAACCAATGTTGCCAGCGCTTCGCCTTCAACATCTTCAGCGATGATCATCAGAGGCTTACCCGCTTTTGCTACGCCTTCCAAAGTAGGCAGCAATTCACGGATGTTAGAGATTTTCTTATCTACTAACAGGATGAACGGGCTGTCCAGCTCAACAGTGCCATTTTCCTGGTTGTTGATGAAGTAAGGAGACAGGTAACCACGGTCGAACTGCATACCTTCAACTACGTCCAGCTCGTTTTGCAGCGCCTGACCTTCTTCTACAGTGATAACGCCTTCTTTACCTACTTTTTCCATCGCTTGGGCAATGATGTCACCCACTTCAGCGTCAGAGTTTGCAGAAATAGTACCTACCTGAGCGATAGATTTGCTATCGGCACAGTCTGTAGAAAGGGCTTTTAATTCTTCAACCGCTGAGATAACAGCTTTGTCGATACCGCGCTTAAGATCCATAGGGTTCATGCCAGCAGCAACAGACTTCAAACCTTCTGTTACGATAGCCTGCGCCAGAACTGTTGCAGTAGTAGTACCGTCACCAGCTTCGTCGTTTGCTTTAGACGCTACTTCTTTAACCATCTGCGCGCCCATGTTTTCGAACTTGTCTTCCAGCTCGATTTCTTTGGCTACAGATACACCATCTTTAGTGATGGTAGGTGCACCGAATGATTTATCCAGTACAACGTTACGGCCTTTAGGACCCAAGGTTACTTTTACTGCGTTCGCAAGAACGTTAACGCCTTTAAGCATTTTTGTGCGGGCGTCATCACCAAAACGTACTTCTTTAGCTGCCATAATGTTAATTCCTCTAAATTCTGTTAAACGATCGATTACTCAACGATTGCCAGGATGTCGCTCTCACTCAGGATAAGCACTTCTTCACCATCCATTTTTTCGGTTTTTACGCCGTAGCCGTCATTAAAGATAACGGTGTCGCCTACTTTAACGTCCAGAGCTTTAACGTCGCCGTTTTCTAGAATACGGCCATTACCAACAGCGATAACTTCGCCGCGGGTAGATTTTTCTGCTGCAGAACCGGTAAGCACGATACCGCCCGCTGATTTGGTTTCTTGTTCAGCGCGCTTAAGGATTACGCGGTCGTGTAAAGGACGAATTGCCATTTTCAAGTCTCCTGAAAATCCAACTATCTAAGTGTTAGTTTATATAGGACGCACGGTCTTATGTACGCCTTTTACTGTAAACAGAAGCCGGGTTAGCGGCTTCAAATCGTGTTCTGCGAGGATAAATGGGGGAGTCCCCACACAACTTCAAGGGGATTTAGTGAAAAAAATGCAAATTTTTTTCTTTTACCACTGTGGTGTTATAAATTCCTGATGGCGAAAAAATTTTTTCAGTTGTAAGCAGACCTCAATCCCGTTCGTTCAGACGAGGCGCTTCACTATTTGAAGATTTGTCAGTGTACTGGCCCTCAAATACATCTCCGTGGGAACCCTGAGATCCCTGCCCGCCTTCAAAGGGATTATGTTGACCAAAGCCTTGCTGATGAAACGATGTCGTCGTGACTGCCCGCATTTTCATATGCTTCGTAACAAATGCAGCAATGATGTGTCGTGTACCAGGCACCACCAGCAATATTCCAAAGATATCGGTAATAAAACCTGGTGTAACCATCAACACGCCAGCAACAGCAAGCATCAACCCATCAACGAGTTCTTTTCCGGGCATTTCTCCCCGTTGCATTTTCAATTGAGCTGTCTGCAGTGTACTCACACCTTCCCGGCGCACAAAGTAAGCGCCAATAAAAGCCGTGAGTAATACAATGCCTATGGTATTCCATCCGCCAATAATACCGCCCACTTTAACTAATAAAGCTATTTCAATAATGGGCGTAATGGCGAACAGTAAAAATAATATTCGCAAAACAAACCTCGTCTGTCTGATTGTTTATGATAGCTACGCAGCTATCAGGGTATTCGACCATGTCGTTAATACTTAATTCATTAATGGGGTAACTTGCGATGTTTACAAGAAACAACCTGTTGCACACGGGGCAAGGCACGCGCTTTTCACGATGGAGCGTTCGTGAAAAGCGACGAAATCTGAAAGAATAGGCATAAGTACGCGGTCTGTTTTATCGGTAACGTATATGACACCTTTACTGGGTCACCACGTTACGATTAACTTGCTATTATTCACATGGCAAAACCGTAAGCATACAGGCTATTTTCGAGGCAATAATTACATGACGAACTTCTCCACACTGGTGGCCACATTTTTAATCTTGTTGTTTTCTGTGTCATCAGTGGCGCAAATACCTGAGCTTAATACTGCACCGGTATTTGAGCAGGAGGAGCCCGAATTTCTGCCGGTTGACGACGCATTCGCATTCGATTTTCAGCAAAACGATGATGAACTCCTTATTAGCTTCGATATTGCTGACGCATACTATTTATATAAACACCAATTCAAATTGGTGGGCAAAGGTGTCACCTTGGGTGAACCGACTTTCCCGCCAGCAATAGAAAAAGAAGATGAGTTTTTTGGGTTAACCGACGTCTATTACAATCAGGTATCTTTTACTGTACCGGTGATGGATGCCAAAGAGGACGGGGCGGTGAAAGTGCGCTTTCAGGGGTGTGCTGATGCAGGCTTGTGTTACCCACCCACAGTAAAAGTGATTTACCTTTCTGCGGTGGGTGAAGTAGATACAGTGAATGATAATGCAACCCCAAGCATTCCCGATGCTACGGCCAAAACTGTTCAGTCTGAGCAATTCAATTTGGCTGCGAGATTAGCCGACAAGGACAACCTACACATAACACTACTGCTCTTTCTCGCACTGGGAATTGGTCTGGCGTTTACGCCTTGTGTTTTTCCCATGTACCCTATTTTATCTGGCATCGTGCTTGGTCAAGGGAAAGGCGTAAGCTTATCACGGGCTTTCTCACTGAGCTTTGTTTACGTGCAGGGCATGGCCATTACCTATTCGTTGCTCGGGCTGGTAGTAGCGTCAGCGGGCGTGCAGTTTCAGGCGGCGCTTCAGCACCCGGTAATTCTGATTATTTTCACCGTTTTATTTGTTGCCCTGGCCCTTGCCATGTTTGGCGTCTATGAAATTCAGTTGCCTTCCTCATGGCAAAGCAAACTTAACGACGTAAGTAATACGCAAAAACGGGGCAACATGATTGGCGTATTTGTTATGGGGGTTTTGTCGGGCCTGGTAGCCTCGCCATGCACCACCGCGCCGCTAACTGGTATTTTATTGTTTATTGCCCAAACCGGTGACATGACACTCGGCTTTGTTTCCCTGTACGTGCTAAGTATAGGCATGGGCATTCCACTTATTCTCTTTGGTATGACAGGCGGTAAATTACTGCCCAAAGCGGGGAACTGGATGAATGTTGTGAAGGTCAGTTTCGGTTTTATGATGCTGGCTGTGGCCATTATTTTTGTCGAGCGAATGTGGCGTGCCGACTACACTGACCTGATGTGGGCTGCACTGGGGCTCGCTACCTTCTCTTACTACAGCGTGATGAACCAATCTACCCCTGCCAGCTTTTTCAAAGGGGTGCGAACTTTACTTATCACACTTGGGCTTTTCGCCAGTGCAATGGTTGGCTACGTAACACTGTTTGGCGCTCCGGCAAACAATTCTCAACACGGCGCTTCAACATCAGCAAGTGTTCATCCCGACTTTATCGTGGTGAAAGATCTGGAAGATTTTAACGTTAAACTGGCTGCCGCTAACGCTGAAGGAAAGACCGTGATGGTTGATCTCTACGCCGATTGGTGTGTAGCGTGTAAGGAGTTTGAGAAATACACATTCCCCGATCCGAAAGTGATTGAGGCGCTATCTGACACAGTTTGGATGCAAATAGATCTAACCGACAACACACCAACAAATATAGTATTTCAGGAAGAGTTTGACGTACTCGGGCTACCAACCATTCTATTTTTCAACACCTCTGGTGATGAAATAAGTTCGGCAAGGGTGACTGGGTTTATGAAAGCAGAACCTTTCGCCAACCACGTGAATGAAGCATTGAATAATTAGTGCGTGCTGACCTTTAGGTTACGCTTCTTGTTCATGAGAAGGGAGTTCAGGCAACAAAACATGCTGACATTTCCCCTGATTAGACCAGTATTTTGCTGCGAAAACTCCACAATTCTCTATAATCCTTTCTTAAAATGGTTAAGCAGCGCAATTTACCGTTGAATTTTCGTGCAACCAGACGTATTTTTTGTTGAAATGCCAAATAAGCATTCATTTAAAGAAAGATAGCAGCAAGTTTATGGAAATTTTATTATTGAATGGCCCTAACCTTAATATGTTAGGCAAGCGTGAACCAGATACCTATGGTTACCAGACGCTACAGGACATCGTCGATAATCTGGCTATAAAAGCCGGAACGGCGGGCGCGACGCTAAGCCATTTCCAATCTAATGCTGAACACGAACTTATCAACCGTATTCATGATGCAATGGGCTCCATTGATGCCATTATTATCAACCCTGGTGCGTTTACACATACCAGTGTTGCATTGCGCGATGCGCTGCTTAGCGTGAGCATTCCTTTTATTGAAGTACATTTGTCCAATGTACATGCGCGAGAACCATTTCGCCATCACTCTTACCTTTCTGACGTTGCTGCAGGTGTCATCCTTGGCTTTGGTGCCATTGGATACGAGCTGGCCCTTACAGCAGCACTTAATTTAAAAAGTTGAATTAAAACGAGAAACGACAATGGATATTAGAAAAATTAAAAAACTCATCGAATTAGTGGAAGAATCTGGCATTGCCGAGCTGGAAATCACTGAAGGTGAGGAATCTGTACGTATTCACCGTGGTCCATCTGGTGCCGCTGCCGCACCAATGCACTATAACCTTGCCGCACCAGCGCCTGCTCCGGCTGCTGCACCAGTTGCAGCACCAGCTCCTGTGGCTGAAGCTCAAGCCGACGATACGCCATCAGGACACCAGGTGAAATCGCCTATGGTTGGTACGTTCTACCGCGCATCTTCGCCAACGGCCAAATCTTTTGTTGAAGTCGGTCAGTCAGTTAACGTTGGCGATACTCTGTGTATCATTGAAGCCATGAAAATGATGAACCAAATTGAAGCGGATAAAGCCGGTGTGGTTAAAGCCATTCTGGTTGAGAATCAGGAGCCGGTAGAATTCGACCAGCCACTGTTCATCATCGAATAATTGGGCGGTAGCTATGTTAGATAAAGTACTTATTGCTAACCGTGGTGAAATCGCGCTGCGTATTTTGCGTGCCTGTAAAGAACTTGGCATCAAAACCGTAGCCGTGCATTCCACTGCGGACAGAAATTTAAAGCACGTATTGCTTGCAGATGAATCCATCTGTATTGGCGGTGCTTCTGCAACTGAGAGTTACCTTAACATTCCGCGCATTATTGCAGCTGCGGAAGTGACTAACTCTATCGCCATTCATCCGGGCTACGGTTTTCTTGCTGAAAATGCCGATTTTGCTGAAGCAGTAGAAAAGAGCGGCTTCGTTTTTGTTGGCCCACGGGCAGAAACCATTAATTTGATGGGCGACAAAGTATCCGCTATCAATGCGATGAAAAAAGCAGGCGTACCTTGCGTACCAGGTTCTGACGGCCCACTGACTGATGATGAAGAGCGCAATAAAGCCATTGCTAAGCGCATCGGCTACCCGATCATCGTGAAAGCTGCCGGTGGTGGCGGTGGTCGTGGTATGCGTGTTGTACGCAGTGAAAAAGAGCTGATTAACTCCATCGCAACCACCCAGGCTGAAGCGGGTGCCGCTTTTGGTAACCCGGTTGTTTACATGGAAAAATTCCTGGAAAATCCCCGTCATGTGGAAATTCAGGTGTTATCAGATGGTCAGGGTAACGCTATTCATTTAGGTGAGCGGGATTGTTCTATGCAGCGCCGTCACCAAAAAGTGGTGGAAGAAGCGCCCGCGCCTGGTATCTCAGAGCAAATGCGGAGTAAAATTGGCGATCGTTGCTGCAGAGCCTGCGTTGAAATTGGTTATCGCGGAGCAGGCACATTTGAATTTCTTTATGAAAACGGAGAATTCTATTTCATTGAAATGAATACCCGTATTCAGGTAGAACACCCCGTGTCAGAAATGATTACTGGCGTGGATCTCATTAAAGAACAATTGCGCATTGCCGGCGGTCAGCCATTGTCAGTTGATCAATCCCAGGTTCAGATCCGCGGCCACGCTATTGAGTGTCGCATTAACGCCGAAGACCCTGAGACCTTTATTCCAAGCCCTGGACTTATCAATATGTTCCACTCGCCGGGTGGTTTGGGAGTCCGTTGGGAATCTCATATTTACGCCGGTTACACAGTACCGCCGTATTATGATTCCATGATTGGTAAGCTTATCACCTATGGTGAAAGCCGTGATGAAGCCATTGCCCGTATGCGTCATGCATTGGAAGAAATCGTGGTTGAGGGAATTAAAACGAATATCCCCCTTCAGCGTCGTATTATGGCAGACGAGAACTTCTTTGCAGGTGGAACAAACATCCACTACCTGGAAAAGAAACTCGGTATGGCCTAGCATTGATACTTTTAAAAACACCTGCATTTGCAGGTGTTTTTTTATCCGTTTTATTTCCCATCGTTTTTATCTTGTTAAATGGTCAGTGGTCGCTATTCACTGAACATTCATAGTGTATCTTCGATATATAGAATAGAAACGTCAATTGTATATATTAATCATGCTTAGACTACTACTCATCACTGCTTACATAACTTTACTCTCAGCTTGTTCTAGTCAGGATTGGCGAACGGCCTCCAGGGAACCCGCGGGGATCGCTTTTGATCCTTCCGAGTATTCAGACCCTGTTATTGAAGTGTATGCCGCTGATGCATTTAGTTGGCGCGGTTGGTTTGCCGTTCATACCTGGATAGCACTGAAAGAACAGGATGCAAACACCTACACAGTTTACGAAGTAGTCGGTTGGCGGGTTAAGCGGGGTTTACCCGCGTTAAAATCTTATACCACCGCGACTCCAGACAGATTCTGGTATGGGTCAAAGCCAGAAAAAGTGCTCTCTATTTCGGGAGAAAAAGCGAAATTACTCATTCCAAAGGTGCAAAAAGCTATTTCGGCATATCCTTGGGCAGACGAATACACGTTATTTCCCGGCCCTAACAGTAATACCTTTCCAGCCTGGGTAGGATTGCAAGTTCCTGAATTAGCGCTGGAAATGCCATTCAATGCTATCGGTGCCGGGTACGCTGACTAATGTCTCGCCCTTATTGTTCTAAAAAACCGATTTGAACAATCACTTTTAACTGCTTTTTTCATTAGCTGGCGAAATCTATAATTGTTTCAGTTTCAAGAAACCACCTTTGGTGGTCGCGTCTCTCCCGATGCGATTGAATCCTCAAAGCTGTTTTCCCTGCAGCTTGTGTTTCCTTCATGGAGTCCTCCTCCATTACGTTCCTTTGCCAGCCTTGCGCTGGCTTTTTTTTCTAAAATTGCTCAATTACATCGCATTTCACGTATATTGGTATTATTAAGCCTTCGATGTTTGCTAATGACACTATTACAGCGCGTTTTTATTGTTGCCTGCATTCTTTTATTTGCTCCAAGTGTTCTGGCTTCACAGTGGCGCTTTAGCCAAAAGCTGGATATTCAAACACGTTATGATGCACGTTCCGACAGAGAACATCGTACTCAGTATCGTCTTCGCTACTACCCACAACTCGCACTGGATGACACCTGGAGTTTGCATAGTTTTGTGGTAACCGGTGATGATTTTAGTTCAAGCCACAACACGATGGGCGACGGCCAAAACCAATATCTTTATCCACGCAGGCTGTTCGTGCGACACACATCCGACTGGGGAAAAACTGAAATCGGCATAATTCCAACATATAAGGGTAGAGTCTCTTCTACTGGTCTTTCCAAAGATGGCTGGATAGAGGGTTTACGTCAGGTTGTTAGTGTTAACCCCAACCATGCTTTCGAGCTGGTAGTAGGCCAACTCGATAATCAAAACCCCGGTAGCGCACTGCAATTGGCTGACAGTGTCGATTACATTGAGTTAGAGTATTCTGCCATCATAAGTAGCCGTTCTAGCTATGAAATCAGTGTAGAACGTATGACCGGTGGAAATTTTATCCGCAGTGAATATCGCTACGCCTGGGCGCCTGGTCACAATGTCTTCATTGAGTGGATCCAAAGACTAGATGAATCCAGAAATAAAATGGTGCTTGGAATGAGCGGCGCTTCAGATATGCGAGGGCAAGAGGTGTCTTATCACGCCTACTACTCCCATGTGGATGAACAACTAGGGCCCCGGGCAGAGCTTACAGAAGATTTTTTAGGTTACGGACACGGAATTTCAGTTGAAGTTAGCCGTGGGCTTCCTATAAGCGAAAGTACTGAGTGGTTTGTGCGCGTTGACGTCGTAGACAGTGTGAGCAGATTACTTGCGGGTGTAAAATATGCGCTTTAAAAAAAGACCCGCCAAAAAAGCGGGTCAAACAGCAAGAACGCGTACACACTTTAACAGTGCATAATTTTTACGCTCTTAGTTATGTTACTGTTCACAGTGATTTATTAAGAGTTTGTAATTTATAGGGTGCCATTGCCAGATGCTGTGCTAATTAGTGGTTTAAAGCGTCATTCAATACTATCAGGCTATTGGTATTCATTTTATTCGTTGATAATATTTATATGTGCCGTTTCTATTTGAAAGGGATTTTTGTAGGGCACCAATTCTGTGTTGCTCATTTGGACAAACGAGGTAGAACTAATCTGTTATGCCTAAGCAAATAAAAAGCCAGCAACTGGCTCAGCTTTCGCGATTAAATTTTGATGTACTTTTAGCCCTTCGAATTCTGTTCTCAGGCGGAGCAAACGACGTCGCCTTTAAACAAGATATCTCTGTACTCGCCCGAAACCCTGAACAATTTCTTTCCCATATCAAAGCCAGCTGGGTTGCCTTTGTTTACGAATCCTTAGCTATGTATGTGCAAAAAAACAGTGAGCTTGAGGACATGATGATAGAGCAACTTCTGGTAAGCGTTCAGCAAGTGCGCTCAGGAAGTATCGCCTATCAACGTCACGCAGATATACTGCAACACGTTTGCTCCGATGAAAAAAACCGGGAAAAAAGCAATTCAGAATGGCGTAGAGCCTTACTATCAGTATTATTGTCTTTTACTGCACTTAAACCCGAGCCCTAACCTATTGTTACACGCTCTGCTGAGCCAACAACAATAGCTGTGCAGCCGCTTTCGCATCTGACAAGGCTCTGTGATGTTGCTCTATTTCGATATTGAAATGCTCAGTTAGCGCTGCTAACGAGTATGAGGGTAAGCCCGGGTGCGCTTTTCTTGATTCCCGAACAGTACATAATTTAGGTCGCCTAAAAGGTTGTTCAAGCCTGGCGAACTCCTGCTTTATAAAGCCATAGTCAAAGTTAACATTGTGTGCAACGAAAATAGCGCCCTCAGTAAAGCCGTCAATTTCCTCAGCCAAATCAGCAAAACTGGGCGCGCTGGCAACCATTTCATTGGTGATCCCGGTTAAGCGCGTAATGGCTGACGGTATGTGTCGGCCAGGGTTAACAAGGGATTGCCACTCATCAATGACCTCACCTTTTACTACCCTGACCATTCCCACTTCCGTTATCCGGTGAAACTGACTATTGCCCCCTGTGGTTTCAATATCCACCACCACATAAGGTTGCTCTGGGTCGCGATACCAGGCCACTTGTGTTATTTGTACATCAAAACCACATTGCTGCATCTTTTGAATGGTAACCAGTTGATTTCTTCGCAGCTGATCCCCTGGCGCTTTGATTTCTTCGAATCGCAACTTGCCCTTTTCACATACCATGATGTCCGGAAACCCGTCTCGGCAATGAGCAAAATCCTGAGCCATCACTCGCAATAATGCCACAACACACGTGTAATCTGCATTCGCCAGTAGTGCTTTTATCGGGTCGAGTAACTTTGACCCCCACAAAAACAAACTGTTTGCTTCCCCATAATGAGCGGCGGCCATTGAAGCGATGTGTTTCATCAATTTATCATTGGTGTCGCACGCAGTTAAAATTTGCTCTATATCATCTTCAAACACAGCGTAAAAGGTGTTGGTTTTAAGTGTTTTGGGGCGTCGGTCAAATTCAGTAAGCGGCGTATCTTTTTCAAATAATGGCGTCCAAAAGGTAAGCGCAAACAAGCTACGCCACAATCGGTTTTCCGTTCGCCATGAGGGTATTCCCTTTCTTTTGTACCAGCCCATAACACCTTGCTCTACAGATTGGTTATGGCTCTCATCTAAATGCAATGAACGCGCAGCATTACGCAGCATATCTGTAACAACGCTAGTTCGCTTTTTGTTAAATTTTCGCTGATAAAAATCTTCGGCAAATGCCAGCAGCCCATCAGAAGGTGGTGAGGAAATAATGGTTTCCAGTTCTTCCTTAACTTCTTCCTTATGCCCGTCTTTATAAGCTTCACGCAGCCATTTTTCTTTGCATAAATCTCCGGGAGCGCGCTGCAGAAACTGCAACCCTAGCTCGCGCTGTTCTTTTAGTAGTACTGCCCCCACTTTTAAACAGTATTTTTGCGCGTAGTGCTGGCTAAGCACAGATTCAGTTTCCGGTAACGTTTCAGTTGCCTGAGAGATAATTTCGTTATCATCCATATAGGCGAGGGATGCTTCTCCTGATGCATAGAAAAAAGCAGCCTTGGCATCGTCTGCACTCTCGAATCTGGTTTCATCATCGCTGGCGTTACCACGGGTTCGCATAATACCTAAATCACGCATCGAAAACTGATTGAGCCGTCCCTTCGTATTACCAAAATACAGAAAGAGTAAATAACGGATAACAGCATCGAAACGACAGAAAAGGTATTCCTCAATATGCAGTTCACCGGGCCAACCACACATAGCTACATGACGAAGCAATACTTTCACCAGCTCAGCTTTTTTCAGACTGCTTGTAAACCCGGTACAGCCACATATATTCAAACAATGAATAATATCGGCTTTGGTTAACATGCCCGCCAAATCCCATCGGGCTGCTTCGGTAATATCACCAAACCAGCCATGCTCAATGAGTGTGTCTATTTGTTGCTGAGGGTGAGCAATTTCCCCGTAATTAAACTGTGTACGGTTTATCAAGCCGTACTTCCTCGATGCGGCTCTGGCGATGATACATTGCTGCGGTTCCGGTAATTGGTAGAAGTCAGCAATAAACGTTCGGCTCTCATTATCAAGCAAACAGCTGTTTACTCCACGAAAAAACGCGAGAAACTCGCGAAAGTGATCAAGGTAGTATTTTTCTGGGAGCACTTTTCTCATGAATATGGCCGACACACTGTACACAACAACAGTGTATATTTATACACATTGCGTAATCAAGAGGGGATAACGTGTAGCTTCAATATTTAATGTCTTTTTGATATTTCAATTATCAATCCGCGCGTACTGAAATCACGTAATCACTTACTCTCTTCTCAAAAGGAGCTTTCATGAGTTTAACAACACCATTGATTTTTCACTGCCCCTACTGCATGGAACCAAATGAAGTTGGCGTCGATGAAATAAACGACGTGGATGTAATGCAGGTGCTAGACTGCCAAATTTGCTGTCAACCCATTGAAATGACTGTGTATAGAGAAGGAGATTCCCTGACGGCGCAAGTGGAGCGTGAGAATGACTGATCACAGTGATGGATTTGCTTTTTTCACTCACGATGACCTGCTGAAAATGGAGAAACGACAGCGCACTAACTTCATCAATTGCCTGTCAGGTTACAAAAGCGCAAATGTCGTGGGTACCACTGACGGCAGCATAGAGAATCTTGCTGTGATAAGTTCTGTAGTACACATTGGTGCCAACCCTCCCTATCTCGGAATGGTGTTACGCCCGCATACTGTGCCGCGACATACTCTGGAGAATATCAAGCAAACCGGGCAATTCACTATTAACGCCGTGGATGCATCATGGTATGAGAAAGCCCACCAAACCGCCGCTCGTTACATAAGAGATATCAGCGAGTTTGACGCAGTAGCATTAACGCCCTGGTATTCCCAAGGTCTGATTGCACCTTACGTGAGTGAAAGTAAGTTAAAAATTGGCTTGCAGGTTGAAGAAATTGTGCCAATCAAGTGCAACGACACTCAACTTGTCGTAGGTAAGGTTGATGAAGTGCATGTGGATGCGGGAGCAATCTTAGAAGATGGCTCCATTGACTTATCTGTGATGGACATTGCATGTATCAGCGGTCTGGATACTTATCATCGCCCTGACCCATTGGCCAGGCTAAGCTACGCAAAACCTGACGTTCCCATCAGACATTTACCTGTTGGAATTAAGAAAAGTTAACCTGTATCAATAATCTGTTGGATTAATTTGGCAAAATTACTGATATGACGTATAAGTTATTACCAGTATAAACCTGTCTCGATGAGGCAGGTTTTGTTGTTTTAAGACCGGGTAAAATGGAATCATTCTCGTTTACGCTTAGGAGTAAAATATGAAGGGTGTGAAAAGAAGAGACTTTTTGAAGCTATCAGGCACGACACTGATAGGCCTCACCATGGGCAGCGTAGCTATTCGAGCTCAGGCGAAGGAAATTCTCACAACAGATATTCAGGCAGCACAGGCCTTAAAGTACACACCGTCGTCTACGGTAGAGGGCGCCAATTGTGCAAATTGTATGTATGTTCAGGGTAAAGATGGCGATGAACATCGCCCCTGCATGCTATTCCCCAATCATCTCGTTAATGCAAAAGGCTGGTGCTCTGGTTGGGTAAAGCGCCCTAGTTAATGCATAAGGAGATATAAGGTGTTATCCCTCTATCTCTATATTAAATTGGTCGGCAAGGCGCTGATATTCACCGTTGTCTTTTAGCGCCTTTAGATATTTGTTAAAAAGCTCACGCAGTGTTTTATCCGGAATGGCAGCGTGGTAACGGTTCGACGGAAAGAGCCTGTGAATATCCACAGCTCTTTGCTGAGCTTTTGGTAGTTGGGAAATAAACTCGTTCAAGATATTTATATCGAGAACAATTGCATCAACACTGCCCAGCATCAGCATGCTTACTTGTCTGGATTGATCCGCAATTTCCAGATACCCGGAATTTGCACTCATAGCATTAAAAAAGCCAGTTCCCAATACCTGTGATGCCGTCTGAAACCCAACAACAGTATACCCAGTTAAATCATCCACACCGGTGATATTAAGATTGCGGTCTTTCAATGTAGCTACCACATTTGAATAGCGAACATATTCGTCACTTAACCATGCGCCAGGTACATTGTGACCACGGCCCATTGAAAGGGCGATATCGGCTTCCCGCCCTTTTATCATCCTTGCTGTACGCCCCATAGGAACATAAAGTATGTTTATCTTCTCACCACTATGTGCTGCGAACGCTTTGATTAGCTCAATTTCGAAACCCGTGTGGCCTTTCGCAACGATGTAAGGTGGTTTGTCCCAACCCACAACTACGTTCAACGTATCTGCCGGCGCGCTGGTAATAAAAGCCAGAAACATGAAAAAAGTGCCCAAACGATGCATGCAGTTATTCCGTTAGTAATACGAAGTAAACAATACCAACTCCTATTGGTTTCTGATACGCGACATTCGACTAATTTTTAAACGAACATTCACTAACTTTTGCGTTGTAGAGTCATGGCAATAACACTGCTAAAATATGCGGTTTACAGCCTGTCGAGACGTACTCCCATGCCCTGGATACAACTTAAAATTGATTCTGACCCCGAAAACGCCGAACAAATTGGCAACATGCTGTCTGCCAACGGTGCCCAGGCGGTTACTTTTATCGACGCCAAAGACACGCCAATGTACGAGCCGAAGCCCGGAGAGACTATGCTATGGCCAGACACACAGGTGGTAGGGCTGTTTGATGCCGCAGACGACATGAAATCGGTGATCGGACGGTTAGAAAAATCAAAGATCCTGGGGAAAAACTTTACCCATAAACTCGATCAGTTGGAAGACAAAGACTGGGAGCGGGAGTGGATGGATAACTTCCATCCTATGCAGTTTGGCAAGCGGTTATGGATTTGCCCAAGCTGGCGTGATGTCCCCGACTCTGATGCGGTTAATGTTATGCTTGATCCAGGCCTGGCTTTTGGCACTGGCACCCACCCGACAACCGCATTGTGTCTGCGCTGGCTAGATGCATTAGATCTTCACAATAAAGTAGTGGTAGATTTTGGTTGCGGCTCAGGCATTCTGGCAATTGCTGCACTAAAACTAGGTGCCAAAGAAGTCATTGGCATTGACATCGATCCTCAAGCGCTACAAGCCACCATGGAGAACGCACGGCGAAACGAAGTGGAATCGAAATTGAGTGTTTATCTTCCTGAAGATCAGCCCAGCCTTGAAGCCGACGTCGTGGTTGCAAATATCTTAAGCGGGCCGCTTATTGAACTTAAAAATGTCATCACTGCCTTCTGTAAACCAGAAGGGAAACTGGTTTTGTCTGGAATTCTGCAAGAACAGATAGAAAAAATTGAACAGGCTTACAACAGTCACTTCGTTATGGAAGCCAGTGCTGTGGAGGGAGACTGGGCACGCGTAAGCGGTACCAGAAAACACTGAAAATATTCATAAAATCATCAGATAATTGTCAAATTATTGTCATCGATCTGATCAGTATATCGGCCACTCTATACACAAATGGCTCAAAACTTGTCTGATCTGTCAAGACCTCAAAGTCAAATTTTGTGTGATTTTTAGCCTTTTCAAGGCTGAATAAAACACGTAAACTTAGCGCCCCGTTTTGGCCTGGTGTATAATTTATGCACAATTGTTGACGGTAAAGCATGCGAATAGGATCACACACACTTCGGAACAGTTTAATGCTAGCTCCTATGGCTGGTGTCACTGACCGCCCGTTCAGACAACTTTGTCGGGATATGGGTGCTGGGTTAGTGGTTTCTGAAATGTTGTCGAGTAATCCGAAAGTTTGGAAAACAGCAAAGTCCATGCATCGCATGGATCATTCTGGCGAAAAGGGTATTCGTTCGGTACAGATTGCTGGTGCTGACCCTGAACTTATGGCTCAGGCAGCCGAATTTAATGTTGAGAATGGTGCGCAAATCATCGATATCAACATGGGTTGCCCGGCAAAAAAGGTCAATAAGAAGTTAGCTGGTTCGGCGTTGTTGCAGTATCCGGAGCTTGTAGAGAGTATTGTGCAGGCTGTGGTAAACGCAGTAGACGTTCCAGTCACCCTGAAAATCAGAACAGGGTGGGACACGGAAAATCGCAATGGAACGGACATTGCCCGCATTGCGGAACAAAATGGCATACAGTCTTTAGCAGTTCACGGCAGAACACGGGCGTGTATGTACCGGGGCAACGCAGAATACGACACGATTAAAGCCATTAAACAGGCGGTGTCGATTCCGGTAATTGCCAATGGCGATATTACCTCTCCGGAAAAAGCACGTTATGTGCTCGAGTATACTGGTGCTGACGGTGTAATGATTGGTCGCGGTGCTCAGGGAAATCCCTGGATCTTCAAACAGATTCAACATTTCCTCGAAACAGGTGAGAACCTGCCCGCGCCCTCGTTGTCTGAACAGCATGTGGTAATGCGCGAACACGTAGTGAATGTGCACAACTTTTACGGCGGTATTATGGGCGTGAGAATCGCACGTAAGCACGTTGGATGGTATCTCGCGGAACACGATACGGAAAATACGTTTCGCAGAACGTTTAATGGTCTTGAGTTGGCCGATGACCAGCTTGACGCCCTTGATAATTATTTTCAATCGCTGCACGACAGAAACGCACGACAGGTTTCTCCGGCAGCATAGTGATGACTAACTAGTAGAGCAAGACAGTATTATGTTCGATCAAAATGTGACTTCCCCTTTTACTACAACAGTAACGACACCTTCACAAACTCAGGCACAAAAGCCTCTGCGTGATTCAGTAAAGCAGGCTGTTAACAAGTACCTGAAGCAACTGGACAACGCCAACATCGATAACTTGTATGAACTTGTTCTGGCTGAAGTTGAAGCCCCATTACTTGAAGAAGTAATGACCTACACCCGCGGTAATCAAACCCGCGCGGCCATCATGATGGGCATCAACCGCGGCACACTGCGCAAGAAACTAAAGCAGTACGGCATGAACTAAGATTACGGGCTTAGCCCGCTTTAAAGAGCACCAAACGGTGCTCTTTTTGTTTCACTCGTCAACTTACGCAAAGAGCTCAACACCACTATGCAAACACCCAAACCTATTAAACGCGCATTATTAAGCGTTTCCGATAAAACCGGTATCGTTGAATTTGCCCAGGCACTTCATAGCCAGGGCGTTGAACTACTGTCGACAGGCGGAACGGCAAAGTTACTGGCGGAAGCTGGCTTGCCGGTAAAAGAGGTTTCTGAACACACCGGGCACCCTGAAATCATGGATGGCCGTGTAAAAACTCTTCATCCCAAAATACACGGTGGCATTCTTGGCCGTCGCGGCCAGGACGAAGGCGTTATGGCGGAAAATAATATTGCCCCTATCGACCTGGTCGTGGTTAATCTTTATCCTTTCGCAGCCACTGTAGCGAACGACGACTGCTCTTTGGAAGACGCCATTGAAAATATTGATATCGGCGGCCCGACCATGGTGCGTGCTGCGGCAAAAAATCACAATGATGTCACTATCGTTGTAAACGCATCTGACTACAGTCGCGTTCTTTCAGAAATGGAAGGCAATGGCGGCTCATTGGCTTACAAGACTCGTTTTGATTTAGCCATTAAGGCATTCGAGCATACTGCTGAATATGACGGCATGATTGCCAACTATTTCGGCACCATGATAGATACCGTCGCTTGTGATGAAGGCTGCTGTGAAGAGCCTGGCAGTGAATTCCCGCGTACTTTCAACGTACAAATGACAAAGAAACAAGATTTGCGCTACGGTGAAAACAGTCATCAGTCTGCCGCATTCTACGTAGAAAACAATATACAGGAAGCGTCGGTAGCCACCGCACAGCAACTGCAGGGCAAGGCGTTGTCTTTTAACAATATCGCAGACACGGACGCAGCACTTGAATGCGTAAAAGAGTTTGATGTTCCTGCATGTGTCATTGTTAAACACGCAAACCCTTGTGGTGTCGCATTGGGCTCAGACATCCTGGAAGCCTACGATCGCGCATTTAAAACTGATCCAACGTCAGCCTTTGGTGGCATTATTGCATTTAACCGCGAGTTAGACAGCCAAACGGCCCAAGCCATTGTTGACCGTCAGTTCGTGGAAGTTATCATTGCGCCTACCGTAAGCGACGAAGCCAAAGCCGTTGTTGCGGCGAAGAAAAATGTGCGCTTACTCGCGTGTGGCGACTGGCAGGGTCAGTTAACAGAAGGGTTTGACTTTAAACGTGTAAACGGTGGCTTGCTGATTCAGGAAAGAGATTTCGGCATGGTCGATATGGACGACTTGCAAGTTGTTTCTAAGGTTCAGCCGACTGAAGAGCAATTACGTGACCTGATGTTCTGCTGGAAAGTAGCGAAGTATGTGAAATCCAACGCCATTGTCTACGCAAAAGACAGCATGACTATTGGCGTGGGTGCAGGTCAGATGAGCCGCGTTTACTCGGCGAAAATTGCTGGCATCAAAGCTGCTGATGAAAACTTGGAAGTTGCTGGCTCGGTAATGGCTTCAGACGCTTTCTTCCCATTCCGCGATGGCATTGATGCCGCAGCGCAAGCAGGTATAAAAGCCGTTATCCAACCTGGGGGCTCTATGCGCGACGACGAAGTGATCGCAGCCGCCGATGAGCATGGCATTGCGATGGTGTTCACAGGAATGAGACACTTCCGTCATTAATCCGAAACGTCATTGATGGTAAAGGTTGTGGTATTCACCATAACCTTTTTGCTTTTTCTTTGTGCTAAGTTACGCTAGCGAAACCCTTTCGTGCGTTACTGGGTATAAGTGTAAAATACATAAGCACCGTTACGACAAACAAGGATACTTTAAATGAAGACCACAATGCGTTTACTTGCCGCTTCTCTGTTCGCCGCCTCCGCAGCCATGGTACCCACTTTTGCCAGTGCTGATGCCATTCAGGATGCGGTTAAAAACGACTTCCGCTCAGCAGATGCTAAAGCGCGGGACGAATACCGCCATCCTCAGCAAACTCTGCGCTTTTTTGGAGTGAAGCCGAACATGACCGTGGTGGAAATTTGGCCAGGTGGTGGTTGGTATGCAGACATTCTTGCCCCCATGTTAAAAGATGACGGCCAGTATGTTGCGGCTCACTTTCACGTGGACGAGGACAGTCGTGACTACTATAAAAACGCCTTAGCCAAGTTCAAAGAAAAAACGATGGACGGCGGCCCTTATACAGGCTCTGAAGTCACAGCATTTCACCCGCAAAAAGACCTCGCCATCGCCAAAGCTGGTTCGGCTGATGTCGTGCTGACTTTCCGCAACGTGCACAACTGGTTCATGGGTGGTGAAAGAGACGCGGTAGTCAACGCATTTAGTACCTTTTATAAAGCCCTGAAACCCGGTGGCGTGTTAGGTGTTGTAGAACACGCGCTTCCTGAATCTGCTGCTGACGATAAGATGAAAAGCAGCGGCTATATGAAAAAATCTTTCGTTATTGACGCTGCCAAGGCCGCCGGTTTTGAATTGGTCGCTGAAAGCAGTGTAAATGCCAACCCAATGGATACCGCCGATCATCCTCGCGGTGTTTGGACACTTCCTCCTTCACTTCGCCTGGGCGAGGAAGATCAGGAAAAGTACTTGGCCATTGGCGAAAGTAACCGAATGACTCTGAAATTTGTAAAACCCGAATAATTAAGTAACGGAACGCTTTGATGAACGTACTAGTGATAGGCAGCGGTGGCCGTGAACACGCTTTGGCGTGGAAAGCCGCACAATCTGAACATGTTTCTGCCGTGTTTGTAGCCCCGGGAAATGCCGGAACAGCAACTGAACCCAAGCTGCGAAACGTAGCTATTGGCGTCACTGATATCGAAGGTTTACTGGCTTTTGCCCAAGACAACCACATTGATTTGACCATTGTTGGCCCGGAAGCTCCCTTGGTTGAGGGTGTAGTAGATGCATTTACAGCTGCAGACCAGGTTATTTTCGGTCCAACGCAAGCTGCTGCTCAATTGGAAGGTTCCAAAGCGTTTACAAAAGATTTTCTTGCCCGTCACGCCATCCCCACTGCTGAATATCAAAACTTTACTGAGATTGAGCCTGCTATCGCTTATGTTCGTGAAAAAGGCGCGCCCATCGTGGTAAAAGCTGACGGTTTGGCGGCGGGCAAAGGCGTGATCGTGGCCATGACACTGGAAGAGGCAGAAGCCGCAATCCGCGACATGCTGGCTGGCAACACATTTGGCGAAGCAGGCAGTCGCGTAGTAATTGAAGAATTCCTCGATGGTGAAGAAGCTTCTTTTATTGTGATGGTTGACGGCAAAAATGTGGTTCCTTTTGCCACCAGTCAGGATCACAAACGTGCGGGCAATGGCGATACCGGGTTAAACACAGGTGGAATGGGCGCTTACTCTCCAGCACCTGTGGTTACTCAAGCCATACACGACCGTGTAATGAAAGAAGTCATACTTCCTACCGTAGAAGGCATGGCAAAAGAAGGTAACCCTTACACTGGCTTTTTGTATGCCGGGCTAATGATAATGGCCGACGGCACACCCAAAGTTATTGAATATAACTGCCGCTTTGGCGACCCTGAAACTCAGCCTATTATGATGCGCTTGCAATCTGATCTCGTGTCGCTGTGTTTGTCCGCCTGCAAAGGAGAACTGGAAGGCAAAACTATCGACTTTGACGAGCGTGCAGCGGTAGGTGTAGTACTGGCTGCTGGCGGATACCCTGGCAGCTACAACAAAGGCGATGTAATTAGTGGCCTCGATGACGCGGCACAAGCTGAAGGTAAAGTATTCCACGCTGGTACGGCGATGAAGGACGGACTAGTTGTTACAGCCGGAGGACGTGTTTTGTGTGCCACCGCGCTGGGTAATAATGTCACTGAAGCACAGCAAAAAGCCTATGCATTGCTCAATACCATCAGTTGGGATGAGGTGTATTTTAGAACTGACATTGCTTATCGGGCCATCGCTCGGGAAGCTCAGGCGTAAATTGCCACCAGCTCGCCAAACCATACCAGGGGAACCATGACTATCGGTTCCCCTGTTTGTATCTGACAAGATTTAATGAGAGAAAGAAATATGCCCTTTTCTATACCCTCTTTTCAACTCATGGCCTCAGGTGCACAAATGTTGTTTGTGGCGTTCGGCGCACTGGTACTTGTACCACTGCTAACAGGGCTGGACCCCAGTGTCGCACTGTTTACTGCGGGTGTGGGCACATTACTCTTTCAAGTCGTAACAAAGCGCACAATACCTATCTTCCTCGCCTCTTCGTTTGCCTTCATTGCCCCCATTAGCGCTTCAGTTAAAAACTGGGGCGTGTCGGATACCATGGGTGCGTTGTTCGCCGCAGGCGTAGTTTACATGCTGCTCGCCTTAGCAGTTAAATTTAAGGGGTCGGGATTCATTCACCGCTGGTTACCGCCGGTGGTCACCGGCCCGGTAATTATGGTGATTGGATTAGGCCTTGCACCTGTTGCCGTAAATATGGCGCTGGGGAAAAGCGGAGACGGTTCACTCACCTTATACCCCTACGCAGAAGCAATCTGGGTTTCGATGGCAGCATTAGCTGCCACATTGTCAGCGGCTGTTTTTGCGAAAGGCGTGTTTAAACTTGTACCCATTTTATTCGGCGTGATGGCGGGTACATTCGTCGCTTCTTTCACTGATATGTTATCAGTGGAAGGCGTTACCCAGGCACCCTGGTTTGCAATGCCTGACTTCGTGCTGCCCACTTTCAACTGGCAGGCGGTGTTATTTATGATCCCCGTTGCTATTGCACCGGCAGTGGAACACGTTGGAGACATTCTGGCCATCAGCAACATTACCGGAAAGCGATATTTGAGCAAACCCGGGTTACACAGAACCCTGTTTGGTGATGGCCTGGCGACATCCGCCGCTGCATGTTTTGGCGGGCCACCAAATACCACTTACTCTGAAGTCACTGGTGCCGTGATGCTCACTAAAGCTTTTGATCCACGGGTTATGACCTGGGCCGCCATATTTGCAATTACTGTGGCTTGGTTCGCTAAGTTTGGTAGCGCATTGCAATCCATCCCTACACCAGTGATGGGCGGGATCATGATCCTGCTATTTGGCTCGATTGCAACCGTAGGGTTAAATACCCTGGTGAAAGCTCAAATTGATTTAGCAAAATCACGGAACCTGGTGATCGTATCGACTACCCTGGTATTTGGTATTGGTGGTATGGTGTTCGGGCAGGGGGAGTTTACTTTACAAGGCATTAGTTTATGCAGTGTCGTTGCGATAATATTAAACGCCATCTTACCGAACAAAGACCCGATCAACGACTCGTTATCAGAAGAACAGGCCATCGTAGATGACATAATCGACCACAGTAAATAACCATGGAAAAACAACCGCTACGCAGAAAACTACACAGCATAATCCAGCCCTACCGAGAAAATCAGCCTGGCGAATGGCCCAGTCGTGTGTTCGATTACTTTTTAATATTTCTCATCTTTACCAATGCTGTGGCAATGATGCTTGAAACCGTACCTGAAGTGGCCACGGTCTGGCGTCATGAACTCTGGCTATTCGACGGGGTTTCCGTGACTATTTTTACCGTTGAATACGTAATAAGAGTCTGGTGCTCGGTGGAAGATTACAACGAGAAGCACAGCCATAAACCGTTGTGGAAGCAACGTTTACACTACATGGTCTCACCTATGGCCATTATTGATTTGCTGGCCATTCTGCCCTTCTACCTCAGTATGTTTTTCACCCTGGATTTACGCATTCTTCGTCTGTTGCGGCTTACCCGCCTCATCAAACTGGGCCGTTACTCCCGCTCAGTGCAGTTACTTTGGCAAGTGTTGCGCAATGAAGCCAAAACACTGTTCGCCGCCATGACGGTTTTGTTGATTGTTATGACATTTGCCGCCACGGGCATTTACTACCTTGAGCGTCATGTGCAGCCTGAAGCTTTTGGAACCATCCCTAACGCCATGTGGTGGGCACTGGTTACACTCACCACAGTAGGTTACGGCGATGTGGTGCCGTTAACGTCGGTGGGAAAAGTGTTTGGAGGAATGGTTACCTTAATGGGCGTAGCGCTTTACGCGCTACCAGCAGGTATTTTGTCATCCAGTTTTACCGCACAACTACACGTAAGGCGGGAGCGGTTTCGCAGCTTAGTGAATAATGCAATGGAAGACGGACATCTAAGCGATACAGAATTCCAACATATTGAGAAGGTCAGGGCGTTGCTGCACCTTGACAAAGAAGAAGCTGAGTTAATAGTGAAATTACTTAAACACCGCCAGCATCACTGATGAACACTTTGTCACGCCCCGCATGTTTGGCGTTGTACATTGCATCATCAGCACACTTTACCATTTCTTCAATCGTATTGCCGTGCGTCGGGTAACAAGCAATACCGCCACTTAATGTTATTGATAAAGGAGTAAGATTGCATTTGGCGGCCTTTTCTGCAAAGGACGTTCGCAGACGCTCACACAAAGTAAAAGCATGACTGACACCAGTATCAGGCATTAGCAGTAGAAACTCTTCACCGCCCCAGCGCAACAACACGTCACTTTCGCGAAGTTCTGCAGTCATTATGACGGCAGTTTCCTGTAGTACTTTATCACCAATCAAATGCCCGCACTGGTCGTTGATTTGCTTGAAGTTATCGAGATCAAAAAGCGCCACAGATAACGATTGCCCCTGACGTTTGGCTAGCGACAGGTAACGGGAAAATTGTTCATAACCGGCTCGCCGGTTTAACAATTGGGTAAGCTCATCCCGCGATGCTTGCTCCCTGAGCTTCTCCTCTAACGCTTTACTGGCACTGACATTTCTTACCACACCTATAACCCGCGCGGGCTCATCCTGCTCATTGCGCTCACACACCATGCCATGGTCGTGCACCCACAAATACTGACCACTGCGATTTCGCAGTCTGTACTCAGCCTCATACCGGAGCTTCTTTCCTTCTAGGTGAGCCTGCAACTCATCATATACCTGGGGAAGATCATCCGGATGTACATTATTTTTCCAGCTGTCTAAATGCGGCTCCATTTCATGAGGGCCGTACCCCAACATACGCTTTAGTTGCGGACTAAAAAAAACCTCATCGGTGAACAAATTCCAATCCCACAGGCCATCACCAGCGGCATTCAGCATATAGCGCAAACGTGGTTCCCGTGTTTTGAGTTCAGTTTGCAAACGCACCCTTTCACTAATATCCCGGGCAATGGATATAAGATACTCGGCACCGTCGTGAACTAAAAAGTTAGTATGAACCTCAACGGGAAATTCTGTGCCGTCTTTGCGAACGTGGTGACCGGAAAATACAAAAGTTTCTGACGTTCTCAATACCGACAACATCTCTTGCCAATGCTTAATATCGAGTACATCCCGTTGAAGACTAAATACTGTGTGGGAGAGTACCTCATCGGCTTTCATGCCAAGATCCTGGTAACCAGCTTTGTTAACGTCAAGAATTTTGGCACTTTCGGGATCTATAATGTAGACCGCGTCACTTATATGGTTAAAAAGCGATCTCAAAAGTACAAATTGCTCTTTTTCATTTTTGTTGAGTGTCATGAGAGTATCACCTACTACTGTCAACACATTGTCGTTAAAGCCCAAACTATGCATTTTGCCACATACTAGTGGACCTCACGCCATAACATTTTTTTATCATAGCGCTTATCAAGAGATCTGGTTAGTATTTTATCGTGCTATTTGCTTGCCCCTTGATTCTTGATTGCTGACAGCTTATAACAGTGTTCCAATATCGATGATTGTCTATTATGTCAGCCAAACACCCAATTATTGCCATTACCGGTTCGTCCGGTGCAGGCACGACAACAACCACAAATGCTATCCGGCATATCTTTCGCAACCTTAGTGTTAATGCGGCAGTGGTTGGCGGAGACAGCTTCCACCGGTTTACCCGTCCTGAAATGGAAGTGGAAATTAGAAAAGCACAGGAGCAGGGCCGGCACATTAGTTATTTTGGCCCGCGAGCCAACGATTTTGATTTGCTCGAAACCCTTTTTCGCGAATATAGTCAAACGGGGACCGGTCAATTCAGACAATACTTGCACACCTTCGATGAAGCCGTGCCCTTCAATCAGATGCCAGGGACTTTTACGCCTTGGCAAGCGTTACCTGAAAATACCGATCTGTTGTTCTATGAAGGCCTTCACGGCGGTGTGGTGACAGAAGAAAACGACGTGGCAAAACACGTGGATCTTCTGGTTGGCATGGTGCCAATTGTGAATCTGGAGTGGATTCAAAAAATTGTGCGGGATACCACAGATCGCGGTCACTCCAGAGAGGCGGTTATGAGCAGTATTGTGAGAGGGTTAGATGACTACTTCCAGTACATCACACCGCAATTTTCAAAAACTCATGTAAATTTTCAGCGCGTACCTACCGTCGATACCTCAAACCCATTTAGTGCCAGGGAAATTCCAACCCAGGACGAAAGCTTCGTAGTGGTTCGCTTTCGCAGAGAAATGAAAAACGTAGATTACCCTTACCTGTTGCAAATGATTGACGGGGCTTTTATGTCCCGTGTTAACACATTGGTTGTACCGGGTGGAAAAATGGGATTGGCAATGGAATTAATTCTCACCCCGTTAATTGAAGACATTCTCGATCAAAAACGCAGAGCGGGAAGCCAGATGGACTGGGTTGGAGAGCAATAGCGAATAAGCGGCTGTCTGACATCATTTGCAACATATCAGGTCTTTTGTCTGTGAATTTTACTGAGTATAGTGATCCTATATAAAAACGGTGACATGTTTACTGTCGCCGTTCCCGAATAACAATAGCGGCATTTAGCACCGTAGGAAATAAGAGTCATGGGTCAGGAAACGTCCAAAATACTGGTTGTAGACGATGATATGCGTTTGAGAAGTTTGCTTGAGCGTTATTTGGTTGAGCAGGGATTTCAAGTTCGTTCAGCTGCTAACGCTGAGCAGATGGACAGACTACTTGAACGGGAAAATTTCCATTTAATGGTTCTTGATCTCATGCTTCCTGGCGAAGACGGCTTGTCGATTTGTCGGCGCATGCGCCAGTCTGATAACGACATGCCTATTATTATGCTTACCGCAAAAGGTGACGAAGTTGACCGCATCATCGGCCTGGAAATGGGTGCAGACGACTATTTACCCAAGCCCTTTAATCCTCGGGAGCTACTTGCCCGGGCCAAAGCTGTGCTTCGTAGAAAAACCACCGAAGCCCCAGGCGCGCCTTCCAAAGACGAGCAAATTGTTGAATTCGGAGAATACCGTTTAAATTTGGCGACCCGGGAAATGAGTGCAGCCGGTGTGCCCCTCACCCTTACCAGTGGTGAGTTTGCCGTATTAAAGTCGTTGGTCACACACCCCCGCGAGCCGCTGTCCAGAGATAAGCTAATGAACCTCGCCAGAGGCAGGGATTACAGTGCTCTGGAGCGTAGCATTGACGTGCAGGTTTCAAGACTGCGCCGCATGCTGGAAAAGGATCCGGCGAGCCCTCGCTATATTCAAACAGTTTGGGGGCTCGGTTACGTATTTGTGCCCGATGGTGAAGCACAGGCGTAGCCTGCGTAGCTATGCGAATATTACCCACCAGTGCATTTGGCCAAACGGTTCTGTTAATTGGCGTGTTATTGCTGATCAATCAGGTCGTGTCTTATCTGTCGGTCACCTATTATTTTGTACACCCAACCACAAAACAAATCAGTAGTTTATTAGCAACTCAGGTTCAAAGTGTAAACGCGCTCAACCTCATGGATGCCTCTTTAGAGGCGCGTCTTGATTATGCAAAACGTACAAAAGTGGAAGTTGTCACCACTGAGCAGGCCTTACAACAGGGGCTCAAGTCTGCTAAGCATTATAATTTTATGTCCTCACAGGTTTCTAAACAGATAGGCGTGAAAGCGGATGTCAGAATAAGTACAACGGAAACCTCAATTGGTAATGAACCTTATCGCGTATGGATTTCCCTATCGTCACATCCAAATACCTGGGTAAGTATTCCGCTGGTGGGGGGCAATGATAGTAACACTTCACCGCCCCCAACAATGTATCTAATGGTTATCGGTATTTTAAGCGTCACTGGCGGTTGGTGGTTTGTCAGACACATGAACCGGCCGCTTAAGGCATTACAACAAGCTGCCATTCAGGTTGGTCAGGGGTTATTCCCACCGCCCCTGAAGGAACAAGGGAGTACCGAGATGCGAGAAGTAACCCGGGCATTTAATCGCATGAGCCAGGGTATCAAACAGCTAGAAGACGAACGCACAATGATGACAGCAGGTATTTCTCACGATCTTCGCACTCCTCTTACCCGAATTCGTCTGGCATCTGAAATGTTATCTCAGGACAATGACTGGATCAGGGACGGCATCAACGACGACATCGAAGATATGAATGCCATTATTGACCAGTTTATTGAGTATGCGCGCAGTGACCGCACAGAACAATGGGAAGCGGTAAATGTTAATGATCTTATTGAAGAATTGGTCAAGCTTCACGGGCGTCATCAGAATCACGAAATATCGCTAAAACTCAATGCGATCCCCGATACTCCCGTTCGTAAAATTGCACTCAAACGTGTGTTAGACAACCTCATAGAAAATGCTTTTCGCTATGGCACCGACCGAATTGTAATAAGTACATTTCACGACAAATCGCAAGACCGCGTATACTGCCGCATCAGAGACTTTGGGCCAGGCATTCCCGAAGACGACCTGGACAATGTTTTTACCCCCTTCAAACAAGGTGATATGGCCAGAGGGTCTCTGGGCTCAGGTTTGGGACTGGCAATTACGCGCAAAATAATTAACATGCACCTCGGGCAAATTGCCCTGCGAAATCATCCTCAGGGCGGACTGATTGCTGAATTTTGGCTACCTCTGCGCAACTGAGTCTTATCACTGTTTGGTGACAAACCGCGGCACGTTAAAAGCGATGGCAAGTATGCCAAAAACCAGCAGCAACATGGGGTACCACGCATAAGCGGAAACGGAAAGCGGAGAAATACCGCCTACCGCTGAAACAGTCAGTATTTGCGCACCGTAGGGTACCATGCCTTGAAAACAGCAGGAGAACACATCGAGAATACTCGCGGTACGGCGAGGATCAACGCCGTATTCCTTATTTAGATCGTTGGCAATAGGTCCCGCGGCTACTATCGAAATGGTATTGTTTGCAGTGGATAAATCCAGGAAACTGACCAACGCTGCTATGCTGAATTCAGCGCCTTGCCGTCCTCTGACTTTTCTGGTCAAGGCGCGAATTAGCCACGCAATTCCGCCATAAGCATGCATTAAACTAACAATTCCACCGATTGTCAGAGCAATCAGTGAAAGGTTTTGCATCCATCCCATACCAGTTTGAATACTTTGCCACATTTCCATAAGTGCAAAACTACCATTCATCAAACCTATAATCCCCGCAGAGGCAATACCAATTGCGAGCACCAATACGACATTAATACCAGCCAGCGCACTAATGATGATCAGTAAGTAGGGGAGTATTCGCACCAGGTCATAGTCTGCTTGATTCAGCGAAGTGCTCTGCGCCACTGGTACAAATGCAAGGATCAGCACAGTGATGACTGACGCGGGCAATGTGATGAGCAAGTTAGCCTTGAACTTGTCAGTTAACTGCACTCCCTGGCTGCGGGTAGCCGCAATCGTCGTATCGGAAACAAAAGACAAGTTGTCGCCAAACATAGCACCACCCACAACAACGCCGGCCAACAGCGCAGGTTCAACGCCTAAGCCATCAGCCAGCCCCAAACCAATGGGAGCAAGAGCGGTAATCGTGCCTGTTGATGTACCCATTGAGAATGAAATGAAACAACAGATAACAAACAAGCCAGGTAGTATAAGGGGTGTTGGAATAATGCTTAAGGCAAGGTTTACCGTGGCGTCACGGGCACCTATATCAATTGTGAGTGAATAAAAGGCTCCTGCAAGTAAAAATATCAGTACCAGCAGTACAATATTTTTATTTCCAGCCCCATTACAAAAGATGGCAATTTTTTCATTAAGCGACAACCGTTTGTCTTTAGGGTTTAGGCACAACGCGTATCCGGCAGCCAGAAAAAACGCCACCAAAACGGGCATTGCCGTTACGTCATCAGTCCAGAAACCGGCAAAAACCATAATTGCGACAAAAAATAAAATAGGGGTCAACCCTAAAAACTGGGCAGGCGAAGAATGGTGCACAAAACCTCTATGGATGTGGATGATAGTTGAATTTACTTATGGTATCGCAAACCTGAAGCACTTGAGAACGCGATAAAGTTAAAAAGGCCGGTTGTGTCTATATTTTTTACCGATATGATATGTCACTCAACGCTGTCTTGGAGGGCGTTGAATTATGCCTGCTGTCGAGATGCATACCTGACGGCATTAAATGACTAAGGAAGTATAATTTATGAAAAAATTAATAAGTGCCCTGGTACTCTCGGTGGCCACTCTGGTTTCAGCCTCTGCGTCGGCCAATCAGTTGGGGCAGTGTCTGGTCGATTCTCTAAATGGAAAAGAACGAAAAGAACTTGCTAAGTGGATTTATTTTTCCATGGCGGCACATCCTGATATCACCAGCTATTCAAACATTACAGCAGAAAACAGAGAGTCTACCGATAAATATATCGGTGCATTGGTAACCCGCTTACTCGGTAAAGACTGCCCGGCACAATTTAAAGCCGCAGTAGAAGTCGATCCTATGGCTACCCAACGAGCCTTTGAATTGGTTGGTCAGGTAGCCATGGGCGAGCTCATGCAAAATGAAGCTGTGACAAGCTCTATCGGTAACTATGCCACTTATATGGATTTATCTGTAATTCAGGCGGCAACGGCTCAATAAACAGATAGCAAAAAAAGCCCGTCGTGAGACGGGCAAAAAGGTTGGAGTGGTTCCCTGGATGATTTAGATGGTTCTCGGACCTGCATCCACAATAGCCTGGCTCACCTCGTATTTTTGAAAATTTGCGTTAAATGCAGAAATAAGTTTTCTCGCATACTCATCGTAATCAGCTTTGTTTTGCCAGGTGTTTTCAGGCACCAGCAATGCTGAATCAACGCCAGGTACTGCCACCGGCACATCCAGGTTAAGCCCCTCAATATGCTGTGTTCTAACGTAGGTAAGTTCGCCTGATACAACGGCGTCGATGATGCGCCGGGTTGTGGGGATATCGAATCGTGAGCCCGTTCCGTAAGGTCCGCCTGTCCATCCTGTATTGACCAAATACACCTTTGCTCCAAAAGCTTTCACACGTTTGATCAACAATTCTGCATACACGCCAGCAGGCCTAGGGAAAAATGGTGCGCCAAAACAAGTAGAAAAGGTTGATTCTATCTCTGCCGTCGAGCCAATTTCTGTAGACCCCACCTTGGCAGTGTAGCCACTCAAGAAATGGTACGCCGCAGCTTCCTCATTCAACACTGACACTGGGGGCAATACGCCGCTGACATCACAGGTTAAAAACACTACAGAACGGGGCTCTCCACCTCTGTTTTCAGTTACGCGCTTGTGGATATGAGAAAGCGGATAGGCAGCTCTTGCATTCTTAGTAAGGCTAACATCGTGATAGTCAGGATGTCTGCCCTCTTCGAGTACCACATTTTCCAAAACCGCGCCAAAGCGGATGGCTTCCCAAATGACCGGCTCGTTCTTTTGCGACAGGTCGATGCATTTTGCATAACAACCGCCTTCTAAGTTAAAAACACCACCAGGAGCCCAACCGTGTTCGTCGTCGCCGATAAGAAATCGCTTTGGATCAGCCGAAAGTGTGGTTTTTCCCGTACCAGACAGACCAAAAAAAAGCGTGACATCTCCCTCTTCCCCCACATTTGCGGAGCAATGCATTGGCAGTATTTCTTTTGCTGGAAGCAGGAAGTTCTGCACGCTAAACATGGCTTTTTTCATTTCCCCCGCATAGCGCATACCGGCAATTAGCACTTTTTTCTGAGCAAAATTGATGATGACAACACCGTCACTGTTCGTACCGTCTCGTTTCGGCTCACATTTAAAGCCTGGGGCGTTCATTATTTGCCAGGGCTTATCGTTGTTGGAGTTCCACACCTCAGGCTGAATAAAGAGATTCCGCGCAAAAACATGGTGCCACGCAGTTTCTGTGCGAACTTTTATGGCCAGTGCGTGTGTAGGGTCAGAGCCAACCTGCAGGTGTGAAAGAAAATGCTCTCGTAGTAGCAAATAGGCGTCAACCCGTTGCCACAACGCGTCAAATTTATCGGGGCTGAAGGGTTTGTTTACATCACCCCAGTCAATGTCGTTTTCTGTAGACGACTCTTTGACGATAAATCGGTCTGCTGGTGACCGGCCGGTTCGATGCCCAGTCTCAACCACCAGAGCACCATTATCAGCCAGGTGCCCTTCTGAACGATTTAGTGCTATCTCAATGAGTTGTGCTGAGGATAAATCGGTTAATAGTGAGACCGGTTTATCTGTATTTAGTCGTGGTGCCGCCGTCATATGCCCGCCCTCAATGTAATATTTCAATATCACTTACAAAATATATCAACACATTCAGTTTATTATATTCAGACACTTAAACAACATCACAATTAACAATAGTGACTATTTATTGATCTAGATTACGAAAATAAAGAAATTTAATTACAAAACGATGCGTTGGTGCGAGAGGTAGGAGAAATGAAAACACTGTTACCCTTGCCGGGTAACAGCGCTATTGTTACTGATCTTTCCTCGTTTCAACGAATTGCCCGGCGTGAATAGCTTCTACATCCACACTATCGAACTGGTATTCAGCGTGGCAGTACTGACAATTCATTTTTATCGAGCCATCTTCTTCAATGATTTGCAAGAGCTCAGCTTTTTCTACATTTCGCAATGCATCAGCACTGCGCTGTTTTGAGCAGGTACAAGCGAACTTCACATCGTGTGGCGGGTAAACTTCAACTTCTTCCTGATGAAAGAGGCGATAGAGAATATCGTTAACCGGTAAACCGAACATTTCTTCATCGGTCAGGGTTTCACTTAATTTCACCACATGTTCAAACTCCGTATCTTGGGATACGTCTGTATTTTGTGCCTGAGAGGGTAATATCTGCAGAAGCATTCCCGCTGCCCGGGCAGTGGTTTGTGACAAATCCGTCATCAGCATGACCTTTGTAGCCAATTGCTCCGATTGAGTAAAATACTCTTCAAGACATTCAGCCAAAGTAGCTTTGTCTAATGCCACAACGCCCTGGTAACGCTCACCCTCTTCTGGGGTAATTGTAATAACCAGAACACCATTGGCGATGAGTTCAGCAAAGGTCTCCGGTATCTCCGTCAAACTCTCATCCCAGCGAGCCACTCCTCGCAGCGTGTAGTCGTGCGTCGCATTGATCACCGCGTAACTTACCGGGCCCTTGCTTTGTATTTGCAAACCAATTTCGCCCTTGAACTTCAAAATAGCAGTAAGTAAGCAGGTGGCCGCAGCCATTTCACTTAATAACCGCTGAATTTGAATCGGGTATTCATAGCTATGAACGATCTTCTGTAAACTCTCTTCCAGACGCACTAATTCGCCACGTACATTTGCCGCATTTAAAAGATAGCGGTGTAACTCATCATATTGACTCATGCCAAATATCCTGTTTTCACAGCTTATTGCTGCTTGAATTTAATTATTTGCCGACGCTGTTTTTTATCCGGGCGTTGCTCCGGTTTAGGGCTGTGAAACGCGCTGAGCTTTCTGGCTGTTTGATTCGCTTCCCGTTGCGCAGCACTTGCTTCTGTTTCTTCATACAGTGCTTGAGCAAGCTGTGCCCCCAAGCGCTTGTCACTAAGTTCAAGCACTTTAATTTCTTTTATATCCCAACCGGCGGGAACTTTTATCATTGCACCGCGTTCTACAACCTTACCCGGTTTAGTGCGTTGACCGTTGTAATGAACTTTTCCCGCTTGCACCATTTCCCTGGCAAGCGCTCGGGTTTTGAAGAATCTTGCAGCCCAAAGCCATTTGTCCAGGCGGACACTGACATCGGCATCGTGTTGATTGCGATTGCTCATGTAATAATTTTGTCACTCTTTCGTTTTAGTGTTGTGACCCCCGCCTCGACTAGGCTATGATGAGTCGCTATCGTGTGCATCACTCTAAATCAATAAATAAACGAGCAGTACCAACGACATCACATGACACTCGACAAACTTAACACACAGTCTCTGGCATTTTTCTTCAGCCGGCACCAGAAACAACTGCACCTCGTCGTTGTAGTACTTCTGAGCCTCTATTTATTAGCTTTTGCTGCCAGGCTCATTTGGCAAATTATACCTGAACCCAGCGGTCCTGCCATACCGTCTGGTTTATCGTCTGCACCAAAACCTCTTCAGAATGCGCAAGGTGGGGTCGATGTGGCAAAAATACAACAGTTAAACCTGTTTGGCACAGCGAATGCTGTGGAAGTAGTAGAAGAACAACCGGTTACAGACGCACCAGAAACCAAGTTAAACCTCACTTTAACAGGCGTAGTCGCCAGTTCTCTGCAGGAGGAAGCTGCTGCCATTATTGAAAATCGCGGTACGCAAAACGTGTATGGCCTTGGCGAAAAAATTGAAGGTACCAACGCCACCTTAGATCAGGTGCTGGGTGACCGCGTTATTATTAAAAATGGTATTCGCAAAGAAACACTCATGCTTGATGGCATCGATTACGACGAGGCCAACAAACGCAGAGCACAGCAAGCTGAAGCCCAGCGCAGACAACCTCCCAGAAAGCAGGTGGTACCTGCACAAAGGCCAAAGGCGGTAGAGCTGGATGAGTCTATTACTTCTGAGTTGCGTGAAAGCCCGGCCAGCTTTACAGATTATATTTCTATCAGCCCGAGTATTGGCGACGGGCAATTGAATGGTTACAAAATTTCTCCAGGTAAAAAGCCGGAATTATTTAAATCGGCGGGCTTACAGTCTGGCGATATCGTGATTCAGATAAACGGGTTGGATCTCACCGACCCTCAGCAAGCCAAAGAAGCAATGACCGAGTTGCAACAGGCCAATACTATTGAATTAACGCTGACACGTGACGGCGAATACATCACTCTGTATCTGGACATGCCGGAGCCGGGTAATGAATAAGAAAAGTAGGAAGACAGCATCATGAGGCAAAAGAGCCGGACATTATTTTCGCGGGTAACAGCAACAATATGTGCTGTTGCACTATGCGTATCTGCTACTGCAGCAGAGTATATGCCCAACTTCAAAGACACGGATATCAATGAATTCATTACCATTGTTGGTAAAAACCTCAAGAAAACGATCATTGTCGAGCCAAACGTACGGGGCAAAATTAGCGTACGTTCCTACGACATGCTCACCGAAGAACAGTACTACCAGTTCTTTTTAAACGTATTGCAGGTGTACGATTTTGCCGTGGTTGAAATGCCCAGCGGGGTTCTAAAAGTTGTTCGCTCAAAAGAAGCGAAAACTTCAAATATTCCGGTAGTTGAAGGTGCAGCCCTCGACGGCGATGAAATGATCACCCGCGTAGTGCCGGTTTACAATGTCCCAGTTCGAGAACTCGCGCCCATACTGCGCCAGCTGAACGACCAGGCGGGCGGCGGTAACGTTGTCGCCCACGACCCATCCAACGTAATGATGCTAACCGGCCGCGCAGCGGTAGTTAACCGGTTAGTAGAAATTATTGAACGGGTTGACCGCGCCGGTGACGAAGAGGTAGAAATTGTAAAACTTCGTTATGCCTCCGCTTCTGAGATGGTGCGCATTGTCGACAGTATTAATAAATCTCAGGGCAAGGCTGCTAACACTGGTAAATCTGAACCGCGAGCAGTAGCGGACGACCGCACGAACTCCGTTATTGTCAGTGGTGATGCCAAAGCACGGGCTCGGATTGTCAATCTGATTCAACGCATGGATCAGGAGCTTGAAACCAGTGGTAATACCCGCGTGGTGTTTCTCAACTATGCTAAAGCCGATGATTTGGTGAAAGTGCTGCAAGGAGTATCAGCAAGTATTCAAGCGGAAGAGCAAGGTAGTGGTACCAATCGCCGGTCGTCCACTAACCGTGAAATCAGTATTGATGCCCACGAAGATTCCAACGCAGTCGTGATCACAGCAGAACCCGACATGATGCGTTCTTTAGAAGAAGTCATTCGGCAGCTGGACATTCGCCGGGCACAAGTACAGGTTGAAGCCATTATCGTTGAAGTATTTGAAGGCGACGGTGCACAGCTTGGCGTACAATGGGTAACTGAAGAAGGCGGCGGAACGCAATTTACAAACGGCGTTGTGCCGGTTGGCTCGTTAGCCGTAGCCCTGAAGCAAGCTGAAGACGAGACGGACACTGAAGCCTACATTACCGATGAAGGTAACGTGGTTGAAGTAACCACCACTGACGATGGCGACTACACCGCTCTGGCCAGCTTACTCAGCGGTGCCAATGGCTTACTGGCAGGGGTAATTAAAGATGGTTGGGGCGCTGTGGTACAAGCTGTGAGTACAGACACCAACTCCAACGTACTTGCCACCCCGCACTTAACCACTATGGATAACGAAGAAGCCTTTTTCATCGTGGGTCAGGAAGTGCCTATTATTACCGGTACGACTACTGGTGCGAATAACTCAAACCCCTTCCAAACCGTTGAACGTCAGGAAATAGGTATTAAGCTGAAAGTCACGCCGCAAATTAATGAAGGTGATGCCGTTCAGCTTACCATTGAGCAAGAGGTGTCATCGGTAAGTGGTGCTACAGCAGTAGATATTTCCATTAATAAACGTCAAATTAAAACCACCGTTATTGTGGATGATGGCGGTACTATTGTACTAGGTGGCTTAATTGACGAAGATGTTCAGGAAAGCGTGTCCAAAGTACCTCTGCTCGGTGATATCCCAGTTTTAGGTCATTTGTTTAGATCCACGTCTTCAAGTAAGCGCAAGCGCAACCTTATGGTGTTCCTCAAACCGACCATTGTGCGAGACGGCGTGACCATGAATGAGATCAGCCATCGCAAGTACAACTATATTCGTGCACAGCAGTTGAAACACCATTCTGAAGGCGTATCCCTGATGCCTTCCAAGGAACAACCTTCAATGCCTGAGTGGGATGATGCCCTGGCACTTCCGCCTTCGTTTGAAGACTACATTCTGGAAAAAGATAAAAAAGAAGAGGAAAACAACTGATTATGGCTGCGCACGACGACCCGCTGGAGCAAGCAATCGCAGCCCAGGAAGAAGCTATGGATAGCCTGCCCGAAGATGAACTTGAAGAGGCAGTCGGTCCCCGGCAATTGAGTTTCGGTTTTGCCAAACGCAATCATGTGTTGTTGGAAACCAATACGGATCCGGCCACCTTGTATTATACCCAGGCCACACCGTTTAGTGTGTTTGCTGAAGTAAGGCGCTTTTTTGGGGAAGGTTTTACCCTTGTCGAAATAGAGCAGGACAATTTCGAGAGTTTACTTACGAAGGCTTTTCAGCGTGACTCTTCCGCAGCAAAACAATTAATGGAAGACCTTGGTAACGAAAGTGATTTGTTCTCGCTTGCAGAAGAACTGCCCGACACCGAGGATTTGCTGGACAGTGAAGATGATGCGCCCATCATTAAACTCATCAACGCCATGTTGGGAGAAGCCATCAAAGAAGGTGCGTCAGATATTCATATCGAAACCTTTGAAAACCAACTTATTGTCCGTTTTCGGGTAGACGGTGTATTGCGGGAAATATTGCGTCCTAACCGCAAACTGTCGTCAATGCTGGTTTCCCGTATAAAGGTTATGGCAAAGCTGGATATCGCAGAAAAACGGGTTCCTCAGGATGGACGCATTACCCTGCGCATTGCCGGTCGTGCGGTAGATGTGCGGGTTTCAACCATGCCATCAAACCATGGTGAGCGGGTTGTATTGCGTTTGCTCGATAAGAATAACGCCAGGCTCAACTTAGAAGATCTTGGCATGACCAAGCGCAATCGCGACATCTTCTCAGCACTCATTCGCAAGCCCCATGGCATCATTCTGGTTACCGGCCCCACCGGTTCTGGTAAGAGTACAACCCTGTACGCTGGTCTTACAGAGATAAACTCAAAAGACCGCAATATTCTTACCGTAGAAGATCCTATCGAATTCGATTTACCTGGCATTGGTCAAACACAGGTAAATCCGCGGGTAGATATGACGTTTGCTCGTGGTTTACGCGCTATTTTACGTCAGGACCCGGATGTGGTGATGGTCGGTGAGATTCGCGATATTGAAACCGCACAAATAGCTGTACAAGCCAGTTTAACCGGCCACTTGGTAATGTCCACATTGCACACCAATACTGCTGCAGGCGCTATCACACGTTTGGAAGACATGGGCATTGAGCCATTTTTAATGTCATCGAGCTTACTGGCAGTATTGTCTCAGCGGCTGGTACGAACGCTGTGTAACGAGTGTAAAATTCCCACTACGCCAAACGATCAGCAAAAAGCATTACTGGGCCTGGCTGATAGCGCTGAGGTAACGACTATTTATCAACCCAAAGGTTGCGCGGCCTGTAACCAAACCGGCTATCGCGGCAGAACAGGTATTCATGAATTGCTGTTGGTAGACGAACCGATACGGGACATGATGCACGATGGCAAAGGTGAACAGGCAATCGAAAGGCACATCCGCAAAACTACCCCCAGTATTCGCGAAGACGGCTGTCAAAAGGTGCTGGCTGGTGTGACGTCTCTGGAAGAAGTCCTTCGCGTCACCCGGGAGGATTAACCCATGGCTGCGTTTTCGTACAAAGCGGTCAACAGCCATGGCCGCAATAAGCAAGGCGTATTGGAGGGTGATAATGCCCGTCAGGTTCGCCAGCAACTGCGGGAAAAAGGCCTGATCCCCCTCGAAGTAGAAGTTGTCGCCGAAAAAGCCAGTAGCCAATCATCGGGTTTCAGCCTTTTCAAACCGCGTATTTCGGCCTCTGATCTCGCCCTGCTTACTCGCCAACTCGCAACTTTGGTGGAGTCGGCACTGCCTATTGAAGAAGCCTTGTTAGCCGTGGCAGAACAAAGTGAAAAGCCCCGCCACAAAAATATGATGATGGCGGTGCGTAGCAAGGTTGTAGAAGGGCACGGTCTGGCGGATTCCATGGCCCAGTTCCCCAGTGTATTTGATGAACTCTACCGGGCGATGGTTGCAGCTGGAGAAAAGTCTGGTCACCTCGATGTTGTGTTAAACAAACTTGCCGATTACACAGAGCGACGACAGCAAACCCGCAGCCAGATAACACAAGCTTTAGTATACCCGGTGATCATGTTGTTCTTTGCTGTAGGCGTGATTTCACTGTTGCTCACCATGGTTGTACCTAAAATTGTCGGTCAGTTCGATCACATGGGCCAGGATATCCCCACAATCACGCAAATCCTCATTAGCGTGAGCGAGTGGCTGCAGAGTTACGGCTTAGTTTTATTAGGCGTGCTGGTACTATTAATCTTAGCTGTTAACCGGGTAATCCAAAAACCTGCCATGAAGCTGAAATATCACCGGCTTATTCTGCGCATGCCAGTGGTAGGAAAAGTAAGCAAAAGCCTCAATACCGCCCGTTTTGCCCGTACGCTTAGTATATTGTCTTCCAGCGCAGTTCCCTTGTTGGAAGCCATGCGCATTTCTGCTGACGTACTGCAAAACCAGTATATAAAGAACCAAATCATAGATGCTACTGTCAATGTTAAAGAAGGCAGCAGTTTACGAGCCGCGTTAGAAAAAACGCGGGTGTTTCCCCCCATGATGATGCACATGATTGCCTCCGGTGAGAAATCAGGCGAGTTACAGCAAATGTTGGGGCGCGCCGCAGACAACCAGGATCGGGAATTCGAAGCCCAGGTAAATATTTCTTTGAAAATCTTCGAGCCTGCGCTCATTCTTGTGATGGCTGTGGTAGTACTGTTTATTGTCATGGCCATCCTTCAACCCATTTTAGCAATGAACGACATGGTGAATATCTAATGAAAACAATCAAACGCAATGGTGGCTTCACGCTATTAGAAATTATGGTGGTGCTGGTAATCATCGGCATTATTGCCTCCATGGTTCTACCCAATGTAATTGGCAACCAGGAAACTGCCGAGCTGAAAAAAGCGGCGGTAGATATTCAAAACCTTGAGGGCGCGGTGGCCATGTATCGCATGCAGGCAAAACGCTACCCTACTACGGAGCAGGGTTTGGAAGCATTAGTAGAAATGCCGACCATTGATCCTATTCCAAAAACCTATCAAAGAGGTGGTTATATTCAGCGTCTGCCTGAAGACCCTTGGGGAAATCCTTATCAGTTCCTAAGCCCCGGGGAAATGGGTGATTATGACATTTTTTCTAACGGCCCAGACGAATTACCCGGCACCGAAGACGATATCGGCACCTGGAATCTCAACGATTACCTGTAATTCATCACGTGTATGAACCGGTTGTCACACATGTCCAATCCCAAAGCATTGCGCGGCTTTACTTTGCTGGAGATCTTGCTGGTCATTACCATTATGGGGTTGGCAGCCGGTTACGTGGTGTTAAATTTTTTTGGCGTCGATCAGAGTGATCAGCTCAGAAAGGAAGGACAGCGACTTCAGGTACTGATTGATATGGCCAGCGATTACGCGGTGCTAAATCAGCGCCAACTGGGCGTTCGCTTTGAACCTCTTGAGCATGCCTACTATTTTGTCTTTCTCAACGAAGATGATAAATGGGAAAAGCTTAGTGATGAGAAGTTATACGACGAGCACACGCTGGCTGAGCCATTCCGGTTCGAGCTGAATTTGGACGATTTACCCTGGGACACGGACGACCAACTCTTCGACAGAGAAGTTTTCGATGAGAACTTTACACTGGATGACGCCGACACAGAAATAGGCAATGAAGAAGAGAGAAAGTTGCCGCCACCGCAAGTGCTTATTATGTCTAGCGGGGAAATTACCCCTTTTACCCTCACTTTGTCTTACGAGCCCAATTTTAGCACCGACGAGCCTGTCTATTACCAACTACAAAATCAGGATGTGCCCCCTTTGCTGCTTGGCGGCCCCATGGAGCAGCCGCCGGAATGAAACCATTAGCTCGCCGTCAACGAGGCATGACACTACTGGAAGTAATGGCAGCGCTGGCAATATTTGCCCTTGCCGGCACTGCCGTAATGAAAGCAGCCTCAGAACATTTAAACAGTGTTAGTCGTGTGGAAGAAGCGACACTTGCCACCTGGGTTGCCAATAATCGCTTGAACCGGGTAAAACTCACCGCCACCTGGCCGCCCAAAAATAATGTACGCGGCACCATGGAAATGGGCGATCGCACCTGGTTTTGGCAACAAGTAGTACAGAAAACAGCAGACGAAGACTTGCGGGCAATAGAAATTAGTGTTGGCTCCGACGACCAGTATGAGTATTTTGACACCTCTGTTGTCACCTACATCTCTCGCCCGATCGCTTTGCCGGAAGTTGATACAGATTCATCGGCCGATAGCACCGATGACCTCAATAACGACGATAGTTCTGATGATAACGATGGGGATACTCCGTGAAACAGCGCGGCTTTACTCTCATTGAAATCATGGTAGCAATCGCTATTTTTGCCTTTATCAGTGTGGCTTCTACTGCTGTGCTGACCACAGTATTAGACAGTGACGCCATATCCTCTGAACATTTCGATAAGTTTCAACGCCTGCAGCGCGCGGTGATCACTATTGAACGCGATTTGCAGCAGGCAGTACCTCGTCCGGTTCGTATTGACGGTCAGACCAACCCCATTGTCATGCGTGGTGGCGAGCGGGATGAAGATGATAACGAAGGCCTGGCTTTCGTCAGAAGTGGCTGGCAAAACCCGCAAATGATGTTGCCCAGAAGTACACTGCAAGCGGTGGCTTATCGGGTAAGAGACGGTAACCTGGAACGACTGCACACCAACTACGTCGACAATGTTATTGGCACTGAACCCAAAGTACGAGTACTTCTGGAAGACATTGACAAGTTTAAAGTTGAATTCATCGCTGATATGGAGGAGGACGCCAACTCATTATCAGACAGCGACGAGCTCAATTGGCGTGAAAGCTACGTGGGCGCAGTGCTGCCTAAAGCCGTTGCTATTGAGTTTGTGACCAAAGATTTTGGATTAATTCGCCGTGAGTTCACCTTAAGTGGAGCCACACTATGAATCGCGGCATCCAGGGTCAGAAAGGCATTGCTCTTATTATTGTGTTAATGATTGTTGCCCTTGTGGTCATCATTGCCACAGACATGGGAACCCGGCTTCAGTTACAAGTTCAGCGCACGTCGAATCTTAAAGACAACAACCAGGCGTATTGGTACGCCATGGGAGCAGAGGCCTTTGCCAGGAAATCTATTAAAACCCTTTTTGACGAAACCGGCGATAAAATTGTCATTACTCAGCCATGGGCTCAGGAATTTGCTTTCCCGTTGGACAACGGAGGCATTCAAGCTCAGCTAGAAGATGCGCAGAGCTGTTTCAACCTCAATGCACTGGCTGAAGGCGATACAAATCGAAATCAAAGCACCCAGGTGTCCGAAACCATGGATGCCTTCGGCAAAATGTTAGAAGCATTTAGCGAAAACATCGATAATTTTACCGCAGAAACTGTTAGAGACAGCCTGGCAGATTGGTTAGACAGCGACGATCGCATGCGAACTTATGGTGCGGAAGACAGTGAATACGAAAGCCGTGAGTTTCCGTATTTAGCGGCAAATGCGCTGATGAGTAATCAGTCGGAGTTGCGCCTCATTAACGGCATCAGCCCTGCGTGGATTAATGATATCCTTCCATTAGTGTGTGTGATTCCCGAAGAGTCTACACTGGCAGTGAATGTGAATACCCTGACAGAAGAGCGTGCTGCAGTACTTGCTGGCATGACAGGGCTCACACTAACCGATGCACAAAACGTAATTAACAGTCGTCCTAACGACGGCTGGGACAGTGTGAATGATTTTCTCGGTGAGCCAGCTATTGCCGCGTTGGATTTGAGTGACACACAACGCAACTGGTTTACCATAACAACGAAGTATTTTATGTTGCATACAAAGACATCATACAATAAAGCAACGTTCACACTGAGCACATTGTTTAAGGCTCAGGGCGGCGAAAATGTACAAGTGATACGCCGCGAATTCGGAGGAATCAGGTAATGGAACAGCTCATTGTCAGACTGGGGTCACAATACGATACACCAATACAATGGCTGGTGTGGTCCACAACTGAGCAGGAAATCATAGCGTCAGGTGAGTTGCCCGACGCTTCGCAGCTAACCACATTAAAAGAGCGTGCTGGGCAGCGGTCTATTATTGCACTGGCCCCTGCCAGTGATATTCTGCTGAAATGGGTATCCTTACCGCCCAAAGCTGGCCGCAAAGTGTTGTCAGCTATTCCGTTTATGCTGGAAGATGAATTAGCCCAGGATATCAGCACACAGTTTTTTGCCATGGGCCCACGCAAAGGCGATCAACAGGCAGTAGCCGTGGTCGATAAAGCAAAAATGGAACAATGGCAACACTGGTTGAGCGACGCAGGTCTGTTCTGCGACAAACTCGTGCCGGATGTGTTAGCTGTGCCGCATAATGAAGCAGGCTGGTCTTTACTCGCCATTGGCGACAGCCTGCTCATTCGCGAAGATGAATGGCAGGGCTTACAGGGAGAAGCTTCGTGGATTTTACCCGCGTTTACCCATGTTATTCGACAACATGAAAAACCAGTAAGTGTGCGCAACTACGCTGACCTTGACCTGAGTAACCTGCCGAATGTTGAACTCCAGGATAACGACCTCGATTTGCCCATGCACGTGCTGGCAACAGGTGCGATAAACTGCTCAACAAACCTTTATCAGGGTGAGTACCGCATAAAGCGCAAGCAAGCCGGACACTGGTATCAATGGCGCGTTGCAGCTGTGCTAGCCGCGATAGTACTGATTACAGGTTTGGTAGACAAAAGCGTGACCCTCTATCAGCTCAAACAAGAAAATGCTCGCCTCCAAACTCAAATCGACACGGCGGTGAAAAGAGGCTTTCCCAACCTGGGTACGTACCGGGATTTACGGCTTAAAATTCGCGGCGAAATGGCGAGGTTAGATCAAGGTGGTACAACAAGTTCTATGCTGGTGATGATAGATGCCTTAACCCCCGCTTTTTCAGCTTCCGAGGTGAAGGCGCAAACACTTCGGTTTGATGCAGAGCGGGCAGAAATTCGCATGCAGGCTCAGGGGAAAACCTTTGAATCCCTTGAACAGTTTCGCCGTCAGGCCGAGAATGTGGGTTTTGAAGTCGAGCAAGGCGCAATTAACAATCGCGACAATACCGTGATCGGTACAGTCGCTATTCGGGGTTAATGATGACATTAAAGGAAAGATATCAAGCGCTAAGCGAACGTGAGCAACGGTTGGTATTGATCACAGCTGTTGTAGTCGGGATAGCCATTTTTTATTGGGGCATTTGGCAGCCACTTAGTAGCGGTGTTGAGAAAGAGCGGGCTAACTATGACGCTCAACAATCTCTGCTTGTGTGGGTGCAGGAACAAGGTGCCCGGGCGATACAGCTGCGCAAAAGCGGAAATATTCAAACCTTTTCAGGTTCTCTGCCTCAGGCAGTAAATAACACATCAGCAAGACACAATATTGCCATCGCCAGAATGCAGCCGCAGGACGAGGAACTACAAGTTTCTGTGGATGAGGCATCGTTTAATGATGTTCTGAGCTGGCTAGAGGTGATGGAAAAAATGGGGATCCGCATTATTCAGGTGGATATTGCTGAAAGTAACGAACCGGGTATGGTTCGAATTCGTCGATTGCAGTTAGGTAAATAATGAAATCAAAGTTCCTTTGGACGCTTCTGGCAGTTTTTGCGTTCTTATTTTTCGTAGTGCTCTACATGCCAGCCAGTCATCTGCTACAAGGGCAATCGTTACCCAAAGGGGTCAACCTCTACGGTATCAGTGGCACTGTGTGGGAAGGCAAAGCACAGGCTGCAGTCATAAATGGAATACCGGTAACTAACGTGGAATGGGAGATATCAGGTCTATCTCTACTTATCGGAAAACTTCATGCTGACATTAAAGGTGGTAACCTCAGAGACGCCCAAGAAGTGTCATTTAAGGGAGAAGTGAGTACCAGTGTATTTTCTTCCCAACAGATAAATTCTGACGATTTTCTGCTTTTTCTACCTGTAGACAGAGTACTTGCGGAAGTGAAGCTACCCGTCCCGGTGAACGCTGGGGGGCGTTTCAGAGTACGAATTGAACAATTGTCTTTTGGTCCCAATTGCAATGAATTAGTGGGCTTCGGAGATTGGCTAAAGGCGACAGTAGCCGGTACGCGAGGGCCAATAGATTTTGGGAACTACTCGGCTTCATTGCGTTGTGAGAACGAAGGTATAGGCGTTATCGTGAAAGAACCCAATATGTTGGGGCTCAGCTTAGACGCTGTATTTGAAGCGGGCTTTAAAGGTTTTTCCATTAAGGGCAAATTTAAGCCGGATCCCTCCTTACCTGAAGAAGTGCATCAGGCAGGGGCTATTTTCGGCCGCCCAGGTGCAGATGGATATACAGAATTTTCTTTATAAAAAAAACGGCCACATTTGTGGCCGTTCATCTAGCTAATAGCGGATTTGCATTACTCAGCAATGAAAATCGTTTTCTCATTTACAAATTCTCGCATACCGAAACCGCCGTGTTCCCGGCCATAACCACTGTCTTTTACGCCACCGAATGGAAGGTTAGGCTGAGCGAGTGAATACCCATTGATATTGACCATGCCTGTATCAAATTCTTCTCTGGCAAGGGTAATAGCTTTTTCTTTGTCGGTAGTGAAAATACCACCACCCAAGCCATAGCGTGAATCATTGGCAATACGCATAGCATCGGCATCATCTTTGGCACGAATAAACGATGCTACGGGACCGAATAACTCATCATCGTAAGCTGGCATGCCTGGCTTGATGTTTTCAAGAATCGTAACCGGATAATACCAACCGGTAGTATTCGGCACTTCGCCACCTAAAGATAAAGTCGCGCCGTTTTTAACCGACTCCATAACCTGATCATGCAGTTCATCCCGCAAGTCTTCACGAGCCATTGGGCCAAGATCGCTATCTTCTGCTGAAGGATCACCTACTTTCAGCCCTTTGAAGGCTTCGATAAATTTACCTTTAAACTTATCGTATATACTATCAACGATGATAAAGCGTTTCGCGGCGACACACGTCTCACCGTTATTAATGATGCGACCTTTCACACAGGCTTCCACCGCTGTGTCTATGTCAGCGTCAGACAATACAACAAATGCATCATTACTACCCAGTTCCAGCACAGTTTTCTTCGCTAAGCTGGCCGCTGTCTCAGCAACCGATTTACCAACGCCGTCACTGCCGGTAAAGGTGACACCACGCACCTTGTCATGCTTGATAAGTGCGCTGGCTGTTTTGCCATCAACCAGAAGTGACTGATAAACATTTTTAGGGAAACCGGCTTGCTCATACATGGTTTGTATCATCTCAGCCATACCGAACACATTTTTCGCATGTTTCATTACCGTGGTATTCCCTGCCATCACATTGGCAGCGCTATAACGGATAACCTGGTAAAGAGGGAAGTTCCAGGGTTGGATACCTAAAATAACACCTATTGGTTGGTATGTGATGATGGCGCTACCACCATCGTAAACGCGGTTATCATCTTGCAGAACAGATGCACCGTTTTCAGCGGTATAACGGCAGATACCAGCACAAAGCTCTACTTCCTGATAGCCCTGAGCCGCTACCTTACCCATTTCCTTTACCATCATATCGACGATGTCGTCCGCTTTGGACTCCATCAGATCAGCTAAGGTATTGAGCTTTTCGGCGCGGGTTTCAAAAGACGTTTTTTTCCAGCTCAAGAAGGCTTCGTGAGCATTGTCTACAGCCTCGTTAGCTTGTGCTTCTGTCATTAGCGTATATTCGGCAAGAGGCTTTTCTGTTGCAGGATTGATCGTTTGTACTTTGTCAGACATATTCTAACTCCTGTTTCCATCATGGACAGAAGTAGTAGCAATACTAAGGCCAAAACAAAAAAACTATTGTCATCAATAGCTTGAGAGTTAACCCAATAAATCAATGAAAAGTGATGGTGATACACTGGCAATAATATTCATGGTGTGAAAAAGAATTTCACAGTACCACCAGCCAGCCTCCTTAGAACGCTGATCACTGAAACACCGAACTTAATAAGAACGTGTTGAGCTTTGGGTGTGTTTTCCAGCAATGAGCAATGGACAATTAGCCTTCCGCGTACAACTCAGGGTGATTAAACCTTGCCATTGCCAACAAAATGGCTTGCTCGTACACACTCTGCCGGGTAGCCAGGTGATTAGTAAGTAAACCGATGGCGCCGCCTTTTTGCTTGATATTAGTAGTGTCGAACATGGCATCCATAACCGGGCCTAACTCACCTCCGTCAACAAGTGCCTGATAAACTTTCCTTGGTAAAGGCAAATTCGCACTTCTTCCCACAGACCAAACGGCCCGATGGTAAATAGCGACAAATGCGAATGTGGCTGGCCCGTCGTCAAACAAATCAACACCGCCTTCGATGGCGATAAACCAATCCGTTTGCCTCGCTTTATCACCTGCATTCGCTACACACGCTTTAACCCGGTTAATTGCGCCTTCACGAGTTTGCGCTGTAGTCATTGGCTGCTCTGGCACGCCACTGGGAACATCCTGTCCAATTACTTCCAGCCCGGGCACTTGCAAACACAAGCTGAGCGCCTCTTTGGCCGCGTTCATTTTTACCGGATTTCTCGAGCCTACAATACAAATACTCATAGCTTGGCCTTTACGGGCTGAGACATAATATCCTGAACGAGTGTTCGATAATCACTGACCGCGGGAAATTCATCTATGTCCCGGTGTGGTAACTGGCTATCGGGGTTATTCACTGCGAGTAAGTGACCAATGCCGAACTTTTGCGCGGCGTGCAAAATAGGCAAACTGTCGTCAACAAACAGTGTTCTGTGTGGCTCAAAACCTAGCTTTGCCTGTAATTGCTGCCACAGTGATTGAGACTCTTTTGTAACCCCGAACTCATGGGTAGAAATCAGAGTATCTATATGGTTGTCCAAACGGGTATGTTCCACTTTTAAGGATAAACTATCGGGGTGTGCGTTTGTCACAAGCACAACCTCTCTGCCACTGTCATGCAGCGCGTCCAAAAAGGGCAGGGTATCAGGACGCATGGAAATGAGGTGCTCTACTTCGCGTTTCGCCGCCATGATGTCCATATCCAGTTGCTCAGCCCAGTAATCAAGGCAATACCACTGTATCTTGCCAAATACCCGCTGGTAATGCGCTGTCATGGTAGATTTCACTTCATCCACCGGCTGCTTCGTCCGTTCAGCGATTTTTTTCGGCAAGTGTTCGATCCAGAAGTGATTATCAAAGTGGAGATCGAGTAAGGTTCCATCCATGTCGAGCAGAACCGTGTCTATTTCGTCCCAAGGCAGAAATGGCAAGCGATTTTCCTTCAAATACATTAAGCTTAAGTATTGACTGTTATCATAGCGAAAGTTGTAACGGATAAACATGAGTAAAATAAATTCCGCCAAAACATTACCTCAAATCCGGCACCGAGAAATTGTTGCCAGAAGCCGGCTATTTAAGGTTGAGCGACTGGATCTCACTTTTTCAAATGGCGAAGAACGCCAGTTCGAAAGAATGGCGGGAGGCAATCGGGGCGCAGTTATGATAGTGCCCATGCTTGATGACGACACAATGGTACTCATTCGCGAATATGCAGCAGGCACCCACGACTATCAACTGGGGTTTCCCAAAGGACTCATCGACCCAGGAGAAACCGCCATTGAAGCGGCCAACCGCGAACTGCAGGAAGAAGCGGGATACGCAGCTAAAGAGCTACATGTTATTCATACCGTAAGCATGGCGCCTACGTTTTTTAATGCTCAGATGACAATTGTCGTGGCGAGGGGTTTATTTCCACAATCTCTTGAAGGTGATGAGCCCGAGCCACTGGAAGTGATTAACTGGCCACTGCGCCAGGCTGATGAATTACTCGGCCGGGAAGACTTTACCGAGGCGCGCTGTATCGCAGCCCTCTTTCTGGCTCAGAAGTGGCTAAAGGAGAACAAATCTCATGCCTGATGACACCCACGAAACACTATTAGCACTTGCCAAAGAAGTGGCTGTAGAAGCTGGAGAAGCCGTTCTTTCAGTTTATGATAAAGGCGATTTCGACGCATACACCAAAGACGATGATTCACCTGTCACCAGTGCTGATTACCTCGCTAACGATATCATTAATAAACGGTTAATTGCGGCGACGCCTGACATTCCCATACTCTCTGAAGAAAACAAACACGCAAATTTGGATGAGCGCATTAAATGGAAACGTTACTGGCTCATCGACCCAATTGATGGTACTCAGGAGTTCATTGCACGCAGTGGTGACTTCGCCGTTAATATTGCGCTAATTGAGAACAACGAGCCTGTGATTGGCGTCATATTCTGGCCTCCAGGGCAATCGCTTTATTATGCAAGTAAAGGTAATGGCGCTTTTAAATCAAGCCCTGATGAAGAGAAACAGATCCACGTTAGACGCCTGGAAGACCCTCATGACAGCGTAGTTATGATCGCTATCAGCCGTCGTCAGTCTAGAGATAAAGTATTTTCCCGCATGTCAGCGAAACGGGTTTATCAAACCCTTCCCCTTGGCAGTTGTTCGTTGAAGTCGTGTTTTATTGCTGAAGGCAAGGCCGATGTTTTTATGCGCTTGGGTATTACCGGAGAATGGGATACCGGCGCATCTCAATGTATTGTTTCGGAAGCTGGCGGCAGCATTCTAGCGGCAAATTTTGAGCCGCTTACCTATAACCAGCGTAACACTCTGGAAAACCCCGACTTTGTCGTGTTAGGCGACCAACGTGTTCCCTGGCAGGATATTGTCCAGTACGAAAAAGGAGCAAAGTAATGATGTACAAACGCGCGTTGTTGGCTTTATCTACTTGTGTCGCACTGCCGGTCTCGGCGGCCTGGACACTGGAGAGTGATACTTCAAGCCTTAATTTTCTGACTACAAAAAACGCACAGGTCACAGAAGTACACAGCTTCGATAGCTTTGAAGGTGAAATTACAGACAAGGGCGAACTTACTATCACAGTGCCATTGAGTAGCGTGAATACCAATATTGATATTCGCAATACGCGCATGCAGGAAATGCTGTTCGAAACCGGTAGCTATCCCAACGCCACTTTTACCGCATCTGTGCCTGACGCCCTTATGTCGCTTCCCGCAGGCGAAAGCAAAATAACGTCGGTGGAAGGCGAAATCTCACTTCACGGTGTGACAGCACCGGCTACGTTTGAGGTTATTGTAAATAAACTAAGCGAAAATGAACTAACTGTCGCGACCACAGCCCCAACGGTTATAAACGCCGCATCGTTTAAGCTTGAAGGCGGTGTTAAGGCGCTTCAGGACGTCGCCAAGTTGAGCAGTATCACGCTGGCAGTGCCTGTCACTTTTTCTGTCACTTTCAGCCAATAATTATTTACCAACCTATTGTATTGAGCGGACGAATCTGACAACAGGTTGCTGTCCGCGCTTCTACCCCAGATGTTACTAAAAGGAATTTCAGTATGGCGTACGATTTTGGTTCCCAAACGTTAGGTATAAAAAACCCCTTCAAAACCGAAGGAAAACTTCGATCTGTCACCGGAGCCATTCTTGTTGCAGGTGGCATAATTCCACTGTTAATGGTGGCAGGAGCGTTAAAAGAAAACCCTGTTTATGCCTATACCTATGCCATTCTTGGCTTCGTATTATTGGCTGCCGGTTGCCGACATCTTGGGGTGGGTGTCTTCCAGTTATTTCGTTATTTTGTTGGCCGTTCTGTGCCCACATCACTGGCGTATAACCGTTCCCGCTCTGAACAAGACTCCGCCCAGGCCGAACAAAAAGTTGTGTTATACGATGACAATCAACTCCATGCCATGCTTATGGGGCGAAAAAACACCACGTTCCTCGAACCTGTTGGCTGGGTTGCACGTCTGTTGCATTCAGTACTACCGAAATTAACGTTTTTGCCATACCCGTTGCGCAACCTGGCGCAAGAAATGGGTAGCCTTGCTATTAGCTTCACTGCAGCACTTGTATCATTCCTAATTGTGGCGTTCATCGTTTCCACTGGTCTTGCTGGTGAAAAAGCACAGCTTCTCGCCATGCCTGTGTTGTCTCTGGTGTTACTGATCTACCTTTTAAGATTGTGGTTCTCGGCCGCGAATGCCATTAGCAATCGCAAAAACACGCAACTACAGAAAGCATCGGGAGTATCAGTTCCCTTGCTCATCACCTTGTCAATTCTGGTGCCTGTGGTAGTGGGTTTCGGGCTGGATACCGTCGTTCCTTTGTCTACAGAAGAACTCGCAGCTGCCATTGAAAAATACAGCATTTTCAGTGCCTGGCAAAACCTCGCTATTCTAGGGTTTACTATGGTGCTTGTTGTATTGGGTATTCTTCCCGGCTTGCTGTCGAGAATGCAGGGAGTCACCCCGCAAACAGAAGTCAGTGAATACAGAGAAAATTTACAGGAATCTGTTCATCCGAACGAAATTTTTATCAATCTTGAGAATATCGTACTGGCTAATCGCCGCTACAAAGAAATCCCCAACCGTATATACCGGGAGTTGGATCCTAAGCTCAAAGAGCAAACCGAGGGCAAAGGCAGTTTCGACGGTGAACTACTCATTGAAACTCAACCCAGACTCGCCCAGGAACAAACCAGCGAAATAAAAACCGGGCAGAAAGTGCTGCCATCACTTCTTGCACAAGGCTGCGTGTTATTAGCCTATTTATTTCTCTCACTGTTCGCGCTGGACGTAGCTGATGCCGTAAGTTTGGTAAGAGATGCCACATTGCGCTTCACCGGTGGCAGCCTTTCTGAAGCACACGTAATTGAACTGTTCCGCATTATCAGTGGTGCTCTGGTCTCCTTCTTCGCCTGGATGGCATTTAGTGCGGCAGGTAAGATTCTCAACAATGCATCTCACCTTTTCTGGGGAGAAATGAAGTTTGAATCTATGTTGATGTACGTTAAAGCTGAAGGCACATTTAATGAATCTAAGTTCTCTACAGGTATGTCCATTCATGACTCAACCCGTTCGGAAAATGTGTTAGTGAAAAGCTCGATCACGCCATGGATCATTACCACGAAAATCTCCAGTTCGATTTTCGCTACCAGTGGAGCAAGTAACCTCGAAACACCCCGTTTTCTGATGGGCATGACAAAAAACGATGATGAACTGAAGAATATTGTGACTGAGATTAAAGACTTTCTTAAGAATCGCGAATCTATTGCATCGATTACCAATGAAGCTGATTTACAAAGCGCCAGTGTGATTCATCAGGTCAATCAACAAACCCGTGCTCATAGTAGTGACGCAAGCCAGGGGAAAATCACGTTAAAGGATGACGAAGAAGCAGCGGGTTATCTGCGCAATAATTCCGACAACGAATCGAAAACTTAATGTTACGTGAGTACGCCTCCTTCAGGAGGCGTATTTGAATGCGCTCAAGCGGCGTGTCGCGTTTTCGCCTGATGCTCCCTGGCCGCGATTACATCACCATTGGAAAGCCGTTTAGCAAGTGGAGGGGCAGATAAATCCTGTATAATCATGGCCTGAGGCACCTCTTTAGCTAATGCTGGTATATCTGCTGCGGTTTTATTTAAATCATCCATGTCGAATATTGCCATGTGCTGTCGAACCTCAACCAGCACCGGCGATTCGTAAAGTTCTTCCTGGATAACAAAAATTCCTATCCGGCGACACAACCGACCAAAGCCCGGACTACTGGAAAGCCTGATAATAGGCGCAGCAAACACCATGCCTGTTAAAACAGGTAGCAGCCACAAAAACAAGGATGGTGTGTAGTAAAAAGTCGTGCCCGCCCATATAAGAGCAAGAATAGTCATTGTGATTGACTTTGATATGGCCACCCGCCAGGGAACCATTCTGCCCTCCCGTGCTTGCGCTTCCCATTTTACCTGGTGACCCACTAACACACTAAGTACGAAATAGCTGTGATAAAACATCATCATTGGCGCAATCAACACGGCCATGAATAGCTCTACCACACCACCAAACAGCAAGCGAAAGAAACCACCAAAATCTTTGCGACGTTGGATCATTGCCAGAATCAAACCCAGGAGCTTGGGCATGAAAAGTAACGCAATGGTGCCCCACAACGTCGCTATCATTAACCCTTCTTTGGCTATTTGCCAGTTGGGAAATAGCTGATGGGCGGAGGTAAAATACACAGGGTCGACCAGCGCTTTAACCAGCGCATCTGCCGTACCAGCCATAAGCATAGCGAACAGCAATAGCGACGACATATAGGCGAACGCGCCGAACATAAAATGCAAGCGGTTCGTGGTTTTTAAGCCGTTAATTTTAAGTAGACCCAGGTGTTGAATATTCCCCTGAACCCAGCGTCTGTCACGTATAGCATAGTCGACCATATTGCCCGGAACCTCTTCGTAGGAACCATCGGTGTCGGTGACCAAATAACACTCCCAACCGGCCCGACGAAGTAAGGCAGCTTCGACAAAGTCGTGACTCAGCACATCACCGCCAAACGGTGCCCGGCCTTTTAGTGTGGGTAAGCCACAATGCTGCATAAACGGTGCGACACGAATAATGGCATTATGCCCCCAGTAGTTAGCACTGTCTGTCTGCCAGAACGACAATCCCGTGGCTAACATAGGGCTGTACAAGTGCGCAGCAAACTGTACAAAACGACCGAAAAAGGTGTCTTGCCGCACGGGCATTGGAATGGTTTGAATCATTGCCGCTTCAGGGTTTGCTTCAATTCGACGGGTCAAATCTAAAATGCGCTCTGCTGACATGACACTGTCTGCGTCCAATACCAACATAGATTCGTACTGACTTCCCCAGCGTTCGCAGAAATCAGTAATATTACCCACTTTTCGTCCCCAGTTATCTTCGCGACGACGGTAAAAAGTGGCAGGCGCATTGTCTCCCAATCGCTGCTGCAGGCGCTTCCACGCCCGCAATTCTGCTATGGCCTTGCCTTCATCCTGGGTATCACTGAGCATGTAGAAATCATAATGGTCTACCGCAGTGGTTTTCATGATTTCCCGGACGCAGGCTTCAAACCCAATCATAATGTGTTTGGTGTCTTCGTTGTACACCGGCATAACGATGGCGTGTCTCTGACGTACGGGTAACGCAGCGTCACCTTTGGGTATTTCCCGCTTTAACGACAGTGGGTCAATATGAAAAAGCTTTAGCAGGAAACCGATAACTGCTGTCCAGAAAGACATGGTGAGCCAGAGAAACAACACCATGCTCAAGGCGAGCTGAGTCATTTCCAGGGCAGTGAATCTGTTAGGTCTGAAAATTTCAAATAAACTATATCCGGCAAGGGCTGTAGATACCAAAACCAGACAGGCCATAAACATAAGTCGCCAGCCTCTGCCGGCAACATTCAGTAAATAGGGTTTCGCGTTGGCCGCGTCATCAATCTCACCCTGAGTTCGTTCATTGCTGTGGCGCATACACATAACTCCATATTTCGCTCATTTGCGTTTCGTTCTGATTTAAGAACATTCGCATGTCCACCACGGCGTTACTTTCGGGTACAACCAGGAAAGTAACCCGAATTTCCTTATCACCATTAACTGCATACACTCTGGCTTGCTCCACCTGCGCGTTGGTGGCATCAAGTACTAAATTTACGTCTTCAGGTTTGAGTTTCATGCCCTTTGGTACGGTGAAATCGACCACAAAGCGCCTTACATTTCGCTCTTCAGTGGTTTCAAAGCCTGGTAACTGGCTGATCCCCTGCCGGGTTCTGACCACCGTAGCGACACCGTAGCGCATTGGTTTTTCTTCCACCGTTTTCACCTCATATTCGAAGTAGCGGCTTTCACCAGCTAAAAACGGAGCATTTGGAACCCAGTAAGCGACAATATTGTCATGCACTTCGGAATCTGTTGGAATTTCAACTATCTCCAGTTTGCCCTCGGTAAACCCCTGCTTAGGTGTTACCCATAAACTTGGGCGCAGGTGATAATTTGCTTCGGCATCCAGATAATGCTGAAAGTCTGTATCTCGCTGCAGCATGCCGAATCCTTGGGGGCTTTTATCGCTTAAAGAGGTAATTTGTAATCTGGTAGGGTTGGTAAGTGGACGCCACAGTATTTCGCCAGCGCCGTTTAACATCATTACACCATCACTATCATGCACTTCCGGGCGGTAATCGTCGTGCCGCTTTTGTGAGTTTTCACCGTACAAAAACATACTCGTAAATGGAGCCACACCCAATTTTTCCACATCTTCACGAGCAAACAACCAACTTTTAACCTGCATTGTGGTGTCACTGCCTGGCATAAGTTCGAAACTGTAAGCACCTGAAACAGAGGGGCTTTCCAGGCGAGCATAAATCGTTATTGGTTGCCCGTCTCTCGGCTCGATGATCCAAAATTTGGTAAAGTGAGGAAACTCTTCCCCTTCAGGCATGGCTGTATTCAGTGCAAGCCCTCTGGCAGAAATACCATAAACCTGATCCTTTCCTACCAATCGAAAATAAGAAGCGCCGAGAAATACTGCAAATTCGTCTTTATATGCGCTGTTTTTAATCGGGTAGTGAATGCGAAAACCTGCGTAGCCCGACTGTGCATCTGTAAGTCCAGCCAGGGCTTCTGCATTTTTCTCATATATAAATTTATCACTGTCGAAACTAAGGATCTCTTCGCTATTGTCCGGTGCGATGGTCACCACTGTTACTGGCTGCTGATAGAGAAATCCGGGATGGAAAAATTGAAGTTCGTAGTCTTTCTGCTTATGCCACAACGCTTGATCCGGATTAAAACGAATTTGTCGATACGTCTCGTAATCCATTTCCTTTAACTCGGTGGCAAGGTCGTGATCGTTCATTTCATATGCCCGCTGCGCATTCGTTTTAGCTGCATCAATAATACGATTCAAGATCGGCTTGCCCGCTGGCAGATTATTGTCATTCACTTCGTCAGCAAGGCTAAGGGTACTAAAACCAATGCACATACAGTAAACAACAGCGCGAAGTACGGCCGGGCTAATAGAGAAGATCGTACTGAATGAAGTAATTAACGGTAATGTAAAATCCGTGTTTGTCGCTAATTGATTTCGCGGCAACATAATTCCTGGCTCCGATTAACAATCACGTATTCGATCCCTAATGGAATCAACGATTAGACTTTAGTAGTGATTTTGCAAAAGGCGATCCAAGTTTACCGACTGTTAATAACACCTTTAATGCTATGTAATACAAGTGTTTACCTGCATAGCAGCTAGAAAGTCAGTTTTGTGCTTTAGGAAAGAATTACAGGCTGTTGGGAAAAGACGTCGCACTGTTGCCCTGCGCAGACACCAGCACAGCGCAAACGGAGTTAAACGAGTTATCGAAATAATAATTTGTTAATCGACGAGTACGACCCCCTCTAGTAACAAGAATTTAAAAAAACTAAAAATCAGTTAGTTAGCTCCAATCAAGAACCATAAATAATGGGGACAAAGCCACATTGGCAAATGAATTGCTCACTCCCTTCTTATCTATGGGCGACATTCTCGACCATTTTTTTCGCATCTATTTAGGAGTATCAAATGCGTATTACGAATCTCATCAGCATTCTCACCCTTTCAACGGTTTCTGTTTCAGCATTTGCTGCATCTCCCAACTGGCGCTTTGCGGAAGGCGGGTACACCAATGCTGAGATTGGACGTGCAGATTTCGATGGTCTCGATATTGGCGGAACATATCTGCTGGAAAACAATATTTTTGTCACCGGTGAATACAGCATGCTGGACGAAAGCGGTGGTGATCTGGATTTACTCTCTATGGGTCTTGGGTATCGTTTTGTCATCAATAGTAGTACCGATGCCTACGTGGGAGCCAACTTTGAGCGTGCCGACTTCGAAGGGTACGATGAAAACGGCTACAGTGTTAACGCCGGTGTTCGCAGTATGCTGACGGATCAAGTGGAAGTCTTGGGAGAAATTGGTTACTACGATCTGGATGACGGGGACATGACGGTAAAAGCTGGGGCAAATTACTACTTTACACCCCGATGGGCTGTGGGGCTTAGCTACGAAAAAGTTGATGATTTGGATATTACTCAACTCAACGCCCGTTACACCTTCTGATATTTTTAATATGAGCCTGGCGGCGTCAGGCTCTCGTCCCACCAGGTTTACTCAACGCTATTTTCTTCACCCGGCTCATAGTCGTCTTTTTGCCTTATATTGACCGAATCATGTAGTTCTGAATACACCAACACAGCCTCTCCACTTTTAAGCGAAGCAATAACTTCATCAACTTTATCTTCGAAGCTCGCTTCTACTTCACCATAATCCGTACCTTCCCGTAGTACAAATGACTCAGCAATACCGCGCAACGTGTCACTCTCCAACTCACTAATAGGAATAATCATTCTTGCTCATTCACCGGTAAATAGGACTTAAAAAACGCAATCGCTCGGGATTGCAGGTAAATCGTCGGTGCAGTCATATTGCCTTGCATAAAGCCAACATGCCCACCGTATTCACTTAACTCTAACGTAACAGCACGTGCAAGTGCCGTTTCGTCTGGTACCACAGAGGGATGCATAAACGGGTCATCCAAACTGTGCAGAATAAGCGTTGGGCAATGGATTGCACTGAGAAAGGGATACGCACTACATTTTTCATAGTAGTCTGTGGCATCGGCAAAGCCATGTAGCGGTGCAGTAACACGCTCATCGAACGCTTTGAAGGAATCCAGCTTTTTCGCCTCCTGTGCAGAGATGTCGATGAGGCCACCATAATCGATACACTGCATTTTCTTAAGCAATGTATTTTTCATACTTTTAAGCAGATACTTCTGATATACCCGCGAAAAGCCCTGATTGATGTTGTCACTGCACACCGCTAACTTTAAAGGAGCAGACACGGCAATCGCGGCTTGAAGCCATGGTTGAGAAGGGTTTTCTCCAAGCAACTTTAGCAGCATGTTTCCTCCCAGAGAAAAGCCAATGGCCACTTTGGGTATGCCTGGGTGGCGCTTTTCAAGCCATGAAAGAAAAAATGCAGGGTCAGATGTCTCGCCAGAATGATATGCCCTTGGCTGACGATTTATTTCGCCGCTGCAGCCTCTGAAATGCATCATAACAACCTGCCAGCCTGCAAGACTTAGCGCGGCCATCATATCATTGGCATAGTGAGAGCGAATGGAACCCTCAAGGCCGTGAAACATGACAACAATACCACTAATCTCACTGGGTTTTGGTCCCCAGGCAATATCGAGAAAATCGTCATCTGGTGTAGTTAGCCTTTCCCATGTATAACCTACGGGTTGGCGCTTTTGAATAAATCTTGGCCAAATGGTTTGCACATGGCGGTTTCGTGCCCAGCGGGACGGTGTAAAACGGCTTCGTATTATTTGCCCATGACCAGAGGAAGGCTTAGATGAAAGTGAATCCATAGGTTGCTAAAGCTGTTTTACTATTGCCGTTATTCTACTAACCGCCTCAGGCTGCTGACGAAGTGAGAAGACATTTACAAAGCTGGCAATACTGCCATTAACGCCTGATAGTGTGACATATTCAACATTCAGGCGGTTAAACATGGTAGTAAGGGCTTCTTGTTGTTCTAACTCGAAGGCCAATTCTTGTTTCTTCAGAGCCTCATAAGCAGAAGCGTTTTGGGGCTGTGCCGATTTCGCCTGTCTGCGCTGCTGCCTGTGCGCAGAAAGTTTCTGCTCTGTCTCTTCAATAGCGGCAAGCAAAACCTGCCATTGGTTCAAGGTTATCACCGCGCCATTTTGCAAACACCAGCACAACAATAACAGCATATTCACGTTAACATTGTGCTTATCTTGTAACGCCAACGCGTTTTCAGACACTGTAGGGCGGCCATAAATATCTAAACTGTATTGCCAAAATGTATCTGCATTAAGATTCATATTCATTCCTTGCTACTTCCATTGCTTCCTGAGCCTCCAACCAGGCCATTTCATGCTCCTCAATGGCTTGTTTTAGCGTTGCCTGTTCTTCAAGTAAAGCCAGAAGCTTCCCTTTGTTTTCATCGGCATACAAATCCGCATCACCAAGGCGGACTTCTACATTTGCCAGTTCAGCCGACTTATTTTCAATGGCTTTTTCGTGTTTTTCCAACGCTTTCTTTAAAGGCGCAACAGATTGTCGAAAGGCAGCTTCACGGCGTTTTTCTTCCTTGCGATCGACTTTGGGTTTGTCGTCTTTTACCGGTTTTTCTTCACTTTGCTGTGTGAGGATCCAGTTTCTGTAATCATCCAGGTCACCGGAAAATGGCTCAACCGTACCACGGTCGACGAGGTAGAAGTCTTCACATACGGAAGACAATAGAAACCTATCGTGGGATACCAGTACCATTGCACCATCAAACCCTTGCAAAGCCATATTCAATGCATGGCGCATTTCCAGATCCAAATGGTTTGTTGGCTCATCCAGCAACAGTAAGTTTGGTTTTTGATAAACAATTAACGCCAGTACCAAGCGGGCTTTTTCACCACCGGACATGGGCGCAACGGGGCTGAGCGCCTGATCCCCATGAAAGCCAAAGCCGCCGAGAAAATCCCTCAGTGATTGCTCCGTTGCTTTGTTGTCAATGCGCTGCAAATGCAACAAGCCAGACGCCTTTGGGTCAAGGGTTTCTAACTGATGCTGGGCAAAATAGCCCACATTAAGCCCCTTCGCTGCAGTAAAAGAACCCTGCATAGGCTCGTGCACACACGCCAACAGCTTGATGAGTGTTGACTTCCCTTGCCCGTTGCGGCCAAGTAAACCAAGACGACTGCCAGGCACCAGGTTCAACTTAACATCGTTTAAAATTATCTTATCGCCATACCCCAACCGAATATCCCGCATTTGTACCAGCGGGTTTGGCAAGCCCGTTGGTTCTGCAAATGAAAAGTTGAATTCGCTTGCCACATGGGCAGGCAGAAGTTGCTCCATACGCTCTAGCTGTTTAATCCGGCTCTGTGCTTGTTTCGCCTTACTCGCCTTCGCTTTAAACCGGGTGATAAAGGATTCCAGATGGGCGATTTTGTCCTGCTGCTTTTGGTAATCAATATTCTGCAACCGAATTCGCTCTGCCCGCTGTTTCTCGAAAGATGAATAGTTACCTGTGTACGCCACCAGCTTTTGCTGCTCAACACTGATAATGTTTGCCACTGTATTGTCTATAAAGGCCTTGTCATGACTGATGAGCAACAAGGTACCTGAATAGCGCTGCAACCATTTTTCAAGCCAGATTACCGCGTCTAAATCGAGGTGGTTGGTGGGCTCATCCAGCAGCAGTAAATCGGAAGGGCAAAGCAGTGCCTGCGCGAGATTCAAACGCATACGCCATCCACCAGAAAAGTCGGTCACTGGTGACGACAACTGTGCGGTGGTGAACCCCAAACCCGCCAGAATTGTTGCTGCTCGGGCTTCCACGTCATAGGCTCCGGCCTGTTCAAGTTGACCGTGAATTTGGCCCATAGCTTCGCCATCCTGACGGCTTTCAGCCTCAGCGAGATTGCTTTGTAGCGTTCGCAGGTGTTTATCGCCATCAATAACATAGGCCAACGCAGACCGATCTACCGCTGGTGTTTCCTGTGCTACACTTACAATACGCCAGTGCTCCGGTACTTTACAGTCGCCTGCATCCACTGCAAGTTCATTGCGCAACAACGCAAAGAGACTTGATTTACCACAACCATTGCTGCCGATAAGGGCGGTCTTGTGGCCAGGAAAGAGTTGTGCCGACGCGTGCTCTAAAAGCACTTTGCTGCCGCGCATCAGGGTAACGTCAGATAAGGTAATCATGCCCGGAAAATTGTCCTCCAAATTCAGGGGCGTATGATAGCAAACTCATCCGGTGATGGCTTGTTTTTCACCGTCATGGCACCATCTTCCATTTATGTGTTCGTTGCTGCGCGCATCTGAAAGACCAGAGGTTTACAATGACTGAAAGAAAGAAAAAACGCTTCATCGCTGGAGCTACGTGTCCTAAGTGTAACGCGATGGACTCCATCATGTTGTTTTTTGAGAATAATGTTGAAAAATTGGAATGTGTTAAGTGCGGCCACTCTCAATCGCAAACCGACGATAGCATCGAAGCTAAAGTCCGCGCAGATGAAAATGTTATCGGCGTTTTTAAACCGCACTAAGTGATTGCAGTATAAATTGCCATCCTTTGTTAATTTTACCGTTTGGTCGGTAAGTCATTCACAGGCTTACCTCCAGCTTACCAGTCCAGCCCCCTGTCCGTTACAACCAAACCAAGAAAAAACCCCATAAAATTAAATCTCTATCAGGAGAGGGAGTCGGATCGTTCACCACGAGGACAGTGGCACGAAGTTTGATTCGTACAAATATTGATGATTTATGCACAGGCGGCGCTTAGATGAATGGGAAAACACTCACGTATTGCAAGGTAGCACTCTGCGCTTTGGCCGTTATCCTTGCACTTCGCCTTGTACTTCCTTTCGGTGCTCAGTGGTATATAAACGATACCCTTGATAAGGGTGACACTTTTACCGGCAGTGTTGGCGACGTGGACATCATGTTATGGCGTGGCGCATACCAAATTGAAGATATTTTTATTTTCAAACGTACAGGAGAAGTAGAACAACCGTTCTTCAGTGCAAAACAGGTAGACATTAGCGTGTTGTGGTCTGCATTGCTCGATCGATCTGTTGTCGCAACCGTATTATTAGATAAGCCATCGCTCAACTTTGTAGACGGCGCTTCTGAGTCAAGTAGTCAATCGGGGAAGGACGAAAACTGGCTGTACCTTGCTGACCAATTGGTACCATTAAAAGTAGATAAGCTGACAATAGAAAATGGTGCTGTGCGTTTTATAAATCCCAATGCGGGTATTGATGTATCACTTCATCACCTCAACGCCTCGGCGGTAAATTTGGTTAACAGTCGGGATTTATCAAAGAGCCTGGTGGCAACCCTTAAGGCTACGGGCAAGACCACCGAGCAGGGTACGTTAACTCTCAACGCCTCATTGAACCCGGCTACTAAATTGCCAACCTTTGATATTAATCTACAGGCCAATGACGTTGCTTTGGTTAATTTTAAAAATGTCCTCGATACCTATGCGCCTTTTGACCTTGAAGCAGGACACCTCGAAATGGCGATGGAACTTGCCAGCGACAATGGAAAACTGGAGGGCTACGCGAAACCGATCCTTCACAATGTTGAGGTTTTTTCGTGGAAAGGCGATATAGAAAGGGACAACGACGGTATCTTTCGCGGCATGGCTGAAGCCATATCAGGCTTTATCGCTGAGCTGTTTGAAAACCAGCAAAGGGATCAAATTGCCACGCGCATTCCTATTTCAGGTTCCCTGGATGATGTAAATACGCCGCTCCTGACTACATTGGCAGGTATACTGCGCAATGCGTTCGTTGAAGCCATTAATAGCGACATTGAAGACACTGTTGAGTGGCAGGATGTCGGTGAAGCAGATGTAGCGCAACACGCTGAAGATAACGACGCTACTGAGCACTAAAGCTGTGCGACATGCTGGTCTTTCCGTGGCCTTCCCCGCTTGCCTTCAGTAAGCCTCCTGCCCGTAACCTGTTCAATACGACGAATAAAGCCTTCGTCTCCCATAGCAAGGCCCATACGCAATGCTTTTTCGATGGCACGATCAGTATTGGGGTTTTGACTATGTAACCGTTGCAGATGCATACGCTGACGAATGGCAGAGTCTGCCGCCGTCCTTATAAAAGCACTGTGCGGCTCAATGGTGCCGTGTGGCGTATTTAAACCATTGACTGCAGCACTAGACCACGGGTAATTCTCAGGCGCGTCACACAGGCCTTCAGCAACAGGGTTTTGCTCAACGAACCGGTACACTTCCACAAGCAGATCGTCATCCAGTACCAGTGCAGACTTATATCTGTCTCGCCAAATTCCCCCTTGGGTTTTATGACGCTGATGATAAAACTGTGCATATAAGCGACCTGTTGCCTGCAGCATTAAAGAAATACTGTCACTTTCAGACGGTGTACACAAAAACAAGATACTGTTTTTACCCGCACACCAACTATGGATTGAGACACCATATCGAGAGGCGTATCGAAACATATAGTCCAGGTAAGTCTGCTTGTCTGCATCGTCAATAAAAGGGGTTATATCTTCTCGTCCTAGTCGTTGGACAAGCTGCGGTACACCCGCTACTGATGTTCTAAGTTTTCTGGCCATAACAAGATGCTTTCCGTTATAACGGGGTTAGCGAGATGATATAAATTAATTTACTCGCCAAGGTCATAAACAAAGCGTAGTCAAAGAACGTGTTTTTTTCTAAATTAATACACAGAAAAAACGGTTAGCCTGCAAGTTACCAGTTGATGCTAATAATGGGGCGGCGGTGTTTCATCTGAAAGCTTGGCGATGTTTGAAGGCTCAAACCCCTTAACTTTTTCCATGACGTGACGAAGTTGCACCTGGAGCTTCTCAATTTGATACTGCTGCTCGGTCAGGGCTTCATTCAGAGAGTCAATTGTATGCTCCTGAAACGCAACCTTCGTTTGTAATTCCTCGATAGCCGCTACGGCTTCATCTATTGTCATATTGTCGTGCATTAGTCCACTGCCCATAATTCTGCTAACCCGCTGCTGCTTTCGGATAAAATATTTCCCTCTGACGTAAAACTCACCCCATAAACCACTGCGGTAGCGGGGCGGGACCCAGCCTTGGCTGCCACTTTCCACTCGCCCTGTTGCTCCCCGGTTCTAACATCCCAAAGGTATATGCGTCTTGATGGCGCCCCAGTAAGTAAGTGCTTACCATCTTCAGAGAAAACTGCATCGGTAAAGATTTTCTGGCGCGCAATATACTTCAGGTTGCTAATGGGTGCACCCGTTTGTGCATTCCAAATTTTAGAATCGTGCTTACTGTCTGCGGTGAAGATGTATCGCCCGGCATCATCCATTGCCACCTTTGTCACCCTGCTGGAATGGGTAAACGTATGAATTATTTGCCCTGTTTGTGTACTCCAAAGGTAAGCCACATAATCGTTACTACCTGTTAGGGCGAATTGCCCGTTGGGGGAAATGTCCACACTGTTGATGCGTTCCTGATGCCCTAAAAACTCTAAGCGACGGCCAGTTTCAGGTTCGAAGTACATTACTTTTCCGTTGCTCCGCCCGACTAATATACCCTTGCCATTATTACTCACCGCTACATCTCGGATAGTCGACTCATCAATGCGCCAAAAACCCACAGGCTCGCCGCTGTCGATGCTCCAAAGGGCAAAGGCATCTCTGTCAGTGGTGACGACATAACGGCTGTCTGCGGAAATGTGAATGGCAAGGACAAGATTATTTCCTTCGCTTTGATGCTGCCAGTGATAAAGCACCTTTTCATCGGTGTTATGCCAGACACTGATCCCGTTATCCACACCGGAGACCACACTCAATTTGCCGTCCACTGAAATATCTGCGGCAAAAGTACCGTCTTTGCCATGTTGCCACTTTTCCAACGGATGTGAATCGGGTACCGTACACCCTTGTGAAAAAAGCAAGACAGCGGTCAGTGATAGTATTCTTTGGAACAATCGTCGATGAATCATGTCTACAGGTTTCGCTTTATCTACGGCTGTGTTTACCATAGCATGGATAGATGATGATCAATTTAGCAAAATGATTTTATCATTGATCATTTTTCTAAATTTATTAGTTAACATTAAAACACCCGTGCACGCGCACGGTTTTTATTTTTAAAATGGAGAAGTTTATGCGTAAGTCGCTCGTCGCCTTATCTACCATAGCCGCTTTGGGTTTATTTGCTTGTCAGCCAAATACCGACCAAACCAGCAAAGAACAAGAAGTGAAAGACACTGCCACGGAAAGTAGCGCGGCTGCAGATATGACTGATGCACAAAAACAAGCCTATGCGATGGGAGCTAGCATGGGGTTATTTGTGGCGAATCGCGCCAAACAACAAGATCAATTAGGCATGCCACTTGATCAGGAAGCGCTTAAGCAGGGTTTCGAAGACGCGTTGAACAACGATACCAAGTTGTCACAAGGCGATATTCAGAAGTTTGCCCAGGCTGGCGAACAAGAAATACGTGCAAAGCAGCAGGAAATGGCTGCAAAAGCTGCAGAAGAAAATATTCAGATTGGCGCTGACTATTTAGCTCAGAACGCTGAGAAAGAAGGCGTTACGGTAACTGATTCAGGTTTGCAGTATGAGGTTATTGAAGAAGGTGAAGGCGTAAGCCCAGATGCAACAGATACAGTGAAAGTACATTATCACGGTACGTTAATTGACGGCACGGTTTTCGACTCTTCTTACGAGAGACAAGAACCTGTGATTTTTCCTCTTAATCGCGTAATTCCCGGCTGGACTGAAGGTGTACAGTTGATGAAAGAAGGCGCTAAATACCGCTTTGTGATCCCTGCAGAACTGGCTTACGGCGAACGTTCAACAGGGCTTATCACGCCAAATTCAACGCTGATCTTTGATGTTGAGTTGTTAGAAGTCATTAAGGCTGATGAAGAAGCTGCTGAATAAGACAGCGCTGAACTAACAAAAAGCCGACGCATAAATCGTCGGCTTTTCTTTTTGGTATCTCCGTACCTACAAGTTGTCCTTACGTGCATATCGCCTGTTTAGGTTCAAGCGCGTGCCCGGATAAGAATTCGGGCTTTACTGTGTATGCAGAAACTATTTGCTTCACTTTCAATATAGAGGGAATTCTGAAAACCTGACAGTGTTTTTATGGAACGATTGGCGATAAAAAAAACCTGTTTATGCAGTCGTGTTTTAACTATTGTCTGACAACAAAAGCCTTCTGCGCTCTGGACGCGCTTTGAGTGTAGCACAGTGACGTATCATGATGTGCCCAACCTTGTAAGATAACAGACCACCGACAATTAACGCTGCGGTTTTTATACTGTCGATTTGAACCAACACATCTATAATACCAACAGCAAACAGGGTGACGCCTGATAGAAACAGCAAAAAGCCCACTATTGTAATGCCGTTGGCAGTGGCTGATGCGGTGTTCTTTTTCTGCTGAAAATGCTGTTGATGGTCCATTGGTTTACTCACTGTTTGTCTCCACATTAAGTATGGATGTTTATATGACATTTGCGCCAGTATTTCGTTCATATTTTATGCACTAGCAATGCATAGCGATGACATTCTTATGCAAAATCATCGAGATACCATTTGCTTATCGGCGTAATTTCATTTTTTATTAGTAGAAGAAACATAAAGATAGTGAATTCTTAGTATGCGAACGCCGTTGATCACACGGAATGGATATAAAAAATTACAGAAAGAACTCGATCATTTGTGGCGAGTGGAACGTCCTGAGACAACCAGAAAAGTAACCTGGGCTGCCAGTTTAGGCGACAGAAGTGAAAACGCCGACTACCAGTATAACAAAAAGAGACTCAGAGAAATCGACAGACGCGTTCGCTATATACGCAAGTGTCTTGAACGCCTTAAGGTCGTCGATTACTCGCCGGAACAAGAGGGCAAAGTGTTCTTTGGAGCCTGGATCGAAATAGAGAATGACGATGGCAAGGTGATGACACTTCGCATTGTAGGGTACGACGAGATCTTTGGCCGAAAGGATTTCATCTCGGTGGATTCGCCCATGGCCCGCGCCTTAATTGGCAAAATGGTAGAAGACGATATTGAAGTGAAAACTGAAGCCGGTCATTTTACGTGGTGGATAAATAAAATCTGGTACGACACAGACGACCGTATTTAAGCGATGGCAGACAATTAAAAACCAAAGGCAAAGGCATCCACCTCCGAAAACCGGTTAAAAAGTGAGACGAACGTCATTTTCCCGCTTTTCATCAGTGCTATACTTGCGCCACTTTATTATTATACGAATTACGCCCGCCCCACTAGCACGGGCCAGACCTATCAGGAACGCAACAGAGTTCATTATGATCATCAACAAAATTGCCGAAGAACTAGCCGTCAACGCCAACCAGGTACAGGCCGCAGTCACACTGCTTGACGAGGGTGCCACTGTGCCGTTTATCGCGAGATACCGAAAGGAAGTGACTCAGGGTCTGGATGATACTCAGCTACGCACACTGGAGCAGCGCCTTACTTACCTTCGCGACTTAGAAGACCGTCGCTCGGTTATTCTAAAATCCATTGACGAACAGGGCAAACTCACTGACGGCCTGCGCAAAGAAATTCAGTCAGCAGACAGTAAAACTACACTCGAAGATCTCTATTTACCCTACAAGCCACGCAGACGTACCAAAGGCCAAATTGCTATCGAGGCTGGCCTGGAGCCACTTGCAGATCTACTGTTTAACGACCCGACTCTGGTTCCCGAAAAAGAAGCAGAGACTTTTTTGTCTGCAGACAAAGGGGTGGCAGATGTTAAAGCTGCCCTGGAAGGCGCACGCTATATTTTAATGGAGCGATTCGCTGAAGATGCCAGTCTGTTGGCCAAAATCAGACACTATCTCAATGACAACGCCTTTGTGAGCAGCACGCTAGCACCGGGTAAAGAGAAAGAGGCCATAAAGTATAAAGACTACTTTGACCATCATGAAAAACTTAAAACCGTTCCTTCACATCGCGCTTTGGCTATGTTCCGCGGTCGTAACGAAGGCATGTTACACATTCAGTTAAATGCAGACCCGCAAAATGAGGATGCACTGGCTCCCTCACATTGTGAACATATTATTGCCGAGCATTTTTCCATTGCAGATAAAGGACGTCCTGCTGACGCTTTTCTTAAACAGGTAGTGCAGTGGACGTGGAAAATTAAAATTGGTTTACACATGGAAACCGAGTTGTTTGCCAAGCTCCGAGAGCAAGCAGAAGAAGAAGCTATTAGTGTTTTTGCTAAAAACCTTAATGATTTGCTCATGGCTGCGCCGGCTGGTGCCAAGACCACCATGGGCCTCGATCCCGGTCTGCGAACCGGTGTTAAAGTTGCCGTGGTAGACAAGACCGGCAAAGTCGTGGCGACCAACACTATCTTCCCTCACGCACCACAAAATGCCTGGGATAAATCCATGCGTACCTTAGTGAATGTATGTAAGCAACACAAGGTAGAATTAATCAGTATTGGAAATGGGACTGGCTCAAGAGAAACGGACAAACTCGTTGCTGAGATGCTCAAATCGGCCCCAGAGCTCGGTGCCCAGAAGATTATGGTAAGTGAAGCTGGCGCATCGGTTTACTCTGCATCGGAGTTGGCGTCGAAAGAACTGCCTGATCTGGATGTGTCTCTTCGTGGCGCAGTATCTATCGCTCGTCGCCTTCAGGACCCACTGGCAGAGCTCGTGAAAATTGAGCCCAAAGCCATTGGTGTTGGCCAGTATCAACACGATGTCAGTCAAAGTCAGTTAGGGAAATCCCTTGACCGCGTTATTGAAGACTGTGTTAACGCCGTTGGCGTTGATTTAAATACCGCATCGCCTGCACTACTCTCCTATGTGTCCGGGTTAAATAAAACGCTGGCCCACAACATTGTCGCTTTCCGCGACAATAATGGCGCGTTTGCCGACCGTAAATCACTTCTGAAAGTAGAACGTTTAGGACCAAAAGCATTCGAACAAGCTGCCGGGTTCCTGCGGATCACAGCCGGAACAAATCCACTGGACAGTTCAGCCGTTCACCCGGAAGCTTATCCCGTTGTTGATAACATTGTTGATCGCACGCAGGTAGCGGTAAACGATCTGATAGGTAATACCGAGCTGTTGCGAAAGTTGTCACCAGATGACTTCACCAGCGATGCTTTTGGTCTGCCTACTGTAAAAGATATTTTAAAAGAGCTGGATAAACCGGGAAGAGATCCTCGTCCAGAATTTAAAACCGCTTCTTTTAAAGAAGGCGTAGAAACCATTAGCGATTTAAAACCCGGCATGATCTTAGAAGGTGTGGTTAGTAACGTAGCTAATTTTGGCGCATTCGTAGATGTTGGTGTTCATCAGGATGGCCTGGTACACATTTCAGCGCTAACAAATAAGTTTATTAGTGACCCAAGGGAAGTGGTTAAGGCCGGAGATATTGTTAAAGTAAAAGTGCTTGAGGTGGATGTTCAGCGCAAACGCATTTCCTTTACCATGCGACTCGACGACACGCCAGTGCCTGCCACAGAAAAACGCCCTCAAGGAAGTAAAGCGAAAAGCAGCAAGCCGAAACAAGGCAATCGCAGCGGGGGTGGCAGGCAGTCTGCTCAGCCATCAAATGCGGCAATGGGTAACGCTTTTGCCGATGCGTTTGCCAAAGCCAAACAAAAGTAAATACTTTTACACGCTGTTATTAAATACTAAGTTCTACATGCGGCCTATATGGGCCGCAGCCTTATAATAACACAATGATTTATCTGTAACTTTAGTAGATTTACTTTAACCAACATTTGTACTTTTCTTCAGCTCGAACCATACTACCTGAGACTATAAAATTTCGGGTATTCTTGTGTCTAGTTCTTTTATAACCAGCTCTTTTGGTATTTCTCTTTTTTTGCGCTTTTTCTGCATCGCCGGATTGTTTTTTTCTACGTCAAGTCACGCCACGCTCACCGACGAATTGAATACTTTATCGGAAAGAATACACACAGAAATACCTTCACCTATCAGTGAAGTTATCCAGGTTCTCGAGTATCGGTTACAGTCTGATGACTACACGGACGTCGAAAGGGCTGAGATAGCTGCAGAGTACGTCAAGTATATGATAAAGATGCACCAGGTCAGCTCGGCATCAATAATCAATGTGCTTGAATCGTTAAAAGACGACGCCAACAGTGGCGCAGTAATTAAATTGGGCTTGGCGCGCATGTATGGCATTGATGCCCGGCTGGAACTTGCTCAGCCTATGTTTACCAAGTTATTGGCTTCTACTACGCTATCCCCCGAATTACAGGTACTAACCCGCATTTATTTGATGATTACCAATAGTGAAAATCAAGCCTTCGTGCAAAATGCCAGCTTGCTTGAGTCACTAAATACGCTCATGCGAGAGCACAATCTTCCCCATCTGGAGCCACTGTACCACTACATAGTAGCAGATTATTATCATTCTATACGTTCGCTGGACATCGCTCTTGAGCATTATTTGCTCTCCCTCCCAGGGGCGCAAGCCCGTGGCGACTGGATTCTTGTTAGTGACAACTTATACTCTATCGGTATTCTATATCGCAATAAGCAAGACTACGCCAAAGCTATTGACTACTTCGAAACTACTGAAAAAACAGATGGTAACCTGGATACTCACTATGGAGAGTATATTGCCATGTATGGTAGAGCCTCGACTTTATTCCGCTGGCAGAAATATAATGATGCATTAGCAATATCAGATAGAGTCCTTGAGCATGCTTATGCATCCTCTTATTTTGAGAGCGAACTGTACAAGTACAGGGCTAAAGCATTTCTCGCTCTGCAGCAATATGAAAAGGCCCGGGTAGCTCTGGACAATGCGCGCAGAATTTTTGATGAAAACCGGAAAGGAGAAGTGACCACGTGGCGCGCGGAATTGGAACAAATAGGGTCTCAAATTACCGCAGCTCAGGGCGACTACAAAACCGCTTATAACCAATTTGTACAATTTCATCAGGACTATGTGGAAGCAAAAAAATATGAAGATTTAGAGCTTCTTGAAAGCTCAAAACTGATGAACGATATTGCCTTTGAAAAACAGCGCGCTGCAGAATTGGAAGAACAAAACGCTGCGGTTTCTAATCTGCTTGCAGCAAGAGAAGCGGCAGACAATAGTCAGCGACAATACAATCAATGGTTAATAGTTTTGATTTTCATGGCGTTTGTCATGTTGATAATTATGGTTTTTCAGCTTCGCAAGATACGATCTACGAACCAACTGTATGCAGAAGCTACGGAAAAAGCAGAGTTACACAATGACTTGAAATCAGCGTTCATATCCAATATCAGCCACGAAATACGAACACCTCTGAACGCTATTATCGGTTTTGGACAGGTCCTCACAGAAAAGCTTGAAAATACCCCTTATAAGCGTCTGACTTCTCAAATAGTCAACTCTTCTGAAATGCTTTTACAACTTATCAATGACTTGTTAGATTTTTCAAAGATTGAAGCGGGCAAACTAGAGCTTGATGAAAACCCTTGTAAGATTCGCCATAGCTTGAGAAAGATCGGTGACATTTTTCATGCTCAGGCAAGTGCAAAAAAACTAAAATTTACCTTCACCATCGACAACAACATTCCGCAAATCATGATTTTTGATGAATTGCGTGTCAAACAGATACTCGCCAATCTCATCTCTAATGCAATAAAATTTTCTAATGAGGGTGAAATACAAATACTAGTAACAACCTTGTTGCTAACAGAAGAGCACTGTCAGTTTCGCGTGAGTGTAGCCGATACAGGTATTGGCATAACACCTGAGCAACAACGTCGCCTGTTCGAACCCTTTATGCAAGCAGAGTCCTCTACAGCCCGAAAGTTTGGTGGCTCTGGGTTGGGTTTACACATTTGCCAACAGCTACTGGAATTGATGGGGTCAAAGCTTTTTGTAGATACTGAACCGGGAAAGGGCTCAACATTTTACTTCGATCTCAATCTAAGTATTGCCAGCGCACTTGTCGCTTCATTGCCAACACCAGAAAAAGTATCCTCTTTTGCAAAAACAAGGCTATTACTGGTGGAAGATAATGACATAAATGTTGAGGTTATTGAGGCAATACTGAGTCAGACAAACCTCACCATTACCCGGGTACAAAATGGGCGAGAAGCGCTCCAACAATTAACTCACCAATCTTTTGATTTGGTTCTGATGGATATTCAAATGCCAGAAATGGACGGTTACGAGGCCACTCAAATGATCAGGGAGAGTCTGCAGTTAACAGTGCCCATAGTTGCTCTGACTGCTAACGCTATGCAACAGGATATTGAAGCATGTGAAAAAGCCGGCATGAACGACCACGTAGGTAAACCCATTGAGAAACAGCAGTTGCTCCGGGTTCTAGCTGAGTATTTGGGAGTCTCGCCAACGCTCTAAGCAGGTATGATTTTGTAAGAAAAGAATATTCCTGCCACCCATTAGGCTGAAAAATTGCGCTGAGATTGAAAAAAAGCACTACGCAAACGCAGTAAAACCACCGTCCTTCGGAGAGACCTGAGCCTGATAAAACTGTTGAATCACGCCAATACGATTCTGGTAAACCTCATCCTGAATGTCCAATTGGCGAGCGCCGGTTCCTTCTACTGAAAAGTCATTACCACTGGCAGAAACAGATGCGTCGGCGCCAGAAATTTCATCGTTTGATGATAATTCTGCCCGAGCCTCGGTGGCTTTGCGATTGGCCTCCGCCGCCACTTTTAAATCTTGCGAAGAAGGTTCAGCTGGCGCTAACGCTGCCGCGCGAACCTGCTCCATTTTTCGCACCGTTTGCTCGGGTGACTCAGCTTCAGAAACATCAATACTCACCTCACCGTCAGTGACATAACGTTTTCCGTCGGGGCCGGTATCGTATTCATATTTAGGCGAGCCTGCATATTGCCCACCAGCGGCAGCATGGGCTTGCTCGTGCTGACGTACTTCTTGATCCCGCTTTTCAAGGGATTCTATTTCTTTCTGCTGTGCCTGTTGCTGCTGTTTTTCTTCTGCCGACTCTTTTCCGGCACTTTCTTTATTTCCGTTGTCAGTGTCGCTGCCTTGGTTTTCACCCTCGTTTTGCAATACGTCTGGGCGAGCATCAACCTGAATCTGAGGCCGTTCATAGGTTACCGGCGCAGGTTTTTGACCCGGTGTTTTAGCGCGATCAGATTCTGAACCTAAGCCTTGTTCTGAGGCACTTTGCTCTGCGTCTTTGGAAGGGGGAATAGTATCTTTAAGTAGATTTTCGCGACGAGCAGCCTCCGTGCTCACATTCGCGGTTGTGAACACTAATGACGTGGGGACTGGCGTAACGATATTCATTTTATCAGGTGAGCGTATCTATGATGGTGCCAACGGTATCAAACGCTGTATCTACCACCTTTGCGGATGCCAGTGCGTTATTGCTGTTCAGTTGCAACGAGACTAAATCAGATGTGAGACTGTCACCGCCGCTAGGCAATGTATTTCTCACATTAGTTAGGTTTTGCAGCGATGCGTTAATCAGTACGTCGCCGGTGCCGTTGCTCTCAACGCTGTTTTGCGCTGCCCGCTGCGCAATGTTCATCGACGCTTGATTCATACCTTGGTAAGCGTTTTGCAAACCACTCATACCCGACACGATGGCCGAGTTAATACTATTGCCAATAATACTCGACATAAAATAGACCTCTACTCTCTCACGGTTAATTATTAACCAAAAACGAGAAAAGGAGAAGTCTTGAAGTCACTTTTTTTACTTACATACTTGTGCAGTTCTTATCCGATAAAGAACTGCAGGAAAAATATATTCTATATCAGGTAACTAGGGCGTGTTGATCTTTGCGGTACACTTTTTGTACTGCAAAAGTCAACACGCTCTAAGCCGTATAAGCAAATTGCCTGATAATATCTGCTGATTGCTGGGGATGAGAAATAAAGGGCGCATGAGACGCATGAGGCAGGACAACCGTGTCACTTTGCGGGTGTAACTCGCAAATCCTGTCGATACCGCTGGTAGGAACCAAACTGTCCAGTCGCCCGTAGATCCGAAGCGTTGGCTGTTTAATTTTGCCTACGTGCTGCCTGAGATCTTCCGTTGACAGCAACTTAAGGGCAGCACTTAATGCGGTTTCTGACGGTGATGGATAGGCGCTGATACTCTGCTTAATTGCTTTCATATCTTGTTTTGCTGTGGCACTGCCCATTGCCTGAATAGCGAGAAAGCGCTCCAGTGTTTTTTGATAGTTGCGGGCCAGTTCAGTCTCAAACTGTGCCAGCAGTTCAGCCTGGATTCCAGGCCAACACGGCCCGTTTATAAATCGCGGGGTTGATGCAATAGTAATTAGCGATGCGACTTTTTCTGGAAAGTCCAGTGCCAGCTTTTGCGCCACCATTCCGCCAAGGGACCAGCCAGCCACAATACTCTTAGGGGGCAGAATCTCTTGAAGGGCATGGGCCAGTGAATCTACAGAATATGTTGGTGGTAAAAAACCTGAATTTTCTCCGAAACCGGGAAGATCGATGGTTGTTACACGAAAATCTTGGGCCAGCAACGGAATAAAGTGTTCAAAAACACCACTGTTCATTCCCCATCCGTGCAATAAAACCAGATCTTTTCCTGTACCCGTAGTACGGCTGACGAGTTGCTCTGACACATTTATATTAATCACTTAGATAACTCCTCATTCTGTTGTTGCAAAATGTACAAACAACGGGAACGTCTGGCGCAAAACTATGCAAATTCCCAATCTGGCCTGTTTACTCTGTCAGCAATACAGTCCGACGGCTGTATGTGATTACTGCAAATTTGATACCCGCTCAATGTTACAGCTTAATTATGACGGTAATTTACTTCGCTACCCGGTTATCAGCAAACAGTTTCGACACAGTGCCTATGACGGCCTTTTGGCTTTAGGCGAATATGCGTGGCCTTTCGACGAACTTATCCAAAGAATGAAGTTTAGCCGTTGTATGGCAAGCACAGATATTCTCGCCCGCTGGTTCGTTGAACAGTGTATCGACACGGAGACATTGTTGCCTGATTGTTTGCTCCCCGTCCCCGTTCACTTTCGGCGCTTTCTGCACCGACGATTTAACCAGTCAGCCCAGCTCGCCAAGCGCATCGGCGAGCAGATTCAGCGCCCGGTCTGCTACGACTGGGCGAGCCGCAAACTCGGGAAGGCGCAACACACTCTGTCAAAGGCCGATCGGTTGCTGAATTTGCGCAATGCGTTCTCGGTTTCACTACCGGCCTCTTATCACCATGTTGCCATTATTGACGACGTCATGACCACTGGCGTTACCGCCGATGTGCTCGCAAAGCAGTTACGAATCCACCACCCCGAGCTCATTGTCGATATTTGGGTAATGGCGCTGACTTGTAAAACGCCTTTACGTCAACGAACCAGGTGAGTCGATTGATAAATAGCATTACCCATCAATTTACCCGTACCGTACCAGTACCCTCGGAAAAGCGTATTATCAACAAAACCTATCACTACACCTTTCCCTTTTTGTTGCACAAGTACTGCAGAAGAATCGGCAATCATATCTTGTAACTGGCTGGCGCTAAATCCGGCCAATAAGGGTTTTTCAGTGTAAAAAGCTGGCTGGGTGAACGGATTTTTTTCAGCCCTTATAATCATGTTACTCGTTTTAAACACAGGCAAAGTGTCACCGGTATAACCAAAAAATAGCGGGTGGCTGGTATCAATATTTGTATTATACACTGCACCTGCAATGATCTTACTCGCAGCCAAAGCGGATTTGTCTTTATACCCCATTGAATCTGTGGGAAAGGCGCGGTCAATGGTTTCTCTGCCAACCACATCTGCATCTAACAGGTTCCTGCTCACGAAGAATCGCAATGCCGTTTTTTGACCTATCAGTGCACCCCCTTGGCGGACCCAGTCGGTAAGGCGATCCATCACATCATCCGCGATATCACCGTAGCTTCCGCTAACGAAAATAATATGACTGTAGTCAGCGAAATTCACTTTATCCAGACGTGCTTTCTCGATGATTGACGGCGAAAAACCAACGCGAGTATCAAGGTAATGCCATATTTCACCGGCTTCTGATGAAGAGGTGCCTTCCCCCCCAACGACTAAAACCTGAGGTTGAGAGATAACCGACATTGTACGGCTGCCTAAATCTGCACCTTTTGGCGTTAACCCACTAGCAAGACTGTAAACTTCAACGCCTGTTAATCGAGAAGCCTCGCGGATATGTTCAACAAGGCTGATGGGTTGAGACAGCGGAGTAGGTATAACTATAGAACCTGCGCCGAAATCGACTTCACGGCCATCAGTTAATGTTGCACTAAAAGGGGCTTCCGTACTGCGGGCAGCAACGCCAGCCTCAAGCAACTGTTGAAGCATGGCTGGCGCGAAGTAATCATTCCACTCGAAGGCATAAGCATAAGCGTTTTCGTCCACAGCTGGCTGCCCCTTTGACGGCATTGCTTCGCCGAACTTTATACCCCGGCCATCACGTTTACTCAACACGGCATAGTCAAGGTTAAAAGCAAGGGCTATATTCCAGTTTGACACATCGTAAAACGTGTTTTCTGCGAAGGATTGACGGGTAGAAAACAAGCTTTTCACTAGCCTGTACTTAGGTTGGTCAAATGGCACAACAATACTGCCAGTCGGGAAAACCTGTTCGTCTTTCGTGAGTTCTTTATTAGTAAATTTATACTCAATACCATGCTGTTCAAAAATAGCGGTCAGGGCCTCGATGCGTCCCTTGTCATTTGGCAGGGCAATAACGCCAGCGAAGTCTTCGTCATCCTTGATCGCTTTGGATGTTTCATCATAAAACGTGTTTTGATAAGTAAGAATAGCGGGTTTGTTCGCAAGGGCCCCTTTAATCGTGCTTAATGTCGTGGTGACCTGATTCTGAATTGTTTGCGCAAACGCAAGTTCGCCGTTAATAGTATCTTGCACATGGCCGCGACTACTTGCCTGCTCGAACAGAATGCCAATACTGCCCAGCGAATCCGGGTAAGACGAGCCTTTACCGTAGTAAAAATCGTCGAAAGCCTCTTCAGAAAAATACAACTGACCGGCATCATCGAAGGCTTTGGCATGAAAACCCGCTAGAGCTTCGGTCAGACGAACATTGCCATCAGGCGTATTGGGATTTTTTCTGGAAGGAACCCCAGGCTGGAAGAAGTAAGTACTATCTGACCCCATTTCGTGGTGATCAGTGAGAATATGTGGACGCCATTTTTGAAAGTTCTTAATGCGGGCTTGGGACTCAGGGTGAGTCAGCAGTAGCCAGTCGCGGTTCAAGTCAAACCAATAGTGATTGGTTCTGCCTCTGGGCCAAACTTCAATATGTTCTCTGGTTAGCGGGTCTGACACCAGGTTCTTACCTTTATGCATGTTTGCCCAATGAGCAAATCGAGAAAGGCCGTCCGGGTTGAGTGACGGATCGAACAACACCACATTCTCATTCAAAAGTTCAGCGATGGTGTCGTCTTCACCGGCTGCTAAGTAATACGCCATAATGAGCGCCGCATTGCTGCCAGATGGCTCATTACCGTGAATGCTATATCCAAGATAAAAAAACAAGGGGGCATTGTTTGCCGTCTTTGCTCCTTGGTTTACAGTATCGAGATGAGCCTGGCGCCAGTTGGTTAGTTTATTGCGGTTTTTCGGGTCGGTAATAGTTAACAGTAACAGTGGACGATTTTCATGTGTATGCCCGGTTACTTCAACGGTCACGCGGTCAGAAGCTGCTGCCAGGGCGTACATGTAAGCAACCAGTTGATCATGTCGGACATGCCAGGTGCCTACTTCAGCTCCCAAAAAAGACGCAGGCGTAGGAACGGTCGGGTTAAACTTGACGCCTTTTGGCAGGTAAGCACTTGCGGGCTTTCCTCCCGAATCCTTAAATACCGGGGCAGCAAGAGCTGACCCACAGATCAGCATCATAGCAACAACGATTTTGAGCGTGGAAATTATTTGTGAACCCATATTCCTTTCCTGTTGTTTTTTGTACATTCGACCATACTTTTAACCGTGTCAAACAAATACCCGACTGTTTTGCTCAGGTAAATTTGTTATTATAGGCGTATTAAAGATGCAACGTAGGATTTGTTAATGATTACTATATCAGAAGAAGCACAGGCACACTTTGCAAAACTGTTGGAAAAACAAGATGCTGGGACGAACATACGCGTTTTCGTGGTAAACCCAGGTACATCCACAGCTGAGTGTGGTGTTTCTTATTGTCCTCCGACTGCAGTTGAACCTGAAGATGTTCGTTTACCGTTTAATGGTTTTGATGCCGTTGTGGATGCTGAAAGCGCACCGTTTTTAGAAGACGCGGAAATCGATTACGTTACAGATCAAATGGGGTCACAGTTAACGTTGAAAGCGCCGAATGCTAAAGCCCGCAAGGTGGCTGACGATGCGCCCTTAGTTGAACGTGTTAGCTATGTCATCGAAGCAGAGGTAAACCCTCAGTTGGCGAGTCACGGCGGTAAGGTAGTGCTACTGGAAATCACTGAAGACGGATACGCAATTCTGCAATTCGGCGGTGGCTGCAACGGTTGTTCGATGGTTGATGTGACGCTGCAGGACGGTATTGAAAAACAGTTGCTGGAACAATTTCCCGGTGAACTTGTGGGTGTCCGAGACGCCACCAAACACGAATCCGGCGAACATTCTTACTACTAACCAGCATGAAAAAAAGCGCTGATCCGTCTACTGGCCTCTTTCGTAGCTGGCGCAGATTCAAGTTCGGCCTTGGGCTTTTCGTTATTGGCGCTTTTTCTTTATTGTTGTTAAGCCATATTCATAAATTGGTGTATTACTTTTCACTTGCTACCCTGCTGCTGGGTTTCGCCATCGCTATTTCCGGTTATTTGATGTTGCTTTGGCACAGGCTCAAGATCATCAACCCTCGGAATCGACCGCCCTCTGGCGGCGAATAAAGCTAACAAATGCCGCTCCCAGGGTGACCCCTCTGGCAAGCAAAAATGCCAATAGCGCATACCATAACGCTCTGTTTCCTGCCGACTGTGTGAACCACCACACCGGGAAGTACACAAAAAAGGCGCTGATCACCATGGTATTGCGCATTGCTTCGGAACGTGTAAGCCCCACGAAAACGCCATCAAACAAAAAGCACCAGTGTCCGAGCAGTGGCAATAAGACCATTAAAGGCAAATACGTTTCCGCCGCGCTAGCTAAGGACGGCAGATCGGTAAGCAAGGCAATGATGTGGTTACCGAACAAACCAAATGCCACAGCGTACGCGATAGCAAATACCGACGACCAAAACAGCCCCCGGCGTGTATGAGCTAGAATGCGCGGCGTGCTATTTTTACCTGCAGCTTCGCCAACCAGCGCCTCAACAGCGTAAGCAATTCCATCCAGGCCGAGGGCAATTAACACGAAAAATTGCATTAGAATGGCATTTACTGCTGCAGACGTCTCACCCAAGCGTGCCCCTTGCAACGTTAAAAATGCAATACAAAGCTGTAATGCCAAATTTCGAATGAGCATGTCACTATTAAGCTTGAGCAGCACTTTTCTCGCCGCACTGTTAAACCAACCCAGCGAGGGCCGAAAAGACTGTGTCAATTTCAAAGCAACGAACAAACTCATTATCGTCATGCTGTATTCTGCGATTGCGCTCGCCAACGCCACACCCTTCACCGACATGTCTAAACCGTAGACGAAGGCAACGTCTAATCCACCATTGAGGACATTTCCCACGACCTGTATCCACAGCACCCAACGGGTTTTTTGCTGTCCCACCAGCCAACCAATGAGCGCAAGATTGAGCATTGCTGCAGGTGCGCCCCACACGCGCACATAGAAATAAGCTTCGGTGTACTGCGCAACGTTAGTTGAAGAGTTAGCTAAAAGGAGTCCGATAGACAGGATCGGCACTTGCAGTAGCCAAATTACCACGCCAAGTAATATAGCCATCATTGCGGTTTGCCACAGTACTTTGGCAGACAGCAGTTGACTGTTAGCAGCGTCGCCTTTCGCCTGGGCGCTCAAGCCGGTGGAGGACATTCTTAAGAACCCGCACACCCAGTAGATTTGAGTGAGGATTAATGTTCCAATGGACGCCCCTGCCAACATAGCAGATGAATCCATATGTCCCATCACGGCCGTATCAACCAGGCCAAGTAAAGGCGTGGTAACATTAGCCAAAATCATGGGAATGGCCAATGCTAATAACTGCTTATGGGCAGGCCAGTTAACTGAATCGATTTTGATCAACGACATCGTTTTTTAAGAAGAGGATGGTGAATGAAGTTTACCAGAAGACACCCGGCGGCGCTGAGCTATGCATTGTTTATTTTTAGTTTCGTGGCGGCGTTATTTGTTCAGGCTGCGCCTTCCGATAAGCAATTGGACGATCAGAGCAGCGCGGTAATATTGCTATACCATCATGTATCTGCGCACACGCCAGCCAGCACCAGTGTGTCACCTGCAGTATTTAAGGAGCACATGTCCTATTTAGCCGAGCATTACACTGTTTTGCCCCTACCTGATGTCATAAACGCCATCAAAAACAATCAGCCGTTACCCAACAAGACCATCGCAGTTACCTTTGATGATGGCTTTGAAAATATCTTGTCAAATGGACATGAGATCATGCAGGCATTGTCGCTGCCCTACACCATTTTTATAAACCCTGGGGAAATTGGTAAACAGAAAAGCCAATTGACCTGGCAGCAGGTGAAACAAATGCATGAGGATGGCGTGGATTTCGCCAACCACACTCTTGATCACCTTCACATGCTAAACCGTTTAGAAGGGGAAAGTGAGTCCACGTGGTTAGACCGGGTGTGGCAGAATGTAGAGGAAGCGGAAGCACAGATAAGCGAGCATACGGGAGAATCACTTAAATATTTGGCTTATCCATTCGGTGAGTTTAATCAACGTTTAGCCGAGCGTGTTAAACAGGCTGGATATATCGGCTTTGGGCAACATTCAGGCGGAGTAGGGCCAATCAGTAATTTTGCTGCGCTACCGCGCTTTCCAGCAGCAGGCCCTTACGCCAGTATGAAATCGCTAAAGGTAAAAATGGCAAGCCTGGCCATGCCGGTGCAGTCTCAGTCGCTGCAAAACCCAGAACTTGCCACCAATAAACTAGAGGGAAGCCAGAGTATCACGGTAGTCCATCAGGATGTTCGTTTGACACAAGCAGCCTGCTATTTTCAGGGTAAGAGCCTTCCCATTGACGTTAAAAATAACACCCTCAGTTACTCATTAAATCATACGCTGCCGGTTGGCCGCTCTCGTGTAAATTGTACCGCGCCTTCGGCATCAGAACCTGGTAGATATTACTGGTACTCACAACCATTTTTTGTTGCCAGGGAAGACGGTACCTATCCTGACTAGAGTGTGTTGACAACGCCACTATTACAGTGGCGCTATGCCCTTTGACATTTTAATGAATGGGGCAAAATCTTGCTTACCACTGAACCCCAAAGCCTCATAAAATCGCACGGCTCCATGATTATGCTCTTCCACATCCAAAATAAGCGACAACTTGCCCAACGCTCGTGCTTTGCGTTCCATAAAGCGAATTAACGCTGTACCCACGCCGTTTCGTCTGGCGCCAGCAGCAACAGCAATATGACCAACGCTCATCTCGAGTACCATCGGGCAATGCAGAGCAACTGTGTGCTGTTGACTTCTCATGACAACTTCCAGGGCCTCGTCAATACCAAAGTAATCCGTGATGGCAGCAAGGGTATTTCTGTCGAAGTGCTCTGGTAATCCGTCGTGCCAGCAGGATGCTATGCCAACAATGTCCTCTCCTACGCATGCCAGCCAATGGTTTTCAAAGCCATACTGACCCGTCCCCCGGAGCCAAGCGGCTGAGAGAAAAGCAAACGCATCGTCGCGATTTCCATTTCCAAAAATACAGGTTAATAAATTTTCCGCTGCATCCAGTAACAGCGGCACCGCGAATTCCATATCCTTCGCGGCTGCCTGCCTAACAACAACTGTCATGACAACTACTGAAGTTTCACAATCTCCGGCATATCGACAAGAATTTGTTCGACATCACTGATTGCTAACTTTCCTGGCTCCATTATTGGTTTGAACCTTCCAATGACTTCGGCATTGGGATTAATAAGAACTACAGATGCACTATGATCGACCAAATAGTCAGGTTTTTCTGTATCTCCTGTTATTGCATACATCAAACCCAAATTTCTTACAAGTGGAAATAGCTCTTTGTGTGGGCCTGTGGCTGCAACAAAATCGTCATTAAAATAACCAATATAGTTTTCAAGCCTTTGTATTGAATCCCTTTTTGGATCAACCGACAAAAACAATACCTGAGTTGGATGCCCGGACTTTATAGACGAAAGTTTAGGCCAAACTTTGTTAAGTGCAGCCATGGTTGTCGGACAAATATCAGGGCAATAAGTATAGCCGACAAAAACCAGTGTCCAGGCATTTTTCAGATTTTCTTTGCCAAATGGATTGCCATTAGCCTGGGTTAGTTCAAAGGACTTAACCGGCCTTGAAGCCGGATAAAAAGCAAAATATTTTACATCAATTTCGTCTTTGTCAGTGGTCGGCGCTAAGTACTTTGCCCCTAATATACCGGCGATCACTGCGACAATAGCAACAATGCCGATGACGATTTTTTGATTCATAAGCTAACAGGTACATAGTGGTCTACGAGTAATACGACAAACAATACCATGAGATGAACAATAGAATATCGAAATGTTTTTATGGCGGTATCTTCTTTACAAACAAATTTAAGTCTGTAAGCCCAAACCACGAACCCTGCGTTCAACACTAACGACCCGACCAGATAGATTACTCCTGACATCCCCACCAAATAAGGTAACAGACACACCAAAACAAGAAGGATCGTGTAGGCTAACACCGAGGTTTTTGTAAATGCTTCGCCATGAGTGACAGGTAACATGGGTACGTTTGCTCTGGCATAGTCTTTTCGACGATGAATGGCCAGCGCCCAGAAATGCGGGGGAGTCCAGGTAAAAATGATTAACACCAGTAATAACGCATGGGCGTGAATACTACCTGTGACGGCTGTCCATCCAAGCAAGGGTGGTGCGGCGCCAGCTAAACCACCAATAACGATATTTTGCGGCGTAGCTCTTTTTAAAAACATCGTATAGATAACCGCATAACCTACCAGACTAGCGAGTGTTAGCATTGCGGTCAGAACATTCACCAAAAACCACAACAAGGCGAACCCTGCTACTCCGAGAAGCGCTGCAAAGCACAATGCTTGTGCTGCTGTGACTTTACCTTTGACCACCGGCCTGTTAACGGTGCGCGCCATCATACCGTCAATACGGTGATCGACAACATGGTTAATCACTGCTGCAGACGAAGCCAGCATGCCTATGCCCAACATACCCGCAATTAACACCTGCAAATTGACCCAACCATCAGTAGCGAGACACATCCCCACCAATGCGGTTAGTAGTAGTAACAGGACGACTTTAGGTTTGGTTAGCTCATAGTAATCGCGCCAGGTTGTGCGCTGTTTTGATCGCGTAGCATTTACAGATAACGGAATAGATTTAGCCATGAATTCCCCCTTGAACACGAGACAATTGATAAGTGATCCACACCATGACTAATAACAAACAGGCCGCAACAAGATTATGCGCAACCGCAACAATAACGGGTAAACTAAGCACAATATTGCTCACTCCCAGTGTCACCTGAAGCATAAGAACACCAATTAACATGGAACCCGCAGTTTTCATCGACGACGACACATCCTGACGCCATAACCTGAATCCGAGCCACAATAAATACAGGAATGTAACCACTGCACCTGCCCTGTGCACAATATGCATTGTCATACGCTCGCTGTAGCCATGGGCGCCAAATTCATAGGTTTCTGCATAGGGAACGCTAAAAGCACCGGAAAAATCCAAGCGCGCTGACCAGCCGTCTTCACAAACAGGAAAATCGGTACACGCAAGCGCCGCGTAATTGGCGGAAGTCCATCCACCGAGCCCTATTTGCATAAGCAGGATCGCCATGCCAACTAAGGCAAACTTAGTCAACATATTGATGCGTCGAGGCCGACGTACGGGCTCTCTGAGTTTTAAATGATAAAGGAACAAACAGGCAAGAATACTAAAGCCACCGAGTAAATGTGCCATTACTACAACAGGCAATAAGTTTAACGTGACTGTCCACATACCGAGTGCGGCCTGAAACAATACCAACCCCACTAACAACAGTGGCAACCTTACAGATTGACCGGGCCGACGATTTCTAACCGCAACTATCGCAATAGTAAAAATACATAACCCCAGTGCTCCGGCAAAATACCGGTGAATCATTTCGTTCCACGCTTTTGCGGCTTCCACAGGCCTTTCGGGGAACGCTTGGTTAGCCATATCCACATGCGCGGCTTCAGTGGGCACTGTAAGCAGGCCGTAACACCCTGGCCAGTCTGGGCAACCAAGCCCCGCATCCGTCAGGCGGGTGTACGCGCCCAGAACAATCACCACAACGGCCAGAATCAAACTAAAAAGTACGAGTTTTCTCATGACCGACTCCTTAACCTATACGGGATAATTTCAAAAGCTTCTTCACATCGGCGAGGATGTCCCTACTGCTTTGTACAGCGTCATTTTTATCTTCATAGGTGGGGTAACGAAGCATGGCGTTATTCAGTGTATCCACCAGCATGATGGTCCCGGCATCCTGAGGTTGCATCACATTCTCGACCGCGTCCTTTGCGACTCTCACAACGTGTAAGTTGTGCTCACTTTCGATACTTTTCAGTATTGATTGATCGCTGGTATCAGTGAGAATAACCGTTGCCTCTGCGCGATCAGTTTCCCGACCAAGCGCTATCCACACCTGATGGATGCTGTAGATCGCATTCGTACATGCTGCGTCGCAGGTTTGCGGCACAGAATAGACAATACGCCATTTGGGCTCTTGTTCAGCAAGTACGGCTGAAAAATCCCTTACAGGCTGGAGTAATTCGCCTTTGTTAGTTGCACCACTGTTAAACCAACTGTTGTCCAGTGCCAATTTGGCAACCATAACTGGTAAAACAAAAATCAGAAGTAAGCCCAGTAAGGTAAATTTATTACTTTTCTCAGACATTATTTATCCTTTGTTATTGGCTCTAAACGAAAAATAGCTCACCAATGCAGCTGCGATAGCCAAACCAAACCACTGGATTGCATAACCGAGGTGTTTTTGTGGAGGCATCACTACAGGCTGCCAGTTCCTGACAAAGCTACTTTTTTCTGGTGCAGTTAATTCCACTATAAACGGAGCAACTTTCGTTTGAGTGAGACGGGAAATAAACGCAACATCAAGCGCTTGAATAACTGCAGGGAAAGAGGTATCAAACGAAAGCGTTTCCCGAACTACCGGATTAGATGAAGGAACATTTATACGACCGTGGAAGTGTTGAAATGCTGTATTTATATCAACAGTAGGAAGTTCGTCTCTGAACAGAGGCGCTTTTACCCATCCATAATTAACCAGCACAACTCCCTCATTACTGACAACAGGAACAATGACATCGTAACCCACCTGTCCATTCTCAACCTGATTGTCGAGGAACAGCAATTTTTCTGTATCTGCTTTTCCATTGAAGCCAACCAAAACATCCCGAATATCTTCACGTCGTGGGTCTAATTCTCGTAAAGTCATTGCCCCGTCACTACTTTTTTGCGCTATGCTAGCCAGACGTTGCTCCTTTTCATGCATGCGGTCGAGCTGCCAAAACCCCAGCATGACCATACAGACTACCGCTGCGCAAACTGCCACAGCAATGGGAAGTGTCAGTAACTTACGGGAAATTTTAATCATTCACTGCCCCCGCATTAGGAGAAAAATATGGTTATAAAAATAATCCTGGTTTGCCTGTTGATTTACATGATCATCAATTTATTTCTGGCTATGCGCGTTATGATGAAGAGCAACAATAACGGCGAACCCATGAGTAAATTTATTGGTCGCCGCGTGATGACATCCGTGATTATTGTTGTGCTTATTCTCATTGGCATTGCCACAGGGCTAATTACACCCAATCCAAGGCCGTATTAAACGGCCTCTCCAAGCTACAGAACATAAACAAACATATAGAGCATGACCCACACCACATCAACGAAGTGCCAGTACCAACTGCCGGCTTGAAACGCAAAATGGTTGTCAGGGGTGAAGTGCCCTTTTAATACCCGGAAAAACAGTACAATGAGAATAATCGTTCCCAGTGTCACGTGCATACCGTGAAACCCTGTGAGCATAAAGAAAGTGTTTCCGTATACGCCCGACTGAAGTGTCAGACCCAGCTCCTGATAAGCGTGGATATACTCTTCAACCTGTAAAAACAGAAAACCAACGCCCAATAAAATAGTTACCCCTAGCATCGTTATAAGTTGCTTGCGTTTTTGCTGCTCTAACCCAACGTGAGCAAAGTGCAGGGTTACTGATGAAATCAACAAGATAATGGTGTTGATAGTGGGCAAGCCCGCCGGGCTCATTTCCTGGGTTGTAGTGCCGCCAGGCGTAGTTACCAAAGGCCAGATTGCTTGAAAACCCGGCCATAAAACTTCATTGGTCATGGCGTTATTCGAGGCACCACCCAGCCAGGGTACAGAGATCATACGGGCATAAAACAAGGCACCGAAAAAGGCAGCAAAAAACATGACTTCCGAAAATATAAACCAGCTCATACCTTGTCGATATGAACGGCCGAGTTGGTCACTGTAAAGTCCTCCCATGGATTCGTCGATTTGGTTTTTAAACCAACCCACTAACATCACCAGTAACGTCAGGATCCCCAGCGACAAGATATGCACGCCATACCCTGATTCACTTTTACTACTTTCAATAACAGTATTGGCTGCGCCAACGGCGATGAGGAATAAAGCTACTGCCCCCACAATGGGCCAGGGGCTTTGTGCTGGAACATAGTAGCGCTGATACTCTTGTTGCATCATAACTCTCCTTTCTGCCCACCTAGCGACTACCGCTGGCGGACTGACGTAAATAAGGGTTCTCTTTCTCGGCGAGATCAGCCGCTCTGGCTGTCACGTCATAAAGGGTGTACTGCAATGTAAAATAGCTGATGTCTTCGGGCAGGTTTGTATCGACGTAGAAAGACATGGGCATATAAGTTTCCTGTCCGGCCTGCAAAGGTTGCTGATTGAAGCAAAAACATTCTGTTTTATTTAAATAGAGTGCAGCCTGACCGGGACTCACAGACGGAATAGCCTGCGCGATTATTTCACTACCCGCGGGGTTCCTCACATAGAACGACACCGTATTGACTTCCCCCGGATGCACTTCCACACGCTTAGTTTCTGCGCGAAATTCCCACGGCATCCCAGTATTTGTGCGGGTAATAAATTCCACAGTCACTGTTCTGCTTTCATCCACAGGAACGTCTTTCCAAACGGCTGCCTGGTTCTCTGTTTTACCGTTAATGCCGGTGATATCGCAAAACACGTCATAAAGCGGAACCAGCGCAAAACCGAATCCAAACATCGCCACGACCACCACGAGTAGTCGAATGGTTAGTGATTGATTTTGCGCCGACTGCGTACTCACTGCTTACTTCACAACAGGTGGTGTTTCAAACGTATGATAAGGAGCCGGTGAGGGGATTTCCCACTCCAGACCTTCTGCGCCTTCCCATACCTGGTCGGAAACCGGATCACCCACCTTTTTACAGGCTTTTATAACAAGAGCCAGGAAGATAAGTTGTGACAATCCGAATGCGAAACCGCCAATACTGATCCACTGGTTATAGTCGGCAAACTGTAGGGAGTAATCGGGAATTCGCCGTGGCATTCCTGCCAGACCCACAAAGTGCATAGGGAAGAACAACACGTTCACCGATACCAGCGAGCACCAGAAGTGCCACTTGGCTAAAGTTATATCAAACATTTTCCCAGTCCATTTTGGCAACCAGTAATAAACTGCTGCCATGATGGAAAATATGGCGCCGGTTACCAGTACGTAATGGAAATGCGCTACCACGAAGTAGGTGTCGTGGTATTGAAAATCAACGGGTGTGATGGCGAGCATGAGCCCCGACAAACCACCTATGGTAAACAGCACAATAAAAGCCAGGGCGAACATCATTGGAATTTCGAAAGTCATAGACCCTCGCCACATGGTGGCTACCCAGTTAAAGACTTTCACCCCTGTTGGCACTGAAATTAGCATTGTGGCGAACATGAAAAACATTTCAGCAAATACAGGCATTCCGGTAGTGAACATGTGGTGTGCCCACACAATAAACGACAACAGCGCAATGGAGGCAGTTGCGTAGACCATAGACGCATACCCAAACAAGCGCTTGCGGGCAAAAGTGGGAACAATTTGAGAGATAATACCGAAAGCTGGCAGAATCATTATGTATACTTCAGGGTGCCCAAAGAACCAGAATATATGCTGGAACATAACCGGGTCGCCGCCCCCTGCAGCGTCGAAGAAACTGGTTCCAAAGAATTTATCAGTGAGCACCATGGTTACTGCACCAGCCAGTACAGGCATTACGGCAATAAGCAGAAATGCCGTAATAAGCCATGTCCACACGAATAGCGGCATTTTCATCCACGTCATGCCTGGCGCACGCATATTGAAAATGGTCACGATGACGTTAATGGCACCCATAATGGACGAAATACCCATAATGTGCACAGAGAACACAAACAATCCGGTACTGTCACTGCTGTAGGTAGTCGACAAAGGTGCATAAAAAGTCCAGCCGAAAGCCGGACCACCGCCTTCCACAAACAATGAGCCTAACAAAATGGCAAAGGCGAATGGCAGGATCCAAAAGCTCCAGTTATTCATTCTGGGAAGCGCCATATCCGGGGCACCAATCATCATAGGAATAAGCCAGTTTGCCAGCCCGGTGAAGGCGGGCATTACCGCGCCGAAGACCATGATGAGCCCGTGAACCGTGGTCATCTGATTAAAAAAGTTAGGGTCAACTATTTGTAAACCTGGTTGGAAGAGTTCTGCACGGATCACCATCGCCATTGCGCCGCCCACCAGGAACATGATAAATGCAAACCACAAGTACAAAGTACCGATATCTTTGTGATTGGTAGTCAGTACCCAGCGCATCAGGCCTTTTGGTGCGCCGTGATGATGGTCGTCATGCATAGCGTCACCGCCTGCTACTAACGTGTCTGTCGCTTTACTCATAGTTCGCTCCTACTTACCCGTGGCAACTGCGTTAACGTCTTTGGGCTGAACAATATCGCCGGTATTATTTCCCCAAGCATTACGCTCGTAGGTCACAACCGCCGCGATGTCCTTCAGCGACAGCATTTTTCCGAAGGCCTGCATAGCTGTGCCCGCTTTCCCGTTTAACACAATGTTGATATGGGCAGCCTGATCTTCCAGTACCATCGCGCTACCTTTCAATGGAGGGAAAACACCTGGCAAGCCTTCTCCGTTGGGCATATGACAAGCTGCACAGGTAGTGTTGTATACCTTTTCTCCAACCGTCATTAACTCATCCATTGTCATGTTCATCGCCAACAAGCGCTGCTCTTCTTCTTTGGCTTTTCTGACAATGTCTTCCTGCTCAGTCATCCAGGCTTTGTAGTCTTCAGGGGTTTTAGCAACGACAACCACAGGCATGAACCCATGATCTTTTCCGCACAACTCTGCACATTGGCCACGGTATATTCCCGGCTCATTTACTTTGGTCCAGGCTTCATTGATAAAGCCAGGGTTCGCGTCTTTTTTCACCGCAAAATCAGGCACCCACCAGGAGTGAATGACATCATCAGAGGTGATCAAAAACCGGACTTTTTGGCCTGTAGGTATGACCAGGGGGCGATCAACTTCAAGCAAGTAGTTCTCGCCTTTCTCGTACTTATTTTGAATTTGCTCTTGCTGGGTAGCCATTAACGAGTAAAACGAAACATCACTGTCCATATATTGATAATGCCATTTCCACTGTGACCCAGTGACTAACACGGTCATATCGGGTTCTGTGGTATCTTCCATGGCGATGAGGGTTTTAGCAGCCGGAACGGCCATAAAAATTAAGATAAGAAAAGGGATGACTGTCCAGGCTATTTCCACTTTCACATTTTCATGAAAGTGAGCTGGTTTCGCGCCCTTGGATTTTCGGTGCTTCAAAATGGAATAAAACATCGCGCCGAAAACCACCACAGCAATGGCTACGCAAATTGAGAACATCAGCATATGCAGGTCGTAAACCTGTCCGCTAATATCAGTGACCCCCTGGCGCAGATTCAATTGACCTGCTCGCTCTGTGGTGGACGCCGTTTGAGCAAGGATTTGCCAGGGCAACAATACCGTTGCCGCACCCAAAACCCTTGTTGCTATACTTCTGCGTTTTCTCACTCAACACCTCCGTGATGGAGGGTCATGTGTAATGCCGCTTCACAAGACCCTGACATTGAGACCATCCTGGTTGTTAATATTTATCCTGGATTGTTATTTTATTGTAAACAACAGTATAAGAATTAAACAGATTTAATGGTTTGTCTAGTCTTTCATTAAGAATTTAATGATTAATCTGCGCTTATCACATTCTGAGACAGCGCCTGAGCGGGGTGTGGATTTGTAATTCTTGCTATTGAATTCTGATTTATCGAATGTTTTGTATGTTTTTTAGACAGACCATTGAATTATCAACGCTTGTGAGGTTTCTTTTAAGAAAGCACCATCTTTGTGCAATGCGTGGGTAAAACGAAGGTTTTACTGCGAAAAAAAGCAGTGAGGCTTTGTTTTCATCGGCAGTAGACCGTTTTACTACATTGAATGAATTTATACAGGCCGTAATTGTAAGTACTGAGCACTACTGTGAGCCGAAGCACGTCCAGCAATAAAAACTGCAATACAAGGCGAGTTTCCTCACTGACGTTTTGAAACTATGGTGATATTTGTCTTGTGTAAATTGGCAACGCAGCAATCGGCATCCGCCGTATTCTGCCCATAAAAAAGGCAGCTAACGCTGCCTTTTGATAACTGTTCTGAAGAAATACGTCGCTACATCCAATCAGCGTTTCGAATAACGCCAACAGCCAGTCCTTCGATGTTAAAAGGCTCAGAGGCTAAATCGACTTTAATAGTATTAAAATCATCATTTTCTGCGTGCAGCCACACTTCACGACCTTTCTTCTCAAGCCGCTTTACTGTTACGTCTTCATCAACCCGAGCCACAACTACCTGACCGTTATGAACATCGGTTGTTCTGTGAACTGCGAGTAAATCGCCATCAAGAATGCCGATATCTTTCATACTCATACCATTTACACGCAGAAGAAAGTCAGCCCTGGGATGGAACAGATCAGGATCGACCTTATAATGCATTTCTACGTGCTCCTGAGCCAGGATTGGCTCGCCAGCTGCCACCCTTCCGATAAGCGGCAAACCTGCATCCTCTTCATTCTCGGCTTCTAACGGAATATTGAGTTTAATCCCACGGGATGTTCCAGCAAGGATCTCAATCACCCCTTTTCTGGCCAGCGCTTTCAAATGCTCTTCAGCTGCATTAGCAGAACGAAAACCCAGTTGTTTGGCAATTTCTGCACGAGTTGGGGGCATGCCGGTTTCCAGCATGGTGGTTTTGATAAGTTCTAAAACTTCCGTTTGTCGGGGTGTAAGTGGACGCATAAACAGCCTGTCTTTCTATACAGTTTCTGTAAGTATATACAGTTCAGTGTTTTACACAAGTAAAAACAATGTGTGGGTTCCAGTTTAGTACGAAGAAATTCCAGCAACATTAAACTCGATTACAGACAAGGATCAGGCATTCAGTTCACTCTGCTCTTGATTCCGGCACGTGCCATAACCAGATCGTCTATAATCATAAATGGCGTACACTTGCCAGCTATGCACTGCTGCTAAAGTGTACAGCAAAGATCAACACACCCTAGTGCAAAGTAAAGGTGACGGTGAGTTGGACTTGGCTATAGATGTCCTTTAACACCAGTTTAATCGCGGTGAATTGCAGATCATATGTACTCAGATTACGGGCGCTTTGCCATGGCGTTTTCTTACCATACTGGTGGGCTCTGGGGTGGCCGTATAAAAAGGTACGATCTAACCTAATCACCTCTCCATTTGGTTGAACACCTTGCCATTCAGCTACTATGCCGAGGGCTTCATCGACGGCTCTGAACATGGCGCCTGAGCCAACTTTAAAGCGCACCGCGAGTTTATCTCCCGGCTCTAAACTATGGCCTTCAACTGAGGTAAATCCTTCTTCGCCATTGGCGAGCTCACTTAGCACTCCACTGTTGACTACATCAACTGTTGTGGTACTGGCCGAAATGTTTGAAAACTCCTTTAATAACGCCTCAAGGCTTTCTTGAACGCCTGCAAATCTGGACACCATTTCTGCAATAATTTCATGTTGTAGGTGCTGGTATTGATCATCCTCGTCTTCTGGCAGCGCCTTTAATGCAGTCAGGCAATTCGTTGGACCGTCTTCTGCCCAAACGCAATCCCATAACAGCTTTAAAAGTGTGGTGCGGTAACCTTCTTCTAAAGCAATGGCTTTATCGAGATAAGGTTTGGCAAGTGCAGGTTGCGGGGCGTCAAACCTGTAATCGAGCAAATACCGGTATGCTAGTTGATATGCAGCATCGGCATTATCCAGGTCTGCGGCCTGGGTTAATAAAGTAATGCTGTCGGACACCGGCGTCACCGATTCTCTGGCGTTTAACTGGCTCAGTGCCAGCCGATAGATGGCTTCAGGTTGACCGGTAGCGGCCGCCTGTTGGTAAAAATATGCAGCCCGTTTTTCGTCTCTATCAACGCGGTACTGGCCAAAAAAACCATTGGCGACTAACAACAAATCTTCGGTGAGTAATTTTTGTTCTTCTTCAGACGTTTCTTCAATGCCTAGTGGTGCGATAGACAACTGGCGACGAATAAAATCATCAATCATAACGTGCTCATGCTGATCGCCGCTCCAACGAGAGTGGCCATGTCCGGTGCGTTTGTAGTATGCGTGTTCAAAGGGTTTACCGAGCTTGGTTAAAACATAATCCAAGCGCTGAGTGTGCTCAAATGCTGCAACATCGTCGTTATAACCTGCGGTTAATAGCAAAGGTTTGGTGATCTTGTCGGCAAGATACAGAGGTGAAATAGTAAACAAGTCCTCATTGTATTCACCAACCGTGTTTTCGACTTTTTCTAACCATTCTTCGCTGGTTTTCAGGTTGCTCTGGTTGAACATCAGCGGCAGGTCATATACCCCAAATCGAGCGACGACACAGTCAACCAGGTCGGGATGTAAAATGCTCAGCATTAACGCCGAATAACCACCGTAACTGGCCCCTATTGCACAACGGTTTTTAAAGGTGTGTTGTTGTTCAAGCTGCTTAATGGCTTGTACGATATCCTGTTCGATCTGTTGACCAATTTCTCCTACACCACCTTCACGGAAGGCTTTGCCAAATCCAAAAGAGCCATGATAGTTTACCTGTAATACGGCATAACCACGGGTAGTGTAAAACTGGACTACGCGGTTGAATTCAGCGGTATCCCGCACGCCAACCGGTCCGCCATGGGGCATTACGAGGAGTACCTCATTGGACTTGCCGACCGCAGGATAAAAATAGGCTTCTATCTGGTTATCAGCAGACTCAAAGGTCATTAACCGGGCTGTGGAAAAAACATATCCATCTAACTCGGGTTGTACAGAAAATAACAATCTGGCGACTTTTGCCTGCACATCATAAACGTAGAGATCAGCCGGTGCATCCGCAGCATAGGCCGCTACAATATATACGTCGGCTTCAGCACTGTAATCAACCAGCACCGTATTTCGCCCGGTAAGGTTAGCATTGAGTACTGACTGGCGGTAACCATGCACTGAGTTGAGATATTCCACAGTGAGCTCGCCGCCTTTGTAGTAAGAAACTGAGGTAAGTTGACCAGTTTCATAACTAACCTCGGCTGAGATCAAATCGTAACTTTCATGCTCGTACAATACTTCACTAAAGGTTTTAGTTGGGATGTTATACCGGTAAAGTGCAATTTTATCGGTAGAAATATCACTGAGTACCGCCAGGTTGTTTTTGTCGATAAAACCCATGGGTTTGAAGGTGTATTCAGTATCAAAATCTTCCAGCAGGGTTTGCCATTCAGAATCATGCAAAGCGCGGTATTGCAGGGTGAATGTCTCTGCTTCGCTATCGTAGCTTAAGCCCAGTAATTGGTCTGATGGTGAGTCATAAAAGTAAAACGCGGCCTCATCAATAAGGTCGTGTATTTCATTTCGTCCTTTCCAGTCTGGTTGAGACAGCGCTATGGGGTCAGTCACATAGATCTCGGTATCGCCTTTAGGCGGCTTATAGGCAAACACCAGTTTTTCCGGCTCGGAATAGGCGCGCCCCAGCACATATCCGCTGTGACGAATTCGGTGAGAAGTGAAAGAAGGGGTACCGTCTTCATTAAAACTAATTTCAATGATGGTCATCACATTAACACGACGGTCGTTAACAAATACCGATACTTCAAGATACAGACGGTTAGCGGTGAGCCAGAAATACTCGGCAAGCTGGCCGCCTTCACCCAGGTCAGCAAGGGGAATAAAATTGTCAGTTTTACGATCAATCAAGCCAACCCGGGAGTTGTCTTCATGGTATTCAAATACCGCCACGTAGCTGGCATCAGGAGATAAACTTGGTGATCTAAATTGCTGATTTGAGAAAATTTTGGAAGCCGGAACCGGGCTCTCAACCTTGTTTTCTTTAATCTGTGCCAGCGCATTACACGATAAAAACAGTAAAACCAACAGCCATTTATTCATCGGTGGCCTCCAACTGTTCTATGAACTGGTAAAACTTGTCTTCCCCGGGGCCGGCATAAACCAATGAGCGTTCCCCTAACAGGCCCGGAAAGTACTCTTCCATATAGAGTTGTGCGCCAGCGGCTTGGTTTTTTAGTTCCACATCGTTGGCGAAAAACCAAAAAGACGGGCGATTAACGGTTAAATGGCCGATGTAATTGATTTGTCCGGGGGTAATTGTAAATTGCCATATGTCGTCTTCAAGCTTGGTCCTGAAGTAGAAGTTATAATTGATTTGACCCAACCGATAGTTACCTGCAGGAACCGGGATTAATATATAATTTTCTCCGGCAGAGAGATCCTCTCGTGTTAGCTTGAGGTCTTTTTCACCCCAAATATACAATGCATCGAGAGAGTAATTGTTCACCAGACCAATCAGCAGATATCCCTCCTGATTAGTGGACAGGCGATCGTCATCCTGTTTTTGCGCAGAGACCTTGGTCGCTCCACATCCGCTCAGTAAAGTGGTTAATGCGAGAAGTAATACTAACCACTTAAGATGTCGTCCTTGCATAGAGCTTTTCCGTTTATTTTCATTATGAATCGTTACTTTATCAGTGGGTTACATGTATCTCAACGGTATTCACTTTTGATAATCACGGTTTTTACTTTGAAAGTGGTCGGTAAAGTATTCGCTATAGGCAGTCGAGGCAAAACCGGCCAACCTGCTTATTATAGTGACCAAAATGACTTGACCACTACATACCCATATCTCCTAAAAGACGGCATTTTCATCAACCCACAATCTAAAACTATCTTAACCGGAAAAAATGGAGGACCAGCAAACTTCTTAACTTGAAAACGGCTACTAACCTATTGATTTTCCGTGACCCAATATTTCACTCTTAACTACTACCGACAGCAAGCAATCAATTTACAGAATCAAAAACAATCTCACGATTTCTTCGCTTCTGGTGATGCAACAATATGGTGGGAAGTAACCCCCGCAGGGTAAAGCAAGCTGCGTCGGAATGTGGTTTTAACTTCCGCAGAAGTGAAACCCGCATTGTGTACTATCTTCTTCAGTGAACGATGAGAGTAGCAGCGCAAATTAGATACGAGACCGTCCCACAGTAACATCACGGGGACAATTGGAATTAGATAGGTGAACACAGCCGTTACCAGCAACTGTCGCCGCTCTGTAATAAAGGGCAGCAAAATCATTGCGATAAGGGGGCCGAATAACATAGAAAGATAGCTTACAAATGCATTGTCGCAGTACTCAAGTACCAAGATGTCATCACCGTGGGACAAATTGAGTTTACATATTTGAGCGACCTGCTCATCGTCGAAATGATGAAAAGCGTTGATAAAAATTTTCGGGCAGCGAAAATCCGGGTTGTCCTGCAGCACATCAATAGACTGCTCTAAATAGTGAATACGCGAGTCTCCGAGGTTATTGATGTGCTCTCTGAATTCCGGGTTTTTGTGGATCATAAAATCCGACAGGTAAAATTTAATGTCTTGCTGTTTCATCTCTTTAATGAGCAGCGCATCTACATAACCACTTCCGGCGCAGGGGTCGAGTACCTTGCCGCCAGATTTTTCGATGAAAGCATTCAGCTCTGGCATCCAGAGTTTGTGGTAGCCAAAGATTTTGTACAGCGCGCCCATAAAGCGGCGCAAAAACGCGTGGTAAAATTCAGGAACCCAGAATAAATCACCGAATTCAAATAGTTTTCTTTGCATACTGTCCCCGCTTTTCCTTACTTTTCACTCACCTCTAATCGGTGATCGCGTTCGGGTGATAGTTCAATTATGGTCCAAGTTTGTTACAAAGCACGCTATCGTGACAGTTAAACTGAACTTTTCTTGTATGAGACGCGTTTATTTGGTTATGAAAACATCTATTAAAGCAAATATCACAGCGTATTTCGTCGTATTGGCTCTGTTCGCTGTTCTCGACGGCTTATGGCTGGGCGTTTTAGCTATGCCTTGGTATCAATCTGCCTTTGCTGGCTTGCTACGAGATAACTTTATTGCCTGGCCTTGGCTCGTATTCTACGTGCTTTACTGCGCTTCTATAGTGTTTCTGGCTATACGCCCTTATGCGAACCAAAACCTGATCCGCACCAGTGTCGCAGGTTTTGTACTTGGTGCAACTGCTTACGGAACTTATAACCTCACTTGCTACTCTATACTGGCTCATTGGCCACTTTCGATGACAATCGTAGACTGGATGTGGGGAACATTCGCAACAACGGTACTGGCCACTGCCGGCGGATGGGCTATGAAGAAAATTCATTGAACTGTCATGTTAGAATCGTGACAGTTCCTCACGTAGACACTATCATGACTTTCCTACCTTAGTTCATCTGGATCGCCGTATAAGTGTGGTAAACTACGCCGGTTTTCATAATACAGGATTTACTCTTCATGTCGTGGATGCGCAAAACGCTGCTGTCGGTGTTTCATTATCCCGTTAAGCTTTTAGTCAAAGATCACAGTATTCCAGCCAATGTAGAATCTGAGCTGGGTATAGACAAAAGCAAGCCTATTATTTATTTGCTACCGACAAATTCCGTTACTGATCAACTTGCTTTGCGCATGACAACGGAGAGATTAGGTTTACCCAGCCCCACGTCTGAGATCTCGGTGGCGGGCAAAACGTATCCCAGTAGCGTTTTTTTACGAAAAACAGAACCTCTGTTTGTAAAAACCGCCTCCCATACAGATGTAGATTCAGTGTTCTCCAGTCTTTTTCATCTTCACCGGGATCATCACGATGTCGACGTACAAGTGGTCCCCGTGTTTGTGTCTTGGGGTAGAGCGCCAGGTAAAGGCACGCCGGGACTGAGCGACCTGATTGCCCATCACGCTTCTCCAAGCTGGCTTAGAAAATTATTCATAGTGCTATTTCTGGGCCGTGATAATTTCATAAACTTTAGCAAAGCCGTATCAGCGCGAGAAATGTCAACTCAGCGGGGTAGCGACGAATCCATCGCTCACAAACTCATACGCGTAGCAAGTACTCACTTTCATCGAAAACGTCAGAGTATGACGGGTCCTACACTTCTTGAGCGCCAGGAATTATACAATGCCATATTGGGCTCAGAAAGCGTGAAGGAAGCCATGTATGAATCTCAGCACGCTAGAAAGGGCAAGAAAAAGACCGAAGATCCCCGGGAAACCGCCAAAGAGTATATTAACGAAATTGCCGCTGATTACCGTGAAGGACTAATCCGTTTTGGCGATCGCATTCTCACCCGTATTTGGAATAAAATTTATAATGGTATTAGTGTTGGCCATGCGGAGCGCATACGCGAACTGGCAGCGAATGGCCACGAGATTATTTATGTACCGTGTCACCGCAGCCACATGGATTACATGTTACTGACATACGTAATTTATCACGAAGGTATGGTAACGCCCCATATTGCTGCCGGGATCAACCTGAACTTCTGGCCAGCAGGCCCCATTTTTCGTCGCAGTGGCGCATTTTTTCTTCGCCGGAGTTTTGCAGGCAATCAGCTTTATACTGCAGTTTTCAGAGAATACCTTGAGCTACTCTTCAACAAGGGCTATTCAGTCAAGTATTACCCTGAAGGTGGCCGCAGCAGAACAGGGCGTTTAATCCCACCAAAAACCGGAATGCTCGCCATGACAATGCAGGCAGTACTCAAAGGTGTAAAACGCCCGGTCAGTATCGTACCTGTGTACATCGGGTACGAAAATGTCATGGAAGTAAAAAGCTACCTAAGCGAACTTAAAGGTAGTGGAAAGAAAAAAGAATCTAACCTTCAGGTTTTCTCAGCGATTAAAAAATTGCGCGACTATGGACACGGATACGTAAATTTCGGCGAACCCATCCACTTAAATCAGTTTTTAGAGCAAACCGTACCGGATTGGCGGGAAACGTTGCCTGCCGATATGGATAAAAAGCCAGCATGGCTGACACCTATGGTAAATGAGCTCGCTAATGAGGTGATGTTGCGGATCAACCGCAATGCTGCCATTAACGGTATGGCACTGGTTTCCTTATGCCTGCTTTCTTCAAAGACACAAACCATGACGGAAAAAGAACTTGTCCGCGCCATGGGCAATTATTTGACATTGCTTAAGCAGGCTCCGTTCTCAGACGATGCTACCATTCCGGACATCAGTGCCAAAACTATGCTTAAAGAAACGTTGGCACTGAAAAGGTTTAACGTATCCCAGGATGGATACGGTACATTGGTCGCACCTTTGAAGGATGCCGCTGTTTATTTAACTTACTATCGCAATAATATTCTTCATTTATTTGCATTGCCTGGAGTGATTCAGGCTGCGGTTTTCTCCAGACCAGGCATACACCGACACGAGGTGTTACGTTTAATGGCTGCGCTTTACCCATTGCTGCAAAAAGAACTGTTTATTTATATGACGCAGGATGCTGCTCTCACCTATACCGATGAGCTGATTAACAACATGGTCGAGCAAGGGTTACTGGTACTTCAGGACAGTGGCCAGTTATTCCCACCACCTTCCTCAGAGCGAACCTTCCATTCAGCGTGGTTACTTAGCCGTTGTATGCAGGAGACTTTCCAGCGTTATGCGGTGGTGCTGACCATTATGGCCCGCGAACGGGTTATTAGTCGCAACAACCTGGAAAAAACCAGCCGTCAGGTAGCTGAACGATTATCCACACTCTATGGAATGAGTTCCCCCGAGTTTTATGACAAGAACGTTCTGTCCAGCTTCATATCTGCGCTGCGAGAGAACCATTGGCTTGATTCTACTGAAGACGGTAGCCTGAAGTATTGTGAAGAGTCAGATGCGTTGAGGCAGGACGTGTTAACCCTGGTGTTACCAGAAATCACGCAACACTTACAGAATGTTGATTCTCAATGTTAAGTAATACGGTTGTGTATGTAATGGTAATAATCTGCTTATAATTTAAAGGAATAGTTATGTTTAAAGGGAAGTGTAGAGAAATATTCATTACGTTAATGACAACAGGGTTGCTTGCTGTTACCAGCGGATGTTCCAGCACCGCAACCACGTCTATGGAATCATCAAGTCAGGTACTAAAATTAGAATACCCTCGCTATGGTGCTGGTGTTACAGCCGATACCCAAGCAATTTATGCTTTCGGCGGCAGCAATGAATATGGCCTTCGTGATGATATAGAAATAGTTGATTTGGCGACTAATAATAGTCAGGTACTGAAAGGACATATATTGCCCCGGCGATACTTTTCTGCTGTCGCTGACGGCAACAACCATATATTCCTGATTGGCGGGATTTCCCGTACCGGCATACAAAGTAAATTCGAAAATCGCGTTGAAATATTCAACACCGAAACGCGCACTGTCTCAGAAGCCGCTCCCTTGCCATACCCAACTCGTATCAATACAGCAGTACGCATAGGTGACAAAATTTATGTTATGGGTGGGGCTCACAGAGACTGGGAAACCAAAGAAATGAAACGAACCAGCCTCATGTCTGTCTACGATATAGCTGCTGACAGTTGGTCTTTAGCGCCGCCTATGCCCACAGGCAAAGCCACCAGCGCGGTTGTGTATGAGGGAAAAATTTATGTGGTAGCTGGCTACACCGGTGATCAAAAGCTCGACGTATTTGAACAGTTTGACCCTAACACCAATACTTGGACAAGCTTACCCGCTTTGCCAATGGCGCTGAGTGCTCACACCACAACAGTGTGGCGCAACTACCTGTTATCTTTTGGTGATTATGACGCGCTGGACGTTGTATGGGCGTACAACTTCATCACGAAACAATGGCGTCAAATTGAGTTACCGGTAATGGGTGTACGTCACAGCAAAGCGGTAACTGTCAAAGACAATGTGTACTTGGTTGGCGGAACACAAGGCTCTAAAGGGCCGGTCAAGGATACTGTTCAGGTATTCACTGCTAAGCAGTTAACCGACGCTTTGAAGTGATAGTATTACAGTATCCTTAACCAATAAAAAAAGGGCGCGACGCGCCCTTTGCTATTGTAGTTACAACCGACTCATGACAAGAAAAAACGATAAGCAGGGTTTTCTGTTACGTCCTGATGTTGGTAATTTAATTGATTCAGGTGCGTGTCAAAGGCCTCCCGACTTTCCGGCGGAATATCAAAACCAGCCAGTACTAACCCTTCCGCAGCACCATGGTTGCGATAGTGAAACAGCGTAATATTCCAGCGCTCTCCCAAGGTATTTAAAAATTTCAACAATGCACCGGGATGCTCAGGAAATTCAAAAGTGAACATCACTTCATTGAGCAGAGCGGGAGGCCTGCCTCCAACCATGTGACGAACGTGCAGCTTCGCCAATTCGTTGTCAGACATATCGAAACAATCATAGCCTTGACTGCTCAGTGACGTACTAAGCTCAGCAAATTCGGGCTTACCACCTTTGAGGTTAACACCTACAAAGATATGAGCATCGGTATCATTGGCGTACCGATAATTAAATTCGGTAATCGCTTTTCCGCCGAGCAGCTCACAAAATTGTTTAAACGCCCCGCGCCGTTCTGGAATCTTGACGGCAAACACAGCTTCTTTTTGCTCGCCCAATTCGCAACGCTCAGAGACATACCGCAATGTATGGAAATTGATGTTCGCGCCACACAGAATGCCGCCCAGTTTTTTGCCTTTTAAGCCGTGCTGCTTTGAGTATTTTTTAATAGCAGCAATGGACATTGCCCCAGCAGGCTCCGCAATCACTCGGGTATCATCGAAAATATCTTTAATTGCAGCGCAAATTTCGTCATTGCTTACCGTCATGGTTTCATCGATAAGCGTTTTACACAGCCTGAATGTTTCGGTGCCCATGGTTTTCACCGCCACCCCATCGGCGAAGATGCCTACCGAAGGTAAGGTTACGATACTTCCGGCTTCCATAGCAGCTTTAAAACACGCTGACTCTTCTGACTCTACACCCACGATCTTGATATCTGGTTTCAATTGCTTCAGGTAAACGGCGATACCTGCGGCTAATCCACCACCGCCAATGGCAACAAACACAATATCCAAATTGGGATTTTGCTCCAACAACTCTCTGGCTATGGTACCTTGGCCGGCAATGACATCCGGATCATCAAAGGGCGGAATAAATGTGTAGCCCTGGGACTCGGCCAACTGCTGGGCATGCTTGCTGGCGGTGTCGAAATTGGTGCCATGAAGCACTATATTCACAAAGTTACCGCCAAAGCGCCGCACCGCATCCACTTTGATGTCAGGCGTGGTTTCCGGCATAACAATGGTCGCGTGTATACCTTTCTTACGCGCGCCAAAAGCCAGCCCCTGTGCATGGTTTCCCGCAGAAGCAGCAATCACACCACCTTCGAGCTGCGCTGGCGTAAGTGAAGACAAGCGGTTATACGCGCCACGTAACTTAAACGACTTCACCGGCTGCTGATCTTCCCGTTTCAGGTAGATATCATTCCCCAACAACTGAGACAGCCTGGACATGGCCGACAACTCACTGTGAACAGCCACATCATAAACCGGTGCCAGCAATATCTTCTTTAAATACTCGTGTTGGCTAACGGTCATATATCTTCCAGCTTTGACGGATCCCTTACCGCGCCTTTATCTGCACTGGTAGCTAACAAGGCGAAGTTCTTCAGTGATAAAGACACTTCCCGCTGACGGTCCTTCGGACGCCATGGCTTGTCACTGGCCTCCATTGCGGCTCGGCGATGAGCAAGTTCCTCATCAGAAATTGCAATGTTGATAGTACGGTTTGGAATGTCGATTTCAATTTTGTCACCGTCTTCAACTAAGCCAATACCACCACCACTAGCGGCTTCTGGTGAACAGTGACCGATTGATAAACCACTGGTACCGCCGGAGAAGCGTCCATCTGTGATCAACGCACAGGCTTTACCCAGTCCTTTCGATTTAAGGTAAGAGGTTGGGTACAGCATTTCCTGCATCCCAGGCCCACCACGTGGTCCTTCGTATCGGATAATGACAACGTCTCCGGCTTTCACTTCATCACCGAGAATACCGGCAACGGCATCATCCTGACTTTCATAGATTTTAGCCGTGCCGGTGAACTTCAAAATAGACTCATCAACACCCGCTGTTTTAACGATACAACCGTCAGTGGCAAGATTACCGTACAATACCGCCAAACCGCCGTCTTTGCTGTACGCGTTCTCAATGCTGCGAATACACCCTTCTGTGCGGTCGGCATCGGCTTCATCCCACCGGCAATCCTGACTAAACGCCTGAGTTGTGCGAATACCCGCAGGGCCTGCGCGGAAAAAAGTATGCGCTTTTTCGTTGTCTGCTTTAGTAATATCCCAGTCTTCAATGACTTCAGGCAAGCTTTTACCTAAAACGTGATGGACATCTTTGTTTAGCAAACCGGCCTTGTTCAACTCACCTAAAATGCCCAGTACGCCACCAGCGCGATGAACATCTTCCATATGGTATTTTGGCGTAGAAGGGGCAACTTTACACAAGTGTGGTACCTTGCGTGACAGACGATCAATATCAGCCATGGTGAACGGCACTTCACCTTCCATGGCTGCTGCCAATAGATGCAAAATGGTATTTGTAGAACCGCCCATGGCGATATCCAGGCTCATGGCATTTTCAAATGCCTTAAACGATGCAATATTTCGTGGCAGCGCGGTTTCATCGTCGTTCTTGTACCAACGCTCACACAATTCAACAGCCAGAGCACCGGCTTGCTTGAACAGGTTTTCTCGGTCAGCATGGGTAGCCAAAAGCGAACCATTACCTGGTAACGACAAGCCCAAGGCTTCCGTCAAACAGTTCATTGAGTTAGCTGTGAACATCCCCGAACAGGATCCACAGGTTGGGCACGCAGAACGCTCAATTTTGTCTGCATCGTCGTCGCTAACCCGGTCGTCGGCAGCTGCAACCATAGCATCCACTAAATCAAGTTTGATGATTTGATCGGACAACTTGGTTTTCCCCGCTTCCATCGGCCCACCGGAAACGAAAACCACAGGCACGTTAAGCCGCATTGCAGCCATCAGCATTCCCGGCGTAATTTTGTCGCAATTGGAAATACACACGATGGCATCTGCGCAGTGTGCGTTCACCATATATTCAACTGAGTCAGCAATAATTTCCCGGGATGGCAGGCTGTAAAGCATGCCGCTGTGTCCCATGGCAATTCCATCGTCCACGGCGATGGTGTTGAACTCTTTCGCTACACCGCCAGCGGCTTCAACACTTCGGGCAACAAGTTGCCCCATATCCTTGAGGTGCACATGCCCAGGCACAAACTGCGTGAAAGAGTTGGCAATCGCAATAATGGGCTTCCCAAAATCGTTGTCTTTCATCCCGGTTGCACGCCAGAGCGCACGGGCGCCGGCCATATTTCTTCCCTGGGTAGAGGTTGCAGATCGTAACTTGGGCATAATACTTTCCCGTTTTTAAATTAATTGCTAAAAATTACTTATAAACCGGTGTCAACCAGTTCCATTTGTCTTCCGTTTTGCCATTGAACAGGCCGAAGAACATATCTTGTACTTTTTCAGTAATAGGGCCGCGGGCGCCATTACCGACTGAAATGCCATCTACGCTGCGAACTGGTGTCACTTCAGCTGCGGTACCGCACATTAGAATTTCGTCAGCTAAGTACATAGCTTCACGGGGAATATTCTCTTCACGGACCTCGTAACCCATTTCTTTTAACAGCGTAATGACGGTGTCGCGTGTAATACCTGGCAAGATAGCAGCGGTTTTAGGCGTGGTAGACACAATGCCGTTTCTGATCACAAAAATGTTCTCTCCGGCACCTTCAGAGATGTAACCGTTGCGGTCAAGGGCAATACCTTCACCGTAGCCGTGACGGCGAGCTTCCATCGAAATAAGCTGTGATGACAAGTAGTTGCCGCCAGCTTTAGCACCTGTAGGAATGGTGTTTGCCGCCAAGCGATTCCAGGAAGAAATACCGGCATCCACACCATTTTTCAACGCTTCTTCACCAAGGTATGCGCCCCACTCGAAGGCCGCAATGGCCACTTCGGTTTCAGTGCCAAAAGGTACGGCCAGCCCCATGCCGATATCACCGTAATAAGCTATGGGACGAATATATGCTGACTTAAGTTCATTCTTACGAATGATGTCCATAGTGGCTTCATTAATTTGATCCAGCGTATATGGAATTGTCATTCGGTAAATTTTTGCAGAGTCGAACAGGCGCTTGTTGTGTTCATCCAGGCGAAATACACAGGTTCCCTTGTCTGGTGTGTTATAGGCACGGATCCCCTCGAACACTGACGAGCCATAATGAATAGCATGTGTCATTACGTGTACGGTTGCTTCTTTCCAGTGTTTAATTTCACCGTTGAACCAAATATATTCTGCTGGTTGCTTAGCCATGATTGTTCCTTTTAAGTGGCAGGCTGAGCGTTTGCCTGACACTGTTGAATTGTTTTTAATAAGTAACAAGACATTTGTCTGCAACGAATGATACATGACAGCGGGAAACCGCCCAACTCAAGATCAAGGTTGTTATGACAGCCGGACAAGAATGTTTACACTGGTGTCAGCTAACCGACACACTTGTCCACGCAAGGTTTTGCCACTCTGTTTATCGTCACAGATGAGGGTAGCACTACGCGTACTGTTTTTGACTGGATTTTTGAAAATTTCGGAATTTTAGTACGTGCTTTTAGCACTGTGAAAACCGGCTGGCCGACCAGAATTCAACTAATGGGTGAAGAAATAGCATGAAACGACGCTAAGAATCAAGTAATTTGCGTTGGGTCTGACAAGTTTTCCGTGCTTCACGTAGGGTGAAGCACACTAGAATATCGGTGTGTGGTAATGGGTGATTGGTTTCATTGGATAAATTTAGCTGGGGTCGCTGTATGTGCGATTTCAGGTACGCTTATGGCCTATCAAAAAAGGATGGATGGGTTTGGCGTAGTGGTTCTCGCTTCCGTTACCGCCATCGGCGGTGGCACCCTTCGCGACATCGTATTAGACATTCCGGTATTTTGGGTTCAGGACACTGACTACCTTTACTCAACGTTGGGAGCCGCAGCAGTAACTATTGCGTGGTTGAGGCTCAGCCCTCGCTTCCCATACCACTACCTTCTTATTGCCGATGCATTTGGTCTTGCCTTATTTAACGTTGTGGGCATGGAAAAGGCGTTAATTCACGATTCACCTATGTCAGTTGCCATAGCAATGGGCACTATTACCGGGGTATTCGGCGGATTACTGCGGGATGTTATATGCCGTGAGGTTCCCTTAGTGCTAAACGGCGAACTCTACGCCATCACCTGTATTTTAGGCGGATTGGCCTACGCGTGCCTCCACTATAGCGGCTTGGACTCCCAGTTTTGTGCCTTAGTTGCCGTCATCGTTACAGTATTGGTGCGGTTAGGTGCGTTGCGGTGGCATTGGCAGCTACCGGTTTTTAAATCTGAATAACCCTTCTTGTGATCAGTATTGCCGCTTTGTTTTCTTGCTTAAAATATCTCACACACTGCGATTAAGGGTGTATACAAAAAATTGAGATAGAGCAGGAGGGCGACAATGGGAATGGCCGTGGTGCATACCCGGGCAGGCAGTGGAATGGAAGCGCCGCCAGTAAGGGTGGAAGTGCACCTTGCAAACGGGTTACCGTCCTTTCAACTTGTTGGTATGGCAGAAACATCGGTAAAAGAAGCCAGAGACAGGGTACGAAGCGCGCTGATCAACAGCGGTTTTGAATTCCCGGCTCGGCGAATTACTGTCAATTTATCTCCTGCAAGTATTGCGAAACAAGGTGGGCAATTCGATTTAGCCATCGCTATTGGTATTTTGGTTGCTCACGGCACACTCACCGAAGCAGCCGTTGCGCGCTGTGAGTTTTTGGGCGAACTTGCGCTTACCGGAGAACTGCGTGGAATAAGCGGTGTCATACCGGCAGTGATTGCTTGCCGAAATCAGGGCAATAGTCTTTTTCATCCTCTCGAAAACCAAAGAGAATCCGCCATTGTTGAAGGGGCGACCCGGTACGCTGCCGATTCCCTTTTAGCGGTGTACCTGCACTTATCAGGCACGGAGCCTTTGATTAAAGATAAAAACGTAGCGCTAACCAGTCAGGCACCAACCGAAGACGACGTTTGGCATGGCATTCAAGGGCAACATCAAGCCAAGCGGGCGTTGATGATTGCCGCTGCTGGTGCACACAATTTACTTTTTACAGGCCCCCCTGGCACTGGTAAAAGCCTACTTGCAAGCCGCTTGCTACACATGCTGCCTCCGCTTTCTCCTGAGGAAGCCTTAGAAGTTGCTGCATTACACTCGTTAAAACAACGTGGTGCAGTTTTGCAAATTCAGGCCAGTAGACCTTTTCGCTCTCCTCATCACACAGCATCAGCGGTTGCAATTACCGGTGGAGGCGCATCGCCACAACCCGGTGAAGTGTCTTTGGCCCATCATGGTGTGTTATTTCTCGATGAACTTCCGGAATTTGGCCGTCGTACTTTAGACGTCCTCAGAGAGCCATTGGAAACCGGTGAAGTTCACATCTCTCGTGCTTCAGCAAGCGTAGTTTACCCTGCTAAGTTCCAACTTATTGCGGCAATGAACCCAAGTCCCACAGGTGATATTCACGATGGCCGCACGCCACCAGATCAAATTCTACGCTATTTATCACGGGTATCGGGCCCGCTTCTCGACCGTATTGATATACAAGTTGAAGTTCCTCGCCTACCAGAATATCAACTGAGCTTATGGCAGGACAAAAATGAACCAGACGACATAAAACACCCGGTAGAAAAAGTCATGAGAGCCCGGAAAACGCAGTTACAAAGACAAGATGTTTTAAATGCGTATATTCCTGTTACGGCATTGGCTAATTGTTGCAAGTTATCACAGCAAGACCTTGATTTTATTCAACTGGCGGCGGAAAAACTTAGTTTGTCTATGCGGGCATTTCATCGCACATTAAAAGTGGCTCGCACCATTGCAGACTTGTCAGGTGATAACGGTGTTAACCGCCACCACCTTGCTGAGGCCCTTGGTTATCGTGCCTTAGATAGCCTTATACAACAGCTGAGCTCAAGCTAAATAAGGCGTCTACCAAGGGTTCATGTCGTCGCGCTTGCAAACAGCTAAGACCTAGCTCATAGACTTCGATATCGGATACCTGGATCTTAGAAACACTCGCAGCCATGGCAGAATGATCGAGGACAACCTGAGGTACAAAACCCACGCCACACTCAAGGGCAACCATACTTACAATGGCTTCATTACCACCGACAGAAGCATACACGTTAGGGCGGATCCCGTGTTCGGCAAACCAGTGGTAAGCAATGCGCCTGGTCGGGCCGTGTTCGGGCATGATTACCTGATGTTTGCGCCAGTCGATATGTGATAGCTCAGACAACCTCCATTCTCTTGGCGCGATGAGTACAAGCGGTACCTTATCCAGAGGCGTGAACGTCATATCCGTGGGAAAATCCGGCGTATTTATAGCAATGGCGACATCGCATTCCTTTTGCTTTACTTTCGTATTCGCCAGGGCTGGATCTCCGGTAACCAAACGAATATCTACCCCCGGATATCGAGCCCGAAACGCTTTAAGCAGTGCTGGTAAGTGACTTTGGCTCGCAGTCACGGAGCAAAAAACACTGAGTTCGCCTTGCAGTGCTTCGTTGTCATCTTTCAATTCACGACGGATGTCATCCCATTGTCTTAACACGTCAGTACTGAAGGACAACATTTTATGACCGGCGTGCGTCAACACCACCGAGCGATTATTCCGCTTCAGTAGCGTTACGCCGCACTCGTCTTCAAGCCTTTGTATAGCGCGGCTAAGCGTGGAAGGCGACACATACATAGCCTCTGCAGTTTCACCAAAATGTAAACTGGAAGCCAAATGATTGAATAATTGTAACGACCGAAAATCCATAATATTGCAAAATATGAAACACTGTTTTGCAAATATATCATTTTTCAAAACAAATGTGTTCACGTATTATTCACAACAAGTCGTCATCGACGAGGTCATTGACTGGCTTTGTGCCCGTCGATAGTGACTAGATTAATGATGTTCGGAATTTTTTATGGCTAATTATTTTAATACTCTATCTCTACGTCAGCAATTGGACCAATTAGGTCGCTGTCGTTTTATGGCACGCAGCGAATTCACAGAAGGCTGTGAATTTTTGAAAGGCAAGAAAGTGGTTATCGTCGGCTGTGGTGCTCAAGGCCTGAATCAGGGTCTGAATATGAGAGATTCAGGGTTGGACGTAGCTTACGCTTTGCGTCAGGCTGCAATCGACGAAAAACGTGATTCTTTTCAGCGGGCATCAGGCAACGGTTTTAAAGTGGGTACCTATCAGGAGCTTATTCCTGACGCAGATCTGGTATACAACTTGACCCCTGACAAACAGCACGCCAGCGTAGTTGAAGCGGTTATGCCGCTGATGAAAGAAGGTTCTGCATTAGGCTATTCTCACGGTTTTAATATCGTAGAAGAAGGCCAGCAAATCCGTAAAGATATCACGGTTGTGATGTGTGCACCTAAGTGTCCTGGTACTGAAGTACGTGAAGAATATAAGCGTGGTTTCGGTGTACCTACACTGATTGCGGTTCACCCAGAGAACGATCCTAAAGGCGAAGGCTGGGATATCGCCAAAGCACTGGCAAGCGCTACTGGTGGTGACCGTGCAGGTGTTCTGGAATCGTCTTTTGTTGCGGAAGTTAAATCTGACCTTATGGGCGAGCAAACCATTTTATGTGGTATGCAACAAGCCGCTGCTATCCTGGCATTTGAAAAAATGACAGCTGATGGAATGGACGCTGGCTACGCTGCTGCGCTTATACAATTTGGTCTGGAAACCATCACTGAAGCGTTAAAAATCGGTGGTGTGACAAACATGATGGACAGACTGTCTAACCCTGCAAAAATCAAAGCTTTTGATTTAGCAGAAGAGTTGACAGATTTACTTCGCCCTCTGTTTGAAAAGCATCAGGACGACATTATCAGCGGTGAATTTTCCCGTACCATGATGGAAGACTGGGCGAACGGTGATGCAAATCTACTAAAGTGGCGTGAAGAGACTGGTCAGTCTGGTTTTGAAAACGCGCCTAAGTATGATGGAAAAATCACTGAACAAGAATTTTTTGATAATGGCATCTTATTAGTAGCCATGATCAAGTGCGGTGTAGAAGTAGCCTTCGACGTAATGGTTGAAGCTGGCATTCTGCCTGAATCTGCTTACTATGAATCACTGCATGAAACACCATTGATTTCAAACACCATTGCGCGGAAACGCCTGTATGAAATGAACGTAGTTATTTCCGATACTGCAGAGTACGGTAACTACCTGTTCGCAAATGCAGCTGTACCGCTGATGCGTGAGAAATTTATGCCGTCAATTGATACCAGTGTTATCGGTAAAGGTTTGGGCGAAACGTCTAACCAGGTTGATAACCGTCGTTTGGTAGAAGTAAATGAAGCTATTCGCAACACGGGTGTAGAAGCCATAGGTAAAGAGTTGCGCGGTTACATGACGGACATGAAAGCCATCATTGGTGTGTAACGATTTCTGTCGTTAGGTGCTTAACCAAGCCCTTTTGCCCGACCATTTTGGTCGGGCTTTTTTATTCCCTTCATTCCTCAGTTGTTGCCTCACGCTCTTTTGACTGAGCAAATTTGACACAGGCAGCCGCCAGTGAAAAGAAAAACAGAAAACCCAGCCCTATAGGATACAAGTTACCAGCGAGAAAGCTGTCGATGGTTAATGCAATTGGCACTGAAAACATACTTGAAAGCGACCCAATAATAGCAGCGCCCAAACCAGCCATATTGCCCAGAGGCTGCATTGCCAATGAGTTTAAGTTGCCAAACAGTATCCCGACAAAGAAAAAGCCCGTAAACAATTCTGCGATCAGTAATACTAATGGCGGTAACCCATTGTAAGCAAAAAGTGTTGTCGCAAACACGACAGCAAAACCAACCGCACCAACTAAAGCTGAATTTACCAGCTTAGTCATACCAAAACGCATCACCATTGTGCCGTTGAAAAACGATGCCACACCGATTGAAAAAGCGAGCAGTGCAAAAATAAACGGGAAGTAATGCCCGGTATCGTAATACTCCTGAAAGATCGTTTGAGATGCACTCAGGTAGCTAAGAAAAGCGCCAAAAATAAAGGCCATGGCAAACGTGTAGCCCATCACGTTACCGTGGGTAAGAATAAACCGGCTGGACTCATACAACTTTGCCCAAGAAAATGGCTTGCGTTTGTTTGCGGGTAAGGTTTCGGGTTGCCTTGAGGTAAACCATATGGCAATGCACACCGACGCTACCAGGAACAGGGTAAATATGTGCTGCCATGTAAAAAATATCAGTACAGCCTGACCAACCATTGGGGCGATCATGGGCACAAGTATAAAGACCATCATAATAAATGACATGACCTTTGCCATTCCGTCACCCACATACAAATCGCGGATGATTGCCATCGCCGCAATTCTGGGACCGGAAACACCGAAAGCTTGGACTACCCGGCCGCAAAGCATCGTTGTCATATCTTCCGCGAACATACAAATGACAGAGCCGCAGGCAAAAATCACCAGCCCCAGTAAAATAGCCTGGCGGCGACCGCGAGTATCGGAATACGGGCCAAAGAAAAGTTGTCCGAGCGCCATGCCGCCGAAAAATATCGACACTATGAGATGCGCGTCATGTAAGTCAGCTGCGTGTAAATCCTGTCCAATTTGATTTAACGCTGGCAGCATTGCATCTATACTCAACGCCACGAGTGATGTCATGAGTGCCATTAAAGCAACAAATTCGACAAGTCCAAGGGTTGGTTGAGACGTGGTTTTCATGTTTCCTTTTTGCATGGGGAGGGTAGATGTCCGGTTAGTAGCTCATTAACGTTGAGCGCATTATAACCTACGCCTTAGTCAAAAGGGTAAAAAGCAGTGCGCTTCAGCTGTTATTGTGTATCATTGACAGCGCATTCCTACTGATCGTTTTGCATCGCTTTAACGAATACTATTATCATTGCCTGAAAGGTTCATCTGTTGCAAATACCAAATTTCGTGACGTTGCAATTATTTAACGGACACTATGAAACTGACACGTAAACGCCACACAATATATGCCGCCACGCTTGCATTGATATTGCTGTGTTTCAATCAGGCCGCTAGTGCCATTGAGGTGGAAATAGAAGGCGTGGAACAACCCTCGCTTAAAGATAATATCAGGTTACATGTGAACAACCTGGATTTAAGTGATGCATTGCTGTCTGACCCATTCTGGCAGGATGAAATAGCAAAAACAGTCGCTACCGCTGTCGAGCCATTTGGCTATTACAATAGTGAAACACGGGTAGAGGAGGACGATGGCGATATCATACTCCGCGTTGATTTGAATACGCCTTTAACCGTTGCCAATGTCACCCGGGAGATTATAGGTCAGGGCCGTGCTGATCCTGAGTTTCGTAAGAACTACAACGGGTTTGCTCTAAAAAAGGGCGATGTGTTGAACCAACCGGTTTATGAAAGCTTCAAATCGGCCATGTTCAATTATGCTTTATCTCACGGTTACTTTGATTTTAACTGGCAGGTAACACGTCTCGACTTAGTAAGAGAAGAGCGTGAAGCAAACATCGTTCTCATTGCTCAAAGTGGCAGTCGCTACAAGTTCGGCGACATCGTGATTGTTGGTGATGAAAAATCAGCCGCAATTCTTAAGCGACTAACCCCCTTTTCAACAGGTGAAGATTATTCGTCGTCAAAGCTCACTGAGTTTAACCGCAGACTTAACCAGTCCGGCTATTTTTCCCGGGTAATCGCAAGACCAGTAGTCAGTAAAGCAGAGAACCTCCTTGTTCCTATTGAAATAACCTTGGTACACAAGCCTAAAGACAGTTTCAATGTGGGTGTAGGTGCCGCTACAGACACAGGCCCAAGGTTGCGACTCCGTTGGGATCGCCCGTGGATTAACAGCCGGGGGCACTCAGTTTCCTCTGAATTATTTATCTCTTCGCCCGAACAATCTTTAACCGTAGATTATCGCATTCCCATGGGGGATATCACCAACGACTACCTCAGCATTGAAGCTGGCTATCAGTTTATTGAATACACCAATACCGATACGGAAGCAGAAACACTATCAATTGCGTCCCACCGTTATTGGCAGGAAACTGATTCATTCTGGCGACAAGACGGGTCGCTAACTTACCTCAGAGAAAAATACACTCAAGGAGCAGATCCAGAGCAAACCACACAGTTGTTGATGCCAGGTTATGCTATTCGATATCTCAATAGAGATGACCCGCTTAACATAACGAAAGGCTCTTATTTTCAAGCCTTCGTGCAAGTTGGTCGGGCCGATTTGGGATCTGACATTGATTATGCGAAATCAGTTATTGAAGGGGCGATGATCCGCACACTTGATAAACACTGGTTGATGGTAAGAGCTGAAGGGGGCGCTATTGAAACGTCGGACTTTTCCAGGGTGCCCGCATCTCTGCGCTTTTTTGCCGGTGGTGACCAAAGTATCAGAGGCTTCGCCTACCGCGATATTTCTCCGAAAGATGATGTGGTTATCGACCCGGAAACCGGTGAAGAACAATACGACGTTTCGGTGGGTGGTAAGTACCTTGTTACCACCAGTGTTGAATATGCCTATCGCGTTGCGGATAACTGGCGTGCAGCAGTCTTTACTGACGCAGGTACGGCAACCAATGACTTTGATGAAGGCGTGGCTTTTGGTTTCGGCGCAGGTTTCCATTGGCTTTCTCCCATCGGACCGGTAAGAGTCTATGGCGCCAGAGGTTTGTCAGACTTTGAAAATAGCTGGCGCATTCACTTCGTATTGGGGCCAGAGCTATGATCAAACGCATTGCCCTGTATGGAGTGGTGTTGCCACTTTTTCTTATCCTCGGGTTGCTGGCTATAATTGTTAGTCCACTAGGCAATCCGATTGTTCGCAATGTTGCAGAGTGGGCAGTCGACGGATTAACCATTACCGACATTGAAGGCTCCCTACTGAGTGACTATGCAGTTAAGGGATTGCACTGGGAGGATGATTACTGGCTGGTGTCTGCTGAAAGTGCAAGTGTCAATATTGTTCTTGGCTGTAGCCTGGGTAAAAAGCTTTGCATTGAATATATCAATATCGATGGTATCCGGGTTAAACAAAAGCAGCCTATGCCTGAATCTGAGGAAACACAGGGCAGTGATGGGCCTTTTTCTATGCCACTGCCAGTGAAGCTTGAGCACTTCAGCTTAACTAATTTACAGGTAGACACTCCGGCGGCCTCTGTTCATCTGGCATCCCTAAAGACGAAGCTGGAAGCAGATAAAAGAATTGTATTGCCGTCACTGAATGCGAGCGGACTTATTGTCTCATTAGTTGACGCCGATCCTGAACCCGCGCCAGAACCCAAGGGGAAAGTAAGCTACGCAATGAGCTACAATGCCCCCGACTTACCTGAAATACAATCGCCCATTCCTGTTGAAATCAGTAAATTCGATTTTCAGGATATTCACATAAACCCTGATTCAACCGGTGCTCAACACCTTGCTATCATTCGCTGGAAAAGCCTCTCAATTGCAGAGAGTAAGCTCAGTTGGGCAAAGCTCCACGTGGAACATACCCAAGCCACCATAGATACCTCCGGGGAAGTTGTTCTTAGTGAAAATTATCCTCTGGACATAGAGAGTACCGCTGTAATTGAAACTGATGGTATTGAAGAAGTTGTTACCCTTACCTCCACAGGAAGCCTGGCAGATTTGAGCCTGGATATTTCCGCAGAAGGAACGGTAACTGTTCACACTCGCGGCACGGCCAACTTACTTTCTGATACGCTACCACTTACGCTGAACGTAAATTGGCCCGAGCAGCCCATGATTGGCATGGAGCAGAGCACGCTTTGGCAGGGTGATTTAAACCTGCAAGGGCAAATGGGAAGCTATACTTTCACTGCAGATAGCGGTGCTTCGTTAAAAGATATCGGGCCGGTACCAGTGATTGCCAACGTAACGCTAAATAGCGATAAAATTTCGGTTAATGCCCTCTCAATTGACATTCTGGAAGGGAAAATTACCAATACCGGTGATTTGTTTCTCAATGAAACCGTAAGCTGGTTTGGCAAGACAGCGCTTACCAATATTTCGTCAAAGCGTTTGTCGAACGCGGGCCCCGAGAATATTAACGGCGGATTTACCAGCTTGATGCAGCTCACTGAACAGGGTATAGAAGTGAGTGTTACCGATTTGGACATCACCGGAGAAAGAGAGGGAGCGCCGCTCTCAGCTACTGGCTTCGTTGTGTATTCCCAGAGCAACGACATCGTAGTAACAAACCTGGCAATAAAGCAGCAGGAAAACTTTGTGCGCGTGCTCGCGCAAATCTACAACACCCGATATATCAACGCTGACATAGATATCGATATCCCTGAGGCGAGTACATTGTATCCGGATATCTCTGGTGCAATTAGCGGCAAAATTAAGGCTGAGGGGCCATGGCAGGACCCTGTCGCCGACGGAACAATCAAGTTGCAGGATATAGCAGTGTCTCCAGCGCTCAACGCAACATTGGCAGAGCAAGGACAGCTAAATGGTAGCGTTGCACTAAGTGGAGCGCTCACTAACCACGAAATCTCACTGGATATGGCTCTCCCGGAGCATTTTATCGACTTGTCCATGCAGGGAGGCTGGTCTGATGGAAAGTACAAAGCCAATATAAACACAAGTGAACTTGGCGTGCTTACCACTCGCTGGCAACTCACGAACCCATTTAGTGTTGCTGTACGTACAGAACCGTTAAGCATGAAAGTATCTCAGCATTGCTGGGAAGCCAGAGAGCAAGGCCAACTGTGTATTGAAGACATCTTACATAAGGAAGAACGCACTAAATGGGTGGTGAACGGCAAGGCGCTTCCTGCAGGGTTGTGGGTTCACGAATTATTGCCAGATACTTTTACTGACAATGCCGATGCCAAACTTTCTTTCAATTCAATAGGAGAGTTTGGCGTAAATGCACCAATGAAGGCCACCTTTGACCTCAGTGTGACCCCTACTACCTGGACTCTTGGACCAAACCAGGAATTGAAACTTTCATCAGACACCTTGTCGGCCACGGGTACTTATGAAAATGACGTACTGGACACAAATGTCCATATACAAAGTGAACAGCTTGGTACGATTAACACCACACTGAACATTGACACGAAAACGTCTTCTTACCCACTAGCAGGTGAAGTTCAGGTAGATAATGTACGCATTGCGCCGCTAAAACCCATTTCACAAACCATACGGGAGCTTGCTGGCAACCTAAACGGTCAGTTGGCGATAAAGGGAACGCTTGCATCTCCACACCTCAGTGGCGACCTGATGTTAAAGAATGGCACTATCGACATTGAAGATGCTCCCGTGAATATCGCTGATTGGGAGCAAATCATCCACTTTGACGGCAAGCGCGCCAGCTTTGAGGGCTCTTTCTTACTTGGAGGAGGAAAAGGCTCATTGAACGGCGACGTGGAGTGGGTTGATAGCTTGTCCTCCAGAGTGAAACTAAAAGGGCAAAAGTTTCAGATTAATCAACCCAATATCCGTATGCGAGTATCGCCTGACATAACTGCCGAACTCGCAATGAACAGCGTAAAAGTTAACGGTGAAGTTGGCATTCCATGGGCCAGGATAGAAGTTGAAGCCTTGCCAGAAAATGCTGTTTCACCTTCAAAAGATGTACATTTACGTGGCGAGCCTCCGCCAGAAGATCCACTGGATATTGTCGATGCTACCGTTATGGTCAATATTGATAAGCAAAAAGAAGGTGAAGTAAAACTGGAAGCCTTCGGCCTGACAGCCAACCTGTACGGGGGTATCGAAGTACGCACGCATCCTGCCATGGTTGGATACGGTGACCTTCAGATCCTTAATGGACGTTATCAGGCATACGGGCAGGATTTAGTTATCCAAACAGGGGAGGTGCAGTTCAATGGCCCCCTTGATCAACCCATGCTGCTGGTTGAAGCCATCAGAGATCCGGATAAAACCGAAGACGGTGTCATAGCTGGTATACGTATCGATGGGGCTGCCGACAGTCCGAATATAAATTTATTCTCAGAACCTGCCATGAACCAGAGCAACAGTTTGTCTTACCTGTTAACTGGTCGCGGTCCTGGCGCAAGTTCTTCGGAACCCAACTACAACGCGTTGTTACTTGGCTTTGGTTTGTCCAATACAGAGAAGCTTCAGGGACAGGTTGGAAATGCCCTGGGTATTGAAGATTTCAGCGTTGGAACCACCAGCAGTACAGGCGGTGGGTCGACCAAGCTGTCAGTAAGCGGGCGTATCAATGACAGGCTTACAGTACAGTACAACGTAGATGTCGGGTTGAGCAGTAATAGTAATACCACACAAACATTAAGACGCAGACAAGAGCCACCTGATCTTGCCCTTCGATACCGGTTGTTGCCCAAGCTATTTGTTGAGGCTGTTCAAACAACCATTGAGGAACAAACCGAGTTTGCCGTTGATTTCTATTACGAATTCTTTTTTGGCGGCCCGGAAGATGACAACGACAGTAAGTCCGAGCCAGACAACGAGAGTAATTAGCTACTCATAAATGAGATGCGCCAGTTCACGCTGGCGCGCGGCAAAGTGCTTTTCCCTTCTGCCAGCCCAAAAAAAGAATGCCAGACAAGCACCACATCCTGAAACCATCCACCACCAGAATACAGAAAGGGAAAATGACGGGTTGTTATCAAACTCACCATTGAGTAATCGGCCAACATTTACCAATATTAAAATAACGGCTGAAATCCAACTTAAATGCTTAGTGTAACGTGCAATTTTGGCATTGCTCGCCAACTGTCGCTGTAAAAGGACTATATGCTGAGACGTGCTATCCCCGTTGGGAAAGGCGGCATGTCGTCGCAGCCAGGTAAAATACGCGATATAAGGCACACTCACTACAATCGCCACCACACATGTCCAAAAAGAAAATCTCGATAACTCGTCTTTCATATATATCAGCATGAAAATAAAAGGCAGAGGTGACAGTAGATCGACCGCAATATAGATACGCTGCTTCCATTGCTGCTTTAAAAATTCACGCTGAACTTTCAGTAAGTCCAGCGGTTCGACAGACTGGTTCTGCCATAATGAAACTAATTTGTCATCGGAATCATGCATTTTCCATTCTCCTTACCACTTCCGACTTTGTGCGCTTCAAAATCACACCAACATGACTCCGGGTTAACCCACAAATGTCTGCAATTTCTTCGTAGGACAACCCTTCCAAAGACAGTGTCAGAACCTGCCTTCCCGGTAAAGGTAGTTGTCTGACTATGGTCAAAAGCGCCTCCATCTGACTGTCTTGTGAAGCTTGTAACTCGGGTGAAAACACAGTCACTGAAGACGCTATGCTATTGTCATCTAAGGGCTCAGAAGCAGGTAAACGAGCATTTGCGGCAATGTGCGAAACTGCCCGGTTGTGGGCAATTTTCAATATATAGGTTTTCACGCTGCTTTTACCTTCAAACCTTTGCAGGCCTTGCCAAACCGCAATGGCAATTTCCTGCAATAGCTCTTGCCGCAATGCATCATTTGCTTCGTAACCACTAGCAACCCTGGAAAGCAAAGGACCGTATTGCTTGATGATTTGGGTAAAATCCGTTTTCAATCCGACTCCTGGGTTTTAAATAATGAAGTTCGTATAGGATTACAGTCACTGCTTCTAAAAAAAAATTACAGCTACCCTGTAATATTTTTTAAAAAAGTTCGACTACTCCTGTAACGCCGCTTTTTTTGGCGGCATGGTGACTAAAGCGTGTTGACCTTTACCGTACGTTTTTGCAGCAAAGATCAACACATTCAACTGAACCTGGAGAAATATATGTCTGTTACTGCTGTTATTATTCTGGCAACCATTGCCAGCGTGTCTTTACTTGTTTGCTACCTTGATGCACGTTACAAGCTCAAGCTTGCTGACTGGCTGAATGGGAACGTAAGCAACCCCTTTACCGAGGCCCGTTTTTCTTCTCTTTCTTCCTCGAAAGAGAAAGAACCTGAAGATTACGAAGCGTTAAAGCGCCGTATTGAGACTCTCGAAGCCATCGTTACTGAACCTGGTTACGAATTAAACAAAAAAATTAACGATTTATAGTAATGTCATTTTGCAAAAGAAAGTTCGCTAAGTGTCTGGCAGCAATATTCACCAGACGCTGGCGGGCTTCAGCTGCAACCCAGGCGGAATGTGGTGTTATGAGTAGATTCGACAACCCTGTATTCAACAAAGGATGATCCTTGGGAGGCGGCTCTGTAGATAACCCATCAAGGCCCGCGCCACCGATAACGCCCTTTTTAAGTGCCAACAACAGCGCATTTTCGTCGATAAGCGCCCCTCTGGCTGTATTTATCAATAAAGCTGTGGGCTTCATCAGTGATAACCGCCCTTCGTTTATCAAGTGATAAGTGTCGTCGCTGAGCAAACAGTGTAGCGACACCACATCAGCGTCTGGTAGCAAACTATCCAGTGAAGGTCTGTTGTCTTCAGCATTTCCTGGCCTCGCGGCAACAGATACCCGCATCCCTAAAGCCCGCGCCAAGTCGGCGAAACGCCGTCCGAGTTCACCGTAACCAACAATAACAAGGTGTTTTCCCGCCAGCTCATAAACCGGATGGCTGAGTAGACAAAAATGCGGTCCGTCCGACCAAACGCCCTGTTCAACATCACGTTTATAGGCACCAAACGAGGTTGTCAGGTTCAACATCAGCATGAGAGCATGCTGAGCTACGGCATCGGTTCCGTAGCCTTCTACGTTAGCAACAACAATGCCTCGAGACTGACAATAGGCCTTATCAATATTATTGGTACCCGTAGCCATAACGCCGATGTAGCGGCACTTAGGCGCTTTAGAGAGCAGCTTTTCGTTAAGAATAACCTTGTTGGTTAAAATAATATCAGCGTCAGCGATGCGTTCAGCACATTGTTCTGCAGACGTGTGGGGATACTGGGAAAGCGTAATGGGTAACTCGGTTAAACAACGCAAATCCAGAGTTGCCGGGTTAAGCGTGTCGGCATCTAGCAATACCGCTTTCATCAGAACGCTTCCGTGATCGTATTTAGAGAATCTCGAACAGGAGCGGGAACAGGTACCGCATTATTTGTCTTTTTATCCACATACACGTGCACAAACTGCCCGTGAGCAACCCGCCTTTTTGATTCTCCCGCATAGACAGTCAAACCATAAGTCACCGAACTTCGACCAACTTTAACAACCCTTAGACCAACAAAAATAGCGTCAGGGTAAGAGGCAGGTGCGATATATTGACACTGTGAACTTACCACATAAGTGACTACGTTTGACGACCTCAAGGATGCATCACAGTGAGCTTTTAAAAAACGACTTACCGCTGTGTCAAAGAAACTATAGAAGGCAACGTTATTAATATTGCCGTTTTCATCATTGTCTTGTAACCGGGTAGAGAGTTCTACCGTGTAGGGGTAATCGCTAAGAGACGGAACAAAATCGGTCATGGCACTTCCTGTAAAGTCGACGGGATATCAGCATACGCATTTGCCCTTCGCATTGCCAGATTGGGTTTTGCTTTACTCGCCAGTGTTACAGTAATGGGTTATCGAGCAACACCAGATTGTCGCGATGTACGACTTCTTCCCCGCTGTCATAGCCGAGAATACTAAGTATATCCTGGCTTTTTTTGCCTTTAATTCGCTTTAAATCAACACTGTCATATTGAGCAAGCCCTTTGGCAATCGCCTCACCAGCGTGCTCAATTTCAATAGCATCGCCGGCCCTGAATCGGCCAGAAAGACCAGTAATTCCAGAAGGTAGTAAGGATGCGCCTTTTTCGACAATGGCGCGCCTTGCGCCTTCATCAACGGTGACTACACCCCGAGTGGAAAGCGTATGCGTAAGCCATAGCGTCCGCGCTTTATTTCGTGATTGGGAAGGGGCAAATAGCGTTCCCGGACATCGACCATGAAGCAGAGAATCGAATACCGTACCATCGCGGCCATTCACAATAAGTGTTTGAATACCGCTTTGACTACATTTATCTGCAGCTTCGATTTTTGTCTTCATGCCACCTGTCCCAACAGCTGTTCCCGCTCCTCCTGCTAACGCGTAGATATCCGGAGTAATGGCATCGACATAGGGAATGAAAGATGCGGAGAGGTCCTTGCGCGGATCAGCAGTATACAACCCATTGATATCAGAACAGATAATAAGTGTATCGGCCTTTGCAACTATGGCAGTGTACGCCCCGAGATTATCATTATCGCCCACTTTAAGTTCGGCTACCGCTACCGTGTCGTTTTCGTTCACTACCGGTAAAGCATGGTGGGCCAGCAATTCCCTCAGTGTATTTTGGATGTTTACATAACGGGTGCGATCGTGAAGGTCATCAGCCGTTAACAGTACCTGGGCACAGGGAAAATCAAAAAAACGTTGCCAGTTCGCCATCATTTGCATTTGACCAATGGCGGCCATCGCCTGTTTTTCAGCAATAGAAGGTGAGTGATTCACCGGGATCCGACTACGCCCAGCCGCAACGCTACCGGAAGACACTACTATCACTTCTTTACCGGCTGCACGACTTTCAACAATAAAACGGGCGATAGGTAACACATATTTTGCACTTACGTGTTCACCGTCGGGGGCGATTAACGCACTGCCAACCTTAATTACGGCTCTCTGCCAGATAAAGTCATTCATGAAGAGTTGAGATAACACACAGAAGAACTTGAGAATACTGCAATTGTTAAAAGAAAAACATCATAAAAATGCTTTTTTACGCACCGAAAAATACTTTCCATAAGCGCACGCGCTGAATTAGGCGAGATTCTCCCGTTCAGTTATGATTTGCGGTGAGCTAGAAATATCTATGGTTAAAAAACTGGCAGCCATGGGCATGCCCGTTATATTATTACAATTACGGCAGAGAGAATATCAAAAGGAAATAATAAATATGGGGAACAAGCATTTGCTTTGGCTGGTTTCTGCACTAACGCTGTTAGTTCAGGCTCCAGTAACACAAGCTGCAATAAAACAAACAAAAGGTGACTTCGAAGACAAGTTCAGACAACTCGACGAAGCCTTACCCACACCCAATGTGTACCGCAATGCAGCGGGCGAACCCGGTCACCAATACTGGCAACAAAAAGTTGACTACTCCATTGAAGCGAGTCTCGACGAAGAGAAACGTCGTATCGATGCCAGTGAAACGATTACCTATCACAACAATTCACCAGATACACTCAAATATCTGTGGGTTCAGTTAGATCAAAATAAATTCCGCAATGATTCGATGTCAGCGCTTACTACCACCTTTGGTGGTATTGGAAACAGGGGTCCAGCGACACAATCGGCCAACGGTAGCAGCCCGGCAAAACTCAGTATGGGCGCGCTACGCCGCCAGCAGTTTGTTGAAGATAACGAGCTTGGCTATCAAATTTCTTCAGTAAAAGACGCTCGAGGCCGTGCACTTCACTATGTCATTGTAGGCACATTGATGCGCGTTGATCTGGCAACTCCGCTTAAGCCTAAGGCCAGTACAGAATTTTCTATTGATTTTGGTTTCAACATTGTGGAAGAAGACGCGGTATCTGCGCGCTCAGGTTACGAGCACTTTCCCGATGACGAGCGCGAAGGCGGCAACGATATTTTCCTGTTGGCGCAATGGTTCCCTCGCTTAGCTGCATACACTGATTACGAAGCCTGGACTAACAAAGAGTTTATCGGACGTGGTGAGTTTACCCTGGAGTTTGGTAACTACGACGTCAAAATGACGGTTCCGGCTGACCACATAGTGTCATCTACCGGTGTGCTACAAAATCCTAAAGACGTTCTTACCCGTGAACAGCGTAACCGTTTGGAAAAAGCGAAAGATGCTGATCGCCCGGTATTCATTGTTACTGCTGATGAAGCCCTTGAGAACGAAAAAGAAGGCACGTCGAAAACTAAAACCTGGCACTTCAAAGCTGAAAACGTGCGTGATTTTGCCTGGGCATCCTCAAGAAAATTCATGTGGGATGCACGTGGTTATGAGCAAAAAGGTGACGTAAAACACGTAATGGCCATGTCTTTCTATCCGAAAGAAGGTGGCGACTTATGGAAGAAATACTCCACTGAATCGGTAATCCATACACTAGATGTATACAACCGTTTTACCTTTGAATATCCCTACCCAACTGCGCAATCAGTGAATGGCCCTGTTGGCGGAATGGAATATCCTATGATCACGTTTAACGGGCCACGTACTGATTTACAGGACGATGGCACGCGAACTTATTCATTGGCCGAAAAACGATTCTTGATTGGTGTGGTTATCCATGAAATTGGGCATAACTACTTCCCCATGATCGTGAACTCAGACGAGCGTCAGTGGACCTGGATGGACGAAGGCCTGAACAGCTTCTTAGACGGTGTTGCCGGACGGGAATGGGATCCAAACATTCCTTGGGGTGTAGAACCACGAGACGTGACCGGCTACATGAAATCGTCATCACAAGTGCCAATTATGACCCAGTCTGATTCTGTACTACATTTAGGCCCGAATGCTTACACCAAGCCTGCTGCAGCGCTGAACATTTTGCGGGAAACCATTCTTGGCCGCGAACTGTTCGACTTTGCGTTTAAAGAATATGCTCAGCGCTGGATGTTCAAACGCCCCACGCCTGCTGACTTCTTCCGTACCATGGAAGAAGCGTCTGGTGTCGACCTTGACTGGTTCTGGCGTGGCTGGTTCTACTCTACAGATCATGTAGATATCTCCATCGACCGCGTTTACAAGTTGCGTTTGGACACCAAAGATCCTGACATTGATCTTGCTCGTCAGCGTGAGGCAGAGCTTGATAAGCCTATCTCTCTTACCATTGAGCGCAACGAACAGGAAGGCAAAAAGCTGTGGGTTGAACGCTTTGATGACATCAGTGATTACTACGACGAAAACGACCAGTACACGCCAACCAACAAAGATCGCAACAAATACCGCGATTTTCTGAAAAAGTTAGAGCCTTGGGAGCGCACTGCGTTTGAACGCGCGGTTCGTGAAGATAAAAACTACTACGTTATGGACTTCTCAAACCTGGGTGGCCTGGTAATGCCTATCATCCTGGAAATGGAATTTGCTGATGGCACCAAAGAAATGATGCGCATTCCTGCAGAGATTTGGCGTCGTACCCCTAAAGCAGTATCAAAGCTGGTTGTCACTGATAAAGACAAAGAACTGGTAAGTGTGAGCGTTGACCCACGCTGGGAAACAGCCGATGTTGATGTTGAGAACAACTACTATCCGCGTCGTATAATCCCATCGCGCATTGAAGCGTATAAGTCTAAGAAGAGCACTTCCCGTGTTTCGATGGACTTAATGCAAGACAGCAAGACAGAACTGAAAACTGATGACGATGAGGGCGAAGATGACGAATAAGTCTTTTCGCGTTTTACAGTGGGGCCTTCTGGTCCTGCTGCTCTCGATATCTCAAATTGTTCATGCTCATCAAATTAAAGCTGCCATTACGACGGTGCTGTTTAATCCTCGCACGGAAAACATTGAAGTGATGCACAGGTTTAACCTGCACGACGCTGAGCACGCAGTGAAAGCTCTGTTTGATAAAAGCGCTGACATTCTTACCGACACAGACACACAACAAGCCTTCGCAAACTATGTGACGGCTCGTTTTGACCTGTTAGATGCCAATGACAATGCGCTGCCTTTGAACACGCTGGGATATGAAGTGGAAGGCAAATTTTTCTGGGTTTATCAGGAAACTGCTCAGCCACCAGCTCTGGATGGACTGAAAATACGCCACGATGCACTTCGGGATTTGTGGCCTGCACAAATTAACACGTTGAATGTAGAAGGCCAGGGCGACATCAAAACCCTCACTTTCCGCGACAATGTGGAACTGTTAAGCGTGGAATTCAAAGGACACCACCACTAAAGTCTTAGACTCTCGCATTGACCCACTCGCCTGCAATACCGCATAGTAAACCTAAACTATGCGAAGGCGAGTGCTATGTCCCAAACTACTTCTCAAGACAGCTTTTCCAACCGTAAAAACATTATGTGGGTATTGCTGTCGGGCGCGATGGCGTTATTGTTTATTGCAATGTTATTTATTCCTGGTGCCAGCCAGGGTGACAGCATGCTGTCTGTTTATAGTGCGATGATTTGGTGTGGCTTGTTTGGTGCTGCGCTGTTTCGCTACTTGAACAAAAACGGATGGATCGGCTTTGCTGTGGGCAGCGTATTAGGATTAGTCATCCAGTTTATATCGCAAATCGTTACGGTATAACCCAAACCGGGCAACGCATGTACGACAAAAAGAAGGGTAAAGCCGTTCCATCAGGTCGCTTATCCAGGGTATTTGGTCTTGGCACACTGGCCACAAGAATAGCGGGAAATGTGGTTTCCCAGGGTGCGACTCAGTTCCTGAAAGGACAACGTCCAGCTCTTACCGATCTCTTACTTACACCCACAAACATCGGACGCGTCACTGATAAACTGGCCTCAATGCGCGGTGCTGCCATGAAACTCGGGCAACTAATCTCTATGGATGGTGGCGACTTTCTACCAAAAGAGCTTACAGATATTTTAGCCCGACTGCGGGATGACGCAGAGCCCATGCCAAAGACTCAACTTATCAAAGTGCTTAACGATTCCTGGGGTGAAAACTGGAAAGACGAACTAACCTATTTCTCGTTTTCCCCCGTAGCCGCAGCCTCTATCGGCCAGGTTCACAAAGCCATAACTCGTGATGGCACCACACTGGCTGTAAAAGTTCAGTATCCCGGTGTCAGAAGCAGCATAGATAGCGACGTGGACAATGTGGCTTCACTCATTGGCTTAACTGGTTTGCTGCCCAAATCGTTGGATATCGCGCCGCTTCTTAAAGAGGCGAAAATCCAGCTTCATCAGGAAGCAGATTATCAACGTGAAGCATCTATGCTCCAAACCTTTGCGACCAAATTAGAGAACGATAAAGATTTTATAGTGCCAGTGCTTCACAAGCCATTAAGTTGTGACAGAGTGCTGGCCATGTCGTTTGAGCAAGGCGACGATATTCACGTAGTCACGCTTTTATCTCAAAATGAAAGAAATCATTTGATGACTGCGTTAATGAGGCTGTTTTTCCGGGAACTATTTGAATTTCAACTAATTCAAAGCGACCCCAACTTAGCGAATTATCGCTATCACAAAGCGACAGGAAAAATAATTCTGCTCGATTTTGGTGCGAGTCGACCTATTCCTAACGAAATCGCTCAAGGTTACCGCCATTTATTACGTGCGGCTGCCACCGAAAATAGAGATGCTATGCGAAGAGCCGCACTTGAAATAGGCCTGGTGTCAGGTGACCACACATTGCAGCAACAGCAAATCGTATCAGACATTGGTATGATGGCCTGCGAGGCTATTAATCAACCTACTTATCACTTTGGCAAATCAGATCTCATTGCCCGACTTCACGAGCAGGGTATGTCGCTGACAAACGACAAAGCCTTCTGGCACGTTCCGCCAGCCGACGCCATATTTATCCACCGTAAACTCGGAGGCCTATTCTTATTGGCGAAACGACTAGACGCTGAGATAGATCTCAGAGACATTGCATCACCATGGCTCTAATATGGCATTGTCATAGAAAAAGGTAATGCCATGGACTGCGACGCTTTGGGTGGGTTTCCAATCATTTCATCGTATGGTGTATCGTGCTTCATCGCAGCCCTTTCCACCTGACAATGAGCGAAGGATTCTCGTATATGACCCACACTGTAAAACCGCATGGGTTTATCGCTGCCATCGTAGACTAGACCAGCACGGTCACCAACGCTAAGAAACACGAGGTAAACGTTCATTTCGTAAGATTGTACTTCCAGATAATCGATATTTACTGGACTTGTGGTAATGTCGCTGTAGTGAAATTTGTACATAATATGAGCCTCAACAACCTTCAAGGTTTTTACTAATTTGTAGAGGATTTGACCAGGAAAGCAAAGCGAACAGGCATTAAGTTCTTGTAATAAATTTGCTTTATCTTTTGATAATTCCCTTATAAAAGCGATCAATAAACTGTTGTAGTCAGTAGAAATGTTATAAAAAATAGGAATTTGAAGGGTCAATGGAACAAATTGTTCCAATTACCTCTCAAAACAGAACGCATATCTCTGTTAGTATGTGGACGAATAGGATTGAAACAGGGTGGAAAGAGAATGAGTGACAATTCAGAGAAAAAAACACTGGCCCCGCATTTTTTGATTATTGCGGTTGTTGTGGTGGTTATTATTGCTGTCATATTGTGGCCGTCGAAAGAAACGCCAGCGCCCGTTGTTGAAGAAACGCCGCCTGTAGATGTACAGCCTATTGAGGAAGAACCCGATACTTTCATACCTGCTCCAGCGCCAGAGCCTGTTGAAATAGAGCCCACAGAGGAAGTTGAACCCTTACCTGAGCCGGTAGAGCCTGAGCCTCTTGATGTTTCAGATGCCGGAGTCGAAAAAGCACTGTCTGACATATCCGGGTCAGAAGATGTGAACCGCCTTATTGTTAATGAAGGCTTGATCCAGCGCTTCGTGGTAACTGTTACAAACGTAGCTAACGATGAGATGGCGCCGGCACAACAAGTGCCTTTAACTGCTCCTGAGCAAAGTTTCCGCATTTATCGCCAGGCAGATAAAGAATGGATCGATGCTGCAAGTTACAAGCGCTACACACCCTATGTAAGCATGCTTGAATCCTTCGACAACGAAGCTTTGGTATCATTATTTGACAAATATAAAGACGAAATTCAAAGCAAGTACGATGAAATAGGTGAGCCAGGGCAACCATTCTCCTCTGTCATGGTAGATGCCATCGATCAACTTTTAGATACTCCAGAAGTACCTGTGCCTGTGGAAGTATATTCAGACTCTGTCGCTTACAAGTTCGCTGATCCAAAATTAGAAAACCTGAGCGCTCCACAGAAACAGTTGTTAAGAACAGGCCCGGATAACATGCGACGGGTGAAAGCTAAGCTCAGAGAGCTGAAATCTCTGCTTGTCGATAATGGATATTAGCCGTTTACAGCAACAACTAGGTTCGCGTGCTGACAAAGTACGCGAACTTCCCCCCGTCGAGAGCTGGAACCCACCATTCTGTGGTGACATCGACATTGTTATTGACCGTAGCGGACAGTGGTATTACAACCAGAGTCCCATAAGCCGCCAATCACTGGTTAATCTCTTCGCCTCTGTACTAAAAAAAGAAGGTGAATCCTATTTTCTGGTTACGCCAGTTGAAAAAGTGGGCATTCAGGTCGAAGACGTACCTTTCGTCGTTGTGAACTGGTATTGGGAAGACAGCCACCTTGTGCTGAATACTCAACAGGGTGACAGCGTTGTCGTGGGTGACGATCACCCAGTTGAACTCAGGTTTTCCGCACCGGATGAGAGCGCGATTCCCTATGTGAATATCAGGCGCAATCTATGGGGACGCCTTCACCAAAATACTTACTATCAGCTGTTGTCTGAAGCTTCAGAGTCTAAAGCAAATAATGAAACCACTCGATTTACAGTGCAAAGTGGTGATTACACCGTGCTACTGGGGGAAATTGCACCCTGAGACATATTATTTCTGCAATCTTGATCAATAAATTAATGTTGCCCAGACACAACTAGCGTTGATCCGAATTACCTTCCCCAATACGTATAAAGATAACGATCGCAATGACTTTTAATATTTGCAAAATCGCGTGAGGTCATAGGTTTATGGGCGTTCTTGATCACCACGGAAAAGTTGCAGAGCAAGCAGGACTACAATGGGCGTAACCAAAAAACTCAAACGCACTACCAGCAAAATGGTGGATTCAAAACATATGTTAAAAGGCATCACACTGGCGTCTTTTCTTGAATCCACCATTGTTCCCATACCATTGGAAGCTGTATTAATTCCGTTAATGCAGGCTCGTCGGGAAAAGCTTTGGACAATTGCCCTTATGGCCACGGTGGGATGTGTTTTTGGCGCAGTTTTCGGTTACGCACTGGGTTATTATCTTTTCGATATGATTGGCGACTGGGTTATTCAGACCTTCTCTTCGCCAGAACAGTTTGAAAGCGTGAAAAGCAAAATGGAAAGCCAGGGTTTCTGGTTTGTTATGACTTTGGGAGTGGCACCAATTCCATTTCAAATTGCCATGTTAGCAGCAGGTGCTACTCAATATTCACTTGTACTCTTTCTATTGGCCACTGTCATCGCCAGATCGCTACGCTATTTTGGTCTTGCTGTTGCGGTTTATTATGCAGGTGATCGAGCAGAGTCGATTATCAGGCGCTATAAAGGAAAGGCTATTATTACAGTCACATTGATCATCTTGCTTCTATGGTTTATCTCAGCCCAATTCTAAAAGGTTAATCGAATAAAGCAATTTTATTTGATAATAATTATCATTTGCATTATTTTGATAGTTAGGAGGTGCCCGAGATGAAAACAGAATATTTGTGTCCGGTTTACAGAAAATGGCTTCAGCTTCACCCCGAACAAGCACGACAGCATAGGCTTCAACAAGTTGAAGCAGCGCTGCAATACGCTGACGAAGGGCAAAACCAAAAAGCACTGGAAGCCAGCAAGCAAGCTTTTGAAATTGCCCATGCCGTAGTTTTGTCGCTTCAAAAACCCGACCAATCTGAAATAGTTACAAAACAAGATCTCAATATTTTTGGTAATATTGCCATGCATCTGGCCAGCCACCTTGCTAACAATGCGGAGTGTGCAGAAGCGGCCAACTATTTGAATGGTGCACAGCAACAGTTACGGGGTATAGCACCGCTATTCGCTTGTCACTACGATATTGTTATGCTGATCCACACCATAGACAACACACTTGCTCATGCCGCAGCCTGCTATGAGCGCGAAATCTATCGCCACCGGCAATTACACTAATGCATAGCTCAATTAGCAAAAACAGAATTGCTGTGCAGCTAGACGAGCAAATAATAAAGCAAATGCTCAGACAGAATGTCCTGCATCTAAGTGATATGCACGGTGTTGACGTAAAAGATAAAGCCAGATTACAGCGACTGCTAATACAGGCGCTAACAGAGCGAAATTAGCGCCTAATTTCGCCCTTTTTTGATCAGGTACTGATAGGGCATAACACCGGTTTGTGCATCGAGGAGGGTGTGATCCATAAACCGACAGAAACTAGGAATATCGCGGGCTGTTGAAGGATCATCGGCGGTAACGAGTAAGGTTTCACCTTCTGCCATTTTCCGCACCTGCAACCTTATCATCATCACAGGCTCAGGACACCGCAAACCAAGCGCATTGAGCTCATGATCAGCGGTTCCTTCTTTATTTAGCGAGTCAAATGCCATATTGCTCACGATAAGCTTTGATATCTGCCATATGCTCACCATGGGTACCACTTTCTTCGAGGTACTCGATAACATCAGTGAGAGAAACAATACTTACTACACGGGTGTTGAAGTCTCGCTCAACTTCCTGGATAGCTGATAAATCACCTTTCCCCCGCTCCTGACGATCAAGCGCAATTAATACACCGGCAAGAATGGCATTATTTTGCTCTATTAATGCCATTGACTCGCGAATAGCGGTACCTGCTGTAATCACATCATCCACCAGCATGATCCGCCCGTTCAGTGGGCTGCCAACAAGATTCCCGCCTTCACCGTGATCTTTAGCTTCTTTGCGATTAAAACAATAAGGCATATCCATGTCATGATGATCGGCAAGGGCCACTGCTGTTGTTGTTGCAATGGGGATCCCTTTGTAAGCTGGACCAAATAGCACGTCAAACTCAATTGCAGCATCAGCCAATGCAGCAGCGTAGTACCGGCCTAATTTTGCCAGATCGCCACCGCGGTTAAATAAACCAGCATTAAAGAAGTACGGGCTGGTTCGCCCGCTTTTCAATGTGAACTCACCAAAGCGAAGTACACCCCTGGCTATGGCGAATTCAATAAATTCTCGCTTAAATGGTTTCATAAGGGCCTCTTACGCCAACGCCGCTTTTTGAATATCAAACAACTCACGCAGACCATGCTTTGCAATGTCCAGCATTTCATTCATCTCTTCAAAGGTGAACGGGTCGCCTTCTGCGGTACCCTGAACTTCGATGAGCTGGCCTGTCTCTGTCATTACCACGTTCATGTCTGTTTCTGCTGTTGAATCTTCCGTGTATTCCAGATCGGCAATAGGTGTGCCTTCGTGAATACCGACAGACAGTGCTGCAACCATAAACTTCAACGGATTGGTTTTGATAATACCTTTACTTCTCATGTGAGTAAGGGCATCGACCAGGGCCACACATGCACCGGTAATAGATGCGGTACGAGTACCACCGTCGGCCTGTATAACGTCACAATCCAATGTAATGGTGTTCTCACCAAGCAGTTTTAGATCAACAGCTGCGCGCAAAGAGCGGGCGATAAGACGTTGGATCTCAAGTGTGCGCCCACCTTGCTTACCTCGTGCGGCTTCCCGTGCACTTCGTGTATGAGTTGCCCGGGGTAACATGCTGTACTCAGCAGTAATCCACCCTTTTCCTTGCCCTTTCATAAAACGGGGTACACCTTCTTCTACTGTTGCGTTGCACAGCACTTTGGTATTCCCAAATTCTACTAATACCGAACCTTCTGCGTGGCATGTATAGTTGCGGGTAATAGTAACAGGGCGAATTTGACTGGCGGTTCTGCCGCTTGGACGCATAGGAGTCTCCTGAAAGGGTAAAATAACTGCATCAATTAAACAGCGGCGATTATAACGCAAACAGGAAGAGAAATTGAATGTTAGTGAGCGGTGATATTACACACTTAAAGAAAAAACGCCGCAAAAGCGGCGTTTGACGAACTAGTTTAAGTTACTTCGCAAGAAATTCACCACTGTCTGGTAATATCTCGCTCTATTATCTTCATCGTAGAAACCGTGGGTTTCTGTGTCTTCAACAAACCACTGATACGGTTTTCCCGCCGCTTTAAGAGCATCTCTTAATTCTTCAGCGTGTTCAACAGGCACCCTGCGGTCTCGGGACCCGTGAGCAATTAACACAGGCCCAGACAATTTTTGAACATGGTTAACAGGAGAGAATGCAGCAAGTTGAGCGTGATCAGTACCAAGCACTTTTTCCAGGTAAGCATCACCAGTAAGAAATTCAGTTATGTCTCCGGTAGTAAGCATTAGGTTTAAGTCGTAAACGCCAGCAGTAGCAACGGCACACTTAAACAAATCAGGCGCCATGGTGGCAGACATCACCGAGGCATAACCACCAAAGCTGGCCCCCATAATGCACACGTTGTTTTCATCAACCTTCCCCTGTTCAACAACAACTCGTGTACCTTCAATAATGTCTTGCTGAATTCTATCTCCCCAGTGCTTGTAACCCGACTCCTGGTATTCGCCGCCATAACCACCTGAGCCCCGGAAGTTAACCTGTAACACTGCGTACCCTTGGTTGGCTAATAGTTGTACTTCACGATCGAATGCCCAGTAATCTCTAACACCATGTGGGCCGCCGTGAACCAAAGTCACCAAAGGTACTTTTTCTCCTTCTTTCATACTTACCGGATAAGTCACAAAGCCGTGAATCGTTTTATCGTCCGATGCGGTAAAGCTAAATGGCGTAGACTCAGAGAAATCATCGATCGAGATATGATCCATATTGGCAAACAACTGGCTGATCTTGTTCTTCTTTTTGTCATACAGATAAAACGTACCGGCATCGATATCGTTCGTTGCGTAGATAACCCAAAGACTTCCATCTTCAGAACGGCTGGCAATATGGACGCTATAACCCGGTAGCGTACCTAACAAGCTCTTAAAGATCTTTGCTTCTTCACCGGCACTGTCGAACACTAAATACGCAGGACGTCCGTCATCCACTCTTATGGCGTAGGCCGAGGTTTTATCTGTGGTTACATTAACCTGCTGTAGGGAAACCACTTCATCGGTGTAAATTTCTTTTCGTTTACCGGTTTTGAGATCCATGCTGAACAAACCAATTTTGTCCTGCCCGTAGTTATCCAGATAAATAGCTGAGCTCGCATCGTCTGTTAATGCCACAGGCCAGAAGCCTTCGCCAAACTCATCAGACACTTCCACCCACTCATCGTCTTGCCGGCGAAACACCAATTCGTCATCATTGGCGTTAGTACCAGTAGACATAATTAGGTTTCCGGCTTTATCAGTGAAGAAAGATGCCCGCTGGGCTGGTGCTTTGGTGATTTGCGCCCGCAATGAGCCTGAGTAGATATCAAGCTTATGCACAGATGCGAAACGCTCTCCTCCCTGGGAATGAGGCTCAGAGGAAATAAGGATTTCCCTGTCGTTACCGGGCAAGGTACTGATGATGCGCGCCCAACCTTCGGTTTGTTTTTTACGTTGAATTTTTGTGTCTGAGCGTTCAGCTACCGAGAAACCGTATATTAACTCACCACGAGAGCCGTCGTAGTTCACCGCATATAATTCACCGTAAAACGAAGGTTCTGCCTGCCAGGGCGCACGACGCCAAATTTCTAACACAATCCGTTCGTTATTACCCCAATAAAAATCACCGACCTCACCACGTGAACCGAGACCAAAGCCTCCCACTGAAGAAAAGTCAGACATATTGAATACCATGAGGTTGCGAGCCCCATTGTGAATAACAGCTACGGCCATCTTAGAACCATCGGGCGACAGCTTAACTTGCTGATAGGTACTGGCTTTGGCAATGTCCTGAACGGAAAAATCTGCCTGGACAAAAAATGAAAAGCTTAACAGCGTCACAAGTGTGACTAGCGAGCGGATTAACATACACACGTCCTTGATATACTTCTTCAGCACCTCTCAGTGTGCTGAACTACAAATTAATTGTTCAGAAAGCATAAACGCGTAACATCACATGATCAATGTATAGACCATTAAATTTAGCTGTCCAGGCTCTAATGCCAGATTTTCTCTGTGGCTTTCAATAAAGCCCGCTTATCTCCTCTTCTTCCCATGCAGGTTAACGCTGACAACCGGCGGTTATCTGCGTAAACTAGGCGTAAATCCGTTAGGAGGATGTGTATGATTTATAGTATGACGGCGTTCGCCCGTAGTGAAACGAAAAAAGACTGGGGCTCGGCAGTATGGGAAATCCGCTCGGTAAACCAGCGATTCCTAGAAACGTATTTTCGCTTGCCTGAGCAATTCCGCGCGCTTGAACCCATGTTAAGAGAGCGCTTCAAAAAACGACTACAGCGGGGCAAGGTAGAATGTGCTTTGCGTTTTACCGCCAATGACGCCGCCGTTACTAAACTTAACTTAAATGAAGCGTTGGCAAAAGAAGTGTTACACGCCGCTGACTGGGTACAATCACACGGACAGTCAACGGGAGTGAATCCCCTCGACGTGCTGCGCTGGCCTGGTGTTATTGCAGCAGAAGAAGCTGATATGGACGCCATTCAAGCAGACGTCCTTGCTGCGTTCGACGATACCTTGTCGCAGTTCATTGACGCCAGGGCAACAGAAGGCAGTGCGCTTAAATCTATGATTGAACAGCGACTGGACGGCATTGAAGCGGAGGCCGCTACAGTAGCCGAGAAAATGCCAGCGATAGTAGACTGGCAGCGCGACAAAGTACTTGCTCGATTTGAAGAAGCAAAGATAGAGCTTGACCCAACCCGCCTCGAGCAGGAAATGGTAATGCTTGCGCAAAAAATTGATGTAGCCGAAGAGCTCGACAGACTCAACGCCCACGTAAAGGAAACCCGTAATATCCTTAAAAAGGGTGGGGCATGTGGCCGTAGACTAGATTTTATGATGCAGGAATTTAACCGCGAATCTAACACGTTGGGGTCAAAGTCAATTAACTCGGAGATCACCCAATCGGCTGTAGAGCTTAAGGTATTGATTGAGCAAATGCGAGAGCAGATCCAGAATATTGAATAAATAAGGTAAAAAAGCCTCTGGTCTTTCAATCACACTGCGATACAACCAAAAAAAGGCTACCCACATAGGTAGCCTTTGTAACTCTGTCATCAAGCTTTACAGCTGGGGTCCTAACAATTCAAATTCAGCTACTTGCATCAGGCTGTCATCACCTTTGTTTTTGGTAATGTTGATGCGATAGTGACTAAATGCCCTGCCGTTTGTAGTAGAGAATACTTTGCGCTCAAAGCGGTCATCAAAGCTCTCACCAGCCCAGACACCCAGTTCCTGCCAGTTTTCACCGTCATTAGAACCGAGTAATACAAAGTTCTCAGGATCCCGTGAAGGTGCATCGTTGGCGCTGGTCATTGCAAACTGGTTCACAACCACAGGCTCCGGAAGTTCTATTTCTACCCAGGATGGGTCTTCAGCGGTTGGAATACCAGCGTTGTCTAACCACTTGGTGGCAGTACTGTTATCAAACACCATTTCGCCAGCTTCTGCATCACTGATTGCCGCTCGCGCTGTTACAACTTTAGCGGTGTTGTCACTGTGATCTACCGCCGCATAGTCAGTTCCGTACAGACCAAATTCGGCAACCTGCATTAAAGAATCATCGCCTTTGTTTTTACTAATTTGTACCTCGTACAGGCCAAAGGCTCGCATATTAGATAGTGCAAAGGTCTGAGTTTCGAAACGCTCATCGAAGCTCAGGCCTGCCCATTCACCCAGTACAAACCAATTCTCACCGTCATCGGAAGCCAGCAATGTTACGTTTTCAGGGTCGCGACTTGGTGCGTCATTGGCGCTGGTAATGGTAAATGTAGTCACCGCTTTGGCTTCAGGTAGAGTCACCGTTGCAAAACTAGGGTCTTCGTCAGTCGGAATACCTGTGTTGTCAAGCCACTTGGTATTTGCGTCACCATCAAAGGCCATTGCGCCAGCTTCTGCCTCACTAATTGCACCGCGGGCTTCAACAACAACGCCACTTGCAGCACCGAAATTTTCCGGCGCGCTGGTGGGGCCAATAAGTGAAAGTTCAGCAACCTGCATCAGGCTATCATCCCCTGCATTTTTGCTAATATTAATGCGATAAAGGCTGAATGATTTCGCATTCTGGAAGCTAAACGACTTGCGTTCAAAACGTTCGTCGAAGGTTTCGCCCACCCAGCTGGCCAGTGTTGTCCAGGTCGCGCCATCGTCGTTTGAGCCAAGCACTGCAAAATTCTCTGGATCCCGTGATGGCGCGTCATTAGCACTAACCATCACCAGCGTATTGACATTAACTGGCGTTGCAAATGCGAGGTCTACCCAGGAAGGATCAGTTTCAGACGGTACACCAGTATCATCCAGCCACTTGGTTTCGCTGTTGCCATCAAAGGCCATTTCCGGTGCTTCACCATCGCTGATGAAGCCACGGGCTGTAATTTCAGTTGCACTATCTGAATGCACAACCGCTGCCTCAAGTGGTCCGCTAAGCTCCACCTCAGCAATTTGCATCAGGCTGGTATCACCTTTGTTTTTGGTGATATTCATACGATAGTAAGAATAAGCCAGGCTGTTGCTCGCCGTGAGGTCCAGTGTTTGAAAGCGCTCGTCAAAAGACAAACCGGCCCATTCGCCAATTGTCACCCATTGCTCACCATCTGCTGACGCTTCAAGAGATACATTTTCAGGGTCGCGATCTGGTGCATCATTAGCACTGGTGATAGAAAGAGTATTGACCGGAACGGCTTGCTCAAAGGCTATACTAATCCAAGACGGCTCTTCAGCAGATGGGATTGCCGCATTGTCGAGCCACTTGGTGTTGTTGTCATTGTCAAACACCTTATCACCAGATTCACCATCACTGATTTGTGCACGCCAATCAATGGTAGCGGTAGCGATGTTTGCGGCAGTAGTGTATTCGACAACCGGTCCGGATGATTGTGATTCCACCACTACTGGCAAGGTCAGATCCACTATTGTTGTTGGGTCGATTGCCAACTCATTAACCACAGGGTGCGCAGTGAGTGCGTCCAGTAACTGTGTACGAATTTGCGTAATTGCCTCTTCATCACCGGCAGCAGCCGACTGTACAAGGGTGCTTACTGCGTTGATATGAGCAGCCGTTGTCACACCTTCCGACGTAGCTGCAAATGCCGCGTTAATTAATGATGCGTTGAGTGTGTTGCCAGTTAGGGCAGACACACTGTCCACTGAATCAACACTAACCAAAGGCATAGAGAACACGTCTACATTTGAGGTATCCACACCCAAAATTCGCATTAACAATACGCTGTATTCGTTTTGCGCTGGTAACAAGGTTGCTTGGGCAGAAATATTGCGCCCTTCTGCAATAGCTTGTTCAATAAGTGCCGTGGCAAAAGTAGTTAACGTATTTGCCTGGAATTCAGCTTCAGCAGTACCATCGGCCTGGCTACCCAGCGGTGATTCCACCCAGCTTAACGTAGACAGCGTCACGCCACCGAGCTGTGTCGCGTCTACCGTTTCACCTAAGCCAACTGCACCACATGCGCTGGCATCACAAATCATTGTCGTGTCGCTGTCTGCGGTTGCGTCTATGCGATACAACCCTTTAAAAGCAAATCCAGGCTTGGAATTGACGGTAAAAAATGCAGTGCCGTTACTGTCTGTTTCAGCACCACTTGAGCTGGCTTCTCCACCAACCAGTGCTGTTGCAGTAAGGTTAGCGCCAATCATGGTACCTTTGATAACACTGCCAGATAGCTCAGCTTGCGTTGATGGCGGCTGTGGCGCGTCTTGTGGATCAGGTTCATTGCTACCGCCGCCACAACCTGATAATAAACCCAGTACAGCTGCTACACACAGAGACACTTTTGTTTTTTTGATATTGTTCATAATCGTTCCTATTCGTTTTATTCTCTGAGATTCGGCATTAGAAGTTGTAGGTAACACCTACGTAATAACGCTTACCTGAGTAACTGGTGTTGTATATACGTGACGACACGTCGTCACCCACCCGTGATGTCGCTTCTTCTCCGGTCACGTTAACCACAGACGCGTTCACCACAATGTCTTCATTTATCGAATAGGACGCGTTTAAATCGATTTGGTCATAGGGGTCTTGATACACATTGAAACCACTGTTTAAACCCAGTACCGTATCACCACGTTTGTTCCATGAAGCTCGCAAGCTGTAGTCATCAGTTTCGTAGTAGGCTGATAAGTTATACTGATACTTAGCACTGCCCACTAATGGTGACTGCCCTTCCAGAACGCCATCCACCGTTATGTCCGCTTTATTTGTAATATTGCGGGTGTAGTTTGCATACAAACCAAAGCCATTCTCAAAGGCATGCTGCACAAATACTTCCATACCTTTAGATTTGGCATCAGAGCCATTACCCGAAGTAGAGTAGGGTGAAATGGTAATTTCACCGGCAGGCACAATGTCACCTAATCCGGCGAAATCTGTGGTTCTGTCTATAACGAGTGGAACTATGAAGTTATCTACTTTCTTATAGAACACCGCGGTACCTACTGCAGAACCCTCACCGTAGTAGTACTCTAGAGACAAATCGAATTGGTCGGAAAGATACGGTTCAAGATTCTTGTTTCCACCGCTGCCTCTAAAGCCCGGTAGCTCATTGAATTCTGCGCGGTCAGACGCCCATTCATCGGACACAAAAGAAATACGCTCCTGCGAGCCTAATTCGCTATAGCCAGGACGAGACATCACGCGAGCTGCAGCAGCCCTCACCACTAAGTTTTCGCCGGCATCCCAAACAATGTTCAGGCTGGGTAGTACTTCAGTGTAGGTATTTTCAGATTCAATGAGTTCAAACGCCTCAACAAATCTATCATCACCGGTAACGGGCTCGCCTGTTTCATCGTTAACATTGTCAAGGAAATAGGTATATAAATCGGTTGATGCTGCAGTGGTAGTGGTGCGTACTACGCGAACCCCAACGTTACCGCGAAAATCAGAATACTGGAATTCACCTTGTACGTAGGCCGCTTGAATTTCCTCTTCAATATCGTATACAAACTGATCTTCAATACGCGTGTAGGGCACGTAGTTGGACGTGATGATGTCGCGGTATTTGTCCCAGTTTATGGTTGGCATCAGATTAATATCAAAGCCACCGGTGATATTGTCGTCCCCCGTTGCATTGAGGACATCAGCCGCCGCTGGCATACCTCCATTCCACTGGTAACTGTCAAAGACATCAATACCGTCTTCTGTGGCTTCTGCTGCAGCAATGTCAAAGTCTGGGTCGAGGAAAAAGTTGTTGCCCGTTTCCCTGTGTAGCTCACCTTTGCGATATTTCATACCGGTTTTAATGGTGTGGAACATGCCCCAATCTACAAAGATATCCAGATCAATTTGCGCATATTTCTCTTCCAGTTCACTGTTTACAAAGCTTGAACCTGAAGAACCCGGGTCTGCCGCGCCACCTACTCCGGAAAGCAGTGCGTTTAGCGTGTTCGGATCCATATACATGCTTAGTCTGTCAGAGCCCATTGACCAGCCAGCGTATTGTGCAGCATTTTCAATGAAATCATCGCCCTGTCCCCAGTTTGAGCTCTTGTACGCCGCTTCCCAATTTTCAGTAGGGCCACCTTCAGCTTCCGTCTGACCAAAGGTTACTGTGGCTGTGAAGTTGTCACCATCATATGAAACGCTAAAGTCAAAGGTATCGGATGTTGATTCTTCCCGGGTATAGGTACCTCTAATCCAAGGGAACTGCATATCCTTCTCAACGCCACCAGCACCGACAACATAGTCAACGCCAATGACGTTTAGCCCGGCATCATCAAGGGACACATTACTTAGAAAGTTAGGACTCAATGACCATTCAGGAATATCAACAACAGACAATGTTCTGTCTTGTCCAAGTTCAAAACCGAAGTAGTTTGCAGTAACTTCAATTCGGTCGGTAGGCCGCCATTGACCAGTTAGCTGAATACCTTGCCGCTGACGGTCTTCTTCGATAATGGAGGTTCTTGCCACCTGAGGAAAATACACATCGCTGTATGTATTACCGTTGGCATCGTTCAGTGCCGCCCAAGGATTGTTGTTATCAATGGGATTACCATTTGCATCTACTGCACTGCCAGCTTCGCCAGTCCAGCGCCATATGTTGGCATCAGTACCACCTGACAAGGTTCGGTTAGTTCTGTCTTGCTTCGTGTAGCCAACCAAAAAGCCGAGGGTCTCGTCTTCATTTTTCCAAGAATACAACGCTGTACCTTGCGGCTCATAGTCTTCAGTAACGTCTGCATAGGTAGCTTCAAGATTTAGCACACCAGAATTGGCTTCCATCTCAAAAGGCTTGCGAGTGTGTAGCAGAACAGAGCCACCCACACCGCCTTCGTCTAAACGCGCTTCTGAAGATTTGAATACTTCAACTTTCTTAATCATTGCGGAAGGCAACAAGGTGTAATCAAAGGAACGAGATGGTTCACCAGGCGACGAGGCGATAAAGTTCCCGTTCAACTGTGTGAAGGTAAGATCTGAGCTCAGGCCTCGGATACTTACCCGGGCACCCTCGCCACCGTCACGAGCAATAACAACACCTGGTACACGTTGCAAAGAGTCGGCGACGTTCTTATCTGGGAACTTACCAATGTCCTCAGCAGTAATGGCATCAACAACCGCCTGTGACATCCGCTTGGTTGCCAGGTTTTCCGCCATACTAGAGCGAATCCCCTTTATTTCAATCACTTCTAATGATTCTTCCGCCTGTGCGGTTTGCTGGTCTGATTGCGCCTGGGCATGAACGCTGCCCAGAGCGGAAAGAACTGATAAACACATCAGTGACTTCTGAAACCTCGTCACCATACCTGTGTGCCCCATTTTGCTGTGTGTAGTCATGTGTTGCCTCCGTTAGTCATGTAATCGAAATCACAATCACATACAGGAATATCAAAGTTGATTTTTATTTATAAATTTTTCAAATAGATACATACTTGTTCGAAAAGGTATTGCAAAGCGACCCCTAAAACTCTTATGAAATCGATTACAGTACTGGTTTGATATTATGACTGACAGATATTGATGTCAACATCGAAAGCTAAAAATTATTTACAAAATATTAACCGGAGAGGCAATGCGGACTGGGAAGATGCCCGCTATTCAGTTCTTGCGGGTCCAGAACTTTCTCGCTCAAGCAATTGAAAAGGTAGGATTTCTCTCTTCCTAGTAAGAGGTTCGTTTTTAATCATTTTAATTAACACGTCGACAGCACGCTTCCCCATATCAAATGCAGGCTGATCAACGGTTGTTAAGGGTGGGTTAACGTAGCCAGAAACCCGAACATTATCAAATCCAGTAATAGACATGTCGTTTGGTACAGATAGTCCCCTGCGTGTTAATTCAAATAAGGCTCCCATGGCAATGTCATCGTTAAAACAACAAATGGCAGAGGGACGCTCTGCTCTGTCAAGTAGTTCGGTAATGCCCGCTACACCAGTATCAAGTTCGTAACTGCTACCCACTAGGTATGAATCATCAAATGGAATACCTTCTTCCTTCATTACGCTTTTCATGCCTGCAAGCCTGTCTTGAAAAATTTGAGAGGAACGCTGTCCAGCTATGAAACCAAACTTTTCATGTCCATAGCTGATTAAATGATTCATTACAGCGCGCCCTGCAGCGTAATTATCAAGCTCAATGTAGGGGTAAGGTTTGTTGGCAATTCGCTCACACACACTCACCATGGGTACTTTTTCTGCTAGTTCTGCGTCGGCGTCAGAAAATGGAAACGAGTGATCTAATTGAATTAAGCCATCAGCCCGGTTAGACAAAACCATGCTGGCGTATTCGTTTTCCCGCTCCTGGTTACCTTGAGTATCACCTAATAGCACTGTGTACCCACGCTCCTGTGCGGCATTTTCAATGCCTTCAATGATACGCATGAAAAATGGGTTGATAAGATTAGGTACCAGTACAACCAGCGTATTAGATTTACCGCTTTTTACGCTGCTAGCCAACCAATTAGGCCGATAACCCGCTTGTTTGACGGCAGCCATTACTTTTTCACGGGTTTTCACATTGACCAGTGAAGGCGTTTTGAGGGTGCGTGAAACCGTGGCGGTAGAAACCCCAGCAAGCTCACTTACTTTTTTAATATTTGTCATTGAACGTTTTGTCCATCCACTATACAAGGCTTTGGCATGAATATAGCCGTATCCAGAAACTATAATAGCGGGATTAGCGTTAAAATAGCAACTTAGCTAAAGTAAACGTTTACATTAAGATGCATTTTTCTATTTATTGTGCGCTAATGAGGCAAAACGAACAATGAACTAGCAACTTTTTTACAATATTTATGTTAGAGCCTACGAACTAAGATGTAATCGATTACACCACCATCTGTAATTAATATACTAATGATATGGAATGGCGTTTATGACAACACAGCCGGCAACATACTCTTTCGGTCTAGACCCAAATCTCTATTTGCTCCGGCAAAATCCAGCACAGCAGGAAAAATATCAGTAACTTGTGCTACATAGTAATTACCTGTTCCCGCTTTGATGCCCGGCCAGGTCATAACCATAGGAATACGGTATTCTCAGTCTGTCCAATTTCTCTTATTTTTTTGTAAGGCTACAATTCGATCATCAACAAATAGCATAAAAAAACGCCATGAAACGGCGTTTTTGTGCATCTAACACATGATAAAGCGTAAGTATCCGTTAGAGGCAGAGCATGGTGGCGTTACCACCAAGTAGTATAAAGAGCAATGAGGATCACAGTAACGCCCAGGGCCGCAACATTAAAGCTTCTTTGTGTTTCAAAGCTCACCTGTGATAAATCTACAGAACAATCAGTTTGCGGCTTTTGTCCCTTAAGCGAAACCAATATAGCCAAGCCTATGCAAAGTAAAAATACTATACCTATTCGATCCATAAACGGTAAAGAAGGCCATAAGAACATAAAGGCAAGTGAAAACACCGCCGAGCCTACTGCCGCCGCCAATGCGCCAGCAGATGTGGTGCGTTTCCAAAACATTCCCATTAAGAAAATAGCGGTAATACCCGGTGAGAATAACCCTGTGAATTCTTGAATGTATTGGAATGCCTGATCGAACTTGCCCAGTAGAGGTTCAGCCGTGAATAATGCCAGTCCAAGTGCAACCAAGGTTGCTATTCTGCCTATATGAACATAGTGACGTTGGCTTTTTTCAGCCACGATGGTGCGATAAATATCCATAGTAAAGATGGTTGAAATACTATTGGTCATAGACGCGAGCGAAGAAACAATAGCAGCAACTAACGCGGCGAACACCAAACCTTTAATTCCCACTGGCATTAAGCCCATCATGGACGGATAAGCCTGGTCTGGTGCAGTCAAATCAGGGTACAAGATCAACGCGGCTATCCCGGGTAACACGACAATGATAGGCATAAGCAATTTCAAATAAGCAGCAAAGGCGATGCCTTTTTGAGCTTCTTGAATACTTTTTGCTGCCAGAGCTCGCTGAATAATATACTGATTAAAACCCCAGTAACCGATATTCATCACCCATAAGCCACCAATGAGTACAGATATACCAGGTAGGCTCATGTAATTAGGGTTATCGCTAGATAAAATCATATCAAAATGACCGGGCGCTTTTTCAGTCAGAGTCGCGAACCCCGCCAAGATGCCGTCTCCGTTGGAGATGGTGTCCAGTGCCAAATAACTGAGGAAAAGCCCACCAAAGACCAGTAGCACTACTTGTATAATATCGGTGTAAGCGACAGCCTTTAAGCCACCGTATAACGAGTAGGCAACCGATAAAACGGCAAGGAAAATCATGCCAAATAACCAATCTACACCGGCCACGGTTTGAATGGCTAAGCCACCTAACCACAGTACCGAGGTAAGGTTAACGAAAATAAAAACGGCCAACCAAAACAATGCCAACGTCGTTTTCACGCGGCTGTCGAAGCGTTGCTCCAGGTATTGAGGCATGGTAAAAATGTTGTTTTTTAAGAAGATGGGAAGTAGGTATTTACCCACTAAAATAAGTGTTATCGCCGCCATCCATTCATAAGAAGCAATGGCCAAACCAATTGCATATCCAGAGCCCGACATACCTATAATCTGTTCAGCGGATATATTAGACGCAATCAGCGACGCGCCTATAGCCCACCAAGGTAATGCTTTGCTGGCCAGAAAATAATCTTCTGTATTGCGATCGCCCTTGTGATCGTTCCTTGAAATCCACAGTGCAATACACAACAAGCCTATGACGTAGGCAATAAACACAGTGATGTCGAGCTGTTCCAGTTTCATTTTTCTTACCTTTTTATAATTTTATTGCCGCTTATACAGTACGGCATTAACAAACGCTATGAGGCGATGCTAAGTTGAACACCATTTAATTCCCACAACTGTCAAATTGCACCCTAAAAATAATAAATATTTGTTCTCATTAATTTCTATTCGATATTAACACTTACTTAATTTTCAACAAAAAGAAAAAACTGTTTATCTAGTATGCCTAATTATCAATAATTTAAATTTCAATATACTAGCTTCCATCGTGTACAACGTTATTGGAGCCTACTATGTCACAGCAAATTATTACTGATCTCAACAAGCGTTATACTGCGAAAAAGTACGACGCCTCAAAGCGTATTTCCAGCACTGATCTGGAAGTAATCAAGGAAGCCATGCGGTTATCAGCTTCCTCTATTAATTCCCAGCCCTGGAAATTCATTATCATCGAGAGCGATGAGGCAAAGCAGCGTTTTTCTGATTCTTTCGCTAACAAGCATCAGTTCAATCAGCCTCATGCTAAAGAAGCGTCACATATTATTCTATTCGCTTACGACCCATTCTTTACAAAGGATAAGTTTCGCCAACGAGTAGATGCTGAAGTTGCCTCAGGCCACCTTCCGGCTGATATGTACGAAAACTTTATGGGTGCTTATGCATTTGCCGAAGCCAATACTGACGAAAGTGGCTATAACGGCCACTGGACGAAAGCACAGGTTTATCTTGCGTTGGGTAACGTGCTGCACACATTAGCCCGCTTAGGAATTGCATCAACACCTATGGAGGGCGTTGATTCAGAACTACTTGGCGATATATTTGAAAAAGAACTAGATGGTCACGTGTGCGAAGTGGCGTTAGCTATGGGTTATCACAAAGACGGAGAAGACTGGAACTACGGTTTACCGAAAGCCAGATTACCTCAGGACAAAATTATTCAGACGTTATAAAACAAAAAGCGCCACTTATATTATGTGGCGCTTTATCTGCATTGTCTTTACTTACATAGTGAACAGTACTTTTACCGAATCATTTACCGCACCAGCGTCTACAAATCCTATAGCACCAGCATCAGAAGATACCTGACTGAGGACCTCAGCATCACTACCTAACTCTTTAGGCGGTCTGCCACCGCCAGTGAATGACAATTTGGCCCAGTAAGCTTTGAATTGGCCAGCGTTCCGGGATAAGACTTTATCGATAAACTCTTCAGCCACTGCTCCTTTTTGCATAAAGGGGGTCAGGGATTTATCTTTACCCAAGAAAATTTGTGATACCTGAGCTTTATCAGCACTGCCTGCATAGCCAGGATTTACTACCACAGCCACATCGGCAAACGCCTGACCGCTTAATAACAAACCGAACACCGCAGCTTTTATTGTATTTTTAACGTAGTTCATAGCAGCTCCTTAAAATACAGTAACCAGTGCAACCTGGAACAAACCAGCGTCGCCGCCTTCTGTGAGATCTGTGTGGGTATACTCAGCCTTGAAAGCAGCAGAACTGTGGAAATCCCAACGTAAACCTATTGTATAGAACATGTTTTCGTATGTATTCCGATTGATTACTTCCTCGCTAGTTGCTATTAGTGCATCCAGTGTTGGGTCAACACCAACTGGCACGCCCGCCACAGAAGCTGCTGAATCTGCAACATCCTCACCTACAGTTGCGTGAAGCATATATTTGCCATTGTTAAAACGCTTCCCCACAGATACCATCCAGGGTTCGTAATCACCGATAACGGAGTTGTCTAACGAAGAGGGAATGTACTCGGCGAGGAATAACCAATCCTGGTTGTCGTAAATTACACCGACCTCTATACCAGACAAACGATCGTCATCAATAGCCAGATTGTTGCCAACACTTGCATACGGTGTTTGTTGCCAAGCACCAACAAGTGCATCCAAACCAATATTCCCTGTCATATTGAACTGAATATAGCTACTGCGGAACGTCCACCAGCCATAATTAACGCTAGCGACAACACTAAACAAATCATCTATCTCAAGCTCGTCGCCGTCAACGTTTGTATAATCTTCCTGACCATAGTAAGCGCGCAGGTTCACCATCGCATCGCCTACCGAGAAATCGTGAATCGTAGAGATACCGTCGATAGAATCGAACGCTGCTTTATATACCTCAGTAGGAGGCGCAATCCAGTGATATGCGTAAGACACGTCAAGATAATCAGAATACAGGTAAATAGGAATGCGCTGTCTTCCCACCTGTATTCGCCAACTCGGGTCAACTTCATAAGACAAATATGCCCAGGTAAATTCAGGTTCCCACTCATCTTCGCCACGAGCACGTATTTGAACCGTGGCACTTAGCTCGTCACTCAAATCAGAATATGCTTGAATTGCAAAAAAGGAGTCCTGTTTAATTTCTACACTGTCTTCATAGCCACGCACAACAGCATCACTTTCTGTAGAAAGCCCACCTACAACACTACCAAAACCGCTCAGGTTAACATCGGCAAAACTGCTAAAAGGGGCAGCCGCCATTAGCAAGGAAGCTGGGATAATGAGATTTTTCATAGTAATTTCTCTGGTCAAGGTTGTTCAAATCGAAGGCGAGCAAGACTCGTCACACGCTCCATCCTTCGTGATTTCAAAAATTTTCGTAGCTAGAGCTACTGTTGTTATTAAATTAGACTTTAAATTGACGCGCTATCGACTCGAGGGTACTCGCCAGGCCTGCCAGTTCATTACTTGCAGAAGCCAAGCGAACAGAGTTCTTCGACGTTTCATCAGTTCGCGCGTAAATTTCGTCAACATAGCCCACAATTTCAGTAGCCACTGCCTGTTGCTCATCTGTCGAGCTAGCAATTTGCCCATTCATTGCACTAATGCGACTAATGGTATCTGTAATGACAGTCAGGCTTTCGCCTGCTTTGGTTGCTTCTTCAACACTGGCGTCAGCTTGAGATGTGCCTGATGCCATCACATTAACCGCTGACCGTGCTGCATTTTGAAGTTGTTCTATTGTTGATTGAATTTCTTCTGTAGATTGCTGGGTTTTAGAAGCCAGGGTGCGAACCTCGTCTGCAACAACAGCAAAACCTCGACCTTGCTCTCCTGCCCGGGCAGCCTCGATAGCCGCATTTAACGCTAGCAAGTTTGTTTGCTCTGCAATGCCTTTAATGACATCCAAAACAACGCCAACCTGATTAGAGTCATTTTCTAGCTGACGAATTACTTCGGCGGTTTCACTCACATTTTTAGCCAGCGACTGGATACTGGAAACGGTGCTATTAACTACCTGCTGTCCGTTAGTAGACGCCGAAGACGCTTCATCGGCTGCTGTCGCTGCTTCTGCGGCACTTGATGCAACTGCGCCCACAGAGTGATTCATATTATCCACAGCACTTTTAGCTTTTGTGGCCGCGCCTTGTTGCACTTCAATAGTTTGGTTCGTGGCATCTGTTAACTGGCTTAGGTTTTGTGCTAAGTCAGCCAATGGTAACGACGTATTGACAATGTCTTTCACTATAGTCTGCAGTTTTTCCATAAAACGATTGAAGTATTTTACCAGTTCACCAACTTCATCCTGAGATTTCGCTTCAAGACGAATAGTTAAATCACCGTCTTCCTCAGCCAAGTCTTTCAGTGAACCAACCACCCGCAACAAATTACCTCTTATCTCATTGATAATTGGCCACGCAGTGGCAAATAAAATGACCGTAGTAATTACGCCCATGATAATTCCTAACCAAAACAAGAAGTCTTGAGCAGAATTATATTCAGCAAATGCCCTCTCAAAAGTGGCTTGTCTTTCACTTTTGAACGCATTTAATGAGCTAATACTTCGTTCGTATTTTTGATTCATTTCCTCTAACTGGTCACCCAGCGTATTGTAGTCCACAGTGTCTGCCAACATGGCGGAGGTCAGTGCTTCAGCCTGAGAAAAATAGCTGTTGAAATCATCGAGAATTTGTTTGACTGAACTACTCAAGCTCGGATCAATTTGACTGATGTCTGATAACTCATCACGAACTTTTCCAGCAAACATTGTGGCCAGCGTAATTGCATCTGCATCACCTGTCGTAACAGCAGAAGCAAGTGCATCGCGTACTTTTTCCATATTTGTGGACGCAGAAGTGCTGAGCTGAAGGGCCGGAAAATCAATATGCTCAGCTGCCTGGAGCTTTTGAGCATTTTGCGTGGAAACAATGCCATTAATGATAACAAACGCAACAAAACTCACAGCACCAATAATTGGTATGAGATAAATTTTTTGTGCAACTGACAAGCGTAATAAAAAATTCATTGTTGTTCTATCCACCCTGGCACTGGTCTGATATACGATTTCTAACAAATATTTAAGAATGTAGTTCACACTTTTCAGAAAGCAAATTTGAACTGTTTTGTATAAGAAATATAGCTCTTAACGAACGCGTTGAATTGTATATAAAAAAATGTAGGAAAAAAGGGGGATTTGAGCTTCGCTGTTATGATGAGAACGACAAAAGAATTATATGGAATACCCTGTTTTACAATTACTTAGACAAAAGTACAATTGACTGAAAACAGATTTGAAATTAGCGAGTTTTTGATAAAATATTTTTGAAGAAGGGGGGATAAAATTTCCCCCAATTAAATTTAGCGCGAGGTGTTGCTCTGTGTCAATGGTTGAATTTTGAGCTCAACACGCCTATTCATTTGGCGGTTGTCGGGTGATGTATTAGGTACTTTTGGTTGATATTCACCTAAGCCCACTGTAGTAACACGTGTGGGGTTTACGTTGAACGTCACCAGTAAATTTTTCACAGACTGAGCACGCTGTTCAGACAATATTTGGTTGTAATCAGCGCTCCCTGTATCATCAGTATGCCCTTCAATTAATAAAACGGTCTTCTCATATTGATTAACAACCGTAGCTACGTCTTGCAATACTGGGTTGAAGTTCGGGCTGATGGCAGCACTGTTGGTCGCAAAAGTAATGTCTCCGGGCATAATTAGGCGCAAATCGTCTCCCTCCCTCACTACTTGTACGCCGGTATCGGCCAACTGGGTACGGAGTTCTTCTTCTTGCCTGTCCATGTAGTTACCAATAGCTCCACCAGCAATGGCCCCAACAGCCGCTCCCCAAGCGTAGCGACTTTTATCGTTATCACCCGTGGCCTTACCCAAAAGAGCCCCAACCACTGCGCCAATGGCTGCGCCCTTTTGTGTATTATTGGGGTCATTTGCACAACCTGCCGTAGTGAGAGCTGCCGATATTAAACCTACTGTCAAAAATTTTCTCATACTTACCTCAAAGTCGATTCACCAATACAACTACTGACAGCAATTACTATTCCATCAGCTGTTAGCGCGTGATCAAGTATAAGAAAATTTCGATGAACCCCAGGAGAATAGGGTATCCCGCCAAGTGTAGAGTTTAAATCACAGGCACAGGTTATATGGTAGATGGGAAATATTTTCCCACCTGTCTTTATTTTGCAACAGGATTTACAGTGAAATGTTTTGCGAGAAATACTGATTAAAATCGACTTTAAAGTCGCTGGCTTTTACCGCTTTTTCAATTTTAACCCGAGAATCCTGATATAAGTTGATATCTTTTGCCGGGATGTAGTGGTTACCTGTAATAGAATAAAAAACTTTAACAACTGGTGTAAGCGGGTTATCGGTTTGCTCCAAGACCATAGCGAGTTTATCATTTGATAACTGAACCAGACTGCCAACGGGAAATATACCCATGCATTTGATGAACTGCTGTACCAGTGCTGTATCGAGTTTATTGGGGCAATCACTCATTAAAATTTTAAAGGCTTTTTGTGAAGGCATGCCTGGTTTGTAACACCGGTCTGCCGTTAACGCATCGTACATATCGGCAATAGCCAGCATGCGCCCTTCAAAGCTAATATCATCGCCTGCCGTTCCGGCAGGATAACCCAAGCCGTCTAACCGCTCATGATGCTCACTTACTGTTCTTATCAGCGCTTTATCTAGGTCAACTTCAACCAAAGTCTCAACGCCAAACTCAACGTGTTTGCGCATCACGTCCATTTCATCATCAGTGAGTCTGCCCGGCTTGTGCAATATTTCGTCTGGAATTCGTATTTTACCCAAGTCGTGAAGAAAGCCAGCACAGGCTAAATCTTGTACGGCATCATCATCTAACCCCAAATAACGGGCAAAGTTAGCTAATAAAATGGCTACATTTAGCGAATGCTCAAGTAAATAGTCGTCTTTTTCCCTTATACGAGTTAGGCAGAGCAGGGCGTCAGGGTTTCTGTCAACCGAAGCAATTAAACCTTGAGAAAACTCACTGGGTATGCGGTCATCAAAGGTTAAGCCTTGCTCTACTGCTTTTAACAGAGCCTTCTGGATACTTTTACCCTGCTTATAGATATTTTCAGCTTTTATAAGCTCCGAACTAAAGCTCGCTTTCGGTTTTGTTTCTTGGTTTGAAGCAGTGGTTTCTGGCGTATTAGTATTTTCACTATCTTCGTCAGGATCAAATTGCTTAGACAGGTCAATAGTTAACTTGAGGACACCGCGCTTACGCAAAGCCGAAACGACATTTTGACTGGTAACCCGACCCTGGCTTCTAATTTTCACCTTGCCCGATTGCTCGACAATTTCGCTGACATACATACCAGGCTTTAATTCGTTAATTTTTATAGTTTTTAAATTTTCTGTCGTCACTTTTTCACCAAGAAATACTGCTTTAACCCAAAGTGCGTTTTAAGCTTCGAACTCACTCACGCCAGTCGCTTTACTCGACATTAATATTTCAATTTGTATAGAATATCAGCTAAATCCGGTTGCCATTGGAATTGATTCATTGGGATACGGAAATTTCGCACGACAATGCCTTCTTCAATTAATTTTTGTCTTTGTTCCTCAGCTTTGTCACTGCCGGTCGGAAATGCAATTTTCCCATCTGAACGAACAATACGATGCCATGGAATAGTTTGCCCGTTAAATTTGTCAGACAGGTGCTTTCCCACAAGTCTTGCACGCCCCGGTAAACCCGATAAATCAGCTATTTGGCCGTAGCTAGCAACAAATCCCGGCGGTACGACGCGTACGGTATTTAGAATACGCGCAATAGTGTTAGTATTCGCCATGGTTTTTCAGTAATGATGTCCTGCTATGCGCGCTACCTGTCAACTTTGTCGTTTCCCGCAATCCACTTGTCTGTGTTCTGCTGTTGTAAAAATCAAGTCACCTATCCCAATTATCATATTGCAGCACAAGAACGAGGTAAATCATGCCAAGAATACAGTACGATTACTTTCGCTATCGTTGGAAAACCTTACTGTAATTACTTACAACAGCCACACTGCCAATTGCAATGTGATCAGCACGGCGCTATCAAAATTTCTCAATCCGGCTGTGATCTACCCCAGCACTGAAAGTTCTCCTATAGAGCAGTCTAACATGCCATTCAACCATGATGTCTATATTCTTCTCGATGGCAGTTGGCGTCAATCTCGCGGAATGTGGCTAGCGAATCCAATCTTACACAATTTACCACACTACCATTTTGCCGAAGCAGGGCCATCAAACTACAATATTCGACATACTACAGTGGAACACGGACTGTCTACCCTAGAGGCCGTTGCTTACACACTTTCTCAAGCCACAGGCGTTGATACGTCCGGGCTTTATCACCTACAAACAGCAATGCAAGCGAACTGGCGTGGGCCTGAACATCATTTACGAAATCATAAACATAAACAGTAGATAACGTCTTCCATATCGCACTAGCACTGCATAGGGATATAGCCTTTTTGATCAACGATACGATTTAGCCAATTTTGTATGCCGCTGTAAGAACTGAGATCAAAACCACCTTCACCTGCAACATGAGTGTAGGCATACAAACTAATATCAGCAAGGGTGAGATGCTGTCCTACCAAAAAAGGGGTCATCTCTAGTTGATGATTCATCACGGACAATGCTTTGTGCCCACCTTCCTGTTTACTTTGATATTCGGCTTTTCGATCTTCAGGTAAACCTAAATAGATATTGATATATCGGGCCACAGCAATATATGGTTCGTGGCTATATTGCTCAAAAAACTGCCATTGCAACATGGTGGCATAGTCAAAGGCTGATTGGGGAATCAGTGTAGAGCCTTGAGCGAGGAAAGAAATTATGGCGTTAGATTCTGCTAATGTTCTGCCGTCATCCATTTCTAAAAGCGGTATTTTGCCGTTAGGATTCTTCTTCAGGAATTCAGGCTGCTTTGTTGCACCCTGTAACAGGTCAATTTCTTCCCAACGGCATTGCTTACCTAGCAAAGCCAACAGCAATTGAATTTTATAACAGTTACCTGAACGACTGTCTCCGTACACAACCATGTTAAGCTCCGTTTGGTTAGTTCTGACTTTTGCAGTACGTTTTTTTGCTGCAAAGCTCATCACGCTATAGTAAACAAAGAGCTTACTTGTAAATCAATTATCCAACAAGGTGTTCAAGTTGCATAAAAATAAACCATGACAAGGGGATTGCAGACAACACCAACAGCACCCGCTGAAGTTGTCTGAGATTCATAGGAACACTTGGAGTAGAGGCTACAGCTTCAATGTCTTGTTGGGCACTACCAGTATTCCAAGCTACTGTATTTGAATCTGCCACCGATAGCTGTTTGTTTATTGCTGAAGAAAGGTTACTGAACATGGTGTTTTTGGTGTGATAAATAGCTCGGTATGCACCTAGCGCAGGCCAGACTACATAAACGGTAAGGAGGGTGACAAACACAGTTGTCATTATAATATCGACGTATGGTATTTGACGGTTAAACCAAAAAACTGGCGCTATAATGAGGGCCATTAGACCGTACATGGCATTTTCAATTGCCAGTGAGGCTACACGCCTTAGGGCTTTGAGCGCTCCTAAATCCTGTACAGCTGTTTTGACAAAATGCTTATTCATGTAATGTGTGGATGACACTAATTGGAACAAAAAAAGCCAGAAGAAAAACCAGAAGGGGTATGATATAAGATCTAAGATTAGTACTTTTGGTGCTAAGTCAAATGCCAGCAAATCTTCTTTAATGAGGTAAATTGAATTGAAGGATATAGCAAACGTTGCAGCAGTAATTGTATGTTGCCGCAGATTATCTGCCAGACAGTCTCTGTGTTCAGCAAACTCACATAAACGGTTATTATCTAACAAATAGCGCATAATCGTACTGGCAACGCGTTGCTGTAGCGCTCTGATAGACATCCAACTAAACGCTGTCAAAATAGGGAGGCCTAAAGCGCAGTTAAAGTCGCGTTGTGCTCGGTCACTACTAATACTGTAATAGTCTAAAGCGCCTGTAAGATAATTAGCAATAAAACATAGTGCCAAATAACACATTGGGGCGCACCAAACAGATGCAGTTGTTATTGTTGGATACGAATAGCGGTTTTTCATCTCTGCCTACACAAAACAGCTAGCAAAGTCCTTCCTACTATTGTTTTTACATTTTATTATTTTCGGGCTAGTTTAATATTTTGTGGTAATTTTACAAGGTTCGAAACCGATTATTAATGTTCTTCTAGGGCTGGGGCGATTCATAATTATCTGACCATACAGCGAACTCAGACCCTCCAGGTTCACAGAAGTGAAAACGATGACCACCTGGGAAAGCAAATATTTCCAAAGTAATTGTCCCTCCAGCATTGTTGATCTCCTGTTTTATAGTATTGAGATCAGTACTATAGAAAACGGTTAATGCTGCCCCCTGATTTACTTGACTGATTTTATCACTTTGATAAAAGCCGCCATCAATACTTGCTGTCGAAAAGGCGGTATAGTTTGGCCCGTAATCTGTAAATTCCCAAGCAAAAACAGTACTAAAAAACGTTTTGCTTACTTGTAGATCTCGAGATGGGTATTCCAGGTAATTCAGTGATTTATTCTCAGCCATGTTTTACTCTTTAGAAAATGCAGCCATAACTTCGGCGCCGGTTATTTTTCTGCTATTTGCGCTCATTGGGCAGTAATCGGCTTTTTCATCAACAAATATTTCAGTGTCTAGTTCAAACGTTGCATCTTTAAATAGGCCGGCAGGGAGGTAATACGCGTTTGCCTCTTTGAGTAGATAAAATAAGTGCGTACCACATCGATGACAAAACCCACGTTCTGCCCAAGCCGAAGAAGCGAAGCGAGTGATAGCATCCTCTCCTTTAAATGTAACCGCTGAACCTGCTTCTACTGAATAAAGAGGCCCACCGCCCCATGTTCGACACGTTGAGCAGTGACATGCATGCACGTGTTTTTTACTTTCTGTTAATGTAAGTTCTACTTCACCACACAAACAACGGCCAATAGTCATAACCTTTCCTTGAAAGCTGTTTTTATATACAGTACACCTTTATTTAGAAAAGCGATAGTGCTGATTAAAAAAAGACAAAAAAAACCCGGCAAATGCCGGGTTTTTTGAAAGCTAAGTTCTACTTGCGCAGTTTCTGTATTAAGCGCAACTGAGCAATGGCTTCCGCCAACTCGTGTGCAGCTTCTGCGTAATTGAAATCAGCGCCTGGATTGGCGATGTGCTCTTCAGCGCGACGTTTTGCTTCTTCAGCAGCCTGTTCGTCCAAATCTTCTGCACGAACGGCTGTATCAGCGAGAACAGTTACAGTACCAGGTTGTACTTCGAGTACACCGCCTGCTACGTAAATCATCTCTTCTTCACCGTGCTGCTTAACCAAACGCACCATACCAGGTTTAATTGCAGTAATAAGTGGCGCGTGGCCAGGGTGGATACCCAGCTCACCTTCACTTCCAGTTACCTGTAATGTTTCAACCAGACCAGAGAAAATCTCTTTTTCTGCGCTTACTACATCCAGATGAACGGTCATAGCTGCCATTGTAAACTCCTTAGTAAGGAACGTGAATCAAGCCTAGGCAGGTATAATTACCCACCTGGCTTCACTCTTATTTCTTGGCTTTTTCCAACGCTTCGTCGATAGAACCAACCATGTAGAACGCTTGTTCTGGAAGGTGATCATACTCACCGTCCAGAATGCCTTTAAAGCCACTGATAGTGTCTTTCAGAGAAACGTATTTACCAGGAGACCCGGTGAATACCTCTGCTACGAAGAAAGGTTGAGACAAGAAACGTTGAATTTTACGCGCACGGGATACCACTTGCTTGTCTTCTTCAGACAGCTCGTCCATACCCAAAATCGCGATGATGTCTTTCAGCTCTTTATAACGCTGAAGAACAGTCTGTACGCCACGTGCTGTGTCATAGTGCTCTTGACCGATTACAAGCGGGTCAAGTTGACGAGACGTTGAATCCAACGGGTCTACCGCAGGGTAGATACCAAGAGAAGCGATATCACGTGAAAGTACTACCGTTGCGTCCAAGTGAGCAAAGGTTGTCGCAGGAGATGGATCAGTTAAGTCATCAGCAGGTACGTATACCGCTTGGATTGACGTGATTGAACCTGTCTTCGTTGACGTAATACGTTCCTGAAGTACACCCATCTCTTCTGCAAGAGTAGGCTGGTAACCTACCGCAGATGGCATACGACCCAGCAGTGCTGATACCTCAGTACCGGCCAGGGTGTAACGATAGATGTTATCTACGAAGAACAGAACGTCACGACCTTCGTCACGGAACTTCTCAGCCATTGTCAGGCCGGTAAGTGCAACGCGCAGACGGTTACCCGGTGGCTCGTTCATCTGACCGTATACAAGCGATACTTTATCAAGTACGTTTGATTCGTTCATTTCGTGATAGAAATCGTTACCCTCACGAGTACGCTCACCAACACCAGCGAATACTGAGAAACCGCTGTGCTCGATGGCGATGTTACGGATAAGTTCCATCATGTTTACGGTTTTACCTACACCGGCACCACCAAACAGACCAACTTTACCACCCTTAGCGAATGGACAAACCAAGTCGATTACCTTGATACCCGTTTCCAGTAGTTCTACCGAGCTGGATTGATCTTCGTAGCTTGGCGCTTCACGGTGAATAGACATACGCTCTTCTTCACCAATTGGGCCCGCTTCGTCGATTGGGTTACCCAATACATCCATGATACGACCCAGAGTAGATGTACCTACTGGAACCATGATTGGGTTACCGGTATTTTCTACTGCCAGACCACGTTTTAGTCCGTCAGTAGTACCTAGTGCGATGCCTCGAACAACACCGCCACCTAATTGCTGTTGCACTTCCAGGGTTAACCCGGATAAGTCACCTTCGGTAACTCGAAGTGCGTCATACACTCTTGGTACCGCATCTTGTGGAAACTCAATGTCCACAACGGCGCCAATGATTTGGACGACCTTACCTTGACTCATAATTAGTCCTCGTTATCTTTTCTAAACCTTTGCCTACACCGCTGCGGCACCGCCAACAATCTCACTGATTTCCTGTGTGATTGCAGCCTGACGCGCTTTGTTATATACCAGCTGTAACTCATCAATGAGGTTACCGGCATTGTCGGTTGCTGCCTTCATGGCAACCATTCGCGCAGCTTGTTCTGACGCTGCGTTTTCTACAACACCCTGGTACACCTGAGACTCAATATAGCGAACCATTAAAGATTCCAAAATTTCCTTTGGATCAGGCTCGTAAATGTAGTCCCAACGATGTTGGTATTCTTCGTCTTGTGACTTTGGCAAAGGCAATAACTGATTGATCACAGGTTTCTGTGTCATGGTGTTAACGAAGTCATTGAAAACCAGGAAAACCCGGTCAATTTTGCCTTCGTCGTACGCTTTAAGCATAACGCGCACAACACCTACTACATCGGCTACAGACGGTTTATCACCTAAACCCGATTCGGCGGCAAGCAAAGTGCCACCAAAACGATTAAAGAAACCGCATGCCTTTGAACCTAATGCAGCGAAATCCACTTCTACACCCTGGTCGCGCCATTTTTTGACGTCCTGAGTGACAAGCTTAAATTCGTTGGTGTTCAAACCACCACATAAGCCTCGGTCAGTGGAAATCACAATGTAACCAACGCGCTTGATTTCACGCTCTTCCAAATAAGGATGGCGATATTCAAGGTTACCGTTAGCAATGTGACCAATCACTTTAAGCATGTTTTGTGCGTACGGACGGCCATGGGCCATACGTTCCTGCGCCTTTTTCATTTTCGACGCAGCAACCATTTCCATCGCACTGGTAATCTTTTGAGTATTTTTGATACTCCCAATTTTACCTTTTATCTCTTTACCGCTGGCCATGATTATCTCTCCGATTACTCAACGCATTGTGCTGACCTTTTGGGTCAGCACCATTGATTACCAAGTTTGTGTCGCTTTAAAGTTAGTTAAAGCGTCTTTCAACTGAGCATCAATATCATCGTTGTAGTTGCCGGTTTCATTGATAGTCTTCATCAGCTCAGCGTGTGTGCTGTTCATGTAAGCGTGCAGTGCTGCTTCAAAATCAAGGATTTTGCCCAGCTCAACATCTTTCAAGAAGCCTTTTTCAACGGCGTACAAAGAGACACCCATATCAGCAATAGACAGAGGCGCGTATTGCTTCTGCTTCATCAATTCAGTTACGCGCTCACCGTGTTCCAGTTGTTCACGAGTTGCATCGTCAAGGTCAGAAGCGAACTGAGAGAACGCCGCCAATTCACGATACTGAGCAAGGGCCAGACGGATACCGCCACCCAACTTCTTGATGATTTTAGTCTGAGCAGCACCACCAACACGAGATACCGAGATACCAGCGTTAACCGCCGGACGGATACCTGCGTTGAACAAGTCAGTTTCTAAGAAGATCTGACCGTCAGTAATTGAGATTACGTTTGTTGGTACGAACGCAGATACGTCACCCGCTTGGGTTTCGATAATTGGAAGCGCAGTCAGTGAGCCTGTCTTACCTTTTACTTCACCATTGGTGTAGCGTTCTACGTACTTGTCGTTAACACGAGCAGCACGCTCAAGCAAACGGCTGTGAAGGTAGAAAACATCACCAGGATAAGCCTCACGACCAGGAGGACGCTTCAACAACAATGAAATTTGACGGTAAGCAACAGCTTGCTTAGACAAATCATCGTATACGATTAGTGCGTCTTCACCACGGTCACGGAAGTATTCACCCATGGTACAACCAGAGTAAGGTGCAAGGTATTGCAGTGCAGCTGATTCAGATGCAGAGGCAGCAACAACAATGGTGTGAGCCATTGCACCGTGCTCTTCCAGTTTGCGTACTACGTTGGCGATGGTAGAGGCTTTTTGGCCTACCGCTACGTACACACATTTGATACCAGAATCTTTCTGCTTGATGATGGCATCAACAGCCATGGCTGTTTTACCACACTGACGGTCACCGATGATCAACTCACGCTGGCCACGGCCGATTGGGATCATAGAGTCAACAGACTTATAACCCGTTTGTACTGGTTGGTCGACCGATTGACGCTCGATTACACCAGGGGCAATTTTTTCTACCGGCTCAAAACCATCAGATTCAATAGCTCCTTTACCGTCAATCGCTTCACCAAGTGTGTTAACAACACGACCCAGCAAACCAGGACCAACTGGTACTTCAAGGATACGGCCAGTAGATTGTACTTTAGTGCCTTCTTGTAAGTCCGCATACGGACCCATAACAACTGCACCAACTGAGTCACGCTCAAGGTTTAGTGCAATCGCATAGCGACTACCAGGAAGCTCAATCATTTCACCTTGCATTACATCGGCCAGGCCGTGAATGCGGATAATACCGTCGGTTACGGCGACGATAGTCCCTTCGGTGCGTGCTTCACTGGTTACATTAAACTGTTCAATTCGCTTTTTGATCAGTTCTGCAATTTCAGTGGAATTAAGTTGCATACTCTTATCCCCGTTATGCTTGCAACGCGTCTGCGAGACGGTTCAATTTCGATTTTACGGAACCATCAATAACTGTGTCGCCGGCTTTTACTACAAAGCCTGCTACAAGTGCAGGGTCCACGTTACAATTAAGCTTCACTTTACGTGCCAAACGTTTTTCTAACGATGCGCCAATATCTGCTTGCTGAGCTTCAGACAAGGCGGAAGCAGAAGTTAAATCTACTTCCACTTCTTTGTCGTAATCTGCTTTATACGCATTAAATTGCGCAGATATTGCAGGCAAGGCGATCAAACGTTTATTCTCAGCCAACACTTTAATCAAGTTCTGGCCGTGTTCGTCGAGCGTATCACCACACACATTAATGAAAACCTCAGCAAGTTGCTCTGCGGCAACGGCACCGGTTAATAACTGGTGCACGTCTTCGTTTTTGGCAACTTCGCCGGCAAACATCAACATGTCTTGCCATTTGGCAACGGCGTTGTGCTCAACAGCAAAATCGAAAGCTGCTTTAGCGTAGGGGCGAGCAACAGTTGTCAATTCAGACATGGCTCATCTCCCTCTTATAGCTCAGCGACAAGTTTTTCAACAATGTCGTTTTGAGCGTTAGCGTCGATTTCACGTTGAAGAATTTGCTCTGCACCAGCAACAGCCAAAGCGGCTACCTGTGCACGTAATTCTTCCTTGGCACGATTACGTTCAGCTTCAATTTCGGCATAACCGGAAGCGATGATTTTCTCACGCTCGGCGTGGCCTTTTTGCGTCTCATCTTCAACAAGTTGATTAGCACGCTTTTTGGCTTGCTCGATAATTTCAGCTGCTTGCGCTTTCGCGTCTTTCATTTGCTCAGTGGCTTTCGCCTGAGCAAGTTCTAAATCTTTCTCGGCACGCTCAGAAGCTTCCAGCCCATCGGCTATCTTCTTCTGTCGCTCCTCAATTGCTGCCATGATCGGTGGCCAGACTTTCGCCATACAGAACCACACGAAAACAACAAAAGCAATGAGTTCACCGACTAGAGTCATGTTGATATTCACAACCGCTCTCCTCTATTCGTTGATAAACTAAAACCCTGCTTCTTAAACAGCAAACTTAGCGCTTTCAACGAACAGTAAGAATAAGGCAATAGCAACACCGATCATCGCGATAGCATCGATAAGACCCGCTACGATGAACATTTTTACTTGCAGAGTAGGCGCAAGCTCTGGTTGACGAGCAGCAGATTCAAGGAACTTACCACCCAACAGACCGAAGCCGATAGCCGGACCTAATGCACACAGGCCGATCAGGATACCTACTGCAATGTACAGATTACCTAAAATTTCCATAGTTTTTTCACCTTTAGTTTTGAAGTTAAAAAATAAAAATTAAGAATTTAAAAATTAGTGTTCTTCACTGGCCAAACTCAAATACACAATGGTAAGCATCATGAAAATGAAGGCCTGAAGAGGAATAACAAGTAAGTGGAACGCAGCCCAAACGAAGTGCAACGGAAGCTGCCATAAGCCCATTGTACCTGCGATCAGAATGAAGATGAGCTCACCGGCGTACAGGTTACCGAACAAACGAAGCGAAAGAGACAATGGCTTCGCAAGTAGCGATACAACTTCAAGAATAAAGTTGAACCAGTACAACCAGGGCGTATTAAACGGGTGCGCGTATAACTCTTTCAAGAATCCGCCCACACCTTTAATTTTGATGGAGTAGAAGATCATTAGCGCGAAAACGCCGATTGACAACGCAAATGTCATGTTTACGTCTGTCGTAGGTACAACCTTCATATACACGTGATCAGGGTCGTGACCCATAGCAGCGCCAATTTGCTGTGCTATCCACGGCAGGAAATCCACTGGTACCAGGTCCATCAGGTTCATCAACAATACCCATACAAAAATGGTTAGTGCTAATGGTGCTATCAGAGGACTTTTACCGTGGTAGGTACTTTTTACCGTGTTATCAACAAACTCAACGATGAGCTCAATGGCCGCCTGAAACTTACCAGGAACGCCACTTGTCATGCCGTTTGCTGCTTTTTTGAAGATATATAAGAACAGTATTCCCAGACCCACAGACCATGCCAGCGTGTCGACATGAACAGCCATAAAGCCTTCACCGACAGTAGCATTGGTCAAGTGGTGCTGAATATAACCGCTAATGGATTGTTCGCCACCAGATGATGCCATGTTAATTCCCAAATTGTTTAAAGTTAAAAAATTCTGGTGCCTGAATTCACTAACCTTAAGAGGGAAATCAGGCAATTCACACGCAATCTTTAGTTAGTCGTTATTGTTCTGCGTGTAAAAAATAAAATTGCTGGCCACTGCGCTATCATGGCAGTGATGTATCCTATAAACAGCGGTAAAACCGCTACTGTTGTATGTTTAAACACCAGGGCAAAAAGCACCATGGTTAACAACAACTTCAAAACACTGCCCTTGCGAAAGCTCTGTACAACCTGTTTATTTCTTTGAGCACCGGCATACCGGAACGCAAAAAGCGCAAAAACAGCACTTGGTAATACACAGATCCCGGCTCCAATTAAAGCAAATGCAGCACTTTTCTGGCCCAGAAACACAGCAATTACGAGAGAAATAAACAGCCCGGCGCAAAATTGAATTATGATTGTTTTTGCTGCTAACCGTTGCCCTTTGTGGGCGATACTATTTACCACGTTAACCTTAGGCTCTCGTCGCCAATTTAAAAGCGTCAGAAGTATACTGTTTTAACGATAATTTTCAACTATACAACGCATTTTGAAAGTTATTTTGAAAATTTACTTTAACTATGACACGGGAAGCGCATTGTACGTTAAAAGTCAATCAATAACGACTGACATTAACAAATATTTTACTTATGCAGAATGGTTGACTAATTAATTTTGGAGAGAATGCCATCAAGCTGTTCTAAATCATTAAAATTAATGACAATTTTACCTTTACCCCTGGCATTATGATCGATACTCACCTGAGCACCGAGGTTGTCAGATAAACGCGTCATGAGATTTTGAACGTCTGGGTCAATTTTCTTCTCAGCTTTTGGCTTTTCGGGCTCAAGATATTTTCTGACTAGTTTTTCCGTGTCTCTTACCGTCAATCCTTTACCTGAAACCACTTGAGCGGCATCAGTTTGTTGTTCACCTTCAAGCGCCAGTAACGCTCTTGCGTGACCCATCTCAATATCGCCATGCTCAAGTAATAATTTTACGTCTTCATTCAGATTATTCAAACGCAGTAAATTAGTTACTGTGGCTCTTGATTTACCCACCGCTTCCGCTGTTTGTGCATGGGTAAGTTCAAACTCATTCATTAATCGCTGCAAAGCCTGTGCTTCTTCCATAGCATTGAGATCTTCACGCTGAATATTCTCGATCAGAGCAATGGCAACAGCCGCTTCGTCGGGAACATCTTTAATTAAACAAGGTACTACGTCTAATTTAGCAAGTTGTGCAGCTCGCCAGCGACGTTCACCAGCGATAATTTCATAACTGTCTTTAGCCAGCGTTCTTACGACTATGGGCTGAATAACCCCCTGAGAACGTATGGACGATGCCAATTCTTCCAGTGCTTCCGGAGACATATCTTTACGAGGTTGGTATTTTCCCGGCGTAAGAAATTCGATAGGCAGCTTGCTCAATTCGCTCTTATTGGCCAATTGATTTGCAGTTTCCTGATCCTGACGGGCGGAAGAAGACTGACTGGTGGCGAGAAGCGCATCCAGACCGCGTCCTAGTCCTCTTTTTTTAGCAGACATAATTTCCTCAATGACTCGCGCTATAGACTGACAACGTAGTGGCCTAGTTTAACAGATTAACTGGCTTTTGCAGGTTGAATAGATTTTTCCCGGCGACGCAGAATTTCGCCTGCCAAAGACAGATACGCTTTCGCTCCAGCAGAAGACTTATCGTAATACATCGCAGGCATACTGAAACTGGGGGCTTCGGCCAACCGAACGTTGCGCGGTATGACCGTGCGATAAACCTGTTCTCCAAAATGACGCTTAAGTTGCTCTGAAACGTCATTCGCCAAACGATTTCGCGGATCGTACATAGTACGCAATACACCTTCGATTTTTAACTCAGGATTCACCACCGATGCTAGTTTCTGAATGGTGTCCATTAGCGCGGTCAAGCCTTCAAGGGCGTAGTATTCACACTGCATAGGTACCAAAACTGAATCTGCAGCGGCAAGGGCGTTTACGGTAAGCTGGTTTAACGAAGGCGGACAATCGATAAACACAAAATCGTAATAATCCATGACCGGAGCTAGTGCGTTGCGCAAACGAACTTCCCGGGCAAACATTTCCATCAGTTTGATTTCAGCGGCCGTTACATCGCCGTTAGCCGCAATGAGATCATACTTGCCTGAGGTATCTTTGAAAATCACTTCCTCAACAGGCTTTTCCTCGATCAGCAGTTCAAAACACGTAGCTTCGGCTTCGTATTTGTCTAAGCCGCTCGCCATCGTGGCGTTGCCTTGGGGATCAAGATCAATCAGTAAAACTTTACGTTTAGTTGCTGCCATGGAAGCTGCAACATTAACAGCGGTGGTGGTTTTGCCTACACCGCCTTTTTGATTCGCAATTGCGATTACCTTCGCCACAATGTACCCATTAATTTTTTCGAATAGTTACCAGATGACGGTCGCCTTCAAGATCCGGTACTGATAGCTCAGTTACTGACTCGATCTGAAAGTGATCACTCACTTCGTCTATTTCACTTTGAGGGAATTGCCCTTTCAATGCAAGGAAGACTCCTGATGAATCTACCAGATGTTGGCACCAGTGCAACATATCTTTAAGCGAAGCGAATGCCCGACTGAGTACCATATCATAAGATTGCCCAGGCTGGTGCTCTTCAACCCGGCTATGTATTGGGGTGACATTTTGTACACTAAGCTCAAATGCGCATTGCTTCATAAAGCGAACCCGCTTACCCAAACTGTCGAGCAACGTGAAATGCGTGTCGGGAAGCATAATCGCAAGTGGCATTCCCGGTAGTCCTGGCCCTGTACCCACGTCTATCACTTTGTGACCCTTGATATAAGGGGTAACAGCAATTGAATCGAGAATATGCTTAACCATCATTTGTTCCGGGTCTCGGACAGACGTAAGGTTATAAGCTTTATTCCACTTGTGTATGCGCTCTACAAAGCCAACTAACTGGCTTACTTGGGTATCAGAAAGATCTAACTTAAGTTCTTTAGCACCTTGAACCAATATTTGCTGAAGTTTATTTGTATTTACGTTGCTCACGCTGTTTTCAGTTCCTGCTTGCGTAACATGCCGTGTTTTTTCAGATAGACCAACAGCAAAGAAATCGCAGCCGGCGTGATCCCTGAAATCCGCGAGGCCTTGCCGATGGTTTCGGGCCGGGCTTCAGTTAACTTAGCCACAACCTCATTAGATAATCCGGATATTTTACTGTAATCGAAATCTACAGGTAAAAGCGTATTTTCGTGTCGCTGAGACTTTGCGATTTCGTCTAACTGGCGGGCAATATATCCGGCATACTTAATTTGAATTTCAACTTGTTCTGCTGCAATAGGATCTTCTATTCCAGGCCCAAGCTCCTCAATTTGCACTAATGCCTGGTAAGTCATTTCCGGACGTCTGATCAACTCTTCAAGAGAATGTTCTCGACTGACAGGATTTTTTAATAACGGATTCAATTTAGCAGTGGCAGCGTGATCCGGATGGATCCACTGACCTTTTAAACGCTGCATTTCTCGCTCAACGGTGTCTTGCTTCTTGTTAAACGCAGCCCACCGAGCCTCATCGACAAGACCGATTTTATAACCCAGTGCGGTAAGTCTGCTGTCAGCATTGTCTTCACGTAATAACAAACGATATTCAGCGCGGCTGGTAAACATACGATAGGGTTCTTTTGTACCCATAGTTGCCAAATCGTCAACTAATACGCCCATATAAGCTTGGTCTCGTCTGAGAATGAGCGGATCTTTTTCTTGCACTTGTAACGCGGCGTTAGCGCCAGCTATCAAACCCTGCGCACCAGCTTCTTCGTAGCCAGTGGTACCGTTAATTTGTCCGGCGAAGAAAAGCCCGTGAATAAATTTTGTTTCGAGCGTTTGCTTGAGATCCCTCGGATCAAAGAAATCATATTCGATAGCATACCCAGGGCGAATGATGTGCGCATTCTCAAAGCCGCGAATGGAATGTACCAATTTTTGTTGAATATCAAAGGGTAAGCTGGTTGATATACCATTAGGGTAAACTTCAACGCTGGTTAGACCCTCAGGTTCAACAAAGATCTGATGCGAGGCCTTGTCTGCAAAACGGGTAATTTTATCCTCGATACTAGGGCAATAACGGGGCCCAACGCCTTCGATTACCCCGGTAAACATGGGAGAGCGATCCAATCCACTACGAATAATATCGTGAGTTTTTTCATTGGTATGGGTGATGTAGCAACTTATCTGCTCTGGATGCATAGAGCGCGAACCCATAAACGAAAATACCGGTGTTGGTGTATCACCAGGCTGCGGCTGCATTGCGCTGAAATCTAATGTTCTTGCGTCCAGACGGGCAGGGGTACCGGTTTTTAAACGGTCTACTCGAAATGGCAGAGCCCGAAGTCGTTCTGCAAGGGCGATGGATGGCGGATCGCCTGCGCGGCCACCCCGATAATTTTCAAGACCAATATGAATTGTCCCGCCCAGGAAGGTTCCTACTGTCAGAACAACGGTTTTAGCTTTAAATTTGAGTCCCATCTGCGTAACAACACCGGTAACCCGATCATTCTCGACGATAAGGTCGTCACAGCTTTGTTGAAAAACAGACAGATTAGGTTGGTTTTCTACAAAGCTTCGGATAGCCTGACGGTACAAACTTCGATCAGCCTGGGCACGAGTTGCACGTACTGCAGGACCTTTACTTGAGTTTAGTGTACGAAACTGGATCCCACCGTGATCGATCGCCAGTGCCATAGCGCCGCCTAACGCATCGATCTCTTTAACTAAATGGCCTTTTCCGATCCCGCCTATTGCAGGGTTACAAGACATCTGCCCAATAGTTTCCATATTGTGAGTCAGTAGCAGGGTTTTCACCCCCATTCGTGCAGAAGCTAAAGCGGCTTCTGTACCTGCGTGTCCACCACCTACAACGATGACATCAAACGCTTCCTGATAAAACATGGTAAACCTCACAAATAACGGGACTTAACGTGGAACACCTACCTCTTTCATACAATTGGCTGTTTGAAAAAAGGGCGCGTATTTTAGCTGACTTATTAGCTAATGAAAATGGTTAAATTTTCTTCAAGACAATTTAATTTAGTCTCTCTTGCACTCGCTTATAGAATATAAGATCTCTTTTAAGATCTTTATTTTTATATTTATTAGGATCGGCAAGATCTGTGAGTAACTAATATTTCTGATTTCAGATCATGATCTTACCGAATTAATAACATTGGTACAGAGGGGATCATAACCCGGCTGTGATCATGTGTATAACCCCCTGTATTATCCACAGCCGGTATTATTCAAAAAGTTATTCCTTTTGTGATCAAAGCTTATGCACAGCGGTTTCGGGGATCCTATCCACAGCACTGATCAAGATGTGATCGCTCTGGGGATAACTTGTCTAGAAAGATCATGTATGATCACATAATCACCGTATTTTATCTGGCTTAGAGGTGTGATCTGCTTGTGATTAGATCTTTTCCACATGATCATGTATCTCTCTTACAATTGTGATCTAAATTTTTTTGCATCGCTAAGATGCAATGTCAAAAATCAGAGACAAAAATTGATTGATGAAACGTGAAATCAGTCCCGATAATGGGATAACGCTATTAAATAAATGATCGTGGGTTGATGATTTAGCTACCCACCAGAAAAGCAGGTAGCCTTTAAGGGGATTTATCGCAACTGATTAGGCGTGTAGCGGGGGTTAACTTTCTCAGCCTGGTTATGCTCATCCTGACCAAGACTTTCACGTCTGCTCGGCCCACTGAAGCGAACCTTATAGGTGTCGTACTCCTTGATAGATTCAAAACAGTACTTGCCCAGTGCGAGTTCCAATTCATTTAGATTGTGGTTAGTAATGATGATACAGTTTTTCTTGTTGACCAGTCGTTGTCGGAGGAGGTTGCCGAGCCAACTCTGTTGATTTTTCTTCAAAATTGTTTCGTTTACACAAACTTCGTCGAGTATGAGCAAATCTACGTCTAATAATTCTTGATGAGTTTCCCGAAATCGCTGGCCGATGTTGTCCTGAGAACCAAAATCGAATGAAAAATGCCGCATTTCCATTAGGGTAGAGAGTTGCCTGTAGAGAACGGTAATTTCATACTGATCAATGAGTTCATGAGCTATTGCACCAGCAATGTGAGACTTTCCACGTCCGTAGTCACCGTAAAAAAGCATCATGTGTGAGCCGGCCTGACGCCATTCTCTATCGCTATGTGCGGCAATAAACGATTGCGCAATACTCACAGCTTCAATGACATCGTCACTGTCTTCTTTGAGATTAGAGAAGGTCCACCGAGGATTGAGATCAGATCGCCCATGGATATCTGTGATCCGTTTTTTCTTACTTTCCCGCTGTAGTTGCCTTACTTCTTCATTCGCTTTTTTTTCAAATTCCTTTCGCATTGTTTCGTAGTCGGTATAACCTTCCTGTACAGGAGGTTTACCCATTGCCTGCGCAAGTGCGTTAAGTTTATCTTTAAGCGATTGCATAGTTATTAGCTCTTCTTTTTAGCTGCGTATTTTTCTACCAGTTTCCTGGCATTATCATCTGGTTCAATGCCAGGTGCAATGGGCACTTGCTGTGTACCTGCTTTTTTCGTTGTAGTGTAGCTTGGCGTTGCTGTACGTTTGCGCTTCATTGCATAGGCAAACTTTTGCGTCCATTGAAAATGGCTGTACACAGCGTCGGGACGACCCAACCAGTATGCGACGAACTCACCAATATCCTCATCGTTAAAGTCTCTGTCGATGAGTCCAAGGAGATCTGCCATATCAGTAAACAGCGATGGATCAGGACGCCAGCGGCCATGAATAGCTGTGTGTTGTCGATGTAGATGGGTATAGTCGTTTTGGTTCTGGCAAAATAATGGGAGGAGCAGGCGTTGGCCACTTAGGGATTCGCTCAGCGTAATATTCCCCTGAAGTGCTATTAGGCCTTGTTGCTCAAGCTCTGTCAGAATCGAATTAATTTGTTGGCCACGGGTGTACTTTTCTTCGGTCTGATGATTGCCATTGAGCAAGGTGATGAGAAATTTGTAGTTAACCGGTTCTGTTACTCCTGTTGTACTGTTTGCGGTTGGCCTTAGACCCAGACAATAGAGTACACGGCAATCGTTTGATAGCGATGAGGTTAACGCATGGTATTCGGCTTCAGTGAACATACCCGTTATTTTTGTAGCTGCTTGCTAAACCAGTCTACTGCAATGTCTTCTGGAATAGGATGATTGAGTACATCTATGTGAAGTGGTTCGGCAAGCAAAGTGGCACCTGCATTTACGAGCTTCTGCTCCATCGTAATGGCACCAAAGCAAAAAGTGTCGTAACTGCTATCGCCTAATCCAACCACGTAAACATTAACGGCTGATAGATCACACTCTTCCAACGCTGCTGCAAAGGGCTGAATGTTCTCTGGCAAATCGCCTGCACCATGGGTTGAAGTACAAACTACCCATGTGCCCGAGTGTGGCAGTGTTTCTATGTTGGGCTCAAACTGAAGGAGTGTATCGAACCCTGATTTTTTTGCGACTTCTTCCAGCGCTTCTGCTACGTACTCTGAAGCTCCTAATACAGAACCTACAACAATAGACAGGGTGTTTGACATAACTATTTCCCAATACAAAATGACGAGAAGATCCGGCCTAACAAATCGTCAGAAGTGAATTCTCCTGTTATCTCCGTTAGTGCCTGATGTGCCAGACGCAGTTCTTCAGCGAGTAACTCTCCGGCGTGATTGCCCAGTAGTTGTTGTTCACCCGTTTGCACATGGGCGTTTGCCTTAGCCAGCGCGTCCAGATGACGACGACGGGCAATGAACTGTCCTTCAGTGGTGGTGTCCAGGCCCATAGTATCAGCAAGGTGTTGACGAAGTAGTTCTACACCGTTCCCAGTATTGGCTGACAAACCAATGACGGCTATGTCACCATGAAGAGTGTTAATGGTCCGGGCTTCTACAGCTTCTTCGGATAAGTCTGCTTTATTGCGAATAACGGTCGTTGGAATGGCGTTGGGTAGCCGGGCCATAAATTCTGGCCAAATATCATAAGGGTCAACGACATCTGTTTGCGTGCTGTCGACAACAAACAAAACTCTGTCTGCTTCTTCGATGGCTTTCCACGCTCGTTCAATGCCAATTTGTTCAACTTTGTCGGGACTTTCCCGAAGTCCTGCTGTATCGATAATGTGAACGGGCATTCCGTTAATTTCTATGTGCTCTTTAAGCACATCTCTGGTGGTCCCGGCGATGTCTGTAACGATGGCGCTGTCACGACCTGCCAGCGCATTCAGCAAACTGGATTTGCCGGCATTTGGTTTCCCGGCAATAACAATCTGCATACCTTCGCGAAGTAAAGCCCCTTGTTTAGCTTTTGCCTGAACCTGTTTAAGCGTATTGAGAATTGACGCGAGATCGCCTGCTACCTTTCCATCTGATAGAAAATCTATTTCTTCGTCTGGAAAATCAATGGCTGCCTCAACATACATTCTCAAATGAATAATTTCCTCAGACAGGGACGTTATAGTTTTCGAGAATTCCCCTTGTAAGGAACGCAATGCACTTTTTGCTGCCTGAGTAGAGCTGGCATCAATAAGATCAGCAATCGCTTCAGCCTGTGCTAAGTCGAGTTTATCATTTAAGAATGCTTGTTCACTAAACTCACCAGGCTTAGCGAGTCGAACATTATCACAGCTGAGTACAGCGTCGATTAACATGTCCATGACAACCTGGCCGCCGTGACCCTGAAGCTCAAGAACATCTTCACCTGTGAAAGAGTTTGGCCCTTTAAAAAAGAGCGCGATGCCTTGATCTATAACCTCTCCACTTTTACCTAGAAAAGGCGTGTACAGGGCCTGTCTGGGAGATAGTGGTTGCGGTACCATTTGCTTTGCAATAGCGCTCGCTCCAGGCCCTGATATTCTGACAATACCTACGCCGCCGCGGCCAGGCGCAGTTGCTTGTGCAACTATGGTATCTTGTGAGAAAGGCATCGAGGTCATGATTAATCTTTCATATTTTTAAATTGAAATGGTTGCCCCAAGTCAGCACCGCGCACGAGAGCTATAACTTGTTGTAAGTCGTCACGCTTCTTGCCAGTCACGCGAAGTTGATCGCCTTGAATTGCCGTTTGTACTTTAATTTTATTGTCTTTTATCAGCTTGACGATTTTTTTCGCTGTGGCTTGTTCAATACCTTCTTTAAATGCAATGACTTGAGTACAGGTTTTACCCCGTTGATCGTAGTCTTTAACGTCTAAAATACTGGTATCGAGATTTCGTTTTGAACAAGCATTACGAAACATAGATTCTAACTGCTGTAACTGAAACTCGCCTTCAGCTTTCATAACAACGGTTTTTTCTTTAAATTCGATGGTTGCATCAACACCGCGAAAATCAAAACGGGTAGCGAGTTCTCGTTCAGTGTTTTCCGTTGCGTTCCGGACTTCTTCAATGTTGATTTCAGATACGATATCGAAAGATGGCATGGTTTTACCTCTTTTTGAAAAGTCAGCCCGCATGAGCGGGCTGGACGAGTGATTTACTTAGAACTAATGCCTTTCTTTTCCATAGCGGCATAGATGAGTTTAGCCTGTATTAGTGTGATGATATTACTCACCAACCAATAAAGTACTAAACCAGCTGGGAACCAAAGGAAGAATATACTCATCGCCACGGGCATAAATTGCATAATCTTCTGCTGCATTGGGTCGGTCACTGTTGTTGGTTGCAGCTTTTGAAGCAACCACATGCTGGCACCGGTAAGAACTGGCAGTACAAACCAAGGGTCTTTTACGGATAAATCAGTAATCCAAAGGAAGAAGTCTGCATGGCGTAGTTCAACACTTTCAAGCAATACCCAGTACAAAGCCAGGAATATTGGCATCTGCAAGATGATGGGTAAACACCCACCCATTGGATTCACTTTTTCTTTGCGATAAAGATCCATCATGGCCTGTGACATTTTTTGTCTGTCGTCGCCAAACCGATCTTTCAACTGTTGCATTTTAGGCGCCAGGTTGCGCATGCGAGCCATCGACTCATATTGCTTTTTAGTCAACGGGTACATGGCCCCTTTTACTATGACAGTGATAAGAATAATCGCCACACCCCAGTTGCCCACTAAGCTATGCAGGAATTTTAGTAGTGAAAACAGAGGTTGTGATAACCACCATAAAATACCGTAATCCACGGTGAGGTCCAGACCGTTAGCCAACTCTGCCAGAGTATCCTGATCTTTAGGACCAAGATAAAGCTGACTTCCAAGTGTGGCTGTCTCACCTTTTGCTACATTTACAGGTGTGCCTGTGAAACCAATAATGGCGTATTGATTTTGGGAAAACTTGGAGTAAAGATTATTTTCCTGTGATGCGGGGGGGATCCATGCTGCAACAAAATAGTGCTCGAGCATGCCAACCCAACCACCTTCAGTTGCGGCTTTCAGCTTTTTATCTTCGATCTTGTCAAACGTGTACTTCTCATATCGTTCTTCATCGGTACCATAAGCAGCGCCACGGTAAGTAGGCATAAACATATTTCCGCCGTCTGGTACTTCCGTGGTTTGTTTCAGTTGCGCATACTGTAGGAAAGTCGTGTTTTCATTGCTGTTATTAACAATGGTATATGTCAACGCAATATCATGGCTGCCTTTGGTGAAGTTGAAAGTCTTAGTAATATTAAGACCGTCTGCATTTTGCCAGGTCAAGGGCACTGACAATGTATCACCATCCATGACAAAATCAGTTCCAGAAACAGTGTAGCGGGGACGACCCGCCTTATTACCGTCTGGGCCATTTCGCCCTACGAGGCCGCTTTGCGCTATGTATAAGCCATCATTTAGCCGTAGCAAGCTGTAATTTTCTTCTGACCCCTGGGTCAGTGGAAACTTTACTAGGTTTGCTTTAACGACATCTCCACCAACTAAATCAATGCGCAAGTCGAGAGTATCAGTTAACACATGTATATAGCGGTCAGTTGTAGGGGCGGCTTGCTGAATTTGCGCCGGTACATCAGTTTGCACACCTACAGGCACGTCATCATTTGTGACTGAAGCAGATGGGACGCCATTATCCGCGCTACCATCGGCAGATTGGCTGGTTACTGGTTTTACAGGCTGTGGCCCATAATCTTGTTGCCATTGCTGCCAAAGTAAAAAGCTCACTAAGGCGAGGCCAATTAACAGAAAACTGCGTTGCGATTCCATATAGGTCTCTTTAATCTGAGTGTTTATTATTCCGTGGTTCCGGAACGGGATCGATTCCGCCCGGATTGAAAGGGTGGCATTTTAATATGCGTTTAACCGATAACCAACCGCCAATTAGCAATCCGTGCGTTTTTAATGCCTCAATTGCGTAATATGAACAAGTTGGGTGAAAACGACAACGTTGCCCAAGTATCGGTGATATGAACCACTGATAACACTTTACCAGTAAAAGCGGTATAGCGATGGTTATTTTGCGCAGCGTTTTGCGAGCTTTTTCCATTGCTTATCCAAAAGTGAAAATACCTGTTCATTCGACAGCGCATCTGCACCTGATTTACCTACGACGATAATATCAATTGCGGGCAGGGAATGCTGTTGATGGCGGAAACTTTCTCTGATCAGACGTTTAAGTCTGTTTCTTTCGTGTGCTTTCTTAATTCTTTTTTTGGCCAGCGTAATGCCTAATCTGGGATGAGCCTGATTATTCTTTCTGGCTAAAAGGGTAAAAGCGGGGGATACAGCTGGAGTTGCGTTATCAAACACATAAGTAAAGTGGGAGGGAGTTAACAGACGTAACTCCCTGGAAAACGTATTTTCACCCACTTTTGGGATAGTACTCTTAAGCAGAAAGGCGAGCGCGACCTTTAGCACGGCGAGCGGCTAGTACTTTACGACCGTTTTTAGTCGCCATACGAGCACGAAAACCGTGAGAACGCTTGCGCTTTAAGTTGCTCGGTTGAAATGTTCTTTTCATGACCAAAGTCTCACTTTTCTAGTTAAATATCAGACGTTCAATGTAACGCCCATTGTGTCAACCATAATGGTTTTACAGGAGGTCGTTACGCCGCCCATCCAAAAGGACGCTGAATTCTAGAGATCTCGGGGCCTCGTGTCAATGTAATTCGCGTTATAAGTGCAGATTTTTTGTCATTTGTTGAACGTTATTTCATCAGGCGGTGAAGGATTTCCAGCGTGTAATCCCGTTCTTGTGAATAAAAATATATTTTTCATTTAGTTATCCACAATTATTGTTGGTGTAACTATTGATCGCGATAAATGACAGCGAGATCCCAGCGGCTGATCGTCCGTACAGTAGTTTAAATTTTTCAGATTAAAATGTTATATTGCTAATCTAATAATGTTTGATTTCAATAATTTATAATTATGATCTGTCAGTAGTGTAAAGATCGTGATTTACTTTTTTAACAGAAGATCAGATAATCCACAGTGATCAAAATATAAAATAAAATCATCGCTGTTACCCAGACATCAACTTCGTATTCCTCTCGTTTTTCAGCAGGAACGGTCGTTCTTTCATTGTCTTTTTGCGTTTGGTCCTCAGCGTCTTTTGGAGCCATAGATATTATGTCCTTATGGAATATGTGCCTCGAGCGCCTACGCCAGGAATTGCCGACTCAACAATTTAGTATGTGGATAAGACCGCTTACGGCTGAAGAAGAAGCTGGTGTTCTAACCTTATTTGCTCCTAACCGCTTTGTTCTTGATTGGGTTAGAGATAAGTACCGGGATAAGATCACCGAGTTATTTATCGAATTTTGTGGGCAGGATTCACCTCAATTGCATTTGGATGTCGCTGCGCGAGCCTCGAGACCAACCTCCCGAGGAGTTCCACAAACTGCTTCTGGCTTTCCTCCCAGTGCCACGGAACGTTCAGAGCCATCTGGCAATCTCACTGGTGCCCAAGCTGTTGCTGCTTTGCGTGATGCTCAGCAACGCAAACAGCAGGGTAGTACTCAAGGACAAGCTGTTTCTCAATCTGACAACAGGCAACAGAGTGCGGCATCAACGCTTGCCAGTGCTAATCCGTCCGTAGTGCCTATTCCTGAGGCTATGAAGCACAAAAGTAATATTAATCCAACGTATCAGTTTGATAATTTTGTAGAAGGTAAATCAAACCAATTGGCTAGAGCTGCAGCAACGCAAGTAGCGAACAATCCTGGCGGTTCTTATAATCCACTTTTTATTTACGGTGGAACTGGCTTAGGTAAAACGCACCTTCTTCACGCTGTGGGGAATGGTATCGTTATAAACCGTCCGGGTGCTAAAATCGTTTATATGCATTCGGAGCGGTTCGTTCAGGATATGGTTAAGGCGTTGCAAAATAACGCTATCGAAGATTTCAAACGATTTTATCGCTCGGTTGATGCGCTGCTCATTGATGATATTCAGTTCTTCGCAAATAAAGAACGTTCTCAGGAAGAGTTTTTCCACACGTTCAATGCATTATTGGAAGGCAACCAACAAATCATTCTTACTTCTGATCGTTACCCCAAGGAAATTGATGGGGTAGAGGACAGGTTAAAGTCGCGATTCGGTTGGGGTTTAACTATTGCTATTGAGCCACCGGAACTGGAAACCCGTGTAGCTATTCTTATGCGTAAAGCTGCGGAAAACCGCATTCACTTACCAGATGAAGTAGCCTTTTTCATCGCTAAGCGTTTACGCTCAAATGTTAGAGAATTGGAAGGGGCGTTAAATCGGGTTATCGCCAATGCTAATTTTACTGGCAGACCTATTACTATCGATTTTGTCCGAGAAGCATTGCGGGATTTACTTGCGTTACAGGAAAAGTTGGTAACGGTAGACAATATTCAGAAAACCGTAGCAGATTATTATAAGATAAAAGTGTCTGATATCTTATCTAAGCGACGCAGTCGTAGTGTTGCCCGTCCAAGACAAGTTGCAATGGCACTGGCTAAAGAGCTGACGAACCACAGCTTACCTGAATTGGGAAATGCATTTGGCGGCAGGGATCACACCACTGTACTTCACGCGTGCAGAAAAATAGAGCAGCTTAGAGAAGAAAGTCATGATATAAAAGAAGACTATAAGAACTTGATTCGTACTTTATCCTCTTAACTCTTGGAACATTCCGGGCGGGAAAGTAAATAAATGAAATTTACCATCAGTCGAGAAAATTTTTTGCAGCCGTTGCAGTTAGTCTCCGGTGCAGTAGAGCGTCGCCACACTTTACCTATTCTTTCTAATGTATTAATTAAAGTTAGTGAGGATGCACTTTGGCTAACAGGCACGGATTTAGAGGTTGAACTCATTGCGAGTATGCGTCTTGAAGGCGATTTTGAAGAAGGCGAGATCACCGTTCCAGCTAAGAAGTTATTTGATATTTGTCGGGGTATTGCCGATGGTACAGAAATTCAATTTACCCTAGATGGAAATAAAGCCCTCATACGGGCCGGTCGTGGTCGCTATACACTCTCTACTTTATCTGCCAATGATTATCCTAACCTCGAAGACTGGGAAGGCGAGGTTGAGTTCGAAGTTGCTTCCACAGATTTAAAGCGTCTTATTAACAGCACACACTTTTCAATGGCTCAACAAGACGTTCGATACTATTTGAACGGCATGTCATTGGAAACTGAAGATAATATAATTCGGACTGTAGCAACTGATGGTCACAGGCTTGCATTATGTCGGTTAGAATATAGCGAGGCGTCTTTACCGTCTCGCCAAGTTATTATCCCTAGAAAAGGGGTATTGGAAATATCCAGGCTTATTGGTGACGAAGAACGCTCTATTAAAGTGCAGATAGGTGCAAACCATATACGCATGTTTTCCAGTGAATTTATATTCACCAGTAAACTCGTTGATGGACGTTTTCCAGACTATCGCAGAGTGTTACCTCGCGACGGTGATAAAACCATCGTTGCAAGTAAGGCTGTGTTGAAAGATGCATTCGCACGAGCAGCTATATTGTCTAATGAAAAGTTCCGGGGTGTTCGCTTGAATTTAGCCAGTGGCGAATTGAAGATAACCGCAAATAACCCGGAACAAGAAGAAGCTGAAGAAATTGTCGATGTTAATTATGAAGGTGATGATTTAGAAATCGGGTTCAACGTGGCGTATTTAATTGATGTACTTAATGCGCTTACTACTGAAGAAGTTCAACTTCTCCTTTCTGATTCAAACTCCAGTGCGTTAATTCAAAATTCTGGTGATGATTCAGCCTTATATGTCATTATGCCCATGCGTTTGTAACACGAAAATGGCGCGCTCGAATATTGATTTGGGTGTGCCTTTTCTAGTGTGTCTACGAGTTTATTTATGAAACTGGACAATGTCCAACTGTCTGACTTTCGAAATATCGCCAGCGCTTCCTTCTTTCCTTCTCCTTCTCTCACATTAATTAGTGGTAAGAACGGCAGTGGAAAATCTTCGTTGATCGAGTCGCTATTCTATCTCGGTTTTGGTCGCTCTTTTCGTACTGCCAAGCATGGCTCAGTCATTAAAAATGATGCCGAAAAATTTAATGTATTTGCAAGGTGCACTGATGACGTTGGAGAACCGCTTTCTGTTGGTTTGCAAAGAAGTAGGAATGAGCAGTTCTTGTGCTCGATTAATGGTGAGCATTCAAATCGTCTAACCGACCTTGTTAGTCGGATACCATTGCAGCTTTTTACTCCTCAAAGTACAGACCTCATAATAGGTTCTCCTGGAGAACGTCGCCGATTCGTAGATTGGGGATTGTTCCACGTGGAACAAAACTTCAATAGAGTTTTCCAAACCTATCATAAATTGCTGAAGAATAGGAACGCGCTTCTCAAACAGGGAGCATCACTTACAGCAAAAGAGAACGCCTACTGGGAGCAACAACTAGCGATCTTGGGGGAAGACCTCAATTCAATGAGAAAATCCTATGTAGAAGAGTTACAGGGCGTATTTAATCGTATTTCAAGTGAATTTCTACCTGAGTTTTCTCTCGAAATTTCGTATTATAAGGGGTGGGAAAAAGAACTTTCCTTAGCGGAAAGTTTAGTTAAAAAAAGTACAAATGATCAAAAATTAGGTTTTACATCATCCGGGCCACATAAGTCAGATTTACGATTTAAGGTCGATGGAACAGTTGCTCAGGAATTACTTTCGAGAGGGCAATTAAGAATGGCTGTTGCGGCACTTCAATTGGCGCAAACGAAGTTGTTTCAACAGCAAACAGATCGTAAGAGTATCTTTTTGCTCGATGATGTCGGCGCTGAGCTTGATATCGAAAAGCGAGAAAGTTTTATTGATGGGTTGCTTGCTATGGATACACAGCTATTTGTAACAGCAATTGAACGCGAGCAACTCGCATTTATTGATAAATATAAAGATAAAAAAATGTTTCACGTGGAACATGGCCGCGTGAACGAGGAGTAAAGGTTACAGTATGTCAGAGCAAAATAACTACGACTCGTCCAGTATTAAAGTACTGAAAGGATTGGATGCAGTACGCAAAAGACCTGGTATGTATATCGGTGACACCGATGATGGTACTGGTTTGCACCATATGGTATTTGAAGTTGTAGATAATTCTATAGACGAAGCCCTGGCAGGCTATTGTTCTGAGATTTTAATACAAATACATTCCGACGGCTCGGTGTCCGTATCAGATAATGGACGTGGAATTCCGACATCAATTCACCCGGAAGAAGGTGTATCAGCAGCTGAAGTTATCATGACTGTTCTTCACGCTGGCGGTAAATTTGACGATAATTCCTATAAAGTATCAGGTGGATTGCACGGCGTAGGCGTTTCTGTTGTAAACGCACTGTCAAGTAAACTAAAGCTTAAAATTCGACGTGAAGGCAAAGTACACGAGCAAGAATATCAGCATGGTGTTCCTCAAGAGCCATTAGCCGTAACGGGAGACACAGATAAATCTGGTACTTCTGTTAGATTTTGGCCAAGTACAGACACCTTTACTGATACCTTGTTTCATTACGAAATTCTTGCCAAGCGCTTAAGAGAGCTTTCTTTTCTTAATTCTGGCGTTTCCATTCGTCTTAAAGATGAGCGTGATGGTAAAGAAGATCACTTCATGTATGAAGGCGGAATCCAAGCCTTTGTTGAATATTTGAATCAAAACAAAACACCAGTTCATCAGAAAGTATTTCATTTCTCGTCAGAAAGAGAAGATGGCATTTCTGTAGAAGTGGCCATGCAGTGGAACGATGGATTCCAAGAGAGCATTTTTTGTTTTACTAACAATATCCCTCAGCGTGATGGCGGAACGCACTTAGCTGGTTTTCGTGGCGCATTAACGCGAACACTGAATAACTATATGGAAAAAGAGGGCCTAAACAAAAAAGCGAAAACAAACGCAAGTGGTGACGATGCAAGAGAAGGGCTAACAGCAGTAATTTCTGTCAAAGTACCTGATCCTAAGTTCTCATCACAGACAAAGGACAAGCTGGTATCTTCAGAAGTCCGTCCTGCCGTTGAGTCGGCAATGAACGAAAAGTTAGCGGATTATCTACTAGAGAACCCACAGGAAAGCAAAATTATTGCTTCAAAAATTATTGATGCAGCTAGAGCTCGCGAAGCAGCAAGAAAAGCCAGAGAGATGACCAGAAGAAAAGGTGCTCTGGATTTGGCAGGTTTACCAGGAAAACTAGCTGACTGTCAGGAAAAAGACCCTGCGCTATCTGAACTCTACATAGTGGAGGGTGACTCCGCTGGCGGTTCTGCAAAGCAAGGTCGCAATAGAAAAAACCAAGCTATTCTACCGTTAAAAGGTAAAATTCTTAATGTAGAAAAAGCGCGTTTTGACAAGATGCTATCTTCTCAGGAAGTAGCGACATTAATTACAGCATTAGGCTGTGGAATTGGAAGAGACGAGTACAACCCTGAGAAGCTCCGTTATCACAGTATTATTATCATGACAGATGCTGACGTAGATGGCTCACATATTCGTACTTTGCTACTGACATTCTTCTATCGTCAAATGCCGGAAATCATTGAACGGGGTTACGTTTATATTGCTCAACCTCCTTTGTACAAAGTGAAGAAGGGGAAACAAGAGCAGTACCTCAAAGATGATGAGTCACTAACCAACTACCTAACATCTATTGCTGTTGATGGCGCCGCACTTTATACCAGTGAAGACTCACCGGGAATTAGCGGCATAGCACTGGAAAATCTCGTTAAACAATATCAAGGCGTTGAGAAAATGATAAAGCGCCTGCATCGTTTAATGCCACCAGCCATTCTGTATCGATTGATCTACTCGCCAACACTAAATGTAGACGATCTCAAAGACGAAGGGACGCTTAACAATGTTGCAGAGAAATTTGTTGCTAGCCTGAACGAGCGAGAAAACGACGGCGCTACGTATCGCTATGAAATTCAAAAAGATGATGAACTGAATGAATTTTACATCGAAATCATAATGCGAATGCACGGTATTGATTACTCGTATAAGCTTAACCACGATTTCATAGAATCAACGGATTACGGCAGAATTAGAGACCTGAATGAAGCTATAAACGATATGATGAATGATTCTGCCTACGTGCAGCGTGGTGAGCGTAAACAGCCCGTAGAGTCGTTTAAAGAAGCGCTGGAATGGTTGATGAACGAAGCAAAAAGAGGCCAATATATTCAACGCTATAAAGGTCTTGGTGAAATGAACCCTGAGCAGTTATGGGAGACAACGATGGATCCTGAAGGCCGCCGCATGCTGCAGGTAACCATTGAAGATGCTATTGCTTGTGACCAATTGTTTACTACATTGATGGGAGATCAGGTTGAGCCTCGCAGAAACTTCATTGAAGAGAATGCACTTAAAGTGGAAAACCTAGACGTGTAGTAATGTTGTTCAATCTCGGCTAACTTGACTTTAAATTTAATTTTAACGACCGAGATATTAGTGAAGTTGTTAGACTATAATGAAGAAAGCCCACAATAGTTATTGTGGGCTTTTTCTATATGTAAAACTAACAACTGTATTACTAGATAGCAAAGGGGGGACAATAGTTGTTAAATAAAGCATCTAAAAACAACTGTATAAGTGATGCAACTCACGCCTATTGTTGCCATTGATCTAACATTCATCACTTAATCGTCATCAAGTAACTGAAACAAATCCTCAACAGCCACGTCAGAAATCAGCCAAGCTCAACGCGATAACAACAGGGCAGCTTTTTCAATCAAACCGAATACTAACTTGATTTTTTTCTTGGATTCGTAGTTTTAACGTAATGGCATGCTTTATTTCACACATCAATAAACAAAAACTATTGAAAAGACACTAATTGGAGTTTCGTATTTACAACTTCTCTATTAATATGCAGATAGGCAGTATGAATAAAAAAAACCCGGGAATAACCCGAGTTTTCAATATTAATTTAAAGATGGTGAAAGTTAATGAGTGCGATGTGCTTACAAACTAACTTGCATTTGGGGTAACAGTAAGCATAACTTCTCCACCACTCGCAGGGCTGAATGAAAATCGGTAACTGCCTGTTTTATCGGGGGTAAATTGTAGATTCTCTGATTCTGTACCACACACCATGTACATGGTGGATTGAATCATAACTACTTGCCCGCGATAACGTGCACCACAGGTTTGATCAGGTGTCCAAAAACCGTCTGACAAACGAAAATCATAAGGTTGCCCATCAGCGATGAGTTCAACATCAACAAACCACCCCTGGTCATTCTGTTTCAATTGGTAAGCAGCTGAAGCTTCCCACCAATTAAAAACACCACGCAGATACATATTTTCAAACTTCAGTTCGGGGCCGGTTATACCCGGAATACTAACAACACTGGTATTACTGCAACCTGAAAGTGCTATTAGAACAAATAAACCGAGGTTGATAAGTTTTCTATTCACGTAAATCCCCGCTTAGTTTATAAAGCATCAAGGAAATTAAAAACGTCATGTCTGAACTACTATTTAGCAAGTAGTGATATATCAGCAGTACGCAGAAATTGTTCTCTTAACAAAGACAACAATGCCAAACGATTGTTCCTAACTGAGTCATCTTCAGCCATTACCATCACACTATCGAAGAAATTATCGACGTCTGTTCTCAGGGTAGACAAAGCGCTCAGGACGGTGTTGTAATCCCGGCTCGTGTTACCTTCAATTTGACTGATAACATCCATTAGTGAAGTGTATAGCGATTTCTCAGCATCTTCTGTTAGTAAATCAGCATTAACATCAGTACCAACATCAGTGCTTTGTTTAGCCAGAATATTAGCAACCCGTTTGTTGGCAGCGGCAAGCCCTTCGGCCGCATCTAGCAGTTTAAAGGCAGATACTGCTTCTACCCGGGCAGCATAATCCGCTGGACGAGTTGGACGTCGAACCGCTACTGCCTGGATAACGTCGATACTGACGCCCTTATCCTGAAGTAGAGCAACAAATCGGCCGAGAACGAAATCAACGACTTGTACCTGACAATCTGCATTGGTGAGTTTATCACCATATACCTCTACTGCCTTTGCGACCAGCGTCTCAAGATCAAGATCAAACTCTTTTTCAACAATAATACGAAGCACACCGATGGCTGCACGTCGCAGAGCAAATGGGTCTTTATCTCCTCTTGGCAGCTGTCCGATACCAAAAATACCTACTAATGTATCGAGTTTGTCGGCTAATGAAACCGCTGAGCTAACACCAGTGGAAGGTAAGTCATCTCCGGCAAAGCGGGGCATGTACTGTTCATAAAGTGCCTCTGCAACAGCAGGTGATTCTCCGTCATTTAACGCATAGTATTTGCCCATCACACCCTGAACATCAGGGAATTCCATAACCATGTTGGTCATAAGATCGGTCTTAGCAAGTAATCCAGCTCTTGCTGCAAGGGCACTGTCTGCTGAAATCTCTTCAGCAATGAACCCTGCCAGCTGAGAAATACGCGAAGACTTATCTTGTAGGGTGCCTAATTGCTTCTGGAATAACACAGTACCGAGGCTATCTAAGCGGCTCTCAAGAGAGGCCTTTTTATCAGTAGTAAAGAAAAATTCAGCATCGGCCAGGCGAGGGCGGATGACTTTTTCATTACCGGTTATAACCTGAATTGGGTTTTGAGACTCGATATTGCTAACAAACAAAAAACGACTGTCCAGCGTATTATCGCTGGTAAGTAAAGGTACATACTTCTGGTCATCTTTCATTGTATAAATGAGAGCTTCTTTCGGTACATCGAGAAACGCTTCGTCGAATGACGCCTGCATTACAACTGGCCATTCCACCAAAGAAGCGATCTCTTCCAATAAACTCTCATCGTAATCAGGTTTAAGAGACAATGATTCAGCGGCCTTTTCAAGCTCATTTCGAACGTATTCTGTGCGCTCTTTAAAATCAGCAATGACGTAATGTTTTTTGAGGGCTGCGGCGTAACTATCTGCATGATCCAGTTCAAAGGTTGCGTCGCCGTGAAAGCGATGGCCTTGAACCACACGGCTACTCGTTTTACCCAATACAGTTACAGGTAACACTTCAGCACCAAAAAGCGCAGTTACCGTATGCACGGGTCGAATAAATTGAGTGGTGCTGTTTCCCCAACGCATGGCTTTAGGAATAGGGAGCTTGCTGATGGCCTGGTTTACCAGACCTTCAATTAAGGTATGCACAGACTGGCCTTCTACTTTAGCGCGATACAGTAACCACTCACCTTTGTCAGTGGACAACCGTTCTGCCTGCGAAACGTCTATGCCATTACCCCGGGCCCAGCCCATTGCTGCTTTTGTAGGGTTTCCATCACCGTCAAAAGCCGCGGAAACGGCCGGGCCGCGCTTATCAACAACTTTGTCCTGTTGTGATTCTGCAAGCTGCGTTACTGATACCGCTAAGCGACGAGGCGCTGCGAACCAATGCACGCCACTATAAGCAAGTTCCGCTTTATCTAATGCGTCTTTAAAATGTTCAGCAAAGCTTTCACCCAGGTTTTTAAGCGCTTTTGGTGGTAATTCTTCAGTACCAATTTCTACCAGTAAATTTTCAGTGCGCACAATTACTGCTCCTTCTTACACATGGGGAATCCTAACGCTTCTCGCGCTTGGTAATAACTCTCTGCACATGCCTTCGCTAAAGTACGAACTCTAAGAATGTAGCGCTGGCGCTCAGTTACTGATATTGCATGTCGGGCATCAAGCAGGTTGAATGCATGAGATGCTTTCATTACCTGTTCGTAAGCAGGAAGGGGAAGGTTTTGCTCAATCAAAAGCTGACTGGCCGCTTCACATTCGTCGAACGTCTTGAATAAAAACTCAACATTGGCGTGTTCAAAATTGTAGGCTGATTGTTCAACTTCGTTCTGATGAAATACGTCGCCATAAGTGACTTTGCCCATTGGGCCATCAGTCCAGATGAGATCGTAAATGCTATCTACGCCCTGAACATACATAGCCAGTCGTTCCAGGCCATAAGTAATTTCACCGGTTACAGGCTTGCATTCCAAGCCACCAACTTGTTGGAAATAGGTGAACTGTGTAACTTCCATACCGTTCAACCACACTTCCCAGCCTAAACCCCAAGCTCCGAGGGTAGGGGATTCCCAGTTATCTTCTACAAAGCGAATGTCGTGCACTAGTGGGTCGAAGCCAAGCTCTTTCAGTGAGCCAAGGTATAACTCCTGAATGTTGTCAGGAGAAGGCTTCAACATAACCTGAAACTGGTAATAGTGCTGCAGACGATTTGGGTTCTCGCCGTATCGACCATCTGTTGGACGACGGCAAGGCTGAACGTATGCACTACTGATAGGCTCGGGGCCTAGTGAGCGTAGAAATGTCATCGGGTGGAATGTACCTGCTCCCACTTCCATATCGAGTGGTTGGATAATTACGCATCCTTGACGCGCCCAGTAATCCTGCAGTGCGAGGATCAAACCCTGGAAGGTTTTAATATCGTATTTCTGCATGTTCGCTACTTATAACTGACCAAAGTAAAGGTGGAGTAGTATACAATCTGTAAGCTAATGAATGTAGGCTGAAACGCGTAAATCTGCTGAAAAAGCGTATTAATTAGGGGCAATGAGCATGAATTTAACAGACGGACGCATTCGGTGTAGCTGGGTGTCAGAAGATAAAATATATAAAACCTATCATGACACTGTGTGGGGCAGGCCTGAACTGAATAGTAAAAAACTGTTCGCAAAGCTGTGTCTGGATGGTCAGCAGGCCGGTTTGTCGTGGATAACTATTCTAAAGAAACAGCAAAATTACGAGCGCGCGTTCTACGATTTTGAACCAGAAAAAATAGCCATGATGACTGAAGATGATATCGAAAGGCTGATGCAAGACAGCGGCATTATTCGTAACAGACTAAAAATAAACAGTATCATAACCAATGCCCGAGCCTATCTGGACATCGCTTCAAAGATGGAGTTCAGTGATTACATCTGGCAATTCACCGATCATATGACAATTACTAACGCTTGGCGCGAGTCTCAGGATGCACCAGTCAGTACGGATGCTTCTAAAGCAATGTCGAAGGCCCTCAAAAAAGATGGGTTTAAATTCGTTGGAGAGACCATTTGCTATGCGTTTATGCAAGCTGCTGGCTTAGTAAACGATCATGTCACCTCTTGTCACTGTTATGAGCCGGTGAGGGCGCTGGCCAGAAAATAAGGCGACGGGGCGAGATAAGTAGAAAACCGGCAAACTAAAATGTTTACCGGCCGAACAATTGATATTAAGCAGCTGTTTTTGAGGCCAGCGTTTCGCACAATTGACGAATACCGTCTAGTTCGTTCAGAACTAAGGATTCATAGTCTGATTCTATTTGCTCCCTCGCTTTATCTTGCTTTCTCTTTTCAGCAGATGACAACTTCTTACGCTCTTCTAAAACGGCGAAGCCACTAATCTCCACGAACAGTTTATGTATATGAGAAAAGTCACTTCGATAATCCGGAGGAGATTGCAGCGGTAAAGCGTTTAACAAGTTGCAAATACGAATTGCCCCCTCGGACAAGTCGCACTGTTGTTGTTGCATAGCTTTACTAATAACAATGACGCTTTCAGTAATATTTGCGATACGCGCATCCCTGGCTGCTTTTTGTCTACTGTTTTGTTGTTTTAATAAAAACAATAGTTTGCCAGCATAAAAACCAAGCCCGAGAATAATCGCTATGCCAACAATAATGGCAATGGTCAGCCACATAACAATAACGCCTTAATCTTTAAATTCATCCAAACTAATGGCATCCAGGTCTGAGAATGGATCCTTCTCGTCATCCATGTCTTCGTCCTCATCTTCTACGATACCCAGTAGATCACAAAGAATGCGGTGACGAGCCATTTTCTCATCAACATAGCGCTGCTGTTCTGCAGAAATGGCCTTGTCATCATCAAGCTTGTCTAGCAGTGCAGATAACCTTACATCAGCTTCTAATGCTGCAAGTTCCTCTGCGGGTGTAGCGTATTTTTTAACTTCTGCTTTTGTTGGTGCTTTAATCAAGGCCACCGGTTTTTTGCTACCAAGACGAGGATCCTGAGCAGTCTTTGCAGACTTACTACTTCCTTGCTTGGTTTCAACCGCATTTCTTGTGCCCGCTTTGTTACCCTTGTGACGTTTTGCTTTTGGAGGGGTGGCCGGCGCTTTTGACTTTTTCCTTTTGTTGTTAAAGTCAGGATCTTTACGGACGCCAATAACTCCAACTTTGCGAGATTTTTTTGAACGAGACGGCATAGGGTCTCCCTTAAACTTGTGAATGACACTAATTATAACGTGTATTTAAGGACGCTTCTTCAACAATACAACATCTTTGCCACTGAAAGACACGTTAAATCCCATTCTTTCACCAATGTAATGAAAAGTGTCGTCAGAAAAAAAACTAACGTGGGTTATATCATTTTTATAATGCCAGGTAGCGAACCGTTCTCTACTTTCCACCCGCTTTGTCATAATGACGAGCAAGCCATTTACCCTTAGCAGTGTATGCAAGATTGCGAGTTCTTTTGCCGGCTGATGAAAGTGCTCAATAGCTTCTGTACAGGTAATGAAATCATAAACATGGCGATTATTAAGTACGCTTTCGTAACAAGCATAAATGGGGTCAAATACATCCATTCTAAACCCATTTTCAGTGAGCATTTCAGCCAACACTGGTGTTGGTCCACAACCAAAATCTAATCCCCGAGCGTCCGGTTTTATGTGGGCAAGGACGGGATTTAACGCCCGGGATAAGAAACTTCGGTAGCCATGATCGTCAGCATGGTTTTCATGAAGATCATATTCTTGTTTTTCACGAGCACTATCAGGTAGAGAGCTTGGGTGAACAAAAACGAGATGGCAAACTGAACAGCTCAAATATTCTCTGCGTGAGTCCTGATAGTAAAAATCTGTGCTGGACGAGCGACAAAGAGGACATGACAAATTTTGCATGAAAAAATAGGCAGTGTGATTTGCTTGTAGATTATCAGATCATAGAAAAGAAAAAAGGCGATGGCTACTAACCATCACCTCATTTGTGAGTGTCTCTGATGATGACACCTCTCCCGATATTGCACTTTCGTGCAAAGGGTTGCTCTACTTTTTGCTTTTATTTACAGAGCTATATTAGTTCAAGGCCTTCCTGACGCTTTATCCAATAATCCGTTAATACTTTATTATTGTTATTGCGTTTGTACTGTTACAGGCACAGCACCAACTTGATGAAGCATATTACAGCAGAACGAATAAATTGCAAGATTAAATTCACAATTAATTAACAATTGTTGTGTAACAACAACTTAGTGCAAGCCTGCCAGATAATTTGCCAGGATATCCATGTCTTCATCTGTTAGCTTCATCGCAATATCCCGCATCATGCCATTCATGTCATTAGCTCTTTGGTTATCGCGAAACGCTTTTAGTTGGGCGACTACATAATCAGGATGTTGGCCACTGATATCAGGAAAGCCTGCTAGTCCCATGCCGTTACCGTCTGGGCCATGACATGCTCCGCAAGAGGGTATGCCTCTTGCCTCATCGCCACCTCGATATAAGGCTTGGCCAGCATCAACATAATTCTCTGGAGTTTCACCAGGTTTAGCTTCCTGGCTAGCAAAGTAAGCGGCTAAATCTGCCATATCTTGCTCGGAAAGAGGAGCTGCCATGCCATTCATGACCGCATTATTCCTGCCTTCTTCACCGCCAGTTTGTGAGGCAAGTTTGAATTCTTTCAGTTGTTTTTCCAAATAACGGGCGTGTTGCCCTGCAATTTTCGGGTTAATTGGAATCATGGAGTTCCCATCGGCGGCGTGACAGGCTGCACAAACAGCTGATTTCGCTTTACCTGCTTCAGGGTCGCCTTTCGCAATGGCTGCCCCAGACAAACCTAATGACAGAAATACAAGCACACACAGTTTTTTCATAACTATTCTCTATAAAGGAGCAAACGGCTACATCGATATACGTGATATGATCAATATTCTACACGTTTAACTCGTTAGAAAAACCTATTCCATAATAAAACTATGGTTTTATAACCTTTTCCTGACGAGAGTCAATTAAAATAAAGTTAAAACCCAGTATAGACGGATATTGAAATGACGTATTACACCAAAGCAAAATTTCTCATGAGCGCGCCGGATATCCGCCATTTGAAGGAAGATGAGGGTATTGAAGTCGCTTTTGCCGGCCGGTCAAACGCAGGTAAGTCCAGTGCACTTAATACACTGACACGACAAAAAAACCTGGCTCGAACCAGTAAAACGCCTGGTCGTACCCAACTTATTAACATTTTTGAGTTAGATGAGACACGAAGGTTAGTCGATTTACCGGGATACGGTTTTGCTCAGGTACCTATTGCCATGAAAAAGAAGTGGCAACAATCCTTGGGCGAGTATTTGCAAAAGCGTAAGAGTCTGAAAGGCTTGGTTGTGATGATGGATATACGCCATCCTTTCAAAGATTTGGATCAGGACTTAATTTTTTGGGCTGTAGATGCGGGCTTGCCAGTATTGGCGTTGCTAACAAAGGCTGACAAATTAAAGTCTGGAAAGCGCAAAGAGCAATTGATGTTTGCTAAAAATGCGGCGCTAGCGTTTAACGGTGATGTCACTGTTCAGGCCTTTTCTTCATTATCAAAAATTGGTGTAAGCGAGGCAGCAGCAGTCTTGGATGCGTGGTTCGAGTTAAATAATGATGATGAGAAGGGAGAGGCCTAATAGTTTTTTAAGCCCAGAAAAGAAAAATCCCCATCCAAAGTGGATGGGGAAAAGGACTGAGAGAAAACACATAAAAACCGTAGATAAGAGCACCGGAAAGACCACAAAGTTCAAAATAAATTAAAAAATATCTGATTAATTTTTAAACTTATTATAAATCAGGTAGTTATGCGGTAATAAAATTGAGGTGGCGGGGGTGGTTTTCCTTCAGGTATAAAAAAACCCCGGTAAAACTACCGGGGTTAAAGCAAAGGTTTGAAAACAGATTTCTCACCTCTGTACCCTACACGTACAGGGTACATCAGAACACCAAAAAGGCAATACCCTTTGTAATAAAATTACCAAATGAGTGTGTTTAATCAGTTAAATTGCCTTAATGCTGTAATCTTCTTACCAGAACCATCATGGGTTTACTATTGAGAGACAACATATTGCGACTCTAAACCCGTACTGAGTAACTTAGCGATCGTTTAAAAGCCCGTTCATATAGCAATTAATGGGCTTCATCCCAGTTCTTGCCAATGCCAGCTTCTACCTGAAGCGGTACTGACAAGGTTGCCGCCTGTTCCATTAACGTTGTAATTTTTGCTACGGCTTCATCTACTTTTTCTTCTTTAATTTCAAAAACCAGTTCATCGTGCACCTGCATCATCATGAACACATAATCGCCGGCTTCTTTGTTGATCCATTCGTCAACGCGAAGCATGGCCAGTTTAATAATGTCTGCCGCCGTTCCTTGCATAGGAGCATTAATAGCTGCTCGTTCCGCGCCTTTGCGTCGGGCGCCGTTACTGGCTTTTATATCTGGTAAATAAAGTCGACGCCCGAAAACTGTTTCGACATATCCTTTCTCTTTTGCGTGCTCACGAGTTTTGTCCATATAGTGGAGAACACCGGGGTAACGCTCAAAATATAAATCCATGTATGACTGGGCGTCATTTCTGGGGATATTCAGTTGACGTGATAAGCCAAATGCAGACATGCCATAAATCAATCCGAAGTTTATTGCTTTTGCACTTCTGCGCTGCTGGTCGGTTACATCATCTAATGGCACTGAAAATACTTCTGATGCTGTTGCTTTGTGGATGTCTTTGCCTTGGGCGAACGCATTGAGTAACCCTTCGTCTTTTGAAAGGTGCGCCATGATCCGGAGTTCAATTTGCGAATAGTCAGCCGCAACGATTTTGTATCCGTCGCGGGGAACGAAAGCCTGACGAACACGGCGGCCTTCCTCGTTCCTAATAGGAATATTCTGAAGATTCGGATCTGTTGAAGACAGGCGTCCAGTTGCGGTTACAGCCTGATGATAAGATGTATGAACACGACCCGTTCTATGGTTGATCATTTTAGGCAGTTTATCAGTGTAAGTGTTCTTTAACTTTGTCAGCCCTCGGTATTCCATGATCATTTTGGGAATAGGGTAGTCAAGTGCCAGTTCCTGAAGTACTTCTTCTGATGTGGAAGGCGCCCCTTTTGGTGTTTTTTTAATGACCGGCAAGGACAACTTCTCGAACAAAATGTGTTGCAACTGTTTGGTTGAACCCAAATTGAAGGTTTCCCCGGCAGCGTCATGAACAGACCCTTCCAACTCTTTTATTCGTTTTGCCAGATCCTGGCTTTGCTGGGCAAGTTGTTGTGAATCAATGAGCACACCAAGCTGCTCCATACGTGATAGAACACTGGCAAGTGGTACTTCAACGTCCAGAAGCAATGCTTTCAGCGTGTCGTGTTGCTGAAGCTTTTCCCAAATGACGCTGTGCAGGCGAAGGGTGATATCAGCATCTTCACACGCGTAACGAGCGGCTTCTTCTAATGCGATTTGATTGAAAGTAAGTTGCTTCGCACCTTTACCCGCAATATCCTCAAAGTGAATTGTTTTGTGATTGAGGTAGGCCATGGCCAGCGAATCCATATCGTGGCGTGTGGCTGTACTGTTTAGCACATACGATTCCAGCATAGTGTCAAAAGCGATACCCGATAATGTAATGTCGTAGTTTGCCAGAACGTTTTTGTCGTACTTTAAGTGTTGTCCAACTTTTTTAATGGTGTCAGATTCCAGAATAGGCTTGAGCTTGTCGAGCACCCAATCGCGATCTAGCTGTTCCGGAGCATCTGGGTAGTCGTGAGCAACAGGCACATATGCGGCTTCTCCTGGAGAAATACAAAAAGAAACGCCAACTATCTCTGCTTCCATATAATCTAAACTGGTCGTTTCGGTATCAAAGGCGAACAGTGGCGCTGCTTGTAGTTTATCAAGCCAGGAATTAAACGTGCTCTCGCTGGTAATAGTAATGTAACCACTTTTTTCAATATTAGAGAGCGGTGTGCTTTCTTCTATTGTTTCTTCGGCTACATCTGCAGCTTTTTCTGAGGATACTTCGGTAAACCAGCGTTTAAATTCATATTCTGAAAACAAGGCTGCCAGTTTGTTATTGTCTGCCTGAGTTGGTGTAAGTGATTCCGGAGAATAGTCCATTTCTACATCGAGTTTTATGGTGGCCAGCTCGTAAGACAACCTTGCTTGCTCTTCATATTCCTGCATTTTAGCCGCCATTGATTTACTACCACGAAATGACAAACTGGCTATGTCATCAAGGTTATTGTAGATATCACTAATGCCGCCAATACCGTTTAGCAAGGCCTGGGCACTTTTATCACCCACGCCCGGTACACCCGGAATATTGTCGACTTTGTCACCTTTAAGCGCGAGAAAATCGATCACTAGCTCCGGGGGAATACCAAACTTTTCTTTCACCCCGTCAATATCCATGATCTGATTTGTCATTGTGTTAATAAGGGTGACATGCTGATTGACCAACTGAGCCATATCTTTGTCACCTGTACTGATCAGAGTATCAATACCTTTCTCCGACGCTTGCCGGGACAATGTACCAATGACGTCGTCTGCCTCTACGCCTTCTTCTACAATAATAGGCAGTCCCATGGCCCTGATAATTTCGTGGAGAGGCTTGATTTGTGAACGCAGTTCATCAGGCATTGGTGGCCGATTCGCTTTGTACTCCTTGTACATATCATCGCGAAATGTTTTTCCTTTAGCATCAAACACGACGGCAATATGAGTAGGATTATACTGACGAATAAGACTACGGAGCATATTTATAACACCGTAAATAGCGCCGGTATCCTGCCCTTTAGAGTTAGTTAGAGGCGGTAATCCGTGAAACGCCCGGAATAAATACGACGAACCATCAACGAGAATAAACGGCGGCTTTTTGTTTTCAGACATACGTTGTTAATCTTAGGGAAGGATAATGTGTGAAGGATGCCACAGGCTTGGCTTTAACGCCACAGACAGCGAAGATTGACCTCTGCGATCTTTCTGTGGATAACTTTGTGATCAAAGGAATTGAAATTGACGATCACACAGAGCGATCCAGATCAAGGGATAATTCCGAAGATCTTTAAAAATAAGGCTTAGCAGGAATTCGAAGTGATGTCCTTACCTAGACAAAAGCTTCCCTGAAAATGTGGATAACTTGGTGTATGACGTTTTTAGTAGTTAACCAAGTTGGTCAGATAATGTAGCATATGAATAACAAAAAACGACAGCAGTCTTTCATATTATTTAATTTTAATGCTGGCCGATTTTTGAGCATATTTAGCATAAGTCAGAAATGGCATGGTCTATAGAGCAACAGGAGCTGAAAAAGTGAAAAGAGTCGCAGTAATATTAAGTGGAAGCGGGGTGTTTGATGGCACAGAGATACACGAAGCAGTAATATCCCTTTTGGCGATTCGGGAACACGGTGCAACTTATGAATGCTTCGCGCCCGATATGACACAATTACATGTGATCAACCACCTTACCGGCGAAGTCATGGAAGAGGAATCTCGTAATGTGTTAGTTGAGTCTGCCCGCATAGCAAGAGGTAGTGTTAGACCTGTTAGTGAATGCAACGTGGATGAATTCGACGCACTGGTTTTACCCGGTGGCTTCGGCGCGGCTAAGAATTTGTGTACCTTTGCTATAGACGGCCCGGAATGTGAAATAAATGAAGATGTCTTATCTGTATGTAAGGCATTTGCCAGCGCTAAAAAGCCAGCTGGATATGCCTGTATTGCTCCGGTTTTAGCTGCCGCTGTTTATGGCAGTGGCCACAAGGTAACAATTGGCAATGATAAAGACACCGCTGGTGGTGTAGAAGTGCTCGGTGGCAGCCATGTTAATTGTCCGGTGACTGAAATCATTGTGGATGCAGACGCTAAGCTGGTAACGACCCCTGCATACATGCTTGCAAACGATATCCTTGAAGCAAAAACAGGTATCGACAAAATGATAGCCACTGTGCTGACTATGGCTTGATGGAGGATCTCGCGAAGGGGCTTTCCCTTTCGCGATTGTCACCGCATAATGATAGCGAAATAGTAGCAATACAAAAACAACAAGGCTTAACGGAACATGCACTATCGTGCGATCATACGCATTCTTGGATTACTGGTAGCACTGTTTAGTGTCACAATGATCCCGCCTGCATTTATTTCTCTCTTATTCGAAGACGGCAGTGGTTTGCCGTTTGTTATCGCGTTTATTCTTTCCGTTATGATTGGCATGGTGTTGTGGTATCCAAATCGGTATCACAAGAAAGATCTTCGGGCGAAAGAAGGGTTTCTTATCGTTGTATTGTTTTGGACTGTACTAGCGAGTGTGGGGGCTATTCCGTTTATACTCCTGGAGCAGCCTAGCATGACAGTAACAGATGCTTTCTTTGAATCATTTTCAGGTTTAACCACAACTGGTGCTACTGTCATTGAGGGTATCGAGTATCTTCCACATTCTATTCAATTCTATCGTCAACAATTGCAGTGGCTAGGGGGAATGGGGATCATCGTATTGGCAGTGGCTATCTTGCCGATCTTAGGTGTTGGGGGTATGCAGCTCTACCGTGCTGAAACACCAGGGCCGGTGAAAGATTCTAAGATGACACCACGCATAGCCGATACGGCAAAGCACCTCTGGTATATTTACCTTTCTCTGACAATCGCCTGTACCGGAGCATATTTTATTGCAGGAATGGATTGGTTCGATGCGGTGTGCCATGCTTTTGCGACAGTAGCAATTGGTGGCTTCTCAACACACGATGCAAGCTTAGGATACTTTAACAGCCCTATGGTAAACGTGGTTTGTTCGGTATTTTTGCTCATTTCTGCGCTTAATTTTTCGTTGCATTATGCGGCAGTGAGCTCCCGTACCATTCGCGGCTACATCCGCGACCCGGAATTTAAAGCCTTTCTGTTTATTCAGTTCACACTCATTATGATTTGTTTTTTAGTGCTGTCTTTAAGTGGCTATTACGATTCTGCAGAAGAGGCTCTGGATCAAGCTATGATTCAGGCTGTCTCTATTAGCACTACTGCGGGTTTTGCCACTACCGATTTCTCCGCCTGGCCGGCGTTTTTGCCCATTTTGTTGATTTTTTCCAGTTTTATCGGTGGCTGTGCATCCTCTACAGGAGGCGGACTGAAGGTTGTCAGGGTATTGCTTCTATTCTTGCAGGGGAATCGGGAAGTCGATCGCTTGATTCACCCTAAAGCTGTATATTCGGTGAAGTTAGGAGAGCGCGCCATGCCCGATCGGGTGGTAGAAGCCGTTTGGGGTTTCTTTTCTGCTTACGCAATTGTTTTTGTGCTCATTATGATTGGCATGATTGCCACAGGGCTCGACAACATTTCAGCGTTTACGGCTACAGCTGCGACGTTAAATAACCTTGGGCCGGGTTTGGGCAGTGTGGCAGGTACGTACTCTGCAGTGAGTGACCCGGGTAAATGGTTACTTATCCTGGCAATGCTATTTGGTCGTTTGGAAGTCTTTTCACTGCTTGTGTTGTTTTCACCCACGTTTTGGCGCAGTTAAGCCCTTCAATCAGCGTGCTGTGAATTTTAAACGTACGTTGGTGGTGTTTACCCAAAGAAAAATGCGCTGGGTTGGAATAGTTTTTCCACATCGTTGATATATTTTTTATCCACCAGGAACAAGATAACGTGGTCATTGGCTTCTATTTTTGTGTCGCTGTGGGCAATGATAACAGTGTCTTCGCGAACAATCGCGCCAATGGTAGTGCCCGGAGGGAGTTTGATACTACCAATTTCCTTGCCGACCACTTTGGACGTATTCTCATCGCCATGCGCTATCGCTTCGATAGCTTCTGCTGCCCCTCGACGCAATGAGTAAACATTCACGATATCACCGCGGCGAACATGGGTGAGCAAGGCAGAAATTGTGGCTTGTTGAGGTGAAAAGGCAATGTCAATTTCACCTCCTTGTACTAAGTCTACATAAGCGCTTCGCTGAATAAGCACCATGGCTTTCTGTGCGCCCATGCGCTTTGCCAACATAGCAGACATGATATTCGCTTCATCGTCATTAGTTACGGCAATGAATGCATCTACTTCATCGATACTTTCTTCGTTGAGTAGCTCAGGGTCAGAGGCATCACCACAAAATACAATGGTTTTATCCAGATTGGCGGAAAGGTACTGCGCGCGCTCCGGACTAAACTCAATCAATTTCACATTGTGTTTGTGCTCTAGTCTTTTAGCCAGCCCTTCACCAATGAGTCCGCCTCCGGCTATCATGATGCGCTTATAGCTTGATTCGAGCTTCTGTAATTCGCTCATTACAGCCCGAATGTGTTTAGTAGCAGCAATAAAGAACACTTCATCATCGGCTTCTATAACAGTGGTACCCAATGGACGGATAGGACGACCTCGACGGTATATGGCTGCTACACGGGTTTCTACGTTGGGCATGTGCTCTTTTAGTGCCGATAGCGCATGGCCAACCAGTAAACCACCATAATAGGCTTTAACAGCCACCAGGCTAGCCTTGCCATCTGCAAATTCAACCACCTGCAACGCGCCCGGATAGTCGATAAGGCGTTTTATTGCAGTAGTAACGAGTTGCTCTGGGGCAATAATATGATCAACAGGAATGTTCTGTTCTTTATACAATTGTTCCTGGTAAATAATATACTGTTCACTGCGGACCCGTGCGATTTTGGTCGGCGTTTTAAACAGGCTATAGGCAACCTGACAGGCAAGCATATTACTTTCGTCACTGTTAGTAACGGCAATAAGCATATCTGCATCTTCTGCGCCGGCTTTTTTTAACGTGTCCGGATGGGAGCCTACGCCCTCGACTACCTGAAGATCCAATCGGTCCTGTAGTGCACGAAGAATAGTGGGGTCTGAATCAATGACTGTGATTTCGTTCTTTTCACCAACCAAGTTCTCAGCAAGCGTTCCGCCCACCTGACCTGCGCCAAGAATGATAATTTTCATTGATTACTTTCAGACTCTTATTGTTGTTGATTTTCAGACTTTATCAGTCTCGCGAAGTAGAAACCATCCATTTGTTGTTCCCCTGGAAGGATCTGTCGCCCTGGATGACTCTCAGTATCGCCATCATTAAGCGGTACCCGTACAGCGTCTTTGTGACGGTCTAAAAATGCGGTAATTTGATGGGCGTTTTCTTCTGGTAACAGAGAACAGGTCGCGTAAAGTAGCGTGCCGCCCGGCTTTAACAGCAACCACATTACGTCGAGAATACTGGCCTGCAATGCAGCAAGTGCAGTTATGTCATTTGCCTTGCGCAACCATCGAATGTCCGGATGACGGCGAATAACTCCGGTAGCAGAGCAGGGAGCGTCAAGTAGAATGCGGTCGAACAATTCGCCATCCCACCACGATTCCGGCTGCAGTGCATCACCTTGTTTTATAATCGGGCTGTGTTGCAACCGCTGCATGTTTTCCTTTACCCGTAGCAAACGTTTGCTATCGCTGTCGATGGCCAGGCAGTATTTCATGGCAGGTTGTACTTCAAATAGATGGCCGGTTTTTCCCCCGGGGGCGGCACAACAATCTAACACCCTGTCGTCAGGCTTTGGTTGTAGGTATACAGCCGCAAGTTGAGCAGCACCATCCTGGACAGCAAACCACCCCTTGTTGAAACCAGGTAGAGCTGTGATGTCAGGACGGTCAGTTAAAATTACCCCCGCGTCCTGTTCTACTGGCAAACTATAGCCAATATGATGGTCGTCCAAAGCCCGGCAAAATGATTCACGTGAAACATGTGTAGTGTTTACACGCAACCAAATAGGCGCAGTACTATTTGTGTTAGCGACGATGTCACCGGCTTCGTCTGGGTAGTGATGGCTAACTCTTTTGTAAAGCCACTTTGGCAACCCTGAGTTAATGATGGGGTCATCAATGGGTTGAGTACTTAACTCTTGGCGTTGAAAATTACGTAGAACAGCGTTTACCAAGCCCTTCAACGACATGGCGCCAAGGTATGATGCTGCATTAACTGTTTCACTTACTGCTGCGTGCGAGGAAACCCGCGAGAAGGCAAGCTGATACATCCCCAGTAAAAGGAGATGTTCAACAATCTTTTTCTTACCCTTTAAAGGTGTATCAAGAAGCTGTCTTAACCAAAATTGCAAAGTGGGTAGCTGCCGCATTACGCCTAACGACATCTCCTGAATCCATGCATTGTCTTTGCCTTCATGACGACGCTGAACCTTTGCTAAACAATCACGACTGGAGCGACCTTCCTCAAGGATTTGATAGATTACCCACGCAGTATCTGAGCGTAGATTCTTCTGTTTGGGGAGTGGCGTTGCCATTAACAGGCGCCACCAATAACTTGGCCGACAGCAAACCACTGGGGCCTGGCGTTTAATACATCAGCAGCCGGCAAACTTTTCTTACCCGGTATTTGGAGCTGGGTAAGACAGATGTCTTTACTACCGGTAGAAACCACGATTCCGTGCTTATCAGCTTTCACAACTACACCTGGTGCACTCGATGACGAACTATCCAAGACATGGCTGGCCCACACCTTGACGTTACTGTCGCCCAGTTTCATCCAGGCTACAGGCCAGGGGTTGAATGCCCGCACGTTTCGCTCTATCTGTTCAGATGGTTGCGACCAGTCTATAAGTGCCTCATCTTTACTCAGTTTAGTTGCGTAGGTTGCTAACGAATTATCCTGTGGCTTTGCTTGCGCAATAAAGTGTGGCAAATCATTTAATACGTCAAGCAGAGCAACGGGAGCGCAAGCTGCGAGCTTCTCATAAAGCGAAGCACTGGTTTCACCATCTGTTACTGGTACTTTAGCAATGTGCAACATAGCACCGGTATCAAGGCCTGCATCCATTTGCATAATAGTAACGCCGGTTTCGCTGTCTCCAGCCCATATTGCGCGCTGAATAGGAGCGGCTCCACGCCATTTGGGAAGAATCGAGCCATGAACATTCAAACAGCCAAATTTGGGAGTATCTAAAATTGCCTGAGGTAAGATCAGTCCGTAAGCCACAACAACCATGATGTCAGCATCAATAGAGACCAGTTCTTCCTGGGCTTCTTTTGTCTTGAGGGATTCTGGCTGAAGTACGGGAATGTGCGCTGATTCTGCAAGTAATTTTACCGGGCTGGGTGTGAGCTTTTTTCCGCGACCGGCAGGTCTGTCGGGCTGAGTATAAACTGCCACTACCTGATGGTCTGAACCCAGCAGGGCCTTAAGGTGTTCAGCTGCGAAATCCGGCGTACCGGCAAAAATTATTTTTAGTGGAGTCGTCACAATGAACCTATGCCTTTGCAGCTAAACGGGCTTCTTTCTCTAATTTTTTACGAATGCGCTGACGCTTTAACGGCGAGAGATAGTCGATAAATAGCTTGCCTTTAAGATGGTCTAATTCGTGTTGAATGCAGATAGCCAATAAGCCTTCTGCTTCCAATTCAAAGGGGTTACCTTCACCGTCCAAAGCAGTTACCGTTACTTTTTCTGCTCTGTCTACTTTCGCGTAATTGCCCGGTACAGACAGGCAGCCTTCTTCACTAACTGTGGAGCCTTCTTTGGCAGTGATTTCAGGATTAATAAACACCCTTGGTGTATCCTGATTTTCAGACACGTCCATTACGACAACGCGTACATGGCGGTCTACCTGGGTAGCCGCCAGACCAATACCGTTTTCGTCGCGCATGGTTTCGAACATATCCGAAACGAGTTGTTTTATTTCATCATTTACCGATTCGACAGGCTTTGCCACTGTGCGCAGCCGCTCATCAGGAAAACTTAATACATTTAAAATTGCCATCTGTCGTTCAACTTAACTTGCTTGTATGAATTAATATACGATCCAATAACCAGCACTATTTACACCTTGGTTTCTGATACTATTCTATCGTATAACAGGTAATATCGTGCAGGTTTTTTGATTAAACAGGTTTCCTCTCGGAATACTGAATTAAACTCTATCATGGCCGATATAGAGGCAATGTCGAAAATTTCAACAGGAGCGGTTGGCCGTATGACAACCAGAATACTAAGAAAACGCCGATTAACATGGATAAAAACAGGCTTGCTGTTTAGCTTCTTTATCAGCTTTTTTGTCAATGCCCTGACTTTAAAAGATAGTGCACCGCAAACTTACACAGTAAAGCGTAATGATACGCTGTGGGATATTGCTAACTTATTTTTAGATCAACCCTGGTTGTGGCCTGAGCTTTGGCGCAACAATGTCCAAATTCTCAACCCTCATTTGATTTACCCGGGTGACGTACTGGTTATTCGAATGGTTAACGGTGAGCCGGTATTAACCGTTCAGCGTGAAAAACAGCATATAACGTTAGGCCCTTCATTAAGAAAGCAGAATAAGCCGTCGCCTATAAGTATGCTGCCATGGGCGTCTATCGCTCCGTATATTAATCAGAATGAGTTACTCGATGAAGCGGAATATGAAAAATTGCCTCATATTCTGGGTAACCAATCAGGGGATATTCGCTTTGTTACTGACGATATTGTAATAAGCAGAAGTTACGGCCGATCTTCTGATCAGTATCGGGTTTTGCGACGTCAGGCTACCATTAAAAATCTTGATGGCGAGATCTTGGGGGTGCAGGTCCATCACGTGGCTGATGCCAACATGATTGACGATACAGTGCCATTCCAATGGCTGGTTAAAGTTGCGAAATCTAACTTTGAAGCTCGACGGGGAGACCGTCTCTACGATGGCGTTTTCACCGATAGCGAAGATTTAACTCTGCAGGCGGCCAGCAAAGAGCAACGCGGTCACGTGGTTGGTAATCTCCATCAGCACGAGTTACTGGGTAAAAATGATGTCGTCATCGTCGACTTAGGAAAAGAAGATGTTGCGCCCGGCACTGTAATGGGAATTTACGCCCAGGGACCAGACATTATTGATGGCGAACCGCCCCAGTACGCGGGTGAGAATAATGCGCTCTATAGCGTTTTTAACGATGGAAGCACAATCGTACAGCCTGCAATCAAGATTGGAGAAATCGTCATATTCAAATCTTTTGATAAAGCGAGTTACGGCATAATCACCAGAGCCCGGGCATTGGTAGAAACAGGTGCTATAGTAGCAAATCCCTGATCTTGCGGTGTGCCGGCTCGCTAGGAGTAACGGCATGCCAAACCTTAGAGAAAAAAATTATACAACCGCTTGTCTGGCGATGAGTACGGTTCATTCCATGTCTCCGGCCAAGTGGCGTGAATTACTCACCATTCTTAATGCTTCAGCAGAGACTTTACTTTTCAATAGTGACGACGAGTCACGGTTAAATTCGCTGACACAGCAACAGCGAGAACACGTAGATACCTTGCGTACCACAATCGACTGGAAAGTCGTGGATGATGCCCTGCGGTGGCGGGATAAGTGTCCCAACCATCACATCGTTACCGATCAACATCCACATTGGCCCGAAGGCTTTATGTCGTTGCAAAGTGCGCCCTTGGTTTTGTTTTGTAGAGGGAACACGATACTGTTAACTAAGAAACAAGTTGCTGTAGTGGGAAGTCGGCGCGCATCTCTAACCGGGTTACGTAATGCCCATGAATTTTCCGCGCAGTTAGCAGCGGGCGGTATTGTCATAACAAGCGGACTTGCAAGTGGCGTGGATGCTGCAGCTCACAAGGGGGCGCTTTCTCAACAAGGCTATACCATTGCCTTTATGGGAACCGGTCCAGATCGTTCATACCCTAATCGTAATCGCGATTTACAAGAAAGTATTGTTCTGGAAGGTGGGCTGTTGGCTTCTGAATTTTTCCCAGGAACTCCGCCTAAACGGCATCACTTTCCCCAACGAAATCGATTGATTGCCGCGATAACAACGGGGACGCTGGTGGTAGAAGCGACATTGAAAAGTGGCACCTTGATAACTGCAAATTTGGCCGCAGATATGGGCCGTGATGTATTTGCAATACCAGGCAGTATCAATACCCCGTTATACGAAGGTTGTCATGCACTCATTCAGCAAGGTGCTAAACTGGTAACGAATGCCGTAGAAATAGCTGAGGAGATAACCTGTTCATTCGATGTCACTAGCGTAGCAACGTCAACGAATGTTCAAAAAAGTGAAGATCAAAACTTGGCAACCGATAAATTATTAGATAATGTGGAATTTGATGTGACTAGCGTTGACATCATAACCGAACGCAGTGCCTTGCCAGTATCCGAAGTATTGGCAGCATTATTAGAATATGAACTGCGAGGTCTCGTGGCTGCCGTTCCTGGTGGTTACGTCAAATTGAGGGGGAAATAAACCATGTTCGACATCCTCATGTATCTGTTTGAGAACTTCATCCACAGTGAAACGGAAATTCGCGTCGATCAGGACGAACTGACAGATGAGCTAATACGCGCTGGTTTTCATCATGATGAAATCTACAAAGCATTGGCATGGCTGGAGAAACTAGCCGCGCTCCAGGAAACTGATATTAACCCCTATTTTTGCAAGGGTATTTCGTCAGGGATAAGTCGAATTTATACTCAAGAAGAGCAAATGAGACTGGACGTTGAGTGCCAGGGTTTTTTGATGTTCCTGGAACAAGTTAGTGTTCTGGACGCATCAACCCGTGAGATGGTCATCGACAGAGTGATGGAAATAGATTCGCCTGAATTTTGTCTTGAAGACCTAAAGTGGGTTGTTCTCATGGTACTTTTCAATGTACCAGGTAAAGAAAATGCGTACGCACAAATGGAAGATCTTTTGTTTGAAGAGTCTGACGGTACGCTGCACTAGTTAGGAGCACCACCGGCATATTCTATGTCAAAAATTGATCATTCTTTATTTAGTGCACATGAGCATGCTCTTGAGCACAGCGTCGGTGATTGCCCCGAGTGTGGTAATCACCTTCATATACGCAATAGCAAATCGGGGCCCTTTATTGGGTGCTCCGCTTACCCAGCTTGTCAGTTCAGTAAGCCCTTACACGATCAGCAAACCACGGTTTTAAAAGAAATAACGGGTACCCAGTGTCCTGAATGTCAAAGTGTTTTGGCAATAAAGAAAGGGCGGTACGGTATGTTTATTGGTTGTACGAATTTCCCAGAGTGTCATCATATTGAGCGCATAAAAAAGCAAGAAGACACGCAGTTATTATGTCCTCAGTGCGGTACAGGGCACATCACTGAAAGAACCAACAAATACGGCAAGCGATTTTATTCGTGTAACCGTTATCCCCAATGCCGATATGTGTTAAATTCTGTGCCCGTTAAAGGGCAATGCCCAGAATGTGGCTGGGGCTTACTTATCGAGAAAAAAGGACAGGTTTGTTGCCCACAACCTAAATGTGGCTATCAGACAGACTCTAAGTAATTAATTTGCACACCTATGACTTCAGAATATTTACAATCCATTGATACCCTCCAATCTGCGTTTAATGTGGGAGAACTTTTTGTTTATCCTACCGAAGCTGTGATGGGAATTGGCTGTGACCCTGATAACGAGGAAGCAGTGATTAAACTGCTAACGCTCAAGCAAAGACCCCGTGAAAAAGGTATGATCCTGATAGCCGATTCATATTCCCGTTTGCTCAAGTATGTGGATGATAAATCAGTACCGCCGCACAAGCGGGCCGAAGTTTTTTCATCCTGGCCAGGGCACAACACGTGGCTATTGCCAAAGTCAGCAGAAGCACCGGATTGGATAACGGGTGACCACGACAAGATTGCTGTTCGCGTAACTGCCCATCCCGTTGTGGTTGCACTATGCCAAACGTTGGGAAAACCATTGGTTTCTACTAGTGCCAACCCTTCAGGAATGCCGCCCGCTTTAAACACTGAAGAAGCTAAGCAGTACTTTGGTGACGATGTTGTTTATGCTCCCGGCGAGGTGACCAACCCAGGTAAGCCGAGTACTATCAGAGATTGCGAAACGGGCCAGGTGATCCGGGGATAAATATGAAAGAGCACAAAGCTATGCTAGATACCCAGTCTGCTATTAATAGTGTAAAAACTTTCCTCCTGACACTTCAGGATGATATTTGCCATACACTTGAGATGAGTGATGGCTCCGGGCAGTTTATAGAGGACAGTTGGGAACGCAAGGAAGGGGGCGGTGGCCGGTCCCGGGTGATGAAAAATGGTGCAGTAATTGAGCAAGGTGGTGTGAATTTCAGCCATGTGTTTGGCCATGCTATGCCTGCTTCAGCAACTGCCACTCGCCCTGAATTAGCGGGCCGGAGCTTTCAAGCCATGGGGGTTTCATTAGTTATCCACCCTCATAACCCGTATATACCAACGTCTCATGCAAATGTTCGTTTTTTCATAGCAGAAAAGGAAGGCGAAGCACCAATTTGGTGGTTTGGAGGTGGCTTTGATCTCACGCCATTTTATCCATTTAAAGAGGATGTAGTGCATTGGCACAATACCGCAAAACGCATTTGTGCGCCTTTCGGTGATAGCGTGTACGCAGACTACAAAAAATGGTGCGATGAGTACTTCTTTCTCAAACATCGCGGTGAAACCCGTGGCGTTGGCGGTCTGTTTTTTGACGACTTGAATGAGTGGGGATTCGAAAACAGTTTTGCATTTATGCAAGCTGTTGGACATGGATATTTAGATGCCTATATACCTATTGTCGAGCGCAGAAAAAGCATGACATTTACACAGAAGGAGAGGGAGTTTCAATTGTATCGTCGGGGCAGGTATGTTGAATTTAACCTGGTATATGACAGGGGCACATTATTCGGCTTACAAACCGGCGGCAGAACCGAATCTATTTTAATGAGTATGCCTCCATTAGCCAGATGGGAATATGGTTATGAGGCCCCAGCTGGCAGTGCTGAAGCTAAGCTGGCGGAATGGTTAACACCAAAAGATTGGTAACACATCGCTGGATTATTGATTTGGATCAAGGGGGGATAAAGGTCTCATTTTCCCAATTTTAACTTTGTTCCAGATCAACATATTGATTCTCCACGGGCGTACAGTAGCGCCATCAACGTTAAATACTCGAGAGAATCAAGATGAAAAAAACTACCCTGGCTACCGTTATTTTTGCCACACTAGTGACAGCTCCCCTCGTTCAAGCCTACGAAAAAGGTGATTGGCTCGTCCGAGGCGGCTTGACCACAGTTGCACCAGACGATGAGACATCTAACATTTTTGTTGGTGACAGCGACCTCGGTGTAGATCTGTCAATTGATAGTAATACACAGTTGGGTTTGAATGTTGCCTACTTTATTACAGATAACATCAATATTGAATTATTGGCAGCAACACCTTTCACCCATGATGTCGACTTTGGTGTAGAGGATCCTCTTGGCACCGGTACGCAATTAGGTGAGGTAACACACTTACCTCCAACGCTTTCCATTAATTATTACTTCAACGATCCCGCTGCTACTTTTCAACCTTATGTTGGAGCAGGAGTAAACTACACGCTTATATATGATGAAGAATTTACGTCAGCTAACGGAGATGCTGGGCTTACAGATCTGTCTCTTGATAATTCTTTTGGTTTATCAGCTCAACTAGGCGCTGATTTTAAAATCGATGAAAAGTGGCATATCAATGGTTCTGTTCGCTGGATAGACATTGATACAGAAGCCACTTTCAAATTAAATGGTGTTGAAGGGGAAGTGGCCGATATTCAAATTGACCCTTGGGTTTATACTATTTCTGTTGGTTACACTTTCTGATATTGAATATTAGTGTTTTTGCACGTTCTCAAAGCCCTTCTTAAAGTAGGAGGGCTTTTTTATATCTTCGCGTATACCGGTGAATGAGATTAATCGGTGTTGATCATATGTTCTGCTAACTGATCGAGTGATTGCAGGAGTTGTTCAGCAAGGTTGATATTAGTTACTGTGTCCATCATCGCCTTTCGCATACAGTACATCCATTGTCTTTTCAGCTCTGGGGTGACAGTGAAGGGTAAGTGTCGGGCTCTGAGCCTTGGGTGGCCAAATTGCACTTCGTACTCGTTAGGACCCCCTAGCCACATGGTCAAATAAAGCATAAACACATGTCTAATTCTGTCCAATGGCTGAGGGTGCAGCGCTAAAAGTTCAGTGGCAAGGGGATCTTGCTCCATGATGTCATAGAATTTATTGGCAAGTTGCGTTACTTTTGCGTCACCGCCTATGAGTTCATAAGGTGTGACTGGCGCTTTGGCGCGCCGTTTTTTCTCTTTCATTTTATTAAAATAGCCTAAAATACCCATGAAAAAATTCGCTGTATTTGGAAATCCTATTTCGCACAGTCTATCACCTGCCATCCACAAAATGTTTGCAGAAAATACAGGAGAAGAGATTGATTATGGCATTGTTGAATCAGATATCGATGCATTTGAATCAGACATTGAGAGTTTCTTCGCCGAAGATAGCGTAGTGGGATGTAACGTGACTGCACCCTTTAAAGGGCGGGCTTATGAGCTAAGTAAGAATAATTGCAATGCAGAGGCTGAAACTGCGGAAGCAGTTAATACCCTATTCATGAAAAACGGGGAGCTATTTGGTTATACAACCGACGGAATGGGACTGGTTGCTGATCTACACTCTCAAATTGGTTCGTTAGAAGGAAGTCGGGTCCTGTTGTTAGGTGCTGGTGGTGCAACTCGCGGAGTCGTTGAGCCATTGTTAGCCGCCAAGATCAAAACTCTCTTTATTAACAATAGAACTGAGGAGAAAGCTCAGGCGATTGTCGAAGCTATCAACAATCCGCTATTTAAGAATGTGACAAAAAATGAACTTAACTTATTAAACCCCGATATTGTCATTAATTGCACGTCAGCAAGCCTGACAGGTGATTTGCCGCAGGTTTCTACCAACATATTTGAAGGGTGCTCTCTTGCTTACGATATGGTGTATGGAAAAGGAGAAACTAAGTTCATGGAATTTGCCAGCACCCATGGGGCAGACAGAGTAAGCGATGGTTTTGGGATGCTAGTGGAACAGGCGGCAGCGGCATTTACTATATGGACAGGAAAGAAACCGGAAACGGCCGGGGTAATTAAAGCCCTCAGGCCGCGTTGAAGATGCTCTTCATAACTGCGCTAAGTAATCATCTTTGAGCAATACGTAATTTTCTGCCGATTGTTTTAGAAACTGACGCTCACTGTCTTTTAATGGGCGTTTTTCTATCATAGGGTTACCGACGTAAAGATAACCGCTTTTCAATTTTTTATTCGGTGGTACCAGAGTACCTGCGCCGATAAACACATCATCTTCTACAATAACACCATCCATGATGATTGCACCCATACCAACGAGAATACGATTTCCGAGTACACAACCATGCAACATACACTTGTGACCAACGGTAACGTCTTCACCGATTATGAGTGGGAACCCATTAGGATTCTGCGCAGATTTTCTTGATACGTGTAGTACCGAACCGTCTTGAATATTAGTACGTGCGCCAATAGTAATGTAATTCACATCTCCACGGGCGGCGACCAGCGGCCAGATACTCACATCCTCAGCCAGAGATATTTGTCCAACTAAAACGCTTGATGAATCAATATAACAGCGTGGGCCAATAGACGGGCTGTGCTGATGGTAGTCTCTGATAGGCATAGGATACTCAACTGTTAGGTAGTAGTAAGAATAGTCCAAGATGATGAGGGATTAACGACGTAAAATAAAGGGCGTTGTATCCGGAAAGCTAGTTCCACCTACAAGATTAGTGATAAATAGGGCAATTGGTGGTGAGTTTGTATACCGCAAAGGATGATAATTGACCGTTTAAACGAAATATGACAGTTTTTTTAAAATAGTAGTTGACGGAGAGATTTAAATCCCTAAAATGCGCATCCGCTTCGGCAGGAAAGCAAAACAACTTTCCAGCAAAAGCTAGTCAGTACTATCGCTAAAGCGCTTGTCTGGCGAGGTTTTCAAAGAAATGCTCTAGAGAATAAAATTTCAAAAAGTGTTGACAAGAGAATCGAAAGGCGTACAATGCGCGCCTCGCTTGAAAGAGTTGGAAACAACACTGAAAAGCAAGTTTTTAGAGCTAACAACGCTTCGAAATAATTTTCAAAAAGTTGTTGACACTGAAAACGAAACGCGTAGAATGCGCGTCCCGCTTCAGGGGAAACCGCTGAAGCCGCTAACGAAAGTTAGCAAAAATGTTCTTTAACAATTTATAACAAGACAATCTGTGTGGGCACTCGTTAAGAGTGTCAACCGACGATTCATAAATAGTTTTTCGATTTTAATTGAAGAGTTTGATCATGGCTCAGATTGAACGCTGGCGGCAGGCCTAACACATGCAAGTCGAACGGTAACAGGAATAGCTTGCTATTTGCTGACGAGTGGCGGACGGGTGAGTAATGCTTGGGAACTTGCCTTTGGGAGGGGGATAACAGTTGGAAACGACTGCTAATACCGCATAACGTCTACGGACCAAAGGGGGCTTAGGCTCCTACCTGAAGAGAGGCCCAAGTGAGATTAGCTAGTTGGTGAGGTAAAGGCTCACCAAGGCGACGATCTCTAGCTGTTCTGAGAGGAAGATCAGCCACACTGGGACTGAGACACGGCCCAGACTCCTACGGGAGGCAGCAGTGGGGAATATTGCACAATGGGGGAAACCCTGATGCAGCCATGCCGCGTGTGTGAAGAAGGCCTTCGGGTTGTAAAGCACTTTCAGTTGTGAGGAAAGGTTGGTAGTTAATACCTGCCAGCTGTGACGTTAACAACAGAAGAAGCACCGGCTAACTCCGTGCCAGCAGCCGCGGTAATACGGAGGGTGCGAGCGTTAATCGGAATTACTGGGCGTAAAGCGGACGCAGGCGGTTTGTTAAGCTAGATGTGAAAGCCCCGGGCTCAACCTGGGATGGTCATTTAGAACTGGCAGACTAGAGTCTTGGAGAGGGGAGTGGAATTCCAGGTGTAGCGGTGAAATGCGTAGATATCTGGAGGAACATCAGTGGCGAAGGCGACTCCCTGGCCAAAGACTGACGCTCATGTCCGAAAGTGTGGGTAGCGAACAGGATTAGATACCCTGGTAGTCCACACCGTAAACGCTGTCTACTAGCTGTGTGTGAATTTAATTCGTGCGTAGCGAAGCTAACGCGCTAAGTAGACCGCCTGGGGAGTACGGCCGCAAGGTTAAAACTCAAATGAATTGACGGGGGCCCGCACAAGCGGTGGAGCATGTGGTTTAATTCGAAGCAACGCGAAGAACCTTACCTACACTTGACATGCAGAGAATTTTCCAGAGATGGATTAGTGCCTTCGGGAACTCTGACACAGGTGCTGCATGGCTGTCGTCAGCTCGTGTCGTGAGATGTTGGGTTAAGTCCCGCAACGAGCGCAACCCTTGTCCTTAGTTGCCAGCATTAAGTTGGGCACTTTAAGGAGACTGCCGGTGACAAACCGGAGGAAGGTGGGGACGACGTCAAGTCATCATGGCCCTTACGTGTAGGGCTACACACGTGCTACAATGGTATTTACAGAGGGATGCGAGACAGCGATGTGGAGCGGACCCCTTAAAGAATATCGTAGTCCGGATCGGAGTCTGCAACTCGACTCCGTGAAGTCGGAATCGCTAGTAATCGCAGGTCAGCATACTGCGGTGAATACGTTCCCGGGCCTTGTACACACCGCCCGTCACACCATGGGAGTGGGATGCAAAAGAAGTAGTTAGTCTAACCTTCGGGAGGACGATTACCACTTTGTGTTTCATGACTGGGGTGAAGTCGTAACAAGGTAACCCTAGGGGAACCTGGGGTTGGATCACCTCCTTACCTTAAAAATCGTCAATTGCCTTTTAGCGCAGTGTTCACACAGATTGTTTTGTTATGTGTCTCTTAGGAGATTCAGAGCAAAGTCTTGTTCTTTAACAATTTGGAAAGCTGATATTAGTAATCAATCAAATTGAGTAACTGAGAATATCGAAAAGATGTTCTTTCACGCTACTCTATCTGACAAACGGCGCAGCGTAAGCTGCAATGTAATTGATTAGACAGTCATGCATACAACAGAGATAACATCTCACCTAACCCTGGACAAAAAGGCGGGGTTGGCGCAGCAAAATCCATCCTTTTGAGTTGTCGCAACTCTTGGATTTTCCTGTAATGCTATGAAATCTTATTCCTTAACTCATGTGAATAAGAGGCAATAGCGATGATTTGGTTTCTGGGTGAGCGAAACGACGAGCGAGCGAAGGAGCATACATATCGTATGTGACTGAGTAAGCGAGGACGCGCCGCGAAATACAGGAAGCAAAGCAGAAGCTATTTAGGGTTGTATGGTTAAGTGACTAAGCGTATACGGTGGATGCCTTGGCAGTAAGAGGCGATGAAGGACGTGTAAGTCTGCGAAAAGCGGTGGCGAGTTGACAAAACGCATTTGAGCCATCGATGTCCGAATGGGGAAACCCACCCGCTTGCGGGTATCTGCATGTGAATACATAGCATGTAGAGGCAAACCCGGGGAACTGAAACATCTAAGTACCCGGAGGAAAAGAAATCAACCGAGATTCCCTTAGTAGCGGCGAGCGAAAGGGGACTAGCCGATGTTAGTTGTCATAGTGGAATATTCTGGAAAGTTTAACGGTACAGGGTGATAGTCCCGTACACGAAGTGGCAATTAGCACATATTAAGTAGGTCGGGACACGTGTTATCTTGACTGAAGATGGGGGGACCATCCTCCAAGGCTAAATACTCCTTACTGACCGATAGTGAACCAGTACCGTGAGGGAAAGGCGAAAAGAACCCCTGTGAGGGGAGTGAAATAGAACCTGAAACCGTATACGTACAAGCAGTGGGAGCCCCATCACTAAGTGCCTTAGTGATGAAACTCACAAAGTGCAAACAGCCTGATTGAGCGTAACGTTGACCTGCAAGGCAGCCAACGGTAAACCGCGCCAAATCAAGCAGGGTGCTTAGTGATGGGGTGACTGCGTACCTTTTGTATAATGGGTCAGCGACTTATATTTAGTAGCAAGGTTAACCGTTTAGGGGAGCCGTAGCGAAAGCGAGTGTTAACTGCGCGTCTAGTTGCTAGGTATAGACCCGAAACCCGGTGATCTAGCCATGGGCAGGTTGAAGGTTGAGTAACATCAACTGGAGGACCGAACTCACACCTGTTGAAAAAGGTGGAGATGACCTGTGGCTGGGGGTGAAAGGCCAATCAAACCGGGAGATAGCTGGTTCTCCCCGAAATCTATTTAGGTAGAGCCTCGGACGAATTCCTTTGGGGGTAGAGCACTGTTAAGGCTAGGGGGTCATCCCGACTTACCAACCCTTTGCAAACTCCGAATACCAAAGAGAACTATCCGGGAGACACACGGCGGGTGCTAACGTCCGTCGTGAAGAGGGAAACAACCCAGACCGCCAGCTAAGGTCCCAAAATATTGCTAAGTGGGAAACGATGTGGGAAGGCTAAGACAGCTAGGAGGTTGGCTTAGAAGCAGCCACCCTTTAAAGAAAGCGTAATAGCTCACTAGTCGAGTCGGCCTGCGCGGAAGATGTAACGGGGCTAAGCAATATACCGAAGCTGCGGCAGCAAGTTTACTTGCTGGGTAGGGGAGCGTTGTGTAAGTGGCTGAAGGTGAACTGTGAAGTTTGCTGGACATATCACAAGTGCGAATGCTGACATGAGTAACGATAATGGGGGTGAAAAACCCCCACGCCGGAAGACCAAGGTTTCCTGTCCCATGCTAATCAGGGCAGGGTAAGTCGGCCCCTAAGGCGAGGCAGAGATGCGTAGTCGATGGGAAACGGGTTAATATTCCCGTACTTATATAATCAGTGATGGAGGGACGGAGAAGGCTAGGCAAGCTTGGCGTTGGTTGTCCAAGTGAAAGTGAGTAGGCTGAGAACTTAGGTAAATCCGGGTTCTTAAGGCCGAGACACGAGACGAGCCACCAAGGTGGTGAAGTTGTTGATGCCCTGCTTCCAGGAAAAGCTTCTAAACTTATGATTATGTGAACCGTACCCCAAACCGACACAGGTGGTCAGGTAGAGAATACTAAGGCGCTTGAGAGAACTCGGGTGAAGGAACTCGGCAAAATTGTACCGTAACTTCGGGAGAAGGTACGCCCTTGCTTGTGATGGAACTTGCTTCCTGAGCAGGTGAGGGCCGCAGTGACCAGGTGGCTGGGACTGTTTATTAAAAACACAGCACTGTGCTAAATCGTAAGATGACGTATACGGTGTGACACCTGCCCGGTGCCGGAAGGTTAATTGATGGGGTTAGCTTAGGCGAAGCTCTTGATCGAAGCCCCGGTAAACGGCGGCCGTAACTATAACGGTCCTAAGGTAGCGAAATTCCTTGTCGGGTAAGTTCCGACCTGCACGAATGGTGTAACCATGGCCACGCTGTCTCCACCCGAGACTCAGTGAAATTGAAATCGCAGTGAAGATGCTGTGTACCCGCACCTAGACGGAAAGACCCCGTGAACCTTTACTACAGCTTGGCACTGAACATTGAACCTACTTGTGTAGGATAGGTGGGAGGCTTTGAAATGCAGACGCTAGTTTGCATGGAGCCGTCCTTGAAATACCACCCTGGTATGTTTGATGTTCTAACATAGGTCCCTAATCGGGATTGTGGACAGTGTCTGGTGGGTAGTTTGACTGGGGCGGTCTCCTCCCAAATAGTAACGGAGGAGCACGAAGGTTAGCTAATCACGGTCGGACATCGTGAGGTTAGTGCAATGGCATAAGCTAGCTTAACTGCGAGACAGACACGTCGAGCAGGTACGAAAGTAGGTCATAGTGATCCGGTGGTTCTGTATGGAAGGGCCATCGCTCAACGGATAAAAGGTACTCCGGGGATAACAGGCTGATACCGCCCAAGAGTTCATATCGACGGCGGTGTTTGGCACCTCGATGTCGGCTCATCACATCCTGGGGCTGAAGTCGGTCCCAAGGGTATGGCTGTTCGCCATTTAAAGTGGTACGCGAGCTGGGTTTAGAACGTCGTGAGACAGTTCGGTCCCTATCTGGTGTGGGCGTTGGATGATTGAGGGGAGCTGCTCCTAGTACGAGAGGACCGGAGTGGACGAACCGCTGGTGTTCGGGTTGTTTTGCCAAAGGCATTGCCCGGTAGCTACGTTCGGAATCGATAACCGCTGAAAGCATCTAAGCGGGAAGCGAGCCCCAAGATGAGTCATCCCTGAGGTTTAACCTCTCTGAAGGGTTGTTGTAGACTACAACGTTGATAGGCAGGGTGTGGAAGTGTTGCAAGGCATTAAGCTAACCTGTACTAATTGCCCGTGAGGCTTAACCATACAACGCCTAAATGGCTTCGACATTTAGTGTTGTGAGTTAAATGACTGACTAATTAAGTAAGTTAGAGTAGTGAGTTACTCTGATTGAAGACGATATCACGCTTTCCAGAATTGTTAAGTTACTGACGATGTCGGTAACAACCAGTTTTTGCCTGGCGGCAATAGCGACGTGGTACCACCTGATCCCATTCCGAACTCAGAAGTGAAACGCGTTAGCGGCGATGGTAGTGTGGGGTTTCCCCATGTGAGAGTAGCACACCGCCAGGCTCCTAATTACACGAAAAAGCCCACTCAAACGAGTGGGCTTTTTTCGTATAAGCGCAGCAAAGCTGCGCCTATTATCAACGGCAAACCCAACCCATCGGTAGGGATTTACCTATGTAGATCTGCTTAACAGACAAGTAGCATCCCTTCCCTGGTGCAACGTCCACGGCAGCCTCCTTGCTGCCGGTTCTTCACTCTCGGCGTGCCACTGGCACCCCTCGTTCGCTGCGCTCACCGTTCATCACCCCCATGTGAGAGGAGTTCTCGTCACGAAGTGAACCGCCAGGCTCCCAATTACACGAAAAAGCCCACTCAAACGAGTGGGCTTTTTTCGTATAAGCGCAGCAAAGCTGCGCCTATTATCAACGGCAAACCCAACCCATCGGTAGGGATTTACCTGTGTAGATCTGCTTAACAGACAAGTAGCATCCCTTCCCTGGTGCAACGTCCACGGCAGCCTCCTTGCTGCCGGTTCTTCACTCTCGGCGTGCCACTGGCACCCCTCGTTCGCTGCGCTCAGCGTGAGAGTAGCTCTCGTCACGAAGTGAACCGCCAGGCTCCCAATTACACGAAAAAGCCCACTCAAACCAGTGGGCTTTTTCGTATAAGCGCAGCAAAGCTGCGCCTATTATCAAACGGAAACCAAACCCTAGGCTCCTTGTAAATATCAGCTACTCCTGATGCTCAGCTAGGGCTATATGACATCCCAGAACACACGCACTATCGTCTTACTATTTTCTAGTTGTGCATTTTCCAGTGATCATAGGTTCAACAAATACAACCTAGTTTTGGAGCTCAAGTTGTTTTCTTAATTCGCTCAAGAACAAATCAATACGCTCAGCGTTTTTACCAAGGTCGCTTTTACCCACCCTGGATTTGCTACGAACATCTACTAGCGTATGATTGTTTTGCTCTTGAAGTCTTACGACTACATCATCTTTAAAACCGAACCAGGTAGTAGTGTCTGTCGCTTCTAAAGTGTTATTTGCCTCTCCTTCTTTTGCACGCTCCCAGCCTAGACTGTCAATAGCAATTTCAGCAGCGGTATAAACCTCGGCTAGAGGCTGTGGTAGTCGCTGGGTTTTAATATGAGGATACGCATCAAGTTGTTGTGCCGTAACGTCCCCGCCTTCATATGTTATTGGGTTAGGTGCTTCTGCTCGCTCTACTGCCAGGGCTACAAATTCAGGAGGGTTAGTGACGTCTGTTGTTATGTCGTGAATGGGCGGAACGGCACCGGCTTTACTCATCATACTAACAGGCATCCCCACTGCAACGAGCGACAGTACTGTATACAGAACTGTACTTACCCACTTTACGTTTTTGCGATTAACCAACACATTGAGAAGAATTAGGATGAGAGATGCACCACCAACATACACTCCATATCGCAATGTCGCGAATGCTGTCTTAAGGTCAACGCCTGCAAATTGATAGAGAGGGCCAGGTAACACGACCATCAAAAATCCGATGATGCTGGTAAGGGCGATAATGCTTTTCACAAGTACTCCAGGTAATAGTTGTTTTGTTACACATTAACACGCGTATCTGCTTAATGTGATAACTTTCAGAGCAAGTGACAACAAATACAGCCTGAAACGCACTCGGAATGAACGAAAAAGTGTTCGTGCGGAATGAAGACGATGGACAGCTTACACCCGACGGAAAACAAATAGAAACCAGCAACAATTCTCGATGTTACTAAACGTTGATTTGTGCCCAGTTACTACACGTCTCCTTTGGGGGAATTTGATAGAGATGAAAGAATGGCGTGAGGGTTACTGATCCCGTACTTAACCTTCAAGTTTTCTACAACCTCAGGGTTTGACTTAATAAAAGCTTCAATTTTCTCAATCAAACCCCGGTGCTCAATGGTAGATAACTTAAACTCAGTGATCTTTTTAGGCAAGTGTGCACCGACAGCAAACCTGTCTATACTCGGACTATTCATGGATAAGTGCTCCATAACAAAATAGTCTACTTCGGTAGCGTCAGCTTTACCTTTGTCAACATACTGCAAGGCTTGTAGACTGCTAGCTACTTCAATGAGCTCAATTGAACCCTGGGGAATTAACCCTCCCCAATCCATTGTTGAGAACCCCTTGGGTAAAGACAACCGGTGGATATCATCTTTAGCTGAGAAGTGAAATGATGGCTTGACCGCCACGCAACTTATGGTTTTGACGATACCTTGGGAATAGTGTTTATTTTCTGGCTCAAGAGCAGCAGGACGAAAAATTGGGTTGTCAGGATAGATAACGTCCACTGTGCCCTTAACAAGTTCAGTTTGAAGGCGCTGAACCGGCAAAGATACATAAACAAACTCATCTCCACTCTGTTTAGAATATGCTTCCAAAAGCGCCCAAATAAAGCCCTTGTCAAATTCTGATGCGAAGTCGTAATGAGGATAATAGTTGAAGTTCTGTGAGCCTATGACATAAGTATCGCTGTACGCTCTACAGCATACAAGTAAGCTGACTACGAAAGCTAGTTTTTTAATCATCACGAAACTTCTTTTACCTGCTTTACCAATTTAATGTTACTAGCAACAAAGCATAAGTATACACAATGCTTATGCAGAAAGTATTATGCTTACCTTATGTGTTCTGTTCAATAAATAAACAAAAAATTTTAAAAATGGTACGAATATGACAAATTTAAAAAGTCTAATCCGGGGTTCTTGCTGTTTAATCCACCGTTAGAATAATGCATATATCGCAGCGCTATTTGTTGTTGATCTTCATCATCGAGACTAAGCAACAAGCCAAGGCGATCTTCAAATTGATAGTGAGAGCCAATATTCTTTCCGGCAAACTCACGATCATTGACTAGGCTCGCCCCAATTCCCGCTTCAACATACAAAGGGTATATATCGTTGATCTTTGTAATTTGTTTCACCAATACAGGAGAAAGCGCGATGGCAAAATTAGTACTGTGATTATCGTTTTCCCCATATTCCCATACATTTATACTGGCTTCCCAATACAGTTTTATATCGCCGAACCAATCAGTATACAGTTCCGTGGTTACGGGTCTGTAGGCTAATCGCAAGCCACTGATATCATCAAAACCATAAAGATAATCAACCGCTATAGCTTGCTTAGCATTAACATGGGCAGAAAGCAGAAGAGTGGAAAAAAGTAAAAGTGAAGTGAGAGTGGGCTTATTGAACATAATTCCTCCGAGTATACATATCCAGGAGGAAGCAATTTTGTGGCCAGTATTAAAGTTTAATATAATTAGTGACTTAAGAACTTTTTAGATAAAAACATGCACAACCGTATGTATAATTTTCCAACGAGACGTAAAAAATACATTGGTGTATGTATGTCGAAAACTACCGGTTCAATGGCTTAGTGAAAGTTTCTTGCATTAACTGTAAGCGCCGAAAACCAATGGCTTCTATCACTGAGTTTACCGGCAATGACATGCACAACACCTTCTTTAGAGCGCTCCAAAATACCATCAACCTGCAGAATCTTTGATTTGAGATAAGCTTTTTGCTGATGTCTGGCTGTTGACTGCCAAACAACAATATTCATATTGCCTGTATGGTCTTCCAGAGTAAAAAAGGTAGCACCAGATGCCGTACCCGGGGCTTGCCTGCAGGTAACACAACCAATTACATGGACAAGGCTCCCGTGAGGTTTGGACTGTAATTGATTCGCAAAGGTTAGCCCTTTAATCTGACGTTCCTGTAAAACGAGGGCAATTGGATGCGCTTTTAATGAAAGCGTCAGTGACGCGTAATCCTCGGCGACATTTTGAGCTGGGTTTGGGATCACTTCAAGAGGAAGCGACGGTTGATTACTGCCAAATAAAGGAAGAGAAGTTTGCTGGTCCATCATTGCCCATCTCGCCTGATAGCGATTTCCGCCAATTAATGACAGAGCGTCAGCACTGGCCAAAGCAGATAAGTCTTTTTCGCTTACATGGAGCTGTTTTAGTTGATAAACGTCTGTAAAGCCGGAGGCAGGTCGAGCCTCTAATAGCTCTATCATGGCTTTTTCAGACAAACCTTTCACGAGTTTCAATCCGAGTCTTATTGCCTTTACGCCACGTTGCAAAACCAGCGTATGTTCACTCTCTGAATGATTGATGCATACCGGCAGAACAGGAATGCTATGACGTTTCGCATCCTGTACTAATTGACTGGCTGAATAAAACCCCATGGGAAGACTATTGAGTAATGCAATGTAAAACTCCGCTGGGAAGTAATACTTCAGCCAACAAGAAACATAGGCGAGTACAGCAAAAGATGCGGAATGTGATTCTGGAAACCCATACCCACCAAACCCTTTAATTTGCTCAAAGAGCTGTTCAGCAAAAGCCATGGTGTAGCCTTTCTTTATCATACCGTCGATAAGCTTTTCTCTAAACTCATAGATCCGGCCATCTTTTTTCCAGCTCGCCATTGCACGTCTAAGTTGATCTGCCTCTCCACCAGAAAACCCCGCAGCAACCATTGCTAATTGAATTACTTGTTCCTGAAAAATGGGTACTCCCATGGTTCTCGACAATACTTTTTTCACGTCTTCTGAAGGATAACAGACGGGTTCTTTGCCATGTCTGCGTAATAAATACGGGTGAACCATATCACCTTGAATTGGGCCGGGCCTGACAATAGCAATTTGAACCACGAGGTCGTAATAGCTACGTGGCTTTAGGCGGGGCAACATACTCATTTGCGCCCGAGATTCAATTTGAAAAACACCAACAGTATCTGCTTTGCAAATCATGTCGAAAACCTGCTGGTCATCGCCTAACCGAGTGATAAAAGGAATTGATACCGGTACTGAATATTGAGTTTGCAATAAATCGAAAGTCTTTCTAATTGCACTGAGCATACCCAGGGCCAGTACATCTACCTTTAGCAGACCTAATGATTCTAAGTCATCCTTATCCCACTGAATAACGGTTCTATCTGCCATTGCAGCATTTTCTACAGGTACCATTTCATATAAAGGTCCGGCAGAAATAACAAAGCCTCCAACATGTTGAGATAGGTGTCTGGGGAAACCAACCAATTCCTCTACCAGAGCCACCAGTTGACGAACTTTTGTTGATTGGGTATCTAAACCGCAAGCTGAAAGTTGAGATTGCCAGGTTAGTGTTCGATCCCTTCTATTGATGTTCTTTATCACAAAATCCAGTTGCGTTTCAGGAAGTCCAAGTGCTTTCCCCACCTCCCGAAACGCACTTTTAAAGCGAAACGAGATCACCGTAGCAGCAAGTGCTGTTCTCTCCCGCCCGTATTTGTTGTAAATATACTGAATAACTTCTTCGCGCCGACTGTGCTCGAAGTCTACGTCGATATCCGGAGGCTCATCTCTTTCTTTGGAAATAAAACGCTCAAACAGCACGTTAATTTGCCGTGGATCTACTGCAGTGATCTCGAGGCAATAACACACTACCGAATTAGCTGCAGAACCCCTTCCTTGATAAAGAATTTTCTGCTTCTTCGCAAATTGAACAATATCGTGAATTGTCAGGAAAAAGTACGGGTATTCTTGTTCCTCAATCAATCGCATTTCTTTTTCAATTATTGCCCTGATTTCACTACTCAAACCATCTGGGAAGCGCTTCTTTATTCCCTCCTCAACACAATTGCGAAGATGTTCAATTGCGGTTAAACCATTAGGAACAAGCTCAGCCGGGTATTGATACCTAAGCTCATCGAGAGAAAATGTACAAGTGGATGCCAATTTTTGTGTATTGTTGACCCATTGCTCGGGGAATAGCTTTTTTATTTTCGTGATATTGCGCAATGCCCGCTCGGCGTTTGATAAAACGGCACTTCCGAGCTGTTCTACTGAGGTATTTTCGTGCATAGCATGAAGAACGTGCTGTAAAGGCAACCGACTTGGATGGTGAAATAGCGCTTGAGACGTCGCTATGACAGGAAATTTAAAAGTCCTGTGTAGCTGATGGAGAGAGGCGAAGCGACGTGTGTCAGAGCCGTCGAGAAATCGGGTGGCCCCAAGCCAGGTTCTGTTGGCATGATGTCGAGAAAGCCATTTTCCCCAATGGTCATTAGTGTCGCTTTCTAAATCAGGTAGCCAGACAATCAGGCAGTGCTTTACGGCAATGAGATCCCACTCTGCCAGTTGATACTCACCTTTCGGACTTCGGCGGCGAGCCTGTGTAATGATACGACATAATTCTCCGTAGGCCTGTTTATTCGGGCACAGCAGGACAAATTGAAAATTATTTTGAAAATTGAACAAACTGCCCACGATAAGAGAAACGGGTAATCGGTGCCGCTTAATTTCGCTGTGCGCTCGAACGACTCCGGCCACTGAACATTCGTCAGTAATAGCGATGGCAGAGTAGTTAAGGAAAGCAGCTGTAGTAACCAGTTCCTCAGGGCTGGATGCGCCGTGAAGAAAACTGAAATTACTCTGACAAACCAACTCAGCAAAAGCCATGTCAGATGTACCAACCGTTGACAAACCATTGGTTGGCTTCTTTAAATATTTGTATTCTCTGACCGTGTGTGTTTCTAGCGATGTAAAAGTCGCGCATATATTTATTTTTGTCCCACCAGCCTGTTTCAACTCTCACCGGACCAAATTCAATCACAGGAGATTCACTGAGCCTTACTGGTTCTGCTAGAACAATACCTGGCATGTCTAACTTCAAAGTACTTTCACTACTATTCGCGGCGTCACTTAATACTTGTAATCTATGATCTTTTGGCCATTTAGGTTTGCTAACCTGGCTTTCCCCGAGGCGTGCTGATAGCTTGCCAATGAGTTGCTGCCGGGCAAAGACACTTGTGCGATTATTGAATAAATCGTTATTTTCACTGTCGTTTTCACATAGTTCTGCCGCGTGCAAAGTTACGCTAATAACCGGCGCCGGTAACATCAGTTGTTCAAACTTCAATGCGATTAACTCCAGCCACTCTTTTTCACAAAAATGAGAATTAGCTTTTCCAATTTTAAGCTCTGAAGAGTCATGCTCGCGGTACGCCAGTAAGAGGCTAAGGCGTAATAACCCTGCATTTCGTAGCCTTAAAAACACGGCTAAGTCTTTAAGCGCATTGCCAATAAAAGGAAGTAATCGTTGGGTGTTTTCTTCCTCGTAAGGCAAATTTATTGTTTGCTCGAACTCTGCAGGAGGATGATAGAAAACGAGCCTGTGATGATGCTCTCCTCGTAAAGCAAACACGTATTTTAAAGTGTCATCGTCAAACCGCTTGCCCAATTCCGTAGGCGGGATGTTTAAGAGCTGATCAACCTGTTCAATGCCTGCTCGCGACAAAGCGTTAAGTACCTTCGGTGCCAGTGAAAGCACCGATAACGGCAACTGATTTAAAGCGCTTTTAATGAGGTTTTTATCAAAGAAAAGGGTGTTTGCGCCTGCTTTTGCGAGTGCTGCGGCAGCTTCAGGGCTGTCGGCTGAAGCGTAATTAAAATGCAAATGACGTTCTTGTAAAACTGACTTAATGGCCAGCCAGATACTCTGAAGACTGCCATAATATCTGGTTAAATTATCTATACGAATATAAAGGGCCGCTGGTGGGGATAAAGCAATCTCTGCAGCGCATTGATAAATTAATGAGGCCAGGTTTTTTAAGTATCCCACTTCTATTTGTTTCTGGTAATCAATAACCTGAAGGGATTCGCACAATGAAGCAGCTTGTGCCAGTCCCATCCCATTTTCTATTCCAGCCCGTTGAGCAGCTCTGCTGGTCTGAACAATGCCATTTTTACCGGCATCGTAAACCACAATGCTAGCCCTTTTTTGTTCTAAAGGTAGATTGTCCAGGGTCAACTGATAGAAATGAATATGTAGCCAGAGCATATTAACCCTGTAAATTTAAAGTGTTGGATAAAGAGTCGGTATAAAGTCGAAACACACTGGCAATGGGGGAATTGTTGGGAGTATAACTAAACGAAACAGGAATTTGCTGATGGCTCCAGCCAGCGAATTGTTTGTGCACATCAATTTCAAAACCCTGCTCAGTTGGACTTAGTGATAAATCTAACGATATCGGCAGTGAATGTCTTTTTGCTGTTAAGGGCTCAAACAGAAAAACCTGGCAGTGAGTATTTTGCGTGGCGACTTGTAAACGCCGTGCTTCTTTAGCGCTTAAACCTGTAACCCACATAAAAACCACATGGCAGGCTGAGGATTTAATACATGATTCTGTTGCCCACTTAGCCAGTTCACTGTCTGTATTAATAAGCAGCGTGTGAGCAGGGTTAACTCCAAGTTGTTCGAGCCAGGGCGCTAAAATAACACCCGGTGGATTTACAAAGGCGCACTGTGGCGCTTGTTCTCTGTTTTTTATAACGGTAGATAAGAACGATAATTCTCCGGTGCCAGGTAAGTGTCTAAGTCGGATGACTCCCCAATCTGGTATACCACCGCGCAGGGCTTTATCCAGCGCGCTAAACCCAGTAGGTGTTCTATTCGGCTGCAGTGTGCTCGCATCACCACCACGCCATATAGCCGGATGTTGTTCAACAAGAGAAAGAGAATTAGCCATAATAATACCTGTATATCCATACAGTATTATAGGCTTGTTTAGCTTTTATTCAATATTCTTTTTATGAGGGAAAATAAGCGGTTATGATTTTTTAGGTTGCAGTAGGTTAGCCGTCATGTTGTCAATGGCCACAATAAAGCCATCGGGGGTGTTTTTCGCCCAGCTCATGCGAATATCGCTGGGTTGCCCCTGCATAAATGTTTGAATTTTTTCCATCGACATGTCTTCGCCGTCACGCAAAGCTAACGTTAATCCTTCTTCAATACTTCTTTTTTTCTCGCTGTTTTCAAATATGATTTTTGATGATGACTGAAGAATAAAAGCCAGTACCTTTTCGTTATCGCCACTGATAAGCCCTTTACTGCTGGCGGTTTCCAGTCGCTGTATAAAAATGGCCTGGAGAGCTTTTGCCGTCGTGCTCAAATTGACATAAGCGCTATTCGCTTTACTGGCATTTTGTTTTGCCAAAATTTTGTTCTGGTTAATTTGACTGTGTAGGGTTTGTACTTTGAAAACAAGATAGATAAGCAGAATTATCAGTATTCCAATGACACTAAAAGCTACCATGAAGATCTCCTAAACACTCTGACGTTATTCTTACTTATTACTGAATGTGAATACTGATTCAGCACGCTTTTTAGCCCTGTTAAACTTACCATTAGCCTAACGGGTAATAACTTGACTTAACAGGGTGTTAGCATGCATTACGAGTGGAAATATCTGCAAGGGGAATATAAATACTCTCATACAGAATGGTATAACTTTCTAGTTGTGTTAATGGCTATGCTTATTTATCAGGATTGGTGTAAATGGGGCTTGGGAATGCCGTCACTTTATCTGAAAGTTTTGTTATTTTTGCTGTGCCCTGTTTTTTTACAGCATCTATGCGTAAAACATTGTGGATTGGTATAAACGTACTTTCAACGTCAGCAAATTCTGTCTTTAGTTTTTCATGGGTTGGGTCAAGCACTAAGCTTGTATGTGTATCCCAAACAAAATCACCAATTTCCACGAAACCAAACATACTTCCTTGGCTGACTTCCCGCACGTATAACTCATATCTTTCGCCGTTACTTACGAATTGAATGCGATAAAGATGCTGTTTACTACTCATAATTTCCAGTGACCCGTTTAACACAGAGCACGATTTTACTTTTTTTTGTTAAACCTGCAATGGGGTAAGCAGTGCTTCTGTAGCTATGATCATTTCTTCTTTGTTTTCAGCCAGGATTCCGTTAACAGCAAAGCCTTGTACATAGCTGGTGAGTTGAAGTGCGGCACTTTCAATGTTGATATCAGACTTGATTTCGTTAGCCAATTTGGCTTTCTCTAAACAGCCTATAAAATCGAGTTGTAATCGGTCGAGGTAATGTCGGCCCATTTCTTTTATCACTTTGTCTTGTTTACCCAACTCACAAACACAGTTTATCAACAGACATCCGCGACCATAAACCAAGGGAATATAGCTGAGAAAGAAAGTGTTAATTGCGGTTATACCGTGATGATTTTCTAATTCGCTTACCACTGGCATCAATTGGGTGTCCTGGTAATGGGACAATACTTTGTATAAGAATTCCTGTTTGGAACCGAACTCCAGATAAAAGCCTCTTCGGTTGAAAGAGGTTCTGGCTATTATTTCGTCCATGATGGCGCCGTGGAAGCTGTGTTCCAAAAAAATATCTACGGCTTGCTGTAGAATCTGTTCTACATCGTATTGGGCGCGTCTTGGCATGGTGATAATGTCAATAGTTACATCTGTTTAGGGTAGCGCAAACCACGGAAGTATCAAGGTTAGAAATTAACAATACAATGGGCTCTGCTTGTTTTCATTGTTAAGTTTATACTCCTGATGAATTGGTATTGACCCCTGTGTGGGTTAAGATGCAAGCGGATGTTCACCTATCGATAGATGTTTATGATAAAAAAAATACTATTAGGCAGCCTTATAGCTGTTTGTACACTTTCAGCATTCGCTGATAATACCCATTCTGATAAAGGCAATTTTTCGCCAGATACAAATAGAATAAAATCACACCTGTTTTTCCTGGCAAACGATTTGCTGGAAGGACGTGATACTGGTTCCCGTGGCCACGATATTGCCGCGCTGTACATTGCTACGGAGTTTGCTAAATACGGCCTAAAACCCATGGGCACGGATGGCTATATGCAAAATGTAACCTTCCGTAAGGCAAACTTAGTACAGGAATCTCCTGCGCTCAGTTTTTCTCTGGATGGGGAACAGGTTTCCATGTCCTACCCGAAGGACTATCTGACAGGTCCTGATCTTATGGCCCTCAATTCATCCTTGTCTGGTGAGATGGTTTTTGCCGGATACGGCATTGTGGCAGACGAGCTGAATCACAACGATTACAAAAACATTGACGTAAAAGGTAAAGTTGTTGTTATGCTTTCTGGCAAGCCGGCGTCTTTTCCCAGCGAAGAGGGGGCGCATTTTGCTTCGGGCTACCAGAAACAAAAATATGCTGCTGAGCGAGGTGCCATTGGTATCATTACACTCTCTACACCCGTTGCTGAAAAAGTCCGTCCTTACCAAGGCCGTCTGAGTTATATCCATACTCCTCGGCTTGCCTGGATGAATAAAGAAGGCGTTCCTGCCAACACATTCCCGCAATTAAAGGGCTCTGCTTACCTCAGTATTCCCGCTGCGAAAAAGCTTTTCGCCAAAGCCCCCGTATCTTTAGATGATATCTTTTCTTCCATCGAAAAAGGTGACGCGGCGCCTAAAGGGTTTGAGTTACCGGGTACAGTTTCACTGACTAAGCAGAGTCTGCACTCTACCATTACCAGCCCTAACGTTGTGGCGGCTATTGAAGGTAGCGACCCAAAACTGAAAAATGAGTATGTGGTTTTTTCTGCCCATTCGGACCATATTGGTTTTGCTAAAACCGTTAAAAAAGACAACATCAACAACGGTGCTATGGATAACGCTTCCGGAACGGCTGTAATGCTGGAAACCGCCCGGTTGTTCAGCGAGCTTGAGTCCAAACCTAAGCGTTCAATTTTGTTTGTATCCGTTACCGGTGAAGAGAAAGGTCTGTTAGGAGCAGATTACTTTGCTCGTAATCCCACTGTGCCTGTGAAGTCTATGGTGGCGAATGTTAATCTGGATATGCCTATTCTCACTTACCCATTTGCTGATGTTATTGCTTTCGGTGCCAGCCACAGCGATATGAAAGCTTCTGTGGAAGCTGCTTCCGCCAACGCAGGTATATCCTTAAGCGATGATCCTTGGCCAGAGCAAGCACTGTTTACCCGTTCAGATCATTATGCTTTCGTAAAACAAGGTATTCCTGCCGTGTTTATGGTGCCTGGGCTAGAGTCTAAAGATCCGAACATTGATGGCAGCAAGAAGTTCGGTGAATTCCTGGCCACGCATTACCACAAACCCAGTGACGATATTAATCAGCCGTTTAACTGGGATGCAGCCAGCACCTTTACAGAGGTGAACGCTGAGATTGGTTTAACGCTGGCAACGCAAGAAAAGCGCCCTCAGTGGAATGAAGACGATTTCTTTGGTAATACCTTTGCGAAATAAGGTTTTCAGAGATATTTAGCAGCGGGCACTTTTGTGCCCGCTTTACTTTTCAAAGCAGTTAAAATGCTCAGCTCTCATGAACTTGGAAAAGCCTGCTAGCTAAAGGTATACTCTCGCTTCTCTGTAATCCCTGCGATCTGCGTTTATATGACTGAAAAAGCCGAAAAACACTATCTCCTGATGGCGAGGGGAAGTTCTCACATTCGTTATTTTAAGCGCTTCGCTGCGTCGACTTCGCTGAAAGTTAGTGTTGTGCAGGTTAATAAGACCTTCTTTCATCCCGGATATTTTTCTTATTGGCGCTTTACCAATTCTTTGGATATAGATAGCTATCTGACCCCTCACTTTGCAAAAAAGCGAAAGAAATTCCCCCGGTTCTGCAAAACTGTGTTTTGGGGCGGATACGAATGGCTCATGAAGGTTTACGCCAGAGCCGAAATAGCTAAGTTCTGCGGCTTAATTGACAAAATGGAAGCAGATGTAGTTGGCGCGTGGAATGGTCAGAAGTTGCCTAGTTCCAGTGTCGCCTTTGCCGCGAAGGCAATGGGTAAAGAGGTGGTTTACTTTGAAAACGGGTTACTGCCACACTCTACTACATGTGATGTAAAAGGTGTGAACTGTCTAAACAGCCTGCCAAGGGAAGAAGCATTCTACGAACAGTTTTCCGGAGAGGTAACATTACCTCAAACACTTCAGGTGCGAGAGCGGGCAAAAGCCAAGGCGGAAGGTATAGCTATAGATGCGCTGCCTAAACGTTATATATTTGTGCCCTTTCAGGTGGAAACAGACAGCCAGGTAATCAGTAATTCGCCGTGGATAAAGTCTATGGCACAGCTTTGGCAGCATATTGTCAATGCGTTGGATATGGCTAACGATCCTAACCTCACCATCGTCATCAAAGAGCATCCATCGGATGTCATTCGCCATGACAATTTACATAGCAAAGATCCACGTATCATTTTTACTAATCAATGCAGCACCCAGGAGTTGATAGAAAACGCAGAAGCAGTCATGACGATTAACTCCACAGTGGGCATTGAATCTTTACTTTTAGGGAAAAAAGTAATCGTACTCGGGGAGGCTTGTTACGATATTCCTTCCGTGGCTTACCGTGTTCGCGATGAAGAATCAATGGCCTGGGCGCTGACACATCTTGACGAATGTGGCTTTGATGAGAGCAGACAAAGACAGTTTTTACAGTGTTTAAACGACTATTATGTGATCCCTCAAGCCTGGGCGCAGGCTAAAGGCGAGCATTTCAAAGCCTTGGAGAGTCGATTGCAGCAAACTGACCCTTTTTCTGAAAAGATTGCTAAGTTCAGAGAGCAGAAAAGGGCTGATTAGCCCTTTTTATGCAAACATCTGTTTAAAGGTGAGCCATTGCTCGGAGAACTGCTCTGTTGGCTTGCGGCTAAAACCACTGCGAATATATTGGTTAATACGCCCATCAACATAGCAGATCATCAAATTGGCGATAATGCCTTCTTCAGCTGTTAAGGTTTTCCCTTCTCTAAGCTTTCGCTCTCGAAGGATTTGCTTAAGTTGAGTTTCAAGACGCTCAAACAACTTGGCAATGCGAGCTCGCAGGCGGTCTTGCTCGCCCATTAATGCGTCACCATTCAAAATGCGTGTGATGCCTGGGTTTTTCTCAGCAAAGCCCAATAGCAAATGTAAGATTAGCTGGCAGCGGGCTGCAGAATCTTTCTCTTCATTAAGGATTTTATTAATACGGGAAAATAATGTTTCCTCAATAAATTCAATAAGCCCCTCGAACATTCTGGCTTTACTGGGAAAGTGACGGTATAGCGCCGCTTCCGACACACCTACTTTCTCGGCCAGTTTCGCAGTTGTTATTCTTTGACCCTGATGGGTTTCAAGCATTCCTGCCAGAGCTTGCAGTATTTGCGCCCGGCGATTTGTTTTTTTGACAGCAGGCATAACGCGAGTAATTCCTCCGTTCGAGGGCCACAATATGCCCTATTCCTTTTTAGGTGGTCAGAAACCTGTTTTTATCTCATGTTGAGGTTATCGACAGGTCGTCCATTATTTTGACACTTTATTATTATACTGTTTTGCAACCAGTGCGATTAGTGTTTTGGCTAAATTTGTTTTTGAGGCTGGCGCAAGGTGTTCGTCGCCATCGTGCCAAATGACGTGCAGCGCATTTTCGTCACTGTCAAAGCCCAAACCTTCACGGGTAATATCATTAGCAGCGATCATATCCAATTTCTTGTTTTTAAGTTTTCCCCGCGCATAAGCTTCTACATCCTGACTCTCTGCGGCAAAACCCAGAGTGAAAGGTGGAGAGGGAAGTGCTGCTACGTCTTTAAGAATATCAGGGTTTTTGACAAAAGTAAGTGTTAACTTTTCATCTGATTTCTTAATTTTATTTGCGGCAACTTCACTGATTTTATAGTCGGCGACTGCCGCGGTTGCAATGAATATGTCTGCGACGGAAATGTGTGCCATCACAGCGTCATGCATTTGTTGGGCTGTAGTCACAGCTATGGTTTTAACACCTGCTGGTGGTGAAAGGGAAACCGGGCCGGCAATCAAGGTGACTGTTGCACCTTGTTCTGCGGCCGCCTGGGCTATGGCAAACCCCATTTTTCCCGAACTGTGATTACTGACGTATCTCACCGGGTCGATAGGTTCACGGGTTGGGCCTGCGGTGATCACCAGGTTCTTTCCTGCCAGTTTATCGTTTCCTGACATTGCAATGAGGTTGCTAACAATGGCTTCTGGTTCCACCATTCTGCCAGGACCTACATCGCCACAAGCCTGTTCGCCGGCATCTGGACCAATAAAGTCTACACCGTGCATTTGAAGGCGATGCAAATTCTCTTGGGTAGCCCTCGCCTTCCACATCTGTTGATTCATCGCCGGGGCGAGACACACTCGCGCAGAAGTTGCGAGGTAAAGCGTGGTGAGCAAGTCATCAGCCAGGCCTTGCGCCAGTTTCGCCATACAGTTTGCGGTTGTCGGTGCAATTAACAAAATGTCGGCCCATTTTGCCAGTTCGATATGTCCCATGCCCGCTTCAGCTTGCTCGTCGAGCAGTTGTGTGTGAACCGGATTTCCGGAAACTGCTTGTAACGATAACGGGCTGACAAATTCTGCTGCGCCACGAGTTAGTACTACCCGTACCTGTGCGCCCTGAGCGATTAATTTTCTTACCAGGTCTGGTGTTTTATAGGCGGCAATACCACCTGTAACGCCAAGAAGGATCTTTTTATTGAACAGTAGCATAGATTGTTATTCGTACAGTCTGATGGATACAAGCCTAGCAGATGTTGTTTGTGCGGCATAGCACGTAAGTAAATCTGGTAGTTGTGCCAGTAGAGGCAATGCTCCGTTTTTTCTAGTCTTACTGTGGTAAACGGAGGACTCATGAGCGAATTGAAATACTGGCCAGCTTCAGAAAGGCCGAGAGAGAAGTTATTAAAGCGGGGTGCGGGTAGTTTATCTGATGCTGAAATTCTGGCTGTTTTATTTGGTAGCGGTACCGGAAAGCAGGGGGCCATGGTCATTGCCAACGAGCTAATCGAGAAATTCGGTCAGTTGCGCCATGTCATTCATGGCAAGCGGGAGCAGCTGTGTGAGGTGTGTGGTGTAGGAGAAACAAAATACGCACAACTGGCGGTAATTTCAGAAATTGGTAAGCGGATCCTTGAAACCAGTTTACAAAAGCAGCCTGTATTTCATCAGGTCAATGAGGTTAAAGATTTTCTACTTGCTACTTTGCGCCACGAACATAAGGAACACTTTGGCTTGCTTTGTTTAAACAGCCAGCATCATTTAATCGCATTTCGGTTGCTGTTCAGCGGCACAATTAATGCAGCGGCTGTTTATCCAAGAGAAATTGTGCGACAAGTTATTGAGGATAATGCGGCAGCTGTTATTTTGGTCCATAATCATCCCTCCGGCGTATCAGAGCCAAGTGACGCGGACATTCGCCTTACCAAAGACGTTCGCAGTGCATTAGGATTAATCGATGTGAGTGTGTTAGATCATTTCATTGTTGGCGACGGCGATGTATTATCTTTAGCACAGAGGGGATTGATGTAATTTTGAACCTTGTTATACTGTACATCGACGATCCTATCAGATCGTTCCCGATCCATGCGGCGAGCATGTGAAACGTATATTATTTACGACCAAATTATGGCTGAAGAGTAGTCAGTTACTGATGAATGCTTTAGCATAGTGCGTCGGTGGATTTTTTAGAAAGGACAGATATGAAACAGTCATTAATTTCATTAGTCATCGGTGCAACCATGGCATTTGGCGCTGTTGCACAGGATGAGTCAGCCGCATCTTCTTCAAGTGCGTTGGGTAGTGTTACTGCAGGAACAGTTGCTACTGCTGCTGTTGGTGTAGGTGTATTAGCTGCGGTAGTTAGCAATAACCGCGGTTCTGCAGACATTGATGATCCAGTAGACCCGGTAGATCCAGATCCTACTTGTAACGACGGTGACGAGTTAGTTGACGGTGTTTGTGTAAACACAACTGTTAGCGTAACTGATACTGTTACGGTTTCTGGTACTCAAACAATTACCGTTACTACTCCAATTACAGTAGTTTCAACTTACTTACCTACTGTACAGTAAACGCTGAAGTATTTTCGAAAGCCGCACCTTTACGGGAGCGGCTTTTTTATTTCTGTCTACTATTCTGTTTCCCAGCATCCCTATCCATGAAATTTAAAACACAATTAGCTCGTTTTTTGTTCTTATTTCTTACCAGCATGGTTATTGCGGGTTGTTCCAGTACGAACCGTGCTTATTTCGACACACTTAAACTTGCCTTTTCTCAGCAAGACAACGACGTAACGATAGAGCAAGTCAGACAAACCAAGGGTGACCTAATGGCAGTCAGACACGGAGACCGTGTTCAGGCAATTATGGCGCTTGCATTTATTGAAAACGGATTGAACAAATGGGTATCGGCCGATCACGCTATCCTGAGTATGCACCATGGCGTAATTTCTGAAAGTCACGGTTTCGCTAACGATTTAGTCTTTCACTCTAACCTGACACAAAACCCTCTGGCAGAAACTGCCTCGGGTAAACGGGAGTGGAATTACACCACAGACGTTGAAGAGTACGGTTACGGTTTAGCTGTTTCTTCGCGCTGGCAACGTGGAGACTCTGCTTCGCTGACAATTTTCGGTGAAGCGTTTGCAGTGAATGTCATAGAACAGCATGTTACATACCCTGGTGCGTTACCCTTTTATGAGGCGAATTTGTCCTGGGTGAACCGTTACTGGATTAGTACTGAATCAGGGGAAATACTTAAATCTCAGCAGCAGGTTTCACCAGTAGGCGAGCAATTCGTTATGGTATACCTGAGCAGAGCACAACGATTGATCGACCAAGAAGGAGTAAAGTAAGTGAAACGACTATTCTTGTTTATTGCTTTGTGCTCCGTGATATCAAATTCAGTTGCTGCTATCAACATCGATGTGAACGGGCAACAGTTCCGTTACCTCAATCCTGTTCGGTTGTCTTTAATCATGCGTCAGTTTGCTGATAAAGGCGATTGGTACTGGCCTGCATGTACCATTTATAATGCCGATGCTCCCGAAATAGAAGCCCAACGTCAGGCGGTCATAGAACAGATCGACGCGTTAGCTTACGAACTTAGACCGACGGATGAAAAAGCGGTTGCTTTGGCAGCACTTCGTCATCAGGTTGAGAGCTGGACACTGGCCAAACGATTGCCGGTCTCTGTTAACTACGATGCTGCAAGGTTAGATACAAAACAAAACCCGATGCTGCAGGATGGAAACTATATTTTGCGTCTCACGGGTCGGCCAGACGTGGTATGGATGTCCGGCTTGGTAAAAACGCCAGGGGCTTATGAGTTTCGCGCTTCCCACTCACCCTTTCATTATGCTGGTGGCATCTCAATGCGAAACGATGCTGACCCTGATTTTGTTTACGTGATATCGCCGGCAGGTAAAATCACCAAACACAACATTGCATATTGGAACAAATCCTACGCTCAGGTTATTCCGGGTAGCCAAATTTATGTGCCGTTATTTACCTGGTTGTTATCGCCCGATGTGGACGATCTTAATCAGGCTGTTGTTGAGCTTGCTGTACACAGGGTGTTGCCATGAAGTTTAGATTTAGCAAAAGTCAGTGCGCATTAGGTGTTACTGCTGCATTTACCCTTATGTCAGCTACTGCTCAGGAACAAGTGTCTTTGACTGTGAAACCGTCACAGATGGTGCAGGGCGGTACCGGGCTTATACAAACACCCACATCCCGCATGGGAGAGGTAGGTGATTTATATATTAATTATACCGATAACGACGAATATCGCTTTTGGTCAGTAAACCTGCAATTATTTGACTGGATGCAGGCAACGGCGCGATATACCGATGTCAGAACTCGCTTCTACAGCGATATTCCAAGCTTTAGTGGCGATCAAACCCTAAAAGACAAAGGTCTGGACGTTAAATTCAGGTTGCTACAAGAAGGCTATTATCTGCCTGAAGTATCACTGGGTTTTCGCGATTTCGGTGGTACAGGCTTTTTTGAAAGTGAGTATGTCACGGCCTCTAAGGCTTACGGCCCATTTGATTTTCACCTTGGATTAGGATGGGGATACTTAGGTACTGCTGACGATATTACCAGTCCGTTTTGCGAGCTTAAAGAAAGCTATTGTGAACGCCCAACTGGCTTTTCCGGGCGAGGTGGTAAAATTGATTACGACCAGTTTTTTAAAGGTCCAATGGCCGTTTTTGGTGGCATAGAATATCAAACGCCCTGGGAACCACTGCGTCTGAAACTGGAATATGAAGGTAATAATTATACCCGCGACAGGGCTGGAGAGTTGCAGCAGGATACGCGCTGGAACATAGGTGCAGTTTATCGCTGGGAAGGCTTTGATTTTTCAGCCAATTATCAGCGTGGTAATACCTTTGGTTTTGGAGTCACCTATCACTTCAACATGAACACCTACAAACAGGTGAAATTTGACGACCCCCCCCGGGAAATAGTAAATACCAAGGTACCTGAAGCGATTGCTGATGTGAACAAACGACGTTTGTACAATGATTTGGCTTTCGACGGTGGTTTTGTACTGTCTGATGCCGACATCAGCGAACAGCGAGCAATCTTCTATGGTCACCAAATTGCGTACCGGGATAAAGACGAAGCCACGCAGCGTATTGGTCGTATTATCGCTTCAGAGCTACCTGATTCAGTAAGCCATTACCACATTGTTGAGAATGCTGGCAGAACGCCGATGGTTGATACCGTCATTGATGCTGCTACGTTTAAAGTCGCGGCTAAATATGAAGATATTGAAGCTGAGATTGACAAAACTTACCATCGCCAAGCACCCGGTGAAACTGTGCTTGCGCCTTACGACCCCGCTAAAACCAGTGGTTTTTTCTACGGCGTAGATTTCTTCTATACGCAAACCTTTGGGAACCCGGAAGCATTTTATCTCTACCAAACGGGTGTAATTGTAAGTGGTGGTTACGCGGTGAATGAAAACCTGTCGTTTATTTCATCTGTACGGGCTACGCTGTTGGATAATTTCGATAAGTTTAATTTTACTACCGATCAGGAAAACTCGACGTTACCACGGGTACGCACCCGGGTACGAGAATACGTTAGCAACGACGTTTGGTTAGACAGCGCATTCTTGCAGTGGAATGAAAATCTGGGCGAAGATTGGTTTGTACAAGGTTATGGTGGTTATCTTGAAACCATGTACGGCGGTGTTGGTGGAGAAGTGTTGTGGCGTCCGGTAGACAGTCGAGTCGCTGTAGGTATAGACATTAACTACGTAAAACAGCGTGATTTTGATAGTCAGGTCGATTTTCTTGATTACGACGCGATAACCGGCCATGCAAGTGTATATTGGGAACCTGAAATATTACCCGATACATTACTTACAGTTAGTGCAGGCCAGTTCCTGGCAAAAGACAAAGGCGTAAATATTGATTTTGCTAAGCGCTTTGACAGTGGCATCATAGTAGGGGCGTATGCTGCCTTTACTGATGTGTCATCTGAAGAATATGGTGAGGGGAGCTTTACCAAGGGGTTCTACATTTCTGTGCCCCTGGATATCTTCACGCTGAAACCAGCGAAAGGACGTGGTACGTACCCGTGGATCCCCATTTCTCGAGATGGTGGACAGATGCTAAAACGACCGGTGAGGCTCATTGATTACACTGCGCCGCGATCATCTTTTTACGATTGATCGGGATCTTTGCATAAAAGATCTGCGATCAGATCGTTACACCGCCGATTTTAGGTGCTATTATGCGCCCCCGATTGTGCATGGCAGGGGGTAAATTTTTGCCTTTGCACGTAAAAAGTGGGTAGCAAGCAAGCATTTTGCAAAGTAGAAAAGGTTTTTTAGCCTTTTTTATTGAAATTCGCCTGTGTTTGCTGTATAAAATGCGCCCTCTTATTTATCGTAATATCGTCAACTGACCCAGAAGACTTATTAGGTGGGATCGATTGGCGCGACAGTTTTGTAGTTCTGGAGACAAATACAATGTCAAGAGTATGCCAAGTTACTGGTAAGCGTCCAGCGGTTGGTAATAACCGTTCGCACGCGCGCAATGCGACTCGTCGTCGCTTTTTGCCAAACCTTCAATCTCACCGTTTTTGGGTTGAGAGCGAAAACCGTTTCGTTAAACTGCGTTTGTCTGCTAAAGGCATGCGTATTATCGACAAAAAGGGTATCGATTCAGTATTAACTGACATGCGTGCCCGTGGTGAGAAAATCTAAGGAAGCCGACAATGCGTGATAAAATTAAATTAGTTTCTTCAGCAGGTACTGGTTTCTTCTACACCACTGACAAGAACAAGCGTAACATGCCTGGCAAAATGGAGATCAAAAAATATGATCCCGTTGTGCGTAAGCACGTTATGTTCAAAGAGGCAAAAATCAAGTAATAAAACTTGCTTTTGTCTCCACGAAAACCCAGCTTATGCTGGGTTTTTTGCGTTTATGCTTGCCTGGGTTTATCTTGACACCAGCTTTTCTCATAAAGTGTATTAATAACAGTATTAATCGGTAAAGTGAGTGAAATTATGGCTTTGATGTCTCAACGCGCAATGAATAACGTGGTGATATTTGCCATGTTGATCATGATTGCGTTGTTCAATATTGATCAGTTTCTCCCGGCTGAATCGCCTTCTGTTATCAGACCCCTTTTACCTGAAAACGCCCATGTACTCAAAGTCGAACAGGGTGAGAGTCAGTTGGTGCGAAGTGGGAGAGGTTGGCGACAGATCACCGTAGATGGAGAAATAGACGTTACACCGGAGGAGCAAATTACCGCATGGCGCGAAGGTAAGTTGTCGTCTACTAACGATCCTGCAGGGCTCAATGGGGAACCGCTGGTGGCTGTTGTCTGGCTTGCCGGGCAGTCAGACGGGCAGGTATATGCTTTTTATCCCGTAGAAGGCACTACGTATGTGAGAGTTGAAAATACCTGGTATACATTAGCCAACACAACGCTAACGGCATTATTGCCCTGGTATCAATGACAACGGAGACAGCATGCCTGAGTTACCTGAAGTTGAGGTAAGCCGGCTGGGGATCACGCCCTGGTTGCAAGATCAAACCATTACTAACATTATCGTGCGTGATAGTCGCTTGCGCTGGCCAGTTCCAGAGGCGCTACAACAAGCGTGTGGACAAACAATTAAGCACATTCGGCGACGGGCCAAGTACTTGCTTATTAATGTAGGCACGGGCGATATTGTCCTGCACTTGGGAATGTCGGGTAAGCTTCGGGTGATTGACGCCACGCATCCACCGGTGAAACACGACCACATTGATATTGTGCTAAGTAATGGAAAGTGTTTGCGCTATAACGACCCAAGACGTTTTGGTGCTTGCTTATGGCAACCTGACAATACACTGCTGCCTCTGCTGTCTAAATTGGGGCCAGAGCCTCTTACAGACGATTTCACTTCAGAACGCCTCACTGCCCTGGCGAAAGGCCGCAAAAGCCCGGTAAAGACTTTTATCATGGATAACGATGTGGTTGTTGGTGTCGGGAACATCTACGCCAATGAAGCTTTGTTTATGGCTGGTATTGACCCAAGACGGGCAGCCGGTCGGGTGAGTGCCAAGCGCTATGCTGCGCTTACTCAAACTATTAAAACGGTTCTGGAAAAGGCCATCGCCCAGGGGGGGACTACGTTAAAAGATTTCGCCCAAAGTGATGGGAATCCTGGCTATTTTGCACAGCACCTTCGGGTGTACGGCAGAGCCGGTGAGCCTTGCGAAGTGTGCGAAACGGAAATAAAAAGTGTAGTAATAGGGCAAAGAAACACGTTTTTTTGCCCTGAATGTCAGCGCTAGCTTCACTTTAAAACTAGGTTGAGAGTGGAGCGTCACCGTGAAAGCGCTGCATCAGTGCTCGCTCTACCACAGCCGGGCAAAATCCGCTCACATCACCTTTATGCAGAGCGACTTCTTTCACCAAGGTAGAAGAGATAAATGAATTCTCCTCGGCTGGGGTAAGAAAAACACTCTCTAACTTAGGATTCAAATGGCGATTCATATTGGCCAACTGAAATTCGTACTCAAAATCAGAGACGGCTCTTAGCCCCCTAATCAAAATTGTCGCGTTAATTTCATCTGCAAAAGACGCGAGCAGGCCAGTAAACCCTCGTACTTCAACGTTGGGTAAATCATGGGTGACCTCGCGAATCATCTCCACGCGTTCATCTAGCGTAAACAACGGCTTCTTACTGGGATTAGAGGCAATAGCTACGATCACATGGGAGAACATCTGTGATGCTCGCTCAATGAGATCGGCATGTCCGTTAGTTATAGGGTCAAATGTACCCGGATAAATTGCTCTAGAGTGCATAGTGTGCTTTCTTGTGTTTGTTTCAGGTAGAACACTACCGTATTCTTGCAGGGATCAACAGCTATTCCCCTCGAAGGCCAGCTAAAAAGGCGGTCCAATCGGTTTCTTTCCAATGAAAAGATGAAACTTTCCCTTGCTCTTTTTCCAACGAGCGGCGGAAGCGATCGATATTTCGCTGCTTCCACTTATCACCTGTGCGAAACTCGCAGCGGTCAAAATCAATAATCCAGATATTTTGCTCCCCGTCTATCATAATATTTCGCACGTTTAGGTCGTGGTGAAATACGCCGGCAGACTGCATCTTTTTTACTGCTTTACCCACCGCTTTCCACAATGCCGCCGACAGTGGCTGTCGGCAGAGTACCGCATGTAAATCGTCACTTTTGGGAATGAGCGACGTAATGAGATCGCCGCGATAAATCAGCCCACGACGCTCCACATGAACAGCAACGGGCTGCGGAACGTGCAAACCTTGTTGCACCATAGCGTTAAGCAATCGAAATTCCATAAATGGGCGGGTATTTTCCAAACCGGCAAATACGTATTGGTCAGATAAAATCTTTCCGGGTAATCCGCCGCGTTTGTAATGCCTTAACACCAGATCCTGGCTGCCATTGCGCACAAAAAGTGTTGTGCCTCGACCTTGTGCCTGGCCGATAACCGCGTTCTGACGCCGCCAGAATTCTGGTGAAAACCACTCAAGAGTAACGTCAGGAAACTTATCTTCAGTAATGAGAAGATGGTGGTGAGTGTTAATGGAAACCTGTTTAATCGTCATGGTTCCGAGTATTTATGGTAAATTAGCCATTGTAATGAAAATTACACAGTTTTCAGCATTTAGAGGTGTGCATTGAAGAAAAAGATTTGTTTGATGAGGCTATCTGCCATAGGCGACGTTTGCCATGCGGCAGCGCTGGTGCATCGGATAAAAAGCCATTGGCCGGACGCAGAGATTACCTGGGTCATTGGAAAAATAGAGTATCAACTATTAAAAAGTATGACAGGTGTCCGATTTATCGTGTTTGATAAAAAGCAGGGTAAGCAGGCTGTTAAAGATCTTCGTCATGCCCTGAAAGACGAATATTTTGATGCCCTGTTGATGATGCAGGTAGCATTGCGGGCAAACCTCGCTTCGCGAGTGATCAAAGCCAGAGAGCGCATAGGTTTTGATTGGGCGAGAAGCAAAGAATTGCATTGGTTATTTGCAAATAAACGGGTAAATCCGGCCACAGGTATGCATGTATTAGATGGTTTCATGGATTTCGGCGATGCGCTGGGTTTGCCTGCGCAAACGCCACAATGGGATATACCCGTTCCACAAGACGCCTGTATTATGGCCTCAGCCCTGAAACAGGAAATAGGGCCGTTTGTGGTGATCAGTCCGGCGGCCAGTAAAGCTGAACGAAATTGGTTACCAGAGCGCTACGCCCAAGTTGCTGATCACATAAAACAAAAAGGCTTCGCCGTTGTACTTACAGGCGGGCCAGGCCCTCTTGACCAAACGCTGTCGGCGTCCATTCAGCAGCACACTAACTCGGTAACCCGCGATCTCGTCGGGAAAACGTCATTGCAGGAAATGCTGGCGGTATTGGCTGAAGCAAATCTGGTTATTGCGCCAGACACGGGGCCTGCCCATATGGCGACAGTAGTTGGAACACCGGTAATTGGTCTGTATGCACATTCCAACCCGCGTCGAACCGGGCCTTACAATAATCTCGACAACGTGGTGTCGGTTTATGATACGTGTATTGCTGAACAAACGGGGAAATCCTGGGATGTATTACCGTGGGGAACCCGGGCGAAAGGCAGCACCCTTATGTCAAAAATATCAACTACTGACGTAATGGAAATGGTTGACCAGTTATTATAGAACTACTACTCTGCCAATATAATGAAAGATTTAATAGCAAAATTGGCCTGATTTTCTACACTTATCGTAAAGATCTTTCGTATGGGCACGTTTCTTTAAGGATTGAGGTGTTTTTTGGTCAGGTTCACCTGGTTTACTTTCAGGAGAGGATGGAGCGTGCAATGTCTGCAAGCGCTTGCCCTCTGCTGCATCCTTATCACATCATCAGTTACTAATGCCCAACAGAATGCAAAAGTCGTTGTAAACAACGACGTGAACGTCACCTCCTTGGCACGCTCTGAGGTTCGGGAAATTTTCACATCACGAAAACAATACTGGAGCGGCGGGTCTAAAATCACCGTTTTTGTTCTTGATTCAGATACACCCGCTCATCAGGCTTTTTGCCGACAAGTTTTAAACATGTTTCCGTATCAACTCGACAGGCTGTGGAATCAAATTATCTATTCGGGGCAGGGTGAGCGGCCTAAAACCGTTGAATCTGAATCTGCGCTTATAAACGCCGTCGCATCGACTCCTGGGGCCATAGGTTACATCTATGACGAAGCCACTTCAGTAAATGTTCACGAGGTCGTTATACCATGAATGTTAACGCACCACTGATTTTCAGTTTTCTTATATGCATAACGCCGGCAGCCATGGCGGAATCTTACTTTAGCTGGCATGGGTTTATTGCTCAGGGGGTCAATCAGTCTATCGACAGCGATTTTATTACTGAAAGCAATGACATCAACTTCGATCTCACAGAAATCGGTATCAACATGCGATACGATATCAACGCTTCATTAGCGGTTGTGGGTCAGGCGGTATATCTCAATGGGGGCAATCGCTATGAAGAGGGCAGTAGGGTGGACTATCTTTTTGTTGACCTTACCTTACCAGAAATCGGAGGCTGGAATGTTAACGCCCATTTGGGCCGTTTCAAGAGTCCACACTGGCTTTATTCCGCTACCCGCGATGTCCCGCAAACGCGGCCAACAATCGTGTTGCCCCAATCAATATACTTTGACAACTTCAGAGATATTGCGCTGGGAAGTGACGGCCTTTTATTACAAGCAAACCGATCATCAGAGAACGGCAACTTCCGTTTTAACTGGAGCTACGGCAAAGCGCCCTTAAGCAATTATTTAACTAAAGCCCTGCTTGGACAGTTTACTCAAGGCGATATAGAGCAAGATTTTGTTCATCAAGTGAGTGTATTCTGGCAACCACAGTCACTTAACTGGCAAATCGGCGCAAGTTGGTTAGATTCTGACTTTTCTTACAATGCATCGCCAAACGAAACGCTGGTCGATGGGGGCCGTTCAGTACAGCTTTACACGGTTTCAGCAGTGTATTATGCCGAAAATTGGGAATTTACTACCGAACTGCAGCGCAGCCATAAACTGGATTTTGGTGGCTATTCGCCTGATTACTATGTCGATCAATACAGCGAAGGGGGTTATGGGCAATTGCGTTACATGTTTAATCCGAAATATAGCGCAGTACTCGGGTACGATTTCTTTTTTGCTGATCGCGATGACCGCGATGGTGAAGCGTTGGAAACCAGAAGCGCCGGGGTTATTCCAAGCTACTTCGGCTATATGAAGACGACTACACTTGGACTTCAGTGGAATCTTAACCCAAACTGGCGGATTCAGGCCGAACACCATTGGGTGAAAGGCGCTGGCCGATTAACCAGTATACCAAGTCCACAAAATCAACCCAATACCGAAGAGAGCTGGCGCATGTGGGCAGTTCAGGTTATGCATTGGTTCTAGTATGAAAGTAAAGGTTTCAGTCACAACCAAATTACTTGCCGTTGTATCGGTAATGATGCTAACCGTCACCATTGTTATCGCCGCAATGCTCATTACTGAGTCGCAAAACAATATCGAGCAGCAACACCAAGATTTTCAGTTAAAAAACCAACGTCAACTGTCGCTAATGGAGGAACTACTGACCGTTCGGTTACTGGTGTGGGGAGAAACCTTTTCTCGTTGGGGGGGAACTGAAACCTTGTCTGAGAGCGAACTTGCCGTGGCATTGGAAGAATCTCAAGAGTCGCTGTCGATGAGTTTGCAAGTTAGCGATATGTGGTTGTTTGGCCCCGAAGGGCAACTACTTATAGGCGAATCTAATGCCATGCCCTCCTTCGTGCCAACGATGGAAGCTCAAACCCGTATCAGTATGCGGCCACAAGACAACTTGCTGTGTACAGGGAGCTGTTTTCGCTATTTGTCAGTTCCCATTATGATAGACGGGCAACGGCTGGCCGTGTTGGTACTTAGCTCAAATTTTGGTGAATTATTGGCAGCACTATCACAGTTTTCCAGCGCCTATAAAATTGCGGTCGTAGAAAGTGTTGAAAGCAATAATGGTGATTTCTCGTTTAATATCGTTAGTCGCTTATCCGAAAGCAACGCAAAGTTGCTGAACAATTTATTGGCGGATATTCCCAGAGGCACCACTGCACAGGATATGGTTGAAAAGGGGGTGCTACAAACGTTGGGTAACCAGGATTTATTGCTAAGTTTACTGCCCATTACTGCATCGAACGGCGGTAAATACGCGATTTTATTTGTACGAGATATTTCAGATCGCGTTGCCTCGGTTGAAGAATACCAGAATATGGTAATTGGTACTGCGGTGAGTATCTTCCTGTTATTTACCATTGTTCTACTTATACTCATTCAGCAGTATCGTCGCAAACTTATCCAGCTAACTGAGCAATTGCCGTTGCTGGCAGAGCACCGATATAAAGAATTTACCTTAGGTCATAGGCGACACCGTCAATGGAAAGATAAAACCTTCCCTGACGAATTGGACCTATTAGAAGAAACAGCCAGAAATGTGGCAAAACGGCTTGAGGTACAAGACTCCAAGCTGGCTGCGTCTAACGCACAGTTAGAGAATATGTCGATGTTTGACGGCCTGACTGGCCTGCCGAATCGCACCATGATGACTTTTCAAATAGAGAAGCAAATTTCCGTCGCCACAAAGAGTAGCGGTCTCGCGGCTGTGCTGTTTTTAGATTTAGATGACTTTAAAAAAGTGAATGACAGCCATGGTCACGACGTTGGCGATAAACTGCTGTCAGCAGCGGCAGAACGTCTGGTAAACGCCGTGGGCGACAAGCATGTGGTGGCGCGGTTCGGGGGTGATGAGTTCGTCGTGTTGTTGAACGATGCGAAAGACAAAGCGCATGTGGAAGGCATTGCGCAGTCGGTGCTAGATGTATTTAACCGACCAATTCAAATCGACAGTATGCCGTTTTATATTTCTACCAGTGTGGGTGTGGCTATGACCAGCCAGCCCGATATACAAGCCGTTGAATTGCTTCGTCATGCCGATATTGCAATGTATGAAGCGAAAGCACAAAAAGGCGCTTCATTTAAATTGTACGATGCTTCCATGAATGTGAAGGTAATGCGTAAAGTTGAGCTTGAGCAAGAAGCGCGGGTGGCCTTGAGAGAGAACCAGTTCAGCCTGGCATTGCAGCCACAAATTGATATTCAAACGAATAAGGTAACAGGCTTTGAGGCTCTGATTCGGTGGCGTCATCCCGTTAAGGGGCCAATCTCTCCAGGTGAATTTATTCCCCTGCTGGAAAGCACCCCCTTTATGATGGAGTTGGATTACTGGGTAATGACACGATCATTACGTATCTTAAATGAGTTGAGTACTAGTGGCTATCCAGACATTAAGATGGCCATAAACGTATCGGCTGCGCAGTTCTCAGACCCAACTCTGCCCCACTTTTTGAGCCAGCAACTTTCATTTTATGAACTGGCGCCGGAAAAAGTTGAGCTAGAACTTACCGAAACCGCATTAGTTTCAGACATTAACTCTGCTATTGATGTGTGTAAAGCTTTGCAAGATATGGGGTGTCTAGTGGCCATCGACGACTTCGGCACCGGATATTCTTCGCTGAGCTACTTAAAGTCGTTGCCTGTAGATTATATTAAGATCGATCAAAGTTTTATTAGCGGTATGTTAGAAAATGCCGATGACAAGAACATCGTTCAGTCTACGATTTCACTGGTTCGCAGTTTAGGGCGAACGGTGATAGCTGAGGGCGTTGAAACGCCGGAACAGCTTGCTCAACTGGGTGCTTTCCACTGCCATCAGGCGCAAGGGTATCTGATTAGTGCGCCCATTCCTGAAGCTGAACTGTGGCAACGACTGGAAGAGCAAGTTGTAGACGGATGTTGGCAAATGAGTGACAAAGTCAGCAGTTCTTTAACTCAGCATCAGTTTGAGTTTTAAGTATGGCTTAGCTTAGCCGCATGGGTGTGGCTAGTTATTTACACCTGACAAAAAAGGTTTTTGTTTCATTTCTGGTAAACAGTGTACCCATCAATTCCTATTCTTTAGAATACGCACTTTCTACGGCGGAGAAAGACATGTCTGAATCATTTTTAACGCATCTACGTGGTCAAATCGACACAGTCAAGCAGGAAGGCTTGTATAAAAGTGAGCGGGTAATTACCTCTCAACAGCAGGCAGATATTGCCGTTGGTACGGGCAACGATGTTGTAAACTTCTGTGCGAACAACTATTTGGGGCTGGCTAATCACGACGACCTTATTGCTGCTGCAAAAGCCGGCTTAGACTCTCACGGTTTCGGAATGGCTTCTGTACGGTTTATTTGTGGAACACAGGATATTCACAAACAGCTGGAAGAAAAAATCAGCGAGTTTTTGGGTACCCAAGACACTATTCTTTATCCATCCTGTTTTGATGCAAACGGCGGGTTATTCGAAACCCTGCTGGGTCCGGAAGACGCCATAATTTCAGACGCGCTAAATCACGCCAGTATTATTGACGGCGTTCGGTTGAGCAAGGCTAAACGCTATCGTTACGCAAACAACGATATGAAAGCCCTTGAAGCCCAGTTGCAACAAGCGGTAGCCGATGGTGCGCGGTTTAAAATTATTGCCACTGACGGTGTGTTTTCCATGGATGGGGTAATTGCAAACCTAAAAGGTGTGTGTGATCTGGCCGACAAATACGATGCTATGGTGATGGTTGACGACTGTCACGCTACCGGTTTTCTGGGCGATAATGGCCGGGGAAGTCACGAATACTGTGATGTGATGGGGCGGGTGGATATTATCACTGGCACTCTCGGTAAAGCGCTTGGAGGAGCATCAGGTGGCTACACATCGGGTAAGAAAGAAGTGGTAGAATGGCTGCGTCAGCGTTCGCGGCCATATTTGTTCTCTAATTCTGTCGCGCCTCCCATTGTTTCTGCGTCTCTTAAAGTGTTCGATATGATGGCCAATGGTCATGCACTGCGAGAGCAATTGTGGCGCAATGCTGCCCATTTCCGCAGTCGAATGGAAGCCGCTGGTTTTACACTGGCAGGCAAAGACCACCCTATTATTCCGGTGATGCTTGGCGATGCTCGCCTGGCGAGCGAGATGGCAGATAAACTGCTGGAGAAAGGCATCTATGTTATTGGCTTTTCTTATCCTGTGGTGCCTAAAGGACAGGCCCGTATTCGCACGCAAATGTCAGCGGGTCACACACTGGAACACGTCGATAAAGCCGTTGATGCATTTATTGAAGTTGGTCGGACTCTTGGAGTTATTCAATGAAATCATTGGTAAAAGCATATCGAGAGAAAGGTATTTGGCTACAGGATTCCCCTAAGCCTGAGGTAGGCCACAATGATCTACTCATAAAAATTCGCAAGACGGCGATTTGTGGTACCGACATGCATATTTACAACTGGGACGAATGGTCACAGAAGACCATTCCTGTACCTATGGTAGTAGGTCATGAGTACGTAGGTGAAGTGGTTGGTATGGGTCAGGAGGTGGCCGGTTTTGCCCTTGGTGACAGGGTGTCCGGAGAAGGCCATATTACCTGCGGGCATTGTCGCAACTGCCGTGCAGGGCGACGCCATTTATGTCGAAACACCGAAGGTGTGGGGGTAAATCGTCCAGGCGCGTTTGCTGAATACCTGGTTATTCCGGCCTTTAATGCGTTCAAGATCCCGAATAACATTTCTGACGATCTGGCAGCCATATTCGACCCATTTGGCAACGCCGTCCATACAGCGCTTTCTTTCGACCTGGTGGGTGAAGACGTATTGATAACCGGGGCAGGTCCCATTGGTATCATGGCAGCCGCTGTCGCCAAGCACGTTGGTGCCAGACATGTGGTGATCACAGACATTAACCCTTACCGCTTACATCTGGCCGAAAAAATGGGGGCTAGTCGCGCTGTCAATGTGGCAACTACTTCACTGGATGACGTCATGAAAGAGCTCGGTATGTCTGAAGGGTTTGATGTTGGATTGGAGATGTCCGGGGTTCCCGTGGCATTTCGGGATATGCTCGACAAGATGAATAATGGCGGAAAGGTTGCTATGCTGGGTATACCGCCGACGGATGTCGCGGTAGACTGGAACCAGGTTATTTTTAAAGGCCTTACTATAAAAGGTATTTATGGTCGGGAAATGTTTGAAACCTGGTATAAAATGGCCAGTCTGATCCAAAGCGGGCTGGATTTAACACCAATAATCACCCATCAGTTTTCCATTGAAGACTTTCAGCAAGGCTTTGATACTATGGGCTCAGGGGAATCCGGTAAAGTTATTTTAAATTGGTAGTGAACATGTCTGTATTTCAGCATATTAGTATTCAGGACGCCGCCGAGAAACTCGACACGTTTTCGGTGGTAGATATTCGCGATCCCCAGTCTTTCGCCAACGGTCATATGCCCGATGCACTAAACTTAAATAATGATAATTTCGCAGCGTTTCTCGATAACACACCGAAAAATACACCTGTACTAGTGGTGTGTTATCACGGCGTTAGCAGCCAGCAGGCTGCTAATGTGATTGCCAATCAGGGCTATGATAACGTATTCAGTATGGACGGTGGCTTCGAAGCCTGGAAACTTAACTATACCGTGGTGACAGATCAAGCGTGAGTAAACCGCTAATTGCAATCAGTAACGAGGGGTATGCACATCTCCTCGCCAATTATCTTACAAGTCAGTCGCTACCTGCACGTGTGCAGCCTCACCCCGACAACGACGACTACGTGGTTATACTGCAAAACCCTTCCGACGTGGAAAGGGCGTTACCTATTTGCGAAGCCTTTCTCAAGCACCCTGGTGATCCTAAATATCAACAAGCGGCCTGGGAATCGGGGGAGCATGTGGAGTTACATCCAGGCAAACCGAGTAATTTAAGCATTGCTAACTTGGTCGGTTGGGCAAGAACGGCCCCTTTTACTGCTGCCATACTCTTTATTTGTACTGCTGTATTTGTATTGTCTTATTTGGGGTTGTTCAATGTATTGGGTAGTTATCTGCGTATGCTTCCCTTAAGCGCCGTTGTGTCTTCCCATGAATACTGGCGATTAATAACGCCCGCGTTTCTTCATTTCAGCGCCTTACACTTTGTTTTTAATGTGTTGTGGTGGAGCATGATAGGCGCTCAAATTGAACGAGTGTTAGGACTGAGCATGATCCTGCTCGTGTTTGTTGTTTCAGCCATAACATCTAACGTGGCCCAGGTTTTAGTCAGTGGCCCGGCGTTTGGCGGGCTTTCAGGTGTTGTATACGCCGTGTTGGGGTTCGTTTGGTGGTTGGGCTGGTTAAAACCGGCTTGGGGGCTGTCTATTCCGCGGCCAGTTATCGGCTTTATGTTGGTGTGGTTGGTGTTGGGCTATACAGATATACTGTGGGTAAATATGGCCAACACAGCACATACAGTTGGCCTGATAAGCGGTTGTGCTCTGGCAGCCTTATTAGCACTGGGAGACAACCGCAGAAAGCAAGCTTAACCGTGATAGAGGTATTTGGTAAAGATAACGTCTTTCACGATGGTGGCGCCAGTTTCTTTGCGCATGTGATCTTGTAACGCTTTAAGAATAGCGAGTCTTATATCTTCCCGGCCAGTTAAAGATTTCACTTTGTCTTCTGGCTGTTGCCCAAAAATTTCGATAGTTGTGGCGCGAAGTAATGGCATATGGTGTTCCGCAATTTCAAGCACATCGACACTGTCTATCATAAGTTCGACTGAAACGTGAACATAGCCGATTTTCTTTGCAGACGGCCCGATATAGTTGGTAACAATATCAGGTTCCAGCCCAAGATAAGCAAAGCTGGGTGGTTCCTGCGCCTGAGTGTGAAAACTAAGGGCACTACTTAGTATCAGGGAAACGAAGGCGGCAACGTGCAGGGATAACTTTTTCATAAAACCACGCTAGTAATAGCAATAAAATAAACCGGTTGATGGTTGAAGAGTTTAGCAAAGACCATAAAATAAACACGGAAAAATCAGCTTTTAAGGGTATGTATCAATACGCTTTTGAGCCTTTGCTAATACCAATGCTAAGATACGGCTCTGTTTTTGTAAGGTGAATTAGCCTTTGGATGTAAATCTTCAATTTCCCGTGGGATTAAATACCACATGGCAAATACCAGCAGCCGTTGATGGCATATCTCAAACTGTGGCGTCCTGGTTACTGGATACCGGGTCGTTAACCGAGCGGGTGCAGGCCAATACAGCGTCATTTTCATTGCAGGTAGTTGGGGAGGGCAAAGTGCCACTCCATAACAATGAAAGCCAGATGTTAAAAGGAAGCGCAGAGCAGTACCAGGTACGAGAAGTTTTACTTGAAGCCGCCGGGACCCCATGGGTTTTCGCCAGAAGTGTTCTGCCCGAGGCGTTGGTGAACAGTGAGTTTCGAGCACTTGGCTCTGAGCCTTTAGGCAAACGACTATTCAACGATAAACGTTTTGTTCGGGGTGAATTCGAAGTGTGTCAGGTGTCGCTTCCCCCGTTATCAACGGCAGAAGTGCCCATTCTCTGGGGGCGCCGTTCATGCTTTACATTTCAGTCTTACACCATGCTGGTGGCTGAGGTATTCTTACCCGCGTCACCTTTGTATTAAATTTGGGGTCTTAACATGTCTCTGGCGTTGTCGTTATCAAACTGGCCGGCCTACGTGCAGCTTACCCGGCTGGACAAACCCATCGGCATTTATCTGTTACTCTGGCCTACGGTCTGGGCGCTGGTAATAGCCGCAGATGGCGTACCAGATTTGTGGGTCACTACGGTATTTATAGCCGGAGTAGTGCTCATGCGCTCGGCCGGCTGCATCATTAACGATTATGCCGATCGCAAAGTAGACGGCAATGTCAAGCGAACGGCCCAGCGTCCGTTGGTAAGTGGTGCGGTTTCAGAGAAAGAAGCGCTACAACTTTTTGCGCTACTGGTGCTGATTTCCTTTGTGCTTGTGCTCACCCTCAACTGGCAAACCATTGCGTTGTCGGTGGTGGCTTTAGCGCTAGCGGCTTGCTACCCGTTTATGAAGCGATATACCCATATGCCACAAGCTGTGCTTGGCGCTGCTTTTGGCTGGGCTATTCCCATGGCATTTGCTGCCGTAAATGGCAATGTGCCACTTGTAGGGTGGTTGTTGTTTGCGGCAAACCTCGCCTGGACCATTGCTTATGATACCTACTACGCCATGGTCGACAGAGATGATGATTTAAAAGTGGGAATAAAGTCTTCAGCCATTCTGTTTGGCCCACAAGACCGGGTCATTATTGGTCTTTTGCAGGCAATTACATTACTGCTGCTCACAACAATTGCCTTTATGATGAATTACCACTGGCCGGTGTATTTCGGTATTTTGGTGTCGGCAATCTTGTTTGCGATCCAGGCTTATGAAACCCGACACAGAGACCGCATGGCCTGCTTCAAAGCCTTTCTGGATAATCACTACGTGGGGTTGGTGATTGCGGTGGGGCTACTTGTCGACCGAATCGCGCTGGCGGGGAACTAATCCCGCCTAGCTAGCCTGAAAGAGCTGGCAAGAAAGTGAGTGCTTACTGTTTCTCTTCCAGCTGCGCTTCTAAAGCGGTAATACGCGCTTCCATTGCCTCTAATTTTTCTCTGGTACGAATGAGCACCTGGCTTTGAATATCAAATTCTTCTCTGCTAACTAAATCGAGTTTACTTAACTGAGACTGCAATACTTGTTTCACCCGCGTTTCAGCACCCTCAGCCATGGAGCGAACACCGGGCGGTACTGCGTCAGAAATTTGTTTGGCGATTTCTTCGAGTTTTTTCGGATCAAGCATAGTATTTCCTTTATAATGCGCGTCAACGCGACAGGTTGCTTTGTATTGTAAATAGATAAGACGTACATGCAACGAAAACCGTCTTTCTTCAAACTCGTTTAACTTTTCCCCGCAGCTTATGAAATTAAATGATGCACAACAATCTGCTGTGACATACGTTTCCGGCCCCTGTTTGGTTCTCGCCGGAGCCGGAAGTGGTAAAACCCGTGTCATAACCAACAAAATTGCCCATTTGGTGCGAGAGTGTGACTTGCCTGCAAGGCAGATAGCGGCAGTAACGTTTACCAATAAAGCTGCAAGGGAAATGAAAGAGCGGGTAGGGCAAACCCTAGGGAAACAAGAGGCCCGGGGATTGAAAGTGTGTACCTTCCACACACTGGGGCTCACCATTATTAAAGCCCACATCAAAGAGTTGGGGTTAAAACCCGGCTTTTCGTTGTTTGATGACAAAGACTCAGTAGCGCTGTTAAACGATCTTACCGCCGACACCATCGATGGCGATAAAGAGCAAATTCAACTGCTACAAAACTGTATCTCTAACTGGAAGAATGATTTGCTCTTGCCAGACGCCCTCAGCAGAAGCGCTACCAGTGCTGGCGAAAGAGACTTTGCAGAAGCATATCGTCAATATCAGAACCACTTGCGGGCATATAACGCGCTGGATTTTGACGATCTTATTCTTCTGCCGACGTTACTTTTGAAAACAAACGAAACCGTGCGCCTGAAGTGGCAAAGTAAAATACGCTACCTGTTGGTGGATGAATATCAGGATACCAACACAAGTCAGTACGAGTTGGTAAAACTGTTAGTGGGTGAACGTGCCCGGTTCACCGTGGTTGGCGATGATGATCAATCAATCTACTCCTGGCGGGGAGCAAGGCCGCAAAACTTGCACTTACTGCAAAAAGACTTTCCTCGCCTGAATGTGATCAAGCTGCAACAGAACTACCGGTCTTCTGGGCGTATTTTGCATTGTGCGAATATCCTTATCCAAAACAACCCTCACTTGTTCGACAAAACACTGTTTTCTGAAATGGGATACGGCGAACCGTTGCGGGTTATCACTGCGAAAAACGAAGAGCATGAAGCCGAGCGGGTGGTAGCTGAACTCATTGCACATAAATTCATGAATCGCACGAACTATAAAGACTATGCAATCTTGTATAGAGGGAACCACCAAAGCCGGTTGTTCGAGAAGCTGTTGATGAGTAACCGTATTCCTTACCGCATAAACGGGGGAATGTCGTTCTTTGGCCGCACCGAAGTTAAAGACATCATGGCTTATTTGCGGTTGTTGGTGAATCAGGATGACGATAATGCTTTCCTGCGGGTGGTGAATACGCCAGGCCGTGGAATAGGCAGGGCGACACTGGAAAAATTGGGCAATTTTGCTAATGAATTACGGGTGTCGTTGTTCGCTGCCGCCACTCACTCTGGTTTATCTGGGGTGTTACCCGAAGCCGCATATCAGCGTGTTGCAGGCTTTGGACGCTGGGTAGTTGAGACAGCGGATAATGTGAATCGCGGCGACAGCAAAGCGGTACTCAGAGATATGATCCGCTCTATGCAATACGAAGAATATCTTTACGAACACAGCCCCAGCCCGAAAGCCGCAGAAATGGCTATGGCAAACGTCAGTACTTTGTTTGGCTGGGTCACCGACATGCTCGAAGGCACTGATTTAGACGCCCCCATGACCATGCAGGAAGTGGTAAACCGCCTGATATTACGGGATATGATGGAGCGGGCAGAGGAAGACGGTGAGGCCGATCAGGTTCAACTAATGACCTTGCACGCATCTAAGGGCCTTGAATTCCCCATCGTGTTCTTAGTGGGCATGGAGGAAGGTCTGTTACCTCATCAAAGCAGTATTGACGAAGGAAATGTTGATGAAGAGCGCCGACTGGCGTATGTGGGCATTACCCGTGCACAACGAGAGCTAGTATTTAGCTTGGCAAAAGAGCGCCGTCAGTTTGGTGAAATCATTAACCCGGAACCGAGTCGGTTTTTGTTTGAACTTCCTGTTGACGATGTGGAGTGGGACGAGAAAAAAGCCAAGCCTTCTGCAGAAGAGCGCAAAAAAACCAATGAAGCCGGGCTAGCCAGCCTTAAAGCAATGCTTGGAAAAAGCTGATCACGCCAGCTTTCTGTGCTCCAGTGGCATGGGCTCGCTCAATACCTTGCCCTGACCATAGTGACAGTCGATTTCATTTAACGCGTCAAGCTGAGCTCTTGCATCGACGCCTTCGGCAATAACATCAAATTTCAGGTGGTCAGAAATTAACATTACCGACTGAATCAACTTCAGGTTGCGCTGAGAACGAGGCAGAGACTTAATGAACCTGTGATCGACTTTGATAAAATCGAAGGGGTAAGCAAACAAATAGCTCAACGACGCCAAGCCACTACCAAAGTTGTCGAGTACCAGTGTTATTCCCGCTCGCTTTAGTTTCTTAATAGCCGGCAAAATCACTTGTGAACGACGATTCAAATCGTTTTCATCAAACTCAAAAACCAGTGTATTCGGTGAGACATCGTTTGCCTGAATCAAATCAAGGATCTTCGTTACCAAAGAAGTCTGAAGTAAATGATTAATCGACACGTTTACCGCAATTTTCTTTATTTCGCCCTGACCATTCTGTGCTTTTACTATATCGCAGGCTTTTTGGAGTTGGAATAAATCCAGTTCCAGCGTTAAGCCACTTTGCTCGGCTATTTGGCGGAACTGCTCTCTGTTGACCTTGCCGTGAGTCGGATCCACCCAGCGTAAATACAGCTCGTGATACAGGCTATCTTTTTCACGCAAATCCATTACCGGCTGCAAAAAGCATTCAAACTCTTCATCTTTAAGCGCCCGGCGAAACTCGTTTTCCAGTTCGAGCTCTTCTAACAATCTGTCGCGCATAGACTTGTCGAACATAACGAAGCGACCACGCCCAAGAGTTTTGGCCTGATACATGGCGGCATCGGCGTCGCGCAATACTTCATCGGCGCTGCGATAGTAAGTCTCGATATGGGCGATACCAATACTCGCGCCAGAGTACATGTCTTTACCTTCCAGCACGAAGGGCTCTGAAATGGCTTGAATGATACGAAACGCAACATCTTCCACGTCTTCTGAATCTTCAAAATTATCCAGTAACACCACAAACTCATCGCCACCTAAGCGGGCCAGCAAATCATGACCGCGAATACAAAGTCCGATACGGCGAGATACTTCCACGAGAAATTCATCACCGGCATGATGGCCTAAGGTGTCATTAATGTTTTTAAAACGATCTAAATCGATAAACAGCACTGCGAAAAGGTTTTCCGGATGACGCTGTTTATTGGCAATGGCAAGCTCTAAACGGCTGGTAAACATGGCCCGGTTGGGGAGATCTGTGAGGCTGTCGTGGTGCGCATCGTGAATGAGCTTAAGCTCGATTTCTTTTCTCTCTTCTATTTGTTTTTTCAAATAGGAATTAATGCGATCGAGCTCTTTCGTTCGTTCTTTTACCCGCTGTTCCAACTGCTGGTTGTACTTGTGAATGGCTTCCGTATTGCGCTTTCTCTCCATGGCGGTGGCAATGTGTTGAGAGACGAACCGCAACAGCTCTAAATCGCGCCCGGTATACTTTGCTAACTTACCATAGGTTTGTACTGCAATAACTCCGTATACTTCGCCTTCTACCACCAGTGGCGACCCCAACCAGGAGTTAGCACTTGCTAACATGTCTTGAGCAATACTGACATCAAGTTCGCCAGATTCGGCAAGTTCAAGCACACGAGGCGGGTTTATTAGCTCCGTTTGACCGGTACGAAGTACAAACTCGGTTAATCCCAGGCTCAGTGGACGCCGTTCGATAGTGTCGTCATTGGTATCGTCGAAATAAGGGAAATCGATATATTCTTTACTGTCATCAAGGGTAGCAATATAACAGTTTGGGGCACTGATCAGGCGGGCCAGAATTTTGTGAATACTGGCATAGAAGGCATCCATGTTACCTTCCAAATTCGCTGCCAACTCGGAGATTTCATACAAGGCTTGCTGCAGCGTTTCTATTTTCTGGCGCTCGAGAATTTCTTCCTGTAATTCATCATTAATTTTGCGAAGTTGCCTGGTGCGATCGCGGATAGTCTTTTCTGTTAACTCCCGACTTTTAACCCTGTCTACAGTTGTTACAATATGGTGCGACACGAACAACAAAACTTCGAGGTCTTCCTCGGTGTAAGACACCGACTCATCGTAGGTTTGCACTACCATAGCACCAATAACCTGCGAACCCCGTTTAAGCGGCACACCCAGGAATTGGTGTGGTATTGCACCAACCATTTTCGCGCCAGTTCTAGCGGTAAAGCTTTCGCTGTCTTCGCCCTGCAAAACTACGTGGGCACCGGTGCGCAAAATATGGCCGGTGATTCCGTCCATGAGCGTTTCAGCAGGGATTTGTTTGATGGTTTGTTCGTCGTATTCGTCTACGAAATAGGCAAAGTTGATTACGTTGGCTTCTTTTTCATAAAACGCCACAAAGAAATTATCGGCGTTCATGAAATCACCAATAATTTCATGAATAGCGGGGTATAAACGGCTGAGGTTACTTACCGAGCTGGCTAGTTCAGATATATCGAAAAGCGCTTTCTGCACGCGCTCAGAACGTTTGTACTTTTCCGTAAGTTGCTGCAGTTGGGGAATGAGCTCTCTAAGCTCTTCTTCCGACAACTCATATTCCGTCGACCCTGAAGACATTATTTTTGCCGTTTTATTATTGTTCTGTTACCCGAAGTTAAATTACCCGATTTGTACTAAAAACGCCACTTTTTACGGGCAAATTTAGGGTAAGTGCAGAGAATATGGGTATCCGTATGAAGTTCAATACTCAGAAGCAAAATTGAAAAACTGCTTCTGAGTATCGGTAAAAATAACTAGATGCCTTCGATCATGTACTCTATAGCGGCTTTAATCTCGTCATCGCTACAGTTAGTACAAGTACCACGAGGTGGCATAGCATTAATGCCGTTGATTGCATTTTGCCAAACGCCATCAAGGCCTTTTTCGTCCAGACGAGGCTGCCAGTCGGCCGCAACTTGCAAACGAGGCGCGCCGAGTACACCAGAGCCGTGACAAGCAACACAAGCGCCGTTATACACTTCTTCACCAGAGCGCGCTGCGGAACCGCCTGCGTCAGCAGCGGATGCGCCTGCAATATGCAAAGACCCATAAGGTTTAATACGCTCAACGATTTCTTCGTTGGACATTTCTTGCGCGAATGTGGTGCTCATTCCCAGCGCAAACAAAGCTACACCTAACATTGCTTTTACTTTCACGTCTGTCTCCAGGCTACGGTCTTATATAATGATAATCGCCTGATTATAGCGGTTTAATTATTGCGAACAACATTTAGGCAACAAATACCTATAAAAAGTGTGTGAAATGTTGATTTGCATTATATCTAAACACTTACACACAAATAGGTTGAAGCCAGCTCAATGCATAAGTATTATAACGCTCCCGCTAAGGGCTGGTAACTTACATTGAGTTAATTCAGCATTAGCATTCTGTTACGCACCCGTAGCTCAGCTGGATAGAGCGTTGCCCTCCGGAGGCAAAGGTCATAGGTTCGAATCCTATCGGGTGCGCCATTTTTAAAGGGCTGTAGCCCGATTCTCTTCTTCTAAAAATTCCTTTTTTGAAATATGTAGCAAATGTGTAGCAGTAATTGCGCCTTGTTGTACCCAGAAGTAGACTAATACTCTATTACCTTAGCCATAGGAACCGCAATGGAACTCAGTATGCTGCTCGGAGAGCACTCGGACAAAATTATCAGTATTCTTAATAGAAGCTGGGAATTTGAAGAGGTCGTAGGGAATACATACGCGATAATAGCTGGCTTTGTTGCCATAGGTATACCACTAGCTATACAGGTAGCCCACACAATATCAGAGAAGTATGATAATCCATTTATTGTCAAAAGAGCGATGAGTGGAAAAATAATTACTCCTACAACGTTAATAGTAGCAACAATGATCTATATTGCTTCGACAATGCTATTCGACATGTTAAGCCAGAATTCAATACATGAAGAAAAAACGTTTTTTTTAATTGTCTTGGAGAAATTCGTTCTATTGCTGTTTCTTCTGATTTTACTATGGACTTCAGTTTTTTATATAAGGATGTATAGAAAAATTATTCAGCCTGCTCACCTTTTTCTTCCCGATTTATTGCAGATAAAAAATAAAAGAAAAATACCGCTAGCCAAATATGAAGAATTTTTGGCGGGATTGGAAGTGTTATCTTTTAAAGTTAAAACGAAATTAGAAGATGAAAATATTAGATCTTTATTGCCTCAGCTTCATAAATCCTTTTGTGGTAGGTATTTTGGTTCATCTAATCAACGATATGTTGTCGGGTTGGATAGTAAAGATATCGTTTACCTTAAAACATATTGGAGCTTTTTGCTAAATATTGTGAGAATTGTAAGAAAGGCCGGCGATACAGAGCTTTCATTTAGAACTCAGCGTAATTTGTCTTCCTATCTGAGCATTATTTTTCACAGTCCTTTATATGAAGAAATAGTTTCTGAAAGTTATTCAAGTGATACTGGAATTAATGTGAGGCAAGAACTTTATGAATTAGCTAGATGGCAAAGTAATCGTACAGATAAAGGCATTGATCTTGTTTTAGAATGTGAATGGCTATCTAGAATAAATGATTTTCGTCAGAATTTCGACCTTAGGTATAGTTCAAAAGGTATTTCTGAAGCGCTTGAAATAGCACAGAGTATTTTTCAGTTGGTTTGCAAAGAAAGGCCGGATAAGATAGCTGGTTTTTATAAAAACTTGATGGAAAGTTTACCATTTTGTCACGATATTCGCTTCTCCCTCCGTAATGATGGGAGTAAATTTTGGGCTTATCTTTATTTGCAAAAAATTGTTGAGGGTAATTACAAGTTAACAGATTCCGAGAAATGGATTAGTGAATTAAATTTGGTTGGCTCGTCGGAGATATATAAAAAGTATGGGGAGTATAAGGTTTCATCGCCATTCTCCGAAGCCGAGTTAGAGGAACTTATTTCTAGTTTCAATTATGCCCACCTATACGAGCATGCCTATAAGAATTCCGTAGAATTGCTTGTTTTACAAATGATGGGGGCAATGGTCTTTTGTAAAAGATTTGATGAGCTAAGATATTGTCTCAATTGGAGGCAACCAGATAGCGCAAATGCTAATTATGTAGGAGAGAATGTTTTCCCTGAAGACGTAGCGCAGCTTTTTGGCTTATTAAATAGAAATGAAGGGTACTATTCAGATAATGTTTTCTTCTATGACAGAGAAGGTTTAAAAGATTATGTTATTCAAGCAAGTGCTTTTGTTTTGTTATGGCTAAAGGAAAAAGCCAAAGGGAATATTATCATCCCTGGACTAAGCCCACAGGAATATAGCAAAAGCTTTTGCAATATCTTAACAAGCCTAAGCGAAGAAGTAATTGATATGGACCGTAGCTGTTTAGAGCTAGCTGATACGCTGAAGTCCAGGTCAAACACTTTAGAAAGGGCTAAAGACGCTAGTATTGATAAATTTGAAGAGGGAAAAGCGTATCTTAGAGAATATATTGGAAAGAATTATTTAAATCGGAGTGATGGTTTTTTGAGCTTATTTGAAATTGCTGGAACTAGTCGTGTGCTGGAACCTGAAGTTTTGATAAATAGAAGCGAATTTAAAAAGGGTCTTGCTAATTTTGATGGCTGCAGCATCTATATTTCGCTTGTCAGTCATATTTACTCTCACTTAAAGTCGAGCGCTACACAGGGCGAAATTTCCTCTGTGCAAAAGCACGAAAAAGCCATTTTCTTTTCTAAGGCGGAAACGTTATCTTCCTTAGGCTTTGAAAAATATAGCCATGAGCTAAGTTCAACTTCATATTGGTATCATCGTGAATTCTCGGGTTGGAAAGGGATACCCGTGACGGAGTCAGAAACAATAATAGTGAGGTCTGCAAGAGTATCCATTAAGGCTACCCAATTCGAATCTGGCTTTGGTGAATACCCTTTACTTTTTGTAATGACTCAAAAAACAGATTCTTTGATAGTAGAAACATACGCGTACTTTAAATTTTCAATTGAGGATGAGTCAATATTAATCGTTGAATCGACCAGACTTCTCTAGACACTTAATTGCTTTATAATTATGTGTACTAAGGATAAAAGGTGTCTCAGCGATTTACAGAAGAATTTAAAATACAAGCCGTTAAACAAGTTACCGATCGAGGTTATTCGGTGGCAAGTGTGTCTGAGAGGCTGGGAGTGACTAGCAGTTCGCTGTATAACTGGATAAAAGCCTACGGCCCAGACAGTGAAGAGCATAAGCAATCTCAAGAACAATCCGACCGAATTAAGCAGCTAGAAAAAGAGCTTAAACGCGTAACAATGGAACGCGACATCCTAAAGGAAGCCACCGTATTTTTCGCGGGCGAGTCAAAGAAAAATACGCGTTCATAAAAGCCAGGCTCAAGAATTACCCAATAAAACTCATGTGTGAAGCACTCTCAATACAACGAAGTGGCTTTTATGCATGGGTGGATAAGCCGAAATCAAAGCGACAGTTAGAAGACGAGCGCCTGATGGGGTTAATTAAGCATTCTTGGCTAGAAAGTGGCTGTGTCTATGGGTACAGAAAAGTCACGAGTGACCTTAAGGATTTAGGCGAAGCTTGCAGTAAGCACCGTGTAGCTAAATTGATGAAGCTAGAAGGTATAAAGGCACAAGTCGGTTATAAAAAACATAAAGGCCACTTCAGCGGCAAGCCTGCGGTTGTTGCCGATAACGTGCTTGATAGGCAGTTTACGGTTGCTACACCGAACAGATACTGGGTCACTGACATTACCTACATCCGAACTCATGAAGGGTGGCTCTACCTCGCCGTCGTTTTAGACTTATACTCTCGAGCTGTTGTTGGTTGGTCGATGAGTTCTCGCATGGAATCAGAACTCGTTACTCAGGCACTGCTAGCAGCAGTATGGCGAAGAAAGCCCAACAATGAAGTGCTCATACACTCAGATCAAGGGAGTCAATTTACAGGCTATGAGTGGAGTGACTTCTTAACAGAGCATAATCTCAAGGCCAGCATGAGTCGTCGAGGAAACTGCCACGACAATGCCGTCGCAGAGAGCTTCTTCCAACTACTTAAGCGAGAGCGAATAAAGAGAAAAATTTATACAACACGTGAACATGCAAGAGCCGACATATTCGATTATATCGAAATGTTTTATAACTCTAGACGCAAGCATGGTGAAGCGAATAATATGCCTCCACTGGCTTATGAAAAGCTAGAAGAATTCAAACGAAAATCTGTCTAGTAAAGTCTGGTCGATTCATTAAAATATATTCAGTGCTGGTGAAAAGTTCTTACTATTAACTTAATAAGGTACATAATAGTGAGGATGTTGAAAGTAAAGCAGCACCCCGAAAGAATTACCTTGACGCATGCTATTGAATGGATTCCTTAATAGTGTTTTTTTGTTTAATTTTCATCATATTAATTGAGGTCGATTTTTGCGTTTTTACTTGGAGGTAATTTGAATAAATCAAGTTCTTTGCTTTTTTTGCAATAAGAAGGTACTGAAACTTTTATTGCACCGGTTGCAGAATAGACGTAAGAACATTTTTGTAAGACCTTTAAACTAACAGTCACAGGTACATTATCGACTGAATATAAACCGAGGTCTCTGAACTTTAAGTGTCTGCCGTTTCCAAGATACAATTCCTTGACTTCTTCTTTATCGATGGTGACTGCAGCGAAACTTCCGCTAAAAAAAGTATCTTTTATTTCGTGTAAGCTTTCATTGCCTGAACTATAAATATAAGTGTCAAATGTATGGCTAGGGTTTGAAGACTGGGACTTAACGACAATTGCTGTTGAGTCGCCTTGACCTTTTATAGATTCAACATTCAGTACGCTCTCCGCAAATCCCTTTACGGGTTCAAAAACAGACATAAAAGGAGCATGTCTAGCGTTGTTACCAATTTGTCTAACAATTAAAGTTGGTGTCGTTTTCGGTGCAACATTTAAATTATATGGAGACACGTTAGTTCGCAGTGAATTTGGCGGAGCATCAACGGAATAGATAGTTCTACCCTTTTGGCCGATCATCCACATGTTCATTTGAATGTTATCAATACCATTTTCATCAAGCAGATGCCAAGTTGACTTAAAGTCATCGTCAGTTCTGTATGATTTAACGTTCTTAAAAAATGTATAATTTAGTGACTCAGTGTTCTCCAAAGCTTCAATGTACTGTTCACTTGTTCCGACTGCCTCAGTTGATATCGAGGTTGTACTGCCGAGATTGTGATAAATATAATCGTTGTCTGGCAGATTTGAACGAAAGATATCAAGATAAAAACCGCCTAAAGGTGTTTTTACAATTGCAATAAGACGTTGTTTCTCTTCTGCAGAGACATCAATAAATTGAAAGTTATCTGAAATACCAACTGAACTTGCGAGTTGGTCTTCTGAAACAGCCGGATCCATGCCGTTAACTTTTATTGGACCAAATCTATATCCAGGCACTACGGTGTTAGCTGCAAGTGGTCCTGAGTAGTAGTCGTAGTCTTCGCTCCAGTATGATTCATAGGCTTTAGCGTTGGGAGCTAACGCCCATCCAAATCCATACAGTTGCATAGCCAAGCCGTTAGGGGACATATGGTCTTGTCCGTTATGACCACCATAAAGCGTTGCCATCATTTCATAATTGTTATCAACATCGTTTTTTAGAATTAAGTGTCGGTGATGCTCTGAATATACACCTTTTGTTTCTGTTTTGTTGATTGATCTTCCTTCAATAGGGAGGTTTAAAATTAGATCTACAAAAGATAGGTTGTTACGGCTGTAGTGTTTGTTCTTAATTGCTTTTGTTAATTCCGATGCAACATCTGACGCAGATTTCATGTCACCAGTTTGCAAATAATATGTATATAACCTTTCAAAGAGTCTTATGGGCGGCGGGCCTCCTCTACCATCACCAAACACTACTAAATTCCCTCGGTGATCTAGCCAATTTGGTATCGCAAAAGCTGCTTTCTTAAATACCTTGTTTCCTTTTAGAATATCAGTCCCTGTATGTAGTATCGGTATTGCTAAATCTAATAGTGATGCGAGCGTCTCAACAGAATAAACGGGTGATTCATGCCATAAACCAGTAACTGGATCATATCCGTCAATAATTTCTGGTATAGCTCGATGAAATTTTGACGATTTTGTTGTAAAAAACTGCAAGTAGTGTTGTTTGCCCTTACCATCGGCATAGAAATCATCGTCTTCTAGCGCAAGAATTATAGGGACAATGCTTAGCCATGTGTTTACGTTCCAATTTCCGTCAAGAAAGCCGCGTACCATGGCAATGTCAATAAATCTTTTAAAAACAACTCTGGAAATCTCTTCAACATTCTTATTTATCTCGATAGCATGTTCAGCTGGGTTGTTAGCTAAGTAATCAAATAAAAAGTCATAAATTATTGCAGCTTTACCTCCTGTTAAATCATGAATAACTTCCATGTCATAGTACCCACCGATTCCACCTGCTTCGTATCCGCCCGGACCGCCTAAAGACTCATTTGGATCAATTGCTGGCTGCATGTAATAAGTACCTAAAATCCACTGCCAATATATATCTCCAGCAAATTTTGCATAAGAATCATCTTGTGTTAGCCAATATATAAACGCTGATTTTTTAGCTAATTCGAGAATCTCTTCATTATTGATTCGAACCATATGACCTGTTTCTTTATATGGAATTAACTCAAGAAACTGATTTCTCATAGGGCCATTGCTGTAAGTAGTCCTTTTTTCTAATGGTGCGTTCTTATTTGCATTCCATTTTCGCATCCCTGGATATCTCACGGTTGGAACAGGTGCATTTCCTTTACAATAATCATACATTTGTTTGGCCAGATATACTTGCGTGCACCTTTCTCCATTTTTCCAATACATCGACATCCTCGAAAGGATCCACTCCGGGTCATACTCGTGCCGCGTAACATATGGTTTGATTTCTTCTAGAATGTTGGTTAATGATGATTGAGCCCAATCAAAGCGGTCAAGCTTTTCTTTAAGTTCCTTTCTTGCGTTGTCATCTATGTATATTTGGGGATGTGTTACATCTACCTGATATTCGCCCCTTAGGGTAAATGCAATTTCCTTTGTGGCTTCGAGTCCATTAAGTGATACATGGGCAGTAATTTTTACAGTACGGTCTTTATTAGCAGGTCTTTCGATTACTCGACCCTCATTGGTAATGACCTCTGGCTCAGAAGAGAACCATTTCACTGTTGCTCCATTTGGTAGTACTAGAGGTAAATCAATTGCGCTGAATATTTTTTCATCATTAAGTGATGTTAAGTGCTCAAGAGTTTTACTCAATACTTTTTCAGTTGGTAAGAACTCTACTAATAAGTAGGGTTTCTTTTCTGAATCGCTAGTACTTGAAGAAATAAATTTTGTAGAATTTTGCGTGTTCATCCCATCGATTATCAGATAGAAAGTTTTTTTATGTGAACTATTTAAGCTTACGAATTTCGTAATATCGACGCTTATTTTCAGTTCTGAGTTAGGGACTGGTTTTAGAATATCTGGCTTAGTTTTAGTAACATTATAGAAGTGAGAAGGATGAATATCGCCTGGTTCTTCAAAAATCCAAATTTTTAAGTTTGTACTTTGCGTGGCCAGTTTGTATAAATTGAGTTTAACTTCGGACAGTGTGTTAGTGCTCATTTTTCCTGGAATGTTAAAATGGAGTTTCACAACTTTATTTCTACCCACATGTAAATTTTCGTCTTTAAATAATGAGTATTCATTTCCAAGTAGTTCATAATTGATTTCTTCAGAAGCATCTATTCTGTGAACATCAGCTTCAACTGGCGATATAGTTAGAAAGGTAATATAGATAAACAACACATATTGATAAAAAAATCGTTTCATACTCATGTCTAAATTTTATAGAAAACCGACGGGCTCTATTCGAGCCCAAAATTACATTGCGAGGTTAATCACATTAGATATCTCACAGAAAGACTGTAAGTAGGACCAAATGTGCCGATGTAGGTGAGTCTGTCTCCAAAATTATAAGCTTTTTCAAAGTCTTTATTTAAATTTAAAGCTTCAAAAGAGAATTGGAGATTTTCGCTATAATCATAGCTCATTGATAAATCGAGTTGGTTTCTAGCATCCAGGCGTGTGCCTGGACGAGGGTTCGTTAGACCTGCGTGATAAGCATTGTAGTAAGCCCCGGAATAAAAATCACTACGATGATTCAATGCCAGCCGCGCAGAAAATGGCCCCTTCTCATAATAGGCAATTAAGTTATAGGTAGTTTCTGAAGAGCCTAATAGTGGAATATCTTCGTCTGGATTCTTCGCATCAAGTTTAGTGAGGTTTGTAACTATGCCAAACCCGTCAAGTGGTTCTGGTAAAAAGTCGAATGCTTGGCTATATGAAAATTCCCAACCTGTTATTTCAAGAGTTCCATTCGTTACTCTATTTCGTAGAATATTCCAAATTGTGCCTTCTGCATCCACACAGTCACCATTCGTCGCTTCGTTAACTATTGCAAAGTCAAAATCTGAAGGGCATGAAGATTCGGTTCGAACTTGGTTATTGATATCTTTTGAAAAATAAGCAACCGACACTGCGCTTGCTTCGGAGAAATACCATTCGGCGCTGAGATCAAACTGATTTGCAGTTAACGCTGGTAAGTCGATACTACCCTCTCTGACTGTTACTGTATTTCTCCCTAAAGAGTCAATTGACTCACTTAAAGTACGGTTAAAAGACGCTGACCCGCTAATAATAGGTCTGACTAATACTTTACCTGCTGCAGCTCTGAGTACAATTTCGTCAGTCAGGTCATAGGCCAAATTCAAACTAGGTAATAAATTATCGTAGTCGAATTGAGTTGTGACCGCAGAAGTTGCGCCATTAATAGTGTCAGTGGTATTTACTTCGCGCTCTGTTTTTGCGTAACGAATGCCAATATTTCCACGAAGCTGGTCCGTATGAAAATTGATTTGTGCATAAGAATTAAATATATCTCGATTAATTTCATAGAAATTCCCAGTTCGAGGATCTCCTTCAATTACATTCTCTGGATTTCCAAATTCGTCAAATGCATCTTCAATGTTTGCTAAAACATAAGTAGAAAACCCGGTCACCTCTCCACTAGTTAGATCCGAAATTATGTCATAAGCTTCTGAAATGTCTGGAAATGGAGAGTCGAGTCCAGTGAAACGACCGATATGCCAAACTTTTTCTGTTCGCAATGTTTGTGCTCGATATTTAACACCAAACTCAATACTTGTTAAATAGTTCCAACCTGGGTCGTAGGTAAAATCCAGTTGGCCGGCTGTTTCGTCAGTTTGCTGAGAGAATGGAATTGCACCGATATTGTTGTTTAGTAGGTTTTCATTTGACCAGGAAGATGGTTCAGAGATTGGGTTTAGACCATTTGAAATTAAAGTGGGACTATTGCTATCGAGATATACTTCAAGGTCAGTATTAATACTTACCACTCGGTTATACTCATGTTTGTCTAATTCGCCTTCTGTATAGTGTACGACTCCTTTCACTGACAAATCTTCTGTTGCTTGCCAAGTAAAATCCCCTGTCATCGCATAGCTATGACGATCTTCTAAGTTGTTGGTGTTATTACCCTCGACCTTTACATTTTCGACTAGTAAGTTCGGATAATATCCATCAACTGAATTCATAAGGGTAATAGAGCCGGTACTAAAAAATGGAATAAATTGCTGAAGATGTATATCACGTTTGTCTATTGCGGCTACTGCAGACAAGTTAAATTCCAACGACTCATATGGTCTATATTGCAATGCACCACTGAATAGGTTTCTCTCAATAGAGTTAGTCTCCCTGCGTAATCTAACTCTCTCAGGTCTTTCAACAGGTTTGCCATCGACGTAGTCAATCGATGAATCATTATCTAAATCTAGCGCAACCCAATTACTTGCGTACATTGCATCGTATAAGGTTTCAAGCTCCTGGTAGCCAACATTAATACTGTAGCCAAACTTATTATCATTTGATTGATCAATTAACGTAAATCCAAAACTTGGAGTAGTACTACCAAAATCAACATTCCTGGTCGCGTCGGCTTTGACCAGAACTCTCCGTCCATCAAACTGCAGTGGTTTAGCCGTTGATATGTTGACAGTTCCAGATAAGCCACCCTCATCAATGCTGGCCATTGGCGTTTTGTATACCTGAATACTCGAGGCCAATTCTGATTGGACAATGTCATAGCGAAAACCTCCAGTTACAGCGGCAGCTGCAAACGTTTGGCCATTCAATGTTGTAGCAGCATATTCAGGACCCATTCCCCGTAAGCTTATTCTTGCTCCTCGCCCTCCGTCGCGTTCTATTTGAACACCAGCAATTCGTTGAATTGATTCAGCAATATTTTCGTCTGGAAGACTTGAAATATCATCAGATGAAATTGCATCCATGACCCCAACTTCTTCCCTTTTCATATTTAACGCACTAATAACACTACTGCGTACTCCTTTCACAGAAATGATTTCTATTTCTTCATCTCCAGTGCCATCCGCCGTATCAGCAACAGAATTTGTAATATTTCCCAGCAACACGGAAGTTACAGCAATCGCGGCGGCCGTTTTATTTTTTTGGATTTGTAAGCTTTTCATGTAAACCCTTGTGTTGTTAACGATAACATTAAAGCATGCTACATGCTGTTTTGGTTAATTGTCAAGTTTTTGTTAACGAAATGATGTTATTGTAAAATTATGTTTTTTATGATCTTTATAAAATTTATTGTCGTGGGGATAAAGGTTTTTAGTTTCGTTCTCAGTTAACGTTATCATTTTGGGGGTTGCTGAAGCCTAGTGTTCTGTATGAATGATTATTGGGGTAACCCGATTGGATTGTGCATCGCTTTAACGCATTTCAAGCCATGTCTTGACTGCGAGAAAGTAGTGCTAGCGACAAGTGGCTAACAAAAAATCATCACTGACAAATACTGACATCTGCAGTGGCATAGTGCATTTGGCCATCTAATTAGAGCTACTATGAACAACATTAGGTGACAAAATGACTAAGGAGAAAGGCCCAAGGTCAGTCCTGAATTCAGACTCGAAACTGCACCGCTGGTGGTCGATCAAGGGTACTCACATTCAGAAGCTGCCGATGCGATGGGTGACGGTTATTCAACGATTGGAGAGTGGGTTCGCTAATTTCACGAAGAGCGACAGGATAAAATACCTCAGGCAACGCCGATGACCGAAGGGCAGCACGAAATCCGCGAATTAAAAGAGCAAGTTGAATATGTAAATGGTAGGTGAGCGGACTAGATTGAACTGAGTGATCGGAACGGGCCGAAATATGCAGCCATGTGGAAACCATACTACTGAATATTACGTCGGCCAGTGGATGAGAAGTGCGGCCTGGAGGGCGAGGCGAAGTTCTCTTCTGTGAGAATTTAGTCACTATTCCGAGTGCGGAGGGGAAAAATAAAGGTGACCTTGAGAACTGAAAGCAATTCCATGCTCTGCTACTACAAAAACAGGTTGGAATTAAAACACCTACATGTTTGTGGCTTTGCATAAAGATAAAATCCGTCTGCGATGAATTACATAATGCCGGTATAGTTTAGTTACTTGCTAATAGCTCCCAAGTCACATTCATTGGCCTCTCGCCTTTGTGCTCAGCGTAAGTAACCTCACCGTAAAACATGAACGGGGCGGCCGTTTTTCCTCTTAACTTATTTTCTCTAACGAACAAGTATACTCGGCTATCCATATTCTGGTGCTCTATGATCTCCCTGCCACGTTTATTGTTTGGAGAAGTGCTATTTTGAGACTGCCAGTGAAAGTGTTTTTCGTCTATGAAGTAATCATGGTACTGATGGTCGCTACCTTTGCCCTGTTTGTTGAGTGTGACTAACAATACTTGTACGTTCTTTTCATTAAGTACTACATGGCCAGATTGCCAATTTCCTGGATTAAAAGCTTCGTTGAACAAGGGCGGAATGTCTTCGCGCATAAACTCTTGGCCAGCAAACAGATCGAGCGGGTCAACTTTCCCTCTTAGTCGCGCAAACGTCACCATGTCTTCACTGGCTATTACATCCGTGTAGTCAGGGTGGGCGGCTCTAAGCGTGTATGTTCCATCAGCGTTTTTAAGTACTTTCCGAAGTAGGTATTGGTTATCTCCAGCCGTGTCTTGGCGTTCTATGGCTACCGTGGAATTAGTAATACTCCCGGCGTTGTTAGGTGTAATTTGCTCTAATAACAGGTAATCGCCGTCATATATTGGGTTCTTACCGCCATTCATGGAGTTGCCCGATGCTCTGGCAATAAAATGTTTATTGGTGTCTAAATTGCCAAAGCCACTTGGCGCATTGACCATTTCAGATACGCCGGCGTTGCCGGTTTTGAAGTGACCGCATGCAATTTTGATGTCGGGAAAATACGGCAACTGTGTTGCTTTAGGAAAGTGAATAACATTTGCTGTGTGGTCGGATGCCGGTAATCGACTTTGTTTGTATGCGGCTAACCTTTGAGCCACGACCTCTTTGGTCATGCTGGCGAAAGTATCACTGTGCTCGGCTTGAATGGTTTGATTAAAGCTGAATAGTTGATTGGCTTTAGTAAACCATGAAATTTTGGATTCGGGTTCCTCGGTGCACCAAAACTTTATTGGATTACTTAGCCAGTGGTTCTTCCAAGCGGTTTTACTGATTTCTTCAATTTTCTGTTTACTATCGGGTAAGTCACCCAACCAAGCCGGATTATTCTTGTACCACTGTCTAGCCCATTCGGCTAAGTCTTCAAAGCTGCTTTGTACTAGGAAGGCATGATGCTCAATTAGCGTGTCGAGCAATACGAGCTTGTATGATTTTGAAAGGCGTGTAACGGCTAAATCCTTGAACCATTGAAGGTGTAATTCTAATACTTCTAGCTCGTCGGCCGAGATATCCCCTTTGGCATCTACGAATTCCCACCAGGAGCCACGGTTTCTGCGAAGCTTGTCGATGCTTGCGCCGCTATTAAAAAATTCAGTATAGGTTGGCCTTCGGCCTAAGGTGGACTTTAACTTGTCGTATTGAATATCTAGTTGGTCTTCACAAAGGCTCGCTAGGAAATCTATAAAGTCTAAATCGAAGTTTACGTAACAGCCATCGGGTAATAACTGCTGCGGGTTTTTCGCTAATTCCACCAGTTGTTGTCGGTTTTGCGGTTTATTGGTAAGCCCTGCAAACAGCATTTCAGGGCGGTTTAAAAAGCAATGGTGATTACCTACAAAATCCAGGATCACCAGTTTTTCTTTCCCTTCACTTTGGCGTAACCCCCGTCCCATCTGCTGTAAGAAAAGAATCTTTGATTCAGTAGGTCGCAATAGCAGAACCGTATCTATTTGCGGTAAATCCATACCCTCATTAAATAGATCTACAGAGAACAGTACATTAATTTCACCTGTACTCAGTTGCTCTAACGCTTCACCTCGGGTTAGTGCAGAATCTGAATGCACACTGGCTGATTTAACACCGTGCTCGTTGAAGTAATCGGCCATATAATCGGCGTGTTTCCGTGACACACAAAATGCTAACGTCACATTCTGAGCTTTTTCTTGCCATTCCTTCAATACATGCTTTGAGCGTCCTTTCGTTGCCAGTTTGTTGGACAACTTTTCAGGATCGAACTTACCGTTTCGCCAGGGCAGGTGCTCATAATCGACTTCTTTGTCGAAAATACCAAAGTAAGTAAAAGGGCATAATACCTGTGCTTTAACACCATCGAATAAGTCTTGCTGATAAATTAGGTTATTATCACAAAGCTTAAGGATGTCACTGCCGTCGGTTCTATTTGGCGTAGCGGTTAGCCCCAGCATGAAGTTAGGTGTAAAGTGTTGTAACAGCCTTTGATACCCGTTGGCAGCGGCGTGATGAAACTCGTCAACAATAATGAAATCGAAAGTGTTAGGACCAAACTTAGTAAGATGCGCGGGTTGCCCTATGGTTTGTACTGATGCAAACAGCAAGTCATATTCTACATCTTTCTGTTTTCCGCTAAATCTACCCACTTTTTTATTGGGTAAAATTTTTAAGAAGCTCGCTTCGGCTTGCAGTAATATCTCTTTTCGGTGTGCCACAAATAGTACTTTCTTGGCCTTAAAATTCGCCACATCAAAAGCTGCCAAGTAGGTTTTACCCATGCCGGTAGCAAGTACAACTAGTCCTTTGGTAATGCCTGAATCTCTGGCTTGCAGCAAAGCCTCTAATGCTTCAATTTGGTGTTCTTTGGGCGTAGGGATTTCATGCTCTTGTTCATCAGGAAGTGCAGCCGATGAATACAAGGGCGTTATTTTCCTGGCCTTTTCGTAACGTTTTTCGTATTCGGCTATCCAATCGAATGTCAGCGACGTAACCTGTGGTAGCTCTAATAGGTAATTGTACTGCTCCCGGATTTCCTTGATTCGAGCGATCGATTCGAGATCGTTGTCATTGGGGTAATCGATACGATAGTTCCATTCAATTCCATCGGTCAGCGCCGTCTTACTGATATTGCTCGAACCGACAAACGCCCGCGCTGAAGCCAGGCCTTGCTCGTCGTTTCTCACAAAAATGTAGGACTTTAAATGAAAGCTGGTGGCCTGTTTGCTTTCGTAAATTCGAATATCTGCACCGCGCTCTTCTAGCAGCATTAAACGCTTTAAAGCCTGCGGCTCAGTGATATTCATATAGTCTGAGGTGAGCAGTGAAAGTTTCACATTCCTCAGTGAAGAAGCCATCGCATCTTCAATATCCTCAATGATCAGGTTAAGACCTGAGTTACGAATAAACGATACGGCAATTTCGATATTAGTGGCTGTCTTAAGCGCGTTTCGAATTTCGTGTAGAAGATAGTGTTGATCTCTACCTGTGATGAGATAGTTGACGGCCGTCATTTGTTTACTTCACGCATTAATTCAACAGTAACCCATTTCACTTCTTTACGGCTTAAGGTGTCTTCGGTTGGGACTGGATTCAAGTTTCGAGCTACTAAGGCATTCTTGTTAGTGAGAACTTGTAGTGCTTCATAACTTACGGGGTACATTGGGCGGTTTTCGTCACTAGGGCCGAACCGCAGGCTTATATAAATCCGACCGTTGACTGAAAGCAGTTCCGCAAGGCGAGTTAATGCTTCGGGTCTGGTAGCCTCTGGTAAATGCATCCAAACAGCAGAGAGTAATATTAAATCAAACTTTTGGTCAGAGTGAGGGAGTTCTTGTAAGTCAGGTAAGCTAGCGTGACTCCATCTAACATTTGAATGGGAGTTTTGCTGTGCAAGCTCTCTTAAGGTATCTGCAGGCTCGGTTGCTATAACTTGCCATCCTTGTTGCGCCAGCCAGTTTGCATCTCTGCCGCTGCCGGCACCTACATCTAATGCTTTGCCAGGTGTTACTGTACCAAGAAATGCTTTCCAATCGTTGTGCACATCTTCAGGATTCACCGAATTATATAGCGAGAAGTAGTGCTGGGCTTGGTCGCTGTAATGCTGAATAGTTCTTTTCACAAGCTAAAGAATCCTTTCTTAGATAATGGTTAAGATAACCTAAACCAAGTACGTCCGCTAGTGGGGGACTTTGCCGGCAATTTTATGTGAGGAGACAGAGATGCCATCCCTTTCTTTGAAAACAACCACGATTACCAAGATTAGATCCTCTAGGTCGCTATCAAAGCCGAAAACCAACACTCTGGAAACAGACCTAGGCAAAACTCACTTCAAACGAGCATCAAATTGAAATGGCAATGCTTTAGCCTATGCCTTAATAGCATTAAAGTCTTTGTGGGCGGGGTTTGATAAAAGGCTATTGTCATTTGTTGCGATCGTACTGGGAACCTGTAAAGCCACGCTTGGAGCTTGTTTTAGCCACTGGTCGCCTATTGTCGCGGTTTCCGTCGGAGCAGGGTCTGCCCGCCAGTTATCGGGGAGTGTGTCTAAACGCATTATTTGATTGATGTTTAAAGTGACTTCAAGAAGTGTGTAGTGCTGCAATAATTCAAAGTATTGTAAATGCACCAGCATGTCCGGTTGCGCCAGCGCTTCGGTTGAAGCGCAATAGACACACGCTTTGCCTTTACTGTTGCCATTGCCTGAATGTGCAAGAAAAGTAGATTTTTAATTCTTTTCGCAATTATGATGACGGCGATTCTGCTATTTCCGGAGATTCTGCATCTTCATTTTTTTTAATAAGTTCCGGATTGCACATAGTTAAAATATCGCAAAGAAAATATATCATTTGGAATGTCTCCCGCCTGTAAGATATACCGAATATACCGCCACCACTGAAGCTTTACAATATTAAAACAATAAATTTACAAAAGTGTGTTCTTTACCAGTGCTGTAATGTCACCGTCGTGGCTGAATCCGGCATGCTCTGCGGCTGGCGTAAATAAGGGGGGCTGTTTTCCAAACCCTTCTTCCAATGCTGCATCCGGCTTCCAGCTGACCAGTTCTTCAGACGCGCCTGTCTGCGTGGCAATTTCCTTAACCAATTCACGCATACTGGTTCTTACTGCAGGCAGTGTCACCACTCGGCTTACCGGCATTCTTGAGCTGTCCAGCACGGCGGCATTCATAAGGTTATTTACACACTGGTTTACCGACATCAGCCACATAGTTGCCTGTTCAGACACTGGGGAAACATAAGGCTGGCCTGCTTTCAGCAAATGGAAAACATCACTTAGAAACGCCGATTTCAGGCCACTTTTTGCAAGTGGACGGGCGACAATGCCGGGAAGCCTTACTGTCACAGTATCGGCTAGTTTTCGGCGGGAAAAATCAGCCAGTGCCAATTCAATCATGGCTTTGTGAGTACCGTAAGTCATGGCCGGGACAACTGGTGCGTTGTCGTCTACTACTTCAGGCATTGGGGCGCCGAGAACCGCTATCGTGCTGGTGTAAACAATACGCGGGCGGTGCCCATTTTCGCACGCCTTTGAAAACAGGGTCAGTGTGCCATCAAGGTTCACAGCCTTTGAAAGTGAAGGGGTCTGTTCTGCTGCTCCGCCTGGGACTGCAGCAAGGTGGAAGAGAATATCACAGGGTGATGAGAACACCTCTGACAGCATACTTTCATCTGAAAAAGGGGTTTCAAACGCCGCAACACGGCTATTATTTTTCAGGAAATCGGGCAATACCATATCGATGGCAGTCAACTGCCAGTCGGGCTTTGCCAGAATAGCGTCACACAACTTTTGCCCTACGAAACCGCCAGCACCGGTTACCACCACTTTTTTCATTTTCATTCACCTTCTTCTCATTGTGGATACAAATAGTAAAACACCTTTCAAAGGTTAAATATTCGTTTTCCAGATACATTTTATTAATAATTCGGATTCGGATTTCATGCCTTAATTTCTTATAAATACACTCACTGATTTATAACTGTTGACTGCGTGAATTTGTTTATCAGGCAAATATGTCTGGAATTAATAAAGCAATTAACCTGGGAATTTTGGAGTGAAAATATGGTGACAGAAATGGCGCGTCTGGTCGTTTCTCCTGGGAGCAAGAGTCGTTTTGAAAAAGCGGTTACTCTGGCTGTGGAGCACTTCAAGCAAGCAGAAGGTTGCCGCAGCTTTGCTCTGGATGCAGTAATTGAGAACGAAGGTGAATATGTTTTGCTGGTGCGCTGGGACTCTGTCGAAGCGCATATGGAAACTTTCCGGCAGTCTGAAGGCTTTGCAGCCTGGCGGTCGCTGGTGTCTGAGTTCTTTATTACCCCGCCGGCGGTGGTTCACACCAGAACAGTGATAAACGGCTTTTAATTACCCTATTTGTAACGGAGACCACCATGGCTATTTGGTTAAAGCGGGGCGCGGAAGCGCAGGTTAAAGCAGATGCTGACCGCAAAGTACGCGAGATTGTAGAAGCGACACTTGAAGACATTGAAAAGCGGGGCAATGCGGCTATCCGCGACTTATCCGTTAAGTTTGATAACTGGGACAGAGAAGACTACCGGCTGACAAAAGGAGAAATTCAGGCGTGTATGGACTCGCTGTCTCCGCAAGATCTGAAAGATATTGAATTCGCCCAGACGCAGGTGCGTAATTTCGCGCAAATTCAGCGCGACTCCATGAAAGATGTAGAAGTAGAAACTCTGCCCGGAGTGATTCTGGGACACAAGAATTTACCGGTAAACGCTGCCGGTTGTTATGTGCCGGGTGGTAAATATCCGCTGCTCGCCTCAGCCCATATGTCGGTTATCACCGCGAAAGTGGCCGGTGTCCCACGCGTTATTACCTGTGCACCACCGTTTAAAGGCAAACCTGCCCCTGCCATTGTTGCGGCGCAGGCTTTGGCCGGTGCGGATGAAATATACGCGCTGGGCGGTATTCAGGCTATCGGCGCAATGGCGCTGGGAACCGAAACCATCAGTGGTGTGGATATTCTGGTTGGTCCGGGCAATGCATTTGTTGCTGAGGCGAAGCGTCAGTTATTTGGCCGTGTGGGTATCGACTTATTTGCCGGCCCTACAGAAACCTTGATCATTGCTGATGAGTCGGTAGACGGTGAAATGTGCGCGACTGACATTCTCGGTCAGGTAGAGCACGGACCGGATAGCCCGGGTGTACTGCTGACCAATTCAGAAAAACTGGCCAGAGAAACCATGGCAGAAATTGAGCGTCTGCTGGAAATTCTGCCTACTGCTGACCATGCCCGTAAAGCGTGGGAAACGTTCGGTGAAGTTATCGTGGCAGAAAGCTACGAAGAAATGGTGCAGATTGCTGACGAAATTGCCAGTGAGCACGTGCAGGTGATGACGGCTGATCCGGATTATTTCCTCAAGAACATGACTAACTACGGCGCGTTGTTCCTTGGTCCGCGTACCAATGTGGCGTATGGCGACAAAGCCATCGGCACTAACCACACGCTGCCAACGAAGAAAGCGGCCCGATATACCGGCGGGTTGTGGGTCGGCAAATTCATTAAAACCTGTACCTACCAGAAAGTGGTTACTGACGAGGCTTCTGCATTAATCGGAGAATATTGCTCCCGCTTATGTGGTCTGGAAGGTTTTGCCGGTCATGGTGAACAGGCAAATCTGCGGGTGCGTCGTTACGGCAATATTGACGTGCCGTATGCCGGAACGGTTACACCCACCGCAAAAACGAAGGTTTAGGAGTCGCTATGGCAAACAGTACTTTACCGGCGTTACCGGACTTTGGTCTGAACGGTAAACGGGCGCTGGTTACCGGTGCAGGGCGGGGCATTGGCCTGGCCATTGCCGCCGGACTGGCGGAAGCCGGGGCATCGGTAACACTGGTTGCCCGTTCGGCTGACGAAATTCAAACTGCGGCAGAGGCTATTTGTGCGCGGGGAGATAAGGCGCAGGCTGAGGTACTGGATGTCAGCGATCTCAACGCGGTACGAGAGTTCTTTAAACGGAGTGATCCGTTTCATGTACTGGTAAATAATGCCGGCACAAACCGGCCAAAACCGGTAACTGAAGTCACAGAAGACGATTACGATGCAGTACTCAATCTGAACGTAAAAAGCGCCTATTTTGTCGCACAGTCCTGTATTCAGCGCATGATTGAAGGTGGCATCAAAGGGTCACTAATTCATATCGGCTCACAGATGGGCCATGTGGGCGGCGTTAACCGCTCATTGTATTGTGCATCGAAATGGGCACTGGAAGGCATGAATAAAGCAATGGCCCTTGATCTCGCTCCGCACGGGATCCGCACAAACACTATTGCCCCTACGTTTATCGAAACGCCGCTGACCAGGCCATTCTTTGAAGATAAAGCCTTTCTGGCTTCTGTGCTTGAGAAAATCAAAATCGGCAGACTGGGGAATGTGCAGGATCTTATGGGCGCGGCATTGTTTCTGGCATCAGATGCATCCGCATTAATGACTGGCACCAGTCTGGTAGTTGATGGTGGCTGGACAGCGGAGTAAATATGACTGATAACGTATTACCGGAATTTATATTTCATCATGGCGGTGTAAGTGTACCTGATCTTGAGCAGGCAAAAGCCTGGTATGCCAGTGTGCTGGACTTCGCCACCGAGCGGGAATTTTACATTGAAGCTGCAAAGGCGAAGGTGGCCATGGTACGACGGGGCGATTTGCGCTTCGAAATATTTGAAGTGGAAGGGGCGGCTTCATTACCTGAAGAAAGGCGACATCCACCGCAAGATGTAAAGACCCACGGCAATAAGCATGTGGCGTTTAAAGTACCTGATCTGGAACGCTTTCTCGAAGTCGTGGAAGCACGGGGGGCGGATGTTGCTTTCGTGGTCAGAGAGAAGTTTGGTAAAGGCTGCTTTATTCGTGACTGTGCAGGAAACCTTATTGAATTTGTAGAAGAAAACAGAAGCTGACTGCCTGCGTTTCTGTTGTCCGTAACGGCAGTGTGATTGTTACACTGCCGTTTTTTTTCGCCCGGAATTCACTATTGCAATTACGAATATATGTCATCCGAAATGGCGATTTAATTTAATTCTCTCGTTTCTCTATTGTTGTTGAGTTGTTAAAGGGTTGTGAATGCTTCAAGCGGTTAACCGGCGCACTATCTCGTCGCCAGAAAAATAAAAATCGTACGGCGTTTCACAAACGGATGAGAGAACCTGGAGTACAAACCTGTGAACAAAACGCGAATCCCTACTATGCTCGCCCTGGCTGTTGCTACCGCCGTGACCCCGGCTTATGCACAATCAGACAATGAAAACGTTCAGTCCGGCCTGGAGATCATTGAAATCACTTCCCAGCACCGTACTGAGAATGTCCAGAAAGCAGCACTGGCGGTATCGGCCATTTCCACAAAGCAGTTGGAAAAGAGCGGTATCACGCAGCCTGATCAATTGTCATTTTTAGTGCCTGCACTGCAAATCAACAAAACCGGCGGTACAGGAAACAGTTTTTATGTACGGGGTGTGGGTACACAGGGAACGAACGCGTTTGCCGAGAACGCGGTGGCCTTCAACTACGACGGTGTTTACATTGGCCGTCCGGGCTCTGTGGTTGGCACCTTTTTCGATCTTGAGCGACTGGAACTGCTGAAAGGACCTCAGGGAACGCTTTACGGCCGGAATGCTACCGGCGGTGCTATCAATGTAATTTCCCGTAAACCCGAGCTGGGCTATACCGAAGGCTACATAAGCGGCAGTGCTGGTAATTATAATTCACGCCAGTTGGCGGGCGCGGTAAATGTTGCTGTCAGTGACAACTCAGCTTTGCGCATTTCCGGGCAGTGGGTCAGCCGCGACGGGTATTTATCAGACAGTTATGATGACGAAGACGGAAAAGCGTTGCGGGTGCACTACCTGTATGCCCCCAATGATAAATATGACGTATTGCTGAGCGGTGACTACTACAAGGCTGGCGGCACAGGTGCGGGCAGTGTGCTGATCTCTGACGGCGCGCCGGCAATTGATGAGCGGATTGGTGGTGCAGACCTGGTGAGTATAGCGGCATTTGAAGCAGCCCAACCCACCTCCTTTTTCCTCAGCCGCCCTGAGTTTGTCAGTACTTACATGGATTTTGAGACCTTCAATTTCTATGACGCTGACGAGGGCGTTGATTACGAAGGCTATCAGGACAGTACTTTCTGGGGGGTGTCCGCCACTATCAACGCTCACTTTGACAGTGGCACGCTGACGGTTATTCCTTCTCACCGCGTGGCTGAGCCTGACACAACCTTCTACTTGCCTGGCTTTCCGGTTATCAATCAGGACGAGAATAAGCAAAGTTCACTGGAAGTGCGCTTCGCCTCAAACGATACCGGCGCAATTAAGTACGTTGCCGGTGCATTTATTTACGCTGAAGATCAAAAATCTTTGTCCTGGGCGGCGCCTTTTTCCTTTGCTGCTTCATTATGGGGGCCGGCTGGTGAGTATGTTTACTCTGATCTAGGCACAGACAGTCAGGCGGTGTTCGGACAAATGACCTGGTCTGCCACTGATGACCTTCGCTTTACTTTAGGTGCCCGTTTCACAGAAGAAGAAAAAGAGATGCAGGTGCGTCAGTCCCCGCTGACGCTGGAAACGTATAACTTATACGACTTTAACAATACGCCCGACACTGTGCAGGCTGAAGACGAGCGCTCTTTCAGCAACTTCACCTACCGTGCGGGAATTGAATACGATGTGAATGCAGATTCCATGCTGTATGTAAACTACACAACCGGCTTTAAATCGGGCGGCTTCTTTGCTGACTCTGTCGATAACTCCTATGAACCGGAAGAAATCGGCGCGCTGGTGGCCGGTAGTAAAAATCGCTTTATGAATAATCAGCTACAGCTGAACATTGAAGCTTTTTACTGGGACTATAAAGATCAGCAGGTGACTTATCTGGGTTACTTACCGTCCGGCGCATTTGGTTCTCTCACCCGTAATGCCGGTGCTGCCACCATGCAGGGGGCAGAGGTAGATATTCAGTATGCTGTCAGCGATTACGGTTTGCTGAAAGCGAATATTCAGTATCTGGATGCCAGTTACGACGAGTTCATTTATGACGGAGCAGGAGCAGACACAACAGTAACCACGTGTGCAACTACTCCCGATGATGACGGTACTACTCTGGTGGTTGATTGTTCCGGTAAACCGGCACTCAATAGTCCTGAATGGACATTGAATCTGGGGTACGAACACACATTCGAACTCAGTGACGGGCTTTATCTGGTGGGCTCAGTCTGGCATCACTACGAAACAGAACGCTATCTAGATATTGGTTACGAAGATTCACAAAAACAGGATGCTGTTGGTGTCACAGATCTATCATTTACACTAGACAACGGCGGGGCCTGGACAGTGACTCTGTACGGAAACAATATCACTGACGAAACGGTAATGACTGCCGCAATACATCGCCCGGCATCAACCGCTACTTATGCAGCACTGAAAGCACCACGTACTTACGGTGTCAGAGCTAAGTACAACTTCTGATATACAGATAAGAGAAAACCCCGCTGACAGTTAATTGGCAGCGGGGTTTTTTATTGGCGGGTTATACGGGCAATGTTTGTCCGCTATTCGCCAGACGACACTTACCAGGCAATGGCCCCGGCATCAATAGAAAAATCTGCACCGGTGACAAAGCTGGCTTCGTCACTGGCAAGATAGGTGGCGCACCAGGCAATGTCTTCCGGCTTGCCTAAGCGGCCCAGCATGTTTTTTGCCATGACATTACTGAGGAACTCTTCATCGTCAATCACCGGAGCTGTGGCGCCGGTTACAATGAGCCCGGGTGATATAGTATTTGCCCGAACACCATGAGGGCCACCTTCCATCGCCAGTTGGCGGGTCATTGCCAACACACCTCCTTTGCCCGCACAGTGCGCCAGTGCGCCAGAGCCTTTTAATGCCTGGTAAGCGTTGGCCGAAGCAAAATTAATCACAGAACCGGATCCGGATGCTTTCAAATGTGGCCAGAATGCCCGGGTGACCAGATATACCGAGTCCAACTCTGCTTTTAAGGTTAGTTGCCAGTCTGCATAGGTCATATCCTCTATCCACTTAAACACAGCAGTAGCTGCTGCATTGACGATGATATTTAGGGAACCGGTTAAGGTCGTCACTCTTTCACGCAAATTGGTAATGTCATCTTCATCGGTGAGGTCAGCGGGGCACGCGAACTGCAGAGACAAACCTTGTGCCTGCGCTTCCTCTACAGTGCGCAAGGCCGCTTCTTCATTTATATCTGTGCCAATAACCGTTGCGCCCTGTCTGGCGAACATGAGAGCGCAACCTTTACCGATGCCATCGCCAATGCCTGTAACAAGTGCAGTTTTCCCTGCCAGACGGCCGTTTTGTTCAGAAATGCTGGTACTTTCGTTATGCATATACTTTCCCCTGTAATAGTTAAATTAAGTGTAAAAAATGTTGCGAAAATTTGAAAATTTGCGTTGCTGATGAGCTGAATTCCCATTACAGATAGTGTGATGTCACAGGCAAACGGGGCCGGTTTTGTGAATCATTTGTTATTGGAATGTGCGATATCTGCATAACCGATTTGTGCGCGTACAGCCTGTAAGTACACTTTGAGTCATAATATATAAATGTTCAGATGAAGGTTAGCGATGGGACGACTTAAAGATGTACGCCGTGTGGTAACGGGGCACAATGAGAATGGCAGATCGATTTTCAAAGACGATCAGGCTTTTGAAACAAAACTAATTCCCAGTGGTGATGCCGAGTTTACACTTGTCTGGACAGCACCTGATTTACCGGTGGAAAACAATGATGAAACTGACGGTCGCAACCGTGATGCCGGACTCACATTGAACGGCGGTTCTGTGATCCGTGTGGTGGATATGCTGCCGCAATCGGCGTCGCCCTTTCATCGCACCAACAGTCTGGACTATGGCATTGTGATGCAGGGCCAGTTGGAACTTGAATTGGATGATGGCAATACAACCCTGCTTCATGCCGGTGATATCGTAGTACAGCGGGGTACTATCCATTTATGGCGGAATCCGTCTGAGAACGAAGTATGCCGTATTGTTTTTGTACTCACAGAAGCAACTGCGGTCGAAATTAACGGTGAACCTTTGCCGGAAATCCACCCTTAAAAGGAATAAAAAATGGCTGATTTTGACGTAATCGCAATGGGCGCAGGCCATAACAGCCTGACAACATGCGGGTATCTGGCAAAAGCCGGAAAGAAAGTATTGCTGCTGGAGCGCCATGACTACGCAGGTGGCGGTGCTGCCACCCAGCAAATTCTGACCCCGGGTTACCACCACGATTTGCACTCCAGTGTGCATATTATGATTCAGGCGAACCCGCTTATCACCAATGATGAACTGGATTTATTTAAAAAGTACGGCATGGATTACAAATATTCAGACGTACCTCACGCCACTATTTTTGCCGACCAGACGGCGCTGATGACCTACAAAGATTTGGATAAAACCTGCCAAGGTATGGCAAAAATTTCTCAGCGTGATGCTGACGCTTACCGTCGCTTTGTAGAATTGGGCCAAAGCATGCTGCCGATGATTATGCCGGGTATGTACAAACCTCAGCCTCCTCTGGGCGCGCTGATGGCAATGTTGGACAGCAGTGAAGAAGGCCGCGTGATGATGGACATGATGCAACGCAGCAGCATGGATATCATCAACACTTGGTTTACTCACGATAAAATCAAAATGCACATTGCCCGTGCGGTGTCTGAAAACCTGCAGTTACCCGATGAGCTGGGCACTGGCATGGGTACTGTGATGTTTACGGCGCTCATGCACACCTACGGCGTAGCCCAACCCTGGGGTGGCTCAGGTAAATTGTCAGAATCTATGGTGAGAGCTATCGAAGCTACCGGGGGCGAAATTCGCTACAACAGCGAAATCAAGCGCATCCTGGTGTCAGGCGGTAAAGCCAAAGGCGTTGAGCTGGTCACTGGCGAGAAAATCATGGCCCGTGACGCTGTCATCGGCTCCATGCATCCCCACAAAATCCGTCAGTTTGTTGATGGCGTATCTGAACCCGTACTCAAGCGTGCTGAAAATGCCAGTCTGGCGGCGTTCAGTTTGTTTGTTGCTCACTACGATCTTCGCGAACCCATACAATTTCGTACTGTAGAAAAAGACGTGGAAAAAGCCATTATGCTTACCCTTTGTCAGCATGAATCCATGGCGGATATGCAGCGTGACTTTGATGCTGTAAAGCGGGGGGAGCTGACCGACATGATGTTTTCTGCGGGTAACGATGAGTCTAAAACGGATCCCTCCCGTGTACCGGAAGGCGCCGGCATGTGGCACAGCACCGGCTTTGCACCATTCAATCTTCTTGAAGGTGGCAGCAGCCGCTGGGATGAAATTCGTGAAGCTTACGGTGAAGAGCGGCAGAAGCAACAAGGCAAGTTTGTGTCGAACCTTAACAGCGATAATATCATCGCCCACAAATTCTACACGCCACTGGATTTGGAAAGAAACTCGCCGAACTCCATGGTAGAAGGTGATGTTCACGGTGTGGCGCCTTATTTCTACCAAAGTGTAGGACACCGTCCTACGCCGGATCTTGGTCAGTTTAAGGTGCCGGGAATCGATTCACTGTATCTGGTTGGCCCGTCAATGCCGCCTGCCGGTGGTGTGGTGGGGGCCGGGCGCGCCGCTGCCATGGTGATGTTCGAAGATTTGGGTATGGACTTTGATAGCACGTTCCAGACCGGCGAAAGTAAATCCAAAAGTACCGTGAAAGCCAGAACACAGGCGCCGGCTGACGGTGCGGTGCGACTGTTCGACGAAAACGATGCTGAACTGATGACGGTGGACAGCATTGATACAACAGATGATGAGTTGGTGGTGCGGGGTAAAACCTTCGGCACCATGCCACTGACTGCCCGCCTGGGGCCCGGAGATTTACGCAGAGCCGCTAAGATGGCGCTATCTCCGGCGAAGTTCATGACAATCGTAAAAATGCTGTTCAGCAAAGACTAAACAATGACAATTCTACTACGGATAGGCTCCGGGAAAACGCAGCATGGTCACCAGAAAGGCTGGTACGATACGAGAAATCTGATCCTTCCTGTTACACTTCGCCGTGATGAGGGCCGGGTTGTTAGCGCGACTCATGCCGTTGCTTGTGCAGGCATTCGGCCATATTGAGCATGCACATTACCCGTAGTACAACACTTAAAACCCCGCGACAGTCTTTCTGTAGCGGGGTTTTTTAATTAGCTTCATATGATAACAGTAAGGCTATACCGTTATTTCCGGCAGGTAACAGCTAACAATCTGAGATCAGCGTTCCCCCGTCCACCACAATATCCTGACCTGTTGTGAAGCCACCGGCAGCACTGGCCAGATAAAGTGCGGTAGCGGCGATTTCATCTGTTGTGCCAAGGCGGTTAAGGGGTGTTTGCTGCATACGTTTGGTCATAAACGCCGCGTCGGCCTGCAGATGTTTTGATAACGGCGTATCTATCAGGCCAGGGCAAATACAATTGGCAGTAATGCCATATTTACCTTGTTGTACTGCGTAGTTGCGGGCAAGTTGAGACAGCCCGGCCTTTGTGACCGAATACAGCCCCAAGGCCGATGTACCCCGTTTGCCTGCAATACTGCCCACGTAGATCAGCCTGCCGCCCCCCCGCTGCTGCATACATTTTACAGCTGCAGCAGACAGCAACTGGGCTGACAGCAGATTAATTCTCATGGTGCGCAACCAGTCGGCCTCAGCGCAGTCGTCCATGCTTCCCACATGACCTTCAATGCCGGCAGTGTGAATAACAATATCTACCGGCGCATTCTGAATATGCTGAATGAGTGCACTAGCACCGCCTTCAGCACTGAAATCCGCAGGAATATACACTGTGCCGGGCGGCGTGTCCGGGAAACTGTGCTCACGGTCGGCCAGAATAAGCTTTGCACCAGCCTCAAGAAAAAGGCGGGCAACGGCACTGCCAATCCCGCCCAGTGCACCTGTCACCACCACGCGTTTGTTCTCAACGCTGAACAGGGAAGCGACATTAGCGGTCATGGTTTTACCATGGTGTGGTCAATTTTGCCGAATACGCTCTGACCCAGGTGATCTTTCACGTCGAAGCTGAGGGATTCACCGTATTTTAGAAAATCGGTTTTCACTTCACCAAATTCCAGTATGTCCAGTGCCCGACGCTCTGCCAGACAGGCCGATCCTGTTTCTTTCCAGTCTTTACTAGATACCGTTCCCGAACCTAAAATCATACCGGCCTTGATGTTGCGGTTATACGTAATGTGCTGAAGGATTTGCCCGAAAGAAAAGTCCATTTCGCCGCCATTAGGGTGACCAAACCATTCCCCATTGCGGCTCACTTCCATGTTCAGGTGCACACGTCCGTCTTTCCAGTCATCACCCAGTTCATCCGGGGTAACCGCCACCGGTGCAAACACCGTCGCCGGCTTTGCCAATATAAAGCCGAAGCCCATTTGTAATTCACGGAAAAGATGCTTACGCATGCTCATGTCATTTAAAATGGTGACCAGTTTTACCTTATCCAGCGCTTCAGAGGCGGACGCCCCCATAGGAATATCGCCGGTAATCACCGCAAATTCCCCTTCAAAATCGGCGTTATCTTCTTCGGAAGGGAAAGCATAATCTTCACAGGGGCCCATAAAGTCATCGCTCTGACGCTGAATAAGAATAGGGATGTTCGGATCTTTCTTCACATCCAGATCAAAGGCCTTTTCCATAATGTTGCCATGGTTTAAAAATGCCGAGGCATCAATGAACTGGTGGCAGCGGGGCAGGGGAGCCATAGCATCCTGAGGGTTAAACGTAAATGCGCCTGAAACCGCATTATCATTGAGCTTGTCGTAAACGGCGGTGAGATCAGCAAGCACCGCGTCCCAGTTTTCCAGTGCCAGTTGCATGGTCTTAGCAATATGGGAAACGTCTGCTGCCCGGGTTAAATCACGGGATACCACTACAAGGGTTCCGTCACGGGTACCGTTTTTCAGTGTTGCCAGTTTCATAGCATTCTCCTTAAAAGTTAACACCGCCATCGCAGTTAATCGTTTGTCCGGTAACAAAGCCGCATTCTTCGGATGTCAGGAACAACAGTGCGCCGGTTAAATCCTGAGGCTCTTCGGTTTGTTTAATCAGTTGCAGGTTATTTTTCACGTTATCGAATAACTGCGGGGGCAGGTTTTTCGCTGATTCCGGCGTACGGGTAAGTCCGGGCGAAAGGGCATTGACTCTGACCCCTGAAGAACTGAATTCCGCTGCAAGTGCGCGGGTCAGACCGATACCCGCCATTTTGGTTGTCACGTAAGCTGAAAACCCAGGCATAGCCGTGCCGGTGGTGCTGGAAGCGATTTGAACGATGCGTCCGTAACCCCTTTCTGCCATACCCATGCCGAAGGTTTTGCCCAGAATGAATGCCGCTTCAACATTAATGGCTTCAAATTTTCTGAACGTTGCTAAATCAAGTTCAGCCAGCGGTGTTACCGGCATAAAAGCCGCGTTATTAACAAGAATATCTACCTGACCGAATTCACTGAGTACGTTATCAGCGAACCGCGAAACTTGTTTAGCGTCTGACAGGTCAACAATTTCACTGTAACCCCGCTGACCGGTGGCACGAATTTCTGCCACTACGGCAGAGGCATCCTGAATGTCCGCTATAGCGATATCGCATCCCCGTGATGCCAGGGCGAGAGCGAATTCCCGCCCTAATGCACCGGCGGCGCCCGTAATAACGGCAATTCTGTTTTGATGTCCCGGCATTTTCTTTCTCCACAAAAAATTGTGAATAAAGTGTAACAGACACACCTGAGGCGGAATATTTGATTCGGTAAAGCCGGACTATTTGTTTTGCCAATAATCCGGCAGTGATGTCAGGCAAAAGTCTCTCGTGCGGTAGCTATAATCTGTTCTCTCAACCAGATTAGCGCCGGATCGTGATCCCGGTATTTATGCCATTGCAATGCCCACGATATCTCAGGTAAAGGCTCCGGAAGCGGAACGGTTTTGATGGGGATGAGTGCCTGCCAGTGCTCAGCAAGATGTTGATAAACAGTTGCAACGCGCGCTGTGCCGGGTAAAAATTGAGGAATCGCATTAAAAGTTGATGTGATAATCTCTACTTTGGGTTCTCTTCCCCATTTATCTCTCATGAGTACTTGATCCTGACTGGTAACGCGACTCGTGCCGAACTTCACAGTGACGTGGCCAAGGCTCAAAAATTCGTCCAGTGTCATATTTTCATGAACTGCTTCATTCTGCTCACATGCAATGGATACAAATTTTTCAGAAAATAATTCCTCGCATGGATGATGATCAACTTTTATCGACATCGGCATGATCATGAAGTCTACTTCCGCCCGGTCTAAAACTTCTGCAGGCTTATTGCTCGGAATAAAAAACTCAAACTGAATACCCGGGGCAAGTGAATTAATCTGCTTAGCTACCGCGGTAAGCAATACCGTACTACTGTAGTCGCCAGCGATAAATTTGAATTTTCTGTTACAGGTGAACGGGTCAAAGGTTACACCGCGATCAACGGTGGCTTGAATTTGTAAAAGGATATTGTGAACAGGCTCAGCGAGGCTCTCACCTAATGGCGTCGGTTGCATTTTTGCACCCACCCGTACCAGTAATTCGTCATTGAAAAACTCCCGCAACCGCGCAAGTGCACCACTTGTGGCAGGCTGACTTAAGCAAATACGTTCAGCTGCCAGCGTAATACTTCGTTCGGTCAGCAAGGCATCCAGTGCCACCAGTAAATTGAGATCGAGTCTGTTTAAACGCATGAGAAAACCTGCATGAAAGCCCTAAAGCACCATTATCATTTTTTAACTATATGATTACAAGAAAGAAGAAAATACTTTACTTAAGGCTCTCGTATTTCTGATAAGCGACTATTAAATGGGTGCCATTAATGCGCTCATGGTTAACGCCATAACCTGAATATGCTCTACTTTTGAGCCTCCGGTTTGCTCGATTTCACCCAGTCGCCGGGAATTATTCACAATCATACTGCAACGTGGCCAGCGGCGATTCTCGAAGCGGGTGAAGATCTCTTCTACCGTTCCCCCTGATGCAATTTCATCGGCTATCACAACTGCATCTTCGTGGCCCATCCCTGCGCCTGAGGCCAGATGGGGAGTTGTGGCATGAACCGCATCCCCCATCAGCAATATCCGGCCTTTAAACCAGGAGCGGGGCAGAATCATGCCTTCCAGAGGACGTGCCAGAATGCTGGATGATTCAGAGAGTTCCGCTTTCACTGCTTCAATTACCGGTGCAGTAAAAGGCGCAATCAAGTTTTGCAGGTAAGGCAGCAGTTCTTCATCAGCGATGCGGGACTTTTGCGGCCGTTGTTCGGTGTAATTCAGGTACATATGGGTGGATGACACCGGGGTAAAACCGAGTTTACCATTGCTACCGTAAAACAATGCCGGACGTTCCAGGCCGTGGCGTTCCACCACCGCGCGCCACACCACCTGACCGGTATACTGAGGCACCGGTGCTCCGGCAAAATACTGTTCACGGGTTTTAGAAAATACACCATCTGCGGCCAGTACCATGTCAAACACATGTTCAGAGCCATCTGTCAGCATGGCTTTAATGCCGTCTTCCTGCTCAGACAGTGTTTCGTAGGTGCAGCCAAGGTGTACATGCACGCCGCTTTGCTGCACTTTTTCAGCCAGAATACCGGCAAGTACCGGGCGCATGATGCCGCCGCCACCGGTAATACTTGAGCCGGGCACGGCAGGAGTAACAATTTGCCGCAGGAAAGTACCGTCAGCAGTGAGCATGTCGACGTTCTGGCAAATAGCACCGTGTCGACGAAATTCGTCAATCAGACCAATTTGCTCTATGGCACGCAGTGACGGACCGCTAACAGTGATACCGGCCCCGTCTGTCTTCCATTTTTTGTCCAGTTCAACAAGGTGTACTTCTATTCCTTGTTTACTTAGCAGAATGGCTGTGGACATACCGGTGAAGCCGCCACCGACAATTAGCACTTTATTTACTGATGATGTCATGTTCATGCTCTTTTTGTTTCTGAGTCGGGGTACCAGACGAGATTCCCGTGACTGTTTATTTCTACCTGTACCGGCGTTAAGTGACTCCCTTTACAGGGGCCGGAAATACATAAACCGGTGTCGCGTTCGAACAGGGCGCCGTGTGAGCCGCATTTAATGAACTGGCCAGACCCGTCCAGAAAAGCATCTTTTTTCCAGGCCATGGACGCATGTTCGTAGCCCTTGTGCGGACAACTGTTGCGAAAAGCAGCAATACTGCTATGGCCGGTTCTCACTACAAAAATAGACGCTGTCTGCTGTGCGCCGGTGCTGAAGCCTTTACTGGTATTCAGCACAATATCCTCCAGCGCACACAGGGTGATGCCATCAGTGCGGATCGCCACCGGGCATCCAATTTTTCATGAGTGTGAAATTGAAAATTTGCGACGTATCTGCGCTGGCCATGGCTTCCCGTGGCGTCCAGCTGTCATCATGCAAGTCCATGTCTGCATCATATTCAACATGCACGCCCATGGGGCTGTTGAAGTACCAAAAATAGTTTGAGCCAAATATATGCCGGCCCGGACCCCAGAAAGTTTCGTAGCCTTTATCCTGAAACCGTTTGCCCGCCAGCAACAGCTCGTTCGGCCCGGCCAGGTGGAACGTGAAATGCTCACAACCCTGCATATGCGACGGGGTATCGATAAGAAACAGTGAGTGGTGATCAAGGGTTCCCTGCGGGCGCAGGAACGGCCCTAACTGGGTGAAACGATCGGCAACCCGGAAACCGAGCCTGTCGATGTAGAACGACTCTGCCTCTTTAATATTCGGAACGAAGTAGACGACGTGGGACAAGCTGGCAGGAATGATGTCGTAGCTGTCATCTGCCCCCGGTTCATTAACCGGACGCTGTGGTGCAAAACCCGGAGAATTAATCTGCTCATTTTTTCCGGTAAACGCCTTACGACAAGTGATTTGAAATTTCAGCGCAAAACCGCTGTTGTCCACGGTAGTCAGGCTACCATCCTCACCGGTGATCACTTCACGGTCGGTGCTCAGTTCTGCTCTGATGGCATCCAGTGTGGTCTGGTTGTCTACGCCATACACGGTTTGTCTCAGCATTGATGCAGTAGGTAACGGTGCAGGCAGAAATTCATCATCTTTGTGCCTGATGATAACAGCCGTGCCGTCCTGTCCTTCGAAGCGCCCACCTTCATCAGATACACCTACAGGAACAAGGCCGTAATCGGTGAGGTACTGACAACAAGCCTGTACGTCGTCAACACCGAATACCAGCTCGTCTAAACCAACTATATTCATGGTAAATCCATTATTTCTTTTACTTAAAAGTAGTGTAGAGAGGTGGGTGAGGAGTTGGAAATTGCTTGATTGGATGAAGGTTATTTACAACTCAGATACAGGAAATAAACAATTGGTGAGATAGATTGAACGCGCACACCGGCGAGGATTCCAGTGTGCTTTTTGATGCTCAGTTTAAAAGAAGTTACTTCATTTTCTCAAATTCTGCTGCACACCAGTCGGCAACATAATCCCGCATGCCGGTGCCGTTGTCTGCGCCACAGTGTTCTATTTCAAAGTCTTTGGTTGTGAATATTCGCAGATGACGGTTAACTGAATTTACTGCCTGCTCGTAGGATCGATAAGCGTTGCTTACTGGTATCTGGCGATCACCTTCTCCATGCGTAATAAGAAACGGCATTTTCATTTTTTCGATCTGGCCATCCAAAGTGACTTTTGGCATATAGGCCATAAAGTCATCGAGGTTTTCCTTCCCCCATACCCACAGCACGTGATCCCAGTAGTGTGGCACTGGATTCTCGCCTTCACGCTCCATACGCTCTTTTTGTCTCTGGCCCCAAACATGGTTAGCGCCCATTACTGCGCACAGTGCAAATCGAGGTTCGTTCGCAGCCGCGCGTGGCGCATAATAGCCACCCAGAGAAAGGCCAAAAATACCTATTCGGTTCTCATCCACATCATCACGGGATGCCAGATAGTCGAATGCCGGTGTTGCCCATTTTTCTGTATCGTACACTGCAGTCAGGCCACGTTTACGCAGTGCTTCACCGGTACCAGGCTGATCGACAAACAAAGTGTACATGCCCCGGTCGAGGTTAGATTTACCATGACCTGCCATGTTCACCTGTTCTTTCATTGAGTCCAGGCCATTTACCGAAACCAGCGCCGGGCGCTTAATGCCGCTGCCATCGTGAACGAAAATAGCGGGGTAAGACGTGCCTTCATAAGGAATATCCACAAAATCCACATGTAAACCGCTGCACTCGACGTGCTTACGGTACAGCGCCAGGCCTTTGTCGTAGGCTTCCCAACGCGGAGCATAATCTCTGGATTGCATGCGTTCGGCAGACAGATAGTAACCGGATGCGCGGGCGTACTTTGTTCCGGCAGACAACAAATAGCCTTCTTCTTCATCTTTGCGGGCGTTCTCTTCGACCTGCTTCGCCACAGCAATCCAGCTGTCAAAAAGTAACTCTGTACCCGCATCTTCACCGTTGGCGGCGGCCTCAAAAATAGGACGACAGGCGGCATCTACTTCGCCGTGATTCCCTCCGCATGCAAGGGCGAGATTAACCTGAAGATTCCAGACGTAATTTCCTTTGAACGGTTCAAACATGTCGTGCTCCTGTATCGACAGCGATTGGTACGTGTCGTGGCTAATTGGTCAGTAGTTATTTGCACTATGATTACTCATCGAAACTTACAAACACAATTAAGACCCTATCGATTATTCGGAATGACATTATCAGCATTGTAAATATTCAGTTCTTGCTGTTTGGATTGTTATTAATTTGTTATTTATATGAAGCTTATTCGTAAGGCGAATTTGTCGGCACACTGATACTGCAGTTAGTCTTGTTCTGAATAGTTCGCCTGCGCACATGCTATTGAAGATATTGTCGCGCATTTTTTCGACTGGCTGGTAATTAATAACTTAAAGCTACAAAAGGCATATCCATGATTAACGCTCGCAGAGCCGGTACCCTTCAGGGCATCGTGCTAATATTACCCATCACCCTTAGTACCATGGGGTCTGTGCTTCTCGCTCCTATCGTGCCGCAGCTCATGCAGGCATTCGGTCATATCGAAAATGCAAACTATTGGGTACCTCTACTTCTTTCTCTACCAGCGTTGTGCATCGCACTTGGAGCTCCCCTGGCTGGTTATATCGCTGATAAAGTCGGACGCCGTCAATTGCTTATTGCAAGCATGTTCGTTTACGCGGTTTGTGGCGTATCTCCCTTATTTCTTGATAGTTACTGGATGGTTTTCGGCTCCAGGTTACTGGTTGGAGTCTGTGAAGCGTTTTTGATGACGTGTTCCACAACGTTAATCGGGGATTATTTCAAGGGCGATGACAGGAATAAATGGTTAGGAAGTCAGGCTGCCGTTGCCTCTCTCACTGCTATGTGTCTGTTTCCTCTCGCAGGATACCTTGGTGCCACCTATGGTTGGAAAGGACCTTTCGCATTGTACGCGCTTAGCTTGCCTTTAGCGGTAATGACAATTTTGTTTACGTGGGAAACCGGCTCTCAGTCAGATGAAGAAGTGGAATCTGAAGCTCACGTTACTGAGCATACAAAGCGTTTTCCTTGGGGGCACATGGGCACCGTGTGCGGTTTTACTTTAATCGGCGGTATTCTTTTTTACCTGCTCCAATTTCAGATGGCTGCAGCACTGGGTGAGTTCGATATAGATAATTCAGCTATCACCGGATGGTTACTGTCATTCGCCAGTATCGGCGTGCCTATGGGAGCAATTGCCTATCGTTACATACATCAGTGGCTGGGCCTTAAAAATCTTATCGCACTCGAATTTGGCATTCTGGCGCTGGGTTTCTTCTCGATGGCCATTGCACCTGACTATAAAGTGTTCGTCGCTGCCGGGTTTCTGAACCAGTTTGGTGCCGGCATGCTGCTTCCCACTATGCTTACCTGGGCCGTTAAACCGCTGGGTCACGCTGTTCGGGCCCGGGGAGCTGGTATTTGGCAATCTACGTTTGCCACTGGTCAATTCGTAACCACACTCGTCTTTGCCTGGGTGCTCGCGAATCTGGCAAATGGCAGTCACCTGGAAAGCTTTAAAGTATTCGCCGGAGTAGCGCTGGCTATGTTTGTTATCTCAATAGTCACGTTACCCAAAAAAAATAGTGGAATTAATTCTGCCATCAAAAATGGCGCGTGATTAGACTCGATAATATAAAGGAAGTGATAATGTTTAATAAAATTAAGGTAGTATTTTTTCTGGCGGTATTTTCTATATTTCCTGTGTTTTCTGGAGCCATGGAAATGATTGCTGACGAAGATTTACCTACGTTCGGTATAAGAAATAAAGCCAGTTATATGCATTACATAAAACTGTTCAATGAGAAAAATCCTCAGGCATTTGAAGCTTATTTTTCTGACGATATTGTGTATATAAATGGAGGGCTGGTATTAGAAGGTATACCGGCGGTGAAAAAACACTATCACGGACTTTGGTCATTGATGAAAGAAGACTTAACTGTGAATGAATTTGTTTTTGACGGCGATACCCTTGCTGTTGATCTGCACGCTCACTTTACCGTCATGCGGGATGATGAAAATTCACCGTTCGGTAAAATTAAAAAAGGTGATGCTTTTGACTACTACGGGTCCATTATTTATAAAATTAATCATCTCGGAAAAATAAAAAAGCTAACGGTATCTTATTTGGATTTTACATATACAACTGATGGGAAAACACGCTCACTGGGTTCTCCTCACTAGCAAATAAAATAAACCTTACTTTACCTCCGGGCGACCTCAATAACAGGTCGCCCTTTTCTCTTTCTATTTTCTCAGTCTCCTGTATTCGTTCCGCAAAATTTCTCTATTTGTTAATTCGAATTCTAAATTTCGTTTCAATTTAGCAAAATAAAAGCGCGGTTGTTAACAAATAATTAAATAAAAAAATACATATGTGCAGTGGTTTAATTTTAATCATTCTGCGTCAGTGATCTTCGAATAAATAAAGGAACGTCTGAGATGAAAAAACAGCAATATCGCTTCTTTCTGAGTGCTGTAGCTATTTCGGTTTTATCTGCAACTTGTGCAACCGCCACAGCGCAAGAATCTGCAGAACAAAAAGAAGACCTCGAAATAATTATGGTCACATCTTCGAAAACTAACAAACCTCTGCAGAAAGTCCCTGCTGCTATTTCTGTAGTGGATGGCGAGCGTTTGGCTCAGGCCGCCCGCGTGTCAGCAGACGACGTGCTTGCCAATGTAGCAGGGGTCGAAGTGCAGGGAGCAGCCAGAGGCAAAGTGTTTGCTATTCGTGGCCTGGGCTCCGATCTACCCCCGGGTGTTGGCGAAAGTTCGGTATCTACCAATTACGATGAGGTGTACTCCATTCGTGCGGAAGCTGGTCAGCTAGGGTTTTATGATTTAGAACGTGTCGAAGTCATGCGCGGCCCCCAGGGGACACTTTATGGAAGAAACGCTACAGCCGGGGTGATTAACTTTATATCACACTCTCCGATATTAGGGGAGTTTGGTGGTCATGTTGGAGTAAGCGCCGGCGACTACAATTTTCGCCGGGGAGAGGGGGCCGTCAATATACCGGTGTCTGAAGATTTTGCGGTGCGTGTGGCGGGTACTATCGTAAAACGAGATGGCTTTTTATCAAACGGGCATAACGATTTAGAAGGTGATGGTCAGCGAATCAAGGCGCTATATCAGCCCAGTGACGATTTCAGCTTACTGTTGGGTTACGACAGAATCCATCTGGATGGCATGGGAGCGGGTGCAACCGAAAGTGCTTATTGGGAGAGCGGCGACTATTACACCACCGACGATTCCGGGATTGGTGCCGGTCAGGATTATACGTCGGATAAGTACTATGCGAAATTACAATGGAATGTCGGGCCTGGACAACTTACCATTTTACCTTCTTATCAGACCGGTGACGGGACGAATGAGGCAATTTTTGCCGGAAGGGGGACTGCCGGTTACGATCCTAAAAATGTAGAACAAAATGCTCTGGAGGTACGCTATGGCAGTCTTCCGGGCGAAGACGTTGAATGGATTGTGGGTTTTTTCCATTACGATTATGAGCAGAGCTTAGTCGCCGAGGAATTATATGCAGACGGTACAACCAGTGGTATTGAAGATTCCAGTTTTACCAGTGGTGATTCCGATGCATTGTTTGGTCAGGTAACCTTCCCTGTCGCCGAAGACTGGCGGTTAACGGCGGGTGCCCGTTACACCTGGGATGAACGGGTAGCGGAAGGGACTGCTCCACCGCCAATATTCGGTTATGCCGGCACCAGGGATGATACTTTCTTCGACTGGAAGCTGGGACTTGAGCATGATCTTTCCGATAATGCACTTGTCTATTTGCAAGCTGCAACCGGTTTCCGTCCCGGTGGCGTGAATCCGTTTGACGGTAATACCATCATTCCCGAGGAGCTTTTATCCTATGAGGCAGGAATCAAGTCCAGACTATGGGATGGTGCGTTACAGCTTAATGCCAGTTCGTTCTACTACGATTATTCCGATTTCCAAATCGTTGATTTCTTTATCACAGCCACGGGACCTAATTTAAGTTTCTACAATGCTGACGCAGTAAACTGGGGAGCTGAACTGGAAATGTTGGCAATTCCTTCTGACGCCCACCGAATCAACGTTTCTCTCGCTTACTTAAACTCTGAAATTGAGTCAGACCTTTGTCTTAATCCAAGCGGGTACACCGGCGCGGCAGACGCGGAATGTGACGGATTGGGGGCCAATGCAATTAACTTTAATGGGGAACGGCTACCACATTCACCGGATCTGACTATCAAAGCAGGTTACGAATACATCTATGAAGGTAACGGTGGCTGGCTGTTGATCCCCAGAATTGAAGTGAGGTACGTCACTGAGCAATACGTTGCTCCAAGCAATCAGGATATTGCCTTGCAAGGTGATTACTTCACCGGAGATATAACCGTAACCTGGCATGATGCACAAGATAAATTAAGTGTTTCAGGTTACGTGAAAAACTTTACTGATGAAGCTATCAAGACTGGTTTCTTCACAGGGTATGTAGTCGGCGGAGCGCCAAGAACTGCTGGTGTGTCACTAAACTATCGTTTTTAATTTTTCAGGAATGAAGATGAATACTTTAACTAGTAATAAGCTCAAGCAATCTGCCTGTAGCGCTTTCGCGCTGCTGGCAGGCGTCGTGATGATAGGTAGTGCCCTGGCGCAACAGGTGCCAAACGGGCCTCCTGGCCCTCCACCGGCCATGCCGCGTATTCAAGACACCCAGTATAAAAGTTATATAACAATCGCAGGTGAAGCGGTTCAAAAAAGCGAAACTGCAGAGATAGCAAATAGCGGTGTAGTAGGCAAATCTGCAATCAATGGACTAACGCTAAAATCACATGAAGATGACTTCAATGCCATCATCATTGAAGAGCCGGGCGCACTAGTCAAAATCAGCGATACATTTGTCAACCTGAGTGGAGACGGCAGCAACGACTTTCTGGGCAAAGGGGCGGGCTTACTTGTTACCGGTGGCGTGGCTTATGTATATGACAGTGAAATTATAACGTCGGGTGTGGTATCCAGTGCACTGGTGGCGGCGGAGCGTGCAACGCTTAAAGGGTTCAATAGTAAGTTCGTTTCTCATGGCGGCCAGCTACCTGAAGATTACGTGCCGGTCATTGGTCCCGGTATGAAAGAGCCTCCGGCCCCGCTGGGTATTACCGGTACCGCCAGAACACTGCTTACCATGAGTAATGCACGGAGCTATTTCTATAACTGTGAATTCATTGCTGATGGGTGGGGGGCATTGTCTACGGATGCCGCTGGCGGAGAAGCTTACCTTGAAGTGAACGACAGTCAGGTCACTGTTAATAATAGCGGATATGGCGCCTATGCGGATTTTGGTGCAAAAGTGGTGGCAAACCGCACTGTATTTGATGTGGCAACGTACACTGGCGTGATTGCGGGAGAGGCTGAAATGGCCTTTTTTAATAGCGAATCCAGCTCGGGTCGCAACGTAGTCATGATTCACTCTGTCATGGGCAATCCGCAGGAAAAAGGGCGGTTAGTTGTTGATGGCGGGAAACACAATGCAGAAGATGCTGCATTTTGGGTGAAAAGCGCGAACGCAGTCATCACCTTAAAAAACACCTCTATTGTGTCTGAATCTGGTGTGCTTTTGTTGGCTGAAGTCAATGAGGACAAATTCCGCACTCAGGTAAACGGAGCCCGCGTACCCGGAACAGCTCTGTCGATTGAAAACAGCAAGCTATCGGGTGATGTCGTCAATCAGGATAGCGAAAGAGGACTCGTAGTGTCATTGAATAAACGATCGGTACTAAATGGTGCGTTATCCAATGTGACATTGAGCATTGATGAAACGAGCTCCTGGCATGCAACAGGTAACAGCGTTATTGAGCTGGACAATGCAATGGGCCTCAAGCAAATACAAACCAACCCGGGAGTAACGGTAACTATTCGTTCATCTCATCTGAAGCCCGGGAAAATCAATCAGCCCTCTGGCGGCAATCTCATAATCGAAACTATTTAATTTATCAGGAAATATGTATGACTCTACCTTCAGTTTTTAGAAAAACCTGTTTAGCGACCCTTATTGCTTTCGCGGGAGCGACACACGCTTTCGATGTTTCAGTAAATGAGCAGCACGTGAAGGCTGGCGAACCGTGGAAGATTTTCCAGGATACTCGCGTTAACACACTCATTCTGGAAAAAGGCGCGGCCATTCAGCGACCTGGCAAATCCGTTACGATGTTGGTTGATGGCAAGGAAACCGCTATGTTGCCGGGTAAATATAATAATGTGGAACTGGTCATTACCGATAAGTTCTACCAAAGCCCGACTGGTAAAAATGACCGGGGAGTCGACAATTTTCGCACAGCTTTGCTAGTTACCGAGAAAGGGATTGATGACAAACGTTCAGTCATTCAAGCCATTCAGGGCGGCGAATATTCTGCGTCGGAGGCGAAAGATATCACATTGGTATCTGATAGCGGAAATTTCAATGGTGTGATGGTCGATGGCAACGTCAGTTATCGTGTTGACGGTGCGAAAGTTGATTTTCGCTCTGATGCCGATGGCAGTGATAACAGCGATTTTTCCGGCTATGGTGCAGCATTTGCAGCTTATAACGGCGCGCGGTTGGCTATATCAAACAGCAACATTGATGTGTCGGGTGTGGCACGTCTGGCCCTGTATGCATATGAAGATGCAGATTTATTGATAACAGACTCAACTTTCAAAGTAGATGGTGGGGAGCTTTATGAAGGGTACCCTAACTCGGCTGACTTCTCTGCGATGCTTGCTCCGCCCTGGGTGTTGGGTATCAAAGGTAGCGCACGTGGCACTAACATGATGGGAAACCGTACGACTTTTACCATGGTGCGTAGTGAAGCCGAAGCCGCAAACTGGGGGGTGTTGTCTACTGATATGGGCGCAGCTATGTTAATGACTATTGTAGATTCCTCATTGACATTAAATGGTGAAAAAGACCTCTTTAGTACCCGTTACGGCAGCGGTTATGGCAGTTATATTCTGGGATCTGAACACTTCTATTACGGTGTAACCATTCACGCCGGTACCTACGGTGGAATTGTGCGGGAAGGTGAGGCTTATTACGGTGACTCGACGTTTGACGAACCATTAAATATCTATCCCCGTTTACAAATTCCAACAGGTGAAACATTCATTGATTTTTTCGGCAACGAACAACAGGTATTTGATATTCAGATTGATGATACGCCCGCGTTTTCAAAGATCACCGGGAAAGGTAAAAAGTCTTACATCTATTCAGACAATTTTGGCTGGATGTCTCATGGCGATGGCAAATTGGTGATAGCCGAAGGCACTGAAGTGAAGACCGGCAAAAGTACGTTCCTACTCAAAGACGGTAACGTTGATATAACGGTAAAAGATCGGTCAGAACTCACTCCGGGTAACGGGGTATTACTTCAAATGATGGACAATGACGATATGCTGGTGGGTATCAACCCTGATTCTCAGGTTGCCCTGCACTTCAATAAGACGTTTACAGAAAAAGCTGGTTACCCGGGGATCGACTATACTCTGAACGAAGTAACGGATGAAAAGCGCGCTAATGTAACCTTGAAAGCTGAAGGAATTAAGCTTGAAGGCAACATCTACAATGCGACAGGATATTTTGGTAAGCAACCCGGCGATAAACTTACCGTTACTATGGGAGAAAAATCTGTGATTATTGGTGCTATTAGTAGTACCAGCGCTATCCATGTGGATGAAAACGGTAACCAGAATACGCATTTTACTGATGCAGAGTACTACTATCTCGGCCATGTTAAAAACAAGCCTTTCTTCAATGGTGTCAACGATATCGAAGTTGTGCTTGAAGACACGGGAGTTTGGCTGGTAACAGGGGAGAGTGTTGTTTCCTCTCTGACAATATCAGAAGGTGCTGAAATAAAGGCTAAAAATGGCAAGTTATCGATGACCGTTGATGGACAAGTCATGCCAGTCAAGCCAGGTAAATACGAAGGTCTTATCAAACTGACTGTATCCTCGTAAGCCCGAAACTATTAGCTTAATCAATTCTCATTTATGGCGGACATGTTGTCCGCCATATATCTCTACAGTTAATTCTCACCGACATGAGCGTGGCTATCGATATCCTTTCACACCAGCTCAAAATAAACGTACCCTTCATCAGAAAAACCACCCCGCACCGTCGCTAAATCCGATATACTCCGGGCAGACATTTAAAGGGGAGCTTAGCAATGCGTGTATGTGGTGTAGAACTGGCGGGAAATGATGCAAACATTGCCTTACTGAGTTTGGAAAACGATTTGTTTTTACTTCCTGATTGCCGTACCCGCAAATTGAGCTTGCAAAAAGCCGCTACCGCCCATGAGCTAAAATACTTTCAGAAATCCTTCGCGCAGCTGGTGCAGGACTATAAAATCGAAACCATCGTTATTCGCCAGCGCCCAATGAAGGGCAAGTTTGCTGGTGGGGCCATTGGTTTTAAATTAGAAGCGGCGCTGGAATTGTTAAGCGATGTGAAGGTGATTGTGATGCCGCCCACCGAGATCAAAGCGGCGTTAAAAAATAACCGTACATATATAGAGTTTAGCGAAACCGGTTTAAAAGGGTTCCAGAAATCAGCGTTTGAAACGGCACTGGCCTATATCAGCCTCTGAGTTTTGACTGTTCATGAAAACGGGGTCATGACATACCCCGTTAAATAATGTCCCCAGGTTGATCCAGCCCTCTGTTACTCAATTGCCTTGAGTACGAGAATGGCATCTTCCCATTTTACAGGGGGGGCCATAGTTCTCGATTCGTCAATACTAAATTGTTCAACGCCTTCGGTGATATCGTCTCTGGGAGAGAACCAATACGCTTTCGCCTTTCTGCCTAATACATTGGTTACCTGCGTATGAGAATTGTTGGAAAAGTAGATAATGGCCATATTGCCAGCGGCATTGGTTACGGCTGTTTTTAAGGTTTCGTTTTGTCCTGTAGCGCCAATAACCTCACCATTAGGGATCCAATCATGCCATTCATGCTGCTCCAGAAACGTTCTGCCAATGTCCGCGATCTGCTTAGCTCCCGGAAAATCAAGCGCTTGCTGCCATGTGTAACCACAATTGTAGTCGCCGCCATTACTGCGCATTGCCCAGATAGGCGCTGCGCCATAGGTATGTCCGGCGCTACCAGCGAAAAACGTGTGGTAAAACTGACGACGAACGATGACAGGCGTTACCCATCCGCATTCATGGCGATAAGTACCGTATTCGTACGAGCCTTCAAGAAATAGTGTTGGTTTAACCGGGTTGGTTAGCTGATAGTCATCAACCATTGCCCGGTAAACATCATTCACCTCTTTCCATACTTCAACGCCATTGGCATCAAGCCATTTATCATTGTGAAACCATTGTGAAGAGCTGTAGGGATAATCTCCATTTGGGTGATAGGTGATAAAAAGTTCGTCCCAGGTTGAACTGGCTTTATTCCACGCAACCTTTTTGCCTGTTACTCCCAGTGCTAGGCCTTCTGCCATGGCGCGATATATGTGACGATAATCATAAGACTCAAATTTTTGATGTTTGTTGTATGCTTCGAAATGCGCTTTGGTATCACCGCCCAAAACCCAGATTAAATGAGGCTCATCTTTATAACGCTGGCCTAAAAAGGCACCGTAAGCTCTGGCTTCTGCTTCGGTATACTGATTAGTACCGGTAATGAGTTGGCTCCCCCATGTTGGAAGAACCGCCAAATACATATCGCGTTGTTTAACCGCGTTGATAACATAATCAGCGTGGTCCCAGTAGTCATTGGGCGCGACAGAACTACCTCCTTTTACAGTTAACGGTTCAGCCGTGTCCGGGTCGCTCTCTGTTCCTCTGAACGGACGATGACCATACGCATTTGGCGCGTTATCAGGGCTTCTCTGCATACCGCCACCATGGGGAGACCAATGCGCAACGGCCTGAATCACATTGAAGCCGAGCTTTTGACGATGATCTAGATACGTATCAACCTCTTCGCGAGTAAGTTGTTGGAACATGGCCCACCCAGTGTCGCCAACCCAAAGGAAAGGAGTGCCGTCCTGATGCTGAATGACATGGCTATTTTCTGTAGTTTCGAGCTTACCGTGTTTAATCCAAGGTGCCTTCTCTTCAGCAGAAGCAGAATTAGCTAAGAGCAAAAGTATTAATGTGTGAAATTTCATTATGGACTCTGTGTAATCAAAATTATTCATGGTGCAAGCACCGGATACCGTGGGCTGCGTTATTTATTTATGGCTATCATTTTATGTGAGGGCAGCACGTTGTCAGTCGCTCTTAAGGCTCTGACCATGCCATGAAAGTAATGCACCTGGTTCATTCTGGCGCCAATGGAGGTATTGGCTGATGCCGGCAACGGCGAAAAGTTAATGGGCGCCGTTAGAAGTTTTTTGCCATTCACATATGAACTGAGTTGCCCGTTACTGTATGTCATAGCAATATTTGCCCATTCGTTAATTGGGTAGGTGTAAGCCGGGTCAATTAACACAAGAGCAGATTCACCATCCTTTAAAAATGCATCCAAATACCATTCGTTTTTGTCGTTAAAACGCATTTCTAGTGTTAAACGGTGATCAGGATCAGAAGGGTCTTCAATATGCAGAATTCGAGGTTCCCTACCAACAATTGTCGGAGTCAGGGGCTTTACAGTCAGTTCCAAAGTAAAAGACTGCATTCCATGTATAATATTTCCGGCGAGGTGGATTCGATCTTTTGTGCCATCAAACAGAATAACCCTGTTTTCATTTTCCTCTACAATTCGTGGTTCACCTTCAGTTGCTACTCCAAAGCCCCCAATTTGGGACAAATTGTCCAACTGCCATTGTGCGCCTGTAGGTTTCGTTTGTTCGCAGCCCGAAACACTCAAAAGCAGCAATAGAACAACAGTCTTCATTTTAGTCATCCTGATGTGCCTCCAAATAACGCAGTAGCAGCGTCATATTCTTCAGGAACGACAAAAGAGTTATACCTTCGACATTTTGTGTGTTCAGGTACGGTGAAGTGTCGTATTTATCGCCTACCCAGGAAGTTCTGTAATCTCCCGGCGTGATGCTTGCTGGTCCGTCACCAATGTACGGATTGGTCATACGTGACAGTTTGTCTGGCCAGTATCCCTGGTCATTAAGAGAATTGATGGTTGCAAGAACGGCTTGTTGATCTGCGGACGTTGACGCATAGCGACGGTTTTCAATTACATATAAGTCCGGCAACTCAGGTAGGTATTCCCAAACAAGTCCTGATTTTAGCTGTAGGTTACTTATGTCGGTCGCTAAAACTTTTGAATATTTCTCGCGCAGTGCGGTTACGTTTATTCTGCCAATAGAAGGATAATGAATAACCTGATATTCAGGGTTATAGTCGATGTAATACTGCCCATTTGTGACGTTGGAACCTCGTCGATGCAAATACAGAGTTTTTCCTGTTTCTAATTCAACCATCCGGGGGTGAGTTCGGCCATCTTTAACCAAATGCGCTGGCAGAGCTAAGGAGTCCAGCCAATCTAATGATTCAGGTATGCCCTTCAAATACTTTTTGTCTCCTGTGAGTTGGTAAAACTCCAGCAGCAAATGAAGGTTATTGAAGGTTGTGTTCACTGATACGGATGGGGGTTCGTAGCTTCTGGCGGAAGCCGGTTTTTGATCCAATGAATACTGAAGAGCCCAACCAGGTTGTGGTGCGGGCAACTTCAAATGAATAAACGCATCCATCGCTCTGCGAATTGCAGAAGTAATTTTGCTTTGCAGTAAGGGGTCGTTTAGCTCTTTAAGACTCAATAGCAGGAAGCGAATATTATTTTTAGCCACATCGTCATTAAAAGTTATATCGTGAGCGTATTCGGGGAGCCCTTTGTTTGAAAAAGCTTCGGAATGGGGATACCGTTGTGGCCAGCCACCATTCTCGTATTGGCTTTCCAGCACAAAATGTATTGCTTTATACAAGGGGGCTTTATAAACGGGATCCTGCTTTTTAAGGTAAAGCCGTAGTAAAAACAGCGAAGCATCAAAAGTACCTGCATCATCAAAGGTGGCATTGCCGTAATAATGATGAAACTCTTCCAGTCGCCAGCCATTTCTACCAATAGTTTCATACCATTGTTTTAAAGATGCTTCGCCCGCCAGATCAAACATGTAATTCCAACCACCACTGGGGTGCTGACCTTTTATTAACGCTGAAGCGACTTGTTGCGCTGCCCGATAATAAAATTCATCTTGAGTAACATGATAAGCGTCAAGGTACAGATGCCCCATAGTTGCAGTGCCAGGCGGCTGAACCCAGACCATGGTTGGCTTTGCTTCCATTTCGCCCCACCGTCGTGAAAAATCCGGCAAATAGGACCAAACATAGCCACCTTGGTAACTGACGGTATTAGTCATAAAGCCAGTGGCTTGCTTCATTGCCCTCAACGCAGCGAGTGTTGTCGTTTCAGGCTGGCTAGCAGTAGCTACAAAAGTACAAAAAAATGAGAAGCAGAGGATTTGCAGCCTGGTAAGGATTACTTTTATTTTCACGATGGGCACCGTCAATTTACAGAATTTAAAGTTGATCAGTTATTAATGCATTAACAGGGTTTAAATCATTGGTGTGCCGCGTTTACACAGTTGAATGGAAAAGCCCCAAGGGTCTTTAAGCATTCTTAGATGTGAGCCATCAGGTAGCTTAACAACATCTACAAGCTTTGCTCCTGCAGCAACCAGTCTGTCGGAATCGGTAACTGGATCTGCCGATACAAAGGCCAGGTGGACGATAAGTGGATCCATAGCGTGGTAATCGGGCACCTGATCGCTGGGATTATTGTAAATCTCAATCATCACCTGGCCTGTTTCATCGGCCAGAAAGTGTGTGTGAGGAGCCTTGGTAAACTTGTGTTTTACACTAAAGTTAAGATGCTCACAGTACCATGCTGCGATGGCAATGGGGTCGGATACGTTAAAGGCAAAGTGTTCTATTTTCATTGTAATTTCTTACTTGTTCAAAAGAGAAAGAAGATCTAAACCCGGTTGGCATTACATACCAGGCTAAGGCTTAGTTGCGCAATGCCACCGGTGGCATTAACATATCTGTGAGTCGTCAATCTTGTCAATACATATTAATAATTATTTAACAAAAAAATTACGGAAAGGTGGTTCGGATATCGACAGTCTGGTAAGTCTTCAAGACCGACAATGACGTAATTCAGGTGGACATATCGGCCGCTGTAGAATGGGTAGAGTCAGGGTAGGTAGAAATTATAGGCCTCTCCTAAAATTAAAATTTTAAACAGAACCTATTGCCATAAAATTATTAAAAAGGTAGAAATATAAAAAAAGACTAAAAATTTATTATTTAGTAATTATTTGTGTAAGCCATTTTTTATAAAAAAGTAGTTTCATTTCACTTTTACTAAGCGATACATATTCGCAATTAGGGTGCGCCACCGTAATTGCCGGAGAGTTAAATACTAAGGGCAACGATATGCAGCGTCACAACGTAATTATTTCCATTGTTTCTTTTTTGTTAATGTCTTGTAGTAATTCCGGCTTGAAAACCAGCGCAGATAACGTCTCCAGTACCATCAATCAGTCACCGGCCCCGATACTGGCGTTTCCGTCAGCTGAAGGCTACGGGAAGTACACCGTCGGGGGGCGAGGGGGGAAAACTCTGTATGTCGACAATTTGAATGATTCCGGAAAAGGAAGTCTGAGAGCGGCAATAGAGGCTCAGGGTGAAAGAACCATCGTTTTTAGTATCTCGGGTACCATCCAGTTAAAAAGTAATTTAGTGATAAAACATCCCTTTATTACTATTGCCGGGCAAACTGCACCGGGTGACGGCATCACGCTGCGTGGCTATCCGCTGCAAATTGCGGCCGATGAAGTGATTGTGCGTTATATACGTGTTCGGCTTGGAGATGAATCCGGTGATGATACCGATGCTATTTCCAGTCGTTATACCAAAAATCTCATTCTCGACCATGTGTCTGCCAGTTGGAGTGTTGATGAAACTGTCAGCATATACCATTGTGAAAATGTCACTGTGCAGTGGTCGATTATTTCTGAAAGTCTGTTTATGTCAAACCATAAAAAGGGCGGAGATCATGGCTACGGTGGCATATGGGGGTCAAACTACAGTAGTTATCACCATAATCTGCTTGCTCACCATTCCAGTCGTAATCCACGCTTTGCCTCTGGCTCAGGTAATACAGATTTTCGAAATAATGTTATTTATAACTGGGGTTTTAAAGGAACCTATGGTGGTGAAGTCCAGCAACAAAACGATCCCCGGTTTTCGTTCACCAACATCAATATGGTTGCAAATTATTATAAGCCGGGCCCCGCCACGACTCCCGGTGTTGTTCAACATCAAATAGCCAATCCCTGGTCTCGTAACAAGGCGCTGGATTACGGTAAGTGGTTTATCGCTGATAATGTCGTCGAGGGAAATGCACAGGTTACGGAAGATAACTGGAACGGAGGGGTACAACCACAAGACGGCAATTCGTATCTGAATGGCCTGCGACTTCAAGAGCCCTGGCCTTCAATGGATATTAATCAACAAACGGCACAACAAGCATATGCGTCTGTTTTACAGCACGCAGGCGCAAGTATTCCAAAACGAGATGAGGTGGACGAACGCGTTATTAATGAAGTCCGTTTGGGGTACGCCACCTATGAAGGTGAAGCGTTTGAGAGTAAACACCCCGTTGCGGATAGTCAGCTCAATAGTGGGATTATTGATTCGCAACAAGATGTCGGTGGTTGGCCGGTCCTGAATAGTCTGCCAGCTCCAATTGATTCAGATCGAGATGGAATGCCAGACCAGTGGGAACGCACTTTTAAATTAAATCCACATGATCCATCGGATAGAAATTTAAAGGCAGATAATGGCTACACCATGTTAGAAAGCTACTTAAATAGTTTGGCTCCATAAGCAATGAAATCTATGAAAATACGGCCCTGTGCCATATGCCGGTGCGCAAATGCGTCGTTTGGGAGGAGTGTATGAAACACGTGAAGATGATTCTGGGCGCGATGATAGCCTTGATGGCTTCGCTGGGCTTTGCTGCTCCGGCGCAAATAGAAAAGCCACGGGTTATTGTTACCAGTGATGGTGAAGTAGATGATGAGTGCTCAATGGTGAGGTTTCTACTCTATTCTAACGATTGGGATGTGGAAGGCATTATTACCTCAAGTTCTCAGTATCACTGGCAAGGGCATAAATGGGCAGGCGACGACTGGATTGACCCCTATCTTGAGGCCTATGCCAAGGTATACCCAAATTTAACTAAGCATGATAAAGGGTTCCCAACAGCTGAGTATCTGCGGTCTGTAACGTTTCTGGGTAATGTCAAAGCTGAAGGAGAGATGTCGGAAATCACTGAAGGCTCACAGCATATTGTTAAGGTGTTGCTGGATAGAACAGATAACCGTCCGGTTTGGTTGCAGGCCTGGGGAGGCACTAACACAATCGCAAGAGCGTTAAAGACAATAGAAGAGCAACATCCTGACGATATGGCTTACGTTGCCAATAAAATTCGTTTTTTCTTTATTTGGGAACAAGACAACACCTACCAAGATTATATTCTGCCGCATTGGGGTAAATATCAAATTCTAACTATTATTTCAGACCAGTTTTGGGCATTGGCTTATCAGTGGAAACAGATTATTCCTGAAGCCTTGTTGACCCAATTTGAAGCGGCATGGATGAAAGAACACATTCTGCAAAATCACGGCCCCCTGGCAAGTTTGTATCCGGCGCATAAAGCGGGCAGTTATGGGCTGATGGGGGACTATGATTTCACTCCCGGAGACTTTCGCTCAGAAGGGGACTCCCCTGCGTTTTTACACACCATCAATACTGGCCTAGGCAATTTGGAACATCCCGACTGGGGAGGTTGGGGAGGGCGTTACGTTAGGGTACGTAACAACACCTGGCTTGATCCGGTGCCGGTTAAGGGTTACGAATATCCGGAAGGAAGGTGGTATACAGGGTCTGCCTGGGGACGCATGAGTATGCGTGAAGGCACGAAAAGCACCAAAGCGCAGCGTACCGAATATTTTAAGCCATTGTGGCGCTGGGGGCAGGCATTACAAAATGACTTCGCCGCCAGAGCGGACTGGAGTGTTAAGCCATTTGAGGAAGCGAATCATCCACCTCGTGTTGCCCTTACTCATGCGGCAAGTTTACAAGCGCGAAGCGGTGAAGTGGTCAAATTGAACGCGGAGCCCAGCAGTGATATCGATGGTGATGCCTTGACTATTACGTGGTGGCAATATCAGGAAGCCGATACCTATCCTTCTGCTATAAAAATAGAATCAGCCAATAATGCTCAAGCCTGGCTTAAAGTTCCAGAAGACGCTAAAGCGGGTATGACAATACACATTATCGCTGAAGTAACAGACTCAGGTGAACCCGCTTTGACGCGTTACCGGCGCGTAGTTATTGAGGTGAAGTAATTAAAATGTTGAAGTCAGGTTTGGCAATTCTTCTTTTTTTCAATGTAGCCAGCACGATGCAAGCGGGAGCTAAGGAAGCGCCGGCATCTCCCTTTCACGTGATAGAAAACCTATTTGATAAAGCGCAACCGGACACATTAGGATTGGCATACCCAACCGGGCTTAAAACCACGGTAGTATTTAAATCTGCTGAAGATATAAATAAGTACAATCACGGAGCGGTACTGTTTGCCTATAAAGAAAAACTATATGTGCAATGGCAAAGTTCAGCGATAGACGAAGACGCGAGTGACACCGTGATTCTATATAGTGTCAGTGATGATGGCATAACCTGGCAAGCGCCTAAAACTTTAGTAGCCGCTAGAGACGGTGAGATTGTGACCAATGGCGGCTGGTGGCAGCATGAAGAAAAACTTATTGCATATATTAATGTCTGGCCGGAATCACTGACACCAAAAGAAGGATATGTGGAATACATAGTCAGTGATGACGGTAATAACTGGAGTCAACCTCAGCGAGTCAGGCACCGGAATGGCGGCTTCGTAGAGGGCGTGATAGAACAAGATTTACGCCAGCTACCCAATGGTCGAATACTCACTACAGTGCATTCGCAACCAGGGTTAATTGCTACACCTTACTACACAGATCACCCATCAGGAATAATGGGCTGGCAAGCGGGTAAAATGCAAAATTTACCACACGCCGGACAAGTTAGTCGCGAGTTAGAGCCAAGTTGGTTTATCCGGAATGACAATAGTTTGGTGATGACCTTTCGCGACCAAGACAGCAGTTTTAAAGTCCTGGCATCGCAAAGTCATGATTACGGTAAAACATGGGCAATACCCATTGAAACCAACATGCCTGATTCCCGAGCCAAGCAAAGTGCGGGTAATTTACCCGACGGTAGCGCATTTATTGTAAACAACCCCAGTGGAACCAAAACGCGTATCCCATTAACCATTACCTTGAGTGACGATGGATATATTTTTGACCGCGCTTTTTTATTAAGAGCGGGTGGTGATGACTTACCGCAACAAAAATTTCAGGGTAAGTACAAAAGAGCCGGTTATTCGTATCCCAAGAGCTTTGTCTGGCGAGACTATGTTTATGTCAGTTACGCTGTAAATAAAGAAGATATTGCCGTTACCCGTGTGCCGGTAACGGCCTTGCAAAAATAGTAGGGTCTAATCATTTAGGATGTTTACGGTGTAATGGTGACAAATACTCGTTGATAACGGGTGAGTGCCGGCGTGCCGCGGTCGGTGAGTTGTAAAATAAACTGGATTATTTGTTTTTTATCAACTTTAGGAGCGACAACGTGGACTCGGGCCATGTTTTCAGCACTGTGTACTTTTACTACCTGGTTTTTAAGAGTGCCTGCTTCAGGGTAGTTAAACCAATAGAATTGCAGACTATCATTATCAGGGTCGCTTGAACCTCGGGCATCAAGATGGAAAGACTGCCCTGAGCCAACGGTAAAGTGCTGTGGGTGCTTCAGATTGACGATCGGTGGATGGTTGGCATCTGCATAAGGTTTTACAGTCCAATCCATTCGTGCGGCAAAATCATGTTGAATTGCATCGCGCCAGCGCCATAGGGTTTCACGGTATCCCTTAAAGCTCTTATTCCCTGGTTTAAGAGAGCGGTTGTATTCGCCGCGTTCGGGAGGGACGTAGGTGTCTATCGCATTTGTCCAAATCGGGCGGGTTTCCTGTTCTATTGGTACGCCACCGTTAAAACCTGTGGGGGCGGTATTTTTTTTGTCTGGTATATACAGTTCATAGCGGCCTCCCCAACCTCCCCACTGGGGTTTCCCGGGCACATTTAAGCCGTTTGGGATTAGATTTAGCCAGGACGGTGTATCGCCTTCCATACCGTAGGCAACATCAGGGTATGCTTGACCCAATGGGCCATGCCCTTGCTGAATATTGTCAGCAAGCCATTGGTTGCTAATGGTGGAGTTGTCAATTCCCTCGACCACTGAACTGATGCCTGTCCAGGTTGAAGCGCTATAACTGCCGGGGCTGACAATATAAAATAAGTCGGGGAAAGTTTTACGGATCCAGGCTGCTGAGTCGTCCTGATCTGAAATAGTATATACCCGCAGTTTTTTCACCAGCGTATTTAGTTCTTCAGGGCTCTTTTCCTGCTTTAGTTTGTACAGGCTTTGCGCCAGGGTATTCACTCCTCCCCAGACCGATATCCAAAGTGGACGTGGATCTTCATTTTCCAGAACTTTAATGATCCAATCTGACCCTTCGGAATCCATATCTTCTCCTACGGCTTGCATTCCATAGAGAGGCTTTGCTGCCTTTACAAGCCCGTGCAATGAATCAGCGTCAGGGAAACCGGACTCGTGTTGCATGAGATTAGTTCGAGCTTTGGCATAGGCATCAATTATCTGGTGAACAGATTCAGGCGCGACCATGGTTTTCTGATGTACTGAGGTAGTTGCAATAATGCCTTCCAGATCAATCTGATTTGAATAAAGCAGCAGGCGCACCAATGTTTGGGCATCATCCGGGTCGGCTTCAATGTCAGTCAGTACCAGCATTCGGTTTTTGCCGCATTGTGACGTACAAATGCTATCGGGTTGAGTCGCGTAAGCGTTAACGGAATATACAAGCAAGGCAATGAATAATAACCGCGTGCTTTGCCATAGCCTCATTGGCTTTGTGGTAACAAAAGAAATTCTAAGCATCAGTGATTCATCTGAAAAATAAATAAAGCATTATCATACAAAGGTTATTGATGGCTGGAGTATGGCGTTTTTTCACATTGGAAGTACTAAAGCTAGTAAAGTTGCACGGATTTAAAAGCAACCCGGCGACAATAGGTTATTTGGCTTATTAAGGTATTCGTGATCGAAAATAGCTGGTTTGCAGGCCTACTGTTTGGCCTATTGTACTTATGCTATTTTAGATGACGTAACAATATAGGAATTTAGCGTTAAAAATGGCTGAAAAGATGCATCCACTTTCATTTGATCCAGACCGTCCGGACTTCTCTCCTTATGGATTAACCTGTGTGCATTGGAAGCCATCTCCCATGCCGCGCCCTGATCACCATAGTGAGGTTGAGTTAAACTTTTTAAAGTCAGGTTATGTTACTTATCTGCTTGGAGGAAAAAAAACGACGGTAGAAGTGGGAAAGTTAAGTGTTTTTTGGGCAGCCATCCCGCACCAAATTATTGATTTTACTCCCGATACGGTTTATTACGTTGCTACAATCCCGCTAAAAAACTTTTTATCCTGGGAACTTCCTGAGTCTTTTGTCCAAAAAGTAATGCGCGGTCAATTTTTGAGTGAACAAAGACCGAATCGTGCGCAAATTGATAAGCAGTTATTTGAACATTGGGTTAATGATTTGCAATCCCCGACGGAAAAAGTTGAGAAACCTGTTCTTTTGGAAATGCAGGCTCGTTTAACGCGTTTAGCCTATAGCTTACCTGCAAGTGACAACAGCCAGTGTTTTACTTCTGTAAAAAATTCTGGTCTCAATAAAGCGGAGCAAATGGCTTGCTATGTTGCGCAAAATTACACTGAAAAACTCACCGCTGCACAAATCAGTGAATTTGCAGATTTACACCCTAACTATGCCATGAGTTTGTTTCAGAAGACCTATGGTACAACATTAATTAACTATCTAACCCAACACAGGGTTTCTCACGCCCAGCGCCTATTGACAACCACCAGTTTGAAGATAGCGGAAATAGCCATTCAATCAGGGTTTGTGACTATTAGCCGATTCAACGATGCGTTCGTTCGTTCCTGTGGTTGTTCCCCGAGAGATTATCGAAAGTCCCACCTGATAGCTCAGAAAAAACGGGCTTAGAGCCACAGTCTGAATGGGGAAGAAAAGTAGATTTTCTAATTAGAATTGGAAATCTACACCTGCTGTATAATAAATGTAGCTAAATGGATCTGCTTACAAAGCATGAATACAAATAAGGATTAAACATGTACCGCAAAATTAAGCTGTCATTTATTTGTTCAGCATTGTTAATTATTTCCGGCTGTACAAGCCTACATCAAAGTGACTCAAACAATAAGGTATTAACGTTGCCCGCGTTGAAGGTTTCTCAAAATCAACGATTTTTACAAACGGATGCTGGCGACCCCTTTTTCTGGCTAGGTGATACTGCATGGTTATTGTTCCAGAAATTAAGTCGGGAAGAGACCGAAAAGTACTTACAAGATAGAAAAGAAAAAGGTTTCAACGTGATCCAGGTGATGGTGGTTCATGATTTGCCTTCGATTAATTACTACGGAGACAACGCTTTTATCAGCGAAGACTTTACACAGCCGAACGTGACTAAAGGTAGTAACTCAGATAATGAGCTGCAGTATGACTACTGGGATCATGTCGACTATGTGATTGACCTCGCAGCAGAAAAAGGCATATATCTGGCCATGGTGCCAGCATGGGGAACCATTGCCAAGAAGCAGCCGCAAGATGGCCAGTGGGCGACGAAATACGCGGATTTTTTGGGAGAACGTTATCAACACAAAAGTAATGTCATCTGGTTAAACGGTGGTGACATCTATGGCTATCAAGTGCCTAAAGTCTGGGAGAATATAGGGGTTACCCTGGATAAATATGCAGATAAACAACTAATTACCTTCCATCCTAGAGGACGCACACAATCGTCCACTTGGTTCCATGACCGCGATTGGCTTGACTTCAATATGTTCCAGTCCGGGCACAGGCGTTATGACCAGATAGGAACTGATGATCCAGCAAGCTGGAAAGGCGAAGACAACTGGCGGTACGTAGCCGAAGACTACGCCTTGCAGCCGGTCAAACCTACGATTGATGGTGAGCCTTCCTATGAAAGTATTCCTCGGGGATTACATAATCCTGAAGAAGGTTACTGGACTGCAACTGAAACTCGCCGTTATGCTTATTGGTCGGTTTTTGCAGGTGCCTTTGGCCATACCTTCGGCAACAATGGCGTTATGCAGATGCACAAACCAAATAGTGGTAAAGGTTCATTCGGTGTGCGTAATTACTGGCATCAAGCCATACATGAACCCGGAGCCGGGCAAATGCAGCACTTAAAGCAGTTGATGTTGTCTCGTCCTTTTTTCGAACGCGTTCCCGATCAGTCACTGATTGCCGGTAATAACGGTACTGAATACGACTATTTGGTGGCTACTCGTGGTAAACACTACGCTTTTATCTATACCTATACTGGTCGAAATTTTGCGGTGGATACCCGTAAGGTTCAGGGCGAGATAATAAGCGCCAGTTGGTTTAATCCCCGCAATGGCGAATACTCACCGCAGCAAAGGTTTATCAATAATGGCATAGTGCATTTTGATCCACCTGGTGAAGAAAAGGAAGGCAATGACTGGGTGTTAGTACTGGATGCGGTCAGTGGTAATGATGTGAATTAGCGAGATTGCATCAAAACACCCCAAAGCATCTCATAGTCATCATTGTATTTACACAAAAGCCTGATAGCATGGCTTTGAATAAATATTACACAATTTCATCAAGGATGCTGGGTATGATATTTAATAAAAAATCGATTTTCGTGGTGCTGTTAGCACTCTTTTCCCTATCTGCACTGGCTAATAACTCAAGCATTAAACGCTCAGAAAACGTGGGGGTGGTTAGCGGAATACTGGCCAGTAAAACGAGCATTGCTGAAATACCTTTAATGTACAACAGCAGTCGTGAAAATATGGCGAGGGCTTATGGCTTAAAGGCGCAGTACCCGTTAGAGCTTTTTCTAGGCAATAGCAGCTATCGCTCGTGCAGAATGTATTACAAAGACGAGAACTACACCGCTGAAGAATACATCGCTTTTGTCAAAAAGTACGCGGGAGCCAACATTGAGCTCAGTGGTGTACTGCGACACTACGGAGCTGGTGGCCTGGAATGCACTTTTACCGGGTTTAAAGTGCTGGCAAGCGCTGAAGAGGTTGCCAAAAAGAAGGCAGAACAACAAAAGGCGCAGCAAGATAACGCTGTTGTGGCAGACGATCATGTCATTGGAGATATGCGTGTATCGGTGCTTAAATTAATGCCGGAATTTGTTCTCTTCAGGTTACTGGGTGAAGACGGTAAGCCGGTTAAGGACCCGAACCATGAGTGCGGAAACAGAATATATATTGTTCCAGCAATAGAAAGAGGTGCAATTCGTGGGTTTCGCGCTGAGCTCAACAAATATGGCAAAAGAGCAACACTGAAAAACGCAAAAATGATAAATGGTAAGTGTATAGCAGAGAAGGTTGTGCCGCTTATTATGTGACGGTAAAAACTGAGGGGGCTAGAGTCCTCTCAGTTTTATCTTGTCAGTCCATTTCCGATGTGCAGTACGAATTATGTTCAAGTTTTGCTTCTAATAGCCTTGCTCTTTCAGTACATTAATTCCAATAAAATGAAGTGGAAGGCAAATCATGGACAGACGTAAATTTCTAGTAGCAGCATCAGCTTTAGCGGTTCCTTCAGCGTTAGCCAGGTCAACAGTAACTGTCTATAAATCGAATCAACAGGCATGGGTGGCGCCCAATGGTGTTAAGTCGATTTTGGAGGTGACTACCTTTGCGACTGAATACGTGCCAGAAAGCGAAGGAGAAAGGCCATTTTATGTTCATGACAAAGACAGGGCTGAGCTATTCATAGAGATCCCTAAAAAGTTGTTATCGCGCAACACGTTTGAAAAGCTCGGCGTTGAGATGCAGTCCAGTAAAAAGTCGAACGAGAAATATGTCGAGCTGTTTGATAAGGCAACGCTAAGGTCTTATGGTGAAAAAAACGATCCGTTCGTGATTAAGTTTAGTTGGCATTATAACAGTAAAGTTGTAGATGCTAGATCAATTGAAACCTTTAATCAGGTAAAAATAACAGGTGCTTTCTTTGAGTTTGGTTTAGTCGATAACAATGAAAAGCCGATTACCGATTGCGCTGGGGAAGGGACAGAAAGCGAGTGTTCAGCTCATATCGCGGAAATGCTTTTTTATGATGAGGACAACGAAGTTGGTTATCGGAGCACAGTCAGTCAAGCTGACTCGAGCCTGTATAGTAATGCATCGTTTAAAGAGAGTGGCTTTTCGCTAGTGCATTTTGGTTCCACTAAAACATTAATTTATGCGGTTCGCGATTTTAATAGTGGAAAATTACTTGAAGTTTTTTCGGTGTCGTTAACTGATATATTTACTAACCTCATTTCTAACGCAAAACAGGTTGCAGATAAGAACGTTAGAGCTATTGAAAATGGCGAGGGCACTCAGTCAGACTGCGTGATTACCACTGCAAGCTGCGCACTACTCGGTTATGCCGATGATTGTTTTGTGCTGAATCAGCTTCGGGCCTTTAGAGATAGATACGTTAGTAAACAGGAAGACCAGGCTTATCGCGAGATGTCGAAAGCCATTTTGTCGAGTGGCTTTCTTTCCGGAAAGAACGGGAGATCTCAGGCGCGAAAATTATACTGGCTGTATCTGGTGCCTGGCGCTTTGCTGGCACGTTTAAAATTGGATACATGGTGTTATGCATGGTACAAAAACATGGTTGTGAATGTATTGCAGCGGTAGTAGGTGCTCTTTTCTTCTGGGATAACGCACGATTAGTATTTTGGGGCTCAAACCTGAGCCCAATTAGCCATTTATGACTTTTTAGCCGCCAGCCAGTGTTGCGCCAACATGCCAATAATCATCGCACCTACGAACAAGAGTACATCTGATTGTAGTGAGGCTATGGCAACCACAGCGGGGCCTGGGCAAAAACCGCTGATGCCCCAGCCAATGCCAAAAGCGGCAGAGCCTAATATCAACTTAGCGTCGATAGTTTTGCTAGTTGGTATATCGAACTTATTCGCAAACATCGGCTTGTTGCGCTTTCGCACCCAATACATACCTGGTGCAGCCACTAAAATAGCACCACCCATTACAAAGGCTAACGTGGCATCCCAATTGGCGCTTAAATCTAAAAAGTTAAGTACACGGGCAGGGTTACTCATACCTGAAATTAGCAGGCCTAAGCCAAACAACAGCCCACAAAGTAGCGAGGCGATAATTGCTCTCATAATATTCTTTCCTCGGTTATTTACAGGTGTCTGATAATCGTGGTGGTAAGTACAGCCGCACCCATAAACGTGAGCGTGGCAACAATAGAGCGGGGTGATAACCTGGAAAGGCCTGCCACACCATGACCCGACGTACAGCCAGAGCCTAGTCGGGTACCAAAGCCCACGAGTAACCCAGCTACTACCAACCAAGCCGAGCTCATTTGAGTTTGGATCTGAATACCGCCGGTAAGCGCAATATAAAGTACGGCTGATAAAATGATGCCTGCTAAAAAGGCCAGTCGCCAGTACCGTTCGATACCTTGTTGTGTCATCGCACCTGCTGCAATTCCCGATATTCCGGCAATACGGCCTAAGGTGAACAATAACAAAACCACAGATGAACCAATAAGCAGTCCACCAACCAAACCGGCTAAGGGCTCAAAGGGTGTTGATGTCCAGTTTTCCAATTTCCTCTCCTAAATCCACTCGTGCGATGCTCTAGTAAAATGATGCTATCGCGAATAAACACAGTACAAGTAGACGCCTTAGAAAACTTCTACTCAACTTCTATAAAATCGATGGCAAGGTGCATCGCCAGTGCGCCCTCTCTGTCTTTAACCAAATCATGAAGCGTGTATTTATCAAGCTCACTTATAAACTTATCTGCAGCGTCCTGGAGAATTGTTTTCAAGCGACACGTAGGCGAAATAACACATTTATTCGTTGGCGACGCAAAACACTCCGCCAATGCCACATCTTCAACGGTTAACCTAAAAACTTCACCTATATTTATTAGCTTGGCTTCTTTTGCCAACCTGATGCCGCCGCCGCGCCCTTTTGTACCAACGATATAGCCGTGTTCAATGAGCAGCGTAATCACCTTCTTTAAGTGATTGAAAGACACAAAATAAGCGTCAGCAATGTCACTGGTTTTCACAGTTTGATTTTTGCGTAGCGCGAGATAGATCAAAACGCGAAACGCCAAATTACTAAACGTATTGATTTTCATGGGTTATCTAAAAAAACGATTGAAGTAATCATCGAATTTTAACGCATCACGAAAATTAAATATATATTTTAGATATACTTTATTGTATGTTTTGTTATAAGGTATATCAAAAGTGAATAAGGTGTCAATATGATGATTCTTGGTTACATCGCTGCTGTTCTTATGGGAATGGTGTTAGGCGTAATAGGCGGAGGAGGCTCAATCCTTACCGTGCCTATCCTCGTTTACTTAATGGGCGTTACGCCAGATGTCGCCACCGGCTATTCATTGCTTATCGTGGGTGCCACAGCCGCATTCGGCGCAGTAAGGTATTTCAAAGAAGGTCTTGTTGACGTTAAAGCGTCTATTTTATTTGCCGTGCCTTCTATTATTGCTGTTTATCTGACAAGGGCTTACTTAATGCCCGCCATTCCCGAAACCATTTCTTTTCAATCGCTAACCATAGATAAAAATCTGGGCATCATGGTGCTGTTTGCCATGCTGATGTTGGCCTCGGCCGCCATGATGTTGAAAAAGGCTTACAGCAAATCAGCGCCAGCAACCCAGGTTGTTGAGAATAAACAACCCAACGTTGGGCTGATAATTATTGAAGGCGCTGTAGTTGGTGTTGTTACCGGCATACTCGGCGCGGGTGGGGGCTTCCTCATCATACCTGCCTTGGTACTTATTCTAGGCATGCCCATGAAAAACGCGGTGGGCGCGTCGCTATTCATCATCGCCCTAAAGTCGTTGCTTGGCTTCATTGGCGATCTACAAACCGGAATTCAATTGGAGATGCCTTTGCTGCCGCTTATGCTGGTAGCCACGTTTATTGGGATGGCTGTCTCCACGAAGGTAGCGGGAAAACTAGACGGTGCAGCTTTGCAGAAGTTCTTTGCATTCTTCACTCTGGTTATTGCCGTTTTCATCATGACCAAAGAACTTCTTTAGGAGAACACCCATGAACGTTGAAACATTTTACGATAACAAAACGGCCACGTTTACTTACGTGCTATTCGATCCCACTTCCAAAGAGTGTGGCGTGATAGATTCGGTTGCCGATTACGATATCTTTTCGGGGCGCGCGTCAATGGAAAGCGCCGACAAAGTTATCGACTTTGTCAATCAAAACCAGCTTAAGAATAAATGGATTTTAGAAACCCACGTGCACGCCGACCACATTACGGCGGCGCACTATTTAAAGTCTAAAATTGGCGGCAAAATTGGTATTGGCTCAGGTATTAAAACGGTGCTAGATACCTGGCTGGATGTATTTGAAACAGCGAGCGACACGCCGAGCGATGGCAGTCAATTCGATGTGCTGTTCGAAGAAGGCGACACCTTCAATATCGGTGAATATGAAGTAAAAGTATGGCATACGCCTGGGCACACGCCAGCCTGCGCAAGCTTCTTAGTAGACGGCAAAATATTTGTAGGCGACACCATGTTCGCCCCTAGCTTAGGAACGGCACGCTGCGACTTCCCGGGAGGCAGTGCCGAGCAACTTTACAATACCATTCGGCGCTTCTTCACCCTGCCTGACGATACTACTGTTTACCTTGGTCACGACTACCCTAAAGACGGTGCCGCTCCGCTATCAACAGTATCTATCAAAGAAGCCAAGGAAACGAACAAGCAAATTCGCCCAGAAGTAACCCTTCAGGAATATGTGGAAAAACGCGAGGCAAGAGATGCAACCCTTGCGGTACCCAAATTACTGTTACCCGCTATTCAAGCAAACCTTCGAAACGGCCAGTTTGGCAAAAAATCTGAAGGCGGTAAGCAGTTCATTAAAATTCCTGTGAATGCCATTTAAAGGGGTGGGTTATGCAATATGCCAACGTAACACAACAGCTATCTGTCTGCCCTCAAATATCAGTAGACGATATAGAAGCAATAAAAGCAGCAGGGTTCAAATCTATTATTTGTAACCGCCCTGACGGTGAAGGCGCAGACCAGCCCACTTTTGCTGAAATAGAATCAAAAGCATCTTCACTGGGTTTACCCTGCGTATATCAGCCTGTAGTAAGCGGTAAAGTAACTCAGCAAGACGCAATAACATTTGAAGCCAACTTACAGAAGTTAGAAGGCCCCGTATTTGCCTACTGCCGAACAGGTACTCGCTCTATTACGCTATGGGCTATGACCGCAACCAAAACACTGTCTTATGAAGAGGTACTCGGCTTATCGCAGAAAGCAGGCTATGACTTGAGCGGGGTAGTCCGTCGCCTAAAAAACGGCGGTGAGACACCTAACGACCATGCCGATCACTCTCATGCGGTAGTCATTGTAGGGGCGGGCGCGGGCGGTGTTGCTGTTGCATCTAGTTTGAAGTCGCGATGCCCAGATTTAGATATCGCCATAGTAGAGCCCAATGAAGTGCACTACTACCAGCCAGGCTGGACGCTAGTAGGCGGGGGCGTATTTAACGCTAACGACACCGTGCGCACTGTGGCCTCTGTTATTCCTAATAATGTTAAATGGATAAAAGCCGGCGTAGCGGCCTTCGCGCCAAAAGAAAACATGATTGTGGTAGACGGCTGCCGCACCATTAAATATGAACACTTGGTGGTTTGCCCCGGCATTAAGCTAGATTGGAATAAAGTGGAAGGCTTAAGCGAAACCCTAGGTGAAAATGGTGTGACGTCAAACTACCGTTTTGACTTAGCGCCCTACACATGGGAATTGGTAAAAAATCTTAAAAAAGGGAAGGCAGTATTTACGCAGCCACCGATGCCTATTAAGTGTGCAGGCGCGCCGCAAAAAGCCATGTATATGTCTTGCGACCACTGGTTTAAAGAAGGCGTGCTAGATGACATTAACGTAGAGTTCTACAACACGGGTGCTGTACTGTTTGGTGTAAAAGAATACGTGCCTGCGCTTATGGAATACGTTAAAAAATACCACGCAAACCTTAACTTTGAACACCAGCTGGTAAAGGTGGATGGCAAAGCAAAAGTGGCTTCATTTAAGAAGGTGGCAGACCCAGACGCCCCGCTCGTTGAAACTGAATTCGACATGCTGCACGCGGTTCCGCCCCAGTCTCCGCCAGGTTTTATCAAAGTCAGCCCGCTTGTTGATGGCAATGGTTGGATTGATGTCGACCAATCAACGCTACAGCACAAATCGTTTGAAAATATCTTTGCCCTTGGCGACGCCATAAACGCTCCTAATGCTAAAACCGCGGCGGCGGCGCGCATGCAAGCCCCAGTGGTTGCCAATAACTTGCTTTACGAGCGCGGTGTGCAAACAGATAAAGCCATCTACAACGGTTATGGTAGCTGCCCGCTTACTGTAGAGCGAGGTAAAGTGATATTGGCCGAATTTGGCTACGGCGGCAAAATCCTTAACAGCATGCCAACGTGGGTACTTGACGGTACGAAACCGTCGCGCCTAGCATGGTATTTAAAAGAAAAGTTGCTTCCTCCCATTTATTGGGAAGGCATGCTAAAAGGCAGAGAATGGCTGGCTAAGCCTGAAACTCAGCATATTAATAAGTAACTCGTTTAAATTCGACAGAAAGCTTTAGCCTGGTAAAAAGGCTAGAGCTTTTTTGTTTTAGATACCTACAAGGGCTATACATTAGGCATGGGTAGGAACATTCAGCTGAGCTTGTCTGCTCAACTTAGGTAATTGACCATGAATCTCGCTTTAGCAAACAAAACTGAGAGAACAACACTCCTGATCTTATCAGTGGTGCTTGGTGTGGCAGCAACCGCCTTTTTAGATGTTGTGAACTATCTACAACACATCATTCTAGATAAGTCACTAACGCGGTATGAATTTATCGGACGGTGGGTTATTTACATGACAGACAGTGTATTTTCTCATCAATCAATTAAAGCTGCGGTACCAAGAGCAGGTGAATTAATGCTGGGGTGGGTTGGGCATTACGCAATCGGCATCGGGTTCGCTTTGCTTATGCTCATTTTTACCGGCGTTAAATGGGTGCTGAAACCATCTTTCTTGCCAGCGTTTATTATGGGTTTTGCAACGTGCAGTATTCCTTTTTTTCTTATGTATCCAGGAATGGGATACGGCATTGCAGGCTTGCGTACACCTAACCCCGCCATGCTTCAGTCGAAAGTATTGTTATCCCATTTTATTTTCTCAGTGGGTCTTTATGCCGCAGGCTGGCTTTTAAGCAGACGGATTCAAGATGCCTATAATGAATAAATAGACTTTCATCACACGCACTGTCGCTCATTTGCGTTAATTAAAACAGCGGAACGTCACTCAGGAGTAAACCATATGAAAACGATACGCTTCACACCGCTTAGGCCTAAAGCACGGTTTCTTATTGCTGATATTGTCTGTACTGGCGTTCTCTACAAACGCGTCAGAGCATGAACACAGTCCGAATCACATCTCGCTATTCATTGGTCATGCAGATTTTTCTGAGCATGGTAACGGTGAAACTGTGGGTATTGATTATGAATACAGAGTTTCACAGTTATTAGGTTTAGGAAGTGTAGTGGAGTATGCATTTGGCTTATTAGACGCGCTTACTGTGCTTGCGGTGGCAGATATTCACCTTACCTATGATTTTATCAGCTCACGTTTGTAGCTCAACTAGCGAGAGTACATCGAACACTCTACTGTCTTCTATGCTTTCAAGACCCAATGTTAAGTTGTCGTACAAACTGCCAGACAGTAACGAAGAGGTTTGCTCTAGATAGGCACAATGGCGATACAAGCTGTCTGTAGTGGCAGACTAAACCCGAACATTAGTCGTTATGCTAACGCTATGTTCGGGTGTTTTATTTGCCATTACAGTGTTAGGTAAGAATATGAAAACTAAACCCAACGACAGGGTGGAAAGCTTAACTAAAGACATTTTGCTTGAACTGCTGTCTCATCAGGTATCTCAACTGTACCGTGCACATTAATAACTTAATGGCAGCTGTTTACGTTGCCATTCATCCATGCCCCCTGCCACAGAAAACACGTGGTTATGGCCCATATCAATCAGTGATTTAGCCGCTAACGCAGACCTGCCGCCTGTTTTACAAATCAAGTAAACACTGCGTTGTGCTAGGTCGTTAATCGCATCCTGCTCCTCGCAATGGTGGGCAAGAAGCGGGTGGCTGCATATTTTTGCTTCAAGCATGCCTCTAGGAAAGTTCACCGAGCCATTAATGTGACCGTGTTTGTATTCCTCACTTTCCCTAACATCAATCAAAATAACGTCTGGTTGAGTTAGTGCCACCATTAAATCGTCTACTGTGACTTCCTCAACCGCCGCTTTTACTTCGCTAATGAATACCTTTGGCGTTTTCATTATTCACCTCATAGTTGGTTAATAGGCACTTTAATGTAGCTAACGTCGTTACTTTCTGGCGGTGGCAACTCACCGGCTCTCACGTTTACTTGAATAGAAGGTAAAATAAGTCTGGGCATACTTAACGTCGCATCCCGAGCTTCACGCATTTTTACAAACTCATCCTTTGAAACGCCATCTTTAACGTGAATGTTGTATTCGCGCTGCTCGCCAACCGTTACTTTACTTTCATGGGTGCGATGTTGAGTGGGGTAATCATGGCAAACGTAGATATTGGTTTCTTCGGGTAATGCCAAAATACGATGTATAGAGTCATACAGGGTAGTTGCACTGCCACCTGGGAAATCACATCGTGCGGTACCCACATCAGGCATAAACATAGTGTCACCCACAAAAACCGACTCGTTATTAAGTAAGTAGGCAATGTCTGCAGGTGTGTGCCCCGGTACATGCATAACCTCAAAGCGCATGCTACCCACTTCAAGAACCTCTCCCTCTTCAAATAATCTGTCGAATTGAGCACCGTTAGGTAAAAACTCTTTCTCTAAATTAAACAGCGCTTTGAATATTTTCTGCACTTCAGTAATTCGCGCCCCGATACCAATTTTTGCGTTATATTTGCGTTTGAAAAATGGTGCAGCTGACAAGTGATCAGCATGGGCATGGGTTTCCAACACCCATTCTACTGAAAGCCCTCGTTCATCTACAAAGTCCGCAATTTTTTGTGCACTGGCGGTATGTACGCGGCCGGCGCTGTAGTCAAAATCTAATACGGGGTCGATGATTACCGCCTTTGAAGAAGTCTTATCTTCAACGACGTAAGTAAAGGTTTCACTGTCATCGTCTAAGAAAGAAGTAATTTCAATATTCATGGTGATCTCCTAAATTTATAATAAGGTGGCATGCTTTCATGCCACCAATAAAAGCGTTTTACTTACAGCGCTTTTTTACAGAAGTACCAGTCAACGTAGTTGTGACCTGCAGACTCTCTACTGTCTGCGTCTTCGATAGTGTGTGGAGGCGGTACAATTACTTCTTCACCCACTTTCCAGTTTTCTGGGGTAGCACAACTGTTTGCATCGCTGGTTTGTAGTGCTTCAACCAGTCTTACGAATTCATTGACTGCACGGCCGTTGCTCATTGGGTAGTACACCATGGCGCGCAAAATGCCTTCAGGGTCGATGATGAAAGTTGCTCGAACCGCAGACGTGTCACTTGCGCCAGGTTGAACCATGCCGTAAGCCTTCGCTACTTCCATCGATAAGTCAGCAATAATTGGGAAAGGGATAGTTACGCCAAACTTCTCTTTGATGTTGCGAACCCAAGCAATGTGCGAATGCGTGCTGTCGATAGAAAGGCCAAGTAGCTCAGTATTAAGTGAAGCAAACTTGTCAGCAGCATTAGCAAAGCCAATGAACTCAGTAGTACATACCGGCGTGAAGTCAGCAGGGTGAGAGAAAAGCACTAACCACTTGCCTCTGTAATCAGACAATGATTTTTGACCGTGGGTTGTCTTTGCACAAAAGTCAGGAGCAGGGCGGTTAAGCTGCGGAAAAGTTACGTTGTTTTGGGTTTCTGTTGTCATGATTAAGCTCTCTTTTAATTAAAGGTGTATTTAACTTACGCATTTAATGTATAGTGAATTATGAGGTTTTTCTAATATATTTTTTTGAATAACTTCATCGGATTAATCGTTTAGCTGCGTAGGATTCGTAAGCAACAGATGGTTTCTGACGTTACTGAAATGCTCTGGCTTATGGAAAGTGTGCAACACACTGCCGGAAATCCTGCGCAAGACGACGCTGTCGAATTTTTAATAACTTTTTTACCAGGATTGAATATGAAACTGTCTATAAAGTTAACTTTGTTAATTTCACTGTTGTTCTGCAACCTAGCAACTACGAACGCAAAAGAGCTTGAAATGGCTGACGGGCTGGCTGTCGTTATCACATCTGAAGATGAACAAACCCAGATGATGGCAATGGTGTTGTCACTTCAAACAATTAAAACCCATAGAAAAAGTGTGCATATTACACTATGTGGCCCAGCGGGTGCTCTGGCATTACAAAGCACCGTAACGCAAACCTTAAAACCGATGGATTTATCGACCTCGATGATGTTGCAAAAATTACTGAAGCTCGATGCTAAAGTCGAACTTTGCCCGCTTTATTTGCCTAATAAGGAGGGAGCAGAAAAGGAACTGATTAAAGGAATTGCCGTGGCGAATCCTGCGGATGTCGCAAGACGCATACTCAGTAAGCAGTACAAAAACCTGACATATTAGTACATCGGTGTTTCAATCTGTACGACTATATGAATAAACAGCAGGCGATATAAAAGAACCGCTTGCTGTGCGCGCCGAAGCTTACATTTCTTCCAGCGCTTTTCCCTTGGTTTCTTTGACAAATTTTACCACGAAGAACGTCGAAACCAGCGCTGCGAACGCGTATAAACTATAGGTTCCTACCAAGCCAATTGCTATGAGTGCTGCTGGGAATGTCATCGTAATAAAGAAATTAGCGAGCCATTGTGCTAAACCACTAACAGCAAGGCCTGAGCCCCGAAGTTGGTTAGGAAACATTTCTCCTAACATAACCCACATTACAGGTCCCCAGGACATGTTGAAGAAGAAAACGTATACGTTAGCAGAAATTAATGCCAAAGTGCCCATACCCGTTGACAGCTGAAGTTCACCGTCTTTAATCATACCGCTTTGGAATGCGAAAACCATCAAGCCCAAGGCTATCGCCATGCCGACAGAACCAAAGGTTAAGATTGGCTTTCGTCCCCATTGATCGATAAACTTTATTGTTATTAAGCAAGCAATAATGCTTAAACCAGCACTTAATATATTGATAAGAAGCGCATCTGATTCGGCGAAACCTACTGCCTGCCATAGTACTGCACCGTAATAAAATACGACGTTGATGCCAACGAGTTGCTGAAATACAGCGAGGCCTATACCTACCCACACGATAGATTTAACTTTTCGGGTAGATGAATCAATGAGATCGCCCATGGACGGACTGTGATCGCTACTGATAGAGGCAGAAATTTCTTGAAATGTTCTCTCTGCCTGTTTCTCTCCGAAAAGCTTAACCAACACACGCTTTGCCTCAACCTGATCACCGGAGATAACTAAATATCTCGGGCTTTCGGGTATGAATATCAATGCTGCTAAAAATATAGAGGCTGGTATGACTTCCACCCAGAACATCCAACGCCACGCTTCAAATCCAACCCATAATATTTCTGTCGAGGCACCAGCTGTGACAGCCAAAGCATAATTACTGACGAAAGCCGTAAATAAACCGCCAATAATTGCAATTTGCTGAATAGACGACAATGCTCCCCGGTAGCGAACCGGCGCTATTTCGGCAATGTATGCAGGGGAAATAACTGAGGCAGCGCCAACTGCAACTCCTCCAATGATGCGATAAATGATAAAATCTACCGAACCTGTGGCGATTCCAGAGCCTGCAGCTGAAATGAGAAAGCATACAGATGCGACAAGCAAGGTGTTTTTTCTTCCTACTGCATCGGCTAGCTTCCCAGCAAAAAATGCGCCGCCGGCACACCCCAACAGCATAGAGGCCACATTAAATCCAGTACCGGCTTCATTTGCGCCGAAAGCCTGCTTAAGGCCATCAACAGTTCCGTTGATGACGCCACTGTCGAAACCAAACAAAAAGCCGCCAATGGTTGCCACCAAGCTAACTATAATAATTGTTAATGTGTTTTCTTTCTCGTTTGCCTGATGCACGAAGTTTCTCCTAGTCTTTATTACCCGGGTTTTCCATAAAGGGGAAATATAGTTCCCCTGCATTTACCTTTTTAATCTTTAACGGAGTATCCGGAAACAGCCCGTTAAATTTATCAGGCCTGTTTGGTTCTACCTTCCACCAGTCTGGAAATGGCGCAGATTTAAGCCCCCCTTCTTTGCGAAGATTTAAGCCTTCTGACAAACGGGCATTAAATGGCACGGCAGGCTTGTCACCATCCGCTGGGGCGAGAGAGGCATAAAGCGCCTGACGAAGTGGCAATAGCTCGCTAACATAAGCCGGATCACGAATTAGATTACGGCGTTCATGTGGATCCACACTAAGGTCATATAATTCTTCAATATCCCAAACCCCGTGGTACTGAATATATTTTAGATCGCCCCGGCGTATAGAAAATGTCGTGGGCGTCATTGGAAATGAGTATTCCCAGTAATATTCATATACAAAATCTGGCGATTCCCACTCTGATTCCTGAACTTCACCTGAGGCGACAGGTAAAAAACTTTTTCCTTCAAAGTGTTGAGGAGCTTCTATTCCAGCCAGGTCTAAGAAGGTTGGTGCTAAATCCAGGTTTCTGACCAGCTTATCGTTAGTCTTCCCTTTGGGTAATAAACCTGGTGCGCTGATTACTAATGGGACTTTTATTGAGCTCTCATAAGCGTTTCGTTTATCTATTAAGCCATGCTCACCCACCATAAAGCCATTATCGCTGTAAAACACAATCATTGTGTTTTCATAAAGTTGCTTCTCTTTAAGGTAGTCGATAATTTCACCTAAACTGTCATCAACTGCTGAAAGCGTCGCGTAGTAATCTTTTAAATAATCACTCATTTTTCTATCGCTGGCGTAGAAAAAGTCTGCACCGTGCCAACTGTTTCTTTGGTTGTGCACCCACATAGGTTTATTTCTGGCGTCCTCTTCAGTTACCACTACCGTGGGAGGAAGCTTAAATTCGATATCTTTGTATTGATTTTTGTGGCGTTTTGCCGGAGTGGCATCGGAGTGAACGGCTTTATGACTCAGATAAAGGAAAAAAGGCTTCGATTGGTCGATGTCGTTATCCAGCCATGACAGCGCATAATCTGACAATTCATCGGTTATGTAACCCTGTTGATCGACATGATTTCCGTCGACATTAAGCTGATTAACAATGCCTTGACTGCGAAGCGGAGGGGGAACTCTGTCTTGCGGATAATAGGTCCCTTGGCCCGTGAAACTGACCCATTTGTCAAAACCAGGCCGGGGCATGTCCGAATGCGAACCCATATGCCATTTCCCGAAGAACCCTGTTTGGTAGCCCGCCTCTTGTAAGTACTCAGGGAAAAACGTTAACCCGTCTTCACTAGAATTGTTGTTATCAACAATTTTGTGATTGCGGATTGACATACCAGTAAGTATGGAAGCGCGACTTGGTGAACACAAAGACGAAGTAACAACGGCATTGGAAAAATAAACACCATTCGATGCTAATGCGTCTATATTTGGTGTTTGTATTTCTGGCTGTAGAAAGCCCATTCCGTCATATCTCAGGTCGTCAACCAGAATGAATACAACATTGCGTTTTTTAGTAAGGTCAGAGTCTGCTGCGGCTACTGAAGTAACAGTTATTGACAAACTAAAATAAACGATTAAGAAATTTAACAAATGTTTCATATTGTCCATCCGCCATTGCATAAGGTTTTCATGTCCGGTAATTCGGTTGAGCCATACTCAAATTCTTATAAGTAAACTAATTCATTAATATATAAATGTTTGAAAATTATATGATTTCATTCTCATTTTATGATGAATGATAAGAAGAACGGCTTATCATTCAAAAATCGATATTCTGGATGCTTATCATCCATAGGATCGATACCTCACGTGTTACTACTGATTTCACCTCTTAAAGATAATTTTGCTGATGCTTGTGAATTCAGCGAAGGTGCTGAGATGTGGCGGTGTAAGGGGGATGTGAAGGGGCTGTGAATGGAAGGTTGGTTAAACCGAATAGCGTATTTTTGTCAGGTATCTGAGATTGCGATAGGAGGTATCGCTAAATCGGAGTGTTCAAACGTGTCGTTTTAGTTAAATTCTTGTAAATCGTTTGGTGGGGTTATTCAGTTATCAAACGGTCGCACACTTAACAGTATAACGAGTGCTTAGGGCTGCTATATAAACACTCAACTTATTTATGAAAAGCTCTGAAATACAAACTCTCAAATGAATTATTGAGAAGAGGGACATATGAAAAACATAATGAAATTTAAACAGTCGGCGCTGGTGACTCTTATCGCGTCAGCACTTTCGCATCCAGTGTTAGGGCAAGAGGCGCAGAGTGAAGATCAAGCTTCAGAGGGCTTTGAAGTCATTATGGTCAAAGCACAACGGACGTCGCAGGATATTCAAAAAGTGCCGGTAAGTGTACAAACATTGTCTGCAAATGACCTGCAAAAGCAAAGTATCAACGAAATTACTCAGCTTTCAACGCTTGCACCAACGTTACAACTGGGGCAAGACAATACTTTTGCCGTGCGCGGTATTGGTACTCAGGTGTTTGCAGAAACCATCGACCCAAGCGTTGCGCTAGCAATTGACGGAGTAAGCTTAGGACGAAATGCGCTTGCCGGTCAGCCCTTCAATGACATTGCGTCAGTTGAAGTGCTAAATGGTCCTCAGGGCTTGTTATTTGGTAAAAATGCGTCAGCAGGGCTTGTAAATATAACTACTGCCAGGCCTGTATTAGATGAGTTTACAGGCAAAGTGTCACTGGAATATAACTACAGAGACACGACACCAACCGATGCCAATGGTCACATAATAAAAGGCATGCTAAACGTCCCGGTATCTGAAAACTCAGCCCTTCGCCTGAACGTATTAACATCGTCACAAGACCCGTTAATCGAAAACGTGTTTCCCAACGACGATGTTCGAACCGATCTGGGACAAGACAAATCAGGCATAAAAGCTAAGTACCTTTACGAAGATGGTGCTTTTTCGCTCTACGCTATTGCTGATTACAACAAAAATGAAGGGACAGCTGAACGCTATAGCCGTACTTATCGCACCGTAGATCCAGACAGTGAATTACTTAGCTTTTTCGAGCCAGATAACATCGTACCTGGCCCAGAGAATATGACTAACAATTCCGATGGTGCAATGTTCAGTGATATTGAAACAGGCGGAGCGCAAGTAGAGTTAGCTTATGAATTCGATAGCGGTGTGGAGCTTATCAATATTGCCGCCTGGCGTTACTTCGAAAGTGATACTAATTTGCACAATGACTTCGCTTCCAGAAGAGACATTGTCGACAACCCTAACACCAATGACTATGAGCAATTTTCAAACGAAATTCGATTAGTTTTTCCTAAAACTGACGTTTATTCGGGTCAGGTTGGCCTGTTCTACTTTAACTCAACCTCTGACATGACTAATAGTTTGGATGTTGAAGGGCCACCGCCGTTTGTCGCCATCGGATTCCCATTTTGTGTTGGTGCCGAAATCTCAGGACCACCACCTGGCTGCCCCTACAGCAATGATGTATTCCTGGGTAACGACAGTGATACAGAGCTTAAACAGGAAAGTTACGCTGTTTTCGGTCAGTTCGACTTTTATGTAACCGACAAACTAACGGCTGTTGCAGGAGCACGTGTTACTCAGGATGACATTTCAACAGATGTCCTACAAATGCAACGAAACTACTTTGTTGGGATTGGCGGACCACGTGGTCGTTTTCAAGAGTCGGTAGACAACACTAATGTCAGTTGGAAACTTGGGGCGAATTACGACTACACAAATAAAGTTATGCTTTATGCCTCCATCGGACAAGGTTACAAAGCGCCAGGCTTCAATACGGATAACCAGGGTAACCCTGACATTCCGTTTGCGGTTGAAGACGAAGTATCGACAACATTCGAAGCAGGTGTGAAAAGCAGACTGCTGGATAACAAAGTCATTTTAAATGTGTCTGTATTTAATACTGACTTTGACAACTACCAGGCGCAGTCATTTAACTTAGACGCACAAGCCTTTATTATCCAAAACGCGGCTAGCGTGACATCTCGCGGCGCAGAGGTATCTTTGAAGGCGATGGCAACGGACAATCTTACCTTGCAGTGGGATACGTCGTTCTTAGATGCAACTTTCGATAATTTTGAAGGCGCTTCTTGTACACCAGACTCTGAAATTTGTGGGCCTGACGATGCATTCTTTGACGCTTCAGGATATACATTGCCTATGGCTCCTGATATTACGTCAACGCTGCAGGCTAACTACGAGCAGGAGTTGACTGATAACATGTACGGTTACCTCAACGCGAATGTGTACTACCGCTCTGAAACCTCGTACGGAATTGGTTCTCCACAAAGAGAGCTTGATGCAATCACGACTTTGAATCTGAGTGCGGGCATTTCAACCTACGATGGTTTAACTGTCTCTGTTTTCTGTAATAACTGCACAGATGAAAAGTATCCGGTTTCAATTGGATTTGATGCGGGCGAGAACAATGAAGGTCTTGCATCAACTGTACAAACCTGGGGACTTAACTCGATGCGGAACATCGGAATCAGAGTGTCTCAGGAGTTTTAATCATTGAAGGCGCTAGGCTTGTGCCTGGCGCCTTGATTTAGTTCTTACATCAGTACATATCTCCCGAAGCGCATTTTTCTGTAAAACACGTCTAACTATCGCATTTGACGATACCACTTATCTAAATTATCGACTATTTCTGTAGTGACGATTCTTCTAACATCATTTGTTAATTTTATTTTAAAATTTATGAAATATTGCGGACACCTGATTCGACCATGATGCTGAAGGTACTCACGCTCCACGGACAAAATTTATATGAAGTTTTTAAAAAAATACTTGGTTTTAATGGTTTTTCTTAACGCACCTGGTTTTTCTTTTGCTCACCATTCAGATCAGCTAAAACTTGGCAGTGCGCCCATTGAGGACATTGTTAAAGAGATGACGCTAGACGAAAAGGTCATGCTGATTCGAGGAACGGGTATGGCGATGGAAACAGGTGGGCCGCAGGTGGGAATAACCAAAGACAAAGTCCCTGGTGCAGCTGGAACAACTTACGCTATAAGCCGTTTGGGTATCCCTTCCATTGTTTTTGCTGACGGACCAGCTGGTGTTCGTATCTCACCAACGCGAGAAGGCAGTGAAGAAACTTTTCATGCCACTGCTTTTCCTATCGCAACGTTAATTGGGTCAAGCTGGAACCTTCCTCTAATGCAGAAGTTTGGCCAAGCGGTGGGCAACGAGGCCAAAGCATACGGGATTGACGTGATGTTAGCGCCTGCGTTGAACATACATCGTCATGCAATGGGAGGTCGCAATTTCGAGTATTTTTCTGAAGATCCCGTTGTAAGCGGCAGGATGTCAGCAGCTTACGTTAACGGATTACAGTCTCAGGGCGTCGGAGCAACGCTCAAACACTTTGTTGCAAATAACCATGAATGGAATCGTGATCTAATCGATGTTGAAGTAGGAGATAAAACATTCAGAGAAATCTATTTAAAAGGGTTTGAAATCGCCGTAGAAGAGAGTGCGCCCTGGGCGGTAATGTCGTCATACAATAAAGTTAATGGCGAATACACATCAGAAAGCAGCGCTATTTTAACGGATCTCTTACGATATCAATGGGGTTTTGATGGCGTTGTAATGACGGATTGGTTTGGCGGTGATAATCCGGTAAAACAAATGTATGCGGGCAATGATTTGCTGATGCCTGGTATGGATCATCAAAATGCTATCATCAAAGGCGCTGTTGAAAACGGCGCATTAGCTGAGGCCGTGTTAGATCGCAATGTTCACAATATTTTGAATCTTATTGTAAAAACCCACACGTTTAAGAAAAACTCGGTATCGAACAAGCCGCCATTGCAAGAGCATGCCAAGCTCGCTCGCGAAATCGCCACAGAAGGCATGGTTCTGCTTAAAAATGAACAACAGGCACTGCCTTTGCAGGCCGGTGCTTCAGTTGCGCTGCTCGGAAATAGTTCGTATCAAACAGCGATTGGCGGCACTGGTAGTGGTGATGTTCATGAGGCTTATAGTATTTCAATAGCGCAAGGGCTTAAAAACGCGGGAATTAACCTTAACGGGGAATTATCAGCACGTTACGATAAACACATAGCTGCCGAAATCGCCAATCTGCCAGTTTCACATCATCCTTTAGCAGATATGATGCCAAGCCCTGCATTAGGTGAATTAGACATATCAACAACACTTGCTGAAGAGCTTGCACGAACACACGATGTAGCCATTTTTACTGTGGGGCGCAATTCAGGGGAGTTTGTTGATAGAGAGCGTGATGACTTTTATATTACCGAACATGAACAGTCTCTTTTAACGGTGCTATCACACGCTTTCTCGGCCAAAAACAAACCTTTTATCGTTCTTTTAAATGTTGGCGGTGTAATCGAGACGCATAGCTGGAAAGAAAAAGCTGACGCCATATTGCTTACTCATCTACCTGGACAAGAAGCGGGTAATGCAGTGGCTGATATACTTACTGGTGAAGTAAGCCCGTCGGGCAAGCTTGCGTCAACATGGCCACTTAAGCTTGAGGATTACCCATCAGATAAAGGCTTTCCTGGCTTTATTACCGACAAAGAAGCAGAGCCAAATGGCATAACCGGCTCTCAACCTTCTAAAGTTATTTATCACGAGGGTACACAAGTAGGCTACAGGCACTTTGATACGGCTAACCAAGCAGTAGCATTCCCTTTTGGCTTTGGTCTTTCCTACGCCAACTTTAGCTATCAAAACGTATCTTTAAGCAGCACGTCTTTTTCAGATGAGGTGAAAGTTAAGGTAACGGTTACTAATACCGGAGAGATGCCAGCCAAAGACGTCGTTCAGCTTTATATTGGTGCGCCACAAGGCCCGCAAACCGTTATTAAAAAGCAATTAAAGCACTTTGCGAAAACAACGCTGTTGGCGCCCAAAGCTTCAGAAGAATTAGTGTTTACCCTCAACGCAGAGGATCTCGTGTCGTTTAATACAGAAAAAAGCGCTTGGTACGCCGAGGCCGGGTTATATGAAGTGCATCTTGCCTCTTCTTCTGAGGACATTTTTTCAACACAGCGCCTTGAATTGAAAACCCCCATTCACCAGCCGCTTTAAAGGAGATTGCGATGTTAAGAAAACTGATAGCGATAGCATTATTAGCGGCGAATTCGTCACAGGTAATTAGCGCTGAATTTAAAGAGCAACAAGACAGTGAAAAGCCGAATATCGTACTTGTTGTGGCAGAAGATTTAAGCGCGCGTCTTGGTGCTTATGGTGACGACGTCGCGCATACGCCAAACTTAGACAGCTTGGCTAGCGAAGGCGTAATGTTCAACAACGTGTTTACCATGGCTGGTGTTTGTGCGCCATCCAGGGCGGGGCTTATCACTGGCGCGCCGCCACACAGAGTAGGCCTGCAACATATGCGTACTGCCGACAGAGAGTATTTTGGCGTTCCGCCCGCACAGGTCAAAGCCTATCCTGAAATACTTCGTAAGAAAGGGTACTTTACTTATAACGATATCAAAACCGATTACCAATTTGCCAAAGGTGCCGTTGGCATAGGACCTTTTACTATTTGGAGTGCTAACGGAAATGTTCGCAACCCTGAAGACTCGCTATTGCCCTCGGCATGGAGAACGCATGACTTGCAGGGTAAACCGTTTTTCCTGAACTTAAACCCGTTTATTACGCACGAATCAGCGCTGTTTATACCCGAAAATACGCCGCCTCATTTACAGCAAATGAATCAAATAAGTGAAGGGATCCGCGCTAATTACCAGTTCAAAACACCTGATTTAGATAAAATTACGGTGCCCCCTTATTTAGTTGATACTAAAGAAACGCGGCAGGAAATCGCCAGATTTTATGAGAATATCGAGGTGATGGACCAACAAGTCGGAACTGTCATCGCGAATCTAAAGAAAGATAAACTGTGGGACAATACTATCTTTATATTCACCACCGACCATGGCGATGCGTTGCCACGCAGTAAGCGTGAAGGACTGGTATCAGGCATTAAAGTGCCAATGATCATGCACATTCCTGAAAAATATAAACCTGATTGGATGCCAGAAAGTGGCCAAACGATAGACAGGTTAGTGTCTTTTGAAGACCTGGCGCCAACCCTGTTGGGTTTCGCGGGCATTGAAAAGTTACCTTATATGCAGGGAATTGACTTGTCTGATGACGCACCGGTTGAGCGACATTACATCTTCGCTGACCGGGCGAGAATGGATTCTGCTGATCTTCGCTCTTACTATGTCTCAGATGAGAAATATCAGTATGTACGTAATTTTTCTGAACAACCAAACGGTACAAACATACAGTTCAGAAACGTGTTGTCATCAGTTAAAGCGTTGAACAATGCTAAAGAGAGCAATACGCTTACACAGCAGCAGAAAAAATGGTTCGATAGCAAGGCGCCTGAAGAGCTCTATGATTTATCAAAAGATGCCGATCAACTTGTTAACTTAGCTAGCAATCCGGATTACGCGCATGTCCTGTCGCGTTTCAGAGAGCAGCTGGATAACTGGCGTAATCTTGGTAGTGATTACAACTTGATTGACGAAAGCGTATTAATTCAAGATAACGAAAATCGTCATGACTCGCAGCAAACAACCCTTCCTGCTGTTGCCGAGATTGATGAAGTTACAGGTAAAGTTTTTATAACGCCCAGAACCGAAGGGGCATCCATAGGCTATAGCTATGACAACAAAGTATGGCAAGTTTATGATAAAAGTTTTGTACCAGATAGTGCGCACAATAAGCTTTTCATCAAAGCGGTGCGCTATGGCTGGGCAGAAAGTGAAGTTATAACGTTAGATTATTAAACATCATTAAGCTGGCTCTGCTTGGCAGCGCCAGCTTCTTAAACGGCTTTTCTCTTTGTTTGAAAATCCTACTGTCGATTCCGAGACGATCTCAAGCGCTTTTTTGGTCTCACAATATCTCACTGTTCTATTCATCTATTTCATGGTTTTAGCTGCAAAACAACTTAGTTAAATAAGTGAAATCCTTAGGGCGGGTTGATGCTAAAACGATGTGGCAGGTATCGCCATTGCCAATACCTGCATATCGAGGCGAACGATTATGCTTCGGATCCCGTGCAAATTACTATCAATTGAGATAAGCGGTAAAGACAATAAAAACCAGAAGGGGTACTTGTATGACTGCTTTAGATAAACAGGGTGTAGCGGCATCTAAACATGGTGTAATTCTGGTTTTAGCGGCCATTATGCCCACCATGGCAATCATTTCCTTAGTACCGGTTTTACCGTTATTTTTGAAAGAGTTTGCCTATATTGAAGGCGCTGAGTTTTTAGTACCGGTGGCAATGACCATTCCCGCCCTTTGTGTGGCGCTGTTTTCTCCCATCGCTGGGTGGCTATCCGATAGGGTTGGCCGAAAGCCAGTGTTGCTCACTGCACTAATTATCTATGCATTTATTGGGCTTGCTCCGTTCTTTTTAACTAACCTGTTCCATATTATTTTATCTCGGGTGGTGTTAGGTATGGCAGAGGCAGCCATTATGACAGTCGCAACAGCACTCATTGCAGATTACTACACAGGTAAAGCACGTCAGCGTTGGATCACAATACAAATTGCCAGTGTCAGTATTAGTGCAATAGTACTCATCGCGTGTGGGGGGATCTTAGGAGAGCTACTAGGTTCAAGAGGCCCTTTCTTATTATATATTCTCGCCCTGCCAATAGCGGTTTTAGTGCACCAGGTTTTGTTTGAACCTATCGCTTCTGAAAAAGATACCACATCCGGCGTGCGAACTCCGTGGCGTGACATTCTTCCACTACTAATAACAACGTTATTTGTCGGTGTAATCTTCTATACCGTTATTGTTAAGTTAGGAGAGATTTTGGCGCTTTCAGCCGAGGTGTCACCAGGCATTATTGGGGGAATTGGTGCCGCAGCGAATATCGGAGTTGCGCTAGGGTCTGTCGCATTTAAAAAAGCCAGAGGGTTAACTGGCCCAGCGTTAATCGCTATTGGTTTAATGCTGGCTACGCTGGGTTATGTGGGCGCGGCAGTTTCAACGGCGTTGATTATGACTTCTTTATCTGTGGTGATAGCCTGCTTGGGCTTTGGCTTATTATTACCTACTACACTAAGCTGGGTATTAAAAGTATTACCAACAAACGTTCGTGGAAGAGGCACAGGGCTTTGGACCGGGGCGTTTTTTTTAGGTCAGTTTAGTGCGCCAATTTTGGTTACCTTGCTTCAGACAGAGTTTGGCAGCTTGTATGATGTGTTGATGCTATTTGCGGTGTTCGCGTTTTTGGCCGCGCTGTTAGCGCTTGTCAAAACAAGGAACGCGCAGCCGCTTGTTGCAAAATAACCGATACTTTATGTTTTGCAGGCCCTCACGCAAGAAGGGCCTATGTTTTATTGGGCTTGTATAGCTTATACGTATTAGAATTAAACAGATCGATATGATTGATAGTGGCAAGTGAGTGTTCTTTTAGTAAAGCCTCCACACGAGCTCCCTGGCCTTTGATAATGGCACCTGCAATAGCATGATGCTGGGTATGAGCATATTTAAGACGATGAAATTCTCTGTCTAATTGATTCGGATCGTATGCAATGGCACTTACCGAGGCAAAAGGAAAATGTTCGTTTAATTGTAACGCACTTTTAATAGACGTGTTTCCGCTTGCGTTAATAATAATATCGTGAAACGTTTCGTTCATTTGTTGATACGCTTCTATGCCGGCTTCATCAATACTGCCGCCAACAAATAGTGCGTCACCTACTGCTAAGCAGGTTTTCAGTTGTTCTATCGTTTGCTCGCTGCACCCTATTTCTACAGCTTGTCTGGCGGCCAGTCCTTCTAATACACCGCGAACTTCTACCGAATTCGCAATTTCAGTGACGGTGACTTCTTTTACTCGATAGCCTCGGGCTGGAAGCTTTTCAAGCAGTCCTTCCTGCTCTAAAGAGCGCAGCGCAATACGAACCGGGGTTCTTGATACACCCAGGGCTTCTGCAGCTTGCGTTTCTGCTAAACGCTTCCCAGCAGGAAACTCACCCATCAAGATTTTTTCCCGAAGCATACTAACAACGGCTGGACTCGTTTTTGTTTTGCTCATAATTCATTCACAACCATAGAAATTGGATCCAATTTACCGTTTTTAATCTGTGCAACTCAAGCCCTGTTTCCGGCTAGGTAGGGATTATCAAGGGGGCTTAACGGCTCAACTAACAGGTAATTCAATAAATGGATCCAATTTACGTTAAAATAACTTGATTTTAACTTGTTATAGCATATATTGGATCCAATTTTGAATGGGGACAACGATATGCAAGAAAAAATTTATCCGCTGAATACATGGTATGTAGCGTGCTATTCACATGAGGTTACTTCTGACAAACCGTTAGCACGCAAGATTTGTGATGTGCCGCTAGCTTTTTTTCGCGATAGTAATCAAGCCGTTGTAGCTGTTGAAGATTTTTGTCCTCACCGTGGCGCTCCTCTTTCGTTAGGTTACGTTGAGAATGGCAAATTAGTGTGTGGTTATCACGGCCTGGTGATGGGAAAAGAGGGTAAAACTCTTTCTATGCCTAAGCAGCGAGTAGACAAATTTCCCTGTATTAAAACCTTTAAAGTCGTCGAAAAGTACGGCTTTATCTGGCTGTGGCCGGGCGATCAAGACCTCGCAGATGAAAATGCATTGCCAGATCTGTTTTGGGCTGATAGTCCTGACTGGGCTTATGGTGGTGGCTTGTATCACATAAACTGTGATTATCGGTTGATGGTAGATAACCTGATGGATCTCACCCACGAGACCTACGTTCACTCAACAAGCATCGGACAATCAGAAATAGAAGAAGCACCAGTAAATACAAAAGTTGAGGGTGCACAGGTTGTGACCTCACGCTTTATGGAAAACATTGTGGCCCCTCCCTTTTGGCAAGCGGCTTTGGAAGCCAATGATTTACCAAAAGAAGGCAGTGTAGACCGATGGCAAGTTTGTCGGTTTGACTTACCCAGCCATATTATGATTGAAGTGGGCGTAGCTGTGGCGGGTGAGGGCGGTATAAACGCGGCGCCGGAGAAAAGAGCAGGCAGCATCGTGGTCGACTTCATAACACCTGAATCAGATCAATCAATTCATTATTTTTGGGGCATGGCACGAGATTTTAAAGTTGATGATGCTGAACTCACCGAACAAATTAAGCAGCAACAGGGTGCGGTATTTGCGGAAGATCAGGAAATCTTAGAAGAGCAACAGAAGAACTTAAACTTATATCCGGACAGGCAGCTTCTCATGCTCGATATCGATTCTGGCGGTGTTATGGCCAGAAGAATGATAACCCGCGCCATCAAAGCTGAAAGCCGTTAAGTCACGGGAGATAAGGTATATGCAAAACGCAAAGATAACACTAAAAGAAAAGCTCACCGATAACATCACAAGGCTTAAATTTAGTGCCGTTGATGGTACAGGTCTGGCGCCCTGGGAACCCGGTGCTCATATAGAATTGCATTTAGCCAATGGGTTACTCAGGCAATACTCCTTATGTGGCGCTACGGACAATAGCGACTATGAAATTGCCATTCTCCGTGAAAGCAATAGCCGTGGTGGCTCATCGTATATTCATGATGAGTTGGAAGCAGGCCATGAGTTACAGATTAGTGAACCCAGAAATCACTTCCCGTTTACCCACCCCGCTAAGGATACTACAGTACTATTTCTTGCCGCAGGAATTGGCATTACGCCTATTTTGCCAATGGCAGAGCTGTGTGTGGAAAATGCGCTACCTTTTGAGTTCAGTGTGTGTGCGAGTAATGCCTCTGCAATGCCTTACGGCGATAGGATAAGGCGGTTGCCAAATACGCAGTTCTATTTTTCTAACGATGCTCAGTCGTCTCGACTTAGCGTAACGGATTACTTGAAAAGTAAATCTACCAGCATGCCTATTTATGTATGCGGCCCCCAGCGGTTTATTGACGATGTCATAGAAAGTGCACTTGCGCTTGGTTGGAATGACACGCTAATAAACCGAGAGTACTTTTCAATCGATAAAAGCAGTCTTGAAAGTGACGAAGATAAAGCTTTTGATGTCGAGATAAAAAGTACCGGTCAAATAATTCACGTTCCCGCAGACAAAACCATTCTGAACACATTAGAGGACAGCGGCATTTTTCTTCCTGTCGCATGTGAAGAAGGGGTTTGCGGTACGTGCGTAACTAAAGTTCTGGAAGGTGACGTAGAGCATCGCGATGTGTTTTTAAACGAAGAAGAAAGAGCGGATGGCGCCTTAATGACACCGTGCTGTTCGCGAGCAAAGGGCACAAAGCTGGTATTGGATCTTTAACTTTAACAGGTTTTAGTTTTTTATATTTAAAGCAAAAAAGCTAGCAGTAAACTGCTAGCTTTTATTTTATAAGCACTTTAAAAGATTAGATAGGCTGTGCTAGAGCAATAATAGATTCGCGCATAATTTGAGTATGCTCTTCTTTATCGCCACCTTCTATTTCTATCTGACATAAGCGAGCAGAATTTTCGACGACCATTCTACAGCGTTCCCAGCGTCTTTCTATGAAAGTAGAGAGTGCCTGTTCAACTGAAACCTCTTTTGCTAACTCTTCAGCTAAAACGATGGCACTTTCAATGCCTATGCACGCCCCTGAAGCTAAATGTGGCGTGGTTGCGGCCACAGTATCACCAATCAGTACCACTCGTTTTCTATGCCAGGGGGCCGGTACCAGAAGATTACCCAGAGCTCGAAAATCAATGAGTGAATCTTCGTTAAGCATGTCTTTGAACTGTTTAACCATGGGGGCTGGGAAGGTACCCATTAATTCTTTTAGTTTTTCAACGTAAGTGGCAGGGTCGTATTTTGGCCTTTCCTTTTTGTCTTCTGTCAAAAACAGGTACATTTCATCTTTAGACATAGGGTTAACACCAACTTTCAGGTGTGGCCCCACCCACATCATCGTATTTTTTACTTCAGGAAGTTTTGGCAGCACGGCGCGCCACACACCCTGGCCGATATATTTAGGTGCTTCAACTTCAGGAAATACGTCTTTACGTACCTGCGAGTGCACGCCGTCTGCACCGATAACAAGGTCGTAGGTTTTGGTCGTACCGTCGGTGAAACTGACTTCTACTCCCTCGTCGGTATTAACCATTTCTTTATAGGTACATCCTAAGCGTACATTCGCACCAGACGCCAAGGTTTTCTCGGCAAGGATCTTCGCAAGGGTAGGGCGCATAATTGCGCCTGCGCCTGGTATGCCTTCAGCGTTGGCAACCGAGGGCGTAGGGACATGCGCTAAATGCAAACCGTGCGGCGCAAACAAATCTAATCCGTTGTGTGCATGACCTTGCTCTAAAAATTCATCCAATATCCCAATCGTTTTGAATGCTCGTAAGGTTGCACCGCCAATGCTGATACCCGCGCCGTCTGTACGCCAGTTTTCATCTATCTCTACTAAGTCTGTTTCTATATTACGCTTTCTTAATTCGATAGCGGCGGTCATACCTGAAAAACCGCCCCCAATTATTAAAACATTGCTCACACTTGATTTCATAATTTAAAGGCCTTTATTGTTTTTTTTGAAATCCAAATTTGTTGGTTCGATTCAATTCGTATGGGTATTTTTTGAATTCGCTGATGTTTACAAGGTCCTTGAATACAAACACCCGTCGCTATGTCGAACAGCGCGCCATGTGCAGCACAAACAATATGCTCGCCTTTTACATCAGTGTACTCATGTCGTTTCCATGGAAGTGTAGTACTGTTGTAGTGAGGGCAAACATCTAAATAAGCGAAAAACTGGTTGTTTTTTCGAGTAACGAAGAACGTATCTTTACCATTTTCGCCTATCTTGAACCCTTTTGCCTTCCCCTCCGGGATCTCTTGGGTACTGCACACTAAGTGTTCGTCCATAACGGCAGTCTATTTAGCAGGTGGTCCACCTGAAGGTGCCCACTTCTCTCTATGTTCTAACAAAAAGATTTGAGAGTAGTCTGGCCCCATGTTCGCTGCGCGCTCCTGCCACGTATCGTCATGCTGATCCATATCGGCATCAAATTCCATATTGCAACCAAACGGACTTTTGAAATACCAAAACCAATTCGACCCATAAATGTGGCGACCGGGCCCCCAAAAGCTCTGATAACCTTTGTTCACCATGTTTGTGCCCGCCCTGACAACATCAGTCGGGCCGCCAAGGTGGAACGTAAAGTGCTCAATACCCTTCATGTGAGGTGGGGTCTTTATAAAGAACAACGTGTGATGGTCCGTTGTACCTGCCGGGCGCATAAACGCCCCAACACCATTAAATCGGTCAGTGGTTTTAAAGCCCAGGCGCTGCTCGTAGAACTGTTCCATAGCGGCTGAGTCAGGCACAAAATATACAACGTGAGATAATGAGTGGATCTTCGGTGGCGTTGATTCGTCTACTCCGTTCACATTCACGCCACGGTTAATATCGCCCGGCGCATTTATTTTTTCTGACCGTAAGTCTGTTGTGTTGCGAAGGGTAATTTGAAAACCTAATACAAAGCCTAAATCGTCGACAGCTTCAATACTTCCGTCAGAAAGTACTTTTACTTCTCTGTCTTTAGACAATTCAGCGTTAATGGCATCTAAACTCGCTTGATCAGGAACACCGTAAACCGTTTTTCTAATGCTAGCGCCGGTTTCTAACGGTGCAGGTAATGAAGGGTCGTCTTTCAACCGAATTTCTAGGCCGGTTCCGTCTTGAGCAACAAAATTGTGCTCATCTACTTGTTTAAGGCCATAATCCAAAACGAATTGTGTGGTTGCGCTTGTGTCATCTACACCAAAGACTAGCTTGTCTAAGCCAATAATATTCATCGTTTTTTCCTTCTAGGCAGTACGCGCGTTAAAAGTTTCAGCAACCCAGTCCGCGATGTATTGACCCGCGTTAGCACTGTTATCGAAACTCGAGTGTTGAACACCACCTTCTCGCTCGGTAAAAATCTTAAGTTCTCGTTTCGGGCTGTTTACAAGCTGCTCATAGGTTCTTTCTGCCCATTTAAGAGGGATTTGTGAGTCCTTCGAACCATGGGTGACCAAAAATGGCACTTTGATCTTTTCAACTTGCCCGTCTAGGTGAACTTTCTCGGCGATTTCCATGAATTCTTCCATGGTTTCTGCACCCCATACCCATTTCACGTGTGCCCAGTAATGCGGTACCGGGAAGTCACCCTCTTTTTCTAAGCGGCGCTTCTGAACATCACGCCAGTCATGGTTTGCACCCCAGCATACACCCAAGGCTAAACGTGGCTCGTTAGCGACGGCGCGAGGGCAGAAATAACCGCCTAACGATACGCCTTCCATGCCAATGCGATTGCTGTCTATCTCTTCGCGCTGTTCAAGCCAATCAACAGCTGGAGACGTCCAGTGCTCGCTGTCGTAACGGGCGTGAAGGCCTTGCAGTCTTAACGCTTCACCTGTTCCAGGCTGATCTAAAATCAACGAAGAAACCCCACGCTTGGCAAGCCAACCTGGTAAGCCAACGCGATATTTCATTTCTTTGGTTGAGTCTAAGCCGTTAACTTGGATTAACACGGGGGCGGGGCCTTCTACATTTTCAGCTCTAACATACAGTGCTGATATGTGTTTGCCTTCATAAGGAATTTCCACGCGCTCGCAGTTTTCTTTGCCCAGGGTAATAGATTTTTGAAAAAGCTCGAGCTGATGCTTATACAACTCAAGGCGTCCTGGCGCTTTGTGGGCTTGTAGGCGTTCGCACGTAATTAAGTACGAGGAAGCACGGTTGTATTTTTCAGCCGCTGAAAACAATCGGCCTCGGCTTTCATCTTCTTCAGCAAGCTCGACGAGTTTATTTGCCATTTTTGCCCAGGTATCACGAAATGCCTGCACACCTTCTTTGTCGGGTTGTTTTGCCGCTTCTTTTAATGGCGCACACATTTCTTCAATTTCGCCAATACGTGCACCCATTTCTATGGCCAGGTCGACTGACAGGTTCCAAACATAGTTTGTCGGGAAATATTTAAACATTGTAGTTTCCTGATTTTTCTGCGGCGCAAATGCGCCAAGTTAGCTCTGATAATTTATTTTTTTATAAATGCAACTGCGCGAACAAAGCCTGCAGAGGCGTGTTTAATTTTGTAAGGAAAACAAGAGATCAAAAATCCAGTTGCGGGCAACGCTTCTAAGTTGCTCAATTTTTCCATTTGACCGTAACCAATATCCCGACCTGCTTTATGGCCCTCCCAAATTAAGGATGCATCGCCGGTCTCGGCAAAGCGTTCACGTGTGTATTTGAAGGGAGCGTCCCAACTCCAGGCGTCAGTGCCCACCACTTTTACGCCTCTTTCAAGCAAATACATTGTGGCTTCGCGGCCCATGCCGACCCCTGCGTCTAAGTAACCTGGTTGACCAAATATCTCGCCTGCACGGGTGTTAACCACAACAATGTCCAGCGGCTGTAAATCGTGATTAATGCGTTGCAGCTCTTTTTCCACATCGCTGGCAGTAATAATGTAACCGTCTTCAAAGTCGCGAAAGTCCAGCTTTACGCCCGGTTGGAAACACCACTCCAGGGGCAATTCATCAATACCGAATGCAGGCTTACCGCCATCAGTAGTTGAGGCATAGTGCCAGGGTGCATCCATATGGGTGCCGCTATGGGTGGTTATTGCAAGTCTTTCTGCCGCCCATGATTCGTTGCCAGGTAACTGATCAAGGGTCAGCCCCGGAAACATTGACGCCATTTCGGGCCAGCCTTCCTGGTGGTCCATGTAATCGATTTTGGGCAATAAAGGCGGTGGGTCGGTGTGTGGGTTATTGTCTAACGTTACCGACAAATCGATAATTTCGTATTCTCTTGGGTTAAACATTTGAGGTCTCCAACTCAACGTCTTGGATAATGTCGCCAAATAAGCTGGATCCATTTTTATCCAGCGCTCGCATCGTTATTGTTTCGCCCACTTTTAAGAAAGGCGTCTTGGGCTCGCCAAATTGAACAAGTTCTTTTGCGCGGAGCTCTGACAGACAGGCTTGTCCTTTATTCGGCGTGTTGTCAGATACCGTGCCTGATCCAATAACAGAGCCAGGGAGAAGGCTTCGTGCTACAGCAATATGTGCGATGAGTTGGTCAAATCCAAAGAACATCTTTGCGCCGTCTGGTGCACCAAACCACTCGTTGTTTCGATGGATTTCTAAAGGAGCACAGACCTTTGAATCTTGCCAATGCTCACCAAGTTCATCTGGCGTAACGGCAATAGGTGCGAAGGCTGTATCGCCTTTTGCTTGTACGAAGCCGAACCCCGTTTTCATTTCGCGGGGGGCAAGGGCACGGAAACTGACGTCATTTAACATGACGACCAGACGAATGCTCTGCTTGGCCTCTTCTTGTGATGCGCCTACAGGAACATGGCCAGTTATTACGCCGAACTCACCTTCAAAATCGATACCGTGCTCTTCTTTGGCGGCATAGAGAGGTTCGCGTGCTCCTCTAAAGGAAATACCTGAGCCCTGGTAAACCAAGGGATATATGTCGGCGCCTTCAATAGGATCTAAGTTGAAGGCTCTTTGCATTAGGTGGCCGTGATTCAAATAACAAGAGCCATCAAGCCAGGTCCAGGCTCGTGGTAGTGGCGCTAAACATTGCTGGGGCTGAAAGGGAGCAGCATTGCTTTCGACTCCGGTGTTAAGTGCTTGGTATCGCGCATTGAGTTTCTCGTAACACGAATCCCAATTATCCATTGCGAACTGCATCGTAGGAGCAATATCATTAACTTCTGTGCACAAGCTATGGTCTTTAGAAACAAGTACTAGCTTGCCATCTGGTCCATTGCCTTTGAGTGACGCTAACTTCATTTAATAAAGTCTCTTCGTAATTAAAAGTTTTAATTATTGTTAATAGAAGATGGTATTATTCGGAGTCACTAAGCAAAAATCGTTTGTGCCGATACGTCATATCTCAAAAACCGTTGGTACAAAAATTAGTAGATGAAGTTTCCGGGGTAGAAATGCGGTACGAAAAACTAGACTTAAACCTGCTGGTTGCGTTAGAAGTTTTGCTAGAGGAAAAAAATATCACGAAAAGTGCGTATCGATTACACCTTTCGCAGTCAGCAACAAGTGGTATTTTATCTCGTTTGAGAGACTATTTTGATGATGATTTACTTGTCCAAATGGGCAAGCAGATGCACATTACGCCCTTCGCGGCTGAAATGCAGCAACCTGTCAGTGAAGTGTTAAGTACTATCAGAAATCGTATTATCGATAAGAAGATAAATACGCCCGAACTGTCCAATCGCAATTTTAAAATCATAGCATCAGATTACGTTATGCAAGTTGTCATCGCTGAGTTATTGGCAAAAGTGAATAAGGCTGCGCCCAACATTACCTTTGAATTTATGTCGACTTTCGCGGGAGATTTAGACTCGTTAGCCAAACAGGGAGCCGATATCATCATAGCGCCGTCAGCATTCATGCTTAGCGGTTATTCTTCCGAGGTAATCCTAACTGACGAATTCGTGTGTATTGCAGACAAAAATAATAGCGAAATAGGGGATGAAATAACGCTGGAGCAGTTCTCTGAAATTGGTCATGTCACTATCGGTTATGAGAAAGCGAGTCAACTGAGTATTGAAAAGTGGATGGTTGATAGCGATGAAGTTAATCGCCGTGTAGAAGTTATCGTAAATGATTTCTCCAGTATGTTTTTCACCGTATTGAACACTAACAGAGTTGCTTTGGCACCAAAGCGTTTGGCAGAAATCAATGCTAAGCATCTGCCCATCAAGATATATGACATTCCCTTTAAAACACCGCCGTTGAATGAGTCAATGATGTGGCACCCAAGTTTAGATAACGACCCACTGCATAAATGGCTTAGGGAAATGGTAGCCGAGCAAACGGGCTAGTGTTAACAGGTAAGCTGCTGCGGTTAATTTAGATAAAATAAAAGAGCCGGCCTTGTTTAACCAACAAGACCGGTTCTTTATTTTGGCTAAAACGCTAATTAATACTGCTACGTGTTGTCTAACACTAAAACGCCCGCACCGGTATTAGATATGGGCGCGTGATAGTGTTTGTGAATAGTCTTTGCATCGTCTTTCAATGCGCCACGCATTACCAGCCACATAATAGTTTCTATACCTTCAGTGCCTGCTCTGCGCATGATTTCAGTGTTGGAAAAGTTCGCCATCCACTCTGGGTCGGTGGCTATTTTATCCATGCACTCCAGATCAAATTCAACATCTATTATGCCTGCTCTTTCTCCCTGCAACTGGTGGGACATACCGCCAGTGCCCAATATGACAACACGTGTATCCTCTGGGTAGGATTCAAGGGCTTTACCCAGTGCCCGGCCAAGTTTCAGGCACCTGGCTGCACTTGGTACAGGGTGTTGCACTGTATTCACTGCCAGTGGGATCGCTTCAACGGGCCAAACGTCACAGTCGCCATAGAGGGCGCGTAGCGGATTGACGAAACCATGGTCGACTTTCATTTCCTGACACGTACAGATATCAAATTCTTGCTCTACCAAAGATTCAGCAATATGCCAGGATAGCGGAGCATTGCCTTTAAAGGGCGAAACGGGTTTCAGGCCCCAGCCTTCATCTGCGTTTTCATAGATGTCGGCACACCCAAGGGCAAATGTGGGAACCTTGTCCAGGAAAAAGTTGAGACCGTGATCGTTGTAAACCACTATTACAACGTCCGGTTTGGCTTTTTCCAGCCATTCTTTTGCCGGACCATAACCATCGAAAAATCGTTTCCAATAAGGTTCCTGAGTTAGACCCTGAGATATAGCATTTCCCACTGCAGGTATATGGGAACTTGTGATACCACCAATAATTTTAGCCATTCCAGTAGTCTCCTCGATTGTTGAGTTTCTCGCTTAAATCCTTGCCTTTGTCTGCCAGGTGTTGCTGAAACTCAGCGGTAGTAATGCCCTGAAAGGCTGCACCAACATCTTGCACAGACATACCACGTGGAACAGCCATTTTGGCAAGATAGTAGATATTGGCGCCCATACGCACCATGGCCAGAAAGTCTTGTTCAACCACGGCTTTTTTGTATTCGCCCTTAACCCCCAACTTGTCGCAGTATGCAGAGGGATCTGCATCAAATTCTGCTCGGTTGGCTTCGTCGTTAAAAGAGTAAAAAAGTTTATTCAGCGCGTAGGAAGGGTTGGCACGCTTGCCATCAAACACGTACGTGCCGGGAATATCATCGTAATCACGTTTTTGCCAGTTCATAGAAGCATCTCGTTATTGAACATACCTGCATTTTAAATAGAAAAACTGCTAAAATAAGGGTTATATACATTATTTAATGGTTAATTTTATAGAAAATGGCCCATACCGCAGGTTCGTTAGAGTTTGTTGATTTCTATGCTGACAGGAAAGAGTTCAGTGCACTTATTCATTGTGAACCATTGGCTCAGCGCAGCAAATTGCACGATTGGTCTATACAGCCTCATCGACACAACAATATAGATCAGGTTTTTCTACTCACTTCTGGTGCTGGAACGGCTTACTTTGACGCGAAACGTGTCGCGCTTTGTGCGCCGTGTATGCTTGTGATACCAGGCAATCTAATGCATGGCTTTGAGTGGCGGCCGGGGTGTGAGGGATTCGTGGTATCTGTGGCCAGTGTAATGCTAAAGCAAATAGGTGCGGTACCTGCAAACTGGGGCAACAACGAGCAAGCTGTGTTGTATCAGCTTTCAGAGGTACAGGTGTTAGAGCAACTATGTCACAGTTTGTACGTGGAGCAATCTGAACGACCAGTGCTTTCAGATGCCATGCAAAAATCCCTGCTTGAGCAGCTTGTTATTAATATTGTCAGACTTTCGCCCGCACAAAGCGCTGACAGCCGCGCTTTAAGCAAGCCTGAGCGAAAGTTGGCACAGTTCAAAGCACTCATCCAAAGCCACGCTACGCAACACCATCAGGTTGACTGGTATGCGCGGCAAATAGGAGTCAGTAGTACGCATTTAAATCAGATTTGCCGTCAACTGGAGAATACTAACGCGCTATCAATGATTCACAGACAAATATTGGTGGAGGGAAAGCGATATCTTATTTTCGCTGACCTGACAGTGGCGTCTGTCGCAGACAGATTAGGGTTTTCAGAACCAGGTTACTTCAACAAGTTCTTTAAGCGGCAGACAGGGGAAAGCCCTGCAGCCTTTCGCCGTCAGGCCAGGGGATAATGTCTTAAAACAGAACTTGTAAACCACGCTCAAAAGGCCAACTGCAAGGCCAGGTGACTAAACGCGTGCGTTTTCACGACGATTAGCACTCGCCTTACAGTGGTTCTTATTACTGAGGGGCAAAATCTTCTGTGTCTATATCTGCTTGCGCGCCCGCAGGGTAACGCGGCCCATGCACAGAATTTTGATTTATAAGATCACCCGCCCGCTCGAGAATGTGACTCTCAATATCAAGGCGACTTGCCTCAAGATCTTCTTCTAAATGGGCTATAGAGCGGGTCCCTGGTAGCGCATGTATACAATCGTCTTGGGCCAATACCCATTTCAAGGCTAACTGAGCTGGTGTACACGACGCTTCTCTGGCAAGTTCCTCGAATTGAACGAGCAATGCCAAATTATCTTGCCAGTTCTGTCCCTGAAAACGCGGCATATTCCGTCTGATATCACTTTTATCCAATGCCTCAGGGTCGGTTAATTTACCAGTGAGGTAACCTCTCGCCAACGGACTAAAAGCGACAAAATCAACACCCAGCGCCTTGCACTTGTCGAGTACCGCAATTTCTGCGTTTCTCGTCCATAGCGAGTACTCTGTTTGCATTGCGGCAATAGGGTGCACGTCATAGGCGCGTTGAAGCGTCTCGGCTGAGACTTCCGACAGACCAATTGCACCTATTTTTCCTGCCTCAACCATGCGACTTAACGCACCCACACTTTCCTCAATGGGCACGTTAGGGTCAATGCGATGCAAATAGTATAAATCAATAAAGTCTGTATCCAGGCTTCTCAGAGCAGCGTCGAGTGTTTTGGCTAACGTATCGGGGTGCCCATCTATCACGCGTTTACCGTTCACGCCAGTCATGCCACATTTACTGGCCAGAAAAATGTCTTTTCGGAATGGCTTTAATAACCGTCCAAGCAGCGCTTCGTTCTCTCCAAACCCATATAATGCAGCGGTGTCAAAGTGGTTTACACCGAGCTCGAAGGCCTTTTGCAGCAGCTTTTGAGCATGTTGTTCAGTTACAAACCCCGAATATGCATGATTTAAATTCATGCAGCCAAGGCCTATTTCTGACACTGCCTTACCTGCAAGTTGCCGTTGATGCATCATTGCTCCTTTTTGCCTACTTAACTGTTGAGTTGTTGTTCCAACTGATGAAGTATTCGATAGCAGCTTAATACGCCGGATACGCTGGCGTTCGGCTCTCTGTTTTCGCGGATAGCGGCCACAAATTCTCGGTCCTGAAGCTCAATACCATTCATTGATACATCGACATTTGATACATCAATGGGGGTTTCTTTGCCGTCAACCAGGTCATCATAGCGGGCGATGTAAGTTCCATTGTCACAGATATATCTGAAGAATGTGCCTAATGGTCCGTCATTGTTGAACGACAACGATAGCGTACAAATCGCGCCATTTTCAGCCTGCAACTGAATTGACATGTCCATTGCTATGCCTAATTCAGGATGAATAGGTCCTTGAACGGCGTTGGCTTTAACAATAGGAGAGCCTGCCTGATAGGCAAATAAATCAACAGTATGGGCGGCGTGGTGCCACAACAGGTGATCAGTCCAGGAGCGAGGTTCACCCTTAGCGTTGATATTTTTCCGGCGGAAAAAGTACGTTTGCACATCCATTTGTTGAATGTTTAATTCACCGGCTTTGATTTTTTTATGTATTAACTGGTGCGACGGGTTGAACCTGCGTGTATGGCCTACCATACATTGCAAACCGGTTTCTTGTTGTACCTGCATTACAGCCTGAGCGTCTTCCCAGCTATCTGCCAATGGTATTTCTACCTGAACATGCTTACCTGCACGCATGCACTGAATAGCTTGTTCGGCGTGAAGCTGAGTCGGGGTACAAAGAATCACGGCATCTGCGTCGCTTTGTAGCGCGTCTTCGAGGGTACTGTAGGTGTTAGGAATATTATAATCGTCTGCTACTTGCTGGGTCTTTTCTGCATTTCTGCCCACCAGGCCGACGACGTCAACGTCATCAATGTTCTTTAGTCCGTCCAGATGTTTAATGCCGAAAGCACCTGGGCCTACTACAATAATCTTCATCTTTACACTCTCTTTTGTTGATTGTGATTAGCGAATAGCAGCAGAACTTAGTCTGCCCAATATAAACGCAGTGGGTTATCCACAAGCAGTTTTCGCTGCAATAATTCAGTCGGGGCAATCGCCGGTATCATGTCTACAAGCTTGCCATCATCTGGCATATGACTTTTCATATTTGGATGTGGCCAGTCAGTCCCCCACAAAACTCTGTCTTCGAATCGCTCAACAACGGTTCGGGCGAAGGGTACCACATCCAGGTAGTGTTGAGATGGGCCCGCCAAAGAAAGCCGCTCTGGACAACTTACCTTGGACCAGAAATTTTCATTTTCTTCTAACAGTTTGAGAAATAACTGGAACTCAGGGCCATCAACGGGCTTACTTACATCCGGTCTGCCCATATGATCTACAACAACCGTTGTCGGCAAACTGGTGAAAAAGTCGTAAAACTGAGCCAAATCCTGGCTTTCAAAATAGATAACAATGTGCCAGTTGAGTGCTTTTATTCGCTCTGCAATTGAAAGCAAGCTGTCAAACGGCAGTGCGTCCACCAGGCGTTTAACAAAGTTAAAGCGCACCCCTCTGACACCTGCTTGATGCAAGGCTTCAAGTTCAGCATCGCTAATATCTGGTTTCACCGTAGCCACACCTCTGGCAAGACCTTGAGAGGCCTGCAACGCATCGACCAGGGCGCGATTGTCAGCGCCGTGACACGTCGCCTGAACAATAACATTGCGGCTAAAACCCAGGTGGTCGCGCAACGCCCAGAGTTGATCTTTAGATGCATCGCAAGGTGTGTATTTTCTCTCTGGTGCAAAGGGAAATAAGTCGCCAGGACCAAAGACGTGGCAGTGGGCGTCTACCGCACCATCCGGCGCCACAAAGTCGGGCTTTACAGGTGATTTGTGCCAGTGCAACCAGTCGGCATCAGGCGTAAACTTACTCATAACCCCATTCCCTTTAAGCGTTGATTAAGACGAGGGTATACCCGGCGAGCATTGCCGCTAAATACTTGTGCCCGCTGTGCGTCGCTGAGGGCAAGTTGTTCAATGTATCGTCTGGTATCGTCAAAATAGAAGCCAGTAGTTGGGTCAATGCCTCGTACTGCACCGATCATTTCAGAACCAAACAGGATATTATCAATATCTATTACATCGAATAAAAGATCGATTCCCGGTTGGTGATAAACGCATGTATCAAAATACACGTTTTTCATTACGTGCTCAGCCAATGGCGGTTTGCTGAGCATATCTGCAAGCCCGCGATAGCGCCCCCAGTGATAAGGTACTGCACCACCGCCATGTGGGATGATAAACCGCAACTGCGGAAAATCTTTGAACAAATCCCCCTGCAGGAATTGCATGAATGCGGTGGTGTCTGCATTCATATAGTGCGCACCCGTGGCGTGAAAATTCGGATTGCAGGATCCTGATACATGGATCATTGCAGGTACATCCAGCTCTACCATTTTTTCATAAAAAGGATACCAGCTTGGGTCTGTAAGTGGGTCGGATGTCCAGTGGCCGCCGGAAGGATCCGGGTTGAGGTTGCAACCTACAAACCCCAGCTCGTTGACACAGCGCTCTAATTCTTCGATAGAGTTTTTTATCGATACGCCTGGGGATTGAGGTAACTGACACACGCCAACAAATCGTTGCGGATAGAGGTCTACAACGCGTCTTATCAGGTCATTACAGGCGCGGGTCCATTGTTTGGAAACCGCTTCATCCCCCACATGGTGCGCCATCGCAGAAGCTCGTGGTGAGAAAATTGTCATATCCAGCCCTCTTTCGTCTAGCAGTTTGAGCTGGTTTTTTTCAATACTTTCGCAAATTTGGTCATCGCTGATAGAAGGTACTTCAGGCAGTGCCTGACCATTCTTGTAGGCATTTAGCTGAGCTTCACGAAACAATGACAGCGGCTCTGGTGCTGTCGTGTAGTGTCCATGGCAATCAATAATCATCCGGTTATCCTTTTGTAAGGTTTATCTTGGTGTAGCATGCAGTCGGCTATCATTCGTTTCTAAGTTGATGTTGAGAATGCGTTGTCTGGAACAAATACTTCGCCACGCATAATTAACCGGGCAGTTCGAAGTAATGCCGAGCGGCGAATAGTAAAGTGTTCAATACTGTCACTGCCCTGTACTTCCATTTCGACGCAGAATTGTCCTGTGGGATGCTCAACTTCAATTTGCATTTTAGGGCTCACCTCCACGCCAAGGTATGGGTTCGCCACTGTGCCTTCAAGCATACAAGCTGTTGCCACACTGACAGAGCCAAGCACACCAATGGCTTCATGTACCCTGTGAGGTATGAAGGTGCGGGTGTTTAGCACACCACTTTGCAGAGGTGCTGAAAGAATGCTGATTTTAGGGACGGTTTTTTTACTAACGTCTCCAAGGTTCATTATAGGGCCGACAGCAAGCCGCAGTGATTCGATACGGGCTTTCAACTCTTTATCCGATTCCAAAACCGCAGGTGACTCATTACCTTTAAGGCCCAGAGATTTAGCATCTATTAAAACCACCGGCATACCATTGTCGATACAGGTAATTTCCAGGCCTTCAACAGTATCTTTCGGGTTGCCCGTAGGAAACAGCGCGCCACAACTAGCACCAGCTACATTGAGAAACTCAAGGGGAACAGGCGCAGCAGTGCCGGGGACACCGTCAATTTTGGCATCGCCAGAATAACAAACCTTTCCGGAGGGCGTGGCAACGTAAGCACACGAAACGGACTCTGTATTCACCATGCGAATTCGAACCGGAGTCACTTCATTTTTGGCTTCTACCAGTCCGTGCTCGATAGCAAAAGGACCGACCCCAGCCAGAATATTGCCGCAGTTCTGCGTATCGCTGACTTCAGCTTTATCTACAACTACCTGCAAAAACAGGTAGTCTACATCGGCTTCACTTGACGAGGATGGACTAATGATGGCCACCTTACTGGTCAGTGGATGGCCTCCACCCGCACCGTCAATCTGACGAGGATCAGGTGAACCCATTGCGGCAAGTAACACCTTATTCCTTATCTGAGGGTCTGTGGGCAAGTCTTCAGCTAAAAAATATAAGCCTTTTGAAGTTCCCCCTCGCATGATACTGCACGGAATTGGTCTCAACAGTTATTCCTCGCCGCTATACTTAACATAACGCAGGCCTTTATCAGCCAGTCGCTCTCTCATTTTGTAAATATCCAAACCGAGTTCCCCTGACGCTAAACGTACGCGCTTTTCTTCCTCGGCAGCAAGTCGTTGCTGTGCCTTTTCGTGAACAGCGTCGGCATCCGCTCTGGCCACAACAACAACACCGTCGCTGTCGGCAACAATCATGTCTCCTGGATGAATAAGTGCACCGGCACAAACTGTCGGCACATTAACGCTGGCAAGTGTTTCTTTAACGGTGCCCTGCGCGGATATCGCTCTCGACCATACGGGAAAATTCATTTCTTCCAGGGCGGCTATATCTCTAACTCCAGCGTCTATGATGAGACCCTTTACGCCTCTGGCTTTCAATGATGTGGCGAGCAAGTCACCGAAGAAACCGTCAGTACAGTTGCTGGTCGGTGAGACAACTAAGACGTCTCCTGGCTGACACTGTTCAACCGCTACATGAATCATCCAGTTATCGCCCGGAGCTACCTGACAAGTGACCGCTGGGCCGGCAATACTGGCTGGCGAGTAAATCGGTCGCATGTAAGTTGCGAGTAAGCCCTTTCTGCCTTGTGCTTCATGCACAGTAGCAACTTCTGCGCCTTCATAATTAGCGCAAGTCTGTGCGCTTGGCCTTGGTGTGTGAGTAATGCATACCGTCATACTATTTGCCTCAGTTGTAAGCTACTAAACAGTATGCGTTACTCATTTGTAAAAATAACTTTAGAAGATCGTCTTTTGGTATTAGAATTTTCTATAATGAGTTTTGGGGCGGGCAATGTTTAACGTCAGACATCTACTAAGTGCAATTGAAGTAAAAGAAACGGGTACCATTACTGAGGCTGCACGTCACATTTATCTAACCCAGTCTGCAATCACTCAGGGGATCAATAAACTGGAGGCTCAACTGGGACATTCTCTTTTTGAGCGCACTAACTCTGGCATGTTCGTTACACCGGCCGGGGACCCTTTTCTGCGTCGCGTTGAACGGGCAATTGGTTTTTTACGCAGTTGTGCGTCTGCCTGCTTTACTAATGACAAGAGTAAAATTCAGTCTTTCGTTCGCAATGTCACCGCCCGGCAGCTTCAGGCGTTAGTTACAATTACCGAATTGCAAAGTTATACGGCTGCGTCGGTGAGGTTGGGACTGACCCAGCCAACGCTACATCGAACCATAAAAGATTTGCAGGATCTGTGTGAGCTGACACTATTTCACCGTGCGCCTAAAGGTGTTGAACCCACGTGGCGGGCAAAACAACTCAGTCGCTATGTAAGCTTGTACTTTACCGAGCTACATCAGGGGGTTGATGAGCTGAATGAGATCACGGGCTTGCTTAACGGTGCGTTGCGAATAGGAAGCCTGCCATTGGCTTTGACGTCTATCGTACCTGAAACGGTTTTGCGTCTGCTCGAGCGCTACCCGCAAGCACAGGTAAGCATAGTGGATGGTCCGTACGACGAGCAAATTAACGCGTTGTTGCATGGCCAGCTTGATCTTATCGTCGGTGCTCTGCGAACTCCTCTGCCCAGTGCCGACATTGTGCAGCACAGATTATTTTCCGATGATCTTTGTTTAGTAGTCAGGGCAAAGCATCCTCTTGCCACAGTGTCTGATTTGTCCGCCCAAGCGCTTGCTTCCTGCAAATGGATAGCACCGCGCACAGGCACGCCGTCAAGAGCCGTATTTGGACGTCTTTTTTCTGAACGCCATCTGCCCGAGCCCAAAGATGTTATTGAATGTAGTTCATTGGTCGCGACACGCGGCATTTTGCTAAGTAGCGAACGCGTCGCACTGCTGCCTGCGCGTCAGATTGCGCCCGAAGTTGAAGCTGGACTGCTGGCCACTTGCCCATTGCATCTGCCGGGTACTGAGAGAAATATCGGATATACTTTGCACAAAGACTGGCAGCCAACGCGGATCCAGTCAGAATTCCTGAGGTTACTCTCACACCGATGTGAAGCTTGAGAAAATCCAATCAACAAATTCAGATAACACGTTAGCTGATAGCGCTATTTTTTCTGAAAGCTCCGGCTGTCGTTCCGGTAAATTGTTTAAAGAACCTGCAAAAGTAAGGCGTGTCTTTGAACCCCAGTGTCTGTGCAATTTCATCGATAGTCTGTCGGGTATAGATGAGGCGCCTTTTGGCTTCGCCTATTAGTTTAAGATGGACAATTCGCTTTGGGGAATCTTGCAGTAAATTTTGACAAACACGATTTAATGTTGCTACTGAAACATGCAGTTTTTCAGCGTATTGGTCCACGCTAAGGTGATCTTGAGCATGCGCGTCGATTAATTCTCTGAACCCCATTAGAACCCGTGCTTCGTTGCGGGTGTTTCCGGCGTTTATAGCGTTTCTTTTTTGCTGGCGGGAAAGGGTGAGGAAAATTAACTGAAGCAGCCTGCTTGCGGCAAATGCGTGATTAACATCATGTACTTCCATTTCATCACTAAGCAAAGACAACAAAGTATGAAAGCGGTCGGCCTGACTTTTGTCGTTAAACTCAGTAGCCTGAGGTTGCCAAATTAAGCCATGAATATCTAATCGCGATTCTTCAGATCCGTCCGCGCGAATAACATCGGTATTAATTGACAGGACATATCCGTTAGTGCCTTGTGAGAATTGAAATCCATGAACCGTACCCGGCGGAATGACGACTGCCCAATTCCCTGCAAGGCTGAGCTTCTGGTCATCGAGGTCAACCTGCCAGGTATTGTCAAATACGCACACGATTTGCGCCAACTGGTTGTGTCGATGCGGGCTGATTTCCCACCCCAATCCCCGGCTTCGACTTGCAATATCTTCTACATGTACAAAACCCGGGTCATCTCTGATAAATGACTCGCCGTAAAGATGATAAAACGGTATTGCTGGATCCGACATGGGTAACCCTTAAAATGAGCAATGATTAAAAAGTACAATAATTTGCGTCATAACTGAATTAAAAAAAACCTCTAAAGCGAGCATTATCTGGAGTATTGCAATATGCCTGGAGAGAAAAATGCAAGAAACTCAAGTTATAAACACGAAAGTTGCTATTATCGGAGCGGGTCCTTCTGGACTATTACTTGGTCAGTTACTGGCGAAGCAGGGTATTGAGAACATCATCATTGACCGGGTTTCTGGTGAATACATTCTGGGGCGAATTCGCGCTGGTATTCTTGAGCAAGGGTTTGTTGACTTAGCCAGAGAAGCGGGTGTTAGTGAACGCATGGATGCGGAAGGGCATGTGCACACTGGTTTTGATATCGCCTATTACGGAAAACGATATCGTATTGATCTGGAAGACTTAACAAGTGGTAGCGCTGTTATGTGTTATGGTCAAACAGAGATTACACGTGATCTGATGGAAGCCAGACATGATAAAGGGCTGGTTACATATTACGAATCTGACGATGTACAGCTTCACGATGTAAAAACTGGATCACCGTATGTGACTTTTGCGCAAAAAGGGAAGCAATTTACGTTGAAGTGCGATTTTATTGCCGGATGTGATGGCTTCCATGGCGTTTCCCGTAAAACTATTCCCGAAGACGTGCGCACCGAGCATGAGCGGGTGTTCCCTTTTGGATGGCTCGGCGTACTCAGTGACACACCTCCGGTAAGTGACGAGCTTATTTATTGCAAAACCGAGCGGGGATTTGCACTTGCAAGCATGCGTTCTGAAACACGTTCCCGCTATTATCTGCAAGTGCCACTAAGTGACAAAGTAGAAGAGTGGAGTGACGAGAGATTTTGGGAGGAGCTGAAGAAGCGGCTTCCAAGAGAAACTGCAGATAAACTGGTTACTGGTCCCAGTATTGAGAAAAGTATTGCTCCTTTGCGAAGTTTTGTATGTGAGCCAATGCAATGGGGCAATTTATTCTTGGTTGGTGATGCTGCACATATTGTTCCTCCCACCGGCGCTAAAGGACTTAATCTGGCAGCCTCTGATGTTTATACATTGTACAAATTGCTAACTAAGGAATACATTCACGGTGAAAAAGGCGCAGCCCAACGCTATTCAGATATAGCGCTTCGACGGGTGTGGCATGGAGAACGTTTTTCTTGGTGGATGAGTAATATGCTGCATGATTTTAACCAAGAAGAAATCAATGGAATGGAAAAGAGAATTTTCGATCGGTTCATGCAATCGGAGCTGGATTTTTACCTCTCTCATCGCGCGGGGCAGGAAGTTATCGCTCGTCAGTACGTCGGCATGCCTTACGAGACTATTTAGCAATTGAGGATGGGGCTTAATCTTCATTCCTGCTGCTACACATTATAAAGCGCCTTAAGAGGTTGCTAAATTTTGTTACAGCAGGGGTGCGGTATGAGCTATTTATTCTCCGGCCTGACAGACAATGGTCGACTCTCGCAAAATCAATTTGGGGTCGAACAAGGTTTTAACAGGTAATGATTCGCCGTATACCGCATTGAGAATAACCCGGGCAGACATCTCACCCATCTCATAAATAGGGTTTTTAACGGTCGTGAGGCGCGGGTAAACGTGGTGCGCGAATACAGCGTCATCAAAACCGATAATAGAGAGGTCGTAGGGCAGTTTCATGCCTAAGTCCCGCGCACAACTCATTGCGCCTGACGCCATCCAGTCGTTTGCGCACACCAGTGCGGTAAAGGGTTTGTTGCGCGACAACAGGGTTTGTAGCCCTTGCTTGCCATCATCTTCTTCGTACTTACCTTCATAGTACAATTGCTCAGACCAAGGAATGCCTGCCTCAGCTAAGGCGCGGCGGTGTCCGGCCAAGCGCAAACGGGCATCGCGGGCTTTTGAAGGGCCGGAAATACAGGCGATGCGTGTGTGCCCGAGTTTGATAAGGTGCTGGGTGGCAAGGTAGCCACCGCGCTCGTTATCCAAACACACACAAGCGCTCTCCAGACCTTCCACCTGACGGTTAACAACTGAAACGGGCAGACGGTTGGCGTTTAACTCGCGCAGGTAATCGTCGCTCATGGCTTCCACGTGCATGATGAGGGCGTCACAGTTACGGCTGATCAAAAACTCAACGGCGTCTTTTTCGGTTTCCAGGTTGTTGTGACCAACAGTAATAATCACGTGTTTGTCTGCTTCGCGTAGGGTGGACTCAACGGCTTGCATCAAATCACCAAAGAACGGCGAATTAAGCTCTGACACCAATATGCCAATGCTGTCAGTGCGACTGTTCGCAAGGGAGCGGGCAACAGAACTCGGGCGATAATTGAGTTCTCGCATTGCTTGTTCTACTTTTGCCCGTAGTGCTTCGTTAACGGTTTTATTGCCGTTTAACACCCTTGAAACGGTAGAAAGCGAAACGCCTGCGCGCTCGGCTACTTCGTATATTGTCGCCACTTTTACTCTCTTATCCTTGTTCTACCTGGCAGTTTACGGTGTCGATGATGTTTGTAAAGTATTTGCTTCCAGGTTTGATTACCTTCACGCACTATTGCGTGTGTGTCTGCTCTTCTTCTGTCCTGCGCAAACGCAGCGTATCTGTCATCTCTTTCTGACTGCTGTCTGACAACGGATAGAACATAATTAGGGCTGCGCCGACAAAGCCGAAAATAGCGGGTATCCAACTCATCAACGATTGCATGCCAGGAAGTGCGTGGTTGATGGTGGTCACATCCATGCCGTCATAGCCATAAGCGCCCAACACCAATAACACCAGAGCACCGGCAAACCCGCCACCGGTTTTTTGTACAAAGGAACCAGCTGAGTAAGTTAGACCGGTGGCTCTTCGCCCCGTACGCCATTCGTTATAGTCGGCAGAATCCCCTAACATGGAAAAGAATAACGTGGGCATGATAGCGGCAAAAAATTCAGCCGCGCCGCCTAAAACGAACAAGGGCATAATGCCACTTTCGCCCATGGGCACCCAATAAATCCCGCAGGTGATCACACTACTAATAATAAGTGAAGCAACAAAAAGCATTTTACGACCAAAGCGTTTGGCCAGCCACGGCGTTGCAAAGGCACCTGCGATAGATACCACTAAAAGTACAATGAAATACTGCCCGGTAAGTGACGCATCATTCAGGTAGTATTTGAAGTAATATGCAATGACCCCGTAGCGAATGCCGTTAAACATCATGGTTAAAAAGCCCATGCCCAGTAATATCAACCAGGGTTTGTTTGTTAACAGGTCGATGATGTCTTGCTGCGAGCGGGAGTTGTTCGCTTCTGGTCGCGCGATTAGCTTTTTCACAAAATACCAACTTGCCGCCATCACCACGACAAATATGATGCCCGACAGCCAGTTGCGGAAGTAGAAAAAGGCGGTAATGGCACCTAACGGGATCAGAATAAACGGCAACTGTGTAGATAAATCTGATAACTCTTTTCGCAGGCTGGTTTTTGCCTGTTGGTGGGGAGTAATACGTTCTTTGGTGGTGAATACGGTGATCAGCATCAGCGCCACCAACAAGGCGGCGAACACGTACATGGTGTACTGATAACCCAAGGCGTCGTTTTCACCGTCGCCGCCAAAGAAGGCCACCAACATGGGAAGAAAGCCCATTACCAATAATCCACCAAGGAAGGCACCGGCAAAACGGAAACCTGATAACTTGGTGCGTTCGTGATCGTCGGCGGTCATCACGCCCATCAAAGCGGAATAGGGAACGTTATTGGCGGTATAGGCCAGCGTTAGCCCAATGTAAGTAATGTAGGCGTAAACCAGCTTACCCGTGTCAGAAAATGACGGTGTGCTAAAGCACAAAATCATAAACAAGCCGAGAAAAGGCGTTGACGCTAAAATCCAGGGGCGAAATTTGCCCATGGGCGTATTCGTACGGTCGGCGATCATGCCCATAATGATGTCGGTGACGCCATCGGATAATCGCACCACAAGAAACAGCATGGCAGCGGCCGCCGCGCTAATACCAAATGTATCAGTGTAAAAAACGGCTAAATAAGCCAGTGCTCCACGCCAAACCAGATTTGCCGCAGCATCCCCCAGTCCATAACCGATCTTCTCTTTAACACTAAGCGACTGAGACATGCTCTCGTTCTCCTTATTTTCGCTGTGAAAGTAGCGACTTATAAGCGTGTGCGCTATGTTTGAGTAGCCGTTCTTGCGTGTCGAAATTAACGTAGACTAACCCGAACCGCATCTCATAGCCTTCTGCCCACTCGAAGTTATCCATTAAACTCCAGGCAAAGTAGCCAGCCACATTAACCCCAGCGTCAATGGCATCCGACAAGGCTCCCAAGTGGGCTTCGTAGTAGTCTATTCTATCGTTATCGGCAACTTCACCGTTTTCCAGCTTATCTGGCATGGCGGCACCATTTTCGGTGATGTAGATAGGTGGCAATTTATATCGAGCGTTCAAAGAGGTAAGCAGGTCATAGAACGCCTGAGGGTAAATTTCCCAGCCAATTGCCGTTTTCGGACCTTGATGAGCGTGTTCAGTAAACAATTCGCCTTCTACTTCAGATGTCGAATAGGTTAAGCGGGTATAAAAGTTTACTCCCAGGAAATCAAGCGGCTGACAAATGATGTCCATGTCACCCGGTTGAATGTCTGGCTTGTCTTCTTCTGCGAGCTTGTCCAACACATGAGGATACTTACCTTCCATCACGGGTTGCATATACCATTGGTTGATGTACTCGTCGGCGTACAGTGTCGCCAGACGATCAGCCGGAGTATCAGACACCGAATAACATGGTGTGAAGTTCAGTACGATACCATGTTGTGCATGAGGCGCATGTTCGCGCAGGGTTTTCATGCCAAGGCCATGGGCAAGCAGGATGTGATGCGCTGCGGTCCTTCCATGCTTCCTGCCTGTTTTTCCAGGAGCGTGTACACCGATTTCATAGCCCAGATAAGCTGAGCAGAACGGCTCGTTAAACGTCGCGTAAGCCTGAACGCGAGGGCCAAGCGCCTCGGTAATACAGGCAACATAATGCTGATACGCATAGGCGGTATCCCGATTAAGCCATCCGCCATTGTCTTCCAGGTATTGTGGTAAATCCCAGTGATAAAGGGTTGCAAAGGCCTTAATACCACGACTCGCCAACTCATCTAATAAGTCAATGTAAAACTTAACGCCCTGAGGATTGAGCTCGCCATTTTCCTTCATTACCCGAGGCCAGGAAATAGAAAAGCGATAGGCATCCACACCTAAGTCTTCCAGAAGATCAATGTCTTCTTTAAATCTTTCCACGTGTTCGCAGGCTACAAGGCCATCGCTACTGTCAGCAATCTTCCCTTCTTGTTCGCAAAAGGTATCCCAAATACATTTCAGACGGCTGTCTGCGGCCCCTTCAATTTGAAACGAAGAGGTAGCCGTTCCGAACAAAAAAGCGCGTTCGCGAAGCGCACTACTCTTGGGAAGATTAATTGTTTTCATGGTGTTAACTGCTCCTAAGAGCCAAGTGAAGATTATCTACATCACTTGAGCGGTTAGTTGTCATGCTGCCTGCAAATACGCATCAATAAGTCAGTAGCATAAAATGTGTTTGGTTTATAGCACAACTCAGCTGTCATGAGAAAGCGCTTTCTTTAAATTATCGTAAACTAATTGGCTGTCTAAAAAAATAGCTATTTTAATTGGCAATCATCCCATATAGCGGAAAGTTTAAATAAAATATTGATTTTGTTGTTAAAATGTGGAGGTAAGTTTATATGGTGTTAATCTAAATGCTAATTGATATGCACTTTATGTAAAAAATATGTTGATCTTAAATGGTTGTTCTTATAGTTTTGAGAAAGCGCTTTCTTGCGGGGCGATTGTTTTTGTGGGTAGGGTTGAGAAAGCCCTTTCTCGAGAGCGCTAATTTCATGCACATCAACGAAGAGAGAAAGACGGTGACACACACAATTCTTAAGAAAAGCAAACTTGCGAATAGTCTGTCTTTAATACTGGGCACAACTTTAATGTTCCCGGTGCAAGCACAGGATGCAAATGACGATGTAGAAGTTATTCAGGTATCGGGTATTCGCGGTAGTGTTCAGGAATCAATGGGTATCAAGCGCGATTCGTCAGGGGTTGTAGATGCAATCTCTGCAGTCGATATTGGTAAATTCCCCGACACAAACCTCGCTGAATCCTTGCAACGTATAACAGGTATTTCCATCAGCCGTAACAATGGTGAAGGTAATCAGGTCACGGCCCGTGGCTTTGGCCCCGATTTTAATATGGTTACCTTAAACGGCAGAACAATGCCTGGTTCTGCCCTACCTGGAGGTGGTGGTACTCCCAATTCTCGTGCATACGATTTCTCTGATCTGGCATCAGAGAGTGTTCGCGCCGTTGAAGTGTATAAAACAGGGCGTGCGAGTATCGCTACAGGCGGTATTGGCGCATCCATCAATATTCGTACATCACGGCCTTTTGATGCCACTGAAACTGGCTTTTCTGCAAGTATTGGCGCCAAAGCTCTGGCCGATACCACTAATCGCGTGGGTGATGATGTAACCCCTGAAGTATCAGGCATGTTCAATTTCCTAAGCGAAGATGAACGGTTTGGTTTTACTTTCACCGGTTCTTTCCAACAGCGTGACAGTGCATCGCAAGGTGCGTTTGTGAACCAGTGGCGTGTTAACCCTTACGATGGCACGATCCCGCAATCTCCTGATCCGTCGAACCCGGATAGCGGAGACCCAATCGTACTTAACAACGCACCTGAAATGGGCCAGTTATTCGCCATTCCTTCTGATTTGCGCTACTTCATGGCCGACCGTGAGCGTGAAAGAACGAACGCACAGCTTACCTTTCAGTTTGCGCCAACGGAAGATATCGTAGCCACGCTGGATTACACCTATTCGAAACAAGATTTGTTTGAAGCACGTGCTGAACAATCAATTTGGATGGATGACCGTTATTTCACCGAGCTGACCTTTGACGATGAAACCGTTAAAACGCCGGTGTTGATTACTCAGGAACGTCGTGATTTAGCACCTCGTGACCTCGGACTTGCGATGCAGGAGTTAAACCAGGTAAACGAGAATAAGTCTATCGGCTTGAATATCGAGTATTTCGTGAATGACGATCTGACATTAAACTTCGACATTCACAATTCAACAGCTGAAGGTCGTCCGGATGCGCCTTACGGCACCTGGACTAACTTTGGCTTGGGCGCAAACGTAGTACGCGGGCAGGGCGTTGATTTCACCGGCGACTTCCCCATCATGTTCGTGGATTTTGACGATGTATCCCGTGGTAACCTCAACCCCAATGGCACGCTTGATCAGGACGATGTAGGTACATCAATTCTTGACATGAACTACGCCTTGCAAGATACCGAAATTACTCAAGCGAGAATAGACGGTTCTTATTACATGGACGCGGGCAGCATTAACTTTGGTGTGGAATCGCGCTCGATGGAGAGCACGTCACTACAATCACTGACCCGCCATACCATGGGCAACTGGGGTATTGAAAACCCAGGTGAACTGCCAGCTGGAATCCTGACACCATTAGATTTAGCCAATGAGTTCAGCGATTACGATACAGACGGCATGTTCTCTCAGGGCTTTACCGGTAGCGTTGCTGCGCTGGGCGCATTTGCAGCCTCTGAGTACGGCTTTAACCTGGTGGCTGACAACCCGTTTGCTACTAACCGTACGATTAAAGAAGACATTGTAGCGGTGTACTTCGAGTTCGATTTAGATGGCGAATTGAACGGCATGCCGTATAACTTGTTAACTGGCGTGCGTTATGAAAATACCGATGTGACGTCCATTGCGAATATCAGCTTGCCTAGCGGCATTGCCTGGGAAGGAAACAACGACTTCAACGTGCGTTTCGGTAGCGATATGGAAGATGTAAGCGTTGATTCAAGCTACGATCATATTTTGCCAGCCCTGGACTTCGATATTGAAGTGAAGGAAAACATGATTGCTCGTTTCTCTTACAGCAAAACCATTGCCCGCCCAACGTATAATAACTTAAGTGCAGCTGCTACTGTGTCACCACCAAGTGGCCCTACATTGATCACAGGCGAAGCGACAGCAACGGCGAGTTCGGGTAACCCAGCGCTGGTGCCGCTTGAATCAGATAACCTCGATTTATCGTTTGAATACTATTTCGACGAAACCAGCTACGTATCAGTGGGTTTCTACGACAAGCGGGTTAAGAACTTTATCGGTAACGAGCAGGTAGAGGAAAATATCTTCGGGCTGCGTGATGCGACTGCCGGTCCACGTGCTGTTGCCGCTGCTGCTGAACTTGAGCGTTTAGGCATTCCGTTAAGCGATACATCGCTATTTAACATGGTCGCAGCTATGGAAAACGGCGTAGATTACTCGTCTATGACCGATGAGCAATTTGAAGCTGCGTATGACGTACTGCCAAATGGTGATGATCCGCTGTCTGTGTTCATCAACTCTAAACCTGTGAACAACCGTGCTGCAAATATTTATGGCTTTGAGCTAGCTGCACAACACTTCTTCGGAGAAACAGGTTTTGGTGTGATGGGTAACTACACCACGGTTAACGGAGATATTGCTTTCGATAACGACGCCGACCCATCGGTTACTCAGTTTGCGCTGGTGGGGTTAAGCGACACTGCTAACTTGATCCTGATGTATGAAAAAGAAGGGATCCAGGCGCGTATCGCTTACAACTGGCGCGATAAGTTCTTAGATACAACCTCGCAATATGTGAACGAGCCGGGTTACACCGAAGCGTACTCACAAATTGACTTTAGCGTGTCTTACGACTTCAGCGAAGATCTTACCGTATCGCTGGAGGGCATTAACATTACTGAAGAAAATGCCCGCCGTCACGGCCGCACCAGTGCCATGCTGTGGAAGATGGATGAACTCGGCGCCCGTTACGCGGTTGGCGTTCGCTACAAGTTCTAAACATCATTGCTTATAGCAACACGTAGAATGACGCGGGGAAGTAACGCCCCGCGTCATTTTTGCGTTAAAGTAAGTCACTAAATTTTGTGAAGGGGATGCAGTAGTGAATGCACCTACTCAAAACGTCGTCATTGTGGGCGGCGGCACCGCTGGTTGGCTGTGTGCGGGTATGCTGGCGGCCAAGCTTGGCAAACACGGAGAGCGCGAGCAGGGCATTGCCATCACGCTTATTGAATCTCCTGATGTGAGCACAATTGGCGTGGGTGAAGGCTCCTGGCCGTCACTGCGTGATACATTGCGGGAAATCGGCTTGTCTGAATCGGCTTTCATCAGCCATTGCCAGGCGTCTTTTAAACAAGGCTCGACGTTTGTTGGCTGGCGCGATGGCAGCGAAAAAGACTGCTATCATCACCCCTTTACGAACCCCGCTGGCTATACCGAAATAGATGTTCACGCTTGTTGGCAAGCCTTGCATGGTGATAAGCCATACGACCGGGTATTTAGCGTGCAACCTGCGCTTTGCGAGCAGCACAAGGCGCCGAAACAGCTAGCCACCCCAGATTATGCCTATGTGCTTAACTATGGTTATCACTTCGACGCCACCAAACTTGCCGACATGGTGTCAGATCATTGCGTCAAAAAACTCGGTGTAAATTACGTAAAAGCACACATAGAGCAGGTGGTTAGCCACATCAACGGCGACATTAAAGCGCTCACTACACAATGCGGAAAAACCATTGAAGGCGACCTGTTTATTGATTGCAGTGGTCAGGCGGCACTGCTGGCCGACAAACACTACAAGGTGCCCTGGCAGTCAGTGCAACACATACTACTCAATGATTCAGCCATGGCAATTCAGGTACCTTACGATGCAAAAGACAATACGATTGCTTCTACCACCATTGCCACTGCACATCCTCTGGGTTGGAGTTGGGATATTGGCCTGCAGCATCGCCGCGGTGTGGGTATGGTATTCAGCAGCGATTTTGCTGAGCCTGATCAAATTGAACAGTGTTTAAAGCAGTATCTGACAAAGCGTTTACCAGCGGATGTGGCCCAGCAGGCAGAATGCAGACAACTGCACTTTGTACCTGGCTATCGCAAGGAATTCTGGACACGTAACTGTGTATCCTTGGGCATGGCAAGTGGTTTTATTGAGCCTCTGGAGGCCTCGGCTGTGGCCATGGTCGAGCTGGGCGTTCGCATGTTGTGCGAGCAATTTCCGCAAAACCGCGATCACATGACCATGCTGGCAGCGCGCTATAACGAACGCTTTGCTTATCGCTGGGCGCGGGTTATCGACTTTATCAAACTGCATTATGCCATTAATCAAAGAACCAACGATGTTTACTGGAACGCACATCGGGATCCGGCCACCTGGCCAGAGTCACTTCGTGAGCTACTGGCGTTGTGGCAATATCAGCCTCCATCACGGTATGACGTGATCCAGAATGAGGAAATCTTCCCCTCAGCCAGTTATCAGTTTGTGCTTTATGGCATGGGTTTTCACACACAGTCGCAAGCGTTGGCGGCGAACAGTGAAATGATAAAGCGCGCTACCGCCATTGCAGATAAGCTAAAATCGACACTAACACAGTTTTCCCAAGGCCTGCCCGACAATCGAGCGCTACTCAGTGCCATTTGCGAACGCCAACAACAATCCGGAGTGCCGTTATGAATACGTCCGACACCTCGTTAAACAGAGTACAAAAGGTAATCATTGCTGGTGGCGGTACAGCTGGGTGGATGGCGGCTGCGGCGATATCACGGTTAATTGGCAAATCTGTGAAGGTAACGCTGGTGGAGTCCAAAGACATTGGCATTGTGGGCGTTGGTGAGGCCACTATTCCACCCATTCGCACTTTTCACAAGTTACTTGGTATTGATGAAAAAGCGTTTATGCGCGCTACCAATGCCACCTTCAAACTGGGTATTGAATTTGCCAACTGGCGGGAACCAGAACACGCTTACATACACTCCTTCGGTGTGACCGGGCGTGAATGTTGGGCAGGGGAGTTTCATCATTTTTGGATGCGTGCACAGCGCGAAGGGTTGAAATCAGCCTTTGGTGATTATTGCTTTGAACTTAAAGCCGCTGAGCAATACAAGTTTGGCATAAGCAACAAGATGCCCATCAACTTCGCCTATCACTTCGATGCGGTGGCGTACGGTAAGTTTTTACGCCAGTTCGCTGAAAACCTCGGCGTGACACACGTTGAGGGAGACATCGACAAAGTTAACGTGAATACCACCTCGGGCGATATCACATCGTTAACCTTAGCCGATGGACGCACTCTGGCGGGGGATTTGTTTATCGACTGCACTGGTTTTAAAGGGCTTTTAATAGAACAGGCGCTACATACAGGTTACGAAAACTGGTCGCACTGGCTACCGTGTGATCGCGCTGTCGCCATGCAAACTGAAAGTGTTGAAGCGCCCGCACCCTTTACCCGCTCGGTGGCACACGAAGCAGGTTGGCGATGGCAAATTCCACTGCAAAATCGGGTGGGGAATGGCCTGGTTTATTGCAGTCGTTACATGAGTGATGAGGAAGCCAAGGAAACCCTGGGTAAACAAGTAAGCGGCAAATCCATTAACGAGCCCCGGGTTATTCAGTTTACGCCTGGCAAGCGTCGCCTGGGTTGGAATAAAAACTGTGTTGCGCTGGGGCTTGCCAGTGGCTTTATAGAACCGCTGGAATCCACCAGTATTCACTTGATCATGACAGGCATCATACGGTTATTGCGTTTGTTTCCGTTTGATGGCGTAACCCAGAGTGCCATTGACGAATATAACAACAAATACAACAGTGAGATGGCCGCCATTCTTGATTTCATCGTTATGCATTACAAGGTCACTAATCGTAACGATTCACCTTTCTGGCAGCACTGCCAGCGTATGCCTGTTCCTTCTTCACTTACCCACAAAATTAATCTGTTTAAACAAACAGGCAGAGTATTTTTAGACGACGGTGACATCTTCCGGGTAGATTCATGGACGCAAGTGATGTTAGGCCAGGGCTTGTTGCCGGAACAATATCACCGGGTGGCTGACGAAATGAACACTGAAGAACTCACCCGCTTTATGAATGGCTTGCAGCAACATGTGTCGCAGCAGGTGCAGTCGCTACCCACCCATGGCGATTTTTTGAAGCAGTATTTGGGAAGCTAAAAAACCGCCGTGGCTCTGATTGCCTGGCGGTTTTAACGGCGTTCAGATAAAACCAATAGGCCGGCTTACTGGCTGTTTTAAGCTGGTCTCTGCCTCCAGGCTTTCAATAAAGTGTGCTACCGTGCTGATTGGTGAAAAGCGATGACGCCTGTAAACTGCCGCGAAATCACCAGGGGCGATATTATTAATCCCTCGAACGGTGGCTTTGTGACTGCTTTTGATACCCGTTAATTGTAACGTTTGTGCATATCGGATAAAAAGCAGCTCAGCTTGTTCGGGTCGTAAGTATTGAAATTCCACTTTTAAATCAAAACGTCTTAACGCGGCCTTATCAAGATTATTCACTAAATTAGTACTGGCAAAGAAAATGCCTTCAAAGGACTCCATTTGAGTAAGCATTTCGTTTACCAGCGTGGTTTCCCAGGAATTTGTGGCCTTCACCCTGTCCTGGAGAAAACTATCCACCTCGTCAAGAATTAATACAGCCCCATCGCTCTGAGCACTTGCGAACGCATTGGCGATATTGCGTTCAGACTGACCCACATACATAGACATTAGATCTGACACTTTATGGGTGTGCAAAGGCTTATTGAGACAGGAGGCGATATGATTTGATATAGCTGTTTTTCCCGTGCCGGGTGGGCCGTACAGACAAATTCTGGCATCCGGGTGTTGTTTCAGGCCTGCTAAGAGCTGATTTATATCTGTGTTGGTGTTCAGATATGAAAGGCTGTAAAGTGCGCTATTCGATGGGGATGTCTTCTTGATTTTCACTCTGCCTAGCCCTGCCACTTTTAAGCTCTGATTGAGCAACTTGAGAAAAATAGATTCTGCATTGCTACCGTCAGTGATGGTACTGGTAACGCTTGCGGTGCGCGCAAGCAGAGCCGGAGAGATATCATCCCGCTTGGCAATTATCTCAATCGTCGCCTTTGATAAATGCTTCTTGCAGCAGCGTTGTACAATACGCTTTCTTTGGCTAAGTGTCGGAATAGGAACCTCAATGACAATATCAAAACGGCGCAGGTAGGCGGGGTCGATCCCATGGACAGAATTCGATAACCAGAAGGTGGGGACCGGGTTAGTTTCCAGCATGGTATTTAGCCAGGCTTTGTGTTTCGATGCAGTGCTTGGCATAAAAAAACCGCCATCTTCAAAAATGTCTTCTATTTCATCAAATAACAAAATACTTTCGTTGGCATCCAGTAGATTCTGACCCAGTTTATAACGATGCATACGTTGAGAACCCTCGATAGCCTGGCTGTTCTCGCCTTCAGTGGCGACTTCGAAAAGCTGACAACGTGCCATATTGGCAATTAAACGGGTGAGCTGTGTTTTTCCTGTGCCGGGAGGCCCGTAAAGCAGAATGTTGCAACCTTGCTGCTTGTTTTTAAGGTAGTTCAGGATCATAGAAACATAGCCGCTTAAATGATCGAAGTCTTTAGCTTTTAAATGGGCACAAGGTGCAATAGTAACCGCATGTTCGAGAAGCTTGTCACAGCAGAACTGTTCGTCACATAGCACATCAACCAGGTTTTCGTTGGCTAAATCTAATCGTCCATACAGGGTGTCGCTGTAGTTGTTGTATACCACTAAGCCACTTTGAATAAGCCTGCCTGAATCACGTAACGCCTGCTTTACACAGTTAACCGGTAGGTCGAGTAACCTTGCCAGTACGGCGCTTGTTTGGGCGAGTGTTTTCACACTGAGGTGTTCTGTGAGTGTTTCCAGCGTGGGACTTGCAAGTAAGTGAACAACAAATTCAAGTACTTGAATACTTTCTGTATCTATGTTCGCCACTTCCGCGAATTCGTGAATGTTTTCACGCAGAATTTCACTCTGTGATGACAGTGAAAGCGGGGTTTCTTCCAGTATCGCTAGCATGGCGTTGAGTTGTTCTTTGACCCCCTTTTTACCATGCCGTTTTATTAAATCCGGGTCTAAACCCAGTTGTCTGGCAATTGTGTCGGAACGAAACGTTTTACCATTAACTAACTGGTTCATGCCATCTAAATCAACAACCGCGCGGAAAGCCCATAGACGCTGTAGATCATCCAGAGATTCAGTATGGTGAGAATACGGTTTTTTATTAAACATTAGCGAAACTGCCTCTATTGTCGAACGTCAGAAGGAGTATGCCAAATTGGTGCGACAAGCTGTGTCGCTTGGGGTGTGGGAGAGCGAAATTTATTGTGACTGGAAAGCCAAACCCGCTTGCAATTGTTGAACAATGCGCTGCTTCAGCGACGCAGGTTGAACAATTCGAATACAGTCGATATGTCCCTTAATCCAGTGCTCCAGTTCAAAGGTGTGCTTTAGAGTGGCGGAAAATCGCCACCATTTTTCGTCAATAGCCTGGAGCTTTTGACATTTACCAATGGTAGATTCTCTGAGTATGGTAGCGGCCACTCCTGTTACGTCCAGCTCTAAGGATATGTCTCCGCCGGAAATTAAATTCCTGGGTGCTTCTGAATCGATATATTCAGCGAGGTCAAAATCATCAGTAAACGTGGTGTCGGTTAATCGCGCATGGTTAATACGGTGTGCAAGGATGAGGCGAATGTCGTCATAGCCATCAAAAATGCAAGGAAGTACAAGCTTATTGTTGCGTATAATCAACCCAAGTGGTTTCACTTTTCGTGGGCTTTTCAAGCGTCCATAAGACACTTCAATCATCTTGTTGTTTAGAATGCCTGAATAAATGACCTGGTTTAGTTCGGCGCTAATATCGTGAGTTTTAATGTCCAAACCGGGCGGGATAACCGCAACTTTTTTACTCCAACGGGCATAGGCCGGTTGGTGACGGATAACGTCATCTGCTTTTTTGAATAACGCGTCGAGTGTGGCAAATACATTGGCGGGCAAAAATAACCTGAGGTGTTGCTGTGTCATTTTAAGCGACAGCGCTTCTTCGAGAGACAAAGAAGGCAGGTACGTATGCTTGGCTTCGCGATTAAACGACCATTTTTTGCCATCCGGACTGTCGGAATCAACTAACTCAAAGAGCACAGATATAGTGTTTAAATCTCTCTCCACTGTGCGCTTACTGACATCGAAACCCTTGGCAGTTAACGCCGTGTGCAGTTGCCGCGCGGTCGTCCAGCGAGGGTAAATTGGAATAAGTCCCAGCATGCTTACGATGCGGATCAGGGTGTCTTTTGCCTTGGCACTCATGAAATAAACTCAACTATCTGATTTAAAGACAGCACCAATGGCTCTGTCAGTCTCTTCAAAATATACTAACAATAGTGGGCGAAAAACCGGATATAAAATAGATGGAAAGTGGCGAAATCTTTGTGAAAGGTTAGTTATGCATCGCATTTTGCAAACAGAATGACCCCATTTTGTGATAGTGGTAGTATGAATAATCACCTATGAAAAAAGCGCGTTAATTCACAACATTAAGAGGGCTTACACATGTGCGACGACAGAACTGAATCAGACATAGCAAAGTTTGCTAAAAAGGGTGGGCAATTACATCGTCGTGATTTCAATAAGTTAATGGGGTTGGGTGCGTTTGTTTCTGCGTTTCCACAATTTGCCATGGCTTCCAGCGACGTTACCAGCCGCGAGGTGACAGTTACTACGCCAGATGGTGAAGTTGACTGCTTGTTGGCTACACCTAAATCAGGCACTTACCCTGCGGTGGTAATGTGGACTGATATTATGGGGCGTCGGGCTGCGTTCGATTTAATGGGGCAGCGGCTAGCCGCAAGTGGCTACGCTGTGTTGGTAGTAAACCCTTTTTACCGCGATGTTAAAGGCGCTGCATTGCCCGACGGTATTAAGTTTCCGGCTCCTGAAGCGTGGGAAATACTGCGGCCCATGCGAGCTAAATTAACGCCTGAGAACACAAACTCAGACAATCGGGCATTTTTTGATTTCCTTAATCAGCAGGATGCGGTAGATGAAAAAGCGAAAAAAGCCGTGCTTGGGTATTGCATGAGCGGGACGTTCACTATGCACGCTGCCGCAGAATTCCCACAGGAAGTAGGAGCCATTGCTACCTTTCACGGCGGCGGTATAGCAACTACTGAAGATGACAGCCCTCATTTAACAGTTGGTGATTCCACTGCATTGGCACTGCATGCCATCGCGGAAAATGACGCCGAAAAAAGCCCTAAAATGGAACCTCTGCTAAAAGAAGCTTACGAGAAAGCGGATATCCAGGCTGATATTGCTGTGTACCCGGGCACATTGCATGGCTGGACTCCACCAGACTCACGGGTGTACAACGAGAAGCAGGCAGATATTGCCTGGGAAAGAATGCTCACTATTCTTGAAAAAGGGCTCAAAGCTTAAGTGATAAAGCCAGTTTTCTTAAGGAAAGCTGGCTGTTTTTTCCTGCGCAAAATTTGCGACACCGAGACTGCCTTTGCTTAGCTCAATACCGCTTCTACCGGTTAACATTATTCAGTTGCTGATGCTGTTTGTCAGTTGTTTGGCAGTATTTTCCCTGCGTGGCGGGCCACGCTATGGTGGAGTGATCTTAGCGTTTGCTCTGCAGGCTATTGCCGTGCTCTTCAATTTTATGGAAGAGTTGCAGCTGATACCGGTAGTTGCCAGTCCTGCTTTAAGCCTGGCCAGTGGTCCTGGGCTATACCTGTTCGTCAGAGTATTGGTACGTCATGACTCGCCTTTGTCCCGCAGGGATGTTGCGCATTTTCTGCCTGCAATTATCGCCTTATTTTTTCACGCCTATATAAACTGGGTACTGGCATTTGGTGCATTAAGCCAGCTTATTTATCTCAAGTTCTCTTTGTCTCTTATACTGCGTTACCAGCATGCTGTCAGAGAGCGGCGTTCTGATACCGAACGTTTGCAATTGCGCTGGTTGTTGAGCTTGTTGTTTACCCTTATGTGCCTGATAGTGATTGAAGTCGCTCGCGCAAATTTACAGCCTTATTTGCCCTATGACTTTCGAAATCAGTGGTATCTGATCGATCAAGTTATCCTTCTCATACTGTTAAGCGGCTTTTTTGTTGGCATTGTGCGGCAACCCGAGATATTTGACGGTTTAGGTGAATTCGAAGCATCTGAAAAAAGTAATGAAGCGCGCAGCGAAGAGAGCGCCGATGAACACGCCAGCACAATCTTTGCTGAAATTGATGCCAGAGTTAAACGGGATTCACTTTTTTTACAGCCGCGTTTAACACTGCATGATATTGCTGAAACTACCGGGCTAAACAGCAAAGATATCTCCTGGGCTATCAACAAAGGCGGCAACGTGAGTTTTGCCGATTACATCAACGGGCTGCGTGTTACTTACGTGGTTGAGATGGCAATGTCTCAGCCGAAAAAAAATCTATTGGATATGGCATTAGATGCAGGTTTCAGCTCTAAGTCATCTTTTAACGCCGTGTTTAAAAAGCACACCGGAATGTCGCCTGGACGTTATTTAAAAAGTCTAGAATCATGATTCTGGTCGATAGCAAAGGCGCTGACCACTAGCCTGCGAACACAATTTACTGTGTTTGGAGTGTCCTGAAATGCAAAGCAATTATATATCTCATGTACTGTGGCGTTGCCTGCAAAGCATCGCGATAATTTTACTCTTGTTGTTCGCTTTTTCTACGGCTGTGTGGCTTTATCAATATGCCGAGAAAGGTAGCACCGAGCTCAACCTTGATAAACCTGACAGCTTTGTGTTAACCAATGTGAATGTGCTTTCTTTGCATACTCATCAAATCGTACCTTCCCAGGCGCTTATAGTGCGAGAGGGTGTAATTTCGAGAGTTGTTCCCATGGCGGAATTCGAAGCGCAAGTGTCACTGCCCATTATTGACGGTGAGCAAGCCTACGTAATGCCGGGTTTGATAGATGCACATGTTCATGTTTTAGACCGAAGTTATGCTAAATCTGCACTGGCTGCAGGCGTAACAACGGTGCGCAATATGGGGGGGTATTCCTACCATTTAAAGTGGCGGGGTGAATTGAACGCCGGGGAATGGTTTGGTAGCCAGTTAGTGCTTTCCAGTCCTATTTTCAATAGCGTTGAACAAGGCGACCGGCTGTCTCAAATTCCCGTGGACGACCCCAACCACGCTCGCCAACTTGTGCGCGACTGCATTGCAAAGGGCTACGATTTCATCAAAGTATATGAGGGGTTAAACGCACAAACATATACCGCGATTTTAGACGAAGCAAGTGAGCTTGGCGTTATGGTGGCCGGGCATCCATCTTATGACTTAATGAGCCAAAAACCTGATGCGCACGGTGCGCTGCGTACCTTCGAGCATGCCGAGGAAATCTATGACGGGTTTCTCAAGCAAACGTTTGATAATGAAAAAGCTGAAGAAGCAGCACGGTTTTTCGTACAGCACGATGTTGCCCTGGTGCCCACATTGGCCGTGAATCGTGAATTAACCCGTCTAAGTACTGAAAAAGAAGCATATTTGCAGCAAACCGACCAGGACGCCATCACGCCATTCGCACGATATATATACGAGCAGACCTCATTCAAGCGCTGGTTGGGCGCGTCGCCAGCGTTGGGGGAATACAACCTCAGGACGGATAACTATTTTCACTACCTGACCAAACTCATGTACGAAAGAGAGGTCAGGTTGGTTTTAGGCTCTGACGCCGGTGCGCTAACTGGTTTGCCTGGCCCGGCGACCATTGATGAAATAGAACTGATGGTTGCTGCGGCTATACCTGTTAATGACGTATTGTTGGCCGCCACCGAGAATGCAGCTTACGCTTTGGGCAAAAGCAATGAAGTAGGGCGAATTGAAGCAGGCATGCAAGCCGATTTACTGCTACTTGAGAGCAACCCGTTGACATCATTGAGCACTCTCCGCAGCCCTAAGATGGTAATTCAGAAAGGTCGCGTGTTCGACCAGAACGATCTCATGCAATTACGTAAAGAAGCTCATCAACATTCAGACTGGTTGCTGAGCGTGTCGCGACATGTAAGTTTTCTGTTGTTTGGGTGGTGAGTTGTGGCAAGATAACTGCCTTCCAAACGCCATTACCTTAGTCGCGGGTTGATTCAAATGAAATTTCTATTCCTGTTGTTACTTGCGCTTATATCTGTTTCAGAACAAGTTTGTGCAACTGACCTTCGAGATGCCATAAAAAAAATAGAAGCGCGCATCGAGGGGCGTGTGGGTGTGGCAACATTAAACACGCAATCCGGTGTGCTTTGGCACTATCGAGGCGATGAGCGCTTTGCCATGATGAGTACGTTTAAGACTTTCGCATGCGCCAATATGTTGTATTTAGCAGAGCAGGGCAAACTCGCTCCGCAGGTTGAGACCAAGGTGGAACAGATAAGTATTGTAGAGTGGTCGCCGGTTACCGAAAAGCTGATAGGTAAACATATCTCCTTATCCCAAGCTTGCGATGCCACCATGCTTGTCAGTGACAACACTGCAGCCAATATTATCCTTCAGCATACCGGCGGCCCTAGCAGCGTTACCCGGTTTATGAGGGCTATTGGCGATGAGACAACCCGGTTAGACCGGATAGAACCCGATGTAAACAAAGCAACGCCCGGCGACAATCGGGATACCACAACACCTTTAGCCATGGCGCGATCTTTGAAAACTCTTTTCTTTGGTGATGTGCTGTCTGCTCAGAGCACTAATTACCTCAAAACCTTAATGCAAAATAACAGGATATCTGGTGGCTTGTTGCGTTCAGTGTTGCCACAAGGATGGCACATCGCTGATCGCACCGGCGCTGGAGAAAACGGTTCACGAGGCATTAATGCTTTAATATGGAGAGAAAATCAGCCTCCCATTATTATCGTGATTTATATCACTGAGACCACATTTTCACTGAGTGAGCGCAATGCTGTGATTGCCGAGATAGGGGAAATACTGATGAATCACATTATTATCTGAGATAAAAAACACACTCTTGTTCATTTAAACTGAGCACCTGGTAGCTAGGATTTATAAAAACAGGTGGGTATTTTCGTAAAGGCATTTACTCTATCGAGCAGCGGCTTTAGATTTTTCGGAACCAGACACACTTTGAGTTTATGCCCGCCAAAGTCTGAAGTTCGTCCCCTATACTGTTTTTTTGTTCACATTATTGTTAAGTTTTTCAATACAGGAAACCTGAAGCAGGGTTAGACAGTAAAACAAATTGACTGCATCTGCTATATCCTACTCTCACTCGTCATCTTTCCTTTATTACACTTATCACACAGAATTTGCAGGTTGCTCTCTTCCAATGCAAGTTCCGGGTACAAGCTGCGAGCCTTAATATGGTCGACGTGCAGTATTGCGCCCTCGTCAGGGGTGATGCCACATAGTTTGCAACAGCGTTCGGCGGTATTCAGTATTTTGAAGCGCAGCGCTAGCCAGGCCTGGGAATTGTAGAAGTCGGTTTGCTGGTCATTTTCATGATAAGGCAGTTCATGTGCATGATGGTAAACCATTGGCTCGTTTCCCGGTTCGTAAACCATGGCCATACCTGTGTTGTTACCAAACCAGCGCTTAATGTTGCGAATGGCACTTTTATGGGTGCGGTATTCCTTGCGGGTGGTTTTGCCATTTTGCTGTAGCGTAACGCGTATGGTCATTGGGTTTCCTTGCCGGATGAAGTGCAGCTAAAGCCGTCTGTATTGTACAATTTCAATGTAGAGTAATGTGTCCATATGGGTACATCAAGTACCGGGCATGAATACTGTCCAACTTACCGGTATAATACGTTTTCTTTTTTGTCAGCTGGCAATGTCGCCCCACAGGATAGTTACACCATGAGTTCAGAGCAGCCCAAACGTCTCAATAAATACATCAGTGATACCGGCCATTGCTCGCGCAGGGAAGCCGATAAGCTGATTGAGCAAAAGCGGGTGACGGTGAACAATAAGCCACCAGAGCTAGGCACCAAGGTAAATGCAGGAGACGTGGTAAAGGTAGATGGCAAAGTAATTGGCGCGGTGGCGAAAGACAAATCTGACCGTGTGTATATTGTTTACAACAAACCCATTGGCATTACCTGCACCACTGAACGCCATGTAAAGGGTAATATCATTGATGCTATCAACCACAAAGAACGCATTTTTCCCATAGGTCGGTTAGACAAACCCTCTGAAGGGCTAATTTTGCTCACCAGCGACGGTGACATCGTGAATAAAATTCTGCGTGCGGAAAATGCCCACGACAAAGAATATGAGGTCACGGTAAACCAGCCAATCAGCCCTCGATTTTTGCAGAAAATGGCCAAAGGTGTACCGATTCTCGGTACGGTAACAAAACCCTGTGTAGTTAAACCCAGGGGAAAATTCAGTTTTACTATTATTTTAACCCAAGGCTTAAACCGACAAATTCGTCGCATGTGCGAATTTTTAGGTTATGAGGTTACCAAGCTCAAGCGCAATCGTATTATGCATATCACACTGGGTAAATTACGCCCGGGGCAATGGCGTAATCTTACTGAGGAAGAGCTGAATAAACTTAATGCAGCGGTAAAACACTCCAGTAAAACGGCCGTGTGAATTTGGTGGCATTGGGCATGGTTTATTAAAGCTTTTCGGCAGGTGTAGAAATCACCCTGATACTCTTAACGAACAGGGGGCGGAAAATCGCCCTTAGGCCTTTGCCGCAAAAAGCTGGCAAATCTGGGTTTTCCTAAGTCAGTCGTTCCGTAATATTTATAGGTCACCCAACTACCTATGGGCGGAGGGTGTTGCCGGTCGTTGTCGGTAAAGCCTGTGCCTATTTTGAACTGCACACCCGCTGTGGTTTTTACTACCAATGCTCCCATCATCCCCGCGTATTTACCTTTACCCGGTGTGTGCGCAAGTACTTGCGCTTCCGCATCCTCGAACAGTTTGGCTTTCAGCAAGTGAGGTGAGCGGCCATTGGCGTAAAAGGCCTGCTTGTGATGCAACATTAGCCCTTCACCACCAGCATCAATGACCTCATGGAGTTGCGCTTCCAGTGTTTGGTGATTGCGTATGGTTACTTGCTTAATAACGGCAATGTGTTTGTTGTTGGTATTGGCCATCAACTCTGTCATTGCGCTTACCCGTTCGACAAAAGGTCCGCCGTGGTCAGGCAAATCGAAAAGCATGAATTTCACGCGTTGCCAACGGTTATCGGGCTTATCTCTTAATACAATAGAAGCAATGCGCTGAAAGTCTGCCCGTTTCGTCCACAGCTCGCCATCAAGGGGCACATTTGGCCAGTGCTTGGTAAACCACGCCGGAGCATGAATGGGGTTACCGGTGCGGGAAAGCAGTGTTGAGCCTGTCCATCTTGCGCGCACGCCATCGAGCTTTTCACTCACTAAATAATGCTCAAGATTTACGTGTTTGTTGTAGGTCGATGCCAGCTGAAGTGATGTATTGGCTACCGCCCATGGCGCTGATGTAACTAACCAAACACAGCAAATAAAACTCAATATACCGGTAAAACGGAACATTACTTTAGCTCGTTAAGTGGGAATCATTTCTTCATACTAGCGATTGAATACCGCGTTTTCGCCGGCCAGAAGACGGGTTTTGCAACTATCTGGCATGTTTCACCTTTCCTTCACCCAAGGTTTTCTAAAGTAGCGGCAACATTATAACTAACGACGGGAACGCCGAGGTGGCCGCAGGTCTGGGTTCGGTCGTAACTGATTAAAGGAAAACCCAATGAAAGCAACACGATTACATATCCCCCTTCTGGTAGCGGCAAGTCTCAGTTTATTGTCAGCTTGTGGCTCCAGTAACTCATCATCTTCATCAGAGCCTGCTCCGGTGCAGCCTGGAACTGATTCCTATCAGGATTGGCTGGACGACACAGTGGGTGATGATATTCCCGGAATTATATTGCATGTGCAAGGCGATGAGGTGTCTTTTACTGGCTCGGCCGGTGTTGCGAGTCGGACAACATTTGCGCCCATGTCGGCAGATCTGCAAATGCCCGCGGGCAGCGCCGGTAAAAAAGCCACAGCACTACTGGTGGCTTTGCTGCACGAAGATGGCGTTTTACACATTGATGATAAAATAGCGCAATACCTACCCGATAGTGTGCTGGATAACATTCCCAACAGCCGTGACATCACCATCAGGCAGTTGTTAAATCACACTGCTGGTGTGCATGATTACCTCGATTCAGATACCTCGGCGGCGTGGTTTGAAGCAGGACAAAGCAGTATTGGTGTGCTCAAGTCAGATATCGACGCCCTGTCTTTTGTATTTAACAAACCGGCGTATTTCGCCCCTGGGGAAGGGGTTCACTATTCTAACTCCCACTACTTGCTGGCGGGGTTAGTGCTAGATAGCGTCTTGGGAGAGCATCATCATACTGCCCTTCGAAATCGGGTACTTATTCCTCTTGGTATGAATAACACTTACTACAGCGGCTGGGAAAATGATCTGGGCGAAGCTATTTCTGGCTACTTATTACTTGGTGACGAAATGCTTGATACCCGGCCTTTTTACGCCAGTGTAGGCGTTGCTGATGCCCCGTTAGTAACTACCGTAACAGATCTGTCTGCTCTGCTTACGGCAATCATATCTGATGATAGTCCGTTGTCAGATGAAGTGCGCGATATTCTGGCGGGAGAAGACAGTATTATTGAAACGCCTTATGACATGGATTTCGGCTTAGGCGTTTTCAAAGAACTGATTAATGGTAAGGTAGTGTTTCACCATGGCGGTGATGAAGCGGGTTACAAAACCACTAACGCCTATGTGGAGCACAACAATACGGTGATAACACTGTTTGCCAACTGCAACGGCTATGATATTTGTAGCAATACGGTAGATGCATTAATGCAGGCAGTGTTAGCCAGTGTGTTGGAATAAAAAAGAGTGTTGTAGAGAGTGGCGGCGAGGCATTACGTCGCCCTTTTGAGAAAGTGAAAGTTCCTCTTGAAACAGGATAAAAGGATGTCACAGAGCACACTGTCGGTATTACTTATTGAAGATAATCTGGCCTTGGCAAAGCAGGTAACCCGGTTTCTGGAAGGGCTGGGCTGGCAGTTAGATTTCGCTGACAAAGGCATGCAAGGAGTGTCCTTAGCACTTGCCCATCATTACGATGTGATTGTTCTTGATTTGAATTTACCAGACTGCGACGGGTTAACGGTTTGTCAGCAAATAAAACAGCAACAAACCCGCCTTAACCCCATTTTAATGCTTACCGCCAGAGATGCGTTTGAAGATAAAGCAAAAGGTTTTACCCAAGGCGCAGATGATTACCTCACCAAGCCCTGTGACCTGCGTGAACTCGCACTTCGATGTGAGGCACTGGCGCGCAGGCCGCAGTTACATTCCGCCACGACATTGTCCAAGGGTGGTCTCAAGCTTGATGTGAAAGCCAATGTGGCTTCCTGGCAAGGAGAGCAACTTAAAATAACCAAAGTGGGTTTTCAACTGTTACATGAATTGGCAAAAGCCTATCCGCAACCGGTGGCTCGCAGCGACCTTATCGCCGAGCTCTGGAACGACGAATTGCCCGAAAGCAACCCACTGAAATCTCATATGTACAATTTGCGCAAAACCTTTGCCCAACAAGCGCCAGCACTGCAACTGGTTACCATCGGTAATATTGGCTATCAATTAAAAGGGCTTGAGAGTGTTTAAGGGAATTCGCGCTCAGTTATTTTTCGGCTTTGGCGCGCTGGTGTTGGTTATCAACCTGTTCTATTTTCGTGTGACTACCTTGTTTGTGGATGTGACTGAAGAAGTGGTTGCGCACTACGTGTTGGAGAAGGAAGCGAGTTTACTGTCTCCAGAGATAGCACAAGCACTACGTAAAGACGATGCTCAGGCCCAGTTTCAAACTGAAGGTATGTTCATCTTGCAGCGGGAGGCACTTTTTCGCTTCTCGGAGGTATCGCAAAGCCTACACGACGAGCGGCTTTACACATTCGGGCATGAGGGAGAAAAGGGGTATGCTTACGCATTGTCTGCTACCCCGGAATCAAGTTCTGAGTGGTTGGTACTCAACACGCAAAATGGAGGGACTCTGTCGTACTTCTCTTCGGTTTTTAGTGTGTTTCTCATCAGCATTTCCCTGGCAGTCATTCTGCTTACAGTTCTGAGTACCTGGTTTATTGCAGCGAAACTGTCTGCGCCCATTATCGCCCTGACAAATAAAGTGGGGTCACAGCAAGCAGAAAAACCATGCAGCATTTCAGAGGCTTCCAGGCAGGACGAAATCGGACAGTTGGCGCTGACCTTTGAAAATACCTTTCAGGCCTTACAGCATGCCTGGCGCAGAGAGCACAACTTTGCCAGTGATGTTAGCCATGAACTGCGCACACCCATTGCGCTTATTCGCAATACACTGGTGCTCAATGAAAATGGCGTGATGTCGGAGGATGACAAACAAATTTTGTCCCAGTCTACCGATGCATTACAAAACACCGTTGAGGTATTGCTTGCTTTGGCCAGAAAGGAAAATTTAGTGTTTAAGCCTTGGCCGTTGCTGCCGTTTATTGAACGAGCAACCCTGGCATTGTATGGCTCAGCATCAACCACTGATTTTAACATTGACGTGCAAATTGATAAAAACATGGTGGTAACGGGTAATGATCATCTTATCGCCTTGTTACTGCAAAATCTTATCAATAATGGCTTCTACCACGGCGGAGCAGGGGGCATGCGTATCTATGCCGAAGAACAACGAGTGATTTTCGAAAATGCTATTACGACATCGTCTTCACAGGCATATCAGGGGTTGGGACACGGGCAATACTTAGTCAGGCGTATTGCAGAAGTCATGGGCTGGTCAGTATCAGTGAACAGCACGCCAACGCTTTATGGCGTTACTGTGCAACCGGCTTTTCCTGAAGCCCGGTAGTACGACTTCGGCGAATAAAAGTGATGCCTATAGCGATAAACCACAGTATTTGGGCAAGACCAAATATTACACCTGCTTGTGACAGTGCCGGAATCAGGGTCAAGCAACCTATAAAGCCTACGGCCGCACCAAAGTATTGCAATAGCATGTAAGGCAATCGAAAGTACAACCCGTGTAAACTTAGGGTGAGTAACCAAATACCACCTACCCATTCCACACCGTCGCCTAACCCTACCTGCAAGCTATAAATCGCAAACCATACTGCAGATTGCTCATCGTCTGGCAAATGCATCAGGTATTCGATTGATAGTGCAGCGATCAGGCCACAGGCAATGACATAAGATGCCCAGATAAAACCAAACATCATGGTGATGTGGTAGCTAAGCGTTTGATTGGCGCCTATAAAGCGGTTTACGCCACGTGTCAGCACCAGCAAGTTTATGCCAAAAATGACAAATATGATGACGTACCACAATTGGAAAAAACGACCATTACTGAGAATAAAAGCCAGTCGCTGGTGAGGATTCAGATGGATCCCTGGCTCTATATAGAAAATCATCACAAAGCCCACTACAAAACAACTTGCACACAGCAAGGCTGCTATTCCAGCCGTGCGGTAGATTTTGCCATGCTTAGCATCCATGGTGTTGCCTTTTGCGTTTGTTGTGGTGGATGAGTGTGAACACTATGAGAATAATGGTTCCTGCATGCAAGCTAACTACAACCTAATTTGCAACAAATCTTGTCCACCCTCGGGCAGCACCTCCCTTTCATATCATGCCAGCGGCACCAGGCTGAAAAATAAACGATTGCGTCAACAAGGTGTTCTCGCTAAAGTTTTATGTCAAAACTTGTTATAGCCAATAGTCATAAACGCAATGGATGTTGAAGGCAGGACGTTAGCACATGGAAAACATCGGTAAGTACAAAATAATAAAACAGTTAGGTGCAGGTGGTTTTGGTCAGGTGTACCTGGCACACGATGCCCACATCAATCGCGATGTCGCCATTAAAGTATTTCATCCAAAGGATGAAAACCTTATCGCCTTTGCCACATCTTCTGACACTGAAGGGCTGGATGTTTTGCGTCGTCGTTTTGCCAATGAAGCGCGTATTTTGGGGTCGCTGGAAGATAACCCTTATGTGATCAACATTCTCGAATTTGGTGAGTTACCCGATGGCTCGCCCTATTACATCATGCCGTTTATGGCTCACTCGTTAACAGAAAAGTTAGGCAAGGACGTCTTTGATGCCAGCACGGTGGCAGAGCTTACAGACGATCAAAAACCCCGCGCCATGCCCTTCGACGAAGCGCTTGCGGTATTTGCTCAAATCCTCACTGGTATTGCCGGGGCCCACGAGAAAGGGCTGGTTCATCGTGATATCAAGCCATCGAACATTATGCTTAGTGCTGGTGGTGATGTACGCATTGTAGATTTTGGTATTGCTAAAGCCCCTGATTCCGGTCATAGCACGGTATCGCAACTGGGAATGGGAAGCCGTAACTACATGGCACCAGAGCAACGGGAAAGCGCTAAACACGTAGATGCCCGGGCCGACGTGTATAGCTTAGGCACACTAGGCTACCGTATGTTTACTGGTCGTTTGCCGACGGGCCGCTATGCAGATCCCAATGTGCTTGTGCCGAGCATATCGCAGGCTTTAAACGACGTGCTAATAAAAGCCATTAGCGAGCACAAAGATGGCAGGTATTCCGACGCTGTGGCATTTAACGCCGCTTTTAACCGTGCATTGTCAGAGCAGGGAAGTATTACCGGGGCTGAAACTACCGCCACCTGGGTGGGAGGGAGCGATGGCATCGCCGCTGAATTATTGCCTCTCGAAGAAAAAATCATCCACTATCTCAACGAAAATGGAGAAGTAAAAGATAACAACAAGGCAGTGTTACAGGCTTTAGCTGATCTTGTTGACTTACCAGCAGATGGATTGGATGAACTGATTGCTCGTGTAGCAAAGCAACAGGCCAACAGTTCACCTCAGCAAAAAGCGTTTCAGCGCTGGGTGGATAACCTCAATCGCAAACGAGCAACAGGCGAAACCCTTTCAGCAGAACAGGTTGATGCATTGCTTGTGGCAGGTGTTGCCAGTACAGGTAAGCAGAAGTCTGATTTGCACAGTATTGTAGAGCAAAAAGGCCTGGTTACTTCCGCTGTCAAGACTAATACAACGGCAGAAACCGAAACGTCTACGGTAAAACAATCGCCTGCGCCAACAGAAAAGCCCGCCAAAACATCGGCAAAATGGCCCGCCGTGGTCGTACTTTTTGCGGTGGTGTTAGGTGGCGCGTATTGGGTAAGTACCTCGTCTACAAGTCAGAATAAGGTGGGTCAGGGTGAACTTAGCCTCAGCAATAATGCTGGTGAACAAACCTTGCGCTTAAACGCTGGGGATGACAACGCCGAACCTGATGTTGAAGAAACAGAAAAAGAACAACGGGTTACACCTAAGACGGATTTTGAGAAAGAATTGTATTCTGCAGGAGTTGTAACCGGCAACTACGTCAATGAAAAATCTTCGCAGCAAGAGCTCCCTGAAGATGAAATAAGAAAAGGCTTTGAAGCGGGGATTGTCAATAAACCAGCCATTGATGCAAGTGATGCTGCAGCTCTGCTTAAAGCGGCTGAAGGCAAAGAAGCCTTTGAAATTGCTGACAGAACTCAGGTCGCTTATGCCATGGGACAATCAATAGGGCTTTACTTCCATAAAGTGTTTGGCGATTTTGATAGATGGGACGGCCGGGAAAAGGCAGAATTAGCCATCAGTGGTAAAAAGATGGTCACCGGTGGTTTCACAGATGGTCTTAAGGCTGCAGCGGTACTCTCCGAGGACGAGATAAAAAACTACTCCGCTAAGTTCAGCGAAAGAATGGAAACCCTTAAAAAACAATACGAAGAAAACATCGCCAGCCGCAACATAGAAATAGGTAAACAATACCTGGCAGAAAATGCCAAAAAGCCAGGGGTGATTACAACAGCAAGCGGCCTGCAATATGAAGTCATAAGAGCGGGTACTGGCGCATCACCCGATGCCGATGACACTGTTACCGTGCACTATAGCGGCACGCTAATAGACGGCACTGAATTCGACTCGTCTTACGCGCGCAATGAGCGAATTTCCTTTCCTTTAAACAAAGTGATTGAAGGGTGGACAGAAGGGCTGCAACTCATGAAAGAAGGGGCTAAGTTTCGCCTTTTCATTCCTGCAGATCTTGCTTATGGCGAACGCACCACTGGCGCCATTACAGCCAATAGTACGTTGATATTCGAGGTTGAACTTTTTAAGGTGGAAAAGAACTGATTAGCATATTTACAGTAATCAGTGTGCTGTTCAACCAGCCCTTGTTACAACGACGCTTTCGTATAGGCGAGGGTGGCTTTAGTGCCATCCATTTCGCTTAAACGGTTTCCTTCATATTCGACACTGTAGAAGCCAGTAAACCCTGCTTTTTGTAAAATTGCGAATAGAGGCGGGTATGCCAATGTGGTTTCTTCTCCCTGTTCGTTGAAATCATGAGCTTTTACACTAACGCCACGAGTGAACGGCGCGAGATCATAGATGCCTTGCACTCTGTCGTATCGCCGCTCGGGTTCAATGTTCCAGCCGCCCATAAAGAAGTTGTCTATATCGGTAAACACACCTAGGTTTTTATGGTTTGCCCGTTCTATGAGCATGGCCAGCCAGGCGCCATTGTTCGACGCGTAGCCGTGATTTTCTACAAGCAGTTCGATATTCATGTCAGCGGCGTGGTCTGCCAGTATGTGTAACGCTTCGGCGCAGTTGTCTAATTGTTGTAAATATGAACCGTCGCCATAGGCATTAACACGAAATTGTTTGCAGTTTAGCGTTGCTGCGGTATCGAGCCAGCGCTTGTGTAAGTCGATAGATGCTTGCCGTTTAGCGGCTGAGCTAGCCCCCAACTCACCGGTTTGGTCACACATTAACACCTGGAACGCCACGCCGTTGTCGTTTGCCCGCTGATTAAATTCCCGCAAATACGCTGTATTACTGTGATAGGCAAAAAACAGCACATTGACGAGATCGATATGGGTTAAGCCTAACTCTCGGGCGACTGAACAAATATCCCGTGGGTCGAGGGTTCCTTGTAATACACGCTCTGGCTGGTCGGAATGCAGGGTTTTGAGGAAAGCCGGGTAATTGTCTTTGCTGTTTCCTAAAATCCCGCGATGAAATGACCATTGGGAGACAGATAGTTTATGTTGCTCATGCGCTGTGCCGAAGCTGTTTGGTGCTACCGCTAGTGCGTAGCCTGCAGCAGCGGTTTTGAGAAACTGACGACGATTAAACATAACGTGCTTCCTAAGTAAGATAGCAGGACGACGAAACAGGATTATGGCTTTATTTGAACCGGTTCACAATAGTCGCAGGAGCAAGACGTTAAAATATGCTAATGGTGCCTCTTTTCACATTAGCTGAATTGATGCTCAAGAAAAAGTCTCATTTATCCTTTGAGAGGGGGCGACTTGCAAATCATCTAATAGAATAATTATTCACTACACTTGGCAGTAATACGTTAAAAAAATGTTGATCTACGTTTCTATTGTAAGTATATTGTAAAAAATAAACCGGTTCATTTTGTTCGTTCCGGTTTTTTAAATAATTAAAAATGAACCGGTTCATTTATTTGGGCCAACGTGGGAAATGAGAACAATGAACAGAAACCGAATGCTATTTGCTCGGAGTATGCTGGGTGCCAGCATACTCATGGGGTTAGGTGGTTGCCTCGGCGGCGACGATTTAAATACAGAAACGGCGGTTTACCAACCGGAAGAGAAACCGCTCAATATTATTGCTCCTGAGAATATGGAGATTAAGCCAGGCGATACAGTGACGCTGGAAGCGAAGCTGGTAGGAACCAGCAGTGGCGAGATCATTAACTGGATGCAAGTGGGTGGCAGTGCTGTTGACCTGGATACTAACACAGGCACAACAGTATCCTTCACCGTGCCTGACTCTGTCGTCTCAGACAAGCTCATTTTTGATATTGCTATCACCGATGGCAGTGGTAATGCCGTGACAAACGACGATGGTGAGCCTATTGTAGACACCGTTGAAGTGACTGTCTTTGACCCTGATTCTGTGGTGAACATGGATGTCGGTGATGCCAACGCGGTGCTTAATGGTGCAACGCTGGTGATGCCTGGTGACGACAATTTCGTTATGGGCGCAAATAATGACGTGCATACCGACGATTTAGAACCCGGCATGACAGTGGTTTTCCCGGTAGACGCTGCGCCAGGTTTTTATACACTTAACGTGCGATACACCATTCCTTCCAGCTACGGCGGCAAAGTGGCTAACGTCAATGTTAATGGCGTCGATTACGCGCTGGAATTTGATGCCACTGGTCAATGGGAAGAAATGCGCGTTGGCGTGGTAGAAGTTGTTGATGGTGACAATAACATCGAAGTTGGCGGCGGCTGGAACTACTACCGTATCGATGGTATCTCACTGATTCCTTCTGCTGAACCACCACCGCCTTTGCCCGTTACTCCTGAACTGGTGAACCCCAATGCCACTCAGGAAGCGATTGATCTAATGGCGTTCTTAAGCGAGAACTACCTTACATCTACACTCAGCGGGCAAACTGAATTTCCGCAAAAAGAAGATGATTCCTTCCCGCTTTTCGAAACTCAGAAAATTGAAGCGGCCACGGGCGATGACTCGCCGGCTATTATCGCTTTCGATTACATGAATTACTCTACGTCTTACGACGGCGATAACTTTACTGGTCTTACCGAAGCTATTATTGCCCATAAGGCAGAGCGCAACTTTATTGTGTCTGCATTATTCCATTGGCGTGCGCCCAGTGGCAACACAGGTACTGGCAACGGGAGTTTCTATACAGACGGTACCACCTTCGACGTTGCAGCGGCTCTGGCTGATACCAGCTCGGCTGAATATGCGGAGTTATTAGCTGACATTGATATTGTTGCGGCTGAACTTAAGATGTTGCAAGACGCGGGCATTCCTGTACTGTGGCGTCCCCTTCACGAAGCGCAGGGCGCGTGGTTCTGGTGGGGTGCAAAAGGCGCAGATGCTTTCAAGGGTTTATGGGCACTGATGTACGACCGCCTGACAAATCATCACGAATTAAACAACCTTATTTGGGTGTTTACCCACACAGATGGGTTGGGGGAAGACTGGTACCCAGGCGACAACATGGTGGATATTGTGGGCTTCGACGGTTACGGCGACCCGCGCAATGATGATACTCACACCTTTGCATCGCAATATAAAACCCTGCAAGACCGCCACAACGGTAAAAAAATGGTGGCGCTGACAGAAACCGGCACCATTCCTGATGTGTCCCTCATGCATGACCAGGGCGCTATGTGGTCATTCTTTATTACCTGGAATTCAGAGTTCTGGAATCCCGATTCAGTGATTGGCCCACAAGGCGCAGCACCGGCTGAGGTTGATGCGAACTACGCTTTTGATGGCGTGCTAAACGTTGATGACGTACCCGGCGGGCGCGCCAAAATCAGTGGTGTTTATGCCGATTTTGAATTGCCAGTTGGCAGTTGGCAGGCACAGCTTAACTGGTCTCCCACTGATGGTATCGCTATTTCTGATTCATGGGCACAAACCGGTGCTTATGCATTGTCGCTCACGAAGGACATGACCCAACCAGATTCCCTCGATAACGTTGTATTCCAAACGTATCCGGCTGGTGGTATCGATGTAACTGATATTGACGAGCTGAGTATTACAGTCAACACACAGGACGCAGGCCCTAACATTGTGGCGCATATCTTTTTCAAAGCGCCGGATGACGTAGAAAGCTGGCCAGATGCTGTACCTGTGGCAGAAGGGGGTACTACCTTAACCATTGATGTGAGTGCCGTGGATATGCTCAATGGACTAGGCGTGCGCTTTATGGGCCTGGACGGCACAGCAACTGAGGCGACATATCTCATTGACAGTATTGCTCTTGATGGTGACGTGATAGAGGATTTTGAGCCTGATGCGATGGGCTGGGAAGGTCAGGTGAATTGGTCTGGCGTACCTGGTATTACCTTGTCGCGTGAATGGGCGAGTGAAGGTAATCAGTCCCTCGCGTTATATCAGGATCTCTCCCAATTAGACTCCGCCGAAAACATTGTGCTGCAAACTTATCCGGCGGGTGGCATTGACGTTACCGACGTCACCACGTTAACCATTGACGTTAACGCCATCGGTGCCGGCAGTAGTGTAGACGGACACATCTTCTTTAAAGCGCCAGATGGCGTGGAAAGTTGGCCTGCAGCTACAGCGCTGGAAGAGGGTGGTTCAACCCTGTCCATTGATGTTAGCGAAGTAAGCACGATAAACGGTTTAGGCGTGCGCTTTAACAACGCCGATACGGCCAGTACAAACGCCATGTTTTTTGTCGATGCCATCAAATTGGACGGTGAGCAATATCAAAACTTCGAAGGAACAGACGGTTTTGAGCTGCAAGTGAACTGGTCGCCTGCCTTGGGCTTAACGTTGGCCGATGATTGGGCTGACAGTGGTAACTTTGCCCTGCAAGGTGAGATAACCCTAGCTGATGGCGATGAAGTGGTTATACAAACTTATCCGGAAAATGGCATTTTGCTGGGTGATGACGTGACAACACTCAGCCTTGAAGTGTACGTACCTGAAGCGAGCGCTGACACCACGGCAAAACTGTGGGCAAAAGACAAAGACGGAAACTGGCGCGATGCCGGCGCTACCGCCTTAACTGAGGGAATGGCAAGCCTGTCACTGGATATCAGCGACATCAGTGAACTACAAGGCTTTGGTGTGCAGTTCCAGGGGTTAACCTCTGCACAATCCACATTCTATGTAGACACCATTTTACTCGACTAAAGCTGTATGCCGGGCACACTGGTGTCCGGTATGCCGAGAATAAGGAACTATTATGAAGAATTTACAGCAACTTTTTTCTAAGCACGCCATCGCTGTGAGTGTCAGCAGCGTTTTTTTCAGTGCTGCTGTAGCGGCGCAAACGCCACAAAGCCCAACGCAGAGCGCCCAAGGTGGTGAAGAAGAGACGTTGGAAGTGATTCAGGTGCGGGGTATTCGCGCATCGCAGCTTAAATCACTCAATGAAAAACGTTTCGCCGACTCTGTTAGCGATTCCATTAGTGCCACTGACATTGGTAAATTGCCGGATGTCACCATTGCAGACTCTTTGCAGCGTATTACAGGTGTACAAATTAATCGTTCTGGTGGTGAAGGTTCTACGGTGAACATCCGTGGTATCAGCCAGGTCGGCACCACCTTAAACGGTGAGCAAATGCTGTCTGCCAGTTCGGTAACCACGGTGCAACCGAATTTCACAGATATCCCATCTTCCATGGTATCGGGTCTTGATGTATACAAATCCCGTGAAGCACGGATGATTGCGTCGGGTATGTCGGGCATCATCAACTTGCAAACTTACCGTCCATTTGATCTTGACGAAGGGTTTACCCTAAACGCTAAAGCAGAAGCCACTGATGGCTCTATGGGTGATGAAACCGATGGCCTTATCTCTACCTTCATTGGTTACAACAACGACAGAGAGTTCGGTGCCACCTTGTCGTTAACGGTGTCAGAGAAAAACCTTGCCGATTATCTTATCGGCTCTGCAGGTGGCGATTGGGGCTTCATTGCTACTGAATCCAGCACGTTTGTTGAACCCAACACGGATGCAAACGGCAACGGTTCAACCGACGATGTTTACTATGCATTTCAGGGCCACCAGGCAGCAAACCAATTTATTACCCGCGACCGCATTGGCGTAAACGGTGCGTTTCAGTGGCAGGCCACTGACGATATTGAAGTGATAGGCGAAGTATTCTACACGCAAATGGACGAGCTCAATCGTCAGGCTGGGTTTATCGCTTCACAAGCATGGCAAGGCGTAACAGGCTGGTTCACCCCCGCCGCGAACGGTTTTACAGCACACGAAAACCTGGTGAAAGATGAAGACGGTAACCTCGTTGACTTAGGCGGCTCGTTCAATTCGTTCTCAAGCGGCGTATTGCAAGCCAGAAGAACCATGGTGCATTCAGAAGCCAATGCCTCTGAACGTGAATCCATTAATACCAATCTTGAGATAAAATTCGATAATGGCGGGAATTTTTCCGGTAGCGTGCGCTGGGTACACGGCGAAGCCAGAGACGATAACGCATTAAGTGCGGTGGATGCTTACCTCAATAGTGGTTCACAGGTAGGCGCAACCTTCAAAGGGCCTGGCGGCGTACCTGCGAGTGACGTAAACCCCTGGGGCTATGACGGTCAGCCTGCAGAACTACCCGACGGCACGCCGGCCGGTGATTTTACCATGATCCCCATTGGAATAACGTACTCCGGCGGTGAGCAAGTGTGGAACTTGCCATCTACCATGTACATTGATGGGGAAACGGTAAACGAAGTGTTCGGCAGTAACATTAACCGCTATTCAGCTACCTCAACGAATTTGGTGGGCACAAACCGCGACGCTGACCTTGATGTATTCCGTCTTGACGGTACGTATTTGGCCGATTGGGGACCAGTGATGTCGGTGGATGCAGGTGTGCGTTACGCCAAGCGAACCGTTGAACAGCAAGCGTGGATTGGCGGTGTTGCCCGCACCAACGAGTACGGCGAAGCGTTTCTTTCTCGCTGGAAAGATTCAGCTAGCCAGGCGCCCAACACCCTTGAGTCTTTCATTGCGCCTATTTCATTCACAGAGTTAGATCAAAAGGGCATGATCACGCAAATTAGTGATTTTCAGGGAGCTTCCGGGCTTGGTAGCTTGTACTTCGTAGACCCTGAAGCCATGTCCGATCCACTGGGTTGGCATAATGAAGTGTACGGGCAAAATATCCAGTCACCTGATGGCGCTAACTCCTATGATTTAGAAGAAACCATGCAGGAAGCTTATGTACAGGCGAATCTGGACGGTGAAATAGCTGGCATGACTTATCGCGGAAACGTGGGATTGCGCTATGTAAAAACTGAACTGGATATTAACCAGTCTGATGTGGCTACCAACGGTTTTGCGACCTACAATGGCGTTGAATACATCCTCTCTGGCGCGCTTGGTATGTTGCCGCCTGCTTCGGCGCAGATTAACACGAAGCGAGATTATTCAGATGTTTTGCCTTCTGTGAATCTGGTGCTAAACCTTACGGACGATCAGCTTCTGCGCTTCTCGTACACAGAAACGGTAACTCAACACAACACAAATAACCTGGCTGGCGGTATCAATGTGTCGCGTATTCTCGCGTGTGACGTGCAAGCGCCAGACGGCTCAGACGTATTCTGTGCTGTAGGTGCGAATCAGCAGGGTAACCCGCAAATTGAACCCTGGCGTTCCACCAACCTTGATCTCTCTTACGAGTGGTACTTTAGTGATACCGGTATATTGAGCGTGGCAGCGTTCTACATCGACATTGAATCCTTCATCAAAAATACCACGGTATTTCTGCCTATTGCAGACAGTGATGGACAGGTTCGGGGCTATGATCCTGAAACCACTGAATTCACTGGTTTAGTGCGCACGAATACCATTGGTAATGGCGAAGGGGCCAGCGTGGAAGGTATCGAAGTTGGCTATCAGCAAGGGTTTGATTTCCTCGATGGCATTTGGTCGAATTTTGGTGTTAATGCCAACTACACCTACTCGCCCAGTACCAGTGATGAAACTGACTATTACGGCAATACAACGCCGATGGCCGACAACTCCGAACATCAGGCTAACTTTGCCCTTTGGTATGAAGATGATGCACTGCAAGCCCGTGTGGCGGCTAACTACAGAAGCAAAACCTTCATGTACATCCGCCGGGTAGGTGATTACGAACTGGCGAAGTACCTCGACGCTACTGTGTACGTTGATGCCTCCGTCAGCTACGACATCAACGAGAACTTTACGGTGTCGTTGCAAGGCTTGAACCTGACCGAAGAAAGTCGCGATCAGTACTACCAGTGGCCTGATTTAGTCGACAAGCGCTTCTTAAACGAGCGCAGGTTCACCTTGGGCGTGCAATATCGCATGTAATGAGTCCCTTGGCCTTTTAATAACGTGTCGTCCCCATAGCGCGCGTTGTTCAAAGCCCAACCAAAGCGCTGGCCAGTAGCAGATACTGGTCGGCGCTTTTCTTATTTCTATCGTTTGCACCTTGTCTTCTACTCGCACGTTGCTATATCTGCCAGCGCTTCGTTGATTCTTCCTGATAAGTTGGAGTATTCCCATGAGCTGGGTGTATTTGATATTGGCTGGTTTGACTGAAATAGGCTGGCCGCTGGGTCTGAAAATCGCCCAATCCGGGCAACATCGTGTGGCAGGCATTGCCATGGCCATTGGATTTATGGCGCTGAGCGGCTTTCTTCTGTTTCTCGCGCAAAAAGACATCCCACTGGGTACCGCTTATGCGGTGTGGACTGGCATTGGTGCAGCTGGCACTTTTCTCGTGGGCGTATGGTTTTTTGGTGACGCCAGTTCAATGCTTCGTTATGTCGGAGTGTTATTTATCGTAGCTGGGGTTGTACTCTTAAAAATAGGATAGCGTATTGTTAACGCTATTAACAAGGTGCTGGTGAATCGGTTCACTTTACTACTTTGTCCTTTGGTTAAAACCTAGGAAAAATAGTATTAGGATGGTGAAGAAGTACTTTCGCGGATAATGAACTCGTACGGTAACACATGCTCTGTGACCGGTTGTGATTCGCCTCTGATCAGCGCCACTAAAATTTCCGCGGCGCGCTCGCCAATTTTTTCAGCCGGTTGGCCGATGGTGGTAAGTGAGGGAACGGTGTACTTTGATACGTCCATATTATCGAATCCGGTAACAGATATGTCTTGTGGTACCCGAATGCCTTTTTCCGAAAACCCTCTGATTGCTGCAATGGCCATCTCATCATTGAAACAGCAGATGGCAGTAGGCCTGTTAGGCATAGCGCTGAAGCGTTCAGCCGCACTTAACCCCGACCAATAATTGAAATCGCCCTCAATGACAATGTTGGAGTCGTAGTCAATGCCTGCATCTTGCAATGCCAATCGATAGCCTTTTAAACGGTCTATGGTATGAGGGTTTTGTTTTAAACCTGTGATAAGCCCGATGCGTTTATGACCAAGGCTCAACAAGTGTTCAATCATTTTCTTTGACGCGCCCACATTATCTATACGTACCGAGTAAGATGGGGTGTTTTCACAGCTACTGGCCGCCACCGAAAAAATATCATCCCGAGGAAGCAGGGCATCTTCTTCCCGGTAGGGCCGCAGGTTAATTACACCATCAGCCAGGCGAGTTTCTACCATTTTTATAAATTCTTTTTCTCGCGCCTGGGAATCTTTTGTGTCCCCCAGAAGTACACTAAATCCTGCGTCCTGCGCTACACTTTCAATGCCGCTAATCACCTTAGCGAAAAAGAGGTTGGCAATATCAGGCACAAGAACCACCAAGGTGTTTGAACGCTTGCTGCGAAACTTCTGTGCCAGCATATTTGGCTTATAATTGAGCTTGGCGATGGCCTCTTGCACTTTCACCAGGTTCTTTGGTGAAACGCTGTCTGGTTTACTCAATGCTTTGGATACCGTGCCGGTAGACAAGCCTGCTGCTTTTGCTACATCCCGAATTGTGGCCATATAAATCTCTTGTCTGGTAGAAACAGAGTAATACCCGTATATACAACAGATATTTACCGGTTCATTAGTGTAATGTTAACGCGTTGATGGTGCAAATAACTATTTGTCACGGGTAAATATCACTTGAAAAATGAACCGGTTCATTTTATTGTGTTGTCATATTTACAATTGTGTAACGAATAGTGGGTTTTGAGGGAATTATGGTTTTAACATCGTTGGATATAGCCATCTTGCTTATGTACCTGGTCGCTGTACTTGCGCTGGGTGTGGTGGTATCTCGAATGGCCAAAAAAAGCACCAAAGGCTATTTTCTCGGCGGGAACCAAATTTCCTGGCCGTTTCTGGGGTTGTCCAACGCCTCTGGCATGTTTGATATAAGCGGTACCATGTGGATGGTTTACCTGCTATTCATTTATGGCTTAAAAAGCGTTTATATCCCTTGGCTGTGGCCCAGTTTCAACCAGATTTTTCTGATGGTGTTCTTGTCTATTTGGTTGCGTCGCTCTGGTGTAATGACAGGGGCAGAATGGATACGCTTTCGGTTTGGTGAAGGACGTGGCGCGCAGCTAAGTCACTTTGTAGTGGTGTTTTTTGCATTGTTAAGTGTACTGGGCTTTTTGGCTTATGGCTTTATTGGTGTGGGTAAATTTGCGGCTATCTTTTTACCGTGGGAGTTACACGCCGACCCTCATAACAACGCGCTCATTTACGGGCTAATCATCACGCTTTTCACCTCAGTGTATGTGGTTAAAGGCGGTATGGTAAGTGTAGTTTTCACCGAAGTTCTGCAGTTTGTCATCATGACGGTGGCGTGTATAGCTATTGGCGTTATTGCTATGCAGCAGGTTTCACCTGAGATGTTGGCAGAAGTAGTACCAGAGGGCTGGAGTTCCTTGGCCTTCGGCTGGCAGTTAGATTTAGACTGGAGCGGTGTCTTAGAGCAGGCGAACCAAAAAATCATAGAAGATGGCTGGTCATTGTTCTCTATTTTTATCATGCTGGTGCTGTTTAAAGGTATTTTGCAAAGCATGGCTGGGCCAGCTCCGAACTTTGATATGCAGCGCGTGTTGTCAGCTAAAACACCCGCTGAAGCAGCCAAAATGAGTGGATTCGTCAGTATCGTACTGCTGTTCCCTCGCTACATGATGATAACCGGGTTAACCATTCTGGCTTTGGTGTATTTTATGCCAACACTGCAAGCCATGGGGCCTGACGTAGATTTCGAACAAATCCTGCCTTTTGCTTTAGCGAATTTTGTACCTAGCGGTTTACTTGGCCTGGTTATCGCCGGGTTACTGGCAACCTTTATGTCAACCTTTGCTGCTACCACCAATGCAGCGCCCGCTTACGTAGTAAATGATATTTATCGTCGCTATATCAACCCCGCTGCCACTGAAAAGCAAGCGGTGAAAATGAGTTACATAGTGTCGATAGCATTCATTGTCGCAGGTACGCTAATAGGGCTATTTGTGCCTTCGCTAAACAGTGTGGTGATGTGGCTGGTGTCTGCGTTATACGGCGGTTACACGGCTTCAAACTTACTTAAGTGGTACTGGTGGCGCTTCTCAGGGTACGGTTATTTCGCCGGTATGGTGGCAGGTATTGCAGCGGCCATTCCGTTGATGTTTACTGACTTATCACCGCTTTACGCTTTCCCTGCATTGTTTGCGCTGTGCCTGGCAGTATGCGTGATCGCCAGTCTCAAAAGTGGCCCGGACGACATGGAAGTACTTGTAAACTTCTACGTGAAAACCCGCCCATGGGGCTTTTGGAAGCCCGTACTTCAAACGGCACAGCAACAAGATCCCACGTTTAAAGGTAACACTGCGTTTAAGCGTGACATGTTCAATGTTGGCGTGGGGTTGCTTTGGCACACTTCACTAACCGCCGCACCTATTTTCATGGTTATTCAACACTGGTCAATGTTTACTGCTACCGCAGGAATGGCATTGCTAACAACCACTATTCTTAAATTTAGCTGGTGGGACACACTGGAAAATGAAGAAGATGCCACATCATCTCCCTCTGTTGCCATGTCCGGTGAGCCACTAACAGTCAATCATCAAGGTAAATAATTGTTATGACTTCAGCACATTTTGAACAACGCAAAGTAGCGTTATTGAACGCTCACGAGGCTCTGGTAGCCCTCAAGAACAAACCTGTAGAAGATGGAAATGGAATATATCAGCGCTGGGAAAACCCTGTGGTTACCGCTGCACATATTCCGTTAAACTGGCGGTACGACTTTGACTCCGGTCGTAACCCTTATCTAATGGAACGCATTGGTGTCAACGCAGCGTTTAATGCCGGTTCTATTTACCACAATGGAAAATATTTGATGGTAGTGCGGGTAGAAGGCAGTGACAGAAAATCCTTCTTCGCAGTAGCCGAAAGTGATAATGGCGTAGATAACTTTAGGTTCTGGTCTCGTCCCATCACCATGCCAGAAACGGATGAGCCCGATACCAATGTTTACGATATGCGTTTAACTAAGCACGAAGACGGCTATATTTATGGGTTGTTCTGTACTGAGCGGAAAGACAAAACTAAGATGGCGGATACTTCTGCCGCTGTGGCGCAATGCGGCATAGCACGCACGAAAGATCTGGTGACCTGGGAGCGTTTACCTGATCTCATCACCAACAGCGGTCAACAACGCAATGTGGTACTGCACGAGGCCTTTGTTGACGGCAAGTATGCCTTATTCACCCGCCCTCAAGATGGCTTCATCGATATCGGCGGTGGCGGCGGCATTGGCTGGGGCTTAACCGACTCTATGGAAAATGCACGGGTTGAGGAAGAAACCATCGTGCATCCAAAGGCTTACCATACTGTGTATGAGCTTAAAAATGGACAGGGGCCAGCCCCTATCAAGACCGATGACGGCTGGTTGCATCTTGCCCATGGTGTGCGCAATACCGCAGCGGGCTTACGCTATGTGTTGTATATGTTGATGACCGATTTACACGAACCCTGGAAAATCACCCATTGTCCTGGTGGCTATTTTATCGCGCCTGAAGGCGAAGAAAGAGTGGGTGACGTGAGCAATGTGGCCTTTTGTAATGGCTGGATACGCAATGAAAGCGATGAAGTGTATATTTACTATGCTTCTTCTGATACCCGTATGCACGTTGCCACCAGTACCGTTTCACAATTAGTGGATTACTGCATGAATACACCTGAAGACGGTTTTACTTCTGCTCGTTCCGTAGCAACGATTAATGCATTAATCGACCGCAATGAGCAGGCAGGCGCATGACCATAGCGGCTCGTCAGACAATGTATAAGCTTACCGCACACGATGTCGATGCCGAGCTGTCGGCAATCGCATCGTGGTGGAAACAGCATAGTATAGATGATGAACTTGGCGGTTTTCATGGCGAAGTCACCAACCATGCTCAACCGGTGGCCGGTGCGACGAAAGGCATCGTGTTGAACACCCGTATTCTGTGGTTTTTCAGTGAATATGCTCAAGTGACTCAGATGCCAGAAGATAAAGCGGTGGCAGACCGTGCGTACCAATATCTTATCGGGCACTTTTTGGATAACCAATACGGTGGTCTCGTATGGGAGCTCAGTGCTGCTGGTAATGTGGTGAATGATAAAAAGCAGGTTTATGCCCAGTGTTTCGGCATTTATGCCTTGTGTAGCTATTATCAATTGAGTGCTGACAAAAATGCGATAGACCTGGCGCTTTCACTGTTTTCCCTGGTTGAAGAGCATGCCCGGGATCGACAAGCAGGTGGATACATTGAAGCTTGTACAAGAGGGTGGGGAGAAATCACAGACTTTCGCCTAAGCGATAAAGATCTCAACAGCCCTAAATCAATGAACACCCATTTGCATGTGCTGGAAGCTTATACGGCTTTGCATCGTGCTGTGGCGACGCCAGAGACAGAAGAAGCCTTAAGTCATGTAATGACGGTGTTTTTAGACAGAATAGTGGGCGATGCGTCACATCTGTCGTTGTTTTTTACTATGGCGTGGGAAAGTGAGTGCGAGAATTTATCGTTTGGACACGATATTGAAGCGAGTTGGTTACTGTGTGAAGCAGCAGAGGTTTTACAAAGTGAAGACATGTCTGCTCGTACGAGAACGAGTGCTATTGCACTCGCCAAAGCTTGTCTGAATAAAGGCTTAGCATCTCAGGGCTATGTGATAGACGAATACAACCCGATTACAGATGAGTTTGGCGAACATAGCCACTGGTGGGTACAAGCAGAGGCGTTAGTCGGGTTTTTAAACGCGTACTCACTCACCGGGAACGATGCGTATCGCGATATCTGTGACAAAATTTGGCACTTTATTAAAACCGAGCATATCGATGAGGGTGAATGGTTGTGGTTAGCTCGCTGTCACGGTGGCAAAGACAACGACTACAAAGCGGGCTTCTGGAAAGGACCGTATCACAACGGTCGCGCCATGCTGGAACTAAAACATCGGTTATCGAATACAGGGCAATAAAATGACAAATACCTTGAAAGGTGTGCTACTCATACTGATATCTGTGTTTAGTACATGTTCGTTTGGCTTTGAGAGTTTCATAACCCGGCAGGGAAGCCAGCTTTATGACGGTGATACCCCTTTTCGTTTCTTTGGTATTCATGCCCCTGAATTGCATCGTATTGAAGATGATGCCCGTGGTAAATGCGAGGCAGACAGGCGCAACTGGGGCCAGCATTTCAAACTACCTACGGCTGATGAGCAGGAAAATTGGATCAAGGCCCTCACGCTAAGCGGCCATAAGGCTATGCGGGTTTACGTGCTGTCGGTAGCGCACCCTGATGACGAAGCCTGTGGACGTCCTGTACACATTCTGCCGCCAGAAACGTCAGGCGGGATGCCAGTGCTAAACGAGTCTGCCATGGTGGTATACGACCGCATGATCGCATTGGCAGATGAAAACAGGCTCCGATTAATTTTGCCCTTTATTGACCACTGGGATTGGTGGGGAGGTCGCAAGCAGTTAGCCGCATTTTATGGCGAAACAGCAGATGACTTTTATGATGTAAAGAGTAAAACCTTTGAAGCGTACCGCCATATTATTCATCAGGTCGTTACTCGGAAAAACACCATTACCGGCCGACACTACTACGAAGAAAAAGCCATCATGGCCTGGGAAACTGGGAATGAACTAAAGGGCAGTACGCAGAGTTTTGTGTCATCAACAGCGCGGTTAATCAAACACCTGGCTCCTAATCAACTCGTCGTAGATGGCAACTATACCTCCATCACTCCAGGCTCGCTGGAAAACGAGGATATCGATATTATCAGTAACCACTTCTACACCAATGTGGGCAACAACAGTCCTGACACTATTACAAACGACCTCACTGTCATTGATGGTAAAAAGGTGTACCTGGTAGGCGAATATGGTTTGGTACCCATCGACAAAATGCGCGCTATCGCTGATGCCACAGTTTCACGCTCTGTCAACGGACATACTGCTGCTGGTGGATTTATCTGGGGCTTTAGAGGGCATCGCCATAACGGTGGGTTTTATTGGCATCATGAGGGCAATTCTGGCTATAAAAGCTATCACTTGCCCGGCTTTGCAGAGGCTCATGCTAATCAGGAGCTGCAGGTTACTGCCTTGGTCAGGCATATACAGGCCCGTATGAATGGTAAAGAGTACGCAGCGCCACTGGCAGCACCGTCTGCGCCTATACTCAGAACAGTAGATAAATGCGGAAATATTGGGTTTATGGGAGCGCCACTTGGTCGGGCATATCGTATAGAGCGCAAGGCCAAAGATGGCGATGTGTGGGACGTTGTAATAGCGAACTTCTCAGACGGCATTGTCGATTTCAATCCCGCCAATGGTCCACTGTTTACTGATAAAGATGCAACCGCACTTAGTGGTGAATTCAGCTATCGTGTTATAGCGTTAAATGAAAGCGGCGAATCGCCACCTTCTAACACTGTGCAGTGGCAAGCAGGACAGTGTGAATAGGTAATTGAAAGGCCACTAGTTAACTTTATCCAGCGTACACCTGGTGTCTTTAACGACTAAGATTAAAAAAATGGCAAGAAACAGGCATGCACTGGTCACAGTTAACTGTATAAGGGAAAAACGTTGGAGCCATTTCAAAGTATCACTCTCTTTTCAGTTAATAAGTTATAAGCGGGTTTTTTTGCGTAATTCGAAACCGCTCCTGGCTATTTTTCACCATAGTCTTCAACATCTTCTACTACGCGACGCTCAGGTCTGGCTTCGCCGACAGGGTCGGCATGAATGATAACATCGGTATCGCTGAAAGCCGCTTCTAGGGAGAGTTCAACAGCATCTGTAATGTCATGAGCCTTGCGAAACGAGAGCGAGGCGTCGAGTAAAATATCCAGTTGGATAAAGCGTTTGCCACCCGCTTTGCGGGTACGTAAGGCGTGATAGCCTTTTACTTGTGGGTTGTCATCAAGAATGGCTTTAATTCTATTTTTATCATCTTCAGGAAGTTCCTGATCCATCAGCTGGGGAATGGCTATTCTTGTTACCTGAATGGCGGAATGACCAAGAAACACGCCCATCACAAGGCCGGCAATGGCATCGAGCCTCGGAATTCCATAAGTTTCGCCAATGAGTACGGCGGCCAGCGCTCCACTTAACGCAAATACATCGCCAAGATAATGAGCACGATCAGATTTTATGATCAAAGAATCGGTTTTTTTTACTGCGATGGACTGAAAGGTTACCAAAATAAGAGTGGCTACCAGAGAGATCGCCAATGACCCTACCGCAATATCAGGCTTATTGAGTGGTGCTGCCACATAGAAACGTTGTACTGACTCCCAAATAACCAGAGTGGCAGATACACTAATTAAAACTACCTGACCCATAGCAAAAAGCGCTTCGGCTTTGTGGTGACCAAACTTGTGGTTGTCGTCCGGCTCAGTTGCTGCAAAACGAGCGGCTACAGCTGCCGCCACACTTGCGAGGAGGTCAATACTGCTGTCCGCCAGAGAGCCAAGCACAGCTGTTGAGCCTGTCATAAACCAGCCAACCGCTTTTAATATACACAAGGAAGAAGCCACCAAAATAGCGGCAATGGTGGCAACCCTAACCCATCGACTGCGATCACCCTTTGTGATACCTGACATTTTTACTCTGACATTTCTAACCGGAACTGTTTAACTATGTTATCGCAAAGCACGTGATGGGTCTGTATCCTTGTCATTGTTTTGTCCATTCATTTGCGCAATAAAGCGCTAGCCAATAAGAGGAATGCATTTTGTTGTTATACGTTTGTCGTCATGGGGAAACTGAATGGAACCGCGACCGAAAGTTGCAAGGGCAACTTAATAGTCCGCTAACTGAGCTTGGACAAGAGCAAGCTGCTGTTATGGCAGAAAAGGCCAAGGCTTGGGAGCTCTCGGGAGTATGGAGTTCTCATTTAGGTCGTGCAAAACACACCGCAGATATTTGTGCGTCAGCGTTGCAAGTGAACCATGATATTGATCAGCGGCTTTGCGAACGCTCATTTGGCGAGTGGGAAGGCAAACCCATGGCAACTTTGCCTGACTATCTTGAGTTCAGAAAGTATCGCTACACTCAGCCCGAGCGCATGCCAAATAACGGCGGCGAAAATGCCAATACTGTTGCGGCAAGACTGAGCGAGGCTTTGCAAGACATAGCCAATAGCAGTAGCGGCAACGTACTGGTTATCAGCCATGGCGATGCCATGGCGTGCCTGGCAAGAACCTTTTCTCAGGGTCGCAAAATAGGCAACTGTTCAGGCTATATCCTGGGCGCAGAAAGTGGCGAGCTACACTGGGAAGGCTGGCTCGATTAAACAAACGAGCCAGCGCGGGTGTTATTCAGGTGATGTGAGCTTAACTGGGTTAAGTAATTCTTCGAGTTCGTCTCTTGGAATATCTGTCATCTCTTCAGCAACATCGATAACCGGGCGCTTGGTTTCATACGTTTTCTTGGCAACCTCAGCGGCTTTGGTGTAGCCAATGATAGGGTTGAGAGCGGTTACCAGTATGGGGTTTTTGTGAAGCGGCCCGGCAATGTTTTCCTCGTTCACGGTAAAGCCCACAATGGCTTTGTCGGCTAACGTTGTAGCACTGCTCGCCAGTAATTGCAGACTGTTGAGCAGATTCGTAGCAATCATAGGAAGCATGACGTTTAACTCAAAGTTACCCGACTGACCTCCCACTGAAATGGCGGTGTCATTACCCATTACCTGAGCGGCGGCCATCGCAACGGCTTCAGGGATCACCGGGTTTACTTTCCCTGGCATAATCGAAGACCCAGGTTGCAGTGCAGGCAAGGAAATTTCCCCTAAGCCTGCCAACGGCCCGGAATTCATCCAGCGCAAATCATTGGCAATTTTCATCATTGTCACCGCCGTAGATTTTAACTGCCCTGATAAGCTAACAGCGGTATCCTGTGAACCAATGGCAGCGAAAAAATTGTCCGCTGAGCTAAACTCAATTCCGGTAAGCTCACTCAACGCCTGGTTAAAATGCATGGCGAATTGTGGATGAGCATTCACACCTGTACCCACTGCGGTTCCGCCAAGGGCCAAATGTTGAATGGGGCGTTGGAGATAGCGAAGGTGCGCTATCTGATGATTAATCTGAGCTTGCCACCCTTTTAAGCTTTGATCCATCCTCACCGGCATGGCATCCATGAGATGCGTGCGACCTGTTTTGCAGTAGACTTTGACCGTCTCCGCTTTTGTGGCAATGGTTGATGAAAGGTGTCCAAGGGCCGGCAGCAAGCTATTTTCAAGGGCCAACGCTGCACTTACGTGAATCGTGGTAGGAATAACATCGTTACTGCTTTGACCATAATTGACATGGTCATTTGGATGTATATCCGTACCTGTGATGCGTTGACCAAGCGTGGCAATCACTTCGTTTGCATTCATATTCGTGCTGGTGCCAGAACCTGTTTGGAATACATCTACGGGGAAATGAGATGCTAACTGCTCATCTTCAAGAAGTGCGTTACAAGCTTGCACAATGCCATCGTGCACATCTTTTTCTATGCACGTCAGTTGGAAATTGGCAATGGCTGCGGCTTTCTTAACTTTAATTAATGCGTGAATAAAGGGTAAAGGCATTGTTTGCCCGCTGATAGGGAAGTTGTTTACTGCACGCTGGGTTTGCGCGCCATAAAGGGCGTCGGCAGGAACCTCTAAGGTTCCCATACTGTCGGATTCTTCTCTGTACTGTGACATATTGCTCTCCGGTTAATCCGCGTCATAGCGCGTTACTGGGATGCTGTTAGAAAGGTGAATATCGCGTTATTGAGTTGAACGGCCGTAAACACAATTTGGTTTAGCCTGCGGGTGGGTTAATCTCTTTTTACCGGTACACGTATTAAGTAAAAAAACATAATCGTTGATATCTATCATAGCAATTAATGATAACTATTATCATTTCCGCTGTGTTGGTTGGTTTCTTGTGATATCGTGTTATCCGTTAAATGTGTGGAGTGAAGTAATGAAAAAAATGTTTTTAGTAGCGGCAACCCTGTTTAGCAGCCTTGCATTCGCTGAAGATTGTGCAACTACCATAGATAGCACTGATGCAATGCAATTCAGTAAATCTGAGATGGTTGTACCCGCCAGTTGCGACAGCTATACAGTTACGCTGAAACATACAGGTACGCTGCCAAAGAATATCATGGGTCATAACTGGGTTTTGTCGAAAACCGCCGATGCACAATCCATTGCCGGTGACGGCGTAGGCGCAGGATTGGACAAAAACTACATTAAACCTGGTGACAAGCGTGTTATTGCCTACACCAAAATAATTGGTGGCGGAGAAGAAACGTCAGTAACCTTCGATGTGAACGCGCTTTCAGCCAAGGAATCGTACCAGTTTTTCTGCTCGTTCCCTGGCCATATTGGCATCATGAAGGGCTCACTGAAAGTACAGTAAAATACAACAGAGCCCTCTAACGCGCGTGCTCTGCATTACGTGGGGCGCGCACCTTTTTTCGCATACCAGGCAATATAGAGATATCCTGCAACAGGAACAATAAAGCTGAACTGCACAGCTGTCATATCTGCTACTACCCCTTGTAATAAAGGCAAAATAGCGCCACCAACGATGGCGAGACAAAGTAGACCCGCTCCTTGCGCTGTATCAGAGCCCAACCCTCGAATACCCAAAGAGAAAAGTGTGGGAAACATGATAGAATTACAAAGCCCTACCAGTACAATCGCCCAAACTGCTACATTACCGCTGGCCATCATGACGATTATCAATAGCACAATCGCTGCAAAAGCATTGAACATGAGTGCTGAAGAGGCCTTTACAAATCGCATGATAAAAGAACCAGCGAAACGTCCAATCATGGCACTACCCCAATAAAGCCCCAAATAGCTTGCCGCTTCACTGTGAGTTAACCCGGCAATTTCGTCGTCTGCGAGAAAGCTAATGATAAAGCTACCAACCGATACCTCGGCCCCGACATATAAAAAAATTGCTACAGCACCTAATACAAGGTGCCGATGATGAAAAAGTTGTGATATTGGCTTACTACTGTAGTTTGCGTCGCTGGCTTCTACATTCAATATGGGTAGTGGGTAAAATTTAAAAAACAGCGCCACCATACAGAGTGCTAGAGCGATGGATATATAGGGGAACTGCACTGACTCAGGGTTTGCTGTGGTTCCTTCGACGGCTGCTCCTACGATAAATAGTGCTCCGAAAAAGGGTGCGGCGGTATGACCAACTGAATTCATTCCCTGACAGAAGTTTAGCCGACTGGAGGCAGTGTCTTCATGTCCCAGGGCGGCTACATAAGGGTTTGCGGAAACCTGGAGTATGGTAATGCCACTTGCCAGCACGAACAGGCCTGCTAAAAAAAAACTATAAGTTTTAAACGCTGCCGCGGGATAAAACAAAACACATCCGAGTGCAGTTACGAGTAAGCCCGTAATTATGCCTCGCTTAAAGCCAATTCTGGCTATGATTTTGCCCGCCGGCAGCGAGACCAGAAAATAGGCTCCGAAAAAAGCAAGTTGGACAAGCATTGCTTGCGTGTAGTTAAGAGAAAACGCGCTCTTTAGATGCGGAATGAGCACATCATTAAGGCTTGTGAGGAAGCCCCAGAAAAAAAACAACGCTGACATAGTGATTAAAGGCATTCGAATAGAAGGTGGTGCAGCGGAATTGGTCATGATTTTTAAACTCAAGTGGTAACGTAAATTAATTGGTTTTTTTATAAACTGATTTTTGATCGGGTATACCAACTTTGGCAATACCAATTTTAACATTGGTAAGCATGACAAAAAATATTGTTTTTGACAAAGGTTGTTCACAAAAAACTCATTTTTTTCGTGGTTTTATATAAAATTCCATTTAAATCAACGATCTTTTAGAGGGGTGCCTTTCTGTTTTGAAGTGTGAATGAAATGTGATTTAGGTTTATTTATGTAAAATTATAGTTGCGGAAAGAAAAATTATATGTTTTTATCGTACTGGCCTTACCAAAAGACTCGGAGCACACAATGAAGAACACAAAGACTGCACTCGTAGCTGGTTTATCTCCACTAGCTATATCTATGGCACTGGCTTTAAGCCCGTCCGCCATTGCCCAGGATGACAACGTTGCCAAGGATCGTGAAACAGAAATAATTCAGGTTAAAGGAATTCGCTCAAGCGTAACTAAAGCCCTTTCGATGAAGCGTTATGAGGTTGGGGTATCTGATGCAATTTCGGCGGATGACATTGCTAGTTTTCCCGATGAAAATATCGCGGAATCTATTCAGCGTATTGCGGGTATCCAAATTCAGCGTTCCAACGGACGTGGAGCACTAATCAGTATTCGAGGCCTGGGACCAGAGTACGCGGCGACGACACTTAATGGTCAGGCGTTCGCCAGTGCCCAGTTCGACGGTGGATTCCGATTTGATATTGTGCAATCAGAGTTGGCTTCTGAAATACAGGTATTTAAAACACCAAGTGCCTCCATGGACGAAGGTGGTTTATCTGGCCTCATCAATATAGGAACGGCTAAACCGCTGAACTTTGACGAAAGAAAAATATTAGTAAAAGGTGAAGGCAGCTATTCCGTAGACCGCGATAGCGCAACACCTGGTGGCAGTTTCACTTACATTGACCAATTTATGGATCATAAATTGGGTGTGTTATTCAATTTTGGTTACCAGGAATTGGATACCCGCTATGACTTGATGTATAGCCAGCGATTCTCTGATGTTGACGCAGATGGCGATGGCGCCAGCGATTACGCAGCTAATGGAATACCTGTTGAACGAACTAACCGTCCTCGTATGCGTAGAGAAGACGGTAATACACAGCGCTATTTGGTTAACACTGCACTGCAATATGTGGCCAGTGACACATTGGAATTTGGTCTGACCGGTATTCTTGCTCTAGATGAGAGACAAATATATTTCCAGCAACTGGTTCCTCTTTTTGGTGGTGGCGACCCAGCACCCGAACTCACTTTCCTGGGACAAACCGCCAATACGGTTGATCAAATACTGGCAGAAAATATTCGCGTTGAAGCAAACCACACACGCCAAACTGAAGACCGTACCAGCTATGCGTTAACTGGAACAACAGATTGGCTCATCAGCGATAACCTGACAATGAAAGGGGCGTTGCATTACACTGCAGGTGAAATCGATATTGTTGAGCGCGCGGTGGTATTGGGTATTCGCAGCGATTTACAAGTAGACATGGATCCCAGCAACCCCACGTTCATTTCCAACGGACTAAACCCTGTATCAGATCCCGATTCTTGGGCTCTGGATAACCTGTTCCGCAACGACATTTCAGGTAAGGTGCAAACTTACGAAACAGATGAAACGGCAGCACAGGTAGACTTTGAGTACCTGTTGGACAGTGGTTTTCTGAAAGCAGTAAAATTCGGTGCGAAACATCGTATGCAAACTCTCGATACAGAAAGTACGCGCTACGATCGTAATTTTCGTGATGCTGATATTTATACTGCACCATTCCCGACTGTTGCTGAAGCGAGTCATGTAGTAACAGACTGGAGCAATGGAGAATTCCCAGGGTTAAACTTAAATTATGTGCTTCCGGATGTAGACGCCTATCTGGCCTCTTTCGACGCATCTGGTTTAACTATAGAACCTAATTTCCAGGAAGCCGGATTCTTTGAAATTGAAAGAAATATTACCAATTTTTATACCCAGTTAGACTTCGAAACGGATTCCTTACGCGGTAACGTCGGTTTGCGTTACGCCTATACAGATCGCCAGGTAGATACAGTAACTTACGACGGCGGTATTCAGGTGACTACAGGAGCATTCACTGATATTGGCGGTGATTCTGCTACGCCTACTTCCAGCAGCCACGACTATGATAACTGGCTTCCAAGCTTAAACCTGGCGTACGACATCACTGATGACATCGTACTTCGCGCAGCGGCAGGTAAAGTGTTGGTACGTCCTATTATCGGTGAAACAGCGAGTTTTGGGCGTGAAATCGCTACTCAGGACAATGGTACCGACATAATTGTAAACGTAAGTGAAGGGTCTTTTGACTTACCAGCGTTAACGGCTACACAGTATGACTTAAGTGCTGAGTGGTACTTTAATGAGTCAAGTGCTGTTACCTTAGCATATTTCAGAAAAGACGTTAAAAATCAGGTGGTAGCAGAAGCTGTTTGCCCCTCAGATTTTCAGTTAGCCAACGTTGCTGTGAATGCAACAACCGGTGAATGTATGGGAGATGATGGCTATATCTATAACATCATCCGCAACCGTGCCACTGACGGTGTATTGAAAATAAACGGGATTGAACTTGCTTATAACCAAGCCTTTGATTTTCTTCCTGCGCCATTTGACGGTTTAGGCATGATTGCAAACTACACACTGTTAGATGCAGACAACCCGGCAGAAGAGCAACCTCTCTTGGGGTCGTCCGAGCGCACTGGTAACCTCATTGGTTACTACGAGAATGGCGGATTTGCAATGCGGGTAGCCCTGAACTATCGCAGTGCATACTCACTAAATGATGGATCTAAAACGGGCGAAAACTTTGGAGACAGTAGTCAGACCACGCCTAACCCTGGCAGCCGTTTAGACTCCCGTAATCAAATTGACGTATCCATGTCTTACGAGTTTGAAAATGGCGTCAAGGTGTCCTTAGAAGGGATCAATGTTAACGGTGATTACGAACGGGGCACTCGTTTTGAAACGGCTCGTCTACAACAAGTAGCTACCTTTGGTCCAACTTATTTCATGGGTGTGACCTATCGCTTCCAGTAATGGAAGCTTTATGGGCCGCTGTGGACAAGCAGTTAGTCTCCCTGAACTTATCTTGTTTGTTCAATTGGATTCAGCGGCCCTTTTTTTATAAGAAAATAACTACAAACGACAAGAAACTGAATTATGCTGCTATCAGACCAGCAATCAACTCCCAAGCGGTTATATCTGCAAGTTGCTGAACACATTATGGAGCGGATACACAGAGATTCGCTGAAGGCCGGAGCCAAACTACCTTCCGAGCGAACACTTGCAGAAGAACTCAATGTCAGTCGGCCATCAGTCAGGGAAGCTATGATCGCACTCGAAGTAAACGGGATTGTTGTCATTCGTCCCGGTTCCGGGGTGTATATGTCTGAAACTTTTGATCAACACGAACTGTCCACTGATGATGAAATTCCAGGCCCTTTTGAAATTCTCGAAGCGAGACTGCATTTTGAGTCTGAGGCTGCAGGGCTTGCTGCGCAACGCATTTCGGTCGACGAAATCCAACAGCTAAGAGCTTTCCAAAAAGCGATGCAAACACTCGAAGCGCGGGATCTCGGCGAGATGCACAATGTTGACCGACAGTTTCACGAGATGATTGCCAAAGCGACACGTAACACGAGTATTATAGAAATCATCAGTTGGTTGTGGTCGCTTAAAAGTCTCTCTCAAATGAATAAAACCTTTGATACGCTGATTAGAAACTGGGGTGCCACATCAGTGGTATCCGACCACGATAAAATTATCGATGCTCTCCAACAGCGAAATCCAGAGCGTGCTAAAGCTGCTATGCAGCAACATATTCGGCACGTTATCAATGAGTTTTCCGCCTGTAAACTGGACGATGAAGATTAACACATCTGCCAATACGGCACGATTAGATAGGATGTAACCGTATGAAATTATTAAAACACCTATTCCCTGTTCTGGTCATGGGTATACCCATGATGGGGTGTCAGCAGGCAAAAGAGATGCAACCTCAGGTGTCGGCGTCTGAGGAATTCACCGCGCAACAAGAGCCCGTTGACTTGGTCTGGCCGTGGCTCGATTCAGCGAATTCCCGTTGGTTTTACTTCAATTCAGCCACCCGACCTTTTGGTATGGTCAATCTCAGTCCTGATACGGAAATCGATGGAGCGTGGGGAAGTGGGTATCGCTACAATACAGAAGAAATTAAAGGGTTTAATCACGTACATGCCTGGCAACTAGCCGGGCTGTCTGTTTTACCCGTGTCCCAGAATAACGACATTGATAGCATAGAAAAAGACTACTTTTCGGCCTTTTCACACAACAACGAAGTTGTAAAAGCGGGTTATCACAAAGTAACACTCGACCGTTATGATATTGATGCTGAGCTGACCGCAACGAAGCGCGTAGGATTTCACCGCTACACATTCCCAGCGTCGTCTTCTACCCCAAAACAAATCCTGTTGGATATGGACGGACAGTTTGGTCCATCGGCCTTATCGAAAGGGGGCTTCAAACAACTGTCAGAGACCGAATTTTCAGGGTCTGTTATTAACGCGCCAACGATTCGGCGTCCAAGACCTACTCCGGTATTCTTTTATATTGAAACCGATACACCTATGGAGATTAGTGAAAACGACACTGCAGTTCTGCTTACCAGCAAAGCACAGAGCAACAAAATCATGATGAAAGTGGCAATATCTTATGTAGATGAAGCTGGTGCGAAGAACAATATGATGTCGGAACTTGCTGGTTGGAACTTTGACGAAACTATCGCAGACGCTCGGAGTGAGTGGAATGAATGGCTGAGTAAAATAAAGGTTACGGGTGGTGATGAGCAGACCCGTCAGCGTTTCTACACCGATCTTTTTCATGCGCTACAGGGACGGAGAACTATCTCAGATGCAGATGGACGTTACTCTGATCAAACGGCTCAAACCCGCAGAATTGGTCAAATCCCTTTGGATATGAATGGTGAGCCTTCTTTTAATCACCACAATTCTGATTCCTTTTGGGGCGCTCAGTGGACAATTCAAACGTTATGGCCACTGGCATACCCTGAAGTTGTGTCCGACTTTACACAATCTATGCTAATGATGGCTGAAGACGGTGGCATGGTGCCACGGGGCCCGTCGGGTGGAAATTATACCTTTGTAATGACAGGCGCATCCTCTACGCCTTTCATCGTTAGTGCTTATATGAAAGGCATCAAAGACTTCGATGAAAACGCAGCTTTTGTAGCTTTGAAGAGGAACCATTTACCCGGCGGTATTATGGCTCGGGCTGGTTACGAACACGAATCCACGGTAGGGGGTGGGTTACCTTACTACATTGAGTCGGGTTATGTGCCTTACCCTTTACCAGAAAAAACTTCGGCGTTTCACCAGGACGGTGCGGGTCAAACACTTGAATACGCCTATCAGGATTACACATTGAGCCAGTTTGCCAGGGCTCTGGGCAAATCCGATGATGCAGCTGAATTTGCTCGGCGCGCCATGAATTACAAAAATCTGTACGATGTGCAGAGTGGATTTATGCGCCCAAAAGATGTCAATGGTAACTGGAAAACCCCGTTTGACCCATTCCAGTATCAGCACGGGTTTGTCGAGTCCAATGCGGCTCAAATGACGTGGTTTGTTCCTCATGACATCCCTGGTCTGGCAGATCTTATGGGCGGAAAAGCAGCGGCGGCAGAAAAGCTTAACGCTGCCTTTGAAGAAGCAGCCAAATTAGGGTTTACCTCTGGCACCGCTCACGAGAAAGAAACACATAAAGAATATCGCCGTATTCCAATAAACTATGGAAACCAACCGTCGATGCAAACAGCATTTATTTTTAATGCTCTCGGCGAACCTGGCAAAACTCAGTATTGGAGCCGTGAAGTAGTCAACAATGTTTACTCTAAATTGTCCCCGGAACTGGGCTTTAACGGCGATGAAGATCAGGGTTTGATGGGATCCTTGTCTGTGCTGATGAAAATAGGATTATTTCAGCTCGACGGTGGCGCCAGTATGACGCCTATCTATCAAATTGGAAGCCCCATTTTCGACCGTATCGATATTGCGCTGAGCGACAAATATTACGCTGGTAAGCGCTTCAGTATCGAAACAGTAAACAACAGCGATGAGAATCGATACATTCAAAAGGCGTGGTTAAACGGTGAACCACTGGACCGTCAATACCTAACTCATGAGGAAATTACCGCCGGTGGTACATTACGTCTGGAAATGGGGTCTAAACCCGCTTCTCATTAGTTCGGTAATGATTATTGCAACAGGTATGTGTGGCGTTAATAAAGTAAAACCCCGCACATACCAGCAATTGTGCCGTACAGTAACATTACCCTGACTGTCATTTTTAGAATCTCGCCGTCTTGCCTGGTTAAAGCTAAAATAGAAGTCACTGCCACAATATTGTTAATGCACACCATGTTTCCCATAGCGGCTCCTACTGATTGCATGGCAAGTATTGTGTTTACAGGCAGGCCCAGTTGCGAAGCAATGGAAGATTGAATACCGGCGAAGGTCAAATTTGAAATAGTAGCTGAGCCTGAGAAGAAAGAGCCGAGTGCGCCAAGAAAAGGCGCAAAAAAATCCCAGTTAGGGCCGGTAAGCAGGGCTAAATGCTGCCCAATCTGTTGTACTGCACTTGCTGTTCCGCCAGGCTCGCTGCCGTCCAACATCATCATATTTACAAATACCAATGCGCCAAACAAAGCAAGAACCGGGTTCTTCATTCTGCTGGCGGTTTCCCTAAATACCGAGGTAGCATTCTGTGGTCGATAGATCCACAAGGTTGCAACTCCCATCACCAGAAAAGGCAGTATTGAAGGCACGTACAACAAGCTGTGCTGCCAACGCTCTGTGGTGTTGAAAATACTCTCCAAAGAAAATACCAATGATGCACTCACACTAAGCTGACCCAGATAACCGAGCGAAACATCAGCGGCGGGCGAGGTCGCTTGCAAGATTGCCTTCAACCCCAGTTGGTGAATGCGGGTGATAACAAGAATGACCACGGTTCCCCAAAGAGGAAAACTGGCTTTGACTAACGCCATGGTGCCAGAATCATGGGTTTCAGCAGGGGCAGTAGAGTTGTCCGTCTGGTGCAGGCCGATGTTGAAGTGGGCCAGCGCCAATGTGATGAACAAGCCGATTCCTCCTCCCAGTAGTGAAGGGAACTCAGCGCTAAACATACTGAGTAGCAAATATGGCAGAGTACAGGAAAGCACAGACGACAGAATAAAAAGGGCGTTTTTCCACAACAGATTTAACGGTTTTACGACAAAAGCTAAACCGGAAAACACCACAAACGGCGCGGCAATGGTGTTTATAAAAGCCGCTTTTACGCTAATGTCAGAAAGCGCTTCTGCGGTTAGTTCTACCAGTGATAATCCAAACCAAATTGGTGTGCCTACTGCACCAAAAGACACAGGAATGCTGTTCATAATTAGACAAAAAACGGCGACACGTAGCGCCGGGAAACCGAGTGATACCAAAATGGGGGCAGCGATAGCTGCAGGCGTACCAAAGCCGCTTGCTCCTTCAATAAGGAATGCGAATGCCCAGCCTATAATCATCAGTTGCGCCACGGGGTTTTGGTTCACCCTGTTTAACCGGGCGCGGATGATATTCAGTGCCCCTGTGACTTCCATGCACTTAAATAAGAAAATAGCACCAGCAATAATGGATATGGGCGTAAATGCCGTGAGTAACCCGCTCAACACGTGCGCGTTGACCCAGGTAAGTTCAAAATTCCAGGCAAAAACCACCAACAGATAGGCGATAAATGCGCACAGAGGAAGGGCATGGCTGGCCGCCATACTTTTCTTTTTGCTCATCAGTACAACAAGCAATACGATGGGGAGGTAGGCGTATAATATTGATGGCATAGAAAGCGCGAGTTGCACGATATTAGTAGAGCCAGTATGTCAATTTATGAGGTGGGATAAAAGAGAGAAGTGATCTTCTGAGATATGATTGTTATGCAGTTATGCAGTTATGCAGTTATGCAGTTATGCAGTTAAGCAGGGAGTGGATCGTCCACTCCCTTAGGGGTTTATACTTTAAACCGATTTACATTGCCTTCAATATTGCGAGACGCAGAGCTGACACTGTCACTGGCTTCGCCCGACAACTCAATGGTTTTCATGACTTGCTGGCTCAGAGTGTTGAGTGCTGACACTGTTTGGTTAAGGTTGTCCACGACCTGACTTTGCTCTTCAGTGGCTGCGGCAATTTGGTAAATACGATCATTTGCACTGACCACCGACGACGTCACCTGATTGAGTTGCTCGTTAAGTGTGTTTGAAATATCAACAACCTCAGACATTTGCGATGAGCCTGTTTCCATGGCATTGACTACCTCTTCAACGCCTTTGTTCAAATTGATAAGCATATCGTTTATATCAGTGGTTGCCTGCTGCGAACGGTTTGCCAGTGAACGAACTTCATCTGCGACCACGGCGAAGCCCCTGCCTTGTTCCCCGGCACGTGCCGCCTCGATAGCAGCATTAAGTGCCAATAGATTTGTTTGCTCTGAAATACCACTGATAACTTCAAGCAACGAAGAAATTTGCTTGGTTTCCATTTCCAATTTCTGGATAACCGTGCTTGCGTGATTAATCGCTTTAGAAGTCTGCGTCACAGTGTCGACAGAAGAAACCACAGCTTTCTGACTGTTACTGGCATCTTCATTCGCAGTTTGAGTATCGCTGAGGGCTATCTGTGTATTGTCAGCAACCTCCCTTAGCGCGTGACTCAACTCATTCACTGCAGTAGCAATCTGGTCGAGGTTGTCGCGCTGTTCTGCGGCAATACTGTTTACGTCTTCTGACGAGGCTAACATAGCTTTTTCAGCGTCAGCTAACGACAATGTATCTGTTTTAATAAGAGAAATAAGACGCTGAAGGTTGTCCATAAGTGCATTGAAAGATACAGCTACCTCAGTAATTTCGTCTTTACCCGAGGTGTCTATTCGTTGAGTGAGATCGCCTTCACCTTTACTTATGGAGTCAAGCATATCCCGAAGTGTGTGGATGCGCTTGGTGATAAGGCGTGGGCCAATCACAATGGTTACTAAACAGGCCAGCACCGCCAGTATAATTGCAATAATAAGGTAAACGGTTTGCTGGCCACTGGAATTGAGGTTCGACTGAGTCAAGTTATCGGCAAGTTGCTCAACCTCAACTCCCACGCGGTCGAAATTGCCTCGTAGCGTTTCAAATAATGGCATGCCCTTGTTGTGGTAGCTAGCCGCAGCCAGAGTGATTTCACCCGATCTCAACTGAGTTAACACCTTATCGTTAACGGCTTCCCAATTTTTAAAATCTTGTTTGTATGACACTGCCTCAGCAGCCACCGAGGGATATGCCTGTGTTAAACGTAACACAGTTTGCATGCGGTCTTTCGCTTGCTGCACGTTTTCTTCGTAGTCAGAAATTAGAGAGGTTGGCACACTGGAGTTATCTAGTTGTACAGCCAACATCAGATCAAGGAAAGCCGAGTGAGCCTGATATAAATCACGATCAGCATTCAGGGCAGCACTTAATGACTGAGTAAATACTGACGATAGTGTCTCTGTGTTTTGAGACAGAAACCGTCCATTTGAAATACTGATAAAACTAACTATAAGTAATAGTATTGCTACAAAGCTAACGGGCACAGATAGTTTTTGTCGTACCGTCATATTATCGAAATTAAACATAGCCACCACTTTACAAACAAGGTTGATATCGATTTGAAATCGCAAAAATCTACTAGATACCATAGCTGAGGTCTTGGGTTTTAGCGAGTCTACTTTGTGCCAATTTAGTGCAATATTTTTATACTCACACACGCGCACTTATACCTAAAGACTGCTAAAGGAGTAAAGCTTTATTCCAAACTCGAATTTATACTTAAAAGTACTTAAGCAATTTGTAAATTTTCAAAATTTAAAAGGTTTTTTCAATGGGTATGTTAAGGAATTTTGCTCTGCCGGTGACAGTAGGCTTTTCATTGGTATCGGGTGTAGCACTTCAGGCGCATGAGCTTGAATTCGATTACAGTGGGTCAGTACGAGCGCGCTATGAAACGCTTAACAATCCGATCTTTCCAACCACTGAAGAGGTCCGGCCTAAAACCAATAATCGCCTTTCAACGCGGATTCGCCTTAAAGGCCAGGTGGATTACGGTAACTGGAATGCTACAGCAGAGATAGAAGACTCCCGTGCTTTTCTGGACGATAACGATCCAACCTTGAAATCATCACAAGTAAATGCGCTTGAGCCAGTACAGTTTTTCATTAGCTATAAAGGTATAAACGAACACATTGAGCGGATTACCGTTGGGCGGGTAACACTGGATCACGGCAGCCGCCGCCTGATGGCCAGAACCCGATTTCGCAATGCTACCAGTTCCTTCGAAGGTGCACTTATCGATACCACCTGGAACGACTGGAGCGTAAGAGGCTTCTATTTACAACCAGTATCACGTTTTCCGGTAGACGCGCCTTCCATTGATGACAATAAGCGCGCTTTTGACAAAAGTTACAGCAATCGTAAGTTTTTCGGTGTGTACGCTGAGTCAAATGATAACGCTTGGAAAATACACAGCTACTGGTTAAAAGAGGACGATTCGGCGGATCTGGCAACGAAAAACCGTGATTTGTATACCTTGTCTGTAGATTACTCAAAAAGCTTTGGTTCTGACTGGAAAGGCAATATTGAGGCAATTGGTCAAACCGGTACTGCGCGACAGTCTTCGTCGGCGTCGGATACCACCGACCGCGATGTGCGTGCCTGGATGGTACATGCTCACATTGGTAAACAAATTACAGACACCACGTTTTTGCGTGCGGAAATCGATGCAGCCAGCGGTGACGACGACGCCACCGACGACAAAATTAACGCCTTTGATTCACTCTACGGATTACGCCGGTTTGATTACGGTCCTACGGATGTGTATCAAACGTTTCCTCGCAGCAACATTTTGGCGCCGGGTTTAAGAAGCGTAACTAAGCTGGGAAGCCAGCACAATATCATGGTCGGCTATAAAGGCTTGTGGTTGCAAAATGTGGCGGCGGGAGAAGAAGACTTTCTTGGCCATCAGTTAGAAGTGCGCTGGCGTTATCAGGCGATGAAGCCTCTGCGACTGGAATTCGGTGGTGCTTATCTGGCTAAAGGTGATGCCCTTGAAACCGGCGCTTATCCGGATAATTCCATGTACGCGTATACTGGTTTTATGTACTCGTTCTAACTGTAAAGAGGGGGGGAGTTCGAAGGTTTTAAATCGAATTCCCTTTTGCCTTCAGGTACACTGCACGGCGTCTGCATACTTCCTGGAACAGCAAAGTGCACAACTCTGTAATGGCCCTTCGTCTTCGAGAACTGGCAAAATCCACCCGCCCCTTCGTAACCCGGGGTAGTCGTGTTGTGCGTTGTGAAGGTTGTTTGCTGCCGGAGAACACTTGTATTTGTGCTGCTCGTCCGGCACCGGTGGCTAACTGTGCATTTGTTTTTTTAATGGCAAAAGGTGAATGTTATAAACCCACCAACACGGGCCGGTTAATTGCCGACGTAGCAAAAGAAAACTATGCATTTAGCTGGTCGCGTACTGAGCCACAGCCCGAGCTTCTCGCACTGTTGATGAACCCGAAATATGCTCCTGTGATTATTTTTCCCCATGATGGTGTATCACCTGATAGATGCATTCACTCTGCGCCTGTGACTGACAACAAAATTCCTCTGTTTATTATGCTGGATGGCACCTGGCGGGAAGCGGGCAGAATGTTTCGCAAAAGTGCGTATCTTCAGCATTTACCCGTGCTTGGCTTGCGACCAGAAGCAGCGTCTGATTATGTTTTGCGAGAGGCATCTCATGCACACCAGTTGTGTACCGCTGAAGTGGGCGTGGCAGTGTTGGCGCTGGCTGGCGAATCTCATGCTGCGCAGCAACTTCAGGTGTACTTCGAGCACTTCCGGCATCAGTATTTATTGGGTAAGCCCCACAGCAAGGTCCGACAGGTCAATTAAGCTTTCTTCGCAATCCATTCTTGTGGCACACTGGCAAATATGAAAGACAAGGATGAAGAATAATGAAGCCTTATCGTCCACTGTTTAAACATATCCGCAATCACACTGCGCTTTTTAGCGACATGAGCCGATACCGCAACGACGCCGTTCAGGCATTAGGTGTAACTGGCTATGAATTTCATAAAACCCCGAAATTTATCACCGAAGATGGGCAACGCCTCACCATTGAACCAGAGCGCAGTATCGTATTGCCTCGTGTTACAGATTTAAAAGGTGTCAAAGCTAAACTGGCCGAATCGATTAACGGCTTTTCGCTGGTGGAACACAGTGAAATTGGCTATCGGTATCCCACGGCGGCCTTAGCCGGCGCCGATGCGCCTTTTATCAAACGCATGCGTTCAGAGTACTTTCACCGGGTGGATGAAGATCGCAGTATTTGCCGCCCGGTTAACTTATCTTACGGCATTAAAAGCCGTGGCAAGGCCGACAACCGTCAGGAATATGAAGTGTGGATGCCCGACGAAGCGCCAGAGCAAAGCCCGTTGCCACTAATGATAGAAAGGTACGGCGAAGATTTACCTAACGACGTGCGTCATTTTATCGAGCAACCCGCGCGGGTACACGGTTGGATGGGAGTAAAGCGTGCTGCTTTTGAGGCCTTGTATCGCAACAAAGCCGAATGCGGCGATTTGATTATTGCGGTGGCCATGAGCGTAGATGCCTACAACATTGGCGCCCGACCCGATTTATCCTATGCACCAGAAGCGGAGAGCTCCATCGCCGTGAGTAATGCCGAACTGGAATGGGAAATAGAGGGCTACTACGCGCCCCGCGACTGGCAGTTTGACCACGATGCCGTGTGGGCAGCCATTAACCACACCCTGAATGCAGTAAATGCACCGCTTATAGACTTGTACGGCAACACACTTATACCCCTTACGGAAAGCAAAACCGAGCGGATTTTATCGACGATTACTGCCATGGGTATTACCAGTGAAGAAATCGAAGCCATGAATTTGCAGCCCTGGGAGTTCATGCTGACGGAAAGCGAACACAGGGTGAAAACCCACGATCCAAGCCGTTCTGTGAATTTTTTAGGCAGGCTGAATCGCTTGTTTTACCAACCTGACCGACAATTGCCGTCGCTTAATTGGATGCATGATTTGATTTCCTGATGTCGCTTCACCCAACCGCAGTTTTAGTCGCTGTTGGGTGAGGCCTCATGTTTTTTTCTATCTTGCGAATCCCTTTTGCCAACGGATTTTGCCGGAGTTTGCTGATTGTTCTCTGTATTTGACTCTGGCGCTGAGTCCTGTGGACGTCCGCTTGCGCCCCCTTCTTTTTCTCGCTCGGCATCCTGATGTGGCAAAATAAAGGCAGACTCTTCACTCACCCCTTTGCTGGCAGTAAGTACGGTGAGGAAGTTGGGTTTGGCGCAACACTCTTTCATCAGACGTGTAAAGCCAGTAAGGTCATCGCTAGGTAAATAGTAAACACGCTTTGTCATGGCTTCTATTTCGTTTTTCAATACCTGCCTTCCCTGCCGTGAATAAGGTTTTTCTATTGCTTCCCTTTTTTCCTTAAGGTGGTCGCTTACCGAAGCTTCTGTTGGCAGTGACCCCAAAATTAAAGAAAGTGAGACAATACCGCTATTATACGTAGTCTCACTGCTATCCGGTTTGTATCGATACAGCAACATGCCTAAAAATAGCCAAGACGCATCGGCTATTTGAAAACGTCTATTTTCCGGCAGGGCAATCTCGTTGTTTTCAGATGGTTCAACGTCGAATAGCGCCCCCTCTTTGCTGAGCAAAAACATTAAATCTTCGCGGTAGTGCTCAATTAAGTCGAGGCTGCGAAGCTCCATTAGACCTATGCCAAAGTTACCGGAACCAAATCCATCAACAATGCTTAGAATATCGAAAAACGCCTCATCCGAATTGACGATATTTATAAGCTTGTCGCGGTAAGTGGTTTTGCCATTAGGCTTGTCTTCCTGCTCAGATGGCGTGTCCTTGTCAGACGGCTCGTCGTTATTAGCCAGTTCTTCAAAAAAAGATTCGATAAAGGACTTTTCGTCATTCTTGGCCTGATCGTCGGATGTCTTCTGATTCGTAATCACACTCCGGTAAGTGGAATTCTGACAGCATCTCTCAATGGTCTGCACCAGGTGATCAAGCCGCGCTTCCAGCGTAGTTTGAAGCATCTGCTCTTTGTCTTCGAAAGCGTGATAAGTAAAATCTCGAAAACACTGTTTAATGGTTTGGGCGAGGTGATCTGATCCAACTTCTGGGATAGCTTCTCGCGATTTATTTGGGGAACGGTTTCGTTTCCTGCTAAAAGGGGATGGGTTGTAAAGGTGTTGACTTGCCTCGTCTGTTTGATGAATGTTGCTGTCTTTGGCAAATAGCAATATGGCACTGCATGCGCGCCGTGCATCAGATATCGCCCGAATAAGCGCAGAGTTGGATTCAGAGACTAACGTCACCTCTGCTTCCATCATCTTGATATGGGCACTAATGGAATCGTTTTCCTGTATTTGCGCCGCCACACCCGCAATACGAATGGCCACCAGAGCGCCAGCAAAACCGAGAGCCCAGCCACCCAGGGCGTCGAACAACCCCGTGTCTTCCTGAGACAGAAACGGGCTAACCAGCTCGGTGGGCAATAGTTGCCAGTAAATGGTGAGCCAAAAAATGAAAAAAGTGACACTGCCAAACAGCAGTGTAAGTACAATCAGTTCACTGGTGGGATTTATAAGGGTGCGTTTCACCCAACCAAATGCATCCACATTTGGTTTTTCTGTATTGTTGCTCATAGATATTAGATCCCGCCCTGACCGCTACCATTTTCTTGGTCGTTTTGCGCCAGAATGGCTTCTATGGCTTTCTTTTGTTCGTCGGTCAGGCTATCCAGCTTGTCTTCTATGGATTTGCGCCAATCGTGGTTAGCGACTCTATTCTTATGTTTTTCAATAAGTGCGTTAAGTTTGTTCTGCGCCGCTTCGCTGTCGGTTAACAGCACTTTGAACAGCTCATCATAGGTGCTTTCACTGAATTGAAGAATAAACGATACAATACGTTTAATTTGTGACGTGTGAATCACTCCCTTGCCCAAGGGAATATCAATGCTGATCTTCAGTTCGCCGTCTGCAGGGTCTAACGACATGGACAAAAATTTGTATTCAAACTGGAACCAGGCCACGGCACTGGCAATCAGGCTATATTTAGTTTTGTCTAAATCGAATTCATATAACCAAGGGGTTTCAAAACGCAACAGGTCATCGTCGGAGTAATCTATTACAATTTGCAGGCTTTGGTCATTTTTTCTGTTCGTGTATGAATCGGTATTAAAACCAAAAATGAAACGCTTGTTTTTTTCATCGTGGTTATGTTTATAGTCCTGATCTTTGAAATACTGTTTAACCACATCTTCAACGTCCATTGCCCCCTGATGAGCGGCTTGAGGAGCTGCACTGATTTCCTCTACCGGCGTGTCGGGTAAATCTTTCGTGGCTTCGTGGGCAGTACCCACAACTTGCATAAGCAAGTGATCGGCGGTTTCAGTAATGCTGTCAAACTGGGTAGCAAACTCCTCAGTGCTTACTTCCGTCGCGTCATACACAACGGCAAAACCGTCTGAATCTATGATGACAACCAGGCCTGAATCTTCGTCTTCCTTCTGAATTTTGTCTTTTCCCTGAGCTTGCAGTACCTTTTGTGCTAGTGCGGTGAAGGGGCCATCATCGTATAAATTGAAAAACAAATGCGCCTTGGTATCACTGCCGTAAACGCTGATAGAGAGGGGCAACATATTGTCTTTAGACTGGCGGCTAATCGTCAACGGGGAGTTGTCAGTGACTGACCAGTTTTCATGCTGTTCGGCAATGCCAGAAAGAAGGGTAGAATAATCTTGCATTAAACTCATAAATGACTCCATTCAATATTCAGGTACAACGTCAATTAACTGCTTTGAGTGTCAGAAAGACGCAATAAAGTGTGCTTTTTGTTTGTGCTTTTAGGTGCTATTAAACGCTATAAACCAATGTAAATCAATCAGCTAATTAACCTTGTGATTATTAAAAGTAATACTTTTATTTTCACGTAAATCTGTGATTTTGCATAATGTCATGCCACTATATCAGGCTAAATAACCCGTGTTTTTTCAGGGACAGACACATTGAGAACACTTCTGCTTTTTGCCAAACACATCGCCCTTAGCGAAGATTGCCACAAACTCTACCAAGAACATTTGACAGCGGCACTGCTATGTCTCAAGCGTCGCACTAACGCCAACACAAGTTCCCAGGCTATCTATAAAAAGCTTTGCGATATTTTATTGCCCGCGCCTGTAGACGTCACAATGATGGCTGACAAATACCGCGATGACATTAGCCAGAACACGTTGGAAAAGATGGTGTCCCGCCCGGTATTGCCATTTTCCAGCCAGCTATCAGCCATTCTGGATATGCTGCAACCCTTAGCCACTAGCGACAATTGGATAAATGATACCGAGTTATTTCACGTCCCCGATGAGTCGGCAAGCTACCGGCAGCAACTCAGTAGGTTAGAGCAGTTAAAACAAACTTTGTTAGGCGAGGTTTACGGGCAGGATCACGCAATTGAATACCTCGTCGATAGCCTTTCGAAAGGCTTGTGGCAGCCCAAGCAAAACCGACCTCAAGGCCTGTTTTTCTTTGCTGGTCCGCCCGCTTCAGGTAAAACATTTCTGGCCGAACGCTTTGCTCACCACTTAAAAGACGGCTATCGTTTCAAGTTGTTCGACATGACCCAATACACCAATGCCAACGAGAGTTTTGGTTTGGTAGGGGCAAAGAAAACATATGACGATTCCGCCCCTGGTGATCTCACCAGTTTCGTGGAGAAACACCCGAAATCTGTCATTGTGTTCGACGAATTTGAAAAGGCCCATTCCCAGGTGCTGCTTTCATTACTGCGTATGTTATCGGCGGGAGTTCTCACCGACGAGTACACCCAAAAAGAGGTGGATTTTCGCCAGGCTATTGTGGTGTTTACGTCGAACCTAGGCAGCGCGGTGTACGAAAAACCTGACTATCTAAATAGCATAGAACAACGCCCGGAGCAGGCACGGGCAGCTATGATAAGTCAGCTGCGCAATGAAACAAAAATGGAGCGCAATACAGAGGTAAAAGCGATCCCGCCGGAAATGCTGTCACGGTTGTCACAGGGCAGTATCGTCTTGTTTAAAACCCTGGGTGTGCCTGAGCTTTTAGAGATTGCAAGAAAACAACTGGCTACTGACTTCACCCATTTCACGAATAAAAGCCGGATTGAAGTAGCTCCAATCTGTGACAACAGCATTCGGCTTTTACTCACCTCTTTTGCACCGTTTTTTGATATTCGTGACATCAAGGCCAATATCAGTACGAAGGTGCTGGACGCAGTGACCGATTTTGTGCGGGAAAACCCTCACATCGAACTACAAAGTGTAACGGTAAATGTCGCAGACGATGTGTTAACCCTGTTTAACAACGAGGCGTGCGACAATCACATTCAGGCACTTAAAATCCGCAACGAAGTGTTTTTTGCAGATGTATCCTGCCATGCACAAGGCGGTAAACTTTCTGTCGTGTTTTCCCAGCCTGGCACAGAGTTACTCATTCACAGTGATGACGCCGGTGGAAGCGGTGGAATCGTGCTGGATATGCCAACTACAGGGTTTGATGACATCGCTGGCCACGACGTAGTGAAGGCGCGGTTAAAAGAAACCATCAATATCATTCGCCATAACGATGCACTGGCCGAAGCCGGTGTGAGTGCGCCGAAAGGGATGGTGTTGTTTGGCCCGCCGGGCACGGGGAAAACTACCCTTGCCAGAGCCCTGGCTAATGAAGCCGGTTTGCCCATTGTCGCTTGTACGGGTAACGAGTTGTTGTCAGATAACTTCATGAAAACCCTGTTTCAACGAGTGAGAAAGTACGCACCGTGCATTTTGTTTATCGACGAAATTGATGCACTGCCTAAACGGGGCGAAGCCGGACCAAAGGCAGATGCACTCATCAACCGGTTACTCACCGAAATAGACGGCTTTACCCAAAGCCGTGCACCGGTATTTATTGTGGCGGCGACTAACCGGCTGGATAAACTCGACGATGCGCTGTTGCGATCAGGAAGACTTGATTTACACGTGCGCGTGCCGTTTTTAGATAAAGCTGCAAGACGATGGTTTATCGAAAAGTTCCTTCGTTATCAAGGTTACAGTCGCGATATTAACGTCGAACTCATTGTCTCCCTTACAGCAGGCATGAGCGGTGCTGATCTGGAAAAAATTCACCGTGAGGCCGTGCTTAGAGGGCTAAGTGAAGGCGCTACGCAGATTTCCCAGGCAATGCTTACGGAAGAAATCAATATTCTCAAGTATGGAGCGAAACGCTCCCTGGATAACTGTGAAAAAACACTGGCAGAAACGGCATATCACGAAGCCGGACACGCGGTTATCTCCAAGGTACTTATGCCTGAACGGGTGATCGAACAGATCAGTGTGGTTCCCCGGGAGCAAGCTCTGGGTATGGTGGCGTACAGCAACGATCAAAATATCGATTACACCAAAGCATTTTGGTTTTCACGCACTTGTGTGGCGCTGGCGGGCAGGGCAGCGCAGGTGGTGCAATTCGGCGAGGAGGGGTTGGACACCGGTGCCAGCAGCGATTTGAAAAACGCTATGTGGTCGGCCTGGTCTGCCATTAGCAAATACGGCATGCACGCCGACAGTTACAATATAGATGCCACTGCGCTAAAAGAGATGGCCGGTGAAACTTATTTCAAACAGCACACTGAAAATCTCATCAAACAGTGGATAGACGACGCAACGGCAAAAACTGACGAACTGGTAAAACAGCACTGGTCAAAAATTGAGAGTGTTGCCAGTGCATTACTCGACAAAGAAGTGTTGTCAGAAGCCCAGTTTCACGCTCTTATTCAGGAGTAAGTCAGTGTATTGAACGCTCGGTGTTTACCGGGCGTTTATACTTGTTTCAGATTGTAACAACGGTCGTAAATATTCAGTTCATCTTCACCTTTCGTTCACTTTCAAAAAGTCAGAATAGCGTCGTTCTCAACACTTCATTACAAGGAATGAAACATGAAACGCACAATGACTTTTTTAGCTTTATCTTTGGCAGCAACACTGGCTCAGGCCAACGATCTGAGTGTGGCTAACCCTGTTACCCGTTCTCTCACATTACAAGACAATGAAATTTTGTTAAGCGGTGGTGTCGCATATGGGAAAACCAATGGCGACAACAATACAGCCGTTATGCTGAATGCGGCGTACGGATTAACAGACAACCTGACACTTGGTGTTGGTGGTTTGCGTTACAACGTTATGCCCAGGGCATACAACGATACCGGATTGGAAATTACCGTAGATGGTGGAGTTCTAGGTGTGTACGAGTCTGCTGAGTTTGGCGATAGCTACGCCCTTGGCGGCGGTGTTACCGGCAAGTATGTGATGTCACAGGATTTAGCGTTTACCTTTTCCGGCCATTATCTATTCTGGAACGAAGACGAGCGGGACAACCGCAGTGAAGTGCAGTTGTCGGCTGGCACCATTTGGCGGGTACATGAGCAGGTGTCTTTGTTCGCCGATGCCCATTACCGGGAGTTAAAAGACTTTGCCCAGGACAATGCGAAAGGGGCATCAGTTGGGGTTATTTATAACTATAGTAACCAGACTGATTTCACCCTTGGCGTGGGTACAAGTGACTTTGACCCTGAAAAAGAAGGCTACGACAATGACAGTGCTTTTGAATCAGTGGTAACGGCATCAATGACTTATCGATTCTGATAAAGTCGTCGAAAAATGATCTTTTCATTGCTTAACACACGAATTAATGTCAAGAATAACGATTTGAGACGATTTTGTGCTAAGCGAATTAACATTGGGCGGCATGCTGTTCAGTCCTATGGTGGTGATTATCCCCCTGGCTTTTCTGCTGTCGCTTGCTACCCGTTACCTCATGTACGCCACCGGTGTTTATCAGAAACTCTGGAAAGCGACGTGGTTTGAGGTAGCGCTTTTTGTTTGTTATCTCGCTGGCACAGTGTGGTTGTTAGCGGGGTAGCCTAACCATGAATAAAGTGCTTCAAGTGGGGGTAACCCTGCTCATTCTCGTACTTGCCGTCGCGGCAGGCCGCTGGGTGTGGAGCTATTATCTGTATTCCCCCTGGACAAGAGATGGCCGCATTCAGGCCGACATTGTCACTCTTGCTCCCGATGTTTCCGGTTGGGTCACCACACTTGCTGTGAAAGACAAACAGCACGTGAAAAAAGGCGACGTCGTATTTCAAATCGACACCAAACGCTATCAGGCGGTGGTAGACGAGCTATCGGCGAGCGTTGAAACCCAGTCTTTAGCCCTTCAACTGGCTGAGCACGAGCTTACCCGCCGTCAGGGTCTTAGAGAGCGTAACACCATTAGCGATGAAGAACTGGAAGCCAGCCGGATAAAGGCCAGTATGGCTAAAGCTGCGCTGGCACTGGCGCAAGCAAAACTCGACAGTGCCCGCATTGATGTAAAACGTGCCACAGTGCGCTCGCCAGTCGACGGCGTGGTGGTAAATATGCTGCTTCGCGAGGGTAACTTCGTGAGCCAGGGTAAGCCGGTATTGTCGGTTGTAGCTGATAATTCCATGTACGTAACTGGTTATTTCGAAGAGACTAAGCTGGCTTTGATCAAACAAGGTCAAAAAGCGACAATAACGCTTATGAGTGGCGGCGAACCTCTCACTGGTGAGGTGGCGAGTATCGGCAACGCCATCGCCGACACCAATACCGCAACAAACAGCCAGTTACTGCCGCAAGTACAGCAAACCTTTAACTGGGTGCGTCTGGCACAGCGGGTACCCGTAGACATTACCCTTACCGAAATACCTGATAACACCCGGCTGGTGGCTGGCATGACAGCCTCTATTCGCTTACAGCCAAACCAGGAGTAGTATTTTGCCTCCAGTGTTGGCGTTGTATTTATTCCCGCCAAAGCAAACGCTGATATTCGCATTAAAAGGCGTCATTTCAATGGCAATGGCGCTTTATGTTTCCATGTGGATGGGGCTGGACAGGCCATACTGGGCGTTGGTCTCGGCAGTGTTTCTGCAGGTAAGACCGGAAACGGGCATGGTGCTGGAAAAAACGGCGAGTCAAATAACAGGTACCCTGGTCGGCGGGGCATTTGCTTTACTGGTGCTCTATCACTTTCACGCCTATGCGGAAATTGCCCTGTTCTGTCTGGCCTGCTGGTTGTGGTTGAACGCCGGACTTTCTTCCCTGGTACGGCGAGTAAACTTCATCTACTTTTTTGCCATGGCTGGTGTCACACCTTGCATTATTATTCTTCTGAGCATGGCAACGCCGGCTACGGTAACCAGCGAATCAATATTTCTTATTGCACAAGCCCGGGTGAGCGAAATTATTGTTGGTGCTGTGTGTGCTATGATGGTGTCAGTTATATTCTGGCCCAGAAAGGTTGAAACAGCTCTCATTGAGCAAGCGAGGGTGGCCATTAATCAAACCATGAACTACCTCTCTGTAGAGCTCTCAGCCTTTGGTTCTCACGATCAACGACACACAAACATCGACTCGACACTGGAAGCGCTGATCAACCTCAACGATGATTCCAGCGCCGTAGTGTATGAAGGACCCAACGGACCGGGTCAATCACGGGCGGCAACAGTGATATGTAATAAGGTACTGTCTCTGGTTGCTGTGGTACAAATATTTGGGCGATTGCAGCGCAACAACCGTGATTTGTTGTCTGACAATATGGCTGCTCTGCTCAAAAAATTGAAAGAAGATGTGGAGTTAATCGGCAGTGCAACAGATTTCAACGTGTGTTACGACATCGCACAACAACAACGGCGACAATGGCGTAAGCAATTTGATACCGAGGGGCTAAGCCCGCTGGAGTACCGTTTGTGTAAAACGGCGCAAGAATTGGTGGCAGATTTGGTCATTGTTTTACGCGCTTTCAGAGCGCTATCCCGGGGTGAGGATTCACACCTGAATGCGCCTTCCCTAAAGCCCTATCGCGACCCTTTAGTGGCAATAAACACGGGGTTTCGCACAGCACTGGTGTTTAGCATTGGTGCAATAATTTGGGTTGGCACGGGGTCTCCTGCTGCCATACTGCTTATGATCATGCCTGTGATATTTTCAATCATGTTCGCCCGTCTTCCTCCGGCTACTATTCGTTCATCGTTACGGGGCGTGCTTATCGGTGCCGCCATAGCAGTACCCGTTGCTATTTTCTATGCCCTGAACCTGATTGCCCAAAGTAGCGGCGACTTTGCCTTGCTAGTTATGATCCTCGCTGGTCCGTTATTTTTGGGTTTGATGGCGCTGTCTCAGCGAGAATTTTTGCCCTATGGCTTGGGGTTTTGTATACCGTTTGTTCTGCTGGTACAACCGTCCAACTCTATGGAGTTTTCACTTAACATTAGTTATACAGCCAGTAATGCCTTTGCGATTATGACGGGCGTTATTGTGCTGTATTGGGTATTTAAGCTTTTTGCCGGGCCCGGCCCGGCTCGTATGCAGCGGCGTTTACTCCGTGCTACTAAGCGTGACCTCGACGTAGTGGGCACTATGGGTCACAGTGAAGACTGGTTCAATGCGCGCATGTGCGACAGACTGTTGCGACTCACCCGCAACGACAAAGGCATGGCACAGCACGGTCGAGTCGTTACTGACCTTGCGCTTACTGGGTTAAATCTGGGGCACATGGTGGTGCGAGTGAAGCGGGCTATGGATGCCATTGCCCCTGAGAATACCAACTACTATATGCAACGATGGCAAAAGACCTTGTCGCAATCCTATATACGTGCTGCCCGCGGAGAGTCTCATGCTCAGTTTACCCATGTGTGCGACGATATTATCAAGGCATTGACAGAACAAGCCGGGCGTACGGAGAATGTAGTGTTACTGGAAGGCATATTCCAACGCCTTAATATGACATTTCAGCGCACAGCTAAAATGATGCGTACACTGGATGTTCGTCAGACCGATAGCAATTTAGCAACCGAATAAGCAAGCGTTTAGTACCCGCTTACTCATCTAAAGCGTATTGAGAAAACTCATTGATAACACGCTGTATATGCTGTTGCATTGCACGCTTGGCCGCTGGCGCATCCCGGAGTTGCATGGCGTCTATGATCTTCAGGTGATCATCAATTATCGGTGTTGCTCCACGGGTGCGAATAAGCCTGTCTAATGTGGCACTCAATTGAGACTGACGTCGCAAAGCCCACAGCCATGAAATGGTTTGATGAATACTCGTGTTACGCGTTGCTATAGCAATCAATTCGTGAAAGCGAAAATCCAAATCGTGGGCAGCTGATAAATCTTCCGCCTCTATTTGCTGCATTTTTTTTTGCAGTTGTCTAAGTTCAAAAATTTCCTGATGGCTAATACGCTGAGACGCCAGCGCAGCGGCTTCGGGTTCGAAATGCAAACGGGCTTCAAGAATTTCAAAGGGCCCAGGCAGTGATTCGTCAATCTTCAGTGCAGGAGATGTCTCCTTAGCAATAACATAAACCCCGGAGCCAGGACGAATTTCTACGGAGCCGCTCACTTCCAATGCAATCATCGCTTCGCGAATGGTTGGCCTGCTCACCTCAAAGGTTTCTGCCAGTTTGCGCTCTGCGGGCAAGCGCGAGCCCACAGCGTATTCGCCTTGACTGATTAATAAGAGGATGTTTTCAGCTATTTGTAAATAAAGCCGTTTTTCGGCACCTGTCGACAACAAGATAATGATGATTCTTTTATAATAAACCAGGCTAAAGTTTACGTGTTATCTACGTGGTAAGCAACGAACAGGATTATGGAATATATTTTTCCCATTACGTTTTCATTGGTAAGGCCAAATGATGATTTTAATTTGTTATTATGACAGAATTAGCATAGCATTAGATAATTGGCATGACCAAAAGGGTTGCATATGATTGAAACTTGGCGCTGGTTTGGACCTGGCGATAGCATAACACTTGAAAAAATTAGACAAGCGGGCGCAACTGGTATTGTAAGTGCCTTACACGAAGTACCTACAGGGGACGTGTGGCCTGTTGATTTAATTGAATCTCGCAAAGCGATGATTGAAGAGGCCGGCCTGGCCTGGGATGTCATTGAGAGCATTCCCGTCCACAACGACATCAAAAGTCGTTCCGGTAATTATAAACAACTGATTGAAAACTATAAGCAATCAGTAATGAATGCAGGAAAAGCTGGCGTGACGACGGTATGCTATAACTTTATGCCGGTAGTCGATTGGACCAGAACAAACCTGAGCTATCAGTTGCCGGACAAAAGCTATGCGCTTCGTTTTGAGTACTCTGATTTTGCTGCATATGACGTTTTCGTTATGCAGCGGGAAGGTGCAGAAAAAGACTACAAACCAGAAATGCTTGAGAAAGCTAAAGCTCGCTTCGACGCGATGTCGGAAGAAGAGCGCGCTATGCTGGAAAAGAATATCATCGCCGGGTTACCAGGCGGTGAAGGCTCTTACGACCGCGATAGTATTCGGGCAACCATACAGCAATTTATAGACCTGGGGGAACAGGGATTACGACAAAGTCTGTATGAGTTTCTTGAAGCGGTCATCCCTGTTGCTGAAGAGGCGGGCGTGAAAATGTGTATTCACCCTGACGATCCGCCTTTTTCATTGTTTGGTTTACCCCGTGTTGTGTCAACGCAAAGTGACGCCCGTCAGTTACTGGAAGCCGTAAATAGCCCGGCAAATGGCCTTACTATGTGTGCGGGTTCCTACGGTGCGCGAGGCGATAACGATTTAATTGCCATGGTAAAAGAGTTTTCTGATCGGATTTATTTTGTGCATCTGCGCAACGTAAAACGAGAGGAGGATGGTTCGTTTTATGAGGCAGCACATTTAGACGGTGACAATGATATGGTTGGCCTGGTACAGGCACTGTTGAGTTGTGAATCGACGCTGGGATGCCAGATCCCGATGCGCCCAGACCACGGCCACCTGTTAACTGATGAGCAAGAACGGGAAAATATCAAACCGGGTTATTCTTATCTAGGTCGTTTAAAAGGGCTGGCAGAACTCAGAGGGCTAATCTGCGCGGTATCCTATATGTCGGCGAAGTCGTAATAGCCGCGATTACAATGAGGCGATAACAGCAATGTTGTCGCCTTTGTTTTTTCTATCATAAGGTCTGGTTATGACTATAAAAAATATCATACTTTCAATGCTTTGCCTTTCGATAATGTTGTTCTCCTCGCAAGTGTTATCTGCAACCGTAACCCTCGCAGATAGTAATCAAACAGTTAGTCTCATTATCGATAAAAACACTGATCCTGTTATCCAACACGCGGCGACTATGTTGATAAACGACATCGAAGCTGTTGCGGGTGTTAAGCCAAGCTTGTTGAATCAGAGAAATAACCAGGCTAACAAAAATACCCCCCGTATCGTCGCGGGCACAATTGGCCAAAGTGAGTTACTGGCCCCTTATTTTCAACAAGGAGCGCTTGACAAAAAGGCACTGAAAAATGCCTGGGAAACCTATCAGATTGCTCTCGTTGACGAAAACGGCAGTCAGACCATCCTGGTCGCTGGTAGTGATCGCCGTGGCACTGCCTACGGCTTACTGTCTTTATCCCGGGCGATAGGTGTTTCTCCCTGGATCTGGTGGGCAGATGTAACACCGGAAAAAAAGTTTCCGCTGGAACTCGACGTAACTCCCCGAATTTCTGATACGCCGTCAGTGAAGTATCGCGGTATATTTCTCAACGATGAAGACTGGGGCTTACAAGTGTGGGCGGCTAAAACCTATGAGCCTGAAGTTGGCGACATGGGGCCGAAAACATATGCCCGCATCTATGAACTATTGTTGCGCTTAAGAGCCAATACGATTTGGCCAGCGATGCACAAAACCACAACGCCGTTTTATCTTATCGACGGCAATAAAGAAATGGCCGATGACTATGCCATTGTTATTGGTACCTCCCATGCTGAGCCTATGTTGTCTAACATCAACGGTGAATGGGACAAAGAAAAATATGGGCCGTACCGATACGACACTAATGCCGGGCAAATTAAGCAATTCTTCAACCAAAGAGTAAAGGAAACCGCTGAATACGAGGGTATTTACACCATTGGGATGCGTGGTGAGCACGATTCACCAATCATTACCGAGGTAACTGGTATGGAAGGCCAGGTTGCACTGATGCAGCGAATCCTTAAAGATCAGCGTAGTATTTTATCCGCTAACTTGCAAAGTGAGGCGAGTACTATTCCTCAGGTTTTTATTCCTTACAAGGAAGTGCTGACCTATTACCAGAATGGCCTGAAAGTACCCGATGACGTCACCCTGCTGTGGACTGATGATAACTATGGTTATTTACGCCAGCTAAGTAATCCTCAGGAGCAGAAGCGCGAAGGTGGTGCAGGCATTTATTACCATACGTCTTACTGGGGGCGGCCACACGATTACCTGTGGCTGAATTCTACCCATCCCTTACTAATGTGGAGTGAAATTTCCAAAGCTTATGCCATGCAGGCACAAGAAATGTGGATCCTCAACGTTGGCGATATCAAGCCCCACGAATATGCCACTGAGCTATTTATGGACATGGGTTGGAACATGGATGCGTTCAGACAAAGCGACGCGGTTTACCGGCAACTAGCGGCATACTTTGCCCGTGATATTGGCAGTGAGTCAGCAGAGACACTGACGAAAATTTTTAAAGATTACTATCGCTTGTCGTTTTCCCGTCGGCCGGAATTTATGGCTTTTAGTCAGGTTGAACCAGTCACACTGCCGGGCAAATCAACTTTCTCACAAACCCATTATGGCGATGAAGTGTTTACGCGAGCCTCAGAATGGGAATCGCTTGTTGAACAAACCAACCAACTTGTCAAAACAGTACCTGACGAGAAACAGGATGCTTTTTTCCAACTGGCACAATACCCGGTAATGGCTGCGGGCCATCACAACTTAAAATGGTTGTATTACCAGAAAAATCAGTTTGCCGCTGCCCAGGGGCGGGGCGATGCGAACTGGTATGCTGAAAGAATGCGTGATTCCCACAAGGAGATTCAAGCGCTTACTACGTATTACAATAACGAGTTGGCGAAAGGTAAGTGGCACCATATTATGTCGCCGTCACCGCGTAATTTACCAGTCTTTACATTGCCAGCACATACCAAGCCTGTGGTGCGTGATGAAGCGGTAACAGTGGTAGTCGAGGGCTTCGACATGCCTGTCAACGAGGTTATTACCAACAGTCATGCCGACGTACTGCCAGTGTTTAACGCTTTTAGCCGCAAACCCCACTATATTGATTTATCTTTAAACGGCAATACCCCACAAACGTGGACAGTAAAAGCCAGTGAGCCGTGGATCGGGTTGTCATCCAGCAAGGGTATGCTTACACCTGAACAGCCTACGGTACGGATTTGGGTTACACCAGATTGGGATAAAGTACCTTACGGAAAAGCGGAAAAAGAGCCTCCGCTTGGCCACGATCATCAGCTAATACCCGCCTCCTACAAGGTAACAGGCGACATAGCCATTACCACCGGTGAAAGCGAACGCAAAGTCGGTTTGTCGGTATATCATCCTGATTTACCTGTCATGGACAGCTTCAGCGGCTACGTAGAAGATTTAGGCTATGTGTCATTACGCGCCGGCGACTACCAGCGCAAAACAGATAGCGCGAGCAATGTATGGCAGCGCATTGACGACTTTGGCTACGATTCAAGCGTAATGGTAGCCGGACCTCATCAAACGAACGTAGCAAATGCCGGTGAAGGCGCGGCCCTGCACTACGATGTGTATACCTTTAACGCGGGTGATGCATCGCTGTATATACAGGCTGTGCCAACGCATCCGATGTATGCAGAGCAAGGGGTGCGAGTTGCGGTGTCAGTAGACGGTGGTTCATACCAAACTGTGAGCTTTAGAACGCAAGGGCGTAGCGAGACATGGAAGCAGAACGTATTAAAAAATGCAGCGGTTACGCAAATACCCGTGAAAATCTCTAAACCCGGTAAGCATACCATCAGTGTGCGCATGATAGACCCAGGTGTCATGCTTGACAGTATGCTGTTAGACCTTGGTGGCTGGAAACCCAGCTATGCGTTCCCGCAAGCAACCTATTCACCGGTACTTGCGAGCAAACTTGCCAACTAATAGTCAATTAAGCCCGGGTAAATAACTACCTGGGCCTTCCGTTCAAATCGAATGACAAAAACTGTCCTATGAAGAATCATCGCCTACCCAGGTACTGGTACTTTCGTCCTCAAGAGTAGGTGCTGACGAACTTTGCAGCGATTTAAGCGTGGTGAGCATTTCACCAGCATGGTGAAAGCGTTTATCTTTGTCCTGCTCTAACGCTTTAAGAATAAGGGCATTTAAATCATCGGAAATCCCAGGCTGATAAATTTTTGGGTCTGCATATCGTCCTTCGGGTAGCGTTCCTGTGAGCATTCGGTAAGCGAGAACACCAACGCTGAAAATATCGCTACGTGAATCTACATGCTTGGCGCTTTGCCGCTGCTCTGGTGCCATATAGTTACGGCTACCCATGCCAATACCGCTGTGACTGTGTTCAGAATCAGGAATTTTTGCGATACCAAAATCGCATAACCTTACCTGGTCTTGTTCATTGAGTAGGACATTAGCCGGTTTAATGTCGCGATGAACAAGGCCTGACTGATGCACATCTTCGAGTGCGACCAATAATTGTTCGATATACAACAAACTTTGAGTCAGCGGTAGTCGACGAGGCTTCTCTTCGGTGGGCAACTCTGCAACCACGGCAGCATCGGTGGCATCGCTGCCTAGTTCGTCTTTCAACGAGTGGGGCAAGAATGGCATTACGTAATAAGGGGTACCGTCTGTCAATTCATCAAAATCGTACATCTCAATGATGTAGGGGTTTCGGCTTAATTTACGTAGCGTTTTGGCTTCGTTCAAAAAACGTTGCTTTAGCACGTCACCTGCATCACCCGTTGCAGTTGTTACCTGATTAGCTAGGTTCTCATCACGTATTTGGAAAACTTTAATGGCAACGCGCTCGCCGAGCCGTTGATCTTCTCCGAGATAAACAGCACCAAAACCGCCACTGCCAAGCTTTCTGATTACTTTATATTTGCCTATCTGTTCCATGACATGTTTTTATTTTTATTTAACTTTTTATGCAATATGAAAGATTCAGGCAGAATTTCAAAGTAGAATTTGTACAAAAAAGGCGCAACGATTAGGGTGCGCCGAATACGTTAGCTAAATACAGATGAAAACTGACAGACGCTAGCGCTTATAGGTCGTTACGGTAGTGTCGTCCAAACCTACAGTTTCTAGCAATTTCGAAAAACGAGCGTCACTGCGCAGGGGCGCTAGGCGTGGGTCATTTCGAGTAAACATCAAACAATTTGAACGGTATTCAACGGCTTCATCCATTAAATCGAAGGCCTCTTCATATTTTCCCTCGTAGATGCGGATCACCGCAGATTCGTAAGGGCATATATATTTGTTTTGAGTCTGCGCTTCTTTTTCCAGAGCCTTCGCTTGCTCGAACTTGCCAGCGGCGGCGTAGCTCTGAGCGAGCATGAGGAGAGGCCACGGGTAGCGGCCTGCTAATTCTAACCCTCGGCTCGCTAGCTCATGACTGCGCTCATGATTGCCTGAAATTGTTTCCAGTACTGACATGCTGATTAATGGATAAGCGGCGTTGGGAAGCAGCTGAATTTTTTCTTCACCCCACACTCTCGCTTCGGCTAGCTCGTTGGCCATCATCAACGACCACAAACCCCATTCAGCAAGCTCCTCATTGAGCGGGTCAAGCTTATTGGCCTTAGCAAGAGCATTGTGCATTAGTTCCACTTCTCCCAATGCGGAGTAATAAAGCGCGAAGCCTATTTCGGTTAAGGCGATATCGGGGTCTCTTTGGTGTGCTTCAGATAGCATTTTCCAGGCATCATCCCAAAGCCAAGAGTGCACATACGCAACTCCTAGCGACGATCGCACTCTCGCCGATTCCGGGTTAACATCAAACACGTCTATTGCCGAGGTAATCACCTTCGGTAAAGCATCTTTGGGCTTTTCGAATAAAATCATAAGCACGCGATAGGCGTCTGATTTTGCGATGTACGCTTGTTCAAATTTCGGGTCGAGTTCAAGCGCCGCTGAATACAGGTCGATGGCTTGTAAGACAGATTGATGGCTCATTAAAGAGTATTGATATTGGCCCTGCGCATAAAGCTTATACGCCTCTATGCTGGATGTGGGTAATTGGGCCAGCTCGCGTAATTCTTCATCGAGTACAACAACTTCGAGGGATTGCGTGACGGAAGCCGCTATTTCTTTTTGTAGATCGAAGGCGTTGTTGCCTTTCACCTCAATATCGTAATCACCTTCCCATACCAAAGAATTGTCATCCATGCTCTCTAATTCTAAGGTAATACGTAGCATGCCCTGACCGTCGTCTTTTACGACGCCATCCAGTACAAAGCGCACATCGGGTAATTTTTCAGCGACGAGGTTTCTCGATTTATCAGCCTTAAAGGTAAAAGCTGATGGCGGCGGCACAACTCTCAGGCCAGATACTTTGCGCAAATCCTGAATGAGTTCTCTGGTCATCTGATCCGCGAAGGGCTCCCAAGAGGTTTGATCCGGACCAATCACATTAAACGGCACGACCAAAATATAGGGCGAGGCGACACCGACACTATCAGGTGCAGGTTCTTGAGTAAGGGAAAACCAGGTAAAGATGCTGCTGCTTACCACTATAACGCCAATAAAAACAGTGATGAGTACAGCGCTTAGGGTTGTATGACTACTCGCATGTGCGTTCGCAGGCACGCTCAGTAATTCAGCTTCATCTTCTATCTCAGCCGAGTCTGTTAGGGATTTATCAATTATCTCGACTGGGGCTACAAATTGGTAGCCTCTGCCACGCACGGTCTTAATTACCTGTTGACGGTTACCGTCATCACCTAAGAGCTTACGTGCGCTGGTAATGTGATTACTCAGCGAGGTATCGGAAACCAAACGGCCCTTCCAGACTTGCTCAAACAGCTCGTCACGGGAAACCAGCCGGTGGCGATGCTCCATGAGATAAACGATGGTGTCGAACACCTTGGGCTCAACATCCAGGGCAACACCACAACGCTGGATAGAATATCGCTTAAGGTCAACCTGAAAGTCTTTCGTTTGATATATCATTCGCTCCCGCCAGTGCGCCCTTGGCACATGTGTTCCCTGTACAAATTCCTTGTCTTTTTCGCCCGGCGGCAACGCATACTGACAACAGCCCAGTGGGTGCTGCGAGCCTTAGAGCACTCTACCACAGTGCCAAACACCATCATAATTTGAAACTAATGAAAATGGCCGTTACTGAACTAATCATTAAGTAAAGATTACCTTGCACTTACGTTTCTGCTCAGGTTCGAGCGCACCATAAGTCCAACGGTTAAACCACCTCTAAGAGATGGTTTATCCCATTCGCCAAAATCGATAAAGGTACCCCACATGACAACACATTTGGTTTTTGTAGGTCTACTCGTATGGGCCATGATAAATTCATCTGCACACTCTATGGACATCGTCAGCGGCAATCAGTTCGATGGTCAAATTGCGCCGATATTAGATGGTATGGGTGAACAGAATTTCCCGACAACAAGTGGAAACCCTCTCGTTTCAACCTTTTTTAACCAGGCTATTGCTCTAACGTATGGCTTTAATCATCTTGAAGCGGGCCGCTCTTTCCAACAAGTAGCTTTGCTCGAGCCCAATTCAGCCATGGCTTATTGGGGGCAGGCATTGGTGCTCGGCCCCAATATTAATGGCCCGATGGAGGCGGATTCAGTAAAGCCCGCATTTGAAGCAATTCAAAAGGCCATTAGTTTACGTGAATTTGCAACGGCCAAAGAACGCGACCTTATACAAGCACTCGCGACGCGCTACTCGCAAGATCGCTCGTTAAAAGATCGCGAGCAGCTGGATATTGTTTACGCGAAGGCAATGAGAGCGTTAGTTAGCAAGTACCCCAAGGACCCTCATATACGCACACTTTTTGCCGAATCCCTGATGGTCATTCACGCTTGGGACTACTGGCACAGTGATGGGCAGCCAAAAGAATGGACTCCTGAAATTCTTGCTGCACTGGAAGCCGGACTCGAAGATTATCCCCGTCACGCAGGACTGATTCACTACTATATTCACGCTACAGAAGCGTCTAAAGCGCCCGGGCGCGCCGAGAAGTACGCCGATACTTTGCGCGATTTGGTACCTGGGGCTGGTCACCTCGTGCATATGCCATCACACATTTATTTGCGCATCGGCCGCTACCAGGATGGCGTGGTAGCCAATGAAAAAGCCATGCTGGTTGATGACAACTACATCTCTCAATGTCGTGCACAGGGGGTTTATCCGGTTGCCTATGTTCCTCACAACCGCCATTTCTTGTGGGCCATGGCCTCCATGCAGGGGAATAGCCGAAAAGCCATCAGTGCGGCGGAACACATGTCCCGCCACATCGATAGCCAACTCATGCGTGAGCCAGGGCTTGGCACGCTACAGCATTATTGGGTTACACCGATGTACGCCTATGTTCGATTCGGAAAGTGGGAGTCAATTCTTCACCATAAAAAACCCTCTTTGGATCTCAAGTACCCCTTAGGCATTTGGCATTATGCGCGAGGTATCGCCTTTACCGCACAAAATAATCTCCACCGCGCTCGCCTCGAGTTGGGTATGGTCAAATCTCTCTCCCGTGATGATGATTTAAAACATGTGACCGTTTGGGATATTAATGACGCGCAGAGTGTTTTGACGATTGCAGCACTTGCCCTGGAAGGCGAGATTGAAGGTCAGGCCGGAAATTACGATAAATCGATTGCAGCGTTTATGGCCGCGATTTCCATGGAAGATACCTTAAATTATAACGAACCTTCGGACTGGCATTACCCCATGCGCCAATCACTGGGCGCGATCTATCTTAAAAAAGGCGATTTCGAGCGTGCTGAAAAAACCTATCGGGAAGACTTAATCAATTACCCGAAAAATGGCTGGTCGCTGTTCGGATTAGCCGCAGCACTGTCAGGCCAGGGAAAAGCGGAAGAATCCGAAAAAGTGAAGCAACAGTTTGAGCAGAGCTGGCGCTATGCCGATTTCGAACTTAAGGCATCGCGAGTGCTTTAACGCTTCCTCCAGGCAGGCGTTCAAAGTAGTATTTGCACAAAAAAGGCGCAACGATTAGGGTGCGCCTCAGCATGTCTTCAAGGGATGCATTACCAACGCGTAATACGGCAGCCTTTTATTGCATAGAAAATAATGAAGCCGTAACAGGGTATGGTCATCCAGTACGCGTTAAGTACCCCGTAATGGTCGGCGATGGCACCAAAAACCATGGGAAGAATAGCACCGCCGGCAATACCCATAATTAACAGGGCAGAGCCTCTGGCGGTAAACTGGCCGAGTCCGGCGAGGGCGAGCGGCCACACGGCTGGCCAAACGATGGCATTTGCCAGGCCAAGTAAAGCTATGCAGGTGATTGGGTCAGGTAAGGTTGCGACGCCTGTCCAACCCCAAAATACGCTGGCAATACCGTGGCTTTGTGGGTCTGAAAAAGGAATGTACAGTGCCAGCAGCATGCCGAGGACAGCAGAAAGCATCAGAAGCTGGTGTTGGGTGAGCACTCGGGGAATAAGGATTAATCCAAGCGCATATCCAATAACCATAAAAAACATGGTGTAAGACGTTAGCCCCAGTGCACCGGGCACACCAAGTTCAGATCCGGCTAACCCGATAGTGTCACCGGCTATGACCTCAACACCCACATAGAAAAACAGCGCAACAACCCCTAGTACCAACTGAGGAAACTGAAGTACTGAGCCCTGAACCTGACCTTTATCGCCCAACTGGTTGTCTTCTTCGTCCAGGTTAAGTTCGGGTAACCCAGAAAAGCGCAGCGCCACGGCCAGTATTAGTAGCGCAATTGCCATTCCAATGTAAGGTGTGACCAGGCTATCAGCGAGAGATTGTATTTGCACCTGACGCTCAGCAGCTGGCATGGCTTCAATGCTCTGGGCTGTAACACCGGAAAATTCGCCCAACACTAATGCAGTAAACACAATTGGCGCAAGCCATCCCGCCCCTTTGTTCAACAAGCCCATAATGGAAATTCTAGCGGCTGCACTTTCACTTGGCCCCACTTTAACCAGGTACGGGTTTGACGCCGTTTGCAAAATCGTTAACCCGGAACCCACTACGAATTGCGCGGTGATAAACAAGCCGAAGGTTTGAGATTCTGCTGCAGGTACGAATAGCAAACAACCCGCAGCAATAAGTGCCAGACCCAGAGACATGGCGTTTCGATAACCTGTTTTGTTGAGTACATACGACATGGGCAGAGCCATAACAACGTACGCAATGTAAAAACTAAAGGCGATGAGCAAGGCTTCTGTGCCGGAAAGCTGGCAAACAATTTGTAAGAACGGGATAAGCGCACCATTCAGCCAGGTAATAAAGCCGAATACAAAAAACAATGTGCCAATAATAATCATCGGCATTAACGATGAGGATTTTGAAGGGGGTTGTGCTGTTGTCATTATTATTTCCTACTTGTTGTTGTTCGCGGCGTTGCCTCTGCAGGGCTACGACATGGGGGTGCCGTTTCGCCAGAAGTCGGTAACCTTGAGCTTGTCGTCCAAAGCTATCCAGTTTGCGCATGCGCCTTCAGTTAATACACCCACCTGGTCGTCGATGTCGAGGAAGTGCGCTGGTGTGCTGGTCGCCATTTTAAGCGTACTGGCCAGAGGTATATTTAAATCAAAATGTGTGTGCTGAATAGCTTCTTCCATAGTAAGCACTGAGCCCGCCAGCGTGCCGTCTTCCAACCTGAGTGTTGGGCCCTGGCGCAAAACCTTTATACCCTGATAATAAAAATGGTCGCTGTCGCTTGCCGCCGGTGCCATTGCATCGGTAACCAGCATAAGTTTATTGTCGCCTTTCAAGCGTATAGCAAGAGCGGCGCTTACAGGGTGAACGTGTTGATGGTCTACTATCAGGCCGCAATATACGTCTTCGCGATAGAGGGTTGCGCCTACAGCTCCAGGCGCCCGGCTGGTTAACGCAGACATGGCATTAAATAAATGAGTAGCAGCAGTAGCCCCGGCATCGAAAGCCTTTAAGCAAGTTTCAGCCTCGGCATTGGTGTGGCCAATGGAAACAATTACGCCCGCATCGGTGAGCCGTTTAATATCTTCAGGAGGCACCATTTCCGGTGCTACGGTCACCATCACTGTGCCTAAATCGCTGCGAGTAAACAACGCAAACTCTTCGTCGCTTAAGGGGCGAATATGTTTATCACTGTGCATGCCTTTTTTGGCAGAACTTAAGTGTGGACCTTCAAAATGGACGCCGGGAATTGCGGCTTGGTCCCATGCATGAGCCTGGGCAATGGCATCAGCGCCCTGCTGCATAACGGCAATATCGTCGGTGATCAACGTGGGCATAATGCTACCCGTGCCTACGGTAAGGTAGGCACTGGCCATTTGCTGCAGCGTCGCCAGGGTAGGGGCATCATTAAACTGCACGCCGCCACCGCCATTTACCTGTACATCCACCATGGCCGGCATAATTAAACCGGTTAGTACGGTGGCGCCAGCCGGGGTGGAGCGGGTAACCACCCGGGTAATTTTACCGTTATTCACTTCAAACCTGACATTATCGTGCAGGTTGTAGCCGTCGAAAAATTTTTTCGCGAAATAACGCATCATAGTTATACCGTTTCTGTGACTTTCTTTAATCCTACCGGGCTGTCTGGATCCATATCCAGCTCGCGGGCAGCAAGTTCAATATCTAAGTAGAAACGTTGCATAATGAGCAAAGGTGCCACCAAAGGCAAGGTGTCTTGCGGTACTTCAAGTAAAGAGCAAACGTTCGCACCACGGCGTTTTACTTCTTCAATTTGATCTTTATGGTACTGACTCGATGCATCTGGCACGTGCACATCTAAGATTGCCACACCACGGTTTAGCAACGAGATAGGACCGTGTAAAAACTCTGCACTGCTAAAGGCTTCAGCCTGAATGCCGCACACTTCTTTCATTTTAAGGGCGATTTCCCGCGACACGGCATAACCAAAGGCGCGGCCAAGTACTACGCAGCGCTCCATTGACCCCAGCAGTTTGGATGTCATTACCGGGCTGGCCGCTATTGTGTTTTCCATTTTCTCTGGTAACGCAGTTAGCGCATCCTGTAATTCAGTGTTGGCAGTACAAGCGCCAACAATACTGAGTAGTGCAAACAGTGTTGCCAGGTAGCTTTTCGTGGCGGCGACGGCAATTTCAGGGCCAGCACAAAGGGGGATGAAAAAGTCTGCGATGTCTTTCAAAGGGGAGGTTTCGTCGTTAACAAGGGCCACGCACAATGCACCTTTTTCCTTTGCCATCTTCGCTTGAGCCAGTATGTCCGGGCTTCTGCCCGATTGCGAAATTACAATGACCAGGGCTTTCTGCAAACGAAGCTTTTTACCGAAGACGCTGTTTACTGATGGTGCCGCTGCGGCTACAGGCAACCCCATTTCTGTTTCAATAAGGTACTTACCAAAGACGCCAGCGTGATCTGAAGTGCCCCGGCCAATCATGTAGGCAAATTCGGGGTCACGTTCTTTGATGGCCTCGGCCAGCTGCGCGACTTTGGCTTGGTTAGCCGATAATTGGCGACGGAAAACGTCAGGTGTTTCGGTGGCTTCAGTCGCCATTTTCGTCATTTGAGCCATTTCAGGCCTCCTTAAAATAATGTTTTGCCAGTGTCACCGCGCCGGATTCGGGTGAACAACGTGCCGGGCTAATAAATTGTTGAAAATCGTCATCCAGCCAGTCGTGCCAATAATTGGCCAGCCCGCCTATCATTGAAATGCGCTGTGCGCCAAGCTCTCTTAACCGGGTAATAACCGAAGATAAATAAATTATTCCATCTTTTACGATATTTTGCGATACAAAATCGCAACTAGTGGCGAGTTCGACAACTACAGGGGCCAGTTTTGCGTAGTCTTTTGACTTGTAATGCAAAGCTTTCCCGACAATTTCACCCCTGTCATCGGTGTTTAATACGGAACAAATTTTTTCGAAAAGTGGTGTGGCAGGTTGTAAACCATCGAGCACTGCAAGAGTGTAAGCAAGTGCTCGCCAACCTAACCAAGCCCCGCTGGCTTGATCCCCCAGAGGAAAACCGTGTCCGCCGATGACAGTTGGCTTCCCATTTGCACTTGCTAGTGCCGAACTACCTGTACCTGTGATTATAATTCCGCCGTCTTCTCCGCCGTGGGCTCCGGCGCAGGCAATGTGCAGGTCGGTGGTGAGCATAGTTTGCCTGAAAGGTAAGTGCCATTTTTCAGCCTCAGCCCGATAAGCAGGCACATTTACGCCGGCCAATCCTAAGCACGCATTAATTTGCGTCACGTCAGAAGGCGGCAAACCCGCTGCTGAAAGGGCTTGTTTTGCTGCATCTACAATAGAGTTATATGCAGTGTCTGCCGATTGTGCAGGGTTGGCGGGCCCGGAAAGACCCTCGCCAATAAGTTCACCGTTACTGTTTTCTAACCGTGCTTTACATTTGGTACCGCCACCATCGATACCAAGATAGAGTTTTTGCTGAGACACTATAAATTCCTTGCTATTAGTCCGAGTTCCGCGAGTCATGTTGCTATGAAGCCGTTAGATCTTGATGAAGATTTGTTTGCGATAAAGCCAGTACACCGGCAAAAAGCAAATAGCAACGAACAACACAATCCAGAGCGCAGCACTAAAAAATTCGCTCATGCCTGCTTGTAGAGACCAGCTTACATAGGCTTTGTGAATAGACGTACCACCAATGGGCCAGTCGAGAAGTTTTTCGATAATGACGTGGAGTACATATGCTGTAATTGCGTTCGCACCAAAAATTACCGCCAGTTGCGTACCTTTTCGGTAACCCTTGATATCGGTGTACCACACCATTGCACCCAGGATCATGGCTCCCAAACCGCCAGTAGCGAGTACGAAAGAGCTGGTCCACGCTTGCTTAATAAAGGGAAAGCCAAGGCTCCAGATACAGCCAATAGCAAAGCAGATAAACCCGAAAACGAAGAGATTCATTACCGCTTTTGTGAGATCGCCTCTAGCTTCAATCAGAATACGGCCCATTACCATACCCACAATACCCGTCACGATAGAGGGAAAGGTACTTAGCAGACCTTCTGGATCCCATTCTCCGCGCCATAACATGCCCGGCACAAATTGATCGAACCAGTTAACAATGTTCTCTCCTCGTTCGAGATGACCGGCAGGCAACCCCGGTGCAGGTATGAATAAAATAAATGCCCAGTAGGCAATAAGAATACCGGCACCTATTTTCAAAATAGTACGAGTAGAACAATAAATAGCCAGATAGCAGCATGCCAGATAAACTAAGCCAATACGCTGGAGCACGCCCAGTAAGCGTATTTGTTCGAAATGGGTGTAAAACAAATTCACCACCAGACCAAGCCCAATCAGGGTAAATGTACGTCGCCATACCTTCCGGAGAATCGACCCTATGTCGTTGGTTTGGGGGTGAATATTTTTAAAGCCGAGGCTAACAGCCACCCCGACGATAATGATGAAAAACGGGAAGACGAGATCAGCGAAGTTGATCCCCTCCCAGTAAGCATGAGAAAACTCTCCGTAAGTATTCGGGCTGTTAACCACAATCATGGCGATAATGGTAAGACCGCGGAACACATCAAGCGACAGTAAGCGTTGTTTTTTGTCTGTGTTTGTCATTGTTCAATTGCTTTTTTTATAGACAGTTGCGTTACAGTAACGCTCTCATGTCAACGTTGTCAACCAAAACATTTAAAATTCACCTTTACGTAAAGCCTGAGTAGTACTGCTTCGGGTTGCCAGACTTCCAGAATATCTTTATGCTCCTTACATGTAAGCGGATGCGGTAAAAATAATTGTCATGAAAAAGCCTACTATAAAAGATGTGGCTAAACTGGCGGGGGTCTCTTTCAAAACAGTTTCCCGGGTAGTTAATCAAGAGCCGAATGTAAGTGAGGAAGTAAAAGCGAAGGTACAGGAGTGTATCAGCAAACTGAATTACCAGCCTAATCACACCGCCCGTACCATGCGCAGAGCCCCTTTTTCTCTGGCTTTTGTTTATGATAATCCGAATAGCCATTACGTCATCGAAATGCAAAATGGAATTATTTCAGAATGTCGCAAACGCGGCTTTGAGCTGGTTATACACCCCACCGACTCCCGCTCTGAAGAGGTAGGAAAAGAACTGGCGGCCATGATTGGCTCAAATCAGATTGGTGGTGTTATTTTAACGCCGCCCTTATCTGAAAACCGCGAGCTGGTGACATTCCTGTTGAATCGCGATGCCAAAGTTGTCCGTATTTTATCTGGTTCAAAAGCACCTGACACTCTCGCCCCCGTGGTTTTTGTAGACGACGTTGACGCAGGCCGAAAAATGACAGGCTATCTGCTCGACCTCGGGCATAAAAGCGTGGCTTTTTTAGGTTATAATGCGTCTCACGAATCCAGCAGAGGTCGTCTGGAAGGGTTTGTTCAGGCCCATAGCGAACGTGGCTTGAAGGTGGATAAAAACCTGGTGCTCGATGGCGAATTCACCTTTGATTCCGGTATGGCGATGACCAAACAGATACTTGGTCTGGCCAAACGTCCTACCGCAGTGTTCGCATGTAATGATGAGATTGCCGCAGGTGCCGTCTTTGCCGCACGTTTGAATCACCTCCATGTGCCCGATGACATCTCTGTTGTCGGCTTTGAGAACAGCCCGTTTTCTACCCAAACCTGGCCCCACCTCACCACCATAGATCAACCCAATTTTGATATTGCAGCCAGCGCTGCAGCTGTGGTCATCGATATGATGCAAGCGCGCGAAGTGGCGTCGGTAAAATCCCGGGGCTTTCAGCTTAATTTACTGATCCGCGACTCAGCCTCTGCCCCATCAAAGCCATAAATTCTCATAAAATATCTGCAAAAAAATTGGTAAGTCCAGTTTGACAACGTTGACATTGAGTGGTAGCGTCAAAATAGGATGATGAAAAAATCACCTTATAAAAATAATAAAACTATAAGAACACATTCAGCGAGGTTGCCGGAAGCTGAACGTCACAACAGTGTAGATATAATGGGAACCAACATGAAACACACGCTTCCAAGTAAAACTTTATTGGCCTGCGCTATTGTAAGTGCATTTGCCGGGCCCGTAGTGGCGCAAACTGATGTGCCTGATGAAAACCAAATAGAACGCATTGATGTCACTTATCGCTCTAGCCTGGTTCAGGCAGCTGCCATCAAGCGGGACGAAACAAAAGTCGCGGATATCATCACTTCAGAGGATATAGGTAAGTTTCCAACTGAAAACATTGCGGAAGCTATACAGCGTATTCCCGGGGTTCAAATTTCCAATATAAACGGCCGCGGCTCCACAATCAGTGTACGTGGACTGGGCGCACAGTACGCCCGTACTACAGTTAATGGCCAAACCATGGCCAATGCTGACTTTACAGGTGGGTTTCGCTACGACATTATCCAGTCCGAGCTGGCCTCCAGTATTTCCGTGATCAAATCGCCCAGTGCTGATATGGACACAGGCGGTTTATCGGGAACCATCAATATTGATACCACTAAGCCACTTTCTTACAGCGAACGCAAAGTGGTGGCGTCAGTAAAGGGGCAGTATTCTGAATTTTCTCCGACCGACGATGTGACACCCAAGGCGAACATTACTTATATCGATCAGTTTGCCGACGACACGGTGGGTGTTTTCCTTAATGCCGGATATCAGGCCCTTGACGATCGGGTTGATAATTTCTGGATGGGGCGTTGGTTTCAGGATGACGAAGGGAATGATATTCCCCGGCGTCCGCGCTATCGCCGGATAGATCGCGAAACAAAACGCTATTTGATGAATGGGGCAGTGCAATGGCGCCCTACAGATAATTTTGAAACGGTATTTACGGCTATTTATGCTGACGACGATACGCAACAGGACTTGAACCAGCAGGTCTTCTTGTTTGACCGCGACGATATTACGCTACTTGGTGCACCAGAAAATGGTGTGTACAACAGTGTCCGCATTGACGATTTTACACTGGAAAACAACCGTCAGGCCGAAGACAAACAAGCCACCAGCAAAGCGTTTACGTTGCAATCGAAGTACGAAACTGACAATTGGATCTTTTCGGGCGTAGCGCATTACACCACAGGTGACGCGGTACACGCCGAGGAAGCAGTGATCCTGGCAACCACAGTGTCTGCCAATATGGATATTTCCGATAGCGGCAATGTTATCTTCGATGTAGATGAAGACTTAACCAGCCCGGGTTTATATCCGGCAGACATGCCCCGTAACGAGTATCCGAACGGCGCAACACGTTATATGGATTCGTCTGAAAAAGCCTTGCAGTTCGACGCCGAACGCCTGCTAGATGGGGACATCTTTACGTCTGTGGCTTTTGGTGCGAAATATCGAAAGGAAGAATTTAACCGTGAAGTCTACCGCACCGACCGTTTTGCCATCGGCGACGCTGATCCAGATGACTTGCCGTTAATGACAGATTTCAATTTTATGGTTACCGACTTCCTCGATAACCAGATGTCGATTGAACATGGTTGGATTGCACCCGATATTCAGGCTTACCGCGATGCGCTTGTAGCTGAAGGTGTGACCGTGCCGACCTTGTTCGCAGCACAGTCTTCTTACGGCGTAGAGCGTGATATTTTGTCATTGTACGGGTTAGTGGAGTTCGATACTTACCTGGGTGATTTTCCGTTCCGCGGTAATATTGGTAGTCGTTATGAAACGACAGATCGTACCATTAATTCTTATCTGACTGGCGACCGCCACCCGGACAATGAAGAAATTCGCCTGGTGGTTGGTGAGTACGCTGTCGATTACGACTACAGCAACTTCCTGCCCAGCATGAACCTGGTACTGGAACTCACTGATGATGTACAGGCGCGTTTTGCAGCGGCGAAAGTGCTGGTAAGGCCTATCCTCACATCGCGTTCGCAAATTGCTGCGTCACAAACTTCTGCGGGTAACTCGTTTGGTACACGCACCTACACCATCGATTTGGGGCAGCCTGAAATGAAGGCAATGACTGCCGACCAGGCTGACCTTGGTCTGGAATGGTACTACGGGGAAGGCGATAGTCTGGCTTTGACTCTGTTTTGGAAAGAAATTAAAAATGGGTCGGTATCTGAGTTTGTCTGTCCTGACAGCTACGACGGTGTTGCACTAAGTGGCACGGCGTCTGACTGTACTGATGCGGATGGCAACATTTACGAGATAACCAGTACTTATAACGACGATTCCGGTACCACCATTAAAGGGTATGAATTGGGCTGGAATCAGGGGCTGGACGAATGGCTGCCAGTTAAAGGTTTTGGTTTTTCTGCAAACTATACGTTTATTGATGCAGAAGACAGCGAAGACTTTGTGCTGACGAACTCATCTGAAGAAACCTGGAACCTTATTGGCTATTGGGAAAACGAGACTTTTAGTGCGCGGGTTGCGCTGAATAACCGGAGCCCTTACGTACAAGACAGTACGGATGCGTTCTTCGCCCGTGAGGGACGAGTGGTAGACGGTCGCAATCAGATTGATATTTTACTGAGCTATAACGTGTCAGAAGAACTGAACTTACGTTTCGGCGCGTTAAACATTAACGGTAACAACGAAGAAGCCTATTTTACTGAAGAGAAGCCAGTTTGGCAGACCACCAGTATTATTGGCTCAAGCTACTATTTGAGTGCAGTATACGCATTCTAAAAATCGCGACACTGTGATGCTGCAGCAGTGGCATCACAGTGCGCTGTATATTAATTTTTTGGTGTCGGGAATATTACAATGAATAAACCTTGGTCATCTTCTGTAAGTGCGCTATGCATGAGTATGTCGCTTGTGTTGGCAGGGTGTGACAATGATTCATCGTCGGTAAAACAACCTGAAACAGAAGTACAAAACAGTGTTCAGGCAGTACTGAGCCGTGTTACTGAAGGCGAACTGGACAATTTGTCGGTTACAAAGGTGAGCGACAACGAGCCGGAATGGTTCGAGGTCGACGTCAGCAATGGCGAAGCACAGGTAACTGGCAACTCAGAATCTGCTATGGCATATGGCGCTTATCAATACTTGCGGGAGCAAGGTGCACTATCGGTAAGCTGGGAAGGTAATCGCGTAGCAATTCCCGACACATTTCCCGATTTCGACGGTGAAAAAACCTACACGCCTTTTTCCCAGCGGGCGTATCTGAATGTTTGTGCTTACGGTTATACCACTCCCTGGTGGGACTGGGCGCGCTGGGAGCAGGAGTTGGACTGGATGGCACTTCACGGGGTGAACAATCCGGTGGCCATGGAAGGGCAGGAGTTTGTATGGCAAGCCCTTTGGAAGGAGTTTGAAGTAAACGACGAGGAGCTGGCAGAGTACTTTTCAGGCCCTGCTTTTACACCCTGGCAGCGAATGGGAAATATTGAAGGTCACGAAGGACCATTACCCCAAAGCTGGATAAACAAAAAGCACGAATTGCAGAAGCAAATTTTAGCGCGCATGAACGAACTGGGTATGAAACCTGTAGTTCCAGCGTTCAGTGGTTATGTGCCTAAAGCCTTTGCAGACAAATACCCGGATGCAAAAATTTATGAAATGCCTCGTTGGACAGGGTTTGAGAATGCTACCTACTGGTTGGATCCCGCTGACCCTCTGTTCAATAAGCTGGCGAAACGCTTTATTGAAATTTACACCGACACTTACGGAGAGCAGCAGTACTATTTATCTGATGCATTTAACGAAATGCTGCCACCTGTGTCAGAAGAAAACCGACATGCCGATTTAGCCTCTTACGGAAAGCGGATTTATGCATCAATTGCACAAGCCGCGCCAGATGCCGTTTGGGTAATGCAGGGCTGGATGTTCGGCGCTGACGAAGAGTTCTGGGATTTAGCGTCAATCGACGCATTTCTCAAGGATGTACCAGACAGTAAAGCGATGATCCACGACATTGGTAATGACCGTTATCACGTGTGGCAACGCACGGAAGGTTTTAAAGGCAAGCCATGGATATTCGGTTTCATTCATAATTACGGTGGTTCCGACCCCGTTTATGCTGATTTTGGGGATTACGTAGAGCAATTACGTGTAGTAACGAATTCAGACAGCGCCGGCGCGTTAAGTGGTTTTGGCGTGTTCCCTGAAGGAATCAATAACAATTCTGTCGCCTACGAGTTTTTATTCGACTTACCCTGGCAATCAACGCCTGATATGCAAAAGTGGGTAAGCACTTACACCGAAGCCAGATATGGGAAAACGTCACCTGAATTAGCGAAAGCATGGGATTCCCTCATCGATGGTGTGTTTTCTGTGCGTTACTGGCAAAGCCGCTGGTGGGAAGATTCTGCCGGTGCTTATCTGCTGTTTAAACGCCCTACCATTCGCATTACCGAGTTTGAAGGGCACCCTGGAGATCTGGCAAGTTTAGACAGTGCGATTAAGCAACTTCTGGCACAGGCAGATGAGTTCAGCGGCGCACCGCTTTACACCTACGATTTGGTTGATTTTACGAAACATTCTGTGTCATTGCATGTAGATTCCATGTTGCAGCAGGCGGTACTGGCGTATCAACAAAAAGACTTTGCAAAAGGTGATGAGCTAATAGGAAATGTTGAGCGGGTACTAAACCAGTTAGATTCACTTTTGGGCTGGCATAACGAAACCCTAAGCTCCTGGTTAACCGACGCGGCCCGCTACGGCGACACGCCCGAAGAGTCAGCATACTATGTGAGAAATGCCCGACAACAAATCACCCAATGGGGTGGCCCTAAACTTAAAGATTACGCGTCCAAAGCCTGGCAGGGTATGTATAAAAGTTATTATTTGCCTCGATGGAAGCAATACCTTAAGGCCTACCGCAATGCCATGGAAACGGGGCAGCCTTTCGATGATGAAGCTGCACAACAAGCGTTAATAACGTGGGAAGCGGAATGGATTGAACAGCAGAAAATTCCACAGCTGGAAAAACCTGACAACCCCGTTCAGAAAATCGACGTTCTAATGAGTGATATCTGGCAATGATCACACGCTCGCCTGTGGTTTAGCAGGCGAGCTCTTTACTGCTTCTCAATAAGTGACGCATAGAATTTCACTGCGTTAACCATGTTCTCAATACTGATCTTTTCATTGGTGCCGTGAAAACCGTCTAAATCTTCGTTGGTGATCACCATTGGATTGAACCGGTAGGCGTTAGTGGTTTTGGCATAAAACCGACTGTCGGTGGCGGCAATCGTCAACCCTGGTGTGACAATGGCATCGGGGTAAACAGTTTGCGTACTTGTCATCAAATCAGCGAACCCTTCGTTGTCACTGGGGGCTACCGTCGACGCTGGAAACGACTCCATGGCTTCCACGCTAATACGCGGGTCATCGATGGCGGCTTCTATCCACGCCAGAACGTGTTCCGGCGTATCGCGAGGGTGTAACCTGAAATTAATGGTGGCAGTAGCGGTAGCAGGTAAAACATTCGATTTCACACTACCTGAAAGCATGGTGGGCGCGGTGGTAGTGCGCAGCATAGCGTTACCGCTGGTGCTGTCATCCAGCACGGTATTGAGTAAGGGTTTGAACAGCCACATATTGGCAAACATCATGCGTTTACCAAAGTCCATATGGCGGGCAATATTGCTGTACATATCTTCGCTAACACCGTCGAGCCCACCGGGCAGTGGCGCATCCCGTACTTTTAATATGGCACTGGCGAGAATGCTAACGGCGGTATCCTGTGGCGGCATAGAGCTGTGTCCACCAGCGCCAGTGGCCGTGAGTTTTACCGTCAGAAACCCTTTTTCCGCTACGTTAATGCTGGCTATATTTTTGTCCAGGCCCGGCAAAATGTCTTTTAGCACAAACGAGCCTTCATCCAATGACCACGCCAGCTCAATATTGCGCTGCTCGAACCAGGCCACAACCGACTGCGCACCTAAGTCACTGCCTAGTTCTTCATCGTGAGTAAATGAGAAATACACATCACGTTTTGGTGTAAAACCTTGTTCCAGCAACGCGGTGGCAGATGCCATCATGGCGATAACAGCGCTTTTGTCATCCAACGCCCCTCGACCCCAAATTACGCCGTCTTCAATTACACCGGCGAAAGGGGGGTGAGTCCAGTCTTGTTCTGTGCCTGGGTTAACGGGTACAACATCATAGTGGGCCGATAACAACACAGGTGCATCGGCAGTGCTGCCTTTCCACTGCAGCAGCAAGGTGTGTTCATTAATGCGGTGTAACACAAGTGTGTCGAAGACCAGTGGGTAAGTGGTTTCCAGCCATCGAGTGAAAGCACTGAAGGCGGCATAGTTATCTTTGTTTCCGTCTTCGAAGGAAATGGTTTGGTAAGTAATAGCCTCAGATAACTGTCGGGCCAGAACGTTGCCATCAGGTTCAACTGGTGTGGTTTTACCGCCGGCTTGTGTCAATTCAGGTGGGGTAAATCGAAGGGTATTTACTACCAAAACTATCACCAGTAAACCCAGTGCCGCACCAAGAGTGAGAAAAATGCGTTTCATGCTTGTTCCTTTTTATTGTTCTTCGCATTGAGATAAATAACAGGCGAGGGCCTTGCGCATCGATTCAAAGGCAACGTCCTCAAGATTGATTTGCTTGCGAGGGAGCCATTTCACGCCGGCAATTTCTGATTGCTGTAAAGTAAGCTGTGGTTTTTGAGCTATATTCGCCACATAAAAGCCATCACAGGTTCGATAGCGCACATTGGCATAGTCGTAAGTGTTCGGCGCTGAGAGTAAGTACTGCCAGTTTTTTACTTCAATACCGATTTCTTCAAACGTTTCCCTGCGCAAAGCATCTTCCATAGATTCGTTAAAGTCTACAAAACCACCAGGCAGGCCCAACATGCCCTTACCCGGCTCTTTTCCGCGAACAGTAAACAGCACTTCATCATGACACACAGTAATACCTGCTACCGCAGTGGCCGCATTGAGAAAGAAAGTGAAGTGGCAGTTGTCGCAAAAATACCGGTTGTCGGTAAGAGTAAAGTTATCGCTTTTACACGCAGGGCAGAATCTAAAGGGGTCGGTTTGCATAATCACGCTAAACATCAAAAACCAATAGAAATAGCATGCCAGAGGCCTATGAGTTTTGCACCTGTTTCTTAAATTGCTGATGCTAAAACGAGGCATATCCGAACCTACCGTTTGTCACCAGTAACACACTTTCGGTTTTCACTGAACTAATAAAAAAGGGGCACATTGCAGTGCCCCCTTGGAAAAACATCAGGGCATGCTTAGTTCAGCATGCCTTTTCTCGTGTTTACTCTTCGTTATTGGCCGCTGCGCAAACAAAATCCACAGCATCGTAATAGCTTGCTGCCGTTTCATTCACCGCGCCTTTTCCTTCTAACCACATGAAGAAACTGCCGTCGTTATTCGGACTTACATAACCTAAGTATTTGCCTTCAGCGCTCAATACCTTGGTATCGGTGCCGTTATCTGCAGCTTGTGTGGTGCAAGCGTCGTCGGCATACGCCAACCCTGAAGACATCGCCAAAATGGCAGAAGCGATAAGTATGCGTTTCATACTGCTCTCCTAATCAAAATTAATAACCACAGGAATTTCCTGAATAATGGCAACATCATTGGCGTTAACCAGTAACCGCAAGGTAATGGTATGGCTCTCGTCACCAAAGATCTCCAGGAAGCTGCGTTTGAAGGTTACGTCAAAGCTAATGGTGTCACCGGGGTTAACACCGGTTACCGACACGCCATCTTCAGACACGTTGTCACCCAGCGGTACAATGCTTTCGACGATGTCGTAGAAATCGCCGGACGGCTCCATTTTCACCGACAGGTTGCTGCTGGCTACGTCGATGGCGTCAAGTACTGACTCTACCACTTCCGCACTGTCACGAGACAGCGAGAAGGCGTCACCGCCGGTGGCGCTGGTAAGGGTAAGTACATCAGAAACGGTACCACCTGACTGAAGACCAAATACTGTCATGTTTTGGTCGTTCAATCTGGCCAGGGTTTCGGTGAAACCTGCGCCGGGATAACCGCTTTCGTTGTCGCTGTCGTGGAAACTGGCGTCGGTGGCAAGGAACATCACCGGCAATGCACCTTCACGCCAGCCACTGGCTGCATCAGCTGTTTGGTACACGGCTTCCAGCTGACTTTCAGGGCTGTCACTACCACTTAAAATGTTCAAATCGTTGAGGGCGTTAACGACTTCGGTAGGGTCATCTGTTAGTGTTTGATCTAAGCTGTATGCGTAGTCCCTGTAGCTGCCGTACGGGCTTTGCGGGAAGTCACTGAAACTCGAAACACCGATTTTTACATCCTGACCGGCACTGCCAAAGGCATCAATCAGGCTAATAGCCCGCGAGCGGAACGTAGAAAGGTCATCACTGTAACTACCTGACACATCGACAATAAACATAATGTCTACTTCATTAAATACCGGCGAATCGCCAGGAATAACCACGTCGATTGTTTGGGTAACTGAGGTGTCAAAACCGCCTAACTCAATATTTACCAGGTCGCCTTTAGTGAGGGTTTCTGTTTCACGGCTGTCGATGGCGGCCTGAATAGCGCCTTCTACGTTCAGGCGTGCACCCATCCCTGCATTGGCGGCAGACTCTGTTGCAGTAAGCGCACGTGTCACTACGTCTGTACCTGCCGGGCTGGTCAGTGCAACATCATTTTGAATAGGCAATGCTGAAGAACGCAACATGGCTTTAATTTCAGATGGTGACAAGTTAGGGTTCACCGACTGCATAAGAGCAATCGTTGCCGTCACCAGAGGTGTGGCATAGCTGGTACCCGCGTTGCTGTAGTCTGAACGGCCATCACCGTCGGTATCACCGAAAATATGCGGCTCAGCGTTGTATCCCATAATGGAGCCTGCAGCGGTGATATCCACTCGGTCACCATAGTTTGAATAGCTGGCACGCTTCACGTCAGTGTTAGTGCTGTCGGCAAAACAAGTATTCGCAGCGTGCATATCTTCTGTTGTAGCTGCATTGAATACTGTACCTTCTGTTGTATGTGCGCCTACAACAATCAACTGGTCGCTTTCAATTGAGGTAGGCAAGCGAGAGTTTGCATCACCGGCATCGGTGCGTCCATTACCGGCGCTGGAAACAACAATAGCGTTAGGATAATCGTCTTCAAGGGTGGTGACAAAATCTTCCACCATCTTTTCAATACCAGGAAACTGATTTGCAGCAACTCGATTACTTGAGCCAGCCGTACCCTCACAGGTTTGGTAGCCTTCTTTATGTACGCCCCAGCTCCAGTTAATCACTGTAGCACCGGCACGTAACTGGGCCAGCGTTTTTGAAATGCGCCCCGCAATAGTACCGCCTGCAACGTTGATGTTCGCGCCGCTGTGAGAACCAGCCAAAGCGCTCACCAGGCCAGCGTTTCCACCGTCGCCTAATTCAGCGGCCACAATACCGGTTACCTGAATGCCGTGGTTTACATCGTCAACAGGTAAATCATTAGCATAAATGTTTACATTACTGGCACTGCGCTCGCTTTTAAGGTAGTTGTCGAAATCGTCAACGTCGAAATTAATGCCATCTTCAGAAACACCAATGGCCATGAAGAATGGCAACAACTGGGTTTCAGTGGGCGCGCGGCTCACTTTTGATGCGTAAAGCGCCGCACCTTCTTCTACCCGGTTGCGTGAGCGTTGTGATGGGCGATCCGGGTCGGCAGACCAATCAACCGACTCACCGGTTACGTTCGAGTCAATCATGGCATAGCGCACGGTGGCTTCTGCTTCCAGCGTAGCAACAAACGTTTCAAGTTCGGCAACGGTGCTGGCATCCACTTCAATCTGCCATACGTTCAGCTCTTCAATTTTACCTACAACCGTGCCACCAATAAGACCAGCAAGGCGAGCTGCTTCTGACTCAGAGCTAGCATCTTCGCTAATGGCAACTAACACGTAATCGCTGACCACTTCGGTACCGAGTTCGTCAACGATAATGCCATCTTCTGTAGGCGCAATAAGGCCGTTTTCGGTTACTTCAAAAATCACCGGGTTTGAGGTTTCTTCCTGATATTCCAGGGTAACCGCGCCAGTAGTTGCTTCGGCAGGAACGGTAAACGCCAGTGACGTGTCAGAAACAAGTTCAGCTTCTATGGCTACGCCATTCATCATTAACTGTGTGTTTGCAGGAATAAGCGCATTGGCAGTAACCGTTACTTCAGAACCGGCAATACCAAAATCAGGTGATAGCGCTGAAATGTTAGGTACTGGCGTGTTTACCACGGTTACCGTCATTTCTGTTGTTGCCGTAGCGCCTTCGTTATCCGTTACGGTGACCGACACCACGGCATCCTGGTTTTCAGTCACGGCCGGGGCAGTAATTTCAAGTGCTTCGGTAGAGGTACCGCCTAATTCAAGGGTAATTCCAGATACTTGCGTCCACGTGTATGAGGCGATGCTGCCATCTTCGTCAGTACCATCAGCCACTATGGTAACAGCGGTTTCTTCGTTTACCTCAAGAGCATCAACGATCAGTTCAACAGTGGGTAGCTTGTTCACGTTGGCAATGTTAACCACAACGGTATCAGTGGCTGTTAGCCCTTCGTTGTCGGTAATGGTCACGCTGAACGTCGCGCTGGTGTCTTCCGTTACTTCCGGTGTGGTAAAAATTAACGACGACCCGGTGGTATTCGATAGTGTAATGGTGGGTCCGTCGGTTTGCTGCCAGGCAAAGCTGGCAACACTGCCATCACTGTCTGTAGCAGTCACATTTAATGTTACTTCGGTGTTTTCGCTCACACTGACATCGCTGCCTGCATTTGCACTTGGAGGCCGGTTTGGTTCCTCAGAAGAACCGCCACCGCCGCAGCCGGTAATGGCCAGCGTGCCGGTAGTTAAACCGGTGTATAAAATAGTTTTTAATAATTGCTTTTTATGATGTGGAAACATACATAACCCTTAACGTAGAAGTCCGTGTACGTTACAGGGCGCGCGAATGTCCTTCGCATAAAAATAAATGAAAATAGCGTCACGTTCCCTGTAACTTGTTGGATACTAACACAAGTTTTTAAGGGTGTGACACTTTTTTGTTATGTGTTTTTATACTAATTAAATGAAACTAGTCTTGGCCTATACGAAGAAGCAGCGCGTGCTTGGTCTGTTATAGGGTTCTCTATTGCTGCTCGGTGCTCGACACTAAGAATGCTTCAATCCTATCCAAATTTTTTGGGATAAACCGACCATTGCGCACTTTTTCGTATTGGTGTTCGTTGCCAAAGCCGCCCAGCCATACTGCTGCGGCATTGTGAGAATAGTCTGCCGTTGCGAATTTTTCGGCAAAGCGCTTGGCGAGAGAACCGTCGGGGCTAATCTGGTTAAAATGATCTATTACGTTTTGATAAGTAATGGTTGAAACAATTTGACCATGCAACATGCTGTCATGATCATAAAAAATGCTTGCCGCTTTTTCGCCCCACTCACGCTCTGCTTTAAATTTTTCTTTCCCCATTATACTTCTCATATACTGATACATGTGCTGATCGATGTGCATGTTGCCATATCTCTTAACAAACTCAGCGGCACGGTGTTCCCTAACGACTATGAACCAGTCTTGTTGTTTTTCTTGTCCTTTTTCCGGCCAGCCAAACGAGTACATAACGCGTTCAAGATCATTGATGAACGGTGTAAACCAAACGGGCTCCCCATCAACAAAATACTGACCTGTTAATGCTAACGATACATTTTTCAAAATGTGGCTATTATCGTCAATAAAGCTATTTACTCTTTGGTAAAAGTCAGCGTTACTTTCATCAGCTTTTTGTAAACTGGGCGAGCGGTCTGCCAAAATATAGATAGCGTAAAGGTCAAAACGCATTCGATGATACGCTATCAACTCTTCAATCGTTGTAGTGTTTCTCCCACTGAAATAGTGCCTAAGATGTTCACTGTTTCCTTGCCTCGTAAATAGTCCATTAACACTTATTGGTTTGTGATTTTCTATATCGATGCGACTCATTTGCGTCCATCGTCCGTTGTAGAAGTAGTCACCTGTGCTAAATATGGCGTCTTTTACATAACGGTTTTCAGAAAGTAACTCATCAGTTATTTGTTGAACACAGGAATCGCAATCTGTGTACTTAAACGCGTGGAGAGGCAAAACGTTGGCATTTTTATCAAGCATTATTTTGTTGTTAAACAAGGGCGACTTTTCTTGCTTTTGCAAGATGCGTATTAATTTCGGATATAAATTTTTAATTGCCTGCATTTGTGGTGATGAGCAAGAGTAGCGCTCGACAAGTTCCGGGATTAGCCCAACATCACTGAGGCCGCGAGTGTTAACCAGCTCTTTTGCGAGGTCATAGAATTCTTCTGCTATTTCAACTTTATACTCGGTTACTGTCGTAACGCGCTCTCTGAACCAATAATCAGTAATAGTATAATAGTCAACGTCTTCAAGGATCTTATTAGTGGGTCTTGAGCCAACGCAGTAATAAGTATATGTGTGCGCAAAAGAGGTATAACGTGATTCAATAAAACTTAACAGTCTTGCGCGGCTGGAGCGGGTGTAGAGTAAGTCAATATGTCCATCGCCAATGTATTCGAAGAGTGATAAATAGTTTGGAAGTGTCAGTGTTTCTTTATCGTTTATCACGCGTTGCCAGCGTTCTGTAAGATAACCGCCTTTGCGACTATCAAGCATAAGCCCACTGTCATGTTTCGGTTTCTCTGTACGCAAAGTTGATATCAGCGACTTATCTGGCGCATAGATTTTAAAATCGCAGATATCAGCAGCGCCACACTCAATAACCTGACTAGAATTTCGATCACTGCCAACGCCTTTGAGAAAAGTATTGATGAAACCGGCTTCGTTAATAGCATGCCTGTGATTAAGCTCTATATAGAAAACTTTCTTAAACTTTCCCTGGTCATCACTGAGTGGCTCTCTGGAATAGCTAACAGTAAAAGGAAGGTACTCCTTTGCGTCATACTTTCCTTTTACTAAACCTTGATTGTACAGGGGGGAAATGAGTTCCTCAGGAGCGAATACATACTCGATATGCCGATACTTATTATCATCGCCTTTGACATAGAAGTTTAACCTTGCAGTATCGTTCTGATAAGCTTGATTGACTTGTTTAACAACCTCATCAAAATCGCGAAAGTAAGTGCCTTTGAGTTTAAGTTGTGCGCCAACACTGTTGGGTTTTACGTCTACTATTTTGAATTTAGGATACGTTTCTTCTTTAGAACTCGGTGCGCTGACCCCTTCTAGCTCAATACCCAAGTCTTGCTTTACCCTTGAATAGCCCGATTTGTTGTCAATGATCATGGCCCGCGCTTTCTCGCGGCATAGGGCACGCTCAGGCCCGGTCGCAGTATAAGCGCAGTATCGGGTTATCTCAGTATCGATGGGGCCATTTTTCTTATCCAGTCGTTCAAAATGAAATGATTCAATGCCTAAGGCGGCTTTCTGTTTTGTTCTCAGAATAGAAAAGCTAACAAATTGCGTATTGAGCCCGTTCCAGGTTAATACGCCATAACCATGATCGCCTTTTTCGCTAGAGGTAACTAGCACTGATTTACCTGAATGAGGAGCGATTAATTTTTTCGGGGGAGTGTCTTGTCGAACTAATGTGCCAGTAAGCTCAGTCGGGTTGCCAATGTTGAAGTCGCCAAGAAATTCAACACCCTTATATACTTTTTCTATCTTTAACGAAAACGAACTTATCGGTTCACTAAATTTGATTGAAACGGTGGAGTACCGGGAGAAACTTGTAGAATTCCTCAAGCCATTGTTCCATTGTTCCATACCCAACGATTGAACAGTAACCACCATATCGTTTACAACACCGCCCCCACTACCACCATAACGAGTAAAACTAAAATCGCTAAAATCCTTCTCTTCCGAGGCACCGACAGATACGAATGGAAGTAAAAGTAACCCAATCAATAAGATATATGTGCTATGGGGGAACAATGCTCTCATGAATCACCTTCGCTAACGTTGACTATCTATCCAGCTATCGACGTTGTCTTCAAGTACATTGAGTGGCACTGAACCCGAACCCAGTACAGTGTCGTGAAACGCGCGAATATCAAATTTGTCTCCAAGCTCTGATGTAGCTTTTTCTCGTAGTTCCAGTATCTTTAGTTGCCCTATTTTGTAGGCCAGCGCTTGGCCAGGCCAGGAAATATAGCGGTCAATTTCATTGATAATGTCTTGTTCAGACTTAGCCGCGTTGGCTTTGAAATAATCGATTGCTTGCTGGCGAGTCCAACCTTTGTAATGCAAACCCGTGTCTACCACTAAACGCACTGAGCGCCACATGTCATACGTTAACTGTCCAAAGCGCGAGTAGGGATCCTGATACAACCCCAAATCATAACCCAAACGTTCGCTGTACAGCCCCCAACCTTCAACAAACACGGCAAAGTTTAAAAAGCGGCGGAACATGGGGAGTTCACCCAATTCGTTTTGTAACGCAAGCTGTAAGTGATGACCGGGCACAGCTTCGTGCACACTGAGTACCTCAATTTCATATTTGGGGCGGGTTTCTGGTTGATACAGGTTTACGTAATAATAGCCTGGCCGCAAACCATCTGCCGAGGGTGGATAGTAGTAAGCCGTTGTTGAATCTGGTGCTATGTTGTCGGGGATGGGTTTAAGGCCGTAAGGCGCTCGTGGCAATTTTCCAAATAACTTGGTTAGCTCAGGGTCAATTCGTTTACTGGTGGCTAGGTAAGCATTAAACAAAGCGTCGGGTGTATCGTAGTAAAACTGTGGATCGGTGCGCAAAAAAGTGACGAATGCATCAAAATCTCCCTCAAAACCCACTTCCTCAATAATCTTAAGCATTTCAGCGCGGTTGCGCGCTACTTCCCTTTTTCCAAGCTCATGAATTTCATCGGGCGTCATGTCAGTGGTGGTGAAGTAACCGATAAGGTGCTGATAATATTCCTTGCCGTTAGGTAATGCCCATACGCCTACATCCTTTCGACAGGCGGGTAAATATTCACTTTCAAAAAACGCCGTGAACTCACGGTATTTGGGCGTTATCGCTTCTTCAATAATACGTTTCGCTCTATTTTGCAAAGCCTGTTGTTGGGCCTTGGGTATCGCATCAGGAAGCGAGGTGAAAGGTGCATAAAACAGGCTGTCGACAGGGTTATCTACATCGTGCCGCTTTAGTTGGTCTGGGATCCGCGACATGGTAGCTGCTGAGGGCATGATGTTCGCTTCTTTGCCGGCTTCCATGAGCAGACGCGTTTGGTCGATAAGCGTTGGCAACGCCTCTAGCCTGGCCAGCCAGTTTTCGTAGTCGCCAAGCGTGTTAAGTGGGATAAAGTTGGCGAAATCGTCCAGTGTTTGCACCCCACTGGATTGGTCGAGAGGAATAAGGTGAGTATTGAACTGGAATTCGTCAATTCCCATTTGCAGTTGCCACTGCGCTAAGTCGTAATTGGTTTGTTGAAAATTAGACAACTGGCTTCTGTCGATAGCTTTCAATTCTGTCAATGCAGCCTGATGCGCTTTGTGCCGCTGATGAATGGCACGCATACTGTAATCTGTCCAGCGACGGTTTATGGCATCATTACCAAGGCCCAAATACGAGGCATACTCAGGATTAAACTGCGAAAACTGTTGCCATTGCTGGTCAAGAAAAGTATTGAGCTGATCATTGGCAGATATATTGTTCTGAGCCAATGATTCTGATTTCGCATATGAGCTAAACAGTGTAATGAATAGCAAGCCTATCAATAGGATGTAACCATGGCGCTGCATAAAACCTTCCTTGTGTATGATTTTTACGCTGCCATCTTAGCACAGTACAAAAAATGTTCACCTAGTCGTGATGAGTATTTTGCGACACAATTTATAGCCAATACTGCTAGTAGCGTGTTGTATGCTCTTTGCTGTTCTCAGAAAACCAAACTCAACAAGCCCGCGAACAAGAAGGCAAGTGAGCCAAGCAGGGTTTCCATTACCGTCCAGGTTTTTAACGTGGTTTTTTCGTCCATATCCAGTAGGCGGGAAACAAGCCAAAAGCCTGAATCGTTAAAGTGTGAAAGTACAGTTGCGCCGCCAGCAATGGCAATAACCACACAGCATAAATCGACGGCTGATAAACCAGGTGACAATGCCACAATGGGCGCCATGAGTGCTGCCGTGGTGGTAAGGGCCACGGTTGCCGACCCTTGCGCAACCCGAAGGCAGGTTGAAATGACAAAGGCGGCAACAATAACTGGCAGGCCGGTATCGTGAAGTAACGAGGCCAGCGCATCGCCTATACCACTGCTTCGCAACACGCCAGCAAACATACCGCCAGCGCCGGTAACCAGAATTACCCCGCATACAGGCGCAAGGGATTCACCACACAACTGTTCTGTGCGTTGCTTTCCCAGTGCCGGGGTAAACAACACTAAACAAAGCAGAAGCGTAATGAGCAGAGCGATAGGGGTTTTCCCCAGCGTGCGCAATACATCTACCCAGGCCAGATCAGAAGAAATAGTGCCGGTTGTAGTAAGTGTGTTTAAGCCGGTATCCATAAAAATCAGTACAACCGGCGTAAGCAACACCGCAAGCACAGTACCAAACGCCGGTGGTTTAACGGCAGCAGCATCACTTGAGTTTTTAAACAGTGGTGGTAAATCTATGGTTATTCGCTTACCGGTATATAAAGCAAATAAGTAAGCGCCTACATACCATGTAGGTATTGCTATTATTAAACCTATGAGTAATAGCAGGCCCATGTCTGCACCTAGTAAATCGGCGGCAGCCACGGGGCCAGGATGGGGCGGTACGAAGGCGTGCATTACCGCAAAAGCGCCAGCGGCAGGTAATGCGTATTTTAATGTTGAACCGCCAAATTTCGCTGCCACGCTCATGAGTATGGGAAACATAACGATAAGACCAGCGTCGAAAAATATGGGGAAACCGAATAATAACGATGCTACACCCAGGGCAAAAGGGGCTTTCGCTTCACCAAAGCGGTTTATCAGGCCATCGGCTAACACCTGCGCACCGCCGGTGACTTCCAGCAACTTACCAATCATGCAACCCAACCCAACCAGCAACGCGACCGAAGCCAGGGTGCCGCCAAAGCCAGATACCATCACAGGTACAATCTGTGCGCTGGGAATACCGGCCACAACCGCTGTTAACGCACTAACCCCAATAAGCGCAACGAACGCATGAATGCGTAAAACCAAAATTAGCAGCACCAGTAAAAAAACGGCCCCAAGCCCGGTTAACAATAAATGCGTTGGGCTGGCGACAAGACTTATATCCATACTGTAACTCTCGGTATTGGTGTTTTAGGGTTAAAAAATGAATTCACAACGGCTAACGTTACCGGTAACATTAGCACGAACAAAACCAGGTTGTTAAACAATTTTTTAACACCCGTGAGCATGCTTTACAACGCTAAAGTACGGGGTGCTAAGGGAGGCAATACTATGTCTGCAATACAAAATGGTCAGCGCGACGGGTTTTCGATTATCGTGATGGGCGTAAGCGGTTCAGGGAAATCTACCGTAGGTGAGCATCTTGCACAGGCGCTTCAGGCCACCTTTATCGACGGTGATGACTTGCACCCACGCAGCAATGTAGAAAAAATGTCTGCCGGTATACCGTTAACAGATGACGATCGCCGCCCCTGGCTTGAACAAATAAGCAGTGAAGCGCACAAGCTGCTACAACAGGAGCAGTGCAGTGTTATTGTGTGCTCAGCACTAAAAAAGCACTATCGGGATATTATCCGCGGCAATAATCACAACCTTTACTTTGTGTTTTTAGATGGTGATAAGCATACTATTTTACAGCGAATGACCCAGCGAAAAGGGCATTTTATGAAGCCGGATATGCTGGATAGCCAGTTCGATATTCTCCAGCGGCCGGGGAGTGATGAAACTGACGTGCTTACTGTTGCTATTAGCGACAGCCCCCAGGCTATAGTGAATGATGTGCTTCAGTTACTGGCGCAGCGCAACATTACTACAGGTGCTCGTTCACACGGTGAAGCCCCGGTTAATAGACCAGGGTAATTCAGTAACAGGCGCGTTGGGTCGCTCGCCGCGCAGGCTTTGTAATATATTTGAGGCGCTTACCCGGCCCATTTCCGCTCTTGGCGTTATCACACTGGTAAGCAAGGGCGTCATTGCCTCGCCAATGTTTAACCCGTTGTATCCCGCTACCGCCATATCTTCCGGAACACGCAATCCCAAATGCTTACATCTGAGCATAACGCCGACGGCTATATCGTCATTGGTACAAAATACGGCATTGGTGCTGGGGTGCTGAGCCAGTGCTTCATCCAGTAACTCTCCGCCCAAGGTAAAACTGGAATGGGCAAGTGTAGCCACTGTTGCGGGTTCAAGCCCGGCTTGTTTCATGGCCTTTTCGTAGCCTGCTTTGCGCAGAAGGGTTCGGCTGTCCATGCGGGCGGCCAAATAAACCACGTGCTGTTTGCCCGAGGCAATAATGGCAGACACCATAGCAAACGCCGCAGCCTGGTGATCAAGCCCAACAGCCATATCAATGGGAGTAGCAGGAATTTCCATGGTTTCCACCACGGGAATACCCGCCTGACTAAGCATTTGCAGGGTACGGGAAGAATGCTGGGTTTCGGTAAGAATGAGGCCGTCTACCTGGTACGACAGCATCAGGGCGACTTTTTCTTCTTCTACCGATTCACTGTAGCCTGTATGGGCAATAAGCGTGTCGTAACCCTGTTCACCTGCTACGTCTTCCACCCCTTGTACCAAATCGGCAAATACCTGGTTTGACAAACTCGGCACTAATACCCCAATGGTTTTGCTGGACGATTTAGACAAAATAGCCGGTACCCGGTTTTTAATATAACCCAGTGTTTCTATGGCATCGGCTATTTTCTCCCGGGTGGTGGCGGCAACCGAGGCAGGCGATCGCATGTAGCGGCTCACCGTCATCTTGGTTACACCCACTTTGTCGGCAATATCCTGTAACGTAGGGCGTTTTCCTGGCGTCATGTTCTGCTCGCTGGCAAGTAGATAACACGCCAATGTTACATGTAACATCCTGAAGAGTTAATTAAAATAGTGTCGTATAAATGGAAAACGGGACGGAAACTGCACCGAATTGTTTCCAAATATAACTGTACCTTTTAATCACATCCCTTTGGCCCATATAGTGATAATATGGTTAAACATTCACACGGTAGTGAGGAAATACATGAAGCGATTCGTTCAAAATGTTCTTTCGCCTTTGTCGCCGGTAAAAGATGGCGTGAGCGCGGCAACCGGTTGGTTTACCAAAGAAACTCACCGGTTTACTATTACCGGGCTCAGTCGCAGCGGGAAAACCATGCTATTTACCAGCCTGATTACCGCTTTTAAACATCGTGGTGAAGGTAAATTCTATTGTTTACCTCTACTGCGATATTTACCAGAGAAGCTGGTGGAATCTGTTCGCGTAGAGCCCCTGGAAGGCTTCAACATGTTTCCCCTTGAAGAACATTTGGAATCTCTTGAAAGAGGTGAATGGCCCAGAGCTACCGAAGCCGTGTTTGGTGTTAAAGTTATTATTCGTCTGAAACAAAAACACAAGTTTAAGAAGCACTTGTTTCCCTACACCGACGTAGTACTTGAGCTTATTGACTACCCTGGCGAATGGATAACCGATTTACCCATGATCGACAAAACCTTCGCCCAGTGGTCTGACTCCTGTCTGGCACAACAAATGTCGCCACCGCAGGAACATTACGTTTCCGAGTGGCACCAAACCCTGCAAGATTTCAACTTCGACGAAGAGCCCACTATCGAAGCGGTTCAGGATTTGGTGGTGGTATACCGCAACTATTTAATTCAGGCCAAAAATGCGGGTATTGCCATGTTGCAACCCGGCAGTTTCTTGTTGAAGAAATCGGGGTTCGATTGGGGAGAAGAGGGGTTTACGCCACTACCAGCCAAGATCAGTAGCGATGTATCTCACCCCTGGACCATTTTGTTTACCAAGCACTTTAAATCGTTTCAGGAGAACTGGCTAAAGGAACTTCGCAAAACCACCTTCAGAGAATCTGATAAACAAATCATTCTGGTGGATTTATTCGAAGGCTTAAACCACAGCAAAATGCATGTTATGCAGCAAAAGGAAACCTTGAGTCACCTGGCGGATGTGTTTGCTTATGGCCAGCAACACTGGTTTAAAGAAACCATTTTGCGCAAGCGAAGTATTCGTCGTGTGGCTTTTGTGGCAACAAAAGCGGATAACGCTCCGCCTATGTATCAAAAAAATCTACTCTCACTCATGACTGATGTAGCCAGCAGCGCAGTAACAAAGCTGGCTGCCAATCGCATTGCTCATGAATATTTCCTGGTGTCGTCCATTCGCATTACCGATTTGGGCTCTACAACAAAGGCCATAAGGTATACATCGATAGAGGGCGACTACCGGGAAGCGCGGTATGATTTTTTACCGCCTTATATCACCTTTATCAGACAAGAAGACAATTACCCTGTACTCAGGGCGGCGGTGCCTAAGGACTACAGGCCGCGCATGCTCAACGGAATAGGACTCGACAGATTATTTCAATACTTACTGGAAGACTAACTATGCAATCTTCTGAAGAAAACTCACCTCACTATCGCTCTCGTATCAGTGAAGTGTCGTTAAACGAGGCGCAACCAAAGGTAAGCATGCCGGCGCGGCGTGATACCAGCGAATGGGATGTAGACGAGAAACAAGGCTTGTCGCTTAAAGTGGTTACGCTGCTGTTAGGCGTACTGGCTGTGGTGGCCTTTATGGTATTCGATGCCATTGAAGCCATTGTAACTCGCTTTGACACATTCCCCGTATCCAGCACTCTTCTGGGTGTGCTGATGGCCGGTTTTGTGGTTGCGTTACTCACTCTTATTATTAAAGAATGGCTGGGTTTCAGGGCGGTAGAAGCCTGTATTGAAACGCCACTAAACCTGGAAGCGCTGGCGAAAACTGAAAGCGCAGATGAAGTGAAAAGCACTATTGCAACCCATGCCAGCCGCTTTGGGAAAGGCAGTTATGCCGCACGGTGCTACAAGCAATATCAACAAGTGCTTACCGACGACATGACGGCAAAAGAGCTCACCAATCTTTACGAGGAAACGGTATCTACGCCGGTAACCGCGAAAGCTGAAGAAATTGTAAAAAAAGAAGCCGTGGTTAGTGGTAGTCTTACCTTTATTAGCCCGAATCATTTAATTCAAACTCTGGCCATTAGCTGGATAAGCTTTCGAACTATTCGTAGCGTGGCCCGGGTGTTTGGTTTACGCCCTGGTACGGCAGGTAGTTGGCGATTGTTTAAAGTACTGGCGCAAAACCTGGCGGCCCAGAGTTTGTTTGATATGGCAACCGACGAGCTGGCGAACCAAATTGGCGGCTCGCTGGCAGCCAAGGTTGTAGAAAATTCTGCAGAAGCCGTGGCGGCGGGCGCGCTAAATGTGCGATTAGGGCGTACACTGATTAAATTGCTTCGCTAACGCAACTTGCCAAAAGCGAAGGCACAGTCCCTCAGGTCTGTTTGGCTCATCTTACAGGCCTTTTCCCGTGCCCATTGGGTACGGGGTTTTTTATTCTGGCAAAATGTTACTGCCATCTTCCGGCTCTCGGCTTTGCTCTGCCTGTTTGCGAATGTCGTCATTTTCACTGGTTACATCTTCCTGATGATGATCTTGCTCAGCATTGCTGCGTGGGGCAAGTACCCCTTGTGGCTTTGATGATTGCGTTGTTGTCTGCTCCAAAGCATTGTGTTCAGCTTGTTTTCCGTTTACTAACGACAAACCTTCCGGGAATATGCGTTCTCTTGCGTCATCTGGCATAGAAATACCTGCCTCTAAGAAAGTTTCGGTGAGAATACGCATCAGCGCCGACGCCATTTTAATTACGCTGGTGGCCTCTACATTTATCCAAAAATACACTTTTAAGTTGTAAGTAGATGCCCCAAGGTTATCAATCAGTACCATGGGTTCCGGGGTTTGCAGTACATGGTCGTGATTATTGAGCACCTGCATGGCTAATTCCCGTACTTCAGCAATATTGCTGTTGTACCCCACGCCTATAATGAAGTGGCCGCGCATATTCGGGTTTGCCGTCAGGTTTTTGATGATGCCCTTATACACAGTGGCGTTCGGAAGTTGAATATGGTTGCCATCAAAATCAACCAGGGTAGTAGCCCGGGACGTCACCTTTTGTACAACGCCGGTATACGATGCAATTTGCACCACGTCACCAATACGGAACGGTCGTTGAACCGTAAGTAGCAGGCTGGAGATAAAGTTTTCAGCTATATCGCGAAAGGCAAAACCCAATACTAACCCAATAAGGCCAGTACCGCTAACAATGGCAACCGCAAATTCGGTAAGCCCGGCCAGCTTTAAAAACAGGTATGCGCCCAGCAACATAATAAGAATACTAATGCTGCGGCGGGTAACGGAATGTATAAGCGGGCTGGCAGACACATACCCGAAAGGCTTTATCAGCCATCGGCTTATGGGGGCCGCAGCCATTACCAGGGCGATGAATATTACAAGGCCAATGGCGATTTCTGGTAGTTTTGCGGTAAAAGCGTGGCTGAACTCAAATAAGCTTTGTATTGCCGGGTTGTCTTGCATGGTTCGAAACCTGTTTGTGGGTAACAGGGTGATTACGCAGCGGTGGCTCGGTTAGACCAATGAAATGTATAACAGATTTTTGGAAGGCAGATAAACAAAGAGCCGGGAAAACCGGCTCTACTACTTAGCAAAAAACGAAATTACGCTACGCGTACGTTGTTTGCTTGTGGGCCTTTTTGGCCTTGTTCGATTACGAAGGTTACTTCCTGGCCTTCAGCAAGAGTTTTGAAGCCTTCAGATTCGATTGAACGGAAGTGAACGAATACGTCTTTGCCGCCATTGCTAGGAGTAATGAAACCGAAACCTTTATCTTCGTTAAACCACTTAACTGTACCAGTTGTAGTATCAGACATTTTAAAAACCTTTTTAAACATAAAATAATATAGCGGTGACAATAACAGTCACCATGAACGCAATAGACATAACCTTTTCTAACAACGCAGGAAGATATCTATAGTCGACTGTTTAAAGAGGAAAAGTAGAAATCGAACGGGGTAGTAAAGTGCTTTAATATCTAAAGCGTGTGTACAGTACTCCTTTGCATCAGGCTTGTCTAATAAATAATCCGGATATTTCAAAAAGTTTTGTTAACATGTTGTTTATATTGCTTTTTTAGTTGGTGCGACCACATTAGCAAAAATCAAACCGGCAATAAGCGACATAAAGATTAAGAAAACTTCCTGGCCAACGTGTTCGGCTGCCACAAAATCTTGCCCCGATATAAACGAATTCAAACCAATATAGGTTTTAGAGCCAGGCACCAGCACAATAAGCCCGTGCACACCCACAATAGTATGTGGCTGGTGGACAATGCGGGTAAACAGGTTGGCAAATACGCCAAGGGCAAACGCGCCTACAAACGTGTTTAACCCCAACCCCATGTAAGGTGCACTGAATACAGAGGCGCCGTAAGCCAGAAAGCCTGCACACAGCGCCCAGGGAATATGCCTGAAACGGGTACGAAATATGGCAACCAGTGAAAAGCTCAATAAAAATACCGCCAGCCAGGTTCCCCACACGGGCAGCGACTCTGCTGGCCTATATACGTTTTCACCAAACAAACTAAACCCAATAGATACACCCAAAAATGCGCCAAAATACAATTTGAACAATTGCATGAGGGCATCCATGACCCGGGCGGTGCCCGATACCATATTGCGCGACGCCAGTTCGGCAAGGCCCATGGTAAGCGCCAGGCCGGGAACAAAAATGATCACCGATGAAAGCACAATAAGCGGAATGTTAATGCCGGGATCTAAGTACCGCCCAATACCGCAAGCGGCTAAACCGGCAATAAAACTGGTCATGGGTTCCAGCATTAAGTTTACCCGCTTTGAGCGCAACGACCACAACGACCAGAAGTAAGACAGCAAACCCAATAAGCCCGACCAACCAATTTCCGACCAGCTTGCACCCATCAGCATCGCGAACGCACCGGTAGCGGTGGCAAACGCACAACCGGTTAAAAATTTGCCGTAAGGCGAGGGAAGCTCATCGATTTCAGATAAACGCTTATCAGCTTCTTCTAACGATACCTTGCCCGCAAGGAGTTCGCTGGCCAGTTCATCGGTAAGGGAAAGGGAGTTTAAATCGAGCTCGCCAGGCTGCAAGCGCGCAGCGTGGGTGTATTCGTCTTCGTGGCCCTCTGTCCAGATAACAAAGGTAAGGGCGGTGGGCGTAGCAATAATGGAAGTACGCACACCTAAGTAAGTACCTACTTCCAGTAAATACGCTTCTAGCCGAAAAGATGGCGTACCGTATTTATGAAGCATTTTGCCAAGGCGCACAATAAAGCGCCGCTTGTTTATAAACTCAGCTGTATGCACGGTACGCGCTCGCGGTTAACTATAAAAACATAAATAAGCAGTAGTAACCGACACTTTAACATCAAAAGACTGATTCGCCGCTACATTAAATTCAGTACCGGTTTTAAATGATTGCCACTCGTCAGAGCCAGGCAGCTTAACAACCAGCTCGCCTTCAACTACTTTCATCAGTTCGTCTTTAGAAGTATCGAACACGTATTCGCCAGGCAGCATAACACCAGAAGTGCAGGGGCCGTTGGCCGATTCAAAAGCAATAGATTTAACCTGGTCGTTGAAGTAGGAGTTGGTAGATAGTGACATTGAAGACCCTTAAAAGGAGTAAAATGAGAAAAATTAGCAATGTTGTAGGCCAAAAAGAAAACCAATAAAACCTGACTGATTTCGCTGTCTGACGTATAAGCTGCCCCTGAGAATAAACTGGCACCGCACTTGCTGCAACTGCACTGAAACATTTTTATGTGTTAGCGCGATATTACGACTATAGTTGAAGAGTGTGTTTCGTTATACTGCGCAGCCTCAACAATACGGTAATAGTTCATTTTGAATAATAATGCAGTATAGTTGCATGCTGGTGCACCCGCACCAGGTTGGTGAGTAATACAATTGTCACGGACAGTTATTATTCTACAACTAGTCAAAATAGTTTTTAACTGCCAATACCAAGGGACGGTAGTAGTACATGAGTGAAAGCGGCGGTTTTATCCGCAACAACCTCAACCAGTTTGCCTTTATCTACAGGTTGGTTGATATTTTTGTTATCCAGATGTGCCTTCTTGGCATTGCCTTCCTTTACCTGGGTAAGTTCGATATAAGATACTTTGTGTTAGGGCTTCTTTCTAACATGGCGTATTTATTCTTCGCCGAACTTTTCGTGCTGTATCGTTCATGGCGAAGTGGTTCGTTCAAAGAAATGCTGTTCTACACAGCATGCAGTTGGTTACTGTCTCTTACACCGTTATTCTTCATCTTATTTTTTGCTAAACAAACCGACTATTTTTCCCGTGTTATTTTGGGGTTGTGGATAGTTGCCGTTGTGGTGATATTGTGCGCGTGGCGGGCTTTGTTCCGTAAGATGCTGGTATCTGCCCGCAGGAAAGGCTACAACACACGCGCGGTAGGTATTATTGGGTTGACTAAGCGAGGCATAGACTTAGCTGATGAAATAATAAAATTTCCGGAAAGTGGCTTTAAACTTGTTGCCGTTTTTGACGAACGCTCGCCAGAGCGGCTTTCCGACCAACACAAAGACAGGCTGGCCGGTGGCATTGCCGAAGGCGTGAAAATGGCGCAAGAAGGCAAACTGGAAATTCTGTACATTGCATTGCCCCTTACAGACAAAGCACGCATAGACAATATTCTCAAAGCACTGGGCGATACAACCGTAGACGTACACATAGTGCCAGACATCTTTACGTTTAATCTGTTGCATTCAAGAATGGGCCACGTAGGTAAAATACAAACCATTAGCGTATACGACAGCCCCATGCGCGGTGGCTATTCAATAATGAAACGCATGGAAGACGTTTTTCTTTCTCTTACCATTCTGGCCATCATTGCCATTCCCATGTTGTGCATTGCCGTAGCAATAAAACTCACGTCTAAAGGCCCGGTATTGTTTAAACAAGACCGATACGGCATAGTAGGTAAAAAAATTAAAGTGTGGAAATTTCGTACCATGCGGGTAATGGATAATGGCGAAGTGGTAAAACAAGCCACCAAGAACGACCCGAGAATTACCCCCCTTGGTGCTTTTTTAAGAAGAACCAGCCTGGATGAATTGCCACAGTTCTTCAACGTGCTGCAAGGCACTATGTCTGTGGTGGGCCCAAGACCACATGCAGTAAGCCACAACGAAGAATACAGAAAGAAAGTTGCATACTACATGCTACGCCATAAGATGAAGCCTGGTATTACCGGCTGGGCGCAGGTGAATGGCTGGCGCGGTGAAACCGATACAGTAGAAAAAATGGAAATGCGGATTAAGTACGACTTGGAATACATCCGGAACTGGAGTATTTGGTTGGACTTTAAGATAGTGGTTTTTACGTTGTTTAAAGGGTTTGTTGGGAAGAATGTTTATTAGCGAGCATTATTTAACACTAGGCTTGATTCGACTATGTTATCAGCCAGTGGGAGAAGCTATCATAATATTGTAAGATATTGGATAGATAATTGCATTATGAAGTAGTTCTGAAGATAACAGCCTGTATTATAAACAGGGAAAGGAGTTTGAATGAGAAAAGGAATTATACTTGCGGGTGGATCTGGTTCACGCCTTCATCCGTTGACCAAAGTGGTAAGTAAACAGTTAATGCCAGTTTACGATAAACCCATGATTTATTACCCATTATCGACTTTGATGATGTCGGGTATTAAGGACATCCTGATAATTACTACCCCACAAGAACAAACTCGATTTATAGAACTGTTAGGTGATGGTTCATCTTGGGGACTAAACATAGAGTATGCTGTACAACCCTCGCCGGATGGGTTAGCTCAAGCTTTTTTAATCGGCGAAGCCTTTTTGGGAAATAGCCCTAGTACTTTGATATTAGGGGATAACATTTACTACGGGCACGACCTATCTGTGTCGCTTAATAGTGCAAGTTCGCTCTCGCGCGGTGCAACTGTTTTTGGCTATCATGTGACCGATCCAGAACGTTATGGCGTGGTTGATTTCGACAATGAATGGAACGCGCTTTCGATCGAAGAAAAGCCATCTACTCCAAAATCCAACTATGCAGTAACAGGCCTCTACTACTACGACAGTCGTGTTGTAGATTTTGCGAAAGAAGTTAAACCGTCTCACCGTGGCGAGTTGGAAATCACCGACCTGAATAATATGTATTTGCAAGATGGTTCCCTGAAGGTAGAACTATTGGGTCGTGGTTCTGCCTGGCTTGATACAGGTACACTAGACAGTTTGCTAGATGCTGCAAACTTCGTGGCTGCTATAGAAAAGCGACAAGGGCTTAAGATCTGTTGCCCGGAAGAAGTAGCTTTTAGAATGGGTTATATTGACGCTGAACAATTAGAAAAATTGGCGACCCCGTTATTGAAAAGTGGTTATGGCACGTACCTATTAAAAGTTATTAGAGATAGAGTGAAGTGATGCAAGTAGTTGAAACTGGTATCCCGGATGTAAAAGTTATAGAGCCACGAGTCTTCGGTGATGAACGTGGTTTTTTTATGGAAACCTATCGTACAGATTTATTCAAAGCTGAATGTGCAGACGTTGATTTTGTTCAAGACAACCACTCTAAATCTAAACAGGGTATCTTACGCGGTTTACATTACCAACTAAAACATACCCAAGGTAAATTAGTACGTGTTGTGGCTGGTGAGGTGTATGACGTTGCTGTAGACATGCGAAAAAATTCAGCGACGTTCGGGAAGTGGGTCGGTGTATATTTGTCAGCCGAGAACAACCGCCAATTATGGGTGCCAGCTGGCTTTGCCCATGGTTTTTATGTCACCAGTGAATCGGCTGAATTTGTGTACAAGTGCACAGATTATTATGACCCGAAATCAGAAGTATCGATGAAGTATGACGATCCAACTATTGGTATTGAATGGCCTTTGGTGAATGGCGAAAAGCCCTCGTTGTCAGGTAAAGATGAGACTGGCACCGCATTTGTCGATGCGCCGACTTTTTAAATGCCCTTTTTATAGGAAGAATGATGTCACAATTGGTTGTCATTGGTAAAAGTGGTCAGCTAGCCTGGGAAATCGCTCGTCTTGTGCCTGAAGCAGTTTTTTTGGGGCGTGATGATATTGACATTACGTCCGCAGACAGTATTGCTAAAACACTGGAAGCACTAGCTCCTGCGGCAGTAATTAACGCTTCTGCATATACTGCAGTAGATAACGCCGAAAGCGACCAAGCCAATGCCTATCTGTTAAATCATACTGCCGTAGCAATGCTAGCAACATTTTGTAATAACAATAATGTATTCTTTGTACATGTCTCAACCGATTATGTGTTTAACGGTGAAAAAGGTTCACCTTATACGGTAGATGACATCATTGCACCCGAGGGCATTTACGGCAAATCCAAAGCCGCCGGGGAAGCCGAAACAAAAGCTATTTTGCCCGGGCAAAGTGCGATTCTTCGAACCTCCTGGGTATATTCAGCGCACGGCAATAATTTCGTAAAAACTATGCTGCGATTGATGGCTGATAAGCCGTTGTTAGGTGTTATAGATGATCAGATTGGCAGTCCAACCTGGGGCGAGGGGTTAGCAAAAGCTTGTGTAGAGGCCGCGACTCAAAAAATCGTCGGCGTGTTCCATTGGACGGATGAAGGCGTGTGCAGTTGGTATGATTTTGCAATTGCCATTCAGCAAATGGGCATTGAAAAGGGTCTGTTGGATAAACGAATTCCCATTAACCCTATTCCCAGCAGTGCTTACCCAACACAGGCTAAGCGCCCTCACTATAGTGTTTTAGATAAAATCATTACACGCGAAAAATTTAATACGCCTTTGTTTCATTGGCGCGAACAGCTCAGCATCATGATGGATGCTTTACTCGTCAGAAATTTATAGAAGACTTACGTATGCCAACATCAAAAACAATTATTGTAACCGGTGGAGCAGGCTTTATAGGCTCAGCTGTGGTTCGCCACTTAATTAATGATACAGCCCACAGCGTAGTTAACCTCGACAAATTGACCTACGCGGGTAACCTGGAATCGCTGAAAGAAATCGAACACAGTGACCGTTATCATTTTGAGCAGGTAGACATTTGTAATGGGCCAGAAGTGAAGCGCGTACTAGAAACTTATCAGCCCGATATTATAATGCACCTAGCAGCAGAGAGTCATGTTGACAGATCGATCGATGGCCCGGGTGAATTTATCAAAACCAACATAGTCGGTACCTATACGTTACTTGAGCAAGCACGCAGTTACTTCTCAACGCTAAGTGATGAAAATAAAAATGGATTTAAATTCCATCATATTTCGACTGATGAAGTATATGGCGACCTTCCGCATCCAGATCACTTAGAAGCAGGTACCGTATTACCATTATTTACTGAAGAAACATCGTATGAACCAAGCTCGCCCTACTCTGCCTCGAAAGCGGCATCTGACCATTTGGTTCGAGCGTGGCTGCGCACATTTAAACTGCCAACAGTAGTTACCAACTGTTCAAACAATTACGGTCCATTTCATTTTCCTGAAAAACTTATTCCATTAATAATACTGAATGCCTTGGCCGGTAAACCACTGCCGGTTTATGGAAAAGGTAACCAAATCCGTGACTGGCTGTATGTGGAAGATCACGCCCGCGCTTTGGTGGTGGTAGCCTTAGCAGGTGCTGTAGGCGAAACTTACAATATTGGAGGTCACAATGAAAAGCAAAACCTTGAAGTGGTGCACACAATTTGCGACATTCTCGACGATGTAAAACCTAAATCACAAGGTAGTTATCGCGACCAAATCACCAATGTAGCCGATCGCCCTGGACATGACATGCGATACGCCATCGACGCCAGTAAGATTCAAAAAGAGCTTGGTTGGGTGCCCCTGGAAACTTTCGAATCTGGCATAAAAAAAACTGTAACATGGTACCTGAATAACAAAGCTTGGTGGGAGGCCGTATTAGACGGCAGCTATCAAGGAGAAAGACTAGGCGTAGAGTAGTTTTAAAAGCGACGTTTTTTTTTAATTCAATCTGTATTGGATTACTGTAATAATGGCCGGAACTCGTAATGCAATGGAAGTGTAGGGTAAGTTAGAAGATGACACAAAAATAGTGAGTTTGAAAAAGCATTAAGTAGCCTTTTAAGCAGAATGCAATCAGCGCGAGTGAAGAATTTTAAAGAATGTGAACTTGCTCTCCTGTTACGTGTGCTCGATGGTCGCAGTTGGAAGAAGCATTTCATAATTATCTATGCTAGAAATCTTCCTTCTTCATTTCCAAACCGCCATACCTCATCTGAAAATTAGGACGAAGCGGTTTGGAAAGTTTAACAGCACTTATCACTAGAATATTCACAGCTGACTAACTTTACACTTAAGCGAAGTTTGGAATACTTGTCCTGTACTTGATAAAGTTGGCTATAAGGCGCTGCTATATATACAGGGTTTCAAGTTCGGGTCTGGAATTGGTTTTAGGGTTTATGGAAGTAACAAAAATGCGTGAGCGTACTATATTTACAATATCAGCAATTACTTTAGCTCTTTATGGTTCATTAGCTATCGCACAGGATAATGCGACTGGCTTTATTGCTAAAGCAGATGCGACACTAGCACATGATGACAATATTTACCGGGTGACAGATGATCTCGCACAATCTGACACTTATCTTGCGATTGCCCCTGAACTACAGCTGATTGGCGGTTCAGGGAAGCAACGCTTCGAAATAAGCTATAAAGGTGATTACGCTAAATTCGATGATATTGAAGACGCTAATTACATTGATCATGACATTCGTGCAAGCCTTGATTTTGAACATACACTTCGATTTAGTAGTAAATTTGCTGCGGGATATCAAGATGAACATGAAGACCCAGGTGCCTTCGACCGAATACAGCTAGACATAACCGAATACAACAAATTTAATCAAAAGTATTTGCTGGCTGGTATGTCATACGGTCAAATAGATGCGATAGGACGATTTGAATTCGATTACAGAAGAAATGACAAAAACTACACCAACAATAATTTAGAAGCTCTTAATTTTATTAGTGACCGCTATACAGCACGATTCACATATAAAATGGCGCCGAAAACTCGTCTTTATGTCGAAACTGTCTATACAGATTTTGATTATGAGTCAGTAAATGGCTTTGAACTGGATAATACGTACAAGCGTTATAGAGCAGGGTTAACTTGGGACTTTACCAATAAACTAACCGGCGATATTAACGTTGGTTATCAAGACAGGGATTATAAGCTGGATACCCTGCGTGATATTGATGGATTAGCCTATAATGGCGAAGTTACATGGTCAATTAACACCTTCACTAAACTTGAGTTTGTTGCCAAAAGAGAATCTATTGACTCATCGTTAGAGCAAGCTGGTGGTTTTTTGCGCACTACTTATGGTATCGGTTTGAATCACTGGTTAACTAAATTGTTAAAAGTTAAAGCTAACGCCGGTTATGGGACTGATGAACTGGTGTTCAGTGCCGCTAGAGAGGATGATCGCTTCGCATCAATGTTAGCGCTTGAATATCTTATTCTTAATAATGTAACACTTGGAATGAGTTACAAGTACGAAAAACGTGATTCAACTAATTTGTTGGCAGAGTACAAAGCCAATACTATTAGACTAAATATTATCATTTCATTGGATGATTAAAATGCAAAACACAGATAAGTTCACCAGAGCGATTACAATCTACTTTATCCTCATTGTTAGCATGTTTTCTACCACGTTTTCCAACGCAAACGCCCAAGACTTGAAGCATTACAAACTAGGCGCAGACGATGTTATATCCATCAGTGTTTTTGACGAACCAGATTTAAGCTTGCGAGAAGTTAGAGTCTCGAGTACCGGTGCTATCGCAATGCCATTGATAGGACAAGTAAGCGTTAAAGGTTTAAGTATCTCAGAAGCGGAGCAGGCTATTCACGATTTGTTTCTAGGTGACTATTTGAAGAAACCTGATATTACAATAACTATTGTCGAATACAGGCAGTTTTATGTTAATGGTGAAATTAGTAAGCCAGGGGGTTATAGCTACCGGGAAGGTATGACAGTCCAGAGAGCGATAACATTGGCTGGCGGCTTCACGGAGCGAGCGTCACGAAGCAAAATATTGCTCGTAAGAGAAAATTCGGATGGTACGCCACAAACGGTTGATCTTACAACGGCCGTTCAGCCTGGCGACGTTATTACAGTAGAAGAAAGCTTTTTCTAAAGGAATTGAAGAATGGAAAGGATGGATAGTTATCCAGCTCGGACAAAAAATGATAGTGACGTGATTGACTTAGGGCAGTACATCCGCATTCTGAAACGTCGCAAGTGGAGTATAGTGCTACTTACAGTAAGTTTCGTTTTACTCGGAATTTTTTACATTTCGAATGCAACGCCCGTATACCAAGCATCTGCAAAAATTCAAGCTGACCCGTTACAGCCAAATTCTTCTGCTCAAGATCAATTTATCATGAACTCTATGGTGTTTCTATTTTACGAAACACAATATGAAATTATACAGTCGCGTAAAGTTGCAGAAACCGTTGTGGACAAGGTGGATTTAGTTTCGCGTTATAAGAAAGAACAGGCCGAATTAAAAGCTTCGGGTGAAAGTGAAAGCTTGTTAACGTTATTTCAAGATAAAATCAAATCTTTGTTGCCAGCTGGAGAAAAGAACAAGGAAACAATTAAGCCGAATGACGAGCAATTAAAAACTATGCTTGCGCAAGCAATTCAAGCTGGTTTGGTGGTTGAAGGTGGTACCCAAAGTCAAATTATAAATATTAGCTACTTGCATGAAGATCCTCTCTTAGCCGCTGAAATAGTTAACGCTACAAGCGAGGCCTACATACAATTCGGACTTGAGGCTCGATTAAGCCAAATCAAAGATACGGCAGAATGGCTAACCGAGCAGTTAGAAGAGTTAAGAATCACGTTACAAGAATCTGAAGATAAAGTACGGAATTTCAGATTGTCGCAAAACTTAATGGATACCGAACAGCAACAACGTATCACCAATACTCAGTTACAAACCTTAAATACAGAGTTGGTAAGAGCCCAAACTCAATTATCACAAGCTCAGGAATTATATTCACAAGTTATTCAGGTTGAACGTAATGGTGGCGACTATCGCTCATTAGGCCCTGTGTTACAGAGCAATACGATTCGAGACCTTGTAAGAGAAGAATCAACGTTAAACCGGAAAGTTAAAGAACTTAGTGAGCGCTACGGAGAAAAACACCCAAAAATGATAGCCGCTAGGTCTGACCTCGCCAGTGCATTGGTAAATCTAGACCGAGAAGCTGCGAAAATTGTTGAAAACATAAAAAACGAATACCGTTCGGCACAATCGCAGGAACAAAACATTCGTGAATTGATTGATCAAACAAGAACGGAGTTACAAAGCTATCAAGGCGATAGTTTTGAGCTAACACGACTTGAAAGAGAAGTTGAAAATAATCGTCGAGTGTATGAGAGCTTCCTAGGTAAATTATTGGAAGCAGATGTAACTGGAGAGTATGACGCTTCAAACATTCGTATCATCGATAGTGCAACAATCCCAGAATTTCCAGTCAGACCAAGGGCTTCACTTATTATTGCCGCGAGTTTAGTCTTTGGATTGTTCTTTGGAATTGTATATGCCTTTGTACGAGAGTTAATGGGTGATGTTTTTAGAACACCTGATCAACTAGAGCAAGAGCTTGTTTTGCCTTCATTAGGAGTAACACCTTTAGTTAAAAAGAAGAAAAGCTCTGTGCCTCCAGAAAAGCAGTATATTGCAGACCAGCGAAGTACATTTGCAGAAGCCATAAATACAATAAGGACTGGCCTAATTTTTTCTAATATAGATAATCCACCTAGGTCAATTTTGATAACTTCGACAAACGGTTCGGAAGGTAAAACTACGTTGGCGATTAATCTGGCAGTTGCATTGAGTCAAATGGACAAGACATTATTAATTGAAATGGATTTACGTAAACCTGCTGTAGGGCGGGATTTGGGGATTAAAGCAGAGTTGGGTTTAAGTGATTTGCTGAGCGGCAAAACTGACAACAATGTGTTTCATCAGGTTGACGGAGCACCAAATTTAAGCGTTATTACATGTGGAACCATTCCCCCAAACCCGATGGAGTTATTATCTAGTAAACGTTTCGCAAATCTTCTGCAGACATTGCGTGAACGCTTTACTCATATAGTTATAGACAGCCCACCTACGTTGCCAGTAAGTGACTCTTGTGTTTTAGCTAAAATGGTTGATGCAACAATAGTTGCCGTAAAGGCAGAAGAGACTAAAATTACTATGGTCAAAGAAACTATCTCAAGGTTGAAAAAAGTGAATGCAACAATTAGCGGCGTTGTATTAACACAAGCGTCACCACAAAAAATGAGCTACTACGGTGAACACTATTACCAGGATAGTTATTATGGTGAAGAGCCAGAGAAATCTTGAGGACAGTTCTTTAAATAGCAGCTTCTTTCTAATTTGGCGCCATTGGGCGCCAAATTAGTATTGAAGTTTAATCAGTTTTGAGATTGCATAGAAAACTAATGAAATCCACAATTGAAGAAACACATTTTTTTTATCGCCACTTTTTTCAAACTAATCTTTGTGTCAGAGATAAAAAAAGACTCATTGAATTTGCGGTAAAGCATTCTCATTTGAACAGATTTACGGCTTTGCTACCAAATAATAATCTAGAAAATATCAACCTACAGCAAGATGTAGAATCAAAGTTTAAAGCTATTAGAATGGCTATTATTGCCACCAATATCAAACAACAAGCATTTATTAGAAGTTTAACGAAAATTCTGGAAGAACAATCAATAGAAATAATTTTGTTAAAATCTTCAGCTTTGAACGGTTATATATATACAGATGGCCTTTATAGAGGTAATTCGGACATAGATATACTTGTAAGCCCTGAACAAAGGAACGCCTTAGAAGAAATACTGGGCAATTTTGCAAGAATACACCATTTAAATAATCCTCAACCTTTCGATGGATTGTATGAGAACACATGGATAAGTAAACAAGATCCAACACTATTCCTGGATGTGCATACGTCTTTAACTAACCCTAAACTATATGCTATTAGCCTTGCAGATATTCAACAACAAAGTCTTTCACATCCAACTTATAAATCCGAAGCAATTCGTATGATGTCTCCAGAACATAACTTTATTCATGCTGGCCTGCATATCTTAGGAGACGGTTATATACCTCACCATAGTCTTCTAGATGCTATGGCTATATATCTGAAAGAGGACTTAGATTGGGGATTCATCGAGGCAACAAGTAATAACTGGGGATGCTCATTAATAACTAAATTACTTCGAACTGAACTAGAGAATACATTTTTGATAAAGAGTAGCGTCAAGAAAACTAAAACCGAGGGAGGACGCTTAAAAATTGGAAGGAGAATACTTTCCAAGCACTATCCAACTAAAACTATCAGAAGGAAAATACAGCAAGCGTTGTTGCAGATTACGCTAGTTGATAATCTTTTAAAAGTTATGACTACTCAAGTCGATTACATTCGATTAAGACTTTTTGGTCATTAATCTTGCTCGTATAAGGTAGAAAATAATTTGCGGGCAATTTATAAAATAACGCTTGAAACGCTTACTTGGTGATTGAGTAAACCTAAATAACCATTCTAAATAAATGGCTTGGATAGCTTTAGGCGCCCTTTTCTCTTTACCTGTTAAATAGTCTATTGATGCCCCCACACACAGTATAACTCCGTGATTAATTCGTTTCTGAATTTTAGCTGCAATGATCTCTTGCTGAGGGCTCCCGACAGCCAAAAAAACGAGATCTGCTTCTGAATTTGTAACAAAATCAATTGTTTTGTTAACTTCGCTAGCATCTTTGATGAAATCCATAGGGGGCTCATAGTGCGCTAAGAGGGTCGAATCGAGACGATAAAGCTCAACTAACTTGGTTATCTCATCAAATTTAGAACCAACGATCGCTATTTTACGCTTATGAATAATATGATTGTTAAACAGAAGAGCGGTAAGATCACTACCGGTTACGGTTTTTATTTTAATACCGAAAAACAAAATAACCAGCAAACTCAAAATCCGACTATCATTAACGCAATAGTCTATATGCTGATAGATTTTCTTAATTTCCGTATTCTTTTCAATTCTGACGAAATGATCTATGTTGGGAGTGGCCAAACTAAAACTGTCACCTGAAAGAACTGAATTTACTATCCATTCTGAAACATCATCAATATCACTATTAAGCAAGGAAATATCGAATAATTGAAAATAATTAGTTATTGCCACGTTGCCTACCTATTTGCCCATGCCATCAACATGTTAATTCCAAGACGTTTTTTGACCCAATGCATTGCAAGCAAATTCTGCATAGCAATTGCAGTTGCGACTGCAATTGCTGCCCCAAGACCGCCTAAAGTAGGGACTAAAGCGACAGATAAACTGATCACAAGTAATCCACTAATAATAGAAGAATTTCGTAAATCCTTCTCATTACCTGTCATTGACAATAAGTAACCTACAGAACCGGTTATAGCGTTGATAAATTGACCTGCAGACAAAATCTGTAGGTAAATAGCGGCGTTATCAAACTCTTCGCCAAATAAAGATAATAACTCTTCAGGAAACAGGAACATTCCAACAAAAATCGGAAGTGAAACAACACTTAACAATCTTGCTGAATAATATGCGACACTGGCAAGTTCTTCATGATTTTCCGACCTATGTAAGTGCGCAAATTTTGGAGCCACCACAGTGTTAATTGCTGTAAGGACGAAAATCATTAACATAGCAGTCCGTTGTGCAGCAGTAAAAAGAGCTACTTCCGACGATGTTGACCAAATACCGAGAAATATGTTGCCAGACCACTGAATCAATTGACCGACAAACATGACAAACCATAATGGCAAACAACTAGAAAGAAGTAATCGCCAACTAATTGGATCACCTTGATCCCGAGGTAGTTCACGAAACCAAAAAAGCAAAGCGAGGAGAGTAGTTAATACTGAAGCTAATATAAAAAAGCACGGTAGCTCTGATGGTAAAAGATCGCCCCAGAGGATGAATGAAACCATAATTACATTAGTTGAGACATTAAGAATTAAGACTGAAAGTATGGTCTTATGCCTGGCTTGAAGACCCATTGCTAATAATGCCGATATAGACAGCAAAGTTATAAAGGGGCTCATAACTCTTAGATAGGACGTCAAGCGCTCATCTTTAAAAACTATTTGTGCTATAGAATCTGCAAAAAGGAAGAAAATTACAGACAAAAATATAGATGTAATAAAAACTAATACTAAACTTTTGTTCATTACATTATTTACTGTATTCCATTCACCTGCAGATGAAGAACTTCCAATAAATCGTAACAATGTATTATCTAAGCCGACCCTTGCTAGTACCGCAGTTAAGCTAAAAACACTGAAAGTTAAAAAAAATAACCCTGACGTATCAGGGCCGTAGTTGCGAGTTAAGATAATAGAAAAGATAAGCGCTGCAATTGCTCCGAAACTTCTTACTATCAGACTCAGCAATGCAGAAAAAAAAACGGGGTAATTTTTCATCAGGCAGGCTACTTTAAAAAACGTAAAAGCAATTCTTCATACTGTTTTAAAATTTTTTCCCATTGAAAATTAGCATTAAAATTAGTACGAGTAGCTTGCGACAAAGAGTGAACTAATTCCTTGTCTTTAAAAAGAAGTTGGAATGCGTCAGAAATGTCATTTTCGTTATTGAAATAAACAGCCCCATCTTTTGCTACCCAACGGTTGAACTGATTGTCGTGTGCCAAAATTGCATTCCCTGCACCTAGAGATTCAACTAAGGACGGGTTTGTACCACCAACTGTGTGTCCGTGTACATAGCAACAAGCATGAAAGCGCAATGCACTAACGACTTTTACATCATAAATCGCACCTGCGAACAACACTTCACGAGAAGCAGACTCTAACACTTGCCGATGATAGGAATTTTCTTTATCGTATTTACCTAAAACGACAAGTTTTTTATCGCGTTTACAAGATGAGAACCCTTTAACTATCTCCAATAAAGAATTTTCGGGCTCTGGTCGTGCTATGACTATCGCATACTCTCCGGGTATTAAACCAAATGGTTCAATTAAAGAAGCATCTGCAGAAAGTACTTCAAGGCCACCATATGCAATGGTTTCGATTTTTTCTCGATTAACCCGACTAGCGAGGTGATCAGCAATTATGGGATGATCTGCAACCAAATGATTTCCAAACCAACAACCGAACCTTTCATTTAACCAAAACCAAGTTTTAGCTATCGGGCCCCATTTGTCACGCTTCCACTCAATACCATCCATGTTAATGACATTTGGGATTCCTTTTAATCTGTAAAAAAGATTAAATAACGCAGTATTATAACCAAGTGTTAATATCAAAGTATCATATTTTAGGCTATGAATTATCGAGTTGAAGTCGAACCGAACGGTGCCAAAAGCGCCGTCGTTTAGCTCCGGAATTGTAATGAGTTGTATGCCTTGCCACATAGTTTCACTATATGTGGTATTGAGATTTCCTTGACAATATACAGTTACATCCCAACCTCGTTTTACTAAATACAATGCTAAATATTCAGCAAATGTTTCAAACCCTCCGTGGGCAGCAGGTAACCCGCGAATTCCACTAATAATTACCTTTTTTTCCATAATTAAACTCCCTAATTTTAAAAAGTGAAATCCAAACTGCTGAATAAAGAATAATGCTAGCTTCGTGATTATCAATTAAGTTAGAAAAGAAACTGACCCAACATATTGCAAAAACATTGAGTGTCCCAAAAATAGCCCAAGACTTATTAACAAGATAACTAGAATTGAAGTATAGTATTAGACTAAAAATTAGCGTTACTTGAAGAAGACAAAATATAATCCCTCCAAAAGTCAATGACATTAAAAAGTTATTATCTATAAAGAGAATCAGATAACCCAAATTTTCAAAAGAGGACTGTAAGGTATAATCACCAAAAAAGTAGGAGATGAAGCCTCCATCGATAAATTTATCGATGAAATAACCCCATTGATAAAAACGAGAGCCCATCGTCTGCGATGACATAACACCCTCTTCAAACTTTCCGTCGGTAATCAATGTGATAAAAGAAAAAGGTAAAGCTAAAAATAAAAAAAACAAAACAATACGAATTAAAGATGAGAACCTCACTCTATGACGCAGAAGTGGGAAGATGAAAATCATTAGAATCAACAAAATATATGTTTTTCTAACAAATGTTAAATATAGAAAAATTAACAAAATTGCACTAGTTAAAATGAACTTAAGTGAAATCTTAGAAAAGCATAATAGCATAGCTAAGACAGAGATGAGGAAAACCCCAAAATTATTTGCACTTACAAAGATTGAAGGTATGCGAGCTTCGCCCTGAAACAACGAAGATTTAAGTCGTTCATTGAAATATAAATATTCGATATTGTAAATGTAATTTACGGCAATGTATTGCCAGAGGGCAACAATCAATATAGTTGCAAGGACAAGATAATAATAGTTAAAGTTAAATTTCTTTTTTACGTAACATTTTGCAATTAGGTAAGGCCCTGTTAAATTAAAGGTCACAGTCAAGAATGGATAAATAAATTGACTTAAATTTCCTTGATTTACAAGTTTAAAAAACCAAAATAACGAAACAATTAGAAACGTAGCAATCAGTAAAAATAATATTTTTTCAGGCGTACTATATGTTAATTTAATATCATAAACGAAGAAAGCCAAATAAATGTATATCAGAAGGGTGAATAAGAGATATAAAGTATCCGGAAAATTAATTGAAAACTCTGCAAATAAAAAAGAAAGAAAAATGCCTAATAAATATGGGAAAAATACAGGTAATAATAGAGGCATATCTATAATTTCAACCTTTCTAAAAATGGAATCAATCTTTCACTCCAATAAAGCGCAAGATCTGAAAAATCTTCTTTTCTAGCTTCAAGTTCTAAGGTAGCTTCAGCTAATTCTTTAAAATCAGAGTTTTCATATTTAATTAGACACTTATGTGTCATATCAAAATCATATGAAGATAGTACATATTTGTTAGAAGCAAAATACTGGAATAGTTTCAAGGGTGATTCATCATGTAGTAATGATACTTTGTACGGTATCAGGCCAACTTTAAAGCGTTGTAGAATAGAAAATACGTTTTTATAAACGAAAGGACCATGGCAGTATACATTTAGTGAGATTAACTGATCTCTTACAGAAGTATCATAAAATTCGCCAAAAACGCCTACAGTATAACCACTTTTAACCAATAACTTGATTTTTTCTACATCAAATTTATTTGTAACAAAGCCAATAAAACCAAAATCAAATTCAAAACTAGAAGGACTTGGTTCTTTTGACAGTTCTGAACAAAAATCATCGAGTATTGCGTTTGGTAGAACTTCACCATCAGGGAAGCTGGCCAGTGATGTTTTACTAACGCCCGTAATAACCTTGTTGAAAGCCATTGAGGCCATTAACTCATACTTTTTCCTTACTGACTCCTTTTCACGGTCCTTAAAACGGTTATGTTTGACAAAATTGTCAATAAGATCATACCAATATAAAGTTTGATCATAACACCATTCGGGCAATTGCGCGTTAGGCAAAAAATCTAAGATAACGTGCTTACCAGGTTCCTGTTTATCAAATGCTTTCTTGTAACATTTAGAATACAAACTTTCAAACCACACTCTGCCTTTAATTGGTCCGAAGATTGAAGGCACAAAAGAACTAACGAACACAACTTTATTATTTAAATGCTTGCTTATTCTGGGGTATGAAAGCTTTCGCCGCTTCAACATCACCTCAAGCAAAGAACTTGGGCGATTATAGACTACTATTTTCTTTACGAACTCTAAATCAGATAACGTTTTAATAATCATTAAGTCCCTTACGATAGGACCATATCGCTCGAGAAATTCGTAATCCCTATAAGGGAAAACATGTATAGTCAACTCATCTGAAATCAAAACCTTTATCTCCGAGGTTATTTTTAAAACCATCTACAATCGCTCTGTATACTAGTTTTAAAGGAATAGAAGTTCTCCAGCCTGCTTTAGTAAATGCTCTGAAAGCCACAAATGCAGATATAAAAAATAAAAAATTAAGCCAAAATAGTAAAGATGTACGTCTTGAGCAATCAAACGCGACTTGATTTCTAATACTGTAAAATGCTCTCCATCTTTCATTAGTAGTCAATATTCTTGTAATTACATTACCCTTACTTGATACATTCCAAGATTCCTCATAGTCATTAATACTGATACTATCAATGATTCTCAAACCAAATTTCTTACTTATCCTAGAAGTGTATTCAGTATCATCACAATATAAAAAATACTGACGGTTGGGAAGAATAGGAGATCGCAAAACATTTTCGCTTATAAGAAGTCCACCATATGGACACCAGGGGAAGTTGTACGAGTTAAGGTCTATCGTGTTAGGCTTTAAAAATTTTTTCTTTAAAATCCTCAAAATATCAAAACCGAGAAAGGAATTGTTTTTTGCGAAAAATATGGAAGGATCTTTGCCATTTAATGCTACATCCATATAACTTCTGCCAGAACGATAAAGAAAATAAGCTGGGTAGGATAAACGAATACTAGTGAGGGAATCTACGACAAAATTATCATCATCCAAAAGTAAATAGTAATCGTATTGGTAGTTCCTTGCCTCAATAAGCCCCGCATGAAATCCACCCGCAGATCCAGAGTTTTGTTTAACTCGCTTGAGAATAACATTATCATATTTTAATTCAGAGAGCTTGTTATAGTATTTATCAGTCACACCATTACAAACAATTAAAATATCCAAACCTTGACTTATTGCGGTTTGGTAAGCTCCATTGGAAATTTCATCAAAGCGATCACCATATGTAACGGTAACTATTAATATTCTATTCATAATTTAGTCTTTTGAAATCTCGTTGATAATATTCTCTTATAATCGACTTAGAATTATCTGATAGAATTATTGGCTCTGATTTTTTGTTAGCGTTTATATGTTCTAGTTTTTGCTCAATATTCAATTCTGTGAAAATAGTTTTCATATCATCTTCTAGATTTTCATATTTTCCAATGAAATCGACCATGATATTACCAAAAAAGTCCTCGATAAAAAGTGTTTGCGGTATAAAATGTTCAATAACACGCCCATATTTACTTAGGCCACCTAATTCAATGAAAGAATTTAAGTCGTCGTATTTATCAAGGTACTTCCGGCACCAATACTTATCTATTTCAGATTTTCCACCAGACTTGAGATAGTAAAATGCTGATATAATTCTATCTTCCGGGTGGCGGACGACGGTAAACTTAAAATAGTTTTTAAATTTTTGTTTATCCCTTCGGTAGTATTCTCTCCACGTGTCATGATTTGAATAATCAATATCAAAGATCGCTCTAACTATGGACATGCCAGCTGCTTTAGGAATATGGATAAAAATTGCTTTTTTCTCAATGCAATGTAAAGGCATAGGTTCGATATGAGCTTTTATTTTTTTAAATTTTATTATTTGCTCGTAATTAAAAAATTGCAAATAGTTCATTACTCGGCTCCAAACAGCTTCCATCTACTAATAATTTTTCGTTCAGAGAGTTCAAAAATCCAATATTCTCCATCACCACTCTCTCCCTCTCGTGCCATCATAAGTAACTTATTTTTATAACGTATAAATTTTGGATAGGTATAGCGACTGTCTGGCGGCTCCACTAGTGTGTTAACTAAATTTCTTCCGTCTATAACATATATTTTTAATTGATCGTTATGTAAGTTTCCGGTTATCCAAAGTAAATCTTGGTGATATACCATCTCTATGTTGTTGTGTGAATCCCATTCATTATTTGCCGGATCCAAAACTATCATTTTCTCTACTTTATTATCTTTAACTATAGATAACGTTAACTCTTTATTTTTATTATAGTGAGTAAAGTACAAAACATCATTTTTAACATAAGCTGCAAATGAAGCCTGAGAACCTGCCCAAACCTTAAGGTAATCATTATCTTGATCTTTTAAGAACTCTGAAGTAGTGCTGTTTGAGAATATTACTTTTGATAGATAGTTAGATTCATTACAGCTTTCATCAATAATACATTGTGGTTTTCTGTCTCCATTGTTAGCTTTTGCAGCCCATGAAAGATATACCTCATCTAAATCGATCATCTTGTATACATCTAGGTATCTTGTTAATAATTCAGATTCAGTATTGCTTTTGAGTAAATCACTTCTTCGTTCAACCTTTAGAATGTTTAGATCATCATCATAGGTAAATTTTCCGTCACTATTCATCTCCTCACTACATTGTTTTAATTTATTACTCACATATTGAAAAATTTCTCCCTTATTTTTAAATATTTGCGAAAATTTTATACGGCCTACATCTTTTATAGTTCCTAATTTTTCTGTATCTATGTGTTCACAGTTATTTGTTATTATTTGTCTTTTCCATTCACAATTTTCGAGAATCGAGTTTGCTATTTGTGTCCCATTATTGTTGTTTATTATGTAGGTTATTACAATCTTTCCGTTAACAAATGATAACTCTTGTCTGCTGTTTAAAAGTCCACTATAAATGGATCTCCAACGTTTAGTAGTTTTTCCGTACACAACTGTAAATAGCTTATTGTTATCCAATGGTACAATTGCTTCGCTGTCGCATGTTCGCCAAGTTTTAAGGTCGACTGATGTTGCATAAGATAGATTATACGTTGTATTTGCATACTTCGTATCTCTCCACATCCAGATCATATGAAAGCCTGTTTCATCTACATATGGGCCGACTGGATATGCACTGGCGGCTTCTGTAACGCCTATTGGGTTTGTAAGTATTATAAAAAGCAACATTCTAATGAACATAAATGTTTATTAATTCCTTAACCGTTCTCAAAAATACAAGTTTTAACGATTTTTAGTTTTATATACATACTTTTGGCATAGATTTTGATTTTCTGATTTATGGTTTCATATTAATTCTTGAGTGCTTTGAGTAACTATTTTTAGTATACTCAAAACCAGAATTTTTACTGTCAGTAATACTACGATGGAAACTATTATTTTTATGCTAAAATGTGAACTTTACAATTAATGATTTTTTAAGTTTATATTTCAAATATCCTTATCCTTATCCTCGGTTTTGGTGATTAATATCACATCTTAGCTCTAAATTTTTATTGCAATAATTAGGGGGTGCTTTTTTCAAATAATCTTTACTTCTATCATTTTAAAAGTAGTTTCTCACTTAATACATTATTAAGCTTGCCCTCACAACCCAATATAGAGAAAAGTAAAGTCATTTAAATCAATCAAACATAAAGAATAGATAAGTGAAAAAATTATAGTTTTATCTGTGAATTAATGGTTTTTCCCTATCCACCTAAAATCAACCATTGGTAATTTCTATTTCTATTTCTATTTCTATTTCTATTAAATTCGCTCAATAGTTGTCGTAATAGTAGTGTCATTTAGTGACATTCCTATGAATCATCGTGGTACTCATTGTCTAACTTTACTTCGTTACTTTCGTCGTTCAAGCGAAATTACTGCTTTTTCGTGTAGGTCCATTTGCTATAAGCATATAATAATTTTTAAACTGGTTGACTTTATAAGGCAAACTGTCATGTTCTTAAAATCAAGGAAAGGTGTTCGAGCTGTACCTTCTCATTTACCATTAGCTTTTTTGGTTACAGCGTTGTGAAAACCAATTACGAAGTCATGTACCTACTGTGTTTTTGTGCCATGGATCTAATAAAGCTCTAGGCGCGTCTTGTTTCAAATATTTAATTATTCGCAATACACTATTAATTTTTGTCGCTAGGTATAGAGAGATAACGAACACAATAAAAATCGCACAGCTAGTATAATAGTCACACCATTGGATTCTTTCGTATCTAACTTTCTTTAGCGTTAATGGGGCAATTAGCCGCTATCTCCCCAACCTCCAAAACCGTCGGCATCCCATAATAACTAGTATCAATATGCAACGAATTCCCTATCCAAATCGGCGTTTGTGTTGAGTTGTGGCCGTGTATAGAGAAATCCACACCGTGGTTTACCTTGTTTAACTTTTTGTTGAAACGCTCTCTGTCCCACAGTAGCGGCGTTACACAGGCTTCAGTGCTACCTGGAAAATGTTCCCAGCTCCATGTTGGCGGAAGTGTGTGAGAAATGCCAATCTTTTTTCCACGGTAGTCCAGTGTTATGGCAAGTGGTTGCTGTAAAAACCATTTGCACATGCTCACCAGGGTCTCGAATTTGGCGGTTTGGTGCCACATGCCGCCGTTTTGTGTCCATAATCGCATGGTGAAACTGTCGCGGCTAAGTAAGGCTTCTAACATCATGTGTTCATGGTTGCCGAGTACCACATGCGCGCCAATACTTTTCATGTAGTCAACCAGCTTGGCGCTGTCTTCGCCCCGGTCGATAATATCGCCCAGGCTGAACAGCACATCTTCTTCCGGGTTGAAGTTCACTTTGTCGAGTTGGGTTTGCAGGCGTTGGAAATCGCCGTCTAAATCGCCAACTACAAACACCCGTTTATCATCTTCAATAGTGATGTGTTTATGTAACGGGGCTTTACTAATGGCGGTTGTTTTTACGTTCATACACTGCGAGTTTTGCTTATTTAGCGCACTAGTGTATGTGGTTAATCGTCGTTTTTCAAAGGTTCCCAGCCATCCAGTATGTTGTAGGCGGAATAAATGGCTTTTTGCTTCTCTGAAAGTTGTGGGCGCTTGTCATTTATTGCTGCGCCCGGGCCCGAGCTACCAAACTCTGCAAACCGCGCATCATCAATAGGCGAAAAGTTTTTTCTGCCCCCTTCTTTGGTGCTGCCACCCATGGTTGCCCAGCCGTCGTCGGCAATGTGCTTGTCCATCCAGGTATTAATGAAAGTGGCACTACCCATTGCAAACGGGTTGGCATAGCGGCCATCGTCGAATGTTGTGGTGGGGTGCCATGGGCGACCCAGTGGCACTGAATTGTCGGGCACGCCGTCTTCCCGGGTTAATTTGCAGTTCACAAAGGTTAAACCAAATGCATCAGTAATAAGTGTACTTGGGGCCGTAACGTAACCTGTGGTGGTCATACTTTTAGCCCGTGGGCGCGACACTATATTTACACTGTCAAAATAGGCATTGCCGTTGCCAAAAATAAAATCTACGTTGCCGCGAATTTCGCCACCGTGAAAGTAGCTACGGCCGCCTTGCACGTAAAGGGTATCCTGATAGCCCAGCAGGTGAACGTTATCTACCAGGGTTTTGTCGGTATATTCTGCCAGCTTCAGTGCCACGGCTTGCGAGCCTGGTTTTTTGTTTGGGTCGTCCTTTTCCAATGCGTCGTTAGCCAGAAAGTCGAAGGCATTTTCAATGGTAAGGTTGGCCAGTGTTACATTGGGGCGGGTTACCTCAACCGTGGCGGTACGAAATGTGCCCCAGGTTTCGTCGCTGTCTGGCGATACCGGCTTACCGGCGTAACGGTCGAAAACAATTTTGGTTTTCTTTGGTCCTGCGCCTATTAGCGTAATGTTGGGTTTGTTTATCACCACGTGTTCGTAGTATTCCCCGGGCGCGATGGCAATAATCCAGTCACCCTCAGCTGGAGCGGCGTCGATGGCGGCCTGAATTGACGTGGTGTGGGGTTGGTCTAAGGCGGTGCTGGCTACAAAGGCATCGGCTTTTATGTTCGGTGGTAAGAAGTCGTGAGAGACATCTTTACTACAACCAGCCAAAGCAACCAGTACCGTAAATAGTAAGCAACGAGCATTAAACATTTGGTAATTCCACTGTTTTTCCGTTAATTCGGATATTTTCTTGAGAGATATTATCTATATTCTCAATAATGGAGGAATTATCAACCTTCTCGAAGGTAAGATTTTTCAACGACACGCCGGTAATGGGGGTGTGATCGTAGCCGCGCAGCACAAACGCCCGTTGTGCATGTTGCACATACAGGTTCTCAATACGAATATCTTCTAACTTGGGTGTAAAGTTACCCACATCACCTTCTTCGTAGAAAAAGTTTATAACAATGGCGTCTTTTACCTGGCCAACCCGAATGTGGCTGTAATTGAGGTTCTGTAAATGCCCGCCCCGAATAGAGTTGGTTTTTATGCGAATGGCGCGGTCGAGATCGGGGCTACTCATTTCGCAATGCTGAGCATACAGGTTTCTTACACCACCAGAAATTTCGCTGCCAATTACCACGCCGCCGTGACCGGCTTTCATGGTGCAGTTGTTGATAAGAATATTCTCACAGGGCTGACCAACCCGCCGCCCGTCAGCATTGCGGCCACTCTTTATGGCAATACAATCGTCACCCGTATCGAAAGTGCAGTTCTCAACGAGTACATCGGTACAGGCTTCCGGGTCGCAACCATCAGAATTGGGGCCATAGCTGTTGCAGTAGATGTCGCGCACGGTTACGTTCTTACACAGCACGGGGTTAACCAGCCAGAATGGTGCGTTGCGAATAGTAACGCCAGAAATCAGGACATTTTTACAGCGGTATGGCTGAATAAAGGGCGGGCGCAGATAATTTTCCTCAAAAACACGCTGTGCAACCGGTACTTCGTCTTCGGCCATTTGACGCAGCGGGTCACGGGTGAACTTCTGGTTTTCTACCGGGTGGTCTCCCCACTTTGCATTTTTCCATTTGCCTTTCCATGGCCACCATTGTGTGGGGCTGCCACCACCTTCCAGGGTGCCTTTACCGGTAATAGCAACATTGGTTTCTTCAAACGCGTAAATCAGTGGCGAATAACCCATTAATTCTGTGCCTTCCCAGCGGGTAAACACATAAGGCTTGTAGCGTTCAGGCTCGGGGATGAAGTGCAACACAGCGCCTTTAGCAATATGCAGGTTAATGTTCGATTTCAAATGCACAGGGCCGGTGTAAAACTCGCCTGCAGGCACTTCTACTGTGCCGCCTCCCTTATTTGCAACATCGGCTATGGCTTCGGCAAGCGCGGTGGTAGCGTCGTGGTTTTTGCCCGGTTTAGCGCCGTACTGGGTAATTTGAACGCGCAGTGGCGGAAATTCCGGTGGCTTAATGCGCTGGCGAATTTTTCTGGCTTCTTCATTCCAGGTTAACCCCGTGCCCGCATCTTTGTTTATTGCCTGATTAACACCAGACGAGCAACCCGCAGCACCAAGATAACCAACGGTAGCTAAGCCTGAGCCTGCAAATTTTAATAGTGAGCGTCGAGTGGGTTGGAAAGTCATTTTTGAACTCCTTGGGCATGCTGGCTTAGAAACTGATGAATTCGATTTGCTGTTTCTGTTAAGTAGGGGTCGAACAGCCAGAATGTGTGAATAATAGTGTCGTACTGAAAATACTGGTTCGCAATGTCATAGTTGCCGAGCTTTTCCAATACTTCATCTTTGCCAGCGGTAAAACGCATTTGACCGCTGCTAATGATAAGCATGGGTGGCGATTGTGGGTGAATATGCTTTGCAGTAGACGCTTCTACCCATTTTTCGCGGGTTGTTTCCATAGCGCCGCCAAACCACATTCCGGCAGCAGATTTATCCTTGCGTTTATTTTCATTGGCAATGGCTAACGGATGGGTAAAATCCAGTACGCCGTCTAAATCAATAACCGCGTTCACAGCGGTATTGCCAAGTGCTTTGGTTCTAAAAAGCGGTGTATGCGCCGTGTTGCCAATAAGTGCTGCCATATGACCGCCAGACGAACCGCCACCAATGGCAAGCTTGGTCGCATCGAATCCCAGGGCGTCAGCTTGCGATTTTGCATATGCAATGGCGTGGTTAATGTCGATGAGTCCGGCGGGGTAGGGCGCTTCCATCGACAACCGGTACTCTGGGGTAAAAACGACGTAGCCTTTTTGTGCCAGCAGGTTAGCCAGCGCGTAAAAGTGACTTTTATTGCCCGAGCGCCAGCCGCCACCGTGAATAAGCATTACTGCCTGATCTATGGCTTTGTCCGCAGCGGGCAGAAAGATGTCAGTGTGAAGCTCTCTTCCGTCTGCAGTGTGATAGTGTCGGTCGAAGGCAATGCGCTGGCCTGCTTCCAGCGTTAACTCAGGTAGCACAAGCTCAGGGTGGTCAGCCTGATATTTTTCAAAACGCTGAGACACAGTATAGCTGTCGTCTACCGGATATTCGGTGCTCACCGCCACAGTGGCGGTGGCCCAAAACACACTGATCAATGCACTAATGTATCGCATTGCACTTACCTTAAGCGGGGAATAAAGCGGAAGTAATCGGCCTGCAGTTGCGTATTGCGGCCATCAACGGTTAAGCTGAATAAACCGGTCTTCGCGCCTACCCACCGGCCACGACGGGCCTTAAACTGCTCTCCAACAGTAGTGAAGCGTGCATCTTCACCGGTGCGATAAGCAAAAATTGCAGTGGCATCGTCAGCCATAATATAACGCAGTTCCAGTTGCTCTGGCTTATCGGTTACACCGTGTAGTTCATTAATGGGGCCATAGTCATGTACCGACTCATCACACCCTGTTCGAGCCTCTTTGCACTGCACGTAAACTAAATGATTCTTCCCGTCTATGGGTTTTACGCCTAACCAGGCGTAGTCTTCTCCGAACAACAACAAACCGCCTTCGGCTTGCTGTTCAGCCGGTAACAGGGTAATTGCCGTGCGTACTTCAAAGCTTTGCGCGGGTAACTTTTGCAACATTAACGATGGTGTCATCCACAAGTTATCGCCTGTTTCCGGTACTTTGGGTTGGCCGTGTAGTGTCAGCATGCCGGTATCAGCGTTAATGTTGTACCACTCGTGGCTGTAGTTCGCATTCCACTGCCATTGTATACCCAGAGATTGATTAAACTCGTCGGTGGTGGGCTGTGGCTTAATATTTCCCGGGCGGCGGGTTTTCGGTTTGTTGTAGCTGTAAACCGGTGTGCCGACACCGTCGTTATCGTCATCCACACCAATCACCGGCCAGTCGTTTTGCCAGGTTACCGGCTGCAAGTGCACAATACGGCCATAGGCTTTGCGCGACTGGAAATGAATAAACCAGTCTTCGTTTTCCTGCGTGTGTATCCACGAGCCCTGGTGAGGGCCGTTGATAAGAGAGTCGTTTTGATCCATCACTACCCTGGCTGTATAGGGCCCGGTGATGTTTTCGGCGCGAAATACCGATTGCCATCCCGTTTCCACGCCGCCAGCCGGCGCGAAAATATAATAGTAACCGTTGCGCTTATAGAACTTCGGCCCTTCTAAAGTGCGATAGCCCGGTATGGTGTGTCCATCAACCACATTGGTGTAGGTATCACTTACATTGGTGGCGTCGTTTTCCATTTCCCGCAGGCTAAGCACGTTGTTAAAGCCAGCCCGGCTTTTTGCCCAGCCGTGTAACAGGTACGCTTTACCGTTGTCGTCCCACAATGGTGTAGGGTCAATAAGCCCTTTACCTGCAAGAATACGACGGGGTTTGCTCCAGTCTCCCGCCGGATCAGTGGCGGTGGTCACATAAATGCCAAAATCGGGGTCAGGGTAAAAAATCCAGAACTTCCCGTCGTGATAACGGATATTGGGTGCCCACACACCATTACCGTGCTGGGGCTTTGCAAAAACGTCCTGCGGTACCTGTTGTGGCAGGGCGTAGTTGATGAGGGTCCAGTTTACCAGGTCGGTAGAATGCAGAATTGGGAGCCCAGGTGCGGCATTGAAGCTGGATGCTGTCATATAGTAGTTGCCGTCAACTGCCACAACATCTGGGTCGGAATAGTCTATGTGTAAAATTGGGTTGCTATAAGTGCCATCGCCGTTGTCGGCAATCCAAAGCCGGTTGTCGCTGGCATTGGCTGCAACGCCAGCGGTGGCCATACAAAAACCCAGTAATGCAGATAACAATGGTTTCATGCTGTTCTTGCCTGTAAAGGTTCACGATTTTGTACACAAGCGCCCCTTAACAATAAGGGGCGCATAGCTGAAGGTGCTGCTTACTTTTCAAGTTCCAGTGCAGCAAGAATAAACGGGCCTACACCTTTGGCGTCGTTAGCACGAACCGGCTCGCTCATGTAGTACTCAACCGAACCATCGCGGTAGGGGTTACCGCCTAAACCGGCAACAGCACAAATATAGTTAAAGCTAATGACGTTATTCGCGGGGTCTACGGAAATCATTTGATCCTGAATACCGGCAAAGCCTTTTTTCGCGTAATCCATATAGCTTTCGGGCAGCACGTGCATGTTCACCGCTTTGGCAATAGAGTAGGTAAGCATGGCAGTGCCAGACCCTTCCAGATAGTTACCCTGGTTATCACCTAAATCGGTAACCTGATACCAGGCACCGGTTTCATGCTGGTATTTCACCACTTGATCGACAAAATTCTGAAGGCGAGATACCAGCCAGTCGCGTTTCTCATGATGGGCGGGCACAACTTCCAGCACATCCACAATAGCCATGGCATACCAGCCTAGTGCGCGGGACCAGTGATTGGGCGACAAGCCGGTTTTCTTGTCAGACCATTTCTGATCTCTGCTTTCATCCCAGCCGTGATGGGGAAGACCGGTTTTTTGTGAATACAGGTGCTTCTCAATAAGCTCAAACTGCTTGAAAACGTCGTTGAGTTCGTCCGGGTTGCCATAGCGCATAATGTATTCAGCGTAGAAAGGAGCGCCCATGTACAAGCCGTCTAACCACATTTGTGACGGGTAACGCTTCTTATGCCAAAAACCGCCTTCGGAGGTGCGAGGGTGGTCTTTTAACTGATCGCGCAGAGTATCGGCGGCCAGCTTGTATTTCTTATCACCGGTTTGGTCGTAGAGGAAAAACAGCACCTTACCAGGGTTAATCATATCTATATTAAATTTGCTGCGCTCATAGGTGTTAATACTGCCGTCTTCATTAACAAAGCGGTCGTAGTAGTTTTTGATGTAATCAAAATAGCGTTCTTCACCGGTTGTTTCATATAGCTTGGAAAACGCCAGGAGGTTCAAACCATGAACATAGTCCCACTGTGGTTCTTCATCCCAATCAATCATCCATGCATCGGGGAAGCGCACCATCTCTGATTCAGCCATGCGAACAGACCAAGGTGCGGTGTTATCTAAATAGGCGGTGGGCTCTGAGGCCGAAAGCGCCCCCGGAGCAGTACTGACGGCAGTGGCCAATAATAAAGAGCGGAAGAACTTACGCATGGAAATCTCCATATTAACAATTTAAAAACTTTGTGTGCTACCGGTTGCATAATGCTGTCGCAAGTCCATGTTGTCAAGTTGTTATCGAGCTAACTTTTTTCCTAACAATTGACCAATTAAGTGGAGGTTTAAGACTAATGTATAAATTTACAATCCTCTGCAGGCCGCATTTTTCTTATGTTTTGGTGTAAATTTACGATAATTTGAAAAAATTAACAAAATAATGCGAAAAAATTATTGCTACCGGTGGCATTTAGGTCTAGGATGTAAATCAAATGTAAAGCCTATGTTCAGTTTTAAGGGTTGTGCATTAGTGAAAATAGTCACCGTTAATTCTAGAAGTAGTAATTGGCGAAGTGACAGGAGTACCCGGGCTACATTGCTATAAGTGTAGTTTTTATAAAAACGAAGAGAGAACACGTGAGGAATCCACTCATGATTTTTGCCAAAAGTTTCAAACAAGCACCGTTAAGTTTAGCTATCTCTGCCGCCGTGTTAACGTCAGCGCCAGGTTTGGCGCAAACATCACCTGATGCAGGCAACGAGAATTTAGAAGTTATTGAAGTTCGCGCTACCAGCTATGCTGATAGCCTCGCCAAAGCCCTTTCACTTAAGCAGTCTTCAGCAGGCTCAGTTGACACGATTTTGGCGGAAGATATTGCCGATTTCCCAGACCAGAACCTGGCTGAAGCACTTCAACGTATCCCTGGTGTCGCCGTAACCCGTGAAGCTGGTGAAGGCCGTGAAATCACCGTTCGTGGTTTGAACTCTACCTTTACCCGGGTGCAACTAAACGGCATGCAGGCACAGTCGCTTTCTGCCGGTACGGGCGGGGTAAGAACCAGCCGTGGTTTCGACTTCAACGTGTTCGCCTCAGAATTGTTTAACCAGTTAAGTGTGTATAAAACCACATCCGCTGAGTTAGACGAAGGCTCGCTGGGCGCAACGGTAGCACTGCGCACTGGTCGTCCCTTCGACTTTAACGAAGACGTAGTGGCTATTAATGCTCAGGGTTCTTATAACGATCAGTCCAGCGAACTCGACCCACGGGTATCGGCACTGGCCAGTTGGACTAACGATGACGACTCTTTCGGGTTTCTGGTATCCGGTTCACTATCACAACGACTAATCAATAACGTTGGTGCTGACACCGGCCGTTGGGAAGACGATACCTTCGGCGCGTGTTCTGCCTGTGATTCAGAAAGTGATGTTTCTGATGTCAGCAACGCGTGGCACCCACGTTTCCCACGTTTCGCCGACAAAACCCATGATCAACAGCGTATCGGGCTAACAGCGTCCTTGCAGTTCGTACCTGGTGACAACACCATGATCACGGTAGATGCTTTATACGCGAATATCGACTCCACCCGTGACGAACCTTTCATGCAGGCAATATCACTGGCCCGTACGGGAGAAACCGGGGTTGGGCAATCTGACGTGACTGCATATCAGATTGATAGCAGCAATACCATGTACGCTGCCACCATTGCAGACGTTGATGTGCGTTCTGAGAACTTCGTGGCGGAATGGGAATCGGAATTTACTCAGTTCAGCGTGAACATTGAACACGATTTTAACGATGATTTAAGCGTTGAGTTCCTGGCGGGTTCGTCGAAGTCTGTGTTGGATAACCGCGAAACCACGGTTATTTACGAACACTTCAGCGACAACGACCCACGTAAAACCGTTGACTACGACGAAGCCAGTTCAGCCGTTACCTATGATTTCTCAGACATGCTGAACCCGACAATTGGTTACAGCTTTGATACTGCAAACCCAGCAAACTGGGAAGTATCTGAATTCCGCGACCGTATTTACGATGCTGAATCTTCTACCGATACGGCGCGCTTTGACGCAGAGTATATCCTTACTGACGAACTTACTCTGACCTCTGGTATTACCTGGCGCGAATATGGCTATGAAATCGAAGGGGTGCGCGCTGATGCCTCATTTGCCTCTCGTGATGGTTCTGATGGCGCAGTAGATAACAATGCCTGTGGCATTAGTAACGTAGTAACAAGCGGCGACGGCAGTGTTGTGTCATTCGGTGGTCAAAGCTTCTTCATGGCAGATGATGCTCGCGCAGCCGACTTTGTTGACAGTGGCTGCTGGCCATACAATGTTCGCCCTGGTGATACCCGTTCAGTAACGGAAGAAAGTTTGGGTTACTACGCCCAGTTAGATTTCAACACCGAGTTGGGCGACAAGGTTCTGCGTGGTAATGCCGGTGTGCGTCACGTGAAAACTGACCTGGAATCAACTGGTATCATCAACGGAACAGAAACGGTAACAGTTGAGCACGATTATTCAGACACCCTGCCTTCGGTAAACCTGGCACTGGAAATGACCGACGAACTCATTCTTCGTGCAAGCTGGGCTAAAGTAATGTCTCGCCCGAACCTGGGCACACTAAGCCCGGGTGGTAGCGTTTCGATTTTCGGTGATTATCGCGTTAGCTATGGTAACCCGTATATTGAACCATTCCGTGCAGATGCGACCGATTTAGCCGTTGAGTGGTACTTCGACGAAGGCGCATTGTTGTCACTGGCGTACTTCAGGAAAGACATCGAAGCATTCCCCACTACTGAAACTCAGCAACTGAGCTGGGCGGAAACCGGGTTACCCGATTCATTGTTAGGCGCAGAGCGCGACAATATTATCAATGAAACTTTTGAGGTAAGTCGTACGGTGAATGGTGAGGGTGGCGATCTGGACGGGTTTGAAATCCAGTATCAGCAACCACTTACTTTCCTGCCTGGACCAGAGTGGATGCGCAAGTTCGGTGTGTTGGCAAACGTTACCCTGGTAGATTCTGAAGTGACCTACGGTGCAGACCGCAAAGGTCCGTTAACTGGCCAGTCTGATGAGTCAGCTAACTTTACCCTGTACTGGGAAGACGATGTATTCAGTGCCCGTATCTCAGCGGCGTATCGCGGAGAGTTTTACACCAACCTGAGCAGTTCTGATGAACGCAAATGGCGGGTAATGGACGATACCACCTATCTGGATTTCTCTACCAGCTACAAGTACTCAGAGAACCTCAAGTTTACGCTGGAAGGTATTAACCTGACCGACGAGAACATTGGTGAATATATCGACCCGGATGCGATGAGAATTATCAGCAACCAGATCACTGGTCGCCAGTTCTTCGTAGGATTAAGCTACAGAATGTAATTCGTTGTTAGTGTGTCCCTTAGGCCATCAGCGATGATGGCCTTTTTTATTTAACAAAAGGGTAAAGTGCGCTTAAAAGGAGTGAAAATGAAAAAGTTTGTAGGCGCTGTGTTGTTACTATTCGTAGCGATAACGGTGCATGCGCAGGACCCAACACGACCAACCCTCCACCTTATTGGCGATTCCACCATGTCAGTAAAGCCAAATCTGGCCTATCCGGAACGCGGCTGGGGTATGTTGCTGCCGGCGTTTATTACGCCTGAGCTGGAAGTGTTAAATCACGCCGCTAATGGCAGAAGTACGAAGCGTTTTATTGATGAAGGGCGCTGGGGTAAGGCACTGTCTGAAATGAAAGCCGGCGACTATGTACTGATCCAGTTTGGTCACAACGATCAGAAAAAGTCAGATCCGGCGCGATACGCGTCAGCGGAAAAAGATTATCCGGCCTATTTACATCGCTACATCAAAGACATTCGCGATAAAAACGCCACCCCGATCATTGCCAGTTCTATTTGTCGCCGTTACTTCAATGACGATGGCACCATTCGAAACACGCTTCTGGATTATGTTAACGCCGCAGAAAAAGTGGCTAAAGAAGCCGGTGTAGCCTATTTCGATATGAACACGTTAACCTGCAATTTTTTGCAGCAGGAAGGTGATGCAGGCAGTGTGAAATATTTTCTTCGAATTCCGCCGGGTCTTTACACACGTTGGCCCGAAGGCAAAAGTGATGACACTCATTTAAATACACTTGGCGCCGCAAAGGTTGCGCAACTGTTTATTCAGGCGTTAAAAAATCAACAGCACCCACTGGCTCGTTACGTTTACCGCGGTACTTTGTAAGTAATTTGCCCGTAAACCATAGGGCCAGTTTATAAAAACCGGCCCTGCGTCAAACCGTCACAAAAGTTTCATCAAATATCTTGTCCGCTTTTCTGTGTTTTCCGCTCATTACCTATGTTACCAGCGCGCACCGGTACTAACTTAACCACTTTGCTTACTTTAGGAACACACATGAAAAACAGATTTCAATACACCACACTGTCGCTAAGTGTGATGGCGGTACTGGCTGGGTCACCGGCTGTTTTTGCTCAGCAAACTGACGCAGATGACAATATGGAAGTTATCGAAGTAACGTCGTTTCGAAGCTCGTTAATTAAGGCGAAAGACTTAAAGCGCGACGCGATTATTTCCCGCGATACCATTTTAGCTGAAGACATTGCGGACTTTCCTGATCTCAACCTCGCAGATTCTCTGCAACGTGTACCGGGCATAACCATCACCCGTGAAGGGGGAGAAGGTCGTCAAATCTCTCTGCGTGGACTGGGCCCCGATTTTACCCGTGTTCAGGTAAACGGAATGGAAGCAATGGGGACATCATCGTCACCCATGGATGCCCGTGGTGGTGTAAGCCGTACCCGTGGATTCGACTTTAATGTATTTGCGTCTGAGTTGTTTAACCGCATCGATATTAATAAAACCTACTCAGCAGATCAGGAAGAAGGTGGTATTGGTGGAACCGTGGGCTTGTATACGGCGAAGCCTTTTGATTATAGCGGAATGAAAGGTGCGTTGTCGGTTCGTGGCGGTTACAACAGTAACAGCGAAGAGACTGACCCGCGCGTTGCAGGGCTTATTTCAAACACCTGGGATAAATTTGGTGCATTGGTGTCGGTAGCGTACAGCCAGCGTCATACTTCTGAATACGGCACTAACACAACGCGCTGGCGCAGAGAAGGCGGTAAAGTAGCGGCAGACCCTACAAATACGGCACTGCAAGCGGAGTTAGATTCCGGGGAATTGTGGTTCCCACGTGGACATCGTTTCTCTCGCTGGAATAATGTGCAGGACCGGTTAGGTATTACCGCCGCCCTCCAGTTTAAGCCCAGTGACGAGTTATCGTTCACGTTGGATATTATGCATGCTGAACTGGAAAACAACACTGATGAACATCACGCGGCAGTAAAAGACAATAAAACGGTAAAAGAGCTTATTTGGGAAGAGAATGACGGTCAGAAGGAAGTGGTGTTCGCCAGTTATGAAGATGCTACGTGGCGAAATGAAAACTCCCGTCGATATAACGAGTCTACCTTTGACCAGTACACACTTACTGTAGACTGGACGATTACACCAGAGTTATATGCCACAGCCATTGTTGGCACCAGCTCTTCAGATTTCGACCAGCCTGAAGTCATAAAATCTAACATCCATGCGAAAAATAAAGTCGATATTACCACCGATTTTCGTGGTGATAGGTTCTACGGCATCAGTGCATCACCTGACTTCAACGCTGCTCAGCTTGCCGGTTACGAGATGAAAGACATCTACCTGCAAGAAGACTACATCAGCAACGATTTTGATACGGCAAAACTGGATTTCACCTACCTGTTAGGCGACACCGGCGAGTTGCAATTCGGCGCACACTACAAAAAGTTTGAAAATGCTGCCTACCGGCTAACTCAAAGCAATGCGCAGCGTATTGCCCCACAAAATACAGATGTGACTGAACTCGATGAGTCGCTGGTGGAGGTTTATAACGAACACCCGGACACAGTGTGGCTGCAGGGCGATTTAGACGCGTTGTTGGGTTTTTACGGACTGACCGATTACCGTATTGATGATAGCGGAATTACTAAGAACGACACCTCGCCGGTTACAGAAGAAACCATGGCGTACTACGTGCAGTACGGCTGGGAGTCAGAATTGGCAGGTAAGCCATTACTGGTTAGTGCTGGTGTTCGTTACTTTGATACCGAAATTACCGCAGCAGGGCTTTCCTCCGGCGTTCCCATTGAAACAACCCGATCTTACTCTGATGTGTTGCCCACGTTAAATGTGGTTTACGAAATTGAAGACAATATCTTGTGGCGTGCGTCTGCCAGCAAGAACGTTACGCGGCCATCACTCGGGGCAATTAGTTACAATGCGTCAGTGTCGCAAACCTCTGGTGACGCAATTACCAGTGTGAGTATGGGTAATCCGATGCTTAGCCCGTTTGAGTCAGTAAACCTGGATACTGCTTTTGAGTGGTATTTTGAAGAAGTGGGTTATGCGGCAGTGGCATTTTTCTACAAAGACATTGATAACTTTATCGTTGATACAACCAGCGAGGTGGTATATTCATCGTTAGGTTTACCGGCGTCTTTGTTACCGGCAGACAAAACTGTAGACAGCATCTTCTATCTGCAACGCCCGGAGAACATGGATGCATCTAAAATTAAAGGGGTTGAACTGACGTTTTCACGTGACCTTACCTTCCTGCCTGCGCCATTCGACAATTTAGGTGTGATAGCCAACTACACTTATGCCGATGGTAATGCGCTGTACCGCAATATCTACGGTATCGAAGGCAACGATCAGGAAAAAGCTTTTACCGGTTTATCCGATCACAGCTATAACCTGACTGTTTATTATGAACAAGACAACTGGGGAGCGCGGGTTTCTGCTGCTTACCGAAGCGATTACCTCACAGGGGCGTCGTCGAGTGGTGATCAGGATGAATCGGGCTACCACGGCACAACGTTTATTGATTTCTCGTCGTTTTACCAGTTAACAGATTCTATTAAGCTAAGTCTTGAGGGAATTAATTTAACTAACGAACGCCAGGAGTTATACAGTGATTCGCACGACAGGGCGTACAACACCACCACCAGTGGCCGTACGTACATGTTGGGCGCCACTATGCAATTTTAAAAAACACGGCACACCCGTTTAACGGGTGTGCTTTTTTCGTTGGAATGTAGCAATGACAAGAATATTTATCACCGCTCTACTCACATGCACTGTACTGTTATTTGCTGCATGTTCAACAACCACGAACAACGAAAGTTCGCCCCCTTCTTTTTTGCCTGAGGACGGAAAAAGCTGGCTGGCGGGCGACCATCACATTCACGGGAAATACAGTGCAAAGTGGGACACAGAAACGTCGCCGCCTACCCCTATTCTCTTTGGTGATGCGCACTATTACACTGCACTTAACGCCAGAATGGCCGCCTTTCACAACTTAGACTGGATGGTTACCACTGATCACGGCGGACCAAATCATAGCAACGTCAATTTACACCACGCCTATCCGGAGCTGGTGGATTCGAGAGCTGCAGTGCCTGAAGTCATGCAGTTTTACGGAATGGAGTTTGATACTCCCGGCGCTCGTCACAGTACGCTTATCATTCCAAAAAGTGAAAAAGAAGAAGAGCATTTGTACTTTATTGAGCGTAATTATAATCGCAGAGAAATCTATCCCGATGAATCGCCACGGGATACACAGCAATTTATGTTGCATGCTTTAGGCGCAATGAAAAGCCTGACTCCGACACCATTATTAGTGGTGAATCATCCTGCCCGAAAAGCGCCGGCCCTGAATGAATACCAAAAGGTGACGCCGGACAAAATGCGCCAGTGGCAGGATACCGCGCCTGACGTGCTGATAGGAATGACCGCCATTCCCGGGCATCAGGCGGCAACCATTAACCCGGATGGGTCCATTGATACCAGTGCCCCACGGGCGGAGTACTTTGCTTACCCCACTCACGGCGGCACCGACCAGATGTCTGCCATTGTCGGTGGCGTTTGGGACAAGTTACTCAGTGAAGGGCGCAAATGGACAGTAACCGCAGTTTCTGACAGTCATGCACATTTTACTGAAGGGCGTACCGATTTCTGGCCGGGTGAGTACGCCAAAACTTATGTGCGTGCATCACAAGATTACCAAAGCGTGGTAGACGGTTTGCGGCAAGGTGAAGTGTTCATCACCATGGGCGACTTAATTGATGCGCTGTACGTAAAAGTAGAGCAAGGCTCTAACGCGGGTCACATAGGGCAAAACGTTGAAGTAGAACCGAACGCACCTGTGCAGCTAACCATTGCATTTCGCGACCCTCAAACTAACAACTTCAATCGTCAGAACCCGTCCGTTGAGCGGGTGGATGTCATTTATGGTGAGGTAACCGGTGAATATTCAGAGCAGAATACTGCGCCCGCGAAAGTCATAAAACGCTTCTATGAAAGTGACTGGCAGCAAGAGGCTGGTTTTTCTGTGATGCATTTAACTTTACCAGCGCCAGATGGGCCAGCCTATATCAGAGTACGGGGAACCAATCGCAAGCATGAAACAGAGCCTCAGGCAGATGAAAAAGGGGAGAACCCCTGGGATGATCTGTGGTTTTACAGTAACCCCGTGTACATTAACACCGATATGGCCAGGTCACCCGCCGATTGCAATGAATCTGTCATCTCCGGGTGTAATAATGACCAGCTGTAGTGTGTCCAAGGCTGTAACTTCTTCACCCATGTCTGATAATGCTTCTTCAAACTCGCTGAGTACGCTGTTAAATGGCAGTAGCCTGCGCCGGTATTTGCAGAAAAATACCCGTTGCTCAGAAGATGCCGCCGATTTTTATCAGGAGTCGGTGACCCGAGTGCTCGAGCAGTCGCGAACAGGAGCGATTGAAAACCCCATAGGGTATGCAATGCGCATTGCCAGAAATTTGCTTGCAGGCAACGCCCATGTTGTAACTGACGAGCTGGAAGAACAGCAGTGTAACCGGGCTAATCCGGAGAGTCAGCTCGATCACGAGCAGCGTATTCAACTTATATATCAAGCACTGGACAGCATGCCAGAGCAACGCAGACGCGTGTTTGAGATGCGAAGAATTGAAGGTCTCAATCGTCAAACCATTGCTGCCCGTTTGGGGATCAGTGCAGAAGCCGTCACCAGACACATTTCCCGGGCGATGACAGACATTCAGCTTTATTTGGATAGTGCGGAGAAATGATGACCAGTGAAAAGGAAAGATGTTACCTGGAAGCTGGGGAATGGATAGAACGTTTGTCAGATGGTGAACTGGATACACTGAGCAAGCACCGTTTTCAGCGTTGGTTAAACGCCAACCCTCAACATCATCAGGTGCTGGAGAAAATGGTGAAAACCTGGGCCGACCCTGCGTTGACAGAAGCGTTTTCATTACATGCACAGCCGACACCCATGCGCAAAAAATATACCCGGATGACCTGGATTGGCAGTGCCCTGGCTGCATCGGTGATGGCCTTGACATTGCTGTGGCCAAATATGGGAAGTGAAACCGTACAGCCCGTTACCATTACCGCATCTCATGAAACGCTTAGCGATGGGAGCGAGGTGCAGTTGCAGCGAAACACCGAATTGGTGATGCTGTATTCTGACAATGCCAGAAAGCTTAATTTGTTGAAAGGGCAGGCGTACTTTGAGGTGGCTAAAGATCGGGAGCGCCCCTTTACTGTGAAAGTTGGCCAGGCAACGGTAACTGCTGTTGGCACTGAGTTTAATATCGACCGCCACCAAAACAGAGTTAATGTGACGGTTTATGAGGGCATTGTTGAGGTAAAAGGGCAGTACGACACACCGCCAGTGCTACTCAAGGCCGGAGAGCAGGTCGTCATTTCTAACAACCAGTTGCAGAAAGTAGAGCAGGTGGATCTCTCTACGTTAGTTGACTGGCGCTCGGGTTGGATTGAGCTGAATAATGAAGCGCTGTCGTATCTTGTGGCACATATGAATCGCTACAGTGACAAACCCATTGTTCTGGCCACGCCTGACCTGGCAGACAAGCGGGTGGCCGGGAGGTTCAGGCTGGAAGACACGGAACAAACTCTGTCTGTGCTGTCTGGTCTCTATCAGTTTACGACTGAATACGGTGAAAATTCCATTTCAATAAGGTAATAAGTACGTGTGTTAAGGCAAAGTAAGGCAGTTGGGTGTTTACGGGTTTTATTGCTGACAAGCATAGTAATCCCAGCGGTGGCAATGTCTGAACACCAGACTCAGCTGCCGTTAAGTGAAGCCCTTACCTTATTTAGTCGCCAAACCGGAGACACAATTGCCTTCGAGCCAGCACAGGTAGAAGGCTTTACCGTTGTACTTTCGTCGCCATTATCAGCGACTCAATCAACGCTCGAACAATGGCTTTTACCCACATCCTTGTGCGTGCAGCACGTGGAAAAAGGTTGGGTTGTAAAGCCCTGCGCCGATGATAAACCTCCCCCTGCCACTTCCTCGCCAACCCAAGATAATAATGGCCACACGCCTGTGGAAATAGAGGTTACTGGCTATCGTCAATCGCTTATTAAGGCCAGAGAGATAAAGCGTTTATCGATGATAACCAAAGAGTCAGTTCTGGCAGAAGATATTGCTGAGTTTCCCGATCTCAACCTGGCAGATGCGTTACAACGGGTTCCTGGTATCACCATCACCCGGGAAGGGGGAGAAGGCAGGCAAATTTCGCTGCGTGGATTGGGCCCGGACTTTACTCAGGTACAGGTAAATGGTATTGAGGCCATGGCCACAACCTCATCAGCTATGGATGCGAGGGGGAGTGTCAGCCGCACCCGGGCATTTGATTTTACGCTGTTTGCTTCTGAGCTCTTTAACCGGATAGACGTGAATAAATCGTACTCGGTGGATCAGAGTGAGGGAGGTATTGGCGGCACTGTGGTTCTGAATACGCCCAAGCCTTTTGATTTTAGTGACAACATAAATACGCTTTCAGTAAAGCAAAGTTACAATGAAAACAGCAGTCACTTTGACCCCCGTATGGTTGCCATGTTCAGTCGGCGCTGGGATAACATTGGAGCCCTGGTCACTGCTGCCTATAGCAAACGTCACACAACAGAGTACGGCACGAACACAACTCGCTGGCGACAGGAAAAAAAGGACTATACCGGTGACGACAGCGGGTTTCCCGTGGCAGCGCTCAATGACGGTGAATTTTGGTTTCCCCGCGGGCATCGCTATTCATTGTGGAACAATACACAACAACGCACGGGAATATCGGCCACGTTGCAGTACGCCCCGAATAAAGCCTGGGATATATCTTTAAACGGTATCGTCAGCCGGTTGCACAATAATCTCGATGAGCACCATATTGCCGTGAAAGACAACGATAAGGTATCGGTGCTGTTATGGGAGCAACGTGACGGGGATCAGGAAGTTACCTTCGCCAAGTACGAAGACGCCACATGGCGCATAGAAACCCGGGAGGATGAAAACACCTCACTCTTTTATCAGGCGAGTGCTGACGCGACCTGGCAGCCAAACAACCGCGAGTTATGGGAATTTGTCGTGGGCGGCAGTGTCAGTGACTACAAACAACCCAAAGTGAACAAGGTGAACATAAGACGCACCGGTGTGGATATTGTTACAGACTTTCGTGACGACCGCTTTTATGGGGTAAGTTACTCTACCGATACTGATACCACATCATTTGATGATTTGTATGTTAAGGATCTCTACTTTCAGGAAAACACCATGCGCTCAGCATTTACCCACGGGCGTTTGTCGGTGCGATACCTGCTTGAAAAGGGGCGTGCCCTTACCACCGGAGTACAATACAAGACGTTCTCCAACTCAGGTTACGACAGGGCAAGAAGCATCTTTCCTGCTGTGGATGGCTCGTCGGCCTTACCGCAAAGTACCCTTAATTTGTTTGCGCAGCATCCGGATAAATCCTGGGCGCAAGGTAACCTGGAGGCAATTCAGGCTCATTACGGTTTAACGGATGTTACCCTCACCCGTGCCGATACAGTGGAGCGCTCAGACTTTTCCTTACGGGAGGCAACTTACGCGGGATTTGTGCTTTACGACACCAGCATGCAGTTGGCTGAGCACGTGTTTTATATGCAGGGAGGGCTTCGATATTACGCAACGCAATTTGATACCAGTAGTTTACAGGATGGGGCCCGGCAAGCTGTGTCCAGAATGTATCAGGGGGTGTTATTCAGCTTCAATGGCGTTATGGAACTGTCTGATGATGTCTTGTGGCGTTCAAATATCCACGAAAATATAACCCGGCCATCCATCAAAGATTTGTCGATGACGGCGGAGGTATCAAAAGCCTCCAGAAACGAAGGGGACATCGGCACGGTTTTTCTCGGCAACCCATTGCTGAAACCGCTCAAATCGTTAAACATGGAAACAGGGCTTGAGTGGTACTTTCAGAATGACGGCTTTTTAGCACTGTCTTTATTCTATAAAAAAATAAATAACTTTGTGGTGGAAGACGTTGTCGCATCACCCTACCGGGATCTGGGGTTGCCGGAAAGTTTGCTGCAAGAAGGGGATTCTGTGGATGACATATTCTATGTAAGTACACCGCAAAATACAGAAAGCACAGATTTCAGAGGCTTCGAAATTACCTTCTCCAGCGATTTCGATTTTCTACCGGCACCCCTTAATACATTAGGTATAAACGCTAACTTTACTTACGCTGATGGTGAAACCCGTTATCGGGATGTACAGGGCACCGGGGAAGCGCAAACGAAAACCTTTGCCGGTTTGTCAAAGCGAAGCTACAACATTACGCTGTATTACGAGCGCCAGCATTGGTCAGCAAGGCTTTCTGCTGCCCATCGCAGCCCTTATATTCTATCCGTTCAGCCGGGCAATACAGATCAGGATGAATCGGGGTATCACGCCACTACATACCTCGATGCGTCGTTGTCGCTGGATATCCTGCCGGGATTAAGTTTAACCGCAGAGGGGCTGAATCTGACAAACGTACGCGAAGTACTCTACAGCGATTCCAACAACAGAGCCTACAATACCACGCTCAGTGGCAGAACCTATTTACTCGGGATGAAAGTAGAGTGGTAAGCCAATAGGCATATCACCGGAACTGACGGGGGGGGGGCGGCACCAGCTTCCGTAACTATTGGGACAAGTAATAGAAACGGAAGCGACTTTCGGTACCGCCAGTTCACGAGAGGGCGGTAATGTGGTTGTAAAAAGTTTCTTTTTCGACAATAGCGCCGGGATAGCTAATTACTGTGGCCGCCACTTTGGCACCAAAACTTGCTGCGTCGGTTACCGTTTTACCGCTTAATCTTGCAGACAAATAGCCGCCATTGAACGCATCTCCTGCTGCTGTGGTATCAACAACATTTTCCACCCGTTCAACGGGAACAATACAGTGGTCGCTTGCAGTGAAAATATGCACGCCAACTGCGCCATTTTTCACAACAATTTCATCAACGCCCAGTTTTGCCAAGTGCTGATGAATGCTTGTCACGTCTGTATGACCGTATAACGCCAGGTGATCGTCGCCACCGGGAAAGGCAATGTCGGCGTGAGCATAAGCTCTGTCTGACCATTCCTGCGCTTCTTGCTGAGAACGCCACAGGCGAGGTCGATAATTGGGGTCGAATACAACTCTGCCCCCGGCAGCGCGGATTTGATCTATGGTGTCGAACAATTTAAGACGCTGGGCGTCGTCAAGGATAGCCAGGGAAATACCACTGAAATAAAAAATATCAGCATGGCCTATGTTGCCATTCACAAAATGAAAGGTTTGCGTGGCAGCGGAGTTTGCCCGCCAGTAGGCAAAGGTGCGTTCTCCGTGACTATCTGTTCGCACCATATACAGACCTAAATTTTGCTTTTCACTGCGAAATACAAGGTCGGTGTTGATTTCCTCATCACCCAGTTGGAACAGTAATTCATCGCTTAGAAAGTCTGCGCCAATGGCTGTTAAGTAACTAACAGATTGCTGGTGAGCACAGCGTTTCAGGTAAACAGCAGTGTTGTATGTGTCACCGGCGTACCCTTTAGAAAGAGTATTGTTGCCGCGGTTCACCAGCTCTACCATGCATTCGCCAAAAATGACAACCCGACTCATAGGCCTAATCCTTTGTATGCCTCCAGGGCGTGTTTACAGGTTTCGGTAATACCCAGCCAGTTTCCTTCTTTCACCATAGATGATGGGATCATCCACGACCCTCCTACAGCAAAGACATTAGGTAAAGAAATATACTCGCCTAAATTGGTACTGGAAACACCGCCGGTCGGGCAAAAGCTGATATCTTTGAAAATGGTGCTTAATGCTTTGAGCATTGGTGCTCCACCGCTCAAATGTGCCGGGAAGAATTTGAGCTCTGTTAAGCCGTATTCACTGGCCATTTGGATACTGGCAGGGTCACTGGTTCCCGGAATGAAAGGCAGGTTGCAAGACATCAGCGCGTCCAGCAGGCGAGGACTTACTGTGGGCGTGACCAGAAATTGACTTCCGGCGTCAGTCGCTTCAGTGACGTGCTCTGGCGTAAGTAAGGTACCCATACCAACAAGCATGTCCGGGAAAGCCTTGCGGATGGCTGTTACGCATTTTGATGCGGCTTCCGTCCGGCGCACGACTTCCAGGTTTTTCAGCCCGCTAGACTGAACAGCGTCGGCAATATGTAATGCCTGATCGACACTGTCAGCTTGTAAGATGGGTAAAATGGGGGCCCCATTCAGGCTTTCGCGAATTCCCTTCATCATAACTCTCCAAGGCGCTGGGCCATGTTGTCTGTATTCAGACCTTTTAACTGCTCCACTTTTTTATGAACCGCATCCCGAAAAGCGGGCTTGTCCGACAATTCAGCAAAAATATCACGTTTATTGAGCACCGCATCAGTAAGGCTTGCTATATCGCCTTTGTGCTGTTCGGCCAGACTCAGCAGGTGGTCTCCCAAGGGATCAGTGATGGACTCGCCGGCTTGCTGACGTTTTGCAATAAATAGAATCCACGCTGCAATAGGTACGCACAGCAACTCAAAACTGGCTTTAGCTTTTATCCTGTCGCGCAGAGTATTTAAGATTCGAAACGGCAGTTTTTGCGATCCATCCCAGGCTATTTGAGACAGTAAATGACGAATGTGTTTGTTGTGATAGCGTGATAAAATGTCATTGCTGTATGTCTGCAAATCCATCTTGTCGCCAACTTCAATGGTTGGCAAAATTTCGGTTTCAAGGAGACGGCGCACAAACGCTTCGATTTCTGGTTTGCTAATGGCTTCATAAACCGTTTCAATGTTCAGAAGCGTACCTACATATGCCAGGGTAGAATGGGTGCCGTTCAGTACGCGCAATTTGGCTTTTTCAAACATATTTACGTCGTCGGTAAACGTCACGCCAACTTTTTCCCAGGCCGGACGAGGACCGCTGAACTTGTCTTCTACTACCCACTGAGTGAATGCTTCACGTTGAATTGGCCATTCATCAGTGACGCCCAAATCAGCTGCAGTTTGCTCCACGAGAGCTTCATCGGTTGCTGGCGTAATGCTGTCTACCATGGTATTCGGGAAAGCAATATTATTGCTAATCCAACTGGCAAGATCTGAGTCTAATAAACCTGCAAAGGCAATTACCGCAGCACCTAGCTTACTGCCGTTATCTGACACGTTGTCACAGCTAACAATGGTGATATCACCAATACCTGCAGCTTTTCTGGCACTAAGTGCAGCAACCAGTAATCCAATGGCAGAGATGGGTTCCTCGGGAAAATCCTTGTCGTGAACGATATCAGGGTGTGCCGCATCCAGCTTACCCTGACTGTCGAGGCAATAACCTTTTTCAGTAATGGTAAGCGTTACAATGTGAGTAGTAGGTGCCGTCAGCGACGCCATTATGGCGTTGCGATCTTCGCTAAGTACATACACCTCATTCAACGCACCGATGATTTGGGTGTACGGCTGGTTGTCTAATACAACCAACGAGTAAAGATTATCTTGCTCTGCTAATTTTTCTTTAAGTGTTTTACTGCGCATGGAAACTGCGTCAATACGCCAGTCTCCGCCGTGTTGCATCGCTAAATCGGTATAAACTGCCTGGTGGGCACGGTGAAATGCGCCCGGGCCGATGTGTACTATACCCGCTTTGGTTGAGGCAACATCATATAACGGTTTCTTTACCTGCGAGGGTAAACCAGCCAGCGTAGAAGAAGATAAATGTGCCATAAATTACCCCAAATTGTATGCTTTTTTAGCTAGTTTATAAGTTAATTGTTGCGCCAGCTCGGCGGCTTCCCAGTCGCTGATACGATGTTCTGTGACAAGCTGCGCAAGGAAGCGGCAATCTATTCGACGAGCAACATCATGTCGGGCAGGGATAGAAAGAAAAGCCCGTGTATCGTCGTTGAAACCTACAGTGTTGAAGAATCCGGCGGTTTCGGTAACCTGATGACGGAACCGCAACATGCCCTCAGGGCTGTCATGGAACCACCAGGCCGGACCTAATTTCAGACAAGGATAATGACCCGCAAGCGGAGCAAGTTCCCGCGAATACACAGTTTCGTCCAGTGTGAACAAAATAATATTCAGGTTGGCTTCGTTGCCGTACTTGTTCAACAATGGTTTTAATGCATTTACGTACTCAGTTTGCATTGGAATATCGTGGCCTTTATCGCGCCCAAACTTCTGGAACAAGCTTTCGTTATGATTGCGATAAGAACCCGGGTGAATTTGCATAACCATGCCGTCTTCTACACTCATTCCGGCCAGTTCAGTGAGCATTTGTGCGCGGAAAAGCTCTTGCTCAGCAGCACTGGATTTTCCACTTAACACCTTGGCAAATAGAGCTTCGCACTCGCTGGCTGACAAATCAGCTGTTGCGGCAGTAGGATGACCGTGGTCTGTTGCTGTTGCACCGTGCTGACGGAAAAACTCCCGGCGTTGACGTAACGCGTCCAGGTAGCCCTGCCAGCTTTGCGTATCTTCACCTGTGATGGCACCAAGTTTAGCGACGTTCTCAACAAAGTCTTCGCGGGAGGCGTCTACTACATCATCGGGACGGAAGGTGGTGATAACGCGTTTGTCCCACCCAGAACCTTTCAGGGCGCCATGATGTTGTAAACTGTCCAGTGCACCTTCGGTGGTAGCGATAAGCTCGATATTAAACCGATCCATTAATGCGCGGGGTTTATACTCAGCTTTTGCCAGCTCTGCAGTAATAAACTCGTAGTAATCCATGGCGTTTTCAGAGCACAACATATCGGTCAGGCCGAACACATCTTTAAATACAGTATCGAGCCACATCCGCGAAGGTGTGGCGGCGAACAAGCTGTAATGGTCTGCAAATATTTGCCAGATTTTCTTAGGATCGGTTTCTGTTTCTCCACCGTCCCAGCGCTTAATACCCAGTTGCTCTAAAGTGACACCTTGCGAGTACAACATGCGGAATACATAGTGATCGGGCAAAATAAACAGTTCGGTGGCGTTACCGAAATTTTCGTCATACGCAAACCAGCGCGGATCAGTATGACCGTGCGGGCTAATAATTGGCAGGTTGCGAACAGACTGGTAAAGCGCTCGGGCAACATCGCGGGTTTTAGCATCTACAGGGAATAACCTGTCTTCATGAAGCAAAATCGGTTTCATATTGATCTCTTTGTTATTAGAGGGTTACGCCTCGTTTCCAGATAGCAATCTCATGACTGCCGTTTTTCTCGTTACAGGTCTGTTTGCCCGACGCTGTAGAGAGACAAAGTTGGTACAGCTGTACTGCGCAGTCGTCTAACGGCATACCTTGCAATACTTGTCCCGCATTGAAGTCAATCCAGTGTGGTTTTTGTTCTGCTATCCTGGAATTTGACGATATTTTGAGTGTGGGTACAGGGAACCCGAGCGGTGTACCGCGCCCGGTGGTGAATAAAACTATGTGGGCACCGCTTGCCGCGAGTGCCGTAGAACTAACTGCGTCGTTGCCTGGAGCCTGAAGTAACGACAGTCCGTTTTGGTTCAGCGGCTCACCGTATTTTAATACGCCGCGAACGGTTGCCTGGCCGCCCTTTTGAACAGCACCTAAGGATTTTTCTTCCAGCGTGGTAAGTCCACCGGCTTTGTTGCCAGGAGAGGGGTTTTCATACACAGGTTGATTATGGTCCAGGAAGTACTGCTTAAACTCGTTAACTAAACTTACGATACTTTCGAAAACGGGTTCGCTGACGGCACGGTCCATCAGAAGTTGTTCGGCTCCGAACATTTCAGGAGTTTCGGTTTGAATAATTGAACCGCCAATATCTGTGAGAATGTCGGTCATTCTGCCAACCAGTGGGTTAGCTGTAATACCGCTAAACGCGTCGCTGCCACCACATTTAACTCCTAATACCAACTCCGAGGCGGGGACTGGTTCGCGTTTGTCTCCTTCAAGCTGAGACAACATCTCCTGAACCAGTTTAATACCTTCTTCTACCTCGTCGCCCACTTGTTGGGAATTGTAAAATCGCAGACGTTCCTCGGGTTTATCTACCAGTTCAAGCAAGTCAGGTAACTGATTGTTTTCACATCCTAAGCCGACAATTAACACTGCTCCGGCATTAGGATGAGAAGCTAGTGCAGCCAGAATGGCACGGGTATCGGTAAGGTCATCTCCCAGTTGCGAACAACCGAAAGGGTGAGTGAACGCGCGGAAACCGTCGCATGTATCAGGAAAGCGTTTTTCACATTCAATTGCGATGCGCTCAGCGGTGCGATTCACACAGCCCACCGTGTTAATTATCCAGACTTCGTTACGAATACCAACTTTTCCATTGCTTCGACGATAGCCCATAAAGGTATCAGAAGATTGTTTGCAACCGGTGGCATCGTCCGGGGAGTGAGACCATTTGTAAGCCTCTTGTCCACTCAGGTTGGTTTTCAGATTATGGCTGTGAATATGTTGACCAGCAGAAACATCACTGAGCAGATGACCAATGGGGAAGCCGTATTTGACGATATTCGTACCTGCCTTCATGTTTTGAAGTGCAACTTTGTGGCCAGCGGGAATATCTTCAGCAAGCGTGACTCTCAACGCATCATCTTTGATTCCAGTAGCGAGATCCATTGTTGCAACGGCCACGTTATCTTGAGGGTGTACCTGAATAAGTTGTATCTGACCGTGCATGGTTTGCTCCTACTGCGAAATTAATAATGGCTGTTAGCTTAATAAAAACATAAAAACAGTTTCTTAACATGAATGCCACCGGTGGCAATTGTAGGTCAGAACGCGACGATGATCAACGTTCAGAGTCAATAAATTTTACCTTTCTGCTTTTTTAGTAGACTCGCGAATTATAAGGTGCGGCTTAACAAGATAATTTTCCAACTCGTCACTGGGTTGGTTTTCAATCATGGCAATGATTTTTTTAGCGGCCAGCGATGCCATTGCGTTCACCGGGCGCTGTACTGTGGTGAGAGACGGAATAACTCTGGAGGCAAGTAAGTTATCATCGAAACCAGCAATGGATAATTCTTCTGGTACCTTTATCCCCATCTCATGCGCTACTTTCAGCACACCAGCTGCCATTTCGTCATTGTTGGCAAAAATCACTCCCGGACGATTGCTTTGGATCAGCAATTGCCTTGCACAGGAAATACCGCTCTCATAACTGTTTTTCCCTTCAATGATGTTATTTTCCGGCAGAGTGATACCGAGTTCTTCCAGGGTATCGCAGAAGCCTTCTAAACGCTCAATGGACGAGTAGTATTTTTTTGGGCCACTGATCACAGCAATATCCCGATGGCCAAGGGAAACCAGATAACGGGCAAGATCGCTCAATGCCGCACGGTCGTCTGATACCACGATATTGGCGTGGTCGTCTAAATCCACTGATGCCATACGCACATAATTAATGTTGTTATCACTCAGTGCTTTGGCGAGCTCTTTAGATTCTGACACCGGCGGCAAAATGGCTACGCCATCTATGTTTGAACGTTTTACGAATTTAACGCACTTTTCTACAAAATCTGCCTCGGTGTAATTGCAAGGATGTACAACCAGTTCATAGCCTTTTTCAGAGCACACACCAAGTACACCCCGTTGAACCTGGTCGATGAAGAGGGCGTCAGGGTTGTCGTAAATTAAACCAAGCAAAAAACTGCGGCTGGCTGCCAGCCCTCGCGCTTGCTTATCTGGGGAAAAGCCAAGTTCATCAATTACTTTTTGTATCTTTTCCCGAGTAGAAGTGCCGACATTGGTCGCACCGTTAATCACGCGGGAAACAGTGCGTTTAGACACACCGGAAAGGCGGGCAACATCGTTTATTGTAGGACGTTTTTCCATTATTATTCACTTTTTAAAAGCGCAGTTTTTGGCGCGCAAGAACCTAAGCTTTATTATTTCTTGTACTAAGCTTACGAAATCTCTCTTAGTTTAGCTTTATAAACCCGGGCAAAACAACGAAAATCCTTGTAAATCATACCGCGAACTCATCCATGGGGGCTCGCTGTAGGAAAGCAGGCGGCGAACTCACTTCAAAGCACGCCGTTAACCCATCCATGGGGGCTCCACTGCCGCATCCATGCGGCAGAGGGCTTTTAAGTAAGCTCACCTCATGCCTTCCTGCTCGCTGAATAAGTCACCTGTGCTTAACACACCGCGAACTCATCCATGGGGGCTCGCTGTCGGAAAGCAGGCGGCGAACTCACTTCAAAGTACGCCGTTAACCCATCCATGGGGGCTCCACTGCCGCATCCGTGCGACAGAGGGCTTTTAAGTAAGCTCACCTCATGCCTTCCTGCTCGCTGAATAAGTCACCTGTGCTTAACACACCGCGAACTCATCCATGGGTGCTCGCTGTCGGAAAGCAGGCGGCGAACTCACTTCAAAGCACGCCGTTAACCCATCCATGGGGGCTCAACTGCCGCATCCATGCGGCAGAGGGCTTTTAAGTAAGCTCACCTCATGCCTTCCTGCTCGCTGAATAAGTCTCCTGTGCTTAACACACCGCGAATTCATCCATGGGGGCTCTTAAAAACCGAGCGCGTTGGGTAATGCTTCTGAGAACCAAGCGAAATAGGTCACAAGCATCAATACCATAAACATTGCAGCGTAGAGTGGCAGCAAAGGCTTGATGATATTTTCAAGTTTTGTTTTGGCAATGGCGCAGGTAATGAAAAGGACGGCACCCACTGGTGGTGAGCACAACCCAATAGATAAGTTGAGTACGATCATTATGCCAAATTGCAGTGGAGACATGCCCAATTGCATAGCCACTGGCAGGAATATTGGAGTGAAAATAAGTACCGCCGGCGTCATATCTAAAAATGCGCCCACTATAATAAGTAGTAAATTAATGAGCAGGAGAATAACAATAGGGTTGTCGCTTAAATCTAACAATGCCTCACTAAGTGCCTGTGGAATATTCTCAAACGACAGCAACCAGGACATTGCTGTGGAAGCTGCAATGAGTAACATTACAATTGCAGTAGTTTCTGCTGATTTAAGAAAAATGCCTGGGAGCTCTTTTACTTTCACTTCCCTGTAAAAACCTACTGAAAGGATCAGCGAATAAATCACGGCTATGGCTCCGGCTTCAGTGGCCGTGAAAATACCGCCGACAATTCCACCAATAACCAGCACAATAAGAAACAAACTGGGCATGGCGGCAAATAGTTTCTCTACCACCACTTTTAGCGGTAGTCGATCTGAAAGCGGGTAGCCTTTAATTTTTGCCCACACGTAACACACCAGCATCAGCGCCAAACCTACCATAATGCCAGGAATGTATCCTGCCATAAACAAAGCAGCAATAGACACACCTCCACTTGCAATGGCATATACAATCAAAATGTTACTGGGCGGAATAAGCATCCCCGTAGTTGCCGCGGCAGCAGTAAGTGCAGCAGAGAAATTCGGGTCATAGCCTTTTTTCTTCATTTCAGGCAGCATAAAACTACCAATCGCAGAGCAGGCAGCCACAGCAGAACCCGAGATTGCGCCGAAAAGCATACAAGACACGACATTTACCAGAGCCAGGCCGCCGGGCAGGGCACCGATAAGTGCCATCGCGCACTCTATCAGGCGTTTAGCAATACCGCCTCTGCCCATGATAAGGCCCGACATCACAAAAAACGGAATAGCCAGTAGCGCAAAGCTGTTCAGTCCGCCTGCCATTCGCTGGGCCATGGTGGTTACAGCGGGTTCAAATTCGACGCTCATTAACATGGCAATCAGTGTGGCCAGCCCGATACTCATTGATACCGGAACGTTAATAAGCAGAAAAAAGAAGAAGCCAACGATGAGAATTATTGCTGTTACTTCCATTACAGTGGCTCCTGCGATTCGTCTATCCAAAGGTTGTATATATTAACCCCGCTATACAACACCATTAGTGCTCCGGAGATGGGAAGAACTGTGTATATCCACCCCATTTTAACGCCCAGGGCTGCAGAAATTTGGTTCAAATCCAGTGTCAGGTTCACCAATGCGTTACCACCAATAAGTAGGACGGCAACACAAAATGTCATTACCAACAGTTCCACAAAGGTCATGATTAATTTTTGCCTTTGCGCAGATTGCTTGTGAACGAACAGGTTGAAGCCCAGGTGGACTTTTTGACGATAGGCGTAAGCAGCGCCCAAAATACCAATCCAAATAAGAAGAAAGCGTGAAAGTTCTTCCGTTGCCGAGGCCGGATCCTGCAGTAAATAGCGGGATATAACCTGCCACACTACAACGAGAAGAATACTCACCATAGCCAGAATGAGTGCTGCAGCCAGCGTGTTGTCTATAAACTTCACTAAATTACGCATGCGTTACATCGCCTTAATTTCTTCGAGCAGTTCACCCACTTCAGTACCCTTGTAGCTGTCGTGGAACGGTTTTACGGCATCCAGGAAAGGTTGCTTGTCGGGGTAAATAACTTCGACGCCATCTTCAATTACTTTTGCCAACGATTCTTCGGTAGAGGCCTGCCATAATTCACGTTGATGAGCAACTGAGTCGGCCATTGCCATGCGAACCCATTCTTGCTGCTGAGCGGTGAGGTTTTGCCAGGTTCTCAATGACATCAGCATGACATCGGGAACAGACGTGTGTTCGTCGAGCGAGTAATAGCGGGCAATTTCATAGTGACGGGACAAGTAATAACTGGGGGGGTTATTTTCAGCACCTTCAACCACTCCTTGCTGCAGGGCTGTGTAGAGCTCTCCCCAGGAAACGGGGGTTGCCGCACCACCCAGGGCGCGCACAGTTTTAACAGCAGTCGGGCTATTGAGTACCCGAATTTTTAATCCTTTTAAATCAGCTGGGGTATGGATAGGGCGGTCGTTTGTGTAAAAACTTCGACTGCCTGCATCGTAATAGCCAATTCCCTTTAATTTGAATGCTTCTACGCCAGTGAGGAGGTCTGCACCAATCGGACTGTTCAGCACTTTCCAAAAATGTTCGTTGTTTCTGAATACATAGGGAATACTGAAAATCTGCATTTCCGGCGCAAAGCCCTCCAGGGGACTGGCAGACACTTTTGTCATATCCAGCGAGCCAATTTGCAATAATTCAATAAGTTCCCGTTCGGTACCAAGTTGACTTCCCGGATAAATGGCTACTTGCATCGTGCCGCCGGAATATTCTTCAAGCCTCTCTCCCAGATACACCATTGCTTTGTGTACCGAATGTTGGGTGTCGAGTGAATGCCCCAGTCGCAACGTGACAACATTGTCGTCCTGCTCGGTGGTACAGCCGCTTAGCGCGGTAATGAATATACCAAGCAAAACAAGTAAAACAGCCTTCTGGCGAAACATATATACCTCTAATTCTTATCGAAGTGCATCTGGGGGGAATTTGTCCATGTCATCGTAGTCGAGATTCTCCCCGGCCATACCCCAGATAAACGCGTAGTTAGCTGTTCCCACGCCGCAATGAATTGACCATGGGGGAGACAATACCGCTTGTTCGTTTTGAACGAAAATATGTCGTGTTTCATTTGGTTCACCCATGAAGTGACTTACTGCCTGTCCTTTGGCGAGGTCGAAGTAAAAGTACACTTCATTGCGGCGATCGTGCTGATGTGCAGGCATGGTGTTCCACACGCTACCCGGAGCCAGTCTGGTAAGGCCCATTTGTAACTGACACGTGTCTACCACGGTATTAATCAGCAATTGGTTTATGTCTCTTTCATTGCAGGTTTCCTGACTGCCAAGATGCAATACATTGGCGTCACCTTTCCCTACTTTCTTACACGGGTACGCGTGGTGGGCAGGTGCGGAATTGAGATAAAATTTTGCCGGATTGGCCGAATCAACAGAGGCAAACACAACGGAAGGGTTGTCTTTGCCGATGTACAGTGCTTCTTCCCGGGCTAGTGAGTAGGTGGTATCGCCAACAGTAACCGTACCTTCACCCCCGACGTTTATCACTCCCACTTCACGGCGCGCGGTAAAAAAGTCCATTTTTAGCTGATCGTCAAGGGTTTCCAACGTGAGAGGCTGTTCAACGGGCACGGCACTGCCCACCATAAAACGCTCGTAATGACTATAAACCCAATATATTTTTCCTGGCTGCATAAGTTTATCAGCAAGAAAGGCGTTGCGAAGCTCGGTGGTGTCGTACGCCTTAACTTCCCGCTGGCCAACTGCGTAGCGTATTTCGAACTCGGTTGTCATGATTGTGTTCCTGTATTAGTTAGCGGGCGAGGAAGCCACCGTCAACAGCAAGTATGTGCCCGTTGACGTAATTGCTGGCTTCACTGGCTAAAAACACCAGTGCTCCCTTTAAGTCTTCGGTTTCACCCCATCTGCCAGCAGGAATACGAGATATTATTTCCTTGCTTCGGCCTTCGTCGTCTTGCAACGCCTGGGTGTTATCTGTGCGAATGTAACCGGGTGCTATCGCGTTAATCTGAACATTGTTCTTGCCCCACTCATTGGCGAGGGCTTTGGTCAGCCCGGCAATAGCGTGTTTGCTGGCGGTATAAGCAGGCACAGTAATACCGCCGCTGTAGCTCAGCATAGAGGCGGTGTTGATGATTTTGCCGCTGCCTTTTTCAACCATGTGTTTGCCAATTTGCTGACTGAGTAAGAAGGCTGCGTCGGTATTCACGCGAAGTACGTGCTGCCATTCATCTAAGGGAAAGTCTACCGCTGGGCTGCGGAATATGGTGCCACCATTGTTCACAAGAATATCAATGCCATTCCAAACAGTAAGTGCATTGTCTGCCATAGTTTGCACTTGCGATAAATCAGATAAGTCAGCGTGTAATTCGGTAACCTTTACCGTACCCAGCGCGTTAATTTTTGCCATTGTGTCTGCACAGCCGCCTTCTCGGGAACTGGCGCATATCACATCGGCACCGGACTCAGCGAGTGCGATAGCCATAGCCTGACCAATTCCCCGGCTTGCGCCTGTCACCAGAGCTCGTTTTCCGGATAAACTGAAATTTGGCATAGCACTTTTACCTCTTATGATGAATGAATGATGCAGTTGCCGAGTTGATTGATTTTTCATCACAAAAATTTCAGCCACATGCATTTAACAATGTTAACAACATTTAAAATAATTGCCACCGGTGGCAATTGTCAATATATTAGTGCAAAGTATTTACAACCACGACACCCCTTTTAAGGAGCGAAAAATGAAGAAACTATCCCTACCGCTAAGTATTATTATGGCGTTGTCTGCGGTTGCTTGTAGTCCGGGCGAACGTCAGGATACTAATAGTAAAAATATTGATAATCAAAATGTTACAGGCAATGAGAACGTTTCGGTTATCGTTTCGAACTCCCCTGCGGGGGCGGCGATTCCGCAATTGATTTCGCTGCCTGCTTCATCGCTGGGAGGTGACGAAGCCGTCGGAAAAAAAATTGTTAATTTTCCATCGGAATGGACAATCGACGGACAAGGAAAAGATATATTAAACGTTCTAGTTACCCTTAACCCAGGTGAAACGCTGCCTTTGATATTATCTGACGACGGCGAATCAGCGCCTGATGTGGTGTATGCAGAATTATCAATTCGGCAAAATGGAGAATGGAACGGCACCGCTTACGAGGCTGAAGGTTTTGACTTTGAGAATGTTGAGTCTTTTACCGCGCCAGAACAGCTTACCGATCATTCCTACTACTTGCGGTATGAAGGGCCGGGCTGGGAAAATGACCTGATGGGTTATCGACTCTACTTAGATTGGCGAAACGGTACGGATATCTTTGTTAAAACAGGTCGTACCCCGGTTCTGCATCAAGTTGGACAGGATGGCTACAGTAGTTATCACGAGCTTAATGATTGGGGAGGCGATGCGCTAAAAGTTGGCAAATCTCTGGGCCTGGGTTCGTTTGGTCGGTTAGAAGGAGATACAGTGATGCACCTTCAGAATGTCGATGAAATGAGTTGGAATCTAGGTAACGACAACAAATTGTCTGCAGATTTTTACGTCCATTACCAAGGGTGGAATGCCAATAATAAGGTTGTGGATGTAACAGCCAACTACGCAATTCATGCTGGAGACCCAACCACAACGGTGAACATGGATTTGTCAGTGCCTGTCGATGATTTGGTAACCGGTGTGGTGAAGCACGAAAATGTAAATCACATTGAGCTTGAAATGGACGGGTGGGGTGTCATTGCCACTTATGGAAAGCAGAGTTTACTCGGCGAAGATGATGAGTTGGGTATGGCGTTGTTTTATGAAGTAGATGATATTTCGGGTAAGTTTGAGGGCGAACACGATTATTTAATCCAGTTCAAACCTGCCAAAAGCGTAAGCTACCAATTTATGGCGGTATGGCCTAAGCACCCGGACAGTCCTAAAGACGAAGATGGCTTTGTAGCCTTACTTAAAGCGAAGTTGAAATCGCTGGCACACCCGGTAACTACAGAGTAAACCGATTTTCAAGCGGGCTTAAAGTAAGCCCGCTAGTTTAGCTTTTCTTGCAATACTATCTTTTGACTTTTGTTCTTCGCTGGCAAAAAGCTATCGAGATAGTTGCCTTACCTACAGCTTAAAGCGGTTTGCAATATCCATTATTGCCTGCGAACTCACTCGTAACGCCTTGCTTGCAGAAGCTAATTCATCGGCGGTGCGCAAGCTGATATTGGCTGCTTCAGAAAGCGAATTGATTCGTAAATTCACTTCGGATGCTGCCTCGGCTTGCTGCTCTGTTGCCCTGGCAATTTCACTACTCGTTCCCGATACTTCTGTCATCAACCCATGCGCTTCCTGCAAATTTTGGTTGGCTTGTATTGCATGATCCACAGTCCTGGCAGAAGCAGCCTGACTTGTTTGGACGGCGTTAACTGCATTTCTCGCATCGCTCTGCAGTTTTTCAATCATCGCTTGAATTTCATCGGTGCTTTTGCCGGTTTTACTTGCCAAACTGCGTACTTCGTCAGCAACCACTGCAAAACCTCTCCCTTGTTCACCTGCGCGAGCGGCCTCTATCGCTGCATTCAACGCAAGTAAATTAGTTTGCTCAGCAATGCCGCGTATAACATCAAGCACTGCACCTATGTTGTTGGTTTGCGCAGCAAGTTCAGTTACCACGCTACTCACGCTTTCAATATCAGATGTTAATGAGCGAATATTTTGAACAGTTGTATCCACCACGGCCGCGCCGTTGTGCATATGAGTTTGAGCATTATTTGTGACTTTCTCAGCAACGTCGGCATTATTATTCACCTCAGTGATTTGCGTAGTCATTTGCTCCATAGCAGACGCCACTTGTAGCATATTTTCATTTTGTGTTTGTGCCTGAGCGTTGCTGTTTCTGCTTGCGTTCTCCACCAACTCTGCCTGTTGTGCAAGCGTGTTTATATGCTGGCGAACACCCAGTAAAGATTGCCGCATTTTCTCGGTGTATTCATTGAAATAGCGGGCGAGGCGGGTAACTTCATCCTTGCCTGTTTCTGGTAAAGATCGGGTTAAATCACCTTCGCCCTGAGAAATATCTTTCATGCGCTCGGTCACTTCATGAACCGGTGTAACAATGCTGCCGCCGATCACAAAGATCAGAAGCGCAACGAGCGCCACGCTCACTATGCAGAAAATAACAATGAGGTTGCGTAAATGAGCGTAGTCTTCCTCTAAATTCGCAAGGTAGATCCCTGAGCCTACTGTCCACCCCCAGGGTTTGAACTCTTTTACAAAGGAGATCTTATCTATTGGCGTTTCTTCGCCCGGTAGGGGCCACACGTAATCCACAAAGCCTTCTCCGTTAGATTTTATCCGCTTAGCCATATCTACGAAAAAAGCTTTACCGTTACCGTCTTTGAAAGTGCGAAGGTCTTGCCCGTCTAACGCTGGTTTAATCGGGTGCATTACCATTTTAGGGGTTTGATCTTGTATCCAAAAATAGTTGCTGCCGTCATAGCGCAAAGCTTTTACTGCTATCAGTGCCTGCTGTTTTGCTGTGGTCTCGTCAATGTCATTACGAGCGGCAAAGCTCCCAAGCATGGAATGAACTACTTCGACAAGGTGCTGGTTTTCTTCATAAGATTTTTGCTTAAGAGACTCGTGATGTTTGTAAAGCACAACAACGGTTAGCGCTACAAATAAAAGAGTTATTAAAGCCACAATAATGATCAGACGTTGTATTAAACTGAAATTTCTTAACCACATTTAGAGAACCTTAAGTTGTAACTAGGTTGTTACAATAGTGTAGGCAGTTTTTCGTGATTTGGTTGAATATTGAGCGAAATCAATTTGGGTTAACGCAAGGAGCATATTGACTTTGCCCCTAAACAAACAACATCTGTACTTCAAGTCAGCTTTCGCTATTTATACGCCAGTTTAAAATAGCATGACAATTTCCAAACTAACTATATAAATTTATTAATAAAAAATGAAAGCGTACGCTCCTAAATTTATGGGTGAAAGGAGAAAGGCTTGTTATATGAAAAGCCAGAGTTACTGGAGTTACTATATTCTTGATGGTTGGAGTTATTGGGGTTATTATGAACTCTAAATTTATTATTGATTTACTATTAAGTGAAGGATGGTATGAAGTAAAAGTAAGAGGGTCACACCATTACTTTAAACATCCGGATAAGAAAATCAAAATCACGGTCCCGCACCCTAAAAAAGATTTACCCGTTGGTACGGCCAACCGCATTTTGAAAGATGCCCAGCTTAAATAGCCGGGTCAGTTTTCAAACTACATGACTTAACAAAGCAACAAAAATAATAATAGCTGTAAAATAACGGTAGAGAATATGTTCAGCAAATATCCGATTGCAGTGGAGAAACCAGACGGCGACACCGCTTACGGTGTGGTGTTCCCGGATATAGCAGGGTGCTATTCAGCGGGTGAAACATTAGATGAAGCGATTAGTAATGCAAAAGAAGCTCTCGAGGGCTTTCTTGATATGTGTAGAGAAGAAGGTGATCCTATACCAAAACCTGGGAGCATTGATTCTCATAAAAATAACACTGAGTTTGACAAGTTTATCTGGTCGTTTATTGAGATTGACTTAACCCCTTATTTAGGGAAGTCAAAAAAAATAAACGTGACTTTGCCCGAGTATTTAATTCGTCAGATTGATGCACTTGCCAGTACCGACCCTCAATATAAAACGCGCTCTGGCTTTTTGGCAGCGGCAGCTGCACATGAACTTCAAGCCAGACGGTAAGCATAGACTGTTTAGGCATCCTAAGGTTCGTAGGCGGGTCGAGCTACTACCGGCATGTGCGTAAATTACGCGCATGCCGGTATGTAAACAGGTTTATTCCTGTGAAGGTTCAGGAAGTGTTCCGTTGTTTCGAAAATTAATCTCTGATGTTCAATACGTTCCCTATTGATGCGATAAAATTGATGAGCTTTTCGTGCTCATAAAGTTCCTGCATCAAAGTAATGGGTTTTTCACGAAGGGAGTCGCTTGCAATGATTTTGTCCCATGGAAGGGTTTTGTCTTTCAGCGATGGGTTAACTTGCTGCATCACTTTTAAAAATTCCCAGGCAATAATGCCTTGGCCAATAGAAGTGGGATGAACGCCATCCAAACTGAAAATACCGCCTGATCTAATATCACCATCTTCGGTGGTGTCGTAATATTTTGTATCAATTGGCGGGTAAACAAATTCCAGTTCATCGGGCAACTGGTAAGTAGGTTGACCAAGGTTGCGTTTCCAGGCCATCGAAGTTAATGCAGTACCAATATCTACAATGTGGAAACGGGGTTTGTCATATTTTTTGTTTTCCTCTTCCACTAACGACTTAATGATTTCGTTGAACTTAACAATGGTCTTGTCGATAAACACAGCATCGCGAAATGGCAAATACTTCCCTGTTTTCTTTGCATTACTTTCTGTGAAGGGAAAATAGGAATAAAACTCGTAATACAATGACTGTTTACCTGGTCTGGAGGGGTCATTCATCATGCGTTTTTCGCCCATGCCTTTGGCAAGGGGCGCGATAGTAACCAAAGGCACAGTACCAACAAACACATTCCAGTCTTCTTCTTTGTTGTTTTCCATGGCGGCTACAACTTCGTCAAGCAGCGTCTTGTATTCTTCTTCAAAGACATCGGGCTGCCATAAGTTCCATTTAAGTCGCTCTGAGCGGGGCGCATCAATGACTTCCTGGGGTTTATTCGGTGTGGGGGACACTTTTAAATCGAGCACGGTACCCAAGGCGTTATTTGCCCCTAACCATAAACACAGGTTTTCCACTCCCTCTTCTTCCGCGCAGTGTTTCAGCCAGGTTACGGCGCTGTAATCGCCGAATTCATCTTCGGCGTCTTCACCTTGCGGGTTCAATATACGGTATGCATTGCGAGAAAAGGGGTTGCTAACAGCGTGTAAGTAGCCGTCACCGGCATTTTTACTCTGTTCAATGGTTTCCCGGCACGTTTTCGGCGTTACCTTAAACGCATCTCCTACGTCCATACCTTCCACAGCCACATTGTGAAAGCCTTTTTTGTCATGTTGGCTACCTACCGGCTTACCGAGTTTGCCGTCACCGCGTTCGTAAAAATCTTCAGCCTGATCGAGAATCCCGTTGATCACTGAAAACACGCTTAGCCATTCCAAACCGCGAATGTTAGAGCCAAATTTACGCTCCAGCGCGCGTAGAATGCGCTCAAGATCGACTTTCGTTTTGTAACGTTCGTCCCACTTGTAATACCGGTAATTTTCTTCGCCTAGCGCATCGGCTAGTAAGGTGCTGTAACTGAGGTGTGTATTGGCGGCGCTACCAGACATAAAGCCCTGTGAAATACTGTCGCCTATGGTAAAGAGTTTGGTCATCGCTATTATTTCCCTATTTAATAAGACGAGACTGCGTGTCTTTGTTGGTGGTTGAATGTTGTGGCAAGGGGGCTAGTGCCCTTCGTGTATTTTTCTTAATTTCGCAGGAATCTCGCTTATGTCATCTACGAAAATGGGAGTGACCCCGATTTCCTCAAAAGCGTTTTCCGCATTAAATACATCCTGTTTGTTGAGGGCAGAGAATATCTCCTTAATCTGCTCATTTCGCTTGCTATCTCTACTGCTTTTGAAACCTGCTTTTATGGCAGAGTCGGAGAAGTTGTCGAGATACGATCGAGCCATGTTGTCAATTTGGTCGATATCGCTGTCTTTAAGCTCGGGGGCCTGCTGTTTAGGAAGGATGGCAAATACGTTTTTTTCTCGTGGGCCCTGCTGGGCAGCGTCCAATAACCGGCGGATGTTCTTATCAGTAAGAGAGAGCCCTATCATAAGAACAGTTTTACTTGATAAGGCTTGTAGCTGAACAATGTTACTCCACGAATACGGATCGTTAGCAACGCCATTGTATTGGTCCTCGGTGAATACAATACTGCGCTGGATTTCGTCGTCTTGAGCACGCTGAGAAGGCACAAAACCATGAACATGAAAAATAGGTAGTGACTCATCTTTCACTTTTTGTTTAGAAGAGACAATGCTGCAACAGTGTCTTTTATCTTTATCTATTACTGTTTCAAGTAATTCGTCGTAGTTGTAAGAAATTACCTCAGCCACTTTACCCTCACACAAGGTGGCTACTTCAGCGAGTGTCTTGTTTTTGTTCTTAATTTCACTGGCATCAGGTAAATAGAACTTGCCTGAATCATCAACGCGAAAAGCGCCGTATAGCACACTTCGAAAATCATCGAAGAAGTCTTTTTCTTCGTTATCCTGGTAAAAATTACGAATCTTTCTTGAGGTAACATCTAGCGGTTCGCCTAAAGAACGTAAATGCCATTCAGCCATTGCATACAAGTAGTTAGGGAAGGGACGCCATCCTTTAGCGCTTTCGTTTTTTTTAACTGTGGTATCGCTAACAACACTGTAATACATCGCTAGCACCAACTGATTCCAACTGGGAAAGCCACTTGCCATAGATACTCCGGCACCTAAAAATAGTGCCAATTCGCCTTCCGTGTATGCAGATGCTAGCTTGTTTATTTTTTCTTCATTGGTCATCACAATCGTCCTTATGTATCTGGTTGGTCGTTTATTTCATATGGCTTTTTTGAGAAGGAATATAACTTGTCGATTTCCTCCATAAGCTTATTGGCACGAGTATCATTGGCACTAATGTTCGTGGTTGTCGAAAGGTGTAAATAAATACCCCAAAGAACACCCAACGAAACAGATTGTGCATATCGCACAACACTCATTTTGTTCATTAATTCCAGCTCATCAACTACCAGCGAGCTGAGCTTCATCTCGTCAATATGTGTCCTAACATCGCTATATTGATTTGCGCCTTCTTTGCCAGGTATGAAGTTTTGGGCGATAGACTTTAATTTGTCCAAATAGGCAATTTTGAGTTGGGTTTTTTGTCGGATGTTTTCGAATTCTGGTTCATAATCTTTTTTCTTATAATGTAAGAAAGCATCTCGTTCAGATTTTGCGCTATCAAAGAAGTCACAGAGCAGGCAGCACACGAAAAGTAAATGTGCCACGCTTTGACCGCATTCAGCGTTGCGTATGGTTTCAGCTAATTCCTGAATTTTGCCCTTTATATCTTTAATTGATGTTTTCTTGTCAACTTTATTGTTTCGATTTGCTTCTCTGGTAAGGCAGCAAACCTTGTAGAACAGGAACAAAGTTATACTGTTAGAGAGGTTTCCATTACCTTTACCTTCGTTTTCTAGAGCGTGTTCTAGTGAGCTCTCTTCAGCATCTAAGGTTTGACCTGATACCAGATCTGTAGAGGTGAAAAGGAAAAAATTTACCAAATAGGTAAACATCGACAATTCTTTGAGATGTTGCTCTCGGCTATCATCGTCGTCTTCCATGAAAGCTTTCAGGTACGTGATGCAGGGATCACTCTCTGCCGAATAGCTTATGCTGGCACTGGGCGCTGGTTCAGTTGTTTCTGACAGTTTTATCTGATGCACATTGCGCAGCGACAGTACTCCTGCTGCAGCGTTGTCGCCAATGCCGTGAGCGGTGTATTCTGTATCTTTTATGCCTTCTATCGTTAGCATTACGGCGGCAGAATCGTTTTCAATGGATATTTCTTCAAACGACCCGGCCTGATCTTTCCACAACGCGATGATGGGCTTAAATGTTTCTCCTTTGGGTTGCGATAATTTGCACATTCCTAATGCCGTTACGGTCAGCACTGACGACCCTGGGTCTTCAGCAAATACAGTGGCGTAACGGGCGGGCCACCGCGCTTTCATTTGTGGACCATCCAATAATGCCGCAACGACCAGGTTAGGCCCAACACCTCTTATCACCCGAGAAACGGGTTCAACTCGTGCGAGATCCTCACAAATGAGTGGGCAAAGCGTAAACCAACCGGTTGCGCTTAAAAATGCTATTTTCCGTTTTGGAATGGATGAATTTTCCCACCAACTACCGCCACCAGGTAAGAATCCAGATAGCCCGTAGTTTTCAATCTGACTGGAGTCTAAACGCCAGCGGTGATGCTTATCTTGATATAAGTCGTACCACCTGCCTGCAAAATAGGCGCTCAAGACCACGCGGTTTCTCACTGTTTTCGCACTGTTATTGAGTTCCTTAAACTCGTCATCAGTTACATTGTTGTCTGATCTTACCCCCGCTATTACTAACGGAATTTGGTCGTTCGGAAAATTTAAGAACAGATATTTCTTCAAATGGTCTAGTTCCGATTCTGACAGTGCAAGCTCTGGTAGAACTAACATGTGAACCCTTTTACAGTGCCGCTGGCTGGACTCAATGATTTGGCTTACTTCTCGTACAAAGGCGGAATACTGACTGTCTGAATTTTCGTCGGGTTCAAAGGCAAAATACCTCGCGCTATCAAAAGACGCTCTGAATCTTGGTACGATGGGCTTAAACCAGCTTTTGTCTATTTTCGTGGGTTTAGGAATAATGACAATATTGAGCGTGTTTTCGTCTAGGTTCATCCACGGAAGTGTCCGCCACACTACATCTACTTCCGATTTTATGAACGATAAATTATGTGACATTGAGCGCAGAGAGAGTCCCACCTTTGGTGTGCGTAGTTTTGGCAAAACAATACCGTGGGCTTTGGATACCCGTGATAGCGTACCCTCTGACAACAACATCGTATTAGCCTCTAGTTCTAACACCCCACGCTTACTCTCACCTGGGCGAACAACGCCCAAATTGCACGAAACCAGATCAGCAATGGCGTGCATTTCGATTACGTCTACAATGAATTGTATATATTTTTTATCCTTCGTTTCGCTTGCCCTTTTATGTTTTGAATTCAATTGCTGGCTGCTTTTGATGTCGTAAAAAATACTGTCGTCTTCTACAAGTTCATCAAGGGATCTTACTTTTGTGCCTTCCCAAAAACGGTGAAACTTAACAAGTAAGCGTTGGAAGCTTTTTGTCTTAACGTGTTTTATAGAATTAGGTGTTGTTTTTTCAATTGATTTTATTGTTGCTGCAATTTTCTGAATAGAAATATTCTCTGGGTCAAGTTCCAGGATTTCAGTGCTTTTAAGACGATTAATTTTCTTCAGTTGTATCATATGAAGCCAGAGTTGCCATGCATTGGCGTACTCTTGAATTTCCTCCGTCCACTGAGGGTTAGTCAGCCAGCATGGAATTTCATGTTTCTTAATTTTAGAAAGAAACAGAGGGGGGCTTTCAACAACTAGCCGATACCAACCAGAGGTATCAAACAAAATCGAAGTAATACAAAAAATGTCAGGCGGCCAGGAAAGCCAAGCTATTTTGGTGTCAGCATCCGTTTTGCCCCTCATATCGGGGCCGTAAATGTCCTGCATAAATTGGTAAATGTTATTATTAGCTCGTCCTGCCATTTCAGTTCCTTGTTCGTTTTTTTAGTTGGCCATCTACTCTTTTTTCTTCTCATAACGCATAGCTACAGCATCTTTCAAACCCACCACGTTTTTCAGCGTGTTAAACCAAAATGGTGCACCTAAACTGATGAGAATTGTGCTGATCAGCAGGCCGGCCCAGTGTTCCAGGTAAAAATCTAGTGTTAGCCCATTTGGAAAGGCTTCCAACCCGCTAGGAATGCTTGCGTCATCGCTACTTGATTTGTCAGTGTCTATGTCTGTAAGAACTTCTGCGGACGCACTAATTTCCTGAGGTTCTCCGTTTGGCTTATTCTGTATCTCGTTAAATATGTTGATTGCATCAAGTTGTAAGATAAAGACGAACGCGGCAGCTATTAAAAAGGCGCTGATGTCTGAATAGGTTTTAAAAAGTCCTCTGGTTTCGTCTTCAACTAACGTAAACCAGCTTTCAACTTTTTCTTTGTCTAGCGTGCTGCCTGGTGCTTGTTTGTAGGTATCGTACAATTCGTCAAAAGACGTGTACGCATTTCTGGTTCGCGCAATACCCTTTCCGATAGCGGTATCAATTGACGATTGAATCTCTTTTTGAATCTCCTTTTCTTTCGAGGTTTCCTGCGCAATATGTTCGGCAAGCTTTTTCATGCCGTTTTTCATGATCCAGTACTTTATAAAATCACCAGAGTTCAGTGCTTTTAAGGTGGTGGTGACAAGCAAACTCATCATCAACATAAGTGAGATGAAGGCAATTAACGTTTCGAGTAGGTTAATCATGGCACTGTGCCTCTTGTTATTCTTGAGAGCACTAATGCTAAATGCGGGGTAGCGTCAATGCTGTCTCTTTCATCCTTGAATTTCCACGTGACAGCCATTACGCGTGAGTGATTAAAAAATAGTCTCTTTCATTTGTGTTTGCAACAGGAAATTAACAATATGTCTGTTGCGTATACTTTTGCGTACTTTTCGCGATAGCAACGTTTGTGTTCATGAACTTACGTTAATAATCCACAACACTCGCTTCGCTGTATAAAAGATACACATGCATTACAGTTATAGAGAATCAAGATGGGGTTTCCTCTCACCGGTTCATTGAATAAATTGCCAAATAAATATGTATTGTTGGCACTGGCATTGATTTGTGGCGGGTGTGCGAAAACGTCGCCCCAGTTTGAACAGGCTTTACAACAACTGCCTGACAACCGCACGGCTGACGACATCTTTGCACTCACACTGTCAAAACACGGCGGCGACAGGCTTAGTGATTTAAACGATTTAAACGTAGCAATAGATGGCGAGTGGCACTTTCTGGTTACACAAATTCAGCCGTTAATTGCAGATGCCGACTATCGGCAGCAATCGGAAGAAAGATTGTTGTTAGGCGAGCAGTTGTATTTTGCAAACTATCAGGGCGAGGGCGGAAACAAGCAGGTTTATCGAGCGCCAAAAGTGGTAAAAGTGGCGTATAACGGCGAGATCACCAACGACGAACAGAAAAATGCGGCAGCTGCACTTACCGCTGACGCGTTTTACCTGTTTACCCTTGGGCCATTAGCGTTACATGACCGGGTACATAACTGGAAAAGGTTGCCGGATGTCACTGAAGACGGCACTGCGTATTATCGCATCAACGCCCAGTTAAGCCCGGGTTTTGGTTTGTCAGAACGGGACTATGTGACGTTATGGATAAACAAACAATCGACGTTAACCTATCGGGTACACATCACCCTGGATGGTTTCGATGCCACAAAAGGTGCACATGCCGATACCACTTATCTTAAATACACAGAAATAGATGGCTTTACCTTCCCTACACACTTCTTCGAGCGTGTACGTGGGCCTATTAGCATTGATGCCCACGAGTGGTGGTATACAGGCATTGATATTAACCGTGGTTTGACGTTACAGGATTTATCTATCAATGGGTTATCACCACTGGCAAAGCAACCAGCGAATGTTGAAGGCGGAGCTGATTAATTAAGAACTTACGTTCTTCACCAGCTCAGCTTTATAATATCGCTTTGGGCACTGAGTGATTCTACCAACATCACTTTTTCCTCGGTGGAGGAAATATCGAAGTGAAGACGGAAGCGATTGTCACCCACAGACCAGCATTGCTCCTGCGAGTCTTCTTCGTTCACCGGCTTCAATAACAGTTTGCACAGGAAAGCCTCGGGGATCTGGTACTTAGTGTGATAAAGCGCATCATGGGTAAGGTACCAGCGGTTAGGAGAAGCGGAGGTTACCTTGCCTATATTTGACTCTTGTTGCCACTCTCCGTTGTTATTCGTTAGCGTAACCACCTGTAAATCTGCCGTAACACCCATGGCCAGAGACGGCGACTGGGGTACTGGCGCGAAAGCCAAAAGGTTAGTGGCCACAGGTGTTATCTGCTTACTGGCAACATCAAACGCCACAATATCCGGCTGATTGGCGGTAAGTCTCGACACGTAAAGTTGCTCGCCGTTCTGATGCCAAACCGGGTTCTCATGCCTTTCCAGCGCGCTGGTTAGAAACGATACGGGCAGTGGTTCCTCGTTACTCAGGCTACTAATAAACAAGCGGCCGTTTGCCGAGCCTGCCACCAGGCTACCGTCTGGTGATACCACCACGGTGTTCAACCGTAACTGGCTGTCGAGTGTGGCAATAGTTCGCTCGCTGTTCTGCTGAGTTAATTGCTGAAAAAGCAGTTGTTTGCCCTGTAGGGAAACAAAAAATACGCCTTTGTCTTGCGGTAAATATTGAGGGTAATTCTGCGCGTTGTTAAGTCTGATAAGCCTGCCGCTGCCTATTAGCGGCAAACTTGCTGCGTCAGACTCTGTATTGTGAAGAGCGGAAAGTGGCGTTTCCTGAAGATCGAGGAAGTTACCGTTATGTTGGCGCATGATGTAACAGGTTTCTCCGCAAGAAGCGAAAAAATCCAAACTGTTCTCAGGCAGGTGTGGTGTGCTACTGGTTGCGCCATCAAGCACGCTATATCTCAAATGGTCGCCGTAAAAACTGCTCATGGCGACAGTGTTTCCAGAAGGTGTCCATACTAACCGGCTGGGCACAAAAGGCAGGGTAAGATTAGCCACTAAGTTGCCGTTATTCATTGAAGTGATGAGTAACGAGGCTTCTCTGGCGACTTCTTCGCGCAAAATGGCAAGTTTGCTTCCGTCTGGTGAAAGCGCGGCCGCGTAATCGCCACGGCCTGCCACATTGGGGTTGGTCAGGGCCGTTATTGTTGTTGAGGTAAGATCAAATTCGTAAATCCGGTGCTGCTTTCCAGGCTGCATTTCTTCGGCTAACAGGAGGCCATTGTCATTGATTGTCCAGCCAATGACATACTTTTTGTCTAGCAAGGGGCTTGTGATGGCATCGAGTTGTGTGACGTTCTGCATGTTATCGATATGGGCGATATACCAGTTTTCACGATGTTCATGCAGGCGCATAAACACCAGCTTTTTTCCATCGTGTGACCAATAGCTGTCATGGTAATTGGCATTGTCCCAACTCAACCGGGTTATTACATTACTATTCAGCGATTTAAGGTAAAGTTGTTGCGGGCTGCCACGAGAATCCCGGTGTATTACCGCAAGCACATTGCTGCTGGCATTGTAATCAGCGTCAACCTCAGAGCCAGTCATGTTGGTGAGGCGGGTAATAGTCACACCGTCGGGGTTGGCTTTGTTTGGGTTGGGGGTGGAAAAGCCATACCAGCCCGCGAGGGCAAGCACTGCAAGGGCTGCAAAGCAAACTAACCAAAGAGTAGTTGTTTTGATTTTCTGCGTTTTTACGACAGGTTCTTGTATTACATCAACCCTGGCTAGCCACTTAAAACCCTGTTTGGGAATCGTTTTAATAAAACGGGGTGCACGGGCATCATCCTGAAGTACATCTCTGAGCTTTTTAATGGCTGCGCGTAATGCGTCATCTGATACAGGGCGACCCGCCCATACTTCTGATTCTATTACTGGCTTTGACAAGATAACGCCGGGATGCTGAATGAAAAGCCATAGTAATGCGTACAACTGAGGCTCTATAGCCACAGATTCATCGCCTTTGATTAGCCGTTCTGAAGCTGTATTCAGCTGAAAATCGCCGAAGGCATAAATAGTCGTCTCTTCTGGTTTTTTTGACATAAATCAGCTGCTTATCAGTGTGACTTTTTGTGAACATCCCATCTTATCGCATAATAACAAGACATCACAAAAGTTTCCTACCAGACGTCAATACCTTGGGTAAGGATGCTATCTCTCAAAGCACATAATGTAACCAGGAGCATAGCATTGTCTACACTATTAAGATTAACAGGCGTAATTTTCCTCTTACTATTTTGCTGCTACGGCATAGCCGAAGAGCATCAAATGGATGGGGTAGGGGCGCTTGATGAAAAAATACAAAAGCTGGTACAACAGCACAGGTTGTCGTCAGTAAGTTATGGGATAGTAGATAAAAACGGGGCCACTCACATTGCGACATTTGGTGTGGCTGATCTACAGAGCAATAATGCAGTAACGCCAGACACTGCTTACCGGGTAGCGTCAGTCAGCAAGATGATTGTGGGCATTGCCATTATGCAGCTGGTGGAGTCAGGCCAGTTAAACCTCGATGATACATTGGCGAGCCATGTTCCCGATGTACCTTTTAAAAACCCTTGGCGAGACACCGCCCCGTTAAAAGTACTACATTTGGTTGAAAATACCACGGGGTGGCGTGACATTTCGTTAAAAGCGTTTGCCTACAATAATGAACCCCGTCTTAGTCTTGTAGATGCACTGGCAGTTGATGCTGACAGCCGCACATCCCGCTGGCCGCCAGGGTCGAGACATGCATATACCAACTCAGCTGCCGTGGTGGCTGCCCTTATTGTTGAACGGATTACCGGTATGCCATTTGCTGTTTATGCTCAGCAATATATTTTTGCGCCTCTTAGCATCAATAGTGCTAGCTACAGTAATAACCCTGCGAACCTGGCCACAGGCTACGCAAAGGGAAGCGCTGTTGATTATAAACCCGTACTCATGACTTACGCCGGCGGGTTAAGTATGAGTATTAGTGATGCGGTAACATTGCTATCGGCATTGGCGAACCGCAACGAAGCGCTATTGTCGCCCTCAGGCTATGAACGGATGGAACATTCTCACGGTACCAATGCAAGCGTATTTCCGGCTGGTTACGGCGTTTATAACTATGCCCGGTACTACAACGGCTGGCGCTTTCGAGGCCACGACGGTGCATTGCCAGGTTGGTTATCTGAGTTTTCCTATTCCCCCGACTTTAACACCGGCTTTGTTGTTCTACAGAGTACCGAAAATGGCCCGGGGTTTCGGGCTGTGGTGAAAGCGATAAGCGACCATCTCACCGCAAAGTTTCCTAAGCCTGAGCTTGAAAAAACCGATGAGCACGCCAACAAGGCCCTTCACGGCTACTACCGTTATCAAAACCCCAGAAATCCAACTATAGCCTTTCTGGAACGCATTGCTTCATCAAACAAACTGGTGGTCAATGAGAACCAAGCTTTATTTTCCAGTGTATTCCCTTCAGGCTGGTATCGTGAGCTTTATTACGCTGGCAAGGGGAAGTGGAAAAACGATAAAAATGAGGTTGTTATGATTGAAGCGAACGATCCTGTACTAGGTAAGGTTATTCACTATGGAGACAGGGTTTTCAAAAAAGAATCAGCATTCTTAGCGTTGACCGACAAGTTTGTATTGGTGTGTTGGCTACTACTTTTTGTAGTACTGTCGTTGGTAACGCCGGTGTGGATATACAAGTTGTGGAAGAATCGTTATAAAAGCGAAGGTGCAGAACTGACCCGAAGGGCAACGCTAATTAGCCTTGCATCGGCCTGGAGCTTTTTACTTTTTCTTTTGTTAGGTTTGATGTCGCCAATAACCCGGTTAGGCAGCCTTGGCGTGGTATCTGTCGGGTTGTGGTTCACCAGCATTTTATTTGCACTTGGTACGGCGTATTCAGCCTACTTACTTATACGCAATAGAAAACTAGCTGTGAACCTGGTTTTACGCACCTTGTGCTGCGGCTTTACGCTACTTCAAATTGTCGTCGTACTGTACCTGTGTTGGCATGGCACTATTGGTATTGTGTCCTGGCATTAAAGAAGGCAAGACAAAACAAGGCACGACTGACACTAACCAAACCCCGGTAGCCAGTCGTGCCATACCGGGTCGAGATGTTGCCGTTGCATGGCTTGAATCACATCATCTACCGAGCGGGTGTCTTCTGTGGCAAATTGTTCTAAGGCTGTGGAGGGTACGCTGTACCCGCCGGGTTGTGTTTGCGATGCAGCAGAGATAGTGTTGATGGCGATAGGCACCACGTTGTCTCTGAAATTAGCGCTTTCCCGGGTAGATAGAGTAAGCTCCACTTCGGGTTGAAACAGCCGGTAGGCACAAATTAGTTGTACCAGCTGCTTATCGGTAATCGCATTCACTGGTGCTATGCCGCCGCCGGTGCAGGGACGAATGCGGGGAAACGCGACTGAAAACCGGCTTTGCCAGTAACGCTGTTGTAAAAGTTGAAGGTGTAAGGCGGTGAAAGCACTGTCGGTGCGCCAGTCAGACAACCCGAGCAGGGCTCCCAAACCTATTTTGTTCATGCTTGCTTGTCCTAAGCGTTCCGGGGTGTGCAGACGCCAATCGAAATCAGCTTTTTGGCCACGCAAATGGTAGTGGCCGTAGCGCATAGTATGGTAAGTTTCCTGATACACCAGCACGGTGTTTACGCCCCATTGTTTAAGTTGCTGATATTCGTTTTCACTAAGCGGTTGTACTTCCATGGCCACCGAACTGAAATGGGGCGTGATAACCGGTAGCACCTCTTCGAAGTACGCCATGCCTGCTTTGGTTTCGTGCTCGCCTGTTACGAGTAACACAGAATCAAAGCCCATGGCTTTTATAGCCTGTACTTCCCATGCAATTTCTTCGCGGTTCAAGCGCGTGCGCTTAATGCGATTACTCATGGTAAACCCACAGTAAGTACATTCGTTGGCGCACAGGTTAGAAAGATACAGCGGTACAAATAACGAAACAGTATTGCCAAACCGCTGGCGAGTCAGGCGTTGTGCTCGCTCGGCCATGGTGGCTACATAGGGCTCGGCAGCGGGCGAAATCAGCGCGAGAAAATCGTCCCAGGTCGGATTGGGGTTACCAAGCGCCGCAAGCACATCTGCTTTAGTTTTTCCGTATATCGATAAGGTGATATCGTCCCACTGATGCGCCATCAATGTGCTGGCAATAGTCATTGGAGTGAATCCAAAAATGTGGTGAACGGGCTTGTGGCCGCAGCTTCATGCTGGCGGCTTGCTGTACCCGCAAGATAGGCTTGTCTGCCACATTCTACGGCTTTGGCAAAAGCCACGGCCATATCGATGGGTTGGCGAGCGGTGGCAATGGCGGTGTTCACCAGTACGCCATCGACACCCATTTCCATGGCGGCGCAAGCGTCACTGGGGCTGCCAATGCCGGCATCGACAATAACCGGTACGGCCGCTTGTTCCACAATAATGCTGAGAAAATCACGGGTTTTAAGCCCAAGATTAGAGCCAATGGGCGCACCTAGTGGCATAACGGCAGCGCAGCCAACGTCTTCTAAACGCTTGCAGAGCACGGGGTCGGCGCTGCAATACGGCAGCACCTTGAAGCCGTCTTTCACCAGCGCTTCTGCTGCTTTTAGCGTTTCTATAGGGTCGGGCAATAAATAGCGTTGATCAGGATGGATTTCGAGTTTCAACCACGATGTGCCCAGCAATTCTCTGGCGAGGTTGGCGGCGTAAATGGCTTCTTCTGCATTGCCTGCACCGGAAGTGTTGGGCAATAAGGTTACGTTCATAGCTTGCAAGTATGCCAGGGTTGAGTCTTGCTTAGTGTCTTTAGTATTTAGTCGCTTTAGCGCCAGTGTCACAATTTGGCTTTCACTGGCTGTTATGGCGTCGCGCATTTGTTCGGGGGATGCAAACTTACCTGTGCCGGTAAGTAATCGTGAGGAAAATGGCGTATTGGCTAAATTTAGCATGGTTTATCCTCCCGCAACCAAAGTAAAAGCGGCGATGTTGTCGTTTTCCGATAAAGCAAAGTTTGTCCACTGGGAGCGTGGAACAATGGTTTGGTTTACCGCCACTGCCAGTTTTGTGGTGCCTGGGGTGAGTTCACTCACCAGTTTTTCCAGGCTGCATTCTTTCGGTACGGCAACCGGGTCGTCATTAAAAAATACTTGCATGTTAGTCTCCACACACAGGGCAAGCCGGATCTGGCGCCAGGGTATAGTGTTGTAAGCGAAAGCCTTTGGCATCGAAACGGATTAGTTGTCCCCAATCAATTGGTATCACGCCGGTAAGAAAATTTAGCGTTAACATGGCCTGTAGTTGTCCGGCCATGGCCACCACCGGGCTGTAAATACCTTGGTCGATACAGGTTTGTACATCGTTTACGCTGTCTTTCAAACACTGGTAGCAACCGGTTTTCAACCAGGGTTGAAGTGCTACCACCGAGGCGATGAATCCACTGGCCGCAGCGGTAATAAGTGGAATGTGGTGGGTGTACGCCAAGCGGTTAATAAAAAAACGGGCTGTTTGATTATCAGTGCAGTCGACCAGTATGTCTGTAGTTTGCAAGTGCTTACTTATGCAAGCTTTGTCGTTTACAAAGGGCACTGTTAGTACGTTGCAGTGCGGGTTAAGAGCATTAAGGCGTTGGGCGGCAGCATCCACTTTTGTTTTCCCCACTTCTTCAGAACCAAAAAGCCATTGCCGGGGCAGGTTGCTAATGTCCACATGATCGTCGTCAATGAGTACCAGTTTGCCAACGCCGGCGCTTGCCAATGCCATTGTTACCTGATTACCCAAACCACCTACGCCAAACACCATAACAGTTGCTTGCTTCAGTGCTTCCTGCGCTTGCTCGTCGAATGTATCGAGCAGTAAATGCCGGCTATACCGGCTGTATTCTTGTTTAGTCAGCATAATTCACCGTATCTGCACAAGGTGTGGTATTGCTGGTAAGTGCCGAAAAAGGCTGTTTAGGCAGACATTCGGGTTGTCTGGCTGAAGGCCGGGCGTGCTGGATTCGGTGCGTAAACTCGGCAACTACATCTGCAGGTGAGTGATGTTCGGTGATGGCAGTGACAACGGCCACACTATCTACATCGGCGGCCAGGACTGCATCAAGGTTGTGCAGTTTTATTCCTCCAATGGCGACGGTAGGTGTGTTGCCGCACAAAGCTGAGTATTGTGCCAAGCGAACCGGGCCTTGGGGTGACGACGGCATGTTTTTAGTTTGTGTAGGGTACACATGGCCTAGTGCAATGTAGGAGGGGCGCAGAGTAAGGCCACGACAAAGCTCAGCGTAACCGTGGGTAGATACGCCCAAACGCAATCCGGCGCTAGCAATTTTATGTAAGTTGGCGTGGTTTAAATCACTTTGCCCCAGGTGCACGCCAAATGCGCCGTGCTCGATAGCCAACTCCCAGTGGTCGTTAATAAATAGCTGGGTGTCATACTGTTCAGCCAGCTTCACTGCCCGTTTAATGGCCATACCGATATCGCTAATACTGTACTGGCTGGCTTTTAGCCTGAGCTGAATAATGCGTATCCCCATGGGCAGCAATCGGGCTAACCACTCCACACTGTCGACCACCGGGTATAATCCCGGTGATTTGTGGCGAAGCGGTGCGAATGCTGGCAACTTCGAAAAGTACGTGTAATCACGATAAACATAAGGGAAATACGCTCTGTCGGTAGGAACTGATACACAGGTGGTTGCACCTATGTTGTCGGTTACGGTTATCGCGTGATCAAAAGCATAAGCCATCACGGCTTCTGCCTGGCAAACCGCATCTTCTATGGCAAAGTCTTTTGCCATGGCGCTGGCAATTGCTGTGGCCAGCAAACAGCCTGAGCCCCGAAGGCTAAAGTTCGACTTGTACATATGACGGTAGTGCCACGTAGTTTCAGTGTGGTACAAGGTGTCGGAAACAGTATCGCACTGCTGATGACCGCCTTTAACCAGCACATAGTCACAGCCGTACGCCAACAAATTGTGGGCTGCGATAAGCTGCGCTTTGTCATCGTTTACCGGCAAACCGGTAATAGTGCCCAGCTCGTTGATATTGGGCGTAAGCACGGTGATAAAAGGTAGCAGTTCAGCGGCAGTGTCGGCAGTGAGAAAACCTAAAGCAACATTGGTAGATGTGGCCTGCACTGGGTCCCACACCACCGGAATGGCTGGGTAGGATTTAAGTTTTTCCACCAGTAAATAGACCTGCTCTGCATTGGCCAGTGCCCCAATTTTAATTACTGCCGGAATGCCACAGGTAAACGCTGCATCTAACTGACCGGCAAATACAGCACTATCAACCGGCACAACTGCGCTGGTGCCCGTATGGCTTTGCGACGACACCAACGTGGTTGCAACTGCTGCATGTAAACCAAAAGCCTGGGCTGCGCGGGTGTCCTGAATGAGTCCCGCGCCACCGCTACTGTCTATACCGCCTACCAAAAGAATAAAGGGTGACATAACTTACTTCCCGGCTTCAGCTGCATCGACGTACAGCTGGCTGCCCCCGGCAGAAAATTTCGCCGCCATATCGGCCATGCCTTTTTGGTGTTCAGCGGCGTGATCGCGCACTTCCTGTGAAATTTTCATTGAGCAAAACTTGGGCCCGCACATGCTGCAAAAGTGGGCGACTTTGTTGGCAGCCTGAGGCAGAGTTTCATCGTGATACGCTCGTGCAGTGTAAGGGTCTAGGGCCAGGTTAAACTGGTCTTCCCAACGAAATTCAAAGCGCGCTTTCGACATGGCGTTGTCTCGAATTTGCGCGCCAGGGTGCCCTTTGGCTAAATCGGCCGCGTGAGCCGCAATTTTGTAGGTGATAAGCCCCTGTTTAACATCGTCTTTGTCGGGCAAACCCAGATGTTCCTTGGGCGTGACATAACACAGCATGGCACAGCCGTACCAACCAATCATGGCAGCACCAATGCCTGACGTAAAATGGTCGTAACCCGGTGCGATGTCTGTGGTAAGTGGCCCGAGGGTATAGAAAGGCGCTTCGTGACAATGTTCAAGCTGCTCTTCCATGTTTTCTTTGATGAGGTGCATGGGCACATGTCCTGGGCCTTCTATCATTACCTGCACGTCATATTCCCAGGCTATTTTTGTCAGTTCACCCAAGGTACGAAGTTCGGCAAACTGGGCTTCATCGTTTGCGTCTGCTACAGAGCCGGGACGCAGGCCATCGCCTAGCGACAGGCTGACATCGTACGCCGCACAAATTTCGCAAATATCCCGGAAGTGTTGATATAAGAAACTTTCCTGATGGTGGTATAAACACCACTTCGCCATAATCGCGCCGCCGCGAGACACAATACCCGTGACACGATTTGCCGTCATGGGCACGAAGGGCAAGCGCACACCCGCGTGAATGGTGAAGTAATCGACTCCTTGTTCGGCTTGCTCGATGAGGGTGTCGCGGAACACCTGCCAATCGAGATCTTCGGCAATGCCGTTCACTTTCTCCAGGGCCTGATATATTGGCACGGTACCAATGGGAACAGGGCTGTTGCGCAGCAACCACTCCCGGGTTTCGTGAATGTTGCGTCCGGTAGACAAATCCATCACCGTGTCGGCACCCCAGCGGGTGGCCCACACCAGTTTTTCTACTTCCTCTTCAATGGACGACGTAACAGCAGAATTACCGATGTTAGCATTCACTTTCACCAAAAAGTTACGCCCAATAATCATTGGCTCGGCTTCAGGGTGATTAATATTGGCCGGAATAATGGCCCGGCCAGCCGCCACTTCCTGTCTGACGAATTCAGGCGTAATACTATCTGGGATGCGGGCGCCAAAGCTTTCTCCAGGGTGTTGTTGCGTTAAATGCGGCTCTGTAATGGCGGCTCTTCCCATGTTTTCTCGAATAGCGATGTATTCCATTTCCTGCGTGATAATGCCTTGCCGGGCATAGTGAAGCTGAGTCACCGTTTTACCCGCCAGCGCTTTGAGCATGTTTGGTTTGGCTTTGAATCGGATATTTTCTGTAGTGATGTCGGCATCGCGAGCCTGAGTGTATGCTGATTCTGATTGCGCCACAGGTTGAGTGTCTTGCCGCGCAGCAATCCATTTGTCGCGCACCAGTGGAATACCCTGGGTAACGTCTACGTCGATGTCAGGGTCGCCAAAAACACCGGCGGCATCGTATAGCGGAATAGGTGGGTTCGTTTCGGTATCACCGCTGCTCAAAGCCGTGGGGGTTTGTTTAATCAGTCGCATGGGTACGCGAATATCTGGCGTAGATCCGGTTTCGTAATGGCGGTAAGAGCCTGGAAACACCTGGCCCTTTAATGAAGCGATAAATTCCTGGGCCTGTTCGCGTTTTTGACGTCGTGTTGACATAGCATTAAATCCTTAATTTTAGGGAGTAAATGCTTGTCAGGAGTGAATACAAGGGGGCAGCAAAAACGGCGAGACGGATGTCTGCAACGTTCAGCAACAAAAAAAGTTGCTGATGTGGTGATGCTGCTATCTTGTTCCCTTCGCAGGTATTAGCCTGATCAGGTTCTACGGATCCCGCAATGCGGTCTCAGCTTGTTTTCAGTGTTGAAAACGAAGCACTCCGACAAGTTCTGTTAATTACTATAAGCCGGGGCGCTACCAAATAGCAACCCCCGAATTTTTACTCTGCTGCGAATCCGCGCTTGTAAAGTGAAAGGGCTTGGGCATCGTTATGACGACGTTCGCTAATTTCAGCCAGTGCCATGAGATCCCGCTGGTTTTCCTGTAATTTCACGGCTTTTAGCAGCACTTTCTCAGCAAGAATGTCTTCGCCAGCGTTAAATGCCAGATGTCCCAAGGTTGAATAAAGCACCGGATTCTCCCCATCTTGCTTGATCCATTTTTCCAATTGCGCAATGGCAGCTGCCGGGTTGGGCATACTGATTTGCGACATCAGCGGAAGCAAAATGGGATGAGGGCCTTTTTTCTGCCACTCAACCAAATTGGTTTCAGCTTCTTTGTGCATGCCTTGTTCCAGCAACTGCTGTGCGTAGGCAGCACGATAGGCTTCGTCATTGCGAAACTTGCGAGGAAGATCCTGCCAGTACTGACGCAACGCGTTTGCTCCTTGCTTGCTGGCTATTTCAGCAAATTTTCCTTTGGCAACCGTTTGTGCCCAGGTGATGTAATCGTCTTTTAATGGTTTACGCCACTGGGGTAGTTGTTCCTGTAGCGCCTGCCACTGGCCCAGTTCGCCCATTGCCTGTGCTTTTAAGCGAATAACCTGCGGATGCTTTGCGGCCGTGTCGTCAAGTTCGTTTAGTCTGTCCAAGGCCGCTTGCTGCTTGCCTTGGGCTAAATCGTTGCGAGCCAGCACGATGAATGCCGCCACTTTGGCGTTGTCGTATTCCGCAGCACGTTCCAGCAGCATGGTCACCCGTTCAGGTTCATTCAGTGCGTGTGCCACTTGTGCAGCGGCAAGGTAGTTCACGCCATCAAAATCGCCGTCGGTGGTTTCTTGCAGCGCTTTTTTTGCACCCTCTAAATCGCCCTCAGCCATAGCTTGATAGCCACGATAAAACTTGCGTAAGCGTTTGCGACGACTACGACCGCCGAACCAGGTTCGTGAACCCGATATGAGGCCAAGTGATCGGGAGATCAGGCGCCATAAAATCCAGCTACAGATAGCAAAAACTAATAAAGAAATGCACAGGCTGACAACGGTCATTTCTATGTTGACCGTGCCCATGGATATGAGCACATATCCCTTATCGCCAACAACCTGAGGCGCAATGAGCATTGCCGCCAGCAGGAAAACAATAAGCAGTATGAGTTTTATCAGACGCTTCATAATGCCTCCGCGCCATTTCCAAATGCGCCTTCTACGCGCTGTTCAAGTAAGCGTTGTAGTGGTGCCATGGCTTCAAGTGACGTCGGCAATGCCTCTTCCACGTTGCTTTCAAGTAACGTATTCAGTGCTGACACAGTGCCTTGCACTTTCGGCGCGTCTGCGTCAAATTTGCTATTCAACAGTGAAATTGCGTTGTTTAAAGAATGGGAAAACAACGCATTTTCACCGGCCATTGCCGCAGACTGAGCTTGCATAATTTGCAGTTTAAACTGCTCTTTATACAACCACTCTTCCTGTGATGTCATCATAGGTTCAACCGGGGCGTCGGTGCGATTCACTGAAATAAAATCATTGACGATGGAACGCCAGACCTTGGCTAAATTCGACTGCCAGTCGTCAACAGATTCAGACAATGCCTCTTTTTCAGCTTCGTCTCGTGGGCGAACAAAGGTGTTCAGAGGCAAGGTGTCGGCTTTGTTGAGCATACCGGATAAGGTTAGTGCGAGTTTTACCCGGTCTATGGTATTGGCCTGACGAAGGCTTTGGATATCTTCAGCAATGAAGCCGCGTATTGGGATCACTGAAGGGTCAGATAACTCTTTCAAACGGTCGTCGGCATTTTGTAGAAGCAAAATAGCGGTGTCGGTGTCTTTTTCTAACCAGACTTTGCGGCCGGCCATTCGCACCAGGTAATCAGCTTCTGCAATCAACCAGTCAGACGGTCTGCGGCCTTCCATATCATTCAGTTGGGAAAGCAGTTGCTCAGTTTGCAACTGCATAGACTCTGTTTTACTTGTAAGGCTATTAACCGTTTCAGCTAGTGCCTGTTTGCTTTTTTCCAGGGCAATAAGCTGTTGTTGAAGAGCGTTGTTGTCGGCCGTTAACGATGCCAGCGCAGCTTGTTGCTTGTTTTGTTCTGCTACTACGCCTGCTGTGGTATCACCCTTTTTCCAAATGTACCAGTAACCGGCTGCCGCCGTACCTGCGGCAATGAGTAAGGCAATAATTACCACAAACCACAACAGGCCGCGGGAACGGGGTTTGGCAGGTTTGTCCTTGCGCTGATTTTTATTGCTGACGGGGGCAGACGCAGCAGACTTGTCGGCGGCGGGTTTATCCTGCACAACCAGTTTCTGATCCGTTGGTTTAGTATCGTTGTCAGCCATGTATTACTCCCAATTGTCCTTTATCCACGCAATAAGCACGATGTCACTGGCATTATCGCACACGGCGATATTGCTTACTCCCTCTGCGTGCAGCTTTTCCGCAATTCGTTGGCTAACTGTCAGCCATGGGCGCGCGCAAAGAGTTTGTTTATCATAGTTGCGAAACAGTTGTTCAGCCATTTCTCCACTGGTCGCCACTATGCCTGTAATTGCAGGCCACTGCCAATCATCCGTTTGTATAGGGTGGGCAAGGGGCTTGCGAGAATAAAACAAATATTCTTCCACCTCGTGACCTCTTGCTCGCAAGGTGTTTGGCAAAGTGGTTCGACCACCTTCACCCTTAATAATAACGATTTGCTGACAATTTGCACCATTGAGTTGCGTTAATGTGAGCAAACCTTCAGAGTTTTGCTGTTCAGGTACAGTGACGCTGAGGCCTGCACTACGCAAAATATCTGCACTTGAAGTGCCTACGGCAAGCCATTGTGTTTCGGATCGAAAATAAACCTCATCGGTAATAGTTTTCGCGGCAAAGGTACTGGTGACAATGGTAATGTCTGGTGCTGAGCGAGAAAACCGCGCCTGACACAACTGCATTTGTTGCTGATTAAACGCAATTGTGACGGGCGCGACGCCGGTAACGTCAATACCCGCCTTTCTAAAGGCCGTAATACTGGCCTTTAGCTTTTGTTCGGGGCGGGTAAGAAGCAACATATTATTGTTTTAATGCCTCAAGGATCTCTCCGGCACCCTGGGCCAGTAGCGCATCTGCCACTTCTATGCCCAATTCCTGCGCCCGGCTTTGATGACCGGTAGCCGACGCATACAACAGGGTTGTGCCATCCACACTGCCTACCATACCGCTGAGGGTAAGCGTGGTGTCGTCCAGAGTGGCAAAACTGCCAATAGGCACCTGACAACCCCCTTCAAGACGTGCGTTCATGGCGCGCTCAGCAATGACCCGGCTTGCGGTGGTTTCGTCGTTCAGTGCTGCCAGCAATGCAATGAGCTCGTGATCATCATTGCGACATTCAATACCTACCGCGCCCTGTCCAACGGCAGGCAAGGATAATTCCGGAGGCATCTGCTGCACGATACGCTCCTGCATACCCAAGCGAATTAATCCGGCTGCAGCAAGAATAATGGCATCGTATTCGGCGTGGTCGAGCTTAGCCAGACGGGTGTTCACATTGCCTCTGAGGTCTTTTATCACAAGGTCAGGGCGATGTTTGCGGATCTGACACTGACGACGCAGGCTTGAGGTACCTACTACAGCGCCTTCGGGCAGCGCATCAAGGCTGTCAAACCGATTAGAAACAAAGGCGTCAAATGGATTTTCTCGGGGGCAAATAGCATGCAAACCAAAGCCTTCAGGAAACGCAACGGGTACGTCTTTCATACTGTGAACGGCAATATCAGCACGGCCTTCAAGCATGGCTACTTCCAGTTCCTTAATGAACAGACCTTTACCACCAATTTTCGCCAGCGGTGTGTCGAGAATTTTATCGCCCTGCGTGCTCATTGGAACAAGTTCTACAGTGAGGCGCGGATGCGCTTCTAGAAGTCGGGCTTTTACATATTCTGCCTGCCATAAGGCCAATGCACTTTTTCGGGTGGCGATGCGCACGACTGAACGTGCAGCGGCGTGTTGCGACATAATTTATCCTGCATCAGAATGATGAGCGGATTGTAACCAAAACTGGCCCACCTGTACCAGCGCGGGCAGTAACCTGGTCCAACAAATCCCTGTAATTTAAGTGCCTATAAAAGCACCGCTTGTAGCCAGGCACTAATGTCGTTGACTTCTTCCATGCACACACTGTGTTCCATGGGGTAGGTTGACCAAGTGGGCTGATAGCCATTTTCGGTTAACGTGTCGAAGGCCATTTTGCCCAATTGCACGGGTACGACATTGTCGTGAGTGCCATGTGCCATCATGATTGGCGTAGATTTATTGGCCGGGCTCGCTTCTTCAGCCAGTGAGCCCGGCGCGCTCATATAGGTGGAAAGGGCCATTACACCAGCGAGTTTCTCGCCAAAGCGAGTGGCCAGGTGAAGAGCAATAACACCGCCTTGAGAGAAGCCCGCCAGCACAACTTTGTCATATGCAAAACCAGCGGCGTGTTGTGCTTCAACCAATGCTTGTACCATATCGGCAGATTCCATCACGCCCTGGGCATCAGCGCGATGGTTAAAATCCATGGTTTTGATATCGTACCAGGCGCGCATGCGCATGCCGCCGTTAATAGTAACAGGGCGCTCTGGTGCGTGTGGAAACAGGAATTTTACCGGCAGCGAAGCGGGTAATTTAAGCTCTGGCACAATGGGCGCGAAACCGTGGCCGGAATCGCCAAGGCCGTGCATCCAGATCACGCATGCCACAGGGTTCTCACCGGTATTTTTCTCAACGAAAGGAAGTAGTGTTTCTGACATAAGGGGCAATCTGCTCTGGTTGTTCTCAAACGGGGTAATGGTGCATTTCGCAATGACGCATTTGTCAGGGCTATGCTACCATTGTCTTCTGAAATCACCACATCATGTCAATAAAAAGCAAGAATATGGCTTCCTTACTTGGTAATTTATTTATTTTGGCTGCACCGTCTGGTGCGGGTAAATCCAGCCTTATCAAAGCATTGCTGGAAAAATACGAAAATGAAACGGCAAACCCGATGCAAGTATCGGTGTCGCACACAACACGTGCGCCTCGACCTGGCGAGGTTGATGGCATTCATTACCATTTTGTGAGCCGTGAGCAGTTTGAATCACTCATCGAACAAGGGGTATTTTTTGAGTACGCTGAGGTATTTGGGAATTACTACGGTACGTCCCGGGTCACCATTGAGCAAACCTTACACCTTGGAACAGATGTCTTCTTAGACATCGACTGGCAGGGCGCGCGTCAGGTGAAAGCACTGATGCCGGATACCTGTGGAATTTTTATTTTACCGCCATCCACTGAAGTGTTGCGCCAGCGGCTCACGAGCCGGGGGCAAGACAGTGCTGAGGTTATTGATGGCCGCATGCGCGAAGCCGTATCTGAAATGTCTCATTACCAGGAATTTGATTACGTGTTGGTAAATGACGACTTTTCAACTGCGCTATCAGAGTTGGAAGCGATCGTCTGCGCGCAGCGCTTACGGCAGTTTAAGCAGCAAATTCGGCATCGGGATCTGTTAAACGATCTGGTTGGTAAGGCGTAGATCCGGGTTTTACCAGTGTTGCTGCAAAAGCGAACAAAACACTATGACTCTTGAGGCTTGTGATATATACTACGCGGCCATTTTTGAGTTTTTGCTTTACAGATTTTTCGGAGAGATACATGGCCCGCGTAACCGTAGAAGACGCCGTAGATAAAGTTGGTAACCGCTTTGACCTGGTTTTGGTTGCAGCACGTCGTGCTCGCCAGCTGGCTACCGGAGGCAGAGATGCACAAGTTGAAGTGCAGAACGACAAGCCTACAGTAACCGCATTACGTGAAATTGAAGAAGGTCTGGTTACTGCTGATACCCTCGATCAAGACAGCATGCGTGATCAGGAAAGACAAGATAGCGCTGACTTCTCATCAGTAGTAAATATTCTGTCTGATCAGTAAGACCGCAAGCGCTGTATCACGATATTGACTGACGCCAGCAGATCTTTCTTTAGATCGCTGGCGTTTTAGCATTGGCTTTCTTTACATTTCTCATTATTCTGTCCCTATAGGCATTTTTTCGCAGGAAACTAAGTAGCACGTGTATTTATTTGAGGGGCTAAAGCAAAAAATTTCAGAGTATCTATCACCTGAACGGGTTCAACTGGTTCAGGACAGTTTCGTTTTAGCTCACGAAGCCCATGATGGCCAGATGCGCTCCAGTGGCGACCCATACATTACGCACCCGGTTGCAGTGGCTGGGATCCTCGCAGACATGCACATGGATCACGAAACCCTCATGGCTGCCTTGCTACATGATGTTATTGAAGATACCCATTACAGTCAGGAAGATCTCGCTGCGGCCTTTGGCGAAACCGTTGCTGAGCTGGTGGAAGGTGTCAGCAAGCTGGACAAGATAGCATTTTCCAGCAAACAGGAAGCCCAGGCGGAAAACTTCCGCAAAATGATGATGGCCATGGTGCAAGACATTCGGGTAATCCTCATTAAGCTGGCAGACAGAACCCATAACATGCGCACCCTCGGTTCGTTGCGACCAGACAAACGCCGTCGTATTGCCCGGGAAACGCTGGAAATTTACGCGCCTATTGCCCACCGCTTGGGTATTCACGATATTAAAAACGAACTGGAAGATTTAGGCTTTCAGGCCATGTACCCTATGCGACACCGCGCCCTGAAATCGGCCGTGAAGCAAGCCAGGGGCAATCGCAAGGAAATTATCGAGAATATCCGTCAGGAACTGGCCACGCGAATTGGCGAGTACCGCATTGATGCTGCTGTAATCGGGCGGGAAAAGCACCTTTATTCCATTTACCGCAAAATGAAAAACAAAGAGCTCATGTTCAATGAGGTCATGGATATTTATGCTTTTCGCATTGTGGTAGACTCGCTGGATAATTGTTACCGTTCGTTGGGTGCGATGCACGGTTTGTACAAGCCCATTGAAACACGGTTTAAAGATTACATCGCCATTCCCCGCACCAACGGCTATCAGTCTTTACACACCTCGTTAGTAGGTCCTCACGGCATTCCCGTAGAAGTACAAATTCGTACCACCGCTATGGATCAAATGGCTGATAAAGGGGTAGCGGCTCATTGGCTTTACAAAGAACCAGGTGACAGCGATACCACTGCGCAACTGCGCGCGCGCAAGTGGATGCAATCACTGCTGGAGTTGCAACAAAGTGCGAGTTCCAGCTTTGAATTTATCGAATCGGTTAAAACTGACCTTTTCCCTGAAGAAATTTATGTATTCACGCCGGATGGCCGCATTATTGAGTTGCCTGTGGGCGCTACGGCAGTGGACTTCGCCTATGCGGTTCATTCTGATATCGGCAACACCTGTGTGGGTGTGCGTGTAGAACGCCGCAATTACAGCTTAAGTAAGCCTCTTGAGAACGGTCAGACGGTAGAAATCATTACCTCACCTAAAGCCAAGCCTAATGCCAACTGGCTGAATTTCGTGGTCAGTGCCAGAGCCCGCACCCGTATTCGTCAGTATTTGCGCAAACAGCATTCCCGCGAAGCTGTAAATATGGGCAACCGCTTACTGCGCCATGCATTAGGTACGGTTAAGCTCGATGATATCGCACCGGGGGATATCGACCGCGTAGTCGCTGAAACTAAGCACGATTCTTTTGATGACTTATTAACTGACATCGGATTGGGTAATGAACTCAGTGCTATTGTCGCCCGTCGCTTATTGGGTGAGTCGGCAGAAATAGCAGAGAAAAAAGGCGATATGCCGGTGGCCATTCGGGGAACTGAAGGCCTGTTGGTAAATTACTCGCGGTGTTGCCACCCCATTCCTGATGACGAAATTGTTGCTGTGTTGAGTCCGGGCCGGGGCATGACTATCCATCAGACTGGCTGTAACAATATTCGTAGATTGACCAAAGAGGAGCCTCAGCGTGTTTTACCGATGCAATGGGACGACTCGCCGCAAGGGGAATTTAAAGCGTCGCTGCGTATTGAACTGTACAACCATCAGGGTACACTGGCGAACTTAACGAATATGATTGCGAGTTGTGAGTCCAACATCATTGGGCTTCAGACAGAAGAGAAAGAGAGTAATATTTACTTTATCGACATTGAACTGACCACATATAACCGGGTGCATCTTGCACGGGTGATGAAAAAGATCAGAACCATGCCTGAAGTACAGCGGGTTTCTCGTCATAGCAAATCAAGACACTAATTCACAACAGGATCGAAAATGGCTAAATCAATTATTCAAACCGATAAAGCACCTCAGGCTATCGGTACATACAGCCAGGCAGTTAAAGCTGGCACCACTGTTTACCTTTCCGGGCAAATTCCTTTAGTACCTGAAACCATGGAAATGGTGTCAGACGATTTTGCTGAGCAAGCCACTCAGGTATTTGAGAATGTAAAAGCCGTGTGTGAAGCGGCCGGTGGTACAATGAATGACCTGGTAAAAGTGAATATTTTCCTGCCTGATTTGTCAAACTTTGCCACTGTGAATGAAATCATGGCGAAGTATTTCAACAAGCCTTACCCAGCACGTGCTGCCATTGGTGTTAAAGCATTGCCGAAAGATTCCCAAATAGAAATCGACGGTGTAATGGAATTACCAGAGTAAGTATTTACTCTCGCTATGGAGCTCTATTCAGAGCTTCATAGCATAACCTGTTAGTTTTCTAAGCACGCCTTTTCTATTCACGCTACTTCCACTCCTTCGTAATTCCCTTTTTAATAAACACGTTATTTTTATTTCATTAATGCGATAAGCTGAGAAAGTATTTTGGCTTTATGGCGGTCTGTGTAAATTCAATTATCAAGGAGAAAAGTATGCGTTATCTGGTTTTACTCGCTGTATTGTTCACGACCACTGTCTTTGCGAAAACCGGGCCTGCTCCGTCGGCAGAAGAAGTTCGCCCGTTACTTGAAGGCATGAAAGTTCCCGATGCTGTTGTATCTGACACCGAAGGTTCACCCTTTAGCCTGAAGGCCATGTTAATGCAAAAGCCATCTATCGTGCTGTTTTATCGCGGCGGCTGGTGTCCGTACTGCAACCGCCAGTTGGCAGGTATCAAAGACATCGAAAAGCAACTGACAGATTTAGGCTATCAGATTATTGCGGTTTCTCCGCAGTCACTTGATGAGCTCGCCTCCCAGGAGTTAAAAACTGAATTCGCTGCTACCTTGCTGTCTGATCACAAACTCAATGCCCTGAACGCATTTGGTATCAGTTATTACGTCGACGACAAAACAACCGAGCGTTATAAAGGCCACAACATTGCTCTGGCTATGGACGAAACAGGAAAGGCTGTCTTGCCTGCACCTGCGTTATTTATTGTGGATAAAACCGGTACTGTCCAGTTGAGTTATGTAAATCCAGACTACAGTGTTCGACCTTCCCCGGCACTTGTTTTAGCTGCGGCGAAAGCGCTTATACAATAAACGGGTTCTAAACAGAGCGGCGGTAGGTAGTTCCTGTACCGCTGGCCTCTCGCCAAGTGAGAGTGAATGGCTTACACTGTCGCTATTCACTCTTTTTTTGTTTTAATTATCATGCAGTCACTGGCTCAAACACCCATCACCACCCTTAAAGGCGTGGGCGCAAAGGTGGCTGAGAAGTTAGCGAAAATTGGTCTTCACACCATTCAGGACGTTTTGTTTCACCTGCCGTCCCGCTATGAAGATCGCACGCAAATTTATCCCATTGACACCTGCAAGCCCTTTACTCATGTGAGTATTCAGGGTGAAGTTAAAACGGCGGATATTCAGTACGGTAAAAAACGTATGCTGGTGGTGAAAGTGTCTGATGGCACGGGCACCATAAGTTTGCGTTTTTTTCATTTTGGCGCTGTGCAACGCACCATGCTGTCGCCGGGCAATCAGGTGAAGTGTTTTGGTGAAATTCGCACGGGAAAGTGGGGGCTCGAAATGATGCACCCGGAATTCTCCCTGGTTGACGAAAACGCCGAAGAAACCGAAGACACCCTGACACCGGTATATCCAACGACAGAGGGGGTGAAGCAACTCACATTGCGTTCCTTAACAGAACAGGCATTAGCCTTGCTGGGAAAAGGTGCACTTACCGACCTGCTACCAGAAGGTATGTACAATCAGCAAATTCCGCTAGCCGATGCCTTGCGGTTGGTACACAGGCCGCCGCCGAACGTCTCCCTGGTAAGTTTGGAAGAAGGTCAGCATCCGGCGCAAACCCGGCTTATTCTTGAAGAGTTGTTGGCCCACCATTTAAGTGTACTCAAGGTTCGTCAGCAAGCACAAGCCCAGCCGGGCATAGCCCTTGAAGTCAATAAAGCGCTCATTGACAAACTACTTGGTAACTTGCCGTTTTCGCCCACGGGTGCGCAAAACCGGGTAGTACAGGACATTCAAAAAGATATGGCCATGAACCGGCCGATGATGCGCTTAGTGCAGGGTGATGTTGGCTCTGGGAAAACCCTTGTAGCAGCACTGGCTGCGCTGTCTGCCATCGGGGCCGGCTATCAGGTAGCGCTGATGGCACCAACGGAATTATTGGCAGAACAACACGCAAATAACTTCCGCGACTGGTTATCGCCACTTGGTATTGAGGTTGGCTGGCTGGCCGGTAAGCTAAAAGGGAAAGCCAGAGAGGCTGTACTAACCCGGTTAGCCAGTGGCGATATTCAAATGTTGGTAGGCACCCATGCTATTTTTCAGGAGCAGGTGAGCTATCAACAGTTGGCGTTGGTAATAGTGGATGAACAACACCGCTTTGGTGTGCATCAACGCTTAGCGCTGCGGGAAAAGGGGGAACAACAAGGGCGTTTTCCCCATCAACTCATTATGACAGCAACGCCTATTCCCCGAACACTGGCCATGACCGCTTATGCCGATCTCGACACGTCTGTAATAGATGAACTTCCTCCCGGACGCTCGCCAGTTACCACCGTGGTGCTGCCGGATACCCGGCGTGGTGATGTTATTGCACGGGTGTATGATGCTTGTCACACTCAGGGGCGTCAGGCGTACTGGGTATGTACTTTGATTGATGAATCTGAAGTGTTGCAGTGTCAGGCCGCGGAAGATGCAGCGATAACCCTGCGTACGGCGTTACCTGATTTGCGTGTTGGCTTGGTTCACGGGCGCTTGAAGGCAAGTGAGAAACAGGCGGTGATGGATGCTTTTAAACAAGGCGAGTTGGACTTGCTTGTGGCGACTACAGTTATTGAAGTTGGTGTAGATGTACCTAACGCCAGTATTATGATTATAGAAAACCCGGAGCGGCTGGGTCTGGCTCAACTTCACCAGCTTAGAGGGCGTGTAGGTCGTGGTGCAGTGGAAAGTCAGTGTGTACTTATGTACTCGGGTCCATTGTCTAAAACAGCTACTCAGAGGCTGGCTGTGCTTCGGGAGTCAAATGATGGGTTTTACATAGCGCAAAAAGATTTGGAAATTCGCGGCCCCGGTGAACTTATGGGAACTAAGCAAACTGGTGTTGCGGAATTGCGTATTGCCGACTTAATGCGTGATGCGCCCCTAGTGCCCCAGGTACAACAAATCGCAGAGCGCTTATGGAACGATTACCCAAGCCACGCACAGGCCATTATTAATCGCTGGATTGGCTTTAAGGAGCAATATGGCAACGCCTGATATTCCCGTTTTCATCAACCCGGACTCAGACCAGCAAGGAAGTGAGCTACTCGTTACCGTTGCCGAAAAGTGGCAATTCCCGGTTGTAAGATCCACACCTACCGAACTTGCTATCGTTATTGAAAGTGGCAACGTGGCGGTGAAGGACTTCGCAGAACCCAAACAGCAAGGCGTGTATGTTGATTTTCTCTCGGGTAGCAGCCAGTATCGCCAACAACATGGAGGTGGTAAAAAAGAGCCTATCGCAAAAGCAGTTGGCTTAAAGGGCAGAGATAGTCTACAAATATTAGATGCCACCCCGGGCTTAGGTCGCGATGCCTTTGTACTGGTGGCTCTGGGCTGTGAGGTCACCTTGGTGGAACGTTCTGCTGTGGTGGCAGCATTGCTTGAAGATGGTATCAGGCGCCTTGCCGCCGCCTCACCCGTGCTGGCTGAAAGGCTGAAGCTAGTGCATGGAAATAGCATAGAGGAAATGAAAACGGGCGATATTTGCGCAGATGTGGTGTATCTTGACCCAATGTTTCCCCACAAGCGAAAATCTGCTTTGGTTAAAAAGGAAATGCGCTTGTTTCAGCATTTGTTAGGTACAGATGCTGATGCGGATGAACTGCTTGCGCCTGCCAGAGCCATAGCAAGTCAGCGTGTGGTAGTAAAGCGACCTGCTTATGCCGACCCATTAGCTTGTGTTGCGCCGTCAATGGCAATAACCAGTAAAAAAAATCGTTTTGATGTGTATATAACACCTAATCAGTAGGAGAACAGCATGATCAACGTTGGCAGCAATTTGCCTGAAGTCACATTCGGTTTGCTAAAAGAGGGCAAAACACTTAATCCACACACCAATGATGTATTTGGCGGCAAACGTGTTGTGGTGTTTGCTGTTCCTGGCGCATTTACGCCTACATGTTCAGCTGCACATTTACCCGGCTACGTGGCGCTAGCCGACAAGATAAAGGCGAAGGGCGTAGACGACATTGTCTGTCTTTCCGTGAATGACGCATTTGTCATGGATGCCTGGAAAAAAGCTTCAAATGCCGATGAAATTACCATGCTGGCAGATGGCAATGGTTTCTTCACAAAATCCATTGGTTTAGATATGAATACCGGTGATTTTGGTGGTGTGCGTAGCGTACGTTATTCCATGTTGGTAGAAGACGGCGTTGTAATGAAATTAAATGTTGAAGATCCCGGACGCTTTGAAGTTTCTGACGCAGAAACCATGTTAGCGAGCTTATAAACATAAAAATCAATTAAAACAATAGGTAGCGTTTCAGTTTTCTCAAGCTGGCGCTGCTTATTTTACCCACACTACCCAGTATTTAGTTAACCCGCTTCCCTCTGATACCTAATAGCCCAGTAATTACGGGTTATTAGTATAGATTTTAACTACCGCTTTTTATCTAATCTGCTATTCTTAGGGAATAGCGCAGTATACCTTTACGGTGAAGATTTTGTGGTACTTCACATTTACCATCGTTATTTACGTGCGTATATGGTCAGTCAGGATGGTCTGCACCACGAAATAACGAAGTCATGGAGGGACTTTTTAATGTTGAACAGCCAGAAATTCAGTGTATACCTCATATCGGGGTCGCTATCTTCAGACGAAGCAAACGACGAACAAGTCGTGCTGTTTCGCCAACTCCTGCTTACCTGTGGTTATCAACTTACTGAGCTCACAGCTATAGAGCAGCTTGAACATACCTCAAATCAGGATCTCATCTTTTACGATCCAAGTAATGCTGAGGAAAAACTTGCTGAATTCTATCACCACAAAGGCCACGCCCGTTGGATCCTATTCAATTTACAACACGGTGATCTCGATGAATGCGAGGCGATTATCGCCGGTGTAGAAGGTATTTTCTATGCTTCAGACTCTCCGGAATTAATACTTAAGGGAGTGAGGCGATTGGCAAAAATGGATGTCTGGTTTAAGCGCAACTCTATCAATGAAGCGTTGCGACGTTTGCGTCAGCAAACGAAAAGAAGTGCAGCAGCTATTGCCTATCCAAAAGATATTGCAAAATCGGTTGTTCATCCCAAGTTAACCAAGCGGGAAGTTACGATTATTGAATTGGTTGCACAGGGGTCACAAAACCAGGAAATTGCTGATCAGCTTCATATTAGCGTCAATACGGTAAAAACGCATATTTACAGTATTTTTAGAAAGACACATTCTCGTAATCGCATTGAGTTGCTGTCTTGGTCGCAACAGTATGTGAACGAAGGGCCTCACAGCTAATACGAGCCCATCTTTCTCTTTTTCCTAAACCCGCGAAGCGATAACAACGAAGCGTCTGCTGGGGTTGAGTGCAATACTATCGAATGGATAACAGGTGATGAGATGCACCTCATTATGGCTCTGATCGATCATCCATTCGGTGTTGGTGCTGTCAACAATGGTTTTTTTGGTCACCCGATAAGACTGCCACAGACCATTATTACTTTGTAAGTGAAATATCTCGCCTATGGCCACGTTCTCAAGGAATCGAAAGTGAGTATCCCTATGGGCACTGAACACTTTAGTGCCTGGCTCTTCAGGCAAGGCGGTGCCATCGAGGTGGCCGGGGCCGAACGCAAGGCTTGTGCCCGTGCTACCAGCGAGGGCAAAAAGGGTTTCATTTTGGCTTGGAAATTTCATGGCAGCCACAGGCCAGGTGTCGGCCCACGGCCAGGGCTTCACCGCATGGCCTTCTGATAATGTGGTGCTCCACGCCGATTCAATCAGTATTTGCGCTAATAGTGCTTTTCCTGCAATCCACGCGGAATTTCCCCAACAAAGTAGCCCGGTAACTAACAAAAGTGCACTGATCTTGTGGCGATAATCGTTGAGTAATGGGGTAAATGATGCCATTTCTGCTTTTCCTTAAACTTAGCTATTGGGGATTCGATGACTATTGAAAAACATTAAGCCACGTAAGCAGGCCATAGCAGTAAGTAGGATATACCCGGCAAATAAGGTGAAAGTGCTACTGGTTGCAGTTTTAGGAAAGGGAACCGCCTGCAAACGCTGACTCAGAGCACGCTGATGGCGCACCCTCTCTCGGGCAACACGTTGTTCAGCAGGGCGGACTATGGGTTCATCTACGGCAACAAAGGCAGTAAAGCGAGATAACAAATGGTGCTTGAGCGCCACTTCAAGAATAGAAGTTCTTACATCGTGATCGTCTATTTGTCCCCGTCTGTGGCTGGCTTCCAAAGCAGAAATTTTCTCACGTGCCCACAGTGCCCCAATACCCTGAGATTCATTTACCTGATAGGCACTTACTACACGCTCCCATTTCTGGGCGCCATTGGAGCCCGATATTTCGACGGCGGGCAAGGTTGTTACTGATTTGGCCAGAGTGATCAATGGCTCGCCAAAGTACAAATCGCCACTTTTAGCGGGGAGGGCGTCAGTTGCCACTGGCCAGTCAATAACAATATCCTTGGTGGTAGCGCGATTTAGTTTCGTGAACAGACCTTGCATGATCGGGTTTACTTCATTGCTTTGTGCAATGTATTCATAGGTACCACGCCCGGCTGCGGCAGCTTCGCTCATGAAGTACGAGTTGGGTGCGGAACCAATACCAACGGTGAACAGCCTCACGTTCTCACTATGTGTTTCAATTAAGGAAAACAGGGCTGCTTCATTCCCTACCGCACCGTCAGTAATAAATACAACTTGCTGTAATCTTTCAGGCGTTAACGATTGAGCAAATGCAGCTTCCAGTGCAGGGTACATTTCCGTGCCCCCGTCAGCATCAAGGCGTGTTACCCAGTTGTCTGCTTGTTGTTTTGCATTTGGACTCGCAAACTGTGGTAAGGCATAGAGCATCTGGTAATCACTGGAAAAGGCTATGATGTTAAATCTATCGTGCTCTGATAATTCTCGTATGGCGTAGCGCATACTGGCTTTCGCCTGTTCAATGGCGCTGCCTTGCATTGAACCTGATGTGTCGATAATAAATGTGATATCACGGTCAAAGGACGTTTCCGGTACTTGGGTTGGTGGCATCAGCATAAACAGGGCGTAGTGTTCGTTGTCTACTGTTTGTTTGAAAAGCGCTGCCCGCGGTTCCTGAGATGGCGTAGGTCGCCACTGTAGTACAAAGTCACGGTCCATCTCCGCTCGCCCGTTATCGAGAAAAACTGTGTAAGAATCACCATTCTTTTGTGCCGTGACATCGTGATATAAGCTGTCTACGTTTGATAGTGTCACCCCAGGGGTTAATGAAATAGTAATCCCGATGGGGTTAACCACCGGATTATTGACCCTATCCATGGGCGGGGATATCCAACTTGCGTCTGGTACCTCGCTGGTGGCATGGGCCCAGCCAAATCCCCTGGCATTGTCAGGCATCGATACATTGGGAGTGTCAGTGGCACTTTCAGCATAAATGGGGAGACGTGTGCCAGGCATGTAACGGGGAGTCAGTGTGGTGGGAAGTCGCCATTCAAACATACCTTGCTGATAACGGACTTTATCCACAAATTCCAGATGTACTTCAATTGTTTCCCCTGGTGCAATATTGGCAATGCGCTGGGTAAAAAGATTGGGGCGTTGCTGAACTGTTAAAGCTGCTTGTTTGCCCTCACTTAATGCCTGACGATAAATACGGGTAGCTTCTTCACGTGCTTTTATTTTCCCAACAATTCGACGCTCGCCAATACGCATTTCCATGTGTTGAACTGCGGCGTATTGAGGCAGAGGGAAGGTGTAAATACCTTCAACCCAATGCTCGCTTGTGTTGCGGAATCGTTGGGTATAACTAACCGATACCACCATGCCGTCAATGGTCGCATTTACCTGAGTACCGGTATGAAGGGCCTGGTAAGCGGTTCCCCCTGAGTGGCGTGTAGTTAAGGAACCGGCCTCGGGCAGTGCCGGGGCTTGTTCCGTTGCGTTGGCCTTTGTTACAACGACTGCTGCAGCGATGCTTACCAGCGTGATCAGCAGCCAGCCTATCCAGGCTTTCGAGCGACGTTTTGGCTGAGGGTCGAAAATAAGATGTTTGGGTATGCGTTTTAATGTCATGGTGCGCTTCCTGATTGCGTTGATGACATTAGTACAACAAGACAATGTGCCTCTTTATTGAGTGCTTTGTGGTCAATTATCTGTGAATTATGGCAAAAAGTGGCAATAAGCAACGCATTCGCAGTTTTCCTATGTTGGGAAATCGGGGGTTTTTGAACCTATATTCATATACACTTGTATTAAGATATTTTAATGCCCGGGTATTATGTCTTCGCATGACAACGGAAAAAGACGATTCTTAACAGCGCCTTATCGCTGGTTGCTCATGGCCACAGCTGTGCTCAGCCTTGGCGTAGGTCTGGTTGGCGTTGTCGTTCCCGGGTTACCCACCACTGTCTTTGTTCTGTTAGCTGCCTGGCTTGCCGCGCGTAGCTCTCCCGCATTGTCTGTTTGGCTTGATAATCACCAGCTGACAGGGCCAATCATCAGGCACTGGCGTGAAGGCCGGTGCATACCCAAAAAAGCCAAGTTTGCCGCCGCAGCAGGAATGACATTGTCTGTAGTAATCATGTGGTTCTCCAGCATGCCATTGTGGGCATTTTTGCCCACAGTAGTGGTTATGACTGTAGTGCTTTTGTGGCTGTGGCGGTTACCTGAACCACCGGTACCAGAATAAACGGGTTGAAGAGAAATGATGGCGGAGAATGAACAGGCTCTGGTTGCTACGCTGCGCAAACTGGAAACAGAGTTCGTAGAAGGGATTAGTGAATTCGGCCTTATTTCTCTGTTACAAGCCGCGCCATACCATGTGTTTGACCACGATGCATTGCGGGACAACCTCACTTTGTTTCAATGTCACTTTGTACTGTTTAACGCTTTGTATACCTTGCGCGATCAGTGGTTTGACGAACGCAGGCAAGTGTTAGATATACATGCTACCAATATTCAGCTGCGTACTGAAAAAGAAGGTTGTAACACGGTGACGACTGACGAACCGCTGCGGTCTTACTATCTTGATTGGTCTCACTTCAACAGTACCTCGGCACAAGACGTCGAAGCTCTTATAAACAGCTTTTGGGAGCGAATGGGAAACCCTGTATTAGCAACAGATGAGCAAGATGTTAGCCGGGCAAAAGTGCTGCTGGATATTCCGGATGAATCTGTGCTGAGCAAGTCTGTAATTAAGAAACACTATCACAGGCAACAACATCTGCATCACCCTGACAAAGGAGGTGATGGTGCGCTGGCAGGAAAGCTGAGCTGGGCGAAACAGGTGTTACTGCAATGGTGTGACCACGCAGAGTAAATATTCGTTCATCCTTGCTGCCAGCGACTGAAGAAAATCTCCATGAGGGCTGGTGCTTTGTTTGGCATATCGAATGCTTCCGGGGCTTCAAGATATTCTGTAACAATTCCACGAATGTAACAATTCATAGCTACCGTATAATCGCTTGCATCGGTATTGGCAGGCAACTGGCCTGTTTCAATAGCTTTTTGAAAGTAGCCGGAGAACGCCTGCATTTTTTCGTATTTGGCTCTGGTATTTGCTTCTTGCCTGTGTTGTAGCTCTCCACTGTAGTCGCACTTGAGCATAAACAGGGTTAATGATTTTTTTCTGAACTCATCTTGATCGAGTTCGAGCAGTAGATTCGTACAAAGGGCCTGCAGTTGGCCGATTGGATTGGGGTGTTCAGCTTCCAGTCCTTCCAGAATACGTTCAATAAATGGAGTATGTAGGCTTTCGTGAAGGGCATCAAAAATTTCCATTTTGTTTTTGAAGTGCCAGTACACCGCACCCCTTGTTACATCGGCTTTGCGGGCGATTTCTTCAAGTGATGCCTTGGCTACGCCACGTTGAGAAAATACTTCAACGGCGGCACTTAAAATGGCCTTTTTTGTGAGTTCTGCGTCTTCTTTTGTTCTGCGCATTGCGGATCTCCGTGAATTGACAACATACATACAAGAACGTATCTTTAAAAAGTAAAGGTAAATTGAGTAATTGTCCAGCCCAAGAAGCTGAATTAGGAAGTTAACGTGTTATGAAAAAACTGTTTTTAGCCGCCATTGCCGCATCTTCATTGTTGGCGAACAGTGGGTGTTCAGAACAATCTGACCAGGCTCAGGCCAGTCAGGGGCAAGCTCCCGCACCTACGGTGTCTGTTGAAACACTGGCTACCCAGCAGGTAGAGCACACCGTAACGTTGCCGGGTCGAGTTAGCCCTATGCAGCAATCTCACGTTCGCCCTCAGGTGGAAGGCGTGCTAACTGAACGGTTGTTCCAGGAAGGCGCAATGGTAGAAAAGGGGCAGCAATTATACCAAATTGACGACGCAAGATACTCTGCACAATTAGCCAGTGCCCAGGCCGACCTTAAAAGTGCTGAAGCTAATTTGAAAACCCTAAAAGCACGTGCAGCCCGGTATAAAGACTTACTTAGCCGCAATGCAGTAAGTCAGCAGGAATACGATGATGCATTGGCAGAAGCTGAGCAGGCCGACGCGCAAATTAGCGTCGCTCAGGCCGCTGTTGATCTGGCCAGAGTGGATTCTGATTACACCAAAGTGTACGCGCCAATTAGCGGGCAAATCAGTCGTAGTTACGTCACTGTAGGGTCTTTGGTTACGGCGAATCAAGAACAGCAATTGGCAACCATTACCCAACTTAATCCGGTTTATGTTGATATGCAGCAATCGGGTAAGGGCGTGTTAACCCTTCGCCGCGCCATGCAAGAAAGCGGTACATTGCCAGTACATTTGATGCTGGATGAAACCACCGGTGAAATGTATGACCATCAGGGTACGCTAAAATTTTCTGAAGTAACGGTAGACGAAACCACAGGAGCTGTAGCCCTTCGCGCCGAAGTACCAAACGAAGATTCGTTACTTATGCCAGGTTTGTTTGTAAAGGCCACTGTGGTGTTGTCGAACAGCGAAGATTTGCTGGTGCCTCAACGGGCAACCACGCGTCAGCCAGACGGTTCAGTGGTGGTAATGACAGTCAATAACGACAGTGTGGTTGAGCCGCGCACGATCAAAGTGAATGGCGCTTACAAAGATAAATACATTGTGACCAGCGGTGTAAGTGCTGGAGACAAAGTTATTGTAACGGGTTATCAGAAGGTGAAGCCGGGTATGAAGGTCAACGCGACGCCCTGGCAGGAACAAGACGCTCAATAACTCCGTTTAATCAGGTAGGAACAAACTTTTTATGGCACGTTTTTTTATCGACCGCCCGGTTTTTGCCTGGGTGCTGGCACTCATTACCATTATGGCCGGTATCCTTTCAATTCAGGGCCTTCCCATTGAACAATATCCGAAAGTTGCGCCACCATCGGTAAACGTTAGCGCGACATACCCCGGTGCTTCTGCGGAGACCATTGAAAACACTGTTACCCAAATCATTGAGCAGAATTTGTCGGGTATTGATAACCTGCGTTACTTCAGTGCCAGTAGTGAGAACGGGCGGATGTCCATAACGCTGACATTCAATCCGGGTACAGACCCCGATACGGCCCAGGTACAGACCCAGAATAAGGTTCAAAGCGCGGTCTCTTTACTGCCATCCCAGGTACAGCAACAAGGTGTGACGGTAACCAAATCCAACGACACATTTGCTGTTGTAGTAGGCTTTTATGCGAAAGAAGGTAATCTCACCCAATTTGACCTCAGCGACTTGTTGGTCTCTGAATATCAGGATCCTATTTCACGGGTAAACGGTGTGGGTAGCGTTCGGGTGTTTGGTGCCCAGCGCTCAATGCGCATTTGGCTCGACCCCGACAAACTCTACAGCTACAACATGACTCCTGTGGATGTGCGCGATGCAGTACAGACCCAGAATACGGATATTTCTGCCGGTCAGCTCGGTGGCATGCCTGCCATCGAAGGGCAACAGATCAATGCCACGATTACCGCTCAATCTATTTTACAAACCGTAGGAGATTTCGAGAATATCGTCCTGCGGGTGAATACTGATGGTTCCCAGGTTCGCGTGAAAGATGTTGCACGTGTAGAGCTGGGCTCGGAAAATTATTCATACATTACCCGTTACAAGCGCAAGCCTGCTTCAGGTATGGCTGTATCCCTTGCCACCGGGGCTAATGCACTGGATACCATTGAACGGGTTAAAGCCCGCGTTGAAGAACTTGCAGTGAATTTGCCTGACGGAGTAGAGGTGGTCTACCCGGTAGATAGTTCTCCTTTTATTAAGCTGTCTATAGAGTCAGTTATTAAAACCCTGATTGAAGCCATTGTGCTGGTTTTCTTTGTGATGCTGCTGTTTTTGCAAAACTGGCGGGCAACGCTGGTGCCGACAATTGCGGTTCCGGTAGTGCTGATGGGCACTTTCGCCGTGCTATATGCCTTCGGTTATAGCATTAACGTGCTAACTATGTTCGCTATGGTACTGGCCATTGGCTTGCTCGTTGACGACGCCATTGTGGTGGTGGAAAACGTAGAGCGTATCATGGAAGAAGAGGGGCTCTCAGCAAAAGAAGCAACGAAAAAGTCCATGACGCAAATTTCCAGTGCTCTGGTAGGTATTGCGGTAGTACTCGCTACAGTATTCATTCCTATGGCTTTCTTCGCCGGTTCGGCTGGGTCCATATATCGTCAGTTCTCCATCACCATTGTTTCCGCTATGACATTCTCAGTGTTGGTGGCCATTATTCTGTCTCCTTCACTGTGTACCGTGTTATTGCGCAAAAAAGATGTGTTGAATAAGCGGGATACCGGTTTCTTTGGCTGGTTTAACCGCAATTTTAACAAAGGCCGGGATGGCTATGAACGCGCGGCAACTGGCATGGCGGGCAGAATTAAACGCTTCCTGCTGGTCTACCTGGTGTTGGTCGGTGGCATGATGTTTATCTTCACCCGTTTAGCCGGTTCGTTCCTGCCCAATGAAGATCAGGGCAGCATTATGGTATTACTAAACGCGCCTCCTGGTGCTACAGCAGGACGCACCCTGGAATCGATGAAAAAAGTCGAAGACTTTTTCCTCACCGATAATGGCCAAGCTGTCGAGGATATGTTTACTGTTGTGGGTTTCAGCTTTGCAGGTGCAGCGCAGAATGCGGGTATGGGCTTTGTGCACTTAGTCGACTGGGAAGAACGGGATGAAGCGCACAGTGCCTTCTCCATTATTAACCGCGCCTATGGAGCTTTAGGGCAGATACAGGATGCCATGGCATTCCCGATTTTACCGCCGCCCATCCGTGAACTCGGCAACGCCACTGGCTTTGAATTTCAGTTGGTTGACAGAGGAAGCAACGGCCACAAAGCATTGATGGATGCAAGGAATCAATTCCTGGGTATGGCAGCACAAAACCCTAAACTGGTGGGTGTTCGCCCGAATGGGTTAAGCGATGTTCCCCAGTTTAAAATTGATATCGACAGCGAAAAAGCGTCGGCACTGGGCTTGTCACTCGGCGATATCAATAGCACGCTGAGTATTGCCTGGGGTTCTACCTACGTGAATGATTTCATTGATTCCGGCCGTATTAAACGGGTGTATATGCAAGCCGATTCAGCTTACCGAATGGATCCGGAAGATCTTGAGAAATGGTTCGTGCGAAATAACAACGGCGATATGGTGGCGTTCAGTGCGTTTTCCACTGTTGAATGGAACTATGGCTCACCGAAACTAGAGCGGTTTAACGGCGTCTCCTCGGTGAACATTCAGGGTAGTCCCGCGCCTGGCGTATCCTCAGGTGAAGCTATGGAAGAAGCGCAGAAACTGGTGTCACAGTTGCCACCCGGCTTTGCTTTGGAATGGTCTGGCCTTTCCTATGAAGAGCGGGAAGCAGGTTCACAAGCACCGATGCTCTACGCGTTGTCAATTCTTGTGGTATTCCTATGTCTGGCGGCACTTTATGAGAGTTGGTCGGTACCGTTTGCTGTTATGCTGGTTGTTCCTCTTGGCATTCTTGGCTCGGTTACCGCTGCATGGATATTTGGCTTGCCAAATGATGTGTACCTTCAGGTTGCTTTCCTTACCACCGTTGGGCTGGCGGCCAAAAATGCCATCCTAATTGTTGAATTTGCCAAAGAGCAGTACGAAGCGGGAATCGATCTTTCCGAAGCCATCTCTACTGCGGCAAAACAGCGTTTCCGCCCCATACTGATGACGTCCATGGCGTTTATTTTGGGTGTAACACCATTGGCAATTTCATCTGGCGCAGGTTCTGAAAGTCAGAATGCTATTGGTATAGCCGTAATGGGTGGTATGTTTGCCGCTACCTTCCTGGCGATTTTCTTTGTTCCTATGTTCTATGTAATGGTAGTGAAATGGTTTGGTGCCAAGCGCCAGATCGACGAAGAATAAACAGCAGGAAATCAACAGAGTACGAGATAAAGCGCCGTTCAATATGAACGGCGTTCTGCTTTTCAGGCAAAAATACGTGGGACTTTGGTCGAACACATCTACGCGTTTGCTCATCTTGTGTCAGAATAGGGCAGAATAATTAAGTTGAACAACGTCATGGAGCCTGTTGATGAACGTGGTATTACCGCCAAAGCCTGCTTGGCATCAACTAATCAAATCCGGGTGTCGTGTACTTGTGGGCGGGAATGCCTCTGTACCCCACGCTCTGGTTCAGCACTTAATTGATAACAGCGCCGGTTTCACTGATATAGAAATGGTGCATATGCTGGCGTTGGGTGACACCCGGTGGGCAAAAGAAGAATATCGTCAGCTGTTCAAAGTAAACACATTCTTCATTGGTGGTGATGAGGTTCGCCGGGCTGTGGATGAAGGCCGGGCTGACTACACACCCTGCTTTCTCTCAGAAATATCCAGTTTGTTTTCCGACGGTACATTGCCCTTAGACGCGGTGCTGGTAAATTTGAGTCCGCCAGATGAACACGGCTATTGCTCTTTGGGGGCGTCGGTGGATATTTGCATGTCTGCTGTGCGCCATGCCAATATAGTGATAGCCCAAATCAACAACAAGGTACCCCGCACCTCGGGCCATTCCTATATTCATATTAGTGAGATTACCGCGTGTATTGAAGCCGACGAACCCTTAGTGGAAGTGCCTGCGCCGCCTATCGACACAATTACAGAGCGGATTGGTCAGTATGTCGCAATGCTGGTGGAAGACGGCTCAACCCTTCAGTTCGGGATTGGTAAAATACCCAGCGCTACGCTTAAGTATCTCAAGCATCATAAAGATTTGGGGATCCACAGCGAGATGCTCACCGATAGTATTATGGAAGTAATTGAATCCGGGGCGATTACCAACAGGAAGAAAACTTTTCACCCAGGGAAAATTGTCACTAGCTTTGCCATTGGTACCCAGCGTTTGTACGATTACATCGACAACAATCCGCATATTGAGTTTTATCCGGCCAGTTATGTGAACAAGCCGACGAATATTGCCAAAAACGAGAAAATGGTGGCAATTAACAGTGCGCTGGAAGTGGACTTAACTGGTCAGGTGGTGGCCGACTCGTTAGGGTACGATTTTTACAGCGGTATTGGTGGGCAGGTAGATTTCGTTACCGGAGCGTCTATCAGCAAAGGGGGCAAGCCTATTATTGCGTTGCCGTCGACAGCTCAAAACGAAACCGTATCCCGCATTAAACCGTGCATAGCGGAAGGTGCGGGCGTAGTAACCAGTCGGGGCAACGTACACTATATCGTTACTGAATATGGTGCGGCTTCACTACGAGGAAAGAGCATACGCGAGCGGGCACTGGAACTTATTCGTGTTGCTCACCCTAAGTTTCGTTCGCAGCTTCTCGAGGAAGTACGCAAACATTACTGGGTGCCCCATTATCAGGAAAAGTATCCGACAGATATTGCCGAACTGGGTGCTATTCAGTTACAGAAGCTGGTAATACAGGGCGAGACGTTTTACTTACGGCCGTTGAATCCGGCTGACGAAAGGCGACTGCAGGAGTTTTTCTATTCTCATACCAAAGAAACTCTGCGCTTGCGATACAACCATGACCCCAAACAAATGTCGCGGGAAAAATCCTGTGATTTAGTCAGTGTGGACCAGCGTACAGATGCGGCTTTGTGCATTGTGCGCCAGGAGGGCTCTCGGATTACAATTCACGCTGTAGGGCGATTCTATTACAACCCCGGCGACAATTCCTGTGAAGCTGCCTTTGTTACTCGTGAAAATCAACAGGGTAAAGGGATGGCCAAACTTCTGCTGGCACGACTTATCGAAATCGCCACTAAGCGTAAACTTCGCCGTATGCTCGCTTATGTTCGAGCGGAAAACAAACCCATGATAGCCATTTTTGAGCAAGCCAGATTCAAGCGGATGTTTTCCGATGATCCTGGTGAAGTGGAGCTGGAACTCAAGCTGGAGGAGAGTGAGTGACCATTCGGATATTTCGCGGTAAAGACTGCCTGAAACACGACGTAGGACACGATCATCCTGAGTGTCCTGACAGGCTATATGCCATTGACGACCAGCTTCTCGCTTCGGGGTTGGAAATGACTGTTGAACACCAGGATGCCTCCCAGTGTAAAAGGGAATACCTGGCACTAGCACACGACCCATACTACGTTGACAGCATTTTCCAGCGTGCACCTGAATCGGGGTTAATCTGGGTAGATGACGATACCGGAATGACACCTGTCACTCTCAGTGCCGCTTTGTATTCTGCCGGTGCGGGTATCGACGCGGTCGATTGGGTAATGGCGGGCAGAGACAGACAAGCATTTTGCGCCGTCAGGCCTCCCGGTCATCACGCCGAGTACGCCTCTGCTATGGGTTTTTGTTACTTCAATAATGTGGCTGTGGCAGCCAGGTACGCTTTGCATCACCATGACTTGGCACGGGTGGCTATTGTGGATTTTGACGTTCATCATGGCAATGGCACTGAAAACATCATCGGTGGCGACCAGCAAATAATGATGTGTTCATCGTTTCAACATCCGTTTTACCCTCATAGCGGGGCGCCCGTTTCTGCCAGCAACATACTCGCTGCCCCCTTAGACGCAGGCACTACCGGGGAAGTTTTCAGAGAAAAAGTCTCGTATTGGTTTGATGCACTTAAAAATTACAAACCCGAGTTGATCCTGATATCTGCCGGATTTGATGCTCATGCAGAAGATCACATGGCGCATGTGAGGTTGCGGGAAGACGATTACAAATGGATTTCATCGGAGATCCGAAAAGTAGCCGATGCATGTTGTCATGGCCGTGTAGTGAGCACACTTGAAGGCGGTTACAACCATAGCGCACTGGGCCGCAGTGTAGTTGCACATTTGAAAGGTCTTCAGGGCGATACGCAGGAAACCGGCGGAGCGTGAATGTTAGTGCGTCACACGTCGCAAAAGCAGCCTTCCGAAGTGGTATTTACGGTAGCGCCAAGGTAGGTTTGTGCAGTTACCACGCTAGCTATTTGCGTGACGAGATCATCGCCCGTGTAGCAACCTAACCCTTCGGCATAAGGGCCAAGATAGCGCAATTGATTGTACTCATCGACAACCGCCAATGCCGGATAAGCTGGAAGTAACGCCTCCAGTTGTGGAGCTTCATCGACATGAATTACCTGCAGTTGGTAGTGATTGTTCTTTAGTAGTGCCGAAAGTTCCCGCTGATGAGCTTCGGTTAGACTATTGCAGTAACAGGGGTTTTGAGTTTGCAAGTGCACAATGGTGCCAGGTTTGACCCCTTGTTGTTGCAATATAGAGGTGAAACGCCGGTCAAAGTCAGGTGCGGACGCCGCGTGGGTTAAGGTTAAAGCTGGGTCGAAGGGCGACAGTTGCTTGTCGCCATAGAACCATAATCCGCTGAGCAAGCTGCCACACCAGACGGCAAGCAGTGCCCATTTAAACCCGTTTTTCACTGAAGCTTGAACTTCTTAATTGCCGCCTGCATGTCCTCACACAACGCAGCTAGCTGTCCAACCTGTCCTTCCAATTGCAAGGCAGTTTTCGCCTCTTCCTGTGAAATTTCGTGCATTTTGGCCGTACTTTCGGCAATTGAATGGGAGGCTTGCTCTTGCTCAACGGCTGCCGCTGCCACTTCAGTCATATGATCTGATGCATTGACTATCTGGCGTTCTATTTCTTCCATTTTATCTGTCGCTGTAGCAGAGTTTTCAACAGCAGTGTCAACTAACTCAATACATGTCCGCATTTGCTCCACCGAGCTTGCGGTGCTTGAAACGAGTTGTTCGGTAATAGAGGTAATTTCGTCAGCACTTTCTTTCGAGCGAATGGCGAGGGTACGTACCTCGTCGGCAACAACGGCAAAGCCCCGACCGTGTTCACCAGCCCGGGCAGATTCGATAGCTGCATTTAGTGCAAGCAAGTTTGTTTGCTCAGCAACTGCGGTAATTGAACGCATGGCATCAGAAATATTGCTACAACGTTCATTGAGTTCTGCGTTTGTTTTGGCTGCATGAGTTAGCATATTTTTAAGGGATGAAATAGAACCAGCAGTGGAGTCAATTGCTTGCCTGGATTCGCCTGTATTCCTTCTCGCTTCAGATGTTGTGTCTGTAGCAAGCTGGGTACGTTCGGTTGTCATTTGCATGGTGACCGCAATTTCTTCTGAAGCGGATGACACACTACTTATTTCAGCCGCTGACTCCTGACTTGTTCGGCTCAACTCTGTGCTCACCGTCTTGATAACCTGGCTGGAGGAGGCAACCTTGTCAGTGAGGTTACGAGTGTTAACCACTAAATTAGTTAGCTGTGATAGCAGTTCTTTAAATTGACGGGTGCCGTCAGTATCGTCAGGTACATCTACAGCCAGGTTGATGCTGCCTTGCTGGGCGAGCACGCTGTCTACTGCATGCGATAGTGCCACGGCATTTACTCCCTCGTCATACGAGCGTTTTGCCACATACATCAGTACCAGACATTCTGTTACGGCAAATACTGCGTGCAAAACGAGAGTGAAAAAAGTCAGGTGGCCGTCTTCGAAAATAAAAACGCCGGCGTCCTGGGTTTGCAGTACGAAAAAGCCGATGTGGTGGACTGCAACCACTGCAGTTGCGATAGCAATAATTATCCAGTCGCGGAATACAACAAGAAAAGCCAGCAATACAAAAATTTCGAAATGCCATTCTGTCAGACCGAAGGTTTGATTAATGTGCAAAGCCGTCATTAATTGCGTGCCAATGGCCATGGCTGTGCGACTGATTCTGGTATTAGTTTGCGTGACACTGAGGAAGAGAGGAACAATGACAACAGGTAAGCCTATGATCAAGGCTGGAAGAATATTTTCCGTGTAAAAACCTATGGCGAAGGATATAACCCACTGGACAATGATTACAATGCGAAAAATCTTGTGACCGTCTGTTACCCATGGAAGTTGCATTTCGACTCCTGACATTTCATTTTTTAGGCACAACAGTTTAGTATAGTTTCACAATTGGTTTTCCGCCATTAACCAAAAGTTAAATACTCGAAATTCATGAAAGGAATTTGTGATGAAAACAATGCCATTAAGTGGACCCGTGGCCGGTTCGTTACTCGTTGTCTCTATGGCGTGCGCACAGGCTCAGGAGTTTAAAGCCGGTCCTGTGTTTTCCAAATACGGTCGTCACGCTGCCGTTGAAGGAATCACTTTTTCCGGACAGCAAACGTTCAAGGTTGCTTTTGACGTTGCCCAAGGGTCGGAGAGTGGTGAGATAAATCGCAAATACGACACGCTGGCGCGTTTCATCAATATGCATGTGGCAAATGGTGTGAAACTTGAAAATATTGAACTCGCTTTAGTGGTGCATGGGTCTGCTACGGTGGATATGCTCGATAACGAACATTTTAGAACGCGTAAAACAGGCAATAATGACAACATTCCCTTGTTAAACGCGCTTATGGATAAAGGCGTCAAAGTCGTGGTGTGTGGCCAGTCTGCTGCAGCACAAAACGTGACCCGAGATATGCTAATTGATGGGGTTGAAATGGATTTGTCTGCCATGACCGCACACGCCCGGCTAAGTAGCCAGGGGTATTCGGTCAACCCGTTTTAGCTTATAGCCATCTTCGCCAGAGCATGGCAATTAGCATGATAATTGCCAGTACACCCATGGACCCCATAAGCAGGGTAAATGCCGTTGGGGAATCTGTTCCAGGCAACCCGCCGACGTTCATGCCGAATACACCGGTTAGAAATGACAGGGGAAGAAATATGGCGGTGACCATAGATAACACATACATGCGCATACCTTGTTGATCGGCAACCCGGTTGCGTATTTCATCCTGTAACACCACTGCGCGTTCTCTCGCCAGGTCGAGATCTTCCACGTAGCGGGTTATTCGATCTGTTTGCTCACGCAGCGTGAAAGCTTCGTCCTGTTGGAGGAACTGAGGGAAGCGAAACAAGGTATCAAGCGCATCCCGCTGAGGTGCGAGAAAACGTCTGATAGACGCTGCTTGTCTGCGAAGAGCTGCCAGGGTTTGTCGATCATTTTTGTCCAGCTTGATGTCTTCTTCAAAACCCACCAGAGCATCATCTATTTCATCCACTGTTGCATGAATCTTATCAGCCACCCGGGTAATAATATCAAGTAGTAACCCGTTAGGCGTTGGCGGAGCTTGTTGTGCCATTACTGCATCGTGAAGTTCACTTACCGATATCAGTTTGCGGTTTTTCCTTCTGGCAGTAACAATGAGGTTGTCTTTACACCATACGCGAAGAGATACCATGTCTTCCGGGTCTGCTTCCGGGTTTCTGTTAATTCCCCGCAAATAAATCAGTGCACCGTTATTGATGTGCATCGCCCGAGGCCGGGTTTCTGGCGTGCATAAAGCCTCTGCAATGCCTTCGTCCAGTGACAGGGCGGAAAGTACTGCGTCGACGTCCGGTGCATCGCATTGCACATGCACCCATATATATTCACCAAACTGGCAGCTGTAGTGTAGTTCGTGCTCAGTAAGCGGGCGGCTTGTGCCATCTGATGCAATAACGAGGGCCGATAAAAACGCCTTATCGCTCATGGATTTACTTCCTTCAAAAAGAGCAGTGGTACTGCTTCGTAAAGTGCTGACACTGAAGCGTGTTGACCTTTTGGGGATGTTTTTGCGGCAAAGATCAACAAGCTACAATCAGCCTATCATTAAATTCTGTTTTCATCAGTCAGATTACTGACGTGTGTTATTATGACGTCAATTAAACTGGCTGTGAGGCACTATGCAACAAAAACGGTTTTTCGTCCCACTAATTTTTTTCATTTATTTTTGCTGCATTGCCAGTTCACAGGCTTTTACGTTTAAATTGTCCCAGCAGGATCTAAACCAGTTTATTGGAGTGGCGTTTCCACAAACTCAATATTATGAGGGAATCAAAGCGGTTTTTGATAATCCTGTCATAACCCTGAATGACAACAACCAGGTTACCGTGAATGTTGATATTAATGCTACTCAGGACAGCCAGTATGTAAAAGCCAATGCCACCCTGAGCGGTGAAGTTTTTTACGACGGTGCAAAAGGCGAGTTGCAAATTATTCGGCCCATGCTGAACGACGTTGCGTTATTGGAAAGCTCCCTTAACGATAAAGCTCAGGTGCAGCAATGGATTGAACAGTTAAAGGGGCAATCTGCGCCTATGATCCTGTTATTGGATTTTCGCTCAATGAACCTTTCGTTTATCGGAAACCGTGTGCCCAGGGCTATGCATGTGGAAAAAGGTCTGTTAGTGGTTGACTATTAAGGAGCCAGACAATGAAACCCATCGCGTTTTTGTCAATGGACACCGATACGGCAGAAGCTTTCTTTGTTTATGACGATTTACTTATTCCTCATTTTAATAAACACGGTTATGAGGTTGAAACGATTTCCTGGCGCAAAGAGGGTGTCAACTGGAACGACTTTAGTCATGTCATTGTAAGAAGTACCTGGGATTACCAGCAATCACCTGAGGCCTTTAAACAGTGTTTGCATAACATTGATAAATCCTCTGCTCAGTTGCACAACCCACTGACACTCATGTTGTGGAACATCGAAAAAACCTACTTGAACACGCTTCAGGAGAAAGGCGTTCCTGTGGTGCCTACCCAGTGGGAGCAAGATTTCGACGAGGCATGGTTTGCACAGCAGTTCGACTTTTTTGATACTGAAGAGCTCGTTATCAAACCCGCGCTAAGTGCCAATTCAGATGATACTTTCAGAGTACCCCGAACGCAGGCAACGGAAATGGCTGGCAACCTCAAAGCCATATTTACGAACCGGCTGTTTATGGTGCAACCATTTCTTCGGGCAGTGGTTGAAGAAGGGGAATATTCTCTGTTTTTCTTCGCTGGAACCTTTAGCCATGGGCTGTTAAAGCAGCCGAAATCCGGCGATTTTCGCGTGCAAGAGGAGCATGGGGGACGTTTGTCTGGGTTTACACCTGATAGCACAATGCTAAGTGTGGCTGAGCAGGCTCTGGCAGCTATGCCAGCCCCTGCATTGTATGCCAGAGTGGATTTGATAAAGGCAGCGGGGACGTGGGCTATTATGGAGCTGGAGCTCATTGAGCCATCACTCTATTTCAACATAGACCCAGCATCCCCGGCGCGATTTGTGGACGCCTTTATCTCGTCTTTTGGTTAATCGCGGTTACGAGGGCGAGGCTTAGCCTGAGTGCGTTCTCTGCTTGGGCCTTGCGCATAACTGCGGGTGCTCGGTTTGCTGCGGGTTTGAGGTGTAGAAACCGGCTTTGCCCGAGTATAATCACTGCGTTTCACCACATCTCTGCGCGGGCTGGTAGTCACCGGCTTTTGTGTATTATATTGCGGGCGCTGAGGCGTTGTTACTGTACGCGTAGTGTTTACGGTTACCTGTCGCGGACGTTGGGTAGTTTCTGTGCGAGTAGTATGTACCGCAACCTGATGCGGGCGTTGAGACGTATGACTACCCTGACGGGTTACTGTTGTCGTACTGTAGCGTTTAGGCGCTGAGCGTACTACCGTGTCTGAATATCGTACTCTGCGATGGTCTGCGCGATGCTGCCAGGGTTGATAATCACGACTGTAAACCCGTTTTACATCATTACCGTAGTAAAAGCGCTTAACAGGTTTGCGAGTAATCACTACGCTCCTATTCTGCCAGTGTATACCACCAAAATAGAAGTGCGTTGACAGGCGTACGCTTGGACTCCAGTGAAAACCGAAACCGCCAGCTACCCGATAGTGAACAGGATGATGCCAGTACACAGGCGCTATTGGATGCCACCACTGCCCGTAAACAACGCGGGTATCATAGAAGGGCACATAAACGATTTCTTTTCGCGCAGGTTCGATGACGATGATGTCCTTGTCCCGCTCTATGCGTTGATAATCGTTGTTGATCAGTGAACCCGTGTTTAAGGCATGCTGACGCAAAACCTGAACTCTGGCGAGAACACGATTTTGGCTAATGAGGACATTGTCTCCCAGCGCCTGCAACCAGTCCAGATCATCACTCAGGGTGTGTAATATATCCGTAAATGGCACCAGTGCCTTTACACTTGGGTCCCAGTTAAATTCATCAGCAGCCTCGCTGGCCTGTTCGGCGTCAAGGTGCTGGTGCTTCTGTCGCCAGCGGTCGGCAGCAACTACATCAAGTGGGTAGGTGGCCGCGATTAAAATATGAGTGAGAATTGTGTCGGGATACAGCGCAACAGGGGCGAGTAAGCTATCCAGTTCAGCGTCGGTATACGCGCGCGCTTGTTGGCTCTCGTACTCGGTATCAGAGCGAGCCTGTGTAATTGGAGCCACGGTAGTTGCTGCCAGTATTGTTACCAATACTGCGGTGGTCAAACGTGTCATGATCTCTCCTTATCCAACCCGAAGTGCGTTGGATTCTTGATGATATAACACGTTATAGACTTAAAGAGATTAACCTGAGCTGAACGATTCCCGACTGCTGTATTCAGTTACACTTGTACTATTTGAACATGTGAGGGTCGAAAACGTGACCGAGCTTTTCCGTTTTTGTCTTCAGATAGTGTTTATTGTCTTTTGTCATACCGTGGTCAATAGGCTTGCGGGAGACAATATTAATACCCAGGTCTGTAAGCGCTTTGAGCTTTCGCGGGTTATTTGTCATTAGCTCAACATCTCTAATGTTAAGTGTATCGAGCATCACCTTACAAATGTCGTAACTGCGTAAATCGGCGTCGAAGCCCAGGTGCTCATTGGCCTCTACAGTATCCATACCACTGTCTTGCAGGTTGTATGCGCGAATTTTATTGAGTAAACCAATACCGCGGCCTTCCTGGCGAAGGTACAAGATCACACCGAAACCGTGATCGACGATATTTTGCATGGCTTTTTCCAGTTGAAAGCCACAGTCGCACCGCGTGCTAAACAGCGCATCGCCGGTGAGACATTCAGAGTGAATACGAATAGGCACAGTATTACTTTCGTTCCAACTGCCATACGAGAGCGCAACGTGCTCTTGCCCGCTGAGTTCGACAAAGCCATGAATACGGAACTCGCCCATGCGGGTGGGTAATTTGGCTGAGCTTACATATTCGTATTTGGGTTGCTTAGTGGTCATTACACTTCTATACCTGCTGCTACTTCCACCGTAATGTGGGGATAACCTCACATTTTACAAGCGTTGACATGCATACTATAGCACGTCTCGCTATTACCTATCACTGCAGGTGAACAAAGAGGAAGCTGACAAGGGTGTTTTTTGCGGTTGGTTGATGATGACGCCTTAACAATCCGTGGCTCTAAAGTGACTGGTTTTGTGTAATGTGGTGCCACAAAAAGGTGAGGTTTTCATCTTGTGTACCGACGGGTTCTATCCAAATAGCCTCACAGAGCCATTCAATCTGAAAAAGGTACTGACGGTCCAGGCAAATAAACGACACTTGTAATCGGTCTGCGCCCCAGTCTGGTTCATGCAGATTACACTCAAAGGATTTGGAAAATTGATTGACCAAACTTAACGCTTCAGCAGGGGAATGGGGAAGAGGTAAAGAAAATACAACGGTGTCGTTCTGGCGTATCGCCTGTTGTGCAAATCGAGACCGATCATATCGTTCCATTAAATCTTTCCTTATTTAGGTAAACCTCTTGGGCAGCAATTTCGTATAAAGTCTCGGCGCATGGGCGTCGTCGGTGTCTTTGCAAAGGGTCAGTATGCTTACTATTCATCATCTTAATAACTCTCGCTCGCAGAGAATTCTATGGCTATTAGAAGAACTCGGCGTTGATTATCATCTTGAAATCTATCAGCGCGATCCTAAAACAGGGCTGGCTCCAGCGCAAATGAAAGCCATTCATCCCCTCGGTCGCTCACCTGTATTAACCACAGAATCCGGCAGCCTCGCTGAATCTGGAGCCATTGTGGAGTTCATCATAGATAACTATGGCGAAGGGCGCTTTCAGCCGTCAGAAGATTCATCTCTTCGTCAGCAATATTGGTTTTGGCTGCATTTTGCCGAAGGTACTTTAATGCCGCCCCGGGTGGCGACTCTGGTTTTTTCCAAAGCAAAGGAAAAGATGCCCTGGTTACTGAAGCCACTCGCTTCGAAAATTCTCGATGGGATCACAGATGCCTATTATGGTCCGAATCTGAAAGAGAGTTTGGCCTACACAGAATCCTATTTAAATAATCACGAATGGTTTGCCGGGCCAGACATCACCGGTGCCGACATACAAATGAGTTTTCCTTTGGAAACACTTGTGGCTACCGGTCAGGCAAGTAAATACCCTGCAATCAGTGAGTGGGTGAAGAAAGTTCACGGGCGCCCGGCGTATCAGCGTGCGTTGGAAAAAGGTGGGCGGTACGATTACGCGTAGTCGCTTAGAGCACTGTCGAGGTAATCGCGAATGAGTTGTAGAAATGCCTCGCCATAACGCTCAAGCTTGGTTTTACCCACACCACTTACATCAAGAAAGTCATTAACGGTGGTGGGTGTGCGGGCCGCCATGTCTGCCAGAGTCGCGTCGCTGAACACCACAAAAGGCGGTACCTTGTGTTCTTCCGCCAGGGTTTTACGCAAGTGTTTAAGGCGCTTGAACAGTGCTTTGTCATATACGGTGGTTTTCTTACCGGCGCGAGGGTCTGGCTTAAAGCTAAGGCGAGGTATGGCAAGTTCCAGCGGAACCTCACCTTTTAGTACTGCGCGAGCGCTCTCATTTAACCGCAGGGTGGCGCCGGCAGTGAGGTCAACCCTAATCAGCCCCTGGTGGATGAGCTGGTTAATCATACTGTGCCAATAGCCGTCAGGGTGTTCCTTTCCAATACCATAAGTACTAATTGTATGGTGCTCAGACTCGTGAATACGCTTTAGCGCTTTACCCCGTAAAACATCAATAACATACTGCGAACCCGCTTGTTGGTTGAGGCGTAAAATACAGGACAGGATTTTTTGAGCAATAACCAGCCCATCAATGAGTTTTGGCGGGTCGAGACAAATATCGCAGTTGCCACAGGCCGTATCGCTGTACTGCGAGAAGTAGTTTAGTAATACCTGTCGACGGCAGGTTTGCGCTTCGGCAAACGCCTCCATAGAGGCAAACTTCTGAATCTCTACGTCAAGGCGCGCATTGGTATCACCTTGCTCAATCCACTGTCTTACTCTGGCTGCATCTTTTTCATCAAACAAAAGCAGTGCTTCAGATTCCAGGCCATCGCGGCCAGCCCTGCCGGTTTCCTGATAGTAATTCTCAATACTGCGCGGGACATCGTGATGAACCACAAACCGCACATTGGATTTGTTGATCCCCATTCCGAATGCAACCGTGGCGATGACCACGTCTACCTGGTCATTGAGAAAACGCCGTTGCACATATTCTCGCTCGTCAGCGTCCATTCCTGCGTGGTAGGCAGCGCAACTTATACCCTCGCGGTGAAGGCGGGCGTACAAATCGTCAACTTTTGCACGACTGTTACAATAAATAATGCCGCTGCTGTCCTGTTGTTTCACGTAGTCGCGAACCTGATCGAACGCTTTGTACTTTGGCATAACCCGATAGCGAATGTTTGGACGGTCGAAACTGCCTTTGTAAACGAAAGGGTCGGTGAGGTTTAACTGAACCAGAATATCAGCCTGGGTTGCCGAATCAGCCGTGGCCGTAAGACCAATGACCGGGGTGTGAGGAAAACGCTGTTTCAGGGTTCCGAGCGCGCGGTAATTTTGCCTAAAATCGTGGCCCCAGTGGCTAACACAGTGTGCCTCGTCAACGGCAAAGAGCGCCAGGTGCTGTTGTTGCAGAAAAGACATCATCCATGGAGTGAGTAGCTTCTCTGGCGACACATACAAAAGCTTCAGCGTATTACTCTGAATGCTATTGAGAATACCTTGTTGGGTGTCGTGTTCCTGGGTGGAGTTAATGTAGGCTGCATCAACGCCAACCTCTTTTAACTGTTCGACCTGGTCTTGCATTAAAGAAATAAGCGGCGATACCACAACAGCCAGGCCCTCCCGAACCAGAGCCGGGATTTGATAGCAAAGGGATTTCCCGCCACCAGTGGGTAAAAGTACCAGTGCGTCCCGGCCTTCGATGACAGCGTTGATAACGGCTTCCTGACCGTCGCGGAACTGCTTATAGCCAAATACACGAGAAAGCACTTCAAGCGGCGTACATGCACTGAAGTCTGAAGAATTTGGTTCTGCGGGGGAGGTTGCAATAGTCATCGCCAGGGATTTTACGTGTTTTCACTATGATATTCACGAACTTCGAAGTACAGTTTGCGATAGGTAGTTGTGTATTCAGAAAAAAAAGCTACTATTCGCCTCATCTGTGTGCATGTGCCTGACGACAAGAGCGCACTATGATTAGGGTGATCACATTATCCTTGCCACAAGTACGTATCAGATAGTCAATCGTCAGGGTGTTCACCCTTTTTTCTTGGAGAAACCGCATGGCTGAACCATTACCCGATCTCATCGAAGAACTCGTTTCCGACTCGCAAAGCGACGAAGCAGCATTTCTTTCCACTTTGCTTAGTGAAGATGATGTCTCTATTGCCACCTTGCTTGAATCACTACCGGTGGACAACAGGATCTCAGCCTGGGAAAGTCTGCCTCGTGATCGCAAAATCGATGTGCTGGTGGAAATGCGAAGTGATCCCAGGGAAATTCTTATCGACGCCACGCCTGAGAACGAATGGACCTTGATGTTTGCAGACATTGAAGCGGAAGACCTCCTCGAGTTGATGGATTCCTTGCCATCAAGACTCATGGATTTGGCGCTGGCAGCCTTAGATACTCAGCAACAGGCATTTTTTCGCGAGGCGACCCAGTTTGCTGATAATGAAATTGGCCACTGGCTTAGCCACGAGCAGTTAGTACTGCCAATTAATGCCAAGGTGCGCGATGGCTTACGACTTATCAGGCGCGATGTGCCGGCCCATGCTGACACTATTTTTCTGGTCAACCGCTCAGGACAATTTTCTGCTGCCGTAAAGCTAACCCGAGTGTTTGGTGCACCAGAACACGTGCCTTTAGTTGAGTTGACGGTGGAAAACATGCCTGTTTTAAAAGGCAATGACGATACTACGTCTGCGTCACTCATGGTGCAGCGTTCAGGGTTTGCTTCCGTACCTGTGGTGGACGATAGCAATAAGTTGATTGGGCGGTTAGACGTTACCTCCGCCAGCGAACTTGTAAACGAAAACTATGAACGGCAGGTGATGGCATCTGCAGGTATGGACGAAGACGAGGATTTGTTTTCTCCGGTAGCAAAAAGTGCCCGCAATCGTGCGTTATGGTTAGGTATCAATTTGCTGACTGCTTTTTTAGCGTCCTGGTTCATCGGGCTGTTTGAGGGCACATTGCAGCAGGTTGTTGCCCTGGCTGTACTCATGCCAGTTGTTGCCAGTATGGGTGGAATCGCTGGCAGTCAGACTCTGACACTGATTGTTCGCGGTTTGGCATTGGGGCAGGTAACCAAAGCAAACTTCAGGGCACTAATGGTTAAAGAGTTAAAAGTTGGCGGCCTGAACGGCATCATTTGGGCCATTATCATTGGTGTGGTGGCGTCGTTCTGGTTTGCTGATGGAGCGCTGGGCGTTGTGATTTGCCTGGCTATATTAGTCAATATTGTATCTGCTGCCCTGGCGGGCGTATTTTTGCCTGTGATATTGGAAAAGTTAAAGATTGACCCAGCGCTTAGCGGGTCAGTGATCCTCACCACAGTTACTGATATTGTGGGCTTTGTGGCATTTCTGGGGTTGGGTACCATTTTTCTGCTGTAGACTGCTTGTCGCTTGCTATTGTGGAGCCCCGGCTCCACAATATCGTTCCTTTCCTACCAAATTTCACCACGGAGTTCGTTTTGACTAATGCTGCCGATCAGGCTGCACGTGCCACAAAAGTGGGGGTGCTCAGTGCCATAGCTGCTTATTCGATGTGGGGTGTTGCACCGGTATATTTTAAACAGCTACAAACCCTGCCCGCTATGGATGTATTGATGCACAGGGTGGTATGGTCAGCCGCAATTCTGCTGGTAATGGTGTTAGTGTTAAAGCAATGGCCAAAAGTGATAGCTGCAGTACGCAGTGTTCGGGTGATGAAAGTACTGTTTGTAGCAGGCTTATTACTGGGAGCCAATTGGTTGCTGTTTATATGGGCCGTTAACAACGACCATATTCTCGATGCGAGTTTGGGCTACTACATTAACCCGCTTATCAACGTGTTTTTCGGGCGTCTTTTTTTAGGCGAGAAGCTCAGGCCTTTACAACAAGCGGCTGTTGTTCTGGCGATAGTTGGTGTGGCTGTGTTGGTGGTGTCTTATGGTGAAGTCCCGTGGATTGCACTGGTTCTGGCCATAACCTTTAGTGTGTACGGGTTGCTTCGTAAGAAAGTTGCGGTGGATTCGCTACCAGGGTTATTCATCGAAACCGTCATGTTATTGCCGCTGGCTCTGGTTTATTGGGTAGGGTTTGCCAGTGAGCAAAGCAACATGTTCACCAATAGCCTGTCGCTTAACGGGCTCTTGTTGGCTGCGGGTGTTGTTACCACCGCGCCCCTATTGTGTTTTACTGCAGCGGCAAGGCGGATCATGTACTCCACGCTGGGCTTTTTTCAGTATATCGGCCCGTCAATCATGTTTGCGCTGGCTTTGTTTGTGTACAACGAAACAATGGAACAATACCGGTTCGTCACCTTTGGTTTTGTCTGGCTCGCGCTGGTGGTTTTCAGTGCTGATTCATTGCGGGCCTACCGCGGACAACGCAAGGTTCGTCAGTCTGTACGGGCGCAAACCTGATTGCGTCCTTGAGACTTTGCCTGATATAAAAGTTTATCTGCCTCGCTTAGCAGGTTGTCCAACGCCATATTTTCATTGCTCATAAGGCCAATGCTGGCAGTCACTTCCAGTAGTTTGTCTTTATAAAGCACGGGGCTGCATTCAAGTTGTTGGCGAAATGCCTCGATACGGCGCTCAGCGTCCACCTGGGGAATATCAGGCAAGTAAATGCAAAACTCTTCACCGCCGAAGCGCGCGACGGGTACATCGCCAAAAAGACTTTCAATAAGATCTGCCACCGTTTTCAGCACGGCATCTCCGGCATCATGGCCCCAGGTATCATTGATTTTCTTGAAATGATCAAGGTCGACAAGTGCCAGCGACTGAGGCCGGGGACGTTGACGATACCGGGTGGTAACGGTATAGAAGAAGTGACGGCGATTGGGCAGACCTGTGAGGTAATCTGAGTTTGCCACCCGTCTGATGGTTTCAACATTTTCCAGAAGTTCAAGGTTCTGCATTACCCTGACAAGAAACTCTTCGTGATAAAAAGGGGTTTGCAACACATCATTTGCGCCACTTTTTAAGAACGAAGCAGTGGCATTGCCTGATTGTTTTGACGTGATCCCCACAATGGCCAGTTCTTCTTTGGCGTAGGCCCGTCTTAGCTCCGCGGTAAAGTGAATGCCCTTATCATCGTCGAGGCTCTCATCTACCAAAAGCAATCGTATGTGCCCGTTTTCAGCCAGCATCTGTTGAGCTGCGTCTTGATCTTTCGCCTCGTAAACCAAAAAATTGTGACGACGTAACAAGGCAACCATATCTCTTCGGCGACTGCGTTTGTGATCAGCAACTAAAACGCCCAGGCTCTTATTTTTCTCAAGTCTGGCGAGTAAGCGACTCAAAAAGTCGTAAACCTGATGGTTCTCTTTAACCACATAATCGACGATATCCCGACTGAGAATACTCTCTCTAACGTCAGGTTCTGCAAGGTCGGTAACGACGATGGTTGGAATAAAAGCGTCTATTGTGAAATCAATGGCTTCTCCCCTGGGAGCATCGGGCAACGCATACGCCACCACGGCGCAGAGGTAATCTTCAGGCATAGACGCGGAGAAGCGAGCTTTTGCTTCGGTCAGAGAGCCGGCGCCCTCGGCCTGTAAACCCGCTTTAGCAACGAGTTTGGATACCACCTGCAGACTCTTGGAGCTGTTCTCTATAACCAGCACTTTTCGCTGCATGTTATGCCTCAAGTTACCATGGGAGAGAGCCGGAGTTATTCAGGCTTCTTTATCATTGTGGTTTTATCGGCAGCAATTATGCTGGCTGTAGTTTTGCATATGCAAGTACCAGCCATTTACTGCCAAATTCATCGAAGTTTACCTGAACCCGGGCGTGATCACCGGAACCTTCGTAGTTGAGTACAATACCTTCACCAAATTTGCGATGCAGCACTCTTTGTCCCAACTGAAACCCGGTTTGTTCAAAACTTTCGTGAGATGTTACCCGACTAAAACGATTATGCACAGGTCTGGATACTGTGGACTTTAGTCTCACTTCTTCGACGAACTCAGCGGGGATCTCGCGAATAAAGCGTGATGCAGTGTGGTATTTATCTTGACCGTACAGACGGCGACTCTCCGCATAAGTAATAAATAGCTTTTGCATTGCCCGGGTCATGCCCACGTAACACAGTCGTCGTTCTTCTTCCATTCTGCCAGGTTCGTCATTGGTCATTTGGCTTGGGAACATGCCTTCTTCTACACCAGCCATGAATACCAAGGGAAATTCCAACCCTTTAGCGGTGTGGATCGTCATCATTTGTACAGCATCCTGATTGGAATCGGCCTGGGTTTCTCCTGCCTCTAAGGAGGCATGGGCGAGAAATGCACTTAACGGCGTCATTTCATCGGCCTCTTCCGGCACAATAAACTGTTTACAGGCGGTGACAAGTTCCTCCAGGTTTTCCAATCGCGCCTGGGCTTTTTCGCCTTTTTCAGCCTGATACATAGCATACAAACCTGATTGACGGATGGCTTTATCGGCCTGTTCTTCAAGGGGCAGGTCGTTCACTGCCTGTTCGAGTTCGGTAATAAGCAAAATAAAGCTCTGCAGTGCATTTGCCGCTCGCCCTTTAAGTGCCCCTTCTGAAATCAGTAGGTTACTCGCCTGCCAAAGTGAGCAATTGTGTTGTCTGGCCGTTTCCCGGATAGAAGCCAGTGTTTTTTCTCCCATACCGCGACTGGGGGTATTCACAACGCGTTCATAAGCTGCGTCGTCGTGAGGATGATTGATCATACGAAGATAGCCAAGGGCGTCTTTAATTTCCTGACGCTCGAAGAATCGCAGGCCGCCATATATTCGATAGGCCAGTCCTTCGTGTAGTAAGGCTTCTTCCAGTACCCGCGATTGTGCGTTATTCCGGTATAAAATGGCGCTCTCGGTCAGAGTGTTACCCTGTTGCAGCCAGCTTTTAATTTGCGAAACAATAAACCGGGCCTCATCGAGTTCATTGAATCCGGCGTAAACAGAAACCGGTTCTCCCTCTGCGCCTTCGGTCCAAAGTTCCTTGCCCAAACGCCCACTGTTATTAGTGATAACTGCGTTTGCAGCATTCAAAATAGTGCTGGTAGAGCGATAGTTTTGTTCCAGTCTGATGGTTTCTGGCTGAGGAAAATCCTTGAGAAATTTATGAATGTTATCCACATTGGCACCACGCCACCCGTATATGGATTGATCGTCGTCGCCCACAATCATTATGTTGTTAGTGCCATTACTGCAAAGCATGCGTAACCAAGCGTACTGGATATTATTGGTGTCTTGAAATTCGTCTACCAGCACTGCCCTGAAGCGCTTTTGATAATGGGCCAAAATTTCTGGATTTTTGGCCCATAATTCATGTGCCCGCAATAGCAATTCAGCGAAATCCACTAGTCCTGAACGATCACAACTCTCCTGATAGGCTGCATATATATCGCGCATTTTTTGCTGAGTGTGGTCGTTATGTGTTTCGATGTGGTGAGGACGAAGGCCCTCGTCCTTGTTACCGTTGATGTACCATTGCACTTGTCTTGGGGGCCAGTGTTTTTCGTCCAAATTCATAGCTTTGAGAATGCGGCGAATTAACCGGTATTGATCATCAGAATCCAAAATTTGGAAATTTTCAGGTAAATTTGCTTCCCCATGGTGAGCGCGCAGCAACCGATGGGCTAAGCCGTGAAAGGTACCCATCCACATGGTGTGAAGACTACGCTTCATCAGGTGCTCGATACGGCCACGCATCTCTTTCGCCGCTTTGTTCGTAAAGGTTACAGCGAGAATAGAAAAAGGCGCTATGTTCTCCACTTCCATCAGCCACGCGATGCGATGAACCAGTACCCGGGTTTTACCACTTCCAGCACCGGCCAGAACCAGCATGTTAGACGGGCGAGCGGCTACCGCTTCCCGTTGTTTGTCGTTGAGGTCGTCGAGCAGTAAAGATACATCCATTGGCAGAGTCACCGGTTTCATTGTTTCAAAGCCACGCAAGTATGCCAGAACAGGCTGTTGATTTATACAGTGAGCACGTTATCGGGGCATGAGTTGTCTGTTTATTGAACTAAAGTATAAATGTGTGTTGGTCGTTACCGCGTTATGGTTCATGAATAAAGGTCGATGTAACGACTACCTCAGGTACACATCTAGCTATTTGACAACAGTTTATGTAAAGGAGGTATGTTTTCGTCGACACTCACATTTTGCTCGGCGGTCTTGAGCATAAGGCACAGTAATGAGCGTTGAATGTACTATCGATGACGACAATGAAAGTATTAGTCGTCTGATTATTGAGATTTACGATGCAGCCCTTGGTCGTCGTTGGGGAAATGTCCTTGAAAAGTGCAATGTACTTTTTCAATCTAATAAAGCGTTTCTAATATTAAGGGATGTATCCACCGAAACCATTCTCTCCTTTAAAATAAAATCCAATGTTTCTCTGCCGGAATCAGCAATTGATTACTATCTGAATAACTTCATGGCAGACCCCGTGTTCCAGTTGGTGGTTACAAAGTTGGAAGGGGAGTATGTTAATACTACGTATAAAGAAGCATCCTCTCAGACTTTTCACGACGACTTTCGTGAAAACGTAACGGACCCTGTGTCTTCAGATAAGACACTTGTAGGTGTGGTGCTGAAAGATGAAAACTATGAGGGTTTTTTCGGTGTCAGTCGTTCAGCGGGAGCCCCACCTTTTTCAGACCGCGAGATCAATTTACTTCAACAGTTAATGCCGCATTTAATAAGAGCATCGCGATTCTTTCGCGATGAAGAGTTATTTAATCGTGACAGAGATATTGCACAAAATGTGTACGAATATGTGCAGGCCCCTTTTGCTGTTTGCGACCGGCACTTGAATGTTCTGGCAGCCAATTCAGGCGCAAAATACTATCTTAAAGATAGCGACTGTATTCATCTCAAAGCTAATAAGCTGGTTCTCTCGACTCCCCGGGTTTACAACCAGCTAATTTCGTTGTTGAGTCGTGTTTATGAACATCCCCTTGAAACTGATGTTGAAAAGAATCTGGTTGCTGATGAAAATCTCACGGCAATTTTGATTATCAGAGTTAGTTTCTTATGCGCAAAAAACGATGTAAGAGGCGAAGAACCATTATTCTTTATTCGTTTCATTGTTAAACCTGCTCCGGATTGGAGAAGGGTCGAGAACAATTTTGAATTGAGTAAGCAGGAAACCCTCATTGCCCGTTTATTGTATAAAGAGGCTGACATGGAGGACATAGCTATAGCGCTTAATATTAATCAAGTGCAAGCGCAAAGTTGGGTGAGATCCTTGCTGGATAAAATGGTTGTTGCTGACGCCAGTGAGCTGTCGGAACTTGTAATGGCGTTTCCTTACAGGAATCCTTTGCCAGACTAGACAGAGTTACTACAAACAAAGCCGCGGGGAGGCGGCTTTGTAACACAGACGAATTCTGAAGGGGATCAGTTCATGTAAGAATCGACTTCTTTCTCTGCCTCTTCACGGCTTTTGCCGTAGGCTTGCTGAATTTTACCCACTAGTTCTTCACGACGTCCGTCAATTTTATCCAGATCGTCATCAGTGAGTTTACCCCATTGCTGTTGTACTTTGCCTTTAAGCTCTTTCCAGTTACCTTCAAAGCGATCACTGTTCATAATGTCCTCCTTTGTGAGTGACGTGAATAAGCCATAAAATCATGGCGCTACTACCGGGATAGAGATTCGAAACAGGTAGTAGCTTGGGTGAAGCAAAGGATATTCCAAATAGGTTTGGGTGTATTAAGTCTATGATCTTTCGATTATAATCTAGGGAGGTAAACAAAATGCCTGATCTGACAAAGGATACTTGGTGTAATAATTACAGTAAACTTTGAAAAGCAAACAGGGTCGGCTGGTCAGGTTTATGAATGTTCCTTATAAGTTATAAGGAAAACTCATTGCCACGTTGTTTAACGATAATGATAGGCTTTTGTCGACATGCCCTTGAATTCTACAACACCGTCGCTATTCTAAGGCCGCTCAGCGAAGACAAACACACAGGATCACTCCATGCACGCGCTTTCAACAAATAACGATTTCTGGTTGACCCTCAAACGGGAAGCTCAACAGATAGCCGAAAACGAACCGCTACTGGCCAGTTATCTTCACGCGTGTATTCTGACTCATCACAATTTTGAGTCTTCTCTAAGTTTCATTCTGTCTAACAAGATGGCAGATGACGTCATGCCGGCCCTTGCCATTCGAGAAGTCTTCGACGAAGCGTATTTGTTGGAACCGGGCATAACAGATGCTGCCGTCGCAGATATCCAGGCCGTGTTTAACCGTGATGCCGCGGTAAAGGACTACCTGACGCCCTTACTCTATTTTAAAGGCTTCCATGCCGTTCAGGTGCACAGGATGGCGCACTATTTGTGGCAACATGGCAGGGAACAGCTCGCATTGTTTCTGCAAAGCCGAAACTCAGAGACCTTCGGTGTAGATATTCACCCCGCCGCTAAACTGGGTAAAGGCGTCATGTTTGATCACGCAACGGGTATTGTTGTTGGTGAAACCGCAGTGATTGAAGACAATGTGTCAATACTGCAAAGTGTTACTTTGGGCGGAACCGGTAACGAATCTGGTGATCGTCACCCGAAAATTCGTCAGGGTGTTTTGATAGGTGCCGGGGCGAAAATACTGGGTAACATTGAAATTGGTGAAGGTGCTAAAGTTGGCGCGGGTAGTGTGGTACTCGACAGTGTTCCTCCTCACGTTACAGTGGTTGGAGTACCCGCAAAAGTCGTCGGTAGGCCAGGCTGCCAGCGCCCTTGTGATTCTATGCGTCAGAACGTATTGGAAGACAGCGCAATAAGCGACGATAACAATTAATTTTTCCCCGAGGCGTATTTTGACAGCACCAGGTGGTGGCACTTTGCGTCATGGGTGTAATGGCGCCTGCTAAGGTAGTAGGTGCAGTAAGTCACCCAGCGACTGCAAGCTTATGTGGGGAAGTACTGATACCCGCTCAGAACGAATATCCATGGGCCGGTTTACCGCTAGCCAAGCCGCTTGAAAGCCCGCGTCGATGGCGCCCATCACGTCTTTTTCCATGTTGTCCCCCACATGAAGAATACGCTGGGGAGGCAATGACAACATTTCACTGGCCTTGTTGAACATATCGTTTGCAGGTTTGGCTCTATAGGTCAGGCTAGCGTGTAAAAATCTCTGAAAGTAGGGCGTCATTCCGGTTCTTTCCGGGTCAACATTGCCATTGGTGATAGCGATAAGAGGAATTTTCTTCGATAGCTTGCTAAGTACATCATGGACGTCTGCATGCAGGGTAAAGTTACTTCTTGCGGTATAGAAACAATCAAAACATTCTTTAGCAGCTTGCTCCCGCTCCTGGTCGTCAGCAATATCGCCTTTAAGTGCGACGCGCAGGGTATGCATGCGAAGCTCTCCCATATCCGATGCTAGTCCTATATTTCCTTTAATCAGATCTCGCTTTATCTTAAGCCAGTGGGCTGGCGTCATCGCGGCCGTTTTTGAGAACCTGGATTTAATGTGATCACTTAGCGCGGTTTCCGCTTTCCGTATTATTGGTTCATTGTTGTAAAGGGTGTCGTCCAGGTCAAATGTCATGGCGTCGACAGAGGTAATAGGGCGGTAAAAACGCATAGTGTAATCCTGCTGTTAAGCGTTATTTCTTTCGGGCTCGGGGGTGTGCAGTATCATACACTTTGGCTAAGTGCTGAAAGTCGAGATGGGTATAAACTTGTGTAGTCGACAAGTTCGCATGCCCTAATAGCTCCTGCACAGCGCGTAAATCTCCACTTGATTCTAATACGTGAGTAGCGAAAGAATGGCGCAACTTGTGCGGATGTACAGTTTGATTGAGGTGCTGAGATTGGGCCAGGGTGTTGAGACGGTTGGCAACCTGACGATTGGAAATGCGGTTTCCCCTTTTACTGACGAATACAGCACGTTCGTAGGGTGAGGCAAATTGACCACGGATCTTCAACCATGCTTTGAGCGCTTTTTGTGCCGTACGGCCCAAGGGAAGAATACGCTGTTTATTCCCTTTACCAGTGACGCGTAGTGTACCGTCAGCCTGACAGTCGCTTAACGAAAGCCCGGTTAACTCGCTCAAACGCAGGCCGCAGCCATACAACAGCTCAGCCATGGCCATGTCACGGCATTCAATGCCAGCATCTTTGGGGTCAGACAACAGTTGTTGCATGTCATCCACACTGATTTGTTTCGGTAAAGGGCGACCCTGCTTAGGTGCTTGAATTCCGTCAACCGGGTTACTGAAGAGTTGATGTTGATCTATCAGGTACTGGCAAAATGTACGTAGCGCTGACAACTTCAGGGCGATAGAACGGGGGTGTTTTCCTTCTCGATTGGCAGTAGCTAAGACTCGCTTAACGTCAATGGGGGTGAGTCCTGACCAGTCGGTAAGTGCTAACAAACAACCGATATCGCTCAGTTGTCTGCGATAGTTTGAAATAGTGTGATGTGACAACCCTCGTTCTACGTCGAGGTGGAGCAGAAATTTGTCGAGCCAGAACTTACATTCCGCAGACAGTTGGGGCTTTTCAGCCAAACCGCTCATCAGTATTCCAGCAGCCCTGGCATGGTAATGTTGAGTACTTCCTGCAACTGCTTAAGCAATAGCGTATCCATGTCCGGAGTAAAGTGCCCGGCGTCGTCTGAGCCAACGGCGAGAATACCCAAATCCTGCTCATCGCCCAAGAGTATAAGGGCTACAGATTCTGCGGTTTCATGTCCAAATAATACCTGGCGTTCGTGCTGGCTTAAGCGGCCAAAAAAGAAGGTGTCGGTTTTAAAGCGCTTTTCAATGATTAATCGGCGCTGAAGTTCCTGCAGAGCGTGGGGGCCCTTAAACAAATGTAATACTACGGAGTGAAGTGAGAGTCGCTCTTGTAAAACTGATTCCAGCTTGTACTGTATTTCAGAAACCGATTTGCAACGCAGCAGCTCGACGTTTAAATCTGTATAAACGCGGTAGATTTTCTCGTTCTGCTTGGCCACGCCAATAAGCTGATTGAGCTTGTAGTTTAAGTGACGTACTTTCTTACGTAGTTGTTCACTTTGCTTTTCTACAAGAGAAACGGCACCTTTCTCTTCATGGGGAATTTCGAGCCGTTCGAGAATATCCGGGTTTTCAGCGAAAAATGCAGGGTTCTTTAATAAAAACGCCCTAACTTCTTCTGCAGAGAGGCCAAATGCTTCATCATAACTGGGCTCAAGGGCCACGGTTTTCTTTGACTGGCCGGTAACTTCACTCATAGGTTAATCTGTCCGTCGTAAATGTGCTCGGCTGGCCCGGTCATTTTTAATGCCGAATCACCGCCTTGCCAGCGAATACGTAAACTGCCGCCGGGTAAATCTACCCTGACTTCCTTTTCAAGCTTGCCCTGAATTTGCCCTACGGCTACTGCAGCACAAGCACCGCTGCCACATGCAAGGGTTTCACCTGCACCGCGTTCGAAAACTCGCAATCGAATATGAGTGGGAGAAACAATTTGCATAAAACCCACATTGACTCCTTCCGGAAAACGCTCATGGCGCTCCAGTAGCGGACCAATAACAGGCACGTCAGCCTCATCGACGTTGTCGACTTCCATAACGCAATGGGGGTTTCCCATGGAGGCTGCGCCTAGAAACAAGGTGTGCTCTTCCACACGAAAGATATAGGTTTTCTCTTGTTTATTGGCAACGAGAGGCACGTTAGCGGGTTCGAACTCAGGTACACCCATATTTACGGTAACCTGGCCATCCTTTTCGAGGTACAGCACCATTTTTCCAGCTTTGGTACTGACCTTAATTTTGTTGCGGTTGATTAACCCTTTCATTCTCACAAAACGGGCAAAACAACGGGCTCCGTTGCCACATTGGGAAACTTCAGAGCCGTCTGCGTTAAAGATGCGATAGTGGAAATCCTGCTCGGGATCATAAGGGGGCTCTACAACCAGAAGCTGGTCGAAACCTATGCCAAAATGCCGATCAGCGAGTTGCTTGATCTTATCTTTTGAGAAGAAAACGTTTTGGGTGACGTTGTCTATGACGACAAAGTCATTGCCCAAACCGTGCATTTTGGAAAACTGAACCTGCATTTAGCACACATCTTATTATTTGAATATCTCTAGTTTACGTAAGTTTGTGCTCACCTTTCCAGAGATCTTTTTGTTTTTCTCTTTCCCGAACTACAACTACGCTTTCACCATCTACCATTAACTCGGGCGGACGGCAGCGACTGTTGTAGTTCGAAGCCATAACAAAACCATAGGCGCCAGCACTGCGAACCGCCAGTAAATCACCAGGTTTTATTGCCAGTTCGCGATCTTTTCCAAGAAAATCTCCTGTTTCACAAACAGGGCCTACCACGTCATAAATACGCTTAGGCGCATCAGATTTTTCTTCGACACGAACTATCTTCTGCCATGCAGAATACAACGAAGGACGCAACATGTCATTCATTGCCGCATCGACAATGGCAAAGTGTTTCTCATCACCCTCTTTAACAAACTCAACCTCAGTGACAAGCAAACCCGCATTCGCAGCAATGGCGCGGCCTGGCTCCATAATAAGTTTCATGTCTTCACGACCGGTCATGTGTTCTACCATGGCTGCGGCATATTCCCGTGGATGGGGAGGGGTTTCGTCATTGTACGTTACTCCCAAACCGCCACCCACATCAAGGTGAGAAATGGTGATACCTTTTTCAGCCAACTCATCAATAAGAGCAAGGAGGCGCTTTAGCGCATCTACGAAAGGTTCGATAGATGTGAGCTGAGAGCCGATGTGACAATCCATTCCCTTGACCTCAAGGTTGGGTAAACTGGCTGCCAAAGTGTAAGTTGCTACTGCTCGCTCTCTGGGGATCCCGAATTTGTTAGCTTTCAGGCCAGTGGAGATATACGGGTGTGTTTTGGCATCGACATCTGGATTAATACGCAGCGAAACCGGTGCTTTTACACCCATTTCTTTGGCCACGGCGTTGATTCGCTCCAGTTCAGGTTCAGATTCCACATTAAAGCACATGATGCCTTGTTCTAACGCGTAGCGGATTTCATCACGTTTTTTACCCACGCCGGAAAATACCACTTTACTGGCGTCACCGCCGGCTTCCAACACTCTTGCCAGCTCTCCGGCAGAGACAATGTCAAAACCCGAGCCCATTTTTGCCAGTACGCTTAGCACGCCCAGATTAGAGTTGGCTTTTACCGCATAGCAAATCAGGTGTGGATGACTGCCTAGGGCGTCGTCAAAAGCGCGCCAATGGCGTTCGAGTGTGGCGCGGGAATAAATATAAGCTGGTGTACCATGTTGTTGGGCAATACTTGCTACAGATACGTCCTCTGCGTGAAGCACGCCATCACGGTAGGCGAAAAAATCCATTATTGAGTGTCTCCGGGAGTAGTTGCGGGTTGCTCGGATGTATCTTGGTTTTGTTCGGACTCGTCGGGAAGGTATAACGCCCCCCGATAGCCGCAGGCAGACAGGCTGCTGATAAAAACAACTAAACACACGATGAGAAAGGGCTTTTTACGCACAGCGAACCCGCATAGACAGACTAAAATTGCTGCTATGATGGCATTGCCGTTCTAAATTGCAAGTGCCATTAAGCGTTCCCGGGTTCTGTCGCCGTACTGCACCTGTTCCCACAACGCATCGCACAATGAGCGGGTGTCGTTGAGGTTGCCTTGTTTTAGCCAGTCTATAAGCACAGTAGGGTCGTCAGGGAAGTGTATAGCCTCATTTGCGGGCGCATCCAACCACTCTTCTACGATATCTGTGTCGAGTTGAAACAGGGTATGGCATAACCCCATTCTATCGAGTGTTAAAACATTGGAAAGTTGTTCGAACTGCCCATGAAGGGGTTTTATGAGCAATTTCTTGCCCAGGTGCAGGGCTTCACTGGATAACTCAAAGCCACCGTTAGCAATCACACCGCTGCAGTGTTGGAGCGCATGTTGAAACCCCTTTTTTGAAGGTGGATGCCATGATAGATGGCCATGCTCAAAGGGCTCGCTGATATCCGGGTGATAGCAAACAAAGCGTTGGTCGCTCAACGGCTCCAGCAGTTGACGGATTTGGTCGACGTTTTCAAAGGGCAAATAAACCAGCACGTGAGCATTGCTAGGAGAAGGCGCGGGCTTGTCAGCGACGAAAGGCGGCACGATGGGCTGGTCGAAGTGATACCAGTGAACACCTAATTGTACCTGTGTCGGAGCAAAATATTTCAGGATCAAGGCATTGATAAAGGTGTCGCCGGACTTGGGAACAGGATAAGTGAAACACGCCTGATGGCTGATGGAAATAGACGGCACGTTAGCCCGCTTGGCTGCCCACGCGGTTACTGGCTCAAAATCGTTAATGAGCAGGTCGTATTCAGAGACGTCGAGCTTTTTTACATCCCTGAAAAAACGTCCAATTCGGTTTTCTCTTAGGGTTGCCAGGTTATCAACACGCCCGTTGCGGGTAATAAATGTAAGACCCGAAAAGGTACGATAGTTGCCGAACACGTCCATATCGAAGTATTTGTCGCTTTCCCGACCAGAGAATACGAAATCTACCTGAAAATCGTCGCGATGCTGAAAGGCTGCTGCCATTATGCGTGCACGGGCAATGTGACCGTTTCCGGTCCCCTGTACACCGTAAAGAACTTTCATACTACCCCAGAATAGATAAACTCAGTGAAGCGATGGTGAGACCGAGTAAAGTACCGGCAATAACATCTGTTGGATAATGCACGCCGAGTAAAATACGGGACAGGCCTATAAGGGCAGCCCAACTGTAAGCGAGCAATGCAAACGGTGGATAAAAATGTGCAACCATGCTGGCCATAAGCCATGCCGCTGCTGTGTGTCCTGACGGTAGGCTGAACTTGTCAGAGGGCGTAACATGGGCGGTAAAGTTGCTCAGCAGGTCGCATGGGCGCGGGCGTTTAAACATCTTTTTCAGGATCACATACACTGGCAATTCCAATGCGTAAGCCATTAATGATGTATACAGAAAAAGCTCACCGTGTTCAGGCTCAAATGCCCATAACAACATGCCAATGACAAAGTACAGATAGCCATCACCGGTTTTTGATAACCAGATGATACCTGTGCAGTTGCGTTTCTGGGTTAAATTGTAAAGCCAAAAAAAGAGATTTGTATCGGCTTTGGTCAAGGATTTAAGATTCAGCATTGCCTTGGCCCCATGGCTACTCGTTAGCGTATAAGCTATTAGAGCAGTGTGACCACCCAGTGACAGAAAAAAGAAACCTTTGTTACAAAAAAGCAGAATTAGTTTTTATTTGCAATGACACTCCGGTGTATGTATTTCGCTGTTGGAATAGTGCTATGCTAGCGAAGTAGCATGTCACTACATTCAATGGCAATTATGCAGCAAAAAAGGCACATGTATGGACTATAACACTTCTGAATTATGTGATTTATTCACAGACAGCGTTGACGTAGTTGACCCTATTTTTGTGAGTTACGGTGGTCGGTACTCCTTCGGCGGTGAAATTACCACGATTAAGTGCTACGAAGACCGTGGTTTGATAGACCGTGTGCTTGCTCAGCCAGGTGTGGGAAAGGTACTGTTGATTGATGGTGGTGGTTCTACCCGTCGTGCCCTTATTGATGCAGCTTCTGCGCAGCTTGCTATCGATAACGACTGGGAAGGTATCGTGTGTTTCGGCAGTGTACGGGAAGTTGATACGCTGGCTGATTTTGACATCGGTGTTTTTGCAGTAGCTTCCATACCCGTTAATGCTGAATCAGAAAGTGTCGGTGAAGTAGACATACCTGTTAACTTTGGGGGCGTGACTTTCTTGCCTGAAGATCATCTGTACGCCGACAGCACGGGCGTTATTTTGTCACCCGAGCCGCTGGATGTAGATTAAGCCACGGCCGCAGTGTGGCTACTCTGCGGCAGAAGCAAAAACTTTATTGAGATAAGCTGCAATGCGAATGCCTGCTTGTTGTAAGCGCTTCTTGGCGATGGGCAGATTGTCGTACACATAGTCATAAGACATATTGTTGGCGTCTTCCGGGTAAATGGTATCGCGTATTTCCGTTGATTCAGCTATCCATTCTTCCGGTGTTGCAGTACTCCAGGTTTCAATATCTTTAGCGGTGATTTTTCTGTCTAACCAACGTGTCCATTCGGTGTAAGACAGCTTTTTGCCATCAAGCATTTTTGAATCCCACACAGTATGCAGGTTACTGTCTTCCCAGAAAAAACGCACTTTAACATCGTTTCCACCCCGGTCTGTGCCGTTGCCCGCGTGTAACGGCTGATGCAGATCGCCAATGATATGCACGATGAAACGCAACGCTAACTGTTTGTCTTCCCGACTGGCTTTCTTGCTTTTAAGGGTAGCGGTATAAGCTTTCAAAGCAGTATAGGCATCACCCTGTTCTGGCGCTCCCACTTCGTGATAGTGCTTGTTTTTCGGCACGGTAACGTAATGCCACGGGGGAGTAGTTTTGCGCCAGTATTCGCTGGGGTTTGAGCGCATTTCATCGGCATAAGTCGAAGCTTCGGCCAGAGATTCGTTCGGCAGCAGTCGCGCAATTGCGGCTTTTGCTGCTGGCGTTAAGTGGTTTTCAGCAATGGCGCCGGTAACACGGTGACCAGTTTGGCCCCAGCCCAGAGCCGGTAAGCTAGTGAGCGAACCTGCGGTAAGACAAAACGCAAGAGCTACAGCGCGTTTGACAGAAGCGTGCATGTAAATTCCTTTTATTATTTTGAAATAGGTTGATAGCCCCAACGCATCATTAGCGTCTGGTCGATACCCACGTGATCGAGTATGCGGGCGACGACAAAGTCAACCAAATCGCTGATGTGTTCGGGATTGTGATAAAAGCCTGGTGATGCCGGCATGATTGTCGCACCCATTTGTGACAGTTTTAACATGTTTTCCAAATGAATAGAGGACAGAGGCATTTCCCGTGTTACAAGAATGAGCTGGCCGCGCTCTTTTAATACCACATCGGCGGCACGCTCAATAAGGTTGTCACTTGCACCGATGGCCACCGCAGATAGCGTGCCGGTGGAGCAGGGGCAAATTACCATCTGTTTGGGTGCAGCTGACCCTGACGCCACCGGAGAGAACCATTCTTCTTTTCCGCAAACCCTGATTTGGTTAGGTCTGGCTGAGAACCGTTCGCTGAAAAATGCGCTGGCAGCATCCGGACTAGCGGGAATTTTAAGATTTTCTTCGGTAGCGAAAACGACTTTCGCTGCTGAAGAAATCAACACAAAGACATCGTAATCGGCCTTCACCAGCACTTCCAGAAGCCGCAGTGCATAAGGAGCGCCTGAAGCGCCTGTAATCGCTAACGTGATTTGCTTTCTCGACATCGCTTTATTCCATGTGGTTGTTCAGTTATGGCTGAAGTACATCGAGTACGCGTTGATGAATACCTTCAAACCCGCCGTTACTCATTATCAGAATGTGATCACCTGGCCTGGCTGTGTTTTTTACGGTCTTTACGATACTTTCCACATCGTGAAAACACCTGGCTGGCGTCACGCTGGTTTTAACTGCTTCAGCTAAAGACCAATCCATACCTGCGGGCTCAAATACCAGTACTTCATCTGCCTGTTGCCAGCTGTTGACCAATGTGTGTTGGTGTACACCCATTTTCATAGTATTTGAACGGGGTTCTAAAATAGCGATAATACGCGCATTGCGCACTTTTTTTCGCAGCCCTTTTAGTGTTGTTGCAATAGCGGTTGGGTGGTGAGCAAAGTCGTCATACACCGTGATGTTGTTGACAATTCCCTTGCGTTCCATCCGGCGTTTTACATTCTTGAAAGAGCACAAACCCGCTATGGCATCTGCAGTGGTGACGCCAGCATGGTGAGCTGCCGCAATTGCCATCAAAGCGTTGTTGACATTGTGTTGTCCCATTAGGTCCCAGGTAACTGTACCGGTTTTCTCACCTTTATAAAGCACATCAAATTCACTGCCATCGGCAGCAATTAAACTCGCCTGCCAGTCTGTCCCCAAATATTGTTGTTCTGACCAGCAACCTCTATGCAGCGTGTCTTCCATGGCTTTGTCGTCTTTTGGTGAGACGATAAGTCCGTTTTCAGGTACCGTTCTGATGAGGTGGTGAAACTGAGTTTGAATGGCAGCTAAATCAGGGAAAATATCAGCATGATCGTATTCAAGGTTGTTCAACACCAGCGTGCGTGGGCGGTAATGCACAAACTTAGAACGCTTATCGAAAAATGCGCTGTCGTACTCATCCGCTTCAATAACAAAGAACGGACTTTCTCCAACTCGTGCTGAAATTCCGAAGTTTTCAGGAATACCGCCAATCAGAAACCCCGGCGCTAGCCCCGCCGATTCTAAAATCCAGGCTACCATGCTGGACGTTGTGGTTTTGCCGTGGGTACCGGCAACACCAATAACCCAGCGTGAAGTGAGCAGGTTGTCGAGCAACCACTGTGGTCCGCTGGTGTAGGGCAAGTTTCTGTTAAGCACATATTCTACCGCTGGATTTCCTCTCGACATGGCGTTTCCGATAATCACCATGTCGGGTGCTGGTTCAAACTGTGAAGTGTCGTAACCTTCCGTAAGGGTAATACCCAGCGCTTCCAATTGCGTGCTCATTGGGGGATAAACGTTGCGGTCGGAGCCGGTGACAGTGTGGCCCAACGATTTGGCGATAGCGGCAATTCCACCCATGAAACTGCCGCAAATCCCGAGAATGTGTACGTGCATAAATATCCTGTGTTCTGTTAAGGCGGCTACTTTAGCAGAAGTGCCCCCATGGGTGCCAATACCTGAATCAAGCATTTCCCTGAAGGCTATTCGCGGTTACAATTGATTTGTCGCTTAAATAAACGCACCCGTGGTCGAGTCAGTACAGTCTCTTCATCGGTTTATAATAAACGGCAAGCGACAAGAGTTCAGTTCAACTTTGGCAGGAAAGCATAAAAAGCACTGAACGCTCACCCTACACATATAAAAAAGGCTATTGCACACAATGAAACGTTTAAATTCGCAGTTACAAAAAGACGGGGCCCCGCTGGAGCTCATTTTATTGATCAGAACCCTCCTTGCTGGTTGTAAAGAAATTTCCTTCCGTGTAAGCCAGGGGGCACTAGCTGGCGTACTTGGGTCAACCCTCAGTGAAAACGTACAGGGCGAAACGCAAAAGAAACTGGATGTTATCTCGAATCAAATTCTAAAAGATACACTGAAAGAATCCGGCTATGTGAAAGCTATCTCTTCGGAAGAAGAAGACACCGTGGTACCTTGCAATCCGGAAGGTAATTACCTGGTAAGCTTTGACCCACTTGATGGCTCGTCGAACACTGAAATCAATAGCTTAATTGGTACTATATTTTCTATCGCTCATGCGCCCCAATGGATGGACGCTGACGACCCATCCGCATTTCTGCAACCCGGTACACAGATGGTAGCGGCCGGATATGTGTTGTACGGCCCCTCTACCATGCTCGCAATGACAACCGGAAAGGGCACCCACATTTATACCTTGGATAAAACACACGGTGGTTTCCTGCTCACTCATCCGAACATTCAGGTGCCGGAGCAAACGTCAGAATTTGCTATTAACGCGTCTAACCAGCGCCACTGGGAAGCTCCGATGAAAGCCTACGTGGGCGATCTGCTCGCTGGAGCTGACGGCCCGAGAGAAAAGAACTTCAATATGCGTTGGGTAGCTGCCATGGTGGGCGATATTCACCGCGTATTGTGTCGCGGCGGCATTTTCATGTATCCCTACGACAATCGCAACCCCTCAAAAGCGGGTAAGTTGCGCTTGTTATATGAGGCAAACCCGATGGCGTTCCTGATGGAGCAAGCCGGCGGCCTGGCTAATACCGGGCAAGGGCGTATTATGGAAGTGATGCCAACAGAAATTCACCAGCGTGTACCTGTGTTACTAGGCTCGAAAGAAGAAGTTGAAACCTGCCTGACTTACTACGCTGACGCACAATAACGAGGTGTTAACGGCAGATATCTTAAAACGCATTTAAGACAAGGGTCTTAATCGGTTTTTATTTTGTCGTACTCGCCGTATACTTATGCGCAATTTTTGCGGGAAAGCCCGAAATTCGGGTTTTTCCGTTCAACGTTTCATTGTTTAAAATAACCAAAGGATTATTTCATGAGCCTGAACTCCGTTCCTGCTGGCAAAGATATGCCAGAAGTAGTGAATGTTATCATCGAAATTCCAGCCCACGCTGACCCAGTAAAGTACGAAGTAGACAAAGAGACCGGCGCAATGTTTGTCGATCGCTTCATGGCTACATGCATGCATTACCCGGTTAACTACGGCTATGTGAATAACACCTTATCTGAAGATGGAGACCCGGTTGACGTACTGGTAATGACACCTTTCCCTATTTTGAGTGGTTCTGTGATTAAGTGTCGTCCTGTTGGCGTACTCAACATGACCGACGAATCAGGTAAAGATGCAAAAGTACTGGCCGTGCCCGTAGATAAGCTGTCTACCATTTATCGCGATGTTAAAGACATAAACGATGTGCCGGAATTACTGAAGCAACAAATCGAGCATTTCTTCTCTCACTATAAAGACTTGGAACCTGGTAAATGGGTGAAAATCGACGGTTGGGCAGACGCAGCAGCGGCCAAAGAAGAAATCGTATCAAGCGCGAAGCGTTACGAAGCAGGTGAGTAAAACCCCACTGATTTTATGAAAAAGGCCTGCGGGCCTTTTTTTGTACCCGCCACTTCAAATCGAGCTTGTCAGTGGGCCAAAAGCCCGGTCTTCAGTGCCAAGACCACGACAAATAAAAGGCAGTGAAAAAAAAGATGTCCACAAGTCATACTTTCGTGGTATGGGCTGAGATCCTTTGTCATGAAAATGATCGCCAGTAGCGGGTTTGCGATCGAATTTATGGATGACATTAGTGACATTCGTGAATTTTCATATCACATGTTGCGGTGAAACATCGCAAGTCTAACACGTGTTTATATTCTGTATCTGTGTTGACAACAGCAAAAATTAGAAGCGGTTTTATTTGTACATTACAATGCGATTGCGGTCGCCAGGCCTTATAAAATGGGATGTTTAAGATCCACACTCCCATTTCTTAGTCAAGAGCGAATTTACTTTTTAAGAATTATTTTTTCTTTATTGAAGGCATTATCAATTCAATGTAGTGGTTTTACTTTTGTACAAAATTGTTTTCAATTAACTGGTCTGTGCTGTTGGGATCTCCTTAGTTCATTAGATCGGATCATATTGTGAAAAACTGAGTGTCTATAACCATTTCAGCGATCTATTCACAAGAACTTCTACACTTCATGCACAAAGTTATCCACAGCTTGCCCAGCATCTTCAGTAGTTTTAATTTACAGCCGTGTTATTGTTTTTACCTTAGTGGCCGATAAGTACTTTATTACTATACTATGTGGCGGAGTGGCGTGTTGAGCGAACCCAGCACCAGGTTTTACGCCACCCCTACCAAACTTCACTTTGAAAAAAGCAATAGTGATTTAAATAGACATCATTGAGGACATTCATGTTTGCACTTAAATCTTCACTAACAGCGTTACAAAACGAAAATAAAAATCTAATAAAAGATAACAGAGCGCTGGAAGCGCAGGTGCAGGAACTCGAGCAGCAACTGTTAGCTGCAGAGAGGAGCGCCGGTGAGGCAGATGCAGCAAAAGAGAGTTCCTACGGTGGCGTCACCTATTCCATGCTTGACGCAATGCAACAGGTGGCCGGCATTCGTGAAACGGTATTGCACTCATTTACCAGTATAAATGAAGAAAAGGAACACATTGGTGATGTGACAAGCCTGTTCAACGAAAGTGCGACTACGCTAAGTACTATTTTAAAAGACATGGATTTGCTCAATAGCCAGATGAGCCAAATGAGTGAACGTATCTCAGGGTTGTCTGATACCGCTGATAACATCAATAAGTTTGTAACAACCATTACCAGTATTTCCGATCAAACAAACCTGCTGGCCTTGAATGCTGCCATCGAAGCTGCGCGGGCTGGTGACGCCGGTCGCGGCTTTAGCGTGGTGGCTGACGAAGTGCGGGCATTAGCAAACGAAACGAATAAATCAGCCAGTGAAGTTGCAGAACTTGTACAAGGAATTATTCAGTCAACCCGTGCTGCAGTTGGTGTAGTGAGTGGCTTACAAGACAATAACGAGCAGTTGTCTTCCGGCATAAGCGGTTTGAATGCTAATTACGAGAAAATGGTGACTTATTCCAATAGCATGAAAGACACCATTAACGACGCTTCCCTGCAAACCTTTCTGCAAACCGTGAAACTCGACCATGTAGTTTGGAAAAGCGACGTTTATGCAGTAATGTGTGGTAAGAGCAGTAAGCACCCCTCCGATTTTGCTGATCACACACACTGCCGGTTAGGTCAGTGGTATCGAGAAAATGGGCATAGTGAAATAGGCCGTACAGACGCATTTCAGCGTTTGGATAAACCTCACGCTGAAGTCCACAGAACTGGCGTTCAGGCATTGCAAGCTGCTGCGCAAGGCAATGAACAAGAAGCTGAGCGTTTACTGCAGGCAATGGAACATGCCAGTGGTGAAGTGTTAACTTTACTTGATAGAATAGCCGAACAAGCCCGTTAGTGAGTGTACACATTTTTGCTGTCGCCAATATCGCGGGGTAAATGGGGAAAAGTGTGAGCAGTAAAGAAGAAGAAAAGTTGAAACATCAAATTGCGGTGCTTCAACGAAAACTCAGCCGCGAGCAACTGGCACGTACCGCGGCTGAAGACATACTTAATGAATACTCCCGCGATGCTTATCTGGCGAATCAGAACCTGCGTAAGGCTTTAAGCGAAACCCGCGCTATTTATCACAATCTGCTTGCGCAGATACCCGAAGATACAGCAGAAAATCTTTCCCAAAAACCCATTATTGATCAGCATGCAGACATGGTTGACAGAATGACTCTGCTTAGCCAATTGGCTGCTGGAATCGCCCATGAAATAAACAATCCTATTGGTTTTATCAAAAGCAATTGTGAAATTCAGGGCTTCATGCTTAAAGATGTTTTTGATGCGTGGGATGAAGTAAAGCGCACTATCAGTGCGGAAAATGAGGAGCTCGGCAGCAAAATATTCGATATAGAGCTTAAATACATGATGTCGGATATCAGAGAAATGCTTGAAGATATTGAGCGCTCTTCTCTTGAGGGGGCAAATCGCATTGCCGAGATTGTATCCTCCATTCAAATATTTTCGTCTCCGGTAGGGAGTGAAAAAGACTATGTACCGTTGCAACATCTCATTGAGCATTGCTTAGACGAATGTATTGTTTCAATTCCAGATGCCGTGATAGTGGATGTGTCTTCATTCAGTGATGCCCCCGAAATCATGGTGAATGAAAAGCAACTGAGCCAGGTATTAAAAGCCGTAATGGATAACGCCATTGATGCGTGCAAACCCAAAGGCTCTATTAGTGTTAAGTATGCTGTTGTACCTGGGCTAGTTAAAGTATTTGTTCGCGACTCTGGAAGCGGTATCAAAGCTGAACATTTGCCTCTTGTATTTACCCCTTTCTTTACCACTAAACCCCCGGGTGAAGGAACCGGACTTGGTCTTTCTGTGGCACAAGCGCTAATGGAAGTACAAAATGGCTGGTTGAATATCGACAGCGTAGAAGGGAAAGGAACTACGGTGACACTGAATTTTCCAATTTAGCCACTGAGCTTCGAGTATTTCTGGATATACCCATCAAATCTATTTGAAAATCACAAGTATGTATCACTGTTTATAAATTGATAAATGTACGATATCCCGCGCGATTCTCCTAATTCATCTACTACTGTTTCGCACAAATAAACATCAACTAACCTAAAGTATAAATTTGAACTAAGGTTATAGATGTCAACTTTCATTGAGTTAGCGGTCATGAAGTTTGGAAAACCTATAACCACGAGATAATTTATGCGCAATAACCAACCTGTTACCCAGAAACTGTACAAGATACCGAACAACTACAGGCTGATTTCCTCTACTGACAAGCGCGGTGTGATCACTCATTGCAACACTGAATTTATGGAAGTTAGTGGCTTCGAGAAAGAGGAGTTGATAGGTAAGAATCACAATCTTGTACGACACCCTGATATACCTTCTGGTGTTTTTCGCGAAATGTGGAAAACACTGGAGTCTGGCAAAATTTGGATGGGATTGGTGAAAAACAGGCGCAAGAATGGCGACCATTATTGGGTATCAGCCTTTGTTACACCCGTATTTGAAGGTAATCAGGTTGTTGGCTATGAGTCTGTAAGGGTGCCGGCCTCGAATGAAGAAATTGCCCGGGCAGAATATCGTTATAAACGGCTGCGCGAGGGTAAATCGAGTACGTCAGCTGGTGAAATGGCAGTGTATTACTCAAAAGGTTATCTTCCCATGCTTGTGACTGGTATACCTGCAACGTTACTCGCTGCAACATTTGGCAGCCTTCTGGCTGCTATTAGCACAGCTGCTGCTTTTGTGGTTTGTGGGCTGTGGATGGCTGCGAAAACCAAAAGTGGATGGCAGGAGATCCTGAAATTATCGCCAAACAGCTATACAAACCAAGTGGTGTCTCAAACGTATTTTGACGATCATGGTACTCGCTCCAGAGCAAAGCTTGCGCTGGGTTGTGAGTTAGCAAGGTCACGCACGGCGCTGGCGCGAATAGAAGATGCCACTGACGGATTAAATGATGTGGCTAACTCTACCCATCATCAAGCAGAAACTACCAGTGCAGCGGTAGTTCAACAAAATCAGGCCACGCAATCTATTGCCTCGGCGGTACATCAGATGACACAGGCTATACAAGGTGTGTCAGACAGGGTTGAAAAAAATGCTGAAAGTGCACGTTCGGCATCAACAAATGTTGAAGCCGGTAACGTAAAAGCCGATGAAGCACTTTCTGCTATACGCGCGTTGAAAGAGGCGGTAGCCTCAATTTCAAACACGGTGCAGGAGCTGGCGCAATCTACCAACGATATCGGCGAGGCTGCCAGCCTGATTTCCACCATTGCTGAGCAAACGAACTTGCTGGCTTTAAACGCCGCTATTGAAGCAGCTCGCGCGGGTGAACAAGGACGGGGTTTTGCGGTTGTTGCTGACGAAGTGCGTTCGCTGGCATCGAAAACCCGGGAATCTACAGACAAAATCCACAATATAATTCACGTACTGGCCGAGCGTTCCGAGCGTGCCGTACGGGTGTCAAACGATGGGCTGGCTTCAGCCGAACAAGGTACGCGTATTGTTGAAGATACCCGTCAGACGTTGGCCGACATTAATACAGCGGTAAGTGTAATAGCAGACCAAACTGTTGAAATGGCTTCGGCGGTGGAAGAACAAAGCTCCGTTGCCGAACATATAAACCAACAAATTACCGAAATTGCAGATGGCGCAAAAGACACTCAACGAGCATCAGAAGCGTCACTGGCAGGCAGTATGAAGTTGCGCGATACCGTAAACCAGGTACATTCGGTTATTACCCGCTTCACGAATAAAAGCAATGTGGTTTAAGGTTACAAGCCTACCTGGCTAATTTCGAGTACCTGAAGCAAAGGGGCGGTGTCACTACTGACTGCCCCTTGCTATTTCAACGTCGTTTTATAGCCACAGCCGCACTGCAACCAGCGCCGTTAACTGTTGGCTTTAAGCTTTACCACTTCAGCCGATTCCGCCTCAAGCAATGTATCTGCAGAGGTGCCTTTCAGTAATTTGGTTACAGCATCTTTGTTTTTCGCCAGCATCACCGACAAGCTTTCAATGACATCTTCTTCCAGCCTGATGCCTTTGGCGTCGATGTAGGCTGCCAGATTATCAGCCGTATCAAGCATCTTATCGTATTGATCGGCCTCTTTTTTATCTGTAGTAACCAATTTATCAGCCCCTTTGTGTGTAACAACATACTGCACTGTAATCGCCATGGTGATCTCCGTGTTTTAGAAATTTAATTGTTACTGAATGCATAAATACTGTATAAATAAACAGTGTTAAGAGCAACTGTTTTTTTTAATTATGCTGAGAATTATTCCTGTAGCCGCACAGGCTGGTATTACCGGGTTTGAATCGCCCGCTGCTGAATACCGGCAATTGGGGCTGAATTTAGACGAGCTACTCATCGAGCACCCCACAGCCACCTTTATAGGTCAGGCCCAGGGTGATTCCATGACGGGCGTGGGTATTTTCGATGGCGATTTACTCATTGTCGACCGCGCTGCCACAGCTACCTCACTGGATGTGGTAGTGGCGAACTTAAATGGCGTATTTGTATGTAAGTTGTTTGACAGAAAAGCCATGGTGTTGCTGTCGCCAGGCAAAGGCCGCAGCCCGTATGCGCTGGGCGAGGGTGATGTGTTTGAAGAAGAGGGCATTGTTATTCGTTCTGTGCGTATGCACAGGTACACCAGGTTGCTACGCCAATGTATGCGCTAGTAGATGCCAACAGCTTTTACGCCTCGGCGGAAAAAGTGTTCGACCCGGCCATCAGGCATAAACCTGTGGTAGTACTTACCAACAACGACGGCTGTATTTGTGCGTTATGCGAGTATGCAAAAGCCATAGGCGTAAAAAAGTTTGGCCCTTATTACAAAGTAAAAAAGTTATTGGCTCAACACGGCGCGGTAATTCGCTCTTCCAATTACGAACTGTACGATTACCTCAGCAACCGCATGATGCAGGTAATTGGCGGCTTCGCGCCACATCAGCACGTGTATTCCATTGACGAGAGCTTTTTGTATTTCGACAACTGGCAACCTGCTGAAGGCTGGCAGGCATATGGCGAACGCATTCGCGATGCGGTGTGGAAGCAGTTGCGATTGCCTGTGGGCGTGGGGTTTGGCTTAACGCCTACACTGGCCAAAGTTGCCAGCCACGCGGGTAAACGGCTGGGGGATAAGTCGGGCGTTGCCATTGTTGCAACGGCGCAGCAGCGGGAAAAGGTATTGCAGCAAATGGCCGTAGATGAAGTATGGGGTATTGGCAGGCGAATTAGCGAAAAGCTCATTGCCAAGGGCATTACTTCGGCATGGCACCTTGCCTGCGCTGATGCTAAATCACTGCGCAAGTGGTTCTCTGTGGAAATAGAACGCACCGTGCGTGAACTTAACGGCACGCCATGCATTACCTGGGATGAACAAAGAGCCAACAAAAAGCAAATTTATGCAACACGGGCATTCGGCAAGCCGGTAACCGATTTAACCAGCTTGCGTCAGGCATTGTGCTGGCATGGCGAGCGGGTAGCGGAAAAACTGCGCAAGCAGCAAAGCCGGGTTAAAACCTTAACGCTGTTTGCCCACGCCAACCCGTTTGCAGAAAGCGGCCACTACCACAAAGCGGTGCAACACCGTTTTGCCATCGCCACCGCCGATACCAGGGAACTGGTGCAGGCCGCCAGCGGTGCCGCTGAAACCTTATACAAAGCGGGCATACTGTTTCACAAATGCGGGGTAGGGGCCATTGAAGTTATCGACGATGACGTAGTACAGCCCGATTTATTCAATCAGGGAACCGGTAATACCAAGCTGATGGCGTGCATCGACACCATCAATAAACGGTACGGCAGCAGCACTATTGGTATGGCCGCCAAAGGCATTCAGCAGGAAACCTGGCGTATGAAGCGAGAGTATCTTTCGCCGCAGTACACCACGAATTGGCGGCACATTCCCCGCTTTTCCTGCGAGTAGCAAGCAACTAAAACGCAACAATAGGGCGGGCCGTAACAGCGGCAAATTGCACATATTTAACCGGCAGGAAGCCAGTAAAAAAGGTAAACTCACAAATTTACTAGGCTTTCGCAAACAAACAAGGGTAACCCATGAACCTAACCGGTATTAAAGGCGTGATATTCGATTTAGACGGCACGCTGGTGGAATCGGCCCTGGATTTTACTAAAATGCGCGCCGACATTGGCTGCCCGCCAGGCGAAGACATTCTGGCGTTTATCGAAACCTTACCCACCAAAGCGCAACAGGCCGAGGCGCACAGCGCCATATTGCAGCACGAGCTAGATGACGCCCGCACCGCCAACTGGCTAACAAACGGCAAAGCCATGGTAACGCGGGTACAACAAGCCAAACTACCCATGGCCATTGTTACCCGCAACTGCAAAGAAGCCACAGCCATTAAAATTCACAACAACGACATTCCCATTACCACAGTGCTCACCCGGGAATGCGCCCCGGCCAAACCCGACCCCACCGCACTGCTGATGATAGCCGAACAATGGCAACTGCCCCCGGCAGAGTTGTTGTATGTAGGTGACTACATTTACGACCAACAAGCCGCCGAGAATGCCGGGATGCAGTGGTTGTTGGTTTGATTTAGTCATAATAATCCACAAACCGAATTTTACATTTATCTGAAACATGAGTGGTGCACTTATTATCTGAATTCGGGTTTAATTTGATTGAATTAATTTATGAAAATCGTCATTAACGCTAACTAGCATCACTCCAACAGAAATCTGGTTTGTGCGTGTAAGAAAGTTAAAGATAGTCGCAAGGGTGGCCTGTAAACTCCCCAAAATAGCGGCGTACCTTTTTAGTGTTCTTCGGCGTAAACTGAGCCAAGAATGGTTAACTCCTGATAAAAAGCCTTTTATCGAGCCTCGTACACCTCACATTTTTGTCTGTAGATAGACTCACAATCTAATTCAACATTAAAGATATCCATTATCTTTATGGAATCATTGACCGGCAGATTTCTATCGTCGAAATAAACTACCGCGGTAAAGGTTTTTCCTTTCTCTAAGAGCATAGGACTTGAAAGCACACTGAAAGAATTTATCCAGTCTTCAGTAATATTTCTCTTCTTTCCATTAATTTCAGAACCCTGGACCTCCACTCTCTCTGTGGAATTAAAGGTGAATTTATTAATCCGTCCTACTCCAAAGCCAGTGTTTTTAAGCGTCACTATCATCTTGGCAGGGATATATTTCGAAGTCATTGAGCCAAGAGCCTCGGCCTCGTAGCTCATCCCAGTTTTGATCACTTGCTCAATACTGATCATAGGGAGCACTGCTGCACGCTTGTCCTTATACTCAGCATAGCTCATGAAAGTTGCAGTAAAAAATGCACATAATGCAACCACCACTGATGATACTTCTATAAAATGCTTTGTCCGATTATCCATGACAATCTTTCCTTTTTCTGTTGTTCGCTAATCATAATAATTTCCCTCTTATATACTTTTGAAAATTTACAATAGTTCGCATTTAATAGGAGATGAATGTTTAAGAAATATATATTGAAAAAAATGAAAATCAATGGGTTGTTGTCTATTGATTACTAGCCAAGCTAGGTAAAGGACCTTAACCAAAAGTGTCTGATCAGATTTGAGATATTACAAGAAATTACTTCTATATTAGTACTATTTATCTAAATTTCCGGTAACTTGATAATAGAAGTAAAGAACGTCTTTTCTAATTGGCGAAGTTCATCTTCGAACTCTTTTATTTTTTCGTTTGAGAGAATATTATATTCTTTTAATCTTTTTAATCGGAAGTTTAAGTCTATGAGAGAGTTTAGTGCCTGCGCGTTGTAACTATGCATTTCGTTGGCAGATATTAGGCTTTGTATGCTGTTTAAGCCAAGTAAAATAGCACTAACAATCAATGATATTAAAGCTATTGAATTGGAGTTCTTATAAATAGTCGGTAAACCGGAGCTTACCACGTTGATCATGCTCACCAAAATTATTAATCCAGTTATTTTAAAGTGTCTACCTCTATACTTGGATTTATAATAGCTCCAATCACGAAATCTCATGTCGATTCGTTTTTTCAGATTATCAAGTTTGGTTTGGTCATACTCGCTTGCAGTTTCATTAGTCATGTTTCGGCTTCCCATCGACCTTGGCCTTCACCTTCAATTTTGAATATGATTTTTTTTATATCTTCATTAGACCATTGCCCCTGGAGTAATATTGCAAGCCTTTTGTTTTTGCTTGAAGGGTTATCGTTTACTAATAATTGGTCGCGCAATAACATGATTTAATTCTCCGATAGCCTTTTGATTGAATAGCTAAATAAAGCATTGACTTCATTATTTTCGCTTAGGATTTTTCGATGCTTTTCGTATTCATCCTCTAGAATATTAAGAATAGAATGAGGTTCCTCAAGTTCTTTTTCAGTAGGAATTTTACTCCAAACAATTACTCCTTTATTATCTAGATAATCGATTTTAACCTTATTGTTAATAGCGTTTTGTATATGGTTTATTGCGTACTCCGTACCTTTTATTCCGCTTCTAAGGTAGTCTACATATGCATAAAGATTATCGAAATCGTACGCTCTCAAAGTAAATTCACTTCCTTTTCTAACATTAGTTGCAGAAGTAGCTGGTTCTTCTAATGTTTCCACTTTACTCACAAAGTATTTACTCGACATTGGAAAGATTTTACTATCGACTTTAGTTAGTAATGTTCTAGCATGAGAATCTGTCTTCGCAAGTGCCCTAATTTGTGTCAATAGAGCAGGTAAGACCATAATTGCCGCTTCTGAAAGCTCCTGGTTAGTTTCTGGGTCTAGTCTTTTCAACATGGTAATACGTACGTCTGGTTGTAAAGCCAAGTAACTTGCCGAGTCGCCAATGGCAAAATACTGCAGATATGTTTTTTTAGATTTTGAGTCTTCAATTATCGGAAGATTGGCTACATCTTCATATACATAGTCAAGGGTCGCTAATAATGAGGCTTGGTCAACCGTGTGATCTGTTCCGTTATTACTGTAGCTTATGGGTAATATTGCCAATTCTTTTCGGTTAAAGCCTAGTGTAAAACTTTCTGGGTAGGCCGCCGTTGCTGTTGCCCAAGACAAATTTAGCCCTACGCTTGTTTTGGTGGTAAACAGAACAGGTTTTGGATTGCTTTTTTGGAGGGGATTCTTATCGTTAATTAGTGGTTCTGAATTCAATTTCAGCTCAGAGTTTATGGGAGCTTCTGGCACTGAATTTGAGTTGTATAGCCTGGCCATAGTAACCGCTGCTTTGCCTGTGCTAAAGGTGGTTCGTATATCTCCAGAGAATACTGATTTGTCACCCGTTTTAAAACTTGCTAAAACAGGTAGTACTTTTCCTTCTTCAAACTGGGGCGTGATCACACCTTCCGTACGTGATATATCTATTGCTGTAGTTGGGGGTGTTGTACTGAGGTCAATACCTATATTTGATTTCGTATAAACGGCTGTAGTATCTATCCCAACACAGCCGACAGAAACCAGGCTCAGTACACTAATTATCAACTGTTTCAGAGTCTTCATTACATAACTTCCATGTTTTTGAAATTTGGATGTCTAAAAAATTTGATGATGGCCAAGAAAAACAAATTTCTTGGTTATCACTAATAGTCAATTCGCTAGCCTTTGTATAGCCTATGCTAAAAAATCCACTGTTTTTCAACATGCCGATTCCAAGGCCATAAGTTATTAACTGCGTATAGATAACATTTTCTTCATCAGCGTTGGTCGTTTTAACTTTATGATAAGAAAAACCCAAAATATGTAGTGTATTCTTCTTTTCGTCATGATAGAGCACAGAGCAACCAAATAGTAAACCTGACGCAAGAATCAAGAGGCTAATCTTAATGGGAAAAAAGTGAACCCTATTGTGGGGAATCAATTCAATACTCCCTTTTACTCAGTTAAAGTGTTACTTTTATTATTTTTATCTCATGAACTTCTTTGTTTTTCACTATTTTTTTGTTTAATAGAAATAAAGTGTTATTTTGTTTTTATTTACTATTTTTTTAGTGTTTTTTAGTTGTCTATTTTAGATCTTGATGGGGGTGGTGATGCGTGATTTTTTCGGTACATTATTTTTCATATCAATAATTTTAATTATGATTGGTGGTTATATAGATTTTTTAGATTCTGATAGTTTCTGGAAAGATATCATTGCTAACACGTTTGCAAGTGTTGGTTTAGCTATATTGGTCGCTAATATTTTTAATTTTATTATTGGTACAAGTCAGTTTATAGGTTATGTGAGGGATAGGCTTATAGAGATAGTTATCTCTAAAGACTTCGTAACAAGATTGGGAGAGGATGATCAAAAAAAGTTATTAAAGTTAACGTTAAAACCATCCAGGGAGATTTCGTCGATTTATTCTGGCATTGATGATTACTTTGACGGCTATATTCAACAGTCGATGGCTCTATTTGATTCTTGCTATCGAGGGCAAATGTATATCTCTGCCGTAGCATCCATCGACAAAGAGAGAAAAGTACTAAGGATTGATTGGGATGTGAACTACTTAGTTTATAGAATAGCTGAGAAATTTGAACCATTACCCTTTTGGCTTGGGGATGAAGATTCAGTTCACAAGGTTACAACGATTTCCGCTGGGAAGAATGAAATCGAAAAGTTGGGAGAAGATAGCTTAAAAGAAACTGAAATTCAGGATCCTTCTATGGTGAAGGGGTATACAATGGACGTTCCCGATAAATTTAATAAGTACCGAGAGATTAATGTTAGGAGACTTGTTACTGAATATGGGAAAGATCATTGGCAATTGTTTTGTTATAAAGCGCTAAAGCCTTGTCACAGAATGCAAATTGAGCTCCGCTGCCAAGATGGTATAAAAGTAAGAGAGACAGAAACATTTGGAGTACAAGAAGAATTTCAAATATCTAAGGAGCAGAATAAGGTTCGAATATCCTACAATCATTGGCTTAGTCCGGGGTATGGTGTCGCAGTACTATTAGGTGTTGATAACGCACATGTACCAAAAGAAGCAAAGAAGAAAGCCAAAAGTTAGCTCCTCGGACATTGACCAAGCTCCAAGTTTTATTGAGGCTGATGGTCAATAGATGTTATTTCAGTACTATTCGTTGAGATTTGCAGAAATTTTTATATATTTAATGGGTAAAATACTCCTGAAACAATATGCTATCCTGCCTTAAAAACTGGCATAAAACACAAGATGAAACGGATATTCTTATTACTGGCGATAACCCTTCTTCCAGTTCTGATAACGCACCAAACCCTCGCAAATGATGAACGGCAAGTCACAGAACACACCATAACCTCAAACGTACTTAATGAAGAGGTAACGCTTTATGTTCAGTTGCCGCTATATTACAACGAGAACGCGCATTTTAGCTATCCAGTGTTGTATTTGCTGGATGCACCACAAGGCATTACGCTCAACTCCGGCATTCTCGATGAGCTTGTAGGTTATAACACTGGCCCGCAGATGATCATTGTTGGGTTATCCAGCAACAACAGAGACCGGGACTATACGCCTACCCTTGATACTCACTACGGCACAGAAACCGGAGGTGCTAACGAATATTTAGCGTTTGTTGAAAAGGAAGCCATTCCTTTTATCGATGCTAGCTATCGTACCGAACCTTACCGGGTTTTATCCGGTCATTCCTATGGCGGCTTATTGGTTTCTCACGCCTTCTATACCATTCCCAACGTATTTAATGCGTATTTTACCTTTAGCCCAAGCTTGTTTTGGGGCGAGCAGGCAGTCGCTAAATCTATGGTGTCGTTTATTCATAAACAGCAACGGCATAACCGTATGCTTTATCTAAATATGGGAAATGAAGGCAACCCGGAAACCGATTCACCGGAAGGCAAGCAAATGTTGGCCGGAGTAAAGATGATAGAAAGGGCGCTTAAACGTCATACACCGGACAAGTTTCTGGCTATTGTTACCCGCAACTGCAAAGAAGCCACGGCCATTAAAATTCACAACAACGACATTCCCATTACCACAGTGCTCACCCGGGAATGCGCCCCAGCCAAACCCGACCCCACCGCACTGCTGATGATAGCCGAACAATGGCAACTGCCCCCGGCAGAGCTGCTTTATGTAGGCGACTACATTTACGACCAACAAGCTGCCGAGAATGCCGGGATGCAGTGGTTGTTGGTTTGATTTAGTCGGGTTTGGGCCAGGCTGGTAGTTCTGGGTTGTCGGGGTGAAGATCTTTTACCTCTAAGCGATAGAAATATTCATCAGGAATTTTTTCTTGGTTGGTATAGGTAAGACTGCCTCCGGTTACGGTTTTGTATAAATTTTCATCTATTTCTTGAATGTTATTTAAATCTAATGTACTCATATAATTATCTCCTTTTTTCTAAGTGCGCTTAGATTCTTTCAAAGCAAAAGGAAATTGCTGTGAAAAAAATAATATTCCCTTGTAATATTCAGCCGCTATTTCTATATGGCCTTTTTTTAATAGCACTTGGCTTCACAGGTAAAAATTTTGCAAAAGCCCATTACTGGCAAAACTCTAATAGTGTCTTCGATGGGCAGGCTACAGGAATAATAAGAGATATCTTGTATCTTGAAGATAGAATCCTGTTGGGAGCAGAAAATGGACTATTCGTATTCAAGGGAAATATTACTGAAAAATTAGATCTGCCTGTTGGCAGTTTCGGCTATATCTCAGACTTGGAACCATCTCATGATGGCGGTGTTTGGGTTAGTGTGTATTCTGATGGTCTTTATAAAATAACGAATAGTGGCAAGTGGAGTAAGTTCGATTTGGATCCAAGACTCGAAAATTCTTGGAAGGTACTCGATTTTGGAAACCGCTTAGCAATACTGACGATTGGAAGTCTACTTATCGTCAATAAAGAAACTTATAACGTGGAAAAGTCTATACAAGGCTTCACTGAGAAAAAGTTTAGCGAGATACCATACGTAGTTAAAATTGATAACACGCTGGCTGTTATTGAAAAAAGCCGTCTGATAGTAGCTTCAAATCTCGGTGGCGATATCGAAATAAATGAGCTGGAAATATCCAATGTCTGGCCAAACCTATCTGCTGTCGAGCTGCTCAAGAAATACCACGAAAAATACTATGCTGTAGGCCCTGAAGGTATTTACGAAAGTCAAGAATTTCTCGGATCACACAAGTTCTATGAGTCTGAAGAGGCGATTTCTAATCCCATTTCAATAGCAGATAAAAGCGGAAGAAAGTTCCTCATTTCAAGAGAAATTTTGGAAATCAAAGAAGATGCGTTAAATAGCGTGCTTTGGGACGACTGGTTATGGAGTCCTGAGGATAACGGTTTTCTAACAGGCTTTGTGGAAACAAAATATCAAGACTTTCTTATTACAAGCTCAAGAAAAGGGTTTATCTACACACCGACATATTTCGACGCTATCAGACTGTCAAGCGTTCAAGAACATTTCGATAATCAGCTGTTAGACAAGAGTGCTCTTACTGATAGGTTTAATTCAAAGATATATCGGTTGCAAGTTCATCGTGCTTGCGGAACTTCACAAGAAGAAGAGTCCGGGCTGAAAGGCTTGTTGTGCAAAGAAGGGGTTGAGCTTATCGTCCCATATGTAGACCGCAATTGGTTAGTTCTTCAAGAACGAAATGGCAAGCAAAAGCTATCGGTGAGGAATGAAGATTCAGTTGAAGTTGATTCGTTTGCGCTTCCCGATAACGTAGTAGATGTGACGGTTGATTCCAGTGGACAGATTTACCTACTAACAACGAAAAATCGCATTTATGTCCAGCTATCGAAACTCCTTTGGAAAGATTTGGAGGTAGTAATTCCGAATTCCTCCAGATTCACGTGTTTTTTCGCACGTGAACAGGGAATTATTTATGTCTGTTCAAGTTCCACAGGAGTTTGGCAAGTCGATAGTTCCTCGTTGAAACTAACTAAAGCGCCTGTTGGGGGAATCGATAGTATTCGGTATATCCGATCAGGTATTACAGATAGTAATGGCGACCTGTGGTTTGCTACAAACTCAGGTCTTTTCTATTACAATAGTCACTTAGATTACTGGCAAGGATTAGGTAATTTGGATGGTATAAAGGATATTGACTTTGAATACTATGGGCTTGCAGCTATTGAAGATACGCTTTTAATTGATGGGGATAATTTTGACTATGAAATTCAAGGTGACGCATTCAGATTGCGTGAAGGAGAAAGGAGAAGCCGACAGTCCAATCTTAATATTCAAGTGCGGGAAGGGATTAGCGGTAAGTATTTGAGGCCGGATGAAGCTAAAGAGTTTTACACAGTCAAGAAGGGAAGAGAAATATTAAATGTAGTTGGGTTTGTCAATGACTTCATCAACAGGCGAGATCTCGGTATTGAATACACTGTCAAATCAGTATCAGGTAAATGGCGGGCAATAAATTCACCTAACTTCGACATCACTTTTCCAAAACTCCCCCCTGGCAACCACACTATACATTTACGTGTTTTAGACCCACGAAGCCAAGCTGAGCAGCCAGTCACGTCGGTCAAAATTCGCGTATTACCACCTTGGTGGCAAAGTTGGCAAGCCCAGTTGTCATTTTTTGTGCTTATGGTAATCGTAACCTGGCTGATTTACTTTATTTATCAGCGAAGAGTCCGTGAGCAGGCCATCTTTTATACGGGACTTGTTGACGAGAAAAATTACGCTCTGACTGAGGCGCAAGACTCCTTAAAAGAGATGCTAATTCGCAAGCAAAAGCAGTTTACGAACCTCTCTCACGAAATAAGAACGCCTTTGTCACTTATTATTGGGCCCATCGCTCAGCTTAAAAAATCGATTCAATCTCCAGAGAATATTGAAAAAGTGGAACTCGTTGAGAGAAACGCAAAAAATATTGAAGCAATTATCGCGGAAATGATGGAAATTGAGAGTTTTGGTAACGATGCGAAGCGTTCTGTTCAAGAGTATGCTGTGAACGCTGTCTGTAGCCGAATACTTTTTGATATGGTTGCACTGGCGGAATTAGCCAGAAAAAAATTAATGTGGAAGTGCGATACCAAGATGAAAATTTCCCTGTACAAAGGGACGTTAGAAAAGATCATAGGAAATTTGGTATCCAATGCCATTAAATACACTCCTACCAAAGGTAAGATAGAAGTAAACATATACGAAGAAGAGCTACAGCTTTGTATTTTCGTAAAAGACAACGGTTACGGTATGTCCGAAGAACAAATAGGTAAAATGTATCAGCGACATATCCGGTTTACTGAAGGTGGGCAAGGTTCTGGTGTTGGGCTAGCCTTAGTAAAAGAAGTTGTTATGGCTAATGACGGATGGATAAACGTAGAATCTGCTGTCGATGAAGGAACAACGTTTCGAGTATTTTTGCCGATGTTAAGGGAGATAGATCAGAGTGCTAACAGCCCTGAGACAAAGGAAATTACCGTTCAAGAGCCAACAGAAATCGATTACGATGTACTAAAAACTGAGCACGGCACGAAGTCGGTTATTCTTATTGTCGATGACAATGAAGAAATGCGTTTATACCTTCAAAGCGTACTTAAAGACCACTACAAGTGTTTACTGGCAGAACACGGTCAACAAGCCCTTGAAATAACCGCTCATATAGTTCCTGATCTCGTTATTACCGACTACAAAATGCCAGTCATGAGTGGCACGGATTTAACTTTGGCAATGCGCGAAAGCACTCTGACATCGGACATTCCCATTATAATGTTATCAGGCTTGACCGATTCAGATAGTGTCGCGGAAGGGCTTGAGGCTTCAATTGATACCTATGTGAACAAACCAGTTAATCCAGAAATTTTGCTGCTTAGAATTAAAAACCTGCTTAACAGAAATGAAAAACGACGAGAAAAGGCCGTAGCAGAAACCTTAGTGCAGGATAATGATCACGTACCTGACTATGTGACAGAACGGGACCAAAAATTTTACCTCTCTGTATTAAACCAGCTCGAACTTCACTATAGAAATGATAGTTTTACCAAGCTCGAATTGGCGAACAATTTGGCAATCAGTGAACGGCAATTACACCGGAAAATAAGTGCAATTTTTGGGACTAGTTATTCAGATTTGTTGCGGGATTTCAGGCTTTCCAAGGCAAAAGAAATGCTTGTAGAAGGAAAGCAAATTACCCACGTAGTATATGATGCAGGTTTCTCTGCACCATCCTATTTTAGCCGCTGCTTCAAAGAAAATACCGGGCTAACACCAACCGAATATCAGAAAGCACACCACAAGCCCAAGTTGCGAAAAGTGAAGCATTCACCGAAGAAACCCAAACCTGAATGATGCTATGTAATAAAGTACCTGCTGGACATAACATTCTCAGTTGAGGGTCTGCAAACATCCTGCAATGTGCAGCAAGCATAAGTCAGCAGCCACCTCACACAGCGACAGTAGCCTCATTTAAAATAATCGCACGCAGTATTATGCTATTCTCCCTTAAAAACTGGCATTAAACACAATATGAAACGGATATTCTTATTACTGGCGATAAGCTTTCTTCCTGCGTTAATAACGCACCAAGCCCTCGCAAAAAATGAACGGCAAGTCACAGAACACACCATAACCTCAGACGTGCTGAACGAAGAGGTAACGCTTTATGTTCAGTTGCCGCTTTATTACAACGAGAACGCGCATTTTAGCTATCCGGTGTTGTATTTGCTGGATGCGCCACAAGGCATTTCGCTCAATTCAGGCATTCTCGATGAGCTTGTGGGTTATAACACCGGCCCGCAGATGATTATTGTTGGGCTATCCAGCAACAACAGAGATCGGGACTATACGCCTACCGTCGATACCAACTATGGGGAACACACTGGCGGTGCAAACGAGTATTTAGCGTTTATTGAAAAGGAAGCCATTGGGTTTATCGATGCTAACTATCGCACCGAACCTTACCGGGTTTTGTCCGGTCATTCCTATGGCGGCTTATTGGTTTCTCATGCGTTTTACACCGTCCCCCATGTTTTCAACGCGTATTTTGCCTTTAGCCCAAGCTTGTTTTGGGGCGAGCAGGCAGTCGCTAAATCCATGGTGTCGTTTATTCATAAACAGCATCGGCATAACCGTATGCTTTATCTAAATATGGGAAATGAAGGCAACCCGGAAACCGATTCACCGGAAGGCAAGCAAATGTTGGCCGGAGTAAAGATGTTAGAAAGGGCGCTTAAACGTCATACACCGGACAAGTTTCGCTATCAGGTAGATTATTTTCCCGAAGAACCTCACCAGGTAACCCACATCATTGGCACGTACCAAGCGCTCAGGCACTTATATCCGAACTGGGACGTACCCTATGAGGCATATCTCTCGGGCTATGATGCTGTTGCTGAACATTTCAATCGCTAAGTGAAATGTACGGTTACACCATTGAAGCAAAAGGCTGGCAACTGTCTGATGCTGCATACTTTGAGTTGGAAGAGCGGGATAACCCGGAAGAGGCCATAAAGTACCTGCAAGCGGCACTTAAGCAACAACCAGATGATGTCGGTTATTTATCTACACTGGCGCTGGCTTATGAAAAACTCGGCGCATTCTCTAAAGCGTTAGACGTGCTTACCGGCGTGCTGGGGCAATTAGAACGCGATGATGAGCGATATGAGGAAATAGACCAGAGGATCAACAGCATTAAGCGCCAGCTTTAAACGAATGTTGTCAGACCCGTGGGCGAACAAGGTGCAGTTCAAAATTCACGGTGCCGTCTTGAAGCACTTTTATCTTCTCGCTGTTTTCTGAAGATGAAAAAAATTGCTCAAAACGCGCTTTGTCTTCCCATTCTGTGATCACGATCTGCTGAGGGGCAACAGCGTGAGGGTTGTGATCACTAAGCGTAATATCGTTGGTTTTCGAGATGATTTTGCCTCCCGCGTTCTCTAGTGAATCGCTGAGGTATTCAAGGTACTGGTAATAGCCATCCGGCGCGACTGGGTTTACCCACGCCAACGACACCGTATATAACTTATCTTCAAAAAACGTTAGGGTTGTGGGCTTTGTGGTTTCATGGTCGTACAACTTGAGTGCCATCCAAGCCTCCTTCCGCAAAGATTTTATGTCGCTGTATAGCGGCAATGCCTGAAATGACTTTTGTGCTTTTAATGAAGGCCACTGACTTATAACGAAAACATTGGGGCTAAATGTTCCCATCAGGGTTTTCTCTACTATAAGTACACCATTTTGTGAATATCCGTATTCTCGGGCTGTTTGTGCACTTTTCTCAAAGTATTTATCCCGCAGCGGGCGCGTTTCAGCTTCTGTTTTTGGTGCAATGAGTTGCATGACAGAGCCTGGATTAAAATGCACCGTTAAAGCATTGTTCTTCTCACTGGCAAAGGCAGGTTCAGAAATGCCAAAGAAAATTATAGTTAATAGTAAGATTAGGTAGTTACAGTATTTTTTTAACATAAGGTAGCTCTTTTTCTTAAAGTTTTCGTAATACTGCAAACACATTAGCAAGTGAAATATTACAAATCACGGTTTGTTTTTTGCTTTAAGTGGTGCATTATCGTTCCATGAAAAGTTGGAACGATTACGCCTTAATTCTTGCACTTCACAGGTCAATTACTTTAAGAGCGACTGCGATTGCTTTAGGTACTACGCACACGACAGTAGCAAGACGCCTTTCCCAGATAGAAAAGCAATATAGCGCAGCAATTTTTGAACGCATTCCAGGGGGATATCGGGCTACACCTTTTGGTGAGCAGCTCGTAGCAACAGCAACGCAAGTGGAAAATGTTATTCTTGATTCAGAACGGCGCTACTGTGCCAGCAATGAAAAACTCTCCGGCCCGATAACACTCTCTTTAGGAGAGCCTATGTCGCAGTTTCTACTGACTAAAGAGTTGGGTGAGTTCACTAGTTTGTACCCATCCATTCAGTTGAAAGTGAAAAGCTCTACAACATTCGCCAATTTAGACAAAGGTGAAGCCGATGTTGTGATAAGGGGGGCGGATAAATTACCAGAGCACTTAATTGGCAGACGCCTTTACAAGTTGGGCCTCTGTTTTTACGCGCACAAAGACTATGCTGCAAATACTCCCCGAAATCAATGGCGTTGGATCGCGCCAATTGAGAATGAGGTGTGGCCTCAGTGGTTAGCGGAATCGCCGTATCCAGAGGTCCCCATCGGAATAGTGATAGACGACATAATTTCCCGGTATCACGCTATTTTAAACGGTGTGGGCATGGGAAGAGCGGCTTGCTTTATGGGCGATACTCACTCAGATTTAGTGCGATTACCGGGCAGTGAGCCGGTACTGAAGTACGACATCTGGCTGCTCACTCATCCTGATTTGTACGAAGAACCAAAGGTAAAGTTGTTGATGCAGTTTTTGACAGATGCTTTACTGGCAAAGAAAAGTATCGTTGAAGGTAGTGACTAAGCTTCAATCCCGCTCTCTAAAATAACCCAGTTTATCCAGCACTGCCGACTTAATTAAGCCCGGTTCAATGAGGCCGGTAACCAAGGTGTGAGCAATAATGCAGAGCGCTAGATTTCTGTCACTGGCTATATAGACAATAGCAAGGCCAGCGCCTAAGAAAAAGGTGTAGAAGGTGGCATTGATGGCCGCCGCTAACGCTTTACCGCCCCAAACAAGATGGGCAATACCAAAAGCGACACCGGAAAGAATAACTTGCATGACGTCAGCAAACCCTTGTTCTTGCAGGTAATCCATCAGAATCTTACGAAAAAATATTTCTTCAAAAAAACCGGAAACCAGAGCGCCAGTCAGGGCAAGAAACTTGAGTTTATCGAACTTAAACATATGCTGGCGCACAATAGAGATACCCGCGGCACCCCACACGTACGCCACAACCAACGCAGAGGCGATTCCCCATGCGACTATGCCGACGTTTGCTAATGCTTCAAAGCCAAGTGAATGAAAGAAATTATCAGACGTAAAGGCCCAGTAAAGCAATATGCCCCCTTGAACCAGAATGATAGATGAAATGATTTTAAACGTTTGTTTTTCAGCAGAATCCATGAAACCTCCGTGTATACATCTTGCTGTTTAATTACCCTTACGTTACAGGCACTACCGACCCTAATTACTTGGCATAATGCTGAGCAATTATTGAACTTCCAGCCTAAATTATTAGTCATTAAAAGAGAAGTAAAAATTCTTTAACGATGCAACCAACTTAACAATGAGTAGCGCTTTGCTCCCGCAAAAGGGGCTACCATTTGTACCGCATGGTCTTGCGGAATACTAAACAAGGTGAAGGTGTTAAAACCTGGCATAAATCCTTGCTCCACATTGCCTTGCTCGTCAAAAAATACTGTATACCCACCCCAGTTCCTGCTCCAGTTTTTACTAAACCCAAATGTACAGGCAGCAACGCGGTCGTGTTTACTGTGGGTGTCGTTGTGATCGGTAAGAAAGTGCCCTTTATCGTACATCGATGCGTAACTGTCGGCCTTGCGAATGGCCGTTTCACCAGTAATGTCCCGCATAAGATTCAGATATTCTTCGCTATTAACAAATTGCTCGAAGGCGTGAAGCGGGTGCCCGGGATCTTCGCCAAGTGCGATGGCCTGAGAAATGTAATACTGCACAAAAGCATATTGGAAGTGGGTTTCAGCACGCTGATAAATTTCATTCAGGCAGCGCTGATTTACATCATCAGGAAGTGCCTGAATTTGTGCATAGTCGCACTCGTAAAAGCCTTTGTCATCGTTGTAGGCGAAGTACCAGTTTTTGTTCTTTTGTATACAGTCGAGTAAATAGCGAGCGGTGTCTTCAGTAAAAAAATCCGCGATCTGCACTCTGCCGCATTCTTTGTAGATACGTTTAGCGGCTTCTATGTCGATGTTTGGATTTATTGTTATTGTCACACCGAAATCTCAGTATTCTTAGTGAATATATGCTTAATAACTTATTAAGCGAGTGAGAAATGGTAAATTAGTCAAAAGTCTAAATTATGCTGCTACTGCAGCACTGGCAGTGCCCCGGGTTAAGCTATAACGTCCCGCGTACGAAAAGTTTCACATTGTTATACTGGCATGTGAGAATTCTCTGAAGTGTTAGGATGTGTGTTACACCACTTTTTACGTAAAGGAACCTGAATGAAAAAGTCATTAATAAGTACGGCACTACTGCTGTGCGGTTTATGCTCGCCACTGGCACAAGCCATGGATGCCACATTTGCCAAAAGCGGCGTTGAAGTGAATGGCAGCGGTGATGATGCAGTATGGGAAAAGGCAGACTGGCACCCAATGAACCATTTAATGGTGGGCAGTATGCCCTCTGCCGATGATTTTTCTGGGCGCTTCAAATTGGCCTGGGACGAAGGCAAACTGTATTTGCTGGTGGAAATTGTTGATGATGTACTTATCGACACTCATCCCGACCCAACCGTAAAATACTGGGATGACGATTGTCTGGAAGTGTTTATTGATGCAGATGCGTCTGGCGGTAATCACCAGTTTAGCTACAACGCCTTTGCGTACCATATTGCCCTTGATGGCAACGTGGCTGATTTCGGTGACGAAAACGATGGCAAGGGAGTGGTGTTACTCAACGACCACGTACAAAGTGTGTGGAAAAGAGATGCAGAAGCGCCTCATACCATTACGTGGGAAGTGGCTATTGATATATACCCCGACACCTTTAGCACCGCTAAACCCGGCGAGCCATTAGTGCTCAACAGCGGCCATGTGCTTGGTTTTATGCTGGCCTATTGCGATAACGATGGCAGTAAAACTCGTGAGCATTTCGTGGGTTCCCATGCCATCACACCGGTGAACGGAAGTAAGAACTTAGGTTATATTGACGCTTCGGTATTTGGCAAAATCACCCTGGTAAAATAGCCTGACGATAAGTAAAAAACCGCCGGGTATGAGCCAGGCGGTTATTTAAATTTTAAAGTAAGAAAGCTTTTACATGAAAAACTACAGCGTATTGGGTGTTAAGCCTTGCCCCAAAAATAGCAGGCGCTGTTGCGCAACATAGCAAACCAGCTTCACCGCCATGGCATAAAGCAGAGTAAGCACTGATACCGCAAAGGCTGGCCCAAATACAGCAGGATCTTCAATTCCAGCACCCATAGCTACCCATCCAAGTACCGTCATAATAGCCCCTAACCATAAACACGAGTTTCCCAGTACCTCAAACACTTTTACACTTTGCTTCACTTGAGCTATTGACTCGGCGTGACTGCTAAACAGGGAACTAAATGCTTGTTTTACACTGCCAACAGAAGTCACCGCCACTGTGAATACTATTGCAGGTGGTAGGGTTATAATTAACGACGGTAAGTCAATAAATGCGCTTGTATCGCCTGAAAGCATCATTGCCAGAACAGTAAGCGCAACAAAGAAAAGAATGCTGAATACGAACATTATAAGTACCTTTTGAGTGTGATTAAAATAATAAAATGATGTTGAAAGTGCCTGTCGCCAATACCACATTTGGCAAGCTATTTTGTTTTTAGATATTTGAATATCTTGAAATTCTTCTTCAAGGTCGCCCATGATAGGGTCTACTAGCTCAGCCGGGAGCATTTTCTCTAACAAGGTTTCGGCTATGCGTGGTGGAGAGAGATTATTCACGATTCCACCCCAACAAAGCTCAGTTTTATATCTCGCCACATAATGTCTAACGACTGACGGGCTTCCACCAATGCTCGCCTTCCTTCTGCTGTTACCTCGAAGTGTTTTTTCGCACGCCCGCCTCTTTGGGCAGTGGCTTCGCCCAGAGAAGAGCGAACCAAGCCTTTTTCTTCTAAGCGGGTTAATGTGGTGTAAAGAGCGCCAATACTGACATCCCGTTGGATGGCGTCGAACAGTACCTTGCGAATGGTCGTGCCATAAGCTTGTTCACCCAGGCGTAAAATGGCGAGCAGTACGAATTGTTCAAACTCGCCCAAAAATCTGTTTTTACTCATCTAAATACCTAATTCAGTTTTTACTACAAAGTAAAAGAAACCAAATGCATTCTAATTTATTCTACAAAGTATAGGTAATTGAGAGTAATACTTAGGTATTGATTTTGATGCGTTTTTAAAACAGGCTGGAAGAAGGGCAGGGGGGAAGTTAGGTTGCCTGCAGTTGCTACGTGGAGGCAACACTATTTCTTAATTGCGGATCTCAGAGCTGCACTGCAACATGAAGGTTAGGGCGTGGTTTTGCTACTTTTACTTCTACACAAACCTGGTCGCCATAATAGTTATCAGCGTAATTGCAATGGGTTCGAACTGCGTGGTTTGTGGTAGTGGTTACACGTTGGTTGTTTGTCTTTGATAGTCTTCTTAATAATGCGCTCATTACGTTCTCCTTGTTGAATTGGACGTATTATTGTGAATTGGGAAAATCTATTAAAGTAATTAAAATTGATTGTTGCAATTGGTTTTTGGGATTGCGTGGTGATCAGTTAATTGAAGATAACGATGAAATGAAAAGAAGAGGGCGCTGGTGTCTCGTCGATACCAGCCCCCTAAAAGCGTTTAGCATGTAAGCCTTCTTAGTAATAAGATAGCTTTTCTGATTTACCGGAAAATATCCTATAAACCATGGCGGTGTAGGCGAGAATACAGGGCACTACAACTACCGTGCCTACCAGCAGAAAACGCAACGAGTTAGCATCGGCCAGTGCGTCCATAATGGTAAGTTTGCCCGGCACCACGTAAGGGTAGTAACTCACCCCAAATGCAGCGAAGCACAGCACAAACACCAGCAATGCTAAGGCAAAGGGTAGCCATTCCCCTTTGCCTTCTGCTTCAGGCAGTTTTTTCAATACCAGGTCACACAGAAGAAGTAATGCGAAGCAAAGTATAGGGATGGTCATAAGTACCATGCCTACAGGGCTTTCTAACCACAGTGAGCGCACGCTATCGTGCAAAGTGAGGTTAAGTAAACTTACCGCAATAATACCGCTCCCCAATATCATCAAACAGCGCTTTGCCCAGTAAAATGCTTTTTGTTGAAGCTCTCCTTCGGTTTTAAGGATCAGCCAGCACGCTCCGATAAAGGCATACGCTGCCGTAACCCCAAACGCAGCCAAAAATGCAAAACCCTGGGCGTACATGTCAGTGCGTAAACCGGTTACCCAAATCCCCAGCATATAGCCTTGGGATAACGTGGTGAGCAGTGATCCATACTTAAAACACGCATCCCACTTTTTCTTGTTGGTTTGTGCAACCTTGGCGCGAAAATCGAAAGATACGCCGCGTAAAATAAGCCCAAGTAACATGAAGGTCGCAGGTAAATAAAGTGCCTGAAGTACTTCACTATGTGCTTGTGGAAAAGCGATGAGTAGCAATCCCACCGCTAATACCAGCCAGGTTTCATTGGCGTCCCAGTAGGGCCCGATAGACGCCACCATGTCATCTTTAAACTGCTCGTTTCGCGGTGGGAATAAAACGCCCACGCCTAAATCGTACCCATCAAGTATAGCGTACAGCAATACCGCCAAAGCAAGCAGGCCAATGTAGATATTACCTAGTGTTTCTGCCGACAATGATTCAAATGGCATTGTATTCTCCTAACTCGCGTGAACAGGATTAAACCGAGCGAACTTCGCTTTGCGTCGTTCTTCATCGGTAATTTCTTCAATGCCCACTGCCTTGCGACACATCAGTGTTAACGTGCCCACGTAGGCTATTAATAGCACTGAATAAATGACTGCATAAAGGGTGAACGACACGGCGATATTAGCCGGAGGTAAACTGGTGACTGCGTCTTGCGTTGTAAGCACACCACTAACCAGGTAAGGCTGCCTGCCTACTTCAGTGACATACCACCCGGCCAGTGTGGCAATCCAACCACTAAAGCTCATGGCTATGAACACTCTGGTTAGCCATGGTGGCAGACCGTTGCGTCGGAAAAGGTAATAGGCGCCAGCCCAGGCGGTTGCAAACATCAGCATGCCCATGCCTACCATCACACGGAATGAGTAAAACACGGGGGCTACAGGCGGGTGCTCACCCTCAAATTCGTTTAGCCCTTTAATTTCTCCGTTCGTATCATGAGTAAGAATAAAGCTGGCCATATTGGGAATGCCAATCTCAAAGTGATTGGTTTTCGCTTCTTCATCTGGAATAGCGAATAGCAATAACGGCGCCCCTTTTTCCGTATGCCAAACGCCTTCCATTGCTGCTACTTTTTGTGGTTGATGTTCAAGGGTATTTAAGCCGTGCATATCACCCGCCAGAATTTGTAGTGGAATTAGAATAGCTGCAGTGTAGGTAGCTGTTTTAAGAGCAATCTTAGGCGCAATTTTGTCATCACCCTTGTAAAGCCGATATGCTGATAAGCCTGCGATAAGAAAACTGGCAGTTAAGCCTGACGCCAACAACATATGTGCAAAACGGTAGGGAAATGAAGGATTAAAGATAATGGCAGACCAATCTTTTGCATAAATAACACCGTCTATCACTTCATGCCCTTGAGGCGTTTGCATCCAGCTGTTCAATGACAATATCCAAAACGCAGACATGGTGGTGCCGAATGCAACAACGAAGGTCGACAATGTGTGTAGCCAGTTGGGCACGCGACGAATACCGAACAGCATGATCCCTAAGAATGTGGCTTCAAGGAAAAACGCCGTTAATACTTCATAGCCCAATAGAGGACCGGCAACATTACCGGCTTTCTCCATAAAGCCAGGCCAGTTCGTGCCAAACTGAAATGACATGGTAACGCCAGATACCACGCCAAGGGCGAATGTAAGCGCGAATACCCGCACCCAAAAACGATAAATTCGCATCCAAACGGGGTGACCGCTTAGGTTTGAGCGCAATTTGAAATAAAACAGAAACCACCCTAACGCAATAGTGATGGTGGGGAACAGAATATGAAAACTAATATTCAGTGCAAACTGAAGTCTTGAGAGTATAAATGCATCCACAACAGCCTCCTGACTACTCGGATTTACCCGGCAGTAATTTGTCTTTAAATTCAAGGATTCGACCCACACCCGCACCCAGTTTCATAAGGGTATCGAGCTTTTCTGGCCCTAAATTTTGTAGCTCCTGAGACCACGCCGTTACTGATTCCAGCAGGTCGTGAATTTCGTGAAGGCGCGCTTGTACCTCGCTGTCTTTCTCGCTGTTCGGCTCATCCATCATTAAGTCGCGAAGCAACGACATGGTAGGGTCAATTTCCCGCTTGCGTCGCTCTTCAAACACGCGGTTAGCCAATACCCAGATTGAGCCCGCAGGCACAAAGAACTCTTTACGTTCACCGGGCACGTGATGTTGCTTAATGAGTTGCCAGGATTGCAGCTCTTTCAATCCCATGCTGGTGTTGCCTCTCGAAATGCTGAGAGCATCTGCAATTTCCTGAGCGGAAAGGGGCGTTTCGTTTAGCACTATGAGTGCTAGTATCTGGCCCACCGTACGGTTAAAGCCCCATCGGCTTCCCATTTCACCGAAGTGCATAACGGCAGATGTGATTAGTGGTGACATTTTCATTTAACGTGCCTGCTGAAGTTTCAGAAATTAATGAAAGTTTATAATCTAATATGATCCAGATCAAATTAATTCGGTGTTAGTTGTGGGGTTTCTAAAAAAGATTGAGGATTTTAGGGATATGCACTTAGCGTATCCGGGCTCGTCTGGCCTGCAATGATCCAAGTTGCCATTGCTTTTATTGATTCTTCCCAGATATCCAAATCATCACAATGATTTAAAAGGGGATTCAATGAATATTAGTTTGCGTGAAGTTACGAAAGATAACTGGCTGGATGTTATTCATTTGTTTGTGAACAGTGATGCTATCGGGTAGCAGGTTGTCGAAGTAAGATTCTACTTTATCATCTTCATTCTCGATCATAGAGGTACTTTGAGCACTTACGCCAGTCATGCTGGCTAAATAAAGAAGGCCTTGATAGTCGGCTTTCTCTTTTGCGAAGGTTGCGCCGTTGTTTTGGCGCTGCATATGTAAACCTCACGCTCGTCTTAGCAACTCCGGTTACTCAGGTAAGCGCGCCTTTTCGTTTGACTGCAGAGTAAAGCCTGTTAGCCACTGGATAATCTCGTAGTTATTGCTATCCACCCAGGCTTGGGATACTTCCTCGACACTGGCACCTTCCTCAATATCTTGCAACATGCTTACTAATTCTTCGTTACCAATTAAATAATTATCGAGTAACTGTGCAATTGTGGGTAATGTCTCTTCAAGGCTGGAACGGTAACCTACCTGAATTTCAGTTTGTGGCCATGCCGTGCCTTCTAACACTTTATTTGCTTCATTGCTGTTTGCCAGAGCTTGCCAAAGTATTTCGTCGTGGGCAGGTTCAGACACAAACTCAATATTCGGGTTGCTAAATAGCGCATCAGGGTAGTAACAGAAAAATAGACTCGGCTGTCTGCTTTTCTCGTTCTGTTTTAGTAGTTTATGTAGTAAGTCCTGATCAAATTCATGATACTCATAATAAGGTGAGAGGCCATACGCTGCTAACCTGCGCTGCTCTATTTCTGTTACCGTCCAACCTTTCGCACCTACCCAGATATCGCCTTTTCCATCACGAGATAAATCGAATATAGATGCAAATTTTTGTGAGCCAAGATCTGATATCGATAAGGTAGGCGTGTTTTCATAGTTGGTATAACACAAGCCTTGCTGACCATATGAAGACACCTTGCCTAGTGTCATCGATTTAAAGGCACGTACGAACTTTCTAATTAGCACGGCGTTATTGGCTGCCCAAATATCCGGATGTACGTCAATTGCCCCATTCTTTTTGTCAATTTCTTCGAAAGCCCGTTGATGGGACACGCTCACTAAGTGTGCTTTTGCTTCAGTATGAGAATTAATAATATCATGAAGAATGTGAGCTTTGATCTGTGCAGCAGGCCAATCTAAAAGCGCAATGTTTACGTGCGCATTGTTCATATTTCGATTGGATACAATGGGCGAAGACTCATCGGCTTCAATCTTATTTAGAGTTTCATATAAAAGGGCGTAGCTAAAGCCAAAGAATAGAAAAGTGAATACACCAAATACCCAATAGCTGTGAAGAGCGTTGTTCACACTGGTTGCTTTAGTTCGCAAGGTTGTTTCAACCGCCTCAACAATGTTTTTTTCATTGTCAGTGGCTGCTGGATGCATAAATTGGCTGGCATAATTAAGCATATCGCGACATACAAGTGCATGGTCGTGTCTTACTTGGGTGTATTTGTCCCTTTCGTTGATGAGTAAAATTAAGAAAATTACTGAGGTTGTCACAATAAGAGAAAATAGTGCTGCGGAAAAGCTATCGGGTCGAAATATCAACGAGAAAAAGACGTTAGTCGCGCCAAGTAAAATTAGAATTACAAACTCTTCTGGAGGGATCCTATCACTTTCCATGGTCATAATTTTTTCGCCCACGTTGAAAGTACTTAACAGTTGCTCTCTTAGCCGCCCCCGTTCTTTTGCTAATGATAGTAGCTTCTGCTTTGTATTCTGTATGTCGTTTTGTACAGATCGCATCTCACTCAGTGAATCGAATGCCCGAACAAAGGTGAAAAGGTGTTTAGTGATGTATTGGTAAATAAGAGGCTGATACATGGTCTCATTCTCTTGTTCACTGGTTGGCTGCTTGGGTAAGCGCATAACGGCTTCATTGAACTCACCTAACAAACGCTCTCTCTCGCGATTTAAAGAGGTAGTTCTTTCCAATGCAAACGTGGCCAATAACACGAAGAAAACAGTAGATACGGCGAGTAAATCGTAATACGAGTCAATAGGATACGTAGGAGCAAAAATCAACCAGATACCAATTAAGCAAACAGAGGTAAATAAGATTAAAAGAGACGACCGTAATGGGAATTTTAAGCCTAAGAAAATATTCGCAGAAACGATGAGTACCGATGCTACAGCTTCGTATTGGTTCAGAATACGACCTTGCATAGTGGCAAGAATAATCACTGCACCCACTGGCATAAAATACCAAAACACACTTATCGAGGCATTTGGGGCGGAATAAACAGATAAATCGTATAGCAAGCTGCCCAACGCTAAAATTGCGATGCCCACAAAGGCAACAATAAAGTAGTCGATGTGGGTGAACTGATTATCGAAGTGACCAAACAAAAATAACGTGGTGAGCATTAAAGGTGCAGCCACAAAACGTACGCTACCTTCGGTGAGAATTGCCCGGCGCAATGGCGTTAATGACAAATTGTATTGGTTGGAGATCTTACTCCAGGCGTCCATGCACTTCATTCGGATAAAACAGTTTATGGCCATAACCAAACCGCCACATGCGGCAAAAAAAATGGTATTGAGCATCGGGCTTTCCATCAACAGCCAGTCTGCGAGGCTGATGTTTGGTGCCATTAATACAATGAAGCCAGCGAATGCAGCTCCAGAAAATATATAATCTGTCGCTGAAGTAGTACGTTGTGATTTTCTAAAGGTGCTATCGATGTAAAAGAATAAAATGGGCCAAGATTCAAAAATCAGAATTGCTATAACGTCATACGTTCGAGATGACTCTAGTGCTGCATATAGTAGCAGGTGGTTCGCACAGATGATTACTCCTGAGCAGAGTGTCGGAAGAAGTAAACCTGGGTGCTTAAACTTAGCAAGAAGAGACAATAATCCATTTTTTTTATCGCCGATAAATAGAAAAAACACTACTCCCAACGTCGCGATCGCAGCTAACGTATGAGAGATGGCGGCCACAAAAAGGGTGCTTGAACGATCGATTAAGTAATTCACGAGAGGGGGGTAAAGCATCCACAGAACGATGGATACACACATAAGCATGACGGGAGAGCGAACTACCATGGTTAAAAAAGAGCGCAAGATTAATCCTTTATAAAGCAGGTCGTTAGGCAAATTTTTTTGAACGTAAATCCTATCACGACAGCTTCATTGTTAGCGACCAGAATATAAAGCACGATAGCGCTTCATATTTAGCATCTTCAAACGGAATTTAGTGAATGTGAGTTTACGTTACTTTTGCATAACAAAACATGTCCCGTATTTGAAACAAACTGTAAGGGCACCCGGGGTGTTACAGGTTGTTCAGCAAACGTCGGGGTACTACCAGCACTGAACCGTGACGGGTACCAGTTGGTAGATTGAGTTGAGGTGTCAGGTTTTCCCATTCTGAAAAATCTAGAGTTCGCATGACGCCAAAGCTATGATCGATGTATTGGTCAAAGTAGACATAAAACCAACCATGCCAAAACACAATGGCAGGCCCTTCCACCCAAAGTCCGGTCGGGGTAAAAGGAGCAGAGCGAGGTTGCCATGGGCCTTCTATGTCATCGGCTCGGGTAACAAACAGATTTTTCGCTGGCGGATAGCGGGTTTCTTCTTTGGCAATCATGACGTAGTAGTGATCATGTTTGACTATTGCCGAATCGATTACATTGAAGCCCGGCTGATAAAACAGCTGGGTAGGCGTATAGGTTTTGAAGTCTTTTGTGCTGGTAGCATAGATGCGATGATCCCAGCCTTCGTCTGCCTGTTTTTCTGTACTCGGGTATTTACCGGGCAGGGTTGAAGCCCAGTAGATCCAATAGCGTTGGGTTGGCTCGTCATAGAATATTTCAGGTGCCCAGGCGTTCTTCGCCTCTGGAAAGTCGGCCATAACAGGCAAGAATTGTTGCTCACTCCAGTTTTTCAAATCAACAGAATGCGCAATACCAATCCCAGGATCTTCCCACCCTGAAGTCCATACCATATGGTAGTGTTCATCCGGTCCTTGAATAATGACAGGATCACGCATTAATTTTGTGCCAACCGTCGGCGTAAGAACGCTTTTGTCCTGATTGAGCGCTCGCCAATTCAGCCCATCTTCGCTCACAGCCAGATGCAGACCGTCTTGTCCATTTCCACGAAAGGACGCAAAGATCAGCACTTCGTCATCACTTGAACTGAAAGTGTGTTTGCCGTACGAACTACAGCCTGTTAACAAGTGCCAACATAGCAAAACCAAGGCTATCCTATGTAACTTGCAAGATCCCTCAATGCAACCCCGTCTCATATTTTTCCTTGTTCACTCTGTAACATAATCAAATGTGACGTTATTTTTACGTATTTAACAAATTTGTCAAAAGTATTAGTAAGTTTGTTTCAGAAGTGAAAAAATATGAATTAAATTGATAGTTTACACTAGGCATGTTCTGTGAGGTATCGCCAACTGTAGAGGCCCTGGTAATTCGTCTAACGTTGCAGGCTCTGTCTGACGAGTCACTTCTGCATCAAGCGAACCGAGCAATTCTGTTAGGGTAATCATTGCCTAACCCTCCGCGTAAAACACAATCATTCACGACATCTTGACACAATAGTAACACTCAAATAACATGAATGGTGACACCGGTGTCAAGGCGTGCTAATTGTGTTGCTTGTGCGTTGGGAACTAACGATTCAATTTAGGGAATTTATGTCCAGGTTCAATCCGTATTTACTTATCACAATCTGTATATCTGCTACATGCGGATTATTATTTGGTTTTGACACCGCTATTATCGCGGGGGCATCTCCATTCATAGAAAAGGAATTCAGTGCTTCAATCGGACAAATAGAATGGATAGTGAGTGCTTGTGCATTAGGAGCTCTGTTTGGCGCGATTTCCAGCGGACGTGCAACAGACATTTTAGGTCGACGAAAGGTATTAGTGATTACTGGATGCATATTCGTTGCAGGCACCCTATTGGCAGCCTATGCGCAATCTGTTGCAGCGCTGATTGCAGGTCGTTTTATCCTCGGCTTTGCTGTTGGAACAGGTTCATTTGCGACGCCTCTGTTCATCGCTGAGATGGCTCCCGCTCAGTCACGGGGGAAACTCGTGCTATGGAACGGCGCGTTCCTTACTGGAGGACAGGTAATTGCATTTTTAGTAAATTTTTCACTGACCTCTTCGGGAGACTGGCGGTTGATGATTCTAAGCGGCATTGTTCCGGCAGTCATTCTTACTGTAGGCATGTGGTTTATGCCTGAATCTCCAAAGTGGCTTGCCCAAAAAGGCCAGGAGCAAAAAGCGCTAAACATCCTATCCAAAATTCGTATGAGTAAGGACAAAGCGAAGACAGAACTCGCCCTTATTAAAAGCACACTGAATGATAAACAAGCCAGTTTTCGGGAGTTATTAAATCCAAAGTTGAGAGGAGTCTTAGTAATAGGGTTGTTTATGGGGATTGGTCAACAGATGATGGGCATAAATACTGTTATGTATTATGGTCCGTACATCATGAAGAATATTGGCTTTTCCGGAGCAGAAACACAAATGTTTGGCACTCTGGGGTTAGGCGTAACGAACTTCCTTTTCACTATTCTAACACTGGCATTCATCGACAAATTAGGAAGACGCAAATTTCTACTTTGCGGCTCACTGTTAGCAGCACTGAGCCTGTTCGCTCTGGTCGTACTGTTGAACAATACAATGACCAGCATATCAGCGTATTTTGCCCTGTTTTTTCTCATGACTTTTATCATTGGTTACTGCATAAGTTTGGGCTCTCTGTTCTGGCTTCTTATCGCTGAAATTTTCCCCCTACACGCAAGGGGTACCTGCATGAGTTTTGTTGTTGCCATTCAGTGGGCAACAAACTTTCTCGTTTCAGCAACATTTTTAACCATATTAGCCAACCTGGGAATCGCCGTCACTTTTACCCTGTATGGCACTATTTCACTCATAGTCTTCATGTTTGTTTTACTCAAGGTGCCTGAAACCAAAGGCGTTCCTCTGGAAACAATAGAGAAAAATATTAATACAGGATTGCCAACCCGAAAGCTGGGTCATCTGGGCAATTAGTTTTACAAGGAAATTTAAAATGATTACAACTGAAAAAAGCCTGGAAGTTTCATCTGACGACTTCAGAAACTACACCGACTCCAAGTTCCAGGATAGAGTTGAGCGCACATATCGCGAAATGCAAACAAACCAGACGGTTGATTTCGTGAAAGAAAAAAAACAACATTATTTTAAGCTCGCTTATGGCTCGATGGACGTGTATCAGGTATTTAAGCTTCTTGAAGACATTGTTGATGAAAGCGATCCTGACAGCGACTTACCACAAATTATTCATGCTTATCAGTCGGCAGAGTCCATCTGTGAATTTGCAATGAAAAATGAGACTGAGTTACGGGATGACCTATCTATAAAAACTCTGTTCAAACATAAAGCCTGGTCTGAATTACCCGGGAAATGGCGTGAACTATACGAGTCAAATACAATAAAAACGCTGTACAGTCATATAGATGACTGGTCATGGTTTCCGCTTACAGGCTTTATTCATGATCTCGGCAAAGTGATGTTACTGCCACGTTTTGGCCAACTACAGCAATGGTGTGTAGTAGGCGATACCTATCCGGTAGGCGCTCCGTTTGCATCTTCCAATGTGTTTTACGACAAAAAGTATTTTCACCTCAGTCAAGATTACCCCGCTTATGAAAATATATCTGACACAAAGTTCGGGAAATATGACCGACATTGTGGTTTTGATGCAGTAGATATGAGCTGGGGACACGATGAATACATTTATGAAGCAATGAGACAAGGCAGTCTCCTTAACAAAGAGTCGCTTTATCTCTTGCGTTACCATTCTTTCTACCCTTGGCACACACCGCAAAACGGAAGCATGGCTTATAGTGAACTAGCATCCGACTTTGACTGGCTAATGCTACCTCTGTTGAAAGCTTTTCAAAAAGCAGACCTGTATTCCAAAACACCGGATTTGCCGCCACAGCATATATTGGAAGCCAAATACAAAAGGCTGTTAGACAAATATATTCCCTCAAAATCGATTAGCTGGTAGCGCGATACTTGTACCTTTACTCACTCCAATAATTGAGGCTTGCAGGAAAGGAATATGAAGATGAAAGCAGGGATAGTTTCAAAGTTAACTTTAGCGCTCGCCGTACTCTTTCCTGCAGGCGCTGAAGTGATTATATCAGACAGATTCAGTGCAGATCCTTCAGCACATAAATTTGGTGATACGTACTACGTATACGCTACCAATGATGAAGACAATTCGGGAGAATACTGGGACTCTACAGACTGGCGGTTATTTAGCTCTACGGATCTTATTAACTGGAAAGATGAGGGCTCTTTTTTACACAATAGCGTGTTCAATTGGGCTGCTGAAGATGCTAAAGCATGGGCGCCGGGAGCTATTGAGCGAAATGGGAAGTATTATTTTTACGCCCCGGTCGGCGGCGATCAAATAGGCGTTGTCGTCAGTGAGAACCCTGAAGGTCCGTTTGTCGATCCTATTAAAAAAGCTCTGGTTGATAAGTCACGAGACGACAACGCAGGAAACGAACCGATTGATCCTGCGCTTTTCATTGATTTTGACGGTCAGGCGTACATGTATTTTGGCACCCGTATACCGAAAGTAGTGATGCTGGGCAACGACATGGTCAGCTTGGCCAGTGAAATCCGTGATGTAGAAATTACTGATTTTCCTTCCGGTGACGAAAAAAAACAATATGGAGAAGCCCCGTATCTCCATATGCATAATGGAAAATACTACTTCACATTTTCCACTGGTTGGCCGGGTCAGATTGTTTATGCTACCGGCAACTCTCCACTTGGTCCCTTTAAATACCAGGGTGTAGTCATTGACTACCTGAACATAAACACAAATCATCAGGCAATATTGCAGGACGGAGATAAAAACTACATTTTTTATCACGATAGCATTAAAGAAGGCGGCGGCTATTACAGACGCTCTATCTTAGTTACAGAACTGGAATATGATGCGGAAAATAAAATTCGCCAGATTGATTTGAAAAACAGAACACTTAGCAATTAAATCAACTCCCTCTTAGTATCAGATACTCAAAAGAAATTATTTAACTATTACGTAATTCAGACATCCAGTCTTCATTGCGGACGTGAAGAACACTGTCTTCACGTCCGCTTCCAATATTAAAAGGCCAACTAGAATTTGTAAGACGCACCCAGGTAAAAAGTGCGTCCACTTGTCGTCACGTTATATATACGATCTGCGGTATCGCTGTACTGTTCATCCGCCTGGTTGGTCATATTAACTCCTTCTAAAGTCACCTTAATATGTTCGTTAACCTGATAGAACATAGATATATCAACGAACGTTGAGCCATGAATACCGTGCTCATCTTCATCTTCAGCAACGCCTGCTCCCCAGGTTATATAATCACTTCGGCTCGCCGCTGAGATACGGGCACCCCAAACATCAGTTTCATAAAATATTGTGAAATTAGTGTTATGTTTTGACAGCCCCTCAAACGTTTTATATTGATCTTCTCCAGAGTTCTGTACATTTTCGTATAAGAATTCACCGTCCGCAAACGTGTAGTTGGCAATGAAACCAATATTATTAAACGGCTCAGGCAAGAAGATCAATAAACTCTGATAAGAGAACTCCAGGCCTTTGATGTTGGTAGACCTGCCATTTTCCGGGCGCGTGTAGTTAAATAAAGTATCCCCTGTTTGACCGAGACTCTCATCCAGCAAAGATAGCGGGAAACCGGTTTCGCTGTAGGGAACTTCAACGGTAGTGGCAACAACAAAGTTGTCTATCTGCTTAAAGAACACTCCTGCAGAAACAGAGCCTTCTTCAGAGAAATACCATTCAAATGACATATCATAATTATTAGACTCAAATGGCTGTAGTTTCGGGTTACCAGCAGTAACATCCAATCCTCTGGACCCATCAGGATCCACCTGAACCTCTCCGGATACGCCTAAAGAGCCCAATGATGGCCGGGTTACATTCTTAGCTGCACTAAAGCGAACAACCGTTTCTTCAGTAGGTTCCCAAGCGAGATTAAGCGTGGGAAGAACACCGCTATAATCAGACCCAATCTCAACGTCAGCACCATTTGTAATACCCTTGGACGTAATCTCGGTATCGTAATAACGCAGACCAATATTTCCCCTGAGCGTACTGTCGCTAAAATAATTTATCCACTCATATTCTACATAAGCGGCGTTTGTATCTTCTTGTACTTTTCCTGTAGCGCTGTTAACGATATTTTCAGCACCAAGGTCGCGATTTACACCATAGAAATCCAATGCTGAATCTAAATCTATCGCAATCCAGTCAATATCGTCATGATTAGTATACGCGTAAGCAAACTGATCTATAGACCTTACTTCATTATTTTGAGGCGCTTCCTGATTTCTGCCAATATCGTTGTTGTCACGTAACTCCCGAGAGTTTTCGAATTTCTTAAACGAAACCCCGAATTTCAATGACGCATCGTTTGTTAAGATATAACTGCCGTTAATCGCTAACATATCATAGGTATTATCGATTCTGTCTTCTCTAAGGTCGATCTCTCGAAATGTCCAAACATCCGCGTCAGTAGGAGCAATACTATAGGTATTAACGGGGTCAAATCTGCGTGAACCACGATAGTCCGTAGTAATATTTCCCACACTTTCTACATAAAATTTATCTCTCTTTGGTTGGCTAAACTTAGAACTGGAGTGACCAATCAAAGTGGTTAAAAGTAAATCATCACTGACATGCCATTTGTTGGACAGTGTTATCTGTGTGAACTTTGTTTTATCCAGGTCTTCACGTGTTTCAGTACGCAATGGAGTATTTGAAAATTCGCCATATACAGCTTCAAAACCATCGCCATCGGATGCTGGTATAATTTCAAGTGCATCTATATACCCTATTGCGGTACTGCTCGAGCCAGAAGTGGGGAGATGGAATTCGCCGCGGTTATTTTCTAACTCGCTGTATAAAACATCAAAGTCAAAGGTCAAATCAGAAGACGGGCGATATTGTAATGAAGTGGCTAGCCCCGTCCTTGTTTGTTCATTTTCCCATACAGAGTAACGGTTACCACGGTTAAAGAATATTTCTCCGTTTTCCAGCGCATTTTTTACATCCTGCGATAATGAGTCGCTGTAACCTTCTGCATTTACAGTGCGCTTGCGCCAGCGGTAACCATTGTAACCCTGCTCATTGATATCTCGTTGACTGTAGGATGCCGAAAACAGTGCTCCGAAGTTTCCCCAAGTGTTAGATACTATGAAAGACATTCGTGGGTCAGTGCCTTCTGTCTGGCTATTTGTACCAATTTGTGTGCTTGCAGCCGCAGTGAAGCCGTCATAATCAAATGGCTTGGCTGACCGTAAGTTGACTGTGCCACCGATGCCACCTTCATCGAGACTTGCCTGATAGGATTTTTTAACATCGATCTGATTAAACAGTTCAGAAGCAAAAATATTGAAATCAAATGCTCGTGAACGAGTCACTGCACCACGGCTATCCATTGCAGAAGCGCTGGTCGCTAGTCCTTCCATACCATTGACTTGCACGCGCGCAAAATCTGGTCCCAGCCCACGCAAAGATATGTTTCGGCCTTCCCCACCTTCACGGGTAATTGAAATTCCCGGGACTCTCTGTAGTGAGTCTGCTAAGTTCAGATCAGGAAAGTCTGCGATGTCTTCAGCCACTATCGAGTCTTGCGAACCAATAGCATTCCGCTTCAAATCACGGGCCTTGATTAGTGAATTTCTGAAGCCTTTTACTTCGATTATTTCTTGAATTTCAACGTCGTTATTTTCTTCTGCTATAGCTGCTTGAGCTTGCATGCCAGCTATTCCTGCGAATACTGCAACCGACATCAAACTTCTTTTAAAAGTGAGTTTCATTTGAGTGCTCCTAAATACGGATTAGTCCTATCGTTCGAATCCAAAATTTATGCTGTTGATAACAATACACTTGAAATTTTTCTGGCTATTCAAACTGTCGGTTAACAGCGTCAATTCGAAAGATAGTGGTAACGAATGACAAAACACTCTTTTGAAAAGCTATGTGTATCGCGCCAAAGTGAAAACAAATGAGTTGGAAGTTAATCAGCTGTTAACACCGAGTTAACTATAATCGTCGTTTGACACCGGTGTCAATCCTAGGTGTTAAATTTCTGATATTGCCGAACATGATGATAAATACAGATAATTTTTATAAAAAATTACTATGTGATTTTATTGGGAAGCTAGTTCAATCACACTGAATAGTAAGTGTCGCATACTCTACTCATAAAAATTTTAAGTTTAATAAGCGGAATCTGCTTACATTTAATTTCACCAAATATTAGTATTGCTATGAAATCGAAATTTCGCTGATTGATCACAGAGGCAAATAGTTTTCATGAAACCTGCAACAATCAATGATGTAGCCAAGCAGGCTGGCGTGTCAAAAAAGACCGTATCACGAGTCATTAATAATGAAATCAATGTCAGTGAATCCATGCGCGAAAAAGTTCAGAAAGCTATTCAGGAAACAGGATTTAAACGAAATCCTCTCGGTATGGCCTTGGCAAAAAATCGTTCATTTTTCATAGCGCTATTAACCGACAATCCGAGTCCGGGTTATCTGATGAAGTTACAGAGAGGGATTTTGCAAGGCTGTACTGAAGAACAGATGGGACTTTTTCTTTACGATTGTAGCTTTTACTCAAATCAACTGTTAAAAGAGATTGAGGATTTTATAGATAACACACTTGTTGACGGTCTTATTTTGGCTCCTCCGATCTGCGACAAATTGGACCTGCTCGAAATGCTTAGCAGGAAAGGTGTAAACTATATGCGTATAGGCCCCAGTTACAAAAGTCGTGGGGAGTTTGTAGGCTTGAACTATCAAAAGGCGGCACGTGACGTTACAGACTATCTTATTCGCCTGAAACACCGGCGAATAGGATATATTCAAGGGCATCCTGATGAAGAATCCAGTGTAATTAAAGAGGCTGGGTTTAGAAGAGCGTTTGAAGATCATGGGTTAGAAGTTGATGAATCATTATTAGTGCAAGGGTACTACACCTACCAGTCTGGTAAAGATGCTGCATCGGTCCTCTTGAACAAAAAACCCAGACCAACAGCCATCTTTGCCTCTAATGACGAAATGGCCGCTGGCGCACTGTATGAAGCACAAAGCCGTGGAATTAAGGTTCCGGATGAGCTTTCCATTTGTGGGATCGACGACATATCTATTACGACAAAGGTGTTTCCAAATATAACAACGTACCGCCACCCTCTAGTGAACATTGGCTATCGTGCCGCCGTGCTGCTGATCCGTCGTTTAAAAAACAAGCACATAAGTTCGCATCAGAATACACCTCATAATAATGAGATATTTGAAGGTGAATTAGTCATTCGGGATTCTACTGCCCGAGTAAAACAGTAATATTCAGATCTTCGCTGAATTAATCTGTTAATACGACACTTTATAAGTGCGTAATAAGCGCGTCATTCAGACTGCTTAAACAGCCCTATAAAAAATAACAAACCGCTCGTTACTATCAGCAGAAATGTACACATTGATAATTGATTCCTCATCCTGCTGTTAACTTTATTAGTCCCCCGAAACCACAATTTCCGGCCTTACCAATGAGTTTTTGGTATATTCAAAGCATCTAGAATGCACAGATTGCCACACTTATGTGTAGCGAGGATAGATAAATAAAGTTTCTTAAAATCAGGAGTGTGTAGTGTTTTTAACTAAGTGGAATGAATTTTAAAACTACGTATTGTTAATTTTTTGTTGAATAGATAAGCCGACAACCTTATAGTAATTTGGCCTTACCAAAAAAGCAACAAGGCTACTGCCTGGCTTTGAATGCATCTTAGAGGCTGCGTTATTTATGAATACAACGAATGGCAATTCAGTCCACAATTTTTCCGTTTGTAATAAGTAAATTGCCGCTGGTATATGACTTAAGCTAGAGACGGGACCAGTACTATCTACCTCGAAGGAGAGAAAATAATGATTCGCCGTGACTTTATCAAAGCTAGTGTGCTTGCAGGCTTATACACCCAGCTGTCAGCATGTTCCAGCTCATCTAAACAGGCCTTTGTATCACGGGAAAAACAGTTCGATTCTACTCGAAAAGTTGCAGCTGACCGCGCTCAGTTACCGCCCAGACCGAGTTTGTATGTTAGTGAGTTTGGTGCAGTGGGAGATGGTAAGACACTGAACACTGATGCCTTACAGTTGGCACTGAATAGCGCAGCAACACAAGGTGCAAAACTAGTCATTGATAAAGGGCAATTTATCACTGGCACACTTCTTATCCCAACAAATACTCATCTGCACATTGAAGAAGGAGCAGCCTTGCTTGGCAGCAATGATATTGCAGATTATATGCGCTCTGCGAGGGGGTGGTATACGCTGTTAAGCGCACATAAAGCCAGCAATATTTCAATCACGGGTGGTGGTAAAATTGACGGGCGGGGGCGGCAAACAGCACTGAATATTGATTATATGCATCACTCTGGTGAGAGGGTGGTTGATAATTATAATACTCGCAGGATGCGCCCGCATGAATCAGACCGCCCACAGATTATTGATTTTATTGACTGCCGTCAGATATCAGTCTTCGATATCACCATTACTAACTCAGCCAGTTGGGTGCAAACATATTATCACTGTACAGACGTGCACATAGACAATATCAAGGTAGTAAGTGACGCTTACTGGAATAATGACGGTATAGATTTTGATGGGGTAGTAAATGGCCGGATTTCAAATTGCTTTGTAAACGCTGCTGACGACGCCATTTGTATAAAATCAGAACCTGACACTCAAATTAACGACAACATTATAATTGAAGACTGTATCGTTCGCTCAAGCTCAAATGGTATTAAATTTGGAACGTCTTCTTACAAGGGCTTTAAAAACATTACTATTCGTAATATCCACGTGTTCGACACCTACCGCTCAGCAATATGCCTGGGCTGTGTGGATGGCGGTGATATTGACAATATTAAAATTAAAAATATAACCGCTACCAATACCGGCAATGGTTTCGTCATCCGGCTCGGACATCGATATAATGAAGCCCCTCCGGGCTCAATTCGCAACGTCACAATAGACGGGCTTACAGCTGAGATTGCGTTTATGCGAGCGGATAGCAGCTATCAGGTACGTGGACCAGGATTGAACGCTTTTTTTAATCCGATCCCCGCTTCTATTACCGGATTACCTGATGCAAAAGTGAAAGATATCACCATCAAAAATATTTCATTAACGTACCCCGGCATTGCTAATAAAGGGTTGGCTTACATTCCTGTTAACCAGCTTTTTCAGGTCCCGGAAAAGCGGAGTGAGTATCCTGAATATTCCATGTTTGGTGAATTGCCCGCTTGGGGCCTGTACGTTAGACATGCGTCCTCTATCAAGATTGAAAATCTCAAATTGAATGATTCAGGGGCTGATTTCAGACCTGCATTGGTTTTTGATGATGTGGCACAGCTTGCAATACACGGTATACATATAGGCACAAGTGAAGTTCACCAACAATTGATACTCAATGATGTTAATCAGGCCACGGTTAATAATGTTATGTTGCCAGGAAAAGTGTCAGCCAAAGGATTGATATTTGGTCAGACGAACGCTGTGAATAGCGATATACCTGGACTTGTAGATATCTGATGACGAAAGGAAGTAGCTCTCTATTAGCGACCAGCGCTACTTTCTTTACGGTCTCAGCAGCGCACTGCTTGTGTTACTTGCATCGACACTATTTCTCTTTTGTCGCCATAAAGTGAGGTACCAATACAATTTGAAAAACAACAAGGTAAGAGTAAAGTCAAAACATAAGCTTGGGCATGAACAACGCCTACCTTGGACTAACCGACAACAATAGTCGGCCATCACGTCGGCCGGACTACTCCAAAATCACATTGGCACTTTGTACGTGCTTAGTTATCCAATCTATAAAATAGGACACCCGTGTTAACACTGCAACTTCCCCATAGTGGCCAAATTCATAGTCGTGCACATCGCCTTCGAATTCCCGCCAGGAAGCCAGCCCAACCAGTATGGGTGTATCGTTTTGGATTGTGATCACTGCGCCACCACTGTCTCCTGAACCTATGGTGCCTTCAAGAGGCAGAGCTTCTTTGCCTTTATCAAAGATGAATTTAAGCCATTGTTCCGAGGCATTTGTTATTTGATTGCTGTAGCGTTGCAGTTGATAGTCTTCCTGAGTAAAAGCCCAGTCTGAGAAGAACTTTGTCACATGCCACCAATAGTAGACAAAAAAGCCAGGGCCTTGGCTGTCTTTCACTTCTCCCGTCAAACCTGTTCCTACAGCGCCACGTCCAAACCCAGTAACTTCCATACCTTTTTCATTAGCGCCACCATAGATCGCAATGGGTGCAATATGATTTACCGGGTTCTCCAATCGAATCAACGCTATGTCTTTGCCAGCACTGAGTTGCTCAATGAGCGAACTTTCTTTCCCTTCATCTGCTGCCCCGCCTACGCGTTCATAATCGGGGTGCAGAATAACTTGGGCGATTCGATTTTCAACTCCCTGTATGTTTATAGGTTTGTTTTGGTATTCGTACATGAATGTGTAAATAACGTGTGCCGGTGCTAGCAGCCACTGCTTATCAATTAATACCGCAGCACCCTGAAAGGGCATATCGATGAAAAACTCAGGCGGCGAGGCCATTTTATAACGCTCTGGTGCTACATCGTGTCTCGTTATTACGGCATCAACCTGGAAGGTGGCGAATAAGAATAGCGTGAATAAAAAGGGGGTGACTTGTTTTGATTTCATTGTTGAGCGGTCCTTGATTAATGTACTACCAGAGTGCTCAACACCCGCTCCAATGTAATGATTTTTTCGTGAAAAAAGGTGACGAAAAAGTGATGATGGTAGGTTTAGCCTTATTTTAAGGGTTTGCACGAGTTGCATTGAAACGCTTATGAAGAGGCCGTTGTTGTGATACAGTGTAAATGCCTAATTTTCATCCATTTAAAGGCGTCATGATTCAATTCGGTGAGTTCATTTTTGATAGTTCAAACGCGCGTGTAGTGACAATCGCTGATGGTCAGGAGTTGCCGATTGAGCCAAAGCTTGTCACACTTTTATCGTTATTTTTGGAACAGCCAAATACAATAATAACCCGTGATGCATTTCACGAGCGCCTGTGGCCAGGTTCGCTGGTAACAGACAACGCCATCAACAAGCTGGTGGGGAATTTACGCAAAGCACTGGGCGATGAGGCTAAAAACCCACGGTATATTCAAACCATTCCTAAACGGGGCTATCGTTTAGTGTGTGAAGTGAGGCAAATACATACCAATCCAACAGCGAAGGCTGACGACAACCCGGTAATGGTTACTACTACCGGGAACGGTTCGGGTAATAACAAGAAAGGGGCCCCGTTTTTTAAATCTGGTTTTGTCATAGCCATTCTGGCGGTGATTGGTTTTCTCATGTGGCATCTGGTACCAGTTGAGCGTGATTCTGCTAACTGGTATTCCAAACCTTTGACACGGGCTAAAGGGATCGAATTTTCGCCACGTGTGCATCCAGACAGCGAACACGTCTATTACCTCAATCAAATAGGTAACCGTGACCCTGAATTGTGGTTATTGAATCAAACCACAGGTTCAAGCCGACGAATACATAATAGTGCTCATATCACCCGTCTTGTGGCTGTGGTTAAAGACAAGCGCTCCGAAGGTGAAACGATTACTCAGCTTATATACCTGTCGAAATCGCAACAAAAATGTAGTGTCGAAATAGCTTCCTTGCCTAACCCCCTTTCAACTGAGCAAATCATGGCAAGCCCAACAATCTTGTTTGACTGCACAGATAAGCGAGTTAAAGATGTGGATTATCACAAGCAGCAACGCATGATTTACTACACTGCACAACCAGAAAGTTTCTGGCCAAATCAGATTTTTGCTTTTGATATGGTGACGGGAAAGACAATAACGCCTACCCAGCCAGAGCCAAAAGGGTGGGGACATCATAGTATTGATATATCGCCTGATGGCGAAAAACTGCTGATAATGAGTACAGACAATGATCACAATACACGTCTTTATTCCCTTAATTTATCCACACACGATATAACCGAAGGCCAACAGTTCAACCGCGCCGTGGGAGAGGCAATTTGGCACCACGACTCAAACCACGTGTATTACCATTCGCCCCCTCCTGCTTACCAAATCATGGCGAGTGATTTGCGTGGTAATAATGAGAAAGCGATGATCAGTGTATCTGAAGAGCTGTCATCAGAAATGGTAAGGGTTGGCGATGAGAAGCACTTACTGTTCAGTACTGATCACAGTAACTTCAATAACCGGTGGTTACCTGGTGGAAATAACCTGGCTGACATCAGTAACTCTACAGTGTCTGACACTTCCCCCATTCTGTTTCATCACAGTGACCAATATCTGTTCGCATCGAAGCGCAGTGGCGAAACGCAATTGTATTTGGGTAGTTACCATTCAGAAGAGCCAGTAACGCTGACCAAGTTCAACAATCCTTATTCTTTGGGTTATTTAGCGCTATCTGCTGATGACCAGCACTTGCTAATAAGCATGAATGACAAGGTTTACCAATTGCCTATTGCTGAATTAATAGAAGCCTCACCTTTTACTTCTTTTAGCGATGAGAATCTGCTTTACACCAGTGAGAAGCCAATAATTTCGTTAGATTGGTTTGGCACAGATAAAGCCGCTATTACTGTCGTCGACAATGGGAACCCCGAGCTAATTGTGGTTAATTTGTCTGGGCACGAAATTGAATCCCGCGATGGGAATTGGGCATACGGCCTTACAGACAGTGAAGTTCAAAACGGGGTCTATGTTATTGAACAACAGAGTAACGCCTTGTATCACGTCGCTTTGCATACTCAATTGGCAAGTAAGGAAGGTGCCTCAGCGAGAGCACAAGAGCTTTTGTTCAATCTTCCTCAGTACTTTTACCACGTAAAAATCGACCAGGGGATGTTGTATTACATGACAACAGAGGACGATATTGAATCTCTGAACCAGGTTTTTCTCGCCGATGACAGAAAGGTTGCTAGGTATCAATTGAATCGCTTTTCCAGCTATGATGTGTCGCGAGGAAAAATTATGGTGAGTGATATGGCAGACAGAGAAGGCGATATCTATATGACAGTAAACTAGTCTTCAGGTTAAAGAAGGCGTTCCTTTGAAGGAATACCTGTTCCATTGTTGCAATTACAAAGGAAAACCCCTGAGTGGTCGTATAAACCTTATCGACCATATTGAGAGATAATGTCTTCTGCTTGTTTTCCTAATTCCTGTAATACAGCAATATCCTGCTCAGAAAATATATGAGGTTTATCATATATAACGCACAGTGTGCCTAACTCATATTCATCCGGCGATTTCAATATTATCCCTGCGTAAGCTCTGATATGTGGTTCTCCTTTTACAAGCGGGCTTCCCGCAAAGCGATCGTCTTTTGTTGCATCAGGCACGATGAGATATTTTTCTTCCGCAATGGCGTAAGTACAAAAAGACACACTTCTTGGGGTTTCTGACTTGTCCAGACACTGTCTGGATTTAAACCACTGACGGTCTTCGGCGATCAGACTGACAAGGCAAATTTTGCACTCAAAATACGTTTGCGCAGCCTTTGTGATAGCATCCAATCTCTCATCCGGGTCAGTATCGAGAATGTTTAAATCTTTCAGTGCTTTTATACGTTCATTTTCATGTGGAAGTATAGGATATGGCATTAGGCTGTCTCATCATAACCACAGGGGTTATTTGTAAAACGTAGATTTATTTACGCCGGAATTCTATAGTAAGTCAGCGAAATTAAAAACACATTTAATGTTATTGGTTATAGCATTAACTTCCATATTGCTTGCGTGGGAAGTGCAATTTATTTCTTTTGCGCGAATAACCAGGGTAACAATTCCGGTTCAGCCATTGCTGGATCCCAGCTGTTGTGACCCACACCCGGATATGATGTAAATCTGACAGGGTTTCCACGTGCTTTCAGGCCATCCACCATTCGGATATTGTACTCCGGAAGCACAACCTGGTCGGCATCACCGTGAAATGTCCAAACCGGTAGATCGGGGCGGATATCATTGGCTAACGCCACGTTAGCTCCACCACAGATGATTACTGCAGCTGCGAAGATGTCGGGTTTTCTGGCAAGTATTTCATAACTGCCCATACCACCCATCGATAGCCCCATCAGGTACATGCGAGTGGTATCTACGTATGGTAGCTCGGACAACCAGTCAACCATTGCGATCACGCCTTTTAAAGCATCGGTAGCTGGCACGTTGTTTTCGCCTGTGAATGGGAAGTCAATACTGAAAGGATACTCACTGCGATCAACGATTGCTGCCGCCCAGTAATCCTCTTTTGGTGCCTGCGGAAAAATTACAATAGCAGGGTAGTCTGTGCGGTGTTCTACAAAATATTTACCACCATTAGTTAACTGAATTTCGTTGTCGTTCCCTCGCTCACCGGCACCGTGAAGGAACAATACCACCGGATACACTTTTTGAGGATCAAATTGTTCTGGTAGCATTACTCGATAAGGCGTTTGATTAAATATTTTTGCTTCATAGAGATCACGCCACTTTTCCCGTGCAATCTTCTGAGTCGGTAGGCGTACAGACTCTTCTTTTGTGTGAGAGGCTTCAGGCGATACAGATTCAATATTCGACACGCAACCCGTTATTAGCATACTGATTGCTGTAATCATTAAATAAAACCTGGTAGTTGTAATCATTGTTCTGTTACCTGAAGTAAAAAAATGAGAAATAGCATGGCTGGTTCTGTCAAACGTCAATATTACGGCTATTCCGCCCCGCTGACTATTTGCACCTGGGCTAAATCTGTATCGCCTTTTATCACTTTATAGATGGCATCCTGAACCAAGGTGCGCATACCGTCGCTCATGGCCTGACGCTTCATGTCAGATACACTGCCTTCTTTATACACTAAACCTCGCAGCTCTGGTGTCATACCGAGCAGTTCGTGAACGCCGGTTCTGCCTTTGTAGCCCGTGTCACCGCATTCCTCGCAACCCTTTGCGCGATGCAGACGGATGGGCGTTGGCAGATTCAGTTCGTGAAGGTACTCTTCGCCGTATTGACGCTTGATAAACGCGATATCATCTTCCGTGGCATCGTACTCTTCTTTGCAGTTCTTGCATAAGGTACGTATTAAGCGCTGCGCCAAAATACCCACGCAGGCGTCGGAGAAATTCACCGGGTCGAGGCCCAGGTCAAGAAGACGTGTGATGGTCTCCGGTGCGGAGTTGGTGTGCAAAGTAGACAGTACCAAGTGACCTGTAAGCGAGGCTTCAATACCGGCATGAGCCGTTTCTTTATCACGCATCTCACCGATGAGAATGATATCCGGATCGGCCCGTAAGAATGCTCGTAACGCATTGGCAAAGGTAAACCCAATTTTAGGGCTGACCTGTACCTGTTGAAGCCCAGCTTGTGTTATCTCCACTGGGTCTTCTGCTGTCCAGATTTTTTTCTCTGGCGTGTTCAAATACCCGAGTACGGCGTGCAAGGTTGTGGTTTTACCGGAACCTGTAGGGCCCACAACCAGCAATATTCCGTGGGGTTTTTTAATCATGCTTTCCAGGCGTTGCATATTAGATGGAGCTAGGTTCATCTTCTCGATGGGCATGGCGCCGCCTGACGCCAGAATACGCATTACTACACCTTCACCAGCAACCGTGGGAATAGTTGCCACCCGCACTTCGACAAGCTGACCATTAGTACGAAAGGCAAGCTTACCGTCTTGTGGCACACGTTTTTCAGCGATATTCAAGTTGGATAATATTTTAATCCGGGCAATAACGGCACTGTGGTACGACTGTGGGATTTGGCTCATATCTCGACATACGCCATCAATACGCATGCGTACCCGTGTGGGGCCATTCTTTTCGGGGTCAATGTGAATGTCTGAAGCGTCCAAACGTTTAGCATCATGGAGAACGCGGCTCACAAGACGAACAACCACGGGAGCGTCATCAGTCATCTCATCTATGTGTTCATCTTTTTCATCATCGCCGGCGCTGATCTCATCAAGTATTTCGCTCATGTCACCAGGAGAACCACCGCCACTACCTTCACCCAGATATTGCAATATCTGATTAGGTAGGGCGACCGCTATCTCATATGTGTCGATACCCATGGCACTTTCAATTTCCATGATTAGCGCGGCATTATTGGGTTCCGCCATCAATATAATTGGCCTGTCATGGGCGTCAGCGATAACGGCCACTAGATTACGCTTGAGATAGGATTGATTTAAGCGGCTTTCGTTGTGAAATAAGTGGTACTTTTCAGGCGTAAAACCAATATATGGCACCTGATAATGTACCGATAATGTATTGCCAATATCGCCTTCGCGGATTCGGTGTTCCGACATTAAGCGCTGAATCACCGTGCGTTGGTCTGCAGACCCTTCAAGAATGTCGTTTAACGCCGCCGGTGAAATTTGATTTTTGTGCAACAGCAAATCGAAAGGGTTGTTTGTGCCACCCAGCTCGTAACGAAATTTGTTACCCAGTAATTCGGTGAGTTGCTGGGCGAGTTCGAGATCTTTTTCGTTAAATGGGCCTTGTTGCTTATTGATAACCTGCATAACACCCATCAGAACGCCTGCATTCATCACTGGCACACAAAGAATATTGTTAGTTTTAAAGTTACTGCTTTTATCGAATTTGTCGGCGAATCGCACTCGCGGGTGTATAGCGGCAAGTTCTTCTTTGTCATATGGGTTTGTGATGAGAACAGGGCGCTGAGCAAGTGCTACGTAACCAGCAATAGAAAGGGGGGAAATAGGAACTTTAATCTCCTGCGTGGCCTTGCCGGTTTTGAAGCGGGCAACTAAATCCTGATGCTGGCGACGGCGCTGAAAGATACTCATGCGCTGTGCATCAAATAATTCTAAAATTACCGGTTCGATGTCACTGAAAGCATCTAATAAAGAAGTATGCTTTTCCAAAATTGCGCTTATATTGTCGAAGGCAAGCTGATGACGACTGTTTTCGTGCATAACGGATTGATTCACTTTATTGTTATAACGACAGACTGCGTTGCATACATATACCAGCGGATAACAGTGAAGTCGTCAATTATATGATGTTCACAATATACCTTTATAGGTAAAGCGGCAACTTGACCATAGTCTAGCTAAACAAGATTAAGGGCTATTAGTGGCCCTTGTGCAAATATAGTTCAATTAATCGTATTTTTGCCTTGCGTAGAAAGCGTAAACCTGTATAATTCGCGCCCACTTGCCCGGTACAACTTGTATTCGGAGCATGAGTTTCGGCCGCATCTTCACTGTTTTTAGGGTTGATGCCAAAGTTGCGATAACGGTCAATACCGTCGACGTAGCGGGCGAGTCAGAAACAAAGAACAAGATTCCAATTGGGAATCACTGGTTTATACGCACATCTTTTCATCCCGAAGAATAATGGGAGTGAGAAGATGATTTTTTTGTTCTTTCGATTGGAGCTTAATCGATGCCAAATCAAAGAATTCGTATTCGTCTTAAAGCGTTTGATCACAAGTTGATCGATCAGTCTACGGCTGAAATCGTTGAAACGGCGAAACGTACTGGTGCTCAGGTAAGCGGTCCTATTCCTCTACCTACTCGCAAAGAACGCTATACAGTTCTGGTTTCTCCGCACGTCAACAAAGACGCGCGTGACCAATACGAAATCCGTACTCACAAGCGTTTGGTAGACATCATCGAGCCAACTGATAAAACAGTTGACGCGTTGATGCGTTTGGACTTGGCTGCTGGCGTTGATGTTCAAATCAGCCTGGGCTAATAAGAGAGGGTATTAACAATGGCGATTGGTCTTGTCGGTCGTAAAGTGGGTATGACTCGCATCTTCACTGAAGATGGCACGTCTATCCCTGTGACTGTTATCGAAGCGACCCCAAACCGTGTTACTCAGTTACGCACTGAAGAAACTGACGGTTATCGCGCTCTTCAGGTTACTGCTGGAACTAAGAAAGCGAACCGCGTCAACAAAGCTGAAGCAGGTCACTTTGCTAAAGCTGGCGTTGAAGCTGGACGTGGTCTGGTAGAATTCCGCCTGGAAGACAACGAAGGTGCCGATATTGAAGTAGGCAGTGAAATCACTGTAGAAATCTTCAACGACACTAAGAAAATTGATGTAACTGGTACATCTAAAGGTAAAGGTTTTGCTGGCGCAATCAAACGTTGGAACTTCAGTTCTCAGCGTATGACTCACGGTAACTCTTTGTCTCACCGTGCTCCTGGTTCAATTGGTCAAAACCAATCACCAGGTAAAGTTTTCAAAGGTAAGAAAATGGCTGGTCAGCTTGGTAACAAGCAAGTGACTACCCAATCTTTGGAAGTTGTACGTGTAGACGTAGAAAACAACCTTATCCTGGTTAAAGGTGCCGTACCTGGCGCAACTGGCGGCGATGTTATCGTTAAGCCAGCTGTTAAAGCGTAACGTCTGGGGAGTGAAGTGATGGAATTAACATTGAAAGATGCGCAAAGCGCTCTTGAAGTATCCGAAGCGACCTTTGGACGTGAATACAACGAAGCTCTGGTTCACCAGGTAGTCGTTGCATACGGTGCAGGTTCTCGTCAGGGTACTAAAGCGCAGAAAACGCGTTCTGAAGTACGTGGTGGTGGTAAGAAGCCATGGCGTCAAAAAGGTACTGGCCGCGCCCGTGCCGGTACTATCCGCAGCCCTATCTGGGTTGGTGGTGGCCGTGCATTCGCTGCTAAGCCTCGTGACTTTGATCAAAAAGTTAACAAGAAAATGTACCGCGGTGCTATCAAAAGCATCCTGTCTGAACTGATTCGTCAAGACCGTTTGGTTGTTGTTGAAAAGTTCGCAGTAGATGCGCCTAAAACTAAGGAACTGGTAGCTAAGCTGAACGATCTGGATTTGAACGACGTTCTTATCGTAACGCCTGAAGTTGATGAGAATTTGTTCCTGTCTGCACGTAACCTTTATAAGGTTGACGTACGTGACGTTGCTGGTCTCGACCCAGTAAGCCTGATCGCTTTTGAAAAAGTGCTGATGACTGCTGATGCAGTGAAACAGCTTGAGGAGGCGTTAGCATGAACGAAGAACGTCTACTGAAGGTGCTTAAAGCACCTCACGTTTCAGAAAAGTCTACTATGGCTGCTGAAGCAGGCAACACAGTTGTATTCAAAGTAGCTAAAGACGCGAACAAAGCTGAAATCAAAGCAGCAGTTGAAAAACTGTTTGAAGTTGAAGTAGCGGCGGTTCGCACTGTGAACGTTAAGGGTAAAACCAAGCGTCACGGCATGTCTTTCGGTAAGCGTAGCGACTGGAAAAAAGCGTATGTATCGCTTAAAGAAGGTCAGGACATCGACTTTGTCGGTGGCGCTGAATAAGAAGGGGATTAGAAATGCCATTATTGAAAGCTAAGCCAACTTCTGCCGGTCGTCGTCACGTTGTTCAGGTTGTTAACCCTGATCTGCACAAAGGTGCACCTCACGCACCTCTGTTAGACAAGAACAGCAAATCTGGCGGTCGTAACAACAATGGTCGTATTACTGTACGTCACATTGGCGGTGGTCATAAGCAACATTACCGTATTATTGATTTCAAGCGTAACAAAGACGGCGTTCCTGCCAAAATTGAGCGTTTGGAATACGATCCAAACCGCTCTGCTAACATTGCATTAGTACTGTATGCAGACGGTGAGCGTCGTTACATCTTAGCACCTAAAGGTCTGAACGCAGGTGATGCGATTCAGTCTGGATCTGATGCGCCTATCAAGGCAGGTAACTGTCTTCCTATGCGTAACATTCCAGTAGGTTCTACTGTACACGCTATCGAAATGAAGCCTGGCAAAGGCGCGCAAATCGCACGCTCTGCTGGTCAGTACGCTCAAATCCTGGCACGTGACGGAAACTACGTTACATTGCGTTTGCGTTCAGGTGAGATGCGTAAAGTATTGTCTGATTGCCGTGCAACAATCGGTGAAGTAGGCAATGCAGAACACATGCTGCGTTCATTGGGTAAAGCCGGTGCGACTCGCTGGCGTGGTGTTCGTCCTACCGTTCGTGGTGTTGCCATGAACCCGGTAGATCACCCGCACGGTGGTGGTGAAGGACGTACATCCGGTGGCCGTCACCCAGTTACTCCATGGGGTGTTCCTACCAAAGGTAAGAAAACCCGTAGCAACAAGCGTACTGATAAACTTATCGTACGTCGTCGTAACAAGTAAAAGCGAGGATTCACCATGCCACGTTCTCTCAAGAAAGGTCCATTTATTGACCTTCACTTGCTGAAGAAGGTAGAGGCTGCAGTGGAAAAGAACGATCGTAAACCAATTAAAACTTGGTCTCGTCGTTCTATGATCATCCCAGATATGATTGGGTTGACCATTGCAGTCCATAACGGTCGCCAACATGTACCTGTCATTATTAGTGACGAAATGGTCGGCCATAAGTTGGGCGAATTTGCGCCAACGCGTACTTACCGCGGCCATGTCGCGGATAAGAAAGCTAAACGTTAAGGGGTAGGAAGATGGAAGCATTAGCTAAACACCGTTTTGCCCGCACGTCGGCTCAAAAAGCACGCTTGGTTGCGGATCAAATTCGCGGATTGCACGTTGAAAAAGCTCTTGAAGTTTTAGCGTACAACCCGAAGAAAAGCGCAGCATTGGTTAAGAAAGTACTGGAGTCTGCAATTGCAAATGCAGAACACAACGAAGGTGCTGACATTGACGAATTAGTTGTTGCTAAGATCTTTGTTGACGAAGGTCCAACGATGAAACGTATCAAGCCACGTGCAAAAGGACGTGCTGATCGTATCTTTAAGCGCAGCAGCCACATCACTGTAGTTGTAGCGGATAACTAGGAGTAGAGAATGGGACAGAAGGTACATCCTACAGGTATACGCCTGGGTATCAGCAAACCATGGACATCTACCTGGTACGCTAATACTGCAGATTATGCTGATAACCTGTATAACGATCATCAGGTACGTCAGTACCTGACTAAGCAACTTAAAAACGCTTCACTGTCTAAAATCGTGATCGAGCGTCCTGCGAAGAGCATCCGTGTAACTATTCACACTGCTCGTCCTGGCGTGGTCATCGGTAAGAAAGGTGAAGACGTAGAAAAGCTGCGTAACTACGTATCTAAGCTGGCCGGTGTGCCTGCTCAGATCAACATTGCTGAAGTACGTAAGCCAGAGCTGGATGCACAGTTAGTAGCTGACAGCATCTCTAGCCAGCTTGAGCGTCGTGTTATGTTCCGTCGTGCTATGAAGCGCGCAGTACAAAACGCAATGCGCCTTGGTGCTAAAGGTATCAAAGTTGAAGTTAGCGGCCGTTTGGGCGGTGCAGAAATTGCTCGTTCAGAATGGTACCGCGAAGGCCGTGTTCCTCTGCACACTTTCCGTGCGGACATCGATTACGCCACTTCAGAAGCGTTGACTACCTACGGTATCATCGGTACTAAAGTTTGGATCTTCAAAGGTGAGGTTCTGGGCGGATTGCCTACAAACCAAGAGCCGGCTGCGCCAGCTCAACCTAAGAAGAAAGGCCGCAACGCTAAGCGAGAGGGCTAATCATGTTACAACCAAAACGCATGAAATTTCGTAAAATGCATAAAGGTCGTAACCGTGGTCTTGCTATTGCTGGCAGCAAAGTAAGCTTCGGTACTTATGGCCTGAAAGCAGTTGGCCGTGGTCGTATGACTGCGCGTCAAATCGAAGCAGCGCGTCGTGCTATGACTCGTCACGTTAAGCGTCAAGGTAAAATCTGGATTCGGGTTTTCCCTGACAAGCCAATTACTGAGAAGCCTCTTGAAGTGCGTCAAGGTAAAGGTAAAGGTAACGTTGAGTACTGGGTATGCCAAATTCAACCTGGCCGTGTTCTGTACGAGATGGAAGGTGTTCCTGAGTCTCTGGCACGCGAAGCGTTTGAACTGGCAGCGGCAAAACTGCCATTTAAAACAACCTTTGTAACTCGGACGGTGATGTAATGAAAGCGACTGAACTGAAAGAAAAAAGCGTAGAAGAGCTGAACGCAGAGTTGTTAAACCTGCTACGCGAACAGTTCAACTTGCGCATGCAACATTCAACTGGTCAGCTTGAAAAAACAGACCAGCTGAAAAAAGTGCGTCGTAACATCGCGCGTGTTAAAACCATTCTGACTCAAAAGGCTGATGCGTAATGACTGAGCAAAAAATTCGTACAGTACAAGGTCGTGTGGTTAGCAACAAAGGTGATAAATCTATCACTGTTGTTGTTGAGCGTTTTGTTAAACACCCTATCTACGGGAAGTTCATCAAGCGTTCTACTAAGCTTCACGCCCACGACGAAAGCAACGTTGCTAACGAAGGCGATACAGTCACTATCCGTGAGTGTCGTCCTGTTTCCAAGACTAAAACTTGGACATTGGTTGACGTTGTAGAAAAAGCCAGCATGTAATTGCTTGTTCTTTTCTAAAAAAAGCCCGGTTTATCCGGGCTTTTTTGTGCCTGCCTTATAGCTTTAATAATTCGTTACATACTCTTTGCCAACATGTCGCTATAAACGCGTATCCTAGTTATGATACACCGCACTATTGTGTAAGACCGCGATACTAGTCCGTTGGTTTAGCACGCAGTACTACCATAATAATAATTTTATTGGAGAGCTTAATGAAATCACCTATTACAACGGGGTTGGGCTTTGTGCTCAGCCTGGTCGCCGCATCAATGATGGGCTGTTCCCCCGCTACAGAAACAACGCAAACCCCAACGCAGCAAGAAGTACCTGTTGCTTCAACACAAACAGAATCTGAGCGTCTAAACGCATGGTTCGAAGAGCAGTATGAAACGCAGCTTCAGCGTTCACCTATGACTATGACCATGCAGGGAAAGAAAGGTCGCTACGGTGAGCTTGACGATATGTCCGAAAAAGCTGCAGAAGAACAATTTGCTTTGGCAGAAGCGGCTGTAAAAGAAATGAAGGCAACGTTCGATTACGATAAATTGGACGACGCCGCAAAAATTTCCTGGAACATTTTTGAATACCAGTTTGAGCAACAGAAAAAAATGCGTCCGTTTCAGCGTCGTAACTACATCTTCAATCAGATGTTTGGTATGCACACTATGCTGCCTACTTTTATGATCAATTATCACAAAGTAGACACTGAACAAGATTTAAAAGACTACGTCAGCCGACTGACAGAAGCGGGGCGTGCGATTAATCAACTCATTGATCAGGCCCGCATTAATGCCGACGAGGGCGTAAAAGCCCCTTATTTCGCCTATGAAGGTGTTATTAAACAAAGTGAAGGGATATTGTCTGGAAAGCCCTTTGACGATAGTGAAAACGATTCTGCGCTTCTGGCCGATGCGAAAACCAAAGCCCAGGCCTTAGTGGAAAGTGGCGATATCACTCAAGAGCAAGCGGATGTTTATTTGGAATCGGCAGCTGAGGCACTAAAAACCAGTCTTGGCCCAGCCTACCAAAGCCTGATCCAATGGTTTGGTGATGATTTGGTAGACATGGATAAAGTGGCAAAGGGGGTATGGGCATTACCTGATGGTGAAGCTTACTACAACGCTATGTTAGCCCAGTCTACTACAACGGACATGACTGCCGATGAAATCCACCAGCTTGGCCTTAAAGAGGTGGCTCGTATTCGTCAGGAAATGGAAAAAGTCAAAGCCGACATGGGTTTTGAAGGTTCGTTGCGTGAACTATTCGATTATTTCCGCGAAGATAAAGACGATGCGCGTTTGTTCTACCCCAATACGGACGAAGGGCGTGAAGGCTATTTATCTGACACCCGTGATTACATCAATGGGATGAAAGAAAAGTTGCCTGAATATTTCGGACGTTTACCAAAAGCTGATTTGGTTGTGAAGCGTGTTGAAGCGTTCAGAGAGCAGCCGGGCGCCGCGCAGCATTATTTTCCAAGTTCACCGGACGGCACAACACCGGGTGTGTATTACGTCCACCTGATTGACATGACAATGATGCCAAAAAGCGAAATGGAAGCCATTGCGTATCACGAAGGCGTACCTGGCCATCACATGCAAATTGCCATTGCTCAGGAGCTTGATGAAGTTCCTACGTTTAGAACACAGCTGTTCTTTACCAGTTATGTAGAAGGCTGGGCATTGTATTCAGAACGCCTTGCCAGCGAAATGGGCGCTTATGAAGAACCCATCAGTAACTTCGGTAGATTACATTCCGAAATGTGGCGCGCTATTCGATTAGTCGTGGATACGGGTATTCACGCTAAAAAGTGGCCTGAACAACAGGCAATTGATTACTTCCTGGATAACTCGCCTATCTCTGAGGGACAGGCAGTTTCAGAAATTCATCGATATTTTGTTATGCCCGGGCAAGCGACCTCTTACAAAATTGGTATGATCAAAATTCTTGAGCTCAGAGAGAAAGCGAAAAATGCATTGGGCGAGAAATTTGATATCCGTGAATTCCATGATTTGGTGTTAGGTGGTGGTGCAGTACCACTCAATACACTAGAATTAATGGTAAACGAATGGATTGCCAGTAAATAAAAGATACAGTGCCGGTTAGAGGGTTTTAACCCCTGCCGGCACGTTTTATTACCCGCTCACATTTTTCCCGCCACTCATCATCCAATACTTCCAGGTCGACAAGTTTCTTTGCATCTTCAGGTGCCCCTTTATCGTAAACCGCCTGCATGAGTGCTTTTACAGTCACCGTATCGTCTACCCGGGAAACCAATGACACAGAATCATTAACCGCAATAACACCGGTTTCTAAAACCCGGTAGTACCATCCTGTAATCCCCTGCAGCCCAACGAAACGGTCTAGGTTTTTAACACCATAGCGATGGGATATTTTATTGCACGGGGCCCTTGGGGCACTTACCTGCAAAACCACTGCACCAACCTGATAAACGTCACCAATAAACACATTGGTATCGTCCATGCCATCTACCAGCAAATTTTCGCCAATAGATCCCTTGTCAAACTGAATGTCAGGATAGGCTCGCTGTAACACGTTGTAACCGGCAAAGCTGAATTGGTGTAGCACTTTTTCCGGGCCGCCATGCAACTTCTTGTTTCCCTGTTCATCTTCTTTGGTGCCATCCTGGTACACAGTCAGCGTGTCTACAGATGATTTTTGTATTGCACTGGGTGCACCCCTTGGACCAAAAGGAACGGGCTTCGCGGCGAAAAGTGAGTCTATAAACATGGGTTATCCAGAAAAAATTGATATGTCGCAGGGGTAGAATAGCAGGAAAAGAAAATTTTTTTCTATTTCAATAAAACCTGTTTAAACCTTTATGATTAACCTGGCGACATACCTATTAATTACAAAAAATAATGCTTGAGAACGCACAATGACAATGCATCAGGCCAGTGTACCAGCGGCCGCACAAGCAAGTGTCTGGCAACAAGACACGGCTGTAATCAAAGCGGCCCAGGGTGGCGACAAGCTGGCTTATCACCAGCTTTATCAAATGCACGTAAAGCGCGTATACGCCCTTTGTCTGCGCTTGACTGGCGATCACGGCCTTGCTGAAGACGCAACACAAGAGGTGTTTATACAATTGTGGCGTAAACTCGCTAATTTTGATGAGCGCAGTCGCTTCACGACCTGGCTTCACAGCGTTACAGCAAACGTCACGATCAGCTACATGCGAAAACAGCGAAACTGGTTTCAGAGAATGTTTAGTCTTGAAGACAGTGCAGCAGAAAATCAGCAAGCACAGGGCTGTAGCAGTGAGGTCGATCTGGATATGTACATAAGAAGGCTACCGGAAAAAGCCAGACTGGTTTTTGTGCTACATGCTGTGGAAGGCTACCGGCATGAAGAGGTGGCTGACATGTTAAATATGGCGGTGGGTACCAGCAAAGCGCAGTTCCACCGGGCGAAGCAATTACTTAAAGAATGGATGGGCTTTGAAGATGCGTGATTTCGAGTCTGAACTAACAACCAGAGTTGAAGCATTACCTGAAGAAGTGTCTCCTCCACGTGATTTATGGCGAGGGGTTGCGCTGGGTTTGGAAGCTGAAGATAAACCCCAATCACGACGCTTTTCAAATTGGCCGGTATTAGGGGTAAGTGCCGCAATTGTTGCTGTGCTGTGTTTCTCGTTGTTTAACAACATTGACAATGGACCAGACAGGCGCATGGCGTCTGGAGATGCCTTGGTACAGGTGATAAGTCAGCAGCACCAGGCTCAAGTCAAGGCTTTGTTAACCCAGTTTGAGGGGCAGTCGGCGCTGAGTAATGACTGGGAGTCTCAGCTCAGTGAGCTTGATGAAGCTGCTGCAGCTATCGTGCGGGCATTGGAAGAGGATCCTGACAACACAGCGCTTCTGGGTATGTTACAGCATGTATATCAACAACAACTTTTGCTAATTGAGCGAGTGCACGCGCCCAAGTGGCAGCAAATTTAACGAAAGGGCGTAAAAATGAACCAAATTAACTACGATAAACATCACAACAACGCAAGCCGGACAACCTGGTTAACCTATTTATCGCGCACTGCCGGAACGACAATGTTTTGTTTACTTATGACGGCAATTGCTTATGCCGGCGAGCTCGTCGATGAACAAGCAAGTACAAGCGCATCCCCCAATGTTGAGATTGAGCATGTTACCGGGGTAGCTATTATAAAGGGTTGGAATAAAGATCAGGTTAAGGTGACCGGTGAACTGGGCAAACTAAGTGAAAAATTTATCTTTGAGCACGATGACAACAACGTGCTTATTAAAGTTGAGACCAAGCGGTATAAGCAAGATTGGCGCAGTGGTGACGTCAGTAAAGGCGATAAGCTGACTATATTCATACCCGAAGGAAGCAAAGTAGACTATACCGGTGTGATTGCTGATGTTGAGGCCAGTGCGTTGACAAGTGATGGTAAATTCGAATTGGTCAATGGTGAAATAAACTTAAGTGATTTAAGTGGCAGGATAAAAGTTGAATCGGTCAACGCCGACGTGACCATGCAAAACCTGACCGGTGTGTTAAGCGTCGAAACCGTGAATGGTGATATTTCAGGAAGCCATAACGGTAGCGATGATTTACGTATTATGACCGTTAATGGCGACATAGAATTTACCACTAAAAGCCCAACTGTGGCAGTCGAGTCTGTGAATGGTGATGCCACTATATCACTGGGGGATATCCGCGCGTTGTCGCTTACTACAGTGAATGGAGATATGACAGCCTCAATGAAATTGCTGGATGATGGAGATATCGATGCATCCAGTGTAGGAGGTTCACTGACGCTGAATTTTCAACAACAAGTTTCTGCACGCTTTGCACTCCAAGCGCATGCAGGAGGAGATATTACAAACCGTCTTAGTGATGATAAGCCTAGTTCAGCAAAATATGGCCCCAGTAAATGGCTAAATTTCAATGTCAATGGCGGAAAAGGCAGAGTAGACATGTCAACGGTTCATGGTGAGTTACGTATAGGTACTTCTGCAAAGTGATTAAAGAGGGGTATTGAACGAAAAACAGTACCCCTGACTTTCTTTTTTTATTGGCTAAGTTCCTGCTATCACAACAATTTATCCCTGTACTAATCACTTCAGTTCAACAGGCCTAATCAGTAGCATTGCAATTTAGCGCAATTCGGGGAAAATATCAGATCCCTTGGATCCGGATATGTCATCGTGAAAGCTGTTTCATCCTCAAAAGACAAAAACATCGAGAAGCTGAAAGTCCCACCTCACAGCATTGAAGCCGAACAGGCTGTGCTGGGCAGTATGCTTATCGACCCTGATAGTTGGGACAAAGTGGGTGAACTGGTAACCGACAGTGATTTTTATAATCATTCTCATCAGGTGATATTTAAGGTGGTACTGGAGTTGTTAAGCAAAAGCCAGCCCATCGACCTTATCACCGTATCGGAAGCGCTGGAACACCGCAATGAATTAGAAGATGCCGGCGGATTTGCTTACCTTGCTGAGTTAGCTAAGAACACACCGAGTTCCGCTAATGTGACTTCTTATGCAAAGATTGTGAGTGAGCGCGCAATTACGCGGGAGCTTATCGGCGTGGCCCACGAGATAGCCGAAGTAGGGTATAACCCGGAAGGGCGGGACAGTGCCGATATTCTTGATATGGCCGAAAGTAAGGTTTTCGAAATAGCGGAAAAGCGCACCGGTGAAAATGAAGGTCCCCGTGATGTAGATTCGGTGCTGGATAAAACCATTAAGCGACTTGAAGCGCTCATTCAGACCAGTAAAGATGTCACAGGTGTCACCACAGGCTTTACTGACTTAGATGATAAAACCAGTGGTTTGCAACCTTCCGATTTGATCATTGTTGCTGCCCGGCCTTCCATGGGTAAAACCACGTTTGCTATGAATCTGTGTGAAAACGCCATGATGGCGGAAGAGAAACCAGTGCTGGTTTTCAGCCTGGAGATGCCTTCCGAACAAATCATGATGCGTATGCTGGCATCCCTTAGTCGGGTAGACCAAACCCGCATTAAAACGGCAAAGCTTGACGATCAGGAGTGGGCCAGGGTGTCAAACACCATGGCTATGCTAAAAGAAAAAGATAATTTGTTTATTGATGACTCGTCCGGACTCACTCCCATGGATGTGCGTTCAAGGGCTCGTAAATTGGCCAGAGAGCGTGGTGGTATCAGCATGATCATGGTGGATTACCTGCAGCTCATGCGGGTACCTTCATTAAGCGATAACCGTACGTTAGAAATTGCTGAGATATCGCGGTCATTGAAGGCCCTGGCAAAAGAGCTGGAAGTGCCTGTAGTGGCTTTGTCTCAGCTAAACCGTAGTCTTGAACAACGTGCTGACAAACGGCCTGTTAACTCAGACTTGAGGGAATCTGGTTCTATCGAGCAGGATGCCGACTTGATCATGTTTATTTACCGTGATGAGGTGTATCACGAGAACAGTGAATACAAAGGCATTGCAGAAATTATAATTGGTAAACAGAGGAATGGACCGATTGGTACCAGTCGTCTGACTTTCCAAGGGCAATTTTCTCGTTTCGATAATTACGCAGGCCCAGCATTCGACGATGAATACTAAGGGAAAGTGAAAGATATAAAAAAGGCGCCTTTTATAGAGGCGCCTTTTTGGATTTCAAGCTCGCGTTAAATTAACGCTTTTCCGGTACTTCTACAATTGCAGATACACGGATTGAAATACGACGGTTCAGACGGTTGGCTTCAGCAGAGCTACCTTCCATCAACAAGTCAGATTCACCGAAGCCTTCAGTAGACAGGCGTGATTCATCGATACCGTATTCGTTAACCAGTACATCTTTAAATGCTTCTGCACGACGCTTAGATAAGTCCATGTTGTAAGACTCTGAACCAGGTGCAGATGCGTGACCTTCAATTACAGCTGTAGTTTTGCCATAGCGTTTGAAGAAGGCTACGAAATCCTGAATGTCTTCAGAGCGTGGCTCTCTTACCTCAGCACTTTCGTTGGCGAAAAGTACGCGCAACGTGTGAGATACTTCTTCTTTATCAAACACAGTACAGCCGTCTGCATCTACTTTGTCGTTCATAGGCGTGTCTGGGCACATATCTTTGCTATCTGCTACGCCGTCTTTGTCAGCGTCAGCAATAACCGCACAACCTTTTGCATCTACAGTCGTGCCAGCAGGTGTACTGGGGCACTGATCCATGCTGTTCAATACGCCGTCGTTGTCGTTGTCTCCATCTACTACAGGAGCAGGCTTGGTGTAAGTAGATTTAGGCGATTGGCCGATAGGGAAAGCAAAACCGACTTTAACGCTGTAATCGTAGTATGAATCATCGAAATCACGGTATGCAGCAATCTCTGTAGTGATTTTAACGTCGTCGCTTAAATCCCAGTGTTTACCAATACCAATGTTTGCCAGGTTGTAGTTTTCGTCCAAAATTTGACGTTTAACACCACCAAACAGGTACCACATGTCGTCTGGCATAAAGTAAACAGCATCTACGCCGAACATGTGACCAGAAACGCTGTCGTTTGAACCTAACTGTTGCGTGTAGTCGAGGTCAAGTGCGGTGTATTCACCACGAACAGCCCAGCTCTCGTCGAAGCGCCAGCCATATTCGAAACCAAAACCAGCACCATCGTCAGTAACGTCTGGCCCGGGCTTTTCCGCGCTCGCATTGTAGTACATGCCGTGCAAGCCTAACCAGCTATCGAACGGTTTGTTTTCTTCCTGCGCTGCCACTTGTGATGAAGTGATAACAGCGAGAGCTAATGCTGTAAACCTAAATGTTTTTTTCATTTCCACATCCTGTATAACGTTGAGTGATTCTTTTAATCAATGGATGATACCGCTAAGCACTATATGTGCCAATTATCAATAAGGCGTAAAATTGAGGAATGCGAGATTTTACCGCCAAAGTCCTTGTATCGTAGCCACGATACGCCGATTACCACCATAATTGCGATGTTCAGCCAATATTATACCTTGCCATGTACCCATTTGTAACTGACCATTTTTGATCGGAATCGTTACCTCACACCCCAAAAGACTTGCTTTGATGTGCGCCGGCATATCGTCAGCGCCTTCATAGGTATGTGTAAAATATGCAGTATCTTCATGAACAGTATGGTTAAACCAGGCTTCCAGATCACTTCGCACGGAAGGATCAGCATTTTCGTTCACAGTTAAGCTGGCGCTGGTGTGTTGCAGCCACAAGTGCAGCTGGCCTATGGAAACCTCAGAAAGAACGGGCAGTTTACTGATGACATGGTCGGTAATAATATGAAAACCCCGCTTGAAAGCGGGGAGTGTGATTGTTTCTTGATGCCAGTTACTTGTCAAAGCAAATTTCCATGTGTGCGAGGCCTTCGTCACACATAAATGGCATGATAAGTTTTGAGCCATCTACCTGATGGCTGATAGTGTGTTGTTTTCCAGACACTACGATTGGGGTAGCCATACCAAACTCAAAGCCTTTCTCAGCCAGATCCCGTTTTGCATTACCGCAAATCATATTGGTTACTTCACCTACCATGTCTCCCACTTCAGCATCCAGCTTTTCCGGACGCTCTCCCACCATGCGCTCCATGATGGTCAGCGCGAGGCTTTCGTCGAAGGTTATAGACATCGACCCTTTTACCTGAGGGCCCACCATTCCAATGAGGCCAGACACGTCACCCTGTGCAACATCACTCTGCTTTCTCTTTGGTTTACCGGGCTTAAGCTGTGTTTGTGCCATCGTTTCCATGACATTCAACAAACCACTGATAAACGGATTGACAAACTCAACATTCATGTTTCACTTCCTCAACGGCGCTATTTTCTGCGTCCTGGCATTCAGAACACAAACCATGGGCTTCTATTGTCTGTTTTGACACTTTAAAACCTTTCATTTTAGCCTGACTTTCCAGCGTTTCCCGTAAGCCTTCTGATTGTATTTCAGCTACATCACCACAACTGTCGCAAATTAGAAACTGTACTGGATGATGACAATCAAAATGGTGGCATGCAACAAACGCATTGGTCGATTCAAGCCTGTGTATAAAACCAAATTCTAGCAAAAAATCCAACGCGCGATAAACCGTAGCGGGTTTAGCACTCGATTCTGTCAGTTTAAGTTCATCCAGCAGTTCATAAGCCCCCATTGGCCCGTGCTTTCCCAACAAGATGTCATAGACTTTCTCCCTCAATGGGGTGAATCTTGCACCGCGCTGTTCACTATAGGCGCGGGCTTTATTAATAAGTGTAGTTCTATTCATTAACATTACCGGCAAACTTCATTTTATTAGTTGTGATGTAGGCATAAAGATGGCTGAATCAGGCCTCAAACGTATTGCTGGGCGTAAGTTTATGATCATACATATGCTGAATAAGCGCGTCTTCAAGAGCAAACCTTTGTTCAAGCTCTTCTCCTACCTTCGCAAGTTCTCTGTCAAATGATGTGGCCTGGCTCTCGGTGAATGATTCACTGAACTTATCGGAGAAAGCAAGGATATTATCTGTGGTTTCGCTTATTTCAGGGTAAGTTTTATGCCTTAGTTGCTCACCATCGTCATCCCCTTCAGTGAGCATATCATAAATTTCAAAATGACCTGCGGAGCAGTAGTCGAGCAATAATGTGCAAAACTCACTGATGTCGCTGGCATTGGGGAGACTGGCGTTTTGGGGAGCTAAACCGGCAAGTGCACAGTATTGCACTAACAGCTGTTGCCTGGCTTTTAACCAGGTATCGATGGTTTCTGAGTGTCCGCCCCATCTCTCTTTCGCCTGTTGCAACTTGTTAAGCATGTTGTGTCTCACTGGTTTTCCCCGTGTAGTGTTCAGTATAACACCGGCTCACACCTTAACAATGCATACCGGTGTCTTGCTATCATATTTACTGATAATTTTCCCGTGTGGCGTTATTATAGGCAGCTATTAACTGGAGAAAGCCGTTCATGATCACTGTAGTGTCTGACAATCGTCTAATGTCCACCGACGCCTTATGGGTGGTGTTCAGCCGCGACAAACTATTGGTTCCTGCTACTGGAAATGCTTTGTTTTCCGGTTCCTGGCGGCAATTGCACTTTTTACATCACTATGCGACATCTGTGGTTGAACTGCCTCCTCTATCACCAGAGCATGTGTTGCATCAACCTGTTTTCCTTTTAGATTTAGGCGCTGAAGCGCCTGAGCACGGTGAGTGGGAACTGGTGTCTATGCGGAGTATGCTTGCGGCGGGTAGCGAAGCGCAATTCAGTGTACTGGCACGAGCCTGGCAATATGTTTACTTTTTGCGTACCCATCAATTTTGTGGTCAATGCGGATCGCGCACAGAGCAGGTTGACTGGGAAATGGCTGTACAGTGCCATGTGTGTAAGCACCGGGCTTACCCGCGTATTTCTCCCTGTATCATAGTGGCGATTTATCGTGACAATCAGTTACTGCTGGCAAAAGGGGTGCGTCACAAAGACACTAACATGTATTCGACACTGGCTGGATTTGTAGAAAGTGGGGAAAGTCTTGAACAAGCAGTTCACCGAGAAGTGGAAGAAGAAGTTGGGGTCAAAGTCAAAAATTTAACTTACTACGATAGCCAGCCTTGGCCGTTTCCTCATTCGCTAATGATGGGATATTTGGCTGAGTATGACAGTGGAGACATCGTGCCTCAAGAAGGTGAAATCGTAGACGCTCAGTGGTTTGATATGGATGCGCTGCCGGTAATACCGCCAAAGCTTTCTATTGCGGGGCGATTAATTGAAGCGGCAATTTCTCAATTTGGCCCTAAATAAAAAACCCCGCAGAGCGGGGTTTCAGGAAAGTATCACGGTCCCTAATGAGGGCTTCTTTGTATAACTATATTTTTAACAACGACGGCGAGGGCATGCAAGACCAAGGTCTTATACTTTCGTCTAGTTTTTATGGGTTGGCCCGCATTTTTGACTATTTCTTGACGCAGTTGCCGTTCATGTTGATAAATCTTGTTATACTGCCGCCAATTTTTAACTCTAGCTATTGAGGATTTACATGACGACAAATCAGTCATCAGTTGAGCGTCCTGCGCTGAAAAACGACCGCTACTTGCGTGCGTTATTAAAACAACCTGTTGATATGACTCCGGTGTGGATGATGCGCCAAGCCGGGCGTTATTTGCCTGAATATAAGGCAACTCGCGCCGAGGCAGGTGATTTCATGTCTTTGTGTAAAAATGCTGAACTGGCTTGTGAAGTTACGCTTCAGCCTTTGCGTCGTTTTCCATTGGACGCAGCCATTCTTTTTTCGGATATCTTAACCATACCTGATGCAATGGGCCTAGGTTTGTACTTCGAAGCTGGAGAAGGGCCTCGTTTTAGTCATCCGATTCAATCTAAAGCTGATGTAGACAAAATTGGCATACCTGATCCAGAGGGTGAACTACAATACGTCATGAATGCAGTGCGCACCATCCGTCGGGAACTCAAAGGCGAGGTTCCTCTGATTGGCTTTTCCGGCAGCCCCTGGACGCTGGCGACTTATATGGTTGAAGGTGGGTCGAGTAAAGCGTTCACCAAGATTAAGAAAATGGCTTTCGCGGAGCCGGCTACACTGCATCTGTTACTTGAAAAGCTGGCTGATTCCGTAACGTCATATTTGAATGCGCAGATAGAAGCTGGTGCACAATCAGTGATGATCTTCGATACCTGGGGAGGTGTGCTGTCACCCAGGGATTACAAAGCCTTTTCGTTGCAATACATGGCTCGTATTGTTGATGGCCTCAAGCGTGAGAATGAGGGGCGCCGGGTACCAGTGACGCTGTTCACCAAAAATGGTGGTATGTGGCTGGAAGCTATTGCTGACACTGGTTGCGATGCAGTGGGACTTGATTGGACTATTGACATAGCAGATGCAAAAGCCAGGGTGGGGGATAAGGTAGCGCTACAGGGTAATATGGACCCATCTATGTTATACGCACCACCTGCTCGCATTGAAGAAGAGGTTGCTACTATTCTGGCTGGCTTTGGTGAAGGCAGTGGTCACGTTTTTAACTTAGGACATGGCATTCACCTGGATGTGCCCCCTGAGCACGCCGGTGTATTTGTTGAAGCCGTGCACAAGTTCAGTCGTCAGTACCACAACCGATAAAAGCGTGCCACAGGCAACACATGCCTGTGGCTGGTTTTTCTCAGGCATCCCGAGGCAGGCCTTTTTCGATTACTCTGATGAGACGCTGTTGCTGTCTGTCCTGGCCATTGCTGTCTGACTTCTTACGTTGTTGAGTCAGCGCCCAGTCAATGTGTTCTTGTACCAGCGCTGAAACCTGTCCATTGCGCTGCTCAAGTGCCGATGTTATTGATTTATCGGGTTTGGCGTTACCCATTGCGACTGCAATATTGCGCAACCAACGCTCGTGTCCGATACGGCGAATTGCAGATCCTTCGGTATTCTTCAGAAATGTCTCTTCATCCCATAAAAACAAAGTTTCTAAACGCTGTCCGTGCAAGACGTTGCGCGGCGTAAAGTCTGTTTCTTTAGTGACGGACGCATACCTGTTCCATGGACATACCAACTGGCAGTCGTCACATCCGTAAATGCGATTTCCCATAAGCGGACGAAGCGCTTCGGGTATAGGGCCGCTGTTTTCTATGGTCAGATAAGAGATGCACTTTCTGGCATCCACGGTGTAAGGCGCGACAATGGCGTTAGTTGGACAAATTGTGAGGCAGGCCGTGCAGCTCCCACACCCTTCCTCTATCGGCTCGTCAGTGGGCAGGGGTAAATTAATAAATAACTCACCGAGGAAAAACCAGGAACCAGCCTCACGACTCAGGGTTAATGAATGCTTCCCCGTCCAGCCCGTGCCAGCTTTTTCTGCGATAGCATGTTCAAGCACGGGCGCAGAATCAACGAAGGGGCGATAGACGGTATCCGCCGTTGCTTCGGCAATTTTTTGTCCCAGCTTTTTTAAACGATTTCGCAATAACTTGTGATAGTCACGGCCTAAGGCATAGCGTGAAATATAGCCAATACTGCTGTCTTTGAGGTGTTTGGCAAACGAGGCATCGGGCGGAAGGTAATCCATGCGAACACTGATAACGCGGAGTGTTCCCGGCACAAGCTCAGCAGGCCTGGCGCGTTTCATGCCATGGGCGGCCATGTAGTCCATGTTGCCGTGATAGCCGTTCTCGAGCCATTGGCTGAGCAGTGCTTCATGCTGACTGAGATCAATATCGCTGATGCCAACGTGCTGAAAGCCTAGCGCACGGCCCCAAGCCTTGATATCGTTTGTTAATCTTTTGAGATCGATTGAATACAACGCGGACATGAAACCATGCTAGATTCTAAACACGCTACAAGCTTACCACATAAACTCTATCGGGCCGAACAGGTAAGGGAAAACGAGGAGGAAGCTGCTAAAAACAGTGGCTGTGACCTCTATACTCTGATGGAGCGAGCTGGTGAAGCAGTGTTTAAACAGTGTCAGAATTTGCTGCCCAATACCGATGTGTACCTGGTTATTGTTGGCCAGGGTAACAACGCCGGTGACGGTTACGTAGCGGCGTTAACGGCTAAGCACGCCGGAAAGCAGGTATTGGTAACCGCCGTTGAGCCCCATCGAATCTTGCAAGGAGATGCAGGTGAAGCACAAAAGCGCTGGCTGGAAGCTGGCGGTAAAATAGACGTGTTTAAACCCGCACTTCTAGACAAAGCTGACCTTGTCGTTGATGCCATGCTGGGAACGGGGATCACCAGTTATATCAGAAACGAGTTTGCTGACATTATCGACGCCCTGAACGATCACAGTGTGCCTGTGGTTAGTGTCGACGTGCCATCGGGGTTGGACGCCAACACCGGTCAGTCACTCGGGCGGTGCGTCCAGGCTGACGTGACAGTTACGTTCGTAGGAATAAAGCCGGGCTTAACCACAGGGGCTGGCAAGCAATCCTGTGGCAAGCTGGTGTTTGAGGATTTAGGTATAGGCAAAGCATTTTCTGCGCTAGCACGTTCCTCTGCCAGTTTGCTTGATATTGAGCAGTTTCGCGGTATGGGGCCGCGGGATGTTCACAGTCACAAAGGTACCTATGGCAGGCTTTTGTGCGTGGGTGGAAATAAGGGAACGGCAGGGGCAATTCGCTTAAGTGGTGAAGCGGCATTGAGAAGCGGATCCGGAATGGTTCGGGTATTCACCCACGAGCAGTCGATCATTCAGGTGAGTGCCGGGCGTCCGGAGTTGATGGTAACGTCGGATAATCTGGAAGACGCACTTAATTGGGCATCTTGCGTAGTGATTGGTCCGGGGTTGGGGCAGGACGAATGGGCAGAAGACGTATTTACCACAGTCATGAAACATTGCCAGACCCACCCGAAACCCATGGTTATTGACGCTGATGCTTTAAATTTGTTGAGTCGCCAAGCCACCGCTTACACAATTAATGACTGCATTTTAACACCCCATTCAGGTGAAGCGGCGCGGTTACTCGGCGTATCTGTGGACGATGTTGAAGCGGAGCGGTTTAATTACGTGCGTCAGTGCGCGCAGCGGTATCATGCCACTTCTGTTTTAAAAGGTGCGGGAACCATCATTGATAATGAACGGTCTACATGGGTGTGCAAACACGGCAACCCGGGTATGGCAACAGCTGGCAGTGGTGATGTGCTAAGTGGTATTTGTGGCGCCTTGCTCGCCCAGGGGCTGTCCCGGGATATTGCCGCGAAATACGCAGTAACCATACACGCCAAAGCGGGTGATGATTTGGCTGATTTGTACGGTCAGCGTGGTATGATTGCCAGTGATTTGTTCGACGCGGTAAGGGCGTTGATAAACCAGTAAATACGAGTAGCTTTCTTTGTGTAGTAAAAAATATGCCAGCTGAAACATTACAATTTCTTTCTGACTCCGTTGAGGACACTCAGGCCATTGCGGTCAAGCTGGCCCAAGAGGTCAAAGCCACCTTGCCTGAGCGAGTAGTGATTTATCTTCAGGGCGATTTAGGGGCCGGTAAAACGACATTCAGTCGTTATTTCGTTCAGCAACTTGGTCACACTGGTAACGTGAAAAGCCCGACTTATACGTTAATTGAACCTTATGAGCTGGATGATCTCACTGTCTATCACTTCGACCTCTACCGTCTGGCCGACCCTGAAGAATTAGAGTTTATGGGTATCCGGGATTATTTCAGGGATAACGTGATATGCCTGGTTGAGTGGCCTCAGAAAGGTGCTGAATTCTTGGCAACTGCTGATTTAGTGATTAATATTACATCAACCGGTGATGACAGAGTATTCAATGTAACGGCCATGTCTGACCGGGGTAGCCAGATAATATCGGCCTTGCCGAAATAATAATGAAGATACCGGCCATAACACGAATAATAAGAACGACGATTAAAAAGAGGTTACAGGGTTAGTATGTTGCGCTTAATTGTCACCACATTATGTCTTTGGTGTTTAACAGACGTTGTGTGGGCACAAAACCAGATTAATGGTGTCAGAGCCGCGCCATCTGGTGACAAAACTCGCCTGGTGCTGGATCTGACCTCAGCGCCCGAGTACACCTATTTCTCCCTTTCAAACCCTCACAGGTTGGTGATTGATCTGGCCGACACACGAGACGATCAAAATCTGTCTGGTGCGGATATCAGCGGAAGTTTAGTAAAAAAAGTCAGATATTCTACTCCTAAGAATGGGAATTCTGCGCGCATTGTGGTGGAATTAGCTCGCAAAGCTGAGCCTTCGTTATTTCCTGTGGAACCCGACGGACCCTTTGGGCACCGCTTAGTGGTGGACTTACTCGATTCCGCTCCACCTTTGCCCCTACCTGCAGCTTCTCCGACGGTTGTTCTGAATACCGACAATAACAGTAGAGACAGAGATATCATCGTAGCTATTGATGCCGGACACGGTGGTAAAGATCCAGGGTCCATTGGCCGTGCCGGTACTTACGAAAAACACATTACCCTAAGTATTGCCAAATATTTAGAGGACATGGTGAATGCTGAACCGGGCATGCGGGCGGTAATGACGCGTAGTGGCGATTATTCAGTGGCATTAAATACGCGCCCTGAGATTGCCCGTAAAAGCAAAGCCGACTTGCTTATATCCATTCACGCTGATGCATTCACCGCGCCGGGGCCCAGAGGAGGGTCTGTGTGGGTGCTTTCTATGCGCCGCGCAGACACAGAGCTAGGCCGCTGGCTGGAAAGAACAGAACGACATTCAGAGTTACTTGGCGGCGCTGCCGAAGTCATTTCCGATAATGCCAGTGAACGCTATCTTGCTGAAACCATTTTGGGGTTGTCTATGGATCATTCCATGTCTACCAGCTATGACCTCAGCCAAAAAGTAATAAAAGAAATGCGCGGGGTGACAAAAATGCACAAGTCTTCCCCACAGGCTGCTAGTCTGGCTGTGCTCACCGCGCCAGATATTCCATCTATTTTGGTCGAAACGGGTTTTATTAGTAATCCTCAGGAAGAAAAGAACCTGAATTGGAGCACTTATCGCAAGCGACTGGCGACCTCTATGTTTGAAGCAATTAAAAGTTATTTCAGGCAGGTTCCCCCGGATGGTACGTTATGGGCCAGTCAAAAAGCACTGAATCGACAGCATAAAGTCCGTAGTGGTGAGTCTTTGTCCTTGCTGGCTCAACGCTATAATGTCAAAATCAGCAGTATCAAAAGAGCCAATAATTTAAATGGCGATACCGTACGAATTGGTCAGGTGCTGACCATCCCCAGAACCTGAAACACATCTACTATTAGCAGGATTTCACTTGCCTATACAGCTACTCCCACCGCAGTTAGCAAATCAGATCGCAGCTGGCGAAGTGGTGGAACGTCCGGCCTCCGTGGTTAAAGAACTGATTGAAAACAGTTTAGATGCAGGGGCCACTAAAATTGAACTGGATATTGAAAAAGGTGGCCACAAACGAATCCGCATACGAGACAACGGCAGTGGTATCAGTCAGGACGAACTCACACTTGCGCTGAGTCGTCATGCCACCAGTAAAATCACGTCGTTGGACGATCTCGAACAAATTCTATCCCTGGGCTTTCGTGGTGAGGCTCTGGCCAGCATAAGTTCGGTCAGCAGGCTTACCCTGACTTCTAAACCCTCTGCGCAGGAGCAGGCTTGGCAAGCTCACTGTGAAGGACGGGATATGGAAGTGAAAGTCAATCCCGCCGCGCATCCCGATGGTACTACTATCGACGTTGCAGACCTTTTTTATAATACGCCAGCCAGACGCAAATTTCTGCGCACTGAGAAAACTGAATTCCAGCATATCGAAGATGTGGTGCGCCGAATTGCTTTAAGTCACTCAAACGTGAGTTTTATTCTGAAGCATAACGGTAAAGTAGTAAGACGATACATGACTTCTGGCTCTGACCCCCTTTCACAGCGCATTGGTGCGGTAATGGGGCAAAAGTTTTTGAACAGTGCCCTGCATGTGGTAACAGAAACTCATGGAATGAAAATTGAAGCGTGGCTGGGCGATGAAAGCATGTTGCGCAGTAGTACCGATTGCCAGTTTAGCTTTGTGAATGGCAGAGGAATGCGGGATAAGCTCATTTTACATGCCATTCGACAGGCGTATGAGAGTGTATGGGGTGTACTAGAGCAACCCTCGTTTGTGGTGTATCTGTGTGTGCCGCCAAAGGACGTTGACGTGAACGTTCATCCGGCCAAACATGAAGTGCGTTTTCAGCAGAGCCGCCTGGTTCATGATTTCATCTGTAAAGCCGTGGCCGATGCATTGTCAGAGGGTAACGATGAAGACAATGGACATTATGCTGAACCAAGCCATGACTACATCAGGCCATTGAGACAAGAACCATCTGATATGACTCCTGCCAGCTTATCGGCACCGACGGGGGGGAATAGCTACCAGTCTGGCGCTCAAAAGCGCACTGAGCCCAGTTTTGGCCGCTCTTCGGGGTCGCCTGGGCCTTCGACTCGCCATTTAACTGGTGCAGTGGCAGAGCAATACAGCGCATTAATGTCAGCAGATCGTTTTGATCCAGCTACGACTGATGTCCAGTATTTAACCTTAAATGAATATGTAAGACTTTACCGGCATAAAAATGCATGTTGGCTTTTTGATATAACGACTATACTTTCACAATGGGTGCACAAGCAGGTGTGTCAGGCAAGTACGTCGCAGCCTTTGTTAATGCCGGTTTCCGTTGCGGCGGAGGGTTCTGGTGACAGGGTGGCTGATGTGCTCACAGCACATCATTTTTCCGTGAAAAAAGTAGCCGGGAAATACTTACTTCAACAAGTGCCCGCTGGGTGCAGGCATTTTCCGTGGGTGAAATGGTTTCCGGAAATGCTCTCATCAGGCCAGAACACATTAGAAGATGTGGTAAATTCTCTTTCATCAGGGGTTGAGTTACCCGGAGATATCCGAGCGGCATTGTGGGATGACCTATCCCAGCGCTCACAAAGTGAGCTGCTCACGACTTTGACACAATTTGGGCAAGAAAAGCCAATGGATGCTATCCTGAAAGGCTGGGGGCGTTTATGACTATAACGTCTTCTCGGCCGGTGGTGAGTATTATGGGGCCTACGGCTTCAGGAAAAACGGGGCTGGCCCTGGCGTTGGCGGAAACGACACCTTGCGAAATTATCAGTGTGGACTCAGCGCTGATTTACCGGGGAATGGACATTGGTACTGCTAAGCCAACCCGGCAAGAATTGGCGGCCGTGCCCCATTGGCTTATTGATATACGGGATCCGGCAGAAGCTTATTCCGTCGCAGAGTTTCGGCAAGACGTCTTAAAGTGTATTGAAGAAATACACGGCCGTAACAAATTACCTGTATTGGCTGGTGGTACGATGATGTACTTCAATGCCTTGATAAAAGGTATTTCGCCCTTACCTCGGTCTGACGAGGCGGTACGTGCCCAGATAAATCTCGAAGCGGCCTCTTCTGGGTGGCAGGTGTTACATGATGAGTTGATGCGGGTTGATCCTGTGAGTGCCGGGAGAATTCATCCCAACGATCCTCAGCGCCTGACGAGAGCATTGGAAGTTTATAGAGCCACGGGGCGTACGTTGACTTCCTGGCAGGCTGAAAAAGGTGAACCTTGTCCTTATGACATCACACAGTTTGCCATAGCGCCTGCTGATAGGTCGGTGTTACACGAGCGCATAGCGCAACGATTTGACGCCATGCTGGAAGCGGGTTTTATTGAAGAAGTAAAAACGTTGTACGCACGGGGCGATTTACATGAAGACTTGCCGGCCGTACGTTCGGTTGGTTACAGACAGGCATGGCAATACCTGGCTGGAGAAATCGACTATGCAGAAATGCGTGAGAGGGGTATCATAGCTACTCGCCAATTGGCAAAAAGACAGTTGACCTGGCTGAGAGGTTGGCCCTCACTCCACTGGCTGGACACGTTTGATAACAATAATTTGGCAAAAATTTTGTCGAAACTCACACTTTGATTTTTGAGTGTGTTATACATTAGGCGCGGTGGCATGCTATTTGGCATGTCATAGAAATAATAAAAATTAAGGATTTCAGATGGCTAAAGGGCAATCACTACAAGACCCATTTTTGAATGCGTTGAGAAAAGAACGTATACCTGTTTCCATTTATCTCGTGAATGGAATAAAACTTCAGGGGCAAGTAGAATCATTTGACCAGTTCGTGATTTTACTTAAAAACACAGTTAGTCAGATGGTGTATAAACACGCTATCTCTACAGTGGTGCCATCTCGTGCGATCACCATGCCCAGTTCAACCCAAGGGGATTCTGAAAATACTAAAAGTGAATAATACAAAAGGTACGTTGCTTGTTTGACCGTTATGAAGCCGGTGAACAGGCTGTTCTTGTTCATGTAAACTTTGCTGATGAAAACAGCAAGGAAGATTTGGCCGAGTTGGAATTACTTGTGTCTTCAGCAGGTGTAAATGCGGTAGACGTATTAACAACGTCGCGTAGTGCGCCTCATGCCAAGTATTTTGTTGGTTCCGGTAAAGCTGAAGAGATCGCCTCCGCAGTAAGAGCGCATGAAGCGAATGTCGTCATATTCAACCATGCGCTGTCTCCTTCTCAGGAGCGGAATCTCGAATCTATCTGTAAGTGTCGGGTTCTAGACAGAACAGGCCTTATTTTGGATATTTTTGCGCAGCGAGCTCGTACCCACGAGGGTAAGCTACAAGTCGAACTCGCGCAATTAAGACACATTTCTACACGCCTTATTCGTGGCTGGACTCACCTTGAAAGACAAAAAGGTGGTATAGGCTTGCGTGGTCCTGGTGAAACTCAGTTGGAAACAGACCGTCGTCTTCTCAGAGGGCGGATCAAGGCCATCCTACGCCGTTTAGAAAAGGTGCAGAAACAACGGGAGCAGGGCCGGCGCTCCAGAAAGCGGGCGGAAATTCCCACCGTTTCCCTGGTCGGCTATACCAATGCTGGTAAATCCACACTTTTTAACACCATTACTGATGCCCATGTGTATGCAGCTGACCAACTGTTTGCTACGCTCGATCCTACGCTCAGAAAAATTGAGCTTAAAGATGCCGGACCGGCTATTTTAGCAGATACGGTTGGTTTTATTCGTCACTTGCCCCATGATCTAGTAGCGGCTTTTAAAGCGACCCTACAGGAAACACAGGAAGCAGACTTACTGCTTCACGTGGTAGATATTGCTGAAGCCAATTATCGTGAAACCATGGATGAAGTGAACGAGGTATTGGAAGAAATTGAAGCCGACGACATTCAACAATTAATAATCTGTAACAAGATTGATAAACTGGATGATGTTCCACCGCGTATTGAAAGAAACGAGGAAGGTATACCTACTCGTGTTTGGCTGTCTGCGCACTCAGGTGAGGGTGTGGAGTTACTGAGTCAGGCGTTAACTGAGTGCCTTGGCAAGAGCATGGTGAGTTATACCTTACGTATTCCTCCTGCACACAGTAAACTACGTGGTGTTTTGTATGAGTTAAACTGTATTTCCAGTGAGCAGTACGATGCCGATGGAGACTGGGTTGTTGACGTTAAAATGCCAACCGCTGACTGGAACCGCCTGGAAAAGCGGTTAGACAGTGGTTTATCTGGCTATGTCGTACACCATTAATGTCTGTGATAACGGCGATGAAAAGATTTTCTAATTAAATTAATAACCTCTTATGGAGTATCAGCATGGCTTGGAATGAGCCGGGTGGCAAAAATAATGACCCGTGGAAAAATCGCGGTGGCCGTGATGAAGGGCCACCTGATTTGGATGATGTATTCAAAAAACTGTTTGGCAAATTCGGTAAAATGGGTGGTGGTAATGGTGGCTCAGGCAAAAGTCTTGGCACCGTGGGCATTGCCGTCATCGCAACATTGCTGATTGTCGTTTGGGTAGTCAGTGGTTTTTACACCATCCGTGAATCTGAGCGCGGTGTCGTGCTGCGGTTTGGTGAGTATTCCAAACAGGTAGAGCCGGGCTTGCGATGGAAACCAACATTTATCGACACCGTTATTCCTGTGGACGTAACTTCTATTCGGGATCAGGCGTCAAGCGGTTCCATGCTTACCGAAGATGAGAACGTAGTTCGGGTGCAAATGGAAATGCAGTTTCGTGTTGTTGACCCTTACCGTTGGACTTTTGCCGTCACCAGTCCAGAGCTTAGTTTGAGCCAGGCTTTAGACAGTGCGATCCGTTACGTTGTCGGGCACTCCCAAATGGATGATGTTCTGACAGATGGCCGTGAGGTGACCCGTCAACGAGTTTGGGAAGAGCTGCAAGCTATTCTTGAACCTTATGATTTAGGCGTTGTTATCACCGATATGAACTTCCGTGACGCTCGTCCGCCTGAAGAAGTGAAAGACGCATTTGATGATGCAATTGCGGCTCAGGAAGATGAACAACGTTTCATTCGAGAAGCAGAAGCCTATGCCAGAGAAATAGAGCCTCGTGCCCGTGGTCAGGTTAACCGCATGAACGAAGAAGCACAGGCTTATAAAGAACGCGTCATTCTGGAAGCCCAGGGTGAAGTGGCGCGCTTCTCTGAATTGCTGCCTCAGTTTGAAGCTGCACCGCAGGTGACCCGCGATCGGATCTATATTGAGACCATGGAAGCTGTTCTGGGCAATACCAGTAAAATCCTGGTAGACAGTGAAGGTGGCAACAACATGTTGTATCTGCCATTGGATAAAATAATGGAACAGCGTAGCGCAAACACGCAAAGCCGGAACAATGCTACCTCGTATCAGAGTGCGCCTATGTCGACATCCGGTGATTCGTCACGCGGTACCAGCACGAGCTCTGGAATCCGCGACAGTCGATTTAGAGATGGAGGGCAATAAGTCATGAAGAATCTATTAATTGCAGTTGTTGTGCTGTTTGCCATTCTCTTATCTGGTTCTCTATTCGTGGTATCGGAAGGTGAACGGGCTATCGTTATTCAGTTTGGTAAAGTTCAGCGGGACGATGCCACTGGTGAAACCCGGGTTTTTGCTCCAGGTTTGCATTTTAAATATCCGCTTATCGATACGGTCAGACGTTTAGATGCGCGTATACAAACACTGGACGATGCGCCGGACCGGTTTGTGACAGCTGAGAAAAAAGACTTGATCGTGGATTCGTATGTTAAATGGAAAATTAATGACTTCGCGAAGTACTACCTGGCTACTCAAGGTGGGAACAAGCTCCAGGCTGAAGCCTTGCTTAAGCAGAAGGTAAACAACGGATTGCGTTCAGAATTTGGTACCCGCACAATTTCACAGATTGTTTCTGGTGAGCGTTCTGCGCTTATGAACCAGGCGATGGAGCAAGCGAGTGATTCGTCAAGCGAGTTGGGTATTCAAATTGTTGATGTTCGCGTTAAGCAAATCAACCTGCCTAATGAAGTCAGTAACGCTATTTTCCAGCGTATGCGCGCTGAACGTGCAGCAGTGGCTCGTGAACACCGCTCTGAAGGTCAGGAACAAGCTGAAGTAATTCGCGCAGATATTGACGCTAAAGTAACGGTAATGCAGGCGGATGCGGAGCGAAATGCTCGCCAGGTTCGTGGTGAAGGGGATGCACTGGCAGCTCAAATTTATGCTAACACATACGCGAAAAACCCTGAGTTTTACAGCTTCCTTCGAAGTATGGATGCTTACCGCAAGAGCTTTAGTAATAAAGAAGATGTCATGGTGCTCGGCCCGGATGGCGAATTCTTTAAGTACCTGAACAATGCTTCAGGCAAATAATTTCTACCTTTGAAAAAACCCGCGACATCGCGGGTTTTTTTATATCACTTAAATCTGCTTGTTTTTTATAGTCAAAAAGTATGGAAAATCGCCGATTTGCTGCCTTGTTGCTGCTAGAAGATACAATCTCCGTTATACTATCGCCGATTATAAAATGTGACGACACAAGAAGTGTTGCACCATAAAACGACAGAGGTTCACCGTGAGTACCAATCAATCTCAGGCGCCGTCATCCAATGACGCAGCGCAGAGTGGATGGTTTGCGCGCTTTTTAGCTACCGTAGAGTGGCTAGGGAATTTGCTACCCCATCCAATCACACTATTTGCGCTTTTATCTGTTTTCATCGTTGTATTAAGCGGTGTTCTAGGCTATTTCGATATTGCTGTGGCAGACCCACGCCCTGAAGGCGCCAAAGGGCGAGAGGCTGACGGCATGATTGAAGTCATATCACTGATGAGCGCTGAAGGTTTACAACGCATCGTTACCGGGCTGGTCACTAATTTCACTAGCTTTGCTCCCTTAGGGACAGTGCTGGTTGCGCTGCTCGGTGTATCTGTTGCTGAGCATTCGGGAATGTTATCTGCACTTATGCGTTCAATGGTTATGGGGGCACCGAAACGGGTAGTGACATTTGCTATTGTCTTTTCGGGTATTTTGTCGAACACCGCCTCTGAATTAGGCTATGTGGTACTCATTCCTTTAGCTGCAATGATCTTTCACTCTTTAGGAAGGCACCCGTTAGCGGGTTTGGCCGCTGCCTTCGCTGGCGTATCGGCAGGCTATAGCGCAAATCTACTATTAGGTACTGTTGACCCGTTGTTATCCGGGATTACTGAAGCCGCGGCTCATATGATTGACCCAGGTTACACAGTGGGGCCAGAAGTGAATTGGTATTTTATGTTTATCAGCACGTTTATTATTGCCCTCATGGGCACGCTGGTGACGGAAAAAGTCGTTGAGCCCCGCCTGGGTGTGTACAACGAAAATGACGCCTCTGTTCCCTTGGATAATCAATCTATGGACGCGCCAACAGCACTGGAAAAGAAAGGGCTGGTTATGGCTGGTATCGCATTTGTGGTGGTATGCGCAGTGTTGGCCCTTACCGTGGTGCCGGAGAACGGTCCGTTGCGCAATCCAGACACAGGCGGTGTAACTGGCTCTCCGTTTTTAAAAGGCATCGTCGCGTTTATTTTCATTACCTTTGCCATCCCGGGCTTTGTCTACGGCCGGGTGGTGGGCTCGATGAAAAACGACCGCGATATTATCAATGCCATGTCTAAGAGTATGGGGTCCATGGGCTTGTACATCACACTGGTGTTCTTCGCTGCCCAGTTTGTTGCATTTTTCAAATGGACAAACCTAGGTACGTTTCTCGCGGTAAAAGGGGCAGCATTGTTGCAGTCAGCCGGGTTAGACGGTCCGTCTGTATTTATATTGTTTATTCTTATGTGTGGTATGGTCAATTTGTCGTTGGGCAGTGCTTCAGCGCAATGGGCGGTAACCGCTCCTATTTTTGTACCTATGTTGATGCTGCTAGGTTATGCACCAGAGGTTATTCAAGCGGCATATCGAATTGGCGACTCGGTAACCAACGTGATATCGCCTATGATGAGCTACTTCGGACTTATTCTGGCAATGGCGGCCCGTTATCGCAAAGACGTCGGCATGGGAACACTTATAGCCATGATGTTGCCGTATTCGATGGTGTTTATTGTCGGCTGGACTATTCTGTTTTTCGTCTGGGTATTCTTGTTGGGGATGCCAGTTGGACCAGGAGCTGCTACCTACTATCAACCTTAAATTACTTTGTGCCAGCAGGACTTCGTCTGCTGGCACATTTTCTGTCCTTCCTGTTTCATCGCTATACCCGAACAATCCAATCGAATTTAAAACACCAGCATTTGGATCAATCCTGCGGTTTAACCAGTATACTATTATCATTAATCACTAATTTTGAGACTATGCGAAAGTTACCCGTGTTGTTCTCATTTAAGGTGTCATTTTGTTTCAGGTAGAAGTGGTATGAAATATAAGAACAGCAATTATTTTACGCATGGACAAGCAGATAAAATCGGTGTGCTGGTAACCAACTTGGGAACCCCTCAAGCGCCCACGAAGCAAGCGTTAAAGCCTTATTTACGAGAGTTTTTATCCGACCCCAGGGTGGTAGAAGTGCCGCGATTGTTATGGTGGATGATCCTCAATGGCGTGATCCTGAATATCAGACCTAAACGTTCTGCCCAGGCCTACGCTACTGTATGGACTGACGAAGGCTCGCCACTACTGGCTATCACACGCAAGCAGAAAAACGCTATTGCAGCGCGCTGCCGAGCCGAATACGGCGATAATGTGGTGGTTGATTTTGCCATGCGATATGGCCAACCTGCCGTATCGGATGTCATCGACAATATGTTATCCCAGGGCGTGCGAAAGTTAGTGGTGCTGCCTTTGTATCCACAATATTGCGCATCCACCACTGCGTCGACATTTGATGCGGTTGCTGCTGATTTTACCCACCGACGCTGGATGCCCGAGTTGCGCTTCATCACACATTATCACGACAATCCTGCTTACATAGCTGCATTAGCAAACAGTGTTCGGGAACACTGGGCTAAGGAAGGTCGGGCCGACAAACTCATTATGTCCTATCACGGTATACCAAAGCGGTATCTAACCAATGGCGACCCGTATCATTGTGAGTGTTACAAAACTTCGCGATTGGTGGGGGAAGCGCTGGGTCTGTCTGCTGATGAGTATATGACAACCTTTCAATCGCGATTTGGTCGTGAAGAATGGCTAAAACCTTATACCGATGAGACTTTAAAAGGGCTGCCAGGACAAGGTGTCAGGTCTGTTCAGGTCATGTGTCCCGGTTTTTCAGCCGATTGCCTGGAAACTATTGAAGAAATAGGTGAAGAGAACAGAGAGTATTTTGTCGAGGCGGGAGGCGAGCGCTACGAATACATCCCCGCACTTAATGACGGCGCAGAACACATTGAGATGTTATTTGATTTGATTAAAACCAATCTCCACGGCTGGACGATTCAACCTGATATAGCTGGCCGTGAACAACGAGCTAAAGCGCTGGGAGCAGACCGCTAATATGAATAACGACAGTGAGTTTAAAGCACCAGAAGCTCTGACCAAAGCACAGGCGTGGGCAAATGCGCTCGATACTGCAGTGAAGATTCCTTTTGTGCCTTTGCGTATTGGTCTTGACTCACTTGTCGGCCTTATTCCAGGTGCTGGTGATGCGCTTATGCTGCTTGCGGGGTTGCGCATCATCTTGCTCGGGAAATCAATGGGCATGCCGAAGGCACTTATTTCGAGCATGATGCGAAATACGCTCATAGACTTTGTGCTTGGCTTTATTCCTATCGTGGGTGATATAGCTGATGTGTTTTACAAATCGAACCGAAGCAATGTACGTATCATGGAAAAGTGGTGGGTGAGTAATAACAAGCACAACGTGGACAAAAATACCGCAGAAAAGCTTAAAAATTGGGAAAGCCAGTTACCTGACTAAACCGTCATTCGTCTGAAAACTGACATTGTTGTAATCGCATTTTGGTTAAGCGCCGTAGCACTCCTAACACAACCACAAACGTTGAGGAGCGCGATACGCAATGAAAGCATCTGATCTCTTCGTGAGAGCCCTTGAAGCAGAAGGGGTTGAATACATATTTGGTATTCCGGGGGAAGAAAACCTCGACTTACTGGAATCTTTACGAACATCCTCTATTAAGTTGATCCTCACCAGACACGAACAAGGCGCAGGCTTTATGGCGGCCACCTATGGCAGGTTGACTGGCAAAGTTGGCGTGTGCTTGTCTACGTTAGGTCCTGGAGCAACGAACCTGGTTACGCCAGCGGCTTATGCACAACTGGGTGCGATGCCCATGTTGATGATAACCGGGCAAAAGCCAATCAAAACCAGTAAACAAGGGCGGTTTCAGGTTATTGATGTGGTCGATATGATGCGCCCTATCACCAAATACACCAGTCAAATTGTCAGCGGTGATCGAATACCCTCTGTGGTGAGAGAAGCGTTTCGCATTGCCTCAGAAGAACGCCCCGGTGCAGTTCACATCGAATTACCTGAAGACATTGCGGCAGAGAAAACCAGTGCACCGCTTTTATCACCCAGCTACACCCGACGCCCCATTGCTGAATACAAAGCCATTGCTGCAGCCGTTGATATGATTGAGTCAGCCAGCTCGCCTTTGTTATTGATAGGGGCTGGCGCGAATCGCAAGCTAACTGCCAAAATGCTGCGAGAGTTCGTAGATAAAACCGGTATTCCCTTTGTTACCACGCAAATGGGGAAAGGCGTATTAAATGAAAGTGATCCGTTATTTGCAGGCAACACGGCTCTCTCAGACGGAGATTTCGTTCATCGCGCTATCAGCAGGGCCGATTTGATCATCAATGTCGGGCATGATGTGGTAGAGAAACCGCCATTCTTTATGCATGACGATGGCAAGAAAGTCATACATATTAATTTTGATGCTGCCGCTGTAGACCCCGTGTATTTTCCACAGTTAGAAGTCGTCGGCGATATTGCCAACAGCGTGTGGCAAATTAAAGAAGCTATTACACCTCAAAAAGACTGGAAGCTTAATTTCTACAAAGATGTACATGATGCTTACGTCGCACACCGCGGCGAAGCGGAGGATGACGGACGGTTCCCTGTATTACCGGAGCGTTTTGTCAGAGACGTGCGAAAAGCGCTACCAGAGGACGGTATAGTCACCCTGGACAACGGGGTATATAAGATTTGGTTTGCCAGGAATTATCCGGCCTACCATCCCAATACCCTGTTGCTGGATAATGCTCTGGCATCAATGGGCGCAGGGCTGCCATCAGCCATTGCGGCCAAGCTCGTACACCCTGAAAAACAGGTGATAAGCGTGTGCGGTGACGGCGGCTTTATGATGAATAGTCAGGAGCTGGAAACGGCTGTTCGCCTGGGGCTTCACCTTACGGTAATTGTGCTAAGAGATGATGCTTACGGCATGATTAAATGGAAGCAGGCGCATATGGATTTTGACAATTTTGGTCTTGATTATGGCAACCCCGACTTAGTTCAATATGCTAACAGCTATGGCGCGTCAGGCTGGCGTATTGCCTCAACCGATGAACTGGGGGAAACCATTGAACATTGCCTTAACACTCCGGGGGTGCATCTTATCGATTGCCCCGTTGATTACAGTATGAATGACAAAACGCTGAACCACACCATTCGCGAACTCAGTAAACAATTATAAGGAGTCTTTTTATGTTGAAAGACAGCTATCCCTACTATTTGGCCAGTAAACCCGTTTACGCAAACGAAGATTTAGTCGTGACGAACAAGTATACCGGAGAGCCTGCGACGCGCGTGGCAAAAGCTGACGCTGATACCATCGATAAAGCGATTCAGGCAGCCGAAGATGCCCAGCCAGCCATGACTGCATTAAAACCTTATGAGCGCAAAGCGGTACTGGATCACTGTGTTGCACGGTTCACTGAACGCAAAGACGAACTGGCACAAGCTTTGTGTATTGAAGCGGGTAAACCTATTAAAGATGCCGAAGGTGAGGTTACAAGACTCATTGATACCTTCCGGATTGCAGCAGAAGAGAGCGTGCGCATTGAAGGTGAAGTACTGAATCTGGAAATCTCGGCCAGAGCCAGTGGTTATCAGGGAATGACAAAACAAGTGCCTATTGGTCCTTGCTCGTTCATTTCGCCTTTTAACTTTCCACTGAATTTGGCTGCGCACAAGGTGGCTCCGGCCATTGCGGCAGGCTGCACCTTTGTACTTAAACCGGCCTCGCGTACACCCATAGGTGCGTTAATCATTGGTGAAGTGTTAGCAGAAACTGACCTGCCGGAAGGGGCGTTTTCTATTTTGCCCTGTAGTCGTGACGGTGCTGATTTGTTCACCACAGACGAGCGATTAAAACTATTGAGCTTTACCGGCTCCCCCGATGTTGGCTGGGCGCTTAAAGCCAAAGCCGGAAAGAAACCCGTAGTACTTGAATTGGGCGGTAATGCAGCGTGTATCGTCGATGAAGACGCGGACATAGACGATGCCATCGAACGCATTATCATTGGTGCTTATTATCAGTCCGGGCAAAGTTGTATCAGTGTTCAGCGTATATTGCTTCACGATAAAATCTACGATGTATTTCGCGAGAAATTTGTTAAGCGGGTTTCATCTTTAGTTTCCGGAGACCCTGCCGATGAAAATACCTTCATCGGGCCAATGATTTCCGAGTCAGAAGCTGAGCGACTGGAGGGGTGGATCAGCAAAGCCCATGAAGCGGGAGGCACGATTTTATGTGGTGGAACGCGAAATGGTGCCATGCTGGAGGCCACGGTAATGGAAAATGTACCCGCGTCTTGTGATGCGAGCGCAGAAGAAGCCTTTGGGCCGTTGTCAGTGCTCATGAAGTTCAGCGATTTTGACGACGCCCTCAAAGAAGTGAATAACAGTCGGTACGGCTTGCAAGCCGGCATATTTACCCGCGATTTGTACAAAGCGCATAAAGCTTGGGACGTATTAGACGTGGGTGGTGTTGTGATTGGCGATGTGCCAAGTTGGCGCGTAGACAACATGCCTTACGGCGGCGTCAAAGATTCTGGCCTTGGCCGGGAGGGCATTCGCTATGCTATCAAAGACATGACGGAGACCCGTTTGATGGTGATCCGCACGCCTTAACAGCGAGGCAAAAAAGCGCGTTTACAACGCGTCCAGTGCGTACATCTCAAGGGTTTCCAATGGGATGACATCAAGGGCTTTTTGATGGGTTGCCGCCAGATTAACTCTGGGGGCAACGCCAGCACGATAAGCCTCTAACCATCTTGCGGCACATAAACACCACTTGTCACCGGGCTTAAGTCCTTCAAAGGCAAGTTCGGGGCGGGGTGTGACTAAATCATTGCCCTGGTCTACTGAGTAAGCCAAAAAGGGCTCATCGACTACCGCACAAACACTGTGATTGCCAACATCTGATGCAGGGACATAGCAAAACCCCTCCCGGGTAAACCCGGTATTTCCACAGCACAGCTGTAACGGCCGGCCATACACATTTTTTTCATTTGCCATAAAGCGGAACTCTGTTTTTCAACGTAATAAAACAAACGTATCGCAAAAAGCAACGCAGGCACAGCGCCAATTACTATTATGTGGAGAATGTAATGCTTGATAAAAGCCAGTTATCAGACCCAGTTTCATCTGCAAACGTCAGTGAGGATGAGATCGCACGGTTTGATGCCCTCGCCGAGAGCTGGTGGGATCCAAACGGTAAATATAAAACCGCATTGGCTTTTAACGCGGCGCGGGTCGAGCATATTGTTTCTGCCATTAACAAACACTTTAAACCCCATGGGGCAGCCGACAAGTTGTTTAATGGGTTGTCTGTCTTGGATGTTGGCAGTGGCGGGGGATTAATCTGCGAGCCATTGGCGGTACGCGGTGCAGAGGTAACTGGTATCGACGCCAGTGCGGTGAGTGTAGAAGTGGCCAAACGGCACGCACAGCAGCGAAATTTACAGGTTAATTATCATCACAGCCTGGCTGCAGACTGGGCACGAAAAGGGGAAACATACGATGTGGTCATCAATGCTGAGGTGGTAGAACACGTGCCGGATCAATACGCCCTGATACAAGATTGCGCCGCCATGGTGAAGCCTGGAGGCCTGCTCATTTTAGCAACTATAAATCGCACACTAAAAAGCTATTTGGTTGCCATTGTTGGCGCTGAATACATCATGCGCTATTTGCCTGTTGGTACCCATGATTGGCGTAAATTTGTAACGCCAAAAGAAATGGACGAGTGGGTGGGCACGTCGTTTGTTCGTAAAAGTCAGTGTGGATTTGCCCTTAACCCCATGAACAATCAATGGCGACAGACGTCTTCTGTGTCAGTCAATTATTTGTGTTGCTATAAGCACAGCGCGTAGTTAACACTCGATAGCGTAAAACGCTGCTAATCGCCTTGGCTTGCTTCTATCATCGATTTTACCGTGTCCAGAGTGTCGGCTTCGACAGCGGGCTTGTCCCACCTGATGCGGTGGATACGAGGGAAGCGCAACGCCACGCCCGATTTGTGACGCCCCGACGGGTGTACGGCATCGAAAGCAACTTCCACGACCAGTTCCTTTTTTACTTCTTTCACCGGGCCAAATCGGCCGGTAGTGTGACGCCTAACCCAATTATCTAACTTTTTGAGTTCCTCATCGGTAAAGCCGGAGTACGCTTTTCCAATGGGCAGCAGAGTATCGTCTTGCCATGCACCGAAAGTAAAGTCGGAGTAATAGCTGGAACGCTTTCCATGACCCCGTTGGGCGTACATGATAACCGCGTCTACCAACAAGGGATCTCGCTTCCACTTATACCACTGTCCTTTTGGTCTGCCGGGTGTGTACAGGCTATCTTTGCGCTTAAGCATTAACCCTTCCACCGCGATATCTTCGCACACCTGGTGATGCAGAGCATAAAGAGCGGCTGTTGAGTCTGGACTAAAGCAGGTTGATAAATGCAAACGTGGAGATGGGCGTTTCCCGAAGAATTGCTCTAGTGCCTGACGACGTGCAGATAAGGGCAAATCGGAAAGAGATTGCCCCTCTAAAGACAGAACATCGTACACGACCATGGCCGCGGGTAAGGCTTGCATGAGTTTTTTCGTAGGACGTTTTTTGTTTAGGCGCTGTTGCAACTGATTAAAGGTGTCTACTTCCTTGTCGTGCATGATCAGTAGTTCGCCGTCCAGCACACCCATATGTTCAATGGTGTCGAGTAAATCTGGAAAACCGTGGCTAATGTCGTCGCCAGTGCGACTAAACAGTGCTTTGCCGTTTGGTTTGGACACGAGCTGCACCCGTATGCCATCGAGTTTGGGTTCAATTTGCCAGGCAGTGGGGTCGATGCTGTCTCGCGTCTCGTCGTCGATAGGATGAGCCAGCATGACCGGATGGAAGGTGACTTCGCCTGAAATATCTGGCTTTTCCCCCTTACCGTCAAGCCAGCTTAGTAACCCGGTGTAAGGCGGCGACACACCGTGCCACAGGGCTTCAATTTCATTCACATCCACATTGCCATAGCGGGCGAGAATTTGTTTAATACTGCGTGAAGAAACACCCACACGTAATCCGCGCGTGCCCAGTTTAAGCAGAGCCCAGCGTTGCGCCGCAGTCATACGGTTTAACAATGAAGTAAGCAGCGGTTTAACTTCGGTTTTTTTTGCATTGCTGAAACTTTCGACCAACGCATGTAAACCGGGTAGCGGCGAAGGGTCTTGTACTTCCTCAGTAGACTGCCAAAGGTGGGCAACGGTTTCACTCATCTCGCCAACATAGTCATAACTCAGAGCGAAAAGGGTCTCGTCGACCTGCTCAAGGATCAGTGTTTTGATGGTATTGCGTTTGAAAAAGTCAAACTTGAGCTCACCGGCAATGGCGGCAATGGCCCAGCCTCTGTCCGGGTCGGGCGTTCGTTTCAGATAGTCCTCTATCAGCGCAGCTTTAGCGTTATTACTGCTGGTAAAGTATAACTGTTCTAATAAGTCGCTAAATGCTTCCATTACCCCGTTTCTTCCTCGTCATCGTAGCCAATCATTGACAAGGCCTTTGCTTTAAAGCCCATTTGAGTGGCCTGATAGGTGAGTGCATCCTCCCGGCCGTGAGTCACCCAGACTTCTTTGGGCGATACATCATTGAGGGTTTGAACCAGTTCAGGCCAATCACAGTGATCAGATATGATCAGTGGCAATTCCACCTGTCGTTGCCGGGCGCGAGCGCGTATTTGCATCCAACCTGATGCCATGACGGTTCGCACATTCGGCAAAGAACGGGACCAGCGATCAGCCAGCGCTGAGGGGGGCGCAAGTACAATCTTTCCGGCCAGTGTGCTTTTATCGTCAACCTCTGAAACCGCGATAATGTCGCCCAGTTCAATACCTTGCTGCTGATACAAATCACATAGTTTAAGCAGAGCACCATGTACATAAACGGGTTGGTGATATCCTGCCTCACGCAATGCGATGAGTACTCGCTGACACTTACCCAGTGCGTAGGTACCAACCAGATGACAGCGTTCAGGAAAAACGCGCAACGAGGACAACAGTTTGTCAATTTCTTTACTGATAGGCGGGTGCGTGAAAACTGGCAGTCCGAAAGTGGCCTCGGTGATGAACACATCACATGGCGTAACTTTAAATGGTTCACATGTGGGATCGGGACGGCGTTTGTAATCGCCTGATATCACTAACCGGCTACCACGGTATTCCAGCAACACCTGGCTGGAACCAAGAATGTGACCCGCTGGAAACAGGGTCATAGTAACCGGGTCGTCAGTATCGCCTAATTCAACCGGTGACTCATAAGGTAGCGCTATGGTGTGCTTGGCCATGTCCTCGCCGTAGCGGGTTTTCATGATGGCCAACGTTTGGGCGGTGGCGTACACCTGTTCGTGACCGGCCCGGGCGTGGTCGGCATGACCATGTGTAACCACAGCGTTGTAAACGGGCTGCATTGGGTCAATGTAGAGATCAGCAGGCGCACAATACAGGCCTGGGGGTTCAATCGACATCCAGTTTTCCGGGTGCAACGCTAACTCCCAACAAAATGATAAGTGTCGCACTTATACGAGGTAGTTATATTTTTAGATGACTCTTTCATCACTCCAAAACGACCACGCCGAACCCGAAGGTAAACCACTATGTTCTTTTTTGCGTATTACCAGAAAAACATGAACGGCTATGGCTTCAAGACTTCCAAAACCTTTTTATCAATGGCTTCGTTCCAGGGGATGGTCGCTGCGGGATTATCAGCGCAGTATGCTCAGCGCAGCGCAAGCCAATCATGCCACTTTGCTTATTGCCCCTACTGGCGCAGGTAAGACTTTGTCAGGTTTTTTACCATCGCTGGTCGATTTATACCGGCAACCGCAGAGTGGTTTGCACACCTTATATATTTCGCCATTGAAAGCCCTCACTAACGACGTTCAACGAAACCTGATGGACCCTGTAGAGGCCATGTCTTTATCTGTGACCATAGAAACGCGCACGGGAGATACGCCTTCACATAAGCGGCAGCGTCAGCGTAAAAAGCCCCCAAACATATTACTGACCACGCCGGAATCTTTAATGTTGCTGCTCTCTTACGCAGATGCGCCAACAATTTTTCGCGGTTTGAAAACTGTGATCATCGATGAAATACATAGCTTGGTAACCAACAAGCGCGGGGATTTTACCGCCTTGGCCCTTGCCAGGTTGCAGTCTCTGGCGCCTGACATGCGACGTATCGGTTTGTCAGCTACGGTAGCCGACCCGGCCGCTATTGCAGGCTGGTTGGGTGAAACCGGTACGCCGGCCCACGTTATTGAAGTACCTCACACTGTTAAGCCAAAAATTCGCTTGCTGGATTCCCGCGAGCGTATGCCATTTGGTGGTTTTATGGCGCGTTACGCCATGGCAGAGGTGTACGAAGCTATTTCTGCTGCTAACACTGCTTTGGTGTTCGTGAATACCCGCGCCCAGGCAGAATTAGTGTTTCAGATGTTGTGGGAGGAGAATAAAAGCGGGTTACCCATAGCGCTTTATCACGGCTCGCTGTCAAAAGAGCAGCGGCGAAAAACGGAAGCACTTATGAGCAGCGGCGGGTTGCGGGCCATTGTAAGTACTTCAGCCCTTGAGCTGGGCATAGATTGGGGGGATGTTGATTTAGTTATCCAAATTGGTGCGCCTAAAGGTGTGAGTCGCTTACTTCAACGCATTGGCAGGTCGAATCACAAGCTAAACGAGCCAAGCCAGGCACTTCTGGTTCCTGCTAACCGCTTTGAGGCGGTTGAATGTAAGGCGGCTATGTCGGCCATTGCCACTGGTGAACTCGACGGCGACGCTCTGTTGCCAGGGGCGCTGGATATCTTGCCCCAGTTCATTTTAAATTGCGCGTGTAGCGCGCCTGCGTCTTTTGAAACTATTTATCAGCAAGTGCTTAATGCGCCTCCTTATCAGGGCGTTGAGCGCAATTTGTTTGAGCGACTGTGGCAGTTCACCGTTGACGGAGGTTACGCATTGCGCGCCTATGAGCGGTACAGAAGAATGGAGGAACTGGCTCCAGGTGAGTTTGTGCCTGCTTCAAAACGCGTCATTCAACGACATCGACAAAACATCGGCACCATTGTGGAAGCCGGTAGGCTCAAAGTAAAGCGCATACGCCGTGGAAACCAGGGCAAAATAATCGGCGAAGTAGAAGAATATTTTGCCCAACAATTAGTGCCAGGAGACACCTTCCTGTTTGCAGGGGAAGTGCTCAGGTTCGAAGCCATCAGAGACATGCAATTACACGCCAAACCCACTAAAGGCGGTGAACCCAAAATACCCAGCTATGCCGGTGGACAAATGCCTATGTCAACGTTTTTGGCCGATGGCGTGAGGCACATTCTCGACCGCCCTGAAGCATGGAAGTCGTTACCCAAACAAGTGCAGGAATGGCTTACGTTACAACGTGAGTTCTCTGCTTTGCCAGACAGCAACAAAGTACTGGTTGAGCAATTTCCATATCGCAAGGCAAACTACGTACTGTTTTATACCTTTGAGGGACGAAAAGCCAATCAAACCCTGGGTATGTTGATGACCCGTCGCATGGAAAAACTTAAGTTAAAGCCGCTGAGCTTTTCCGTGACAGATTATGGTTTGTCGGTGTGCTTGCTGGAGAAGGTAAACGAAAGCTTGCTGTCATCTCTGTTTCAACCGGATATTCTGGGTGATGAATTGGAAAATTGGATGTTGCATGCGCCTATGCTAAAACGCTCTTTCCGGCAAGTGGCAGTGGTGAGCGGGCTTACAGAACAGCACTATCACAGCAGCCATAAAACCATGAAGCAGGTAACCTTTTCCACTGATTTAATCTATGACACGCTGCGGGAACACGACCCTGATCATATACTGTTAACGGTAACCCGCAGTGATGCCGAGCGGGAGTTACTCGATTTACAGCGCCTGGCTGATACACTTATTCGCTTTCACGATAAACTACAATTCATTGATTTACCCAAGGTGTCACCAATGGCTATTCCCATCTTGCTTGATGTGCGAAGCGAGCAAGTGAAAGGCGCTGGCGCACATGCCATTATCGAACAAGCGAATTTATATCAGGAAGCTGAAGACATGATGGACGAGATAAAGGCATTGCTTCGTGGCGATAGATGAACACTGGCTAAACGAGGCGGTGAAAACACATCGTGTGCAACCTGTGCGATTTGCTGAACACACGTTTTTGCTCGACGGGCGAGGGGTATTGTATTGTCCAAAGCGTGATGCGCTGGTGGTATCAGATCTACACCTTGAAAAAGGCAGCTATCTCGGACAATTTGCTAACCCCATTCCACATTTTGATAGTTTGTCTACCTTACGCTCGCTTAAATGTATTGTGGACGACTATCGTCCTAAAAGCCTGGTGTGTTTAGGTGACAGCTTTCACGATAAAGGGGCGTTTGAGCGGCTGGCTTCTCAAGAGCGTGAGCTTTTACACGCATTGATAGCGCAATGTGAGCAGTGGTACTGGATAGTTGGCAATCACGACCCGGTGATCCCCAACGAGCTGGGCGGTATGTGTGTAGAATCGGTCAGGTGGCAAAGTGTTGTCTTTCAGCATGAGCCCGAACGCGATTCGGCGTTGTGTCAGGTAGTGGGGCATTATCACCCAAAATGCCGGGCAGTGATTGCCAGGCGACGTTTTAGCGGGCGGTGCTTTGTTCGCAATAACAGGTTAATGATCATGCCCGCGTTTGGGCAATATACCGGTGGTCTGGATATCAATCACGAAGCGCTATTGTCGTGGCTAGCGCCCCGTGAAAGGGAGGTGTTCCTCACCTTTGATAAGAAAATTTACGCGGTTAGTCGCGCCAGCGTTTAGTTAGCTCATCGTAAGCGTCGATACGACGGTCGCGGAAATAAGGCCAGATCCGTTTTACTTTTTCAGTGCGTGCCATATCAAGCTCCACCGACAGGGTTTGTTCTTCATCGGCACTTGCCTGGGCCAGAATTTCACCCTGTGGACCGCTGATAAAGCTTTGACCCCAGAATTGGATCCCAGGGTCACCGTCGACTGGTGACGCCTCAAAGCCGGTTCGGTTAGCCACGATAACAGGCAGTGAGTTAGCCACTGAGTGAGAACGCTGAATGGTTTGCCAAGCGCCGTGCTGACGAGCACGCTCTTCCGGCGTATCTGTCATGTCCCAACCAATTGCAGTTGGGTAGAATAAGATATCGGCGCCCGCCATCGCCATCAACCTGGCCGCTTCCGGGTACCATTGGTCCCAGCACACAAGTACTCCCAATTTACCTACGCTGGTTTGGATTGGCGTGAAACCCATATCACCCGGCGTAAAATAGAATTTCTCATAAAAGCCGGGGTCGTCAGGAATATGCATCTTGCGGTACTTCCCGGCAATCTCGCGGCTTCTGTCAAATACCACAGCGGTATTGTGATACAGGCCTGAGCCACGTTTTTCAAACAAGGATGTGACCAACACAATATTGTGTTTTTCGGCTAATTCGCCAAAAAAGTTCGTGGCTGGACCAGGAATGGGCTCAGCTAAATCGAATGCGTTAGTGTCTTCTTCCTGGCAAAAATACAAGGTGCTATGTAATTCCTGAAGTAAAATACACTCACAGCCTTCTGCAGCCAGTTTTGCCACCTGCTCAGCACTTTTCTGCCAGTTAGTGGCTTTGTCGTTGTCTGCCACAGCCTGTTGAACCAGACCAACTTTCAGTGTTGATTTAGCCATATACCGTTACCCCTTGTTTCAATTGCGTCAGAACGTCATTGCGCAGTGTATTTGTGGGCACTTGCATGGAAATGCAATGCAAGCTGCCGAATTGGCGCACGAGTGGTGCGCAGTCTACCGACACTATCTGGTGGTCAGGGAATGCCTGTTGTGCAACTGATAGCGCCAGTTCGTCTTCTTCTTGCCCATATACGGGAAATAAGACAGACCCATTGCAAATCAAAAAGTTCGCGTAGGAGGCAGGTAATCTGTCGCCATCATCATTAAAAATGCTGGGCAAGGGTAAGCGAAATTGCTTGTGCTCAGGGAGCGCGGCCGCGCATTCGTCACACAGTGCTGTTAGCCCGGCAAAATGCACATCGTCGGGACGGTTGTCAGCAGCCTGGATAACAAGGCCGCTATCTGGCGTAAAACGCACTAACGTATCGATGTGACCGTCTGTGTCGTCACCTTCAAGATGCCCGTGCTCAAACACAGTAAAGTTCGCGCAGCCTAAGGTTTGTGTGAAAGTCTCTTTATAATCTGCAAGGGACATAGCACCGTTTCGCTTCGGATTAAGCAAACACTGGGCGGTAGAAAGTAAATGACCGTGGCCATCTATTTCTAGTGCACCACCTTCTGCAACCACCTGGCTCGACTGAATGGGCAACTGGCATAGGCGTGCTAAATACTGTTGATTGACGTCGTTATCCCGCGATGCGTTGAATTTCTCGCCCCAGCCGTTGAAGGTGAATTCCACGGGTTGGCCAATGGCGTTGTCGGCACTCTCATCACGACAGGTTAAAAACGCGTAGTCGCGGGCCCAGGTGTCATTGTACTTTGCCCCAACAATTAGCACACTAGCCGACCCGTCAAGACGAGCCTCTACGTCAGCGATATCATCAGGGCGGCACAGCAAAATAACACCGGCGTCGGTGGCGTTTACTGCCTTAATTACATTGAGGTAGGTTTGCCGCGTGTCTTCAAGCCAGGGCGCCCAGTCAGTTGCATCGTGAGGCCATGCCAGAATAACAGCGTCAACGGCTTCCCACTCGGGTACGAGTGTAGAAACGGAATTAGTCATGAAGGAATCCACAAGTTGCGGTTAAGAGACTGGGCGAGTATACCTCGCCCTCTTTCATACACCAATACAGTAAGGTTCAAAACTAGCTGAATTTGAGGTGTCGGCCGCCGTTTACCTGTAGCGACTCTCCGGTTACATACGTGGCCCGAAGCAAATAGTTTACTGCGTCCACAGCGGCTGTTGCGCCGGGTTCGCAGGCCATAAGCGATTTCGCTAACGCCTTTTGTTTATATGCCTCATCGTCGTGTTCATTGAACATCAACAGCGCAGGGGCAATGGTGTTAACTTTAACCTTCGGCGCCAGCAAGCGCGCGAATGATAAGGTTAAATTGTGCAATGCAGCTTTGCTTGCCGCATAGGCCAGATGTTTGTCACTGCCGGCGTCTTGTACGAAGTCAGTGATGTGGATGATATCAGCCTGGCCGTCTGGATTTGAAAGCAGTGAGGAAAGCCCCATATTTAAAAGGTAAGGCGCTTTAGCATGGATTTGCATCATCTGGTCAAAGAGCCGGGCGTAATTGGTTTGCTGCTTTTCAGAATCCCACTGTGAGGCATTGTGAATTATGGCACGTAAACCCGGGGTATTGGTTTTTATTTCATCAATGCATCGCGCTATACCGTCGTCAGTGCTAAAATCGGCCTGAATAGCTGTCGCTCCCGCTGCGGTGAGCGCATCTACTGCGGGTTTGTGTGTGCGGTATGTTATTATTACCGCCTCGCCTTTAGCGAGTAAATCATTGGCAATGGCCAAGCCAACCCGTTGTGACGCGCCGGTTATCAAAATAGGGTGAGGCAAAACAGGCTCCTTAGTGTTTAGTTATGCGTACTTGGTTGTATGGCATTTGGCACAAATTAAAACATGAAATTTGTGTCATTTTCACTGATTAAGTGGTCTGTAAAGGCATATTTTTACGTTATAAAGTAATTTGGTGGTTTCGGAAAAAAGCAATGTTATCTAATGAAGCGGTAGTGGTACGAGATGCAATAGAACCTGGTTTGTCCTCATCGGCAATTCTGGTTAGAAAGGCATTAGAAGCACATGGGTTGGAAACACCCATGGTGCACAATGGGTTGTCGAATGACGAAAAGCGCGCTCGCATCGAAGCCGCGATGACAGACATCATGGACACGCTCGGTTTAGACCGCGCTGATGACAGCTTAGCCGAAACCCCTGCACGCATTGCCAAAATGTACGTCAATGAAATTTTTGGTGGGCTGGACTATCGCAATTTTCCGAAGATCACAGTCATTGAAAATAAGATGAAGCTGAACCAGCCGGTGCAAGTATCAGACATCAGTCTCACCAGTACCTGTGAACATCACTTTGTTACTATAGATGGCACGGCAAGCGTTGCCTATATCCCCAAAGACACCGTTATCGGCTTGTCGAAACTCAACCGTTTAGTGAGCTTCTTCGCGCAGCGACCACAAGTGCAAGAGCGACTAACACAGCAAGTGCTGGTTGCCATTCAAACCCTGGCCGGTACTGAAGATGTGGCAGTAAGTATTAATGCCACACATTACTGCGTAAAAGCGCGGGGCATTAGAGACACTAATTCCTATACCAAAACCGCTGCACTCGGCGGCGTGTTTAATACTGACCCTATTTTACGGCAGGGCTTTTTTCAGTCTTAGATGTAAACGGGATGCAGGCCGATTGGCCTGTTATGAGCCCAGCTAATGATAGGTTTTTGTCTATGTGAACCTAACTTTAGCTGGGTAAACCAACGTTGTTTGCTTGTTTGTGCCACTACACACCTTTGACAAGCAAAACAGATTACCCCGAGCTACTTCAACAGGCACTACGCTCAACCTTCGTTACGACCCCGATGGCAGACTGTCAGAACACAATCTTAATGGTAATAAAACGGACTTCTTACACGACGACAATGAGTTAATTTTGGAGTACAGCAGTACGGGAAGTATTTTGCGACGTTATATACATGGCATTGCAGATGATGATCCTGTGCTTTGGTATGAAGGGAGTGGTACAGCCAACAAACGATATTTATTAGCAGATGAAAAAGGGACCATAATATCGGAAACAGATAGTTCAGGCGCTGTTGTTCAAACTCATCAGTATGACGCTTTTGGCTTGCCAATGAATGACAGTAATTCTCGCTTCAGATATACCGGCCAAATACTTCTGGAAGGAACAAGCCTCTATTACTACAAAGCACGGATTTATCATCCAAAGCTAGGTCGATTCCTGCAAACTGACCCGATTGGCTACGCCGACCAAATGAATTTGTATGGTTATGTGCATAATGATCCAGTCAATTTTATCGACCCAACAGGCTTGTGCACAGGTAGTAGAATTAAAAATGAGGATGGAACATGCCGAAGTGGCGGTTTTACTACCGGAATACAAGGTAATGCAGGGGCTTTTGCACAAAAGAGAGGCTTTGCTGATAAATTGGTACGTAATGCAAGTAAGTTTGGTGAAGCTTTTGAGTTTAAATTAGGGCCTGCTTTTGGTTTTCATGGAGAAAAGTGTGCGGGCGGAGAGTTGCAATTTGGCAAGCTGACTATGGGCCTCAGTGCAGATAAAATCACACAACGTAATAGTAGTATTTACGGTACGGAATCTATAACTAGAGAAAGTGGAGTTGTCGGCTGGAAAGTCAATGAGTCTTCAGCGAATCTCGACTATGGGAAGTTTAGTGCTGGAACAACTATAATTCTTCTCGGTGTCGAAGTCTCTGTAGATTTTAGAATGATATCTGATGCAGTTACTAATTGGGATTGATTTTGAATAATAGGAAATTTGTATATATTGCTATAGTCAGCTTTATATGTGCACTTGTTCTTACAAAAATAAATATACAGTATGAGCAGTACCACTGGCTTAAATATTTAGTGACTGCATTAATGCTGTTATTCTTCTTAATGGCTATTGTTGTTAGTATTAGGTGTGTAATTTATGTTTGGAAAAATAGAGATTTGTACAGGCCTGAAGAGCTAGCTTTTTTATTAACTATGGCGCTAATCTTCAATGTTGTCTTTGGTTATTTTTTCCTCGTTTATTCAAAGATCAAGAGAATGGGGAATAGTGAGGCTGAATAGCTAGCTGATAGAGGCATAGTTTTTATCCGACTATAAATAACCCTGTTTTTATATTAGCCGCTCAATCGAGCGGCTTTCTTATGCACAAGAGAAAACGAATGTTGTAAGGATTTTCTTTTGCTTTGGAAACAGCTTTCTGTGACCCGCTACAATTGCCATGCTGAATCCATTGGGGATTATTATCCCGTTAATTGTGTATTTTATGGATAATTATCCCCTTTTTTGCACTAAGGGTAGTTATTCACAAATATCTCTTTCACCAACTGTGCTTTTGAGAATATCAACTGACAAGTGCGATACTTGCAGCCACATGCCAAACCAATCAAGTCGGGCGGCAAAAACCAAGCGAGCTGATTTTGCAGATGCATTACAGCTAACTAAACAAAGGGTGACAGATAGTTAAATAAAGATGGAGCAACTGTCTATACGTTCGACAAAGCAGCGTTAGCAATAGGCGTTACTACACTACCTTAAAAATTTGAACAATGGGGTAGTGGTGAATTACCTGATGGGCAATTCAGTGGAAGAGAGTGATACGACTAAGTTGATTTGTTCTCCAATACCATCCGCTGGTACTACTTCCACTATCGTATTACACTTTTCACAGGCAACCTGCCGTTCTATGTACATCTCTTTAGCGGGGTTGATTTCAAGTGCATTAATGTGGCTGCAATGCGGGCACAAAAATTCTTGTTGGCGTATCGCGTTCATCGTTATTCCTTACAAACTTATCTGCGGCTTCATATCCGTGAAACCCTATTTCACTGAAAGCGCTTGCGCCCCTTGCTATTAAAAGGAAGCGAAAACTATAAGTAACTCACATTGCCCTTAGGCAATGTCTGCCACCGATGGCATGAAGTATAGTCTATTTTTCAGCATGTAAAGCCAGATTTAAAAAAGAATTGCAATTATTTACGAATTAAATGAGATATGGTTCTAAAAAAGCCTACACGAGTGTGTAGGCCATGTGAGTTTTACGGCTTGTTATGCTGCTATTGGGCAAACAACCAGCACTGCTGATACGGTGCTACTGACAGAGATTGCTCTTTACCGCTGAGCGTTTCATCATTTAATAAGTCGCGGGCTGGCTTCTGCTCCAGCGCCTGCAAAACCAAGCCATCGACCACCTGATGCTGTTCGCTAAAATTACAGATGACCAATAGCTTCTCTCCAGCGACATTTTGGCGGATGAACGCAAAGCAATGAGGATTGCCTGTATCCAGGATTGAGGTACTGGCATTACCAAACACCCGATGAGTCCTGCGAACGTTAAGCATGTCTCTTAAACCGTTAAATACCCGACGTTGACATTGAGCCGTAATATTTTTAGCTGGCTCGTCCTGTATCAATACATTGTCTATCTGCGCTTGGGTAACGGCAATACGGTTCACCCAGCGATCGTCATGGCGTTTTGCTTCATCATCACGATAGCTGTAGTCATTTAATAAGCCGAGCTCGTCACTGGAGTACAATAAGGGAATACCGCCGATGGCAAACGTTACGCCATAAAGTAACAACATGCGCTGAATAGCCATCTCGATTTCCTGCTCGTCCAGCGTGACCATGGCTTTTTCCAAGCCACACAGGGACGCGAGTGAACCGCACACCCGGCAATCGCCGTTCGAAGGGTTTTCAGCAAAAGGCACACCTGATGCGAATGAACCATCAAAGCGGCCAGTGTAAAACTGGTTTAAAAAGTAACGGTGATCGTGCGGGTTTATACCTAAATCGTAAGACACTGCATCGTCGAAAGTCCACCCTATGTCATCGTGGCACCGCACGTAATTTACCCAGGTTGTGTCTTGCGGAATACTAAAGCTCTTTTTCATAGACTGGGTAAGTAAGCGTGTTTTACGCGTGGCCAAACTGTTCCATAACAATGCCATTAGAAGAGGGTTGTAAGACAACTGGCACTCGTCTTTGTGAATATATTTTACGACTTCATCAGGGTGCACAATTGCTTCAGATTTAAATACCACCGCAGGTGCTACAATTTGTAAGCATGCGTTGAAAGCCTGGATTAGCCTGTGAGCATTTGGCTGGTTCTCACAATCGGTACCAATTTCCTTCCATATAAAAGCGAGTGCATCCAGGCGCAGACCCGCACATCCGATATTCGCAAGAAACAGCATTTCAGACGTGATGGCATTGAATACTTCAGGGTTGCTGTAGTTTAGATCCCACTGAAAACTATTGAATGTAGTCCATACCCATTTTTCCATGTGGTCATTGAAGGTAAAACTGCCACGTCGGACCTGCGGAAATATTTCCCGAAGAGTATGTTCGTACTGGTCAGGAACTGTTCTGTCGTCAAACAAGTAGTAGTAATTTTGATAGGTGGGGTCACCTGCAAGAGCAGCTTTTGCCCATGCGTGCTCGTCTGAAGTATGGTTAAACACAAAATCCAATACCAGATCGATACCCGCGGATTGTAGCGCGTCAGACAGTCTCGCCAAGTCATCAGTAGTGCCAAGGGTGGGATTGACTTTGCGATAGTCAGATACCGCGTAGCCGCCATCGCTGTCGCCCTTTGGGGCATCGTACAGTGGCATCAAATGGATATATGTTATGCCCAACGCTTTGAAATAGGGGATCTTGTCGTGTAAGTCATTGAGCGTAGGTCCGAGTAGATCTACATAGCAAGCCATACCCACCTGTTCTTCCTCACGGTACCAAAGAGGGTTTTTAAGTTTGGCTGTATCCTGTGCCTTTAACTTTGCTTTTCGTGCCTTGAGACCGTCACGAAGTGTTTCGACCAGTTTGAATAAGTGGTAGTAACAATCATACTGATGACCGTATACATGAGTATAACGCTCAAACAATACCGGGAAATGGGTATCCATTCGTTGAATAAATATTGTTGCATCTTTTTTGCTTAAAGTTGACAAATCAATAGATGCTAGTATCCGGTCTAAACACTGTTTACTATCGGCTGCATAACTCATCACTATCACTCCTGCCACTCATCATATTATTCAATGTTTGATGGTGGTATTTCACATTTAGTTCACATGAATGTTTACAGACATTCTGCATTCTGTTAATTTATCTTAAACGATTAAGATGTTTTTGCAAACTTTCTCTAACGTTATTTTGAAAGAGATTCAGTATTAGGTTGGTGGCTGGATAAACGCAGTTTCATCTTAGAATCACTATGCAAATGAAAATGAAATGTTAAAACACGACGCGGCAGTAACGGAGTTGCTATAATCCGTATCACCAGTTTGTAGATGAGGCCCAGTATGCAACAGTCAAATAGCCAGTTTATTCGCTGGCTTACTTACTTAATGTTTATGATGTTTGCGATGACATCAGACTCCGTAGGCGAAATTATTAAAGAAGTGAAGGTGGCTTTTGATGTCACAAACGCCCAGGCGAGTCTAATGCACTCTTTGCCAATGCTGGGAATTGCACTTTCAGGGTTATTGCTTGGGTTTCTGGCTGACAGGTTGGGGCGAAAAGTTACAATTATTCTGGGTTTAAGTGTGTTTGGTATTGCCTGCTACAGCTTTTTTATCGCTAATAATTTTGTTTTAATCGTCAGCCTTATGACGTTGTCTGGTATTGCTGTTGGCATCTTTAAAACGGGCGCCCTCGCACTAATCGGAGATATTTCAACTTCGACGCGTCAGCACACTTCAACAATGAATGGCGCTGAAGCGTTTTTTGGTGTTGGAGCTATCATCGGGCCACTTATAGTTGCCTTTTTAATCCACAAAGGCGTTCCTTGGCAATATCTGTATATAATTGCCGGTGGTATGTGCACACTACTCATCCTCATAGCTGTTTTTGTAAAGTATCCTAGCTATATGAAGGCCAATGCTGATGCTGCTGAAAAGGTGTCAATGCGGCAAAGTCTGAGCTTGGTAAAGAATCCATATGCTTTAGGATTCTCTTTAGGCGCATTCCTGTATGTTGCCGCCGAAAGTGCGATTTACGTATGGATGCCCAGTTATTTGGTGTGTGATGCCACCACTATTAAAGCCACTTACACTTGTTACAGCGAGGGGATTTCCCAAACGCTAGCCATTTATTCAGTAACGGCCTTCTTTATTCTGCGTGCTGCCGGCCGATTTTTAGGTATATGGATGATGGCGCGTTTCAATTGGTCGCTGGTCCTATTACTTTTTAGTGGGGCAATTGTGTTATGCTTCGCCGGCGGATTAGCTGGCGGTAAACAAGTTGCTCTGTATTTATTCCCGCTCACAGGCATTTTTATGTCAGTTATATATCCGACATTCAACTCGAAAGGGATCAGCTGTTTTCCTAAACATCAGCATGGTTCTGTAGCTGGAGTGATTTTGTTTTTCACGGCTGCAGGTGCTGCTGCTGGTCCTTTCATTATGGGGCTGGTCAGTGATGCCATGGGTGGGGATGCGAAATATGGTTTCATGGTGGCCAGTGTGTTTGCCAGTCTGTTGTTTATCGGGCTGTTGTATAATTATTTGAAAAACCCGACGCTTACGCGTTTGAAAACCATTGAGGCCACAGAATATGGCGTTGAAAAATGAATACTATGCGGTTATTGAAGCCGGTGGGACGAAGTTCAACTGTGCAATCGTTAATAATAATCGCGAAATTTTAGCAGATGTTCGCATTCCCACTACCACTCCGGAAGAGACGTTATCAGCGTGTGTTAGCTTTTTTAAGGCACAACGGGAAGCGGGCTATGCTTTTTCTAGAATGGGTATTGGTAGTTTTGGTCCGCTAGATCTGGACGAAAAATCAAAAACTTTTGGTTATGTAACGAAAACACCAAAACCACATTGGACGTTTGCTGCAATATCACCGTATTTTGAAGAAGCCCTCGGCTGTGAAGTTGTCATTGATACAGACGTTAATGCGGCGGCGTTAGCGGAAGCGCGTTGGGGTGCGGCACAAGACACGTCAGTTTCTGTGTATATCACCGTAGGCACGGGCGTTGGTGGAGGTGTCGTGGTAAACGGCAAACCGCTTCACGGGTTAGTTCACCCTGAAATTGGTCATATGACAGTAATTCCGCCGGAAGGTATGGAAGGTGTGTGTCCTTTCCACAAAAACTGTGTGGAAGGGTTAGCGTCGGGCCGCTCATTGGGCAAAATATGGGGGCAACCATCGGAAACCCTGCCTGATGATCACGAAGCCTGGGATAAGTTGACAGACGTGTTGTCGCAGCTTTGCCATAACCTCTTGGTCGCGTTTAGTGCTCAGCGTATTGTATTCGGCGGTGGTGTGATGCAAAAAGCCGGTATGATTGAACACATTGTTGCTAAAACCGAGAAAAGCCTGAATGGCTATATCGTTTACCCTGAAGGCGTAACCCTTGAAGATATTATTGTATTGCCAGGCCTTGGGACTCACTCTGGTATGTTAGGCGCACTTGCGCTACTTGACCAGTAAATCGCACTTGAGTTGAAAAAAGGTACCGCGCTGGTACCTTTTTTTATATCTCGTATAATTCTAAAGGCAATCCATCAGGGTCGTTAAAGAACGTAAAACGTTTACCGGTGTATTCATCTACCCTGATTGTTTCGCTTTCTACGCCCTGTTCACTTAGTCTGGCTACAGCACTATCGAGGTTGTCGACGCGAAAAGCCAGATGTCTCAACCCTTGTGCTTCCGGCCGGGAAGGGCGCGTTGGCGCATCAGGAAAAGAGAAAAGCTCAATTTGTGAACCATCAGGCAGTGCTAAATCACATTTGTAAGACTGACGACTTTCCCGGTAATTTTCATCTAACACGTCAAAACCGAGAACATCGGTATAGAAATGTTTGGATACGGGGTAATTACTGCAAATAATGGCAATGTGATGAAACCCTTTCAGCATGTCGTTTTTCATGGAAGCTCGTTTCCTCGCGCGGCAACAAGCAGGGCGTACCAGTCTTCCCGACTTAAACTAAGGCTTGCCGCTTCTGCACAATTTGCGATGCGCTGCACGTTCGTCGTACCTATAACGGGTTGAATGTTTGCGGGGTGGCGCATTAACCAGCCAAGTACAATCGCTTCTGCTGAAACCTCGTATTTTTTCGCCATGTTGGCCACCAGTTCTGCAGTTGCCACGTCGGCTTCGAACTCGGCATGCCCGCCGGTATACTTTCCTTGGGCGAGGCTTCCCCATGCCTGAAGTTGCACTTTATTTTGCATGCAATATTCAAGTGTACCGGGCGCATAACCCATGTTTCTATTCTCTGTGCTATTCGTCGTGATTCCGTCTTCCAGCCAATCGCGAAATGCCAGGCTCATTTCCAGTTGATTAGCCACAATTGGGGTATCGAGCGCACTTTGCAGAAATTCAATTTGATAACCGTGCATATTTGATACGCCAAGATGGACGATTTTACCAGATTGCTGCAGTTGCTCGACAGTAGTAGCAACTTCGCTGAGTTCCATCAGGGGGTCGGGGCGATGCAACAACAATACATCGAGCTGCTCTATGCCTAAGCGTTGAAGAATGTTGTCTACGGAATGGGTGATCCACTGGGAAGAAAAATCGTACCGTTTAGGCCCGATTTCATCCTCGAATCGAATTGCGCATTTCGATTGTAAAATCATCTGATCACGAAGGGATGGCTGTTGACTTAGTACTTTCCCAAATGCTTGTTCTGCTTTCGAAAAGGTATAGATATCCGCATGATCAAATACGGTAATGCCATTTTCCAAAGCAGTATGAATTACAGATTCAGCTTGCTTTACATCGGCGTCTGAAAGCGGGTTTTTATTCCATCCTCCGCCTAAGCCCATGCAGCCATAAACCAGAGCGCTCGCAGTGGGAAAGTAGTGATTTAACATCGCGTATCCTATAGGTTTTTATCAGAGCTAAAGGTTAGCACGAATAACGTGGTCGATAACCCTGTTACAAACGTATGTAGAATGAATAAGTTCATTATTGACCGAAAGTTTCCAACTAAGGGTGTTGTAGATTGATGAAAAATAAAATTAGGTATTTGTTGCTTACCTTACTTGGGATTGTATTTACAGCAGGTTGTACGTCAAAGCCCGACGGAGTTGAGCCCATTGACAATTTTCAGTTAGATAGATACCTCGGTCAGTGGTATGAAATAGCTCGCTTGCCTCATTCTTTTGAAGACGGTCTCTCACAGGTAACAGCAACTTACACTCTCAGAGAAGACGGTGGCATTAACGTTATTAACAGAGGCTTCGACGCCAGAAATGGTGAATGGAATGAAGCGAAGGGGAAAGCTTACTTTGTAAAAGACCCGCAAACCGCTTATTTGAAGGTGTCTTTTTTTGGCCCTTTTTACGCCAGTTATCTGGTAGTGGAATTAGATGAAAACTACAACTATGCCATGGTGACTGGACCTGATCGTGACTACTTGTGGATCTTATCAAGAACACCGGTTCTGGATGAGAAAATTCTGTCATCTTTAGTCAATAAAGCAAAAGCCTGGGGTTATAACACGAGCAAATTGATTTACGTTGAACATCAGGAAAAATGAACTCGAACGCTTAAGTGCAATAAAAACCCTGATATAATAAAGGTTTTATTACACTTAAGGATAGATAAAGTGGAAGATCGCGTTTTAACACGGGCAGGCCACAGTTGTGAATTTTGTGGCAGCAAAGACCTCGTCGCCTTATACGAGGTACCCTTTTCACCGGCTTCTGAAGCCGATAATCATGTAGCTACCTGCCAGGTATGTCGCGATCAATTAGATGGAACTGCTCCGCTTTCCCCAGATCACTGGCGGTGTTTAAACGATGCTATCTGGTCACCAGTGGCTCCCGTTCAGGTGGTGGCGTGGCGCATGTTGCACAAACTTAAATCAGAATCCTGGGCCCAGGATCTACTCGACATTGCGTACTTGGAAGATACAGTGAAAGACTGGGGCGAAGCAGGGTTGGTTGACCTTGACAGAGAGCCTACACTGGATTGCAACGGCGTTGCGTTGAACGCTGGCGACAACGTTCATTTAGTAAAAGATCTGAACGTCAAAGGTGCAGGTTTTACCGCAAAACGTGGTACGCCTGTGCGCAATATCAGTCTTAGTGATAATCCACTTCACATCGAAGGCCGGGTTAACGGTACCCGAATTGTTATTATTGCTGCATATACGAAAAAATCCTGAGCTGTCCGGCAAGAAAGTAAAAAGTGTGTCTAATTTCTCTCTATGGGTGCAGATTTTGCAGACTTGAGGCATAATTAGCCTGTTGATTTCAGTATTTACAGGCTATCCATTCATGCAAACCCTTACCATACGAACACCGGACGATTGGCACTTACATTTTCGCGACGACGATATGTTGTTGGAAACAGTGCCAGCAACTGCGCGTTGTTTTGCCCGGGCCATTGTTATGCCCAACCTGGTACCACCGGTGACGAACGCAAGTATGGCCATGGCCTATAAAGCAAGAATTGAAGCAGCCCGTCCGGCGGGAAGCCAGTTTGAACCGCTCATGACCTTGTATCTTACTAATCAAACGACTGCGCAGGATATTGTTGAAGCGAAGCAAGCCGGCGTTGTAGCATGCAAGTTGTACCCCGCTGGTGCCACCACGAATTCGGATGCTGCGGTTAAGGGTATTGAGGCACTTTACCCTGTTTTTGAAGCAATGCAGCGTCAGGGTATGTTGTTGCTCATCCATGGTGAAGTCACTGAAAGTCACATCGATATTTTCGACCGCGAAAAAGTGTTTATCGACAAACATCTGCGGCCAATAGTAGAATCATTTCCTGAACTTAAAGTGGTGTTTGAGCATATCACCACAGCGGATGCTGCACAGTTTGTTGCAGATGCTAGCGATAAGGTGGCGGCCACAATCACACCACAGCATTTAATGTTAAACAGGAATGATCTTCTGGTGGGAGGCGTTAGGCCACATAATTATTGTTTACCTGTGTTGAAACGCAATACTCACCAAAAAGCATTGCAAGACATGGTGAAGACTGGGTCACCGAAATTCTTTCTGGGCACTGACTCGGCACCTCATGCCCGTCACAAAAAAGAAAACGCCTGTGGCTGTGCAGGTTGCTACAGTGCATGGAGTGCTATTGAACTCTACGCAGAAATTTTCGACGAGTTGGGCGCGCTGGACAAACTGGAAGGGTTTGCCAGTCTTCACGGTCCTGCATTTTATGGTTTACCGCTAAACGAAGGCACAATAACGCTTGTGGAATCACCCTGGCAGGTGCCAGAGACAGTTACGTTAGCTGATGGCACGGATATGGTGCCATTCTCAGCTGGGAAAACACTTAAATGGAAACTCGCACAGTCGCTTACGGCGTAAAGGCATTCGCGGCTGTCATACTCAGTCTGCTAATTCATGTGGCGGGCAGGGCAGAAACCCTGCCCGTTGTGCTCAATCCTATTCCATATTTCTCAACGACAAACAGTGAGGGTAAGCATCAAGGCTATCTCGTTGGATTAATTGACGGCATGATGGCATCAACGGCATACGAGGCGTCTTACCGTATCGAGCCGTTCACCCGTATGATGTCTTCGCTTTCTACACAGCCTCGCCAATTGGGAACATTCGTGGTTCGCACCCATGAGCGGGAACCGTTTTTTCATTGGATTGCCCCGATCACGTCAATACAGAATCAGCTATTTGTTACTGATGTAAAAGAGTACCAGAAAGATGCTGTAGGTGGACTGCAGGCGTTGCGAACCATTTCTGTCATGCGGGGCGATTACAGACATAACCTACTGGTGAATGCTGGGGTACCCGGCATCATGGATGTGAGTAGCTGGGAGCAAGCAATAGAAGCGGTGTTAAGAGGGCGTGTACAAGGTGTTTTTCACTCTGCACTAGGGGTGAAACTCGTGTGTCAGCGGGCTCACCTTGATTGTTCAGCGCTTAAACCCGTATACACGCACAGTACGTCTACATCGTATGTTGTGATGCCAAAATTTGCAGGTAGCGGTGCCATAGCTGAAGCGCTGATGCAGGGCGCACGTCAGTACAAAAAAACTGATGACTATAAGCTTATGGTTGAAGATGAAATAGCGCGAATGAAATCACAGGGCGTTTTGCTGGCACTTACCGACGGCGTGTTGTCCATGGGGTCTGACGGTTCAGATGCGTTAAATACCAGTTTATGGGTGCTGGGCGAGGAGGCCGGTGACTTTGCTTACCTCAATGCCGAAGGCAAAATGGCGGGCTATATTGCTGAGCTGGTCAACGCTATTCTACTCGAAGCTGATATCAGTACAGCCATACTAGCTGCCCCCTGGAAGCGAATAGTACAGGAGGCGCAGCAAAAGCCCAATGTGATGGCTTTCTCGGTTACCAGAACCGCAAGTCGCGAACCTATGTATCATTGGATAACACCGCTGACATCCAGTCGTCATGTCTTGTTCGGTAAGCCTGGTGTTCACTATTCCGGGCTGACGGACGTTCCAGGCACTATGATTGTTGCTGTTGTAAAACGAGATTTTCGTGGCGACGAAGCACGGCGTTTTGGTCTAAACACCGTAGAATACGACAGTTGGGAAGCGGCATTCTCAGCGTTGGCGGAAGGGGTTGTCGATCTGGTATTCGCGTCTGATGTTATCTTACAGCAAACCTGCGGTCGAGCCTACGCACTGTGCGGCGATATCGCTGTTCGGGCAAAACATGAGAGCAAAATGACCTGGTTAGTCATGTCCAAGTCAGGTACGTCAGAATTACTTGTCGAAAAAATAAAAACGGCGGCACAAAATGTTAAAAATGCAGACCGCTATAAGCAATGGGCTGAACGATGGGTAAAGGATGTAAACGAAAGAAGACAAACCCAGTACAGCGTCAGGGATGGCATAATTTACTTACATAAAGTCGAAAAAACACAATGACAAATTTTTCTACCCTTAGCGCTGCCCGCAGTGAGTTACACGAAGCGTTAGAGCGTATGCAGTTTTCTGCAATGACGGCGGTTCAACAAGGTACGTTACCGCTGGCACTCGAGGGACGGGATATTCTTGCCCAAGGGCAAACAGGCAGCGGAAAAACCATCGCTTTTGCATTGGCAACCCTCAATCGCGTGGTGGTGAGCGATTTTTTCACCCAGGTATTGGTACTATGTCCCACCCGGGAGCTGGCTGCGCAGGTGGCAGAGCAGTACCGCGCGGTCGGTCAGTGTATGGCAAACCTAAAAGTAATGACGCTATGTGGTGGAGAGCCAATGGGGCCACAAATTCAGTCGCTACGCCACGGTGCCCACGTGGTTGTTGGTACGCCCGGGCGAGTACTGGATCACTTGCAAAAAAGGCGCTTAAAGCTCGATGGCGCTGTTTGCCGGGTACTTGATGAGGCAGATAGAATGCTTGATATGGGTTTTTCTGAAGACGTTGATGAGATATTTTCATTCCTGCCCAATCAGACGCAAACATTACTATTTTCTGCTACATGGAACGATGGCATTAAGCGAATGGCAGAAAACTACCTTCATCAGCCACATGCTTTTAAGGCAGAGCAAGAAGAGGTCGCTAACCCGGACATTGAGCAACAGGCTTATTCAGTGGAAGAACATACTCGGGTTACGACACTGCAAGGTTTTCTGACCACGGAACAGCCAACCAAAGCGATTTTGTTTTGCAATACGCGCAAGCGTGTAACCGAAGTCACTGATGCGCTGGTGCAGGCTGGCTTTGTTGCCGCAGGTCTTCAGGGTGACATGGAACAAAGAGAGCGTACAGAAGTTCTGGCACGTTTTGCTGCTGAATCCCTGTCTGTTCTGGTGGCGACAGATGTGGCCGCTCGAGGACTGGATATTAAGGATGTGGATTGCGTCGTCAATGTTGACGTGAGTGAGGATATCGATACTCACACTCACCGTGTGGGGAGAACGGGGCGCGCCGGGTCGAAAGGGTTAGCCGTTACATTGGTGTCGCCACAAGAAAAAGATCAGTTCGACAAAATTGAAGCCTTTGCTGAAATAAAAATTCCCATCAAAGGTGGGCCTAGTTTACGCTTTCACGCAAACCGTATTAAAGCGCCCGTGTATCAGTGTATTCAGGTAAACGCAGGGAAAAAACAGAAGCTCCGTCCAGGTGATTTTCTAGGCTCTTTGGTCAAGGATGCAGATATCCCGGCAGAGGATATAGGCAAGATACAGGTTCAAAACTCTCAAAGTTTCGTGGCAGTGAAAGCGCGCAGTGTAAAGCGTGCGCTCTTGCTTTTCAGAGAGGGAAAAATCAAGGGTAAGCGGGTCAGAGCCCGTAAGCTCAATTAACGGTTGTTCGCAAAATATTGGGTGATGTTGAACATGAGTAGCGGAGAAGTGAACTTAAACCGGTTGCTAGAAGGGTTGTCTCCAAAACTCTTTGACGGGGACTTTGTGTTCGTAACTGTTTCCGAAGAAGCCTGGCAGCGCAGTAAATGGCCGATTAAGGGCGTGTTTTTCGAAGAAGAAGGCGTCACTCTGATTTTATTAAAAGAGGTTGCCGAGCAAGAAGGGTTAGCGTTTGAAGGTATATTCAGGCAAATTACCTGTCAAATACATTCAAGTCTCGACGCTGTTGGAATGACAGCAGCCATGGCGACGGCACTTACCCAGCATGGAATTAGTGCTAATGTCGTGGCAGCGTATTTTCACGATCACATTTTTGTTCCAGCCGCAAAAGCGCAAGAAGCTGTATCTGTACTGCGTGAACTTGGCAACGGCAATAAATAGCGAATCTCCCGCAGATAACCATTATTCATTCAATAAAGTCTTGTTGGCTCTATTCACTGCTATAGTTAAAAGAACTTAAAAAATTTTGCTAGCAGTACGAATGAATGGAGGCGTTAAATGTACGATAAATTCACTTCAGTATCGGTGTGTGATTACGCTGATGCGCTACCACGAGAGCAGTTTATTGACTACAGCATTCGCTCGTTGTGGGCACCAGTCCCCCGTATTGCTGGGCCCGCTTATACAGTAAAATGTGAACCTGGTGACCATCTCATGTTTCACGCTGCTGTGTACCGTGCTAATCCCGGCGACGTTATCGTGGCGCAAGCGGATGACATGTACGCGCTGGCAGGTGGCAATGTGTGCGCGATAGCACAAGAGCGGGGTATAGCTGGCTTTGTTATTGATGGTGTTATACGGGATATTGCCGAAGTGCGAGAGATGGCATTTCCGGTTTTTGCCAGGGGCGCTAGCCCTAAACCCGGAGCGAAGCAGAAACTTTCCCCTCTTAACGAGCCCATTCAATGTGGCGGTGTTAAGGTTAATCCAGGTGATATCGTCGTAGCTGACGAAGAGGGCATCGCCGTGGTGCCACTCAGTGGTGCGGAAGAAGTGTTAGATAAAGCCAGGGCCAGGGCGCAACAAGACGCCGGCATGACATTATCGCAATGGCGGGAAAATCACCTTGAAAAACTGGAATCTATCCTCACTAAGCTAGGGTTTGAAGAATAAATCCTGAGCCATAATATGTTTTCATTTTTTGAACGGCTGACTAAACCGTTCCCCAGCGATGCCCCAATACAGCCTCCTAAGGGGCTTGTCGCATTTTGCCGCTACTACTCACAGGGTATGTGGAAAATTATCGCAGTTGTATCCATGCTCAGCGCCATCATCGCGGTTCTGGAGGTGGCACTGTTCGGCTTCCTTGGGCAATTAGTAGATTGGTTTTCTGCCCACGACAGAGCCACATTTTTGGAAAATGAGAAGTGGACGCTCATCGGCATGGGGGCGGTGGTAGTTATCGTTATCCCTGGCTGTATTTTGCTTCGGGCGCTGTTTAATCGTCAGTCGCTCATGGGAAACTACCCCATGAGAATACGTTGGCAGGCACACCGTTACCTGCTCAGCCAAAGTTTAAGTTTCTTTCAAAATGAATTTGCGGGCCGGGTTGCTACTAAGGTGATGCAAACCGCATTATCAGTGCGGGAAGTGGTAATGAAACTGCTCGACCTGATGGTATACATTTCAGTGTATTTTCTGTCCATGGTTGTGTTGATCTTTTCAACTGATTGGCGCTTGGCTCTGCCACTGATTGTTTGGTTTTTTGTTTACATCGCCATTCTCCGGGCTCTGGTACCAAAGCTGAAATCCGTGTCACAAGCTCAGGCCAACGCCCGAGCGGTGATGACAGGACGTATTGTTGATAGCTATACAAATATCTCTACCGTTAAACTGTTTTCCCACAGTCGCAGGGAAGCCGACTATGCCAAAGAGAGTATGGATGGCTTTCTACAAACCGTATATCCGCAAATGCGCTTGGTAACAATACTGGAAAACTGTGTGGAAATGGCAAATGCACTGCTCATTTTCGCCATCGGCGCTATGTCTGTATATCTCTGGCTTCATGAACTGGTATCACCTGGTGAGATTGCCGTCGCGATAAGCCTTGTACTGCGTTTGAATGGTATGTCCCATTGGGTAATGTGGGAAGTATCTTCGCTATTTGAAAACCTTGGCACAGTTCAGGATGGTATGAATACCCTGGCTCAACCGGTAGAAGTAAAAGATCAAAAGAACTCCGGTGCTCTGCGTGTTAAGGGCGGGGCAATCACCTTTAAAAATGTGAATTTTGCATATGCGGGTAGTGATGATCGGCATATCAGTGTGTTTAACAATTTAAATATTGATATCAAACCAGGTGAGAAAGTGGGCCTGGTGGGACGTTCAGGTGCTGGCAAGTCGACGTTGGTGAATCTGCTCATGCGTTTTTATGATACGCAATCTGGTGACATTGTTATTGACGGTCAATCGGTGCGAGCGGTAGCGCAGGAAACCCTACGGGAAAAAATTAGTATGGTTACCCAGGATACTTCACTGATGCACCGTTCGGTTCGCGATAATATTATTTATGGCCGTACAGACGCCACTGAAGGGGAAATGATTGAGGCGGCCAAACAAGCGGAAGCCCATGATTTTATTTTGTCGCTGTCTGATGACCAGGGTCGCACAGGCTATGATGCCCACGTGGGCGAACGGGGAGTTAAACTCTCCGGCGGTCAGCGTCAACGCATCGCTATTGCCAGGGTTCTGTTGAAAGATGCACCTATTTTGGTACTTGATGAAGCAACATCCGCTCTGGATTCGGAAGTAGAAGCCGCTATTCAGGATTGTTTAAATACGGTAATGGAAAACAAAACCGTGGTCGCTATTGCTCACAGGCTGTCTACCATTGCGCAAATGGACCGTTTGCTGGTATTGGACAAAGGTGAAATCGTAGAAGCGGGCACGCACAGTGAATTGGTAGAGAAAGGAGGCATCTACGCCAAGTTATGGGCACACCAAACGGGTGGTTTTATTGGTGTAGTGTGACTCGGCCTTCACAGGTTCACCCGAGGTTCGCAAATGTCATGATTTGCGGTATGGTGGTAAAAGCTGATGAAGGAGATGCCCATGACACGCTTACTGGTTTCGTTGCTTGCTGTACTAGCATGTTCTGGTTGTACGTCTGGGGTAGCCAATACGGCAAACATCACTGCCAGTGGGCCCGTGCTTCCGTCATACACCCTGACTACCAAGCATACCCGTTTGACAGTAACACCAGAAACACTCTACGTGCTAACTGATGCACAGCGGAAAGATTTTCTGCGTTATTATCGTCAAGAGAGAATCGCGCATCTATCGCCCAACCAGCGTATATATCATTATCTTGAAGACATTCTGCATGGATTTACCTATAACGGTGAGACATTAGCCGCCCATGCAGCTCTGGAAGGTAAAATGGGCAATTGCTTATCTCTTGCCGTGCTGACGGCAGCCCTGGCTGATGTGGTTGGGGTGCCCATTCGTTTTCAACACGTCAATACAGCACCCGTATTCAAGCAAAAACAAGATGTGCTTCTTGTATCCAGGCATATTCGAAGCATTCTTTACGACCCTACTTACAAGCGCAGTAAAGGTGAGATATTGATCACCCCACCTAGAACCATCATAGATTATTTTCCAAGTGGGGGAAGCGTAGCCGGAGACATCATTGAAAGAGAGGCTGTTACAGCGATGTTTTTTCGAAACTTAGCGGCACAATCTCTACTCAATGACGACTTGGGCCAAAGTCTGGCGTACGCCGATACAGCGATAAGTCAGCAACCGATGAACGCAAATTCCATTGGTCTTATGGCGCTTCTTCTAAATCGTGATAACAATAGTGAAGATGCCAGGAAGCTTTATAACTTTGCTGTGCAACACAAGCTTACGAATTTGTCGTTACTTGATAACTACACCGGCTTTTTACTTCAACAAGGGCAGAATGAAGAGGCTGACGCGTTGCTATCATCATATTTAACAGCTCGAGAAGACAACCCTTACGCATGGATTGTTAAGGGTGAACAAGCACTTCAAAGGGGGGAAGTTGGCAAAGCGCAGCGCTTTTTTGTCAACGCTTTGACCGTCGCACCCTATCTGGACGATGCATTTTTAGGGCTGGCAAAAACCTATAAGGCCCAAGGGGATGACCGCGCAGCGCGCTCGGCACTTAAAGATGCAATTAGCAATGCCTGGGATGACAAAGACAAAAATTTGTACCAGGCAAAACTGCGTGGCCTTGATAGCTACTGATAAAACGTGAAGAGAGTCGGGATGTTTGCTTGTATCTCTTCCAATGATCGGTATAATACGCCTCCCTCCCTTGCGATTCCGCGAATTCTTCTTAAAAAGAAACGCCACATTTCACAAGGGTAGTGTAACTGAATTTTGTCTTAAGACAGACTTTTAGGGGTGTAGTTCGAATTGGTAGAACAGCGGTCTCCAAAACCGATGGTTGGGGGTTCGAGTCCCTCCACCCCTGCCAGCATTAAACTCTATGGCAGAGTTCGTAGAGCCTGACGACGAAGTATTGCTAGGATCGTGACATGAGCGAAAAAACGGAAAATACGTCCAATCCATTGGACATGATGAAATGGCTGGTAATTTTTGCCTTATTAGCTGGCCTGATTGCTGCAAACCACACCTTTGGTGAAGTTTCAGTATTGATACGGGCGCTTGTAGCTGTTGGCGTAGTGGTTGTTGCCGGTTTTATTGCCGCTACCACGGTTAAAGGCAGTGCATTTTTAACCTTCGCGAAAGAATCACGTATGGAAGTGCGCAAGGTTATCTGGCCGACCCGTCAGGAAACCAACCAAACCACCCTTATCGTTATGGCTGCTACGGTTATTGTTGGCCTGTTATTATGGGGCTTAGACGGCATAATTGTTCGTTTAGTTGGCTTCATTACTGGAATTGGAGTGTAAGATGTCTGAAGAAAACCAAACACCAGAAGAAAATCAGGCTGCGCCAGAAAACAAAAAGCGCTGGTACGTGGTACAGGCTTATTCGCAGTACGAATCTCGCGTAAAGAAAACACTGCTTGAATATATCAAGATGCACGAAATGGAAGCCTTTTTCGGTCAGGTTTTGGTACCTACCGAAGAAGTGGTTGAAATGCGTGCTGGTCAAAAACGCAAGTCTGAGCGTAAATTCTACCCTGGTTATGTATTGGTAGAAATGGAAATGAACGAGCAGTCTTGGCACTTAGTGAAAAGTGTACCTCGTGTACTGGGCTTCATCGGTGGTACTTCAGACCGCCCTATGCCAATTACTAAGCGCGAAGCTGATGCTATTCTCAATCGTCTGGAAGAGAATACCGACAAACCAAGACCGAAGACTTTGTTCGAACCGGGCGAAGTGGTACGCGTTACCGATGGGCCTTTTGCCGATTTCAACGGTGTTGTGGAAGAAGTCGATTACGAGAAGAGCCGCGTAAAAGTGTCTGTGCTTATCTTTGGTCGTTCTACGCCAGTCGACCTGGAATTTGGCCAGGTAGAAAAAGGTTAATCCCCCTCTAATTATCAAAAAACCCGGCTTGAAGCCGGGTTTTTGTTTTTGGTCGTTTGCAGCGTGAAACACGCCCAAATAAAATTCACTGTTAATTTACAAATCAATTATCATAAGACGATATTGAGGTTTTTATGACTTCAATACCAAATATATGTAGTTAGATTTGTCTACTTCATAATAGCACGTACCAGATTTGATCGGTGTCAAAGATAAAGTTCCAAAAAAATAAAACTGGCACAACCAAAAAAAGAGAAACGTAAACCATGGGTAAAGTACTTAGTAACTGGGACGATATTCTGCTGTTGAATAATCAATTGTCAGAAGATGAGCGCATGATCCGTGACATGGCACATGATTTTTGTCAGCAAGAGTTAATGCCGGGGATCTTAATGGCTAACCGGCACGAAGAATTCGACCCAAACATCATGCGAAAATTCGGTGAAGTAGGGCTACTTGGTGCAACCATTAACGGTTACGAATGTTCTGGGGTTAATTATGTCAGTTATGGTTTGGTTGCGCGAGAAGTGGAAAGGGTAGATTCCGGATATCGCAGCGCAATGAGTGTGCAATCTTCTTTAGTTATGCATCCTATTTATACCTTTGGAACGGAAGCTCAGAAACAAAAATATTTGCCAAAACTAGCCAGTGGAGAATACATCGGCTGCTTTGGGTTGACCGAGCCTGATGCGGGCTCTGACCCCGCGGGTATGAAAACCCGTGCTAAAAAAGTGGAAGGTGGTTATCGCCTTAGTGGCTCAAAAATGTGGATCACCAACTCTCCTATTGCCGACGTATTTGTCGTGTGGGCGAAAAATGAAGCCGATAATAATCAAATTTGCGGCTTTGTTTTGGAAAAGGGCATGGACGGGTTGAGTGCGCCAAAAATAGACGGGAAGTTGTCTCTGAAAGCATCGATTACTGGTGAGATTGTAATGGACAATGTGTTCGTTCCAGAAGAGAACATGTTCCCGGAAGTGAGAGGGTTGAAAGGGCCGTTCAGTTGCCTAAATATGGCTCGCTATGGCATTTCCTGGGGCGCGCTGGGAGCGGCAGAATACTGTTGGCATGCGGCACGTCAGTACGGGCTCGACAGAAAGCAATTCGGTAAACCTCTGGCGCAAACTCAGCTGTTTCAAACCAAGCTGGCGAATATGCAAACAGAAATTACTTTGGGACTGCAAGCGTCGTTACGGGTGGGGCAAATCATCGACACGGGAAATTGGGACCCAACTATGATTTCTTTAGTCAAGCGCAACAATTGTGGTAAATCTTTGGATATTTCGCGTTGGGCCAGAGATATGCACGGCGGTAACGGGATTGCGGATGAGTTCCATGTCATACGTCATGTGATAAATCTGGAAACGGTGAATACCTATGAAGGTACTTACGACGTACATGGCCTTATTTTGGGAAGAGCGCAAACCGGCTTACAAGCGTTTTTTTAATAGCAAAGATTTTACGGATAATTGTACCTATGCAGCTAATGACCATCATTAAATGACGGAATGTCAAAGCATTGCTATGGCAGCTTAAATTTAAACCCGATATTATCCGAATTAATTCACTCAAGGGGTTGCGTGAATAGCTTAATTGTTGTACATTACGCGCCCTTTGAAACACAACGGGAAGCCGTTAGAGCAAATATTCTCGGGTATTTGCGAGGCGTTAGACCCAAGACGAGAGCATTATTATGGCTAAAAAAGTAACCGGCTTAATTAAGCTACAGGTTGCAGCTGGTGCTGCTAACCCATCTCCACCTGTTGGTCCTGCACTGGGTCAGCACGGTGTTAACATCATGGAATTCTGTAAGGCTTTCAACGCAAAAACTGAAAGTCTTGAGAAAGGCGCTCCGGTACCAGTAGAAATTACTGTATACGAAGACCGTTCTTTCACATTCGAAACGAAGACTCCTCCTGCGTCTTACCTGCTGAAAAAGGCTGCTGGAATCAAGAGTGGTTCTGGTCGTCCTAACACTGAAAAAGTGGGTAAAGTGACTCGTGCTCAATTGGAAGAAATCGCCAAGACTAAAGAGCCGGATCTGACTGCAGCTGACCTTGACGCAGCAGTTCGCACTATCGCGGGTTCTGCTCGCTCAATGGGCTTGAACGTAGAGGACTAATCGAATGGCTAAATTAACCAAACGCGCTCGTCTGATCCGCGAAAAAGTAGACGCGACTAAAGAATACGATATCAACGAAGCTGTTGCTCTGTTAAAAGAACTGGCTACAGCCAAGTTTGCAGAGAGCGTAGACGTTGCAATTAACCTGGGTATCGATGCGAAGAAATCTGACCAAAACGTTCGTGGTGCGACTGTACTGCCAAACGGAACTGGTAAAGAAGTTCGCGTAGCAGTGTTCACTCAGGGTGCTAACGCTGAAGCCGCGAAAGAAGCGGGTGCTGACATCGTTGGTATGGAAGACTTAGCTGAGCAAGTTAAGAAAGGCGAAATGAACTTTGACGTAGTAGTTGCCAGCCCTGACGCAATGCGCGTTGTTGGTCAACTGGGTCAAATCTTAGGTCCTCGTGGCCTGATGCCTAACCCTAAGACTGGTACTGTTACACCAGACGTTGCTACAGCAGTTAAAAATGCTAAAGCTGGTCAGGTTCGCTACCGTAACGATAAGAACGGTATCATCCACGCTAGCATCGGCAAGATTGCTTTTGAAGCTAACCAGATCCAAGAAAACCTGGAAGCGCTTCTTGAAGCACTGAAGAAAGCTAAGCCTTCTTCAGCTAAAGGTACTTACATCAAGAAAGTTAGCCTGAGCACCACTATGGGCGCTGGCGTATCTGTTGATAAAGGTACTGTAGGTCTGTAAGACTTTTCACAGGTGGCATAAGCCCATCTGTCTCTTAAGGTTATGGGTTGGAGCCGTTGAATATCGCTAAAGCGAATATCGATGGCTCCCGTCCAAGACCGCAGGCGCTAGACGGCAAAAGAATTAAGAGAGCTTTTGCAGCAACGTTTAGCTTAAAAGCACAGCCTGCGCAGACGGTGGTTTCGACTCAGACTCTCTGGGATAACGAACACCGTAGAGCGGTACAACTACATTGTGGATGTATCAATCTGTGAACACTGATGAATGGGAAGGGCAACCGGAACAAACATCAGATTTTATGAGGTGAACTCAGTGGCACTAGGTTTAGCAGCAAAAAAAGAGATCGTAGCAGAAGTTTCTGAAGTTGCGTCTCGCGCTCTATCCGTAGCCGTTGCTGAATACCGTGGGATGGAAGTTGCAGAACTGACTGACCTGCGCGTTAAAGCTCGTGAGCAAGGCGTATACCTGAAGGTTGTACGTAATACTCTGGCTAAGCGTGCATTGGCAGACAGTCAATTTGCAGACTTGGATAGCGCTTTAACTGGCCCGCTTATCTATGGTTTCTCTATCGATGCACCTGGCGGTGCAGCACGTCTTTTCAAAGACTTCGGTAAGACTAACGATAAGCTGAAAGTTACTGCTCTTTCAATTGGTAGCGGCTTACTTGGTCCAGAAAAACTGGATGCAGTAGCAGCTCTGCCTACCCGCGACGAAGCGCTTGCGAAATTGCTTGCAACCTTCAAAGCACCAGTTGGGAAATTCGTTCAAACAATCAACGAAGTTCCTGGCAAGTTTGTGCGTGTATTGGCGGCGGTCAAAGACACCAAATAATTGGCGTCTTTGGCATATTGATTTTTTTAACATTTTAATCCCAGGAGTTTAGAGAACATGGCTCTGACTAAAGAAGATATCTTAAACGCGATCGCTGAAATGCCAGTAATGGAACTGGTTGAACTGATCGAAGCAGCTGAAGAAAAATTCAACGTTTCTGCTGCAGCTGCTGTTGCAGTTGCTGGCCCAGCTGCTGGCGGTGACGCTGCTGCTGCAGAAGAGAAAACTGAATTTGACGTTGTAATGACTTCATTCGGTGGCAACAAAGTTGCTGTTATTAAAGCAGTACGTGGCGCAACTGGCCTTGGCCTGAAAGAAGCTAAAGAAGTAGTTGAATCTGCTCCTAAAGCTATCAAAGAAGGCGTATCTAAAGATGAAGCTGAAGCACTGAAGAAAGAGCTTGAAGAAGCTGGTGCAGAAGTAGAAATCAAGTAATCTGCTTGCGTAGATTACCTGCCTGAAACGGCAAGGCTGGTGGTTAATATTGACCACCAGCCTTTTTGCGCTGTAGGGTGTACAGTTTTTAACCCTTTACTGTACAACACCAAAAAAGCACGTCGGGAAAATAAATAGGCATAAAACCAACACCTTAACTAATATTTGGTTAATTTTTGGTGTATGCTATGTAATTACCCCGAAAAAGGGTCGTGGAAGTTTGTTGTTTGACTAGTTCAGACAGCAGGTTGGGTCAAAAATCAGCAGGCTGAGGAACCCATGGTTTACTCTTATAGCGAAAAGAAACGTATCCGTAAGGATTTTGGCAAACACCCACAGGTATTGGAAATTCCATACCTCCTTTCAACACAGCTAGATTCTTTCAAAAAATTTATTGAGATCGATGCAGACGGTCAATATGGTTTAGAAGCCGCTTTCCGTTCTGTGTTTCCAATCAAAAGTTACTCAGGCAGTTCTGAGCTGCAGTACGTCAGCTATCGCCTGGGCGAGCCCGTATTTGACGTTAAAGAATGTCAAATTCGCGGTGTAACCTATTCAGCTCCGTTAAGAGTAAAACTGCGTCTGGTTTTATACGATAAAGATGCTGCCCCTGGTACCGTAAAAGATATAAAAGAACAAGAAGTGTACATGGGTGAAATTCCTTTAATGACAGAGAACGGCACGTTCGTCATTAATGGAACTGAGCGTGTTATCGTATCTCAGTTGCACCGTTCCCCTGGTGTATTCTTTGATCACGACAAAGGTAAAACGCACTCATCCGGTAAAGTATTGTATAACGCGCGTGTTATACCTTACCGTGGGTCGTGGTTAGACTTTGAGTTTGATCCTAAAGATAACCTGTTTGTTCGTATCGACCGTCGTCGTAAGTTGCCTGCAACGATTATCTTACGCGCGCTTGAAATGACGACAGAAGACATCCTTGATCTGTTCTTTGACAAGGTGTCAATTCGCATTGAAGACAATAAGCTTCTGATGGAAGTTGTGCCTGATCGTCTGCGTGGTGAAACTGCACAGTTTGATATCAAGGACAACGACGGCGAAGTTATCGTTGAAACCGGTCGCCGGGTATCTGCACGTCACACCCGCGCTCTTGAAAAAGCGGGCGTTACCGAGCTTGAAGTACCAGCTGAATATATGGTTGGTCGTGTCTTTGCACGCACTTATGTGAATGAAGATACTGGCGAAGTTATCGTCAACGCGAATGATGAAGTTACCCTTGAATTGATGGCTGAGCTTAGCCAGGCAGGTGTTAAAGAATTTGAAACCCTGTACATCAATGAATTGGATCATGGCTCTTACATTTCTGACACGCTGAGAATAGACAGTTCAACAAACCGTCTTGAAGCCTTGGTAGAAATATACCGCATGATGCGTCCAGGTGAACCACCAACAAAAGACGCCGCAGAAACTCTGTTCGACAACCTATTCTTCTCTGACGATCGCTACGATTTATCATCTGTTGGTCGTATGAAGTTCAACCGTCGCTTAGGCCGTGAAGAACTCGTTGGTTCAGGTACGCTGGACAAAGACGATATCGTGTCGGTAATGAAGCAACTTATTCTTATCCGTGATGGTAAGGATGAGGTAGATGACATCGATCACCTTGGAAACCGTCGTATTCGCTCAGTGGGCGAAATGGCAGAAAACCAATTCCGCGTAGGCTTGGTACGTGTGGAACGTGCAGTAAAAGAGCGTTTGTCTCTGGGTGACCTTGACAACGTGATGCCACAGGATTTGATCAACGCCAAGCCAATTTCTGCAGCAGTTAAGGAGTTCTTCGGTTCTTCGCAGCTGTCTCAGTTCATGGACCAAAACAACCCGTTGTCAGAAGTAACGCACAAGCGTCGTATTTCTGCCTTAGGCCCGGGTGGTCTTACACGTGAGCGCGCAGGCTTTGAAGTTCGAGACGTACACCCGACGCACTACGGTCGTCTGTGTCCTATTGAAACGCCTGAAGGTCCAAACATCGGTTTGATCAACTCATTGGCAAGCTTCGCGCGTACCAATGATTTTGGTTTCCTCGAAACGCCGTTCCGTCGTATCGAAGATGGTGTTATCACTGATGAAATCGATTATTTGTCAGCTATCGAAGAAGGCCAGTTCAAAATCGCCCAGGCAAATGTGGCGGTTGACGAAAATGGCGCACTAATCGATGACCTGATCCCTTCACGTCACCGTGGTGAAACCACGCTGATGCCGAAGGAAGAAATTAAATATATGGATGTATCGCCTCAGCAAATCGTTTCGGTTGCTGCGAGCATCATCCCTTTCCTGGAACACGATGACGCCAACCGTGCATTGATGGGTGCGAACATGCAACGTCAAGCGGTACCTACACTGCGTGCAGATAAGCCGTTGGTAGGTACAGGTATGGAGAAAACCGTAGCGGTTGACTCCGGTGTAACCGTTGTTGCTAAACGCGGTGGTATGGTTGATTACGTCGATGCGAGCCGCATCGTAATCAAGGTAGATGAAGATGAGATGCTTCCTGGCGAAGCGGGTATCGATATCTACAATCTGACCAAATACACCCGCTCTAACCAGAATACTTGTATTAACCAGAAGCCAACCTGTAACGTAGGTGATCCTATTGTTGCCGGTGATGTGTTGGCTGACGGTCCGTCAACCGACTTAGGTGAGTTGGCACTGGGGCAGAACATGCGTATCGCATTCATGCCTTGGAATGGTTACAACTTCGAAGACTCGATTCTGATTTCAGAGCGTGTTGCTCAGGAAGACCGTTTCACAACTATTCACATTCAAGAGTTGAGCTGTATTGCTCGTGACACCAAGCTTGGGCCAGAAGAAATTTCTTCTGATATACCTAACGTAGGTGAAGCTGCACTGGGCAAACTTGATGAATCTGGTGTTGTTTACATCGGTGCAGAAGTGAAAGGCGGCGACATTCTGGTAGGTAAAGTTACGCCTAAAGGTGAAACGCAGCTGACTCCGGAAGAAAAACTGTTACGTGCTATCTTCGGTGAAAAAGCATCTGACGTTAAAGATACTTCATTGCGAGTGCCTAACTCTGTACACGGTACTGTTATTGACGTTCAGGTATTTACCCGTGACGGCGTAGAAAAAGACAAGCGCGCACTGGAAATTGAAGACATGCAGTTACGTCAGGTTAAGAAAGACCTGTCTGATGAATTCAATATCCTTGCCGACGGTATCTTCGCCCGTGCCCGTAACTTACTTATCAACGCTGGTGTTGATGAAGCCAAGTTAGAAAGCATGCCTCGTGAAAAGTGGCTGGAAATTCCACTGACTAACGAAGACGCGCAAAACGAGCTTGACCAAATCGCTGAACAGCACATCGAAATTAAATCTGATTTCGATAAGAAGTTCGAGAACAAGCGTCGTAAGATCACTCAGGGTGACGACCTTGCGCCGGGCGTACTTAAGATTGTTAAAGTTTATCTCGCGGTTAAACGTCACATCCAGCCTGGTGACAAGATGGCTGGTCGTCACGGTAACAAAGGTGTTATCTCAACGGTTATTCCAGTTGAAGATATGCCATACGATGAAAACGGCACGCCGGTAGACATCGTATTGAACCCTCTGGGTGTACCGTCGCGGATGAACATCGGTCAGATCCTTGAAACGCACTTAGGTATGGCGGCTCACGGTCTGGGCGTGAAGATCGACAGAATGCTCAAAGAGCAGGAAGAACTTGCTAAGTTACGCGGTTTCCTGAAAGAGGTTTACACCTTAGGTGAAAACCACCAGGAAGTAGACATCGATAACTTCTCTGATGATGAAGTACTGCGTCTTGCTGATAACCTGCGCAAAGGTGTTCCTGTTGCCACACCAGTATTCTCTGGTGCGAAAGAAGCAGAAATTAAAGCGATGTTGAAATTGGCTGACTTGCCAGAAAGCGGACAAATCACCTTGTTTGACGGCCGTACGGGTCGCGAATTCGAACGTCCGGTAACGGTAGGTTACATGTACATGCTGAAACTGAACCACTTGGTAGACGACAAGATGCACGCTCGTTCTACTGGTTCTTACAGCCTGGTTACACAGCAGCCTCTGGGTGGTAAAGCACAATTCGGTGGTCAGCGCTTCGGAGAGATGGAAGTGTGGGCACTTGAAGCATATGGTGCTGCTTATACCCTGCAGGAAATGCTAACTGTTAAGTCAGATGACGTTAACGGTCGTACCAAAATGTACAAGAACATCGTGGATGGCGATCACAGAATGGAGCCGGGCATGCCTGAATCCTTCAACGTATTGCTTAAAGAAATTCGTTCACTCGGTATCAATATCGAGCTGGAAGAAAAGTAATACGGCTATTGCCATTGTATGATTTGATGGCCCGGTTCGCCGGGCTATAGAGACTGACTCCGCCGGGAGAGTAATGTGAAAGACTTATTAAAGTTTCTAAAGCAACAAAACAAGACTGAAGAGTTCGATAATATTCGAATCGGTCTGTCATCACCTGACATGATTCGTTCATGGTCATTTGGTGAAGTTAAGAAGCCTGAAACCATTAACTACCGTACGTTCAAGCCAGAGCGTGACGGTTTGTTCTGTGCCCGTATTTTCGGACCTGTTAAAGACTATGAATGTCTTTGTGGTAAGTATAAGCGTCTGAAACACCGTGGTGTTATCTGTGAGAAGTGTGGTGTTGAAGTAACCCTGACTAAAGTTCGTCGTGAGCGTATGGGTCACATCGAGCTGGCTAGCCCGGTTGCACACATCTGGTTCTTAAAATCATTGCCGTCACGTATCGGCCTGATGCTAGATATGACATTGCGCGATATCGAGCGTGTACTGTACTTTGAATCTTACGTAGTTACTGAGCCTGGTATGACTACCCTAGAGCGCAGCCAGCTTCTGAATGAAGAAGAGTACCTGGATGCACTTGAAGAGCATGGTGATGAGTTTGACGCGAAAATGGGTGCAGAAGCTGTTTTCGATCTGCTTAAGGTATTAGACGTAGATGCAGATGTTGCTGCTATGCGTGAAGAGTTGCCTTCTATCAACTCTGAAACCAAGCGTAAAAAGATCACTAAGCGTTTGAAGTTGCTTGAATCATTCCAGCAATCTGGTAACAAGCCAGAGTGGATGATCATGACAGTTCTTCCTGTTCTTCCACCAGATTTACGTCCTTTGGTACCTCTGGATGGCGGCCGTTTCGCAACGTCTGACCTTAACGATCTGTATCGTCGTGTTATCAACCGTAACAACCGTCTTAAGCGTTTGTTAGATCTTGCTGCACCTGACATCATTGTACGTAACGAAAAGCGTATGTTGCAGGAAGCGGTAGATGCGTTACTTGATAACGGTCGACGCGGTCGTGCTATTACTGGCTCTAACAAGCGTCCTCTGAAATCACTTGCCGACATGATTAAAGGTAAGCAAGGTCGTTTCCGTCAGAACCTGCTTGGTAAGCGTGTTGACTACTCCGGTCGTTCTGTAATCACGGTTGGTCCTACACTGCGTTTGCATCAATGTGGTCTGCCTAAGAAGATGGCACTTGAGTTATTCAAGCCTTTCATCTATGGCAAACTGGAAGGTCGTGGTCTGGCGACTACCATCAAAGCTGCGAAGAAGCTGGTAGAGCGTGAAGCACCGGAAGTATGGGATGTACTGGATGAAGTAATCCGTGAACACCCTGTATTACTTAACCGTGCTCCAACACTTCACAGACTTGGTATTCAGGCATTTGAACCTACCCTTATCGAAGGTAAAGCAATTCAGTTGCACCCTCTGGTGTGTGCGGCATATAACGCTGACTTCGACGGTGACCAAATGGCGGTTCACGTACCTCTGACTCTCGAAGCCCAGTTAGAAGCTCGTGCCCTGATGATGTCTACAAACAACATCCTGTCGCCTGCGAACGGTGAACCTATCATCGTACCTTCACAGGACGTTGTATTAGGTCTTTACTACCTGACTCGTGAAAAAGTAAATGGTCGCGGTGAAGGCATGGTATTCACAAGTCCGCACGAAGCTGAAAAAGCGTATCGTACTGATGCTGCTGAATTGCATGCTCGTGTGAAAGTGCGTATCACTGAGTACGATGTTGCTGAAGACGGTACTAAGACAGAAAAAGTAACGCTGACAGATACGACTGTTGGTCGCGCTATTTTCTCGTTAATTTTGCCGAAAGGTCTGCCGTTTGAAATCATCAACCAGGCTATGGGTAAGAAGCAGATTTCACGTTTGCTGAATGCTTGTTACCGTACATTGGGTCTTAAGGACACAGTAATCGCCGCTGACCAAATCATGTATACCGGTTTCCACTACGCGATGATTGCGGGTGCATCTGTTGGTATCGACGATATGGTTATCCCTGATGCGAAGAAAGACATCATCGAGGGGGCAGAAGCTGAAGTTATTGAGATTCAGGAACAGTTCCAAAATGGTCTTGTTACCGCTGGTGAGCGTTACAACAAGGTTATAGATATCTGGTCAAATGCAAACGAAAAAGTTGCTAAGGCCATGATGGATAACCTGAAAACTGACACTGTTATCAACCGTGACGGCGAAGAAGAAGAGCAAGCTTCATTTAACTCTGTATATATGATGGCCGACTCCGGTGCTCGTGGTAGTGCCGCACAGATTCGTCAGTTGGCTGGTATGCGTGGTCTGATGGCGAAACCAGATGGTTCAATCATCGAAACGCCTATCACAGCTAACTTCCGTGAAGGTCTGAACGTACTTCAGTACTTCATCTCAACTCACGGCGCACGTAAAGGTCTTGCCGATACTGCATTGAAGACTGCGAACTCAGGTTATCTGACTCGTCGTCTGGTAGACGTTGCTCAGGATTTGGTTATCACTAACGATGACTGCGGTACCTTCGAAGGCGTTAAGATGACACCTTTGATTGAAGGTGGTGACGTTGTTGAGCCGTTGCGTGAGCGAGTGTTGGGTCGTGTGGTAGCAGAAGACGTAATCAAGCCGGGTACTGATGAAGTACTGGTTGAGCGTAACACGCTGCTGGACGAAGCACTGGTAGATTTGCTTGAGCAAAACTCTGTTGACCAGATGATGGTTCGCTCAGTAATCACTTGTGACAATGACTTCGGTGTTTGTGCCAAGTGTTATGGTCGTGACCTTGCACGTGGCCACATGGTTGCCAAAGGTGAATCTGTGGGTGTAATTGCCGCGCAGTCAATCGGTGAACCAGGTACACAGCTTACCATGCGTACGTTCCACATCGGTGGTGCGGCATCGAGAGCGTCTGCTGAAAACAGCGTACAAGTTAAGACGGCTGGTAGCCTGAAGATGCATAACGCTAAGTTCGTTCGTAACACTGACGACAAAGTTGTTATCGTTTCACGTTCAACTGAACTGACTGTAATTGACAGTCACGGTCGTGAAAAAGAGCGTTATAAAGTGCCTTATGGTGCGATTCTGTCTGTCGACGATGGCGCAGCAGTAGAAGCTGGCGAAATCGTAGCAAACTGGGATCCGCATAGTCACCCAATCATCGTTGAGCGTCCGTCTAAGATCTCTTTTGCTGATATCGACGATTCAAACACCGAAATGCAGCAGGACGAACTTACTGGTCTGACGCGTATCGTTGTAAAAGATCTTGCCAAGGTAAATGCCAAAGAGCCTAAGTTGATTCTCGAGAGTGAAGAAACTGGCTTGCAGGAAATCCGTTTGCCAAGCTTTACAACCATTGAAGCGGCTGATGGTAAGCTTGCTCATGCTGGTGACGTGTTAGCACGTATTCCGCAAGAGAGCTCGAAAACACGTGATATTACCGGTGGTCTACCACGGGTTGCTGACTTGTTTGAAGCGCGTAAGCCGAAAGAGCCTGCTATCCTGGCAGAAATTTCTGGTTCCATTGGCTTCGGTAAAGAAACCAAAGGTAAGAAACGCTTAGTTATCACCCCAACTGATGGCGGTGAAGCTTACGAAGAGATGATTCCTAAGTGGCGCCAGCTGAACGTGTTCGAAGGTGAGCAGGTTGAGCGTGGTGAAGTTATCGCAGATGGTCCTGAGTCACCTCATGATATCCTGCGCCTGCGCGGAATCAGTGCGGTTTCTAACTACATTGTGAACGAAGTTCAGGAAGTATATCGTCTGCAAGGTGTAAAAATTAACGATAAGCACATCGAGGTTGTTATCCGTCAGATGCTGCGTAAGTGTATTATTACTGCACCGGGCGATACCCAGTTCCTTGAAGGTGAACAGGTAGAAGTTGCTCACGTTAAGATCGCTAACCGTGAAATGGAAAAAGCCGGTAAATTACCAGCGCTGTATGAAACACAGTTACTGGGTATTACCAAAGCCTCGCTGTCTACAGAGTCATTTATCTCTGCAGCATCGTTCCAGGAAACAACTCGGGTTCTTACCGAAGCTGCGGTTCAGGGTAAAGAAGATGATCTGCGCGGTCTGAAAGAGAACGTAATTGTTGGCCGTTTGATCCCGGCAGGTACTGGATTCGCTTACCACGAACGCCGTATGCAGAAGCGTGCAGAAGATATCGAAGAGATGTCTGTGTCTGCTGCTGAAGCAGAGCAAGCGTTAACTGAAGCGTTAAACGCGGAAGTTGGCAACGACAGCTCAGCAGACGAGTAAGTGTATTGACAGATGGCAGATCGCTGTCATCTGTCTGTGTTTTGGTGGCGATCAAGGAATAATCATGTGGTTATCCTTTGTACACCTTGACACTGGCTTATGAGATCATTAGAATTCCGCGACCCGAATTTGGGATAAACCGCAAAATGCGGCTAACCAACAAAGGTCGCGGTTTTTATTGGTGCAGTAAAAAGATAGAGCGTCTTTTTACTTAAATCAGTAATCACATAATGCCGCAAAAGCAGACCCGTCCATGGTAACGGGTTTTTATTGTTTATAATCAGGAGCTAGTTAATGGCAACAGTTAACCAGTTAGTGCGTAAGCCACGCCGTCAGCCAGTTGCGAAAAGCAACGTAGCTGCACTGCAAGCTTGCCCACAAAGACGTGGTGTATGTACACGTGTATATACTACTACGCCTAAGAAACCAAACTCAGCACTACGTAAAGTGTGCCGTGTACGTTTAACTAACGGTTTTGAAGTTTCTTCATACATCGGTGGTGAAGGCCACAACTTACAAGAGCACAGTGTTGTGCTTATTCGCGGTGGTCGTGTTAAAGACTTACCAGGTGTTCGTTATCACACTGTTCGCGGTACTTTGGACTGCGCAGGCGTTAACGATCGTCGTCAAGCCCGTTCTAAGTACGGCGCTAAACGGCCAAAATCTTAACGGTTCTCCGTTAGTAAGGCCAAACTGAAGTAATTAGAGTTTTGGGATTTCCCTGAATTCATACGGAGAATAGTAAAATGCCAAGAAGAAGAGTCGTAGGTCAACGTAAAATCCTACCTGAACCAAAATTTGGTTCACAACTGCTTGCTAAATTCATGAATGTCGTAATGCTCGACGGCAAGAAATCAGTTGCTGAAAAGATTGTTTACGGTGCGCTTGATATTGTTGCTGAAAAAACCGGCAAAGCACACCTTGACGTGTTCGAAGATGCACTGGACAACATTCGTCCTACAGTGGAAGTAAAATCACGCCGTGTTGGTGGTTCTACTTATCAGGTTCCTGTAGAAGTTCGTCCTGTTCGTCGTAACGCGCTTGGTATGCGTTGGATGGTAGAAGCGGCACGTAAACGTGGCGAAAAATCCATGGCACAACGCCTTGCAGCTGAAATGTTAGATGCAGCAGACAACAAAGGTTCTGCGGTTAAGAAACGTGAAGACGTTCACCGTATGGCCGAAGCGAACAAAGCGTTCGCACACTATCGTTGGTAATCAACGTATAAACTGAGAGAGATGTATGCCTCGTAAGACCCCAATTGAACGTTATCGTAATATTGGTATTGTCGCTCACGTAGACGCGGGTAAAACCACGACCACAGAGCGAGTCCTGTTTTACACAGGGCTATCCCATAAAATCGGTGAAGTACATGATGGTGCTGCCACTATGGACTGGATGGAGCAAGAGCAGGAGCGTGGTATCACCATTACTTCTGCTGCTACCACCTGTTTCTGGTCGGGTATGCAACAACAGTACGACCAACATCGTATCAATATCATCGATACGCCGGGACACGTAGACTTCACTATTGAAGTTGAACGGTCTTTGCGTGTGCTTGACGGTGCGGTAGTGGTGTTCTGTGGGTCTTCAGGTGTAGAGCCTCAATCAGAAACAGTCTGGCGTCAGGCTGATAAATATCGTGTACCACGCATGGTTTTCGTCAATAAGATGGACCGTGCGGGTGCCGATTTTGAACGGGTTATTGCACAAATCCGTAAGCGCTTAGGCGCAAACTGTGTACCGATTCAACTTAATATCGGCGCAGAAGAAGAATTCCGTGGCGTCATCGATTTAATCAAGATGAAAGCCATAAACTGGAATGCCGAAGATATGGGTATGACTTTTACCTATGAAGACATTCCAGCAGAACTCGTGGATAAAGCTGAAAAATACCGCACTGAAATGATAGAAGCGGCAGCTGAAGCGTCTGAAGAGCTCATGGAAAAGTACCTGGAAGGTGAAGACCTGTCCGAAGAGGAAATCCGTGATGCGTTGCGTACCCGTGTTCTGAACAATGAAATCGTACTTGCTGCTTGTGGTAGTGCCTTTAAGAATAAAGGTGTCCAAGCAGTGTTAGATGCGGTTATCGAATATCTGCCTTCTCCAGTGGACGTACCGGCCATTGAAGGCATATTGGAAGATGAATCAGAAGGTGAGAGACACGCCGATGACAATGAGCCATTCTCTGCCCTGGCTTTTAAAATTGCTACTGACCCATTCGTGGGTACGCTAACGTTCTTCCGATGCTACTCTGGTGTGGTTAACACGGGTGACACTGTGTTTAACCCGGTAAAAGGCAAACGCGAGCGCTTTGGACGTATTGTACAAATGCACGCCAAAGACCGTGAAGAATTGAAAGAAGTCCGTGCAGGTGACATTGCAGCTGCAATCGGATTAAAAGACGTGACAACGGGTGACACCTTGTGCGATCCCAATCATGTTATTACACTTGAAAGAATGGAATTCCCGGATCCGGTAATTTCCATCGCGGTAGAACCTAAATCCCAGGCGGACCAGGAAAAAATGGGTTTGGCATTGGGTAAACTTGCCGCAGAAGATCCGTCTTTCAAAGTGCATACTGATGACGAAACTGGCCAAACAATTATCTCAGGTATGGGAGAGTTGCATCTTGATATAATCGTTGACCGTATGAAACGCGAATTTAAGGTTGAATGTAATGTTGGTAAGCCTCAGGTTGCTTATCGTGAAACCATTCGCAAAACGGTTGAAGCAGAAGGCAAGTTTGTCAGACAATCAGGCGGTCGCGGTCAGTTTGGCCATGTCTGGTTGAAGATCGAACCGCAGGAAGAAGGTGCAGGCTACGAGTTCGTAAATGAAATCGTTGGCGGTGTAGTACCTAAAGAGTTTATTCCAGCGGTGGACAAAGGAATTCAGGAACAGCTGCAAAATGGTGTGCTTGCAGGGTATCCGGTACTAGATGTCAAGGTTACGCTGTTTGATGGTTCATACCATGATGTTGACTCTTCTGAAATGGCGTTTAAAATCGCCGGTTCTATGGGTTTCAAGAAAGGGTGCGCTGAGGCAAATCCGGTATTGCTCGAACCCACTATGAAAGTTGAAGTGACAACTCCGGAAGATTGGATGGGTGATGTTGTTGGTGACCTCAACCGTCGTCGCGGCATGATCGAAGGTATGGAAGACGGTGTAGCGGGCGTAAAACTAGTACGCGCGAAGGTACCACTTTCAGAAATGTTTGGGTATGCCACAGATCTGCGTTCACAAACGCAGGGTCGCGCGTCATACTCTATGGAGTTCTTCAATTATTCTGAAGCGCCTAGCAATGTTGCTAAAGCAATTATCGAATCTAGAAATTAAATCTTAATGAAGGTTCGGTCCGGTCTGTATTGGGTCGGACTTTTAACTTAGGAAACGAGAAAAATGGCAAAAGAAAAGTTTGAACGTACGAAACCCCACGTAAACGTGGGTACTATCGGCCACGTTGACCACGGTAAAACTACGCTGACTGCAGCAATCACTACAGTTCTTTCAAAGACTTACGGTGGTTCTGCTCAGGCTTTCGATCAAATCGATAACGCACCTGAAGAAAAAGCGCGTGGTATCACCATTTCTACTTCACACGTAGAATATGACACGCCTACTCGCCACTACGCACACGTAGACTGCCCAGGACACGCTGATTACGTTAAAAACATGATCACCGGTGCTGCTCAGATGGACGGTGGTATCCTGGTAGTGGCAGCAACTGATGGCCCTATGCCACAGACTCGTGAGCACATCCTACTTGGTCGTCAGGTTGGTATTCCTTACATCATCGTATTCATGAACAAATGTGACATGGTTGATGATGAAGAGCTGCTTGAGCTGGTAGAAATGGAAGTTCGTGAACTTCTGACTGAATATGAATTCCCAGGTGACGACCTGCCAGTAATTCAGGGTTCTGCTCTGAAAGCACTGGAAGGTGACGCAGAGTGGGAAAAGAAAATCATCGAGTTGGGTGAAGCATTAGACAGCTACATCCCAGAGCCAGAGCGTGCAATCGATAAGCCTTTCATCCTGCCAATCGAAGACGTATTCTCAATCTCAGGCCGTGGTACTGTTGTAACTGGTCGTGTTGAGCAAGGTATCATCAAGGTCGGTGAAGAAGTAGAAATCGTAGGTATCAAAGATACTACCAAGACTACTTGTACTGGTGTTGAAATGTTCCGTAAGCTTCTTGACGAAGGCCGTGCAGGTGAGAACGTTGGTGTTCTTCTGCGTGGTACTAAGCGTGACGAAGTTGAGCGTGGTCAAGTACTGGCTAAGCCTGGTTCAATCACTCCTCACACTAAGTTTGAAGCAGAAGTATACGTACTGAGCAAAGACGAAGGTGGCCGTCACACGCCATTCTTTAAAGGCTATCGTCCTCAGTTCTACTTCCGTACAACTGACGTAACAGGTGCTGTACAGCTTCCTGAAGGCGTAGAAATGGTAATGCCTGGTGACAACCTGAAATTCGAAGTTGACCTGATCGCTCCTATCGCGATGGAAGAAGGTCTGCGCTTCGCAATCCGTGAAGGTGGTCGTACAGTAGGTGCTGGTGTTGTTGCTAAAATCATCGAGTAATCGTTGATAGCATCACGCTAGTCCAAAAAAAGGTCGCGCAAGCGGCCTTTTTTGTTTTTTTACTAATGCAGATTTGAGTATGCTGAGCTTTGCGGTAAGTTTTAACTTCACAAACCCTATCTCAAAGCTAAACACGTTTAATTTTCAACATGAGACGAAATGCAAAAGTCTTGTGGTGGGCCCATTGGCTTATTGCGTGTAATTGAATACTATTAACAGAATATAAACAATTACCACCGAAAAAAATGTTTTTTAAGGGGTCACTATGCAATCAGTTATGATTGTCGTTCTCGGTATCATCGGCATGATGCTTGGTTGGTTTGTTTACTCAAAATTTATCGCAACAAAGATTTTCAGGCTAGACGAGAAGTTCGTCACGCCAGCCCATGAACTTGCTGACGGTGTAGATTACGTGCCGACAAACAAAGTGGTATTGTGGGGTCATCACTTTACTTCTGTAGCCGGTGCTGCGCCTATTGTCGGCCCTGCTATTGCAGTTTATTGGGGGTGGGTTCCTGCTGTACTTTGGGTTGTGTTTGGTACCATATTCTTTGCCGGTGTACACGATATGGGCGCACTCTGGGCCAGTAACCGGCATAAAGGTAAATCCATGGGAGCGCTTTCGGAAGGTGTTATTGGGAAACGATCCAGGGCGCTTTTCATGGTGGTGATCTTTCTGGTTTTGCTTATGGTGAACGCGGTATTCGGCGTAGTCATAGCCAAATCCTTTGTCAGTCAGCCAAATGCCGTTTTTCCCGCATGGACGGCAATCGTGGTTGCCCTTGTCATCGGCCAACTATTGAAACGAAACTTTAGCCTTATCCCCATGTGTATTATCGGTATTATTGTTCTTTACGCTTCTGTATATGCTGGCAGCTATATACCGATATCACTTCCGGAAAACCTGTTTGGATTAACGGCTAATGCTAATTGGATAATCATTCTCTTTATCTACGCTGCAATCGCTTCTTTGTTACCCGTTTGGATGCTTTTGCAGCCCCGTGATTTCATTAATGGTATGCAATTGTTAGTGGGGTTACTTTTGCTTTACGGCGCTGTATTTATGTCTATGCCAGATATCACAGCCCCGGCGTTTAATACCCAAACGGCAATGGATACACCCAGTATTATTCCCCTTTTATTTGTCACTATTGCCTGTGGTGCTGTATCGGGTTTTCACGGTATCGTCGCATCCGGAACCAGTTCGAAGCAGTTGAATAAAGAAACGGATGCTCGTTTCGTGGGTTACCTTGGCGCCGTCGGCGAAGGAAGTCTGGCGCTAATTACGATTGTTGCGGTGAGTGGCGTGGCGCTAGCAGCATCACCTGAAGAATGGCACGAAGTATACAGCCATTTAGGCGACGGTAGTGTGAGTGCATTCATCACCGGTGGGGCAAACCTGATTCAGCGTGGGTGGGGTTTGCCCGTTGACTTTTCGTCTACCATTCTTGCGGTTATGGTCGTGTTGTTCGCAGGTACAACCATGGATTCCGGAGTAAGGCTACAGCGGTATATCATTCAGGAGTGGGGGGAAATTTATAACCTTCACTTCCTCAAGAATGGTATTGTCGCCACGTTGGTTGCGGTGACAACATGTTTATTGCTGGCCTTTGGCGCGGGCGGCTCATCGGGTTCGGGGGGCATGATCATATGGCCCTTATTCGGTTCCACGAACCAAATCCTGGCGTCACTGACATTATTAGTGATTTCAGTCATGCTGATTAAAATGAATCGTCCCGCAATATATACCTTGGTGCCGATGACATTCGTATTAGTGATGGCGTTTTTTGCTGGTGTTATTAAGCTTCAGGAATACTGGATAGAGCAGAACTACTTACTGGTATTTCTAGATGCAGTCGTACTGGTGGTAAGTGTCATGGTAATGCTCGAAGCCTGGTCAGTCATTGCTAAGTTTAGAAAAGAAAAAGCCCAAACTCATAGTTAAGGTTTGTAGCTAGCAAAATGTTTCTCAATAGGCCGTCTTTTAAAGACGGCTTTTTTCTTTCGTGTTGTTATTAACTTAGCCTGAATGAACTCATATAAGTAAAACAGAGCGGGTAAAGGTGTGATAAGGTGCTAGCGTTAAAATAGCAACCAATCGGAACACATGTTTTTACTAATTGTATACGTGCTAATTGCGCTGGGATTTTCATTTCTTTGCTCCATTGCTGAAGCGGTGATCCTGAGTATATCGTCAGCTTATATTTCGGTGCTTGAAAAAGAGCAAAAACCAACAGGTTCCTTATTGCGTCAACTTACCGATGATATCAATAAACCACTTTCTGCGATTCTTACGCTTAATACCATTGCTCACACAATGGGCGCTGCCGGTGCAGGGGCACAAGCCGCAGTAGTCTTCGGCGACGCTTATCTCGGTGTGATCAGTGCTATTCTCACACTATTAATTCTGGTTTTTTCTGAAATCATTCCCAAAACACTTGGCGCAACCTATTGGCGACTTTTGGCTGCTCCCACGGCCTGGTTTCTAAAATACTTAACCTTGATCCTCGCTCCTTTTGTTTGGTTCTCGGAAAAGCTCACGAAAGGGTTTAAGGAAGACAGTCCCTTGCGAGGACTAAGCCGGGACGAACTTCAGGCCATGGCAGAACTGTCTGGTCAGGAGGGACAATTAGCCGAGAAAGAAACGGCCTTTGTACAGAATATGTTGAATATGCACCATGTCAGTGTAAAAGATGCCATGACCCATCGCACTTCCATGTTCTCTCTGTCTGAAAATATGACCGTTGAAGCGTTTTTTCACAAGCACTCACATATGGAATACTCTCGCATTCCAGTATATAGCGACGACGATAACGAGAACATTCATGGGTTTGTGATGCGTTCAGATTTGCTGTTAGCTTATGCTAGGGGCAATACAGATAAGCAACTGAAAGATTACCATCGCGATATGATCACAGTTCTAAGTAGCATGCCCCTCTCTAACGTGGTGGACTTGTTCATAGAAAAACGCATTCATATTTTTATGGTTGTGGATGAGTACGGCGGGCTGGAAGGCATTGTGACATTGGAAGATGTCTTGGAGCATTTGCTGGGTATCGAAATTGTAGACGAGAAAGACAATACCGTTAGCATTCGCCGCTATGCACAAAATATGGCTCGCCGTAGAGCAGCGATGCTGATGAAAAACGTTCCCGACGATACGCTGCCGGAAAAAGACTAAACGCGGGTACCCTTATTTATGCATTTGAGGGGATCTGCACGATAACGCATACGCCTGTGTTATCCGGGAGATTTGAAAGTTGAATATTGCCTTTGTGATAATTGGCGATCATATTAGCGATAAACAAACCCAATCCAAGGTGAGGGTGGGCAGACGTTTTATGTCTGTCTTCATCCGGCCGAACCGATACCATCGACTGTAATAACTGGTCCTTCATTCCCTCAGGTAGCGCCGGGCCAGGGTTAGTCACAGACAGTTTCATCAATTTGCTTTCCCGCCAAGCATGAACTGTGATGGTGTCACTAATATGACTAAATTCAACAGCATTGGCGATAATCTTATCCAGCATTTGGGCGAATAAATCCGGAGAACCCTTAACAAGGGCCTCTTCTAATGAAAGCGTGAGTTTAAAGTTCCTGTCGGTAAATACATGTGCATAGCCATCGATACAGCCTGCGAGTACCTTTTTTGCATCGAAGGTTTCAGGGTCTTCCTGGGCAATAGCGTGTTCCAGTCGGGTGGCTTCGCTCATACTGTTTAAAATAGTGCTCAACCGCGTGATTCCGCTTTGTGCCCGCTCTATCAATAAGCCTTGTTGCGTGGGATCTTTTATTTCACCAATGGTGTCCAACGACGAGCGCACCACGGCAATTGGAGTTCGTAGTTCGTGGGAAAGGCGAGACGCCATATTCTCCAAGTAGGAATTGTATTGCTGTAATCGCGACAGAACATTGGAAAAGGCGTGATGTAGATCGTCAATTTCATCTACCTGACGGGTGTGAGGCAAGCTGCCGACTATTTTGCCGTTATCGTCAATCACAGCTTCGGTGTCGTCCCTAAGCTTGCGCACTCTGCTGGATATTCGGTTGGCAAAAAGAAATAAGCTTAGGGTGCCTAAAAGCATTACAGCCAGGATCACGTGGAATAATTGCTCAAGGGCTCTGTTTCTTAATGTGCGAATACCGTTTGTGGTTTGCTCAACGACCACGGCGCCCATGACATTGTCGCCAATAAATATGGGGTAAGCTGCAGACAGAATTACAGCTTTATTGTCTGATGTGAGTCGCCACAAAGAGTCCGCCTCTCCGCTCAAGGCTGAGGTAATGTCTTTGCCGGCGAGGGCGTAGGCGTCTTTTAGCTCATCAACAAATTCTGCTGGCGGTTTGGTAAGAATATGGTAATACAGAGGCAGTAAAAGTTTACTTTCTATCGTGTTCCACCAGGAATACTCAGAAGAAGGTTGGCGTCTCACTTTAAAGCCCGTTGCCGTTCGAATGTCACCGGCTTTAGCGAGCACTCGCTTATGATTGTCTACCACCCACACTCGTGAATCGGCGTATTTCAAGCCCGACAGTATTTGTTCTATTTCAGGGGAGGGCGTTAGGACAGTGCCCAGTGCATCAGCTTGATTAGTGTCTGCAGTACCTACTGCATATTTTTTTGCCCTTGTAACAGGGTTATCTATGTCTACCAGCGCGAAGGCGAGGGAGCCCGTCGTCATAGACAATGGAAAGCGTAACTCAATGTTATAACCGTTGTCTTTTTTTTGCCAACGCCCCTGAATATGCAAGGCATTATCCATTGCCCGATAACTGTCAATGTTGCCGTCGAGGTGGTAAGCATTTACCCAGCCAGGTTGGTAAGGCGCAATAATAAAACGCTCTAAGGTGCCTGATTCATCCAGCACACTTACCAAAAGGTGATCACTTTGGTCCACCGCAAGAGAGTTTGGGGCACGCCAGACTACAGTATCATCATCTACATCAAACATGGCATACAGGTATTTGTCATAGCGTCCTACCATGTGTCGGAATGAGAGGCTGACATCATTAAAGTAAGTGGGAGGGTTTCCATACCAATTAACCACTTGCTCGCTACTGTAGGTCTGGCTCAGATTTGCCACAGGCTGCCAGTCGTTGAACTTGCCATCCAGCTGAATGGGCGTGGGAATGGGCGGCGCATAGAGATCGGTACCTGGCCTAACGTTTTTCAAATACGCAGAACGGCTGTCAAACAATGCCTGCCTCTCGTGAAGAGCCGTCGCTACCGAGCGTGCAGTGCCTATCATTGTTTGTTCCTGTCCGGTGCGCAGGTACTGTTCCAACTCCCAAACATAGCGGTAACCCAGCCATGGAATGGTAAATAGAAACAGTGAGAGTACCAGCAGTTGTAAGCGAATAGAGAAACGAAGTTTCAACAGAATTTACCCTTGCCAGCGATAGCCCATACCATACACGGTATCGATATGGTCGAAGGTGGTATCCAATTGGATAAATTTTTTCCGCATACGTTTTATGTGTGAGGTAATAGTGGTGTCATCCACCACCATACGAGATTCATCCATGAGTTGTTGGCGACTTTTCACATGCCCGGGATGTTTAATTAATGCGTGAAGCATCCAGAACTCGGTGACGGTAAGCGCCACGGGTTCGCTTTTCCAGCTTACCGTCATGCGACTGACATCAACCAGTAAATGCCCCAACTGGATTTGTTCACTCTGTTGCTTGGGCGAAGAAAGTAAATCTGTTCTTCTGAATAAGGCTGCGATGCGCGCCAACAAATGTGCCATGCTGATGTCTTTCGTCAGATAATCGTCGGCACCCATTCGCAATCCGCTGATGGTGTCGACGTCATTATCTCTGGCTGTGAAAAAGATGATCGGCAAAGTTTGTGACAGTTGACGAAGCTGCTGGCAAAGCATAAAACCGCCTTCCATTTCTTCTTTTAAACCGATGTCGATGACCGCTAAGTCCGGCAAGGTGTGCGCAAATGCCGTAGAAGCAGAAGGCCGGTCGGCGTACGCGTTTACCTGATAGCCTTGAGCCTGAAGTGCGGCAATATAGTTTTCTCTGATAGCTGGGTCGTCTTCAACTAGGGCAATTGTTCTGGGCATAGGGTTCACAACTTTGATTAATCGTTCTGGTACTTGCAAGACTATACACCAGGTAAAGCTAACATTTCCTGATTCAGACAAAATTCCCCGATAACGCCACTTTTTGGCCATATTTGCCTCATTTATACAGGCTGTCAGCGCGTAAACGTCTTTTTAGGTTTGGATTGCCACTATTTCTCACCACCTTTCCCCATTTCATGTGCCCGACAGACAGAATCTTCGAGTGTAATGAAATCCTCAACAACGCACAGTCAAAGGTAAATAGTATGAAGAAAACAAACCAGCTCTCTCTCGCGCTAATCATTACTCTGGTTATGTCCGGGACAGCTTCTGCAAAAAATTATCAAGCCGAAAAAGACAAAAATGTGGCCATCGGCATGGGCTCTGGTGTGGTTATTGGCGCTTTGGTAGCCGGCCCAATTGGCGCGGGTGTAGCCGGGATTTTCGGCGCTATTGTTGGCGATCACAAAGCAACCTCAGATGAGCTTAAAGACAAACAACGAGAATTGTTAGCTGTAGAGCAGGCGCTGAGCACAACACAGCAACAATTGTTTGCTACTCGTGATGAAATGCGTGCTCTGAAAGATAACGTCACGGTAACGCCGGTTTCCCTTACGGCATATCCGGAGAAACAGGTAATGGCCATGGAAAGTCACGTGCAATTTAAGACGGGCTCTGATGAGGTGCAAGCCGATTATGATGCCCAGCTTAACTTACTGGCAAAAGCACTAAAGCAACATCGTGACCTAACCGTCCGTCTTATCGGCCATGCTGACAACCGGGGAGAGGATGACTTTAATCAGGTCTTATCGGAACAGCGTGCGGAAGCTGTGAAAGTGGCGCTGCTTAGCCGCGGTGTGAAATCTGTTCAGGTTGAAACCGTGGCAATGGGTGAATCGCTAAGCATACGTAGTGATATGGAGAATGCATTTTTCGATCGTAAAGTCGTTGTTCAGGTTATGCCCGGTGCCGCCGCTGTGGCAGCAAAAAGATAGCGTCCAACTTTAGAATTACCCTCCCCAACGTTTCGCGCCCGCAATGGGCGCTTTTTTTATGGTAAACTTAATGGTCTTCGCAGCACTTTCGGTATGGTTAATCTGCCATGCCGAAAAACGCGTAATCCCAAACTATTCATCTTGACCTCATAAATAACACGTATTTACGTGGGATGTGTTATGAGAGGCATAACGAAATTGAGCAGGAAAAACATGAAAGCGCTGGATATAGCGGGTTTGAAAAAATTGTACAAAGGTGGTGTGCAGGCCTTACGTGGTGTTGATTTAACTGTAGAAGAAGGCGATTTTTTTGCCTTGCTTGGCGCAAACGGTGCCGGCAAATCAACCACCATCGGCATTATCAGCTCGTTAGTGAATGCCACCGAAGGAAGTGTTCGGGTATTTGAATACGATTTACAAACTGAAAAGGAAAAAGCCAAAGCTTGCATAGGTTTAGTACCACAAGAATTCAATTTTAATCAGTTTGAAACGGTACTGCAGATTGTTCTTAATCAGGCTGGCTACTACGGCGTACCGCGATCTGTCGCTAAAGAAAGGGCAGAGAAATATCTCAAGCAATTGGACTTGTGGGGAAAAAAGGATATGGCAGCGCGCACGCTATCCGGCGGTATGAAACGCCGGTTAATGATTGCCAGAGCCTTGATGCACGAGCCTCGCCTGCTGATCCTCGACGAGCCGACCGCAGGCGTCGACATCGAAATTCGCCGTTCAATGTGGGATTTCTTAAAAACCATTAATCAACAGGGCATTACTATTATTCTTACCACGCATTATTTGGAAGAAGCTGAAATGTTATGCCGAAATATTGCCATTATCGACAAAGGCAGTATCGTGGAAAATACCAGTATGAAAGCGTTGCTGGCTAAATTAAATATAGAAACGTTCATTCTTGATTTGGGTGAGCACAGTACTTCCCCAGCTATTGAAGGCTTTACGTCCAGGTTGATAGATGCTCACACACTTGAGGTAGATGTGGAAAAAACAGCAGGCCTGAACCCGGTGTTCTCCCAACTTACTGAGCAGGGTGTGCCTGTTTTGAGCATGCGTAATAAATCAAACCGCCTCGAAGAGTTGTTTGTAACATTAGTCGAGCAGGGTAGAAAAACAGCGGGAGACGCCTGATATGCACGAGCAAAATAATCTGATTGCACTAAGTACTATATGGATAAAAGAATGCACCCGGTTTTTACGCATCTGGGTACAAACTCTGGTGCCACCCGCTATCACAATGACGCTTTATTTTGTGATTTTCGGTAGCCTCATCGGTGAACGCATAGGCCAAATGGGAGGTTTTACCTATATGGAGTTCATCGTCCCTGGTCTTATCATGATGTCTGTAATAACAAACTCTTATGCCAACGTATCTTCGTCGTTTTTCAGTGCGAAATTTCAGCGAAATATTGAAGAGTTACTTGTTGCACCGGTTCCTACCTGGGTAATTATCTTTGGCTATGTCGGTGGTGGTGTTGCCAGAGCTATTCTCATCGGAATTATTGTGACGTCGGTGTCTATGTTCTTTGTTGACGTTCAAATTCACAATTTTGCTGCCATCGTCATTACCTTGTTACTTACCTCCACCCTGTTTGCCACCGCAGGGTTAGTAAACGCCGTTTTCGCTCGTACCTTCGATGATATTAGTATGGTACCTACTTTTGTACTCACACCTCTTACCTATTTGGGAGGCGTGTTTTACTCATTGTCGTTGCTACCGGAATTTTGGCAAATTGTCAGTAAAGCCAACCCCATTGTGTATATGGTGAACGGTTTTCGGTATGGTTTTCTTGGCGTTTCAGATGTGAACGTTTCACTATCTATCGGCATTTTGGTTGTGTTCAACGTGGCGCTATATGCCATAGCCCATCATTTACTCACCAAAGGGCGCGGTATTCGGAGTTAAGTGCGGTGTCAGGTAATTCAAGGGAAGTTATCAGCAATCAGCAGGGTATTCACGACAAGTTGGATGACTTGGTTGAACGCTATAAAAATACGGATAACAAGCGCCCGATTAGTGATCATACCCAGGCCGCCTTCGACAATGTGTTAACGTGGCTTGGACACTGGCAGGGCGATGTTATCCTCGATTCGTGTTGTGGCGTTGGGGAAAGTACAGCAAATATCGCCCGACAATACCCTGATTGCAAAGTCATTGGTTTGGATAAATCAGCGCTACGCGTTAACAAGCACGAGCATTATGAATCCGGAGATGATAACTATGCTGTGTTTCGAGCGGACGTGAATGATTTCTGGAGACTGGCGCAAACTCAATCCTGGTCTGTAAGAAAGCACTTTTTACTTTATCCCAACCCTTATCCCAAAAGTAGCCAAATTCAAAAGCGTTGGTATGCCAGTGCGGCTATGGTAGATCTGATGGCTTTGTGTCCTCACATCGAAGTACGTAGTAATTGGTTGCTCTATTTGATGGAATTTAATCGGGCAGCCAGCCACTATGGATTAAAAGGTGATGTGCAGGAATTGGTAGGCCGTGATCCAATGACACCTTTTGAGCGAAAGTACCTTGCGAGCGGGCAGCCGTGTTGGCAACTTATTACCCATTCCGAGGAAGCAGAGTAGAGAGATTGTAAGCACTTGCTAACCTGTTGTTAGTGATTTTTGGGTGACGGTGCGGGTTCACTGAATACATAGCCCTGGGCATATTGAATGGGCAGGTTTCGTAGGCGTTCCAGCGTATCGACATCTTCAATGTGTTCAGCCACAATACTAATGTGCTTTTCATAAGCTATTTCACATACGCTCAGGATAAAGTCCTCCACTTCAGCGTGGGTCTCCAACCTCCTCAGCAAACCACCATCGAGCTTTATACCTCGAATAGGCAAGTTAAGCAGTTTTTTTATGTTCCCAGAATGCTTTCCGAGATTATCGATGAACACGCCCATGCCACTGTGAATGGATTTGTCGATAAAGCGTTGTAAATCTTTGTGGTGATTCAGAGCTGCGTCAGCGCTAATTTCAACACTAACTCTTGATGGGTTAGGGTAGTTGGCCAGTTGGGTTATCAGTGAATTAACGAGATTATCGTTTTGCAGGTCTTCAGCGTTCAGGTTGAAGTTCCACGGTACGTTACTCTCGGCAAAATAAACAGCACTTTTACAGAACATGGTTTCAGCTAATTGCTGTATGTGATTGTTTCGTTCTATGAGATAAAGAAAATCACAGGGAAGAAACACCTTTTGCTCAGGTGTAATAAGTCGAGCCAGGCATTCATAACGCCAAACTGTCTCAGCGTGTATGTCGACGATGGGCTGGAAATAAGGCACAATGCTTTCCAGTGCGTAGCTTTCAGTTATTTCCCGTATTGGCATTTCACTCGCCTTTTGCTGTTCCTGTTCTATCACTATAGCAGAGGATGACAGAATACCAATTCTCTACTGGTAACTGGTTTTTAATATTAAGATAGTCTTCTTTTTGCCGAAAGTTAGCCGTTTTTCATTACTGTTTCTGTGCAGTTCTACTTGGCTGTATTACAATTCTGCGGTAAAGTTCGGCACTTTGTATGATGCGTGCTAAGTTTTCAAAGTAACTGACGAAACGGTCAGTGTGCAGATGGAGTTGTACTTTTGCCCGGGGCGAAGCGCGGTAAGCTCCAATTTTTTAAGAGGTGTGTTGAGTGGGTGAAGCTCAAGTTAGTCTGGAACATTTGTTTCGGGTTTTTACCAAACCGGAACACAAAGACTCAAAACTCGCACAAATCGAACAGCATTTGTCCGACAACATTCTTGATTTTCTTTCGCAACACGTCGTTACTAAGAAAACGTCGCTAGAGGAAATAGAGCAAGATTTTTCTGATGCGTTGGTGCCTGAATCCCCAGAGTTTGTCTCTACACACGCAGAATCTCTGCTGGATAAGCTTGTAGCCCATTCAGTGAATACCTATTCGCCCACGTTCATTGGGCATATGACTTCTGCACTGCCATATTTCCATTTGCCTTTGGCTAAGTTACTGGTTGGCCTGAACCAAAATTTGGTCAAGATTGAGACCTCTAAAGCGTTTACTCCTCTGGAGCGTCAGGTGCTTGGCATGATGCACAATCTCGTGTATGGCCAGGACGAAAACTGGTACCAGCAATATCTGCATAGCGCCAGGCATGCACTTGGTGCATTTTGTTCTGGTGGCACGGTGGCTAACATCACTGCACTATGGGTTGCCAGAAATAAGTTGCTCGGCCCTAAAAAAGGTTTTGCCGGTGTTGCCAAAGCCGGGTTGGCTGCAGCCTACCGCCATTACGGTATTAACAATATGGGGGTTATGTGCTCTAAGCGAGGTCACTATTCCCTGTCTAAAGCTGTTGATGTGCTTGGTATTGGCAGAGACAACCTAATCACCCTGCCGTGCCCAAGACAAACCCTGTCTCCAGAATTGGCATTGGCGGAAGGTAAGCGCTATCAGGAAGAAGGTAACCAATTATTGGCACTGGTGGGCGTGGGCGGAACCACTGAAACCGGCCACGTTGACCCCCTGGATGAATTAGCTGATGTGGCCAGGGAGCTGGGTTGTTGGTTCCACGTTGATGCTGCTTGGGGCGGTGCCACTTTGTTTTCAAAAACTCATCGCGCACACTTAAAAGGCATCGAGCGGGCAGATTCTGTGACCATAGATGCGCATAAGCAAATGTATGTCCCCATGGGGGCGGGTATGGCGTTGTTTAAAAACCCCCAGGACGCCAATACGGTGCGTCACCACGCTCAGTATATATTGAGGCAGGGGTCAAAGGATCTCGGCGCAACAACGCTTGAAGGCTCGAGAAACGGCATGGCGATGATGGTATATGCATCATTACACATTTTTGGTCGTCGTGGTTACGAGCTGTTAATCGATCAGAGCATCAGTAAGGCCAAGGCTTTCGCCAGTATGATTGATGCCCACCCCGATTTTGAGCTGATCACGGCACCTACACTGTCATTGCTGACTTACAGAGTATGTCCGGAAGTTGTCCGTAACAGGTTAAAAACGGCTGATTTAGAAACCAGAGCAAAATTAAACGCTAAAGTAGATGGCCTTGTGGTGAATGTGCAGAAATTGCAACGGGAAGCCGGTAAATCTTTTGTCTCCCGAACCAGGTTGGAAAGCCCAGATTACGACGGTCAAACGATTACCGTTTTCAGGGTGGTGCTGGCAAATCCGCTAACTACGCAGGAAGACTTAGCAAATATACTCGCTGAACAGTCGCGTATCGCCCATGACAGGCACGCCTGGAAAGAATTGGTTAAAAGTGAAGACTCACTAACTGTATAGGTTACTTAGAAAAACTGTATAGGTTACTTAGAAAAGAAGAAGCCGCGTCAATCAAACGCGGCTTTTTTACGTCTTGAAAACTGACTTACTCGTCTGCCACGTCGAAATACAGGTTATCTATCAAGCGCGTACTGCCTAAATAGGCGGCGACTAAAATAACAAGCTGTGATGTATTAACTGAAGCCGGTGTTAAATCGGCGGCATTTTTAATAACCAGATAATCAGTTTTAAAGCCCGCCTTGTCAATTTGTGCAGCAAATCGGGTTTCCAAAGAAGCGAAATTCCGCTCGCCATCCATAATTGCCTGACGCATCGCCTTCAACGTCTGATACAGCATGGGAGCAATGTTGTGTTCGGCCTGGGATAAATAGCCATTTCTCGAACTCATGGCGAGACCGCTGGATTCACGCTCTGTGGGAATACCTACAATATTTAAATCCATCGACAAGTCTTTCGCCATTAGCTTGATTACCTGCAATTGCTGATAATCTTTCTCGCCAAAGAAGGCAACATCAGGCGATACCATATTAAACAGCTTACACACAATGGTTGCTACGCCGCGAAAGTGGCCAGGTCTGCTTGCGCCGCACAATATTGCTGAAATATCGGGCACTTCAACGAAGGTTTGCTGGGCGATGCCTCTTGGATACATTTCATCAACTGATGGGAGAAACAGTGCATCAACTGCCAGCTCGCGGAGTTTCTCCATATCGGCTTCCAGAGTACGTGGGTAGCTGTCTAAATCTTCATTTGCTCCAAACTGCATAGGATTGACAAAGATAGACACAACGACAATGTCGCAGCGAGCTTTGGCAGCTCTGACCAACTGAAGGTGACCATTGTGCAAATTGCCCATTGTGGGTACAAACCCGACGGTTCTCTGATTTATAAAGCTCTCTTTGCGTAATTCACGCAATTCGTCGACAGTGGTGATTTTTTTCATCGGTTACTCAAAACTGTGTTCCGGACCTGGAAACGTCCCGTTTCTAACATCATCAATGTATTTTTTCACTGCACTTCGCATATCGCCTGTATCGCTTAGGAAGTTTTTCGAAAACTTAGGCATGTAATTGGCACTAATTCCAAACATATCATGCATCACCAGAATCTGACCGTCAGTTTCCGGGCCAGCACCAATACCGATAACAGGAATGCTAAGAGCCCTGGAAACAGCCTTTCCAAGCGAAGTGGGTACACACTCTAGTACGAGCATTTGTGCGCCTGCACGCTCCAGAGCTACTGCATCTTCGATGAGTTTGGTGGCCTTCTCATTGTCTCTGCCCTGAACTTTAAAGCCACCAAACACATGCACTGATTGTGGTGTTAATCCCAGGTGTCCGCAAACAGGCACGCCTCGCTCAACAAGGGCTGCAATGGTGTCACATAACCATGCGCCACCTTCCATTTTAACCATACTGGCACCGGCCGCCATGAGGGTTGCTGCATTGGTAAAAGTTTGTTCGGGCGTAGCGTAAGACATAAAAGGCATATCAGCGAGGACAAATGCCTGCTGAGTACCTTTTCGTACAGCTCGGGTGTGGTAGGCCACATCGGAAACAGTGACAGGTAAGGTGTCATCTTCGCCCTGCAACACCATACCCAGAGAATCACCAATCAGCAGTACATCAATGTGCTGCTCATCGAACATTTTCGCAAAACTTGCGTCATAGGCGGTAAGCGCAGTAATTTTAGTGCCTTCAGCCTTTTGGGCTATCAGACGTGAAATGGTGATTTTTTTCATAGAACAACCTCAGTTGATCCCAGGTAACACTGGCTATTGTAAATTGCGAACTATACGGATTTTAGCGCTGATTGGAAGCAGATAGGCGTTTTAAGCCTTCAAGGTTGCACTTTGCAACCCAAAGGGCAATGGGTTTTCCATCAGGCATTATCATATTCGGCGCGATTTCAAACAGAGGAACCAACACAAATTCTCTGTCGGCCATGCCGTAATGGGGAATAGTTAAATCCGGCGTGTCGATGTGTTGATTACCATAGAGAAGTATGTCGAGATCCAGCGTACGCGGTCCCCACCGCTCTGCTTTACGCACGCGGCCGTGAGTTTGCTCGATATTTTGCAAAGCGCTAAGTAGTTCCTCTGGCTGCAACGACGTTTCCACAAGGCAAACTGCATTCAGGAAGTCTGGTTGGTCCTGTGGCCCCATGGGCGAAGATGAATACAGAGAGGACTGAGCTAACAGCCGACTGTTTTCAAGTGCGTTTATCTCGGCCAAAGCTTGCGACAACAGGTTCCCGCTATCGCCCTGGTTACTGCCCAGACCAATATAAACGTGTTCCCTATGCATTGCCTTCGCTCCGCTTTGTTGCAGGTCGTTTTCTGCGTCGCCGTGGGCGAGACGCGCCGCCTTCATCCTGTCGAAGTTGGGTGAGCATTTTCTTCTGCTTGCCGTTATCTGCGTGTTGGAATTGGGTCCACCAATCTGCAAGCTCCATGGTATCTCCACCTTCGATTTCACCACGAACAGCTAAAAAATCATATCCGGCGCGAAATTTAGGGTGAGTGAGAAGTTGAAATGCCCGGCGGCCGAAGCGGCGGGGTAAACGGTGCTGCAAAACCCAAATGTCGCGGATAACCGTTGAAAAACGCTTAGGGATCATAATGCGCTGAACCTGCCGGTGGATCACTTCACCTGACGCAATATTGAAAGCGTCGTGAGGGTTCAGACCGCTTTCAGCCTGTAGTTTTTGAGCGTGTTCTTCTAAGGGGTACCACAATAATGCTGCGTAAAGAAAGGCAGGGGTAACACGCTGGTTGTTATTAATTCTGTGATCTGTGTTCTCCAACACCTTATAGATAAACTGGCATTCACGGCTGTCTGGTGCCTTGAGAATATTTTCCAACTGCGGGAAAAGAGGTGTTAATAATCCATAGGATTGAAGTTGCCTGAAGGTCTCTACACCCGCTCCGCTAAGAAACAGTTTAAGGGTTTCTTCGAACAATCTGGCTGGTGGAATATTTGCCAGTAAATGAGCCAGCTTGGGAATTGGATCACCGGTCCGCGGTGTAATTGTCATACCGAGTTTAGCGGCAAAGCGCACTGCTCGCAGCATGCGTACTGGATCTTCCCGATAACGGGTTTCAGCGTCTCCAATGAGTTCCACTTCCCGTTTGGCGATGGCGTCTCGGCCATTAGCAAAGTCAGTAACAGTGAAGTCTGCCACGCTGTAATACATGGCATTAAAGGTAAAATCTCTGCGTTCTGCGTCTTCTTCTATAGTTCCAAAGACATTGTCGCGAACTAACTGGCCTTCTGAATCCTGCTGCCCGAGTTTCTTAGCACTTTCATCTTCACTATGATGGCCGCGAAACGTGGCTACTTCAATGATTTCCCTGCCAAACACAATGTGGGCTAGACGGAACCGGCGCCCAATAAGGCGGCTATTTTTAAACAGCCCCTTTATTTGTTCTGGTGTCGCATTTGTGACTACATCAAAGTCTTTCGGTGATTTGCCAAGCATGAGATCACGAACACAGCCACCGACTAAATAGGATTCAAACCCGGCGTTGTTCAGTCTATACATCACTTTCAGCGCGCTATCACTGATATCTTCCCTGGAAACACCGTGCTCGGCCCGGGGAAGTGTATAGGCCTGTATTGCTGCATCAGAGGCCGGGTCTTTCGTAAGTGCCCGTTTAACCGATTTTAATACGCGCGTAATAATGATGTTCTCTCCGAGTGAAAGTTAACTACGTATAATAAGTGGATTCTTCGGCTGCCACAATAATTTCCCGCTTCTGTGGGATATTACTGATACGCCAGTTGTCAATCGCCCATTGTAACACGTCCTCAACACAACGGGGTGAATTGGTAGACGGTATAGGGTGATTTAGAAAGCTGAGGGCCTCGCAAAGATTGCGCACAGGCGTATTTGTATCCAGCGCGGCAGCGTGGTTTTGCTTGCTGAGTTTTCTTCCCGGAACCACCGAGGCTACGGGAATGTGCGCGTAGCTAGGCGGCATTTTTTCCATCATGTTGTAAAGGCTCAAGTGTGTAGCTGTCGTTGGTAGCAAGTCACTGCCACGTACGACATGGGAAACACCTTGCTCCATATCATCCAGAACCACGACAAGGTTATAGGAGAACAGGCCATCCCGTCGCTTCAACAGGGTATCTTCCAGTGCATGAGGGTCTGTTACTTCAATGGAGCCGAGTATACGGTCTGTAAATGTATTTACCGGGTGATTGAGTTCAATCCTGACCGCAGCGCCATTTGCTTCTCGCTTTTCTAGACGACACGTCCCGGGATAAACACCGCCGTGTTGTCGAATCATTGCTCGGGTGCAGGTACAGTAATAAGCTTGATGCCTCGATAGCAGGATGTCGAGTTGCTGCTGATAATAGTGATGTCTGCGGGATTGATACACAACGTCGCCATCCCAAACAAGACCGTGTGTTACGAGCGTGTCCAAGATGAGCTTATCGGCATGGGCAATACAACGGGGTTCGTCTATATCTTCCATGCGTACCAGCCACCGCCCGTGGTTCGCCTTGGCGTCGAGATAGCTTGCCAGCGCGGCAATCAAAGAGCCAAAATGTAAAGGGCCGGAGGGTGTCGGGGCGAATCTGCCCACGTATGACGCTGAATCCATGATGAAGCAACGGAACTAAAAAACCAGCGGCGCTGAGTGAATTCAGCGCCGTTGGTACTGCATGTGCCCGTTAATTAGCCCTGCAGTTGCTTTTCTTTGATTTCGGCCATAGTTTTGCAGTCAATACAGAGATCTGCTGTTGGGCGGGCTTCGAGACGGCGAATACCAATTTCGATACCGCACTGGTCACAAAAACCAAAGTCGTCATCTTCTATACGTTTCAGCGTTTTTTCAATTTTCTTGATCAGCTTGCGTTCCCGGTCCCGGGTACGAAGTTCGAGGCTGAATTCTTCTTCCTGTGCAGCCCGATCTACCGGGTCAGGAAAGTTAGCCGCTTCGTCCTTCATATGAGTAACGGTTCTGTCGACTTCTTCGCGAAGTTGATCTCGCCATGCTTTCAATAACAGACGGAAGTGTTCCATCTGCTTATCGTTCATGTATTCTTCATCGGGCTTTGGCTGGTACGGCTCTAGGCCGGCTAAGGCTAAAAGGCCCAGGGATTTCGTTTCTTTTCCTGTTGGCATGTGCCACATCTCCTACACTACGACACCCACATGTCCTGAATCAATCGAGTATCTATAGCAGAATCGCTATATTCAGGCAACGTTACGTGTCAAAGTTACCCTTCCGTTAATTAATGCTTCCAGTGCTCTTTGAAGCAATGCACTGTTGTCAGTGCATTCACTACAACGGTAAAAAGCAAGCCGCAAATATGGCCTTACTTCGTAAAAATGCAACCACTTTTTTACAAAATAACTGGTAGTGCTTGATTTACTGATATATTTTGTTCGTTGATTTCGCACCCAAGGGCGACAATCTGCATACCTTTGTTCAGCGCATCACTTACAGCTTTACCGTAGTTTGGGTCAATATGTTCTGCAATACGAACGCTGTTAATACCGCTGTGCTGTACACAAAAAACCAGTGCAGTGTGTATACCCTGAGCTGCAAGCTCGCCAAGCGTATCACAGTGTTTTGCACCACGGGTTGTTTTAGCGTCAGGAAAATATCCCTGACCATCTTGTAAAAGCGTGACCGATTTAACTTCTACGTAGCGCGTCAGGCCATCGTTATAACGAAGAAAAAAATCAAATCGACTGTCTGCGCCAGGTGGCGTGACCTCCCTTTTGCATTCCACAACATCAGTAAACAGGTCTATAACCTTGTTTTCAACAGCCTCTGCCACTAACGCGTTAGCGGTATGTGTATTAATGCCGATAAAATGGCCGTCATGGGTTCTGGCTAGTTCCCAGGTGTACGCCAGTTTGCGTTTAGGATTGTCTGATCGGCTCAGCCAGACTTCGTAACCGGGCTCAGCACAACCCGTCATGCCTCCTGTATTCGGACAATGTGCGGTCACCTCCGTACCGTCTGGCAACAATACATCGGCGAGAAACCTTTTGTATCGACGAATGAGTTTTCCGCGTAGTAATGGCGTAGTAAACTGCATAAAAACACCTATCTGACAATTTGCGGTAGTGTATCAACCAATAAAGGTATTGTTATGTCAATTTTTTCTGTTTCCTTAACTTCAGACAAGGCCCCTGCCAAGTGGGGCGAAAACGCTCGCCTGAGTATGACGGCTGATGGTGCCGTTATCCACACTACTGGCAGCACTGATATTGAAAGGCAAATACGACAAGCCGCCCGACGCATCGATGGTTTGGGGGTTGCGGAGGTTGCGTTGAAGGGGCAGTGGCTGAAAGATCAGCAATGGGCGTTTGCCTTGAGTTATACCCGGGCTCGAAATCCTGGTCGAATACACTGGGCTGACGACGACAACAAAGCGGAACTGGAGAAGATGTACGCTGCACTTCTGTTTACCCGTAAATTGGTGAATGATACGCCGGAAGATTTGTCTCCTGAAAATTTGGCACAGCGTGCAGCATCCTGGCTACAAACCTTAGGGGGTGACAAGATATCGGTAAAAACCATAGTTGGCGAAGCGTTGAAAGAGGCTGGTTGGACGGGAATATACAACGTAGGACGAGGCAGTGAACGCCCACCGGTACTTCTGGAGCTCGATTACAACCCCACCGGCGATTCAAACGCGCCCGTCGACGCAGTACTGGTTGGCAAGGGCATCACGTTCGACAGTGGCGGTTACAGTATTAAATCCAGTGAAGGCATGCTGGATATGAAATGTGATATGGGCGGTGCCGCTACTGTTACCGGCGCACTGGGGCTGGCCATCAGTCAGGGGCTTGATAAGCGCGTAGTGTTGCTGTTGTGTTGTGCAGAGAACCTGATCAGTGGCCATGCCTATAAACTTGGCGACGTGCTGACATACAAAAACGGTCTCACGGTGGAAATTGTCAACACCGATGCGGAAGGACGTCTGGTATTGGCCGATGGATTGTTGCGAGCGACTGAATTGGGCGCGCCTCTCATCATTAATGCCGCCACACTGACGGGCGCTGCAACGGTAGCTTTGGGTAATGACTATCATGCTGTATTCAGCCTTGACGAAAACGCCAGAAGTACCATGCTGGCTACTGCAAAAGCTGAAAATGAAGGGTTCTGGCCACTGCCTTTGGCGGTTTGGCATCAGGACAAGTGCCCATCGGCCTTCGCTGATACGGCTAATAGCAGACCACAGAAAGGCGGTGGTGGCGGTGGTGCATCTAACGCTGCAGGGTTCTTATCAAGATTCGTAAATAACGAGGGTAAAGGGTGGCTGCACCTGGATCTGGCAGCTGCTTACAATGGTAACGCCACCAATGAAATGCCGGCGGGCGCTACAGGTATTGGCATTCGTTCTATCGCCAGAATGTTAAAAAACTATAGCGGCGCATAAGAGAAACGGGGTGATGCAAGGTAGGCGTTACCCCGGTTTCCGCTATTAAATACCGCCAAGGCGTTCGGCAAGTTTTTTGTATTTTTCTACTTCTTGTTGATCGAACATGGGATTGCCGTCAGCGTCTTTTTCTTTTGCAATTAAAAGGTGTTCGCGCTCCAGGCGCTCAACGCGAATGGGCTGAACGTCAAGAAATTTGGCGACCTCGTCAGTTGACATTAAACTCATAATTTTTCTTTCCTAGTATAAATAGTAAAATAACTGTTTAAATGCGACAATTCCCGCTTTTGCTTGGTGTTGTCGGCGCATTTCCACATTGACCGTTTTTAAACATAGCACTTAATTTTAATTTCGCTCAGGAAAGCCTGTTTTACATTTAAGAGAGGAATAACATGGACACTTGGTCTGCTGCTGTCATGCTGTTTTTGATCATGGACCCACTAGGGAATTTACCGGTATTTATGTCCGTGCTGAAAACCATTGAGCCCAAGCGTCGCCGCATCATACTCATACGTGAATTATGCTTTGCCTTTGCAATCTTACTGATTTTTCTTTACAGCGGTCAGGCTGTGCTGGATTTCCTCAACGTCCAACAGGAAACGGTGAGCATAGCCGGAGGCATTATTCTTTTTCTCATTGCCCTTAAAATGATTTTTCCTCAATCGGGAAATCCTCTCGGGCTTGCCGTCGGAGAAGAGCCTTTTCTAGTTCCTCTTGCTATTCCCATGATTGCGGGCCCGTCAACCCTCGCGGCATTAATCTTATTGGCGAATCAGAACCCAGACCGCATGATTGACTGGACTATTGCCCTCACTGCATCCTGGGTGGTCAGTGCTGTTATTCTACTGTTTTCGAATATATTTCACCGTTTATTGGGTGAGCGTGGCCTGACTGCGATGGAACGATTAATGGGGATGATCCTGGTGATGATCGCAATACAAATGTTACTTGATGGTATCAGCCATTATTTCACCCAGACCACAGGAAGCCAGTGAAATGAAAAAGTTATCCACGTTTGCCAGAGTGCGTAATTTAGAAGGCTGGCGAGCAATTGCATTTAGTGCCGCTTTGCTAGAACGAATGCTGCCAAACTACGCCTTATTTAAAGAGGTGACAGGCTACGATGATGAAGGTGTTTGTCGCAACTGCCTGAACCTTTTATGGGAATCGGTGAAAAGCCCTAAGAGTAAAATTAACTTTTCACTTCAATTAGAAAAAGTTGAGCTAGTCACTCCTGATACAGCCGACTATGACACCTTTGGGGTTTATCCGGCAATTGATGCCAGTATTGCTCTGGCTGCGGCTGTTAACCTGGTGCTTAAACAAGATCTCCAGGGAGCTGTCGTGGTCAGTAAATTGTCTCAGGGCAGTGTAGAGGCTTACTTACTGGCGAGCGGTGTTGATGAGGAAGAGATAAAAAATCATCCGCTGATGGTCTTTGAGGTTGAATTGCAAAATGCGCTGTTAGATGTGGTTGAAAACGACAGGTCACCCCAAGAGGTTTGTGACTCTTTGTTAACACTGGCTTTAGAAGAAGGGATCTCAAACATAGGTCTGGAGATCCATCCTTAGTCTGCTAAAGGCGAGGTTAACACTTGCTTATTGCGTCACTCTATGCATTCAAACAGCTGGTAGTGTAGCAGGGCAAGGCGCTTTTCCTTTGTGAGGCTGAGTTTTGGGTGAGCAACCGCAGGCGCCTCATTTTCTTGCTCGACGTATACTACACTGCCTGGTTTTATTAACCCTTGTTTGAATAGTGCGTCTAAAGCTGGCGCGACAAGTCCCTGATTAAAGGGAGGGTCCAGAAAAATAATGTCAAATGGGTCAGTAAGGGTAGTCACTGATTTTATGGCATCACCCTGATACACGGTGGCATTGGCTTTCAGTGTCAGCACATTTTTTTCTAATTGGGCGGCTACAGCCTTGTCTTTTTCTACAAAAACACAATGTGATGCATAACGAGACAATGCTTCTAAGCCAAGACTGCCCGAACCGGCAAACATGTCCAGACATCGCGCATCAGGCAACTCATGCATGAGCCAATTAAACAGGGTTTCTTTATTCCTGTCGGTGGTGGGGCGAAGGCCTTCGGTATTGCTAACAGGTAATTTCCGGCCTCGCCATTGGCCGGCAATAATTCGTACACTACCTGCTTTGGCCTTTTGAGCCTGAGGTTTTCTGGATACTCGCTTCATGGGGTCTGACAATGTATGATAACGCCAATTTAAAGTTGGCCATTTTAGCCGAATTTTCCCGTTTAAATAAGGATTTGACCAAACAATGTCGAAACTTTTTGGCTGGTTCAAAAAGAACAAGCAACCTAAACAAGAAGAAAATACCAATGAATCCAAGGGGACTGAGGACAATTCCCAGCGACCGTTGGTGCCAGATGCCCAGCCTAACGACGTGGATGACAGCGAAGTAGCAGGCAGTGATGCAAACTTAGAAGAGGAGCAGGGCACAAACCCCCATGCACCTCAAGACGGCGAAGCGCACCCGCCTACAGATGATACTGTGGTGGTGACTGAAGCCATCAATAAAGACGAAAAAACAGCTGACATTTCAGAACCAGCCGAAATACTTAATGCAGAGCCAGAGCCAGAGCCAGAGCCAGAGCCAGAGCCAGAGCCAGAGCCAGAGCCAGAGCCAAAACAATCGTTGTTTAGTCGTTTAAAGGCAAGTTTGTCGCGCACCAAAACTAATCTGGGTAGTGGGTTCGTCAGTTTATTTAAAGGTAAAGCCATTGACGACGATTTGTATGAAGAGCTCGAAACGCAACTGCTGGTAGCAGATGTTGGCATGGACACCACTCAAAAGATTATCGATAAGCTCACTGACAGTGCTAAGCGCTCTCAGTTAAAAGACGCGGAAGCGCTGCTCGATATCCTTAAACAGCAAATGCGGGATATGCTTACACAAGTGCAACGCCCATTAGCTGACGATATGGCCGGTCACGATAAGCAAAGTGGACCTTATGTCATTCTTATGGTGGGGGTAAATGGAGTAGGGAAAACCACGACTATAGGTAAGTTGGCCAAGCAGTTCCAGCAGCAGGGCAAGAAAGTGATGTTGGCAGCGGGTGACACATTCCGCGCAGCAGCGGTGGAGCAACTGCAGGTATGGGGAGAGCGAAATAACATTCCGGTTATCGCACAACCCACAGGCTCAGACAGTGCGTCGGTGCTCTATGATGCTCTTGAATCCGCGAAGTCCAGAGGAACGGATATTCTTATTGCCGATACTGCCGGACGTCTTCAAAACAAAAATAATTTGATGGAAGAGCTCAAAAAAGTTGTCCGGGTGATGAAAAAGTTAAACCCGGACGCACCCCATGAAGTTATGCTGGCGTTAGACGCAGGAACGGGGCAAAACGCGGTGAGTCAGGCAAAATTATTTAACGAGGCCGTTGGCCTGACTGGCCTGACGTTAACGAAATTAGATGGCACTGCTAAAGGTGGGGTTATCTTTTCTATTGCTGATCAGTTTGGCATTCCCATTCGTTACATTGGGGTGGGTGAGGGAATCGATGATCTTCGCACTTTCAATGGTGATGAGTTTATAGACGCACTTTTCAGTGAGACTGAAAACGATTAGTGTAGACGTTTATCCTTATTCATCGTTGCAGGAAAACAGATGATAAAATTTGAGCAGGTCAGTAAAACCTACCCTGGAGGCCAGCGGGCGCTGTCTAAAGTTAGCTTTCACATAGAACCCGGCGAAATGGCGTTTCTTACAGGTCACTCAGGTGCAGGAAAAAGTACGCTGCTCAAGCTTATAAGCATTATGGAGCGCCCTAGCGTGGGAAAGGTGCTGATAAACGGCCATGATTTAAATACTATTAAGCGCCGTCAAATTGCTTATATTCGCCGTGACATCGGCATGATTTTTCAAAGCCCACAACTGCTCGATTCTAAAACTGTCTTTGACAACGTCGCTTTGCCCCTCGTTATTGAAGGCTACACTCACAAAGAAACTGCCAAGCGTGTACATGCCGCGCTGGATATGGTGGGATTGCGCAACAAAGCTCGCAGCATGCCAATGATGTTGTCCGGAGGTGAAGCTCAGCGGGTGGGGATCGCCAGAGCTGTTGTTAACAAACCGCCGCTGTTACTGGCTGACGAACCTACAGGGAACTTAGATCCTAAATTATCAATGGAAATTATTCGGCTGTTTGAAGATTTTAATCAAGCTGGGGTTTCCGTGTTTGTGGCCACCCATGATCTGGGCCTTATAGCGCGTATGAAGTACCGCACATTAACGTTGAGAAACGGGCAAATGATTACAGACGGTCTATCGGCAGACAGTGAAGAGGCCTGGCAATGAGTATCTTATTTAAAGGACGTTCTCAAGGGGCCAGTGACTCAAGAATTGGTTTCTTGCAAATGATAAGCGCATTTTTTATAAGTCACTTACGCCAAGCGCTGGGGAGTTTAGGAGAGTTATGGCGTCAACCAGCTGCCTCGCTGATGACAATTGCCGTGCTGGGCTTGAGTATCACCCTCCCAAGTACATTGTATATTCTTGTGAAAAATACAGAGAAAATCAGCGCTGGCTGGGAGCAGGCTTCGGAAATTTCGTTGTTTTTGAAAGATGACACGTCTTCTGCCCGTGCCCAGCAACTGATTGCCCGACTGAATACATGGCCCGAAATCGACAGTATTACCTTTATTCCCTCGGATGATGCGCTCAAGGAGTTTCAGCACTTGTCAGGCCTTGGCGATGCTATTGCTTACCTTGAATCAAACCCTTTGCCAGACGTCGTATTGGTGTCGCCTTCAGAGAAAAATAGCAGTCCTACTGCGGCAAGAATTCTTCTTGAAAAGTTAAAAGACCAGCGGGAAGTCGATATTGGTAAATTGGATATTGAGTGGCTGGAACGACTTTACGCTCTGCTGGACATCGCCAGAGAGCTGGTATCGTTAATCGGGGTACTGTTGTTTGTATCTGTAGTATTGATTATCGGTAACACAATCAGGCTTAACATTCTGAGCAAGCGCGAAGAAATTATCGTAATGAAGCTCGTGGGTGCGACAGATGCATTTATCCACAGACCCTTTATGTATACAGGGTTCTGGTACGGACTGCTTGGCGGACTAATTGCCTGGTTTGCGGTTATATTAATCTTGTGGTGGATGGATGCCAGCATTCAGGCATTTGCCAGCTTATACCAAAAGGAATTTAACATTACCGGCTTGTCAGGCAATGCACTGTTACTGATGCTGGGGTTGTCTATTGCACTTGGGTTAGTGGGCTCAATGATTTCGGTTCAGCGACACGTCAGGGATATTGAGCCTCAATAGCCCTTCTAGCCGTCTGCTGAGGGCAGCTTCTGGAGAGGCTGATATCAATTAGTCAGCCCTCAGCGTATAGCCGGCCTTGGGAAATAGGCAGAAATAGTAGCGCGTACGCCATTGCCCCATTGTATCGCCTGGTTGTAGAGTGCGTGCAGACGTTTTTGGTCGATATCCAATACTTTTGCCTGCTTGATAATGTTCATCCACAGTGCACCTTCAAACGCCCTCGTCAGTGCCAAATAGCTATTGAACTCTTCGGTTTTACCCAACAATGCATCGTTAACATTATCACTCAGGGGAAGTTGCTTGAGCACATCAGGCATATCCTGGTCGAGTAGGGCATCGAGCATGGAAAACAGTCCTACCAGAAAGCCAATGGGTGGGTCGGTATTAATACCGCGCTGGTGAGATAACAAATCAAAAAACTTCGCTCGCACTAAAGACATGTGTATTAGCTCAAGAGGTTTGTCATCACCGAGGTTTGCCAGCGACAGAAGGGCAATAAATTTCTTTATCTCCACTTCGCCCATATAAGTCAAAGCGTGCTTCAATGAGGTGATTTTATAGCGTTTGTTCACTGTCGGATTATTGATAAATTTCAACAACAGGAAGCTAAGAGCAGCATCGCGTTCGATAATTTGATTAATGCGACTAATACTGAATTCACTGCGTGCACTTTCACCCATTAAATCAACCAGATTCATTTTGGATGCAGGTAGATGCCGTTGAATGCGAACTTCAGGTGTTGAGAAAAAATAGCCTTGAAAGAGGTCAAACCCCAGTGACCTGCAACTGTCGAAATCTTCGTGAGTATTTACTTGTTCGGCAACTAAGCTGATATTTGCATCGAGGTAGCGGGGTATATTGCGTTCAATTAAGTCGTATTTAGTTTTAGTGACATCGACTTTAACGATATCAATAAGTGGGAAAATCTCGTGACTTCCACTTTTCATCATTGGGTCGTCGATAGCAATTTTAAAACCCAGGGCTTTGATGTGCGTGCAGGCTTCCTGCAGCCCCGTTGTTGGCTTCATGGGCTCGTTGAGTTGTACGACAACTAGATCCGGGTCCAGGGAAGTGGGGAAGCGGGATATTAGCGTATCCGGGTTAAAGTGAATAAAGGATTTCTTGTCACCAGAAATATCATCCAAACCCAATGGATGGAAATGCTGTGCAATATAACGGGCTTTCTCCGGCTCTAATTCGGGGTAAGCACCGCTTTTTCCATCACGAAAAAGTAACTCGTAAGCGAAAACATCCTTTTCACGGTCGAGTATCGGCTGGCGAGCAATAAATGCGAACATACGTCCTGGTATTCCCTTCAACTGGTATTAAGTATGGTATATGACAATTGCTGCCCGCCGGCAGCAGTACAAAAACTGTCACAATCCCTACTTTATCTTAAGGCTAGCGGATTATCTACGTATTGAGATTAGTTTGTTCTAATACTTTTGCTTTAGTTCTTGATTCCATTGCCAACGACGTTAGCCCATTTTAACGCTTCGATATAAAAGCCGTGAATGAGTTGTTGTTTAAGTTTATGTTTATCCGCAAATGCTTTTATCGCCCCCCAGCGGGCAATTTCTATTTGTTTTACCAGTATCAGGCAGTCCCGTAATTTTCCAGGTTTTCCGAATAGCGCGTTTTTACAAGAATCATCAATGGGGACTTTATCAAGAAGTTCCTCCATTGGTTGTTGCATCATTGCATCAAGCAGTGAAAGTAAGCCGGTCAAAAATCCGGTTGGCGGGTTTTCCTGCTCATTTAAAGCAACAGATAAATACTCACAAAATTTGGCGCGAACCAATGCCTGCTGGAGTAATTCGCTGGGGTTCGAATCGTTGAGATTGGCTAGGGCAACCAGCGAAATAAACTTTTTCACTTCCACTTCGCCAAGGTAAGTCAGTGCGTGTTTTAGCGATTTAATTTGATATCGCTTGTTGTGAAGTGGGTTGTTAATAAAGCGAAGCAGGAGGTAAGTGAGGGACACATCCTTTTCAATAATTTTGTTTATCTTATCAAAATCGAAGTTGTAACCACCGCTAACAGCCATAAGCTCGAGCATGGCTAACTTTGATACCCGCAAGCCTTTGTGGCGAACAATTTCCGGGCGCGCTAAAAAGTACCCTTGGAAGTAATCAAAACCCATATCCCGGAAATATTCGAACTCTTGGTAGGTTTCTACTTTCTCAGCAACGAGCTTGACGTTATGGGCTTTTATTTCGGGCAATATCGCGCGTATTCGTGCTTCAGGCATTTCCCGAACATCAAATTTCACTATGTTCACAAACGGTAGAAATGGATGCCATTTTTCATCTGCATCGAAATCGTCCAAGGCGAGGTGATATCCCAGACCACGAATATGCTTGCAAGCTTTAATCAAGGCCTCATCCACTTCCACACTTTCCAGTATTTCTATCACAACCTTACTGGCATCCAGCGACGTAGGAAAACGATACATGAGGCTTTCACGGTGGAAATTAATGAAGGCGATTTTACCTCCGGTAATTTCATCTAACCCCACGGTAAGGTGGGTGGAGGTAAGTATTTTAGATGTTGCTTCATCAGGATTGATATCTGGAAAGCAGTTTTTGTCGCCATCGCGAAAGAGCAACTCGTAAGCGTAAACGTCCAGGTTTACGTCGAAGATAGGTTGTCTCGCTACGTATGCAAACATGTCGACCTCCCTCTGACCATGTGCAACTTCAGGTTTCAACTAGCGCAGCCTGTGCATTTCAAACAATTAGTTAAACGGTAACCTTGTTACGTTGAACAACAGTGTATATTGCTTTGAACAGTCTAAACTGATTTTCGTCTCCAATGAAAGTGACTTTATCGCTCTGGCGAAACTTTTTATTGAAAATCAGGTCTTGATATTTAGAAAAGAGTCACTATATTTCCTAATTGGATTTATCTGCTGACGGTTTAGGACTCGTAAGGCATGTCAATTTTTGATAGAATGGCGTGCTTAGCAAATTGAGGTGAATATGAGCAATAACATGCAATCAATGGCCCTTTCGGTGCCCCACAGCGGTAGCATTGAAGGCTACATTCAGGCTGTGAGTAGTATTGACATGCTTTCGGCTGATGAAGAGCGCAATCTGGCAACCCGCCTTCGTGAAGACGGTGATCTCGAATCTGCGAGAAAGCTTGTAATGTCGCATCTTCGTTTCGTTGTGCATATTGCCAAATCTTATTCCGGTTACGGGCTTCCCCAAGCTGATTTAATTCAGGAAGGTAATATCGGCCTGATGAAAGCTGTTAAGAGGTTTGACCCAACCGTTGGCGTTCGTTTGGTGTCTTTCGCTGTACACTGGATAAAAGCTGAAATTCACGAGTTCGTGCTGAAAAACTGGCGTATCGTGAAAGTGGCGACAACGAAAGCTCAGCGCAAACTGTTTTTCAATCTTCGTAAAGCGAAGAAGCGTCTGGGTTGGTTTACCCACGAAGAAGTACAGACCGTAGCCAACGAGCTCGGTGTTAGCACGAAAGAAGTGCTACAAATGGAAGCTCGCATGAGTAGTCAGGATCAGGCTTTTGATTTGAGTGCTGACGATGATGAAGGTGGTAATTTTGCGCCGGTACAGTTTTTAGAAGACAAAACTACAGACGTAGAAATGGATGTTATCAACAACGACTGGGATACTAACGCGTCCAAGCGTTTGTATTCAGCCATTAAGACGCTGGATGATCGTTCTCAGGACATCATCGAAACTCGCTGGTTGGCGGATAACAAAATCACTCTGCAGGATCTTGCTGACAAGTATCAGGTGTCTGCTGAACGCGTTCGTCAAATCGAAAAGAACGCGATGAAAAAACTGCAGGCTGCTATGTCTGCATAGTAGGCATCACCTGGTTTGAAAAAAGCGCCTTAAGGCGCTTTTTTTGTATTACTCTTCTTCATCTTGCTTTTCTTGTGGCGGTAACACCCAGAATATCCCTTTAAATTCGGCGACTGGCGTGTCGTTATCCAGAATGTCAACCTGAAGGGTAAAGCTACACTTTTTTCTTTTTTCCAATGGTGCGAATTTGCCGTGTAAATTTTCTTTATGGCACACCGCACGAGGCTTCATGGTAATAGGCTTGTGGTAATGAATATCGCCATCGCCAAGCACAATGTCTCCTGTGAGTTGTCGTTCTTTCAATTGCAGAAATATCATTCCCCAACCGGTTAGGGTGGCCAGAGAAAAAATACTGCCAGCAAACATGGTCCCGTGAATATTAATGTTCTTGTTGAGGGACGCCCGGGTTTCGAAAGAGCGGCCGGTGTACTGGTGTAACTTAATTCCCATATGTTCGGTAATGGGAATGGTTTCACTCCAGGTATTCTGCAGTTCTTTACACCACTTAGGGTGCAGCATCACAATATTGGGGTCAGTAAGCTTTTTGACCATTTGCTGGCGTTTGAGCATGCCAAGTTCATTAGGTGCTTCCCGCTCAATGACAAATCCACATGAACTGAAAAACGAGATAGAGGTCTCGCGACTATTGGTAACTGCGCGAACAGCACCAAGGTCACGTGCGACACCTTCCAAAGCACCTAATATCATCTGACCAAGACCGCGTCTTTGATAATCAGCGTGAACGGCAATATGACGAATTTGCGCTTCTTCTGCGGTATTCAGATGTACCCGCCCCGCCGCGACTATATCTCCCTGGCCATTCACAATAATACGGTGTTCTGCGACCAGTTCGTATTCATCTTTTTCTGAACCTGGAGGAAAATTCCAGGGCTGACGGAGGTATGTCCATCTAAAGGTAAAGTACCTTTCTAACTCGTCTTCTGTTTTTGGTGTGGCTACCCTAAACACGATACGCGCACCTTATGCTATTCCATTGGCCACCATTTAAACCTATAGGACGTGCCTTTCACAAGCGTAAACCGAAAAACTCTTTACGAAAGTGTAAATAAGCAACAAAAAGCTGTCGCTTGTAGTGGGTTTTAAAAAGAATAATGGTCGTTAGATCAGTAGATTAGATGTCAAAGTGAAAGGTTACAGGTCCATCGTTTACCAGAGCGACCTTCATATCAGCACCAAACTGGCCGGTACTTACTTTCAGATCCTTTTGCCGTAGTCGTTGAACAAATTGCTGATAAATAGCCTCGCCATGTGCAGGAGAAGCGCCTTTGGAAAAACCCGGGCGATTTCCTTTCTGCGTATCAGCAACCAGTGTGAATTGAGACACCACAAGTATTTCGCCCCCCACCTGTTTGATATTCAGGTTCATTTTGTCGTTTTCATCAGAAAACAGGCGGTAATTAGCCAGCTTGTTGGCCAGTTTCTCAATATGCGTCTCGTTGTCCTCTTTCTCAACGCCTAACAATACCAGCATCCCCTGTCCGATATGACTAATTACCTGATTATCGACTGTTACCGACGCTTCAGTTACCCGTTGTACTAAACCTATCATTGTACCTGTTCCTTCAAATATCTGGACATATCACGAGTGGCACGACAAAGTGCCAAGCCGATGCCCGGTTCTGAGGTACTGTGGCCAGCATCCTGAACAATCTGAAGTGTGCTATTTTCCATTGCTTTGTGCAGGGTGAAGGCGCCTTTAGTGCTGCAAATGACATCGTAACGGCCGTGTACAATGGTCGTGGGGAGATGGCAAATTTTATCAATGTTGTCGAGAATATAGCCTTCAGGTATAAAGCAGTGATTAAGAAGGTAGTGACACTCGAGTTTGGCCAGGCTGGTCATCAGGTCGATAGGGTAATGGCAAGTAGCATCACCAGTGCCTGGGGGCAGAGATACTTTCGATAAACGTTCTTCCCACACGTACCAACGTTTAAGCGCACTCATACGAAGCACTTCATCTTTAGATTCAAAGCACGTTTGGTAGTACTCACAGACACTTTTCGTGGTGAAGGGAGGTGTAAGCCCCTGAGTAAACGTCTCGTAGTGGTCTGGAAATAACGTCGCGGCAGCGCCACCTTCAGATAAAAACCAGTCACGATCACTTTGACGGGCTAAGAAAACCCCTCGTAAAATCAGGCTGGTAACAGATTGTGGGTCGTCAATGGCGACTAAAAGTGCCAGGGTAGAACCCCAGGAACCGCCAAATAGTAGCCATTTCTCAATTCCGAGTTGTCTGCGCAACTGTGCGATGTCGGCAATAATATGCTCGGTGGTATTATTCTTCAGGGAACCGAAGGGTTTAGAGCGGCCACAGCCCCGTTGGTCGAAACCAATGATTCTGTATCTGTTCGCATCAAAGAAGCGGCGGTAGCCGGCAGCGAGCCCCGCACCAGGGCCGCCGTGCAAAAAAAGCACAGGGAGACCTTCGGGGTTGCCGCTTTCCTCGTAGTACAAACAATGGCCATCAGGCGTTTCTAAATACCCACTGCTGTAACTTCCTATGTCAGGGTAGAGTCGTTTCATTTTGTTTCGGCGCGTTGTATCACTGGATTTTTTAGTTTAGTTTAGCTACTAAAGCACATAATGACACAACATGCGAGGAAGTTTATATGGCAGGTCAGGGTTCAGGTGGTAACGTAATTGCGGCAATCTGTAACTTTTTTATTCCGGGATTAGGGCATCTTGTCCAGGGGCGGATTTTAGGAGCATTGTTTTTCTTTGTTGTCTGCGCGGCCTGTTATGGTCTTGCAGCCACGGTAATATTCTTTTTCCTCTGGCCGGTTGGCGCTATCTTCCACCTGTGGGCTATCATTGATGCGGCCCGTTATCGCGGAGCGTGAGGATAAACTATGGTACGAAGAATAAAAGCGAGCCTGGTAGTGACTACCGCTTGTCTGTTGCTGAGTGGTTGTCAATCTGCTTACTACTCCGCTTGGGAGAAGCTGGGCGTAGAGAAAAGAGATATTCTGGTAGACAGGGTGGAAAATGCCAAAGAGTCTCAAGAAGACGCTCAGGCGCAATTTGCTGATGCGTTGGAAGAATTCAGTGCCCTTATTAATTTTGACGGTGGAGAATTAGAAGACGTTTACGATGAGCTCAACAGCGAATTTGTTGATAGTCAGGCTGCCGCGGAAGATGTGTCAGACCGCATTGATAAAGTGGAAAGTGTAGCGGAAGCTTTGTTTTCTGAATGGGAAGACGAATTGGAAAAGTACGACAGTGCTACCCTGAGACGCTCCAGTGAGCAAAAGCTGCGTTCAACCCGTCGTCAGTACAGCAGTATGATCAAAGCTATGCGCAAAGCGGAAAGCCGAATGGACCCCATTCTCACAGCGCTGCAGGATAACGTGCTTTATCTGAAACACAACCTGAATGCGAATGCGATTGGTGCTCTTGATGGCGAATTGAAATCAATTCAACAGGATGTGGCAAGGCTAATGTCTGAGATGAAAGCGGCAGTGGCGGAATCTGACGCATTCATTCGCACAATGAAAAACTAAAGGAAAAGTGCCAATCGGCCCTTTGTTCACTCTTTCGGAACTTTGCGGGGAGACTCACTGGCGCGAATATCGCCGTATGCATCTTCAAGGCTGCAGGTAAATTCAGCGCCAATTAATACTACCATCCAGGATACATACACCCACAAAAACAAAATAGGTAAGACTGCCAGTGCGCCGTAAATCACCTGATAAGACGTAAAGTTAGTTATGTATAAGGCAAACCCTTTTTTGGTAAATTCGAAAAAAATCGTGGCCACCAAAGCCCCTATAAGTGCGTGGGAGTAGCGAACCCGTCGATTAGGCACCAGCAGGTATAAAATAACAAAAGCCAGCAATGCGGCAAAACTTGGCACAAGCTTTAGCATAAACGTACCCACACCAGGCGTGTATTCTTCAGCAAATTCAGCCACACCTACCAGATACGAACTTATCGCCACACTTGAGCCCATCAGCATCGGCCCCAGCGTAATGACCATCCAGTAAATCGCGAAGGTGTAAATGATCGGGCGGTCACTTTGGGTCCGCCAAATCCGGTTGAGCGTTTTGTCTACATTGGATATCAGTAAAAGCGCAACGACCAGTAATGACAGAATACCCACTGCGCCCATCTCAGAGGCATTGGACACAAAGTCTGACATATACTGATGAACAACATCACCAGCGGTGGGCACAAAGTTAGAAAAAACAAATTGCTCGAGCTTACTGCGTACGGAAGCGAAAGCGGGAAAGGCAGACATTACTGTAAAGGTTACCATGATAAACGGCACCAAAGACAACAGTGTCACATAGGCCAGGTGACCTGCAGAAATGGTGATATTATCTTGTCGGCATCGTCGCAGAAAGATGTGAAAAAACGCAATTAGCCCAGGCAACTTGTCCTTTATGCCTTTTACCCAGCGATTATCTGTCAAAACAGACTCCTAAATTAACCCCAATACAACAATAACAGTGTACTGGGTCATGTGCGCTGGGCAAAATGCTTTTTTGCAGACGGTGATTAACCAGCGCGCACTCCGAGCATATGGCAAATTGCATAGCTGAGTTCACAGCGGTTCAGCGTGTAGAAGTGAAAGTGCTTTACGCCTTCTTTTGCGAGAACCTTCACCTGCTCCATGGCGATGTTGGCACCAATCAGATTTCGAGTGGCCTGATCATCGGCATCCAGGCCATCATACATTTTATGCAACCAGCCGGGGACGTGTACGTTCGTAAAGCCCGCAAATTTAATCAGGGTCTGGTAGTTTGTAACTGGCAGAATTCCCGGCACGATATCAAGATCAATACCAGCGGCGGCGGCTCTGTCGCGAAAGCGCAGATACACACTGGTATCGAAGAAAAACTGTGTAATAGCTTCCGAAGCGCCCGCTTCAGCTTTACGCTTTAGGTTGAGTAAATCAAACTGTGCATTTGGGGCTTCGGGGTGCTTCTCAGGGTATGCGGCTACTGAGATATCAAAATCTGCGACGTCCTTGAGCAAACTCACGAGATCTGATGCGTACATTTCGGTTTTATCGACCCCTTCGGGGAGATCGCCTCGCAACGCAACAATGCGGCGAATACCAGAATCCCAATATTCTTGTGCAATGTGTTTTAGTTCATCGCGGCTGGCATCTACGCAGGTCAGGTGAGGTGCAGCTTGTACACCCGTTTGCTGTTGAATGCGCTTAACCACATCGTGAGTGCGATCGCGCTCGCCGCTATTTGCGCCATAGGTTACTGACATGTAAGAAGGCTTTAACGGCGCCAGACGCTCGACAGATTTCCACAGCGTTTGTTCCATCTTTTCCGAGTTTGGTGGAAAAAATTCAAAAGATACATCGATGTCTCGTAGTTCAGACAGTGATTGATTTAATGCATCTATACCCTGTGCATAGGAAACCATTAGCTTATTCTCATATTTGGACGTTTAGACGTCTAAACTAAATAATATATGTCTGGACGTCAAGAGGTTTACACGGCTTAATTGACCTTTTCGCTACATTGTTTAGAATTTCCGCTCATAATATAAAATAACAGACAGATTGAGAGTCAAAAATGGCAGAATGGAACGGTAAATATATTCACCCCTATGCAGAACACGGGAAGAAGAGTGAGCAGGTTAAAAAAGTTACCGTCTCTATTCCAATCAATGTATTAAAAGTGCTTACCGATGAACGAACGCGCAGACAGATTAACAACCTGCGTCACGCTACGAATTCAGAGCTCTTGTGCGAAGCGTTTTTGCACGCGTTTACCGGGCAACCCCTTCCAAACGATGACGACCTGCGCAAAGACAACCCTAACCGGGTGCCAGCTCAAGCGCGTAAAATGATGGAAGAGATGGGCCTCGACCCAAGTGTAGACAACGAAGAAGAGTAAAGACAAACAAGCCAGCAATTTTTTTGCTGGCTTAATGCAAAACCGTTTACTAGTAAGAAGGTGGTAAAGTTTCGATACCTGCCACGCCGGAGTCGATAGCAGCCTGAGCCACGGCCCTGGCAATGCGTTGTTTTAATCTTGGATCCATAGGTTTGGGAATGATGTAATCTTTTCCAAATGTCAGGCTTTGGGATTTACTGGCTTTAAGCACTTCTTCAGGTACAGGCTCCTTAGAAACAGAGCGCAATGCTTCAACCGCTGCCACTTTCATTTCATCGTTAATTGCTGAGGCGCGTACGTCCAGAGCACCCCGGAAAATAAAAGGAAAGCACAGTACATTATTCACCTGGTTCGGATAGTCAGAACGGCCCGTGGCCATAATGAGATCGGTTCGAACTTCGTGTGCCAGCTCGGGTTTTATTTCCGGGTCAGGATTAGAACAAGCGAACACAACAGGGTTAGGTGCCATTAATGCCAATGCTTCAGGAGGCAGCACATCAGGACCGGAAACCCCTACAAATATATCTGCGCCATCCATAACATCTTCCAGTGTTCGCTTGTCGGTGTTGTTGGCAAACAGTTTTTTGTGCTCAGTTAAATCTTCACGTCGCGTGTGTATAACCCCTTTGCGGTCGAGCATGTAGATTTTCTCACGCTGCGCGCCGCACTTTATCAGTAGCTCCATACAGGCTACTGCGGCAGCTCCGGCTCCCATACAGACAATTTTGGCTTCATCGATTTGCTTGCCCTGAATTTCCAGAGCGTTGAGCATACCTGCTGCGGTTACAATAGCAGTACCGTGCTGATCGTCGTGAAATACGGGAATTCTGCAGCGCTTAATTAACTCTTGTTCAATTTCAAAACACTCAGGAGCCTTAATGTCTTCCAGGTTTATACCGCCAAAAGTGTCGGCAATATTGGCGACGGTATTAATAAACTCTTCGGTGGTTCGGTGTTTTACTTCGATGTCGATGGCATCAAGCCCTGCGAACCGTTTAAATAATAGCGCTTTACCTTCCATGACTGGCTTTGAAGCCAGGGGCCCGAGATTACCTAACCCCAGAATGGCTGTTCCATTACTGATCACCGCGACCATATTGCCTTTGGCCGTGTATCGATACGCCGCATCCGGGTCTTCTGCAATTTCTCGGACCGGTTCTGCGACGCCAGGGCTGTAAGCGAGCGCTAAGTCATCCACACTATCTGCCGGTGTAGACAGTTCTACTTTAATTTTACCTGGGGTAGGGTACTCGTGATAATCCAGGGCGCGTTGTCGAAAGTCTGACATTCTTGGTGTGTCCTTATCGGGGGGATTAAACAATGACAATTTTCACTGCACCATTGTGTCGTTATAATTGTTAAGTACAGTCGCTAACCAATGTAACACAACAATTTTCACAGTACACAATGGAGCAAGAAGTAACTAAGCTCTATTGACAATACGCCAATGCTCGGTACTCATAATTTAAATGTAAAGATAAAGCAAGTAGGAAACAAATGGAAAAATGCGATGATTAACATCCACTACATAAATGGACATCGTTAAAATAATTAATTCTCGGAATAAAAGCGACGCATATGGCGTTTAATCAGCGGTATACCTTGCCAAGAACATAGCAACGGTATGTTTCACCACGCGAGCAACTTGCTTATCATCAGGAATGTCAAACTGATACAGATGGGGATAGAAAATAAAGGATTTCAATTGATAGATAAATTGTTTAGATGCGAAGGGAATATCCTCTATGTAAAGGCTTCCTGCATTGACAGCGTCTTGCAAAAAATCATCGAGAAAAGTTGCACATCCAATTTTATTTGCAGTAAGTTGCTTTGCCAGTGCTGGCTGTTGGAGCATGTGCATGAATGCCACTCTGGCTACTTTCAACAAGGGCGCAGACGATAAAAATTCGGCTTCTTGTTGAGCAATCGTCAGTAACTGAGATTCTACAGGCAATGTCTTATCGTAGGTAATAACATTACCCGTACGCAATTGATTTTGTAGTCTTAGCAATATGGCGTGAAACAAAGTGTCCTTTGTTTCAAAGTGATTGTACAAGGTGCGCTTTGACACATTCGCTTCCCTGGCAACCAGGTCCATACTGGTATTTTCCATCCCTTGCACAAAAAACAAGGTTTCTGCCGCTTGCAGTATTGAGAGCTTTTTCTGTTCGCTTAACTTCATCATCATCTCCTGTATAGGGTAGTGTAACCTGTCCACAAAAAAAGTGAACTACATGGTTTACTTTTTTTGCTTCTTCTGTAAACTAAACTGTGTAGTTTACCTTTTGGGGTGATCATGAAGCCAATATTTTGGACCCTCGTTATTTGTGTTGTGATGATAGTTGTCGGAGGCATTATAGTGAATAGTCGTTTAGAGGCAGAGGGCTTAACGAGTGCGCAGCGGGAAGCGGTTACTCAGGCACCAAAAGAAAAAGGGCGATTTGTTAATCCGTCACCGGTTCCACCAAATGGCTTTTTTAAAATACTGGGCGTGATGAGCCGATACATTACAGAGCCCCAGGTGGACAAAACACCAGACGCGCAAATTCCAGTCATCGAATTGAGTAGTGACACGCTAGAGGCATTGTCTAACGATACGGTCCACGTGGTAAAGCTGGGTCATTCTTCAGTGTTGATGAAAGTACACGGTGAGTACTGGTTATTCGACCCGGTATTTTGTGAACGGGCGTCGCCGTTTAGTTTCGTTGGGCCAAAGCGGTTTCATCCATCACCGATTAGTATTGATGCATTGCCGGCCATTGATAAAGTGTTTATCTCTCACAATCATTATGATCACCTCGATGAAAAAGCCATAAAAGCTCTCGCAAAGAAAACTGCGCGATTCTACGTGCCGCTGGGAGTGGACAATTCACTTACTGCATGGGGAGTGGACGAGGCAAACATTGGTGCTTTTGACTGGTGGCAGGAAGAAGTTACGTCAGTTGGCATGGTCGCTTTTACGCCGAGTCGCCATTTTTCGGGGCGAGGAATTACCGATGCTAATACTACTTTGTGGGGGTCGTGGGTAGTGAAGGCGCCGTCGGGTTCAGTGTATTTTAGCGGTGATTCTGGCTATTTCGATGGCTTTGCAGAAATTGGCGAACGTTATGGACCTTTTGAAATTACCCTTATAGAGACAGGTGCCTATGATAAAGACTGGCCGGATATTCACATGATGCCAGAGGAAAGCGTAAGGGCGCATGTGGATCTAAAGGGCCGGGTTATGATCCCTGTACACAATGGCACTTTTGATTTAGCTTTTCACAGCTGGTATGAGCCGATGGAGCGGGCTGTTGTTAGTGCGCAAACGCTTGGTGTCACACTGAGTACGCCGGTATTTGGCGACATTGTTTCACTGTCATCGCCCATGCGAGAAAATCGCTGGTGGCGAGATGTAAGAAAGCCGGATGCAGAATCAAAAAAAGCGCCATAAAGGCGCTTTTTTCCGTTTGGTGAGGGCTTATTTTTTACCCAGGGCACCAAAACGTTTCTTGAAGCGATCAACACGACCACCAGTGTCAACGTTACGTTGCTTACCAGTATAGAAAGGGTGGCAGTTTGAGCATACGTCAAGGTTCAGGTCTTTGCCCAACGTTGAACGTACTTTGATCACGTTACCGCAAGAGCAAGTTGCAGTAATTTCTTTGTATTCAGGGTGGATACCTTGTTTCATGGGTTACCTCATCATAAAGGCCGTATCGCTATCCAGCCCGAAGCTGAACACCATACGCAACTATATTCAAATGCAAGACACAACTGGCCTTGCCGTAAAGAGCGGCGCATATTAATGTATGACGCCCGTTTGATCAAGAAAGATAAGCAAAAAACGCAGAAAAAATAGTCAGGCAGGTCTGCCAGGCCAGTGTTTATGATGGAAAACCGATGATTTTTGTAGAAGTGGCGGTACCGGTACCGTTGCGACAAGTATTTACCTATCAGTGTGAACAGCTTCCTGAACCAGGCTGTCGTGTTTCTGTGCCCTTTGGCAACCGGCAATTAATAGGAATGGCTTTGGGGCCAGCTGACACGCCGGGTGATATTAGCAAAATTAAACCTGTTACTGACATCATTGACACTACACCTTTATTAAATGACATCATGCTCAGGTTGTGTCACTGGTTATCTCAATATTACCTCCACCCGATAGGAGAAGTCATTCACACCGCTTTACCTGTACTTTTGCGCAAAGGAGAATCGGCAGAACCCGTAGAGGAAAAATGGTGGCAACATACTGGCGATATTGACGGGAATTTAGTTGCGTTAAAGCGCTCAAAGCGGCAGGCAGAATGTTTACAACTTATAGCCAATGAAGAACTTCGGGACAGTGAACTCAAAAACACTTTTTCGAGCACTGTGATAAACGAATTGGAAAAAAAAGGCTTTATCGCCCCTGATTTTCGCAAGCCACCTTTACAGCCAAAGTTGTGGCTCAATCATTTTTCTGTTGGTAATAAACCTGTACCCGATCGTGAGCAAAGTGTAGCGATTACTGCCATTAGTCAGGCGCGAGGGCAATTTGCTCCTTTTTTGCTAGAGGGTGTGACCGGTAGCGGTAAAACGGAAGTGTATCTTCAGGCCATTGAAGATGTATTGGCAGAAGGTAAGCAGGTTCTTATTCTGGTACCTGAAATAGGGTTGACACCGCAAACTGTGTCACGTTTTGCTCAACGCTTTGGCATTGATGTGGGAGTGTTGCATTCCCAACTCAACGACAAAGACCGTTTAGCCGTGTGGCAACGAGCACGGTCCGGCGAAATCGGCATTGTGATTGGAACCCGGTCAGCTATTTTTACCCCGCTGAAATTTCCCGGTATGCTCATTGTGGACGAAGAGCATGATGAGTCGTTTAAGCAGCAGGATGGTTTGCGATATCATGCTCGAGACCTTGCCGTTATGCGGGCAAATGGTGAAAACATTCCATTGGTCTTGGGTAGCGCAACACCTTCTCTTGAATCGCTGAACAATGCGCTTACGAAAAAATACGGGCACCTGCATTTAACTCAGCGGGCTGGTGGTGCATCGAAAACCCATCAACAGCTTCTCGACGTGCGCGACCAGCGCATGCAGTTTGGTTTAGCAGATGGCATGATTAGCATTATGCGACAGCATCTGTCAATGGGGAATCAGGTGTTGGTTTTCGTTAATCGCCGAGGCTATGCACCGGCTTTGCTCTGTCATTACTGTGGACACTCTGCTGATTGTCACCGGTGTGAACGCCCCTTTACCGTACATCGTTCTCAGCAGCGTTTACAGTGCCATCATTGCGGCGCTGTTAAGCCTATTCCAGTGCGCTGTGAGCAATGTGGCAAAACAAGCCTGATGACTGCAGGTGTTGGTACTGAACAAATCGAGGAAGGCTTAAGGCAACTGTTTCCTGACAAAAAGCAAATAAGGATCGACAGCGATTCAGTGCGCGGAAAAGACAAGCTGCAACGAATGCTAAGTGATGTCAACGCACAGAAGTACCAACTTTTGGTAGGCACGCAAATCCTATCAAAAGGGCATCATTTTCCCCATGTCACTCTTGTTGTCATTATGGACTGCGACGGCGCATTATTCAGTGCAGATTTTCGAGCCAGTGAAAAGCTCGCTCAGTTGGTAACGCAGTTAGCCGGGCGCGCTGGCAGAGCCAGTAAACCCGGAGAAATGTGGCTACAGACGCACAATCCTGGGCATCCGTTGCTTCAGGATCTCATTCACAATGGTTATGATCATTTCGCGAGACAGCTTCTTGAAGAACGCCAACTCGCTGCGCTGCCACCTTACCAGTCGCAGGCTGTTATTCGGGCCGAAGCGACGAGTGGAGAACTGGCCTGGACGTTTTTGCAACAAGCTCGCCAATTGTTAAACGAGGGGGCAGTAAGAACCCATGGGCCGCTTCCTTGCTTAATAGAAAAACGTCAGGGAAGATTCAGATTTATGTTGGTGATGCAGTCAACACAACGCAATGCGTTGAACGCGAAACTTCGGCACGCTTTACCCAATATTTCCGCCATGCCCCTTGCTACGAAAGTTCGTTGGTCCGTTGACGTGGATCCCTCAGACTTTAGTTAATTTGTTCTTATTTGCCCAAGAATACGGCAGCAATATGAGATAAAAAACGCTACACTGCCACAATAATAAGGCGATGTTGAGCCACGATGGCAATCTGTGGAAACACGCGATAATGATAATTAGTAATTTGTATTTAATGGGGTTAGTTGCGGTTTATGGCTCAGCGTGATTATGTTTCTCGTGGACGTGCGTCGACGAACAAAAAAAAGCAACCGAATAAGCGTCAGTCTTCAGGGCCAGAAATGCAAAAAGGCAAAATCTGGGCGCGGTTGGTGGTAGTGATTATTGCCATTTTATTGCTTATTTATTTCCTCTTTTCCATTAAAGATAACGTAGATGAGACTGCTGACGCACCAATGGCACCTTTACCTCAATTAACTGAGGAGGAAGAACTGCCAGAACTGCCGGAAGAAGAATGGGATTACATAACAACCTTGCCCGGTTATGAAGTGGAAGTACAAGTAGCCGAGCAGAAAAAGTCAGACAAACTTTACTTATTGCAGTGTGGCTCTTTTAGAACCAGAGCTCAAGCCGAAGAAATGAAAGCTAAAATTGCATTTCAAGGCTTTGAAGCACAAGTTAGAGCCACTACTGGCTCAAATGGCGAATGGTTCCGCGTCATTATGGGGCCACTGCAGACAAAACGCGATGCTGAACGAGCAAGACACAGCCTGCGAAAAGTGAATATCACAACCTGCATGATCCTATACTGGAACCTTTAGTGCTTTGTTACGTCGCATTGAGGGCGGCTGCAGCTTACCTGCGCTAGATACGCTGTGATCCTGCAGTTGGAAACCAAGCGGTGAATTCGCCTCAAAGCACGCCGTGAATCCATCCCTGGAGGCTCCACTGCCGCGTCCCTGCGGCAGAGGGCTTTGAAACGAACTCACCTCATGTTTTCCCTATTTACAACGCGTGTGCTCGGTGATGGTGGTTGCAGCTTACCTGTGCTAAACACGCCGTGAACCCATCCATGGGGGCTCGACAGCCGCATCCTTGCGGCTGACGGTTTACCGCAGATAAGCTTTCACCGCCTATTCATGCTTTGTTACGCCGCAGTGACGGCGGTTGCAGCTTACCTGTGCTAAACACGCCGTAAACCCATCCGTGGGGTCTCGACAGCCGCATCCCTGCGGCTGACGGTTTACAACAGATAAGCTTTCACCGCCTATCCGCGCGTGTCACACCTTGGTTCTGCAGTTGGAAACCAAGCGGTGAATTCGCCTCAAAGCACGCCGTGAATCCATCCCTGGAGGCTCCACTGCCGCATCCCTGCGGCAGAGGGCTTTGAAGCGAACTCACCTCATGTTTTCCTTTTGCGCAGTGACGGCGGTTGCAGCTTACCTGCGCTAAACACGCCGTGAACTCATCCATGGGGGCTCGACAGCCGCATCCCTGCGGCTGACGGTTTACCGCAGATAAGCTTTCACCGCCTATTCATGCTTTGTTACGCCGCAGTGACGGCGGTTGCAGCTTACCTGTGCTAAACACGCCGTAAACCCATCCGTGGGGGCTCGACAGCCGCATCCCTGCGGCTGACGGTTTACCACATATAAGCTTTCACCGCCTATCCGCGCGTGTCACACCTTGGTTCTGCAGTTGGAAACCAAGCGGTGAATTCGCCTCAAAGCACGCCGTGAATCCATCCCTGGAGGCTCCACTGCCGCTTCCCTGCGGCAGAGGGCTTTGAAGCGAACTCACCTCATGTTTTCCTTTTGCGCAGTGACGGCGGTTGCAGCTTACCTGCGCTAAACACGCCGTGAACCCATCCATGGGGGCTCGACAGCCGCATCCTTGCGGCTGACGGTTTACCGCAGATAAGCTTTCACCGCCTATTCATGCTTTGTTACGCCGCAGTGACGGCGGTTGCAGTTTACCTGTGTTAAACACGCCGTAAACCCATCCGTGGGGGCTCGACAGCCGCATCCCTGCGGCTGACGGTTTACCACATATAAGCTTTCACCGCCTATCCGCGCGTGTCACACCTTGGTTCTGCAGTTGGAAACAAAGCGGTGAATTCGCCTCAAAGCACGCCGTGAGCGCCCCCCTTGAAAAAAAGTGGTTTCCCCCCACTTATTGATTCATCGAGTTAAATAGTACGTTTTGGCGTACAGCACCCACAAACGGGGAAATATTGTGACTACTATTGTATCTGTAAGACGTGACAATCAGGTGGTGATTGCCGGTGATGGTCAGGTTTCATTGGGTAACACCGTGATGAAAGGCAACGCGAAAAAAGTTCGTCGGTTGTATAACAACAAAGTACTGGCTGGATTCGCCGGTGGCACAGCTGATGCTTTCACGTTGTTCGAACGGTTTGAATCGAAACTGGAAATTCACCAGGGGCACTTAACCCGGGCTGCGGTTGAGCTGGCTAAAGACTGGCGTACAGACCGCATGTTAAGGAAGCTTGAGGCATTGCTTGCCGTCGCTGACGAAACGGCTTCTTTTATTATTACCGGAAATGGCGACGTTGTTCAGCCAGAGAATGATTTAATTGCTATTGGTTCGGGTGGCGCTTACGCTCAAGCGGCCGCCACTGCGTTGCTAGCAAATACGGAATTATCTGCGAAAGACATCGCTGAAAAGAGCTTAACAATTGCTGGTGATATTTGTGTTTATACCAATCATCATCAAACGGTTGAAGTACTGGATTATTAATCGATTGCGTTACAAATTCGCTAATGTAATTGATAGCTGCCAAGGCAGCACAAGTGAGAAAAGGTTTAATTATGTCTGAAATGACACCCAGAGAAATTGTTCATGAGCTCGACCGCCATATTATTGGTCAGCAAGGTGCCAAGCGCGCCGTATCTATTGCGTTAAGAAATCGCTGGCGTCGTATGCAATTGCCAGAAGAGTTGCGCCAGGAAGTTACGCCTAAAAATATCCTTATGATTGGTCCTACCGGTGTGGGTAAAACCGAAATTGCCCGTCGACTGGCCAAGTTGGCTCAGGCTCCATTTATAAAAGTGGAGGCGACTAAATTCACAGAAGTGGGTTATGTGGGCAAAGAAGTTGAGACTATCATCCGCGATCTTGCAGACATCTCAGTTAAGATGACCAAAGAGCGGGAAATGGCGAAGGTGAAGTTCCGTGCTGAAGAAGCCGCTGAAGAGCGGATCCTAGATGCCTTGTTGCCACCACCTGAAGATGTGTGGGGCAAGAAAGAAGAAGTGGAAGATCGTGGCACTCGTCAAAACTTCCGTAAGAAACTTCGCGAAGGAAAATTAGACGACAAAGAAATTGAAATCGACGTAGCGTTGCCGCAGATGGGCGTTGAAATAATGGCGCCTCCGGGCATGGAAGACATGACGAATCAGCTTCAGTCTATGTTTCAGAATATGTCTGGCTCACAGAAGAAAAAGAAGAAATTAAAGATTAAAGAAGCCTTTAAACTTCTTATCGAAGAAGAGGCGGCACGATTGGTTAATCAGGAAGATCTCAAAGAGCGGGCCATTGAAGCGGTAGAGCAGAATGGTATCGTGTTTATCGATGAAATTGACAAAATTTGTAAACGTGAAGGAAACTCTTCAGCCGACGTTTCTCGTGAAGGTGTACAGCGAGACTTGCTGCCCTTAGTTGAAGGTTCAACGGTATCTACGAAACACGGAATGATTAAAACAGACCATATTCTGTTTATTGCCTCCGGTGCTTTCCAAATGAGCAAACCCTCAGATCTTATTCCCGAGTTGCAGGGTCGTTTACCAATTCGCGTTGAGCTTTCTGCGCTGAAAGTGGAAGACTTTAAGCGTATTCTCACTGAACCAAATGCTGCGTTAACTGAGCAATATCGCGCTTTGATGGCCACTGAAGGTGTTACGATTGATTTTGACGAATCAGGTATTCAGCGAATTGCTGAAGCTGCTTGGCAGGTAAATGAACGCCTAGAAAATATCGGCGCGAGGAGGCTACATACGGTGTTGGAGCGTCTTATGGAAGACATATCCTTCGATGCTTCTGAAAAGTCAGGTGAAACTTTCACTATCGATGCCGCCTACGTAGACGCACATCTTGAAACGCTGGTAGATAACGAAGATTTGAGCCGCTTCATTCTTTAGTCGTTGTCTTGGTGACGGCGGCTGCAGCTTACCTGCGCTAAACACGCCGTGAATCCATCCCTGGAGGCTCCACTGCCGCTTCCCTGCGGCAGAGGGCTTTGAAGCAAACTCACCTCATGTTTTCCTTTTGCACATCGGCGGCTGCAGCTTACCTGCGCTAAACACGCCGTGAACCCATCCATGGGGGCTCGACAGCCGCATCCCTGCGGCTGACGGTTTACCACAGATAAGCTTTCACCGCCTATCCGCGCGTGTCACACCTTGGTTCTGCAGTTGGAAACCAGGCGGTGAATCCATCCCTGGAGGTTCCACTGCCGCTTCCCTGCGGCAGAGGGCTTTGAAGCGAACTCACCTCATGTTTTGTTACGCCGCATTGACGGCGGTTGCAGCTTACCTGCACTAAACACGCCGTGAACCCATCCATGGGGGCTCGACAGCCGCATCCTTGCGGCTGACGGTTTACCGCAGATAAGCTTTCACCGCCTACTCATGCTTTGTTACGCCGCAGTGACGGCAGTAACAGCTTACCTGCGCTAAACACGCTGTGATCCTGCAGTTGGAAACCAGACGGTGAATCCACCTCAAACCACGCCGTGAGTGTTAGTTGTGGGCCATACTGTGTTTGTCGAGATGGCCGCTGTATCGTGTAATAAGAAGTGCTGCGACAGAAATCAGGGCGCCTACCCATGCTGTATCTCTAAGACTCATGCCTTCTACAATGGCGCCACCTAAAATAGAGCCAAGTGCGATGCCGATGTTAAATGCAGCGATGTTCAGGCCCGAGGCTGCGTCAACTGCGTTTGGCGTAAAACGCTCTGCCAGCTTAACGACATAAACCTGTAAGCCCGGTACATTGCCGAAGGCGAATGCCCCCCAAATAAGTACTGTTATTCCTGCGCCAATTTTTGATCCCATGGTAAACGTTAGTGCGAACAAGATAATGGCCAGCGCACTGAAAATAAGTGTTAGCGCGGAAATAGGACCTTTTTTATCGGCCAGTTTGCCGCCATAAATATTGCCTATGGCAACAGAAACACCATAAACCAGCATGATCAAACTAATAGCAGATGGCGCAAAACCAGATTCATTTTGTAGTATTGGAGCAAGGTAGGTAAATGCGGTGAAAGTACCGCCATAGCCCAGTATGGTCATCAGATAAACCAATACTAAGCGAGGCTGGACGAGTACCGCGAATTGTTCTTTCAATTGTGCCGGGCGGCTTTGTTTCAGATTACCGGGAACGAGAAGAGCACTTCCAATAAGGGCAATTAACCCCAAACCGGATACCACCAGGAATGTAGCTCGCCAACCGAAGCTTTGTCCTATCCACGTGCCCAGCGGTACGCCTGTAACGAGAGCCACGGTTAAACCTGTAAACATTATTGCGATGGCACTGGCTTCTTTTTCTTTTCTCACAAGACTAGTGGCAATGGTAGAGCCAATGGAGAAAAACACACCATGGGCAAGACCTGTTAATATCCTCGCTGCAATCAGACTTTCATAACTGGGAGCCTGCCAGGCGAGCATGTTGCCACCAACAAATAATGCCATCAGACTAAGCAATACGTGCTTACGTTTCCATCGTCCGGTAAGTGCGGTGAGCACTGGCGCCCCTATGGCTACGCCAATGGCATATAAACTAACCAGTAAGCCCGCACTGGGTAAGGTGACGCTTAAATCTTCTGCAATGGTTGGTACTAGCCCAACGATCACAAATTCAGTTGTGCCAATAGCAAAGGCACTTAGTGTTAACGCGAATAATGCAATAGGCATTTCAGTTCCTCATCAGAAATGGTTATAACAAAGTGAAACGCATTCTGAAGGTTAATTTATTTGCAAAAAACAGCAGTAGTGACAAAATACTTTTGTGAATAATGAAAAGGTATTGCTATGCCCGTTCTATCGAAAACCGAAGATCTGGAAGCTTTTGTGACCGTGGTTGATACGGGAAGTTTTTCTGCAGCTGCAGCGTTACTGGATCAGCAAGTGGCCAAGGTTTCACGCGCAGTGTCACGGCTTGAGAAAACAGTAAATGTGACGCTGTTAAACCGCACTACCCGGCGCCTTGAACTCACCGAAGAAGGTGAAATGTTCTTAGCTTATGCCCGGGAAGGGTTAAACACTCTTGAAAAAGGGGAAGAATCTCTGCGCCTGCTAGGGCGGACCCCATCGGGGAAGCTTCGGGTGGATGCTGCCAGTCCGTTTGTTTTTCATCAGCTAACACCACTCATTGATGGCTTTTGCCGCACTTATCCAAAGATAACATTGGACTTGACTAGCCATGACGATATTATCGATTTGCTCGAACACCGCACTGATATAGCTATACGAATTGGCGACCTTAGCGATTCCAATCTCCATGCGCGAAGCTTAGGACGCAGTAAGTTACACATAGTGGCAAGCCCGGATTATTTGGCGCGAAAACCGGTTGAGGACAATGTAACATCACTTTTGTCACACCGTCTGATAGGCTTCAGCGATTCACCTCATTTAAATAGCTGGCCGTTACAAACACCGCTTCAATTAAAGTTTTCAATCAGTGCGTCGAGCGGTGAAACCCTCCGACAACTCTGTTTAGCCGGGCAGGGGATTGCATTGTTATCGAACTTTATGGTGAAAGACGACCTGGATGCAGGGCGCTTGGTGAGTGTACTGAACCACCGTATCCTTAGCCCTAACCGCAGGGAAGCGTTACAAGCGGTTTACTACCGCAATAGCGCCGTATCCTCGCGTATTAGCGCATTTCTCGATTATATCCAGCCTCGATTAACGTTATAAAGCTGGCCGCTTCCAGGCTTTTATATTTCACACTGATACAGGAAAGCTTCTTGGACAGTGTGAAAAAAAGCAATGTAGCGCGCCTAACAGGTATTTGTTAGCAACTGGCCACCGACGTTAACGCATTGCAAAGGGTTTCTGTAATAGGGTGTTGGGTGTCGTGCTCGAATTTAAGAAACTGCGGGCAGGGGTTGGCTTCCAAAAAAATAAACTCGCCATCAGCTGTTCTTCGCCAATCGATGGCACACCATTTCATACCCAGTTGTTGGCAAATGGCAATGCTTTGTTGTTTGACCCGCTGTGTTGTAAGAATACTCTCTGCGACAGCGGTTTTGTCTTCGCGATAGTCTGTCTTATCAGAATAGATGACGCCACTAAACACAACCTCGTCGATAACGAAGGTTCGAACATCGTCCCCTTCAATAAAGTTTTGATAGGTCAAAGAGGGAATATTTGTCTCACTTAAGAAAGGCAATTCATCTGACGAGGTAACTCGTTGTGTGTGGCTGCCCCCAAAAACAGGTTTAACAGCAACTTGTTTTACCTGTTGTAAAAACGCCGTTATGTCGCGGCGGCAATTGGAAATAAGTGTATGTGGAATGCTGACACCGAGTTGCTGCACTTCTTGAAGCTGAACTGGCTTAGCCTGGTGGAAGCGAATGGCGTCCAGTGTGTTATACCACCGATGTGGCGCGTAATGAAAAAGTGCAGACAATGCACTTATTTGATTTTTTAAGGTAACACTGCCGTGGCTGGGTGGAGGGAAAAAACGCTGCCAGTAAAAAGCACCTATCTGCTCAATCTCCACCGTTATATCGTCGAGTACAAGAGCAAGTTCCTGAGTGTATGGTCTGTGCGATATTGTCAGGTGCTGCGACTGACCGGAAGTATTCAACACCAGAGCGTCGTGTTGCATATCGTTTAGCACCATAATTAGGTGACAAATTTGCGGATCGTCACCATCACCGAGGCAAAGGGTTAGCATGATATTATTCCTGAAAAGCACAAAAAGGCCGCTGGCGTAACAACACACCGAGCGGCAACGGGTCAGCGGGAGTTAAAAGGTTGCTTCTTCAGGGTAGTCGCCGCCATTTTCGCCCAACGCCATCGTGTAAAAAACTGGCGGACGAATAGGTAATGGTGACAGTCTGTTAGCGAGTGGCGAAGGGCGCAAGCCTCCTGATACCTGTGCTGTCTCAGAGGCACTGAGCACGCGAGTGTCATTAGTTTGTGCGGAAGTTTGGGTATTTCTATGCATGTTGTTCTCCTTGAACGTTGGTGGTTTCCTTTCCAAGTCTGTGCTGGTTTGTACAGACTTCACGTTCTACTCTAGTGTGTTAAAAATGCCATGTAAGCTGGTTTAAGGGCCGGTTATTTCAGAAGTACCTGATCTGTTGGTTCATGAAACTCCCTGTAGTAGCTGGCCATCAGGCTGGTGCGATTTCTGATATCTAATTTTCGATAAATATTCGCACAGTGAAATTTAACCGTTCGTTCACTTATGAAAAGTTGGGAGGCAATGCGTTTGTTGGGTAACCCCTCCATTATTTTATAAGCAACCTGAAGTTCTCGCCGAGAAAGCTGACCTAAACGCTCACTCATTGGCATGTCGTTTGTTTCCATGTCGTTTTCCTTAGTTTGGTTAATTTACTGCATCTTTCCTTATTGAAAAATGCGACAGGCCCACCGTTTACCTCTTCCATGCTGGTTATCAGAATCCGTGGCATCGTTATCCCTGACGCCTCCATTTTCACTACCTCGGTGGCCTGTCGACAAAATCAGCGTCCTGCTGACGGTATCTACTGTAGGGCTTTGTCCTCGGCCGGCTTCATCTGCTATGCCATGGTCTGTAAAGGAGAATGAAAAGTGAGCAAAATGTCCTCTGAGTGACATTTATGGCCTGTGAGTGATAGGTTTAGTTGATCTTCGAAGAGTCTTGGGAGAGGTAAATACTTTCTCGATAGGTAATAACGTTGTCTGTAGATGCAGCCACATATGCTCAGGTATACGCCTGAGCATATGGGATGAAATACGCTTAATGCTTCCAGTGGTACATGTGCGCTTTTGCTTCAATCTCTGCCGCTGTACTTTGTGGCATAAACAGCTTGTTGTTGTTTTCGAAGAAAAATGGCTTACGGGTTTTTCTGCTACCTACTTCGTTCATTGTGGCAGCGTCATAAACACGGCCGTTAAGTACGGTGTATTCCACAAATTCGCTGTTGCGAATGTCGTTGAGTACGTCGCCATCAATAACAACGAGATCAGCCAGTTTTCCTTTTTCAATACTCCCAATATGTTTACTCATACCCAGGTGTTTAGCGCCATCAATGGTGCCTCCACGCAATGCCTCCCAAGGGGAAAAACCGCCTTGTGCCATGCTCCATAATTCCCAGTGTGCGGCCAACCCTTCTCGCTGACCATGGGCGCCGATGTGTACACTTACACCTTTATCTCGCAGTAGTTTTGCATAACTGGCTACATCCACATGGTTGTATTGGTTATCTGGTGCGGTGGGGCGGCGAATTGCACGCCTGTCCAATAGGGTAGAAGGCACGTAGCGCAACAAGCGTTCGTTTTTCCATACTTCGGTACGGTCATACCAGTACTCTTCGCCCATTAAACCGCCGTACGAAACCACGAATGTTGGCGTGTAACCAAATTTTGTTGCCGCCCATAGTTGGGTAACATCATCATAGCCTTTGGCAATAGGAAGACTATGCTCCAGTCCGGTGTGGCCGTCTACCATCATGGTCAGGTTTTGATGGAGTTTGCCACCGCCTTCCGGCACTACCATCATATTCTGATTATGTGCAGCCCAAAGTACTTGCTGACGTTGGTCCCGACGAGGTTGGTTGTAACTTTTCACAGATATGGCGCCGGCCTCTTTTAACCGCTCCACGTGGAAATAAGCATCATCGTAATTATCGATAATGGCTTTGTAGCCTAAGGCTTCTGCACCATAAAGGATAGCGCCGGTTGAGTAGATGCGTGGCGCAACAATGTCGCCGTGGCGTTGTAGTTCAGAAGCTGCGAAAATTTCTGTGGTGTCGTTTGAAGGGTCGTGAATAGTTGTTACACCAAATGCGACATTAGAGAACTGCCCCCAGTTTTGCTGAGGAATGATTTCATTACGCCCCTGAGCACCGTGAGCATGGGCATCGACTAAGCCAGGAATAATGGTTTTTCCTTTGGCATCAATACGCATAGCTTCATCAGGTATCGCAATATCGGCGGCTTTCCCGACGGCTTCAATACGGTTATCACGTATTAAAATTACGCCATTTTCAATGATTTCTTGCTCGGTATCTGCATTGCGCATGGTTACTACTGTTCCGCCAACAAAGGCCTTAACCCCGCTGGGTTTATCGGCAGTCGCTTTGAATGATAAGTTCATACCTGTATTTTCTGGCTCAGGTAGATCATTGGTGTCTGATAGGAACGCAAATGCATCGTTTAGGCTACGCTCGTAATACACCGGACCATGAAACCAGCCTACGGACTGATTATCCGGGCTCCAGGTGAGGTATTCTCCAGCCCGTGCTGAAAGTTGTGTCACCGGTAATGAACTCATTGACGGCCCGATGGTCATTTTCTTTCCGTTTTCAACAAAGGGCGCTACATAGGTTTTAAACTGGTGAACAAAGGCCACCCATTGTTTGTCATGAGACAAGCGATACTCGCTCACCTTATCTGCACCATACAAATGAGTACGCTTGTCTTCACCTTGCAAGTCCACACTACTAAGCTGGGTCTCGGGGTAAGCAGAACCGCCCGCAGATTCTGTGAAGTAAACCCGGCCATCGTTGCCAGCAAAATGGGGTTCTCTTCCACGGTCACTCACTTTTGTTTCGGTATCCGCTTTAAGATCGGCCACGTAAATGCCTGGTTCCATTGAATAGCTTGGGTCGAGCAAATAGCCGCCACTAAACTTGCGAAAGGCGATGTATCGGCCATCTGGTGAAAAGCTGGGCTCGATGTAATGGCCGGGCTGTTTGGATATTACTTTGCCTTTTCCACCCTTCGCCGAAACCACACGAACATCACCTAATTGTTGGTCGTTCCACGTTGTGTAAACGATAAACTTCCCGTCGTTGGTGTACCGGGGATAGTATTCATCAACGTCGTTCTGGCTGGTCAGGCGGCGCATTTTGCCGCTTTTAATATCTTTAACATACAACTTGCCCAGTGCCTGAAACAGAATTTGGCTACCGTCAGGGGACTTTTGCGACCAACGAATCATCTTCACGTCGAACTCATCAGGAGCGACGTCTACATCAAAGCGCAATGCATCTGCATAGTGAACGGTCGCTTCTACTGATACATCAATCATACTGTGGGATTTGTCGCTAACCGATAGCTTGTGAAATTTTCCGCCTGTCCAATACACCAATGCAGAGCTATCCGGTAGCCAGTCAAAATAAGAGAAATAGCCTTCTGAGCCAAAACCTTCCTGCATGTCTCTTTCAAGTTCGAGGGTGAGTGGCTTTTCTAACCCGGTAGTTAAATCTTTTAAAAATAAACCAGTTTTGTTTTTAACCCTTCGGATAAACGCAACGTATTTGCCATCAGGTGAGGGAGTCGGAACCACTGCTCCGCCTACGCCACTAATAAAGCTTTCCTCTTCACCGGTGTGGCGATCGTAACGTGTGATATCAAAAATCCCTTCCAATGGGTCGCGATTGTAGTCGAAGCCTGCGCCCGGCACCGTGTTGTGGGTGTAATAAATGTAGCGGCCATCAGGTGAAAACACCGGGTCGGCAATGTTCTGTTGATCGCCATTGCCATGTTCGCGAGCTTTGATTTGTAGCCCATCGCCACCGAAAACGTGGTACATCCATATTTCTCCGGCTGGTATACTACGGCTGGACATAATACCTTTCATTGCAACAATGTACTGTCCATCCGGGCTCCACTTGGGGGCATGAATAAGGTTTTTCTTTTCCGTAGTTACCTGTCGCAGGTTCTCACCGTTGCTGTCCATTACCCATACATTTGACAAACCACCACGGTCGGAAACAAATGCAATGTGTTTACCATCCGGTGAAATACTTGGCTGAATGTTCCAGGCGAAGTCTTGTGTCAGTGGGCTGGCTTTACCACCTTTTACGTCAACCTTGTACAAGTCACCGAGCATATCGAACACCATGTATTTTCCATCAGGCGATATATCCAGACTCGACCAGGTGGTTTCATTCGTATTAATAGTCAGGGTGTTTAGATTATAGGGAGGCTTGAGTACATCCCAGTTTGCAGCATCGCTTTGATCTGTCGTGTCAGCCATTGCACCAGCGGCGCTAAATAAGAGGCTTGTAGCTAGCGCTAGAGCGCATTTAGATGTTTTTATCATTATCTGGTCCACTCATAGATTTATTGGTGTGTTGCTAAATTTATGTGGCTTAACGTAATTTTCTCCCGCTAGGATACGCCAGAGTTTAATGGCTTGGCAAAGCAGTTCGTCATATTGAGAAAGCCAGCTGGAAAGGAACGAAAACACTAAACTTAATTCCCTGGGAAAAATAGTTGTCTGAGTTTTTTATATACAAGGAATGTGGCGTAGCCAGATTCAAAGGTTAATGATATAAACTACGAAGGTGTTAACTTTTTAACCAAACTGTACTTAACAAGAAGGAACAACAGAGATGGACGACTTCAAGCCTTGGGGAATGGAAGAAAAAACCTTTTTAATGCTTATGCACTTGAGCCAATTGGCTGGCTTTTTGGTGCCTGGTGCTGGATTGGTACTCCCCATTGTGATGTGGGCAACAAATAGAGAACATTCGGCGCAAATTGATGCCCATGGCAAGGTGATATTGAACTGGTTGATCACGGTCGTCATCTTTTCCATTATCTGCTTTATTCTCACTTTTATTGTTATTGGCGCTTTGTTGTTTGTCGCTCTTGGTATCACAAGCCTCGTGTTTATTATCATGGGAGCCATAAAAGCAAACGAAGGTATTTTGTGGCCTTATCCTTTAAGCTTTAAATTTATAAAGTAAGCGCCCTATAACCCTCACGCGCCGGCAGCTTCGCCGGCGTAGTCACTTATTTCCTTCAAATATCTTCTGGCGTTACCTTCAAATCACCAACTGATGATACTCCCATATATAAAGCAACTCCTCGCGGTTGAATTGGCCAATGGTGAAAATGGTCAAAGTATCACTGGCTACCCACCAAAATATTTAACATTTGTAACCAATATAAAGGTGGGGGTGGTCGGATAACTCAATAGTTAAACCTATATGAAATCCGGTTTTGGTTAACCAATTTTTCGATCTATCTATACCTTCTGATAATTATTTTTACTGTGAACGTAGACTATTCATTTGCTAAATAGTAGGCGGTCTTTTCAGATCTTTGCTTAAAAAAGCATCTGAAATTATAAGCTAAGTTACTCTTATTAAGTGTTTTTTAACACTTTATATTTGTTGCTGCAAAATTCACGATATCTTCATGGTGACCAAAAAAAAATTTTGGTAAGCCATTTGGTGAGGGTATTTATGTAATTATTTTTACCAAATGGTTGACCTTTTTGTTATTCGTTGTACGCTTAGGGTAAATGAAATGTAAAGAGCCGTGTCGGTAATGTTAAATGCGGTGAGGTTTACATTCATTTCACTACAATGAACGGTTTCGTTTTTAGTAGTGATTTTGACTAGAGAAAACACAAAGGCAAAAATATGGGACACAAATTTTCAAAAATCACACTCGCAGTTTTATCTGCCACTACGTTTAGCGCCGCGCCGCTAGTCAATGCTCAGGAACTGCAGGAAGAAAATGCAGATGTTGAAGTCATTGAAGTATCTGGTATCCGTCAGTCGTTAACGAGTGCTCTTGCAGAGAAACGCTCCTCAGACAATCTCATTGAAGTTATTCAAGCCGTAGACATTGGTAAATTGCCAGACCAAAACCTGGCGGAAGTACTTGAAAACGTAACTGGTATCCAAATCACACGAACCGCTGGGGTGGGAACAGGGGTTCAAATTCGTGGTACTAATGCCAACCGTACTGAAATTAACGGTGTTTCAACTGTAGGTGCTGGTTCAGGCCGTGGTGGTATCAGCTTTGAAGATGTGAATGCTTCTATCATTGCCGCTGTAGAAGTAACTAAAGCGCCTGAAGCGAAAACTATTGAAGGCTCTGTTGGTGGTACGGTTAACTTGAGAACTATTCGCCCACTAGAGCTTACCGACACATTGGGCAACATTCGCGTTCAAGCAGAAGATTCGAGCCTGACAACTGACGGTGCTCAACCGCGGATTTCTGGTGCTTTTGGTAAGAACTGGGATACTGATAACGGTAAATTTGGTTTCGTGATCAGTGGTAGTTACACCGAACAGGAAGCTACATCTTTCCGTCCACGTGTAGACCGTGACGGTGGCCTTGTAGAGAATGTTAATGCTGATGTATATCGCGGCGGTGAATTGCAAGAAGTGGCACCAGCAGCGCAAGATTTTGATTTCGTAGGTGTTCAGTTCCTCAATCAGGAATTAGAAAATTTCGAATATGAAACAAAAAACCTGGCGGCGAGTTTTGAATGGGCGCCAACAGAAAACACCAAGTTCTACTTCGATGCAATTTTGAATGACCAGGAGCGTCGTCAGGATAGTTCTCGTGTGCAAGGCTCTGGTGTTAGCGCGGTGCGTGATGTAAACGTACCTTCTGCGTTTGAAACAGTTAACTTCGGTACCTTGGATGGTGTCGACCTAGGCAGTATTGCAGTCGCGACACAGGGTACGATTGAACCTAATTTAGGTGTTGACGACGATGATCCTAACTTGCGATTCTCAAGTGATACAGGCGCACGTATAACGGAAAGTAGAATTTACCGCTTAGGTGGTGAATGGCAGGGAGATAACTTATTCGCGAGCGTAGAAATTGCGACTTCGTCCTCAGACACGGTAAACCCTAACTTAAGTACAACGCTAAACTTCATTAACCCGAACTGTCCTTTAGATGGTACGAGTAATGATAACTGCGTTCCTTTCGTCTATGACCTTACGGGCGGGGCACTCACCTTTGGTGTGAACTTTGATTCTGCCTATGCGCCCACTGTAGCCGATTTGCTGGATCCAAATAACGTAGTGTTGGATGCCGTAACGGTAGGCCGTGATACCACCGACAACTCTGAAGATGCATTCAGAGCTGACTTTACTTACTTCTTCGATTTTGAGCATATCACGTCAGTCGATTTTGGTTATCGCTATAACAAAACGTCAAGTACATTCAACGATGTGGGTTCGTCGTGGGGACAAAGCCGAATGGCCAATAGTCCAAATGGTTCATTGTTCTCTGAGTTGTTAGTCGCTGGCCCGGATAATTTTGGCTCAGCTGATGGACGTGAGTTGGCATTCCGCAACTTCCTTCTCATAGACCCGGACAGATCGTTCAGTGACCCGGATGGCACATTTTCCATCTTGCAACAAGCCGTTGAGGAACACGGTGGCTCAGATCCTTTAGACGCCGCTACAGTAAGTTCAAGTGCTTTTTTTGATATAGAAGAGAAGACCCACGCACTGTATGCGCAAGCGAACTTTGAATATGGCATGTTCCGCGGTAACTTTGGTGCTCGCTACCTGCAAACAGATATCAACTCTTTAGGTAACTCAGTTGCCGATGGAGAAGTCACTGAAGTAACAACATCTGGTGACTATGATTATCTGTTACCACGCATCAACATTGTTGCTAACCCCCATGACGATGTCCTTGTGCGTTTAGGTTGGGGTAAAGACATCCGTCGTCCTGATTTTAACGACCTTTCTACGTCTGTTTCTTTCGGAACTGGCCCCAATACCGCAGTGAACATTGGTAACCCGGGTTTAGAACCTGAAGAAGTCACCTCCTTTGATATTGGTGTTGAATGGTACTTTGCTGAAGCGGCAGTGGTCAGTGCCGGCTACTTCCACAAGAAACGTTCTAACTTGTTTGTGACACAGGTTGAAGATGCTCCGGTGGATGGAAACGGCTACCGCGACATCACGCCGCCTTGTGAAGGTGGTGGTATCTTTAATCCGCTTCCAGATCGCAACGTATTATCTGACGTTGACGGAAATGGCTTGTGTGTACCTATCTCAACTATTATCAATGATTCAGGTTCTACCACCCAGCAAGGTTTTGAATTTGCTGTTCAGTATGACCTTTCCAGCTTTGAAGATGATTTAGGCTGGGCATCTGGCTTTGGTATTGCAGCTAACTACACCATCCAGGAGTTTTCTGGCGGTGATGCAACGAATACCTCCGCTACTCGTGGTACAGATATTTTCAACGCGATAAATGGCGTATATGACGATAGTGAATTCGTAACATACGAAGCCGTACAGGGGTTGTTAGATTTCTCTGAAAATGCTTACAACATCACTGTGTTTTATGAGAAATTTGGCTTATCTGCGAGAATGCGTTACACCTGGAGAGATTCGTTCCGTACACTGGATACTGCGGGCGGCGCCACACTCAACAGTACGCTTGGATTCCCTGTAGTTACTCATGATCGCGGACAGCTTAACGCCAGTATTAACTATGATATTACTGACAAGCTGAACGTGGGTATAGAAGCTATTAACCTGACTAAATCAGATGTAACCCAATCTTGTGTCAACGAAGGTGCTTTGCTTTGCTTCCAAGGCTTAACAGACCGTCGTCTAACTCTGGGTGCAAGTTACCGATTCTAAAAAGGCATTAGGTGCCAGGCTGCTTTGCGGTTTGGTGCTGACTGCGTGTCCCTGTGAAAGCAAGCCATCAGGCTTGCTTTTTTTCTGCCCGAGCAAAAGTGATTGTGTCTGCTAACACCCAATGCATGCAGCAATGAAAAAGAGAAATCATCAGTGCAGCACATACGCTCATGACAAGATTTGCGGTGATCGTATAGGTGACGACAAGCGCAACTGCAAATAGCACAACAGCTCGAGTTATACGGGACATCATTGTAAATACCTTTAGCTTGTTTTCATTAATTATGGTTGATGCCTTTTTAAAAGCGTAGCGAAACAAACCGATGGCGCCAATCTGAAAAATGAATTGCCCCAACATTGTGAAAAGCGTTTAATCGTAAGCGCCTTGAAGTACCCGGGAAAAAAAGTGGGGTTTGCGTGGATGTGTGTGAGTATACAGTTTTGCCCGACTGCGTTTTACGATTTTACTCTGACCGGTTTCTTCCACCGACATACTTTCCTCAATACGGTCGCGAAAGTTTTTCTTATGAAGAGATTTACCAAGCACAATTTCGTATACCCCTTGTAACTCAGACAGGGTAAATGGTGAGGTGAAGAAATAGTTTGGTTCCGTGCTGTATTTGGCTCTGTGGTATAAACGCTGAAACGCTTTTTGAATGAGGTGTTGATGATCGAAAGGCAAACTTGCCCCGGCGCTTTCCTCAGTGAATAACTTTACTGGTTGCCAGATAACGTGGGGCAGGCTGGGGGTTAAATCATCAACTAAGCACAGATACGGGCAAGTTATACTCCAGCCTTCAGGGTCGCGACAGTGATTACCTTCAAATTCCAGTTTAGCGATATATGCCGGGTGTAGTCCTACTTTTTTATTGAGGTTACGCAGCAATGTATCATCTAAGGTTTGGTCGCTGTTTGTATGAACAAATCCACCGGGTAAAGCCAGCGTGTTTGCGTATACGCGGGCATTTTCCGGGCGGCGAATAAGGGCAACCTGAAGCGCTGAGTTAACAATCCTAAAGAGTATGGCATCAATGGTACAGACCGGCGTGGAGTAGGTCTTATCTGGCATATAACTGGTGTTCCTGAATGTAGCTGGCAACGCCAGGTGTAACTAAATGGCTAATCGATTCACTATTCTCGATGGCATTGCGCACTTTTGTCGAACGAATAGGTTTGCGCTCTGGGACAACTACGCGCCCCCACTTATCATCAATTTCTTTTGCTTTGTAAAATTTTGACCAGTTAGCGTGATTATCCGGGCCCACGACGAACGTGAGGGAATCATTGGAGAACGGAGTTTGTTGCAGATGACACATAACATCATAAGTATAAACGGGGTTTTCACCGTCGCTAATGGTGTGCTCAATAGGCATCGCCAAAACGCGTTCGTCATTAATGTCTTCAACAAACTTTATCACCATGGCAACACGATGAGAGTATGTCAGCATGGATTTGGCAAAGGCATGGTGAAACGACGGCACAAGCACTACCCGTTCAAAGTGTTCCTCGTGTGCTAATACAAATTTTATGGCGTCCAGATGCCCCCTAGTAGGAGGGTTAAACGCCGAGCCAAACACTGCCACTTTCATTGCGATATCCTTTTTATGAGTATTCTAAAGATACTCGTTAGGGTTTTGATCTGCAACCCCCTGTATCGGATAAATAGATTGGTTAGCTGGAAAAGAATTATGAGTACCTGTTTCTCCCAATTTTGATTGACATTAACGAGTATTGATAGAATACTCTTTTGTGTCAAAAGGAGCCAACTATGAAAATTGCGTCCGTCAATGTCGACCCACAAAAAGGGTTTACTCCTCTGTGCCCTGATGAATTGCCCGTTGCCGGCGGCGATGAAATAGTTCCCGCCTTGCTTGCACAAAATGCCCTGGCCGATTTTATCATCGGCTCCAGTGATGCCCATTGTGACGTTGCACTCTTTCGCGTAGACGACCCTCAATTACAGTTCCAACCTCTGGACTATCCCAATACTGATTGCACGTTCAACATGCATTGCAAACCCGGCACCAAAGGGTTTGAATTGCTCGACGGTTTGCCGGCACCTACAGACTACGACTTTTTCGTATGGAAAGGCGTGGCACCTGATTTACACCCTTATGGCGCGTGTTATCACGATTTAGCAGAGAAACTGTCTACCGGGCTTATTGAATTTCTCCGCTGTAACCAGGTGTCGACCGTCATTGTTGGCGGGTTAGCCACTGACTTTTGTGTAGCCACCACCGCCAGACAATTACAGCAGTCAGGCTTCTTTCAGGTGATTTTACATTTAGATGCATGCAGAGGTATTGCCGCAGATGGCGTCGCCACACAAATTGAATTACTAAAGACATCAGGAGTTGTCATTGCCAGTACGCTGGTCGATGTCAAAAACGCCCTTGCTGCATAACCTCAAAAGGAACAAACCCATGTCACTGAATTCACTGTTTAGGCGAAGCCTGAATTTTTCAGCACTGGACAATGACTTTTACAAAATGAATATGTGGCAGTGCTTTTTACATCAGTATCCTTACGTAGAGGAGGTGGAATACCGGTTTGTTGTTCGCAGCGATATTGATTTGCGACCCTACATGGCTGAAGTTCAGCAGGAACTGGCTAACATTGACGGGCTGCGTTTTACCCCGGATCAGATAAAGTGGCTTGAGCGAATTCCCTGGTACACCAAGGATTTTATCGAGTGGGTAAGAATGTGGTCTTTCCAGAACCGATTTTTACACATTGGCGAGGAAGACGGACAGCTGGCCATTCGAGCGAAAGGGCCGCTTATGCATGTGCACAATTTCGAGATGCCAGTGCTTTCAACCGTAGCTGAAGTCTATAACCGTCGCAATCACCCTAAAAAGAGTTATGAAGATGTACGTCAGCCACTGTTTGAGAAAGTGCAGTGGTTGAAACAGCAACATGAGAAACACGACCTGACCGGGCTGCAAATAGCCGAGTTTGGTACTCGTCGTCGATTCAGCTACGAAGCACAACTTACAGTGGTGGATATGCTTCGCAACATGTTGCCGGATTTCTTCGTTGGCACATCTAATATGCACCTTGCGAAGGAATTCGATATTCTGCCCATTGGTACCATGGCACACGAGATATTTATGTTGTCACAGCAAGTGGGCGTGCAACTGGTTAATTCTCAAAAACACACACTGGAAACCTGGGTGAAAGAATTTCGCGGTCAGCTGGGGTATGCGCTTACCGACACTATTGGCATGGATGCATTTGTGCGAGATTTCGACCTTTATTTTGCAAAACTGTTTGATGGGCTGAGACATGACTCTGGCGATCCGATAGAATTCGGCGAAAAGGCAATTCGCATGTATGAAAATCTGGGCATCGACCCCAAAACCAAAACTATCATTTTTAGTGATGGTCTGGATTTTAAGCTCATGGTGTCGTTGTTTCTGCATTTTCGCGGGCGCATAAAAACCTCTTTCGGTATTGGCACCTTCCTGTCGAATGACGTTAAGGGCGTCACGCCGTTGAATATTGTTATGAAACTGGTTCGGGTAAACGGCAAGCCGGTGGCGAAAATCTCTGATGCGCCGGGTAAAAATCTGTGTGAAGATCCTGAATTTGTAAGCTACCTGAAAAAGGTGTTTGAAGTAGACTGGGCATAAGGTTATCTATGGCAAATTACACCCGAATTGGCACAGCAGCGCTGCGTCAGATCCCCTTCGATTTTAAGGGCAATGTGTCGCGTATTTTATCTGCCATCGAGCGTGCGATAGACGCACATATCAATATTTTATTAATGCCGGAACTCGCGCTAACTGGCTATGGGTGTGAAGACAACTTTAGCTACCAGGAATTTAACCACGCCACAGAAGCGGCATTGAATGACGTTTTGGCGGGTTTTCAGGCATTAAGTCATCAGTGTAAGCACGCTGATAGTATGGTGGTGGCCATGGGGATGCCAGTCATGTTTCCGGGCGGTCAGGTTTACAACACCACCGCGTTTATAAGTGCTGAAGGCTTGCATGGCTTTAGCTGTAAACAGTATTTGGCCCGCAATGGCCTGCATTACGAACCCAGATGGTTTGAAGCCTGGCCACGGGGTAAGGCGGTTAACCATCCCACTTTCAATGTGCCATTTGGTGATATAGTAGTGAATGCCGGTGGCCTGCGTATTGGTGTTGAAACCTGTGAAGATGCGTGGGTAGCAAATCGCCCCGGCCGTGACTTATACCATCGCAATGTGGATGTATTGCTCAACCCTAGTGCTTCTCACTTTGCTGTGGGTAAAAACATGATTCGGGAGCAATTTATTAAAGAAGGCTCCCGCGCCTTTGGTGTTGTGTATGCCTATGCGAATTTAGCAGGCACGGAAAATGGCACCAGTATCTTTGACGGAGGCTCAATCATCGCCTCTGAAGGGGAAGTGGTGTCTCGCGGCGATAGGTTTAACGTGCGCGAAGTGGTGATGAACCAAACGTTGGTAAATGTAAGCGCTAATCGGGTTTCAAGGGTTGTGAGCAGTGAAACCATTGACATCGACGATACCAACGTGGTCAGTATTGAGTTATCACTTACCTTGCCGAACGATGCTGTGCTGGCAGCCCGTAATAATGATGCTGTCGATACCGCCAGTGATGAATTACCTGCGTTTTGGTATGGCTTGTCAGGGGACGACTATGCCTTTACAGAAATATGCTACGCCCTTGGAAACGGTCTTTGGGACTGGACAACCCGCACTCACACAAACGGCTACGTGGTAAGTTTATCTGGCGGTGCAGATTCCGCTTTGGTGGCCGCATCGGTATATGTGTCTCACTTTGTGGCGCTTGAGCAATTGGGCGTGTCTGATTATTTGGCATCCTTGCCACAGGGTTTGCGAGAAAAGATAGCACCGCCGGCACAGGGCGAAGATCGCACGGTTTGGCTAAAAGAAAAGGCCATGCCCAAAATTCTCATTTGTTTGTATCAGGGCACTGACAATTCTTCAGACACGACTTTCAACGCAGCCAAGTATCTGGCCGGGGAAATTGGGGCAACGTTTTACAGTTGGAATATCGAACCTGTGGTTCAGCAATATCACAGCCTGATAAACGGTTTATACCCTGACAAGCCGCTAAGCTGGGAAAGCGACGATATCGCAATGCAAAATATTCAGGCTCGCAGCCGTAGTCCGGGCGTGTGGATGCTGGCCAATCGCGAGAATAAATTACTTATCGCCACCTCTAATTTGTCTGAGTCTGCCCTTGGGTATGCCACCATGGATGGCGATACCTCCGGGGTCATTTCGGTGATTGCAGGAATAAACAAAACCACTATCCGCAAGGTGAATCGCTGGTTGGAAGAAATCGGGTTGCCATTATCTGTGGAGGGTAAGAGCGCACGACATCAACTAGTGGAAATGCACCGGGTGAACGTTCAGCAACCCACCGCAGAATTGCGCCCTGAAGAGCAAACCGACGAGGCCGATTTAATGCCTTATCTGGTGTGTGATTTTATCATGGATTGCTATCTGGCAAGACAAATGTGGCCAAAGAGTATTTTAGTGGAACTGATGCTAAATGGCTTTGATAAACAGCATGATATGCGTGAGTTGGCAGGCTACGTGGAGCGCTGGTTCAAACTCTTTTGCCGCAACCCCTGGAAACGCTATGGCACACGTGCTGGCTTTCATATTGAGCAAGTGTCTCTCGACCCAAAAACCTTCCACCGCTTCCCGCTGTTAAACTCTGGTTTTACCGAGCAGTTGCAGCAAATGTGGGACTATGTAGACGAGGTTTCAGGCAATTAACGGTCGTGAACACATGAAGTTGAGCAAGGATGCTCTATCACTCCCAACTCCCGTTTGAGGGCCAGCGTGCCAATTTACATCACCAGTTGTATTCAAGTATCCCCAGCATTTGCTGCTGTGTTGCGCTTAGCGCTTCATTAAGCTGAATTCTGTTATCTGCGTGGCTTGAAACCAGCACATATTCTGCGCCCACTTGCCATTGTGGAGATAAGTTATATCGCCAGTTTACCGTAATAGCGCTGCCATGGCTGTTGTTCTGATCGTCAGGGAAAATATCGTCTTCATTAACATCAAATATATCGGCTCTTGCACTAAAACGGTGATTGCCCGCTTTATGACTGATTAGTGCGAAGAACGCCTGAAAATTTGCATAGACGAAGTGTTCTCCCATTAACGTATCGCCAGCCATCCACTGGGAAATGATACGGGTGGCGCTGGAAAAGTTGTGCTGAAACGCCAACGAGTGAAATCGGGTTCGCCAGGCGTAAAGACGCTGATGGTTAACCGTATTTGGGTCTGCCAGATTGTCGTAATAGTAGTACCTTAATTTGGACTGGCGAAGATAATCGAGATGTGCGCCTACATACACGCCCCATTTTGAATCAAGCTCGGTAAAGGGCTCTACCCAACTTGGGTGCCAAATACCGTTGGAGTCAGTAACGCTCGGGTAGGCCGCAAACGCCAGGCGCTCGTGGTGCAGGCTTTGTCTGTCGTGTAATGCAAACCCTCTCCAGGTCAATACAGTTCCCAAGGGGTCATTGCCTTTATACGTTCCAGCATGTATTTCCCAACTCCACGGGCTGCGGGCGGCGCGTCCCGGTCGGTACAGTGTGAACTCGGCTCCCGCTACACGAAGTTCTTCCCCCAACCAGCTGTTGATGGCAGATTGTGTATAGGTATAAGGCGATAACCAACCCTTATCAACATTTTCTAATGACATTTCAGGGTAGAAAAAGCCCGCCCTTGTCCGCCATTTTATCGTGCCTGATAGCAGAGGCTTGTACCTAACCTGCAACTGTGTAAATCCCAAGTGTTGGTCGCCGTCCGGATAGTAGCTGGCATCAGCTTGAAGGTTGATAGTTGGGGTTAGCGATTGGTTTATTTGTAGAATAGCTTGTTGTAAAACAATTCCTGCATCGTCGTAACGGGTAACGCCCGTGCCCTTGTCCAGCCAGGTAACGGGGTGTTCAGCATTGTAAAAGCCGGCTTGTACCTTGCCACTTATTTCAACACCAAACCCATATAGTGATGAAACCATTGTGGTTAGAAGAATTGAAAAGCGGAGCAAATAGGCCATTACTTAAGGGCTATCCATTGTTGAGAAAGTCTGGAGAGAACCCATTCAGCCATTCATAAAATGCCTGCTCTGGCATGGGCTTGGCAATAAAGTAACCCTGAGCCTTGGTACAGCCAACACTGCGTAGATATTGTAATGATTGCGCATCTTCGACGCCCTCAGCAACCACTTCCAATCCCAAATTCCTGGCCAGAGATACCATAGTATTTACGATGGTTTTATCATCATTATTGGTGGCCAGGGCTAGCACAAACGCTTTATCAATCTTAAGTTCGTGTACCGGCATATCTTTAAGTTGCGCCATCGATGAATAGCCGGTACCAAAATCGTCGATAGACAGCTTGATGCCCATGCGTTTTAAGGCGTTTAGTGCTCGTAGCGCATTTTGTGGGTCTGACATAATGGCACTTTCTGTCACCTCCAGCGTGAGGTATTCTGGTTCGGCATCGAATTCTGAAAACAAATCACTGACCAGTGTAGGCAAGGTCATATCGATAAGATCAACGGCTGAGATGTTTACAGCAACGCTGATATTGTGTCCTTGTTCTCGCCACCGTTTCTGGCTGGCTAATGCAGTGCGAAGCCCCCAATTGGTTACATGTCTGATAGCACCCGTTTGCTCTGCCAGAGGAATAAATTCATCAGGTGGAATAAAACCGTGCACAGGGTGGATCCAGCGCATCAGGCACTCGACGCTGGTAATAGCTTGGGTTTCGATGAGCAACTTAGGCTGATAATAGTATTGCAGCTGCCCTTCTTGTAATGCGCTTTTTAGCTCTGTCATTAAATTCAGGCGCTGCACCGAGTGTTTGTTTAACGACGGTGTGTATCGCGCGTAGTTGTGGTGGCCGTCTTTGCAGCTGTACAGGGCGATATCAGCACATTGCATTAGACCTTGTGGCGTTTTAGCATCGGTAGGGAAACATGCTGCACCAATACTGCAATCAATATCCAGTACCATTCCATCTATATTGAAAGGATGGTCAAATGCGGCTACAACTTGTTCTATAAGAGGTTCAACGTCGCTATCATTAGCAACGGTAACCACTATGCCGTATTCGTCGCCGCCTAATCGTGCCAGCAGGCCGGGCAGGGCATCTTGCTGCTGAATACGCATGGCGATGTGTTTAAGTAATACATCGCCGGTATCGTGACCTACGGTGTCGTTAATCTCTTTAAAACGGTCAATGTCCATCATCAGCACTACCACAATGTCATTTTCAACACTCGCTATGACTTTGTTCAGGTGCGTTACAAACTGGTTGCGGTTTGGCAGCCCGGTGAGGTCGTCGAAATAGGCAAGATCCTGAATTTGTTTCTCACGGTTTTCAATGCCATCCTGCATATCACTCAGCGCCAGCGAAAGGGCGTCGACTTCTATCGTACTGGACGCAGGAAACTCTGTGACATGGTTGCCCTGGCGAATTTTATTGGCGGCTTTCGCCAGCTTATTAAGCGGGTCTGTAATGCCTTTTGAAAGCAATACCGCTCCGAGCAAAGAAACGATGCCAGCGACTAACAGAAGACCAATGAGTTGTCCCAACATACTGTTGTAAGACAGATAGGCTTTATCCTGGCGGGTAAGCATAACTAACTGGACTTCATCTAAGGCGAGCTGTCCGATGGATTTGAGGGTATAAAGATACTCGGTTTCGTTGAAGTTGGTTTGATGCAACACATCTAAAGACATTTTATTCAACGAGGCACTTTGTAGAAATGCGTCAGTGACGTCTGAGGGCAGTGTAGAGCCCAGAATGCGTTTCTCACTGGAAAGTAATAAGCTAACGTCGAGGTCGGTAAGCCGGGCGATATCGTTATTAATCATGGAATCTGCACGGTAACCGAGAAAGACCCAGGCGTCCGTTTTGCGAGAGCGCTGTACAAACTTTACCGGCGCTCCTTTAACCAGGAGTACGCCTTCTGGGAGGGCAAGCCAACTGATCCCTGGTGTTAAAAAGGGGTCAACATCAGATGGTGGAACCAGTGCGTCCGATGAAGCGGAAATAACGTTTAAATCTTTGTCGAGAACAAAGTAAATATCAGCCGAAATGCGTGCTTGCTGATTCTGCATTGCCACATCAAGTGACACTCTGTCGTCGCTGGCAGATGCAATATATTGTTTTATCGTAAAGTTACCTGAAAGGTTATCTGCCGCGCGGAGCAACAAGTCAGCGTGGTTGTTTAGCTTGTCCTCTATAACACTTTCGGATGTACTGATTTGCGCAAGCAGTTGACTCGTGGAGTGTGAATACGTGGCAGAGCGCACCAGTAAAAGGGTAATAGCTACCACACTAACAATGAGTAGCAGGAAAAACAGTTGCATCCTGTTTTTCAGTGAGCCCATGGTGGTGCTTAACCAGCTATTCATAATCACCAAATTCATCTTCTGATTCGTAGCCTGCGTAATCGGTGATCAATGGTTGCTGCAGTGTAAAAACGAGGCTTGTATTGTTTGAAACGTTTATCCTTTGCTGCAGAATCTCTTGATTCTCCTGCATACGGGGGTGCCAGACAGACACCTGATATTCGCCGTCAGGTAACGTTATTTGCGCATTGCCCTGTGCGCCTGACCCTGTGAAGTAAGGGGTATCCACAACATAAATATAACCGAGCATCCAGTCGTGCACATTGCACCCCAATTCAACCACGCCCTCTTGGTCAAAAAGTAATGGCGGTTGTTCGGCATTTTTGTCTAAAAGTAACTCAAATCGCTTAGCTGGAGAAAATGAAAACACATGGTGTTTGATGGAGTCTGAGTTAGGGAATTGCACGTAGGTGCCTTTTTGTACCACCAAAAGATGCGGTACAAACTGACGATTTATTTGATCCATTTCAGCACGCAGAGGGTGGTCGTCGGCATTGCCATCAATGGGCTTTGCACTTATCACCATATTAGGTAGAGGAGTGCCGTCGTTGCTGACAACAGATACAGATAATATTTGTTCTGCAGCGTAAACGTGCATCGTCAAAAGGGGCAGCAGTAAAAATAGCGACGAGTAGCAACGTTTAAACCTGGTAAGTAAATGCATCATATTCCTTAAAAATCACGTTTTTAAAGAGTAGCAGACCGGGTCTTTACGTCCAGACTTTCAGGGTATCTCTGTGAATACTTATTGAATTGCACGAGTGTTATAATATAACATAACTGTATTCATGGTAATGGAATAAAGAAATGAAACAGAAATACATCGCATTCGCGGTTTTGTGTGCACTCCAGGTGCCAACCGCAGTGGCGGAAACAATTAGCGGTACTGTACTCGATGATAAAGGTCTGCCGGTGGCAGGCGCGATATTGCGGGTAGAGCAGGTAAGTTCGCGGGTTACAACCAATGAAAATGGCGAGTTTTCAATAGATACCACAAAACCAGGTACATACAGTATGCACGTAATGGCCTCGGGGTTTAGTCACCTTCATAAAGATATTGAAGTTAACCCGGGTCAGAACCCAACAGTGAGTTTCGTCCTTACGCCATCGTCCATTGAAGTTATTGATATTCTGGCTGCACCGATACATTTGTCAGTGATGGAATCGGCCTCGCCAGTTAGCGTATTGAGCGGTGAAACCCTTCGTCGTCAACAAGCCGGCACCTTAGGTGATAGTTTGGAAAAACTACCCGGCGTGCAATCTAATTTCCATGGTAACGTCGCGAGCACGCCCATAATTCGTGGTTTAAGCGGTCCGAGAGTGCTGGTTACTCAAAATGGCCTGGATGTGAGCGATGTATCGCGGGTTGGCCCGGATCACGCTGTTGCCTCAGAAGCGTCCACTTCTCAGCAGATTGAAGTATTGCGGGGTCCGGCGACACTGTTTTTTGGTAGTGGTGCAATTGGTGGCGTCGTAAATGTAGTAGACGGCCGAGTGCCCACCGATAATACCACTCGCGGCGAATGGACTCTGGAAGCCGATTCGGTGAACGACCAAAAGCTCGCCGCGGTCAATGCCACAACCGGAACGGGCAATCTGGGCTTTTATATCGATGGCTATTGGCGAGAAACTGATGATTACGATACGCCCGTGGCACCCGACAACGATGAAGCAGGCCAGGATGCGGAACATGTGGTTAAAAACAGCGCTTCTGATTCCAATGGTATCACCTTAGGTACCAGCTATATCTCAGACAATGGATATGTTGGCATTGCCGTTGAGCGCTTTAACCGGGAATACGGCATTCCAGGGCATTCTCACGGTGGCGACGAGGTAGAGGAAGAGGTTTATGCTGATCTTTCCCAGACTAAATTACAGGTATTAGGAGAGTACTCATTCGATCATCGTTACATTCAGCGTGTGCAATTTAAAGCAGGGCATACAAGCTACGAACACGCAGAAATTGAGCACGGTGTTACGGGTACCTTATTTGAAAACGACACAGATGAGCTGAGAGTGTCTTTAATGCATCAGCCCTTGGGTGGCTGGACTGGCGGCGTAAGTTTACATTACAAAACCAGTGATGTAGCGGCGGTGGGTGAAGAAGCCTTTACCCCGCCCTCTACCGCAGACATGTTCGCTATAGGCATTATGGAGGAGCAGCGGTTCGGCGACGTATTGGTGCAACTGGGAGCGCGGGTTGAACGCGTTACCCTTGATGCTCCTGACACATTGCTGCCTGCTATTGCGGCACATGATCATGACGAAGACGATGATGACCATGACCATGACCATGACCACGATGATGAACATAGCGACGAAAGCGCAGTAACACGTGTGTTTGACGTTTCCCAGGAATTTACGCCGGTTTCATTGTCAGCGGGTGTCGTGTGGGATTTCACCGCAGGCTACAACGTTGGTGTCTCAGTGTCCCGTGCTCAGCGGGCGCCTTCTGCCTCAGAGCTACTATCCTTCGGGCCTCATATTGGAACCCGTACTTATGAAGTGGGAGCGTTATTCGCGTTAACCGGTAACGAGGAATACGCCTTAGGCCTGTCACAACAGGCAATCGATTTAGAAACGTCGAACAATATCGACCTGACACTGCGGAAAACTACGGGTGATATTGGCTTCGTTCTGAATGCCTTCTATAACCAGGTAGACAACTATTACTTTCAAAGTGAAACAGGTTTATTCGCGGAAAGCGGGCACGACCACCATCATGGGGAAGAAGATGAACACGACCATGGTGAAGAGGATGAACATGATCACGACAGTGAACTCCCAGTATATCTGTTTTCTTCACAAGATGCTGTTTTGCATGGTTTCGAAGCACAAGTAGCCTGGCAGGTAAATGCGGAGTTTAATGCACAGTTTTTTGCTGATTATGTTCGCGCAAGACTGAAAGATGGTGGTGATTTACCCCGTACTCCACCCTTAAGAACCGGCCTGCAGCTGAGTTATCAGAATGAGAATATCAATGCGCATATTGATGTTACCCGTTATCACAAGCAAGACGACATTGCTGAATATGAAACGGAAACTAACGGCTACACCTTAGTTGATGCCTTCGTTTCGTATGATCTTAACGTACTGTCTCAGGACATTTCTGTTTATCTCAAAGGCACAAATTTAACAGACACCGAAGCACGGGTTCACTCTTCATTTCTCAAAGATTTAGCGCCTCGCCCTGGCCGTAGCATTGGCTTAGGACTGCGTGGCTATTTCTAAGCCCGCCATAACAACTTTAATAAAGGAATTACTATGACTACGAAAAACACACTCAGCTTACTGGCTCTAGCCATAAGTGGCGCTTTACTTGGTGGATGTGGCGATGCTGAAACCACTATTATAGAAAAAGACCCCATTGTCGATGACCACGATGATGATGATCACGACCACGATCACGATGATTTAACCATTGAGAGTGCTGGCCGTCTCGCTATTTTGAATGCAGATTCCAATGCGTTGGTTATTGTTGATTTGGATGATAACCAAGAGCTAGATTCCTTCCCGCTGGCAAGTGAAGGAAACGCTCTCACACATTCCGGTGGTTATCGTTACGTTGTGGTGAGTAACCGAATTAACGGTGAAGTAACGTTTATTGACGGCGGTTTGTGGCGGGAAGATCACGTCGACCATTTACATGACTATGAGCAAGCGCCAGCAACCAGTGACTTCACACTGACTGGAAGCAGGCCAACTCACCTTGTGAAGCATGATGGCCAGTTAGCCGTGTTTTACGATGGTGACAGCGATGCGGGTTTACCCGCGTCAGTACAGGTGGTCAGAGATACGCATATTGCTGCGGAATCATCGGCAATTCCTACGTTAGCATATACCGTGAACATGCACGGCGTTGCCGAGCCTATGGATGACTACCTTATTGCTACGGTCAGACGGGATGATGCAGAAAGCACGTCGGCAAATACGATTTTGCCTGATAGCGTAGGTGTTTTTCATCTACACGACGATGAGTACGAAGAAGAGGTCGTATTTGCAGGAGAATGTCCGGATCTTCATGGTGCAGCGAGTTCTGAAACCTATTCCGTTTTTGGTTGTAGCGATGGCGTACTGATTGTTCACCAACACGATGGTGAATGGGAATCTACTAAAATTGATAATATCGATACACTTTCAGGTGTACGTGTTGGATCTGTTTATGGTCATCATCACGGGGACTATTTTATAGGTGTTGCATCCGGTCATGGCGGTGGTGAAGCTACCTTGGTTACTATCGACCCTGAGATGGGTGCCATGCGTGACTTAGCACTTGAGCTTGGCGATGACGTGGTTCCTGTTTCCTATTCTTTCAGCGCTTCAGGTGAGTATTTTGTCGTGCTGGATTCTTCGGGCACGCTAACTGCGCTTCACTCTCACGGAGAAGGCGATGCACAGCATTGGGATACGGAAGTATCGCTGGCTGTAACCAGCGCCAGTGCTGATGATATGCCCGAAGGACTGTCTTTTACGATGACAGTATCGGGCAATAGTGACCATGTGTACATTTCAAACCCTATTGATAAAAAGATGGTACGAGTGGATTTGGAAGCTGCTGCCATTGATGGCGAAGTGAGCGTTGATTATTTAGCTGAAACGGTAATTTGGTTGGGGATTGCTGAGACAGAACACGAGTAATATGCGATTGACATCACTGTGCGGTATTCTGGTAAAGCCAGACTGTGTTACACTATAACATGGTTTTGAGGCTCATTTAACAGGTATCGCTCAGTGATAACATCAATAAAAGAAACACCGACTCTGACCAAGGTTTTCATGAGTGTCGTCGTCGCATTTACGTCGTTCTCTTGTGCGGCCGCAGACAAACATGTTCATGGTCATGGCGAGCTGTTGATTGCTAAAGAAGGCAATGAAATGCAATTGCAATTTTCGTTACCTGCAGCTGATTTACTCGGGTTTGAACATGCGCCAGAGACGAAAAGCGAGCGTATTCAACGGGTCAGAATACAAAATACGCTTTCAAAATCGCAGAATGTGTTTACCACCGATGGAGCGTGTACGGTTGTCAGCCAGGAAACGGCATTACCCGATATATTCCTCCATAGTGAAAGCGACCATGATGAGCACGAAGAACATCACGACCATGATGCGCATCACGATCACGCTGAGCACGAAGATTATCACGATCATGATGAATATGAAGAGCATCATGATAAGCACAATCATGGCGAAAATGAGCGTCACACCAATATTGCGTTAGATTACCAGCTACAGTGTTCGCAAGACGTAAAAAACATAACGGTGACATTGTTCAAAAGCGCTCAATCACTGGAAGCTATCGAAGTACAATGGATTACTGATCAAGGGCAGGGAATTACCGCTGTCACCGCTACTCAGCCTACGCTTTCGTGGTAAAGGTAGTGTAGCCGTTGTTTTACTCAGGGCTTAGTAAGCCCTGTTACTCGTTAGGAATATTCATGACACACATTCAGAAAGTTGGCGACAAAATGGCTATCTTTCTTTCATCATTGTGCGTAATACATTGCCTTGTTACGCCAATCGCTATTATTGCTTTGCCTTCTTTGGGAAGTTTATTTGCCGATAACCATGAGGTATTTCACAAAGTGCTGTTATTCTTTGTGTTGCCAGTAGGTTTAGTGGCATTGTACGCCGGTTACCGACACCATCACAGCGCAAAGATATTTTCCGTGGGCGTGCTTGGACTGAGCTTGCTAACCATTGCTGCCTTCTTTGTACATGAAAGGTGGGGCGAAGTTGCTGAAACGACCCTGACCGTGCTCGCATCGGTGATCATCGTTATTGCCCACATAATGAATTTCAGGTTACGCCAACGTCTGGACAACGACGAAAAAATTCCCTGTTAGTATTGCTGAAGATCATGACGGCGCACATCATCGGGTGTGCCGTTGAAATCTCTTATGTTTATAACATCCATGACATAAGCAGATGTGCCCTGAACGTCCTCAAATAACGCAGTTTTTACTACGCCGGTTACCATCAGAGCTTGTTCAATTTCGTCCAGTGTAAAGCCCTGAGGTGTGCGCAAATAGATGATTTGATTGGGCGCTGGTGGCGGAAAGTGTATGCAGGCACCGAAATAGGGGACTAAAAAAGCTGAGAGAATTTCGCGCTTTTCTGACACAGTTAGCGGCACAATAAACCCACCAATACTGATAACCTGTCCGTCCAGTTCGGGCACAACAGCTGTGGAATTAAGCGTAGCCTGATAATCATCATCAAAAGTAGCTTGCAGAGCACTGAATACCTGCTTGTTCAATGGTTGATCAGGTTCAGGCTGGTAGCGCTTAATGACGTCAAACTCACTTTCTGGTAGTAGATCACGCCAGCCTACGACGTGAGCCTCACTGGCTTGTTCAAGTAACGCTGCAGAAGAACTAACATACCGTAACTCATTAGATGTAGATAGTAGCTGGTTTATGGCTGGCCAAAGTTTTACAGCGCCCACACCGGCTAAGAGGCCAACTACGACTAGCGCTATAGCAAACCAATTGGTACGGCGTGGTTTCATGCAGATTGAACAAATAAGGTTCGCTGTATAGTGATTGGGTTTGGCCCTCTTTTGGCCACTAGTGTTACCACAATTTCATGCTTGCCGGGCTTGGCAATAACAAAACGTAAGGCTTTTTTCTCTGAAAGTTTCGAGACTGGAAAGCTTTGTTCTGATAGTACGGTCACATTTTCACTGCCCTCTATTTTCACCGTTGCATCGTAATAGTCTGATGGCACGAAGAAGGTAAAATTATGACTCTGCTCTTTTCCCTTTGCGACAACGGTAGCCGGTTGCTGAAAAGAAATATCGAGTACGCTAAAAGAGGTTTGCACATTGTGCTGCTGCATTAACGGGTGGAAGCGGGAAAAGTTAGCCATACCATCGCCATGCATGCCACAAGCGTAGCTAACAGAACTCACCAACATAGAGCCTAATGCAGATAAGCCAAAAGCCAGAGCGCGTATGTTCATTGATACACCTCGTATTGATCTAATTGTAGCGTGTAAGCTGACGTACCTAAACTGCGTTGTTGTGTTTCGATTTTCACAGTACCCTCGAACCAAAACGGTTGCTCAAGGCTTTCCAGCGTAAGTCCGTCCTGATATGTCACATGAATAATTTGATTTGGCGGCGGTGGAGGCATATGTAAACAGGCGCCAAAGTAAGGTACGATGAAAAACTCAGTGACCTGTTGCCCTTCGTTTTGTTCCAGAGGCACCACGAAGCCAGGAATGCGAATTGCTTTGTCGTTGAAAACGGGTATGGTTTTCACTGAGTTTAGCGCTTTGCGAAACCGCTCAACTTTTTCATCTTCAAAAGTCGCTTCATTAAATGCGCTAACGGAGTCCTGATTAGATCCGTCTTTCACTTCGTTCAAATATTCTGGTGGGTCGAGCAGGGCGGCCAGATCTTCTTCTGGCATGAGTGCTGTCCACTCAAGCTCTTCATAATCTTTTGCAAGCGTGATACTACTGAAAAGACATGCCGTTAAGTAAAAAAATACTGCCAAAGCAGTTGGTCGTGAAAAATGTTTCATTAAAAGCGCCGTATGTCGAACAAATACTTATCGATGATATAACGTAGCAACACCGATGGCGAATAACAAGACATAAGCGATAAGTGAACCATATGGGGAGAGAAGTTTTGCAGCCCGCAATAGCATTGCACCAGGTTAAGCACAGTTACGAAAAGTCACAACGAACGATGGGTATTTCGCACTGGCAGCTAAACCGTGGAGAACGTATTTTTTTGCATGGTCCATCGGGCTCAGGAAAAACCACATTGCTGAATTTGCTGGCCGGTATACTTGAGCCCAATAGCGGCGAAATCAAATTGTTAGGCCAGGGGTTTTCTTCTTTGTCGTCAAAAAAACGGGATAAATTCAGAGCCCGGCACATCGGTGTGGTATTTCAGCAATTTAACCTGGTGCCTCACCTGAGTGTACAAAAGAATATTGCGCTAGCGGCTTATTTTGCGGGGCGTGATCCGGACATCACTGAACGATTAAGCCATTTTCTTAATCAATTGCATCTACCACCAGATGTTGCCCACCAACAAGCGAGTCGCTTAAGTGTAGGTCAACAGCAGCGAGTTGCTATAGCCAGAGCGTTAATAAATAAACCTGAAATTTTGCTTGTTGACGAACCTACCTCTGCCCTGGATAACGACGCCCGGGATGCCTTCATGACCATGTTGATATCCTTGTGTAAGGAAGCAAATACCACCTTGTTGTTTGTCAGCCACGACCAATCTTTGGCGCAATATCTCGACAGCGCGGTATCCCTGTCGTCATTGTGTGAAATTAAGGAGGCGCGTTAATGCTGTTGTCCTTCGCTACCAGTAGTCTTCGCAGTCGCAGTAAGTCAGTTGTACTTACCTTTCTGTCTTTGTTTATCAGTGTCAGCGTATTACTTAGTGTAGAGCATATTCGTATACAGGCTGAAGACAGTTTCAAGCGCACTGTATCCGGGGTAGATCTCATCGTTGGTGCTCCCAGTGGGCAACTTAACCTGATGTTATACAGTGTATTTCGCATGGGTAGCCCGACGAATAATATCAGTTACGACAGCGTTGAAATGCTGCAAAAAGACGGGTTGGTAAAGTGGGTTATTCCCATTTCGCTGGGTGATTCACACCGTGGCTTTCGTGTAATGGGTACCAATGGAAGCTACTTTGAACATTATAAATACGGCGATAAGCAAGCTCTGACTTTTACCAGTGGGGAGCCGTTTTCTGGGGTGTTCGAAGCAGTCATCGGTGCTGATGTCGCCGCCAAGCTCAATTACAAGGTGGGGGATAAAGTCGTCATCGCCCACGGGCTTGGCGCTGTTAGTTTCAACAACCACGACGCGTCACCCTTCACCATTGTGGGTATTTTAACGCCCACAGGTACGCCGGTGGACAAAACCGTTCACGTTTCGCTGGCAGGCATTGAAGCCATGCATTTGCCGAAAGCGCAACTGGCCAATGTGCTCCAAGCGCCAGATGATCTGGATAACCCGTTGGTTCAACCTGAAAGCGTAACCGCGGTAATGTTAGGACTGAAATCTAAATTCGCCACGTTTAATCTTCAGCGGGCACTTAATAATTATGAAGGTGACCGCCTAATGGCCATTTTACCGGGCGTAGCCATGGCTGAACTGTGGCAAATGATGCGTTCGGTGGAAAACATTTTACGGGTGATAAGCGTGCTGGTGTTGGTTTCTTCACTTTTTGGTCTGGCAACTATGTTGCTGGCATCAATGCAGCAGCGGGAAAAAGAAATTGCTGTATTACGTATATTAGGAGCAAGCGGTGGTGTGGTATTCACCCTTATTCTGGTGGAAGCCTTGCTCATTGCACTGGCCGCCAGTGCGGTGTCTATCGGCACTTTAACGGTGATATTCGCGTCATTGAAAAGCTGGTTAGCCAGTCACTACGGGTTATTCATCTCGGCAAACGTACTCACGACGCACACGTTAATGATAACGGGCGCCATTCTTGTTGCCGCCATTGTGACATCGATTATTCCCGCTATCGATGCCTATCGCAGTGCTATTCATTCGCGATTGTAATACCTAGCTATTGTAGCAGCGCGCAACAGCGTGCTGCTGTGGGAAGTATTAACCTGCATGCCAATGAACGTAGTACTATGATGGTCACCACGCGCCAGCCCAGCTCATTAATTAGAACCTACAAAGCACGGATTTATCATCAAAAGCCCCGCTGGTGCGAGGCTTAAAAGATAAATAAGTGAGGTAGAGCGTATGGTGACAAATCTTGCCCCGTAGGCCTTATGTCATCGTAACAAACTCTTCAGAACTCGTAGGGTGGATGGCCACACAGGCATCGAAATCGGCTTTGGTAGCGCCCATTTTAATGGCGACAGCGAAGCCCTGTAACATCTCATCCATGCCCATACCTATGCCGTGCAGGCCAACAATCTTTTCATCTTTTCCAGCACAAATGAGCTTCATTTTGGTAGCCTGGCGGTGACGGGTAACGGCTGTGTACATGGCAGAGAATGAAGAGGTATACACTTTTATGTTCTCTTCACCGTATTCTTCAACGGCTTTTGGCTCGGTGAGTCCGATGGTGCCAATGGGTGGATGACTGAATACCACGGTAGGGATCAATGAATAATCGAGATGCGCTTCTTTTTGACCGTTAAACAAGCGCTCGCTTAGCAGTCGGCCAGCTTTGATAGCCACGGGCGTAAGTTCAACATGACCGGTAATATCGCCTACCGCATACACACCTTTGGCCGCGGTGTTTTGAAATTTATCGACCTGAATATAGCCTTTGTCATCTACTTTGACAGCTGTGTTTTCCAATCCGATATTATCGCTGGAAGGCTTTCTGCCAATGGCCCACACCAGCACGTCAGTCTGAATGACTTCACCGGTGGTAAGCGTAACTGTCAGGGTGCCGTCCTTGTGTTTTTCAACTTTTTCAACGCCCGATTGTTTGTGAAGAGTAGGCCCTTCGCGGTCAATCAGTTCGGTTAAGGTGTCTGCAATGAGCGGGTCGAAATGGCGAAGTGGGGTGGCGTGACGAATAACCAAATCTGTGTGCGTGCCTAAGCTACACAATACGCCTGCCAGCTCAACGCCAATATAGCCAGCGCCTACGACTACTGCGCGTTTTGGCTGTGTGGCAAGCTCGAAAAAGCCATCAGAGTCAATGCCGTGTTCGGCACCTGGAATATCAGGGATACGAGGGCTGCCACCAGTGGCAATAGTGATATGGGGCGCGGTGTACTGCTCACCATTAACTTCAATCACGTTGTCACTGACAAATTTAGCAAACCCTTTTACCCAGGTTATCTCGTTTTTAGCCAGCACTTTATCGTAGGAAGCGTGAATTCGCTGAATATACGCTTGACGGTTCGCAACCAGCACTTCCCAACTGAAGTTATTCACCGTTACATCAAAACCGTAATCTTCACTGTACTTGTGAATAGCTTCGGCAACATTGGCTCCAAACCACATGGCTTTTTTGGGTACACAACCCACGTTCACACAGGTGCCACCGATGTCGCCGCCTTCTATCAGTGCCACTTTTTTACCGTGCTTCGCCGCGCGGTTTGCTGAGGCAATGCCGCCACTGCCGCCGCCAACGCAAATATAATCAAATTCTTTCATTGTGCTCGCCTTGTTCAAAGATCCAAACCCATCTTGGCATGATTAGAGAGGTGACTCAAAACCCGTTTTGCACACCGCTTCTTAAAAGACTACGGTGATACCCGCCCCTCGTTATAGAAGTAACGTGAGGGCATTACAAATAAAGTCAAATTGTATTCGAGTAAACAATTCGGTTACGGCTATTGACCGAGGTGGGATGAAAAGAATTTCAAAGAAAATCTGATTTCTCATCACAGCAACACATAACCAGAGTGGCAAAAACGGCAGTTCCGTAGGGAAGAATATAACTGGGGAAGCAAACTTCCCCAGTGAAGGCTCAGGCTTCTTCGGCGTGCTCCGGATTATCAGCTGATTGCTTCTTGGGCGGCTTGATGGTTATCTCAAAGCGGCGGTTGTAGTCATCTTCGAACTGTACCAGTTTGGCAATGGTGGCTTCAGTGAAAACATGCCCTTCAGGCAAAATGAGAATGTGGCTGTCGTTGTACAAATTGGCAGCCAGCACCATGCCAGGTACCAACTCGGATGCACTGAAGCTGTTATCCATGTGCTGCGGCAAGCCGATGTCCTGTGCTTCCAGCAGAACATCAAGGAAGGTTGCATCGTAACGGGTATTGCGGTGTTTCTTAAGTTCCTGCTTGGCTTCATTGGGCGATAGGTTTTTTTCTTGCAAGCGCCCGGTAACCAGTCGCCAGTAATCACGGCTAATTGCCAGGATACGCGAGCCATTTGGAATTTCTTTGGCAACTTTGTTGTACAAACCTGAACCATTCCAGTGTTCAAACTGAAACTCAATGATGTCGGAAATTGGCTTCATATGCTCGGCAGGCGCAAGAATGGTGGCGGCCTGTTTTGTTTGCGAGAGAAACTTCTTTTGCTGTTCGTAATTTAACTTGCTGAAAGGCGGGGTGAAGTCGGCTGACGAGAGTCCTAAACACCCCAATTCGCAAATTAAGCTGGCGTAGCGGATGAGTTTTACTTCTTCTTCTGGTAACCGAGAACGCTGCGCAAGTAACGTCGCAAGTTCACTAATCTCGATGGCAAATTTACCGTCGATATCAGGGTTAATACTGATGACATTGAAGAGTACCTGCTCAATGGCTTGGTTTTGTTTTTGTATGCGGTTAAGGGCAAACTTAATTTGTTTTGTACGCTTAACGACGGTTTGCTCCAAGGTGGAGTTAATGTCTTTAAGCTTCCTATTCTGCAAGCGAGTAAGTTTCTGTAAGCGTTCGTTCTCATCTTTGAGCTTTACTCTTTCTAAACCCTCTTCGAGCGTATTGATTAGCTCTTGGTTGTCCCAGGGTTTTTGTAAGTAACGATGAATTTTGCCCTGATTCACGGCTTTTATCGTGGAGTCGATGTCGGCAAAGCCCGTCAGTACCACACGAAAGGTATTGGGGTACAGCTGGGCAACCTGTTCGAGTAATTCTGCGCCAGACATATGAGGCATTTTCATATCTGATACCACCACGTGAACGGTATTTTCACTCAGTAATTCCAGTGCTTTCTGCCCACTTTCTGCTAACAGCATATTGATGTTGAATTTAAATAGCGCACGCTTAAGTGCCCGAAGAATATTGGGTTCGTCATCAACAAACAATACGGTGTATTTTTTTTCCGTTTGTTTCTCGTCGGTCTCGCTCATTGGAACTCCAAAGGCCCGCTTATGGCCCGCTTTAATTGATTACGCGTCATGGTCACCCGCTCCAGATGTGGTTTGTTCGGGGCCATCAACCGGCAGTACCAGCGTAAACGTGGTGCCTTGGTTCTCGACACTGTCTACCAGCAAATCCCCGCCGTGTTCAAGGGCGATACCATGTGAAATTGACAGGCCAAGACCTGTTCCCTGGCCTTCGGGTTTTGTGGTGAAGAAAGGGTTGAACAATTTGTCGAGGTGCTCCCGTTTAATTCCACAGCCGGTGTCTTTAATACTGATATGTACATGGTCATTTTTCAGGAAGGTAGAAATAGAGATCACTCCCTGTTTTTCCGTCGATTCAATTGCCTGACCGGCATTGATAAGTAAATTGGTAAAAACCTGGGTTATCTTACCCACATTTATATAAACCTTGGGTACATCGGCTAATTCTAACTTTTGGTCACAAATGTACTTAAGCTTGTTATTCACCATACTCAGTGTGGTGGTCAGGCATTGGTTTACATCGTGCCAATGGCGATCATCTGAATCAATTCTGGAGTAAAGGCGCAGTCCGTTAACAATTTCGCTTACACGTTGTAAACCTTCGGCTGATTCATCTATTAACGGGCATATATCTTCATTAATAAATGCAATATCGTGCTGTTCCAACGCTTCTTGCACAAGGTTGCTAATGGACGACGTTGTTGTACCTTCTTCAGCCGACATTATTTTTGTCATCACTTGCTGATAGGCGTTGATGTAGTCACTTAAGGTGCTTAAGTTACTTGAGACGAACCCAATGGGGTTGTTTATTTCATGGGCAACACCGGCGGCCAATTGGCCCACTGACGCCATTTTTTCTGCTTGCAACAACTGACGCTGCGCTTCCTGCAAATCTTTACGCAGTGAATCGATTAATACATCTTTGCGCCGCAACTCTTTTTCGAGTTTGGACGTTGGTTGATGGTTTTCAGTCATGCCGGTACTCTTCGGTTTGGCGTGACATAACGGATTTGAGGATAATTCATCGCTTTCTCAAAATTTAACCCACTACCACAAAGATAGACGTTATTTATCAGAAAGGAGAAATTTATGTCATTTTCACTGACGGGAAAATCCATAGACTGTAACGTGGGTGTTGAATCAAGAGGAGAAGCCAATACCATACATGTCATAAGCACAAAAATGATAGCGCCCCACAATGGCGTTCGCCACAAGTATAGTTTTTGGTTTCCCATAACAACATCCTCTTCGCAGCTGTTAAGCTGTCATAAACTTGTCCAGCAACGCCGTAAGGTCGTGGTTTGAGAAGGGCTTGGGTAAAACGGCATCAGCGCCAAGATCCATTGCCCGCTCTAAACTGACATCGTCCAACGCAGAAATAACAATAATCTTGAGTCTTTTGTATCTCGCTTGTTCCCTGGTGAACTGAATAACGCTGTATCCGTCCATTCCTGGCATGCTTAAATCAAGTGTCATTAACCTGGGGTTGTGCTGACTGAGCATGACGCCTGCCTGAAAGCCGCCCGTTGCAATTAGGGTGTCATACCCTGCTCTGCGGGCTACTCGTTGAATTGATTTGGCTACAGGTAGTTCATCATCAACGATTAATAGTCCCGGCGTAACTTCACCTTGAAGTTGGTCGGGAACGGGCATGTTATGTTTTTCCAGAAACTCGATAAAGTCATCTATAAGAACCCGGTTATTACCTCTGCCTGGCAATTTGAAGCCCTTGAGTTTTCCGCTCTCTATCCAACGAATAACAGTTCGCAAGTTTACATCACAATACGAGGCTATTTCGCCAGACGTTAGGGTTTTCATATTGTCAATCTCCAAGGGAAAAGGTAACAGAGGTTATATTTATAGCAGTGATTGCAAACCGTGACAATCCAGACTAAAGGATAATATGCGACATTAGTGACATTCTGGTTTAATTGAATAGCACAGTAATTATACAGGGATGGGCAGAGTTCAAGCCAGGTTTACATTGCCGATGTTTGGCAATATTAGCCAAATTAATGAGTGCAAATAATGGAGTGGTGCACAACTGAAAGCGTAAATAGTAAAGAAACTTATAGAGCAGCACGGGTTCAGCTTTTATCACCTGGCAATGCTCTTGACTGGAGAATACCATGCCTGCGTCAAATGCGGTTGTAAATAACTTACAAGATCTCGAAATCCTCATTGTTGATGACGAGCCTGGCGTACTTCAAGCTATCAAGCGGGTATTGCGGCCTACGGGCTACACCATCCATGTTGCAGAGAGTGGGCAGCAGGCGATGCAAGTTTTGGCAAACAATGCAATTGCAGTGGTGCTAACCGATCAGCGAATGCCTGGAATGAGTGGCGCTGATTTACTCAAATACATTAATCAGTTTTATCCTCAAACCATCACTATGATGCTAAGCGGAGAGAATGATTTTGATACCGCTGTAGGGCTGTTAAATAGTGGTTTGGTGAACAAATATTTCACCAAACCGTGGTGCGCCAGCCAGTTGGTCACCGAAATCGAACAGGCATTCGATTACTTTCGTGTCCGTTCCGATCGCAATTGGCAGAAGCGTATGGTGGAAATCAGTCATAATGTCGAAGGCAGGGATATCGCCCTGCCAGATAACGTGGTCAATCTGGACGATTCTGGCGCTTTAATGGCCGTGAAATTAATTAATATGGATGACGTTTCCTACAGCCATGGCGAAAATACTATGGCCAGCCTAGTAGAAATTGTAGAACGTCGGATCCGGGAGATTATTGGCGAGAGCATTCATATTCAAAGGGACGAGTTTGGGCTCTTTTCATTTAGATTGAGCGAGTCAAACGAAGCAGAGTTAGAGCAATGGGGCGTGATACTCCGTCGTAAATTACAAAAAACCTACACGATTCACAAGCGCACAGTATATTGCCAGGTGGGTGTCGGTTTTCGCGTGCTTGGGTCTCCAAATCTGGACGTCGACACACTGACTAAAAACCTCGAGCTTACGATACTGAGAGAAATGCATTCCAGCCATGTATCAAATCTTGATGATCTGGCAATCGAGCGCTTTCAACGTCAGCAGCACATTCGGGCAGATGTTGAGAGCGGTCTGGAAAACAACCAGTTCACTCTGGCATTTCAACCTAAAATTCATTTAGAGACGGGAATGATTCAAAGTGCCGAAGTATTACTAAGATGGCAGCATCATCAATTGGGGTGGGTTCCACCAGCAGAATTTGTGCGTCTGGCTGAGTTAGACGGCCAAATAGAAATGATAGGCGAGTGGGTCATTCGCCAGGGAGTTCGGGCTGTGTCTGAGCTCATGCGTGTAAGTGGAGACGTCAAAAGTGTGTCGATGAATGTATCGGCAAAACAGCTGCAAAATTATCGTATTGTACACGTACTTACTGAGGAGCTTGCGCGCTATGCAGTCAATCCCACATGCATAGAATTGGAGATTACGGAAACGGCTATTGCCACTGATTGCGAGTTTATGAATGGATTGCTGTGGCAATTAAAAATGTTGGGCATAAAAATATCTATCGATGACTTTGGTGCCGGCTTTACCTCAATGTCTTACCTGTCGAGACTACCCGTAGATGTGTTAAAACTAGACCGTTCGCTAATTGACAATATCAACGCAGACACTAACAAACGGGAGTTAGTAAAAAGTCTGATTCAGGCTTGTGGTCGAATGAAAATTAAAACGGTAGCGGAAGGTGTTGAAACCAAGGACGTTGCTGCTGTACTTAAACGACTTCAGTGCGACGAAGTACAGGGCTTTTTCTATAGTAAAGCGGTTCAAAGACTGGACTTTGAAAAGTTGCTCGTACAGCAGCCGTTCAGGAGCCTCTAACGATTTTTTGACTCATTCAGCTGCGCCGCTCGCGATAATAAAGTGTTTCGCTTGTTTTTGGGCTATTTGACCCCAACATTCGTATCAGAAACTTCCAAAACAAGCGAGATTATCATGACAACATCTGCGGTAGAGCAAGTCGAAGGATTACCTTTGTTTTCTGGTATCAAACCGGAGGATATCAAACCAGCCGTTGAAGCGGCTATCGCCCATTGTAAAACAACCATCGAAGATGTTGTCTCTTCTCAGGAGATAAGCTACCACACCGTGGTAGAAAAGATTGAAGAGGCTGATGATCGCTTAAGTAAAATGTGGTCGCCAGTGTCGCATATGAATTCGGTGGTAAGTAGTGACGAACTGCGCGAAGCTCACGATGCATGCTTGCCCTTATTGTCTGAATACGGCACCTGGGTCGGGCAGCACGAAGGCCTTTACAATGCTTATCGGGCTCTCAGAGACAGCGACGAATTTTCCACCCTGGATGAACAGCGCCAGAAGCTTGTCGACAATACGTTGCGTGACTTCACTCTGTCTGGTGTTGCTTTGCCAGACGAAAAGAAGAAACGCTTCGCGGAAATTCAGGCCCGGCTCAGCGAATTATCGTCAACTTTTAGTAATAATGTGATGGATGCCACCATGGGGTGGACGAAACACGTCACTGACGAATCTGACCTATCCGGGTTGCCAGAATCTGCAATGGCAGCAGCTGCGCAGGCTGCTCATCAAAAAAATCTTCAAGGGTGGTTGTTCACTCTCGATATTCCGTCATATTTACCAGTAATGATGTACGCTGACAACGGCGCACTGCGTGAAGAAATGTATCGCGCTTACTGTACGCGGGCGTCTGAGCAGGGGCCGAATGCAGGTCAGTGGGACAACACGGCCATCATTCAGGAAACCCTGGCGCTGAGAAATGAACTGGCAAACTTGCTGGGCTTTGACAATTATGCTGAGCGGTCTCTGGCTACTAAAATGGCTGAATCTACTGACCAGGTCATTGGTTTTCTGCAGGATCTGGCAACAAAATCGCGACCGCAAGCGGCAGAAGAACTGGAAGAGGTTCGCGCATTTGCACAATCCCGTTTTGGCGTCGATACCCTCAATGCGTGGGATTTGCCGTACTACAGTGAAAAATTAAAACAGGAAAAATATACCATTTCAGATGAGATGTTACGCCCCTATTTTCCTGCAGATAAAGTACTAAATGGGTTGTTTGAAGTTGTACACAGGTTGTATGGCCTTAAAATTATAGAGCAGCCCGGTGTTGATGTGTGGCACGACGACGTGCGCTATTTCACTATCACCGATGACGCCGATGCTCTACGGGGAAGTTTCTATCTTGATTTGTACGCCCGGGCGAAAAAACGGGGCGGCGCTTGGATGGACGAGTGTCGCGTGCGCAGAGAACTACCTGATGGCAGCATTCAGTTACCCGTGGCTTACCTCACTTGCAACTTTAACGGTCCGGTTGGCGATAAACCTGCGCTATTTACCCATGACGAAGTGGTTACCCTGTTCCACGAGTTTGGCCATGGTATTCACCATATGCTGACGAAAATGTCCGTAGCGGGTGTGTCAGGTATAAATGGTGTGCCTTGGGATGCGGTAGAGTTGCCGAGCCAGTTTTTAGAAAACTGGTGTTGGGAGGAAGATGCGCTTAACTTTATTTCCGGACATTATGAAACCGGCGAACCCCTGCCGAACGACCTTCTCGACAAAATGTTAGCTGCCCGTGATTATCATTCTGCCATGCAAATGGTAAGACAACTGGAATTCAGCTTGTTCGACTTTACTTTGCATCAAAGCTCAGACGAAAATGTGGATGTACAAGCTGTACTGGACACGGTTCGCGAGCAGGTTGCAGTGATAACACCACCGTCGTTCAATCGCTTCCAGCATAGCTTTGGTCATATATTTGCTGGTGGTTACGCCGCAGGATATTACAGCTACAAGTGGGCTGAGGTCCTGTCTGCCGACGCGTTTAGCAAGTTCGAAGAAGACGGCATCTTCAACCGTGAAACGGGCAAAGCCTTCCTACACAACATTCTTGAAATGGGCGGAAGTCGTCCACCTATGGATTTGTTCGTTGCCTTCAGAGGCAGAGAGCCAAAGGTTGATGCCTTGCTACGTCACTCGGGGATCAGAGCTTAATGGCAGCAGAAGCTTTTTCGGTTATTTTTAACCGGGCTGCCAAGCGAAAGGGCGGTGAATCAGCCCTTTCGCACATGCTCAGCCAGCCTCTTTCAGCTACACAAGTTGCAAGCATACCTAACGACCGGTTTTTGGCGGAAATGACAAAGAAAGTCTTTCAGTCGGGGTTCGTATGGCGGGTAATTGAAAAGAAATGGCCGGATTTTGAAACTGTATTTTTTGGCTTCGATATCGAAAAAGTGTTGTTGATGCCCGATGAAATGCTTGAGCAGAAAGCCACGGATAAGCGTATCGTACGCAATTACAAAAAGGTCATTACGGTAAGAGACAATGCTTTGATGATCCAGGATATATGTCATCATCACGACAGTTTCGGCGCGTTTGTGGCCAGTTTCCCGCCCGAGCGTATAGTGGAGTTGTGGTTATATCTTAAAAAGCACGGTGCACGATTAGGTGGGAATACCGGGCCATACATGCTGAGAACCTGTGGTGTTGATACCTTCTTACTTTCCCGTGATACAGAAGATTATCTGCGTAAACACGAGGTTATTGATGGCTCCCTTACCAGTCAGCGTTCACTGAAAGCGGCGAACGCTTGCTTTGCCCAGTGGCAACAGGAAAGTGGTTTGTCACTTCAGGAAATCAGCCAAATCCTGGCGTATAGTTGGGGGCCCAACGAGCGCAATCTCGCGTAACTGTGAAAAGGTCTGCTAATTCAATGATTCGGCGGTAAAGCCCTGTTGCTCACCGCTGCTTTTGGGTACACTCCTAGCATCAGAAATAAACCCTCAGGAATGTCATGAGCGATAACCAGACTTCTACCGTTTCGCCCGAAGGGCAAAGCGCGCAAAACGACAAAACCACCCATTTTGGCTATAAGCAGGTCGATAAAGCGGAAAAAGCCTCATTGGTAGCAAATGTGTTTGATTCCGTAGCTGCCAAATATGACGTTATGAACGACTTTATGTCGTTGGGTATTCACCGGTTGTGGAAGCGTCATACCATCGATTGTTCTGGCGTGCGCGCAGGGCATAAGGTGTTGGACATCGCCGGCGGAACAGGCGATCTGACTGCGAAATTTTCCCGTCTGGTTGGGCCCACTGGTTCAGTCACCCTCGCTGATATTAATTTGTCTATGCTTAAGGTGGGGCGTGATAAACTTCGCGATCGCGGGTTGGTGAGTAACATAGATTACGTACAAGCTGATGCTGAAGCCCTGCCATTTCCTGATAACACCTTTGACGTGGTAACCATGGCGTTTGGTTTACGCAACGTTACAGAAAAACAAAATGCGCTGAATTCTATCTACCGTGTTTTAAAACCAGGCGGCCGCTTGCTGGTGTTGGAATTCTCCAAACCCACCACAGCTCAACTGAGTAAACTATACGACCTGTATTCGTTTCATATATTGCCAAAAATGGGGCAGTTGGTGGCGAACGATGCTGAGAGTTACCAATATTTAGCTGAAAGTATTCGAATGCACCCCGATCAGGAAACACTTAAAGGCATGTTTGAAGTTGCTGGTTTTGAGCAGTGCGACTATCAAAACCTCACTGGTGGTATCGTTGCATTACACCGGGGGTTTAAGTTCTAATGCCCGCACAGGCGCTATTTACTGCCGCTTTGGAAACCGCAATGAATAAGCTGCTTTCCCTTGATGAAGACAGTGCAGAACGGTTGCGTCAACTGGCAGGAAAATCTCTTAGTGTGTTTATTACAGACACACCTGTTGCCCTTCGGTTGGTGTTCGCCGACAACGTGAATGTTATGGCCGGGCTAGGGTCATTCGATGACGAAGTCAAAATACTGGATAAGCAGAGTTGCTGTATCCAGGTGTCACTGGATGTATTGCCGCAATTAAAGCAAAGCAGCCGGCTTACCGCGCTTATCCAGGAGGGTAAATTAACGGTAGAAGGCGAACTGGCGGTAGCGCAGCAGGTTAGTAGTCTGTTTCAGGCACTTAACATTGACTGGGAAGACGTGGTGTCACAATACACAGGTGACATAATGGCACACAATCTCTTCACTTCGGCCAATCGTGTTCACCAAACCATGTTGGGTGTGATTGACAACGCTAAGGTTGGTTTGGGCAATGCGCTGACCGAAGAAAAGCAAATTGCTGCTCCGGCGCTGGCAGTGGCGCATTTTTGTGACCAGGTTAGTGATTTACGTGATGACGCCGAGCGCGCCCAAGCAAGAATAAACAAGCTGGAAGCCATATTGTTGGCGGATCAGGAAAAGACATAATAGCGGATTAAAGACATGCGTTTAGGAAGACTGTACTTCATCAATAAAGTCCTTTTGCAGCATGGCTTGGATGAATTGATACCCTCTCGCTGGCTGCCTTGGTACGTGCGCGTAATGCGCAAACTGATTTTCTGGATCGGCAACGAACACAAGGATAAACCTGCTGGCGAGCGCATTACCCTGGCGCTACAAGCCCTTGGCCCGGTGTTTATCAAATTTGGTCAGATGTTATCTACCCGGCGAGATTTACTCGCACCTGCCATTGCCAATGAACTTGCCCGATTACAAGATAACGTAGCACCGTTTTCCAGTGATGCAGCTAAAGCGATTATTTTAAAAAGCCTGAATATTCCAACGCTGGATGTTGTGTTTTCATCGTTTGAAGAAAAGCCTTTAGCATCTGCATCAATTGCCCAGGTGCACGCGGGAACACTTAAAAGTAACGGTGAAGACATTGTTGTCAAAGTACTGCGCCCGGGAATAAGAAAGACCATAGACGCGGATATGGAGTTGCTTTATACCCTGGCCGGGGTGCTGCAAAAGTGGCTGCCCGACGGCAAACGCCTACGCCCTGTGGAGGTGGTCACTGAATATCAGAAAACCCTGGTAGATGAGCTTGACCTGATGCGTGAATCGGCAAATGGCATTCAATTGCGACGTAATTTTGAGGGCTCTGAGAGTTTATATGTGCCTGTGATGTACGGTGATTATTGTCGCCATGATGTACTGGTAATGGAACGCATTTACGGGATTCCGATCTCTAATCTCGACGCATTATTAGCCCAGAAAACCAACATGAAGAAGCTGGCAGAGCGTGGCGTCGAAGTATTCTTCACCCAGGTATTTAGAGACAGTTTTTTTCATGCCGATATGCACCCTGGCAATATTTTCGTGTCTACGAAAAACCCCGATAACCCACAATATATTGCCATTGATTTTGGTATCGTAGGGACATTGAATCGCGAAGATAAGCGGTATCTGGCAGAAAACTTCATCGCCTTTTTTAATCGGGATTACAGAAAAGTAGCGCAACTTCATGCCGATTCTGGTTGGGTGCCACCCGACACAAATATCGACGAATTTGAGATGGCTATCCGCACCGTGTGCGAACCCATTTTCCAGAAACCGCTGGCTGAAATATCTTTCGGGAATGTGCTCTTGCAGCTGTTCAATACAGCAAGACGGTTCAATATGGTGGTGCAACCCCAACTGGTATTGTTGCAGAAAACCTTGTTGTACATCGAAGGGTTAGGCCGTCAGTTGTATCCACAGCTTGATTTGTGGCAAACCGCTAAGCCCTTTTTAGAAAACTGGATGAAACAACAGATTGGCGTTAAGGCCATGTACACGAAGGTAAAAGAGAACTTGCCGTTTTGGTCTGAAAAGTTGCCGGAAATGCCGGACCTTATTCACGACAGTTTAAAACAGGTAAAAGGGTTACCTTTGCAGTTACAGCGCGGACAGCAGGAAATTGCACGGCTACAGCTGGAAGCTGCAAAGGCAAATCACTGGGTTGTGGTAGGCGCAACTTTTATCATCGTCGCAGCCATTTTACCCCTTTATACAGACAGCTGGACTTATCCGGTTTGCAGCGTAATAACTGGGTTGGGGTGCTGGGTTCAGGGGTGGCGACACAGCCATCCTAAATAGGCTAGTGAGCCGCGATTCTGACAGAACCGTTACGAAAATGTGATATTTTTCAGATGGCGGTGAATTTTTGTATCATTTTTCGTATCAGCTGTTATAGTGGAAAAGGCTGAATTGTCAGCGGTCTTTTAGACGAGATTATTTTTGTTTCTACCACGATGTAAAACGCTCTGGTTACACCTGTAATTGTATCAAGTTGTTTGCCCATCCCATGTAAGACCCAAATAACCCCGTTGTTTAAGGCCATGAGTAAAGCGCCTTGGCGCAGTTTTATAGAAAGTTTTGAGGTCTACATGTCTAAAGTTACAGGCACCGTTAAATGGTTTAACGCAGATAAAGGTTATGGATTCCTGACTCAGGATAGCGGCGATAAGGATGTTTTCGTACATTTCCGTGCTATCGTTTCTGAAGGGTACAAAACCCTGAACGAAGGTCAGCGAGTTGAGTTTGAAGTCGAGCAAGGTCAAAAAGGCCTGCAGGCAGCCAACGTAAGCGCTATCTGATTCCAAAAAAACGGTGACTGCAGTCACCGTTTTTTATTTCTCCTTCAAAAAAATAGCCCGTTAACTGTGGCTAATAGTTACAATATGTAACGTATTCTTTATTTGCTATTACTCTCAATTCTGTGTACATACGCTTATACCTTGCGCTGTTATCCGTCATAACGTTATAGGAGTTTTCATGCGTAGCTTGTTTAAACGGGTTTCCTCAATACTGGCCGTATTAACTATATTGGCAGCCTATCCAGCGCTTGCGAAAGACGCTGTGCTTGCTGTTTTATTTGATGAGCCTGTTACTGAAGCAGATGTATCACCGGATCCTGTTCAGCTCAATACCCTGGCAAAAGCCCTAGGCGTGTCACGGGATATGGCAGTTGCCCATTTCCAGCATGGCAAGCTAACCGAGCTTATTGTGGATAAAGTGCTGGCACAGTATGCGGAAACGAGAAATATCAACCCTGATCCTGCGTTAGTTGCCCGCTTTATTGAGGTGTTCGGAGACAGCCTTGATACCCAAAAAGCGAAAGAGGCGCAGGCAAGGGCAGAAGCGGAAGACGATGCAATGCCAATGCCTGAAAGCGCAATGCAAAAATCCATTCAAACCATCGCTGAAGAGCAGGTAAAGCGGTGGCTGATTGATAAGTCGCTTTACAACGAGTTTGGCGGTGCAGTGGTGTTCCGTTCTAATACGCCACAATATCCGGTAGGTGCCTATTACGCGCTTTTACAGCAATATGCAAAGCAAGGAAAGCTGGTAATTAAGGAAGACGTATTTGCCGGACTATTCTGGAAAGGCTTTTCACCGCCATATACTGCAGTGATTACACCAGAAGCAGTGGACTTCTCTTACCCCTGGTGGTTCTGAAAAGCAGACAGGCGGAGTACCGCCTGTTTAATATTTATTTTCCCTGAAAGCGACGTTGTTGCCACAACAGGCCTGCAAGTGCCAGAAAAATTACTGAAAATGTTGCAGGCTCACTAACCTGTACCTGAGAGTAAGCACTGGTTAGCACATATTCCGTGCCACCGAAATCAAAGCCTTCGTTACCACCTAATGCCAGTGTGTACCATCCAGCAGCGAGGTTGCCCGAGTTAAGCGCATTATTTCCCGCACCAGGAAAGAAAGGGTCGGTACCAGTGACATAAGCAAAGTTATTGCCCATGAAGTCGATGAAATCACCGCTGTTACTGAACAAAAAGCCTGGATCCATTGTGATTTCACCTTGATAAAGGCTCAGGCCAATGGACGACACCGCGGACACTGCGAAATCTAACTCTGTATCATTCATTAACTCAAAAGTGTAGAAGTCAATGGCGCTGGTATCTTCCATATTCCAGCCGTCGTTGGTCATAAGTGTACCCGTGTTATCGCCGGGCAAATTAAGAGTGAACAGGCCTGCATTGGCCAGTGGTGTCAGTACAAGTGATGCCGCTACTAAAAACCATTTCATAGTGTATTTCCTTTTATTTATGGGTTTGAAACAGGGGCCAGAGCGGCCCCTTTTATGTCATTAAAGTGCGCCATTTTCCCAAGGGCCGGTAATCGCAAACGTCACACCCGGAGACTGTATGTTTACAAACAACCAGCGACCGTAGAAGCACGCGCCCGCCCACTCACGGCTTGTAAAGCTACGGCGATCAGAGCCATCCATGCTTGGCCCTACGCTGTCCCAAAAGTTTTGGGCAACACCTGGGTAAACCTGGTCGATGGTTTGAACGTCGCCTTGATCCAACGCAATGCGGTTTTCACAGAACGTGAAGGTTTCACCGGCTTGAGTAAGGCCAACAAGACGTTTAGGGTCAGAGCCGCCGTCTTCACACATTAAAATACTACCGCGAGGGCTAACAGCGATGTTATCCGGGCCGTCGACTTCTGAATCACTGGTAGATTCGAATACCAATGTCAGTGTTTGCTTGCGAGGGTCAAAACAGAAAATTTGACCAAGGTTAGCTGCGCCACCGGAGGTAGACACAAAGTAGATTTTGCCATCGTCGTACCAGCAACCTTCACCGCGTTCGATAATTGCTGCATCTGACGCCTGGTCAAAGCAACGCTGGTTGAATGCATCCGGGTCTGACACTTCTTGCCAGGTTACGTCCCAGGTTGTGCCTTCTACCAAACCACCGCGTAAGTCTACGCGGCTGGTGTTATCCAGAACCATGGCGTACAGGCGTCCACCAGATTTTAAATCGCCATACGCGCCGGTAGGCTCGAATTTGTAGAAGCACGAAGAGCCAGCGTCTTCAGTTTCATAAACAAAACCTGTGGCCGGGTCAACGGCAACGGCTTCGTGAGAGAAGCGACCCATGTCGCGAATAGGCTGACCGTCAGAAATACCAAATCCTGGTACTTCAAATACGTAACCGTGGTAAAAACCACCGTTTTCCTGATAGGTTTCTTCGCACGACAACCAGGTGCTCCAGGGCGTTAGACCACCAGCACAGTTTCGAATTGTGCCGCCCAGGCTGTTGTAGGAAGATAAGAAACGGCCATTGATGGCGTCAAACAAGATGTTGGTTGTGCCACCATATTGGGCTGGATTATAGATACCACGGCCGCTAGCAGGGTCACATTTTGCACCTTCTCCTTCGCTGAGTTCATGATTACGAACCAGGCATATGATGTTTTGTTTTGCTGCTACGACTGCCATACCATCGTGGTCGGTAGGTGTAATGGTTCTGTCTGACTGTATTTGACCAGTCCACCCGTAAGAGGTGTACTCGAAGCCTTCAGGTAATGCCAAAAGCTCTAAACCTGTGGCTTTACACGGCTTCATACTCAAAGGGCCATAGCTGGCTGAGTATGGCAGTGTGGCTGCTTTAGTTGAAAGTGAAGTAAGTGCAGTACTCGCCGCAACGATTGAACTGCCTTTCACGAAATCTCGTCTGTTTACCTCTGGCTGAGTTGATTTCAGCGGTGCATTATCTTGTGACATGTTTTGATACCTGTACGATTGTTTTTAATGAAAGTACTAGGAACCCGGCAAACCTCGCGGTACTTCTCCCGTTGGTCTTGCATGTAAGACAATACGCCAACAAAATGACGCTTCAGCGCCATTTATTTTACGGTTTCTATACACCTTTATTACACAGAGGCAGTTTCTTCATTGCGCTTGCGGTTTTCGCCCAAGGCAACCAAGAAAACCGACAATTCGTAAAGCAAAATAATAGGCGTGCCCAAGGCAATTTGAGAAATAAGATCAGGGGGAGTGATAACGGCTGCTACCAGAAATATAATCACAATAGCGTGTCTGCGGTAGTGCCGTAGAGAGGCGGCGTTAACCAGGTTGGCTTTGGCCAATACTAACAAAAATATGGGTAATTCGAATGAGAGCCCGAATGCAATGATCAGCTTGAGCACAAGTGAGAGGTATTCACTCATTTTTGCTTCAAGTTCAACCCGAATGCCATCTTCTCCGCCCATTGATTCAAAGCTTATAAAAAACTCCCAGGCCGCAGGCATAACAACATAGAATGCCAGTGCTGCACCAGCGACAAATAAAACAGGCGTCATTAGAAACAAAGGCATCATGCCTTTTTTCTCGTGGGAATACATACCGGGAGAAAGGAAACGCCAGACCTGCATTAACATTAGAGGAAGAGAAAAAAACAAGGCGGTAAAAAATGCCACTTTCATGTAAGTGAAAAAGGCTTCCTGCAAGCCTGTATAAATCATTCTTCTGTCTGACTGGCTACTGAACTGCTCTACCAACGGCGCTTGTAAGAAACGATAAATATCAGTGGCAAAATAATACGCCACGCCAAATACGAGTAAAAAGAACACCAGGCAGTAAATAAGACGGGTACGAAGTTCAATTAAATGGGAGAGTAGCGGCGCTTTTGAGGCGGCAACGTTGTCATCAGTCATGTGACTCACCTTGGGCTGTTTCGTCGTGTTTCCTGTTGTTCTCTTTACGGGTCTGGTTTTGGGCTAATTCAATCCGGGTTCTTCTGGCCTTGTGCTCGTCACCGGACATGGAACCGGGCATAAAGTCATCAGGCAAATTATTAACTTCAGGGGGAAGGAATTCACGCCAGCTTTCGTCTCCGGGTTGTGCTTTTCCGGAAACGATATTTACTTCTTTTTGCAGTTGAGACATGCTGCCCTGAACATCGGCATACATCCGGCGAATTTTGGCTACCAACTTTCCAAATAACTGAAACAGTTCCGGCAGGTCTTTCGGACCGATGATCAGCAGTGCCAGCACGCCAACAAAAAATAGTTCCGGCACACTTAAATCAAACATGTTCACGCTTACCCGATACAGCTTCTTCGGTATTAATTTTCTGTTGTTCCGAAGTCTTGGTTAGTTCGCTTTTTTCTTCTTTAACCCCTTGCTTGAAGCTCTTTATACCCGCTGCGAGGTCGCCCATAATAGCGGGAATGCGGCCGCGACCGAATAACAGTAATACAATAAGTAACACCAATACGAGTTGCCAGATATTCAATCCCATTTTCATAAGTCCGTGATTAATTCTGACTCTATGCTGGCGTGTGTGTATGACTGCTTCGTGAAATAAATGTGAACAAATAATGTTCACATTTATTTGTATTCTTTAAATGATGGCTCGCTCTGGCAAAGATGGGTTTAGCGCTTTGGCAATTATTTTCAGCCCGGCTTCAAGTTTAGCGAACGACATATTTCCTAAGCATAGCCTGATATGGGGAGACGGTTTTTGGGAGATGTGGAAGAAAACCGAGGGCAGAACATCTACACCTAACTGGCTTAAACGGGCGATAACTTCCCCGTTTTCCAGGCGGGGCGAGTGCTTTACCCACAAGTGTTGATTTGCTTCATCATATTGCATTCGCTTTTCCCCGAGGATCTCCTTTGCCAGCGCCAGACGGCTTTCAATATCACGTCGTCTGGCTTGCTCAATTTCTGCAGCATCGCCACTGGTAATAAGCCTGGCAGCTATTTCCATCATCATCGACGGCATAACCCAACTCTGGGCCTGTATGATGCGTGTCATTGCGTCTGTGTACTGTGGAGGTGTGGTTAATGTACCCACTCGCAGCGCGGGCGCGATCCGCTTGGACATACTGGACACATAGAATGTTCGTTCTGGCGCGAGGGCTTGTAGCGGGGTAACGGGGCGATGGTGAAGGTATAAGTCATCTTCAACAATAAAAATATCGTACTTCCTGGCTATTTTGATGAGTTTTTCACGGCGCGCCAAAGACAGGGTTCTGCCGGTAGGGTTGTGCGCTGTAGGTAATATGGCTAATACCTGGCTGGTAGCTTGCTTACACAATTGGCGGAAATCGTTGATGTCGAACCCCTCGTCATCCATGGCTACCGGGTGAAGCTTTAAATCGAGAAGCGTGGCAATGGTGCGTATGCCAGAAAATGTGGTTTCCTGAACCATAACCGTATCACCTTTTTCACACAGCAGCATCAGCGACGACAGCAAGCCCTGTTGTGCACCGTTTAGCAAGAAAAAGTGGTTAGGATCTACCGCTGCCCCTCTTTCCTTTAGCCACTCAGCCAGCACTTTTCGGTGAGAAAGCCAGCCACGGGTATCTCCATACTTAGACCAAAGCGCATCATTTGAGCTTTCGGCAATAGCTTTAACATGACGATTGATAAGGGGGCCGATATCGAGCTGAGCAGGTTGGTTTATTGTAAAGTCGTAAACATCGTCACGGCCCTCTACCATTGTCGCACTGATATCCCTGGCTTTCTTTTGCTCCTTGACGAAGGTGCCTTTGCCCTGAGTTTTTTCCAACAACCCTTTGCCAGCGACCTCCTCAAAAGCTCTGTTTATAGTGCCGGGGGTGACATTCAATGCCTTGGCCAGCGCCCTGACAGTGGGAAGCTGGTCTCCTCTTTTAAGCTCACCATTTAACACTGCCTGTACAATGGCGTCGCTGATTTGTTGATACAGCTTTTGGTCACATTTGTGATCAATTGATGGAACCCACATAGTCACTTCCTGATTGATACAGTAACAATTAAAATTTTTTAGTTTATTGTTTGCCCTGTCACTATATCAATTATTGGCAAAAAAATGAGCGAAAATTAAATGGAGTGGCACAATCTAGGGTTAATGGTGGCTTTTGCTGCCAGTATGACATTTTCTCCAGGCCCGGCTAATCTCACCTTGCTTGGCACAAGTGTTCAGCTCGGAGTACGCAATACTGTCCCGCTGCTTCTTGGTATTGTTGCGGGGTTTATAATTAATGCAGTGGCAATATGTGTAGGTTTAGGTAGTTTCTTCCAGCAGTTTCCATCTGCCGTGTTGGCAATAAAAGTGCTGGGTACACTTTATATTCTCTATTTAGCGTGGGGTCTTTGGAAGGTTCGCTATGCTGAGGTGGGAAAAAGTCGGGCATCAACACCGGGTTTTTATAAAGGTTTACTGGTACACCCGCTTAACCCGAAGGCCTGGATGATGCTTATTACTGCGTATAGTCAGTTTGTGTCTCCCGAAACTGTAGTGACAGACAGTGCACAGCTCATTATTGTATTTTGTATTTGCGGCTTGCTAGCCAACGGCTCATGGATGGTTTTGGGCAGTGTAATTCACGAATACCTTCAGGTTCCTAAAATGAGATATGGCATTTTTACGTCCCTGGCTGTTTTACTTGTCGGTTTATCCGTTGCATTGTGGCTGACGTAGCCAGGGCACAAATGGTAAAGTCGGGTTTGGTTAAAGGTACAAGAGAACGACATGCAAAGTGCAGGGCCCGACAAAACTGATAAAGCGATCCTCTCTATTTTACAGCAAAATGCAGATACTCCTATTCAGGATATCGCCGATGCCGTCGGCCTGACGTCCACCCCGTGTTGGCGTCGTATTCAGCGCTTGCAGGAAAAAGGGTACATAACCCGAAGGGTAGCGCTGTTAAGCGCCAAACAATTGGGGTTGGCCATGACAGTGTTTGTACAAGTTAAAGCGGCCACGCACCAAGCTAAATGGCTGACGAAATTTGCCAGTCATGTATCGGCGTTTGAAGAGGTCGTAGAGTTCTATCGCATGTCTGGTGAATATGATTACATGCTTAAAGTGGTCGTCACCGACATGGCTAGCTTCGATCACTTTTACAAGCGATTGGTAGAGGGAATAGATTTAGGCGATGTGACGTCGAGTTTTGCCATGGAACAAATAAAATACTCCACCCAAATGCCTCTGAATCATCTTTAGCGCGCAAATTGTGTGATTGGTGAAATGGGAGGACGGGCACAACTCAATTGCAGTGGCAAGAAAGCTATTTAAAGCCTGATATAAAAATAGGCCTTAAAATTAAGGCCTATTTATCGGGTATTAACGCTACTGATGTGAATCAGCGAGTAGCTTTGATTTTTTCTTGATCTTGCAATCAAAAATTTTCTCAGCATTTTTCCTTCCAATATAGTATGCCACTGTATATGGATGGGCCCGCTCAAAAAACCGAGTAAATGACTTGGTTAGCGCATGCATAATAATGAACCCTCCTGTTGATTAACCCGCTTACTATCATAGTATTATGACATTAATATGTCTAACGTGTTACATATCAAAAAAGTTCACATGACGATAGATTTTTTTAATTAATGGGGCTAATTGATTAATAAATAAGAGATTTCGTACTGCGTTTTTGTGTTTCCAGAGTGAACTAATTACCACTGTTTTATAATTTTTTTATAAACATCGCGGTCAAGGAAGCTTTCAGGGGCTGCAGAAGCGGCAGAAATTAAGGCAGTTTTAGCTTTCTCAAAAGTGGGATACACCTCGCCGTTAACGTAAAAACGCGAAGCATCACCGGGTTTCGTATCATCCAGGGGAAAAGCTTTTAAAAACTGGCGCTCATCGAGGCGATGGTTAACTTTGTCACTTGTGACGTAATCTGCAACGCCATCGTCATCCACATCTTTTTGAAGCCAGGTAACGCCGAGGTATTCGTTGAAGCTGCCATCTTTTTGCATCTGGGCAATGACAGAATCAAATTTCTTAATCAGTGCCAGATTGTCGCTGCTTTTTTTCAATGCCAGATGAAATCCTTTAGAGAGCAGAGGGGCTGGCGTGAGAAAAACCGGTTCTTCATTGTCAGTTATCAGTAAACGGTTGAAGTCAGACAGTAATAATTCTGAAGTCAGAATAAAGGGTGCGCGATTGTCGGCAAATTGTTTAAACGCATCGTAGGTGGATGGATTTCTCGACCATTTTATTTCGCGGATCTTTCGAATATCGTCGGTATTAGCAAAGCGATTTTCTACGGCAATTCGACTGTCTTGCAGTTGTGGAATAAGCGTGATGTTTGCCACGTTGGGTCGTTTGCTGCCCACAAACAGGCGCAAAGGCAGATAGGCCTCAGAATAATAGAGGTTACTATCCCGGCTATCCAAACTGATAAACGCAAACTCGCCGTCTAACTGCCCGGCACTTAGTGCGCTGCCCAAAAAAGCGCGCCGCATTACACTAAGCTCTACGTCTTCGCTTATACGGGAGAAGGCAGTCTGAACGATGGTATTCAAACGTGCTGGTTCACCTTCGTTATCTACATAAGTGGCCAAAGGAGATGCGCCGAGCTTCACTGTCGCCATAGAAAGCGGGCTGGCGACGCAAAAACAGATACATAGAAGAAAATGAAAAAGCTTAATCATCAAATACTTCCTTTAAGGCTTCTCTGATACCGTAGCGGTAAATAAAGCGAAAGTGTAGTGATATACGTGAAAAAGCAAAAAAAAGAGTGACACCTGTCACCCTTTTAATGCGAGGTAAATAAGTTTATCTGCCGTTTCTGCGGTCTGTTCTCTGCTAGTCGCCGAAGCTACCGGCGGGGCCGGGGTAGACCACCGGGCTCTCGATGCCGTCTTTATTTACGCTGGCAACACCAAAAAAGTAGTTATCAATAACGATGTTTTCGAGAGTCGCTTCAGTAACATTGCCCACAAAACGGCTAAATTGCCATTGGGGGGCAGCAGTATAACGCCAGTAAACCTTGTAACCTGCAAGTTGTGGGTTTTGGGTACTATCCGCAGCCTTCCAGGACAACGTTGTTGAAGGTTGAACCGCTCCTTTTATGGAAACTTCAGCAGGCGGCGTTGGTGCCCACGACATAGCCGCCAAACTCACCGCATTGAGCCCGGTGAGCTTCGCAGCATATTCCATGTTCACGCCATCGATAGTATCACCGTACCGGATACCGTTTTCAGTGCGCAGGTCCTGGTGTTGGCGTGTATAGTTTTCGTTGGTTTCCATAATGCGAATACCCGGGTACCCCAAATCATTAAACGGGCGATGGTGTCCGCCACGGCGATATCTATCCAAGCGATAAATCACCATGGTATCGAGGTTTTCGATATATTGATCAGCCATTTTATCGATATAGCGGGCGAGATTTCGACTGGGGGAATCCACTTCACCGCCGGTGAATCTGCGAAGCCGTGCTTCATCTGCCGTTTCCGTGACCCGGGTGCCTTCAGCGAAAATTCTTGCCGTGGTGTTGTTTATCACCCCGTTGACGCCTTCAATATTGCCTATCATATCGTTGTTCAATACCGCTTTAATTCGCCAGCCTTCCCGCTGTGCTTTCTCAGCCAGTATTTTTCCGCCGAAAAGCCCTTGTTCTTCCCCTGATAGTGCCGCATACACGATGGAGCTGTTGAAGGAGTATTTACTCAGGACGCGAGCGGCCTCCAGTGTGCCGGCCACGCCTGAAGCGTTATCGTTTGCGCCGGGGCTGTCAGAAGTGGAATCCATAACATCAGATACCCGTGAGTCAATGTCACCAGACATAATAACGTAGCGGTCAGGATCTGTTGTTCCTCGCTGTATAGCAATAACATTGACGACTTCAACCGGGTCTGGGATACGAGATTCACCGCTAATAACACCTCGTACAGTGAACACCTCAAGGCAGCCACCACAGTCAGCAGAAATTTTCTCAAATTCACGCTCAATCCAGCGTCTTGCTGCACCAATACCGCGACTATCGGATTCAGTTTCAGACAGGGTATGACGAGTGCCAAAACCCACAAGTGTGGTGATGTCTTTTTCTATTCTCTCGGCGGATACGGCGGAAGCAATGTCGTGAAGACGGGCATCGTCTTGAAAAACAGGGGTTGACAGTGCCGGAAACGACACTGCACATGCCATCGCTAAATATTTGCGCAGCATATTAAACTCTCCTTCTGTCAGGTTATTAGTGCCGCGCGTCTGGGGTCACGGCTTTATATAAATGCGTAAGCGTCACCAAAGAGTGTATCGGCGCTCAAACCACAAGTGGCGAAGTCATCCCGGGCAACTTTGGCCATTTCGAAACGACCGGCAATATACACATGTTTGCCTGACATATCGGCATGATCGCTCATGACCGCTTTATGTACCCAGCCTGTTTTGCCTTCCCAGCCGTCTTCTGGAAATTCTACTACTGGTTCGAACTGAAAATGGGGATGTTTGGCGGCTAATGTTGTGAGTTCATCGAACAGGTAGAGATCCTGTTTGTGTTTTCCGCCCCAATATAAGGTAACGTTGGCATCGGATTTATCGTGCAAAATTTGTTGAAGAATAGACCAGGTATAAGAAAACCCAGTACCACCTGCAATAAGGATAATATCGGCGTCAGCAGCCTGCAAGTGCGCGTCGCCATGGCCACCACTCAACACGATTTCGCCTTCAGCGCGCATTTTATCAAGCACCTCAGTGGCGTATGCATTCTTTTCGTCAGCGCCAATATGCAACTCAATTCGTCCGTTGTCGTACGCCGGATTCGCAATAGAAAAAGGACGCTTATCTTTTTCACCCATATGCACCATGATGTACTGACCGGCTTTAAAATCCACTGGCTGAGCTGGCGTTAATTCAACTTTATAAACGACCTCAGTTAACGGCGTGATGGCCGCAACCTTACACTGAAATTCCGACATATTTACTCTTTGATTGTTTTGAAGTTGTGACACAGGGTTGAGGGCGGCATATATACACATGAATTTGTATGTACGCCCCTTTTATCGCGTGCGTCTATTTTACTCCATGATACCAAGACTGTCCCAGATGTCATCAACACGCTGTTTGACAGCTTCGTCCATGACGATAGGTGTACCCCATTCCCGATCTGTCTCGCCAGGCATTTTGTTGGTGGCGTCCATTCCCATTTTGGAGCCTAAACCTGAAACCGGTGAGGCGAAATCGAGGTAATCAATGGGTGTGTTTTCAATCATGACGGTGTCGCGGGCAGGGTCCATGCGCGTGGTTATTGCCCATATCACATCTTCCCAGTTGCGTGCGTCTACATCGTCATCGCACACGATAACAAATTTGGTATACATGAATTGTCTGAGAAAAGACCACACTCCCATCATGACTCGCTTGGCGTGACCGGGGTATTGTTTCTTCATGGTGACAACGGCCATGCGATATGAACAGCCTTCCGGTGGTAAATAAAAGTCGACAATTTCTGGAAATTGCTTTTGTAAGATAGGTACAAAAACCTCGTTTAATGCGACCCCAAGTATGGCTGGCTCATCAGGCGGACGACCTGTGTAAGTAGAGTGATAAATGGGGTTTTGCCGGTGTGTGATATGAGTAACCGTAAACACCGGAAAGTCATCCACTTCGTTGTAGTAACCGGTGTGATCGCCGTAAGGACCTTCCGGGGCCATTTCACCTTGCTCGATATAGCCTTCAAGTACAATCTCGGCACTAGCGGGCACTTGTAATTCATTACTTACCGATTTTACCACTTCGGTTTTGCTGCCCCGTAGCAAACCAGCAAAGGCATATTCAGAGAGCGTGTCTGGTACTGGAGTAACAGCGCCCAAAATGGTAGCTGGGTCTGCGCCTAATGCGACGGAAACCGGGTAGGGCTCGCCGGGATTAGTCTGGCACCACTCGCGAAAATCCAGTGCGCCACCACGGTGGGATAGCCAACGCATGATAACTTTATTTTTAGCAATAACCTGTTGCCTGTAGATCCCCAGATTCTGCCGTTTCTTGTGAGGACCCTTAGTAACCGTTAAGCCCCAGGTGATAAGTGGAGCGGCATCGCCAGGCCAGCATCGCTGGATAGGCAGGGCGGTTAAATCAACATCATCGCCGGAAATAATCACTTCCTGGCAGGGCGCTTTTTTCACTTCTTTAGCCGGCATATTCAGCACTTGCTTAAATACAGGAAGCTTTTCCCATAAATCTTTCAGCCCCTTCGGCGGTTCAGGCTCTTTTAAATAAGCGAGCAATTTGCCCACTTCGCGAAGGGCATGCACAGAGGTTTGGCCCATTCCCAGCGCCACCCGTTCCGGGGTTCCAAAAAGGTTAGCCAGTACAGGAATATCTGAGCCCTTGGGGTTTTCAAACAACAGCGCCGGTCCTTTGGCGCGAAGGGTGCGATCGGCAATTTCTGTCATTTCCAGGTCGGTGTCTATTTCCCGGGAAATACGCTTTAACTCACCCCGCGCTTCGAGTTGCTCAATAAAGTCTCGCAAATCTTTGTATTTCATCGTGTTCGTGTGCTATGCCTAAGTGATGTTCTGGGCTGGAGTGTACCATTAAACTGGGCGGGATTTTTAGCTCCTTGCCACTGTGTCATAAACTTAATTTTTAGCGTCGGAGAGTGGGTGAGAACTTCTTTCACGGCAAAGATAAGACCAATAGCGAAAGGTTTGACTTAAATTAATCTGGACAGATAGCGCAAATGGTAGTGTTATACAGAAACGCGCTTCACTTTGCCTTAACAACAATAAATGTGTGGCGTGAATTAAACATTTTATCAGGAGAATGTGATGGTGTTAGTAGATCAGGACATGGTCGACGAGTTAAACCTTATTCTGAAGTTCCCCACCACCAGCCTTATGCAGGGGCTTAAAATTCATCATGATGCCAGCCAATCAGTGGTGCATGCAGCAGAACGGCTTTACGCCAAGGGTGTTATTACACAACCTGATGGCGGCTACCTCACCGATTTAGGCGTTGATTTAGCAGAGCATGCCCGCCGACTCCAATCAGCTTTGTCAATGAAGTTAAACTAGCGCTCTACTTTTATTGTCACAGAATTAAGTACTCTTTTTTCTGTGACATTTCAGAAATTGTCTTTTTGGTCGATACTAGTAAGTAAGACGGGAGACCTTGTTGCTGGTCATCTTTATTTAGTTAGTTTCCGGATTGTATCGATGAAAACACGTATTTCACTGTTGCTATGTTCTTTTGCCTGCTTATTAGCGCCGGCCATTTCTGTTGCCCAGGAAATTAAAGCTGTTCAGTTATACACCCAGGACGAACTGATTAGCATGATAAACCAAAATGTTCATCTCACTCGTATGGTTACCGATCGGTGTCAGTTGGTGCAGGATGTGGAGGCTCACGCTGAAGTGCTTCGGGAACCGGCCTTTCAATATTTGTGGGGTGACATGCTGGCCTGGGGTGTATGCGTGGATGCAAATCCGAAACGTGGCATAAGCTTCATGCAAGATGCAGCAGAACAGGGTTTACCTGCCGCGTTGGAACAACTCGGGCGATACTACTCAAAAGGCACATTAGTACAAACCGATAAAAAACGCGCAGTTATTTATTTGCGTGAGGCTTCTGCACTTGGCAACCTTAAGGCGCAACTGCAATTGGCACAGTTGTTTGTGGATGGTTATGGCAGCCCCTACGATTATGAAGACACCTACCACTGGCTATACAACGCTATTACCGATGACAAAAAAATTCACGCCCAGATTGCCGGTTACCTGACAGAACTGGAAAAACTGATGCATCCTAAGGCAGTGCGAAACGCCCGCCGACCGTTAAACAGCTAGCGGGCTAATTAACAAGGGCGAATTAGCTGAGTAACTCGTCGTTGGTATAGTTTTCCGTGTGTACATCCGCAATAGTAAAGTCTTCGTCCATAATAGTGCTGACATAAATCCACTTGGCTTCTACATTTTCAGGTGTAAAGCGCACTGTCATGTAGCCCCGTTGGGACAAATCACAATAGTGGAGATCTTTTACGACTAACGGTAATGCTTGTGAGAGCTGTCCGGCTTGCTGAGCATCCAACCCTAAATAACTCTCCATACCTGGCGAGGTTACACTGGATGTGCCCAATTCCACCCCAATTTTATTACCAGCCTCAGTAGTGAGGGTGCTACCCCATCCATTGTGAGTGTCTCCGGCAAAAACAACCACTGGCTTACCTTTTTCAGCAAACTTGCTGTATATCATCTCTCTTTCCACCGGGTAGCCATCCCAGGCGTCAAGGTTATACGCCATGGTCGTATTTAACCGGCGGAGCACCTCATCACTCACCGATTGTCCGGCCATAAGCTGTTTGCTATAGCCCGCGAGTTCAGCAATCTTCTCGCCAATTTTCTCTCGTGGTGTGCCACTGAAAATTTCTACCGGGAAATGCATTTTAGCCATTAAAACCTGCTGGCCAAGCACCTGCCATTTCGCCTGGCTTTTTTCGATTTGTGTAAATAGCCAGTCTCGTTGCTTAACACCAAGTAGAGTTCTGTCCTGGGCCATGAGATCTGTGGTAAAGCCGATATTGTCGAATTCACCCGTTTGCTGGTTGGTGTAGTCTGCATAGCTGAGTTGTTTATCCCGGCCTATCACCCGGGTATCCAGCATGTGCAAAGAGAGCAGGTCGCCAAATTCGAAGGTGCGGTAGATAACAGGGTCGGTGTCACCCATGGGCGGTCGAATGGGCATCCATTCGTAATAAGCCTGCACGGCAGCAGCCCGTCGGGCGAAAAAGTCACCTTCTTCGGGCTGATGGTTTTCAGCGCCGGTAATATAGACGTCGTTAGTAATTTCATGATCGTCCCACACCACGATAAAGGGCTTGCGCTGGTGCAGTGCACGTAATCCTTTGTCTGTGCGGTACACGGCATAGCGGTTACGGTAGTCGGCCAGCGAGACAATTTCCCCAGTGTTGTTTTCAGCAAAGGTTCGGCCTAGCTTTTCTGCATTTTCAGTTGCCCATTCCCCGGCACCGTACTCATAGATGTAATCCCCTAAATGAAGTACGAAGTCGATACTGTCGTCGTTAGCTGCAGCCGTGTATGCATTAAAAAAGCCTGTCGGGTAGTTTGAGCAGGAAAACAATGCCAGGTTGAGTTCACTAACACTCCCTGTGGGCAAGGTAAGGGTTTCGCCCGTGTCAGAGACATTTTCGGCAGTCATAAAGCGGTAGTAGTAGCGGGTATTGGCGGTAAGCTCTCGTACATCCACTTTTACCGTGTAATCGCGATTTGCACTGGTTTTGGCTTCGCCGCTTCTCACAACCTCATTAAAGTCTTTGTCCAGGGCCAGCTCCCAGCGAATACTTGCTGTGGGTGACGTGGTTTCCGGTAAAGCCCGCGTCCACAGCATAATGCTGGTTTGTGAAGGGTCGCCGCTGGCAACACCATGGGTGAATGCCACTGAATTTTGTGGCATTTCGTTGCCCGAGGCGCAGCCGGTAAGTTGAGTTGAGAGTACTACGCCTCCGCCTAATACAGACGAAAGCTTGAGAAAAAGACGACGGTCCATAGGTTACCTTTATAAAGCTTCTCAGTTGGTTGGCTCTAAAAGTAATCTAAATATATGACGAATGCGTTTCAATGGCGTAGAGAAAACCCGGAACAATTCATTGTTTTGTGAGAATAACTGTTATACTGGCGGCAAAATAATCTAATCAAGAGAGTTCATGAGCGACGATCCCCATTTCCAACGAGAAAAAGAAAAGTACGATAACCCGGTAGCGAGCCGGGAGTTTTTGATGTCTGTTATGAAAGAGCAGGGAAAACCACTGTCGTTTCTTGAAATCTGTTCGTTGGTAAACGCTCAGGACGAAGATAGCCGAATCGGTATTCAGCGTCGCTTGCGGGCAATGGAACGCCAGGGGCAGGTACAATTTACCAAGCAAAAAAAGTACGCGCTGCAAAACAAAGACGAGCTAATACAGGGAAGGGTTATTGGTCACCGTGACGGCTATGGCTTTTTACGGCCAGAGGACAACAGCGGTGATTTGTTTATTTCTGCCGGACAGATGAACCTGTTCATGCACGATGACGTGGTAGAAGCCCGTGAAAGTGGCACCGATCGTCGTGGCAAACGGGAAGCGTTTATTAATCAGGTTATCGAACCTCGCAGTGAGCCAATCGTTGGTCGCTTTTTCATTGAAAAGGGCATGGCTGTGGTTGTGCCTGATGACAGCCGCTTACAACACGAAATTATCATTCCACCAGAGGCTACTCAGGGTGCGAGAATGGGTCAGGTGGTGGTTGTGGAAATTACACAAAGACCACGTCGCCGGGTAAGCCCGGTGGGGAAAATTGTGGAAATTCTCGGTGAGCACATGGCACCGGGAATGGAAATTGAAATGGCCCTGCGTACTTTTGATATTCCTCACGTGTGGCCAGATGCTGTGGAACGCTATGTAAAGCGTTTCGGCGACACAGTTCCCGATGAAGCAAAAGAAGGGCGCATTGATTTACGACAACTTCCTTTGGTTACTATTGACGGCGAAGATGCCCGGGATTTTGACGACGCGGTGTTTTGTGAGCCTCTCGACAATGGTGGTTGGCAGTTGTGGGTAGCCATTGCCGATGTCAGCAGCTATGTAAAGCTGGGCACGGCATTAGATAAAGAGGCGCAGAACCGGGGGAACTCTGTGTATTTCCCCGAGCAAGTTATTCCCATGCTTCCTAAAGTGTTGTCTAACGGGTTGTGTTCGTTGAACCCAGAAGTTGATCGCTTGTGTATGGTGTGTGAAATGACCATTTCTGAACAGGGCAACCTCGATAGCTATCAGTTTTACGAAGCGGTGATGAATTCCCATGCCCGGTTAACTTACACAAAAGTCTGGCAAATTTTGCAGGGCGACAAAGAGCTGCATCAGCGCTATGAAGCGCAGGTGCCCCATTTGCGCAATTTGCACGATTTATACCGGGCGCTGAAAAAATCACGGGCTCAGCGCGGTGCTATAGAATTTGAAACCCAGGAAAGTAAATTTGTTTTCAATGCACAACGAAAAATTGAAAACATTGTGCCTGTGGTGCGTAACGATGCGCACAAGTTAATTGAAGAATGCATGATCATGGCAAACGTGAGTGCAGCTCAATTTCTTGAACAGCACTCCATGCCGGCATTGTACCGGGTTCATGATAAGCCCGATGCTGATCGTCTCACAGCATTCACCTCATATTTGAGTGAGGTGGGTATTCCCCATCGTATTACCGAAGATGCCAGACCTGCAGATTTCACCGACGTGGTGTTAAAAACCCGTCAGCGACCTGATCAGGAACTGATTCAAACCATGTTGTTGCGCTCTATGAAACAAGCGGTGTACGACTGCGACAATGTAGGACACTTTGGCCTCGCGTTAGATGCATACGCCCATTTCACATCGCCTATTCGCCGCTACCCTGATTTGGTGGTACACCGCGCTATTAAAGCGATTTTGAAAAAGCAAAAACAAAAAGTCAAAGGTGCTAAAGCCTATACGGTAGAAGAAGTAGAGCAGTTAGGTGAACAATGTTCTATGACGGAGCGGCGAGCAGACGATGCTACCCGCGATGTGGCAGACTGGCTTAAATGTGAATTTATGCAAGATCATGTTGGCAGCAGCTTTGAAGGTGTTGTGGCTTCGGTGACAAACTTCGGCCTGTTCGTGCGAATTACCGATTACCACATCGATGGACTAGTACACATAACCTCATTAGATGACGACTACTACCGATACGATGACGTGAAACAAACCTTAAACGGGGAGTCGGGCGCGCGGCAGTTCAGATTGGGCGATACACTCACGGTTAAAGTAGCTGCAGTCAATTTAGATGAGCGAAAAATTGATTTAGTGCTGGACGGTTCTATGTTACGAGGGCCAGGTGGCAAAAAAGTGCAGGTGAGAACGGCATCCAAAAAAGACAGTGGCGCTGGTGATAAGCGCGGTAGGTCATCAGCTAAAGGCAAAGGTAAACACCGGGCAGATCCCAAAGGTAAAACAGAGCGGGGCCCGAAAGGTCCGAAATCGAAATCCCGCTCAAGTAAAGGCAGAAAGAAGTAAATGGCACAACAAGAGTGGTTATACGGTTTGCACGCCATGCAGGCTGTATTGGAAAACGAGCCAGAGCGCGTATTAGAAGTCTTGGTATTGAAAGGCCGGGACGACGACAGATTAAAGCAGGTTATCAACCAGGCCAGACGTTTTGGGATCAGTGTTCAATTTTGTCAGCGAAAAGTGCTCGACGATAAAGTAAACGGCGAACAACACCAAGGCGTAGTGGCACGAGCCAAGCCGGCAAGGGTGATGGATGAAGCTGACTTAGATGCCATACTCGACCGCAATGACGAACCTTTTATTCTGGTTCTCGATGGTGTAACCGACCCTCACAACATTGGTGCGTGTTTGCGAACGGCCGATGCTGCTGGCGTACAGGCATTAGTGGTGCCTAAAGATAAATCTGCCGGGCTTACCGCTACCGCCAGAAAAGTGGCCTGCGGGGCGGCTGAATCTGTGCCTCTTATTCAGGTAACGAACCTTTCCCGTACATTAAAACATCTGCAAGACAAGGGTGTGTGGGTAATTGGCACTGCCGGTGAAGCAGAGCAGCTCATTTACGATGTGAAACTCACCGGGCCAACTGCACTGGTAATGGGGGCGGAAGGTAAAGGCATGCGTCGCTTAACCAGGGAAAATTGCGACGAGTTAGTGAAACTACCTATGGCTGGGGCTGTTTCATCACTAAATGTTTCAGTAGCAACTGGCGTGTGTTTATACGAAATCGTTCGTCAGCGCAGTCAACGCTAATCTGTTTTATGTTTTTGGCAGGTGCAGAATACGCGCAGCAAGGTACTGATAACGCCCGTATGGACAAGGTTTTTGAGGCAAGTAATGATGATCAGTATGCGTTCTCATTCACCGAACCTCTGGTTATTCCTGCCCTTGTCGCTTACTACATCAGCACTGGCCAGCCGCTCAGCGCAAGATTGGGCGTTACTTACAAGTTCTAAAGTAAAATTAGCTACGAGACCACAAAAGGCCGACATTGTTCGGCCTTTTATGTTTTTAAAGTGTATCAATTTGTCAGAAAATTCAGCTAACTGTAAACAACGTAAAGGTTGCGTAAAGCCGTGAACTCAAGTGCCGTCGATCGAGACTTAACGAAGTAAACTAGCCCCGTTCCGTGGTTGGCCGGAACTCGACACATTACTTTTTAAGGATTTTGGTTTTTATGGTATCTCGAACTTTTACGTCGCTGATGAAGTTAACAGGTGTGCTGTTATTTGCGACCGGGCTTACTGCCTGCGGTGGCTCAGATGATAGCGATTCTGATTATACCTACTCGTATATTCAGTTCTACAATGCTTCACCTAATAGTGCCACCGTCACCATGCGTGAAGTGGATGGTGATTCTTACGGTTCTGCGCAATTTGGCGATTCAACGTCCCTGATTTCAACAGATTCCGGCGAGCTGGAACTGGAATTTATCCGCACAGACTCTGACGATCAGGAAGTGGTTGTTGAAGAGATGACAGTAGACCTGAGAGATGGCTACAAAACGCTGATCATCTTAACAGGTGACTTCACTCAGCCTGAATTTATCGAGTATCAGTTTGAGCGGGAATCATTAGATGATCACTTCCGATTGATGGTCACAAGCACAATGGTAGATGAAAGTCAGTTTGATTTTTATATGAGCGAAGATGGAGACCCTTTTGAAGCGGCCAATTTCCTAGGCACAATTTCATATCAGGAACTGTCTGAACTTACTTATTGGGATGGTGATGACGACAGCGACGATTTCGATTCCGGTGAGTACACTATTTACCTGACAAATCCGGGTGAAACCGACGTGGTATTCGAGTCACAAACACTGTCTTTCAGCTACGATACTGAATACGTGCTGGCATTGAGAGATATCAGTGGTGCAATCCAGACAGGTATGACCATTGATGCAGTATTGAACTCCTCTTATGTTACCAATGTGACCGACGTAGATGCCGATGCACAGTACCGCATTTACAACAGCTCAAACCTTGACACGCCACTCACCGTTACGTTCGGCGGCAATGATGGCGAAGACGACACTGTATTTACACTAAGTGCGGGTGAACTGTCTGATTTCACGGCTATCAAGTATGGCGACTATCGCGTAACCGTTGAAGCTGAAGGCGACGAAGTTGCGTCACTGAACAACAAGCTTATTACCCTCAACCAAGCTGAGAGTAAGGCTATTATGATCCATGTGGCTGACAACAAACTCGGCGCAGCAACATTTGTCGAAAGTGGTCTGCCTCAGTCTTATGATAAAACCGTTAGTTTCATCAATCTGGTAGGTGAATTCGAAGACGTAGACTTCTATCTGGTAAGAAGTGATGAAACCATTGATACCGCCGATTACTACACCCTGAATATGGAATTTGGTGAAAGTAATACGGTAGTGCTGCCATCTGATTACTATGAAGTTATCGCCGTTTACGAAGACGAAAACGATGAGCAGGTTCTACTCGACCGTACATCGCTTTACGGCTTTACAGAAGACGAAAACTATATCGTGACTGTTGAACCTGCTGAAGACAGCAGCACAGGGTATGAGATAAATATTTTATACTAAGTGCAATACAACCCGGCTAAGTATTAGCCAAGACAATCAAAAGGCGGCAGAAAATTTGAAGTGAATTTTCTGCCGCTTTTCGTTTTGTGTGGTATTATTCAACCCGTTCCAAATGCTGTGAACTTGTGCCTTATTAGCGCTATTTCTTTCGCCATCCTCTATTTTGCAAATCGCTTAAAATTAATTCACTTTTACGCTATCACTTCCCAATCTTTTCTGTTATCATTTCGCGCCCTTTTTATGGGGGTATGTATATAAAAGCAACAATATCTGTTGTTTTTAGCAGCTAAACGACTCGAAAGAGTCTTAATTATCGAGCGGAGCACTAACATGATCCAAATGCAAACTAACCTGGACGTTGCAGACAACAGCGGCGCTCGCAGGGTTCAGTGTATTAAGGTTCTTGGTGGCTCGCATCGCCGTTATGCACATATCGGTGACATCATCAAAGTTACTGTTAAGGAAGCAATTCCTCGCGGTAAAGTAAAAAAAGGTGACGTACTGAATGCAGTGGTGGTGCGTACTAGAAAAGGCGTTCGTCGCGCAGATGGTTCTACCATCCGTTTTGACGGTAACGCGGCTGTATTGTTAAACAACAATAAGCAACCTATTGGTACGCGTATCTTTGGACCGGTAACCCGTGAGTTGAGAAGTGATAACTTCATGAAAATCATCTCATTGGCCCCAGAGGTACTATAAGGAGTCACGATAATGGCTAGAAAAATTCGTCGTGATGATGAAGTAGTCGTATTGGCGGGTAAAGATAAAGGCAAACAAGGCAAAGTCCTGAAAGTGCTTGTATCTGAAGACCGTGTAGTTGTAGAAGGTGTAAACCTTGTCAAGAAACACCAGAAGCCTAACCCACAACTGGGCGAAGCTGGCGGTATTATTGAGAAAGAAGCATCTCTGCACGTTTCTAATGTAGCGGTAGTTAACCCGGCAACGGGCAAAGCTGATCGCGTTGGTTTCCGTGAAGAAGACGGTAAGAAAGTTCGTTTCTTTAAGTCTAACGGTGAACTTGTTTAATTAATTGGAGAGTACGATGGCGAAACTGCATGATTTCTATAAAGAAACGGTAGTAGCTGACCTTGCTAAGCAGTTCAGTTACCAAAGCGTCATGCAAGTCCCTCGGATTGAGAAAATCACCTTAAACATGGGTTTAGGTGAAGCTGTAGCAGACAAAAAGGTTCTGGAAAACGCAACTTCTGATATGGAAGCAATTGCGGGTCAAAAGCCTATTGTTACTGTTGCACGCAAATCTGTTGCGGGTTTTAAAATCCGTGAAGGTTATCCGATTGGCTGTAAAGTAACCCTGCGTGGCGAGCGTATGTGGGAATTCTTAGAGCGTTTGATTTCAATCGCAATTCCTCGTGTACGTGACTTCCGTGGCCTGAGCGCAAAGTCGTTTGACGGTCGTGGAAACTACAGCATGGGCGTTCGTGAGCAAATCATCTTCCCTGAAATCGATTTCGATAAAGTGGATAAGGTTCGCGGTATGGATATTACTATCACTACCAGCGCAAAAACTGATGATGAAGCACGAGCTCTGTTGTCCGCGTTCAACTTCCCATTCAAAAAATAAGGGGTGTAGGGTTATGGCAAAAGAATCAATGAAGGCACGTGAAGTAAAACGTACAAAGCTTGTTGCTAAGTACGCTGAAAAACGCGCCGCACTAAAAGCGATTATCAGCGATGTTAACGCCTCTGAAGAAGAGCGTTGGGATGCTGTTCTGAAGCTACAACAACTGCCACGTGACAGCAGTAAAGCCCGTCAGCAAAACCGCTGCCGTGTAACTGGTCGTCCACATGGTTACCTACGCAAATTCGGTCTGAGCCGTATCAAGCTTCGTGAAGCTGCGATGCGCGGTGAAGTCCCTGGCTTGAAAAAAGCCAGCTGGTAAGGAGTAGCTGAAAATGAGTATGCAAGATCCTATCGCGGATATGTTTACCCGCATTCGTAACGGCCAAATGGCAGAAAAAGTTTCTGTGACTATGCCTTCTTCAAAGCTTCGCGTTGCTATCTGTGAAGTATTGAAAGCTGAAGGTTATATCACTGACTTCGCTGCATCTGGTGACGTTAAGCCTACTTTAGAAGTTACTTTGAAGTACTTCGAAGGTAAGCAAGTAATCGACACAATTGAACGTGTGAGCCGTCCTGGTCTGCGCATCTATAAGAAAAAAGATGAGCTGCCAAAAGTAATGGGTGGTTTAGGCGTAGCTATCGTGTCAACTTCTAAAGGTGTGATGACTGACCGTGCTGCGCGTAAAGCAGGCATGGGCGGTGAGATCATCGGTTATGTAGCGTAATCGGAGGAGTTGAAATGTCACGAGTAGCAAAAGCCCCTGTAAATGTAGCGTCTGGCGTTGAGATTAAAATCAACGGTCAGGAAGTTACTGTTAAGGGAAGTAAAGGCACATTGGTACGTGTATTTAACGATGCCGTTGAAGTTGTACAAGAAGAGAATCAACTGAAAGCACTTCCTCGTGAAGGTTTTGCTGACGGATGGGCTCAGGCTGGTACAGCTCGCGCTTTGTTGAACAGCATGGTTCAAGGTGTGTCTGAAGGTTTCGAGAAAAAACTGCAGTTGCAAGGTGTTGGTTACCGTGCGCAAGCACAAGGTGCCAAACTGAACCTAACTTTAGGTTTCTCGCACCCTGTAGTTTATGAAATGCCAGCAGGCATTACAGTTGAAACTCCTACACAAACTGAAATCCTCGTTAAAGGCGCGGATAAGCAGGTAGTAGGTCAGGTTGCGGCGAACATCCGCGCGTACCGTCCACCAGAGCCTTACAAAGGTAAAGGTGTTCGTTATGCCGATGAACAAGTTCGTCGTAAAGAAGCTAAGAAAAAGTAGGTGGGTGATACGATGGATAAGAAAACATCACGCTTGCGTCGCGCAACTCGCGCACGCGCTAAAATTCGTGAATTGGCCGCGCATCGCCTGGTAGTAAACCGTACACCTCGCCACATTTATGCTCAGTTAATCGCGCCTAGCGGTTCTGAGGTGTTGGCAGCGGCTTCTACCGTTGAAAAAGATCTGGCCAAAGATCTGAAAGCAACTGGTAACGCTGAAGCAGCAGCTATTGTTGGTAAAGCAATCGCTGAAAGAGCTATCGAGAAAGGCATTAAAGTTGTCGCTTTCGATCGCAGCGGTTTCAAATACCACGGTCGCGTAAAAGCATTAGCTGATGCAGCTCGCGAAGCTGGTCTTCAGTTCTAGGAGTGAAGAATAATGGCTAAACAAGAAGCTCAAAACGGTGAATTTTTAGAGAAGTTGATTGCTGTAAACCGCGTATCTAAAGTGGTTAAAGGTGGTCGTATCTTTAGTTTCACTGCATTGACAGTAGTTGGTGACGGCAACGGCCGTGTTGGTTTTGGTTACGGTAAAGCACGTGAAGTGCCTGCTGCTATCCAAAAAGCGATGGAAAAAGCGCGTCGCAACATGGTTAACGTAGACCTTAACGGTCACACGTTGCAGCACCCAATCAAAGGTCGTCACTCTGGCTCTAAAGTTTACATGCAGCCTGCATCTGAAGGTACTGGTATTATTGCCGGTGGTGCGATGCGTGCAGTACTTGAAGTAGCTGGTGTGCAGAACGTACTTTCAAAATGCTACGGCTCTACAAACCCAATCAACGTTGTTCGTGCAACAGTAAACGCGCTGACTGAGATGAACTCTCCAGCGGGTATTGCAGCGAAACGTGGATTGTCTGTAGATGAAATTTTGGGGTAATCAGACATGGCAACGATTAAAGTAAAGCAAACTAAAAGTGCAATTGGCCGCTTGCCAAAGCACAAAGCGACGCTTAAAGGCTTAGGTCTTCGTAAAATCAACCATGTCCGTGAACTGGTAGACACCCCAGAAGTACGTGGCATGATCAACCGTGTTCATTACATGGTTGAGATAGTGGAGGAGTAAGACATGCGTTTAAATACAATTTCTCCAGCAGAAGGTTCAAAACCAGCAGCTAAGCGCGTAGGCCGTGGTATCGGTTCTGGTCTGGGTAAAACGGGTGGACGTGGTCACAAAGGCCAAACCAGTCGTTCAGGCGGTTCCATCAAGCCAGGCTTTGAAGGCGGTCAAATGCCAATTCAGCGCCGTCTGCCTAAATTTGGTTTCACGTCTCGTAAGAGCTTTGTTTCCGATGAGGTTACATTGACTGAAATCGCGAAGGTAGAAGGTGATACCGTTTCTCTGGACACTTTGAAAGCAGCCGGTCTTGTTAAGAAAGACGTACTGTTTGTAAAAGTAGTTAAGAGTGGCGAAGTATCGCGCGCTGTTACAGTTAGCGGGTTGAAGGTTACTAAAGGCGCTCTTGCAGCGATTGAAGCCGCCGGCGGTAAAGTAGAGGAATAAGCTAGATGGCTAAACCAGGATTGGATTCAGGCGCGAAAAGCGGCTTGAGTGAGCTGAAGTCAAGGTTGTTGTTCGTACTCGGTGCGATCGTCGTATTCAGACTGGGCTCTTATGTGCCTATTCCTGGCATCGACGCAGCAGTACTTGCTGAGTTGTTTGAGCAACAAAAAGGCACCATTGTAGAAATGTTCAACATGTTCTCTGGTGGTGCGCTTGAGCGTGCATCCGTTCTGGCTTTGGGCATTATGCCATACATTACTGCATCCATTATTATGCAGTTGCTCACGGTGGTTCATCCACCGATGATGGAGCTTAAAAAAGAAGGCGAAGCAGGCCGCAAAAAGATCAGTCAGTACACGCGTTATTTAACGTTGGTGCTGGCTACTTTCCAATCTATTGGTATTGCGACAAACCTGCCTAACCTGATTAATGGTTTGGTTATAGACCCTGGCTTCGGATTCTACTTTACAGCGGTGGTCAGCTTAGTCACGGGAACGATGTTCCTGATGTGGTTAGGTGAGCAAATTACCGAACGAGGTATTGGTAACGGTATCTCTATATTGATCTTTGCTGGTATTGTTGCCGGTTTGCCAACAGCGATTGGTCAGACTGCGGAACAAGCAAGACAGGGCGACATTAACTTGTTGTTCCTGATGTTGATTGGCGTTATTGTCATCGGCTTGATTTACCTGGTTGTGTTCGTAGAACGCGCCCAGCGTCGTATTGTTGTGAACTATGCGAAGCGTCAGCAAGGCCGTAAGGTTTATGCAGCGCAAAGCACACACTTACCGCTAAAGGTGAACATGGCTGGTGTTATTCCGCCTATCTTTGCATCCAGCATCATTTTGTTCCCATCAACCATTGCTGGTTGGTTTGGACAGAATGAATCAACAGCGTGGTTACAGGATATCGCATTAATGTTATCTCCTGGCCAGCCGTTGTACGTGATGTTGTACGCAACAGCGATTATCTTCTTCTGCTTCTTCTACACGGCGTTGGTTTTCAACCCACGTGAAACAGCAGATAACCTGAAGAAGTCTGGTGCGTTTATCCCTGGTATCCGTCCGGGTGAACAAACGTCGCGTTATATCGATAAGGTAATGACTCGTCTGACTCTGGCAGGCGCACTTTACATAACCTTTATTTGTTTGGTGCCTGAATTCATGTTGATTGCGTGGAATGTGCCGTTCTACTTCGGTGGTACGTCGCTTCTGATTATCGTAGTTGTAATCATGGACTTTATGGCACAGGTGCAGACCCACCTGATGAGTAGTCAGTATGAGTCTGTTCTGAAGAAAGCTAATCTGAAAGGCTACGGCCGCTAAGATTAGTGCACAACGGAGTGATGTAATGAAAGTTCGTGCATCAGTAAAGAAGATTTGCCGTAACTGCAAAATCATCAAGCGCAACGGTGTTGTGCGAGTAATTTGCAGCTCTGACCCTAAGCACAAACAGCGTCAAGGCTAATCGAAAACGCGGTTTAAATTCGAAATGTAAGCTGAACCTCATACTGGGTTCAGCTTGCTCTATTTCGATATTATGAACCTTATGTTGCAATTTTGTCGTCGGGTAAGTATCCTATCGGGCTTTTTAGGTCGTCGACATTAAATTTAAGAGGAGTGCTGTTAATGGCCCGTATCGCTGGCATTAACATTCCTGAACACAAGCACACTGTAATCGCGCTTCAGGCGATTTACGGTGTAGGCGCAACTCGTGCAAAAGAGATCTGTGCTAACGCTGGTGTTGCAGAATCAACAAAAGTAAAAGAACTTGACGAAGCAACTGTAGAGAAGCTTCGTGAAGAAGTGGCGAAGTTCACCGTTGAAGGTGATCTGCGTCGTGAAGTGTCTATGAGCATCAAACGTTTGATGGACCTGGGTTGCTTCCGTGGTATTCGCCACCGTCGTAGCTTGCCTCTACGTGGTCAGCGCACTAAAACTAATGCGCGTACCCGTAAAGGTCCTCGTAAGCCAATTAAGAAGTAAGCGGGGGAGATAAGTTATGGCAAAACAACCTACTCGTACTACGCGTAAACGCGCTAAACGTCAGGTTGCAGACGGTATGGCTCATATCCATGCGTCTTTCAACAACACAATTGTGACTATTACTGACCGTCAAGGCAATGCATTAGCATGGGCGACATCAGGTGGTTCTGGTTTCCGTGGTTCACGTAAATCTACCCCTTTTGCTGCACAGGTTGCTGCTGAGCGTGCTGGCGTAGCCGCACAAGACTACGGTCTGAAAAACCTTGAAGTTTTCGTTAAAGGTCCAGGTCCAGGCCGAGAGTCTGCGATCCGTGCACTTAACGCAACTGGTTACAAGATCACAAACATTACCGATGTGACGCCTATTCCTCACAACGGTTGTCGTCCACCGAAAAAACGTCGCGTTTAATCGCCGGACAGTTGGAGAAAGAACATGGCAAGATATTTGGGTCCAAAACTCAAACTTAGCCGTCGTGAAGGAACAGATTTGTTCCTGAAGAGCGGCGTTCGCGCAATCGATTCTAAATGTAAAATCGATAATGCGCCTGGTCAGCACGGTGCCCGTCGTGGCCGTTTGTCTGATTACGGTGTACAGCTGCGTGAAAAACAAAAAGTTCGTCGTATGTACGGCGTTCTGGAAAAGCAATTCCGCAACTACTATAAAGAAGCTGCACGTTTAAAAGGCAACACAGGTGAAAACCTGCTTCAGTTGCTTGAGCAGCGTCTGGATAACGTAGTTTACCGGATGGGATTCGCCAGCACACGTGCAGAAGCACGTCAGTTGGTTAGCCACAAGGCGATCATGGTAAATGGTCAAGTTGTGAACATTCCATCTTTTAACGTTTCTGCCGAAGACGTGGTTTCTGTTCGTGAAAAGGCTAAGAAGCAAGCGCGTATCGTTGCTGCTTTGGAACTGGCTGACCAACGTGAGAAGCCAACCTGGATTGAAGTAGACAGCTCTAAAATGGAAGGCACGTTCAAGCGTGTTCCTGAGAGAACTGATTTGTCTGCTGAAATTAACGAACAGTTGATCGTCGAACTTTACTCTAAGTAAAGATAACTAAAGAGGAAGCATTGTGGGTTCTGTGACTGAATTCCTGAAACCGAGATTAGTTGAGATCGAAAACGTTTCTCCTACTCGTGCCAAAGTAACTTTGGAACCACTGGAGCGCGGCTTTGGCCACACTCTGGGTAACGCCCTTCGCCGCATTTTGCTGTCATCCATGCCTGGATGTGCGGTAACAGAGGTTGAAATTGATGGCGTATTACACGAGTACAGCACCAAAGAGGGTGTGCAGGAAGATGTCATCGAGATTCTTCTGAATCTTAAAGGTTTAGCGGTTCGCCTTGAAGGTAAAACTGAGGCAACCCTGACAATAGTGAAATCTGGCGCTGGCCCTGTTGTTGCTGGTGATATACAGCATGACGGTGACGTAGAAATCGTCAACCCTGAGCATGTAATTTGTACTTTAACTGGCGAAACTGATATCAGTATGCGCATTAAAGTAGAAACTGCTCGTGGTTACGTTCCTGCTGCTACTCGTCGCTCCTCCGAGGAAGATGATCGTCCAATTGGTCGTTTGTTAGTTGATGCTTCATTCAGCCCAGTTGAACGTATTGCTTACTCTGTTGAGTCTGCTCGTGTTGAACAGCGTACAGACTTAGACAAGCTAATCATCGACATGGAAACGAATGGTACCTTGGATCCTGAAGAAGCGATCCGCCGCGCAGCCACTATTTTGGCTGAGCAATTAGATGCCTTCGTTGACTTGCGTGACGTTTCTGAACCTGTTCAGAAAGAAGAGAAGCCGGAATTCGATCCGATTCTGTTGCGCCCTGTTGATGACCTGGAACTGACAGTACGTTCTGCTAACTGCTTGAAAGCAGAAGCTATCCAGTATATTGGTGACCTGGTACAGCGCACCGAGGTTGAGCTACTTAAAACGCCAAACCTTGGTAAGAAATCGCTAACTGAAATCAAAGACGTGTTAGCCTCTCGCGGTCTTTCTCTGGGCATGCGCCTGGAAAATTGGCCACCAGAGAGCATCGCTGAGAAAGATTAATCAGGTTTTTATCAAACTGATTTGTAGAGAAGGATAAAACTATGCGCCATCGTAAGAGTGGTCGTCAGTTGAATCGCAACAGCAGCCATCGTCAAGCTATGTTCAAAAACATGGCCGGCTCTTTGGTCAAGCACGAAGTGATCAAAACGACGTTACCAAAAGCGAAAGAATTACGTCGCGTAATCGAGCCTCTAATCACATTGGCTAAGCAAGACAGCGTTGCAAACCGCCGTCTGGCTATGGTCCGTACAGGTGATAAAGAGGTTGTAGGTAAACTGTTCAACGAGCTTGGTCCTCGTTACGAAGCTCGCCCAGGCGGTTACACGCGCATTATGAAATGCGGTTTCCGTGCAGGTGACAACGCGCCTATGGCGTTTGTTGAACTGGTAGACCGTCCTGTTGAAGAAGTTTCTGAAGAAGCGGAAGCAGCAGAAGAGTAAAACATACTCTTAGCTCTGAGAAATCAGAGTTATTAAAAAACCCAGCGCAAGCTGGGTTTTTTGTTTTCATTGCCTGTGAAAAAATGGTGCTATAGTGGTAAAGTAACACATCCGTTTATAGCGACCTGTATACGGCTTTGTTTTTGAACGCATAATTTAATATGTAGAATAAAAGTGCGCAAAATAACGGCGAGTGATGGAATGATGCCTATTGATAAAAGATGTCCACTGATGAGTGAGAGGACACATGCATCTGTTACTTTCGTGAAATAGGTTTAAACAATCGCATCTTTTAGATGTGTTTTTAGGTTATGTAATGACAATTTTTCTTACGGTTTCAAAAATGGCGCAATGGAACAGTGCTATATCTAAAAGCGCAACTCCACAAATTACCAGTACTTTCGAAGAATCTTCTGAGCAGATCTCACAGGTTATCGAAAACTCAATCAGCCTGAATGAACTTGCGGAACTCTCAGGTTCTTCACAAAACATCGTCATATGTTATGAATCTCCTGTAAACTATTTATCTCGTCTCCTCGTTGAGTCTAACGAGCCTGATGCTGCAATTAAGGACTGTGTAAATTACATCAACTGCTTATTAAAAACTCATAGGCTGAATAGGTCACACCTTTCACTGGTGAATTTTTCTGATGTCGCAAACTCCGGAGATGAAGGACTACGTTTTCTTTCTGACCAGGGATGGACAATAAACAACTCAATAGACACTGAGCAACCAGACGCTTATGTCTTCATTGCTTATCGAATAATTGAACAAACAGACGAATTGCGATACGCAGTGGAAGCATTACAAGCAAGCAGTCTCGTTGTTACAGAAGAATTACTTAAGGTAGAAGTAGTTGATCTTCTTACTTCCTTAAAGGCTGATGCTAATGGATTTAAGGAGGCTAAAAGTAAAGTCGAGGCATCGAGAAGTGAAATCGCAGAGCTACAACGAGAAATCTCTGGCCTTAAAGCGGAACAGACTCTTACTACTTCAAGCTTAGCCTCATTGAATGAGAATATTGAATCAGATGCAAAATTAATTGGTGAGCTGAAATCTTTAAGAAATGACATCGAAGCTCGTAACGCCACATTGGAAGCTACTCTGGCAGAACGTGACGCGGAACTAGAACTTTCTCAAGAACGTTTCACCGAGTTACAGAGCGAACTGGATATCTCAAAAAGACAATGTGAAGAAACCACTAAAAATCTTGATGTCCTTCAAAATCAGCGACAAGCTGGCTTAACCCGTGAAGCAGAATTAGAAAGTGAAATCGAACTAGTTAATCAAAGACTACAACAACTTCAGGGTGAACTAGAAACATACCTTGCCCGTTTAGAACAAAGCGACACTGCCACGCGTTATTTAAAAGTTGATATTTCAAACACTGAGAGACGTCTTAAATTACAGTTGTCGGAAGTCACTGCTGAAAGAGATTTTCTACAGCATCAATCTGTAACGTATGCTGATGAGTTTATGCGTGCCCAAGCACTTGAAGAAGCTAACGCAGAGCTTAAAAATTCAGTCAACTCGCTCACAGTTAGTTTTGAAGGATTAGAAGAAAAGCTAAGAGACAAGCAATTCGAAATTGGAAAACTACAAACTAAGGTTCGCAAGTTAGAAAAAACAAATAATTCGATTGAACAAGAAAAAGCTGATCTTAAAAGCAGAAATATAAGAGAAGTTAAAAAGCTGGAAAGAGAGCTCTCCGGTGAGAAGTCTAAATATCGTCAGCTGACACATCAATTCATGGACGTTTCCGATAAGTTACGTGCAGCTGAGTACGAGCTCTCTATGATTAAGAAGTCTGCAGCTTGGAAAATAACTGCACCAGCGAGAGCTGTTTCTAAAAAGCTTCGTAAAGACGCCGCATCTAGCGAAGCGCTTCGACAAGACATGGGACTTTTGTACACCAGCGATTTATTCAACAGCAGCTGGTATCTGGATACCTACCCTGACATTGCTGAATCGGGAATGGATCCGGCAGAGCATTATCTCCTTCACGGAGCAAAGGAAGGGCGCTTCCCAAGCGTGTCTTTTGACGGTGACTGGTATCTTCAACAAAACCCCGATGTTGCCGAAGCGGGTCTGAATCCACTAATACACTATATTAAGTACGGACTCATAGAAAAGCGTTCAATTTCCCCCAAGTTGTTGGAGAAAAGATAGATGTCTAGTGACGCTAAAAAACCTGTTCTAATTTGGTTAGGCGCTGGAAGTGCAACCAATCCACGTGTAAATTTTGCAGACTATGAAAAGGTATACCTTTGTGAAGCGCTACCTGAACAAGCTAAAAAATTGTCTCATCAATTAGCAGACTTTGCTCACGTACACATTGAAAACATCTGTATTACTGCAAAACAAGATTCGCTAGAAAGTAATTTTTATATTCAAAACCTAAAAGAATATTCTGCTTTAAACAAGCCCACAGAAATGCTGCGACTTTATCCGGGCTTGAAAACGTTAAAAGTCATTCCAACAACTACGGTTAATATTGGATCATGGTTGAAGGTGGTGGAAGACGAAACCAACCTGCAATTAATTATTGATGTGCCGGATATAGCAGGAGCAATTTTGCAGCAGTTGGGTGAGTCGGACTTACTGAAAGACTTCAATGAAGTGAAAATATTCTGTGGTGAAGAGAGTTTGTTCAGCGGTGCCCACAACGCACAGGACGTTATAGAGTATATGAATTCTCAATTCTTTGAAGTTATTCATACTGATAGTTCTGACCCAGATATTCCTTTGATAACCTTCAAGTTTAACGAGTTGGCAAAAACCAATGCTGAATTACAAAAGGAATTAGATTGCCATCTGGCTAAGCTCGACTTCCTTACGAGCGAAAAGGATGAGGCGCGGCTTACAAACATCGCACATCAGGAAACCATCGAGGAGTTGGAAAAATCAATAGGGTCCTTACAGGCTGCGGCTACAGAACGGAATGATGAACTTAAGTCCCTTTTATCTCAATTAGATACAGCAAATTTTACGGCGGAAAAGTTAAACGCCGAAAAAAACGCGTTGGAAAATGAGCTTTCAGAAGCAAACATTGTGGTTGTAGAGCTTAGAGATGAAAACGCATCTTTGCAAAGTAAGTTAGCAGTATCTAATGAAGAGACTGAACAGGTGAGCGCCGAAAAAGCCACATTAGAAAAAGAGTTAGGTGAAGCAAGTAATTTGGTTGTTGAACTCAAAGATGAAAATGGCTCCCTGCAGACTAAGTTAGTAAGCTCTAACGAAGCGGTGGAAGAGTTAAGGGTTGAAAAAAACACACTAAAAAGTCAATTATCTGAAGCAAACAGCTTGGTGGTAGAACTCAGAAATGAAAACGCATCTTTACTAAGTAAGTTAGCCAGTGCTAAGGAAAAGTCAGAACAGCTTAGTAGTGAAAAAGGCGCGTTAAAGTCTGAGCTTGAAGAAGCGAGGCAAGAGATAGAAACACTCCGAAAAGAGATAGACACAGAAACTGTGCAAAATGCAGATCTTTCTCGAACTATCCATTCCATAACAGAGAAATTAGAAACGGAAGCAGCGGAGAATGAAAACCTTCGACGTCAAAATGAAGCATTATCTGACAATGTCGAGAACATTAAAATCGAACTGCAAGAACATGAAGACACGAATCAAAAATACAAACAAGCGCTCTCTGAATTAGAAGCTGCTTTGTCAACTTCCAAAAAACAAGCAGAAGAACTAGTGCAAGAGCTAGACACGGTTAAGTCCAGTTTTGCAGATCTACAAGAACAATTCATATTAGAAAAACAGCGAAAAGATGAGATCCAAAATGAGTTATCTGCGAAAATAGAACTTTTGGGTGAAAAGGATTCGCTAATATCTGAAATAGAGAAAAGTGTTGAAGAATTAAAAACAGAGCTACGTGCGGTCAAGGAAAATCGTGAGGCATTAAATCAACACTGCAAAGCGCTGAAAGAAAAACAGACTTCTATTGAAAATGAAGCTAAACAAGCTGGGTTGCAATATAGCCGGTCTCTGGATTTAGTCACTAAACAAAACATGAAGTTACACATCGACCTCGATAATTTGAGAAAAATGTACAGCGAGAAAGTAGAAAGTGAGTCTGCGTTGCGCTCTTTAATTGCAGAGCTTCACGAAAAGTTACAACAAGCGGCTAATTTCTATCGAAAACTTGAAAATAGTAACCCTGAGCTATTAGGCGGTACCAGTGAGTGATATACAAGAAGACCTGGCGATTGTTCACAAAGAGTTAGAACAAGCCTTGTCTTTGATTGAAGAGAAAAGTGCAGTTAGTCACTACAAAGTGCTCACTGACGATATGGAACTAAACGAAACACAAAGTTTACTTGAGCGCTGTCGAACAGTGGTGGACAGCACTGCAAATAAGCCGAAACTGCGAATTATTCATCATATGGCCTGCAGTGGGGGAACACTAGTTTCCAAGTGTTTTGCTGCCCTTCCAAATGTATTTTTATTAAGTGAGCTACACCCCACTACAACCTTGCATCAAGGTGGTGGCAAACCCAAGTTCCTGCCCGCAGATGTTACAACACAAGCGCGTTATGCAAACGTGCCAAACGTTAACGATCTGGCTTGGCGTATCTTCAAGTCGAACATTAAGTTAGCTAATGAACATGTTGAAAGCCAGTCTGGTTCCTTAGTTATTCGTGACCATTCCCATTCAGATTATTGTGTAGGCGAAACATTTAGCGCCCATTCGACCGTGGCGTCGCATTTAGGTTGCGATTTTGAGTTAAAAAGATTGGTTACACTTCGTGACCCCATCGATTCCTATTTGTCTTTGGTGAAGAATAACTGGGTGCACTTTGAGCCAAAAACATTTGATGAATATTGTAAGCGCGTCTGGGCTTTTTTGTCTGAGTACGAAGACGAACAAGTGTTTCGATATGAAGATTTTGTATTAGCACCAAAAGCTGAAATGCAAAAGATGTCGGCAGCACTGCATCTGAGTTATGATGACAGTTTTGAAGATATTTTTGACCTATTTAAAGTAACAGGCGACAGTGGTCGTTCTGGAAGTACAATTGCGCCACGCGAGCGCCGTGAATTAACGGAACAAGAAATCGAAGAGTTTCAGAATTCCGAATACTATAAGCTTATAGCCAAGCGATTTAAATATAACTCATTGGAGATGGATCAGAGTGATTAGTGTGTTTTTCCCCTATTATCAGTGCGGGGATCCTGCTCGGCAGAAGGAAATTGATTTATGCCTGAAGGAAAATGGTGAAAACCCGTTTATTGATAAGTTAATTGTAGTTATTGATGACGGATGCGATGTACCGTTTGTCACATCAAACATGACCGTTGTTCATGTCGATAAGCGAATGACTTATAACTTTTGGATTGAATTAACTTCTCAGTATTGCTCGCACGGTATTTCTATACTGTGTAACTCAGATATCTACTTTAATGACTCAATTACCCGGCTAAAAGAAGTACTAGCCCAACCAAAATCCTTTTTGGCTTTGTCTCGTTGGGAATTGTTGAATGGTGAAATAAGTAAGCACCCGAATCCACACTGGTCCCAGGACACGTGGGCGATGAACGTTGGAGAAGAGCTCTCATCAAGTTTTATGCACCAGCTTGCTTTCCCCATGGGTGTGCCTCGTTGCGATAATAAAATTGCATATTTATTCGCGGTACAAGGTTGGTCGGTACACAATCCTATTGATTTTGTAACAAGCATTCACGTGCATGAAACCCAAATGCGTACTTACAACAAAAAAATCGATGAGCGGATTTTGGGCGGTGTTGCTTATGTACATCCAGGTGAAGGAGTAGCAGCGCCAGCAAATCTCGATTTTGATGTTTGGGTGAAGGATTCATCCAGCAATATCAACGGTGTAAAAGTAAACAAAACCTTAGAGCGGTGGAGAAAGGAAGCGGCGGAAACGGCCCTGCCAGAAACTGTATCTTCACTTGCAATGGAACCTGTAAAAACGGCAAGTGCACAAGCGCTTTTGCAAGCTGTACGTGACGGTGAATCTAGCGAAATTAAGACTCCAAACTTTAGAATATCCAATTACAATCACAAAGTTTATTTCAACAACTTTTTTGCTTCCCAATACAGAGTAAGTGTACAAAAAACAGCATATGATGAGAATTCGTCACTTTATAATGTGTTGGGTCTCATCCCTCCCGTTTTAGACACCTATGTTAGTGAGATCAGTACCAAGCCTCGCTCTCCCTCTGATATCAATTTTTGGCAATATCCTTGCGCTACCGAAAAGCAAGCATACGAAAATCATTTGTCGATGAAGTTAGGGGACCATGTTGATATTACTACCCGTGTTGTAAACATCTATGTGCCTCTACCTTGGGCCACCTACGTGGATAAGAAACAGTTTCCGGAAGCGTATTTGCTTCGCGTTAAAGGCTTAATAAGTCAGTATCGTGAATTAGCAGAGAAGCACGGGTTCAAATTAAAAGTTCATAGTGTATGCCAACACATCCACTGGGTACGTATGCTGGAAAAAGCGGAATGGCTGGGCGTAACTGATTTTTATCTGTCTCATAAAGACTCAAAAAGTGATGCAGTTCAACGAGAAATGGGGACGTCACTTACCCTGCACGGTTGGACACTCATCGCTGTAAACTACGAAACCCCCGAGAGAAGCGAGGGAATGGAGCGCAAACCAGTGGAAGAAAAGCATTTATTAGCTTCTTTCATTGGCGCTCACATGAAGCATTACCGTGATGATAGCCGCATTCAGTTATTTGAGGCTGCTAAAGCGTGTGGCCGGGATGATGTGTTTGTTGACTTGGGCAATGAATGGCACTTCAATAAAGTGGTTTACGAAGAACAAGTACTCAACAAAGAAATTGAAGCACATCATATTGATGAGCATCATAAGCGAACATTCCGGTACAACAGTATTCTTTCAGACTCTAAATTTTCGCTTTGCCCCGAGGGAGCTGGTCCGAATACTTTAAGGTTTTGGGAGTCGATAGCTGTAGGATCTATACCAGTGCTCTTCACCAAGGATTTAAGCATTTTTATGGATCATCCGCTGGGTCGAGAACTGCTCAATCACGTTATCGTTTGGGAGTCAGATATTACAACTGAACTTTTTGATTCCTTACAACAGTATTCGGACAAAGTAGTGCAGACAAAAGCTGACTCCATAATCAAGATATATCATAAATTTATGAAAATAAGCGCGGTGACCAATTAATGAATATCGTATGCTACGGTGCTAGTGTGACGGCACAAAAAGAGCAAGCAGGTTACTACCACGCATTAAAGAAATTGTTCAGTCATCGGGAAGATATGAATTTTTTCCAAGTCAGCTTTGCTGCCAGTGTCTTTGATCAGGCGGGTTACGCATTTATGCGTAGTATTGAGCGCGAGGTGGTTGAACCACATATCTGTATAATCGATTGGTTAACGCCAGGTGCTATAAAATTTAATCAAAGTAAAATTGAAGCACTAACGGTGTATTTGCTCTCTAAAAGTTGTTTACCTGTTTGGGTGAACTTTCCTCGAACAGATGATTTGCAGAACAATCGAGAATGCTACCGTCAGGTAAAGAGTCACTGTGAACAACAGGGTCTCCCATTTATAGACATTTATGAATTTGATTCGGTTAACACTTTGCCTATAGAAGAAGTATTGCGTGACAAAGTTCACACTACTCCTCATGGTGCAAAACTTTATGCAGATATTCTTGCAAATGAGATAGATGCTATAGATTTTTCAAGTTATCAAGCATTGTTCGCACAACACAATGTAAATGAATTGGAGCAAGTCCCTTCGCTCTTAGATAAAGAGTTTACACTTACTACTGGAACAGAAATAACATTAAATTTTTCTGTTTCGGAGAAAAAAAGCTTCGAACTGTATTTTTTAGGCGAGATCGGTCCCTATACACCCTTGCTTAATCTAACCTTTCTCAATCTCGTAACCGATGAAGTTGAAGAGGTGGAGGTAAATTGTCTTGATATGTGGAGCCATTATAACCGCGAGAAATGTATAAAAATCTTGTGGAAGACCATTCCAGCCGGTGAATACAAGTTATCTATTAGTGCCAAAAACCAGAAAGCGATTTTAAATATAGATATCAAAAAACCAGTAGATATTACAAAATACCCTGAAGATGGGCGATTGGTTCTGCCTGTAAACCAAATTGCATGCAACGCTAATTTAACGCAGTTCAATATAACGGGAGATTAATATGTACAAGCCCTCATATGTTTGGCCTAATCCAGCATTTCCGTTTCGCGTCTATTTTGAGTCTGAAAATCTAAGAATATTTATCATTGAAAATATTCAGCATAACTGGACATGGTTAAAGGAATACCATAGTTATTTTAAAGATTCAGACTACTTTTTCGTGTACTGCGGATGGTATCATAGCGAATATTTCGCCAAAGAAGCTAACATTATATTTGATGAACTTAGCCTCGATAAAAACAACTTCTACTTTATGTATAATCAGCCCAGTGAAGAGGCTAATTTTGAAGCTAAGGGTTTCAAAGGTGAATTGCTCAACCAGAATTGCTGGTTAGATGAAAATCTTGTTATGAAACCGTTAGGGTTGCCAAAAGAATATGACGCTATCTATGTTGGAAGGTTTAGCGCATTTAAAAGACATCATCTGGCTAATAAAGTGTCTAACCTGGCATTGGTAGCGGGGAACAACCATGGAAACGCCATAGCTGATGGGATACCAGAGCATGTATACCTAAACGATAGTCCACTTACCCCAGACGAGGTCTGTAAAAAAATCAACCAGGCAAGATGTGGTTTAATATTGTCTGCAGAAGAGGGAGCTTGTTTTGCATCCAGCGAGTATTTACTATCTGGAATTCCTGTTGTTAGTACTCCAGAGTTAGGTGGTCGCTCTGTGTGGTATGATGATTACAATTCAATTATGTGTGAACCAACAGAAGATTCCGTTGCTGATGCAGTTCAACATTTTATAGATAATCCACGTGATCCTGAGGTTATTCGAGCTCGTCATATTACTAAAGCAAACTATTTCCGCGCTAGGTTTATATTGAAGTTCTCAGAATTGCTCGATAAGCATAAAGTAGTTGATATCGACCCTTTTGCATACTTCAAGGAACACTACATTCACAAACTCAGAAAATCATATAAACCAGATTTCAACAAGATCTTTTTGGGGCAATAATGGCTATTGACTTTTTATCCTCCCACTGGAATTTTACCGGTGTTGACAAATTATATTACTGCCTTGAGGACGTTTATGTAGAGACGAAGACTGGCTACATTTTCGATTCAAATCTTCAGCCTATCTTCAAGCTTTACTATGAATCACTATTTTGGGGCCCAGCCATACCCGCTAAAAACTTCCAAAATCAGGCATTGTTAACAGAAGCGTTGTGCAAGAAATATATAAAAATAAACAACAGCTTGGAAGAATTAAAGGAAGAGATACAGCAAGGTAAAGAGGTTCGTGAACTTGGTGAGTCAATATACCTTCTTCATCCATTCGGATGGTACGCATACGGTCATTTGCATGATTCGCTGATGCGACTCTACTCGATACCGAAAGAAGTAACAGCTGCTAGTTTATTATGCTGTGATTTTAGAAGGGTTGTTGAGTTTGAAAATCATATTGAAGCGCTTGGATACAAGAGAGAAAGTATAATCGATAGACGCGATTTACCGAGGTTTATTAAACTTAGCAAATTACATTATGGTGTAAACCCTGGTGTTCCAACGAATTATACAGAAAGCTCATACAACTGGATGCGCGAAGCGTATCTATCACATTTTATGGGCGAGAAAGTGCAGCCAAGAGTTAAGGGGCTGTACCTTTCTAGAAATAGTGTTAAAGCAGGGGCGCGCGGCGTCATTAATGATGATGCGGTTATCGAAAAACTATCTAAAGAAGGATTTGTAATCCTTGACGGCACTCAAGACCTTAGTGAAGTGGTATCTTTGTTCAGCCGTGCTGAAGTAATACTAGGACCTCATGGCTCGCTATTCGTGAATACGATTTTTGCGAACGAGGATGCTAAAATATATGAGTTTTGTCCAAAGAATAGACCTGACTTCTCTTTTAAAAATAAGCTCAAGTCTTGTGCTAATTACAATCACTATTTAGTTGAAGCAGACGATAACCATAATATTGAAATTGATATGAAATTGTTGGATGAAATTATTCATGCAGAATAAAGAATTATTATTTTTACACACGCCTAAAGTGGCTGGTTCTAGCATGAATGCTACGCCACTGGCGAAAAAAGTTAAATATAAAATACACTCCTTTAAAGGAGACGTTTTCGATAAAGTAATAGAGCTCGGTGCGCAAAATGCTTTTAAATATGGTTTCGTTAGAAATCCGTATTCTAGATTTGTGTCGCTCTATAACTACTTCTCAAAAATGGACGAAGCTCACCCTTTTTACAGATATAACGGGCCAATAGTAAACGTAGTAAAAAAGTATGAAGACATAAACGCGTTTTGTGAGTGTTTCGAGTCATTAAGGTTAAAAGGAAATTTTCATTTCAGACCTCAAATTGGCTATTACGTTTCCGAAAATCCAGATTACAAAGTTGACTTCATAGGTAAATACGAAAATCTTCAAAGTGATTTTGATGCCTTATGTGAAACCGTGGGTGTGGAACGCTCTAAATTGCCTGTGGCTAACTCGAGTGGTAGAGTGAAAGATTATATGACACTTTTTTCTAACAGCTCTCAAAAAGTTATTGAATCTTTTTATAAAGATGATTTTGATTATTTTAATTACGAGTGATTGCTTTGAAAAAGAAGATTTTAGTGCTGGGTGATTCTCATGCCCACGTTTTTAAAGCTGGTAAGTTTGCGATTAAATTTCCACAATATGAATGGTCTTTGTGCTACGTGATGGGGGCAACTTTGTTAGGTCTAGGTAACCCCAATTCAAAAACTAAGGCCATGGAGCAGTATACCGATAAGCTAACTGAAACTAAACCGGATCTAATAGTAACTCTGTTAGGCGAAATAGATATTGGATATCACGTTTGGTTTAGGAATAAAACTAAAGAAGAACCGATCGAGCAGACAATGAACAAAGCGCTACAGAGTTACAGTGACTTGTGGCGAAAAATAAAACAAGAGTCTAATGACATTATTTGTATTAGTGTTCCTCTACCAACTATACCCGATACCGATAAGGTCGGGGATGTTGCATTATCTAGAAAGTTCGTGGATGCAAGCCAGCTAGATAGGACAAAAGCGACTTTGCTGTTTAATCAGAAGTTGCGTGATCTTGCTATTTCCCAAGGTGTAAAGTATCTGGACTTGGATTCAGTGTCGGTAGGAGAAGATGGTCTGGTTAAGGATGAGCTTATGCATCCCAACAGATTTGACCATCATTATTTTGGATTGACATACTCAAACTTACTAGTTGAAAAGCTGGCAAATTTTTTATAGAGAGAATAGTTTTGTTTGTTCTTATCGTTTCTGAAAGCCCAAATTTGCTTAGTCATGTTTTAGAATCTTTGAAAGGCCAAAAACAAGGTGTTCAATATTTCGGCACAACGCTAATGCCTCCATCTGGTCCATTAGGTATGCCTCTGGCCGACCCTTTTGAAATTTTGCCTTCTTTTGACTTCTCAGATAAATTAATCTTTCCTAAGAATACCTTGGTCATATGCTTAAACGAGCTAAGCCAAAATAGTAACACTTATAGAAATAGTTTTGAGCCCAATCAATTGGGGGATATCTACTCGAAAGCATTTACAGATCTTTCTGGCCCTGTGGGTATTGTTCCATCAAAATATTTAAGTGAAATCAAAGAAAGAAAAGTAGAGATTAAGAAAAGCATTCTTCAATCAGTTGAAGTCCTTTCTGAAACGTTGAAGCTGCAAGATGGAGTTTTCAATCTCGCTTGGCAGAAGTATACAACTAATCAAGAAATTGAGTTCAAAGTATTTGATGTTGTTGCAGGGGAAGACGAGAGAATTGTTCTTTTACTAAAGTCTTGGATTGAAGCCAAAAAAACAGAACTGACAAGCAATAAACCAACGCGATTTATAGTACGAAAGTTGGAAAAGAGACTTTCTGAGAACGCATTTACAATGCCTTATTCGTCTATGGGGTTTGGTGATTTTTATCAACGTCTCGAAAAGTTATATAATTTTGTTAAAACAATTTCAGACTTTGCATTCATTGTAGAGCCTTATGTCAACCCTCACTCATCTGAACTTGACTTTAATACTCTAGTAAGTATCTCTGGTGATGACGATAGCAACCATTACGAAGTAGCTAAAACGTATGATATTGGAGATTTCTTTAGTTTTGTCTTGAGCTCTTTTTTCGCTGATACAGACGTTAAATTTAATGTTATTCTTGGGCCTGGTAGAGCTATTTTAAATAACATAAGCGAGTTGTTTGAAACGAACGAAAATTTTGTTAGAACACTAAAATTAGATATACCTCAGATTGATTTTGTACCCTTCTTCCAGAAGGACACAGTCAAGGTTGTCTATCATATGAGACGGCATGATACTGCACTCGCGCCATTTAAAGACATACTTCCCCAGACCATCAGGAAAAGACTTGGTGTAGAACGTCCCTTGTTAGACTTTGCTAGCTGTGATGTTGTTCTTAACTCTTATTTAAGAATGATTGGTAAGCTCAACAGCGATGTAGAAATTGTTGTTATTTCTGATGGAATCGAAGACCTAAAGTTGAAGTTTGATAAAGTGAAATCTTTCACGGATAAAACGATAAACGAAGTAGAAGTACAGGACAAGTTTAGAGAGCTTTCTGATGATTTGCTTACTGGATCTTCTTCCCTTCCCAACGCAGTTATATCTAGCAGAGTGATTGGTAGAGATACAGGCAAGACACTCGAGTCAATTAAAACAATTCAAGAGTCAGATTTCGTAATAACATCTAGTGGCTTTTCAATCTTTATGGCCAGAATTGTTGGATCAGATTTTGTGAATGGGTTTCAGGCATTGCCTCTTATACAAAAGGGTGAAACAAGTTTCGATAGTATTATACAGCGTAATGATTACTAGCTATCTTATCACGGACGAAAATTTTTCGGGTTTTACTATATATGAAAAAAATTACGATTATTGGAAACAGTCATGTAGCTTGCTTAAAAAAGGCTTGGGACCAAGTTGCTAGTAAGCCTTTTAGTGTTGATTTTTTTGCTCATCAAGGCCAAGGGATGAAAGGCTTAGTAGTAGAGGGTGAGCAATTAGTGCCTTCAAATAATAAATTGAGAGAGGCATTGGTACGTTCATCGGCGGGGAAGTCTTCTATAACACCTAATAATTACGATGTAATTGTTTTGGTAGGTCTTGGGTTGGAGGTTCTACACTTAAAGAGTCTTTCTAGGTATTCTGACGCAGTTACTAAAGCTGCATACCATGACTACGTGAGTCAAACTACGCTGTATAAATTACTGCTGGATTTGAGAGAAATATCAAGAAAACCAATTTACTTGATGCACGCACCAATGAAAACCAAAAACTCTCTCCCATCTGGCAACGAGATGTATTTAAAGTCCATACAAATGATGGAGTCGGTCTTTTGTACTTTACCTAATGTGACGATGCTACCACAGCCGTTAGAGACAATAGTAGAGGACCGGTTTACCGCTGAAAGATTCGGTAAATCTGCCTTGAAATTAGACGTTGGAAATGTAGCTAGCGGATATATTGAGGACGGAGCCCATATGAATGTTGATTTCGGCAATCTATGGTTAGCAGATCTTACTGCGTCAATAACTAATCATATATAGACAAGTAGAACCTAAGGCTGGATTACGCTCTTTTAGAGAGATGTTTTAAATATGAGCCGTTAGAACAGTTACTTAAACTTCGTAAAGGGAAACTATATGAATCCTTATCAGTTACTGGAAGACCGTTATTTTTGGAAAAAAGCAGTCGCTGCAAAGTCAATGTTTGATTTATGTGAACTATGGAGCCCGAAGTTTAAAGTAGATGCGAGCCAACTGGTATCAACTTATGGTTCATGCTTCGCTCAGCACTTTGGCAGGGCACTAAAGAAAAATGGACTTAATTGGTTTATAGCTGAGCAAGGCCCGTCTCAGCTGAGCCAAAAAAGTTTGGCTGAATTTAATTATGGGGTTTTTTCTTCGAGGACTGGGAATATTTATACCACGTCTCTATTGCTTCAATGGGTTCAATGGGCTTTAAAAATAGATACACCTAGCGAAGAGATATGGGAGAAAGACGGTCGCTACTATGACCCTTACCGTCCTCGAATTGAGCCGAATGGCTTTGCTTCAGCCAAAGAACTGTATGCCTCGAGAGAGTGTACTTTTCGCGCGTTTGAGCAAAGTTTCAAGGATGCAGATTTGTTTGTTTTTACACTTGGTTTAACTGAAAGTTGGACAAATACAGAATCTGGTGATGAATATCCAATGTGTCCGGGTACAGTCGCAGGAGAATTCGACGAGACCATCCATAAATTTGACAATCAATCATACGCTGAGATAAAAGCTTCGTTGGTGGAAGCGATTCGGCTCATGAGGTCGGTTAATCCACGCCTTAAATTTTTGTTAACCGTTTCACCAGTTCCGTTAACTGCTACAAAATCAGAAATGCATGTTATGGTTGCAACAATGCATTCTAAGTCCATCTTAAGGGCTGTCGCTGGAGAAGTCGCAAGTTCCGAAAATGAGGTGGATTACTTTCCTTCTTACGAGATAATTAACAGTCCAGTCACTAAAGGTGCGTTTTTTGAGCCAAATCTTCGTAACGTTAATCCGTATGGGGTAGATTTCGTCATGAAGCAGTTTTTTGACTGCCAAGAACACAAATTTGGTAAACTTGTAGAAGACCAGATAAGTGCGCTTGGGACTGACTCAAGCCAATTTGACGAAGTATGTGAAGAGGAACTTTTAAACGCTTTTAGGTAGCAAGAGAAGCACTTTGAAGGCAATGATTAAAGTAAGCAATTTTAATCAATACTGATGTAAGTTTGCTTCTCCGGGCATTAGACTGAGACAAAGTTTTTAAAACCTATTAGTTGATAATAGAATAAGTCTTAACAAACACAGTGTTGAAATAATCAAGATGAATGTTTAACACGAAATTTGTTTTAAGAGTGCAAAGACATGGGGATTAAAATGAAAAAAGCACTTATTACCGGTGTAACCGGCCAGGACGGCTCTTATTTAGCCGAATTTTTATTAGAAAAGGGATACGAAGTACACGGTATTAAGCGTCGTGCCTCTTTGTTCAACACCGAGCGTGTTGATCACATATACGAAGATCCGCACAACGAAAACCCTAAGTTTCACCTGCACTACGGTGATTTAACGGATACCTCTAACCTGACTCGTATTCTTCAAGAAGTACAGCCGGACGAAGTGTATAATTTAGGTGCACAATCTCATGTTGCGGTATCATTCGAAGCGCCAGAATATACTGCTGATGTGGATGCAATTGGTACGCTTCGTTTGCTGGAAGCTATTCGCTTCTTAGGCCTCGAAAAGAAAACCCGTTTTTACCAGGCTTCTACCTCTGAGTTGTATGGTTTGGTGCAGGAAATTCCGCAGAAAGAAACTACGCCTTTCTATCCGCGCTCACCTTACGCAGTAGCTAAGATGTACGCTTACTGGATTACCGTAAACTACCGTGAATCTTATGGCATGTATGCGTGTAACGGTATTTTGTTTAACCATGAATCACCACGCCGTGGCGAAACCTTTGTAACTCGTAAAATCACTCGCGCTGTGGCTAATATCGCCCAGGGGCTGGAGCAGTGTTTGTATCTAGGAAATATGGATGCACTACGTGACTGGGGCCATGCAAAAGACTACGTACGTATGCAGTGGATGATGTTGCAGCAGGACAGCGCTGAAGATTTCGTTATTGCTACAGGTAAACAAATCTCTGTACGTGAGTTCGTGCGAATGAGCTGCAAGGAAGCGGGTATCACCGTAGAGTTTACTGGCGAAGGGGTAGATGAAATTGCCACCGTTACTGCTATTGAAGGTGACAATGCACCAGGTGTAAGCGTTGGCGATGTAATAGTTAAAGTAGATCCACGCTATTTCCGTCCGGCAGAGGTTGAAACTCTACTTGGCGACCCGGCAAAAGCGAAAGAAAAGCTTGGTTGGGTACCAGAAATCACTGTTGAAGAAATGTGTGCTGAAATGGTGGAAGGCGACCTGCAAAAAGCCAAACAACATGCTCTATTAAAACAGCATGGTTACTCTGTAGCTGTCGCGAAGGAGTAAATTCTACTTCTAGTATTCTTACAAGGGCGGCGTTTGCTGCCTTTTTAGTTTTTAGAAACAGACTCAACAGGTACATTGTCTTAAAAAACTTGGTGATAGCTTTCACATGTGGTACGCAAGTACGCAATACTGGATTGAGGATGCGAAACCATCAATTGAATACTGTTATGTTATAAAGCACGCAGTATCCAGAGATCTTAAAAGTTGGGAAAGGTCACCAGTAGTTGCAATTGACTTTACGTCGCAAAAGGAAGGCGGTATTACAAGACCATGCGTAGCAACGTCCGGGACTGTTTACGAAATGTGGTATTGTTATCGAGGACACTTTTCAATGGAATCACCAGCCTCCCGAAATTATTTGATGGAGTATGCAACCTCCAAGGATTTAGTAACGTGGGAGAGGAAGGATAATGCCCATACTTGGGTCAATCCTCCTAAGCCACGTGACTGGGATTATCAAATGCAGTGTTATCCATATGTGATAGACTACCAAGGTAGACAACTCATGTTTTATTGTGGCAATAACTACAGCCAAGGTGGTTTCGGTGTCGCAGAGAGAGTGACGTGAAATATAGTGGACAGTATTAGCAATTTAAATGGCCAAAAGGGAAAAGATGAAAAACATATTCGTAGCTGGTCACCGAGGAATGGTGGGCGCAGCAATCGTAAAAAACTTAGAAGCCCGTGGTGATGTAAATATCATTACCCGCACCCGAAGCGAGCTTGACTTAACCAGCCAGGCCGATGTGTCAGCGTTCTTTGCTGAAAATAATATTGATGAAGTTTACTTAGCGGCTGCCAAAGTAGGTGGTATTCATGCGAACAATACGTATCCTGCTGAGTTCATTTACGAAAATCTGATGATTGAAGCTAACATCATTCACTCAGCTCACGCAAATGATGTACAAAAGCTGTTGTTCTTAGGGTCGAGCTGTATTTACCCGAAACTGGCCGAGCAGCCTATGACAGAAAAGGCATTGCTTACTGGTACACTTGAAGAAACTAATGAACCATATGCCATCGCAAAAATTGCTGGTATAAAGTTGTGTGAAAGCTATAACCGTCAATATGCTCGTGATTATCGGTCGGTAATGCCTACTAATTTGTATGGTCCTAACGATAATTTTCACCCCGAGAATTCACACGTTATTCCTGCTTTGTTACGTCGTTTCCACGAAGCGGCTCAGCGCGGCGATGCCGAAGTAGTAGCCTGGGGCAGCGGTAAACCCATGCGCGAGTTTTTACACGTAGATGACATGGCAGCGGCCAGCGTGCATGTTATGAACCTTGATGACGAAACTTATGCGGCCAATACTCAACCTATGCTTAGCCACATAAACGTAGGCACAGGTGAAGATTGTACTATCCGTGAGTTGGTTGAAACCGTCGCGAAAGTTACCGGCTTTAAGGGCGAGATAAAGTGGGATACCAGTAAACCTGACGGCGCACCTCGTAAACTGATGGATGTATCGCGTTTGCATGCTTTGGGTTGGAAGCACACTTACAACCTGGAAGATGGCTTACGTCACGCTTTCGATTGGTTTTTGGATAATCAGGAAAACTTTCGGGGTTAGTAAGTCGGCCCGTTTGTTAAGTTGAAGCTCTAAATAACTCATCATTTAGGTTTCTCCAGTGAAGTTGTTCTGCCAACCTAAAAAGTTCGGATATTATAACGTGAAAACAAAATGTTGAAAAAATTAGCTGAAAGTATTCGTCAGCTTTTTTTCGGAGTTCTGACAATGACAAATTAACTTCTATAGGCGTTCTGGGTGCATCGCTTAGTGCACAAACGGTCAATCACAAAACGGGTGAACTCACCGGTTATGTGGAGGCGCTCCGCCGTAGTTATGCTGATGCACTAGGCGTTGTACCTGAAAATATTCAACAATTTGCTTATGGCGGGAATCGTTTATCGGATGCCGGTCTCATATTGTTGGATGAAGTTATTGATGCAAAGCCCGATATTTGTATTCTTGAACCAGTAGTAGAAGATGTTTCACGAGGCAAAGAAATAACGAGTGCTGATTTTCTATATGTCATTAGGAAACTGACAGAAAACGGAATTCTCCCTATTGTTTTTCGAGTGCCATTACCTTTAGAAACAAATGTCGCTTCTTCAGACAGATATGTTCTGAGCGGCGAAATTTGTGAAAGGTACGCTATCCCGTTAATAACTGCTGATTTGTCTAAAGCAATCGAGGCTGGGATGGAATTTAATGGGTTGCATACATTGAAGGATACTGCGCAATTTTTAGCAGAAGAGCTCGGTAAATACTTATTGTCACTTAACCTTAAGGATGCATGGAAGAGTTTCGGTGCACAAAATCGCTTACCAGTATCTAAAATCAAAGTGGTAAAGTTGAACGATGTTGGAACAACGCAATGGTCAACTTTGTCGTTTCAATTCAGTGCTTCACAGGAAAGTCATTTAGTTTTGCTCCAAAAACAAAATATCGGGCCTTTTTCTCCCGTATTACAAATAACTGTTAAAGGATCTGATGGTCAAGAAGTAGCGCATTCGCTTCAGTCAGTGTGGGATAGGTTTTGCTATTATCAACGTTCATCGTATGTGACTCTTTGTGGTGTAGATTTACCAAAAGGAAATGGACTATTAACTATTCAAATATCCAAAGAGCATGTCCCAAATTACAATGTCTGTAAAAAGTATCAAGGGGAGTGGCCTAGTGCCAGTGAGCGTAAAATTGACCCAATAGATATGATTCATTGCATAACTCAAAACGGCACTACGCTCCGTCCAATGTAAATAAATTCTTTAGTCGCGCGCGGTGCTAGCATAGGTTGCACGAGTCTATAAGGGCAGTTATCCTGCGAAGTTTCATACGCTATTGAAGTGGTCGCCGAGAACAATTGTTCTGTCGAGTGTGTTTTATTCGAGTTAACAACAAAAGACCAGTAGGAAATTTATGTCTAACGTTAACGTAAGTAATCTCTTCTATATCAACTTGGATTTTAGAAAAGATAGAAAAGAAAATATTGAGCGTCAGCTTAAAAAATGTAAATGGAAAGCAACAAGAGTCTCGGCAGTTAGGTTAGAGAAAGACGCTAGTGAAATAGGCCTTAAGTTGCAGCCACATTTAGTTGAGAAGATTCATGTGGCAGGCATCTGGCAATCTCATAAAGTGGTGCTTCAAAAATCTCTCGAATCTCAAAAAGAAGGCGTTACTATCTTACTGGAAGACGATGTCCGGGTTGACGAAGGTTTTTGGTCGGAAAAATTAAACTTGCCGGAGGAACTGCCTAACGACTGGGAAATCATTCTTTTTAGCCCGCGATACAGGGTTAATCGGAACGGCCCTCTGAAAGATTACAAAGGCAAGAAATGGTTAGACGCACCCACAGGAGCCAAACCTGCATTATTAAAAAAATTACGTGGAAAATACATCATGACGGGGGCGCACTTTGTTGTGTTTAATGGCAATGATGTTATTCAAAAAGTTCTTACTCAAATGAATCAAGTAGATGAAGTATACGATGTTGACAGATTCTACCTTGGAGAATTTAATACTTACGGTATAGACGAAAAGAAAATAGGGACTGGGCCATTTGGTTCTGACCACGAATAATTCGTACATCGTTCATAGTACACTGGAAGTATCTCGATATTTTTCAGCTTGTTTTAATCAATCTTAGTCGTATTAGTCGGACAACATTAATGCTCAAACTCTCATCTCTTTCATCACGTTTAAAAGGCCGCTCTAGCCGCTATCAGGCATCAATAGTTAGAGAATCCGGAATATTCGATGAAACCTGGTATTTAAATCAATATCCCGATGTTAAAGAGTCTGGTATTGATCCAATCCTGCACTATTTCAAATTCGGCGCTGCAGAAGGGCGTTGGCCAACCCGTGATTTTGATACCTTATGGTATCTGGCGCAAAATGACGATGTGAGAAAGTCTGGTATTAATCCCTTTCTTCATTTCATTCAGTACGGCAAGAGTGAAGAGCGACCTACCAAGGCTGCAACCTCAAACCAGAATAAAAAGGTGACTAAATCGGTAGTCGGTGATCTGAGTGTCAAACTCTGGGGTGGGTTTAGCCAATACGCATTGGCAGAACTTGAAGCGTTTGTGAAAGATAAAAGTCACACTTCGAAAGAGCGCACTCAGGCACTGTATACATTAGCGCGCTGGTACGCGTCTAACGGAGACTGGGAGCGGGTAACAGAAACGATAAAGTTCATTAGGCAAATAGATATCAAGTTCTATAGAGCTAAACGGACAAAACTACTATTAGTAGAGAGCTTCATACAACAAAAATTATATGACAAGGCGAAAGATTTCATTGAACCATCTTTAGAGTATAATTTCGATAGCGATCTAGTTTGTGCCTTAAGTAATATTAACGCTGGCGATGAGTCACGTTTGGCTACCTTGAATCGAATTTACGAACACTATGGGCTCGCCACTTTATCGTTTTTAAAACCTGAACTCGGTATGACATTCGGTAATGTGGATGTTCAATCCTCATTAATTAGAATCAGCGACGGACCGAAGATAAGTATCTTGGTACCTGTATACAAAGCAGAAGAGTTTATCGCTGTCGCAATTAATTCACTTCTTGCGCAAACATGGTCGAACATCGAAGTTATTGCTGTCGATGATTGTAGCCCGGATAAATCACTTTCTATTTTACAAGATATTGCGCAAAAGGATGCTCGCTTAAAAGTATTCCAGAACGAGGAAAACCTCGGTGCATATGGAACTCGTAACAAAGCCTTGAGTCTTGCAACTGGTGATTTTATTACTGTTCATGACAGCGATGACTGGTCGCACCCTCAGATGCTAGAGATACAAATGGGGGCTATGATGAGTGACCCCCGGCTTAAAGTTACGTGCTCCATGATGGCAAGGGTTATGCCCGATATGCGTCTATTACTCCGCCCGCAGCGAAACAATCTTGATTATGTCCACCGAAGTTATCCTTCTGTGCTCATCAGACGTCGGGATTTAACCGCCCTTGGTGAGTGGGACGGTGTATCCGCAAATGCAGATGACGAGTTTGTACAACGCGCAAGAATTCTATGGGGCAATAATTCAGTAAAAGATATTTTAACGGGTGTGCCGTTGTCTTTCTTTTTAGTTCATGAAAACTCGCTTACACAAAACAAAAAGACCAGTTTGAATAGTCTTACCTTTGGCATTCGTCAAGAGTATTCGCGGCAGGCAAAATATTGGAAAGAAAATAAAGTAAGCAAAGACGCAGATACCATTGTCACGAACAGACGTTCTTTGAAAGAACCATTCCCAATACCAGCAGGCTTAGCTCCAAATAACTGGCCCATTAACAAAAACTATGACTTGATCATCATCTCTGATCTGAGTTTACTGGGGGGAACGAGACGATGTAACGAAGGTTATATCAGAGCGGCCTTGTCGGCAGGCCTGAGAGTTGGTCTGTTCCACTGGCCACGTTACGATTTGAAAATTGCAGAAATTGCGAAGGAGTATACAGAACTCACTTATCACGACAACGTTGATATGTTAGTTCATGAAGATGAAATATCTGCTAATTTAGTTGTTATTCATCACCCTCCTATTTTGAAATACGAGCTTGATGCGGTACCTAAAATCGACTGTAAGAAGTTGGCAATTCTCGTTAATCAGTCTCCTATGCAGTTGCGCTCTGAAAAGCCGCATTACTATGATGAAGATGAAGTAAACGAGCAGTGTCTTCGTCTATTTAACCAGTCGCCAATTTGGATAGCAATCTCATCTGTAGTGGAAGAAACACTCAAGCTGGCAGGCGGGGGGAAACGTTTGCATAACGAAATTTGGTTCCCACCCTTTAGTGGAGAATTACCTGCTACAAAACCGCCCCTAGCGCCAGATTTTGGTACCGCTACCAGGCGTATTGCTATCGGTAGACACAGCAGAGACCATTGGACTAAATGGCCAGCCACTGCTAAAGGCATTAAAGAGGCATACTGTGCAAACAGCAAAGGTATTGAGGTTAAGATTCTTGGTGGTGCAAGAACGCCTCGTAAACTTATGAGCCGAATTCCTGAAAATTGGACGATCTGCGAATTTGACACTGTTGGTGTGCAAGAGTTTATAAGCGGATTGGACTTCTTCCTGCATTTTACTCACGCGGACTACATTGAAGAGTTTGGTAGAAACATAATGGAAGCAATGGCTGCAGGAAAAGTCGCTATATTACCAAACGACTATAAGCCGGTCTTCGGAGATGCTGCTGTCTACTGTGAAGAGAAGCAGGTAGAACGCACAGTTTTGGAATACTGGGCAGATAAAGAGAAGTATGAGGCTCAGGCTAAAAGAGGGTTCAATTTTGTTAAACTGAACTGCAGTCAGCCTGTGGTAATGCAGAAATTGAATAGGATGTTAGACGTATAACTGTAGTTTTCAATAGACTAGTACAATTTTACGTCCTAAAGATTAGCTTCAAATGAAAATTATTAAAAAAATCCTTTCACTGAGTTCTTTAAGTGCATCTGACTTTAAGAAGTACGGTGAAATAATCACTGAATCAGAGTTCTTTGATGAAAAGTTTTACGTCGAGAGCTATTTAAGTGAAAAAACATTTGGTAACGGGAGTTTCAGCAAGAAAGATGCCGTTGAGCACTATCTGTATAAAGGTGCTGAGGCGGGCTATGACCCGTCAAGCTACTTTAGTACCTCGTGGTATCTAGGCCGCTATAAGGATGTTAGAACGAGTGGGATGAACCCCCTTGTACACTATGTGCTGTATGGAGAGCAAGAAGGGCGGCTTCCCAAACCACCTTTGTTGGAACAAATTGAGAAGCTTCCACTATTAAATAATCAACTGAACATTACATTTTATTCCACAAGAACAGATGGATTTGGCGAGAGATTGAAGTCACTCCTGAATGCTATCGTATTAGCTGATTATTTTAAAAGTAGCTTTAAATTCACATGGGCTAAATCAAACTATTTGGGAAATACTCACGCCATAGCGAGTCCTGAAGAAACTTTTTCTGAATCATTTCGCCAAGCTTACATGGTGAAGGATGTTCCTAGTAACATTGTTAATATAGAAAGTGTGGAGGATGTTGGGACCCTAAATAACCAAAATGCTGCAGTCAGAGTATCCCAGGCAAACTTGATTCACCAATACCCTGATTTAAACACTAAACTTGAGCGCGATGTTTTTGCTCGGGCGTTTAAGACTATTCAATTTTCTGAAGATATAAATACAGCTATTGAATTTGCAAATCGGATTAATATTCCTTCATCTTGTATTTCAATTCACTTGCGGAGTGGCGATATTGTCTACGGACGATACCGGTATGACGACAGGTACACCAACAAAGTAATTTCTTACGCACAAGCTGATTATATGATGAGTTGTTTGGCCAAACAAAATGTAAAAGTCATTCTATTTGGGCAAACGAGTTCAATTTGTCGTTATCTTGCTGATAAATATAGTGGCTTGTTTTTTAATGATGACAAGCGATTTGCGAAGATGTCATCATTACAAAAAGCAATTTTCGACATGGTATTGATGTCCAGAACTAGCAAAATTTATGCAGGAAATAGTGGCTTTTCACAATTAGCGGAGCTTATCGGGAATGCTAATATAAGTGTCCCTGAGGAAGATTTTGATCATGAAGCTATGGCTAGACATATCATCGATATCTTAGCGCAGACTGAGAATTCTGACATTGATCAGTACCAGCGAGCTTTTGGTTGCTGGCATCTGGTTTTTCACTTCAAAGATGTAATCGGATTAGAACAAGCTATTTATCATGTTGAAAAGGCTCTGGAGTATACAGAAGATTGTTTGTTTTACAGGGTGGTGTTAGCAACCATGTATCACGAGGCTGGAGAGTCTGAAAAAGCGCGGTTGCAAATGGAAAAAGTACTTGAGTCAAAGGAACAAAATACGGATATGTTGGGTGATTACAGATACTTAAGTAAGTTCAGGTACTCGGATGGTAAGAGTCCGATCCATAAATATAGAGGACAGCTTCTTCAAATGAGTAAGTCTGGGATTGAAGGTGCCGCAGATCTGTTTAGAGCTATTCGTTAGTTAATGAAGCTTCTTTCTTACATAATAAAAGGGGGGCGCTTACTTAAAGCCCATCTTTTGATGAGAACCGTGAATCCTAAAACGTTTGTAGATGGTGAGTGGTATCTTAGAAATTATCCAGATGTAGCGGCTGCTGGTGCTGATCCAAAAGTTCATTATGAGTTATACGGCAGGAGTGAGGGGCGGCTACCCTATTATTTGCCTTCTATTCCTTTAGAAAGAGATCTCTGGGCAAATGCTTTTATACCAGAAAAAACATTAGCAGAACTTTATGTATTCCTTAAGAATAGTGACACTAATAGTGTTTATACGAAGAAGGTTTTAGCTGAGTTTTTTCTTTTTCAAGGTGAATATAAACAGTCCTTGTCGTTTGCACGAGAAGCTATCGCAGAATTAGATAATGTTGCTGGGCTGGTAAATGAAAGCTCACTTTTTCTAACAGCTTTTGAGGCAGCGTACAGGCTCGGAAATGAGGCAGTTGCAGTTCACCTTTTAAGAAACAAGTATTGGAAAAAATCGAACGCTAAATTACTTGCCTATCAGATGCTGTCGCTTAGTAAAGACCTCCTTTTTGTAAATCGAATATACTCAAAGAATCGCCTGTTAGAGATAAATTCTGCAGACAATGAAAACTATTTGGACAACTTGTACGCGAAACCTGCGAAGCGGCTTTGGAAAAATGCATTGTATTCCAGAAGACACAAGCCTGTTCAAAGAGTATCTGTGATAGTGCCACTTTATAACGCTGAAGATACTATCTCTAATGCCCTTGAGTCGCTTTTGTCTCAAACATGGCCTGAGGTTGAAATAATTGTTGTCGATGACTGTTCTACTGATACATCCTTAAATGTCGCCAATTCGTTTACTAAGTATCCGAATGTAAGAGTACTCAGTAACACTAAAAACATGGGGGCTTACCCAACCAGGAACATAGGGGCTAAGCAAGCAAGTGGCGATTTTGTCACTGTAATGGATGCTGACGACTGGGCTCATCCGCAGAAAATTGAACGGCAAGTATTGCCGTTAATTTCAGGCCAAGGGCTTATCGGTACTGTGTCTCACTGGGTTCGTTGCAATGAAAAGCTGGAATTTACCCGGTTGAGAAATGACGGTTCATGGATTTATCGCAATGTATCTTCTCTGATGGTTTCTAGAGATATTTTTGACACGATCGGGTATTGGGACGAGTTAAAAGCGGGGGCTGACACGGAATTCTACCTTCGGCTATTGGCAAACTTTGGTGAAAGTAGCATCCATGAAGTACTTCCAGACGTCCCCTTGTCTTTTGGGCGAGTCCATAGCGCTTCCTTGACACAGACTTCAAAAACGCACTTAGTTACGCAGTTTGGTGGCGTCAGGCAAGAGCATCTTGGTTATGCGAAGTGCTGGCACAAAAACGCCGAACTGCCAATCAAGCTAGAAAATCAAGCCTGCTATTTCCCTGTCCCTTCTGAGTTATGCGCTAGCGCATTGTCCAGAGGGCTTTCAGACCAAGAAATTCATCGATGGCGTAGAGCGCTCGATAACTCATGGTATCTTGAGCGCTACTCTGACGTTAATAGGATGGGTGGGACGTTGTACGATCATTTTTGGGCTTCTGGCGAAGCATTGGATTATGCGCCCTCACCACTCTTTGTTCCAAGTGCCTTTCGATATAAGAAAAAATTGAATTCAACCATATCCCCAACCTGGAATGCATTAACACATGGTTGGAACTTTTCTGAGCCGGTGACATGCGATGGAACAGCTGGTTCTGATGGGGCACATATTCTTCTTGTTGCTCATAGCGTATCTCAGCAACTATTCGGTGCTGAATTAAGCTTCGAAGATTTAGTTGATGCCGCCCATGTTTCTGGATTCAAAGTTACGCTTGTACTTCCAAACGCAACTAATACAGAGTATGTAAGCAGATTGCTTCCAAAATCACATCGAATCATTTTTTTGCCTTTGCAATGGTTTACGAGCTGCAAAACCGCTTCATCAATCATTGAAAGTTATTTAACTTCTTACATACAAAGCAATTCGGTTGCACTCGTTTATATAAACACAATAATGATGCATGAGCCTTACCGAGCCGCAAAGAACGCCAAAGTCCCGGTTGTGACACATGTAAGAGAGCTTCCCGAACAAGATGAGCATATTCGCAGCTTACTGCAGGAAACAGCGAAACAAACCGCTGAACGACTGAGCGGATGGACAGACTATTTTGTAGCCAACTCACACTTTACTGCGGAATGGTTAGATTTAGAAGATCGTGTTTTTGTTTTACATAATCAGGTTGAGCAGCCTGAGAGAGTGAGGCCGATTGATCTATATTCTCCCCTGAAAGTGTGCCTGATTGGCAGTAATATACAAAAAAAGGGAGTAGAAGACTTTTTCTATATTGCCCACGCTTGCATAGCTACAGATATCCAGTTTTCGCTTTATGGGCCAATTACCAACGACGTCAAATGTGCTGAAAAAAAATATCCGACAAAAAATATTGTTTATGGAGGATATAAACAGAATGTCGAAGAAGCGATACAAACTAGCGATATTGTCTTAAGTCTGTCTTGGTTTCAGGAATCCTTCGGTAGAACAGTTGCTGAAGCAATGAGCAATGGAAGGGTTGTTTTGGGATATGATTATGGAGCAATCTTGGAAACAGTAGGTGAGCACAGTGGTATGTTGTTTCCATTTAAAAGACCGGATCTTATTGCAGACGCATTAAAGGAAATTGCAAAAAATAAATCTATGCTATTACCTCTAGGGAACGCTGCATTACAAAAAGCACGTCTGGAATATTCGCAAGAGATCTATAATACAAAATTTAAGAAAATTGTTGACGGAATACTAGCGTCGCATTCTAAGAAGTAGAGATAAATGTCAACAATGTTAGGGCAGTATCACCAGACATGAAGTTTTATGTACATATAGGACCTCCTAAAACAGGCACTTCTGCCATACAAAAGTGGTGTGTGGAGAATAGGAAATATCTGTTAAATCATAATATCTATTATCCTGAGCACGATATTGACCCCAATGGAATCAGTTCAGGAAATCTCATGAGTATTTTCGAAAGAAATACTATGGGGGAATTAAGCTTTAGCGCTGAGAGGTTTGACAAGTTATGTGATGAAGCAGAGTCGCTCGGGGCAGAGTGCATACTGTTATCATCAGAGTTCTTTTTTAAGAAAGTCGCGTTATTAGCTGAGGTTTTACCAAATCTAAAGTTTCTTGCTTACATACGATTTGAATTAAGTTTAATAGAGTCTGGCTATAATCAATCAGTGAAAAGGCATGGGCAGTCTGGTGTTATAGATATTTCGGGAAAAGAGAGTTCTAATACACTCAATCTATTACGCAAAAAAATATGCGATATAGGTCATGACAAGTTTATTCTGCGGGCTTACTCAGAAAATGCCTTTAGTGGCGGGAGCATTGTTTCAGATATGCTTAATTCACTAGACGTCCATGTCAACCACCATGTGCTTCAGAAAACAAACTATCGTGTTAACACAGGCTACTCATTTGAGGGGTTAGAATATAAAAGGTGGTTCAATAGATTTGAAGCTGATTTCCTGTACTCGTCCCTAGATACATTTCTACAGCATCAGGCTAATACGTCTGATTTAAACTATTCAATCCTTTCAGGATCGACTTTCTGGCAACTAAAAAAAGTCTTAATTAAACAACTAGTTTTTTTCTGTAATGATTTTCACGTTGGTAATAGTGAGGTGCTAATTAAAGATGCTGAAAATCTAGAGCAAAAAAAGGTGAGAGTTCAGAGGCTAGGGATTAAAAGTTTTGAACAGCTCACGTCAGAATTTATAAATTTTGATGATAAGGCTGGTTTGTTGATTGCGAAGTTCGTAATAGAAAAAAAAGATACATGCTCAGATGAGAACGATGCTCTTAAATTTAAAGTATTGGAAAGAAGCATTAAATCCGTAAAAAAGCGAGGTTACTTTTTAGATTTTATTTCTGGAAGGGTAAAGCACTCTTTACTGACAGTTAAAGGTTTTTTCTCTCATCCAGAATCAGAGAACAAACAGGCACCTTTGATCTATAATAGCAACACGAAAAGTGAAAGTACTGTAACGTTGTTGTCCCATCAAATACCCTTTGTTTCTGAGTATTTAACCCTTAGCACTTTGAAAGCTTCATATGGAAAAACTGAAGTTTTCTGTATTAGAAAACCACCAGGTTGCATCACCTCATTGGGAAGCGAACGTTTACCACTTACCTCGAAAGTAAAGGTTATCCACGGTGTCTTACAACCCTCCCGAGAGGCGAAGCTTATATATCCATCTGCGTCTTCAATCTGCTGGATAGCAGATCCCCTAGAAAGATTGTGGAGGCAGTTCAATTGGATATTGGACCATGAAGAACCGGTTCCGTTGTATCAAAAGCTCCTTGAGTTGGCAGAGAGAAGAAAGCTGAATAATGCGAAGTATCTTTTTGTGGCTATGATGGAAGAGAGTGGCTTTGAAGAGCTAACAAAAGTATATAGTCGATTTTTCAGCGAGTTTTTACCCCAAGACTTTAATTTTATAGGTTCTGAAATGAACTGGAAGCGCGATATTGCAAGGCTGGAAGATCTACTTTCAAGAAAACTACCTTCGGGTTTTGAGAATAGCATCAGGATTCGTTCTACTTTACCAAAGGATCTGCAAAAATTTGCCCATCTTTTGTCTGATGAATATGAGTTACTAGATTCCTATCTATGAAAACAGTTATCCATGTGGTAAGAATTAAAAAGATATTTACCTAAACTTTAAACAGTTTCAATGAGGCAGCCATGCGAAAAGGAATAATACTAGCCGGTGGATCGGGCACACGATTACATCCACTTACTAAAGTGGTAAGTAAGCAGCTTATGCCCGTTTACGACAAACCTATGATCTTCTACCCGTTAGCTACGCTGATGATGTCGGGTATCCGTGACATCTTGATCATCACCACCCCAGAAGAACAACACCGCTTTATTGAACTAATCGGCGATGGCAGTGAGCTAGGTATCAATGTCCAGTACGCAGTGCAACCTTCCCCTGATGGCTTGGCCCAAGCCTTCTTGATCGGTGAGAATTTTATCGGTAACGACGCTTGTACCCTTATTCTGGGTGATAACATTTATTATGGTCATGATCTTCGACAGTCTCTAAAAAATGCCTACGGACAAGAGCACGGCGCTACAGTTTTTGGCTACCATGTCACTGACCCTGAGCGTTATGGCGTAGTGGATTTTGATAACGACTGGAATGCCTTATCAATTGAAGAGAAGCCTGCTATTCCTAAGTCAAATTATGCAGTAACAGGCCTTTATTACTATGATAATCGCGTTGTCGATTTCGCCAAAGATGTAAAACCTTCACACCGGGGAGAGCTTGAGATTACCGATCTTAATAATCTCTACCTTCAGGATGGCTCATTAAAAGTGGAACTTATGGGGCGAGGGTCAGCTTGGTTAGATACGGGCACGCTTGACTCTTTGCTCGATGCAGCCAACTTCGTGGCTGCCATTGAAAAGCGGCAAGGCCTTAAAATTTGTTGTCCAGAAGAGGTTGCATTTCGTATGGGTTATATTGACGCAGCCCAATTGGAAAAACTGGCAGCGTCACTGGTTAAAAGTGGTTATGGTACATATCTACTAAAAGTGATTAAAGATAGAGTAAAATAACAAAGTCCAAGGGTACAGGCGCAGTGCTTTCCAAACTTATAAAGCTCACAATTTTATCGTTTATTATTGTTGGGCTAGTTTTTCTAAGAGGTTTATTTCCAGGTGATAAGGAAAATGCCTCTTTTTTATTTTACGAAGACTTCGAAAACATGCAACAACAGCACTGGTTTTCTGATGGTTTGCAAATAAAAAAAGAGTCTGATGACATCGAGAGTGGTTTAGTCGTTCGTCAGATATATCAACCATCTCCAACCGGAACTCCTTTTATTGGAAAGCGATTCAAACTAACTAACAGTGTGACCGAAGCAACTCTCTCGTTTGATATGAGAATAGGCTCTCAGTTTGAGTTTGTAAAAGGAGGAAAGATACACGGTTTAGGGGGAGGAAAAGCTACAACGGGGTGTAAACCTATAGACCCTAATGGTTGGTCTGTCCGGTTAATGTGGCGGCATGAGGGTAAGCCTGTTTTGTATATTTACCACCAGGATCGGAAAAACCGGTGTGGTGATGATGTAACCCCTTCAGGTGACTTTACCTTTGCGAAAGGTGAGTGGCACAAAATATCAATATATGTGAAATTGAATTCTGGGATCGGAAGCGCTGATGGCGTCGCAGCTCTGTTTGTTGATGGTAATAAATTGGTTGAAAAGACGGGCTTAAATTTAACAGGTAACATGTCCTCCCAAATTGATTATTTCATGTATAGCTCATTTTATGGTGGGAACGATCCATCTTGGAGTCCTTCCAAAGTAACGTTTATAGAGTTTGATAATTTTAAAGTTACGAAGGGATTAGATGAGTAGCGTATAAGTCGTTGTCATGATGGTTACTCAAGGTTTAGGTAAGATTCATGTAACGCAATGATGAATAGCTATGATTGCGTTGTTACTCTAAAAATTAACCAAATGATGTTTCTGGTACATCATTAGTGGAACAAATTTATGCAGGTTATTAAAACCGACATCCCGGATGTCAAAATTATCGAGCCAAAAGTATTTGGCGACGAGCGCGGTTTCTTTTTAGAAACCTTCCGCACCGATTGGTTTAAGAAAGAGTGCGCAGACGTTGATTTTGTGCAAGACAATCACTCCAAATCCAAACAGGGCATTTTACGTGGCCTTCATTATCAGCTGCAGCAAACCCAGGGCAAGCTGGTACGTGTGGTGTCGGGTGAAGTATTCGACGTGGCTGTGGACATGCGCAAAAACTCCGATACCTTTGGTAAATGGGTAGGCGTGTATCTGTCTGCAGAAAACAAGCGCCAACTATGGGTACCGGCTGGTTTTGCCCACGGTTTCTACGTAACCAGTGAATCTGCTGAGTTCGTGTATAAATGTACTGACTATTATCACCCGGAATCTGAAGTGTCGGTAAAGTATGACGACCCAACCATTGGCATTCAATGGCCACTGGTTAATGGTGAAGCGCCATCGCTGTCTGGCAAAGATGCCGACGGTACAGCGTTTGTTAACGCTCCCACATTCTGAGGCTTACCATGAGTATTGTGGTTATTGGAAAATCCGGGCAGTTGTCATTTGAACTCATGCGCATTTTAGGCAGTAATGCTGAGTGCTTAGGTCGTGATGATATTGATATTACGCAGCCTGACGCCTTAGCAGAAAAGCTAGATAGTATTAAACCTACCGCAGTAATTAACGCTTCGGCGTATACAGCCGTTGACAAAGCTGAAACGGATGAAGCCGCTGCTGCACTTATTAACACCACCGGTGTGCAAAACCTGGCAAATTATTGCAAAAATAACGGTTTATTCTTGGTGCACGTATCTACCGATTATGTGTTTAACGGCCAGAAGGGCACGCCCTACACCGTAGATGATGCTATTGAGCCTCAGGGTGTTTACGGTAAAACCAAAGCAGAGGGTGAAAAGGCACTGTTGTCTACTTTGCCAGATGCAAGCTGCTTAATTCGCACTGCCTGGGTGTATTCTTCCCATGGCAGTAATTTTGTAAAAACCATGCTGCGCCTGATGGCAGAAAAGCCACAGCTTGGCGTGATTGACGACCAGGTGGGAACTCCCACCTGGGCGCAAGGGTTGGCAGAAGCGTGTGTGTTCGCCGCGCAAAATAAAACCCAGGGTGTGTATCACTGGACAGATGAAGGCGTATGTAGCTGGTATGATTTTGCCTTAGCCATTCAAGAGTTGGGTATTGAAAAAGGCTTGCTTGAAAAAGCTGTACCTGTGAACCCCATTCCGTCATCCCAATATCCTACACCGGCGAAGCGACCCCATTACAGCGTGTTAGATAAAACCCTGACCCGCGACACCTTTTCTTCACTGCATCCTACTCACTGGCGCAAGCAATTGTCGGCCATGATGGATGAGCTGAAAGCGTAAAGTAGAGTATCTTTCATGAGCAAAACCATTTTAGTAACAGGCGGTGCGGGCTTTATTGGCTCTGCGGTAGTTCGCCATTTAATTAACGATACCGACCATACGGTAATTAACCTCGACAAGTTAACCTACGCGGGGAACTTAGAATCACTAAAAAAAGTGGATGACAGTGAGCGCTATCACTTCGAAAAAGTGGATATTTGTGATGGTGCAGAGGTAAAGCGCGTATTCGATACTCATCAGCCCGACATCATTATGCATCTGGCTGCGGAATCTCACGTCGACCGTTCTATTGATGGGCCGGGTGAATTTATTCAAACCAACGTAGTGGGTACGTACACCTTGCTTGAGCAAGCTCGTGCCTATTGGTCGGCTCTTGAAGGCGACAAAAAAGCCGGGTTCAAGTTCCATCATATATCAACCGATGAAGTATACGGTGACCTTCCTCACCCGGATGAAGTTGAACCAGGAACAGAGCTTCCATTGTTTACGGAAACTACACCTTATGCGCCAAGTTCACCGTATTCTGCCAGTAAAGCCAGCTCTGATCAGTTAGTGCGTTCCTGGCTTCGCACCTATAAGTTGCCTACCTTGGTGACTAACTGCTCGAACAACTACGGCCCTTATCACTTCCCTGAAAAGCTCATTCCATTAGTTATTTTGAATGCCTTGGCCGGTAAGCCATTGCCTGTTTACGGTAAGGGCAATCAAATTCGCGATTGGTTGTATGTGGAAGATCATGCCCGTGCATTGGTGCTGGTGGCGCTGAAGGGCAAAATTGGCGAAACCTACAACATTGGCGGCCATAACGAAAAGCAAAACATTGATGTGGTGAAAACCATTTGCACCATTTTGGATGACGTTAAGCCCAAAGATGCACCATACGCTGAGCAAATCACTTACGTGCAAGATCGTCCAGGGCACGATATGCGCTACGCCATCGACGCCGGTAAAATTCAGCGTGAGCTGGGTTGGTCTCCACAGGAAACCTTTGAAAGTGGTATTCGCAAAACCGTTGAATGGTACCTGAATAACGAAGCCTGGTGGAAAGCCGTACAAGATGGTAGCTATCAGGGTGAGCGATTAGGAACTGGTGACTAAACTTATACCTTAGTCATATGTTAGACTGCAAAGCCGTTTTCTTTTAAAACGGCTTTTTAATTTCGCAGACAAAAAACGCCTAAATGAAAAAAATACTAATGCGCTCAGTGCGTGCGGGTTTACAGCTAATTCCAACCTCATTTAAAGCAAAATTAAAACAGAATGAACGCTTGACTGGGTTTTACATTCGCTCAGTGAGAAAAGCGGGGCTTTTTTATGATGCGCCAACCGCTAAGCAAACACAGCAACTCTATGACAGTTGGCTTGCTTTTCAAAAAGCACAACGCAAAGGTGAAGCGGATAAACCTGTGGCTAAGTGGCAAGCCATAATTTTTGGAGAAAAGGATTTGTCGGCGACGGTGGCTCACGTCAACGAATTGGGAGCCTTAAACTGCCTTTGCTTGGCACTTGCCAATGAAGCCGAGTTATCGCTCAATCCTTATGACTTCACGATACCAACCCTATTTATACAAGGGGGAGACAGAATACATCCCGAAAGTATATCCGAATTTTCGTGCGGTTTGGTCGGCGCAGATCTCGTTTACAGCGACACGGACACTATAAATGTCAAAGGTAAAAGGGCCGCACCGAGATTTTTACCTGACTGGAATCCGGATTTACATTTTTCCACGGCTTATATTAGAACAGGCGTTTTTCTTGAATCGGAATTACTGAAGTCTATTTCCTTAACGGTGGACTCCGCAATTTCTAGCGTGTTGACCGAACTAGTGATGTGTTGCAAGTCACTTACGATTAAACATTTACCAACTCCGCTAATACAACATGCCGTTGAAGCGAATGGGGTCACAAATATGCTTCAAACTGTGAAGGCGAGTTTGGAGAAATATACACAAGCGAGTGTAGTCGTTGACGAAGCTAAAATGCTTAACCGAATCATGTGGCCGAATACCGCTCCTTTGGTTAGCCTTATTATCCCAACGAAAAATGGGAAATCGCTCGTCAAAGCATGTATTGAATCTATTCGTGAAAAAACTACTTATAGAAACTACGAAATACTGCTAATCGACAACGGTTCTGATGACCCAGAGAGCTTAACCTATTTTGAATATCTTGCTTCACTGGACAATATTCGGGTATTGCAATACCCATTTCCATTCAATTATTCAGCGATAAACAACTTTGGTGTGGAATATGCCAGAGGCAGTATTATCGGCCTTATTAATAACGACATTGAAGTTATTTCGCCAGAATGGCTTAACTTTATGGTAGGGCATGTAGAACGAAAAGATGTGGGATGTGTAGGGGCGAAATTGCTTTATTCCGATACGAGAATTCAGCACGCCGGAGTCGTTTTAGGTTACGGTGGAGGTGCGGGACATGCACACAAGAACTTTCCCAGGCTGCACACCGGCTATTTAAACCGCATTAACGCTACCAGCAACTATAGTGCTGTGACGGCAGCGTGCTTGCTTGTAAAGAAAACGGATTTTGCAAAAGTGGGTGGGTTAAATGAAAAAGATCTTGCTGTTGCATTTAACGATGTCGACTTTTGTTTGAAAATAAGAGAGTTAGGCCTTAACAACGTTTACTGCGCCGAAGCCGAACTTTTTCACCATGAATCTGTAAGCAGAGGGTTAGATATTTCGCCTGAAAAGGCAATGCGGTTTAATCGTGAACTAAGTTATTTACAGGATAAATGGGCTTCCTATATTAGTCTCGACCCATGCTACAGCCCTAACTTGACCTTGAAACGAGAGAACTTTGCAATTAAAGCTGTGGAAGAATGCATGGTAGCTTTCGACAAGAGAGCACAAATACAAGAATGAAAGCGCTTATTGTCAGTGGCATGAATATAGCATTGGCTTTCATCATTATTTAAAATTACTATGGAATGATAGTGGTTTATGAATTACCAAAAATTGGAGATAGATTAAATGGAAGGTACAAAAAATATGCGGAAAATAGCCGTAGCGGGTACAGGATACGTGGGGTTATCGAACGCAGTATTACTCGCGCAGCACAATGAAGTGGTCGCTGTGGATCTTGTGCCTGAAAAAGTCGAGTTGCTAAATGCAAGAAAGTCGCCCATTGAAGACAAAGAAATCTCGCAGTATTTATCAGAGAAAGAGCTCAATCTGAAAGCGACCCTGGACGCTGAAGAAGCCTATAAAGATGCTGATTTCGTGGTAATTGCCACTCCCACAGATTACGACCCACAAACCAATTACTTCAATACAGGTAGTGTTGATGCGGTAATTAAGTCGGTGATGGCAGTTAACCCTAACGCTGTGATGGTGGTGAAATCTACCGTACCTGTTGGTTTTACCCAGCAAGCCAAAGAAGAACACGGCACTGAAAACCTCATTTTCTCTCCGGAGTTTCTGCGTGAAGGCAAAGCGCTGTACGATAACCTTTATCCAAGCCGAATCGTTATCGGTGAGCAGAGCGAGCGGGCGAAAACATTTGCTGCACTGTTGCAACAAGGCGCCATTAAAGAAGATGTTGAGGTATTATTTACCGACAGCACTGAAGCAGAAGCCATCAAGTTGTTCGCTAATACTTACCTTGCTATGCGTGTGGCGTACTTTAACGAGTTGGATAGCTACGCAGAAGCTCACGGCTTAAATACCAAGCAAATTATTGAAGGTGTTGGTTTAGACCCACGTATTGGCAAGCATTACAACAATCCAAGCTTTGGTTATGGCGGATATTGCCTGCCGAAAGATACCAAGCAGTTGTTGGCAAACTACAGTAATGTGCCTAACAACATGATTCAGGCCATTGTTGATGCAAACCGAACCCGCAAGGATTTCATAGCCGATTCCATCATTAATCGCAAACCGAAAATTGTAGGCGTGTATCGCCTCATTATGAAAACCGGTTCTGATAACTTCCGTGCCAGTGCAATTCAGGGGATCATGAAGCGTATCAAAGCCAAAGGTATCGAGGTTGTGGTTTACGAGCCAGTGCTCACTGAAGATGAGTTCTTTAACTCACGAGTGGTTAACGACTTGGATGCCTTCAAGGAAATGTCTGATGTCATTGTGGCTAACCGTATAACTGACGACATCAATGATGTGCTCGACAAGGTGTATACCCGCGATTTGTTTGGTGCAGACTAAATAATAAGACGCGTAACCTTAATTTAAGAGGGCCATCATCATGATGGCCTTTTTTCTGCGGCTTTTTCAGTGCAAAAATAGAGAAATACTATGGAATGACTACACTTAAAAAATGATACGGTTCAGAAAGCCACATGCGATTCAATCTAGTAAAAACCTTTTCAGCTTATCAGGTTCATGAAAGAGACTTCTGGCGGGTAAGGTTAATTTTCCAGGCATTGCTGCTGATCATCATTATTTTTTCGATTCTAAGTTTTACTAACTGGTTTATTTTCGAAAACAGAACCATCGCGGCATTGGATATTACCGGTGTCGTAATATCAACTGCCCTGTATGTGTGGTTCAGAAAGTCGGGGAATGTGCGCGTGTGTACGTGGGTAGTCGCTACCTATGTCACTGTTCTATTGTCGGCATATTTGCTTTTGAGCAATGGGCTTCACTATTCGATACTATGGGCAACCGTTATACCGCCACTCACATTTTTTTTGTTAGGGCGGGGCGGAGGTTCATTATTTTCCTTATATATATTTGCGCTTACAACCTACATATGTTGGCAGCAGTATACATTAGAAACCGTACATACCTTTTCGTTTAATGCGTTGATGAATATAGTTGAAGTGGCTGTGGTTCAGGTGCTCATCTTTCGATTATACGAACGTACCCGTGAATCGGCATACCGACAAATTCAAATACAACAAGACAGGTTGTCGTTGCTGGCGCTAACTGATCAGCTAACAGGGCTGTATAACAGAAGCAAATTCGAATCAGCGTTCAATGATATGATGAAACTTCATCACGAGGAGGTTTGCACTCTTGTTATTTTGGATATTGACCACTTTAAATCAGTCAATGACACATACGGACACAATATTGGCGACAAAGTATTAAAGAGCTTTGGCGATATTATTCTGGCAGATATTCGGCATTCTGATGTACTGGCCAGATGGGGTGGGGAGGAGTTTGTAGCTTTACTACCCTTTACATCTATTGAAAGCGCTTATGTGTTGGTTGAGCGTTGGCGGGAAAGAGTCGAGCAGGAAGCAATTGAAGGGGTGGACATTACGATGAGTGCGGGGATAACAGCTTGTTATAAAAATGAATCGCTTACCGCTATAATAGAGCGGGCAGATGCCGCGCTCTATTCAGCAAAAGGAAAGGGCAGAAATCAGGTTGAAATTGCTGTTTAATTATTAATAACCTGAGCGATCTGCTCAGTTGTTAATCCAGCAGACAGCCCATATTCTTCGAGTTTTTCGTCTGTCACACCATAACTCTGCGCTGTTTCCAGAATACGTATAGCCTGTTCTTTTTCGGAAGACGTTTCATGTAAAGCTGTAGAGATAACTTCATCACTTTGTGCGGGGAAAACCGCAAGTAGTGCGTCAACCACATACTCGCCAACATATGGAACGGTATCGAGAGCAGTTGTTAATATCTCTATGACTTTGTTTGGATGCTCTTTAGATAGTGTTTGTACAATACGGTCGGCCGAGTCTGGTTCGGTTTGTACTGCAACCCGTACGATCTCATCTAATTCGTCAGGTGTAGCCAATGCCGCGGCTTGTACAACGAAGTCGACGTAGCTTGGTTCTGCTTTTATAGCCAACTTAACAATGTTTGGACACGAAGCGACTTCTTTTTCTATTGCCATTTGCACTATATCTTCGGTAGAAGCAGGTTGTGCAGAGATAGCAGCAAAAATGATTTCACGGTATTTATCAGGGTAAGTATCCAATGCTACATCAACAATAGACACAACGTCCTGGGGATAATGGCTGGCAATAGATCGAATAGCACGACCAATAGACATGTTTTGATCAACCTGACGCTTCAGGAATTTTACCTGAAATTCATCCACCGGTTTTTCCTCGGTTACCGGCGATGCGAAACTCAATGCAGGGAAACACATTGCTACCACTAATACACGCAAACTGTTTTTAGGAGACATCAGCTCCCCCTTTTATTTGACTTATGGTTTATCAGATTAAGCATTATGATTACTTTATATGAACAACTGTATACGCAATTAGTTCAAATTGTACAAAAAATGTATGTTTAGTTCGTAAAGTAACCACTTAAATCAATAAACGCAATTATTTTTGTTATAGGTGTTGACGTTCTTTTAGAAATCCATACAATGCGCACCACTTCGACGGGGAACGTCAAACGGGACACGAAGAAGTAGTTATAACAGATGTTGCAAACAATTGTTATAACAAGTTTTTAGAGCTAACAACGCTTCGAAATAAATTTCAAAAAGTTGTTGACACTGAAAACGAAACGCGTAGAATGCGCGTCCCGCTTCAGGGGAAACCACTGAGGCTGCTAACGAAGTTAGCAACAATGTTCTTTAACAATTTATAACAAGACAATCTGTGTGGGCACTCGTTAAGAGTGTCAACCGACGATTCATAAATAGTTTTTCGATTTTAATTGAAGAGTTTGATCATGGCTCAGATTGAACGCTGGCGGCAGGCCTAACACATGCAAGTCGAACGGTAACAGGAATAGCTTGCTATTTGCTGACGAGTGGCGGACGGGTGAGTAATGCTTGGGAACTTGCCTTTGGGAGGGGGATAACAGTTGGAAACGACTGCTAATACCGCATAACGTCTACGGACCAAAGGGGGCTTTTAGCTCCTACCTGAAGAGAGGCCCAAGTGAGATTAGCTAGTTGGTGAGGTAAAGGCTCACCAAGGCGACGATCTCTAGCTGTTCTGAGAGGAAGATCAGCCACACTGGGACTGAGACACGGCCCAGACTCCTACGGGAGGCAGCAGTGGGGAATATTGCACAATGGGGGAAACCCTGATGCAGCCATGCCGCGTGTGTGAAGAAGGCCTTCGGGTTGTAAAGCACTTTCAGTTGTGAGGAAAGGTTGGTAGTTAATACCTGCCAGCTGTGACGTTAACAACAGAAGAAGCACCGGCTAACTCCGTGCCAGCAGCCGCGGTAATACGGAGGGTGCGAGCGTTAATCGGAATTACTGGGCGTAAAGCGGACGCAGGCGGTTTGTTAAGCTAGATGTGAAAGCCCCGGGCTCAACCTGGGATGGTCATTTAGAACTGGCAGACTAGAGTCTTGGAGAGGGGAGTGGAATTCCAGGTGTAGCGGTGAAATGCGTAGATATCTGGAGGAACATCAGTGGCGAAGGCGACTCCCTGGCCAAAGACTGACGCTCATGTCCGAAAGTGTGGGTAGCGAACAGGATTAGATACCCTGGTAGTCCACACCGTAAACGCTGTCTACTAGCTGTGTGTGAATTTAATTCGTGCGTAGCGAAGCTAACGCGCTAAGTAGACCGCCTGGGGAGTACGGCCGCAAGGTTAAAACTCAAATGAATTGACGGGGGCCCGCACAAGCGGTGGAGCATGTGGTTTAATTCGAAGCAACGCGAAGAACCTTACCTACACTTGACATGCAGAGAATTTTCCAGAGATGGATTAGTGCCTTCGGGAACTCTGACACAGGTGCTGCATGGCTGTCGTCAGCTCGTGTCGTGAGATGTTGGGTTAAGTCCCGCAACGAGCGCAACCCTTGTCCTTAGTTGCCAGCATTAAGTTGGGCACTTTAAGGAGACTGCCGGTGACAAACCGGAGGAAGGTGGGGACGACGTCAAGTCATCATGGCCCTTACGTGTAGGGCTACACACGTGCTACAATGGTATTTACAGAGGGAAGCGAGACAGCGATGTGGAGCGGACCCCTTAAAGAATATCGTAGTCCGGATCGGAGTCTGCAACTCGACTCCGTGAAGTCGGAATCGCTAGTAATCGCAGGTCAGCATACTGCGGTGAATACGTTCCCGGGCCTTGTACACACCGCCCGTCACACCATGGGAGTGGGATGCAAAAGAAGTAGTTAGTCTAACCTTCGGGAGGACGATTACCACTTTGTGTTTCATGACTGGGGTGAAGTCGTAACAAGGTAACCCTAGGGGAACCTGGGGTTGGATCACCTCCTTACCTTAAAAATCGTCAACTGCCTTTTAGCGCAGTGTTCACACAGATTGTTTTGTTATTAAAAGAACGACCAATTATGGGGCTATAGCTCAGCTGGGAGAGCGCCTGATTTGCATTCAGGAGGTCAGCAGTTCGATCCTGCTTAGCTCCACCAGTTGCTTTTATACTTGCTTCGCAAGTGTCGCGGTAAATAGCTTAACCGTCGATGTAAAATCGACTGGCCATTTACCAGCTCGCTAAAGTAGCAAGTGTGCTTGACTCATCAAAATAACGCGAGTTATTGCGATGAATTGGTTTGTAGTGGTGCGCGACTTGAGGAGCGATGAAGGAGCATACATAAAGTATGTGACTGAAGAGCGACGAAACCAAGCGCGGCAATACGAGCCAAGGCAGAAGCAAGAACAGGCTTGTAGCTCAGCTGGTTAGAGCGCACCCCTGATAAGGGTGAGGTCGGCAGTTCAAGTCTGCCCAAGCCTACCATTTCTCCCGCACTCGGCGTCAGAGAAAATCTCTTGTGCTACTTGCACACTACGATTTCCTCTTCCTTGATTGCGAAAGAAATAAGCGTTTTTATGGTCGTGAAGAGGAACTGAAATCCTAATGAATAACCGCTTATTAAGTGAGTATTGATTAGGGTTTTTTACTCTAAACCTGTTCTTTAACAATTTGGAAAGCTGATATTAGTAATCAATCAAATTGAGTAACTGAGAATATCGAAAAGATGTTCTTTCACGCTACTCTATCTGACAAACGGCGCAGCGTAAGCTGCAATGTAATTGATTAGACAGTCATGCATACAACAGAGATAACATCTCACCTAACCCTGGACAAAAAGGCGGGGTTGGCGCTTTATCTTCCATCCTTTTAGGTTGTCGCAACCTTTGGAAGTTGAGGTAATAGCTATTAACTCTATCCCTTACTCATGTGGATAAGAGGAAATAGCGATGATTTGGTTTCTGGATGAGCGAAACGACGAGCGAGCGAAGGAGCATACATATCGTATGTGACTGAGTAAGCGAGGACGAGCCGCGAAATACAGGAAGCAAAGCAGAAGCTATTTAGGGTTGTATGGTTAAGTGACTAAGCGTATACGGTGGATGCCTTGGCAGTAAGAGGCGATGAAGGACGTGTAAGTCTGCGAAAAGCGGTGGCGAGTTGACAAAACGCATTTGAGCCATCGATGTCCGAATGGGGAAACCCACCCGCTTGCGGGTATCTGCATGTGAATACATAGCATGTAGAGGCAAACCCGGGGAACTGAAACATCTAAGTACCCGGAGGAAAAGAAATCAACCGAGATTCCCTTAGTAGCGGCGAGCGAAAGGGGACTAGCCGATGTTAGTTGTCATAGTGGAATATTCTGGAAAGTTTAACGGTACAGGGTGATAGTCCCGTACACGAAGTGGCAATTAGCACATATTAAGTAGGTCGGGACACGTGTTATCTTGACTGAAGATGGGGGGACCATCCTCCAAGGCTAAATACTCCTTACTGACCGATAGTGAACCAGTACCGTGAGGGAAAGGCGAAAAGAACCCCTGTGAGGGGAGTGAAATAGAACCTGAAACCGTATACGTACAAGCAGTGGGAGCCCCATCACTAAGCGCCTTAGTGATGAGACTCACAAAGTGCAAACAGCCTGATTGAGCGTAACGTTGACCTGCGAGGCAGCCAACGGTAAACCGCGCCAAATCAAGCAGGGTGCTTAGTGATGGGGTGACTGCGTACCTTTTGTATAATGGGTCAGCGACTTATATTTAGTAGCAAGGTTAACCGTTTAGGGGAGCCGTAGCGAAAGCGAGTGTTAACTGCGCGTCTAGTTGCTAGGTATAGACCCGAAACCCGGTGATCTAGCCATGGGCAGGTTGAAGGTTGAGTAACATCAACTGGAGGACCGAACTCACACCTGTTGAAAAAGGTGGAGATGACCTGTGGCTGGGGGTGAAAGGCCAATCAAACCGGGAGATAGCTGGTTCTCCCCGAAATCTATTTAGGTAGAGCCTCGGACGAATTCCTTTGGGGGTAGAGCACTGTTAAGGCTAGGGGGTCATCCCGACTTACCAACCCTTTGCAAACTCCGAATACCAAAGAGAACTATCCGGGAGACACACGGCGGGTGCTAACGTCCGTCGTGAAGAGGGAAACAACCCAGACCGCCAGCTAAGGTCCCAAAATATTGCTAAGTGGGAAACGATGTGGGAAGGCTAAGACAGCTAGGAGGTTGGCTTAGAAGCAGCCACCCTTTAAAGAAAGCGTAATAGCTCACTAGTCGAGTCGGCCTGCGCGGAAGATGTAACGGGGCTAAGCAATACACCGAAGCTGCGGCAGCAAGTTTACTTGCTGGGTAGGGGAGCGTTCTGTAAGCCGTTGAAGGTGAACTGTGAAGTTTGCTGGAGGTATCAGAAGTGCGAATGCTGACATGAGTAACGATAATGGGGGTGAAAAACCCCCACGCCGGAAGACCAAGGTTTCCTGTCCCATGCTAATCAGGGCAGGGTAAGTCGGCCCCTAAGGCGAGGCAGAGATGCGTAGTCGATGGGAAACGGGTTAATATTCCCGTACTTATATAATCAGTGATGGAGGGACGGAGAAGGCTAGGCAAGCTTGGCGTTGGTTGTCCAAGTGAAAGTGAGTAGGCTGGAATTTTAGGTAAATCCGGAATTCTAAGGCCGAGACACGAGACGAGCCACCAAGGTGGTGAAGTTGTTGATGCCCTGCTTCCAGGAAAAGCTTCTAAACTTATGATTATGTGAACCGTACCCCAAACCGACACAGGTGGTCAGGTAGAGAATACTAAGGCGCTTGAGAGAACTCGGGTGAAGGAACTCGGCAAAATTGTACCGTAACTTCGGGAGAAGGTACGCCCTTGTTTGTGATGGAACTTGCTTCCTGAGCAGATGAGGGCCGCAGTGACCAGGTGGCTGGGACTGTTTATTAAAAACACAGCACTGTGCTAAATCGTAAGATGACGTATACGGTGTGACACCTGCCCGGTGCCGGAAGGTTAATTGATGGGGTTAGCTTAGGCGAAGCTCTTGATCGAAGCCCCGGTAAACGGCGGCCGTAACTATAACGGTCCTAAGGTAGCGAAATTCCTTGTCGGGTAAGTTCCGACCTGCACGAATGGTGTAACCATGGCCACGCTGTCTCCACCCGAGACTCAGTGAAATTGAAATCGCAGTGAAGATGCTGTGTACCCGCACCTAGACGGAAAGACCCCGTGAACCTTTACTACAGCTTGGCACTGAACATTGAACCTACTTGTGTAGGATAGGTGGGAGGCTTTGAAATGCAGACGCTAGTTTGCATGGAGCCGTCCTTGAAATACCACCCTGGTATGTTTGATGTTCTAACATAGGTCCCTAATCGGGATTGTGGACAGTGTCTGGTGGGTAGTTTGACTGGGGCGGTCTCCTCCCAAATAGTAACGGAGGAGCACGAAGGTTAGCTAATCACGGTCGGACATCGTGAGGTTAGTGCAATGGCATAAGCTAGCTTAACTGCGAGACAGACACGTCGAGCAGGTACGAAAGTAGGTCATAGTGATCCGGTGGTTCTGTATGGAAGGGCCATCGCTCAACGGATAAAAGGTACTCCGGGGATAACAGGCTGATACCGCCCAAGAGTTCATATCGACGGCGGTGTTTGGCACCTCGATGTCGGCTCATCACATCCTGGGGCTGAAGTCGGTCCCAAGGGTATGGCTGTTCGCCATTTAAAGTGGTACGCGAGCTGGGTTTAGAACGTCGTGAGACAGTTCGGTCCCTATCTGGTGTGGGCGTTGGATGATTGAGGGGAGCTGCTCCTAGTACGAGAGGACCGGAGTGGACGAACCGCTGGTGTTCGGGTTGTTTTGCCAAAGGCATTGCCCGGTAGCTACGTTCGGAATCGATAACCGCTGAAAGCATCTAAGCGGGAAGCGAGCCCCAAGATGAGTCATCCCTGAGGTTTAACCTCTCTGAAGGGTTGTTGTAGACTACAACGTTGATAGGCAGGGTGTGGAAGTGTTGCAAGGCATTAAGCTAACCTGTACTAATTGCCCGTGAGGCTTAACCATACAACGCCTAAATGGCTTCGACATTTAGTGTTGTGAGTTAAATGACTGACTAATTAAGTAAGTTAGAGTAGTGAGTTACTCTGATTGAAGACGATATCACGCTTTCCAGAATTGTTAAGTTACTGACGATGTCGGTAACAACCAGTTTTTGCCTGGCGGCAATAGCGACGTGGTACCACCTGATCCCATTCCGAACTCAGAAGTGAAACGCGTTAGCGGCGATGGTAGTGTGGGGTTTCCCCATGTGAGAGTAGCACACCGCCAGGCTCCTAATTACACGAAAAAGCCCACTCAAACGAGTGGGCTTTTTTCGTATAAGCGCAGCAAAGCTGCGCCTATTATCAACGGCAAACCCAACCCATCGGTAGGGATTTACCTATGTAGATCTGCTTAACAGACAAGTAGCATCCCTTCCCTGGTGCAACGTCCACGGCAGCCTCCTTGCTGCCGGTTCTTCACTCTCGGCGTGCCACTGGCACCCCTCGTTCGCTGCGCTCACCGTTCATCACCCCCATGTGAGAGGTGTTCTCGTCACGAAGTGAACCGCCAGGCTCCCAATTACACGAAAAAGCCCACTCAAACGAGTGGGCTTTTTTCGTATAAGCGCAGCAAAGAGCGCCTATTATCAACGGCAAACCCAACCCATCGGTAGGGATTTACCTATGTAGATCTGCTCAACAGACAAGTAGCATCCCTTCCCTGGTGCAACGTCCACGGCAGCTTCCTTGCTGCCGGTTCTTCACTCTCGACGTGCCACTGGCACCCCTCGTTCGCTGCGCTCACCGTTCATCACCCCCATGTGAGAGTACTTCTCGTCACGAAGTGAACCGCCAGGCTCCCAATTGCACGAAAAAGCCCACTCAAACGCGTGGGCTTTTTTCGTTTTAATCTCAGCAAAGCTGCGCCTATTATCAACGG